>NZ_CP174509.1:0-4800000 GCF_045920555.1 Pseudalkalibacillus sp. A8
ATGGAAAATATCACTGATTTATGGAACAAAGCGCTTGCTGAAATCGAAACGAAGTTAAGTAAGCCTAGTTTCGAAACGTGGCTGAAATCAACAACCGCCCATTCATTACAGAATGATACGCTTGTTATTACAGCACCCAACGAATTCGCTCGTGATTGGCTTGAATCCAGATATTCGAATTTAATTTCAGAAACCTTGGATAATATCACAGGGACCAAACTAGCTGTAAAGTTCATCATTCCTCAAAACCAGACACAAGAAGAGCTTGATCTTGACCAGGCTGCAAAGAAAAACGCAAAAGTAGAAGCTGCTGATGAACATTTGACCCAAAGTATGTTGAACCCGAAATATACGTTTGATACGTTTGTCATCGGTTCTGGAAACCGGTTTGCCCATGCGGCATCACTTGCGGTAGCCGAAGCACCGGCAAAAGCTTACAATCCCTTATTCATCTATGGGGGTGTTGGACTTGGTAAAACACACTTGATGCACGCGATCGGCCATTATGTCATCGATCATAACCCTAGTGCAAAAGTGGTTTATCTTTCTTCTGAAAAGTTTACGAATGAATTCATCAATTCCATTCGGGATAATAAAACTGTCGATTTTCGTAATAAGTTTAGGAATGTTGACGTTTTATTAATTGATGATATTCAATTCTTGGCCGGAAAAGAACAAACTCAGGAGGAATTTTTCCATACATTCAATGCATTGCATGAAGAAAGCAAGCAAATTGTCATATCAAGCGATCGACCACCGAAAGAAATTCCAACACTTGAAGACCGGTTACGTTCACGTTTTGAATGGGGCTTGATCACTGATATCACTCCGCCTGATCTTGAAACAAGGATCGCCATCCTTCGTAAGAAAGCAAAAGCTGAAGGACTTGATATTCCGAATGAAGTGATGCTCTATATCGCTAATCAAATCGATACCAACATCCGTGAACTTGAAGGTGCACTTATCCGCGTTGTCGCGTATTCTTCTCTCATCAACCAGGATATGAATGCAGACCTCGCAGCAGAAGCGTTGAAAGATATCATTCCGTCATCAAAACCACGAACATTGACGATCCATGATATTCAAGAAATGGTTGGAGAGCAATTTAATGTCCGTTTGGAAGATTTCAAAGCGAAAAAACGAACGAAATCTGTTGCTTTTCCTAGACAAATCGCAATGTACCTATCAAGGGAGATGACGGATTTTTCATTACCTAAAATCGGGGAAGAATTCGGTGGACGTGATCATACAACAGTGATTCATGCTCATGAAAAGATCTCTAAATTAATAGCAACCGATCAGCATTTTCAAAACAAAATTAAAGAAATTCAAGAATTATTAAAAAATTAGCAGCTGTGAACAGATGTGCATAACTGAAACATAACAAGCGCTTTTATCAACATTCTATCCACATGTGGACAACCTTTAATGAAAAAACAATTTGAGACTTATCCACAAACTCACAGCACCTACTATTATTACTACTATTTTTTTATTATTACTTAAGAATAATATGTCTCCGAATTTTGATAGATTCAGATAGATGTGCACATGACAATTTATTGTACGGTAGGAAAGTATAACTTTTCAGCAAGAAACCTACTCGACGTACAAGAAAGTTTAGGAACCAAGTATAAGGGTAACTAAGGCTCAGCCTGCGCCAAAGGCTTGGCTTTGCCAAGTTTTCTTTATCAGGAACTGAGGAGGAAAAGAATTCATGAAATTCGTAATGAACAGAGATCAGCTTGTAGACAGTGTGCAAGATGTAATGAAAGCTGTTTCTACTCGTACAACTATTCCTATTCTTACTGGGATTAAAATTGAAGCCCACGAAGATGGCGTCACACTGACAGGTAGTGACTCTGATATCTCTATTGAAAGATTCATACCAGCTGAAGAAGATGGCTATGAGCATGTTGAAGTTGAAAAACCAGGGAGCATTGTCTTACAAGCACGTTTTTTCTCTGAAATCGTAAAAAAATTACCAGGTTCAAAGGTTGAATTAGAGGTTTATGAACGTTTCGGAACAAGAATCCGTTCTGGATCTTCAGAATTCAATCTCAATGGCCTGGATCCGCAAGAATATCCTCGATTGCCTGAAGTTCAGGAAAATAACAAGTTCAGCATTCAAGCTGACTTGTTAAAGGCATTGATCCGTCAGACTGTCTTTGCGGTGTCCACCTCAGAAACACGACCGATATTGACAGGTGTAAACTGGCATATCGAAAATGGGGAATTGAACTGTGTTGCTACAGACAGCCATAGATTGGCTTCAAGGATTGCAGCTGTAGAGACAACAACTGATGAACTTGAACATTCAAATGTTGTCATTCCTGGGAAGAGTTTGACAGAGTTATCCAAAATCCTTGATGATTCGAGTAAACTGGTTGATATCGTGATTACAGAAAGCCAGGTGTTATTTAAAGCAAAGAACATCCTCTTCTTCTCCAGGTTATTGGATGGGAATTATCCAGATACTTCAAAACTGATTCCGAATGACAGTAAAACAGAGATGGTCATTTCGACAAAAGAGTTTTTACAGGCGATCGATCGGGCATCCTTACTTGCAAAAGAGGGAAGAAACAACGTGGTCAAGCTTTCGACGATGGAGAATGACCAGGTTGAAATTTCATCAAATTCACCTGAAATTGGAAAAGTATTTGAGCATGTTGCGACAGAATCCTTTGAAGGTGATGAATTAAAGATCTCCTTCAGTGCAAAATATATGATGGATGCATTGAAAGCAATGGATTGTTCTGAAGTACTTATCCAATTTACAGGGGCTATGCGTCCATTCATACTTACCCCTCTTGATGAGAAGACAATCAAGCAACTGATTTTACCGGTTCGTACTTATTGATCCTAAAGAGCTACTAGTGACACATTTCGTCCTAGTAGTCTTTTCTTGCACTTTTAGTGAATTGGAGGAAGATGAGATGGAAATCAAAATCAATACAGAATTCATTACACTTGGCCAATTATTGAAACAAGCAGATGTGATTCAATCTGGCGGCATGGTAAAATGGTATTTGGCAGAACATGACGTATTTGTAAACGATGAACTTGAACAACGAAGAGGACGGAAGCTCTATGAAGGAGATACCGTTTCGATACCAGATACAGGAACATTTGTCGTAACACGTTGAATGGGGGTTTCCCTTTGCACTTAAAAGAATTGCAGCTGAAAAATTATCGAAACTATGAAATTGAAGAAGTTAGCTTCCAGGATACTGTTAATGTCTTTATTGGCGAAAATGCCCAGGGAAAGACGAATATTATGGAAGCGATCTATGTTTTAGGGTTTGCAAAATCCCACCGGACACCGAGGGATAAAGAATTGATACGTTGGGACTGTGAATATGGTAAAATAGAAGGTAGGGTCCAAAAAAGGAACGGTCCACTATCTTTACAGATTGTCATTAGCCAAAAAGGTAAGAAGGCTAAATACAACCATATCGAGCAACGGAGATTAACTGACTATATCGGCGCATTGAACATCGTCATGTTTGCACCTGAGGATTTAAACTTAGTAAAAGGGAGCCCTCAGGTGCGACGTCGTTTTATCGATATGGAAATCGGCCAGATCAGTCCAGTCTATCTTCATCATTTAAGCCAATATCAGAAGATCCTGCAACAAAGGAATCACTTATTGCGGGATTTAGGACGCCGACGAAAGAGCGAACAGGAAATGATGCTCGATATTTTGACAGAGCAGCTTGTGGAATATGCTGTAAAAATCGTTTCCAAGCGTCATCAATTCCTCGAAATGCTTCAAGAATGGGCATCACCGATTCATTCAGGAATCACCAAAGGGAAAGAATCGCTTGAAATGGAATACAAATCCTCTGTACAGGTATCAGATTCGGCGGATATGACGAATATGATAGAAGAGTATAATGATAAATTTACTAAAATCAAAGAGAAAGAGATGGAACGTGGTACGACGATGGCAGGCCCCCATCGTGATGACCTCATGCTGTATGTGAATAGTAAGGATGTACAGACATACGGTTCCCAAGGCCAACAGCGGACAACGGCACTCTCTTTGAAACTAGCTGAAATAGAACTGATCAAATCTGAAGTTGGTGAATACCCTCTTTTGTTATTGGATGATGTATTATCAGAACTTGATGACAGTCGGCAATCCCATTTATTGAACACGATTCAAGGGAAAGTGCAAACCTTCGTAACGACTACGAGTGTGGATGGAATTGAACACGAAACGTTGAAGAGTGCAAGTCTTTTTAACGTTGAACATGGGACAGCGACGTTAATAAAGTGAGGTGAGCAATCCTGTTTATTCATCTGGGAGAGAATGTCGTCGTACAAGCCAGGGACGTTGTGGCAATATTTGATTATGAGATTGCAAAAGGATCGGAAGAGACGAAAGAATTTCTAGATTATCACCACAGCAAGGATAATTTAGAAACGATCAATCGAGAACTGATCAAATCCATTGTTCTGACAACAGAAGAAGTATATTTATCACCATTATCGTCTGTAACGCTGAAAAGAAGAGCGAGAATCAATCAAAACTTCGAAAAACTGTTAAATAGTTAAATTTTCGGGATTCATATAGATTATTTGATTTATAGATGTTCGAAAAAAGAAGCAGGTGAAAAAAATGAGTATTGACCAAGGTACAGAAAAACAAACATATGATGAGAGTCAGATACAGGTACTCGAAGGATTAGAAGCTGTTCGTAAACGTCCAGGTATGTATATCGGCTCGACAAGCAAACGAGGATTACACCATCTCGTTTGGGAAATCGTAGATAACAGTATTGATGAAGCATTGGCAGGATATTGTACAGAGATTCGCGTGACAGTAGAGAAAGACAACAGTATTACTGTCCAAGATAATGGACGTGGAATTCCAGTCGGGACTCATGAAAAAACGGGACGTCCAGCGGTAGAGGTCATCATGACAGTGCTGCATGCCGGCGGTAAATTCGGCGGCGGTGGATATAAGGTTTCGGGAGGACTGCACGGTGTAGGTGCTTCAGTCGTTAACGCATTGTCCACTGAACTGGATGTGAAGGTACACCGAGATGGCAAAATCCATTACCAACAGTTTCTTCGGGGTATTCCTGCAGCAGACCTGAAAGTCATAGGGGAAACCGATATTACAGGAACGATCACACATTTCGTCCCTGACCCGGAGATTTTCACTGAAACACGAGAGTACGACTTTGAGATATTGGCAAACCGTTTAAGAGAACTTGCATTCTTGAATCGCGGATTGAAGATCATCGCTGAAGATAAGCGTGAAGAAGAACCGGTGGAACATGTTTACCATTATGAAGGCGGAATCAAGTCATACGTGGAACATATCAACCGGACGAAGGAAACGCTTCACGAGCCGATCTTCGTCGAAGGTATGCGTGACGATATTTCTGTGGAAATTGCTGTTCAATATAATGACAGCTTTGCAAGCAACCTTTATTCTTTTGCAAACAATATCAATACACATGAAGGCGGAACCCATGAATATGGCTTCAAAACCTCTTTAACTCGTGTGATCAATGACTATGCACGGAAGAATAACCTTTTGAAGGAAGATGGGAACTTATCTGGGGATGATGTTCGTGAAGGTCTTACAGCGATCATTTCCATTAAGCATCCTGATCCTCAATTTGAAGGTCAGACGAAAACGAAGCTTGGGAATGCTGAAGCAAGAACAGTTACGGAGTCTGTTTTCGGGGAAAAGTTTTCCCAATTCCTTTATGAGAACCCTACGGTCGCGAAACAGATCGTAGAAAAAGGAAGCATGGCACTGCGTGCACGTCTTGCAGCCAAGAAAGCCCGCGAGCTGACTCGCCGTAAAAGTGCACTAGAGGTTTCTTCATTACCAGGAAAATTAGCGGATTGTTCATCAAAAGATGCTTCGATTTCCGAATTGTATATCGTCGAGGGTGACTCAGCAGGCGGTTCCGCAAAGCAAGGGCGTGATCGTCATTTCCAAGCGATCCTTCCGTTACGTGGAAAGATCATCAACGTGGAAAAAGCAAGATTGGATAAGATTTTATCGAACAACGAAATCCGTGCGATCATCACGGCTTTAGGAACAGGTATCGGTGAAGATTTCGATTTATCTAAAGCCCGTTACCACAAGATCATCATCATGACGGATGCGGATACGGATGGCGCCCATATCCGGACGCTGCTGTTGACGTTCTTTTATCGTTATATGCGTCCGTTGATCGAACAAGGATATGTATATATCGCCCAGCCACCGTTATATAAGATCCAACAAGGTAAAAAAGTGTTCTATGCGTATAACGATAAGGAAAAAGACCGGGTATTGAATGAAATCTCCAAATCACCGAAGCCTTCCTTGCAGCGTTACAAGGGTCTTGGAGAAATGAACCCGACCCAGTTATGGGAAACGACTATGAATCCTGAAGAGCGGACAACCCTTCAAGTCGAGCTTCAAGATGCCATTGAAGCCGACGAAATCTTTGAGGTCTTGATGGGTGATAAAGTAGAACCACGCCGTGATTTCATACAAGAGAATGCACAATATGTGAAAAACCTTGATGTTTAATCGACCAGTTGATCATAAATAACCATGCTAGAAATGAAGTGTAATTGGAGGTAATCGGGAATGGCCGATATCGAACAATCTCGAAAAAAAGAAATCAATATAAGCGATGAAATAAGAACATCGTTCATGGATTACGCGATGAGTGTTATTGTCAGCCGTGCTCTTCCAGACGTTAGAGACGGCCTGAAGCCTGTACATCGCCGTATCCTATACGCAATGAATGACCTCGGTATGACTGCAGACAAGGCGTATAAAAAATCTGCACGTATCGTCGGTGAAGTAATTGGTAAATACCATCCACATGGTGATTCAGCGGTCTATGATGCGATGGTACGGATGGCACAAGACTTCAATTATCGTAATATGCTAATCGATGGACACGGTAACTTTGGTTCCGTTGATGGTGATGCAGCAGCTGCGATGCGTTATACAGAAGCGAGAATGTCCAAAATTTCTATGGAAATGGTCCGTGACATCCACAAGGATACGATCGACTATAAGGAAAACTATGACGGCAGTGAACAAGAACCGGTTGTCCTTCCAGGACGTTTTCCGAACCTTCTCGTAAACGGTGCGGCGGGAATTGCCGTTGGAATGGCGACGAATATTCCTCCACATCAACTTGGAGAAGTCATTGATGGTGTCCTTGCTTTAAGTCAAAATCCGGATATCGACATTCCAGAATTGATGGAATATATCCCAGGACCAGATTTCCCTACCGGAGGAGAAATATTAGGTCGTGAAGGCATCCGTCGTGCCTATATGACGGGGCGTGGATCGATCATGACACGTGCCAAGGCGCACATCGAAGAGAAGGATAATGGCAGAAAATCGATCATCGTCAACGAAATCCCATATCAAGTCAACAAGGCGAAACTGATTGAAAAAATTGCGGAACTTGTACGGGACAAACGTATCGAAGGGATTTCCGATCTTCGGGACGAGTCTGACCGTAACGGTATGCGAATCGTCATCGAAGTTCGAAAAGATGCAAATGCTAATGTACTTTTAAATAATTTATATAAACAAACAGCCCTTCAAACAAGCTTCGGAATCAATCTGTTAGCGCTCGTTGACGGCCAACCGAAGGTTCTTAATTTGAAGGAATGTCTTCATTATTATTTGAAGCATCAGCAGGAAGTTATTCGTCGACGTACAATTTTCGAATTGAAAAAAGCTGAGGCTCGTGCCCATATTCTAGAAGGGTTGCGCATCGCTCTCGATCATATCGATGAAATCATTGCTCTAATCAGAGGTTCACGTACGACAGACGTCGCCCGTGAAGGGTTGATGGAACAATTTTCATTATCTTATGAGCAGGCGCAAGCAATCCTTGATATGCGTCTACAGCGTCTTACAGGGTTAGAGCGCGATAAAATCGAAGATGAATACAATGAACTTGTGAAGTTGATCGCTGAACTGAAAGCGATTTTGGCGGATGAAGAAAAAGTTCTCGAGATCATCCGTACAGAGCTCACTGAGATTAAAGAAAAGTTCAATGACGAACGTAGGACGGAAATCACAATCGGTGAGAATGCGATTGAAGATGAAGACCTCATCCCTCGCCAGCAGATTGCGATCACCGTCACCCATAACGGATATGTCAAGCGACTCCCTCTGTCCACTTATCGGGCGCAGCGGCGTGGAGGACGCGGAGTCCAAGGAATGGGGACGAATGATGATGACTTTGTCGAACATCTCTTATCGACAAATACTCATAACACCATCCTGTTCTTTACGAATCTCGGTAAAGTGTACCGTTTGAAAGGGTATGAAATCCCTGAACTCGGAAGAACAGCAAAAGGGATTCCGATCATCAATCTCTTGCAAATTGAAAAAGGAGAATCGATTTCAGCGATCATTCCAGTTGAAGAGTTTGTAGATGACTGGTACCTATTCTTTGGTACGAAGGATGGGATTTGTAAACGATCTCCGCTTTCAGCCTTTGCCAACATTCGACGCGGCGGTCTTTTTGCCATCAATCTACGTGAAGAAGATGAACTGATCGGTGTCAGACTGACAGACGGCAATAAGGACATCATCATCGGTACGAACAGTGGTATGGCTGTCAGATTCCATGAAACTGATGTCCGTTCAATGGGAAGAACAGCAACTGGTGTGAAAGGAATCTCCTTACGCAATGAAGATTATGTGATCGGTATGGAACTTCTTGATGAAGATGAAAAACGTGATATCATGATCGTTACAGAAAAAGGTTTCGGTAAGCGGACCCCAATGGAAGAGTACCGGGTACAATCCCGTGGTGGAGTTGGCTTACGTACGTGTAACATCACTGATCGAAACGGTAAGGTGATTGCACTTAAAACTGTCACGGAAGAACAAGAAATCATGATTATCACGACGACTGGTATCGTCATCAGGATGTTAGTGGCTGATATTTCTCAGTATGGTCGTAACACACAAGGTGTTCGATTGATCAGATTGAATGAAGGTGTGGATGTTGCTACGATTGCTGTCGTGGACAAGGTCGATGAAGAAGAAGACATCGAAGGTGAAGAAGAAGTAACTAATGAACAAGAAACATCTGAAGAACTACTTCAAGATGAATCAGAATCATCCGATACAAATAATGAAGATGATTTCTTATCAGATGAAGACGATTCAACCGAAGAGTAATCAATGACGGAGGAAATTCAAATTTCCTCCGTTTTTTGAACTCTGATTTTCCATAGATAGAGATTTTATAGAGAGAAAATTTGACGAAGGCTGAAACATAGTGGCATTTAACTGTCAAAAAGGGGAGGTCCCATTGAAGGTTCTTGTACATAATCTAAATCCAGGTGAAGTATTAAGTAACGATGTGTTTTCCCTGACAAGTCGACCAATCGTGACCCGTGATACGGAATTGACTGAGGAGCATATTGCAGTTTAAACGAAGTTGAAGTGAAGGCGATCAAATCATCCAGTAAAAAACAGAATGAGGAAAAGGACAAAACAAGTCCTTTGATCAACTCACGACAAACAGATTTCCATTCTCTCTACACGAAAGCGGTCAACCTATATAAAAAACAATTTGCCAACTGGCAGGCGGGTACTGCAGTCGATCTTTATCCAATCCGCCTAGAAATCGTCCCATTGCTTAAGATTGCTTTGGAAAATCCAAAAACCATTCTTTCATTGCATCACTTTTCAAATATACAGGATTATATTTATCATCATGCGATATCTGTCGGTCTGATTTCCTCATTCTTAGCGAAAAAACTTTCTTATTCCAAAGGGGATATCATCCAGCTTGGATTAGCAGGTGCTCTTATTGACTGCGGAATGTCAAAGATTCAACCGAGGATCATGAATAAGAAGGAGACACTTAGTCAATCAGAGTATGAAGAAGTGAAACAACATCCTATTCTCGGTTATAAAATGTTAAAAGGCATTACTGGCATTAAAGAAAGTGTGATTCTAAGTGTATTGCAACACCACGAACGCGAAGACGGGAGCGGATATCCGTTAGGGACCAGAGGTAGCCGATTGAATATATACAGCCGGATCACAGCAATTGCTGACGTATTCCATGCAATGACTTCTGAACGTCTTTATCGATCTAAACAGTCCCCTTTCAAAGTCCTTGAGCAAATGCAATTGGATCAATTCGGAAAATTCGACCCGAAAATTTTGAACATATTAGTAAATGAATTATCTGTTTTTTCCGTAGGGACCAAAGTAGAACTTACGAATGGCCAGGTTGGAGAAATCGTCTTCATTGATCCTCATTCCCATACACGACCAATGGTGAAGATTGATGAAAGTAATGAAATCAAACGAACTGATCTCTATATAGAAAACATTTTGACTTAAAAGGGAAGAGAGAATATCTCTTTCTTTTTTCTATTGTGATCAGATCACCAAAGTCCCGAGTTTTCTTTATTAAATTTATGGTTGAAGTAGTTATAGAATCATGTTATAGTTATCACCGTTGCTCTTTTAACAACCCAAAAAAATATTTCAAAAAAGTTATTGACGGTTGTTTCTAGACATGTTATATTAGTTAAGTCGCCTCAAAACGGGGCGGACAAAAACAGTTCTTTGAAAACTGAACAAAAGCCAAGCGTGAAACGGGTCTTTTATAAGAACCCTGAATCAATTTCGATTTACATTTAATGAGCAATCAAACACTTTATTGGAGAGTTTGATCCTGGCTCAGGACGAACGCTGGCGGCGTGCCTAATACATGCAAGTCGAGCGGACCAACGAGGAGCTTGCTCCTCAGAGGTCAGCGGCGGACGGGTGAGTAACACGTGGGCAACCTGCCTGTAAGACTGGGATAACTCCGGGAAACCGGGGCTAATACCGGATAACATTCTCCTCTGCATAGAGGAGGATTAAAAGATGGCTTCGGCTATCACTTACAGATGGGCCCGCGGCGCATTAGCTAGTTGGTGAGGTAAGGGCTCACCAAGGCGACGATGCGTAGCCGACCTGAGAGGGTGATCGGCCACACTGGGACTGAGACACGGCCCAGACTCCTACGGGAGGCAGCAGTAGGGAATCTTCGGCAATGGACGAAAGTCTGACCGAGCAACGCCGCGTGAGTGAGGAAGGCCTTCGGGTCGTAAAGCTCTGTTGTTAGGGAAGAACAAGTACCGTTCGAACAGGGCGGTACCTTGACGGTACCTAACCAGAAAGCCACGGCTAACTACGTGCCAGCAGCCGCGGTAATACGTAGGTGGCAAGCGTTGTCCGGAATTATTGGGCGTAAAGCGCGCGCAGGCGGTCTCTTAAGTCTGATGTGAAAGCCCACGGCTCAACCGTGGAGGGTCATTGGAAACTGGGGGACTTGAGTACTGGAGAGGAGAGTGGAATTCCATGTGTAGCGGTGAAATGCGTAGATATATGGAGGAACACCAGTGGCGAAGGCGGCTCTCTGGCCAGTAACTGACGCTGAGGCGCGAAAGCGTGGGGAGCAAACAGGATTAGATACCCTGGTAGTCCACGCCGTAAACGATGAGTGCTAGGTGTTGGGGGGTTCCACCCTCAGTGCTGACGTTAACACATTAAGCACTCCGCCTGGGGAGTACGACCGCAAGGTTGAAACTCAAAGGAATTGACGGGGGCCCGCACAAGCAGTGGAGCATGTGGTTTAATTCGAAGCAACGCGAAGAACCTTACCAGGTCTTGACATCCTTCGCTACTTCCAGAGATGGAAGGTTCCCCTTCGGGGGACGAAGTGACAGGTGGTGCATGGTTGTCGTCAGCTCGTGTCGTGAGATGTTGGGTTAAGTCCCGCAACGAGCGCAACCCTTGATCTTAGTTGCCAGCATTCAGTTGGGCACTCTAAGGTGACTGCCGGTGACAAACCGGAGGAAGGTGGGGACGACGTCAAATCATCATGCCCCTTATGACCTGGGCTACACACGTGCTACAATGGATGGTACAAAGGGCAGCAAAACCGCGAGGTTGAGCGAATCCCATAAAGCCATTCTCAGTTCGGATTGCAGGCTGCAACTCGCCTGCATGAAGCCGGAATTGCTAGTAATCGCGGATCAGCATGCCGCGGTGAATACGTTCCCGGGCCTTGTACACACCGCCCGTCACACCACGAGAGTTTGTAACACCCGAAGTCGGTGAGGTAACCTTTTGGAACCAGCCGCCGAAGGTGGGACAGATGATTGGGGTGAAGTCGTAACAAGGTAGCCGTATCGGAAGGTGCGGCTGGATCACCTCCTTTCTAAGGAGTCCTTTATGGACATGGAACACGCTTTGGCTTTTGTTTAGTTTTGAAAGAGCTCATTCTCTTTCAATACATTGTTCCTTGAAAACTAGATAATGAAATTCTTGAAAACAAGACATCGAAAACGTCATTTAATGACAAGTAAGAAGTGTAAGTTCATTCATAACGTGGTTAAGTTATGAAGGGCGCACGGTGGATGCCTTGGCACTAGGAGCCGAAGAAGGACGGGACGAACACCGATATGCCTCGGGGAGCTGTAAGTAAGCTTTGATCCGGGGATTTCCGAATGGGGGAACCCACTGCCCGTAATGGGGTAGGATCCATACCTGAATTCATAGGGTATGAGAAGGCAGACCTGGGGAACTGAAACATCTTAGTACCCAGAGGAAGAGAAAGCAATCGCGATTTCCTGAGTAGCGGCGAGCGAAACGGAAACAGCCCAAACCAAGAGGCTTGCCTCTTGGGGTTGTAGGACACTCTATACGGAGTAAGAAAGGAACGGCGTAGGCGAAGCGGTCTGGAAAGGCCCGCCAGAGGAGGTAACAGCCCTGTAGCCAAAACGTCGTTCCCTCCAGAGTGGATCCTGAGTACGGCGGGACACGTGAAACCCCGTCGGAAGCTGGGAGGACCATCTCCCAAGGCTAAATACTCCCTAGTGACCGATAGTGAACCAGTACCGTGAGGGAAAGGTGAAAAGCACCCCGGAAGGGGAGTGAAAGAGATCCTGAAACCGTGTGCCTACAAGTAGTCGGAGCCCATTAACGGGTGACGGCGTGCCTTTTGTAGAATGAACCGGCGAGTTACGATAACGTGCAAGGTTAAGTCGCAGAGACGGAGCCGCAGCGAAAGCGAGTCTGAACAGGGCGCATGAGTACGTTGTCGTAGACCCGAAACCGAGTGATCTACCCATGTCCAGGGTGAAGTTCAGGTAACACTGAATGGAGGCCCGAACCCACGCACGTTGAAAAGTGCGGGGATGAGGTGTGGGTAGGGGTGAAATGCCAATCGAACTCGGAGATAGCTGGTTCTCCCCGAAATAGCTTTAGGGCTAGCCTCGTGGTGAGAGTTCTGGAGGTAGAGCACTGATTGGACTAGGGGTCCCCACAGGATTACCGAATTCAGTCAAACTCCGAATGCCAGGAACTTGTCCACGGGAGTCAGACTGCGAGTGATAAGATCCGTAGTCGAGAGGGAAACAGCCCAGACCATCAGCTAAGGTCCCCAAGTATACGTTAAGTGGAAAAGGATGTGGAGTTGCCCAGACAACCAGGATGTTGGCTTAGAAGCAGCCACCATTTAAAGAGTGCGTAATAGCTCACTGGTCGAGTGACTCTGCGCCGAAAATGTACCGGGGCTAAACGTATCACCGAAGCTATGGATTGTACCTAACGGTACAGTGGTAGGGGAGCGTTCGAAGGGCTGAGAAGCGAGACCGGAAGGACTCGTGGAGCGCTTTGAAGTGAGAATGCCGGTATGAGTAGCGAAAAGAGAAGTGAGAATCTTCTCCATCGAAAGCCCAAGGTTTCCTGAGGAAGGCTCGTCCGCTCAGGGTTAGTCGGGACCTAAGCCGAGGCCGAAAGGCGTAGGCGATGGCCAACAGGTTGATATTCCTGTACCACCTCCTTTCCGTTTGAGCAACGGGGGGACGCAGGAAGGTAGGGAGAGCGCGCTGATGGATATGCGCGTCCAAGCAGTCAGGCCGGTGGATAGGCAAATCCGTCCACCATACGGCGGAGCTGTGATGGCGAGGGAACTAGAGTACCGAAGTCCCTGATCCTACACTGCCAAGAAAAGCCTCTAGCGAGGAAAGAGGTGCCCGTACCGTAAACCGACACAGGTAGGCGAGGAGAGAATCCTAAGATGCTCGGGAGAACTCTCGTTAAGGAACTCGGCAAAATGACCCCGTAACTTCGGGAGAAGGGGTGCTCTGATAGGGTGCAAGCCCGAGAGAGCCGCAGTGAAAAGATCCAAGCGACTGTTTAGCAAAAACACAGGTCTCTGCGAAGCCGTAAGGCGAAGTATAGGGGCTGACACCTGCCCGGTGCTGGAAGGTTAAGAGGAGGGGTTATCCATTAGGAGAAGCTCTGAATCGAAGCCCCAGTAAACGGCGGCCGTAACTATAACGGTCCTAAGGTAGCGAAATTCCTTGTCGGGTAAGTTCCGACCCGCACGAAAGGTGCAACGACTTGGATACTGTCTCAACGAGAGACCCGGTGAAATTATAGTACCTGTGAAGATGCAGGTTACCCGCGACAGGACGGAAAGACCCCATGGAGCTTTACTGTAGCCTGATATTGGATTTTGGTATCGTTTGTACAGGATAGGTAGGAGCCAGAGAAGCCGGACCGCCAGGTTCGGTGGAGGCGTCGGTGGGATACTACCCTGACGGTATTGAAATTCTAACCCAGGACCGTGATCCGGTCCGGAGACAGTGTCAGGTGGGCAGTTTGACTGGGGCGGTCGCCTCCTAAAGTGTAACGGAGGCGCCCAAAGGTTCCCTCAGAATGGTTGGAAATCATTCGCAGAGTGTAAAGGCACAAGGGAGCTTGACTGCGAGACCTACAAGTCGAGCAGGGACGAAAGTCGGGCTTAGTGATCCGGTGGTTCCGCATGGAAGGGCCATCGCTCAACGGATAAAAGCTACCCTGGGGATAACAGGCTTATCTCCCCCAAGAGTCCACATCGACGGGGAGGTTTGGCACCTCGATGTCGGCTCATCGCATCCTGGGGCTGAAGTAGGTCCCAAGGGTTGGGCTGTTCGCCCATTAAAGCGGTACGCGAGCTGGGTTCAGAACGTCGTGAGACAGTTCGGTCCCTATCCGTCGCGGGCGCAGGAAATTTGAGAGGAGCTGTCCTTAGTACGAGAGGACCGGGATGGACACACCGCTGGTGTACCAGTTGTTCCGCCAGGAGCATAGCTGGGTAGCTACGTGTGGACGGGATAAGTGCTGAAAGCATCTAAGCATGAAGCCCCCCTCAAGATGAGATTTCCCATCGCGTCAAGCGAGTAAGATCCCTCAGAGATGATGAGGTTGATAGGTCTGGTGTGGAAGCGTGGTGACACGTGGAGCTGACAGATACTAATCGATCGAGGACTTAACCACTTTACTTAACATCGACGATGTTTTCAAGAACCGTTATCTAGTTTTGAGGGAACAGTATCCCTTGAATTTCATACAGTCTGGTGACGATGGCGAAGAGGTCACACCCGTTCCCATGCCGAACACGGAAGTTAAGCTCTTCAGCGCCAATGGTAATTGGGGGCTTCCCCCTGTGAGAGTAGGATGTCGCCGGGCACCACAAGAGTAGTCGAGAGACTGCTCTTTTTTGTATGTAAATGGTGAAAACTTAGAGGGTTTTGACAACCTGAAATCAAGAAAAAGCTAAAACGAGGTACTCAAAGAGGGCTTTTTGAGATCGTGAAAAGCGAAAATCGCAAAATATCGTACTCAAACGAATACTAACACAACTGGCGAAAGAAGGCCGATAAGCTCGCATGCTAATGGTTCTTTTAAAATGAAGATTTTTGCTTCCAAAAATCTTTTGCCAATATAAACCTTTTTATTACCAATATCTAGTGTCATTTTATGTTTTTCCTCGGTTCAACAACCTCTTAATTTGAATGCCTCTTCCCCTCTAAGTAATCCATCAACATTAATGGAACTTTTACTCGGGAAATGGATAAGAACCTTGATATGAAAGGAAAATCATTGCTGGAGTAAGTATGGAACAAGTCTCCCCACCATTCTGTTTCGTACCGGCAGATCATGCTTAAGTTATAAAGCAATAAATAATGGACCATGGCTTCGTGCAATGGTATAAAACCCTCTCTCGCTGTCGGAATGAAGGATTCCCCGCAAAGACTTTTTTTGATCAATGGATTTTCCCCTGCATTTTCCCCAGTTTTCATGACAAAATACGAATCTGCATATTTTACATCAGATGTAGTAAATTGTTGTTTTATGAACTGGGTAAATCGACTATCCGTCATATGTAGATTATCCAAAATTTTGTCAGGAATCGACATTGAACCACAAGAAGAAACAGCAACTTGCAGTAAAGGAGAAAATCCGTTGATTTGTCGAAACAAATCATTCATATCTGGTACGTGACATAGAAGCTCCTGCATCTGAAATTTATCTCCCTCATGTGCGTCGAGTTGAAAGAGTCGTTTTGAAAAATAAGGATATAATCCATTTTTCTGGACTTTGATTTCGTCCTGTAAAAATAAATAATTCTGCTTTTTTCGTTTTCTGGTGGTAACCCCATGGGCTAACAAAGCAGTAGATTCGGGGTAAAAAGGATCGACTGTCAAAAGGCAGCACTTGATTAATTGGATCATCCCGTAGTAGAGAAGGACGGGCTGCAGTTCTAACGGTGAGTTTTTACATAAATCAAAATATCTTTTTCCATGTGTCAAATAGTAGATGAAACTATAACAGTTTCGATAGCTAAGTTCATCACTCGTTAAAGCCGTATTTAATTGTTGGTAGCATCCTTTCAAGTATCGCTGTGTGGATGAGGCACTTAAAAATTGATCGTAGCTTTTCCATTCATTCAATGAGGTCTCCATGAGTTCACATCCATATAGCGCAAATTTTGAGAAAAGTCGAACTTATTGCTACTTTCTTGACAGTAGTTTACCCCATTGTTAATCTACAAATAATATTTAAATCGACTAAGGAGAGTGGGACTTATGTGGGAAGAAAAATTTGCACGAGAAGGACTAACGTTTGATGATGTTTTACTTGTTCCTGCAAAATCATCTGTACTGCCAAGAGACGTTTCAGTAAAAACGCAGCTTTCTGAAAACGTCAAATTGAACGTACCGATTATCAGTGCAGGGATGGATACAGTGACAGAGTCGAAAATGGCTATTGCAATGGCAAGGCAAGGCGGGCTTGGAATTATTCATAAGAACATGTCTATTGAAGAACAGGCGGAACATGTAGATCGTGTTAAACGTTCAGAGTCCGGTGTCATTACGAACCCATTTTATCTCACTCCAGATCGCCAAGTTTTTGATGCCGAACACCTGATGGGGAAATATCGAATTTCCGGTGTCCCGATTGTAGATGAAGACCGCAAACTTGTGGGTATCATTACAAACCGTGATATGCGTTTCATCCAGGACTATTCGATTAGGATCAATGAAGTGATGACACATGAGAATCTCGTAACAGCCCCTGTTGGGACCACTTTAAAGGAAGCAGAGGAAATTCTTCAGGAGCATCGAATTGAAAAACTCCCACTCGTTGATGAAGAAGGCATTTTGAAGGGGCTCATCACCATCAAGGATATTGAAAAAGTGATCGAATTCCCGAATTCCGCCAAAGATGAGCACGGAAGGCTTCTTGCTGGGGCTGCAGTCGGAGTTACGGCAGATGCGATGATGCGTGTGAAGAAACTTGTCGAAGCTGGCGTCGATGTGCTTGTCATCGACACTGCACATGGTCATTCTGAAGGTGTTCTTCAAAAGGTGAAGGAAATAAAAGATGCTTTTCCAAACGTTACGATCATAGCAGGAAATGTCGCGACTGCAGATGGGACACGTGATCTGATCGAAGCTGGTGCTGATGTCGTGAAAGTCGGTATCGGACCTGGATCGATCTGTACAACCCGTGTTGTTGCTGGTGTCGGTGTTCCACAGATCTCAGCCGTATATGAATGTGTAACAGAAGCAAGAAAGCATGGAGTACCGATTATTGCAGACGGCGGTATCAAGTACTCAGGTGACCTTGTCAAAGCCCTCGCTGCAGGTGGACATGCTGTCATGCTGGGCAGTCTCCTTGCAGGGGTGGATGAAAGCCCAGGAGAACGTGAAATCTACCAGGGACGACAGTTTAAAGTTTATCGTGGCATGGGATCAATCGGTGCGATGGAGAGAGGAAGCAGGGATCGTTATTTCCAAGAAAATAACCAGAAACTTGTTCCTGAAGGAATTGAAGGCCGAGTCCCATATAAAGGACCATTAGCGGATACGATTCACCAGCTTGTCGGTGGCCTGCGTTCCGGCATGGGATACTGCGGTACGCCATCTATTGATGAGCTGCGCGAAAATGCGATGTTCACTCGTATTACGAATGCAGGTCTTCGTGAAAGCCATCCGCATGATGTTCAAATCACTAAAGAAGCGCCGAACTATTCTGTTTAAACGGACAGATAAGCTGTTTGTCACACAATTGTAATAAAAGATGCGATAATTTTACCATTTTCGATTTTTTTCAGACAGTGGGTCTTCCACTGTCTATTTTTTTGAATTTTATTATGGTACAATAACCTTTGTGTTATTAGGGTTGGAGGTGCAAAAAGGTTGGTAAACCGAATGAAACGTATAGTCATCATTGCGTTAGTCATGTTACTTGTAGTCACGGGAGTTGTAACGTCAACAGCAAATAAGGGTTATGCTGCTCCTGACTTGCAAATGGATACTGAATCAGCGATTTTAGTTGATGCAGAAACAGGTAAGATCCTGTTTGAAAAAAATGCAGATTTACTGCTGCCACCAGCAAGCATGACGAAAATGATGACGGAATATTTGATTTTCGAGGCAGTTGAAGAAGGGAAAATCAGTTGGGATACCCCCGTTAAAATAAGTGATCGTGTACATAAAGTTGCACAAGATTCTAGCCTATCGAATGTCTGGCTTAGAAAAGATGCAGATCCAGATTACACAATCAAAGAGCTATTTGAGGCAGCTGCCATTTATTCTGCCAACGGTGCGACAATGGCCATTGCCGAAACAATTGCAGGTTCTGAAGCGAACTTCGTAAAAATGATGAATGATAAAGCGAAAGAGCTAGGCTTGGAAAAGTATAAATTCTACAACAGTACAGGCCTGAATAATAGTGACTTGAAAGGGAATCACCCAGCAGGCGGTGCGAATGACATGAACATGATGTCAGCTCGTGATACTGCGAAACTGGCATACCACCTATTGAAAGACTATCCAGAAGTCCTCGATACTGCGAAAATACCTGAAAAAACCTTCAGGGAAGGTACAGAGGATGCAAACCGTATGATCAACTGGAACTGGATGATTCCAGGCAATCCACAAGGTTACGGGCTTGGCTATGAAGGCGTGGACGGATTAAAGACTGGATCCACTGAGCTTGCAGGTTATTCCTTTACTGGAACAGCACAACGAAACGGTATGCGTGTCATTTCAGTCGTCATGAAAGCTGATTCATACAACGCACGTTTTGAAGAAACCAAGAAACTTTTGGATTATGGGTTTAATAATTTTAAAAAACAAGAAGTTGTAAAAGCGAATTATGAAGTCAAGGACAAAGCTACATTACCTGTGGTCAAAGGGAAAGAAAAAGAAGTCGAAGTGAAGTCGACTGACGGGCTTTCGGTTGTCCTAGCCAATGGGGATGAGGAAAAATATACACCGAAAGTGACCTGGGATAAAAAAGCATTGAATGACAAAGGTCAATTGACTGCACCTATTAAGAAAGGTGACCAGGTCGGTACTCTGTCACTCGAATATTCTGGTGAAGATGACTATGGCTACATAGATGAAGCCGCCAGTAAAAAAGCAGGCGTCCCAATTGTCGCACAAGCCGATGTCGAAAAAGCAAACTGGTTTGTGTTGATGATGCGTGGAATCGGTGGATTCTTCGGGGATATCTGGTCCAATGTCGTTGACGGAATCAAAGGTCTGTTTTAATCGAAATTAATAAGAAGGGGCTGACTCTATAGGTCAGTTCCTTTTGTATAACTAATGGATGTTATTTAAAAATAAGTTTAACAAAGGAGTAGTCTTATTACACCTCTGAAAACAGATATTGAACAGTTCTTCCTGATACACAAACATTACCAATAATATAAGGGAGAATAACATAGTGTCTGGATAGGCATGAGTGAGGAAAAGTGATACAATAGTGTAGGATTTAAGAATAATTGGAATACATCAAAAAACACCTACTGACAGGGGGAATCATACATGGTACAAACAGGTACTGATCGTGTAAAACGTGGAATGGCAGAAATGCAAAAGGGCGGCGTCATAATGGACGTTGTCAATGCAGAACAAGCGAAAATCGCTGAAGAAGCAGGTGCTGTGGCAGTAATGGCACTAGAACGTGTCCCTGCGGACATTCGTGCAGCTGGTGGGGTTGCTCGTATGGCGGACCCTACAATTGTCGAAGAAGTCATCAATGCAGTATCTATTCCTGTAATGGCGAAAGCACGTATCGGCCATATTGTCGAAGCACGTGTACTCGAAGCACTGGGTGCAGACTATATTGATGAGAGTGAAGTTTTGACACCAGCAGATGAAGTTTTCCACTTGAACAAGCGTGACTTCACTGTACCTTTCGTATGTGGTGCACGTGACCTAGGCGAAGCAACACGCCGTATTGGTGAAGGTGCTTCAATGCTTCGTACAAAAGGCGAACCGGGAACAGGGAATATAGTTGAAGCTGTTCGACATATGCGCCTTATTCAATCTCAAGTCAAGAAGGTTGTCGGTATGAGTGAGGATGAGCTTATGACGGAAGCGAAAAACCTTGGAGCACCATACGAAATCCTTCTTCAAATCAAGAGAGAGGGAAGACTTCCTGTCGTTAACTTTGCTGCAGGAGGGGTCGCATCTCCAGCAGACGCAGCGTTGATGATGGAGCTTGGCGCTGATGGCGTATTCGTAGGATCAGGAATCTTCAAATCAGATAACCCTGAGAAGTTTGCTCGTGCGATTGTCGAAGCGACAACTCATTATCAGGATTATGATTTAATCGCTAAATTATCTAAAGGTCTTGGAACTGCAATGAAAGGTGTCGAGATTTCTTCTCTACAACCATCAGAGCGTATGCAAGACCGCGGTTGGTAAGAAACGTAAAGGAGACATCATAGAATGGTCACAATAGGTATTCTTGCCCTTCAAGGTGCAATTCGTGAACACGCTCGTTCACTTGAAGACAGTGGAGCAAACGTAAAAATTGTCAAACGTATAGAGGACCTGAAAGATATTGACGGACTTGTTGTACCTGGTGGAGAAAGCACCACAATGCGTCGATTGATTGATAAATATGAAATGTTCAAACCTTTACAGGATTTTGCGAAAACCGGAAAACCAGTTTTCGGGACGTGTGCAGGATTGATTTTGATGGCCAAGGAGATCATCGGTCAAGAGCATGGCCACCTGGAAGTGATGGACATGAAGGTACACCGTAATGGATTCGGCCGTCAACGTGAAAGCTTTGAAGTTCCTTTAAGTGTCAAAGGACTTGAAGGAGAAGAAGACTATATCGGCGTTTTCATTCGTGCTCCTTACATCGATTCTGTTGGTCCAGATGTAGAAGTGTTGGCGACTTTCCAAGACAGAATCGTTGCTGCACGCCAGGGACGATTCCTATGTTGTGCCTTCCATCCGGAATTGACAGATGATCATAGAATGCACGCCTATTTTGTAGAAATGGTTGAAGAGTCTAAAAAAACATTTGCATAACATTCCAAAATAGTGTAAATTACTACTAACACATTTTCAGAACGAATGTTGACAGGAACTAGTAGCATGTCTTCTTTGTGAAGAGAGTCGATGGTTGGTGAGAATCGGCCAAAGAAACTTGTGAATCCATCCTAGAGTAAAATACTGAACAAGCGAAGGCTTTAGTATGTATTTTCGGTTCGTAACCGTTAAATTACTTGAGTGGTATCACCTATTTGGTGATACAACCAGGGTGGCAACGCGGGTTAACTCTCGTCCCTTCTTTTAATAGGGGACGGGAGTTTTTCTATTTCTATGCAGATGATAAACGGCGAATTACTGCGTTATTTGGTTTTTTGCGGTCCTCATGTATTATTAATACACTCCGGTCCTAAAAAACCTACATGCCTTGTACTTCTTGTTTCTAATCTACCTAGTGATTACGGATGATAAGCTACAAATTTCTTCGTTACTTGGTTTTGGAGGTCCTCACCGTTTTTACAACATACGCCTCCGGTCCTAATCTGCCTAGTGATACGGGTGATAAACTTCGGATTTCATCGTTACTTAGTTTAAAGCGAAATATTGCGGTACTCCTGCGGAAAGGAATTTAGCCAAAATCAAGAATTAAGGAAAAAAAGCCTAATATAAAAAGGGAGGAATACACATGTTGGATTTAAGATTTGTGCGCGAAAATTATAATGTGGTAAAAGAAAAGCTTTCTACTCGCGGAGAAGATATTTCCGGTCTGGATCAGTTCAAGGAGCTTGACGAAAAACGCCGTGAACTGATCAACAAAACAGAACAGCTGAAAAGTGAACGAAACAATGTATCTAAAATGGTTGCTGAATTCAAACGTGAAAAAAAGGATGCCGATCAACTGATTAAGGAAATGCGTGAGGTCGGGGAAAAAATCAAAGCATTCGACGACGAGCTCCGTCAAGTTGAAGAAAAACTCCAAAGCATCATGCTAACTCTACCGAACATTCCTCATCCATCTGCTCCTGTAGGGGATGATGAAGAGGATAATGTGGTCGATCGTGAATGGGGCGAAATCAGAAAATTCGATTTTGAACCGAAACCTCACTGGGATGTCGCTGTTGATTTGGACATTGTTGACTTTGAGAGAGCAGCCAAAGTGACAGGAAGCCGTTTTGCCTTTTATAAAGGCCTTGGGGCTCGCCTGGAACGTGCACTGATCAATTTCATGATGGACTTGCATGAAGACCAGCATGGTTATACTGAAATATTGCCACCGTACCTCGTCAATCGTGACAGCATGACTGGTACTGGACAACTTCCGAAGTTTGAAGAGGATGCATTCAAAATCCGTGAAGAGGATTATTTCTTGATTCCGACTGCCGAGGTGCCTGTGACGAATTTACATCGTGATGAGATTTTGTCCTTAGAAGGTCTACCGAAAGCCTATGTGGCATTCAGTGCATGCTTCCGTTCCGAAGCTGGATCTGCAGGACGTGATACCCGAGGATTGATCCGTCATCACCAGTTCAATAAGGTCGAGCTTGTACACTTTGTAAAACCGGAAGATTCTTACGAGCAGTTAGAAACCTTGACGGGGCATGCTGAAAAGGTATTACAGCTATTGAAGCTTCCATACCGTGTGATGAGCATGTGTACAGGGGATTTAGGCTTCACTGCAACGAAGAAGTATGATATCGAAGTCTGGATTCCTAGCTACGAAACATATCGCGAAATTTCTTCTTGCAGTAACTTTGAAGATTTCCAAGCACGCCGTGCAAACATACGATTCCGCCGTGAACCAAAGGCGAAACCAGAGTATGTTCATACGTTGAATGGATCTGGGCTAGCAATTGGCCGTACGGTAGCTGCGATTTTAGAGAACTATCAGCAAGAAGATGGTTCTGTCGAAATTCCTGAAGTTCTACGCCCATATATGGGGAATAAAACTGTCATTTCTAAGTAAAGGGCTTTGTTAGATTTTAATGTTATGTTGATTTAACTGAAATTCGCGACACTCCTGCGGGAACAGCGAGCCAGGCGAGACACTGCAATAAAAGGATCTTCGAGTATAATAATGAACTTCGACCAAGTACCACCACGTCCTGCGCCTGTGGTTACTCGGCGAAAACTACAAGGATGGAATTTAAGTCCGAGGTCTTGTGGTGAGCCAGCATAAGGATAGCTTCTAAGAATTCTCATCGCAGACACGAAAATGATTTCATTTTTGTGTTGAGATCAATGTGCAAGTGAGGAGGCTTACGGATCGTCCGCGGAAATCAACAATAAGAATAACAGAATAATTTTAAAAATAGGGGAAGGCGGCTTATTTGCCGTCTTTCTTAAAAAATGTCGAATTAATGGTTGACTTATCGTTTTTTGCGATGCTATAATAGTTTTTGTCAGTGCGGAGGTATACCCAAGTCTGGCTGAAGGGAGCGGTCTTGAAAACCGCCAGGGGTGTAACAGCCCGCGGGGGTTCGAATCCCTCTACCTCCTCCATTTAATAAAAAAATCACAGCGCATAGTACAACGGAGATTGTATGTGAATTTTGAAATTCGTTACTTTTAAAAAGTAGCGAATTTTTTTATGTCTTTAAAGCAGTCAATTTTAAAGGGAGACGCAAATATGGTGAAGATCTGCTCATAAATTTGAAATTTGGCTCATAAATTTCTGCTTATAAACCAATAATCGGCTTATAAATGAGGAAATTCGGCTTATATTCCATTTGAATCGTCCTGAACCCAATAAAAAACAGCGCTGAAATCAATTTTCAGCACTGTTTCATGAAGGATTAGACCTGAACCGGTTGGATTGCTTTTAACTTATGCATGAATTCGATAAATTCAGGGATATCCATTTGTTGTGCGGAGTCCGAAAGTGCAACTGCTGGATCCGGATGAACTTCCGCCATAATGCCATCTGTCCCGATTGCAAGCGCAGCTTGAGCTGCTGGGAGCAACAAGTCTTTCCTTCCTGTCGAATGGGTGACGTCTACCATGACTGGTAAATGCGTCTCCTTTTTCAAAATAGGTACAGCCGATATATCGAGCGTATTCCTAGTCGCTCGCTCGTAAGTCCTGATGCCTCTTTCACAAAGAATGACCTGGTCATTTCCCGTGGAGATGATGTATTCTGCTGCGTACATGAACTCTTCAATTGTTGCAGACATACCACGCTTTAAGAGAACCGGTTTATTGACTGAACCAGCAGCCTTCAATAAGTCAAAGTTTTGCATATTTCGCGCACCGATTTGGATTACATCGACATAATCCAATGCCTGTTCAAGGTCATTCGGATTCATGATTTCACTGACGACAGCAAGGTTGAATTCATTAGCGACCTGACGTAAAATTTTCAGGCCTTCAAACCCCAGACCTTGGAAATCATATGGGGAAGTCCGCGGTTTGAATGCCCCCCCTCGTAACAAGGTCAGTCCTTGATCCTTCATCGCTTTTGCAACCTGACGAACTTGCTCATAACTTTCAACAGCACAAGGCCCAGCCACGAAACGTGGATTTCCATCACCGATCATTTCACCTTTTACATTGATGACCGTATTTTCAGGTTTCCGTTTTCTGGACACGAGCAATGCTTTACGGTTATCTTCCTTCTGCAGTTCTAAGCTCGCTTTGAAAATGGTCTTGAAAATATGTTGAAGTGTGGATGTTTCAAATGGTCCATTGTTGTTTTCTGAAATCAGGTTTAGAAGCCGACGTTCACGCACGGGGTCAAAGCGGTTAATGCCCTGAGCTTCTTTAACTTTGCCGATCTTCTGTACAATTTCTCCTCGTTGGTTGAGAAGCTCTAAAATCTTCATGTTGACATCTTCAATTTCTGTACGCAGTACCTCTAATTCATTCGACACCATTTCTCCACTCCTTTGATTGATTTTTCAGATTTCGAATATTGTTTACGACTTTATATGAAAGGATATAGTTATGTCAACAGGAAATTTTTTAAAAATTTTACGCTTTAAACCGCAAAAGCAACTGTACCAATAATGTAAGCGTATCCATAAAAATATTATGAAAATTTGTTCTTTACAAAGTTCGCATCCCATGTTAAAACTTAATATAACTTTAAATATTCAAACGCAATGACAGGATACAAGTAATGTTGATCTCCCTGTACAAGAGAGCTGATGGTTGGTGCGAATCAGCACAAAGATGAACATGAATTACACCCTCGAGCTTCTTTTTTGATCATTTATCGATTTGATTGAGAAAGACGGTAATGCCGTTAACCGAATGAGTGACGGAATAATTCCGTAATAAGGGTGGTACCGCGACTTCAATCGTCCCTGCTGATATAAGCAGGGGCGTTTTTTTTATTAATTTCTTAGAAAGGGGTTGATGGTGTGAGATACCTGACAGCTGGTGAATCTCATGGACCGCAATTGACAACCATCATCGAAGGAGTCCCATCAGGCCTATCTTTGGTGAAAGAAGATATAAACAATGAATTAGCTAGAAGACAAAAAGGATACGGCAGAGGTAGACGAATGCAGATCGAGCGGGATCAGGCGAACATCCTGAGCGGGGTTCGCCAGGGATATACGCTGGGATCTCCTATTACGCTTACTGTTGAAAACCGTGATTTCCAACATTGGAGAAAGATCATGGGTGCTGATCCAATTGAAGATGATGAAGATGTGAAGCGTCAGATTTCAAGGCCTCGTCCAGGTCATGCTGATTTGAACGGAGCGATCAAATACGGACACCGTGATATGCGGAACGTACTGGAACGTTCTTCGGCTAGAGAAACGACAGTCAGGGTCGCAGCAGGGGCGTTGGCGAAAAAGATCCTCGCAGAGTTAGGCATTAAAATTGCTGGCCATGTGGTGGAGATTGGCGGAGTTAAAGCAGGCCAAGTCTCTTATGAGTCCATCGAAGAAATGCAGAAAATTACAGAAGAATCTCCTGTTCGCTGCTTGGACCCGGAGGTTGGAGAAAAAATGATGCGAGCGATTGACGAAGCAAAAGAAAATGGAGATTCCATCGGCGGGATTGTTGAAGTGGTAGTAGAAGGCATGCCGATCGGTGTCGGAAGCTATGTCCATTATGACCGTAAATTGGATGCGAAATTAGCCAGTGCTGTTATGAGTATCAATGCCTTTAAAGGTGTTGAAATCGGTATCGGTTTTGAAGCTGCTGAAAAACCAGGAAGCCAGGTGCATGACGAGATTTTGTGGGACGAGGCGGAAGGTTATACGAGAGGAACGAACAATGCCGGTGGGTTTGAAGGCGGGATGACAACCGGAATGCCTGTTGTCATACGCGGGGTGATGAAACCGATCCCGACGTTGTACAAACCGCTTCAAAGTGTGGATATCGATACGAAAGAGCCTTTTAAAGCAAGCATCGAACGTTCTGACAGTTGCGCCGTTCCAGCAGCAAGCGTGGTGGCAGAAGCGGTTGTGGCCTGGGAACTGGCTGATGCGATCGTTAGCCAATTCGGAAACGACCAAATGGAGAAGATCAAGGAGAATGTGAAGCGACATCAAGATCAAGCGAAAATGTTTTGATGATCACAAATGAGCATAGGAGGAGATCCAATGAAAGTGAAAAAGCAGATGTTGTCTCTCAAGGCTTATGAACCTGGTAAATCAATTGATAATGTGAAAAAGGAACTCGGTCTTACGAAAATCGTGAACCTGGCATCGAATGAGAACCCATTCGGATGTTCAAAAAAAATCCAAGAAGCCTTACAAGCGATCTCCAATTATGCCCGTTATCCGGATAGCAGGGCTGAAGATTTGAGGGAGAAGGTGGCAAACCATCTTGGGGTAAATGAAAATCAGCTTCTTTTCAGCAGCGGACTGGATGAGATGATCCAGATGATCAGTCGTTCTTTGTTATTTCCAGAAACGAATGTGGTCATGGCTTCCCTTACGTTCCCTCAGTTCCGTCATCATGCAGTGATAGAAGATGCGGAAATCCGTGATGTCCCTTTGAAAGAAGGTCGACATGACTTGGAAGGCATGCAGATTGCAGTCGATGAACAAACAAGTCTCGTCTGGATCTGTAATCCGAATAATCCGACAGGAACTTATGTAAATGAAACGGAGTTAAGAAGCTTTTTGGAAAAAATTCCGAACGATACGATCGTCGTTCTGGATGAGGCTTATTATGAATATGTCACTGCCGAGGATTACCCGGATACAATGAAACTCATTTCTGAATATGATAATTTGCTCGTTCTTCGGACATTCTCTAAAGGTTATGGTTTAGCCGCTTTCCGTATCGGCTATGCAATTGGCCATGAAGAGCTTATGAGGAAACTTGATATTGGACGATTACCTTTCAATACATCAAGATTCGCACAGATTGCTGCACAAGCAGCTTTGACCGATAAGGAGTTCGTAAAGGAAAGCTCAGAACGTAACTTTGAAGGTCTCCAGCAATTTTATGCTTTTTGTAAAGAATATAAAGTTCCTTTCTATCCCTCACAAGGAAATTTCATTTATATCGAACCTGATAAAAAACCAGAGGAACTTTTCCAATACTTAATCCAGCGAGGCTATATCGTCCGTCCTATCAAAGATGGGATCCGCATTACAGTAGGGACGAAAGAAGATAACGAGGGCCTGATCAAGTTATTGAAAGAGTTCTTGGTGAATGGTACATCGAATATCAAACTAACATCATAAGGAGACCAAGACAGTGAAGAGACGTGTTTTGCTCATTGGGGTCGGATTGATAGGAGGATCTTTGGCGCTTTCGATCAAAAAAGAGCACGATGTACAAATCATCGGCTACGACCCTAATGAAGAAAATTGTAAGCTTGCGAAAAGCCTTGAGGTGATTGACGACCATTCGTCAGACCTTCAAGGTGAAGCCGAACAAGCGGACCTGATCATCCTTGCAGCCCCTGTCGAAGAAACGATCAAGCTGCTGGATGATTTCAAGGATTACCAGTTTAAACAAAATGTCATCATAACTGATGTGGGGAGTACAAAAGTACACATCGTAAGAAAAGCAGAGCAATTGTATGATAGAGGTGTCACTTTCATAGGCGGTCATCCGATGGCGGGCTCACATAAATCCGGGGTCGGCAGTGCGAAGCTCCACCTGTTCGAAAATGCTTTCTATGTCTTGACGATCTTTCCAAAGACACCAGTAGAACAAGTTGATGCTCTGAAAGACTGGTTTAAGGGAACAAAGGCGAATTTTCAAATCATGGAGCCGGAGGAGCATGACCTTATCACCGGGATCATCAGCCATTTTCCACATGTAATGGCCGCGAGCCTCGTCCGACAGGTAAAAAGCCATGCCCATCGGAACGAGCATGTGACCAGGTTAGCTGCAGGCGGATTCCGGGACATAACAAGGATTGCCTCGAGCAGCCCATCGATGTGGCGCGATATCGTACGGCACAACCGTCAAACCCTTTTATCCTTGCTCGATGAGTGGGAAAAGGAAATGGAAGGTGTGAAAAGATTAGTAGCCCGTGGCGATAGTGAGGAGATCTATGATTATTTCGTAAGTGCTAAGAAATATCGAGATTCAATGCCGACAGGTTCGAAAGGAGCAATCCTTGCTTTTCACGATCTGTATATAGACGTAGCCGACCATGTCGGGGTCATCTCGGATGTGACTACGATATTAGCCGAAGAAGAAATAAGTATTACGAACATCCGCATCATTGAAGCAAGAGAAGATGTATATGGGGTGTTGAGGCTTAGCTTCCACTCAGATGAAGACCGGCAACAGGCAAAGGCTTGTTTAGAGCGGCACCAATACCAAACGTATACGACGATGTAGGAGGGCGCAGATGAAAACGTTAAGTAGATTGGATCGTACAGGTTTGGCAGGAACCATTCGAGTACCCGGCGATAAATCGATTTCCCATCGAGCCGTCATGTTCGGCTCGATCGCTCATGGAAAGACAGTGGTGGATGGATTTTTACCAGGCGAGGATTGTTTGAGCACCATCGACTGTTTCCGTAAATTAGGAGTAGAGATCCAGCAGGAAAATGATCATGTTGAGATCAATGGGAATGGAATCGAGGGGCTTCAAGAACCGAAAAACATTTTAGATGTCGGAAACTCAGGTACGACATGCCGACTATTGTTAGGGGTATTAGCCAATACTCCGTTCCATTCTTGTGTGATCGGTGATGATTCTATAGCGAAAAGGCCGATGAACCGGGTGACAAACCCATTACGGGAAATGGGTACGAAAATTGATGGTCGTGACGACGGAAACTATACACCGATCAGTATCCGCGGGGGAAATCAAAAGGCGATCGACTATGTGTCACCTGTCGGCAGTGCCCAGGTAAAATCGGCTGTGTTATTAGCCGGATTACAGGCGGATGGGACAACGACCTTGACTGAACCTCATCATTCAAGGGACCACACTGAGCGTATGCTGAGAGCGTTTGGATGTGAGGTGGAAGTAAAGGACTTGACCGTCTCATTAAAAGGAAAACAGGCACTCACAGCGACACATATCGAAGTACCTGGAGATATCTCCTCAGCAGCTTTTTACCTGGTGGCTGGTGCAATTGTACCGAATAGTAACCTTACCATTGAAAAAGTGGGGATCAACCCGACGAGAACAGGAATCCTTGATGTTTTGCAAGAGATGGGTGCAGAGGTAACCGTCGCTAATCAACAAACGGAAGCAAGTGAACCTTTTGCCGATGTACACATCAAAGCTTCCTCATTGGAAGGGATTGAAATCAACGGTGAGTTGATTCCGCGATTGATCGATGAGATTCCGATCATTGCACTTGCAGCTACGCAAGCTAAAGGAACTACCGTGATTAAGGATGCAGCTGAGCTGAAGGTGAAGGAAACGAATCGGATCGATACGGTCGTGAATGAACTGAAAAAGCTAGGGGCCAAAATCGAAGCGACAGAAGATGGGATGATTATCCATGGAAAAGCGGATTTGGTTGGCAACACTGTAGATAGCCATGGTGACCATCGGATCGGAATGATGCTTGCGATTGCATCCTGTATAGCAGACGGAGAGACGATTATCAAAAACAGTGAAGCCGTACACGTTTCTTATCCGACATTTTTTGAACAATTGCAACAACTGAGGAAATGAGATATCTATAAAGAAAAGCTGATCCTGAAAGGAGATCAGCTTTTTTGCAAGATAAGCTCTGTTATATTTCATGGTTTATATTCACGAATTTCACTCCCTTTCCGCGTGCGATCCGCAAGTCTCCTCGCTCGTTCCTCGCTGTGGGTCTTGCCTGGCTCGCTTTTCCGCAGGAGTGTCGTGAATTTCCTGAAAACCAAATTACTTTTCTTACGTTATACATGCTGCAGATTTTTGTTTCCGTTGATCGTTTCACCAATGCGCTTTAAGATCGGCTCGACGGATGAAGGGTCTTTAAAGAAATCGTAATCGTTGATATTGACCTTCAACACTGGACATGTTGTAAAATTGTTGATCCAATTTTCATAACGCTCATGCATTTCTTCCCAGTAAGCAATTGGTGTCTGCTGTTCCATGGGACGTCCGCGAAGTTTGATGCGATCAATGATGTCCTGAAGGCTGCCTTCGATATAGATCAATACATCAGGATGAGGGAAGTAAGGGGTCATTACCATCGCTTCGAATAGGCTTGTATACGTTTCATAATCGATGTTCGTCATCGTGCCTTTTTCATGATGCATCTTGGCGAAAATACCTGTATCCTCATAAATGGAGCGGTCCTGGACGAATCCACCGCCTTTTTCAAACATTCTTTTTTGCTCTTTAAAACGTTCTGCTAAGAAATAGATTTGCAGATGGAAACTCCAACGTTCGAAATCTTGATAGAATTTGTCCAAATAAGGATTGGTATCCACCTTTTCCATCGATGTTTCAAAGCCAAGGCTGTCGGCAATCGCATTCGTCATCGTCGATTTACCGACACCGACTGTACCGGCTACAGTTATGACGGCATTTTTAGGAATCTTGTATTTCTCGAGGGCGTTCATTGCTTCACTTCCTTCTTATGAAAAGTCTCTTCAACCACCTTTAAAATTTCGGAAAGCTGGTCTTGGATCTGGACAAAGTCGATCTTGTCCCCGTCGATTGTCAATACAGGTATTTCAGGATGAAGCTTTTGGAACTGGTACATAAAGATTTCATAATCAGAAGATAATTGCTTTAAATAATCTGGGCTGATATTCTTCTCTATGTCTCTCCCTCTAAGTGATATACGCTTAAGTAATGTTTCCAAACTTGCTTTTATATAAATCACCATATTCGGCGCAGGCATATCCTTCGTGATGATCTCAAAAATCTGCATGTACTTTTGGAAATGGACTTCTTTCAGCGTCCGCATTGCAAATATTCGATTTTTGAAGATATGATAATCGGATACGACTGGCTTTCCATGCTTTAAATATAACCGTTCAATATCTTCAAGCTGCTTGAATCTGTTGCAGAGAAAGAACATTTCTGTCTGAAAGCTCCACTCTTCGATATCATCGTAAAATTTACCGAGAAATGGATTCTCTTCAACGATTTCTTTAAGAAGATGATATTCAAATTCCTCACTGATCGCTTTGGCTAAAGATGTTTTACCGACACCGATAGGACCTTCCACTGCGATGAAGGGAGTATTATCCATAAAAGTGCCTCCTATGTACGAAATAGACAAATACAATTGTAGCATATACCGTCATATATCGACAGGCTCAAAAATGAAAAACAGACCTCTAAAAAAGTGTCCGATTCCTCATTGAATGGATTATATGCCTTGTAAGTACAAGGCATATAATCCCCTTGAGAGTGAGGTAATCAGATACTATAGAGCCGCGGAAAATTATAAATATCGAGCTGCTTTTTCAGCCAGGTTCGATCGTTCTGTCCTCGAAAGACGAATAATCCCAATTTCTTCTTCGCATTTCAGCCTTTCAATCGTATAGGTAAGCCCGTTATTTACTGAATCCAGGTAAGGATGATCGATTTGGTCGGGGTCACCGACAAGGACAATCTTTGTTCCTTTACCGACACGGCTGACGATCGTCTTAACTTCATGCTTCGTCAGGTTCTGTGCTTCATCAATGATTATGAACTGGTTCGGAATGCTGCGCCCTCTGATATACGTCAATGCTTCGACTTCCAGGTTCAGTTGTTCGATTTCTTTTTCAATCTTCGGTATTCCGCCGTTTTTATCATTTTTCTTATTCGAATCCGGATCGATGTTGAAAAGCTGCTCAAGGTTATCAAAGATCGGCTGCATCCATGGCCGGAGCTTTTCATCCTTTTCTCCAGGCAGATATCCGATATCCTTGCCCATTGGTACGATTGGACGTGCAACTGTAATTCTTGAGTAATGTTTCATGTCTTGTGTTTCATGCAGCGCAGCAGCCAGTGCAAGCAAGGTTTTTCCTGTACCAGCCTTACCGATTGCACAAACCATTTCTACCTTCGGGTCGAGCAGCAATTCCAAAAACATCCGTTGCTCGACATTTTTTGGCCGTAAACCCCAGATGAAAGAATCATCATCTGTGTAATAAAACGGTCTGAAGACCAAACGGTTCGTTTTTTTGAGGACCCGTCCTACAGCGGATTGGTTCGTTCCAGCATTACTTTTCAGCAATAAGAAATCTTGTGGATTCACTTCAGTTTGAAGGTATTCGGATAACTGTTCAAGAGGAAGTTCATGGTTAGCATGAAAAGCATTGATGAATTCAGGGGGCACCTGAAGTTCGTGGTAACCTTTATGAATCGTGAGGGAGCTCTCAACGAGACGGTCATTTTCATATAATTGCGCCATGAAATTAGGTGTGTTGTGTGTCTTCTTCAACGCGTCGGCTTTTGCAATCAATAGAATATCATTAGAAACTAACACAATATCACGTTCAGGTTGTTCAATTGCAATATTAACCGCAACTGCAAGAATTCGATTGTCATTCGAATCCTCATTGAAAATACTCTTGATGTTTTCAAAAGAGCGGTGATTCAACTCAATGACGAGTGTTCCACCGTGATCAAGTGGGAAAGGCTCATGTAAACGGTCTTTATATTTTTCACGTAAAGTCTTATACTGCCGGCCGAACTCCCGAGCATTCCGGCCCACCTCATCTTGCAGCCGTTTTTTTGAATCGATTTCTTCAACAACTACAGCTGGGATGACGACATCATTACCTGCATACTTAAAAATTGAAGCAGGGTCATGTAAAATAACATTTGTGTCCAAGATATAGATCTTGTTCAAGGATCCAACCCCTCTCGAGAATGACTAGTATACACGCTATAATTATATATTCGATTTTACACCTATCTTTACCTTTAATATCGGTTAAACTCATGGAAATGAATAGCATGAGAAACGATCTGGTAAAATCATCAATCCATTATATTTAGCGGATACCAGCTTTCCTTATATCATATGAGGCAAATCACTTTTCGGTATAGATTCCATCAAACATTTGTGTGTAAAATTTTTACAATCCATCATAACCGATGACGAAAAGGTCAGATTAGGTATATAATCATTTATATGTCTTTGATGTCCTCTTCATAAGTAAACATTGAAATTCTCGCTCATTCATTTACGTGAGGATGTTTTCGGATTATAATAGAGAGTACGGTCAGTGTTAAATGGCCCCGTAGCTCAGTGGATAGAGCGTCGGTTTCCTAAACCGTGCGTCGCAGGTTCGATTCCTGCCGGGGCCGCCATAATAAATGTTAGTTTACTTCAACACAATATCAGTCTTTAAAAGCATGTAATTTCACTAAGAAATGAACACGCTTTTTTTGTTTGTTTTTAATGTGATAAGGATCCAGCCCTTGTTCAGGCTTACTTCCCGGTTACTAAACCTTGAAATTGTATTGATTAGGCCATACATATTTCTGTTATAATGGAATAATATATGTATCAGATAATTTATAGGGGTGTAGGGTAATTGGTAACAAATGATGTTTTCATGAAATTGGTGGAAGTGGCTGAAAAAATGGATTGTAAGGTTGTGTTCGGTGGGGATAAGAAGATCAGCTTCAACCCTAATATGACAATAACTGTTCCGCTATCCACCACCTTGGAAAACGCGTATGCACTTGCCCATGAAATCGGCCATCTGATTGATTACAAAAACGGGGAACTGGATCATGATAGTTGGTTGAATGATTGGTCTTATCGGGTTACTGTAGAAATGAGTGCCTGGGTTCACGCCTACAAGCTTCTAAATAAGCTGGGCATTCCAACCGATGGATATCATGCGCATGTTGAAAAAAAGCTTTCGACCTATTTTCAACATCATGAAGTAGTAGTATAAAGGTATTTAAATGGGTGTGTCTAAAGTAAAAAATCATAGGAACCAGGACACCTTCTGAAGAGAAGGTGTTTTGTAGTTGGTTTAATGGAATTTTTTTCTAATAATGTTACGATATTAAAAAAGCTTTTAAACGCAGAGGGGTAGCTTATTTAGTCCATATAGTATTTTTGAAGAAAAAGAATACATATAAGGAAATATAACGAATCGAAGAATTTTAGAATAATAAATAAAAAGGGCCACCTTATTTATAAGGATTGACCCTTTTCCCAAGAGGAGGCGCTAGCAAGATAGAAACGGGATTAACGCCCGCCGCCTAATTGTGCTTGCGCTTGTTGAACTAGACGCTTAGTGATTTCTCCACCAACAGAACCGTTTTGGCGAGAACTAGTGTCTGGTCCAAGTTGTACACCGAATTCAGAAGCGATTTCAGTTTTCATTGCGTTGATCGCTGCTTGTGCACCTGGTACCACTAGTTGTTGGTTGTTATTTTGTGCCATGTCAATTCACCTCTATTCTACTAAGAGTAAGTGGAGGTATTTACCACTTATGGTTATTATGATTAGAGACGGTTTTTTTATTCCATTCATCATGAGGTAAATATAGGAAAAATCCGTATATTGCGAAGGGAAGTCCACGGAAAACGAACTATAAAAGATATGAGGTGATCTAAGCGTCTCTTTCATTAAGAAGGCGTTTTTATTTTATTGCTAAGGAATCCTTGACTTGCTATATTTAACCAAGTTGTCTTTATTTGTTCCACATGAAACATTTCTTTTCGACCGCCCTTCACTACATTCTCTACATTGAAATCCCCGAATGGGTACATTCCATTTGCAGATTATTTTGAATTAATTAACTAATTTACAATCAATTCCAATTTCGGTAAACTATCTCTTGCTAGTAAATCACATAAGGGGGATAAAATGATGAAGAAACTTTTAGCTTTTTCGATGCTTTTTTTGCTCATGTTTGCTGCAGCATGTGGAAATGACGACTCAGCAACAGGCACAAATGATGAAGGTGAAGAAAAGGTTGATCAGACAGAAGTGAAATCTTCCCTATTGGATTTCCAACTTGAAATCATCAAAGTTTTAAAAGAAAATCATAAACCGTTTGCAGAATTTGAGGCGGTCAAAGCCCAAATGAACGACTCAGAAGTTGCTGAGGAAGAAAAGCCTTCTGAAGAAGAAGCTCAAGCTGCAATGGATGCTGCAAAAGAGGCTGGTCCTAAAGCTGCCGAAGCACTCCAAGGAATGGAGATTCCTAGTGAGCTTTCTCAATACGAGGAAGATCTTCAATCAGCCCTGGATGATGCCGCAAAATCATATGAAAAACGTGCGGAAAATGTATCACTTGAAGAGCAAGAAGGTGCACAAGCAGAAGCAAATGAATTGTTTGTGAGTTTTGAAAAGAAATTCGGTAAACCATTTGAAGATCTTGATTTGTTAGCTCCTAACTTTAAACCAGAACTCGAATAATATACCATTCAAGTAGCTGTCCAAAAGAAAAGTGTCAGACACCTCCAACACAACATGTGTCAAAAAGTTGTTAAGAACGGAGACACAGACACTTATAGGACAGCTGCTTTTATTTAGAAAAGGGATAAGAAATTTTTGTTTCAAAATGACAGTATTAAGGAATTAACTTTATAGAGTCATGAATAGGAGGTGAAAAAAATGCAAAAAAAATTCTGGATCCTTCTCTCAAGTTGTTTTATTACAGCTTTCATTTTATCTGCATGTTCAAGTGAGGAAGGAAACAGTTCCCCGGGCAGTGAGGAGAATAACAAAGTTCAGATCGTGGATGAAAAAGTGAAAACGTCATTAGAAGAGTTTCAAAATGAAGTGAATACATTGATGGATGAATACGATGACGACTTCAAAAGTTTTGCTGAATCTGTAGAACAGAAAACGGAAGATTTAAGTAATGAAGATTTACAAGCGTTGAAAAACAAAGCCTCACAATCGAGTAAGCAGTTGGCAGATGAATTGAGGAAATTGGAAATACCGTCAGAACTAGAAACTTATAGCAACGATCTGAAAGAATCACTCAACGGTCTAGCTGATCGTTTTGAGGCTCAGAGTGAGAATTTGGATAATGAAGATACAGAAGAAGCTCTGGATAAAGCACAAAAGGCTTCAGAGAACATCCTGTCAGAATTTAAAGGAGCGCTTGGGTCGATTTACGAATCCCTCGGGCTTGATAAACCTGAATTCATCAGCGATAAATAATAATAGACAAAACAAAGGAGTTGCTGCTTTTTGCAGCAACTTTTTTTATTTCGCCGAACTTTCTGTATTAGGTCATAAGTAGTATGCTAAACTCTAACTAAATTTAAATGTAAAAATGTTGAAAAAATATCAACCGATCAAGCGTACATTCGTCTATATAACGAAAGGTCAATATGGGGAGAGGGTCGGAGATGGAGAACTTTCGGAAGGTTCTGCAGGAAAAGCAGACGTTCAGTTTAGAAAGCTTACGTTTATATAAAGAAGAAATCATGGAAGAAGTCGTCGATTATTTCGGTGACCGGTTGACCCGTGTTGCTTATACATATGTAAAAGACTGGGGAAAAGCGGAAGATATCGTACAGGAAGTATTCATCACATGCTATTCGAAGCTTGAAACCTTTCGCGGGGAAGGTACTTTGAAGAATTGGCTTTATAAAATAACAGTGAATCGATGTAAAGATCATTTGAAAAGTTGGTCCCACAGAAATGTATGGTTTACGAACCCGTTCACCTTTTTCAAACAGGAAAGTAATGATCAAACCCCTGAACTCCGTTTGATTGTAGAAGATGAATTCAACAAGCTGGCCGACTCGATTCTCCAGCTGCCACTTAAATATCGAGAATTGATCATTTTATTTTATCAAGAAGAAATGTCTCTGAATGAAATAAGTGAAATGCTTCATATCAAGACTTCCACAATAAAGTCCCGTTTGTTCCAGGCACGAAAATTACTACGGACACAATTAGAGAAAGGGGAAGAAGATGGTGGAAGATAAGCTGAAAAATCTTGATAAAATCATGGCAAAAGCAGTTTATCAAAAGAAACGATTTTCTGAAGAGAGAAAACAAAACGTCATGAAAAGAATACGTGAACAACAGAAACCCTCGTTCATAGAAAAATATGTATGGATAATGAAGCCTGCGTTAAGTATTTCGGTATGTATTCTCCTTCTTGTGTTTTCAATCAGCTTTATTTTAAAGCCGCCTCAACCAAAGGATCGAAGTGAAGGGGAGTTTCTTCAGAAAACAAATACGGGTGAAGTGACAAGTCTGCCCTTGATTAATAAGGTGTCACATATCGCCAAACAAGAAAACAAGAGGATTGAATCTGTATCCGTTTCAAAAAATGACAAATATGTTCTTTTGAATATTCAAGTTGTTCCAGGGTCTGATCGGGCGAAAGTCAAAGAAACAGTGGAAAACATGTTCTATAATGGTTCTCATTTATATCAACATAAAACTTCAGAACAATTGAAAAAGATCGGTGCTCCGTGGAATGACTATACGGTCGATATTACCATAATAGAAAACCTTGATCATAAAGGGATTTACGACCACACACAAAATCAAGCAACAATATTACGGGGAGTAAAATCGATTAATCAAGACCAAATAACCTGGATAGATAAAGAGAGATAGGTCTGTATCGGGTTTTTCTGACTGAGAGTAGAGGGGGATTCATATGAGATTCATTGGCAACCAGGTGTTACGTTTCACCTGTATCGTCATCGGAATTGTGCTGATGGCCGGTTTGCCGACGCTTTTGCCTTCAGGGGGATCGTTCCAACTGAATTGGATGGCGTATTTTCAAAGCATAGGTGAAGTCATTTCAGGCATTTTCCATCTTCAAGAGGTTACATATAACACGGAAGGTACAGAACGGAAACTATTGCCACAGCTTCTAAACATCGGAACTTTTTCAGTAACCATAGTGGTTGGAGCTATATTACTAGCTTTAGTCACGGCAGCAGTTTTAACATTCATCACGATGTTGCTTCCGCCAAAGTGGATCAAAAAGATAAAAGTCGGAACGTTCATTTTAGAATCCATTCCGGATATTCTCATCATCATTTCTTGTCAGCTATTCGTCGTCTGGTTGTATAAAAAGACCGGTCTGTTATTTTTTGAGATTGCATCATTACCTGGTGAACCGATTTATGTATTACCGATCCTCTGTCTATCGATTCTGCCAATGATCCAATATTTTAAAGTGATGATCTCAATCGTAGAAGGAGAACTGGAAAAGCAATATGTGGAATTGGCAAAAGCGAAAGGGATCCTACAGCGAAAGATATTGCTTGTACACGTATTAAGAAATTCACTGGCAAGCCTATTGAATTATTCCAAAACAGTAATCTGGTTCATGCTTTCAAACCTGTTGATCCTTGAATACATTTTCAATATCAATGGTATCATGCGATTTTTATTAGATTATTTGAATCCTATCATTTTTGCATGGAGTCTGTTGGCGATCTTCATTCCGATCTTCTTATTATTTGCAATAGGGCAGTGGCTGCTTGAAAGATTTACGAATGAAAAGGTCGTGATGTAGATGGTCAAAAGACTGTTTAAGAACGGTTATTTCTTGATTGGTTTCCTCTTTATTTTTATATTGTCTTCAATCAGTTTACTGCATACGTTCGTTTGGGATAACCATATCGCACAGACGCAGATCCTTTACGAGGATGGGAGAGCAGTCGAAGGTTCCCCGATCTCTCCTAAATTAGAAATTCCATTAGGAACGAATGTGTTAGGGTTCCATATGACTCATATGATAACTGTAGGTGCAAAATATACGATCGGTTTCGCTGTGTTGATTGCTTTCATCCGCTTACTTACCTCCATGGTATTCGGTGTTCTTTACGGCGCTTATTTTTTCAGATTCAGAAAATATGTGACCTGGATTGGGGATGTATTCAATTATATACCGGTTACAATGCTCGCGTTATTCATCCTGACCCCTTTCCTGGTTGAGCTTCCTACAGGATTCGATTATACGTTTTGGGAAAGGGTTTGGATTGAAGTGATCATTCTTGCCATGATTGCCGTGCCTCCTACCTCAATTTTGATCGGGAATGAAATGGGAAGAATCTATAATCATGAATTCATTGATGGGGCAAGGGTCATTGGTGGAAGCAGGCTGCATATTCTTTGGAAGCATGTCAGACCGCATATCCAACCACAATTATGGATCATCTTCATGCAGCAGCTTGTACAAACGATGCTCGTACTAGCACACCTGGGATTTTTCAAAGTTTTCTTTGGAGGAACAAACAAGAGCTTCGATCCACTTTTCGCTGATCCTCCTCAGTCGATATCCTATGAATGGTCCGGCCTGATCGGGGATGGGATGAGGCATTTGACAGTCAGTCCCTGGGTCGTACTTGTCCCGATCATTTTCTTTGCTCTGACGATCCTTGCGATGAACTTCATGCTTGAAGGGATCAAGACGGTTACGGAAAACTGGCGTGTTGATCATAGACCAGAAAAATCAGTAACCAAATCCATCAAGCAGGTATCGGAAGAAAAACAATTCATCCCCTTGAACAAACAAGGAACAGTCCAACGTCGGGAGTTGAGACTGGAGCATAAAGAGTAAATTGTTCAAAAAACAAAAGTTTATAGCGTTTTTCTCTAGCTGCTTTAGGCGTATATCGTTTAAAGCAGTTTTTTATTAAGATTGGCTTTGCCATGGTTTCTTTGAAGTAACTCTAACAGAAATTCACGACACTCCTGCGGGAAAAGCGACAGCCTCCTCGTCAGTCTTCCAATGACCTACATGACTATCCGGGTCACTTCCACTTTTCTTTGCCCGTGGAAAGGGAGTGAATTTCGTAAATTTAAGAGCATTTCTTTTAAAAAATTTTCGTTGGTGTAGAGCGAAAGAAAACCCTTACATGAAAAAAGTTAGAAATCCCCTATTGTCATAGTCCTGATTCTCCAATATAATGTCCTCTAACGAAGAACAAATGTATTCACTAGAAAAACAAATAGAAAGGTTGGTTGGATGGAATCAATATCTGTAGGATTATTAGGATTAGGAACAGTCGGATCTGGGGTCGTAAAAGTCATTGAAAGTCATCAAGATAAATTAATGCACCAAATCGGCTGTCCGGTAAAAATCAAAAAAGCTCTCGTCAAAGAGATCAATAAAGTGAGAGATGTAGATATTGATACTTCCATTCTCACATTAGATCCAGAAGAGGTTCTATTGGATCCAGAAATCGATATTGTGGTGGAAGTGATGGGAAACATCGAGGAGACGAAAGAACATTTGGTGAAAGCCATCACCCATAAAAAACATATCGTAACAGCAAATAAAGATTTGATGGCAGTCTATGGGCCGGAACTGCTGACCCTGGCTTCTGAACACCAATGTGATCTGTTCTATGAGGCAAGTGTGGCAGGAGGCATACCAATTTTACGAGGATTAGTAGATGGTTTAGCCTCAGATCGAATTACTAAAATGATGGGGATCGTGAATGGGACAACCAACTTCATCTTAACCAAGATGACGAAAGAGGGACGTTCGTTTGATGATGTTCTTGCTGAAGCACAAGCACTTGGTTTTGCAGAAGCGGATCCAACGGCAGACGTCGGAGGCTTGGACTCCGCTCGTAAAATGGCAATTTTATCAACCCTAGGGTTCTCCATGAATATCGACTTGGATGATGTCAAAGTGAAGGGCATCACAGAAGTCACAGAAGAAGACCTCCAATATGCCAAGCAGTTCGGCTATATCATGAAATTGATAGGCTATGCCCATCGTGAAGGAAACAGGGTAGAGGTCAGCGTAGAACCTACCTTATTAGAAGAATCTCATCCTTTAGCTTCCGTGAATGATGAATATAATGCAGTTTATGTATACGGTGAAGCGGTTGGTGAAACGATGTTTTACGGTCCTGGGGCGGGAAGTCTTCCAACGGCAACTGCAGTCGTATCAGACCTTGTCGGGGTGATGAAGAACATGCGCTTGGGTGTGAATGGAAAAAGCGCTGTAAGCCCTCAATTTTTGAAACAGCTTAAGGAAGACGATGAAATTTATTCGAAGCATTTCTTGCGGCTCCATGTTGAGGATGAAGTCGGAGTATTATCGAGTATCACTTCGGTCTTTTCCGAAAACGGGGCAAGCTTTGAGAAAGTATTGCAAAACCCGCTTGGAGAGGAAAAGAGGGCGGAAATCGTCCTGGTGACTCATAAGACCTCATTAGAGAGTTTTGAAAAAATCCTTGAAGAATTACGGGATTTGAAAGGTGTTCAATTTGTAAAAAGTACGTATCGAGTAGAAGGAGGGGACGCTTGATGAAGCGATGGGAAGGTCTATTATCAGAATTCCAAACATTCTTACCTGTGACAAAAGAGACGCCGACTTTGACCTTGAATGAAGGCAATACCCCCCTTATTAAGCTCGATACCCTTTCAAGAGAGCTTGATCTAGAACTCTTTGCGAAAGTTGAAGGGGCGAATCCGACAGGTTCTTTCAAGGACCGTGGGATGGTCTTAGCGGTTGCGAAAGCGAAGGAAGCGGGGAGTGATACTGTCATATGCGCGTCGACAGGGAATACATCTGCCTCCGCTGCAGCGTATGCTGCCAGGGCTGGGATGAAATGCATCGTCGTGATACCGGAGGGGAAAATCGCCCAGGGGAAGCTGGCGCAAGCGGTCATGTATGGTGCGGAAATCATCTCGATCGAAGGAAACTTTGATGAGGCGCTGGAAATCGTAAGGGACCTCAGTGAAAGGGAATCGATGACACTTGTCAATTCTGTCAATCCATATCGACTTGAAGGACAGAAGACGGCCGCTTTTGAAGTGTGTGAACAGCTAGGTGGTGCTCCGGATATTTTAGCGATCCCGGTCGGAAATGCCGGGAACATCACCGCATACTGGAAAGGTTTCAAAGAATACCACCAATCGAATAACTCAGGACTGCCGAAGATGTTCGGTTTCGAAGCAGAAGGTGCGGCCGCAATCGTCCATGATAGAGTCTTTACTCAACCAGAGACGCTTGCCACTGCCATTCGTATCGGAAATCCCGCAAGTTGGAAACTTGCTGTTTCGGCAGTGGAGGAATCAATTGGACATATCGATGAAGTCAGTGATCCGGAAATCGTTGAGGCGTACCAATCACTTGCAAAAACCGAGGGGATTTTTGCAGAACCTGCATCTTGTGCATCACTTGCCGGGATCAGAAAGCTCCATTCACAAGGAAAACTGGATCCAGGTCAAAAAATCGTTCTCGTTTTGACAGGGAATGGTTTAAAGGACCCAGTAACGGCTATGACGGAGAGCCCTGTGCAACCGGTTAAATTACCAAAAGATCGAGGAATCGTGACAGAACATATCAAAGGAACGGTAAAGGTATGAAAAACTGGCAGATCAAAGTCCCGGCAAGTACTGCCAATTTAGGTCCAGGATTCGATTCAGTCGGATTAGCATTGGATCGTTATTTGACATTGACTGTATCCTCCCATCACTTATGGGAGGTAAGGGCTCTCTCTCCTTCTTTGGAAGAATTTCCGAATGACGAAACGAACTTCATTGTCCGTACGGCGCTGGAAACAGCGAAGTCATACGGAGCAGAGCTTCCGCCTTGTCTAGTGGAAGTGAAAAGTAATATCCCGCTGACAAGAGGGCTTGGCTCAAGTGCGGCAGCAATTGTTGCTGGCATCGAGTTAGCTGATGCTGCTGGAGATATAGGGATTTCGAAAAGGAAAAAACTCGAACTGGCTGCAAAATATGAAGGACATGCTGATAATGTTGGGGCGTCCTTGTATGGTGGCCTGGTTATCGCTTGTGAAACAGACGATGGAATTGAACTTCTTAACATTGAGGATTTACCTATATCTGTCGTCACGGTAACACCGAAAGAAGAACTGAAGACCGAAAAGGCTCGTGAAGTATTGCCAGAGGAGATAAGTTTTTCGAAAGCAGTTAAAGCAGGTGCTGTGTCGAACGTTTTAATCGCTGCATTGTTAAAACAGGATTGGGAAGTGGCAGGAAGAATGATGAAAGGGGACCTTTATCATCATCCGTTCCGGAAACAGCTACTTCCCCATTATGAAAAAGTTGAGCAAATCGCTGAAAATAATGGTGCTTTTGGGGTTGCTTTGAGTGGTGCTGGCCCGACGATCGCCTGTTTTGTGGAGGAGGAGAAAGCAAGCTGGCTTTATTACAAATTGCATCAAGCTTTGCCAGATATGCTTGTCCAGAATTTGAACATTGATGACAAAGGAGTTACAATTTCAACAATTGCTCAGAATACTGCCTTATGATCAGTAAGATGCTCCAAACTGTATTAATTGTACTGGTTAAGGTAAAGTTGTGTATATAACCTTTGATTCTTAAGGAGATACACGATGTACCGATCGACTGATGAAATGTTCATGAAAAAAGCGATGGAAATGGCGAAGCAAGCCGCTGCTATTGGAGAAGTACCTATAGGGGCAGTTATTGTAAAAGACGGAGAAGTCATTGCTTCAGGGTACAATCTGAGAGAAAACGAACAAAGATCAGTGGCCCATGCAGAGCTGATTGCGATCGATGAAGCATGTAAAGTATTGGGGACATGGCGTTTGGAAGGCTGTACATTGTATGTGACGCTTGAACCTTGTCCAATGTGCTCAGGAGCAATCGTCCTCTCACGGATTGATCGTGTCATATATGGTGCAAGCGACCCAAAAGGCGGCTGCGCTGGAACATTGATGAATCTATTGGATGAACCGAGGTTCAATCATCAAGCGATTGTTACATCTGGAGTGTTGGAAGAGGAATGCAGTGAGATGCTTACCCAATTCTTCCGGGACTTGCGTAAAAGAAAAAAACAAGGAAAAAAAGCATAATCGTGTCCTTGATACTTAAATGAAATCATGTTATAGTGTTCCTTGCTGCCATAAAAATGGTAAGCAAGATCAACTGTGAGCAATGGAGGCGTACCCAAGTCTGGCTGAAGGGGACTGACTCGAAATCAGTTAGGGCGTTTGTGCGCCGCGGGGGTTCAAATCCTCTCGCCTCCTCCATTCAATTATTTTACAGTTGATTTTAATCGCAATCGGGCGTATACTAAATAGTGCGCATTTTGATTGCGCCTAACAATGTTATCAACTTTGCCGTGCTAGGTGGGAAGGTAGCGGTGTCCTGTAACTCGCAATCCGCTATAGCGAGACTGAATCCCTTTCCGAGGTTAGCTGACGTAAGGCCTGCCGTTCGTAAGTGGTGTTGACATCTGGGTCCTGCGCAACGGAGCCCCATGAACCCTGTCAGGTCCGGAAGGAAGCAGCAGTAAGTGGGTCCTCTCCGTGTGCCGCGGGGTCGCCTGGATCGAGCTAACTGCGAGCGTAACGCTTAGGAAGGCTTTATCGAAGAAAGGTGCACGGCGTTAAACTTACATATTACACAACACTCATCCATTCCAGGGTGGGTGTTTTTATATTGGAAGGCCTTGTTGTTATTAATTGTTGATTTTTGCGAAATTCACTCCCTTTCCCCGCAGGAGTTTCGTAAATTTTTATTACAATTTTACAAACCCTATTTCTAAGGACCTCTTTTTAGTTTGTTTGCGGTGAAGTCATATCCAGGTCCAGTGCCAACCCCTTGGATGATTTCAGGCCTACTGGGGGGATAGACCCTCCTGGTCGAACTTCCAGTGACATTTGTGGCGACCAGGGCGCTTGTGCTTTTCTTGACTTCTACTTTGAAAAACCGGCTTAGAATCGGTATAATAAGATGATGATTATTATCGATAAAGGAGGGCGTGAGGATGGCTTATCAAGCATTATATAGATTATATCGGCCACAACGATTTAAGGATATGGTCGGCCAGGAACATATCACGAAGACTTTGCAAAATGCATTGTTGCAACAAAAGCTATCCCATGCCTATTTATTCAGTGGTCCCCGTGGGACCGGGAAGACGAGTGCCGCAAAAATAATTGCGAAAGCGGTCAATTGTGAAAAAGCTCCAGTGGCTGAACCGTGTAACGAATGCGACGCGTGTATTGGCATCACGAAAGGTTCCGTGTCTGACGTCATCGAAATTGATGCCGCATCGAACAATGGTGTCGATGAAATTCGTGATATTAGAGACAAGGTAAAGTATGCGCCTAGTGCAGTCCAGTACAAAGTGTATATCATCGATGAAGTACATATGCTTACAATCGGAGCCTTCAATGCCTTATTAAAAACACTCGAGGAGCCACCAGCGCATGTCATCTTCATACTCGCGACCACAGAGCCGCACAAGATTCCTTTGACGATCATTTCAAGATGTCAGCGGTTTGATTTTAGAAGGATCACGAGTCATTCCATTGTTTCACGAATGAAGACGGTCATTGATTCGCAAGGTGTCCAAGTCGATGATGAAGCACTCCACCTCGTTGCGAGAGCTGCAGAAGGCGGGATGAGAGATGCTTTAAGCATCCTTGATCAAGCAGTATCTTATAGTGAAGATAGAGTTACATCCGATGATGTGCTGGCTGTGACAGGATCGGTGTCCCAATCGCTTTTATCAGAAATGACAGCGGCTTTTCAAGGAAATAACGTCATCGATGCACTGAAGCATATCGATCATTTGATGGAAAACGGAAAAGATCCGATACGGTTTATCAACGATTTGATTTTCTATTACCGAGACATGCTTCTTTATCAAACAGCTCCTAATTTAGAAGAAGTGCTTGATCGAGCACAGGTGGATCAAGAATTTGCAGCCTTTGCACAAAAGATACCTGGGGATTGGATCTATCAAGTCATAGATGTTTTGAACAAAGCCCAGCAAGAGATGAAATGGACGAATCACCCTCGTATCCATCTGGAGCTAGCGATCGTGAAGCTCTGTCAGGAAGAGAATCAGTCGAGTTCACAAGGCGTTTCGACGGATGTCCAACCGCTTGTCGACCGGATCGAGCAGCTTGAAAAAGAACTTCGCCTATTGAAGGAACAAGGAGCCCCTAGCAGCCATTCAGGGAACATGGCTGAACCAGAGGCACCAAAGCGGACGTTTCAGTCAAGAACACCGAAGTCGAAAGCATCGACTGGTCGGATAAGAGAAATGCTGAAAGACGCTTCCAAAAAAGATCTCCAGCTTTTCAGAGGGAAATGGGGAGACATTATGGAAAGTATCAAGGCACGGATGGTCAATGCCCATGCATGGATGATCAACGCTACCCCTGTAGCTTGTTCAAAAGATTCCTTCCTGCTCGCGTTCCAGCATGAACTTCACAGTCAAATGGCGGTGAAGGACAACATACGTGAATGCGTTGAGTCGGTCGTATTTGAAACGATGGATCGCCAAATGACGATGATGACAATCCTCGAGGAAGATTGGGAAAGCGTCAAAAAATCCTATATCCAAGAGCAACGGAAGTCAGAGCCTGCTGAACCCGGAGAATCTGATCATCAGGCTAACGAAGAAACACCACAAAAGAATGAAGATCCGATCGTAGATGAAGCGATCAAGCTTGTCGGTTCTGAATTTGTAGAAATAGAAGATTGATTAAAAAAAGGAGGAAGTAATATGAAGGGCAATATGAATAATATGATGAAACAAATGCAGAAAATGCAGAAACAGATGATGAAAGCACAGGAAGAGTTAAAAGAGAAGACTGTTGAAGGAACAGCCGGCGGCGGAATGGTCACTGTGACTGCAAATGGCCATAAGGAAATCCTTGATATTGTAATCAAAGAGGAAGCTGTTGATCCAGATGACATCGAAATGCTACAAGACCTTGTTTTAGCGGCTACTAATGACGCATTGAAGAATGTCGATGAAGTTGTAAATAAAGATATGGGCCAATTCACTAAAGGAATGAACCTGCCAGGAATGTTCTAAAGGGAATATCCGATACAGTCCTCGATTTTTGTCGGGGACTTTTTGGACATTTAAATCACCAAGAGCCTTGAGGCGCTCTTAAGGATGACTTTGAATACATCGTTATGCTATTCATGGCTGGAAATCAGGTCATCCCTTCTATAGGAGGAATTGCAGTGCATTATCCTGAACCGATCTCAAAATTGATCGATAGCTTCATGAAGCTCCCAGGTATCGGTCCGAAGACTGCTGTACGCTTAGCTTTCTTTGTTTTAGAAATGAAAGAAGATGACGTATTCGAATTCGGGAAAGCGTTGGTCAACGCCAAACGGGATCTCACCTATTGCTCGAATTGCCACCATATTACAGATCGTGATCCATGTATGATCTGTGAAGATACAAGCCGGGACCAGACGACGATTTGTGTGGTCCATGATTCCAAAGACGTCATCGCAATGGAAAAAATGAAAGAATATCGCGGTTTATATCATGTTCTCCATGGAGCGATCTCGCCTGTGGAAGGCATCGGTCCCGAAGACATAAAGGTAGCAGAGCTTATCAAACGGCTGCAGGACGATACCGTCCAAGAGCTCATCATGGCGACGGATCCGAACATCGAAGGTGAGGCTACAGCTATGTATATCAGCCGCCTTGTTAAGCCGACCGGCATCAAAATAACTCGTATCGCACATGGTCTACCAGTTGGGGGAGACCTCGAATATGCGGATGAGGTCACCTTATCTCGCGCCCTGGAGGGTCGCAGAGAAATTTAGCCCATGGAGGCGAGTTCAATCATGTTTTTCAGTCGAAAAGGCCGACTCAGAAATGAATACAATGAACGTTTGTTAAATTCGATTGAAGCTGTCCGTACAGAATGGCTTACAAAGAAAGAACTGATCGAAAACAGTTTGGAGCCATCGGACCAAGTGTTATATGAAGTGAAGTTAGCGAAAGCAAAGTATTTCTTTTTGCTTCGAGAGGCTAAAGTCCGTAATCTCAGAACGAGAAGTTTTTAACAGCTTCCCGTTCTTTTTTAATATCCTGCATCATAGTTATGGTTATGAGACAACCTGTAAGGAGGATATTGTATGGATCCGTTCTGGGTTTTTGCGATCGTTTGCGGTCTGATTATATTGTTATTATTCATCGGTGCCCCGTTGAAACCATTACGATGGATCGGACAAGGTGTCATCAAGCTGGTGATCGGAGCGTTGTTGTTATTTTTCCTCAATGCATTCGGAACGGCTATCGACATCCACATCCCGATCAACATCGCGACAGCTTCTGTTTCAGGTTTCTTGGGCATACCTGGGTTGATTGCACTAATAGCAATCCATAAGATGATACTATAAAAGGCCATTTCACTTCCTATAAAACTATGAAAGAGCCAGTAAAAATTCGGCTCCTTTTTTTCTTTATAAAAAAAGCTTGCATCGTGAACAACCTGATGGTATAGTTGTTCTTGCTGCTCTTAAAACACATTATATTTCTATGAAAAAAACCTTTGACAAAATAGGCAAGTGATGATATTATATTAAGAGTCGCAACAAGACATCATAACTAAACAATCTTCGATAAAAGACAACAGTTTATGTCTTTATTGATAAGGATCTTCGATTAAGAATGTCACGTCCTACGCCTGCGATTACTCGGCGCAAAACTACATTGATGTATTCAAGTCCGTGGTCTTGTGACACCATCGAAGTCAGCTCTTTGAAAACTGAACAAAAGCCAAGCGTGAAACGGGTCTTTTATAAGAACCCTGAATCAATTTCGATTTACATTTAATGAGCAATCAAACACTTTATTGGAGAGTTTGATCCTGGCTCAGGACGAACGCTGGCGGCGTGCCTAATACATGCAAGTCGAGCGGACCAACGAGGAGCTTGCTCCTCAGAGGTCAGCGGCGGACGGGTGAGTAACACGTGGGCAACCTGCCTGTAAGACTGGGATAACTCCGGGAAACCGGGGCTAATACCGGATAACATTCTCCTCTGCATAGAGGAGGATTAAAAGATGGCTTCGGCTATCACTTACAGATGGGCCCGCGGCGCATTAGCTAGTTGGTGAGGTAAGGGCTCACCAAGGCGACGATGCGTAGCCGACCTGAGAGGGTGATCGGCCACACTGGGACTGAGACACGGCCCAGACTCCTACGGGAGGCAGCAGTAGGGAATCTTCGGCAATGGACGAAAGTCTGACCGAGCAACGCCGCGTGAGTGAGGAAGGCCTTCGGGTCGTAAAGCTCTGTTGTTAGGGAAGAACAAGTACCGTTCGAACAGGGCGGTACCTTGACGGTACCTAACCAGAAAGCCACGGCTAACTACGTGCCAGCAGCCGCGGTAATACGTAGGTGGCAAGCGTTGTCCGGAATTATTGGGCGTAAAGCGCGCGCAGGCGGTCTCTTAAGTCTGATGTGAAAGCCCACGGCTCAACCGTGGAGGGTCATTGGAAACTGGGGGACTTGAGTACTGGAGAGGAGAGTGGAATTCCATGTGTAGCGGTGAAATGCGTAGATATATGGAGGAACACCAGTGGCGAAGGCGGCTCTCTGGCCAGTAACTGACGCTGAGGCGCGAAAGCGTGGGGAGCAAACAGGATTAGATACCCTGGTAGTCCACGCCGTAAACGATGAGTGCTAGGTGTTGGGGGGTTCCACCCTCAGTGCTGACGTTAACACATTAAGCACTCCGCCTGGGGAGTACGACCGCAAGGTTGAAACTCAAAGGAATTGACGGGGGCCCGCACAAGCAGTGGAGCATGTGGTTTAATTCGAAGCAACGCGAAGAACCTTACCAGGTCTTGACATCCTTCGCTACTTCCAGAGATGGAAGGTTCCCCTTCGGGGGACGAAGTGACAGGTGGTGCATGGTTGTCGTCAGCTCGTGTCGTGAGATGTTGGGTTAAGTCCCGCAACGAGCGCAACCCTTGATCTTAGTTGCCAGCATTCAGTTGGGCACTCTAAGGTGACTGCCGGTGACAAACCGGAGGAAGGTGGGGACGACGTCAAATCATCATGCCCCTTATGACCTGGGCTACACACGTGCTACAATGGATGGTACAAAGGGCAGCAAAACCGCGAGGTTGAGCGAATCCCATAAAGCCATTCTCAGTTCGGATTGCAGGCTGCAACTCGCCTGCATGAAGCCGGAATTGCTAGTAATCGCGGATCAGCATGCCGCGGTGAATACGTTCCCGGGCCTTGTACACACCGCCCGTCACACCACGAGAGTTTGTAACACCCGAAGTCGGTGAGGTAACCTTTTGGAACCAGCCGCCGAAGGTGGGACAGATGATTGGGGTGAAGTCGTAACAAGGTAGCCGTATCGGAAGGTGCGGCTGGATCACCTCCTTTCTAAGGAGTCCTTTATGGACATGGAACACGCTTTGGCTTTTGTTTAGTTTTGAAAGAGCTCATTCTCTTTCAATACATTGTTCCTTGAAAACTAGATAATGAAATTCTTGAAAACAAGACATCGAAAACGTCATTTAATGACAAGTAAGAAGTGTAAGTTCATTCATAACGTGGTTAAGTTATGAAGGGCGCACGGTGGATGCCTTGGCACTAGGAGCCGAAGAAGGACGGGACGAACACCGATATGCCTCGGGGAGCTGTAAGTAAGCTTTGATCCGGGGATTTCCGAATGGGGGAACCCACTGCCCGTAATGGGGTAGGATCCATACCTGAATTCATAGGGTATGAGAAGGCAGACCTGGGGAACTGAAACATCTTAGTACCCAGAGGAAGAGAAAGCAATCGCGATTTCCTGAGTAGCGGCGAGCGAAACGGAAACAGCCCAAACCAAGAGGCTTGCCTCTTGGGGTTGTAGGACACTCTATACGGAGTAAGAAAGGAACGGCGTAGGCGAAGCGGTCTGGAAAGGCCCGCCAGAGGAGGTAACAGCCCTGTAGCCAAAACGTCGTTCCCTCCAGAGTGGATCCTGAGTACGGCGGGACACGTGAAACCCCGTCGGAAGCTGGGAGGACCATCTCCCAAGGCTAAATACTCCCTAGTGACCGATAGTGAACCAGTACCGTGAGGGAAAGGTGAAAAGCACCCCGGAAGGGGAGTGAAAGAGATCCTGAAACCGTGTGCCTACAAGTAGTCGGAGCCCATTAACGGGTGACGGCGTGCCTTTTGTAGAATGAACCGGCGAGTTACGATAACGTGCAAGGTTAAGTCGCAGAGACGGAGCCGCAGCGAAAGCGAGTCTGAACAGGGCGCATGAGTACGTTGTCGTAGACCCGAAACCGAGTGATCTACCCATGTCCAGGGTGAAGTTCAGGTAACACTGAATGGAGGCCCGAACCCACGCACGTTGAAAAGTGCGGGGATGAGGTGTGGGTAGGGGTGAAATGCCAATCGAACTCGGAGATAGCTGGTTCTCCCCGAAATAGCTTTAGGGCTAGCCTCGTGGTGAGAGTTCTGGAGGTAGAGCACTGATTGGACTAGGGGTCCCCACAGGATTACCGAATTCAGTCAAACTCCGAATGCCAGGAACTTGTCCACGGGAGTCAGACTGCGAGTGATAAGATCCGTAGTCGAGAGGGAAACAGCCCAGACCATCAGCTAAGGTCCCCAAGTATACGTTAAGTGGAAAAGGATGTGGAGTTGCCCAGACAACCAGGATGTTGGCTTAGAAGCAGCCACCATTTAAAGAGTGCGTAATAGCTCACTGGTCGAGTGACTCTGCGCCGAAAATGTACCGGGGCTAAACGTATCACCGAAGCTATGGATTGTACCTAACGGTACAGTGGTAGGGGAGCGTTCGAAGGGCTGAGAAGCGAGACCGGAAGGACTCGTGGAGCGCTTTGAAGTGAGAATGCCGGTATGAGTAGCGAAAAGAGAAGTGAGAATCTTCTCCATCGAAAGCCCAAGGTTTCCTGAGGAAGGCTCGTCCGCTCAGGGTTAGTCGGGACCTAAGCCGAGGCCGAAAGGCGTAGGCGATGGCCAACAGGTTGATATTCCTGTACCACCTCCTTTCCGTTTGAGCAACGGGGGGACGCAGGAAGGTAGGGAGAGCGCGCTGATGGATATGCGCGTCCAAGCAGTCAGGCCGGTGGATAGGCAAATCCGTCCACCATACGGCGGAGCTGTGATGGCGAGGGAACTAGAGTACCGAAGTCCCTGATCCTACACTGCCAAGAAAAGCCTCTAGCGAGGAAAGAGGTGCCCGTACCGTAAACCGACACAGGTAGGCGAGGAGAGAATCCTAAGATGCTCGGGAGAACTCTCGTTAAGGAACTCGGCAAAATGACCCCGTAACTTCGGGAGAAGGGGTGCTCTGATAGGGTGCAAGCCCGAGAGAGCCGCAGTGAAAAGATCCAAGCGACTGTTTAGCAAAAACACAGGTCTCTGCGAAGCCGTAAGGCGAAGTATAGGGGCTGACACCTGCCCGGTGCTGGAAGGTTAAGAGGAGGGGTTATCCATTAGGAGAAGCTCTGAATCGAAGCCCCAGTAAACGGCGGCCGTAACTATAACGGTCCTAAGGTAGCGAAATTCCTTGTCGGGTAAGTTCCGACCCGCACGAAAGGTGCAACGACTTGGATACTGTCTCAACGAGAGACCCGGTGAAATTATAGTACCTGTGAAGATGCAGGTTACCCGCGACAGGACGGAAAGACCCCATGGAGCTTTACTGTAGCCTGATATTGGATTTTGGTATCGTTTGTACAGGATAGGTAGGAGCCAGAGAAGCCGGACCGCCAGGTTCGGTGGAGGCGTCGGTGGGATACTACCCTGACGGTATTGAAATTCTAACCCAGGACCGTGATCCGGTCCGGAGACAGTGTCAGGTGGGCAGTTTGACTGGGGCGGTCGCCTCCTAAAGTGTAACGGAGGCGCCCAAAGGTTCCCTCAGAATGGTTGGAAATCATTCGCAGAGTGTAAAGGCACAAGGGAGCTTGACTGCGAGACCTACAAGTCGAGCAGGGACGAAAGTCGGGCTTAGTGATCCGGTGGTTCCGCATGGAAGGGCCATCGCTCAACGGATAAAAGCTACCCTGGGGATAACAGGCTTATCTCCCCCAAGAGTCCACATCGACGGGGAGGTTTGGCACCTCGATGTCGGCTCATCGCATCCTGGGGCTGAAGTAGGTCCCAAGGGTTGGGCTGTTCGCCCATTAAAGCGGTACGCGAGCTGGGTTCAGAACGTCGTGAGACAGTTCGGTCCCTATCCGTCGCGGGCGCAGGAAATTTGAGAGGAGCTGTCCTTAGTACGAGAGGACCGGGATGGACACACCGCTGGTGTACCAGTTGTTCCGCCAGGAGCATAGCTGGGTAGCTACGTGTGGACGGGATAAGTGCTGAAAGCATCTAAGCATGAAGCCCCCCTCAAGATGAGATTTCCCATCGCGTCAAGCGAGTAAGATCCCTCAGAGATGATGAGGTTGATAGGTCTGGTGTGGAAGCGTGGTGACACGTGGAGCTGACAGATACTAATCGATCGAGGACTTAACCACTTTACTTAACATCGACGATGTTTTCAAGAACCGTTATCTAGTTTTGAGGGAACAGTATCCCTTGAATTTCATACAGTCTGGTGACGATGGCGAAGAGGTCACACCCGTTCCCATGCCGAACACGGAAGTTAAGCTCTTCAGCGCCAATGGTAATTGGGGGCTTCCCCCTGTGAGAGTAGGACGTCGCCGGGCAATCAAGAGAGCAGCTGCAAAGCTGTTCTTTTTTGTGGTTTAAACTTAAAAAACGGACATAAAACCCCACGAACATGCGATTACAGCGAATGATATATGCGAGGGACGGAGTGAAAGCCGATGGTGTATAGCATTATCTCTACAACTACAGGGGACTCTACAACTTTAAATTTATCCCAACAACTCGGGAATTATCTCGACAACTTCACATTTATCTTAACGACTCAAAAACAAGGAGTAATAATGACTGCGCCACACACAAATGTGGTTTGCGAATCAACCATCGAGTGTCCTTTCCACTTAACCTCCTCTCTTCACTGAAGTGTCCAATCAAAATTTCATTTATACAAGTTTAGTTTTAGGGAGACATACACAATTTCTGGAGAGTTATCATACATTTACGATAGCAACTGATTTTTCAAAAAATTGAATTTGTTTTGTATATTTTAAATTGTTTGTGGCAACAATGGGTGATGGAGGTGGGAGAAATGGAAACCGCAAAAAAACAGCGATCCATGGATATATGTATGGTTTGTGAGGAGAAAAACGATAAGGGAATCTATATTTTCCAACACTTTTTATGCTCAGATTGTGAACAAAGAATGGTTGTTACAGACACAGACGACGAGGAATATCAATTTTTTATAAAAAAGCTTAGAAAAATTAATCGAGTTTCGTGTTAAAAGCAGGTGGAGGTACGCCTGTTTTTTTATTTTGTATTGAGTTTTTTAGTTTATATCACACCTAAAGGAAATGTAGCCGGATATCTGATAGAATGAGGTGAGGATTATATCAAAGAATCGGGTGGATTTAAGTTGAAAAACACCTATACACCTTTAATAAATATATTGCTTAAACATTACGATAAGCAGGAATTTCCTTTCCATGTGCCTGGGCATAAATTCGGGATGCTGATGTCCAATCAAAAATGGGCTGAGGATCTCCTTGCACTGGATGCAACTGAACTGAAAGGATTGGATGATTTGCATGATCCGACCGATGTAATTAAAGAAGCTCAGAATTTGACGGCTTCTTTTTACGGAGCCGACAAGAGCTACTTTCTGATCAATGGAACGACGGTCGGAAATTTGGCGATGATCCTAACAACATGTAAACCTGATGCAAGAGTACTTGTACAAAGAAATAGCCATAAGTCGGTTATGAATGGAATTCAATTAGCTGGTGCTAGGCCTGTGATGCTCTCTCCGGAAATCGATAGACTAACCGGGATAGCCACAGGTATAACTTTGGAACAGGTGACCCAGGCATTTCAAGAGTACAACTCGATAGATGCCGTAATTTTGACAAACCCTAATTATTACGGGATGACAAAGGATTTAACTGAAATCATTTCGTTCGTACATAAAAAGAACGTTCCTGTTCTCGTTGATGAAGCACATGGGGCACATTTTTCAATTGGATCACCTTTTCCGCCTTCTGCGCTTTCCATGGGAGCTGACGTGGTCGTACAATCTGCGCATAAAACCTTACCGGCAATGACGATGGCTTCCTTTCTTCATATCAACTCTGCCATTGTTGATGTTGAGCTATTAGAGGAGAACCTGCAGCTTTTACAGTCCAGCAGCCCGTCTTATATGTTGATGGCATCATTGGATTATGCCCGTGCATACCTCGAAAGTTTGGAAAACCACGATATAGAGCGTATAGTGGGACAAATCGAGAAACTAATTGAACGTCTCGACAAAATTGCGCAAATTGAAGTCATTCAAAGTACAGATAGCTGTGATTGGTTTGACCCGCTTAAAGTGATCATAAAGACTAAAACATTGTTATCAGGCTTCGAGTTGCAAACGATTTTGGAAGAGGCGGGGATTTATTCAGAACTTGCCGATCCATACAATGTACTTCTCATCTTACCCCTTGCAAGGATCGATCGTATTGAAGAGTTTACTTCTTTGGTTGAAAGGCAACTACGCCCTTATAAACCATGCGAGCGTATAAGTGTTAAAATTGATCAATTTCCTTCCATTACGGAATTAACGATGACACATAAGGAAATACAGGGTCTGGAAACGAAAAGGGTTCCCCTAATGGAGGCAGTGGATAAAATCAGTGCAGAAACGCTCATCCCTTATCCGCCAGGTATACCAATCATTATGAAAGGTGAGCGGATATCAACTTCTCATATAGATTATTGTCGTTTTCTTTTAGAAAAAGGGGCGCGATTTCAGGGAACGAACCTTGAAGATATACAAGTTATCGGATGAAACAACAGGAAAGTCGGAGGTAGTAGCATGAATAAAGCATTATTTATTACATTTGAAGGTCCAGAGGGTGCTGGGAAAACAACGATCATAAAACAAATCGAGCAGGAATTATCCAAACGGCTCTCTGTCCTTTGTACTCGTGAGCCAGGCGGTATTGATATTGCAGAACAAATTCGTTCGGTGATCTTAAATCCAGAAAATACCAAAATGGATGGACGAACAGAGGCTTTACTTTACGCCGCAGCGAGAAGACAGCATTTGGTTGAAAAAGTCATTCCAGCCCTAGATAATGGAAAACTTGTGCTATGCGATCGATTCATTGACAGCAGTCTCGCCTATCAAGGATTTGCACGAGGGCTCGGCATAGAAGAAGTTTATTCAATCAACCGTTTTGCAACCGAAGATCGCACGCCCGACTTGACCATCTATTTCGATCTATCTCCTGAGGTCGGATTAAGCCGGATTGAAGATAACGATCAACGGGAAAAGAATCGACTTGATTTAGAGAAAATGGAGTTTCATAAACAGGTACAGGAAGGATACAAGCGGGTCCTAAGCATGTTTCCAGATCGTATAGTCATTGTGAATGCGGAACAGCCAATTGAAAAGGTCTATCAAGATGTTTTACATAACATTGAAACGAAACTTGGTGAGATAAAATAGGTTGTACCTGTTATAATATTATAAATAACCTTTTTATGTTCTCCGAGTCCGTAAGCAGGCTATAAGAAACATTTATATTCAACTTTTCCGCACAGATTTTAAAAAAGGAAAATAGATTAGAGAGAGAATAGTATTAACATAAAGGTAAATCTTTGAAAGGAGCTTTCACTTATGAAGCTTGTGGTGGCGGTGGTTCAAGATAAAGATAGCAATCGTCTATCGGATGCACTTGTGAAAAGTAATTTTCGTGCTACAAAATTGGCAAGTACAGGCGGATTCTTAAAATCCGGGAACACGACTTTCATGATTGGGGTAGAGGATCAGCATGTTCAGCGTGTCCTTGATATCATCAAAGAAAATTGTCAAAGTCGCGACCAGCTCGTTGCACCTGTCTCTCCAATGGGTGGAAACGCGGATTCTTATGTACCGTATCCAGTAGAAGTTGAAGTCGGAGGCGCTACGGTGTTTGTCCTCCCTATCGAACAGTTTATGCAGTATTAGGAGGCATAGTTATGAAAGTCGGACAAGAGCTTCGTACAACTGTTGAACAACGTGTTCAGGAAATGTGAAGCCCCAACTAAAGCCAGGCAAGTTCGGAATCAGTCGTACAGGCCCAGCAGCAGAAACTACAGAGCGAGCAAATGACCCAACTACTAAATAAAATAGATCGCCAAGGACAGCGATTGTTGAAGTCCCAGACTTTAAGTGAACTTCGAGAATATAAACAACTTGTGAAGCGGTTCGTGAAAGAAACTGTGGAATTCGGAATGAATCTGAAAAAGTCGAGAAGCTGGAATGGACACGGGAATATAGAGACGATGCACCTGGTCGAACAAATCGATAAAGAATTGATGGCGCTGACTGATGAACTCGTATCCCGAGAAGGAAAATCCATTGATATTTTAGGCCGGATTGGTGAAATCAAAGGATTGCTCGTGAATTTGTATACGTAGAAAAGAGTCGATTGCAATGAACTGGAATACACTCGCTGATAGACAGCCTTATGTGGTCAAACTATTGACCAACAGTCTAAGAAAAGAACGACTAGCCCATGCCTATTTATTCAAAGGCAACAAAGGGACCGGAAAAAGGAAAATTTCAATCCATTTGACGAAGGCTTATTTCTGCCGCGTCAGGGAAGATAGTGAACCTTGTGGTGAATGTCCGGATTGTAAGCGGATCGATTCTGGAAACCATCCGGATGTCCATGTTGTGGAGCCAGAAGGCCAATCGATAAAGATCGAACAAATTCGGCAGCTTCAAAAGGAATTTTCCTATTTAGGCTTAGAATCAAAATCGAAGGCTTATATTCTTGAACACGCGGAACGAATGACAAACCAAGCTGCAAACAGTCTGTTGAAGTTTTTAGAAGAACCTGGCCAAAAAACAATCGCCATATTGCTAACTGAAAATCCTCAACAACTTTTAGACACAATCCGATCAAGATGCCAAATCTTGACCTTTGCACCACAGTCACAAAGAGAATTGATAGCGTCACTTATAGAGAAGAATTATCCTGCCCATCTTGCTCGGACTGCTGCCGCATTGACAAATGATCAGACAGAAGCAGAAGAGTATTTGAATGATGAGTGGTTTGTAAAAGCTAGAAAGAACGTGTTAAAATTAGGAGAAGAGCTTTTTGAAAGACCCCAACGTGCACTCCTTGCTCTTCATGAACATTGGAATCCAAATTTCAAAGAGAAACAACAGGTCGAGATCGGTTTGGATTTGTTGTTGATTTTGTATAAAGACGTTTTTCTTTCACAATTGGAAGAAGAACAATCGATCGTATACGACGATCATCAGAATAAATTATCCGTCCAAGCGCTACAAAGCTCTCAAAGCCGAGTGCGGACTCAGATGCTGCATATTCTTGAGGCGAAGCGACGTTTGAACGCAAATATGAATCTTCAGTTATTAATGGAGCAATTAGTGCTTAGATTGCAGGAGGGATAACCCAAGTGTATGAAGTAATTGGTGTCCGCTTTAAAAAAGCGGGTAAAATATATTATTTTGATCCGGGTGACCTTGATATAGATGTCAATACATTCGTCATTGTCGAAACAGCAAGAGGTATAGAATATGGCAAAACAGTTCTTGCTAGAAAGCAAGTTGATGAAAATGATGTCGTCCTTCCCTTGAAGAAGGTCGTACGGGTAGCGAACACGAAGGATCAAATTTCTGTGCAAGAGAATAAAGAGGCTGCGAAAGAAGCATTCGATGTTTGTGTCAAGAAAATAGATGAGCATGATCTTGATATGAAGCTTGTCGATGTTGAATATACATTTGATCGAAACAAAGTCATCTTTTATTTCACAGCAGATGGCCGGGTCGATTTCCGTGAATTAGTAAAAGATTTGGCATCCATTTTCCGGACGAGGATTGAGTTGCGCCAAATCGGTGTCCGGGATGAAGCGAAAATGCTTGGAGGAATCGGTCCGTGTGGACGCCTGCTTTGCTGTTCAACTTTCTTAGGTGACTTTGAACCTGTATCGATCAAGATGGCAAAAGACCAAAATCTATCATTGAATCCAGCGAAAATATCTGGATTATGCGGACGACTAATGTGTTGTTTGAAATATGAGAACGATGATTATGAGACCGCAAAAAAGGAGCTTCCAGACATTGGAGAAGAAATTCACACAGCGCATGGTAACGGGAAAGTTGTCGGTCTGAATATTTTAGAGCGGTTAGTACAAGTAGACCTTTACGAACGTGAACGTGTGATTGAGTACACCCTCGATGAGCTTATAAAGGAAGGCTCCGTTTCACAAGCTACAGAGTAACGGGGTGAAGCCGTGGATAAAAAAGAAATCTTCTCAAGAGTAAGTGAAATGGAAGAGCAAATCGGAAGTTTATACAAGCAATTGGGAGATCTGAAAAACCAATTGGCTACTCTATTAGAAGAAAACCATCATTTAGAAGTTGAGAATCGTAATTTGAGGAGCCGCCTGGAGAGGGAAAAGCAGCCGGCGGGAGGACAAGCTTCTTCTAAAAAAAGCGGTTCCCAAAAACATGTACCTGATATCGGTGAAGGGTTTGATACATTGGCACGTTTGTATCAAGAAGGATTCCATATATGTAACCTTCACTATGGGAGTATACGGACTGAAGGAGATTGCCTATTTTGTCTGTCCTTTCTTAACAAAAAATAAATGATGATTCCTTTGATGTTTTTTTGTAAGGGCTGAGCTGTGATTTTTCGTAGTTCAGCCTCTTTTTTACACTATAAGAAAGTATAAATCCTTTCTTAAGTATAAGTGAACAAGCTGTTCACTTCGGAAGCAACACTCCGTACGAAGGAAAAGCATTTGCTTTTTCGAGGAACTAAGGCTCAGCCATCGCAACAGGCTTGGCTTTACCAAGTTTTATTTATATAGTCTCTGTTATACTTCATGGTTGATATTTTTGCGAAGGGGTGTCGCGAATTTCGCTTAGAAGAATTTTAGCAAAAATCAAAATGAAAATTCAGCAGAACCTATACATACAACCATGAGTGAAAGGACTTATATATGATGTCGATAGAGTTATTTGATGATGAACGGATTGATTATATTGTTAAAGATCAGTTGAAGATAATACAAAGTCCATCTGTCTTCACCTTTTCATTAGATGCTGTTTTGTTAGCCAATTTCGTATATGTTCCTATCCAGAAAGGAAAGCTGTTGGACTTATGTACCGGGACCGGAGCTGTTCCATTAATTTTGTCAAGGCGTACCAAAGGATCGATTATAGGAGTGGAAATCCAAGAAAAGCTTGTAAGTATGGCGGAACGAAGTATTAAAATAAACGGTCTAGAAGAACGTATTCAAATCGAACATCAAGACATCCTAGATTATGAAAAGCGGTCTAATCAAGAATTTGATGTTGTCACCTGTAATCCGCCTTATTTTGATTCTAAAAACCCATTCGATCATAATGAGAATGAACACGTAGCAATTGCCCGCCATGAAATTTATTGTTCTTTGGAAGATGTCGTCAGGATTTCGGCTGAAAATCTTCGGAATGGCGGGAAGGCGGCATTTGTCCATCGACCAGAAAGATTGATGGACTTACTGTTTTTGATGCGTAAATTTAAAGTTGAACCAAAGCGCCTGCAGTTCGTTTATCCGAAACAGGGCAAGGACGCTAATATGGTGCTTATTGAGGGTGCCAAAGGTGGAAAGGCTGATCTGAAACTGCTTCCGCCACTGACTGTTTATGATCAATCGAATAAGTATACTGAGGAGGTCAGGAAAGCCTATGAGTGACTTCCAGTATTGTGTATATATTTTAGAATGCTGCGACGGCACCCTTTATACAGGATATACGAACGATATCGATAAAAGGTTGAATGCGCATCAACAAGGAAAAGGGGCTAAATACACAAAAGGAAGAACACCAGTCGAACTTGTGTATAAAGAGCATCACTTGACGAAGTCGGATGCGCTTAAAGCCGAATATCAGATCAAGCAGTTGAACAAAAAGGAAAAGCAGCGCTTGATCTATGTGAAGGAGCAAAGGAATCATGTGGAATCAACATAGCTATCAATCAGATGAAAAGCAAGGTTCTTTAGTGATCATTCCAACCCCAATCGGTAATCTGGAAGATATGACATTTCGAGCCATTCAAAATTTGAAAGACGCAGATTTGATAGCATGTGAAGATACCCGCCAAACGAAAAAGTTATGTAATCACTTCGATATTTCTACACCACTTGTCAGTTATCATGAGCATAATAAGATGAAAAGCGGAGAAAAATTGATTGGCCAGCTTCAAAGCGGTGAAACGATAGCACTTGTCAGCGATGCTGGAATGCCTGGTATTTCTGATCCTGGTTTTGAATTGGTGAAAATGTGTGTTGAAAACCAGATTCCTGTCATCCCATTACCAGGGGCAAACGCTGCATTACCTGCTCTTGTTTCCTCAGGCTTACCGACTGATCATTTTTATTTTTATGGATTCCTCCCGAGAGACAAGAAAACGAGAAAAGAAGAACTTGAGTATTTAGCTTCAATTCGGGATACGTTCATTTTATATGAATCTCCCCACCGGCTCAAAGAAACCATGAAAGAACTTTCTGAGTCCTGTGGACCGAATCGGCAAGCTTCTATCAGCAGAGAATTGACGAAGAAATATGAAGAAATCATTCGCAGTAATTTAGAAGAATTACACCAATGGAGTGAGAAGGTGCAAATTCGAGGGGAATTTTGCTTAATAATAGAAGGAACAGGGGAACATCCCGAAGATAAAAATCAATGGTGGTTGAAACTTTCTGTGGTTGAACACATCGAGCACTATTTAAATGAAGAAAATATGTCCAGTAAGGCTGCTATTAAACAAGTAGCCGTGGATCGCGGTTTACCAAAACGTGAAGTCTATCAAATGTATCATGTTGAATGATAAAGAAAGAAGGGTTGACCCTTTATGGGCCAACCCTTGTGTTATGTCATTATTTAGCTTTTGACACGTAGTCTTCTAATTCTTTCATGATTTGCTCTGCACCTTCACGGCTTAGGATGATTCTTCCATCAGCGATTGAAAGGTTGTCATCAGATACTTCTCCAGTGACTTGGCAAGTCATGTTCGGCTTATATTTTTTAAGTACAATGCGGTCATCGTCGACATAGATTTCTAATGCATCCTTCTCTGCAATTCCTAGTGTGCGGCGAAGTTCAATCGGAATCACCACGCGACCTAATTCATCAACCTTACGAACAATACCTGTAGATTTCATATTAACAAATCTCCTCTCTTGTTTTCCTATGTTTTTGACTTATTCTATGTTTATCGCCATTATTCGACAAAAACTATTATGCCCTAATAATACCAGCGATTCCCAAACTCGTCAATCATTTTCTTTTGTGATAAAATTCGCAATTTCTGTAAACGAAACACAAACCTTAAGTTGACGCATTTTATGAACATAGACTGTTTCATAATTTCCAAAAACAGAAGTCATTTCCAGGAAAAGTATACTAGTTTTTTAAAATTACTAATAACCTAAAAGTATTATACTTCGACTTTGATTCGTCATTATTCGACAAAATCGTGTCGAATTCTTTATGCGCCTACTTGAAGGAACCCAGTACTTCAGGTATATTTTTTAAGAAATACAGTAATACTGTAGTATTTACATATATTGTTTTCGTATCTCTGTGTCATTTTATGTCTAAGATAAGAAAAACTCTTTGATTAATGATAGAATTAAATCGGGAAAATGTATGAGAAAAAATAGAGGATTCAAAATTCAAATACCCCTATATTATTAATTTGAAACAATTTTTGGAAATCCGAGGAGGTTGCAAGATGTCAGGGGAAAACAAATCATTTTATATCACTACACCAATCTATTATCCAAGCGGGAAACTTCATATCGGACATGCATATACGACTGTAGCCGGTGATGCGATGGCACGCTATAAACGTTTGCGCGGATATGATGTCATGTATCTGACTGGAACAGATGAACATGGTCAAAAGATTCAGGATAAAGCAGAAGAACAAGGTGTTGCCCCGATCAACTATGTAGATGAAATCGTAGAGGGGATTCAAGATCTCTGGGACAAGCTTGATATTTCCTATGATGATTTCATAAGAACCACTCAAGATCGTCATACGAATATTGTCGAAAAGATTTTTCAGCAGCTGATGGACCAGGGGGATATTTACCTGGATGAATATGAAGGATGGTATTGTACGCCTTGTGAATCCTTTTTCACAGATTTACAGCTAGAAGAAGGAAATTGCCCGGATTGTGGCCGTCCTGTCCAAAAGGTAAAGGAAGAATCGTATTTCTTTAAGATGAGTAAGTATGCTGATCGCCTGCTTAAATTTTATGAAGAAAACCCGCATTTCATTTTACCGGAAACACGAAAGAATGAAATGGTCAATAACTTCATTAAGCCGGGACTTGAGGATTTAGCGGTATCACGGACTTCCTTTGACTGGGGCGTTAAAGTTCCTGGAAACCCGAAGCATGTCATTTACGTTTGGATCGATGCACTATCCAACTACATCACGGCACTCGGTTACGGCTCTGAGAACGATGAACGCTATCAAAAATATTGGCCTGCTGACGTGCATTTGGTAGGAAAAGAGATTACACGATTCCATACCATCTATTGGCCGATCATTCTCATGGCTCTTGATCTACCGTTGCCAAAACAAGTATTTGCCCATGGTTGGCTGTTGATGAGAGACGGTAAGATGTCTAAATCAAAAGGTAATGTAGTGGATCCTGTTACGTTGATCGATCGTTACGGCCTTGATGCACTTCGTTATTATCTGCTCAGAGAAGTTCCATTCGGATCTGACGGCGTCTTCACACCTGAAAGCTTTGTGGACCGTGTGAACCACGATCTCGCGAATGATCTAGGTAATTTATTGAACCGTACTATTGCAATGATCGGTAAATATTTTGATGGGGAGATTCCGTCTCATCAAGGCACGATTACATCATTTGATGGCTCCTTGGAAGAGTTGGTTGACGCCACTGTTGAAAAAGTAGAAAATGCGATGGACCACATGGAATTTTCTGTTGCATTGTCTTCTATTTGGCAGCTTGTTAGTCGAACAAACAAGTATATCGATGAAACTCAGCCTTGGATTCTTGCGAAAAATGAAGACCAAAGAGATCAGCTTGCTTCTGTTATGTCTCATTTAGCAGAATCTTTACGTTATATCTCCATCTTGATCCAACCATTCATGACGAAAGCGCCGTCTAAGATATGGGAACAACTTGGAATCGAAAGAGGTTACCTGACTGGTTGGGACAGTTTGCAAGAATTCGGCCAAATCCCAGGGGGAACGAAAGTCCAAAAAGGACAGCCGATCTTTCCACGACTTGAAAATGAAGAAGAAGTAACATACATCAAACAATCAATGACAGGAGCAGGAACCACAGAAGAAAAAACTAAAGAAGAGTCCAAGGATGAGAATAAGGGAAGCTCAGACGAAATCACCTTTGATGAATTCATGAAGGTAGAATTGAAAGTTGCAGAGGTTATGGAAGCCGATAAAGTCAAAAAAGCCGATAAATTATTAAAGCTTCAATTGAATCTAGGTGATGAAAAACGACAGGTCGTATCTGGCATAGCAGAATATTATCAACCAGAAGAATTAGTCGGGATGAAGGTCATTTGCGTCACAAACCTGAAACCGGTAAAACTCCGTGGTGAAATGTCTGAAGGAATGATCCTTGCAGGAAGTAAAGATGGACAACTTAAGCTCGCTACAATCGATCAATCCCTGCCGAATGGAACGATTGTAAAGTAAAAAATAGGCTCTGTTAAAGTTCGTTGTTGATATATGCGAAATTCGCTCTCTTTCCGCGGACGATCCGCATGCCTCCACGCTTTACCTCGCTGAGGGGTCTCGCCTGGCTCGCTTTTCCCGCTGGAGTGTAGTGAATTTCGCTTTAGAAAATTTCCTGCAAAACCAACATTACTATTTAACAAAGCAAAAAAATGATTCTAAAAGAAGATTGGCCAAATCCATTTAATTGGACACTTTGTCTGATTCTGTTTTACCAACCTTTTTCAAGTTAGGTAAATACCAGCAGATCAAGTGTTTTAGGGAATGGACGGTCATTCTTCTTTTTTTATGTACGATTTCTTTTTTATAACGATTTTTCTTTGTAATAGATTTGTAACCGTAATGACAAGCATTTGACTTAGCAATTCCTATAATAAATGTGATAAACTAGGAAAGTGTTTCAGGGACTAGGGATTCTGAATCAGAAACTACAGTTTTAGTAGGTGTTTGGAACTATGTTATTTGATACGCACGCTCATTTGAATGCTGTGCAATTCGATGATGACCGAGAAGAAGTCATACAACGTGCTCTTGATGAAGGTGTATCTCATATCGTCGTTGTCGGTTTTGACCGAGAAACGATCAAAGGAGCCCTTGATCTAGCAGAAGGCTATGATTTCATCTATGCGGCGGTCGGCTGGCATCCTGTAGATGCAATTGACATGACGGAAGAAGATCTGAAGTGGATTAAGGAATTGGCTTCACATCCGAAAGTAGTCGCTCTTGGTGAAATGGGCCTCGATTATCATTGGGATAAATCACCAAAGGATATCCAGATGGAAGTCTTCAGGAAACAAATCCGACTTGCGAAAAAAGTGAACCTTCCCATTGTCATTCATAACCGGGAAGCTACAGAGGATGTCGTGAGGATCTTAGAAGAAGAAAATGCCGCAGAAGTCGGAGGTATTATGCATTGCTACAGTGGCAGTCTGGAAATTGCAAAAAAATGCATGGATATGAATTTTTACATATCATTTGGTGGGCCAGTCACATTTAAGAATGCTAAAAAGCCTAAAGAGGTAGCAGCTGAAATACCAATGGACCGTATTTTGATCGAAACGGATTGTCCGTTTTTAAGTCCGCATCCATTAAGAGGCAAGCGTAATGAATCCTCTTATGTCAAATATATCGCAGCACAAATCGCTGAGTTAAAAGGTATGTCTATAGAAGAAATCGCGCAAAAAACTTCCGACAACGCATTTCGATTATTCGGCATCAATCGCTGAAGAGTTATGTCGAAGTTTGAGAATATACAAAATAGAACGCGAAATTCTACAAAGTTCAGTATCAACTGAACAAAAAATGTCGAGCAGTTTTTCTTTCTTTTTGGAGTTTTCCCTTGGATAATGGGGACCAAGTGCGAAAGGAGGGAATGTTTGACAGCGGGGCAACAGGTGTTGAAAACAATACGTGAAGGAGGGGTCGGAACATGACTCATCTGAAAACTGTTTTGACCAGATTGTTTACGGGAAAGTGGCTTCTGGTATCAATTGCAGGACTTCTTGTGTTGGGGACAGCCGTCAGTGTCGGAGCATATGAAATGACCAAAAAGACGGTGACTCTCTCAATTGACGGGAAGGATCAGACGGTGCAAACTCATGCCGATACCGTTAAGGGGTTACTGAAAGAACATGATATAGCCGTTGATTTACATGACAAAATAGAACCCGGGCTGGATTCAAAAATCAAAGACCAGATGAAAATCTCTTGGACCGAAGCACACCAGGTAAAGGTGAACGTGGACGGTAAAGAGGAAAAAGTCTGGACCACAGCAGATACGGTTAAAGAACTGTTAGAATCAGAAAACATAGAAGTCGGGGAACATGATAAACTTACACCTGATATGAATGCGAACATCTCAGGTGGATTGTCTGTCAACCTTGAAAAAGCGTTCCAGGTAAAACTGAACGACGGTGGGAAGAAAAAAGATGTTTGGACCACTTCGATTACCGTCGCTGACCTTTTAAAACATAATAAGATCGAATTAAAAGAAATGGATCGCGTAGAACCTGGTAAAGATGCCCTTGTTAAAAAGGGGGAACAGGTTAATATCACACGAGTAGAAAAGGTCACCGATGTAGTGGAAGAATCCATAGACTTCGCAGTTGTCAAACGCAAGGATAAGAACCTTGCAAAGGGAAAAGAAAAAGTCGTTTCTGACGGTAAAAAAGGTAAAGTCAAGAAACATTACGAAGTGATCATGGAAAATGGAAAAGAAGTTTCCAGAGAGCTTGTGAAAACAGAAAATGTTTCTGAAAGTCAAGATAAAATCGTAGCAGTGGGTACAAAAGTACAAACACAAACGGTATCTCGTAGTAAATCATCAGAGCCTTCAGGCCGTGAGTTTTATGTTTCAAGCACCGCATATACAGCGAATTGTTCTGGGTGCTCGGGAATTACGGCTACTGGTTACAACCTGAAGGAGAACCCGAATGCTAAAGTCATTGCGGTTGACCCAAGCGTCATACCTCTCAACAGTAAGGTATGGGTTGAGGGTTATGGCTACGCAACAGCTCTAGATACGGGCGGGGCAATCAATGGTAATAAGATCGACGTCTTCTTCAGCAGTAAGTCGACAGCTTACAGCTGGGGCAGGAAGACGGTCCGTATTAAAATAATCGATTGATAGGAATGAGGAGTTGACTCAATATACCTTGAGTCGACTCCTTTTCTGTTTCGATTAAAAGAAATGATTTGTTATAAAATTAGCTTGATCTTTATAGGTTCAATACCCGATCGAGCAGTTTTATAACCTTTATCTATTCCTTTCAGATAGGGTATACTGATAAAATAATTGCTTTTACTTATTAGACGCTTATGTTACAAAAAGGTTTCAAATTTTTCGGAGGTTTTTCATGAAAATTAAAGAAATTATCGTAGTTGAAGGAAAAAGCGATACAATTGCGATAAAACGAGCCGTTCAGGCGGATACAATTGAAACGAATGGCTCTGAAATCAGTGCTTCTACAATAGACAAAATAAGACTTGCTCAAGAGCGAAGGGGTGTTATCGTCTTTACGGATCCTGATTTTCCGGGGGAGCGGATCAGGCGGATTATTCGTGAGGAAGTCCCCGGCTGCAAGCATGCTTTTCTCCCCAAAAAAGAAGCGATTGCCATGAATAAAAGCGGTGTAGGAATTGAACATGCCTCAGATGAGTCGATAAGATTAGCGTTAAGAGATGCATACGAAGACCATTTTAATGAAGGTATTGAATTGATCTCCTGGCAGGATCTTATCGATGCAGGATTAATTGGGGGAAATCGTGCGCGTACAAGACGCGAGAAGCTTGGTACTTATTTAAAACTTGGATATAGTAATGGAAAACAGCTGCATAAAAGGTTGAGAATGTTTCAAATCAGCCAGGAAGAATTCAGGCTAGCGATGCAAAAGGTCCTTGAGGGGGAACAGTCATGAGAAAGGATATAGCGACACCTCAGTATACGAAGTCGATTTTGGATAAACATAAGTTCACTTTTAAAAAGAGTCTTGGTCAAAACTTCTTGATCGATCGAAATATCCTGGATAAAATTGTTGCTACAGCAGGTGTGGGGTCTGATACAGGGGTTATTGAGATAGGACCTGGTATCGGGTCTTTAACTGAACAGATTGCCAAAAAGGCAAGAAAAGTGACAGCGTTTGAAATCGATCAGCGCCTTATCCCGATTTTGAAGGATACTCTTTCCGATTACCCGCATGTAAAAATAATTCATCAAGATGTGCTGGAAGCTGACCTACAGGAAGTTATCGCTCAAGAGTTCAGTGGATTTGATGATTTGATGGTTGTTGCCAACCTTCCTTATTATGTGACGACTCCAATAATCCTTAAATTATTGACGGAACGATTGCCGATCAGAGGGATCGTTGTGATGATCCAGAAGGAAGTAGCAAACCGGATGGCTGCAGAGCCCGGAACGAAAGATTACGGTTCTTTATCAATTGCTGTCCAATACTATGCAGTGGCGAAATCAGAAGTTAAGGTGCCAAAAACAGTCTTTGTCCCTCAGCCGAACGTCGATTCTTCTGTCATATCACTGACATTAAGAGAGCAACCACCCGTTCATGTTGAAGATGAAGATTTCTTTTTTGAAGTTGTGCGCTCAAGTTTCGCACAGAGACGAAAAACATTGCTGAATAACTTACAAAATAATTTGTTTACAAAAGAACAGAAGCTTTTGATACAAGAAGCATTAAATGATACCGAAATTGATGGAAAACGCAGGGGAGAAACGTTATCTATTGAAGAGTTTGCAAGGCTGTCTAATGCTTTACTTAAGCTTAAGCTTTGTTAAGCGGGTCGCTTCCGCTTTTCTTCAGCCCGCGGAAAGGGAGTGAATTTCGCGAAAATCAACAATTAAGTATAACGGAGATTAAACTTAAGAACGGTTAACCTTTCAACTAGGTCTGACATATACCTGAATGTCAGATCTTTTTTTATGGCTTTGAAAGCTGAAAAATCCTTCCATGTACTTTTCAAATGCTTGGCTGACCTTAAGTATTCTTTATCATTTTTCTTTAGCGATGAACATAAGTTAGAAAGGTAACGTAATTATCATATAATCATAAGGGATTGCTATTTATTATGTGCAACCATAGCTCAGCCAAAATCAAAGGCAGTTGCTGGTTGCTTTGTTCTTTAAAAGATGCATCCAGTCCAACAATGTCTGACTTATTCCAAATTATCACTTTCGCCCGAGGGGGAAATTGTATGTCTATTCAAGTAGGGGATATCGTAGGAAGACGCTCATATCAATGTGATCTTTTATTTCGTGTCGTTACTATATCGGAAGATCAATCGATAGTAGAGCTAGCTGGGGAAGATATGAGGTTGATTGCTGATGCCCCTATGGACGATCTTGTAGTCATGAATCGAGATGAGCAGCAGCAAATTAAAAGAAAGATCATAGAGAAAGAAAAATCATCCTTCCGTTTATTCAGGCAGGATTATCAGCTATTGCGACATAAAATGGAATATTCCGCGACAGGAGGCTATGATAAGAACAACTCGTATTTTAAGCTTCCGGGAAAAGTTCTGCATGTTGACGGCGATCCTTATTATTTGAACAAATGTCTAGAATTGTATAAGAAATTGAACGTACCTGTATACGGTATCCATATGAAGGAAGCTGAAATGCCTGAAAAAGTTCCAGCTCTACTTGAGGAAGTTGGTCCAGATATTTTAGTCATTACTGGACATGATGCCTACTCGAGTTCAAAGGGAGATAAAAATGATTTACAAGCATATCGAAATTCTAAATATTTTGTCAGAACTGTAAAAGATGCAAGAAAGAAAAACCCTAATCTTGATCAATTGATGATTTTTGCGGGAGCATGCCAATCTCATTTCGAGTCCCTGATCAGAGCTGGGGCGAATTTCGCTAGTTCGCCTTCCCGTGTGAACATCCATGCACTTGATCCAGTGTATATTGTTTCTAAAGTGAGTTTTACTTCCTTTATTGACCGGATCAATGTATGGGAAGTTTTACGCAATACAATTACAGGAGATGAAGGCTTAGGTGGTGTAGAAACGACAGGCTTTTTACGAACTGGTATGCCGATTAAAAGTCAAGAGAACAGTACGAGCCCGTCTTCTTCTGCAGAGGTATAAGGCCTGTTTTTTATGTTAAATCCTGTTGTTTGATTTTTCTTTAACCGATATTTACGACACTCCTGCGGGAAAAGCGAGCCAGGCCACGTAGCGAGGAACGAGTGAAGAGGCTTGCTGGCGAAAAGGGAGGGAATTTCGCAGAAATCAACAATGAAGAATAAAAAGTCTCTCTATAAAGTTTATTCGACAAAATCAAAATAGCTATGTACTTAATTCTACGTTTCAGATTTTTGTACAAGTCCACATAATGTATAAAATTTAAGGCAAACTAGGAAAAGAATGAAAAAATTTACACAATACCGTTGACAAGGATGAAGAAGGATTGCTATAATTTTAGTTTTATTTTGACAAAAAGCATCAAATGATGTTATAATTTGTCTAAGTGAGGTGTAGTAGAATGGGTAAAACAATTCCTGATATAAAACGCGTGTTAGAAGGGCAAGTAGGTAAACGACTTACGTTGAAAGCGAATGGTGGACGACGTAAAACCATCGAACGAAGCGGCACCTTAGAAGAAACGTATCCGGCAGTCTTTATCGTAAAACTCGACCAGGATACAAATGCATTTGAAAGAGTATCATACAGCTATGCTGATGTACTGACTGAAACGGTTGAACTCACTTTTGATGAGGATACAGCGAGTGGAATGATGGTAAGTGGGCAGTAGGCATCCATGTCTAACTGCTTTTTTACTTTTTGGATTAGTTAAATTTTAATGTTGGTTTTCAAAGAAATTATTTAAGCGTAATTTACGACACTCCTGTGGTGAACGTCGAAGCAAGCATAAGGAAAGCTTCTTAGAAGTTTCATCGCAGACACGAAAATGATTTCATTTTTGTGTGGAGATCCATATGCAAGTGAGCGAGGAGGCTTGCGGATCGTCCGCGAAAAGGGAGTGAATTTCACAAAAAATCAACCATGAAGAATAACGGAGCCTACTTTTTAAGGGGCAGAAGCATACAGAAAATATTGTAATTAAGGATACATAAGGAAATAATAAATCCTTACTAGCGGCCTAATACTAATCATACGTAGTAGTGATCAAGTATTTGAAAGGGGCTGCTAACCTTATGGGCAGAAGACGCGGCATGATGTCAGAGCAATTGAAAGAAGAAATTGCAAAAGAGTTAGGCTTCTATGATACCGTGCAAAAAGAAGGCTGGGGAGCAATCCGATCACGAGACGCTGGAAACATGGTAAGGCGCGCAATTGAAAAAGCGCAAGAACAAATGACGAAATAACTACTACGTAGGGGCGGTCTCAAAAATGGGCCGTCCCGTTTTTTGTTTAGGGAATATTTTACTGCTCTAAAAATTAACATTTGCAAGAAAAGCGATGAAAATACATAATTGAATTTATGATAGTCCGTTTTAGAAAAAGTAGGTGAAAGAAATGAAGATATCGGTCAAAGCTCCGGCTAAAATCAATTTATCTCTAGATGTTCTACATAAAAGGGAAGACGATTTCCATGAGGTAGAAATGGTCATGACGACTATCGACCTTGCTGATCGTATCGAGTTGACGACAATGGAGCGCAATAGGATAACCATCGACTCTACAGGCAGTTATGTTCCTTCAGATGAGCGTAACTTAGCTTACCAGGCTGCTGATTTGGTTAAAAAGAAATTCAATCGTAATGAAGGCGTGCGAATTTATATCGACAAACAGATCCCTGTATCAGCAGGATTGGCAGGTGGAAGCAGCGACGCAGCTGCTACACTGAAGGGACTCAATCAATTATGGGATTTGGGTCTTTCAATAGAGGAACTAGCCACTCTTGGAGCTGAAATCGGCTCAGATGTATCTTTTTGTGTATATGGTGGTACAGCATTAGCAAAAGGGCGTGGTGAAATCATCCGTCCGATTCCTTCACCACCTCCTTGCTGGGTCGTATTGGCCAAGCCCTCGATCGGCGTATCGACAGCAGACGTATATCGGATGTTGAAAATAGATGCAGCCGAACATCCGAATACCAAAGCCATGCTCGATGCAATCGAGGAGAAGGATTATAGAAAGATTTGTACTTCGCTTGGGAACGTGTTAGAATCCGTGACATTGAATCATTACCAGGAAGTCCGTCATATCAAAGAGCAGATGCTGCGTCTTGGTGCGGATGGCGTATTGATGAGCGGCAGTGGTCCTACTGTTTTCAGTTTAACGATGTATGAGAGCAGAGCTCAAAGAATTTATAACGGGTTGCGGGGTTTTTGCAATGAAGTTTACATGGTGCGGATGTTAGGGGAATCAGAATAGAAGGTTGAAAAAACACGTACAAAAGTGGTATATTAACCTTAAAATATTCGGTTTTGGAGGAATAAAGCATGAAATTAAAGCGAAGCGGTAGGCTTGTGGATTTAACGAGATATCTCCTCCAGCATCCACATCAACTTGTTTCCCTTTCCTTTTTCAGTGAGCGATATGGAGCAGCAAAGTCTTCGATAAGTGAAGACTTGTTGATCATAAAAGAAAATTTTGAAGAACAAGGTGTTGGATGGCTTGTCACTGTTCCTGGTGCTGCGGGAGGCGTCCGGTACATCCCTCGAGTATCCGAACAAGAAGCACGAGAGGTCATCAAGGAACTTAAGGAATTATTAAGTTCTTCAGAAAGGGTGCTACCTGGCGGATATCTCTATATGACTGACATCATCGGCAATCCTTCGATCATCGATAAAGTTGGAAGAATGTTTGCTTCGATATTTTCAGGTCGGAAAATTGATGTTGTGATGACTGTCGCCACAAAAGGGATTCCACTAGCTTATGCTGTAGCATCTTATCTTAATGTCCCAGTCGTTATCGTCCGGAGTAACAGCAGAGTTACAGAAGGATCAACCATGAGCATCAACTATGTATCAGGGTCGACAAAACGGATCCAGACGATGGCGTTAGCAAAAAGAAGCTTACAATCTGGATCGAATGTCCTGATTGTAGATGACTTCATGAAAGCAGGAGGGACGATCAAAGGGATGATGGATCTCCTGCAAGAATTTGAAGCGAATATGGTTGGCATCGGTGTTCTTGTCGAGTCGGAAGAAGTCCAAGAAAGACTTGTCGATGATTATATTTCCATTGCAAGGTTATCAAATGTAGATACCAGAGAGAAAAGAATTCAAGTTGAAGCAGGTAATTATCTAGATCGAATGGAGGATGATCAATTATGAAATACGTCCACACTTCTAATGCACCTGAAGCTATAGGTCCCTATTCCCAAGGTACGATTGTTAATAATATGTTCTATAGTTCGGGGCAAATCGGATTGACTCCAGAAGGGGCCTTAGTTGGAGATGATGTTGCCAATCAAACACATCAAGTATTCGCAAATTTGAAAGCTGTGTTAGAAGAAGCCGGAGCATCATTGGATACAGTCATCAAAACAACGGTATTCCTGAAAGACATGGACGATTTTCCTCAAGTCAATGAAATCTATGGCAGCTATTTTGTCGAGCACAAACCTGCCCGTTCTTGTGTTGAAGTCTCAAAGCTTCCGAAGGACGTAAAGATCGAAATAGAAGTGATTGCACTTGTAAAATAATCTCTCAGGGACATGCAGCAGTCTTATGCCGCATGTCCTTTTTATTTATAGCTGTTTTCTAAAAGTTTTTGCTATGTAATACAGATAAGGAGGTTGGTAAAACCTTTTATACGTTGGAAATATACGAGACTCCTACGGGAAAAGCGGGCCAGGCGAAACCCCACAGCGATTTAAGGATCTTCGACTGAACGTCGAAGCCAGCATAAGGAAAGCTTCTAAGAATTGTCATCGCAGACACGAAAATGATTTCATTTTTGTGTTGAGATCCTGTGCAAGTGAGCGAGGAGGCTTGCGGATTGCACGAGGAAAGCGAGCATATTTCTATCGTCATTATGATTCCGCAGAAAACCAACAATGAAAAATAACAGAGCCATCCTTTAAAAACCCTACGAATGCAATTCTGTTTAAAATTATTTAATTTTTCAATTATTTTTTATATTTGGAGAAGGAAAAAGTTACTAGTGTGTTGAAAGTACATAGTACGCTGGTATTTATAAAAAAGGTGGTGTGTTTTTACAAAATGGAAGTAACAGATGTAAGACTTCGACGAGTTAACACAGATGGACGTATGAAAGCCATTGCTTCAATCACCATCGATCATGAATTCGTTGTTCATGATATCCGTGTGATTGATGGAAATAATGGGATGTTTGTTGCCATGCCTAGTAAACGGACTCCAGATGGAGAATTCCGTGACATTGCACATCCGATCACATCAAACACTCGTGAAAAGATTCAAACTGCTGTGTTAACAGAATACCATCGTGTAGGGGAATTGGAGTCCGCTTTAGAAGAAGCAGGTGCATCCTAATCTACGCATCTAAGAGCCTGATCAACGTGATTAGGTTCTTTTATTTATGTAAATATCACTATTAAAATGTATTTGAAGGTTGTAAATATCCATTGATAATGCAGACTGTGGTGGAAATGGGATGGTACATATTTCACAGAATGTTTCAATCTAGCGACAAAAGCCTAGTTTCCTTGAATATGACAGCATTATGAGATATATTCATAATGGAATTATAGGATAACGAGCATTGGAGGATATTTATGACGAAACGTTATGCGGTTGTTTTAGCAGCTGGACAAGGTACCCGGATGAAATCTCGTTTATATAAAGTACTACACCCTGTTGCTGGAAAAGCAATGGTCCAGCACGTCGTCGATCAAATTAAGAAAGTTGACGTGGAAAAGATCGTGACAGTAATTGGCCATGGAGCTGAAAAAGTGAAATCCCAGCTTGGGGACGAAGTAGAATACGCTCTTCAAGATGAGCAGCTTGGAACGGGCCATGCGGTCATGCAAACAGAAGAACAGCTCGGAGGATTGGAAGGAACGACTCTCGTAGTGTGCGGCGATACACCCCTGATCTCTTCTGAAACGATGGAAGCTCTCCTAGAGCATCATGATAAAGAAAACGCAAAAGTGACGCTGCTGACTGCTCATGCAGATGATCCTACCGGTTATGGCAGAGTGATTCGTAATGTGGACGGGACGGTAGCCAAAGTCGTTGAACATAAAGATGCCTCTATGGAAGAATTGGCAGTCCAAGAAATCAATACAGGTACGTACTGCTTTGACAATAACACGTTATTCGAAGCACTTAAACGGGTGAATAACGATAATGTACAAGGTGAATATTACCTACCTGATGTCATCGAAATTGCAAAAAACAAATCTGAAACAGTTGCTGCTTACCAAACACCTTCCTTCGATGAAACAATTGGCGTCAATGATCGTGTCGCTCTATCTGAAGCAGAAAGGCTGATGAAGATACGAATCAACACGAAACATATGAGAAATGGTGTAACAATCATCGACCCGCAACAAACATACATTAGCGCTGATGCAACGATTGGAAAGGATTCCGTCATTTTCCCTGGCACCGTCTTAGCTGGGAGCGCTTCAGTCGGAGAAGACTGCGAAATCGGTCCGAACAGTGAAATTAAAGACAGTCATATAGGAAACAATACAGTCATCAAACAATCCGTCGTCCACGATAGTAAAGTTGGGGACAACGTTGTTATAGGACCTTTTGCCCACATCAGACCGCAATCCACATTAGGAAACGACATCAAAGTCGGTAATTTTGTAGAAATTAAAAAATCCAAAATGGATGACGGCAGCAAAGCGTCTCATTTAAGTTACATCGGGGATGCGGAAATTGGAAAAGATGTAAACCTTGGGTGTGGATCGATAACTGTCAATTATGATGGTAAAAACAAACATTTAACAAAGGTTGAAGACGGGGCATTCATTGGATGCAATTCCAATTTGATCGCACCAGTAACCGTTGGTGAGAATGCATATGTCGCTGCAGGTTCGACAATAACGGATAACGTTCCCGGAGAGGCTTTGTCCATAGCTCGAGCTCGTCAAATGAACAAAGAAGGATACGTTTCTAAAATACAAGAAAAGCTAAACAATCACAGGGGGTAATTGATCAATGTCTAAGTACGAGAATTCGAAGCTGAAAGTTTTTACCTTGAATTCAAATGAAGACCTGGCAGAAGAAATAACCGAACATATTGGTGTGCACATGGGAAAATGTTCTGTTCAACGGTTCAGTGATGGAGAAATCCAAATCAATATCGAAGAAAGTATCCGTGGCGGTGAAGTATACGTGATTCAATCCACCTCTTCTCCAGTCAACGAAAACTTGATGGAACTCCTGATCATGATCGATGCCTTGAAGAGGGCATCGGCAAAAACGATCAACGTCGTCATTCCTTATTATGGATATGCACGTCAAGATCGCAAAGCACGTTCCAGAGAACCGATTACAGCAAAGCTTGTCGCGAACCTATTGGAAACAGCAGGTGCAGCACGTGTCATCACGATGGATCTGCACGCACCGCAAATCCAAGGCTTTTTCGACATCCCTGTAGACCAATTGCTAGGTGTTCCGATTTTAGGGAATTATTTTGAAAGCAAAAATCTTGACGACATTGTCGTTGTATCCCCTGATCATGGAGGCGTAACCAGAGCTCGTAAATTAGCTGATCGATTGAAAGCACCCATTGCGATTATTGATAAACGACGTCCTCGCCCTAACGTTTCTGAAGTCATGAGTATCGTTGGCAACATTGATGGTAAGACAGCCATTCTGATCGATGATATCATCGACACAGCAGGTACGATCACATTGGCAGCGAACGCCTTGATTGAAAACGGTGCTAATGATGTCTACGCTTGTTGTACACACCCAGTTTTATCTGGCCCTGCGATCGAACGAATTCAGAATTCGAAGATTAAAGAACTTGTCGTGACCAACACGATTGCGTTACCAGAAGAAAAATTCATTGATAAGCTGACTCAGCTTTCTGTAGCTCCACTTCTTGGAGAAGCAATCATACGGGTCCATGAACAGCAATCTGTAAGTAAACTCTTCGATTGATTTTCAGAATTTAGCAGCATGATGTTTGAACCTAACTGATTTCGGGTATAGTTTTAAAATAGCAACTGACACAGGAAGGTGATTTCGTTATGGCTATTGATTTAGATGCAACAGTAAGAGATGATTTTACTCGTTCTAATACTAGAAAACTACGTGAAGAAGGACATGTTCCAGCTGTTTTCTACGGGAATGGTGACAGTAAGCCGATCTATCTTGATCGTGTCAATTTCGTAAAATCGATCCGTGAAGGCGGTATTAACACTGTCATCAACTTGAAAATCGGCAAGGACATGCATTCTGCGATGGTCCAGGATATACAGATGGATCATTTGAAAGATTTGATTCTCCACATCGATTTCAGAGAAATCAACTTGAATGAAGAAACAGATGCGGATGTTCCTGTCCATCTTACGGGCGAAGCAGCAGGCGTGAAGGAAGGCGGCGTGGTCCAGCATTTCTTACACGAGATCACTGTTAGAGCATTACCTGCAGATATTCCGAGTGAAATAGAAGTGAATATCGAGGAGTTGAGCATCAGTGATTCATTTACTGTCGCTGACATTAAAGAAAATTCTTCTTATCAGATCATGACTGATCCGGAAGAAGTCGTCGTTTCAATTGCACCACCGACAGAAGAGCCTGAAGAAGAAGTGGATGAAGAAGACCGTGAGCCAGAGCTCGTCGGTGAAAAAGGAACTTCCGAAGGCGATGATAATGAAGAGGCTCCTAAGGAAGAATGACCAGAGGAAGCAAAAGAGTAAGTTGAACATACGTTCATGAGAGGCGTAGCCGCTTTGGTTGCGTCTTTTTCTACGTAAATGTACTATATGAAACAGAATGATTAAACAGAAATCAACAAGGAAGAATAACAAAGCCTTAATAAAATAAGAAAGTTAATTACGAGGAGTTCGTTATCATGTTGAACAGGTTCCTGCAGAGGTTGAAAAAGGAAGGGTATGAAGAAATGAAAGTCATTGCCGGTCTAGGTAATCCGGGAGAAAAATACGAAAATACACGACATAATGTTGGATTCAAAGTCATAGATCACCTTTCGGAAAGTCTATCAATCCCGTTGAACAAACAAAAATTCAACGGACTATTTGGCATAGGCGAAGTGAATGGGCATAAAATATGTTTATTAAAACCCTTAACGTACATGAACCGGTCCGGCGACTCCATCATCCCTCTTATGAAATATTATAAAGTAGGGATTGATGATCTGCTTGTCATTTACGATGACTTGGATCTAGTTCCTGGAAAACTGCGTTTACGTGAAAAGGGAAGCGCTGGCGGTCATAATGGAATGAAATCGACCATTCAGCATCTTGGCAGTCAGGAATTCAAACGCATACGCATCGGGATCGGCCGACCTGAGCCTGGAGAAGCGGTACCGGATTATGTACTTAAAACATTTCGCCCAGAACAACAAGATCCAATCAAGGAAGCATTACAACGAGCGGCTGATGCATGCGAAAGCTGGATTGATACGCCGTTTACGCAAGTAATGAACCGATATAATGGATGAATAGAAACCTGCCTCATAGACCATAATGGTAGTAAATAAGTCACCAAGGAGGCATAGGATGGCTGTCTATTATTCGTGTAAACATTGTGGTGTACACATCGGGAAATTAGATGTAGCTTCAGTAGATTCAACGAATCTCGGTTTTGACCATCTTTCTGATCAAGAACGTGAAGAATATATATCATATGGTGATCATGGAGATGTTTATGTTAAATCAATTTGTGAGGATTGTTATGAGATGCTAAGGAGAAACCCAGATTTACACGCACTGGATACGTTCATACAGTAAACCGCTTTGGTTTTAAGACCAAGGCATTTTCTGTTTCTCTGAAGATCTTTTTATTAGCTCTGTTATTTTTAATTGTTGATTTTTTTCGCAAAATTCACTCCCTTTCCGCGGGCGATCCGCAAGCCTCCTCGCTCGTTCCTTGCTGCGGGGTCTCGCCTGGCTCACTTTTCCCGCAGGAGTGTCATGAATTTTGCTTAAAGCAATGTTCTATAAAAATCAACATTAAAATTTAATAAAGCATTTTATTAAAATGAGATTTATAATTTTGGGGATTATGACTCCCATCCTGACGGGAAGGAGATAATTGCATGCAAGGTTTACTTAACTATTTTTGTGATAACGATGATTTCCATTCCCTTGCCACAGGACTATCAGAAGGCCTGCGAGAACAACTCGTTTCAGGGCTTTCCGGTTCGGCAAGAACACTGTTGATGGCTTGTCTTTATCGGTCGGAGGAACGATCGCAACTCGTCGTTACACATAATCTTTTTCAGGCACAGAAACTCTATGAGGACCTGACCGCTTTACTCGGGGAAGACACTGTTCATTTATATCCGGTCAATGAATTGACCTCTGCAGAAATCGCGATTGCAAGTCCAGAATTGAAATCCCAGCGGATTGATGTCCTCAATCACCTGAGTGAAGATGCCAAGGGGATCATCATCACCCCGATTGCGGGGCTCAGGAGAATGATTTCTCCGCTTCATGTATGGCGCAATAGTCATGTGACATTCAAAAGAGGGACGGATATTGATCTTGATGAAGTGAAGAACCTTCTGATCGCGATGGGGTACGAGCGTACCGATATGATCACCACACCAGGGGAATTCAGTATCCGCGGTGGGATCATGGATGTGTTTCCGTTGACAGAATCCAGCCCGATCCGAATTGAACTCTTCGACACGGAAGTGGATTCTATCCGTTATTTTGATGTCGAGACACAACGTTCCGAGAAACAATTGAAGGAGATCAAAGTCGGCCCGGCTGAAGAAATCATCTTGTTCCCTGAACACTTCGAAAAGGCTGTAGTAAATATTGAACTTGGTCTTTCACGGTCACTGCAAAAGATCAAAGACAGCGGTGTGAAAGAAAAGCTCACAGAACATGTCGGTTATGAGGTTGAACAGCTTAAACAAAAGCAAGTTTTCCAAGGGATGTACAAATACATTTCATACTATTACGATCAGCCTGCTAGTTTACTAGAATATTTACCTGATCATGCACTGGTCATAATGGATGAAATCAGCCGCATTCAGGAGACATCTGCACAACTTGAGAAGGAAGAAGCTGAGTGGCAAACGACATTATTGAACCAGGGCGAGATTTTGACTGGGATGACGTTGTCACATCAATATGAAGAAATCCTTAATAAACCTGGCATCATGTTCTTATATTTATCTTTGTTCTTAAGGCATGTTCCACATACAAATCCGCAGAATATCATCAATATGAGTTGTAAAGCAATGCAAAATTTCCATGGCCAGATGAATCTCCTGCACTCCGAGCTACAAAGATGGCGTAAAAGTAAAGATGCAGTCGTCTTTCTTGCTGCAAATAAAGAGCGTGCAAAACGCCTAGAGCGCGTAATGGAAGATTATAAAATCGATGCCGCTCTGGTGGAAGAAGAAACACCGTTGACACCAGGAAAGAACCATATCATGATCGGTGATTTGAACGGTGGGTTCGAGCTGCCTATGCGAAAGCTTATCCTGTTGACGGAGGAGGAGGTTTTTACCAAAAAAGCCTCCAGGAAACCTCGACGGACACAGAAAATGTCCAATGCAGAACGGATCAAAAGCTATTCCGAATTGAAAGTCGGGGATTATGTTGTGCACATCAACCATGGAATCGGGAAGTATTTGGGTATTGAAACGCTCGAAATCAACGGGGTGCACAAGGATTACTTGCATTTAAGATATGCTGGAGACGATAAACTTTACGTCCCAGTAGAACAAATCGATCAAGTTCAAAAATTTGTAGGATCCGAGGCTAAGGATCCTAAAGTATACAAGCTTGGCGGCAGCGAGTGGAAAAAGGTTAAAAGCAAAGTACAGTCGTCCGTCCAGGATATTGCAGATGACTTGATTAAATTGTATGCAGAGCGTGAAGCGACAAAAGGATATGCTTTCTCGAAAGATGGTGCTCTTCAGCAGGAATTCGAAAGTGTATTTACGTATCAAGAGACCGAGGATCAGCTTCGCGCGATACAAGAAATAAAAGAAGACATGGAAAAAGAAAGACCGATGGACCGGTTGCTCTGTGGTGATGTCGGTTATGGGAAAACCGAGGTGGCAATCCGGGCAGCATTCAAGGCGATCAATGATGGCAAGCAAGTCGCCTTCCTAGTCCCGACGACAATCTTAGCACAACAGCATTTTGAAACTTTGCAGGAACGTTTTGCAGAATTTCCTGTGACAATCAAATCATTAAGTCGTTTCCGTACCCGTAAGGAACAGACCGAAACATTAAAAGGATTGAAACAAGGGACAGTGGATATCGTTATAGGTACCCATCGGCTGCTTTCGAAAGACATCAAGTTTAAAGAGCTGGGTCTCCTTATCATTGACGAAGAACAACGGTTCGGTGTCACACATAAGGAAAAAATCAAACAAATGAAAACAACTGTTGATGTATTGACATTGACAGCGACTCCGATTCCGAGAACACTGCATATGTCGATGCTTGGCGTCCGGGACTTATCTGTGATCGAAACGCCGCCAGAGAATCGCTTCCCCGTACAAACCTATGTAGTCGAATACAGCGGAAGTATGATTCGGGAAGCGATCGAACGGGAGCTTTCAAGGGGCGGGCAAGTATACTTCCTATACAATAAAGTTGAAACCATCCAGCAAATGACGGAACAGATCTCCCAGCTTGTTCCTGATGCCAGAGTCGCCTATGCTCATGGACAAATGCGTGAGAATGAACTTGAATCAGTGATGATCGACTTTTTAGATGGGAATTATGATGTTCTTGTCAGTACAACCATCATCGAAACTGGTGTCGATATTCCGAATGTAAACACACTTATCGTACATGATGCTGACAAGATGGGTCTTTCGCAGCTGTATCAGCTAAGAGGTCGGGTAGGACGATCTAACCGTGTTGCCTATTCTTATTTCATGTATCAACGTGATAAGGTGCTGACTGAGGTGGCCGAAAAACGTTTGCAAGCGATTAAAGAATTTACCGAACTAGGTTCAGGATTCAAAATCGCTATGCGGGACCTTTCGATCCGTGGAGCAGGTAATCTGTTAGGTGCCCAGCAGCATGGATTCATCGATTCAGTCGGATTTGATCTCTATTCCCAGATGTTGAAAGATGCGATTGAAGAACGGAAAGGCGAAAAACCGAAAAAGAAAGAAATCGACCTAGAGCTCGACTTGAACGTGGATGCGTATATTCCAGCTTCATATATTAATGATGAAAAACAGAAAATTGATATATACAAACGATTTAAAGGTTTGACAAGTTTTGATGATGTCATTGATCTGAGTGACGAAATGATGGACCGGTTTGGAGAATACCCTGAACAAGTCGCCAATTTGCTAGCCGTTGCTCGAATCAAACTATATGCTGAGCAAGAAAAGATTGAAAAGATCGAGCAAAATAAAACAAATGGAGTTCAAATCCTGATTTCTAAGGAAACGACTCTACAGCTTGATGGCAGTAAACTATTCGATATCGTCAATAAGATCGGTCGGCATGTGAATCTAGGAATGGTCCAAGATCAAATTAAAGTAATTATCAATCACAAAAGGCTAACGGATGATCAACTGTTAGGAGTCATTGAAGAAGTGCTGCAGCAATTCCCGAATGCAAAGAAGGAAGCCGTTCAAGCATAAATCAAATGATACCGAGTTTTTCTCCAATTTTATGAGGGTAGGTGCTTTTCTGAATTTCTTAGGAAGAATTTTGCTTATTCTGTGAATAGATTAGGATAACGTACGGATACTAAAGGCAAATGAATGGTATTTTTACTCATTAATACCATGATTGCTATTGTATCTCCATTATCTTGCAACGTTAGGAAAGTGAGGGCAACAAGAATGAAAGCCACAGGTATCGTACGTCGTATCGACGATCTGGGTCGGGTCGTCATTCCTAAAGAAATCAGAAGAACCCTGCGGATTCGCGAGGGAGATCCTCTAGAGATTTTTGTTGATCGAGAAGGGGAAGTCATCCTGAAGAAATATTCGCCAATAAGCGAGCTTGGTGATTTTGCTCAGGAGTATGCTGAATCCTTGTACGAAAATACTCAGCATATTGCATTGATTTCAGATCGTGATGCATTCATCGCCGTAGCTGGTGGAGGGAAAAAGGATTACTTGAATAAGAATATCGGAAAAGTGATTGAAACGTCGATGAGTGACAGGAAATCTGTCGTATCAAGCCAGGCGACCTCTGTAGAAGTTGTTGACGGCAATAGCGAGACAGTTTCTCATATCATCGCACCCATAGTAGCAAACGGAGATCCGATCGGAGCAGTCGTGTTACTTTCAAAAACGGACAAGCAGGTCGGTGACGTCGAACAGAAGGTAGCTGAAACCGCCGCTGGTTTCTTAGCCAAACAAATGGAACAATGAGAAAAAGAAGCAGCTGACCTGCTTCTTTTTCTTTGGCTTCGGTAAATATCAATGGTGATTTTTTTCACTTGTTAAGCGGAATCCGGGGTGAATATAGAAATTCAACTACTTCTTCGTTGATATATGCGACATTCACTCCCTTTCCGCGGGCGATCCGCAAGCCTCCTCGCTCACTTGCACAGGATGTGCTAGCTTCGACGTTCACCACAGGACGTGGTGGTTGTTAGTTGAAGATCCTTAAATCGCTGTGGGGTCTTGCTTGGCTCGCTGTTCCCGCAGGAGTGTCGCGAATTTCGCTTAATAAAACTTACCAAAACCAAGCCTTAGCTACCTTAGCGAAAGCAGAGGGAGGGCTTAGTTATTAATCACCTTCTTACGCCCAAAAGTGGATTTTGGACTACTCGATTTCCAACGATACGGAGTGTCGTCAGATGCAGTAGATTTCGTGCTATAATGGCAGGGATGTGTATTGTCCAGTTCAAACGTGCTTGGAGTCTGAAGGTATATAAACATCCGTACGTTTGCGCATTTTTAAGGATGTGTAAATCGAGTGAATCATATTGATATCCAGAAATCATTTTGGAAAGGAACCCTTGTCATTTCAGGAGCCGCATTATTTGTGAAGGTGCTTAGTGCCTTTTATCGGATCCCTTATCAGAATATTGCAGGGGATCTTGGACTCTATGTGTATCAGCAGGTATATCCTTTCTATGCGATAGCTTTTGCCTTAAGCATGTATGGTTTTCCGCTTATGCTTTCAAAAATGGTTTCTGAAGATGAAAACAATCAATTTAAAAATACATTGACGACAACCTTGATCGGGCTGAGCAGTTTCTTCATACTGGTCTTTTTTCTGTTACATAGTTTTTCGCCAATGATCGCGAAGGCCATGAACGATCTATTACTTGTCCAACCGTTGCGTATGGCGTCTTATTCCTTCTTATTCGTTCCGTTTTTATCCGTAGCAAGAGGGTTCTTCCAGGGTAGGGAGAACATGGGTCCGACAGCTATTTCCCAAGTAGCTGAACAATTCGTTCGAGTAGCTATGATATTGATTTTGACGATCTGGCTTGTTTCTGCAGGTGCGGATCAGTACTTGGTCGGTACTGCAGCCGTTTTCGGCGGGTTGGCTGGAAGTTTAGTCTCTGTGTTCGTTTTGATCCTCTTCCTTCGAAAACAAGAAGTTCGAATTGAAGCTTATGGAAGGCTATCTCTTCGTAAAACTATGAAAATGATGGGCTCATTGCTGAAAGGCGGAATTGCTATATGCATCACTGCTGTCATGCTTGCCTTGTTTCAGTTGATTGATGCGTTGCAAGTTGTACCAGGTTTGAAAGCGAGCGGTATGGAAGTGTTGGATGCAAAGGTGAACAAAGGTATTTTTGACCGTGGCCAGCCCTTGCTGCAACTTGGCACAGTCATTGCGACTGCAATGGCACTGCCCTTGATTCCTTTCATTGCTAAATCTAAACAAGATAAGGATTATGAACGCATTAATGTGTTTACAGGCTTATCATTGAAATTCAGCTTCATCATTGGTGGTGCGGCTGCCGTCGGTTTGGCTGTGATCATCGTCCCTACGAACATCTTTTTATATGAGGACGGCAACGGATCTGCCGCTCTCGGGATTTTAGGTGTGGCTATTCTCTTCGGTTCACTCGCGATAACATCATCGGCGATCCTGCAAGGGCTTGGGAAGATCAGTTACCCTGTTATATTCATTTTATCAGCAGTGCTTTTAAAAGCCGCTTTGAACACATTTCTGCTGCCGATTTACGGTATTTCCGGTGCTGCGTTGACCACTGTGATCAGCACCGCTTTTGTAGCCTTATGTAATTTGATCGTTGTCCACCGTATGACAAATGTTTTTCACGTGCAGCGGTTTTACAGTGGGAAGGTTATTTTATCACTGATTTTGATGGCCATTGCCACGTCCCTATGGAAGGAGCTATGGTTCTTTTTCGAAACAGAAGGAAGCAGGGTGGCGGCTGGTTTTGCAGCTGTGTCGAGTTCATTATTGGGGGCTCTTGTGTATATGGTTTCACTTGTTTATCTGAATGTATGGAAATACGAAGAAATCATCATGCTTCCTAAAGGAAAGCATCTAGTGAAATGGCTTTATAAAGAAAGGAGCAGTGAAAATGGCTAACACGATTACAATAGTCGGATTAGGTGCCGGAGACCTTGAACAGATTCCGTACGGTGTATATAAACTGCTGAAAGAAACCGATCATGTTTTTCTTCGTACGAAGGAACATCCTGTTGTTGAAGAACTAATGAAAGAGGGATTAGAATTCCAGAGCTTCGACCACCTTTATGAACAAGAAGAGCAATTTGAAAATGTATATGAAGAAATCGTACGTCACTTGTGGAAGGAAGCGGAAAATCGAGATCTTGTATACGTTGTGCCTGGTCATCCTCTAGTTGCTGAACATACGGTGCAGCTTCTTTTAAAAGGGGAGCAAGAAAGGGATACCTCAATCGAATTGCGAGGCGGGCAGAGCTTTCTTGATGCAATGTTCCAAGCGTTGAGAATAGATCCGCTCGACGGTTTCCAGCTCCTTGATGGAACGGGATTGACGGAAGAACAGCCTAACATTCAACAGCATGTCATCATAGCCCAGGTATACGATTCAATGATCGCATCAGATGTGAAACTGTCGTTGATGGAGCGCTATCCTGATGACCATCAGGTACATATAGTTACGGCAGCCGGATCTGAAGGTGAATCGATTGTTTCTGTTCCGCTTTTCGAAATGGATCGCCATGTAGAGGTTAATAATTTGACTGCTTTATATGTGGAGCCTGTCAGGGATTCAACTCTGCTAAGCAGGGAATTCTCTCAATTACGTCACGTCATCCGTACATTGAGAGGTCCAAGCGGATGCCCGTGGGATAAAAAGCAGACCCATGAAAGCTTACGCAAGTATTTGCTTGAAGAATCCTATGAAGTGATCGAAGCCATCGATAACAAGGATGATGAACATTTGACGGAAGAACTTGGGGATGTTTTGCTTCAGGTGATGCTTCATGCTCAGATCGGTGAAGATAACGGTTATTTTTCAATCGATGACGTCATCAAATCATTGACGGATAAAATGATCCGCCGCCACCCCCATGTCTTTGGTGAAGATTCACTCGATACGGCGGAGGAAGTGAAGCAAACATGGGATGAAATCAAAAAAGCAGAAAAAGCGGATGATCCTCAACAAAACGTTGAATCAATCCTTGATGGAATAGACCATTTCCCAGCCTTGATCCGAGCAGAAAAATTACAGAGGAAAGCTGCAAAAGTGGGGTTTGATTGGGATGACATCGACCCTATCCTCCATAAAATTAATGAAGAACTGGCTGAGCTTGAAGAAGCTGCGAAATCAGGTAACCATCATGACATGGAAGGCGAGCTCGGAGATTGTTTATTTGCACTTGTCAATCTATCCCGTTATTATTGGATTGACCCTGAGTTGGCTCTTACGCGTACGAATCGCAAGTTTTACAATCGATTCCGCTATATTGAAGAAGAGCTGAGAAAAAATGATGTCTCTTTTGAGGATGCATCCCTTGAGGAAATGGACTTTTTTTGGGAACAAGCAAAAAAAATGTCTAAAAAGAAGGATTATCAGTAAATTTAGAGAATTTTATTCTTTGGAATGGACAAAGAAGCTAGAGTTCTTGCGAATTTGTCTATCAAACAAACGAAAACGACTAATACTAGGAGGTACATAAAATGAATAAAAATGATCTAGTCAACAATATTGCTGAAAAAGAGGGCTTGACTAAAAAAGATGTTGAAGCAGTAGTAAACAGTCTGCTTACAGAAATTACAGATGCTCTTAAAGAAGGCGACAAGGTACAGTTCGTCGGTTTTGGCACTTTTGAAACAAGAGAACGTTCAAGCCGTACAGGACGTAATCCTCAAACTGGTGAAACGATTGATATCCCAGCATCAATAGTTCCTGCATTCCGTGCTGGAAACAAGTTGAAAGAAGCAGTAAAATAAATGCGTCTAGACAAGTTCTTGAAGGTTTCTCGCTTGATCAAACGACGTACTGTCGCCAAAGAGATTTCTGATCAAGGAAGAATCCTCATTAACGGGAATGCCGGGAAGGCGTCCTCAACCGTCCAACCTGGAGATGAACTTCAGATCCGTTTTGGACAAAAAATCGTTACAGTAAAAATAGAAGACTTAAAAGAGACAACAAAAAAAGAAGATGCTGCATCCATGTATACAGTCGTCAGTGAAAAGCGTGTAAGCGAGGAATCGTAATCTCGGGTGGAGCAGCATTTCAAACCGTAATTTATTACGAGGGGTTCATATAAGAAAGATCGATTACACCAATTGTGAGGCAAACCGAACACCATTTCAAAGCAATCAAGGTACAATGCTTTTGAAATGGGTGAGCACCGGAAGCTGAACATTCGTGGTCGATCTTTTTTAGTGGGATGCTTTGGCCTCGAAGAACAGGACACATAAAGCTTGTTCTAAACAGGTCAAGCTGCTCATACATTGGTACAAACCATGTATGGGAGGAGTCTCTATGGACCAATATTACGATTACAATGGATCATCCTACAATAATAAATCCCCTGCAGCACCAGACCATGACATTAAGATGAGAGGGAGGAAATCCCTCGATATCACTGGAGTAAAGCAGGTTGAAAGCTTTGATAACGAGGAGTTTCTCTTGGAAACCTCAATGGGCTTCCTTGCAGTACGGGGCTATAATTTGAAAATGAAGAATCTGAACCTCGAACAAGGCCTGGTTTCAATTGAAGGGAAAGTATTCGACCTTGTATATTTAGATCAGCAACAGGGAGATAAGGCTAAAGGATTTTTTAGCAAGCTGTTCAAATGAGTCTGAATGTACAGCTGTACACGATTTTAGCCATGGTAGGGAGCGGCATTTGGATCGGCGCAGCTCTCGATACGTATCAAAGATTCCAAACGAGAAACAAGCGATGGAATTGGTTAAGATTCATCAATGATATCATTTTTTGGTTCCTCCAAGCCCTGATTATTTTCTATATTTTGCTCCAGGTCAATCAAGGTGAGGTTCGCGTCATCATCTTCCTCGCCCTTCTTTGCGGGTTCGCATGCTATCGGAGCCTGCTGCAATCTGCTTATAAAAAATTGCTAGAAAACATCATTTCCGTAGTGGTTTGGATCGGGAAAATGATCAAAAACATATTTTACACTTTTTTTATTCATCCTGTGAAACTCATATTGAATCTCCTTCTTTCCTTGAGTAAAATGATAGGTAGACTTCTTATTTCCATCCTCCTATTCGTTACTGGAATTTTGCTTTTTCCCCTTAAAGCTTTTGGAATTACCGCCTTATTGGAAAAAATAAGGACCAAAATGATGGCAAAGCTAAAGGAAAAAGCAGGAATTTTAAAAAAGCCAACGAATAAGGTGAAAGGATGGATTGGAAAGTTTAGAAGGTAAAGGAGGATCTGATGGTGCAACGTCATGACAAAGTGACAGCCTTAAACGAAAGCTATGTAACTCAAGAAAAGAAGAAACAAGAACGAGCACATCGGAGAAAGCAAGGTCTAGTGAGACGTTTAACGGTTTTTGGTGTACTAGTTGTCATCATGTTTACCTTCATGGTTGCTACCCTGACTTCCCAAGCAGCTCTCATTGCTGAAAAAAAGGAAGAGAAACAAGCGGTTGAACAGCGCCTAGAAGAAATCAAGGCTGAAAAGGCACAATTAAGTGATGAAGTGAATAAACTACAAGACCCGGATTATATTGGTGAGGTCGCGAGAAGAGATTATAATATGTCCAAACCTGGTGAAACGATCTTCAAACTCCCTGATAGCAAAGAAGAGTCACGTTGACCTTGGTTTTTAGGGCATGTATAATAAAGTATATTTGATTTTCATATTTTAAGGAGGAGCAATTTTTACAATGACAATTGAAGTAGGCAGCAAATTAAAGGGAAAAGTATCAGGTATTACCCATTTTGGAGCATTTGTCGAGCTGCCAGATGGTATCACCGGTTTAGTCCACATCAGTGAGGTTGCCGATAATTACGTGAAGGATATTAACGAACATCTTTCTGTTGGAGACGAAGTTGAAGTAAAAGTCATCAATGTTGAGTCGGATGGAAAAATCGGACTTTCAATCAAGAAAGCGAAAGATCAACCATCCCGCCCAAGGCAAGACCGCCCGCGCGGAAGGGGAGGTAAGCCAAGACGACAAAGTAATGATTTCGTTTCTTTCGAAGATAAGTTAAACCGATTCCTAAAGGACAGTGAAGATCGTTTATCCACACTAAAAAGGCAGACTGAATCTAAACGTGGAGGACGCGGAGCACGCCGGGGATAGAGAAACTAATATCTGCTGCTTACCGATTGCAAGTAAAAATTGCCTTAAAATCGGAAAACGCAAGCAAACCTATATATTAAAACACCTGTTATACAAAATGGGTGTTTTTTTATAGGGTGTTAAAAATACGATTAATGATAAACTGCGAATTTCTTCGTTACTCGGATTTTCCGGTTCTCATGTATTAAAGACATACATTCCGATCCTCAAATCTGTCGTGCCTCGAAAACTTCTTGTTTCTAATTCATCCCTTTTTTAACTTGAATCTAATTTCAAATTCTTAAGGAAATGTCGAAAAAGTTATTGACGGATTTCTCGTTATCTTGTATTATTCTTGTTGTGTCTTTAAGACGTATTCAATTTTGGCGGTGTAGCTCAGCTGGCTAGAGCGTACGGTTCATACCCGTGAGGTCGGGGGTTCGATCCCCTCCGCCGCTACCATTTTATAAAGAGGTTAAATAATCTGCCGAATGATAAACTGCGAATTTCTTCGTTACTCGGATTTTCCGGTTCTCATGTATCGACAACATACATTCCGATACTCAAATCTGTCGCGCCTCAAACTTCTTGTTTCTAATCCGCCGATTTTTTAACTTATATTTAAACTGTTAAATAATCCGACGAATGATCAACTGCTACAATAAAAAATATGGCCCCTTGGTCAAGTGGTTAAGACACCGCCCTTTCACGGCGGTAACACGGGTTCGAATCCCGTAGGGGTCACCATTATAAATGTAACTGTCCCGCTTAGGCGAAGGACAGTTTTTTGTTATTTCTTAACTTCCTCGGCTGATTTCCTAAGTACCTGACCAATACCGAATTGAAGGTACTCATAAGAGCTTCTTGAGGCCTTTAAAACGCAAAAAAAACGATTTTTGTAGTGAACCATCTTCATTTAAAATGGAAATGTCGCTCTCAACAAATGTAGAATTATTAAAACTTTCATGGTTGTTATGGATACTTCGCCATAATTTTACTTTAGATACCGAATAGTCGAGAAAACATACCGAGCATACAGCACGTACTTTTCTTATATAAATGATTATCTCGACAGTTTTCTGAAAATTGAATCTTATTGACGCTCGACATCGTAACCCGTCGAGAAGTTTTTATCTCCGTATCTGATGGTTTGACAAAAAATGAATATACCCTGTGGTTTAATAGAAAAACACGAAACTATTAACGAGTGGGGTGGGATTGATGCAAAAGGTAGGATCCGAAAGCAGCCATCTACTTCGGAAAATCGCGATAGTGGAAAGGTTGAAGAAAAGTGTTTCTTTACAAGTGAAAGGGATTTCCCAAGGTGTTAAACGTTTTCTTCTCCATTGGAGTTTACTATTGTTTTGTACAGGCTTTCTGTTAGGAAGGGCGCTTATACTATCAGAGCTATCTCCGTTTGCGCTTCCTTTTTTCGGAGCGGTATTGTTTCTTAAACGTGAGCGTGCTGGTGTTGCAGCAGTTGCTTTATTAGCAGGAGCGCTGACGACGTTTGAGGCAACTGGATTATTCGTTTCGATCGGGCTTGCTGTCTTCTTTGTCATCCATTCCATTATTACGAACATCATCAAACAATCGTATAAAATTCTACCAATAACCGTTCTTATTGCTAGTTTCATCACCCGAATGAGTCTTCTGTCTTTTACATCGGAACCAATTACAACCGGAAGCCTTTTGATGGTTGTGATAGAAGCTGGATTAAGCAGTATCTTAACATTGATTTTCTTGCAAAGTATTCCGCTTCTATCGTTAAAGAAAATTCAGCATTCATTGAAAAATGAAGAGATTGTATGCTTCATCATCCTTTTAGCTTCAGTCATGACTGGCACGATAGGCTGGCAACTCTATGATTTATCTATTGAACATGTTTTGTCCCGGTACCTTGTTTTAATATTCGCCTTCGTAGGTGGCGCAGCGATTGGATCAACAGTCGGGGTGGTTACAGGCCTTATTCTTGGCCTTGCGAATATTGCGAGTCTTTATCAGATGAGCCTTCTGGCATTCTCAGGTTTATTAGGAGGCCTATTAAAAGAAGGTAGAAAAATCGGGGTGAGTATCGGATTATTCATTGGAACACTGCTTTTAGGATTATATGGTTCAGAGAACGGCTTGCTTGTAACCAGTCTGTTGGAATCCTGTGCTGCAGTAGGGTTGTTCTTGCTGACGCCAAAAAACGCGATCTCTAAAATCTCCCGTTATATACCGGGGACCAAAGAATATACACAAGAGCAACAGCAATATCTGCGGAAGGTCAGGGATGTCACTGCAAGCCGTGTGGAGCAATTTTCAAACCTGTTCCAGGCTTTATCCAACAGTTTTTCCACGGTCAGTGCAACAAGTATGATCGAAGATGAAGATAAGAGAGAGCTGGACATGTTCCTTGGCAATGTTACGGAAAAAACGTGCCAAAATTGCTTTAAAAAGCGGCATTGTTGGGTGAATAATTTTGATAAGACGTATGATTACATGGCACAAATCATGGCGGAGACGAATCCGCAAGGCAAGTTGAATGATCGCAGGCTGCAAAAAGATTGGGAAAAGCATTGTGTCCGTTCACAGAAAGTGATTGATACGATCCAATACGAGCTTGGTCAATATCATGCAAACATCAAGTTGAAACAGCAAGTGAAGGAAAGCAGGCGTCTTGTTGCTGAACAGCTTCATGGGGTTTCTCAAGTGATGGACAACTTCGCAAAGGAGATACAAAGAGAACGGGAAAACCATCAAGTCCAAGAAGAAAACGTAAAGCAAGCTCTTGATGATATCGGGCTTGAAGTTGGGAATATCGAAATCTATTCTCTAGATAAAGGTAGTATCGATATCGAAATGAGTATCCCATATTGTAATGGACGCGGAGAATCAGAAAAAGTCATCGCCCCATTATTGTCGGATATATTAGATGAAACAATCGTGGTGAAAGAGGAAGAGTGTGCCGCATATCCTAATGGTTATTGCCATGTCGTCTTCCGTTCTTCACAAAACTTTGTCATCGAATCAGGGATGGCGAGCGCGGCCAAAGGTGGTGCATGGCTTTCAGGAGATAGTCATTCTACGATAGAGCTTGGCGCAGGAAAGCATGCAGTTGCGATCAGTGATGGGATGGGTAACGGGGAACGTGCCCATTCGGAAAGCAATGAAACGCTGAAACTACTTCAGAAAATCCTTCAATCGGGTATAGATGAAACGACGGCGATCAAGTCCGTTAATTCAATTTTATCACTGCGGACGACGGATGAAATCTTTTCGACACTTGATCTTGCAATGATCGATCTACAAGATGCCACGGTACGCTTTTTGAAAATCGGTTCGAGCCCGAGCTTCGTAAAACGCGGTGATCAAGTGAGGATGATCGAGGCAAGCAATCTACCGATGGGGATCATTGAAGATTTTGATGTCGACGTTGTCAGTGATCAGTTAAAGCCTGGCGATTATCTGATCATGATGAGTGATGGAATCTATGAAGGGCCGAAGAATGTTGAAAATAAAGATGCGTGGATCAAGAGGAAAATACGAGAAATCAATTCTGATGATCCGCAAATCATTGCCGACCTTCTACTTGAGGAAGTGATCAGAGCTGATTATGGACAGATTGAAGATGATATGACAGTCGTCGTAACGAAGGTCAATAGAAACATCCCGAAATGGACGACCATTCCGCATCAACAGAAGAAGGTGCGAAAGCAAGCGTAGTCTATCAAATCTAGTATAAATCCCCTCTACCTTGACTATCATGGTAATAACAAAATTCGAGAGGGGATTTTTGGCATGAGTAAGGGTACTTTAAGGCAAATTCTATTAATAACGGACGGGTGTTCAAATCACGGTGAAGATCCAGTCGCCATTGCTGCCCTGGCAAGAGAAAAAGGGATTACGATCAATGTTATCGGAATTCTATCTCAAAATGAAGCTTATGGCGAACATGGTTTGAAAGAAGTCGAAGATATTGCGATGAGCGGTGGAGGCGTTAGTCAAATTGTGTATGCGACCCAACTCGCCCAGACTGTGAAAATGGTGACACAAAAGGCGATGACACAAACCATACATGGGATGATCAACAAGGAACTGACACAGATTTTGGGTGATGAGCAGCAAATGGAAGATTTGCCGCCTGAAAAACGTGGACAGGTCATGGAGGTCGTCGATGAGATCGGGGAGACCGTCAATCTTGAAGTTTTGATACTGGTCGATATTTCTGCAAGCATGGATGATAAGCTGCCGACTGTACAAGAATCATTGATAGACTTATCGATCTCTCTGAATTCCAGAACAGGAAACAATCAATTTTCGATCTATGCATTTCCTGGCAAGAAACAATCCATTGAAAAGCTGCAGGATTGGACGCCGCAGCTCGATACTTTAGCGAAGACATTCAAGAAAATTTCCACAGGCGGGATCACACCAACAGGGCCTGCGCTGAAAGAAGCTCTGGAGCTTTTTTCAGATAAACGATCTAAGCGGAAACTGCTAGGTGACTATGATGAATACGTCGAAGAATCCGGAAGTTAATGTACCGATCGGATCAATTATTTCTGGGAAATGGAACCAGAAGCAGTATTTGATTCTCCGTGAACTAGGATCGGGTGCGACCGGAACCGTCTATCTTGCAAAACATGATCATATTAAGGTTGCTGTCAAGGTAAGTCATGATACGCTTTCGATTACCTCTGAAGTGAATGTGCTCAAGCATTTATCGAAGGTCCAGGGCAAAACACTTGGGCCTTCTTTTATCGAAATGGATGATTGGGTTACGTCTTCAGGGACTGTACCTTTTTATGTGATGGAATATGTACAGGGTGAATCATTATTCGTGTTCATGAGACAGCGTAAAGATGAATGGTTCGGCATACTCCTTTTACAACTATTGGGCGATTTGGCGGAGCTTCATAAAGCCGGATGGGTATTCGGTGACCTTAAACCAGATAATCTGCTCATTTCTGGTCCTCCACCTAAAATCCGTTGGCTTGATGTTGGCGGAACCACGATGGTCGGAAGAGCGATCAAAGAATATACGGAGTTTTTCGATCGTGGATTTTGGGGTATGGGTTCAAGAAGGGCTGAACCATCCTACGATCTTTTTGCAGTAGGGATGATAATCATGAATTATGCTTACCCGAAGCGCTTTGATAAAAAAGAGGGAGAATGGACCCAATTAAAAAAACAAATCGATCAGAATCGTATATTAGGAAAATATCGACCGATCTTATATAAGGCTTTTCATGGACAATATCAAAATGCGATCGAGATGAGACAAGACTTACTTGAGCTTTATTCGAGGAAACCGGCAGGGAAAACAACCGGCTCGCCCAAAGGTAAACGCCCAGATGCACAAGTTCAACAACCATCAAAGCCTGCGCCTGCAGGGCGATACCAGCAAAAGAAGATCAAAAAGCGGCGTCATTTCACGGAAACTGTGCTCATTTTCATATTTTTGTTTGTCTTTTATATTGTTTACTTGATGGGACAAACTTTGTAATGACCCCTGGTGGGTAAACATTGACATCAGTTACTCCTTCTTCTATGATGGCAGTGATTTTCTTTTTTAAGGTTAATCTAAACTTTACCTATCTATTGAAGGAGATAGTTCCATGTTTGAAGCAGTTGATCGATTTGTACAGAAAAACAAGCTGTTTACTGAAGGAACGACGATTGTGATCGGGGTTTCTGGAGGACCTGACTCGATGGCTTTACTTGATTATTTCATGAAAAAGAGAAGCGAGATGGACCTGAAAATCATCGCTGCACACATGGATCACATGTTTCGAGGTAAGGAATCCGTTGAAGATGCTGACTTTGTGCAACAATACTGCATGATACATGATGTACGTATTGAACGAGCACAAAAGAATCTTCCTTTATATATAGAAGAAACTGGAGAGTCACCTCAGCAAGCTGCACGAAGGATCCGTTATGAATTCTTTGCAGCTGTCATGCAGCAATATGATTCTGATTGTTTGGCTCTTGCACACCATGGTGATGACCAAATTGAAACGATGCTGATGAACATGGTGAGAGGTGCGGGACATGCAGGGCTTTCAGGGATTCCAGTGACAAGGTCTTTCTCAACTGGTCGTATTATCCGTCCATTTCTAGGAATAACGAAGGATGAACTTGTACATTATTGTAAAGACGAAAATATTCCTTATCGGATCGATCCTAGCAATACGAGTGACAAATATAAACGGAACCGTTTCAGAGAAAACGTCCTCCCTTTCTTGAAAGAAGAAAACCCAACCGTACACGAGAAATTCCAACAGCTGAGTGACCGGTTGAGAGAGGATGATGATTACCTTCATAAGCAGGCGGAAAAGGGACTTGTGAACGTTATTCTGCAAAAGTGTGACAAAGAATTGACATTGTCTGTGCCAGGCTTTCTGAAGATGGCAATTCCTTTACAAAGAAGAGGGATTCATCTAATATTAAACTATCTTTATCAATCAGATCCGAGCAATATTACGTCTAGTCATATCAAGGATAGTATACGATTGATGAAGTCGGAAAATCCTTCTGGAACAATACATTTGCCAGGCGGTCTGTTCTGCAGACGAGAGTATGACAAATGTGTATTCACGTTTCAGCAGCCGGAAGATGGTTATTCATATTCATACCAGTTGGAATTAGGCCTAATGTATGAATTGCCTGTTGGGAAACTCATCTTTAGTTCCATAGAGCGGAACGCTGGTGATATAAAGGGTAAAAATTATTTCATCTTTCAACCCTCTCAACTGCAATTACCATTATTCGTAAGAACCAGAGAAGAAGGTGACCGGCTCCGTCCTGCTGGAATAAAGGGGTCTAAGAAGGTGAAAGATGTGTTCATTGATGCGAAATTGCCAAAGCAACTAAGGGACAGGTGGCCTATTGTTACTGATTCTTCTGGGAAGATTCTCTGGATACCAGGAGTGAAGCATGCCGATTTAGGACCAGCTGATGGTACCGATGATCAATGGATGTCTCTATATTTTCAAAATACCAGGCATGAGGTCTAGGAGGAATACATACTTATGAGAAATGATATGCAGGAGATCTTGATTTCAGAAGATGAAATCCAAACTAAGGTGCATGAGCTCGCATCGCAATTATCAGATGAATACAGAGATCGTTTTCCGCTTGTAATCGGTGTTTTAAAAGGAGCTTTGCCATTCATGGCCGATCTTGTAAAACGGATGGATATCCATGTGGAACTTGATTTCATGGATGTATCAAGTTATGGAAATTCTACAGTGTCTTCTGGTGAGGTAAAGATAATCAAGGATTTGAATACTTCCATTGAAGGTCGGGATATCTTGATCGTGGAAGACATCATAGACAGCGGGCTGACACTTAACTATTTAGTGGAGTTGTTCAAGCACCGGAAAGCGAAGTCGATCAAGATTGTCACTTTGCTGGATAAACCGACTGGAAGGAAAGTCGATTTGAAACCGGATACTGCTGGATTTATCGTACCGGATGCGTTCGTAGTAGGGTATGGATTAGACTTTGCAGAGCGTTATCGAAACCTGCCATATATCGGCGTATTAAAACCGGAAATCTACCAAGGCCAATGAGTTGTGAATTAGTGAACAGATATGATACTATAAATTATGATTTGCTCGTATGCGAGAGGAGGTAAGGGATGAATCGCATCTTCAGAAATACAATATTTTATTTGCTAATATTCCTTGTCGTTGTTGGGATCGTCAGTTTCTTCAATGGCAACAACAACGACGTTAAACAATTAAGATACGATCAATTCACTGAAGCTCTACAAAATGGTGAAGTAGAGTCTCTTACAATGCAGCCTAAGAACCAGGTTCTGGTACTTCAAGGTAAACTGACGGCTTATGACGATGAAACGTCCTTCACAACAAACATTCCGCCTGAGATGAGTAGGGATGTCCTAGCTCAGTTGGAAGAGGCAAATGTTGAAATAGAAGTAAAAGAAGCAGAGGGAACTAGCGGTTGGGTAACCTTCTTTACCTCCATTATTCCGTTTGTCATCATATTCATTTTATTCTTCTTCCTTCTTAATCAAGCTCAGGGCGGCGGCAGCCGTGTCATGAATTTTGGTAAAAGTAAGGCGAAGCTATACAGTGAAGAAAAGAAGAAAGTCACATTCAAAGACGTAGCTGGTGCAGATGAAGAGAAGCAAGAATTGGTCGAGGTTGTCGAATTCTTGAAAGATCCTCGTAAATTCGCCGCACTCGGTGCGCGGATACCGAAGGGTGTCCTCCTCGTAGGACCTCCAGGAACAGGTAAGACATTACTTGCTCAAGCTGTAGCCGGTGAGGCTGGGGTACCGTTCTTCTCGATCAGTGGTTCTGATTTCGTCGAGATGTTCGTCGGTGTCGGGGCTTCCCGTGTCCGTGATTTATTTGAAAACGCTAAGAAAAACTCACCTTGTATCATTTTCATTGATGAAATTGATGCTGTAGGTCGTCAACGTGGCGCAGGACTCGGTGGAGGTCACGATGAACGTGAACAAACCTTGAACCAGTTGCTTGTTGAAATGGATGGTTTCAGTGCAAACGAAGGAATCATCATCGTAGCTGCTACCAACAGACCAGATATTTTGGATCCTGCATTATTGCGTCCAGGTCGTTTTGACCGTCAAATTCCAGTCGGCCGACCTGATGTCAAGGGCCGTGAAGCAGTACTTAAAGTACACGCTCGCAACAAACCTTTAGCAGAATCAGTCGACATAAAAACGATTGCAATGCGTACTCCAGGATTCTCCGGAGCTGACCTTGAGAACCTGTTGAATGAAGCAGCCCTGGTCGCTGCCCGTCATAATAAAAAGAAAATCGATATGGAAGACATCGATGAAGCAACGGATCGTGTTATTGCCGGTCCTGCTAAGAAGAGTCGTGTCATTTCCCAAAAGGAAAAGAATATCGTTGCCTATCACGAAGCGGGGCATACGATTATCGGCCTTGTGCTTGATAATGCAGAAGTTGTCCATAAAGTTACCATCGTTCCTCGCGGTCAGGCTGGCGGATATGCTGTAACCTTGCCGAAAGAAGACCGTTATTTCATGACGAAACCTGAATTGGTGGATAAAATCACTGGATTACTTGGTGGACGTGTTGCTGAGGAAATCACATTCAATGAATCAAGTACTGGAGCAAGTAACGACTTCCAGCGTGCAACAAGCATCGCTCGCCGAATGGTCACTGAGTTCGGGATGAGTGAAAAGCTTGGTCCGATGCAATTCGGTCAAGGTCAAGGCGGTAATGTATTCCTGGGCCGTGACATTCAAAATGAACAAAACTACAGTGATGCGATTGCTCATGAAATAGATCTTGAAATTCAGAAGATCATCAAGGAAGCGTATGACCACTGTAAGGAAATCCTTGTCCAGCACCAGGACAAATTGAATTTGGTCGCTGAGACGTTGAAAGAGGTTGAAACGCTTGACAGCGGACAAATCAAATCCCTATTCGAAACAGGTCAAATGCCTGAGGGATACGAATATCCGAAGAAGCAGACTGATTCCTCTGATGATGTGAAAGTCAACATCACAAAAAAGGAAGAAACTTCTGAAGACTCGGTTGAACCAAAGGATTCAGATTCAGATCATAAAGAATAATATCCAAAAAGATGCCCCTCTTGTGAGAGTCCTGCAAAATAGGGCGAAAAAATCTTTAATAGAGAAAAATCCACCAGTTAGAAAAGTTGATCTTAACTTTCTGGTGGATTTTTACATGTTTCAAGAAGTATGGGCTGATATTACACTTTCCCAGCTCATTTTGTGGTAATAATTTTGTCATTCTTTTAATGTTTACAGCGAACACCGAGAGATAGGTTTGTATTTTCATACCTAATAAACCACGGTATTTCGCCCTGGTTAACCCATGGAATCTTTTTAATTCCGCATTCTTATGCTCTATAGATGGACGTACCTTTTTCCGTTCTTGATACTCTTCCGAGTCTAAGTACTTCATTTGTTGTTGATGTTCTTCAGAAATGATCCGAATGGAGTATGTTTTTGATTTTTTCCCCTCTTTATAACACCCTTCTTTTAACGGACATTCTTTACATATATCAACGTCAAAATAAAAAGTGTTCATTTGGTTTGTTCCAGTATCTTTTTTACCCGTTCGAGCTTTTCGAATACTATGGTGTCCTGCTGGACAAATCACTTGATCTCTTTCTTTATCATATTGAAAGTTGTCCTCTTCTCGTGCTCCATAAACAGATGGATTGAGTGGGATGGATGCTGTGATTAAATTTTGTTGTAAGTAGGATAAATTATGCTTAGATGAGTAAGCCGTATCAGCGAGAATTTCGTTAACTTCCATTCCACCAGCTTTAGATTGGTTCACTAATTCTTTTAATTGCTTACCGTCATCTACATTTCCTGGAGTGACCTGAACACCCGTAATAATTTCTTCTTCGGTCATCGCAAGATGATTCTTATAACCATAAAAGGATTTTGTAGTAGACTTCCATCCAAAACGCGCATCCGGGTCTACTGCTGACAGAATCCCTTTCTTCGAAAGAAGCCTTTCGTCTTCGACAATTCTCTTTGCGGTCTCCAGCTTATCCTTTATCGCGCCTTCCGCATCTGGAAGAGCCTGTTCGATTTGTTCACCTAAATGGGCTAAATACCGAAGCATTTCTTTAGCTTGTTCTTCCTCTGGAATATCATTAAGCTTTGGAGCTTTAGGTAATTTTTTATGTAGTTTGGTATGTTGTTTTTTAACGGCTCTGGAGAGCCTTGAAGCTGCTTTTGTTAGCACTTGTAGAGGCGAACGCTTACTTGCGTTTGCTTGGGCATGTGTAGAATCTAAAATGAGTGCTTTCGATTGGATGATCCCTTTTTCCTGGCACTGCTTGACGAGTTCTTCCAATACTTCCTCTACACGATTAGCTCCTAATCGATGGTTTCGAAATCGACTTAATTGTGTAGGATGGGGTAAAGAACTTTCGGGATTCAATCGTAAAAACCACTTATAAGCTAAATGTAAATTGGCATCTTGAATGACTTGATCATCGGATAAATCATATAAGGTCTGGATGAGAAGAATTCGAAGTAGTAACTCTGGTTCAGTCGCTGGTCGTCCGTAATACATACAATATGATTCCTTCGTAAGGTCATATATAAATGAAAAATCAACCACCTTATCGATTTTCTTTAATAGGTGATCTTCTGGTATTAAATTGTACAACTCGGCATGAAAGGAAAGAGTTTCTTGATATTGATCTTTTAACATTTATCCAATTCCTTTGCATTTTTCTTTCATCATATCAAAAAACGCCCCGAAGGGCGCTTTTTCCAGTTACTGTATTCGTTTTGCAGGACTCTCCTTGTGGGCATCTTTTTTCAGAGATAAGTATAAAGTTTGGCTCTATTACGATACTTTTGACTTTGGTAGTCTTTTACGCTTTATTAAAAGGCTTTGCAAAATCATAATAAGACAATATAAGAAAAACCTGAGTGAAGAAAGCGTTCATGCTCAGGTCCTTTTTTGCTATCGGTCCCACGTTATGTTCCGAGCTTATTCTTGGTGTTTTCGACAAGGGTTTGTGTTATAACTAAAGATAGAATTTGTATAGATAGTGGGGAATGACATGATTTTAGTAATGGATATAGGGAATACAAATATCGTACTCGGGATTTATGAAGGGGACGATCTTAAATATCATTGGCGCGTTGGTACAAGCCGTAAAAAATCTGAAGATGAATATGGAATGTTCATTTCAAATTTATTGACTCATGTTGGGCTTGATTTTAATGACATTGATGGAATCATCCTTTCATCAGTAGTACCTCCATTGATGTTCCCGCTTGAAAAAATGTGTGAGAAGTACTTTAATCTTAAGCCGCTAATCATAGGGCCGGGAATCAAGACTGGATTGAACATAAAGACTGAAAATCCGAGGGAAGTCGGTGCCGATCGTATCGTCAATGCAGTTGCGGCATTACATGAATACGATTCACCGCTGATCATCGTCGATTTTGGTACAGCGACCACGTATTGCTATATCGATAAAAACAAAAACTACTTAGGTGGTGCGATTTCACCTGGGATCAGCATTTCTACGGAAGCCCTTTATACACATGCAGCTAAACTTCCTCGAATAGAGATCATGAAAACTGACCACATTATAGGAAAAAATACAGTCAGTGCCATGCAAGCCGGTATTTTTTATGGATATGTCGGGCAAGTAGAAGGCATTGTAAATCGAATGAAAATGCAAGCTGACGAGGAACCATTGGTAATAGCGACTGGCGGCCTGGCCAATTTGATCGGAAAGGAAACTTCCGTCATTGATGTGGTCGATCCTTTCCTAACATTGAAAGGCTTGCAATTGATTTATCACAAGAATACAGAATTTCATTAAGGAAGGAGATTCTCCATGTCCGATTACTTAGTAAAAGCATTAGCCTTTGATGGGAATATCAGGGCTTTTGCTGTAGATACAACAGAAATGATAAGTGAAGCACAACGACGCCAAAAAACCTTGCCTACAGCTTCTGCCGCACTGGGGCGTGCCATGACAGCATCTACAATGATAGCATCAATGTTAAAAGGTGACAGTAATAAATTAACCGTGAAAATTGAAGGTGGCGGACCAATCGGAGCCATTATTGTGGATGCGAACGCCAAAGGGGAAACAAGAGGATATGTTTCAAACCCGAACGTCCATTTTGACTTGAACCAGCATGGAAAACTTGATGTAGCCCGGGCCGTCGGGAAAAATGGTCACATATCCGTCGTCAAGGACCTTGGCATGAGGGAAAACTTCACTGGACAAGTTCCCTTAGTATCAGGGGAACTGGGAGAAGATTTTACGTATTATTTCGTATCCTCTGAGCAAATTCCTTCTGCTGTGGCAGTAGGGGTCCTTGTAAATCCGGACAATACGATTCTCGCTTCAGGAGGATTTGTCATACAAGTAATGCCTGGGGCACAGGAGGAAATGATCACGTTCATCGAAAAAAGGCTGGAGAATACCGATCCCGTTTCGAAGATGATCGACGCAGGTGATACACCTGAACAAATGTTATATAACGTGTTAGGTGAAGAAAATGTAAAAATCTTATCTAAATCACCTGTTTCATTTTCATGCAGCTGTTCGAGGGAACGTTTTGCAGATGCAATCGTCAGTCTTGGTGAAAAGGAAATTCAAGATATGATCGTCGAGGATGGAAAAGCTGATGCCAATTGTCATTTCTGCAATGAAACGTATCATTTTACAAAAGAGGATTTGGAAGCGCTTCTTGAGGAAGCCCGTAAGGAGAAGAATGGATGAACCGGAAAATTTTAATCGGTGTGATTGTTCTGCTCTTAATCACGAACATCGGGTCGATCATTTTGTTCACTAAGGCTAGCAGTGATGCTTCTGGTGAACAAGGGGGAAACCTCCTTATGGATCTTTCCGGCAGTGTAGCCCAAGTCGGGAATGAGTCCATTTCAGAAAACGAATGGGGCGAACTGCTGAAGAAAAGGTACGGGAAAGACGTATTGAAGCAAATGATCGATAAGAAGGTTGTCGAGCAGCTTGCCAATAAACATGATATTACTGTGTCGGATGAAGAATTGACTCGCGAAATCGAACTGTACCAAAGAATGGTCGGGGCTGGTGCGGATGCCCATGAACACCCCGACATCCAGGTCATGGACGGAAAACAACTGAAGGAAGAAATCGAGCATGCCATCCTTTTGGAAGAATTGATCACTAAAGATGTCGTCATCAATGAGGATGAACTGCGTAAATATTATAAAGAGAATCAACACCTTTACGATCTTAAACCTCTATATCAGATCTCTCAGATTATCGTAAAGACAGAGGAAGAGGCAAATCGAGTACTGGAAGAGCTAGAGAATGGTTCTTCTTTTTCCACGCTTGCCAGAGAAAGATCGATCGATGAGTTTTCTGGTCCCAGCGGAGGAGCGATGGGATGGGTCGATACTTCGAGTAATTATGTTGAACCGGCCTATTTTGATGCCATCACCGAACTTGAAAAAGGCGAATGGAGCAGTCCCATTCAAACAGAGGATGGGTACGGAATCGTATTGCTTCACGATATGAAACCTGGAAACAAGTACGAATTTGATGAAGTGAAAAGCCAGATTAAAAGGCAATTGGCGATTCACCAAATGGATACGACTTTCAATCCAGAGCAGCTTTGGAAGGAACTCGACGTAAAGTGGGAGTACGAATGACCTCATTAATTGAATTAAAATTCTGATAATGGTATCATAGATTCAGTGTTATTCCTATGAAAATACTAGGAATTGAAGGAGTTGAAAGGGATGAGAGTAGGAAATACCATTGTTGATTTAATTGGAGAAACACCGATTGTCAAACTGAACCGGTTGACAGGGGAAAATGATGCAGAAGTTTACTTGAAGCTAGAATTCATGAACCCTGGAAGCAGTGTAAAAGATCGGATTGCAAAATCGATGATTGAAGCTGCTGAGAAAGACGGTGCTCTGAAAGCTGGAGATACGATCATCGAGCCGACCAGTGGAAATACAGGGATCGGACTTGCGATGGTCGCGGCAGCAAAAGGATATCGAACCATACTTGTCATGCCGGACACAATGAGCATGGAACGCCGTAATCTCCTCCGCGCTTATGGAGCAGAGCTTGTGCTGACGCCTGGAGCAGAAGGGATGAAAGGCGCAATCGCTAAAGCGGAAGAACTTTCGAAAGAACATGACTATTTCATGCCGCAGCAATTTATGAACAAAGCGAATCCAGAAGTTCATAAAAATACAACCGGAAAAGAAATCGTAGAACAAATGGGTGATCAGCTAGATGCGTTTGTTTCTGGAATCGGAACAGGCGGGACGATCACAGGTGCTGGTCAAGTCCTTAAGGATAAGTATCCATCAATCAAACTATATGCAGTAGAACCGAAGGACTCACCTGTACTATCAGGCGGCAAACCAGGCCCCCACAAAATCCAAGGAATCGGTGCTGGATTTGTGCCATCCATCTTGGATACCTCTCTTTATGACGAAGTATTGACGATTTCAACAGAGGAATCGTTTGAATATGCACGGAAATCAGCGAGAGAAGAAGGCCTTTTAGGTGGAATTTCTTCTGGTGCAGCCATAGCTGCAGCATTGAAAGTCGCGAAAGAACTTGGGAAAGGTAAAAAAGTGCTTGCAGTCATCCCAAGTAATGGAGAGCGTTACCTAAGCACACCGCTTTACCAATTTGAAGAAGAATAAAGATCAAGATTGAAGGCTGACGAGTTGTCAGCCTTTTTTCTGTTTTTTTCGGGTTTTAGAGCAGCAGTTCTTTCTTACTGTGTTACCGGACACACTCCCCTTTTCATCGGACAAATACTTGATATATCGGACACTCAAAAGTACCCTCCTGATAATTGGAATTGTAAAGAACTGGAGACTGTTTTTACGTGTCATCCCTTCTTTCTTCATGTACAATGAAAGAGGAAATTGAAGGTAGGAGAGGACTTCTATGCAAGTTAAAAGAGTTCGGTTAACGAAGACCATTAACGATTATCCGGAAAACTGGTTTGATCGATATAAATATATAAGTTCAAATGAACAACACCATGTCCTGTTGGAAAGCGGCCGAGGTGGAAGGTACCACATAATCGGTGTTACTCCTTCTGCAGTATTGACGGGCAAGGGACATAAGCTAGTGATTCAGTCAAAACTCGGGACAGAAACAAAAGAGGGAGATTTGCTCGACCTCGTTCAAAATCACCTGCAGACTTATAAAATTGTAAACGAAACTGAAGAAACAGATCTGCCTGATTTTAAAGGCGGGGCGATCGGTTATGTCAGCTATGACGTCGCAAGACAGATTGAAAAGCTCCCAGAAGAGACGCTCGACGATGTAGAGATGCCCGATGTCTATTTCTTGATTTTTGAGGACTTTATCGTAATTGATAAACAGCTTAACAAGCTTACATTTGTGTCACACGTCCCTGAAGTGGAACGTAAGGCTGGCATCGCAAAACTTGAAGAAATGGAGAAACTGTGGCTCGGAGACTTTAAACGAATGGGTTCCACAGCTAGGACTATCAATAAGCTAGAATCAGAGGAATTACAATATTCAATGGATGAGGAGCAATTCAAATCGGCGGTGCGTCAGGTTCAGGAATACATTCGCAGCGGCGATGTATTCCAGGTGAACTTATCGGTTCGACAATCGCAGCCTTTGCAATCCGCTCCAATCGACATTTATGAGCATTTACGAGATTTCAATCCATCGCCATATATGGGATTTTTCCAAACACCAGAGTTTCAGCTCGTCAATGGATCGCCGGAACTGCTTGTCAAAAAGAAAGGCGACCATGTCAGCACGAGGCCAATTGCCGGAACCAGATCGCGAGGGAAAGATCCTGTAGAAGATGCGTCACTTGCAAAAACATTGATCGAGAACGAAAAAGAGCGTGCAGAACACGTCATGCTAGTGGATCTGGAACGAAATGATTTGGGCCGGGTATGCCGATATGGGACAGTAGAAGTGAATGAATTCATGGTGATTGAAAAGTATTCCCACGTCATGCATATCGTTTCGAATGTCCAAGGAGAAATTCATCCTGATCGGAATACCATCGATTTGATCCGTGCAACATTTCCAGGAGGGACCATCACAGGGGCCCCTAAAGTAAGGACGATGGAAATCATTGAAGAACTTGAGCCTGTCAGAAGAGGCGTTTATACCGGCTCAATCGGTTGGATCGGGTTTGATGGGGATACCGAGCTCAATATTGCAATCCGTACGATGATCTGTAAGGATGGTATCGCTCATGTTCAGGCTGGAGCCGGAATTGTCATCGATTCTGAACCGAAAGCGGAATTCAAGGAAAGCCTGAAAAAGGCAAAGGCGTTATGGCATGCAAAAGAACTTAGCGAACAAGAAATGTTGAAGAAGGTGTAGCCCATGATAGTCATGATCGATAATTACGATTCTTTCACCTATAATCTCGTCCAATATTTAGGCGAACTTGGAGAAGAACTGATCGTGAGGCGTAATGATGAAATAACCATACAAGAAATTGAAGAGTTGAACCCGAGCTATTTGATGATATCCCCGGGTCCTTGCAGTCCGAACGAAGCAGGAATCAGCTTGGCAGTGATCGAACATTTCGCCGGTAAAATTCCGATCCTCGGTGTTTGCCTTGGGCATCAATCGATTGCCCAGGTATTCGGAGGCAAAGTCGCCCGTGCTGAACGCTTGATGCATGGGAAGACATCACCGATCGGACATGATGGTAAAACCCTTTATGAAGGATTGTCTGATGAAATCATCGCGACACGCTACCATTCCTTGATCGTTGAGCGCGAGACGCTGCCTGACTGTCTGGAAATAACAGCAGAAACAGCGGAAGGGGAAATCATGGGCCTGCGTCATAGGTCATTGCCGATCGAAGGAGTGCAATTCCATCCAGAATCAATTATGACGGCAGACGGAAAGCAGCTTTTACGTAATTTTATGAACAGCTATGGACGTGAAATGGCATGTACATCTATTTGAATGGGGATTATGTAAAAGATACAGAAGCTGCGATTTCACCATTCGATTATGGGTATTTATACGGAATTGGTGTTTTTGAAACCTTTCGAATTTATAATGGCTGTCCCTTTTTGTTGGAAGATCATTTGGAAAGAATGAATAATGCATTGGGTAATATGGCTATCCGAAAGACAGTAGAGAAAAAAGAAGTGGAAAATATCATCAGCCAGCTGCTGCAATTGAATAGATGGATAAATGCGTCGATACGCCTTAACATATCAGCTGGCAAAGGTGCCCCAGCATTAAGGACACTCGAGTTCGCCGAACCGACGTTAATGGTATATGGCGGAGCGTTGTCCGAGGCACCTGAAACGGTACAGAATAAAGAAGCGAAAGTGTTGACGATTCGGCGTAATACACCTGAAGGCCATATCCGTTGGAAATCCCATCACTTTTTAAATAACCTTCTTGCCAAACAGGAACTTGACGACCCGGCAATCGAAGGGATTTTCCTTACGAACGAAGGATATGTTGCAGAAGGGGTCACCTCGAACTTATTTTGGCGGAAGGATGAGACTCTCTACACCCCTTCAGTGGATACTGGAATTTTAAACGGCATAACAAGGCAATACGTGCTTACACTTTGCAAAAGGCTAGGGATCCACGTGCAAACCGGAAAATTTAAAAAAGACCATTTGCTCGAGGCTGATGAATGCTTCATGACAAATTCGGTTCAAGAGATCATAGCAATCGACAAGATCGATGACAAAACTTTTCGAGGAAAAAACAGAAGAATCACAAACGAATTGTTCGATTGTTACAAAGCGGATCGTAATAAGCTTTGAGCACACTAGAAAGGATTTTATCGATGAAATACAACCCGATTTTCATATATCCGAAAAATGAAACAGAGGCGATGAACGAACTGATGTCTGTTGGGGCCAAGATCGAAAGCGTACGGCGGAAACGGTTGATCGAAAGCAAAACTGTCATCCGTGTTGAGGAGGTACCTTTGAAGGCCGCTTGGCAGGTGAAACAGACGCTGTTACTTCATGGGCAGGAGTGTATCATCCATGAAGACGCTGAACAGCTGGAGGCTGACCAAACTCATGCGCTGATTCTTGGAAACCCTTATGGAATTGAGATTGCGGTGAAGCAATTGCTTGAGAGCGACTTTCAGGATGTCGCTCAATTAGGCGCTGAAATCGATAGTCTCTTGAAATTTGAGGATGTGAAACATCAGCCATGGATGATCCAGTTCCATGATACGACTGTCGACCTTAACGATCAGACAAGGATCATGGGGATTTTGAACGTTACACCTGATTCTTTTTCAGATGGTGGCAATTACGATTCACTCGATCAAGCAGTAAGCCACGCCAAAGCAATGGTCGATGCTGGAGCTGACATCATCGATATCGGTGGTGAATCCACACGCCCTGGAGCTGACAAAGTGACCGTCGAAGAGGAATTGGAACGAGTGGTTCCGATCATAAAAGCGGTAAGAGAAGCCGTAGACGTGCCTATTTCCATCGATACGTATAAAGCAGAAGTTGCAAAGCAAGCGATCGAAGCAGGAGCGAATATCATCAATGATGTATGGGGAGCAAAAGCTGATTCGAACATGGCGCAAGTCGCAGCAGACTATCAAGTGCCAATCATCTTGATGCATAACCGGGAGGATAAGAATTACGATCACTTGATGTCGGATATCGCTCGTGACTTGAGAGAAAGCATTGCCGTTGTGAAAGAGGCAGGTGTGAAAGATGAAAACATCATCTTAGACCCAGGCATAGGCTTTGCGAAAACCTATGAGGACAACTTGGACGTCATGTCGAACCTAGAAGTGTTGACAACACTCGGTTATCCTGTAATCCTCGGAACTTCCCGGAAATCATTTATCGGACGCGTGCTTCAGACAGAAACGAATGAACGGATGGAAGGAACTGGTGCAACGACTTGTCTCGGTATCCAGAAAGGCTGCCAACTCGTGCGTGTGCATGATGTGCTGGAAAATAAGCGTATGGCAATGATGATGGATGCGATGTTAATGAAGAAGGGAGCGGTTCAAAATGGATAAGATCTATATCAATAACATGAAATTTTACGGTTATCACGGTGTATATCCTGAAGAACAAAAGCTCGGACAACGATTCAATGTCGATCTTGTGCTTGAGTGCGACCTCTCAGAAGCAGCAATATCAGATGATATCGAAAGTACCGTCGATTACGGACAAGCGTATGAACTGACAAAAGGACTGGTAGAAGGGGAACCAAGGAAATTGGTTGAAAAGCTGACAGAAGAGATTGCCCAGGCGGTCCTTGGAAAATTCGAGATCGTTTCAGCTTGTACCGTCAAAGTCATCAAGCCGGACCCGCCGATCCCGGGCCACTATGATTCAGTGGCGATCGAAATCAAGAGGTCTAGATCATGAATGATGTATACATTGCATTAGGCTCCAATATGGGGAATCGGCAAAGCTTTTTGAAGATCGCCCTGAAAGAGATAGACCAACTTGAAGGAACGCAAGTCGAAAAGACATCATCCATTTATGAGACAGAACCTGTAGGATATACAGACCAGGAAGCCTTTTTAAACATTGTCGCAAAGGTTCAGACAGAGCTCTCGCCATTTATGTTACTCGACAAGCTTCAATCGATCGAACAAGCTTTAAAGCGTACACGTGAGATACACTGGGGTCCGCGTACGATAGACCTTGACATTTTATTGTATAATCAAGAGAATATACAAACAGAAGAACTAAAAATCCCACACCCTAGAATGCTCGAAAGAGGATTTGTGATGATTCCGCTTTATGAGCTGCAACCAGATTTGCATTTTCCACATACGGATGAAAACTTTTCGACGATCATCGAAGACCGAATTGACAAAAAAGGAGTAAACGTATGGAAGCGGAACAATGGGGAAGGCGAATTCGGGCTTTTCGAAAATTGAAAGGCTACACACAGGAAGGACTCGCCGAAAAGATAAACATTTCCGTTTCGATTCTCGGTGAAATTGAACGCGGGAACCGAAAACCGGATCAGGCTCAAATCCACAAAGTCGCAGAGGCTCTTAATATATCAGTAGAGGAACTTTCTCCTGAGAAAGTACATTTAACGTAAAGAGGTGAAGAAAATGTTTCAGATCGGTGACATCAAACTGAATAATCGTGTCGTGCTTGCCCCGATGGCAGGCGTTTGTAACCCGGCCTTTCGTCTGATCGGGAAAGAATTCGGTGCAGGTCTTGTTTGTGCAGAGATGGTCAGTGACAAGGGAATCTTGCATAAAAATGATAAAACGATGCGGATGCTTTATGTAGATGAACGCGAAAGACCGCTTAGTCTACAAATCTTCGGTGGTGAGAAGGAATCCCTTGTAGAAGCGGCCAAGTATGTTGATGATTATACAAATGCTGATATCATTGACATCAACATGGGTTGTCCAGTACCTAAAATCACTAAGTGTGACGCGGGAGCGAAATGGTTGTTGGATCCACAGAAAATCCACGACATGGTCGCGGCCGTCGTGCCCGAGGTGAAAAAACCTGTTACGGTCAAGATGCGAATGGGTTGGGATGAAGACCATATCCTTGCTGTCGAGAATGCGCAAGCGATCGAGGAAGCTGGCGGTAAAGCCGTCGCACTGCACGGGCGTACAAGGGTACAAATGTATGAAGGAAAAGCCAACTGGGATATCATCCGTGATGTGAAGGAGTCTGTCTCCATTCCAGTCATCGGCAATGGGGATGTAACTACACCGCAGGATGCAAAGCGTATGCTTGAAACGACAGGCTGTGATGCAGTCATGATCGGGCGCGGCGCACTCGGAAATCCTTGGATGCTTTATCGGACGGTCCAGTACCTTGAAACAGGGGAACTGCATGGTGATCCGACACCACGTGAAAAAATGAAGGTATGTATGCTGCACCTTGATCGCTTGATTGCCCTGAAAGGTGAGGACGTCGCAATCAAAGAAATGCGTAAACATGCAGTGTGGTATTTAAAAGGACTGCCGAAAAATGCGAAAGTCCGAAATAAAATCATGGAACTCGAATCCCGTGATCTTATGGAACAAGTTCTCATGGATTATGTAGAAGAAGTAGAAGCTAAACAAGTTAAAGTAGGATAACAGTGTTCTCTTAGAGAATACTGTTTACATACCTCTTGGTGTCTACACACGATTACCTATTGATTAGGAAGATTAGTATGAGTAAAGAATTAACCAGACTCACGAGTGAAGGCATCAAGATGTTAGCGGCGGAATTGATCGATGTTTATGAAAGCAGGAAGACCCTTTCGGAAATGCTTCCTCCCTGAAGGATGAGGAAAAGCAATTTTACAAACAACGGATCACCGACCTGGAACAACTTTTGTATTCTGCTAAACCAATCCCTGAAAACAAGATGAGCGAAACTGTCATCCTCGGATCAATGGTGACGCTTTTCGATCCTTTTTTAGATGAAATTGAAACATATAAACTCGTACATCCTGTTGAAGCTTCGCCGTTACGAAAATACGGGAACTTCTTTTAAGAAAAAAGGGCGATGATATTCGAATTACGCTTTACGGGGATACGATTCGTTATAACATTCTAGATGTGAAATAGGTAACTTTAGGAGTGATAGAGATGAGTCAAGACGTCGAATTAAATGACCAGTTGCTCGTTCGGCGCGAGAAATTGAACACATTACGAAACCTTGGGATCGATCCTTTCGGACACCGCTTCGATCGTACACATACTGCAGAATCGATGCAAAAAAATTTCGGAGAGATTTCTAAGGAAGACCTGACAGAACAAAACCACGAAGTAACCCTTGCAGGTCGTATCATGACAAAACGTGGAAAAGGAAAGGCCGGCTTTGCTCATATCCAGGATTTGACCGGACAAATTCAACTCTATGTGCGTAAGGACGCAGTTGGAGAAGAGCAATATGATTTGTTCAACTCGATCGACATCGGTGATATTGTCGGAGTCAAAGGGGTAGCGTTCAAAACGAAGGTAGGGGAGCTTTCCGTAAAAGTGACAGACTTTTCCTTGTTGTCAAAAGCTCTCCGTCCACTGCCGGACAAGCACCATGGTTTAAAAGATATCGAGCAGCGCTATCGTCAGCGTTATGTCGACCTGATCATGAATCCAGAAGTGAAAGATACATTCATCACTCGAAGCAAAATCCTGCAATCGATGAGACGGTATCTCGATGACAACGGCTACCTGGAAGTAGAAACACCGACAATGCACTCGATCCCTGGTGGAGCGTCAGCTCGTCCATTCATCACCCATCACAATTCACTTGATATGGAGCTTTATATGCGTATTGCCATCGAACTCCATTTGAAGCGATTGATCGTCGGCGGAATGGAAAGAGTATATGAAATCGGCCGTGTATTCCGTAATGAAGGTGTTTCCACCCGCCATAACCCGGAGTTTACGATGATGGAGCTTTATGAGGCTTATGCGGATTATAAAGACGTCATGACTCTGACAGAGAATCTTATTGCCCATGTTACCCAAGAAGTGCTCGGTACAACGACGATCACTTATGGGGATCATGAAGTCGACCTCAAACCAGAATGGACGCGTATCCATATGGTTGACGCAGTTAAAGAACACACAGGTGTAGATTTCTGGAAAGAAATGAGTGACGAAGAAGCGCGTGCCCTTGCTAAAGAACATAATGTTCCTATTCAAGAAACGATGTCATTCGGACATGTCGTCAATGAATTCTTCGAACACTTCGTAGAAGAGAAGCTCATTCAACCTACATTTATTTATGGCCATCCAGTTGCGATTTCTCCATTGGCGAAGAAAAATGCTGACGACCCACGATTTACGGACCGCTTCGAACTCTTCATTGTGGGGCGTGAACATGCTAATGCCTTTACCGAGCTCAATGATCCAATCGATCAACGCGAGCGTTTTGAAGGTCAGTTAAAAGAACGTGAAGAAGGAAACGATGAAGCGCATATGATGGATGAAGATTTCATCGAGGCGCTTGAATATGGTCTTCCGCCTACAGGTGGACTTGGAATCGGAATCGACCGTGTCGTAATGCTGTTGACCAACTCTCCATCGATCCGGGACGTTCTGCTTTTCCCACAAATGAGAAATAAATAGAATTGCTTATTATAAACAGGGCTGATCCTGAAGGTTGGATCGCGCCCTGTTTTTTGTTAGTCAATTGAGTGGAATTAAATTCATAAAACTATTTTTGAAAAATGTATTGATTGAAACTTAAAAAGATGGTATATTATTTTTCGTCGTTGGAAAAACTGTTTTCGCGACAACACACGATAAAATTCTTTGTTGACATCGACAAAGTGATGTGGTACATTAATAAAGTCGCCAATAAGCGACAAACACAAAAATGGTTGGACAAAAACAAACCATTCAGCTCTTTGAAAACTGAACAAAAGCCAAGCGTGAAACGGGTCTTTTATAAGAACCCTGAATCAATTTCGATTTACATTTAATGAGCAATCAAACACTTTATTGGAGAGTTTGATCCTGGCTCAGGACGAACGCTGGCGGCGTGCCTAATACATGCAAGTCGAGCGGACCAACGAGGAGCTTGCTCCTCAGAGGTCAGCGGCGGACGGGTGAGTAACACGTGGGCAACCTGCCTGTAAGACTGGGATAACTCCGGGAAACCGGGGCTAATACCGGATAACATTCTCCTCTGCATAGAGGAGGATTAAAAGATGGCTTCGGCTATCACTTACAGATGGGCCCGCGGCGCATTAGCTAGTTGGTGAGGTAAGGGCTCACCAAGGCGACGATGCGTAGCCGACCTGAGAGGGTGATCGGCCACACTGGGACTGAGACACGGCCCAGACTCCTACGGGAGGCAGCAGTAGGGAATCTTCGGCAATGGACGAAAGTCTGACCGAGCAACGCCGCGTGAGTGAGGAAGGCCTTCGGGTCGTAAAGCTCTGTTGTTAGGGAAGAACAAGTACCGTTCGAACAGGGCGGTACCTTGACGGTACCTAACCAGAAAGCCACGGCTAACTACGTGCCAGCAGCCGCGGTAATACGTAGGTGGCAAGCGTTGTCCGGAATTATTGGGCGTAAAGCGCGCGCAGGCGGTCTCTTAAGTCTGATGTGAAAGCCCACGGCTCAACCGTGGAGGGTCATTGGAAACTGGGGGACTTGAGTACTGGAGAGGAGAGTGGAATTCCATGTGTAGCGGTGAAATGCGTAGATATATGGAGGAACACCAGTGGCGAAGGCGGCTCTCTGGCCAGTAACTGACGCTGAGGCGCGAAAGCGTGGGGAGCAAACAGGATTAGATACCCTGGTAGTCCACGCCGTAAACGATGAGTGCTAGGTGTTGGGGGGTTCCACCCTCAGTGCTGACGTTAACACATTAAGCACTCCGCCTGGGGAGTACGACCGCAAGGTTGAAACTCAAAGGAATTGACGGGGGCCCGCACAAGCAGTGGAGCATGTGGTTTAATTCGAAGCAACGCGAAGAACCTTACCAGGTCTTGACATCCTTCGCTACTTCCAGAGATGGAAGGTTCCCCTTCGGGGGACGAAGTGACAGGTGGTGCATGGTTGTCGTCAGCTCGTGTCGTGAGATGTTGGGTTAAGTCCCGCAACGAGCGCAACCCTTGATCTTAGTTGCCAGCATTCAGTTGGGCACTCTAAGGTGACTGCCGGTGACAAACCGGAGGAAGGTGGGGACGACGTCAAATCATCATGCCCCTTATGACCTGGGCTACACACGTGCTACAATGGATGGTACAAAGGGCAGCAAAACCGCGAGGTTGAGCGAATCCCATAAAGCCATTCTCAGTTCGGATTGCAGGCTGCAACTCGCCTGCATGAAGCCGGAATTGCTAGTAATCGCGGATCAGCATGCCGCGGTGAATACGTTCCCGGGCCTTGTACACACCGCCCGTCACACCACGAGAGTTTGTAACACCCGAAGTCGGTGAGGTAACCTTTTGGAACCAGCCGCCGAAGGTGGGACAGATGATTGGGGTGAAGTCGTAACAAGGTAGCCGTATCGGAAGGTGCGGCTGGATCACCTCCTTTCTAAGGAGTCCTTTATGGACATGGAACACGCTTTGGCTTTTGTTTAGTTTTGAAAGAGTATGTAAAGGTTGTTTGGGCCTATAGCTCAGCTGGTTAGAGCGCACGCCTGATAAGCGTGAGGTCGGTGGTTCGAGTCCACTTAGGCCCACCATTTTAAAAATCATATCTTTCATTTGGGGCCTTAGCTCAGCTGGGAGAGCGCCTGCCTTGCACGCAGGAGGTCAGCGGTTCGATCCCGCTAGGCTCCACCAAAAAAACTATTGACTTTACTGTCAATAGGATGATATAATATATTCTTGTCGCTTAAAGAAAAGCGGCGAATCTGTTCCTTGAAAACTAGATAATGAAATTCTTGAAAACAAGACATCGAAAACGTCATTTAATGACAAGTAAGAAGTGTAAGTTCATTCATAACGTGGTTAAGTTATGAAGGGCGCACGGTGGATGCCTTGGCACTAGGAGCCGAAGAAGGACGGGACGAACACCGATATGCCTCGGGGAGCTGTAAGTAAGCTTTGATCCGGGGATTTCCGAATGGGGGAACCCACTGCCCGTAATGGGGTAGGATCCATACCTGAATTCATAGGGTATGAGAAGGCAGACCTGGGGAACTGAAACATCTTAGTACCCAGAGGAAGAGAAAGCAATCGCGATTTCCTGAGTAGCGGCGAGCGAAACGGAAACAGCCCAAACCAAGAGGCTTGCCTCTTGGGGTTGTAGGACACTCTATACGGAGTAAGAAAGGAACGGCGTAGGCGAAGCGGTCTGGAAAGGCCCGCCAGAGGAGGTAACAGCCCTGTAGCCAAAACGTCGTTCCCTCCAGAGTGGATCCTGAGTACGGCGGGACACGTGAAACCCCGTCGGAAGCTGGGAGGACCATCTCCCAAGGCTAAATACTCCCTAGTGACCGATAGTGAACCAGTACCGTGAGGGAAAGGTGAAAAGCACCCCGGAAGGGGAGTGAAAGAGATCCTGAAACCGTGTGCCTACAAGTAGTCGGAGCCCATTAACGGGTGACGGCGTGCCTTTTGTAGAATGAACCGGCGAGTTACGATAACGTGCAAGGTTAAGTCGCAGAGACGGAGCCGCAGCGAAAGCGAGTCTGAACAGGGCGCATGAGTACGTTGTCGTAGACCCGAAACCGAGTGATCTACCCATGTCCAGGGTGAAGTTCAGGTAACACTGAATGGAGGCCCGAACCCACGCACGTTGAAAAGTGCGGGGATGAGGTGTGGGTAGGGGTGAAATGCCAATCGAACTCGGAGATAGCTGGTTCTCCCCGAAATAGCTTTAGGGCTAGCCTCGTGGTGAGAGTTCTGGAGGTAGAGCACTGATTGGACTAGGGGTCCCCACAGGATTACCGAATTCAGTCAAACTCCGAATGCCAGGAACTTGTCCACGGGAGTCAGACTGCGAGTGATAAGATCCGTAGTCGAGAGGGAAACAGCCCAGACCATCAGCTAAGGTCCCCAAGTATACGTTAAGTGGAAAAGGATGTGGAGTTGCCCAGACAACCAGGATGTTGGCTTAGAAGCAGCCACCATTTAAAGAGTGCGTAATAGCTCACTGGTCGAGTGACTCTGCGCCGAAAATGTACCGGGGCTAAACGTATCACCGAAGCTATGGATTGTACCTAACGGTACAGTGGTAGGGGAGCGTTCGAAGGGCTGAGAAGCGAGACCGGAAGGACTCGTGGAGCGCTTTGAAGTGAGAATGCCGGTATGAGTAGCGAAAAGAGAAGTGAGAATCTTCTCCATCGAAAGCCCAAGGTTTCCTGAGGAAGGCTCGTCCGCTCAGGGTTAGTCGGGACCTAAGCCGAGGCCGAAAGGCGTAGGCGATGGCCAACAGGTTGATATTCCTGTACCACCTCCTTTCCGTTTGAGCAACGGGGGGACGCAGGAAGGTAGGGAGAGCGCGCTGATGGATATGCGCGTCCAAGCAGTCAGGCCGGTGGATAGGCAAATCCGTCCACCATACGGCGGAGCTGTGATGGCGAGGGAACTAGAGTACCGAAGTCCCTGATCCTACACTGCCAAGAAAAGCCTCTAGCGAGGAAAGAGGTGCCCGTACCGTAAACCGACACAGGTAGGCGAGGAGAGAATCCTAAGATGCTCGGGAGAACTCTCGTTAAGGAACTCGGCAAAATGACCCCGTAACTTCGGGAGAAGGGGTGCTCTGATAGGGTGCAAGCCCGAGAGAGCCGCAGTGAAAAGATCCAAGCGACTGTTTAGCAAAAACACAGGTCTCTGCGAAGCCGTAAGGCGAAGTATAGGGGCTGACACCTGCCCGGTGCTGGAAGGTTAAGAGGAGGGGTTATCCATTAGGAGAAGCTCTGAATCGAAGCCCCAGTAAACGGCGGCCGTAACTATAACGGTCCTAAGGTAGCGAAATTCCTTGTCGGGTAAGTTCCGACCCGCACGAAAGGTGCAACGACTTGGATACTGTCTCAACGAGAGACCCGGTGAAATTATAGTACCTGTGAAGATGCAGGTTACCCGCGACAGGACGGAAAGACCCCATGGAGCTTTACTGTAGCCTGATATTGGATTTTGGTATCGTTTGTACAGGATAGGTAGGAGCCAGAGAAGCCGGACCGCCAGGTTCGGTGGAGGCGTCGGTGGGATACTACCCTGACGGTATTGAAATTCTAACCCAGGACCGTGATCCGGTCCGGAGACAGTGTCAGGTGGGCAGTTTGACTGGGGCGGTCGCCTCCTAAAGTGTAACGGAGGCGCCCAAAGGTTCCCTCAGAATGGTTGGAAATCATTCGCAGAGTGTAAAGGCACAAGGGAGCTTGACTGCGAGACCTACAAGTCGAGCAGGGACGAAAGTCGGGCTTAGTGATCCGGTGGTTCCGCATGGAAGGGCCATCGCTCAACGGATAAAAGCTACCCTGGGGATAACAGGCTTATCTCCCCCAAGAGTCCACATCGACGGGGAGGTTTGGCACCTCGATGTCGGCTCATCGCATCCTGGGGCTGAAGTAGGTCCCAAGGGTTGGGCTGTTCGCCCATTAAAGCGGTACGCGAGCTGGGTTCAGAACGTCGTGAGACAGTTCGGTCCCTATCCGTCGCGGGCGCAGGAAATTTGAGAGGAGCTGTCCTTAGTACGAGAGGACCGGGATGGACACACCGCTGGTGTACCAGTTGTTCCGCCAGGAGCATAGCTGGGTAGCTACGTGTGGACGGGATAAGTGCTGAAAGCATCTAAGCATGAAGCCCCCCTCAAGATGAGATTTCCCATCGCGTTAAGCGAGTAAGATCCCTCAGAGATGATGAGGTTGATAGGTCTGGTGTGGAAGCGTGGCGACACGTGGAGCTGACAGATACTAATCGATCGAGGACTTAACCACTTTACTTAACATCGACGATGTTTTCAAGAACCGTTATCTAGTTTTGAGGGAACAGTATCCCTTGAATTTCATACAGTCTGGTGACGATGGCGAAGAGGTCACACCCGTTCCCATGCCGAACACGGAAGTTAAGCTCTTCAGCGCCAATGGTAATTGGGGGCTTCCCCCTGTGAGAGTAGGACGTCGCCGGGCTTATATATTGGAGGATTAGCTCAGCTGGGAGAGCACCTGCCTTACAAGCAGGGGGTCGGCGGTTCGATCCCGTCATCCTCCACCATTATGCTGGCCTAGCTCAATTGGTAGAGCAACTGACTTGTAATCAGTAGGTTGGGGGTTCAAGTCCTCTGGCCAGCACCACTTTTACGAGCCATTAGCTCAGTCGGTAGAGCATCTGACTTTTAATCAGAGGGTCGAAGGTTCGAGTCCTTCATGGCTCACCATTTTAGATAACGATATAGTATTGCGGGTGTGGCGGAATTGGCAGACGCGCTAGACTTAGGATCTAGTGTCCTTGCGACGTGGGGGTTCAAGTCCCTCCACCCGCACCACATGCGGAAGTAGTTCAGTGGTAGAACACCACCTTGCCAAGGTGGGGGTCGCGGGTTCGAATCCCGTCTTCCGCTCCATTATGCCGGGGTGGTGGAATTGGCAGACACACAGGACTTAAAATCCTGCGGTAGGTGACTACCGTGCCGGTTCAAGTCCGGCCCTCGGCACCATTTTCGAAACAGCAAAACCTATAATAAAGTGCGCCCGTAGCTCAATTGGATAGAGCGTCTGACTACGGATCAGAAGGTTAGGGGTTCGACTCCTCTCGGGCGCGCCATATAACGGGAAGTGGCTCAGCTTGGTAGAGCACCTGGTTTGGGACCAGGGGGTCGCAGGTTCAAATCCTGTCTTCCCGACCATTTGATTAATTAAGGGGCCTTAGCTCAGCTGGGAGAGCGCCTGCCTTGCACGCAGGAGGTCAGCGGTTCGATCCCGCTAGGCTCCACCAAAAAAACTATTGACAATCAGTCGATGGGATGCTATAATTTATTATTGTCGCCTAAGAAAAAAGCGGCACAAAAAGCTCTTTGAAAACTGAACAAAAGCCAAGCGTGAAACGGGTCTTTTATAAGAACCCTGAATCAATTTCGATTTCATTTAATGAGCAATCAAACACTTTATTGGAGAGTTTGATCCTGGCTCAGGACGAACGCTGGCGGCGTGCCTAATACATGCAAGTCGAGCGGACCAACGAGGAGCTTGCTCCTCAGAGGTCAGCGGCGGACGGGTGAGTAACACGTGGGCAACCTGCCTGTAAGACTGGGATAACTCCGGGAAACCGGGGCTAATACCGGATAACATTCTCCTCTGCATAGAGGAGGATTAAAAGATGGCTTCGGCTATCACTTACAGATGGGCCCGCGGCGCATTAGCTAGTTGGTGAGGTAAGGGCTCACCAAGGCGACGATGCGTAGCCGACCTGAGAGGGTGATCGGCCACACTGGGACTGAGACACGGCCCAGACTCCTACGGGAGGCAGCAGTAGGGAATCTTCGGCAATGGACGAAAGTCTGACCGAGCAACGCCGCGTGAGTGAGGAAGGCCTTCGGGTCGTAAAGCTCTGTTGTTAGGGAAGAACAAGTACCGTTCGAACAGGGCGGTACCTTGACGGTACCTAACCAGAAAGCCACGGCTAACTACGTGCCAGCAGCCGCGGTAATACGTAGGTGGCAAGCGTTGTCCGGAATTATTGGGCGTAAAGCGCGCGCAGGCGGTCTCTTAAGTCTGATGTGAAAGCCCACGGCTCAACCGTGGAGGGTCATTGGAAACTGGGGGACTTGAGTACTGGAGAGGAGAGTGGAATTCCATGTGTAGCGGTGAAATGCGTAGATATATGGAGGAACACCAGTGGCGAAGGCGGCTCTCTGGCCAGTAACTGACGCTGAGGCGCGAAAGCGTGGGGAGCAAACAGGATTAGATACCCTGGTAGTCCACGCCGTAAACGATGAGTGCTAGGTGTTGGGGGGTTCCACCCTCAGTGCTGACGTTAACACATTAAGCACTCCGCCTGGGGAGTACGACCGCAAGGTTGAAACTCAAAGGAATTGACGGGGGCCCGCACAAGCAGTGGAGCATGTGGTTTAATTCGAAGCAACGCGAAGAACCTTACCAGGTCTTGACATCCTTCGCTACTTCCAGAGATGGAAGGTTCCCCTTCGGGGGACGAAGTGACAGGTGGTGCATGGTTGTCGTCAGCTCGTGTCGTGAGATGTTGGGTTAAGTCCCGCAACGAGCGCAACCCTTGATCTTAGTTGCCAGCATTCAGTTGGGCACTCTAAGGTGACTGCCGGTGACAAACCGGAGGAAGGTGGGGACGACGTCAAATCATCATGCCCCTTATGACCTGGGCTACACACGTGCTACAATGGATGGTACAAAGGGCAGCAAAACCGCGAGGTTGAGCGAATCCCATAAAGCCATTCTCAGTTCGGATTGCAGGCTGCAACTCGCCTGCATGAAGCCGGAATTGCTAGTAATCGCGGATCAGCATGCCGCGGTGAATACGTTCCCGGGCCTTGTACACACCGCCCGTCACACCACGAGAGTTTGTAACACCCGAAGTCGGTGAGGTAACCTTTTGGAACCAGCCGCCGAAGGTGGGACAGATGATTGGGGTGAAGTCGTAACAAGGTAGCCGTATCGGAAGGTGCGGCTGGATCACCTCCTTTCTAAGGAGTCCTTTATGGACATGGAACACGCTTTGGCTTTTGTTTAGTTTTGAAAGAGCTCATTCTCTTTCAGAACATTGTTCCTTGAAAACTAGATAATGAAATTCTTGAAAACAAGACATCGAAAACGTCATTTAATGACAAGTAAGAAGTGTAAGTTCATTCATAACGTGGTTAAGTTATGAAGGGCGCACGGTGGATGCCTTGGCACTAGGAGCCGAAGAAGGACGGGACGAACACCGATATGCCTCGGGGAGCTGTAAGTAAGCTTTGATCCGGGGATTTCCGAATGGGGGAACCCACTGCCCGTAATGGGGTAGGATCCATACCTGAATTCATAGGGTATGAGAAGGCAGACCTGGGGAACTGAAACATCTTAGTACCCAGAGGAAGAGAAAGCAATCGCGATTTCCTGAGTAGCGGCGAGCGAAACGGAAACAGCCCAAACCAAGAGGCTTGCCTCTTGGGGTTGTAGGACACTCTATACGGAGTAAGAAAGGAACGGCGTAGGCGAAGCGGTCTGGAAAGGCCCGCCAGAGGAGGTAACAGCCCTGTAGCCAAAACGTCGTTCCCTCCAGAGTGGATCCTGAGTACGGCGGGACACGTGAAACCCCGTCGGAAGCTGGGAGGACCATCTCCCAAGGCTAAATACTCCCTAGTGACCGATAGTGAACCAGTACCGTGAGGGAAAGGTGAAAAGCACCCCGGAAGGGGAGTGAAAGAGATCCTGAAACCGTGTGCCTACAAGTAGTCGGAGCCCATTAACGGGTGACGGCGTGCCTTTTGTAGAATGAACCGGCGAGTTACGATAACGTGCAAGGTTAAGTCGCAGAGACGGAGCCGCAGCGAAAGCGAGTCTGAACAGGGCGCATGAGTACGTTGTCGTAGACCCGAAACCGAGTGATCTACCCATGTCCAGGGTGAAGTTCAGGTAACACTGAATGGAGGCCCGAACCCACGCACGTTGAAAAGTGCGGGGATGAGGTGTGGGTAGGGGTGAAATGCCAATCGAACTCGGAGATAGCTGGTTCTCCCCGAAATAGCTTTAGGGCTAGCCTCGTGGTGAGAGTTCTGGAGGTAGAGCACTGATTGGACTAGGGGTCCCCACAGGATTACCGAATTCAGTCAAACTCCGAATGCCAGGAACTTGTCCACGGGAGTCAGACTGCGAGTGATAAGATCCGTAGTCGAGAGGGAAACAGCCCAGACCATCAGCTAAGGTCCCCAAGTATACGTTAAGTGGAAAAGGATGTGGAGTTGCCCAGACAACCAGGATGTTGGCTTAGAAGCAGCCACCATTTAAAGAGTGCGTAATAGCTCACTGGTCGAGTGACTCTGCGCCGAAAATGTACCGGGGCTAAACGTATCACCGAAGCTATGGATTGTACCTAACGGTACAGTGGTAGGGGAGCGTTCGAAGGGCTGAGAAGCGAGACCGGAAGGACTCGTGGAGCGCTTTGAAGTGAGAATGCCGGTATGAGTAGCGAAAAGAGAAGTGAGAATCTTCTCCATCGAAAGCCCAAGGTTTCCTGAGGAAGGCTCGTCCGCTCAGGGTTAGTCGGGACCTAAGCCGAGGCCGAAAGGCGTAGGCGATGGCCAACAGGTTGATATTCCTGTACCACCTCCTTTCCGTTTGAGCAACGGGGGGACGCAGGAAGGTAGGGAGAGCGCGCTGATGGATATGCGCGTCCAAGCAGTCAGGCCGGTGGATAGGCAAATCCGTCCACCATACGGCGGAGCTGTGATGGCGAGGGAACTAGAGTACCGAAGTCCCTGATCCTACACTGCCAAGAAAAGCCTCTAGCGAGGAAAGAGGTGCCCGTACCGTAAACCGACACAGGTAGGCGAGGAGAGAATCCTAAGATGCTCGGGAGAACTCTCGTTAAGGAACTCGGCAAAATGACCCCGTAACTTCGGGAGAAGGGGTGCTCTGATAGGGTGCAAGCCCGAGAGAGCCGCAGTGAAAAGATCCAAGCGACTGTTTAGCAAAAACACAGGTCTCTGCGAAGCCGTAAGGCGAAGTATAGGGGCTGACACCTGCCCGGTGCTGGAAGGTTAAGAGGAGGGGTTATCCATTAGGAGAAGCTCTGAATCGAAGCCCCAGTAAACGGCGGCCGTAACTATAACGGTCCTAAGGTAGCGAAATTCCTTGTCGGGTAAGTTCCGACCCGCACGAAAGGTGCAACGACTTGGATACTGTCTCAACGAGAGACCCGGTGAAATTATAGTACCTGTGAAGATGCAGGTTACCCGCGACAGGACGGAAAGACCCCATGGAGCTTTACTGTAGCCTGATATTGGATTTTGGTATCGTTTGTACAGGATAGGTAGGAGCCAGAGAAGCCGGACCGCCAGGTTCGGTGGAGGCGTCGGTGGGATACTACCCTGACGGTATTGAAATTCTAACCCAGGACCGTGATCCGGTCCGGAGACAGTGTCAGGTGGGCAGTTTGACTGGGGCGGTCGCCTCCTAAAGTGTAACGGAGGCGCCCAAAGGTTCCCTCAGAATGGTTGGAAATCATTCGCAGAGTGTAAAGGCACAAGGGAGCTTGACTGCGAGACCTACAAGTCGAGCAGGGACGAAAGTCGGGCTTAGTGATCCGGTGGTTCCGCATGGAAGGGCCATCGCTCAACGGATAAAAGCTACCCTGGGGATAACAGGCTTATCTCCCCCAAGAGTCCACATCGACGGGGAGGTTTGGCACCTCGATGTCGGCTCATCGCATCCTGGGGCTGAAGTAGGTCCCAAGGGTTGGGCTGTTCGCCCATTAAAGCGGTACGCGAGCTGGGTTCAGAACGTCGTGAGACAGTTCGGTCCCTATCCGTCGCGGGCGCAGGAAATTTGAGAGGAGCTGTCCTTAGTACGAGAGGACCGGGATGGACACACCGCTGGTGTACCAGTTGTTCCGCCAGGAGCATAGCTGGGTAGCTACGTGTGGACGGGATAAGTGCTGAAAGCATCTAAGCATGAAGCCCCCCTCAAGATGAGATTTCCCATCGCGTTAAGCGAGTAAGATCCCTCAGAGATGATGAGGTTGATAGGTCTGGTGTGGAAGCGTGGTGACACGTGGAGCTGACAGATACTAATCGATCGAGGACTTAACCACTTCACTTAAATATCGACGATGTTTTCAAGAACCGTTATCTAGTTTTGAGGGAACAGTATCCCTTGAATTTCATACAGTCTGGTGACGATGGCGAAGAGGTCACACCCGTTCCCATGCCGAACACGGAAGTTAAGCTCTTCAGCGCCAATGGTAATTGGGGGCTTCCCCCTGTGAGAGTAGGACGTCGCCGGGCACCACAAGAGTAGTCGAGAGACTGCTCTTTTTTATGTATGGTGAAATTAGGGTTCGAACCTTTTCGTTTTAGAGATTGCAAAAGGAATTTTAAGTAACTTAGAGGGTTTTGACACCCTGAAACCGAGAAAAAAGCCAAAACGAGGCACTCAAAGAGGGGCTTCGACACCCTGAAATCGAGAAAAAGCTAAAATAAGGTCCTCAAACAGAATCCTTAAGACCGTGAAAACGCGAAAATCGCAAAATGACGTACTCAAACGAGAATACTAACACATTGAACTGGCGAAAGAAGGCTGATACGCATGCTAATGGTTCTTTTAAAATGAAGATTTTTGCTTCCAAAAATCTTTTATGTTTTTACCCCTTACGAAATACATAGTGGAACAACCCCCAACGTTATACACGAAAGCAAAAAGGGAAAGCATTATAAAAGTTGAAAGACAATAAAAGAGAATGAAGAGAATGAGTATTATTTCCTCTTTTATTGCTGTTAGCCTATAATTGGATACTATATACCATACCATGTAATATAGAGACATTATCACAATCGGAATTACAGGGGAGATATAAATGGAATCTTGGTTATTTCAATGGTGGAATGAAGAAACGATGATCATCACGATCAGACTTGTATTGGCAGCAGTGCTGTGTGGGTTAGTCGGTATTGAGCGTGAATTCAAACGTCATCCGGCTGGATTTCGTACACATTTATTAGTCGGTGTCGGTGCATGTTTGATGATGATTTTATCAATGTTCGGTTTCGAAGATTTTTTAAATACGCATGAGAGGGTACAAGGTTTTGACCCCTCACGTTTAGCAGCTTATGTCGTGAGCGGGATCGGTTTTTTAGGTGCTGGAACAATTCTTGTTCACGGTGTAACGGTTAAGGGACTGACGACTGCAGCCTCGATATGGGTAGTTGCAGGAATCGGCCTAGTTGTGGGAATTGGAATGTATTATGAAGCCATTTTTACAACATTTATCGTAATTTTGAGTCTGTTGTTCCTGAACAAATTTGAGGATTTGTATTTGCGAAAGCAACGCTACCATCATGTAACGGTCATTGTAGAAAATAAAGAAGTGTCTTTATCTAAAATTGTAAACGAGTTGGAGTCGTTGAAAACACCGATTTTAAGTTTATCAGTAGAAGATCACCCAAATGATGCAGCGATTCCCCTAATAAAATATACGTTCAAAATACAGATATCTAACCCAAAAAAGCTCCCCGAATTGTATGACAAGATACAATCGATCGACTATGTTCATAAAGTGTTTGCAACAGAGTAAAAAATTGTTTAACACTTAAAAAGTCTGTCTATAATGTAAACATCAAAACATTTGCAACTTGCGGGCAAATGTTTATAATTATAGTCAAAGAAAGTCAAAGTCAGATATGAGGAGGGGCAATAATGGGATGAAAAATATATCAGATATTATTGAAGCGCATTTGAAGGAAATCATCAAAGGAAGTCACAAAAAAGCAATTGAAATCAAAAGAAGTGAAATTGCTGAACAATTTCAATGCGTCCCCTCGCAAATCAATTATGTAATCAATACAAGGTTTACGATTGAAAAAGGCTTTATTGTGGAAAGTAAAAGAGGAGGAGGAGGATATATTCGAATTATAAAAGTGGAGACCGATAATTCGACAATCTTGCTTGATCAGATCCTCAAAATGATCAATACACGAATCAGTCAGGCTGCCAGTGAAAACATCATCTACAGATTGTTGGAAGAAGGGATCATCACAAAGAAAGAAGCAAGGCTGATGAAAAGTGTGATTGATCGCTCTACAATCAATATCGTATTGCCTTATCGAGACGAACTACGTGCAAATTTGTTAAAAGCAATGATACAAAGTTTGAAATATAAAGATTGAGGGGGAGTGTAAGGCGTGTACTGTCAAGAATGCCAGCAGAGACCAGCAACTTTGCACTTCACAAAGATCATCAATGGCAAAAAGAATGAATTCCATATTTGTGAACAATGTGCAAAGGAAAAAGGGGATTTAATACCAGGATCCAATTCGTTTTCCATCCACAATCTATTATCAGGGCTTCTTAACTTCGATCAACCTTTAAGCGATACCAACAATCCTCAACCAGAAAAGCAAGTGATACAATGTGATCAATGCGGCTTGAGTTATGCGGAATTTGCGAAGATTGGCCGGTTTGGTTGTCCGAATTGTTATAAAACCTTCGAACCAAAATTGACACCGATGTTCAAACGAATCCATGGAGGTAATACAAACCATACTGGAAAAATCCCGAAAAGAATAGGTAATGAACTGATTGAACGGAAAAAGATCGATCAACTCAAACAGAAATTACAGCAGTTAATCGCCCAAGAAGAATTTGAAGAAGCAGCGAACGTAAGAGACCAAATTCGAATGATGGAAAAACGGTTCGAAGGGGGGAGCTGATCGGTGTCTCTTAAAAAATTTATCAGTGATGCGATAAGTCCTTGGATGAAACGAGAAGGACCTGATTCAGATATAGTCCTAAGCAGCCGGATCCGATTGGCTCGCAATTTAGAAAATCATGTATTTCCAATCATTTCGAACGAGCAACAGGCTGATGAAGTGAACCAACAAATCCGAAAACATTATGAAAATCAAACATATGGTAATGTAGGCGTCTTATCATATATCGACATCGATGATTTGAAACCTATTGAGAAAAGGGTCCTAGTCGAGAAACATCTGGTTAGTCCTAACCTTATTGAGAATACGAAGCATTCCGGAGTATTGATGAGTGATGAAGAAAATGTAAGTATCATGATCAATGAGGAAGACCATCTCCGTATCCAATGTCTTTTTCCAGGATTTCAATTGATCGAAGCACTGACCTTGGCAAGCGGGATTGACGATTGGTTTGAGGAAAAATTGAATTACGCCTTCGATGAACAGCATGGGTACTTAACAAGCTGTCCGACGAATGTCGGAACAGGGATGAGAGCCTCTGTCATGATGCACTTGCCTGCACTTGTTTTAACACAAAAGATCCATCGGATCATCCCTGCGATCAATCAATTGGGATTGGTGGTCAGAGGAATTTACGGGGAAGGCAGTGAAGCTCAAGGAAATGTTTTTCAAGTTTCAAACCAAATGACATTAGGAAAATCTGAACAGGATATTATCGAAGATCTAAGAGGGGTCGTCATCCAACTTATTGAAGAAGAACGATCGGCCAGGAAAAACTTATTTGAATCCTCGAAGATACAATTGGAAGACCGGGTTTACAGGTCACTCGGTATCCTGGCAAACAGTCGCATCATACAATCTAAAGAAGCCACAAAATGTTTATCGGATGTACGACTAGGCATCGATTTGAAATTAATAGAAGGTATTTCTAACACGATATTGAATGAACTTATGATACTCACTCAACCAGGATTTTTACAACAATACGCAGATGAAACGTTATCTCCGGATGAAAGGGATATCCGCCGCGCAACGTTGATCCGTGAGAGATTGAAGTTAGAAAAGAACAACGAATAGGAAGGTGATCAAGATGATGTTTGGTCGATTTACTGAAAGAGCACAAAAAGTACTCGCTCTTGCACAAGAAGAAGCGATTCGCCTAGGGCATAACAATGTTGGAACTGAGCATATTTTACTTGGTTTGGTACGTGAAGGTGAAGGCATCGCAGCAAAAGCACTTTCTGTTCTAGGGTTAAGTCCTGAAAAAATTCAAAAAGAAGTTGAAACCTTGATTGGCAAGGGGCAAGAATCTGTCCAAACGATCCATTACACCCCTAGAGCCAAAAAAGTGATTGAATTATCCATGGATGAAGCTCGGAAACTTGGTCATTCTTATGTTGGTACGGAACATATATTGCTAGGATTGATTCGTGAAGGCGAAGGTGTCGCTGCGCGTGTTCTGAACAATTTAGGTGTAAGCCTGAATAAAGCACGGCAACAAGTTCTGCAACTGTTAGGAAGCAATGAGTCTTCCTCATCGTCAGGTGGTTCTTCTGTCAACGCGAATACACCGACACTTGATAGCCTTGCCCGTGACTTGACAGCTGTAGCCCGTGATGACAGTCTTGATCCAGTCATCGGCCGCAGTAAAGAAATTGAACGTGTCATCGAAGTATTGAGCCGTCGTACAAAAAACAACCCGGTTCTGATTGGGGAACCAGGTGTTGGTAAAACGGCGATTGCAGAGGGACTTGCACAACAAATCATCAATAATGAAGTACCTGAAACCTTGAGGGATAAACGTGTCATGACCCTCGATATGGGAACAGTCGTCGCTGGAACGAAATATCGTGGTGAATTTGAAGACCGCCTGAAAAAAGTGATGGATGAAATCCGTCAGGCAGGAAACATAATCCTATTCATCGACGAACTTCATACCTTGATCGGGGCAGGGGGAGCAGAGGGTGCGATCGATGCTTCAAACATCTTAAAACCTGCACTTGCTCGTGGTGAACTACAATGTATTGGCGCAACCACCTTGGATGAATATAGAAAATATATTGAAAAGGATGCGGCGTTAGAACGACGGTTCCAGCCGATTCGTGTCAACGAACCGACAAATGATGAATCCATCCAAATCCTTAAAGGATTACGAGACCGTTATGAAGCACACCACCGCGTCACGATCACAGATGATGCGATTGATGCCGCTGTAAAATTATCAGACCGTTACATTTCTGATCGTTTCTTGCCGGACAAAGCGATTGACTTGATCGATGAGGCAGCTTCGAAAGTACGTCTCCGTTCCTATACAGCACCTCCAAACTTGAAAGAGTTAGAGCAAAGGCTTGAAAGTGTCCGAAAAGAAAAAGACGCTGCAGTACAGAGTCAAGAATTCGAGAAAGCAGCTTCGTTACGTGATTCAGAGCAAAAGCTGCGTGAAGAACTTGAGACGACGAAGAACACCTGGAAAGAGAAGCAAGGTCAGGAAAATACCGAAGTCACGCCTGAAGATATTGCCCTTGTAGTCTCCAACTGGACGGGAGTACCAGTATCCAAACTTAAGCAAGAAGAAACAGAACGGTTACTCAATATGGAGGGTATCCTTCATAACCGGGTCATCGGCCAGGATGAAGCGGTCAAGGCGATTTCCAAAGCGATCCGCCGTGCCCGTGCTGGATTGAAGGATCCGAAACGACCGATCGGTTCATTCATTTTCCTTGGACCGACTGGGGTTGGTAAGACTGAACTTGCACGTGCGCTTGCAGAAGCATTATTCGGCGACGAAGATGCAACGATCCGCATTGATATGTCCGAGTATATGGAAAAGCATACAACAAGCCGCCTCGTCGGTTCACCTCCAGGATATGTAGGGCATGAGGAAGGCGGACAGCTTACTGAAAAAGTTCGCCGGAACCCGTATTCCGTCGTCCTGTTAGATGAAATTGAGAAGGCCCATCCGGAAGTGTTCAACATATTGCTGCAAGTACTTGAAGATGGGCGCCTGACAGACTCGAAAGGCCGTACTGTCGACTTCCGTAACACTGTGGTCATCATGACATCCAATGTCGGAGCAAATACGCTTAAACGAAATATGCACATGGGCTTTACTGCTCAATCGGAAGACCAGGCTTATGAAAATATGAAGACGAAGGTCATGGACGAAATGAAAAAAGCGTTCCGTCCAGAGTTCTTGAACCGTATTGATGAAACGATCGTGTTCCATACACTTGAGAAAGAGCACCTCAAGCACATCGTAAGTTTGATGTCGAAACAGTTGCAAAAACGACTTGCTGAACAGGGTATCGATATCGAGTTGACAGAAGCAGCACTTGAAAAGATTGCTGAAGAAGGATATGATCCGGATTACGGTGCGCGCCCATTACGTCGTGCTCTGCAACGCCGAATTGAAGACCGGTTATCAGAAGAGTTGCTTAGAGGCACCATCGCCAAAGGGCAAACTGTAAGAATCGATGTTGAAAACAACGACTTCACCGTCAATACTGTAGGAGCCGGAACCTGATTAACAACCAAAACTCCATCAGCTTATAAAGCTGATGGAGCTTTTTTGAACCTGCATCGTAGATTTCAGACGTAGCTGTGCATGTAAGTACCTTCATCCGAATAATCCTCTTGCTCCTGAGGAGAAAGGTTGTTTTTGATAACAAATTCCCTTAATTACCCATATGATGATAACTTATGAATACAATGGTTTAAAGAAGAGTTCCCAAACCCGTTTATGATATGATGGCAATAACAAAGATAGACATTCTTTAACCGTTTGGGAAATGGGGAAAATATAGATGGCAAAAAGAAAAACAAGTTTCTTATGTGGAGAGTGCGGGTATGATTCTCCAAAATGGATGGGAAAATGCCCGGGATGCGGAAAATGGAATACGATGGTGGAGGAAATCACCCAGCTTGAAAAAGGACACCGCAAATCTTTTCAAACTGGGGGAACCAGCCAGAAGCCGGAACCGATCACAAAAATAAAAAGTGAAAAAGAGCCTCGAATCAATACACAAATCAACGAATTGAACCGAGTGCTAGGCGGTGGGATCGTCCCAGGTTCACTGGTGCTGGTCGGTGGCGATCCAGGTATCGGTAAATCGACGCTTTTGCTTCAGGCTTCTGCCAAACTGGCTGAACACGATCACACAGTCTTATATATATCTGGAGAGGAATCGATCAAACAAACCAAATTGAGAGCCCAAAGACTCGGAATCAATCATGATAACCTTTATGTCCATGCTGAAACAGACATGGATCTGATTGAAAAAGCGATTGAAGAAATCAATCCGAGCCTTTTGATCATCGATTCTATCCAAACAGTCTTCCGCGCTGAAATTACTTCTGCCCCAGGGAGTGTCTCACAGGTCAGGGAATGTACATCCCAATTCATGAGAATTTCGAAAACGAATGGAATTGCAACATTTATTGTAGGACACGTTACTAAAGAGGGGTCTATTGCTGGACCTCGATTGCTTGAACATATGGTTGATGCCGTTCTTTACTTTGAAGGGGAGAGACATCATACGTATCGTATTTTACGTGCTGTAAAGAACCGTTTCGGATCGACAAATGAAATCGGGGTTTTCGAAATGAAGGAAGCCGGATTGGACGAAGTCGAAAATCCATCTGAGGTCTTTTTAGAAGAAAGATCGAACGGGGCAGCTGGTTCAGCAATTGTGGCTTCCATGGAAGGAACAAGACCCGTTCTCGTTGAAATACAGGCTTTAGTATCTCCGACAAGCTTCGGTAATCCTCGCCGTATGGGGAATGGAATCGACCATAACAAAGTTTCCTTGTTGATGGCAGTCCTCGAAAAACGGGTAGGCTTATTGATGCAGAATCAGGATGCGTATGTCAATGTGGCTGGAGGTGTCCGGCTGGATGAACCGGCAGTAGACTTGGCAATCGCGGTAAGCATTGCCTCAAGCTTCAAAGACAAACCGACAAAGCCGACTGAGGTCTTCATCGGTGAAATCGGCCTGACCGGGGAAGTCCGGCGCGTTTCCCGTGTCGAACAACGGGTGCATGAAGTTGCTAAACTAGGCTTCAAACGTGTCATTCTGCCTGAGAAGAACATTGGCGGATGGACGGTCCCGGAAGGAATAGAAGTTGTCGGTGTATCATCTGTTCAAGACACGCTACGCCACACATTAGGAGGATGACGCTTGGACGTTAGCATGAAAGAACTGATCGTAAGTAAAATGCTTCAATATATTGCACCGGGAACGCCATTGCGTGATGGAATCGATAATGTCTTACGTGCAAAAACCGGTGGATTGATCGTAGTCGGATTCAATGATAAAGTCCAAAAGATTGTCGACGGCGGTTTCTCAATCAACTGCCGATTCTCGCCGGCTTATTTGTATGAATTGGCGAAAATGGATGGGGCGATCATTTTAAATGATGAAGGAAATCGGATATTATTTGCGAATACTCAACTAATACCTGATACATCAATCCCGTCAAAGGAAACAGGGATCCGTCACCGGACTGCTGAACGTGTTGCCAAGCAAACAGGAAATCTGGTAGTATCCATTTCACAAAGAAGGAATGTCATCACGTTGTATCAAGGGAACATTCGTTATTCTCTACAGGATATCGGAGTCATTTTGACAAAAGCCAACCAGGCATTGCAGACGCTTGAAAAGTATAAATCCGTCCTTGATCAGAGTTTGACAGACCTTGGTGCTCTAGAGTTTGAAGAATTGGTGACCTTCCAAGAGGTCTCTCAAGTGATACATCGTATTGAAATGGTGCTTCGTATTCGTAATGAAATCATCAAATATGTAAACGAACTCGGATCTGAAGGCCGCTTGATCAGTATGCAAATGGAAGAGCTTGTGTCCAATATTGAATCTGAAGCAGCCCTTATCGTAAAAGATTACGCTAAAGATACGAAAGTCGACCCATATCGGACTTTAAATGAATTGAAAAAGCTCTCCAGTGAAGAATTGTTAGAAGAAAATGCGATTGTGCGGCTATTAGGCTACCTTCCATCTGCGAATATATATGAGGAGCTGGTCAAGCCAAGAGGATATCGGATCTTGCACAAAATACCGAGACTGCCGTCCCTTATCATTGAAAATCTCGTGAATCATTTTGCACATCTCCAAAATACGTTGAAGGCCTCAATCGAAGAACTGGATGAAGTAGAGGGGATCGGGGAAATCCGTGCTCGTAAAATCAAGGATGGTTTAAAAAGGATCCAGGAACAGTTGTTTTTAGATCGCCATATCTGACACAAAATATAGTGAATTTCAAGGTCAAATGACTGTATTTTCTATGTAATTTTATGTAAAATGATAACAATAGGTTTCAAATTTGTTGAAATGTCTATAATGAAAAGAAGGAGGTGAACAATTTTGTTAAAACGAATTGTTCAATTGTTTTTTATCATCGTAGGTGGAACCCTGGGTTATTTATATGTCCCTGAACTTATTCGATTATTAAATAATTTAATTAATATTGGAGATTTACCTGGGTTCATCACTTCACCTTATATGGGAACAGTGATTGGTGCAATTTTTTTCTTTTTAAGTACATTCTGGCTGGCGGATTATATCGTCGGGTTCATCCAGTGGATTGAAGAATCCCTTATGAAGGCGCCTGTAGCAGATGTACTTTTCGGTTCATTCGGTTTGATTTTCGGTTTGTTTGTAGCTTATTTGGCTATGTTTGCTTTAAACAGTATGGAACTAAGTATCGTTGTGAACGTGATCGGTTTCTTCGTCACTGCTTTGTTAGGGTATATCGGTTTCCAATTCGGGTTCAAGAAACGTGAAGAGTTGGTCAATGTGTTTACCTCGGCTCGTTTTGCGAACAAAAAGAAGGAAGCTGAAATCGAAACGAAGTCTGCGAATACCGGTATATTGAAAATCCTTGATACGAGTGTCATAATTGACGGTAGAATCGCAGATGTTTGTCAGACAGGATTTTTGGAAGGTCCGATCGTCATCCCTCAATTCGTTCTTGAAGAATTACAGCATATAGCAGATTCTTCAGATGTGTTGAAACGAAATAGAGGGCGTCGAGGTCTTGATATCCTTAACCGGATCCAAAAAGAACTCGCAGTCAAAGTGGAGATATACGAAGGTGACTTTGAAGACGTTCAAGAAGTCGATAGTAAGCTTGTCAAACTCGGAAAATTAGTCTCTGGAATGGTCGTTACGAATGATTACAACTTGAATAAAGTGTGTGAATTCCAAGGCGTTCCAGTGTTGAATATCAATGATTTGGCTAATGCCGTCAAACCTGTTGTTCTTCCTGGAGAAGAACTGAACGTACAAGTGATCAAAGACGGAAAAGAACAAAATCAAGGTGTCGGGTATCTTGATGACGGTACAATGATCGTCGTTGAAGATGGTCGGGATTATATCGGAAAAACGATTGATGTCCTAGTGACGAGTGTCCTTCAAACATCTGCCGGTCGAATGATTTTTGCAAAGCCTAAGCTGTTAGAAAAGGCTCTGTAATCCTTTCGGAAAGTAGATGAGAAGTGTGGATTATGTTGTAGTCATTCCTGCTGCCGGCCAAGGCAAACGGATGGATGCGGGTAAGAACAAACAATTTATCACCCTACAAGGAATACCACTTATCGTTCATACCTTACGAATTTTTCAAGAGGATGATTGGTGCAGTGGTATTATCCTTGTAGGCAATAATCGTGAGTTGGATGAACTCGAACGAATCGTCTCCGAGTACAAATTGGAAAAAGTTCAACGTATTGTAGCTGGCGGACAAGAAAGACAACATAGTGTGTATGAAGGCTTGAAGGCGATCGATTCAGAATCGATCGTTTTGATCCATGATGGTGCCAGACCTTTCGTATCAATCAATTCCATCCATAACCTCGTTACGAAGACAATAGATAGCGGTGCAGCTGTTCTAGCGGTGCCGATTAAAGACACAGTGAAACGTATCCAGCAGGGTACGGTCATCGAGACTGTAGACCGTAGTAGCTTGTGGGCTGTCCAGACCCCACAAGCTTTTCATCTGTCCCTTATAAGAGATGCACATGAATCAGCCGAAGAAAAGGGTCATCTTGGGACAGATGATGCCAGCCTCGTAGAACATTTTGGGCAGGCTGTATCGATTGTGGAAGGGGATTATTTGAATATCAAGTTGACGACCAAGGAAGATTTATTGTTTGCAAATGCCATCATTCAGGAGAGGGAGGAGCGGCAAAACAATGTTTAGAATAGGACAAGGCTTTGATGTACATCAGTTGGTCGAAGGAAGGCCTCTTATTGTCGGCGGTGTCACCATCCCGTATGAAAAAGGTCTGCTGGGCCATTCAGATGCAGATGTTCTTTTGCATGTGATAACCGATGCTATTCTCGGTGCAATAGGGGAAGGAGACCTTGGTAAACACTTCCCTGATACGAGTGCTGATTTTAAAGATATCGATTCGAGGATCTTATTGAAGAGGGCGTATCATCTGGCTAAAGATAAAGGATTTTCGCTTGGAAATATCGATACGACGATAATTGCTCAGCGTCCGAAGATGGCTCCTCATATTAAAGAGATGAGAAGCATCATCACTGAATTGTTAGAAGCTGATCTTGAACAAGTGAACATAAAAGCAACGACAACGGAAAAACTAGGTTTTACAGGTAGAGGAGAGGGAATCGCTGCCCAGGCAGTCGTCTTGATGGAAAAATAGGCTTTCTGTTATTGGGAATCATTAACAGGAAGGCGCTTGTGAACTATGATAGAATAGCAACAAAGAAAGGTGAAAGGTGAGATCATTATGTCTAACGTTAGAGTTCGTTATGCACCAAGTCCAACAGGACATTTACATATCGGTAATGCTCGGGCTGCCCTGTTCAATTACTTGTTTGCCCGCAGCCAGAACGGTACATTCGTCATTCGTATTGAAGATACCGATCAAAAGAGAAACGTTGAGGGCGGCGAGTACAGCCAACTGAATTATTTGAAATGGCTCGGCATTGATTGGGATGAGAGTGTCGATGTTGGCGGCGACTATGGTCCTTATCGCCAAATGGAACGTATTGAGATTTACCGTGAACACTTCGAGGATCTTCTTGATCGTGGTTTGGCTTATAAATGCTATTGTACGGAAGAAGAACTTGAGCAAGAGAGAGAAGCACAACAGGCACGCGGTGAAATGCCTCGCTATTCCGGAAAGTGCCGACACTTGACCGAAGAGGAGCAAGAAAAGCTTGCTACGGAAGGCAGAAAGCCAAGCATCCGTTTTGCTGTTCCACATGGGAAGGAATATTCATTCATCGATATCGTCAAAGATCGTGTAAGCTTTGAGTCTGATGGTATCGGTGACTGGGTTATCGTGAAGAAGGACGGAATCCCGACCTATAACTTTGCTGTGGCTATCGACGATCACCATATGAAAATTTCCCATGTGCTACGTGGAGACGATCATATTTCAAATACACCGAAGCAGCAGATGATTTATGAAGCATTCGGATGGGAAGAACCGAAATTCGGACACATGACGTTGATCGTCAATGAAAACCGCAAGAAACTCAGTAAGCGTGATGAATCGACGATCCAATTCATCGAGCAGTATGAAGACCTCGGCTATTTACCAGAAGCTTTATTCAACTTCATCGCATTGCTTGGCTGGTCTCCAAAAGGAGAAGAAGAGCTGTTTACGAAAGAACAGTTCATCGAAATTTTCGATGCGGATCGTCTATCAAAAGCGGCAGCTGTATTTGATACGAAAAAATTGGAATGGATGGACAACCAATACATTAAACAAGCGGACTTTGATCGAGTCCTCGAATTGACTGTGCCTCACTTAGAGCGTGCTGGCCGCATTCCTGCAGAACGTAATGAACAACAAGAAGCATGGGTCCATAAGCTTGTAGGACTTTATCAAGAGCAGCTTACGTTCGGAGCGGAAATCGTTCCGTTGACCGAATTGTTTTTCAATGAATCTATTGACTACAATGATACGGCTGCAAAAGTTTTACGTGAAGAACAAGTGCCTGGAGTTTTGAAAGGATTGATTGAACAAATCAGACCGATGGAGACCTTCGAGCCTGCAGAAATCAAGGCTGCGATCAAAGCGACTCAAAAAGCGACTGGCCACAAGGGTAAAAAATTATTCATGCCGATCCGTGTAGCGGCGACAGGCCAATCACATGGTCCTGAGCTTCCGGATTCATTATCGTTGCTTGGTAAAGATGTGGTCATCGCAAGACTTGAAGATGCCATCCAACAATTTGGAAGCTAAACGATACACATTTTGAGTAAAATATAATATAGTAAAAAGAAAACAATGACATTAAATCTTTGAAGAGGAGAAGTAAGGAGTTAACCTTTCTTTTTAGAGAGAACCATCATCGGCTGAAAGTGGTTCAAGGAAGGCATCCTGAAATGCACCTCTGAGACTCTTATTGAATCGAGTAGATAGGAGCGGTTCTTCCACCGTTAGAGGAAGCTGAGAGAGAAGAGCATCCGTTCTTCTAAACAGAGTGGGACCGCGCCGAAAGCGTCTCTGTGAGTAATCACAGAGACGTTTTTTTATGTTTCATTTTTTGCTCCCCAAGTCTCTTTCGTGTAAAAAAGTGTCTTACAAGTAAACTTGCTGCCACTTTTCCACTCAAGAGACCATCGCTTCGCTCGAAAATCTTCAATTTTTTTGGGGAGCAAAGAAGCGGACTCAATTTGAAGGTATTTTCGGGTGATCTCAACCGGGTGTTAAATGCTTTGAGCGAAATTTACGACACTCCTGCGGGAAAAGCGAGCTGGGCAAGACCCCACAGCGAGGAACGAGCGAGGAGGCTTGCGGAATTAAGCTAAGCCTGTAAAAAAGTTTGGGTGCAGAGGAGTAATGTCTAGCTCAGCGACCAGTCACTTCTTGGATCACTTCAAACTTCCTGCGGCGGCGACATCCTCCCCTTTTCTTTGCCCGCGGAAAGGGAGTGAATTTTGCAGAAATCAACAGTATAGAATAACAGAGTTTAAATATAAAAGAAAATCAAAGTGGAGAGGAGTGACGTATATGTTTAAAACCTTGAAGGAAGATATCGATGTGGTGTTCGATCAAGATCCGGCTGCACGAAGTTATTTTGAAGTGATTTTGACCTATTCAGGCCTTCATGCTATTTGGGCTCATCGTTTAGCGCATTTTTTCTGGAAAAAGAAATTTTTCTTTATCGCCCGCGTCATATCGCAATTAAGCCGTTTCTTTACTGGGATTGAAATCCACCCTGGAGCAAAGGTGGGAAGACGCTGTTTCATTGATCATGGAATGGGTGTTGTCATTGGCGAGACCTGTGAAATCGGGGATAATGTAACCTTATTTCAGGGCGTAACATTAGGTGGAACCGGGAAAGAAAAAGGCAAACGTCACCCGACGCTTGAAGATCATACATTGGTTGCGACAGGTGCAAAAGTTTTAGGGTCAATCACGATAGGCAAGTATTCTAAAGTAGGGGCAGGGTCTGTCGTTTTACAAGATGTACCCCAAAATTCGACGGTTGTCGGGATTCCAGGAAAGGTCGTCGTCCAGGACGGTGTTCGTGTCAAAGGGGACCTTGACCATAGTGACCTCCCTGACCCGGTTTCAGATAAATTGAAAGTGATGGAGAAAGAAATCGAACGATTGAAGGAAGAAATTGAGCTTTTGAGAAGGAGTGAGCTGAAGTGAGCATTCACATATATAACACATTGACACGGCAGAAAGAACCATTTAAGCCAATCGAAGAAGGCAAGGTAAACATGTATGTATGTGGACCTACTGTCTATAACTATATCCACATAGGAAATGCGAGACCGCCTATTGTTTTCGATACGGTCCGCCGTTATTTAGAGTATCGCGGGTATGATGTTCATTTCATCTCAAACTTCACAGATGTCGATGACAAGATCATCAAGGCGGCGAAAGAACTTGGTGAAGACGTGCCAAGCTTGGCAGAAAGATTCATTGAAGCTTACCACAAAGATACATCCGAGTTGAACGTCAGGAAAGCTGATCTCCATCCTCGAGTAACCGAAACCATGGACGATATCATTCTGTTCATCGTAACTTTGATTGATAAAGGGTACGCTTATGAAGCTGGTGGGGACGTCTACTTTAGGACGAAGAAATTCAGAGAGTACGGGAAGCTTTCCCAACAATCGATTGATGAACTCCGTGTCGGTGCGAGAATCCAAATCGGTGAACATAAAGAAGATCCTTTGGACTTCGTTTTATGGAAAGCGGCCAAAGAAGGGGAAATCTACTGGGAAAGTCCCTGGGGGAACGGCAGACCTGGCTGGCATATCGAGTGCTCCGCCATGGTCAAGAAATATCTCGGCGATACTATCGACATCCATGCAGGGGGGCAAGATCTTTCGTTCCCGCACCATGAAAACGAGATAGCCCAATCTGAAGCACTTAATGAGAAAACGATGGCAAATTATTGGATGCATAACGGGTATATTAATATCAATAATGAAAAAATGTCCAAATCACTTGGAAACTTTATCCTGTTGCACGACCTCATCAAGAAAGTAGATCCGCAAGCATTCCGTTTCTTCATGCTGAATGTCCATTATAGACATCCAATCAACTTCACAGAAGAATTGCTTGAAAGCGCCAAGACAAGTTTAGAGCGGATCCGCACAACGGTTGAAAATCTTGAACATCGTATCGAACATAGTGCAGATTTAGGTATGGATAATGAAAAGTGGCTGCAGAAAATCGAGGACTATAAGAAACGGTTCATCATAGAGATGGATGATGATTTCAATACTTCAAACGCAATCGCAACATTATTTGATTTATCAAAAGAGGCGAATGTGTACCTGCAAGAAAAGAATACAACCGTCGAGGTGTTAGAACGTTTCGTTTCGGTCATCGAGGAAATAGGAGAAGTTCTAGGATTAGTACTTAAGGCGGAAAAGGACCTTCTTGACGAAGATATCGAAGCGTTGATCGAACAGCGGAATCTAGCACGCAAAGAGAAGGATTTCCAGCTAGCTGATAAAATCCGCGATGATTTGGTCGATAAGGGCATCATACTTGAAGATACTCCTCAAGGTGTTAGGTGGAAGCGCAAATCATGAAGGAGCCTTATAGCCAGTCAATCGACGACCCGAAACAATTGAAATCATCCGCTCTGGCGTATATTGGAGATGCTGTGTATGAAGTCTATATCCGCTCCTATCTGTTGGGAAAAGGAGAAGTCAAACCTCACCAGCTCCATAAGCTCTCCACCCGTTATGTTTCTGCCAAGGCTCAAGCATCTGTCATACTAACGATGCTTGAGCAACAGGAACTATCGGAAGAAGAGCAAGGCGTCGTACGTAGAGGAAGGAATAGTAAGATGGGTACGATTCCAAAGAATACAGACATCCAGACTTATCGATATGGGACAGCCTTTGAAGCCTTGATCGGATTTCTATATTTAACTGGCAGTACGGAACGCTTAGATCTAATTATTGAGAGGGCTATATCCATTGTGGAAGAACCCGAAGGAGGGGAAAGCAGATGAATAACGATATCGTGACTGGAAGGAACCCTGTCCTTGAAGCACTTCGATCTGGTCGAGACATCAACAAGATCATAGTAGCAGAAGGTGCTCAGAAAGGTTCGATCGGACAAGTCATCAGCCAGGCTAAGAAAGAACGGATCCAAGTGCAGTATGTCCCGAAGAAAAAGCTGGATGCCCTCGCTGAAGGTGTCAACCACCAGGGTGTTTTAGCGTATGTAGCAGCATACGATTATGCAGATATCGAGGATATCTTCGATTTAGCGAAAAAAAGGAATGAAGACCCATTCTTTCTTGTGTTAGATGAAATCGAAGACCCTCATAACCTTGGATCGATTTTACGGACGGCCGATGCAGCAGGTGTGCATGGTGTGATCATCCCGAAGCGAAGGGCAGTAGGATTGACCTCTGCTGTAGCGAAGGCTTCGACAGGGGCAATCGAATACGTGCCTGTCGTCCGGGTGACCAATATCGCAAGGACGATTGAGGACTTGAAAGCCCGCGGGGTCTGGTTTGTAGCTACAGATGCCAAGGGTGATCAAGATTATACCGATGCACAATACGACATGCCGATCGGATTGGTAATCGGCAGTGAAGGTAAAGGAATCGGCCGCCTTGTGAAAGAAAAGTGTGATTTTCTCGTGTCCCTGCCTATGAAAGGGAAAGTCACCTCCTTGAACGCATCAGTTGCGGCAGGGTTGTTGATGTATGAGGTTTATAGACAACGAAGGTCTTCAGGTGTATAACGATGGAGATTCTTCTGGTTGATGGCTACAACATGATCGGGGATTGGCCGGACCTTAGAGCTTTACGAAATGATGACCTTGCCGCAGCCCGTGATCTGTTGGTTGAGAAAATGGCAGAATACCAGGCTTACACCGGTATGAGAGTCATCGTTGTTTTTGACGCACATTTTGTACCTGGAAATGAAACGAAATACAAAAACTATCGGATTGAAGTCATTTTTACGAAAGAAAATGAATCAGCGGATGAACGGATCGAGAAGCTTGCGAAAGAATTGAAAGATATTCGTACGAAAGTTCATGTAGCGACTTCAGACTTCCTGGAACAATGGGTTACATTCGGTCTTGGGGCTTTACGGAAATCTGCACGGGAACTTGCAATTGAGGTAGATAGCATCGAAAAAAGAATCAGTCGAAAAGTGAAAGATATAGAAAAACAGAGAAGATCCTCTGCCTTGACGCTATCGGATGAAGTGGCTGAAATTTTTGAAAAATGGCGCCGAGGGGACCGTTGAGCGGTTGACGCTTGTCGAATGTGACTGTATAATATTTCTATATCTAGGTCGCCATGGTCGGAGGGATTCTCGTGAGCATTGAACTCAAAGAGATTGTACACCCGGAATTTGACGAGCTTGAAGATGAGTCGATTGTGGAGCAGGTTCACGAAGGTAACAGCCCCGCACTTGAATACTTAATCAACAAGTACAAGAATTTCGTCCGCGCAAAAGCACGGTCTTATTTTTTGATAGGTGCTGATCGCGAAGACATCATTCAAGAAGGTATGATTGGACTTTACAAAGCTATCCGCGATTTTAAAGAGGACAAGCTATCTTCTTTCAAGGCTTTCGCTGAACTCTGTATCACTCGCCAGATGATAACCGCCATTAAAACTGCAACAAGACAAAAACATATTCCGCTAAATTCGTATGTATCACTCGATAAACCAATCTATGATGAAGAATCTGATCGGACACTGTTGGATGTCATATGTGGTTCAAGGGTTACAGACCCAGAAGAGCTGATCATCAATCAGGAAGAATTTGATGATATTGAGCTCAAAATGGGAGAACTGTTAAGTGATCTGGAACGAAAAGTATTGATGCTTTATCTTGATGGACGTTCTTATCAAGAGATTTCAGTTGATCTCAACCGTCACGTTAAATCAATCGACAATGCCCTGCAAAGGGTGAAAAGAAAACTTGAACGTTACCTCGAGTTAAGAGAAGTTGGACTATAGCGCAGGTTCAAAAAAGGATCCAAAATATAGGCGACGGCTTTTGAACGTGCATTCATAAAAATCGACAGGGCGGGAATCATATACCCTGTTTTTTTCTTGCCTTTTAAAGTGGTTTTATTTTTAGTTGAAGCATCGCTTTTTTTATGCAAAACGGATGTTTCTGACAAAAAATGGTTTACTCTAACATTCATTTAGGATGGACTGGGTTGTAAATTGTACGTGAAAAACGCTTGTACAGGGCTGTAGAGTACGCTTTAGACGCGTTGACAGGACTATACCCCTATGATAAAGTGTATAGCATAAAATGGAGATAGTATGGATTAAACTCGAATTTTGTTCGGATTTCTAAATGTTCTGGGGTTGATTACCGATGCGTACGAAGGTCATACTTGCTTGCGAGCAATGTAAACAACGAAATTATTCGACTAAGAAAAACAAGTCTAGTGATCAAGGTCGAATCGAAATGAAAAAGTTCTGTAAACATTGCCAGACGCACACGGTACATCGTGAAACCAAATGAAATCCATTAACGGCTAGATAAATAGAACCGTATTGCCTTTTCGGTAGCCATCGACCAAGTCATTGAAACCTGTAATTTTTATGCAAACTCAACAAGGCAAAACGGGAAGTTTAGGGAGTTTTTCATTCATAACCAATTTTACTGGGGGTAAAATAAATGGCTGGTATTGCACAAAAAACAGGTAGGTTTTTCTCGAATGTCGTCAAGGAATTGAAAAGAGTTTCTTGGCCTAACCGTAAAGAATTGACGAAATACACAATCACTGTATTGACGACAGTTCTTTTCATAGTAATATTCTTTTATCTAATTGACTTAGGATTGACTTGGATTATCGAGACATTTTTAGACTAACGAAACTAATTGATTAATCTGAAAAACAAATGGCTACAATGGTAAAGTATATCCGTTTGGGAGGGAAAGGACGATCGTGTCCTCACAATTTATGGAAAAAAGATGGTATGTAGTACACACGTATTCTGGATACGAAAACAAGGTAAAAGCGAACCTGGAAAAGCGCGTTGAATCAATGGGCATGGAGGACAAGATCTTTCGTGTTCTCGTCCCGCAAGAAGAAGAAACCGAGATTAAGAATGGTAAAAAGAAAACGGCTATGAAAAAAGTGTTTCCGGGATATGTTTTGACGGAAATGGTGATGACAGATGACTCTTGGTATGTCGTACGGAATACACCAGGTGTGACAGGATTCGTAGGCTCCACTGGATCTGGATCGAAACCGACCCCGCTGTTGCCTGAAGAAGTAGATCGTATTTTATCCAGCATGGGAATCGAAAAACCAAAAGCTGAAGTTGATTACGAAGTAAAAGAAAGCGTGAAGATCAAAGAAGGTCCTTTCGCTAATTTCGTAGGTTCTGTGGAAGATATCGATGTCGATAAGCAGAAGCTCAAAGTTCATGTCAACATGTTCGGAAGAGAGACTCCTGTGGAGGTTGGGTTCACCCAAGTCGAGAAGATCCAATAGCTAGACGAATGATAAACGGCGAATTTCCGACGGACAGGACGTGCTAGTACCGGCGTTGTCATAAGACGTGACGGTTTTAGCCGGTGATCGTTACTCGGTTTTTGATATGCTTTCATTAACTTTGTTAATTTCGCAACAATCAGAGCCTTTGATGATTGACTTTTTCGCCTTTTCAACAAAACTTTCGAGAAATTGTTGAAATATAAAACAGGAAATGATAGAATTTTAATGTTTGAAACAACCCGATAAAAAATTGGGAGGGTTGACCTGTGTCAACCCCGTTATTGAGTGGGAGGGCAAAAAAGCCCAATATACCACATCACGGACTAAGGAGGTGTGTCACGTGGCTAAAAAGGTAATTAAGGTTGTTAAATTGCAAATTCCTGCAGGGAAAGCAAACCCAGCACCACCAGTAGGACCAGCTTTAGGTCAAGCAGGTGTTAACATCATGGGATTCTGTAAAGAATTCAACGCAAGAACTTCTGATCAAGCTGGTATGATTATCCCGGTTGAAATTACGGTTTTTGAAGACCGTTCATTTACATTCATTACGAAAACTCCACCAGCTGCAGTATTATTGAAAAAAGCAGCGGGTATCGAGTCAGGTTCTGGTGAACCGAACCGTAACAAGGTTGCAACGGTTAAGCGTGATAAGGTAAAAGAAATCGCTGAGACGAAAATGCCTGACCTTAATGCTGCAAACGTAGAATCTGCCATGCGCATGGTAGAAGGTACTGCACGTAGCATGGGTATTGTAATCGAGGACTAATCATGCATAGGACATAAGGTTGCGTTCTTCGCAACCTTTCTTATGGCGCTGAATCAGCGCACAAGTGGGAGGATATTCCGTAAAAACCACATTTAAGGAGGAAATGAAATTGGCTAAAAAAGGAAAGAAGTATCAAGAAGCTTCAAAGCTTGTTGATCGTTCCAATCTTTATAATGCAAGCGAAGCGATCGAGCTTGTAAAAAAAGCAGCTCCAGCTAAGTTTGACGAAACTGTAGAAGTTGCTGTACGACTTGGAGTCGACCCTAAGAAAGCAGACCAACAAGTTCGTGGAGCAGTTGTACTTCCGAATGGTACTGGTAAAACACAACGTGTTCTTGTTTTTGCAAAAGGTGATAAAGCGAAGGAAGCAGAAGCTGCCGGAGCTGATTTTGTAGGAGATGCTGATTACATCAACAAAATCAACCAAGGTTGGTTCGAGTTTGACGTAATCGTTGCTACACCTGACATGATGGGTGAAGTTGGTAAGCTTGGTCGTGTATTAGGGCCAAAAGGCTTGATGCCGAACCCGAAAACAGGAACAGTAACATTTGAAGTAGAAAAAGCAGTTAAAGAAATCAAAGCTGGTAAGGTTGAGTACCGTGTAGACAAGCAAAGCAACGTTCACTGCCCGATCGGTAAAGTGTCGTTCGAAGATGATAAGCTTGTTGAAAACTTGACCACAATCGTCGATACATTGATTAAAGTCAAGCCAGCTGCAGCTAAAGGAACTTACATCAAGAACATTGCGATCGCTTCAACAATGGGACCTGGAATCAAAGTAAGCCCGAATAGCTTTGGAACAAAATAAGCTATTGACTTTATAGATGCACCCGAGATATAATAGCTATCGGAAATTGAATAGGTCATACCGTAGACAGTAGGTGCGAGAAATCGCTTAATTTCCTGCCGAGGTGTGTTGGATTTCATACATCGTATGATTTTATGACACTACGCCTTTATGTCTACAGACATAAAGGCTTTTTTCATGAGTTGTGTAAACAACTGCGGTATGGAAAAACAGGAGGTGTAAAAATGAGCGTACTTGAACAAAAGAAACAGTTAGTTTCAACAATTGCAGAACAGCTCCGTAACAGTAAAGCTACAATTTTTGTAGATTATCGTGGGCTGGATGTAGCTGAAGTAACTGAATTACGTAAGCAGCTTCGTGATGCTGGTATCACTTTCAAAGTATACAAGAACACGATGACTCGTCGTGCTGCTGAAGAAGCTGAGCTTGGCGGATTAAGTGAATCGCTAGTTGGACCTACAGCGATCGCTTTCAGTGAGGAAGAGGTTGTCGCGCCGGCTAAGATATTGAACAATTTCTCGAAAGAGCACGAAGCGCTAGTGATTAAAACTGGTGTAATCGAAGGACAAATCACATCTGTCGAGAACATCAAAGCACTTGCTGAACTTCCATCACGAGAAGGACTTCTTTCTATGCTTCTTAGCGTCCTTCAAGCACCAATGCGTAACTTCGCGTTGGCTACGAAGGCTGTTGCAGATCAAAAAGAAGAGCAAGGTGCATAATCTGGATTTCAGAATGACGGAAACGTTTATTTTCACTTGAAGAAAGTATGAAAACTTTCTTCGGTATAAGGAGAACTAAGCCTCAGCCTACGCTAAGGCTTGGCCTCGGCAAGTTTTCTTTAAAATTTAAAAACCAACTAATAGGAGGATTCAACAATGAGTAAAGATCAAATCATTGATGCAATTAAAGAAATGTCTGTACTAGAACTTAACGATCTAGTAAAAGCAATCGAAGAAGAATTTGGAGTAACTGCTGCAGCACCTGTAGCTGTTGCTGGTGGCGCTGCTGAAGGCGCTGCTGAAGAAAAATCTGAATTTGACGTAGTCCTTGAAAGCGCGGGAGCATCTAAGATCAAAGTTATCAAGGTAGTTCGTGAAATCACAGGTCTTGGACTTAAAGACGCTAAAGAATTAGTAGATGGAGCTCCAAAACCACTTAAAGAAGGCATAGCTAAAGAAGAAGCTGAAGAAATGAAAGCTAAGCTTGAAGAAGTTGGAGCTACTATCGAATTGAAGTAATCTTACTACAAAAGAAGCTCGCGTGAATCGCGGGCTTTTTTTCTTGAATGCTCTACATTGTTGATTTCTACACCCCTTTCCGCGGGAGTGTCGTGTATTTCACTGAAAATCAACAATAGGATTTAACAGCCCGGAAGAAGAAAGTGTAAAATTCGTCTCTACTACTGGCCCTCTGGCGGGAACTTGGTAGACACCAGAGACCTTACTAATAAACAAAATACCATTTTCAATGCCTAACGGACACCAAATACCTTATTTGCATGTATAACTGGAAAAACAATCGAGTTTTTCACAGATAATGGCCTGTATGTCCGTTAGGCATTCAAACCGGTTGACCCGGAGGTATATTTGCTTGACTAAAGAGTTATACAAGATGTTAGAACATCCTTCGATCAAAGTAAGTAGTCTAAGGAGATGGCAAAATGGGTGACCATTATTACTCAAGTAAACCTGTTTCAGAGAGCAATATCAAAGATTGGTCGTTTACACTAAGAGGCCGTACGTTCAAGTTTTATTCGGATGCGGGCGTTTTTTCAAAAAATGAAGTAGATTTCGGGAGCAGGCTTTTAATAGAAACTTTTGAAAAACCGGAAACAGAGGGTGGTATTCTAGATATGGGCTGTGGATATGGCCCGATCGGATTGTCTCTTGCAGCATCTTATCCTGATACCTTAGTCTCGATGGTCGATATCAACGAACGAGCAATTGAACTCTCGAAAAAGAATGCGCTGCGTAATCAAGTGGATAACGTGACTATTTACCAAAGTGACTTATATGAGCGTGTCGAAGAAAAAGATTTCAGTGCGATTCTGACCAATCCGCCAATTCGAGCGGGCAAGAGTGTTGTACATGCTATTTTTGAGCAGGCATATGACCACCTTGTAAAAGATGGAGAGCTCTGGGTCGTCATCCAAAAGAAGCAAGGTGCTCCGTCAGCAATCGAAAAGATGGACTCGATCTTCGGGGAAGTAGAAGTGGTTGAGCGGAAAAAAGGTTACTTTATTATTCGGGCGAAAAAATGTTGACTCGTATTTGGGTCTATGGTAATATTATAAAATGCCAAAGATACGTGTATTTTCACCAGATGAATTTTTACCGCAAAATTGCATAAAAATCAAATGGTGTGGGAAAAATAGTATAATCATTTGTTAATTTGGAAAAAATGTGGTTATATAACCCTTTTTTTCTTTTTGCACGTCATGAAAGTGGAAGAATTGCTTTCAAAGTATAAGTGCAAGAGCCTTTAGGATCTACCTTGAGGTGTTAAGGCTATTGTCGCTATCTTTTAGCTTGGCATTAGCCAAGTTTTCTTTTTCTCTGCGAACGGCATCTGCTAGATTTTCACTATCGGATGTTTAGACGCAGAGTGATGGAGGAAACAAAAAGCATCCACCTATATAAAGATGGTGTGTGCTGCATTATTCTAGTTTATATAACTAGTTGCTTTACGATACTATGCTGGATTTGAGGGGTGAATCAGTTGACAGGTCAACTCATTCAGTTTGGACGCCACCGCCAACGGAGAAGCTATGCAAGAATTAATGAAGTTTTGGAACTTCCAAACCTCATTGAAATCCAAACTTCCTCCTATCAATGGTTTCTTGATGAGGGTTTGAGAGAGATGTTCCATGACATTTCTCCAATTGAGGATTTCACAGGTAACTTAGTGCTTGAGTTCATCGATTATAGTTTAGGAGAGCCTAAGTATTCTGTAGAGGAGTCCAAGGAGCGAGACGTTACCTATGCCGCTCCGCTTCGTGTTAAGGTACGCCTGATTAACAAAGAGACAGGTGAAGTGAAGGAACAAGAAGTGTTTATGGGAGATTTCCCTTTGATGACGGACACTGGTACTTTCATCATCAACGGAGCAGAACGCGTAATTGTCTCACAACTCGTTCGTTCACCGAGCGTGTATTACAATCAAAAATTGGACAAAAACGGCAAGAGAGGTTTCACAGCTACGGTAATTCCAAACCGAGGCGCATGGTTAGAACTTGAAACAGATGCTAAAGACGTCGTCCATGTTCGTATCGACCGTACTCGTAAAATACCAGTGACGGTCTTGTTGCGTGCATTAGGGTTTGGTTCTGATCAAGAAATCATCGATTTGCTAGGGGAAGATGAGTACCTTCGTAATTCACTAGAAAAAGATAATACAGAAGGTACAGAAAAAGCGCTTCTTGAAATTTATGAGCGTTTACGTCCAGGAGAGCCCCCTACAGTAGATAATGCTAAAAGTCTATTAGAGTCCCGTTTCTTCGATCCGAAGCGTTATGATCTTGCGAACGTTGGACGCTATAAGATTAACAAAAAGCTTCATATTAAGAACCGCTTATTCAATCAGCGCTTAGCTGAAACGATTGCGGATCCTGAAACTGGCGAAGTGATCGCTGAAGAAGGTACGGTTCTTGATCGTCGTCTTCTTGAACGTATCCTGCCAGCATTAGAAAAAGATGAAGCATTTAAAGAAGTTACACCAGCTGGCGGAGTGATTGAAGATGAACCAGTTCGACTTCAATCTATTAAAATATACTCCCCTGTCGAAGGTGAACAGGACCAGGTGATCAACGTGATCGGAAACGGTCAGATCGATCGTACCATCAAAAACATCACACCAGCTGACATCATTGCTTCAATCAACTATTTCTTCAACCTGTTACATGGTGTAGGTCTGACAGATGATATCGATCATCTTGGGAACCGTCGACTTCGTTCTGTTGGAGAACTTTTACAAAACCAATTCCGTATCGGACTATCCCGTATGGAGCGTGTTGTCCGTGAGCGTATGTCGATCCAAGATACGAATGCGATCACGCCGCAAGCTCTCATTAATATCAGACCGGTCATTGCATCGATCAAGGAGTTCTTCGGAAGCTCACAGCTCTCTCAATTCATGGATCAGACGAATCCATTGGCAGAGCTTACGCATAAACGTCGTTTATCTGCACTGGGACCGGGTGGTTTAACCCGGGAACGTGCTGGATTCGAAGTACGTGACGTTCACTACTCCCACTATGGTCGTATGTGTCCGATCGAAACGCCTGAAGGTCCGAACATCGGATTGATCAACTCTCTATCAAGCTATGCAAAGGTCAACGAATACGGATTCATTGAAACGCCTTATCGCCGCGTCGACCCTGAGACAGGGAAAGTGACCGCTCAGATCGACTACTTGACGGCCGATGAACAAGATAATTACGTTGTTGCACAGGCGAACGCAAAGCTTGCAGAAGACGGATCATTTGTCGATGAAGAGGTCATCGCGCGTTATCGCGACCAGAACACGATCGCAAAGCGTGACAAGATCGATTATATGGATGTATCCCCTAAACAGGTCGTCTCTGCAGCGACTGCATGTATCCCGTTCCTTGAGAACGATGACTCCAACCGTGCATTGATGGGAGCGAACATGCAACGTCAAGCTGTACCGTTGATGGTTCCTGAGTCGCCGATCGTAGGAACAGGAATGGAACACGTTTCTGCTAAAGACTCCGGGGCTGCTGTCATTTGTAAACATAAAGGTATCGTTGAAAAGGTTTCTGCTGCACGTGTATATGTACGCCGCATCGAAACTGTGGACGGTAAAGAAGTCAAAGGTGACCTTGACCGTTATAACTTGATGAAGTTCGTCCGTTCGAACCAGGGTACTTGCTATAACCAACGCCCGATTGTCAGTCAGGGAGACCGAGTGACCAAGGGTGAAATCCTAGCTGATGGGCCATCCATGGAACTTGGTGAACTTGCTCTAGGACGGAACGTACTCGTTGGATTCATGACATGGGACGGATACAACTACGAGGATGCGGTCATCATGAGCGAACGCCTTGTAAAAGATGATGTTTATACTTCAATTCATATTGAAGAATATGAATCTGAAGCTAGGGATACAAAGCTAGGACCGGAAGAAATCACACGTGACATTCCAAATGTCGGTGAAGACGCACTGAAGAACCTGGATGAACGTGGAATCATTCGCGTCGGTGCTGAAGTGAAAGATGGAGATATTCTAGTCGGTAAAGTAACGCCAAAAGGTGTAACAGAATTGACTGCTGAAGAACGTCTCCTGCATGCGATCTTCGGTGAAAAAGCTCGTGAAGTCCGTGATACATCACTTCGTGTGCCTCACGGTGGGGACGGTATCGTCCATGATGTGAAAGTATTCAACCGTGAAGACGGGGATGAATTACCTCCAGGAGTCAACCAGCTTGTTCGTGCTTATATCGTACAGAAGCGTAAGATCCATGAGGGAGATAAGATGGCTGGACGACACGGTAACAAGGGTGTTATCTCAAGAATCCTGCCTGAAGAAGATATGCCTTATCTTCCAGATGGTACACCGATCGATATCATGTTGAACCCTCTTGGGGTACCTTCGCGTATGAATATCGGTCAAGTATTGGAGCTTCACCTTGGTATGGCGGCTAGACAGCTGAAACTTCATATGGCTACGCCTGTTTTTGACGGAGCGCGTGAAGAAGATGTCTGGGAAACGCTCGATGAAGCTGGCCTTTCAAGAGATGGTAAGACAGTGCTTTACGATGGTCGAACAGGAGAGCCGTTCGATAACCGTATCTCTGTCGGAGTCATGTATATGATCAAACTTGCTCACATGGTAGACGATAAGCTGCACGCTCGTTCTACAGGACCTTACTCACTCGTAACCCAGCAGCCGCTCGGTGGTAAAGCGCAGTTCGGTGGACAACGTTTCGGTGAGATGGAGGTTTGGGCACTTGAAGCATACGGTGCAGCCTATACGCTTCAGGAAATCCTCACAGTCAAGTCCGATGATGTTGTCGGCCGTGTGAAGACTTACGAAGCGATCGTCAAAGGCGAAAACGTACCAGAACCAGGTGTTCCTGAGTCCTTTAAAGTCTTGATCAAAGAACTTCAGAGCCTTGGAATGGATGTCAAGATGCTTACAAGTGATGAACAAGAAATCGAAATGCGTGAACTAGACGATGAAGAGGAAAACTCTAACGATAAATTGAACTTAAACGTTGAAACCCAATCCGTCGGTGAATAAGGGTATAGCAGCATATCATAAGGGAGGTAGACCCCTTGATCGATGTAAATAACTTTGAGTATATGAAAATAGGTCTTGCTTCACCTGATAAAATCCGCTCTTGGTCTCGTGGTGAAGTCAAGAAACCGGAAACGATTAACTACCGTACGTTAAAGCCTGAGAAAGACGGGCTTTTCTGTGAACGAATTTTCGGTCCCCAAAAGGACTGGGAATGTCACTGTGGTAAATACAAACGCGTCCGCTATAAGGGCGTCGTTTGTGACCGCTGTGGTGTAGAAGTTACACGTGCAAAAGTTCGACGTGAACGCATGGGACATATCGAACTTGCGGCACCTGTTTCTCATATCTGGTACTTCAAAGGAATCCCGAGCAGAATGGGCCTTGTACTCGATATGTCACCTAGAGCGCTTGAAGAAGTGATTTATTTTGCTTCTTGGGTAGTAACAGATCCAGGTGAAACACCGCTTGAGAAGAAGCAACTTTTATCTGAAAAAGAATACCGTTCATACCGCGAAAAGTATGGACAGGGATTCACTGCACAAATGGGTGCAGAGTCTATCAAGAAGCTTCTTGAAGACATCGACCTCGATAAAGAAGTCAATGTACTGAAAGAAGAACTGAAGACGGCTCAAGGGCAAAGACGTACACGTGCCATCAAACGTCTTGAAGTACTTGAAGCGTTCCGTCATTCAGGTAACTTCACATCATGGATGATTCTAGAAGTATTGCCGGTCATACCGCCGGAACTTCGTCCGATGGTTCAATTGGACGGTGGTCGTTTTGCGACATCCGACCTTAATGATTTATACCGTCGAGTCATCAACCGTAACAACCGTCTGAAGCGTCTATTGGATCTTGGTGCGCCGAATATCATTGTGCAAAATGAAAAGCGTATGCTCCAGGAAGCTGTAGATGCATTGATTGATAACGGACGCCGCGGCAGACCAGTCACAGGACCTGGAAACCGTCCATTGAAATCCCTCTCGCATATGTTGAAGGGTAAACAAGGTCGTTTCCGTCAGAATTTACTCGGTAAACGTGTCGACTATTCAGGTCGTTCGGTTATCGTTGTAGGGCCGAACCTGAAGATGTATCAATGTGGCCTCCCTAAGGAGATGGCACTTGAACTGTTCAAACCGTTCGTCATGAAAGAATTGGTCAACAAAGGCCTTGCTCATAATATCAAGAGCGCCAAGCGTAAAGTTGAACGTGTCCAACCTGAAGTATGGGATGTACTTGAAGAGGTCATCAAAGAACACCCAGTTCTATTGAACCGTGCTCCTACACTTCACCGTTTGGGAATCCAAGCATTCGAGCCGACATTGGTCGAAGGGCGTGCAATTCGTCTTCACCCATTAGTATGTACTGCATACAATGCTGACTTTGATGGAGACCAAATGGCGGTCCACGTGCCATTATCAGCTGAAGCACAAGCTGAAGCTCGTATCTTGATGCTTGCTGCACAAAACATTTTGAATCCGAAAGACGGAAAACCGGTTGTTACACCGTCTCAGGATATGGTATTAGGTAACTACTACCTAACTCTTGAGCGAAAAGGTGCGATCGGTGAAGGAATGATCGTCAACGATACGAATGAAGCCCTGACGGCATATCAAAATGGTTATGTCCATCTTCACACTCGTGTCGCAATCCCGGCGAAAGCGCTCGGAAAAGGATCATTCACAGAAGAGCAAAACCGAAAATTATTAATTACGACAATCGGTAAGTTGGTTTTCAACGAAATCTTGCCGCCGTCATTCCCTTATATCAACGAGCCGACTGAGTATAACTTGGAAGTCGCAACACCTGAGAAGTACTTCATCGATCCGACTGTTGATTTGAAAGAGGAACTTGATAAACGCGAATTGATTCCACCTTTCAAGAAAGGTATCTTAGGAAAAATCATTGCAGAGGTATTCAAACGATTCAAAATCACTGAAACCTCTCGAATGCTTGACCGAATGAAAGACCTTGGATTCAAATACGCGACTAAAGCAGGTATTACCGTTGGTGTATCTGATATCGTCGTCCTTTCTGAAAAGAAAGAAATCCTTGAGGAAGCTGAAGAGAAAGTCACTAAAGTATTGCAGCAGTTCCGTCGAGGACTCATCACAGAAGAAGAACGTTATGATCGTGTCATTTCCATCTGGAGTAACGCGAAAGATTCCATCCAAGAAAAACTGATGGTTTCCTTGGATCCATATAACCCGATCTTCATGATGAGTGATTCAGGTGCCCGTGGTAACGCATCTAACTTTACACAGCTCGCTGGAATGCGTGGACTGATGGCCAACCCGGCTGGTCAGATCATTGAACTTCCAATCAAGTCCAGCTTCCGTGAAGGTCTTACGGTTCTTGAATACTTCATCTCCACTCACGGTGCTCGTAAAGGTCTTGCCGATACAGCACTTAAGACAGCTGACTCAGGTTATCTGACTCGTCGTCTTGTAGATGTTGCACAAGATGTAATCGTCCGTGAAAAAGATTGTGGAACAGATCGCGGTCTGACTGTCCGGGCGATTAAAGAAGGAAATGAAGTCATCGAACCACTTGAGGAAAGATTGATTGGTCGTGTAGCATTCAAGACCATCCATCACCCTAAAAATGATTCTGTCATTGTCGGACGTAACGACTTGATTACAGAAGACATTGCGAAAGAAATCATTGACCTTGGAATTGAAGAGGTTGTCATCCGGTCAGCGTTTACATGTAACACTCGCCACGGCGTATGTAACCTATGTTATGGACGTAATCTTGCAACAGGTACTGAAGTGGAAGTTGGAGAAGCTGTCGGTATCATTGCTGCTCAATCAATCGGTGAGCCAGGAACACAGCTTACAATGCGTACATTCCATACAGGTGGAGTTGCAGGAGACGACATCACACAGGGTCTGCCTCGTATCCAGGAATTGTTTGAGGCGCGTAATCCGAAAGGTCAAGCGGTCATTTCTGAGCTTGATGGAACGGTTACAGCAATCAATGAAGTTCGGGATAAGCGCGAAATCACTGTTCAAGGTGAAGTTGAAAGCCGTTCGTACACCATCCCTTACGGTGCACGTATAAAAGTGAAAGTAGACGACAAGATTAAAGCAGGTCAAGAACTGACAGAAGGTTCGATCGATCCGAAAGAACTGATGAAAGTTTCTGGTGTTGACGCAGTCCAAAACTACCTTCTTCGTGAAGTACAGAAAGTATACCGTATGCAAGGGGTAGAAATCGGTGACAAGCACGTCGAGGTGATGGTTCGTCAAATGATGCGTAAAGTCCGCGTCATTGAAGCTGGAGATACAAACGTCTTACCAGGTTCCCTTATCGACATCAACCAATTCACAGATGTCAATACGCAAGTCCTGTTAGATGGCGGCCAACCAGCTACAGGTCGACCGATCCTGCTTGGAATTACAAAAGCATCTCTTGAAACTGAGTCATTCTTATCAGCAGCTTCCTTCCAGGAAACAACTCGTGTCCTGACTGATGCAGCAATCAAAGGTAAGCGTGATGAGTTGCTCGGACTGAAAGAGAATGTAATCATCGGTAAGCTTGTGCCAGCAGGAACAGGGATGTCACGATACCGTAACATCGTTCCTGTAGGTGAAGAAACCGAATTGGAAGCGACTGAAGAATCTGTTGCTGCAGAAGAATTAGTCACACAAGATTAATTGTTTGTTGACAACATTTTTCAACTCTGATAATATAACGGAGTGCTTTCATATAAACCTGTCAAACTTTGGAGGATATCTGAACAAATGTCTTATGAAAAAGTAACGCAGGCCACGAATTTTATTGTTGGCACCAAGCAAACAATAAAAGCCCTTCAGAATGGGGAAGTGAAAGAGCTAATCGTTGCAATTGATGCAGATCAGCGTGTAACGAATAAAGTCGTTCACATCGCAAAAGAAAAAAGCGTTCCTGTCACAAACGTCGACTCTATGAAAAAGCTTGGAAAAGCTTGCGGAATTGACGTTGGGGCTGCAACGGTTGCGATAATAGGATAAAATGTTTTTGCCAGGGCTATTTTAGCCCTGCGCAAAAACTTTATTTTGTCCAAAAATGAACCGCCTGGATGTGTGGGCTAGGAATACAAGTATTAGAAGGGAGGATATAAAATGCCTACTATTAACCAATTGGTACGTAAGGGTCGTCATTCAAAAGGTAAGAAATCTGACTCTCCAGCACTTAACAAAGGCTACAACAGCTTCAAGAAAGTGAATACTGATCTTTCTTCTCCGCAAAAGCGCGGTGTTTGTACACGTGTTGGTACAATGACACCTAAGAAGCCGAACTCTGCACTTCGTAAGTATGCGCGTGTTCGTTTGACTAACCAGATCGAAGTTACAGCTTACATTCCTGGAATTGGTCACAACCTACAAGAACACAGTGTTGTACTTATCCGCGGAGGCCGTGTGAAAGACTTGCCAGGGGTACGTTACCACATCGTTCGTGGTGCACTCGATACTGCTGGAGTCAATGACCGTAGACAAGGTCGTTCTAAGTATGGAACGAAAAAGCCTAAAGATGAAAAGAAATAATAGGCAGTTCAAATAGGTAGTTCAAAAGTCATCAAATGATGAACGGCGGTTTTACCGATTTGGACACTCGAAAATATCGACAACTTTTGAAAGGAGGGGACTACATGCCTCGTAAAGGACCTGTAGAACGTCGTGATGTATTGCCAGATCCAATTTATAAATCTAAACTTGTGACACGCTTAATCAACAAGATCATGGTTGATGGAAAAAGAGGTGTAGCGCAAACGATCTTATATAATGCGTTCAACATCGTACAAGAGAGAACAAACCAGGATCCAATGGAAGTACTTGACCAAGCACTTAAGAACATCATGCCGGTTCTTGAAGTAAGAGCTCGTCGTGTGGGTGGTGCAAACTATCAAGTACCAGTCGAAGTACGCCCTGAGCGTCGTTCGACACTTGGACTTCGTTGGCTAGTGAACTACTCTCGTCTTCGTGGAGAAAAAACGATGGAAGAGAGACTAGCATACGAAATCATGGATGCTGCTAACAACACTGGTGCTTCTGTCAAGAAGCGTGAAGACATGCACAAGATGGCTGAAGCGAACAAAGCATTCGCTCACTATCGTTGGTAAGATCAGAGAAATAATAAACTATCAATCACATTCGAAGGAAGGAGAAAGACCCTATGGCAAGAGAGTTCTCCTTGAAAGATACACGTAATATCGGGATTATGGCTCACATTGATGCCGGTAAGACAACTACGACTGAACGTATCTTATTCTATACAGGTCGTATCCACAAAATTGGTGAAACTCACGAGGGAGCTTCACAAATGGACTGGATGGAGCAGGAACAAGAGCGCGGAATTACAATCACTTCCGCCGCTACAACTGCTCAATGGAAAGACCACCGTATCAATATCATCGACACACCTGGACACGTAGACTTCACTGTAGAAGTTGAACGTTCATTACGTGTATTAGACGGAGCAGTAGCGGTTCTTGACGCTCAATCCGGAGTTGAACCGCAAACAGAAACAGTATGGCGTCAAGCGACGACATACCATGTACCACGTATCGTGTTCATCAATAAGATGGACAAAATCGGAGCAGACTTCATCTACTCCCTTGGAACGCTTCGTGAGCGCCTAGGTGCTAACGCACATGCGATCCAGCTTCCAATCGGTGCAGAGGATGACTTCGAAGGAATCATCGACCTTGTGGAAATGAAAGCTTACTTCTATGAGGATGATCTTGGAACTCGTACACAAGCTGGTGAAATACCAGATGAGTATAAAGAACTTGCTGAGGAATATCACGGAAAGCTTGTTGAAGCAGTAGCTGAATTAGATGAAGATCTAATGATGAAATATCTAGAAGGTGAAGAGCTTACAGTTGAAGAGCTGAAAGCTGGTATCCGTAAAGGTACTGTAAATGTTGAATTCTACCCAGTTCTTTGTGGTTCTGCATTTAAGAACAAAGGTGTTCAGCTAGTATTGGATGCTACACTTGATTACTTACCATCTCCATTAGATGTACCAGCAATCAAAGGTTTCTTGCCTGAGACTGAGGAAGAAGTAACCCGGGAATCCGACGATAATGGTCCATTCGCAGCATTGGCTTTCAAGGTTATGACTGACCCTTACGTTGGTAAGCTTACATTCTTCCGTGTATACTCTGGAACACTTGATTCTGGATCTTACATCAAAAACTCTACGAAGAATAAGCGTGAACGTGTTGGACGTATCCTGCAAATGCACGCAAACTCTCGTGAAGAGATCTCAACTGTTTATGCAGGAGATATCGCTGCTGCAGTCGGGCTGAAAGATACATCTACTGGTGATACGCTCTGTGCAGAGAATGACCTTGTAATCCTTGAATCTATGGACTTCCCAGAGCCGGTTATCTCATTGTCTGTTGAGCCTAAATCAAAGGCTGACCAAGACAAGATGTCAATCGCTCTTGCTAAATTGGCAGAGGAAGATCCAACATTTAAAACTGAAACAAATACGGAAACGGGACAAACGATCATTTCTGGAATGGGTGAACTTCACCTTGATATCATCGTTGACCGTTTACGTCGTGAATTTAAAGTTGAAGCGAATGTTGGTGCTCCTCAGGTTGCTTACCGTGAAACAATCCGCAAAGGCGCGAAGGTTGAAGGTAAGTTCGTACGTCAATCCGGTGGACGTGGGCAATACGGACACGTTTGGATTGAATTCGCACCAAACGAAGAGGGTGCAGGATTTGAATTTGAGAACAAGATCGTCGGTGGTGTTGTACCACGTGAATATATTCCAGCGGTACAAAACGGAATCGAAGAAGCTTTGCAAAACGGTATGATTGCAGGTTACCCTGTAATTGATCTTAAAGCGACTATCTACGATGGCTCATACCACGATGTTGACTCAAATGAAATGGCGTTTAAGATTGCTGGATCTATGGCATTGAAGAACGCTAAACAATATTGCTCTCCAGTTCTTCTTGAGCCAATGATGAAAGTTGAAGTTGTTGTGCCTGAAGAATACATGGGTGACATCATGGGAGATGTAACATCTCGTCGTGGTCGAGTAGAAGGTATGGAAGCTCGTGGTAACGCTCAAGTTATCCGTGCAATGGTACCACTATCTGAAATGTTCGGTTACGCGACAACCCTACGTTCTAGAACACAAGGGCGCGGAACTTACACAATGCACTTTGAAAAGTACGAAGAAGTACCAAAGTCAATTTCAGAAGAAATCATTAAAAAAGTAAGCGGTCAGTAATCGTTTACGACTTGTACTAGGAAGTACATTTATTGTAAGCTAAGATAGGTGAAGTAAATACTCGCCTATCTTACAAATAAAAAAACAACTATCTTTTATATTTAAAGGAGGAACATAACTCATGGCAAAAGAAAAATTTGACCGTTCCAAAGACCACGTTAACATTGGTACAATTGGACACGTTGACCATGGTAAAACTACACTAACTGCAGCAATCACTACTGTACTTCACAAGAAGTCTGGTAAAGGTGAAGCTCGTGCATACGATCAAATCGATGGTGCTCCAGAAGAGCGTGAGCGTGGAATCACAATCGCTACTGCACACGTTGAGTACGAAACTGACAACCGTCACTATGCACACGTTGACTGCCCAGGACACGCAGACTACGTTAAGAACATGATCACTGGTGCTGCACAAATGGACGGTGGAATCCTTGTTGTTTCTGCTGCTGACGGCCCAATGCCGCAAACTCGTGAGCACATTCTACTTTCCCGTCAAGTAGGTGTACCTTACCTTGTTGTATTCATGAACAAGTGTGACATGGTAGACGACGAAGAACTACTTGAATTAGTAGAAATGGAAGTGCGTGACCTTCTTTCTGAGTACGACTTCCCTGGTGATGATGTACCAGTAATCAAAGGTTCTGCTCTTAAAGCTCTTGAGGGAGACGCTGAGTGGGAAGAGAAAATCTTCGAACTTATGGCTGCTGTTGATGAGTACATCCCAACTCCAGAACGTGACCACGACAAGCCATTCATGATGCCTGTTGAGGACGTATTCTCAATCACAGGACGTGGAACAGTTGCAACTGGACGTGTTGAGCGTGGTAAAGTTAAAGTTGGAGACGAAGTTGAAATTCTTGGTCTAACTGAAGAGCCAAAGAAAACTACAGTTACTGGTGTAGAAATGTTCCGTAAGCTTCTTGACTATGCTGAAGCTGGTGACAACATCGGCGCACTACTTCGTGGTGTATCCCGTGACGACATCGAGCGTGGACAAGTTCTTGTTCAACCTGGAACTGTTAAAGCTCACACTAAGTTCAAAGCTGAAGTTTATGTTCTATCTAAAGAAGAAGGTGGACGTCACACTCCATTCTTCGCTAACTACCGTCCACAGTTCTACTTCCGTACTACGGACGTAACTGGTACAATCGGTCTTCCAGAAGGAACTGAAATGGTTATGCCTGGAGACAACATTGAAATGACTGTAGAATTGATCGCTCCAATCGCGATCGAAGATGGCACAAAGTTCTCTATCCGTGAGGGTGGACGTACTGTAGGTGCTGGTGTAGTATCTTCTATCATCGAATAGTTAATTGATGAATCAAAGCACTCCGTATTTTACGGGGTGCTTTTTTATGTGATTTTTTTGTGGTAGGAAGAATTCTGAAGTTTGTAGCGTTTGATCCTGAGTAGTAAGGATGATCTTCTTTATTACGTGCTTGATTTATCTCTTAAATTCTAAAACGGCTCCATAACACAAAAAAGCAGACTGACGATCATCAGTTTTCATCTATGCTGTTTAGAAGAATAATGAGTGGTTGAAATATAGGAGACTCCTGCGGGAAAAGCGAGCCGGGCGAGACCCCACAGTGACTTAAGGATCTTCGAGTATAATAATGAACTTCGACTAAATACCACCACGTCCTGCGCCTGCGGTTACTTGCGCAAAACTACATGGGTGGAATGTAAGTCCGTGGTCTTGTGGTGAACGTCGAAGCCAGCATAAGGAAAGCTTCTAAGAATTCTCATCGCAGACACGAAAATGATTTCATTTTTGTGTTGAGATCCATGTGCAAGTGAGCGAGGAGGCTAGCGGATCGCCCGCGGAAAGCGAGTATATTTCCCACGGTACCATGACAAGATTTTAAAAAACAACACTTTACTCAAGAAGCCTCCATTTATTCAGACTGAAAATACTCTTCTATAAACTCCCGTCCCCAACAAATTTCGATCCTATTCAAAAAATCCTTGCAAATCGTAGGCAAAACCATTATAATAGTTCAAGTGTGGCTGAATACTTATTAAAGCTATTGTCGCTTGCAAAACCCTTGCGACTCTAGTATAATCTGTAATGTTGGCCATCAATTTGCGATGAAGTAGAAGGTTGCGGACACACCCGGCCCCTTTGCCATGGCGGGAACGTTCGGTAAATTTCTACTGAGAATTGTCTATATCAATGGACGAGAAGGAGGGGAAATAATGGCAAAGCAAAAGATTCGTATTCGTTTAAAGGCTTATGATCACCGTATCTTAGATCAATCTGGTGAGAAGATTGTTGAAACTGCTAAGAGATCTGGTGCAAAGGTATCGGGACCAATCCCACTACCAACTGAAAAGTCTGTATACACTATCTTGCGTGCGGTTCACAAGTACAAAGATTCTCGTGAACAGTTTGAAATGCGCACACATAAGCGTTTGATCGACATTATCGAGCCGACGCCACAAACGGTCGATTCACTAATGCGTTTGGACCTACCATCTGGCGTAGACATCGAAATCAAGCTATAAAACACTAAAAATTTTAAGGATATATTAGGAGGTGTGACGAATGACCAAAGGAATCTTAGGTAAAAAGATCGGTATGACTCAAATCTTTGCAGAAAACGGTGAGGTAATTCCTGTAACTGTTGTTGAAGCTGCTCCGAACGTTGTTCTACAAAAGAAGACAGCTGAAAACGATGGCTACGAGGCAATCCAAATCGGTTATGCTGACAAGAAAGAATCTCGTACTAACAAACCTGCAAAGGGCCATGCTGAAAAAGCAAACACAAACCCTAAGCGCTACATTAAAGAGGTTCGCAATGTTGAACTAGCGGACTATGAAGTTGGTCAGGAAGTCAAAGTAGGTATTTTCCAGGAAGGCGACAAAGTGGACGTCACTGGAACATCAAAAGGTAAAGGATTCCAAGGTGCGATCAAGCGTCATGGACAATCTCGCGGACCGATGACTCACGGTTCTCGTTACCACCGTCGCCCTGGTTCAATGGGTGCTGTTGACCCAATGCACGTTTTCAAAGGTAAGAAACTACCTGGACGTATGGGTGGAAACACAGTTACAGTACAAAACCTTGAAATCGCTAGAGTTGACGCTGAGCGCAACCTGCTATTGATCAAAGGTAACGTACCTGGTGCGAAAAAGAGCTACGTTACAGTAGAATCTGCAGTTAAGGCAAAAGAAGCTAAGTAAGAAAGGAGGATACACCGGTGCCAAAAGTAACGCTTTATAACCAATCCGGTTCTGAAATCGGAGATATCGAATTAAATGACAATGTATTTGGGATTGAACCAAATGAAGATGTACTTTTCGATGCAGTTGTCATGCAACAAGCATCAAGCCGTCAGGGGACTCATGCTGTAAAAAACCGTTCTGCGGTCAGAGGTGGAGGTCGCAAACCTTGGCGTCAAAAAGGTACAGGGCGTGCTCGTCAAGGATCCATTCGTTCACCACAATGGGTAGGCGGTGGTGTGGTATTCGGACCAACACCAAGAAGCTACAGCTACAAGATGCCTAAAAAAGTACGTCGTTTAGCGATCAAATCTGCGCTTTCTTCTAAAGTGCAAGAAAACAACGTGGTCGTATTAGATGAGCTTAAGTTTGAAGCTCCAAAAACGAAAGAGATGGCTACAGTGTTAGCAAACTTCTCTGCAGCAACAAAAGCGCTTGTCGTTACTGGAGATTATAACGAATTCGCAGCTTTATCCGCTCGTAATATCCCTGGAGTTTCAATCGTAACTGCTGACGGTGTAAACGTGTTGGATGTGCTGAACCACGACAAATTATTCATGACGAAAGATGCTGTAGAAAAGGTAGAGGAGGTGCTCGCATAATGGCAGACGCACGTGAAATCATTAAGCGCCCCGTTATCACTGAACGAACTACAGAAATCATGGGTGATGGAAAATACACGTTCGAGGTTGATCCTCGTGCTAACAAAACTCAGATCAAAGACGCGGTAGAAGAAATTTTCGGTGTCAAAGTCGAAAATGTCAACACACAAAATTACAAAGGGAAGAAGAAACGTGTAGGTCGTTACTTCGGATACACTGCTAAACGCAAAAAGGCGATTGTGCAGTTGACATCTGACAGTAAAGAGCTCGATTTCTTCGAAGGAGTATAAGTTACTCGTAAAGGAGGGACCGTAAATGGCTATCAAAAAGTATAAACCAACATCAAATGGTCGTCGTCATATGACGTCATCTGATTTTAGTGAAATTACAACAGACCAGCCCGAAAAGTCGTTGTTAGCGCCATTGAGCAAAAAAGCTGGACGTAACAACCAAGGGCGTATTACTACACGTCACCAAGGTGGAGGCCACAAGCGTAAGTATCGTCTCATCGACTTCAAACGTGACAAAGATGGAATACCAGGACGCGTTGCTACGATCGAATATGATCCGAACCGTTCTGCTAACATTGCTCTTATCCACTATGCTGACGGGGAAAAGCGTTATATCCTTGCAGCTAAAGGTATGCAAGTAGGACACGAAGTCATGTCTGGACCAGATGCGGACATCAAGACTGGAAATGCAATGGCTCTTAAAGATATCCCGGTTGGTACTACCATCCACAATATCGAAATGAAGCCTGGTCGCGGAGGTCAACTTGTTCGTTCTGCTGGAGCAGAAGCACAACTATTAGGTAAAGAAGAGCGTTACGCACTTGTACGTCTTCGTTCAGGTGAAACTCGCCGTATCCTATTGACTTGCCGTGCGACAATCGGTCAAGTTGGGAACCTGGAACACGAATTGATCAACATTGGTAAAGCAGGTCGTTCTCGTTGGATGGGTAAACGCCCAACTGTACGTGGATCTGTAATGAACCCTAACGATCACCCACATGGTGGTGGTGAAGGACGTGCACCTATCGGACGTAAATCACCAATGTCTCCATGGGGCAAACCTACACTTGGATACAAGACTCGTAAGAAGAACAAGCCAAGTGACAAATATATCGTACGTCGTCGTAAAAAATAACGGGATTGAACTACGGTTCAAACGAACCGTAGCGCAATCGCGAAGGGAGGTACAAACATGGGTCGTAGTTTGAAAAAGGGACCTTTCGTGGATGATCACTTAATGAAAAAGGTAGAAGTTCTTAATGAAGGAAACGACAAGAAGGTCATCAAGACTTGGTCTCGTCGCTCTACTATTTTTCCGGATTTCATCGGACACACAATTGCCGTTTATGACGGGCGTAAGCACGTGCCAGTATATGTGACTGAAGACATGGTCGGACACAAGCTAGGTGAATTTGCACCTACACGCACATACAAAGGCCACGCAGCTGATGATAAGAAAACAAGACGTTAACAAGAGAGGAGGTACTCCGAATGGAAGCTAAAGCTGTTGCAAAACAGGTTCGAATTGCTCCTCGTAAAGCTCGCCTAGTCGTCGATCTCATTCGAGGAAAGGAAGTTGGAGAAGCGATTGCAATTTTGCGTCACACACCAAAAGCAGCGTCTCCAATCATTGAAAAGGTACTGAATTCTGCAATCGCAAACGCAGAACACAATTATGAGTTGGAACCGAACAATTTGGTAATTAAGAATGCATTTGTTGATGAAGGTGTAACATTGAAACGATTCCGCCCACGTGCTATGGGTCGTGCAAGCCGCATCAATAAGCGCACAAGTCATATTACGATCGTAGTTTCAGAAAAGAAGGAGGGATAAATCGTGGGTCAAAAAGTAAATCCAGTAGGACTTCGTGTCGGCGTCATCCGTGACTGGGAATCTAAATGGTATGCGGACAAAGATTACGCTGATCTACTACATGAAGACATCAAAATTCGTGAATACATTGAAAATCGTTTGAAAGATGCTGCTGTCTCGGCGGTTGAAATCGAGCGTGCAGCAAACCGTGTGAACATCACAATCAAAACTGCTAAGCCTGGCATGGTCATCGGTAAAGGTGGTTCTGAAGTGGAAGCACTTCGTAAATCCCTTAACGATCTAACAGGCAAAAGAGTTCATGTAAATATCTTTGAAATCAAGCAAGCAGATTTAAATTCCAAGCTCGTTGCAGAAAACATTGCGCGTCAGCTTGAAAATCGTATTTCGTTCCGTCGTGCGATGAAGCAAACGATCCAACGTGCGATGCGTGCAGGTGCGAAAGGTATCAAAACGGAAGTATCAGGTCGTCTAGGTGGCGCTGATATCGCTCGTTCTGAATCCTACAGTGAAGGAACTGTTCCGCTTCACACTCTTCGTGCAGACATCGACTATGGAACTGCCGAAGCAGACACTACTTACGGTAAGTTAGGTGTTAAAGTCTGGATTTATCGTGGTGAAGTCCTTCCAACGAAAGGAACGAAACAAGAGGAAGGAGGAAAATAATTATGTTGATGCCAAAACGTGTTAAATATCGTAGAGAACACCGTGGTAAAATGCGTGGACGCGCAAAAGGCGGCCAGGAAATCGCATTCGGTGAGTACGGTCTACAAGCAGTTGAATCGTCTTGGATCACTAACCGCCAGATTGAAGCAGCTCGTATCGCGATGACGCGTTACATGAAGCGTGGCGGTAAAGTTTGGATTAAAATTTTCCCTTCTAAGCCTTACACAGCGAAGCCTCTAGAAGTACGTATGGGTTCCGGTAAAGGTGCACCAGAAGGATGGGTTGCAGTCGTAAAGCCTGGGAAAATCATGTTTGAAATAGCTGGAGTATCAGAAGAAGTAGCTCGTGAAGCACTTCGTCTTGCATCTCACAAGCTGCCGATCAAAACAAAATTTGTAAAACGCGAAGAAGTGGGTGGTGACACAAATGAAAGCTAATGATTTCCGTAACTTAACCACTGCAGAAATCGAACAGAATGTTAAAACTCTTAAAGAAGAGCTATTCAACCTTCGCTTTCAATTAGCAACTGGCCAATTAGAAAACCCTGCCCGCATTCGTGAAGTCCGTAAAGCCATTGCACGTGCGAAAACTGTTTTGCGCGAACGTGAGCTCGGAATTACGAACGCCTAAATTGAAGGGAGGACTTAAAAAATGAGCGAACGCAATCAACGTAAAGTATACGTAGGTCGTGTCGTATCCGACAAGATGGATAAGACGATCACAGTACTTGTTGAAACTTATAAAAATGACAAATTGTACGGTAAGCGTGTAAAGTACTCTAAAAAGTTCAAAGCACATGATGAAAACAACACTGCTAAGATGGGTGACATTGTTAAAATCATGGAAACTCGCCCGTTATCTAAAGATAAGCGCTTCCGTCTAGTAGAAGTGGTAGAAGAATCAATCATCATCTAATAAAAGTTCGGATCGATATCTTCAGTCCGAAAGGAGGTACACGTAAATGATTCAACAAGAATCACGCTTAAAAGTCGCTGACAACTCTGGAGCTCGTGAACTACTAACTATCAAGGTCCTCGGTGGATCTGGACGTAAGTATGCGAACATCGGTGATATGGTTGTGTGTTCTGTTAAATCCGCAACACCAGGAGGCGTTGTTAAGAAAGGTGATGTCGTTCGTGCAGTAATCGTACGTTCTAAGCGCGGTATGCGTCGTCCGGATGGATCTTACATCCGTTTCGATGAGAATGCTGCAGTAATCGTACGTGACGACAAGAGCCCAAGAGGAACACGTATTTTCGGACCTGTCGCGCGCGAACTACGTGACAATCAATTCATGAAAATCGTTTCATTAGCGCCAGAAGTTCTTTAATAAAATTCAAGCCCTGTCTTGTAAGGAGGTGCGCAAATCGCTATGCCTAAAATGCACGTGAAAAAAGGCGATAAAGTTCAAGTTATTTCAGGTAAGGATAAAGGGAAGCAAGGAGTAGTCCTTCAAGCGTTACCGAAAAACAATCGTGTTGTTGTTGAAGGAATCAACGTTGTGAAGAAGCACGCCAAGCCTTCTCAAGATAATCCACAAGGTGGAATCCTTAATGTTGAAGCATCTATCCATGCATCTAACGTTATGTTGATCGACCCTAAATCAGACGAACCTACTCGTGTAGGATATAAAGATGTGGATGGAAAGAAAGTACGTGTTGCTAAAAAGTCAGGAGAAGCTCTTGATAAATAAGCTTTGTTGAAAGGAGGTTACCTAGAATGAATCGTCTACAAGAAAGATACAAAAAAGAAATCGTTCCTTCTCTTCAAGAGAAGTTCAACTATACATCTGTGATGCAAGTGCCAAAAATTGAAAAGATCGTGATCAACATGGGTATCGGAGATGCTGTTTCTAACGCAAAAGCTCTTGATGTTGCTGTTGAAGAACTAACTGAAATCGCTGGTCAAAAGCCGGTCGTTACAAAGGCTAAGAAATCCATCGCTGGATTCAAGCTACGTGAAGGAATGCCGATTGGTGCGAAGGTTACACTGCGCGGTGAGCGTATGTACGAATTCCTCGACAAGCTGATCAGTGTTTCTCTTCCTCGTGTACGTGACTTCCGTGGGATTTCTAAGAAATCCTTTGACGGTCGTGGAAACTACACTCTTGGAGTGAAAGAACAGCTTATTTTCCCGGAGATTGATTATGATAAGGTCAACAAAGTGCGCGGTATGGATATCGTTATCGTAACTACTGCTGACACTGACGAAGAGGCTCGTGAACTACTTCATCAAGTAGGTATGCCATTCCAAAAATAATGAGCCAAAGGAGGGAAAACTGTGGCGAAAAAATCAATGGTCGCTAAACAAAAGCGTAAACAGAAATTCAAAGTTCAAGAATACACTCGTTGTGAACGCTGCGGACGTCCGCATTCAGTAATTCGTAAATTCAAGCTTTGCAGAATTTGTTTCCGTGAACTTGCATATAAAGGTCAAATCCCTGGCGTCAAAAAAGCTAGCTGGTAAACCCCATTGTCGGGAAGGAGGTAATTAGTAATGGTCATGACAGATCCAATTGCAGATATGTTAACTCGTATTCGTAATGCAAATACTGTAGGTCACGATAAACTAGAGGTTCCTGCATCCAAACTCAAAAGAGAAATTGCAGAAATCCTTAAGAAAGAAGGTTTCGTACGTGACGTGGAGTATATCGAAGATAGCAAGCAAGGTGTTATTCGCATTTTCTTAAAGTACGGTCAAAACAACGAACGTGTTATTACTGGCCTTAAGAGAATCAGTAAGCCTGGTTTGCGTGTCTATGCGAAAGCTTATGAAGTACCACGTGTACTTGGTGGACTAGGAATCGCACTAGTTTCAACATCAAAAGGTATTATGACGGATAAAGACGCTCGTAACCAACAGGTTGGCGGAGAAGTCTTAGCATACGTTTGGTAATCGAAAGAAAGAATGGAGGTGCAGCCTGAATGTCTCGTATTGGTAACAAACATTTAGAAATTCCAAACGGCGTGACAGTTGAAAAAAAAGACAACAACGTCGTGACTGTCAAAGGTCCTAAAGGTGAATTGTCTCGCTCTTTTAGCCCTGACATGAAAATCAACATTGAAGATAACAAGGTCACTGTTGAACGCCCAAGCGATCATAAAGATCACAAGGCACTTCACGGAACTACAGCTAGTCTTATCGGAAACATGATCGAAGGTGTTGCTAACGGTTATCAAAAAGCTCTTGAACTAGTAGGGGTTGGATACCGTGCCAACAAATCCGGTAACAAACTAGTATTGAACGTTGGTTACTCTCACCCTGTTGAGATCGTTCCTGAACAAGGAATCGAAATTGAAGTACCAGCGAATACGAAAGTAGTCGTTAAAGGTATCGACAAAGAACGTGTTGGTGCTGTTGCAGCGAATATTCGCTCTGTTCGTCTTCCAGAACCGTATAAAGGGAAAGGTATCCGTTACGAAGGAGAATATGTTCGTCGTAAGGAAGGTAAGACTGGTAAATAGTAACGTAAGATTACGGAAAGGAGTGGCGTAGGATGATTACGAAGCAAGATAAAAATACTGCCCGTAAGAAAAGACACGCTCGTGTGCGCCGTACTATTTTCGGAACAGCAGAACGTCCTCGCTTGAACGTATTCCGCTCATCAAAGCATATTTACGCTCAATTGATCGATGATGAAAACGGAGTAACGTTATTATCTGCTTCTACTTTAGACTCTAACGTAGATGTTGATAATGGTGGAAATGTTGAAGCTGCTAAGAAAGTCGGCGAAGAAATCGCTAAGCGCGCAGTTGAAGCTGGACATAAAGTAGTTGTATTCGACCGCGGTGGTTACATCTATCACGGACGTGTGCAAGCACTAGCAGAAGCAGCTCGTGAAGCTGGACTGCAATTTTAATAGAAGGAGGGAAATCCAATCATGCGTGGAATCGATCCAAACAAACTAGAACTTGAAGAACGTGTTGTTACCGTGAACCGTGTTGCAAAGGTTGTAAAAGGTGGACGTCGCTTTCGCTTTGCTGCGGTTGTGGTAGTTGGAGATAAAAACGGTCATGTAGGATTCGGTACTGGTAAAGCTCAAGAGGTACCAGAAGCGATCCGCAAGGCTATCGAGGATGCGAAGAAGAATCTTATTACAGTACCGATCGTTGGTACGACGCTTCCTCACCAAATCAACGGACGATATGGAGCAGGTAACGTATTGTTGAAGCCTGCATCTGAGGGTACAGGAGTCATCGCTGGAGGACCTGTACGTGCGGTACTAGAGTTGGCTGGAGTTGGTGACATCCTATCTAAATCATTAGGATCTAACAACCCGATCAACATGGTACGTGCAACAATCAACGGACTTAAAAATCTAAAACGTGCTGAGGACGTTGCGAAATTACGCGGCAAATCAGTTGAAGAACTATTAGGTTAAGGAGGGATTTTGAATGGCTAAGAAATTAGAAGTCACCCTCACTCGTAGTTTAATTGGTCGTCCTGAAAACCAACGTGTTACAGTGAAGACACTTGGTTTGCGCAAGATGCACCAAACAGTTGTACACGAAGACAACGAAGCGATTCGTGGTATGGTGAACAAGGTGTCTCATCTTGTAACTGTCAATGAAATCAACGAATAATAAGACGATATAAATCATGAGGAGGTGCCGATAATGAAACTTCATGAACTGAAACCATCTGAAGGTTCTCGTGGCAACCGTAATCGTGTTGGACGTGGAATTGGTTCCGGTAATGGTAAAACAAGCGGACGTGGACACAAAGGTCAAAACGCACGCTCTGGTGGAGGCGTACGACCAGGATTCGAAGGTGGTCAAAACCCGCTTGCAAGACGTTTACCGAAACGTGGATTTACAAACCCAACTCGTGTTGAATATGCGGTTGTGAACTTGGATGCTTTAAACCGTTTTGAAGAAGGAACAGAAGTGACTCCTGAACTTCTTCTTGAGACTGGTGTCATCAGCAAGTTGAGAGACGGAGTGAAGGTCCTTGGAAATGGAAAACTAGAGACGAAGCTTTCTGTAAAAGCTCATAAGTTTTCTGCTTCTGCTAAGGAAGCAATCGAAGCAGCAGGCGGAAATGCTGAGGTGATGTAATGTTCCGTACAATCTCCAATATTATGCGCGTAAGTGATATAAGAAACAAAGTATTATTTACTCTAGCAATGCTTGTCGTATTCCGAATCGGAACATTCATCCCTGTACCGAGTGTAAACAAGGATGTGCTAGATTTTCAGAATCAGATGAACGTATTCGGTTTTCTGAATACATTCGGCGGTGGTGCCCTGCAAAACTTCTCGATTTTTGCGATGGGAATCATGCCATATATTACAGCATCGATCATTGTACAGTTGCTACAAATGGATGTTGTACCGAAGTTTACCGAATGGTCTAAGCAAGGTGAAGTTGGGCGACGTAAGCTTGCTCAATTCACTCGTTATGGAACGATCGTACTTGGATTTATCCAGGCGATCGGGATGTCGATCGGATTCAACAACCTGTTCCCAGGTCTTATTCCATATCCGAGCATACCGACTTACCTGCTTATTGCTTTAATTCTGACAGCAGGTACTGCGTTCCTAATGTGGTTAGGTGAGCAAATCACAGCACATGGTGTCGGAAATGGTATTTCCATTCTGATCTTTGCTGGTATCGTTGCAGCTATCCCAAGCGCATTGAATCAATTCTATGCTCAGCAGTTCCAAGGATCAGAACAGACACTGTTCATCGGAATCGTCAAAGTGCTTCTAATTGCATTGGCAGTGGTTGCATTGACAGTCTTCGTAATCTTCATCCAACAAGGGTTGCGTAAGATTCCGATCCAATATGCAAAACGTGTCGTGAACAATAAACCGGTTGGAGGGCAACAAACACATCTTCCAATCAAGGTTAACGCAGCAGGGGTAATCCCGGTCATCTTTGCAATTTCACTGATCATTGCACCACCGACAATCGCAGGATTCTTTGCTGAAAACGCGGTGACTAGATTCATTCAGAATACCTTTGATTATACGACGCCGGTGGGTATGATCGTTTACTCGGCCTTAATCATAGGATTCACGTATTTCTATACATTCGTTCAGGTCAATCCTGAGCAAATGGCAGAGAACTTGAAGAAACAAGGTGGTTACATCCCAGGAATACGACCGGGTAAAAATACAGAAACGTACATCGTACGTATTCTTTATCGCCTGACATTTATCGGCGCCCTATTCTTGGCTCTTGTTTCGATCTTGCCGATTTTCTTTATCAAGTTCGCAAACCTGCCGCAGTCTTTCCAAATAGGCGGTACCAGCTTATTGATTGTGGTCGGTGTAGCATTAGACATTATGAAACGAATTGAAAGCCAATTAATTAAGCGTCATTATAAAGGCTTTATCAAATAGAGGAGAACCGGGAATCTCCGAATTCCCCGTCCTCTTTACAATGTATGATTGTGACCGTATGGAGGGATTAGATGAATCTAGTACTCATGGGTCTGCCAGGTGCCGGAAAAGGAACCCAGGCTGCCGAGATTGTTGATAAATATGGTATTCCCCATATCTCAACAGGTGACATGTTCCGAGCTGCAATTAAAGAAGGAACTGAATTAGGTAAAAAAGCCAAGTCCTACATGGACGCTGGTAATTTAGTACCTGATGAAGTCACGATCGGCATCGTGGATGAACGATTAAGCAAGAGTGACTGTGGAAAAGGTTTCTTACTTGATGGGTTTCCTCGGACGGTCGCACAGGCCGAAGCGCTGGAAAAAATCCTCTCCGACAAGAACCGTTCGATCGACTATGTCTTGAATATCGATGTTGATAAAGGGAAGTTGATGGAACGCTTGACTGGCCGCAGGATCTGCAAACAATGCGGAACGACTTATCATGTGATTTTCAACCCGCCATCTGAACATGGCGTTTGTGATAAGTGCGGCGGAGAGCTTTATCAGCGTGAAGATGATAATGAAGAAACAGTCAAAACAAGACTTGAAGTAAATATTGAACAATCGAAGCCACTGCTCGAATTCTATGATCAGAAAGGCTATCTCCGTAACATCGACGGAAACCAGGATATCGATCAGGTATTTAACGATATCGATCAACTACTTGGAGGGTTGAAGTAATGATCATATCTAAGACTCCGCGTGAGATCGAAATCATGCGGGAAGCTGGAAAGATTGTTGCTTTGACTCATCAGGAGCTCCAGAAGCACATTAAACCGGGAGTGACTACCAAGGAGCTTGATGCAATCGCTGAAAAGTTTATTCGTAGCCACGATGCAATTCCTTCTTTTAAAGGCTATAATGGTTTTACAGGTAGTATTTGTGCTTCCGTAAACGAAGAGTTGGTTCACGGGATTCCAGGGAAAAAGGTACTGAAGGATGGAGACATCATCTCGATCGACATCGGTGCGAAATATAACGGATACCATGGTGATTCAGCTTGGACTTACGGTGTCGGTGAAATATCCGATGAGAACAAACATCTTTTAGAGGTAACCGAACAATCGTTATATAAAGGTCTTGCAGAAGCGAAACCTGGGGAAAGACTCACAAACATCTCTCATGCGATTCAATCGTATGTTGAAGCTGAAGGCTTTTCAGTCGTACGGGAATACGTCGGCCACGGAGTCGGGCAAGATCTCCACGAGGATCCACAAATCCCTCATTTCGGACCGCCAGGCAAAGGACCGAGACTCAAACCAGGCATGGTTCTTGCTGTTGAGCCGATGGTGAATGCAGGATCACGATATGTTCGAACGTTAGCGGATAACTGGACTGTCGTTACCCAAGATGGTAAAAACTGTGCACATTTCGAGCATACCATTGCTATTGTTGAAGATGGTTTCGAAATTTTAACGAAAGCCTAAGTGAAGGTGATAAATGGTGAGTGAATCCGAGCCGGTACCGCAAGTTGGGCAATTGGTCCATATATTGCGAGGGCGGGACGCTGGTCAAATCAATGTAATTGTGGATATTGTGGATGATAAATTTGTCCTCATCGCTGACGGTGATAAACGAAAATATGACCGAGCTAAGAAGAAGAACATCAATCATCTTGAGCTGTTTCAATATATTTCGCCGGAAGTTAAGCGAAGCATCGATGAAACAGGACGTGTAACAAACGGTAAATTGCGTTTCGCCGTGTCGAAATTCTTGAATGATCAAGCAGACTTGCTTGAGAAGGGAGAACAAATCGATGGCTAAAGAAGATGTAATCGAGGTAGAAGGAACCGTAATTGAGCCTCTTCCGAATGCAATGTTTCGAGTGGAGCTTGAGAATGGTCATAAAATTTTAGCTCACGTTTCTGGGAAGATTCGTATGCACTATATTCGCATACTGCCAGGCGATAAAGTAACCGTAGAATTGTCTCCGTACGATTTATCACGTGGTCGTATCACGTATCGTTACAAGTAAGACATTTTTCGGTAAATGCCTTGCGTATGGTCAGGCATATGAATAAGACCAACTGTAGTGAGTGAAACGGTTAAGCTAATTGAAGTGCCTCGCTCAATAGGATTTTCGATTTTGTCGTCGAAGTCAGCACAATTTTGTGCAAGTCCGTGGCATAAGGAGGTATTTAGGAATGAAAGTAAGACCATCAGTCAAACCAATCTGCGAAAAATGTAAAGTTATTCGTCGTAAAGGAACCGTCATGGTAATTTGCGAAAACCCTAAGCATAAACAAAAACAAGGTTAAGAACAGGAGGTGCACATACATGGCACGTATTGCTGGAATTGATATCCCTCGTGACAAACGAGTTGTCATTTCATTAACGTATATTTTCGGTATCGGAAAGTCTAAGGCTCAAGAAATTCTTGCAGAAGCTGGTGTTTCTGAAGATACTCGTGTAAGAGACCTGACAGAAGAAGAATTGAACAAAATCCGTGATATCCTCGACCGACACAAAGTTGAAGGTGACCTTCGTCGTGAAGTTTCCCTTAACATCAAACGTCTGATCGAGATCGGAAGCTACAGAGGTATCCGTCACCGTCGTGGTCTTCCAGTTCGCGGACAGAAGACGAAAAACAACTCACGTACACGTAAAGGCCCACGTCGTACAGTTGCGAATAAGAAGAAATAGTAAGGGAGGTAAACTCACATGGCTAAACAACGTAAAACAAACACTCGTAAACGTAAAGTCAAAAAGAATATTGAGAGTGGGATCGCACATATCCGCTCTACATTCAACAATACGATTGTTACAATTACTGATACTCACGGTAATGCAGTTTCTTGGGCTTCATCAGGCAACCTTGGATTCAAAGGTTCTCGTAAATCCACTCCGTTTGCAGCGCAAATGGCAGCCGAAACAGCTGGGAAAACTGCTATGGAGCACGGAATGAAGACTCTTGAAGTTACTGTTAAGGGTCCTGGTGCTGGTCGTGAAGCGGCTATCCGTGCACTTCAAGCTGTAGGTCTTGAGGTGACAGCAATCCGTGATGTAACACCAGTTCCTCATAATGGATGCCGTCCACCAAAACGTCGTCGTGTTTAATGCTTGAGGTTTTGAACCTGAAGTATTACAATTTGGAAACCTGTCTATAATGGTTATATATGAACTATGAATGAGCAATGCATACTAATGGGTTATCATATGGAATGGCCCGTTAAGGACGCATTATAAAGGAATTTCGGTTAGGTCGACGGGGTCTAACCGAGGTTCGACGTTTTGAAGGAGGGTTTGTTGAATGATTGAAATCGAAAAGCCAAGAATTGAAACGGTAGAGCTCAGCGACGATGCAACTTACGGGAAATTTGTTGTTGAACCTCTAGAGCGTGGATACGGGATCACGTTGGGCAACTCCTTACGTCGTATTTTATTGTCTTCACTTCCAGGAGCAGCTGCAACTTCTGTACAAATCAACGGAGTATTGCATGAGTTTTCAACGATTGATGGTGTTGTGGAGGATGTGACAACAATCATCTTGAGCCTAAAAAAGCTTGCGTTGAAAATTTATTCTGAGGAAGAAAAGACCCTTGAGATTGATGTTCAAGGTGAAGGTGTCGTAACTGCTGCAGATATTACACATGACAGTGATGTTGAAGTCCTTAATCCGGATCTTCATATCGCTACATTATCTAAGGATGCGCATCTTCAAATGAAAATTACTGCGGTCCGCGGAAGAGGTTATGTACCAGCGGAAGGAAATAAGACGGAAGAACAAGCAATCGGGGTCATTCCGATTGACTCGATCTTTACGCCTGTTACCCGCGTAAATTATCAGGTTGAAAATACTCGTATCGGCCAAGTTACAAACTATGACAAACTAACCCTCGATGTCTGGACAGATGGTAGTATCCGGCCTGAAGAAGCTGTTTCACTTGGAGCGAAGATCGTTACGGAACACTTGAATATCTTCGTAGGTTTGACCGACCAAGCACAAAAAGCAGAAATCATGGTTGAAAAGGAAGAAGATCAGAAGGAAAAAGTTCTCGAAATGACGATTGAAGAACTTGATCTTTCCGTTCGTTCTTATAACTGCCTGAAGCGTGCAGGCATCAATACTGTACAAGAGCTCACTCAAAAGTCTGAAGAAGACATGATGAAAGTTCGGAACCTCGGTAAGAAGTCATTAGAAGAAGTCCAAGAAAAGCTGGAAGAGCTGGGTCTTGGCTTGCGTAACGAAGAATAGAACAGAGATAAAGAATAACAAAGAAGGAGGGACCTCTCATGGCTTATCAAAAGTTAGGTCGTGTATCATCTGCACGAAAAGCTTTACTCCGTGATTTAGCAACAGATCTAATCATCAACGAGCGTATCGAAACAACAGAAGCAAAAGCTAAGGAACTTCGTTCAGTCGTTGAAAAGATGATTACACTCGGCAAACGTGGTGACCTTCACGCTCGTCGTCAAGCTGCTTCATTCGTACGTAATGAAGTCGCGAACGAAGAGTCTGGAGAAGGTGCTGTACAGAAGCTATTCTCTGACATCGCTACTCGCTACGAAGATCGCCAGGGTGGATACACTCGCATTCAGAAGATTGGTCCTCGCCGCGGCGATGGTGCACCAATGGTTATTATTGAGCTTGTTTAATCGACAATAGATTAATGTGCAATAACATCGACGAAAAGGGCGGGACAGAATCTACACAGATACTGATTCTATGCCCTTTTTTTCGTACGTTGAAAAATTCATGCCTGCTTACTTAAGAATCTGTGCTGAATTTATCTTAGGCTGTTTTCGCATAGATTGTTGTTTTTGGAAAATATACTCGCTTTCCGCGGGCAATCTGAAAGCCTCCTAAGCTCGTTCCTCGCTTGCGGGGTCTCGCTTAGCTTGCTTTTCCCGCTGGAGTCTCACATATTTCCACTGCCAAAAGGTTTCAGCATCTTTCTTTAAAACATGTCATTAGCAACAAACTTTTAGAAAACAGCCTAAATAAAAAATACATCGAGATGAGTAGAGAGAAGGGGCTGCCTAAAAAGTATAGTGTCAGACACCTCCAATCAAAAAATGGTGTAAACAGGATGGTGATTTCTAAGAAATCACACTATTAATTAAAACAGCTTTTCATAAAAATGAGGCAGCCCTGTAGTGTAGAGGAGGGATTGGAAATGAAAGAACTGATCGTCGTAGAGGATGTGTCCTTCCGCTATGAAGAAGAGGGTCCATATCGATTGTCCAAAGTAAATTTAAAGGTTCCCAAAGGCGAATGGCTGTCCATAGTCGGACACAATGGTTCAGGGAAGTCGACGCTTGCTAAACTTCTTAACGGCCTGCTCTTACCGGATGAAGGTACGGTTACGATCGGTAGCAAAAGGACCGACCAAGAGGAACACCTTTGGGAAATCAGAAAACAGGTAGGAATGGTTTTTCAAAATCCAGATAACCAATTTGTCGGGACGACTGTTAAAGATGATGTTGCCTTTGGACTTGAGAATAACGGTGTTCCAAGAGAAGAGATGATTGAACGGATTTCCGATTCGTTAGCAAGGGTACAGATGACCGAGTATGAAAATCAGGAGCCTCACCAACTTTCGGGGGGTCAGAAGCAAAGGGTTGCGATTGCTGGAGTTTTGGCGCAAAAACCGGATGTGATTGTTCTCGATGAAGCCACAAGTATGCTGGATCCAATAGGAAGAAAAGAAGTTCTGCAAACAATCCGGGAATTGAATGAAAAAGATGGGATCACCGTTCTATCGATCACACACGATTTAGAAGAAGCAATCAAAGCAGACCGGATGATTGTCATGAAACTAGGGGAAATGGTTGTATCAGGCGAGCCGAAAGAAGTTTTTCAAGATACAGAGCTTCTGTTAGACACGGGTCTTGAGTTGCCTTTTTCATTGAATATCCAAAAGAAATTGAAGGAGAAAGGCATTCTTTTGCCAGCTCCGACATTAACACAATCAGAATTGGTGGAAGCATTATGGAACTATCAACAAGACGCTTAGCACACATTTATAGCGAGGGAACACCAAAGGAACGTCGTGCATTGTATGATGTTTCAATCGATGTACCACCTGGGAGCTTTTATGCAATCATCGGCCATACCGGATCAGGAAAATCAACCTTGATCCAGCATCTGAATGGTCTGTTGAAACCGACTTCCGGTTCTGTGAAAATCGGAGGGACAACCATCCAGCCTGATGAAAAAGGGAAACGTCTCAAGGAAATCCGAAAGCAGGTTGGCATGGTATTCCAGTATCCTGAACATCAATTGTTCGAAGAAACGATTGAAAAGGATATTTGTTTTGGTCCACGGAATTTCGGTATCAGTGAAAAAGAAGCAAAACGGAGAGCAAAGGAATCTCTTGAAAAGGTTGGTCTTGGGGAAGAGTACTTGCAACGGTCGCCTTTCGAATTAAGCGGAGGTCAAATGCGCCGTGTGGCTATAGCGGGTGTTTTGGCTATGAAGCCTGATGTGTTGATCCTTGATGAACCGACTGCCGGTTTGGATCCGAGTGGCCGACACGACATGATGGATTTGTTTCTCTCTTTGCAACAGGAACAGAACATAACGATCATATTAGTGACACATAGTATGGAAGACGCCGCTCGATACGCGGACCATATCATCGTCATGTCTGGCGGGACCGTTTATATGGAAGGGATCCCGACGGAAATTTTTGGACAAGAGGACAAGCTGCAAGCAGTTGGATTGGACATTCCAGAATCTACACGTTTCCTTAAATCTCTTCAGGAACGTTTCGGTACCTCTGTTGAAACAGGGTATACAGAGGATGCTGTCGTAGATATCATCGAACGGCTAATGAAAGCGGGGAATGTACAATGATGGATAATGTCATAATCGGTCAATACATCCCCGGCAGTTCACCGATCCATAGTATGGATCCACGGGCAAAATTGATTGCTGTATTCATTTATGTCATCATCGTTTTTCTAGCAAACAACTGGTTGAGTTATGCTTTTCTTGGTGTCTTTACAATCGGGACAGCTCTTTTATCAAGGGTGCCTGTGTCCTTTATCCTGAAAGGACTGAAACCGATCCTCTGGATCATTCTTTTTACGATGGTCTTGCACTTGTTCATGACAAAGGAAGGTCCCGTTTTAGTCGATTTCGGCTGGACTGCAATCCACGAAGGTGGGGTCGTCCAAGGGGTATTTATTGCTTTACGGCTCTTATTCCTTATTCTTTTAACGTCTTTATTGACCTTGACGACTACACCTATTGATATTACGGACGGCATCGAAAGTCTATTGGCACCGTTGAAAAGAGTGAAGTTCCCTGTCCATGAGTTCGCACTGATGATGTCGATTTCACTGCGCTTCATCCCGACACTTTTACAAGAGACAGAGAAAATCATGAAAGCACAGTCTGCAAGAGGCGCAGAATTTTCGAGCGGGCCCATCAAGGAACGGATCAAAGCGTTTGTCCCATTGCTTGTACCTCTTTTCATCAGTGCTTTCAAAAGAGCAGAAGACCTCGCCCTTGCAATGGAAGCCCGTGGTTATCGAGGCGGTGAGGGAAGGACAAAACTGAGATTACTGAAATGGCAAGGAATCGATACGCTTGCACTTGTCATGGTTGGTGTGTTGATCATCGTTTTATTCTTATTAAGATCATAGAGGGTGGCCGTATTGAAACGTATGAGCGGAATTGTAAGCTATGATGGAACAGGCTTTTCCGGGTATCAGATCCAGCCTGACCAAAGGACTGTACAAGGCACGATCGAGCAAGTCCTTCAACGGATCAATAAAGGAAAATTCATAAGGACAGTAGCTTCAGGCCGCACGGATTCAGGCGTTCATGGAGTTGGACAGGTTTTTCATTTTGATTCGACCCTGTCAATCGAATCGGCTGCATGGAAACGTGCACTCAATACCCTGCTTCCGGCTGATATTCGAATCCAATCCGTAGCCAATGAGGACCCTGATTTTCATGCTCGTTTTGATGTGGAAGCAAAAGAATACCGTTATCGTTTACTAAGGAAGCCAGACGAGGATGTTTTCAGAAGGAACTATACGTACCACTTCCCGTATGAGCTCGATCTTGTTGGAATGAGGTCGGCCGCGGAGTTATTAGTAGGAGAGCATGATTTCACCTCATTCTCCTCAGCCAAAACGGAAGTGATGGACCGAATCCGCACCATTCATAAGCTGGACATTGAAGAAGCAGGCGATGAGCTGGTCATCAGCATTGAAGGGAACGGATTTTTATACAATATGGTCCGGATCATCGTCGGCACGTTGTTGGAAGTCGGGACATCCAAGCGACAAGTAGAAGACATCATTCGGATTCTTGAAATGAAGGATCGGGATGCTGCTGGGAAAACGGCTCCGGCCCACGGGTTGTATTTATGGAAGGTAACCTATAAAAACCGTGATAAATAAGGCAAAAAACATACTGATACACTTGACATCGTTGTCTAGTTATTATAAGATATACTTTGGTATTTCTGAAATCCACTAGCCCCGGATGAGGAAATCGTCGAATTTGAAAAACGAATCGTAATGAAAATAGATTTGTAAGTGAATGAATCAGGAGGGAAATAAATTGCGTACCTATATGGCAAAGCCAAAAGAAGTTGAACGTAAATGGTATGTGGTAGACGCTGCAGGTAAAACTCTTGGACGTCTTTCAAGTGAAGTTGCATCTGTTCTTCGCGGTAAGCACAAGCCGACTTACACACCACATGTTGATACTGGTGACCACGTGATTATTTTAAATGCAAGCAAGATCGAATTGACTGGAAAGAAAATGTCTGACAAGCTTTACCACCGTCACACTGGACACCCAGGCGGTCTTAGAACGAGAACGGCACAGGAAATGCGTGACACGCGTCCTGAAAAGATGCTTGAACTTGCAATCAAAGGCATGCTTCCTAAGAACAGCCTTGGTCGTAAAATGGGTAAAAAGCTTCATGTGTATGCTGGGAACGAACATCCACATCAAGCACAAAATCCTGAAAACTATGAACTTCGCGGATAAATAATAAGGAGGGTTTAACTTGGCTCAAGTACAATATTACGGAACCGGCCGTCGTAAGCACTCTGTTGCCCGTGTACGCCTTGTACCTGGTGATGGACGTTTCATCGTAAACGGTCGCGACCTTGACGAATTTTTCGGACTTGAAACATTGAAAGTTATCGCTAAACAACCATTAGTTTTAACAGAAACAGAAGGAAAGTACGATGTACTTGTAAACGTTGATGGTGGAGGATACACTGGTCAAGCTGGTGCAATCCGCCATGGTGTTGCTCGTGCACTTCTAGAAGTAGATCCTGAATTGCGTTCTTCTCTGAAGAGTGCAGGATTCCTTACTCGTGACGCACGTATGAAAGAGCGTAAGAAGTACGGACTTAAAGGCGCTCGTCGTGCACCACAATTCTCAAAGCGTTAATTACACAACCGCTTATACAAAAGCTCTGGCCCTTACGCCAGGGCTTTTTTGATGCCTATTATCCAGTAATATTCAGTGCCTGGTACATTCTTAGCTTTACGTTTATTGAGTGGGGTATACATACAGTCTTTTACCAAAGTTCCCATGGTATGAATCGTTTTTGGGGTCGAACACTATGGTAAAGGAGGCGAAACAAATGAATGTAATCACCACCTTTAGAGACAGACAATACAAAAAACGAATTACATTTGAACGAAAAGTTTTGCGTGAACTCTCTCTGAATGGGATCAAAATGGAATTCCAAAGGTTGTTTTTCCCATTTTTCCAATATAGTCTTTTGTTCCAGGATGAAATCCAGGATACATGCATTGATATAGCGATCGAAGCTTATTTATTGGGAGCCGAATACAGTAAATTCGGGTATCATGGTGAATCACTCGACAGCATCAAAGAACGTAGTGCACCTTTTGAAAAGCGCTTATACGATACGTTATTCGAGTACTGGCAATTTTGGAGCTACACCCCTGATCACGTCCTTGAATCACTCCATATGTGTTGTGACGCATTTGTCCAGCGTTGGTGGAGAGAGGGATATGAAAACGGACAGCGGCGATATCGTATGCGGCTTCACTAAACCAACAATGGTATATTTCCTCCACTTGTCCCATACATATATACAAGTAATGGGAAGCGGGAGGGAATATGGTGAAGCGGAAAAAATGGCTTTTATGGGGTCTAACTGGGTTTTGTGCGGCACTTTTAATATATGTAATCCAACAACAACTTCTTTCGAATGATTCCTGGTCCACATGGAGTCTTCCGTTAACAGGAAAAATCATCGTACTAGATGCCGGACACGGGGGAGTAGACGGCGGCGCGGTTGGAGAAGGGAATGTACAGGAAAAGAATATTGCATTGAATATTTCCTTGAAGCTTAGGGATTACCTCCAACAAGCGGGGGCACTTGTCATCATGACGAGGGAAACGGATCGTGATTTGGCTAATGACGGAACAAAAAGGATTCGGAACCGTAAAACGGAAGATTTACTGAAAAGAACTGAAATCGTCAACTCATCAGAGGCAGACATGTTCATAAGTATCCATCTTAATGCGATTCCTTCGTCTAGATGGTATGGTGCCCAAGTATTTTACAACCCAGCTATAGAAGAAAATGAAAAGTTAGGCAAATTGATTCAGGATCAAATTCGCTCGAACTTGGAAAACACAACGCGTAAAGCAAAACCGATCAGCACCATCTACATGGTTCGGAAAGCCCAAATCCCAGGTTCTTTGGTCGAAGTAGGCTTTTTGTCCAATCCAAATGAGCGGGAATTACTTAAATCGAAACTTTATCAGACGAAACTCGCTGCTTCAGTATACCAAGGAATTTTAAGGTATTATGCAAACGAACCTGCTCCAAGCGATTGATGGGGTCGGGTTTTTCCCTTTCAAATGGCTCTGTTATTCTTAATTGTTGATTTCGGCGAATTCACTCCCTTTCCGCGGGCTAACGAAAAGCGGAAGCGACCAGCTTAGTCACGTAGGGCACTGGAAAACTGACGAGGAGGCTCGAACCAAACAAAGTTCGGTTCTGCGTGGGCTCACACATAAGGTGTAAATAAATGTGTCGACCGCCGCAGGAAATTTGAAGTCTCCAAGTGACTGGTCGCTGAGCTGGACATCACTTCTGCGGGATCTCGCCTGGTTTGCTTTTCCCGCAGGGCTTTTCCAATAAGCTCAATCAGCCACGTTGCTCCAATCCTTACGTTTATAAAAGAGGATTTTTCTGTGTTATACTAAGGGATGAAAGCGATTAAAAAGGATGGTGTTCGAGATATGATGTCAGAAGAACAAATTTCAGAGCTTCTCAAACCGATACAGGAACCTTTTTTACATAAAAGCATTGTTGAAACAGACAGTGTGAAGGAAATCAAAATCAAAGAAGATTACGTTGGCTTAAAAATAGCAATTACCCAGGCCAACTCCCCGGAACAGATGCAGCTTCAGCAAGAAATTGTGAATACACTCAAGGGCGCTGGCGTTGCATCTGTCGGTCTGCGTTTTGAACAGCGGGAAGGGGCAGCTCCTCAACAGGAAGCACCAAGCGAAGCGGCCAAAACAGATACGACTTTCATCGCAGTGGCGAGTGGTAAAGGTGGCGTAGGCAAATCCACCGTTTCTGTAAACCTTGCAACGAGCCTTGCACGTGAAGGAAAACGGGTAGGACTAATCGACGCAGATATATATGGTTTTAGTGTCCCAGACATGATGGGAATTGCTGAAAGGCCAAAAGTAATCGGGGAACAGATTTTCCCGGTTGAGCGCTTTGGTGTCAAGGTGATTTCGATGGCATTCTTCGTTGAAGATAATGCTCCAGTCATTTGGCGTGGACCCATGCTCGGTAAAATGTTGACGAACTTCTTCAACGATATCGAATGGGGAGACCTCGACTACCTGATCTTAGACCTTCCGCCAGGAACCGGAGATGTTGCATTAGATGTTCACAAGATGCTTCCACAATGTAAAGAGATCATCGTGACAACTCCGCACCCGACAGCGGCATTTGTTGCGGCCCGAGCAGGAGCAATGGCCCTTAAAACAGACCATGATATCCTGGGTGTAGTAGAAAATATGGCGTATTTTGAAAGTAAGAAGACAGGTGAAAAGGAATATGTCTTTGGGCAAGGCGGAGCGGATAAGCTGACTGAAGAATTGAAAACGGAAGTTCTCGGCAGAATACCGCTGGGCCAACCGGAGATGCGAGAGGATGATTTCGCACCATCCGTGTACCTTGAAGATTCAAAAATCGGACAGATATATAAGGAAATTGCATTGAATGTCATTCGAAAAGTCGAAGAATAAGAAAAAGGGCCGGCAATTTTGCCGGTCCCTTTTTGGAGGCTTCTTTATGGTTATCATTGACCTCCTTGGCCACCGCCTTCACCGCCGCCACCGCCTTGGTCTTGGCCTTGAGGTTTCTCTTCTTTCTTCAAAGCGTCTCCACTTTTGATTTCTTCTTGTACGGCTTTTTTGACCATTTCCGCAACCTGCGCTTTAACCAATGGACTCTCGAATGTCTCCATCATCACTTTCTTCTGTTGTTCTCTGTATTGTTGTGATGTCATCATGTCCATTGCTTCTTTTGCTAATTCCGGATCTTTCATGAGCTCAATGATTTTTTTCCTGTACTCTGGATCATCCAACAATTTTTTCTGTAATTCTTCATTTTGTTTTTCCATACTCTTTGCAAGAGCTTCGGCAGTTTTTGGATCTTTCATTAACTCCTTCCAAAAATCCTGGCCCTTTTTAGATGTTAGTGTATCTTCAATCGTCTTTTTAACGAATTTTTGGTCCATGACAATTTGTGACTTTATCTTTTCATCTGTCAAGACTTCTTCTATCGCTTTTTTTCCTTCGTCCGTTTTTAAAAGGTCTACGAGCATTTTTTTGGTTTCCTCATAAGTACCTTTTTCTTCTGCGGCTGCAGGTGTACACCCTTGCAGGTATAATATGCCGAAGGATATGAGAAGGACGAACATCCAGTTTCTCATCCTAGAATGCCCCTTTCAGTATTCAATCTTATCTTTAGCGTTCGAGAAAGTTGTGACAAATATGCGGACTAAATAAAGGAAACTAGCTTTTTTACAGGTGGATTGGTACAATCGAAGCGAGCAAAATTAAAGGGGAATTGTTATCCGTGAATATCAGAAAATGGGTTTATTTATTTTTGACGACGCTTTTAATCGGTGGAGGTAGTGCTGTTATAGTCGGTTTGCTGCTTCGCTGGGAGGATATCGAAAGCATGGCAAGCTTTTTTGTCATGATCGCCTGGTTATTCGGATTTGGCCTCATCTTCAGTATCATCAGTCAAATGGGTTATTTCGCATATTTGACGATCCATCGATTCGGATTAGGGATTTTCAAATCAGTGCAATTATGGAGTTGGATACAACTATTGATCCTCGCTTTTGTTGTATTTGATTTATTTTACTTACGTTATATTGCCTTTAAAGATACAGGTTTGTCCTTATTTAATTTCATCATCTTTCCAATCGCTCTATTGCTTTATGGACTGATCGTTGCGTATTTCAAAATGAAAGAAACGAATAGAGGTGCTTTCATTCCGGCGCTTTTCTTCATGGTTGTGGTGACGACGATTGAGTGGATCCCTGTTTTGAAGCAGGGGGATATACTGTGGCTATGGTTATCCATTATCCCTTTATTAGCATGCAACACATGGCAGATTTTAATTTTACATCGCCTTATAAAAAGAAGTTGAGCATAGAGCTCAACTTCTTTATTTGATTTCCTTCGTTTTACTATCTGTATTGGCAATCAACTCACCGACTGAAGCGAACGTGTAGCCATCCTTCTTCAATTCAGAAATGATTTTTTCTAGAGCTTCCTTCGTTTGTTTTACTGAGTCAGATGCATGGAGAAGAACAATATCGCCGCCCTTCGCCTGGGATAAGACGGTTTCGGCGATTCGTTCCGCACCTGGGTTTTTCCAATCATGGGTGTTGATGCTCCATTGAATGATGGTCTGATTCAATCTCTCCGCAATATCTAATACTTCTTTATTGAAATGCCCATTTGGCGGACGCAATAAAACGGGCTTTTGTCCTGAAACTTCATTGATGATTTGCTGGGCTTTCGCCATATCCCGTTTGATCTGGTCGTTCTCAAGGTCAGTGTAGCTTTTATACCGATAACCAAGACTTCCGATTTCATGCCCGTTCTTCGTAATTTTTTCCACGATATCAGGATGTCTTTCAGCCCATTCGCCCGATAGGAAGAATGTCGTATCGTCAATTTTCTCTCTCTCTAAAAGATTAAGAATTTCATGAATCCGTTTCTCACCCCAGCTGACGTCAAAAGTGAGAGCGATTCTTTTTCCCTTTTCCTCTCCTTTATAAATTGCCCGTGGATCTCCATCTTTTGTTTTGAAAACTTCCAGATCCTGTGCTTCTATAAATGCAATCAATGCTGCAAAAAAAGAAGCGATGATTATGATCAAATATTGCTTGAACCTTTTACCGTTAACAACCCAAAAGAAATTCACGTCGTTTACCTCCCATCCAATTACACACTCAGTACATATATATGTGTGAAAGGACAAGATAGACCTGACTTGTCTATTGAGTCCTGTGTAAATGAAATTAATTGCAGTTAAACTATGTTATTGATCGCTCAGTTCTACATCAAGAATAGAAAATGGAAAATCAAGGGATAATGATAGAAAAAACGAAGGATGGATACCATGCTCGGATTTGTACTCAATGATAAAGAAGTGAAAGAAATGGAATACCTTCTAAAAAAGGAACTTGAAGAACTATTGCATGATATGGACGATCATCGAGTAGAAGGGATCATTAAACGTGCGATGGAAGAAAGGTATCAACTGGTCTTCAAGATCTTCCAACGTTTTTCAAACCCGGCAGACTGTGTGAAATACATGCGTCATAAAATCTCAAATCAAAAGTGAAAAATTCTTATTGACAGTTATGTACGATTCTGATAAAGTATTTTCTGTTGCCGCAAAAACAGATTAAAGATTATTTCAAAAAAGTTGTTGACATAAGTTTTTGTGGAGGTTATATTAATTGAGTCGCCTCAAAACGGGGCGGACAAAAACAGTTCTTTGAAAACTGAACAAAAGCCAAGCGTGAAACGGGTCTTTTATAAGAACCCTGAATCAATTTCGATTTACATTTAATGAGCAATCAAACACTTTATTGGAGAGTTTGATCCTGGCTCAGGACGAACGCTGGCGGCGTGCCTAATACATGCAAGTCGAGCGGACCAACGAGGAGCTTGCTCCTCAGAGGTCAGCGGCGGACGGGTGAGTAACACGTGGGCAACCTGCCTGTAAGACTGGGATAACTCCGGGAAACCGGGGCTAATACCGGATAACATTCTCCTCTGCATAGAGGAGGATTAAAAGATGGCTTCGGCTATCACTTACAGATGGGCCCGCGGCGCATTAGCTAGTTGGTGAGGTAAGGGCTCACCAAGGCGACGATGCGTAGCCGACCTGAGAGGGTGATCGGCCACACTGGGACTGAGACACGGCCCAGACTCCTACGGGAGGCAGCAGTAGGGAATCTTCGGCAATGGACGAAAGTCTGACCGAGCAACGCCGCGTGAGTGAGGAAGGCCTTCGGGTCGTAAAGCTCTGTTGTTAGGGAAGAACAAGTACCGTTCGAACAGGGCGGTACCTTGACGGTACCTAACCAGAAAGCCACGGCTAACTACGTGCCAGCAGCCGCGGTAATACGTAGGTGGCAAGCGTTGTCCGGAATTATTGGGCGTAAAGCGCGCGCAGGCGGTCTCTTAAGTCTGATGTGAAAGCCCACGGCTCAACCGTGGAGGGTCATTGGAAACTGGGGGACTTGAGTACTGGAGAGGAGAGTGGAATTCCATGTGTAGCGGTGAAATGCGTAGATATATGGAGGAACACCAGTGGCGAAGGCGGCTCTCTGGCCAGTAACTGACGCTGAGGCGCGAAAGCGTGGGGAGCAAACAGGATTAGATACCCTGGTAGTCCACGCCGTAAACGATGAGTGCTAGGTGTTGGGGGGTTCCACCCTCAGTGCTGACGTTAACACATTAAGCACTCCGCCTGGGGAGTACGACCGCAAGGTTGAAACTCAAAGGAATTGACGGGGGCCCGCACAAGCAGTGGAGCATGTGGTTTAATTCGAAGCAACGCGAAGAACCTTACCAGGTCTTGACATCCTTCGCTACTTCCAGAGATGGAAGGTTCCCCTTCGGGGGACGAAGTGACAGGTGGTGCATGGTTGTCGTCAGCTCGTGTCGTGAGATGTTGGGTTAAGTCCCGCAACGAGCGCAACCCTTGATCTTAGTTGCCAGCATTCAGTTGGGCACTCTAAGGTGACTGCCGGTGACAAACCGGAGGAAGGTGGGGACGACGTCAAATCATCATGCCCCTTATGACCTGGGCTACACACGTGCTACAATGGATGGTACAAAGGGCAGCAAAACCGCGAGGTTGAGCGAATCCCATAAAGCCATTCTCAGTTCGGATTGCAGGCTGCAACTCGCCTGCATGAAGCCGGAATTGCTAGTAATCGCGGATCAGCATGCCGCGGTGAATACGTTCCCGGGCCTTGTACACACCGCCCGTCACACCACGAGAGTTTGTAACACCCGAAGTCGGTGAGGTAACCTTTTGGAACCAGCCGCCGAAGGTGGGACAGATGATTGGGGTGAAGTCGTAACAAGGTAGCCGTATCGGAAGGTGCGGCTGGATCACCTCCTTTCTAAGGAGTCCTTTATGGACATGGAACACGCTTTGGCTTTTGTTTAGTTTTGAAAGAGCTCATTCTCTTTCAATACATTGTTCCTTGAAAACTAGATAATGAAATTCTTGAAAACAAGACATCGAAAACGTCATTTAATGACAAGTAAGAAGTGTAAGTTCATTCATAACGTGGTTAAGTTATGAAGGGCGCACGGTGGATGCCTTGGCACTAGGAGCCGAAGAAGGACGGGACGAACACCGATATGCCTCGGGGAGCTGTAAGTAAGCTTTGATCCGGGGATTTCCGAATGGGGGAACCCACTGCCCGTAATGGGGTAGGATCCATACCTGAATTCATAGGGTATGAGAAGGCAGACCTGGGGAACTGAAACATCTTAGTACCCAGAGGAAGAGAAAGCAATCGCGATTTCCTGAGTAGCGGCGAGCGAAACGGAAACAGCCCAAACCAAGAGGCTTGCCTCTTGGGGTTGTAGGACACTCTATACGGAGTAAGAAAGGAACGGCGTAGGCGAAGCGGTCTGGAAAGGCCCGCCAGAGGAGGTAACAGCCCTGTAGCCAAAACGTCGTTCCCTCCAGAGTGGATCCTGAGTACGGCGGGACACGTGAAACCCCGTCGGAAGCTGGGAGGACCATCTCCCAAGGCTAAATACTCCCTAGTGACCGATAGTGAACCAGTACCGTGAGGGAAAGGTGAAAAGCACCCCGGAAGGGGAGTGAAAGAGATCCTGAAACCGTGTGCCTACAAGTAGTCGGAGCCCATTAACGGGTGACGGCGTGCCTTTTGTAGAATGAACCGGCGAGTTACGATAACGTGCAAGGTTAAGTCGCAGAGACGGAGCCGCAGCGAAAGCGAGTCTGAACAGGGCGCATGAGTACGTTGTCGTAGACCCGAAACCGAGTGATCTACCCATGTCCAGGGTGAAGTTCAGGTAACACTGAATGGAGGCCCGAACCCACGCACGTTGAAAAGTGCGGGGATGAGGTGTGGGTAGGGGTGAAATGCCAATCGAACTCGGAGATAGCTGGTTCTCCCCGAAATAGCTTTAGGGCTAGCCTCGTGGTGAGAGTTCTGGAGGTAGAGCACTGATTGGACTAGGGGTCCCCACAGGATTACCGAATTCAGTCAAACTCCGAATGCCAGGAACTTGTCCACGGGAGTCAGACTGCGAGTGATAAGATCCGTAGTCGAGAGGGAAACAGCCCAGACCATCAGCTAAGGTCCCCAAGTATACGTTAAGTGGAAAAGGATGTGGAGTTGCCCAGACAACCAGGATGTTGGCTTAGAAGCAGCCACCATTTAAAGAGTGCGTAATAGCTCACTGGTCGAGTGACTCTGCGCCGAAAATGTACCGGGGCTAAACGTATCACCGAAGCTATGGATTGTACCTAACGGTACAGTGGTAGGGGAGCGTTCGAAGGGCTGAGAAGCGAGACCGGAAGGACTCGTGGAGCGCTTTGAAGTGAGAATGCCGGTATGAGTAGCGAAAAGAGAAGTGAGAATCTTCTCCATCGAAAGCCCAAGGTTTCCTGAGGAAGGCTCGTCCGCTCAGGGTTAGTCGGGACCTAAGCCGAGGCCGAAAGGCGTAGGCGATGGCCAACAGGTTGATATTCCTGTACCACCTCCTTTCCGTTTGAGCAACGGGGGGACGCAGGAAGGTAGGGAGAGCGCGCTGATGGATATGCGCGTCCAAGCAGTCAGGCCGGTGGATAGGCAAATCCGTCCACCATACGGCGGAGCTGTGATGGCGAGGGAACTAGAGTACCGAAGTCCCTGATCCTACACTGCCAAGAAAAGCCTCTAGCGAGGAAAGAGGTGCCCGTACCGTAAACCGACACAGGTAGGCGAGGAGAGAATCCTAAGATGCTCGGGAGAACTCTCGTTAAGGAACTCGGCAAAATGACCCCGTAACTTCGGGAGAAGGGGTGCTCTGATAGGGTGCAAGCCCGAGAGAGCCGCAGTGAAAAGATCCAAGCGACTGTTTAGCAAAAACACAGGTCTCTGCGAAGCCGTAAGGCGAAGTATAGGGGCTGACACCTGCCCGGTGCTGGAAGGTTAAGAGGAGGGGTTATCCATTAGGAGAAGCTCTGAATCGAAGCCCCAGTAAACGGCGGCCGTAACTATAACGGTCCTAAGGTAGCGAAATTCCTTGTCGGGTAAGTTCCGACCCGCACGAAAGGTGCAACGACTTGGATACTGTCTCAACGAGAGACCCGGTGAAATTATAGTACCTGTGAAGATGCAGGTTACCCGCGACAGGACGGAAAGACCCCATGGAGCTTTACTGTAGCCTGATATTGGATTTTGGTATCGTTTGTACAGGATAGGTAGGAGCCAGAGAAGCCGGACCGCCAGGTTCGGTGGAGGCGTCGGTGGGATACTACCCTGACGGTATTGAAATTCTAACCCAGGACCGTGATCCGGTCCGGAGACAGTGTCAGGTGGGCAGTTTGACTGGGGCGGTCGCCTCCTAAAGTGTAACGGAGGCGCCCAAAGGTTCCCTCAGAATGGTTGGAAATCATTCGCAGAGTGTAAAGGCACAAGGGAGCTTGACTGCGAGACCTACAAGTCGAGCAGGGACGAAAGTCGGGCTTAGTGATCCGGTGGTTCCGCATGGAAGGGCCATCGCTCAACGGATAAAAGCTACCCTGGGGATAACAGGCTTATCTCCCCCAAGAGTCCACATCGACGGGGAGGTTTGGCACCTCGATGTCGGCTCATCGCATCCTGGGGCTGAAGTAGGTCCCAAGGGTTGGGCTGTTCGCCCATTAAAGCGGTACGCGAGCTGGGTTCAGAACGTCGTGAGACAGTTCGGTCCCTATCCGTCGCGGGCGCAGGAAATTTGAGAGGAGCTGTCCTTAGTACGAGAGGACCGGGATGGACACACCGCTGGTGTACCAGTTGTTCCGCCAGGAGCATAGCTGGGTAGCTACGTGTGGACGGGATAAGTGCTGAAAGCATCTAAGCATGAAGCCCCCCTCAAGATGAGATTTCCCATCGCGTCAAGCGAGTAAGATCCCTCAGAGATGATGAGGTTGATAGGTCTGGTGTGGAAGCGTGGCGACACGTGGAGCTGACAGATACTAATCGATCGAGGACTTAACCACTTCACTTAACATCGACAATGTTTTCAAGAACCGTTATCTAGTTTTGAGGGAACATTTTTTTAGAAAAAGCCCTTGAAAAAACTTTTATATTTTAGTAATATATATCTTGTCCTTACTAAGGATGATTGTGGATCAATTGAAAGTTGGTCTGGTGACGATGGCGAAGAGGTCACACCCGTTCCCATGCCGAACACGGAAGTTAAGCTCTTCAGCGCCAATGGTAATTGGGGGCTTCCCCCTGTGAGAGTAGGACGTCGCCGGGCCAAAAAACTTTTTTCATCTCAATGAATTATTCCACAGTAGCTCAGTGGTAGAGCTATCGGCTGTTAACCGATCGGTCGCAGGTTCGAGTCCTGCCTGTGGAGCCATTTGCTTCCATAGCTCAGCAGGTAGAGCACTTCCATGGTAAGGAAGAGGTCAGCGGTTCGAGCCCGCTTGGAAGCTCCATGAAAAGTTCATATCGGCCCCTTGGTCAAGTGGTTAAGACACCGCCCTTTCACGGCGGTAACACGGGTTCGAATCCCGTAGGGGTCACCATTCATATGGAGGATTAGCTCAGCTGGGAGAGCACCTGCCTTACAAGCAGGGGGTCGGCGGTTCGATCCCGTCATCCTCCACCATTATGCTGGCCTAGCTCAATTGGTAGAGCAACTGACTTGTAATCAGTAGGTTGGGGGTTCAAGTCCTCTGGCCAGCACCAGTTTCATTTGAAAATCAGACTTTATAGTCTTTTTTTATTGGAGGGGTAGCGAAGTGGCTAAACGCGGCGGACTGTAAATCCGCTCCCTCCGGGTTCGGCGGTTCGAATCCGTCCCCCTCCACCATTTTAAAAAAACCAAAGTTGATTATCCTTCGCGAGCCATTAGCTATGAACGAAACAGCTTATGGGTAAACTATGAATTGTCCTGATGCAGATTTCTTCGCAAGATCTGTCACTTAGAGGAAGGGACATAAGGTGAGTAAGCTTCATTATAACTTGAGCCATTAGCTCAGTCGGTAGAGCATCTGACTTTTAATCAGAGGGTCGAAGGTTCGAGTCCTTCATGGCTCACCATCTCGATTCTGATTAACCAACAATAATTTTAATCATGCGGGTGTAGTTTAGTGGTAAAACAAGAGCCTTCCAAGCTCTGGTCGTGAGTTCGATTCTCATCACCCGCTCCATCGGGGCCTTAGCTCAGCTGGGAGAGCGCCTGCCTTGCACGCAGGAGGTCAGCGGTTCGATCCCGCTAGGCTCCACCAAATCATACATAATAAACTCTCTGAACCGAATGGTTTGGAGAGTTTTTTTACATATTAAAAACAATGAGCTGGAACAAAACCAAAACCCAATTCGTGTAAGCGCTTTATATTTATCCATAAACATCAGTTAAACCCCTGTTAAACCGCATAAGTATACAGGATTTTGTCCAGTTGAACCACAGCATGATGAAGCCCTACAATAGAGAATAGATTGTCGAATGAGGAGGAAAAAAATCATGAACAAGAATATTGGAATTTTAGGTGTCCCGATGGACCTTGGCCAAATGCGCCGTGGCGTTGATATGGGACCTAGTGCAATGAGATATGCTGGTCTTATCGAAAGACTTGAAAACCTTGGCTACGATGTGGAGGATCATGGCGATGTCCAAATCCCTCAAAGGGAAAAAGTCGCAAGTAAAGAAACTAACCTTAAAAATTTAGATGGGGTTATTGAAGCGAACAACCTTTTGGCGGAAGGTGTCAATAAAATCATCGAAGATAACCGTTTCCCATTAGTGCTTGGCGGTGACCATAGCATTGCGATCGGGACGCTTGCAGGTGTGTCGAAGCATTATAAGAATTTAGGCGTCATCTGGTATGATGCCCATGGCGATTTAAATACAGGAGAAACTTCACCAAGTGGAAATATTCATGGTATGCCTCTCGCTGTAAGTCTTGGTATCGGACATGAAAGACTGCAAGAAATCGGGGGATACAGCCCGAAGGTCAAACCTGAGAATATCGTCATTATCGGCGCACGCTCGCTGGATGAAGGGGAGCGTGAATTGATCCGAGAAAAAGGAATCAAAGTTTATACGATGCACGAAATCGATAGAATGGGTATGACAAAGGTTATGCAAGAAGCGATCGAATACGTCTCGAACGAAACAGATGGTGTACACTTAAGCTTGGACCTTGATGGATTGGATCCGGCAGAGGCACCCGGTGTAGGTACTCCGGTCCTAGGCGGGATCAGCTATCGTGAAAGCCATTTGGCGATGGAGATGCTTGAAGAGGCGAAAATCCTTACCTCGGCTGAATTTGTGGAAGTCAATCCGATTCTTGATGAAAAGAACAAAACAGCCACTGTGGCCGTTGCATTGGTCGGTTCCCTTTTAGGTGAAAAGTTAATATAAATAACATTCAAAGCCTTATCGAATTTAAATGTCGATAAGGCTTTTTATCGTAAATAGAATTAACCAGCTCTCTAGGTGAGAGCTGCTGTTTGTTCATGAAGCATCTATAATTTCAGTCTTAATTGTATCGTAACGATTAAGTAGATAGTCAAGATATTGGCTGATCTCTACAACCTCCGTAGAAAACAAAGGCTTTTCTTTCGCCAGGATTAACATTTTCTTTCTCGAATTCTCAATTTCATTCAATAGAAAGCGTTCTTCAGCTGACATGCCGCCCACCTGCTTTCGCCTATAGTTGTTAAACATAATACCCGATAAATAAGAAAATAAACCTATATTAACAAAAATATTCATCACTTGGAAGTTGTCTCATGTTAGAATAAAAAAAGAAGAATCTACTCCATAAGTAGTATATTCAAACAATGGAGTATCGGGGGTGGGGTTCCTAAATGGATATAACGGTTAAGCGTTTGGTCCGCTCTGTAAAAAAAGGGGATCAAAAAGCCTTTGAAGAACTTGTAGAAATTTATAAAGATAAAGTATACCATATCGTCTACCGGATGTTAGGGAATGTGCATGAAGCAGAGGATATAGCTCAGGAAGCATTTGTACGGGCTTATATACATATTGAACGATTTAATGAGGCACATAAATTTTCTACTTGGTTGTATCGAATTGCAACCAATTTGACGATTGATCGTATACGTAAGAAGAAGCCGGATTATTACCTGGATGCAGAACTAGCCGGGGGTGAAGGCCTAACCCTCTATTCTCAAATAGCAGTCGCAGAACAATTGCCAGAAGAAAAAATTGAAACCTTTGAACTTCAAGACCGTATACAGAAGGAGATCCTGCATTTGCCTCCGAAATACCGCTCAGCTATTGCACTGAAATATTTGGAGGAACTGTCTTTAAAAGAGATCAGTGAAATATTGCAGATTCCAGTTTCAACAGTAAAAACTCGTATCCATCGTGGTCGGGAAGCACTTCGTAAACGGTTGAAAGATCTGGATTGTTAGGAGGATAAGTAGAAATGAAATGCGATGGTAAATATTCATCCTATATGCATAAATGGGTCGATGAAGAAATCGAGCCTCTTGAAAAAATAGAATTGCTTCAACATACAAAATCATGTTCTGAATGCAAGGAAAAATTTGAAGAGCTCAAAAATGTCGATCAATTACTGCATGGCCATCACCCTCTAAAAGCACCAAATGGTTTTACTTCAAAAGTTATGGACCAATTACCTAGGGAAAAAGCCTCCTCAAAAATGAGAAGGTGGTTCCACCATCATCCACTCTTGACAGCTGCGATTCTCTTTCTTTTGTTGATGTCGAGCACTATTTATAGTGAATGGGGAAGTAATAAGGGTAATCCGATTTCCGTGTCAGCAAACGGAGCACAAGTTAAAATAGACCAGGAAAATGGAAAGGTCATTGTACCTGAAGGCGAGATTGTAAAAGGTGATTTGGTAGTAAGGAATGGTGATGTAGAAATTGCAGGGAAAGTAGAAGGTAACGTTACAGTCATCAATGGAAGCCATTACCTTGCTTCAGCAGGGCATATTGCAGGAGATAGTGAAGAGATCCATAAGATTACGGAATGGGTCTGGTACCGTTTGAAAGATGGAGCCAGCACAGTAAAGGAATGGTTCACTTCGGATTGACCAGAAAGCCAAATGTATTTTCATATGAAATAGTGGAGTGGCTTAGAAGCATCTCGGACAAGCGGAGGTGTTTCGGGGATCACTCCCTTGTTATATTTCTTTATCACATCATCTGCTTATACTCACTCGGTGTCCGCCTTCCTTGCTTCTGAATTTTTTTGGGTACATACGGAGTGTTATTGACGGAACCTTGCGAAAAATAGATATAGTGCCAAATTGTGATATAATAGAGAAGTTACATATGGTAACAAACTGAGCATATTTGGAAACAATGATATTGAGTTGATCAGTTTGGAGGATGCGTATGTTTCCTATAGGAGACTTTGACTTTAATATATTGAATTACTTGAATGATATAATTGATATCCTCTTGGTCACCTACGTGATCTATAAGCTCATCATGCTGATAAAAGGTACGAAAGCAATCCAGCTGTTAAAAGGAATCACTGTCATAATAGCGGTTTGGTTTTTCAGTGGAATTTTCAAGCTGAACACTTTATATTTTCTAATGAACCAAACACTACTATACGGTTTCCTAGCAATCATCATCATCTTCCAGCCGGAGCTTCGACGTGCGCTTGAACAGTTGGGTCGAGGTAGATTCTTCTCAAGAGGCATGATTGCAGAAGAAGAGGAAAAGAGAAGTACGATTGAAGCGATGTTAAAGGCGACCAATTATATGGCCAAACGTCGTATTGGTGCTCTCATTACTATTGAAAGGGAAACGGGTCTCGATGATTACGTAGAAACTGGTATTCCGATCAATGCTAATCTGAGCTCAGAACTCTTGATCAATATTTTTATCCCGAATACCCCGTTGCATGATGGGGCTGTCATCATCAACGATAATCAAATCCTGGCAGCTGCAAGTTACCTCCCTCTATCGGAAAGCCCGTTCATTTCAAAAGAACTGGGAACGCGCCATAGAGCTGCTTTAGGTATATCAGAAGTAACAGATAGTCTGACGTTGGTTGTCTCTGAAGAAACTGGAAATGTTTCTCTCACAAAAAATGGTGAACTCTACCGTAATTTAGATGAGGACATGTTACGAAAACTGTTAGAGGCTGAAATTATGACAAAATCTAAATCAACTTCCTCATCAAAGTGGAATTGGAGGGGGAAGAAAGATGGATAGACTGCTTAAATCTCCATGGTTTGTAAAAGTCACAGCTTTTCTGATCGCTTTGATGATGTATACGACTGTCCATATCAATGACCAACAGGCTAATGAAGAGGATCAAGGCCTCCCAACTAATGGGGAGGAGGCATTTAAAACGGTTAATCTTGACGCCGAATATGATGAAGATAAGTATGTTTTATTGGGGATGCCTGAAACAGTCGGCGTAAGGTTCCAAGGTACTAAATCGGATATTATGAGATTTAACCTTCAACGGGCTCCAAAGGCTTATATCGATCTAAGGGATAAAGGGCCTGGTCAATACGAAGCAGAAGTGAAATTCGAGAATCTCCCTAGTGGTATTGAAGCGTTTCCGAGAGAAAGTACAATCGATGTGACGTTACACGAAAAGAAAACCGAAACATTCCCAGTGACAGTGCAGCTCCTTGGGGAAAATGAATTGCAAAAAGGCTATATTGCCGGAACTCCTCAGCTTCAAACAGAGGAAATCGAAATTACCGGAGCAAAGGACATGATCGATGAAATCGCCTATGTCCGAGTCTTTGTCAACGTTGCGGATGCGAAGGAAACCTTTACAAGAGAGGTTAAAGTCCAAGCGTTGAATAGAAGCTTCGATCCGATAGATATCAATATCGAACCGGAAACAATGAACGTCACTGTGCCGATTGAAAATCCGAGTAAAGAAGTTCCTGTCTCGATTGATGAAAAAGGATCCCTTCCAGATGGGCACGAGCTTAAATCAATTACTCCTGTACAAGAAAAAGTGGCAATCCATGCACCTCAAAATGTACTTGATGAACTGGATTCTATCGCGTTACCTGTTGATTTAAGCAACATCACCGAAGATGAAACGATTGAAGTGGATGTGCCATTACCAGATGGGGCGTTTTACGCTTCGCCTGGAAAAGTAAGAGTCAAGGTGGATGTTGAACAGAAAGAAGAGGAAACAACCACTGAACCTGAAAGTGAAACAGCAAGCTCAAAGACTTTCAATGATTTACCGATCAAAGTCGTAGGATTGGACGATAACGAGGAAGCGAAGTTCAATACTCCGACTCAAGGGACCATGGATATCACAGTCAATGGGAATGAAAAAGATTTGGAAAATTTATCAGAAGAAAATATAACCGCTTTTGTAGATGCAGAAGATTTGTCAGAGGGACAACATGACGTAAAAATCAATGTCGATGTTCCTGATCAATTTACATTTGAGAGTCAGCTGACAGAAGTGACCTTAACCATCAGCAAAAGAACGGCATAATGTGGAATAGGGAAGAAGGAGCGATTTATTGAATGGGTAAATATTTTGGAACAGATGGAGTCAGAGGAGTAGCAAACACCGAATTAACACCTGAATTAGCGTTCAGATTAGGGCGCTTCGGCGGTTATGTTCTGACAAAAGAGACCCAAAAACCGAAAATCATCATTGGTCGGGACACCCGTATTTCCGGTCATATGCTGGAAGGCGCGATGGTTGCAGGTCTGCTCTCTATAGGAGCAGAAGTCATGCGATTAGGCGTCATTTCAACTCCAGGTGTCGCTTATCTGACAAAAGCATTAGGAGCTCAGGCCGGAGTCATGATCTCAGCATCCCATAACCCTGTGGGTGACAATGGAATCAAGTTTTTCGGGTCAGATGGGTTTAAGCTATTGGATGAGCAAGAAAAGGAAATTGAGGAATTGTTGGACCTTGATGAAGATAACCTGCCAAGACCGACTGGAATGGAACTTGGTTTAGTAAGTGATTATTTCGAAGGCGGTCAGAAGTACCTTCAATTCTTGAAACAGACGGTTGATGAGGACTTCTCAGGGCTTCGTATTGCATTAGATTGCGCGCATGGTGCAGTTTCTTCACTTGCACCGCACCTTTTTGCTGACCTTGATGCTGATATCACCACAATCGGCTCTTCACCGAACGGGTTGAACATCAATGATGGTGTAGGGTCCACTCATCCTGAGAAATTAGTCGAGCTCGTTAAAGAAAAAGAAGCCGATGTTGGCTTAGCTTTTGATGGAGATGGAGATCGATTGATTGCGGTGGATGAGAAGGGAACAATTGTCGATGGCGATCAAATCATGTTCATCTGTGCCAAGCATATGGCAAACGAAGGCAGATTGAAGAAGAATACAGTGGTTTCAACAGTCATGAGTAACCTTGGATTCTATAAAGGGCTTGAAGCTGCGAAAATCGCTTCCGAGCAAACGGCTGTCGGCGACCGCTACGTCATGGAACGTATGAGGGAAGGCGACTACAATCTTGGCGGAGAGCAATCCGGACATATCATCTTCCTGGATCACAGTACGACTGGAGACGGTCTCCTATCTGCGTTACAGCTTGTCAATATCATGAAGTTGACTCAGAAGCCTCTATCCGAGCTTGCTGGCGACATGAAAAAGTTCCCGCAATGTTTGAAGAATGTAAAGGTTACGGATAAAACGAAAGTGATGGAAAACACAGCAGTAAAAGAAGCGATCGAAAAAGTCGAAGCAGAGACAAGCGGAAACGGACGCGTTCTTGTACGTCCTTCAGGGACCGAGCCTCTTGTACGGGTGATGGTAGAGGCTCCGACAGAAGAGCTTTGCAAACAATATGTCGAGGAAATTGCACGTGTAGTCGACCAAGAACTAGGGTATGTAGAACAATAAGGACAGAAAAATACGTTGATTTCGAATACTATGCAAGGACAGCTCACATACACAAAACGAGCTGTTTTTGCATAAATTTTAAGTGTAGACCAACGCTAAAATATAGGCGTTGACGATATACTGCTTGTAGTGTATGATATTTCCATTCGATTATAGAAAGGAGCATAGAAGAGTATAATCTTAAAAAAGCGCCTGGACTATTTCTTCGGTTGATTCCGACACCGCGGCGGTGACTGAAATAGTTGACGAGGAAAGAGGTTTATCGAATCTGATCGGCGGATGCCTCTCGGTCTTACATCACACCGGAAAGTTCATACTGAAACCACTGAGGCGACTTGGTAAACAAAGGTATGGATGCGATGTAAAATCTAAAATTTTGTACGTTGGGGGTAAATAAAGACCCCTTATTATCACTTGGAGAAATTTTGGTGAATTAAGGCTGTTTGCCCCCCAACAGGGAGGTTTATTTCAATGTGTGGAATTGTTGGTTATGTTGGAACTGAAGATACGAAAGAAATCTTATTAAAAGGGCTTGAAAAGCTTGAATATCGTGGTTATGATTCAGCTGGTATCGCGGTCATGAATGACAAAGGCGTTCATGTTTTCAAGGAAAAAGGACGCATTGCGACGTTAAGAGAAAACGTTGTTGAAAACGAAGCTGCAACCATCGGGATTGGACATACACGTTGGGCTACACACGGTGCACCAAGTAGAATCAATGCCCACCCTCACCAAAGCTCGACGGAACGATTTACACTCGTACACAATGGGGTTATCGAAAACTTTACACAAGTACGAAAAGAGTTTTTGAAAGACGTTGAACTGAAAAGTGAAACAGATACGGAAATCATTGTCCAGCTTATTGAACATTTTGTAAAAGAAAGACTTGAAGTAGAAGCGGCTTTCCGTAAAACGTTATCGTTATTAAAAGGATCATATGCAATCGCCCTTTTGGATAACGAGAATGAGGACACGATTTATGTCGGGAAGAACAAAAGTCCATTGCTTGTCGGATTAGGAAATGGCTACAATGTCGTTGCGAGTGACGCAATGGCAATGCTTCAAAAAACAGATCAATTCGTTGAGCTGATGGACGAAGAAATCGTCATCGTCACCAAAACGGATGTAACCATCAAGGACCTTGAAGGAGAAGTAAAGGAACGTGACCCATTCACTGCAGAGCTTGATGCTTCCGACATTGAAAAAGGTACGTACCCGCACTATATGCTTAAAGAAATCGATGAGCAGCCAATCGTGATTCGCAACATCATCAATCAGTATCAGGATAAGGATGGCAATCTAAAGTTGGATGATGATATCCGGAAAGCAATGAAGAAAACAGACCGGATCTATATCATTGCTTGTGGTACCTCTTACCACGCTGGCCTAGTCGGTAAAGAGCTGATTGAAAAGATGGCTCAGGTTCCAGTAGAAGTCCATATTGCAAGTGAGTTCTCATACAATATGCCGATGCTTTCTGAGAAGCCGTTATTCATCTTCATTTCTCAGAGTGGGGAAACAGCAGACAGCCGTGCTGTCCTCGTCCAAGTGAAAAAGCTTGGCCATAAAGCATTGACGATCACAAACGTGCCGGGATCTACCCTTTCCCGTGAAGCGGATTATACGATGCTTCTTCACGCTGGTCCTGAAATCGCTGTAGCGTCTACGAAAGCTTACACAGCACAGATTGCGGTCCTTTCCATATTGGCTGGCGATACAGCGAAAGCGAAAGGGTTGGAGTTGAGCTTTGATCTGATCAAGGAATTGAGTGTCGTCTCAAATGCGATTGAAGCACTCTGTGACCAGAAAGAAGATTTCGAAAAGATCGCACGGGAGTATCTTGCAGTAACACGAAACTGCTTCTTCATCGGACGTGGAATGGATTATCACGTTGTACTCGAAGGGGCGTTGAAGCTGAAAGAAATCTCTTATATCCAGGCAGAAGGATTTGCGGGTGGAGAATTGAAACACGGAACCATCGCGTTGATCGAGGAAGGAACTCCTGTCATCGCGCTTGCCACTCAAGAGCATGTGAACTTGAGCATCCGAGGAAACGTAAAAGAGGTAGCTGCACGTGGTGCGTATACCTGCACGATCAGTACAGAGTCCCTGCATGACGAAGAAGATCGGATCGTCATTCCGGATGTGCATGAATTACTGACACCATTAACAAGCGTGGTGCCGCTGCAATTGATCTCCTATTATGCTGCACTGCACCGTGACTGCGACGTCGATAAGCCACGTAACCTGGCAAAATCAGTTACGGTTGAATAATCAATAGATATATGATGGAAGCTTTGTTCACCGACATTAATGTTGGTGAACAAACATTGTAGTTGGCAACTGAATTGAGATAAAATAAGCTAAAAAATGTGCCTGGAAGTCACAATTGACAACCAGGCACATTTTTTATATCGAATGCAAATACGGTTCCTAAAGTGACCATGTCAGGTGATTAAAAAATGCTATTCCCGTATAGATTGTTGCTTTTTGTAAATCACAAGGTATTTTACAATATATGACAAAATAGAATCATACAGAACTTTCTTATTTAACAAAAGGGCAGTTATTCGGAATAAGAGGTCTATATTTATTCCAACAAAAGGGCATATAATGGAGTAAATTATGAAAAAAGACAACTATTAAAATTTTTTTCAATATGTACTTAAATATTCTTTTTTACAACAGGAAGTGTTTAATATGTTTGATGATTTAAAATCAGATTGTAAGAATTGTTTTGGATTGTGTTGTGTAGCATTGCCTTATTCGAGATCAGCAGACTTTCCGATCAACAAAGATGGTGGAACACCTTGTCGAAATTTATGTTCAAACAATTTATGTTCAATAAATGACCAATTAATAGAGAAAGGCTTTCGTGGTTGTGTGACTTATGAGTGCTTTGGTGCTGGGCAGAATGTTTCACAGACAATTTATAAGGGTGAAGACTGGAGAGAAGAATCTAAACGTGCTGAAGAAATGTTTGCCGTATTCCCTATTGTACAACAATTGCATGAAATGCTCTGGTATATGAAACAAGCTCTGGGTTTAAAGGAAACTCAATCATTACACGCTAGTCTACAAAAGATTTTCGAAGAAACGGTAGAATTGGCCATAAAAACTCCTAAGAAGATATTACAAATTGATATTGGTGCTCATAGAAGTAATGTGAACGTTCTATTGATAGAGACCAGCAATTTGTATCGCGCCGACCTTATTAAAAAGAGTAAAAAGAGAAGATTAAAGAAGAGATCGGATTATATAGGAGCGAACCTAGCAGGGTGGGACTTACAAGGCGAAAATTTTAGAGGAATACTCATGATTGCAGCTAATTTAAGCCATAGTGATTTGAGGAAGGCTGATTTTATTGGAGCAGACCTTAGAGACGCTGAGCTAAGTGGAGCTAATTTGAAAGAAGCTCTTTTTCTAACACAGTCACAAATCAATTCTGCAAAAGGAGATGCTCAAACTCGAATTCCCAACTATTTAGAAAAACCAAGCCATTGGTTGAACTAAAGGATTACCGTTCAGATATCGTCGACAAAAGTTATGAAGAAATGAACTTTACCTTGATGTGGAGACTTCAAGATAAGGAGGCTTTTCTACAATAAAGCTATTGTAGTTCAGACTAAAAACGATCTTAAACAATCGGGCTTTTATTTAGGAACGCGTCTTTTTCGTTAGAGGGCCAGATTATTGTGCGAAATGTTTCTAGCTTAAATTGAGGATGGTCACATCTCTCAGGTAAAGGTTAGACAGTTCCATTGGAACTGAAGGATTATATCGAAGAGTCAAATGAAGGAGTAACGTCCTGAAGGGCTCTCTCTTAGTCGAATAGCACTTGATTTAGTAAGAATGAAAGTGTTATAAGCTCGGCAAAAAGGTGTAAGAATTTACCGAAACAGGTTCGGCTGACGAAAGCCTACCCGCAGGGGTGGTGTAAATCATGATGCTTGAGTTGAATGAATAGGGTGAGAATGCAAAAGAACCTAAAGTAAAAGGTTAACCTGACGAACTTCCGAATGTACGGGTTTAAACTGGCAATACATAGAAATGTGTATATCACCTAATGTGAGGTTAGCTGTGGATGAGTAAGAATAACAATTATGAAAATCCATGATATGTTACAGGCATATGAATGGCTAACAGGTCTACAGGAGGCACCTAAGTTTATTCCATAATAGATATAATTCAACGTTGTAAGCTGATAACGTGGAGGGCTTACTCCCTAAGAAACGGTGACAAGGAAACCAATAGTGGAAATAGCTATTGTATAACTTATCTTTGTATCAGTGAAAGTGGTGGCACAGTACCAATGAAGTGTCTAATCAACATGGAGGGATAGCCACTAGACCTAATGAAGAATCATTTAATCATGTAGGGCAAATCTTTATCGGTTAATAAGGTTCTCGTAAGACTAAAAGAGGGTCACCTCCCAAGGGAGGCACCGACTTATTGAAACGGAAGAATTGAAACACAGGGAGATAGTCTCGATCTCAAAAGTGTTATGGTTAAATTGAATTGGATTAGTTGGAACGCCGTATGATTCGAAAGTTTCCTATACGGTGTGAACAGGGGGAAAAGGGAGCGATAACTTCAAACCCTTACCTATCTGTATGAGTAAGGCCTCATTTGCTAACGGAAATTAAGTTTTAGAAAAGTAAAATAGAAAGTGTAATGATATACTTAAAAAATGGGGGTATTTTATGATGTTAGAAACTGTTATGCTCCAGGTTAAACAAGGTATGGAAGAAGAATATGAAGAACATTCGTAGTGCATCAAGAATCATTTCTTCATATCACATAAATTACAACATTGTATGAAGTTGAGGGCAAATACCTACTATTGTTTGAGAGGGAAACATTAGAAGACCATACGTTGGATTTTAGGTATCTATAGTATTGACAAGAAATCTGCACCACATAAAGAGAAGCAGAAGGAGAGAGGACCATGGACGAAAACGGACAACCGTCCGCTGAATCAAAAATTAACCATGCCGAGAAAGAAGTCATTAATGCCATTGCCGAAACGATGGATTTGTACGGTATAACCCCGTCAATTGGTCGACTTTATGCCACAATGTACTTTAAACAGCATCCGATGACCCTTGATGAAATGAAAGACGAGCTTGGCATGACTAAACCTAGTATGAGCACAGCGGTCCGCAATTTACAGGACATCAACATTGTCCGGAAAATATGGCAAAAAGGCTCAAGGAAGGACCATTTCGTGGCTGAGAAAAACTTTTTCAAATATTTCGGCCAATTTTTCGGAAGTAAATGGAAAAGGGAAGCCGAGTTAAACCTTTTCGCCATTAAACAGGCAGAATATCTACTTCAAGAAGTCATAGAAGATGAAAAAAACGAAGAAAGTTTAAAGGAAAGGGCTAGGCAAGACTTTGAACAGTTAGAGGAGTACAAGAAATACTGTTACTGGCTTCAACAACTTGCGGATTCAATCGATTCTGGTGAAATTTTTGACTTTTTACCAGTGGACAATTCAAAGGCATAATTTCAAGTAGAGAAATTTTCGGAATAGGGCGCATGTGCGGCCGAGCAAGGTCGTATCATATAACGGGTGGGATTCCCGTCGAGTAAGAACTAGCCATTCGCTCGTAGCGAGTCTTGGAGGACTAAAGGTAACTTTAGTCTTTAAGCGTGGACAGTGAGGTAGCGGGCCGAAAGCCAACTGGTTGAAGGGATTGAGCTCCATAATGATTGTAAATCGAGAGGGCTGATGCTTTATGCGCTGCAGAAAGCTACATTTTACCCTTCGATAAAGGCAAGAAGGGTAAAGCCTCTCTGGAGTCATAGACCTTGGCACGTTATACATTGATATGATACGGCAACTCGGGAGACCCTACCGGTCTTTTCTTTTTTTAGAAGAGTATGGTGTACAAGCGATAAAAAGCAAGGAAACCAAATGCCGATGTAGGGAGTCGGATAGCAGCGTAGTACCGATGAAGTTGGGTAATGCCGATGGAGGAAAGGCTGCTACCTAGTTATCACCCTTACTAGGGACACATTTACTACACACAGAGGTAGGTATACTAAATGGAAACAAAACTATTAAGGATAGCAGAATTAGCAAAGTCTGATCCTAAAATGAAATTTACATCTCTTGCACATTTACTAAATAAGTTAGCACTAGCTCAATGTCATCATGAACTACCCAATAGGAAAGCAACCGGGATTAACGGCACAACTAAAGAGCAATACAGTGAAAACTTAGAAGAAAACATAGAGGAGTTAGTAAGTAGGCTTAAAAGTAAAAGCTATCGACCTGTTCCAGTAAGAAGAATGTATATTCCTAAGCTCAATTCACACAAGAAAAGACCACTAGGAATTCCGGAACATGAGGACAAGATTGTTCAAAAAGGCATTACGAAGATACTGAATACCATCTATGAAAATGACTTTCTAGACTGTTCCTTTGGGTTTCGCCCAAACCGTAGTTGCCATGATGCTTTGAAAATACTGAACTTCTATATTGAAAAGAGGTCAGTAAACTATGTAGTAGATGTCGATATTAAAGGATTCTTTGACAATGTTGACCACAAATGGATGATGGAGTTCTTAAAACTGCGAATTACTGACCCCAACCTACTAAGAATAATGGGTAGGTTTCTTAAAGGTGGATACATGGAGGATGGGAAGAAATATAAAGCAGATAATGGCACACCGCAAGGCAGACCTCCGAAAAAAGATCCCAAAAATACCCCCCGGTAGTATATAATAATATTATAAGGAGTTTTCAGGGGGGATTTCAGTGCTTAGAAAGGCGAATTCTAAACAACTTTCAGCATTCGACCAGTATTATTATGACAAAACCGTTCCGCAAGATCATTTATTACGCCAAATCGATGAAACAGTGGATCTTTCTTTCATTCGTGAAATGCTTTTGGAGCGATATTCTGATAATCGTGGAAGGCCGGCAGAAGAGCCTGAATTTATGTTTAAAATTTGTCTTTTAGAGTATCTATATAATCTCTCCGACCCTCAAGTTATTGAACACATTCGTGTCAATTTAGCTTACCGTTGGTTTCTCGGGCTAAACCTTGATGATGAATTACCAGATGATACGACAATCAGTTATTTTCGTGTAAACCGTGTAGGACTTGATAAGTTCAATGAAATCTTTCAATGTCTTGTAGACCAATGTATTGAACAGGGTCTAATTGAAGCCCAACCGAAACGAGCTATCGTTGATTCCACCCATATTATTGCAGATGTAGCCATTCCGACATGGCTTACTTTAGTTCGTCAAGCTTTGGAAAAAGTAATTAGCGAAGTAAAAATGACCGATGAATCAAAAGCCAGCGATTTTCAACAGCGTTATAAACAGCTTTGGGAAGAGTTGAAAGGAAAAACCCGTGATGAAAAATTACCTCACGTTTTAGAGCTTGCCACAGAGCTTGTGGAATTTGCAGACCCCTTACTAACATCAGATAGTCAAGATTCGTCGGCTATTACGATGTTAAAAAAAATCATTTCAGATCGTAAGGATACGGCGAAAGATCGCATAATAAGTGTTGTTGATCCAGAAGCGAGAACCGGGCATAAATCCGATATGCGCAAAATACAAGGGTACAAAGATCATATTATGATTGATGAAGAAAGTGAAATTATCACCGCGGTGAAAGTCACCCCGGCCAATGCAGAAGATGGAGATCAGCTCGTTGACTTGGTTACCCAATTTCAAGAAAAACATCATGTGCTGCCTGCCGAGTTATCTGCAGATAAAGGGTATTGGTTTGGAAAAAACCTCCGGTTTTTACACGAAAACAATGTCCAGGCTCACATTAGTTGGATGAAAACGAAACAACATAATTCTGGTCTATTTAGCCCCGAAGACTTTGAATTTGATGTAGATAAAATGCAGGTAACCTGTCCAAACGGAATAGTCAGTACCAAGTATAGAGACCGTACAAAAAAGAGAGATAATAGAAAAGGATACGAATTTACATTCACAAAAACCCAGTGCCGAGATTGTCCATTGCGTTCTCAATGTACAAAGAGTAAAAGCGTGCGAAATGTATTTATCAGTGAATACTTTTTTGATTTGAAAAGAGGACGAGAACACTACCGGACTGATCAATATAAAGAAGCAAGGCAAAATCGGTGGTTGATTGAACGCCGCCATGCAGACAAGGTAAAAAATCATGGATTACGGCGTAGCCGGTATCGCGGTACAGAAAGAACCGGGATTCATTCACTGATGAGCACAATCGCCTCAAACATAAAAAGGATGAGTAAACTCATTGGACAAAAACAATCACGGGAGAAGTCTGCCTGTTTGACCACTTCATAAACAAAAAAGATCGAAAGCAAAGGAATGTTTGCCTTGAAAACGCTCAACTGAACCAACATTCAAGCCCTATGAGCTTCACGTCATCCATTTTATGTAAAATCCTATTTTTTTACTCCGTTTTTTCGGAGGTCTCCAAGGTGGAGTAATATCTCCGGTATTAGCCAATGTGTATCTCCATTATGTCCTTGATTTATGGTTTGAGAAAAGGGTCAAGAAGCAATGTAAGGGACAGGCATATTTAGTAAGATATGCAGATGATTTTGTGTGCTGTTTTCAATATCAGAGCGATGCCCAGGAATTCTTTCGATCATTAAAGTTTAGATTAAAGAAATTTTACTTGGAAATAGCCGAGGATAAAACCAAAATTATTCCCTTCGGACGGTTTGCGGAGAAAAGTGCAAAGCAAAAGGGGAATAGTAAACCAGCAACCTTTGATTTTCTAGGTTTTACTCACTATTGCAGTAAAAGTAAACAAGGGAAATTTAGGGTGAAACGGAAATCCAGTCGGAAGAAAGTCCAAGGTAAATTAAAAGAGTCTAAAGAATGGTTGAAGAAGAATAGGAACAAAGATATTCATATGATCATGGATAGATGTAGACGCTCGCTTATAGGTTACTACAACTATTATTGCATCACTGATAATATCCTAAATGTTAGCAACTTCAAAGACAAAATCGAGAACTTACTGTTTAAATGGCTCAATAGAAGAAGTCAAAGGAAATCCTTTATATGGGATAAATTCAGCCTATTTCTTGATAAATATCCACTGCCATCACCAAGAATTAAAGTGAATATATATGATTTAAGGAAAGAGATTACCTACATTCTGTAAACGATAACTAGGAGGAGCCGTGTGCGTTGGAGCAGCCGTCAAGGCTGAAAATCTTATGGAGTGAAAGCCTCCTGTTGTCAATTGACCGATTCAGACAACTAGCATATCCGATGCGTGAGGAGGTAACAAATCACGTTCTGCTCGGACGTAAAAGCCGTAGCTGCCTATATTACTCAGAGAATATAAGGTAGGAACAGTCAGTACGGCAAGCAAACCTAGAGGCCAGAAGGATTTAACGAATACTGCAGTCTCGAAATGGCTCCCCCTTCAGAAGCTGTTGAAGGGAATGTTGCGATTCGCCGACCTGTTGATGCATTGGGGAAGGCCGAAGCCCTATAGGAAGAAACGGTTATAAGCACTATAGGGGAAGCCGGGATATGGGCTCTAGCATCTAGGGAAAGATTTTCAGAGATAACGACGGGAAGGTCCTACTTCCAGCTGGGACGACAACAACCAGCAAAGACCCGTTATATAAGGTACCACCGAAATTGACAGGAGGATTTAGGACTGACGGATGAGGTCGTAGTAGCTAAGAGGAAAAGGTAATGCTTTTCTAAATATGTAGAAACATATTTCAACAATGGTAACACCAAAGTTGAGCAAAGGACCTCTGGGCACTTGGATGCCATGGGATGTGAAATAGGACACAGAGCCTTAAGAATAACAGTTATTTGTCCCGAATATGGCTAATTATGTAGTAAACCTTGTTATTGATTGGGGAACATGGGTGTCGCCATTTAATCCTAGGATAATAAGGGAAGGCTCATTTATTATATATCCAAGGTCAGAACCGGACTCGGGAAATCCGACCGTCCGGGATCGCAGGGGGGCTTCAGGAAACGTAGCTTTAATTAGTGTGCGCGCCTGAATTCTATCCAGACAATAGCGCAAGCACGGTTCTGGGAGGGGATGGAGTTCAATTTACCGTAAGGTAGAGAGGCTCCATTCTACTCGACTCGTATTATAAGGTTAACCAGTTCAGTTCATCTGGTTAGCCTATTTTTTATGGGTTATTCTTTAGGTAGTCGGGGTAGGGCGTTAGGGCGCGTGGGACATGATCCCGACCCAGAAAAAATCTGGTTAATAATAATATACGAGGGGGCATTCCGAAATAAAAAATGTTTTGGAGAACGGATATGCCTGTTCGCCCAAAAAATTTATATGGTATGGGCAAATCTTTTAGAGAAGCACTTGCTTCTTATTTTGATTATCAAGTAAATCTGCCTAGTATCGCGATCAGAATTGGGGCTTTCGATGAAGTTTCTCAAGTAGGTTCAGATTTGACAGCAAGAGATATGAGTGCTTATATCAGTCCCGAAGATATGTGTCATTTAATAGAACAGTGTGTTATAACTACCTTACAAAACCCCTTTGAAATTGTTCATGCTGTTTCCAATAATCGCTTTAAAAGACTTGATTTTTTTCAAAAACGAAAAAAATCCTTGACTATCCCAACATCTCTTTCCATTCGGAGGAAGATGTGACTGAAAAAACAATTGTAATAAAGAAAAAAGAAGAAAATACAAATGGATTGAAACTTATCCCTATCGATGATCCGGTAAACAAGTTATGGAAGGAGTTAATGCAATCAGACAATTGCTTGAAAATCATCTTGTTCCCAATCTGAAACGCCTTATGTGGTTGATGGTCGACATACCCTCTATACATTCTTTTTGAAGCAATTAGAAGATGGCAATTCTGAATTTGAATTAGAGAAGATAAAAAACATAATAGAAAGTCTTAATATTAATTAGTGAAAACTGAGATTAAAAAAAGCTCACACATACATTTGATTTATTTGTATACACTATAAAGAACTTATAGTGTATGGTGATGATATGTTCTTAGTTTTGGTTCTTTATTACTGGTTGATGGGTACTCTACTTCTTGCAGCACCTTATTATCTGCCGTATTGGCTACATAGGTGGAAAGAAAAATTCCAGCTTCGGGCGAGAAGCTTAGATGAAGATTGTAATATAGAAAGCATCAAAAAGAACATTGTGGCGAATTCAGTATTTTCAGTCCCCGATTACTGTATTAAAATTTACTTTCCGATTTATGGTGCATTGAAAATCGTCTTAGGATTCGTCATTTTGTCTGTCCTCATCCATTTTGATAAAGTATGAAGCCTCAACGCTCTTTTTCTATGTTGGGGCTTTTTTAAGTTGAATACTTATGAATTAAAACAATACGAACCTAACTGCATAGGTTTCCTCGAAGTCTATGAAGAAAGGGTTATTAAAGTTAATGCTTTAAGGCGAAATTCACGACACTCCTGCGGGAAAAGCTGGCGAGAACCCACAGCGATTTAAGGAACTTCGACTAAAATAATGAACTTCGACTAAATACCACCACGTCCTGTGGTGAACGTCGAAGTCAGTACATCCTGTACAAGTACGTCCTGCGCCTGCGGTTACTCGGCGCAAAACTACAAGGATGAAATGCATCCATGTGCAAGTGAGGAGGCTTGCGATTCGCCAGCGGAAAGGGAGTGAATTTCGTAACTAAACATGAAGTAAAATAAAGGAATAATGGAGTGGTTTTTATGGAAACGATTTTCTTTATTGCCATCATACTCGTATTGATTTGTGTCGTAATTGGATTATTATTTTTTGTAAAGAAAAAACATAAAGATTATGATCAAATGATTGAAGAATATCAGATGAAGGCAACAGCCAGTATTGCTGAAATGGAAAACAATCTTCAGCAACAGAAGGAAGAAGAGGTTGAAAAGGTCAAGGGTGGTTATGAGACGAAAATTGATGAATATAAGGAATACATCCAAAGCATTGAAAAGTTTTCTAGAAATGAGAGTGAAATAAGTACGCATATACGATTAACTGAAATAAAGAAAAAATTAGTCTTCCAAGGAACGATCAAACCTTTGCAAATGTTGATCCTGCCTAATATTTTTGTTCCATATAAAACAGAGGAAGGACAAATCCATTCAGCAAAAATCGACCACCTGGTTGTCATGAATACAGGGATATATGTAATCGGCACAAAATACTGGCAAGGGAATGTCCTTTTTGGAATATCAAAAGAGAAAGCGAAAGAGTTTCCGTTCATCCATGATAATTTTTTTGCTCCTTATGAACAAGAAACTGAAAAAACAATCGTCTATACGCATAATGACGGAAATCCAAATGAATTGAAAGTCAGGACGATTACAGATTCAACAAGACGGGTCATGACCGGGGCCAGGTCGATAAAGGAATTACTTGAAGCCCATGTTGGTGAAGCACGGATAACACCGATTTTGTATGTAAACCATGGCAACAATAAATTGATAAATTATTCCCAAAAGGAGATTCTACCTGTCTTTGACAAACTGGATACACTCTACGACTTCTTTGTCGAGGAATTAGAAAATACGGAGGATCTTTACTCAATAGCTGAAATAGAAGAAATTAAGAATTTCATTGAAAACATCCATATTACGACTTGATTCTAATAGTTTTATGTAAAAATCTATTGAATCTTGTTGGTGATTCTTATAGCAACTTTTTAACAAAAGTGAATTTCGTAACAATGAAGAAGAACTAACAGAAATTTATAAAAAAGTCGAAAAAAGGTGTTTAAAAAGAATTGAAAAAGGGTATAGGACAATTACCATATTAGGTAAGGAGGGGTATTATGCAAGTTTTAAGACCGTTGGACAAAAAAACCAACAAAAAAACTTATCCATCCCATCCAAAAAATCCAAGCAAAATACTTAGAAAGCGAAAATATGCGCCTAGAAAACCTGAATATAAACAGACCTTTTTGAATCCACGTTAAGAAGAAGCGACAACATGTTCGCTTCTTTTTTTCTGAAAATCGTCTGGTTCGAGACAAACCTGTTTAACATAAACTGAAGCAATAGGTGACAGGGAGGGTGGAATATGGGTCTTCGGAAAATGCAAGTTCAACAGCCTAATTCAGTTCAAGAGGCCCAGCAAAGTTTCTTGCGGCATGCAGCGTTAGCTGAACATTATGAACGTCATAAGATGGCTTATGCGAATAATTCAACCATGTACTACAAATATGCGGAATTACAATATTTCCATAAATCAAGAGCACTGTATTTTAAAAGCTTCTTTTCAGCTACCTCCTTGATGTAATTTTAAAATTAAGGGAGGTTTCTTTCGATTGGAACCGAACCAAATCATATATTTCGAAAAATATGTCTAATAAACGAAAAGGGAGGTGTTAAATATGATTTTAGGATTTGATCATCTTGTCCATTTTACAAATCGACCTAATAAGGTAATGCACAAGTTTAGGGCACTAGGGTTCAATACCTTTGCAGGTGGACGCCATCCCAATTGGGGAACGCATAATTGTTTAAGTTTTTTTCCGGGTTTAAGGTATATCGAGTGGATCGGAATTGAAGATTATCAAGCGGCTAAGGAATCTGAAAATGTTTTGATCCAACAAATCGTAAAGGACTCCACTTTCGAAGAGGGATTTTCCAATATAGCACTCCGGACCAATGACAATTCATCATTAGCCGAGTGGTTGAAGGAACAAGGCATTGAAGTTATCGGACCGGTTGATGGCCAGCGCAGAAAAGAAGATGGATCCCTTTTACAATGGTCGATGCTTTTTATTAAGGAAAAAGGGGACATGCCATTGCGTTATCCGTTTTTCATTCAATGGGGAAACACCGATGAAAACCGTGAAAGAGAAATGGCTGACATGATGAAACATCCTTTGGGAACACCATCGATTTCCTTTATCGGTTTTAATGTTACTGATGAAAAAAAGGCTTTCCATCAGTATGCATCAATATTGTCCAAAAACCCAGCCGCGGTACAAGCTCGGAAAGATGAATTTGGATCTTTTATCGAACTTCCTATTCGTGAAAATTTCAACTTACGCTTTTATAAAAAAGGAGAATCCAGTTTTGGGGATGAAGCGTTTAGCCCGGTTGTTTGCGGGATAGAAGGCTGTGAAGATGCCCGGATAGAGAAGGTTAATGGAGGAACATACTTTTTGATGAAATAGACCAAATCGTTTGAAAAGGAGGCTTCAATGAACTATTTCGATGAAAAAGAGATCCGGAAACTCGTTTCAATGGGATCCTTGATTCATGAGCTGGATCGGTACTTTCAAGAAAAACCTGAAGTCATGTTACGAGATCGAATCCATCTAGACGATCAAGATAACACGGTTTTAATTATGCCAGCTTTTGATCCAGATTATTATGCGATCAAACTTGTCGGAGTAAGCTCCGAGGAACAAAGAAATCAACAAAGATACGATCCACGGTACGATGATCCTCCATGACCGCAAGACACTTGAACCGGTGGCGTTTATGGATGGAAAAGCTGTCACAGCTCTTAGAACCGGTGCGATAGGCGGATTAAGCATGAAATATCTAGCGAAGGAATCTGCTGATCGGGTCGGAATAGTGGGAACTGGAATCCAAGGCTGGAGCCACCTGCAAGCATCTATTGCTGTCCGGGGTTTTAAAAAGGTATTTTTACATAATCGGAGTCCTGAAAAGTTGCAGACTTTTAAAGAAAGGATCCATGTTGAATACCCTGATATATCCGTAGAGGGTGCAGACGTTGAAAACTTAGTAGAAACATCGGATATCATTGTGACGACGACAACGTCGACAAGCCCGGTGCTTCCCGATTTGGAGACTGAAGCCTGGGAAGGTAAGCATATTGTAGCGGCAGGCTCTTACAAACCAGCAATGCAAGAACTGCCTGAAAAACTTTTACAATTTACAAAACCAATTTATGTCGATACGTCAACTGCATTGACGGAATCTGGAGACGATCAAGGTAATGGAGCTCCAAGAGAGAACGCTCTATTTTACACCCTGGAAGACATGATTGAGGGGAAGCGGGAGTAAGCCCCTTATACACTATTCAAATCAGTAGGCATGGCATTATTCGATTTAATCACTGCAAAGCTCATTTATGAAGAAAGTGTCCGCAATCAACAATAATAAATATAGGATATGAGGTGAAGAAATGAATTTTGAAATCTTCATGGGTTTGATTGGTGTGCCTGCAGGAATTATTCTCACAGCTGTTGTTTGTTATGTGGTCTTAGGAAAGAAAGATCAGAAAATCGAAGTCGAACGTAAGGAGGGGATTTCTAAATGAACGCCCATCCAATGACAGTTTCAGTGATCATTATTTATCTCTTCTTATTATTGGCCATTGGGGTCAAGAGCTCGAAAAAGAGTTCTGGCGGGTTGACTGATTTTTTCCTGGCTGGGCGTGGTTTAGGAAAATGGACGGTTGCCTTAAGTGCTGTCAGTTCAGGACGAAGCGGCTGGCTGGTCTTAGGTGTGACAGGGACAGCATATGCTAGTGGATTGTTAGCTGTTTGGGCGTTAGCCGGGTTCATTACCGTCGAGGTGTTCATGTTCTTTTTCGTTGCTCGCCGCTTTCGAAAATATAGTGAAAGTACAGATAGCATCACAATACCGGATATCCTTGAAAAACGGTATCAGGATAAAACGAATCTTCTCCGTGTAACAAGTGCATTGATCATCACGTTCTTCATGATCGCTTATGTAGGGAGTCAGGTGGTTGCTGGGGGAACAGCATTTTCTTCAAGCCTCGGTCTTTCAACAACTGGAGGCATGTGGTTCACAGCCGCTATTCTATTAGCTTATACGGTGCTTGGAGGATTCCACGCAGTAAGTAAGACAGATGTCCTGCAAGCTGGTTTCATGTTTTTATCCCTGGTCGTCTTACCGATTGTCGCAATTATCGGGTTAGGCGGCTTCGGTCCTATCTTAGATGTGTTGAACACACAGGGCCCAGCTTATTACGGTATATTCAGCTTTGGATTTGGTGTAGCAATGAATGTGATTGGAATTGGCTTCGGAAGTCCTGGTAATCCCCACATCCTGGTCCGTTACATGTCACTGAAGAACATAAAGGAAATGAGGCAGGCTGCTCTTATTGGGTCGGTTTGGAATGTGATCATGGGATGGGGTGCAATTATGGTGGGTCTCGCAGGACGCGCTTACTTCCCGGATATTTCCTCACTGCCTGGTGAAAACCAAGAAGCGATTTTTACTACTTTGGGAAATGAATTGCTTAATCCTTTCTTTATGGGTATACTGCTCGTTGCGATTTTAGCAGCGATCATGTCCAGTGCAGATAGCCAGTTGCTAGTCGGGTCCAGCTCGCTGATCCGTGACGTGTACGATGGTTTGATTGGTAAAGGAAAAGATCTTGATGATAAGAAACTAGTGTTATATAGTCGAATAGCTATCGGCGTTCTCATGCTGTTATCGGTTTGGCTGGCTTTCTCGGCACAGGAGTTCGTCTTCTGGATGGTCTTGTTCGCCTGGGGCGGATTAGGCGCTTGTTTCGGTCCAGCCCTCCTTCTATCTTTCTATTGGAAAGGTGCGACGAAACAAGGTGTGTTCTGGGGAATGATTGTCGGCCTAGTGACGGTCATTCTCGTCAAACAGCAGCCAGAATGGACGTATGCGTTCCTTCCGGATGTCCAAGCTTTCTTTTCTAAGATTCTATTCGGAATCACCTATGAAGCCGTACCAGGCTTTCTTATGGCATTGATCGTAACTGTAGTTGTAAGCTTGTTCACGAAAAAACCTGCAAACGCTAAAGATACGATCGAAGATCTGGCCTCTTAATGACGGTGCCACGCACTTTTATGAACCCTTACTGCTCAAGGGCTCTAAAACGGTGCCTGGCACCAGTATGTTTGTAAAGTTTCTAAGAAAGTGATTCCGCTTGTGAAGGAAAAAGAAAAAGAATTACAAGTGCAAGAAGTTTTAGTATAGGAGGAATATGAAATGTCTAAAACGCTGGACAAATTATCACCAGAGATCGTAAATAATCTGCAAGGTGAAAAAATCATCAACCTTATTACCTTAGATAAACAGGGAGAACCTCATTTAAGTGCGGTTTCATGGGTTAGAGCAGATGAGGATGGTGAAGTGATCAAGATCGCTGTAGGCCATAAATCCTCAACAGTGAAAAACATCGAGCAGAATGAGAATGTGACTTTAGGTGTCATTGCTGATGGTAGTTATTATTCTGTCAAAGGGACGGCATCAGTATCAGAAGTAATCGAAAAAACGATGAAATACAGGGTGATCTACATTCAGGTCAATGAAGTTCAGGATGCAACCTTTTATGGCGGGAAAATTACTGTCGAACCTGCATATGAAAAAACATATGATGCAGATTTAGCGAAAAAGCTGGACGAAGAAATCTATGAATCATTGAAATAGGCGTTTTATGAATCCTATCGTGGCTACATAGCGATAGGATTTTATCCTTTTTTGGCTTTAATGTTGATTTTTTATACGCTAAAGCTTGATTTCGCCAAGTTTTCTTTATACCTCAAGGGTCCAGTGACCTGCGTGACTAAGTGGGTCGCTTCCGCTTTTCTTCAGCCCGCAAGGAAAGGGAGTGAATTTCGTGAAAATCAACAATCTTTCTTTAGAGATATAATACGTTCGATCATTTAGAAGGAATTGGAAAGGGATAAGACGAAGTGTTAGAAATGTTATACGAAGAAATCTGATTCCTTATAGGAGTTGATAAAATGAGTGGACGTATGGAAACAAGGAGTATTGCCCCGGATATCTTTGAAAAGGGTGAATTTAAATTGGTGGGTATGTCGTGTTCCACAACGATGGCTGATCGGCATGAGAAAATCCCTGCGATGGTAGCGGAATTCTACGAGAATCACATCCATCGAATTAAAAATCGGATCAATGAACCTGTATCCTACGGTATGTTTGTCGACCCCCCAAATTGGGATCCTGATACGGAAGAATTCACATGGATAGCTGGAGTAGAGGTGAGTGACTTCGACAACATTCCCGAGGAAATGATTTCGAAAGTCATTCCGGCCAAAAAATATGCGGTGCTTCGATATGATCCAACAACCGACGCCTTCGACCCTTACACATATCTTCATGAATGGATGAAAAACGAAGGATATGAACAAATCGACAATTTCGGATTTGAACTTTTCCTGCCTTATAAGGGTGTCGATTCAGAATTCGTCCTTCATTTACCTGTAAGACGAAGAAAACGCCCGTAATAGGGCGTTTTCCCGTTTCTAATGTCCTCCATGACCTTCGCCGCCGGCTTGGACAATTTCCAGCTTTTCATCAATGATTCCTTGAATTTTATACGAAACAGCGTCCTGACTACCTAACAAGAAAGCATGATTATATGGCCCGTTTGTAGGATCATCTTTAAAAGTCGGTTTGATGTCTTTGAAAAAATCATAATGCACCTGATTCAATTCACCTTCATCCAACCATATCATAGGAGCGTGTTTTCCTAAGTGGGCGAAAGGAGCGCCGGCAATAGCTAAATCAGGACTGGCAGTTGAAGTGAAAGAAACGCCATGTCCAGGATCCGTCAGTCCCCACCCGAATTTTGTAGCTTTATCTTTGAACTGAGCGAAAGCGATCGAACTTTCCACAGGGGTTTCACCGCTTATCCTTGTCACCTTCCCATATTCAGACAATGCCTCTTCGGTGTCTTTGGAGATGATTGATTCAGGGCCTAACAAGTAGATGTTCGCTTTTCCATCTCTTTCTTGCAATGCTAGTTTCGTAGCTTCCGGTACCCCTTTATCGGATACATAAAGCAGGGGCTCAGGCATATGCGCAATCCAGTTGACCGCAGGGGTCGTGAACATCCTTCCTTTTTCTTCTAAAGAACCTACAATCACAGTATCTGGATATTCTCCATTCATTTTGGCATAGGCTTGGTCGATCTCTCTTGCAAAAGCTGCAGGGTCATTTTTTTGGAACCGTTTCACTTCATATCCCTCAAGGGAGTCTATAACAGAATCATTTACACCTCCCATAACCATGATTTCTACTCCATCCATATTGCCCTTTGGATCTAAACGTTCGATCTCATTCTTCGTTATTTCTGGAACGTGGGTTTTATTGATGAATAAGACGGGACCATTGTTTGGATGATGGATAAGATTGGCGCTCGCCAAGGAAATCGCCCAGTCCTCAATAGGCGCTAAGATGACTGCGCCTGGTTGATTATCTTTATGCGTCGATGGCCATACGGTCTGAGATGTCATGACCGCCATTTCATATGGATCAGTTGTATTCAATCTTGTTACGTTTTTTGTATTCTCAACAAACAGATTCTCTTCAGCCTTATCATTGAGTGCTGAAGGAGCGGTCACCTTTTCCGCCGAAGCAGTCGAATCCTCTTCTTCAGAATTGTCGGAATCATGGTCATCGTGTTGGCCGTTTCCTTGATTGTTTTGTTCATGATCCATTCCTCCGTGATCGTCGTTAGCATTACTACAGGCTGCAATTACGAGGATAATCATCCCGATCAACAGTAGTTTCAAGCAATATGTTTTCATTTCAGACCTCCATTATCTGGTATGTTTGAAATAAGTTTACTAGATGATTATGAAGAACTTGTGAAGGACTCCGAATGTCCTTCATGATCTGAAAGGGGAAGCTGTACATATACAGTCGTGCCAATCTTAAATTTACTATCGATCCAAACTTGTCCGCCGTGTGCTTCAACCAAGCGTTTTACAATTGCCAGGCCGATCCCGCTGCCGCCAGATCGTCGATTTCTTGAAGGGTCCCCACGATAAAATCTTTCAAAGGCTCTCTTGATCGATTCTTCGTTCATACCTGCTCCATTATCATTTACAGCTATAAGTATGGATCGGTTTTTCTTTTCAGCTGTGACGGTGACCTTTCCACCGGGTGGTGTGTATTTTAAAGCATTCATTAATAGATTGATTAGAACCTGTATCATTCTCTCCTGGTCAATATACATGCTAGCATCCTTAAGCACCTCTCTGGCTAAAGTTATGTTTTTCCGGATAAAAGCACTATGGACTGCATCCATGCTTTGAGTGATGACATTTTCAATGGACACTCTCTCTAAATGTAATTCAAATTCAGGAGAATCCATGTTGTTCAACTGCCCTAAATCGCTTATAAGATGGATCAGCCGATTTATCTCTTCTGTACATGATCCCAATCGCTCTCTAGTTGGGTCCCATATTCCATCTTCAAAGGCTTCCATATGGCTTTTTAAGGTGGCTAACGGTGTGCGGAGTTCATGGGCGATATCAGCTGTCATATTTTTACGCAGTATTTCTTGTTTTTCCAGTTGTTGAGCAAGATCATTGAATGAACCGGCAAGTTCACTTATCTCATCTTTGTTTTTCATATGGATACGTGTTTTCCAATCACCCGTTGCCATCCGCTCTGCAGCATGCCTCATTTGCACTAATGGATTGGATAGCTTTTTTGCCACAAAATAGCTCACGATGAATACCAGAATGAGCGAACCGATAGAGGTCCAAAGGATCGAAGAGAGCATCGCTTTCTCCAAATGAAAATTGATCGTATTCAGATCTTGGGATCCAGAAGTCTCTCTTTGGGCCATTTCAAAATGGTAATGAATTTCGAACATGATGATCACACTGGCAATTACAAGTATAGAAGAGGTGGCGATGAAAAAACTGATCGCTAAACGACCATGCAATCCTTTAATCACTTTCTTCCTCCTGTAAATTTATATCCGACACCGTAAACGGTGGTGATATAAATGGGTTCTTTTGGATTTTGTTCGATTTTATATCGTAAGTTTTTGATGTGCTGATCGATGGTTCTCGTATCTCCTTCAAAATCAAACCCTAAAACCTTCTCTATCAAATCATCCCTTGTGAATGTTCGTTTTGGATGTTTTGCAAGAACGACGAGCAGCTTGAATTCATTTGGTGTCAACGAGATGGCGTTTCCTTTAAACTTTACAGTCTGTTTCGATTGGTCAATGGTTAAATCACCGTAGGAAATCTGATCGGCTAGAAGGAAATCATGATAGGAACGCCGGAGTATGGTTTTAATACGCATGACCAACTCTCTTGGACTGAAAGGCTTAACCATATAATCATCTGCACCAAGTGAGAGGCCGTGAATCCTGTTGTCCTCTTTTATTTTTGCAGTCAGCATCAGAATCGGAATGGATTGTTCTCGTCGAATAATCTGGCAAACTTCTTCACCGGTGCGATCAGGTAACATTAAATCCAGGACGACGAAGTCGATAGAGGTACTTTGGATGGTTTCCAAAGCCTCATTACCAGAATGGGCTTCAATAGTCTCATATCCTTCTTTTTGGAGATAAGAAGCGATGACGTCTCTGATTTTCTCTTCATCATCCGCAATCAGGATCCGTTTCATAATTACTCTCCTTGCTTTGGTTGTTTATCTTTAACTCTATTTTAAAAATTGCAGACAAGCAATATACAAGCTTGACATGTAACTAAAAGGTTTCTTATAATTAAAATGACACCAAATGGTTTCGTATTTAGGAGGGTATAAAATGGCAGTAGAGACGATTAAACAATCATTGATATTCAATGCGCCGATTCAAAAGGTTTGGAAAGCAGTGGCAACTTCAAAGGGAATTGCCGAATGGTTCATGCCGAACGATTTCGAGCCTGAAATAGGGAATGAATTTTCGTTGCATACACCTTTTGGTATTTCACCATGTAAAGTAACAGAATTGGATCCGCCCAACCGACTTAGTTTTTCATGGGGCGAAGATTGGCATGTAACCTTTGAACTTAAAGAGCTTGAAGGAAAAACAGAATTCACTTTGATCCATGCTGGCTGGGATGAGAAGAAGGTTACGGAAACAGGTGAATCACATGCTGTTATTCGTGAACGAATGGACCATGGGTGGAGAGAGGCTGTCCTTCCAAGACTCAAAGAATATATCGAGGTGTAAAGCAGATGGCCACTGCTCCTAAACATGACGTCTTCCAGGCAGTAGCAGATCCGACAAGAAGGAGGTTACTGAAGCTTCTTGCACAGAATGATCGGGCCCTTCATGAATTGACCGATCACTTTGATATGACCCGCACAGCGATTTCAAAGCATTTACAAATCCTTTCGGAAGCAAACCTGGTGAGCGGTAGGAAATCTGGAAGAAACAAAATCTATCACTTGCATCCCGAACCATTGAAAGAAGTCAAAGAATGGATTGCTTACTATGAAAAGTTCTGGGAAAACAAAATCAACATGCTCAAGCATTATGTGGAGAAAGACGAATCAGATAATTGATAGAATAATTAGGGGGTAAGGCATGTGTATGATCAAAGGTGAGAGGATCCATCTTAGACCTATAGAAAAAGAGAAAGCAGGTATACTCCTCGATTTGAACGCAAGGAATAAGGACTTTTTCCAGCAGTATTCCATGATACGGGAAGAGAAATATTATACGGTAGAAGGGCAGGCTGAGAGACTCCAAAAGTTCGAAGATAATAGGAAAAATGATCTTGGGTATCACTTTGGAATCTTCCTTAATCAGAATCAAACTTTACTTGGAACGGTTGATCTTTTCCAAGTGCTTCGCGGTTCTCTTCAGAGTGCTTTTTATCGGCTACTTCCTTGATCAGCAACATAATGGAAAAGGATATATGACAGAAGCCGTAAAATTGTTGGTCAAATATGCTTTCGATGATTTGCGTTTGCACCGGATTGAGGCGGGGGTCATGCCTCATAATATTGGTTCGATACGTGTGTTGGAAAAATCAGGATTTCATAAAGAAGGCATTGCGAAGAAAAATGTTAAAATCAATGGGAAGTGGGAAGATCATCAAGTGCTTGCAATCATAAACCCTAAAGATTAAGAAAAAAGTGCAGCCTATGCAGGAGAGTCCTGCAAAACGAATACAGTAACTGGAAAAAGCGCCCTTCGGGGCGTTTTTTGATATGATGAAAGAAAAATGCAAAGGAATTGGATAAATGTTAAAAGATCAATATCAAGAAACTCTTTCCTTTCATGCCGAGTTGTACAATTTAATACCAGAAGATCACCTATTAAAGAAAATCGATAAGGTGGTTGATTTTTCATTTATATATGACCTTACGAAGGAATCATATTGTATGTATTACGGACGACCAGCGACTGAACCAGAGTTACTACTTCGAATTCTTCTCATCCAGACCTTATATGATTTATCCGATGATCAAGTCATTCAAGATGCCAATTTACATTTAGCTTATAAGTGGTTTTTACGATTGAATCCCGAAAGTTCTTTACCCCATCCTACACAATTAAGTCGATTTCGAAACCATCGATTAGGAGCTAATCGTGTAGAGGAAGTATTGGAAGAACTCGTCAAGCAGTGCCAGGAAAAAGGGATCATCCAATCGAAAGCACTCATTTTAGATTCTACACATGCCCAAGCAAACGCAAGTAAGCGTTCGCCTCTACAAGTGCTAACAAAAGCAGCTTCAAGGCTCTCCAGAGCCGTTAAAAAACAACATACCAAACTACATAAAAAATTACCTAAAGCTCCAAAGCTTAATGATATTCCAGAGGAAGAACAAGCTAAAGAAATGCTTCGGTATTTAGCCCATTTAGGTGAACAAATCGAACAGGCTCTTCCAGATGCGGAAGGCGCGATAAAGGATAAGCTGGAGACCGCAAAGAGAATTGTCGAAGACGAAAGGCTTCTTTCGAAGAAAGGGATTCTGTCAGCAGTAGACCCGGATGCGCGTTTTGGATGGAAGTCTACTACAAAATCCTTTTATGGTTATAAGAATCATCTTGCGATGACCGAAGAAGAAATTATTACGGGTGTTCAGGTCACTCCAGGAAATGTAGATGACGGTAAGCAATTAAAAGAATTAGTGAACCAATCTAAAGCTGGTGGAATGGAAGTTAACGAAATTCTCGCTGATACGGCTTACTCATCTAAGCATAATTTATCCTACTTACAACAAAATTTAATCACAGCATCCATCCCACTCAATCCATCTGTTTATGGAGCACGAGAAGAGGACAACTTTCAATATGATAAAGAAAGAGATCAAGTGATTTGTCCAGCAGGACACCATAGTATTCGAAAAGCTCGAACGGGTAAAAAAGATACTGGAACAAACCAAATGAACACTTTTTATTTTGACGTTGATATATGTAAAGAATGTCCGTTAAAAGAAGGGTGTTATAAAGAGGGGAAAAAATCAAAAACATACTCCATTCGGATCATTTCTGAAGAACATCAACAACAAATGAAGTACTTAGACTCGGAAGAGTATCAAGAACGGAAAAAGGTACGTCCATCTATAGAGCATAAGAATGCGGAATTAAAAAGATTCCATGGGTTAACCAGGGCGAAATACCGTGGTTTATTAGGTATGAAAATACAAACCTATCTCTCGGTGTTCGCTGTAAACATTAAAAGAATGACAAAATTATTACCACAAAATGAGCTGGGAAATGTGTAATATCAGCCCATACTTCTTGAAACAATGTAAAAATCCACCAGAAAGTTAAGGTCAACTTTTCTAACTGGTGGATTTTTCTCTATTAAAGATTTTTTCGCCCTATTTTGCAGGACTCTCATGCAGGGCTGCACTTTTTTAAAAATATAGCTCTAAGGCTTCAGTACAACTTTGATATTCCCATCTTCCTTTTTATGGAAGATGTCGTAGCCTTTAGCAGCTTCTTTCAAAGGGATACGGTGGGTGATGATATCAGTAGGATCGAAGGTCTTTTCTTCGATCATCTCATATAACTTCGGCATGAGATGAATGACAGGCGCTTGTCCCATTTTCAATGAAACGTTCCTGCTGAAAAAGTCGCCTAGTGGGAAGTTGTTCGCTTCTGTCCCGTAAACACCTGTCAATTGGACTGTTCCGAACTTTCTGACAGACTCTGAAGCGGTCACGATCGGGCTGATTGTTCCAAATTGATTATCTCCCTCTGAACCATATTCTTTATTTGGAGGGACAGTACCATCCATACCAACACAATCAATCACGACATCGGCTCCGCCTTCCGTTTTTTCATGCAGAAGAGAACCGATTTCCTCGTTCTCTTTGAAGCTATACGCTTCGACATCATTTATTTTTTGGGCATGTTCCAGACGATGATCGACTTGATCGACTGCGATAACCCTTTTTGCGCCTTTCAACCAGGCGAATTTTTGGGCCATTAACCCAATGGGACCGCATCCAAGGACAATCACGGCATCTCCTTTTTTCACTCCACTGTGTTCCACACTCCAATATGCGGTCGGAATGACATCTGAGAGGAACAGGACACTTTCGTCGTCCAATTCACTTGATTCCGGGACTTTGAATGAGGTGAAGTCTGCATAAGGAACCCTTAAATACTCTGCTTGGCCGCCAGGGAAATTCCCGAACATTTCAGTAAAACCGAATAAACCACCTGGTTCACTATGAGGGTTGGAGTTGTCGCATTGGCTTTCCATCTGGTTATTACAGAAAAAGCAGTCCCCACAGCCGATATTGAACGGAATGACTACTCGATCTCCCTTTTTCAATGTTTTGACTTCAAAGCCGACTTCTTCTACGATTCCCATCGGTTCGTGACCGACTACATAATCTTGTTCAGGTTCGATACCGCCTTTATAAAGATGCAGGTCGGATCCGCAAATCCCGCTAGCTGTGATTCTGACAATGATATCACCATTATCCTGAATGGCAGGATCTTCTACGTTCTTCACTTGCATATTCTCTTTCCCTTGAAAAGTTACAGCTTGCATTCTGACACATCCTTCTATAAAAGGTTAATAAACCTATTGCCGTATAACAATAGGTTTAAACTTTAATTGGACTTTATAAGATTTAACTCATACATTAGTACCATTTAGATTTACTTGGAAAAACGATAGGAATGCAAGTGGTATTTTTACATAATAAAAGGAGGGGGGGAACTGTCCGTTGAAGGATTTAAAAAACGTGCAACCGTAATGGGCTGCACGTTCATTTTAATTCTTATTCTTCAATTTCAAAATATTTTTCAATGTCGTCCAATGTAAGGTTGGCAGCTTTCACTCCGCCAGCAGTATTCCAGATTGCGTCGCTTACACGGTGTGCATTGCCTTCTTTTACAACGTCAAGATTCTTCCAAAGTGGATCATTTGTCCATTCTTCTTCTGTTTTTGTAGCCTCATTATCACCAGTTTCATATGTGAAGTAGAAGAGGATGTCGCCTTCCATATCTGGAATACGTTCCTTCGTCACTTCTTCAGCGAAGTCTGGTTTATCTTGAGACTCAGGACGCTTGAAGCCGATTTGCTCCAAGATGACCCCGGAGAATGAATCTTTGAAGTAGATACGTGAGTTACCAGCTAAGAAACGGACTACGGACACTTCCATGTTCACCTTGTCCCCTAGCTTTTCTTTGATGTCTTCAATACGTTGGTCGAATTCAGCCAACACTTTTTTACCTTCTTCTTCTTTATTTAAAGCTTTGGCATAAAGTTCGAAATTGATTTTCCAGTCTCCGCGTAATTCACTTGAAAACACTGTAGGGGCGATGTCGCTTAATTGATCATAGAACTTTTCTTGACGCATCTTGTTCCCGATAATCAAATCAGGGTTCAATGCAGCGATTGCTTCAAGGTTGATATCACTTTCCGTACCGACGACCTCTACGCCTTCCATGTCATCTGCAATATGGTCATACCAAGGATCACCTAACCATGATTGAACGGCTCCAACTGGTTTTACTCCCATGGAAAGAAGTGCTTCTGTTCCTTCGTTCGTAAGGATGACGACCCTTTCAGGTTTTTCAGGAACTTCTGTTTCTCCCATTGCATGTTCAACTGTAAAAGTAGATTCCGATTTTTCGTTATCTCCATCTTTTTTTTCCCCAGATCCTTCCCCGGATCCGCCACCGCATGCTGCTAATGCAACAACGAATGCTAACATGATTGCGAATAAGCTGAAACCTTTCCATTTTTGCATATGTATATCCTCCTAAGTACTTATTGATAATGAATCTCATTCACAATTAGTAGTTTATAACTGTTTTTTATCCTTGTCAACAGGAAATTGATAATGATTATCATTGACAGTCGATAAAGACAAGAATAGACTTAAATAGGAACGTTTATTTAAAGAAAGGTTTATACATATGACAGAACTTTTAAGTACCAATTTGAAAAAGTGGATCGGACTTATTACCGGTATACTGCTGGTCGTTTTTTTCATTGGATGCAGTATCGTATATGGTTATACAAGTGTAAATTGGGGGATGGTGGTTGATTCCTTCACTCAATTCGATGGATCGAATGCCCATATCATCATACAGGAAAGTCGCGTACCGCGGGCGCTCATCGGTGCTGCAGTCGGTGCAAGCCTTGCGATAGCGGGTGCTTTAATGCAAGGGATCACGAGGAACCCGTTAGCATCTCCAAGTATTTTCGGAATCAATGCAGGGGCAGGGTTTTTCATCGTCCTTGCAGTCACGTTCTTTTCCATTTCATCAATTCATCAATTTGCATGGATTGCGTTCTTTGGATCTATGGTGACTTCGTTGATTGTATACTTCCTCGGCTCATTAGGAAGGGACGGCCTTACACCGGTAAAACTAACGCTAGCCGGAGCGGCAATGGCAGCAATGTTTGCTTCATTAACCCAGGGTATGCTGGCACTTGATGAAAAAGCGTTAGAAGAGGTCTTGTTTTGGCTTACAGGATCCATTGAAGGACGGAAGCTCGGTATACTGACTGCCATGCTGCCGTATCTCATCATCGGATGGCTCGGTTCTCTGTTGATCACTGGGCAGATGAACACCCTTTCCATGGGGGACGATGTTGCAGCAGGGCTCGGCCAGAATACAGCCCTTGTTAAAATCAGTGCAGCGGTTGTGATCGTCTTACTTGCTGGTTCTGCAGTAGCGATTGCAGGGCCGATCGGTTTCATCGGGATTGTCATTCCTCATATCGCCAGGGGGCTTGTAGGAATCGACTACAGATGGATCATTCCATACAGCGGTTTGCTCGGCGCAATCTTATTATTGCTTGCTGATATCGGAGCAAGGTACATCATCATGCCGAAGGAAGTTCCTGTCGGTGTCATGACGGCACTCATCGGCACCCCATTCTTCATCTATATAGCTAGAAGGGGGTTGAATAGACTATGAAAAAATACCAACCCTTACGTATGAAATGGTTCTCATTTTTAGTAGATAAAAAAGCGGTCCTTTACATCATGCTGTTGGCTGTTTTTACTTTAGCCTTATTGATTATCAGTGTAAGCATGGGTCAAATGAAGATCCATCCAATTGAAGTGGTGAAGACCCTGCTCGGTATGGGGGAGTCGATGAATGAACTCGTCATCAAATCCTTCCGGCTGCCGCGTATCGTATTAGCCTTGGTAGCTGGAATGGCTTTAGCCGTCTCGGGTGCCATCCTACAGGGGATCATCCGTAATCCACTGGCTTCACCGGACATCATCGGCATAACAGGCGGAGCATCATTGGCTGCGGTCACATTTCTGACAATCTTCAGCGGCCGTGGGACGGAGGTAACGGTAAGCATCCATTGGATGCCATTTGCTGCATTCATCGGTGCCTCAGTGCTTGGCCTTTTGGTATACATTCTATCGTGGAAGAATGGTGTCAATCCGGTAAGGCTCGTTCTGATTGGAATCGGCCTTGCAGCAGCTATGCAGGCACTTACGAATATGATGATCTTATTCGGTCCATTGTATTTGGCGACACAGGCTCAAATCTGGATAACAGGTAGTGTGAATGGGGCCAACTGGAACCAGGTCAAGACACTTACACCATGGGTGCTCCTCTTCCTGTTATTTGTCTGGATGTATGCACGCAGGCTGAACGTGCAAGAACTAGGGGAAGACCTGGCTCGAGGTTTCGGAAGTGTTGTACAAAAAGACCGACTCGTTCTCTTGCTCTTCAGTACTGCTCTTGCTGGAGGTGCAGTAGCATTTGTAGGTGGTGTCGGCTTCGTAGGTTTGATGGCACCGCACATTGCTCGTAAGCTGGTAGGATCTTCTTTCGGTGCGTTGATTCCAGCTGCAGCGTTAGTGGGGGCGTTACTCGTAATGGGAGCGGATCTCATCGCCAGAACAGCTTTTGCACCATTAGAAGTGCCGGCCGGGGTTTTCACCGCTGCATTAGGGGCACCATACTTCATTTACTTGCTATACCGATCAAAAAACCAGTGACATGATTCTGCCGACTCAAAATGATCCCCAGCCTGCGCCAAAGGCAGGGCTGGGATATTAACATATATAAAATCCTAAATGGACTATAATCCGTTCTTTATGACAAAACAGGGTGATTAGAAAAATTTGTGGACTTCTGTCCGTTATTTGTGAAAAATACAGCTGTTTTTCATTGGTTTTCACCAAATAAGGCCTCTAATGTCCTCGTAATTTTTATAATAAAGGAGTTTTTAATCAAAAAAAGCCCCTGGTATCTGTTTAGGATTTCGGAGCAAAAAAAGCTGTCCCTCACATGTAATCACATGGGGACAGCTCTTCTTTTTCGCTTGAATCAGATTTTCACGCTGATTTCAGCGTCTTTCTTCAATTCTTTCACTTTTTGAGCTACTTTTTCTTGTTTTTGTTGTTGCTGAAGCTGTTGTTTAAGCTGATCTTTCACTTCTTCATACTTAGGAGCTTGATCACCTTGAGCCTCTTTCATCTGATCATAGTGCTTCTTCAATTCTTCCTCTGATACTTCATCAGCTGGAATTTCTTTTTCTACATAAGTCTCATACTGGATTTGATCCGCGATCTGTTCTTTCAATTGGTCTTCAGTGAGCTTGTTCGTCTTCAATGCTTCTTCAAATTTCTTTTCGTCATCAAATTGTCCCTTGATTTCGTCGATCTGCTTGTTCACATCTTCTTCAGAAGCTTCATAGCCTTTGGCTTTAGCCTCTTGGACGATCACTTCAAAATCTACAAGGCCGTTGACAACTTGCTCTTTCAATTGTTCAGCGACTTCTTTGGAGGTAGGATCTTGTCCCATCTGCTGATACTGCATTTGCATTTGACCTAATGCCCGGTTGTAGTCGATACCTTTGATTTCTTCATCATTAACTTGCGCCACGACTTTATCTTCATCAACCTGTTGTTCTTCCATCTTTTTTTGCATTTCTTCCATTTGTTCCGTTTGTTCCGTTTGTTCTTTATCTTTATTATTTTGTTGTCCATCTTTATTTTTTTCGTCACCTTTACTCTCTTCATTACCGCCACATGCTGCTAGAGCCAGGGCAAACAGGGCAACCAAAGCTGTATACATGATTTTTCGCAAGGAAATTTCCCCTTTCAGGATAGTTGATATTCCTCATTTGAAAGCTGAGGTAACTTTTGATCCCTTTATTCTACAATCTTCGAAAAGGACAAAGCTTTTTAGTTCCATATGGTAGATTTTACAAAAAGAAAAATCTTATACCAATTAGTCATCCATTTGGTCCCCTATATTAGTACATATTCCGAGAAAAGTAAAATCAAAAGAGGTTGTTTTTTTTGAATAGTAGCGGAAAGGCCCGTCAGTTTAACAAATAATTTATTTCTCGTCAATCCATTGAACAAGGGATATTCACTGTTACATTTTTAGGTGTTACAAAAGTGAACTTACATATAATCCACTTTCAAGATTGTCCTCAAAATTTCTTCGAATTTCTTTCTGAAAATGTGTTGACATTCCTTTCGAAATAAAGTAACTTAGTATCAATTGATAGTGAATAAACATACATTAAAATAAATAAAAATACACAACAGGGAGTGGAACGCAATGAGCAAAGAGAAAGTAGTATTAGCGTATTCAGGTGGGTTGGATACATCTGTATCAATCAAATGGATTCAAGAAAAATACGGTTATGACGTAATTGCACTCGGATTGGATGTAGGGGAAGGGAAAGACTTAGAAACAATCAAGAACAAAGCACTGAGCGTAGGTGCAATCAAATCGATCGTAGTTGATGCGAAGGAGTTGCTTGCAAAGGAATATCTGTTGCCGGCATTGAAATCAAATTGCCTGTATGAGGGAAAGTATCCATTATCTTCGGCTTTATCCCGTCCTCTTATTTCGAAGTTATTGGTGGAAGTTGCTGAACAGGAAGGTGCGATAGCAGTTGCCCACGGTTGTACAGGGAAAGGAAATGACCAGGTTCGATTTGAAGTTTCCATCCAGGCTCTGAATCCAGACTTGCAAGTGATTGCGCCAGTACGTGAATGGGGAATGACAAGGGACGAAGAAATTCAATATGCAGCAGAAAAAGGTATCCCGATCCCGGTCAACCTCGACAATCCTTTTTCAATCGATGCAAATATCTGGGGCCGTGCTTGTGAAGCCGGGGTGTTGGAAGATCCATGGGCAGAAGCGCCAGAGAATGCGTATGCATGGACCAATCCGATCGAATTGACCCCAGATGAACCGGAATATCTTGAAATCGATTTTGAAGAAGGTATACCAGTTTCTCTTAATGGTAAAAAGACACCGATCGTCGAGTTGATCGAAACATTGAACGAAATTGGTGGAAAGCATGGATATGGACGAATCGATCATATTGAAAATCGTCTTGTCGGAATCAAATCGCGTGAAGTATATGAAAATCCTGCAGCGTTATTATTGATTCAGGCGCACAAAGAGTTGGAATTCCTTACGCTCCCTCGAGAGGTCACCCAATTCAAGCCTCAGATTGAACAACAGATGGCGAAGCTTGTGTATGAGGGATTATGGTATTCACCTTTACGTTCCGCATTGGATGCCTTTATAAATGAAACGCAAAAATTTGTGAGTGGAACAATTAAAATCAAACTTCATAAAGGAAACGCGACAGTTGTGGGACGTAAGTCAAACCACAGTTTATATAATGAACAGCTTGCGACCTACTCTAAAGGCGATCTCTTCGATCATAATGCAGCTGTCGGCTTTATCAAATTATGGGGGATGTCAACAAAAGTGCATGCAGAAGTGAATAACAAACCGAACCTTAAGGTATACAGCAAGGAGAAAACCTATGTCTAAGCTTTGGGGGGGACGTTTTACGAAAGATACGAATGAGCTTGTTGAAGAATTCACAGCCTCCATTGAATTCGACCAACTGCTTGCATTAGAAGATATCCAGGGCAGTCTCGCCCATGTCCAGATGCTTTCTGAGTGCGACATCATCACACAGGAGGAAGCAGATAAGATCAAGGGCGGACTCCAAACCCTAAAGAAGAAAATCGAGAATGATGAGCTTGAATATGCAGTTGAACATGAGGATATCCATATGAACATCGAAAAGCACTTGATTGATGAAATCGGCAGCGTCGGTGGAAAACTGCATACTGGACGAAGCCGGAATGATCAGGTTGCTACAGATATGCATTTATACTTGAAGAAGAAGACGACAGAACTGATCCAATCAGTCGAAATGGTCCAACAATCGATATTGGAACAATCCAAAGCTAATGTGGATACGATTTTACCGGGGTATACGCATTTACAGCGTGCCCAGCCGATTTCCTTTGCTCATCATCTGATGGCTTATTTCTGGATGTTTGAAAGAGATAAGGAACGACTGATCGACAGCTTGAAAAGGGTGAACGTCCTTCCACTTGGAGCGGGAGCTTTGGCTGGTACGACATTCTCCATCAATCGGGAAAGGGTCGCTGAAATTTTGGAGTTCGATGCCATTTATCCAAACAGTATGGATGCGGTAAGCGATCGTGACTTCATATTAGAGTTTCTATCGATCGCATCAATCCTCATGACACATATTTCCCGTTTATCTGAAGAAATGGTGATCTGGTCCAGCCAGGAATTCAGGTTCATTGAATTGGATGATTCGTTCTGTACCGGTTCAAGCATCATGCCGCAAAAGAAAAATCCAGACGTTCCTGAGCTCCTGCGGGCAAAAACAGGTCGGACCTATGGAAATCTCATAGGATTGTTGACCGTCCTGAAAGGCTTACCATTAGCGTATAACAAAGATATGCAGGAAGATAAGGAAGGGATGTTCGATACGGTCAAGACATTGGACGGTTCCTTGAAACTGTTAGCGCCGATGATCAAAACGATGACGGTGAACAAAGGAGCTATGAAAAAAGCTGTGAAGGAAGACTATTCCAATGCAACTGATTTGGCAGATTACCTTGTCACGAAAGGATTGCCATTCCGAGAGGCACACGCCATCATCGGACAGATCGTCCTACATGCTATCCAAGAGCATAAATATCTCTTAGATCTCAAGCTGGATGTCTATAAACAATTCAGTCCTTTATTCGAGGACGATATCTATGATGTTCTAGCACCCGAAAATGTTGTGGCAGCCAGAAGCAGTACTGGTGGAACGGCTCAAGCAGAAGTCAGAAAACAGATCGAGCTCGCTGAATCAAAACTTAAAAGCATTGAAAAGGTATAAAAGGAGGGTTGGCCCATGAGTGTTTCATCAGGACCAACCCTTTTTCTATTCTATCTATTCCATCGGCATAAAATCTGAAAAAATGCGACAAGAATCAAAAAACCACGATAAACGCACATTAACTCTCAATTATATGGTGTACGGAGAAATCAAAAAGATGATCATCAATGTATGGAACAAGGCGAAATATCCAAACTCCTGATAGAAGTTCCAATGATTTTTCCTTACCAGGTGGGTGAAGAACCAGCTTAATAGGACAAGTACGATCGGAACGATGATTGAATACATTTGAAATGATAAGTAAATCGGCGAGTAAGCTTCAAACACCGGTGTGAAGAACCGTTGCAGCAAGAAATATTGAAATATGGTGAATAAACCGATTGCACTGTATCGGACCCAGCTTCGGCGCTGTTCGATCGCATCTTCATTCCAGAAGGTGACACAGAACAGGAATATAAGAGTCGGAGCAAGCCACATGACGGCTACTAACAAAAGAATCAATCCGTAAGGCAATTTCGCTATACCGCTGTAAAACCCATTTACCCAATCTGAAACTTGGAAGGTTTCCGCTTTTTCGATCAGGAATGGGTTATCAGAAACGGCTATGATTTTTGAATCCTTTCCTCTAGTATCGAGCCAGAATATTTCACCTTCATCTACATAGACATGGTTTTTCGACACAGAGGTTGAAGTACTGATATGATTTGCGATCCATTTACCATCCTTTTGTATTGCTCGATAAACGTTCCAGCTTTCAATCTTCGGTTTGATCATGCTTCTTATTGATAAAAATAATTCCGGCCCTCTTTCCGTCATTACTAGGTCTAAATTTTCGATTACTCGTTGTCTGCTTTTCGTAAATGTATCATAGACTTTAATTTCCTCAAATGAAGGTTGTTCATGAGGGGTACTGAACAGGTTATAATGCCCTCTGACAATGATCGTCCCTTCATAAGGTTGGGCGGTTTGATAGATGAGATGAATTCCATCCTCATTTTCTGCGATATCAATGTTTTTTACATTTTCCCCACTAATTGAATCAATATCGAATTCCTCGATCTTTTGAGCGTCACCTTTATTGGTTTTATATACAGAAACCTCTGTAGTATACTGTTCCTTTTTATTGATTACAGCAAAAAGCCCTTTTTGTTCACTTACAAAGAGTTTAGTAACAGGAGCACTTGTTTGTAAGAGCTGCCTCGAAGAATTATTGGTTGGGTCAATCATATAAACTCTATCATCTTTCCAATAGTAGAGATTTTCAGTCGATGCTTTAAACCCTTCTATCTTATTGTCTACCGTCTGTTTGTCTTCTCCATCAAAATAGACCAGCTCTTGATCTTCAAGGTAGTAGGCTTGGCCTTGATTTGCCCAAATAGAAGCATTCAAATCCAGTTGAACAGGCAGTGATTCTTTGTTTGTCACTTCAAGATTTTCGTTGACTTGAAGATTTGTCAGCTTGCCATTTTCATTAAAGTGGATATCATATCCGTCCCCAACTTTTTTTGCAGTCAACACTTTTCCTTTAGCTCCATCCGCAACTTCTGTATTACGGCTAAAGCCATTAGGTGTCAGGTCCCTCTCTTTCGTCGCGTGGTGAAACGTCAGCAATCCGATCAAAAGGATAAGAAGGAACGCCGGTAAATAAATGGTACGTTTTCTTTTTATATGCCGAACCACTAAATCCCCCCCTTTGGATGTTCCAAAATATGTATGTGTTTGATTATCGTATCATACGGGTTATGAGAATAATAGTTTCATTTTTACCAAAATTTTACCGGGTGTGAAAGGGGATCGCGGATTGAAGAAGAAAGTTTAAGAAGTGAAAGAAAGGCACTTAATGAAAAATATATCGCACTCTTGGATATCATTTTTTATGTCGTATTCCCATTAATTATGTGGCATTATGACAGGGATATCTGATAGGTGAATATAATGCAATGCTTGTATCCTCTGTACCAGGGATCATCTACAGCATCTACCGATTTCTCGATTCTAACTGTAATCGGATTTGTTTACATATCAAAAATTACTGCAAGAAGAAAAAGCGTTCAGGGAAATGATCGGTAACTCCCGACATTGCCAACCCTTTGAAAAAAGGAACGAAATGGATAGAGAGAGGTTATTTGAATGGGCAACCTAGTCATGTTAAGCAATATTGATGAACACCTTGATCAAGAATTAGAGTACAGAATTCGACATATTGTTTCAAAAAAGGGATTTATACTTGGGTATATCCCATCCCAATACGATCCGACAAAATTTTACTTTAATCGCATGAAACCGCATTTAGACAGATTCGGGTTCAAAAAGTACCTTTATTTTGATATTGATGAAGAATATACACCCCAGAACTTAGAAAAATTATCGCAGTGCGATGCGATCTACTTATCTGGCGGGAATACGTATTATTTTCTGAAGAACCTCCGATCGAGAAATATGCTTTCCTTCTTGAGGGATTATATGGGGAAAGGTGGATTGTTGATTGGTGTGAGTGCTGGCGCAATGATGATATCCCCGACGATTTCCGTTGCACAATTTTTAGATCCGAACGAGGTAGGATTATCCGACCTTAATGCCTTGGATCTGGCGTCGATACATTTTTTACCGCAGAGTGACAGGATCTCTAATGGAAAAGATGTAAAAAGCTTCGCAGATCAATCCCTTATACCCCTTTTTATGTAATGATAAAGCGGGAATCGTTATCGAAAACGAAAAAATGAGATGTTATGGAAACGTAAAAAGGGCTGGCCAAATCTGAGGCCGGTCCTTTTATAATACTCGATTACACATTGAATAGTCCACGATTGACCTGATTAAGATGAAACAATATACTAATATTCAAAAGAACGTTTGAATGAAAAGCATAGAGGTGAAAAAATGACGAAGATTGATGTTTGTAAAGTGACCTGTGTTCATGAAGAAAAAGTGGATCGGATAAAGGCTGACATAGAAGGAAAAGATACAATGTCAGCAGCGAAAATATTCAAAGCATTAGCAGATGATACGAGAATCAAAATCGCTTATACGTTATCGATAGAAGAGGAATTATGTGTATGTGATGTATCCAGTATCGTTGATTGTACTGTTGCAACCGCCTCTCATCACCTGCGTTTGCTCCGGAATATGGGGCTTGCAAAATATCGGAAAGCGGGAAAGCTCGTTTATTACTCTCTGGATGATGATCATGTTAGAGAGATCATCCAGACAGCATTCTCCCACTTGGAGGAGGGGAAACATCTTGAAACAAGCTAGAGTTAATGACACAGAACAGCATGTTTATCGGATTTCTGGTTTCACCTGAGCGAACTGTGCAAAAAAGTTCGAAACGAACGTAAAACGCCTGGATGGTGTTTTGGATGCAAAAGTGAATTTTACAGCCTCGAAGGTTACGGTTACAGGGAATGCGGAAATTCATGAGATTGAAAAAGCAGGTGCTTTCGAAAACTTGAAAGTCCGCCCAGATCACTTGAGAGACGAAGAGAGTAAAGAACCGGTCTGGAAATACCATTGGAATGTTTTTATTTCTGCTTTTTTAATGTTGACCGGTTGGATGATCAGTTTAGTAAATGTAGACGAATCGATTCTTTCTAACGGTTTTTATGCCGGTGCGATCATTTTAGGAGGTTATGGATTATTCCAAACCGGCTTAAAGAACTTGATGCGGCTTGAATTCGATATGAGGACACTCATGACTATCGCCATCATTGGTGCAGCTTTGATCGGGGAATGGGGAGAAGGGGCCATGGTCGTTATTTTATTCGCGATCAGTGAAATCCTTGAAACGTATTCAATGGATAAAGCGCGACAGTCGATCCGTGGGTTGATGGAAATTGCCCCAAAAGAAGCAACTGTCCGTCGGAACGCTATTGAAATGACGATTCCAGTCGATGAGGTTCAAGTAGGAGATACAATGTTGGTTTTGCCCGGTCAAAAGCTTGCGATGGACGGAATTGTCCTTAAAGGGTCATCTTACGTAAATCAATCTGCGATAACTGGGGAATCTGTTCCTGTCCATCTATCTGTCGGAGATGAAGCTTTTACAGGTACCTTGAACGAAGATGGATATCTAGAAGTTGAAGTAACGAAACGGGTAGAGGACACAACGTTAGCAAAAATCATCCACCTCGTAGAAGAAGCACAAGAAGAGCGTGCCCCCTCCCAATCGTTTGTCGATCGATTCGCAAAATACTATACTCCTGCCATTATTTTAGCAGCGATTGGAGTGGCCATTATTCCACCAATGTTGGGCGCAGCCTGGAGTGAATGGATCTACCAGGGGCTTGCTGTTCTTGTTGTCGGTTGCCCTTGCGCACTGGTGATCTCCACTCCGGTATCCATCGTCACAGCCGTAGGGAATGCTGCTCGAAACGGCGTTTTAGTCAAAGGCGGCGTTTACTTGGAAGAAGCGGGTAAATTGAAATCCATCGCTTTTGATAAAACGGGTACTTTGACTAAGGGTATACCCGAAGTTACGGACATATTCAGTTTGTCTGATTACACAGAGGCTGAAATTATACAGATTGCAGCTTCTCTAGAAAACCGTTCACAACACCCTATAGCCTCAGCTATCCTTAAAAAAGCTGAACAAATTGGGGGAGGAAAACCTTCAGATGATGTTGAGAACTTTCAATCGATTACGGGTAAGGGTATAAAAGGAGAAATCAATAAGACTGTTTTCTACGCTGGGAGCCTTTCATTATTTACCGATGAATTGCAATTGAAGCCAAAAGATGAAACCAACGATATTGTTAATCGTCTGCGAAATGATGGAAAAACGGTTTTAGCAATCGGAACCGAGGAGGATCTGATCGCAATGATTGCCGTAGCCGACACGATTAGAGAGGAAAGTTCTGATGTTGTGAAGGCCCTCCATGATATGAATATCAAAAATACGATCATGCTTACAGGTGACCATCAGCTGACAGCAAAAAGTATCGCAAATAAAATGAAAATTTCAACGGTAAAAGCTGAATTGTTACCAGAAGAGAAATTAAGCTACATTAAAGAGTATGGACAGCGTTATGGAAAAGTAGCGATGGTCGGTGATGGTGTGAACGATGCTCCTGCACTTGCAGCCTCCACAGTAGGGATTGCAATGGGAGGTGCGGGGACCGATACGGCAATCGAAACAGCGGATATCGCCCTGATGGGTGATGACCTGCGAAAGCTTCCTTATACAATAAAGTTAAGCCGAAAAACCCTTGCCATCATTAAACAAAATATCGCTTTTTCCCTCGGCATTAAGCTGTTGGCACTATTGCTTGTCGTCCCAGGCTGGTTGACACTATGGATCGCGATTTTTGCTGATATGGGCGCAACACTTCTTGTGACACTGAATGGGCTTAGACTTCTGCGGGTAAAAGAATAACAATAGAAAGGAACTGGCTGTTTAAGATAAGCCAGTTCTTTTTCTTATAGAACCATATAGGGTAAAATAGGGATAGGTTTTTTAAAAGTAGATTCGAATATCCGGTGGTTAACCGTCCTAAAAACGCACCTATTATACGGGCGGAAGAAAAAGATGAAGCCAAAAGAAGGGGCTGGCTGACGGGGATTGTACCTCATGATTTGCATACATTCCAGAAATGTTGTAATATACCACCAAGGGTATTATTAGACTAAATATAAGGGGGTCGAGCCTCATGGAATATACAGATCAAATGAAAAATCGCGTAAAGCGTATTGAAGGACAAGTCCGCGGAGTCCTTAAAATGATGGAAGATGAAAAGGACTGTAAAGATATCGTGACACAAATGTCTGCAATACGAAGTGCGTTGGACCGTACAATCGGCCTGGTTGTCGGTACGAACCTTGAACAATGTGTCAGAGAGCAATTGGACAAAGGTGAAGACACGGATGAACTCATTAAAGAAGCGGTCAATCTGCTAGTAAAAAGCAGATAAATCGTCAGGTGTTGACATTGGATTGAATGCATAGTATTATACCACCATGGGTATAAAGCAACACCTTTTTATTTTTACAAAATATAATACCTATACGGGTATATGTATAAACATTTTAAGGAGGAAGTAACGATGACAGAAGTAAGGAAAGATAAGACTACAATCGTACTGTTCAGTGGTGATCTGGATAAAGCTATAGCAGCGTACATCATTGCGAATGGCGCAGCAGCGTATGATCATGAGGTGACAATTTTCCACACATTCTGGGGATTGAACGCACTCCGTAAAGATGAACAGGTCCTAGTGAAAAAAGGTATGCTTGAAAAAATGTTCGGATGGATGATGCCGCGTGGAGCAAACAAGCTCGGCTTATCTAAAATGAACATGGCTGGCATGGGACCGAAAATGATCAAGCATGTCATGAAGAAACACAATGCAATGTCACTGCCAGAATTAGTGGAAATGGCTCAAGAGCAAGGGGTAAATCTCGTCGCATGTACGATGACGATGGATTTGTTAGGTCTGCAAAAAGAAGAATTGCTGGATGATATCAATTATGCCGGTGTTGCAGCTTATCTGGGAGAAGCAAACGAAGGAAAAGTCAATTTGTTCATTTAATTTTGCCTAAAAATATACCCCTATAGGTATTAATGGGGAAAGGACTTAAATTTAAAAACCTTGAAGGAGGCTCCACACATGATGAAAACAGACAAAGTATTAGATGCTAAAGGGCTTGCGTGTCCTATGCCAATCGTGAAGACCAAAAAGACGATCGGTGAAATCGAAGCTGGTCAGGTTCTTGAAGTTCAGGCGACTGATAAAGGATCTACTGCAGATATCGCAAGCTGGGCAAAATCAGCTGGCCATCAATATCTTGGGACAAAAGATGAAGAAGATGTACTAAAGCATTACCTCCGTAAAGCAAGCCCAGAGGAAGCAAAGGAGGAAACAATCTATCCGAATGTTATCCGTAATGACGAGTTGAAATCAAAGCTTGATGAAGGAGGAACTGTACTGGATGTACGAGAGCCGGCGGAGTATGCATTCAACCGCATCCCAGGAGCTGTATCGATTCCTTTAGGTGAGTTGGAAAGACGTCTGGATGAACTGGATAGGGACGATGACATCTATGTCGTCTGCAGAACTGGAAACCGAAGTGATAGAGCATCCCAATTATTGGCTGACAAAGGTTTTTCTAAAGTGAAGAACGTGGTCCCTGGGATGTCCCATTGGGACGGCCCTACTGAAAAAGAAGACTAGAACCACTGACTTGTTAAATGGGAGGGAAATCAGAAATGGCTTTAAAAGAAATGACAGCAAAAGAAATCACCCGAAAAGTATTAAAAAATGAAAAGCTCTTTATTCTGGATGTTCGAAACGAAAGTGATTTCGGTGATTGGAAAATTGAAGGTGACGCTGTCGAAACCATCAATATGCCATACTTCGAATTGCTCGAAGGAGTGGATCCTGTGATGGATCAGCTGCCGAAAAACCAAGAAGTATTGGTCGTATGTGCGAAAGAGGGGTCTTCCAAGTTCGTAGGTGAACAATTGGTCGAAGCAGGTTTGGAGGATGTGTTTTATCTAGAAGGTGGCATGAAGTCCTGGAGTGAGCATCTTGAACCTGTAAAGATCGGTGATCTAAGAGACGGAGGTACCATCTATCAGTTCGTACGGATTGGAAAAGGGTGTCTATCTTACTTGATCGAGTCTGATGGAGAAGCCATGATCATTGACAGTAACCGTATGACAGAGCCTTATGAAACGTTTGTAAAAGAAAAAGGGTTGAAAGTGAAGCATATTGCTGATACCCACCTTCATGCGGATCACATATCTGGTGGACGTAGGCTCGGAGAAATATTTGATGCAGATTACTACCTGCCTCCAAAAGATGCACAAAAAGTAACCTTTGAATACAACAAGCTTGAAGAAGGCAACGATTTGACAGTTGGGAATACAACGGTACAGATCCAACCTATCTATTCACCAGGCCATACGATCGGAAGTACGTCATTCATTGTTGATGATCAATATCTGTTGACTGGTGACATTCTCTTTGTTAAATCCATTGGACGTCCAGACCTTGCTGGTAAAGCAGAAGACTGGGTAGGAGATCTAAGGGAGACATTGTACAGCAAATATAAAAAGCTTTCTGACGATCTGATGATACTGCCGGCTCACTTCTCGAAAGTTGAAGAGCTTGGTAAGGATGGTTCAGTGAAAGCGAACCTAGGAGATCTTTATAAGAAAAATTCAGGGTTGAACATTGAAGATGAAAGGGAATTCCGAAAGGTTGTGACGGAAAATTTACCTCCTCAACCCAATTCATACCTGGAAATCCGTAAAACGAATATGGGTAAAATCAGTCCAGAAACTGATGAACAACGTGAAATGGAAATCGGTCCTAACCGTTGTGCAGTCGAAGGATAATAATTAATTTTCATTAAGCGAAATTTGTGAGACTCCTGCGGGAAAGCGAGCCAGGCAAGACCCCACAGTGAGGGACGAGCGAGGAGGCTTGCGGATCGCCCGCGGAAAGGGAGTGAATTTTCGTTGGTAAATATAAAAAAATCAGGAGGTATTATAAATGAATTCAGATAAAGTACTAGATGCAAAAGGTTTGGCATGTCCAATGCCTATTGTCAAAACAAAAAAAGCGATGGACGAAATCGATTCTGGTCAAGTTCTTGAAATCCATGCGACAGATAAAGGTTCGAAAAGCGACCTGACTGCCTGGGTAAAATCAGGCGGACACGAATTGCTTCAAGATGCAGAAGAAGATGGTGTCTTCAAGTTCTGGATCAAGAAAGCGTAAAGAGAAACGGGAAGGCTCAGTACGGGAAGGATGGGTAATATGCTGCCGATGCATTCCCTTAATATGAGCCTTCTTTTTATAAAGGAGGAAAGAAATCATGGATATTGCCTTTATCATCACGATATTCTCAATCGGGTTTGTCGGCTCATTTGTTTCCGGAATGGTTGGAATCGGCGGATCCATCATCAAATATCCAATGCTCTTATATATTCCATCATTATTGGGATTTGCCGCATTCACGTCTCATGAAGTCTCAGGAATCAGTGCCGTGCAGGTGTTCTTCGCCACAATCGGAGGGGTTTGGGCTTACCGTAAAGGCGGGTATTTGAACAAAGCACTCATCATTTATATGGGTATCAGCATTCTGATGGGTAGCTTCATTGGTTCGTATGGATCAAGATTCCTATCTGAAGGTGGAATCAACATCACTTACGGTATCCTCGCAACAATCGCTGCTTTCATGATGTTTATCCCGAAAAAAGGACTCGATGAGCAGGCGCTGGAACTCGTGAAGTTCAACAAATGGTTTGCTGCAATTCTTGCTTTGATTGTTGGAATTGGTGCGGGGATTGTTGGTGCGGCCGGTGCATTCATACTTGTTCCGATTATGCTAGTCGTTTTGAAAATCCCGACGAGAATGACGATTGCAACCTCACTTGCAATCACCTTCATTTCATCAATTGGTTCGACGATCGGAAAAATATCAACCGGACAAGTTCTATTAGTTCCTGCCATCGTCATGGTTATCGCTAGTTTAATCGCTTCCCCATTAGGTGCCAAGACAGGGCAGAGGGTCAATACAAAAATTCTTCAATGGATTTTAGCAATTTTGATCGTCGCAACATCCATCAAAATCTGGCTCGATATATTAAGTTGATTTTGTGTTTCAATTTAGAGTTCAAAGCCGAATCCTATATAAGGATGGGAAAAGGCATATGTGATCAAAGCAGTAGATAACCTGATTCATATCGTTTAAGTTTATATTGAAAAGGGAAAATCATTTATACGCTATAGGGTATAATAAAGACTAAATCAAAAAAGGAGATGTTTTGATGTTCCATTATACGATAACCACAAATCAAAATATTGATGAAGCTTGCGAAACATTGGAGAAACAATTAAAGGAAGAACAGTTTGGTGTACTATGGAACTTTGATCTGAAAAATACTTTGAACAACAAAGGCTTTGAGTTCAACCGTGATTTTCGTATTTTGGAAGTCTGTAATCCGAAGGAAGCGCAGCGTGTCTTGAATCAAAACGTAATGGTCGGTTATTTCTTACCATGTAAAATGGTTGTTTATGAAGATGCTGGGGTGACGAAGATCGGGATGCCCAAACCATCATCCCTAGTAACCATGGTCAATGATAAAGAAATCACCGAAATGGCAGAGGATATTGAAAAAAGATTGATAGCATGTATGGAGAAATCAAGCGTCTAAATCCTGATTTCAGACATAGAATGTACCTGTGAGATTCAATAAACATATTACAAATAAGTTACAAATATTCAAAATTCTGTTTCATTGTAAGAGCTGCAGGGTAGAAGATAAGACAATTTTCAGAAACTGTTGATTTTTGCGATGACATCCTAAGATAGTGGTGTTATAATAAAAAAAGATTTTCAGATTAGAAAATAAAAACGCAGGTGCGCCAACACCTGCGTATCATACGATAAGCTTTTCCCTTAAAGGGGATCGGCTGGACTAGAGTAGACCGTGGCCTAAAGTGTGCAGCTCAAGGACGGTCTATTTTTTATACGGGAATGACAATACGCTGATAATCAACGTGGCAAACGAGATGGTAACCATCAACGTTTGAAACACTGTCATCTTTACACCACCCCTTTCGAGTGTAGTGCCGACCGCCCTTGAGTACCGAAACTTATCGTATTTATACAATTCTATCACTTTTGGTAAAATTTCTCATGATACATATGGACCAGTTATAGCACGGCCAAACCTCCTACTAATTTGGGAGAGTAGGGGTGGGACAAGCGTTATGCATGTTAAAAGTCGCAGTTAATCGTGTAGCCTGGGAATAATAGGGTATGGTATCTGTAGGCAGCAATAATCTTAATGGAGGGAAAAGTGTGAGTTTACAAAATGAAATCATTAAGAAGTTACATGTCAAGCCGAGCATTTTACCTGGAGAAGAGATTGATCAACGTGTTGATTTGCTGAAGCAATATGCAAAAATGTCCGGAATGAAAGGGTATGTGCTTGGGATCAGTGGTGGCCAGGATTCTTCGCTTGCTGGCAAGCTCGCTCAGCTTGCAGTTAAACAATTGAGTGAAGAAACTGGAAAAGAGTATACGTTCATCGCTATGCGGTTGCCTTATGGCGTCCAGAAGGATGAGGATGATGCCCAGAAAGCACTTCGTTTCATAAATCCTGATCAGACAGTGACCTTTAATATAAAAGAGGCGGTTGATGCTTCTTATCGTTCATTCAGGGAAGGAACTGGCGAAGATTTGAGCGACTTTTTAAAAGGGAATACGAAGGCTCGTGAGCGTATGAAGGTCCAATATGATCTTGCTGCTTATCATAATCTGCTTGTCATCGGAACTGACCATGCTGCAGAAGCTGTGACAGGTTTCTTTACGAAGCATGGGGACGGAGCTTGTGACATAGCACCCCTCTTCGGCCTTAACAAAAGACAAGGAAAACTACTGTTAGAAGAACTAGGTGCTCCAAAAGCATTATATTCGAAAGTTCCAACAGCTGACCTTGAGGATGACCGGCCGGGTCTTCCTGATGAAGAAGCACTTGGATTAACCTATGAACAAATCGATGACTACCTGGAAGGGAACGAGATCGATTCCGAAGCAAGGGATACTCTCGAAAACCATTACGTGAAAACCCGTCACAAGCGTGAAGGTGAAGTTACGCTTTATGATGGCTGGTGGAAAAACGAATCGAAATAAAAATGCTGAAGGTATTTTAAAGGGCTGTCCTAGAAACGTAGGGACAGCTTTTTTTATTTGTCTTTAATGTTGTATTTTTATGAAAATTTCTTTAAGCGAAATTTGCTACACTCTGCTGGAAAAGTGAGCCAGGCTAAACCCCGCAGTGATTTAAGGATCTTCGAGTATAATAATGAACTTCGACTAAATACCCCACGTCCTGTGGTAACGTCGAAGTCAGTACATCCTGTACAAGTACGTCCTGCGCCTGGGGTTATTCGGCCCAAAACTACAAGGATGGATATGAGTCCGTGGTCTTGTGGTGAACGTCGAAGCCAGCATAAGGAAAGCTTCTAAGAATTCTCATCGCAGACACGAAAATGATTTCATTTTTGTGTTGAGATCCTGTGCAAGTGAGCGAGGAGGCTTGAGGAGCGCCCGCGGAAAGGGAGTGAATTTCTCAAAAATAGATAATTAAGCATAGAAATTTTTAATTTAAAAGGTTTTGGTCACAATAAATAGTGGAGATAAGATTTAAGCTGAAAATTTTTGCTGAAAGGGATCCTTAATTATGGTTACAGCAATCATCGTTTGTTTCGTTACCATCTTGTCTTTTTCATCATTGAAATATTGTAAGAAACGATTTGATGTGTTGGAATTGATCATTCTTTTTCTTTTTAGCAGTTGTATCTGCCAAACCATCTTTTATAAGATATTCTCCGCTTATGACCGATTGGTTATCGTCGAATCATTTTATGCAAGTTTTTCGGTCAAACTGCATTTTGGGATGATGTTGCCATCATTACTTATCTGGGTGATGTTCGTCTTAAAATCCAAGACAGAGCTATTGACCAAATTGATCGTGTCTTTTTCGTGGATTCTTTTTAATGTGATAGGTGAGAAGATCTATCTGCTTGTTGGCGTATTAGAATCTAAAACACCAAGCTGGTATCCCTCGATCGATTTGTTTTTCGGAATGTTGATCATCCCTGGGACATTGTTTTTTCTTGAAAAAATGAATGACGTATTACGAAAGGACCATGTTATTCAATGAATGTCCTCCAACCATTACTACCAGTAAAATTTGATGAAAACGAAATATATACGATTACTATCACAATGATCGTATTCATCTTGTTCATCTATTTACATAAACGGCCAAAACAATTAATGACAAGTGAAGTCATATTGTTTTATTTTATCAATTGGTTCATTGGATCGGTTGTTGAATCGATCTTAGCGGAACCGCCTCTTGATTTATATGATACTGTGGACAAACCACATGCAGAATTGATGGATATCATTTTACAGGGTTGGACCTATCCTTTACGATTTTGATTTCCTTGCATTTCTACGCAAGATATTTACCAAACTGGTTTTTATACAGTATACTGTGGACTGCCATATTGACAGCCCTGGAATTGATACGGTACACTTTTTTCAATTGTTTAAGTTCAAGGGATGGTATACCTACCATTCATCCATGTTTTACTTTTTAATACTGATTCTGAACTTCCGTTTGTTTGAGCATTTCCGATCAACTCTCGTTATAAAAACATATGGATAAGGACAAAAATCAAAAAAATATAAGCGGCATAACGATGGAACCTTCTGCGTTTTCCAGAAGACTTTTTCTTTCTTAAATACCCTGTCACCAGTAAAGGGATCAAAGCACAAACAGCCAGGAACCCTGATACACCTGATACGGTTTGTCCCCATCCTTCGCCCAACATATGAACAATGTGAAAAAGTATAGAAGTTACACCTAAAATAGCCATCGCTACGTGGAATCGTATAAAAATCCGTGTAAAGGTGACTATTTTTTTTCGTATCGAGGTTTGCCCTAAATTGCTGATCAATCGTAAAAAGATATAGAGCAAGAATGAAAGGAGAAAATAAGACAAAGCGGTATATGCCCAAAGAATAGCTTTTGTATGATTGTTTGGCGTCATCAATAAATAGACGAACCATGGAGAGGACAGCAAACAAACAATCACCATACTCTGCCAGACATTGATCTGGTATAAGAACTTGAACAATTGCATTTTCATTGATCCCATCCATTCCTGAGCGTATTCAACACTTCCTCTTAGACAATTGCATATTCTGCATTATAGACGAATATCACAATTGGGGGAAGAAGTATGGGGATTGAGCTGACTATGCTCCATGGTGTGTATCTCTTATTCATTTTCATCATAATCGGTATCATGATCATGCGAAGAGACACTACACTTGTCTGTGTGATTGGCATTTTCCTTTTAGGATTGATTGCTTCGAATTCGTTGAACATAGCAGTAAGCGGGGTCTTCAACAGTTTCATTTTTGCTATCCGTGAACTTTTAGGAACGATTCTCATCATCTCGATCATTGTTGCGATGAGCAGGATTTTGATAAGACTTGGCATAAATGAGGTGATGATATCACCATTTACAAAAATGATCAGGACACCTACACTTGCTTATTGGACGATTGGAATCTTGATGATGGTCATATCCTGGTTCTTCTGGCCATCTCCAGCAGTTGCTTTATTAGGAGCTGTTCTTTTACCTGTCGCTTTAAGAGTCGGACTGCCCGCTCTCGGAGTAGCAATGGCCATGAACCTCTTCGGGCATGGGATTGCATTGTCGGGAGATTATATCATACAAGGTGCGCCAAAGCTCACTGCTGATGCGGCAGGGATACCAGTAGGGGAAGTCATGGCGGCGAGTGTTCCGCTTGTGATCATTATGGGAGCAGTAACGACAGTGGTGGCATTTTGGATGCTGAAAAGGGATATGAGGAAAGGGAAATTAATTGTTTCAGAGGAAGAATTGATTCTCCACCAGGAGGATGAAAAGCATGAGGTCTTATCTTTTCAAACGAAGAAAACACTCGCACTCTTGATCCCTGTTGTGCTTCTGATCGATGTCGTGGTCATGTTCACCCTTGATTTACAGGGAGGAGATGCGACAGCACTTATAGGTGGTACGGTCATTTTCATCCTGATCCTGATCGCTATGATGGGTTACCGGAATCAAGGGCTGGAGAAAATTACATCTTATATGATTGAAGGTTTTCAATTCGGTTTTAAAGTGTTTGGTCCAGTAATCCCTATTGCCGCATTTTTCTACATGGGAGACGCTGGTTTCACATCGGTGTTCGGAGAGTTGTTGCCTGAGGGATCACAAGGGATTGTAAATGATCTCGGTTATGCACTAGCCCAGAACGTCCCTGTGCATGATTCAATTGCAGCCATTACTTTAACAATTGTGGGTGCGATAACAGGATTGGATGGATCGGGATTCTCAGGAATCTCATTGGTAGGTTCGATTGCGAGCCTATTTGCTATAGCAATAGGCAAAGGAATCGCAACTTTAACTGCTCTTGGCCAAATATCAGCTATTTGGGTTGGCGGAGGTACGCTTGTTCCATGGGCACTGATTCCAGCAGCTGCAATTTGTAATGTCAGTCCCTTTGAACTCGCCAGAAGAAACATGCTCCCGGTCATCATCGGCCTGTTGGTAACGACAATCGCCGCAATGTTAATCCTATCCATTTAGAATAGACTATTCCTAAAACCTATGTGTATAAGAATAGGATAATTTGAATAAACTAGTAAAAATCACTCATTTTGAAAAGTGGGTGATTTTTCGGTTTTGCGCGCCCAAATATTGGGTATAAGATATCACTTCTTGTTAAAGGTGAGATGAAGAGTGATTAAGAGGAGCGGGGATTTATTCATCATCGGCGGGAATGAAGATAAGGAAGGTGATCTGGAAGTCTTATCTATTTTCGTAGAAGATGCGATTTCGAGTGGCGGTAAAATTGGTATTTTAACTACTGCTACGGGATATCCAGAGGAAATCGGTAGTGAATACCGGGACATTTTCTTGAAGCTTGGAGCCTCTAAGGTTGATCTATTACATATTAATACCCGTGAAAAAGCTGATGAGGAGTCGTTTACAAATCAAGTCCATGGTCTATCAGCATTATTCATGACTGGCGGAGATCAGAATAGGCTTTCGAGCATCATAGGAGGAACCGCTTTTTTTAAAGAGGTGCAAAAAGCCTGGCAAAATGGAATGATTATTGCAGGAACAAGTGCGGGTGCCGCCATCATGAGCAGGCATATGATCGTTTCAGGAAAGACAAAACTGAAGCATGACAAGATTCACGTAGAAATTGGTGTGGGCTTCGGATTTCTTGAAGATGTCGTCATCGACCAACACTTTTCCCAAAGAGCCCGCTTTGGTCGTCTGCTACACGCAATTGCGCATAACCCCCAGGTTATCGGAGTCGGAATTGATGAAAACACAGCCATCTGGGTGAAGGATGGCGGTAAGTATTTTGAAGTTATTGGTGAACATTCAGTAACTGTAATAGATGGTTGCAAACTCTCATTTGTGGATATTGCAGATGAAGCAGAAAGTGATGAAGTGACGATAACAGGTGTACAGCTGCACTCTATTGCAAAAGGCTATCAATTTGACTTGGAGAACCGTAAGTTAATCAAGAAAGAGAAGGGATCTGCCCAATGAAAATCAATAAGGTGAAGTTTCTTTCTGGGCCAAACTATTATAGTTATAAACCGACCATTTGGCTTGAGTTAGATATTGAAGAACTTGAAGATATGCCGTCCGATAAAATTACTGGTTTTACAGACAGGTTGTTAGAAGTGATGCCCACATTGAACACACATTCTTGTTCACGGGGCTATGAAGGCGGCTTTGTTGAGCGGTTACGCGAAGGAACGTGGATGGGTCATATTCTTGAGCATATGGCGATCGAACTGCAATCGCTTGCCGGTATTGGTGTGAAAAGAGGAAAGACGGTTACAAGTGAGCGCGTTGGTATATATTACGTTACCTATCGTTACAAAGAAAAAGAGTCTGGATTATATGCCTTCAAAGCAGCTATGGAAATCGTCAATCATCTTCTCGAAGGCCAAACTGTCTCGATCGATCCCTATGTGAATAAAATTGAACAACTTTACTATGATAATAAATTGGGTCCAAGCACGGAAGCGATTTTTAAAGCAGCCTATAAACGTAAAATTCCAGTCGAGCAAATCGGGGATGAAAGTATTCTGCGGCTAGGTACCGGTCGAAAACAAAAACGGATGGAAGCAACAATGTCCAGTCAAGCATCATTTTTAGCAGTGGAATATGCTTGTGATAAGGTGATGACCAAATCGATCTTACAAGACGTTTGTCTTCCGATCCCAGAAGGCTGTGTCATATCATCCGAGTCTGAAATGCTCAAGGAAGCAGAACGTCTCGGTTATCCCCTTGTAATAAAGCCAGTGGACGGCCACCAAGGACAAGGTGTCTGGACGAATTTACGTTCTCAAAAAGAACTGGTTGCTGCCTATAAACAACATAAGAATGAAGAAAAAGTAATCCTTGAGCGTTATTATACAGGGGACGATTATCGGTTTACTGTAGTGGATGGCCAGCTTGCTGCAGTCAGTTTACGTCTTCCGCCTTTTGTTGTCGGTAATGGTCGTGACTCGATAAAGGTTTTAATTGAAAAGGAGAACGAAAATCCATTACGTGGCGAAGGCCATGAAAAACCGATGACGAAAATTCCGATCAATGATTCTGTTGTCAATTATCTCCGCCAATCGAATTTGAGTCTCGAAACGGTTCTTGATGAAGGGCATATTGTTCAAGTCCTGGGGAATGCCAATCTATCAACTGGCGGTTTAGCTATTGATGTGACGGACAAAATACACCGTTCTTACAAAGAGATTGCAGAAAGTTCAGCCCGAGCCATAGGATTGGATATTGCAGGGATCGATATGATCATTCAAGATATTACTGCTGCTTATAAGCCAGGATGTGCTGCAGTCCTTGAAGTGAACGCGGCTCCGGGGATCAGGATGCATCATTATCCTAGTGCAGGTACTCCAAGGGATGTCGGCGGTGCAATTGTCGATTACCTTTTTAAGAATAGGGAGGAAGCGACTATTCCTACGGTTGCTGTAACAGGAACAAACGGGAAGACAACGACAGTGAGGCTTATCTCACACTTTCTGCAACAAAAAGGAAAAACGGTTGGAATGGCACATTCAGATGGGGTTTATATTGGCAATCGTTGTATTGATAAAGGTGATTGCAGCGGCCCTGTCAGTGCCAGAAAAGTTCTCCACCATCCTGAAGTTGATGCAGCTGTTCTTGAAACTGCTAGAGGCGGTATGCTTCGAGAAGGGACAGCCTTCCGTTTTTGTGATATTGGAATCGTAACGAACGTTTCAGAGGACCACTTAGGCTTGGATGGAATCGAGACGATCAATGAACTTTGTAAGCTGAAACGGTTGATTCCAGAGGTTGTCCATCCTGATGGATATTGTGTTTTGAATGCTGATGATGGTGCCGTAGCCGAAATGAAGGATTACACGGACGGGACGGTCGTATTCACTTCATTGGATGAAAATAATGCCTATTTGCAAAACCATCGCTCAGCTAATCAAGAGTGCTGGTATGTGCAAGGCCAATGGATTGTCCACGAGAAGGATGGCAAGTCCGAGAAATTTATGAAGTATGCTGATATTCCGATCACGTTCAATGGGTATGCGAAACATAATATAAGCAACTTGCTTCAAGCCTTGGCATCTGCATATTTGCTTGGTGTTTCATACGAAATGTTACGCACGAAAGTCCTCACTTTCTTCCCGGACTTCCTACAAAGTCCTGGACGATTCAATAAAGTCGATCAAGATGGACGAACGATCGTTGTTGATTATGCACATAACACAGCAGGACTCAAAGCGATTTATAATACACTCAAGGCCATACCGTGCGAACGTCTAATTACTGCTGTATCGGCACCTGGGGATCGTTTGAATGAAGATATCCGCAATTTGGCACAAATAATCGGCAAGGAAACCGATATTGTCGTGATAAAGGAAGATGGGGACTTGCGAGGAAGGAAACCGAAAGAAGTTGCTGCCATTATGGATAAGGTGCTGGCAAAACAGCTTCCGTCAAGCTGCAGAATCATCGAGCTTAAGGAAGTGCAAGCCTTCCATAAGGCCTGGGAGACATCCCGGCCTGGTGATCTGCTCTTGTTCCTTTATGATTCATTCAGCTCGGTTGAAAACTTCTTTAAGGAGTATAAAAGGAGACGGTCCGAATTTACGAACAGATACCGCAAAACCTCTTCATTGTAAAATAAACAAAAATGTCAGGTATACCTGTACAATAGTTTTGCATCCATTTTAAGTTGATGTAAGATTGTAGTATAGATAAGCCTGACTTTTTTTCTGAAGGGTAAAACAGTATAAACATCAATGATGTCAATTACTTTTTATGTGGTAACCCACGTAGAACAAAGTCTTTGCTTGGTTCGAACCTCCCTATCGAACTTCCAATGACCTTCGAGGCTTACCAGGGTGCTTTCAAAAAAGGAGGATGATTAATGAACGTACTACCAAGTTTCCGACTGGATGGAAAAGTTGCTGTCATTACAGGTGCAGGGAGAGGAATCGGACGAGCGCTTGCAACTGGGTATGCAGAAGCTGGTGCTGATGTCGTTCTGCTTTCGAGAACAGAGACAGATCTACATAAGACGGCTGAATCGATACAGTCATTAGGGAGAAAAGCATATGTATTTCCGACTGATTTAACGAACATAGATGAAGTGAATGATATGGTGGAAAAAAGTGATTACTGAAGTTGGACAAGTTGATATCCTCGTCAATAATGCGGGGATGAACATCCGTACGCCTGCCTTTGAAGTGACAGAGGATGAATGGCAGACGATCATGGACACTAATTTAAGGTCAGCCTTCCAGCTCTCACAAAAGTTTGCACACTATATGAAAGAAACAGGAAGTGGAAGAATCATCAACATATCCTCTGTTGCCGGGACCACTGCACTTCGAACAGGGGTGGTATATGCTGCAACGAAAGCAGCGATGATCCAAATGACAAAAAATTTGGCCATGGAATGGGGAGAGCTTGGCATACAGGTCAACTCGATCGGACCATGGTACTTCAAAACACCTTTGACGGAAAAACTTCTGCAGGATCAAAAATACTTGGACAGCATCTTGTCGCGCACGCCGTTAAAACGTGTAGGTGAGCTTCCGGAATTGGTCGGTCCCGCTGTCTTCTTAGCTTCGGATGCAGCTTCTTATGTAACCGGACAAACATTGTTTGTTGATGGCGGCATGACGATTTATGGATTTTGAGTTCAGAATGAGAAAATGGGGCTGCCCAAAAGCAAAGTATCAGACCCTTACGGAAATAGTCATTTACTTATTGGACGGCCCCTATCTTCAATATATTCACCTAATCGATTTGTCCAGCTTCAGTCCCGGGCATAGCTGACATCTTTGGTGGGATGCATGAAAGGACTGCCCTTCGGTATGCGGTTCTCCTCAGCCAGCTCGCGATTTTCAGTTGAATTCCAACCGATATCATTATAAGGGTGGACCCATTCATCTCCAGACATGATTGCTGGATCGGTTTCATCGCTCCAGTTCTCAAGCGGAGAATTTTCAGATTCATAATGACTGTCCCCGATAATCACCCCGTATTGATTGACAAATGGCTGGCGTTCCTGTTCATCGACATTTTCGAAAACGGGAGCATTGGCCTGATGAGGAAGCGTACCTTCAATTGATGGATTTTGGTTTTTACTATCCATTTAATGACACCTCCAATAGAGGATATCCTTATTGTAAACAAACTCCGGTGCTTTTATGTTGATACGATTAACGGATTACACCGGATTCTAAAATATTTGTTTTAAACTTCACTTTTATATCGAGTTCAGGGTATATTTCATTCCACTTTTTTTCATCCCAGTTTCGGTAATGGGCATTTGCGCTTTTGCCAATCCCTAAAGGATCCAAACCCTGTTGTTGAAGGGTCTTGATCATAGTTTCTGACTTTTTTTCAAGAACCTTGTCAACCGATTTTTCGATGAGCTTCACCTGTTTTTCAATCCCTTTGATATTACCGGAATATTCATTGATAAGCCCTTTTGGTTGGATGATATACGTAATTTGAGGTGAATTTACATCCCCCTTTATTTTAATTTCGGGTTCAGCATTGATATGACCTAATGATACTTCTGCATTGAGTTCTTTGATAGGGATGACAAAACTTCCACTTTCGAAACCGCTGTGAAGCAAGGTGAACATGTGTAAATCCGAAGCTGGCAATTTCGATACCATCTTTCCTTTTTTAAACAAACTGACACCTTTCAAATAGACCTTACCATCTTGTGTGCCAAGTAACGGCAAAAATGGATCTTTCCCTTCAGTAAAATAATCCCTAAAAAAGAGATGGATGTTCGTTCTAGGAAACGTTTCTTGTTTTATATTTTGTTCAATCAACCTTGTCAAAGCCATTCCTAAATCTTGATTGGGAATCCTATGATCCAAAATAAAATCATGGACATTACCATCATAAACCGCTAATTTCATATTGGCGCTGACACTTGGGTCTCTTCTGAAGATATCATTCGTTTCGATGAGCCCTCTTTCAGCAAATTCAGTTCCGAACAAAACGATTTCTAGCTTACCGTTTACCAGTGGACGTTGAGCCTGTAAGGTCAATTTTTGCCCTATGTCATACCCGATTTCACCAACAGCGCTAAAATATTCATTTTGGACCGTCCCATCTGGTTGGTATTGTGGAACGACCACTGTCCCCCGTGTCTTTTCATCAGAATGATCAAAACCGACTAAGGTGAGCAGATTGATATCGTCGAGTATTTCTTTTTTTGTTGAGCAGCCGGCCAAGAGCAGACTAGTTATTAACAACAATGAGAAGATCCGTTTCATCAGCTGCTCCTCCTTCTTGATTGAAGATGGAAGACGATGAATAGGAACGGGGTATAGAGATAGATCATAAAAAATCCTACTCTGGAGACAGCGTTCATGAACATATCCGTCATTTCACGATCCGATATCAAAAGCTGTAAAACATATACGATCAAAAGCATGACAATCAGTGATCCTCTTTGTCTGATATTAAATGTCCTTTTTAAAGCCCGGCCGGCACACCAGAGACTGATACAGATATTGGGAAAGATGATCAATGCCCATATTGTGATTGCAATATATTCAAAGCGTTCCACAAATGGGAATTCAACGATCTTGAACATGCTCAAAGTAGTCCAGATTTGCCTTCCCAGCTGTTCTTGACTGAAGTAGGAGAAGGAAACGATTGCGACAATAACATAGAGGATTATTGAAAAAAGGATGCCAAATTGCCCCCATTTTTGCGACTTTTCCGGCTTTTTAAGAAAAGGATATAAAATCAGTATCACTTCAAATCCGATATATTCAAGTGTCGCTGTCTTCGAAGATAATAAAATATCTTTGATCGAGTGATTGAAAACCGGCTGTAAATAGTCCCAATCACTATACTGTAGTGGAAAATACAAAAAGAAAACAAGGAATAAAGGGAGTATGACACCAAAGAATGCGACCCCTGTGATGAGTCTGAAACCGCCTGATATCGTATAGTAGAGAAGAAGGATAAAGATCACAAGAAAGACCCAATGCTCCATCTCCGGAAACATCCACACCTGGACAACCTCCATATAACTCCTGAGCACAGTTACGCCCATCAACAGAAAATAAAGTGCGAATAGGAAGCTGAAAAAATTTCCTGCATGTTGGCCATACGCACGTTGATGGATTGCGATCAAATCACCTTTCTCTTTATTCAACATCGAATACATCATCCACAGGATCAAATGGATGGACAGACCGGATATGATGATGGAAATCCAAGAATCATACTCTGCGTTCACGGCTATATATCGTTCGTATCCAAGGATGCCGATCCCGATCTGCATCGTATGGATCAGAAAGAAAGCCATGCCGGGGGAGACTTTAAAGCGTTCTTGTATATTGGAGCCCATAAAGGTCTGCCTCCTTTCTACCTACTCGTCAATATCCCTTTTTTGTTTTGCTTTATGTTTTTTGAAGCGTTTCGTATCTTCAGTCTGAAGATTGATTGGACGTAAGGATTGTGCAGAGAAAGGAAGCCGCACAATCGTATCTTTCAAATCCTGGACCCTGGGTGGAAACAGGGGTTCAAGGTACGGCCTCCCAAGGGATTCAACCCGTAACAAATGGACAAGCAAAAAGCAGAAACATATCATGATTCCTAATAACCCCCATAATTGAGCAAAAAACAAAAATGGGAATCGTATCAACCGGATCGTATTGCCCATTTTATACACTGGTGTTGTGAAGGAAGCCAGTGCAGCAAGTGCGACAATGATGAGGAGGACGTTGCTCGTCAAGCCTGCTTCAACGGATGCTGTTCCAATGACGATACCTCCAACGATCCCGATTGTTTGGCCGACTTTTGTCGGAAGTCGGGCACCAGCCTCACGTAACAATTCAATCGCAAGTTCAAGGATGATTGCCTCTAATATAGGTGGAAATGGAATGTTGCTCCGGGAAGTGACCAAAATTCCCAATAAGTCTTTCGGTATCAATTCATAATGATAGGTCAATACAGCAACATAGATCGGTGTGGCAAAAACCGAGAACATGACCGAAAACATCCGGATTACCCGGAAGGTCGTAGCTACGTGCCAGTTCAAAAAATAGTCTTCAAAGGATGAAAAGAACTCGATCAAGGTTGTAGGACCGATCAAGGCATGTGGAGATCCCTCAACTAAAATGGCGATCTTACCTTCCGACAGCGCAGCTGATACACGGTCAGGCCTCTCTGAGTCAATCAGCTGGGGAAAAGGTGAATTCTGGTTGTCCGCGATTAATTGGGTAATGAATGAGCTGTCCAAAATTTGGTCGAATTCAATTTCTTCGATCCTTTGAAGAACGGTATTGATGTTCTCTTCATTGGCGATTCCTTTTACGTACAAAACACTGATTAGTGTTTTCGAAGTCGTCCCGATCCTCATTTCCTCTACCGTCAGGTCCAAGGTCGGCAACCTTTTCCGGACCAGGTGCAGGTTTGTATCGAGTGACTCGACAAAAGCTTCCTTAGGACCGAGTACACTAAATTCGATTTCAGGTGCAGCAACTTCTCTGCTCGAAGATGAAAGAGCCTTTATCAATAGACATTCATCATTGTTCGTATTGAGTTGCAAAACAACATAACCAGCAAGCAGTTTTTCTTTTATTTCATGGATTTTATCAGAAATGAGGATATTATCGATAGGAATGTTCCCTTTTAAATCCTCTATATTCTTTTGTTTTTCATGCTGGACATATGGAAGGATGTCACGGTGTAATGTATCCATATCAACCAGCGTCTTGATGTAGGATATATAGATTGTCCCGGTTTCTTTCTTTATCTCAAAGCGAACAAAATCTTTGGAGCTGGATGCCATGTCAAAGAGATCAGAAAGGGTTTGGGGTTCAATTTTTTTGTTTTCATTTTGTTGTGGAGAAGAGTTCATCCACTTTTGTAAAAATTTCTTCATTACAAAAATTCCTCTCTCGACCATCTTTGTTACTCTTTACGGTTACCAATTATTAGTAAGAGTATGCGATAATGGAATAAACTCTTTTATCTTGAATAAAACGTAAATATTGGGGTTACATAGTAGAATTTAACGAGTCAAAACATAAAAAAAGAAGGTCCATAATTGGACCTTCAAAGTGCGTTTTCGCTGCTTCTATTTAAGCTTGAATGATTGAATTGACTTTAACAGGGCTTGGGCTGTTATCGTTAACGAGTCTGCCTGGTTGTTGACTTCCGCCATAGTTTCCAGTTGTTCATCGGTAGTCGCAGATACCTGCTGGGTACGGTCTGCAGACTCTCTTGCGATTCGTGCTGTGTCAGTAGTGGATGAATGTACCTGTTCTGAACTCGCTGAAATTTCTTCAACAGAAGCAGAGACGTCTTAAATTTGTCCGGCAACCTCTTCAATGAGGGTGGCGATTTTTTCAAATGATTGTTCAGCGTCCCCGATCACAAGCGACCCATTCTCGACTTCTTTTTTACCGCTGTTCATAACTGATACGGTCTGTTGTGTTTGGGTTTGAATACGTTTGACAAGTTCTGAGATTTGGGAAGCGGATTGCTCGGATTGTTCCGCAAGCTTTTGAACTTCTTTCGCTACGACAGCAAATCCTTTTCCGTGTTCACCGGCACGGGCAGCTTCGATGGCAGCATTCAATGCCAGGAGGTTCGTCTGATTAGCAATCTCTGTAATGACATTGACAATCTGATTGATTTCTTTCGATTGTGAGCTGAGCTGCTGAATTTTATCTGCTACGTTGTCTGTAACAGAATCGATCGCATCCATCTGCTCCCGTACTTTTATGATGAATCTCTTGCCAGAATCAACTTCTTCTGTAGCTTTATTGGACTTTTCAGCGACAACTGAAGCAGATTCAGCGATACGTTGGATACCGGCTGTCATTTCATCCATGATTCGAGCCGTTTGTTCTGCACCGCTTAATTGTGTATCGGTACCTATTGCAACTTCTCTCAGCATTGTATTGATTTCCTTTGAGGATGCTCTCGTCAGCTGAACTTGGTTAATGAATTGTTTTGACGTATCGACAACTTGATCACTATTTACAGATTTTCCGAACGGGAAAGCCCATGCAGGGCATAGCCCGCCTTTAGGCATGGGATGAGAGTGAGAACGGATACGGAGCACCGCTAAAACCGTATCATTAATCAACTATCATTTCGTTTTTTGTCCTCGATACAGAAGGAAAATATTTCTCCGTACTGATGTAGAGGAACGATTTAAACAGTTAGTACAGGAAATATGTGAAGAATTAGAAATTGTCATTGTTGCTTTAGAGTGCGACAAAGACCATACCCACATGTTCCTAAACACACTACCAACACTTAGTCCTGCTGATATTATGGCAAAAATCAAAGGAGTGACTTCTAGAAAGTTAAGAGAGGAATTTCCTCATCTTCAACATCTGCCGAGTCTTTGGACACGTTCCTATTTTGTATCGACCGCAGGAAATGTATCGAGTGCAACCATTAAGCGTTATGTTGAACAACAAAAAACAAGGGGGTGAGCGTTTTGGATAAACAGGAAATCACACTTAATGGACTTGTTGCAAGACAAGTTTCATGAATGGAAACACGAACACTTCCAGCTATATGATGAAGATGGAAACGAATTAAACGAAGATTTGGAAATCGAAATCGACCAAACTCTACATGACTTTATAGAAAATACATCTCATGAGATCTATTCCAACAAAATTTTAAAGAAATGGGGGTGAATATATGCCGACAATCACGCTACGCTTAGAGCTACATAAACCGACTCTTGCCAAACAACAGATGTATAAACGAATGGCAGAGACAAATACAGGATTTGCGAACTGGTTATTGCTTCATCCAGACATAAATCAGGCAACCAGTCGAATCTTTAAGGAGTTTTCAGCAGAGAAATTTCCATCCGCAGTCATTAATCAAACCATTAGAGAAGTAAAATTTCAAAAGAAAAATCAGAAAGCAAAGACCTTCCGTAAAATGTGGTGCTGCTTTAATAATCAAAACTTAAAAATAGAAAAGAAGAGTAAATTATACACCGTTTCTTTTCCTACACTTGCAAAACGTATAGGGGTTCCAGTAATAGCAAAACCATTTCAAATAAAGTGGCTTGATCAAATGATCAGTGGAAGCGTAAAGATAGGGACTGGAAAGCTTTATCAAAAGAAAAAGAAATGGTATCTTGCCATTTCAATCACTTGGAATGTGGAATCATCACAAGGTAAAAAAGTCATGGGGATTGACTTGGGACTTCGATATCTCGCAGTTGCCAGTATTGGAACAAAGTCTTTCTTCTTTAAAGGCTCAAAAGTCGCATATACTCGTAGACACTTCTCGGCAAGAAGAAGGAGACTAGGAAAAGCGAAAAAACTACAAGCCATTAAGAATTCCAAAGGCAAAGAGTCTCGTTGGATGAAAGACCAGAACCATAAAATCAGCCGTCAAATCGTTAACCTTGCACTCGCCAACGGTGTTGGAGTGATTCGCATGGAAGACTTGACGGATATTCGAAATACTACCAAATCAAAGAAAAACGACCAAGGTAGGAGCCTGCATTCATGGTCGTTCTACCAACTTAAAGAGTTCATCAAATACAAAGCTGAGATGATAGGGATCCGTTTTGAATTGGTGAATCCAGAATACACCAGTCAAACTTGCAAATGTGGTCATCAAGCGAAAGAAAATCGAAACGGTCTCCATTTTCAATGTAGAGAATGTGGCTACACCTGTCATGCTGACCTCAATGGAGCCATTAATATATCGAAAGCGATTTCGGGTTTAGTAGCCTAGCATACTGGTAATAGGTATGCCGCCCATGTGGGTACATTTTAACTGCATGGGACGGGGTAATGAGATACCCTCATCTTGGAGGCTGTTCAAAACAGAAATGGACTGCGAACGCTTAGTCATTCAAGAATCTCACCCCTCACACCGTAAGGTGTAGGGCTTGCGGCTTTAGCCGTGGGAGTCTCAACCTGATATTTTCTATAAGTGCTCTTAAATTACCGGTCATTTGATTAAAAGCATCTGCAAGCTATCCAAATTCATCCTTAGATTGAATATCAAGCTCCGTTCTTAAATCGCCATTTGCTACTTTTTTCATTGTCCGGACTGTTTCATATAAAGGATTTAAGATCAGTAAGCGAACGGCCAGCATGAAAAGGAAAGCAGTAACGGCAAGACTTACGATCGTATTGAGAACAATAGCGACACTTGCAGGAAGATCATCAATCAATCCAGAGAGCATACCATTAAGGAATGTGGAAATAGGTGTACTGATGAGCAAGCTGACAAGCAATACAAGAAAAAGTTTAACACCGACACTTTTCAAGGAACGTTGAAATTTGAAGGATGAAACTGTGTTTGTTAGGACAGAGCTTTTTGTGGACATTTTATAATTTCCTCCGTTTCAAATAAACCATTCATTCTAAATATAATATCGACACTTTTCGGAAAACTTTGACTCCATCTTTCAGCTAATGAATATTTTATTCGTCTTTGAAACTTTTTCGGGGGAAAATCGACTATTAATAGTAAGAGGGGGAGAAAACCGTGATGGAACATATATTTAACCGGTTATATGTTGACTATCACCAATCGCTGTTTCAATTTCTCGTTTATATGTTAAGAGATCGGGATGCAGCCGAAGAACTCGTCCAAGACGTTTATATCAAGGTGATAAACTCCTATGACAAGTTCAAAGGGGATAGCAGTGAAAAAACTTGGTTGTTTTCAATCGCGCGAAATGTAGCGATCGACTATATAAGAAAGCAGAAAAGACAGAGAAAAACAGTAATAGGTTCATTCGATATGGAAGAGAGAGAAAATCAACTGGTCCATCCTGACAGACTACCGGATGAGATTCTAGAACAGAATGAATCCTTCAGACAAATGTTTGATGCATTATCTCAATGTAAGGAAGATCACCGTCAATTGATTTTATTACGATACATCCATGGTTTTAGTATAAAAGAATCGGCAGCGATCATGGGTTGGTCCGAAGGAAAGGTGAAAACGGTGCAGCACAGGACACTGAAAACTTTGAAAAACATTCTTGATGACAGCAAGAAGGAGGAAGAATTGTCAAATGGGACAATCTAAATGGAACGAAGAAAAAATCATTCAAACACTCCGTGATTTTCCTGAGATTGAGGATCGTCAGAAAAAAGAAGAGTTGTTTGCAAAGATAGAAGAGCGAATCGAGTCAAAAAAAACGAAACGGAAGACTTTCCGCTTCATGCCGATGCTTGCTGCCGCGTGTGTCCTGTTGATCGCTGCCATCATTTCACCAGTTGTCCTTCAAGAAACAGTGTTCAAGAATCCAGGAAGCGAAACGGGACAAAAATCATCAGGTTCCCCGTCAGAGCCAGGAAATGAACCTCCGAATATACAGAAGACCCCCGAAAGGTCCGTACCGCCTGCTTCTGACACAGAAGAGGGGAAAACACTTAAAGCTGAACCGCCTGCAGAAAGTGAGATTGAACCAAAAGCTTATGAAAGCCACAATGTCACCTATCATTCAGGGGTGGTGGAAGTGCCTCAAGACAAGCAGGTGATCACTGTCTATTATACGGATGAAGTAGCCGAAGGTGTAGTTCCTGTCAGTTTTTTGGCGGATAAAGAATTGCCGAAAATCGAAGCACTTCAACAGGCGTTCCAAATGATCAATCCGGATGAACTAGGCGTTTTTGAAACAGAATTCCATAAGGGTGATAAGGTCAAAGTTTCAGATGACCAGGAAAAGAAATCGCTCATTGTAGATATCGAACCAGGATCGATCCAAGGGGGAACGGGTGAACGTATGTTCATGGATACTGTGAACTTCACGGCCTATAACCTGGGATATGAGAAAATCATTTTTAGAACAAGTGGGGAGCCTGGTTATGAATTCCCTCATTTCGGACCACGTGAAATGGTGGAGATTGAATCACCAAAAGGAGTCAGTACTTTACTGACAAAGAACGGAACACTTCTTCTCGTAGAAGGAACCAACGCGAATGAATCAGAAGAGCGGTCAAATTTTGAAGAGATCATCAGGACGGTTAAAATCGATACAAGCGGATTTGGGTATGAAGAGACCATCCAACCTAGCTTCTTCATTAAAGAAATAAGTGAAAGCGAAAATACTGTAACAGTAGAGCTTGTTAAAGGATCAAAGCTTGAAAACAGCATGATGTACATTGCTATGATTGAAGCCATGTTGCTGACAGCAGGTCAGTTTGGATACGAGCAGGTGCACCTTATCGGTTCAGATACCAAAGAGGTTGGACCATACAACTTAGAAAAGCCGATCCCTGTTCTAAAAGCACCGAATGTCATTTCAAATTAAGAAAGCAGCTGCCATTGATATGATCCCCACATAGTAGACAGAAAAAAGAAAGCACATTAATCTGTCTATTATGGAGGGGATTTTTCTATGGGGAAAATGAGACAATCATATGATGTTGCATTTAAGAAAAAAGTAGTGGATCTATATATTAAAGATGGTATGGGCTACGATACGGTTGCGAAGGAAGTAGGTATTTCTAGTTCAGTTGTACGTCGTTGGGTTCAACACTTTGAGGCAGAAGGAATAAAGGGTCTCGAGGAAAAGCGCGGGAAAGCAAAAGGACCTGGGAAAGGCAGACCAAGAACCCGTCCTGAGGATCCAGAAGAGAAAATCAAACGATTAGAAGCCGAGAATGAAATGTTAAAAAAGTTCTTAGGGAAGTAAAAGGGGGTATGGAAGCCGTATCAACAGGTACTAAGTATAAAGTGATTCAAGATATGTCCAAGAAACAATACCCTGTCCAACTTCTATGTGAACTTGCAGGGGTATCAAGGGGCGGATATTACAAGTGGTTAAAGCGTCAGGAAGCCCCCTCTTCTAAACAGTTAGAGGATGATAAAATCAAGAAGTTAATCATAAAGTGTCACACAAAGCTCAAGGGGATTTATGGTTATAGAAGGATACATGTCTGGCTTAAGTCGGTACACAATTTACATATGAATCATAAACGGGTTCAACGCTTGATGGGTGAATTGGGAATAAAAGCCATCATAAGAAGAAAACGGCCCTACTACGGAAAGAAGGAAGCTTATGCCATCTCAGAAAACCATTTGAACCGAGATTTTAAAGCCTCTAAGCCAAATGAAAAATGGGTAACAGACATTACATACTTAATTTTTAATGGACAAAGATTGTATTTATCGGCTATTAAAGACTTATACAATAACGAAATCATCGCATATAAAATCAGTCAAAGAAACGACCTTCAACTAGTAATGGATACAGTAAAAAAGGCAAGAAGAAAACGGAGTGTAAAAGGAATTATCCTTCATAGCGATCAGGGATTCCAGTACACCTCAAAACAATATAACCAACTGCTTAAAAAATACAAAATGAAAGCGAGTATGTCTCGAAAAGGAAACTGTTGGGATAATGCTTGTATGGAGAACTTTTTTAGCCATTTTAAAACAGAATGTTTTCACTTATACTCTTTCCGAACCTCTGAAGAGGTTAAGTTTGCCGTCCACCAATACATACGATTTTATAATCACCAGAGATTTCAAAAGAAATTAAACAACCTGAGTCCCTATAATTATAGAGCTCAGGCTGCTTAAAAATGCTTTTTAATTTCTGTCTACTTGACAGGGGTCACTTCACATTAGGCGGCTGTTTTTTATGAGCGATAAATATCGAGAGGTAATCGATATTTTCAAAACAAAGAAAGAAGCTGAACATATGGCTCAGCTTCTTTTCCTAGGTGACTCTATTCTTTAAACGGTAAGATCTTCACTTCAACTCTTCGGTTTTTCGCTCGTCCTTGACTCGTATCATTGGAGGCCACAGGTTGGAATTCTCCATATCCAGTTTGACTGAACTTGGTCGGGTCGAGATTTTCATTTTGGAGCAACAATTGCATGAAATTGATGGACCGTTGTGCACTTAACTCCCAATTAGAGCTGAATTCATTATTTTTAATAGGAACATTATCTGTATGACCAGCAATGACGATCTGTCTCGGGGGGTCTGTTACGAGCAACTGCGAGACCTCTCTTGCAAGGCCGACAGCATCCTCTTTAATGTATGCACTTCCTGAATCGAATAACGCATTATCCAATATCGTTATGATCAAACCACTCTCGGTAAGTGTCGTTTTCAAGCTTTTACTCAAGTCGTTTTCATTGATATATCCATCAATTTTCTTTTTTATTTCTTGCAGTTGCAGCTGATCAAGATCCCCATTTGTTTCTTCACGGTCATCTGTTGGATCAAGTGCATTTTCGCTGGTTGGAATTGACGTCTGTTCCACAATGCTTACAGGGCTCGTATAATCCAGGGGACCTGTTCCGCCATTGAGTGCAGATTTGAAGGAGTTGGCCATATTTTCAAATTTTGCAGCATCGACAGTACTAACCGCAAAAAGAACAATGAACAAGGCCAGCAGCAAGGTAAGCATATCTGCATAGGGAATGAGCCACGTTTCATCAATGTGCTCTTCTTTTTTCTTTTGGCGAGTCTTAAGCATTAAGCCCCTCTCCTTCCCGTACAACAGGAGCTTCTTGATTACGTTGATTAGCAGGGACATAGATCTTCAGCTTTTCTTCTATAACACGAGGAGATGCACCATCCTGGATCGATAAAATCCCCTCAACCATGACCTGCTTCACCATTACTTCTTGCTTTGACTTGCGTTTCAACTTGTTCGCAAACGGATGCCATAACACGTATCCTGTGAAAATACCGAATAAAGTTGCAATGAATGCTGCAGCGATTGCATGTCCTAGCGCTTCGATGTCCTGAAGGTTGCCCAATGCGGCAATAAGTCCGACAACAGCCCCGATCACTCCTAGGGTAGGAGCGTATGTACAAGCCTGCGTAAAGATGGCAGGTGAACTTTCATGACGTTCTTCCATTGCCGCGAGATCCTCAACCATCACATCACGGATAAATTCGGGTGTCTGGCCGTCAATCACCATTTTCATTCCATTCTTTAAAAATGGATCATCGATGTCATCTGCATGTGCTTCCAATGCAAGTAATCCTTCTTTTCTAGCAATTGTAGCCCACTCTGTAAAAATCGGTACTAACTCTTCTACTGTCGTCATTTTTTTATCCGTAAACAAAATCTTCAAGAGCTTAGGAAATTTTTTGATCTCATCCAATGGAAAGGCGATTAGTATTGATGCTGCAGTTCCTGCAAAAATAATCAATAGAGCAGCAGGGTTGAACAGCGCCACAGGGTTCACCCCTTTATTTGGAATCAATGGAAGGATGGACGGAAAAATCGATCCTATACCTGTATGAGTAGAAGGGGGACATCAGGGGACACACTAACAGGCAAATGGTAAAAAAGGTCTCCATCGCCCTGGTAGATGGTCTGATCAAAAGGAGGTTCAAGAATGGCATCAACCAATAAGAAAGAAGATGAACATGTTGCGAAAGAGCTCGCAGGGACGGTCAAACCTGAGATGCCGGTTAAAGAGGAAAGGGACGGTGAAGAGATTACTAACCCTTACCTGATTGTCCAGCGATTGATAGAACGGGCATGTGAAACATTGGAACTGCAAGAAGGGGTATTTGATATTTTGAAAAAACCGAAACGGATCATGAAAGTTTCGATCCCGGTCCGTCGTGATAATGGTGATGTTGTCAATTATACAGGTATGCGTTCGCAACATACTGATATCCTTGGACCGACGAAGGGAGGGGTCCGTTTCCATCCGAATGTCAATGAAGACGAGGTCATAGCTTTATCAATGTGGATGTCATTGAAGGCAGCGATCGTCGGAATCCCGTTCGGTGGTGGTAAAGGCGGAATTATCGTCAATCCGGAAGATATGTCTGAACGCGAAATTGAGGAGTTGAGCAGAGGGTTTATACGTGAGCTTGAACCGATCATGGGACCTGAAAAGGACATTCCTGCGCCCGATGTAAACACCAGTCCGCAAATCATGGGATGGATGCTGGATGAGTTTGATCGTCTCAGAGGTCACAATGTTCCTGGTTTCATCACAGGGAAACCATTAATCATCGGTGGTTCGGAAGGTCGGATTGAGGCGACAGGCCGCGGCGTGGTCATGACCATTCAAGAGGCAGCAAAGCGTCTTGACCTTAAGCTAGACGGAATGAAGGCAGTCATACAGGGATTTGGAAATGTCGGTTCCATTACTGCGAAATATTTGGATGAAGCAGGGGTAAAGGTCATTGCAGTCACAGATGCCAAAGGTGGTGCATTAAACGAGAATGGTCTAGACATCCCGACATTGATTGAATACATGCCTGAGCATAACACTGTAAATGGCTTTTTTGACAGTAAGGATATATCGAATGAGGAATTGTTCAGATTGGAGTGTGACATCCTTGTGCCTGCCGCATTAGAAAACCAGATTACTGGTGAGAACGCAGGGGATATAAAAGCGAAAATCGTTGCCGAAGCGGCGAACGGTCCAACAACGCCAGAAGGCACACAGATTTTAGAAGATAAGGGCGTATTCATCATTCCGGACATCTTATGTAATTCAGGCGGTGTAACGGTGTCTTATTTTGAATGGGTACAGAATGCGATGCACTATGCATGGAAAGAAGACGAGGTTCTTGAAAAACTTGAAGAAAAGATGACGGTGGCTTTTAAGGCTGTATACGATATGAAAAAAGTAAAGCAGGTCAAGATGAGGGAAGCAGCTTACTTGTTGGGAATTGGACGCTTAGCTCAAGCTATGAAAGCAAGGGGTTGGATCAAAAATTGGGAAATGCCGATTGAATGTTGAATGAATTTCACTGATTACATCTAAAAACCGGCCCGGCTGCACCCATCTTTAAAAATCGGTACGTTACCTTTAAAAATTAGAAATTATCTTTAAAAAACAGAAAAGAACTTGAAAACAGGAAAAATTATCTTTAAAGTGGCTACATTATGTGAATCCAACAGTCATTTTTTTCATAAATCCAACCCGATCAGACAAAACCGTTTATCCTGAGTCCGACATAATACGGGCGGATGGATACTATAGTCCGCTTACTTTATTCGACAATCAATCAATAAAAAGAGAGTGACCATGACGTCACTCTTCATTGATTATTTTTATCAGCATACTCAGCGATTATTTTTATCAGCATACTCAGCGAACCGTAACAAATCACCGTAAATCAGACCATCGGATAGATCCAGCTCGTCAAGCTTTTGCCTTGCTTTTGAACATGCCCGGTTATCCACCTGTTTTCCAGATATACGTCCATAACAGTTATCGGAAGTATAGACATACTTGTCAGTTACGACACTCCGATCTCTGAAAATAGCAAAGTCTTTATGATCAGGGGAGAAGAGATCTGTACCGAATTGGACCCCTTCATCCTTAATCCCGAGCAAGTTCAAGATAGTCGGTTTTAAATCAATCTGGCCAGAAACATTTGAAATTGTTTTTCCTTCATGTCCAGGAATATGGATGATCAGGGGAACGCGTTGCAATTGCACACTTTCATAAGGTGTGATCTCTTTATTCAAGACCTGGGCCATCGCATTGTTATGCTGTTCGGAAATACCGTAATGATCCCCCAAAATGATAATGACCGAATCCTCGTATAAGCCTTCATTTTTCAATTGTTGGATGAAATTTTTGATCGCCTCATCTGTATACCGGACGGTGACTGGATAACGGTCAACAATCGGATCCCCAGTTTCGAAAGTAGGGACCATCTGATCCTCTGCACCGAATTTGAATGGATGATGGTTGGTCAAGGTGATGAATTTAGCATAAAAAGGTTGTGGAATCTCCTTTAAATATTTCATCGATTGATCAAAGAAAGGCTCATCCTTTAAGCCGTAATTGATTTTATTCGTTTCATTGATCTCATAATATTCTTCAGCAAAGAACCTATCATAGCCCAATGACTGGTACATGATATCTCTGTTCCAGAAGCCTTTGTTGTTGCCATGAAAAACGGTGCTATAATACCCATGCTCCTTGATGATTTCAGGTGTGGCATAATATTCATTCAAAGCGTGTGTTTGAAAAACAGCACCTCTCGGCAATGGGTACAAAGAGTTATCGATGATGAACTCAGAATCTGAAGTTTTCCCTTGACCGGTTTGGTGATAAAAGTTGTCAAAGTAATAACTCTCCTTGATGAAATCATTCAGGAATGGGGTAATCTCCTTGCCGTTGATTTCTCTTCCAATCACGAATTGCTGGGTCGATTCCATTGAAATCAAAATGATGTTTTTGCCTTCAGCGATCCCGTAAAAATCTTTATCCGGTTCGGCAGACTTTTTCTTTGTATAATGGTTGATCTCAATCCTATCGACGTTATCAGCTAAAACCTTCTGAGCAGAAGTCTTTGATTGCAGTACAAGGTCGTATAAATGGTAATTGTATGTACCCAGGTTCTTTACGAGCAGCTCCCTGTCAAATGTACGTGTCAGCAGTTCTGGTCGTTCAGACTCGGCAAGACCGAGATTGACCGTCAGGAAAATAAGAGCAGTGAGTAAAATCTTATAGAGCCTTTTCTTCGAATAGACCGCGGGTTTAAGATGTCCGCGTTTTGCTAAGAAATACAGGAAAATGAGATCAGCAAAAAAGACGATGTCATACCAATACGTTTGTGCAATGACACTGTTTCCGATATCACCAACGTTATTCGTCTGGAATAATACAGGGACCGTAATAAAATCATTAAAAAATCGATAATACAGTGTGTTTGCATAAAGGATGATGGAGAAGCTGACAGCAATGATCCAGATCATCCGGATTCGAAGGCGGACTGGAAAAAGAAAAATAAGTGTTAAAGAAAACAAGACAGAACTAAGAGGATTGATGAAGAGGATCAATTCCTGAACCCAATTGCCCGTCTCTAGATTGAAGCATACTTTATATACAAAATAGGTTTTGAGCCACAACAGAAAAGCTGTTATGACAAGGCTATCATAATTTTCAATTCGCTCTTTCATACAAGCAACCTCCTAGTTGACACAAGCGCACACTGTAAAAACAACCTATTTTATAGACGAGCGGATGTTAATAAAGTTCCATGATTATATGTAGGATTCCATAATAACAAATTTTGTTAATTTGTTGAAATTTTAAGGTTTCAGTCAAACTCTTCCTCAATTACTATTGCCAATTACAGATAACATGACTATAATAAGAAAAAATTAACAATGAACTTTGGTGAAGAGGATAGTAGATATCAGGTGATCACGAAGCGAGCTGGAGTTGGTGGAAGTCCAGTATAACCTGTTATTGAAGCGCACCTCGGAAAAGCTTTTTTGAAAATAAAGTAGGAAAAGCCGCTACCCAGCGTTAAAGGGTCAAGTTGGTTCTGATCGTTTGAACAAGCAGAGTGGTACCGCGGGGTAATCTCGTCTCTCATTTTATGGAGAGGCGTTTTTTTAATTTTAAAAAGGAGTGTCAGTACATGACGATTCAAAAATACACAGCACAACATTTAGAACAGATCCTTGATGTGCCATTAGATGAAATTGAAAAAGCACTTGAAGTTCCTCCTGATCGATCGTTAGGAGACCTGGCCTTCCCGTGTTTTATATTAGCAAAAAGATTGAAGAAATCACCGGTTCAAATTTCCCAGACTCTAGCTGAAAAATTGAAGGATTCAAAAAGCTTTGAACGAGTAGAGGCTGCAGGACCGTATCTGAATCTCTTCTTACCGAAACAAGAGCTGACAGAAGAAGTCATCACAAAGATTCTGGAAAAAGGACAGTCATATGGGAATGAAACCACGAGTAAAGGTACTATTACCATTGATCTCTCGTCACCGAACATTGCAAAACCATTCTCCATGGGCCACTTACGTTCCACAGTAATCGGGAATGCCATTGCAAACATCGCTTCCAAGAAAGGGTATCAGCCTATCCGTATCAACCATTTAGGAGATTGGGGAACTCAATTCGGGAAACTCATGGTTGCCTATACCAAATGGGGTGACGAAGCTGCTGTCAAGAAAAGTCCTATCAAGGAATTGAATACGCTCTATGTTAAATACCACGAAGAAGCGAAAGGTAATCCTGACCTTGACCATGAAGGAAGACAATGGTTCAAGAAACTTGAAGATGGGGATGTAGAAGCAAGAAAGCTATGGACATGGTTTAGAGAGGAATCCTTGAAAGAATTCCAAAAGATATATGACTTGCTCGATGTACAATTCGATTCTATGCATGGTGAAGCTTTTTATAACGATAAAATGAAACCCGTAGTAGAAGAGCTCAGTGAGAAAAATCTTTTGATTGAATCGGAGGGTGCATTGGTAGTGGATCTTTCAGAATTCGATCTTCCCCCTGCTTTGATCCAAAAGAAAGACGGCGCATCCCTTTATGCGACGAGAGATCTCGCTGCCGCCCAATATCGAAAAGGTACTTACCAATTCGTGAAATCCCTTTATGTCGTAGGGCATGAGCAATCCTTGCACTTCGAACAGGTGAAAAAGGTCCTTTCAAAAATGGGATATACTTGGGCTGATGATATGGAGCATATTCCGTTCGGGATGATTCTTCAAGATGGCAAGAAGATGTCTACTCGTAAAGGGAAGACGGTGTTGCTTGAAGAAGTACTCAATCAAACGATCCAGCAGGCAAAAGAAAACATCGAAAGCAAGAATCCTACTTTAGAAAACAAAGAAAAGGTCGCCGAAATGGTCGGGGTAGGAGCCGTCATATTCAATGATTTGAAACAATCGAGATTGAATAGCGTCGAGTTCGATATCGAAAGCATGCTTCGATTCGAAGGTGAAACCGGACCTTATGTACAGTACACTTATGCGCGTGCTTGTACCTTGTTGGCGAAAGGAGACTGGGACGTTGAGAAGACCTCAGCCTCCAATGATGTCGAAGAGCCGTATTTGTGGGAGATCATTCTGGCGCTGGAAAAATTCCCTGGTACAGTAGACAGAGCTTTCCATGATTATGAACCGTCAATCCTATCTCGTTATTTGATCGAGCTCTCCCGTTACTTCAACCAGTATTATGGGAAAGTACGAATCTTGGCCGGGACGGAAGAGGAGCAGATGGCACGACTTAATCTCGTAAAAGCTGTGACGGTAGTGTTGGAGGAAGGGCTACGTCTACTTGGAATTAAGGCACCAGATAAAATGTAGGAAAGGGTGGCTCATGTTCAATGAAAAGGAAGAAAGGACTCATCCACCATATTGAACTGTATGTCTCGGATCTGAAAAAAACAATCGACTTTTGGGGGTGGTTGTTGCCAGAGCTTGGGTATTTCGAATATCAAAATTGGGATAAGGGACGGAGCTGGAAGCTTAGAGATTCATATATCGTTTTCGTCCAAGCTGACAAAAAATTTCTTGATGTGCCGTTCCATCGCTGTCGGGTGGGTTTGAACCATCTTGCCTTCCATGCAGACTCGATGGATCAAGTGGACCATCTCACGAGCGAATTGAAGAAAAGAGGCGTGACGATTTTATACACCGACCGTCATCCTTATGCGGGTGGACCCAAGCATTATGCAGTGTATTTCGAAGATCCCGACCGGATTAAGGTGGAGATCGTAGCTCCATTATGAGAGGACAGAAGTAACAAAACCTGAATGGAATCATCTTTTCCATCCAGGTTTTCTTGCTCATTATTGACCTGCAAGCCAGGATACAGTCCAAACGCCTTTTGACTCATCAAAAACGAGCCTGAAGTGTTGCGTGTTTTCCTTTGTATCACCCCATGTGATATACGCTTCTTTCCTATCCTGCGGAGTCTCTTGGATCATTTGAATGAATTTCTCGGTTTCTTGTATCTGTTGAAGTTTCTTTTCGGTATTTTTACTTAAGACAGGATCTTGGGCAATTTCATCGAGGTATAGCTGTTTAGAAGGCATCGATCCCGCAGGGTCTTGGAAATACATCACATATTTCGTTTCATGATCTTCTTGCTGTTCGGCATGGTAATAAATTTGCATCACTTCAAAGGGTTCTAGCCCTTTGAGCGCTTCTTGGTCCTGATCAGTTTTCAATTTTTCATATACCGATACAAGGCTCTTATCTATAGGGAGCAATGGACCTGTGATTTTTTGTTGATCGGCATCACCTTTTTCGGCGATTGAAAAATCGTCTTTTGGTGGCAGGGCTTCCGTGTCTTTCTGCCCCTCTTCGCCTAAAGCAGGCATTGTTTTATCAGGTCCTGCACTACCGCTGTCACCGCTATGGTCTATTGCAGAACTCAACGTAGCATTTTCATTTCCGCTTGAACTTAGGCTTCTGGATGAGAAGTTATTCATGGCAGCTTGTGCAATAGCTATGAACAGCAAAAGACAAACAGCGGTACTGAGTATCGGTTTCCAATGGGAAGATAGGAAAGCAAACCGCTTTGATCGCTTTTTGGCTATGGCGGTTCTGATGTTCTGCTTTTGTTTTTCCGTAAATCGCTCTTCTGTTGCCATCATTCGGTTCAAGCTTTTGTTCAGATCTTTAAGTTGATTGTCCATCACCGATACTCCTTTCTGATGAAATAAATTCTTTTAGAAGCTGACGGCCTCGATGCAGGCGTGTTTTTATTGTAGATTCATTCGTAAGAAGCATCAGACTGATCTCTTGTATAGATAGTTCTTCAAAATAATATAGCAGCAGCACTTCCCGATATTTAAGGGGCAAGGCAAGTACTTGTTTTGCTAGTGCTTCACTTTCGTCTTTTGCGATGAGATCAGCTTCAGGTGTGTGTGTATCTCCCTTTATCCAACGGGATATTTTATCTGTAAATTGAAGGTTCCGGAATGACCATGTCCTATGATAGTCATGGCAACGATTGATCGTTATCCGGTATATCCAGGTTTTGACGGATGACTCTCCTCGGAATGTATCTAGTTTTGTATAACAAGCGACAAAGGCTTCTTGGACGATATCCTCCGCCTTTCCCCAATCTTTTACATAGGTGTAGGCAAGGCGAGTCAATTTTTCCCCAAACTGATCCATCATAAGCTCGATGATTTCGTCTTTCGGGTAACGGCCGATCACGTTATCAATCTGTATCTTGGACCGGTTTTTCGGCTGATATTCTTCCAACCTGCTGACCTCCCTTAACTGTCTTTAACCTTTTGACGTAAATGATTACTGAGACGTTTCATTTTCAAGAAAACTACATACAATTATAGACGTATGACGATTAAACAAGTATTGTAAAGTCTAAGAAATAAAACAGAGAGGAGGATTCGATTGTGGATACCAATACCATTGTCAGATGCGCCTGGTGTGAAGAAGACTCTTTGTTGATCAGCTATCATGACAAAGAATGGGGGAAGTCTGTGTCTGATGATGACCAATTATTCGAAGCATTGACGTTGGAGATTTTCCAAGCAGGGTTAAGCTGGAAAACCATATTACATAAACGTGAAAATTTCAGGAAAGCCTTCGACCACTTCTCGATTGGAAAAGTGAAGGCTTATGAAGAAGAGAAAATAAAAAGGCTCTTAGAGGATAAGGGGATTGTACGTCACCGTAGAAAGATTGAAGCCACAATCCATAATGCGAATGTAGCCGAAGACCTGGTTGAAAGATACGGAAGCTTGAAAAAATATTTCGATTCATTGCCAGCCGACAAGTATGAAAAACAAAAAGCAATCCAAGCGACGTTCAAGCACGTAGGGCTGACAACCGCAGAAAGCTTCTTGATGGCAGCAGGATTCATAGAACCCGATCACAGTGAAGAATGCTTTTTGACCCAGGGATAAAAAAGAAGGCACCTCTTCGGATGCCTTCAAATCTTTAAGTATTAATACTCATAGGTGGGTTATCGTCATAAGCTAGAGATAATTTCATAGGTGGGTTGTCATCGTAAGCTAGGAATGATTTTGCCATAGGCGGATTGTCATCGTAAGCTAGGAATGATTTTGCCATAAGCGGATTGTCATCGTAAGCTAGGAATGATTTTGCCATAGGCGGATTGTCATCGTAAGCTAGGAATGATTTTGCCATAGGCGGATTGTCATCGTAAGCTAGGAATGATTTTGCCATAGGCGGATTGTCATCGTAAGCTAGGAATGATTTTGCCATAGGCGGATTATCATCGTAAGCTAGGAATGATTTTGCCATAGGTGGATTATCATCGTAAGCAGTTATCTTTTTATTTAATTGTTCGCTGCCCCCAACAAATAAAACACTAAATGTTAGTAAGAAGCTTAAAGAAATGAGATACTTTTTCATTTCACACACCCTTTATAAATATTTTTTATTTGTAGTTAATGCTAATTTATAGAATTCACTAGCATTTTTATACTGTGAATTATCATAATAATAATCGGCTAGTAAGGTAGAATATTCACTTACATGTTCCAGAACATTTTTTTCTTGAAAATAAGGAAGCACAGTCTTCTTTAAGTAGACCTCACACTCTTTATTAAATTTACCTTCTAATCGAAACTTCAGAATTTGTGCGTGAATCTCATACTCATCATGCTGATTTTCTTTTAAAGTTTCAATAGTTTTATCAAGCCATTCACGAGATAATTCAGTCTTATTTAAATTCAAGTATTCCTTAGCTATTAAGTAGTAGGTGCTTTGTATATTTCTATTTTCATATTTTTCTTTTATTGAAACACTTTTTAGATAGTATTGTATCGCAGTTTCAGATTCTCCCTTATTTGAGAATAAGAAGCCAAGGTTATGATAAATAATTCCTAAGCTACGATTATCATTAAAGGATTCTGCAAACTTAAGAGCCTGGGTAAAATGATATTCAGATTGAGAATAGTTTTTAATACGTCGGTTCGAAATTCCAAGAAGGATCTGACAATCAGAACTTCTACTAAAATTATACTCTCTATCGAATATTTCTAGTGCTTTATAAGCATAAGTCATTACAGAAGTACTGTGGAACAAATAACTATGTGTTAATGCCACACTATAATAGAAAACACCAATTTCTATTTGATTGAAAGGGGTTTGTTGTAAAAAGGGTTCAGCTTTTCCAAAGAATTTTAATGCTTCGGCATAATTACTATTAAAGTAAGCATAGTACCCCTTAATATAATAATAATAAAAGGATAGAGAAGAATCCGATGTGTTTTCTTGAAGTTTTTCGACTTTATTAAGTAACTTTTTTGCGTTTTTCAAGTCATTATGGACTAAGTAATACCTAATTAAATATAGGTCATATCTATTTAATAAAGCGGGATCTTCAATAAATGGTAAATATTCTTTAATTTTTTCATGAAGATCTTTTGCTTCTTCAAACTTTCTCAGTATGATTAAATAGTTCCACTCATTAAGTAATCCAAGTAAATTTACATCTAGTTGCTCTTCAGTAGCGGAGATCCCAAGCCTTTCACATAGGAGTTCTATAACGTCTTCACTAGATTTAGCATCTCCGTTTTCGATTTTACTAAGATAAGAGACGGAGCAAATTCCCCTGGCTAATTCTTCTTGAGTGAGGCCTTTTGTCTTTCTGTAATATCTTATTCGTTGTCCTATCAAAATATCCCCCCTCCCAAACTTGGGAAAATTGACCCGAAAAACCCTTGAATATCGTCTATCAAAACTACCATTTTTCCCAATACAGGACCATATGTTCCTTTGATAAAATAAATATAACACAAAATATGCTCGCTAGTTAGTCTTTCAAACTAGTTTTTCTGTATTTTGGAAAGATTATTACAATATTTGTAGTAAGAATGTTGCTGTTTTAATTATGACATGAATGGGAGGATAGCATAATGGGAAAAATGGACAGTTTATTTAACAAGACTTACGAATCGAAAGGCCCTTTTTATGCTTCTGATGACCTGAAATCCGGAAATAAATCAAGAAAGCCAAATAGAAAAACAGTGAAAAATACCCAATTATCTTCAAAGGATCTACTTACTGATGACCATCAAAATAAGTGGTATTATAATCGCATTGACAAAAAGGGCTATAGTACTCTTGTGGCGGTTAACTTGAATAATGATGTCGTAATCAAGAAGAAGCTCTATGGGAATCCGAACATTTATGAATTTCCTGATCATGTAGTGATTGCTTGTGAAGGGGACGGTGAAACAGGTTCGGTTTATCAGTTTTCCAAAGCCACACTAGAGTTAGTGGAAGAATGGGAGATTGATGGATTCATATGGGATGTCAATCTGTTCAACAACTCTGTATGTGTTTCTGCATATGTGGTCGATCTCGATATGGCAAGGTTGTATATCCTTAATGGCAGATCGATTGATTTTGTTGAGCTCGGCACTCACTTTGCGCCAGCCGATTTATTAGTATTACAGAAGGATTTGTTCATTTCGGCATATCCATTGACCGAAAAAAGCCCTAAAAAAATACTGAGGCTCAATCAAGACTTTGATCTTGAGAAAGAATATGATGTCTCCATTTGCCCTCGGTTCCTCTTTAAGAATGGTGAAGAGATCTTGATCCAAGAGTTGGATGTGAAAACAGGGCGCTCAGATCGGTATTGTTCCTTAGATTTGCTTACAGGAAGAGAAATCATCTCGAAACGGAATAAACCGAGACAACGGGTAAGTTTCTATTAATATAATCAATTCCAAAAGGTTGGCCTTCCAAAGGTCAGCCTTTTTTCATGGTCTGACAGGGATCGGAACGAATAGAAGAAATAAGTGGTTGAGAGGAGTGGGAGAGGATGTGGAAAGGCTCAGCTGCTGTATGTATAAAAGATCAAAAGGTATTAATGGTTCAACAAGGCAAACCTAATGAGAAGAAACTTTGGACAATACCTTCGGGTGAAAAGTCAGAGGATGAATCCTATGAAGCTTGTTGTTTACGGGAATTGGAGGAAGAAACAGGATATAAGGGAGTAATTCAACGCTCCTTGTTCGTAAAAAAAGGTCAAAGTTTCGGAATAGATGTAACAGTCCACTACTACCTTGTCGATATTACAGGAGGAGATATGATGATCCAGGATCCGGACGGATTAATTCATGATATCAAATGGGTATCTCTAAAGGAGATACAAGTGATTGGCTTATCCTTTCCGGAAGATCTAACTTTTCTTTCGGAATACATAAAAAGATCTACCCTATAATGAATGATATGGAAAATTCAGAAAACGGAAAATTTTGTTTTGCGCATATCCCATAATTAAAAGAAAATGGAAATTGGAATAAAATCCTTTCAAAATGTCTTTCTTTTACGAATGCTATTGTTAGACCGAAAAATCTTTTAATAGGGGCACTGTAAAAATGAAAAAGGTAAGCATATTATTTGTGTCTCTTCTTTTAAGTTTTGTTTGGATACTGCCACACAATGTAAATGCAGAAATAGACGAACCAACAGACCTTTTAAGTGAGACCTCCATTTTAATCGATGCAACAACTGGTGAAATTTTGGCAGAAGAACATCCAGATAAAAGAATGTATCCAGCAAGTATTACGAAAATCGTTACTGCTATCCTGGCGATTGAATCTGGAAAAATGGATGAAAAAGTGACCATCAGTGAGAATGCCGCCTCTGCTCCAGGGACTCAGGTTTATCTAGTGGAAGGGGAGGAGATGACTCTCAGGCAGCTTGTCCAGGGCTTGATGATCAATTCCGGTAACGACGCAGCGGTAGCGATTGCTGAACATTTATCCGGAAGCGTAGAATCTTTTTCGGAGGATATGAATGCACTTGTTGAAGAGGATTTAGGATTGAGCAACACTCATTTTGTCAATCCGAATGGGCTGCATGATGATAATCATTATTCAACAGCTTCCGATATGGCTAAAATAACCCAATATGCACTGCAGCTGGATGAATTCAAAGAAATTGTTGGTACAAAAGAAATGGAATGGAAGGGCGCGGGATGGGAGACTACACTTTATAACCACCATAAGCTGCTCTGGCGTTATGATGGGGCGATCGGTGTAAAGAATGGTTACACGAGTAAATCCAAGCATACCCTGGTTACTGCCGCAAGCCGTAATGGTACCTCTTTAATCGTTGTTACGATGAAAAATGATTCTTCGGAACAAGCCTATCAGGATACTGTAGAGCTATTGAATTATGGATTCGAACATTTTCAAACTGAAAAAATCAAAAAAGGTACGATTATAACCAGCCCCAATGGTGAAGAAATCAAGATAAATGAAGATAAAATGTTTACCCATAAGATTGGTGAGGGATTTGAAACACTTATCAATGATGAAGGGAACCTGGTCATCAAAAATGAAGCAGATGAAGAAATCGCTACTTTCCCGATTGTTCCTAATACGAAAAAGGGCAGCGGAATAAAGGCTGCTCTCGGAGAAGTGGATATAGAAGAGTCTGAAGGCACTTCCCTTCTACCTGCTTTATTAAAAGGAAGCTTATGGGTTCTCTTATTATTGTTTGTAATGAACTTCTTCAGAAAGATTAGAAGGCGTAGGAAGAAAAAACTGCGGAAAAAAAGAATGATGAAAGAAATCAACCGGATAAAGGGATCGACTTAGATTAGATAGTCTTGTCGATCTCTTATTTCTTTTTATACCGCAATTAATTGCTGATATAGGAAATGCGGATCAGTTGAGTTATAATCAGCGTAAGAGTTTAAGAATACAGTACAGGGGGCCACTATTCATCATGCGTTTGGAACCATCTAACCAAATCGCGCCGAAAGCATTGAAAGTTTGGCGTATTTACGGCGCTTTCAATAGTCTGTTTTTCATCTTATTATCAATCGGAAGCATTGTTCTAGTGGTTATGACCCCGGTTCCGCTATGGGTATCGATCGTTACCATTGTTGTTACAGCATTACTTACATATCTATTTGTCCTGTTGCTCCCAGCAATTCGGCACCGCGTTTGGCGTTATGAGGTACGGGAATATGAGATTGAGTTGAAGTTCGGTCTTTTAATCATCCGCAGGGTACTCATTCCGATGGTAAGGGTGCAGCATGTCGATACGAAGCAAGGTCCGATTCTCCGTCACTATGATTTATCCACTGTGACGATTTCGACTGCTGCCACAACACATGAAATTCCTGCTTTGGACTGTGAGACAGCGGATCAGGTCCGTGACTATATTTCACAAATGGCTAGGGTGACTGAAGAAGATGTATAATCCAACAAGACTTCATCCATTAGCAGCAGGGTTGTCCTTTCTAAAGATGCTTAAGGAATGGATCATCCCTCTTGTATTATTTTTGTTGTTCGGACCAGGGAGTCCTACAGGTATGGCGTGGGTTTCGTTTGCCCCGTTTATCTTCGTCCTCCTGTTAGGCGGATACGGAATCTTGCATTGGTACCGATTCACCTATCATATCGAAGGTGATGAATTGAAAATAGAGTATGGTGTTTTTGTACGGAAGAAACGGTACATACCGAAGAAGAGGATCCAATCGATCGACTATACTCAAGGCATTTTCCACAGGGTTTTTGACGTCGTGAAGATCAATATTGAAACAGCTGGAGGCCCAGGAGGAGCAGAGGCTTCTTTATCTGCTGTCCGTAAAACAGATGCGGATCAACTAGCCGTCGCTTTACGCGAAGAAAAAGAGGCTTCCGATGATGGAACACTATTGGAGACGAAGAGTGAAGAAGCCTCTTATACATATAAGTTATCTTTAAAGGACCTGCTTTTGGCAGCTTCTACTTCAGGTGGGATCGGTGTCGCATTGCCACTTATCGGTACGCTCAGCTCTCAGTTCGATAATTTTTTACCGGATGATTTTTATGCCGAGGCCTTCAATTGGCTAAGTGGGTTCAGCTGGGTTGTCATTGCTGTGATGGCCTTCTTATCTGTATTCGTTGCATGGTTTGCCTCATTTATTGGGGTGATTTTGAAATACGCCAACTTTCAAATCAACCGGTTCGAGGATCGTATTGTCATCAGCAGAGGGCTGCTGGAAAAACGGGAGCTGACGCTTCCTCTACAACGAATACAAGGATTACGGGTAGTAGAAAGTGTACTTCGCCAGCCATTCGGATTTTCAACCGTACATGTAGAGAGTGCTGGTGGAGCTGGACCGGAAATGGGTGTCTCAGCAATGCTCTTTCCGTTCATCAAACGTTCTAAAATCAATGATGAGCTTGCGGAAATCCTTGAAGCTTATCACATCCCTGAGGAGATGGTCCCCTTACCGAAACGAGCTATGAGACGTTATATTTTACGCAATGCTGCTCCTGCCATTTTATTGATTCCTTTATTTTGGATAGTCCCTTCATCATTTTGGTTTTTGTTATTCATTCCTTTACCTATCCTTGCAATATGGGGAATCCTGGATTTCAAAGACAGTAAATGGTTGATTGATGACCAGTCATTCTACCTCCAATCGCGAACACTTTCACGCTCCTTGCTGGTAACGAAAAAAAGAAGGATGCAGGACTTTGAGATCAAGCAATCCATTTTCCAAAAACGCCATAATCTGATGACGATGAAGACTGCGATTTTATCAGGTGGTGTAGGCAGGGTTTTTCAATTGAAGGATATAGAATCCGGAAGATGGAAAGAGGTTTGTGGTTGGTTTTCTCGAAAGTCAAGCGATCAAAACGCTTAATCATAAAATCAAAACAGGAGGACCATTAAGAAGGCGCTCCTGTTTTGCATTTAAAGGAGGTTTCATTGTTGATATTCTCGAAATTCACTCCCTTTCCGCGGGCGATCCGCAAGCCTCCTCGCTCACTTGCACATGGATCTCAACACAAAAATGAAATCATTTTCGTGTCTGCGATAAGAATTCTTAGAAGCTTTCCTTATGCTTCGACGTTCACCACAGGACGTGGTGGTATTTTGTCGAAGTTCAATATTATACTCGAAGATCCTTAAACTGCTGTGGGGTCTCGCCTGGCTCGCTTTCCCCGCAGGAGTGTCACGAATTTCACTAAAAGCTCTAAAAAGAATCTCTAACAACGCCTATTAAAAAATAAGATCCTATGGCGGTCGACACATTTACGAGGGCGATTGGATGTTTTTCTTAACTGTATCGGTTCCGTCTTCCTATCAGGATGATCGGACCTAATGCTGCTCCTCCGACCAAACCGAAAAGGTGTCCAAGAATATTGATGTTCGGTGTAACGAATGTCATGACCAAGCTTAAGATGAGGATCGTCATGACAATTTGAGAATTTTGTTGATCGATCAGCTCTTTGCGAGCATAGATGATGTATACATATAAACCGAATAGGCCGAATATCGCACCGGATGCACCTATGTGACTATAACTAGGTCCTTGGAGAATGAAAGTTGCGATATTTGCAATCACCCCGGCTCCGAGGTATCCTATGATGAATTTGAATTTCCCTAAGATCCGTTCCAGTCCTGGACCAAATAGAAACAATGAAAATGTATTGAACAGGACATGCGGAAAAGATTCGTGGATGAAAATCGGCGTTACGAGTCTCCAATATTCACCTAATCCTATATAAAAATTTATACCAGCTGTCAGGTGTAACAAAGCTGGGAATAAATTGACACCAATGAATAAAACGATATGGATAGCCATGATTATGGTGATAATAGGATACAACCTTCTAAACGATCTGAAATTTTCTGTTCGGATAAACATAGGAAAGCCCTCCCTTTTACATATAGGGTTCTTTATATATTGTTTAATAAAAGCTTCGATATAAATGTTAGGGAATCAATACCTATTCAGTTTATCATATTAGTTGGACGGAGTCTGAATGAATGATTCCAAATTGTATATAAGAGGTGTCATGCAATATGATCATTGGGATTGGTATAGATATTATTGAAATTAAACGGATCAAGCGTACATATGAACGTCAGCCAAAACTTGCTGACCGCATTTTGACAGAGACGGAGCTCGGCTATTTCCACGCGTTGGAGCACCAAAAAAGCCTGGAGTTCCTTGCCGGAAGGTTTGCTGCAAAAGAAGCGTATGCAAAAGCGACAGGTACCGGAATCGGAGGGCGTCTTAGCTGGAAAGATGTCCAGATACTTCCGAATGATTCCGGAAAACCAGTTATTGAAGGTGGGAATCCTGAGTGGAATGCCCATGTATCCATCTCCCATAGTAAAGAATTCGCAGTTGCACAAGTAATCCTTGAAAGCTCGTCAAGCTAGTCTGCATATTGCCAGAAGTTGTCTCATATATTTGTAGTGCGGTTAGGAGGGAACGCTGAAACATATGGGCAGATGGTCGAGTGAGTGCAGCCGCTAAAGGTTTTTAACAAGGGGGTGTAGATCCAAGGAAACTGCTTGCATTCACCATGCCAGGATTTTTAAGCCTCAATTCGCACTAATATAACATTCAGGGAATTTGTGTATCCCCGTGGCGGAGCATCAAAGACCTATCTGCATGTCATATGTGAGGTCCCTCTTTTGTCATCTATATGAGGCAAAGGAGATGAAAAATTTGAAAAGAATACTCTCGCTTCTTGTGATTGCACTTATGATCACGGCGCTTGCTGCTTGTGGGTCCAAAAGCCAGAAGGATGTATTGTCAGATTTAGAAAGAACGATGGATAAAATGTCCGGTTATAAATCCGAGGCTACAATGACCCTCCAGACTGGAGAAAATCCACTGACCTACGAGATAGAAATCTGGCATAAAAAGCCGAGTTTTTACCGGGTCAGCTTGAAGAACGCCGAAAAGGACCAAAGCCAAATGATCCTGAGAAACAGTGAAGGTGTGTTCGTGCTAACACCAGCACTCAACAAGAGCTTCAGATTCCAGAGTGATTGGCCGGAAAACAGCAGCCAGGTGTACTTGATGGAGTCTTTGATCAGCGATATTCTGATGGATGATGATCGGAATTTCAAGACTGGAGACAATGGCTATGTATTCAATACTAAAACAAATTATCAAAATAAGAACCTTTATCAGCAAGAGATCACACTTGATAAGTCCAACTTACTCCCGAGCAAAGTGAAAGTAATGGACAAAGATTTGAAAGTCTTAGTAGATGTTAAGTTCAAGAATACGAAGTTAAATACGAAATTTGACGACGGAGCATTCGATATGGAGCGTAACATGGAAAGTGCTCAACTGGAAGTTCCAACAATGGCAACAGGGGATAAGAACAAGAAACTCACCCCTGTATTTCCAGAATTCGTTCCTGAGGGCACGACTTTGTTGAACCAGGTCGCGAACAGCACAGGGGATGAAGTTATTCTCACATACGCGGGAGACCAATCATTCACCATCATCCAAAAGCAGGCGACTGTTGCACCTGCAACCAAAATGCTGACGATGAACGAAGGCGAACTTGTCGATATAGGCTTTGCAGTTGGTGTGTTGAACGGTACAACACTTAGCTGGTCAGTCGATGGAGTAGATTATTACCTTGCCTCGAATGATCTGACAGAAGAAGATATGGCAGCAATCGCATCATCAATGGTGATGGCGCAAGGAAAATGATGGATGACAGGCTGGAAGAATAGAACTGATATTCTTTTAAGCCTGTTTTTTTGTTGAATAGCGGTGCCTCAAGGGTTCTCAAATGGTGCCAGGTACCGCACGAGAACCCAACGGGGGCAAGGCATCTGAATCGGTGCCTGGTACACGATGATGAAACACCAGCCAAACACAATATATAAACCTCCAAAAATAAATTTACCGTTACGAAATGGTTATGTACAATAGAAGGAAAATAGTTTGGGCTGGGAGTCGTTTTCATGCAATTTTACAGACCTACTTGGGCAGAAATCAATTTAAACCACATTATAGATAACTACCTTCATATACAAAACCATTTAAAAGGCGGAACGAAAGTGATGGCGATTGTAAAGGCTGATGGATATGGACATGGTGCCGTACAAGTCGCCAGCAACCTGATAGAAAATGGTGTGGATCACTTAGGTGTAGCTCTATTGGATGAAGCGATTGCGCTAAGAAGATCCGGAATCGAGACGCCGATCCATGTTCTAGGCTGGATTGATCCTGAATATGCTTCAATAGCTGCACAATACAACGTTTCATTAACCGTTTTTCAATCAGAATGGCTGCAAAGTCTAGGTGAAATTGAAGGTGAATTAAAGCTTCATATCAAGTTTGACACTGGTATGGGCCGTATAGGTATAAATGATGAGAATGAGGCAAAGATAATAATTAATCAAGTTAAACAAAATCAGAGTTTGAAGTTAGAGGGCGTTTTCTCACATCTTGCAACAGCTGATGAACTAGACTCAGAGCTTGTGGATCGTCAAATGGATCGCTTTTCGAAGTACCTCTCTCTTTTAGAAGATGAAGGCGTATCTCCGGAGCTCATTCATTTCGGAAACAGTGCCGGGGCTATTCGTTTTCCGGAGTATAGACAACATTATGTCCGGGTTGGAATTTCGCTTTATGGCCTTTCTCCCTCAGAGGAGATTAAAAGTGTCTTGCCATTTCCTCTTAAACAAGCTTTTTCATTACACAGTAAGTTGACCCATGTAAAAAAAATCAAACCTGGAGATACCTTAAGTTACGGGGCGACTTATCGTGCGGAAAAGGAAGAGTGGATTGGAACGGTACCTATCGGATATGCAGATGGTTGGTTTCGAAGATATGCCGAAAAAGGTTCAGTCCTCGTCAACGGTCAATTGGCAAAAATCGTCGGCCGCATCTGTATGGATCAGCTTATGGTGAAACTGCCATATAAGGTTGCCGTGGGAACTGAAGTCATACTTTTGGGACATCAAGGATCTGAGGCGATAACCATTGATGATGTTGCAAACCAAAATGGAACGATCAACTATGAAATACCCTGCGCGATCTCCTCTCGAGTGCCGAGAATTTACAAAAAAAACAACAAAATCATTGAAACAATGAATCAAACTTTAAATAATTCGTAAATTATTAAAGGAAATCGGCTGAAAATGGCGAATGGATATACGGAGATTGCTTTGCAAAATTGCGTATAGGATGGTACTATTAATAGGGGATTTTAAGAGAGCGTAGCAGTTAGCTGGAGGTGGATTTTTGTGTCAGATTTGAACACAAAGAGAATTGTCATAAGCTTACCGGAGCAACTGATAAAAGAGGTGGACGGAGCGATTATGAACGAAAACTTGAACAGAAGCGAGTTTATTCATCAGGCAACCAAAATGTATCTGCGAGAACGGGAGAGCAGCCATATCCGCGAGTCAATGCGCCAAGGGTATAAGGAAATGGCGAAAATCAATTTGAACATTGCATCAGAAGCCTTTCTTGCTGAGGAGGAAGCTGATCTAACTTTGGACCGCTTAGTAAGCGGGGTGTAATGATTTGATAGTGAAGCGTGGCGACGTTTACTTTGCAGATCTTTCTCCAGTAGTAGGGTCGGAGCAAGGAGGTATCCGGCCGGTATTGATCATACAGAATGATATCGGTAACCGGTTTAGTCCGACAGTAATCGTCGCGGCCATTACAGCCCAGATTCAAAAGGCTAAACTACCTACTCACGTAGAAATCAGCGCTAAAAAATATAAGTTCGAACGAGACTCTGTCATCTTACTAGAACAAATCCGGACGATAGACAAACAAAGATTAACAGACAAAATAACACATCTAGACGATGAAATGATGAAAAAAGTTGATGATGCTCTCCAGATCAGCCTGGGGCTCATCGATTTTTAACCGTCATGACAGAGTAAGCTGCTGATTTTACCAGCGGCTTTTTTACATTTAAAGAAAGTTTTGACTTGCTTCAATATAAGTGCAACTAAGGCTTAGCCTCGCGCAAATGGCCTGGCTGCCAAGTTTTCATTATACATAAATTTGGATCTATAACCCGAATGGAAGTACTAAAAGTTGTGTCATTAGCTCCTACCCTTTACGTATCATGGCGTTTAAAGGGTTTTGCTTTCCCAAGCCCTATGCCTTCTGACAAAAAATGCAATTTGAGACGAAGAGTTTAGTGTCAGAATGGGCATTGACTCGAATGTAAAATTGTGCCTCAAAGGTGAAAAGGATTGAAAGATTTAGACAATAATGAAATAATGTTTTCATGGAGAATTTTTGATCGGAGGGTACGGGATGTATTCGACAATAAACGAAGTTATAAAACATAACCGTTCATTTATTGAAGAAGAATGGCAGTCACAGATGCTGCAATTTAGAGAAGATGAGCGTGAATTAAACAGTGTTACGAACGAAGTATATAAAAACTCTAATACAGAGTTCATAGATAATTTATTGAAGCATGTTATAGATGGCCAAGAAGAGATAAGCTCAGACCTTCAAGACTTCTTCGAAAGAACTGTCCAGATCGGATGGCCTTTAAGTTATGTTACGAAGGGCCTTCAGCTTTTTCGCCGAATTGGATTGAAAACCATCGTTAATGAAAAAGAAAACATTGATGATGTCATGGATACGTTCGAGTTTTTCGATCGGACGATAGATACCCTCTATGAAAAAATTGTAACGTATTCCACTCAGAATTGGAAAGATACAATATCAGTTCAGAAGAAAGCTTTGCTCGAATTATCAGCACCACTGATCCCTGTTTTTGAGAGTATCAGTGTAATGCCTCTGATTGGAACGATTGACACAGAACGGGCAAAACTGATTATGGAGAATCTGTTGGATGGTGTCATAAAAAATCGCTCTCAGGTGGTATTGATTGATATAACAGGCGTTCCTGTAGTCGATACGATGGTCGCCCATCACATAATCCAAGCAGCAGAAGCAGTAAGGTTGATTGGATCAAAATGCATTCTTGTCGGAATCCGTCCGGAAATTGCCCAAACTATCGTTAACCTTGGAATCGATTTAAGTGAATTCCCTACAAGAAGTACTCTTCTTAAAGGAATCGAAGCAGCACTAGAATTAACGAATAAAAAAATAGAAGCCTTATCCTAGGGGGGACTACGGATGAGAGTACCAATTCTTAAACTACATGAATACTTATTGATCTCAATTCAAGTCGAACTTGATGATAAGACTGCTTTGCAATTCCAGGAAGATTTATTAAGTAAGATCCATGACACGGGCGCTAAAGGAATTGTCATAGATCTTACTTCAGTGGACATGGTCGATTCCTTCATTGCAAAGGTACTTGGTGATGTCGTCAAGATGTCGAATTTGATGGGTGCTAGAGTGGTTTTGACTGGGATACAACCACCTGTAGCCATAACATTGATCGATCTTGGCATCAATATGAGAGATGTGCCAACTGCATTAGATTTAGAACAGGGGCTAGATAAATTACAACAGGACATGGAGGGATGACTATGGCCGTCCAATCCTGTGTAGATGTTCGTAATGAATGGGATATTGTCAGTGCGCGTCAATTAGGCAGGGATCTAGCGAAAGATCTTGGTTTTTCAAGTGTTGATCAAGCTAGGATTACGACAGCGATATCCGAATTAGCAAGAAACATATATCTATATGCAGGGAACGGAAGAATCTGTATCGAGCCGATTGAGGAAGGAAACCGAAGAGGCCTTCGAATCGTCGCCAATGATACCGGCCCTGGAATTCAAGATATACGTAAAGTAATGGAAGATGGATATACAACATCTGGTGGACTGGGAGCTGGTCTTCCAGGGGTGAAAAGACTTATGGATGAATTTGCAATTCAGTCTACAGTAGATGTAGGTACAGAAATTTATATAACGAAATGGCTCCGCTAGGAGGATCGCAGATGTTGGGGGATAAAGGTTTATTAGTAGAAAGATATGAGCAGTTTTTATCTGCTTATTTAAGCGGCAGAACAGAACAAGCCCTATATAAAGCTCAACAATTCAGCCGGAAAATGATAGAACAAAACATTTCCCCTGAAGAAGTGATCAATATTCATTATACGGTGCTGGAATCACTGAACGGAGATATTCCCGAACAGGTGAAAGACTCATTTGATTTCTTAATTGAAGTCATGATGGGATATGGTATGGCTTATCGGGAACATCAAATACTTCGTGATAAACAATTGGCTCTAGAATCCGAGATAGAGGTAGCTGCTAGTATGCAGCAGACTCTTCTTCAAGGGGAAGTGCCGAAAGTCGATGCATTGAAAATCGGCGTAATCAGTAAGGCAGCTAAGAAAATGAGCGGGGATTACTATCACTTTGTACAAAACAGTCCTGAATCGATCAGTGTTGCTGTTGCGGACGTCATCGGCAAGGGCGTACCCGCAGCTCTTTGCATGTCCATGATCAAATATGCGATGGACAGTTTACCTGAACAACAAAACAACCCAAGTATCGTTCTTGAAAACTTAAACCGTGTGGTGGAACAGAACGTTGATCCCACCATGTTTATTACGATGTTTTATGGTCATTACAACACAGACCTTCATCGCTTTTTTTATGCTGGTGCCGGTCATGAGCCGGGTTTTTACTACAATGCTTTAACAGATGATTTCGAAGAATTCACTGCCAAAGGTCTTGTATTAGGTGTGTCCCGAAATACGAAATATAAGCAATATGAAAAGAAAATTGAAGTCGGAGACATGATCATCCTGCTTTCGGACGGTGTCACAGAGTGTCGGACAAGCAGTGGGTTCATTTCTAGAGATGAAGTGATTTCATTGATTCGTTCCCACATGCATTTATCACCACAAGAAATCGTAGATAATGTCTACGCTGAATTGGAACAATTACAGGAATTTGAATTAAGGGATGATTTTACCTTAATAATTTTAAAAAGAGCGGTTTAGTTTCAAATAACTTGTGGTATTGATAAAGTAATGCATTCTTATATATTAAGGGGGAAGTCGAAGATGAATTTACAGATCCAAAAGAAAGACACAGATAATCATATAGATGAATTGGTCCTAATCGGTGAGGTAGATGCTTATACAGCACCCAAACTGAAAGAAACATTGCTGGAATCTACACAAAAGCAAGGACAAAAAGTCGTTGTCGATCTCAGCGGTGTTCAATATATGGATAGTACTGGACTTGGCGTATTCGTAGGCGCTCTAAAATCCTCACAACAATCTGGGAGTACCCTGACTTTGACAGGTATGACCGAACGTGTTGAAAGGTTGTTCGAAATCACGGGCCTCACAGAAGTGATAAACATCGAGAACACCCAAGAGGAGGAGGCGCGATGAGTGATGTTATCGAAATGGTGATTCCGGCAAAGCCAGATTTTGTTGGCGTAGCAAGGTTAACGGTTTCTGGTATAGCTAGTAGAATGGGTTATACATTTGACGAGATCGAAGACATTAAAATCGCAGTTTCTGAAGCGATTACGAATGCAGTAAATCACGCATACGGCACAGAGGATGAGGGTGAAATCCGCCTGTACTATGGCATGTATGACGATAAGCTTGAAATCACTGTCATGGATAAAGGGAAAAGTTTCGATGTAGAAACAACAAAACTTAGTACTGGTCCAGTCAACGGAAAGCCTATCGAGCAAATTAATGAAGGAGGGTTGGGTCTTTTCTTGATTGAGACGCTAATGGACAAAGTGGATATTAGCGATGAAGCAGGAGTGGTAGTCATAATGACGAAATACCTAAACAGAGATGGGGTGGATGAAAGTGTCGACCAATACAAGTCAGCCCCCTCACAATAAGGACTTCGTCTACGAGTTATTGGAACAACTGCGAGAAGATCCTGAAAACCAGGAAATCCAAACCATTCTTGTTGAACATTATCAAGATTTGGTCCATTCACTTGCTCGTAAATTTTCGAAAGGGAAAAGCATCCACGATGACTTAGTGCAAGTCGGCATGATTGGTCTTCTGGCTGCTTTTCGACGTTATGATCCTGAGTTTGGAAGAAGCTTCGAATCGTTCGCGGTTCCGACGATCATCGGAGAAATCAAACGCTTCATCCGTGATAAAACATGGAGTGTGCATGTACCGCGAAGGATCAAAGAGCTAAGTCCAAGGATTAAACGGGCAGTTGAAGAACTTACAAATGAATTGCAACGTTCACCTAAGGTTGCTGAAATTGCCGATTATCTAGAATCTTCTGAGGAAGAAATCCTGGAAACGATGGAAATGGGTAAAAGTTATCAAGCCCTTTCGGTCGACAGTTCGATCGAAGCTGACCAGGAAGGAAGTACGGTTACTCTCTTGGACCTTGTCGGAAGTACAGAAAGCGGTTATGAACAAACAGATCAGCGCATGTTGCTGCAAAAAGCTTTTCATGTATTATCAGAACGAGAACAACAGATATTGAAATGCACTTATTTTGAAAATTTAAGTCAAAAAGAAACAGGTAAACGCTTGAATATTTCACAGATGCATGTATCGAGATTACAACGTAGAGCACTTGAAAAGTTGAAGGATGCAATACGTGTCGATCCTTCGGAGGCACTGAATCATGATTGAAAACTATATCCATCATCATGTTGACTGGAGTACCTTCCAACGTTCCAAAGTAGAAGGTCAGTGTAACGGTGACAGCTATTTTGCTAAAGAAACAGATAATTATTTCATCTGCATGGTGGCTGACGGTTTAGGAAGTGGGCAAGCGGCACATGATGCGTCTACTAAAACTGTGAAAGTCGTGGAAGAAAATCACGATAAAGATGTTGATACATTGATGAGTCTGTGTAATGAGTCTCTTCAATATACAAGAGGGGCAGTATTGACTATTTTCAAAGTCCATTTCAAAAGGAACTTGCTTGAATATTGCGGGGTAGGCAATATTCGATTGATTATTGGCTTGCCATCTGGAAAAATGGTTCATGCAATCCCGAAATCAGGCTTCCTATCAGGTAAACCTGCAAAGTTTAACGTGAGAGAAATCGAATATCAAACAGGTTCAATGTTCATTGCCTATTCAGATGGTATTGAACTTTCTTCGCCAGATAAACGGAATGTTATCAAATCAAGGAATCCAAGAATAGCAGTAAGTTATTTACGACAAAAATGCAGTTCTGTCGCTGATGACATGACATGCGTAATCGGAAAAGTCACTTAAAGGAGTTTTCTCGTATTAATGAGGGAGCTCTTTTTTGTGTCTTTAAAAAATTCATTAGCGGTGAAACAGCTACCTCATACCAGGTGACTTTATAACCGTTGATTACATAGCGAGGTATTCTTTGGTAAACTTGTACGTATATCAGTTTTACGAGGAGGAGCAAGTTTGGAGATGAACAATGAAATCATTTCACAAGTAGCCAAGGATACGAAATTATCCTTGAAATACGTTAAAAATATCATTGACCTTCTTGAAGAAGGAAATACCGTCCCTTTTATCGCAAGGTACCGCAAAGAATTGACCGGTGCTGCTGATGAAGTACAGATTCGACGTGTATCAGAAGAGTGGGAATACAAACGGAACCTTGAAAAGCGAAAAGAGGAAGTCCTTCGTTTAATTGAAGAACAAGATAAACTGACGGATGAATTGAGGTCAGAAATACATAATGCGACTAAGCTTCAACAGGTTGAAGATCTTTACCGCCCCTATAAGCAAAAGAAACGTACACGTGCGACTACGGCGAAGGAAAAAGGATTAGAACCGCTAGCAGATCTGATTCTTGAACAGAAAAGCGGCGTGGACATAGAAGCAGAAGCTCGAAGATTCGTTTCAGTAGACAAGGAAGTCCTTAGTATAGAAGAAGCCATCCAGGGAGCAGAGGACATCATTGCTGAAAGAGTTTCCGATGATTCAGATAACCGTTCCTGGATTCGTTCCATCACTTTTCAAGAGGGTATTGTCGAAACAAAACTGAAAGGAAAGGAGGAACCTGAAGAGAAAACATACGAAATGTACTATGACTATCAAGAACCTGTTAAGAAAATCGTCCCTCACCGGACATTAGCGGTCAATCGCGGAGAGAAGGAAGACGTCCTGAAAGTATCAATTTCAGCACCTACAGATAAAATCCTGAGAAAACTAAGCAATAAGTACGTAAAAGGACAATCCTCATCTACGGTTTATATTGAGCGTGCAATCTTGGATGGCTACAAGCGATTGATTTCACCATCAATCGAACGGGATATTCGGAATGAATTGACGGAGACTGCGGATGAACAAGCGATACGAATCTTTTCAGAAAACCTTAGACACCTTTTATTGCAACCACCATTGAAAGGAAAGATAGCACTCGGCGTTGATCCTGGATATCGAACTGGTTGTAAGCTTGCTGTCGTCGATGAAACCGGCAAGACGTTAGACGTAGATGTCATGTACCCGACTCCGCCGAAATCAGAAGTAGAAAAATCAAAAACGATCTTGAAAGGCATGATTGAGCGTCATAACGTCGAAATTGTCGCTATAGGAAATGGGACAGGTTCGAGGGAGACAGAACAATTCGTTGCCGACCTCATCAAAGAGATGGACCGGCCTTTGGCCTATCTGATCGTCAGTGAAGCTGGAGCGAGTGTTTACTCTGCCTCTGATATTGCACGCCAGGAATTCCCTGATTTGAAGGTAGAGGAGCGAAGCGCAGTATCGATCGCGAGAAGACTGCAGGATCCATTATCCGAACTTGTGAAAATCGATCCAAAGTCAATTGGTGTCGGTCAGTACCAGCATGATGTCTCGCAAAAGCGTTTGAATGAATCCCTTACATTCGTTGTTGAGACAGTAGTCAACCAAGTCGGCGTCAATGTGAATACGGCATCTCCATCCTTATTGCAGTATGTAGCAGGCCTTTCGAAAGCTGTTGCAAATAACATCGTCAAGAAAAGGGAAGAAGAAGGAAAGTTCACGAGCAGAACCCAATTGAAAAAGATTCCGCGTCTTGGTACGAAGACATACGAACAATGTATCGGTTTCTTAAGGATCATTGAAGGGAAGCACCCGCTGGACCAAACTCCCATCCATCCTGAAACCTATGCAGATACGCGTAAATTGTTGAGTTTATTGGAAGTGACTGAACAAGAAATCGGAACGGAGGAAATCCGGAAGAAACTCCAGTCGATTGATTTGAAAGAGTACGCAGAGAAACTGGATATTGGGGAACTGACCTTGAAGGATATCGTAGATGCGCTGGTGAAACCATCAAGAGATCCTCGTGATGAAGTGACGAAACCTTTATTGAAAACAGATGTTTTGAAGATGGAAGACCTGAAAGAAGGGATGGAGCTCGAAGGAACCGTCCGGAATGTCGTCGACTTCGGCGCATTTGTTGATATCGGTGTCAAACAGGACGGACTGGTTCATATCTCAAAGCTTAGCAAACACTACGTCAAACATCCGATGGATGTCGTGCACGTAGGCCAAGTCGTCAAAGTGTGGGTAGAACAGGTAAATCTGGATAAGCAACGGATTGCTCTGACGATGGTTACCAATTAAGGAAAAGACAAAAAGCACTGCTTACTAGGAGCAGTGTTTTTTTCTGTAGAAAAACCAACATTGGTTCAATAATTTGATTTGGTATCGGTCTTTATTAAAATAAGCATTCCTTAACTGCTTTTTAAACCAGTAAGGCACGATGAGCCCTCCTCACTTTCCTTAATGGTGGTTATTAGTCTATGTGTGACTGCTTGCCTTTGTTCGTGTCATACTGTTTACTTTTCATTTAGCTGAACCTTTGGCAAAATAGAAGGGAAGTAACGAAAAGGATTGAAAGTAATGGAAGAAAATACACTACAACGATTAGTTGAAGATATATCAATTGAATTTTTCGGCAGGCCCTTTAAGCATACAGCGCGATTCAATAATCGACTTAAAACGACAGGTGGAAGATATCTGTTGAGAAGCCATGATCTTGAATTCAACCGGAAGCAGCTTGAAGTCCATGGGATGGAAGCTTTCATCGGAATCATCAAGCATGAGCTCTGCCATTATCATCTTCATCTGATGAAAAAAGGCTATAAGCACCGCGATCGTGATTTCAAACAGTTATTGAAAGAAGTCGGCGGCAGCCGGTATTGCGAGGTGATCCCTGGTCAGAGGAGACAAGAAAAGATCAAATACATCTATTTATGTAATAAATGCGGCCATCAATATCCCAGAAAACGAAGAGTGGATACTCGCAAGTTTTCCTGTGGAAAATGCAGAGGAAAGTTGAAGCGAAAAAGTATTGACTAACAAATATGATTATGTTACTTTAATTAAGTCGCTATAGAGACAACCTCTTAAATACGACAAAGTCACTTAAAGAAAACTTGGCAAAGCCAAACCTTGGTGAAGGCTGAGAGTGCAAAACATAATTAATTTTTAAAGCAAAAAAGTTATTGACTTCATCGTTTGTGTGTGATAAGATATTTATTGTCGCTAAAAAACAGAAACACACATTATTCCACAGTAGCTCAGTGGTAGAGCTATCGGCTGTTAACCGATCGGTCGCAGGTTCGAGTCCTGCCTGTGGAGCCATACGGAGAAGTACCCAAGTGGCTGAAGGGGCGCCCCTGCTAAGGGTGTAGGTCGTGTAAGCGGCGCGAGGGTTCAAATCCCTCCTTCTCCGCCATTTCAATACTTAAACTTTGTAGTTGGCCCCTTGGTCAAGTGGTTAAGACACCGCCCTTTCACGGCGGTAACACGGGTTCGAATCCCGTAGGGGTCACCATTTACGTCATATATAAATTAAGTTGGTGCAACGCGATGTGCACCACTGATGATTTGCCAAGTGGACCCGTGGTGTAGGGGTTAACATGCCTGCCTGTCACGCAGGAGATCGCCGGTTCGAATCCGGTCGGGTCCGCCATTTATAAATTAAAACTTGTATTGTTATGCGATGGGCTATAGCCAAGCGGTAAGGCAACGGACTTTGACTCCGTCATGCGTTGGTTCGAATCCAGCTAGCCCAGCCATAATGAGCCATTAGCTCAGTCGGTAGAGCATCTGACTTTTAATCAGAGGGTCGAAGGTTCGAGTCCTTCATGGCTCACCACTTTTTTGCGGGTGTGGCGGAATTGGCAGACGCGCTAGACTTAGGATCTAGTGTCCTTGCGACGTGGGGGTTCAAGTCCCTCCACCCGCACCATATTTTAAAAATGGTGCAACGTCTTATATGGAAGGTGCATCACTAGTTTTAAACATCAACAATTTAGCGGTCGTGGCGGAATGGCAGACGCGCTAGCTTGAGGGGCTAGTGGGTGTATACCCGTGGAGGTTCGAGTCCTCTCGACCGCACCATAATCAACTTCAAAACATTAATCAATGCGCCCGTAGCTCAATTGGATAGAGCGTCTGACTACGGATCAGAAGGTTAGGGGTTCGACTCCTCTCGGGCGCGCCATATAACGGGAAGTGGCTCAGCTTGGTAGAGCACCTGGTTTGGGACCAGGGGGTCGCAGGTTCAAATCCTGTCTTCCCGACCATCACATTTGCGGGTGTAGTTTAGTGGTAAAACAAGAGCCTTCCAAGCTCTGGTCGTGAGTTCGATTCTCATCACCCGCTCCATTCTATTATGGGCCTATAGCTCAGCTGGTTAGAGCGCACGCCTGATAAGCGTGAGGTCGGTGGTTCGAGTCCACTTAGGCCCACCATTAACAATTCCTTCGAATAGAGTTTCTTTCAAATGCAACTCTCAAAACGAAGCAAACCAGCTCTTTGAAAACTGAACAAAAGCCAAGCGTGAAACGGGTCTTTTATAAGAACCCTGAATCAATTTCGATTTACATTTAATGAGCAATCAAACACTTTATTGGAGAGTTTGATCCTGGCTCAGGACGAACGCTGGCGGCGTGCCTAATACATGCAAGTCGAGCGGACCAACGAGGAGCTTGCTCCTCAGAGGTCAGCGGCGGACGGGTGAGTAACACGTGGGCAACCTGCCTGTAAGACTGGGATAACTCCGGGAAACCGGGGCTAATACCGGATAACATTCTCCTCTGCATAGAGGAGGATTAAAAGATGGCTTCGGCTATCACTTACAGATGGGCCCGCGGCGCATTAGCTAGTTGGTGAGGTAAGGGCTCACCAAGGCGACGATGCGTAGCCGACCTGAGAGGGTGATCGGCCACACTGGGACTGAGACACGGCCCAGACTCCTACGGGAGGCAGCAGTAGGGAATCTTCGGCAATGGACGAAAGTCTGACCGAGCAACGCCGCGTGAGTGAGGAAGGCCTTCGGGTCGTAAAGCTCTGTTGTTAGGGAAGAACAAGTACCGTTCGAACAGGGCGGTACCTTGACGGTACCTAACCAGAAAGCCACGGCTAACTACGTGCCAGCAGCCGCGGTAATACGTAGGTGGCAAGCGTTGTCCGGAATTATTGGGCGTAAAGCGCGCGCAGGCGGTCTCTTAAGTCTGATGTGAAAGCCCACGGCTCAACCGTGGAGGGTCATTGGAAACTGGGGGACTTGAGTACTGGAGAGGAGAGTGGAATTCCATGTGTAGCGGTGAAATGCGTAGATATATGGAGGAACACCAGTGGCGAAGGCGGCTCTCTGGCCAGTAACTGACGCTGAGGCGCGAAAGCGTGGGGAGCAAACAGGATTAGATACCCTGGTAGTCCACGCCGTAAACGATGAGTGCTAGGTGTTGGGGGGTTCCACCCTCAGTGCTGACGTTAACACATTAAGCACTCCGCCTGGGGAGTACGACCGCAAGGTTGAAACTCAAAGGAATTGACGGGGGCCCGCACAAGCAGTGGAGCATGTGGTTTAATTCGAAGCAACGCGAAGAACCTTACCAGGTCTTGACATCCTTCGCTACTTCCAGAGATGGAAGGTTCCCCTTCGGGGGACGAAGTGACAGGTGGTGCATGGTTGTCGTCAGCTCGTGTCGTGAGATGTTGGGTTAAGTCCCGCAACGAGCGCAACCCTTGATCTTAGTTGCCAGCATTCAGTTGGGCACTCTAAGGTGACTGCCGGTGACAAACCGGAGGAAGGTGGGGACGACGTCAAATCATCATGCCCCTTATGACCTGGGCTACACACGTGCTACAATGGATGGTACAAAGGGCAGCAAAACCGCGAGGTTGAGCGAATCCCATAAAGCCATTCTCAGTTCGGATTGCAGGCTGCAACTCGCCTGCATGAAGCCGGAATTGCTAGTAATCGCGGATCAGCATGCCGCGGTGAATACGTTCCCGGGCCTTGTACACACCGCCCGTCACACCACGAGAGTTTGTAACACCCGAAGTCGGTGAGGTAACCTTTTGGAACCAGCCGCCGAAGGTGGGACAGATGATTGGGGTGAAGTCGTAACAAGGTAGCCGTATCGGAAGGTGCGGCTGGATCACCTCCTTTCTAAGGAGTCCTTTATGGACATGGAACACGCTTTGGCTTTTGTTTAGTTTTGAAAGAGCTCATTCTCTTTCAATACATTGTTCCTTGAAAACTAGATAATGAAATTCTTGAAAACAAGACATCGAAAACGTCATTTAATGACAAGTAAGAAGTGTAAGTTCATTCATAACGTGGTTAAGTTATGAAGGGCGCACGGTGGATGCCTTGGCACTAGGAGCCGAAGAAGGACGGGACGAACACCGATATGCCTCGGGGAGCTGTAAGTAAGCTTTGATCCGGGGATTTCCGAATGGGGGAACCCACTGCCCGTAATGGGGTAGGATCCATACCTGAATTCATAGGGTATGAGAAGGCAGACCTGGGGAACTGAAACATCTTAGTACCCAGAGGAAGAGAAAGCAATCGCGATTTCCTGAGTAGCGGCGAGCGAAACGGAAACAGCCCAAACCAAGAGGCTTGCCTCTTGGGGTTGTAGGACACTCTATACGGAGTAAGAAAGGAACGGCGTAGGCGAAGCGGTCTGGAAAGGCCCGCCAGAGGAGGTAACAGCCCTGTAGCCAAAACGTCGTTCCCTCCAGAGTGGATCCTGAGTACGGCGGGACACGTGAAACCCCGTCGGAAGCTGGGAGGACCATCTCCCAAGGCTAAATACTCCCTAGTGACCGATAGTGAACCAGTACCGTGAGGGAAAGGTGAAAAGCACCCCGGAAGGGGAGTGAAAGAGATCCTGAAACCGTGTGCCTACAAGTAGTCGGAGCCCATTAACGGGTGACGGCGTGCCTTTTGTAGAATGAACCGGCGAGTTACGATAACGTGCAAGGTTAAGTCGCAGAGACGGAGCCGCAGCGAAAGCGAGTCTGAACAGGGCGCATGAGTACGTTGTCGTAGACCCGAAACCGAGTGATCTACCCATGTCCAGGGTGAAGTTCAGGTAACACTGAATGGAGGCCCGAACCCACGCACGTTGAAAAGTGCGGGGATGAGGTGTGGGTAGGGGTGAAATGCCAATCGAACTCGGAGATAGCTGGTTCTCCCCGAAATAGCTTTAGGGCTAGCCTCGTGGTGAGAGTTCTGGAGGTAGAGCACTGATTGGACTAGGGGTCCCCACAGGATTACCGAATTCAGTCAAACTCCGAATGCCAGGAACTTGTCCACGGGAGTCAGACTGCGAGTGATAAGATCCGTAGTCGAGAGGGAAACAGCCCAGACCATCAGCTAAGGTCCCCAAGTATACGTTAAGTGGAAAAGGATGTGGAGTTGCCCAGACAACCAGGATGTTGGCTTAGAAGCAGCCACCATTTAAAGAGTGCGTAATAGCTCACTGGTCGAGTGACTCTGCGCCGAAAATGTACCGGGGCTAAACGTATCACCGAAGCTATGGATTGTACCTAACGGTACAGTGGTAGGGGAGCGTTCGAAGGGCTGAGAAGCGAGACCGGAAGGACTCGTGGAGCGCTTTGAAGTGAGAATGCCGGTATGAGTAGCGAAAAGAGAAGTGAGAATCTTCTCCATCGAAAGCCCAAGGTTTCCTGAGGAAGGCTCGTCCGCTCAGGGTTAGTCGGGACCTAAGCCGAGGCCGAAAGGCGTAGGCGATGGCCAACAGGTTGATATTCCTGTACCACCTCCTTTCCGTTTGAGCAACGGGGGGACGCAGGAAGGTAGGGAGAGCGCGCTGATGGATATGCGCGTCCAAGCAGTCAGGCCGGTGGATAGGCAAATCCGTCCACCATACGGCGGAGCTGTGATGGCGAGGGAACTAGAGTACCGAAGTCCCTGATCCTACACTGCCAAGAAAAGCCTCTAGCGAGGAAAGAGGTGCCCGTACCGTAAACCGACACAGGTAGGCGAGGAGAGAATCCTAAGATGCTCGGGAGAACTCTCGTTAAGGAACTCGGCAAAATGACCCCGTAACTTCGGGAGAAGGGGTGCTCTGATAGGGTGCAAGCCCGAGAGAGCCGCAGTGAAAAGATCCAAGCGACTGTTTAGCAAAAACACAGGTCTCTGCGAAGCCGTAAGGCGAAGTATAGGGGCTGACACCTGCCCGGTGCTGGAAGGTTAAGAGGAGGGGTTATCCATTAGGAGAAGCTCTGAATCGAAGCCCCAGTAAACGGCGGCCGTAACTATAACGGTCCTAAGGTAGCGAAATTCCTTGTCGGGTAAGTTCCGACCCGCACGAAAGGTGCAACGACTTGGATACTGTCTCAACGAGAGACCCGGTGAAATTATAGTACCTGTGAAGATGCAGGTTACCCGCGACAGGACGGAAAGACCCCATGGAGCTTTACTGTAGCCTGATATTGGATTTTGGTATCGTTTGTACAGGATAGGTAGGAGCCAGAGAAGCCGGACCGCCAGGTTCGGTGGAGGCGTCGGTGGGATACTACCCTGACGGTATTGAAATTCTAACCCAGGACCGTGATCCGGTCCGGAGACAGTGTCAGGTGGGCAGTTTGACTGGGGCGGTCGCCTCCTAAAGTGTAACGGAGGCGCCCAAAGGTTCCCTCAGAATGGTTGGAAATCATTCGCAGAGTGTAAAGGCACAAGGGAGCTTGACTGCGAGACCTACAAGTCGAGCAGGGACGAAAGTCGGGCTTAGTGATCCGGTGGTTCCGCATGGAAGGGCCATCGCTCAACGGATAAAAGCTACCCTGGGGATAACAGGCTTATCTCCCCCAAGAGTCCACATCGACGGGGAGGTTTGGCACCTCGATGTCGGCTCATCGCATCCTGGGGCTGAAGTAGGTCCCAAGGGTTGGGCTGTTCGCCCATTAAAGCGGTACGCGAGCTGGGTTCAGAACGTCGTGAGACAGTTCGGTCCCTATCCGTCGCGGGCGCAGGAAATTTGAGAGGAGCTGTCCTTAGTACGAGAGGACCGGGATGGACACACCGCTGGTGTACCAGTTGTTCCGCCAGGAGCATAGCTGGGTAGCTACGTGTGGACGGGATAAGTGCTGAAAGCATCTAAGCATGAAGCCCCCCTCAAGATGAGATTTCCCATCGCGTCAAGCGAGTAAGATCCCTCAGAGATGATGAGGTTGATAGGTCTGGTGTGGAAGCGTGGTGACACGTGGAGCTGACAGATACTAATCGATCGAGGACTTAACCACTTCACTTAAATATCGACGATGTTTTCAAGAACCGTTATCTAGTTTTGAGGGAACAGTATCCCTTGAATTTCATACAGTCTGGTGACGAAGGCGAAGAGGTCACACCCGTTCCCATGCCGAACACGGAAGTTAAGCTCTTCAGCGCCAATGGTAATTGGGGGCTTCCCCCTGTGAGAGTAGGACGTCGCCGGGCACCACAAGAGTAGTCGGGAGACTGCTTTTTTTTGTATATAAAGGGTGAAATTAGGGTTCGAACCTTTTCGTTTTAGAGATTGCAAAAGGAATTTAGAGGGTTTTGGCACCCTGAAATCGAGAAAAAGCCAAAACGAGGTCCTCAAAGAGGGACTCAGACAGTGAAAACTCGAAAATCGTGAAATGACGAACTCAAAAACCATACTAACTAAGAAAATGGCCGATAAGCTCGAGCACAATGGTAATTGGGGACTTCCTTCTATGAAAGTAGGAAGTCGTCGGTTCACAAGAATAGTAACAGAATGCTCTTTCTTATTGATTATTCAAAAGTCGGCATGAATATCGTCTAAACGGCGTGATAATCAGAATTTCGGCTCGAATATGTTCATTTCCGACGTGTTTAATCGAACCAGACAGCAGTCCAATGTGGTTCCCAATATACATAGTGAGAAAATATACCAAGTTGTATGGTTTTTCGGGGTGGTTTCGTTCGTGTTATATTGGTTTGTAGATGGAGGCGATAGAATTGAATAATAATTTACGTTTTGATTCAAAGGCTGTACATTTTCATAAAAGGATTAAGTCAGAATCTACCAGCAAAGCGCAACCGATCTATCAAACGTCGGCTTTTAAATTTAAAAACCTTAATGAGCTGGAAGGTTATTTTGAAGGTAAATCACCTCATATGTATTCGAGAGTAAGTAATCCAAATACAGACGACCTGGGAACAGGAGTCGCACAGTTAGAAGGAGCACCGAATGGCATAGCGACTTCATCAGGAATTTCAGCAATTTTAGCAGGCATCCTTTCTGTTGCTAAAAATGGATCTCACATCGTCGCTTGCGAAGATCTATACGGCGGCACCTATCAGCTATTGGCAAAAGAATTACCTTCTTTAGGTATTGAAGTCTCTTTCGCCTCTTTTGAGAGTGAAGAGAGCATTCGTTCAGCTATGAAGTCCAACACGGTTTTACTTTACTCTGAATCAATTACAAATCCATTTTTACGGGTGGAGAATATAGATTTAATCGTTAATATTGCTGAAGATACAAATGTCCATACGATGATTGATAACACGTTTGCCACACCATATCTCCTTCAACCATATCTAAAGGGAGTTAACCTTGTCGTTCACAGTGCGACGAAGTACATCGGAGGACATTCAGATATCACAGCGGGTGTAGTTGTCGGTGATGCCGCTCTTGTCGAAAAAGCCAAAAGCAAAGTGATGAATTTAGGGAGCAATCTCAGTCCATTTGAAGCGTGGTTGACATGTCGTGGGTTAAAGACATTAAGTGTCCGGATGGAAAGGCATACGACGAATGCTCAGAAGCTGGCGAGCTTTTTAACAGAACATGCTGGTGTAGAAAAGGTTTATTATCCTAAGCAAGCATCTGATAAAGGGAATGGAGCGATTGTATCGATTGTTTTAAACGAAGAGATCGATCCGAACCTTTTTTGTGAAAAGCTAGATTGGATCGGTGTAGTTCCAACTTTGGCAGGAGTAGAAACGACTGTATCATATCCGATTGGTACATCACACCGAGCTTTACCAGCCTCTGATCAAGAGCGTTTAGGGATAACCAAACAATTGATCCGTATTTCAGTAGGTATTGAAGATTATCAAGATATTGAGGATACGTTCCGGAAGGCTTTATCTTAAATTGACGGGAAGTGCTGCTTTTTGGCAGTACTTTCCTTATTAATAAAAAATTAAAAATAGGCTTGCACTAGTGAATAATACATGTTATATTAGTTATTGTCCGGTTGAAAAGGAAACCACTTATATATCGTCGCGGGGTGGAGCAGTCTGGTAGCTCGTCGGGCTCATAACCCGAAGGTCGTAGGTTCAAATCCTATCCCCGCAACCAAATTAAGTTCATTGTACTACGTCGATTTATCTTACTTTCAATGAATATATGGAGTACCCGGAGGGGTGCAACCAAAATAAAATTCACTACGTCGAATAATCATCATAGTTAGTTTTAACTCGTGGTGTTATGGTGCAAATAAAAACCAATACATATCTGGACCCGTGGTGTAGGGGTTAACATGCCTGCCTGTCACGCAGGAGATCGCCGGTTCGAATCCGGTCGGGTCCGCCATTAACATGAAACAAAGGTTTCGTGTTTTTTTATTTTCGTAAAATGGAGCTATGCCATATATCGAAAACATAAAAACAAAATAAAGCTTATTTACTGTTTTCTTTCCCGAAAATAAAGTTGATAATTTGTCACAAATTCCGAAGATCCTTAACAGGGTCTTTTTTTATGTCGAAACGTTCAGCGTTCACTCCTTTCTCCCTATGGACACCCCGCAACTTAAGGACAATCACTTTCATTGCCGCTTTTATTTGGAAACGATTCCCTCCAAAATGCTGTTTATTTTACCCTTTAAACACTTCCCAAAAAAATTTTTTAAATCCCTGAAAACCCTTATATCAATGGAATGTAAGCGTTTCCTAATAACCTGATAAGTCTAAATTATCAAAAAATAAGGTTGACCTTTTGAAAACACCGGAGTAATATTGTCATCAACATAATTTTCTGACAAAACTTCATTCCCCGTCAGAGAGGGCTTGTAACCATATTTCAAAGCTAGAAAAAATGATGTGAAAGGAGCGATCGACATGAGCGAACAATGGATTTACCTGAACGGCCATTTTGTTAACAAGAATGAGGCTGTTGTATCTGTGTATGACCACGGATTTTTATACGGAGATGGGGTGTTCGAAGGAATTAGAATGTATGATGGCAACGTATTTCGCCTGAAAGAACATGTTGATCGCCTTTATGACTCGGCGAAATCAATCATGCTTGACATCCCGAAAAGTAAAGACGAACTAACGAAAATCATCGCTGAAACATTAAGGCGGAATGATTTACGTAATGCATATATACGTGTAGTCGTATCAAGAGGAGTCGGAAACCTGGGGCTTGATCCAAGTTCATGCAGAGACCCTCAAATCATCGTCATTGCGGAACAGCTTGCTCTGTTCCCGAAAAAGCTGTATGAGGCTGGAATTGAAATCGCAACGGTCGCAAGCAGGAGAAACCGTGCGGATGTATTATCGCCAAAAGTGAAATCGTTGAACTATCTGAATAATATCCTTGTTAAAATCGAAGCCAATCTCGCTGGTGTGAGCGAGGCATTGATGCTCAACGATCAAGGGTATGTTGCAGAGGGTTCTGCCGACAATGTCTTCATTGTCAAAGGGAATGTGATCAAAACGCCGCCTGGCTATGTGGGAGCGTTAGAAGGTATAACGAGGAACGCCATTATCGAAATTGCTCAACTATTAGGCTTTGAAATGCGGGAAGAGGTATTTACCCGACATGATGTCTATACAGCAGACGAAGTATTCCTGACTGGAACAGCTGCAGAAGTGATCGGTGTTGTGAAGGTCGACGGAAGACAGGTCGGAGACGGACGTCCTGGTGAATATACGAATAAGCTTTTAGAAGCGTTCAGAAAAACAGTGACAGAAGATGGATATAAAGTTTACTCAGACGAAAAGGTTCAAGCGGGATAATCGCAAGTTGGTGGTGAATTAGATGCGAAGTGATATGATCAAAAAAGGAATAGACCGGGCACCGCACAGAAGTCTGTTACGTGCCACGGGAGTTAAAACAAAGGATATTGAAAAACCGTTTATAGGCGTTTGTAATTCCTATATCGATATCATCCCAGGCCATATGCATTTGAACGTTTTCGCAGAAGTCGTGAAAGAAGCGATCCGCGAGGCGGGAGGAATTCCCTTCGAGTTCAACACGATTGGGGTAGATGATGGAATCGCAATGGGACATATCGGAATGAGGTATTCCTTACCAAGCAGGGAGATCATTGCTGATTCAGCTGAGACCGTGATCAATGCCCATTGGTTTGATGGGGTGTTCTACATTCCCAACTGTGACAAGATCACTCCGGGGATGTTGATGGCAGCGGCAAGGACGAATGTTCCTTCCGTATTCGTTTCGGGTGGGCCGATGGAAGGCGGAACTTCGAAAGAGGGCAAACCATTGTCACTTGTTTCCGTTTTTGAAGGCGTCGGTGCTCACCAATCCGGAACAATGACCGCAGAAGAACTGTTGGATATAGAGCAAAACGCTTGTCCGACATGTGGTTCCTGTTCAGGAATGTTCACAGCAAACTCGATGAATTCCATGATGGAGATGGTCGGCTTAGCGCTACCGGGCAACGGAACGATCGTAGCTACGTCCGATGAGCGTCATCGACTAATAAAGGAAGCTGCTCATCATCTTGTCGATATGATCAAGAAAGATATCAAACCGCGAGACATCATTACGAAAGAGGCAATTGATGATGCATTCGCACTCGATATGGCGATGGGTGGCTCGACGAATACGGTCCTTCATACCCTGGCAATCGCGAATGAAGCAGAGATTGAATATGATTTCAAGCGAATCAATGAAATCGCTGAAAAGACCCCATACCTGGCAAAAATCAGTCCGGCATCAGATTATACGATGGATGATGTCCACAAAGCTGGCGGCATAAGCGCAATCATCAAAGAACTTTGTAAAATTGATGGATTGATCAACCGTGACAGGATAACCGTCACTGGAAAATCGCTCTATGAAACTGTCGAAGCTTACGATATCAAAAATGACAAAGTGATCCGAAGAAAGGATAATCCGTATAGTAAAGTCGGCGGGTTATCGGTATTGACCGGAAACATCGCTCCAGAAGGCGGAGTCATCAAAGTGGGCGCTGTCGACCCATCGATCAGGACATTCATAGGCAAAGCGGTATGCTTTGACTCCCAGGATGAGGCACAGCAGGGTATCGATGACGGGACGGTCCAAGAAGGAGATGTTGTCGTCATCCGGTATGAAGGTCCGAAAGGCGGTCCTGGGATGCCTGAAATGTTAGCCCCGACCGCAGCCATTGCGGGGCGAGGACTGGATAAGAAGGTAGCACTCATTACTGATGGCCGTTTTTCAGGGGCATCCCGAGGCATCTCAGTCGGTCATATATCACCCGAAGCGGCAGAAGGTGGACCGATCGCTTTCGTGAAAGATGGAGATTCAATCTTCATCGACCTTGAAAACCGGTCGATCAACCTGATGATCTCGGAAGAAGAGTTAGAGGAGCGCAGGCAAAATTTTGAACAACCGCCTCCGAAAATCAAAAAAGGCTATTTAGCCCGATATGCAAAACTAGTTACATCAGCAAGTACAGGTGGAATAATGAAAATTTGATATAATCAAATCGACGACGAGGTAAAAGTGGTTGGATCTTGTATTCCCAGAGAGCCGGTATAGGTGGAAGCCGGTAATACTCCCAGCCGCGACATCCCCTCTGAGTGTGGCACTGAACTGTTCTAGTAGGTGCGGCCGGGTAACTTATCGATAAGTTACCTGTTATAAAAAAACGGGACCGACCCAAAAGAGAGTTGGGTCAGCCCCCTGAGGTAGCATCTGTAAGGGTGCTATGAACAAAGGTGGTACCATGAAGAGGATCAAAGCCTTTTCATCCTTTACGCAATGAAAAAACATTGCAGTAGTGGGTGGAAAGGCTTTTTATATTTAACTAAACTTTGAAAGTTACTGGAGGGTCACCGAGGAGGCTGTCGCCGCCGAAGGTGAACTGAAAATGTTCCAGGTGCTGAAGCCAGCATCACTTCTATGCGCCATAATCAAAAAAATTCAGGGAGGAGAATTGAAATGAAGGTGAAAGTAAAGGCAGAACCTGAAGAGCAGCGGCTGACTGGTGCCGAGACTCTGATTCACGCCTTGAAGCAAGAGAAAGTCGAAGTCGTTTTCGGATACCCGGGAGGAGCGGTTTTACCAATCTATGACGCACTTTATCGAAATCCGATCAGGCATGTCTTGGCACGACACGAACAAGGCGCAATCCATGCAGCTGAAGGGTATGCAAGAGTTTCAGGAAAGCCCGGAGTCGTTTTAGCGACTTCCGGACCAGGTGCGACAAATCTGATAACAGGCATAACAGATGCGATGATGGATTCACTGCCACTTGTCATTTTTACAGGGCAGGTCGCCTCTGGTGTAATTGGAACAGACGCCTTCCAAGAAGCAGATGTGACAGGCATCACGATGCCGATCACAAAACACAATTACCAGGTGCGTGATTTGAAAGACCTCCCTAGAATTGTGAAAGAAGCTTTTCATATCGCAACGAATGGCCGGCCAGGACCAGTACTCGTAGACATTCCGAAAGATGTATCAGCAACAGCGACTGAAGTCAATTTTGGTGGGAAGGTTCATTTACCAGGATTCCAACCGACGAGAAATCCGAATGTATTACAGATCAAAAAACTGAACGAGGCAATCGAATCTGCCAAGAAACCAGTTATTCTAGCAGGAGCTGGTATCCTTCATGCAAAAGCATCTGAACAATTACGGGTGGTAGCTGAATCGAAAAATATCCCTGTCGTTCATACACTACTCGGTTTAGGCGGCTTTCCGGCAGATCATCCGTTGTTTCTCGGAATGGGAGGAATGCATGGTTGTTACGCTGCCAACATGGCTTTATACGAATGTGATCTGCTCGTCAATATCGGTGCCAGGTTCGATGACCGTCTGACAGGCAATTTGAAAACATTCGCCCCTGAAGCTATTGTGGCTCATATCGATATCGATCCAGCAGAGATCGGAAAGAACGTTGAAACGCAAATCCCGATCGTGGGAGATGCTAAAGCGGCACTGCAGAAGCTTGCAGACGAACAAGGATCAAGTTCGATGTGTGAAGAATGGCTCGTTCACCTACGTCAATATCAACAGGAATATCCGTACTGGCACAAAGAGTTGGAGGATGTAATCTCTCCGCAAAAGCTGATTACAGAAATCCACTCGCTGACAGGTGGAGATGCAATCGTAACGACAGATGTCGGTCAGCACCAGATGTGGGCGGCCCAATACTACGCCTTCAACGATCCGCATAAATGGGTGACATCCGGAGGACTGGGAACGATGGGATTCGGCTTCCCAGCAGCAATCGGAGCCCAAATCGCTGAACCTGATAAAAGGGTCGTAAGCATTGTCGGCGACGGTGGATTCCAAATGACATCCGAGGAGCTCATCCTCTTGAGGGAATTGGATCTCCCAGTCAAGATCGTCATCGTCAACAATGGCACTCTCGGTATGGTAAGGCAATGGCAGGAATCCTTTTATGAACAACGTTATTCACACTCTGTTTTCAACCTGCAGCCTGACTTTATCAAACTTGCTGATTCATATGGCGTTAGAGGATTCAAAGTTTCTACCCTCGAAGAGGCGAAAGCGTTGCTGTCCGAAGTCTTGAATGACGATGAACCAGCATTGATCGATTGCCGTGTCTGTGCGGCGGAAAACGTGTATCCGATGGTAGCACCAGGAACAGGGCTCCATGAAATGATCGGGGTGAAACCATGAAGAGAAGAATCGTAACAGCAACCGTTTTGAACCAAAGTGGTGTCTTGAATCGGGTGACAGGGCTTTTTACGAAGCGCCATTTCAACATCGAGAGCATCACAGTCGGTCATACCGAAACAGAAGGGATTTCGAAAATGACTTTCGTCGTCAATGTCGAGGATGATCGTCAAATTGAACAGCTCCTGAAACAGCTGAACAAGCAGATCGACGTCCTCAAGGTTTCCGATATCACGAACCAGGCGATCGTTGCTCGGGAACTCGCACTCATCAAAGTACTCGCAACCGGACAGACGAGAGCCGAAATCAGCGGCATTGTCGAACCGTTCCGGGCATTGATCATTGATATGTCAAGAGATACACTTACTGTCCAAGTAACAGGGGACACAGAAAAGATCGAAGCGATCATCGAGCTGTTAAGGCCATATGGCATCAAGGAGCTCGCCCGAACCGGGATTACCGCATTTACAAGAGGGTTTCAGAAGTCAGTCACTGACCTTAAGCAATACACACTTTTAAAATAATCGAAAGGATGATGGATAATGGTCAAAGTATATTATAACGATGATGTAAAGAATGATGTGTTGAAAGGAAGAAAAGTCGCTGTAATCGGTTATGGTTCCCAAGGTCACGCACATGCACAGAACTTGAGGGATAGCGGATATGATGTTGTCGTCGGCTTACGTAAAGGGAAGTCCTGGGAGCAAGCGGAGAAAGACGGATTCGCTGTCAAATCTGTCAGAGAAGCGAGTGAAGAAGCGGATGTCGTCATGGTCCTGCTTCCGGATGAATGGCAACCTGCCGTTTACAACAACGAAATCAAGCCAGGGCTTACACCAGGTAAAGCATTGGCATTCGCACACGGATTCAACGTTCATTTCAATCAAGTGGTCCCACCGGAAGATGTCGATGTATTCCTCGTTGCACCAAAAGGTCCAGGTCATCTCGTAAGAAGAACGTTTGAAAGCGGGGCTGGTGTTCCGGCATTGTTCGGTGTCCATCAAGATGTGAGTGGTGTAGCTGAAAGTTTAGCATTAGCGTATGCAAAAGGAATCGGAGCTGGCCGTGCAGGAATTTTAGAAACGACCTTCCAGGAAGAAACGGAAACCGACTTGTTCGGTGAACAGGCAGTCCTTTGCGGAGGGCTCACCTCTCTCGTGAAGGCAGGATTTGAAACGCTGGTAGAAGCAGGCTATCAGCCAGAAGTTGCTTACTTCGAATGTCTGCACGAGTTGAAGCTGATCGTCGACCTCATGTATGAGGATGGAATCGAGGGAATGCGATTCTCTGTTTCCGATACAGCTCAATGGGGTGACTTCGTATCAGGCCCACGAGTAGTGAATGAAGAAACGAAAGCAAGGATGAAGGACGTGTTAGAGGATATCCAATCCGGAAAATTCGCGAAGGGCTGGATCTTGGAAAATCAATTGAACCGTCCTGTATATAACGCTACGAATCAACGGGAGAAGAATCATCAGATCGAGGTAGTAGGAAGGAGATTACGAGACCTGATGCCATTCATCAAGAAAGAAAAGGAAAAGGAAGTGGTAAGCAGTGGCCAAAATTGATGTCTTTGACACGACCCTAAGAGACGGTGAACAATCAGCTGGTGTGAATTTGAATCTACTAGAGAAGCTTGAAATCGCTCATCAATTAGAACGACTGGGCGTCGATATCATCGAAGCCGGCTTTCCGGCAGCGTCAAAAGGGGATCTGCAATCGGTTAAGCGGATTGCGGAATCTGTGAAAAACAGTTCAGTCACGGGGCTTGCCCGGGCGAATAAAAAAGACATCGATGCAGCTTGGGAGGCATTGAAAGGATCTGCTGAACCAAGGCTTCATGTGTTCCTTGCTACTTCACCGATCCACATGACCTACAAGCTGAAAATGACGACAGACCAAGTGCTTGAAAAAGCTGTGGAAACCGTCAAATATGCGAAAAAGAATTTTACACATGTCCAATGGTCAGCGGAAGATGCTTGCCGTTCCGATAAACAATTCTTGGTGAAGATCATTACGGAAGTCATCGATGCAGGTGCTACCGTCATCAACCTTCCCGATACGGTCGGTTATATGACACCTGAAGAATATGGTGGTTTGTTCCGATTCATCAAGGAAAATGTCCCTAACGTAGATAAAGTAAAGCTATCCGCCCATTGCCACAATGATTTGGGGATGGCCACAGCCAATACACTTGCCGCCATCGAAAATGGAGCGGACCAAGTGGAAGGAACCATTAATGCAATCGGTGAAAGAGCCGGAAACACAGGGCTTGAGGAGATTGCAGTAGCCCTTCACATCAGAGATGATTTTTACCGGGCGAAGACAGGCTTGAAGCTTGATGAATTGAAACGAACAAGTAACCTTGTCAGCAAGCTCACTGGTATGAAGGTACCTGGAAACAAAGCCGTCGTCGGTAATAACGCCTTCGCTCATGAATCAGGCATCCATCAGGACGGTGTGTTGAAAGAGAAGACGACGTACGAAATCATCAGCCCAGAACTGATCGGTGTCCAGACTAACCGTCTCGTCCTTGGTAAACATTCCGGACGACACGCCTTTAAAAACAAGGTGAAGGACATGGGCTTCGAATTGACAGACCAAAAGCTGAACGAAGCATTTCAGATGTTCAAGGATTTGGCTGATAAGAAGAAAGAGGTCTCTGACGATGATATTTTCGCTCTTCTTATGGAGAAACAGACCGAAGCAGAAGGAGTCCCATCTTACGAGTTGAAGAGCTTGCAAGTCCAATATGGAATGGATAATATTCCTACTGCGACGATCGCTGTCGTGAAACCAGACGGTACCTACAACCAGGAGGCGGCAACCGGGTTCGGAAGTGTCGAAGCGATTTATAACACGATTGAAAAGCTTATCGAGGATTCGATCGTATTGCTTGATTACAAGATCCACTCAGTAGGTGGAGGAAGAGACGCATTGGCTGAGGTTTATGTACAGGTGAAATACAATGATGTCCAATCAAGTGGCCGAGGTACCGCCCAGGACGTACTCGAAGCATCTGCAAGAGCTTACCTGGATGCAGTCAACAGGGTACGGAACGTGCATCAACGAGAAACGAAAAAAGCGACTGTGTGAGTTATTAAATCATTTTCCAGAAAAATTTCGCTAAGATCAACAACTGAAACTTTTAAAAAATGGAGGGATAATGATGAAAAAGCAAGTGGCAGTACTACCAGGAGATGGAATCGGGCAAGAAGTCATGAATGGAGCCCTTGAAGTGTTAAGAGCTATCGAAGACCAATATGGACATCAATTCAAGGTTGTTCAAGCAGATATTGGTGGTGTTGCCATTGATCATCATGGCACTCCTCTACCAAAGGAAACACTTGAAGCGTGTAAACGAAGCGATGCCGCCTTGCTCGGGGCAGTCGGGGGACCTAAGTGGAATGAGGTACCTGTCGAACTCCGGCCAGAGAAAGGGTTGCTCGGGATCCGGAAGGAGCTGGGATTATTCGGAAACCTGCGCCCGGTAAAAACGTTTGAAGCGCTAGTCGATGCATCGCCCTTGAAACCCAACGTCGTTGAAGGCGTCGATTTCATCATCGTAAGGGAATTGACAGGCGGCCTCTACTTTGGGGAGCCGAGAGAAAGAAGAGGGAAGAATAAGGAAGTTGCAGTCGATACCCTCCAATATGAGAAAAAGGAAATCGAAAATGTCGTCCGGAAGGCATTCGAGATCGCCTCTGGCAGACGGAAGAAGCTGACATCAGTCGATAAAGCTAATGTCCTGGAATCAAGCCGGATGTGGCGAGAAGTCGTCGATCAGATGGCACCGGAGTATCCGGACGTGGAAGTAGAGCATCTGCTGGTGGATGCAGCAGCGATGAAACTTATTTATCAGCCGAAGCATTTCGATGTCATCGTAACGGAGAACATGTTCGGAGACATCCTCAGCGATGAAGCCTCCATGTTGACAGGTTCACTGGGCATGCTTCCATCAGCCAGTCTGCGAGAAGACGACTTTGGACTTTATGAACCTGTTCACGGTTCAGCACCTGATATTGCCGGTAAAGGCCAGGCAAACCCACTGGGGATGATTTTATCCGTAGCGATGATGCTGAGACATTCATTCGGAATGGAAGAAGAGGCAGATAGTGTCGAAGCCGCTGTGGAGGCAGTCCTTAGCTCAGGTGCCCGGACAGGTGATTTAAGCGGTCAAGAAATCGGTCCTGTTTTGAAAACGAAAGAGATGACTGATCTCGTCGTCGAACATCTGAAGCCCAATCACGCCATTTCAGGCATTTTAGCGGCTTACTTGTAAAAAGAAACCCTGAGCAGTGGAGGAAATTGAAGTGAAACCAAAGAATATCATTGAAAAATTGTGGGATGAACACGTCGTCTATCAGGAAAGCGGTAAGCCGGATCTGTTATACATCGATCTCCACCTTGTTCATGAAGTCACCTCTCCCCAAGCGTTTGAAGGGTTGAGGTTGAAGGACAGGTCAGTGAGACGGCCGGATCTTACGTTCGCAACGATGGACCATAATGTACCAACGGTCAACCGGACAGTGATCAACGATGAGGTAGCAAAAACACAGATGACAAGGCTTGATGAGAACTGTAAGGAATTCGGCATCGAGCTTGCCGATATCCATCATCCAGATCAAGGTATCGTCCATGTCATCGGTCCAGAATTAGGTCTTACACAACCCGGTAAAACAATCGTGTGTGGAGATAGTCATACCTCCACACACGGGGCATTCGGGGCCTTAGCATTCGGGATCGGTACAAGTGAAGTCGAACATGTCCTTGCCACCCAGACACTCTGGCAATCAAAGCCGAAAACATTGCAGATTGAAGTCACAGGTAAACTCGGTTTCGGTGTGACTGCCAAGGATCTCATCTTGGGAATCATTGCAAAATTCGGCGTCGGTGCAGGATCAGGGCATGTAATCGAATTCACAGGAGATGCGATCAGGAACCTCACAATGGAGGAGAGGATGACGGTCTGCAACATGTCCATTGAAGCAGGAGCAAAAGCTGGGATCATCAGTCCGGATGAAACCACTTTCGATTATTTGAAAGGGAAACGTCATGTTCCGGATGGAGACCAGTTCCAAACAGTTGTTGAGAAATGGAAGTCATTCGCCTCAGATAAGGGAGCGAGCTATGACAAAACCCTTCAAATCGATGGTTCTGAAATTCAACCACAGGTGACGTGGGGGACGAATCCATCAATGGGGATCAGCATCAGTAGCCATGTGCCATCTTCGGATCAATTCACGAAAAAATCGGAGCAAGAGGCTGTTCAGAGAGCTCTGGCTTACATGGGCCTTGAAGGCGGCGAAAAAATCGATGAAGTTCCAATCGATTTCGTCTTCATCGGATCTTGTACGAATTCACGTTTAAGTGATTTAAGGGCAGCAGCAGAGGTTGTGAAAGGCAGGAAGGTCAAGGACAGTGTGACTGCCCTTGTTGTGCCTGGTTCACAATCTGTAAAAAACCAGGCAGAGGAAGAGGGCTTGCACGAAATCTTCCTGGATGCAGGGTTTGAATGGCGGGAATCCGGCTGCAGCATGTGCCTGGCGATGAACGATGACATCGTGCCACCAGGAAAACGCTGTGCTTCGACGTCTAACCGGAACTTTGAAGGAAGACAAGGGAACGGGTCGCGCACTCATCTTGTAAGTCCGGCGATGGCAGCGGCGGCAGCGATTGAAGGACGTTTTACAGATGTCCGTGAAATGATGACAGTAGTACATTAGAGGAAGTGAGAGTCATGAAAGGAATCCATGAAATCAACGGAAAAGTTTTCCCGCTGGATCGGGATCATGTAGATACAGATCAGATCATTCCGAAGCAATTCCTGAAAAAGATCGACCGCCAAGGGTTCGGTCAATTCCTTTTCTTTCATTGGCGGTACGATGACGATGGCGAATTACGCAAAGATTTCCATTTGGATGATGCGAAGTATGAGGGAGCATCGATTATAGTCGGAGGAGAGAATTTCGGCTGTGGCTCCTCCCGTGAACACGCCCCGTGGGCACTTCAGGACTTCGGTTTTGAAGTCGTCATAGCTCCAAGCTTCGCTGACATATTTTATAACAATTGCTTGAAGAATGGGGTGCTGCCGATCAAGTTGGATCACACTGAAGTCGAAACGTTATTAGAAAAAGGCTTACGGGCAGACTATTCGCTGACCGTAAATTTAGAGCAACAAACCGTCCATGATGGAGAAAGATTTGAGTCAACCTTTGAAATCGATCCGTATTGGAAACAGATGCTACTGAATGGATGGGATGAAATATCAATCACCCTTTCTTATGAGGAACAGATTGAACAATATGAAAAAACAAGACAGGAGTGAAGTGTGTTGGGAATTTCTTAAATGGTACTGAGATCGTACAGGCAGTAGAAAATTTGATGCATGACGTCCACAGGACACCGCTGAAGCAGTCAAAGACCTTGAACCGTCTCACTGGCCGTCAAGTGTACTTGAAAATGGAGAACCTGCAACGGACAGGGTCCTTCAAATTACGGGGTGCCCTGAATAAGATTTGTTCACTTACAGAAGAAGAAGCTGAACGTGGAATCGTTTGTGCCTCAGCAGGGAATCACGCACAAGGGGTTGCGTTAGCCGCTTCTGAAAGGTCGATAACAGCTAAGATTTTCATGCCGAAGAAGACGCCGCAGGCCAAAGTGGATGCTACGAAATCGTATGGTGCCGAAATCAAGTTGACAGGAGAGACGTATCAGGAAGCCTACACGGCAGCCAGTGAAGATATGCTTGCAAATGGTTCTACTTTCGTTCATGCTTTTGATGATGAGAAAGTCATGGCAGGGCAAGGCACAATCGCATTAGAAATGATGCAGCAATGTCCAGACTTGGATACAATCATTGTACCAGTCGGAGGTGGTGGCCTGATTTCCGGAATTGCGGTCGCCGCTAAAACCTTCCACCCTCATTTGAAGGTGATCGGGGTCCAGTCTACAGGAGCACCTGCGACATACAATCAATTCACAGGGAAGAATACCGGCTACCTGAACCAGGTGAAAAGCATAGCCGATGGGATTGTAGTGAAAAAACCAGGAAAGCGTACGTACCCGATCATTGAACAGTTCGTTGATGAAATGGTGACGGTAAGTGATGAAGAAATTGCTTATGCGATCATGTTCATGCTCGAAAGGGAAAAGACGCTGGTTGAAGGGGCAGGTGCCGTAGCAGTCGCCTCACTATTATGCAACAAGATTTCCGGAAAAAGGGAAAAGGTCGGCTGTATCGTAAGCGGAGGGAATGTCGATCTCAGTAAACTTGACCATTATAGGAAGTTAAGTCATCGATATAACGATGATCGACCACTGACTTCGATGTCTTAAGCATAGCAATCCAGTAGGATTTTCATTGGGAATAGGATAGAATATTGTTAGGAAAACCTTAGGAATAAGCCTAAGGTTTTTCTGTCTTACTAATAGACTATAATGTAGAGGGATAGAACAGAAAGGGATTGTGATCTGATGAAAGATGAATTCGAATGGATCGAGAGCATCACACCGAAACAGAACCATCAACCAACACTGATTGAAGGGATTGGTGATGACGCAGCACTCATCCGCCCGGAGGCAGGTTTCGATGACATCTTATGTGTGGATACGATGGTCGAGAACATCCACTTCAGCCGGAAAACGATGACCCCTTATCAGATCGGACACAAAGCTTTAGGCGTAAATATCAGTGATGTTGCAGCTATGGGCGGCACCCCGAGGTTCTATCTCGTCTCGATTGCAATCCCTGAGAACTGGTCTGAAGCAGAGCTGCAAGAGATCTACCAGGGGATGGAAGACTTAGCTGACAATTACAAGCTCGACCTCATCGGGGGTGACACCGTTTCTACGCCAGGCCCACTCGTCGTGTCGGTTACCGTGCATGGTCGGGTTCTAAAGGGCCGGAAGCTTCTGCGGAAAAACGCCCTACCTGGTGATGTGGTATTTTTGACAGGGCCGGTCGGGTTGTCAGCCGCAGGACTTGAACTCCTATTGGAGGACCGAGTTTCCGAGAATTTGAAAAAGTTGGTTGAAGCGCACCAGCTCCCCGTCCCGCAAGTCGAAGCGGGGTTGCTTCTCGCTGAAAGTGGGTATAAAATTGCGTTAAACGATATTAGTGACGGTCTTGGCAGCGAATCGCATGAAATCGCTGAATCGAGCAATGTACATATACAGATCCGTTATGAACAGCTTCCGACTGTAGAGGAATTCAATCATTTTCCGTCTGAACAAGTATTGGATTGGATGCTTTACGGCGGGGAGGATTTTCAATTGGTGGGCACTGTACCGAGGGAAAATTGGCCTTCTTTAGTAAACCTGTTCCGCGAAAAGGGACAAGAAATCCATGAAATCGGAGAAGTTGTGGAAGGGAAAGCGGAAGTCAGTCTTCTTCAAGAGAATGATACGACTCCGGTTTCCAAAAAAGGATACAATCATTTTAGTGAATGAGAACCAGGTGATAGAAATGGATTCATTACAATATAGATTGACAAGTCCAGAAGAAACGATAAAGTTCGGTGCCCGTTTGGCAGAATATTTGAAGCCAGGTGACGTTATCACGTTAGAAGGGGATCTTGGAGCTGGTAAGACGACGTTTACGAAAGGGCTGGCTGAAGGATTACATATCAAGAGAGTTGTGAAAAGCCCGACTTTCACGATCATCCGTGAATATAAGGGGCGTCTTCCGTTATATCATATGGACGTCTATCGCTTGGAAGACAGCGATGAGGATCTGGGTTTTGATGAATACTTCGAAGGTGAAGGTGTGACAGTAGTCGAATGGGCCCACCTCATCGAAGATTTTTTACCTGCTGATCGTTTAGCAATCACAATCCGCCGTGTCGGCGATGATGAACGTGAATTGATGATCGAACCGACAGGAGAACGTTCGAACAGCGTATGTGAGGAGTTAAGGAATGAAAGTATTAGCGATTGATACATCCAACCTGGTCATGGGGGTTTCCGTGATATCTGATGGCAAAATCGTCGGTGAACTGACGACCAATATGAAAAAGAATCATTCGGTCCGCCTGATGCCGGCCATAGCCAATCTTTTAGAGGAAGTTGATATACAGCCGAAAGAACTCGACCGTATCATAGTGGCGAAAGGGCCTGGCTCATTTACAGGTGTCCGGATCGGTGTATCTGTCGCCAAAACGATGGCATGGTCGCTGAACATTCCGATTACGGGTGTCTCCAGCCTTGAAGTCCTTGCCCAGAACGGTAAATACTTCGATGGTTGGGTCTGTCCGTTGTTCGACGGCAGACGAGGGCAGATTTATACAGGTCTTTATGGGAATCTGGATAACCGCTTTCAACTGCTTCAAGAAGAACGAATCATGCAACTGACCGATTGGATCGATACGATTAAAGACGAATCCAAGAAGGTGCTGTTTTTGGGGAATGATCTCCCGCTCCACCGAGAGAAAATCGATGAACTGCTCGGTGAGAGGGCCGTATTCGGACAAGCAGCTGATCACAATCCACGTGCTTCCGAACTTGCTGCACTTGGGGTGGCACGCGAAGGGGAAGATCCCCATACCTTTACACCAAGTTACTTACGTTTAGCTGAAGCAGAAGCGAAGTGGCTTGCGGACCAGAAAAAGTAGGTGCCTGAAATGGTTGAAAATCTGACTTTTCGTGTCATGACATTAGATGACCTGGAAGATGTTATGAAAATAGAAAGAGCCTCTTTCCCGAATCCGTGGAGTAAAGACGCCTTTTACAATGAGGTTGTGAACAATCAATTTGCCACCTACCTTATTCTGGAGGTGGATGAAAAGCCGATCGGCTACTGCGGCATTTGGATCATCATCGATGAGGCACATATCACCAACATCGCGATCATCCCTGAATTCAGAGGGAAAAAATACGGGGATGCCTTGATGAGGAAAGCGATGGAACAAGCCCGGACAATGGGGGCCAAGACTATGACGTTAGAGGTACGGTTAAGCAATCAAGTCGCACAACGCCTTTACCGTAAATTTGGATTCGAGAACGGCGGTATACGAAAGAACTATTATACAGACAACGGAGAAGACGCTTTAGTAATGTGGGTGAATTTATAATGCAGGAAAAAGAGGAAATCATATTAGGAATTGAAACAAGCTGTGACGAGACGGCTGCAGCCATTGTAAAGAATGGTAAGGAGCTGCTTTCGAATGTCGTTGCTTCCCAAATCGAAAGCCATAAGCGGTTCGGCGGTGTCGTTCCTGAAATTGCCTCCCGTCATCATGTCGAGCAGATCACAATCGTCATTGAAGAAGCGATGAAGGAAGCGGGAGTTGAGTTTGCCGATATATCAGCAATCGCTGTAACAGAAGGCCCTGGATTGGTAGGCGCACTGTTGATCGGAGTTAATTCAGCGAAAGCACTCGCGTTAGCACACGGTATACCGCTCGTCTCAGTCCATCATATTGCTGGGCACATTTATGCCAATCGCTTGCAGGAACCAATGGAAGAATTTCCTTTGCTTGCCCTCGTCGTTTCAGGAGGTCACACCGAATTGATCCTGATGAAAGAACACGGTTCATATGAAATCATAGGGGAGACACGGGATGACGCAGCTGGCGAAGCTTATGATAAAGTTGCTCGAACACTGAAGCTCCCTTATCCGGGAGGTCCTCACATTGATAAAATGGCAGCAGAGGGCTCCGCGTTGATCGATCTACCACGCGCCTGGCTTGAACCGGATTCATTCGATTTCAGTTTCAGCGGATTGAAATCTGCTGTGATCAACACCCTTCACAATGCAACACAGCGTGGGGAAGAAATCAACCCAAATGATCTTGCAGCGAGTTTCCAGGAAAGTGTCATTGAGGTCCTCGTCGAAAAAACATATCGTGCTGCACGCGAGTATGGTGTGAAACAGGTTGTCGTAGCTGGAGGAGTAGCAGCGAATAAAGGTTTGCGTGGAAAATTGACAGACCGTTTTGCTGACACAGGAATCCGGTTATCGATTCCGCCATTATGGCTCTGTACCGATAATGCGGCGATGATCGCTGCAGCAGGCTCGATCGAGTACCAAAAAGGAAAACGAGCGGATATGAAACTGAATGGCAACCCAGGACTCGAATTGGAAGCATTTTAAATAAATAGAGGAGTGAATATAGACCCGGCAGGCCGGGTCTTTTTCAATTTGGTGACATAGTAAGAAGATCTTGTTTGGCTTGATTATTTCGAAATTGGCGTGATTATCAAAAAACAGCGTGATTCCAACGGATTTCAGTGTGAATCCAACTCCAGACAGCCTTGTATCCTAATCTTATACAGTGTCGAAAAAGGAAAGCGGACTATAGTCGCTTTCCACCCGAATTATGACTTTTGATGGTTCTGGATTATTGTCTAAAGTAGCAGCTTCCTGCTGTTTTAAAGATATTTTGACGGTTTTAAAGATAAATTTCGATCTTTAATGGTAATCAGGAATTTTTAAAGATAATTTTGAAATTTTATAGCTGGGAAGGAGTTTTTTAAAGATGGTCCAAATATGGGATATTGCGAGTCACGCGTGTGGATAACATATCTCTTAAAGGAAAAATTAACCGCATAAATCGACATAACCTGTCATCCAGGATCAAAATTGTATGAGATGCCTAAGCTAAAACAGAGAAAAAGACCAGTCTCGTCGTTCTTTCCTATCCAAAAAGTCTCTGAAAGAGTCGAATATCGTCGAACTATGGTGTGGAGAACTTTTATCCACAAGTTGTGAACATTGTGGATAACAACTTCAGACTATAGAAAAATAAGCTGTTGTGGATGTGAATAAAGTTTTGTGGGTAAACCAGGGGTTTTTTGTGGATATTGTGGAAAAATCGACAAAAAAACGGAAGAATTGCTACCAGTACTGTGTATAACTCTGTGGATTATGTGTATATGTTTATTATTTTGACGATAAAGAAAAGCTCAAACGACCTGATCAGCCACCAAGGTCACTAAAAGTCCAACGAGGAGGATTGAAGTGATCCAAGTGGGTTGGGCGTTTGAGCCAGACATTGCTTCATCGCTGGTTTTTATGCTTTCTTATCTTTTGAAAAAAAAGAATGAGTGACCCATAGGAGTCATTCATCCTTTCATACCCGTATTAATTCAGTTGTAAACTTTCCCATTCTTCCATAAGGTGTTCCAACTCTTTATTAGAGGCTTCGAGTTTCTGGTTGTATTCCTGGGATTTTTCATAATCTTGAAAAACCTCAGGTTTGCTCAGCTCAGTTTCATAGTCTTCGATCGCTTTCTCTAACTCTTCAATTTTCAATTCGATTTCTTCAACTCTACGAAGACGTTTCCGCTCTTCTTTTTTCGCCTGTTTATCGATTTGGAACTTTTCCTTTTGTTCCGTGACCGGAGTGTGTTGCTGAGCTCGATTCTGTTCTTCTGCCTCGATACGTTCAAACTCGGCCTGTTCCGCTTTTTTCTCTGTATAGTAATCATAATCTCCAAGATAGTTTTCTAGACCATCCCGGGATAACTCTATGACTCTCGTGGCAATACGATTGATGAAATAGCGGTCGTGTGAAATGAAAAGAATCGTGCCTGGGTATTCGATCAAAGCATTCTCCAACACTTCTTTACTATCAAGGTCCAAATGGTTCGTAGGCTCATCAAGTATGAGGACATTCGCTTTCTGAAGCATCAACTTTGCAAGCGCGAGCCTCGCTTTCTGGCCCCCGCTCAATTCATTGACACCTTTCAAAACATCATCACCACTGAAAAGGAAGTTTCCAAGAACAGTACGGATATCCTTTTCTATATGGGTAGGGTACTCATCCCATAGTTCATTCAGAACCGTTTTATTACTGTTGATGTTTGCTTGTTCTTGATCATAATATCCGATTTGCACATTTGAGCCGAATTGGATTGTGCCATCCAGCTTACGTTCAGGTCTCATGATCGTTTTGATCAGCGTCGATTTTCCAATTCCGTTCGGACCAACGAGCGCGATGCTTTCTTCTTTTTGAATTTGTAGTTTGATATTTCTGGCGATAATTTCTCGATCGTAGCCAATCGCAACATCATTGAGCTTTAAAACGTCATTCCCAGTAGGGCGTTCAATCGTAAATCCGAATTGGGCTGATTTCTCTCCGCCTTCCGGCCTGTCCAACTTGTCCATTTTGCTGAGCTGCTTCCGTTTGCTTTGTGCACGTTTGGTTGTGGAAGCACGAGCAATGTTCCGCTGGACAAAGTCTTGGAGTTTCGCGATTTCGGACTGCTGTTTTTCGTACTCTTTCATTTCCTGTTCATATTGCTCCGCTTTCAGTTCAACATACTTGCTGTAGTTGCCAAGATACTTCTTGCTTTTTTGGCGGGAGATCTCATAAACCTGTGTAACCACTTTGTCCAAGAAGTAGCGGTCATGGGAAACGATCAGCAGCGCGCCAGGATAGGACTGCAGGTATCCCTCTAGCCAATTCAACGTTTCGATATCGAGATGGTTGGTAGGTTCGTCCAAAATCAAGAGGTCAGGACGGGTAAGAAGCAGCTTGACGAGAGCGAGTCTTGTTTTTTGCCCGCCGCTTAAAGAAGAGATCGGTTTATCATAATCTTCTTCAAAGAAACGGAACCCATGTAAAATAGAACGGATATCGTTCTCGTATTGGTATCCACCTTTCAGCTGGAATTCTTGTTGAAGGGCGTCGTACTCCGCCAATATTTTCGCATATAATCCTTCATCACCCAGAACATGCTCTTTACCCATTTTTTCCTCGAGTGCACGGATTTGGGCCTCCATGGTTTGCAGATGATCGAAAACCCCCATCATCTCTTCCCAAATGGAGTGGTCCGATTCCAATCCAGCATCTTGAGCAAGATAACCGATTTCAATTTCTTTCGGCTTCATAATCGAACCGGAATCATGTGACAGCTGTCCGCTGATGATTTTCAACAATGTAGATTTACCAGCACCGTTCCTGCCGACAAGGGCGATTCTGTCCCGGGATTGTACTTCAAGTTTAATATTCGATAAAATAAGGTCAGCACCAAAATATTTAGTTATGTTTTGGACTTGCATGACGATCATGTTGTTTCACCTCAATTAAGGAAGCTCAAAGGGTCAACGAGAGCTCATGTACCTGCATCTACGATTTTGTATATTTGGAGAAAGATTCACCGTTACACCTGAAGTAATTGTTCACGTACCGCTCGTTGATAGGGCCGGCGTTGTCACAAGACTACAGATTTGAAAGCATCAATGTAGTTTTGCGCCGAGTTACCGCAGGCGCAGGACGTGACGTTTTCTGCCGGTGTTGTTTCTAATTCGTTGATTGTATAATTGTACCTTTGAACTTATATTAATAGTGTAGCTTATCAAGGAAAGTTCAGGCAACCAAACAATATTCAAGGTTTTGTGATAAATTCCCTTATTTGATCCCTTACTTTTTTATCAAAAAGGGTGTATAGTCTCTGTTAGGATGGTGATTCTGTGGGTGATTTTACGCATTTCAATGAACAAGGCCGCGCAAAGATGGTGGATATTTCCGACAAAGAGGCGACTGTACGGACAGCAAGAGTACGAAGCAGCGTCCAAGTGACTGAAGAAATCTACAATGCCATCCAGGACGGTAACGTCAAAAAAGGCGATGTACTGTCTGTTGCCCAGGTTGCAGGCATCATGGCTGCCAAAAAGACGCCTGATATCGTTCCGATGTGTCATCCATTGCCCTTGAAAGCTGTAGATATATCGTTCGACTGGAGAACCGGTGAAACCTATGAATTGCTCATCGAGGTGATGGTGAAAACGAAAGGGAATACTGGTGTTGAGATGGAGGCGTTGACAGCCGCATCCGCCGTTGCCCTCACAGTGTACGATATGTGTAAAGCGATCGATAAAGGTATGGTGATCGGCCCGACCTTCCTGCTTGAAAAGACAGGTGGTAAAAGCGGCGATTATCGTAGAAGATAAGCTTTGTTAAATAATATTGTTGAGTTTTTATAGAAATTTTTGCAGCGAAATTCGCCACTCCTGCGGGAAAAGCAAGCCAGGCAAGACTCCGCAGCGAGAAACGCAGAGAAGTGATGTCCAGCTTAGCGACCAATCACTTGGATCACTTCAGACGTCCTGTGGTGGTGACAGCCTCCTCGTCAGTCTTCCAGAGACCTGCGTGACTAAACGGGTCGCTTCCGCTTTTCTTTCGCCCGCGGAAAGGGAGTGAATTTCACGAAAGAATCAACAATAAAGAATAACAGAGCCTAATAGATAAAACATAGATCAAACAATAGATTCAGTTGGTGTTCTCATAACGAATGGAGGGGTCCGATGAGCGTTGAAGATCAAAAAATTCCGCAAGCTACAGCAAAACGTTTACCATTGTACTATCGGTTTTTGAAAAATCTTTCTTCATCAGGAAAGCTTCGTGTCTCCTCTTCTGAGCTTAGTGAAGCTGTAAAAGTCGATTCTGCGACAATAAGAAGGGATTTTTCTTATTTTGGAGCACTAGGTAAGAAGGGTTATGGCTACAATGTTAATTACCTGCTGACATTCTTCAGGAAAACGCTCGATCAAGATGAAGTGACGAAGGTCATGTTGATCGGAGTGGGAAATTTAGGGACAGCCCTATTACATTATAACTTCTTGAAAAATGACAACACGCGTATAGAGCTGGCTTTTGATGTTGATGAGAAAAAAGTAGGGACAGATATCAGCGGCGTTCCGATCCATCATTTGAATGATCTGAAAAATTTCGCTGATGAGGATGTATCCGTTGCGATTTTGACTGTACCGGCCAATAACGCACAGACAGTAGCAGACCAATTAGTCGATAGCGGCGTCAAAGGGATCTTGAACTTCACACCCGCGCGATTGACTGTACCAGAACATGTACGCATACATCATATAGATCTTGCAGTCGAACTGCAATCGTTGATTTATTTCTTGAAGCATTACCCCTTGGATTAATTTGAACATCCAAAGATTTAGAGGAGGTGACCAGTATGCTTGGTCCAGGAAGTTGGATAATAATCGGAGTTGTAGCATTATTGATTTTCGGCCCTAAAAAATTGCCTGAGCTTGGAAGAGCGGCAGGAAAAACGTTAAAAGAATTCAAGAACGCAACGAGCGGTCTTGTAGACGATGACGATGATAAAAAGAAAAAGAACAATCAGACTAAAACAGACGAGCAATAGATAGGAAGGTAGTTTTGTATGACGGAAAAACAAATGACACTTCAGAATCATATTGAAGAATTGCGCAAAAGGGTTTTTATCGTCATACTCGTTTTCATAGCAGCATTCATCGCAGGGTTTTTTCTTGCGATGCCGCTCATACAATACTTGCAAAAAACCCCTGAAGCTGCTGGATTAGAACTGAATGTGTTCAATCTGACTGACCCTCTGAGGGTTTTCTTGGATTTCGCCTTTCTGATCGCGTTATTGATCACTTCTCCAATCGCGCTTTATCAGTTATGGGCATTCATCAGTCCTGGTTTGTATGAGAGAGAGCGGCAGACGACGTTGATGTACATCCCGCTTACATTCATTTTGTTTATAGCAGGATTATCCTTCTCCTACTTCATTCTGTTTCCGTTCGTAATCGATTTCATGAACGGTCTTTCGAATTTATTAGGAGTAAATGAAGTGTACGGGATCAATGAGTACTTCCATTTCTTATTCCGGCTTACGCTTCCGTTCGGGATCCTCTTCCAATTCCCTGTTGTGATCATGTTCTTGACACGATTAGGATTGGTGACACCAGCGGTACTTCGCAAAATCAGGAAATACGCCTATTTCGTCTTGCTGGTCATAGCCGGGCTGATCACACCTCCAGAGCTCATTTCGCATCTGATGGTGACAGTGCCGTTGATTGTGTTATATGAAATCAGCATTGTGATCTCCGGATTCGCCTATCGAAAAGCGATGAGGACAGCAGCGAAAGCAGAAAAGGAAGACAGTGCATGACAAACATGAAGAGTGGCCGAATATTTTTTCGGCACTCTTTTTTTAGTGTGTCCGGTATGTACACACACTCTAGGGTTCAAGTCCCGAAAGGTGAAGGTTGTTGTAGCCGTTAGCCAAAGGCAAAGGGTGTCCGTGGTGACCGATTTGGAAGATGCCCAATATATAGTGTAAAGCGACGATATGAATTTGCAGGTACGTTTGTGATTCCAAGTCAGATGACAGGTGATTATGAGCTTGTTCATGCGTATGATTTGGAAAATGAAAGTGACATTGTGGTTTCCGGCTCTTCAGGAAAGAGTCCAGAAAGAAGGTTCATCAATGCATCAACAGGGTTTGAAGAAGAAAAGTACGAAACTAGATATTGAAAAAGGATTGACCAAAAGCGGTCAATCCTTATTTTTTCTTCATGTTCTTCAATTTTTTCCTTAATTCGATCATGCGGTAGGCATTAAGGAAATCATATGCTGCGAGGGCCATATTGATAAGCGGCCAAAAGGACCACACGCCGTATTCCCTGGCGTAGAAAATCGCTAAATACGTAAAGATTACACCTAATATGAAATAGGCGAAGATCCAAAAGGTTGGTGAAAATCTCATAGTAAGCCTCCAATGATAAGTTGAGTGCTCTGTAGTTGTTTTTCCAGCTCTTGTATTTCATCCCGGAAGACCACTTGTATAAGCATTACCGATGTATTGACGGCCACATGGGCTACGATCGGAACGATCAAGCGTTTCGTTTTCACATATAAAAAGCTGAAGGTGAACCCGAGTGCTGCATAGACGAGTAGATGACTGAAGTCTCTATGGACGACAGCAAATATAAGTGAGCTGATCGAAGCAGCTATGAAGAAATTAGTACGTTTATAGATTGTGCCAAAAATGACTTTACGAAACACGATTTCTTCAAGGATCGGTCCGATGACAGATACGACGAGAATCAATAAAGGAACTGATAATGTCAAATCGACGATCATATCGGTATTTTTTGAGCCCGGTTCCACTCCGAAAACCTGCATTTCGATTGAAGCAGCAATGATCTGAGCAATGAATACCATCGGGATCCCCAGGATTGCCCAGCCGATCGTCTGTGGAATATTCGCTCTTTCATCCCGGTATAACGGATTTTTAAGCTCAGGAATCAATAGGATGAAAATGATGATAAGGCCGATCGTAAAACTGATCACATTCCATAGCCCTGGTATTTGATCTCTCGGAACATCTAATGAAAGTAAAATCGGACCTCCAACGATTCCAGAGAGCAACATTAATATATAAATGATTAGAATCCACGCGTATCGCTTATTCAAACTTTTCTCCTCTTTCATTCGAGATTTCTCGTTAATTCAATGCCCCATTTTAACATACAATCCTGCGAAATTCCTTTCTAATGAATTCCTGAAAAATGAATTTTAGAAAATTTCATCTTCCTACTTGCAAAAAAAATGAAGATTGATTAATATTAAAAATGGAATTAGCACTCACTTATGAAGAGTGCTAATAATTAAAAACTAATATCCTTGAGGAGGGTGTTTCACTTGTTAAAGCCGTTAGGTGATCGTATTATCGTTGAGCTTGTAGAAGGCGAAGAAACAACTGCGAGCGGAATCGTACTTCCAGACTCAGCAAAGGAAAAGCCGCAAGAAGGTAAAATCGTTGCAGTAGGTACAGGCCGAGTAACAGATAATGGAGAGAAGGTTGCTCTTGAAGTCACTGAAGGAGACTCTGTTATCTACTCCAAATACGCTGGTACTGAAGTGAAATATCAAGGTAAAGAATACTTAATCTTACGTGAATCTGACGTATTGGCTATTGTTGGATAAGCGGTAACAGTAATCTGATAGGGAGAATTCCCTACATACAACAAATCAAGGAGGTTCTTTTTAAATGGCTAAAGATATTAAATTTAGTGAAAACGCACGTCGCTCCATGCTTCGTGGTGTAGATGCACTAGCAGATGCAGTTAAAGTGACTCTTGGACCAAAAGGACGTAACGTGGTTCTTGAGAAGAAATTCGGTTCTCCACTCATCACAAATGACGGAGTTACGATCGCAAAAGAAATCGAACTTGAAGATGCATTCGAAAACATGGGTGCAAAATTAGTTTCTGAAGTTGCGAGCAAGACAAACGACGTAGCTGGTGACGGTACGACTACAGCGACAGTCCTTGCACAAGCAATGATCCTTGAAGGATTGAAGAACGTAACATCTGGTGCGAACCCGATGGGCATCCGTAAAGGAATCGAAAAGGCGACTTCAGCTGCAGTTGAAGAGCTTAAGAAGATCTCTAAGCCGATTGAAGGCCGGGACTCAATCGCTCAAGTAGCAGCAATTTCATCTGGTGACAATGAAGTCGGCCAATTGATTGCTGAAGCGATGGAGCGTGTCGGAAACGACGGCGTCATCACAATCGAAGAATCAAAAGGTTTCGCAACTGAACTTGAAGTGGTTGAAGGTATGCAATTCGACCGTGGATATGCTTCTCCATACATGGTTTCTGACTCTGACAAGATGGAAGCAGTCCTTGAAAACCCTTATATCCTTGTAACAGACAAGAAGATCTCTAATATCCAAGAAGTTCTTCCTGTACTAGAGCAAGTTGTACAACAAGGTAAGCCGATCTTGATCATCGCTGAAGATGTAGAAGGTGAAGCTCTTGCAACTCTAGTTGTGAACAAACTTCGCGGTACATTCAACGCGGTAGCTGTCAAAGCTCCTGGATTCGGTGATCGTCGTAAAGCAATGCTTGAAGACATCGCGATCTTGACTGGGGCAGAAGTGATTACTGAGGATCTTGGACTAGACCTCAAATCTGCGAATATCGATCAACTTGGTACAGCTTCCAAGGTTGTTGTCACTAAAGAAAACACAACAATCGTCGAAGGTGCTGGAGAGAGTGAAAAAATCGCCAGCCGCGTGAACACGATCCGTTCTCAAATGGAAGAAACAACTTCTGAATTCGATAAGGAAAAATTACAAGAGCGTCTTGCTAAGCTTGCAGGTGGAGTAGCAGTCATCAAAGTTGGTGCTGCAACCGAAACTGAATTGAAAGAACGTAAGCTTCGTATCGAAGACGCATTGAACTCAACTCGTGCAGCAGTTGAGGAAGGAATCGTTTCTGGTGGTGGAACAGCGCTGGTGAACGTATTGAAGGCTGTTCAAGCTATCGAAACAGCTGGCGACGAAAAAACTGGTGTGAAAATCGTTCTACGTGCTCTTGAAGAGCCGATTCGCCAGATCGCACATAACGCTGGTCTTGAAGGATCTGTTGTCGTTGAACGTCTGAAAGGCGAAGACCTTGGAATTGGTTTCAACGCATTGACTGGCGAGTGGGTCAACATGATCGACGCTGGTATCGTAGACCCTACAAAAGTTACGCGTTCTGCTCTTCAAAACGCTGCATCCGTATCTGCAATGCTTCTTACTACAGAAGCAGTCATCGCTGACAAGCCGGAGGAAAACAACGGCGGCGGTGGAATGCCTGATATGGGCGGCATGGGCGGAATGGGTGGAATGGGCGGCATGATGTAATCATGCGCCCACGACCCTTGATACCAAGGGTTTAGCTTAACCCTAAAAGCCAGATTGACATACTTTTGACATACCTGGCGAGAAAAACACTATAATTCTAAAGAGCCTCTCATAAGTTCGCTGAACTTTTGGGAGGCTTTTTCTTCCATGTTTTTAGTAATATGTGCGTAAATATTCATAGTTGTATTTATGTCTCCATGGCCTAATCGCTGTTGTATCTCCTTAACTCCTACGCCAGCTTCAATTAGGAGAGAGGTGTGAGTATGTCGTAAAGAGTGGGGAGTGAGATTTTTATCGATACCACTTATTTTTAATAAACGTCTCATATGAGTATTTACGGTCTTTAAAAATTCAGGGTATCCAAAATTTCGAACTTCCTTAGCAAAAACAAAATCTAACTTTGTATATTCATTCTTCATTAATTTAATGAGATCATCCTGGTGTTCTTTATGTTTTTTGAGAACCTTCATAACCCCATCATCCATTTTTAGTGTTCGAATCGATCCTTTAGTCTTAGGGGTAAGTAACTGATATTCTTTTGTTTTATTTCTGGGATTGTAATAAGTTTTGGTGACTCTTAGGGTTTTTTTATCGAAATCTATATCAGACCATTTTAAAGCGATAAGCTCACCTACACGTAATCCACTATAAGCAAGTGTTAAAAACATAGGGTAGTCTTTATCTAACCCATTTTCTTTAGCAGTTTTAAGAAAACGAATGAGCTCTTCTTTTTCCATGAACTTAATCTCCTTTTTACTGCTTTCTACTTCCTCAACGGTTTCCACCTTACGGGGGATTTTTGCAAAGTCACATGGACTGTTCTTAATTATGTTATATTCCACGGCTCTCCTGAAAACCATTCTTCCTGTTGAATGAATGCCATCTAAGGTATTAAATGCATACCCTTCTTTATGCAGTGTAGTAAGCATTGCTTGATATTGCTTGCGAGTAACATCTTTTAATTTCTTACCTCCAAAGAATCTATTTAAGTGGTCTATATTATGCTTTCGATTTCTTACAGAACTAATTTTAGCAGTTTCACTATAAGCCTTGATCCACTCTCTAATAAATTCTTGAAAGTTAATATTTTGTTCTTGAACATATGTGTTTTCATATACTTCCTTTTCTACTTCAACTGCAGCTATTTGAGCTTCCTTTTTTGTCTTGAATCCTCCTTTAGAGGTGAACTTCTTTTTCCCGGTAGCCGGATCTATACCCGTATATATTTGGAAGTACCATTTGTTACCTCTTTTTCGGAAATTAGCCATATTTATCCCTCCTTCCTTATATATAAATGAATTTAGACTTAGCCGATGGTACAATTCGACTTTTTATTTTTTCTAGACGTTCAACACAAACCTTTTTTGGAATCTTAAAATCTCTAGACCACTGATCGATAATGGCTGGATTGGAAAGGTTATAATCATTAATCATATGAGTGGGTAGTGAGGCATAGAGAGTAAAGTGCCTGGCGTCTCTTTCCTGAAGTTCGTAAAAAGAATATGGCATGATAGATTGGCGACCTGCATGCCTTACAGCGTGGCAAAGCTCATGGAAGAATTGCTCTCGTTGTTGTATATATGGGAGGCGACTATCCAAGACAATTTCTTGAAACTTCCCTACTTTCATATAACTAGCTTGAGTGGGTCTACATGTGACAAATATTTGTGATTCTATTCCAATGCTGTAGACATTTAAATCATTTGGCTCTGTGAATTTGTGTTTTTTATACCACTGAGTTATTAGGTCTTCAAGAGTTGTGGTTGTATAGTAAGGAAACCTCAAACCAATCACCTTCCTTACATGCATTATACGAACATATGTTCTGTTTATCAATGAATAATTACAAAAAATGGATTTGGTTGTCAAAGTATGAAATATAACATATTAGTGATTATTTAACTGAAAAATCCAAAGTATAAGAATTCACCTCCAACACCATAATGAAATTTAAAATCATAGTTTTGGAGAGTGATAGACAATGTTCTTATCAGAAGCTTGGGAAAAGTATTATGTAGATAAAAAGATTGGAGATTATTCGTTACAAACATTGAAACATACTCTTTACAATTCAAAATGCTATTAAAACATTTTCGAGATGTAAAAACTGGAGAACTCGCTCTAGATCAGTTAAAGAATTATTTGATTGAGGTCGGAGAACATTTAAAACCCTCTAGTCTTGGACACAAAGTCCGTTTCTTAAACGGAATTGTTTGGAGAGGAACAATTTCCGTCAATTATTGAGAAAGCTCGCTGTTATCTCATTCTATTGCAAGAAGTGGACATATCTTTTATATTTTAACAATGAATAATTTGAAGTGTCCCCAGAACATCGTTTAGTCTTTACCGTTTTACTTTGAAAGGTTGATAATGAAATAGGGTTGATTTTAATGAGAAGTAGTATTATCATTTAGTTAATCGATTACGTAAGCGATTACATCTATGTATGTTGGAAGTGAAAATATGGGAAGCAGTGAATCAAAGAAAAATATTAGAATTAAAGATGTTGCAGAAAGAGCTAAGGTTTCAACTGCAACTGTATCACATGTTATTAATGGAACAAGATATGTCTCTCCAAAAGTTACTGAGAAAGTGGAAAAAGTTATGAAGGAACTAGATTATCGTCCTAATTCTGCTGCTAGGAGCTTAAGAAGCACGAAAACCAATACGATTGGTTTTTTGATTCCTGTAAAAGAAGATGATACTTCTAAATCGTTCTTTATGTCAATTGCTGAAGGCATTGAAGCAAATTTAAATAGTAAAGGATATAACTTGATATTAAGTAACTCTAAAGAAGATATGCAAGAAGAAATAAAAAGAATAAAAATGTTTAATACCCAGTTAGTAGATGGACTGATCTTAGCACCAACGAATAATAATTTTAACCACATTCAGGAAGTATTAGATAATCAATTTCCTATTGTTATGATAGATAGGTTACCGCTCAATTATAAGGGTGATTATGTATTGGTTGATAACTTCCAAGGAACATATGACGGTGTATCGAAATTAGTGTCATCTGGATATAGGAAGATCGGTTTTATCAGTTCTGAATTAGGTATTACTACTATAAATGAAAGATATGAAGGGTACAAACAAGCATTAAAAGATCATGATATTGAGTTTAACGAAAAGTTCATTGAATTAGGACTGTCTACTTTTCAATCTGGTTATGATCTAACCGAGAAACTTATTACTAATAATATTGATTCATTATTTATAGCAAATAATATTATGACGATGGGTTCCATTAAATGTATTAACGATAATGGTTTGCTAATGCCCAAAGATATTGCTGTGATTGGGTACGATAACTATGATTGGACTAAAATAACTACCCCGCCATTATCAGTAGTAAACCAACCAGCCTTTGATATTGGGTTTAAAGCTGCCGAATGTATTTTAAATCGTATCAATAATAAAGATCAAATAAAGGCGAATCATATTAAATTGAAAGCTCACCTAAAAATAAGAAAATCTATTTAATAGATTTTTTTCACTCTATTATTTAATCGATTACGTAATCGATTAAATAACGTATGTAAAGCATTTTGCTTTTTTATATAAATATTAAATTTCTAGGAGGATGAAATTTAATGAATGTATGGAAACTAAGAAGTCAGCTGAATGGGTTGTCATTTTTAAAGGACACAAACCTTTAAGAGAATTGAGCTATTATCGTTGAAGAGATTATAGGGAGGGGGATAGCTTAACCAAGGGGTCATTATATCTGGTTATTCGAAAAGATAATGATTTTCAAAGCCAAGCTATTGGTAAAAAATGAAATATCACAAAATCTGAAACCACTTTTGAAGTAGAGGATTGTTAGTTTAGAAGATGAACAGTGCCTTTGGTGGAAATAAAATATAGAAATTGAACAATACAAAATATATTTTTTGGAGGTTATTGTATGAATAAGAAATTACTACTTCTTATTATTTTATCAATTTTTGCAATTATGGTGTCGGCATGCAGCAATAATAATAGCTCTTCAAATGAGAGCGGTGATGGTGAAAGTGATCAGAAATTAACGGTGCTAGTCGAAGGAGGAAGTCCTGCAGAAACAGTTGCGAATGAAACAAGTGACGCCTTTCAGGAAGAAACAGGCTATGAAGTGGTCATTGAATCTGTACCATATACGGGTGTATATGATCGAATGAGGACAGAATTAACAACAGGCGCAGGTGCTTTTGATGTTGCAACTATTGATACAATTTGGCTTCCTGCACTTTATGAAGGTTTGGAACCTATCCAAGATATCGTGACCGAAGAGATAAGCGGGGACCTCTTTCCAGGTTTGATTGATGGGGCAACGATTGAAGAAAACGTATACGGGTTACCGACATGGACGAATTCGAAAATATTATTATATAGGAAAGATCTATTTGAAGATGAAAATAATAAAAGTAAATTTGAAGCTGAATTTGGATATGAATTAGGGCCACCTGAAGATTGGGAGCAATATAAGGATGTAGCAAGTTTCTTTGGCAATAATGAAGATTTTCCGGAGTTATACGGAACAACGGTTTTTGGGGCAAGCTCGGGTGACTCAGTGGCAAGTTGGTTAGACCACGTAACGCAAGCGGGAGCCGATAACTTGATAATGAATGAGGACGGAGAAGTGATTGTAGATGATAAATATCATGTAGAAGCATTAAATATGTTGGATGATTTAGTGTCAACAGAAGGTCTCGTTCCAGAAAATACTTTGGAAACGGCTTCAGCTGAGACTGCAGAACTATTTTACAACGGAAACTTAGCGATGATGTTAGCGTGGGGACATTTCTATGTACCAGCAAATGATCCTGATACATCCAGTGTAGCTGGAAACGTTGGAGTTGCTCCAATGATTGCAGGTGAAGGAGGTATTGGTGGGGTACCGGGGCCTTGGTATCAAGTGATCCCGTCTTCATCTAAGAAAAAGGATATGGCTAAAGAGTATTTAGAATTTATGTACGAAAAAAATGAACTTTATGCAGATGCTTTAGGTGTAGCAGCAAGACAGTCTGTTTTTGAAGAGTACGGACAAGAAGAAAAATATTCTCATTTGGCACCTTTGGCTACGACGTTGGAAGCTGAACAAACTCAAAACCGTCCCTCAACTGATCAATGGCAAGAAATTGAAAGTGAAGCGTTAATCCCTGCAGTGCAAAAAGTGCTTGGAGGAGAAATCACAGCTCAGGAAGCCTTAGAGGAAGCAAAAGAGAAAATTGAAGGTATCGTAAATTAAGCATAAAGATGAAAAGGATAGGTTGACTCCCTGTCCTTTTCTCAATAAAAACATTTTTAGAAGGAGGATAATTTTATGACTAAGGAATCGAAAATATCCTTTTTATTCTTCGCACCAGCAGGAATTTTTATGCTTATATTTCTATTCTTTCCTGTAATGCTCTTGATTAAAGATAGTTTCTTTCAAGTGGATATGATCTCTCAAGATTCAGGTACATTTGTAGGTATAAACAATTATATAGAATCTATCAAATCAGAGCGTTTCCTGGGAGCGACGACCAACACATTGATTTATGTTGTTGTTGCAGTGAGTGCAGAGCTTATCTTAGGGTTATTTTTCGCTATGTTGTTGAATACGGGTTTTAAAGGTCACGGGTTGGTTAGAACAATTTTGCTCAGTCCATTAATGATTGCACCTTTAGTTTCTGGTTTGATATGGAAATTCATGTTGAATAGTCAATTTGGTATTGTGAACCAGGTGTTGTATGACCTGAATATCACTTCGAGCAGGCAAGCTATTCAATGGTTATCGGACGATAGGACAGCACTGTTATCGACCATTATTGCTGATATTTGGTTGACTACACCATTTATGATGCTGGTATTACTTGCGGGTTTGCAAGGAATTCCAACTACGTTGTATGAGTCAGCAAAAATTGATGGGGCAAATAAAATTCAAACGTTTTTTTATATTACATTGCCATCATTGCTTCCAATAATGGTTGTAGCGATATTAATAAGAACAGTAGATGCTGCAAGAACATTTGATATTGTTTGGGTTTTAACTCAAGGGGGTCCTGCTAATTCTTCAGAAGTGTTGAGTACTTATATGTATAAAACATTAACCAGGTACGGTGAGGTTGGTGAATCTAGTGCGATGGCAGTGCTATTTATTATTCTTTTATTGTTACTGAGTTCTTACTTCCTTGTAAGTATGTTTAAAGCTAACAAAAAGTAAAGAGGAGATGTAAAATGGGATCTTTCAGTAATACAACTCAAGAAAAGAAAACACTGATTCAAATGATAAGACAGCACAATAAAAAGTTCATAGGTTTCATCACGACCATACTTGCTCTGTTGTTTATAAGCCCGTATATATACATTATTTTTACATCTATAAAACCATCTTCAGAAGCGATAAGTAACTCTCCAACATTTTTTCCTAGGGAATTATCAATAGAGAATTATATTTCCATGTTTAATCAGATGCCGATATTAAGTTACTTTTTCAACAGTTTTATTACAGCTTTTATCAGTACAATTTTATCGGTGTTCCTAGGTGCTTTGGCAGCATATGGGCTGGCAAGATTTTCATCGAAGTTGGGAAATTTATTTCTTCTGATCACATTATGTATTCGCATGATACCTATGATAAGTATTGCCATCCCCATGTATATTATTATTAATTCGATGGGGTTGATTGATACTCATTTAGCTTTGATTATAACCTACACAAGCATAAATGTTCCTTTTGCAATCTGGCTAATGATGGGGTTCTTTAATAATATTCCGAAAGAATTTGATGAAGCGGCGAGAATAGATGGCTGCAATATATTCACCTCCTTCATAAAAGTAATACTACCAGTATCCTTACCTGGTTTGGCCACCACTTCAATATTTTGCTTTATGCTGGCATGGAATGACTTTCTGTTTGCTTTATTATTAACTAGTACAAATGCTAAAACTGCTACTGTTGGAATTTCTGAATTTTTAACAGCATATAACTTAGGTTTAGGTCCCATGACAGCAGCAGCAGTTAGTTTCAGTTTACCTGTAATGGTATTTTCGATACTAGTTCAGAGATACATTGTAAGTGGTATGACTTTAGGGTCTGTAAAAGGGTAGAAACTCAATTATTACTTCAAAGTAGAGGTGCGGGTTTATGACAAATAATCATAATGAACAAATTAGTAAAGCAAACACTTATATAGATCGACAGCAAGAAATAGTGAAAGACTCTAAATATCGCTTCAATTATCACATGATGCCACCCGTAGGTTGGATGAATGATCCCAATGGGTTGATCCAATATAATGGCGAATATCATTTGTTCTATCAACATCACCCCTATGCTCCAGAGTGGGGGCCGATGCATTGGGGGCACGCTAAAAGTAGAGATCTAGTCAATTGGGAACACCTTCCCATAGCTTTAGCACCTTCTGAATACTATGACATTGGCACAATAGATGACCATGGTTGTTTCTCAGGAAGTGCTATAGAAAAAGATGATGAATTGTATTTATTCTATACGGGTCATTCTATTGAGCGTGAACCTATGCAAGTACAATGTGTAGCTAAAAGTAGAGATGGAATACATTTTGTCAAAGAAGCTAAAAATCCTGTGATTGATCATTTTCCAAAGGATGGATCAAAAGATTTCCGTGATCCTAAGGTTTGGCAATGCGGTAGTCAATATTATATTGTAGTAGGATCCAAGAAAGACGGGAAAGGAAAAGCTCTCTTGTATCAATCATCCAATTTAATAGAATGGGATTATAGAGGAGTAGTAGCTGAGAGTAACGGAGAACAGGGGGATATGTGGGAATGTCCGGATCTATTTCCATTAGGAAAAGAACATGCTCTTATTTTGTCACCTATGTATGGAGAGAAGAATGAAAAACCTATAATTATTTTTGGTGAAATGGACTATAACGTCGCGAAATTTTACCAGGAAAGAAGTATGTTGTTGGATTATGGTCATGATTTTTATGCCCCCCAGACATTGAAGGACGATAAAGGAAGGCGGATTATGATGGGGTGGATGGACATGTGGTTTTCAAAACGTCCATCTGAGAATGATGGTTGGGTTGGAGCTATGACCATTCCTAGAGAATTAACTTATAACCAAAATGGTATATTTGTACAACAGCCTGTTGAAGAATTAAAAACCTTAAGAAAGAATCATCATTGCATTGAAAGTTTTGAAATATATGGAGAGCGCAGTTTTCCGAAATTAGAGGGAATTGGAACGGAGATATGTATTGAGTTCGATATGATCAACTCAGACTCCCCTGTATTTGGTCTTAATCTAAGATGTTCAAAAGATAGATCAGAAAAAACAGTAGTAAAAATAAATAAGAACGCGGAAGAAATTATCGTGGATTTAACATCAGCTGGTGAAGGAGAAAGTGGAATTTATAAGGCACCTTATAAATCTACGATTGATGGGAAATTGAACTTAAGAATATTCCTCGACACTACGTCAATAGAGATATTTGTAAATCATGGGGAGCAAGTCATAACAAATAGAATATACCCTAACACTACAAGCAAAGAAGTAGATTTATTTGCTGAAAAGGGGAAAGCAAGAGTGTTGAAGGCTGATAAATGGTCTCTGAAATCTGTATGGTAAGCATCGTAAAGATGTGTGAAACAAAGGAGCAAAGTCATAATGGCGGAAAAATTATTAGGCTCGATTGAAGCTGGGGGAACGAAGTTTGTTGTTGCCGTGGCGGACTTCGATTACAACGTGAAGGAACTTAAAAAGTTTCCAACAACAACACCTGAAAAAACACTGGCAGAAGCGATCAACTTCTTTGAACATTTTGATGTTGCCTCTATAGGTGTTGGTTCCTTTGGCCCGGTTGATGTGAAGGTAGAATCGGAAACTTATGGACATGTGTTGAATACCCCTAAAGCGGATTGGTCTGGATTTGATTTTTTAGAAACCTTGAAAGTCGCATTTGATATCCCAATGTATTTTACTACAGATGTAAATTCTTCTGCCTACGGAGAGTATACGAAGGGTTCTGGGCTTGGTGCTGATTCGTTGGTTTATTTCACGCTTGGTACGGGGGTCGGTGGTGGCGCTATCCAAGATGGAAAGTTTATCGGAGGAATCGACCATGCTGAAATGGGTCATGCAACAGTTATTGCTCACCCCGAAGATACATATGAGGGAGGGTGTCCTTTCCATAGCAATCATTGCTTTGAAGGACTTGCTTCTGGTCCAACGTTAGAAGGGCGCACGGGGGCTAAAGGAGAAACACTCCCTCGAGATCACAAGGTGTTTGATTTTATCTCCTACTATGCAGGGCAAATTGCTTTCAACACCTTTGTAAACATGGCGCCAGAAAAAATTGTCTTCGGGGGTTCTGTCCTTCAAGGGGCAGATATGCCAAAAGTTCGCGAGTATTTCAAACAATTTAATAATGGTTACGTTGCGACACCAGACCTAGAAGAGCTCATCGTTCGTCCAAGCATTGAAAATAACCGCTCTGCAACCATCGGTAACTTCGGGTTGGCCTTGAAGGTGTTGAAAGAATAAGAAGGTTGTCATTTCTAGGATAAGCATGAATTCGGAAGGTTTTGCTTCCATCTACATCAAGGAAAAAGTAGTTTTAAAAAAACACATTTAATTGATAGGAGAATTCATTTATGGCTAGCGAAAATTATTACGACGTAACGGAATGGCCTATCGGTAATCCTTATGAGGATATCGGGGAGGTAATCAATAGTATTATAGCCGATATAAAAAGTAGGCAAGTGGAGACTGATGTGAATAAAGGCGGAAAACCTGGGGGAGTTATCTATATTCCACCGGGAGATTATCACCTTGTCAGTCAAGTAGTTATAGATATCAGTTATCTTAAAATTATGGGTTCTGGTCACGGGTTTACATCTTCAAGTATTCGTTTCAACACTCCAGAGAATGAATGGGAGGATTTGCATGAATTGTGGCCGGGAGGAAGTCGTGTACTTGTAGATATTACTCCGGAAGTAAATGACGAAGAATATAAAGGGGCTGCATTTTATATTGAACGAAGTGGAAATCCCCGAATAAGTTCGGTAGAGTTTTCCGACTTTTGTATTGATGGTTTACATTTTATTGAAGATGGTTCAGGGATAGCGAATCCGGAAAACACATATACTAATGGGAAAACGGGGATTTACGTTGGAAGTGCTTGTGATTCATTTCGAATTACCGGCATGGGGTTTGTATATTTAGAGCACGGGGTTACTATTTACCATGCAGACGCACTTACTATACATGATAATTTCATAGCTGAATGCGGTAACTGTATAGAACTACGAGGTTGGGGGCAGGCTTCGAAAATAACCGATAACTTGATAGGTGCCGGTTTTAAGGGATATTCAATATACGCTCAAAATTTTGGTGGGCTTTTGATTACAGCGAATAATGTATTTCCACGAGGTGCGAGCAGTATCCATTTTGATGGTGTGACACGTTCGAGTATCACAAATAATAGACTTCATTCATTCTATCCAGGCATGGTGGTGTTCAGGGGGAATTGTTCGGAAAACTTGGTTTCTTCAAATCACTTTTTACGAGATCACGAACCTTGGACTCCATTCCTGGAAATAGACAATGGTTTGGATGATTTGTATGGTCTCCTCTATATTAGTGGCAATGATAATTCCGTAATTGCTAATCACTTTTCTAAAGTAATTAATAGTGAGAACATCAAACCGGTAGGTGCGACACCTGTAATCATACGTATTGTTTCGGGCAATGGAAATTATGTTTCTAACAATCATGTTGTTGCTACCGAGGCTCATGCCAAGACCAGTGATTCTTGTTTCTCTGCACAAGTAGACGCTTTGTTGACTACCGAAGCATCAGAGCGGCTTACCGTAACAACAGTATTGGTAGAAAAAGAATCTCTTCAAAATACGATTCTCGATTCGGGAAGTGATGCGCAGGTTGTTATGGACAAGACTGTAAATGCATTCAGAGCCACTCCAACTCCAAGAGCTAAATAACATGTTCATTCCATCTATAATAGAAAGAATGGAGAATATTACATTCTCCTCTAATTAAACACAAAAGCAGGGACTTCCTAATGAAGTTCCCTGCTTTTATTTATTTTCTTTTTCCTCAAGCTTTTTAGACTTTTTCACTAAATATTGAAAGTAACTTTCCAATTCCCTTATTTGCTCTGGACTCATTGATTTCCACTTTTCCAAATCAAAAAAAGCTGCATCTTCTATTCCGTATTGGTCCATCAATTTATTCACTTCTTTTATGGAATCAAATTCATTGCTTTTATCCACTTGATAATCTGAAATATCTGATCGGCCTAAAAGGTAATCGGTGGATACATCAAAAATTATGCACATACGGTAACAGAGGCTTATAAGTTTAAAAGTGCGTACGATGAAGAAAAGTGGGAAGATCATGAAGCAAATAAAGCTTTCTATCGGGAAAAACTTACTTACGGATTACCTCAAACAGGAACAAAAGGTTTAGACCCTGTAGTACCTAAAGGGGCAGAAGTTTTATTGGAAACTCGTCAGCCTTATTTGACAGATAAACAACGTAGAGAAGTATTGTATACCACAGAAATTGAATCAGGCTACCCTGTAATAGACGAGTCAAATGGTTGGGGAAGACTTGATTTGGTAACAGCATCTGATGGATATGGTGCGTTTTTAAGCAATGTAACAGTGGATATGGATGCTTCAAAAGGAAGATTTAATGCCCATGATTGGTGGAGAAATGATATTACTGGCAGTGGTATGCTTACCAAGCAAGGGACAGGAACGCTTACATTGACAGGAAGTAATAGTTATTCAGGAGGCACATTGCTACAAGGAGGAACGTTAGAAGCTACTTCTACGACTGCTTTTGGTGAAGGCGATCTTTATGTAGAAAATGGTGCAGTTTTAGTTAATGTAGATGGACCTTTAAATTTAAATGGCAATTTAACAGTGGAAGCTGGAAACCTAGATATTGCAATGGATAATGACAACAGTCAACTAAATGTTGATGGATTGTTATACCTTGATGGTGGGGACCTGAATTTGGATCTTTCTAATTATGAAATAGAAAAGGCTACAAACATTACTTTAATGACTGCCGACAAGGTGAAAGGTAAATTCGATAATGTAACTGCTGATGGTTACAAGGTAACTGTCACTTACAGAAATAATAGTGTCGTTGCAGATATCAAAGCAAAATAATAGCAATTGGTAATTCGAAATCGAGTAGGAGGGGGTGATGAACCCCCGACCTCTCACACCACCATACGTACCGTTCGGTATACGGCGGTTCCATTAAGGTAGACGCAGAGTTTCATAACGATTATACAGACTTTTCAACCCTCGATGACTCCAAAAGGAGTTTTCGAGGGTTTTGTGTAGGATTGGACTACATGCAATTCTCCAGTATTTCTTTCTAGAGTTACCCCATTCATACGCTTGGCTTTTGGAACTCCTAGACCAATAAGTTTTCTTCTCGTGTCTTAGGTTTCTTCCATTGTTTCCATTCGCACATCTTGAGTCTTCGCCAAATCCATTCATCAAATTCCTTGAATTTACTTGGTGTATCTGCCAGGGCGAAATATCCGCACCAGCCAGTTAAATATTGATTAAGCATCTCAATCCGTTGTTCCATTGGGTATGGTTCTGAACGCTCGCTTCCTCCAGATTCCATGTCATCATGGACACCCTTGCGTTGAGCCAACCGCTACTACTGCCTTCCCGGCTCGGGACTTTCACCCTATAGACTGCGCCCGGCAAAGGGAGAGGGTATTCCTCTTCGATAGAATGAGATGTAGAATATATTTAATTAATGAAGAAATGAAGAAAAAAAGGAGACGACCCAGGGAAAAGACCGGGTCATCTTTTAATTATTTATAATTGTCCAGTTAGGAATTGAGCTTCTCCATTTCCGAAGCTCCAATCGGCATCCCCGTTGTTTGTGATGGACACCATGATGTTTTCAGGGGAGATGCCGCAACGTTCCTGAAGGTAAACAGCTAAATTTCGATAAAGCTTTTCTTTTTGTTTTTCCGTTCTAGGTCTACTGGTTAAAGAAATCACTACTACATCCTTGCTACGCTCAAACCCAAGTCCCGTATCTTGTATAATCATCTCATGAGCTGGGTGTTGGTGTACGATTTGGTAGCGGTCACGCTCTGGAACTTGAAAAGCATCTACCATAGCTTCATGGGAGGCGTCTAACAAAGATTGTAGTTCTTCTTTAGACCTCCCTTTTACTAGGTCAAACTGAACTAATGGCATCCTATTTCCTCCTTTGATTAAGTTTATCAAAAACATATCATAAAATCGAAAAAATAAATACAATTTATCTAAAAATAACGCAAAAAGTGGTGAAGTTTTGAGCTTATTTTGGTATTATGAAGTAAAGAAAGCATCCAAGTTTTATTTTTTCCATAACGAACAACAAACAAGATGGGGGTCATTTGCAATGATAAAGATTAAGCGAATTAATGAGTTACTTCAGTATGTGCAAAAGATGCATACAGTCTCACTAGATGATTTAGTCAAAGAATTTAAGGTATCTAAAAACACGGTTCGGAGGGATGTCCAAGAATTAGTGGACCAAGGCAAGCTTAAAAAGGTTTATGGGGGAGTGTCAGTCAATAAATCTTCTACTGTACCTTACCATGATCGAAAAGTGCAGAATCAAGAAGGGAAAATTAAAATTGCAGAAATGGCTGCCTCCTATGTAGGGGATGGAGATATCATTTTTCTTGATTCCGGTACAACAACAGTCGAGTTATTGGAATTCATAAAGGATAAAAATCTGATTATCGTCACGAATAATCTTGATTTTACACTTGAAGCCACTCCTTACAGCAATTTAAAAATTTATTCAACAGGCGGGATGTATGAGAGGTCTACTAAGTCTTATGCAGGGCTGGAGAGTGCAGAAGCGGTTAAGAGTTATAACTTTAGCAAAGCATTCATGGCATCTACAGGCATATCCTTAACGAATGGGATAACCAACTCTTCTCCACAAGAGACGCAAATTAAAAGTACGGTGGTAGACAGGAGTAAAGAGGTTTTCCTCCTAGTAGATCACAGTAAATTCGATCATTACTCATTAACCACTTATTGTGACATGGAAGATATCGATTATATAGTAACAGATGAAGCACCAGAAGATAAATACAATCAGTTTGCTGAAAAAAATAATGTGAAATTGATCTTCCCGTAATCTATTATGGATTCAACTAATTTAGTGAAGGAAATATTCTGAAAACGGTTGACTGAAAACGCTTTATATATTATGGTTGTATCATGATTTAACAATAAGTTAACCAAAAGTTAATATAAAAAGTTCCATATTTGGAAATGAACCTCGTAGTCTAATTGTTTAAGGGTAACTGTTGGGTGATTATTTTTGTAAGCGTTTGTTAATGCAATTGAATTAATGGAGGGATGAAAATGAGCCTTTTGCTTAGAAAGCCCCAACGTGTGGTGAAATCTGAAGGTGTAACCATAGTCCATGACATTACAGAAGAGCAATCCAATTTAGAATATGTACGGTTTAAAGTAGTGGACTTGGAAAAAGGGGCATTCTATGGTGAACAATTGAATGATTTGGAGTGCTGTGTAGTTGCTTTAACCGGTAAGATTGATTTCAAGGAAGGGGAAGAAACATTTGAGAATCTCGGTACCCGTAACAGCGTGTTTGAACAGAAACCTACGGATAGTGTTTATGTCTCAAACGATCGCACTTTTGAAGTGAAAGCGGTTACTAATGCTCGTGTCGCTTTATGCTATTCACCTTCCGAAAAACAGCTTCCCACTAAGTTGATTAAAGCTGACTCTATTGATGTAGAGCATAGAGGGAAATGCAACAATAAAAGAAAAGTTCATAATATTCTACCGGACTCTGATCCTTCAGCCAACAGTCTTCTTGTTGTTGAGGTTTATACAGAGAGCGGAAACTGGTCATCCTATCCACCGCATAAGCATGACCAAGATAATTTACCTGAAGAATCCTTTTTAGAGGAGACCTACTATCATGAAATGGATCCTCAACAAGGTTTTGTGTTTCAGCGTGTGTATACGGATGATCGCTCATTAGATGAAACCATGACAGCGGAAAATGGGGATGTTGTAATTGTTCCAAAAGGTTATCATCCAGTTGGAGTGCCTGATGGGTATACGTCCTATTATTTGAATGTAATGGCTGGACCTGTCCGGAAGTGGAAGTTCAATAATGATGAAGACCATGAATGGATTGTAAATCGTGATTAAGAATCTATAAAAATATGAAACCTAAAGAATGTAAAGGTGGATCGCATATGAAAGAAACCATTCGTTTAACAACCTCTCAAGCACTAATTAAATTTATAAAAAACCAATATATTCATGTGGATGGAGAAGAGTTTCCTTTTGTAGAAGGTGTATTTAATATATTCGGTCACGGGAATGTCCTAGGTATTGGAGAGGCCCTTGAACAAGACGCTGGAGATTTAAAGGTCATCCAAGGAAAGAATGAACAAGGAATGTCACTTGCCGCCATTGCTTACAGCAAAGAAAAGCTCAGAAAAAAAATTTATGCTGTAACAACCTCTGTAGGTCCCGGTTCTGCTAATACGGTCACAGCAGCAGCAACAGCGCTTGCGAATAACATTCCGGTGTTGTTTCTGCCTGGTGATACATTTGCTACAAGGCAGCCAGACCCTGTTCTTCAGCAGTTTGAACAAGAAAACAGTATATCAACAACAACCAATGATGCCCTGAAGCCTGTTTCAAGATATTGGGACCGTGTGACACGTCCAGAACAGTTAATGAGCAGCTTAATTAGAGCTTTTGAAGTTATGACAGATCCTGCAAAGGCAGGACCAGCGACAATCTCAATTTCTCAGGACGTTGAGGGGGAAGCGTATGACTTCGATACAGACTTCTTCAAAAAGCGAATTCATTATATGGACCGCCCGATTCCTCGCGAACGTGAGTTGAAAGGCGCGGAAGAGTTGATTCGTAATAGTAAAAAGCCTGTCATTTTAGTAGGCGGAGGCGCCAAATATTCTCAAGCCCGTGAAATTCTAATGGAGCTATCTGAAAAACATAATATTCCGTTAGTAGAAACACAGGCTGGAAAGGCTACAGTAGAATCAGACTTCAAAAATAATCTAGGAGGTCTGGGTATTACAGGAACCCTTGCTGCTAATAAAGCAGCCAAGCAATCGGATCTCATTATTGGGGTAGGAACAAGGTATACGGACTTTGCAACTTCTTCCAAAACCGCTTTTGACTTCGAGAATACCCGTTTTCTCAATATAAATGTCAATCGAATGCAGTCCTATAAAATGGATGGATTCCAAGTAGTGGCCGATGCGAAACTTACTTTAGAGCAATTGCAGCCGCTGTTAGATGGATATGAATCGGAATTTGGCTCAGAAATACAAGAGCTGAAAACTGAATGGTTAAAAGAACGGGATCGTTTGAGTGGAGTGGTTTACATCAGAGAAAACTTTGAACCTGAGATTAAAAATCATTTTTCGCAAGAAGTCCTGAACGAATATGCAGATGCTTTGAAGACAGAGCTACCCCAGACAACTGCCCTATTAAAGATAAATGAAACGATTGATCCGAGCAGTGTGATTATTTGTTCGGCAGGTTCTTTACCTGGAGACTTGCAAAGGCTTTGGCATTCAACTGTTCCGAATACTTACCACTTGGAATATGGTTATTCCTGCATGGGATACGAAATTTCCGGAACACTTGGCTTGAAGCTTGCGAACCCGGATAAAGAAGTATATTCCATTGTTGGAGATGGAAGTTTTCTAATGCTTCATTCAGAACTGATTACTTCCCTTCAATATAATAAAAAAATCAATATTCTGCTGTTTGATAATTCTGGTTATGGCTGTATCAATAATTTGCAAATGGATCATGGCAGCGGCAGTTATTATTGTGAATTTAGAACAGACAAGAACGAGGTTATGAATATTGACTATGCAAAAGTGGCTGAAGGCTATGGTGCGAAAACCTATAAAGTGCGTTCACTGGGAGAGTTAGAAGAAGCTTTGGAAGATGCAAAAAAACAGAATGTCTCAACACTGATCGACATGAAGGTGTTACCGAAGACTATGACAGACGGCTATCAAAGCTGGTGGAATGTTGGAGTAGCGGAAGTGTCAGAAAAGGAAAGCGTTCAAAAAGCACACAAGCATCGAATGAAAATGCTTGAGGAAGCGAAGCAGTATTAGAACTTAAGCGTGAAAATTAAAGGTGGGAGGGTGGAAATCTCCATTCTCCTGTATGTTCATAAAGGTCTTAACGACCGATTACATTTTTAATTTTTCTGATTATTAAAAAAGTTATAACCTGGAGGCCGAAGTAATGAAAAAAAATCTGTCCCCACGTAAGTTTTTATTTATCATCATTATTTGTTCGACATTTGGTGGGCTTTTGTTTGGTTATGATACAGGCGTCATTAATGGGGCACTCCCATATATGTCTAAAGAAAGTCAGCTTAATTTAACCCCCTTTCTTGAAGGGTTAGTTACGAGCTCCCTTTTATTCGGAGCCGCTATTGGAGCGATTGTTGGAGGTAGATTCTCTGACGGGATCGGTCGGAAGAAAACAATTATATTCCTAGCAGTACTTTTCTTTATTGCCACGTTAGGGGTTTCTTTTACGCCAACTGTAACATTGATGATCATCTTTAGATTCTTGCTTGGACTTGCAGTTGGGGGAGCATCCGTGACTGTGCCGACCTACTTAGCGGAAATGGCTCCATCCGAAAGTCGGGGGCGCATGGTAACACAAAACGAATTGATGATTGTGACGGGGCAGTTGCTTGCCTTTACCATCAATGCGATTCTAGGAAACACAATGGAAGGGAACGACAGCGTCTGGAGAATTATGCTATTAATTGCAGCTGTTCCTGCTGTAGTTTTATTCTTCGGTATGCTTCCACTTCCGGAAAGTCCACGATGGCTAATGAAAAATGAGAAAAAAGATCAAGCCATGGGCGTGTTGCACAAAATCCGCGAAAATTCGAACATACGTGGTGAATATAACCAAATTGATGCCACAGTTATTTTGGAAGAACAGTTAGATAAAGCAACATACAAGGATTTAACCGTTCCATGGGTTCGACATATCTTGTTCTTAGGTATAGGGATTGCGATTGTTCAGCAAATTACAGGGGTTAACTCCATTATGTACTATGGAACAGAGATTTTAAGAGATGCCGGTTTTAGTACAAATGCGGCATTAACAGCAAATATTTCTAATGGGGTAATATCCGTTCTTGCTACATTTGTGGGGATTTGGCTGTTAGGAAAGGTCGGGCGCAAGCCGATGCTCCTCGTTGGCCAATTCGGAACATTAACAGCATTACTCTTGATTGGTATTTCGTCTTTAGTTCTGGAAGGGACAACCGTTTTGCCATACGTCGTTATTTCTTTAACTGTTATGTTCTTAGGTTTTCAGCAAGGTGCAATTTCTCCTGTTACCTGGCTGATGCTTGCAGAGATTTTTCCACTTCGACTCCGTGGACTGGGAATGGGTGTCTCTGTATTCTGTCTATGGATGGTTAACTTCGGGATCAGCTTTGTCTTCCCTATTCTGCTTGCTGGGATCGGGTTGTCTTTCACATTCTTTATATTTGCAGCTCTTGGAGTATTAGCAATCGCGTTTGTTATCAAGTTCTTGCCTGAAACGAAAGGCAAAACATTAGAAGAAATAGAATCAAATTTCAAGAAACGAGAAAATCAAAAAGAAAATGTAATGACAAAAGCTTTATAAACTTAGAGGAGGATTGTTATGACAGTCAATATAGGGGTTATTGGAACAGGTGCGATTGGAAGGGAGCATATCAATCGAATTGAGAACATTTTATCAGGCGGTAAAGTTAAAGCGGTTACAGATGTGAATCAAAAGTCTGCCTATAAAGCCGTAAAAGACTATAACTTGGATGCTACTGTCTATCCTGATGATGTAGCTCTTGTAGGAGATCCGAATATTAATGCCGTTTTTGTGACAAGCTGGGGACCTGCTCATGAACAAAGTGTTCTTCTAGCTATTGAAGTAGGGAAATATGTCTTCTGCGAGAAGCCTTTAGCAACAACAGCTGAAGGGTGTATGAGAATAGTCAAAGCGGAACAAAAGCAAGGGAAACGTCTTGTCCAAGTTGGGTTTATGCGCCGTTACGATGAAGGATATGTGCAGCTAAAGGAAGCCCTTGACAACAACGAAATCGGCGATCCGTTGATGATCCATTGTTCACACAGAAACCCAGGTGTTGATGAAAATTACAAAACGAATATGGCAGTAACAGAAACATTGATCCATGAAATTGATGCCCTGCACGGGCTTATCGATGACAATTATAAGTCTGTAAGGGTAGACTTCCCTAAAAAAACGAAACATTCCCATGCCGAATTACAGGACCCACAGGTATTCACACTTAAAACGCAAGGAGGAGTACTGATTAATGCAGAAGTCTTTGTCAACTGTAAATACGGTTATGATATCCAGTGTGAAGTCATGGGAGAAGAAGGCATCGCTAAACTGCCAGAAGTAGCTAGTGTAGTTGTTCGTAAAGAATCCAAGCTGAGCTCAAACATCCTAGATGATTGGAAAATAAGATTTATGAATGCTTACAACAAAGAGCTACAAAATTTCCTTGATTCATTGGAGAAAAATGTTGAACCGCAAGGACCTACATCTTGGGATGGATACATCGCAGCCGTCACTGCTGATGCTTGCCTGCAAGCCCAGGAAACTGGAAAAGAAGTAGCTATTAAACTCCTGGATACACCTGATTTTTATAAAAATGAAACGGCTGTCCGAAAATTAAACTTTATCAAATAAATTCTTATTCTAAATTAGGGTGGATTTATAACTAGATCCATCCATGTACACTGACTTACCAATTCCAAAAACAGTAGTATCTAACCTTAATAAACTTTCAAAATTTCATATTCGAAAACTTGCTGGATATGCAGCAGAAAACGGTTAAATCCAAATAGCTAAAAAAGGAGATGTTTACATTGCGTTTAGCATATGATCCGTCACATTATCGTGATAATACAAATTTAAAGGATACGATCGATACAGTTGCTAGATTAGGGTATGAATATGTAGAGTTATCGCCGCGTAAAGATTTTATTTGGTTTTATGAATATCCAAAGGTTGATAAGCATCTGATCAAAGATCTAAAAAGATATTGTTCAGATGCTGGTGTCAAAATCTCGTCTGTACTTCCTGTTCAACAATGGTCATCACCCAATGAAGAAGAACGCCAAGCGGCAATGAGAAACTGGAAACGTTCTATTGAAATTACTTCTGAATTAGGAGTAGATTTAATGAACAGCGAATTTTCAGGTGACAAAAGCCGTCCGGTTGAAAGTGAAGCTGCTTTTGTGAAATCAATGGATGAGCTTATGCCACTTTTTGAAAAAGAGGGGATTAAACTTAATTTACAATCCCATCCTCATGATTTTATTGAGTTGAATACAGAAGCTATTAAAATGATTCGGGCACTAGATAAAGAGTGGATTAAGTTGGTCTATTCTGTTCCACATGCTTTCTTTTATGATGATGGAATTGGTGATGTAGAACAACACTTGGAAGAAGCGGGAGATTTACTTGATCATATTCTAATAGCGGATACGCTTAATCATAAAGCAGCATTTGGATTACGGTATATTGTGAATCCACCTAATGCAAACGTAACGGTTCACCAGCATTTAAACCCTGGTGAAGGGGAAATAAACTTTGAAGCACTCTATCGGAAATTAAGGGAAATGGAGTTTAATGGAATTGTAACGAATTCAGTATTCGCATACCCTGATAAACCGGAATGGTCCAATGAAGTAACACTTAAATCTATTAAAGAGGGATTAAATATTTAATAGGTTAATTAGTCATTATCAAGAGCAATCGCGTCAGATAGGTACATCTATGTGACGCAGCTCTTCTAACGGTTAAGGAGGAATAGAGGATGAAGTTGTGTTTTAATCAGGCGACAACGCTTGAAAACTCAAACCTTGAGAAAGACTTAAATTATTGCGATAAGCACGGTTATGATTATATTGAAATACGTTCGATGGATAAACTTCCTGAATATCTGGAGTCCCATTCCTTGGAGGATTTAAAAGCTTTCTTTCAGAACCATCATATTAAGCCGTTAGCCTTAAATGCTTTGGTCTTTTTTAATAATCGTGAAAATGAAGAAGAAGTTTTAAATGAATTTAAACAATTGGTGGAAACAGGAAGTGAACTAGGTGTTCAATATGTCGTCGCTGTTCCCCTTGTAACAAAAAAGAAAATTTTGCTGAAGGAAATTGATGATAGTGCCGTAAAAATGCTGAGAGAATTCTCAAACATTGCGGAACCTTATGGCATCAAGGTTGCTTTGGAGTTTGTCGGCCACCCAGAGTGCACGATTAATACATTTGAGCAGGCTTACGATATTGTGCAAAAGGTGGATCGTGAAAATGTAGGATTAGTCTTTGATTGCTTCCATTTTCATGCCATGGGTTCAAGCTATGAAGCTCTGAAAGAAGCGGATGGAAAGAAAATTTTCATTCTCCATATTGATGATACAGAAGATTTTCCCATTGGTTTATTAAGAGATGAAGACCGTGTCTGGCCTGGAGAGGGTGCGATTGATTTAGATGGTCTTTTATCTACCTTGAAAGAGATTGGTTATGAAAATGGAGTCGTATCTGTAGAGTTGTTCAGACCTGAATATTACGAAATGGATGCAGAAGAAGTCATTAAAAAGGCTAAGGATACAACACTTAATGTAGTATCCAAGCACTACAATACTCAACCAATATAAATAAGAGGATTGATACCTATGAATACGAAGGAAAACGTGTTGACCCCGCTGGTATCTATGAAGGACATGCTGTTAAAAGCAAAACTGGAAAATTATGCTGTTGGGCAATTTAATATTAATCATCTGGAATCCATACAAGCATTTCTAGCTGCAGGTGAGGAAGAGGAATCTCCATTAATATTGGGAGCATCTGATCGATTAATTGATTATCTCGGTGGATTTCGGACAGTAGTCTCTATGGTGGAATGCCTTGTAGAAGAGATGTCTATTTCTGTGCCGGTCGCCTTGCATCTCGATCATGGCAAGAGCGTTGAACGGTGTAAAGCTGCTGTGGATGCCGGTTTCACTTCCGTTATGATCGACGGCTCACAATATTTCATTGAGGAAAACATACAAATGACAAAAGAAGTAGTGGATTACGCTCATTCTAAAGGGGTTTCAGTAGAGGCTGAAGTTGGATCAGTCGGCGGAACGGAAGATGGCGTGGTCGGCGGTGTGAAATATGCCAATCCTGATGAATGCTTGAAGCTTGTTGAGGAAACCAATGTGGATGCATTGGCAGCAGCTCTCGGATCTGTACATGGCCCTTACCAGGGGGAGCCGAAGTTAAATTTTGAAGAGATGAAACAGATCTCTGAAATGACCCAAGTACCGCTTGTTCTCCACGGAGGATCTGGTATTCCCATTTATCAATTACAAAAAGCGATCAAGCTTGGACACGCTAAGATAAATGTTAACACTGAGTGTATTCAAGCATGGACAAATGCTGTGAGAAAAGTTCTGAATGAAAATGCGGATGTCTATGAACCTAGAAACATTCATACGCCGGCTAAAGAGGCGATGAAAGAAATGGCTAAAAGTAAGATGAGAGAGTTCATGAGCAGTAAGAAGGCATAAAGAGGAGGGGGCCAATTATTGGTCGCCCTTTTCAAACGAACATAAATCCTTCTGTAAGAAAGGGGAAAATGTAAATGGCTGAAAAAACTAAAATTGGACAAACAGACTTATATGTAAACCCATTGGACTTGGTACAAACGCAGTCGGTGGACATAACTTGTATCCTAACCTTGATGAACAGCAAGGAGTGGATATGGTCAAAGAAGCTTTTGAAAATGGTGTAGATTTTCTTGATACCGCTTATATATATGGACCTGGATATTCTGAAGAGTTAGTAGGAAAGGCTATTAAAGAAATGGGCAGTCGCAGTGAAGTTATCTTAGCTACGAAAGGTGCTCAAAAGTTCGTCAATGGTGAGGAGGTATTGGATAACTCCCCTGCCTTTCTTAAACAATCAGTGGAAGATAGTTTGAAGCGTTTGCAGACTGATTACATCGATTTGTACTACATTCACTTTCCAGATGAAAACACCCCGAAAAGTGAATCTGTAGGAGCTCTCAAGGAACTAAAAGACGAAGGTAAAATACGTTCCATCGGTGTCTCCAATATGAGTCTCAATCAGCTGAAAGAAGCCAATCAGGATGGGTATGTAGATGTATTTCAAGGATTATACAATTTGTTCCAGAGAGATTCGGAAAAAGACTTCTTCCCTTACACCCTTGAAAATAAAATTTCGTTTGTGCCGTTTTTTCCATTAGCGTCAGGTCTCCTTGCTGGGAAGTACGATAAACATACGACGTTCCCGGAATCTGATTTGCGCTCAAGCATGCCTCATTTTCAAGGAGAGGCGTTCATTCAAAACTTGAAAAAAGTAGAACAGTTGCGAACGATCGCTAACCAGAAAGGTGTCGAAGTCCCTCATTTAGTACTTGCCTGGTACCTAGCACATGAGGCCATCGATGTTATTATCCCAGGAGCAAAAAGTGGAAAACAAGTAAAAAGTAATTTAAAAACGCTCGAAGTGGATTTAAGTAAACAAGAATTCGATCAGATAGACAAACTATTTGCCTAGCTTCTAATAGAAGTTGAGGGGGATTGTCTTTCCTTGTGTATATTTGCATTGGAGAGATCTCTATGAAGCGATGGCTTTCTGACCGCTGTTTATTCTATATTCCTTAGTTTTAGCTTTGTACTTGGTAAATGTGTTCCTGGATATCTTCTACCTTGAATGGACAGTAGGGGTTTTAGCTGTACCAACGCTTTTGCTTTCATTTTTTTTTGCAACTCGTTTGTTTAGAGTCTTGGGAGGTCTATTTCTAACTGCTGGAAGTTTTATGTTTATTTCAGCTGGCCTCCCAGTTCACAATTTTCCTTTGTACCTTTTATCTAATTTGAATCTCCTTGCTTTTTTAAGCATGCTTCCATGGATCAATAGTACTGCCTATATTGGACGTTATGAGAAGAGTATCAAAAGACTTATGAAAGTGAATGTTCGTCATCTCGGTGATCTGTACCCTAAAAGTGTATTTACGAGTGGAACATTAATGACGTTCTTAAATTTGTCAGCTGTAAATTTATCTCAAGGGATAATGATAGATTCATTAAAGGCAGTAAAAAAAAGAATTCGTGATCGGTTTATTGCGAGGTCCACGATACGAGCTTATGCATTGACAATGATATGGAGTCCGATGGAAATTATGGTTGGTATCGTTGTTGATGCTACGGGGGTCAGTTATTTGAGCTACCTTCCTTGGCTGTTGCTGGTAGCGGTCACAGTTTTAATCTTTGACTTGCAGCTGGAAAAGCGTTCATTTCGATCCATACCATATAGGGGGCACGGAATAGCGGATAAGTGTCAGGCTAAGAAAGAAATCTATCTGAAAATGTTCAAATTATTGATGGTTTTAGGGTTGTTTTTAGCTGTGGTGATGATAACAAGCAAATGGTTTCAACTTAGTTTTATACTTGCTGTCACATTGGCCATTTTTCCATTTTCTTTCGTTTGGGCGCTCTTCATGAAAAAAGTTTTTCTTTTCTTAAGGATTGGATATAAAACCTGGCGACAGAAAACAAACTCTTTACAGAACTTTGTCGTGCTCTTTATTTCTTTATCTCTTTTTTCAAAGAGTCTTAATCAAACTGAAGCCCTTACATGGATTCAATATCCGTTTATTACATTTAAAGAATACCCAGTGATTATTCTTGGTTTAATTTTATTTACGTACATAGGGCTGGGGCTTTTGGGGGTTCACCCGGTTGCCACGGTTGGTGTATTGCTTGAAATCTTGGGGCCGTTCTTTGAAGTCTTCAACCCTATAGGAATCGGAGTAATGTTGATTGTAGGGGCTTTGGCGACGGCGAGCTCTGGTACCTATGGTGTTGTGGTTACAATGACTTCCATAAATACTCAGCAAAACCCATATGCCATTACTGTCACTAACTTACCCTTTACATTGATTTTCGGATCTATTGGAATAGCGGCTGCCTTTTTTCTGTTATGAGTAAGTTTAGAGAAATATGCGTGATCAACAGCCTTTCCAGACAAATAATGAGTAATTTTAGGTTAATTTTTGATTATATTTTGTAACTTTCTGTTGCAATTTTGCTCAGAGTATTATATTGTAAGATTAAGATATTTAAACGCTTTCAAATCGAAAAAGCCAAAGAAGAGTCTACTATTCTTAAGAGTTAAGAAATGGAGGGGATCACGTGTATAAATTGGATTTTAAAGAAGATCGACCCTTAGATCTTATTGGAATTGGAAGACTTTGCATTGATTTAAATGCAGACCAGTTTAATCGTCCAATGGAAGAAACAAAATCTTTCACAAAGTATGTAGGAGGTTCCCCGGCCAATATTACCATTGGTGCTGCAAGACTTGGGCTTAAACCAGGATTTATAGGTAAGGTTTCAGATGATCAAATGGGCCGTTTCATTGTGGATTATTTAAAAGGGGACAATATTGATACAACAAACATAGTTGTTGATCATACAGGAGCCGTTACAGGCTTAGCTTTCACTGAAATTAAGAGTCCAGAGGACTGCAGTATCTTAATGTATCGGGATAACGTAGCAGATCTAAAGCTGAATACAGATGATGTTTCAGAGGATTATGTTAAAAATGCAAAGGCCTTGCATATCTCTGGGACGGCACTTGCGGCAAGTCCATCGAGAGAAGCTGTATTCTTAGCACTGGAATATGCCAGGAAACACGAGGTAGTGGTTATTTTTGATATTGACTACCGTCCGTACACTTGGAACAACGATAAAGAAACAGCCACGTATTATAACCTGGCTGCGGAAAAATGTGATGTCATTATTGGCACAAGAGAAGAGTTCGACATGATGGAACAATTCGAAAAAGAGAAGAAAACAGATGAAGAGACTGCTTCAAAGTGGTTTAGTCATAACGCTGAAATAGTAGTGATTAAGCACGGATCAAAAGGTTCCTTCGCTTATACAAAGGATGGTAAATCACATACGAGCGGTATATTTAAAACAAAAGTGTTGAAAACCTTTGGTGCCGGTGACTCCTATGCATCTGCTTTTATTTATGGTCTATTCAATCAGTGGGATTTAACAAAGGCGATGGAATATGGGAGTGCTTCAGCTGCTATCGTCATTTCAAGACACAGTTGTTCAGACGCAATGCCGACAACTAATGAAATTGATGATTTTATGGCAAAAGCTGAAAGACAGGAGATTTCCTGATTTTCCTGGAGTGGAAAGAATCTTATTTAAAAACCATCATTATTTAAGGAGGAAAATTAAATGAGTAATGTAACAACTGAAGTGAAAACACTAAAAAACTATATTGGCGGCGAATGGGTTGTGGCGAAAAGCGACCAAACAGAAGAGGTTTATAACCCTGCCACTGGAGAAGTCATTGCTAGAGTACCAATTTCCTCAAAAGAAGATGTAGATTATGCAGTTAACGTTGCTAAGGTAGCTTTCCAAGATTGGAAAGAAGTTCCGGTTCCGAAAAGAGCACGTATCTTATTCAAGTATCAGCAGCTTCTTGTTGAACACTGGGACGAGCTAGCGGAATTGATTACTATTGAAAACGGTAAAAACTTAAAAGAAGCAAAAGGTGAAGTTCAACGGGGAATTGAAAATGTTGAGTTTGCGACAGGTGCCCCGACTCTTATGATGGGCGACCAGTTGCCATCAATTGCGATAGGTCTTGAATCGGGTATGCACCGCTATCCAATCGGCGTTATTGGGGGAATCACACCATTTAACTTCCCGATGATGGTTCCTTGCTGGATGTTCCCAATGGCAATTGCCACTGGAAACACTTTCGTCATGAAGCCGTCTGAGCGTACACCACTCTTGGCCAATCGTTTAGCTGAGCTTTTAGAAGAAGCAGGACTGCCAAAAGGCGTATTTAATATCGTTCATGGAGCCCACGATGTTGTAAACGGTCTTCTTGACCATAAGAAGGTTGCTGCGATTTCCTTTGTTGGATCTCAACCAGTAGCGGAATATGTATATAAACGTGGTACAGAGAACTTGAAACGTGTGCAAGCTCTTGCTGGAGCGAAAAACCATTCAATCGTTTTAAATGATGCTAACTTAGAAAATGCTTCTACTCAAATTCTTAATGCAGCATTTGGTTCAGCTGGAGAACGCTGCATGGCTGCCTCTGTGGTTGCCGTTGAAGACTCTGTAGCTGATGAGTTTATTGAAAAGCTTAAGAAGAAAGCTGATGAGGTCAAAATCGGAAACGGCCTTGATGATGACGTATTCTTGGGACCAGTTATTCGTGACCAGCATAAAGAACGTACGCTCGGCTATATTGAAAAGGGTGAACAAGAAGGTGCCAAGCTTATCAGAGATGGTCGTCAAGATAAGACCTCTCAAGAAAAAGGTTATTTTGTCGGACCAACAATCTTCGATAATGTAACAACAGAAATGAAGATCTGGCAAGATGAAATCTTTGCACCTGTTCTTTCGATAGTGCGTGTTAAGAATTTAGATGAAGCTGTAGAAGTCACGAATGAATCTCCATTTGCCAACGGAGCTTGTATTTTCACTAGAGATGGAGGCAGTGTCCGCCAGTTCCGGGAAACGATTGATGCAGGGATGCTTGGGGTCAATATTGGAGTCCCAGCACCGATGGCATTCTTCCCGTTCTCTGGTTGGAAAAACTCTTTCTATGGAGACTTGCATGCCAATGGCAAGGATGGTGTAGAATTCTACACTCGTAAAAAAGTTATGACCACTCGCTGGGTATAAAATAGAACGAAGAGGAAAAGGGAGACTGCTTCCTTTTCCTTTATATATTGTAAAACGATTTTTCTCTATATAATGAACGGGAGGTAGAGAGGATGTTTAAAGATAATGCTGTTAAACTTGGAATTTGCCCCATAGGGTGGACAAACGATGATCTGCCAGAACTGGGCAAACACAATACATTCGAACAGTGTATAAGTGAAATGGCTCTCGCCGGTTTCCGAGGCACAGAAGTGGGAAATAAATATCCAAGGGATACCAGTGTATTAAAAAAAGCTCTTAGGTTAAGAGAGATAGAAATAGCCAGTGCTTGGTTTAGTTCATACTTAACTACAAAACCATATAAGGAAACCGAGAAGGCATTTATCGATCATCGCGACTTTCTTTATGAAATGGGCGCTAAAGTAATTGTCGTCTCAGAACAAGGGCATAGCATTCAAAAAGAAAATGTACCTTTATTTGAAGATAAGCCTCATTTTAGTAAAGAGGATTGGAATCTTTTAGTTGATGGCTTACATCGTTTAGGTGACCTTGCTCATAGTAAGGGGATGGAAATTGTATTCCACCACCATATGGGGACAGGGGTTCAAACGAAAAAAGAAATTGATAAGTTAATGGAAATGACTGATGAGGACAAGGTGTCTCTTCTTTTTGATACAGGTCATCTCTCTCTATCTGGGGAGGACCCGTTAGATGTCCTGAAGTTGCATTTCCCTAGGATAAAACATGTGCATTTAAAAGATGTACGAGCCCATATTGCTGAACAGATTCGACAAGAAAAACTGACATTTCTTGAAGGTGTCAAAAAAGGAATATTTACGGTTCCAGGGGATGGTGATATAGACTTCTGCCCAATATTTGAAACATTAGCCCACCTTGATTATAGAGGCTGGATGTTAGTGGAAGCTGAACAAGACCCATCTTTAGCTAATCCTTTAGAACAAGCTATTATAGCTCGAAATTATATCCGTGAAAAAGCGAGGATTTAGTGTTAATTTTGGAAGACCAGAATTACACTCTCCAAAAACAGACATTGGCATTCCGAGCTGGCCATACAGAGTATTAAAATTACTAGAGTGCAGCCTTCGTTTATGCCTGGCTTTTGCCTGGATATTATTCATTAAAATTAATATCTTCTCTAACTAATACCATAAAGTTGGAACACCGATCATAACAGGGTATTCACTCTTATCTTTGCGAATTTGTTTAACTCAAGGATGGGCGGCATGATGTAACGCTACCCAAACAACCTTATAGCTACAAGGTCTAAAAGGTCACAGGTTATCCTGTGACCTCTTTTACGTTCGTTAGAGTGACATAAAAACCTACGCTAGTTTTTTAATCATAAATGGAGTCAAAGTGTTTTATTTCTATATTTTCAAAAGTTGCGGGACCGCCTTCAGAATAAAGTGTTATTTTCTTATCCTCTAGTGGAGGGAACACCTGATTGGAGTGTACCACTTTACCGTCATCGATAAATACCTCAACACTTGTTTTATCTACAAGGATCTTTAAGTGTACTTTCTTTTGACTTGCATCAAAAGGTGCAATACTTTCTATATACTTACCACTTTCATCAGGCTGGTCTGTTGATTTTCGATTGACATAAGAATACTGGAATTGATTATTTAGATGATGGGAGTTAAGCGGAAAAGGAGGGCTAAGTTCTCATCCATAATTTTTAGTGATCTATCAGGAGAGAAGGAGGCACTGGCTCTTATAGTTCAATAAACTACGATAGAGGCGCAATCACTAAAGAGGCTCCTTTAAGAGGATCCTCTTTTTGTGAGAGTGGAGAATTAACTATTCTCGTAGTTTTAAACTTCTACTATATGTACGTTCACATGATAACGCTTCATTTCCTCTTCGAAATGGTCCGGTACTTGATCGTCTACGATACAAAAGTCGATATCGGATAGATCAGCAACTTTAGCAAAATTCACCTTACCGATTTTACTATGATCAGTCAATAGGATGGTTTGCCTGGAGTTTGTGATCATCATACGCTTAATACGAGCTTCGGTAAGGTTAGGTGTGGTAATGATACCTTCTTTAAGGTCCAAACCATTCGTACCGATAAATGCTTTATCAATTCGAATCATATTGAGGGATTGTTCTGCAAAAGGTCCGACTAATGCAGATGTTTCTCTTCGTAAATTACCGCCTAGCAGCATCACATCCAAGCCAGGAATATCTGCTAGCTCCTGCATGATAATGATTGAGTTAGTCACAATGGAAAGGTTGGAAAAGGTTTTTAACTCTTTTACAAGTTCATAAGTTGTAGTTCCTGAATCAAGAAGGATGGCATCGCCTGGGTTAATGAACTCTACCGCTTTTTTAGCGATGGCTTGCTTTTCTGCGATATAATCTTTTTTTCTATCTCCGATTGATGCCTCATAACTGACCGGCTGTAAGAGGATGGCACCGCCATGTGTCCTTTTAATATTATTTGTTTCCTCAAGCTCTTTAAGATCCCTTCGAATCGTAGATTCTGAAACATTAAATTGCTGACTTAAATCATGGACGGACGCCCGAGACATATGGCGTAAGTATTCAAGAATTTGCGCTTTACGCTCTTCCATAAACATGAACAGCGATTCTCCCTTCGAAAACGTTTTCTTTTTATCATTATAGACTAATCTCGATGTCTTAAAGTAAAAAGATGATTGCGCGATTACTGATTTTTGTAGTTTCGATTATGCTCGTTTGTCTTCATTTGGCTAAAAATAATCATAAGTAATCAAATCCATTCAAACTGTTTGATGAAAAAATCATGGAAAAGAGCATTGAGCGGTGATTTATAAGGAGGTTCATTATATTTTAAATTTTTAGAAAACTTATTGACAATCACTAAATACGCATATATTATCATTAATAAGCATAAACAATCACCACCAATCTTGGAATTTATTACACATATAACAAAATCATTCCTTTAATCAGAGGAATGAAATATGTGTAACGGTGATCAGAAAGGAGGGAGATGTTCGTTAATTTGTAAGCGTATTCATCGGTTTCTTGAAATAATCCATGGAGGGGGAAGTAATAAAAAATGCAAATCAAACAAAAGAAGTTCGGCCTAATTTTAATGGGAATTCTGCTTCTATTCATGTCTGCATGTGGGAATAACGAAACTTCTGGGCAAGAAAATGAAAGCGCTAGCAACAATAAAGGAGATCTTAAGATTGGCTTGACGCTCAACAATCTGGCAAACCCGTTTTTCGTGTCGATGAGTCAAGCTGCTGGAGAATATGCGGAAGAATTAGGAGCTGAAATTATCATCCAAGCGGCTGATGCAGATTTAGCTAAGCAAACCTCTCAAATAGAGGACTTCATTACGCAAGGGGTAGATCTTATTTTATTGAATGCTGTTGATTCTGAGGGAATCGCCGGGGCTGTTGCTCAAGCAGATGCAGCCGGAATCCCCGTCATTAGTGTTGATGTCGGGGCTGGTGGAGGGATTGAAGGTACTGTTACATCCGATAACTACCAGGCAGGAGTTCTGGCGGCTGAATATATGATTGAAGATCTTGGTGGAAAGGGGAATGTCGTTGTAATTGACGGACCTCCTGTTACCGCTGTAAAAGATCGGATTGCAGGGTTTGAAGATACGATTGAAGGAACTGATATTAAAGTTATCGCTAAGCAAAATGGTGAAGGGAATCGTGAAAAAGGATTACAGGTGATGGAGAGCATTCTGCAAGCGAATGAGCCAGGAACCATTGATGCTGTTTTTGCCAACAACGACCCTGTAGCCATTGGGGCTGAGATTGCTCAGCAGCAGGCCGGCCGACAGGATGAGTTTTACATCGTTGGTGTCGATGGTTCTCCTGATGTCATTAAAGCGATGAAGAAAGAGGGAAGTTCGATTGCAGGAACATCAGCCCAGAATCCGGGTGAAATGGTCAAAAAAGCAATAGATGTTGGGATCCAAGTATTGGATGGTGAATCTATCGAAGAAGTGATCAAAATCCCAGTAGATTTAGTGACCCAAGACAACTTAGATTCCTATAAAGGCTGGTAATCTTTATCTCGAACGTACGGTCCTTGGTTTCAACAAGGGCCGTCATTTCAATCAAGGAAGGAGTGAAAAGCTATGATTATGCAGGAAAAAGTAGAGGCAAGAATGCCTATCTTAAAGATGGAAGGGATTAGCAAAACTTTTTCTGGTACAACGGTGTTGAAAAATGTAAACATCGAACTATACCCTGGTGAAGTCCACGCCTTAATGGGAGAGAACGGAGCCGGAAAGTCTACCTTAATGAAAATAGTCTCGGGCGTTTATATGCCTGACCAAGACAGTGGAACAATCACTTATAAAAATGACCAAGTTACCTGGAAGGACCCGATGACGGCAAGAAAAATGGGCATTGGTGTGATCCATCAGGAACTTAACTTGGCCCCTAACCTGACCATCAGTGAAAATATCTTGATGGGAACAAAATACCCCCGAAATAAATTCGGCATGGTGCGCTGGGAAAAAGTACATAAACGAGCAAAGGAAGTGTTGACTTCCATGGGATCAGATTTAAAGCCAGAAACACTAGTCTCGACGTTAAGTGTAGCCCAGCAGCAGATGGTGGAAATCGCAAGAGCCCTCTCATACAAAGCTGAAGTCTTGATTATGGATGAACCGACCGCCTCTTTAACGGATAAAGAAATTGACAGGCTATTTGAAATCATAAAGGACTTAAGAAAACAAGGTGTTGCGATCGTCTATATTTCCCATCGGATGGAAGAAATTTTTAAAATTTCCGATCGTTATACCGTTTTGCGTGATGGAGAGTGGATAAAAAGTGGTCCTATCGAAGAAACGAACACTGATCATTTAGTCAGTTTAATGGTTGGCCGTGACCTGAAAGGCCTGTTTCAACGGTCGAACAGCAACTATATAAAAGTGGGAGGTAAAGAAAAGCCTGCATTAGAAGTGAAAAATTTAAGTGATAATACTTTTGTAAGGGATCTGTCTTTTCAGATCTATCCAGGGGAAATTGTCGGATTTGCAGGACTAGTCGGGGCAGGTCGAACAGAGCTTGTCCGGTCGATCTTTGGCGCCTCGGATATCCATCAGGGAGAAATCTGGGTAGGGGGAGAAAAGGTGCAAATCAAGTCCCCGATCGATGCAATCAAGTATGGGATTGCTCTCGTACCAGAAAGCCGGAAGGAACAAGGATTATTTCTTGATATGTCCGTAAAAGAAAACATTTTGCTGGCGGAATTAAAAAAGCATAAAAAGAACCTGAAGATTAATTGGAATTCTTTAAACCATACAGCTGACGTGTATATCCAAAACTTAAAAATCAAGACAGCCTCACCCGATCAGTCGATTTCTGGTTTAAGCGGTGGGAACCAGCAAAAGGCGGTTATTGCCAGATGGCTGTCAACAAACCCTAAAGTACTGCTGCTCGACGAACCAACACGTGGGGTAGATATAGGAGCTAAAACGGAAATTCATAAAATTATTTCGGAACTTGCCGACGCCGGGCTCGCGGTTTTGATGATCTCTTCTGAACTTCCTGAAGTGATTGGGATAAGTGATCGGATTTTTGTTATGAACGAAGGAAGGATCACCGGGCACCTTCAGAACAATGAAGCTACTCAAGAACGCATTATGCATTACGCAACGGGAGGGAATTAAAGTTGAAATCAATTCTGTCGACTAATCAGCAGCCAACGGCCCAGCCGCCTGTCCAGCCCCGGTTCAAGCTCGCTCATCATGCTTCAACCGTCTGGAATCAGCTTGGGATGATCATTATTTTAATTTTGCTATGTATAGTAATGAGCGTATTGGCACCAAACTTTTTAGAATCGTCCAATCTGACAAACATCCTAAAACAAGTATCGGTTACTGCCATTTTAGCTGCAGGAATGACGATTGTTATTTTAACCGGTGGTATTGATCTATCCGTGGGATCCATTGTAGCACTATCCGGAGTCGTTTCGGTCATGGCTTCCCAAACAGGAATGAATCCGATTTTTGCTATGCTGCTCGGTGTTGGAGCTGGTTATCTTGTGGGTTTCATTAATGGCGTTTTTACAGCCAAAATCGGCCTGCCTGCTTTTATCGTAACATTAGCGAGTATGACCTATGTAAGAGGTCTGGCCTATGTCACAAGTGGAGGCTATCCGGTTGTCTTAGAATCTAATACCTTTCGATTCATAGGGTCAGGTTCTATTTTATCGATTCCTACACCCATTTATTTAATGATCCTCGTGTATATCGTTATGTTTCTTGTTTTAAAATACACGATGTTTGGACGCCATATTTATGCGATTGGCGGGAATGAAGAAGCGGCTAGATTAACCGGAATCAAAGTGAAAAAGACATTGGTAAATGTTTATTCTATCAGCGGCTTACTCGCTGGTTTAGGCGGTGTTGTCCTCGCTGGACGACTTTACTCAGGTCAGCCGACGGCAGGGAATATGTATGAACTTGATGCCATCGCAGCGGTTATTTTAGGTGGTTCAAAATTAACAGGCGGTGTCGGTAAGATTCAGGGCACCATCATTGGAGTGTTGATTATGGGAGTCATCACTAATGGTCTTACGCTAATGGATGTCAGCTATTACTGGCAACTTGTCGTCAAGGGGGGAGTCATTGTATCAGCAGTGTTAATTGACCGGTTACGTTCCTAAAAAATTCAAAGCAAGGAGAGGGATTACAATAGATAAAGATGCATGGAAAAGATGGTTTTCGTTGTTTATCTGTTTGCTTGTTGTAGGTTTACCAGCAAATGTGCTTGCGGATGACGCAGGATATTATGAAGAGCCCTACCGAAACCAATTTCATTTTTCTCCTGAAGCAAACTGGATGAACGATCCCAATGGGATGGTGTATTACGAAGGAGAATACCATTTGTTCTACCAGTACCATCCTTACGGTACAACTTGGGGACCGATGCACTGGGGACATGCGGTAAGTAAAGATCTTGTGAAGTGGGAACACCTGCCGATTGCTTTATATCCTGACGAACATGGCCATATATTCTCAGGTAGTGCCGTAATAGATTGGAAGAATACGGCAGGGTTTGGGAGGGAAGCAATGGTAGCTATTTTTACCCACTCCGGCCCAAATGGACAAGTGCAAAGTATTGCTTACAGTCTTGATAATGGAAGGTCATGGGAAAAGTATGAAGGCAACCCCGTGATGCCTGATCCTCCTGTACCCGATTGGCGTGATCCCAAAGTTTTCTGGCACGAAGACTCCAGCCAGTGGGTAATGTCGCTTGCGGCCAAGGATAAGATCATGTTTTATACGTCTCCCGATTTAAAAGAATGGGAATTTGCAAGCGAATTCGGCCCAGATGGTGGTATCCAATCCAATAATCTTGACCGGGTATCGTACGCGATGTCTGACTACACCGGGGGCTCGTTCAGTTATGAAGGTGATGTTACCCTTAATGAAAAGAATGACCGGCAGGGCTCCGGCGGATTAGTCTTTCGATCGGACAAAGAAGGAAACAATGCGTACATCGCCAGTATTGATGCAAAAAATGACCGCGTGACATTAAGTAAAAATGTGAATGGTGATACGGAAGAGCTGACTAGTGAACCAATGGACTTGGAAACTTCATCGACGTATCATGTCAGGGCAGTGGCTGATGGAGACAACATCGAAATTTTTGTGGATGATCAACTTGTGATAAAGCAGAAAGACCAATCATTTGCCCATGGATATTATGGGTTGACATCAAGTGACTCAACGGCTTCATTTCGTAATGTCGAATTTAAAAACACATCCAACTTCGTAACTAATTTGTCCGGCTGGAAGGTGATCAGCGGATCTTGGGAAGACTCCTTAGAGGGGAAAACAGGGACTTCTAAAGAAGATGCCTTTACTTTGAGTGGTCAAACAGCCGATAACTTTTTGTACGAATCGCAAGTCAAAGTATCAAAAGGTCAAGGAGAAGGAGGAGCTGGGGCTCTCGTTTTCCGTGCTGACCAAGATGTAAAAAACGGCTACTTTGCCAATGTTGATGCTTTAAACGATGTGGCAAAGCTGATGAAGATCGAGAACGGGAAAATCACCGTGTTAGCTGAAAAATCAATGAGTATAGAGACGGACCAGACTTATCACCTAAAAATCGATGCATATGACGATAATATAAAAGTCTATGTTGATGACACCCTCATTCATGATATTAAGGATGGCACTTTTACAGATGGATACCTTGGGTTAAATGTATGGAACTCTACCACACTATTTCAAAATGTGAAAAAGTGGGAAAACATCAGAACTTCTGATAAGGAAATCGTGAACCATGATTTTAAAACAGGTGATTTGACAGGATGGACCTCTATGAAAGGAGACGCTTTTACAGATGATCATGTTACCGATGTAAGCCACTACTGGGGTGGACCTTTTGAACCTCAAGGGAATTATCATTTATGGGGATTTTCGGATCTTCATGATGGAGATGGTGCAATAGGCGAGTTGCGTTCCTCTTACTTTAAGTTAAGCGGGTCCGGGGAAATCAACTTTTTGTTAGGCGGAGGGAATGATATCAGTAACCGCTATGTATCCTTGGTTAGAGCTTCTGACGGACAGGAAATAATTCGCCAGGCTAACACGAAGTTTCAAGATGACGAAACGTATAAACGTTATGTATGGGATGCTTCTGAATATGTGGGGGAAGTTTTCTATATTAAAGCAGTGGATCAGGCTACAGGCGGGTGGGGTCATATCAACATCGATGATTTCAATGTTTATAATGAAGGGCCGATACCTGATGAGGTCGACCAGGTAGCTAAAGAACCTGAAAAAGATGACACCAAACAAAGCGGGACGATTGAAGGGTGGACATCGGTGTCAGGAGAGTGGATTAATTCAACCCATGGAAGTAATGGCGGCATCTGGGAATGTCCAACATTAGTGGAACTGCCGATTGATGGAGACCCTCATAATACGAAGTGGGTGCTTCAAGTAAGTATCAATGACGGGGGCCCTGCTGGTGGATCCGGTATGCAATACTTTGTTGGTGACTTTGATGGTAAGACATTTACCAACGAGAATCCATCAGATAAAGTGCTATGGAGTGATTTCGGGGCGGATTATTATGCTGCCGTTGACTGGAGTGGTATCGAAGGAGATCATGGAGAAAAATACTGGCTCGGCTGGATGAGTAACTGGCAGTATGCTAACGCAACACCTACCTCAACGTGGAGAGGTTCGATGTCTTTACCGCGTACAATGGAACTCACTCAAACCAAAGAGGGAACCCGTTTAAAACAAACGCCTATATCTCTAAAGAGTATTCAAGACAATAGCCAAATGACTTTCTATGATAATGTAGTAATTTCAAATAACAGCAGCCTTCTTTCTGATTTCTCAGGAGATGCGTATGAAATGATCGCCGAATTCGATGTTTCCAATACGAATGCATCGGAGTTTGGTTTTAAAGTCCGTAAAGGAGATGGAGAAGAATACACTAAAATAGGGTACGATCTTACAGGGGAACAGCTATTTGTTGATCGTGCAAATTCCGATGATTTTGATTATGGGGATCAAGTGGGAGATAGGCATGATGGCCCGCTGACAGCATCAGACGGTAAAGTGAAAATGCATATCTTTGTTGATCGCTCAGCTGTTGAAGTATTCGGAACTAATGGAGAAACCGTAATCACCGATCAAATTTTTCCTGATCCATCAAGTAAAGGGTTGGAGATATATAGTGAAGGCGGAGAGGTTACCTTAAATTTTTTGGAAATTTACCCATTAAAGAGTATTTGGAAAGATAAGAGATTTAAAACAAATTTAACCGGCTGGAAGCCTGTTTCGGGGAGCTGGGCAGAGACTAGGGAAGGTTTACAAGGCCAAAGCAGTGGCGATTCTTTTAATATATCGGCTCAAGAAGGACAAGATTTTCGGTATGAAGCAGATATTAAAGTACTGGATTCCGACTCCCATCCGGACGACCCTGAACAAGATTTAGTTGATAATTTAGTAGGCGCAGGTGCTTTGGTTTTTCGTTCTGATCCTGATGCAAAGAACGGGTATGCAGCCAATATTGATGTAAAAAATAAAGAAGTCAAACTTATCAAATTTTTAGATGGAAAGGGAATCGACCTGGCTACCTACAATGACGATGGTAAGTTGAAGTTAAAAGCCAATCGAGACTATCGCATAAAGATAGAAACGAAAGGTGACCGCATGAAAGTTTATTTGGACAAAAAACTAGTGATTGACATAAAGGATTCCACATTTAAAGAGGGGTATTTTGGGTTAAATGTATGGGATTCAACGGTAGTGTTTAATAAAGTGAAAGCGAAGGTGAATAAAGGCAATAAAATAGAAAGGTAATTTCATTTTGTGGACTTTAACCCGAATGGTGGACACTTCAAAAAAAGGTGTCTAACATTCGGGTTTTTTGTATTTTTAAATGTGTCTACCTTTAAGGGAGCATATCATACGGATAAGGAGGTAGTCTTTTTCATGTTGTTAAAATTGCTGATCAGCTCTTCTTTTTTGTTTCGTATCGCTTGGCGATATAACTTGCAATTAATGTTGAAAACCGTCATATTTAAAAGAAAAGGAGGCTAGATATGCGACGCGATATACAACCGAATGAACAAGCATTCTCAACCAAAGAAGTAGCGGAAGAGGTGGGAATCGCTACTCCTACGGTCCGAAAGTATGGACAAATCTTAGAACGGAATGGATACGAGTTTTTGAAAGATGGCGATCGGCGTATCTTTGTTCAAAGTGACATCGGAGCACTTATAACGCTACGCGATACGGACAAGCCCCTTGACGATACGGCTAAAGACCTTGTGGATCAACAAAGGGAAAAATTAAAAGCGTCCAATGAAACAGACATAGCGCTAGCCGATACATATGAAAATGTACCGTATGACCCTAATCAATTGAAAGAGGTCTTAAAGTATGTCGTCAATGAACTTGCAGCTACACGTGAAATGAATGTCCAATTGACAAACGATATGTCACAGCTCAAAACAACGGTTTCCCGACTCCAGCAAGATCATCATGCTATAAGTTCCAATATAGGAAATTCAGCACAAAAAACGAATGTTAAAATTGAAAATTTGACCAAACAACAAGAGGCTCATTACGAAACATTATTGCAGCAGGATAAAAATCATTATGAAACTTTACTTCAACAGGAAAAGCAAAAAAGTGAACTCCTGCAAAAAGAACTACAAAGTATGAGGCAGGAGCAGATAAAAGAATGGCGTGCACAAAATGATTTTAATAAACGTTTAGAAGAAGCGATACAAAAACCTAAAGGCAAATGGAACGGGCTTTTCTCTTTATTCAGAAAATAATATCCTTATTATTTTTTACTTAAATGTATCGGATTCACTAAAAGACATGGGGCATTGAAAATCATTGGAGAAATGTGTAAGCGATATGGACCTGATAGAAATCGATGTATGAAACGATTTGAAAACAGAAGTACCCCTAATGAGCTGGTCAGAAAAAGTTTGGTCGGTTCTTTTTTGTGTCGTATCGCCAGGCGATATGAAGATTAAAAATCGGGGTATCTTTGATTTCAATCTGACATCGTATACTTTTATCGCTACACGATACAGAAAAACACGCTGGGTAATACCGTATGTATTAAGATTCACTTGCATAGATATAGCGCCACCCGATACATATAATAATATACCTCGGAACCGCAATTAATTAAAGGTTCTTAATCGGAGGCGTTTTTTTGTGTCGTATCGCCAGGCGATATATTAAAGGGGGAGCAGCATCCGAGATTCGAAGTATCTTTGTTCCAAGAATTAAACACCATTTTGTCAAATCTCAACAATTTCCCGAGAAATATCTACAAATTCTGAGTGGATATCGACAATTCAAATTTCTGCTTATCTATTTTTAGGAGGCCATACCTCAATTTTCCTGTGATTTTTCTGATGAATCGAGCGCCTTCATAAAGTAGGCTGTCGGCAAGAGAATACCGATGGCCGATTGGAGAAGGGCGAAGAAGCGGGCACTTCCTACTGGAACCATATCTCCATAACCGATTGATAACAGAGTTACACCACTAAAGTACAAGAGATCCAAGAAGGTAGGCTCAATTGTCTGGGGATCCGAGAGGCTGTCCACTAAGATGACCTCTTTTAACGATAAAAGATAGTACAGCAGCCCGAATCCAATCAAAACCACGGTCAACACAGAGAATAGTTTAAGAAAAAGAGCAGTGCTGAAGTAACTTTTTCGATACGTTTTGTTAGTGAAAAAATAAAAAAGATTAATTGAGATGAATAGTGTAGTTGCTGCGATCAGAAAATTAACCATGATAACCACCTCCATATTTGTATTATCTTTTCTGGTTAACACTAAACTTCTTTATCAATGTGAATTATAAGTAAGAAAGAAGTACTGAAAATACAGGATAATGTTAAATGGATGAATGCCAGAGCAATGGGCTTCTTTCTGTAGTAGCTCCCTTAATACGGCCTCAGGAGTGCAGAAGAAATGATTGGTATGAATATGGATATGTTCCATAAATATCCGTAACGTCAAAGAGAAATGATGAAGCAGCTTTCTGATACCCATCGTGCTCGGATCAACATTCGTGATCAATTTGTGGCAGATATAATCGTCACTCCTATCAAAAACGAAAGTGGAAAGATAGATGGATACGTGGTCAAGCTGATGGACGTAACTACGAAAGCAGAAGAAGAAATAAGGAAGGATAAATTGATCGAGGAATTGTCCACCTTGATCATCAAAATATGGGATAAGACAATCGCTATACCTTTAATAGGAGCTTTTGATCAGGAACGCTCTGAACACTTGACCTCTTTTGTTCTAAATGAATGTGCTGAAGAAGGTGTTCAATATGCATTGATTGACTTGAGTGGGTTGAATTCGTTTGATGAGAGTGTAAGCATCAAATCCAAAAACGAATGTTTATGGTTGATTGGGACAGAGTGCATCATTGTTGGTATTACATCTAAGTTAGCCATGTCTTTTGGACTCATTAAAAATGATATCGCAACATTCAGGAATGCTCATGACGGGCTTGAATATATGATAAAATCTGGTCAAAAATAAATTGCCGATTGATTCAAGGCTTCAACTTCTGTTTCTCCTAAAGATTTTCTGCATAAAGATTAATCTTTTGGTTAATCTATGACTGCATTGAAAATCTCGATAATAGGAGGATTCTTATGTTGAACAAAAAGTTGATCGCCGTTCTTTTTACAACTGCACTAGTCTTTACTTCACTAGGAGCGCCAGCATTAGCAAATATGGACAATGATGATAACCGAATCATGAATGAGGACAACGGTAAGGACCGAATCGGAACTGGAGTCCGTACAAACCAGGACAATGACAGGGTCGGCATCCGCGACGTTGATGACCGTACTGGAATTCGAGAAACCGCTGCTCCTAGAGATCGAAACTGGCAATGGCTCGGTTTAGCAGGACTGTTGGGACTATTAGGCCTTAGAAGAAGAAACGACGATCGAGTAGCAGATTGATCAGGAACCCTATACTCCGGAAAAAGGAGTGTAGGGTTATTTATTTTTTGTAAATAAAAGGGTTGAAGTTCGTACTGACGGGAATACATACAACGTTGGGAGTTTACCTCTACCATCCTCCCACATCACTCCACAATATTTAAATTCACTGGATTTTGTGTAAATCCTCATACAGTCGTATCCACAAACATACCAATTTGTTACAATATGAGTGAAAATTTCAAATAAACAAGGATTTTGTCAATCTGTTCCGAAATTATAATGGATTAGAGTTTTTCACATAGTGTCATGGGATAAACCCTGAAGAATAACACCCATCAGGGAAGGTTTTTCAGGTTTTCAATAAAGGTTTGACGATCACGGCCGTACGTAGATTGCCAGAGGGGGATTTTATTCAATGTCAGCAAACAGCATCAGATATGAGTCATATCATCCACAATTAGAAAAAATAGTGGAAAACGTAGAAAAAGTAATGGTCGGAAAGAGAAAAGCGACCGAATTAAGTATCATTTCACTTTTAACCGGAGGACACATATTACTGGAAGATGTACCGGGTGTCGGAAAAACGATGATGGTCCGTTCCATCGCTCAATCGGTAGGGGCGAAATTCAACCGGATCCAATTCACGCCCGACCTGTTACCCTCAGATTTGACCGGTGTCTCCGTTTATAACCAAAAGAATATGGACTTCGAGTTCCGTCCTGGACCACTTATGGGGAACATCGTCCTTGCCGACGAAATCAACCGGACTTCACCTAAGACACAGTCAGCCCTTTTAGAAGCAATGGAGGAACAGAGCATTACAGTTGACGGTTTTACCCATCATTTACCGAAGCCTTTTTTTGTCATGGCGACCCAGAACCCGATCGAATACGAGGGGACATATCCATTACCAGAAGCGCAGTTGGACCGGTTCCTTTTGAAAATAAATATGGGTTATCCATCTGCGAGTGAAGAACTTCAGGTTCTGACACGAAATGAAAGGCAACACCCGATCGAAGAGTTAACGCCTGTACTTCAGCTGGATGATTTGCTGGAATTGCAAAATCAAGTAAAATCCGTCTATGTTGAGGAAACGGTAAAGCAGTACATCATTGACATAGTCGTTCGTACGAGAAAGCATAGCGGAATCCATCTCGGGGTCAGCCCACGTGGTTCTTTAGCGCTCATGAAAACAGCTCAAGCATATGGACTGTTATTAAACAGGGATTATATCGTGCCGGATGATGTGAAGTATTTAGCGCCGTACGTACTATGTCACAGGATCATTTTGAAGCCTGAAGCTCGCTTTGATGGTTACACACCTGAAAAGATCGTCAATGAAATATTGGAACGTACGCCAGTTCCAGTGCTTAGGAAAGAAAAAGCATGATAAAAGAACAACTGGCTAAATATCGCACAACGTTCGGGATCATAGGTCTCGTTTTGCTGTTAGGAGGTTCATTTTCCTATGCGATGTTCCAAGGTGGATTCGTTAGCTGGTTTCTGTTCTATTCCGTACTGCCGCTTGTGCTGTATACCTTCTTCATACTGACATTTCGTTTATCAAGGATTTCTGTTGAACGGCACATTGAGAGATCGAACTTCATTTCTGGAGAAGAAATGAAAGTCACCATCAAGATCTACAGCCGATTTCCGATACCGTTGTTCTTTTTAGTGGTGAAAGATGAGCTTCCAAGACTGATGGCTCCCCATGCGGACGATCAGGGATATAGCTATCAATCTCAGGCAAAAGCTCTATTATTCCCTCTTTTTAAAAGAAGGGTAAATTTCAGTTATCTCGTAAAGCCGATTCCACGTGGGATCCATCGGTTTAAAACAGTGACATTGGAGACCGGGGATTTGTTTGGGTTCATTTCAAAATCCATACAGATCCCTGTACAGAAAACGATACAAGTCTATCCCAAGACTCATTCGTTGGCAGGATGGAATATATTCGAAACGCATCCTTCTGGAATGAAAAGGTCAGGAAAACAAGCTCACCAGGATTTCACCTCGGCTGTCAGCATCCGGGATTATACACCTGGCGATAAGCTTAGCTGGTTGCATTGGAAAGCGACTGCACGCTCGAACAAACTGGTTACGAAGGTTTTCGAAACTCAAAGGAATGATGATTTCGTCATCTTTCTGGACGGGAGTCATCCAAGCTATCATAGGAATGGACAGCAGTTATTTGAAAGGGCTGTCTCCCTAGCGGCGTCGATATTGAAATATTCGATCAGTAAAGGGACTTCGGTTGAATTCCACAGTGTTTCGAAAGAACATACGAACATGTCTTTCCAAACAGGTCAAAATTACGAAGCGAAGCTCATGTACCATTTAGCACGTATACAGCCTGATACGAAAACACCGCTCACGGATATTCTGAAAAGGGAAGCCCATGAAATGTCCAAGGGTGTTACCGTACTGCTGATCAGCCCGGACCTGTCTGATTCATTCGTCTTTACGATGGAGAGAATGGCTGCAAATAAAATACAAACAATCTTTTTCTATATAGCAAAACAGAGGACACTTTCAGATGAAGAAAAAAATCTTTTAACAAGGTTAAGAGCTCGCGAGATTGCCGTATATCCAGTGAACCATGATGATTTTAGTGAAGTCGTGAAAGCGGGTGTCAAAAATGCCACAGTATGACGATAAACAGAAGTTCTCTGTAGGTTCGTTCTTGTTGTATATGCTTGGATTCTTACTGTTTTGGGAATGGTTACGGCCATTGTCCACATTTACCGACACAGATTACTTATCGATTTTCGTCTTGTTTTCCGCTTTCCTTTTTACATTGTCGTACTTTGAATTATCAGTTTGGGTGGCATTCCCGATTAAATTAGTAGCACTTCTCTATGCCTTGCATTCGATTTATTTTCCTGTCCCTTTCTTTGATTTCCAATGGGTGAGCTATCTGTTCGACGATCTTTTCGGAAGTATGAAACATGCCTTTTCCAGGGACTGGGATAGCATGAGCAGCATCAGCCGAACCTTTTTGTTCCTGGTATTGTTGTGGCTGATCAGCTATTTGATGCACTACTGGTTGATTCAAGCACGGCGCATCTTTTTGTTTTTCATCATAACGGTCCTTTATGTAACGGTTGTCGATACCTTCACAGTTTATGATGCTTCCAGTGCAATCGTCCGAACAGTCATTATCGGTTTCGTGCTTTTAGGGATTCTAAGGTTCATAAGGATCATCGAGTTGAAGGGATTCCGAGTCAATGAAAACCAATTCCCGATGATGTGGATTGTGCCGCTTGCGATATTGATTGCATTTTCATCTTTTCTCGGATATCTGGCTCCAAAGGCTGCGCCGCAATGGCCTGATCCAGTGCCGTTCATAACAGCTGTCGGGAACCAGACAGATGAAGGGGCTGGTCCGGGTGTTGGTAGAGGAATCCAAAAGATCGGATATGGAACAAATGACAGTCGTCTAGGAGGCCCTTTCGTTTACGATGACTCACCGATTTTCATGACGACCATTGAAGAGCTGCATTACTGGCGGGTGGAATCGAAGGAAGTTTATACAGGATTAGGCTGGGACACAGAACCTGCAGAACCACCAAGCGAGTCTGTCAACCCGGATGATGTCTCATTAGATTCCATTCATGCAGTCACATACAATGACAATGTACGTTCAGAAGATTTGACTGCTGAGGTAGAAGTATTACGGAATAATCTATACCCGTTCGTCATTTTCCCTGGTGAACTCCAGTCTATTGAAACTGAAGAGGACCGGATCTACCAAATGAATACGATCACGAATAAGTTAAAGACATTCGACCAAGCTGATGAGTCGGGGCTTGGGGAATATACAGTCAATTATAAAGTTCCTCAGTTTTCAGAAGCGATGTTAAGCAATAGCAGTACGGATTATCCGGCTGAAATTACGGAACGCTACCTTCAGCTGCCGGAGGATCTGCCTGAGGAGATCAAGGAGCTTACCGAAGAGATTGTCGCTGATGAAGATGATCCATATGGGAAAGCCAAGGCTGTTGAACAATACTTTTCTAGAAATGGATTTTCATATAATACGACGGATGTAGCTGTTCCTGGCGGAAATGATGACTATGTGGCCCAATTCTTGTTTGAAACGAAACTCGGCTATTGTGATAACTTCTCGTCTTCTATGGCCGTTATGTTAAGGACAATCGGAATTCCGACCAGGTGGGTGAAAGGATTTACCCGTGGGGACTATGAACAGACCCTAGAGGATGGCCGGCGTATGTACCAGATCACGAATTCCAACGCCCATTCTTGGGTTGAAGTCTATTTTGAAGGTGTCGGCTGGGTTCCATTCGAACCGACCCAAGGATTCCTGGACTTACCTAACTTTATCTCGGACTATGAGAACAATACGGCAGAAACTGATGTCCCAGAGGAACAAGAGGAACAAAATGAACAGGCGAGCAATACTGATGACTCTTCAGGTTCGTCCGGATACCAATTCCCGATCGATTTGGATAAAGTCCTCAACTGGTTGAAATGGGGAGCATTATCACTTCTGATCATTTTGGTAATTTCAGGAATAATCGCGTTCTTGACTCGTAAAAACTGGCTGGACAAATACTTCCTGTGGCGTTTCAGAAAACGCAAGGATGATGATGAGCATGTCTTTGATGATGCATACCATCGCCTGCTTTGGTTACTCGAGCAATATGGAATCAAGAAGCGTCCTCATCAGACTTTGCGGGAATATGCCCTCGAAGTGGACCGCTATTTGGATACGGGGGATATGAGGATGTTGACGAAGAAATACGAGCATACTCGCTACAGTAACAAGTCACATCAAGTGGATTGGGCAGATACGAAGGAATTGTGGGAAAATTTAATTAAAAGGATACGACCTTGACCGCGCCATAGGCGACTGTTAGAATAAATCCATATTTTATACGGATAACTCTACTTCCTTCATATATGTTCGGGAATATGGCCCGGATGTTTCTACCAGATCACCCTAAATGATCTGACTATGGAGGCAGGTCTGTTTGTGCGTGTCAATCAGAACCCTGCCTTCATTGGTTTGGGTTCTTTTTCTTTTGTTTTAGGCACTGTTATTCTTAATTGTTGTATTTTAATTTTTTCTGAAAATCTCTTTAAAATTTCGTAGAAATCACCAATTTAGAACAACTGATCTTTATTTTAATGAAGGAAAACAGAAGTGACATACCGGGAATGGCTTTGGCGAAGGGTAGTAGGATTCACGAATAGTAGACAAACTAAATAATAGATCCGTTAGAGAGGTGGCTGACATGAATTCAACTGAAGAAATGATCATTGTACTGGACTTTGGCGGCCAGTACAATCAATTGATTACGAGACGTATCCGTGACTTAGGGGTATACAGTGAGCTTCACTCCCATAAAATCACAGCAGAAAAAATCAAGGAGCTGAACCCTACTGGAATCATCTTCTCGGGTGGACCGAACAGTGCATATACTCCAGATTCCCCAAAATGTGATGAGCGTATTTTTGATTTAGGTATCCCGATTCTAGGGATTTGTTATGGAATGCAATTGATGACACATCACTTCGGCGGCAAGGTTGAAAAAGCGAACCACCGGGAGTATGGTAAAGCTTCCATTGCATTGCGCCATTACAATGAATTGTACACAGATTTACCTGAAGAACAAACGGTTTGGATGAGCCATGGCGATCTTGTCGTCGCTCCTCCTGAGGGGTTCCAGACCGATGTGACGAGCCCTTCCTGTCCTGTTGCGGGTATGAGTGATCCATCCCGGAACCTGTACGGTGTCCAATTCCATCCAGAGGTAAGACATAGTGAATACGGGATTGAATTGCTGAAGAACTTCGTCATGAATATCTGCAAGTGTGAAGCGATCTGGTCAATGGAAAACTTCATTGAAGATGAAATTAAAAAGGTTAAAGAAATCGTCGGGGACAAAAAAGTCCTTTGTGCACTTAGCGGGGGAGTAGATTCTTCTGTTGTCGCCGCGCTTATTCATAAAGCGATCGGTGACCAGCTTGTATGTATGTTCGTCGATCACGGATTGCTCCGTAAAGGTGAAGCGGACAGCGTCATGAAAACATTCGGGGACTCGTTCAGTATGAACATGATCAAAATCGATGCGAAGGATCGTTTTTTAGGAAAGCTGAAAGGTGTAACTGATCCAGAACAGAAACGGAAAATCATCGGGAATGAATTCATCTATGTGTTTGATGAAGAAGCATCAAAGCTCGAAGGAATTGACTATCTGGCACAGGGGACACTCTATACTGATATCATCGAGAGTGGAACCGATACAGCTCAAACAATCAAATCACACCATAATGTCGGCGGATTGCCAGAAGATATGAAGTTCCAATTGATTGAGCCGTTGAATACGCTTTTTAAAGATGAAGTACGTAAAGTTGGTACAGAACTTGGTCTGCCCGAAGATATCGTTTGGCGTCAACCGTTCCCAGGCCCAGGTCTCGGTATTCGTGTTCTTGGAGAAGTGACGGAAGAAAAGCTGAAGATTGTCCGTGATTCTGATGCGATTCTTCGAGAAGAAATCAAGAATGCAGGTCTGGACCGTGAAATCTGGCAATATTTCACTGCACTACCGAACATGAGAAGTGTGGGTGTCATGGGGGATATGAGAACCTATGATTATACAGTCGGTATCCGAGCGGTGACTTCCATCGACGGGATGACTTCAGATTGGGCCCGAATCCCATGGGAGGTCTTAGAACGGATCTCGAATCGGATCGTCAATGAAGTGGATCATGTAAATCGTATCGTTTATGATGTCACTTCTAAGCCGCCATCTACAATTGAATGGGAATAAACGAACGATAATAATTTTAAAGTGATTAATGTTCGTGTTTTGTTGACATTTTTCGTCAATCGCATTACACTTAACATGAAAAATAATGAATGTAACATCATCGTATAATATCGGGAATATGGCCCGAAAGTTTCTACCAGGCTACCGTGAATAGCTTGACTACGAGGGATGACTTATCGGGACAACCTATATCTGATTCGGTCTGTTCCATCCCTTGTTGTCAAAGCTTCAGGTATCTGCCTGAAGCTTTTTTCTGTTTATTCGGTGCCAGGCACTTTTTTAGAATCCTTGGTACGCAAGGGTTTTGAAAGTGTACCTGGCAGCGTCGGAGAAGGCTTGGTGCACAAGGGGATTGAAAGTGTACCTGGCACCGCAATGAGAGATAAAAGGGGAGTGTTCAGGGAATGGATCGTTTTTTTGGTTTTAAAGAATATGGGACAACTTATCGGAAAGAGTTCATCGCAGGTTTGACCACGTTTTTATCAATGGCATATATCCTATTCGTCAATCCGGCAATCCTCGGCGATGCCGGAATGGATAAGGGGGCAGTCTTTGTAGCCACAGCTCTTGCAGCTGCAATCGGATCACTTGTTATGGGGCTTTTGGCAAACTATCCGATTGCCCTTGCTCCAGGTATGGGACTCAATGCCTTTTTCACCTACTCAGTTGTCATGGTCATGGGCATCCCATGGCAAACAGCTCTTGCAGGAGTTCTGGTTTCAGGGCTTGTTTTCATCGTCATCACCGTATTGAAGATCAGAGAGACGATCATCAATGCCATCCCGCAGGAATTAAAATATGCTGCAGCAAGTGGTATTGGATTGTTCATCGCTTTCATCGGCTTGCAGAATGCAGGAATTGTAGTGAATAACGATTCCACCTTAGTACAGTTAGGAAATTTGACAAGTGGTAATACGCTGCTTGCTATCTTCGGGTTGATCGTCATCGTCATCTTCATGGTCCGTGGTATCAAAGGCGGTATCTTTTATGGGATGGTTCTTACAGCTATCGTAGGTCTTATTTTTCAACTGATCCCGCTTCCGTCTGGTATAATCGGTGCGGTTCCTAGCTTGGAGCCTACCTTTGGTGAAGCGGTCAAACATCTGAATCAAATCACAACAATCGATATGCTGGTCGTCGTGTTGACCTTCTTGTTCGTCGACTTCTTTGACACTGCAGGCACGTTGATGGCGGTTGCCTCTCAGGCAGGTTTGATAAAGGACAACAAACTGCCGAGAGCAGGACGCGCCCTCTTAGCAGACTCGTCTGCAACAGTGGTCGGAGCAGTATTGGGAACCTCTACGACAACAGCTTACATTGAGTCTTCTTCAGGGGTTGCAGCCGGAGGACGAACAGGATTCACTTCAGTTGTTACAGCAGGCTTTTTCTTATTAGCTCTGCTATTTTCACCATTGCTTGGTGTGGTAACACCGTCTGTAACAGCACCGGTATTGATCATTGTTGGAGTCTTGATGGTAGCTGTACTCGGCAAGATTGAATGGCATCGATTCGAGATTGCAACTCCAGCCTTCTTGACGATTATTGCCATGCCATTGACGTACAGCATTGCAACAGGGATTGCACTCGGATTCATCCTGTATCCAATCACAATGCTTGTAAAAGGAAAATGGAAAGATGTACACCCGATCATGTATTTCATGTTTTTCATCTTCATCTTGTATTTTGCTTTCTTAGCATAGATAAAGGTTATAAAGAGTCAAGGGATGGCCGTCTGATTAATGGGCCATCCTTTTTTAATTCATATTGGGGACCTGCTCTGCTGCCTTTAAGTAGCAGGCCTATTTTTTGTCTTTAAGAAAGTATCAAATCCTTTTTTCAGTTTAAGCGCAAATAAGGCTCGGCCTTTGTCATAGGCTTTGCTTTGCGTAGGATAGAGTGAGCGGATGATCGTGCGAAAAGAGTCGAATATCTTTTCCGAGCATTCAATTTTGCAATACATTCCTTTATGTCTGAAAGAACATGATATTAGACCCATAAAAAGTCGATAAATGAAAATATTTGTAACAGTTAAGAAATATAAAAATTTTTCAGAAATTTACATACATAGGTTTAAAAAGGCTTGTCTTAAAGGAATTTTTATATCTAAATCTGCAAAAAGGATAAACCTTCCAAAAATCTCTGTAAAGGTCCTTTTTACTCTGGTATGACAACAAAAAATACCTTGAATTCAAGAGGTTGGTTCGGAGGGATTAATTTAAATCCATATTTTGGAAGTTTTACTTTGAAATCGATTTTGACGGTAGTGGTATTGTTTGGTAGTTTTTCCTTATGATATGAACATTTTTTGTCATATTCGTTCCCATTATAGGTGTGATTTGGCCATACAGCCCATTTGTTGGAGGATGTTCAACTATGAAACTTGTGATTGATGAAACGTTAGGTAACTTTCAAGCAGAAAATCTAGTCATTAAACCAGTGAATACAAAAAATGGTCCTAAACCGATCGGGGAAATCATCAAGGATAAGGAATCAAAGTTATTGTCCCGATCTCTTGGCATCATTGAATCCAGCCAGTTGGATCAAATCCAATTTTTTAAAAATCTAACTGATGCATACGAAATCGTATATTTTTACGATCCAGGCTATACCGATATCAATATGATCCGGAGGCTTAAGAATTGGTTGTATCCAGAACAGTCGTTAAACTGTTACCCTATCTTTCATAACCGTGCGACACTCTATATGCTGCTCGACAAATTATCTCGAGCCAGCCATGAATCTTCATCCCTAATCACCAGTCGGATTGCACAATACAGTAGTACTATTCAAGAATGGATCATTACCCCTGATCCAAAAGCCTTTTATAAAAATAACATCAAATCCATCTATAAAAAGACAAATAAGCCATTCAGGATATTGGTTTCTGAGAATGGCAAAGCGAAAATCGAAAAAACGGGCAGTTTAAATGAACTGGTCGACAGTGTACTGGGCCGGAATGATGTCGATTCGTCACAAACATGGCTGGTATCTAAAGATCTTTCAAATGATTTATCCGTAAATGATCATGATAAAACATTACGAGTTAGAAAAGCACAATCTACCTGTCAATGTACCCTTTGTACATATAGCAACCCAACCTACCTTGAATTGATGGAGTGACGAAGCAATGATCGATGCCAAGAGAAAAGCGTTCATTTTTTTAACGATTGCATTCATTTTAGCTGTTGCAGCTGCAGGATTTATCATCAACCAAATACAAATGGCGCAGGATTCCCTGGGCGCAACAGTAAAGGTAGCCGCAGCGGCAAAGGATGTCCAATCGTATACCTCATTAAAGGATAGCGACATTACATGGGTGGAGATGCCGAAAACAGCACAAGTCGATTCATTCATCCAACAATCAGATGATCTCGATGATTCCATAACCGTCGTCAATGTGAAAAAAGGAGATCTGGTCACAAAAAGTGTGGTCAGGAAAAAGATCGACATTCCTGCCGATCATAGAGTGGTGTGGCTTAACCCTAGCGAAAATGTCCTTATTGATCAGGGTGTAGCTGTAGGGGATTTAGTTGATATCATATCTGTCATGGATAATAAAGAAAAAGGGATCACTACACAACGTCTCCTTCAAAGTGTCCGGGTCGTCCAATTTGATGAAAAGAGTGAAGGCCCCCCTGCTATCAAGGTATCCTTGCCGGTGGATGATGCGGAACGTTTGATCCATTCACAGAATGCAGCTAAACAGATCCGGGTCCTAAGGGTTAATCAAGTAATGAAAGAAAATAGTACAATCCCGGAAACCTTTAAAGAAACCTCTACAGAACCAAAACAAGAAGATCCGAAACAATCAGAGGAAGAAAAGAAGCCTGAAGAAGCTGCAGATGAAAAAGCGAAAGATAAAAAAGCAGAAAAACCAGAAGACAAAAAAGATGATGAGCAGTAAAGGAGAAGATGTCAGGTGAGCCAGCTGAAAGCCTTGATCATAACGACAAATCAAACGATAAAACAATCTCTGATAGATATCCTGGAGGCTCATGGAATTGACTCTGAGGTAAATGAACAGTGGAGGCGTTCGTTTTCGAATCTAAATAAATACAACTTCTACTTCATTGATCGTGAAGCATTGAAACAGGCTGAAGGGTTCACTGCACCTGTTTCCAGCTTTTTGATCGGTATTACTTCAGAACGCTCTTTTGAAGAAGGAAGAGAGTGGATGAAAGCCGGAGCTTATGATGTAATCGTCTATCCAGAAGAGCAATCACGACTGAACGACATCATTCAATCATCAAAAGAAAAAGTGAAGAAACAGCAAGAAAGTTTCGGTGAAGCCTCTATAGGGGGCGGGCAGGTTGAAGCCTTTTACAGCGCGAAAGGCGGCAGCGGGAAGACGCTGTTAGCCGCGATGACAGCCCAGTCTTTGCAAATCCATCAAGGAAAACGGGTCATATTGATTGACCTCAGTGCTCAATTCGGCGGTTTAGAGACGATTTATAGCGTAGAAACGGATCGCTCGTATGTAGACCTTCAACCGGTTTTGAAAGAGCTGTCTTTAAATCATATCGAGAATGTAGCCACACGGGACGAAAAGACCGGAAACTACATTCTTTTAGGACCTAGAAACCCGGCCAAAGCCGAAGACATCACTGAGGAATTGATAACGAAGATCATCAGGACGTGTAGAGCGCATTTCGATTATGTCATTTTAGATCTGGCGACTACGATCAACACTGTCAGTTTCACTGGATTGAATGAAGCGACACAGATTCATTATGTACTGAACCCTGACAGCCTTTCCTTACGGTGCTTCAAGTATGCCATGGAATTATTTGAGCGGTTTCAGCTTGGCAAACGTGGGAATCTTTCAATTCTGTTGAACCGGACCCATCCGAAAAGTGAATTGGGAGAGAAAGATATTTCGAAGTTGATCGGAAAAGAAGTGGATGCTACTGTCCGTTCTGATTTTTTTTCCTTGCAGCCTTTTCTGAATATGGGAGAAAGTTTTTATAAGAAGGAGAAGGACAAAGGCCAGTTCAAACCAGCGAGAGACATCCGTCTTTTTGTGGATAAAGTGTTGTTGTAGATAAGGGTGGTGAAGAAACATGTCTTGGTTACAAAAAGCGGTAGGTACAACACCTTTAAATAAGAATCCGGAAAATGGCTGGGATTTAGAAACTGATCAGCAAGAATCTTGGGTGCGTCATTATAAGAGTCGCCTGATCAAAGAATCCAACCTCGAATCGATTACAACATTGCCTGCCCAGGAACGGAAACAAACGATAGAACGATTAGTAAAACAAATGATTGAAGAAGAGAAGGTCATCATTCCACAAAACGAGATGGATCAGATCATCAGTCAGATCATTAATGAATCAGTCGGATACGGTCCTTTGGAAGCCTTGCTCCAGGATGATTCCATCACAGAAATCATGGTGAACGGCCCTCGTGAGGTTTATATAGAACGGGGCGGTAAACTGGAACGGGCGGATATCCGGTTCAAGGATAATCAGCACATCCGCCATATCATCGATAGGATCATTGCACCTTTAGGCAGGCGTATTGATGAAAGCTCTCCGATGGTGGATGCGCGCTTACTCGATGGAAGTCGTGTGAATGCTGTCATACCACCTATAACATTAGATGGTCCGTCTATTTCCATTCGGAAATTCAATAAAACGCCTTTCACCATGGAAGACTTGATGGAGTTCGGTTCCTTCACCGAACGGATGGGGGAATTCCTGAAGGCCGCGGTACAAGCAAAACTCAACATCCTTGTATCAGGAGGTACAGGGAGCGGAAAGACGACATTGTTGAATGTTTTGTCAGACTCGATTCCTCGCGGAGAAAGAATTGTCACGATCGAGGATATGGCTGAACTCCGATTTTCGTATGACAACTTAGTAAGGATGGAAGCACGACCTGAGAATATGGAAGGGAAAGGCGAAGTCACGATCCGCCAGCTTGTAAAAAATGCACTAAGGATGAGACCCGACCGAATCATCGTTGGTGAAGTGAGAAGCTCGGAAGCGATTGATATGCTCCAAGCGATGAACACGGGGCATGAAGGATCGTTGACCACAGTCCACGCCAACTCTCCAAAAGATGCATTAGGGAGATTGGAGGCGATGGTGATCATGTCCGGGTTGCCGCTGACGGTCGATGTCATTCGAGGATATTTTGTCGGGGCGTTGGATTTGATCGTCCAAACCTCGAGACAAACGGATGGTAAACGGAAAATCGTTAGCATTGCAGAAATCTTCGAGGAAGACGGGAAGATCGTCATAAAAGATATCTTCCGTTATGTACGTACGGGCGTACGGGCAGACGGTAGCGTGAAAGGGCATTTTGAATCGACGGGTTATGTGCCGAATGCGTTCGAACGCTTCAAGGCTTATGGAATCGGGATCCCTGAATCGATGTTCTCGAAAGGGGTACTCGCATGACAGGTGCATGGATACTTTTAAGCGGTGCAATGTTTTCTTTCATACTCGCAATCTATTATTTCAAACGTTTAGCAACTGTCCAAAAAACGTCCAAGAGAGCTGAGGAGTGGTTTGAGGAGTCAGGTCAGCTGAAACGGAAAAGTTTTATCCTCTTGGTCGGCGACAGGTTCGATAACTCAGAGCTTGCAGAAGACTTGAAGAAGAAATTGATCCAGGCAAACATACCGCTGCAGCCGTCTGAATACATGGGTATTTACATATTAGCGATCGCTGTACTCTGGTTCTTTTGTTATTTTGTACTCGGCTTGATCCTGTTCATGGGATTCTTGCTTTCTTACCTGATTACCTGGCTGGCATCCAAATTATATTTAAGCTCAAGGCAGAACAAACGGAATGAAAGCTTCAACAAGCAGCTTCCCGAAATATGCAGGATGATGTCCAATGCCGTCAAAGCAGGTCAGACCATACCCCAGGGGATTGAGATGGTCGGAAATGAAATCAAAGCACCTTCAGGTCCGGAATTCAAGAAGATGGATCAACAGCTTCGGTTGGGAGATGGTTTTGATGAAGTGATGAATCGATTCCGTGAAAGAGTTTCAAGCAATGAAATCAATATTTTTGTAAGTACAATCTTGATCCAGCGTAGAGTCGGGGGGAACCTGGCAGAAGTATTGGACCTGATGGCAACGACGCTTGAAGAACGTGCGCGAGTGTATAAAGAGATTCAAACGGTGACAGCTGAATCGAAATCGATCGCTTATATCCTTGTCATCATGCCAGTGTTAATGGCTGTGATGATGAACTTATTCATCAAAGGATTCTTGAACGTCATCTTCACGACGTTCGGTCTGATCCTCCTAGCAGTGTTTGCCGGCATGATCACTATCGCATTCGTAATCATAAAACGGATCACTAGGATAAGGGTGTAGTAAAATGAGCCCACAATTCAGCATTTATACAGTTTTATTGTTTAGTCTGATTTTACTTTTATTGTTGATTGGTTTTGTTTTCGTCTATCTCTATGTAGGCAAAAAGCAGCGGTTGATGAGCCATTTACAGGTATCCGAAATCAAACGGCGAAAACGGAGGAAATTCAGAGAACGAATTGGCGGACGGATTGTCAAAGCGGCAGAGTATGCCGGACCGACAGGAATCAAATATCCGTTTTTCTCGGACAAGGAAAAGGACGAAAAATTGATTGTCAGGGCTGGGAACCCAATGGGACTCAGACTGGAAAGTTTTTATGGTTTAAGGTTTGTCCTTGGGCTTGGTGCTTTAGTATTTTCCATTCTGTATGTTTTTCTGGGATTGCCTTTCGGGCTCATGTTGATGGTGCTTCTTCCTTTAGCGGGATTTTTCGGCCCTAACCTATGGCTGTGGATGAAAGCCCGTGACCGGCAGGAACAAATCAGCTCAATGATGCCTGATTTCCTCGATACGGTCAGTGTCACTCTCCAAGCTGGAGTCAGTCTTGATGGTGCATTGAAACAAGTGACGAAACAATTGACTGGTCCGTTAAGTGAAGAAATCGACCGTTTTAATCGGGAAATCGAGCTTGGTGTTCCTAGAAAAACAGCTTATGAAAACTTGATCAACCGTAATTCATCCAAAGAGTTGGAAATGCTGGTCACCTCACTTTTACAAGGCTCTTCATTGGGGGTGCCGGTATCCCAGACGTTCAAAATCCAGGCGGATGATTTGAGAGCGATGCGCGGTTTCAAGGCGAAAGAAAAGGCTGCGAAGGCCAGCCCGCAAATCACATTGGTGACGACATTTTTCGTAGCTCCCGCCGTGTTTTTTCTGATCATCGGATTACTCGCGTTGAACGTCATTTATAACCCTGAGGCATTCGGTTTAGATACCTTCTTTAAATAAGAAGGGTTGACATACATTTATCAAAAATTAAAAAGGAGAGATTTTTATCATGGTGAAGAAAATGGTTGAGAACATGACAGCTGTATTCAATAAATATGTAAACAATGAAAGAGGTGCCCAGGCACTTGAGTGGGTTGCGCTTGGTCTAGTGGTTCTTGCTGTCATGGCGGCAGTTGCTACTGCGGTTGAGGGGAATGGAAGCAGCATAGCCAATGCAATCGTTGAAAAGATTGCAGAATTAATCGGTAAAATGTAGTCAGTGAGATGGATGATGAAAAGGTTTAGAAAACTAGTCAAAAATGAGCGAGGATCACAACTGATAGAATTCGTTGCTGTATTCCCGATGGTCATTCTTGCGATGATGATCATCTGGCAAATGGCACTTGTCGCCTACACAGTCGTAGTCACGGAAGCGGCAGCTCGTGATGGCGCCCGTGCTGCTGCAGTTGAAGGGAATGCAGAAGAGGTGGCGAAACGTTCAGCAGGAAACTTGAAGCTTGAGAGTGTCAATACAGAAAAAGGGGACGAAGATGTAACGGTCACGGTTGTTGCCAACGTCCCCACAGTTTCAATTCCGTTCGTAGGTCGATTGGATTTTACATTTGATGCAGACGCAACAATTCCAATTGAAGAAGGCCTCAAGGATTGATGAAGATGAAAAAATATATAAAAAATGAACGTGGAAACGGCATGCTGCTGGTGATTGTCGGCATGCTGATCGCCTCTATTTTCATCAGCTTCATGTTTTTTGATTTTTTCAATGTCTTCATTTCTAAACGGATCAGTCAAACGAGTGCCGATGCTGCAGTCTTGGCAGCTGCCAAAGAAGCAAGGTTGATTTATGAAGAGCGATACACTGCTGCAATTGAAAGTGAACTCGAAGACCTCCGTGAACTCTTTGATGATGAAAAGGAGAAGGCTGAGACTGAGGAAGAGGAAGGCGATGAAGAGGAAGAAGAGCCGCCCCCGGATGAGGAATCTTTGTTAGATTCGATCATCAAGGAGATTGAGATAAAATACAGGGAAGTGACGATGCCGCCCAGTTTACGAGACTGGCTTGAGGATCCCGATGCTGAGGTCGATCCGGTAGAAGCTTTGAAGTACTTTTACGAGGAAGATGAATTGAATGAAATGGCATGTACTGCGATTTCAAGTGACCTGGAGAGGATCAGGAAAGCAGCAGACGAATACGCCAGGAAAAATGGTGCTGATCGGAATGTACAGGTAGAATTCGATCAAAGCAAGTTCAGTGTTTTTGTAGAATCTGAAAAAGATGGCAGCTATGTCACTGCTGATGACTCTTTGTTTGACGGTATCGACGCAGACGCTTCAGCGACGATCAAACGGCCGAAAGGGTTGGACATAGGATGCGATTAGGTAAAAGGGCGCAGGGAACAGTCTCTGGGGAAGAACTCGGGAGGAAATGGAATGGTTTACAAAATCAATGATAGTAAAGGAATCATATTGACCTTGCTCATCGCATTTTTCGCATTCCTCACACCTATGACTGAAGCATATGCGAACATTGGGGAATTCGAATATGAAGACAATGGTTTGACACGTACAGAGAACGATGGTGTCGCCGACGGTGGTGAGGAAGAAGATGGCGGCTGGTTTGGCTGGTGGGATGATTTTAAAAACGATGTCAAAGATTTGGGCAATGACATAGGCGACTTCTTTCAACCAGCAGTCAATGCCGTAGGAAGTGCATGGGATTGGACTGCAGGGAAACTTTCAGATGGATGGGACTGGACTGCCCAAAAGCTCTCGGAAGGTTGGGAAGCTACACAGAATGCGTGGAATGATTTTACAGAATGGACGAGTGACGTCTGGGCGAACACGCCGGATTGGGTAAAATCCACCATCGCGTTCGTAGGTGTTGCGGCAGCAGTTGTAGGAATAGCCGTTGTTGGAGTTATTTCAGCACCCATTGCGCTTGTTGCAATCGCCGGGGCCGGGATTGCTGGCGGTCTCTATTATGCCCTGAATGGCGGATCTGACAGCTATAGTTTCTTAGGTGCTCTCGGCTGGACCTTTGGAGGTGCATTACTTGGAGGCGTAGGACAGGCGACAGGGGTCATCGGAGCAGGTCTTAACTCACTTAGAGTGTTTGCGGGACGTCAACTGGCGACAATGAGATTAGGATTTGTATTGAACCGATTTGCAACCGGAAGCGGGCTAAGAGCAGGGCTGCAAGTAGCAAGAGGATTAGGAGCGGCTTGGATGAAGATCGGAGGGCCGGCGGCTTTTGTAACTGCTACCTCACACGCAGTTAACTTTGCGTTAACAGGTCAATTCAATGCAGGGGAAATGCTTTTTGATACAGGATTTGCCTTTGCAACAGCTCCGCTAGGTTTTGGACTGACAAAGGGGATATTGAATTCATTCAGGTCACTTCGGACGGTCGCTGCTCCGATCGCAGGCAGTGTGGCATTAGGTGGGTTTTCCAATGTGGCGATGCAAGCATTCAAAGGAGATGCGACCGCTATGGATTTCCTGATCGGCTCAGCTGTAGGTTTGACGTTTGTGTTACCTGATTCATTAGTTACTAGATACGTGAACAACTCCGCTGCTAGTAATACTTATGAATTTGTGAAGAAGCAATTGAGTGACCTCCTTTCAAATAACATGGAAAAAAAGGTTGACCCAACAAGCAATAAATAATTTTAATTCAAGGGGTAGTTTATGAGTGATAAATCATGGAGAATCATACAAATCATCTGCTATGTCATCGGAATAATCGGTATTTACCTAGCAATGTTCACAACTTCAGAACCAGTCGGGAATGGTATTCGAAAAATGGTTGAAAGGCCGTGGTGGTTCAACTGGATTATTGGATTAATATGTATTTGTGCTTTCACCATTACACTTGTTGAAGTCCGTAGCAGAAATGGTGGCGTAATCAATGCAAAAGTGATTGGCCAGGCGATTCTTTGGATCGCCATTACTGTCGGAGGATTGATGTTCGTCTGGTATCTTCGTGGTGATTTTAATTAATTGAGTAAACGTGGAGTGATTTGAATGGAGAAACGTGGATGGGCTATTTTCCAATGGACAGCAGGTGGTGCTGCCATTATGATGATGATCGCGATGTTCGTACTCACAAGTGAATTTCAAGGCGGAAAACTTGTCATGGTCCATCCAACTCCATGGATGTATGTCTTATTCGGATTATCGGTAATCGGAGTATTCTTATTCGTCCTCGGTCACCTCGCTAAGAAAAGAGAAGCATTTGCGATCGATAAAAGCATCATATTGCAGGCTGTGTTATGGACGTCGTTATTTTATGGGTTATTATTTGTAATCAATTTTTACTAAAGCAAATACATATCAGATAGATAAACAGGGAGGGAAACCATGTTACGTTCACCTCGTCTACATATGCTATTGTTCCTGTTGATACTAGTTATCACAGCATGCTCGAATGAAGGCAGCGGGGAACAAACGAAGGAAAAAGAAGATCCTGAAGAAAAACAAGATCAAGAATTCGATTACCCTGAAGCTGCACGAGATGCAGAAGGGATCATCGAACAAGGCCCTGGCGAATTGGTGCAATTCATACAGGATATCGAGGATGTCGAGAGTATTGATATAGAAGAAATGGATAAGAAATTGACTGATGAAGTGAAATCGCTACCTGACGATCTGTCTGCTGATCAGGCTTATGATTTCATTATTGCAAAGTCTGCTCTTTCATATAAAGAATTAGCAAAAGAATATGATGATTTCGATCCAACATACAAATCTCCAAGTGAAAGACAAGAAAAGGAGAAAAAGAAAAACATCGTGTTCCTCTTAGATTCGAGTGGGAGTATGGCTGGCCAAGTCAATGGCGGTGTGAAGATGGACCTCGCAAAATCGGCCTTGAATCGAGTACTCGGCAACCTGGACCCAACAACGAAAATTGCATTGCGTGTCTATGGCCATAAAGGGAGTAGTGATGATAAGGATAAAAAAGTCTCTTGTGACAGCAGCGAGACTGTTTATGCTTTAAATTCATACGATGAAGGGACATTTCAGGATGCTTTGAAAGAATTCAAGCCATCTGGTTGGACGCCGATCGCCACTTCTCTCCAGTTAGCGCAAGATGATTTTAACGGAGCGACAGGCGATGATGTCGAAAATATCATCTATGTGATCAGTGACGGTGTGGAGACATGTGACGGAGATCCTGTGGCAGCCGCAAAGGAAATCCATGAGTCTGATCTTAACGTAATCGTGAATGTGATCGGGTTCAATGTTGATACGAAAGGACAAAAACAATTGAAAGAAACTGCTGATGCAGGCGGTGGTGAATATAAGGATGTCAATTCGAAAGCAGACTTGAACAATACCCTGGAAGAAATGATTGGTGATGCCAAAAAAGGTATTGATAAAGATATAAATGAGGCAAAAGCCGGTATTGACATTAACACCTGGTATTTGGATCAAAACAGTAAGCTCCGGAAAATACATGACGATTTCATCGGTGTCACACGAAAGGAATTTAAATTATTCAACACGTACGTCGATGGCCTATATGATCATGGAAAGTTGAAAGAGGGGGCTTATACAGAATTGACTGACCTGATCGATGAACGTATGGAAATCATGGAAGAGTATAGCCGGGAACGCAAAGATACACTTATGGAAGAAACGGAAGCTTCACACAAAAAAGCACGTGAAGAGCTGGAGAAGAAAAAACAAGGATAGCCATGAATAATCCATAGAGGGCTGACACCTATAGAATGGTTCAGTCCTTCTTTATGATTAATCTCTTGGAGAGGAGAGACCTATATGAAAAGATGGATGGCGCATATCTTATTGATCTTGATATTGTTTTTAACCGGTTGCAGTCCTCAATCTTCTGCAGATAAAAAACAGGAAGAATCGAAGGATGAATATACTGTATTGGCTGAAGAACAGAACAAGGAACGGGAGCTTGAAAAGATAGAGCTAGGGCAATATGCAGAGGAGGTCGGGGCAACACTGTCCTCCCCGAAATATCGATCCTTTCATGTCAATTCCGCTTTTACAGTAGAAGGTGAAGTGGAAGATACGAGCAAGTTCATGTCTCCATATGTAATGATCAAGGTACAAAGTGAAAAAGAAGGGCCAGATGGTGAGAATGAATTCCAATACTTCACACCGATAAAAGATGGGAAGTTCAAGCAAGCGGTCCAGCTTTTCAATGGAAAAGGAACATATGAAGTAATGGTCAGCTTACCTGATGATCAAAAGGAGGATTATTTCAGAGGTCTTGCCGAATTTGAAGTGACGAATGTCAATCCGGTAGTAAAAAGAGATGTATTGATACGAAGGCCAGCACTAGAACACGGATTGAAACTTGATGACATCCCAAGCGGTTTTTTTGATAAAGATGAATTCTTTGCATTGAACGGTACCGTCTCAAATATTGAAATGATCATGGTAACAGTGGATAAAGATGATGAATCCTCGAATGTCATGGTCCCCGTAGAAGATGGCAAGTTCACCAAAAAGATTCCACTCTTCTATGGGAAAGGGATACATAAAGTGACGATCATGACCCCTGATGCGGAGCGCGAAAACTATTATAATGAAGCAGCTGTCGTACTCGTTGACAATCATTCCGAGAAGACCTACACGCCGATCCAATATTCAAAAGTGTACAGGGACCGGGGATACTCACTCGAACATCCAATCGTCGGCGGTGAAGAGGCAGGTGATTCCTATCGGATCCAAGGGGAAATCGACCCTGGAGCGTCGTATGCTGATCAGACAGAAGTCGTCTTCGTCAGTGCCAATAAAGGTGAAGACGAGGCCATGTACAGCATTCCTGTTGAGGATTATAAGTTTGATGGCGAAGTTTTTCTCCGCTTCGGCCCTGGAGAATACGAATTGACTGTCTATGCTCCGGATTTTGAAGGGTCAAACGGGAATTATAGAAAGTACAACGGTCTGGCGAACTTCATGTTGAAGGGAACTGCGGAAGACAAAAGAAACCTGCTTCCATCCCAAGGAATCCAATCAGACCATCCTGAGATAAAATCCCTTGCCAAGGAACTGACAGAAGGAAAGGCCGGTGAAAGGGAGCAAGCAAAAGCGATCTACGATTATGTAGCAAAGAACATTACGTATGATGTTGTCAAATTGAACAATGAATCATTTGAATTTGATGACAGTGCCTTGAAGACGTTAAAGGAAAAGACGGGTGTTTGTGAAGATTACTCCTACCTTACGATTTCCTTGCTTCGTGCAAATGGAATGGAAGCCCGTATGGTGACAGGAAGAGCGAGCTTTTCATTTGCGCGGCATGCATGGGTCGAAACGAAAGTGGATGGTGAGTGGCTGGTCATGGATCCTACCTGGGGAGCGGGCTACTTGCAGGATGATAAATTCGTCAAAAAATATACGGATAAATATTTTGACCAGGATCCAGAAGAATTTGATAAAGACCACACAAGGGAAGATATCCAGTACTAAATAAGAAAAGCACCCTATATCTGAATTGGAGTTCCGGTAATGAGAGATAAACAATAGAGAATCCTGCAAATAATCTGTTATGTGGTGGGATAATCGGTATTTGCTTCGGTATGTTTACAACTACTGAATCTGTCTGGTATTTAAGCGGTGATTTTTAATCCATAATAAAAAGTTGGGGCTGTGTCTGACTCATACCGTTCCTAACAACATTTTGAGAAAAAGCCTGGTTTTGATACAAGATGTTTGTGCTGATGGTGTCTGATTCTTTTTAAGCCCCTACTTTTCTGGTTTGAATGGTGTCAGCCATCCAGCAATCATGGAGGCAAATGGGACACCGAGGATGATGGCGAGACAAATATGTATGATATCGGCCATAGAACTATATGGAACAAAGACCTTGAATACGAACTTAATCAACTGTAAGAACCCGTAAAAGGACAATAGGAAAATTAAAAAATAGAAGATTCGATACATGATTGCCTCCATTCCTTTACAGCACTTTTTTACTTTATAATCAATTCACTAACTAGTCGTAAAACCCTTTTGAAACTTTTTTGGATTTATGGTTGACCATCGATATTTTAGATGTTATATTAGTTAAGTCGCTTCGGGACAGAGGCGAACAAAGCCCTTTTGACAGGGAAACAAGCTCTTTGAAAACTGAACAAAAGCCAAGCGTGAAACGGGTCTTTATTATAAGAACCCTGAATCAATTTCGATTTAAAATTAATGAGCAATTAAACACTTTATTGGAGAGTTTGATCCTGGCTCAGGACGAACGCTGGCGGCGTGCCTAATACATGCAAGTCGAGCGGACCAACGAGGAGCTTGCTCCTCAGAGGTCAGCGGCGGACGGGTGAGTAACACGTGGGCAACCTGCCTGTAAGACTGGGATAACTCCGGGAAACCGGGGCTAATACCGGATAACATTCTCCTCTGCATAGAGGAGGATTAAAAGATGGCTTCGGCTATCACTTACAGATGGGCCCGCGGCGCATTAGCTAGTTGGTGAGGTAAGGGCTCACCAAGGCGACGATGCGTAGCCGACCTGAGAGGGTGATCGGCCACACTGGGACTGAGACACGGCCCAGACTCCTACGGGAGGCAGCAGTAGGGAATCTTCGGCAATGGACGAAAGTCTGACCGAGCAACGCCGCGTGAGTGAGGAAGGCCTTCGGGTCGTAAAGCTCTGTTGTTAGGGAAGAACAAGTACCGTTCGAACAGGGCGGTACCTTGACGGTACCTAACCAGAAAGCCACGGCTAACTACGTGCCAGCAGCCGCGGTAATACGTAGGTGGCAAGCGTTGTCCGGAATTATTGGGCGTAAAGCGCGCGCAGGCGGTCTCTTAAGTCTGATGTGAAAGCCCACGGCTCAACCGTGGAGGGTCATTGGAAACTGGGGGACTTGAGTACTGGAGAGGAGAGTGGAATTCCATGTGTAGCGGTGAAATGCGTAGATATATGGAGGAACACCAGTGGCGAAGGCGGCTCTCTGGCCAGTAACTGACGCTGAGGCGCGAAAGCGTGGGGAGCAAACAGGATTAGATACCCTGGTAGTCCACGCCGTAAACGATGAGTGCTAGGTGTTGGGGGGTTCCACCCTCAGTGCTGACGTTAACACATTAAGCACTCCGCCTGGGGAGTACGACCGCAAGGTTGAAACTCAAAGGAATTGACGGGGGCCCGCACAAGCAGTGGAGCATGTGGTTTAATTCGAAGCAACGCGAAGAACCTTACCAGGTCTTGACATCCTTCGCTACTTCCAGAGATGGAAGGTTCCCCTTCGGGGGACGAAGTGACAGGTGGTGCATGGTTGTCGTCAGCTCGTGTCGTGAGATGTTGGGTTAAGTCCCGCAACGAGCGCAACCCTTGATCTTAGTTGCCAGCATTCAGTTGGGCACTCTAAGGTGACTGCCGGTGACAAACCGGAGGAAGGTGGGGACGACGTCAAATCATCATGCCCCTTATGACCTGGGCTACACACGTGCTACAATGGATGGTACAAAGGGCAGCAAAACCGCGAGGTTGAGCGAATCCCATAAAGCCATTCTCAGTTCGGATTGCAGGCTGCAACTCGCCTGCATGAAGCCGGAATTGCTAGTAATCGCGGATCAGCATGCCGCGGTGAATACGTTCCCGGGCCTTGTACACACCGCCCGTCACACCACGAGAGTTTGTAACACCCGAAGTCGGTGAGGTAACCTTTTGGAACCAGCCGCCGAAGGTGGGACAGATGATTGGGGTGAAGTCGTAACAAGGTAGCCGTATCGGAAGGTGCGGCTGGATCACCTCCTTTCTAAGGAGTCCTTTATGGACATGGAACACGCTTTGGCTTTTGTTTAGTTTTGAAAGAGTTCTTTTTCATTATCCCGGACATTTCATAACCGGGTTTGAAAGAGCTTTTTTTATTTATAGAAGTTTTGGGCCTATAGCTCAGCTGGTTAGAGCGCACGCCTGATAAGCGTGAGGTCGGTGGTTCGAGTCCACTTAGGCCCACCATTATATAGAAGGAAATATTCGGGGCCTTAGCTCAGCTGGGAGAGCGCCTGCCTTGCACGCAGGAGGTCAGCGGTTCGATCCCGCTAGGCTCCACCATTATCCTGTTGACAATATGTCGGTAGGTTTATCATCCTGTATCATATCACTTCTTTCATAGAGTGATAGACTGTTCCTTGAAAACTAGATAATGAAATTCTTGAAAACAAGACATCGAATTGTAATGCGTCAATTTTATTGGCATCTATGACCGTTAGATTTCGAGAAGTTCGAGGAAGTAACGTCCCGAGGAAACGGAGTTTAGTTCGCTAAATGAGTACCGGAGGATCGAAAAACAATGAAATTCGACGCTAATCGAAAAATGACATTGGTTAAGTTATGAAGGGCGCACGGTGGATGCCTTGGCACTAGGAGCCGAAGAAGGACGGGACGAACACCGATATGCCTCGGGGAGCTGTAAGTAAGCTTTGATCCGGGGATTTCCGAATGGGGGAACCCACTGCCCGTAATGGGGTAGGATCCATACCTGAATTCATAGGGTATGAGAAGGCAGACCTGGGGAACTGAAACATCTTAGTACCCAGAGGAAGAGAAAGCAATCGCGATTTCCTGAGTAGCGGCGAGCGAAACGGAAACAGCCCAAACCAAGAGGCTTGCCTCTTGGGGTTGTAGGACACTCTATACGGAGTAAGAAAGGAACGGCGTAGGCGAAGCGGTCTGGAAAGGCCCGCCAGAGGAGGTAACAGCCCTGTAGCCAAAACGTCGTTCCCTCCAGAGTGGATCCTGAGTACGGCGGGACACGTGAAACCCCGTCGGAAGCTGGGAGGACCATCTCCCAAGGCTAAATACTCCCTAGTGACCGATAGTGAACCAGTACCGTGAGGGAAAGGTGAAAAGCACCCCGGAAGGGGAGTGAAAGAGATCCTGAAACCGTGTGCCTACAAGTAGTCGGAGCCCATTAACGGGTGACGGCGTGCCTTTTGTAGAATGAACCGGCGAGTTACGATAACGTGCAAGGTTAAGTCGCAGAGACGGAGCCGCAGCGAAAGCGAGTCTGAACAGGGCGCATGAGTACGTTGTCGTAGACCCGAAACCGAGTGATCTACCCATGTCCAGGGTGAAGTTCAGGTAACACTGAATGGAGGCCCGAACCCACGCACGTTGAAAAGTGCGGGGATGAGGTGTGGGTAGGGGTGAAATGCCAATCGAACTCGGAGATAGCTGGTTCTCCCCGAAATAGCTTTAGGGCTAGCCTCGTGGTGAGAGTTCTGGAGGTAGAGCACTGATTGGACTAGGGGTCCCCACAGGATTACCGAATTCAGTCAAACTCCGAATGCCAGGAACTTGTCCACGGGAGTCAGACTGCGAGTGATAAGATCCGTAGTCGAGAGGGAAACAGCCCAGACCATCAGCTAAGGTCCCCAAGTATACGTTAAGTGGAAAAGGATGTGGAGTTGCCCAGACAACCAGGATGTTGGCTTAGAAGCAGCCACCATTTAAAGAGTGCGTAATAGCTCACTGGTCGAGTGACTCTGCGCCGAAAATGTACCGGGGCTAAACGTATCACCGAAGCTATGGATTGTACCTAACGGTACAGTGGTAGGGGAGCGTTCGAAGGGCTGAGAAGCGAGACCGGAAGGACTCGTGGAGCGCTTTGAAGTGAGAATGCCGGTATGAGTAGCGAAAAGAGAAGTGAGAATCTTCTCCATCGAAAGCCCAAGGTTTCCTGAGGAAGGCTCGTCCGCTCAGGGTTAGTCGGGACCTAAGCCGAGGCCGAAAGGCGTAGGCGATGGCCAACAGGTTGATATTCCTGTACCACCTCCTTTCCGTTTGAGCAACGGGGGGACGCAGGAAGGTAGGGAGAGCGCGCTGATGGATATGCGCGTCCAAGCAGTCAGGCCGGTGGATAGGCAAATCCGTCCACCATACGGCGGAGCTGTGATGGCGAGGGAACTAGAGTACCGAAGTCCCTGATCCTACACTGCCAAGAAAAGCCTCTAGCGAGGAAAGAGGTGCCCGTACCGTAAACCGACACAGGTAGGCGAGGAGAGAATCCTAAGATGCTCGGGAGAACTCTCGTTAAGGAACTCGGCAAAATGACCCCGTAACTTCGGGAGAAGGGGTGCTCTGATAGGGTGCAAGCCCGAGAGAGCCGCAGTGAAAAGATCCAAGCGACTGTTTAGCAAAAACACAGGTCTCTGCGAAGCCGTAAGGCGAAGTATAGGGGCTGACACCTGCCCGGTGCTGGAAGGTTAAGAGGAGGGGTTATCCATTAGGAGAAGCTCTGAATCGAAGCCCCAGTAAACGGCGGCCGTAACTATAACGGTCCTAAGGTAGCGAAATTCCTTGTCGGGTAAGTTCCGACCCGCACGAAAGGTGCAACGACTTGGATACTGTCTCAACGAGAGACCCGGTGAAATTATAGTACCTGTGAAGATGCAGGTTACCCGCGACAGGACGGAAAGACCCCATGGAGCTTTACTGTAGCCTGATATTGGATTTTGGTATCGTTTGTACAGGATAGGTAGGAGCCAGAGAAGCCGGACCGCCAGGTTCGGTGGAGGCGTCGGTGGGATACTACCCTGACGGTATTGAAATTCTAACCCAGGACCGTGATCCGGTCCGGAGACAGTGTCAGGTGGGCAGTTTGACTGGGGCGGTCGCCTCCTAAAGTGTAACGGAGGCGCCCAAAGGTTCCCTCAGAATGGTTGGAAATCATTCGCAGAGTGTAAAGGCACAAGGGAGCTTGACTGCGAGACCTACAAGTCGAGCAGGGACGAAAGTCGGGCTTAGTGATCCGGTGGTTCCGCATGGAAGGGCCATCGCTCAACGGATAAAAGCTACCCTGGGGATAACAGGCTTATCTCCCCCAAGAGTCCACATCGACGGGGAGGTTTGGCACCTCGATGTCGGCTCATCGCATCCTGGGGCTGAAGTAGGTCCCAAGGGTTGGGCTGTTCGCCCATTAAAGCGGTACGCGAGCTGGGTTCAGAACGTCGTGAGACAGTTCGGTCCCTATCCGTCGCGGGCGCAGGAAATTTGAGAGGAGCTGTCCTTAGTACGAGAGGACCGGGATGGACACACCGCTGGTGTACCAGTTGTTCCGCCAGGAGCATAGCTGGGTAGCTACGTGTGGACGGGATAAGTGCTGAAAGCATCTAAGCATGAAGCCCCCCTCAAGATGAGATTTCCCATCGCGTCAAGCGAGTAAGATCCCTCAGAGATGATGAGGTTGATAGGTCTGGTGTGGAAGCGTGGTGACACGTGGAGCTGACAGATACTAATCGATCGAGGACTTAACCACTTTATTTAACATCGACGATGTTTTCAAGAACCGTTATCTAGTTTTGAGGGAACAGTATCCCTTGAATTTCATACAGTCTGGTGACGATGGCGAAGAGGTCACACCCGTTCCCATGCCGAACACGGAAGTTAAGCTCTTCAGCGCCAATGGTAATTGGGGGCTTCCCCCTGTGAGAGTAGGACGTCGCCGGGCTGTAAAAAGGTGAAACGTACAATTATCTGTCGTTTCATCTTTTTTTTGTTTCATTACTATTCCATTCATCAATTTAAACTTATTTTGAGCTGTTCATGAAACGAAAGCAGACTCAATATCAAAAAGTATTATTTGCTAACCCTTAAACAGTCATCAATCTTCAACAAATCGGGGTCTATAGTGAAATACTATGTACATAAATTTTTTTGCTTATTAAGACCCAGCCATTAATTTAAGTTGGGCCGTAATAAATAAGTCTATCTAGTCTCGAATTAAGAGAAGTTCTTTAATTTGTTTGATCTGCGTGTTTAACTAACACATGTGCCATATGTTGTCGTTCTTCTTCGTTGGCTACATTCCATAATTCATTCAGTACTTTTTCTTCCCTATTACGAGGTTCTTCGTGTTTCGCTAAGTAATCAGCAACACGTTTCGCTCCTTTTGTTAACCCTTATTCTCCAAGACCAAGCTTTTCGCCTCTGTTAACTTGATCTCCTAGATAATTTTTAAACGAATCAAAATTTTGCAGTATGTCATCTTTCTTATCTTCGCTCATTTGAGCTGCTGCTTGTTTTGGATCTTTATCAACCATATGATAAGCATTCCTTTATTTGGTATTGGTTACCCCTTCCTCAAAAGAAATCTATATAAACCTACTGATTAAAGGATTTTGAATTTATAAAGTTTCCTGTGAATGACCCCTCCTTAACACCCTTTCGGGATGTTTGAAGAAGGGGCTTCCTGTTTCGCAGACCGTTGCGTAGAGGGGTTTCCCACTACGTCTTACATAATCTCCACAGGCGTAGATTATACTGTTCGGACACAACCTTGCCCTACAGTTCGTATGATTCAGTTTGTTACAAGTAATTCTTCTAATGCTTTTTGTAGGATGTTTCGTGCTGCGTTTTGGTCTCTATCCAACACTGTTCCGCATTTTGTACAAATATGAGTTCGAATAGAAAGTGACTTCTTTACACGATTCCCACAATAGGAACAGTCTTGAGAAGTGTATTTTGGTTCTACTTTTTTCAGTAGTCCTCCATGCTTTTCGCATTTATACAAAAGCATGTTTCGGAACATTCCCCAACCTGCATCCGAAATGGATTTCGATAACTTTCTATTTCTGATCATGCCGCAGATATTTAGATTTTCTACAGCGACAACAGAATAATCTTTTGACAGGTTGTAACTTAGCTTGTGAAGAAAATCTCTGCGCTGGTTTGCGACTTTCTCGTGTAAAGAACGAACCTTTTGTACTTGTTTGATGTAGTTGAGAGAGCCTTTTTTCTTCTTAGAAAGAGTACGCTGTGCCTTCTTTAGTTGTTTCTCTTTCTTACGAAGAAATCTTGGGTTTTTAATCTCTAACCCATTAGAAAGGACCGCATACTTATTAAGTCCAACGTCAATTCCTATTGCACGATTCGTATCAATAGAAGGTGGTAATGCTTGTCTTTCGACACAAAAAATCGCATACCATTTCTTTCCTTGACGTTTGATAATAAGTTGTTTAATTGTTCCTCCTAATGGTCTATGAAGCAAGATATCTATTTCACCTAGCTTTTTATTGTATATCTTACCATTATCAGAAAAGGACATAGCATAACGATGTATTCCATTTGGTTTGAAACCGAATTGAGGGAAAGTCATACTATTATAATCTTTATACTTTTTCTGTTTTGGATATTTTGCATCTTTACGAAAGAAGCTTTCAAACGCTTTTTGTAGACGCACAAAGACTTCCTGTAAAGGCTGGGAAGGTACTTCTTTTAGAAAAGGATATTTCTTTTTATCTAGTGTTTGTTGGTTTTGCATATCATAACGACTGTAATTTTCTTTGTTTTGTTTATATTTCCGGTCTTTATCTAAAAGAGCAGAATTGTAGGTTTGACGACAATATTGTAACCAACGTTCTAGTATTTCTTTTTGTTCTTCTGTTGGATAGATTTCATATTTTTGATTTAGCAACATTGTCACCACCTCCAATGGTTTATGTGGATAATTATACCAAGAAGAGATGATGGGAACAAGTGTTTTGGTTTTGAACCAACCGAAATTCATCCCCTCCCTATCCTTGGGCTACGCCCTTCACAGGCTTGAGGAAGGGGAATTCTTTCGGAATTTGTTAAAACAGGTAGATGGAGTGCAGAACTTATAACATTGATGGGACAAAAAGAGCCGGGATACTAAAATCCCTTTTTAGTATACAACCATGAAAAACTCCCAAAAAATTCTAAGAGCTTTTAGGAACAGTTTAATCACTTTTCTCTTTTTTTCTATAATAATTTCATGCTATCCTTAGATTACAAAAATTGAAAGTTATACATGGAGGTTTGACCGTGTTTGAAAATGGTTTGATACTCATTGCTATCATTTTGATCATCAATATCGTTTACGTGACGTTCTTTACGCTCCGTATGATTTTAACGCTTAAAAATCAACGCTACTTAGCTGCGACGGTAAGTGTTTTTGAAGTTCTCATTTATGTGATCGGGCTTGGCATTGTCCTTGAAAACCTGAATGAAATCCAGAACCTGATTGCGTATGCGGTCGGGTATGGAATCGGCGTCATTGTCGGTATGAAAATTGAAGAAAAATTAGCGTTGGGGTATATTACCGTTAACGTGATCACGAAGGACTTCGATTCTAACATTCCGAATGCCCTTCGAGATAAAGGATACGGGGTTACGAATTGGTTAGCCGACGGTCGAGAGGGTCCTCGTTTGATGATGGAAATCCTGACCTCACGGAAATCAGAACATAATCTGTATAACAGTGTGAAAGCCCTTGATCCGAAAGCGTTCATTATTTCGCATGAACCCAAAGCTTTTTATGGAGGGTTCTGGGTCAAGTCTATTCGGAGGTAAGTGCATATGGACAAAAATAAGCCGAAAAAGAAGAAGTTCGAAGTATTGGAAAACGAGACCATTTCTAGCTGTCTAGATCGGATGAAGGAAGAAGGATACATGCCTGTCCGCCGGATGGAGGAACCTGTCTTCCAGGAAAATACTCGAAATGGTAAAAAAGAAGTAGAAATTTTACGTCAAAAAGTGATTTTTGAAGGGAAACTACAGTAAAACACGAACATTAAAATTAAATATGAAACTATCGTTCGATTTTTCGTTGACATAGCTGTTTTTCCATTGTTACAATATAACTGAAATTAGAACTCTCATATAATCTTGGGGATATGGCCCATAAGTTTCTACCCAGAACCGTAAATTCTGGACTATGAGGGAAAGCGATAGGTATGCTCAGCATGAATGGCAGACGACCGAGCGATGCCCAGGATTTTTTATGCTTTCTCTCATCATTAAAGAGAAACTTTCAGAATCCTGGGCATTTTTACGTTACAGGGAAGAATTTTGAACAATAAATAAATGAAGGGTTTGGTGAATAGATGGATCCAATAATCGGCGTTATCATGGGAAGCACATCCGATTGGGAAACGATGAAACATACGTGTGACATATTAGATGAACTGGAAATCCCTTATGAAAAGCAAGTAGTCTCAGCACACCGGACACCAGACCTTATGTTGCAATATGCAGAACAAGCAAGGCAAAGAGGACTAAAAGTCATCGTAGCAGGAGCTGGCGGAGCGGCGCACCTACCAGGTATGGTAGCTGCGAAAACGACACTTCCGGTCATCGGAGTGCCAGTTCAGTCGAAAGCACTCAATGGGTTGGATTCCCTTTTATCGATTGTACAAATGCCAGGTGGCGTACCGGTTGCGACAGTAGCGATCGGGAAAGCAGGCGCAACTAATGCTGGACTATTAGCGGCACAGATCATCGGGACGAATGACGAAGATGTTGCCTCACGATTGGAATGGCGTCAGGAAAAGATCCGTGAAAAAGTACTTGAAAGCAGTGGTGATTTAAAGTGAGTAAACCAATTGTTCCACCGAAAACGATCGGGATCCTTGGAGGCGGGCAGCTTGGACGTATGATGGGGATCGCTGCGAAAGAAATGGGCTTCAAGGTTGCGACTGTCGATCCGACAAAAGGTTCACCTTGCGGCTTGATCGCCGACATTGAAATCGTTGGCGACTATGCAAGTGAAGAGGCGCGTAACAAGCTTGCTGAAGTGAGTGATGTCATCACCTACGAGTTCGAAAATGTCGATCTTGACACAGCGAGATGGCTGGAGGAGCATCATCATCTTCCACAAGGGAGCAATTTATTGAAAGTGACACAGAACCGAGCAGAGGAAAAAGCGACACTCGAAGAAATCGGCGTCCAAGTAGCGCCCTATGAACTGGTATCGCAGGAATCTGAACTGGAAGGTGCACTTGAGAATGTCGATTACCCGGCCATTTTAAAAACGACACGCGGAGGATATGACGGCAAGGGGCAAGTCGTCCTCGACTCGCCAGATGACCTGAAAGCAGCAATGGAACTCGTAGCTGGTGATGTCCCTTGTGTTTTAGAAAAAAAGATCGATTTCATAAAAGAAATCTCTGTTATCGTCGCACGGAATACATCTGGTGACACAGTGACATTCCCTGTGGCTGAAAACATTCATAAAGAAAACATTTTATACCAATCCATCGTACCTGCCCGGATTTCTGAAACGAGCATAGTAGAAGCAGAATCATTAGCAAGAAAGATTGCGGACGGCCTGGACCTTGTCGGAACACTTGCTGTAGAGATGTTCTTGACAGAGGAACATGGCATCTACATCAACGAGCTTGCACCAAGACCTCATAACTCAGGACACTACACGATCGAAGGCTGCATGGTTTCACAGTTCCAGCAGCATATCCGTGCGATTTGCGGGTGGAAGCTTGCTAAGCCGAATTTGTTGAAACCGAGTGTCATGGTGAACCTGCTGGGTGAAGATGCTGCCGAAATCTTGAACATTGCACCGCTCTTTGACGATGTGCATCTCCATCTTTACGAGAAAAAAGAGATCAAGGAAAAGCGTAAGATGGGGCATTTTACAATCATTGATGAAACATTGAATGAAGCTATTGATAAAGCACAAACGATAATGGAAAACTTACAAAAACAACAAAAACATAAGCTGGAGGAAGTCAAATGATTGAACGTTATACAAGACCGGAAATGGGATCGATTTGGACAGAGGAGAACAAGTTCAAAGCCTGGCTGGAGGTAGAGATCCTTGCATGTGAAGCTTGGGCTGAACTAGGAGATATTCCGAAAGAGGATGTCTTTAAGCTTCGTGAAAATGCCTCTTTTGACGTAAATCGAATCCACGAAATTGAAGAGCAGACTCGCCATGATGTCGTCGCTTTTACAAGGGCCGTTTCTGAAACGCTTGGTGAAGAGCGGAAATGGGTTCATTACGGACTGACTTCGACAGACGTCGTCGACACTGCGATTTCTTACCTGATCAAACAGGCGAACGAAATCCTGTTGAACGACGTGGACAATTTCATTCAGATTTTAAAAGAGAAGGCACAAGAGCATAAATACACCGTGATGATGGGAAGAACGCACGGTGTCCATGCGGAACCGACGACTTTCGGATTGAAGCTTGCCCTCTGGTATGAGGAGATGAAGCGCAACAAGGAGCGTTTAGAACAGGCGATCGAAGGGATCCGTTTCGGTAAGCTGTCCGGTGCTGTGGGAACGTATGCGAACATTCCTCCTTTCGTTGAAGAATACGTCTGTGAAAAGCTTGGCTTGAACCGGGCGCCGGTTTCGACCCAAACGTTACAGCGTGACCGTCATGCCCATTACATTTCGACCTTGGCGTTGGTTGCGACTTCCATTGAAAAATTCGCAACAGAGATTCGCGGATTGCAAAAGAGTGAAACACGCGAAGTCGAAGAATTTTTTGCAAAAGGCCAAAAAGGTTCATCTGCAATGCCGCATAAACGGAACCCAGTCGGATCAGAGAACATGACAGGTCTTGCACGTGTGATCCGAGGTCATATGGTCACGGCGATGGAGAACGTTTCGCTCTGGCATGAGCGCGATATTTCGCATTCTTCAGCTGAGCGGGTGATCATCCCTGACAGTACGATCCTGTTGAACTATATGTTGAACCGATTCTCTAACATTGTGAAAAACTTGACTGTGTTCCCTGAAAACATGAAGCGTAACATGACGAGAACATACGGTTTGATCTATTCACAACGAGTATTGCTGTCCCTGATCGATAAAGGAATGAGCCGTGAAGAAGCATACGACCTCGTGCAACCGAAGGCGATGGAAGCATGGGAGAAGGGCATCCAGTTCCGCGGGCTGATCGAAGCAGAGCCGCGTGTAACGGAAATGCTTTCAGGAGCCGATATCGAAGACTGCTTCGACTACAATTACCACTTGCGAGAAGTGGACAATATCTTCAAACGTGTCGGACTCGACTAAAAAAGGACAACTTAATGTTGAAATGTTGAGAAAAACCGCAGTTTTGTAAAGAAAAAATGTGGAGTATGTTTGTCAAGATAATACGAAAAAATGTCAAGAAACATGGTGACCCGCCAGGACCTAAGAGGAGGAATCAGGATGGAAAAACAGGCATTGCTGTATGAGGGGAAAGCAAAGCGGATTTACCAAACGGATGATCCTGAACTCGTTTGGATCGAATATAAGGATGAAGCGACGGCATTCAATGGTGAGAAGAAGTCGAACATAGTCGGAAAAGGGAAGCTGAACAACGAGATTTCTTCACTTTTGTTTGCGAAACTCCGTGAAGCCGGAGTAGAGTCCCATTTTGTAAAAAAGCTTTCAGAGACTGAGCAACTCGTTAAAAATGTGCAGATCATTCCGCTTGAAGTCGTCGTCCGGAATATTGCGGCAGGGTCTCTTGCGAACAGACTTGGCATGGAAGAAGGCGAAATACTGCCAGAGACGATCGTCGAGTTCTACTACAAGAACGATGACTTGGGTGATCCCCTTCTGACACGGGATCATATCCGTATTCTCGGGCTAGTCGAAGAAAAAGAGCTTTCACTGCTTCGCCAAAAAGGTTTGGCGGTCAACGAAGTGCTCGTACCTTATTTTAAAAACCTCAACATCGATCTTGTCGATTTCAAGCTGGAGTTCGGAATCGGACCTGACGGGGAAGTATTGCTAGCTGATGAGATATCACCGGATACATGCCGGCTTTGGGACGCGGACACAAAGGAAAAGCTTGATAAAGACGTCTTCCGCCGTAATCTCGGCAGTTTGACCGAGACGTACGCGAAGCTTTTAGAGCGTTTGACTGTCGTACGCTGATCAATTTTAGGGTTCATGAAGCCCTTAACACAATAAAAAGCGATATTGAGGTACTCATGAAAGCGTCATGAAGACCTTAATAGACGAAAAACCGGTTTTAAGGTACTCAGAGACATTAGGGAGAAAGTAAGTTTGTTTCACACATTAAAAAATTCGGGGAGGCCGATTTCATGTATAACGTAAAAGTGTTTGTCACATTGAAGGAGAGCGTTTTAGATCCACAGGGGGCTGCAGTGAAGGATTCCCTTCACCGTCTATCCTACCAATCCGTGGAGGATGTCCGGATCGGAAAGTACATCGAATTGACATTGAAAAGAGAGGACGGAGACATTGACGCTCAAGTCCGCGAGATTTGTGAAAAGCTGCTCGCGAACACGGTCATTGAAGACTTTACGTTTGAAATCGAGGAGGTCGTCCCTCAATGAGATTCGCAGTCGTCGTTTTTCCAGGTTCCAATTGTGACGTTGATATGTATCACGCAATCAAGGATGGACTTGACGAAGAAGTGGAGTACGTCTGGCATGACGATCATGAGCTCAGTTCATTTGACGGAATCCTCATCCCAGGTGGATTCTCATACGGGGATTACTTGCGCGGAGGTGCAATCGCACGGTTTTCCAATGTCATGAATTCGATCTATGAAGCGAATAAAGCAGGCAAGCCGATCCTCGGTGTCTGCAACGGGTTCCAGATCCTTCTTGAAGCAGGACTTTTACCAGGCGCGATGCAACGCAATGAGAAGCTGAAGTTCATATGCCGTCAAGTCGAGCTCGTCGTCGAGAATCATGAAACGATGTTCACAAGCTTATATGAAAAAGGGGAGAAAATCACGATCCCTGTCGCACATGGTGAAGGAAACTATTATTGCGATGAAGCGACGTATGAAAGATTAGTAGAAAACAAGCAGATTGCATTCCGGTATGGCACCAACATCAACGGCTCGAGACATGATATCGCCGGAATCACCAATGATGCTGGCAACGTCCTCGGGATGATGCCTCACCCGGAGCGGGCGGTCGATGAGCTGCTCGGAAGCAAAGACGGTCTTAAATTATTCCAATCAATCGTGAAATCTTGGAGGGAAGCACATGTCGTATCTTCATGAACCTACAGAACAGATGATCAAAGAACAGAAGCTTTATCAAGAAATGGGCTTGAACGATCAAGAGTTTGCGTTGGTTGAATCGATCTTAGGGAGACTCCCGAACTACACGGAAACGGGCCTTTTCTCGGTCATGTGGTCCGAGCATTGCAGCTACAAGAACTCGAAGCCTGTTTTGCGCAAGTTCCCGACAGATGGCAAGCGCGTCCTTCAAGGACCAGGGGAAGGCGCTGGAATCGTCGATATCGGTGACGATCAAGCGGTCGTTTTCAAAATAGAGAGCCATAACCACCCTTCCGCAATCGAGCCATACCAGGGGGCAGCGACGGGTGTCGGCGGAATCATCCGCGACGTCTTTTCCATGGGTGCACGTCCGGTAGCACTTCTCAACTCGCTCCGTTTCGGAGAGCTTTCTTCAGACCGTGTGAAGTATTTGTTTGAAGAGGTTGTCGCAGGAATTGCAGGTTACGGAAACTGTATCGGAATTCCGACGGTCGGCGGGGAAGTCCAGTTCGACGCATCTTACGAAGGGAATCCGCTTGTGAACGCCATGTGTGTCGGTGTCATTGACCACAAAGATATCCAGAAGGGGCAGGCGAACGGAATCGGCAACTCAGTCATGTATGTCGGCGCTCGTACTGGTCGTGACGGTATCCACGGTGCAACGTTTGCTTCAGAAGAATTGAACGATGCATCTGAAGAAAAACGTCCGGCTGTCCAAGTCGGCGACCCGTTCATGGAAAAGCTTTTGCTTGAAGCGTGTCTTGAACTTGTCCAATGTGATGCGCTTGTTGGAATCCAGGACATGGGAGCGGCTGGACTGACGTCTTCATCCAGTGAGATGGCAAGTAAATCAGGCGTCGGGATCGAAATGGACCTTGACCTCGTACCGCAGCGAGAAACGAACATGACACCTTATGAGATGATGCTTTCAGAATCGCAAGAGCGTATGTTGATCGTCGTGAAAAAAGGACGGGAAGACGAAATCGTCAAGATCTTTGACAAGTGGGGCCTTGAAGCTGTGACGATCGGAAAAGTCATCGAGGAAAAAGAACTTCGCCTCCTCCATAAAGGTGAAATCGTAGCGAACGTTCCGGTAGACGCACTCGCTGAAGAAGCACCGGTCTATCACAAGCCGAGTGCAGTTCCAGCTTATTATGAAGAATTCCAAAAGCAAGAGGCTTACGTTCCAAAGGTGAACGATTATAAAGAGACATTATTGAATTTGTTGGCTCAGCCGACGATTGCAAGCAAATCATGGGTATTCGACCAATATGACCACATGGTGCGTACAAGCACTGTCGTTTCTCCTGGATCGGATGCGGCTGTCGTTCGAATTCGCGGGACACGTAAGGCGCTCGCGATGACGACAGATTGTAACTCCCGTTATCTGTATCTGGATCCTGAGGTCGGCGGAAAAATCGCTGTTGCGGAAGCTGCTCGCAATATCGTCTGTTCAGGCGGGGAGCCGCTTGCGATCACGGACTGCTTGAACTTCGGAAACCCAGAAAAACCTGAAATCTTCTGGCAGCTCGAAAAAGCGGTAGATGGAATGAGTGAAGCGTGCCGGACTCTTTCCACACCGGTCATTAGTGGAAATGTATCATTGTACAACGAAACGAATGGTATAGCAGTTTATCCGACGCCAGTTGTCGGCATGGTCGGTCTTGTACATGACCTCGATCACGTGACCACACAATCGTTCAAGGAAGCTGGCGACGTCATCTATATGATCGGAGAAACGAAGCCTGAATTTTCAGGTAGTGAGCTTCAGAAATTACTAGAAGGATCAATCTTCGGGAAAGCCCCAACGCTTGATATTGAAAAAGAAGCAAGCTGCCAATCTCAGCTTTTAAAAGTGATCCAGGCAGGTGTCGTAGAGTCGGCGCATGACGTAGCGGAAGGCGGAACAGCGGTTGCGATTGCAGAAAGCATGATGGAAGGCGAACTAGGCGCTTCAGTGACGTTGAGAGGCGAAGAAGTTGCAGCCCTCTTCAGCGAATCGCAATCACGTTTCCTCGTATCGGTCAAACCGGAGAATGTCGAACAGTTTGAGAACCTTGTAGATGCAACAGAAATTGGCGTGGTGCTTGATCGTCCAGCATTACGTATCGAAGCGGAAAATGGAAATGAACTCATTACAGCAACGAAAGAGGAGCTTGAAACAGCTTGGAAAGGAGCCATTCCATGTTTGCTGACATCAAAGGTTTAAACGAAGAGTGCGGAGTGTTCGCCATCTGGGGTCATCCGGAGGCGGCACAACTCACCTATTATGGCTTGCACAGTCTGCAACATCGTGGCCAGGAAGGCGCTGGGATTGCTGTTACAGACGGTGAAGCCATGAAATTCCATAAAAACAGCGGACTTGTGACGGAAGTATTCAGTCGCGGGGAACTTTCCTCGTTGACAGGGAAAGCAGCAATCGGACATGTACGTTATTCGACGGCCGGTGGTTCGGAATACGCGAATATCCAGCCTCTCGTTTTCCAATCCCAGCGAGGTGGTCTTGCGCTTGCTCATAACGGGAATCTAGTCAACGCGAACATGTTGAAGCAGCAGCTTGAAGCACAGGGGAGTATTTTTCAAACGACTTCCGATACGGAGGTTCTAGCTCATCTTATCAAGCGCAGTGGTCTTTTCAACCTTCGCGATCAGGTGAAAAACGCTCTTTCAATGATCAAGGGGGCTTATGCGTTCGTCATCATGACGGAAGAGGGAATCATGGCAGCTCAGGATCCGAATGGCTTACGTCCACTCTCTTTAGGTAAAATCGGCGATGCTTACGTCGTCGCTTCAGAAACATGTGCATTCGATGTCATCGGTGCGGAACATATAAGAGATGTCCATCCAGGCGAACTGTTGATCATAAATGATGAAGGCGTGGAAAGTGACACGTTCACTTCATCGACGAACCGTGCGATCTGCAGCATGGAGTACATCTATTTTTCCCGTCCGGACAGCCATATTGATGAAATCAACATTCATACCGCCCGTAAAAATCTCGGGAAACGTTTGGCATCAGAAGCTTTTGTAGAAGCAGATGTCGTGACTGGTGTTCCAGATTCAAGCATTTCAGCAGCAATCGGGTATGCGGAAGCGGCTGGTATTCCGTATGAGCTCGGATTGATTAAGAACCGTTATGTCGGACGTACGTTCATTCAACCTTCTCAGGAATTGAGGGAGCAAGGTGTTAAAATGAAGCTTTCACCGGTCCGTGGAATTGTCGAAGGAAAGCGGGTCGTCATGGTCGATGATTCGATCGTCCGCGGAACGACAAGCCGCCGGATCGTGCAGATGCTTCGGGATGCTGGAGCGAAAGAGGTCCACGTCCGCATCAGTTCACCGCCGATTGCCCATCCATGTTATTACGGGATCGATATCTCCTCTAAAGATGAACTGATCGCCTCGAATTATTCCGTTGAGGAGATTCGTGAAATCATCGGAGCGGATACGCTCGAATACTTGAGTGTGGATGGAATGATGGGTGCAATCGGCCGTAATCCGAACGAGCAGAACTGCGGACAATGCCTCGGTTGTTTTACAGGCAAGTACCCGACAGAGATCTACCCAGACACCGTCCTGCCACACGAAAAAGAACTTGTTTTTAAATAAAGGTGTAGTTTTACCTTGAATATGGGTAAACAACCTGAATTTATTGGTAAAGGGCTCAAAAATATTGGTAAAGTGCCTGGAAATATTGGTAAACGTATAGGGATGGATTTTAGGAACCAAAAATCTTCCTTAATGAAGAATTTCAATGCTCATCAAATGGAGGTATAGCATGGCACAAGCATACAAACAAGCAGGAGTCGATGTTGAAGCGGGATATGAAGCAGTCAAGCGTATGAAAAAACATGTGAAAGAAACGATGAGACCAGAAGTGCTTGGCGGAATCGGAGCTTTTGGCGGCATGTTCGACCTATCCAAGCTCAACGTCAAGGAACCTGTTCTCATTTCAGGCACGGATGGAGTCGGGACGAAGCTGATGCTTGCGTTCCAAATGGATAAGCATGATACGATCGGCATCGATGCTGTTGCGATGTGCGTCAATGACATCGTTGCACAGGGCGCCGAGCCGCTCTACTTTTTAGACTATATCGCTTGCGGAAAGCTTGAGCCTGAAAAAGTCGAACAGATCGTCAAAGGAATTGCTGAAGGCTGTAAACAAGCAGGAGCAGCCCTCATCGGCGGCGAAACTGCCGAAATGCCGGGCATGTACGACCCGGAAGAGTATGACCTCGCAGGTTTTACTGTCGGGGTTGCAGAAAAAGCAAAGCTCATCTCTCCTGAAAAAGTAAGTAAAGGCGACGCACTGATCGGGATTACCTCAAGCGGAATCCACAGCAATGGCTATTCACTTGTCCGGAAAGTGTTGCTCGAACAGGCCGGGTACACGCTTGATCAAACGTTTGATCAACTCGGAAAAACACTCGGTGAGGAGCTTTTGACACCGACGAAGATTTACGTAAAGCCTGTCCTACAAGTTTTGGACCACTATGAGGTTTCAGGAATCGCCCACATAACCGGCGGTGGTTTCATCGAAAATGTACCACGCATTCTTCCGGAAGGTTTAAGTGCTGAGGTGGACTTCGGTTCTTGGCCTGTTCCTGAGATTTTTTCATTGCTTCAGAAGGAAGGCGGCCTGTCGTCCGAAGACATGCTGGGGACATTCAACATGGGCATCGGCATGGTGCTCGCAGTCAAGCATGAGGACGCGATCGGGGTCATCAGGAAACTTGAAGAACAGGGCGAATCGGCTTATTTGATCGGTCGTGTAAAAGAAGGGACAGAAGGCATCACATTTGGCGGAGGAGAACTGAAATGAAAAACATCGCAGTATTCGCATCCGGTACTGGCTCCAACTTTCAGGCGATTGTCGATGCAAGTGAATCTGGCACGCTTGAGGCGAAGGTGACTCTGCTCGTATGTGACCGTCCAGGTGTGAAAGCCATTGAACGTGCAGAAAAACACGGGATACCGACATTCGTTTTTTCATCCAAAGAGTACCGGAACAAGGAAGCATTCGAAACGGAGATTTTAAAAAAATTGAAGGAAGCAAAGGCTGAATTCATCGCACTCGCAGGGTATATGCGATTGATCGGGCCTACGCTGCTTTCACAATTCCAAGGGAAGATGGTCAACATCCACCCTTCTTTATTGCCTGCCTTTCCAGGTAAAGACGCAATCGGCCAGGCACTTGAGGCAGGCGTTTCAGAGACCGGGGTAACCGTCCACTTCGTCGACAACGGAATGGATACGGGACCGATCATCGAGCAAGCAACTGTGCCGGTTGATGAGAATGATACAGCAGAAATTTTACAACAGAAAATCCATAAGATCGAGCATGAATTATATCCGAAAGTCATCCAGGATGTACTTCACACTCCAACGGAGAAAGGGGAATTCGTATAATGCGCGCACTCGTAAGTGTTTCGAACAAAGAAGGGCTGATCCCGTTTGTTGAAGGACTCATTGAACAAGGAATCGAAATCGTATCGACTGGCGGCACGAAACGAGCGATTGAAGAGGCAGGTCTGAAAGTGACAGGAATATCAGAGGTGACAGGCTTCCCTGAAATCCTCGACGGCCGTGTAAAAACATTGCATCCGAACATCCATGGCGGGTTGCTTGCGATCAGGGCCAATGCGGACCATCAAGCACAAATTGAGGAACATCAGATCACACCGATCGATTTCGTAGTCGTCAATCTGTACCCGTTCAAGGAGACGATTTCCCATGCGGATGTCACGTTTGAAGAGGCGATCGAGAACATCGACATCGGTGGACCGAGCATGCTTCGTTCCGCTGCGAAAAACCATGCTTCCGTAACCGTGGCAGTCGATCCGGCTGATTACGGAACGATTTTGGAAGAGCTGAAGGCAAGCGGAGTGGTAGCCGATGAAACGAAACGTCGCCTGGCAGCCAAGGTGTTCCGTCATACAGCTGCTTATGATACGTTGATCGCCCAATACTTGACAGACATGACGGAAGAAGAGTACCCGGAATCCTATACGGTGACTTATACGAAAAAACAAACATTGCGTTACGGAGAGAACCCGCATCAGCAAGCAGCTTTTTATGAAGTGCCGATCGGAGACCCATCGACGATTGCCAAAGCGAAGCAATTGCACGGTAAGGAGCTCTCCTTCAATAACATCAATGATGCGGATGCGGCGCTACAGATCATACATGAATTCGATGAGCCGGCAGTCGTCGCAGTCAAGCATACGAACCCTTGTGGCGTCGGTGTCGGGAAGACGTTGGCGGAAGCGTATCAGCTCGCTTATGAGGCAGATCCTGTTTCGATTTTCGGTGGAATTGTCGCAACGAACCAGGAAGTTGATGCAGAAACAGCTCAAAAGCTCCGTGAGATTTTCTTAGAAATCATCATCGCCCCTTCTTTCTCAGAGGAAGCGTTAGTGATTTTAACGGAAAAGAAAAACTTGAGACTTTTACAAGTTGAACCGAAAACGATTGCGACCAAGATCCAAAAGCGGATCCAGTCTGTCTCTGGCGGAGCACTGGTACAGCAGGAAGATCATTACGGATTCGATAACGCAGAGTTGAAGGTAGCGACAAAGCGTGAACCGACTGAAGCCGAATGGGCAGACTTGAAGCTCGGCTGGCAGATCGTGAAGCATGTAAAATCGAACGCGATCGTACTGGCAAAAGGCAACCAGACAATCGGGGTGGGGGCCGGACAAATGAACCGTGTCGGTGCCGCGAAAATCGCCCTTGAGCAAGCGGGGGACAAAGTTGCAGGCTCATCACTTGCATCTGATGCGTTTTTCCCGATGAGTGATACGGTGGAAGCTGCGGCAAAAGCTGGTGTGACGGCAATCATCCAGCCTGGCGGTTCGATCCGTGACCAGGAGTCGATCGATAAAGCGGACGAATACGGCATCGCGATGGTACTTACAGGCGTGCGTCATTTCAAACATTAAGCGAGGGGTGATTGGATGAAGGTTCTAATCGTTGGAAAAGGCGGAAGAGAGCATGCGATTGCATGGAAAATGGCACAATCCGAGCGTGTGACGGACGTATATGTCGCACCAGGGAACGTCGGGATGACTGATATTGCTAAGTGTGTCGCGATTGGAGAATCGGACCAAGACGGATTGATCCAGTTTTCGAAGGAAAAAGGAATTGATTTGACGGTCGTAGGACCTGAGCAACCTTTACTCGACGGTCTTGTTGATCGTTTCCAAGCGGAAGGTCTCATGGTTTTCGGCCCGACACGAGCGGCTGCTCTTATTGAAGGCAGCAAGACGTATGCGAACGATTTGATGGAGAAATATGCGATTCCGACTGCGTTCTCAGCTTCTTTTACAGATTATGATGAAGCGAAAGCGTACTTGGCGGAAAAAGGTGCACCGATTGTTATCAAAGCGGATGGTTTGGCAGCCGGGAAGGGCGTCGTCGTTGCGATGACAATGGCGGAAGCGGAAGAAGCACTCCACAGCATGATGGTAGAGACGAAATTCGGTGAGGCGAGCAGTAAAGTCGTCATTGAAGAGTTTTTACAAGGCGAAGAGTTTTCGTTGATGGCATTCGTACACGGAACGAAGATTTTGCCGATGGTCATCTCTCAGGACCACAAACGTGCTTTTGATGGTGATCTTGGACCGAACACCGGTGGAATGGGCGCATATTCACCTGTCCCGCATATTTCAAATGAAGTGGTGGAGATTTCGATTGAGCAGATTCTACAACCGATGGCCGATGGTCTTGTAAAAGAAGAAGCTTCGTTTACAGGCATTTTGTATGCAGGATTGATGCTTACTGAAGACGGGCCGAAAGTGATCGAGTTCAACGCACGATTCGGCGATCCAGAAACACAGGTCGTTCTGCCGCGTCTTGAAAGTGATTTGTTTGAGATTTTGACAGGGTTGTTGAACGAAGAGGATGTTTCGCTTGAATGGTCCGACGACGAATATGTCGGTGTTGTGCTCGCTTCCGGAGGCTATCCTGGTTCCTATGAAAAAGGCGTTGCGATCAACGGATTGGATGCTGTTTCATCTGAGACGCTCACATTTTTTGCAGGTGTAAAAGAAGAGGAAGGACAGCTTTTAACGGATGGCGGACGGATCCTACTGATCGCCGCGAAAGCTGGAGATCTCGAAAACGCACAAACTTCGGTCTATGAAGAAATGAAGAAGCTCAAGTGTGCCGGCAGCTTTTACCGGAACGACATCGGTTCAAAAGCGATCAAGGCTGTCTCCTCTTCCTGAAGATGAAGAAAGTCAGCGCGATGATACTTCCACCGATCATCACCAGTACAAACAACATGTCTGTCATGTATTCCATTAATACATCTATATACTTCACGTAAAATCACCTCATTTTAATAAAGGAAACTTGGCAAAGCCAAGCCTATTCGCAGAAAAGTTATACTTCTTAAGTGTAAGGAAAGCTCCCAAATCGGGAGCTTTTTCATTTTTGATAATTATCGAGAATTTTTCGGAACTACGCGCAACAGAACTTAAATCCGCTTAAGAAGGATTGATCGGAGAGCTTTCTTTTGTCATGGAAGCTAGATCCATGTTGTTCAGCTGCTGTCCGCGCTCATATAGGTCGGTCATCGGACAATATTTCGTAATTCCTTCGCCGACCTTCATTGCGCCAAGCAGCATCGTGATCAGATGGCTTTGATGATGTGGTTGACGGCCAAGTCTGGCTGCAGAACATCCAACCATCGTAAGCCCGATCGTAATCCGGATCAGGGCATTCACTGTACCTATGTTCTGTTTCATGCTCTTCTCCTCCTTTTTTAATATTTAACGTGTCTTAGGCTTAGCTACGTATTACTGTGCGAATTTACGGGTTATGGTATCATGATGTACAGAAGATTAAAACAGTTCTAACAAATCGAAACCATACAAATACCGGGGTGATGATATGTCACAGCATTTAGTGAATTGGTCGAAGCAGCAGCTCCGTACCCATGTCGAAGTCATACAGGGTGAACAGGCACCCACGCTCGTTTTGAAGAATGCTACATATTTAAACAACGTTTTGAAAAAATGGATTACGACCAACCTATGGATTTATGAGGATCGAATCGTCTATGTCGGCAATAAAATGCCGCAGAACAAGACGGGGTGTGAAATCATCGATTGTGAAAACCAGTACATCGTTCCGGGTTATATCGAACCGCATGTCCACCCATTTCAACTTTATAATCCCCAGACGTTCGCTTCTTATTCAGCAAAACGAGGGACCACGACGTTCATCAGCGACAATCTGATGCTTTTAAATTTGGAAAAAAAGAAAGCGCTCTCTCTCATGACTGATCTAAATGAGTTGCCATACACGTTTTTCTGGTGGTGCCGCTATGATTCGCAAACTAAATTGCAGAATGAGGATGAAGTGTTTTCCGATGAGATGTTCGATCAGTTTCTCGATCATCCGTACACCTTGCAGGGCGGTGAACTGACCAACTGGCCGCAGGTGTTGAAGGGCGATGATAAAACCCTCCACTGGATGCAGGAAACGAAACGGCGAGGGTTGAAAATCGAAACCCATTTGCCAGGAGCCTCTGAAAGGACTTTGACAAAATTGGCGGTTCTTGGTGCGGATTGCGACCATGAAGCGATGACAGGAGAGGAAGCGGTCCTGCGCATGTCGCTCGGCTATACGACTTCGCTTCGCTATTCGTCGATCCGTCCTGATCTGCCGCAAATTTTAGAAGAGATGCTCACACTTGGTGTCGATCATTTCGATCGTGTGTTGATGACGACAGACGGCTCAACACCGAATTTCTATCGTGAAGGTGTAACGGATATAATGATCCGGATTGCGATTGAAAAAGGAGTGCCGGTAGAAGATGCGTATGCAATGGTCTCCTACAATGTGGCGAGGCACTATGGAATCGACCACCAGTACGGAATAGTGGCGCCAGGCCGTGTTGCGAACCTGAACATTTTAAAGGATCCGAGTGAACCGGCACCGACAGCTGTATTATCTAAAGGGGAATGGATCACAGATGAACCGGATGCAGCCTTCAATTGGACCGACTATGATATCAAGCCGTACAATCTCGATTGGTCGATAAAAGTCGAAGATCTAGAAGTTGAGTCCCCTGTAGGGATCGATATGGTGAACGCAGTGATCACTAAGCCTTACCGGACTGAGCTAGACCATACTGGAGATGTACTTTCGAGTGATCATGATGAAAGCTTTTTTGCTTTGATCGATCGGAACGGAAAATGGCGGGTAAACACGATGCTGAAAGGCTTTGCGACTCAAGTGTCCGGGTTCGCCAGTTCATATTCGAACAGTGCCGACATATTATTAATAGGTAAAAGCAAAAAAGATATGGTGGCCGCTTTCGATCGGCTGAAAGAAATTGGCGGTGGAATCGTACTGGTGGAGAAGGGTGAAGTGGTATGTGAAATCCCGCTTACGCTCAATGGCGGGTGTTCCATAGAGCCGATGGAAACCGTCATGGAACAACAGGATCAGCTGGTGAAAGCTTTGAAGGAACGGGGCTATACGTTTGTCGATCCGATCTACAGTCTGTTATTTTTTTCATCGACTCATTTGCCGTATATCCGCATTACACAAAGCGGTATTGTGGATGTCTTGAAAAATGAGGTACTATCCTTTCCTGTTGTAATGCGTTAATATAGTAGATGTTGGGAAATTATTAACGGTGAATATTCGACGCATAGGACGTGTTAGTACTGCCATTGTCATAGGACGTGACGGTTTTAGCCGGTTTCATTATCCGTGTCCTCAATCTTCTTGTTTCCAATTCGTCAACGGTAATAAAATTGAAAAGTGAACTTAAGTCATTGTGATTTTTTAATAGGTAAAAAGGTCAAGGCTTGTTTTGAGAGGGTTATTCAGGGAAAAACTAGGGGGAGTCTTACTAACATGAATAAGAAAAGGTTGTGGGTTACGTGTTTCGTAGCACTTTTCCTTATGCTTGCGGCTTGTAGTTCGAAGGAAACGTCAAAGTCGACTGAAGATGCTGCTTCCAAAGACACTGGCATTGAGAAAAAGGAAGTGGACGATAAGCCTCGGTTTGCGTATACATTTCCTTTGACAGGGAAAGGAACCGACGAGGCGTTGAGTTCGAGAACAGTAGCGGTCATGGTCAACAATGTACCAGAAGCGAGACCACAGTCTGGTCTTCATAAAGCGGATATCGTCTATGAAGTGTTGGCAGAAGGGAAAATCACTAGATTACTTGCGGTTTTCCAAAGTGAGGAGCCGGACGTCATCGGGCCGGTGAGAAGCGCACGTGATTATTATGTCCGTCTGAGCAATGGATTCGATGCGATCTATGTCTTCCATGGATGGAGTCCATCGGCACAAGTAATGTTGACATCAGGAAATATTGACTCGCTGAATGGATTGTATTACGATGGGTCCCTGTTCAAGCGTGCAGATTTCCGTAAAGCACCGCACAATTCATACATCACTTACAAAAACATCAAGAAGGGATCCAAGAAAAATAATTTTGAATTGAAACAGGAGATTCCAGCGTTCCCATTTTTGAAAGCAGATGAAGTGACAGCGATTGAAGGGGATCCAGCAAGCCAGGTGACTGTTTCTTATGGTGATCATTATAAAGTGCAATACCGATACCAATCGGAAAAAGGCACATATTTTAGATATATCAATAATGAGCAAACTGTGGATAGGGAAACCAACACACCGATCGAGCTTGAAAACGTGTTAGTTGTTGGTGCGGACCACAAGGTTATTGACAGTGCGGGACGCCGAAACATCAATTTAGAAAGCGGCGGTAACGCGGTTCTATTTCAACAAGGGAAAGCACAAGAGATAAATTGGAAGAACAAAAATGGACGAATCATTCCAGTAAAAGATGGAGCAGAGGTTTCATTCGTGTCAGGGAAGACGTGGGTGAATCTGGTACCCGCAACTAGCCTTGGTACAGACGTAAGCTGGGAATAGTCTTGGAGGAGTGAAAAGGGATGCAAATTGATAAACTGAGAGGAAAAACATTGGATCAGCTTTTCGATGCGATACTCTCGCTGAAGGACCGTGAAGAATGCTATCGATTCTTTGACGATCTGGCGACGATCAATGAAATCCAATCGCTGGCGCAACGTCTTGAAGTCGCGCGTATGCTCCGTGAAGGGTATACGTATCATAAGATCGAAAAGGAGACAGGCGCAAGCACAGCGACAATTTCACGTGTAAAACGCTGTCTCAACTATGGTAACGACACCTACGAAATGGCGCTCGACCGCGTCCATAACAAATCATAAAGAATAGAGGAAAAGAGGAAAAGAGGGCTGACTTTAGCGAGTCAGCCCTTCCTTATGGGAGCGTCAGGGTGATATATCGGCGAAGTTGGGTGATATATCGGCGGAATATCGATTTTATCGGTGGAATGACATAGATCGGCAAAATTCGCACCCCCCGCTCCAGCTCCCAACAAGACATCTTCGTACCTCAGTTTTTACCGGTATCCTTTTCTGTTATAATCCTTAGAGGAAGTGTTATTTTAGTTTTTCAATATAAGTTAACGATGGCTCAGCCTGCGCCAAAGCTTGGTAATGCCGGAGTCTTCTTTAGGAGGTCAAGCTATGTTTGAATATAAAGAGTGGAAGCACGTTTTCAAGTTGGACCCGGATAAGGAAATCACACCTGAAGCGCTTGATCAGATTTGCGATTCAGGTACCGATGCCGTAATTGTTGGTGGAAGTGACGGGGTAACGCTTGAAAATACGATCGACCTTCTATCTCGCATCAGAAAATATGCCGTCCCTTGTGTGCTCGAGGTCTCCAACATCGAATCGATCACGCCCGGGTTTGATTTTTATTTTGTCCCGAGTGTTCTTAACAGCAAAAGCGCCAACTGGATCGTCGGCTTGCATCATGAAGCGGTAAAGGAATACGGGGAGCTCATCAATTGGAGTGAGCTCGTGACCGAAGGCTATTGCATCGCGAACGGAGAATCGAAGGCTGCCCAGTTTTCTGAAGCGGATACGGAACTGAACGCGGAGGATATCCTCGCTTATGCGCGGATTGCTGAGCACATGTTCCAGCTGCCGATTTTCTACCTGGAATACAGCGGCACTTATGGAGATGTCGAAACAGTGAAAGACGTGAGCACGATCCTCGATAAGACGCGTTTTTATTACGGCGGCGGCATCAAAAATGAAGAACAGGCTAGAGAGATGGCGCAATTTGCTGATACAATAGTCGTTGGGAATATCATTTATGAAGATTTGGAAGCTGCGCTCAAAACCGTCAAAGTCGTCAAAGGATAGATTGTGTTTTCAGCAGGCTTCGATTAAAATAACGGATAGGAACATACGTTTGTATAGGTGGTGGAAATTTTGCAACAAATTGTAGAGCGACTGCTTTCAGGATTGAACCCTGAACAGAAAAAAGCGGTCAAGCATACAGAAGGCCCACTATTGATCATGGCGGGTGCAGGGAGTGGGAAGACACGGGTTTTGACTCATCGGATCGCCTATTTGTTAGTGGAAAAAGGTGTTGCCCCGTGGAACATCCTTGCGATCACATTTACGAATAAAGCGGCGCGTGAAATGCAATCGAGGGTCGCGTCGATTACCGGACCGGCTGCAGAAAGCATCTGGATATCGACGTTCCACTCGATGTGCGTACGGATTTTAAGAAGGGACTCTGATCGGATTGGAATCAACCGGAACTTTACGATCCTTGATGCAACAGATCAGTTGTCTGTCATCAAACAGGCGCTTAAAGACCTGAACCTTGATACGAAAAAGTTCGATGCCAGAAGCATCCTCGGGACGATAAGTTCAGCGAAAAACGAGCTGAAGACCGCGGCTGATTTCCAAAAGACCGCACAAGGAATGTATGAAGAGGTGGCGGCGGATGTTTATGAGGTGTACGAAAAGCAGCTTCGTAAAAATCATGCCCTCGACTTCGATGACTTGATCATGTCGACGATCAAGCTTTTTCAGCGTGTGCCGGAAGTTTTAGAGCATTATCAGCGCAAGTTCCAGTACATACATGTGGACGAGTATCAGGATACGAACCGCGCGCAATATGTGCTCGTCAACCTGTTGGCTGAACGGTATCGGAACCTTTGTGTCGTCGGGGACTCGGATCAATCGATCTATCGCTGGCGTGGAGCGGACATCGCGAATATCCTCTCTTTTGAGCAGGACTATGCAGATGCAGAAGTGATTTTACTAGAGCAGAACTACCGATCGACGAAACGGATCCTCCAGGCAGCGAACGAAGTGATCCAGAACAACACTGGACGGAAGCCGAAGAATCTTTGGACAGACAATACAGATGGGACAAACATTCATTATTACCAGGCTGACAGTGAGCATACGGAAAGTTATTTCATCGTCGGAAAGATCAAGGAAATGCTGCAAGGGAAGCGGAAGCCTTCCGATATCGCAATCCTTTATCGAACGAATGCGCAATCACGTGTCATTGAGGAAGCGCTCGTGAAATCGAACATTTCCTATACGATCGTCGGCGGTACGAAGTTCTACGACCGTAAGGAAATCAAGGACATCCTTGCGTATTTGCGTCTGATCGCCAACCCGGATGACGATATCAGTTTGAGCCGGATCATCAATGTGCCGAGACGGGGAATCGGAGCTTCGACTCTCGATAAAATCGTCCAGCATGCGGCAATGCATGACCTTTCCATTATGGATGCCCTTGGTGAGGTAGAACTCATGGGTCTAAGTGCCCGTTTCGTGAATGCTTTGACCGAATTCCGTGATCAGGTGATGAACTGGTCGAAAATGCAGGAGTATCTTTCGGTCACAGAATTGACAGAAGAGGTTTTAGAGAAGACTGGTTATAAGGACGCTTTGGAAAAAGAGAAATCGATCGAGTCGCAAAGCCGTCTCGAGAACCTGGAAGAATTCCTTTCTGTCACACAGGAATTCGAAAAACAGAATGAGGATAAAAGCTTGATCGCTTTCCTGACGGATCTCGCTTTGATCGCTGATATCGACAAGATGGACGATGATGAAGAGGACAAGAAGAAGGATGGCGTTGTGCTTATGACGCTTCATTCCGCAAAAGGCCTTGAATTCCCTGTCGTCTTCTTGATGGGTCTTGAAGAAGGCATCTTCCCGCATAGCCGTTCCCTTTTCGATGACGATGAGATGGAGGAAGAACGCCGTCTTGCGTACGTCGGGATTACAAGAGCGGAAGAAGAACTCTTTTTAACGAATGCAAAAATGCGTACACTATATGGGAAAACGACGATGAATGCACCTTCCCGTTTTATAAACGAGATTCCGGATGAAATCATGGAATCGTTGAATGAAGAAGAAGAAACGTTACCGTGGCAGAAAACGTCTACACAAATGACGGCTGTCGGCGCACCACGTCGATCACAGCGAACGGTGCCTGCCCGTAAAAGCGGCACATCGCTTGACTGGAGTGTCGGTGATAAAGCGAAGCATGGCAAATGGGGTGTCGGTACGGTTGTCAGTACGAAAGGTGAAGGCGATTCGCTCGAGCTCGATATCGCATTCCCGCAGCCGACAGGCATCAAGCGACTATTGGCGAAGTTCGCACCGATCGAAAAAGCATAGAACCTGAACTAGAAAAGAGGTAAAGTGATGACTGAGGAACAAGCGAAGGCCAAAATCGAAGAATTAAGCAATCTACTCAATCAATATAACTATGAATATCACGTTCTCGATAAACCATCCGTACCAGATGTGGAATATGATCAGAAGCTTCATGAGCTGATCAAGCTTGAGCAGGAATTCCCGCAATTCCGTACAGAGCATTCACCTACACAACGTGTCGGCGGAGAACCGCTGGATGCGTTCAAAAAGGTTGAACACCGTTCGCCGATGCTTAGTCTCGGGAATGCGTTCAACGATCAGGATCTCCGTGATTTCGATCGCCGGGTCCGGGATGGTGTCGGAGGAAAAGTCCAATATGTTTGTGAGCTTAAAATCGATGGTCTCGCCGTTTCCCTTCTCTATGAAAATGGCCGTTTTGTGCGCGGGGCGACTCGAGGCGACGGTACAATCGGGGAAGACATCACGAATAATTTAAAGACAATTCGTTCCATTCCGCTTCGTTTGAAAGAAGATGCGACACTTGAAGTCCGGGGCGAAGCCTTCATGCCCAAGGCGTCCTTTATGAAGTTGAACGAAGCACGCGAGAAGGAAGGGGTCGAGGTGTTCGCGAACCCGCGGAATGCCGCGGCAGGTTCGTTGCGTCAGCTTGATCCGAAGATTGCATCACGCCGTAACCTTGACATTTTTGTATATGGAGCGGCTGCGGTTGAAGGCAGGAATGTCGCTTCACATAGCGAAAGCCTTCATTACCTGGATGAGCTTGGCTTTAAAACAAATCCGGAATGGAAGCGGTGCGAGACGATTGAGGAAGTCATAGAGTATGTGAATGGATGGGTGGAGAGACGCCCTGATTTGAATTATGAGATCGATGGAATCGTCGTCAAGGTCGATTCACTCGATCAGCAGGATGAGCTTGGAACGACGGTGAAAAGTCCTCGTTGGGCTGTCGCGTATAAATTCCCTGCTGAAGAGGTCGTCACAAGGCTTGAAGACATCGAGCTGACCGTCGGGCGTACGGGCGTCGTGACACCGACCGCGCTTTTAGAACCGGTGCAGGTTGCTAGAACGACGGTTAAAAGAGCTTCCCTTCACAACGAAGATCTGATTCGTGAGAAAGACATCAAGATCGGGGACTATGTGATTGTCAAAAAAGCGGGAGATATCATTCCTGAGGTCGTTAATGTCATTCAAGAGAAGCGAACGGGTGAGGAGAAGAATTTCCACATGCCGACACATTGTCCTGAATGTGAAAGCGAGCTTGTGAGGATTGAGGATGAAGTAGCATTGCGCTGTATCAATCCGAAGTGTCCTGCGCAGATCCGAGAGGGACTCATCCACTTCGTTTCACGGAATGCGATGAATATCGACGGCTTAGGGGAAAAAGTCATCACCCAGCTTTTCAATGAAAATCTGATCCAGGACGTTGCTGATCTTTATGAGCTGAAGCGGGAAGAGCTGTTGAAGCTTGAACGGATGGGTGAGAAGTCTGTTGATAATCTTTTAAAAGCGATAGAAGCATCGAAGGATAATTCCCTCGAGAAGCTTTTGTTCGGCTTGGGAATCCGGAATGTCGGAGCGAAAGCCGCACGGACATTAGCGGAGCATTTTGAGACGATGGAAAACCTTCAGAAAGCGAGACGTGAGGACATTACGTCCATCCATGAATTCGGTGACATCATGGCCGATTCTGTCGTTGTGTATTTTGAAAAGCCGGAAGTAGAGCAATTGTTGGAGCACTTACGTAAAGTAGGCGTGAACATGGAATATAAAGGGTTGAAGCGAAGCGAGACCGAAAACATCGATTCTCCGTTCAGCGGCAAAACGATCGTGTTGACGGGCAAATTGCTGCAACTCTCTCGAAACGAAGCGAAAGCAGAAATTGAAAAGCTTGGTGGTAAAGTGGCAGGAAGTGTAAGCAAGAACACGGACCTGGTTATTGCAGGCGAAGATGCAGGCTCAAAGCTTACAAAAGCAGAGAAGCTCGGCGTCGAAGTTTGGAATGAAGACACATTTATCGGCCAGCTGAATGATTAAGGAGTGTACAGTTTAGGGGATGTTTAAAAAGCTATTCGTGATATTCAGTGCCTCTCTGATCCTTTTGTCCGGATGTTTACCCTTCGATAATTTGAAACGAGATGAAGTTGTGGAAGAAGAAGCGAACAACAATGAACAAGCGATTCCTCTACACAACATCAATACGACTGATGACAGATATTATAAATCTTTGAAGAACTATGAGCCGGGGGTTGCACGCGGAGAGATTTCATACGGTGTCGATAACCGGACAGACGTCGATGAATTGGAAACCGGTTTGATGCGGATCTCAAAGGAAACATTTCCGATCGATGATTATTACTTTCAAGATGGCCAATACTTGACGAAGCAGACGATCAGGAATTGGTTGAAACGCTCTTCAGAAGAGCCAGGGACAGATGATAGCCAATTCATTCAGAAGGGCTTGAATCCGGATATTGATGAAAAAGCTTATCAGAAAGCTTCTGTTGATGACAGAAAGGAAATGTTGAAGAAGGACCCGAAGATTCTCTCGTACATTTTAGAACAAAACTATTTACAGGATAGTGGAAAGGATTCTGTTAAACTTGCGGGTATTTCACTCGCGCTTTCTTTCCACTCGACGTATTATTTTACAGTACAGGATGACCAAGGCCGCCTGCACCGTGATGAAGTGAAACTTAACACATCGGATGTGAAGGAGTTCGCTCATAAAACTGGCCAGGAAGTGGTCAACCGTCTGCGTCAGCATCCGGAGCTTCAGGATGTCCCGATTTCAGTCGGACTGTTTCTTGAAGAAAAGCATGGGGCAGTTGTTCCTGGCAACTATTTTGCGAAAACCGTCGTAAAAGGCGGCCAGACGAAAGTGAATTGGGAAAACGTCAACGAGAAGTACTACTTCTTCCCTTCTTCTGAAGCAGAAGAGGATCACCGTGAGGACTATAACACATTCATCCAATTTGAAGAGAAGATCAAAGAGTACTTCCCGAACTATATCGGGGTTGTCGGAAAAGCATTATATCGAAATGATAGGGTTTCAAAGCTGACGATCGAAATTCCGATGAAATTCAACGGGAAGTCTGAAGTGATCTCCTTCACGCAATACGTGAACTATCTGGTGAAGCAGTACTACCCGGATGAAGTCGTCGAGGTCAACATCAAATCTTCACTCGACCAGAACGAAAGCCTCATCGTTTCCGATCCATCGAAGAAAGACTCGATTGTGCATATTTACTAGTTTGCGGTAGTAGAACCGAATGGACGAAGTGCCCATTCGGTTTTTTCGTGTATTTCTTACTCATTTCGGCGAGTAAAAATAAATACCATTTCAATGGAATATTCTGACTATTTCCGGATGTTTGAAAGCGTAAATTTCATAGTGTAGAATGAGGGTGTAATCGAAAACTTGAATGCGTTTTCATTACTACTCTATTGCGATATTGGAGGGGTTCATTCTTATGGTAGTACCTTACAGACACGAGCCATTTACCGATTTCTCAGTTAAGGAAAATCGTGAAGCTTTTGAAGAGGCTTTGAAAAAAGTCGAGAATGAATTATTAGGTAAAGACTATGACCTGATCATCAATGGAGAGTATATCTCTACGGATGATAAGATCGTGTCGATCAATCCTGCGAATAAAGAAGAGGTCATCGGTCGTGTTTCCAAAGCGAACCAAGAGCTCGCTGAAAAGGCGATGCAATCTGCGGACAAAGCTTTTGAAACTTGGCGCAAGGTAGATCCGGAAGAGCGTGCGAACGTTCTATTCCGCGCAGCTGCAGAAATTCGCCGCCGTAAGCATGAATTCTCTGCTTTGATGGTAAAAGAAGCAGGTAAGCCGTGGAAGGAAGCGGATGCTGATACAGCTGAAGCGATTGATTTCCTGGAGTATTACGGACGTCAAATGCTTGAAATCAAGGACGGTAAATCGATCCAAAGTCGTTCAATCGAACACAACCAATACAAATACATTCCTTTAGGTGTTGGAATTACGATTTCTCCATGGAACTTCCCATTTGCGATCATGGCAGGAACGACAGTTGCACCGATCGTCACTGGTAACACGGTAATTTTAAAACCAGCTAGTGCGACGCCAGTCGTTGCAGCATGGTTTGCGGATGTTATGCTTAAAGCGGGAACTCCAGCAGGCGTATTGAACTACTTGCCTGGTAGCGGTTCTGAAGTTGGTGACTATCTTGTCGATCACCCAAGAACCCGGTTCATCAGTTTCACAGGTTCACGTGACGTTGGTACACGTATCTGGGAACGTGCAGCAAAGATCCAAGATGGCCAAAAATGGCTTAAAAACGTAATCGTTGAAATGGGCGGAAAAGATACAGTCTGTGTCGACAAAGACGCTGATCTTGATCTAGCAGCTCAATCAATCGTATACTCCGCATTCGGTTTCGCTGGGCAAAAATGTTCTGCTGGTTCACGTGCGGTTGTTCACCAGGATATTTACGATGAAGTTCTTGAAAAAGCTGTCAAGCTTACAAAAGAGCTTAATGTCGGTCAACCGACAGACCATAACACATACATGGGCCCTGTCATCGACAAAGGCGCATATGACAAAATCATGAGCTATATCGAAATCGGTAAAGAAGAAGGCCGTCTGATGGCTGGTGGGGAAGGTGATGATTCTAAAGGATTCTTCATCGAACCGACGATCTTCGCTGATCTTGACCCGAAAGCTCGCATCATGCAGGAAGAAATCTTCGGACCAGTCGTTGCATTCAGTAAAGCGCGTGACTTCGACCACATGCTGGAAATTGCAAACAACACTGATTATGGTCTTACAGGAGCTCTTCTTACAAACGACCGCAATAAGATCAAGCGCGCGAAAGAAGACTTCCATGTCGGGAACCTTTACTTTAACCGTGGATGTACTGGAGCAATCGTTGGATATCAACCATTCGGTGGATTCAACATGTCTGGGACAGACTCCAAAGCTGGAGGGCCAGACTACCTCGTACAACACATGCAACCGAAGACAACATCAGAAGGACTATAAGGAATATAAAGTAAACTTGGCAAAGCCAAGCCTTTGGCGTAGGCTGAGCCTTAGTTGTAATTATACTGAAGAAAGATATTTCTTTAAGTGTAAAACAAACCCCTGTCTGCCACAGAGCGACGGGGGTTTTTCAGTGTTTTATTTTTTCCTCATATCTATCAGTAACAACAGTTTCCAATTTTCGAAAAACTCAAGCCGCTTGACTTCGATGTGACATAACCCTGTGTTATAATAAAGATATGTAACATAAGGGGGTGTGGTATGAAAACGGTTGAAGCGATTAAAGACGTAGAAAAACTTCAGGCAATGAAACGCTTTTTAAAGAGCCGTTCGTTTAGAGACTATAGTTTATTTATACTTGGCATCAATACTGGTATCCGCATTTACGATTTACTACATATCAGAGTGAACGAACTCATGAGTGAATCCTTCGAGGTCTTTCACTACTTACGATCAGATCTATACACCGACCCTCCTGTCTATTTAAATGATTCTGTTCATCATGCCGTACGTGCATGTATTCAAGAAAGAGCACTCCAACATACCGACTTCTTATTCAAATCAAGGAAAACAAATGAACCGATCAGCAGGCAGCAAGCCTATCGGATCATAAATGAAGCTTCGAAGCATGCAGGTCTTACAGGTTCGACCGGCACACACACCCTTCGGAAAACTTTCGGTTTCCATGCCTATAAAAAAGGCATCGCCATTTCACTCATACAAAAACGATTACAACACCATACCCCCTCTGAGACACGCCAATATATTGGTTTAAAGACTCAAGAAACTATGCCCATTCAACTGGATGTAAACTTATAGGAGGGGTTGGACTATGTTCGAAAATATTTTACACACTGACACCTTTATCTTGCTTACAGCGATTCTTTTCATTGTAAGCGTCATGACGACCAAGTTCTCTGACCGGCTCGGTGTTCCCTCCCTCGTTCTCTTTATGGCGGTTGGGATGATCATGGGAAGCGATGTTTTGAACATCATTTACTTCGATAACGCTAGTACGGCCCAAATGATAGGGGTTTTCGCCCTCATCATCATCTTGTTTGAAGGTGGGCTTCAAACAAAGTGGAACACTCTCCGACCAGTGATTATTCCTTCTCTTTCTCTGGCGACAGTAGGGGTCATTCTGACTTCTGGAATAGTCGCCGTTTTTGCAAAGTTCATTCTAGGCCTGGGCTGGACAGAAGCTATCCTTTTCGGGGCTATTGTCGGTTCTACAGATGCGGCTGCCGTATTCGCTGTGCTGAAAGGCCAGAACATAAACGACCGTGTAGGCACTACATTGGAAGCGGAGTCGGGTTCCAATGATCCTATGGCCGTATTTCTAACCATCGCAGTAATCGAACTGATTACAATCCCTCAAATCAATATTATAAAATTGATCGGTTCCTTCTTTGTTCAAATGGGGCTGGGTCTCATTCTAGGTTATTTGTTCGGTAAGCTATCTGTCGCAGCATTGAATCGGATCAATTTGGATTCAAGCGGGCTTTATCCTTTGTTCGCCATATCCTTTGCATTGCTTACTTATGGGGTTACAGCGTTCATGAATGGCAGCGGTCTTCTTGCCGTATATGTATTAGCAATTATCATCGGAAACGCAGAAATTGTATATAGGCATTCCATTTCACGTTTCTCTGAAGGTTTTGCCTGGATGATGCAAATCTTGATGTTTATTATCCTAGGCCTTCTTGTGTTCCCAGCTGATGTTTTTACATGGGACATCATATGGAAGAGCCTGCTCATCTCAGCCATTTTGATGCTGATTGCCCGCCCGATTGCTGTTTATGTTTCTACGCTCAGGATGAACTTCACGAATAAAGAACTGGCCTTTCTTTCATGGGCTGGATTAAAAGGGGCTGTACCGATTGTTTTGGCGACATTCCCACTGCTTTCGAACATTGAGAATAGCCAACTGATCTTCAACGTTGTCTTCTTCGTAGTTCTCACCAGCTGTTTGATTCAGGGAGCTACGATTACCAAAGTAGCCGATAAGCTTGGATTGACAGGTCCTAAGAAAACAACGCCGATCCATTCCATTGAGCTCGTATCACTAAGAAAGGCTTCTGCTGAGATGCTTGAATATGAGATGGAAGAGGGGGCCGCTATTATTGGGGAAAAGCTGGTTGATATACCTTTTCCTGATGGTTCATTGATCAATGCGATAATCCGTAACGACAAACTAATCACACCGACAGGGAATACGGTCATACATGCTGGAGATTTCCTTTATATCTTGACATCGAAAAAGAGTAAGGAAAAACTAAAACGTCTCTTAAAAGAGAAGGAACCATTCCATGAGGAAGCAATCAACAAGAATTCCTCTTAGACTATTAAAAATAACCGGGACTCCATTGAGGGTTTCCGGCTATTTTTGTTAGTGGATGTTTCTTTTTCTGAAACGCCCGCCCTTGACGTCATGGATATCTCCAACCGCTAAGAACGCTGTTGGATCTAGTTCTTCAACAATACTTTTGAGCTTGGCTTCCTCAAGACGAGTAATGACACAGAAGATGACTTTCTTCGCATCCCCGGTATAGGCACCTTCTCCGTTCAAATAGGTGACACCTCTCCCTAATCGGGCATTCAACGTTTCTGCGATTTCTTTATGTTTATCACTGATGATCCATACAGATTTGGAAGATTCGAAACCTTCGATTGTAATGTCGATCATTTTAAAAGCAATGAAGTAAGCGATCAACGAATACATCGCCCGTTCCCAGCCGAACACAAAGCCTGCACTTCCTAAAATGAAAAGATTGAAGAACATGACGACTTCGCCGACCGAAAATGGTGTCGCCTTATTAAAAAGAATAGCCAGGATTTCAGTCCCATCCAGGGACCCTCCGTAGCGGATCACCAAGCCTACGCCAATCCCTAAGATAATCCCACCAAAGACGGATGCCAGCAGAGGATCATCTGTTAAAACCGGAACAGGGTGCAGCCATAGAGTGAAAATAGAAAGGGAAGTGACGCCGAATAAAGTGGTGAGAGCAAAGGTTTTACCAATTTGTTTGTAACCAATGAAAAAGAATGGAAGATTCAAAAGGAGAAGCAAGTACCCCAGTTTAATACCACTCAAGTGTGAAAGGATGATAGAGATCCCTACAATCCCTCCGTCAATGATCTGGTTAGGGACCAAAAAGATTTCCAACCCGATAGCTACCGACAATGCCCCTAATGGAACCAAAATGATACGTTTAGCCAATTGGGTTTTTGATAATTTTTTATGCTGAGTCTTTATTCGTGGATTTGGTTCAAACAATCCCTCCAAATATCCATCCCCCTTAACCCCTTAGAATTGCATAACAACGACATCTCTATTATCTTTATTATACATGACAACAAGTCCATAGTGTTCCGTTTCTAAACATGGAGTTAAATAATATTGGCTATGACAGGGGAAAATGGAGGGTATATAGTATAAAAATCACTTCGTGTGGTAAAATTATCCTCAAATTTATCTTCATAAATTTTTATGAATAGATATTATTATATGTGGTTGAAAAGGCTTACATTTTCACGATATTTGAATAAATATACATTAACTTCGATTAATAATAATTGACACAATGTTCTAAAAGCTATATTATGTTATGGTCTTTAATAGTGGCAACAAATGCGGGATATTGAGCAAGGCGAGAATAAATTATTTTTGCATAATACTTGCATATTAAAGGACGGGAGGTGCTCATGTGGAAGAATTCAGTCTATCAGCAGCAACGTGGTTTTGGTTACTAATTCCTATGCCTTTAGTCGTTATTTTATCTATCATATCGTATTTTGTTGAATCGAAGGGAGAGAATTGATTAGATGGGTATTGATACGCCTACGTTAATAACATTCATTATTTATCTTGTGGTAATGCTTGCGATCGGAGTCGTTTCCTATCGCTTGACAAGTAACTTATCAGATTATGTATTAGGAGGAAGAAGCCTTACTCCAGGAGTAGCAGCACTTAGTGCGGGTGCTTCGGATATGAGTGGTTGGCTCTTGCTCGGCTTGCCAGGGGCTGTTTACGCTGGTGGTATGAACGCAGCATGGATCGGAATCGGTCTATCTATTGGTGCTTATTTGAACTGGCAGTTTGTTGCAAAACGGCTTCGTCAGTATACGGAAGTTTCAAACGATTCGATCACGATCCCAGATTATTTTGAAAATCGTTTCCGAGACAACTCTAAAATCTTACGTGTTATCTCTGCAATTGTCATTCTATTTTTCTTTACTGTTTATACGGCTTCAGGACTTGTAGGGGGAGCTAAGCTTTTCCAATCTTCATTTGACATGACTTATACGGCAGCATTATGGATTGGAGCAGCAGTCATCATCTCTTACACATTCCTGGGCGGATTCCTTGCAGTAAGCTGGACTGACTTCATTCAAGGTATCCTGATGTTCTTAGCCTTGATTATTGTTCCGATTGTTGCGGTCAACAAGGTTGGCGGCTGGAATGAAACCATCAACCAAGTAGGAGCTGTAGATGCAAGCTACGTCGATATCATGGCAGGTATGGGTGGCGTTGCAGGATTCCTCGCAATCGTTTCCTCGCTTGCATGGGGTCTTGGTTACTTTGGACAACCTCATATCCTGACTCGTTTCATGGCTGTAAGATCTTCAAAAGACATTCCGAAGGCTCGTATGATCGGAATGACATGGATGGTCGTTTCTCTATTCGGTGCCATCTTCACAGGTCTAGCTGGTATCGCTTACTTTGCAGACAACCCGCTTGAAGGTGCAGCGACTGAAACTGTATTCATTTTGTTCACGCAAGTCTTATTCGATCCTTGGGTATCAGGTATCCTGCTTGCAGCGATCCTTGCGGCAATCATGAGTACAGTCGACTCTCAATTGCTTGTTTCCTCAAGTGCTCTTGCTGAAGACTTTTACAAAGCGATCCTGAGAAAAGAAGCGAGTGAAAAAGAATTGGTATGGATCGGTCGTTTCGCAGTAATTGGAATTGCTCTTATTGCCGGATTGATCGCTTCCAATCCTGAATCTCGCGTATTGGAACTAGTAAGTTACGCATGGGCAGGATTCGGTGCTGCATTCGGACCTGTTATCATCCTTTCACTATTCTGGAAACGTATGACTCGTAACGGTGCGCTTGCAGGAATCATTGTCGGTGCAGTGACGGTTGTGCTTTGGAAGACGCTTTCAACTCCGCCTGCAGGAGCAGAACAAACGGAAGCAGTCATTCCATTCGCACTTTATGAAATCATTCCAGGATTCATCCTTGCAACGATTGCCATCATCATTGTAAGCATGATGGGCAGAGGACCAAAACAAGAAGTGAAAGATGAATTCACAGAAGCTGTTGAAGAATAAAATGAGATATAAGAAAGACTGGCTCAAGGGGTATACACCTCCTAAGCCAGTCTTTTTTTAATCCGTGCCAGGCACCGGTCATACGTTCGAGCGGGTCATTTCACCGTTCCGGACCAATTTTAATAGTGTCGTCCGGTTGGTCAGCAACACGCCGGAAATGATCAGGAATGCGCCCACGATCATGACTGGGGACAATGCTTCCTGTAAAAACAAGTAGCCTACGAAAATGGCTATCAATGGCGAGACATACAGCCACGTCGATGGGAAGATTGGATTCGTTTTTGAAATCAGCCAGTAATAGAGTCCGTGTCCCCCGATCGATCCCACCAATATCAAGTAAAGCAGGGCGATCTGTGCATTAGAATTTGCAACGAGTGAAGAGAAACTAGGTTCCTCGACTACGAATGAAAAGAGTATAAGCATAACTCCTCCGTAAAACATTTGCACCCCATTCATCAAAAATGGGGAGAAGCGATGTTCTGTCGCAAAATAGCGTTTTGAAAAGACCGATCCGTATCCGTAGCCGATTTCTCCGATCAACACTACAATACATCCGATCAGCCAAAGGTAAGAAAGCGTCTCGCCCAAACCGGGTAGTGAGATGCAGACGACACCAACAAGTGCAATCACCAGCCCGGTCACCTTGATAAAATCAAGTTCAGCTTCCTTCCGTTGCCTCTGAATCAACAGGATCATCATCGGACCAGTCGCGGAGAGGACAGCAGCTAATCCTGACGTAATGTATTGCTCAGCCCAATAGAGGGTCGAAAAGGTCATGAACGTAATACAGAAGCCTACGACCATAAGCTGTTTGGACATGAGCGCCTCGACAACAGGATGTTTTTTAATCGCAAAAAAGCCAAGAACAAGCAGGCCAGCAATCATAAATCGGACCCCGCCAGAAAGAATTGGTGTCGCACCTGCTTCAATCCCGACTTTTATAAAAAGAAAAGTCGTACCGAATATTACGCAGACAAGAATGTAATTGATCAAGACCATATGAAAACCTCCTTTTCAGTTAAGAGGAGTATAAAGCAGTAAATGTATAACAGTTTTACAGGGCGTATAACAGTTCCTCTTGTAAAACGTTGCGATTTCAGCTTTACTTATAGAAAAAGGAGGGCTGGATATGAAACTAGTCCTGAAGAAAGAGGCTGCCACACCGATCCATCAACAAATCTATCATCAGCTTGTAAACCGGATCCAGACGGGAGCGGTAGCGGCTGGGGAAAAGATGCCTTCGTTACGGTGGTTATCAAAAGAGTTGGATTTGAATTATCTGACGATCAACAAAGTCTACCAACACTTGGAGGAAGAAGGTTATATTGAAATCCTCCACGGAAAGGGCGCTTATGTTAAAAGTCGTCATACTGGCCACCCATCCTTACAAAGGGATGAACAACAGGATAGTTTCTCGCCTCTCCTTACACGTTCGCAATATCTGATGCAGCGCTCGAAACATCAATACGATTTTTCAAAAGCAGTCGTATCCCCCGGGCTTCTGCCCAGTCATTTTCTAGCAGAGCAGGCGAAAGCGATCTTTGATTTGCACCCGATGATTTTGACGACGTATGGACCCGTGGAAGGGGATGAAGAGCTCCGTAAAGAAGTGTCCGCTTATTTGGACAATCAGCTTGGTTATAAACCACCTTTGGATGAAATCCTGATAACGAGTGGGGTCCAACAGGCGATCAATGTGGTCGCAAACACGTATCTGACGCCGACAGATACGGTAGCGGTTGAAAGCCCGTGTTATGGTGCGGCGCTCGACACGTTCATGAACAAGGGAAATGCGATTCTGCAGATTCCGATTGATCTAAGCGGTATGAGGACCGATCTATTGGAGGAGCAATGCCGAAAGAACCCTCCAAAGCTCGTTTACGTCAATCCCACCTTTCATAACCCAACTGGGGCATCTATGAGTGAAAAGCGTCGCAAAGAGCTTCTGGAGCTTGCTGAAACGTATCATTTCCTCATCATTGAGGACGATTCGTTCAATGAAATCTATTTTGATGGGGTGCTGCCCCCGAAACCGATCAAGTACTTTGATACGACTGGTCATTGTATCTTTTTAAAAGGATTCAGCAAAACGATGGCGCCGGGAATCCGCTTAGGGGCACTCATAGCGGATAAGCGGCTTTATGAGCAGGTCTTTATTGCAAAGGCATCCATGGATGTTGGAAGCCCGCTCTTGAACCAAAAGGTGATCCTCCCGTTCATGAAAACACAGCGGATGAAGGACCACCTTGAGAAATTGAGGATCGCCTTGCAAATCCGACGGGATATGACAGCTGACATTCTGGAAATGTGCTTGAAAGACCGGATTAGATATGAACTACCGAAAGGCGGGTTGAATTTGTGGGTCAAGCTTCCTGAGGAGATTGACATGCGCGCATTACAGAAGCGGGCATCTGAACATTCGATTTCCTTTCTACCAGGGAGCGCATGTTATGCTACGAATGAACCGACACAAGAGATACGCATCAGCTACTCCGGCCTCAGCGACCGCGATAACACCGAAGGTATCACTAAACTCGGCAAACTCATCGCGGAAATGTTGTAGGAGATCGGAGCCAGGCATTTTCAATATAGCGATGCAATTTCGGATTTTATCGGTGCAATTTCGGTTTTTATCGGTGCAAATGGAAAATTTATCGGTGAAGTCCGAAATTTATCGTTAATTTTACGTGAAAGAAGGATAATCTACCTCTCTACTCCATGATTGTTGATATGAGCGGGTTCTTTTTGGTATCATCAGTATATTGCAATAGGTACGATTTTTGGAGGTGGAAGAAGTGGCCCGAATTACGAAGGAAGAAGTGAAGCACGTTGCGAAGCTAGCGCGGCTCGCGGTGACTGAGGAAGAAGCGGAAATGTTCACGAATCAGCTTGACGCGATCATCGGCTATGCAGAGCAACTGAAAGAATTGGATACAGATAACGTGGAACCGACTACACACGTTTTAGACATGAAAAATGTTCTCCGTGAAGACGAGGCGAAGAGCTGGTTGACACGTGAGGAAGCATTAAAGAATACACCAGACACGCAAAACGGACTAATTAAAGTTCCAGCTGTTTTAGAGTAGGGAGGGAGAAGACGGACGATGTCTTTATTTGAAAAGAAGATCTCAGAGCTGCATGAGCTCCTACATAAAAAGGAAATGAAGGTAAGCGAACTCGTCGACGCTTCCTTCTCAAGGATCAACGAAGTAGACGATAAAGTGAAAGCCTTCTTGACGCTGAATGAAGAAGGTGCAAGAGAACAAGCGAAGTTCCTCGATAGCAAAATGGGGACCGACGAAATGCGAGGACTCCTATTCGGCCTGCCGATCGGTGTGAAGGACAACATCTCAACGAAGGGTCTGCGCACGACTTGCGGAAGCCAGCTGCTCGCAAACTTCGAGCCTGTTTTCGATGCAACAGTCGTTGAGAGATTGAAAAATGCCGAAACGATCACAGTCGGAAAATTGAACATGGACGAATTCGCGATGGGTTCTTCCAATGAAAACTCAGGATTTTTCCAAACACGAAACCCATGGAACACAGATTATGTACCAGGTGGGTCAAGCGGTGGATCAGCAGCTGCAGTAGCTGCAGGAGAAGTCTTTTTCTCCCTCGGTTCTGACACAGGCGGTTCGATCCGACAGCCAGCAGCATACTGTGGTGTCGTAGGTTTGAAACCGACATATGGGCGGGTTTCCCGTTTCGGCCTTGTCGCGTTCGCCTCTTCTCTTGACCAGATCGGCCCGATCACAACGTCAGTCGAAGACAACGCGTTTTTATTCCAGGCGATCAGCGGTTATGACAAGATGGATTCGACATCTGCAAACGTCGATAACCAGGACTACACGGCAGCCCTCACTGGTGACGTCAAAGGCCTGAAAATCGCGGTACCGAAAGAATATATCGGTGAAGGTGTCGATGAAGACGTCAAGAACCGGATCATGGAAGCCCTCAAAGTTCTCGAAGGCAAGGGGGCAGAGTGGGAAGAGGTTTCACTCCCACACTCCAAATATGGTGTCGCAACCTATTACTTGCTGGCATCATCTGAAGCGTCCTCTAACCTGGCACGCTTCGACGGTGTCCGTTACGGTGTCCGAACCGAAAACGCGGACAACCTGCTTGAGCTTTACAACCATACGCGCAGCGAAGGATTCGGTGACGAAGTGAAGCGCCGGATCATGCTCGGAACGTTCGCGTTGAGCTCTGGTTTTTACGATGCGTACTATAAAAAAGCACAGAAGGTCCGTACATTGATCAAGAACGACTTTGACGAAGTTTTTGAAAAATATGATGTCATCCTCGGACCGACAGCGCCGACAACCGCGTTCAAGATCGGGGCGAAAACTGATGACCCGCTCACAATGTACGCGAACGATATCCTGACAATCCCGGTCAACCTTGCCGGGGTGCCTGCAATTTCCGTCCCGTGCGGACTCTCCAATGGGCTGCCTGTTGGACTACAAATCATCGGAAAAGCGTTTGATGAAAGTACGATCTATCGTGTTGCTCACGCATACGAGCAAGCGACGGATCATCATCAAAACAAACCGCAACTGTAAGGGGGGACGAAAAAGATGCATTTTGAAACGATTATCGGACTTGAGGTCCATGCTGAACTGAAAACGAACTCGAAGATCTTCTGCAGCTGCTCCACAGAATTCGGAGCACCGCCGAACACGAACGTCTGCCCGATCTGTCTTGGACACCCAGGTGTTTTGCCTGTCGTGAACAAGCAAGCGGTTGACTTCGCGATGCGCGCGGCAATGGCTTTGAACTGCGAAATCACTAGAGAAACGAAATTCGATCGTAAAAACTATTTCTATCCGGACAACCCGAAGGCGTATCAGATTTCTCAATTTGATAAGCCGATCGGCCAAAACGGCTGGATTGAAATCGAAGTCGACGGTAAGAAAAAGAAAATCGGGATCACACGCCTTCATATGGAAGAGGATGCTGGTAAATCGATGCACGCCGAAGACGGAACGCATTCCCTTGTGGACTTGAACCGCCAGGGTACTCCGCTTGTTGAGATCGTATCAGAGCCTGACATCCGTACACCGGAAGAAGCCTATGCATACTTAGAAAAACTGAAGGCGATCCTGCAATATACGGAAGTTTCCGATTGTAAAATGGAAGAAGGCTCGTTGCGCTGTGACGCGAACATCTCCCTCCGCCCAGTCGGACAGGAAGAGTTCGGCACGAAGACGGAGCTGAAGAACCTGAACTCGTTCGCGAATGTGCAAAAGGGACTTGCTCATGAAGAAGTCCGCCAGGAGCAAGTGCTTCTCAGCGGCGGAGAAATTCTTCAGGAGACACGCCGCTTTGACGAACAGTCCAAGAAAACGATTCTCATGCGCGTTAAAGAAGGCTCTGACGACTACCGTTACTTCCCAGAGCCGGATCTCGTCGGGCTTTCAATCGATGAAGCTTGGATCGAGCGTGTGAAATCAGGGATTCCAGAGCTTCCGGATGCGCGTAAGCAGCGCTACATCGACGAATTGAAGCTCCCAGCATATGATGCGAAGGTTTTAACCCAGTCGAAGAAAATGTCCGATTTCTTTGAAAAAGTATTGGACAATGGCGCTGACGCAAAAGCTGCATCAAACTGGATGATGGGTGAGGTTTCCGCGTACTTGAACGCTGAGTACAAGGAGATCGATGAAGTCGCCCTTACACCAGAGGGTCTTGCGAAAATGATCGAGCTTATCGAAAAAGGAACGATCTCTTCCAAGATTGCGAAGAAAGTGTTCAAAGAGCTGATCGAAAAAGGCGGCGACCCAGAAGTCATCGTCAAGGAAAAAGGACTCGTCCAGATTTCGGATGAAGGCGAGCTTCGCGGTATCGTTACTGGAATTTTAGATGAGAACGAACAATCGATCCTCGACTATAAAAACGGTAAGGACCGGGCTCTCGGATTCCTCGTCGGCCAAGTGATGAAGGCGACGAAAGGAAAAGCGAACCCGCCGATGGTCAACAAACTGATTGTCGAAGAAATTGAAAAGCGCTAAGTAATGAAGAAGCCCTTTAAGGAGGGCTTCTTTTTTCAAGTTCCATTAAAGGCCTCTTCATTATTCTGGGTGACTTTGACAGAACTGAAGTTTATTTTGACAAAAGCCAAGTTTTTCTTAACAAAACTGGAGATTATTTTGACAAAATCATAAATCATTTGCACATTTGACTTCAAAACTGAACCAGGTAAAATATCACAATATATTGCTTTGCATTTTGGATTTAAGGTCACTATAATAAGATGGACGGAAACAATTAAAGGAAATATTTTACACACCATTTGTCCGGATCTATTTCTTTGAACCTAATAGAAAAAAATCAGGTGATCTATTATGAAACGAGCTCGATTAATTTATAACCCGACATCAGGCAGGGAGCAGGTCAAGCGCCAGCTTCCGTACATCCTGGAAAAATTGGAGAAGGCAGGCTACGAGACTTCAGCTCATGCAACCTGTGCCGATGAAGGAGATGCCACCAGGGCAGCAAGTCTAGCAGTTGAACGTGAATTCGATCTTGTCATTGCGGCTGGCGGGGATGGAACGATCTACGAGGTCATCAATGGCATCGCAGAGCTCCCGAATCGACCGAAGATGGGAATCATCCCTGCAGGTACGACCAACGACTTCGCGCGCGCCCTCGGGGTGCCAAGGACCATCGAGAAAGCAGTTGATGTTTTATGTGATGGTGTCGACATCCCTGTAGATATTGGCCGTGTGAACGGAAAATACTTTGTCAATATCGCTGGCGGCGGTAAACTCACAGAACTGACCTACGCCGTACCGAGCCAGATGAAGACGATGATCGGACAGCTAGCGTATTACTTGAAAGGGATGGAGATGCTCCCTTCGATCCGCCCGACCAACGTCAAAATCGAATACGATGACAAAGTTTACGAAGGTGACATCATGCTTTTCCTGGTCGCTAACACGAACTCTGTCGGAGGTTTTGAAAAACTGGCACCGTTATCTGAATTCAATGACGGCTATTTCGACCTCATCATTTTGAAAAAAGCGAACCTCGCTGAGTTCATCCGTGTCGCAACGCTCGCAATCAAAGGCGATCACATTCGGGATGAACACGTCATTTATGAAAAAGCACGACGGATCAAGATCTATACCGATGAAAAAATGCAGTTGAACCTGGATGGAGAATACGGCGGCCTGCTTCCAGGCGAATTCATGAACCTCAGGCACCATCTGCAAATGATTGTCCCGGAAGAACGCTTTGAAACAGACAAATAAAAAAACTGAACCCGGCCCACAAAGTCGGGTTTGTTTTTTACAGGGAGGCTTTTATGAATACCGAAAAGAAAAAAATGCTGGCTGGAGAAATGTATGATCCTGCTGACAGTACGCTCATCAAAGAACGGGAAAACGCCCGCCGATTGACAAGATTGATCAATGGCACGACGGAAACAGAGGCAGATAAACGGGTCTCCCTTTTAAAAGAGTTGTTCGGATTGACCGGGGAACAGATCTATATTGAACCGAGCTTCCGGTGTGATTACGGCTATAACATCCATGTCGGGGAAAACTTCTTCGCAAACTTCGACTGCGTCATTTTAGACGTATGCAAGGTGACTTTCGGAGACAATTGCATGCTTGCACCAGGCGTACATATTTATACAGCAACACATCCGATCCATCCAGTTGAGCGGAATTCAGGAATAGAATACGGAAAACCTATCACTTTCGGCGACAACGTCTGGATTGGTGGCGGAGCGATCATCAACCCTGGCTTGAAAATCGGGGATAATGTTGTCATCGCCTCAGGGGCCGTCCTTACAAAGGATGTGCCAGCCAATGTCGTTGTAGGAGGAAATCCTGCAAAAATCATAAAACACGTTTAAAATTTATCCTTGAAGCTGGGCAAAGGTTCCTATTCCACCTCATATCCAGTCTGCTCGATCGTTTCTTTAATCTGATTCTCGCCTACCACATCGTCTTCATATTCGACTTTCACATACCCTGTTTCCAGATCAGCCATCGCGCGCTCAACCCCTGGATTATCAATAAGGGCTTTTTCCACTTTTTGGACACATTCACCGCATGTCATTCCTTTTACTGTTAAGGTTACTTCATTCATGAACAATTCTCCTTCTATATTCATTTTGTTATCCGTTCTTAATGTTTACAAAACCCTTGCTGTCTACTCCATTGTTATGATAAACGCTGGATAAAAAAGGGGTGGTCATACAATACTATTTAACATAGATGACTACAAGCGGGGGTGACGATAAGTGAACCAACTTACAACCAAGGAATTGTCTTATATTGAAGATGAAATCCGGGCTGAGGAAATTACAGCAAAAACCATCAACTGGTGTGCTGCTCAATGTGAGGATCAAGCACTACAGAAGCAATTAGAAGAGGTGGCCGAACGCCATCAGATGAAAGTCGGAGATCTCTCGAAATATTTTAACCGTTCAATGCACATTCAATAGTCAATGGAGGTGAAGGACATTGCCGAATAATATAGAAAACAGAGGACTGACAGATCGCGAAATGCTCCAGCTTTGTCTGGAGTTGGAAAAGGGAAGATGCAGAAGTATCAGTAATACTTTGCTGGAAACAAGCCATAAGGAATTAAGGGAAGTATATAAGCAATGCTTTGACAATGCTGAGCAAAACCAAAGCAAGCTGTTTGAAATCATGAGTAATAAAGGCTGGTATAAAGTTGAACCTGCTACGACAGAGCAAATCGGAAAAACACAAGCAATGATGCAAAATAACTTACATCCAGATGATCAGTTTTAACAGGACGGTGATGGCCATGGTTCAAAAAGGTAAAAGTCAATATAAAGTTGTAACAGGTCCTTATAAAGATAAGACGACAGGGCTGAAGTTCGGATATGAATACTCATCAGGCAACAAAACCGACAAGAATGAAACAGAAAGAAAAGCATGATCAGAGGAACTGTTAAGGAGGACCATCCTTATGGCGAAAAACGAAAAGCTCAATGAAGAAGCTGCTATGAACAATAATCTGGACCCGGCAACACTTAAAAATAGTGTAGAGCTTTCAGAAGAATTTCACGGTAAAAGAGTTGAAAAGGAAGTAAACCCAAATAGAATCAAGCGAAGCTGAAAATACGCAGGGGCTGACCGACATGCTGGTCAGTCTTTTTGTTTCAGATCATGATTCAGAGGATTTTATGATAAACCATGCGCTTTATAGGCATTCTAGTAATAAAAAATACTATTAATGCAAGGTGGATCATGATGATAACGAGGAAAAGACAAAGAAAACAAACGATAAGATTAGCGATAATAGGGATTCTATTCAGTCTGATTCAAACCCTCTGGTTGTACTTCAACATTCAAGATATCAAAAATAAACTTAAGTGAATGTTTTGGTCAAGAATACCCATTTTCCTATTATCCTGATTCAACTTTTCCAAAAAAGGATAGGGTAAGGAAAGGACGGAATGAATAGGAGGAACAACATGGCTTTTGAAAACCTTGATTCTCAACATGATCCCATTACATATTTTAACCGGAATATCTGGTCGGGGATGCTGTTCGGTCTTGGATTGGTCGCATTTGTTGACGAAACAGTATTCCATCAACTCTTGCATTGGCACCATTTTTACGATAAGACGACTCGCTCCATGGGGTTGATCTCCGATGGTTTGTTCCATGCATTCAGCTGGTTTGCGACAATCGGAGGTTTATTCATGCTAGCTGATCTCCGCCGGCGGAATGCCTTTATTTTTAAAAGATGGTGGGGCGGGAGCATGTTAGGCGGAGGTTCGTTCCAGTTCTACGACGGGATCATCCAGCACAAAATCATGAGGATCCACCAAATCCGGTATGTAGATAATGTGTTCATCTATGATTGGGTCTGGAATATCATCGCGGTGGTCATGATCATAGTCGGGGGACTGCTCATCAACCGAACCAGCAAGGAATTCCGCAAAAAACTGGAAGGGAACCGAGGATAATGCAAGGACATATCCATCAAAGTACCGTTGAACAGCTTACGTTAATGCTGCCTTTCTTGTTGTTGATCGGTGTTTACATATTCGCAGGGGTATTCTCTAATCAGCGCCATAAAGCTTGGCCATTGCATCGCTACTTTTTCTGGATTTTTGGGGTGTTCAGTGCAGCCGGAGCAGTTGTCGGTCCTATCGCCGATCGAGCACATATGGATTTTACAGCGCATATGACCGGCCATCTGCTGCTCGGGATGCTTGCTCCACTCCTTATTGCTATTTCGGCACCTATTACGCTTATTTTGAGGACGCTCAGTGTCAAATGGTCCCGCCGACTGACCCGTGTGTTGAAAAGCCGTTTTTTCCAGGTGGTAAGCGATCCGGCCGTAGCCGCGCTTCTCAATGTAGGAGGGTTATGGCTGCTTTATACGACTGACTTGTTCAGTGCAATGCACGATAGCCTCGTGTTGCATGTGTCGGTTCATCTGCACGTATTTTTAGCGGGCTATCTTTTTACCGTTTCGATGATTTATATGGATCCGACTCCTCATCACAGAAGCTTTCAGTATCGCGGAGTCGTGTTAATTTTAGCATTGGGAGGGCACGCAATCCTATCAAAATATCTCTATTCCCATCCACCTGCTGGCGTTCCGTCGGGACAGGCGGAGGTCGGAGCCATGATCATGTACTACGGTGGCGACGTTATCGATATCGTATTGATCACGATTTTCTGCTTCCAATGGTACAAAGCGGCACGTCCGCGTACCAAATCGATGTGTCAGCCGCAATTGAACTAGTTGAATGAATGCCATTTTCAAAAATGGAAATTAATGTATATAAACACTCCTTTTGGAAATAGTATCATTGTGATGTAATCCAAGGGAGGAAATAAGGCATGAAAAAGGATCAACACCAATCGAATGAAAAAGAACCAACGAATGATGAAACGTTAACGAATAGACAAGGTCATCCTGTCACAGACAATCAAAATGTGCGGACTGTCGGTAATAGAGGTCCAACCACATTAGAAAACTATGATTTTCTTGAAAAAATCAGCCATTTTGATCGGGAAAGAATTCCGGAGCGGGTCGTACATGCACGAGGTGCAGGGGCTCACGGTTATTTTCAATCTTATGGAACATTCGGAGATGAACCGATAAAAAAATATACACGGGCAAAAGTGTTTGAAAAAGGAAAGCAGACACCTGTTTTCGTCCGTTTTTCTACCGTAAACCATGCGAAGCATTCTCCAGAAACATTACGCGATCCCCGTGGATTTGCAGTGAAATTTTATACTGAGGACGGAAACTGGGACCTGGTCGGAAACAATCTTAAAATATTCTTTATCCGTGATCCATTAAAATTCCCTGATCTCGTCCATGCATTCCAACCGGATCCAGTCACGAATATTCAAGACGGGGAGCGTATCTTCGATTTTATCTCACAATCTCCTGAAGCGATGCATATGATCACATTCCTGTTCTCGCCATGGGGAATACCCGCAAATTATCGCCAAATGCAAGGATCGGGTGTCCACGCCTTACAAATGGGTGAATGCTGAAGGGAAAGCGGTACTTGTAAAATATCATTGGGAACCGAAACGAGGAATACGGAATTTAACCCAAAAGGAAGCATCCAAAATCCAGGGAATGAATTTCAACCATGCGACGCAGGACTTATATGAAGCGATCGAAAAAGGTGATTATCCGGAGTGGGAGCTATTCGTCCAGATCATGAGCGATGATGAGCATCCAGAATTGGATTTTGATCCACTCGATCCCACGAAATTATGGTACAAAGAAGATTATCCTTGGGTTCCTGTCGGGAAAATGGTATTAAATAAAAATCCAGAAAATTATCATGCCGAAGTCGAACAAGCTGCATTCGGGACGGGTGTACTCGTTGACGGTCTCGATTTTTCCGATGATAAGCTCTTACAAGGAAGAACCTTTTCTTATTCAGATACGCAACGATATCGTGTCGGCTCCAATTATTTGCAGCTACCGATCAATCGTCCTAAAAAACAAGTTGCAACCAATCAAAATGGCGGACAGATGGATTTCAGGATAGATTTTGGTGAAGAGCAAAATCCGCACATCAACTATGAACCTTCCTTGATCGGCGGACTGAAAGAAGCGAAGAATCCTGGAAAAGAGTACGAGCCATATGTCGAGGGGAACTTGAAGCGTGAAAAAATCGACCGTACCAATAACTTTGGTCAGGCAGGTGAAACATATGGAAGGTTCACTGATTGGGAGCGGGACGAGTTGATTACGAATCTTGTTAACACGCTGAGTTCTTGTCAGAAGGAAATTCAAGATCAGATGGTGGAATTGTTCAAAAAGTGCGATCCTGATTACGGAAAAAGAGTTGCTGAAGGTCTTACAAAAGTTCATGAAGAAGATCACGGACCGATCGGGGCAAACATGACGGATGAAGCTGTCCAACAAGCCGAGAAAATGGGCCAGGTGTCAGATCCATACTAATGAAGATGCAAGAGGAGAAGAAGTTCTCCTCTTTGTTATTAAGTAGTCGCTATTCTATTCGAAAGTATCGTATTCCTCTGATGCCTCCCCAGGCATAGAGAGATAGTAGATCCGCACGATCAACAACAAAAACAAGCTGATTCCGGTAATCGCAACCCCAAGTCCCCCATACCCGATCCCCGACCAGCCTTTGACGAACGCAACGCTGTAAACGATCAATGTCGCTCCGAGCTGGAATGTGAGATAGGGGAGGATGTACCAACGTAATTTTTTCGGAAAATAGATGACGAGCCAGCTGAAAATGATCCAACTGAAGCTGATCAATGTCAGTAGGACGATATCTCTCATTTATGCATCCCCCTAGGATTTTACTGTGATTGTTATTTACATTATATACCTTTCGGGTGAGCTTATCGATGAAAAATCGGAGAGAATTATCAAGGGAAAACAAGGGCACCCTTATAGTTGATTCAAAAATAAAGGGGTGGCTCTATGGATATTGGAGAACTGATATTCAGATTGGCATTATCATTCTTGGCTTTATGGGCAATGACAAGGATCATGGGAAGAAAAGAAATAAGCCAGATGACGTTCCATAACTTCGTATCTGCTATAGCGATTGGTACAATAGCGGCTTCTCTTGCAATCGATTCTATGGTAAGCATTAGGAACGGAGTGATCGCTTTACTCGCGTGGACGGCATTCACTGTTTTGTTTGGTTTCTTGGATATCAAGTCGAAGGGAGCCAGGAAGTTCCTGAATGGGGATGCTCTGGTTGTAATCAAGGAAGGAAAAATCATGGAGGATGCTCTCCGGAAAGCACGGTTAGACGTAGATTCACTTCGTGTCATGCTTCGCAAGAAAGGGGTATTTACTGTAGCCGATGTTTCAATTGCTGTTTTTGAAACGGAGGGTACATTATCTGTCATGAAAAAAGAAAGCAAGCAGCCCCTGACAAAAAGGGATCTGAACATTTTTAAAACAAGTCCTGGTAATGCGATAGGTACCGAGGTTATATTAGACGGTAAAATCAATGAGAACAATTTAACCAAACTGCACCTTGATACAGCCTGGCTTGAACAAAAGCTTCGGGATTCAGGTGTTCAGCAGATATCAGAAGTATTTTACGCAGAAGTCCAACAGGACGGAAAGCTCTATATCGATAAATACGATGATGGCGTCGTCCATTAAATCAAGGTGCCTGGCACCGAGGTGAAAAACTCGGTGCCAGGCACTTTTTGTAATCCTATGGGAGACAAGGGTTTAATTTCGGTGCCTGGTACAAAGAATGTTTCGACATTCTTCAATAAAGTTCAATTAAGCGTTTGATTAAAAGGTTAAATTAGTTGGGGGGCAATATATTTGGATTTCAAACAAACGTTTGATCAGGGGTCAAACTCAGAGACAAATGTGTAAAAATTCACCTTTACGACAAGCATTGCACCGATTCAAACAAACATTTGATTAAGAAGCTTAACCCCTTGCGCCTCAGCATAATGTATTTTCAAACAAACGTTTAATTAATCAGGTATAATTTAGGAGGGTGCCAGGTACCGATTTAGAACCCTTGATATATCAACACTTGTGACCGGTGCCAGGCACATTTTAAAATCCCTTGGGGCAGAAGGGCTAAATTGTCGTTCCTGGTACATATATCATTTTGAAGAAGGTACATATCTTTTTTATAAATAATTTGAACTTTTAGTGGGGTTGGTGACTCTAAGGTGTAGTGGAAGAGGGGGGAGAGCCTTTGGAGATCGAGAAGCTTGTGCGTAAAGCACAACAGGGGGATAAAGAAGCGCTGTTGCAGCTCGTTTTAGTAGAGAAAGACCAGTATTATAGGCTGGCTTACACTTATTTAAGACATGAAGAGGATGCGATGGATACGCTCGAAGATATGATCGTCATCCTTTATGAGAAAATCAACAAATTGAAAAAGCGGGGTTCTTTTTACAGTTGGAGCAAAACGATCCTCGTCAAGCGATGCAGGGATATCCTTAGAAAGCGGAAGAAAACAATGGTAATGGAAGAAATCGACGTACCTTCCTACACACAAGAAGGCGAACATGCCATTCATCACCTGGACCTGCAGAAACATTTAGGTAAGTTGTCTATTGATCAACAAGAAGCCATCCTGCTCCGTTACTGGCTTGACTACGATTACGAAACGATCGCGAAGCTCACGAAAGTCCCGATCGGAACGGTAAAATCAAGAATATCATTCGGACTGAAAAAGCTGAAAAACTACCTTGGGGGTGAATATCTATGAGCAATCTGGAAAAGAAGCTGAAGGAAGACGTAGAAAATATTCAATCTATGAAAGCGCCGGCAGGTCTCGAGGATCGACTTAGAAACAGACTCGACATCCAACCTCCCAAATCGCAAAACCGATGGAAGCGACATTCTCTCATAGCGGCATCGCTTTTATTCCTGCTCTTTTTCACCTTCCAATTTGACACAATGGCTTATTACGGCAAGAAAATACTCGGGCATGATGACGTACTGACAGATTCGTTGAGTGAGCTGAATGAAGAAGGGAAGGGCCAAGTAATCGATAAAAGCGCTACACTCCCTAATGGGATCGAAGTCACGGTGAATGGACTTATGCTTGATGACAATCGAATGATCGTGATGTTCACCGTCTATGATCAAAGGGAAGGTGACGAAACCAAATTCTCGGACTTCCATATCCAGATGAAAAGTGCTTTCGGAAGCATACGTGAGACATCTGGCGTTGGCACCGTGAATGACGACAATACGAAAATGTCGTATGTCCAATCCTTCGAACCTCCCAACCCCTTTGTAAAAAACATCGACTTTCATATATCGATGGATGATAACCCAGCGGCCAAAGCGATCATTCCATTCAAGCTGGACCGGTCGAAAGCGATGATGACGAAATACAATATGAAACTGAATGATTCGATCAAAACGGATTCAGTGATTTATGAATTTGAAAAACTGGTTGCAACGCCTACGCAAACTGTCATTACAGGAAAAATAAAAGTGAAGGACAAAAAAGTATGGGATGAAATGGCCATGGGGCACCTCGCTTTTCAAATTGGATTGGAAGCAAACAATGAAATGATCCGCCCACAGGGGTCTGGTTTAACATCAAGTCCAGGCGGTTATACATTCGATCTGGAATATGAACCATTACCTGAGGATGTCAAAGACCTGACCCTCAGACTTGAAAAAGAACTGAAAGGGCATGAAGTGAATGTGAAAACGGAACTTGATCAAAAGACAATCCAATTAGCCGGCCAAAAACTTACGATTGAAGATATTAACGTGATTGATGGAAAGACGGAAATCATCATAAATACACCAGAAGAATTTGGTGTCATGGAGGCGGAGCTTAGTGGAAAGGGTTCCTCAGTCTACCTGGAATCCTCGTATGACCTGTCGTTTGATAAAACAGAAGATGGTCTTGAGAAGCAGCACGTGCTTGTTTTTGACGGGGTGATAACCGAAGCAGAAGTTTTAACCATATCCAAATATGTAAAAGTAGAACCAACTGACAAAGCGATTCGAATCTCAGGCCAATAGAGCAATCCTCCTGATTTTTAAATCGGAAAAGGAATTCTGTCTGCGACGTCGTATGTAACTTACAGTGTCAACAACCAGAGGGAATGCATCAATACGTTCTATAAAAATTGAGGAGGAACTGAGATGAGCAATACCTTAGTGGAAGCTGTGAAGACATTGTTGAAGGAAACCTTTGATGGGCCTGAAGGGAATCAAAGCTGGTATACGGAATCCAAACCAGGGAGCGGAATTTTCGGTACACTTGAAATGCTATCAGCAGAAGAAGCATCCATCCCGATCCAGGGGACGACGATCGCTGCCCACACGGATCACACCCGTTATTACTTATGGATGGCGAACACCTACATGAAAGGCGAGAAGCCGAACCTGAATTGGGGTGAGTCCTGGAAGATCACTTCTGTGGATCAAATCACATGGCAACAATTCAAAGAGGAACTCAAGTTGGAGTACAAAGCACTGTTAGAAAAAATTGAACTCATCGATACAGTTGATGAACAGACAGCTAACGGAATTATGGGTTCATTAGCCCACTCAGCCTACCATCTCGGAGCGATCCGCCAAATGGTGAAAGTCATCAAAGTTCCAAGCCAGAAATCATGATATTGATCGTTACGTCTAAAAATCGTACTTAAAAAGCTCCAGGGATCAACTCCCTGGAGCTTTCGATTGCTCTTATATAAGCCCTTTAATAATATTTATATAACAAAGGAGATGAAATGATGAGTATACATATCCGCAAAACGGGTCAATTAATGACTTTGGGAAAGAACGATATAATGGGTTTGATAGCACTATCCAAATCAGTTGGATGGGACTATGACGAGAATGATATACAAACCATCCTATCATCAGGTATAGTATTTGGTCACAAAAACCAGGATGGGCAAATTGTTTCCTGTGCAGCAATTATTCCTTACGATTCTTATTTAGCTTCAATTGGAATGGTTATTGTAAACAAAGAATATAGGGGATTAGGGCTCGGGAAGGAAGCTACCGATGCTTGTATTAGATCTGTGCCAAAAAAATCACATATTATGCTGATAGCAACCCAAGATGGAATTCCTTTATATAAACGGATGGGATTCAAGGAGGTAGATTGTGTTCACAAATTTTCGTGTAAACAGTACCTTCTTACTAAATACAATGACTCTACGGATCTATCAGTGGAGGTATTCAATAAAGATGAATTTGAAAGAATTATCGAGTTAGATAAAGAAGCGTTTGGTGATGGGAGAGAAAAATTCCTTATAAACCGGATTGAACAATCACATGAATCTTTAGTCGTAAGGGATAAGAAAGGTATGATTATCGGATATGGTTTGTCAATCTTCGGTTCTATGAATTTAATTTTAGGTCCTATTGTAGCCCCTAACCAGAAAGCCGCATCATTATTAATCCATCATTTAGCTTGTAATCATAAAGGGAGATTAAGAATTGATGTTCCTTCGGGGCAAGAATTGTTTATGGAAAAATTAATTGAAAGAGGTTTTGAAGAAGTAAACCAACCGCCTATCATGATTTATAATTCGGACGAAATGCCGCTTAGACATAATACCTTATATGGGATTGCCGCACAGATTTTTGGATGAAATTTTTTATGTTTAACACCAAATTTGAGCTTCCTTAGTAATAAATATAAGTTGCTTGCTCTAAATCTCTTTTTGGCCTCATTAAACAAAGTGCCGTAAAACAAAAAAAGACCATTAGAAAAATATATCCAAAAGTTTTGTTGGAAGTATGATCAGTAGGTTTGTTCAGTAAGTTTTAGTTGATAGAAATTAACATCTTGCCATTTTCCAAACTTAAATCCAACTTCTTTAAAACAGCCGACATATTCAAAACCAAACCTCTCGTGCAGCTTAACACTTGGTTCATTATCACCGCCAATACCACCGATTACAGTATGATAACCGAGTTGAGTTGCTCGTTTAAGGATTTCTTCCATTAAAGACGTTCCAATCCCAAAACCTTGGTGTTTGGAGGAGATGTACACAGACAACTCGGTTGTATGCGCGTAAGCAGGCTTATCTCTAAATGGATTCAGGCAACAGTATCCAACAATGGAACCATCCAGCTCAGCAACGATCAATGGGTACTTCCCACCGTATTTCTGAAACCAAACCTTACGATCATCAAGTGTTTGTTCTTCGAGATCAAAAGTAGCCGCAAGATTACGTATCGCATCGTTATATATTTCTAGAATTGAAGGTAAATCATATATTTTTGCATCCCTTATAAGCAGCAACGAAGACTTCCTCTCTTAGTTAAGTTCGCTTTATTATACAATACAGTTAAATTATCCTGAATAAGGTTGTAAGAAAATCTAACAAACTTTAATAATTGTTATAAAACTTCCTCAGTTAGGATAGGCATATATCACGAATACTTGGTTATTCGCAGGATTTCTTACCACTTTTCGGGTCTTTAAACTTTTGTTGAATACATCCAGTTCTCCGTGATCAACGAATAAACCATTAAAAAAAGCCTATATCCCAGAAATATAGGCAAGTATTATCAATCTGTTCTTAATTTGGAATATATATTGAGGTCGATAAACTTTCCTTTTGATTTTTCACATTGTCTCAGTTTTCCTTCAAATGTAAAGTTTAGTTTTTGTAACACTTTTATCGAGTTCATGTTTTCAGGCTCAACTTTGGCCTCGATTCTATGTAGATTTAAAGAATCGAATCCATAGGTTATTAGGGAGGATATGGACTCTGGTGCGTATCCTTTTCCCCAAAAATCTTTAGCTATTTCATATCCGATTTCAGCTTTTGCATTTTTAAAATCTAGTAAATTGTATCCGCACGAACCGATGAGTTCATCAGATTCTAGTTTAAATATAGAAAAGCGGATGGCTTTTTTGTCTTGAGCAAGCTTATTAAGAAAATCAATCATATCCCTTGTCTGATTTTCATTTGTGAAATTATCAATATTCATGAATTTTGTAACATTTGGATCAGACCAAATTTTAAACAATTTTGCTGAGTCTTTTGTTGTTATTTTCTTTAACTGTAATCTTTTTGTGTATAAATTGGCAATCAATATTTTTACCTCCATTTTGAGTTTTTAGGTGAGTAAAAAATATTGATATCTGGGCATAATTCATTCCCTTCTATTTTTGTTGACAATTATATCATATAGGTTAATGTTCCAGGCACAGATTTAAACCTTGTGCTGGAAGGGTTAAATTGCCGTGCCTGGCACTGCTTTACTCTACAACGACACTATTCTGTTTTACTTCTCTTCGGTTTGGCTTAAACACAGCTAACAGCATGATGATGAGTCCTGCCAAACCAGTGTAACCAAGAACACCGAGTCCATTTTCCAATGGGTTTGATCCAAAGAATAATACATCTTTAAATGCCTCTGCACTGAATCGGAATGGGATCCAGGAATACAACCAGTCTCTTGTGATTTCCGGGAGGAGTTCTGGCGGCAAAGTCAGGACCGGTATTGCAAAGAAAAGAAGCAATATGAAAAGTGGGGCTGCTGCATAACCGATCCAGTTCAAAAGTGCACCCTGGATGAAAAAGAACATCAATCCTGTGAACAACAAGAGCATGAACATCTCACCGCCATTTGGAATGGCAACCTCCAGCACTCCCTCCGTCAACCAGAATACGAGTCCGCAGATGGAAACAACGAACAACAGACCACCTAAAAGCTGACTGAAGATCGCCGAGAAATTCCATTTTCCTTGCCCGAGTTTCTTAATAGCTGTATAGAGAATCATTGAACTGATGAATGTCGTAATCCAAAGGATTTGGGTGAATAAAGCCGAGACATTTCCATTGGCCGTATGGCTCCCTGCTGGATTCAATGTCTCTTTCGTCACTTGGACCGGTTGAGCAAGCACCTTTGACTGCTCGACGGACAATGTTGCTTGTGTCTTGGCGATTTGAGCATATAAATTTTGTTGCACCTGTTGATTGAAATTGGAGAGGACTCCACTAGTCATCTGGTCAGCCATCGTCGCTCCAGTCATGTTCATCCCTTCGTTGATGAAAATTTCGACTTCCGGCTGCATTGGTTTTTCGCTTAATAATGAAAAAATACTTTGAGACAAGTCATCTGGAATGACAATGGCTGCGTAATATTCCTTCTCGTTCAATCCCTTGACAGCTTCCTCGCGACTGTCTAGAAATGTCCAGTCGATGGACGCATTGTCATTCTTTTTAAGTTGGTCCTCAAGGATTCTCCCGAAATTCATCTCTTGACCGTTGTGCATGGCCACACCTTCATCCTGTACAACGACCGCAAGAGGCATTTCTTTTAATGTCGGGTTCACAGTAGACCCCATGAAAGTAAAGGTAAAGATGAAGACTGCCAGTATAATCCCGACAAAGCCTCCCCAAAACAGTTTTTGCTGAAAAAATCTTTTCACCATATATTTCACTCCCCTTTGTTCGACAATATGTTGATTAATAAACAAAGTGTCGTATATGATGAATTATAGAAGAATCATTTCTACATTTAATAACCAATAATCTTTGATTCGTATGATATACGACATCCCACCGGGTACTGTTGATTAATTTAAAAAAAGAAATAGGTGAGCGAAGATGAGCAAAAAAATGGACTTGCGTGTAAAAAGGACAAGGAAGCTGATCAATGAGGCATTTCTGAAATTGATTCAGCAAAAAGGATTCGACTCGGTTACCATTCAAGACATAGCTGATGAAGCCCTCATCAACAGGGCAACCTTCTACCTCCATTATGAGGATAAGCATGACCTGCTTGAAAAGATGAGCAATTCCGTCATCGATGAGTTGACGAGTGTACTCAATCCTGTGCTTCATGTGAAGGGACAAGAGGTGCAAATCGAAAAATTACGGACCACCATTGAAAAAGTATACGAGAGTGTTGAAAAAAACCAGGTTTTCTTCACCGTCATGTTTGGTGAACATGGGATCTACAATTTTAGGAACGACCTGGAGGAAGTGATCCGTGAAAACTTCAGCAAGAAGATGACGGAACTAGGGGTTCGTCCTGAAGATTTCCAAATCCCCAAAGACCTGATCCTCCATTTTATCAGCGCCGCTTTTGTCGGTGTCGTCCAATGGTGGGTGAAGCAAAACACGAAACCATCCTCACAAGAAATGGCTATGCAGCTATCTAAGATCATAACGACTGGTCCGATGCAGGCAGCAGGATTGAAACTAGAGAAACATCTCTGATGGTGCCAGGCACCATTTTTTGTGCCCCAAGACTTTCAAAAAAGTGCCTGTGCCGCTTTGTTTTTGAAACCTTATACTAGGATAGTTCGTAAGTAGTAGTAATAGAAAAGTATGGGGAGAGAGATAGGATGCAGATAACGACCCAGCAGGTAAGGATGATGTTAAGGGAGAATGAGCAGTTAATGGCTACAAGGCGTTGTGCGCTGATCACGTACATATTTTCGTTTGCGCCAAGGCCGGGGATACTCGCTGCTACGACGGAACGTCTGATGTTTGTAGGGGATTACATGGCTACGCCTGGAGAGCTGGTAGAAACGTACGATTACGAGACAATCGAAAAATTCCAGTTGAAAAACCATCTGTTCAATAAGCGATATTTTCTGAAAGTAAAAGGCGATCAAGTCCAGTTCAAATATCTTTCAGACAGCCAACCACAAGCTTTTGTCGAATTAGTCAATGCACAACGGAAGCATGTCGGTAAGTGAAAGAATATGTCAATAAAATTTTAGGTAAAAAGTTTTATGAAAAAGTGGATTAGCTTTCTTCATTTCAGGGAATAGAGTTTTGTGAAGGTGAAAAGGAGGAAGAGCTATGTCAACTCTACATACATTAATCCTGAACTGTTCACTGAAAACGAAAGAGAACATTTCCCATACACAAGCATTGACCAATTATTCAATCGAAATCTTACAGGATCACAATGTTTCCTTTGAGATCGTTTGGCTTGCGGATTACAACATCGGCTATTCAACCAATGATGATACGACACATGAAGACGATTGGCCAGAGATTTTTGAAAAGGTGAAAGCCGCCGACATCGTGATTTTCGCGACACCATTATGGATTGAAGAAAAGAGTAGCATCGCAGCCCATGTCATCGAACGGCTTTACGCGGAAAGCGACAACACGATCAAGAATGGGCCTGCACTCTTCTACAACAAGGTAGGCGGCGTACTCATCACCGGAAGTGAATTCGGCGCAAAACAAGCTGCCCAGTCGATCCTGCATGCGTTATCCCATATCGGCTTTACGATCCCTCCGAACGGTGACTCGTATTGCATCTGCAAGGATTGCGAAACATCAGTCGATGGGAAGGCGATCAAGAAGATGAGCAACAACTTGGTGTATTTCGCTGGGCTTTTAAAAGATTATCCGATCCCAGCCGAAGAAAGCTCTCTCGAACAAATTTAGCTTGTAAAAAACTCCAACATCTAGTAAACTGAAGGAAATCTATTTGGAGTGAAAGGATTCAGGTTACATTTATGCCAACATACACTTTGTAATGGAACACATTTTGGATATGGACTCGCCTGAAGCGGCTTTTCTCAAGGCTTGCTGAACGGGAGCAGTCTGTCTAAATCCCATTATGAAGGAACGTAGCCAATTTCTGCAGCATGCATGAAACGGAGGTTCCCTTAGGGTGCCTCTTTTTGTTTTGGTTAAAAACCTCATACTGCAAGACCTCCAAATAGAAGCGTTACGTTTCCTTACATCTAAATAGAGGTGAAGGAAATGCAGAAGGTCCAATTGACCTGGAAGCTTCATGAAACGAAGGACAATTCAGTCGAAAGACATTGCAGCAATTGCCGCAAGACCGTACGATTCACAGATACGATGATCCGCCGCCACAATGCGAACGGGAAAAACATCTACCGTTTCGCTATCTATAAATGCGAAAAGAACCATACGTGGAACAAGAAGCTCGAAATCTATCATGCTTATACCGGTCACGCGAGAGTAGTGGAAGAACAGAAAGACCAACCCTGCAAGCTCACTACAATCACGTTAAAAGACTACCAAACCATCGGAACTGAAAAAATCACCATCAAACTAGCCGACGTCAATGGCAAGTTCCGACTCGATAAAATCATTGCCGAACAAGTCGATGACTGGAGCCGAACAGAAGTCATCAAACGGATCCAGGAAGGCAATATCCGTGTTAACGATAAACCATCAAAGCCGTCCACTAAACTGAAGAAAGAAGATGAGATCCTGATCTACCTATAGATTCCCTTTGGTTTGAGGTGCATCAAGAAGCCAATTGTTTTCTTCATTGGCATCAAGAAATTCAGCAACATTATAGGTTCCGTAATACTGTTCTACAATGAACGGGTCTTTGCTGACAAGGGTCTTCACTTTGTTCGAAGAATGGCACCTGAAGATCATCATCGCTCCGCTTTCATCTACAAAAGGGCCGCACATGAGTAAAGATCCGTTTTGTTTCAGATGTTTTAAATGATCGATATGCCTATGTAACAGATCTTCCGTCAACTTGCCTTTTTTCTTGTTCCCAAGGGTCACTAAAAATGTTTTCAATATCATTCCTCCTATAGGGAATATATGTTCTTATTTTTGATTATAAACCACTAAAACGGGTTATCAAACCCAGGAAGCTCCCAGCCAATATGGCTCGGGAGCTTTTTACGTGCTGCTAGTAATCTCAAAACCTTGCAGGATGTCCAGAAAACGCTTGGTGACAAGAGGGACATACGATGCCTTTTTCCAAATCGCCGAGATGGAACTGTACGACTGGTCCCCATCGATATCAATCGCTTTTATACGGTGGGACTGGATCAGATGGTACATATCCCGCGGCATCAAGGTGATCCCCAGCCCATTTGAAACGAGCGTCGAAATCGTCAGGATCTCTGGACCGCCGCCGATCGTATTCGGTATGAAGCCTGCAGAAAGACAAGCCCTCTCCAACAAGTAAAAGAGGGATGGTGCTTCCTTCTCGTCATAATGGATGAACGGCTCATTCCTCAGGTCGTATAAATCGACAGAGGATTTCCCAGCTATCGGGTGTTCAGCGGAAACAATCACCTGCAAAGGGTGCCTCTCGAATTCAAGCATATGAAGCCCTAGATCATCCAATCGTTTTGCATCAATCGGTGTCCGGATAAAGGCTAGATGACACCGTTGGCTTTCTACCAATTCAACCGCCTTCAACGAGGTGACCTCTTGTAAATTGAACTCAAAATCAAGCATCTCTGAGCGTAACTGTTTCAAGGCGATCGGAATTAGGTTGCTTGCTGCAGATGGAACGGTCGCGATCCGCAGGGAAGCGCTCGGCAGCTGTTGATTTTCTTTAAGTTCCCTGATGACGTTTTCGATATGCTCGAAGGATGGCTGGAGGCTTTTTACGAGATACTCGCCTTCTTCCGTCAACATCACTTTTCTCGTCGAGCGATTCAACAGCTTGATCCCCAATTCATTCTCCAAACTCATCATTTGCTGGCTCAGCCCTGGCTGTGAAATGTTCAGGGTCTCGGATGTTTTACTGAAATTCAACGTTTTAGCCACTTCTAAAAAGTACCGAAATGCAAGTAAATTCATTGAAACCCTCCGAAAAAACCGTCTTTTCTACAAGATAATGGGATAATCGCATTATTTTTCAAATGATTTCGTAAAGAAATGTCATATCGGGATGAATAGAGCCAAGATATGTAGGGATATTAGCATAGATTGATAACTTCTTAACATTAAAAAAGTCCTGTATATAAGCATGGCTTATAAGTTCATAACCATATTATATCAATCTGGCAAAGGTTTTGATGATAAAATTTAAAATAATTCTAAATATTTTAAATTCAGGAGGGGATTGGTAGAAATGACTAAGTTGTACTGGAAGAAGTTCACGTATGCATTGTTGGCTTTCGTTTTGCTGTTTTCGTTGGCTCCGGCTTCAGGAATAGCGAAGAAAGACAATTCTGAGGAATTTAAAGAATACGATGTCGGTACACACGGTATGGTGTCCACCTCACATACGCTGGCATCGAAGGTAGGTGCTGACGTCTTGAAAAGAGGCGGGAATGCTGTCGACGCCGCAGTGGCGATCCAGTTTGCGCTGAATGTTGTTGAACCGATGATGTCAGGAATCGGTGGCGGCGGATTCATGATGGTCTATGACGCTGAAGCAGATGACGTCACGATCATCAACAGCCGTGAAAGGGCACCATCAGGAGCAGAGCCCGACATGTTCCTTGACGAAAATGGAAACATCATCCCGTTTGGAGAACGTTCGAGACATGGAAATGCGGTTGGCGTGCCAGGTACATTGAAAGGTTTGGAAACCGCCCTTGAAAAATGGGGTACAAGGCCGATGCAGCAGCTGATGACCCCGGCGATCCACCTTGCGGATAAAGGATTTGCAATTGATGAATACCTTGCGAGGATGATCGCATCCAATGAAGACAAGCTATCAGCTACTGCTGCAAAGGATGTCTTTTTACCGGAAGGCGAACCGCTTGAAGCCGGTGAATGGCTCCAGCAGAAAGACCTCGCGAAAACGTTGAAGCTGATCCGTGCCCATGGAACGGATGCTTTTTATAACGGAGAAATCGGACAAGCGCTCGCGGACACGGTACAGGATTTCGGGGGAAGCATGACCTCCCAGGACCTTGCGAATTATGATGTGACCGTGGATGAGCCTGTTTATGGTGATTATAAAAATTACGAGATTGCAAGTATGCCGCCGCCAAGCTCAGGTGGTCTGACATTGCTGCAAATGCTTAAACTGTTGGAAGACTTCGATATCGGCCAATACGGAGCAAATTCTGTCGAGAAGTACCACCTTTTATCTGAGGCGATGAAGGTGAGTTATGCGGACCGGGCAGCCTATATCGGTGACCCTGAGTTCGTCGATGTGCCGATGCGTGGCATGCTCCATTCGGATTATATCGAGGAAAGAAGAGAACTGATCGACTTGAACGAGGCGAACCAGAATGTCGAAGCTGGCGATCCGTGGCAATATGAAGATGCAGAACCTGCAATGAATGTCGTCGAGCAAGCAGATGATAAGGAAATGGGAGAGACCACTCACTTTACCGTTGCGGATAAATGGGGAAATGTCGTTTCTTATACGACAACGATTGAGCAAGTATTTGGAACAGGCATCATGGTCCCAGGTTATGGATTGATGCTGAATAATGAGATTACGGACTTTGACGCACGTCCAGACGGGGCAAATGAAGTGCAGCCGAACAAACGCCCGATGAGCAGCATGACACCGACGATGGTGCTTGAAGACGGCAAACCAGTATTGACACTCGGTTCACCTGGCGGACCACGAATCATCGTATCTGTTTTGCAGGTATTCCTGAACCTCGTCGAGTATGTCATGGGGCTGAAAGAAGCGATCGAGGCACCGAGGATCTACAACACGCACACATCAGCGACGAACTGGGAAGAGGGCATTCCGGCAGATGTTCGAGCCGAGCTGACGCAAATGGGCCATCGCTTCGCTTCGTCTCCGATGACGATCGGAAACGTCCAGAGCATCCAAATCGATTATGACAAAGGCCTGTTCTACGGGGCATCCGACTCCAGACGGATCGGAGCCGCGATCGGGATCAACAAACCAGAAAAGGGTCATTCGAAATAACCCATTGAAAAACGAGTGAGCTTTTGCAATCTGTTTTAAGGGGGATTTTATGTTAAAAAGAAAGCTGAAAAGCGTCATTTATATTGTCCTCGCGTCTATGCTGCTGACGATGCCGACTGTTGCAGAAGCGCATCTCAATCCGCAAGTCGATCCACAGCCGACCGCGACAGGAACCGGCGGAGCGGTGGCAACTGAACACCCAGAAGTGTCACAGGCTGCAATGCACATTTTAAAACAGGGTGGAAATGCGGTTGATGCTGCGATAGCAGCAGCTGCTGTCCAGGGTGTCGTCCGTCCGTTCTCCGGCGGGATCGGTGGCGGCGGGATGATGATGGTCTATCTTGAAGAGGAAGATAAAGTCATCACGATCGACAACCGTGAACAAGCATCCCAAAACTTCGGCCCGCACGCTTTTCTTGATGAGAATGGAGACGAGTATCCGAGCGATGTCCGGAAAAGCAGCGGGGCAGCGACTGGTGTACCAGGTACAGTCCTTGCCTGGGAGGAAGCGCTTGAAGAATATGGAACGATGACGTTAAGACAAGTTTTACAACCGGCGATCGTCGTCGCCCAGCGCGGTTTTACGATTGATGAGAACTTCGTCAGGGAAGTGACAGAGAACGCCGACCGTTTCCGGCTATTCGATTCAACAAGTGACATTTACCTGACCGAGGATGGAGAGGTGCCTGAAGCGGGTGATACATTAACGAATAAAGACCTTGCTGAGACGTATAAACTGATCGGCAAATACGGCAGCGACATCTTTTATGAGGGTGAAATTGCTGAAGCAATCATCGAGACGATCAAAAATCCACCGCTTGCAGATGATGTTGACACCTTCGTTTTGCCAGGTGATATGACGATGTCTGATCTGCAAGATTACGAGATTTTCACACAGGAACCGACGAACATTGATTATCGGGATTATGAGGTTTATGGAATGTCACTGCCTTCAAGCGGCGGCATCACGATTGGGGAAGCGCTCAATATCCTCGAGGGCTATGATCTTTCCAGCATGTCTCGTACGGAAGCGCTCCATTATTATCTCGAAGCATCGCGACACGCTTTTGCTGACCGTGACGCCTATCTCGGTGACCCGAACTATACCGATGTCCCGATAACCGGTCTTTTGACAAAAGGTTTTGCCGCTGAACGCCGTCAGGAAATCGGGGAACGGGCGTCCGTCGGTACGGTGTCTCCAGGCGATCCGTGGCCATATGAAGAAGACCCTGACCGCTGGCCAGACCCGAAACCGGAACTAGGATATGGATTCAATTATGATTTTGCAGGTGAAAATGGAGATGCTTGGGATCAAGACAAGCTCTTTGTTGAAACGGATTCCGATGTCACCTTTGATATCGAGGATTGGAATGGGCGGATCGTGCTTGGAGAGCGTGCAAACGCAAGCGGACGGGCAACATCCAACATGGAGCTGACGACTGACAGTGAGCTTCTTGTCCCATATAAAATCAATGATATCAGTCCAAGCCGCTATTTACGGTATTGGCTCCGTTCCGATGGCTGGGTAAGAAGCACAAGCCCGCATAACGGATATGGTGTTGAAATCCGGTCTGGTTACAATAACATCCGTCTCATCCGGACGGTTGACGGGGGGGAAATCGAAGAGATCGGACGCTTCAGCTATCCGCGGACAACCGATTGGCAGCAGCTCCGTTTCCGTGTGGAAGACGATCAAATCAAAGTGAAAACATGGAATCAGAGCGAGGCAGAACCAGCTGATTGGAATCTTGAAGTACAAGATGATGGAGTCACGGATCCTGGACGTTTCCTCTTGAGTGCGATCGAATTCCGTGATGGGGAAGGCGGAAGCTACCACACCGGCCCGATCCAGGTCGAGGATTTGACTCATGAAGAGGAAGTAACGACTGTCCCAGCAGATTATGAAGAAAATGAAGACATGAGCCAGACGATCCATCTATCCGTCAGTGACAAGGATGGGAATGTCGTTTCCTATACGAACACGATCGTATCCATCGGAGGGAACGGAATGGTTGTACCAGGATATGGCTTCTTATTGAACGATGCCCTTTCCGGACGTGTTCCTTCAGTTACAACAGAAGGAGAACCGAATGCACCGGAACCTGGTATGAGACCGCTCAGCAGTATGTCTCCGACGATCGTCATGAAAAACGGCGACCCGGTCCTCACGTTAGGGGCACCCGGCAGCGCAACCATCATCACGACTGTCCTGCAGACCATGGTATATAACCTGGATTTAGGAATGAACTTACCTGAAGCGCTGGCAGCACCAAGGCTGACCCAGCGAAATCGACCGACAGGGAATACCGTCGTCGAAGCAGGATTTACCGAAACAGAAGAGTATGAAGAATTGAAAGCGTTGGGCCATACCTTCTATACGTCCACCTTGTCACAAGGGATCGGAGCAGCAACCGCAATCGCCTTCCTACCGGATGGAAAGGTGCAAGCAGCAGCTGAACCTGTCAGACGTGGCGGCGGTAGTGCTATGGTCGAGTATCCGATAGAAGAATAATTAATATATAAAATCAGCTCCAGGTGCTTACCGCTGCCTGGAGCTGATTTTTTTCGTATGATCGACGATATAGTATCTCATGTACCGATAGATGAAGCTTCCGCTGAAAAATCCTATGGCATAGATGATACCGGCTTGAAGACCCTCTTGAGAATAACCTGCAAAGAAGCCGACGGCTGCCATCAGGATAGGCATATACAGTAATGTAATGTTCATCATCCTCCTATCATGTACTATTACTGGTATGCCCAATTTTTATCCAATCATCCTAACACAACCTATTGTATAAATATTCAGATTATTGTACACTAGTACTATCCGAACGAAAAGGAATGTGATGTTGATGCAGGTATATAAAGGTGGAGCTGCTGGACTGAACAGCGTCTTGTTCATCGGGAAAAAATTCCGCGTGAAGGCCATATACAACAACGGATCGTTTCAATCAAAGGTTGAAGCTATACATAATAGTGAAGGCAAGCTGGATTCGCTTTTAAACAAGATTCCCTTTGTCAGAGGTGTCTGGTCGATCGTCAAAGCGATGATGAATGTTTATAAGCAGCTCATATTAGCTTTCGCGGCGCTTTTTTTAATGGGAAAAGCCCTGCCAAGCACTAGCAGTTCCCCTCTAACGGAAATGGAGTGGCTTTTTTCATTGGCATTGATCGGTATAGCTGGTCTAGTCATCAAATTTACGAGCATCTCCAAGTATCATGCGGCTGAACATATGGTCGCGCATTGTGAAGACAAGAACCTGCCTCTCACTTATGAGAATGTAGCGAAGCAGCCAAGAGTTCATCCACGTTGTGGGACGAACCTTGTGGTGTTTATCCTTGCAAACACAATCCTGCTCTCCTTTTTCATGGAGAATATGCTCCTCAACATGCTCATTGCATGGAGCATCGGGTATGAAATGTTCCGTATGAAAAGAAGCCGTTTGAAGCCCTTCTATAAGGTCGGTGCCTTTCTTCAATACGTTTGTTTCACTTCCAAACCTGAGGAAAAGCATCTCAACATCGCAATTGAAAGTATGAAAACCCTTAAAAGTGTAGAAGCATAATCATTCCAATTAGAAGCTCCCAGCAATGCTGTTGGGAGCTTTTTTGCATTTAAAGAAAGTATAAAATACTTACTTCAATATAAGAGCGCAACTAAGGCTCAGCCTGCGCTAAAGGCTTGGCTTTGCCAGGTTTTCTTTACATTAATCTGTATTTTGTTTATTCGCTCTTGGATGTGCTACAATCAGATATGAATTTTAAGAGCGGAAGAAGGAAAATCAGATGGCAAAACAAGCCTTACCTGTACAAAAAAACGATATCGTCAACGTCACGTTTGAAGACCTGTCCCATGATGGATCGGGGGTCGCGAAAGTCGACGGCTACACGCTTTTCGTCCCTCGGGGTCTTCCAGGTGAAGAAGCGAAAGTCAAAGTCATCAAGACGAAGAAAGGCTTCGGGTTCGGAAAGCTGTTGGAAGTAACGACGGAAAGCGAACACCGCACGACACCGCCATGCCCGATCTATAACCAATGCGGCGGCTGTCAGCTTCAGCACCTGACGTACGAAGGGCAGCTCGAATACAAGCGGAAACAAGTACAGGACGTTATGGAACGGATCGGCAAGCTGAAGGATGTCAAAGTACATCCTGTCCTCGGCATGGACGACCCTTGGCGCTACCGGAACAAAGCACAAGTCCCGGTCGGGGAGGAAGAAGGCGGACTGATTACAGGCTTCTATCAAAAGGGAAGCCACAGGATCATCGATATGAAGGAATGCCTGATCCAGCAGGAGGCGAATGACCTTATCGTCCAGACGGTAAAAGAGATCGCCAACAAATACGGCATCCGGGCTTATGACGAACGGACCCATAAAGGGACGCTCCGCCACGTCATCGCGAAGTACGGACAGAATACCGGACAGATCATGGTGGTCCTCGTCACGAAAGGAAAAGAGCTGCCGAACAAAAAGAACATCATCGCAGACATCGTCGATCAGATTCCGCATGTCAAATCGATCGTCCAAAACATCAACCCGAAAAAGACGAACGTCATCTTCGGTGATCAGACTCGGGTCCTTTGGGGTGATGAGTATATTTACGACACGATCGGCAACATCCAATTCGCGATTTCAGCCCGTTCCTTCTATCAAGTGAACCCGATACAAACAAAAGTGCTTTACGACAAAGCACTGGAATACGCACAACTAGAAGGAAACGAAACGGTTATCGATGCCTACTGCGGTATCGGTACGATTTCTTTGTTCCTCGCCCAAAAGGCGAAGAAAGTATACGGAGTCGAAATTGTCCCGGAAGCAATTGAGGATGCAAAACGGAATGCAGAACTGAACGGAATGACGAACGTGGAGTTTGAGGTAGGGGAAGCGGAAACGATCATCCCGGCCTGGTATGAGAAAGGGATCAAAGCCGACACCATCGTCGTCGACCCGCCACGAAAAGGCTGCGACGAAACCTTGCTCAACACCATCCTGGACATGAAACCGAACCGCGTCGTTTACGTATCCTGCAACCCAGCAACCCTTGCACGGGACCTAAACATCCTCGAACAAGGCGGATACAAAACCCAACAGATCCAACCCGTCGACATGTTCCCGCATACTACGCACGTAGAGTGTGTAACATGGTTGGAGAAAAAACAGTGATAAACAGTTGCGTTAAACATATACGATTGAAAAAAAGAAGCACCTTACCTCATGCCACTGAAGCGAAAGACCGCTATAGGCATCCAGGTAAGGTGCTTTTTTAGTTATGCCTTATGATACATCATCGAAGACTTCTTAGTTTTAAGATCGAATCGGTCTGCGTTCATGACCTTAACCCATGCGGCTACGAAGTCGTGTACGAATTTTTCTTTGTTATCATCCTGTGCGTATACTTCTGCAAGGGCACGCAGGACAGAGTTTGAACCGAATACGAGGTCAACGCGTGTTGCTGTACGTATGACTTTGCCTGTTTTACGGTCGCGTCCTTCGTAAAGGTTGAAGGACACTGGCTTCCACTCGATGCCCATGTCAAGCAGGTTCACGAAGAAGTCGTTCGTGAGTGTGCCGACACGGTCCGTAAATACACCGTGTTTTGTGACTTTGTGGTTGGTACCAAGCACACGCATACCGCCGATCAATACAGTCATTTCCGGTGCAGAAAGACCTAACAGCTGAGCTTTGTCTACTAATAGTTCCTCTGGGCTCAACGTGTATTCCTTTTTCTCATAGTTGCGGAATCCATCTGCCATCGGCTCTAATACTTCAAAGCTTTCAACATCTGTCTGCTCTTGTGTGGCATCACCGCGTCCAGGTTCAAATGGAACGGTTACGTCAACTCCTGCATCTTTTGCAGCTTTTTCTACTGCTGCACTACCACCAAGAACAATCAAATCAGCAATGCTGACTTTCTTCTCCAGCTGGCTTTGAATATCTTCATAGACAGAAAGCACTTTTGCAAGATACTCAGGCTCGTTCACTTCCCAATCCTTCTGAGGCGCAAGACGGATGCGTGCACCATTTGCACCACCTCGCATATCCGAGCCGCGGAACGTACTTGCAGAAGCCCATGCGGTTTTAACAAGCTCACTGACTGATAGTCCAGAGTCAAGAATTTTTGTTTTTAAGTCCGCAATTTCAGCGTCTGTCAATTCATAATCAACAGTCGGGATCGGATCCTGCCAGATCAAATCTTCTTCTGGAACTTCAGGGCCAAGGTATCTTGATTTAGGACCCACGTCACGGTGAAGCAGCTTGAACCATGCTCGTGCGAATACATCTGCGAATTTATCAGGATTCTTATGGAAACGACGTGAAATCTTTTCGTACTCAGGATCCATTCGTAACGCCATATCGGCTGTTGTCATAAACGTAGGAACTTTTACAGATGGATCTTCTGCATCTGGTGCAAGATCCTCTTCTTTAGGGTTGACCGGTTTCCACTGATGGGCCCCTGCAGGACTCTTTGTCAATTCCCATTCGTAGCCGAATAGTAAGTCATAGTAACCGTTATCCCATACCGTCGGATTCGCCGTCCATGCACCTTCTACACCACTCGTGATGGTGTCACGGCCTTTACCGCTTCCGTACGTGCTCTTCCAGCCTAAGCCCTGTTCTTCAATATCAGCTGCTTCGGGTGCTGCTCCAACATGTACTTCAGCATCCCCGGCGCCGTGTCCTTTACCAAAAGTGTGCCCCCCAGCTATCAAGGCAACTGTCTCCTCGTCGTTCATTCCCATACGGGCAAATGTTTCACGGATGTCGCGTCCACTTGCAACTGGATCCGGATTTCCATTTGGACCTTCAGGGTTAACATAGATGAGCCCCATCTGAACGGCAGCAAGCGGACTTTCAAGCTCGCGGTCACCTGAGTAACGGTTGTCCCCCAGCCATTCTTTCTCATTACCCCAGTAGACGTCTTCTTCCGGATGCCAAACATCTTCGCGTCCTGCGCCAAAACCGAATGTTTTCAAGCCCATGGATTCAAGTGCAACATTGCCTGTCAGGACAAGTAAGTCAGCCCATGAAATCTTGTTTCCGTACTTTTGCTTGATCGGCCAAAGCAAGCGGCGCGCCTTATCAAGGTTCGCGTTATCCGGCCAGCTGTTAAGCGGTGCAAAGCGCTGTTGACCAGTTGCGCCCCCGCCGCGTCCATCACCTGTACGGTAGGTACCGGCTGCGTGCCATGACATACGGATAAAGAGTGGTCCATAGTGGCCATAGTCAGCAGGCCACCAGTCCTGACTGTCTGTCATCAGGTCATGAAGATCCTGCTTTAGTGCGTCATAGTCCAGCTTGTTGAATTCTTCTGCATAATCAAAGTCTTCACCCATTGGATTCGTTTTCTTGTCATGCTGACGAAGAATGTTCAGGTTCAACTGATTTGGCCACCAGTCTTTATTGGTTGTACCAACTTTTGTGGTCGTGACCGCACTCTCTTCCTTCGTTTTTTCGCCCGTAAATGGGCACTTCCCGGCTTGACTGTCATGCATTTCGTTCTTGTCCATTTGGCATGCTCCCTTCGATTAAAAATTATAATCGCTCTTAGATTATAATTATAATAAAAAACGGTTTAATTTGAAAGAAAGATGTATAAATTTTCGGAAAATTATCACAACCAAAAAATAGAATCGGAGTTATAGAAGTTTGAAGCATGATTAACTATAAATTTAAAATTCCATATATTAGAAGTAGTTGAAAATCAAATAAAAATGAATGATCCCAAATGTACAAAGAAAACATTAAATCGCTTATTGGGCTTAGGTTATGCTGAAGACGAATCAAAAAAGATAGGTAGCGTACTTGTAGAAGAAATGTATAACATTATGAAACATCAAGTTTCATTTGATGAAAAACGCTATGCAAAAAAGTTGTCATTGCTTCCAGACTATAGATTAAGAACAATGATGGCTCCACTGTTAAAGCACAGTCTGTTGAAGTTGCATCTAATGTTGGTAGAAATGACCATGCCCTTGTGGAACCGGAAAGAAATATAAGAAGTGCTGCGGGAGATGATGTTTTGAGCTGTGACAGTTCAGTGCTTCTTACGCATGAGAGCCGTCCTTTTTGTAATCTTGAATCTACTACAGTTAGGTTCCTGTTGCATAGTAAATTAAGTGGTTGCTTCGGCAGCCGCTTTTTTATGTTAGAATCATGCTAACAATCCACTAAGGGAGACTTGGGTTCTATGAAGCTTTCTAATTTTGAAGAATTCATCGATGAAGTCATTTTACAGCGCGGAGAAAATTATTATGCAAACGATCAAATAGAGACAATCAAGGAAATCGAGCTTAATCGATACCTGGTAGAAGTAGCTGGTTCAGACTACTACACGGTTGGTATTATCTTGAACGATTCACAAGAAATCGTCGATACGCACTGTAGTTGCCCGTATGATTGGGGAGAGTACTGCAAACATCAGGTGGCAGCGTTTTTTGCATTAAGAGGTGACGAAACCTTGGAAACGAAAAAGCCGAAAACACAAACAACTTCTAACAAGAGAGAAGATCTGGGATCGGTCCTTCTAAAGCTGAAGAAAGAAGAATTGATCCGTATTATTATGGATATTTCAGAAGATCATGAAGAAATTGAGAAGAAGCTTTTGTTCAAATATTCATCTTCAGAAAATGAGATTGCAGACAGTAAAAAACTGATCCAGGAATTCATCAACCAAGCGAAGCAGCGTGGATTCATATCATGGAACAGGACTTTTCATGCTCTTCAAGGCGCCATAATGACACTTGAAAAAGCGCATGAAAAAGTTGAAGAGGGTGAAACCGAACGTGCAGTATTGCTGAGTATTGCCGTTTTATCAAAAGTGGTGAACATGCTGCAATATTGTGATGATTCTAGTGGTCATGTAGGCGATGTAGTATTTGAAAGTTTCGATATCATTGATGACGCCATTACCAGCGAGATCAACGAGTTGAGCAATCAAGAAAAGAAAAAACTTTTCGATGCCATTATAAAAGAAGCCCGTAACAAACGCTATGATGAATGGAGCGAATGGCGTTTGAAGCTGTTGGATTCATGCAGTCATTTTTCAGGTGACGAAAAACTACGTAAAAAACTTGAAGATCAGCTGGACAAGGAATTGGAAAAAGCCGCAGCCAAGTCCTGGGGCAAATATGATATTGAAAGAGTCAAGCTGATTCAGCTGTACATCATCGAGCGCAATGATGGTGAAGAAAAGGCGTTTCAATTTATAGAAGAAAATATTCACCTTCAATCTTTTAGGGAAAAAGTAATTTGTCGCCTCATGGAACAAGGCGATTATCTTGGTGTCATCAGGCGGAGCAAAGAGGGGGAAAGACAAGATCAGAAGTACCCTGGACTTGTTACAACATGGAGAAAATACCAGTTAGAGGCTCATGAACATCTTGGAAATATAGCACAACAACGAGAATTGACAAAGGAATTCCTAATTGGTGATGGGTTTGAATACTACCACAAGTTAAAAAGTCTTTACCAACCCGAGGAATGGGAACAGGTACGAGACGAAGTCCTTAGCAAACTTCAAGAAAAATTTTTAGGGACTCAAACCTTTATTAAAATCTTAAAACAAGAAAAATTGTATGAGAAGATGTTGCAATACTGCCGTAAAAAACCAAACGAGATCATTCAGTTGTATCCATACCTCCTGGACGATTACTTTGAAGAAGTTAACAAGATATTCAAGAAATTCATCGAAACAGAAGCAGAAACTGCAGACAACCGGAAAAAATATCGCAAAGTATGCAAACACATCAAGACCTATAAAAAAGTATACGGCGAAACCAATACGCAAAAGATTATAGAAGATTTGAAACAGAAATATGAAAGAAGACCAGCCTTTGTTGATGAGCTTGGGAAGGTTAAATGACGGTAGACTAAACCTATTACTCTGGTGTAATTACCAATAATAGGTTTTTTATTGGGATAAGCCTTGTTAACACAAGGAAAAATTTGAGGTGAAAAGAAGTAATCGTTTTCGAGGCAACTCTCCAATGTTTTTGAGGATCAGCTTGTTCCCAATATTAGTAATAATTACAACACCAAAATCAGGGGCAGCAGTGAAGCTTATATGGATTTCTACTGTTGCTTAACTAAAATTCTAAGAGGGCGGTCCTTCTGCATAAGCAAGAGAACCGCCTTTTTGAAAGTCGGATCGCCATATATCAGACTTTCATTTCCTTTACATATACGTTGATAGGCTATATCAGCTCATTGAGATTTTATTCGCCAAAAGCTTCTGGAAGCATCTTGAATCCCTCGATCTCTGCATCCTCTTCTACTTCAATCATAATGCAGCGTTTCCCTTTATAATTGACTTGCCTGACGTATTCGAGGTCCTGTGGACTGATGGAGATGTTCGCGATCTTCGTATTGATTTTGATTGATTTTGATTTGTACTTAGGCACGATGCTGCTTGCCTTCAATTCATAGGTTTCGTCATCGGTGACGCGTTGGAAAGCGGTTTTTACTTTTTCGGAATCAACTTTTTCACCTCCGCTTTGATTCAATACACGCTCCATGTTTTTGTAATCAAGCCTCGGTTCTTCTTCCTCATCGTTTTCCTCGACCATATGATTGATTTCACGATAAACGTTCGCAAGGGTAGAGGGGGTGAGCTGGTCGCCCATGACATCCTTGATCACTTCCTCAAACACCGCTTTATCCTCTTTCGCTGTGATCGTATGTTCACCGTTTAATACTTCTTCTATGAATCTATGATCCGGTTCATTCGCTTTCCCTGAAGCGTATAAAACATGGTTTACATCCGATGTACCATTAGAGAAGCATGGGAAAAGAAATCCGGTCATCGGGGCGTTGAGATCGATGACCGAGTCGACATCGATATTGTATTTGAACTCTTTCTCGACATAGTCAAACACCAACTCTTTTTTCGACTCCTTCGTTTTGTTTATGCTGCAAAGGATGAACGGGTGGGAATAAACGGCGTCCCGTTCACTTTCCTCAGCTTCATCATTCCGCCGTTTCATCGGCTTCAAATATTCGGCACGGATGAAGGTGACGACGACATCCTTTTCATATGGATGGTCTTTGATCATTTTTTCCGTCATGTGCAGCATTTGTTCCTTCCAGTCCTCGACTTCGCTGCTCAGTAACCCTTTATGTAAAATGAGCTGACTGCTATTGTCTGCGTCACGTTTGAATTTCAGTTCAAACAACTTTTCATCCATCTGTCCTGTCAGCAGCTTCTTGAAATTATTGATGAAAAGCTCCTGCTGATCCTTGTCCAGCATTTCGAACGGCTGGCTCTGATGATGGTAAATATCAGTTGTTTCTTTCATGATATACACGTTAAAGATGTCAGAGATCTTCAAGAAATCATTATCCGTTTTCAGTTGTCTGCGGATACCGGCTATGTCTTTTTTATTCATCGGCCGTACACTCCTATACTGCATGTGTTGTGGGTTTCATAAAAAACGATTCTTCTATTTTAACATAAGATTTATGGAGTCAGGCATATGTATAAATACTTTGGGGCTCGAATAGCTTTTTTAGATTTAGGGGCTTCAGTTTCATTTACCCTTCCTTTCTTAACCTAAATAAGGCGGCGGCCACATGAATGGCATAGAGGATGTCCTTGGTACCTCTTGCAGTTGTCCTTATGATTTTGGAGAGGGTCGTTTTCAAATTCGGCTCTTTACACTTCAGATGAAAATTTGACACACCCCCTTGCAAACGATTACAACAATGTGCTATTTTATGTGTAACCGGTTACACAAGGCAGGAGTGAAAGTTATGGTAACGATCAAAGATGTTGCACGAGAAGCAGGCGTTTCTGTAGCGACTATTTCGCGTGTGTTAAATGATAACGGTTATGTCGGATCCGATACGAGAAAAAAAGTAATGGAAGCAATCGCTAAATTGAACTACAGCCCGAACGAAGTCGCACGATCCCTTTACAAAAGGGAATCAAGGCTGATCGGTTTGCTTTTACCTGATATTACGAACCCATTTTTTCCACAGCTGGCTAGAGGTGTGGAGGATGAACTCAGTCGGTCTGGATTCCGGCTTTTGCTCGGAAACAGTGATGAAAATGTCCAAAAGGAATTGGATTATATACAAACATTCGTGCAGAACAATGTCGTAGGAATCATATCGGCGACTAATCACGTCGACTACAAAATTTATGATGCATTAAAGCTCCCTCTCGTCCTTTTGGATCGTACCTCGGAAGACTACCCGGCCGTTTATTCGGATGGAAGGGAAGGAGGCCGTTTGGCAGCGAGGACGCTCATCGAAAAGGGAGCTAAAAGAATCACGCTTGTGAAAGGGCCCGCTCATGTCAAGCCTGCGCAAGATAGATTCCAAGGTGCGATTGAGGAATTGAGTCAAGCTGACATTGATTTTTCTGTATTGTCCTCTACGTCCTATTCCTTTGAAGAGGCCCAAGGGTGGGCAGAAGAATTATTCGAAAAATTCTCCGATACCGATGGCGTGATAGCCAGCAATGATATTGTCGGGATCGCGATCATACATGAAGCGTTGAAACTCGGGAAAAAGATCCCGGAGGACTTGCAGATTATCGGTTATGATGACATCCCGCAAAGCAGCTTGTGCTACCCGACCCTTTCAACCATCAGGCAGCCTGCGTACGAGATGGGGCGTCAAGCCGCTCAGTTGCTAATAAAAATGGTCAAAAAAGAACAAGGCATTGAACATACGATTCAAATGCCTGTCGAACTAGTAGAAAGAAATACAACCCGAAAGGAATGAAAAATCATGAAGAAACCGAAAATTGCCGTCATTGGCAGTTCATCGATGGATTTAGTTGTAACATCAACGAGACGTCCACGGGCTGGAGAGACCGTTCTTGGAGAGTCTTTTGAAACGGTCCCAGGCGGTAAAGGGGCGAACCAGGCAGTTGCAGCAGCCCGATTGGGAGCCGATGTCTATATGATCGGGTGCGTCGGGGATGACGCCTATGGTAAGGCGATTGTTGACAACTTAAAGGCTCAAGGTGTTCATACGGATTATGTGGAACCGGTTACACACGAAAGGAGTGGAACGGCCCACATTATGATTGGAACAGAGATGAACATCAATAATGTCATTTTCCAGTCCATTACAAACAAGATGATGACAGCTCCAATGATGGTGATGATCCCGCTTATGAACTGAGGAAAATGCTGGGAGATCAAGTCCTTTACAATTCCAGTATCATTGACGACCCGGCTGACCGTTTCCCCGCTTGTGTTTTTATCAAAGTAATTGACTGGCAGGCGTAAAAGCTTGAACCACATTCTTTCCCGCAAGCGGGCAATGATTTTTTGGCCAACGTAGGCAAGTGCATACGTAGAAATTCCACTGGTGACCGCCTGTAAAATAAAGACAGTGATGATAATCGCGATCAAAGAAGCATTTAAGGAATGATCGAAAAACCATCGACCATTTCTCTCGTCAACAGTGGGATCGTCAGTCCTACGAGTGTGGTGATGAAACTCCCGATCAGCCCTACAGCAAGTGCAATCTTTGGTATTTTTGTCGAAAGGATGAGGGAGAAAAAAGGTTTAAGCGTAATCTTTTGTTCTATTTCCATAGGTTCGGCTCCTTTAAAATGCATCGTAATGCCTCTGGTCCTGTATACGGACCAGAGCGCTTAATGTTGCATCCTTTAATTAAAAGTTTAAAAATTTCCCTATGTATGATGCTTCTACTTGGGCAACTTGCGCTGGTGTACCTTCGTCGATCACTTGTCCCCTAGCTTTCCCGCTTTCAGGTCCGATGTCGATGATCCAATCGGAGGCACGGAAGACTTACATGGTGTGATCGACGAAAATGATTGTGGTCCCAGTATCAACGAGCCGATTTATGTTATGTGAAATAGGAGAGAATACGTAAAACTAGTCAATTTAGTAAAAACAATTGACAAAAGTACATCTGTTGAATATAATTTATTAATCAATAAATAAATAAAAGGATGATACAAGTGGCAGTGCGAGAAGATAAAAAAGAACGAATCATCGAAAATGCAATGTGCATTTTCGCCGAGAGGGGGTACTATAAAACAACGACTGCAATGTTGGCAAAGGCATCAGGAGTAACCCAGCCATATGTGTTCCATTTCTTTTCCAACAAAGAGGAATTGTTCAAGGATGTCATCGATCGGGCTTTCAGCCGTATTTATGATACATTTGCAGAGGTTGAAGCACCTTCTGATCAATTGATCCCGACGATGGGGCGTGCTTTCTTTGAAATCATGCAAACCCATCGTGATGAGGTGTTGATGGTCATGCAGGCCTACACCATTTCAGATGCAGGCATTCGTGAACATGTCCGTAAACTGTATGATAAGATGTTTGACAGCTTGACGTTGAAAATGGATCGGGCGGATATTCCGAATCCAAAAGAGAGAGCTGCTGAATTTATTGGAACCGGGTTATTGATCACGCTTGCAGAAGTGTTGGATATGCCCGAAATGCTTGAAGGGAAAAATAAAACGGACTGTTAAAAAAGAAGTACCGTATTTTTAAGGTACTATAGGCTCGACCCACAAAGCTTGGCCTCACCAAGCTTTTCTTTAGAAACATTAATTTATTGACTGATAAATAAATATTACTTTAAGGAGGGTTTTCTTGATGTCATCTGTTATCAAGACTGATGAAAAGAATGTTGTCGAACCATCTCCTAAGCTTTTTAAAGGAGAAAGATGGCTCGTATTAACCGGCGTGATCGGACTTTTACTCGCAATCGGCATCGCTGTTTTTATCTTTTTCAAAGGTTCCATCATTTTACCTGAAGGGAATATAAGCGATGCATTTTCGTTCAATGCAGCCATTGGGATTTTCACCCTTTCAATCGCTGCGATTTTACCAATAGCAGGGTTCAGAGATCGTAAAAGGAAAACGATCCGGTGGCTTTTTGTCATCTCCGCTTTGTATGCCTATGCAATTGAAACTGTTCAGAATTTCCGGGGTTTGAATCCGCGGTTTTCGACTGAAGGTGGTGTCATCGATATGGTTGCAGGGATGATTTTCGGCGTGATTTCCCTATTGTTAGTGACCTTGATGATATGGCTTACGATCCAGTTTTTCAGATTGAAATCACCTCATAGACGTCCATTACTCATACTTGGGATCCGATATGCGTTTCTTTCAGTCTTTCTAGCCAACCTTGCGGGGATATGGATGATTTTGATGCAGGATCGATTTACAGGGGATGCAGGAAATTTGATTGTACTGCATGGAATCGGATTCCACGCCTTACAAACGTTAATCTTACCAGCATGGCTATTGGAAAAAACACAAGTCACGGATCGTTTTAAAAAATGGCTGATTCATTATGGCAGCATCGCCTGGATGCTTTCGATCGTATTGATCGCTTTTCAAACTGCACGAGGCTTCTCTGTGTTTGAACTGACGCTATTGCCGATCCTTGCAAGCATTTTATTACTCATGTGGCTTGTTTCAACAGCCATCGCATTTGTGTCTTTTATGAAGAAGGGTAGAAACAATGCTTTCGAAACAGATCCTATTTCCATTGTGAAAGGGGAGTAACCATATGTATCACCTTTTGTTCTCACTCTCAAGCCTGGCGGTCTTGTTTTGGGTGCTGCTTATTTTGCTGCCAAGCTGGAAGGTGACACGCTTTCTAGCCCAGCTACACATTTTCCCTGTCTTTTTAGCGATCCTGTATAGTGTTGGAATCATCACAGCGATTTCGACAAAGGGGCTCGGGTTCATCCAACATTTCAACTCGGCGTCAGGCGTTATCCAGCTGTTGTCGGAATCAGATTTCGCTTTGCTTGTGTGGATTCATATCCTGTGTTTTGATCAGGTGGTCGGTCATTCTATTTACCGGGATAATATGGAAAACCGATACATCCAACTACCGCTGCAATCAATCCTCTTATTTTTGACCCTTATGTTTGGACCCTTTGGATGGTTGTGCTATGTTATGTTCAAGAAGATAGGAGGACATGAAAGAGAACGTTCGAAAGAGAATATATAAGGGTATAACAATACAATAGAGGCAAATACTAAAAGGACTTGTTTTGCTGAATACAAAAGGACGAAAGAAGAAAAGGAGAGAATAATGGTCGATCCAGGATGGAACTTTGACAATAGCTATGCACGCTTGCCAAAGAAGCTCTTTTCTACAATTGAACCAAACCCTGTAGAGGAGCCGGAATTGGTCGTTTTCAACGAATCTCTCGCAAGAACGTTAGGGTTAGATCCAGAGGCTTTACAATCAGAAGAAGGTGTATCGGTCGTTGCCGGCAATGAGACTCCCAAAGGCTCAGAGCCCATTGCCCAAGCCTATGCAGGTCATCAATTCGGAAGTTTCACGATGTTAGGTGACGGCCGGGCGATGATGATTGGCGAGCAGATCACGCCTGATGGTGAACGCTATGACATTCAGCTGAAAGGCTCGGGCAGAACCCCATATTCCCGTGGTGGCGATGGTCGAGCAGCTCTAGGACCGATGCTGCGCGAACATATCATCAGTGAAGCGATGTATGCACTCGGCATTCCGACTACAAGAAGCCTGGCTGTAGTTACAACCGGAGAATCGATCATCCGTGAAACGGAACTGCCTGGGGCGATCCTGACCCGTGTCGCTGCCAGTCATCTACGCGTTGGTACGTTTGAATTCATTGCCAATTGGGGAGAAAAAGAGGAACCCCAAGCACTTGCTGACTATGCAATTGAACGCCACTATCCTGAAATTAAAAAAGACGAAAACCGATATCTTTCATTGCTTCAAGAAGTGATCAAGCGGCAGGCTGCACTGATTGCCAAATGGCAGCAGGTCGGTTTCATCCATGGCGTGATGAACACCGACAATGTAACGATCAGTGGTGAAACCATCGATTATGGGCCTTGTGCCTTCATGGATACGTATGATCCTGAAACAGTCTTCAGTTCGATTGATGTTCGCGGCCGTTACATGTACGCAAATCAACCGCCAATCGGGGCATGGAACCTTGCTCGTTTTGCAGAAACACTCATACCCCTGATCCATGACGACCAAGAAAAAGCAATTGAAATCGCTGAGAAAGAGATTACCAAGTTTGGGGACTTGTATCGTGATTACTGGCTATCAGGCATGAGAGCAAAACTTGGTATCTTTAACGAGGAAGCAGAGGACGAAAACCTGATTGGAGACCTTCACAAACTGATGAAGGAGCATAAAGCTGACTTTACGAACACTTTCCGCGCCTTGACGTTTGATAAGCTGGAAGAGGCAGAGCTGTTTAAGTCAGAGGAACAATGGCATAAGCGTTGGCAGGAGAGACTCGAAAGACAAGAGGAATCGAAGGAAGAATCCCAGCAATTAATGCGCGACAACAACCCTGCCGTGATCCCTCGGAACCACCGGGTCGAAGAGGCACTAGAAGCAGCAGTAGAAAGAGGCGACTACAGTATGATGGAAAAGCTGCTCAATACACTATCAAACCCATATGCTCATACTCCAGAACAGGAAGAGTATTGCACATTGCCACCAGACACTGATCGTCCTTATGTAACGTATTGCGGAACATGATCAACATAAGGGGCTGACCCAAAACATCGATGAAATTGATGTTAGAGTCAGCCCCATTCTTTTTTCATTCCCAAAGTAGATCAACTTACCCGTGATTAGTAAAGATCGGTGCAATGGCTAATAATAAAACAGGTGACGACATCATTATCGATCTTCTAATAATGGGGGAAGTTTCATGAAGCATCATCACTTGTTGAAACAGTCTGTAGAGCGAAAAAAGGAAAAGCAACTTAGAAAGGGAAAAGGTCTGCGATGGTGGCAGCTTTCTCTAATAGGAATCGGCTCGATTATAGGTGCTGGTTTTTTCCTGGGGACAGGTCTTTCTATCAAAATTGCCGGTCCATCTATTTTGATTGGTTACTTGATTGCGGGATTGACCACGTTCTTTGTGTTCAGTTCTTTAGCCGAAATGACCGTAAATGATCCAGAAACAGGCTCTTTCCGGACTTATGCAAGGAAAGCATTCGGGCATTCTGCAGGGTTCCTTTCAGGGTGGATGTACTGGCTATCTGGCGTCTTGATCATGTCCAGTGAAATCGTTGCGCTATCGACCTTTACACAGTTTTGGTTCCCTCAAATCCCATTATGGATATTTTCAATCATTTATGCGGTGTTGGGCTTTGGGATCAATTTGCTGGGAGTGAAGAACTTTGGCCAGATCGAGTCTTTATTTGCCATCATCAAATTATCGACCCTCATCATTTTCATCGCCTTTGGCACATTGTTCTTGTTAGATATCATCAATCCGAACGATATCGTCTCCGTAAACCAGCCAGGAATCGGTGATCTTTTTCCGAACGGAATCGGAGGATTATGGGCAGCGATGATTTTCATCTTCTTTTCATTCGGGGGGATTGCCGTTGTAGGGGTCGCATCATCGGAACTTGAAAGCAAAAAAGACGTTCCGAAGACTGGTGTAGGGTTGATCATCACCTTGGTTTCCATCTACATCGTATGTTTATTTTTTGTGTTGGAAATGGTGGACTGGACCATCATCAACGAGTCGGAAAGTCCTTTTGTGACAGCACTATCGGCATTCCAAATCCCATATCTGGACACCATCTTCAACATTATCATCATCAGCGCTGCCTTTTCGACGATGGTCGGTGCCTTGTTTTCGATAAGTCGTGTAATGGTTTCGTTGGCGAAGGATGGGGATGCACCAAAAATACTGAAAGAGAAAAATAATCGTGGTGTGGCGTTGCCAGCCCTGTCATTGACGGCGATTGGACTCGCGATCTCGATTCTTTTCTCGTATCTGTTACCAGGTACGATGTATGAATATGTGACGACCTCTGCAGGCGTCATGCTGATCTTGAATTGGGTGATCATCCTTGCCTCGCAGATCAGACTGCATCCTACGTATGCCGGTAACGAAGGCACGTTCAAAGCATTTGGATTTCCTTATACCTCCTATATAGGCATTGCGGTTATTTTAATAGCCATATCAGGCGCACTAGTTCATATGAATCAAAGAATCGGCTTATTTATCAGCATAGGGATGATTTTGCTGATTTTCATTTGTTCTAAATTCATATCCAAAGACAAAATGGGATGATTACAAAGATATGTGGTTCAGCGGAAAATGTATGAATAAAAAGCAAGTGGTTAACAATAAGCTACTTGCTTTAGCTAGAGGAAAGCTGTATTGAGTACGTTGAAAAAAGCGAGAACGAAGACGCACTGATTTTACGGATGTACACGCGAAAGAAGAAAAGTTTACAGTGGGGTTACAATCAACACTAAGGTTCAGGAAACGGCGCTCGTCAATCTGAATAAAGAAGCGATCCAACCGCTTGAAAAGACATTGAACAAGATAAAGGTTGAACTGCAACCGAACCAAGTTCAATCGGTTCGTATAAAATAGGGCAACTAGAGTTCCTTCTCATGGAGGAGCTCTTCTTATTTTTGCATGACATATTGTATCCCACATAAAATAAATGAATCTTACAATATAATCTATCGGAAGAAAATAAAGAAGTTAATAGACAAAAACCCTATTTAATAAGGGTTAAACACACTTGTATTTATCTGATTTTTTTCATTTATCAAAAAATAACTTGTACTGGGATACAATATCCCTTAAAATCGAAATAACGAGAAAGGGGTCGAATGAAAATATGGCAAAGATCAATACCCTGTCTATTCGTGAAAGCGTATTCAGGCAAGTCAGGAAGGATATATTGAATCATTCATTAAAACCGGGTGACAAAATCATAGAAGCTGAGTTAGCCGATCAACTAGGAGTTAGTCGAACTCCAGTCCGAGAAGCGCTCCATCGACTGGAGCAAGAGGGTCTGGTAGAGATCCATCCTAGAAAGTTTTGTCTCGTTAAGGGCGTAACGTCAGAATGCATTAAAGAAATTCATCTCATTAGAGCACAATTGGAACCTCTTGCAGCCAGATACGCGGTTGATCATTTGACTGATGATGAACTTCACTATTTGAAAATGCTTATCCAGCAATCCGAAAAACACTCAAAACCGTTAGATGTAGATCGTTTGATGAGAGTCAATGATGAGTTCCATCAGACTATCATTAAAGCGTCAAAGCTTACGAGGATCATTAAAATCCTTGAAAATATGCATGATTATGTCGTCTCTTTCAGGTACTCATTTATGTCTCGTAGCGGTTTAGTCGAACGCTCCATTAAAGAACATAATGAGATTTATGAAGCTCTGGCCAATCGAGACAAGGAAGCTGTCGAAAAAGCTGTTTCCAACCACTTGAAAGGTATTTCGGAGTATGAGGAAGTCGTTTTGGAAGACTTGGAAACCGAACTGGTCGAAGAGAATCAATAGTCTACAGTACATTCTATCAAGGTGGTGATCATTCTTTTCTGTTAGTTCATTCCGTAAAAGATTAATGAAAGGGGAGGAAGGACAACAATGAAATTTTTAAAATTTGCAGGGGTGGCACTTTTAGGTTTCAGTATGTTAGTCGGATGTTCTTCAGGGACTGATTCATCTGGAGAAGAATCCATGACGCTAAGCTTCGCATATGAGTTGCCGAACGACCATCCATGGGGGCATGGTGCTGAAGAGTTCAAAAAGATCGTAGAGGAAAAAACAGACGGGAAGATCAAAATCAAGATCTACGGTAATGGACAACTTGCTGGATCCGGCCGGGAAATTCAAGAAGGCGCGAAGGTAGGTACGATTGATATTGGCATATCTTCAACGCCTATGGCCCAAATGAATCCATATGTCGATATTTTCTCATTACCTTATATATTTGAAAATCGGGAACAAGCATGGGAAGTGTTAGATGGCCCGATCGGTGAAAAAGTAGGGTCATATTTAGAAGAAAACAATCTTAAGCATTTGGCCTATTGGGAAGATGGATTCAGGCAGGTTACCAATAACCAAACACAGATCCAATCACCTGAAGACTTTGAAGGTTTGAGAATTCGAGTCCCAGAAAGTGATGTAAGGATGGAAACGTTCAAGAAACTAGGAGCCAGCCCTTTACCGATGGCATGGTCAGAAGTATTTACAGCATTGCAACAAGGGACGATCGATGGGCAGGAAAATCCTTTGTCCGTCATTCATAGTGCATCCTTTTATGATGTCCAAAAATACTTGACGATCACCAATCATGTCTATTCTCCAGCGACATTATTCATGAATATGGACAAATGGGAACAATTATCGGACGAGCAACAGAAAATCATACTGGAGGCCGCTGAAGCAGGACGGGACATCAACCGTGAAATGAATGCAAAGCAGGATGAGGACTTGATCAATGATTTGAAGGAAAAAGGGATGGACGTACAAGTCATTGAGGACATCAAACCTTTCCAGGAAGTGACGAAACCAGTCTGGGATATGGTGACTGAAGAATTAGGAAGCGATGCAGAACAGATCATCCAAGATATACAAGAGAAACAAGAATAGAGCGGCATTATGAAGAAACTTCGGAACATCCTATATCTATTGATCAAATCGACGAATATATTCGCTCTGTTCTTCATGTTTTTTATCCTATTTCTTCAAGTGATCACTAGGAAAATACTGAATGATCCGCTTCCATGGCCGGAAGAATTATCATTGATTGCGATGATATGGATCACGTTCTTTGGGGCTTATCAGTGTACGGTGGAAGATAATCATTTAAAGATGGATTTTTTACAAGATCAACTTCCGGAAAAATTGAAACCATATGTTCAAGTCCTTTCAAAAGGCTTGGTTGCAATATTTCTTGTCATGACAGTAATCTGGGCGTATTCGTTCATCCAGCAATCTGGAAGTATTGGTATGCCTGTAACAGATATACCGATGAGGGTCCCTTATATGATCATTTGGATCAGTTTCATCCTCATGATCATCGAAATCTTAATACAAATGTTAACTGAAATCAAAAAAATAATAGATGGGTCTTCGAAACAAAACAGGGACGGAATCGAGAAAGGGGGAGAAAAATGCTCCCAATCTTGATGTTGGTTTCAATTTTAGTCTTATTGGCTCTAGGGGTTCCAATTGCTTTTGCGCTTGGGTTAACTGCGTTAGGTTTCTTGGTCTATTTTGCTGATATTCCAATGGGGTTATTGCTTCAGCAACTATATTTAGGGACAAACAGCTTTCCGTTACTTGCAATCCCATTATTTATGCTAGCTGGGTCATTGATGAATTATGGGGGAATCTCTAAGCGACTAATAAATTTTGCGCTTTCCATCATTGGGATGGTCCGCGGAGGACTGGCAATGGTGAACGTGGTAGCATCTGTTTTCTTTGGAGCTATCACTGGTACAGCTGCTGGGGCTAGTGCTGCGGTCGGCCAAATTATGATTCCAGCAATGAAGGAGAAAGGATACTCACCAAGTTTTTCAGCAGCGGTGACTTCTGCGGGATCATCTCTTGGCATCGTCATTCCCCCAAGCGTTCCGATGATCCTATACGGATCCATTTCAGGATTGTCGGTCGCTAGTCTATTTTTAGCAGGTGTACCCATTGGAATAACGATTGCAATCGGTTATATGGTTGTTGTTTATATCATTTCATTAAAAAAGGATTACACATTCACAGAGCAACCGTTCACGTTTAAATTTTTCATTAAGTCCTTTTTAACAGCAATCCCAGCTTTATTGGTCCCGGTGGCAATACTGGGAGGAATCATGACAGGGTTCGCAACTCCTACAGAATCAGCTGCGATTGCAGTATTAGTAGGAATCCTAGCAGGCATCATCTATAAGGAATTGACTTGGAAGGGATTCATCAATGCCTTGAATGAAAGTGTCAAAAATACGGCACTTGTCATGTTTATCGTGGCAACCGCTAAAATACTAGGTTATTCCTTTTCTGCCCTTGGAATAGGGCAGATGATGCTTGAGCCGCTGATGGCCTTTGGGGACTCACCGGTTAAATTGATGTTGATTGCAAGTCTGATCTTGTTCATAGGCGGATTTATATTTGATGGTACTGTCATGGTGTTGGTTATTGTGCCTTTATTTTTGCCATTAGTACAAGCAACAGCAATCGACCCCTTGCAGTTTGCGATGGTGGTCATCATTGTGTGGGCGATTGGCCAACAGACACCACCTGTTGCAAGTGGATTGTATATCACTACAGCAATTGCGAAAGTCAGCATGCTGCAAGTAAGCCGGTACAATATCTGGTTCATCCTCGTGCTATTCATAAGTCTCATGGGCATGATTTTCGCCCCGGATATCATGCTTTATGTACCAAAACTATTAATATCATAAACTTTTGATCAAGGAGCTGTTGTAATTGAATTTCACGAATGTATTTCAAACAATAGAGACGCATACTTTTGGAGAACCAACTAGAATCATAAATGGTGGATTGTTGAAACTGAAAGGCAAGACAGTTGCTGAACAGCGAGATTATATGGCTGAGCATTATGTTTGGCTTAGAAATGCATTGATTCAGGAACCGAGAGGGCATCGTGATATGTTCGGAGCTGTGCTGCTTCCACCGACCAGTGATGAGATCGACTTCGGTGTCATCTATATGGATAATTCCAACTTTTTGAACATGTGTGGACATGCGACAATTGGCGTTGCAACAGCTATCGTAGAAACGGGGCTTGTGAAAGTGGATGGACCAGAGGTGGAATTGGTCCTGGAGACACCAGCGGGTCTTGTTTATCCAAGGGTCAAGGTTGAAAATGGTCGTGTAGAATCTGTCAGTTTTAAAAATGTACCAGGGTTCCTTGAGAAAAGGGACGTAGTCATAGACGCAGGGGAACTTGGGTCAATTACAGTTGACATCAGTTATGGCGGCAATTACTTTGCCTGGGTGGATGTGGAACAAGTTGGCGAAGAGATTCATGTTTCGAACGGATCACAACTTAAAAAGCTCGCAAAAATCATCAAAGATCATGTGAACAATCAAGTAAAGGTTCAGCATCCGACCAAACCCTATATAAATAAGGTAGATATCGTCACATTTTATGGAAAACCGACCATACCAGATGCAGATTATAAAAATGTCCACGTGTTCAGTGATCGACAAGCTGATCGATCTCCTGGGGGGACAGGAACAACGGCTATGGTTGCCAGAATGGTTGGAAGGAATGAGTTGGAAGTTGGTGAGGAAATCGTCTGTGAAGGATTTGTCGGCGGTAAATTCATCGGTAAAGCACTTGAAAATGTTAAGGTCGGGGACCAGGATGCTGTCATTACTGAAATTACAGGATCAGCATTCATTACGGGATTCCAAAATATTTTGATCGATCCTAACGATCCATTCAAACACGGCTTCATGGTAGATTGATAAAGTCGAAGAAAGGGACAACTGGCAAAGGCTGGTTGTCTTGTTTTTAAGATTCCTAACATGTCTCTTTTTCAATTTCGTTCATACACTTATGTTGGAGGCGATTTTATGGACGAGAGAAAAAGGGGCATGGCTGCGATTTTCACGGTGCTTTTCCTGGTGTCTTTGAGTTTACATATACAGTATCCGATTTTCACGCCTTATGCTGTGGCGCTCGGGGCGACGAGCTTCTTTGTCAGCATCATGATGAGTATGTCATCATTCGCAAACATGTGTGGAAACTTGATCGCTGGACCATTGATCGATGCTTTTGGTAAGAAAAAGTTTATTGTGGTACCGCTGTTTTTTTCAGGCTTATTGATGATGGGGCATGGAATCGCCTCCAATCCTGATGGATTGTTGGTTTTGCGTTTGTTCAATGGACTCGTCCTTGCTTTCATGACGCCTGCTTGTTTTGCGTTATTGTCCGGTTATGCGAAGAACAGCCACCAACAAGGGAAAAACATGGCGTTCAATGGATTGCTGATGACGATTGCGCATATCGTGTCTCCGACCATAGGCGGGTACCTGGTGGAAATCGTGGATTACAGGGGCACTTATTTCATCATTGGCGGATGCATTTTCATAACAGCCATCATCGGTGTTTTGTATATCAGGGAGTTCGAACCGATCACCGTGCATAAAAAAGAGCATGATAACAGCGGCGGATTGAGGCTGGATAAACATTTGGCGATGATCTATTTCGTCGCTTTTGCCTTGATGTACGCGCAAGGGACCCTTGGATATGAACTTCCATTTTTAGTGGTGGAAAAAGGGATGTCCACGAGTGATGCGGGTAAGTTGTTCAGCTATATTGGCGTAGGGACGCTGGTCATCGTCTGCATGACCTGGATCAACCGGGTTTCAGCAATGATCCGGACGATGTTCGGCATGCTCGTGTTGGCTGCGTGCTTTTATCAGATGGTGGTGCCGTTCGCTCCACTTAGTTTAGGCCAAATCTTGTTCGTGGTAGGAATCGGATTGGGCATCCTGTTTCCGGCCATTACAACCTTGATTACTGAAAAAATTGATAAGAGCAAACACGGAACAGCATTCGGTATCCTCTCAGCCGTTTTTTCACTGGGGATCATCGCAAGCTCCCTTACAGCTGGTGCGGTTCGAGAGTTCATTTCCCCTTACTTCCTCGCTTTTATTGTGGTTGCGTTATCCATTACCGTCATCGGGTGGCAGCGAATCAGCTACAATGAAAAGCCCATTTTACAGAACCGATAGATGTTCCAGATCCATTACTACGTGATGGGTCTTATTTTTATCAACTAGGGAGATAGAGTGTTAGAATAGAAGCATTACATAACGGAGAGAGGTGTCCTTTTTGAAAAAAATCAAGTTAGGGAACAGTTGCTTGGAAGTGGGAGAGATCTTATTAGGCTGTATGAGGATGAGTACACTTTCCAAAGCTGATGCGAGACATGTGATTGAAAACGCGATGGAACATGGTGTCGATCTATTTGACCATGCGGATATTTACGGTGGTGGAGAGTCGGAATCCGTTTTTGCGGACGCAATCGACATGAATCCTTCTGTTCGTGAAAATATGGTCATCCAGACGAAATGTGCAATCCGAAAAGGGTTTTATGATTTTTCAAAAGAACATATCATCAGTTCAGTTGAAGGAAGCCTAAAGCGTTTGAAAACGGATTATATCGATATTTTGCTGCTCCATCGTCCGGATGCACTGATGGAACCTGAGGAAGTGGCAGAAGCTTTCAATGAGTTGAAGGAAAGCGGGAAAGTCCGTCATTTTGGAGTCAGTAACCATAACCCTATGCAGATTGAACTTTTAAAAAGAAGCTTGGATCAGGACTTGGTCATCAACCAGATGCAGTTCAGTATCATGCATACACCGATGATTGATGCTGGGGTCAATGTGAACATGCAGCATGAGGGATCAGTTATGCGAGATGGTGGTATGCTCGAGTATAGCCGTCTGAACGACATGACAATCCAAGCGTGGTCTCCGTTCCAGTACGGTATGATCAAAGGACCGTTTGTTGGAAATGAAGACTTTCCGGAAGTGAATACAAAATTGCAAGAGCTTGCTGAGAAATATGGTGTGAAAGATTCAGCTATTGCAATCGCATGGATTTTGCGCCATCCAGCAAACATCCAACCAGTCGTCGGGACAATGAATCCTCAACGTATGGCTGCTATCGCAAAAGCCTCTGAGGTGAAATTGACCAGAGAAGAATGGTACGAGCTGTATCGTGCTGCAGGGAATAATCTACCATAAAGCTGTAAAAAAATAACTCCTGACAATAGGGGTTATTTTTATTGGATTAGCACGGAATGAGTTTATGATGAAACTATGCTATAGTAGAGATACGAATAGGGGGAATCGATATGGATCAAGATCAATTTTCACTGTATGATCATCGGAAACCGATTCAACTACGAGCAGAAAGAATTGCAATTTATCGCCAGGGCGAGATTATTGAAGCTTATGGGGAAGACAATGACGTTTATTATCTGTTCTTTTATAAGTATCAATTCCTTACCGCCGCAAAAGCAACAAGGCTCAGACGACGATCATTCATCGAAAAGGCTTTTAAAAGAGGAATGGTTTTCAACGCTCCCCATCCGTTTATCAAAGAATTGCTTACCTCTAATCACCCTTGCCAAATACTCAGCTTCGATCCACTATTGGATAAGCTCGAGAAGCAGTATACGCCACAAGAAAAGGCCTTCATCCTGACGTTCTTCGAATCGTTCATTCCCAAAAAGCAATTGTTCAATGAAATAAAATCCGTCTTTTACCATTATAATCGAAAAGGACAAACGTTCTTAGGCTATAAAATCATCCGGATCTTAACGGATTTTGCACCGAATCATAGCTTGGTTGAACACCTTGCTAATGACATCAAGGTCCAGAAGTATGCCGATCTATATAACAAAAACGCTGAGAAGATCCTTTCAGAGGATTTCATTTTTGCTGAGAAAGTACTGTATCATAAGAAAGATCAGGACTCCTGTTTTCAGCAGCTTGCAGAACGAATGGAAAAAGAGTCCCGATGGATCGATTTGATTGCTTTATTCAGTTACAAACTGACTTCATCACCTTCAACAGACTGCTACAACCCTCTTATCGAACTGCTTGAAACACATTTTGACGAGCATGAAACAATGGATATTCTCGAAACGCTAGCCTCTCAAGTACCTGAATTCCTTCCGTTACAACACAATCTGTTTCAACACTACATCAAACACCATAAAATCATTGATGTTTCCCGTATGATGAAAAACCATGATTTTGAGCTTAACAGTGATCAAGTCCAAATTTTTGGAAACCTGATCGAGCAGGTAGATCCAGAAGAGCAATCATTAGAACCGGAAATGCTTCACACTGTATTGAAGCCAATCATGAACATGTATCCTGAAAAAGCGGGAACACTTCTTACTAAATACGTCATTTCGTTGCTGAAAACCGAGGAGCTATCTTCTATCCAAGATTGGCTCAAACCTTTCAAAGAATCTCATGAAAATCTTCAAATCATCAGAAAAATCGATACCATGGAAGAGCTTAGTGATGATCCGGACCAAATGCAAACCCTCGGAGAGTTGTATTATGAATTCAGACAGTTGAAGCAAGCGATTGAATGCTTCAGCTGGGAGATGGAATTGAAACCTACGGATCCCAAACCGCAGCAATGGCTCTCTAAAATCTATGGGGAGATGGGGATGACCAACGAATCAGACGCTTATCGGCAGATGTGCATCAAACTGCAAAAACAGGCTTGATAACCTGTCAACCGTTGCAGTGAATCCAGTATTTTGTATCGTTCGATTGTCGAAAAAAGAAAGCGGACTATAGTCATTCTCCAGACGATATATGTCGCAAATGTGGTGTAGAACATTCGTCGTTTTACTCCATGTTTGCGATTTTTTGATGTAAATATGGTAATTGAAGGATACCAATGCCCAGGATATATGGAAAAAGGTGATCGAACATACTTGAAAATATTTTAAAGTTAAAGGTTCAATCAAATAATGATATTGAAAAAATTAATCATGCCAATGGGAAAATCTATTGTTTTGAACACCAAAGATAGAATACATATCAAATTTATTTAGTATGCTACAAAAAAGGTCAGATTGTCCATCTTAAATCCAATCGTGACACCTGGATTATAGATCTAATAAAAATAACCCCGCTAAATTTGAAATTAGTGGGGTTATTTTTGTTTTGAAGGTGTAGGATTATGGATTACCTTATGTATTAGTCCATAAACAGAATCATGTCTAGAGAATATGTAAGAGATTCAACTTTCAGGGAATATCTCAGGACCATTTTCCTTTTTATTTAAAAGTTGGAAGGACATTTATTTCGAGTGCCGAAACGTTAAAAATCAGAAAAATTCACCTTTATAAAGGAGTGGTATATTATGGGTTTCAGCTTGCCTTATTTGATTCCGATGGTTTATCTCATCGTTCTTGTATTCATCGGTATCGCTCTTGCAAAGAGACAGGAGACACGATCTGATTTTTTCGTTGCTTCGAATAAGATGAATTCAGGCGTGCTCTTCACAACAATCTTTTCAACCGTTGTCGGAGCAAACACGTACATGGGATTCAGCGGTATGGTGTTTAATGACGGATTTTCCATGACGTGGCTCCTGGTCGCTGCAGGCTCAGCTTACTTCGTGTTATTTTTCATTTCAGGAAAGCTGAGACGAATAGCGTCAAAACATGAAGTGTTCACTTTGCCGGATATGATGGAGTTGAGGTATTCACGCCCGGTTGCATTAGTTACGACGATTTTTTCACTGGTCGCTTTAGTGGGAGGAGCTGGAGGAAGTATTTTGGGAGTCGGTGTAATCTTGAATTCCGTCATTGGGATTGATACGACAGTTGCGATCTTGATTACATCCGTTGTGACCATTTTATATACTACATTCGGTGGATTGATGGGTGTCGCTTTGACGGACTGGGTCCAATCTATGATCATGATCGCTGGACTAATCCTTGTCATTCTTTTTGGTTTTCAAGCGTTGTCTGATGATGCGAATGTATTCAATGCCACACTGGATGGTGCTGAGATACTCTCGACAGCAGTAGGTGGAGAGGTGTTGAGCTTTACAGAAGGAATGACCTTCCTGATGGTCATTGCATGGGCGATCACATTCTTGCCCCTTAACACGATTTCACAAACCCAAATGCAACGGGTGTATGCGGCAAAAAGTGAACGGGTCATTCAACGTATCAGCCTTTTGATGGTGATATTTGTTGCACTTTTCATGGCGTTCGGTCTCGCCCTTGTAGGTGTGCTGGGCAAGGCGATTACACCGACTTTAGAAAATCCAGAAACGGTCTTTCCAATCCTTGCAATGGAAGTGATCAATCCGTGGATCGGTATGGTCATCATCACGGGAATCCTTGGAGCATGTATGTCCACAGTGGACTCGAACTTACTAAGTGCAGGAATCCATGTTTCAAGGGATATGTATGAACATGGGAAAAAGGCTGCAGGTAAACCGGTAGACGAAAAACAATCCATCAAAATTACAAGGATCACTCTTGTCGTCATTGGGGCGTTAAGTACAGTGGCAGCTATTTTTACCCCTTCGATCATGGAATTGCTGCTCGTAACCATGCATATTTTCGCGGGAGCTACATTTGCTCCGGTCATCATAGGTCTGTATTGGAAGCGGGCGACATCAGGGGGGGCGATGCTTGGTTTGCTGCTTGGAGGGATTTCTACGATAATCGCTGAAATCATCCATTCGACGCTTGATCCTGTCATTATCGGTATCATATTTTCCATTTTAGGGGTTATAGTTGGTAGTCTATTGACGAAAGCAAATTTCGAAAAAGGAAGTCTATTTGCCTTTAAAACAGTCGACAGTAAGGATTATAAGTTCTTGTTCATGATTGCTGGTGTGTATGTCTTGTTTTTACTTGGACTTACTTCCTTATCCTTTTGGACTCCACTGATTTTATTGACGATAGCTGGACTTATTTTCAGCTTGATTATGTTGACGATCTACATTTTCCCAAGTAAACGAAAAGCCGGTTACGTGTCAAAAAGTAATGGAAAAAGCCAATTACATTAGGAAGGAATGATCAAATGTTTGCATCAGTTAACGGAACGAAGCTCTTTTTTGATATTGACGGTGCTGGGTATGTAAAAGAGAATGAGGAATTAAAGGAGAAGCCAGTTTGCTTTGTCCTACATGGTGGACCAGGAGGGACACATGGAAACTTCAAGCCATATTTGGATGCCCTCACCGAAACGATACAACTCGTCTATATCGACAATCGTGGAAGCGGTTTTTCTGAAGCCGGTTCACCAGAAACCTATACATTAGAAAACAATATTGAAGACATCGAAGCATTAAGGCAATACCTTGGCCTAGATAAAATATGGCTGTTAGGCCACTCTTATGGCGGTATGGTTGCGCTGTCATATGCACTTAGATATCAGGAGAATTTGGCAGGATTATTGCTCATTACTACTTCTCCAAGCCATCGTTTTATTGAAAAAGCAAAGCGATATGTGGAAGAAAGGGGGACGGAAAAGCAAATTGAAATGGCCTCTATTTTATGGGAGGGAGCCTTTGAATCATTAGAGCAGTTGAATCAATATTATGAAGTAATGGAACCACTGTATTCTGTTAAAGGATCTGGAATAGAAGCCAAGAGTCCAGTTGCTGTCCAGGCTCGTGTAAATCGATCCTATCAAGCATTGAACAATGGATTTGGTGGATTCCTGAGAGAGTTTGACCTCATCAATGATCTGCCTCAGATTAATGTTCCGACACTTGTGATAGCAGGTAGACATGATTGGATTACACCAGTCGAAGAAAATGAAATCATCCATCAACAGATTCAAAACAGTCAGTTCATCATAATGGAAAACAGCAGCCATAGCGTTTTTAAAGATGAAAATGAAAAAGCCATCCAAAGTATTATTCAATTTGTAAACAATATTAGATTCAATTGAAAAAATCATATGCGTTTTCTAGTGAACTTTTCCTTGAATTGCCCTAATTGATCTTTACCTCCAGCCTCGTCACGCCTTTTCCTTTGTTTTTCACTTTTTCGAGGGTGAATGGGCCGATTTCTTTTGTTTCTTTTACATGTGTGCCCCCGCATGCTTGTTCGTCGATATCGCCAATTTTTAAAAGCCGGATTTCTTTTACGGATGTCGGGATCAGATTGACCATTGCTTTGATCGCACCAGAAATCTGTTCAGCTTCTTCCCGTGGAAGGACACGTGCTGAAACCGGATGGTTCTTATGGATCTCTTCATTGGCCTTGACGATCGCAGCCTCAAGCTTTTCATTCGATAAATCACTGATATCGGTCAAATCGATTCTTGCACGATCCATATAGATCTGGTTGCCTGTACATAGAGAGCAGTGTTCCACGTTCAGGACTGCGGCTAATAGGTGGAGGAGGGAATGGTGACGCATTAAACCGAACCGTCTCTCCCAATCTATTTCTGCCGATACTTTACCTTCTTCAAGTTTTTCCGCATTTTTGACATAGTGGGTCGGAATACCTTTTTCCTTTTTCACTTTATACACTTCAAACTCTTTTTCCACCTTGAATAAGAAAGCCGGTGTCATGTTCTTGTCCGCCTCCAGTCGGGTAGAAAACGGTCTGATCCAATGTAACCTTATCCCCGTCGATCTTAACCACATTTGCTTCACAACTTTTTATGTAACTGTCATCCAGATATAACTCTGTCGTCATGACGCCCCTCCTGCAATCTCTTTTATTAGTACCTATCATAGTGGTTTTGATGTATTTTGCAACACTACTTAAAAAATTTTTTAAAAAATTAAAATTTTTGTTGAAAAATTCATTCGACAGCTGTAAAATTGGTTGCAATATTCAAATAATTTAGGATGAAACAATGCTGGGACTAGCATTATCCTATTATTATCTTTAAAAGAGGAAGGTGGTTCATCAAAAAAGCAACCGTCTCTTACAAAAAATCGACGTTATTAGACTGCAAGAAAAAAGCACGATTTTACAGAGAGAAAAATAGAAATAGATCTCTGGGGGTTTGAAAATGAAGCAAGTCTCTACGAATATTCATCCGCTCTTCAAGCGATATATACCGATTGCTGAAAGCATTGCCAAAACATTTGGCAGCCATTGTGAGGTGGTTGTTCACGATTTGACAGATGTTTCTGCCTCAGTTGTTGCGATTTTCAACGGTCACGTGACTGGAAGAGAAGTCGGTTCATCCATTACTAGCTTTGGACTGAATCTCCTTCGGAAAGTAGAGAAAGGGACGGATAGTCTCTTGAATTACGTTGACGAAGACGTGAGAGGGAAACGGGTGAAGTCAAGTTCTGTATACATCAGGGATGATGATGGTCAGATACTAGGTTGTTTAAGCATCAATCTCGATATAACCCACTATTCAATCGCAGAAAAGCTATTAGCCGAGATTACGGATACAGAGAAAGATGAGGAAACATCACCGCTATCCATCTCCCAGTTTGAAAACCAAATGATTGAAAAAGCAGTGGAGAAAGTCGGGAAGCCGGTACAGATAATGGACAAGGCTGAACGGATGGAGTTCATCCATCTGCTTGACGAAATGGGTCTGTTCCGCATAAAGGGGTCCATTCAGAATGTCGCCTCGCTGCTTGGGGTTTCTAAATTCACAATCTATAACTATCTGGATAAAAAAACATAGCAACTTAGATTAGGAGGGGTAAAATGAGCATGCCAGAGCTCGGAAAACAGGGGGAAGTCAAAAAAAGGAGCATGTTCAACAGGTTCCTGGACTGGATTGAAAAGTACGGGAACAAGCTTCCAGACGTACTGACGTTGTTTGCAATTTTCACAGGACTTATTTTGGTCTCATCCTTTATTGCTGGAAAGTTGAAGTGGAGTGCAGTAAATCCTGCCACGGATGAAACGATTACGGCAGTGAACCTGCTTGATGGAAAAGGAATTGTAAAGATCCTTACCGAAATGGTCAATAACTTCATGTCGTTCCCGCCACTCGGCCTTGTCCTTGTTGTCATGCTAGGGGTCGGGCTTGCGGAATCGACAGGTCTCGTTTCAGCATTCATGAGAAGAGTCGTTCTTGCATCACCTAAGTTTCTGATCCTGCCGATCATTGTGTTGATCGGAATCTTCGGAAATGCTGCAGCTGATGCAGCATTGATCGTCCTGCCGCCGATCGCCGCCCTCGTGTTCATGACATTAGGAAGGCACCCGATCGCAGGCCTTGCGTTAGGATATGCAGCCGTTTCAGGTGGTTTCAGTGCCAATCTTATCCTGAATATGCTCGATGCATTGGTCGCTGGTTTTACGATTTCAAGTGCACAGATCATCGACCCGAATTATAATGCGAGTCCCGCAATGAACTATTATTTCTTGTTTGTATCTACCTTCGTGTTATTGCCAGTAGCTGTATTCGTCTGTTCCAAAATCGTTGAACCCCGTCTTGGGGAATACACGTTGAACGCACAGGTTGAAACGAAAGCTGAACTTTCAAAAGAAGAGAAACGAGGATTGCGCTGGGCTGGGGTGTCAACGGTCGTATTCCTGATCATCATGGCCTTCATGACGATTCCTGAAAACGCCCTTCTACGAAATGCGGAGACCGGTTCCCTTGTAGAAGAGTCACCATTCATGGCTGGACTTGTCCCGCTGATGCTCTTTTTCTTCTTCATCCCGGCACTCTTTTACGGAATTGGGTCTAAAGTCATCAGGTCGGATAAAGATGTGGCCGAGCATCTGACAAAAGCGATGTCCGGTATGGGGTATTACATCGTCCTTGCCTTTATCGCAGCGCAGATGATCACGTATTTCAATTGGAGCAACCTTGGCTCGATCATCGCCATCAAAGGAGCGGCTTTCTTACAGAGTACAGGTCTTACTGGACTGCCGATGTTGATCGCATTCATCCTGTTCTGTGCCGTCGTCAACCTGTTAATTGCCAGTTCTTCAGCAAAATGGGCGTTGCTTGGACCGGTATTCGTGCCGATGTTCATGCTTTTGGGCTATAATCCAGCGTTTACACAGCTGGCGTATCGTATTGGAGACTCGATCACAAATACGATCACGCCAATGCTCGCTTATTTTGCGATCGTCCTTACCTTTGCGAAGAAGTATGACCCGAAAATGGGTGTCGGAACGCTTATTTCCGTCCTTCTCCCATACTCGATCGGATTCGCGATTTTCTGGACGCTCCTGTTCGCCGTTTGGTATTTCTTAGGACTGCCGCTCGGGCCAGGAGAGTACATCCATTTGAAAAACTGATCCTTTTAAAACAGGGAGGGTTCCTTCGATGGAATCCTTCCTACCCTATTTTTTACATTGATTCTTTAAAAAAGGAAAAGGAGGGGTAACTGTTGAAAACAAAAGTAAGGAACATTCAACTATTTGATGGGTATAAACTGCATGCTGATAAAACGACGATTGTCTTTGATGAAAAGGAAATCGTAGCGATCGGCACTGAGGCAAATGGAATTGATGTGGACCATGTGATCGACGGGGAAGGGTTGACATGTTTGCCTGGCTTGATGGATTGTCACGTTCATTTGACGATGGATGGTAATCCTGATCCATTCCGTGATTTGTCAGGTGATTCTGAGGCAGACGGATCCTTTCGAGCGGTCCGTAACGCGCGAAAACAACTAGATGCCGGTGTGACGACGGTCCGTAATGTCGGATCTCAGCACAATATTGATATTGCGCTCCGTAATGCGATTGAAAATGGTTTGATTGAAGGACCTCGGGTCGTAGCATCCGGTAAACCGATCGTGATGACCGGTGGGCATGGCCATAATATGGCGATTGAGGCGGATGGAGTTGATGAAGTCCGTAAGGCAGCGCGAACACAGTTGAAAGCAGGGGCAGACCTGTTGAAGCTGATGGCTACAGGTGGTGTGATGACCCCAGGCGTTGATCCCGGAGCGACCCAGTTTGATGAAGTCGAATTGCGCTGTGCATGTACAGAAGCCTCGAAAACTGGAAAAACGACTGCTGCACATGCTCAAGGGAGAGATGGCATCAAGAATTCAATCCGTGCAGGGATAACGACTGTGGAACATGGGATCTACCTCGATGAAGAATTGATCGAGATGATGCTGGAGTCAGGTACATATCTCGTGCCGACCCTGTCAGCGCCATTTTACATTGCTGAAAATGGGTTAGAAGGCGGTATACCACAATATGCCATCGATAAAACGAAAGTCGTCATGAATGATCACAAAAAAAGCTTCTTGGAAGCTTACAGGGCTGGAGTCAAGATCGCAGCAGGTACTGATGCAGGAACACCGTTCAACCATCATGGAGATTTTCCGAAAGAGCTTGAATTGATGGTAGAATACGGGATGGATGAAGTGGACGCTCTTCGTTCTGCTACAGTCATTGCAGCCGATGCGATGAACATTTTAAAAAAGACAGGATCTGTTGAGGAAAAGAAAGCAGCTGACCTGTTGCTCGTAGAAGGGAATCCACTTAAGAACGTTTCTGATGTCCGAAATATCGCGTATGTTTTTAAAGAAGGAATATGTGTCGTAGACAATCGTGAAAAGTCACTTCAAAAGGTTTAATATCATTTGAAAAGGGATGATTAAGATATGGAAAAATTATTCGCTAAATTGGAAGAGCACTATGAAGAGATGGTGGAGATCCGCCGCCACCTCCACCAAAACCCGGAGCTTTCTTTTGAAGAAGTGGAGACGCCGAAGTTCATCGCTGCGTACCATGAAAAACTAGGACATGAAGTTCGTACAGGAGTCGGCGGCAGAGGGGTCGTTGCAAAGCTGAAGGGCGGTAAACCTGGAAAAACGGTCGCACTTCGCGCAGATTTCGATGCACTTCCGATCCAGGAAGAAACCGATCTTCCTTTTAAGTCAAAAGTAGATGGCGTGATGCATGCTTGCGGACATGATGGACATACCGCAACGCTGCTCGGTTTAGCCAAGGTATTGAACAGCATGCAGGATGAACTGGAAGGCACAGTTGTCTTCATCCACCAGCATGCGGAAGAACTACAGCCGGGCGGAGCGATTTCCATGATTGAAGATGGCTGCCTTGAAGGCGTAGATGTCATTTTCGGAACACATCTTTGGGCAACAAGCCCGGTCGGTGAAATCGGCTACCGCTCAGGGCCAATCATGGCAGCGGCAGACCGCTTTACCGTCACGATCAAAGGGGAAGGTGGTCATGGTGCACAGCCTCATCGTACCAAAGATGCAGTTGTGATCGGCGCCCAGGCGGTTACAAACCTTCAACAGCTTGTCAGTAGAAGGGTCGATCCACTTGACTCTGCAGTCGTTTCGGTCGGAGCCTTTGAAGCGATCAATGCGTTCAACGTCATTGCAGATACGGTCAAACTCACAGGGACGGTAAGAACGTTTAACGAGGATGTACGCGATCTCCTCGAAAATGAGATTGAGAGAGTCGTAAAAGGAACGTGTATCACAGCGGATGCAGACTATACGTATAAATTTTATAGAGGATATCCAGCAACCGAAAATCATCCGGAGGAAACTGAATTTGTGGCACAGGTAGCCCAATCTGTACCTGGTGTGACGGAGGTAAAGGAAGTACCGCCGGAAATGGGTGGGGAAGATTTCGCTTATTATCTCCAGCATGTAAAAGGAACGTTCTTCTTTACGGGTGCGCAAGACGTAGACTGGGATGTGACTTATCCGCACCACCATCCGAAGTTCAAGGTTGATGAGCGCGCCTTGCTTGTCGCAGCTAACACACTCGGAGCAGCTACCTTGACCTATCTGAAGCAAGGAACAGCACAACCAAACCAAGAAGTGAAAGTTAAATAGATATGAAGAGGAGGACCGGTCCATTAGGGGAGAGATTTGACCCCGCGGGCCGCCTCTTTTCCATATGTTGAAATAATCTATGAGTTTGTGCAAATAAATCAAAGTTTTGTCTAAATAATATGTATTTTTGTTCAAATAACTTGAATCTTTGTCAAGAAAAGTTGGAGTTTTGTTCAAATAATGAAAAGCACAAATTTTAAAAACGGAGGCTGACATGTTACAACGACTGTTATCAGACTATGATCATAGTTTAAATCATTCAGGAGTTGACGGCGAGCGGCTTGCAAAGCGGTTGGCTGAACTCTCTGACATAGGACGGACTTCAGAGGATGGCTCTTACCGGCTTGGATTTTCGGCAGAGGAACGACAGGCGAAAGAACTCGTAAAAAAGTGGATGGCAGAAGCCGGGCTCAAAGTAAAAGAAGATGAAGCCGGCAATGTATTCGGAAGAAAAGAAGGAAAGAACAATCTTCCAGCCATCCTGTCGGGTTCGCACGTTGACAGTGTTCCGAACGGCGGTCATTTTGATGGACCGCTTGGCGTACTCTCGGCACTAGAGGTTGCAGAAGCCTGGAAGGATACAGGATATGTTCCTGAGCGGCCTTTTGAAGTCGTCATTTTTACAGATGAGGAAGGATCCAGGTTTAACGGAGGATTAACTGGGAGCACAGCCTTTGTCGGGGACCTGGATCTGGAACGTCAGCGTACCCTGACGGATAAAGAGGGTTTGTCATTCGAACAAGTCCTTGAAAAAGATGGTCTTTCCATCGAAACCATAACAAATGCCAAGCGGAATTCCGATGAGGTCGCTCTGTTTGTGGAAGTCCATATCGAGCAGGGGAAACGCCTGGAGAAGAACGACCTGCCGATTGGTATCGTAACGGGAATCGCAGGTCCGGCGTGGTTTGAATTCACTTTTGATGGGGAAGCAGGCCATGCGGGGAATACTCCGATGAATGACCGAAAGGATGCTTTAGGGGCGGCAAGTGCTTTTATTGGGAAAGTCCAGGCGTTGCCAGGTACGATCAGTAACTCAGCTGTCGCAACGGTCGGCAAGCTCAATGTCCATCCCAACGGAGTCAATGTCATTCCTGGACAGGTGAAGCTCTATGTGGATATCCGGGATATATTCGAAGGTACGCGTGATCAACTCGTAAATGAAATTGTTCAGGAAGCTGAGGCGATTTCTAAGCAGAGTGGAGTCGATGTGACATGGAAAGAGATGATTCGGAAGGAGCCTGTTCCGATCCAAAGTGACCTGCAAGATACGTTCAGAAAAGCGGTAGAGAATGATGGAGTTAAGCCGTTCTATCTGCCGAGCGGTGCGGGTCATGATGCAATGATCGTCGGAAGGCACATTCCGGCTGCCATGCTGTTTGTCCGGAGTAAAGATGGAATCAGCCATAATCCTTCAGAATGGTCATCCTTAAATGATTGCGTCCAGGGTGTGCACGCTTTACGTACATTCATTGAAATGTCTATGGATGAACTTTCAGGATAACGTGTCGAAAAAAGAAAGCGGACTATAGTAATCCTCCAGACGATATATGTCGCAAATGTGGTGTAGAACTTTCGGTGTTTTACTCCATGTTTGAAGGAGGATTATTTTTTGTTAAAAATCAGTCGTATTATAGGAGCTATTTAGTGTTCCAAAAGACCCATATAGGAATCTCAAGTTATTATAGAAAGTACTATTAAGAAAGAAAAGGAGGTTCATAGATATGTTAAGGAATCAACCGACAATGGAATATAAGCTTGTCCTCGATCACATGCATGAAGGCGTAATCATTATAGATTCAGAAACTAGAGTACTCTATGCTAATAAATCCTATTACGAAATTCTTGGTATTTCCGTTGATAGCATTCAAAATAAGCTATTAAAAGAAAGTCAGCCAAATGCCAGGATTATAAAGGTTTTAGAAACAGGAACCCCTGTTATTAATTCTGAATTTCTCGTTGATACAACCAGTATTAGAGTAGTAGCGAACATCATCCCCATAAAGATTGAAGGTAAAATTTCTGGAGCTGTATCAGTTTTCAGAGATGTAACGGAAGTAACCGAACTAACAACGGAATTAGAAAGATTGAAAGGATATACAAAATATTTAGAAGAAGAATTGATGAACCATAAAGAAAGGAAGCTATTTAGCGGATTAGTAGGCAGTGATCAAAAAATACAGATGGTGGTGGAAAAGATAAACAAGGTGGCAAGTACCGATACTACAGTTCTCATTACAGGGGAGAGTGGGACTGGTAAGGAAGTCGTTGCAAATTCAATCTATAATATTAGTTCTAGATTTGGAAAACCATTCATCAAAGTAAACTGTGCAGCTATTCCTGAATCTCTCTTGGAAAGTGAATTTTTCGGCTATGAAGAAGGTGCTTTTACCGGTTCAAGAAAAGGAGGGAAAATCGGGAAATTTGAACTAGCTAATACAGGGACAATCTTCTTGGATGAGATCGGTGAAATGCCCCCCAGCTTACAAGCAAAATTACTCCGTGTTTTACAGGAAAGGGTTATTGAAAAGGTAGGAGGGACTTCTCCAATAAAAATAGACGTGCGTATCATAGCCGCCACTAATGCAAACTTAAAAGAGCTTGTTGAAAAAAGAAAGTTTAGAGAGGACCTTTATTATAGACTAAATGTTTTTCCGATAAATCTCCCCCCGTTAAAAGAACGTCAGACTGATATTTTACCGTTAGCTATACAATTTTTAAAAGAATTCTGCAAGGAGCATAAAAAACAGCTTTCTTTTTCAGCAGAAGTTCAACATGTATTTAAATCTTATCAGTGGCCAGGGAACATTCGGGAGCTAAGAAATGTGATTGAATATGCTGTCATAATGTGTGAAAAAAGCGGAAGGATTACATTGGACAAGTTACCAGATTATTTAAGTAGTTCAAATAAAATAACGAACAATATGGAAACTGATAACATCCTGCTATATAAGCAATTCGAGCAAATTGAAGAAAAGGCAATAAGAGAGGCATTGATCAAAACAAAGGGGCACCGTTCAGATGCAATGAAATTATTAGGGTTAAGCCGGAAAAAATTTTATAAAAAAATAAATGAGTATGGGATTTTTTAACTTTACTTTGTTTCTTTTCGTTACAGGTGTTTCGATCAGAAACATGACAACGCTTCCATTATGTATCAATATGAAACAATTTATCAGAAAAATAGAAAAAATAGCGGTATATCAATACAGAAAAGTTGGCACGTTTCTTGCTTTATATAAAAGCAGGAGGTGCAAACATGAATTCTGAGATAAGAAAGTTTTACCAGATGGAAATGAAAGAACGGCAAGAATGGATTAAAAGCCAAGCGGGGTTACTTTCTGCTGAAGCGGAATTATTTGAAAACTTCGGGTCACTTGGAGCAGAGCTTTCTAATCAATTGATTGAAAATACAGTAGGTGTTATGGAGGTACCGCTTGGAGTTGCTGTAAATTTCAAAGTGAACGGAAAGGATGTATTAGTCCCTATGGCGGTGGAAGAATCATCGGTGGTTGCTGCTGCAAGCCATGGTGCTAAACTAGCACGTAGTACAGGGGGATTTAAAGCTACTACATCTGAGTCAGTGATGTTTTCCCAAATACAATTGGTGGGGATCTCTGATTTGTATGGGGCTAAAATGAAGATTTTAGAAAATAAAACTGACTTATTAGAGCTTGCAAGAAACCAAGATCCAACTCTCGATAAGCTGGGTGGGGGACCATGTGACTTGGAAGTCAGGATTTTTGATAAAGGTTACCACGATATGCTTGTCGTTCACTTGGTTGTGAATACTCTGGATGCTATGGGAGCTAATGCCGTCAATACGATGGCGGAAAGCATCTCTCCTGAACTAGAGCGAATAACAGGTGGAAAACCATTGTTGAAGATTGTATCTAATTTAGCTGATAAACGATTGGCAAGGGCAAGATGTGTAATCAGAAAAGAGGATCTGAATGGTGAAGATGTCATTGACCGTATTATCAGTGCCTATCATTTTGCGGCACAAGATCCATACAGAGCTGCTACTCATAACAAAGGAATCATGAATGGTATAAGTTCAGTCATCCTCGCTACCGGTAATGATACAAGAGCGGTTGAGGCAGGGGCACATGCCTATGCAGCGCGTTTTGGCCAATATACTTCGTTATCTACTTGGGAGAAGGATAAAAACGGTGATTTAGTAGGAACTTTGGAATTGCCAATGGCAGTCGGCATTATTGGAGGGGCGACATCTATCCATCCTAAAGCTAAAGCAAATTTGAAATTGATGAATATTGCTAGGGCTACGAAACTGGCAGAAGTCATTGCATCCGTCGGATTAGCACAAAATTTAACGGCTCTGAAAGCACTTGCAACGGATGGGATACAAAAGGGGCATATGAAATTGCATGCCAAAAATATTGCTATGATGGCTGGAGCAGACGGATCGCAAGTAGAGATGATAGCTGGCCAACTGGTGAAAGAAGGGGATGTCAAACTAGATCGAGCTCAGCAATTATTAGAACAATTTTATTTAAAGAAAAAGGAGTGAAAATGATGCCAGAATTAGGGACGAATACGAATCAGCCTAAAATAGAAACAAAAGAACAAAATGTTGAAGTTTGGGAAGATCTGGTAAGCATTAGAGATCTTGTATTATCTCTTATCATCTGTAGCGTGACAACACTTGGGGGATACTTAGTCGCTCCGGCTGAACCCCCGAAACCATTGATTTTCGGTTTGTTGGGAGCTTTATTAGGTTTCATTGTTTGCAGTTTCATCATCAAACCTAAACGAGCATTCAATTACGAAGATAGGGAGGAGTAGTCATGGATGTTACTTTAATATTACAAATGATTGTTGCAGCCGCATTAGGCGCTACCATATATACGATTATCGGGATAGCACCAGGTACAGACGAAACAGCTGTATTAGCACCTGTAACACTTGTCCTTGTATTAACAGGCTTTCATCCAGTGGTCATCCTTTCGTTCTTCATAGCCTCGATAGTTGCAAAGAAATTGACTGATTCAATACCTGTTGCCGTTGCAGGAATTCCCGGGGGTGTAATGGCAGCTCCTATGGTCGAACATGCAATGATTTTAAAAAGGCATGGAGTGCCAGACTTAAGTATTCGTAAAATGGCATCAGGATCGGTGATCGGTACATTAGTAGCAGTTCCTGTCAGTTTGATTTTAGCAAAGGCTTTAGTTCCCTTAGCAGACGTTATCACTCATTATGCGAGTCCGATTTTTTTTGCAGGAGCTGTTTTTTTAGCTTTGATGTGTAAAAATAGATGGCTTGCATTAGCTACCATTGTTCCTTTTGCACTTCTGATACAAGGTTTGCGGCACCTGTACTGGGGTGTAGGAGCGATTCCAGAAGGAACGACAGTCTTCATTTCTTTTTTCCTAGGTATAACCATTGGTCCAGTCATTTTAACATTATTTGAACTTTTAAATAGGGAGAAAAGGGAGAAACTTAATCGCTTCGGGATAAAAGAAATCAAACTATATAAGACAAAAATTGAAAAAGGAATGCCAAACCCGTTTAAAATCCTTGATAAAAAAGAAATTGGAACAAGCTCTTTTGCTGCATTGCTTGGAAGTATGACCTTTTTTATGAGTCCAGTCGGAATGACCATATTTCTAGGAGAAACATTGTCGAGTCGAATTAAAGATCCGATCAAGAAAGCTTCAAGAGCAATTTCAAGTATGGATGGTTTAACAAACGCTGCTTATATATCTGGTACTTTGATTCCTTTAATCGCTTTAGGCGTTCCTTTATCTCCAATGGCAATCGGGCCAGCTAATGCTTTATTTAATGCACCACCGGTATTAACATTGGAAAACAATTTGCATCATTTATTGTCCACATCTGACTTTGTCTGGGCAACGCTTATTGGTTCTATAATAGCTTTGTTATTGACTTTTTATGTAACAATCAAATATTCTCAGCAAATATGTGAATTTGTTTTCAAAAGGGTACCCCACGAGGCGATGCTAGGATTATTTTTTGGATTGGTATTAATGTTGGCATTCATGGATGCTGGATGGATAAATATTGCAGGTGTCTTACTTGTCGGTTTAGTTGCTGGCGTACTACACAGATGGGGAATTAACTATGGGGTGCAGTTTATGGTATTATATTCTGCTCCTTGGATTGTTAGCCAAATAGTTGGTGGATGAATCATTAGTGTTATTTTTGGGAATAGAGTGTCAAAAAAAGAAAGCGGACTATAATAATCCTCCAGATGATATATGTCGCAAATGTGGTGTAGAACTTTCGGTGTTTTACTCCATGTTTGCGATTTTTAGTTGTAGAATGGAAATAAGAAGTAGACTCAGATGTACACGAGGAGGAAATTCGAATGCCAGAAAACGTTCCTTTAGCAAAAGCTTTTAGACAAACAGACTATCAAATCGCTGGTCATGGCACTAGAAACGTCCAGGTTCTAAAAGATGCACTGAATGAGGTCGATGGCCAGACGGACAGTGACATGTATGGAAAGGGAAAACTCATCGAAGAGTTTCAAGAAAAGATGGCGGAGTATTTAGGTAAAGAGAGTGCGGTGTTTTTTCCAAGCGGTACGATGGCCCAGCAAATCGCCTTGCGGATCTGGTGTGATGAAAAAGGATTGAAGAAAGTGGCGTATCATCCGTTGTGTCACCTGGAGATCCATGAAGAAGACGGGTTGAAAGAACTGCATCATATCGAACCGATTCTTTTAGCGGATGAAAACAGGGTCATTGAGTTAGAGGATGTCGTGAATATGGAAGAAGAAATCTCCTGTTTATTGTTTGAGCTGCCGCAGCGTGAAATCGGCGGGCAACTACCAGACTACGAAACCCTTGAATCAATTTCTTCCTATTGCCGAGAGAAAGGAATCCGGTTGCATCTGGACGGGGCAAGGCTTTTTGAAATTCTTCCATACTATCAAAAGTCAGTTGCTGAAGTTTGCGCTCTTTTTGATAGTGTCTATATTTCGTTTTATAAAGGGATCGGTGGACTGGCGGGGGCAATCCTTGCCGGTGATGAAGCTTTTACAGAAGAGTCGAAAGTGTGGAAAAGACGGCATGGCGGCGATTTGATCAGCCTTTATCCATACATACTCAGTGCTGATTATTACTTTGATAACCGGTTAGCGAAAATGGAGCAGTATTTTGTGGAGGCAAAAGAACTTGCTGAGTTGTTCAACCAATGCTATGCCGTAACAACCAGGCCGGCAGAACCGGTTTCAAATATGTTCCATGTCCACTTTCAAGTATCGAAAGAGAAGCTAGAACCCATCCTGGTAGAAATCTATGAAACGACCGGAATCGGTTTGACCAGTAATTTAAGAGAGATAGGCGAGAACTCTTGCTATTACGAAGTGAGCATAGGAGATCAGTATGAAACCATTCCAAAGGACCGAGTGAAAAAAATGTTCGAAATGCTGGATGAGAGACTTACTTAGATTTCTGAATATTGACTAAATAAAGAATTTCATATAAAGTGTTTTAAAAGTGGATACGATAAAGCAAAGGAGCTTTCCATCGCTATACAAATGTATAGGTTGGGGCTCCTTCTTTGTTTTTATGGAGGGATGAACATGTCTTTTTTACAACTATCGGAAGAAATAAAGGACAAAATTATCGGGTTCAGACGTCACCTTCATCAATACCCGGAATTGAGCTTTTTGGAATACCGAACGGCTGAATTTGTTGCGGATATCTTAGAAGAATACGAGATTGATGTAGAACGGAATGTGGCAGGGACCGGGGTGGTCGGTACGATCATCGGAGGGCAGCCAGGAAGAACGATTGCGTTAAGGGCGGATATGGATGCACTTCCTATTGAAGAAAATACCCGCCTGTCGTTCTCCTCAAGTAATGCGGGTGTCATGCATGCATGCGGTCATGACTTCCATACATCGATCCTGCTCGGAACGGCAATCATACTCAGCAAGCACAAAGACCAGCTTAAAGGAAACATCAAGTTGATCTTTCAGCCTGGTGAGGAGAAATTGACCGGAGCAAAAAAGATGATTGAGGCGGGGGTGCTTCATAATCCAAATGTAGATGCGATCATCGCGTTGCATTGCTGGCCTGAGTTACCTGCAGGTGTGGTTGGAGTCAGGAAAGGTCCGATTACAGCAGCAGCCGATTTTTTGGAAATTACAATAAAAGGTAAATCAGGGCATGCTGCACATCCACACAAATGTGTCGATCCGATTGTCATTGCAGGTCATGTCGTATCTGCATTACAGACAGTCGTTTCAAGAGAAATCGCCCCGACGGACCCGGCTGTCGTCACTATCGGTAAAATCAACGGGGGAACCGCCTCTAATGTGATTCCTTCAAGTGTTCATCTTTCAGGGATGATTCGGACGGTCAACCCAGACCTGCAGAAGAGAATGCCTGAAATCATTGAGCGAATCGTCTGTAAATCTGCAGAAAGCATGAATGGGGAAGCGGAAGTGAGGTATACGAGTGCGACTCCGCCTTTGATCTGCAATGATGGCATGGTCGCATTGATCGACAATGTCGTAACCGACTTGTTGGGAGGTGATCAGCTCGTTTACCTTGAAAATCCTTCATTAGGCAGTGAAGATTTTTCCTTTTACGCAAATGAAATACCAGGTGTCCTTTTTCGATTAGGGACCCATAATGAACGGGAGGATTCAAGATTCCCTTTGCATAATTCAAGGGTGACATTTGCCGAGGAAGCTCTTACGACAGGGGTGGCTGTCATGTGTGAAGCGGCGGTCCGGTACTTATCCCCAAAAAAGAGTCCAATGGTAAATATAATTGATTGAATATTGACAAAATAACGACAATATTTTAATATCAAACCATAAGTAAATAGTTGATAGGCAAGGGGGCTTATAATGAATATCACTTCCTGTACGTAGGATGGTATTTGTTCCAGCTCTTTTTTTTAGGTTTTGTTAAATAGTAATGTTGATATGCAGGAAATTTTCTAATGCGAAATTCGCGACACTCCAGCGGATCGCCCGCGGAAAGGGTTAACAGAGCCTTTTGTTAAAAAATATAAGGAGCCAGTGACAATGAGGCGAAACGATACAGCTATGATCCCGACAATCAAAGAGCTTTGTATTGAATATACGGACTTGAGTGAATCCGATATCGAAATAATCATTGAAACGTCGAAGTCTCTGCAGCTTACGGCTGATATCACACAAGCGAATATGTTCATCGATTGCCCGACTAAGGATGGGAAGCATGCGATTGTGATTGCTGAGGCGATGCCAACAAAGGCCTCTTCTTTATACACTTCCTCCGTCGTTGGAAAGTTTGCCTATTCATCCTTTGAGCCTGCGGTTGTCTATACCCATAAGACAGGTAAGCCAATGACTCGGAAGCGGGCGATCACACAGGAAGCGAAATATGTGAAGCAAAGTGTCACTCCTATTAAAAATAAGGATGGTAGAACGATAAGATCATTGATTATGGAGGAGGACATTAGTGAGCAGGTCGATCATGAAAATAAAATGAAAGCGCTGTCAAAAACGACGGAGCAGTTGAGTCAAACGCTGATCGGTCTCACTGAGAAGGATTCAATCATCTCGAACATGATCCAGGAATCACTACTGCTGCTCGACCCGAAAGGTGTGATCGTCTATTACAATTCCTGCGCTGGCTATCTTGTTGAAGAGATGTCAGGAGTGAAGGAAAGCATCGGGACGCCCGTAAATGTCCTCTTGCCTTTCTTGAAAAATATCATCTCCAAAACGGATGAGATCGTGCAGGAGGAAGTGAGTGTCGAAAATAAGGTGTTCGAAGTAAAACAGATCCGATTGATGAATAAACGGAATTTGACAGGAACCTTGTTGGTGATCCGGGAATTGACGGAGCTGCGCCAAAAGGAGCGCGAACTGATGGTCAAATCCGCTGTTATCCAGGAGATCCATCATCGTGTTAAAAACAACCTGCAAACCATCTCAAGCTTGTTGCGGCTGCAAATGAAACGGGGCGGTCCCAAGGCGAAGATCCACCTTCAGGAAAGCCTGAACCGAATTTCAAGCATCGCAGCCGTTCATGAAGAATTACTTGAAAGCTCGAATATCGATAAGGTAGAGATCAAGCAGCTCATCGAACGGATCGGACAAATGCTGATTCGAAACCGTTTATGCACGGAAAAAGACATCTCGATGCAATTTCACGGGAAAGAGATGTGTATGAACTCCGATACAGCTGTTTCTCTCGCCTTGACCTTGAATGAACTTATCCAAAATTGTCTGAAGCATGCTTTCCAGGGGATGGAGAAAGGGACCATCGAAGTTCGATTCATTGGCTCCGAAACTACTCTAGAGGTCGAGGTAGAAGATGACGGAATCGGTTATTCCCCCTCCAGTAAATCTTCATTAGGCCATGATATCGTCAATACAATCGTGAATCATGATCTTGCCGGAATGTTTTCGATCAAACAAACGAGTAAGGGGACGAAAGCGACTGTAACTTTTCCGTTAAAAGAGGTGGACACGTTATGAAACCGAAAATTGTTCTTGTCGAGGATGAAGCCATTCTAAGGTTAGATGTGAAGGAAATGCTTGAAGATGCAGGATATGAGGTCATCGGTGAGGCTGGTGACGGGGAACAAGCCATTGAACTGGCCCACGAGCTGGATCCGGATTTGGTGATCATGGATATCAAGATGCCAAAAATGAATGGGGTGAAGGCAAGCAAGATCATCTCGCAGACGAGGAAAATCCCGATTCTCATGCTGACGGCTTACAGTCAGAAAGATTTCATCGAGGGAGCGAAAGAAGCTAATGTCCTTGGCTATCTCGTAAAACCGATTTCGGAGTCGAATCTGATCCCGGCAGTTGAAATCGCACTGGCCCAGGCGAAACAAATGAGCCGGTTTGAAGAAGAGATCGACCGCAGGGATCGAAAACTGAAAGCGCGGAAACGGATTGAACGGGCAAAAGGCATCCTGATGAAGGAGAAGAACTTAAGTGAAGAAACCGCCTATGAAAAAATGCGGAAGATCAGCATGAACAAGCAAATTTCGCTCGAGCGGACAGCAATCGCCATTCTGAAAAAGTATGGTGATTTGGACACAAGTCAATACAGTGAGGCAAAGGCGCCTAAACAATGCAATTAACTTTGCATTGTTTAGGCGCCTTTTTCAATTAAATCAATTCGATTTCTAGGAGGTAGAAAAATGCAAAAAACATCATTGAATTACCTTTGGATAAATGGTGAAAAGCTGAGCATTTCCGAGACCATCGATGTCCTGAATCCGGCAACGGGAGAGGTGATCGATCAGGTCCCGAATGGCGGTGAAGAGGAAACGAAACTCGCAATCAATGCGGCGTATCGGGCCTTTAAACCGTGGAAGAGACTCACCCCGTCACAGCGTGAAACTTATCTACTCAAGTGGGCGGAGAATCTGTTGGATAACAAGGAAGAGCTGTCAGAGATTTTAACAGAGGAGCAAGGAAAGCCGTTAAGTGAATCACGTGGTGAAATAGAGGGTTCCGCCCAATTCATCAAGTGGTATGCCGAAGAAGGAAAACGCATATACGGCGAGGTGATCAGCGGGTCGAGCGAAAACCAACGAATCACGGTCCTTAAGCAGCCTGTAGGAGTTTGTGGATTGATCACACCGTGGAACTTTCCTGGAGCGATGGTTGCAAGAAAAGTTGCGCCGGCACTCGCTGCAGGTTGTACCGTCATTTTAAAGCCGGCAAGTGAAACCCCAAGAATCGCAATTGCGATCTTTGAACAATTGATGAAAACCGGGATTCCTTCAGGGGTTGCGAACCTTGTGACGGGTAAAGCATCCGTCATCGGCGAAACGTTATTCGAGGATAAACGGGTACGCAAGATTTCTTTTACAGGTTCAACGGATGTCGGCAAGCGGTTGATGGCACGGGCTGCCGATCAGGTTAAACGGATTTCGTTGGAGCTTGGCGGGAATGCACCGGCAATCGTCTTTCCGGATGCGAATCTGGATCTTGCAGCGGAAGCGATTGTCGGGAACAAATTTGAAAATTGCGGGCAGATGTGTAATGGGATCAACGTCATCTATGCGCACGAATCGATACAAGAAACGTTGATTCAGAAAATCACTACTCTCGTAAATGATTTGAAAGTGGGAATAGGGACGGACGATGTACAGATCGGGCCACTCATCAATGGATCATCGCTCGATAATGTGAATCAGCTGCTTCAGGAAGCGAAAGAAAAGGGAGCAGCAGTCGTGATAGGCGGAGAGCCGATTAAGGATGAGGGGTATACTAAGGGCTATTTTTTCAAGCCTACCGTCGTAAGCAATGTCACACTCGATATGAAGCTTTCCCAGGATGAAATTTTTGGTCCTGTCGCGCCGATTTTAACGTTCAAAGAGGAAGAAGAAGTCCTCGAGTTTGCAGAGAAGAGTCCGTATGGCCTGGCTGCTTATTTCTTTACAAAAGACGTCAACTGTGTCCACCGGATGGCTGAAAACCTCGATGCCGGCATGATCGGCGTCAATGGCACACAGCTGAGTGTCCCTCAAGCTCCGTTCGGTGGAATCAAGGAAAGCGGTATGGGAAGAGAAGGAGGTCATTACGGTTTAGAACCGTTCTTGGAACTAAAGTACATTTCGCTGACGCTTGAAAATGACTAAGGAGGTTTTCGATGTGAGTAAAGAGGTATTTACGAAATTCGAACCGTTGGAAGTGGAGAAAAAAACAGGGCTGATTACAAAGGGGGCCTTGTTGGAGTCGATTGAGGATGGTTCGATCGATACTGTTATCCTAGCGATTTGCGATATGCAGGGAAGGCTGATGGGAAAGCGCCTTACCGCAGAATATTGCTTCGAAAACGATCTCGATCATGGAACCCACTTCTGTAACTACCTATTGGGCACTGATTTTGAGATGAATACACCAGACGGATATGAATCGATGAACTGGGAAAAGGGCTATGGTGATTGGCTGGCTCGGCCGGATTGGTCTACTGCACGTGTCTTACCATGGGCTGACAAGACGGCGATCATCTATTGTGATGTGTACGATGAAGGAACTGGGGAACCGATTCCGATCGCGCCAAGGAATCTGTTGAAAAAACAGTTAGAAAAAGCAGAGGCGAAAGGCTTCGAGTTGTTTATGGCGAGCGAGTTGGAATTTTACCTGTTCCGGGAGTCATTCGAACAGCTCAACAAAAAGGGTTATGAAAATGTAGAGACGGCAGGGCATCTCAATGAAGATTACAATCTCCTGCAGGGAACACGGAACGAGCCGTTCTATCAGAAGATCCGCAGGAATATGGCGAAAGCGGGTATTCCGATCGAATCCTCAAAAGGGGAAGCGTACATGGGACAGCACGAAATCAACATGCGCTATGCTGAAGCTTTGAGTGCTGCCGATAACCATACAATGTTCAAGCACGGCATAAAGGAAATGTGTATCCAGGATGGGTTGTCGATGACGTTCATGGCAAAGCCGAACCATAAATGGACGGGTTCGAGCGGGCATATCCATATGAGTCTTTGGGATAAGCGGGCTGGACAAAATGTCTTTTATGATCCGGATGGCGATACCTACCATATGTCAGAGCTCATGAAGCAGTTTTTAGCAGGTGTCCTGAAGTATACGCGGGACTTTTCGCTGTTCTTTGCCCCGTATGTCAACTCCTATAAACGGTATGCAGAGGAAAGCTGGGCACCTGTCAATATCGTCTGGAGTCACGATAACCGCTCATCCGGCTACAGGATTGTCGGGGATGGAAAGAGCCTGCGTATCGAAACACGTATTCCTGGAGCTGACATGAATCCGTATCTCGCATATACGGCCCTTGTCGGTGCAGGACTATACGGTATTGAGCAAAAGCTTGAGCTCGGGCCAGAGTGTAAAGGCAACGCTTATAAGGATGAGAAAATTCCTCGTATTCCGGGTTCGCTGTATGAAGCGATCCAGTGCTGGGAAAACAGTGATGTTGTCAAGAAGGTTTTAGGGGAAACGGCCGCAGCCCATTACCTCTATAATGCGAAACTTGAACAGAAGCAGTATGACGCTGTCGTGACGGAATGGGAACGCAGCCGTTATTTTGAACAATGCTAGATTGACATGTTTGTCGTGCAACTTTACCAAATTTCAGATTAAAAGGAGGACTTATCGATGAGACTACAAGATAAAGTATGCATTATAACAGGATCAGGAGGCGGCATGGGGAAGGTTGCTGCTGAAATGTTCGCGAAAGAGGGCGCTAAAATTGCGATTTTTGAACTGAATGAAAAGAGCGGATCGGGAACTGCTGAAGCAATCCGTCAGGCAGGTGGGGACGCAACCTTTTTCCATTGTAATGTGACAGACGAGCAAAGTGTAAAGGACGCTGTAGCAAAAACAGCTGAAACTTACGGGAAAATCGATGTGCTCTATAATAATGCAGGAATCATGATCGCAGAGGACCATTCTGTAATCGATACACCCGAGCATGCTTGGGATACAGTCATGAACGTCAATGTGAAAGGGATCTACTTCATGTGCAAATATGTGATCCCTGAAATGCAGAAGCATAAATCCGGCTCGATCATCAACATCGCCTCCTTTGTAGCGTTCGTAGGATGTAGCGTTCCACAGGATGCCTACACCGCGTCAAAAGGCGCCGTCAATTCGTTGACAAAATCGCTTGCGATCCAGTTCCGTCCAGAAGGGATCCGGACCAATGCGATTTGTCCAGGACCGATCGAGACACCACTGTTGATGGAATGGCTTGTGAAGGATGAGGAAGCGAAAAAAGTCCGGTTATCCAGACAACCGGCAGGGCGTTTCGGAAAGCCTGAGGATATCGTCTATGCGGCTATTTATCTAGCATCTGACGAGTCGGAGTGGACGAACGGAGCACTGTTGAATGTAGATGGCGGGATCACATCCAATTACTTCTAAGACGCGTCGCCTTTCTAATTCACTGTATTCGCAAAGTTGTTAGACATGTTCTCTTCAACAAATTACGAAGGAGTGTTTGAATTGGAGGCAATTAAGAGTGAGAGGCAAGGACTGCAAAAAGCGTTAAAACCTATTCATTTGTGGGCGATTGCTGTCGGTATGGTCATTTCAGGTCAGTATTTCGGTTGGAACTACGGGTTTGAACAAGGTGGGACCATCGGGTTGATGGTGGCTGCGCTCTTCATTACAGTGTTTTACACGGCGTTCGTCTTCAGTTATTCAGAGCTATCAACCTCCATTCCACATGCTGGAGGGCCATCGGCTTACGCTAGACGGGCGATGGGACCCTTTGCCGGATTCATGACCGGGATTTCTGTCTTGATCGAGTTCGTGTTTGCTCCGCCCGCGATTGCGGTTGCGACAGGAGCGTACATCAATTTCTTGATTCCTGCGGTCAATCCTGTATATGCCACGGTCGTAATCTTTATTTTCTTTATTTTGATCAATACCATCGGTGTAAAAGGAGCCGCATTGATCGAACTTGTGGCGACAATTATCGCTCTTATCGGGCTTGCCATCTATTTTGCGGCGGGATCGACACATGTGAGGCTTGATTATATTTTTACAGAAAACGCGCTTCCGAATGGATGGACGGGCGTCTATATGGCGATTCCATTTGCAATCTGGTTCTATTTGGCTGTTGAGGGCGGTGCTATGGCAGCAGAGGAGGTTCAGAACCCTAAAAAGGATATTCCTAAAGGATTTATTACCGGTATTTTGACTCTTGCACTATGTACGATCGGTACGTTGATGATCACCGCTGGTCTAGGCGGAGGGGTTGGTCAGCCTGCTGATAATCCACTACCACAAGCCCTTGCATCTGTTTACGGAGAAGGACATTTTCTGCCTAAGTTAGTAGCCATAATTGGGCTCGCTGGATTAATCGCCAGTCTGCATGGGATCATCATCGGCTATTCACGCCAAACGTTTGCCTTGTCCCGTGCGGGCTATTTACCGAAGTTTTTATCGCGGCTCTCGAAACGACAGATTCCAACATGGGGGCTGCTCATCCCAGGAGGAATCGGGGTCATTGCTGCAGCGAACGCGACTTTTGCAAACCAATTGATCATTTTGGCCGTATTCGGAGCTGCAATGATGTATTGTTTAAGCCTGGTATCCCTGTTCATTTTAAGAAAGAAAGAGCCTGATTTACACCGGCCTTTCAAAGTGTATTATCCGATTGTCCCTGGAATAGCGATTGTGCTAGGTATCATCTCGTTATTCTGTGTCATCTATTACAGCGTCTTCAATCAGTCGCTTCCACTGTTCGGAGTCAATGTTCCTCTTCTCTATGTACTATTGTTCATTTACGTTGCTGGTAGTGCCTACTATTATTTGGTCGGACGTCATAAGCTGCTTCCGATCGAAGAAGAATTCGGTGTCTTTGATGAATTGGATCAAACTGAATCAGAGGAGAATCAACCCGCGGTTAAGGTAATGAAAAGCGATACTGAACTCGGATCGTAGGTTGTATGATTGAATAATAGGTTGGAGGCAGTTGAAATAAGATTTAAGTCCTTTTACAAGAACGGGCTTAAATCTTATTTTATTTAATCATGGTAAAGAAGAATTCAGTTCTGTTATTCATTATGGGTCCTCCATATAAAAAAGTGATCCAAAGGTGTATTCAGCCTTCGGATCACCCCTTGGGGATCTAAAGCTTCCTTGCCCTGAAATGATGAGCAAGGACAGGTCAGTTTTGCGGGAAAGGTGGTCCCAGTATCCAGTAACTGATCCCCCGTAGGCCGTAGTCTTTGACGGTTTGATACTTTACATTCATACTGCGTGCATCCTTAAACCAAACCTCATGCTGTTGTCCCGTTTCATCTGTATACCGGAAAAATGGGGATTGATAGGTTTCATCATACTGTATTTGAGCGCCATATCTTGCAGCGAGATCCACAGCACCTTTTGGACTGACTGTCCGCGCGAATGTCCCCTGAACCAGGGGATTTTCCATTCACGTCCATACAAACGGTACACCCATCAATATTTTATCCCTCGGACCGTTACGGCATAATCTAGTCCACCCCTTACTTTATTGATGGGATCAGTATGAAACCATACCGAAAGATCATTGAGAGGTGTATTCGAATGTTTGATAAGAGGATAAGAACTATATCTTATATTTTACAAATAAAGTAAATGAAGAGAAGGGATCTTCCCGAATTTAAAGAATATCTATTTTTAAAATAGGATATTTTTGACAGGGGGATTTCATGGAGAGAAAGAAATGGCGATCGGTGAAAGGGAAAGGTGGTGGATTTAGCACTCTGGTACTTGGAGAAAAGCCAGGAATCTTGCCAGAAAAGAGTTTTATTTCCTTAACGAGAGGGGAAGGCTTTAACTTTTTTCAGCTGATCATCAATCAGATTTTAACCTTGATGGTCATGAATCAAATGAAGAAAGCTCCTGGTCTGTTGTACGCAGAATTGAATGGAGAATTGAAAGATAGAAAAGGATACGGGCAGACCATAACTGTCTGGGTGGGAAGTCGATGCCGAAATTTAGAAATAAGCGGTCCCACGGGTTTGCGATGAAATTTTTCGGCTGGGTGATTCATCGGAAAAATACGAAAACCTATTACCTTACCTATTCAGCAGACGGAACCATCCCTTCTGTCATAGAGGTACGAGATATCATTCGAGAGTACGGCAAGTTTTATGATGGAGGAAAGCTTGTAAGAAAAGCAAGACCACCAAAGTTCAATAAAAGTAGAAATGCTTAAAAGCCAGCGTGTTTGTTGGCTTTTTATTTTGTTGAATATACCAGGCACAATGTCAATAACCAGTGTATTTTCTTCGTACATTTCCGCGGAAATTGCGAGTTATGTAGATGATTGAAAAGGTACGCTCAAAAGCTAATAGTCTATGATCGAGCCGAGTCGATTGATGCCTTGGTTTTTACCTAATCTAATAACCTGTAGAGATTTGCCTTCGAATGAGTTAGAATATTCACTAAATAGTTTTATGTCGAAGGTGCTAACATGAAAAGACTACTGAATGTGTCGCTCCAAGTGAAAATCCTCGGGTTGATCATCTTTCTCTTGTTATTGGTGATCGGTCTGCTTTCTTTCATTGTCGGCTATTTGGAAATGGAAGAGGATGTTGAACAATCAGAACAGATTGCTTTACAGACTGCCCAAACCTTGTCCTATATGGGGACGATCCAGGATTCAGTCAAGGACCGAGGTTCATTTGAAGAGACAAATCCAATCGTGGAACGTATGCGGGACCAGGTTGATGCCTCCGCGATACGAATTGAAAATCGTGACGGAGAGTTGAATGGCTATGCCGGCGATATCATCACCAATCATTCGTCACCTCGTGAGGACCGTTATCAGTCCCTTGTGTTCGGAAGCAATTATGTGACACAAACCGAAAATGATGGACATAAGGTTCTTAAGGGCATCGCACCGATTATGATCGATTATGGTGACTATAAAAAGATCGGAGGCACCGTTTCCGTCATTTTCAATATGGATACAATCCAAAGTAAAATCGCTTCGGATATAAAGAAAATGTTGTACGTTTCTGGAATCGCCTTCATTGTTGGGATTGCAGGAAGTTATTTTCTAGCAAGAAGTATCCGAAAAGACACCCATGGACTTGAACCTTATGAGATCGGGGCATTGTATCGCGAACGGAATGCCATACTCCAATCAGTAAAAGAAGGGATTCTTTCTATTGACCAGAAGGGAAGGATCACGATGATGAATCACTCAGCCCGTGAGATGTTGGATATCACAGATGATATAGAAGGTAGGTTGCTAACGTCATTCATTTTTTCAGAAAACCTTCACAAGATACTGAAATCAAAAGAGACAATCATAAATCAGGAGTTCCATTATAAGGACAAGATCCTCATTGTGAATACGCAGCCTATTTTAGAAGACGGGGAGCAGGTCGGGGTGGTTGCTAGTTTCAGAGACAAGACCGAAATCAAGAAGATGGTCGATGCCCTGTCGGAAGTAAGGCAGTACTCTGAAGACCTTCGGGCACAGGCCCATGAATTCACGAACAAGCTGTATGTCATTCTTGGTATGATCCAGCTCGGCAAACATGCGGAAGCGATCGATTTGATCCAAGAGGAAGCGAAATTGCAGGAGCATCATACCGAACTTCTTTTTAAAAATATTAAAGATGACAAGGTGCAGGCGATTCTCCTAGGGAAACTTGCGAAGGCCTCAGAGAAAAAGATCAATTTTAAAATAGATGAAGAGAGTACGATGAGGCCACTACCGGATCATATCGGTTTTTCGCCATTGATCATTATTCTTGGGAACTTGATCGACAATGCGTTTGAGGCCGTGGCAAACAGTACTGTGAAAGAGGTTACGTTCTTTGTGACGGATATCGGAAATGACATTATTTTTGAAATCGAGGATAGCGGAAAAGGAATAAAAAACGGTGCTGAATACAATATTTTCCAAAAAGGATTCTCCGTCAAAGGGAAGAACCGCGGATACGGACTGGCGAATGTAAAAGAGGAGGTTGAACTGCTGGATGGTTCGATCGAATGGACGAATAGTTATAGCGGGGGTGCAATTTTCACAGTGATCTTACCAAAATAGGATGAAGATAAAGCTGAAACGATATGAGGGAAGGTGAGTGGTTCATGTTTAAGGTTGTAATTGCAGAAGATGATTACCGTGTAGCCCAAATACACGAAGAATATCTGTCAGCGGTTGATGATATGAAATTGGTCGGCAAAGCGTTGAACGCCGGGGAAACAATGCAGTTATTGAGTGAGAACCAGGTGGATCTGCTTCTGCTCGATGTCTATATGCCAGATCAATTAGGTACCGACCTATTGCATAAAATCAGAGAGGAACATCCGGAAGTCGATATCATGTTGATAACAGCGGCTAAAGAGAAAGCATTCCTTGAAAAGGCGATCCGCTATGGGGTGCACCATTACCTGATCAAGCCGATAACAATAGAACGATTTAAAGAAGCGATCAATCAATATAAAAAGAAGAAAGAAATGCTGTGGGATACAGCAGAAGTAGACCAGTCCTTGCTGGATCGTGTTTTTGGTCAAGGAATCAAAGAGCCTGAGAAGTCGAACCTCCCGCCTGGTATTGATACGATGACATTGAAAAAGGTGAAACAGCTCTTGGAAGACAACAAAGAAGGCATCACTTCTGAAAAGGCTGGGGAGATCATGGGTGCATCCCGGACTACGGCAAGGCGTTATCTCGAGTATCTGGTCGGGATCGAACAAGCAACAGTCGAACAGGTTTATGGAATCGTCGGCCGCCCTGAACGAAGGTATTATACGAGAGGATAGATTATGAGATGATTGGTTGCTGAAGGAGTATGCATGCCAGCACGTATTGGAAACAAAAGAACAAAAAAAGAGACAGTGAAGGGGATCACTGCCTAGAAAAAAGGGGAGGTTTTAAGGATTTTATGCGTTAAAGTATAAAGGTATTGGATGGAGATGTAAATAATACTAACGATCTAGTTTAGCCACTTATCATAGTGCTTCTTTAATCACTTTCTTATAATAGAGTACGGATAATATACCGAATATAGAGTATAGGATGGTATATAGGACCATCACGATGATCATGGGGGTCCATAGCTCTGTACCGAATAAAAACCATCCTGATTGTACGGCAAAGTAGCTATGAAGCAGCCCTATAAGCAACGGGATCCCGAAATTATAAATCTGTTTCAGCTGGATCCCTTTCAGCAAGTCCCCTTGTGTAAAACCAAGCTTCCTTAGAATCGTATAATCTGCCTTTTCACTTTCACCCTCATCCATTTGTTTGAAATAAAGAACACATCCGGATGTGATCAGAAAAGTAAGCCCTAAGAATCCAACGATGAACATGATCAACCCCATGTTCATTTTTTGATTGCTGCTTGTTTCAATACGTGAGCTGTTTGCATGGTTTTCATTCACATTTGTTTCCTTATAAATCTCATTGGCTTTCTTGACATGATTTTCCTCTGTAATATCAATTCCGATTTAGACCGATGACTCTTTTTGAATGTCAGGATTCAGATCATTCTTCAGTGTCTCAAATACGGTTTCGTCAACAATCACAACAGGCAATCCACCATTCGAAAAATAGGCTGAAACCGGATAATCCTTTCTCAATCCAGAATACTTTTGGGAGATGGTTTGATTTTGTCCTTCCAGTTCGATATGCCCGGAATCCTTCAAGGTCATGAATTTCTGCATCAGATCATTATAACCAGTAAATACCGTTTCATCAGCAGATACATCGACCGTTCCCATGGCCTCGTCAGCTATCACCGGCAGAGTCATCCTATTCGGATCAAAGTTCAAGTCTAGATCGGTATCCAGGATTTTCTTGATGTTCACATCTACCTGGATGACATCAATCATTTGTTCACTATACTTGATATCATTCGCTTCCAGCGCCTCTGTAAATTCCTTTGCATCTTGCAGGTCCGTAAGCGTAAAGTCGGAAGGCACATAGTTTTCTGCTGTTTTTTCCGCTGAGTAATAGGAAATATAACTTAAAGACAATAAACCGATCGCTAATGCTGATACAGTGGTGATGACGGTTAACAATAAGGCGTTTGATTTCATCCGGAACATGATGGATGAAAGCGATAATACGTCATTGATATTCAAATAACCATCTTTCTTTTTTCTGATCATATTAGAGATGAGACGTACAGACCCTTTATAAAAAAGGTATGTCCCGATGATGACAAAAGCAAGAATCATGGTCATGGCCAGGAATAGTTCGGTCATCGTTGAAAAGTCTCCGCCAAACAGTTTCGAGGAGATATAGTAGCCTGAAATGATCAGCACCATTCCGATCAATCCGAGGATCATCTCAAATACAGACAATTTCTTCACTTTACCTTCAGTGGATGAAGTCACTCTGAACAAGGATAGTATACTTTGTCTTTTAATAAACACATAGTTCATGAGCATGATCAAACCATAAATAAGCGTAAATACAATGAGCGTCTGGCTGAAAGCCTGATGAGAAAAATGCAGGGTCGCAATCTCTTCGATCCCGATCGTTTTAAATAAGATCATCATGATTAACTTCGAAACGGAGAACCCTAAGAAGATTCCGATAATCAATGATCCGAAGTAAAGGATCATGTTTTCGGCACTTATGATGCGAAATATCTTATTCTTGGTCATTCCAATCAGTTGAAATAGGCCGATCTCTTTACTCCGTCGCTTGATGAAAAGGTTATTGGCATATAGAAGGAATATGGTGACGATTCCGACAAGAAGTATGGAAGCAGCACGTAATGCAGCTCCTCCTTTAATAGAACCTTTCGTTTCGTCCATAGCGGGGTCATATTGTAATGTGACAAAGGCGAAATACAGGCCTACACTAAAAATCAAGGCAAATACATACAGGTAATAATGAGCCAGGTTCTTCTTCAAGTTCCGCAATATGATTTGATTAATGCTCATATTGCACCCCGCCCAATACTCCTTGGGTCTTGATGATATCCTGGAAAAAAGTCTGTCGGTCCTGATCTCCTTTATTCAACTGAGTATAGATTTGACCATCTTTAATGAAGATGACCCTACTGCAAAAGCTTGCTGCGATAGGATCGTGTGTGACCATCATGATGGTCGCATGTCTGTGACGATTCAATTCGCTCAATTTATTCAATAGATCGGAAGCGGATTTTGAATCAAGGGCACCCGTAGGTTCATCTTCAAAAATAATGCTTGGATCATGGATGAAAGCCCTGGCTGCTGAAGTACGCTGTTTTTGGCCGCCAGATATCTCATTTGGATATTTATCTTTGATCTCATAGATATCCAATTCCGAAGCAATGGCATGAAACTTTTGATCAGCGTCTTTTTTAGATGTTTTTGTGATCGATAATGGCAATAGGATATTTTCTTTCACTGTCAGGGTGTCTAATAAATTATATTCTTGAAAGATGAAGCCTAAATGACTCTTTCGGAATTCAGCTAATTGCTTTTCCTTCATCGACGTCATATCTTTGCTTTCGATTGTAATTGTACCTTCACTAGCCTTATCAATAGAGGAGAGCACATTGAGCAACGTTGTTTTTCCTGAACCCGATGCCCCCATGATACTGATGAATTCCCCTTTTTTTATACTGAGGTCTACCCCTTTCAATACTTCCTGTTTATTAAATTTATTTCCGTAGCTTTTACGCAGTTTGGATGCTTCTAAAATATTCATTTCTCAAAACTCCTTTGATTTGATAGACCTTATTATAAAAAGGAGCAGCCTCTTTTTCCTTCGATTACCCTAACAAATGACAAAAGCATGTGACATATTTGTCACACCCTAAGATGTTCACGAATTCATTTCTTTTCGGAAACGTTAAAGTGAAGGTTGATCCTGATCCGAGCTGCGAGTCTACTTGAATATCGATCAATAAAGGGTCTGCCACTTTTTTAGCAAGGTACAACCCCATGCCTGTCGATCCACGATCATGATGATGTTTCGTAGAAGTAAACCCTTTATCAAATATCCGGGGCAGATCCTTTGGATCGATTCCTCGACCGAAATCTTTCACCTGCAGGATCGTTTGCCCTTCTTGATGATAGCTGTAGATAAGGATTTCAGATGCCTCGCTATATTTGACAGCGTTCGTCAACAGTTGTCTGAGGATGAAAGACAGCCATTTTGTATCGCTGAGCACTTTCGTTTCTTCTAATTCGATCTCAAATCCTAGCCCTTTTTGAATACACCATGTTTGTATCGTCTTGATTTCATTGAAAATTAACGGTTCCAATTCTAACTGCTCGATGAATAGATCATTTTCAATAAAAGGGATGCGTTTTTGATGGAGCTGTCGATCGAGCAGCAAATGGATACGAAGCCATTCATAAGTCAGGTGAGCTTTCAATGACTGATCCTCCAGGCGCTCTATCATCAAATGCATGGCTGTCAATGGTGTTTTGACTTCATGGATCCAAGATAATAATTCATCCTTCTCTTGTTCCAACGCCATTCGATTTTCTGAAGCTGCTTTTTTCAGCAGTTCTGCCTGGTCTGTCATGCTTTTTTCGATGATTCTTTCAAAAGGACTGGATGCATTCGGGATATCAGTGGTATCAAAATGGTTTTCCCGTTCTTCTAAAGCTTTATAAAATATCGTTTCCTTCTTAAAGCGAATGATCAGGAAAATAGAAAAGAGAAGGATCGATAAAAAGACGATATAAATGATGGATCCGACTGGGATCGCCGCATCGATATAGGCGATGAAAAGAACAAGGAGTTGCAGCGATACAAATAGAAGAATCCAGCTGCTCCTTTCTTTTAAATAGGTCTTAAGCATATGGATTTTCCTCTTCAGTTGCAATGTACCCCTGTCCAACTTTCGTTCCGATGAAATGGCCTAATCCAATCTCATCCAGGCGTTTCCGCAAACGGTTTACATTGACTGTCAAGGTGTTATCGCTTATATAACGTTTATCATCCCATAAACTGTTGATTAACTTTTCTCGGCTTACAACTTTATTTTTTTGTTCGATCAGCAGCTTTAAAATAAACATCTCATTCTTTGTCAATTCGATCGATCCTGCCTCTTTGCTTACTTTATTCTTCTCATAGTCAACCGTTGCACCGCACCACGTTTTAAGGGTGACCTGTTCCGTATTATAGTTATAAACGCGACGCAAAATCGCTTGTATTTTTGCAATAAGCACGTCAAAATGAAAAGGTTTCTGGATGAAATCATCAGCACCCAGCTGCATGGACATGACCATATCAGTAGGATGATCGCGTGATGATAGAAATATGATCGGAACCTTTGAATGGGACCGGATCATACGGCACCAATGAAAGCCATCGAATTTCGGCAATTGGATATCAATGATTACTAAATGAGGCTTTATCTTTGTAAATTCTTGCAACACATCATTGAAATCTGTAATCCCATACACCTCATAGGACCACTGAGCCAGCCGATCCTTGATCTCTTCATACAACGTTACATCATCTTCAATTAATAATAGTTTAAACAACCGCATCACCATATTATTTGTCTTCAGCTTAAAGTGTAAATCAAAACCAGAAAGTGTGCTATATGGTTTTTTTGATCAGCTAGGTTGATTCATCACAAAAAGAGCTGCATGAACAGCTCTTTTCAAGTTTACTTCTTTAAAACAGGTATCCATATTTCACTTTTAAAAGTTGGAGAGGAAACATCTTTATCTGCATTCCACAGTATTTCTGGACCTTCTTTTTGTTCATAGTTGGAAGATGGGAACCATTCCGAATAAATGCGTCCCCAAATATCTTGAAGAGTTTCAGGGAATGGGCCGATCGATTCGAATATAGCCCATGTCGAGGCAGGAACTTGTAATTGTGCCAGATTATCGGGGCATTTTTTCGTTGTTGCCGCACCTATATAATGATCAAGTTCCCCCTTTTCCTCCATTCGTCCTTCAGAAAAGTTCGTAGACGCTTGAATCAGTCCCAAAGGCTTAACATCTGAAAGTTTCTTGAGATTATTTATCTTTTCGTCATTTAATGTTTTCCACATTGAGGCAATCTCTGGATTGACGCCATGGAAAATAATGGATACTCTCTTTTTGATGCCAACTATTCGAAACGCATCTTTCTCTTCAATTCGGTAGTTCATTTCAGTTCCTCCTTTAATCGATAACTGGATGGTCATACGTGGAAAGGATTTGAGTGAATGGCCATTATTTCTGGCTGCTGAGGGTGTTAGACCATGTAGGTTTTGAAAGGCTCTTGCAAAAGAATCTGGTGAGTTGTACCCATATTTAATGGCGATATCGATCACTTTTACATTGCTTTCTCTTAGCTCGAATGCGGCAAGAGTAAGGCGCCTGCGGCGGATATATTCTGAGAGAGTGATCCCTGAAAGGAAGGAAAACATCCTTTTGAAATGATATTCCGAGCAATAGGCACGTCTTGCAACTTCTTTAAAGTCGATTTCGTCCGTTAGGTTTTCCTCGATATAGGCAATTGCACTGTTGAAATTTTTCATCAAATCCATTGATATGACCTCCTTCATCAATAGATTAGCAGGAGTTGAATGTACCCATCCGACATTCTGTGCCCACTTATGCAGGGTTTTTCTTATTATAAATTTTAGCATGGAAACAGCGGCGCTGGGTTTTTGGTTGCCATTTTCCAGGATTGTTATTGAAAATTCCAGAATTACGTGCAAAATTTCTAGGATTTTATCCGAAATTTCTAGGATATTCAATGAACAGAGCAATAGGAGCATCCAAATTTCTTCAACCTGGAAAAACCAATTAGTAGGATTTTGTGAGGCAAAAAATCCATACGTTATCGAATAACTAGGTATTCCGTGAACAAAATGAACAAAAAGTTGTTTAAATTTTTAAAAAACAATATTTTGGAAACGTTTACATTGAAAATTTCAAAAGGTAGGATGTCTATAATAAATCTTTCTCTTAGGGGTGTATCACGTATGAAAAAGCTATCGGTATTATTGCTCGTTGTTTTACTTTTATCAGCTTGTTCGTTAGGTAGTTCAGGGGCGAATAAAGAGTTTCCGGCCAAGAATCTTGAACTGATTGCGCCTGCTTCACCAGGTGGCGGATGGGATCTGACAGCACGTTCGGTCCAAAAAGCATTGCGGGATAATGATTTAGTCGACAAAAACATCAATGTCGTCAATAAGCCTGGCGGTGGAGGGGAAACTGGATGGAAGTATTTGAAGTCCAAAGACTCTCACCATTTGGCGATCAATTCGAGCTTAGTTTTAACCAATGAATTGCTTGGACAGAGTGACCTGAGCTATGAGGAGTTCACGCCGATCGCTACGCTCGCTACAGAGTGGCAGGCGCTAGCAGTACCAGTTAACTCGGAATATGAATCTGCTTCTGAATTGATGGAACAGTTAAAATCCGATCCAAAGTCGGTCAAGATCGGAGTAGGTCCAGGACTCGGAAACGATGACCATTTATCCATTGTACAAGCAGCTAGTGAATACGGAGTGGATCCGGCGCAGCTCAATTTCCTTGTCTATGAAGGTGGAGGAGATGTCGTAACAGCCTTATTAGGTGGCCATGTCGATGCGGTTACAACTTCACTTTCTGAAGTGAAAGATCAACACCTTGCTGGAAAACTGAAAATCTTGGCTGTTTCCTCTGAAGAAAGACTTGAAGATCTTGATGATGTTCCAACTTGGACAGAGGAAGGCGTAGACATGGTTTTCCCTCACTGGCGCGGAATCATGGGACCTCCGGATATGACTGAAGAAGAGATCGCGTATTGGGATGAAAAAATCAAAAAGATGGTCGAGACCGAAGATTGGCAAAAACTCTTGGAAAACAACAACTGGGAAGATTTTTATAAAGACAGCGAAGAATCGAAGAAATTCATGCAAGAACAGCACGAGTTGTATGAAAAACTCGTCAATGATTCAGGCCTCGTGAATTAAGAGGCTCTGGTGATCGGCGGAAGTGAACGTTTTATCGGCGGATAATTGAGATATATCACGATTATTGAGATATATCAGCGATTATTAAAATTATCGGCGATATCGGTTCGGCTACGGCCAAACCAGCCTAAAAAAGGTGTTGACTCTATGCTCAGATCAGGGTCAACACCTGATTTTTAAGGAAAGGAGCGATTTCCATGAAGGCTATCAAACTAGCTTTTCCAATCGTATTGCTTATCATAAGCGGCATCTTCTTGATTGCATCGTTCAATGTGCCGAAAGCGAATCTGGGGAATCCGAATGGTCCTCTTTATTTTCCGATCGGGCTCAGTGTTCTGATGCTGATTTTCTGTATTGGATATCTTTTTCAAGAGCTGAAGAACCTCCAAAAGGAGGATGAAAATATCAGGCTGTTGATTGCTGGGAGGACACCGAAACTGATTTTCGTGACAGTCCTCCTCGGAATCGGATACGCGTTCATTTTTGAACAGACCGGCTTCCTTATTGCGACAATCCTGTTTTTAGGGGCCTTATTATTTTTCCTTAATGGTGTGAAAAAGTGGAAGGCGAACATCATCGTTTCTCTCTGCTTTTCCTTCATTACTTGGTACGCATTCAGTGAATTACTCGGAGTGAGTTTACCTTAGGAGGTGACCGTATGGATATAAACAGCTTCATCAATGGTTTTATGACATCTTTGGAACCGATCAACATCATGTGGGTGATCATCGGCGGTATATTAGGTACGATCGTCGGCATGCTCCCCGGGTTGGGACCGGCGACTGCAGTGGCCGTACTGATCCCTGTCACTTTCGGGATGGAACCAGTCAGCGCAATCATCCTGATGGCTGCGATTTATTATGGTGCAATGTATGGAGGCTCGCGTAGTTCGATTCTCTTGAATACACCAGGTGATGGATCCGCGATCGCTGCCACATTCGACGGTTATCCGATGGCGAGGAAAGGACAGGCTGGGCAAGCGTTAGCGATATCAGCGGTCGCATCCTTCATTGGCGGGATCATGGCGGTCATCGGGTTCATTTTCCTTGCGAAACCGCTTGCAGATTTTGCCTTGAAGTTCGGTCCGGCAGAGTACTTTCTATTGATGATACTCACATTGTCCGCGATCGTTTCGCTTTCACTCGGGAGGATGGTGAAAGGATTCATCGCGATGCTGCTTGGGCTACTGCTCAGCACGGTCGGCATCGATACACAAACAGGGGTTTACCGTTTTACGATGGGTGTGCCTCACTTGAGTGACGGGATCGATTTCCTGATCGTCATTATCGGGGTGTATGCAATCGGTGAGGTGCTCTACAACTTCCTTACGATTGATCATGAGAAAAAAGAAAAGAAAAAAGTCGGGAAGATCTGGTTCACGAAGGAACAATGGAAAAGATCGAAATGGCCGATCCTGCGCAGCGGACCGCTCGGATTCATCATCGGCGTATTGCCAGGGGCAGGCGGCTCGATCGCATCGATGATCAGTTATTCGACTGAAAAACAAATTTCCAAGAAACCAGAGGAGTTCGGTGATGGGGCAGTGGAAGGCTTAGCTGCACCAGAATCTGCGAACAATGCGGCTTCAGTAGGAGCGATGATTCCGTTGCTTACTATGGGGATTCCTGGCTCAGGAACGACAGCCGTCATGCTCGGTGCTCTTATCATGCTGGGGCTGAGGCCTGGTCCGCTGTTGTTTGAAAACCAGCCTGAAATCGCCTGGACTTTGATCAACAGTATGTTCCTTGGGAATATTGCTTTAGTCATCGTCAATATCCTGCTGGTCGGGTTATTGATCAAGATTCTCGATACACCGGCAAAAGTATTGTACCCAATTATTGTCCTTTTGGCTTTTATCGGTACCTATACACTCAGCTATAATGTGATCGACTTTTTCTTATTGCTCATTTTCGGTGTGTTCGGGCTTTTCATGAAGGTGTTCGATTTCCCGATCGCACCACTCGTTCTGGCTTTGATCGTAGGGTCGGAAATGGAACAGAACTTCCGGAAAGCGCTTCTGTCTTCGAATGGAAGTCTTGATATTTTTGTTGCGACACCAGTTAGTATCGGCTTGGTCGTCCTGACGCTGATCTCTCTTTTTTACCCGCTTGTCATCAAAGCCTTCAAAAAGAAGAAATCGGATAACATTGATCAATCCAGTACGTTATAGAGTTATTCATTAAATAGAGGAGGAAACCGAATGTCTGATCAAAAAACGTATAGTCAAAATTACGATGTCGTTGTCGTGGGTTCGGGGAATGCCGCATTGTGTGCGGCTATTTCCGCTCGTGAAGGCGGGGCTAGCGTATTGGTTTTAGAAAAAGCGCCTGAACATAAGCGAGGTGGTAATTCTTACTTCACTGATGGAGCGATCCGATTCGCTTACAATGATCTCGAGGATATTTTAAAACTGATGCCGGATGTCACAGATGAACAAGCAGAAAAAATCGTCATGCCAGAATATTCGCCTTCAGCCTACTATGAAGATTTGATGCGGGTAAACAGCGGTAAAAGCGATCCGGATCTAGCCGATCAGCTGGTCAACCGTTCGTATGAAACGATCAAGTGGATGAAGGGCCATGGCGTCAAGTTCGAATTGAACTATGGCAATCAGTCCTTTGAAAAAGAAGGCAAGTTCCATTTCTGGGGAGGACTTCCAGTCAAGACCGAGAACAAAGGGATCGGCTTGATGACGAGCCTTTTTAACCGAGTCGAAGAACTTGGCATCGAGATCTGGTATGAATCAGCTGCAAAAGAGCTTAAGAAGGAAGAAGATCGGGTAGCAGGTGTTGTCGTAGAGAAGGATGGTCAATCCCTGGAAGTCAATGCATCTAGTGTTGTCCTTGCCTGCGGGAGTTTTGAAGCGAATAAGCAAATACGCTCTGAACAGATGGGAGACGAATGGGAAGCAGCAATCGTTCGCGGAACAGAATATAACACGGGTGAAGGCCTTTCCATGGCATTAGACGTCGGTGCCGAGAAGTTCGGCAATTGGGCAGGGTGCCATTCGATCGGTACAGACGCGAACGCCCCAAAGGTCGGGGATTTTACAAAACCTGGTGATATTTATAAAAAGCATTCATATCCGCTCAGTATTATGCTGAATAAAGATGGAAAGCGTTTTGTCGACGAAGGGGCGGATTTCCGGAACTATACGTATGCGAAATACGGCAGGGAAATTCTGAAGCAGCCGGACCATGTCGCCTATCAGATTTATGATTCGCAGGTACGTCCGATGCTTCGAAAAGAATACGACCTTGAAGAAGCGACCTTTTACCAAGCGGACCGCCTCGAAGATCTTGTCGACCAGCTGCCCGTCGATAAGGCACAATTTTTAAAAACGATTGAAAAGTATAATGAAGCAGTTCGACCTGGCGACTACAATCCTACTGTAAAAGACGGAAAAGGAACGGAAGGAATCAATCCTCCGAAAACGAACTGGGCTTTGCCGATCGAGAAAGGACCGTTTTATGCATTCCCAGTTACATGTGGCATCACATTCTCATTCGGTGGATTGCGTGTCAGTCCAGAAGGAGAAGTTTTACGTAAGAGCGACGGAACTTTAGATGGGCTGTTCGCTGCAGGAGAAATGGTCGGAGGCATCTTTTATGAAAACTATCCTGGTGGTTCAGGCTTGATGTCGGGCGCTGTGTTTGGAAAATTGGCGGGTGAATCTGCCGCAAAATATAGCCGTCTCATTCGCAAGTAACGAAATGATGGGAAGCCACCTCGATCTGGTGGCTTTTCGACTTCAAGGAGTCTTTACATGGATAAGAAGGTCCTCGTAGGTTCACTATCACTGATTTTATACTTGGTCTTTTTCTTGCCTTTTTTTCATTGGGATATCAAAGTTCAGGCTGCCATCACATTAGTCATCATCCAGATGCTGTGGATCGGCAGGGTGTTCCCGCTTGCGTTCAGTTCGATTCTATTAATCTTGATTCTCTCTTTACATTTTTTCAGTTATGAAGAGACGCTCGCCTATTTCAGCACGGACATCGTCTGGCTGCTCTTTTCCACATTCATCATTTCGCGGGCGTTCATTAGTACGGGGCTTGCAAGCCGGGTATCTCTGAAGATGCTCAAATTGTCCGGCGGGTCAGGCAGGCTATTGATCTTATTTTCTTTCATTTTGATGTTCGTTTTGTCGATGCTTATCCCTTCGAATGTAGGGAAAGGGAGCCTAGTATCCTCCGTCCTTGATCGTTTAGTACAAAGTTTGGATAAGATCCGGCAGACTGAAAAACTGGCAAAATCGCTATTCATCGGGATCGCGTATTTGGTTGCGATTTCCGGGGCTGTGGTTGCGACCGGGGCAAGCTCGACGATCTACACGTTCGGTCTCTTTTCGGAAGTTTCTCCTGATCTCAATTACGTCAAGTGGCTCTATTATTTCATTCCTCCTATTTTCATTTTTGTCCTGCTTTTGTGGCTGTTGTTTATGTATCTATTCCCGCCAGAAAATATCGATCGAAAACTATTGATGCGCTTATTGGATGAAAAAATCGGGGAGCTCGGGAGAATCAGTCTACCAGAGAAAAAAGTGATGGGGATCATGGCGATGACGATCCTGTTATGGGCAACACATAGCTGGCACGGGTACTCTATTTCACTGATCGGTTTGTTGAGTGCAACACTGACCATCCTGCCAGTTGTCGGGGTTTGGAACTGGGAAACGGCGAGGAAGTCGATCGATTGGGACATGATGCTGTTTTTTGCTAGCACCCTGATGGTATCCGGAATGTTGATCAAGACAGGAGCGATCAAATGGATTTCGGATCAGCTCTTGGGCACATTATCCAGCCAATCACCACTGTTGGTCGTTTTTGTGTTGATCATCTGTACCATCCTGTTGAGGATCATCTTTGTCAATATCCTCGGGTTTTTGAGTATCATGATTCCACTAGCGATTACAATTGGCCAGGATATCCCGGATTTTTCACCATTAGTTGTCGCCATGGCCGTATTTCTGACCGGGGTGCCAGGGTTCTTGCTGATCACCCAATCACCGGTCCATCTGATCAGTCATTCTTACGGCTATTTTTCTGAAACAGACCTGCTTAAAGTGGGGATCCCCGCCTCGCTCTTATGGTTCATCGTCATCATGACCTCTGTATTGTTCTACTGGTGACGGTGCCTGGCACCGTTTCAAACCCCAACGGCGCCAACGGTTCCGTTTCGGTGCCAGGCACTGTTTCAAATCCCAACAGCCCCAAGGGTTCCGCTTCGGTGCCTGGCACTGTTTCAAATCACAACAGCTCCAATGGTTCCGCTTCGGTGCCTGGCACCTTCTGAAAACCTTTAGGGCAGAAGGGGAGAATTTTCGTGCCTGGCACCAAATCTTTTAAATCTAGTAAACGTGTCTATACTTTTCGGTTGCTAGATTAATAGAATATAGTATTCCCCCATAGAAAGGAGGGAATACGAATATGAGTTGTTCATGTTCTCAGTCTTTTTCTAGCTCTTGCCGCCATTCACTTAAGAAGTCTTGCTCATGTTCTCATAGTTCATGTTCCAACTCTTGTTTCAGTTCACATTTTTGTACTTGTGAAACTTTCTGTGATTTAAGACCAGGTACGACAGTGACTGTTTCTTTTGGCGGCGGATCCACAATTACTCTGACGTTTTTGTGCTTTGATAAGAAGACTTGTTGTGTAACAGGGCTAGATACGACTACGAACGGCATTGTGACATTTGATTGCCGAACAGTAAAATTTGTCAGCTTTGCCTGACACAACCGCCTCTTTTAATAGACATGATAGGGTTTATCCTATGCCTGATTCGTTTTTATGGATCAGGTTTTTTTACTTTTTTCAATTATTACAGTTTCCTGATGGAATTTATTTCAGATAAAAAAATTAAGCCAAATTGCCGATCCGGTCGTCTAATGAATGAAAACCAAATAGAAAAGAGGGTGAGTCAAATTATCGAGCTGGTAAATGAAGCGAAGAAAGGCGATGATCAAGCTTTCTTGGAACTATTCCAGAAATACGAGATAGATATCTATCGAACAGCATATCTGTATGTCAAAAATCAGGATGATGCTCTGGATGTCGTGCAAGAAACAGCGTATCGGTCTTTCAAGAAAATCAACACGTTGAAAAACCCCGAGTTTTTCAAAACATGGCTGATTAAAATCACGATAAGTTGCGCGATCGATCTGTTAAGGAAACAACAGAAGGTCATTCATCTGAATCCAAAATACACAGATAACATCCGCTCAAAAGACGAAGATATTCCGCTGTCGATCTCCTTGCAGGAATTGATTGAGACCCTGAATGAAAACGAAAAACAGATCGTGCTGCTGAAATACTACTACGGTTACAAGTTGAACGAGATAGCTGATATTGTCGAATCACCTTTAGGTACAGTGAAATCCGTTTTATATCGGGGGCTGGATAAACTCCGAAAAAAAGTCCAAAAGGATGATGTATATGAACAATAAATTGAAGCATGAATTAGAGAAGATCAAAATCCCGAAAGAACTACATAATCGGGCGAAAATGGGGGTTGAAAATGCGAAAGCCGAACTGAATAACAGCCAGGGAGTGAATAAGCGGGCCAAAAACGGATGGTTCTCTAAAAAAGCAACTTATGTTTGCACTGCTGTCGTCTTATTCGTCGGGTTGTTCATCGCTTCAGCTTTCGTCTCACCTGTCATGGCGAAGATGGCCTCGAAGCTTCCATACTTAGGCCAGATATTTGAATCCGATCTTGTTGTCAGTGACATTGCTGAAGAATTGGAAAAAATGGATTATCCAATCTCAGGAGTCGGGGTATCATATCAGGATGGAAAAGAGATTAGTATTCGGATCAAAGGCTCTGAAGAATATTTCAACGAGATAAAAGAAGAAGTTGAAAAGACAGCCTACCATATCCTTGGTTCCAGGAACTATGATGCCTATACAGTAAAAGTGAGCCGGGCCGAAGTAAATGAAGAATTTATGAAAATGAGTGAAAAAGACCAAAAAAGACTAGAAGAAAATGAGTTCTTGCACAAGAAGATCAATGACGAATTGGAAAATCAGGGATATGACATTCTTACATTGAGTATCACCAATAACAAATTTGATCGAGGAATACTGGTTGAGGTCCCAGATACAGAGTCTGAGGCACAACTTGATAAGATTGAAGCATTGATCAGTAATGTGGTCAAAACGAATGACATCGAGACATATCCTGTTGAGATCAAGAAGGTCGATCTCGAAAAAAGAGAACAAGAAGCCAGATGGGCAAATATACTTCATCTCGTTGGGGAAGACCTGCTAGGTAAAAAGGTTTATAAAATTACAGGGTTAGCCTATTCCGTACACCCTGCCCCCGAGATCATCTTCAAATCTTCGGTCAAAAGCACGGACCCAGATGCTAAGGAATACGGCGAAGAGATGGAAAAAGTCATCGAGGATTTCCTGAACTCGGAAGAAATGAAGGATAAGGTGAAAGGTGATTCTTACACAATTACAATACGAAGTAAGGATCAAAAGAAGCTCAACTGAACAAAAATGTATAAAAGGACTGTCAGAATAGGGCAGTCCTTTTATTTTGGTATTTATCATAACGAATGAAAATAACCAAAAAGTGGTAAGATGTATAAAAACTTCTCTAAGTGTAGAAAGAGTGGAATGGCAATGAATGATCCTACTATTTTTGATAATTTAAAAGTGGCCTTTGAAAACTATGTATATGACCTCGATAATATGAGCGGAGAAGTAACAGTCAGCAATCGGACAGATAAAATGGAGATGGCCTCGATGTCCAGAGCCTTCAGCCTTCAGTTCATCCTTTCCGATCAACAGGATGTCACAGCAGAAATTTTCTTAGCATCGTCACTCGAAGATTTATCGGCGGAAATCATGGATTCTTCAGGGGAAAATCCAGGCTGCACACTATTGATCCGCTTTTATAAGGAAATAGAAGATGTGCAGAACGATTGCGGACAAATCGAACAGATCATGCAAACCATCTGGGATCAACGCCCGCTCACTCAGACGATTTCCTTCGATTATAGCCCTGATCAGACCAAGTTTATGAACAAGATTGAAGTGGGGTTCAATCGTAAAATCAACGAAGATCAAATCCAGGATATCCCTGCATTGATCGATCATGTGTTGGAAACGTTGGTCCAGCTGAATGGATGACTTATGGACCCTGAACAAGCTGTTTCCTTGACATGATAGAAGATATCATGCACCTTAATCCCTACTAATTGTATGAGTTTAATATGACTTGTAGGGAGGGAGAATTCAAATGAAAAGACTGATACGGGGTTACTTGAATACCTCTTTAATTATCATGATTACCGTCGCACTAATTCTTGGGATTTTTACTGGTATTCTTTTTGGTGAACAATCAGCAGTCTTGGCACCACTAGGTGAACTGTTGCTTCGTCTGCTTCAATTTCTTATCATTCCTCTTGTTTTATTTACCTTGATCGTCGGTGTGAACATGACTCGATCACGTCATCTGGGGCGGATGGGTTCGAAGGTATTCCTTTATTATGTAGTAACTTCAGCTGTCGCAATAATCGTAGGCTTGACTGTTGGATGGATTTTTGAACCTGGAGCGGGTCTTTCACTTGAAACAGATGAAACGGTGGAAGTGCCAGAGAAACCCCGGTGTCATCAATGTCCTTTTGAACATTGTTCCGAGGAATATTATCAGCGCTTTCCATGAATTGAATTTACTTGGGATCATCTTCACTGCCCTTGCATTCGGTCTTGCGATCCGGATTGAGGAACTCGGAGCAGCATGCCGAGTTAGGTGAACATGTCTATAAAGTGATTCAAGCATTGAATGAAGCAACGTTTAAAATCTTGAAGGTCATCCTGTATTACGTTCCAATCGGTATTTTTGCGATTCTAGCCGAAACAATCGGTAAGCAAGGTCTTGAGACGATCTTGTCTTTAGGGAACATGATTGTGGTCCTTTATATCGCATTATTCGTTCAAGTCGGGATCTACCTGCTTTTACTGGTGCTCTTCAAAACGAATCCTATTGAATTTTTCAAATACGCACGTACGCCGATGATAACCGCTTTTGCCACGCAAAGCAGTTCTGGGACACTTCCTTTGACTCTTGATGCAGGTAAGAATTTAGGACTTTTTCAAAAGGCCTTTATAGTTTTAGTCTTCCATTGGGGGCGACGGTGAACATGGACGGGGCTGTAATACGTATTGCCATATCTGCAGTCTTTGCAGCTAACTATACTGGCATGTCTCTAAGTTTTACGGATATGCTTGCGATAGTGATCGTCGGAAAGTTAGCTTCGATCGGTACTGCAGGTGTTCCAGGCGCTGGCATTATCATGATTGCAACAGTGTTTGCACAGGTCGGTCTTCCAATGGAAGTTGTAGCGTTATTGACAGCTGTCGATGCACTCGTTGGAATGGGCTGTACGGCATTGAATGTAACCGGAGATCTTGTCGGTACAACGCTGATTGACAATACTGAGAAAAATAAGCCTGAACAAATAGATGCTTAGACTTGAGGACTGTCCAACACATATGGTGGCAGTTCTTCTTAGTTTAAACTTTTAAATAATGAAAATGAAGAACACCTCTAATAAATTGGAGGTGTTTTTTGAAGGGTATATTAGAAACTCGGCCGTTTTCGTACTGGAATGATTTGTCCCCTGATTTCACCCTCTGGATTTTGTTCAGTGTATACATTGATATAAGTAAGCCCTTCATCCATAAGAAGGATCAAGTCACTTACATTATCTATGCCTTCATCATTACTAATAATATTTTTATCTGTAATAATACCCACTATAAGCCCTTTTTGGATACCTGTACTGGATTGCTCTTCAAATGAAGAAAGCTCATCTCCTTTTAAAAAGACTGCCGCTTGGCCGTTTTGTCCGATAGCACCGAAATGGATATGTGCTTGTACGAAATTGTGGATGTCATCCACTTTGAAAATGAACCTGATTTTGGTTTTATCACTATTTGCAACCAACTTAGCCACCCCGAAAGCGTCTGTATCCACTACTGGAACTTGATTATTGCCGCTCAACCTAACGTTATACTTTTGCAAATTTACCACCTCCTGAACTGCAAAGGAAACTATATTATCTTATTCAGGAGGTAGACAGGTTGTATAGTTGAACGTACCGATTGTCCATTGAATAATGAAGAATGGACACAGTCACATTCGCCCAATACTTTCATATAATGTGTAAAATGAATCCAGCTCAGGGACAGGGGGAGGGTATAGATGAAATTCACAGTGCAGTATATCCCGCTGAGTAAGATAAAGCCAGATTTATCAGTGAAAATCACCGAACATATCAAGAAACTTCAGTATCTGATGTGGGATTGCATGTATATCTTGGTTGTGAAGAGGAACCGGGCAGACGGTAGTTATACCCTTTTGAGTGGAAGGGAACGCTACGATCACTTGCGAAACCAGACGCGGAACGTTTATGCCCCTTGTATTGTTGATGACAGCGATCCATCGTGTGTGAAAGCGATCATTTTACGAATCCGAAACAAGCAGCCATTGGACGATTTTCCGCTGGCACCGAAAAGCTGGTCGATCGTGCGTGCATTCCTGAAAAAAGAACCACGTTTTCAAAAACTGTCCCGCTACCAGCAGATCAAAGTTTTGTTATTAGGCGCCAGGTATAAGCGAACCGTAATTCTATCGATGCAGAACCGGGTGAATCAGATTCTCAAAGAGTAAGTTTTTTTAAGGTAAAAGTGTAATTCTACACAAATATTGGATAACTTTGTTTATTTATTGGTAAAGAACTTGAAAATATTGGTAAAGAGCCAAACTATATTGGTAACGAGCTGAATATGCGGGAAACCGTGTTTCAGCATCCAAAAATCTTCTTCCGTTTAAAAGTTCTGCTGTTATGCTAGCAGAACTTTTTCATTGATTATTACGTTGTAAATTGGATTTAAAGGTTTAGTTAAGTATTAAGAATAATATTGAATTTGAATCGGGCTCCTATAGTATTAAATGCGAACAAACTATAGGAGGTCAAAAATGATGAAAAATTGGTTCTTAACGTTCACCTTCGTCGTTACAGCCTTTTTAATGATATTTTCAACTGTAGCGGCTGTTGATGCAAAATCCTCAAAGGAAGAATCGTCTATTCAGCCTCTTTCTAAAGCTCACGCCCATAATGATTACTGGCACGACCGACCGTTGTTGGATGCATTGGATCATGGTTTCACCAGTGTGGAAGCCGATGTATGGCTGAAAGATGGGGACCTTTTTGTTGCTCATGATGAAGAAGAGATCCAGCCAGGACGTACATTGGAATCTCTTTATTTAGACCCATTGATGGAGACTGTCAAGAATAACCAAGGGTCGGTCTATCCAGGCTCCCAGCAAGACTTCCTCCTCTGGATCGATATTAAATCTGAAGATGAAGCTACATACCGTGAATTACATGAACAGCTTCATAACTATCAGGCTATGCTTACGAAATTTGTACCATCAGGCGTAAAACCTGGTTCTGTAACCGTGATCGTTTCAGGAAACCGTCCCCGTAGCTTAATGGAGGAACAGAAAATCAGATATGCTACGTATGATGGACGGATGAGCGATCTCGGTTCCGATGTCAGCAATAAGTTCATGCCGGTGATCAGCGACAATTGGAATAACCATTTCTCATGGACTGGAGAAGGGGAGATGCCGGAAGATGAAAAGAAAAAGCTGGAAAGGATTGTTTCCACAGCTCATGAAAATGGGCAGATCGTCCGATTCTGGGCAACTCCAGACAGCGCTTCGGAAGAAAGGAAAGCAGTATGGAAGGAACTATTGGACACAGGAGTCGATTTGATTAATAGTGATGATCTTTCAGGCTTACAGGAATTCCTTGAAGAAAATGATCCTGACCCTACCCAACCTCATATCAATTGGTAAAATAGTGTTTTTAACTATCCAACCCCTTTTTTAAAAAGGGGTTTTTTGATACTAATCAATTGTATTAAACGCTATTTTAAAATAAAATGAAATAACTTAATATTTTGAAAGAAGGCGCAACATATGAAACTCCGCGTGCAAACTCCTTTTTTTATCCTTGGGCTGATCATTTTCAGCTATGGGATTTCGACAGCGATCCAAGTGCAGCATTTGGGGGTCCATCCATGGGATGTACTGAACATCGCTTTATTTGAAAAATTCGGCCTTACAATCGGGACATGGGCTGTTCTGGTAGGGCTGTTTCTTGTCATCGTCTCCTTCTTTTTGGATCGGAGCTACATAAACATTGGGACTTTTCTGAATGCTTTAGCTGTCGGGCCGCTGGTCGACTTGTTCCTCTATCTCGAAATTTTTCCGAAATCATCTTCCATTTTTACTGATGTCCTTGTCTTGATTCTGGGGATTGTCCTGATGGGAATTGGAGGAGGGATGTATTCGGGAGCAAGGATCGGTGCTGGACCACGGGATGGTTTCATGCTTTCGATATCCGACAAACTTGGAATGTCGATCAGCCGGGTCCGTATCATGGTTGAAAGCATTGTGCTCCTATTGGGATGGCTGCTGGGCGGACCTGTCTTCATTTTCACATTCGTCATTACGTTCATCCAAAGCCCGATCTACCAATATGCTTATCTGATGACGACGAAATGGGGAAGTAAGCTTTCTGAACCTTTAAAACCGAAGAAGGATGTCCGATCAGCATAAAATCTGTTAAATGAACTGTCGATTTAATCGGCAGTTTTCTTTTTGGTTAAAATTACCGAATAGGTAGTTTACTGTTAATATTGACATTTCTGAAAATTATACTGTATTATGTACAATGTATACATTATACATTTAGAGAGGTTTTTTATGGAAAATTTTAAAATGAAACCGGTTAAAAAGAAAAAGACGACGAAGGAAATCGTTTACGAACAAATCAAAAATGCGATTCTGACAGGTATGATTCCAAAGCACGAGATGCTGACGGAGACATCACTCGCTGAAACGTTAGAAACATCACGGACACCGATAAGAGAAGCTGTTTCTGAGTTGCTTAAAGAAGGGCTATTGGTCCATATACCCAGAAAAGGCTTCAAGGTGAGGGAAATAACGGAAAGTGAAAAAGACCAAATCATTTTCCTGCGCCGTTCTATTGAGGCAGAAGGTTTAAGGAATTTGGCTACAGTGGTCACTAAGGAACAAATCCAACTACTTAGAGAAATTGTCAATAGTCAAGAAGAAGCCATGACAGCTAATAATCGTATCAACTATATCGAACTAGACCAATTCTTCCATAGAAAAATCTTAGAGTTTGCAGACCAAAATCTGTTAGAACAAATTCTAAAAGAGGTTTATAATCTTACACGGTTGATCGGTCACACTGCCTTGATGAAGGAAGGCCGAATGGAGGAAGTCATCCGGGAACATAAAGAAATCATCGACGCTTTAGAAGCCCATGATGCTTCAAAAGCAAAAGAATTGATGATCGGTCACTTAGAAAAGACTTGGGAAACAGTAAGATCCGTTGAAAATAACTAAGCTTATCATTACAACAATGTAAGCGTTAACAGGTGGGGGAATTATGAATTATACAGATGAAAAGAAAAAAAGTAACCCTTTTATAGTGGAAATTGAGGGCGAAATGAAGGAACTTGAAATCAATAAAGCATATTGTATCGGTTATGCAGGGAGAATTAAAGAAAAAACGTGGGAGCATGTAAAGGAACTCGCTGAAATTGGCGTCCCAGAACCTGAAGAAGTCCCTTCACTATATCCAGTCAGCACAAGCAGTTTAAGCCATAGGCAGAACATTGAAGTAATCGGTGATAAAACGAGTGGTGAAGCTGAGATCGTATTGATATTCGGTAATTCTTCAAATGAGGTCTATGTCACAGTTGGCAGTGATCACACCGACCGCTCACTTGAGACCGTTGACATCAATAAATCGAAACAAGTGTGTGACAAACCATTCGCTGCCAAAGCATGGTCGTTTGAAACGGTAAAAGGCCATTGGGACCAGTTAGAGTTGTCTTCACAAATATACTTGAATGGTGAATGGGTCGACTACCAAAAGGATACGATTGACGCGATCCTACCTTACGAAGAAATAAAAGAATACTTGATTCAAAAAAATGTTCCGCTCCAGAATAGCATCGTATTTTCTGGGACTGTCCCATTATTGGATGGATTCAAATACGGAGACAAGTTCAGAATGGTATTCTCGGATCCTACAAATGGTGATCAAATAACGGCTGAATACGAGATCAATAATTTAATTGATAAGGGGGTGTAAGGATGAAGTTTTCTCTATACCAAATGGATATTTTCCCAGGTGACCCGGAAAGAAACAGACAAAAAGTCAAGACGTGGATTGAGAAAGAAGTGAATGAAAATGCACCTGATACGGTTGTCCTGCCAGAAATGTGGACGACTGCTTATACTTTGGATGAATTAGATGGGTTAGCTGATCGTGATGGTGAACCTACGTGTAGCTTTTTGAAAGAATTGGCAGCTAAATATGAAATCAATATCATCGGGGGTTCGGTAGCGAATCAAGTGAAGGGCAGAATCTACAATTCTTCTTTCATTTTCAACCGTAAAGGTGAGCAAGTTTATCAGTACGATAAGGTACATCTTGTACCGATGCTGGATGAGCCAAACTTCCTAACTGGAGGAGAAAAAGCGGCGGAAGTCTTTGAACTTGATGGTGTCAAGATGGGCGTCATCATTTGTTATGACTTGCGGTTCCCTGAGCTTATCCGTTCGTTAGCCATCGAAGGCGCCCAAATCTTATTCATTGTTGCAGAATGGCCATTAGCACGCCGAAGTCACTGGATGACCCTTCAAAAAGCAAGGGCTATTGAAAACCAGATGTACGTGCTGTCCTGTAATCGGATCGGCTCCTATGACGGTGTCGAATTCAGTGGTACCTCAATGGTGACTGACCCGTGGGGAGATGTATTGATAGAAGGTAGGGTCGAAGAGGAAGAATCCCTATCGATTGTGCTCGATTTAGAGAAGGTTAAAAAGGTTAGAACTGATGTACCTATTTTCACAAGCAGGGTACCTCAATTATATAAAAAAGAGTTATAAGGGGAGGAAATGATCAATGAAGGTTAAAAAATTAATGACAGTCAGCTTGTTTGCCTTGTTGCTTGTCGTTGCGACAGCTTGTTCCGGCGGTGGAAGCGAAGGTGATAGTGTAACGCTCAAGCTCGCGCATTCAGGTTCTGATTCTCATCAGTACAATATTGCAGCTGAAAAATTCAAAGAGTTGGTTGAAGAAAAGACTGGCGGCTCTGTAAAAGTGGAAATCCATGGAAACGCAACGCTTGGAAGTGAAGCAGACGTGATCGAACAGGTCATGGATGGTTCTGTAGATATGACGACTGTCGCAGCAGATAGTTCTTTTGCAAATACAGTTCCTGAAATGAATGTTTTCGGAATCCCGTATCTATTTAATGATACAGAACATGTTTATAGTACATTGGATGGTGAAGTTGGAAAAGAGCTATTGAGTCTAGTTGATGAGCACAATATGAAAGGGCTTGGCTATTGGGAAGTAGGTTTCAGACATTTAACGAACAATAAAAAAGAAATCAAAACACCTGAAGACGTAAAAGGACTGAAAATACGAGTGCAGCCGGCTCCGGTTTGGGAATCTCACATGAAAGCCTTAGGAGCAAGTCCGACTCCTGTCGATTTTAACGAACTATATTCTGCACTTGATCAAGGTGTGGTAGATGGGCAAGAAAATCCACTACCTACGATCGACTCTATGAAGTTTTACGAGGTACAAAAACATGTAGCATTAACTGCTCACACCTATTCTCCGGCAATCGTCGTCATGAGTAATAGTGCTTGGGACAAGCTCGATGAAGAACAACAAAAGCTTGTACAAGAGGCAGTTTCAGAAACTAGCAAATACCATCGAGAAACACTTGCTGAAAAAGCACAGGAAATCCAAAATAAGCTTGAAGAGAATGGGGTAACCTTCACTGAACCAGATCGTGATGCATTCCGTGAAGCGACCCAGAACGTAAAAGACGCTGTTAGTTCACAGGTACCTGAAGATTTGATCAATAAAATCAAACAATAATTACTGTAGGGGATGACTCTTTTGAACAATGTGCCCGGCACTCCAGTCAGGTCCTTGTGAGTCGATCCCCTATTTTAAAGAAAGGGGGAGGCTGTATGGTCTTCAATAAAATAGATGCCTTTCTAGGGAAACTGCTTGAAGTCATCATTACAATCTGTTTGTCAGCTACTGTAGTGATCACTTTTTTACAAGTCATATTTCGTTATGTATTGAAACAGCCTCTGAGCTGGTCGCAGGAAGCGTTAATGATCAGTTTTGTCTATAGTGTCTTGTTTGGTGCCGCGCTAGCTATCAAAAATCGGGATCATCTGACAGTGGATATGCTGGAAAATGCTCCAAAACTTTTATCTAAAATTATGGAGATTATTGAATTCATCGTTGTAGGGATCGTAATCGTGGTCCTTCTTTACTTCGGTTATCTTCTGGTGATGGACAATTTTGCATCAGGGCAGATTCTTGGGATATTACCTATACAGAAAGCTTATGTATATCTAGCCGTACCGCTGAGTGCCCTATTTATGATCTATTACCATATTAAGAAGGTGTTTACATGATTTGGCTAGTTGTACTATTGTTTCTATTAATACTCATACGAATCCCGATTGCCTTCGCACTAGGGTTCATTTCTATTCTTGGGATTTTCCTCGCAGATCCAGGGCTGCTTACCAATGTTCCGAGAAAAGTGTTCAGCGGGGTAAATAACTTCACTCTAGTAGCTGTACCATTGTTTATCTTGGCTGGCGAAATCATGTCCAAGGGTGGTATTTCGAAGCGCTTGATCAATTTTTCAAAAACACTTGTAGGTCCACTTCCAGGAGGTTTAGCTATGGTCGTGGTTCTTGCGAGCATATTCTTTTCTGCATTGACTGGGACGGCGATAGCTGCTGCTGCAGCGATTGGCGGCATGATGATTCCAGCTATGAACAAAGAGGGATATGATGTCAGGTTTTCATCAAGTTTAGTGGCGACATCGGCAACAATCGGACCAATCATCCCGCCAAGTATCGTCTTGATTTTATATGGAGTAATCGCAAGTGTCTCTATCGGGGATCTATTCATAGCTGGGGTCATTCCTGGTTTGTTAATGGGTATTGGTCTCATGGCTTACAGTTATTACGTAGGGAAAAAAGAAGGATACCGTTCGAGTGATCGAAGAGCCACATTAAAAGAGGTGGCAATCGGTGCTAAGGATGCTGTACTCGCTTTGATCATGCCGGTAATCATCATCGGGGGGATTGTTTCAGGGGTATTCACACCAACTGAATCTGGTGTCATAGCTGTCGTTTATGCCTTGATCATCGGGATGTTCGTATATAGAGAGATCTCTTTAAAAGACCTATGGCCAATCATGCTTGAAACAGCGAAGACAACGGCAGCGATTGTCTTTTTGATCGGAAGTGCTTCACTTTTTATCTGGTTCTTATCTTTCAACCGAATCCCGAATCAATTAATTGAGATGATGGGGAATGTTTCTGAGAACCCGATTTTATTGTTACTTATTATTAATCTAGTCTTGTTACTTGCAGGTACATTTATTGATACGATCAGTGCTGTCTCTATTTTCACACCATTGTTCCTACCATTGATATTGGCTGGCGGTATTGATCCAGTACATTTCGGTATAATTTTAGCTGTCAACCTTACAATCGGTATGGTCACACCACCATTAGGAGTATGTTTGTTTGTTACTTCTTCTATTGCAAAGATAGGTGTACCGAAAATGTTTAAATATTTGTTTCCGCAAATTGCAATTCTGATATTAATACTTTTAATTATCACTTATATCCCGGAAGTAATCCTTTTCCCTGTTGAATTATTCAAATAAATAGGGTTATAGTTTTAAAAAAGGCACCACATTTAGTGGTGTTTTTCCTTTATACTCTAGGTCATGCCTTAATTTAAATAGAAAGGGTGCTATATCCATCATGACTAAAACTGAGGAAATCGTAACATCACTTTTGACAGCGCATAGGGAGAAAAGAAAGCTTCCTTCTATTAATACAGACGGATTTCCAACAAAGGACTCATTGTATGAAGTCCAACAGGAATTCATTCACCGAGTAACCGGTAATCAGGATGATCCCGTTAAAGGCTATAAAATCAGTTTGACGAACAAAAGTCTTCAAAAGATCTTCCATACAGACGCTCCCGTATACGGAACGTTGACAGATCAGTCTGTCGTAAAAGATGGAGTATTGAGCAAAAAAGAGTTTTTCGATCCACTTGTCGAAGCAGAGCTGCTGTTTGTAATTACGGAAGACATTCCGCCGACAGCGGGGTCAGAAGAAATTCTCGAGAATTGTCTGATTGCACCTGGGCTTGAAATTCCAGATTGCCGTATTGAAGATTGGTTTCCGAAAATCTCAATTGGAGAACTGATTGCAGATAATGCGGTAACCGGTAAAGTAGTGGTCGGTGAGCTGAAAAAAGTGACACCTGCAATACCGCTGGACAACATCTCTGTAAAGGTTTATCACGGGGATGAAGAGGTGGCTGAAGGGCCTTCCTCTTATGTATTGGATAACCCGTTGAATGCGGTTATCTGGTTAAAGGATACGTTAGCTTCACAAGGTAAAAGTCTGAAGAAAGGTATGATGATTTCATCAGGAACCTTCTTCAGTCCATTTCCATTAGAGCTTGGGACTTATCGTGCCGTATTCGATCATTTCGGTGAGGTTGAACTGAAGGTAGTAGAATAAAAGATTGCTAAAGGCCTGTCGGCGTATGAACGGCAGGCTTTTTTATATACAGTGGGGAAAAGTGATAGAAGTGAAAAGAAGAACACACACAAAAAGTGAGTTAATTGGTTCTAGTCTGGTCCGATGGCGATCTTTCTTAGAAAAAATCTACATTATTGAAACCGAACAGCATGAAAAACGTAAAAATACTAAATGATGGAACTCTGTGATCTGGTTTATAAAAGGAGTACGGGAAATGGGAAATCGAAAAAAAGATAATCAAAAGGATAGCTGGGTTGCTGATTTTTTGTTCGTCATACCAGAACTGATTATTTATCCTATAAAATGGGTATTTAGAGGAATTTTTACGCTCATTAAATAAAATAGAAATTGAAAAGCATTTGAAGCAAGAGAGACTTATAAAACAGAAACCGCAGCAAAGAATAGGAATGAGAAGACATGAATGATAAAAAGCTTGTTATATATACGATACTCGGAAATTTCAGTTTGGCTGTTTTAGCTTTCTTAGCGATCGCGCACTTCATTTTGACTGAAAATGTATCTCGTTATGATCACTGTCCTGCTCTGCCTTGGAATCGTCATGGATTATATTAAAGATTTACAAAAAAGAGCGACTGTAGATAAAAAACTAAAACGGTTAGGGTACACCACGTAATCCATCACTGCCATGGTCGGTTTCCTCCTATTGATATTCAAGACCGACTTATTTGCCTGATTATTTTCAAGACCTCCACTATGGGGGTCTTTTTAATGAATGTAACTAGAATCCTCTTAAGCTCTAAATCCATTGCGGCGATGCCAGAATCTTCGTTGACTTAAGGTTTTTCTCACCATTTTTTAATGTTGGAGACGTATAATGAAGCTGAATGAATTGAAAATGAACATGGCATAGATTGCGAAATAGGTGGGAAAATGATGGCCAATAAGAAGATTTTGATCGTGGAAGATGAAGAGAAGATTGCCCGTGTCATCAAGCTTGAACTTGAATTCGAGGGATATGAAGTCGATACAGCATATGACGGTTTAGCAGGCCTTGAAAAATTCCGTTCAGACCGATGGGACCTCGTCTTACTGGATGTGATGCTACCGGAATTGAATGGTATCGAAGTATTAAGACGGATCCGTTCAAATGACGAGCACACCCCGGTGATTTTACTGACGGCTCGGGATTCGGTTCCGGATAAGGTGGCCGGTCTCGATCAAGGTGCGAACGATTATATTACGAAGCCGTATCAAATCGAGGAATTACTTGCACGCGTCAGAGTTTGCTTACGGTTGAAGAGGGGATTAAGTAAGACAGAGGAAACAGGGCAGGGGTTGATTCTTGGTAATCTGATCGTCAACGAGAAGACAAGAGAGGTTAGCCGAGGCAATAAACAGATTGAACTGACACCCAGGGAGTTCGACCTGCTCGTTTATCTTCTTCAAAACAAGCAACATGTGCTGAATCGGGACCAGATTTTATCCGCTGTGTGGGGCTATGATTATTATGGGGATACGAATGTAGTCGATGTGTATATCCGATATTTGCGTAAGAAAGTCGACAATGGAGAATCACCTTTGATCCAGACGGTCCGGGGTGTCGGTTACGTCTTGAAGGAGCAATAAGATGAGCATCCGCAATAAAATCCATCTTTTTTCAACCATTTTTCTTTTTATTATCCTGCTGCTGATCAATGGCACAATCTATTACTTTTTCAATAAAGTGACGACAGAAGGGGAACTGGATCGGCTGACTAACCAGACGGAAACGATCGCCTCCGCATTGAAGGAAGAACAAGTTGCCCCCCGTACATTGTTGCCTGCATTCATCCCGAATGACGGCATGATCCGGATCATCAATCACGATTCGAAAGCAGTTTTAACACAGGCGAAAACAAATGAACTAAGGAAGAGCGAGGCAAAGTTCCAGTCTTCACAATCCGCTGAAGTCCACGAAATCGCCGGAGCATCCTATGCAGTCGTCTCGATTCCGATCATCTGGACAAACGGGGAGATCGTAACACTTGAGGTGACGGAAAGTCTGGTTGGAGTCCAGGCGAACCTTGAAATATTGAGCACGATTTTGTTGCTTGCGACGTTGCTTGCGATTTTACCTGCGTTCCTTTCAGCGAGAGTCCTGAGCGATTTGATTTTACGGCCGATCGAACGTTTGACTGCCACAATGGAGGAGATCCAGCTGAAGAAAACCTTCAAGCATATCGAGCTGGAGGACCAGTCGAAGGATGAACTTAATAAGATGGGAACAACCTTCAACAGTATGGTCGATATCTTGCAGGAGAACTCGGAAAAACAGCAGAGCTTCATATCAAATGCATCCCATGAATTGCGGACGCCGCTCACGATCATTGAGAGCTATGCTAGTCTTCTGAAAAGGTGGGGCACAAAAAAGCCTGAGGTGTTCGATGAATCGGTCGAAGCGATTCATTCGGAATCGATCCGGATGCGGAATTTGACGGAGCAATTGCTTCTGCTTGCGCGGAATGAGAATGATTGGAACATCGACTGGAAGACGGTCAATCTGGTTGTCGTTTGCGAGGAGGTAGCAAAATCTTTCCGGCAGGCTTACGAGCGGAAAGTAAATGTTGTGTATGAACAGTATGAAGTGTGGGCAGCAGGTGATGAACAGAAACTAAAGCAAGTGTTGTTCATCCTTTTGGATAATGCGAAAAAGTTCAGTGATCGTGAAATCGATGTGATTGTCCGATATGACCAAGGGCATCCTGCCATCACGGTAAAAGATTACGGGATCGGCATTCCGAAAGAAGATGTTGCGAAGGTGTTTGATCGATTTTTCCGTGTCGATAAGGCGAGAAGCCGGAAAACAGGTGGAAGCGGTCTTGGTCTCTCGATTGCCCAAGAGATCATTGCTGCTCATGAAGGGACCATCGACCTTGATAGTGAAGAAGGGGACGGAACAAGCATTACGATCCAGCTGAAAAAGAGCTTTGATTTTATATAGGGGGAGAGTGGGACCTTGAAGCGGAACGTGTTAATCATACTGGGTGTCGCCCTGTTTGTCGTCGGCATCATCATAAGCGCACAGCATATCCTTGCAAGTCAAAACGACCGACCGTTAGCGGAAGATGAAATCAAGGAATTCATCGCAAGCAAATATTCAGGTGAAATCAAAGAGATCACAAGACATGGAGATTTGTTCGAAGCGATTCTTGAGCGTGAAACAGGAATCTATAAAATTGTCATAAATGCTGATGAGCGCAGCATTGAAGGGTTGGAAATCCTAGAAGCAAGAGGAAAACAGATTGATGAGGAAAAGGCGAAGGAAATCGCATTGAACGATGTCGAGGGTGAGGTGGAGGATGCCCAATTCATCAAAAACGAAAATCCTCCTGTCTATAAAATAAAGGTGAAGACAGACACAGAGGTTATAGTTGTTACGGTCCATGCGAAGTCTGGTGAAATCATCAATCGTACAGAAGAAAAACCAGAAGAACCGAAGGAACAAGAGAAAACGTTGATTTCTGAGAAAGAAGCGAAACAGAAGGCCCTCTCTGCTGTATCAGGAGAAATCGACGATCTCGAACTCATCACGATCAATGGCATACCGACCTATGAAATTGAAATTGAAATTGAAATCAATGATGAGGAAGACGTAACCGTTTTGGTAGATGGGTACACGGGTGAAACGACGATCACGTATGAAGATTGAAAGGGAGGATCATAAACCAGCAGGTGTTTCAAAAATGAAATCACCTGCTGCTGGCTTTTAGTGGCATGACTATTGAAATTCACCCAGGACCGGAACGACCTGGAAGGTTCCTAAACTCTTTCGAGAATGATCTAACTTCGGTGCTTACATTTAAAGTGAATACTCAATGAAAAACCTTGTACCCCGTTTATTTAGGTGTTTCCTCAAATGTAATATCGATTATTTGTTCTGTTACATTATTAAATTTAATATCAACAAAAACACCAAATTCCTTGTTGTCCTCTTTTAACCATAGTTTGAACTTTTCTGTTGAGAATTTTGTTCCACTTTCCCTGCCAATATGAAGATAGTCAATAATTGCTACGTCTGGGTATTTTTCCTTTGTCCTTTGCACAGCTATTTGCCCCCATTTAGCATATGAAGGAACTTGCTGACTTTCATTTAACATATTGTTTGAATTGTTCATCACTATTGTGTTTTCGCCAAAAAATAAACAAGCAACGAATGGAAGGGCTATAAACATTTTCATTTCCTAAAACCCTCTTTTTGTCTTAGTCTTTACTTATCTGTAGGGTTTATTCTTCTGTTTATGGCTCTTTACTTTTTCAACAACAGATACATGAAATAGGGTGCGCCGATCAATGCGGCTATAATTCCAGCCGGGATTCCGTTCGGCTCCACTACATTACGGCCGATGGTATCCGCAAGCAGCAACATCCATCCTCCGATCAGGATTGCAACGGGAAGGAACAGTTGATTCCTTGGTCCGACGATTGCTTTTGCAATATGGGGTGCCATCAAACCGACAAACGCAATTCCGCCAGTGACTGAAACCGCAGACGCAGCAAGTGCGACAGCAGCTAAAAGCAGGACGATGCGTTCTTTTTCGATTGAGACACCGACACCTATTGCGACAGGATCACTTACACCGAGGAGATTCAATCGGTTCGCCTTATAGAGCGTAAAGGGGATAAGGACGACCAGCCACGGGAGAATTGCCCAGATAAACGGCCAATCCGTTCCCCATACATTCCCTGCCAGCCACCTCGCGATAAAATCGACCTTCGCACGTTCAGCTGATGAAATCAGGACGATCATGATACCTGACATCGCCATTGAAAAACCGACCCCGATAAGCACTAACCTCACCGGTTGAAATCCGGTCTTTTTATCATAAGAAAACAAATAGAGCAGAAATCCTGTCAATAAAGCACCGATGAATGCGATAAGCGGAAGCATGTACACGAAGGAACCTGCTTCAATCGGGAAAAACAAAAAGAAAACGGCTATGGCAACACCTGCTCCAGAGTTGATGCCGATGATTCCTGGGTCCGCGAGGTCATTACGTGTGATTCCTTGTAAAATCGATCCCGAAACAGCGAGAGCCATCCCAGCCAAAACTGTAATCAAAATCCGAGGGAGGCGAATTTCGAACAAGACAAAGTTTTCCTTGAATGTGCCTTGTCCGAGCAGGGTAGGAAGCAGCCTGTCATACGATAATGCAGCATATCCCATGCCTGTTCCAATAATGAAAGTGACGAATATAAGCATAAGCAGGATCAATATCGTGATCCGTTGTTTTCGAATCAACGCTGGATGGATCATGAGAATGCCTTACCTCCCTTGCGGATGATAAAGAGGAAAAAGGGGAGCCCCATGATGGCTACAACTGCTGCTACTGGTGTTTCGTATGGTGCATTGATCGTACGGCCTAGTGTATCAGCCAACAACATGAACGACGCACCGATCACAGCCGACATCGGCAGGATCGCCCTATAATCCGTTCCAACAATGGCCCGGACGATATGTGGAACCATCAGTCCGATGAAGGCCATGTTTCCGACAAGCGCAACGGATGCGCCGGCAAGCAGAATGATCACGACAAAAAGGACAGCCTTGATCGGTATGATTTTTTGCCCTAATCCGACAGCTACCTCTTCATTCAAGCTGAGGATGGTAAGTTGTCTTGCAAGCATGAGTGAAACGAGGATCCCGACCGCGATAAAGGGTATGATGATTTGAAGCTGTCCCCAGGTGGTTCCGATAATACCGCCGGCGGTCCACATCGATACGTCTTTAGAAATTTTGAAATAGAGGCCGATCCCTTCAGCAACGGCAAAAAGAAAAGCCGAAACTGCAGCACCTGCGAGTACGATACGGAAAGGGGAGAAGCCTCCTCTTTTCATCGAGCCCATGCCGAATACCATGATTGCACCGATTGCTGCCCCGATGAAACAGGCGATCATGATTCCGAAATAATTGATTGTGGGTATGAGTGCGATGGTGACAGCAAGTGCTGCATTTGCTCCAGCCGTCAATCCGAGCAGGCCTGGATCTGCAAGCGGGTTACGAGTCAATCCTTGCATGATAGCTCCGGATACGGAAAGGGCAGCACCGACGAAAATCGCTCCTACTTCACGTGGCAGACGAATTTCCTGGATCATCAGGGCAGTATCGTTCGTCATTTGCGAAGTAAGGGCAGACCATACGTCTTTCACGGTCGTTTCTGCTGCTCCGAAAATCATGGCTGCCATGAATGTACCGACGAAAATAAGGAGCCCTAGAATCATTTTGAAGATGAATGAAATGGTTTTTGGCTGATCAGTCATGTCAATCGCATCTTTCTCTTTTTGATGGATAGGCTCTGGATCTTTAAAAATCAGAGTTCTATCTTTAAAATTTTGATTTTAACGTGAAAAAAATGGAATTATCTTTAAAATTGTAAAATTATCTTGAAACTTGGTGAATTATCTTTAAAACGAACAATTGTAATTGAAAAAAGATGACCTGAGAGGGCATTGCTTCCTTTCAGGTCACCCTCGTTTCATAGATTACTTGCCGAGAAACGCCTCTTTAAAGTAATCGAGTTGATAATCAAGTGTGATTGGATCATTGAAGTAAAATTCCTTCGCATTCACTTCAAAGACACGGTCGTTCTTGACTGCAGGAATATTCTTATATGTTTCGGTTTCCTGGAACGAGTTGTCCGCATCGGCATTCTTGCTGACAATGAGGTAATCGCCGGCAAACTCGGGGAGAACCTCTGGCGAAAGGGCGTAGTAGCCTTGTTCCAGTGTTTCTTCCTTTACCTTTTCAGGCATTTTCAAGCCCATTTCTTGATAAAGGATTTCAGTTCCGCGTCCCCAGTTATCGCCGAAGACGTATAATTGTTTGTCAAAACTCTCGATGACAGAGACTGTTGCATCCTCACCGATTTCAGCTTTGATGTCTTCACCAGCCGCTTGCGCCCGTTTTTTGAAATCATCAACCCAGGCTCTAGCCTCTTCTTCCTTGTTCAATAGTTTTCCAATTTCGATATGCTGTGTCAGGTAATCTACTTTTCCATAGGTATAGGTCACAGTAGGGGCGATTTCCTGTAGTTTATCGACATTCTTGATATTGGATAGCCCGATGATGAGATCAGGGTCAAGTTCAATGATCTTTTCCAAATTTTCATCCGTTACCTCTTCTACATCCTTCAATTCCTCATAACGAGGATTCATCTTAGACCAAGAGTCGACTCCGACAAGAGGGACATCAAGTGCCATGACATTCCCCGCAAAAGATGAAAGGATGATGACACGCTGCGGATCAGCGGGGACTTCGACGGGTCCATTTTCTGATTCATATGTAATCGTTCCGGATTTGTCTTCTCTGTTTTCTTTTGAATCATCGTTTCCAGCTTCAGAGGAAGCGTTACTGCACGCACTAACCATGAGAAGCAGCAAGAGTGCGAAGGGGATCAGTAGCTTTTTCATGTTTGTGTTCTCCTTTTAATAGATTGTATGTGATACACATCGGTTTTTTGGTACGTGGATCACGGCCGATTTCAGCATCGATTTGAAAAACTTTCCGAAGGACGTCACGTGTGATGACTTCTTCGTAATTGCCAGCCTTTACGATTTCGCCATCTTTCATAGCGATGATGTAGTCCGCGAATCTGGCAGCCTGGTTCAAGTCATGCAAGACCATGATGATCGTACGGTGTTCTTGGATGTTGAGGCTCTGCAACAATTCCAAAACCTCGAGCTGGTGAGCCATATCGAGGTAAGTCGTCGGCTCATCAAGGAAAATGATGTCCGTTTCTTGGGCAAGTGCCATCGCGATCCAGACACGTTGGCGCTGGCCGCCTGAGAGAGCATCTACAGGACGGTGCTTGAAGTCGATCGTCCCGGTCACTTCGAGTGCCCAATCGATCATCTCGTAATCTCGCTTAGTCAACCGGCCAAAGCCTTTTTGATAGGGGAACCGGCCATAGGATATGAGTTCCCCGACAGTCAATCCACTTGCACTTTCAGGTGTCTGAGGCAGTATCGCCATTTTTTTCGCAAGTTCTTTCGTGTTTTGTTTCGAGATGTTTTCTCCATCTAAAACGACAGTCCCGGATTGATGTGAAATGATGCGTGTGATCGCTTTCAACAATGTCGATTTTCCACAGCCATTCGGACCGATGATCGTGGTGATCTTCTTATCCGGGATCTCAACAGTGAGATCTTTGACAATCAATCGTTCACCATAACCGATATTCAAGTCAGTTGTATGTAGGCGGACCATTTTTAAACCCCCGATATGTGATAATGTTTCATTGATAATGATTATCAGTATCGCTCGATAAACATAACTATAAAGTTAGTTTTTTCTATTGTCAACCTTTTTTAGGAATGTAAATATTGAACAATCGTAAAAGATGGTGTATGTTTAAATGAGAATGATAATCAATTAAAGTTGTGATTATGAGGGGTGTTCAGATATGGATCGGCATGATTTATATGATGTAACCGTAATCGGCGGGGGGCCAGCTGGCCTCTATTCCACTTTTTATAGCGGCCTCAGGGAAATGAAGACGAAATTGATTGAATTCCAGCCCAAACTTGGTGGCAAAATCCATGTCTATCCTGAAAAGATGATATAGGATGTAGGCGGATTGACACCGACAACAGGAGCGGAACTGATCAATCAACTGGTTGAGCAGGGTTTGACCTTCAATCCTACGGTCATTTTAGGTGAAAAAATCGAGGCGATCACACGGAATGAAGAGGGGATTTTTGTTTTACATGCCGCATCCGGTGGCATCCATTATTCCAAAACTGTCATCGTCGCTGTCGGTAGCGGGATTTTGAAGCCTCAAAAGCTTGAAATCATGGGTGCAGAACGGTTTGAGGTTTCCAATCTGAACTATACGGTGAAATCATTGAAAAGCTTCAAAGATAAGAAGGTTATCATTTCTGGCGGAGGAAATTCTGCGATTGATTGGGCGAATGAGTTGGAGCCCGTTGCAAAAAAAGTCTATCTGACCTACAGAAGAGAAGCGTTGAATGGCCATGAATCCCAAATTACACAGCTTCAAAAGAGTTCGATCGGATGTTTCTACAATACATCGATCACCAAACTTCTGGCCGGTTTTGATCAAACAGTGATCGACCAAGTAGAACTGATGAATTACAGTACAGGTGAAACGACTTATCTATCCATTGATGAAGTGATCATTAACCATGGTTATGAACAAGATTCGACCTTGATCAAAAACAGTGATATCAACATCAAACTTGCTGATGACTTCTTCATTGATGGAAATACTGTCAGCGAATCATCGGTTGATGGGCTGTATGCTACCGGGGATATTTTAAAGCACAAAGGGAAGCTTAATCTGATTGTTGGCGCGTTTCAAGATGCTGCAAATGCAGTGAACAGAGCCAAACAATACGTTGAACCGAATGCTGATCGAATTGCAATGGTTTCCTCTCATAATGATGTCTTTAAAAAACGGAACAGAAAATTGGTGAAAGAGATGTTGAGTTCCTGAACGCAAGTGTCGGTTTCGGGCATCTTCTTAATGATCATCCTTAGGCTGCATCAGTATAATTTTTACAAATACTAAGTTTGGAGTATTTTGTGTAATGTAACCATCATTTTCATATAGACCATATAGAATACATTATTTCAAAATAATGGATTATTGAGGGCCGAACGTTGTGAATCTCATTTTTATATACGAATAATGTCATTTCCTCTCGAATTCTTTTATGTAAAAAGAAAAGAAAATAGGGAGGATTTTTTAATGTCTAAAAGATTAAGAGCCATGTTCATGGTCTTTGTTGTAGGGGTACTCATGATTGCAGCTCCTTCTTTTACGGAAGCAGCACTTGGAGATCGAACGTTAGCAAACGGATCGTCAGGATCTGATAGTGCAGAATTACAAGATTACTTGATGACTAAAGGGGTATTCCCGTACCATACTTCGACAGGATATTATGGGGATATCACGGAAGAATCAGTCAAAGATTTCCAGCGTAAACGCAACCTTAAGGTCGATGGTATTGCTGGACCGCAAACGAATCATGCAGTAAAAGTATTACGTTATGGTAACATCGGAAAGCAAGTCATACATATTCAATACCAGTTGAAGCAAGCAGGACACTATAGCTCAAGCCTCGATGGTATTTATGGATCTAGCACAGTGAGCGCGGTAAAGAGCTTTCAAAAGCAACAAGGTCTAGTAGTGGATGGGATTGCAGGACCGAATACAAGATCAGCATTAGACAGTAAAGCAAAGCGTGGTTCAGCTGCTGGTAAAACATTGAAAGTAGAAAGTACAGCCTACACGGCAGATTGCGATGGTTGTTCAGGTATGACAAGGATGGGCCTTGATTTGAAAAAATACCCTGATGCGAAAGTAATTGCTGTCGATCCTAGTGTTATCCCGCTTGGATCCATCGTAAAAGTCGAAGGTTACGGCGTCGCGATTGCAGCTGACATAGGCGGCGGTATAAATGGGAACTCGATCGATGTGTTCATCGCTAACCGGGACGACGCCATTCAATGGGGACGAAAAAACGTACGCGTGGAAGTAATTGAATAGGATACTACAAAAGCTGACCTGCACTTCGGTTCCCGATTGCAAGTCAGCTTTTTTGTTTGGTGTACCAGGCACCATTTAAAAACTCATATGGGAGAAGGGGTTTGAATCGGTGCCAGGCACTGAAATTCTCATCGTTTTCTAATGTTCTTTTCCCATTGTTCTAATCTCAGGTGGATATGATGGAATTGTAAACAACAAATACAGGAGGAATGAAAGATGAAGAAGAAAATCATCATGTTCACTTTAGCTGGTACATTGGCAATCGGGGGAATCGGAGCGGTGAAAGCGATGGATGACGATGAGGGACGAGGGATAAAGAACGTCTCGCTAACCAACGAAAATACCAAAAGTGGCGGCGAAGACATGATTTCGGTCTCTGAGGCTGAGAAGATTGCATTGAAAGAAGTAAAGGGTAACGTTGATGAAATGGAAATTGAAGAAGAACATGGAAAGCAAGTTTATAAGGTGGATATCGATGTAGAAGGTGAAGAAGATCATGATGTGCATATCGATGCATACACGGGTGAAGTGTTAGTAGTCGCGAAAGACGACGATGATGATTTTGATGACAATCGTAATGAAGTAAAGGTAGCTGACGATTTGATTTCTAAAGAAGAGGCAGTAGCCATCGCATTGAAACAAGCGGATGGAAAAGTGACAAAAATCGAACTGGATGAAGATGATGACAAGTACGTTTATGAAATTGAAATCAAGATGTCAGAGAACCGTGAAGCAGACATTGAAATTTCAGCCACTGACGGAAAAGTGCTTGAAACGGATATCGATCACGATGATGACTAGAAAAGGTAACTTAAAAAAATACAAGGTAAAAGTATTTACAGTGGATTTTTGAAAAATTCATCTCTGTTGGTGATTATGTATTCTTATCAAACGAATTGACAACTGCTGAATAATTCGCTCATAAACAAAAAAGGGGCTGGTGAGCGGCCCCTTTCTATCCATTTACATATTTCCAAGCATGTTTTCGATGATCGTGGAAGAATTTTTGACAGCCATCTCTTTGAAATCTTACCATTTCATAACTGCTTTTTCACTAGCGTCGTCCAAAGCAGAGCGGATCAGGGCATATGGTACGCTAAAGATACAAACTCTTCATCAGCTTTTAAAATATCCAATTTCCATACGGAGAATGGTACATGTTCCATAGCCTTTTGCTATTTAATCCATATCATGCAGGACAGTCTCAGTTAATTTTTCTTTATGTTAGAGGCTTGCTTCGATGTGCTGAAAGCTTTTGACATCAAATAGACCCAGATCAGTCACTTTCAGAGCAGGTATGACAGGCAAGGTCAGAAATGAAAGGGTCAAAAATGGGTTGAATCCGCCATTGAAACCTAAATTAGCAAGTCCTTGCTTCACTTGATGAAGCCCGGTGGAGATCGAACGGAAACCTTGATCAGACATTAAACCAGCAACCGGAAGGGAGAGTGAGACAAGTATTTCACCATTTTTAATGATGACCAGTCCACCATTTATCTCTTCCAGAGTTTGGACCGCCAGCAGGAGATCTTCATCATTCGTTCCAGTCGCGACGATGTTATGCGAATCGTGGGCGATGGTCGTTCCAATCGCTCCATTTTCCAGACCGAATCCTTTTACGATGCCTAATCCTACATTCCCAGTATGCTTATGTCTTTCTACGACGACTAATTTTTGCTGATCCTTTTCACTTGAAGGGACAAATACGCCGTTTTCAGCCACTACTGATTCTTGCAGGTGATTGGTAGTCAATTGATTCGGGATGATTCCGATGATATTCGCCATACCTGTTTTCCTGATTGGGATTTGTAGGTCTTTTTTATCGAGTCTGGGAACTTTCACTGTATTCAATAACTTTTGTTCTGGACTGTCCTTTTTCACAAACCTGCCGACATACTCTCCATCGCTAGCAACAAGCTGGCCAGATTTATAGACCTCTTTTATATTAATCGAATCCAAATCATCCAACAGTAAAAAGTCAGCCTCATAACCAGGTGCGATGGCGCCTTTCTGCTTCAATCCATAGCATTCAGCAGTGTTCAAGGAAGCCATCTGTATCGCAATCAGAGGATCTAACCCATATCGGATCGCTGAACGGACGTTATGGTCGATACTTCCTTCCTGAATGAGATCATCCAAGTGTTTATCATCCGTACAGAATAAGCAGCGGCGTGCATTGTTATGATTAACGACAGAGATTAGTGACTTCAAGTCCTTTGCAACCGACCCTTCCCGAATCAAAAGATACATGCCCCGTCTTAAACGTTCCCGTGCATCCTCGACTGTATTGCATTCATGGTCGGTTCTGATACCAGCAGCTTTGTAGATATTGATGGCGTCCGTATCCAATCCAGCCAGATGGCCATCGATATGCTCGGTGTATGCAGATGTCATCACGATTTTGTCTACCATCTCATCATCTGGTGCCTGTAAGGAAGGATAGTCCATCACTTCTGCTAAGCCGAGCACCCTTTTATGCCTGTAAAAAGGCTCAAGATCAGATGCTGACAGCTTTGCGCCGGAATTTTCGACCGAAGTCGCCGGGACACAGGAAGGAAGCATGAAAAAGACGTCCAATGGCAGGTCTTCAGAGTTGTTCAGCATGAAGTTGATTCCATCTTTGCCTGATACATTTCCGATTTCATGAGGATCAGTGATGACGGTTGTGACTCCATGAGGGAGGACGACTTTCGAGAATTCAGCGGGTGTAACCATGGAAGACTCGATATGGACGTGGGCATCAATGAAGGAAGGACAGATATAACGATTTTCGGCATCAATGATTTGTTTGCCGTTAAACTCTCCGATTCCGGCGAAAACTCCATCAGCAATCGCAATATCCCCTTCAATGATTTCAAGGTTGAACACATCAATGATCCGTCCATTTTTTATGACTATGTCAGCGGGTACTTGCCTGCTTGCTACTGCAATCCGTTTCTTTAACTGTGTTTTGTTCAGCTTCATGTTTATCCCTCCCTAAAAATAAAAAACCCTAGAATAACCTAGGGTTTGACATAGAGAAGGATCATCGGGTTGTAACCATACGAACTCCCCGAAATTTATTCTCGTAGTCAAACCATTTACGGTTGTTTGGTAGAAACGTTTGGACCATATCTCCAACATTATACGAGTGATTAAATATTTATATTTTTGTTTTATCACTGCATATCTCTGCGGGAAATCAGTTTTCCACTTTTTTCAGGGTCTCATAACGCCTTCATGAGTACCTCTAAATCAGTTTTCCACTTTTTTCAGGGTCTTATAACGGCTTCATGAGTACCTCTAAATCAGTTTTCACCCGCAGTAGTGTCGTAAATTTCGCCTAATAATCAACAACACAATCTAACAATGCTTTAAAATGATTAGTACACATTCTATCTGCCTTTTTGTAGAAGTGTCAATGAGAACGAAAAAGTTGAAAAATTTAGAACATGCACCTATAAAAGTCAGGAATAGTGATTCAACTATTTAAAATTATCAAAATATTAGGTATAATTTCAAACTAATAAGCGGGATAAATTTAAGCGTAACCAAAATCTAGTCAACAAAGGATGAATAGGATGCTAGAAAAGTATCAAAGACTTCAGGACCTATTACGGGAAATGGAAACCGTCGTCATTGCCTTTTCAGGTGGGGTTGACAGTACTTTTTTATTGAAAACAGCCATTGATACACTCGGTGAAGAAAAGGTGCTTGCGGTGACAGCAGATAGTGAAACCTACCCATTTGAGGAATTGGAAGAAGCCAAGAAGCTGGCTGCCTTATTAGGAGCGAGGCATGAAGTGATTGAAACTTCAGAGCTTGAGATTCCAGGATATTCGGAGAATACACCGAATCGATGCTACTTCTGCAAGAAAAGCTTGTTCGAACATCTTGTTCCGATCATGGAGGCGAAGAACTACCGGAATATCGCCTTTGGTCTTATTGCAGATGACCTAGGCGAACACCGGCCGGGTACGAAAGCGGCGAAAGAATATAATGTGAGAGGTCCTCTCCAGGAGGCTGGTCTTTATAAAAGTGAAATTCGCGAGCTCTCACAGCGAATGGGGCTTCCAACCTGGGACAAGCCTTCCTTTGCGTGTCTTTCTTCACGGATCGCCTATGGGGAAAAGATCACGATCGATAAATTGAGAATGGTAGATGAATCGGAAAAAGTGATCCGCGGACTAGGGATCAGGCAGGTTCGTGTCCGGACTCATGGTGATATCGCGCGAATCGAGGTCGAACCGGATTCCATGGCACAACTGTTGAACCATCATCAAGAAGTTGAAGCAAAATTGAAAGAGGTCGGTTACGCATATGTGACAATGGACTTGACGGGATATAAAAGCGGCAGTATGAATAAGGTTCTTGGAGTAGAAGTGGGGCAGGCATAGTGGAAGATATGGCAACTTTATTAGGAATCGGATTCTTGCTCGGTTTCAAGCATGCTTTGGAGCCTGACCATGTCATCGCAGTATACACCATGGTCGGAAAACATAAGTCCACCTTGAAATCCAGCTTCTTAGGTCTGTTCTGGGGAATCGGACACACGTTGACGTTGTTGCTCGTATTTCTACTTTTATCGGTGACGGATACGAGTATTTCAGGATTATGGGAGATGACTTTTGAAATCATTGTCGGCTTGATGTTGATATACCTCGGTTTCTCATCATTTTCAGCGAGTAAAACATTCAAGGCCAGACAAAACAAGGGCTCAGAAAACCACCTTATCCTCAAATCGATGTTCATCGGGCAAATCCACGGACTTGCGGGGAGTGCAGCCATGACTCTTCTGCTGGTCTCCATGGTGACGACATTGACCGATTCTTTGGTTTACATCGGTTTGTTCGGTGTCGGTACGATCCTTGGGATGCTAGTATTCACTGTGATCTTAAGCATCCCTTATCGTTTTACGATGAAAAAATATAGAATGCACCATCTATTGAACACGGCAGCTTCGGTGATCAGTATTACATATGGGGTGTGGTACATTTACTCCATTGCCAGTTAATCAAGGCTCATTTACTTTATTTGTTGATTTTCAAGAATTTCTCCAAAAGCAATTTTCTTTAAATCAACATTAAAATTTAACAAAGCCTAACGAATAAAGACAGCAGGTGATCGAATGGATAAATTTGAAGATTTAGGGTTCAGTAAAGTGGATATTGATCGAGAGAAGCGTACCGGTTTCCCTGAGGTCATTTACGGTGAAGGGAAAACGGAAGAGCAGATTTCTCAAATCATGGAAAGATTGATTGCTCATCATGGAAAGGTGATGGTGACAAGATTATCAGCGAAAAAAGCGGAGGAATTGCTTTCCCGATTCCCTTCTGCGGAATATGATCATGTTTCGAGGATCTTCCGATATGGTGTTTCCTGCCAACTTTATAGAGGAGAAGTCATGGTCTTGTGTGCCGGGACTTCGGACTTGCCCGTTGCGGAAGAAGCTGCGGTGACAGCCGAATGGATGGGGTGTAAAGTGAAAAGGCTTTATGATGTCGGAGTCGCCGGGATCGATCGTCTGCTTTCCTATAGGGATGAGATTACTAAAGCAAGTGTCCTCATCGTGGTTGCAGGCATGGAAGGAGCCTTGCCAAGTGTGGTGGGTGGTTTGGTGCGTCGTCCAGTCATCGCGGTTCCGACTTCTGTCGGTTATGGTGCTCATTTGGAAGGTTTGACGCCATTATTGGGGATGTTGACTTCTTGTGCGTCTGGTATGAGTGTGGTCAATATCGATAATGGTTTCGGGGCTGCCTACCAGGCGGCGCTCATTTTGCAGCTTGCGGCAGAGGGGGCAGACCATGAAGTGCCTTTATCTTGATTGTCAATCTGGGATTTCTGGTGACATGACATTGACCGCACTGGTCGATTTAGGTGCGGATATCCAATATATAACCGAGGAACTGCAAAACCTGCCGATCGATGATTTCAAATTAGGTGTGAGACAGGTCGACAAGAAAGGAATCGCCTCCAAGGAGTTGATGCTGGAATTGTTCAACCCGTCAGGAGGACATCATCACCATGCACACGAACACCACCATGGGCATGAGCATGGACATGATGAACACCATCATGAACATCGGAAGGCAGCGACCATCCTCGAGATGATCGAACATAGTGACCTGCCTGTTCGTGTAAAGGAGAGGAGCAAGGCAGTATTTGAAGTAATCGCCCAAGCGGAAGGAAAAATACACGGAATGGATCCGGCTGATGTCCATTTCCATGAAGTAGGGGCGATGGACTCAATCATTGATGTGATCGGTGTATGCCTTGCTTTGGATAACCTCAATATCGGAAGGATCATCGCTTCGCCTGTACCGACGGGATATGGAAAGGTACAAATGGCCCATGGACTTTATCCCATTCCTGCTCCTGCAACCGCTGAAATCCTGAAAGGGATCCCTCTTGCTGATTTCCATGTTGAAGCCGAGTTGACAACACCTACAGGGGCGGGTTTTTTGAAAGCCCTTGTGTCAGAATTCGGACAGCTCCCCGCGGTTACGATGGAACGGATCGGCTATGGGGCAGGCAAGAAGAACTTTGACCATCCGAATGTCCTAAGGGCTATATTGTTTGAAGACCAATCGGTTGAACCTGATCGGGAGCGGGTTGAAATCCTCGAGTGTCAAATCGACGATATGACCGGTGAGTCGTTTGGTTTTGTAATGGAGAAATTGTTTGAAGCAGGTGCACTGGATGCCTATTATACACCTGTGCAAATGAAGAAGAATCGCCCGGGTACATTAGTGACGGTTTTAACGACCCCAAATCATTGGGAAAGACTGGAGGAAATCTTATTACGTGAAACATCAACGTTCGGGGTAAGGAAATCTTCATGGAGCCGGATCGCCCTGGAACGTCGTATAGAAGTTGTGGAGACCCGTTTTGGGAATATTTCCGTAAAAGTAGGCTATAAGAATCATGAAATCTATCAGGTTTCCCCCGAATATGAGGAAATCCGTAAAGCGGCCAAACAATACGGGAAACCATTCGAGGAGATTTATTTTACAGTGAAAGAGAAAGCCCAGTCCCTTTTTACAATGGCTCATTATCACCAGTGAAAGATCCTGGCTGACCGGGAGAAATGGAGGTCCTAAAATGGACCTCTTTTCCTTTTTGTAACGATATTCATATCCAAAGTCCTATTTTTGTGAATTGTGAGAATATTTTTAATAATATATTGACAACTTTAATACAGTTGCATAACATTATTTTCACAGGTATATAAAACCGAGTTTTATAATGTAAAACAAACCAGCTCGAAATTGGTTGCGCTTACATAGTGTTTTATCCCCTTATTACAGAACGAGGTTTTATATTGTAAAACACGATAAGGAGGAGACGAGTCGCATGAAAAAATGTTGGACGTTTCTTTGTTTGGTCTTGCTGTCTGCCTCGCTGTTACTGGCAGGGTGTAATGCAACTGGACTTGGGGAAGCGGGCGGGGGTAAAACCCAAACGCTGAAAGTAGCGAATTATTTTGCTTCTGATCATCCGCAAAACGTTGCGTTGAGAGAAAAGTTCAAGCCACTGGTAGAGGAGGGATCGGACGGCACCTTGAAGGTTGAAATCTATGACAACAGCCAATTAGGTGCCGAGCAGGAATTTTATGATGGGGTCCGTAACGGGACGATTGAGATGGGTATCCCAGGAATGATCATGCAGTCATCGATCGAAAAACTCGGGGTCACGGAATGGCCGTTTTTGTTCAAAGACTATGAACATGCAAAGAAAGTATTGAATGGCCCGATCGGTGATGAATTATTGGAAGACCTTGAAAAAAAGCATGGCGTCCATCCTCTTGCATGGAGTGCAAATGGATTCCGGATGTTCTCAAGCAACAAGGAATTAGCATCGATAGACGATTTTAAGGATTTGCGGCTCAGGATGCCAAACATCGAGCATTACATCGATCTTGGGAAAGCACTTGGCGCTACGGTCAGTCCGATGCCGATTTCAGAAGTTTTCACCGCATTGGAACAGAATGTCGTCGATGGCCAGGACAACCCGATTGCTACGCTTAGGGCCTCTGGTTGGTATGAAGTACAGGATTATGTGCTTGAATCACGCCATATGTTCAGCCCGAACTTATACATCATCAACAGCAAGGTTTGGGAAGGGCTGACTGAAGACCAACAAAAGGTGATCCAAGAAGCCGCTCAAAAATCGGCGGATTATGAATTTGAATTGATGCAGAAGAGCTATGAAGAAGACAAGAAGTTTCTTGAGGACAAAGGGATCGAATTCATTACACCAAGCGAAGAGTTCCAAAAAGAAATGGAAGAGGCGACAGAGCCTTTATATGAAAGCTATTACGAAAAATTCCCTTGGGCGAAGGACATCGTGGAACGTATCAAAGAACAATCAGAATAGAATGGGGTGATTCTCTTGCAAATGCTGATTAAGATCATAAATCAAACGTTAAATATACTGATAGCATTGGCTTTGACGTTCATGGCTGTGCTCGTTTTTGGAAACGTTGTCTTAAGGTACGCGTTCAACTCAGGGATCACCTGGTCGGAAGAGATGTCACGCTTTCTCTTCGTATGGCTCGTTTTCCTTGGAGCGATCGCGGCTTTTAAAGATAACATGCATCTCGGGATGGATCTCGTTACGAATCTATTGCCGAAAACATTGAAGAAAATCGTCTTTGTCCTCAGTAACATGCTCGTACTCTATGTATTGTGGTTGTTGTTCAATGGCAGTCTGCGCATGACGCTGCTCAACATGGGAAGTCTCGCGCCAGCGACTAAACTTCCACTCGGATTCGTTTATGGCGTCGGTATCATCACGAGTGTAAGCATGGCATTGATTGTCGTACGGAATCTATTTGCCGCCCTCAGACGTTCTAGTAAAACCGGCAATCTATCAATGGTTCCTGATCATAAAAATGATGTACCAGAAGACCCGTCAGTCAAAGTACAGAACATGTAGAAGGGGGAGGGAGAAATGGCACTTGGTGTATTCCTCGGTTCATTATTCGGGGCACTAGCCCTTGGTGTACCGATCGCATTTTCACTGCTTCTCAGCGGTATAGCCCTGATGATTTTGTTAGGGATGTTCGATAGTCAGATCATTGCTCAAAATTTGATCAATGGTGCCAATAATTTCGCATTGATGGCCATTCCATTTTTCATCTTGGCCGGTGAGTTGATGAATGCAGGCGGCATTTCAAAAAGGGTTGTATCATTCGCCATGTCGTTGGTAGGACATATCCGTGGAGGCTTAGGATATGTAGCGATCCTTGCGAGTGTGTTGTTCGCTGGGCTTTCTGGATCAGCCGTAGCGGATACAGCAGCTCTTGGAGCGATCCTGATTCCGATGATGCTTTCAAAGGGTTATGACAAAGCAAAATCGACGGGACTGATCGCTTCGGCGGGAATCATCGCACCTGTCATTCCGCCAAGTATTCCGATGATCATCTTCGGAGTCGTAAGCGGCGTTTCCATTACACGTCTGTTCATGGGGGGAATCGTACCTGGAATCATGATGGCACTCGGACTTGTCATCGTATGGACGTTGATATCAAGAAGGGACAAGACTGAATTGCCTCCACGCAAATCACTGAAAGAAGTCTGGCAACTGACAAAACAGACAAGCTGGGCACTTTTGCTTCCGATCATCATCATCGGTGGAATACGCGGAGGGATCTTCACCCCGACAGAAGCATCGGTGGTCGCAGTCTTTTATGCTATTTTCGTCGGCTTCTTCGTCTATCGGGAGTTGAAAATCGCGGATCTCTATGAAGTCCTTGTCACGTCTGCGAAAACGACAAGTGTGGTCATGTTCGTAGCTGCAGCTGCAATGGTTTCTGCCTGGTTGATCACAGTGGCGCAGGTGCCGGCAGACATGGCTGCGATGTTAGGACCGCTTATCGAAAAACCGATGTTACTGATGCTTGTCATCACAGTCCTGATCCTGGCCATCGGACTTGTCATGGATTTGACACCGGCCATACTGATCTTCACGCCAGTGCTGATCCCGGTAATCAAGTTGGCTGGCATCGACCCTGTCTATTTCGGTATCGTAATGGTCATCAACCTATGTATCGGCTTGATCACACCGCCGGTAGGAACCGTCCTTTATGTAGGATGCGGAATCAGCAAGATTTCGATTGCCGAGCTGGCCAAGGGGATCTGGCCCTTCTTACTCGTCCATGTCATCGTCCTGTTCTTGCTGATTCTCTTCCCTTCACTCGTGATGGTGCCGCTTGAGTGGTTGATGTAGGCAATGAAGAAAAGCAGTCAGTGAGAAGGAGAGGATACAGTGGAAAAATGGAAAGTGGTCGTGACCGATTGGGAATTCGAAGACTTGGGATATGAGCGTTCTATATTGGAAGATGAAAGGTTCGAGCTCATCGGTGCCCAATGCCGGACCGAGGAGGAGGGGAACTATGGGTGCCCAATACCCTATTATCGAAAACAGCGTCAATCCTTACCGGGACAATGTCCAGGGGAAAGCCAACGAACCGATCACTGTAGCCGGAATATTAGATCGTGCAAAACAGATCGCTGGATCCAACTATGATGGAAACGTAGATTGGAGTCTTGAAGAAATCTATAACCGCTTGGAAGAAAATGCGCCAAGGATCGCCATTATCGGGGGATCACCGGACCACCCGGCCCATATCATGGACTATCAGACTTCTTCTTTTGCGGCTTTGCGTATCTGGGAGAATGGTGGAGTCCCATTCTATTTCTCCACACCTGTCATGTGTGACGGTACCGCTCAAAGTAATCAAGGAATGAGTTATTCTCTCCAAAGCCGTAATGCTGTCGCTCAGATGGTAGTCAATCAATTGGAAGCACATAGCTATCATGGGGCATTCGTCATCCAGGGGTGCGATAAACAACCACTTGGCGTCGTCAGTGCAGTCGCCCAGATGGATCGGATCCGCCAGTTCAGAGGTGAAGCTCCTTTCTTCGCGACTTTTGCTCCGGCCCATGTTTTACAAGGAGGAACGATCCCGGAAGATCTATACCAGGAACTGACGGAATTGGCCGATCAGGCGGAACTAGACGGTGAAGCCGATATTGCCCATGACATCAGGGACGCGATGGCTTATATCCTGCAGTGCACGTCGAACACAGCGTTCCAAGGCGTATTGAGCCGAGCTGTTGAAAGAGGGATCATCACCCATGAACGGCAAAAAGATTATGAAAAACGGCTCGCTGTCGCCACTTGTGATGGGCAAGGCGGAGTATGCGCCTTCAATGGAACGGGGAACAGTTCGAGACACCTTGTAGCAGGCATGGGGCTTGTCCATCCAACCTTAGAACTCCTCACCGCTCCCCCGACAATGGAACAAGTGAATGAGTCACTGGATGACTTGCAAAAGATGATCAATGATCCGGTTTTCGGAGCTTCAAACATCATGGCAGCCAATATAAAGAATGCCATCAGGATACATAGCGGTTCCGGCGGATCGACAAACCTGATGATGCATATGGTTGCAGGAATGTTATATGGCGGATATAAATTCAGTTTGGCAGATTTGGATAAAATCCATCATGAACACCCGATCCCAGATCTGTTCAATTATAGCCTTACAGAGGACCGGGATATCTTCTCGCTCGCGATACAGTGTTGTGCCGGGGATAGCAGAGGGATGGAAACCTTGTTCTATGAACTTTTGGAAAATGGCGTTCCGATGGATGTTGATGCCCCTACAGTAACGGGGACAACCTGGCGGGACCGGTTGGAGAACAAAAAAGGGCTGCCTTCCGTGACAGTTTCGGAAAACCCGATCATCCTTTCTAAGCCCCGAAGACGATTCAGTGGTGTCGATGTCTTGAAGGGGAATTTTTTTGAAACAGCAGTCGTCAAGATCAGCGGGATGGCAACGCCGCAATTAGATGGTTTTGACAAGAAAGTGGCTTTTGTCCTTTATTTCGAAAACGAGGATGAAGCGAACAAACACCTGTTGGACTCCGGCCTGGTCGACAAACTGAAACAGGAACAGATCTTTTCCTTTGATAGTCTTCAGCAAATGGTGAAGCACAACAGCCCTGACTTTTTTGATGAAATGAAAGACGCTGAATATGAAGCCCTGTTCGATGCGATGATCGAGCATCAAATCTTGAAAATTGCAGTCGTCATTTCGGGTCAAGGACCGATCGCTTTCGGCATGCCCGAAATGTTTACGCCTATGCAGCATATCAACGCTAGCCGTAAACTGAAGCGGCTCGTGACCGTCATCAGTGATGGACGTTACTCAGGTGCGACATTTGGAGCTGCCATCGGCCATATGACACCGGAAGCGATCGATCGGGGAGGAATCCTCTATTTGCAAACCGGCGATCTGTTATATCTCGGCCTCCGTGAGAACGAAATTCATTTCCTCGATCAGCAGGCGTTCCAAAAAGGGCAAATGATCCAGGAATTCGACAGCATCAAGGAGAAACGTGAACCTTTAGCGGAGGAAAGACTTGTGAAGATGCGGAAGAGGCAACGTTCTGTAGCATCAAGCAATCGCATCCATGGCTATACGGATGCTTCCCATGGTGTCGTACCTATCCCGATTTGGCAAGAGGCAGAATTGGATTATCGAACCGAAGTGAAATTGCCAGAACGAGTAGAAGAGAGGTTGTGACAGAGTGAAGGAAACAAGACGGAGCATAGAAGAATTAGGATTTCCAAGTACAGATTGTCATCATCTTCCTGCTTCCACCAAGCGATTTCCGGATGGAGCCCAATATCGGGTTGAAATTCCCAGTGTCGAAGGGCCGAAATCTTTTAAAGCGGTGACGGAGGCATGCAAGGAATATGGTGTTGAAGTCCATAGGATTTCCCAAGGAAGCGGAATCATGTTATTGACAGATGATGAACTTGAAGAAATGGCCGAAATCGGCCGGAAAGAAAAGCTTGAAGTCAGTCTATTCGTCGGCCCGAGGGGTTCTTGGGACATCACGGCAATGCAGCGGGCAAGTGCTGGACAGGTGACTGGCCTCCGTGTTGAAGGGATGGACCAGCTGGTATATGCCGTCGAAGATATCAAACGTGCCTGCAAAGCTGGGATCCGAAGCATCCTGGTGGCAGATGAAGGATTGTTATGGCTGGTCAACGAGTTCAAGAAAAAAGGCGAGTTACCAGAAGACTTGCTCGTTAAGATTTCCGTCCAGATGGCCCATTCGAATCCGGTATCGATCCGCTTGATGGAGAAACATGGTGCTGGGACTTATAATGTTCCGACAGACCTTACACTGGGGCGTTTAGCAGCTATCCGCCAGGCAGTCGATATCCCGTTGGATATCTATGTGGAAGTACCGGATGATATCGGAGGTTTCATCAGACATTATGAAATCCCTGAGATCATAAGGGTAGCAGCCCCTGTCTATATCAAATTCGGTTTAAGGAATGCGCCGAACATCTATCCGTCAGGGACCCACCTTGAAGAAACCTCTATCAAACTATCAAAAGAACGTGTACGTAGAGCGAAATTGGGGCTGGATCTGATTACGCGGTACAACCCAGAATTGGTTGCATCGAAAAAGGGAACGACAGAAGGATTGGCTATTCCGAGAGAAATGGATAAAGCAGTGCTTTAATTGGCATTGGACGTGGTATGATAGAACTATATAACTTGTAAAAAGGAATGAAACGAATGCCAATCATCCAATCTGTCGAGAGGGCGCTGAAAATCCTCAATCTGTTCGATGAGCAGACAACAGAGTTGAAGATCACGGAAATCAGCAGCCAATTGAACTTGAATAAAAGTACGGTCCATTCATTATTGAAAACGCTTCAAGCCAATCATTACATTGAACAAGATTTGGAAACGGGGAAATACAAACTTGGCTTGAAACTGTTCGAAAGAGGAAATCTGGTGATCAACAGTTTGGATATCAGGACGATCGCCAAGAAATATCTGCAGGACCTTTCTGCCGAAACCGGCCACACCCTTCATTTAGTCGTTTTGAGCGGCCAGGAAGGAGTCTATATCGACAAGGTCGCTGGTACATCAGCGACGATCGTGTACTCCAGGATCGGTAGACGGATTCCGCTCCATTCCACCGGAGTAGGTAAAACGCTAATCGCTTTCAAGAAGGAATTCGAGATTAATGAATTACTGAAGGATTATCACTATATCAAACGAACACCCAATACGATCACCAATGAGCAAGATTTCAGGAAAGAGCTTCTTAAAGTGAAGGAACAGGGCTATGCGATCGACAACGAAGAGAATGAACCGGGCGTGGTTTGTGTCGCTGTCCCTGTATGGGACCATAATCGGGAAGTCATAGCTGCAATCAGTCTATCAATGCCTGAACCAAGGGCGAAGTTCGAAATGGAAAATGTGGTCAGCCGATTGAAACAGGTCGGCGAAGAAGTATCCAGGAAAATGGGTTGCCAGCAGATATACATTTAGGCGGAAGGGATACGCGCCCTTCACCATGCCTAAATTCAAGAACTGTGTTTGATAATATAAAACAATTGGAGGGCTATCATGAGAATCATCCGCTTTGTAAATGACAAAAATACACCGGCTTTAGGTGCCGTAACAGATGAAGATAAGGTTTACAAATTGCCATATCACAGTTTTCTGGAACTTGTCGAACAATCGAAGTTATTACAAAAAAGTCCCCTTGACCTTATCAATACCGTCCTGTCTGAGGAAGAACCTCTGAACCGCAATGTAAAGGAACTAAGCCTGCTGGTTCCGATCGAAGCAAAGGAAGTGTGGGCATCCGGCGTTACGTATATACGTTCAAAGGAAGCGAGGAATTATGAAGCTACAGGTGGGAATCTGGATGCTGATACGTTTTATGACAAGGTTTATGAGGCTGATCGGCCTGAAATTTTCTTTAAATCGACTGTTGATCGGACGATCGGGACGGATGAACCGGTCTATTTGCGCAGTGATTCCGATTGGCAGATCCCAGAACCAGAGTTGGGGCTTGTCCTCGATGCTGATGGGTCCATCCTGGCATATACCATCGGAAATGACATGAGCTGCAGGGATATTGAAGGAGAGAATCCATTGTATTTACCACAGGCGAAAATTTGGAAGAATTCCTGCTCGATCGGCCCTTCGATCCGTTTGGCAGAGACCGTAAAGGATCCGTATGAATTTGAAATCATATGCCGGATTTATCGGAATGAAAACCTGGTTTTCGAAGATTCAGCAAAGGTCAGTCAATTGAAACGTAAATTGAACGAATTGACCGATTATCTTGTGAAGGACAATGTCGTGTTCCCTGGGACCGTACTGTTGACAGGTACATGTATCGTCCCGCCAAATGAATTCACCTTGAATGATGGGGATCGGGTAGAAATCGAAATCCCTGGTATCGGCTTGTTAAAAAATCCGGTCAAAAGCCAGGTCGAACATCGATCCATCGTGTCTTAACTTGTTCGGGGAGGAATGTACAGATGAACGGGCAAGCATTAATGATGAAACCGATTGATAACGTGGCAGTAGCGCTAATGCCTTTGGAGAAAGGATCGACTGTTGCCCTACGGATCAATGGAGAGGCTGTGTCGATCGAATTGAAGGATGACATCGAATTCGGGCATAAATTCGCAGTCAAAACGATTCAACAAGGTGAAGACGTCAGGAAATATGGTGAAGTGATCGGGGTTGCCTCCAGCGGTATCCAGATCGGTGAACATGTCCATATCCATAATGTAGAAGGAAAGAGAGGAAGAGGTGATAAGATTGGCCGAGAACATGCAAATCATGGGCTATAGACGCCCGGATGGCCGTATCGGAATACGTAATCACGTCCTTATTTTACCCACCATCACTTGTGCGACACAGGCTGCGCAACGGATTACCGAATTAGTGGATGGGACGGTCTCATTCATCCACCAGCATGGCTGTGCCCAGGTCGGGGTGGATTATGAACAAACCTTCCGTACTTATGCTGGAATGGGGAAAAATCCAAATGTCTATGGTGTGATCGTATTAGGTTTAGGATGTGAAACACACCAAGCAAGAAGTGTGGCGGATGATATCCGGGAGAGTGGTAAACCAGTCGAAGTCGTCTCAATCCAGGATCATGGCGGGACACTTACTGCGATAGCAGAAGGTGCAAAGGCCGCGGTTAAAATGGTACAGGAAGCATCCATGCAACAGAAAGTCCCGTTTGATTTCAGTGAGTTGATCATAGGAACCGAATGCGGTGGATCTGATGCATGTTCAGGACTTTCAGCCAATCCGGCGGTCGGAACTGTTAGTGATATGATCGTCGATCGCGGAGGTACGGCGATCCTCGCGGAAACGACAGAACTGATCGGGGCAGAACACCTGCTTGCAGAGAGGGCAGTGGATGATCAGGTCTCAAAACGTGTTTATGAAGTGATCGAGGCGATGGAGAACAGGGCAATCCGCATGGGTGTGGATATCCGGACAGGAAACCCAAGTCCTGGGAATGTCAAAGGCGGTTTATCGACATTGGAAGAAAAATCGCTGGGTGCAGCAACCAAAGCAGGAAGCCGCGCTTTGCAAGAATTGGTCAATTATGCAGAACAGCCAACGAAAAAAGGCCTCGTCTGGATGGATACTCCTGGACATGATATCGAACAGTTGACAGGGATGGTGGCAGGCGGGGCGCAGATCGTCCTGTTTACAAGCGGACGCGGGACACCTACCGGCTCTCCGATTGCGCCAGTCATCAAGATATCGACAAATTCGACGATGTATGAACGCATGGCTGAGAATGTCGATTTGAATGCCGGCACGATCATAGAGGGAAAAGAAACAGTCGATGAAGTCGGACGGCGAATCATGGAGGAAATCACACAGACATGTGCTGGAAAGAGGACCAAATCGGAAATCCTGAAGCAACATGATTTCGGTATCTGGAGAATCGGACCTACATTTTAATGGTTGGGTTATAGGATGATAACGAGTTTTGGAGTGATTTTTCTAAAAAGAAATTCGTGACTCTCAAACGGGAAAAACGAGCCAGGAGAGGCCCGCAGCGAGGAATGAGCGAGGAGGCTTGTGGAATCAGGCTGATTCAGAGAAGTGATGTCCAGCTCAGGGACCAGTTAAATTCAATGAAAAGAAAGGATGGTTGGAATGGCGACAGAAACAATCGTGAAGGATTATCTGAACTATGTAGATGGTGAATGGGTCAGCACGGAAACGAACAAGAAGGAAAAAAGCTACAATCCTGCAAACACGTCAGAGGTGGTCGGGACGTACCAGCTCTCTTCTGAAGAGGATGTCAATCAGGCAGTCGAGGCTGCCAAACGGGCCGGCAAAGGATGGAAAAAGCTTACAGGCGCCCAACGAGGAGATTACTTGTATCGAGCAGCGAACATCCTTGAAAGCAGGATCGATGAAATCGCTGAAACGATGACGAAAGAAATGGGGAAGACTTTTCCTGAAGCCAAAGGGGAGACCGTTAGAGGAGTAGCGATCCTCCGTTATTATGCAGGCGAGGGGTTAAGAAGCGTCGGGGATGTCATTCCTTCCACCGATCCCGATGCCTTGATGTACACCACGCGGGTTCCAATCGGAGTTGTCGGGATCATCACTCCTTGGAACTTCCCGGCAGCGATTCCGATTTGGAAAACAGCGCCTGCGTTGATCTATGGGAATACGGTTGTCCTCAAACCAGCACAGGAGACGGCTGTCACGACGACAAAAGTGATGGAATGCTTCCATGAAGCCGGTTTTCCTAAAGGAGTCGTCAACGTCGTAAACGGCAGAGGGTCTGTCGTGGGACAACGGATCATTGATCATCCGGATGTGAAAGGGCTGACGTTCACAGGATCGAATGAAACCGGGAAACGGGTTGCAGAAGGTGCTGTGGCAAGAGGAGCGAAATTCCAGCTTGAAATGGGTGGGAAGAATCCTGTCATTGTCGCGAATGATGCCAACCTTGACCTTGCTGTGGAAGGGACGATCAACGGCGGTCTACGTTCCACGGGGCAGAAATGTACAGCGACGAGCAGAGTGATCGTCCAATCCGAAGTGTACGATGAATTCAAAGAAAAATTGCTGAGAGAAGTGGAAAAACTGAAAGTTGGGGATGGAAGTGAACAAGGGACATGGATGGGACCTAGTGTAAGCGAATCTCAACTGAACACCGTCCTCTCATACATTCAAAAAGGGAAAGAAGAAGGCGCAAAACTGCTTTTCGGCGGAAAGCGGCCAGATGGATTGAATAATGGTTATTTTGTAGAACCGACCGTATTCGAGGAGGTCGATTCCAAGATGGTCATCGGACAGGAAGAGATCTTTGGTCCAGTCCTTGCTTTGATCAAGGCGGATACCTTAGAAGAGGCGTTTGAACTGGCGAATGACGTCAAGTTTGGCTTGAGTGCATCAATCTATACAGAGAATATCAGTAATATCCTTGACTTTGTTGATGAAATCGAGGCGGGGCTGGTCCGTGTCAATGCCGAAACAGCCGGGGTCGAACTGCAAGCGCCATTTGGCGGGATGAAGGAGTCAAGCTCCCATTCCCGTGAACAAGGACAAGCTGCAAAAGAATTCTTCACATCTATCAAAACAGTATTCGTCAAACGGTAACCATATGATTTAAAGGGTTGGCTTACTGTCGACCCTTTTTCACATTCAGATAAAGGAGAGAGGAAGTATGAAATCTGTCACGTTTTATAAAGGTTCAGCTCTAAATTTAGGGATTCTAACCTCGAAAGGGGTCCTGGATATTGAAGAAGCAGGGAATTTTTTCTCCATCAAGGTGCCGACGGATGTAAGGACACTTATAGAAGCTGGGGAAATTGAAAAAGAAGCGATCCAGCTCGTCATCGATAAAGCATCGGCATCTGACCGATCGTTTTTTCATGATGACAAAGAGCTCGAATTTGGACCGTGTGTCGACCATCCTGAAAAAATCATATGTATCGGATTGAATTACCGTAAACATGCAGAAGAATCCAAGATGCCCATTCCGACTACACCGATCATCTTCAGTAAATGCTCGAATGCACTCACCGGCCATCGATCATCCATCCAGCTTCCGGAGCAGGCTGAGAAGGTCGACTATGAAGCCGAGCTTGTCATCGTCATGAAAAAGGAAGCGAAGAACATAAGTAAAGAAGAAGCACGATCCTATGTGTATGGCTATTGCACAGGGAACGATATCTCTGCGAGGGATCTACAGTTCAAAACAGGGCAATGGTTGATCGGAAAGACATGTGATGGGTTCTGCCCGATCGGCCCTGTACTGCATAGCGATGAGGAGATAGAAAATCCGAATGATCTTGGTATCAAGACGATCGTCAATGGAGAAGTCCGTCAGCATTCTTCTACAGCGGACATGATTTTCAATTGTGAGGAAATCATCGCATATCTTTCACAGCATCTGACATTGAAACCCGGGGATGTCATCATGACAGGTACACCTGAAGGCGTCATCATGGGGTATCCGGAAGATAATCAAACATGGTTGAAAGATGGGGACGAAGTGATCGTGGAAATTGAGAAACTAGGAAAATTGCAAAATTCATTTTATAAGGAAAGGGTTGAAAACCAACCAGCGGACAAGCTCCCTAAAATATCTCTTTAACAGTTTCAAAAAATCGTTTAAATAGGATAGGAGTGTAATAGAATGACGCGATTTCACGGATTGATCCCGCCTGTACCGACAATCGTCAATGAAGACAATCAAATTGACATAGATGGGATAAAAGTTGTCATCGACCATCTTATCGATGAAGGTGTCAATGGATTGTTGTTCCTCGGTACACTAGGAGAGTTTACCCAATTAAACTTGGAAGAGCGGAAAAAGGTTGCAGAGATTGCGGTTGAGCATGTAGATGGACGCGTGCCTGTGATCATCGGTACGGGGAGCACGAATACACGTGAAGCGATTCAGTTGAGTCGTCACAGTGAATCCATCGGTGCGGAGGGGATCATTGTCATCAACCCGTATTATACCCCTTTGAGTGAAGAACACCTACTCTATCATTATGAATCGATCGGAAATGCGGTTAGGCTTCCATTGCTTCTCTATAATTTTCCGGCGTTCACCGGGCAAGACTTGAATCCTGACCTGATCAAGAAGTTGGTTGAGACGATCCCGACGATATCAGGGATCAAGGACACCGTGGATTCGGTCGGACATATAAGGGAAGTCTTGTTGAAGGTGAAAAATGAACACCCGGAATTTTCGGTCTTATGCGGATATGATGACCACTTGCTGCCGACGTTGGCAGCCGGAGGAGATGGAGGGATATGTGCAAGCGGGAATTTTGCGCCGCACTTAGCTCTCGGATTGTTAGGAGCATTCGAAAACCAGGACTTTGAACAGGCGGTGGTACACCATCAACAATTGGTTTCCATTCCGCAAATTTATAATCTGGACACGCCTTTCGCGAATGTTATCAAGGAAGCGATGAAACAAAGCGGAATGGAAATCCCTGCACATGTCCTTCCCCCTGCCAAACCACTAAGGGAAAATAAGAAAAAGGAATTGATCGAAGTCCTTAAGGGGGCGGATCTTCTTTCAGTAAAGAAATAGATCGAACGTGTAGAACCTTCTTTATCAAATGGATGAAATGAGGGATCCTCTATGAAAATAGAAAGCTACGAGCTATTCCAAGTACCACCACGTTGGTTGTTTCTAAAAATCGTAACCGATGAAGGCATCGTTGGCTGGGGCGAACCGATCGTGGAGGGAAAAGCCAGGACAGTCAAAACGGCTGTGGAAGAACTGATGGACGGATTGATCGGCAAGGATCCGCTTCGTATTGAAGATCATTGGAACATGTTATATCGATCAGGCTTTTATCGAGGCGGACCGATCCTGATGAGTGCACTATCAGGGATCGACCAGGCTTTGTGGGACATAAAAGGGAAGTACCATCATGCACCTGTCCATCAATTGATGGGAGGACCATGCAGGGATGCGATCCGAGTCTATACATGGATCGGAGGCGACAGGCCTTCTGATGTAGGGGAAGCGGCGAGGAAAGCTGTTTCCTCCGGCTTTACAGCCATCAAAATGAATGGGACCGAAGAACTCCAATACATCGATTCATACGCGAAAATCGATGAGGCTGTGGCGCGGGTTGCTGCGGTTAGAGAAGCTGTCGGAAATGAAGTGGGGGTCGGGATCGACTTCCATGGAAGAGTCCATAAACCGATGGCCAAGGTTCTGGTGAAGGAGTTGGAACCGTATCGTCCGATGTTCATAGAAGAGCCTGTCCTCCCGGAAAACAATGAAGCATTGAAAGAAGTTGCGAAATATACATCGATTCCAATCGCAACCGGGGAAAGGATGTTTTCCAGATGGGATTTCAAATCTCTCCTTGCTGACGGATTTGTCGATATCATCCAGCCTGACTTGTCCCATGCAGGCGGGATCACCGAAACGAAAAAAATCGCCGGAATGGCTGAAGCGTTCGACGTCGCCCTTGCGCCGCACTGCCCTTTAGGCCCGATCGCATTGGCTTCTTGTCTTCAGGTCGACGCCACATGCCATAACGCCTTCATCCAAGAACAAAGCCTCGGGATCCATTACAACAAAGAAAATGATCTTCTTGATTATATGGCTGATCGGACTGTATTCAATTATGTGGATGGTTATGTCAAAATACCCGATGGCCCTGGTTTAGGTATAGAAATGAATGAAGAATATGTACAGAGAAGGTCAGAAGGCAGTCATGATTGGAAAAATCCCGTTTGGCGCCATAAGGATGGAAGTATAGCAGAATGGTGATGGACAAACAGAATGAAAGGCAGGTGCAAGCTTTGGATCTCATAACGATCGGTGAAACGATGGTTCTGTTCGAACCGTTTGACGATGGGTCCATCCAATATACGAACGCTTTCCATAAAAGGATCGGGGGGGCGGAATCGAATGTAGCGATTGGATTAAGCAAACTCGGTCACTCTGTAGCATGGGTCAGCAGACTTGGTGATGACCCTTTCGGCCGTTATATTTATGCTTATGTACGCGGGGAAGGAGTCGACGTAACCAAGGTGACGTTCGATTCCACCGCTCCCACTGGAATCTACTTCAAAGAAAAAGGGACGTTCAATCAGACCCTTGTCCATTATTACCGTAAACTGTCGGCAGCCAGCAACATGGAACCTGGTGATGTAGATGAAGAGATGATCAAGAAGGCGAAATACCTCCACGTAACCGGAATCACACCGGCTCTCAGCAATAGTTGCCATCAAACCATCCTTCATGTAGTCAAGGTGGCGAGGGAAAATGGGGTGAAGATCATTTTCGACCCGAACCTACGGAAGAAATTATGGGGCGAAGTGGATTATATCCCAATCATGAAGGAACTGATTAAACAGTCGGATTATTTCCTTCCAGGGACGGATGAATTGCATGCTCTATTCCCGGATAGGGATGAGAAAGGGATCATTGAAGAGCTATTGGCTCATGGTGTTGAAGCAGTAGTCCTGAAAAAAGGTGCTGAAGGTGCTTCCTATCATGCGAAGGAGGATTCTTCAGAAGTCGACGGTTATCCGAATGATCAAGTGAAAGATCCTGTCGGAGCAGGTGATGGATTCGCAACCGGCTTCATCTCTGGTCTGCTCGATGGCCTTACACTCTATGATTCTGTCAAGAGAGCGAATTTGATCGGTTCTATGGTGACTATGGCAAAAGGTGATTGTGAAGGGTTGCCTTTCCGGAAAGATCTGTTGAGTTACGCGGAAAATACGAGTGATGTACAAAGGTAGGAATCCATCATGTTGAAAATTGATAAATTGAAGAAAGATAAAGTTGTCGTCATTTTTCGGAAGGTGCCTCAGGATACATTGAGGCCCATGATCGACCTTCTGCTCAAACATGGATTGAAGATCATGGAAGTTACCCTGGATAGCCCCGCAGCACTGGACTCCATCCATTCGTTGAAGAAGGAGTATGGAGATGAGATCGTCCTTGGTGCTGGAACGGTCACAATCGTCGATGAGGTCAAGGCTGCACAGGAATCAGGAGCCGAGTTCATCATTTCGCCCCATGTCGATCGAAAGGTGATCCAGGCTACGAAAGAGAAAGGGTTATACAGCATTCCTGGCGCTATGACACCCACTGAGATATACGAAGCCCAATCCTCAGGAGCAGATATGATCAAAATTTTCCCGGCGTCTACATTAGGTCCTGACTATATCAAACAATTACGGGGGCCGTTTTCCAACCTGTCCTTTATGGCGACAGGCGGAATAAATGAGAATAATAGTGAGGCTTTCCTGAAAAATGGGGCAGCTGCATTGGGAATCGGGTCAGCCCTTACAAAACTAGGGGAAAAAGACGCTGAATCATTCATCAAGAAATTGAAATCAATCCATGTATAAATAGTCCGATGGATAAATCATTAAAAAGCACTGCTGTTCATCCGGCAGGCTTTTTTCCTGTGTATGGTTTATAATGAATGGAAATTCTGAAAAATAGCTTTTGTTAAATACGAATGGTGATTGCTGAAGCGCCCGCAGAAAGGGAGTTAATTTTGGATCGATCAACAATAACCTTTAACGGAGGCTGAAAATTAACAAAAATGAAAAGGAAGTGGACTGATGTTCCCGATCATGGTTGATTTACAAAAGTATAAAGTGGTTGTAGCCGGCGGGGGTAAAGCAGCTTTACAAAAAATCAAGAGTTTACTTCGGTTTGACATCCATGTCCATGTCTTAAGTCCTGAATTTCATGATGGGATACGTCAGTTGGCTGATCAAGATAAAGTAACCCTACATCAGAAGGAAGTGGCGTATGAAGATTATCAAGATGCTTTTTTAGTCGTTGCGGTGACGAATTCGACTTCAGTAAATGAATATATCTCCAAAACAGCCAAGCATCTCGTCGTGAATGCTGAAAAACCCGAGCTTGGAAACAGCATCCTCCCGGCTTCTGTCAATCGAGGGAAGCTTGTACTAAGCGTATCAACTGGAGGGGCAAGTCCCATGTTGGCAAAACAATTAAGGAATCAGCTCGAAGAACAATTTGATGACTCCTATGAAGCATACTTGGATTTTTTATATGAAAGCAGGATGGTTGTAAAAGATAGTGGTTTACAAGAAGAAGCTAAGAAAAAGTTGCTGCGGGAAGCTATACAGCCTGTCTTTTTGGAATCAATCCAACAACGGGAAAAATTTCTTGATAAACTGAAGCGGGAGATACGTCCAACTTCATGGAATCGAAATATGCCATGAAATAATAGTAAATAAAAGTTACTTTCTAAATCAGGATTCTAGGGTGAAAGTAACTTTTTTACGGCTTTCTATAAAAATCCTGTAGGTGAAAAGTAGTAATTTGGACGGAATGTGTCAGATTTTCTTACATAGTTATTGTCATGCATAGTCATTCTTCCTATAATCAGGGCATCATTTAATTCCGAATCGAAGTACCTGCATTGACAAATTAATGAATGGGGGAACCAGTATGGATAAAGTATTAGAACGGATAAGGGTTGCAAATTTAAGTGAATTGCCAAAAAACCTTGGGAAAACAGTCAAAATCGGTCCATATGATATTGCTTTATTCCACTTGGCCGATGGGAAAATCCGGGCGATTGAAAATCGCTGTCCCCATAGGGGAGGGGTCCTGGCGGAAGGCATGATCAGCGGGGAGTATGTTTTTTGTCCGATGCATGATTGGAAAATCAATGTATCAGATGGAAACGTTCAAGCACCAGATACAGGTTGTGTAAAGACGTTCGAGGTTGAAGTTGATCAAGATGAGGTTTTCATCGTTTTGAATCCATAACATCTCTTATATTCGATTGTCATATCCTACACAATCGTACGAAAATCGATCTATTTTTTCTTAGGGAATGACATTAGGATACGTTTGAGGAGAGGTGGAAATAAGATCACCGGTAACAAGTATCCAAAGAGGATGAGCGAAAAGGAGGGCAGCAAATGGGAAAAGTATATCTAGTCGGAGCGGGTCCTGGAGATCCTGACTTGATAACAGTCAAGGCACTGAAATGCATCCAAGAGGCGGATATCATCTTGTATGATAGGCTCGTGAACAAGCGTTTATTGGACGCGGCCAAATCAAATGCAACACTTGTCTATTGTGGCAAGCTGCCCAACTACCATTTGATTGAACAAGAGACGATCAACCATCTTTTGGTTAAGTATGCGAAGCATGGTAAAGTGGTGACCCGTTTGAAGGGCGGGGATCCGTTTGTATACGGGCGAGGAGCGGAAGAAGCGGAAGCACTTGCAATGAATGGGATCCCATTTGAAATTGTACCTGGCATAACCGCAGGAATCGCAGCACCGGCATATGCTGGTATTCCGGTTACACACCGGGATGTCGGCAGCTCGTTTGCGGTTGTTACAGGTCATCGTTCAAAAGGGAAACCTGACGATAAGAATTGGGGGAACTTGGTGAACGGGGTGGATACATTGATCATTTACATGGGTGTGAAAAATCTTCCGTACATCTGCGACTCCTTGCTAAAGCATGGGAAAGATCCCGATACACCAATCGCCTTGATCCATTGGGGGACGACATCAGAACAGCGTACGGTGACAGGGACGCTTCGGACAATCGTAGGTATCGTAAATGCAAAAAAGGTTGAAAATCCAAGTATGATCATAGTCGGTGAGGTTGTTTCATTAAGAGAAAAGATAGCCTGGTTCCAAGATTGCGAGTCGCATAAGGAACGTTTGTCGATAATCGGTGAGACAGTATGAAATCCGTCCTATACGTTTGCCATGGCAGCCGGATGGGGGATGGTTGCCAGCAAGCAATAGATTTGATCGAGGAGATTCAAGAAAATGTCCCTGTTCCGATCCAGGAGATCAGTTTTTTAGAATTAGCCGAACCCACGATCGAAACGGGTTTCGCTCATTGTATCGAAAAAGGCGCGACAGAAGTAGCTGTAGTCCCTGTCTTTTTATTGGCAGCGAGACATGTCAAAAACGATATTCCAAAAAAGCTGGAAGTATTGAAAAAACGGAATCCGCGCGTTTCGGTATCGTTTGGAAAAGTGTTCGGCATCCATGAAAGAATCATAGATATTTTACTAGAGAGAGTTAGTGGAAAGATGATGACTCGTATGGGATCAGCTCCAGTCCTGATTGTCGGTCGTGGGAGCAGTGACCCTGATATGATATCGACCTTTGCAGAAATCGTCAGCCTTTTCCGGAATAGAACACACTATCGAGATGTCAAACCCTGTTTTTTAGCTGCAGCAGAACCTGGTCTCAAGAAATCGCTCTATGAAACTCTCGATAAGGAAGGGGATTCAATCATTGTCATACCTTATTTACTGTTTACAGGGGTGTTGATAAGAGAAATGAAAACGATGATTGATAAAATTACATCCGAAAAGGACATCATCTTATGTGACTGTTTAGGATTTCATCCATATTTGAAAGAAGTTCTGATCGATAGAGTAAACGAAACATTGCAACAAAAGGATGTATTAATCGTTTCAACTTAAAGTTATTTATTGAAAGGGGAATATTATGCAACAATGGATCAAGGAAGTGGCAAGGGGGAAGAGAGGTTCAAGGGACCTTACATATGCAGAAACGAGAAAAGCAGCCCGTCTAATAATAGAGGGTAAAGCAACTGATGCACAGATTGCTGCTTATTTCGTATCACAGCGTTTGAAAACAGAATCAGCAGATGAACTGCTGGCATTCATCCATACTTTTCAGGAAAGGACTGAAAAGCTGGACCTACAGGAGTCAGTCAGTGAAAAACTGATTGATTTTGCCGGACCTTATACTGGACGGAATTCATTCGCTGCAACAATTCCCTCCTCGATTCTGCTTGCTGCAAACAACATGCCATCCTTCCTTCATGGAACGGATTCCTTGCCTCCGAAATATGGAGTTTCACTCAGGGAAATCTTAGAAGAATTAGGTATCGAAACAGATCATGGTAACGAGTCACTTTCCAGGATAGTTGGATCGAGTAAAATCGGATTTGCAAAAACCGACCGATTCTGCTCTCCACTCGTAATGTTACGGTCTATCCGTGAAGAAGTCGGCGTGAGGACATTGATGAACACTGTCGAAAAACTTCTGGATCTATCGTCTGCCCATTCGTTGATGATGGGAGCATTCCACCGGACCGCCATCATTAAAATCGCCCCTGTATTCAAGGGACTACCCTTCAAACGTGTGTATATTGTCCAAGGAGTGGAAGGCTCTGAGGATCTACCGGTCTACAGAAACAGTTTCATTTATACGATCAAAGATGGAATCCTTGATTCATTCATCGTCAACCCTGATGATTACGGTTTATTTGAGGAACTTCCAGGGAAGGATAAACTGACCTCTGAAGAACAAGCGGGCATCATTAACGCTTTATTGAGCGGTGAACGGTCTGGTAATCTGAGGTATTATTATAAACAACTCCTCTTCAACACCGGAGTCCGTTATTATCTATTCGAAGCAGCTCCGACCATCCTCGAAGGAATCAACATCGCAAAAGAACAACTTCAAACACAAAAGGGACTGCAGCAACTCCAAAGATGGAAGCAAAATTCAAAATCAATTCCGACAAACTCCTGAAGGAAGTGTTGTTTCAAATAGAAAATTGTGATTGAGGAAGCAGGGTAATCCCTGCTTTTTTGGTTTGTAAAAATCGTTTTTAGACAAGTGAGAACAACATTGAAGAATATCTAAATTTTTCCTTAAATATACTACATATGGTTGTAGGGATAGTGCATTTTCAGAAGGAAAAAGAACCACAAAAAAGAGGAAGTAGCAACAGAACAAGCAAGCTGACTTTCTTTTAAAGATCTACATCGGTATAATACCGGTGTGGATCTTTACTAGGTTTTGTTAAATATTAATGTTTAACAAAACGAAATTCATGACGATCCTGTGGGAAAAAACGAACCAGGAAGCCCCGTATTGATGAATGAGCGAAGAGGATTGCGGTTTGATCCCTAAAAGGAGTGGATTTTACAAAATCAACGCTATGGAGCGTTCATAGAGCAACTCCATCTGTTTTTTCGCGCTCGACTGTCCGTAAAAACGCTCATAGAGCACTTACACCTGTTTTTTCACGTTACCTAAAGGGTTTACCTTTGCCTATTTTGGATTGATCTTAATAAAAATATTTTCAGAAAATTGTTGACATAACGTTCTTTTTTTATTAAGGTGTTGTCAAGAAGTTATGAATACGTATTCATAGGAGAAAAAGCCATGGTTTCATCTAAAGATGTTGCAAAACATGCTGGGGTATCCCAGTCTACAGTATCCAGAGTATTGAATGATCCATCAAAAGTCAGTAAGGTTGCCCGTGAAAGCGTTATTAGAGCGATGGATAAGTTGAACTATCGGCCGAATTCGATAGCCCGATCTCTCGTCAATAAAAAAACGAAGTCGATCGCATTGATTTCTGGTCCCCTGCACAACCCTTTCTTTGTGGAGACGACAACTTCGATTGTCAACTATGCAAAAAAATATGGGTATCACACAAATGTACATTTCGAAAATTATGGTGATAACATGTCTGTCTATAAAGATGTTCTGAGTCACCAGGTTGATGGGATCATTCTTTCATCGATTTTTTATGATGATCCGATATTCGAAGAGCTCCAGAAGCTGGATATCCCATCGATGATGTTCAACCGTAAACATCGTAAAGGCGGGCATTATGTCGAGATTGATAACATTGCAGCCGGTAAAATGGCTACTGGATACCTGTTGGAACTTGGACATCGAGATATCGCATGGATTGGCGGGGATCTGAAAACCTCAACTTTCCATGGTAGATACAAAGGCTATCATGATGCACTTGCTGAACGAGGCATCGAGGTGCCTGATCGTTTTATCCAAGTGACGGACACTACAACCGAAGAGATTCATCGTGCATTGGAATCAATCCTGGCAATGAAACGTCGTCCAACTGCCATTTTTGCTGCTACGGATTCGATTGCGATTTTCATACTCGATTATCTGCTGGAAAGAGGGTACTCTGTACCAGATGATATCAGCTTGATCGGGATGGACAATATCGAATGGAGTGCCCATAAAAGTTTCAGATTGACGACAGTAGGTCCTAGGGGTTCTGAAAATCTTGGTCAGCTGGCTATTGAGAATTTATTAGATTTAATGGAATCAGAAGAAATAGAAGAGGAAATAAACATCACGATTCAACCACAGTTGTATATTAGAGAGACAACGAAGGAACTTGGTTAGTTCTCTCTTTTTTCAGAAATTTTGAATACGTATTCATTAAAGGTTGGAGGAGAAAATATATGATAAAAGGCTTGTTTATTAATGGTAAGGAAGTTGAATCTGCGAATACGTATGCAGTCATTCAGTCGCATACAGAAGAGGAAATTGCACAGGTAGCAGATGCAACAGAGGAGGAAATGCAGGAAGCGATTGATCGGGCACATGAAGCTTTCAGAAAAATGAAAGCGTTGACATCGAACAAACGCGCAGAAATCCTTTATAAAGCCGCTGATTTACTTGAAGAAGAAAAAGAGGAATTTGCCAGGGTCATTGCGCTTGAAGCATGTAAGCCGATTACAGCAGCCAGAAGCGAAGTCGACCGTTCTGTTCAAACCTTGCGTTTTTCTGGAGAAGAAGCAAAGCATATTGCTGGAGAATACATTCCGTTAGATGCGGCAAAAGGAGGCGAAGGGCGCGATGCTTATACGATTCATGAACCGATTGGAGTAATTGGTGCAATCACACCATTCAACTTTCCACTTAATCTAGTCGTTCATAAAGTCGGACCTGCCCTTGCTTCCGGTAACACAATCATCGTAAAACCCGCAGAGCAAACACCGCTTTCAAGCTTGAAGCTGGCTGGGTTGTTTACAAAGGCTGGCTTGCCTGATGGTGCTTTTAATGTCGTTCCAGGGGAAGGTCCGAAACTTGGAAAAGTGATGCTGGAAGACTCTCGTATACAGAAAATTTCCTTTACAGGCAGTCCGCAAGTCGGAAAGCTGATCAAGAGCCAGGCAGGCTTGAAACGGGTAACGCTTGAGCTTGGAAGTAATTCTGCGCTTTATGTGGATAATTCAGCAAGTGATTCACTTCAAAAGATAGCTGGAAAAGCAGTTACAGGCGCATTCATCTATAATGGCCAGGTTTGTATCAGTACACAGCGCATTTACGTGCATGAAGGAATGTTTGAAGCATTCAAACAGGCATTTGTTGAGAAAACGAATGAGTTAGCCTTTGGTGATCCGCTTGATGATGAAACGATGGTGACAAGTTTGATCAACAAAAAATCACAAGAACGCATCCTAAGCTGGATTGACGAAGCGGTTGAAAATGGAGCGACTCTACTAACGGGAGGAGAAAGAAAAGCCAACGGCATCCTCCCGACAGTTTTAACAGGTATCCAATCATCTGACAAAGTTTCATGCCGGGAAATTTTCGGGCCTGTCGTGATTTTACAGCCTGTCCAAAACCATGAGGAAGCTCTCCAATTGATGAATGAAAGTGATTTTGGTCTTAATGCAGGGGTCTTCACAAACAATTTACAACAGGCGCTTAAAATAGCTCATAGCCTGGATGTCGGACAAGTGCTTGTCAATGATGTTCCTACGACTCGTTTCGATCACATGCCATACGGTGGGGTGAAAGACTCCGGTTACGGTCATGAAGGGATCAAATACGCCATCAAAGAAATGACACGGCTTAAGATGATCAGCTTAAACTATTGCTGCTTTTAAAAAGGGGTGACAAAAATGAAAACGATACCAATTCGAGATAGCGGAGCTGATTACACAAGAGAGCTATTACTCTACTATCCGTACCTTTTCTCCAAGTGGAATGTCGAGTACAAGCCATTCATTGGGCGTAAAAAGATCGATCTCCGGTTCCTGATGACCAATCTTGTGAAAGGAGAAACATCATTGATAGATCAGAGGCTTGAGACCGAAGAAACCTATATCGATCCTGGAATCATTCTTCCCGCGAAATGGACAGAGAATCATGCCCTTGAGGAAGGACATGAATTTTTAAGACGGCATTACATTCATAAAATCCGTTCGTGGAGTTTCCCTGAAATCACTCAAGTTGAATCCTTTCTGATCTACTTGCCTTACGAGATCTATCGGGAGGAGGTGAAGAAAAAACCTCAACTTGTACTTTATGAATCTATTTCGGAGCAAATTGATAGAGTTGATCGGTATCCTGAAATCGAAAATTTCTTAAAATCAAGGGGTGTATGTTCATGACGTTTCTATATATAATGGCAACTCTCATTTTAGGGACATGGGGTGTCATGGCTTTCATTTTATTCAAAACAAACCTGTTAAATGATAAAGAGTGAGGTGTGTAGGGTATGGAAAATGCGATTGTGACTTATTCTTGGATTTTGATGTCGATCTTTTTGCTTGGCATGATCATATTCGGATATATCGGAATGAGGAAAACAAAGAGCTCGGATGACTTTGCGACAGCGCGTTCGAGTTATGGGCCGATGACGGTAGCCTTGGTCATTGCTGCGGGCATCTCTAGTGGGTCCACGTTCATGGGGATGCCGGGTCTCGCTTATAACCTTGGGACACCAAGCCTTTGGTACCCGCTGTTATACCCGATTGCAACGGTGTTCGGGATGCTGTTCGTGGCAAAAGCGATCAAACGTTATGGAGATGAATTCGGAACACGTACGATCCCAGAGTTTTTGGGAGACCGCTTCAACAGTGAATTTTTGCGGATCGTACTGACGATCATTTCGATTTTATTGATTTTCTATGTTGTATCCCAATTCGTCGCAGCTGCGACCATGTTCCAGACGATGATGGGTGTAAAGTATGAAGTCGGGCTTTTCATCACAGGCATCGTCCTTGCCATCTATGTATTCATGGGCGGTTCGCATTCGGATATCATGACCGATGCGGTCCAAGGATTCTTGATGGTGATCACCGCCATCGTAGTATTGGTTTGTTTCTTATTCAGTGTCGGTGTCGATGGCAACTTCGGTGATATGATCCAGATCATCAAAGAACGTAACCCGACCGGGGCCTTCGACCAGCTCTTCATTCCGGGAGATAAAACATACGGGGCATTCTGGCTTGTAGCGCTGCTTTTCGTCGCCCACTTGCCATTCAGTGTCCTTCCGCATCTCGGGAACAAGTTCATGGCAGTACGGTCGAACAAAGAAATGAAAAAACTCATCATGTTTTGTACGATTTTCGCGACAATCTTGCCATTGATGGCGCTTGGTGGAATGTTAGGTATTGCTGTTATAGATCCAGGGGCAAATATTACGCCGGACCAGATCATCCCAGTATTATTCAGTGAAATTTTCCCGCCTTTCGTTGCTGCATTTTTCGCAGTTGCCGTTTTATCTGCAGTCATGTCGACATCAGATGGTTTGATTGTATCGTTGACCCAGTTGCTCGCAAATGATTTGTATCGCAAGACAATCGTACCACGGATCAATATTTCAAAAGAGAAGGCTGAACGGAACGAATTATTGATCAGTCGCTACTCCACTTTCATCGTGATCATTGCTGGAATCATGTTTGCCTGGTCACCACCGAAATTCTTATCTGTGTTTATGTGGATCGGAATTGGTGGGATTGTATCTGCAACAGCAGGGCCGTTGATTGTAGGAGGCCTTTGGAAACGTGCTACGAAGAAAGGGGCGATCTTTTCCTTGTTAGCAGGTACATTGACGTATTGGTTCGTCTATCTGCCGTTCGGACTTAATTTTACAAACCCGTTCGGTGCAGCCGGGCTTGGTGTTCTTGTGGGAATGCTCACCATGTTCGTGTACACCAAATTAGCGACACCAGTCGTTTCTGAAGAAAAAGATGAACGACTGACTGGTTGAAAAAACAACTAGAGAAAAATTGGAGGAGATACCATGCATTCATTCGTTTCACCCTTAAAACTCATTACCGGAGAAGGGTCTGTTAAACATGTCGCGGACATTGTCCACAAGTTCAATGCTGAAAAAGTGATGATTTTCGCTGATCCTGTCGTAGTGGAGGTAGGCCTTTCAAAAGGGGTTGAAGAAGTCCTGCAACGTGAAGGTATAGAATATTCCCTATATACGGAGGTCGAACCAGAGCCACCTTTGAACATAGGGGATCAAGCAGTCAATGCTGTCCGTGAATTCAGTGCTGACCTTGTCATTGGAATCGGGGGAGGAAGCTGTCTTGATATCACGAAAGCAGCTTCTGTACTTGCCAAAAATGAAGGGACAGTCCGAGAGTATTTGAATCTATCGGGTACAAAAACCCTAAGTTCCCGTGGATTACCGAAAGTATTGATCCCAACAACAGCGGGCACAGGTGCAGAAATTACAGATATCGCTGTATTTTCATTAGAAGAAACGAAAGATGTAATCACACACGAGTTTTTGCTGGCTGATGTGGCGATCATCGATCCTGAGTTGACATATACGTTGCCTTCAAGAGTAACTGCTTCTAGCGGTGTCGATGCCTTGACACATGCGATCGAAGCTTATATCTCGGTCAACGCGACAGATCTTACCGACGCCCTTGCACTCGAAGCGATTCGAAAAATCAAGAGAAACCTTCGTACAGCAGTATGGCACGGTTCTGATAAAGCAGCACGACGAGAAATGGCGTGGGGAAGCATGATTGCTGGTCTAAGCTTTTATAATGCTGGGGTATCAGGCGTTCATGCGCTGGCATACCCGTTAGGCGGCTTGTTTAAAATACCGCACGGCGAATCCAATGCCGTTCTGCTTCCTTATGTATTCGATTATATCTGGCCAGCTTGCTTGCCGAAAATGAAAGTGTTGGCCCGTGAATTCGGGTTGCCGACAGAAGGCAAAAGTGATCGTGAGTCAGCTGTTTCGGTTGTGAAAGCATTGCAGGATCTCGTGAAGGATGTCGGGCTACCAACGACCCTCCAAGATTACGGAATCAAAGAGAGTGATTTGGATACACTTGCGAAAAATGGAATCGAGCAGAAACGTCTTCTTGTCAGAAGTCCCAAAAAATATACTTTAGAATCAACAAGAGAAGTTTATGAAGCGGCCTTCAAAGGCGAGCTTAAGCTTGGTCAGTAATGAGGGGGAAGAGCGTCTCTTTTAAAGAGAGGCTCTTTCTTTTAACCATTCTAACCGCAAACATAATTGATACTGCTGGAATTTACACGTGGTCCAGGCGTTGTATCCGGACAAGTTACAGTGAATGTGATTTCAAAACGTGTACCATTAAAACTTAGAATTAAATTACAGATATCTCTCTCGGTCGAGTTACCGAGAAAATCAAGATTTTGATTGTTCAGGTTTCCACTCAAAGTGATTGGAACATTTTCCAAGGGAACACTAATTTGTAATTGACCAGCTGCATTGAAAACCCTGCCTTTTCCACTAAGAACACACTGTTCACCGCATTCCCCTGGAGTCACGACTGTGATGGGGAAAGTATCGTTCGCTGGTTGATCTGAATTGGGATTCAAGCGGATGGTCCGAGGAGCTCCTAAAACGATACGGCAATTACTGCGAGAGCTACCGGATCCTTGTTGAAGATTCATTTTGTCACCCCGTTTCCTTAACATCACTTTTAATTTATGTCAGAAATATTAAATTGGCGTCACCTTATTTAATAGTTTATGATGATAGAAATAGTAGGGTTTGGACATTTAGAGGAGAAATAAAAGATTCATAGGATTATTATTTGAATTCAGGAGGGCTGGAGATGAAAACCTATAAAATAGGTGTTGTACCGGGTGATGGAATCGGTCCTGAGATCATGCCTGGAACATTAGATGTGTTGGACACACTGGCTGAGGTACATGGTGGTTTCAAATTGGAGTACAGCCATTATCCATGGAGCTGCGAGTATTATCTTGAGCATGGCGTGATGATGCCTGAGGATGGTGTTGACCAGTTATCCCAGCATGATGCTGTCTTCTTAGGTGCAGTCGGAAATCCGAAGCTTGTCCCGGATCATGTGTCACTCTGGGGGTTATTGATCAAGATACGCCGAGAATTCGAACAGGTCATCAATGTAAGGCCTGCAAAGCAATTACCGGGTATCGAATCACCTCTTCACCGGCCGAACGGATTTGATTTTGTCATTGTCCGTGAAAACAGTGAAGGAGAATACAGTGAAATTGGCGGAACGATTCACCAAGGTGAGGATGAAATCGCGATTCAGAATGCTGTTTTTACGAAAAAAGCAACTGAACGGGTACTGCGTTTTGCTTTCGAACTTGCGAAACAGCAGAACGGCAAGGTTACGAGTGCTACGAAGTCGAACGGAATCGTTCACTCGATGCCATTTTGGGATAAAACCGTAAAGGAAGTGGCAGAGGGTTACGCCGATGTAGAAGTAGAATCGACTCATATTGATGCACTGTCAGCCTTCTTGGTGACGAAGCCTGAGTCATTTGATGTTATTGCAGCCAGTAACCTGTTCGGGGACATCCTGAGCGACATCGGTGCTGCCATCATGGGAAGCATCGGGGTAGCGCCGGCAGGGAACATAAACTTGAACGGTAAGTTTCCATCGATGTTCGAACCGGTTCACGGGTCTGCTCCAGATATCGTCGGGAAAGGCATCGCAAATCCGATCGGGCAGATCTGGACGGGGCAAATAATGCTTGAACATCTTGGAGAGAAAAAAGCAGCAGATTATCTATTGAAGGCCGTAGAGGAAGTACTTGCTGATGGTGTGAAAACTCCGGACCTGAAAGGAAACGCAACGACGACTGATGTGATCAGTGAAATCAAAACACGGATTACTGGATTATAAGAACGTAAATGGAGATCGCCCCTTGGAGGCTATCTCTTTTTTAATGGTGTCGAAAAAAGAAAGCGAACTATAGTAATCCATCTGGCGATTTATGACGGAACCCGTCTGTAGGACATTGCATCTTAACGAGGGTTACCCGGACTCCTTGGTATTTTGGAGGGAAAAATCGCACAGAGGAAAGCTGGTTTCGACCAGCTTTTTTCGAATTCTATTGAATGAATCTTGTAAATTCAATACTAATTTTGTAATTTTTGAGGATAATTCTTTAAATCAACATTAGCTGAGAATTGAAAAGTCGCCACACTTAGTATTTCCATCTATAGTGACCTGCAATCGGTGTTCTGAAGGAAGAGAGCTTCACTTCAGCTGCAAATGGCTGGTTATTATGGATGACGTAGGGTGTTCCGTCCTTCGCACGTTTGTCAGAAATGACAGCTACATGATGGAAACCATCCAAGAATAAGACGATATCACCAGGCTGCCATTCTTTTAGATTTTTCACATCACCAGGAATGAGCTCTGTCGTCAAGGATTCGGTAAATCGCTCGAAAAAGACGAATTGATTAGGTACTCTTCGAAAATCAATATTCGGATCCGGGGTATTGTTGACTCTTGGATATAAGTCCGTATGCTCGGCGATATCTTCATCCATAAGTTCTTTCAATGAAATATTTGCTCCCTTTAAGCCGCGCCAAATCACATCTGTACATACACCTTCATTATCTGGTGGGTAGCCGCCTGAGTAGTACGCACTCTTATATTTAGTGCGTTGTTCAACTTCTTTTCTCGCGGAATTCACGATATCAATCGGATCCGTGACCCCATTATTATTTACGTCGTCAGTGGAGTGGGATTGAGGTACTTGAACGGTTTTAGAGAAAGGGTAGTTGAAATGTACACCAAGTGAATCCAAGATGATGCCGTCTCTGAAGAAAAGGGCAAATGAAAGGATGCCCCCAATGATAACGATGGAAATGATGCCAATCTTTTTTAATACCCGCAAATTTACAACCCCCCATTTTCACATATATATCCCTAATTTATTTCTATTATAAGCCAACATCCTTTAAAAGAGGGAGTCTGAATGCTCAGGTTATTGGTTTTCTTTGGAAAGTAACTATTCTTTTTATATTGGGAAAAAAGACACTGAACAACCCCTATTTCTCCGCTAAAATTACTTGGTGTTTCCCAATATCGTTTTACAGGAAATAGAAGTATTTGACGTAATTTGTTAACGAATACATTTTGAGGGAGGAATAGGATGGAATTCAAAAAACTTGCTACACTGTCACTCGCTGCGTCAATGGCACTTTTTCCAATGGTAGGGGAGGCTGCAGTCAGTGATCAGCTGGAAGCGCCAGAAAAGTCGAATGTCGTCAATGTCTCTGATGAAGCAGGAAAGTATGTAAAAGTGGAAGTCATCGTCAAGTTCAAAGACAAGGCTGCGAAATCTGCTCAAAGCAGTACGCTAAGCAAAATCGGAGCAAAAGAAGTAGCCGATGATGACGCTGTAAAATCTGACTTCAAAGTTTTAAAAGCAGGTTGAAGCGGCTGTCAAAGCGCTCGAGAAAAATCCAAATGTTGAATACGCTGAGCCGAACTACTCTTTCAAAGTGAACTGGACACCGAATGATACGTATTATAGCTATCAATATGGGCCTCAAAACACAGATACTCCGAGAGCCTGGGATATTGCTAGAGGAAGCAGCAATCAAGAAATCGCCGTACTTGATACAGGAGTCGATTACAACCATCCGGACTTGGACGGTAAAACGATCCGAGGATACGATTTTGTCGACAATGACTGGACACCGATGGACCTGAACGGACATGGTACGCACGTCGATGGAACGGCTGCTGCTGAAACGAACAATTCCCGAGGGGTAGCAGGTATGGCTCCGAGTACTGACATTCTTGCAGTACGTGTTTTAGATGCGAATGGAAGCGGTTCACTAGCGGATATCGCAGATGGCATTCGTTACGCGGCTGATGCTGGAGCAGAGGTTATCAATCTATCCTTAGGTTGTAACTGTGATACACAAACGCTTGAGGATGCCGTCAACTATGCTTGGAACAGAGGGGCGGTCATCATTGCTGCTGCAGGTAACGATGGTGTGAGCACGACTTTCGAGCCGGCTTCTTATGCGAATGTCATCGCGGTTGCTGCTGTCGATCGTTACGACAGATTAGCTTCTTTCTCTAACTATGGTTCTTGGGTGGATGTAGCAGCGCCTGGTGTTGATATTGCATCAACATATCCGAATAACGGTTACGTATACATGTCTGGAACTTCGATGGCGTCTCCACATGTTTCAGGTCTGGCAGGATTGTTGGCAGGACAAGGGCGTAACAACTCCCAAATCCGTGCGGCTATCGAAAATACAGCTGACAACATCAGTGGCACAGGATACTATTTCTATCACGGAAGAATCAACTCTTACGATGCTGTAAGATACTAGAATTTGTTTGCAATTTATTTTTCAAAGGGTCTTATCCCATATGGATAAGGCCTTTTTCTATTTCCTGGTTCCTATCATATGAAATCCCGATCTTAAAAAAATCCATAAATGTCTATGAAAATTTTCTATGAATCTAGTCTATTGACCGTTACGGAATCTTTCATTCTCAATATACTAGTATTACTCCTAGTACAAAAGGAGGCTTACAAGTATGAGTCTTGGGAATCGTGAAAAAGAGATAAGAGCAGCAATCGACGCTGCAGTTGAAGCGGCAATGGCAGCGTTGAAAGAAGGTGGCCCATCTGCTGCTGCAGTAGCGATCCGAGAAAAAGACCTTGCAGCTGCATTATCTGTTGCAATTGGAGATGATCCGACGGCAACAGCGATTGCAACTGCCATTACCAATGTTTTCGAAGAGTATCGATTACCGGTCCGAACACTTACTCCACCTCCTCCTATTGAGTTTCCATAGCCTAAGTTTTGACCCGCGTGAAAGAACATCCTTGATAAAACCTGCATTCTGTCCTCTCTAGCAATTGATTTCTATTTTCTATGCAAAGGAAAGGCTGGTTTTGCACCTCATACGCTTAAATAATAGAATTTAGATTTTTTTTACTAGAGTCGGACAAGCGCTGGTTCTATTAAAACCAGTAAGTCTAGGATTTTGTCGGTTTTCGGGAGGTGATCGAAGAAGCATTGTCATCAATTTGTGTAGTTGCTTTGCAGTAATTATCGGAAAGTTGAACCAGGGGGTTATTTCTGAAAAGTTTAAGCGGTAATATGGCCAAATGGTCACATGGACTTTCACAATGTACACGTACAAAGCTCTCTGGATTAAAAGGAGGTGAAATGTATGGGATTATTCGGAAATAATAACAATACCGTTGGTGGTGTAGGAGCAAATAATGATGATGACCGCCGTAAGAAAAAAGCTGTAGCCTTTGCTAAAGCTAAACGTGATAAAGCTGTCGCTTTTGCAGCAACAGGTGTTGATATTAAGCGCCTGCTTGAAGCAATCGGCGGCGTAGAAGACGATGATAATGACGACAGATGCTAATGGCTAAATGCAAAAAATGAAAGTACCAGCACTTCTCCTGCTGGTACTTTTTATGGTATATAATGCCTGTATCATCGGTGCCTGGCACCATTCCAGAAGCCTTGGCGCAGAAAGAGTTTGCATCGGTGCTGGTACCGGTCTATTTGACTATCTATCTTCAGGTATATCTATTATTTAGGTAGGATTTCGTGGTTATCTTTCAAAATATTGTAAAAATATTTAGATGTAAAAAGGAGAATTATATCAGGTGTCGTATTACTAGTATGGATGTCCTGATTATTTTATGGAGGTATAAATGCTTGCTGAAAAGCTATTGCTTCATGTATTGATTTTCCTTGTCCCTGTTCTTATATATGGTGTTTTGTTCCAAAAACGTCGCATTGATCAATCCCCATACAGCTATGGACTCTTACATGGATTTGCGGCGTTTCTTTGTATGGTTTTTGCATATCATAACTACGGTCTGTACTGGGATTTTAGATATGTTCCGCTTGTTTTGGCCTGTTTATATGGCGGACCTATTTCTGGCGGAATCGTTTTGGGGTTTATATTACTTACCAGGACATTTCTAGGTGGTGATGCGCTGCTGTTCGGGTACATAAGCGGTGTTATGGCAGCAGTGCTCCCATTTCTTTTTACGAAAAAATTCATGAAATACAAACCGAAGAAGCGGGTCACGCTGGCGATTGTCATTGGTGGTTGGCCTGCCTTTGTCATGCTGGGAATTCTGTTAGCATTCATGTTTACTCAAGGGTTTTCAACGAACAAAGAAATCCTCATCAATATTTTCCTTTTCGGAACAATCCAGATTATTGGAATCGGATTTGCTGCCATGTTGAATGAATTGGTCATCGAGCGGCATATCATGAAGCAGGAAATCCAGCGATCTGAAAAATTAAATACGTTAGGGGAACTTGCAGCATCCATCGCTCATGAGGTACGTAATCCGCTCACTGTTGTAAAAGGCTTCCTTCAAATGATGAAGGCCGAAAGAAAAGGCGACAGCTATGAATACATTCCCCTTGTCCTGAGTGAATTGGGACGGGCTGAAGCGATCATCAATGATTATTTGAATTTTGCCAAGCCGGAATTCAAGAAAATCGAAACTTTCCGATTGTCAGACGTCATATATGAAGTGATGTTTCTCATGGATGCACTCGCTGTAAAACAAGGTGTGGAACTCATAAATGAATTTGATTCCAATTGCCTTATAAAAACGGACCGGAACCAGTTGAAGCAAGCCCTGATCAATTTTGTCAAAAACGCAATTGAAGCGACAGGCGTAGGTGATTCCGTAACCATCGGAGTGAAGCTTTCTGGAAACAATGTGATTGTAAAAGTTACAGATACAGGCAAAGGCATGAATAAAGAGCAGCTGAAACGGATAGGAACGTTGTTTTACACGACTAAAGACAAAGGGACAGGGCTCGGGACCACAGTTTCACTCAGAATCATCCAATCGATGAACGGAAAAGTAAGCTATAGAAGTGAACCGAATGTCGGAACTGAGGTAACGGTCTGGCTGCCTATCGAGAGTCCGAAGACGAAGGCTCAATGATAAAAATGATACAGGTTGGTTTCTCATTGTAAAAACAGGGTATTAAAAGCGTGTAGAAAGTCCCGTTTATTAACTGCATGATTTGGTGGGAAAACTGGATTGCTTTTCAAATCTGTAGTTAGCCATTACACTATAGAAAGGATGGAGGATATGAAGCTTCCGTCTCCTGACGAACATACACATACCTTAGATACAAATGAGAAACAAGCTGAAATTTCAAGTTACGTTGCGAAAGTGCTTCGAGACAATTTCGGTAAGGGTCCAGAGTCTGTATATGTCTCGATTTCCGATTCTTTTGTCGTGATTTATGTAAAGGATTTTCTGACACCGACGGGTCCTCTATAGTGAAAATCATCAAAGGACAGTGGAAAAAACGCGCAGCTTTTTGATGAACACCATCAGTGCTGAAATCAGAGCCTATATCAAGCTGATCACCAATATTGAAATCGAGAACTTGTATTATGACTGGTCGTTGGAAAACCAATCTGGTGTTTTCCTAGGTGTGGGGCCAAGCCCATATGTGATTAAAGACTCCTATCAAGGTAAAAATGAAGTGCATGAAGCAGTCATACGTATGAGTGGAAAAGTTGAAAAAGAACCATCTTCAATCCAATCGACCCGTATCAATTCACGGACGCTCATCGCAGTACGTGACGAAATTTTAGTTGAAATTGAAAAACAGCTGATCCGTGATGGACTAGAAGATGCTCTTCGGAATGCAAAAGGGAAGCTGGAGAAGAGTATGCTGAATATGGATCACATCAATTCACACATAGATGGCGAAGTAGTTGAATTATTCATAGATTGGGATTTCGATATCGACCGCAGTTTTCTTATAATGATATTGAACCCGAAGTCATAGATTTGGTGGAAATAAGCTAGACATTAGAGCTAGACATAAGCCGAAGAGGATATAATCCTTTTCGGTCTTTTTTTGTCTAAATTCTATTTTAAAAGGAGTGATTTGTTTAGGATGTTGGAATAAACACCATTAGAAGAATTTTTCAGGATAGATTTTCATTTTAGGAAGGGGGATATGATGGCAAAATACCTAATAGACCACAAACATAGAAAAATTCACCGTAGTGCATATGTTGGCGATAAATGTGACCTCCCTCAGATTCCATTGAACAAGCGCTGCGGAGAAAAGAAAGCGGAAAAAATCGAACAATTAACAGACAAGGGATATCTCCCCTGTCCGCATTGTTTTAAGGGACCGACAGTCAATTAGGGCGGATGAAAGGCTAAGTGTTTATACGGGTGTACACTTAGTCTTTTTTGTTTCTTGAAAAAGTTCAGAGCTTTTGCGAACGTGTGTTTTCTAGTAAACTAAGGATAGTGTACATGTACGGGAAAAATATTTAGTTCAGGTGATTCTAATGTCCAAAGAGATTCGACTTTCAGTCCGCCCATTGGTGGAATATGTATTCAGGAGCGGTAGTATCGACAATCGCTTCCGCTCGTCCAGTTCGATGACTGAGGGAACGATCGCCCATCAGAAAATCCAAAAGACCTATGCACAGTCGGACCAAAAAGAAGTCTATCTGAAAACAGAAATTAATTTCAAAGGGCTCTCTTTTGTCATTGATGGAAGGTGTGATGGGCTTCTTAAAAGTGAGGACATCATCACCGTGGATGAAATCAAATCGACACGTAACGATGTAGCCGATATTACGGACAATACGAACCCTGTCCACTGGGCACAGGCGAAGTTTTACGCGTATATGTATGCACGTGAGCATGAACTTGAAAAAATGAAGGTGCAGCTGACGTATGTCCATGTCGAGACGGAAGAAAAGAAACAGTTCAGCCAGGTTTGTACATTCAGTGAGCTCGAAACTTACATAATGGGTGTTGTGAAAAAATTCGAGCCCTATGCTGCGCTGCTTTTGGATCATAGGGAAAAAAGGAATCGCAGCATCAAAGAATTGCCATTTCCTTTTGAAAGTTATCGTACTGGGCAGCGGAAGTTTGCTGGAGCAGTTTATAAATCGATTGCCGATGAAAAAGATTTGTTTGCTCACGCACCGACAGGTACCGGAAAAACGATCTCCACGATCTTTCCAACGATAAAAGCGATCGGTGAAGGGCATCTTGAACGGGTGTTCTATCTGACGGCAAAGACGATCACCCGGACTGCTGCAGAAGAAACCCTCGCTTTGATGAAGGATAAAGGCCTCCACATGAGTTCTGTCACGATCACCGCCAAGGATAAGGTGTGTTTTAAGGAAAAGACGGTCTGCCAGAAGGATTATTGTGAGTTTGCAGATGGGTATTACGACCGGGTCAATAATGGGCTTCTGGATACTTTAGCGAATGAGACGCTGATGGGCCGCGTGAAGATTGGAGAATACGCACGGAAACACAAGCTTTGTCCATTTGAGTTTTCGCTCGATCTCGCCTACACTGCTGACATGATCATCGGTGATTACAACTACATATTCGACCCACGCGTATCGCTTAAGCGGTTTTTGGAAGATCAAAAAAAACGGGCCATACTCCTTGTAGATGAGGCGCACAATCTGGTGGACCGGGCTCGTGGAATGTTTTCCGCTGAGCTTTACAAATCGCCGTTTTTACAATTGAAGCGTGCTTTTAAAGGAGTGGACGAAGGTATTTTCGAGTCGGCGAAAGCGATCAATGACGACCTTCTGAAGTTGAAAAAGCAATGCGGAGACAAGCGGCTGATGGAGCTTGATGAAATTCCGGACAGCTTGTTCAGTTTATTGGATGCCTTTGTGACGGCAGCGGAAAAAGAGCTGTTGAAACAGAAGGACGGCGAAGCACAGGAACTGCTTGTTAACGCTTATTTCACAGCGAAGAATTTCGTGCGCATTTCCGATTTATACGATGAACGGTACGTGACTTACGTCGATCATGAAAAAAGTGAAGTGAGGATCAAGATGTTCTGTCTCGATCCGTCGCATTTGCTTCAGCAATTCGGAAAGGGCTATCGCTCAAAGGTTTATTTTTCAGCGACACTCTCACCGCTTCACTATTTCAAAGACATGCTGGGAACTGATGAGGAAGATTACACAATCTCGATTCCCTCGCCTTTTGCCAAAGAAAATGCTGAGGTGTTCATCCAACCGCTCTCAACTCGCTACCGTGATCGTGAACGATCTGTGAGACCGATTTTAAGTATGGTAAAAAATCTTGTAGAGACAAGACCAGGCAACTATCTTTTCTTTTTCCCGTCATATGCCTATATGCAGATGGTTTATGAGCAGTTCGAGGATCAGGACTGGGGCTATGAAGCAATCATACAGAGCAGCGGCATGGCAGAGGATGAGCGAGAGGATTTCCTTGCCCGGTTCGAAGCCGGGAATGATAAGACGCTGATCGGCTTTGCGGTCATGGGCGGCATTTTTTCAGAGGGTGTCGATTTAAAAGGCGATCGCCTCAACGGTGTCGTCGTAGTTGGTGTCGGCTTACCACAGCTGAATCCTGAACGGAACATCATCAAGAAGTATTTCAATAAGAACGACAAGAACGGCTATGATTATGCCTACGTGTATCCAGGCATCAACAAGGTTCTTCAAGCTGGAGGAAGATTGATTCGGACTGAAGACGATCATGGTACGATCGTGCTGGTAGATGACCGTTTTCTCACGCCGAAATACCAAAAACTGCTCCCTGCGGAATGGATGGATTTCAAAGTGATTCGTTGACAGAGGAAGGAATTTGAAGTATCCATGTAAAACTAGTAGGTGTGGAATGTCTGGAGGGGGAAGAGGATAAAATGCTGAATATTTTCTGGCTTTTGATTTTGGCGGGTGTCGTTTATGCAACGTACTATCTAATCATGCTCTTGAAGGATATCCGAGATCTTCTCGAAGAACAAAGAGAACAAAATGAACAAATCATCGACCTCTTAGAACAGCAGAATCCCGATCGTAGTCAATGGTAGTTCAATAGCCGAGCTGCCATTTTTATTTTGTAATGAGGATAAAGAATTGGTTCAATCTCCTTGTCGTAGGTTAAGAGTCCGCAAAACGCAAAAAACCGACTTTGACATACTCAAAGACGGGTTTTGACGCCCTGAAATCACGAGAATCAAAAAACGAGGTACTCAAAGAGGGGTTTTGACGCCCTGAAATCGCGAGAATCAAAAACGAGGTACTCAAAAGAGCGTCATGACACACTAAAAAGAGCCCACCTTGGTGGACTCCAGTTTTGTATAATCATTGACCGATGTCTTTGTCACTTTGATCTGAAAATAGCTGGATTGATGGCTTTCCTTCCTTTTTACGATAAATCCGTTCGATGTAATCATCTGTCATCGCGCGGATCTCCTTGTGTAAGAAGACGAGCGGGATGATATTACAGAGAAGGACGAATGCTAGCAGTAAATCGAGGAACTGCCAGACGAACTTCAAGCCGCCGATCCCACCTACATATATGGCTGCGATATAAAGGATTCTCATAAATTTGGAAGCTCTTAATCCGAATAAGTATTCCGCTTGTTTTTCCCCAAAGAAAATCAAAACACCAATAGTAGTAATGACGAAAAAGAATAGAAAGATAGCAATGAAGCTTCCGCCGAACGTATCTCCCATTACTGTTCCGAATGCTGTTCCAATCATGTTCGAGGCATTGTCTGCGCCTACTTCTGTCCAAGCACCCGTAACGAGGACGGAGATACCGGAAATGGTACAAATGACGATTGTGTCCACGAATACACTGAAGATTCCCCATAACGCTTGTCGGGACGGGTGGTCTGTCTGGGCTGCTGCATGAGTGATCGGAGCAGTTCCGAGACCGGCCTCATTTGAGTAGAGTCCACGAGCGATCCCCCAGCGGAGAGCTTGGGCGATTCCGGCTCCCGCAAATCCTCCTGCAGCAGAAATCGGTGTGAATGCGTGAGTGAAAATCAACCCGAATACACTTGGAAGTTGGTCAATGTGTGCAAAAATGACCACCAATGCTCCGAGCAAATATGTGATGACCATGAACGGCACCATTTTGTCGGTCACTTTCGCAATTCTTCGGATACCTCCGAATACGACAAGGGCAACTAACACACACATGAGGATTCCAGTGAGTTGTGTCGACCAGCCGAACGCTCCTTCAAGCTGGGTTGTGATGGAGTTGGATTGGACCATCAAGCTCGGAATCGCTTCGATCATGAGGAAGAAAGCAAAGGCCGCTGCTACTTTATCCCATCCGAGTGCTTTCTTGATATAATACTGGGGGCCGCCGACCCAAGTTCCTTTCTTGTTTTTTTCCCTGTATTTCACTCCGAGCATGATTTCCGCGTACTTGGTCGCCATTCCAATCAAAGCGACCATCCACATCCAGAACAAAGCCCCGGGCCCGCCTAAGGCGATGGCGACAGGTACACCAACGATGTTTGTCGCTCCAGCTGTTGAGGCAAGAGCTGATGTGAAAGCTTGAAAGGGGGTGATTGTTCCTTCATGCTTGTCCTTTTTAAAAATCTGGCCGATGGTTTGGCTTAACGCGTGCCCGAAAAAACGGAATTGGAAAAACCGTAATCTAACTGTTAAAAAGATCCCCGCAAGGATTAATAGAATGGCAAGTACATAAGTCCATAAAAAGTTGGATACATTTGCTATCCATGTTTCAAACCAAGAAATAATCTCCACGACAGTGCTCCCTTCATACTTTTCTTCTATAACATCTTTGTTTTCCATACCCATTATTTCATGTGTTGAAAAGCTGAATTTGAAAACAAGAAAGCCAGCTCCCATAAAATAGTAAAAAGGAACGAACTATAAATTAGGAATCGAAGTAAGAGGGATGGTATTGTATGATAGAGTAAACCGCTATCATTCAACGAGTGTCATCAATATGAAAAAATAATTCGAAAATATATGCAACCAATTACACCTGTATACGTCTATATGTAGTAGAAGAAATTTTTATAGAAATTGGGATTTCAGGGTTATAACAGCTCAGAATCGGGGAATACATACAATGACGCTTTAACTGGACGGACAAATCTTTTAAAAATGAGGAGTGTTTGAGAATCATGACGAGTACTGACATTCATATTCGGAATTTGAGGAAAAAAGGAATTGATGTTCAAAAGGTCATTTCGAAGACGCTTAAGTTAGCCAAAAGTTATTCAAGTAAGAAACAAAAAGAAAGTCCACAACAATAACAATCCTGAAATACATAAAGGAACCTTCTCATCCCAGAGAAGGTTCCTTTATTACATTCAGTTATCTCATCTTCAACTCATATGGTTTTACCAGTGCATAAAGGGTCTCAGTATGCGGCAGCTTCAAATTCTCTTCTTCTGCTAAGCGCAATGCTCCGCCAAGCAGATGATCTGCTTCAATTTGTAGACCTTTCCGTCTATCTTGATGCATGGATGACGTGGCTTCGGATGGAAAGCTATTCAACTGATCGAGTGCTTTTTGAACATGATCATCGGTGATGTTGACGCCTTTCGAGAGTGCGAGCAGTTTCATTTCGTGTAAAACTTCTTCAGCCAGTTTCACGGTTCTTGTGGATTCCCTGATTGCCCCTATCGTCAAGTCGCCGGCAGTGGTCACGCCAGAAAAAGCGGTGATCATCATGTATTTGTTCCAAAGACCTAGCAGAATGTTGCTGCTCAGCACGCCGGCCATGTTCGCTTTGTCAAAGATCTTTTCGAGTTCTTTGCACAAACCTTCCTGTGATGGATGGAGCACTCCGAAAACGAGGTCGTGCTGCGTACTTGTATGAATGACATTTCCGTTTTCATCAAGGGTTGAAATGATGAAGCACAAGCCGCCCATCACAGCTTCTTCGCCTAATTCGCGTCGAAGCTCATCGATGTGCTCGATTCCGTTCAGAAGCGGAAGCACTGTGGCCCCTTTTGCTACAAGCCTTTTCAGGTCGTCCATCAGCTCATCATTCAGATGATAGCCTTTCACAGCGAGCAGGACGACGTCTGCGTGATGGATATCATCTAAACTTTCAGCGATGTTCAAGTCTTCAAATTCATAATCCCCATGAGGACTTTGCAATTTCAAACCATTTTTACGAAGCTGTTCAGCTCTTTTTGGCCTGACGAGAAACTGTACCGATTGCCCAGATTCCTGGCACCTTCCCCCGAAATAAGCTCCGATTGCTCCTGCACCTACTACGACAATGTTCAAATCCATTCACCATCCTTTACCTTTTTAGGAACTGTACCCGATGTACGTTCACATAAAAACTTAGAGTGTATGATTTGATTATAACCTGAAAATGGCCCGTGTTGTTGCATCATGCATCATGAAATGTCTATACTTTAAGTAATATTAATACAGACAGGGGAAGTTGAATGGCTATCAAGACAATGTTCATTGCACCATATCCTTCTATGGTTCCACTTGTAGAAGAATGTAAGGCTGATTATCCAGCTTTAGATATACAAATTAAAGTCGGAAACCTAGAAGAAGGGGCTGAAATTGCAAAATGGGCTGAAAAGAATGGTTATGATGTGATTATCAGTCGAGGTGGTACGGCACGAATGATCAAGTCATTTGTTTCAATCAGTGTAATTGATGTGCATCTTTCAGGTTACGACATGCTCCGGACACTTACATTAGCTAATGATTTTCAAGGGAAAAAAGCTTTGGTAGGCTTTCCGAATATAACGATAGGAGCCCAATCTGTCATCGATCTATTGGAACTGCCGATACATGTCTACTCGATCAAATCAGCAAGAGAGGTGGACCCCCTCGTACGGAATCTGAAGAATGACGGGTTTGAAGTGATATTGGGAGATGTCGTTACAGTAGAAGCAGCCAATAAAAATGGCCTTGAAGGGATATTGATCCAATCTGGGAGAGAAGCTGTATTTGAGGCTTTCAATAATGCCCAGTCAGAATATGAATTTCATCACCGGAATCAAACACTGATTAAATTGCTGACCAAGGTTTTACAATTGAAAAAACAAGATGTCCTCATTTTAAATACAGAAGGCGATCCGGTATACGAAAATTGGAGCGAACTTCAGAGTTCACCGTTATCAATCAATGAATTAAAAGAATTTAAAGATGAAGTCGAAGAAAAGGGTCGTACAACAAGAACGGTTCAATTGAAAAACAAACAGGTCGAAGTCATTGGAGAACTCAGTAAATCCGCTTCACGGTCATTTACAGTAATATTCTTTACTGTTCGGGAACATCTTGAGCATCATCATAAATGGTTGCGAGCGGATGATGTCATACAAAGACCGGTTATTATTGCCGAGAGTCCTGGGATGCAGAATGTCATGAATCTGATTCAACAATCCATCCCGAAACAACGCGTTTATGTCCTTTATGGAGATAAGGGGACCGGTAAAGGGCTGGTGTCTCAGTTCATCCACTTTGAACAAAATCGGATGGGCAGCTTCGTAACCGTCGATATGAAGCACTGTGAGTGGGAACGATTGGATGGGGTTTTCAAAATCAGTGGTTCAACGATTAACTTGACGAACATTGATTATGTAGAACCGGCTAAAATGGAGAAGCTTAAAACGTTTATCCGTTCCTTATTGAAGCATTCCTATACGGTGATCCTGACCAGTAATGTACAGGTTCCAGGCCTGATAGATTCTTCCTTAGAGAATGATGCAGTAGAATTGGCACTTCCTACGCTAAATCAACGTAAGGAAGATATAAAAGGATTAGCAACATATTTTATTGCTCATTTTCATCAGAATTTAGGCACACATCCTGTCAAAATAAGAGAAAAAGCTAATGAAGTATTGATCGAAGCGGATTGGGACGAAAATGTCGCCGAGTTGAAGCGGTTTATAAAATCCCTTGTACTAGCAGAGAAAGGATACGTCATTGAAGAAGATCATGTTCAGAATGCACTTCAGGTGCGCAAGGAAGCAATTTCAAAGGGAAATATTCCATTGCATGGAACCCTGGAAGAAATCGAGCAACGGGTAATCCAAAAAGTCCTTGAAGAAGAAAGTTACAACCAATCAAAAGCAGCGAAGCGATTAGGAATCAACCGCTCAACACTTTGGCGCAAATTAAAAAAATGATGATTTGCGTCTTTTTTATTCTCAAAAGTGTTGCAAAATAAAACAATTACTATAATTTATTTCATATTTTTAAAAATTTGTGTTGCGTAATCAATCATATTCTTTTAGGATAAATATGAAAACGTTTTCTTGTTATTATTACATCATAAAATTATTGGAGGAATTCGACATGAAGATTAAAGCAACGCTTGACCGTATTCCTGGTGGAATGATGGTAGTGCCATTGTTGCTTGCTGCAACACTGAATACATTTGCACCCGATCTTCTAAGGATCGGTAACTTTACACAAGCATTATTTGTTGATGGTGCAGGCACCTTGATTGCCTTATTCCTACTTTGTACTGGGGCACAAATCAACGTCAAGACGTTCGGTGTTTCCCTTGCAAAGGGGGCAACCTTACTAGGAACAAAGTGGGTAGTCGGGGCAATTTTCGGTTTAATCGCTTATATGTTCGCTGGTGATAACGGACTTTGGCTTGGGCTAGCACCAATCGCAGTCATTGCGGCAATGACAAACAGTAATGGTGGCTTGTATGTTGCACTTGTCGGCCAATATGGGAAAGAAGAAGACCGTGCAGCCTATTCATTGCTTGCATTGAACGACGGCCCATTTTTAACAATGGTAGCGTTATCGATTTTCGGAGCGATGGGCTTCGTGGATGGAATGTTTTCTTTCCAATCCTTTGTAGCAGTATTACTTCCGATTGTAGTCGGTATGGTACTTGGCAATCTAGATGAAGATATGCGTTCATTCTTAGATAAGGGAAGTTCGATGTTGATCCCATTCTTTGCATTCGCCCTAGGTATGGGAATCGACTTTGGTGCGATCATTGAGGGTGGATTGACTGGAATAGTACTTGGTCTATTGACTGTGTTTGTAACAGGTACAGCAGGGTACTTCATCTTTAAAGCGTTGAAATGGAATCCGCTCGTTGGTGCTTCAGAAGGTTCAACTGCTGGAAATGCTGTTGCTACGCCGGCAGCAATTGCGGCGGCAAGTTCAACTTTTGCGCCTGTTGCTGACCTTGCAACTGTCCAAGTTGCAGCGTCGACTGTGACAACGGCAATTCTTTTACCGTTATATATAGGATTCCTTGTCAAACGGATTGAGAAAAAAGGCTATCAAATTTCAAATGGAGAAATAAAGTCAGCAAGTTAAGGGTGGTCATCTATGAAAGAGAAAATCGGAATCATTGCAGATGATTTCACAGGAGCGAATGATACAGGTGTTCAACTTGCGAAGAAAGGGTATCATTCATCCGTCATGCTCGAGGTAGAAAATGTGGCATTGGATGAATCCAAAGATGTCACAGTCGTTGATACAAACAGTCGAGCTTTACCGGAAAAAGATGCATACGAAGCAGTCCACCATGCTGCTTCTTTCTTTTTGGACAACCGGATAACGGTTTTATATAAGAAAGTAGATTCAACATTAAGGGGAAATATCGGACCAGAATTGGAAGCCATGCAAGAGGCGGTAAACCCTGATATTGTTGTTGTGGCTCCTGCCTATCCTAAAATGGGGAGAACGACAAAGGATGGAAACCATTATGTAGAAGACCGTCTTGTTTCCGAAACAGAATTTGGGAAAGATCCGAAAACGCCAGTCGCTGAAAGTAATATCGTACAATTGATTAAGCCATATAGTATTGGCGAGGTTACGAATTTAACACGGAATCAACTGAATACTGAGGATCTAGAAACGTTCATAAACAACAAAGTCGGTCAAAATCCTCACTGGTTTGTTTGTGATGCAAAAAGTGAAGAGGACTTGAAAAAGATTGCAGAAAAATTTGCTGAGTTGCCCTATAAAGTTGTATGGGTTGGATCGGCAGGGTTGATCGAATATTTGCCAGAAGGGCTTTCCTTGGAATCTGACACTGAGATTGTTGGTAAGGAGGATATTCGTATTGACCGAACTCTGACCGTGTCTGGGAGTTTATCCGAAATAACGAAACAACAACTGCTTGAATTAGCAACGATCGACAGCGTCCGAATGATTGAAGTCGACCCATTGCAAATCCTTGAAGGCACTTTGGTTGATGATTCATTTCTTGGTAGGGAAAAGGAAAAGAAAGATCTTGTCGTCTATGTTGATAATAATGAAGAGAATCGTAAGGCTGCAATGGAGTTTGCTGAGAAAAATGGACTTTCTAAAGGTGAAGTTGGCAGTAAAATCTCCAAAGGATTAGGTCAAATTGCAAAGCGTATACTATCCTCTGCGTCAATTGATGGATTAGTATTGACCGGGGGCGACACAGCTAAAGATGTCTGTTTAGCAATGAATGTAGTGGACATGGAACTCCTGGATGAAATCGAAACAGGAGTTCCATTAGGCAGGATCAGCTTTAGCGACCAGAAGTTGTGGACCATAACGAAAGCCGGCGGTTTTGGAAATAAAGAAACGTTAAAGAATGCCTTGTATCATATGAAAGGGATGAAACAAACTTATGACGCAAAATAAACCAGTTATCGGAATAACGATGGGGGATGCTGCAGGAGTAGGCCCTGAGATCATTTTGAAAAGTCTGCAGGACCCGCAAGTTTATGAGCTATGTCATCCGTTGGTTATTGGAGATGCGAAAGTTCTAGAAAAAGCGAAACAAGTATTGGTTAGCCAGCAGAAAATTAAAAAAGTACAATCGGTAGAGGAGTGTTCCTTCGAATCAGGCGTGGTTTCTTGTATAGATTTGGATCTGGTTCCGGAGGACTTGCCATTTGGACAAGTTTCAGCTGAAGCTGGGCATGCAGCGTTCGAATTCCTTTCAAAAGCGATTTCCCTTGCAAATGAAGGAAAAATCGATGGAATTTGTACGGCGCCTTTAAATAAAGAGGCACTTCATTTAGGCGGTCATAAATATCCGGGGCATACTGAAATCTTAGCTGAATTAACAGGGACAAAGGATTATGCAATGATGTTATCCGCCCCTACGTTGAAGGTCATCCATGTCACCACACATATCGGACTGATTGATGCGGTCAAACAAATCAATTCCGAACGTGTATACCAGGTCATCAAGATGGCCCATGAAACGTTGAAAAAATCGGGGGTCGATACGCCAAAAATCGCGGTATGCGGAATCAATCCCCATGCTGGAGAAAACGGATTATTCGGTTATGGAGAAGAGGAAGCACAAGTTGTTCCAGGTGTCGAAAAAGCACAGTCAGAAGGACTCGAGGTACAAGGTCCTCTACCTGCGGATACATTATTTTTCCGAGCAGTCCGAGGAGATTTTGATATTGTAGTGGCCATGTATCACGATCAAGGGCATGGACCGATCAAGGTGTTAGGATTGGATACGGGTGTCAATATCACTGTCGGTCTCCCTATCATTCGGACGAGTGTCGATCATGGAACTGCGTTCGACATCGCCGGGAAGGGCATCGCTGATGAAAAGAGCCTTACCGAAGCTTTGCGACAAGCAGTGGAACTTGCTCCAACAAAATAAGCTCCAATATAAAAACTGCCTTTTATCGAGGCAGTTTTTGTTTTACAACTCTATTTGACTTATTCTTTCAGATGGAGCACCTAGACAGAAGTGCAGCCCTGAAGCGAAAGGCAGGTGCTTGATTTTTTTCCCGTAGTATATTGCAACAGCCTCGTTTAATATTAAAACCTCCTGAAATTCATCTGCTTTCTCATCAACATTCGAAACATGGTAAATAATTCCTTGTCCTGTTTCACAAGGTTAAAAAACTGTCCACTATTCAACCGTTCCCACATGGTGTAGGCTAGTAGTGAAGCAGCGGAATGTGAGCTTCGTAAATCGACCAAACTAATCAAAGAGTAAAGTCGTTTTTATAAAGGAGAATGATAATGGAATCTTTACATATAACGAAGCCTTTTTTACAAAAAGCCTGGGAGAAATCGAGCTTTGAAAAACCTACAGCGATCCAGGAGGAAACGATACCTGTGATTCTACGTGGAGAAGATGTGATTGCTGAATCTCCGACAGGGACGGGGAAGACACTTGCTTATCTGCTGCCGATCTTAGAGCAGGTTGATCCTGATAAAAAAGATCCGCAAGCCTTGATCTTGGCCTCCTCCAGGGAACTTGTCATGCAGATTTTTGAAGAAGTCCAAAAGTGGGCTGAAGGAAGCGGGATAACAGGAGCTTCCTTAATCGGTGGTGCGAACGTAAAAAGGCAGATCGAAAAGCTGAAGAAAAAGAGTCCACAAGTCATTTTAGGAACGCCTGGACGTGTCGAAGAATTAATCAAAATGAAAAAACTGAAAATGCATGAAGTGAAGACAATCGTGCTGGATGAAGGCGATCAGCTACTCGTTCCGGAGCATTTGAATACAATCGAGTCAATCATCAAATCGACTTTGGCTGAGCGACAGGTGCTGCTTTTTTCTGCTACATTGCCTGAAAAAACGGAAGAAATCGGTCGCGGATTCATGAACAACCCACAGCTTGTAAAAGTGAACCGCTCAACACAAAAAGGTGGAAAGGTAGAGCATTTCTATATCGTGACGGAACGCCGTGATAAAGCGAAAGCTCTGGAGAAAATCGGACGGTTAAAAAACATGAAAGGGCTCGCTTTCGGGAAAGACATCGGCGAGCTGTCAGTGATGGCGGATAAGTTGGACTACAACCGGATTCCACTCGGACTTTTGCATAGTGAATTGAAGAAAAATCAGCGCCAGCATGCATTGCAGCAGTTCCGTGATGGGAAGACGAACCTGCTTTTGGCAACGGATGTCGCAGCACGCGGTCTTGATATCAGCGGGCTTACGCATGTGATACAGGTGGACGTTGCGGAGGATGAAAAGCAATATCTCCATCGCGCTGGACGTACCGGAAGAGCTGGCGAGAGCGGGACTGTCATCTCACTCGTGACCTCAGGAGAAGAGCGCGTGTTGAAAAGCCTGGCAAGGAAACTTGACTTGAAGTTAGAGGAGAAAATTTTGTATGCCGGTGAACTGGTCGATGCGAAATGACTTTTTGAATAGGGAGGAAAAGGATGGCGACTAACAAATTTTCAGTCATTGCCCATCGTAATCATGAAATTTGCAATCCACTCAGCAAAGAGAAACTGCAATCGGTACTGGATCGAATTCCTTTTAACGGCGGAGAGAAAGTACTTGATATCGGTGCCGGAAAATGCGGTGTGCTGATTGACTTGATCGTTCGGCATGATGTTGTGGGCACCGCTATCGAGATTGAAGAGGATTTTATTATAGAGGCTCGGCGAAATGCTGGTCAGCAGATTACAGCTGCCCAGCTGAAGATCATGAATGACGATGCAAAAAAGGTGATCGCTGATCTAGATGAATTGTATGATGTTGCAATTTGCATCGGCGCAACTCATGCACTGGTGGATTATCAAGTTACCCTGAAACGTATGAGCAAGGTGGTTAAGCCTGGCGGGTACCTGCTTGTCGGTGATGGCTACTGGAAACGAAAACCAGATGCAGCGTATTTAGAAGCGCTCGGTGCTGAAGAGGAAGAATTATTCAGCCATCAAGAGAACATCCAGGTTGGCGAAGACCTCGGCTTGATTCCAATGTGGGCGAGTGTAACTAACGAGGATGAGTGGGACGCTTATGAGTGGCTTTATTCCCGTTCAATGGAAACGTATTGTATAGAACATCCGGATGACCCTGAAGTTGCCGCTATGCGTGACAGAATCCGGAAATGGCGATCAGCCTACCTGCGGTGGGGGCGTGAGACACTCGGATTCGGGTTGTATTTGTTTTATAAAGGATGAGCAGTGCGGGGAGTGTAGTAAAATGGTGCCGAGTTGAGAATTGAGCCGTTAATGTTGGGAATTGACCGCCATAAGTTAGGAATGAAGGAGTTGAAGCTAGGAATTGGTCCGCCAGAATTCGGAATCCATAAGGAAAGCTGACCGAATTGATATGATCCCCACATAGTAGACAGAAAAAAGAAAGCACATTAATCTGTCTATTATGGAGGGGATTTTTCTATGGGGAAAATGAGACAATCATATGATGTTGCATTTAAGAAAAAAGTAGTGGATCTATATATTAAAGATGGTATGGGCTACGATACGGTTGCGAAGGAAGTAGGTATTTCTAGTTCAGTTGTACGTCGTTGGGTTCAACACTTTGAGGCAGAAGGAATAAAGGGTCTCGAGGAAAAGCGCGGGAAAGCAAAAGGACCTGGGAAAGGCAGACCAAGAACCCGTCCTGAGGATCCAGAAGAGAAAATCAAACGATTAGAAGCCGAGAATGAAATGTTAAAAAAGTTCTTAGGGAAGTAAAAGGGGGTATGGAAGCCGTATCAACAGGTACTAAGTATAAAGTGATTCAAGATATGTCCAAGAAACAATACCCTGTCCAACTTCTATGTGAACTTGCAGGGGTATCAAGGGGCGGATATTACAAGTGGTTAAAGCGTCAGGAAGCCCCCTCTTCTAAACAGTTAGAGGATGATAAAATCAAGAAGTTAATCATAAAGTGTCACACAAAGCTCAAGGGGATTTATGGTTATAGAAGGATACATGTCTGGCTTAAGTCGGTACACAATTTACATATGAATCATAAACGGGTTCAACGCTTGATGGGTGAATTGGGAATAAAAGCCATCATAAGAAGAAAACGGCCCTACTACGGAAAGAAGGAAGCTTATGCCATCTCAGAAAACCATTTGAACCGAGATTTTAAAGCCTCTAAGCCAAATGAAAAATGGGTAACAGACATTACATACTTAATTTTTAATGGACAAAGATTGTATTTATCGGCTATTAAAGACTTATACAATAACGAAATCATCGCATATAAAATCAGTCAAAGAAACGACCTTCAACTAGTAATGGATACAGTAAAAAAGGCAAGAAGAAAACGGAGTGTAAAAGGAATTATCCTTCATAGCGATCAGGGATTCCAGTACACCTCAAAACAATATAACCAACTGCTTAAAAAATACAAAATGAAAGCGAGTATGTCTCGAAAAGGAAACTGTTGGGATAATGCTTGTATGGAGAACTTTTTTAGCCATTTTAAAACAGAATGTTTTCACTTATACTCTTTCCGAACCTCTGAAGAGGTTAAGTTTGCCGTCCACCAATACATACGATTTTATAATCACCAGAGATTTCAAAAGAAATTAAACAACCTGAGTCCCTATAATTATAGAGCTCAGGCTGCTTAAAAATGCTTTTTAATTTCTGTCTACTTGACAGGGGTCACTTCAAATTGGTCAGCTTTCCTTTTTGAGAACTTCTTTTACCCGTCCGACTTGGCCGTCCTGAAGACGGACTTTGATCCCATGCGGATGAGAACTGGATTTAGTCAGAATATCCTTCACGACACCCCGCGTAAGCTTGCCGGTTCTTTGATCTTTTTTCAATACGATATCGACTTCGACGCCTGGTTGTATGTTCGCACGATTTTGTCCGTTCATGATGCACTCCATCCTTTTGTTTCCACTTTTCATTAAATACTTCAATCAGTATACCATACCATCTCTTCATCAATACCGCCGTTTAAAAAGCCCTGGGTATTCAAGGACGATTCCTTTATCGTCCACAGAAATCAGAGATTGGTACGTTGGGCTTTCATATTGGAACACCTGGACATTATTTTTTTGTTCCACAAATGTATATCTTTGCGGAACTTTTTTCATTTGCAGTGAAGGAATTGCTATGTAAACCATTTCGAACTCTCTCATCTGGTTTACCTCCCAATCCAGCCGGTTGATTGGAAGTGAATTCGAAAAAGGGGTAGCTGAAATATCGATATCGATTGTACCATCGAGTTCTGGTATCCAACGCCGATATTGATCAAACCATATTCCGTCACCATCTCCATTGATTTCTATAAAAGAATGGTCACTCACTTCGATGGTGGCCTTTTTCGTTTTCCACTGGTCCAAAGTCAATCTGTAGACGACTTTCAAAGGCTGTCCATTTTCTATGTAGATGAGGGTGCTTTCAACGAACAGTTCATTTCCGCGTATCTTCGTCTGAACGTATTCACAACCAAAATGCACCAGGTTTTCCCAAACGATCGTGTCCATAGGTTAACAGGATCATCTTTCAAGTTCAATGAACTCTCTTTGCAGCTTCCAACCCTCATTTTCTTTTCGTCGGATGAACATGGCCTTGGCGCGATAAAGGACACCTTTAATGATATTCGTTTCTGTGCCCGTGACTAGGAATTCTTCACCAGGCTTCCGTTCAATAATTGCCATTGGTTCAAAGCTTTTTTGTGCCTCTTCATATTGGGCCAGTACATTATCAAGATCATAGTCGTATCCGTATTGCATCGGCACTTCAAGACCCGAATGGCCCCAATAGCCGACGAACTTCTCCGACATGTGTCTACGGATCTCCTCACTGTTTTTACTCTCGAATGCTTTGTTCCAGCTGGAAAAATAAGCATCAAGCACTTTTTGTAAATGTCCCATAACCATTCCTCCCAATACCTTTAATCATTCGACTTCCAAGGCAAAAAACCTGCCAAAAAATGTTATAGAAGAGTGGAGTACCACTAACTTTTACCAGTATCTAGTTGTCTTTTTATGGTGGTTGTTCATGGTATACTAAGACAATGATTGGCTAGGAGTGTCTACCTGGTATCATTGGAGGTTGTACGTTTTGAAATTGATGCAAGAGGCGGAAGAATTCATTGTCAGTTGTTATAAAGAGCTTGGCAAACCTGAAGAGAAAATACAGGAGCGGCTTGAAGAAATTCGGCAGGAGATTGCTGAAAATGGGCATTATGATCATACATTTGAAGAGCTTGAATATGGAGCGAGGGTAGCCTGGCGTAACAGTAACCGCTGTATCGGCCGTCTGTTCTGGGAAAGCCTGAAGGTTATTGATGAACGGAATCTCGAAACAGAGGAAGAAATCAGGGATGCACTTTTTCGTCACATTGATTATGCGACGAACGAAGGGAAAATCCGCTCTACGATTACTATTTTCAAGCCGGTTATGAACGGGGAGTACCACCACCATGTACGGATCTGGAACCATCAATTGGTCCGCTATGCTGGCTATGAAACGGAGCATGGTTTGCTGGGCGACCCAGCTTCGATCGCTTTTACGAAAAAATGCATAGAGCTTGGCTGGAGAGGGAAAGGTACACACTTTGATGTGCTGCCGCTAGTCATTCAGATACAAAATCGTGAGCCGAAGTGGTTCAAGATCCCAGCGGGGAAAGTGCTCGAAGTGCCGATCAAGCACCCTACTGAACCAACGTTTGAAGACTTGAATATAAAGTGGTATGCCGTTCCGATGATTTCTGATATGAAGCTGGAAATCGGAGGGATCGAGTATAGCGCAGCACCGTTCAACGGCTGGTACATGGGTACAGAAATCGGGGCACGGAATCTAGCGGATCAGGATCGTTATGATCTGCTCCCGAAGGTTGCCTCGATTTTCGGTTTCGATATGAGCACGAATAGTTCACTTTGGAAGGATCAGGCGCTTGTCGAGCTCAATACGGCTGTCTTGTATTCATTCAAAAAACTAGGTGTCAGTATCGTCGATCATCATACTGCGGCACAGCAATTCAAAAAGTTCGAGGAAAAAGAGGCTGCAAGCGGCCGGGAAGTGACAGGGAACTGGGTCTGGCTGATCCCGCCGATGTCTCCGGCGACGACACACATTTTTCATAAACCCTACCGTAATAAAATAGTAAAACCGAACTATTTTTATCAGGAAATGCCATATATATGACAAAGTACGCACCCGTCACATGTTGTGAGGGGTGTTTTTCGTGTCTGAAAAATGAATTTGAATCCGACTTTCACTGCTACTGATGGGCTTTTTTGCATGTAAACAGAATAATATGTCACCTTAATGCCACCGAAACCTCATTACAGGTCTCTTCTGTTAGACTAGTAATTGGTTTGAGAGACTCGTGTTTTTCAAACCGGGACAGCACGATTACTAAACTAAAAGTTCATCAAGGAGGAGTTTTATGTTTAAATCAAGATCGTCTGCAGGAAAATATGTGATTGCATCGGCTTTGGTCACCTCTATGGCATTATCACCAATTTTAAGTGAAGGTGTTTTCGCTAATGCCGATTCAAAGCCAGTTGAACAAAACGTTTCTAGCAGTCCTGAAGAAACATCCGTCCTAGATAGAGGAGATCGCGGCCAGGAAGTAGAGTCATTACAAACCGAATTGGAAGCACTAGGTTATTATACATATAACCTGGATGGCATTTTCGGACCTATTACAGAAAAAGCAGTGAAAGATTTTCAAGCTGAGCAAGGGCTCACGGTAGATGGATTAGCAGGTCCAGAAACTTTAGAAGCATTATCATCAACTTCTACCAATTCTGTTGATGTTCAATCGACTTCCGATACTTCAGCTTCGGATGACCAAGCTTCGGAATCTGAAGTTGTTTCAATTGCGCAAAGCCTGATCGGAACCCCTTATGTATGGGGAGGAACGTCGCCGGACGGCTTCGATAGCAGTGGCTTCATTCAATATGTATTTGGAGAGGTTGGAGTCGATTTATCGAGAAAAGAAAGTGATATGTGGAACAATGATGGTGTACAAGTAGATTCACCAAGTGTCGGGGATGTCGTCTTTTTCGAAGGGACATATGACACAGAAGGAGCTTCTCACAGTGGGATTTATATTGGTGACAATAAAATGATTCATGCGGGATCTAACGGTGTAGAAGTAACTGATCTAAGTATCGACTATTGGCAAGACCATTATTTGGGAGTTAAATCTTTTAAATGATAGGTAACATCCACGTTACTAGATATGAAGCTTACCGATCTTTTTCGGTAAGCTTTTTTTGTTGGTTTTGATTTAAGCGAAATTCGCAACACTCCTGAGCCAGGCGGGGCCCAGTAGCGATTTAAGGATCTTCAACTAACACCCACCACGTCCTGCGCCTACGGTTACTCGGCGCAAAACTACAAGGATGGAATTTAAGTACGTGTCTTGTGGTGAACGCCGAAGCCAGCATAAGGAAAGCTTCTAAGAATTCTCATCGCAGACACGGAAATGATTTCATTTTTGTGTTGACATCCTGTGCAAGTAAGCGAGGAGGCTAGCGGATCGCCCACGGAAAGGGAGTGAATTTCGCAGGAAAACAACTGAATTAGGTGCCCGCTTGAGAGTAATCGGAATCACGCGGAAATGGAGCAGAATCATCCGTACAGTAACAACAAACCATCAACCAATAAGGGAGCTTACCGACTGATTTCGATAAGCTTCTTTCCGTTAAAGACGAAATTCCGACATCCAACTACGTCTCAAGTCTTAGTAAAAGTTAAAGCTCAGGCTCCTTATAGAAAAACTGGATTCTAGATACGATAGAGACAAGAAAAGAAGGAGGGAAAGAAACGATGAAAAAGCTAGGACTATTCATTCTAGGAGCAATCGCGGCGATCATCCTCATTACAAACCTCGGGCCGATGATCGGTCTCGCACTCAGTCTCGTCATTGGTTATTATGCAGTGAAACGTTTTACAAAGACGGATGAGACATCAAAGAAAGTCTTCTGGGCAGCCGTTGGGATCATTGCGCTCTGCATCGCAGTCGCAAATGTGCCTGCTATCCTTGGAGCCGTTGCTCTGTACATTTTATATATCGTGTACAAGGAATGGAAAAAGGAAGATGGCGTCACTGAAAAAATCGAAAAAGACGATGATCCGTTCACGAACTTTGAGCGTGAATGGGCAGAGTTGAAACGAAACTGAACAAAAGGAGAGAGTTAGAAAATGGCCAAACTTTTTAGAAGGTTAAAAGAGACGATTGAAGCGGATTTTCATGACATGCTGGACGAAAAAGAGCGGAAGAACCCGATCAGTGTCCTCAATCAGTATTTGCGTGAATGTGAAAAGGAAGTTGAGAAAGTCCGTAAATTGGTTGAGCGTCAATATATGCTAAGTGAAGAATTTACACGTGAATATGAGAAAGCGGCGGAACTCGCTGAAAAAAGAAAGCATCAAGCAGATATCGCCTTGAAGGCAAACGAAGAGGAGCTTCATAAGTTTGCTGTTCAGGAGCATGAGCAGTATAGCGAGCGGGCGGCGCGATTGAAGGCTTCCAAAGAGAACGCTGTTCAGCAGCTTGAAGAGCTTGAGCAAAAATATGAAGTAATGCAGCATAAGCTGAAGGACATGTACATCAAGCGCATGGAATTGATGGGTCGCGAAAACATCACACGAGCAAATCATAGAATGGATAAAGTAGTGGCTTCCAACGAATTTTCAAGCAAGTCATTCTCACGTTTCGGTGAAATCGAGCAATACCTCGATCGCCTGGAACATCAGGTGAATTCGAGCTACCACCGACACACGATTGATGCCCGGATTGCACATTTGGAAAAAGAAATGCAAAAAGAGGAAAATCATACTACCGTTTAAATAAAAAATGGTATGCTATTAAATAAAGATGGAAAGGCGTAGATACCCTGCGCCTTTCCATAATGTTGTCCAAAATTCAGGGCTTTCAGGTCTGTATTGGGACTACTATTTTTATTAGTAAAAACTAAAAGAAGCAAAATTCGCGACACTCCTGCGGGAAAAGCGAGCCAGGCGAGACCTCATGCTTTAATAGGAACTTCGACTAATTACCACCACGTCCTGCGCCTGCGGTTACTCGGCGCAAAACTACAAGGATGGAATATGAGTCCGTGGTCTTGTGGTGAATGTCGAAGCCAGCATAAGGAAAGCTTCTAAGAATTCTCATCGTAGACACGAAAATGATTTCATTTTTGTGTTGAGATCCATGTGCAAGTGAGGATGCTTGCGGAATTAGGCTAATTCAGAGAAGTAATGTCTAGCTCAGCGACCAGTCACTTGGATCACTTCAGACTTCCTGTGGCGGCAACACACTGATTTAACACACGCAGAACCGAACTTTGTTTGGTTCGAGCCTCCTCGTCAGTCTTCCAGTGACCTACGTGACTAAGCGTGTCGCTTCCGCTTTTCTTAAGCCCGCGGAAAGGGAGTGAATTTCGCGATTACTTTAACTTTTCTGATGAGAAGTGACATCATAGATTTACAGTCTGAAAAAACGCGGAGAGGCAAAACTGAAAAGGAGATCCGCAGCGTTACATCAAAGTGAATTGACCGTTTAGAAGCAAGGGATCGTGGAAGTGAATTTCGGGGGAACGGAGCGTATTTTGCCGTACCTAAAGTACTGGATGACACTTACAATAGAGATCCAACGCATTAAAATGGTCAAAAACAGAAGGGGGACCCAAGGAATATGAACTCAAGAACTGATAAATTGAGCTGGCTATTAATAATCGGGGTCATCTTATTATTATTGGAAATTTCTTTTCATGGCATGGGTCCCATTTTCTTTTTAATACTCACGGCAGGTTGTATTTACGTCGGCCGGAAAAAGTACTACAAGATGATCGGGAAGCTGTTGTTCTGGTTCGGGGTTATCGCTTTCGCTTTGACGATATTGAATACGATGGCATTCAAGTTCCTCCTGATCGCTCTCTTCATATATGCTGTCATCCGGTTTGCCCAGTCGAAGCAACATCCTGCACATATCACACCTGATTTCCAGGAGCCAAAGACAGTAGCAAGCGATCAGGCGATGTTCAAGCGGCAAACTTTATTACACAACAACCTTTTTGGAAGACAACAGACTCCCGAGCATGCGTATGAATGGAACGACGTGAATATTCAGTGCGGCATCGGAGATACGGTGATTGACCTCGGGAATACGGTCCTTCCGAAGGGGGAGTCGACTATTGTGATCCGTAATTTCGTCGGGAATATCAAAATTCTTGTCCCATACGAAATCGATGTCAGCATTGGTCACTCTGTGATTGCAGGGACGAGCCGGATTTTCGAGCATCATGAACCGAAGATGTTCAACCAATGCCTATCTTACCAGTCTGCAGGCTATGATCAATCGCATCATAAAGTGAAAATCATCACCTCAATGGTAGTCGGAGATCTTGAGGTGAAGCGGACATGAATATCATACAGCGTCAGGTCCTGCTTGGTTTAGCCGTATCTTTAACACTTCTCTTTTTTATGGTAGGTGTGTTTTTCTTCGCTTTTCCGTTGAATGATTGGTCACTCCTGTGGTCGCGGAAAATTTTGGACTTACCGTTTATCCTGTTTGCATTCTTTGTCAGTATTTTGATCGGCATCGTTTTTGGTTTTAGTTCAGGGATGTACTGGAGAAAGCAGCTTGAACATGTGGTAAGTGCCCTTGCTCAAATCGGCCAAGGACGACCAATGGAAGCAGTGAATGTCAAAACCAAAACACAGGAATTTGATGAAATTTGGTCATCATTGGAAAAAGTTCAACATCACATATCAGAGCAGACGAAGTTATCTCAAAAGCTCGCTAATGAAAAAGCGGAAGATCAGGAGAAGCGGATCCAGAAGGTCGTTTCTGAAGAACGGAACCGTTTGGCCCGAGAGCTTCATGATTCAGTCAGCCAGCAGTTGTTCGCCGCATCGATGCTGATGTCTGCTGTGAATGAATCGAATGAGGGAGCCGATCATGGAGAGCGGAAGCAGCTGAAGCTTGTCGAGGAGATGATACATCAATCCCAGCTTGAAATGCGGGCGCTTCTTTTACACTTAAGACCAGTTGCGCTGAAAGGGAAAACACTTGAAGAAGGCATCAAGGAATTGCTGATGGAGCTATCACAAAAAGTTCCGCTTGAGATCGATTGGAAGCTAGAATCGATTCCTTTGAAAAAAGGTGTGGAGGACCACTTGTTCCGGATTTTACAAGAATCGGTGTCCAACACGCTTCGTCATGCAAAGGCAAACTCACTTGAGGTGTTATGTATCGAACGTGAAGGGACCGTCCTGATGCGGGTTGTCGATGATGGAGTCGGCTTTGATGTGGAATCGAGCAAGGCAGGTTCATATGGACTGCAAAACATGCATGAACGTGCTGTAGAGCTGGGCGGGACGTTGAAAATCATCAGCGTGCCGAACAAGGGGACACGGCTGGAAGTAAGGATTCCTGTCATACGAGAGGGGGATGAAAACGATGATTAGAGTATTATTTGCAGATGATCATGAAATGGTGAGGATCGGTGTAGCGGCTTATCTGTCGAATCAACCGGATATCGAAGTCGTCGGTGAAGCAGGAGATGGCGGGGAAGCGGTCGATCTAGCTCTTGAGCTGCGCCCGGATGTGATTCTGATGGATCTTGTCATGAAAGAGATGGACGGGATTGAAGCGACGAAACAGATCATCGACCAATGGCCTGAAGCAAAGATCATCATTGTGACGAGTTTTCTTGATGATGAGAAGGTGTATCCGGCACTTGAAAGCGGAGCGACGAGTTACATGCTGAAAACCTCGAAGGCAAGTACGATTGCTGATGCGGTCCGTGCCACATATCGCGGGGAAATGGTTCTTGAGCCTGAAGTGACAGGTAAAATGATGACGAAAATGCGTCGTGGCAATGTACGGCCTCCTCATGAAGATTTGACGAACCGGGAACTCGAAATTTTGATGCTGATAACGGAGGGTAAGACGAACCAGGAAATTGCCGATGAGCTGGTGATCGCGTTGAAAACAGTGAAAACCCACGTCAGCAACATCCTCGACAAACTTGAAGTTCAGGATCGAACACAAGCCGTCATCTATGCTTTTAAAAATTCGCTCGTGAAGTAGGCGCTAGATGGACATGTCGTGACAATTTTCATTTTGGAATCCTATCGCGATACCCAAATCGCACCCCCAGACCTCCAATAGCAGAAAAAATCGCTCCGGTAGCGATTTTACTGGATGAAAATCTTCTTTCCTGAAAAATCATTTGACTTTTTGGCTATACATGTTACGATTACATCGAAAATACTATACAAGACGATCCACTAGGGGGGCCTTCTCGTAAAGGCTGAGATTAAAGTGTAGCTTTAAGACCCTTGGAACCTGATCTGGTTTATACCAGCGTAGGGAAGTGGTGGTTAGGGTTACATAACGACTATGGACCGATTCTACACTCAACCAACCACTTTCTTGAAAAAAGAAAGTGGTTTTTTAATTGAAATAATTGCAGAATCGTGGGTCGTCTGGAAAAAGGAGAGGAATATACATGTCTTTTTCAAAGCACGTAAGGAAAGCAGCAGATCCGATCTGGGAAGCGAGCTTTAAGCATCCTTTTGTAACAGGGATCGCTGATGGAACACTCCCGCTTGAGAACTTCCGGTATTACGTTCTGCAGGACGCCTACTATCTGTCCCATTTTGCGAGGGTTCAATCGTTGGGTGCAGCGAAATCACCGAACATTGAAACGACAGCAAGCATGGCGTCCCATGCAAAAGGTACTTACGAAGCGGAGTTGTCATTGCATGAGAATTTTTCGAAACAACTCGGGATCACAGACGAAGAACGGTTCACCTTCCAACCAGCACCGACAGCGTATGCATACACATCCCATATGTACCGTGCGGCGCAATTTGGCCATCTCGGGGATATCATCGCTGCGATTTTACCGTGTTACTGGCTTTATTATGAAATTGGTGAACGACTCCAAGGATTCAAACCTGATGAACCGATTTATCAAGAATGGATTGCCGCGTATGGCGGGGAATGGTTCCGCGAGCTTGTAGAGGAACAGATCCACAGATTCGACCAGATCGCTGAAAACGTGACGGAGTCGGACCGCGAACGGATGAAAGAGCATTTTATCATCAGCAGCCAGTATGAATTTGAGTTCTGGGAAATGGCCTACACCTTACAAAAATGGCCGATCGACCTCCAACAACACGCAGGAACAGGAAAGGGTGCAACATCATGAACAAAGGTCTGAAGCTGACAGATATCCTCGTTACAATCGTCATAGCCATCGGGTTCGGAATTGTTTATAAGCTGTGGGGTCCGCTCTATTACCTTGTAAAACCACTTGGGCTCCACATCGATCAACTGATTTATGGAATGTGGTTCATGGCAGCTACCGTTGCGTTCCTCATCATCCGTAAACCAGGGGTCGCTTTCCTGGCAGAAGTCGCTGCCGCATCCGGCGAGTTCCTGGTCGGATCCGAATGGGGTCTTGAAGTGCTGTTATTTGGTGTCGTGCAAGGGTTGTTTGCTGAGCTCGTCTTCATGGCATTCCGGTATAAGCGCTTTGATGTTACGGTTGTGAGTCTTGCGGCAGTCGGTTCAGCAATCGGTTCAATCATCATGGATTATTACAAAGGCTATATCGAGGATCTTGCTTTGTGGAACCTCAGCCTTTTCCTTGGTTTCCGTATCATCGGGTCGATTCTTATAGCAGGAGTGGCTGCCTATTATCTCGTGAAAGCGCTCGAAAAGACCGGGGTGACGAACCTGGTGCGCCCGGCATCAAAGAAAGATTACGATGCACTCGATCAGTAGCGGGGTGATTCGATGATCCAACTTGAAAATCTCCGTCTCAAGTTTCCGGGTGACGAACAGTTGCTTTTCAAAGATTTATCGCTCCATATTGAAAAAGGGGAAAAAGTCCTTTTACTTGGACCGTCCGGCTGTGGAAAATCGACCTTGCTGCAAGTCATGTCGGGTATCATCCCGAAATCGATCGAGGTTCCGATGAAAGCTGATCAAATCCAGAAACCCGTATCCTGGGGCTATGTCTTCCAGGATCCAGATTCGCAGCTTTGTATGCCTTATGCAGACGAGGAGCTGGCTTTCGTTTTCGAAAACCTGCAAGTACCGCGTAAAGATATGCCCGACAGGATCAAAACACTTTTAAAAGCAGTAGGGTTACAACTGGCTGATCCTCATACCAATATCCATACGCTGTCTGGAGGGATGAAACAGCGGCTGGCGATCGCTTCGATTCTTGCTCTCGAGCCCGATGTCTTGTTTCTGGATGAGCCGACAGCCTTACTCGATCCTCAAGGGACTGAAGAAATTTGGGAAACAGTCAAAGCGATCAGCACGGATAAAACCCTGTTGATCGTGGAGCATAAGCTGGATCATGTTCTAGATCTGGTCGATCGTATCATCCTGTTCAATGGAGAGGGCGAGATCATTGCAGATGGCGAGAAGGATTGGGTCCTGAAAAATTACCGGAAAACGATGAAGGAGCAGGGTATCTGGTATCCTGGCGTTTGGCAGGACTATTTAAGCGGCCGACCTTTGAAAAAAAACGCAGTATCCAATCAGGAAGTTGTGCTTCATCTCAACAATTTTAAAGGTTACAGGAAGAAGAAGCCTTTTATCTCAGTAGAAAAGGCTACGGTTCGAGCAGGAGAGTGGATTGCAATTGTTGGTGAAAATGGAGCAGGAAAGTCCACGCTGTTACACGCGCTCATGCAATTTATCAAGACAGCAGGAATGTATGAAATTCACGGCAACCCAATTAAAAAGGGAAAACAGATTGCAAATCATCTGACCTTCGTCTTTCAAAACCCGGAGTTCCAGTTCGTGACCAACTCGGTTTATGAGGAAATCGCTTATGGATTGAGGCTAGAGAAGCTTGACGAGGTGGTCATTCAAAAGAAGGTGCTCGAGCTGCTTGATCGCTTCCGACTCATTCCATTTCAAAATCATCACCCCTATCATCTCTCGATGGGACAGAAGCGAAGATTGAGTGTCGCCGCTTCGATTGTGAAGGGCCAGCCGATATTGCTGTTGGATGAGCCGACGTTCGGCCAGGACTCGCAAAACACATTCGCGTTGTTGGAGATGCTTGAAGATTATCGGAAGGCTGGCGTTACGATTCTCATGGTGACGCATGATACCAATATCGTCGAGCATTTCGCTACCCGGGTCTGGACAATTGAAAACGGATTACTGTCACGTGACGTCCACATAGAGGTCAGGGAGCATGCACATGCCTAGGAGGGATGGAAATGGATCTTAACTTTAATGAAACCTGGCTTCATAAAATCAATCCGACACTGAAGCTGTTCACCATGATGATCCTCTTCATCTTCGTCCTTTTTGTGCATCAGCTCAATTGGCTGATCAACCTTACAATCGGAGCCTTGATTTTGCTCTGGTTCTTTTCCGGCCATCCGAAAAAGCGGATCAGCCTTCTGTTGATTCCGTTTCTGATCATTTTCATTTCGACTTCCTCCTCGATGATTTTGTTCGGGAAAGGTGATACGACATGGGTGAAGTGGGGTCTGGTCCATATTACGGAAGAGAGCTTTTACAGAGGCTTTCATCTCGGTTTCAGGGCATTGATTTTTGCAACGCTTGGTTTGACCTTCGCGCTTACCACGCGTCCCGTCAACTTGTTTTATTCATTGATGCAGCAGGTGAAGCTGAATCCGAAGTATGCATATAGCTTCATGGCGGGTCTCCGGTTGATCCCGATCATGGTCGAGGAATTTTTGACGATCCGGAATGCGATGAAAGTAAGAGGCGTCCAACAGCAGAGAGGACTTCGAGCATTCTATTTTAAAATCAAGTCCTACTCGATTCCGTTGTTATCCCAAAGCATCCGACGGGCGCACCGGATCGCGGTCGCAATGGAAGCCAAACGTTTTACAGGGGTGGGAGGACGGACCTACTACTATAAATTGGGGTTCTCGGTAAACGATGGTATATTCGTTGCTTACCTTGGCGTAATTATTCTATTAGGTTATTATCTTTCGGTCGTTTGGCCGCTCTTCCCGGTAGGAGACGTCCGTTACTAGAGTGAAAGAAAGGTGAAGGCTCTTTGAAACATGAATTGCATGTCATTTCGACAGGTAGTCAATTTGCACCCAGGTTTTCCGAGATTGTCAGCGCCATCCATGATCATGTCGATTTTATTCATATCCGTGAGAAAACGTGGACAGCGAGGGAACACATAATGGCCATTGAACTGATGTTAGAAGGCGGAGTCCCCCTTAAAAAAATCATCATCAATGACCGCGTGGATGTTGCCATCGTATCAGAAGCAGGAGGAGTCCAGCTGGCAAATCATAGTTTAGAAGTATCAGTTGTGAGAGAATCCTTTCCACTGTTAAAAATCGGGCGTTCGGTCCATTCCGTGGAAGAAGCATTGAAGGCTGAAAACGAGGGAGCGGATTATCTCATCTACGGACACATTTTTGAAACAGCCTCCAAGCCAGGCCTTGAGCCGAGAGGATTGAAGCAGTTGGGGGTCCTGGCTCAAAGAATGAGCATACCGGTAATTGCGATCGGGGGAATCAAGCCTGGGAATACGCCCGATGTCCTCAAAGCTGGAGCGAGCGGCACCGCCGTTATGTCTGGCATTTTAAATGCTGAAAATCCGCTGAAAGCTGTAAGAGCCTACAAGGAAAAAATGCGTGTAGAGGAGGAAAAGAATGCGAGCTCATTATGATGTGATCGTCATCGGGGCAGGGATCATCGGTTGTTCGATCGCTTACAATTTGTCAAAACGAGGAAAGTCAGTAGTCGTTCTAGAAAAAGGATCGATCGCGGGAAAAGCTTCAAGCGCGGCAGCAGGCATGCTCGGTGCCCAGACAGAGCTTGAGGAAGACAGCCCGCTGTTCCGATTGGGAAAAGAAAGCCGGGCGATGTTTCCTGACTTAGCTGCTGAGCTTAAAACCCTGACCGGAATCGATATCGAATATGAACAAAATGGTATCTATAAAGTGGCTGGAACAGAAGACCAAGTGGCCAGGCTCCAGTCGTTGATCAAAGCTCAAAACCAGTTAGGGGAAGAGGCCTTTTGGGTGACTACGGAACAACTTCAAAAAAGAGAACCCGCATTGACGACAGATGTGCTTGGCGCCATGAACATTCCGAACGACGGACAGGTTTCCGCACCCAAATTGACGAAAGCACTGGCGCAAGCCGCAATGACACTAGGTGTTGAGATCCGTGAGTTCACAGAAGTCCATCGTTTTGTAAAAGAGGCTGGTGAAATCAAGGGTGTCGATACAAATATCGGACTGATCAGTGCTGCCCATGTTGTCGTGGCCGGCGGTGCCTGGAGCGAAAACCTATTGAAGGAAGCGGACGTCAATCTCGAAACTTATCCTGTCAAGGGGGAGTGCTTTTCTGTCAAAACACGTAAACGTCTCATAAACGGAACGATTTTTTCAGAGGATTGCTACATTGTCCCGAAGGCTGGAGGACGATTGATCATCGGGGCGACCGAGAGGCCAGGACTTTTTGATGAAACGGTCACTTTTGAAGGGATTTCATTGTTGATGGAAGCTGCAAAAAAGGTCCTGCCTGGTTTAGGTGAAGCTGAATGGGAGAAAGCCTGGGCAGGGATTCGCCCGCAAACGAAGGATGCTTTGCCTTATCTCGGTGAACATCCGGAATTGAAGAATCTGTTTGTGGCGACCGGTCATTACCGTAATGGTATTTTGCTGGCTCCGGTTACTGGGAAGATCATGGCAGATCTCATTGATGGCATTGCAGTCGGGAAGGATTGGATGTCAGCTTTTCCAATTAACCGGAAATCAGTGAAAGTGCAATAGGAGTTGATAAATAATGAAATTGAAGATCAATGGTGAAATGGTCACCGTGCCGGATACAGTTCAGCACGTTTCAGATCTCATTGAACACTTCCAGCTGGAAAAACGTGTGTTGATGATCGAGCATAACGAATCGATTCTTGAGAAAGACCACCATTCGAAAACGAAAGTGAAGGATGGGGATAAAATTGAGATTGTACAATTCGTAGGAGGCGGTTGAGATGTTAAAAATCGGAAATCATTCATTCAATTCAAGGTTGTTGCTCGGAACAGGGAAATACCCGAACTTTGATGTGCAAAAGGAAGCGGTCGAAGCATCGGAGACAGAAATCCTGACGTTCACGGTACGGCGGATGAACATCTTCGAGCCGAGCCAGCCCAACTTTTTAGAAAAACTGGACTTGGAGAAGTATACGTTCTTACCGAACACCGCCGGGGCGAAAACCGCTGAAGAAGCAGTCCGTCATGCAAAACTTGCAAAAGCATCGGGTCTTTGTGACATGGTCAAAGTCGAAGTCATCGGCTGTGACAAAACGTTGCTACCGGATCCGATGGAAACATTGAAAGCGACGGAGGAATTATTGAAGGAAGGTTTCACTGTACTGCCTTATACGTCTGATGATGTCGTCCTGGCGAGACGTCTAGAAGAACTAGGTGCCCATGCGATCATGCCAGGAGCTTCTCCGATCGGGTCAGGTCAGGGAATCATCAATCCTTTGAACTTAAACTTCATTATCGAGCAGTCGAACGTCCCTGTGATTGTTGATGCTGGAATTGGTTCACCTGCTGATGCTGCCTACGCGATGGAACTAGGAGCAGACGGCGTGCTTTTGAATACAGCGGTTTCCGCAGCAGAAGACCCGGTAAAAATGGCGAAAGCGATGAAGCTTGCCATCGAAGCTGGCCGTCTCGGGTTCGAAGCTGGTCGGATCCCGAAAAAGCGTTATGCAACTGCGAGTAGCCCTGCTGAAGGGATGAGCATCGGTTGACCGGTCGTTATTCAAGGCAAACGTTATTCACTCCGATCGGAGAAGCAGGACAGCAGAAAATAAGGGAAAAGCATGTCCTTATTGTTGGAGCAGGCGCACTCGGGACAGGGAATGCTGAAGCGCTCGTCCGCGCCGGTGTCGGCAAGCTTACGATTGTCGACCGCGATTATGTCGAATGGAGTAATCTCCAGAGACAGCAGCTTTATGGAGAAAAAGATGCGGTGGACCGGTTGCCGAAAGCGATCGCTGCCAAATCCCGTCTCTCGCTCATCAATTCGGACGTTGAGATTGAGGCTCATATTTTAGATGCAACACCAGAAGAATTAGAAAACCTCATTACGGGTGTAGATCTCATTCTAGATGCGACAGACAATTTTGATACACGGATGATGATCAATGATATTTCGCAAAAATACAGTATCCCCTGGATTTACGGAGCATGTGTAGGAAGCTATGGCATTAGTTTCACAATCCTTCCCGGGACATCACCTTGCTTGAATTGCATGCTGGACTCTGTACCGATTGGCGGGCTTACCTGTGATACAGCCGGCATCATAAGTCCAGCAGTCCAAATGGTCGTCGCGTACCAAACGGCGGAAGCTTTGAAGATTTTAGTGGAGGATTGGGCAGCACTCAGAGGAAAACTTGTATCTTTTGATGTTTGGACGAACCAGCAAACAGCAATAAACATATCAAAGGCAAAAAAAGAAGAATGTCTCTCTTGTGGAAAAGAGCCGACTTATCCTTATCTTGCCTATGAAAATCAGACGAAGACAGCGGTGTTATGTGGTAGGGATTCGGTGCAGATCAGACCACCGAACCGTCAGCATAGGGATCTGACAGCTATGAAAGAAATGCTTGAAGACAAAGGAGGAAGGATTGAGCAAAATCCGTATCTCTTATCGTTTACAGTAAATGACAGGAGAATGGTTCTATTCAATGATGGTCGGGCGCTGATCCATGGCACGAAGGATAAATCAGAAGCAAAAACGCTTTACCATCGCTATTTCGGATAATGGAGGTAAAAGGAATGACTCACAAGACATTGACGATTGCCGGCTCTGACAGCGGCGGAGGTGCAGGCATCCAGGCTGATCTCAAGACATTCCAGGAGCTGGGAGTCTATGGGATGTCGGTCATTACGGCTGTGACTGCGCAAAACACGTTAGGTGTCCAGGGCGTCTATCCGATGTCGGTTGAAGCTATTGAAGAACAAATCAACTCAATTGCGGAGGATCTAGCTCCGGATGCACTGAAAACCGGGATGCTTTTCAGTGCGGATATCATAAAAAAAGTAGGAGACCTTGTAGAGGCTAATTCGTGGAATAAGCTTGTCGTCGACCCGGTCATGATCGCCAAAGGTGGATCACGCCTTTTACAGGAAGAGGCCGTAGAAGCGATGAAGGAACATCTCCTTCCACATGCATATGTGATTACACCGAATATTCCCGAAGCGGAAGTTCTGACTGGCATGAAGATCAAAACAGAGGATGATCAAGAGGCTGCAGCTGAAGCCCTTTATCAGTCAGGAGCGCAGAATGTCGTCATCAAAGGCGGCCACATAGAAGATGAGAGCGATGCGGTCGACCTGTTATACGACGGGGAAGAGTTCCATGAATTCAAGAGTCCCCGTATCAAAACCGACCATACCCACGGGACCGGTTGTACCTTTGCTGCAGCGATCACAGCGGAACTCGCAAAAGGATACTCGGTAAAAGACGCAATTCATACCGCAAAAAAGTTCATTTCGGCAGCCATCTATAATGAGTTGAGGATCGGTTCTGGCAACGGGCCGACAAACCATTGGGCGTACAAGCGTATAGGAGTTGAAGGGAAATGAACTTGAAAAAGCTATTGAAGCTGTATTTTATCATGGGAAGCACGAATTGTGAGCGAGATCCGCGAGATGTTCTGCGAGAAGCGATTGACGGGGGCGTCACCTTTTTCCAATTCCGTGAAAAAGGTAAGGGATCACTGACAGGGGAAGCGAAAAGGGAATTCGCCCGCGAATTGCAAGAGATCTGTGGGGAAAACGATGTTCCCTTCATCGTCAATGATGATGTTGATTTGGCCTTACAACTTGATGCAGATGGGGTACATGTAGGACAAGATGATGAAGCGGTCGAACAGGTCCGTGAAAAAATCGGCTCGAAGATACTCGGTGTCTCCGCGCATAACGTGGAAGAAGCGGTGGAAGCCGTGAATAAAGGGGCTGACTATATCGGCGTAGGACCGATGTTCTCTACCGAAACGAAAGCGGACGCCCGGGAAGTACAAGGACCACGGATCATAGAAGAACTTCGGGAAGCTGGAATCCGTTTGCCGATTGTCGGCATCGGGGGCATCCAGGCTTCGAATGTAACACAAGTAATAAAGGCTGGAGCTGAAGGAGTGTCGGTCATTTCGGCGATCAGCTATGCGAGCGATCCTAAGCAATCCGCTCAAGAATTTATCGATAAAATGAAAGAAAGCTGATCTCTTTTTAAGTAGGATCAGCTTTTTCATATTCTGACACATTGTCTACTACCCCTAAAACTTCGCTTCGATAACTCTCTAACTGGTTGATTAACACTTCATGTCCCTTTTCCATTGCTCATCCCCCTTTTTATTTTTAAAGATTTGTCATCTTCATTGCTGATTTTTTGCGAATCCACTCCCTTTCCGCGGGCGATCCGCAAGCCTCCTCGCTCGTTCCGAACTGCGGGGTCTCGCCTGGCTCGCTTTTCCCGCAGGAGTGTCGTGAATTCGGATATAAAAATCAACAACAACATTCAACAGCGCCATACCTAAAAAGATATTCGAATAAGAGTTGATACTTCCTGCTAAAGAAATGAACTTCAAATATAAGTTCCATAAGAGGAAAAAAATGTTAGTATAATAGAGGGTTTAAATCTTTTACAGGGTGAGGGGTTTTCATGTGGGGATGGGGTAAGTTTATTATTTTTGCAGGGTGTCTATTTCTGTTGGCCGCTTGTTCGGCACAACAAGAAAAGGCTCCGACACTGAAACCAGCAGAGCTCAGTGACAGTGAACGACAACTGCTCCAAGCTGGAGGAGCTGATTATTCGGATGTATACGAGTTAGAAATGAATGATGGCACTGCTGAAATGTTAGAGATTACTGTGGAACACTATGAAAAAGGTGAAAAAGCCGAAGATATAACTAGCCTCAGATCTCATTTTCCTAAAGGGGAAGAGGTTGATTCCAAGTCTCACAGATTGGTGTTTGTTGCAGCTAATTTTGGAGAGTTGATACAGGGAGCATCAGGAGAGTGGGAACAGAAAGATATGTACCAACGGTTTGTGCTTACTCATTTAAATGGTGGCGGTTCCGCTTCAGTTAACTGGCTGATCCGTGACGATGATTCAACTGTCTCGGCTGGTGTGGGGAGTGGAGCCACAATGAATCTTGAAATGGATAAGCTTATTCGGTTAGCTGCCATCATTAAAAATACAGACTCTGAATTCTCAGTCCCGGCTGGCCTATTGGAGGGTGAGGAAGAAGCTTTCCTCCAAAAGATTGCCGACTTTGAACATGTGTATGTTTTTACCGTCAAGCTGTTCTCTCCATAAAAATATGGCTTGCTGCAACTATTTTCTAATAACAACATAAAAAATGGAGAAAACTAGACAAGTATTTTCTTGTACATGTAAAGGATGGGTTGGTCATGGAGTTCTTCACGTCTCAAGAATCACTTACGGCTGTCCAATGGATATACAGAGCCGTTGTTGGATTCGTCTTTTTTATTGTTTTAGCTAAAATTATGGGACAGCGCTCAATATCACAAGTTGGGCTTCTCGATTTTGTCATTGTTTTGGTGATTGGGAATATTATTGCCCATCCATTATCGGATGAGGGGTTAGGGTTAAAAGGATCGATGATTACCATGGGTGTCATAGTGATGCTATATGTGACTGGGATCTTATTAAGTTTACGTTCAGTCAAAATAAGAAGATTCTTCACACCGGATCCTTTACCTCTTATCGAAAACGGAAAAATCATTTATAAAAATTTGAATAGAGCCCGGATATCGATTGATGATCTTTTATCACAATTAAGAAAGGAAAAAACCGAAGATATAAAGAAAGTTGCACTTGCCTTATGGGGACCTGGTGGAGATGTTTCGATCTTTTTTAAAGACGGAAAATCAACCCATTACAACCTCTGCTTTTGGTACACCGATCAAGCCGTTTCAAATGCCTAAAACGATAATAAGAGAGAGGAAAATCGATTATAAAGAATTGGATCAACTGGGTAAAGATGAAAATTGGCTTTTAAAAAAACTCTCCAGTACATATAACACCATAAAACTGAATGATATCTTATTGGCAACAGTGGATGAGAATGAAAACGTGAATATCTTTCTATACCATGACAGCCAAACGATGTAGAGATCTACACTGAAAAGCCGGCTCCTATTAAGGAGACCGGCTTTTATCAGATAAGTGAGTATAAAATTTGTTACGGCGAAGTAATGTCTAGTTTCATCGCCCAACCACTTGGGTCACTTCAGACCTCTTGCGGCAGCGACTGCCTCCTGGTCGAGGCTTCTAATATCTTCGTGGTTAACCAGGGCGTTTACGTTTTCTTTATCATCCATTATACGATTTGGCTTTGGTCAGTCGTGGATCGAACCGCGCGAGCAGTCTTGTGTTCGAAAGGGTGAAAATGCTCAACGCAATCCAGATGAATACGAAAGCGGTAAGATGGACCTGAGAGAACACCTCATTGTACAGGAATACTCCTAAAATAAGCATGATTGTCGGCGCGATGTATTGCAGGAAACCGATCATCGATAATGAAATCCGGTTAGCTCCAGTGGCGAAGAGGAGCAACGGTACGGCTGTCGCAATTCCCGCCCCGACTAATAACAGAGTCGTTAATGGATCAGCTAGTTGGAACGAACTTGAACCATTGACCCCCAGCATACTTACATAAAGGAGAGCGACTGGAGTGATGAACAACGTTTCGATTGTCAGCCCTGTGAGGGCCCCAAGAGCGGTGAGCTTTTTCAACAACCCATACAATCCGAAGCTTAATGCTAGTGAAATCGCGACCCAGGGGACACTTCCATAATGAATGGTCAAAATAAGCACCCCAACCGCAGCCAGTATGAACGAGATGATTTGCCAGAAAGATAGGCGTTCTTTCAAGACAAGCACCCCTAAGAGCACACTTACGAGCGGATTGATATAATAACCGAGGCTTGCATCGACGACATGGTTGTTGTTCACAGCCCAAATATAGGTGTACCAGTTGAGCGTGATGAAGATGGCCGCAAAGACCAGGCCGATCAATTTTTTCCGATTCGCCAGTAATTCCCTCAATTCACGGGTAAACTTCTTCAACCTTCTTAAAACGGCTAAGACAATCAACATGAGCACGAATGACCAGACCATCCGATGCGCTAGAATTTCTTCGGAAGGAACATGGTTGATGAGCTTCCAGTATAGCGGCAAAAATCCCCATAGTATGTATGCTCCAGCACCAGCAGCGACCCCAGCAACTTGCTCTCTCGTTTGATTCTCGTTCATATAGCAGGACCTCGATTCAAGATGGTAATCACTTTTTGTAAGAACAGTTTAGTACCATTTCAGAAGAAAGACAATTGGTAAGTCTTGAGAAACGATTTTATGTACATTTGGTGGTTTTATTGAACAACTTTGCGATTATATATACATCTTTTGGATTTTATTGAACATTTTTTCGAATTATATGTGCAACTTTAAAAGTTTATCATCATCCGACAATTTTCGCTTACAGGTGCATTCATCGTTTTCTAGTCAATACAAATGGTAGATAAGTCATGGTGAAGGTGAGGACCATGACGATTTCCAGATTGAGAATATACCAGAATCCTTCTCCAAACCAGCTGAGTGGTGTATTCGTTCCAGGAGGACCTTCTAAAAACATGTAATTCGATCCGAGCTGTTTATTCAAATAAGAAATCGGAACCGCTAGTACATTGATGAAAAGCGCTGCTTTTAAGACCGAAAACCGGTCAGGACGATATTTCTCCACAATGAGGTAAAAGAAAACGGCAGCGACAAGCGTAATATGGTGGATAAAAAACTGAAAGAACCGGTAATGTGGGCTTCCGTACAACAAATCAGGCGTTAAGACTGCTAAAAAAGGCGGTATCAAGGCGAAAAAATAGACGATTTGGAAACGTGCTTCACTCGGCTTCAACAGTAAGAAGAGGATGGCGAATGAACTGATAGAACAAAGCTGGAGCGGAAGATGCCATCTCGGATCCCAGACGTCATTTGCAAGACTCCAGATTTGATAGCTTCCCTCTGAGAGAACCAATATGGTGAAAATTCCCCAGCGGACCACCTGTTTTGCGGTCTTATTCCCGCGAAGCTCTCTTCTGAACATATAAATGAGCAGAATCGTAAAAAACAGGATAGAGATAACGATAAGATGAGCTGTAGAAAAAGGCTCGAAGTCTTTCAATTGATCAGGAGCGAACATAGCCATCACCCTACTTCTTTTAACTAGTTTACTAGAAACCTATTTGCTATAATGTTTCCACATATTAGAAACGTTGTAAATAACAAAATAAGCGGTGATTATAATGTTTTCAATCAGACAATTGGTGACTTTACGGTTTGACGAAATCGCTGATTTGGTAGGAAGAGAGCAGGCAAGAAGGGTTTAACTTTCTCCCCAGATTGGTAAACGAGTACGAGAATGGGAAAAATACTTTTCATAAACCAGGGGAAGCTTTATTCGTTGTTTTTACCCCAGAAAATAAATTGATAGCAATCGGAGGATTGAACATCGATCCTTATGCAGATGATCCGAAGGTAGAACGATTACGACGGTTATGCTAGAGAATACTTTACGGAGCTTGTGCTACATACTGACACCAGTGAGGCGGATGCATTTTATAGAGCAACCGGCTTTGAAAAAATAAACAGATATCCAAATTCGACACATTTTATGAAGTTAGAGGGAGGCAGAGAAGATGAAAACCAAGGGTGAAATACGTGAACGTGTTTGGGAGAGGATGACAGAAGAAAAAGTAGGTCGATTTCCTTTTCCATTGAAGGGAAGGATCCCTAACTTCAAGGGTGCTGAGAAAGCCGCAGCTTACGTCACCAATATGGATGAATATAAAGAAGCCAAGGTGATCAAAGTGAATCCAGACTCCCCGCAGCTCCCGATTCGAAAACAGATCTTAATTGATGGAAAGACCTTGCTTGTTCCGACACCGCGGTTAAAGGACGGATTCATCATGGTCAAACCTGAATGGGTACCTGATGGGGAGGAGAAGAAGGCAGCGAGTTTGAGTCATATTCATTCATACGGAAAAGTCATCCCGCTAAAAGAAATGCCGACGATCGACTTGATCATCGTCGGTTCTGTTGCCATTCATCAAGACGGACGAAGACTTGGTAAAGGAGAAGGATATGCCGATCGGGAATATGCGATCATCCGAGAGCTGGGAAATCCGGCTGTTCCAGTAATTACGACAATTCACGAGACCCAGCTTGTCCAGGATGAATTGCCACGGAATGCCTATGATCTGACTGTCGATTATATTGCGACAGAAAAACAATTCATCAAGACTAAGAATGATTACGAAAAACCGACCGGAATCCTATGGGAACAAGTGGCCGATAAGGAAAAAGAAGAAATGCCCGTTTTAGAGGAAATCTATAAGTTGACACATTAATCATTTTGAAACCTTTTCCAGACTTTACCGTATGAGTTATCAGAGGTGATTTTGATGGAAACGAATGTCCTGTATTTCTCTGATAACTTCTTCTCAGCAGGGATGACGGAAATTTTCAATGAACAGAAAGAAGTAATCGGTAAGCTGGATTTGAAAAGTGCATTCTCTTCTAAACTAGATGTATTGAATGAGTCGGATGAGGTGATCGTCCGTGGAGCCTTTCGCTTTTTCTCGTCGAAATGGTCGATTACAGATAAAAATGATGAGGAAATCGGTCTTCTGAGGCAGAGGCTTTCTTTTTTTACGAAGCGATATGAATATAAGGCTTATGACCGAGGAGTCTATCAGATTGTCTCTGAAAGTCTTTCAAAAGAGTACAGTGTATTGGATGAAAATGATGCAGTCATTGCGCATTTTGAAAAGACAAGTGGCTTTTTCGAGTCTCCATCCTACAAGCTTAGGAATGATTCCAGCATCCTCTCCAATGAGGAATTGATCGCAGTTGTCATGGGCATCACGATGATCATGAAACAAAATAACTCTGCAGCAACAACCGGATCCACCACATGAACACTCAGCAGCTTTCTGTTGAGTTTTTTATTTATAAAATCATCTTCTCAGTTCCATCTAGCTGGGGTGTTTAATTTCAGGAATAAGATGGAATATTAGTAAAACACGCTGAAAAAAGGAGTGGGATGTTGTGGAACAGAAAGACCTGGAAGAGAAAGTATTGAATGTACTAGATGACAGCAAATTCGGTACCCTCGCAACAGTTAAAAATAACAAGCCGCACTCACGTTATATAACCTTTCATCATGAAGGGCTGACCATGTTTACGCCGACTCATAAGGACACTCATAAAGCTGAAGAAATTGAGGAGAATCCAAATGTTCATATTCTTCTCGGATATAATGGAGAGGGGCTTGCAGACGCATATTTGGAAGTCGAAGGTAAGGCAGCCCTCAAAAATGATGATGGATTGAAGGAAAAACTTTGGACGAATCATATGGATCGGTATTTTGAAGGGCCGGATGATCCGAATTTTATAGTCCTTGAAATCCAACCGACTCTGTTCCGTTTGATGAATACAGAGGCAAAATCCCCACAAGTACTTGAAGTATAGATTATCAGATAGATGCTGGAATATTCATTTTCATTAACCCATGATAAGCGGCGGATTTCATTGTCAGTTTTGTTCTTCCGGTAAAACTAAACTCTGTTTCCTCGGGACGTAACTTCCTCGAACTCCGTCCATCTCATGAATAATGTTATAATTAGAGTGAGGTGATGATATGGATTTTTCAGCGGGCATTGCAGAAGAAAAGATCAAGGCGGCTTTGCAAAAGGGAGAATTTGATAACTTGCCTGGAAAAGGGAAGCCTCTTCCGAAGGATGATCTGACAGGTGTACCGGATGAACTTCGTATCAGTTATAAAATTTTGAAAAACGGTGGGTTCGTTCCGCCTGAAGTCCAGTTGAAAAAGGAAATGGTAACACTGGAAGAATTGATTGCCGTAAGCCGAGACAACAAAGAAAGAGCTGAGCTCAACAAACGTCTTAATGAAAAGATCATCCGTTTCAATAATCTGATGGAAAAGCGGAAGATCAGCCAATCATCAGCCTTCCACTCCCATCAAAATAAAATCTATCGTAAATTGTACTAGAAAAAAGAACTTCCTCATTTTTATTAAAAAATAAAGGATTTTCGACAAGAAAAGGGAATACTACCATTAGTTTGTAAATCCATTGTTAGGTGGTGACGAGATGAGGCTTGTCAAGCACTTAAATGATTTCCAGCACATCAAGCGACAAGGCACGGGTTATTTTATTGTTTTGGACACGAAATCAACAAAAGTGCACTCAGTCCAATGCAACTGGATAAAAGAAGAGAGCTTTGTACAGAAGGTCATCACGAACAACGGATCAAATGGCAGCTATTACTGGGTCCAATACTGGAATTCTCAAGAACCAGCATTCAAAGAGACCCCATGTCGAAAATGTATGATAGAATGATCAGTCCTCCGAACAGAGGGCTTTTTGTTTGTATTCTTCGAAAATATGTGAAAAACGGAAAACAAGGTGCTCGCAAAAGTTTATTGACACCCTGAAAATGAGAAAAACGGAAAACGAAGCATCAAAGAAGGTTTTTGACATCCCGAAACATACTTTACATCTGTACCATATTCTGTAATAATATCGGAAAATATACTGTTACCGGTTTTGATGAGGGAAGTAGGTTCGTGCGTTTTCCCATGGAGAGCTTCGGTATGCTGAAAAGAAGCGTTAAACAGCGGATTGGGAAAAATTCATTGTGTTGAGATGATGCTCGTTTCAGGGTTGAATCAGGATAAAGCTTAAATACAAAAGGCCGTTATCATGATCGTAGTTCCGGTCAGATAATCGGCCTTTATGTTTCTGCTGATTCAGTTTTTCTTTCTTCGTTTTGGTCTTGCGGGTCCTTAAATCCATCAATGCAAAATCGCTGCGGTTCCATGCTGGATTCCGTCTACCTTCACGCTCCAACTTCATTCGCTTTTTCCAAGCGTTGCTTTTACTCATTAATTCCACTCCTTCATTTAGATTCTTCTATTATACCAAACACTTAAAAAATATTTCCATTACCTTTCACTTAAATAGGACACATACCTAAATAACACACTCGAAACGAACAGTATAGAATGAAATGAGATGTAAAAAAGATTTACAGAAATTTGGTTTTAATTCTCCCCTTTCAGGATATTGAAATATATTGTGTTTAGGCGAAAAATCACCAATAGGAATGTCATCGAAAGCTTAAGGTATGATAATATAAATAAGATGACGTAAATAAAATTAATTAATATAAATTCGTTGTAAGGAGCGTTTTCATCAATGAAAATAGATATTGGAGGCGTAAGCGTCAACTACCGAGTGTCAGGGGAAGGGCGGAGCATCCTTTTACTGCATGGCTGGGGAACGAGCTTGCAGAGTTTTGAACCCGTCCATAACTTTTTAGAAAAGTATTTTAAAGTATACTCCATTGATTTTCCCGGCTTTGGGGAGAGCCAAGAGCCCCCGGAAGCTTGGGATGTAGAAGCATACACGAACATGCTTTCTCAATTCATCAAGGATTTGAACATAGAAGATCCGATTTTAGTAGGACATTCTTTTGGCGGAAGAGTGTCCATTCGTTATGCCGCACACAATAAAGTCCATAAAATCATTTTAGTAGATAGTGCGGGTGTAAAACCGAAGCGTAAATTCAGCTATTATTACAAAGTCTATACGTATAAATTCTTTAAAAATCTTCTGAACCTGCCCGGCCTGCGCAACTATAAAGAAGAAATCTTGACGAAGGTGAAAGGGAAGCTTGGGTCTGCAGATTATAAAAACGCTTCTGGTATCATGCAGCAGACCATGGTAAAAGTCGTCAATGAAGATTTGCAGCGTTTCATGCCGGACATCAAGGCACCGACACTCTTGATCTGGGGAGAAAATGATACGGCGACTCCTGTTGAAGATGCAAAGATCATGGAGAAGGCGATTCCGGATGCCGGGCTTGTTGTCCTTAAAGGTGTAGGACATTATTCATACTTGGAAAAACTCAACGAATTTCTCGTAATTATCGATAACTACCTTGAAAAGGATAAGGAGTGGAAAGATGCTTAGTTTCTTGTTTGTGATCGGGATTGTTTTCTGGGGCCTCTATACATGGTCCAGAATCCGCAAAGCAATCCATATGCTGCAACAAAATGGATATCGCAATGAGCGGTTCCAGAAATGGATAAAAGAAAATCGAAAGAAAGTCTTCCGAAAGCGGGACTTCATTCCGTTAATAACTGTATTGCTCGCTTTTGTTGATTTCTTAGACAATGTTGCCATTCTCTTATTTATCGGACTTTATGTGATTTTATACCTATTGAGAGAAACTGAAAAAGAGAAGAAAAAGCTTGTGGTTACAGCCCGTGTAAAACGCTTGATGACAACTGTTAGCCTTTTGGTTGCAATCGTTGCTGGACTCAGCTTCTATTTCGAATTGCTCAATCAAGTAGCGTTGGTACCACTATTGGTTACGTATGTCGCCTTGAATATTGTCAGCTTCTATGTTGTCATGGCTGGTAACGCTATCAACTTACCGATTGAAAAAAGAATTGCACAAGGATACGCCAACGATGCAAAGCGTATCATCAGGCAATCACCGGATCTTGAAGTGATCGGTATCACTGGAAGCTACGGAAAAACAAGTGTAAAACATATATTGAATACGATCCTTTCCTCCCATTCAAATGTGTTGATGACACCTGAAAGCTATAATACGCCAATGGGTGTTACGATTACGATACGTAATATGTTGAGGCCTTTCCATAAATACTTCATTGCGGAAATGGGAGCGAAGCAAGAATATGATATCCAAGAGGTTTGTGACATTGCCCAACAAAAATACGGAATCATAACTTCCATTGGGGAGCAGCACTTGGAAACGTTCGGGTCGCTCGATACGATCAAAAAGACGAAATTCGAGTTAGTCGACAGCCTTCCTGATGATGGCATCGCATTTTTGAATAAAGATGACGAGAATACTATGTGGAGGGCACCGAAAAGCAAAGCCCGTGTCGTCTATTATGGCATCCATGCAGATGATTTGGATTACAGAGCAGAAAATATCAGTTTTTCTTCAAAAGGGACTTCATTCACTGTAGTGAAAAAAGACGGAATGACGATTGCCATCCAAACAAAGCTGCTTGGTCAACATAACGTCTATAATATCCTTGCTGCGGTCGCGGCAGCATCAGAGCTCGGCGTACCTTCTAAAAAGATTGAAGTAGCATCGAAAAAGATTGCACCCGTACCGCATCGTATGGAAATTAAAAAGCACTCATCCAATATTACAATCATTGATGATGCCTTCAACTCAAACCCGGTCGGCTCTAAAATGGCACTTGATGTGCTTGGGCAGATGGAAGGGTATAAAGTGTTGATCACTCCAGGGATGATCGAACTGGGGTCTGAAGAGTACAACTTGAACAAAAAACTTGGCCAACATGCGGCAGGTGTGTGTGACTATATTATTCTGGTCGGTAAAAAACAAACGGTTCCGTTACAGGACGGCTTGAAAGAGGAACAATATCCAGAAGATCAATATTATATTGCACGCAATCTGGATGAAGCGATCATGAAAATGAACGAAATCACAAAAGAGAAAACGGTTGTTCTGATCGAAAACGACCTTCCAGATACATTTAATGAATAGGGGTTGGAATAATGAAAATTAAAGTAGGCGTCTTTTTTGGCGGCGTTTCAGTAGAGCACGAGGTATCCGTAATCTCGGCGCTGCAAGCGATCAATGCGATGGACCGTGATCGTTATGAGCCGATTCCGATTTATATCAGTAAAAATAAAAATTGGTATACAGGCGAAGCACTTTTTGACATTGAAAACTATAGAAACATGAATGATCTATTGAAACAATGTGAAAGGATCACCATAACCACTGATGATCAGGGGCGTCCTGTCATCAACCGTCACACGACAGGTATGTTCGGTAAAAAGCTCATCTCAGGAATAGATGTCGCTTTTCCGGTGATCCACGGAACGTTTGGTGAAGATGGGATTTTACAAGGCTTTTTCGAGCTTCACGGCATTCCTTATGTTGGCTGTGATGTTTTCTCCTCAGCAGTCGGTATGGATAAAGTGATGATGAAGCAGATTTTACGTGATTCAGGCATTCCGATTTTAGACTACGTATGGTTCTATTCATCCAAATGGCTGAACGAACAGGAGGTCCTTGTCGATAAAATTGAAACTGAGCTTGACTATCCAGTTATCGTCAAGCCTGCAAACCTTGGATCAAGCGTCGGGATCAGTAAAGCGATGAACCGAGAAGAGCTTGAAGAAGCTGTTGAACTGGCGATGGAATTTGCGAATAAGATTGTTGTAGAAAAAATGGTTACGAGTTTACAAGAGGTCAACTGTTCTGTACTAGGTGATTATGAAGAAGCAGAAAGTTCGATTTGTGAAGAAGTTTTGAGCAGCAAGGATATCCTGACATACCAAGACAAGTACCAAAGCGGAGGATCCTCAAAAGGCGGCGGTTCTTCGAAAGGGATGGAAAGCACAAACCGGAAAATTCCTGCAGCTCTCTCTGACGAAAAGACTGCCCAGGTGCAGGCCCTCGCCAAAGAGACATTCCAAACGCTCGGCTGCTCCGGTGTTTCCCGTATCGACTTTTTGATCGATAAAACGACTGATCGTGTGTATGTCAATGAAATCAATACAATTCCAGGATCACTTTCATTCTATCTTTGGGAGCCGACAGGCAAGTCGTTCAAAGAATTGACGAGCGATTTGATCGAGCTTGCCCTTAAGAGAGAGCGTGAGCGTGAATCACTGACATTCTCTGTAGAATCGAACCTGTTTGCACTACATAGTGGTGGCGCAAAAGGTGGTTCAAAAAGTAAATTAGGATCCAATCAATAAGAATTCTTATTGGGTGGTTAAGGGGCTGACACTTTTTAGGGTCAGTCCTTTTTAAGTTTTTAGTATGATAGGGTGTTTTAAAGCGGAAAAGCAGGAAGTCTCGACTCTTAAGCCGAAAGTAGATATATGCTTTTTATCGTGAAAAGTTGGTATTCCCAAGTTTTAATTCCTTATGACAAGGGCAAAAGAAATATAGACCAACAAAAACTTACATCGGAAACGAATACTTTACTAAATTTTAAAATATTTACAACCTGGTTTACGTAAGCAAGTAGTCTTTAGGAATGGAGGCTTTCTGAATGAATCGAAACGACTATCCCGTACCACATGTTCAGCCGCTTGAAGATTGGAAGAAGGTGCCGATCAGAGAGAATAAGGAAGAGCTCGTCTCGGTAAGGAATGTAGATACTGAGTTGCTGGTTGTCGTACCTAAATATCATGAGATGAGGCTTACAGGTGCATTGAATGACTGTTATGTCCGGCGTGAGGTTGTCATCAAACTCGTGGATGCAGCTAGAAACTTACCGAATGGACATAAACTGTTGATCTGGGATGGATGGAGACCGACTTCCGTTCAAGAGCAACTCTATGAAACTTATCTGATGAAGCTTTCGCAGGAATTCCCAGAGTGGTCCGAAGAGAGGCTTCGCGAAGGAACACGCCAATTTGTCTCATATCCTTCAGAAAATGAAGATGCACCAGCTCCGCACATCACCGGTGGAGCAGTGGATGTGACGATCGTAGATCAAAATGATGTTCCACTTCCTATGGGTACGGAGTTCGATGATTTCACTGAACAAGCCTGGACGAATTATTACGAAGAAAAGAAGAACAACGGCGGGAAACTGAGTGATGAAGAAGAAGTGTTTCTTAAAAATCGTCGGCTGCTGCACCATGTGATGACCTCTTCAGGATTTACAAACTATCCTGCAGAATGGTGGCATTTTGATTACGGAAATCAATGGTGGGCAAGACAAAGCAACGAATCAGCTGCCAAATACGGGCTCGTGCATTTGGAGGTTTAGGATTATTCTGGTGTTGGGAGGATGTAGGTACGGTTATGGAACATTCCTGTTGAGATTAATGCTAGATCTTTAACTAAATGATAGACTACTTGTACTGAAGAAACATTTAAATATTCTTTTAATTCTCTGTTTGAAATTTTATCACCTATTAAGAGGTGAATAATCTTCAAGTGCATAAGTATGTGCGTCTCGATAATAATCATTGCAATCATTGCAGTACCATTTTCCCCAATCTCTATGAAGGGGTAATGAAAACATTTTGGACAATGGACACCTTTGATCACATCGTTTTTCTAACTCTATATTTTGTCAATAAGCCGGATTATGAGGTATGTGAGAGTTAAGCAATGCCAAGCTTAGCTTCCTTACCTCTTTTTTGTATATTTATCTTCGCTTATCAATTAGTGCTTTGCTTGGATGATTAAATGGCAACCTACGTGATAAAGCCTTTAATTTCTTTAGTTTCAAAGGTACTGTTCTCTTTTTAATAATCAAATAACCATTCCCTTCATAATTAATGTGAATAATTTCGCCTAAAATTGACCGATTCCTTCTTAAAATAAAACAAAATAGTTTGAAGAAAATTTACCAACAATTTTGGATGGTTTACCAACATTTTTGAGTGTTTTACCAATATTTTCACTTACTTTACCAATAAATAGTGTAAGTTTACACTTTTTGGTATTTAAAGTGTCAAACCACAGGTGGAAAGGACCACGAAATACTTGAATAATGAAGCGTTCAACTGCCTTTTTACCAGGCAGTTTTTTGTCTAGGACTAAAGGTTCAATCTTTCATGGCCTGCTATTAAAATGTAAAAAATGATGAAAAATTGCAACATTTACCATGGAAAAGCGTCTATAATAGAACTAGGACATTGTGTTAAAAGGGGAGTAAAGGTTGGATAACATCGAGAACAAAAAGAAAAAAAAGAAATTCCTCCCGGCAAGGCTTAACCTGCTTTTCATGGTCGTATTTGTTTTATTCACAATTTTGATCATCAGGTTAGGGTTCGTGCAAATCGTGAACGGGGAATATTTCAGGACGCAATCGGAAATGACCACGAATATAGAAGCATCCGTCCAGACTGAACGTGGAAAAATGTTTGACCGGAACGGAGAAGTCGTTGTTACGAACATCCCATCATTCGCATTGACATATATACGTATTCAAGGAACCACAGCTGAAGAACATCTCCAATATGCTGAAAAAATCGCATCGTTGATCGAGATGCCGACAAATAAAATAACGGAACGGGACTGGCAGGACTATTGGATCCTGAAACAAGGGATGACATCAGCTGGAGGATTTCAAGCCTATGAAATGAAACTGACAGAAGAAGAACTGAATTCCAAGGAATTAGAAGACGATAAAAAATACAAAAGAGTACGGGATCGAATCACCGAAGAGGATCTTAAACCTTTAAAAGAAGATAAAAGAGAAGCAGAAATCCTGGCTGTCAAACGTGAGCTTGATAGTGCAACCAACTTGGATGTCACTTTTGTGAAAAAAGACCTTACAGAGAAAGAAATGGCTGTCATCGGGGAACATTTAGGTGAACTGGATGGACGTTTCAGTATAGCTTCAACAGCAACACGTGCATATCCAAAAGGGGATGAGTTTTTCTTTGGAAGTATAAAATCCATTCCAGCTGATCAACTTGACCATTATCTATTAAAAGGATATGCAAGGAACAATTTAGTCGGGACCAGTTATCTGGAAAGCCAATATGAAGGTATTTTAAGCGGTCAAGACAAAACATACATTTTCACAACCACGAAGGATGGCAAGCCGATCGGGGCACCTGAAATCTCAATGGGAAGCCGTGGTCATGACCTTGTCCTTTCAATCGATATGAATTTACAAAACAAGATTGGTAAAATTCTCGAGGAAAAAATCTCATTAGCACGTGGGCGAGGAGATGGCCCAGTCAACAGTGCATATGTAGTCATGATGGACCCTAATACAGGTGAAGTTCTCGCCATGGTTGGAAGAGAATATGAGAACGGCACGTTTACTGATGATTCTTATGCGACATTACAAAAGGCATTTGAAATGGGATCAACTGTCAAGGGAGCGACAGTACTTGCCATGTACCAAATGGGTGGGGCCCCAGTCATTAATGACAAACCTGTCAGTATGAAGGGTCGACCGGATTTTAGTTCATATGGTGGAAACAATATTGGTGTTGTCAACGATCTACATGCTTTAGAGCAGTCATCCAATGTCTATATGGGTGTCGGCATTGCGCGTTATGCAAAATTTGGAATTTCGGATAATGGTGTGAGTTATTCGGCAAGTGTACACAAAGGACCGCAGTTCTATCAAACCATGCAAAAATTACGGGATGTTTATAGTTCAGTTGGTATGGGTGTGAAAACGGGGATCGATCTTCCTGAAGAGGCACTTGGTTACGAAGGGAATTTCCAGACTACTGAAGCAGGTAAATTGTTTGACTATACGATCGGTCAATTTGATACGTATACACCAATCCAGATGGCCCAATATGCCTCTACCATTGCAAATGGCGGGTACCGGGTCCAACCGCATCTATTGAAAGAGGTACGCTATGCTACCGGTATGGATGAACTGGGACCGCTTGTCTCTCAATATGATACAAAAGTGATCAATCGTATTGACAATACCGAAGAAGAAATCAACCGTATAAAAGAAGGGTTCTATATGGTAACCCATGGCTCGAGAGGAACTGCCCGCGAGCTGAATGATACAAAAATCGCCGGTAAGACAGGGACTGCCCAAAGACAGGGCGGACCAGGAGCGTACAACCTGACTTTCATTGGGTATGCACCATATGATAATCCTGAAATCGCGTTTTCAGTAGTTGTTCCTAACCTAAATAGTGGCCATATTAACGTTGAGATTGCGGGTGAAATTGTAAAAGCCTACAATGAAGGCTACACTCCTGAAGATACTGAAAAAGAAAATCCAGAAGAAGACGAGGAACAAGCTGAAGAATAAACAATTTGGTGATCGGCACCCAGATGGGTGTCGATCATTTTTGGTTTACGCTCAATTAAATAAGTGAAAATATAGAATGTGCTCGTTTTGAGACACTAATACTAACATCGACACTATTCGCAAAACCCCAATCAAATGTTTGTTTAAGCAAAGGAAAGAGCTCAACAGCAAAGGTTACACACTCCAATCAAATGTTTGAACAATATACCTGATGATACAGCACTAGTTAAAGTAAAGGACGTGGGAAGATGAGTGATAAAAAAATCTATGATCTGATTGGAATTGGAATTGGACCGTTCAATTTGAGTTTAGCCGCTTTAATCGATCCCTTCGATGAGATTGACACTTTGTTTTTTGATCAAACCTCAAAGTTCGAATGGCATCCGGGTATGCTGCTTGAGGGTTCTGAGCTTCAGGTTCCTTTCCTTGCCGATCTCGTAACTTTGGCCGATCCGAAGAGCCCCTATACGTTTTTGAATTACCTTCATGAAAAGAACCGACTTTTTAAATTCTACTTCTTCAATCGGTTTGATATCCCTAGACGGGAATATAGTGATTATGGAGCTTGGGTTGCATCGAACCTGGAGAGCTGTGTCTTTGAAAAAAGAGTGGTAAATGTGAAGTACATAAAGGATGAGGAAGTATATGAAGTCCATGTGAACGATACCGAAACGCAAGCGCTCGAGAAATTCCATGCACGACATATCGTCATGGGGACAGGCAGTGTGCCGATGATCCCCATGGAGACCGATGGATGTTCTTCTGAAGATGTTTTCCATTCAAGCCAGTACCGTTTTTACGAAGATGAGGCGAAAGAATCCGAATCAATCACGGTGGTCGGTTCTGGTCAAAGTGCTGCGGAAGTGTTTTACGAACTGTTACTTGACCAAAATAAAAAGGGTTATGAACTGACGTGGTATACGAGATCGGCAGGATTCATGCAGCTGGAATCTGCAAAGCTTGGACAAGAGGTTTTTTCTCCCGATTATATCACCTACTTCCATCAATTGTCCTTTGAAGACCGAAAGGATGCCCTGGCTACCCTCGACCAGCTCCGCAAAGGGATCGATCCGGAAACATTGAAGCAAATTTATGATCTTCTGTATCACCGATCCGTTGATCAAAATGCGAGGAGGGTTACGATCCAACCGCTAACTGAAATGAAAAAAATCGAACCTGAAAGCGAAGGGACGGGCTATAAATTATCCTGTCATCAATGGCAAAAGGACGAATCGTTCGCCCATCTATCGGAGAAAGTCGTATTAGCAACTGGCTACAAGCCACATTTGCCTGAATGGTTTGAACAATTCAGGGATGAAATAGAGTGGGAAGATGAAAAACGATATAAGGTCTTATACGATTATCGACTGAAGTTCAAGGATGATCGCCCGAATCATGTTTTTACATTGACAAATCTCGAACATTCCCATGGAGCAGGAGCGACTAACCTCGGTTTATCTGTGGTCCGTAACCAAAAGATCATCAATAAGATTGCAGGTAAAGAGCTCTATAAGATTTCTGAAGACACTGTATTCCAACAGTTTGAATCGAAATAAAAAGAGGTGCTAGTCGGGGCACCTCTTTCATCGGATATAATTTGGTTTGGTACGGCCAAAATGAGGCTTAGTACCTCCGAAATGCAGCTTACTACAGCCCAAAAGTGGCATCTATCGGCCAGATGATACATTCGACAATTATACGACAAAAAAACACAATAGGCCGTGATTCTAAAGGGAGCCCAGAGAGGATTTCCTCAACCTTCTGCTTTTACATTTTTCAGGACGTTGATGACGAAAAGAAGGATGCTGATGACGGTGATGGTTGCCCCGACAGCGATCACCGGCTCGAATTGGGTATGCCCATAAACGAACAGGGCAAGACCGGCCATCATGATTGGAAGTCCTATATTGTGGCCCCAGAAATGGATTGTTGCCAAACGGGTTTCAGAGGCTTTAGGAAAAAGATGATAGATGATACCAGCAAGAGTAAGTGCAGTCCATCCTAGTAAATTGATGTGCACATGGACTGGTGTCAAGTTGAATACATGTTCCATTGACATGTACATGCCGATCAGGACACCAATCGCGAAATAGACTGCAGAAATCTTGATCAGTTTGATGCTCATTCGAATCCACCTTTCCTTAACAAAATTTCGTTATAATAATGTATACGAGTTGCTTCTGATTTTTAGCACTTTGGAAGAGGGTCGAATGTCCCGCGCTGACAAAAAATCAAATGTTTAGAGCTGTCGATTAAAGGGATACTTTAAAGGTAACGTTGTTTGTAAAGGAGGTTCATCGAATGGGCACACCATTAGAAGTTGGACAAGCTGCACCGGATTTCAATCTGTCTTCAACGACCGGTGAGAAGATCAGCTTATCCCAATTCAAAGGGAAGAAGCATGTCTTAGTCGCGTTTTACCCGTTGGATTTCACCCCTGGATGAATTAAGGAAATTACCTCTTGGAAAGAGGATTTCAAAGAATTTCAGAATTCTGACACAGAGCTTCTTGCGATCAGTGTAGATCACATCTATGCTCACAATGTCTTTGCTGCAAGCCTTGGAACGTTGCCTTATCCACTTTTGTCGGATTGGTTCAAAAATACAGCAAAGGATTATGGAGTATTGAACGAGGAAAACCAGACAGCAAAACGATCTGTATTCCTTGTGGACAAAGAAGGGATTCTCCGTTATAAAAACACGAGATTCGATGCAAATGATCGTGAGCAGTACCTCGATGTTTTTTCTCATTGCAAGCATCTTTGTGTATAATTTAAATGTGTAAATGAGAGACAGAGGGGGAAACATTTTGGATATCAAACGTTTGCAGCAACAGATGGGATTCATCATTGAAATCGATAAGTTGAAAAATGTTTTGAGGCAGACTCATATCACGGGTGAGGACCGGCAAGAGAATGATGCTGAACATTCGTGGCATTTAGCGGTGATGGCGCTACTATTAGATGAGTATGCGAACGAGAAGGGAATTGACACCTTGCATGTCATCAAGATGCTGCTCATTCATGACTTAGTCGAAATCGATGCAGGGGATACCTTCGCCTATGATGAAAAGGGATATGAAGATAAGGAAGAAAGAGAAGAGCAGGCGGCAGAGCGCATCTTCTCGATATTACCGGACGATCAAGCGGACATGATCTATGCGCTTTGGAGAGAATTCGAGGAGAGGGAGACTCCTGAGGCAAGGTTTGCAGCTGCTTTGGACCGTCTGCACCCAATGCTTCTCAACTTCGCGACTGAAGGTGTTGCTTGGAAAAAGCACAATATCATAAAAGAGCAAGTCATGATGCGTAATGAAACGATCGCAGAAGGCTCAGAGACACTTTGGGAATATGCACAAGCTGTCATTGAAGACGCAGTTGAAAGCGGATATTTGAAGGAATAAAAAAGGATGGCTCCTATTTTGAGCCATCCTTTCAACTATTAATGTTTGTTCAGTTGTTCTCTTATCGTGTCGATGTTCCATTTCATCATTTCGATGTAGGTGTCCCCATCTTCACCAGGTTTTCCTAGGGAGTCTGTGAAGACTTTGCCTCCGATCGGTACCCCTGTTTCACGCGAAACGGCTTCCATACTTCGAGCGTCAATACTTGTTTCAAGGAAAAGAACTTTGATATCTTTTTCTTTGATTAAATCGACTACTGCACGGATCTGGTCAGGCGATCCCTGGTTCTCTGCGTTTATTTCCCAGATATACCCTGCTTCAATATCATAAGCATCACTGAAATATTTGAAGGCTCCTTCACTCGTAACCAGGTAGCGCTTTTCTTTTGGAATTTCATCAAAACTGTTTTTTGCATCTTCATGAAGATCTTCCAATTTGCTGATATATTCTTCTGCATTTTTTTCATAGGTTTCTTTATTTTCCGGATCAACCTTGATAAGTCCATCCCTTACATTTTTAACATATTTGATTCCGTTTGAGACATCGAGCCAAGCATGAGGATCCTCTTCACCCTCATTTCCCTTTGTCGTTAAGTATTTCGGTTCCACACCTTCACTAAGTCGGAATACGGGTGCATCTTCACCGTCTTTACCCGTTGTACCGAGCAATTCTTCAAACCATGAATTTCCTGCTTCAAGATTTAAACCATTGTAAAAGACAGCATCCGCATCAGCGGTTTTCTTGAGATCTTCAGGAAGGGGGTCGTATTCATGCGGGTTTGCCCCGATTTTAACCATACTATGGACTTCAACCTTATCCCCGCCGACATTTTTAACCATATCCTGCAGAATCGAGTATGTCGTCACGACTTGAAGCTTACCTCCATCTTTAGTGTTTTCCCCATTGCTACAGGCAGCAAGCAGTAATGCAGTCAACACCCCTAAAAACAAAAGATACGTTTTTTTAAGCATTTTTCCTGTTCTCCTCTCTAATTTGCTAATGAAGCTCTTTTTCTAGATTTGATGACTTTTTGAATGTAGCCGTGTCTTGGCGAGAACAAGAACACTGCAATGAACAATATTGTTGATACAAGTACGATTGTTGCTCCGGATGAAAGGTTATGCATAAAACTGAAATACAATCCGACAACTGACGCGACGACCCCGAATCCTGCAGCTAGATAAATCATCACCCATAATCGGTCGGTCAATAGGTACGCAGTTGCTGCAGGTGTGATGAGCATTGCAACGACGAGCACGATCCCTACCGTTTGCAAGGAAGCAACTGTTACCATCGTGAGCATTGTCATCAATAGATAATGAACCAATTTCGTCGATAGTCCGTATGCAGAAGCCATAGTGGGATCAAAGGAAGTGACGAGCAGTTCCTTGTAAAAGAAATAAACTCCTGCGATGACAAGTATGCCGATGATCAACGTGACCCACATGTCTGATGGCCTTACTGCGAGCACGTTACCGAATAGAATATGGTACAAGTCTGTACTGCTCTTCATAAAGGTTATCAGGATAATTCCAGCAGCAAATGCGAACGTAAACAAGATCCCGATAGCTGTATCATTTTTCAGACGGCTGTTTTGGCTCACAAAACCGATTCCGATTGCAGTAAGAACCCCGGTAATGACCGCTCCGAAAAAGAAGTTGATACCAAGCATATAGGATAGGGCAACTCCTGGGAGTACCGCATGAGAAATTGCATCTCCCATCAAAGCCATGCCTCTCAGGATGATGAAGCAACCGATGACGCCGCAGATGATCCCGACCATGACGGAAGTGATCAACGCCTTTTGTAAAAATTCATAGTGGATGATGGCTTCTATGAAGTTCATGCTTGCTTCACTCCTATTTCGTTATTCATGAATGCGAGAGGGTTCCCGTACGCCTTCTGGATTGTATTGACCTCCAATACATCAGTTACTTCACCTTTTGCAATCAACTCTTTATTCAATAAGATCAATTCATCAAAATATACATTGGCTTTACTGAGATCGTGATGGACGACAAGCGTCGTTTTTCCTTCTCTTTGAAGTTCCTTTAAAATTTCCATAATCGTGTTTTCACTGGAAACATCGACACCGACAAACGGTTCATCCAAAAAGAAGATATCTGCCTTTTGAGCCAGTGCCCTAGCCAAGAAAACACGCTGCTGCTGCCCTCCTGAAAGCTCGCCGATCTGGCGTTTGCCATAGTCTTGCATGCCAACACGCTCTAAGCATTGATAAGCCCAGTCGTGTTCTTTCTTTTTCGGGCGCTTGAATAAGCCGAGGTGCGGATAAGTCCCGATCATCACAGCATCGATGACCTGGATTGGAAAGTCCCAATCGATATCATTTCGTTGCGGGACGTATGCGATTTTCTTCCGGATTTTTCTAATCGGTTTCCCAAGGATTTCGATTTTACCTGTTTCTGAAGGGATCAGCCCCATCATTGCTTTGATCAACGTCGATTTTCCAGCTCCATTTGGGCCGATGATTCCGACAAGAGCTCCTTCATCTAGTTGGAACGATACGTTAGTCAAAGCGACGTTACCGAGATAGGATACGTTCAAGTTTTTAACTGATAAGGCATTTGACATTCTACACACTCCTTCCATTTATCAGTCTTTCGTTCTTTTATTTTTTATATATGCTCTGTTGCTTGTGTACGTAACTAACAACGTTCACCATATAAATAAAAGTTGTACGTGTGCAACTTTTTCGTAAAAAATAAAAATGACTTTTAGTGATAGTCATAATATATGCCTGATTATAAAAATGTTTCCTATACACAAAACTTAAATCATTCTTATTAAATTGTCAACAGAAAACTATAAATGAATTTTCGACATAAAGAAGCTCCCGGGTGGATACCCGGGAGCAGTGTAGTTTAATTGGCTGTAATCGTCTTTGTAATGTTCGCTGGGATGGTCAGTTCAACTTCCAGGTATTGCTTATTGCCGGAAGTCACATCCTGTTTCACTTCTCCCGTTGAGACATCATAATCACCCTTAACTAGGTAGATAGGAATGGTGACCGTCATGTCTTTTTTCAATCGGTTCGTGATGCTGACCTGTTGTTCTGAGGTAGTACCGTCATTCGGATCCGAATACTTCGACTCCAGGGACATGATGCCGCTTTCGGTATCCCCGTTTTGATATACTGGGACTGAGTGACCTGCCTCTTCATAATTATAATCTGTAATTTTCCCATCCTTCACTTGGAACGGACGGAAACCTACCCATGGCCTTCCAGAAAGCTCAATAGCAGTTGTCGTGGTATAAAGGATCCCATCCTGTTGAGTTACATCATCGATATGTGTATGCCCGTGCAAGCTGAGATCCATATTGTATTGTTTCATGATATCGATCAATTCATGCGCATTTTCACCATGCCATTGCTGATCATATTTGATACCGAGCTTTTCTCCAAGGATCAAGGTTTGTAGATTTTGCGGATTATGCTGCGCATCGTATTGCTTCCAGTATTCTTTAACTTCAGGATCAGCCTTCGGCCAGATGTCACGGTCACGCCATAGTGGATTGTGGTGGGAGAACAATCCTTTGATTTGACCAGCTTGTGCTGTTGCTGCGTTCTTTTCCAAATCTTCTTTTACCCATTCGAGTTGCTTTTCCCGGATCTGTCCGCCCCAAGTGGGAACGGAGACTGTTCCATGGCCGCTTCGGTCAAATTTATGCCAGTCGAAGGAGTTATAGCCGATGAAATGGGCATAAGGGCCATAATCAAAAGAAAAGTACTGCGGACCGAAGTATTGCTCCCAGTATTTTGCCCCATCAGCGAGTGTGGCGTCCTGCGCGTAATAGTCGTGATTTCCTGGTACGAGATATACAGGTACATCCAGTTTTTGAAGCATTTTATACGTTTCTTCATATTCATAGATGTATTCTTGCGGATTCATTTGTCCATACATAAGATCACCTGTGACAACGACGAAATCGGGATTCTTCATATTGACCTCTTTGATTGCTTTTTGAAGATAGAGCCAGCGTTTTTCAGGATCAGGGTCCCACATGCCTGCCTCTTTCAATCGACCAGGATCTACAGATGATGGATCGTCATGGTCACCTAGGTTACGAGGTGAGCCGATGTGGGTATCCGTGAGATGCAGGAAAGTGAAATCCTTTTTGAATTCTTCAACTACCTTTACTGAATGGGGCTGCTCATCCGTTATTCGTTGTCCATTGGCAGTATATGCGACTTCCAGATCGTAAAGTTCTTCAGGTGTATTTTCAGGTATTTTCACGGTCACATCATGGATGGTCGCACTATCTTTCCAATGGGAATCACCAGTTGAAACCTTCTCGATAGGTAATTCGTAGGTTTCAAAAAAAGCAGAATGGTTCGTCGGTTTAAGCTTTACACTCCAATTGCCTGCCTCTTTCCCTTGGCTATCCATTTTTATGGTCAGGGTTTGTCCTTTCTTTTTGATGGATGGTGTTGCAAAAAGAGGATAGATGATGTCATTCACCTTCGGATCGATGGCAATGTTCGGCACCTCATCAAGATAATTTGTCGTATCACCGATTCCGCCATCCTGTTTGCCAGTCGTATTTAAAGGACCTTCTACAGCATTTGCTGTCACCGGTATTATTATGGAAATAGCTAACATGAAAAAGAAAAGCCTTTTGGACCAGTGCATATTTCAGTTACCTCCTGTGATGTATTCGAGGTCAGTTTAGCAGTATATTGTAAAAGCGGTATAAACGATTCGTTACAAATTGGTAAGGGGTGAGTAAATGCAAAAGTTTGTCTTAGAGAGAGTTGCGAATGCATTGAATAAAGAAGGCATTTTCTGGGGGATCGGCGGCTCACATGTTCTTTATAAAAATGGGCTGGATATCCATCCGAATGATATCGATTTGATGATTCGAATGGAGGATGGCAAAAAAGCGATGAATGTAATGGATCGTATGGCAGAGGAGGTCCCAGCTGAGAGAAAAGCCCCTTTTAAAACGAAATCCTTCAAAACCTATCAAATGGGCAGTACGTCAGTCGACTTCATGGCAGGATTTGCGTTGGAAAATGATTCAGGCATTTATGAGTTGATTCTGGATCTAAAAGGAATCACCTATGACCACCGCCATATTCCTTACACTTCCTTGGAGGATTGGTTTATCCTCTATCAATTGATTCCAAAAAAAGGGGAAAAAGCCGACCTCATCGAATCTTATTGGAAAGAGAATGGTGTTGAATATCCACTATTATTGGAAAGAGGCTTAAACCAACCTTTACCTGGCACGGTGAAACAACGTATACGAAAATGCTTGCGGTTATGAGGTGGAAAATGTCCAAATATAAATCTCTTATACTGCTTTTGACAGTTGTAATACAAGGAGCAGCAGTTGTATTCCTGTTCATCAGCTTATGGGTTTCGATCCTGTTGTTCATCATTTATGGAATTGCCATACTAGCGCTGTTCATTCTTACAGTCGTTGAACGGATCAAAGAAAAAGAGGAGGAAAAGAACAATGATTATAGTGACTACTGATACAGTTCCAGGTAAAGAAGTCATTGAGTTGAAGGGTTTCGTCAAAGGAAGCACAATTCAGGCTAAGCATGTCGGTAAAGACATTTTGGCTGGCTTGAAAACCATCATCGGGGGCGAAATCAGGGAATACAACGAAATGATGGAACAGGCACGCAAGATTGTGATTTCAAGAATGGTGGAAGACGCAAAAGCGAAAGGGGCGAATGCGATCATAGCCTGTTGTCTGCAAACCTCTTCTGTCATGGCGAATGCCTCTAAAATCGTAGCATACGGAACAGCAGTAAAGATTAACGAGTAAAAGAGAAGGGGAGGGAGACCATGATAGAAATCCGAAAACTGACACCAGAGGATGCAGAAGGTTATTTTAGACTCAGGTTAGAAGGGCTCGAAAATTTCCCGGAAGCCTTCGCATCTTCTTACGAGGAAGAAATTGAACGACAAGCAGAACAAGTTACAGAGCGTTTAAGAGGACAAAATCCTGATACCCATTTTACGGCTGGAGCATTTTACGGCGGTAAACTTGTAGGGATCGGAACTTTTTTGCAGAGAGAGAAAAACAAAACGAAGCATAAAGGTGATATCGTAGGGGTGTATGTCGCAAAGCATTTCCAAAGGAACGGTATCGGATTCAAACTTCTTCAGTATTTGGTAGAAGAGGCTAAAAAAATAGAGGACCTTGAGCAAATCCTCCTGACTGTGGTGTCGGAAAACAGTTCAGCGATCCGTTCTTATGAGAAATTAGGGTTTGTAGAATACGGGCTGGAAAGGCGTTCGCTGAAAATCTATGGATATTATTACGATGAATCATTAATGATGCTGATGTTGAAAAAAGAGCCGAAAATTGACGAAATGAATGACGCGCTTGACATTCCGTGAACAAAAATAACTATTGATGAAACTCTCCTATTGTTTGGGGAGTTTTTTACTTGAATTTAATTTTAGTCCCGGATGCACTGTCTTTTCTGATTCATACTATCTAAAACATTCGAATTGGGTGGAATCATTCTGTCAGTTACATTTGCGATGTTGGTTGCGATCATACTACCTCCTTATTATTTGAAGAGTAAAATGAAAGCTCGTTCACAATCTGCATTACACGAGCTTCCTGATGTGCTGGATCTTCTGACAGTAAGTCTTGAAGCGGGCCTCGGATTTGACGGTGCTCTCAGTAAGGTTGTTTCAAAAAAAGAAGGCGTCTTATCCACGGAATTCCACCGTTGTCTTGAAGAAATTCGATTGGGGAAAACGCGGAGGGAAGCACTCCGTGGTGTCAGGGAACGCTTGACGGTAGATGAAATCAACATCTTGATCAGCAGTATTTTGCAAGCTGAAAAGCTTGGAATCGGAATGGTAAACGTCCTGCGTGTCCAATCCGAAGAAGTACGCGAGCAACGGAAACAGCGTGCTGAACAAGAAGCGATGAAGGCACCTGTCAAAATGTTGTTTCCGCTTGTTTTGTTCATTTTTCCAAGTTTGTTCATCGTTCTATTAGGACCGGCAATCATCCAATTTATTGAAACATTTAGCAAATAATATTTACTTTCTGGAATGGACAGCATATAATGGAAACAGATTAAAGGACTTGAAGGAGGTTTTGTATTATGTACAAATTCATTGAAATGGAATATTCACCAATTGTATATGATGCACAGCCCTTCAAGAGATACGTCGTATAAAAATAACACGATTTCTTTCTATTTTTTGAATTTGCGTAATGAATCCATGGGCTGTGCGCGGCCTGTGGTTTTTTATTTATGATTTGGCTCTGTTAAATTTAATGTTGATTAGCGAAATTCGCGACACTCCTGCGGGAAAAGCGAGCCAAGCGAGACCCCAGCGAGGTATTAGCGAGGAGGCTTGCGGATCGCCTGCGGAAAGGGAGTGGATTTCGTAACAATCAACAATTAAAAATAATAGAGCTAAGCTTTTTGAAAACCATCGGTTGAATTTCCGGTGGTTTTTTTAACTTATCGTGATCTTAAAAATAGGAGGAAATTGAATTGAATTTACAACAACTAGGTTTTAATGAAGAACGTATTGAACAAGCAAACGAATGGATCAATAAAGGATATGAGCCGGGAAGAGTCGCACTGGAGCATAAAGGAATGTATACCTTGCTGACAGAGCATGGTGAAATCCGTGGCTCCATCTCTGGTAAAATGAATTTTGAAGCAACAAAACGTGAAGATTATCCTGCGGTAGGAGATTGGGTCATGTGTCAGATCCGTGAAAATGATCGTGCAGCTACGATTCACTCCATCCTGCCGAGAACCAGTAAATTTTCAAGGAAGATTGCTGGTTTGACAACAGAAGAACAGATCATTGCAACGAATATCGATACGGTATTTTTAGTGAATGCGCTGAATAAGGATTTCAATGTAAGAAGGATCGAGCGTTACCTGCTGATGGCATGGGAGAGCGGTGCAAATCCGGTGATCGTGCTCAGTAAATCGGATTTGTGTGAAAATATCCAGAAATGGTTAAATGAAGTAGAAACAGTCGCTTTCGGTCTGCCCGTTCATATCATCAGTTCTGAAACGGGTGATGGTATTGATGAAATCACACCTTATCTGACAGAAGGAAAAACTGTTGCACTGCTTGGCTCATCAGGTGCCGGGAAATCGACACTGGTGAATCGCCTGTATGGAGCAGAAATCCAAAAGGTGAAGGAAATCCGTGAAGGCGATGATAAAGGGAAGCATACAACGACCCACAGGGAACTGTTCCTTATGCCGCAGGGAGGGTTAATGATCGACACGCCTGGAATGAGAGAGCTTCAATTGTGGAATACGAATGATGGGTTATCCGAAAGCTTCCGGGATGTCGATGCACTTGCTGAAGTATGTAAGTTCAGGGACTGTCAGCATGATAACGAGCCAGGATGTGCAGTAAAAGCGGCCATTGACACAGGGGATTTGACGGAAGAAAGGTATGCATCCTATAAAAAATTACAACGTGAACTTGCTTATCTCGAGCGAAAGAATGATCAGAAAGCAAAGCTGGAAGAGAAAGCGAAATGGAAAAAGATAACGAAAAGCATGAGGAGGTAGCGATGCTATACAAACAGTCCATCCAAACAAATAGCCATGATGAAATGCTTGACGTGACATCAACAGTAAAAGACCTGATCAAAAAAAGCGGGATTGCCAACGGGGTAGTTTATATCTATTGTGCCCATACGACTGCAGGAATCACAATCAATGAAAATGCAGACCCTGATGTAAAGCACGATATGTTGATGAGATTGGATGAAGTCTATCCATGGGAACATGAAAAATATAAACACGCTGAAGGAAATTCCGCATCGCATTTGAAAGCGAGTACGGTTGGAAGCTCGCAAATAGTAATTATAGAAGATGGAAAGCCAATCCTCGGGACCTGGCAAGGCATCTATTTTTGCGAATTTGATGGACCTCGGGCCCGCAACTACTATGTAAAAGTTATCAAAGGCTGAAATTGAGATCATCCTGTTCTCGAATAATGTTATCTTTAAAAAACAGGTGTCAAACATTAAAAAATGAAAATTATCATTAAAATTTTCAAATCATCTTTAAAACAAGAGAATTATCTTAAATTCAGCGAAATTATCTTAAAAACGTAAATTCCAGCGTAAAATGAAGAGACCCAAAAGGTAATTTCGCCCTTTGGGTCTTCTTCATTTTTTTATGCTGAATGTGAGGTTTGCTTTTGTTCTTCTTCTTTTTTCACGGCAAGGAATCTCTTTGTTTCGGCCACGACTACACCGGATAGACCGAGAAGTCCGATCAAGTTCGGGATCGCCATCAAGCCGTTGAAGATATCCGCAAGCGTCCAAACAACATTGAGAGAAACGGTTGTTCCGACGAATACTGCTAGGACAAACAATAATCTGTAAAATTTCACTGAACTGTCTCCGAATAGGTAAGAGAAACATTTTTCGCCGTAATAGGACCATCCTAAGACAGTCGAGTATGCAAATAGGATGATTCCAATCGTTACGATCAAAGCACCCGGTGCACCTAGGAAGCTTCTGAATGTTTCTGTCGTAAGAGCGGCACCATTCAGATCACCCTTATACATATCACCCATGACGAGCGTGATTCCAGTGATCGAACAGACAACGATCGTATCGATGAAAACTTGGGTCATAGATACAAGCGCCTGGCGAGCAGGGAAGTCAGTCTTCGCTGCTGCTGCTGCAATCGGCGCTGAACCTAAACCAGCTTCGTTCGAGAAGACTCCACGAGCGACACCCCAACGAATGACTGCACCTAGTGCACCACCCGCTACGGCTTCCCCTGTAAAGGCATCACTGAAAATCAAGCCGACAGCCCCAGGAACGAGGTCAAGGTTCATGAATAAGATTACAAGCCCCCCGACGACATAGAAGAGGGCCATGAATGGAACCAGGTATGCAACGACTCGGCCGATACTCTTGATACCACCAAGAATGACGAGCCCAGTCAATACCATCAGGATCAAGCCTGTTACCCACCCAGGAACATTGAATGTTGTCTGGACTGCATCTGCCACAGAGTTGGATTGAACCATATTCCCGATTCCGAATGCGGCAAAGGCACCGAAAAATGCGAACAGGACACCAAGCCATTTTGCATTCAATCCTTTGTCCAAGTAGTACATCGGACCGCCGGACATTTCCCCATTCTGGTTTTTGACTCGATATTTTACAGCTAAAATCGCTTCGGCATACTTTGTCGCCATACCGAAAAGGGCACTGAGCCACATCCAAAGGACTGCCCCGGGTCCACCGATGAATACAGCTGTTGCTACCCCGGCGATATTACCAGTACCGATTGTAGCCGCTAATGCTGTCATCAGGGCTTGAAAGTGTGAAATATCCCCTTCAGACTTTTTGTCCTGCTTTTTGGTAAAAGCCAATTTCAATGAATAAGGTAGTAATGAAAACTGTAAGAAGCTGAGTCGGAATGTCAGGAAAATACCAGTCCCGACAAGTAATACGAGCAACCAGGGCCCCCATACCCAACCGCTCACTTTCCCTAAGAACTCTTCAAACTGCGTCATTTTTTTTTCCTCCTATCTATATATGGTTACTATTTTAATATTCTACATAAGAGGGAAACATGCCTTTTTACATTGAAGAAAATGTTGGACAACCTCATAAAAAATCGATATTTGATACAATGAATAATATGGATTTAGAGAGGGGAAGTGTAGATGTTGAAGGTCCTATTTGTATCACTTGGCGGAATTTGTCGAGCTCCAATAGCAGAAGCGGTTTTAAAAGAAAAGTGTAAAAATGAGGGACTTCAGATTGAAGTTGATACAGCTGCCACCTATGACTGGCATGTTGGAGAACCTCCCGATGATGAAACTGTCCAATTTTTAACAAATGAAAAAATTCCCTTTACTCAAAAAGAAAGCAGGCAAGTCAAAGGAGAAGATCTGGAAACGTTCGATTTTATCCTTGCTATGGATGCTGAAACACTAGGCGAATTACACCGTCTAGCTGGAATGCGCCAAACAGGAACGATTTCAAGACTCCTTGATTTTGTAGTCGAGCAAGAGGAGGATGACATACTGGATCCCTACATGACTGGGGAGTTTAATGAAGCTTTCAATCTGATCACAATCGGCTGTGAGCATTTCATCCGTTACAAAATAAAAAGAGACCGACTCCTATGATGAGCCGATCCCATGCTTGAATTGTTTACTTAATGATGTCGACTTGGTCTTCTTGTCCGTCTCATGATCATGCTCAGCAAGAGAACAACGATGATGGCCCCGATCAGCGCCGGTATTAACGCGAGGCCTCCAAGAGAAGGTCCCCATGAACCGAGTAATAATGAACCGAGCCATGCTCCGATAATCCCTGCAATGATATTTCCGATGATCCCTCCAGGTACATCTCGCCCGACAATAAGGCCAGCTAACCAACCTATGATACCACCTACGATCAAGGTCCAAATAAATGACATATGGTATTTCCTCCTTTAAATTTTATTTTTATATTTGTAATTTTTCATACCCTGCAAAAAAAATCCCTAAACAATTTTCTCCTGATGTTTTGGTTTTCCGAGAACAGGGGAAATTAAATACTATTCAACAATATAAAAAGGAGAGATCATTTATGACTCAATCTGTATACACACCAGAACAACAAAAAGTAAACCAAACCACCCCAGTGAGCATGAACAAAAAAAAAGAGGGCTCTTTCCTTTGGAAAGGCATCCTGATCGGCGCAGTTGTTGGAGGTATGGCAGCGTTAATCGACAAGAACACTCGTAAAAATGTGCAGACACGTTCAGCAAAAATCAAGGACCAGACATCATCTTTATATAGGACAGTAAGGGAAGATCCTTCGGTCATCATGGAAACAGTAAAGCATACGATGGACACTACATCTAAAGCGTTGAATGATTTATCTCGTGAAGTGAGGGATGTCATCCAGAAAGTTGATGAAGTTCGACAGCATTCTGTCGAGACGTATTCAAGCATGAAAGAGGTCGGCGGGGAGCTGAAAGATGTTTCCGGCAAAGTGAGAGACGCCGGGAAAGAATTAACGGACATACATGACCATGAGGACAATAAATATTAAGGAAAGACCCATTGAACCAATCCAGCAAGATTGGTTTACTCTTATTGGTTCCGAAAATGGGACAAACATTGCTTCTATATAAAGTAAGCCTGGGACCTATGGATTGGGGGGAGTGGTGGTGGTGAGATTAAAGCAGCCATCGAAAAAGATATTCTGGAAGGATTTATTCCGACGGATACAAGATGACGGTGTAACCGATTTAGCAGCACAGCTTGCTTTTTACTTTCTGCTGTCACTCTTTCCATTTCTGATTGTGACAGTAACCATCCTCACGACAATCGTGGACAAAAATCAATTGTTTACCCTTATACAACTCTATGGACCGCCAGAGTTGATGAATATCGTTAAAGAGAATACGGAAATCATCAATAACCAGGGTGGCGCGATCCTTTCAGTTGGGATCATCGCTACCTTATGGACGGCGTCTAATGGTATGAATGCCGTGATCAGGGCATTGAATCAAGCTTATGATGTGGAAGAAAGCAGAAATTTCATCGTAGCCAGAGCAGTTGCGATGATGTTGACACTCGGTATGCTTCTCATCATATTCGTGGCTATGGCTTTGCCGGTTTTTGGACAGATGATTGGCCATATTTTCGGGTATCTTGGACTGCCCCATTGGGAAGCGATATGGAATGCTCTCAGGTGGGTACTTAGTACACTCATCATCGTGTGCGTAATCACAATTATTTATTTTGTCGCACCGAACAAACGTTTAGGAGTGAAGAATGTCTGGATCGGAGCTGTTTTAGCAACAGTTGGTTGGCAGTTCGTATCATGGGCATTTTCTTTTTATGTCAATAATTTCGGCAACTTTAGTGCCACTTATGGAAGTCTAGGCGGGGTCATTGTATTGATGCTTTGGTTTTATGTCTCAGGTTTGATGCTCATTATCGGTGGAGAAGTGAATGCGACATTCAATAAACTCCAGAAAAATACGTGATTTCAGGCTTCGCATATTCGTAATTGATGAGGAGAAACTATAGTTATTCTTTTGAAAAGGAGAATAACAATGAGCGATAATAAACAGAACCATAATGTGAAAAATAACAAAAAGCATAAGAGCGATAGTAAACACAAAACAAGCAGCTCTGCCAATAAGAAAAACCAATACCATTAAGTCTGTGGCCATCCAATTAGGGTGGCTTTTTTAGTAAGCCAAGGAAGTGTGAAATATTGGTTGTGGTGAAGGAGTTTTAATCGCACAACCACTGATCACTTCAGTCTTCTTGCAGCGGCGCAAGCCTTCTCGTCGGTCTTCCAGTGTCCTTCGTGGCTGACCCATGGCGATTGAACTTTTTTAAAGCTTTTGGATATGCTAGCAAAATAAATAGGTTTCAAACCCACTGTTAAAAAAGGAATGAATACGATAGACCTATTTATTGTTGTAGGAAAAAATGGAGGGATTCGACTATGCGAGTATCCGAGTTATTTGTAAAATGTCTTGAAAATGAAGGGGTCGAATATATCTTTGGTGTACCAGGAGAGGAAAACATTGATTTTCTTGAAGCACTGAAGGAATCGGAAATCGAGTTCATAACAACAAGACATGAGACTGGGGCAGCATTCATGGCCGGCGTGTATGGCAAATTGACAGGAAAACCAGGTGTTTGTCTTGGGACACTGGGCCCTGGGGCAACAAACCTTTTGACAGGGGTGGCGGAAGCAAACATGGATAAGACGCCATTGATCGCCATAACAGGACAGGCGGGACTGGAGCAACAACATAAGAAGTCCCACCAGTTTTATGATCTGATTTCCATGTTCAAGCCGGTTACGAAGTGGAATACCTCCATACGTGATAAAGATATAGTGCCTGAAGTCGTCCGAAAGGCATTCCAACAAGCAGTGAGTGAAAAGCCTGGGGCGGCTCATATCGAGCTTCCAGAAGATATTGCGGAGTTGGAAGTGGAAGGGACACTTCAGGAGCCATGGGCCAACAAAATGTTGACCAGGGCTCTCGATAAGGCGATAGACGATGCTGCCCAGGCAATCGATGAAGCGGAGAATCCGATTATACTCGTTGGGAACGGAGTAACAAGAATGAGAGCATCGGAACCGCTTCGACGTTTTGTTGAGAAAATAAGGGCACCGTTTACAAGCACGTTCATGGGGAAGGGTGCGATCACCTATGAACATCCGCAGAACTTGCAAACTGTAGGCTTGCAAGAAAAAGACCACATTGTATGCGGAATAGACAAAGCAGATTTGATCATTACAGTCGGTTTTGATTTTGCAGAGTACTCTCCTTCAGCATGGAATCCGGATGGAAAGAGGCAAATCATCCATATTGATACACAGCCAGCGGAGGTTGATATGTGCTATCCGATAGAAGTAAGCGTGGTTGGTGATATTGTTGAAAACTTGAGCCAGCTGACTGAAAAAGTAAATGCTCGTGAGAAAATGGCTCCGTTTTTTGAAAAGCTCCGCAATGAAATCATGGAGGATCTCGCTGAACATGAGGAAGATATATCGTATCCGATGAAACCGCAAAAGATTGCAGCTGATTTAAGAGCCGTATTAGATGACGATGCTATTTTGCTTTCGGATGTAGGAGCTCATAAGATGTGGCTTGCCCGTTACTTCCATTGCATCAAACCGAACACATGCCTCATTTCGAACGGTTTTGCCTCAATGGGAATTGCACTACCTGGTGCAATCGGAGCTAAGCTTGCATTTCCAGATAAAAAAGTGGTAGCTGTTGCTGGGGATGGTGGATTCCTGATGACAGTGCAAGAGCTTGAGACGATGGTCCGCTTGAAATTGTCGATTGTTGTCGTTGTTTGGACCGATAACCGTTACGGATTGATCGAATGGAAGCAGATGAACGAGTATGATCGCAGTTCAAGTATTACATTTGAAAATCCAGATATTGTCCAATTGGCGAAAGCGTTCGGTGCTGAAGGAATGAAAGTTCTTCGGGCTGAAGAATTCAAACCGCTTTTAGAAAGGGCGTTCGAGCTTGAAAAACCAGTCATCATCGATTGCCCTGTTGATTTTAAAGAGAATGTCCGCTTGACGGAGCGTTTAGGAAACATCATCTGCAGTAACTGAATTGAGAAGTGAAGATCTATGATTGAAGGGTTAGTTTGTTATGAGTATAGGTCTTTTTATTCGCACCTACGGTCTCAGTTTTTAGCAATATGCGAATGTTGTGAGGAAAAAGCACCTGACTTAAAGCAAGGTGACCCTTTTTGTGTGTTTGGAGAACAGGCTTTACTTGCTGTTCGCGCTTTTATACTTGTGTAGATAATTTCGGCCTAAATACAGTTTTACCATCATAAACTAGTACTGCAAGTCCTATTTATGTGGTACACTATTCCTGGTTTTGTGAGGGATAGGAACAAAGGAGTACAGCATATGCAAATACAAAAAGGTGCAAGAGAATACGCTCGTATGAAGTGGCGATGGATAGGAGCAATCCTATTTGTCTGTTATTTATCAGTCCTGATATACTCCACTTTGTTCACCTTCAACTATTACGTGTATGGAAAGTCATTTAATCTGGTCCTGCTTGATAGCATCCGATTGATGTGGAGAAGCGGGAATTATTGGCTGATCTTTAAAAATGTAATCGGTAATCTACTATTGTTCATGCCGTTAGGCTTTCTATTGCCATTGATGTTGCGAAGGCTTAATTCTTTTATTAAGATGTTCTTCATCTCGTTCGGCGTGAGCGGGTTGATCGAACTGCTGCAATTCTATTATGCAAGCCGAATCTTTGATATAGACGATATATTGTTGAATGGACTAGGTGGGCTCGCAGGATTGATCATGTATAAAATAATAGCGTTCTTCTATAGGCTATATGAGAGGAATTTCAAAAATAGAAGGAGCTGACCGAGTCAGCTCCTTCTATTTTATTTATAGATAGATATTATTTTCCTAGTACGCGATTGACACGTTTGGTCAACATTTTCATTCCGTCGCCGCCTGCTTGGAAATGCCGAAGCTTGCCTTCACTGTCGAATACATAATAAGCAGGAACGTATTGATTTTCATAAGCGTCTGTTAGCTTGTGCTGGTTATCAACAAAAATCGGCTGTGTAATCCCATGTTCAGCAGCAACATCTTTTATTTGTCCAATATCTAGATCTTTTTCTGAACGAGGCATGTGGACTGCAACCACATTCAATTCGTCTTTATAATCATCACGGAATTGGTTGATGTTAGGCATTGCATCTTTGCACAACTGGCAGCTTACAGACCAGAAGTGGACAAGAGTCGGCTTATCTCCGACTAATTGATCTTTCGAAACCTCACCGTTCAACCATTCAGTTGCACCTTCAAATTCAGGCATTTCAGTACGTAATCTCATTGTTTGATCGACTCCTTTAACTATATTTACATTAAAATAATTATTATCTGATTACGATTTTAAAAGCTAAATCATAATTCGTCAATTTATCTGTCTCAAATATAGTATACCTTGGCAAATAAAGGGTTAAACCTTTTGCTGTACTTGGGTGATCGTGTTTTCTAAGATTGTCCCTCAACAGTTTGTTTTGACTGGCTCTGCTGGAAAAAGGTGATGGCGATGAACAGGATAAGCATCATACCTCCGATTGTGTAATAGATACTTCCTTCTTTAAAAAACTGAATGGCAAATCCACCGATCAAAGGACCGAATATGCTTCCTAGACTGAAACAAATGCCAGCCAAGATATTTCCTGCCGGGAGCAATTCTCTTGGGAGAAGGTCAGCCATATAAGTGATCCCCATTGAAAACAAAGAGCCGAGAAATAATCCTGCAACGACAAACATCGTAGTCAAGTAAACGAGTGAATCGGCCAGGTTCATCGCTAAAAAACTCATACCACCGATGAATAATGAAATCATTAGGATCGGTTTTCGGCCGAAACGGTCACTTAATAATCCGAGTGGAACTTGGAACACGAGAGCACCGACCGCGAAGGCTGGCAGGAGGATTGATACGGCTTCGATACCAAGTCCTTGACGGATGGCGTACACCGGGAAGTTACTATGGACGGCTGTTTCGATAAATCCATATCCGAACGTTCCAAGCAACCCGGCCCAGGACATTCTGAAAACTTTTCCGTACCTTTGCCATGTGCTTTGAACATCTGGTGTCGTGATGTTTTCCGGATATTCATTGTCAATTCGTATAAGCAAGGATAATGAAAGTACACATAGTGCTGCTGCAACGATGAAGGGCAATGCCTGATGGATTTCGACAAGCCTTGTCATGACAGGCCCGATACCAAATCCGAGTCCGAATGAAACACCATAGATGGCAATGTTCCGTCCACGTCTTTTTTCGGTGCTCATTGAGGTGAGCCATACCTGTGTCGCGAAATGGAAAATATGGTCCCCGATCCCGATGAGGACACGGAGTATGAACCAGAACCAGATTGCTTCCCATAGCGGAAGGATGAGCACCGATACACAAGTAAGAGCAATACCGGTAATGATCAGCTTTTTGTAGCCGAATTTATGTAATGGTTTTTCAATAAAAGGTGAAATAAGTAAGATGCCGATATAAAATGCAGACGCACTGAGACCGTTTACGCTTGATGAAACTCCGGCCCTTTCAAGCAGTATAGCGAGCAGTGGCAACAACAATCCTTGCGCAAACCCGGAAACAAAAACGACGGCGATCAGAACGGCGAATCGATAACGTGCGGAACGCATAACTTGTACTTCCTTTCATAAGTTGGTACATTTTTATATATTGGTTTATTCTTTTACAATCATTGAAATTCTACAAAAAATCCTTTAAACATTATATCAGAGTACAATCTTCTTTGAGAGGTCAGGTGGGCTGAAAATGGAATATAAAATGACTGAGGGCGGATTTACGACAAAATTTGAATACGGTAAGCTCGATATCTCCGGGAATGAGGAGTATGGCTTCCGCCCATATCAACTTCTCGTTTCATCGGTTGCTGTGTGCAGCGGAGGGGTATTGCGAAAGGTATTAGAGAAAATGAGGTACCCTTTTGAAGATATCGCAGTGAATGCTAATGTCGAACGGAACGAGGCAGAGGCAAACCGTATAGAGAAAATCGAACTTACTTTTCATATCAAGGCATCAGATTGGAATGAACAGAAGATTGAAAAGGCGATGCAGCTGACTCGTAAGAACTGTTCGATGATCCAATCAGTGCAAGACAGCATTGAGGTTGTGGAAAGCGCTAAATGGGTCCAACTATAAAAACTTTCATTTTTTTATCAATGGGTGCGATCATTCAAGGTCTTGGTATGGGCCTGTTTCTTTTTCCACACCATATCCCATCTGGCGGGGCTGCAGGAATCGCCATTTTAAATGAATATTTTTGGAACATTCCCCATGGCTGGTCTTTGTGGCTCGTCAATGTTCCTTTGTTGTTCGTAGCAGTAAAATTTCTCGGTGCCGCTTCAGCAGGGAAGACGATATTTTCAGTAACAGTTACTTCGATTACCGTTGATCTGGTCGGTCTCCTGTTACCTCGGGCGATTTCGATACCGTGGATGGATCTTATCTTTGGTGCATGTCTATTCGGGATCGGTGTGGGTATTCTTTTTAAAAATGGTGCATCCTCTGGTGGTATGGCTATTTTGGCACAGATCTTCGCGAAAGTGTTCAAACGTGCACCTGGTCAAATGATGTTCTGGATCAATGGAGTGATTTTTTTCTTAACAGCATTTGTGATCGGCTGGTGGATTTTCTTGTTCGCGATCTGTACCCAGTGGATCGGGACACAGGTTTTAGATCGGGTCTATAATGGGGAAATTACATTTGTTAAACTTCGGAAGGCACTCCACATCTAAAGGAGTGCTTTTCCATATGACAGGATTGTGAAAAAAGGTGGTGGAACGATGGCTGTACAAATGGATTTTACAAAAGGTCCAATTCCGAAACAGATGATTGTTTTCTCTGTGCCGATTTTTCTTACGAACATCCTGCAAACATCGTTCCAATTCATCGATAGTGTGTGGGTAGGCAATCTTTTGGGCTCAGATGCTTTAGGTGCGATTTCGATTTCTGCTACATTGATTTTCACTATCCTCTCTTTCATTATCGGGGTGAACAGCGCTTCCCTGACCGTCCTTTCGCAAAAGAAAGGTGTGGACGATGAAGAAGGCCTGAGGGAATCGTTGAATGCTTTTGTCTTTGTGCTTGGCATCATGGCCCTGGCCTTAGGAGTAATCGGGTTCTTTGTATCAGGATGGCTGTTGGAGCTGCTCGGTACACCGGAAGAGATTTTCCCATTAGCGAAAACCTATCTGCAGGTCAATTTCCTCGGAATCCTGTTCTTGTTCGGTTACAATTTTATCGGGACGGTGCTACGGGCTCTTGGCGACAGTAAAACGCCGATTCGATTCGTGTTCATGGCTGTCATCTTAAATACGCTCCTTGATCCGATTTTCATCTGGACCTTTGATATGGGAATCGTAGGTGCAGCGTACGCCACAATCGTCTCCCAAGGTTTTGCATTCGTTTATGGCGTTTTCTATTCGGTATGGAGAGCGAATGTCCCGTTCGTCATGCCCTATGTGCCATCAAGGTTTTACTTTTTTACACTATTTAAGCTCGGTTTTCCGGCAGGACTTCAAATGATGGCGATTTCTGGAGGCGTTGCTGCGATCATGGGTATCGTCGCCCATTTCGGAGCAGATGTAGTGGCCGGTTTTGGAGCTGCCCAGCGCATCGACAGTATCATTATGCTGCCAGCATTTACCTTAGGCTCAGCTGTGAACAGTATGGCAGGCCAGAATATCGGTACCCGTTCGTGGGATCGAGTTGAGGCGATTTCCAAAAACGGAATTTATCTCATACTGGGTGTTTCCTTCTCCATTAGTTTGATTGCATTCATTTTCGCAGAAGGATTGATCCGGTTATTCGTCAGTGACAAGGAAACGATTGCTTTCGGAACCACCTATTTAAAGAGTGTCGCTTTCTTTTATCCATTTCTAGGAATCAATTTTGTCTTGAACGGGATCGTCCGGGCAGCGGGAGCGATGGTCCACATCTTGATTCTTAACCTGATTTCATTCTGGGTGCTTCGTGTCCCATTAACCTACCTTTTTTCGCGGTGGTTAGGTGAAGACGGCATCGCTTTTGGAATTGGGGCGAGTTTTGTCATTAGCAGTGTTGTTGCGTATGGATACTATAAATTCGGTAAGTGGCGTGAAATTGAGATTTTTGAGAAGGAAAGTTGACGTACACATAAATATAGTCAAGATGCACACCCTTTCTGTTAGGAAGTCCTGATAGAAGGGTGTTTTTTTATGCAGCGATATTATTCAAGGATCTATTGGCATTTCACTGGTTCTCCAAAAGGCGATGTACAAGTTCTAAGTCCAGATGAATTGGTGAAAAAGAGCAAGCCGAAGTCTGAAAAAGAATCTGTTGATATCCTGTTGAAGATTTTGCAGTCGCAACGGTTAAAAGCAACCAGTCAGGAGCAGGTAGGTCCTTATAAAACAAACGCCTTCTGCAGTACGACTGATATCCCGTTCAAAGATCTGGTGGAGCACGCTGTTTACTACGGTAGAGCTGCGATCGGATTTAAAGCAGAGGCTGTCCATGATGTATTTTTGCCAGTTTGTTATCTGTCATCTGTCCATGAATCACAGGATAACTTATTGAAAGATGTGCACCCATTGATGGATTTCATAAAAATCACCGACTTCCACCCGAAGGAAGGGCATACGTTTTATCGGGAAAGGGAGTGGCGGAACATTGGTGATTTCGTTTTTGAAAAAAAGGAGATTGCAGCCGTCGTGGTCCCGGATGACGCGCTGAAAATGGTTCGAACTTTCCTGGGAGCCCAAGGGTATCCTGATGATATTTCAGTGTTGTCGTGGCGATTGATCGAGGAAGCTTAGCATACGAGTATTCCTTCGACAATTCTTTCAAATTGTCAATCAAATGTTTGATTAAGCTTTTTAATGTAGTATCAGTCTGGAAATTTACATTTCAATCAAACGTTTGTTTGAAACTTTGGGAAATGTGTCGATTGAAAATTTCACACTTTGAAGGCATGAAAAATTTGGCATGTAGATTTTATCCCGAGTGGAAAAAAATAAGGGTAAGAAAGGAGCATGTCCGATGAGAAAGTTGGGTATTTTGATCGCCTGCTTAGGGCTGTTACTATTGCCGGATCAGGCATTATCCGCTGAAAAAACGAAGAGTTCCGAGAGGATGACGATTCCGAATTCGACTGTGTCGATTTCAAAAGAAAACACATATCCAAATGCAACACAAGACTTACCTGATTTACAACCAAGTCAGCTGACAGAGGAAATGTTCTCGACAACCGATATAAAAATCGAGAATCCGGAACTTATCCGTCTCTTTAATGAATCCAGTATTTCACCTTCAAAAGCTGCGATTGGTTATCGTGCAAAAATCTATTTAGGTCAATGGCCATTGAATTATGAGTCAGCAGAGACGAATGTGAATTGGGAATATCAGAAGGTGAATATCAACCAATTGAATAACCGTGGTGGTAAAACGGTTTCTCAACTGCAATTCAATCAAGAAAATGAAAAGAAGGTATCTGGGGGTTTAACGGCTCAGATTGAGAGTCCTGAGGATGTCCAGAAGATGATGATGATCAAGGCTTCGCAAAAAACAGGCCTTCCTCTTTCATTCACGACGATCATTGGAAGAGGAACGAAGAAAGAGAACGTTTATAACATACCGCCAAAGAAGGTCGGATACTTGTATGGATACGTTCCTGCTATAAATGAAAAAGGAAGAGTCACTTACGGCGAAGTGTTCATCAATCTGAAGGGAAGCAAGAAGAGTATTGAAGTGAAGAATGTGACCCATCAAGGAATCGGAGCTTGGATCCCAGTTCAGGATTACATTTCCCTCAGGTTCAATATGACAAACTAAAAGGTAAACAAGCACAAAATAAAGGGGCTGACACTTAAAAGTCGCCCCTTTTATCTACCATTTGTTTGTTCCATTTCCACCCAGTCATCACTCCAACGCTGGATTTCACTGATGACATTCTTTAGTGAAATACCTTTATCGGTCAGCGTGTATTCGATTCGTACAGGTGTTTCTGGATAGACCTCACGATTTACGATGCCGACAGCTTCAAGCTCTTTCATTCGTTCTGTCAGCATTCTGTCACTCATATCAGGAATTTGTTTTTTTATATCTTTAAATCGTTTAGGCCCAGAAAGCAAAACACGAATGATCAGACCTGTCCACTTTTTGCCGATGATTTCGATTGCCGCTTCGTATTTCGGGCACATGCTTTCATAATTCATCAAACATCACCTCGAATTGAGTTTAAATCCATTCTATTACTTTTAGTGTAAGGTTTTGACTTACTTTTGTAAAGCAATAGTAAAGACGGGTAAATCCCAACACTTTGCAAAAATCTGTTATCATATTAAAGGAAAAAGAAAGGAGATCTTTTAATGGGTAATGCCGTAAACGATAAATCATCACAAATGGATTATATCCAAAACAGAATCGACATGCTACTTAAAGTATTGGATACGATCGATCCTGAAACCGCTGGAATCGAAGAAATCGATCGGATCATCGCCATGTTGGATGAACTTGAACAGAAATGTAAACAATTCCGCCATAACTGGGAGGAATAGTTGATATATAAAGAATTTAGCTGAACGATTTGTTATACTGGAAATATGTTTAATATATTATGTTTCCGCTTTCAATGTGTTATTTTCTGAAGGCCTTTGTTAAATAGTAATGTTGATTTTTTCAAAAAATTTTCTGAAGCGAAATTCGCGACACTCCCGGAAAGGGAGTGAATTTTGCATATATAAACAATGAACTTTAACAGAGCCTTTCTAAAATTCATTATTCCACCAGGATGTTGGGGAAGAGGAGCCCTTCATCTTGTGTGAAAATCTTCATAAAGGGGACACTGGGGAAATGGAAAAACTGAAAGACAGTATGTATGAATTGATTGTTGAAACGTCAACCAATTTACCGAAGGACGTACGTCGCGCGATTGCTAAAGCAAAAGCCCAAGAAAATGCAGGGACTCGTGCAGCGATGTCCCTCGATACGATCAGTGAAAATATTTTAAAGGCTGATGAGAATGTTTCGCCAATCTGTCAGGATACAGGTTTGCCGACATTCAAGGTGAAAGTACCGGTTGGTGTGAACCAGCTGAAAATCAAGGAAGCTATTCTTGAAGCGATCAAGCAAGCGACAGATGATACGAAGCTTCGCCCCAACTCGGTCGATTCTTTGACTGGTGCGAACAGCGGTGACAATCTTGGACCAGGGACGCCTGTCATCAAGTTCGAGCAGTGGGAAAAGGATTACATCGATGCACGGTTGATTCTGAAGGGTGGCGGCTGTGAAAATAAGAATATCCAATACAGCCTACCGACTGAATTAGAAGGACTTGGACGCGCTGGCCGTGACCTGGATGGGATCCGTAAGTGTATCATGCATTCTGTCTATCAAGCGCAAGGGCAAGGGTGCAGCGCAGGCTTTATCGGAGTCGGAATCGGCGGTGACCGTACTTCAGGTTACGAGCTCGCTAAAGAGCAGCTCTTCCGGTCTGTAGAAGATGTCAATCCGAATGAAGATCTTCGTAAGCTTGAAGAATACGTGATGGATAACGCCAATGAGCTTGGTATCGGCACAATGGGCTTTGGAGGAGAGACGACCCTTCTAGGTTGTAAAGTCGGCGTCATGAACCGTATTCCTGCAAGCTTCTTCGTATCTGTCGCTTACAACTGCTGGGCGTATCGTCGCCTCGGATTCAAGCTTGATCCGAACACGGGTGAGATTTTGGAATGGTTCTACCAGGACGGTGAAAAGGTCGATTTCAAAAAAGAGATGGAAAAAGCTGCAGCGGCTCTTGATGAGACGAAGGAAGTTCGCGAGGTCGTACTTGAAGCACCTATTACGGAAGAAAAAATCCGTGAATTGCGAGTCGGTGATGTCGTGCGTATCAACGGTGTAATGCATACTGGCCGTGACGCGATCCATAAACACCTGATTAGCAATGATGCACCTATCGATCTCGACGGTCAGATCATCTATCACTGCGGTCCGGTCATCATGAAGGATACGAACGGAGAATATCATGTCAAAGCTGCAGGACCAACGACAAGTATCCGTGAAGAGCCTTATCAGGGTGACATCATGAAGAAATTTGGCATCCGTGCAGTCATCGGAAAAGGTGGCATGGGGCCGAAGACCCTGAAGGCATTGGAAGAGCACGGCGGGGTCTACTTGAATGCAATCGGCGGTGCCGCGCAATATTATGCAGAGTGCATCAAAAAGGTAGACGGAGTCGATCTTCTCGAATTCGGTATCCCAGAAGCGATGTGGCACTTGCAGGTAGAAGGCTTCACAGCGGTCGTGACCATGGATTCACACGGGAACAGCTTGCACCACGATGTAGAAAAATCATCATTAGAAAAGCTGGCCCAATTCAAAGACCCAGTATTCAAATAAAATGTATATCGTAAAAGTCGGGGACCCACCCCGGCTTTTTGATTTAGTGTACCATTTAGTGTACCAGGCACCGATTAGAAAGCCTTGGCGCTGTAAGTTCTCAATCGGTGCCTGGCACTGAAGCGGAAACCTTGCGGTTGTTGGGGTTTGAAATGGTGCCTGGTACACATGAAATGGTAATCGATTCCTCGTATGGATACATCCTCTTCATTCAAACTAAGACTAAGGATGAGAAAAAGGAGTCGAGTGCTGTTGAAGAAGTTTGCAATATTGATATTGATATTAAGCTTTATTTTATCTGTTCCGTTTGATACTTTTGCTTATTCGAACCAGAAGCATGATTGGTTCTTTAAGAGGGGCAAGGATCAGCAGCCAGCTACAACTGATCAGAAATTCATCGATCTCCTGGAAAAATACAATGGTTATTATATCGGGGATACACGTGAGAAAAACCTTTATCTCACATTTGATAACGGTTATGAAAATGGATACACGGTAAAGGTATTGGATGTATTAAAGGAAAAAAAGGTACCGGCAGCATTTTTCGTAACAGGCCATTATCTTAATGATCAATCAGAACTTGTGAAACGGATGGTGGAGGAAGGACATATCGTCGGAAACCATTCGTGGCACCATCCTGATCTAACGGCTGTAAGCGATGAACGTCTGAAGCAAGAGCTACAAAAGGTAAAAAATAAATACCAGGAACTCACAGGACGGAACGATATGATGTACCTACGGCCGCCACGGGGCGTTTTTAGCGAACGTACCTTAGCCCTATCTGAAAAAGAAGGCTATATCAATGTATTCTGGTCACTCGCCTATATGGACTGGGTGACGAATCAGCAAAAAGGTGCTGATTATGCATACCGAAGCATTATGAAACAAATTCATCCGGGATCGATTTTATTGCTGCATTCGGTTTCGAAAGACAATGCGGAAGCACTCGGTAAGGTGATCGATGACTTGAGGAAGCAAGGGTATTCCTTTAAAAGCTTAGATCATCTTGTAGCGAACGACCGTATTCCCAACCCAATTGCCAACTAAATAACAGAAGGCAGCCTTTGATGTCATATCGGAGGTTGTCTTTTTCTGTTGGAACCGTGATATAATAAGGCCGATTATAAAAGGACGGAGTGTAAGTATGAAAGCAACCGAAACAAAGCTGAAAGCAGGAGATATCATCCGGTTAGCCATCAAACGACTTGGGATCAATGGAGAGGGCATCGGTTTTTACAATAAAAAGGTTACCTTCGTAACAGGAGCGCTACCGGGGGAAGAAGTGATCGCTAAAGTGACGAAGCCATTACCGAACCGGATTGAAGCTGAAATGGTGTCGATTAAAAAGAGATCGAAGGACCGTGTCAAACCGCCCTGTCCGATCTATGACCAATGCGGCGGCTGCCAGCTTCAGCATTTACGCTATGAAGCACAGTTGAGAGAAAAGAAAGACATCGTGCGGCAAGCATTCGACCGATATACTGATTTCGACGCTCATCACCTGCCTTTGAAAGATACGATCGGTATGGAAGATCCTTGGAATTACAGAAATAAAAGTCAGTTCCAGGTTGCTAAAAAGGGTGCAAGTGTGCTGGCAGGACTGTATGGACTCGGCTCCCATAAACTGATCGATCTATCTAATTGTATGGTTCAGCATCCACAAACAACGAGTGTTACCAATACCGTTAAAAAGATATTAGAGGACTTGAACATTTCGATTTATAATGAGCGGAAACGTTCGGGGATTATAAGGACCATTGTGACCAGGGTAAGTTTTAAGACAGAGAAGGTTCAGGTAGTATTGATTACGGCTCAGCGGGAGATCCCGAAAAAGGATTTGCTTATAAAAGAAATGAAGAAGCAGCTACCTGAAGTCACGTCCATTCTCCAAAACATCAATGGCCAGAAAACCTCACTGATCTTTGGAGATGAAACGATCCATTTAGAAGGTGATCAAACGATTCAAGAAACGTTAGGTGATCTATCGTTCGAATTGTCCGCAAGAGCATTCTTTCAATTGAATCCTGTCCAGACAGTCAAACTTTATAACGAAACACGGAGAGCGGCAAAACTTACAGGTGAAGAGAAGGTGGTCGATGCTTACTGCGGTGTAGGGACGATCGGTCTATGGCTTTCAGAACGTGCAGGAGAGATACGCGGCATGGATGTCATTGAAGAATCGATTAAGGATGCTAATGAAAATGCTGCCCGTCAAGGAATCAACAATGCCACTTACGTAACGGGTAAAGCTGAGGACCTGCTGCCGAAATGGTTGAAGGAAGGCTGGAAACCCAACGTCATCGTCGTTGATCCACCGAGAACTGGATGCGATATGGCCTTTTTGAAGACGGTAGCAAAAGTCCAACCGAAACGGATGGTATATGTCTCGTGCAATCCATCCACCTTGGCAAAGGATGTGGATTATTTGGCTGAACGTGGATTTAAAATCGAACGACTGCAACCTGTGGATATGTTTCCGCATACAGCCCACGTCGAAGTCGTCGCCACATTAGTGAGAAAGTAACATACAAGTGCCAGGCACCGATCTGGACTCCTTGAGGCTCAAGGTTTCTGAATCGGTGCCTGGCACGCTATCGTAGTAATCAACAGTTTATCCACAAAATTAGGATAAATTGATATGAGGTCTGACAAGTTATTCACTGTTTTATGCACATTATCCACATATATGATATTTAGTTATACACTTATCCACAAGTGAAATCACAAAAAAACAAAGGAGACTTGCCGGGGAAGGGACAAGTCTCCTGTTCAGTCTTGCAGAGGTTACTTACGTCTTGCGCGACGATCAGCCGCTCTTGCTCTTTCCTGCGCTTGCAGATCCTCAGAGTCGGCAAGCTCTTGGGAAAACTCAACATCACGACCATCAGGTGCGATGTTTTGTTTGTTCTGTGCTTGGTTGCGAGAACGTTTGTCTTTTCCCATGAGTGAACCCTCCTTAGACAAATGGTGAGAGGATGACCTCTCGTTTATTATGATGCGCAAATTCCTGTGAACTATAAGAGGAAAGAAAGGGTAAACGTGTGAAAAAATGTAGTCATCCACATGTGTATAACTGTCGGGAATCCAAGTATCTCGTATCTCCAACAGTTATTAACGCAATTTTTAGTTATACCCGCGTATTTAATCCACAAATCCCTCTAACCAGTCCCGACTAACATCTGATCATCAAAAAACCCGGCCCAACTCGGGCCAGGCTTTTAAATAACGTTCAAGCTTCCATCGCTTCTTCAACAAGAGAAGAATGGCGTGCTGTATACATATAATAAGTATCGCGTTCAATTTGAAAAAGGTTATACACATCTTCTACAGCATTCAGTTGTTGATAGATGTCTTGACGTGTTTCGTTCGCAAGCGAAACATATGGAATCTTCAATGCCGCACGTTCTGATCGAGGATTCGTTTTCCGGATCCGCATGAAGATTGTTTGGATATTTTTTTCAAAGAAAAGCTCATTGAAAAATAATTCCTTCGCCAGTTGATTATAGCCTTTTCCGTGGTGTGGTTTGCCGATCCACGTTCCTAAAAAACCACAGTTATCCTGAATGTCGAACAGATTGATCGTACCGATCGGGTTACCCCATTCATCTAAAATCGTTCTAGAAATCAGTTCCCCATTCTCTTCTGCTTCCAATGTCTGTTTTGTCAAAAAGATGAACTCTTCGACAGAACCAGCTTTGTGGCGCACAAAAGGGAAGACAGCAGGGTCTGCCATCAACTCATAAAGAACATGACATTCGTTTAGATCACGTTTCTTTAACATTTTATACATCCTCCCAAAGAGGGCAGTCGACTCCTACCCTCGAATTAAAATTTCTAATTCGGGGTGGGAATCGAACCCACTAAGACCAGATGTACTGGTGGCGCACCAATTGCCTTCCCTTACCTTTGAATATTTTGTTTTTTTGATTCCAAAATCCTATAAATGCTAGTACGGCTCAGCCCACGCGCGTCATGGCTTCACCACGTCTTTATAAACATATAATAATCGATTTATCTCAAAAATGGAACCAATATTTTTTGTTAATATTCGTCTTTTTATATCGAGGGTACTTGTCCCTATATCGTATGCATTTCGATCAAAAATCGTTCGCTTGCAACCGAAAATTGGACAAGTGTTTAGACCTTGCTGGAAATACGTTTTTTATCGTTATCTTCAACTGAATTTCTTGTATACGATATTGCCTGCGATCATTGTCAAATTCGGTAAGGCTGAAAAATGGAAAGGATGGTCGTTCCATAACGTGATGTCTGCGTCTTTTCCGATCTCTAAACTTCCAACCCTGTCGTCAATGCCAAGGTTTTTTGCTGGATTGATCGTGATTCCCGCTAGCGCATTCTCAACAGATAACCCTTCACGGACCGCTATTGCTGCGCACACATTTAAATATTGGATCGGTGTATATGGATGATCTGTTGTGATCGATACTGACACACCGTGATCAGTCAGAACTTTATAGGTCTGCCATGATTTGTTTTTCAATTCGATCTTCGACTTTCGTGTCAGGGTAGGCCCAACTGATACTTGTAAATTGCGGTCAATGAGTTCTGAAGCGACCAGATGCCCTTCGGTACAATGCTCGATCCGTAAATCCAGCTCAAATTCATCCGCGAATCGGATTGCAGATAGAATATCGTCCGCACGGTGGGCGTGGATTCGTACTGGCATCTCACGTTTCAAAACGGAAATGATCGGGGCAGTCCTCAGGCATTCAGGATTATCCGTATTGATTGCTTTATAAAACTCTTCCCGCAGCATGCCCATGATCCCCATACGGGTGATAGAGTCGTTATGACGACCGCTGTGAATCCGTTTCGGGTTCTCACCGAGTGCAATTTTCAAGCCTGCTTTATCTTTCACGATCATCTTTTGGATGTTTTTGCCGTATGTTTTTATGACAGCAGTCTGCCCGCCGATGATATTCTGACTGCCAGGCATGACGTGCGCTGTGGTGATTCCGAATTTGATCGCATCGTTAAACGCGATGTCTAATGGATGTACGCCATCGATTGCCCTGATATGGGGTGTGAGGGGCTCGTGTGTTTCATTCGCATCGTTTCCAGCCCAGCCTGTTCCTTCATCATATAGCCCGAGATGGGTATGTACATCAATGAAACCAGGCAGCAAGTGCATACCAGAGGCGTCAATCACTTTTGTGTAGCGATCGCTGTTGATCTTGGCTGCTATATTTTTGATTTTCCCGTCCTCAATCAAAAGATCCCCTTGAAATGGGGGAGATGTAACGGGATATAAAATTGCATTTTTGAATAACGTTTTCATGCTATACCTCTTCCTATTCACTGAACGAATGGATCGCGTGACATTTTTTCCAACTTAGTCTTCAGATCCAGTATATTCAATTATAGCTTAACCCGCGCCTTCTAATGGCTCAGGGACAGTGGCTTTTAAAATCAAGTATAGCTTTAACATGCCTCTAGAGGAAGATATTTTATATTTTAAGAAAGTATAAAATACTTTCTTCAATATAAGGGTAACTAAGACTCGACCTTCAAAAGCCTTGGCCTCGCCAAGTTTTCTTTATTGTTCATAAATTGCGTTCAAAGCAGATGAAAGGGTCGGGTAGTTGAATTTATATTCATGATCAAGTGCTTTCTGTGGATAAACCTTTTGTCCTTCCAGGATCAAAGAGCTCATTTCGCCTAATGTGGTACGTAGTACAAAACCAGGCAGCGGAAACCAATGGGGACGATTCAAACTGCGTCCGAGAAGTCTACCGAAATCATCCATCTGGACAGGGTGGGGTGATGTTGCATTTAAAGCACCTTCGATTTGCGGGTTTTTAATTGCAAAATCAATGATTCCGACAATATCACGGATATGGATCCATGAATACCACTGTTCACCTGAACCAATCGGACCTCCGCCATAAAGCTTATATGGAAGGGCCATACGTGGTAATGCACCTTCATCTTTATCAAGTATGAGACCGAATCTTGTACAAACGACTCGTAAGCCATAATCATTTGCTTTCAATGCTTCATTTTCCCATTGTCTTGTCACTTCAGCCAGGAAGCCATTACCCGGCTCTTCTGACCACTCATCGAATTTGTCTGTTTTGGAGGTGCCGTAATAACCGACAGCTGAGGCATTGATCAATACATCAGGCTTCATTCCCTGCTGCTTGATCAGATCCAAAGTCGAACGGGTTGCCTGGATTCGACTCGATAGGATTTTTTCTTTCTTTTCTTCTGTCCATCTTCCGTTGATTGATTCACCAGCGAGGTTGACGACGGCATCAAGAAACGGGAGTTCGTCTAATTGATGATCATCCGAAAGCCATTTTATATAGGTGACTCTTTCTTTTTCCGGCTTCCCGTCAGGACTCCGTGTCAAAATATAGACGTCATGCCCTTTTGAAGTAAAATGATCAGTCAACGCTTGTCCTACAAATCCAGAACCACCTGAGATGGCGATTTTCATCTCCATTCCTCCCTCACCTGTTACTAAAATATTTCTCTACAGTTTGTGTTTTCCCTTTTTAAAACAGGTTAATCAATGGATATGATAAAATATGAATGAGGTGATCCAAATGAAAATAGCAAAGATCACAGTCCAGAAGAAAAACAAAAGCCGGTTCAATGTCTATATAGATCGTGGCAATGGGGAAGAATTCGGTTTTGGCATTGATGAGGAAGTGTACATAAAATCAGGCATCCGAAAGGGTATGGAGCTGACGGACGAACAGATAGAAGAGCTTCTAGTGGAAGACCAGTTCAGCAAAGGTTTGAATAGTGCGATGCATTTCTTGTCATTCCGAATGAGATCGATTGAGGAGGTCGATCGGTTCCTGTTGAAAAAAGAATTTGATCCTGTCACTAGAAAAGCAGTGATAGAGCGGTTGCAAGTGATGGGGTACTTGAATGACCTTGATTTTGCAAAAATGTTCATCCGCAGTAAGATTTCGATTACAAAAAAGGGGCCGAAAGCGCTGAAACAGGAGCTTAATCAAAAAGGGGTGGACGAAAAAATCATTGAGGAAGCATTGACGATTTACCCGCATGATGAACAGATCGAGGAAGCGACGAATCTAGTACAGAAAAAAGCGAAGCAATACAAAAAGCTGAGCGAAAATGCACTTAAGCAGAAGCTCGCTCAAGTTTTACAGCAGAAGGGTTTTTCGTGGAGTGTAATTGAACAAGCCATTGAAAAAGCCTCCCTTGATAAAGATGAAGAAGAGGAAAGGGAAGCGTTGGAAATGCAAGCTCAAAAGGCGCACCGAAAATACAGCAAATTCACTGGCTGGGAATACAAACAGAAAATGAAACAGTCCCTTTATCGTAAAGGTTTTCCAATTGAATTGATTGAGGAATGGCTGAATGAAAACCAGGACTTCAACGATCAATAAAAATTTCTGCTTGGCCGGAATTCTGTTCAACAATAAGCTTGGCTACTTCATCCGGGCTTTTTAGACGAGAGCGATCTTGGATGTGATCAGTTTCATCCCAAAATGGTGTATCCATGCCGCCCATATAGACTGCCGTCACCTTGATGGCGGTTTCTTCAAACTCTTTGATCAGACTTTCTGTAAATCCTCTGACAGCAAATTTGCTTGCAACATACACGGATTCGTTTTTCTTGCCCCTTAATCCCGCTGTGGAAATGATATTAAGTATTTGGCCTTCACCATGATCTACGAATACAGGAACTACAGCTCTCGTAATATTGATCGTCCCTTTCACGTTCGTAGCTATGACTTGATCGATTTCTTCATTCGTGTAAGAATCCAGTGGACCAAAGCAGCCCGTACCTGCATTGTTGATGAGGACGTCAATTTTCGTTAATTTTAAGAGTGACTGGATTGTTCTTTGGACTTCCTTGTGGGCAGTGATATCACATACGATAGCCGTTGCATTGCCGCCAGCTTCTTTAATGATATTTTCAACCTTTTCAAGTGTTTTTAATGTGCGTCCGACAAGATAGACATGGCAGCCTTCAGCGCTGTACTGGATAGCCAGGCTTTTACCAAGTCCAGTCCCTGCACCGGTTATCAATATATTTTTCATGGTGAAACACTCCTTGATATCGGATTCTCCATTATGCTAGCATAACTTTTCTCGATGGCAAAATAGGGACAATTGTTCTACTATAAAGTATAAATATTTCTTAAGTTTAAGTGCACAAGCTGTTCACTTCGGAAGCACACTCCGCACGAAGGAAAAGCATTTGCTTTTTCGAGGAACTACGGCTCAGCCGTTGCCATAAGCTTGGCTTTTCCAAGTTTTCTTTATATACTTTAGAATGAGTTCAGGAGGTAAAGTTATGAGTAGATTATTCAGTGAGATGAGTGAATTTGAAATACATGAAGAAATCAGAAATCTGACAGAGAAAGCCCGGAAAGCTGAGCAGCATGGTATCGTGAATGAAGTAGCTGTGTACGAACGGAAAATTGCGATGGCGAAAAGCTATCTGCTTGATCCATCAGATTTCAAAAAAGGTGAAGTGTACGAGCTCAAAAATGACCCTGGAAGTACGTTTGAAATTTCTTATATGAATGGCGTTTTTGCCTGGGGGTACCGTAATGATGATAAGGAGCTTGAAGCATTTCCGATTTCTATGCTAAGAAGTAAAAAGTAAAAAGGGTGACTCAAAGTGTACGGTGCCGCCTTTTTAAGGGCTCCGTCAAACAACGATGAGTCAACGCCTTCAAATAAGCACGTTAAGAACGTTTACGTGTTTCAACTTTCAAAACATGATTGTGTAAGCTTCGTTCAGTTTCACCGTTAACTTGGTGGAACGAGTGCTTAGGGTTAGCTCGAGGTGATTGGAAAGGATCTTCATAGGCAGGATGCAGCCTGTCACGGTTGTCTTTTGCCATGAGTTGACACCTCCTCACAAGGTAGCTAGCTTAGGAACGGTTGGATCGACTCATCCGTTCTTGCGGCTGAGTCTGGGTCTTGCCATCAGTTCGTTTAGACGCATATTCTCCTTTCGCACGGGCTTCGCCGTCAGGAGACATGGTATGAGGAAAGTTTTTTGCTTTATTTCGCATTGGTAACACTCCTTTCTAAACGATACTTTTAGTATGGGATGATCGGTCGGTCAATATGTTGGGGAATTATTAACATAGGAAACGGGGAGATCACTTTGGAAGAAATCTTTCATAATCTAGCTGAAGAATTAAGGAGAAAAAATCCGTATTTGACGTATGAAGAAGCGCGAAGCTGGGTGGAGGCTTTATGGGAAGATTTTGAAACGACCAGGGCACGTGCCGGGCGCAGTTTTAAGGGCCAACAAGTGACTGAGCGGATTGTCCGTGAGTGGATCACAAGATTTGGGGACAAACTCCATGAATATTTCAGTGAGAATCCTAAGTTCCAGCATTTGCTTAAAAAAGGGCCGAAGCATTAAACCTGTATTGGCCGAATGATTTATCAGTGCAGATTTGATTTATCGGTGCAGATCAAATATATATCGTTGATTTCATAAAACTAAAGGCTGATCCAGATAGACGATCCGGAACAGCCTCTTATTATTTGCACACTAATTTGTTGTAGCAACATCCAGTTTCCGACGTAACGTTTTCTCGCTGTAAACCCAACCGGTAAAAGAACTGGTGATGTTGAGCTCTTCATCCAATTTTACGACAGCGACGAACGGATAGTGCCCCTTAGATCGGTATCTTAAATCGATGAACCGGACTTCATAACCATTTTCCTCTTTATCTTCTTCGACTTCCCATCGGTAAACCGGCGAGAAAGACAGGAATGCAGCAAGATTCGAATCTTTGACTGCTTCATCTATAATTGGATTTTTCGGTACTGGTTTACGCTCATATTCATCGTGAATCGTAAGCTTCTCATGTTTCACTTCTATGACATGGAATTGTCCTGGACTCATGACAGCTACGTGTTTTTGACCCCATCTTATCGTCGGGCACACAATGACCTTCGTCGCATCTGGTACTTCCTCTTTGACCATCTTTATTGTTTGCCTTTTTGCAAGGTACCGCCAAATATAATATCCAATCAGCACGATATAAATCGTCAAAAATGTGTAACCTGGATCAAACCCTTGGTACCAAAGGATGAACCCGACGATATGCGCAAAGAATATGAAAGGGTCAAATATATTGATCATCCCGTGTGCAATCCACTTTTTTGAAAAAGGGTGCAACGCTTGTGTGCCGTATGAATTGAAAATATCGACGAATACATGCAGGAATACAGACAGGAACGTCCATAACCATGCATGAAGCATGTTCGCACCTGGAAAAAACAATTCCAGGCCTCCTACAATCAAGAGCGGCCAAAGCACTACTGCCGGTATTGAGTGTGTAATGCCGCGATGGTTCCTTAAATATACCGCATTATTTTTCAGTTTCAATATGGTATCAAAATCGGGGGCATTCGATCCAATGATCGTCCCGATTAAAACAACTTGTGTTGTGAGGGGATCCTGAGCGATGACTGGATCCAAGGTGGCAAGCCCACCCAGCCCGATACCCATTACTATATGTGTACCTGTATCCATTCTATTGATGAAGCCTCCTCAGAAAAACGATTTCACAATCGGATTCACTCTATTCTTAGTGTATCCAAAAATTCAAGTTCAATGGATAAAGCATTGATATTTCAAGAAAGTGTATAACTTCCTAAGATGTAGTTACACGACTCAGTAGAAAAACTTTAGAATAAAGTATATTACAACTAAGGCGCAGCCTCCGCCAAAGGCTTGGCATTGCCAAGTTTTCTTTAAATTATTTTATCATCCTCAGTAGTTTATAGTATAGTTTAGGACAAGACAGCGTTTATGCCTGCATATTCTCAATATACTATCACGATGGAGGATTAAAGTTGCCTATAAAATTAAATGACAATTTTGATATTACCTTAGATATAGATGCTTTCCAATCTGACTTACTCTCCTGGTATGAGGCTGATCGTAGAGACCTGCCTTGGAGAAGGGAAAGAGATCCATATAAAATCTGGGTCTCTGAAATCATGCTTCAGCAAACACGTGTAGATACGGTGATCCCTTATTTCGAACGGTTCATGGAATTATTTCCAACTGTCACTGCACTTGCGAATGCAGATGAAGAAAAAGTGCTTAAGGCTTGGGAAGGCCTAGGTTATTACTCCCGTGCACGGAATCTTCAAGCTGCTGTTCGCGAAGTAGAAGAAAAATATCAGGGGATCGTCCCAAATCGTCCGATAGAGATCCAATCATTAAAAGGTGTCGGTCCATATACAGCTGGTGCAATCGCAAGCATTGCATTCGGTCTGCCAGAGCCGGCTGTCGACGGCAATGTCATGCGTGTCCTCTCCAGGATTTTATTGATCGATGAAGATATCGCCAAGCCTCAAACTCGAAAAGTCTTTGAAGAGGCTGTGCGGATCCTTATATCTAAAGAAAATCCATCTCATTTTAACCAAGGTCTGATGGAATTGGGCGCTACCATTTGTACACCGAAAAATCCCGCATGTATGCTTTGCCCTGTGCAATCATATTGTAAAGCTTTCGATGAAGGTTTGCAGGCCGAGCTTCCTGTCAAAAAGAAAAAGCTCAAAAATAAAACATTGAATATCGCCGTTGCTTTACTTGAAAACCAACAAGGCGAAACGCTCATTGAAAAAAGGCCAGAAACTGGATTACTTGCTAACCTATGGCAATTTCCAAATCATGAAACAGTGAGCGGAAATAATTTAACTCAAAAGGATCAGCTCAAAGGCCACTTAGAAGAAAAATACCCTATTCAAGCCAATTTAAACGACCAGTTGCTCGAATTCAAACACATCTTTTCCCATTTAACATGGAAAATCACTGTTTATTCCGGGACGTTTACGGCTAACGATTCAATAGATGTAGGAAAGCTCGTATCGAGAGAGGAGTTGCAATCATACCCTTTACCTGTACCTCATCAAAAAATAGCTGCACTTTGGAAAGGAGAATGATTAGTGGACTTGAATCTTACAGAAAAAACAGCCCTTGTAACAGGCGGATCGAGAGGGATCGGAAAGGCGATTGCTGAAGGATTATTAGCAGAAGGTGTAAAGGTTGGAATATGTGCCAGAGGGAAAGAGGATCTGGAAAAAGTTAAACAGGAATACGATGGCATTTCGATTTACCAGGGAGACTTGACTGATGGGGATGTGAGGGAAAAAATATTCAAAGACTTCATCGTAGATCATGGCTCGATTGACATCCTTGTAAATAATGCAGGCGGCAGTAACGGTGGAAGCATTGAGGAAACAAGCGTCGATCAGTTCAGAGAAGCAATGGAGTTGAATTTTCATTCTGCTGTCCATTTCAGTAAGCTCGCCTTACAGAAAATGAAGGAACAAAAACAGGGTAACATCATCAATATCTCAAGCATTTATGGCAGGGAATCTGGCGGGAAGCCGACCTATAATAGTTCAAAGGCAGCATTGATCAGTTTCACAAAGGCTTTAGCAGATGAGGCGATCCAAAATGGCATCCGGGTAAACGGTATTGCACCAGGAGCCATTCTTCATCCGTCCGGTAATTGGCAAAAAAGACTGGATGAAAATCCAGAGAAAATCAATCAATTCGTAAAAGATGAAATCCCAGCCGACCGTTTTGGGAAGGTTGAGGAAATCGCGGATGTTGTGACCTTTTTAGCGTCTGAACGGGCAAGCTGGGTCGTAGGAGCGACTCTGAACGTAGATGGCGGACAATCATACTCAAATAGCTGAAGAATGCTACTTGGATGGTGTGCAGAAGAACCATCTGAAGCAATCGTTTGGTCGTAAAAGGCATAAAGCCGGCCATATCACACAAAAGAGGCTGGGTCCAGGAGCAGAACCAGCCGTTTTTTTATTCGTAATTCGGACGTGTCCCGTGGCTCCAGTCCGCTTCATCCCGATGCAAGCCACCACGTCTTTCGATTTCTTCAATGATCTCTTGATGTATTGAAGTTCCTTCAGTGTTCAGATAAGGAGTCATTTGCTGTAATGAATGATGGAAAAACGCTAATTCTTTATCTGTCCATTCTTCCGTCGACAGCGTGGCTAATTCCGTCATATCTCTGCCTACATACATGATTTTACCTCCTTGTACATAGCTTTATTGTACTTTTACCCTGTACGTATTGAATTTAATCTTTCCTTCAAATCAGGGATTATGTATGGTAAATGGTACATTTGAATTTGCCGGATAACACACACCCTCTATGGTTAAATTAACTCATGTGGAGGTGAGACTCATGGCAAAACAACAAAAGCCAGGACAACAAACACAAGCTGGAACAAACATTCAGCATGTGAAACAACAAAACGCTCAAGCTGGTCAACAAAAAGCTGGACAATTCGCTGCTGAATTCGGTAGTGAGATGACTAACGCTCAACAAGTTCGTCAACAAAACCAGCAAGCTCAACAAAGAGCTGGACAACAACAAGCTGGGCAACAACAAGCTGGACAACAGGCTGGACAACAGGCTGGACAACAACAAGCTGGTCAATTCGCTGCTGAATTCGGTAGTGAGAAGACTAACGCTCAAGAAGTTCGTCGTCAAAACCAGCAAGCTCAACAACGTGGTCAACAGCAACAACAACAGAAATAGTTACCTTCCACAAAGCACTCTCGACATTGTCGGGGGTGCTTTTCCTTGCTTTTTTAAGTAGGCTTGGTTTGGCGAGTTCACTCCCTTTCCGCGGGTGATCCGCGAGCCTCCTCACTCACTTGCACAGGATGTGCTGGCTTCGACGTTTACCACAGGACGTGGTGGTAGTTAGTCGAAGATCCTTAAATTGCTATGGGGTCTCGCTTGGCTCGCTTTTCCCGCTGGAGTGTTGTGAATTTCAGCTAGCCTTCCCAGATGGTAGCCTTTATCAACCCTTTTACTTTCTTTGAAGAAACAAAACCTTACCGCAAATGACTTGTCAAAACCTGTGTATTCTATAGTATGGTTAAAGAACCACCATGTCAGGCTAAACTGAAACAGGAAAGGGTGAAAAAAATGTGTGGAAGATTTACGCTGACAGCTGAGATCGATCTTCTTATGGATTGGTTTGAAATTGACGAATTCGCAGCAGAGCTTGATTTACCTCCACGGTATAATATCGCGCCATCTCAAGAAATACTTGCCATCGTTTCAAACGGTGAGAAACGAAGGGCAGGATTTTTAAAGTGGGGATTAGTGCCTTTCTGGGCGAGGGATCCATCGATCGGTCACAAGTTGATCAATGCCAGGGCGGAGACAGTTCCTGAAAAACCGAGCTTCAAGCATGCCTTCAATAAAAGGAGATGCCTCATCCCGACAAATGGTTTTTTTGAATGGAAAAAGGACGGCAACCATAAACAACCGAAATACATAAAGATGAAAGATGATAAGCCGTTCGCCTTTGCAGGGTTATGGGAGAAATGGAAGGATGATAAGGGGATGCCGGTACATACATGCACGATCCTGACTACTAAGCCGAATGAATTGATGGAGGATATCCACAATCGGATGCCTGTTATTTTACCTAAAGAGGACTATTCAAGATGGCTTCAATGGGACGGAGAGAAAGAAGCATTGATCGATATGATGAAACCATTTTCTGCTTCGGAAATGATGGCCTACGACGTACCAACGATTGTGAACTCCCCTCGTAATGATGTTCCTGAATGTATTGAAAGTGTGTCCTCCTAAAATGCACATTCATTTTCATTTGCAGGATTAGAGGATATAATAGGAAGAGAAAATTTTTTGAAGGCGAAAAAATACCTAAGCAATACAAAATACAAGGAAGGAGTTTCGTATGTCTTTTCCGACCACTGGAAGTTCGATTCAGATTCAGAGTTACAAACATAATGGGCAGCTGCACCGAGTATGGGAAGAAACGATTGTTCTTAAAGGAACTTCCTCAGTAGTAATTGGCGGAAATGACCGTATCATAGTCACTGAGTCTGACGGAAGGCAATGGCGGACAAGAGAGCCTGCGATCTGTTATTTCAATGCTGATCAATGGTTCAATGTCATCGGAATGCTGCGGGAACAAGGAATTCATTACTACTGTAATTTAGGGACTCCTTTTACTTATGATGACGAAGCCCTGAAGTATATTGATTACGATTTAGATGTAAAAGTATTTCCGGATATGACCTATACGATCCTGGATGAGGATGAATTTGCTCTCCATCGGAAGGAAATGGATTACCCAAAAGAAATCAATGACATCTTGAAACGGAATTTAGCTGAATTATGTTCGATGATCAACCAACGAAAGGGGCCCTTTGAGCCTGACTTCATTGAAAATTGGTATGAACGATTCCTGGAATACCGTTAAGAAAGGGGCTGACACTTCAAATTAGTCAGCTCCTTTATACTTAGATAAGTCATCTGGAGGTGGTTACCACGAGTAGTACAAAGCGATATATGAAGTTTGTCCGACCCTATACCAAGCAGATCATCGTGACAGTCATCATCGGAATCTTCAAATTCGGCATTCCTTTGTTGATTCCTTTGATCTTAAAATATGTCGTTGATGATGTGGTCAATGCAAATATAAGTGTTGAAGAGAAGTTATCTCGCTTGTCCTGGGTGTTGGGCGGTGCTTTTTTTGTATTTATCGTGTTAAGGCCGCCAATCGAATATTACCGTCAATATTATGCACAGTGGACTGCGAGTAAAATTTTATACGACATACGCGACAATCTTTTCAGCCATATCCAAAGGCTCAGCCTGAAGTTTTATTCCAATACAAAAGTTGGCGAAATCATTTCTCGGGTCATCCATGATGTTGAGCAGACAAAAGCATTTGTCATTACTGGTCTGATGAATGTTTGGCTCGATATGTTCACGATTGTCATAGCCATCCTCATCATGAGTACGATGGACGTCTGGCTTACGCTTGTGGCGATTTCTTTGCTGCCTCTCTATGCTTTGTCAGTGAAATACTTTTACAGTAAGTTGAGAAGGCTGACGAAAGATCGTTCCCAGGCGCTAGCTGAAGTTCAGGGTCACTTGCATGAACGAGTCCAAGGTATAAGTGTGATCAGAAGCTTTGCCATCGAGGATTATGAACATGAGCAGTTCGATGTACGCAACTCGAACTTTTTGCATCGTGCCCTCGATCATACTTCATGGAATGCAAGGACATTTGCCGTCGTCAATACGATCACGGATATTGCACCGATGCTCGTCATCGGTGTCGCGGGGTATTTTGCGATTACAGGTAAAATAACTGTTGGTTCGATGGTTGCTTTCGTTGCCTATATGGATCGCCTTTATAATCCATTACGACGATTGGTGAACTCATCTACGACATTGACCCAAGCAATCGCCTCCATGGATCGTGTTTTTGATTTCATGGATGAAGCATATGATATCGAAGACAAGCCTGGGGCCAAAAAGCTGAAGCATGTCGATGGCAACGTATCCTTCGATCATGTTACTTTCCAATACAATGAAGATGAAGCGCCTGTTTTGAAGGATATCCGGCTTGATGTGAAAGCTGGCGAAACGATCGCCCTTGTCGGAATGAGCGGGGGAGGTAAATCCTCTTTAGTAAGTTTGATCCCGAGATTTTATGATGTGACGAGTGGCAGGATTTTGTTGGATGGGCAAGATATTCGTAACTATCAAGTCCGTTCGCTAAGAGATCAAATTGGCATGGTGCTTCAAGATAATATCTTGTTCAGTGAATCTGTCCGTATGAATATCAAGATGGGGAATCCACATGCCTCAGATGAAGAAATGATAGAGGCTGCAAAAGCAGCGAATGCACATGACTTTATCAGAAAACTTCCAGAAGGTTATGACACGAAAATCGGTGAACGTGGGGTCAAGCTTTCTGGAGGACAGAAGCAGCGGCTTGCGATTGCCAGGGTATTTCTGAAAAATCCACCTTTGCTGGTGCTTGATGAAGCAACTTCTGCTTTGGATTTGGAAAGCGAACAGCTTATCCAGGAATCGTTACAAACATTGGCAAATGACCGGACTACTTTCATCGTGGCACACAGGTTAGCTACGATTACACATGCCGATCGAATCGTTGTGATTGAAGATGGGGTTATTTCTGAAATCGGATCCCATGAAGAGTTGATGACGAAAAAGGGCAGTTATTACAATTTGTTTACTGTACAGGCATTAGGTGAATAATCGTTTGTAATATTTATTGAGGCTGGTATCCCTATATCAGCCTCTTTTATAATAGGAAAATATTTCATTTAAATGGAACTGAAAATAGGATATTTGCCCTTTATTTAAAAGAATAACAGGAATAAAGAAGGATTTTATAGAGATTCGTTTAATAGTACATTAGACGTGTATTTGGATTTTTCTAAATTTTTCGTGTTGTCAAACAAGTGTAGTGATGGCATAATTATGAACAAACGTTCAGAAATGTAACAGTTTTGTAAACTTTTAAACATCAAGGTTCATAGACAGAAAGAGAGGTGGGGCGGATGGATGCTCCAGTACTGGACGTTAAGGGTTTAAAGACCTATTTTTTCACTGATGATGGTGAAGTGCCCGCTGTCGATAATGTCGATTTCCATGTCAAGCGCGGCGAAGTCCTTGGGATTGTCGGAGAGTCAGGTTGCGGGAAAAGCGTAACATCACTCTCAGTAATGGGGCTTGTTCCTTCTCCTCCAGGAAAAATAGTAGGTGGGGAGATCCTTTACAAAGGGGAAGATTTAACAAAAGCTACAGATAAACGGATGAGGCAAATTCGCGGGAACGATATCGCGATGATCTTCCAGGAACCGATGACATCATTGAATCCAGTATATAAAATCGGGAATCAGCTGATCGAAGCGATCCGGCTACATAATTCATGGAATAAGAAGAAGGCATGGAATCGTGCAGTCGAAATCATGAAATTGGTAGGGCTTCCACGAGCTGAAGAATTGATGGACAGTTATCCGCATCAGCTTTCAGGAGGTATGAGACAAAGGGTCATGATCGCAATGGCCATGGTCTGTGAGCCGGAGGTCCTTATTGCGGACGAGCCTACCACTGCGCTGGATGTAACCATTCAAGCTCAGATTCTCGATTTGATGAAACGATTGAATAAAGAAACGGATACATCGATCATCATGATTACACATGACCTTGGGGTTGTAGCTGAGATGTGTGAACGAATCGTCGTTATGTATGCCGGCAAAGTCATTGAAGAGGCAGATGTCCAGACGATCTTCAAAAAGCCGAAGCATCCCTATACGGTTGGGCTTATACAATCTGTTCCTGATATGCGTCAGAAGAAAGATCGTTTGTATTCGATTCCAGGAACGGTACCCAAGCCTGGATCGATTACACAAGGCTGCCCATTTGCACCACGCTGTGAGCATGCTTTCGACCGCTGTATAACTGAAACACCACAATTAGAAGAGCAAAAGGATGGAAGCCGCGTACGTTGCTGGCTCCATGACAGCTAGGAGGGGGGTCGAAAAATGTCACAGCCATTATTAGAAGTTAACAACTTGAAAAAGCATTTTCCGATCACCGGTGGCGTGTTCGGGAAACAAATCGGGGCAGTAAAAGCAGTCGACGGAGTCTCTTTCTCAGTCAATGAAGGAGAAACGCTTGGATTAGTGGGTGAAAGCGGATGTGGTAAATCCACAACTGGAAGAATGCTGTTGAAGCTTTTAGAACCGACAGAAGGTGAAGTCCGCTTCAACGGAAAAGATCTGACAAAGCTATCGGGCGGGGAAATGCGGAAGATCCGCCGGGATATGCAAATGGTGTTCCAGGATCCATATGCTTCACTGAATCCTCGTCATACAGTTGAAAAGATCATAGAGGAACCGATGCTTGTCCATGGAATTGAAAAGGACAGCAAAAAACGTAAAAAGCGAGTTGTCGAATTACTTAAAACGGTTGGATTGAGTGGCTACCACGCAAAACGATATCCTCACCAATTCAGTGGAGGACAGCGTCAACGGATCGGGATTGCTCGAGCCCTTGCGGTTAAACCGAAGCTGATCATTGCAGACGAGCCTGTATCAGCGCTGGATGTATCTGTCCAAGCCCAAGTACTTAATCTACTTCAAGATTTACAGAAAGAATTTGACCTGACATACGTTTTCATTGCCCATGACCTTGGGGTCGTACGTCACATCAGTGACCGAGTGGGAGTGATGTACTTAGGTAAAATCGCTGAATTGGCAGATAGTGAAAAATTGTATGAAAAACCGTTGCACCCTTATACACAGGCATTATTGTCAGCGGTTCCAATACCGGATGTCGATCATGAAAAAGATCGCGTGATGCTGCAGGGAGATGTGCCAAGTCCATCCAACCCTCCTTCCGGATGTCCGTTTCACACAAGATGTCCGAAAGTGATGGATGTATGTAAAAAGGTTGTTCCAACGTTCCAAGAGGTTGAAGAAAATCATTATGTAGCTTGTCACCTCTATGAGGAAGACAAGTCCATATAAAAACAATATTAAAGGGGGAGCACCTTATGAAGAAAGGTTTTCTATGGGCACTAGCCATTATTATGATCATGTCAGTAGCCCTGGCTGGATGTAACTCTGACTCTGGATCCGATGGTAACGGTGGAAGTGGCGACAGCGAGAAAGAACAAACTTTGATTTTCGGCCGTGGTGGTGATTCTGTAGGATTAGACCCTGCGACTGTGACGGATGGTGAATCATTCAAAGTTATCAAAAACGTTTATGACACATTAGTAGAATATGGAGAGCAAGACACAGAAGTACACCCTGCACTAGCTGAAGAGTGGGATGTTTCTGAAGATGGATTGACGTATACGTTTACACTACGTGAAGGCGTTAAGTTCCATAATGGTGATGATTTCAATGCAGAAGCAGTCGTGAAGAACTTCGAGCGTTGGATGAACAGTGGAGATGCTGGTAAGTTCGCTTATTATGCATCCATGTTTGGTGGATTTAAAGGTGACGAAGGACACGTTATCAAAAGTGTAGAAGCTAAAGACGAGAACACGGTTGTATTCACATTGAACCGTCCGCAAGCACCATTCTTGAAAAACTTAGCGATGACGCCGTTCTCAATCGGTGCTCCTAGTGAATTCGACAACCTTGAAACACAACCAGTAGGTACTGGGCCTTTCAAATTTGTCGATTGGAAGCGTAATGACCGTATTACATTAGAAAAGAACGAAGACTACTTTAAAGAGGGGCTTCCGAAGCTTGATAAAGTCATTTTCCGTGCAATTCCGGATAACTCAAACCGTCTGAATGCATTGAAAACTGGTGAAGTTCACTTGATCGATGGTGTTAATCCAAGTGATGTTGCGGAAATTGAACAGGCTGATGAATTGAAGCCATTCTTCCGTCCATCAATGAACGTTGGATACTTAGGATTCAACACTGAAATGGAACCATTCAATAACAAGAAAGTACGTCAAGCATTGAACCATGCAGTAGATAAGGATGCATTGATCAAAGCATTCTATGAAGGACAAGCTGAGCCAGCTAAGAACCCAATGCCTCCAGTCATCAATGGCTATAATGATGAAATCGATCCTTATCCATTCGACTTGGAAAAGGCAAAAGAATTACTAGCTGAAGCTGGATATGAAGATGGATTCAAAACTGAATTATGGGCTATGCCAGTACCACGTCCTTATATGCCAGATGGCAAAAAAGCTGCAGAGGCAATTGCTGCAAACTTCGCTAAGATCGGTGTAGAAGCTGAAATCGTATCATTCGAATGGGGTACTTACCTTGAAAAGACTCAAAAAGGTGAAGCTCCTATGTTCCTATTAGGATGGACAGGGGACAACGGTGACGCGGATAACTTCCTTTACACGTTACTGGATAAAGATACGATCGGTTCTAACAATTACTCTCGTTTTGCAAACGATGAATTGCACGATATTTTAATCGAAGCACAATCAACACCTGATGAAGACAAGCGTGCAGAGCTTTATAAAGAAGCGCAAGTTATCCTTCATGAAGAAGCTCCTTGGGTACCGCTTGTACACTCCGAGCCAGCACTTGCAGGACTTAAAAATGTAGAAGGATTCAAGCCACACCCAACTGGTTCTGACAAGTTAACAAACGTTTATTTAAGCGAATAAGAGAGGGGGGAGTGTAGCGCTCCCCTTTTCTTTTAGAAAAAATAATTTTGAATTCTGTGAACCGGATTATTAATCATTTATCTTGTTCGCAAACAGGTATTATATTTAAACCGGTTTACATAGCATTGGCTTATCTAGTGAATAAGCAGCTATGATCATACGAAATTAAGCCACTATGCTGAAGAGGTGATAGAAAAGTGTTTGCGTACACAATACGACGAATTTTAATGCTGATCCCTGTTCTTATCGGAATGTCACTTATCGTGTTCTTTCTGATTCGTGCTATTCCTGGGGACCCAGCTCAAATTATCCTTGGTCAGCAAGCTTCTAAAGAAGCAGTAGCTGAATTACGAGGTTCTTTAGGCTTGGACGAGCCATGGTATACACAATATTTTATTTATATGAAAGATCTGCTTACTGGTGATTTAGGGAATTCGATCCGAACCCACGCACCTATCAGTGAAGAGATATGGCCTTATTTTGCAGCGACGTTGGAATTGTCACTATTTGCAATGATCATCGCTGTCGTGATCGGAGTAAACGCAGGGATCATCAGTGCATGGTTCCAAAACTCTTGGTTTGATTATGTTGCAATGCTGCTTGCGCTTATCGGTGTTTCCATGCCGATCTTCTGGCTTGGTTTGATGGAGCAATGGGCATTTGCAGTTGAATGGGAATTATTGCCGACATCCGGTAGAGAAAGTATATTGAATCCAGTCGATTCCATAACGAATCTGTACATCATCGATACGATCATTCAAGGGCGTTTCGACCAATTGCAAACAGTCCTGAGACATCTTATCCTACCAGGAATAGCATTAGCTACAATCCCGATGGCGATCATTGCAAGGATGACTCGGTCAAGCATGTTGGAAGTCATGCGCTCTGACTATATCCGAACAGCACGTGCAAAAGGTCTTCGCATGTTCTGGGTTGTTTATAAGCACTCATTGAAGAATGCATTCATCCCAGTTTTAACAGTCATCGGCCTACAGATGGGTCTGTTGTTAGGGGGAGCAATCCTTACAGAAACAATCTTCAGTTGGCCTGGAATCGGAAGATACATCTATGATGCGATCGGATTCCGTGATTACCCAGTCATCCAATCTGGAATACTTGTCATTGCTTTAGTTTTTGTAACGATTAATCTTCTAGTGGATCTCTTATATGCGGCAATCGATCCTAGAATCAAATATCAATAATAACTGAAGTCAAAAAGTCAACGATTGATAAAATCCTCAGACTTTTTGAATGCTTATTATTTAAAAGGAGAGAACATTATGGCGGAACTAGCACGTAATGAAAACCCAATAGAGCCAAAGCAGCAAGAAGAAAAGCCTGCTTCGCCATGGAGAGATGCCTGGAAGAGCTTTCGCAAAAACAAAATGGCGCTTTTAGGATTGGGACTTGTCAGTTTCTTTGTTATCATGGCAGTTTTTGCGCCTATTATCGCCCCTGAGGGAATAAATGAACAAAAGCTTTCATCAGACAATTATGCAAAGCTCGAAGCACCTTCTTCAGAATATTGGTTTGGAACAGATGATTTTGGTCGGGATATACTAAGTAGAACGATTTATGGTGCCCGAATTTCACTTACAGTAGGCTTTTTCGCTGTGTTAGGTTCGATCATCGTCGGGTCCATTTTAGGAATCATAGCAGGTTACTATGGTAGATGGGTCGACACCATCATCTCCAGACTCTTTGATATCATGCTTGCTTTTCCGAGTATCTTGCTGGCGATTGCAATCGTTGCTGTATTAGGCCCTTCCTTAAGAAATGCCTTGATAGCGATTGCCATCATCAACGTACCGAACTTCGGAAGATTGGTTCGTTCAAAAGTATTGAGTATAAAGGAAGAAGAGTATATAGCGGCTGCTAAAGCTGTCGGTATGAAGGATTCAAGGATATTGTTCCATCACATCCTGCCGAATAGTACAGCACCAATCATCGTACAGGGTACATTATTAATTGCCACTGCAATCATCGAGACAGCAGCACTTGGTTTTCTCGGATTAGGAGCACAAGCACCTACACCAGAATGGGGGACTATGCTTGCGGATTCACGGTCTTATATTACGAATGCGCCATGGACGATGATCTTCCCTGGTCTCGCAATCATGCTTACGGTTCTTGGATTCAACCTGATGGGTGATGGACTTCGTGATGCACTTGATCCAAAAATGAAAAGCTAAGATTCGCATACTAAAAACGCAGGTGGTTTCGTTAACGAGACCACTCGCGTTTTTTATTTGCAAAAAATATTAGTGGACATCTGGTCCGTTATCTTTGTTTTAAAGGGCACTTTTTAGGGGTTTTTTATGAAATAAGGTCTCTGGTGTCCGCTAAATTTGTTTTCGCATAAAAATAAAGAGCCTGGTGTGATTCCAAGCTCTTTGTCAGCTATTCATCTTGAGGATAAGTATCAGAAATTTTCACTTCATTCTCGGAAGTGTGGTACGTTTGGAAGCTTTCAACCAATTTATCGAGATGGATCAAATGATGGTTATAATCGATGATCAGGCCAATGAGCGGGAATACGTTCATCCATTGCTCACGTTCCACTTGTTTATGATCATAAATGTTCATGAAATACTCTGTCAGTTCCTTTTCATCGCTTTCGAGTCGATTTACAACATCATCCGGAGATTGGTAACGTACCTTCCCGATGTACTTCATCAAAATTCTCTGATGGTAATTCGTCAAGTGATCCAGTTGATCTTGTATCAATTCTTGTATTGTATCAGGCATCTGATATATTTTATGGTCATGTTGATCAAGACTTTTTAAAATAGCTAACGCTTTATAGGTAGTCGATATCATATTCCGGAATAATACGAGTCTACGATTCTTCGTATACTCTGATCCCTTGAAATAATTTCTTTCTTCTTTATACATAAGGTAATAATTATCTGCCTTGATCATGCTTTCATTGATTTTTGCCAGGTCCTCTTTCAGGATTTTGCGATCCGCATCATTTCGGGTTGCAAGACGGATCCACTGGGAAATCTGTTCCATGTTCTTTACGTTTTTATGATACAGACGAGTTTCATATTTTGGAGGCAGAAAAATTAGATTTACTAAGAATGCACAGAAAACGCCAATCATGATTACTGAAAATCTCGTGATTGCAAAAGTGAGATAATCGTCTCCAGGGTTGACCATCAAGATGATGACCGTAACGATTGCCAATGGAATTGTGCTTTCGATTTTTAATTTTATATTGATAGCGATGACCAATACTCCGATAAGGCCGATGACAATCGGTTCATTTCCGAGTGTCTGTACAGCTATGAAGGCTAGTGTAGCACCGATTAAATTAGCTTGTACCTGTTCAACGATCGTCTGGTAAGAACGATAAATGGTCGGTTGGATGGCGAACATTGCTGCAATAGCTGCAAACGCAGCTGATTCGAGATTCAACCAATGCGTTATATATAATGCTAGTGAAATCGCAACTCCTGTTTTTAAAATACGAGCACCGAATTTCATAGTTTTAGCAAAATCCTTTCTTAAAACATTGTTGAGATGAACGTACTATACACCCAAACCAATTAGAAAGCAATAAGAAAAATGTATAACACAGATTGCAAATGTGACAAGAAAATTAGTGTTCTTCTTATATATGATTATGTAAGTTTTTCGTATTCATACTCGGGTTTATGAGGTTTGGTCCTGAGATAGGGAAGAGGGGCAGACCCAAAAGAAAAGTGTCAGACACCTCCAACACAACACGTTGTCTCAAAAACACGATTTTTCTCAAAATGTTATTAAGTACGGAGAGTCACAGACACTTATAGGTCAGCCCACTATGGGATTTGTTCTATAGTTTTTGAAATGCTTGCTCAACAGCCTTTAATGTTTCTTCGATATCTTTATCTGTATGTTCTGTTGTGAGGAACCAGGCTTCGTATTTCGAAGGTGCCAGGTTGACCCCTTGTTCAAGCATCAGCTTGAAGAATTTCGCAAATAATTCTCCATCACTTCTTTCAGCTTGTTCATAATTCGTCACTTCATTTTCTGAACCGAAGTAAAGCGTAAGGGCGCCTTTCAAACGGTTGAGTGACAATGGAACATCATATTGTTTTGCAAGCTTCCTTATGCCAGTTTCAAGCTTTTCGCCAAGCATATCGAGATGCTCGTATATACCATCCTGCTGAAGGACTTCAAGGCACGCGATCCCTGCAGAAATTGAGGCAGGGTTTCCAGCCATTGTACCAGCTTGATAAGCCGGGCCTAGAGGAGCGACTTTTTCCATGATGTCTTTCTTGCCCCCGTAGGCTCCAATTGGAAGTCCGCCACCGATGATTTTACCAAGAGCAGTCATGTCAGGTTCAACATTCAAAAGGTTCTGTGCGCCGCCATACATGAAACGGAAAGCTGTGATGACTTCATCATAGATGACAAGAGAGCCTGCCTCATGGGCAATCTCGTTCACCGCTTCTAAAAATCCTGGCTTTGGCTCGACAATACCGAAGTTCCCGACAATCGGTTCCACAAGAATACCTGCAACTTCATGGCCCCATTTGTCAATTGCTTCTTTAAAGGCTTCAATATCATTGAATGGAACAGTGATGACTTCTTGCGCTATACTTTTTGGAACACCTGCCGAGTCAGGGGTACCGAGGGTTGAAGGGCCGGATCCTGCGGCAACAAGGACAAGATCAGAATGGCCATGGTAACAGCCTGCGAATTTGATGATTTTATCTCGGCCAGTGTATGCTCTGGCAACTCGGATCGTCGTCATGACTGCTTCAGTTCCCGAATTGACAAATCGGACTTTTTCTAGAGAAGGCATCGCTTCTTTCAGCATTTTCGCGAATTGATTCTCGAGTCTGGTCGGGGTTCCATACAGGACTCCGGTTTCCGCTGCGTACGTGATCGCCTTGGTTATGTGCGGGTGAGCGTGGCCGGTGATGATCGGACCGTAAGCTGCTAGATAATCAATGTATTTGTTGCCATCCACGTCCCAGAAGTAAGCGCCTTTCGCTTTCTCCATGAAGACAGGGGCACCTCCGCCGACAGCCTTGTATGCCCGGGAAGGACTGTTCACACCGCCGACAATGTGCTCAAGTGCATCCGCATACAACCGCTGGGAATTCTCTCTATTCATAAAATAACCCTCCTAAAGAATGATTTATGATTGATTTATTATTTTCTCAGTGCCAGGCACTTTTTGTAAACCCTTGGTATGTATGGCTTCTTAGATGGTGCCTGGCACCGTTTCGAACCTCAACGGCGCCAAAGGGTCTGCTTCGGTGCCTAGCACTGCCTACTATATCATGAATCAATGCAGTTGTGTTTTGTTGTTTGGGTTGTATAAACTGTTAGTGGTGCAAGATTGGGGGAACATTTATGAATTCAATGATACATGTTGAAAATCTGACGAAGGAATTCAAATCATATTCTAGCAGATCTGGTCTGAAAGGGGCGTTCCGCGACCTTTTGACGAGAAATTATAAAATACACCGGGCTGTCGATTCGATTTCGCTTGATGTGAAGCCGGGGGAGATGATCGGTTATATCGGAGAGAATGGGGCAGGTAAGTCGACCACGATAAAGATGCTTACTGGTATCCTCACCCCAACATCCGGTGAAGTTCGGATCAACGGAATGAATCCGCATAAGGAGCGGGAGAAGTTCGTCAAAACCATTGGTGTCGTTTTCGGGCAGCGTTCACAGCTATGGTGGGATATCGCTGTCCAAGAGTCTTTCCGCCTGCTTAAAAAGGTATACAATGTGTCAGATGAAGATTACAACAACCATATGGCAATGGTGATCGATGCATTGGATATCGCGCCGTTACTCGACAAGCCGGTGCGTAAACTTTCTCTTGGACAACGGATGCGTTGTGAATTGGCAGCCGCGCTCATCCATAATCCACCGCTGCTTTTCCTTGATGAACCTACGATTGGTCTTGACGTGCTAGTCAAACTGAAGATCCGTGAGTTCTTGAAAGAGCTGAATACACAATACAACACGACTGTCATGCTTACAACCCACGACTTGTCTGATATCGAAGCGCTCTGTGAACGGGTCGTCATGTTGGATGAAGGTAAAATCATCTATGATGGGGCTCTCAGCCAGTTGAAAACGAGCTGGGGAGAAGGAAAGCAGATCGAGTTCCATTTCAAAACACCTAAAACAAGGGATCAACTGATCCGGTCTACCGGTAAGCAGTTAGTGGTCTGGGAACCTGGTGACAATGAAAACACTTGGACAGCGAATGTGACGAATGATGAAGATATCATTTCACAAATCATCGGTGACGTCGTTGCAAATCATCAAATACTGGATCTGAAGATTTTAGAGACTTCAACAGAAGAAATCATCCGGAATATTTACGAAGAGGGCATCATCCATGGGTAAATATGTTGAAATGATACGGATCAGGTTCTTGATGATGCTCGCTTACAGGACCAATTACTACAGCGGCATCATCATTTATAGTATCAACATCGCAGCTTATTACTTCCTGTGGAGTGCCATTTATGGAGGGAAAGAGGATATCCAAGGTTTATCGGTCATACAGATGACCACCTACATTGCGGTTGCTTGGATGGCCCGAGCTTTTTATTTCAACAATATCGATCGTGAAATCGCACTCGAAATCAAAGAAGGAAAAGTCGCAGTCGAATTGATCAGGCCTTATCATTATCTCAATATGAAGACGATGGCTGCACTCGGAGAAGGAATCTTCCGCTTGCTCTTTTTCTCAGTACCCGGCATGTTCTTGGTCAGTCTCGTTTTTCCGCTTCAATTTTCAGCAAATCTTGCGACGTGGGGATTTTTCGGCGTTTCGATCTTGTTCAGTTTCATCATCAATACACAAATCAACCTGATGACGGGAATATTCACATTCTTCATCTTTAACAATGACGGGTTGATGAGAGCGAAGCGAGTCGTCATCGACTTGTTTTCCGGGTTGATCCTGCCGATCAGTTTCTATCCAGGATGGGCGCAATCGACAATGGAGTGGTTCCCGTTCATGTATATTTCCTATGTGCCGAGTATGATCTTTTCAGAAGGCTTCGTCGGGGAACAGGTTTGGAATGCCTTGATGATGCAGGGTTTATGGTGCTTGCTGCTCCTTGTACCGATCCAGATCCTATGGGTACTTGCTAAAAAACAAATGGTCATACAGGGAGGGTAGCGACATGAATTATCTATCGATTTTTGTCCAATATGTCGGCCAATACATGAAAACAAGGCTGACCTATCGCTCTGACATGGTTGTAGAAATCATATCAGATCTACTGTTTCAGGCAGTCAATCTAATTTTTATCCTTGTCGTTTTCGGCCATACCAACTTGTTGAGCGGCTGGAGCAAAGACGAAATCATTTTCATCTATGGTTTTTTCTTAGTTCCGTTTGCGCTTTTCTCAACTTTCTTCAACATTTGGGACTTTAATGAACGATATATCGTCAAAGGGGAACTTGATCGCATCCTGACCCGGCCAATCCACAGCCTATTCCAGGTAATTCTTGAACGGATGGAATTGGAATCGATGTTCGGTGTGATCACTGGTCTCGCTGTCATGTTTTATGCAGGAAGCAACCTGGGGATGACGCTCAGTTGGTATGACCCACTTTTATTCTGCTTATTCGTATCGGGAGGGGCACTTGTCTATGCGGGGATCTTCATCAGCCTGGCCACAATCAGTTTCTGGTCCGACAGCCGTACGGATATCATGCCGATGATGTACAATATCGGAAACTTTGGCCGGTATCCGGTTGACATTTATAATCAAATCATCCGTTATGTCCTCACATGGATTTTACCTTTTGCCTTTGTAGGCGTTTATCCTGCGGCATTTTTCCTAGATAAAACGGAATGGTACGGCTACGCTTACCTTACGCCTGTCATGGGGATCTTCTTTTTCTCCCTTTCTATTTTCTTATGGAACATCGGGGTTACAAAATACCGTGGTGCGGGAAGTTAAAGGTATGTTATGTTTTATGTCCTTAGAGGAATGATAGTAATTATAAGTATGCAACGGAGGTGAAACCTTCCTCCTATGGAAGGCGAACCATGATCATCATAAAACTCCTATCGGTTGCCATTCTGATTGCGCTGACAGCTTTTTTCGTAGCAGCAGAATTTGCAATTGTAAAAATACGTTCAACTAAAATTGATAAACTTGTCGAAGAGGGCAATAAAAAAGCGGTCGCAGCCCGGAACGTACTCGACAATCTGGACGGTTACCTGTCAGCCTGCCAGCTTGGAATCACCATCACGGCACTCGGACTCGGGTGGCTTGGTGAACCTACAGTCGAGAAGATCCTTCACCCGCTGTTTGAAGAGCTCGCGATTTCAGAAGCGCTCGCAAGCACGCTTTCCTTCATCATCGCTTTTTCAGCGATCACCTTTTTACATGTCGTATTAGGGGAACTTGCGCCGAAAACGATTGCGATTCAGAAAGCAGAAGGAATCACGCTGTTACTTTCAAGGCCATTGATTTTATTTTATAAAATTATGTACCCGTTTATCTGGATATTGAATGGCTCTGCAAGGATCTTCATAAAAATGCTCGGTTTCAGGCAAGTGAATGAGCATGAGGTCGCACACTCGGAAGAGGAGCTGCGGATCATTCTATCAGAAAGCTATAAGAGTGGGGAAATCAACAAGTCAGAGCTCCATTATGTGAATAAAATCTTTGAATTTGATGATCGGACAGCAAAAGAGATCATGGTTCCCCGGACGGAAATGGTCTGCATGTTCACCGATCAGTCTATGGAAGAAAACATATCCATCATGAGCAATGAAAAGTTCACCCGCTATCCTGTCGCAGATGGCGATAAAGATCATATCATCGGGCTTGTCAATATTAAAGAAGTCTTCAATTCTTTGTTGTTGAAAGAAGAACGTCCTTTAAGCGAGTTCATTCGCCCTGTCCTTAAAGTGATTGAAACGACGCCCATCAAAAAACTGCTCGTGCAAATGCAAAAAGAACGCGTGCATATGATGATCCTGGTCGATGAATATGGCGGGACTGCTGGTCTTGTGACCGTAGAAGATATCATTGAGGAGATTGTCGGTGAAATTCGGGATGAATTTGACACGGAAGAGAAGCCGCAGATTGAAAAACTGGACCGCAATCATGCTATCTTAAATGGCAAAGCCTTGATTTCCGACGTCAACGAGTTTTTTAAGATCGATATTGATGACTCGGAACTCGATACAATAGGGGGCTGGCTCTTGACCCAGAACGCTGAAGTATCTGTCGATGAGGAATATACTTATGAACATGTCACCTTTAAAATCATAGAAGCAGATGATCAACAAATAAAACGAATCAACGCAACCAGCCGGTAGTTTGTTTCGGTCCATCTTGTCCTATCTTTCCGATTTCCAGCATAGGAATGTGAAGAGGTGGATAAGATGGATCTTCTTATTGTGGTCTTTGTATTTATTTCCGTCTTCATTATTGTGCAAAAAAGCTTAATCACATTCTTCAGACATCCTCGTCACCTACATAAAAAATCACGGAAGTTCATTTCTTTTGATGATCTGATCGCTTTATTCATCGTCTATTCGATTATTATCCTTGGGTTCGGTACCATTTATTTCAGCCTGTTGATGGTAGGTGTTCCCGTCCTGATGGAAGGCGGGGCACCTGTACATGGAACTTATACTGAATTGACAGAAGTTGTATCTTACTTTAGTGCTGTCACACTCCTTTCTGTCGGTTATGGTGATATTACGCCTATCGGGATCGGGAGATGGATTTCAATCATTGAAGCCTTGGTGGGATACCTGTTGCCGGCAGCCTTTGTGCTTTCGACCGTCATTGAGAATGAGTGGAAATCGGATTAGTTGTATCCGCTTTCTAAATTGGGTACTCTTAAAATAGTGAAAGTTCAAAAAGTACAAATGATCAACGGCGAATTTTCGACGCACAGGACGTGCTAGTACCGGCGTTGTCATGTGACGTTTTTAGCCGGTGTTGTTTCTAATTCGCCATCTTTTTGAACTGTGATTTTATTTAATTTAGGAGGTATTCGTTCATGTCTGTCAAAACAGGAGAAAAAGCACCGGATTTTACTTTAGAGGCGAATAATGGTGAGAAGGTCAGCCTTTCAGATTTCAAAGGAAAACATGTTGTATTGTATTTCTACCCGAAAGACATGACACCAGGATGTACCACAGAAGCATGTGACTTCAGAGATCATCACAGTGAATTCAGTGATCAGAATACAGTGATTCTTGGGGTGAGTCCAGACCCAGTGGACCGCCATAAAAAATTCATTGAAAAGCATGATCTTCCATTCTTATTGCTTGCGGATGAAGATCATAAAGTTGCTGAACTTTATGATGTATGGCAGATGAAGAAGAACTTCGGCAAGGAGTACATGGGAATCGTCCGTTCGACGTTCATCATCGATAAAGATGGTGACCTTATAAAAGAGTGGCGTAAAGTACGTGTGAAGGATCATGTAACGGAAGCACTCGAATATATAAAAGAAAATCTTTAATCGTTTAGAATGAGGCTGTGGTTCAGCCTCATTTCTTATTCCTTCAGTGAAGAGGTGCGAAATTCACTCCCTTTCCGCGGGCGATCCGCAAGCCTTCTCACTTGCACATGGATGTGGCTTCGACGTTCGCCACAGGACGTGGTGGTTTTTAGTCGAAGATCCTTTTATAGCGGGGTCTCGCCTGGCTCGTTGTTCCCGAAGGAGTGTCGGGAATTTCGCTTAATTTGTCGTCTAAGTTTAAAAAGTCAGAAGATTTCGTTTATGATTGGACGATTTGGATAAAAGTGTTGTTTAATAAAAGGAGGAAACCAAGGGAGGTTAGCAAGATGTTCATTCTATCTTCGGCAAAAGTCCGATATTCGCTCCAGGATGATGTGATAGAAAAGTACCCAGATATCCAATTCCAGTTCTGTCAAAACATAAAAGAAGCAGAAGAGTATTTAAAGGATGCAGAGGTCCTGCTTACATATGGTGAAGATCTAACCCCGGAAATCATTAAAAAGGCGGACCGGTTGAAATGGATCCATGTCATGTCTGCCGGTCTTGATAAAATGCCTTATGATGCCATAAGAGCACAAGATATATTGGTTACCAACGCCAGAGGTATCCATAAAATACCGATGGCTGAATATACAATTGGTATGATGCTGCAAGTGATCCGTGAATTCCCGAAAATCAAAGAAAACCAGAAGAATAAAGTTTGGGACCGTAAACTACAAGTGAGTGAGTTATATGGGAAGACAATTGGAGTACTTGGGGCAGGCGCTATCGGGTCTGAAATAGCAAGATTGGCAAAAGCCTTCAATATGCATACGATCGGTTTGAACCGAAGTGGCCGCTCTGTGGAACATTTTAACGAAATGGTCACCTTCAATCAGCTCGACGATATTTTAAATAAGGCTGATTTTATAGTATCCGTTTTACCGAAAACTCCAGAAACAAGTGCAATTTTAAAGAAAGAACACTTTGAAAAAATGCAGGAACATGCAGTCTTCATAATATCGGAAGAGGGACAACCGTCGATCAACAAGATTTAATTGAAGCACTTCAAGAAAATCAGATTGCCCATGCTGTTTTAGATGTGATGGAAAAAGAGCCGCTTCCTGAGGACAGCGCACTATGGGAAATGCCGAACGTAACGATCACGCCGCACCTCTCAGGCATCACCCCGCTTTATCAGCGCCGGGCTTTCGATCAATTTGAAGAGAATTTAAAGGTATTCCGGACAGGCGAAGGGGAATTTCTGAACAAAATCGATCCAACCAGGGGGTACTGATGAATGAAGATCTATACGAAATCTGGAGATAAAGGGACGACTTCACTCGTTTACGGAGAACGTGTCGGGAAGAACGATCCTCGCGTAGAAGCATATGGTACATGTGACGAAGCGAATTCAATGATCGGTTTGGGATTGAGCCACTTACAAGAGCAGCAAAGGGAATGGAAAGCGGAATTTGAAAAAATCGTCCGCAAAGTCCAGACTGTCCTTTTTCATGTAGGAGCGGAACTGGCGACACCAGCAGGCAAAAAAGTGGGATGGACATTGGAAGAGAGTGACATCACTTATCTTGAACAGGCAATCGACCGTTGGGATGAAGAATTGAAGCAGTTGAAGCAATTCGTCCTTCCTGGAGGATCGACAGCTGCTTCGGCGTTCCATGTTGCCCGTACCGTCGTAAGGAGGGCCGAACGGCAAGCTGTGGTGATAGAAAATGTCAATCCATTAGTGCTTTCCTATCTGAACCGTCTTTCCGATTTCTTATTTGTGGCTGCAAGATACACGAATCAAAAAATGAATGTAACGGAACCAATCTTACATGAAGAGGAGTAAAGTAGCATAAAATAAGGGTTACAATTGACAATCGTCACAAATTCCGTGTACACTAATTATAAATATTATAAAGTAATAATGTCTTTCGGAAGAGAGGTGCATGACGATGACACAGGAAGAAAGCCGATTACAAACAGCGGTTGATACGTTGAAGGATGCGGGAGTTCGCATTACGCCACAACGTCATGCGATTCTAGAGTATTTAATTCAAACAATGTCTCATCCTACAGCTGATGAGATTTATAAAGCATTAGAGGACAAATTCCCTAACATGAGTGTAGCGACTGTATACAATAACCTGCGCGTCTTTAAAGGAGCAGGACTTGTTAAAGAACTTACTTATGGGGATTCATCCAGTCGCTTTGATTGTGTAACAACCGATCACTACCATATTATTTGTGAAGACTGCGGCAAAATTGTCGACTTTTCCTATCCTGGACTTGATGAAGTTGAAGATGTCGCTAAACACGTAACAGGTTTTAAGGTAGCAAATCACCGTATGGAAGTGTACGGAACATGCCCTGAATGCCAAAAGCTCCATTAAATAGGATGACTGAAGCTTCTTTTGAAGCGGACGTCATCCTTTTCTTGTTTTTCCTGCAAAATAATTTCTCTCATAAAGAAAGTGACCTCCATTTCAAGGTCACTTTTCTTAATCTTCCTTTTTGTTTTTTCTATTGTATTTATCATCGAATTCAATACCATCCAGTGACGGATCCATTGTAAGTGGTTGCTTACAGAACATACATGCATCCACTCTGCCAAGCACTTTTGTCACCTTATGGCAGTTCGGACATTCTACCTGGACGGCCTTGGTCGAAAGCATGCCAATCCAAATATATACTGCAGCGCTCGATAATGTTGCTAAAAAACCGATCAACATGAAAATCGTCATCACTGTAAAACTTGCTTTAAAATAAAGTCCGAGGTACATTATGATAATGCCAATGAACACTAGACTTAGGGCAAACGTTCTGATTTTATTGATCTTGCTTGTATATTTCAATTCCATAATATACATTCCTCCTCCAAACAGTATAGCAAATATGGGTATTGAAATCATGAATAATCTTTTAACTTTCATAAACATAGAGGAAAAACCGAAATGATATTGAATAGTGTAAATTGGAACGAACCACGGACATACGCACAGGAGATGATTGTACAATGGAAGATATTTTACGGCCACTCTATCAGGAAAGAGCAAGTCGTGAAGAAACGCTCGGGGTATTATTAATCGAAAAAAATAAAAAGTTCAGCCCATCCACCGATCACTTTGATGTGATTTTATTTATCATTGTTGAAAATGCTAATACGCCTTGGCAAGTGAAGCATTACGAATTTGAAGATAAAAAAGCAGCTCTCCATGTTGTTACACTCCATCAGTTGAACCAATGGTTGATGCTTGGTTCTCATCGGCGGGTCGTAGATTGGGTAGTAAACGGCAAGGTTCTGTTTGATCGTAATGAATTTGTGGATTCGCTGAAGACACGTATAAATGATTTCCCGATAGCAGAACGCAAAAAGAAAATCGGTATAGAATTCGCAAAACTGGTCCGCAGGTTCTCAGATGGAAAGGAGTTGTACCATGCCGGTCATTTCCTTGATGCTTATAACAATATCATTCATGCGCTCCATCATCTTGCACGGCTTTCCGTCATCGAACATGGTTTCTACCCAGAAGTCACTGTGTGGAATCAAGTGAAACAAATTGAACCTGAGATTTACAAGTTATATGAAGAACTTACTTCCAGCGATGAACCGATCAATAAACGAATAGAACTATTGTTACTGGCCAATGAATTCTCGTTGTCCGCTAAAACTGAACTTGGATCACGCCACCTCAAAGACATCATGAATACGCGGCCGGAAACTTGGTCGTTTTATGAATTGATGGTACATCCTGAAATGGAAGATTATAAAATTGATCTAGGTGCCATGATCGAGCATCTGATCGAAAAGGAATATATCCAAGTCATTCGACAGGATACGAAGGGAATAGGGATCTTCCATAGGACGTATCGGTTTAAGAATTAATAGCAAAAAAGTTATTGACACTCAAATATGAGCATGATATATTATATCTCGTCGCTGCGAAAGCGGCGGGATTTTGTTTTAAAAAAAGTTATTGACAGTCGGGTTTACAGATGGTATTCTATAAAGGTCGCTGTTAAAGACTTCGACAACAAAAAACATCAATAAAAGACATCTGATTTTGTTCTTATTATTGATGGGGAAGCTCTTTGAAAACTGAACAAAAGCCAAGCGTGAAACGGGTCTTTTATAAGAACCCTGAATCAATTTCGATTTACATTTAATGAGCAATCAAACACTTTATTGGAGAGTTTGATCCTGGCTCAGGACGAACGCTGGCGGCGTGCCTAATACATGCAAGTCGAGCGGACCAACGAGGAGCTTGCTCCTCAGAGGTCAGCGGCGGACGGGTGAGTAACACGTGGGCAACCTGCCTGTAAGACTGGGATAACTCCGGGAAACCGGGGCTAATACCGGATAACATTCTCCTCTGCATAGAGGAGGATTAAAAGATGGCTTCGGCTATCACTTACAGATGGGCCCGCGGCGCATTAGCTAGTTGGTGAGGTAAGGGCTCACCAAGGCGACGATGCGTAGCCGACCTGAGAGGGTGATCGGCCACACTGGGACTGAGACACGGCCCAGACTCCTACGGGAGGCAGCAGTAGGGAATCTTCGGCAATGGACGAAAGTCTGACCGAGCAACGCCGCGTGAGTGAGGAAGGCCTTCGGGTCGTAAAGCTCTGTTGTTAGGGAAGAACAAGTACCGTTCGAACAGGGCGGTACCTTGACGGTACCTAACCAGAAAGCCACGGCTAACTACGTGCCAGCAGCCGCGGTAATACGTAGGTGGCAAGCGTTGTCCGGAATTATTGGGCGTAAAGCGCGCGCAGGCGGTCTCTTAAGTCTGATGTGAAAGCCCACGGCTCAACCGTGGAGGGTCATTGGAAACTGGGGGACTTGAGTACTGGAGAGGAGAGTGGAATTCCATGTGTAGCGGTGAAATGCGTAGATATATGGAGGAACACCAGTGGCGAAGGCGGCTCTCTGGCCAGTAACTGACGCTGAGGCGCGAAAGCGTGGGGAGCAAACAGGATTAGATACCCTGGTAGTCCACGCCGTAAACGATGAGTGCTAGGTGTTGGGGGGTTCCACCCTCAGTGCTGACGTTAACACATTAAGCACTCCGCCTGGGGAGTACGACCGCAAGGTTGAAACTCAAAGGAATTGACGGGGGCCCGCACAAGCAGTGGAGCATGTGGTTTAATTCGAAGCAACGCGAAGAACCTTACCAGGTCTTGACATCCTTCGCTACTTCCAGAGATGGAAGGTTCCCCTTCGGGGGACGAAGTGACAGGTGGTGCATGGTTGTCGTCAGCTCGTGTCGTGAGATGTTGGGTTAAGTCCCGCAACGAGCGCAACCCTTGATCTTAGTTGCCAGCATTCAGTTGGGCACTCTAAGGTGACTGCCGGTGACAAACCGGAGGAAGGTGGGGACGACGTCAAATCATCATGCCCCTTATGACCTGGGCTACACACGTGCTACAATGGATGGTACAAAGGGCAGCAAAACCGCGAGGTTGAGCGAATCCCATAAAGCCATTCTCAGTTCGGATTGCAGGCTGCAACTCGCCTGCATGAAGCCGGAATTGCTAGTAATCGCGGATCAGCATGCCGCGGTGAATACGTTCCCGGGCCTTGTACACACCGCCCGTCACACCACGAGAGTTTGTAACACCCGAAGTCGGTGAGGTAACCTTTTGGAACCAGCCGCCGAAGGTGGGACAGATGATTGGGGTGAAGTCGTAACAAGGTAGCCGTATCGGAAGGTGCGGCTGGATCACCTCCTTTCTAAGGAGTCCTTTATGGACATGGAACACGCTTTGGCTTTTGTTTAGTTTTGAAAGAGCTCATTCTCTTTCAAAACATTGTTCCTTGAAAACTAGATAATGAAATTCTTGAAAACAAGACATCGAAAACGTCATTTAATGACAAGTAAGAAGTGTAAGTTCATTCATAACGTGGTTAAGTTATGAAGGGCGCACGGTGGATGCCTTGGCACTAGGAGCCGAAGAAGGACGGGACGAACACCGATATGCCTCGGGGAGCTGTAAGTAAGCTTTGATCCGGGGATTTCCGAATGGGGGAACCCACTGCCCGTAATGGGGTAGGATCCATACCTGAATTCATAGGGTATGAGAAGGCAGACCTGGGGAACTGAAACATCTTAGTACCCAGAGGAAGAGAAAGCAATCGCGATTTCCTGAGTAGCGGCGAGCGAAACGGAAACAGCCCAAACCAAGAGGCTTGCCTCTTGGGGTTGTAGGACACTCTATACGGAGTAAGAAAGGAACGGCGTAGGCGAAGCGGTCTGGAAAGGCCCGCCAGAGGAGGTAACAGCCCTGTAGCCAAAACGTCGTTCCCTCCAGAGTGGATCCTGAGTACGGCGGGACACGTGAAACCCCGTCGGAAGCTGGGAGGACCATCTCCCAAGGCTAAATACTCCCTAGTGACCGATAGTGAACCAGTACCGTGAGGGAAAGGTGAAAAGCACCCCGGAAGGGGAGTGAAAGAGATCCTGAAACCGTGTGCCTACAAGTAGTCGGAGCCCATTAACGGGTGACGGCGTGCCTTTTGTAGAATGAACCGGCGAGTTACGATAACGTGCAAGGTTAAGTCGCAGAGACGGAGCCGCAGCGAAAGCGAGTCTGAACAGGGCGCATGAGTACGTTGTCGTAGACCCGAAACCGAGTGATCTACCCATGTCCAGGGTGAAGTTCAGGTAACACTGAATGGAGGCCCGAACCCACGCACGTTGAAAAGTGCGGGGATGAGGTGTGGGTAGGGGTGAAATGCCAATCGAACTCGGAGATAGCTGGTTCTCCCCGAAATAGCTTTAGGGCTAGCCTCGTGGTGAGAGTTCTGGAGGTAGAGCACTGATTGGACTAGGGGTCCCCACAGGATTACCGAATTCAGTCAAACTCCGAATGCCAGGAACTTGTCCACGGGAGTCAGACTGCGAGTGATAAGATCCGTAGTCGAGAGGGAAACAGCCCAGACCATCAGCTAAGGTCCCCAAGTATACGTTAAGTGGAAAAGGATGTGGAGTTGCCCAGACAACCAGGATGTTGGCTTAGAAGCAGCCACCATTTAAAGAGTGCGTAATAGCTCACTGGTCGAGTGACTCTGCGCCGAAAATGTACCGGGGCTAAACGTATCACCGAAGCTATGGATTGTACCTAACGGTACAGTGGTAGGGGAGCGTTCGAAGGGCTGAGAAGCGAGACCGGAAGGACTCGTGGAGCGCTTTGAAGTGAGAATGCCGGTATGAGTAGCGAAAAGAGAAGTGAGAATCTTCTCCATCGAAAGCCCAAGGTTTCCTGAGGAAGGCTCGTCCGCTCAGGGTTAGTCGGGACCTAAGCCGAGGCCGAAAGGCGTAGGCGATGGCCAACAGGTTGATATTCCTGTACCACCTCCTTTCCGTTTGAGCAACGGGGGGACGCAGGAAGGTAGGGAGAGCGCGCTGATGGATATGCGCGTCCAAGCAGTCAGGCCGGTGGATAGGCAAATCCGTCCACCATACGGCGGAGCTGTGATGGCGAGGGAACTAGAGTACCGAAGTCCCTGATCCTACACTGCCAAGAAAAGCCTCTAGCGAGGAAAGAGGTGCCCGTACCGTAAACCGACACAGGTAGGCGAGGAGAGAATCCTAAGATGCTCGGGAGAACTCTCGTTAAGGAACTCGGCAAAATGACCCCGTAACTTCGGGAGAAGGGGTGCTCTGATAGGGTGCAAGCCCGAGAGAGCCGCAGTGAAAAGATCCAAGCGACTGTTTAGCAAAAACACAGGTCTCTGCGAAGCCGTAAGGCGAAGTATAGGGGCTGACACCTGCCCGGTGCTGGAAGGTTAAGAGGAGGGGTTATCCATTAGGAGAAGCTCTGAATCGAAGCCCCAGTAAACGGCGGCCGTAACTATAACGGTCCTAAGGTAGCGAAATTCCTTGTCGGGTAAGTTCCGACCCGCACGAAAGGTGCAACGACTTGGATACTGTCTCAACGAGAGACCCGGTGAAATTATAGTACCTGTGAAGATGCAGGTTACCCGCGACAGGACGGAAAGACCCCATGGAGCTTTACTGTAGCCTGATATTGGATTTTGGTATCGTTTGTACAGGATAGGTAGGAGCCAGAGAAGCCGGACCGCCAGGTTCGGTGGAGGCGTCGGTGGGATACTACCCTGACGGTATTGAAATTCTAACCCAGGACCGTGATCCGGTCCGGAGACAGTGTCAGGTGGGCAGTTTGACTGGGGCGGTCGCCTCCTAAAGTGTAACGGAGGCGCCCAAAGGTTCCCTCAGAATGGTTGGAAATCATTCGCAGAGTGTAAAGGCACAAGGGAGCTTGACTGCGAGACCTACAAGTCGAGCAGGGACGAAAGTCGGGCTTAGTGATCCGGTGGTTCCGCATGGAAGGGCCATCGCTCAACGGATAAAAGCTACCCTGGGGATAACAGGCTTATCTCCCCCAAGAGTCCACATCGACGGGGAGGTTTGGCACCTCGATGTCGGCTCATCGCATCCTGGGGCTGAAGTAGGTCCCAAGGGTTGGGCTGTTCGCCCATTAAAGCGGTACGCGAGCTGGGTTCAGAACGTCGTGAGACAGTTCGGTCCCTATCCGTCGCGGGCGCAGGAAATTTGAGAGGAGCTGTCCTTAGTACGAGAGGACCGGGATGGACACACCGCTGGTGTACCAGTTGTTCCGCCAGGAGCATAGCTGGGTAGCTACGTGTGGACGGGATAAGTGCTGAAAGCATCTAAGCATGAAGCCCCCCTCAAGATGAGATTTCCCATCGCGTTAAGCGAGTAAGATCCCTCAGAGATGATGAGGTTGATAGGTCTGGTGTGGAAGCGTGGTGACACGTGGAGCTGACAGATACTAATCGATCGAGGACTTAACCACTTTATTTAACATCGACGATGTTTTCAAGAACCGTTATCTAGTTTTGAGGGAACAGTATCCCTTGAATTTCATACAGTCTGGTGACGATGGCGAAGAGGTCACACCCGTTCCCATGCCGAACACGGAAGTTAAGCTCTTCAGCGCCAATGGTAATTGGGGGCTTCCCCCTGTGAGAGTAGGATGTCGCCGGGCTGATCATTTCGATCCACAGTAGCTCAGTGGTAGAGCTATCGGCTGTTAACCGATCGGTCGCAGGTTCGAGTCCTGCCTGTGGAGCCACGGAGAGCTGTCCGAGAGGTCGAAGGAGCACGATTGGAAATCGTGTGTGCGGTTTAAACCCGTACCGAGGGTTCGAATCCCTCGCTCTCCGCCATATGAACTATCTATACAACATAATTTTATTGGCCCCTTGGTCAAGTGGTTAAGACACCGCCCTTTCACGGCGGTAACACGGGTTCGAATCCCGTAGGGGTCACCATTCATATGGAGGATTAGCTCAGCTGGGAGAGCACCTGCCTTACAAGCAGGGGGTCGGCGGTTCGATCCCGTCATCCTCCACCATTTAAGACATAACTTGTCCATATACTAATATCGTCGCGGGGTGGAGCAGTCTGGTAGCTCGTCGGGCTCATAACCCGAAGGTCGTAGGTTCAAATCCTATCCCCGCAACCAATTTAAGTTCATCATAATTTCGATCAATGAACATATGGAGTACCCGAAGGGGTGCACAACCAAATGGACCCGTGGTGTAGGGGTTAACATGCCTGCCTGTCACGCAGGAGATCGCCGGTTCGAATCCGGTCGGGTCCGCCATTTAAAAACAAATTTAGCATTTATACATCTTGGCTCGATAGCTCAGTCGGTAGAGCAGAGGACTGAAAATCCTCGTGTCGGCGGTTCGATTCCGTCTCGAGCCACCATGTTGCTGGCCTAGCTCAATTGGTAGAGCAACTGACTTGTAATCAGTAGGTTGGGGGTTCAAGTCCTCTGGCCAGCACCATTTTCATTTATATGCAGAGTTTGGTTCTGATTCCTGAAATTAGGTCTTGAATCACTTTGTAATCTGTACTACAATATAAATTGTCTCTTTTGGAGGGGTAGCGAAGTGGCTAAACGCGGCGGACTGTAAATCCGCTCCCTCCGGGTTCGGCGGTTCGAATCCGTCCCCCTCCACCATTTAGGGGTATAGTTTAACGGTAGAACAGAGGTCTCCAAAACCTCCAGTGTGGGTTCGATTCCTACTACCCCTGCCAATTTATATTTTAAAACCTTAATTATGGCGATTGTGGCGAAGTGGTTAACGCACCGGATTGTGGTTCCGGCATTCGTGGGTTCGATTCCCATCAGTCGCCCCATATGCGTTGGGCTATAGCCAAGCGGTAAGGCAACGGACTTTGACTCCGTCATGCGTTGGTTCGAATCCAGCTAGCCCAGCCATTTTCGCGGAAGTAGTTCAGTGGTAGAACACCACCTTGCCAAGGTGGGGGTCGCGGGTTCGAATCCCGTCTTCCGCTCCATTCAACTTAAAAGAATTGCCGAAAGTGGTACTCCATTTTTGCGTAAAGCATAAAATGAGGTATGGCGGCATAGCCAAGTGGTAAGGCACGGGTCTGCAAAACCCTTATCCCCCGGTTCGAATCCGGGTGCCGCCTCCATCTAAACTACCCAGCCGGGGTGGTGGAATTGGCAGACACACAGGACTTAAAATCCTGCGGTAGGTGACTACCGTGCCGGTTCAAGTCCGGCCCTCGGCACCATTAACTTAATAGTAATATATATAGACACATGCCGGTGTGGCGGAATTGGCAGACGCGCACGACTCAAAATCGTGTTCCTCACGGAGTGTCGGTTCGACCCCGACCACCGGTACCATTACATACTCAACATCCCCTACAATATGTAAGGGATGTTTTTTGATTGCTTTCCTGTAAACTTTTGACTTGTTTAGATTTGTACAAGCGGGGGAATGCCTAGAAATACAAACAAAGAAGGAGGAGATATGATGCGTTATCTATTAGCTGTTTTGCTTCCGCCTCTTGCAGTATTTCTACATGGCAGCAAGTCACAAACGTTGATCAATATCGTACTTACAATCATTGCGTGGCTGCCTGGTGCTATCCATGCTTTATTGGTCGTCAATAAAGGACACTCACAAAGTCTAGCTTAATGAAAAAAACCTCCTTTTAATTGGAGGTTTTGTACATATTTTTATTCGATTGTACTTATAATGATTAAAACAAGTTTAACGCAGTGCTTCGGTAATTACGGGGTGTTGCGTTTTTTTATGTCATAGTCAGCCAAAGGGAGCCATGCTCCATCGTTCATTCGATGATTTCAGATTGAGCTTTTCCGCCATGGATTTGGACAAACATCTTCTCAATTGCTTGGAGCATTTCCGTTACATCTGAATCAGGAAGGGAAGGCTGAAAATAGACGAAATGAAGTGCTTGCGTCGTCTGTTCTGTAACCATGGTCTTTTTTGAATCAACGATTGGACTTCCGAAAGGACCACTATCGTCCCTTGTTAGTATTTTATTTTTCATATCGACTACACGGCCATTTATACCTTCGTATTCATCACCATCAGATCCGATATCTAAGAGTACATTTCCATCAATCTTTGCTTGATCATAGATACCAAGCGGGATTTGATATTGTAAGGAGAAAAAATTGTTGGTATCGGCTGCTGAGTGAATGGCACCTAACTGGGATCCTTTATATATTCTCCGAAGCAGTGCTTCTGAAGATGGACGGTAACGAGCTGGATCAGTACCAACCTTTTTGAAAATCTTGCGCCATTCCTGAATCGGCTCTATTGATGAAATAGGCTTGGATTCTGCTTCAAGCATCAGGGATTCTTGAAAAAGCTGTAACCGGCCCGCTAACATTTTAGGTGATTCATCAACCGTGATATCATTGTAATGAATGATCCCTATTTTAAAATCTGGAAGAAGTTCTTTCAGTTTATCTGAGATGGATATGTTCATAATGCTTCACCTCATCGTTTTATGTATTTTTCATTAGTGTACCATACAAGAATTTTAAGTATGAAAAGGAGTGCTTATCATCAATGCAACACCTCCAGCAATTACTTCAAAGAATAGATGGAAAAGGATATAAAGCATATAAAGATATTCGTGGCAGCTATCGTTTTAACGACTTTACATTGCATATCGATTATGTCCAGGGGGACCCGTTTGCTTCGCCGTCTAAAATAAGAATGGCGATTCCTAGGACGAAAACCATCCTGAAGCAAGAATGGGAATCGACATCAGCCCGAAAAACAAGTGTGGAGGATACGATTGCAAGAATTGTGGCTCAAGCGATCAACAATACGGATCAAAGGGCTGGCGGTACTGGTAAAAGTGGGTTGATTTCGATTGATCAACCGGGACAAGAGGTATTACAGCGGACGGCTGTTCAGCTTACTCCTGACACTGTCACCATTTGTCTATCCATCGGACTTCCTGCAAAGGGACGCAGTGTACTCGGACGTCAGGCTCAGAAAATGCTTCTCTCGATCCTACCGCAGATTTTAAAGGATTCCATTTTCTCCATTACCGAAAAAACGATTTGGAATGCGGTAGTGCTTTCTGACCAGCAGTTAGCGATTCGGGAGTATATGAAAGCCAATAAGCTCGTGACATTTGTAGCTAATGGTGCCATCCTTCCAAGAGAGAGCGGGATCAGCAATCGTCCATTAAAAACAAAAGAAGTCATACCTTTTGAAACACCTGAGTCTTTAAAGGTCGCCATTCCGGTACCCCATCAAGAGGAGCCTGTCTTAGGAATGGGCATCAAAGAAGGGATCACACTGATCGTAGGTGGAGGTTATCACGGTAAAAGCACCCTTTTGGAGGCGTTAGAAAGAGGGGTCTATAATCATATCAAAGGGGATGGCAGGGAATTTGTCCTCACCGATCCGGGAGCGATGAAGGTACGTGCAGAGGATGGGCGCAAAATTACCGATGTTGATATTTCACCATTTATCCAGAACCTGCCCTTTGGAAAAACGACGACAAGCTTTACTTCTGAAGACGCTAGCGGCAGTACATCGCAAGCTGCCACCATCATCGAATCTCTAGAAGCAGGGGCAACGGCTCTTTTGATTGATGAAGATACCAGTGCCACGAATTTCATGATCCGTGATCGGCGTATGCAACAACTCGTCTCGAAGGATAAAGAACCGATCACCCCATTCATTGATAAAGTGAGGCAGCTGTATGAAGACCACAGGGTTTCCACCATTTTGGTGATGGGTGGTTCTGGTGATTATTTTGAAGTAGCAGATACGGTCCTGTTGATGGACCAATACCGTCCTTTCGATGTGACGACAGACGCTAGAAAAATTGCCAAAGAGTCGGTCGCTGACCGGAAGAAAGAAGGCGGGACTCACTTTGGAAAAATACAAAAAAGAATACCTCATCCTGAAAGTTTAGACAGCCGGAAAGGGAAACGTTCAAAAGTCACGGCTAGAGGGCTCTACTCGATTCAATATGGCAAGGTGGATATCAAAATCGACTATGTCGAGCAATTGACTGATCCAAGTCAGACGAGAGCGATTGCCGAAATTCTTTTTTATTTGGAAAAGAAGAAGTGGTTCGGCAGGCTATCGATCGGAGAAATTTTGCAAAAAGTGGACAGGCAGATCAACGAAGAAGGCCTATCATCGTTTACAGACTTTCCCAATCAGCACCCTGGTGACTTGGTGCGCCCGCGTATGTTAGAATTAGCTTCAGCACTGAATAGACTAAGGACGCTAGCTATTCGCAAGTAGCTTTTTCTTATGAAATTTAGGCGCTGCTAAATCTTGTGGTTGATTTTTTATAGCATTTTTCTTTAAGCGAAGTTCGTGACACTCCTGCGGGAAAAGCGAGCCAGGCAAGACCCCGCAGTTTGGATGCAAACAGGTGATGCCCAGCTGAGCGACCCGTCACTTGGATCACTTCAAACTTCCGAGGCGGTCGACACATTGATTTACATCTTATGTATGAGCCCACGCAGAACCGAACTTTGTTTGGTTCGAGCCTCCTCGTCAGTCTTCCAGTGACCTACGGGACTAAGCGGGTCGCTTCCGCTTTTCTTTAGCCCGTGGAAAGGGAGTGAATTTCGCAGAAATCAACAATGAAGAATAATAATGCCAAATTTTAAAGAAAGGGGGTCAAACCATGACAGGTGCCCAGTTAAAAGAAAAAGTAATTGCATATAGTAAATCAATAGGCATCGATAAGATAGGATTTACGACAGCTGATCCATTCACAGAATTGAAGGAGCGGCTTCGGACACAGCAGGAAAACGGGTTTCAATCTGGATTTGAAGAGCAGGACATAGAAAAACGTACTCATCCAGAATTGTTGCTTCCGAAAGCGAGGTCAATCATATCGATTGCGCTTGCGTATCCTTCAAAAATGAAGGATGCACCGAGAAGTACAAGAGAAGATCGTAGAGGGATCTTTTGCCGGGCTTCATGGGGCAGAGACTACCATGACGTGTTACGTGATAAAATGAACCAGCTGGAGCAATATATTATCAAACTGCAGCCTGAAGTGAAAATTGCATCCATGGTCGATACAGGGGAACTTTCGGATCGGGCGGTTGCAGAGCGTGCTGGGATTGGTTGGAGCGGTAAGAACTGCGCAACCATTACACCTGAGTTTGGCTCCTACGTCTACTTGGGCGAATTGATCACAACGATTCCATTTGAACCAGATCAACCGATGACAGACCAATGTGGTTCCTGCAATAAATGTGTGGATGCTTGTCCGACTGGTGCCCTTGTAACCGGTGGTCAGTTGGATTCTAATAAATGCATCGCCTTTTTGACACAGACAAAAGGATTTCTACCAGAGCGCTATCGTGAGAAACTCGGGAACAGACTCTATGGTTGTGATACTTGTCAGCAAGTTTGTCCTGAGAACAAAGGGAAGGATTTTCACCACCATCCGGAAATGGAGCCAGACCCAGTAATAGCAAAACCGAAATTGAAGCCGCTTTTGACAATCAGCAATCGGGAATTCAGAGAGCAGTTCGGTCCTGTATCAGGTTCTTGGAGAGGCAAGAAGCCGATCCAAAGAAATGCGATTATCGCGTTGGGGAATTTTAAAGACGAAACAGCTCTCCCGGAATTGCTGCATGTTCTTAGTGAAGATCCTCGTCCTGTCATACGCGGGACAGCGGCATGGTCTCTCGGGAAAATTGGAGGAGCGGAAGCCGAAATTGCGCTTAAATCTGCGAAAGAGAGAGAAAAAGACGAGGATGTGCTAGCTGAGATTGATAGAAGCCTGAATATGATCGATAATCGCGTGAGAACGTGATGGTTTTATTATTTTTCGTTCAGTATGATAATGCAAAAGGGTAAAAAGAAGGGATAAAATGGCCACAATTATCAGTGTACAATATGGTGAAATGGACAGCGCAATTGGTCTACTCACATTATTAAAGACTGAAGAAGGTTTATGCCGAATTGACTTTGGATCTATCGAGGAGAATCTTCCTATCATAAATGCTTGGTTGAAAAAGCAAAGTTTGAAGGCTGAGCTTTTATATGACCAGGATGCTTTTCACCCATATATCGAGCAGATCGAGGAATATTTTCTTCATCGACGCCAGCAATTTGATTTCCCGATCACTCTTTTTGGCACACCTTTTCAGCGAAAGGTCTGGGAAGGGCTGAGAAACATTCCATATGGAGAAACATACTCCTACAAGGATGTAGCGATAATGATCGGCTCTCCCAAGTCTGTAAGAGCTGTGGGCAGTGCCAATAATAAAAATCCGCTCCCAATTGTGTTTCCATGCCACCGTGTCATCGGAAGCAATGGTGAACTCGTTGGATATGGCGGCGGGCTGGATAAGAAGGAAGTTTTGTTGAACTTAGAAAAACAACCGATACAGGTTTGTTCTTAAAAAGAAATGACAATTGAATGACTACCATAAAAGCAGTAGGCTTTGCTAGAACTGACGAGAACTCTGATTTACAGAGTTCTTTTTTTATTGGTCGAACCATAGACATGAAAGGGAGAATGACTGAGGGGGTTGTATTAATGAATTGGCTCGTTTCATTACAGGAATTTATTGAAGAACAGAATGCCTCCTTCACAACGGATCGTATAAGGGATAATCGTATCAGTACCTTGGAACGTGAAGCATTGATCCGCAGGGCAAAGAGTTTAAAGGCTAGGAATGCCGTGATCGTCAATGCCCAGGTAAAAGCGAAGATTCTAAACCACGATTCTCCAGCGTCAAATATAGAAGAGGTTACGTACTTGATAAAACGATCATACCTAATCAAACAGCCATCCAACTTTTATGTGGAGGAATCCCTTGAAAGACGGAAAGCCTTGATCGAAAACAATGAAATCGAGCTAGACCAGTCAATAGAGCAGGAAGGCCTTTTTCAATCAAAACTGCCGACGGTCGAACGCGATGAAGATGTGATGTCGATGCCTCGTTATAAGTACAACCGGCTTGAAGCGGTAAAATATGCAGAGCGCTGGTGGAATTCGCATAATCCTGCTTATAAACTGTTTGAAAATGATTGTACAAACTTCATTTCACAGTGCTTGCATTCAGGCGGTGCTCCAATGAGAGGATATCCGAGTCGTTCTAAGGGTTGGTGGTACAGAAATAACAATTGGAGCTATAGCTGGGCCGTCGCAAATACGTTAAGGTGGCATTTAAGCGGCTCCAAGCAAGGATTACGCGGACAGGAAATGCCTTCAGCTGGGCAGCTGGTGCCAGGGGATGTCATTTGCTATGACTTCAATGGGGATGGGAGATGGCAGCATAATACGATTGTCGTAGCGAGGGATGAGCAAGGTATGCCGCTGGTTAACGCCCATACACACAACAGCCGGATGCGCTATTGGGACTACACGGATTCGACTGCCTATACACCAGAAATCAGATACAAATTCTTTCGCATCATAGACGGATAATATACATCCGTCTTTTTGTTTTGGTAAATATCGAATCTTTTTCCGTTGTCAATTTCCGTAGCGGGTTGGACATGCTATAATAGATGAGATTTCAGTTTTAATGGTTATAGAGGTGAAATGATTTGGCTGTACATATCGTACTTTTCCAACCGGAAATCCCCGCAAACACAGGTAATATTGCAAGGACCTGTGCTGCCACAGATACGACACTCCATCTGATTCGCCCGCTCGGGTTTTCTACTGATGATAAAATGCTCAAGAGAGCTGGATTGGATTACTGGCAACACGTGAATATCGTTTATTATGACTCGATAGATGAATTTTTCGAGAAAACTGGGGGAGAGTATTTCTTCCTTACGAAGTATGGTGAGAAACCGCATACTTCATTTGATTACAGCAATCCTGAAGTGAACTATTACTTTGTTTTCGGCCGTGAAACGAATGGCCTTCCGGACGAAATCATCAAGAACAATAAAGAGCGATGTTTAAGAATACCGATGAATGAGAATGTCCGCTCATTGAACCTTTCAAACACGGCGGCGATTCTCGTATACGAAGCGTTGAGACAACAGGATTATCTTCATTTAAGATGATAATAAAAAACGACTGAATCATTCAGTCGTTTTTTCGTGGTATGTAGATACCACCTTATTTTCTTGTACCTGGACGATCGTTGTATCCAGCTGTAAAGATCGAAACTAAAAAGGCTAAAATAACAGCTAAAATGAGGATAAAGCTCATATAACATCCTCCTTTAGAGCATAGTATATCCATTCATACATCCCATTATAGCAAATATAACAGAAAAGTGTATGAAAAACTGTGACGAAAATGTAATAATGGAGTGAGATACTAGAAAAAATTAGGGGAATGTCATGATTGGGAAAAATACATATTTGACCGGGTATTTTCCGTTATTTGCAATCATTTTGTTCAGTGCATCTTTCGGATATTATTCACAAGGTTATTTGGTGGAGCAGCTTGAAAGGGTTGGAATATACCGAGGGATGACCGAGTTGTTTTCAATCGGTAGGGTCCAGGTTGCTCTTTGGTTCGTTTGTGCTCTGTTGTTTTTCATGTTGTTTGCAGCCCTTAAATTGATTTCCGATACATTAGTCGAATTATCACTTTTTTTCTTCTCAAAAGAAAGTGAAGGGGACACATTGAACAGGATCCGGGCGGGAAGTTCGATTTTCCTGATCGGCAGTCTCTGTTCCATTGTCGTCATACAATCTTCCGTTTTACTTCCGGTCATATTCTTGCTGTCCTTCTTGGTCTATTTCTTTTATTTCGTTTATAAAGCGAGCACTGCCTTAACGATTGCAGGGATGTTCGGTTTAGTGTTCATGCACTTGTTCTTTTGGATAAGTTTTTCAACAGGTGTCACGTATTCTGTATTAAAAGTATATAAAGCGCTGATGTCCGGAGTCATGTCAGCATGAGGAAAAGGGCTTCTCCCCCTCAGTCGTATAAACACTTTTGATCGCCCGCGATGGCTGATAAAGACCGTTATTGCTGAAGGGCGTATAAACATTGCTCAGCTCTAATGGAGAAACCCCGTAATCAAAGCCTCCAAGGACGGTGGGGAGCCTATGGTCTTTAGCTGAAACTTTATTAAAAGAAAAAGGTCAAGGAATAGAAAAGCTTGCTCAATTCCGACTGAGTCAACCATCCTGACGGCTGCCGTGTTGATCGACTTGCCCAGTGCCTCTTTTAATAACACGTTCTTATAAGTCGCATTGCCGTAGTTCGAAGGACAATACGTTTGTTTACCGAATGGCGAAGCATCTACAGGGATATTGAGCGGCAAAGCTTTCTGCTCGATAAAAGGGACAAAGACAAGGAATGGTTTGATTGCAGAACCTGGTTGTCTATAAGATTGATATGCCCGATTGAACTCATTCGCTTTCACTTTTTTCCCACCGATTAACGCCTTCAATCTGTGTGTTGTATGATCGATGACGACAAAGACCCCTTCGACATCGTGCGGCAATTGGTTCAATTGTTTCTGAGCATTATTTTGAATGGTCTTATCTAGGCTCGTTTCGATCTTGATTCCTTTTTCATAAACCAACTGATGTACGAAACGGTCCAATTCCGAGCGGATTGTTTCTTTTTCCTTTGCATTTTCAGTATTTTTCAGCATCTTATCAAAGCCTTCTGATTGTGAAACAAGGTTCTTCAATTCATGTAGCGTGTAAGATATATAGTCCGGAAATTCATGGACTGGACGTGATACGTCAAGCACGATATCACTACTCATTGCTATGTTATACTCTTCTTCTTTTATGTATTTGTTTTCGAACATTTTCCTCAAAACGTTGCGCTGTTGTTCCAGCGATTGTTCTATATTTTTAATGGGATCGTATTTGATAGGGCTGTTTGGAATCCCGCATAGGAGGGCAATTTCAGAAAGGGAAAGCTGATCGACTGATTTTCCGAAATAAAACTGGCTTGCTGTTTCAATTCCATAGATTCCATTGCCAAAATAGATCGCATTGCTGTAAAGCTCGAAAATCTTCTCTTTTGTCAAATCTTGCTCCAAACGATAGGAATAAAAGGCTTCATGGAGCTTTCGCTTGTAGGTTTTCGTATGTGACAAAAATAAGTTCCGTGCCAGCTGTTGGGTAATCGTACTTCCACCCTGGTCAATCGAATTGGATTTCGCATTGAAAACGATGGCACGGACAATTGCAGTTCCATCAACTCCAGGGTGCTTGAAGAAATGATTATCTTCAGCGGCTATGAAGGCATGAATCACCGAACTGGGCAGTTGCTCATATGGTATGTATATCCGATGCTCGGTTCCATGTATTATGTCTATGATAGAGCCATCATCAGCAAGGATGTTGAGCTTCTTGCCAATTGGGTCGAGTCGATCGGCATTTCACTTTCTATCATTTTTGAGGGAGGTTCCACACTCTTGATTTCTCCCCAAACTTGCTCGGTCAGCATAAAGGAACTGTTCAACAGGCTGATGATCACGATATATCCAGCTAAAAGTTTCAATTTTACATCCTGTCCTTCTATTTGTTTGTCATTCCTTCATTTTACCATGTATGAGAGGATTTGGTTGGAAAAGAACATCGAATGATAAAGCAAGACGGGGCATACGATGGTATTACATGTACGATTATTCCTTGGAGGGGGTACTCATGGATATTTTAGGAAAATTACAGCAATACCGGGAAGAAGAAAAGAGATTGGTTTGGGAAGGTACCTTCGCTGAATATCTTGAAATTTTACGAGAGCGTCCTGAAGTTGCTCAATCTGCCCATTCTCGTGTTTATAATATGATCAAAAGCCACGGAATTAAAGAAATGAATGGGAAGAAACGATATAATTTCTTTTCCAACCAGATTTTCGGGCTGGAGGATGCGGTAGAGCGGCTAGTAGAGGAGTATTTTCACCCATCTGCAAAAAGATTGGATGTCCGTAAGCGGATCTTGCTTCTGATGGGACCTGTCAGTGGTGGTAAGTCGACGATTGTAACGATGTTGAAAAGAGGATTGGAAGCATACTCAAGAACGGATGAAGGGGCCGTTTATGCCATCAAGGGATGCCCGATGCATGAAGATCCGTTGCACCTGATCCCGCAATCGATGCGAGAGGACTTTTATAAGCAGTATGGGATCAGAGTAGAAGGGTCCTTGTCACCATTGAACATGATGCGGCTGGAGCAAGAATATGATGGACGCATTGAGGATGTTATCATCGAAAGGATTTTCTTCAGCGAAGATAAACGGACAGGTATTGGTACCTTCAGTCCTTCTGACCCTAAATCCCAGGATATCGCGGATTTGACAGGAAGTATCGACTTTTCTACGATTGCAGAGTTCGGTTCAGAATCGGATCCTCGGGCGTATAGGTTTGATGGAGAACTGAACAAAGCAAATCGTGGAATGATGGAGTTCCAGGAGATGCTAAAGTGTGATGAAAAATTCTTGTGGCACTTGCTATCATTGACACAAGAAGGGAATTTCAAGGCAGGAAGGTTCGCCCTTATTTCAGCGGATGAGCTTATCGTCGCTCATACGAATGAAGCTGAATACAAGTCGTTCATATCCAATAAGAAAAACGAAGCATTGCATTCCCGTATCATCGTGATGCCGATCCCGTATAATTTGAAAGTGACGGAAGAAGAGAAGATTTATGAAAAGATGATCAATGACAGCGATATCGCCGATTTCCATATTGCACCGCATGCTTTAAGGGTTGCAGCGATTTTCTCTGTTTTGACACGTATGAAAGAATCGACGAAACAGGGTGTCGATTTTGTGAAGAAGATGCGGCTATATGATGGTGAAAATGTTGAAGGGTTCAATCATGCTGATGTTGAAGAACTGAAAAAAGAGTTCCCGGATGAAGGAATGAGCGGGATCGATCCACGGTATGTTATCAACCGGATTTCTTCTGCAATCATCCGTAAAGACGTGCCAGCCATCAGTCCCCTCGATGTTCTCAGGTCGCTGAAGGATGGACTGAACCAGCATGCATCAATTTCAAAAGAGGATCGGGAGAAGTATATCAATTTCATTTCCGTTGCTCGTAAAGAGTATGATGACATTGCGAAGAAGGAAGTTCAGAAAGCTTTTGTGTATTCCTATGAAGAGTCAGCGAAAACGCTTATGGATAATTACCTCGATAATGTCGAAGCCTATTGTAATAAAAATAAACTCCGTGATCCATTGACTGGTGATGAAATGAATCCGGATGAGAAGCTGATGCGTTCGATTGAAGAACAGATTGGCATTTCTGAGAATGCAAAGAAAGCGTTCCGTGAAGAAATTTTGATCCGAATTTCCGCATATGCACGTAAAGGGAAGAAATTCGATTACAATTCACATGAGCGTTTACGTGAAGCTATCCAGAAGAAACTGTTTGCGGATCTTAAGGACGTCGTAAAGATTACCACTTCGACTAAAACACCGGATGAGTCCCAGCTTAAGAAAGTTAATGAAGTCATTGCACGTTTGATTGATGAATATGGTTATAACTCGATCTCTGCAAACGAACTCCTCCGATATGTCGGAAGCCTCCTGAACCGATAACAACGGCAGAGTCAAAAATTGACGAAAAGGCGTACCTATGCGGCACGCCTTTTTTTGATGACCAATTCTCGGTGCCAGGCACTCTCTTTGTATTTACTTACGTTTGTCTGTTATACTTGTTAACAAAAATTTAACACGTGGTGTACTTGCTTTTAAATTGTATAAAATGGTAAATTGAATATAATAACGAAAAAGGGTGTGTAAGCATACATGACCAAAACAAAGGGTAGTTTTTGGGAATGGATCAAGGCGATTGGAATTGCACTTCTGATTGCGTTTATAGTTCGTCATTTTCTTTTCACGAACTATGTCGTATATGGTGAATCTATGATGCCTACCATTCAGGAAGGTAATCGTTTAATTGTTAATAAAATCAATTATGATATTACCAAGCCGCAGCGGTCTGATTTGATTGTCTTCAAGGCAAATGAACAAGAGGATTATATCAAACGGATCATTGGTCTGCCAGGTGATAAAGTTGAATATCGGAATGATAAATTATACATCAACGATCAAAAGGTTGAAGAGAAATACCTAGAACGGTTCAGGAAGGATCTGCAGGAAGGTTCGCAATTGACAGGGGACTTCACTTTGAAAGACATCACTGGCAAGGAACGCGTTCCGGAGGGGATGGTTTTCGTATTAGGTGACAACCGTCTCCACAGTATCGACAGCCGTCACATTGGGTTCGTACCGCTTGAAAGTGTCGTCGGGGAAGTCAATCTCAGGTATTGGCCGATGTCTGAATTCCAGGTCATCCATTAAAGGTTTATTTTGTGAAAAATATGGGTAACGATAGTTCAAGAGGTGGTTGCCTATAACTAAGAAAAATGATAAAGAAAAAGAGTCAATGAACAGCTCCATGGTGAGAAATGAAAAAGAACTGAAGGAACACAGCAAGGTAATGGAACACGTCTCATCGAATGAAAATGTTAAGAAAAGCGGTAAAGTACCAGACCCAGAGCAACATGAAACTAAAGCCGATAAAGAGGATAAATAACGCCAAAAGAGGATTGACCCGATAAAAGGGTCAATCCCTTTTTTGCATTGCCGATGTTAATGACTGTTGGTGATTATCTATTTGAAAATTATTTAGTTGAAATTCGCGACACTCCCGCGGGAAAAGCGAGCCAGACGAAACCCTGCATTGAGGTGCGAGCGAGAAGGCTTGCGGATCGCCGGCGGAAAGGGAGTTGATTTCGCATAAATCAACAATGAAGAAAAACAAAGCCTTTGCATTAAAAACAATGAAACCCAATAGTATATACAACGTATTAATAAAAAAGGGGTAAAATGGAAGGGATGATTACATATGTTTCTTTTTCTGGGCGGAGTCATATTAATTTTGATCGTTATATTCGTCATACTTTATTTTTTCGCACCGCATTCTGAAATGATGCATGCTTTTAAAACTACACGCAGTTTTGTGATCACCATGCTTGTAATGACCAGTGTCGGAATATATTTGATGGGTGCCCATTTCAATGGTCTTCATGAAGCTAAGTGGCGAACGAGTTGGCTGTATGAAACGACCTTTGATGAGAAACCTGTGGTCTATGCCGGATCAGAATCAGAAATTGGGCTAGTATTAAATCAAGAGCCGCAAAAGGATATAGTATTTGAAAGTGAATTGGTTACATGGAAGCCTTATAATGAATTGTCTATCGAGTTGACTCGAAAATGGGGTGGAGTAGAGCCGATTGAAATGACCGTTTCAGGACAAAAGGAGAACATCCCTCCTTACAGGTATCCGATTGCCATAACGTTCCCTGAAGATGGTATATGGAAATTAGAAGTGAAATCAGAAGGGAAACAAATGAACGAAATTATTATTGAAGTTGAATAAATATGAATAGGACTGGTTGATAAGGACGATCGAATTGTTCGGTCGTTTTTTGTATCTCTAAGAACCTGTCCGATAAAATTCAGTTATCCATAGAAAGATACAAAACTTTATAAAGACAGGCGTCTTTTTTGTTTGAATTTATTAGCAATTCTGAACATTTACTGCATAGGATAGAGTAATCCCCCGAAAGTAAACGTGCTCTTATTTTTCGGGGGAAATCAAATAAGGAGGGGAATCAAATGACCGTCAATAAAAAAGGAAATTTCGTCGTGTCACAGGAGAACTGGTCCCTCCACCGAAAAGGCTATCAAGACCAACAGCGTCATATGGAGAAAGTTCAAGATGCCTTAAAGAACAATCTACCAGACTTGATCAGTGAGGAAAGCATCATACTATCCAATGGTCACGATGTCATTAAAATTCCGATCCGTTCCCTGGATGAATATAAAATCCGTTACAATTATGATAAATCAAAGCATGTCGGGCAGGGAGACGGAGAAAGCCAAGTCGGTGATGTCATTGCGCGTGATGGAAAGCCTAATGGTAATAAAGGTGCTGGCAAAGGGAAAGGTGCTGGCGACCAGGCAGGGAAAGATTATTATGAAGCAGAGGTATCCCTGTTAGAACTTGAAGAGTTGTTATTCAAAGAACTTGAGCTTCCGAATTTACAGCAGAAAGAACAAGAGGACATCGTGCTTGAAAAGATCGAGTTCAATGATATCAGAAAGACAGGACTGATGGGCAATATCGACAAGAAGAAAACGATCCTTACCGCCTATAAACGGAATGCATTGAAAGGAGATCCGTCGATCATACCAATATTTCCAGAAGATCTTCGATTCAAAACGTGGAATGAAAAAGAAAAGCCAGAATCTAAAGCTGTGGTCCTCGCGATGATGGATACGTCAGGTTCAATGGGCATTTGGGAAAAATACATGGCTCGAAGCTTTTTCTTCTGGATGACACGCTTCCTTCGGTCTAAATACGAAACAGTAGAAATTGAATTCATCGCACATCATACTGAAGCGAAAGTTGTAACTGAGGAAGATTTCTTTTCTAAAGGTGAAAGTGGAGGTACGATCTGTTCTTCCGCATACAGAAAGGCGCTGGAACTCATAGAAGGTAAGTATTCGCCGAGTCGTTATAACATTTATCCATTCCACTTTTCAGATGGTGACAACCTTACAAGTGACAATGCTCGCTGTATAAAGTTGGTCCAACAGATCATGGAAGTGTCGAATATGTTCGGATATGGAGAAGTGAATCCTTACAATCGCCACTCCACCCTTATGAGCGTATACAAAAATATCAAAGATCCAAAATTCAATTACTATATTTTAAAAGAAAAAAGAGATGTATATCATTCGATGAGAAGTTTTTTCAAGAAAGGCGAACAGAATTTGGCATAAGCCAGCTGACCCTTCATCAACGATAATCGATGAAGGGATTTTTATGGAAGTTTTTAATTAAAATTCGGAAATATACTCGCTTTCCGCGGGCAATCTGCAAGCCTCCTCACTTGCACACGGATGTCAACACAAAAATGAAATCATTTTCGTCTCTACGATGAGAATTCTTAGAAGCTTTCCTTATACTGGCTTCGACGTGCACCACAAGACCACGAACTTAAATTCCATCCTTTTAGTTTTGCGCCGAGTAACCGCAGGCGCAGGACGAGGTGGTATTTAGTCGAAATTCATTATTATAGTCGAAGATCCTTTTATAGCGGGGTTTCGCCTAGCTTGCTTTCCAGCAGGAGTCTCGCATATTTCCGCTGCCCTGGTTTTCCTTTTCAAATTTAATTATTAACAAACTTTTGAAAACAGCTTTATGGAAAATAATCTCCCCTTTCCTACATAAACTAAGAGCAAATTTTAAGGGGAGGTTCTTCAAAAATCGAATGAGACTACTTATTGTAATTCTGATGCTGATCGTATTATTTCCTCAACCGGCTGAAGCGTTATGGAAGACGAACCTCGAAATGCATGTGATTGATGTCGGACAAGCGGATAGTATTTACATTGAATTGTCAAATGGGAAAAATATCTTGATTGATTCAGGTGACGAACACGACGGTCCCAAGGTCGTTTCTTATCTTCAGAAACGCGGAATTGAAGAAATCGATTATTTGATTGCAAGTCATCCTCATCATGATCATATCGGAAGCATGGACGCAATTTTTGAATCCTTTGAAATCGATAGGATCTACATGCCTTCCGTCAAATACCATACAACTTATTACAAGCGGTTGATGAGGTTGGTTGATGAATTTGGAGTGGAGCAAATAGAAGCAAAAACCGGGGTAAAAGAAAAATTGGCCCGCAATATCAAGATGGAGTTTTTAGCACCTTTAAGGAAAAAATACAAATCACTCAATGATCATTCAGCTGTGTTGAAAATCGATCATGGGAAAAAATCGATCCTTTTGATGGCTGATGCGGGTATGGCTTCTGAGAATGAAGTGGTGAAAAGGTTGGATGACGAAAAGATTGATGTGTTGAAGGTTGCACACCATGGGGCCAATACGGGGACAAGCAACGGACTGTTGAAAAAGGCCAATCCGGATTTTGCTGTAATTTCGGTAGGTCGAAAAAATAAATACGGTTACCCTTCCAAAGAGGTTTTAAAACGGCTGAAAACGCACAATGTTCAAGTGTTTCGGACCGACAAGCTGGGTACGATCATTATGAAAAGTGATGGAAAGTCAGTCCGTTTCTTTACGGAGTTTCATCAGTCATGATTCGGATTTTTACGTACTATGAATTGCGCTGATGATATGCTTATTGAGCATCGTACACATGAATGTTTTGTTGAACAGCTGGTAGATGAGCTCGCGATTTTCCGGTGAAGTCACATATCTCGGCGGAATGAATGCTGTTCAAACTCAATGCAATGATATCAACGGTACATTTATGACAGCGACAAATGGTTTGATAATCAGGGCTGTTCAATAATACAGTTACGACTGTTGGGGACAATTTCATTGTAATAATCTTTTGCCATTGTTCCACCTCATGATGTAAAATATGGATTCTTTATAAGTATAGAGGAATTGCTATAAAAATGAAATACAAAATTCGTTGTAAAAAAAGGCAAAATAATCTTCATTTCCATCGGCTAAACTAAAGTGGAAAGGAGGATGTGCTTACAATGGATAATCAAATTCGTTCACTTATGTCAGGTAATGTCGCTTCTGTTTCTCCACAACAATCGATTAAAGAAGCAGCAGCTTTAATGAGTCAATATAACGTGGGTGCTATACCGGTCGTAGAAAACGGACAACTTCGAGGGATCATAACAGACCGTGACATCACACTGCGTTCAACAGCTCAAGGAATGGATGGAAATACACAAGTATCTCAATGTATGTCCAACAACATCATTTCGGGGGACCCGAATATGAGTGCCCAAGAGGCTGCTCAATTGATGTCCACCAACCAGATCCGCCGTTTGCCTGTTGTTGAAAACAATCAGGTGGTAGGTATTGTTTCACTTGGAGACCTTGCCACGAAAGACCATGATCCAAACAATGCAGGCCAAGCTCTATCAAGCATTTCTACTCCTTCGAACCCGAACACCCTTCAATAACGAGAACAAGCATCCTTAATGGGTGCTTGTTTTTACGACTTACTGAATTTGGAGATGGGGAGCGGCGACATTACAGATTAATTGATGCAATACATAGTAGGCGTTGATACATTGCTTTTTAACGGGCACTATGTCTCTGGCATGGTTATCACTTGCCAGTCGACAAGTTTTCTTTATATATTGGTGTTAGATGATGGAAAGGGAGTGGGGAGTTTGATCAAAGCGATTGTTTTCGATTTCGATGGTTTGATTTTAGATACAGAGTCGTGTGAATATGACGTTTTACAAAAGATCTATAAAGAACATGGGGCGGAACTGCCATTAGAGGTCTGGGGAGAATGTATCGGCACGCATTCCAATTATTTTGATGCGCATGAATACCTGGAGAAACAGATCGGTAAGAAACTCGATCGCAATACCATCAAACAGCAGCGATTGGATATTTTCCAGGAGCTCATCAAAGATAAAGGACCGATGCCTGGGGTGATCGAGTATCTTGAGGCAGCAGAACATTTAGAGTTGAAGATCGGACTTGCTTCCAGCTCTTCTTACAAGTGGGTTTCAAAGCATCTTAAGAACCTTGGTATTTTCGATTACTTTGAATGCATCAAAACTTCAGATGATGTGGAAATAGTAAAGCCAGACCCGACTCTCTTTTTAAAAGCAGTGAAATGCTTGGGCGTAAAACCTGAAGAGGCTGTGGCATTTGAAGATTCAGCGAACGGTGCGAAGGCAGCCAAAAAAGCCGGATTACATACGGTCATCATTCCGAACATGGTAACACGTCATTTGACGTTTGAAGAGTATGATTTACGCCTTGAGTCGCTCGCAGAATTGGAACTAAATGAGATGATCGAACAGTTTTCAAACGGACGGTAAACGGGAATATGACGATCATAGGTTTCAACCACATCACACTTAATGTAAACGACCTGGTTGAATCATTGCATTTCTATGAAGACATACTTGGTATGAAAAGGGTCCATCTAGGTAATACGGACGCTTACCTTGAGAGTGGTTCGGCATGGATCTGTCTTTTAGAGAAAAAGAGCCTGAAGACGACTGAAGCTGAGGTCCCAGGTGTTGATCATTTTGCATTTTCAATTGAAGAGGATGATTTCTACAACACCGTAGAGCTGCTTAAAGAAAAAGGCATCCCGATTGTACGGGGTCCGATCGAGCGGGGCGGTGGTCTAGTGGTGAACTTCCTTGACCCTGATGGTATTGAATTGGAACTGAATACTTCAGATCTAAAAACAAGAATGAAGGATTGGCGATAAGGAAGGATGGTAGTTCATGTCATCGTTTGATGAGTCGAAATATGAAAAGAAAATCATACTTAGGAACATAGAAGAAAAAGATATTGATCAAATCCTTAAATTGCAAAAAGTATGTTTCCCCAATATGGAGCCATGGAAAAAAGAGCACCTGGAGAGTCATCTGAATATTTTTCCAGAAGGGCAATTCTGCGTCGAATATGATGGTAAAGTAGTCGGCACTTGTTCGAGTTTAATTGTAAACTTCGATGAGTACGATGAAAAACATACATGGGATGAGATTACGGATGAAGGGTACATCACCAACCATGATCCAGAAGGGTATAACCTCTATGGCATCGAAGTCATGGTCCATCCGGAATTCCGGCGGATGAAAATCGGCCGCCGCTTGTATGAAGCACGTAAAGAGTTGACAGAAAGACTGAATTTGAAGAGCATCATCATCGGAGGAAGGATTCCGTATTACCATAAATACGCCGATAAAATGTCACCTAGAGAATACGTAAAGGAAGTCGTCAATCATAATATTTTCGATCCAGTATTGACCTTTCAATTGATGAACGGGTTTACGTTGATGCGGGTAAACCCTTCATATCTTCCTGACGACAAGGCATCGAATGCTCATGCTACCTTGATGGAATGGAACAATATCGATTATAGAGCAACTTCCAAACGTCATTTCAAAACATCGTTCCCTGTACGGATTACGACAATCCAATATATGATGAAACAGATTTATACGTTCGATGAGTTCGCAAACCAGGTTGAATATTATACGGATGTCGCTTCAGATTATGGATCGGATTTTGCTGTTTTCCCTGAAATTTTTACAACTCAGCTTATGTCTTATTTAGATGAAAAGAGTCCGAGCCAGGCGGTGAGAAGGCTGACTGAGTACACTGAAGATTATATCGAACTTTTCACAGAGCTGGCGGTCCGTTACAACGTGAACATCGTCGGTGGCTCCCATTTCGTTGAAGAGGACGGCAAGATCTATAACATCGCTTACTTGTTCAGGAGAGATGGTACGATTGAAAAGCAATATAAGCTTCATATCACACCGAATGAACGGAAGTGGTGGGGAGTCAGTCCTGGAGATAAGGTCAATGTTTTTGATACTGATTGCGGAAAAGTCGCAATCTTGATCTGTTACGACATCGAGTTCCCAGAGCTTTCGAGATATGTGACTGATAAAGGAGCGCGGATCATCTTCACCCCGTTCTGTACTGACGATCGACAAGGATATTTGCGAGTGCGTTATTGTGCGCAAGCTCGAGCGATCGAAAACCAAGTTTACACCGTCTTAGCTGGAACGGTAGGGAATTTACCCCAAACGGAAAATATGGATATCCAATACGCGCAATCAGGCATTTTTACACCATCCGACTTTACATTCCCTAGAGATGGGATTGTTGGTGAATGTAACCCGAATATCGAAACAGTGGTGGTTGGCGATGTCGATTTAGAGATTTTACGGAGACATAGAAGGTCAGGAAGCGTCATGCAACTCCGAGACCGAAGACGCGATCTATACGAAGTGACGATGAAAAAGCAGGATGAACAATAATTCTACAATAAGGCAGACAGGCATTCGACCTGTCTATTTAATTTATGGGAGAGTATTCTACACCGTTCTTAGGTGAAAAGTCCTGTATTTATATTTTCCGGGGAATAGTGACACATTGTAACTGCATTATTTGCCACAAACTGTTTTCGACATAAATCAGGCTCTGAATCTCTGAACCCATCTGAAATAGTTGGGACTCACGAATTTTATAGAGGTAGCCTATGGAATTATGGCAGGTTTCTGGAAAGTCTTCGCCAGAGAAGTGGTTGAAAGCCTTAATTTCTTATACAATAGGGATGAGCGGTTTATAAATGAGTTTAGGAGGAAGACATGAGCTGGAGAAAAGATTATGATCGTTGGAGCAGTTTTCAACAACTTGATGAGGAATTACAACAGCAGCTGCATAAAATGAAAGATGTTGAAGAGAAGCTGGAAGATTGTTTTTATAAAACATTGGAATTCGGAACCGGTGGTATGCGCGGGGAAATCGGACCTGGAACGAACCGGATGAACAAGTATACGATACGTAAGGCCGCTGAAGGACTGGCAAGATACATAGAATCATTCGGAGAGAAAGTGAAGCTTAGAGGTGTTGTGATTGCGTACGATTCCCGTCATAAGTCACCTGAATTCGCGATGGAAGCCGCAAAAACACTAGGTCGTCATGGCATTCAGACCTATGTATTCGAAGACCTTCGCCCGACGCCTGAATTATCTTTTGCAGTTCGTTATTTGAACGCCTTCTCAGGTATTGTGGTCACAGCAAGTCATAATCCGCCTGAATACAATGGTTTTAAAGTCTATGGAGAAGACGGAGGACAACTTCCGCCTGCACCTGCAAACGATGTCATCAATTTTGTGAATGACGTTGAAAATGAATTAGAAATCGAAGTTTCGGATGAGAATGAGTTGAAAGAAACCGGACTATTGAAGATCATCGGGGAACAAATCGACCGTCCTTATAATGAAAAATTAGTTGGTATTTCTGTAGATCGTGAGTTGATCAAGAAGCAAGAAGATTTGAAAATCGTCTTCACCCCATTGCATGGAACAGCGAATATACCAGTCCGAAGAGGCCTCGAGTCCTTAGGATTCAAGAACGTCACTGTTGTCAGCGAACAAGAAAAGCCAGATCCGGAGTTTTCGACAGTAAAGTCACCGAACCCGGAAGAACATGCGGCATTTAAACTTGCCATCCAATATGGTGAACGTGAGGGAGCTGACGTGTTGATCGCAACCGACCCTGATGCCGATCGTGTCGGTGTGGCTGTTAAGGATGACCAGGGGAAATACGTTGTACTGACTGGAAACCAGACAGGTGCTTTGATCCTCAATTATTTGCTGAAGCAAAGGAAAGCGCAGGGCACTTTACCGGAAAACGGGGTAGTGCTGAAGACGATCGTCACCTCCGAAATCGGACGTACAATCGCTGGGAAATATGGGCTTGAAACGATTGATACCTTGACAGGATTCAAGTTCATCGGAGAAAAAATGGGCGAATTTGAACGTTCAAGCCAATATGAATTTTTATTCGGATACGAGGAGAGTTACGGTTACCTGATCGGGGATTTTGTCCGTGACAAGGATGCAATCCAGGCTTGTCTGATGGCGGCTGAAGTGACAGCTTATTATAAATCGAAAGGCATGACACTCTACGAAGGTTTGATAGAAATCTTTGAAGAGTATGGTTACTATCAAGAAGGACTTGAATCGTTGACGCTGAAGGGGAAGAAGGGTGAAGAACAGATTAAGGAAATTCTTTCGACTTTCCGTAATCAGCCACCTTCCGAATTCGAAGGTATTCCGATTTCTGTGATTGAAGATTACCAGAGCCGTGAGCGTTTACTGGTGAAATCAACCGAAACAGAAGCGATCGTGTTACCACCATCCAATGTGATCAAATATACACTTGAGGATGGATCATGGGTATGCTTACGTCCATCTGGGACTGAACCGAAGATTAAATTTTACTTTGGTGTTCAGGCTTCTTCCCTTGATGAAAGTAAAGAACAGCTTGAAAGGATCAAGAAAGACGTCATGGATAAAGTCAATCATATAACGTGAATATAAAAGGGGCCTTCCATTGCGTGACACCCTCCGTTCAAAGGAGGTGTCTGGCACGTTACTTACGGGAAAGCCCCTTTTACTGTGGTGTGCGAATCTCTTTTGGATTTGATTTTACCCACACCTTTGCATGTTTGACATTTCCTTTTCCTCATTAAAAGGTATTAATGAGGATACTTTACCTGAACCTTTGCATTTCGGACAGATAACAAAAATCGCCAAGAGCCATCATCACCTAACTTTTATATTACGTGCATTCCGTAACTCCTTCTAGGGGTAAACTTCTATTATCAGTCTATGTAATAATCGACTTAGCTAAACTTATCTTTAAAATATCATGGGTAGGATGAACGAAAGAGGTGCAATTATGATTCAAGCAATCTTACTATTTATCATTGCAGGACTTGCAGAAATCGGGGGAGGCTATTTGTTTTGGCTTTGGTTAAGAGAAGGTTCCCCTTATTGGTATGGAATTGTGGGGGCTCTCATTCTTGTCGTTTACGGAATCGTTCCGACCTTCCAGGCTTTCCCGACTTTTGGGCGTGTGTTTGCAGCTTATGGCGGCGTTTTTATCGTATTAGCTCTTTTGTGGGGATGGTTGATTGATAGAAAAACCCCTGACCAGTATGATATTCTCGGGGCGATCGTATGTCTCATTGGTGTTTCTATCATAATCTGGGCACCGCGGGTCAATTAGAAGGTGTAAGAGAACTTTTCGTCAGGGTAATAAAAGTTGTCGTTACGCCGACCGCAACGATAGTGATCACCGAATAAAGAAAAGACTGGGTACCAAGAATCAAACCACCGCAGGCAATGACGATTGCATCAATCAGGAAGATGAGGATGCCGACATTCACCTTGGTCAATTGGGAAAGCATTTGAGCGAGTAAATCAGTACCGCCTGTGCTTGTATCCTGTTGAAGCATGATGCCAATCCCAGTCCCGACTAGAAAGCCGCCGATCAATGCGCATAGCAATAGCGGGGGATGACTCCAGTGGCGGATTGGTGCAAACGCATCTATGAAAAAGGAGGATATCAACATCCCATGCAAACTGTTATAAAAGTAAGATCGATGGTAAAACCAGGCTAGTCCATAAAGAGGCAAACTTAAAAGGATGATGACTAAACCCGGCTGGAGGCCCCATGTATAATTGGCAATCAAACTTATTCCGATGATTCCGCCATCAAGCAAGTGGTTAGGAGCGAGAAGCCCATTGATGCCCACACCGATAAATAAGCTGCCAATGATGATTGCGAACCACTTTTTCATCCTTAAACTCTCCCCGTAAATGATCTTTATTACAAGATATGTACAAGGTCCTGCGGATATGAAAGTGGAGGGAGGGGTCCCGGGGCTAGGATTTTTCGTGTAAGTCAATGCAGGCCAGGTCTTTATTACTGTTCTACTGTTCGGCGTAATTATCTTCTAAACCGGTGTGATTAACTGGCTTACAATTGCTGGGTTAAGCTCATAACATAAAAAAAACCGATCCATCATCGATTGATGTAGATCGGCCTTTTTCAGCTAGAGCTTTATCTGATTTGTCCAGTTCCGCGCATTACATATTTGACAGTGGTGAGGGCAGGAAGTCCCATTGGTCCGCGAGCATGTAGTTTTTGGGTGGAAATACCGATTTCAGCTCCAAAACCAAGAGCTCCGCCATCAGTGAACCGTGTAGATGCGTTATGATAAACAGCTGCTGCATCTACAAGCCCTAGGAATGTCTTTGCAGCTTGGTCGTCCTCTGTCACAATTGCCTCAGAGTGCTTCGTGCCATACTCTTCAATGTGATCGATGGCTTCTGTTACCTCATTCACTGTTTTAACAGCGATATCTGTCGAAAGATATTCATTTGCCCAGTCTTCCTCATCAGCTGGTACAGCACCAGGAATGATGCTCTGAGCATAATCATCACCATGGACTGTAATTGAGTGGTCTTCAAAGGCTTTATTCAGTGCTTCTTTATTTGTGTCTAGCCATTCTTTATGAACGATCACTGTTTCCGCAGCATTGCAAACTGCTGGACGATCTGTTTTCGCATTTACAAGAATATTGATCGCTTTCTCAACATCCGCAAATTTATCGATATAGATGTGGCAGTTGCCGACCCCTGTTTCAAGTACTGGAACAGTTGCATTGTTCACGACTGCTTGAATCAATGAACCACCACCACGAGGGATCAGAACATCAATGTGTTCTTTCATCGTAAACAGCTCTTGAGTTGCTGAACGATCTGTACTTGCGATGAACTGTACAGCTTCTTTCGGAATATTGGTCTTCTCTAAACCACGGTGCATTACATCAACGATCGATTTGTTTGATGAAAGGGCAGATGATCCGCCTTTCAATACGATGGCATTACCGGATTTCAAAGCAAGACCTGTCGCATCGACTGTCACGTTCGGGCGTGCTTCGTAGATCATTCCGATTACGCCGAGCGGTACACTCACTTGTTGTACATTCAAGCCATTATCAAGGGTCCAGTCTGACTTTATGACACCTGTCGGATCTTCAAGCTTTGATACGTCACGAAGACCTTGCGCAAATTCAAAAATTCGTTCTTTATTCAGTGACAGACGATCCATGAACGCAGCGTCAAAGCCTTTTTCACGCCCTTGAGCAAGATCTTCTTCGTTCGCTTTCAAAATCGTTTCGTATTCAGCTTCGAGGATATCTGCAACTGTCAGTAAAGCTTGATTCTTTTCATCAGTTGACAATAAGGACAATGTTTTTGCTGCTTTCTTCGCTTCAATCGCTTGCTTTTCGACACTTGTTTTTTCAATCGTAAGTGTGATGGGTATCAATTCCTTTCCATTTTTTATTTTAGCGGGGAGACCGGATCTCCGGCCACACATCTATATAAATTATAATCTATTTAGACTCCTACAGGTACTGCAGCATTCAGGTGACAGACCAAGTCTTCGCTTTCCACTGCAGCGACCTTGTAGTTTTTCAGTTGATCTTCCACTTTGTTATCTATGACTTTCTTCAACTCTTTAGAGGAGTATTTCATTACACCTAGCCCGATTTTTTCACCGTTCAAGTCCATTATACGGACGACAGCCCCTTTATCGAATCGTCCTTTTACACTATGCAAATCAGTAGGTGCAAGGCTTGTATTTCCTTCTTGAATTGAAACTTTCACTTGATCATCGATCGTGACTTCACCTTCAGGACCTGAATTGAAGGCGATCCATTGTTTCTTCTGATTCAAGTTTTCAATGTCTTCCTTCGGTTCGAAATACGTGCCTTTAGCTTCACGATTTACTGCATCATAAATGATATTGCCGGTATTGGCTTTTCCTAAAAATGCAGGAATACCTGAAGCAAGTGAAATTTTGAAAGCATCGATTTTCGATTTCATTCCTCCTGTGCCGACGCAACTTCCAGGGTCTCCAGCTGCAGCTTCGATTTCAGGAGTGATTGCGTGAACCTGATCGAGAAGCTGAGCATTTTCGTTCTTGCGTGGGTCGTCATCGAATAGACCATCGATATCAGATAAGATGATGAGTTGGTCTGCATTCACAAGTCCAGCGACTTTAGCTGACAATGTATCGTTATCACCGAACTTGAGAAAATCCATCGTAATTGTATCATTTTCGTTCACGATCGGGATGATGCCTCTTTCTAATAGTACAGTCAATGTGCTTCGTGCATTGTTATATCGTGTTTCATATTTAAAATCATCACGTGTAATCAAGATTTGGGAACCTACATATCCATGGGAGATAAACAGGTCAGAGTAAGTTTCAATCAAAAGTCCTTGCCCGATTGATGCTGCTGCTTGTTTTTCCGGCAGGGACTCTGGGCGGGAGATGAACCCGAGCTTACGATAGCCAGCAGCAACTGCTCCAGAGGATACGAGCAAGACCTCATGACCATCATCTTTCAATCGTACGACTTCATCTACTATCTTTTCTATTTTTCTACGGCTAAGCTCTCCGTGTAAACTAGTTAGTGAACTACTTCCAATTTTGATTACAATTCGTTTTTTATCCATAACTGGTTTCTCCATCACTCCATATCTTCTTTAGCTCTTTTGTATTTGTATTTCTCGATTATTTCTGTTCTGCAAATACTTTTTCTAGTTCTTCGCGCAGTTCTTTAGAGCGAGAAGCAGCTCCTTTTACTGCTTCAGCGATTGCCTTTCCCCCACCATGTTCAGCCAGTGCTTCTAATCCAGCAGCAGTCGTTCCGTTTGGTGAAGTGACGTTCTTTCTCAGCTGTGCAGGTGTTTCTTCCCGTTCAATCATCATCTGCGCTGCACCTCTGATTGTTTGAGCTCCGATTTTCCTGGCCAACTCACGATCCAATCCACCCTCGTATCCTGCCTGTTCCATGTGTTCCATCAAGTTATAGAAGTAAGCTGGTCCGCTGCCTGCAATACCTGTGAAGATATCCATCTGTCTTTCTTCAATGATGTAAGCTTCTCCGATACAGTTCATCAATTCTATCGTCAATAATACTTGATCCATAGATACGTGTTTACCCGGACAGATGGCTGTTGCGGATTCTCCCAACATGCTTGAGGTGTTCGGCATCACTCGAATGACCTGTTGGCCTTCATTCAAGTTTTCTTCCATATAAGAGGTAGAAATTCCAGCTAATACTGAGATTAACAACTGATCTGGCCGTAAGCGGTATTTTAAATCGGCTAAAACTGATTCAATATCTTTCGGTTTCATGGCAAGAATGAATACATCTATCTTACTGAAATCCAATTGATCTTTTGTTACTGCTTCAATTCCATATTTCGTTTTGATTTTAGTTAAACGTTCTTGGTTACTACGGTTGGACGCAATGATTTGTTCTGGTGCATATTTTCCGGATTCCACGATTCCTGAGATCATTGCTTCAGCCATATTACCAGCGCCTAAAAAGGCGACACGTTGTGTCATCAAAGTAACCACTCTCCTTTTTCCGTCCAATAATTAACGTTTTTTATCGTAACACTCACGAAAATTAATTCAACAGCTCACATCAAATAGGTTGTATATTGGCGAAAAAGTCCAGGTAAGCGGTTACATTGACTTTTATATGATTCAAATCCGTTCTAAGGATAAATAATCTCGGCACAGGGTATTATTTGGAAGCTGAAATCCTATCAAATCATATTTAACTGTTTATTTTGAATTTTCCGCTTATTTAACTTTAGTAGGAAGAAGAAGGGACTATTAAAATAATGAAGAAATAAAAACTGTAGTTACTTCAGAGGAGGTTTGACATTGAATATAGATAAAAGTACACCGTTAATTGTTATCGATGTGCAAAAAGCATTTTTCCATCCTAGTTGGGGAAAGAGGAACAACCATGATGCTGAAGAGAATATTGCTGATTTGATCAGGTATTGGAGAAAGCATTCGCGGCCGATTTTTTTTGTCCAACATGTTTCAGACAATCCTGCTTCTTTATTTTATATTAAGGGAGAAGGTGTTGAATTCAAGGGAAATTGCAGCCCAAAAAGTGATGAAGTGACCATCCGGAAAAAGGTGAATAGTGCTTTTATCGGAACAGACTTACATCAGCGGATAACCGAACTCGATTGTAAAAATGTCGCCATCTCAGGGCTTACAACAAATCATTGTGTAGAAACGACGACGAGGATGGCAGGGAACTACGGTTTTAATCCAATTCTGGTGGAAGATGCCTGTGCGACATTCGATCGAAAAGGTCCGGATGGAAAGCTTCATCTTGCTGAAGATATCCACCAAATGACGATTGTGAATCTTCATGAAGAATTCGCTGAAATCATGACCACTGGACAGCTTCTTCAACCTACTAATTTTCCGGGATGACGAATTCACTCTCCTGTTCATGAAAAGGGATTTACGACATACATTGTCTTATAGAATCCTTTTTTAGGAGGGACTGGGATGAGCATTGAGGAACATAAGGAGTTAATTAACGCCATTCACGAGATCACAGAAATCGCTGAGGGATTCGGGCTTGATTTTTACCAGATGCGTTATGAAATTTGTCCGTCTGATATCATCTATACATTTGGTGCTTACGGAATGCCTACTCGTTTTTCCCATTGGAGCTTCGGTAAGCAATTCCATAAAATGAAACTTCAATATGATCTTGGCTTAAGCAAGATTTATGAACTGGTCATCAACTCTGACCCATGTTATGCGTTCCTGTTGGACAGCAATACATTGATTCAGAACAAACTGATCATCGCGCATGTGCTCGCCCACTGTGACTTTTTCAAGAACAATATCCGATTCACGAATACTCGGCGGGATATGGTCGAAAGCATGACGTCTACAGCCGAGCGAATTGCAAACTACGAGCACCTTCATGGAAAAAAAGAGGTCGAGAGTTTCCTTGACGCAGTCCTAAGTATCCAGGAGCATATCGATCCTTCCATCATGAGGCCGAAGCTCAATTACAATTGGAAGGATGAAGAGGAAGAACTTGAAAGAAAACCGACCCCTTATGATGATTTGTGGGAAATGGATCCTAACGATAAAAAAGAAAAGAAAAAATCGAATAAGAAACGGAAGATCCCGCCTCAACCTGAGAAAGATCTGTTGATGTTTATTGAAGAATACAGCCGTGAGTTGGAGGATTGGCAAAGGGATATCCTCTCAATGATGAGAGAGGAAATGTTGTATTTCTGGCCACAGCTGGAGACGAAGATCATGAACGAAGGCTGGGCTTCCTTCTGGCATGCACGTATTTTACGAGAGATGGACCTGACATCGGATGAAGTCGTCGAATTTGCGAAGCTGAATGCAGGTGTTGTGCAACCGTCCCGGACTTCGATTAATCCGTATTACCTAGGGTTGAAGATTTTCGAGGATATCGAGGAAACCTACAATAATCCTTCAGAAGAGTTGCAAAAGCAAGGTGTTGAGAAAGGAAGCGGAAGAGAGAAGATATTTGAAGTACGTGAAATCGAGTCTGATATTTCGTTCATCCGCAATTATTTGACGAAGGATCTATGCAACAGGGAGGATCTATATCTCTTCCAGAAGCAGGGCAAAGACTACAGAATCACGACAAAAATGTGGGAAGAGGTCCGTGATCAACTCGTCACCAGCAGAGTTAACGGTGGATTCCCATATATTACGGTCAATGATGGGGATTATTTAAAAAACGGAGAGCTCTTTCTCGTCCATCATTTTGAGGATATGGAACTCGATTTGAAATATCTTGAGAAAGTTCTTCCTTATATCTATCAAATATGGGGAAGATCAGTACACTTGGAAACCAAAGTAGAGAACAAAGGAGTCGTCTTCACTTACGATGGGAAAGCAGTGCATAAACGGAATATATGACATAAAATCCGTCCTTCGGGGCGGTTTTTCATTTTAGCAGACCACCAGGACTTTACGTATCACCGATAAACTTATGAGGTCGAGCAACATTCAGGTATGATCGAGCAACTTTCGGACTAAGTCAAGCAACTCCAAGAATACATACCTGGAAATCGGGTTGCTGTCGTTAGCTTATTAATTGATAATTGCATTAGGAGTGTTTACAAAATGAGTGATCCAGATCTTTTCTGGAATGCCAATATAGAGGAATTGAAAGAAGGATTTATATTTGGTGGTGAAAGAGAAGTATTTACCTGCCTCATATGCGGCAAGAGTTTTCAAAAGGGCTTGATCTATCCCTGGACTGAAGGGCTTTTCATGGAGGCAGGACGTGTAATCAAACAGCATATCGTTGATGAACATGGCTCGATGCTCGATTACTTGTTAAGTATGAACAAAAAGTATACAGGGCTGACAGACGTTCAACGGAAGATCCTGATGAGCTTTAAGAGTGGTCAAACAGATAAGGAAATTGCCAAACATCTTGATGTGGGAAGTACATCAACAATTCGTACACATCGGTTCAAGCTGAAAGAAAAAGAAAATCAAGCAAAAGTTTTCCTAGCGATCATGGAGCTTTTGAAGAAACCGGATCAAAAGGATGACCTTGTCCAAATTCATAAGGGGGCGACGCAAGTGGATGAACGGTACGCGATTACGACAAAGGAACGAGAAAAGGTGATGTCTACTTATTTTAAAAAGGGACCCGATGGACCTCTTAGTCAGTTTCCAAGTAAAGAGAAGCGGAAAATCATTGTACTCCAGCATATTATTCGAAAGTTCGATCCTGAAAGAACCTACAAAGGAAGTCAATGAAGTGCTGAAACCGATCATTGATGACTATATTACTGTCAGACGTTATCTCATCGAATATGGATTCTTGGATCGTAATAAGGACGGCAGTGAATATTGGGTGAAAAAATAAAATGCTTAGTTGAAATTCGTTGCTGTGAATTTCGCAGGAATCATAGAATTGTAAAATAATTTGAAAAATAGCCAAAAGTCTATTGCCAAATGGAAACGGTTGGTATAAAATTTTACAGTACTTAGATAAAACTATAAAAAAAAGAAAAGGAGGTTAGCGTCATGCAGAAATATATCGATTTGATCAAAGGCAAGAACAAAGGAATTGTCGTGTCTTTCTCAAACAACTTTATAATGTGTGGCGTGAACCGATAAACACCTTTTCATTCATATTAGTGTGTCTGATCAGCTTGCGCCCAATTTTTCGGCGTGAGCTTTTATATTTCTGTTCCGTTTTCCAGGGAAGAAGTATGTCGCGAACGTGCGGCATACTTCTTTTTTTCTTTTAGGGGATTTGGAGAATAGTTTGGCCCAGCCAGACTTTCTTATATATGTTCAAAATCCGAAGGGAGAAATGAAGATGAAAGTGAAAAATCAATACCAAACAAGGCTGCTGGATCGGATTGAAGGCGGCTGACAATTCAACGGAAAAACCAAAGGCAGGAGAGGGGATAAAGCATGTTTTCAGTACTAATCAAACTAGGATGGTTTTTTAAAAGACATTGGAAGCGTTATACGATCGCAATCGTATTGCTTCAGATCGTCAACTTGATCGAGGTTGTACCGCCAAAGCTGATTGGAATGGCGATTGATGAAATGACGATCGGGTCATTGACGGCAGAACGATTATTTCAGTTCGTCGGTTTCTATCTAGCGCTTATGGTGGTCAACTACATCCTTTGTTACATATGGATGTATCAGCTGTTCGGAGGAGCATTTTTAGTCGAGCGTACGATGCGCTCAAGCTTCATGCGTCATTTGTTGAAAATGACTCCGACCTTTTATGAGAAATATCGTACAGGGGATTTGATGGCGAGAGCGACAAACGACCTTAAAGCGATTTCAATGACAGCTGGATTCGGAATTTTAACATTGATTGATTCAACGTTTTTTTTGATCACGATCCTTTTCGTAATGGGCTTCTTGATCAGTTGGAAGCTGACGCTTGCAGCATTGCTTCCGCTTCCGATCATGGCAATCCTTATGAACCGTTACGGAAAGCTTATGCATAAACGGTTTACAACTGCCCAAGATTCATTTGGTGAGCTCAATGACCAGGTTCTTGAGTCCGTATCAGGTGTTCGTGTCATCAGGGCTTATGTCCAGGAGAAAGCAGACCACAAACGCTTTGAAAACCTTGCAGATGATGTTTATAAAAAGAACGTTTCAGTGGCACGTATCGATTCCCTATTCGAGCCGACAATCAAAGTGCTTGTCGGTGTCAGTTATCTGATTGGATTAGGATATGGGGCATTCCTCGTATTCCACAAAACGATCACGTTAGGAGAGCTAGTTTCCTTCAACGTCTATCTTGGAATGTTGATCTGGCCGATGTTTGCGATCGGTGAACTGATCAATATCATGCAACGGGGCAATGCATCCCTGGATCGAGTCAACAATACCCTTGATTATGAACCAGATGTTAAAGATGGTGACGGAGTCAAGGTGATCTCTGAAGCTAGCGAAATCAAGTTTGAAAATGTCACCTTCCGATATCCAAGTTCTCAAGTTGATAACTTGAAAGATGTATCCTTCACATTGAAACAGGGGCAGACACTGGGGATTGTCGGAAAAACTGGTAGCGGAAAGACGACCTTGATCAAGCAGCTGTTACGTGAATATCCGTTAGGAGACGGGAAGATTTCTATTTCTGGTGTCCCGATTGACAAAATTCCAATTTCACAGATTCAGAGCTGGATGGGATATGTTCCACAGCAGCAAGTTCTCTTTTCCAGATCTGTAAAAGAGAATATCCAGTTCGGGCTCACGGAGACTTCTCAAAAACGCTTGAAGGAAGTCGTCGATCTATCGTCGCTCACCAACGACATCGACAATCTGCCACAAGGCATGAAAACGTTGGTCGGTGAGAAAGGTGTCGCGCTCTCTGGAGGACAGAAACAGCGTATTTCGATTGCGCGTGCATTGCTCGTCAATCCAGACATCCTTCTGCTAGATGACGCGATGTCAGCGGTTGATGGGAAAACAGAAGCTAAAATCATTGAAAGTATCCGAAATGAACGATCCGGGAAGACGACGTTCATTACGACACATCGCCTGTCTGCAGTCCAACACGCGGATTGGATCCTTGTTATGGATGAGGGCTGTGTCATTGAAGAAGGAACACATGAAGACTTATTGAAAACCGGAGGCTGGTATAAAGAACAGTATGAAAGACAGCAATTAGAAGACGGCCTCTCAGAAGGTGTGGTGTAACAAAATGAGCGTGGGCAAAAGATTATTTCAATACGCATTACGATATAAGAAAATGATCATTATAGCTTTGGCGATGTTGACAGTGGCTGTCAGTGCAGAACTGACAGGACCATTCATCGCGAAGAAAATGATCGATAACCATATCCTCGGCATTGAAAAGCCATGGATACAGGTGGAAAGTCCTATGGAGGAGACTGTCGAATACAAAGGGAACCACTATATTCGGACGGAATATTTTGAAGAAGATGCATCAGAATACCCGGAAGCCCGGATCCTCCAGGTGAAGCGAGACTACTATTTTATCAATGAACCGATCGATTTTGACGGGAACCGTTCAGTTGAAGGTAGTTCAATCATAATCGAGAAAGGAGATCAGAAGGCGGTTTATGAAGCCGAAGAATTATCGTCCGATCAACTGCTCGCCTTTTATCGTCCAGAAGTGAAATGGCTGATCTATTTGAGTGCTTTTTATATGGGATTGCTTGTGGTTTCAGCTATCTTCACATATTGGCAGAAGTATCTCCTGCAGAAATCGGCGAACCGGATCATACAGAACATGAGAACCGATGTGTTCGGACAGATTCAACGGCTGCCAGTCAATTATTTTGATAACTTGCCAGCCGGAAAAGTCGTTTCGAGGATTACGAATGATACTGAGGCAATCCGTGAGTTATATGTAACAGTGCTTGCTCAGTTCTTTACCGGAATCATTTACATCCTCGGAATTTTGACAGCATTGTTTTTCCTTGATGTACGGTTGGCGATGATCTGTTCTGTCATCATTCCAATCATGTTCATCTGGATCATCATGTACCGTAAATATGCGTCAAAATACAACTATCTCATCCGTCAGCGCTTGAGTGATTTGAATGCGATGATCAATGAGTCCATCCAGGGGATGACCATCATCCAAGCATTCCGCCGCCAAAAGCAGACAACAGATGAATTCGAAAAGATAAATGAAGAGTATTTCAGTTATCGTAACAAGCTTTTGAATCTGGATGCATTGATGTCCCACAACCTCGTGAACTTACTCCGCAACATTGCATTCGTGACGTTGATCTGGTATTTCGGAGGTGCATCCTTGACGGCGACGACTGCCGTTTCCGTCGGTGTTTTATATGCATTCGTCGACTATTTAAATCGTCTTTTCCAACCGATCACAGGGATCGTAACCCAGCTAGCCAACCTGGAACAGGCACTCGTGTCTGGTGAGCGTGTATTCCGGCTGTTGGATCGCGAAGGGGAAGACGTTTCTGATACGAAAGTTCCCCGCTATAAAGGGAATGTCGTCTTTGATGATGTAACCTTTGCTTATAAAGAGGACGAATATGTGTTGAAAAACATTTCTTTTGAAGCTGAACAAGGGCAGACTGTTGCTCTTGTCGGTCATACGGGATCCGGTAAAAGTTCGATCATGAATCTGTTATTCCGTTTTTACGATGTAGAACATGGGAAAATTATGATTGATGGGCAAGATATCCAGAAGATGACACGGCAAGATCTGCGGAAGCATATGGGAATCGTGCTTCAGGATCCATTCCTTTTTACAGGTACTATCGCTTCCAATGTAAGCTTGGATGACCCGGCGATCACGAGAGATACAGTGGAAAAAGCATTACGCGATGTCGGGGCAGAGCCGTTCATCAATCAGCTTCCTAAAGGATATGATGAACCAGTGATTGAAAAGGGGAGCACGTTGTCTGCTGGTCAGCGACAGCTCATTTCCTTTGCACGGGCGCTTGCCTATAATCCAGCTATCTTGATTTTGGATGAAGCAACAGCAAACATCGATACGGAGACTGAAGCGATCATTCAGAAAGCGTTGGATGTCTTGAAGAAGGGGCGTACGACATTCATCATTGCTCACCGTCTTTCTACGATCAAAAGCGCAGACCAGATTCTTGTATTAGACCGCGGCCGGATCGTCGAGAGAGGGTCACATGATGATTTGATGGAAGTTAAAGGCAAGTACTATCAAATGTATCAATTGCAACAAGGCACCAAAGAGTCACAAGCAGTTTGAAAACAGAATGATGCTTAATTGTTTATAAGGGCGACTTCCCTCATCTATTGGAATGGGGAGGTCCCCTTTTTAGATTTCAGAGTCGATTATCGCTTCTTTCCATTCAGAATGTCCACCAACCAATTTATCTCAACAACAAGAGGGTAAAACACCACAACTTTAGAAATATCTCAACAACTCCAAAATTATCTCTACAAGTATAAAATTATCTCTACAACGGTAAATGCACTTCAATTCTCTCTTTAAAAAGGGGAACGAACCAACTGAAGCGAAATAAGTAAAGAGATACTACAAATCAACAGAACATATTATTTAATAAGGGGTTATCTCGTTGAAGAGGAAAGGACAAGGGGGTTGAATATGAAGAAAAAAGAAGTGTATTCATGGACGATGTATGATTGGGCCAACTCAGCTTTCGCTACAACGATCATGGCAGCGGTACTGCCGATCTTCTATTATGATGTCGCTGCAAAAAACATCGATAAGACGACAGCTACAGCTTATTGGGGGTATTCACAATCGATCGCAGTTTTGATTGTGGCATTGCTTGCACCGATTTTAGGCGCAATTGCAGACCATTCGAATTCCAAAATGAGGTTCCTCCGATTTTTTGCTTATATGGGGATTTTAGCAAGCATCCTACTCGGATTTGTCGGTGAAGGGGACTATATACTCGCATCGATTCTATTGATTGCTGGAACAATCGGTTTTTCTGGCGGGAACGTATTTTACGACGGCTTTTTACCGGAAATCGCTTCTAGGGATGAAATCGATCGTGTTTCAGCACGCGGCTATGCATTCGGTTATATCGGCGGAGGAGTCCTTCTGCTCATCAACTTGATGATGATCATGAACCCATCCTGGTTTTTCATTCCAAACACACTTCTTGCTACACAGATTTCTTTTGCCAGCGTCGGCGTATGGTGGTTCATTTTTTCTATACCGATGTTCCGTAATATAAAAGAAGTGAAGCATGAACAACCGACCATCAAAGGTTCTTATGTCAAAATCGGTTTCAAAAGGGTGATTACCACTTTCAAGGAAATCAGACAGTTCAAGCAGTTGCTTTTATTTTTAGTCGCATTCTGGTTGTTCAATGACGGCATATCGACCATCATCAAAATGGCCACTATATATGGAAGGGACATTGGGATCGGTTCAAATGATTTGATTGCCGCTTTGTTGATCACGCAGTTTGTCGGCATTCCTTTCGCATTCCTTTTCGGATACCTTGCTAAAAGGCTGCAAGCGAAACGAGCACTTTATATTGCGTTATGGGCTTATGTATTGATCGTTCTTTTGGGATATTTCATGGAAACGGCTGCTCATTTCTACGCGTTAGCAGTAATGGTCGGTTTCGTCCAGGGAGGTGCCCAGGCGCTGAGCCGTTCGATATTCGGAAGCATGGTCCCTGACAATCGACATGCTGAATTTTTCGGTTTTTACGGTATATCCGCTAAATTTTCTGCCATCTTCGGCCCGTTTGTATTCGGGATTGTCGGTCAGCTGACAGGCTCAACCAGACTAGGAATCGTTTCATTGATGATCTTTTTCCTGGCTGGAATTTTCATCTTATCTCGGGTTGACATCGAGCAAGGGAAGAAGGAAGCGGGCTATACATCAGAATTGACGATGTAGGGAAAATAAAGGGTAGTCAGATTCTTTACTTTCGGACCGCCCCTTTTTTGAATTGTCCATCAAGAATCATTTTAAATTAAGTGGACACCAAATAGTTGCTCTGGTGTCCTTTATTTTTGAAATATGGTGTTTTTGAGTATATAAGGTCTCCTGTGTCCTCTAAGCTTGTTGGGAACCTTTTGGAAGGACTCTTACAGATTTTTAAAGGATGGGTTCATAATGCTTGTTTTCAAGGCGCAAAGATAGGTCTTTCCCCACGTCATAGCACACATTGCCGAGCTTTTCTCTCAATTGATCATATTTCTCTAGGTCATTTTCAAACCAGTAGCCTTTCAATAAAGTTAAAACTTCAGTGCCTTCATCTATGGTTAGTTCAAATAATTCTATGAAAGATTCCTCATGACGTTCATCTGCTTGAGCAGGGTGCACCCAGGGAGTTTTAGATTCATTCAGATAATCAATATCATCAATGTGTTTTTGATAAGAAAAGGGATCTATCCGCTCTTTTAAAAGCTTGTTTTTCCAGCCTGATGGGTCGAAAAGGACACGTAACGCCTTTTTCATATGGTGGTAGGATTGTTGTACATAACCGTTTGGCATCTTTTCATGCAGTCCAGGAAAGGTGGATTTGATCGTATCTTTAAGCATTGTATCGATGGATTCATGTAGTGTTTTCCCGATAGCCAGCTTTTTATAGACGGGTGTCTTCCATGTTTCAATATTCTTGTGTTTTTTCATCATTAATGTATCAATGATGATTTCCAGCTTTTGATGACGGTTTCCCTCCGTACCTGATCGATAATTTATGTAGGGATGTGTGTTCCGGTCTAAGATGTGGTGGGTGATGAAGCCGGTGGTAAATACAGTCAATTTCTCGTCATCAAGCCTGTCTTTCGTGTAATCGATCAGCTTAATGAGAAATTCGCCACAATGTTCATGGTGGATACGATCACCAACTTCCGTAACAGGGGTAGATCTCCAAGGCCAGAAATTATGATAGAAAAAAGGATCAGGCCCTTGTGTACCAAAGTTAAAATAAGGCTCGGTGTTATCATTCAACTTGAGAATTCCTGTTCGCTCTAAAAGAACTTCGCCAAAGTAAATGTGAGTCCAGACATTCGGCATTTGATCGCCACCCTTATGATTTATCATCTATACGTTCATCTGTCTAAATTATATCGGAAATTTTCAAGATAATTTGCTCGTATTAAAGATAAAACGGTTTTTTTAAGATAAATACGAAATTTTAAAGAAAAATGGAAAAGTTTTACGGTTAGATCCCTGTTTTTAAAGATAATCAAGAGTTCTTCATAAAAAAACCGATCTGGTGCATCATTTGATGTCCCAGGTCGGTTTTGTTTTTCTTTAATTAATCTTTCTTTCAAGTCGTTTCACTCGGTAGCCGAGCGTTTGGCCCATTTTGATGGTTGAGCCAGCTTTCAACGATGACTCAAGAGAAATCTGATTTTCTTCGAATAAAAGGGTGACAGTCGAACCAAACTCAAAATGACCTATTTCATCGGCTTTATCGATAGGAATCATTGACTTGAAAGCCTTTTTCAGTGGTTTTCCTTTATGACTTCGCTCAACTTGTTGCTGGTAGGCAAGCTGTACACTCCCTACAATCAAGGCTCCGATTTTTACGATTGCTACTTGACCTGAACCGGTATTCAAATAGGTTGCCACCCGTTCATTTTTTGTGAAAATTCCTTTTATCGAGTTGACCCCAAGCTTATTGACGGGGTAAAGACGGCCGGGTATGTATGAATAATCCGTAATAGAACCGTCGATTGGAGCATGGACCCGGTGATAATCCTTAGGACTTAAATAAATGGTCATGAACGAACCATTTTGAAAACCTAGAGCTTTTTCCTGGTCATTCAAAAGTCCTTCTACTGTATATGATTCACCTTTTGCCTGGATGAGCGTTCCGTTTTCAATCTGACCGGTTTGTGTAACCGTACCATCTGCAGGGCTTACAAATGAATCGATATGGCGATCAACTGGCCGTACATGCAGCTTGATTTTCCTCTTGAAGAATTCATTTAGGTTTTTGAATTCATGAATTGGTTTTTCTACATTGCTCATATCGATTCCATAAATCCGAGCATATGTATTGATTGCATATTTACTGATTCCAGACTTCATAAAAGAACCTATAAGATAAGTAAGTGCATGATGAGGTAAACAAAATAAGAGGTATTTCAAAAAAATTTTCATTCGCTTCTCCTAAAAATCGTACTTCTACCATTTATAGTATTAGTATTTTTATGTTATGAACAATACCAATATTATACTGCTTTATCCCTACCGTGTTAATAAGAAATTAATAAATTAAATAAATCAATTCAGAAAGAGGGGAAGACTATTTTAATAAATAGGGTTTTCAGGAACCCATAAATTAGGTACGATAGATTCGTCATGAGTCCAAAATTCCTAAAAGGTTGTTAGAAAATGAAAAGAAATCGGCGGCTACGTAGAATCCGTTTAACTTCAGTACAATTAATCATATTATTTTATCTATGCGCAGTAGTTTTAGCTACTTCATTGCTTAGTTTGCCATTTGCTCATCGTGGCGGTATAGAATGGTCGTTCATAGATGCATTATTCACTGCAGTAAGTGCCATCAGTGTGACTGGGTTGACAGTTGTGAATACAGCAGAAACGTTCAATGAATTCGGTTATTTCATACTGGCATTCGTTTTACAATTTGGTGGGATCGGTATTATGACCCTGGGTACCTTTATTTGGCTGCTTGCTGGGAAGAAAATTGGACTTAGGGAAAGACAATTGATTATGACCGACCAAAATCGATCAACACTTTCAGGGCTTGTCAGATTAATGCGTGAAATCCTTTCTTTAATTTTAATTATCGAAGCAATAGGAGCCTTGATATTGAGCGTTTACTTTTTAAATTATTTCGATACTTGGCAAGAAGCAGTGATACAAGGTATGTTCGCTTCCGTCAGTGCCACAACCAATGCGGGATTTGATATTACTGGACAATCCATGATTCCTTTTGCTCATGATTATTTTGTGCAATTTATCAATATACTGCTTTTAATTTTAGGTGCTATTGGATTTCCAGTTTTACTGGAAGTCAAAGAGTATTTGTCGTCTAAAAATGGAAAGTATCAGTTTTCGTTATTTACCAAATTGACTACAGCGACGTTTTTTATTCTAGTTGCAATAGGAACTGTTCTCATCTGGTTGATTGAATGGGATCAATTTTATAAAGATAAATCCTGGCATGAAGCATTCTTTTATTCCTTGTTTCAATCCGTTACCACTCGAAATGGCGGGCTTGCTACGATGGATGTAGGTTTATATACAGAACCAACTCAACTTTTACTATCGGGATTAATGTTTATTGGGGCTTCACCGAGTTCCGTTGGTGGTGGAGTAAGAACAACGACTTTTGCCATCATTATTCTTTCTATATTGACTTTTGCAAAAGGCAACCAAACAATTAAGGTTTTCAAAAGAGAATTAATTGAAGAGGATATTATTAAGTCATTTATAGTCTTCAGTGTAGCCATAATCATCTGTGGATCCGCCACGATTGGATTAATGGTTATTGAATCTTTTCCGTTAATGCCTGTTATATTTGAAGTAAGCTCGGCTTTTGGTACGACGGGATTATCTATGGGGATCACACCTGAATTGAGTACTTCAGGAAAAGTAATCATCATACTTTTGATGTTTATCGGACGTGTAGGAATTCTTTCCTTCTTGTTCATCATACGAGGAAAGATTGTAAAGGAAACGTATCATTATCCAAAAGAACATGTCATCATCGGTTAAAGCGATCAGGCGAAGTGCCTGGTCGTTTTTTCTTTCCTATTGGTATCACGTTTATTTTCCAGGTGATATGTCAATAGCTGTCTAATAATTTCCAATTAAATTATATGAATAAGGCATTCTCAATAACGCAAACTATGTATACCAAGGAGGAGGTGAGATACATGGCTCGTAACAATAACAGAAATCAATTAGTAGTACCAGGTGCTCAAGCTGCATTAGACCAAATGAAGACTGAAATCGCTTCTGAATTTGGTGTACAACTTGGCGCTGACACAGCTTCTCGTGCCAACGGATCTGTTGGTGGAGAAATCACTAAGCGCCTTGTTCAACAAGCTCAATCACAAATGGGTGGAAGACAACAATAATAATACTTGGCTTCCGAAGGGGTGGAGAGATCCATCCCTTCTTTCTACATTTTCTTTACAATTGACTCTGTAATTCTGAATATAGAAATTAAAAAAATCAACATTAACCTCACCCTTCAACAAAATCTTACAATAATATTTCTTAAAGGAGTAGGTAACATGTCAATGTGCCCTGTTTGTAACCAACTGAGTGCTACGCAATATCGATGTCCTTCATGCTTAGGGCTGATGGAGGATAACGGTAGAGTAATGGACTACTATGATGATTATAGTCCATATTATGAAATCGATGCTCTGAAAATGGAAGATGGTTATCCAGAGGATGAACAGGAAAAACAATGTCCGCATGTGTTCTATTGCCCACAATGTGCTTCAGATAATATTCTGTTGATCCATGAGTGGAGAGCGGAGTTTAATTAAAAAGAGCAACAGCACAAATCGCTATTGCTCTTTCAGGCACTTACCCTTAGCTTGCGCTCAAGGTATGTCTGTATGAAACTCAGGATGGTTGTCAATGCCCAATACATAAATAAAATCTCTAGGAAGATCCAGAAAACTTCTAAGTTTGAAGCAGCAACCTGTTCAGCTCTACCTGTCAGTTCTTGTACTGCTAAAACTGAAGCAAGGGAAGAGGCTTTCACGATGTCGATCAGCGAATTCCAAACTGGCGGGATTGATCTTCTCCAGGCCTGAGGCAGGATGATTTCTTTTAAAACCTGAGCAGTATTCATACCTAAGGAATAACCCGCCTCCCATTGTCCTTTTGAGATAGACAAAATAGAGGCACGATAGGATTCGGAAATATAGGCACTAAAGTGCAGGGTCAACCCGAGAATCGCAGCTTGCCAGCCTGTAAAGGCATACAGCCATGTCAATCCGAAATAGATGACAAGAAGTTGGGTAAGCAATGGTGTCCCACGGAAAAAAGATACATAAAATCGAGCAAACCCAGAAAGTATCTTTGAATTCGAGATCCGGAATAAAACGATCACCAGCCCTAACGCTAAAGATGCAAAGATAGCAATGACACTCAACATGACGGTAATTTTAACTCCCTCCAGTAGGAACGGGAGGGAGTTAATCATCAAATCTAAGGTACCTTTATTCACTTACATCTTCCCCAAAATATTTTTCGGAGATTTCAGCGATGGTGCCGTCTTCTTTCATTTCTTGCAATGCATTATTCACTTTTACGATAAGGTCTTCCTGGTCTTTACGGAAAGCGAAGGCCATTTCATTTTCATTGAATGTATCACCGACAGATTTCACTTCATAATTGCTGTCCTTCAATTCTTGTTGGATGAAAAGTCTGTCATTCAATGCTGCATCGATACGTTTGACGTTCAAGTCAGCAAGCACCTGGGCAATCCCTTTATAATATTTGATTTTAGCACCAGTTTCTTCAGCCGCTTTTGCATAATTGCTTCCTTGTGTCGTACCGACGGTCTTTCCTTTCAGGTCTTCAATCCCTTTGATTTCATCATTGCTTTTATGGACGATGACCTGACCGCCTGATTTCGTATAAGGCTCAGAGAAAGCATATTTTTCTTTTCGTTCGTCAGTAATCGTCACTTGATTGGCCACCATATCAAAGCGTTTGGAGTCCAAAGAAGAGAACATTCCCTTCCACTCGGTAGGGATGAATTCAGGTTTCATACCGATTCGCTTCGCGACTTCACGGGCAATCTCCACGTCATATCCAGTCACTTCATTCGACTCAGAATCACGATAACTGAATGGGGGATAGGTCGCCTCCGTGCCGATCTTCAATACTTCACGTTCGTCGTTACCTGTACTTTCCTCATCGTTGTTGGATGCCCCGCATGCTGTAACGGCGCTCAGCATCAGAAAAGTCAACAGTGAAAGCAAAAAATATTTCCTATTCATGTATATTTCTCCCTTATATGTTATTTAATCCCGATTAAATTCATAGGGTAACTACGATTCATAAACTATATTCTAATCAGATATACCAGGGAAGTCAATCATAAAGTAGTATGTACATTTTCAAGTGAAACCATGAAGCCAGCCTACCTTAAAATCAAACGAAAAACACCATCGAGCAATGATTGCTCAGATGGTGTATCGTTTTTTGTTGGAGATTAATCACGAATTCTGCTTTCTGTTTGTGGATCGAAGAAATGACATTTGTTCATGTCAAAAGCGAGCTCAAGCTTTTGTCCGTTTTGGATATCTGAACGAGAGTCAACCCGTGCAATGAAGCTTTGGCCAGCAACCGTAGAGTAAAGGTAGGTTTCAGCACCCATTAGTTCTGCAACATCGATCGCTGCTGTAATCTTCGAACCTGTGGAGGCTTCGGTGAAAACTGGTTCATCATGGATGTCCTCTGGACGGATTCCAAGGATGACTTCTTTCCCAGCATAACCTTTTTCACGTAAGAGTTTCATCTTTCCTTCAGGAACATTGATTTTGATATTGTCCATCACGAATGATTCGTCCTGAAGCTTACCATGCAGGAAGTTCATTGAAGGAGAGCCGATGAAACCACCGACGAATACGTTTTCTGGTGTATCATAAACTTCCTTAGGTGTTCCGAGTTGTTGGATGACCCCATCTTTCATGACAACGATTCGAGTTGCCATTGTCATCGCCTCGGTTTGGTCATGTGTTACATAAATCGTTGTCGTTTGTAGGCGTTGGTGAAGCTTTGTGATTTCCGCACGCATTTGTACACGGAGTTTCGCATCCAAGTTGGAGAGCGGCTCATCCATCAAGAAAACTTGAGGGTCACGGACGATTGCACGACCTAGTGCGACACGCTGGCGCTGACCACCTGAAAGTGCTTTAGGCTTACGATCTAAATATTCTTCAAGCCCTAAAATACGAGCAGCATCTTTTACACGCTTGTCCATTTCTTTTTTATCAAACTTACGAAGTTTCAAGCCGAAAGCCATATTGTCATAAACATTCATATGAGGATATAGGGCATAGTTTTGGAAAACCATCGCGATATCCCTGTCCTTAGGAGCGACATCGTTCACGCGTTTTTCCCCGATATAAAGATCCCCATCCGATATTTCTTCTAAACCAGCAATCATACGGAGTGTTGTTGATTTACCACATCCCGATGGACCAACGAACACGATGAATTCCTTATCTTTGATATTCAGGTTAAAGTCTTGTACTGCGATTACTTTCTTGTCGTATTCCTTCACGATACTCTTCAATTTGATTTCTGCCATTTAATAAAGCCCCTCTCTTGAAAACGTTTTCCTTAATACATTCAAGTGTAGACCTATGTGGGGGAAACGTAAATTGGAGGGATGCACAAAAAATCAAAGATTGATTAGGCGATTTGTACAAACGGTTTCTTACTCTTCCATGGACAGAAGTAAATAGATTGTGACCGCATCCTCGAATGTCTTCGGATCCAGTCCAGTAAGGTCGGTGAACTTTTCCATTCGATATTGGAGACTGTTCCGGTGGATGAATAGTTTTTTTGCTGCAAGTGTGTGATTCAAATTACAATCGAGCAGGGTGTTGACTGTTTTTAAAAGGTCGGGCTCCACATGACTTAGTATTTTCTCATATATATATCGGGTATCCTCTTGTTTTGACTGATGGAGGAGGACCATTGGAAAAACGCTGGAAAGTGTATGTATCCGTTTGCTTTGTGGATGGTCGGCAATACATTTATAAAAGGAGGATTCTTTATCGAATTGCTGTTTCGCCTCTGTTAAATCAGTGAACGTCGAACCGATGAACAGGTACGATTTCATATAAAAATCACTCTCAATGGAGTCAAGTAATTTAACTAACTGATCTATAGAAGCATAAGTCTCAGAAGTGGGCTCTACGAACACACCTGTATAACGATCTTTCCAAACAGGGACCACCTTCTCAGAAAGCATGTTTTGAAAGGCTTCGACGAATAACTCATGTTCAACATCCTGGCTGCGGATACTGAAATGCAAAAAACGTCCTGGCTCAAAATCGTGGTTGGAATCAGGAGTACGATTATTATAAAGCAATTCATACCAGGCTTGTTGCCTTTCATCTTCTTGGATAGGTCTTTCCGATAATGGGGTCAGAAATACTTCAAGCAATTTTTCTGAATCAATCGATAAGGTGTCCAAGTCTATTCCGATCTCTTCACCTTCGGAGGTGCGGTACCAAGTATAATCTTCAGGGTCCTCGACGTCAGTTGCTCGTACAAACGCTTTTCTACCGAATATCTTCTGTAATTTTTTTATTTCAGACATGAACGTTTAAATCCCTTCAGCTTAGTCGTACATACATTATAACAATTCAATCAGGATAAAAGGAAAATGGAAGTGACCTAAGGAAAAATGACCTTGAAAGATCGGTATCCTTTCAGGTCACTCCACTAATCCTCTGTATTTATCAGTGTTTATTTTTCTCTTTGTATTCAACAGGCGGCTCTTCTTTTATAAGCGGACGGTTTTCATCGATTTGTTCAGGATCATGCCGGTTGATGACCGTTCCGCCAGCCATACCTTCATTGATCATGCGATCGACATCCATATGTGCTCGATCTCTTCCTTCGTATTGTGAACCTTTTTCAGTCATCGTTCACCCTCCTTTTACAATAGTATGAGTGGGGGAGGGTCCTTTTATGTCAGAAGCGGCAAAACCGGTCATCCATAGTATTTGCTGATACCAGCGCTCAATGGATTTTTTTTGGATATCATTCTCATCAAACACCATCGGTTTCGAATTGATTTCAAAAATCCAATAGCGATTTTCTGAATCTACACCGAGATCGATTGAAAACTCACCTATTGGACCAGTGGCACGATCAAGGGCTTTCCCTATTTCAGAACTCATTCTGCGAATGATTTTCATATCAAGGGGCGCTGTCTCAGCAGGAAGTAATTTTCCGCCTGATGGAACATGTGTCGTCAATCGGCTTCGACCTGTACACCGTATGCCATAACCTGTTACATGCCAATCCTCCTCTAATTTTTGGACAAGAATACGATAGTCAAACGGTCTTGCATGATACTGTTTCCTCTTCACAAAAGGCTGCATGATCAGGTCTTTTCTATTGTGTATGATGCTCCATAAATGATCAAGGTGTGTATAAGCTATTCCATTATTCGATTTATATGAAATGGTTCCATCCTGTTTCCATTCTAAAGAGAAAATGCCTTTTCCTTTAGATTTTGCACAGGGTTTGATCATAATCTGATTATGTTCATTTAGAAAGTCTCTAAGCTGTTGTTTGGATGAAAGACGCATTGTTTCTGGTAAAAATCGCTGTAAATAGGGGTTATCGTTCATGATCAAGTAGGTTTGCCACTTTGAAAAAAAGCAGTGGTTGAAATAACGGATAGAGAAATTATCCAACCATGCTATTAAGCTTTGGAACTCCTGGCTGGCTTCGTCTTTATGATAAGGGATCCTGTTATAGACAAAATCAGGAGGAGGAATCTTTACTCGTCTCCACTTGCTATCACCCGGACTTAAGGTATAGCCGTGAATAGATGAAAGGGAAACGTCCATGGCTGAAAAAACGACGGCTAAGCCACCCTGCTCATGTACATATCGGGTCAATCGAATGAATGTATCGATATTGCCAATAAAGGGTAGATTTTTTTTAGAGGACGTTAATATCCCGATGATAGGGCCGGCTTTGTTGAAATCATTCTTTTTTAGAGTAAAGCTGAAATCTTTCTTTAAAGATGGTGAAAAGGGAAGGGGGTCATCTGCCGCTCCCCATACGACCATAACGTTTTGTTCATGGTGATACCATCTTTTAGAGTCAATGTCCCAACTGATACGGATCATTTCTTAATGGCAACCTGTCTCTGGATAAGTTGTTCATACAGATAAATGGAGAATTCGAATGGCAGGGCAGACGTTTTTTTATCATACACACTCAAATTTGGATGGCTGAAAATACCGCGGCCCGGCTTGGCATTCGCTTCAAACAGCCAAACTGAACCCGACGTATCGATACCTAAGTCAAAACCGATCTCCCCGACAATTCCAGCCATATTTTCTGTTAAGGTTTCACTTAATAGCAATACTGCACGCTTTATATCCTGCGTAATGGACTTGGATTTTCCCAGTTCATTGATGATATCCTGCAAGGTAAGGATTTTACCGCCACTCGTTACGTGAGTTGTAACACTGCCGGTTCCTGCAAGTTTAGCAGCCAGGGCACTCACTTCCCAAGCTCCATATCGGTTCCTGTTCGTATGGACTCTGAAATCAATCGGTTTTCCGTTCCAACTCAAAAGATTGATGCCACGTTGGGCCATATAACCTTCAAGCCCTTTCGAGAATTGTTGGCGTAATAATCTTTTCAAGGAACTATATCGCCTCAATCTATTTTGACCATTCGTACGGAACTTACAATAGTAGCTTTGATCCTTCCTTCGTTTGAGGATTTGCTGGATCCCGATTCCAAGGCTCCCGTTCGTCGGTTTTATATAAACATTTCTATAACGGTAGAGTAATTCCTCGATCTGACCTTGTGTAGGAGCATTGACAGTCTCCGGCAAGTAATGTTGAACTTGTTTGTTATTTGCCATAATTTCATGGACGGACCACTTATCGAAAAAACCTGGATTGAACCAAAGCAGGTTCATCTCCTTTTCAAGCCTCGTTTTCGTATCGTGGGTGGCAGGTAACCCTTCGATCCGACGGTTTGGAAGGCGATCATAAACGACATTCGGAAAAGGAAGGGTATTTTGTCGCCAACCTGACTGATCATAGATATAAGCGTTGATCTGCTTTTCTTCCCAATTGATATGATGTGTTCCGAATACATAGGCAGTAACACCGAGCTGCTTGGCTTCTGAAAGGAGTTTGGCAAACAACGAAGACCGTTCGCCTATCGGCTTATAGGTGCCACCTGTGAAGCCGGCAGTAAAAATGCCGACGACTGGACCAATGTGCAGAATATCATTTGATTCATAAATATGGTGCTTCTGGTCTTTTAATAAATTCAACTTCTTACAAAGCGCTGTTGAAACCATATAGTGTTCTTCACGATCAGGATTAGGTTGAAAGGTAACAGGTAATTGCCGTTGCCCATACATGACTTTTACGGGGAAAGAGCGGTTCTTCACCCATTGCTGAAAAAGGCTGAATGGGGTATAGACGATAGCCTCATTCGCGTCGATATTGGGAATCGATTGAGGGTTAAGCATGATCATACTCCTTTCGGAACTCGTTAGTCTTGAAATTTGTATATAAATAGTTGGCAAAAAGGAAAATTCCTCGAGCAGACGGACGGATATCAGCTTGTTTTTGGGCTGACATATACTGTTTAGAGGGTTTTGTATTCACTTCCAGAATCCATGGATGACCCATCAGATCTACACCGAAGTCGATGCCGAACTCTCCGAAAATACCATCTGCCAACATGTTTATGCTCTTAGATGTTTCTAATGCGAGTTCGTATAGGAGTGCCTTTATTTGACTAGCTTTCATTTTTTCGAAATGGTTAAGAAGCATATCTGACAAGAGGTGAATTTGGCCACCACATGCCATATTCGTAACGATGGAATTGGTATCACTGACCCTTGCGATACTTGAGGTTACACACCAATCACCTTTTTCGTTACGATTACAGAGAATCCTAAAGTCGACATTTCCGTTTGAATGGGTAATCAATGATATTCCTTGTTGGATAATGTAATCTTCCATAGGAACAAATTGATTGATGAACTTCAATACACCTTCTGTGGATAGTAACGGAATCGGAAGATCGATCTTTGAGGTTGATTCCAATTTGAATTTTCCTTCTTCAGTTTTATTGATCCGAATAATTCCTCTTCCTTCTCGGCCATGGTTTGGCTTCAAATACAGCGAGTTATGTTTTGCCATCAATTTTATCAATGTTTCCTCATCAAGCTCTTTATGGGTTTCAGGTAAGTAGGCAGCTAAAGCATTACGTTCTACTAATATGTGAAATACATCCCACTTAGATATGAAATGATCATTAAAATATGGGATCCCCCACTCCTGACAATGTTCGAAAAATTGAACGCATGCTTCGGAACGTTCCACGGTACGGTTTGAAATACGATTATGAATGATGTCCGGGTACGGGAACACTTGCTGGATGAGTTTTCCTTCTTTCATCGTATATCCGTATATACAATCGGATAGGACATCCTCTAAAGAAAACAAATAAAACGTGACAAGATGATCGCGACATAGGGAAGCGATCTCTTTAGAAAAAGCAGTGATATTGCCGAAAGGCTTTGCCATGTGATCGGTCTTTTCAGCAAACACTGCAAAAATGGGCCCTATTCTCAATTCTTTTGATAGCTGATCGTATGTGAGTGTATGGTATTGATCAGGTTCAGGGAAATAATGTTCAAACCGTATCTCCTGGGGGACCAATAACGTGAAGCAAGTTTCATCCGTCTTTACTTTACAAGTAACTTGTATCCGTTCACTTCCATATCTCACCCAGACTTTTTCGTTTAATTGAATCCCGAAATATGTGAGTAAATGGTTACTTAGCCAGATCATGTAAGGGTTTGAGGAAGATGTTTGTGTATATGTGAAATAAACTCTCATTTTCTTGTCCATGATGCACCCTCATTCATCTGCAATTAAAAAAATAATGATTTCTTTATAGGCAAGTGTGGATATCGTATACTATGGTAAGGCACGCTAAACGGTGACATTTGTACGGAAGGTTGGTATTGATGGAATTTATATTGATTATATTAATGATGGTCGCAATTGGAGCGGCGATCGGGGGCTTTACTAATTCACTAGCGATCAAAATGCTGTTCCGTCCTTATCAAGCGTTATACATCGGGCGCTTCAGGCTTCCCTTTACACCAGGTCTGATACCGAAAAGGAGAGAAGAGCTCGCGGTCCAATTAGGTCAGATGGTCGTCAACCACCTGATCACAAAAGAAGGACTGCAACAGAAATTAGCCCAATCCCGCTTTAAAAGTGAACTTGTCAAATGGGCACAAACAGAAGTCGGTAAACAGCTTGAAACGGATAAATCAATGAATGATTTTGCTTCAGGACTTCTGAAACAAGACCATTTCAATGAAAAAATTGATAATAAACTCAAAACCTTTTTACAGAAACGTGTTCGTGGTACATTTGAGCAATTGGAAGAAAAACCGATCAAGTCTCTCATCACAGAATCAATGAATCAACGGATCGAATCGTACATACCAGACACAACTAAGTTCATTCAAAACAGGATGATAGATTTTGTGACAAGTGCAGAAGGAAAACGGCAGCTGAAACAACTGATTGATGAATTTCTAGCTGGAAGGGGCATGCTAGGTAACATGCTCAATATGTTTCTTGGCAATGAAAGCCTGATTGATAAAGTCCAATCCGAGTTGATCAAAATTCTAAGGAAAGATACGGTTGCATACATGATGGAGCGGGTTCTGGTGAAAGAATGGCATACTCTTAAGGAACGCCCTTTGTCAGAATTTATCGAGCTGTTGAAACTGAGGGAGGGGCAGGAAAAGGCGATAGGATGGGCTGTTGAGCAGCTAGACACAGAAACGCTCTTTTCGAAGCCTATCAGTGAATTGATCCAACCTTATCGTCCTTATATCGATAAGGATCTGGTCCCAGAAATCGTCGATCGTTCATTAGGTTGGGTAGGGAACCACATGGAAAAGATCATGGAGAAGCTGCAGTTGTCAGAGTTGGTCCGTCAGCAGGTCGGTACTTTTTCTGTCCAGAGATTGGAGGAAATGGTCCTATCCATATCGAGAAGGGAATTGAAGATGATTACCTATTTAGGAGCATTACTTGGTGGGATCATCGGCTTCATACAGGGTCTTTTGGTTTACTTTATGACATGAAGCCTGTTATAGTTGTAACGGTGCTTAAATGTTACGGCATTGATTAATTATTAGGAGGCTAACTATGAGTAAAAATGTCCATGATGCGGCATACAATTTAGAAAAAGCATTGCGTGAAAGTGATGACTTTAAGGAGCTTCAAAGCTTGTATGATCAAGTAAATGCTGACGAAAGCGTCAAGAACATGTTTGAAAACTTTCGTAACTTGCAAGTAGATCTTCAACAAAAGCAAATGCAAGGACAGCAGATCACAGAAGAGGAAGCACAGAAAGCTCAACAAACATTCGAGCTTGTCCAACAAAATGAAGTGATCTCCAAATTGATGAGCGCAGAGCAACGTGTAAGCATGCTTATCCAGGACATTAACAAAATCGTTACGAAGCCTTTGGAAGAATTGTACGGAACTCCAGAGCAACCTGAACAATAAAACGAGTATTGGAACGGCTGGCATTTCGCCAGCCGTTTTTTAAAAGTTTGGCTCTATAGTACTCATTGTTGCATTAGCGAAATTCACTCCCTTTCCGCAGGCGATCCGCAAGCCTCCTCGCGTGCCTCGCTGCGGGGTCTCGCCTGGCTCGCTTTCCCGCAGGAGTGTCGTGAATTTAAAAGCAATTTTCTAAAGCATTAACCTTTAACAACGCCCAAAATTTTAGCCTTAAATATCAATTTGACTTTGCGATCTTTTCGTTATTTTTAAACCAATTAACCGCAAAATCGATGGATTCTCTCTGTTTGAACAATTTGCAGTCAGCAGAACCGACTTTCCCAGTCAGGATGTTCTTATTTTCTTTCTCGAATGCTTTTCCGATTTCTCCAAACGGTTCATCATCGTAATCAATCTCCAAGTAGTTTTTCCATAGACGCTTTCCATTTTCAATGATAGGTGCGCCTCGCGATACAGTTTTTCGTACTCCAGATCGGTGCTCAGCAAGATGGAAAGATGTATGTGTATCGAAGTCAGTCCCTAAAAACAACACATATGAATGATGCTCATAAGCTTTAGCGATTGGCGATTGCTCACCTAAACCATTATCAAGCGAATGATTGCTTGTAATTTGTTCTGCAAATTTCCCCCATGCTGCAGCGGACATATTTGGATGATAGCTACGAAGCACCTCTGGATAGGTACGGAACTGCTCGGGTATTATACCTAATCCTCTTGTTTTCGTCATCCTCGTATCAAATGCCGGCATTGTCCCTCTAATTGTTTCCCACCAATCCTTTGGTACAGGAGGGTTGATCCAATAAGCTGGATCAGAGAGATCTGCCGAATGGGCCTGCATGATTAATGTCCCTTCTGGTGTCACCGCATCCATCAAAGCCTGGATGACAGCTTGCGAACCACCGCAAACCCAGCCTAAAGACTTCAATGAAGCATGTACCATCAATGTCATGCTTTCCTTAACCCCGAGATTTTGGAGGTCCTCTTTCAGACTTTTTCTTGTTCTCGGTTGATCAGTTTCTTGTATGTTTTTTTGTTCCATGACATGTTCCCCCTAATAAATTCAGCCACAAAACTAATTCGATATAGATGTTTGATGTCCTGTCTTGACTAAAGTTCTATTCGTTCCTATTTTGTCATAGAGATGAGAAGAGGAGAAGTCTAGATTGGAGGGATTATCCTGGTTTATCGACTGCTTGCTTTAGACATCGATGGTACCCTGCTCAGAAGTAATTTTAGGATTGATCGTTCGACGAAAGAAGCAATTGATTATGTGAAAAACAAGGGGGTGTATGTGACCCTAGCTACAGGACGGAATTTTCCATCGGCACAAAAAATCGCAAAGGCATTGAAACTGGATAGCGTCCTTATTACACATAACGGTGCCTTGATAGCATCATCGATTGATGAACCGATTCACGAGGAACGGATTTCTGCTAATGATGTGCGTAATATTGTCCAGATCGTAGAGAAGTACGATGCGCATATTCGACTGTTACATGAACGGTATTCTTTAGGAAACCAGGTGCAGCAAAAATCCCATATCGTCGCTAAAATGACGATGGGCATCGGAGATCCATTGTTCTATCCGGTGACCTTCACAGAGAATTTGAGTGATCATTTAGAAGAAAAGCCGATGTCTGTTCCAAAGATCGATATCCAATTTTTCAGTGATGAAGAGAAGGAAGCCGCCTCTCAAGAGTTGAAGGAAAAGGTAGATTGTATATCAATTACCGCTTCAACAAGATGTGATTTCGAAATCATTCCAAAATCGGTCAACAAGGCTGTAGGCTTACAGATCCTCGGAAAACATCTCGGTATTTCTATGGATGAAATGGTCGCAGTAGGTGATTTTGTGAATGATATGGAAATGATCCAGAATGTCGGTCTTGGCGTTGCAATGGGGCAGTCCTCTGAAGAAGTGAAACACGCAGCAGATTGGGTGACCCGGACGAATGATCAGCATGGCGTCGGATACTTGGTCCGAGAAGTGTTCCGAAAACAAATGAAGATGCAAATCGAACAACCGATGGAACATTGATGTAAGGAGGCTGAAATCAGCCTCTTTTGTCTTTCATTTAAAGAGGAATGCCTAAAATCATCACAACAACCTTTAGCGGACATCAGAGCCCGAAAAAACTCCATAAAAAGCACCCTCCAATGCCCAAATAGCGAACCAGATGTCCGGTTATTTGATCCTAGCAAACTGGGGCCGTTGTTAGGGTCTATTCAAAATAGAATCGTACCAGACACCAATAATTCAAAACCCAATCGTTCGGACAAGCAGTGTTAAAATAAGGTTACAAATATTACGAAGTGAAATTCCTCAACGCTAAATTTACTTTTTCCTCCTTCCCTTCGAGAAATATCGACATTGTAACAATTGCTAAAATGCCTCTATAACGATTTTTCTCCATATCTCAATCAGGGCTGCATAGTAATTTAGCGTAATTTGACGATATATCTCGACAATAAAAATGTTAAAAATTTATGAATTGAAAGGGTTTTCATCTTTCTTCGAGAAATAGTGTGGTGCATCTTAAATATTGAAGGAGGATTATGATGGAAAAAGTATTAGACGCTCAGTTGAAGCCGAAAGTCGCTGAATTTTTGAATGGAACGAAAAAATTGTTTATCAATGGGGAATGGGTTCCTTCTGCATCTGGTAAAACATTTAAAACATTAAATCCTTCCAACGGTGAAGTCCTAGCTATCGTAAGTGAAGCGGAAAAAGAAGATGTCGATCGTGCTGTACGTGCTGCACGGAAAGCCTTTGACGAAGGTCCTTGGTCTAAGATGAGTGCTGCATCGAGAAGCCGACTGATCTATAAGCTAGCAGATTTGATGGAAGAAAATAAGGAAGAATTAGCACAATTAGATACACTTGATAACGGAAAACCGATTCGTGAAACGATGAACGCGGATGTACCGCTTGCAATCGAGCACTTCCGTTACTATGCTGGATGGGCCACGAAAATCGTAGGACAAACCATTCCGGTTTCCGGTAAATTTTTCAACTATACTCGCCATGAGCCACTAGGGGTGGTGGGACAAATCATTCCTTGGAATTTCCCGCTATTGATGGCTGCATGGAAAATGGGAGCAGCACTAGCAAGCGGATGTACGATCGTATTGAAACCTGCCGAACAAACGCCACTTTCAGCGTTATACCTGGCTGAACTGATGCAAGAAGCAGGATTCCCAGAAGGTGTTGTGAACATCGTTACTGGTTACGGTGAAACGACAGGCGGACCGATCCTTGAGCATGAGATGGTCGATAAGATCGCCTTTACAGGTTCGACTGAAGTCGGTAAGCATATCATGCGTACTGCTGCAAACGATCTTAAGCGAGTAACGCTTGAGCTTGGTGGAAAATCACCGAACATCATCCTGCCTGATGCGGATATGACAAAAGCAATACCTGGTGCATTATCCGGTATCATGTTCAACCAGGGCCAAGTATGTTGTGCTGGATCCCGACTATTCATTCAGAAGAAATCGTTCGATAATGTCGTGGCAGACCTTGTCTCTCACTCTGAAAAAATCAAGCAGGGTATGGGACTTGATCCTGATACGGAAATGGGGCCACTTGTTTCTGAAGAGCAGCACAACCGTGTATTAGGCTATATTGATAGAGGTAAGTCTGAAGGTGCTGAATTATTGACTGGTGGAACGAAGCCTTATGATCAAGGTTACTTTGTATCACCGACAATCTTTGCAGACGTCAATGATTCAATGACAATCGCGAAGGAAGAAATTTTCGGACCTGTCGTTGCAGCAATGCCGTTCGAGGACTTGGATGAAGTAATCGATCGTGCAAACCTATCCGAGTACGGACTCGCTGCAGGTGTATGGACTGAAAACGTCAAGAACGCACACTATGTAGCAAATCGATTGAAAGCTGGAACAGTGTGGGTGAACTGCTACAATGCGTTTGATGCCGCATCCCCATTCGGTGGATACAAGCAATCTGGTATCGGCCGTGAAATGGGATCCTACGCGCTTGATAACTATACAGAAGTCAAGAGTGTATGGATCAACATGGGCTAAGCAAATATAAGAAGACGGACTAGTTGGGGGCTGGTCCGTTTTTTAATGGGAGCCGATACACCTTGCTCCTGTAATCCGCCGCTCAAAATGGAAAATTAATGTTTTATAAAAAGGATTTAGGGAAAAATGAAAACATCAAAATATCAGTGGGGTGTTTAAATGTTACGATTATTATCAGTCCTTGCCTTTTCACTGTTCCTAGTAATAGGACTTGCAGCATGTGGTGGTGGAGGAGAAGAGAATGGAGGGAATGAAGAAGGTGGTGGCGGTGGATCTGTAGATGTGGCTGCTGCTGAAAAATCCTTTGAACAGAACTGTGCTTCTTGCCATGGACAAAACCTTGAAGGCAGAGGAAACGCTCCCTCTCTTGAAGCAGTTGGAAAAGAAATGAGTCGAGATGAGATTCTCCAGAAAATCCAAAACGGCGGTGGTGGAATGCCTGGTGGATTAATTAAAGGGCAAGAAGCTGAAAACGTTGCAGCTTGGCTAGAAACAATGGAATAACAAAATACTTAAATCATTACGCCGATGACCTTAAAGGAACGGTTCATCCCTTATAAGGTCATCGTTTTTACACTTGTGCCAGGCTTTCTTTATTTATATCGAATCAACCCGTTCAACTTACATAGCAATAGTGCATATCCAAGTTCTCCATCCAGGATTTTTCCGTCACGGATAGTTTTGAACACTTCACGGACAGGCATTTGGACGACCTCGATTTCCTCGTCCTCATCAAGCTTTTGATTACCAAAACTCTTTACGGAGTCTGTAAAATACAAATGGGAAAAACGATTGGTAAAGTAAGGTTGAGGATGGAATGTACCTAAGTATGTAAAATGCTCAGCCACGATCCCTGTTTCTTCCCTCAATTCCCGTTTCGCCCCATGTTCCGCCGCCTCGTTTAATTCAAGTCCTCCCCCTGGAAGCTCGAACGTCAGTTTATCCATCTGGTGTCTGAATTGCTTTACGAGTGTAATATTACCTTCATGGAAAACGACAACTGCAACGGAACCAGCTTTCTTTTCTTCAATGAAAAGAGATCCTGATTTTGTTTCAAATACAGTAGATTCTCTATGTTGAAGCAATAGTTTATGGAATTTCATGCCTGCCTCCTTCAATTCTGGCTGAAATAGATGGTCTGCTTCGGCCGAAATAGCAGTTATATCACCTATTTTCAACAAGATAAGCGTGTATCTTTCAGTAACACTTTATATCGGAAAATAAAAACGGCATCTTGAGTAGATGCCGCTTTTATGTGTGTCATCTGTGGAATAAGACAAGTTCTCCAGAAGGTGAGGTCACTCTGCTTGTGTGATTTTCATAATCATTATCTGCTAGTATATCCTGTCCGATCCTTTTTGCCTCATTATTGTCAGTAGCTTCAAAGGATTCTTCATAAATCTTTTCGCCCTTGTTGTCAAAAACGGTTATGATGTACATTTTCATGTGATATTCCTAACCTCCTTTTCCTGCTTATATTCTAGACACTACCCGAATCTCCTTCTTGTTAATTATTTGGTAAAACAATGAAAACGATGAAACTTTTTTACACAAAAATCGTTAGATAACTGAGAGGGAGTGAAAACCGTGAGTTTACATATTGAAAAAGTGACCAAGAATTTCGGAGCATTTACCGCTGTGGACAATGTTTCCTTTCAAATACCAGAACATCAGATATTCGGCCTTTTAGGAGCAAATGGTGCGGGTAAAACGACGACGTTCCGAATGGTGATCGGATTAATGACACCGACGGCTGGAAAGATTACGTGGGACAATAAACCATTATCCCAAAAGGATTCCCATTTGATAGGATACCTGCCGGAAGAAAGAGGACTTTATCCAAGTCTGAAAGTTTCCGATCAATTACTCTATTTGGGGCGCCTGAAAGGTATGAAGAAATCGGAGATCCTGCTGCAAATGAAAAAGTGGCTTGAACGCTTCAAAGTACCTAAATATGAAAATAAAAGAGTAGAAGAGTTATCGAAGGGGAACCAGCAAAAAATCCAGTTCATTGCGGCCGTTCTCCACAAACCGAAAATCTTGATCCTTGATGAACCATTCAGCGGACTCGACCCGTTCAATGTCGAAATGTTGAAAGAAGCTGTACTCGAACTGAAAAAGGAAGGGACGACAATCGTTTTCTCAAGCCACCGGATGGAGCATGTCGAAGAGCTTTGTGAACATCTCTGTATCCTTCACAAAGGGCGTCCTGTCGTTCATGGTTCATTGAAAGAGGTGAAACGGTCTTTCGGAAAAAAGAACGTGACCGTCCATGCTGATTTTAATCTCAGTTACCTGAAGGACATTCCAGGGGTCTTGAAATATAAGGCGGTTACAGAAGGTGTCCATCTCCAAGTCGACAATGAAGAAGTATCGCAAAAAATCTTTGAAAGTATCACCAGCAAAGGGTTCGTCCGTAAATTCGAGCTGGAAGAGCCATCATTGAATGATATTTTTATAGAAAAAGTAGGTGCATCTTATGAATAAGCTATGGATCGTCATGTTACATACTTATAAAACGAGGATTCGGACGAAGGCATTTATAATAACAACAATCGCATCGCTCTTATTGATCCTGGGGCTTACAAACATGCAAACAATACTGTCAGTTTTTGATGGGGAAGAGGATAAGAACAAAGTTGCCGTACTTGATGAATCAGGTAGTTTTTATGAGCCATTGAAGCAACAAGTTGAAACCACTTCAGATAACATCGATTTGATAAAAATAGACCAAAACGCACAAAAAGCAGAAGAACGTGTCCTGGATGGGGAATACGATGGGCTTCTGGTTCTAGAAAAAAATGAAAAAGGCTTACCTGCAGGAGTTTTGAAAACAGCAAGTGTGCCTGAAGCGAATTGGATCAGCAATATTGAAAACAATCTGCAGCAGACGAAGGTCATGGTTGCAACACAGCAACTTGGTGTGGATCCTGCCGAGCTGACGACCTTATATGAACCGGTGTCATTTCAAAAAGAATCTTTGCAAGAAGGAGCTAAGACTGAAGAGGAGTTGAACCAAGCTCGTTCCATCGTCTATGTCCTCTTGTTTATGATCTACTTTGCAGTTCTGTTTTATGGAAGCATGATTGCAACAGAAGTGGCGACAGAAAAATCATCAAGAGTGATGGAAATACTCATCTCAAGCGTATCTCCTGTCAAACAGATGTTTGGAAAGATTTTCGGGATCGCACTTCTAGGGTTGACGCAGTTTTTCCTTATTTTTTTAGTCGGATTCTTATCGCTTAAATACAGTCCATCACAAGAAAAAGAATCAACACAGCCAATGACTGATTTCTCGTCATTCATCCAGGTTGATCAACTGCCGATTTCGACTGGCGTCTATGCTATCATCTTTTTCCTGCTCGGATTCCTGTTGTACGCGACGTTGCTTGCAATGCTCGGTTCATTAGTGAATAAGGTAGAAGAGGCTAACCAGGTGATCACTCCGGTCATCCTGATCATTGTCGTCGCATTCATGGGGGCGATGTCAGGGCTGGCTACTCCTGAGGCAGGGTTTGTAGCCGTGATGTCATATATCCCGTTTTTCACGCCGATGATCATGTTCCTGAGAGTTGGAATGCTCAATATACCTGTATGGGAAGTCTTGCTCGGTATCTTTACCCTTGTCGCTACGATCGGTATCTTTGCAGTCATTGCTGCTAAAGTCTATCGCGGCGGTGTCCTGATGTACGGCAATTCAACTAGTTTGAAAAATTTCAAAAAGGCGATACAGTTAGCGAAAAAATGATAATCAGATTAAAGGACTCTATCTCTGGATAGGGTCTTTTTCCACTTAAAGAACGAATCAGTGCAACTAAGGCTCAGCCATCGCTGAAAACTTGGCTTAGCCAAGTTTTCTTTGCAATACAGTATGACGAACAAATGCTCGTATGGATGTGGTAAAATAGCAGTAAAGATCTCTCTCAATGGAAGGATGGGGGTAACAATGCGGAAAATAAGTTTTTTACATACTGCAGATTTACATATTGATACGCCTTTCAAGGGGTTGGGCCATTTACCGGAGCCTATCTTCCATATCATCAAAGATAGTACGTTCCAGTCCTTCGAACGCATTGTTGGACTTGCGATTGAAAAGCAAGTCGATTTTATCATTATTTCAGGTGATTTATATGATGGCGCGAATCGGAGTCTGAAAGCGCAATTGTTCCTGAAAACCCAGTTTCAAAGACTGGAGAACGAGGGAATCGATGTTTTTGTCATCCATGGAAACCATGACCATTTAGCTGGCGAATATGTCAAACTTACATGGCCTGATAATGTCCATTTCTTCAGCTGCAAGGAACCAGACATGATCCCTTTTGAAAAAGATGGGGAGATCCTGGCCCATCTCTACGGCTACAGCTTTCCGAAGCAAACTGTCACGGAAAACATCTCCTCAAAGTACAAAAAGGTGGATGGTGCCGCATTTCATATCGCTTTACTGCACGGAACGAGCGGCGGAAGCACAGATCATCACACATATGCTCCTTTCATGCTGAATGAATTGAAAAATCAACCATTTGATTACTGGGCATTAGGTCATATCCATAAAAGGGAGGAGTTGTCCCATTATCCACATGTCATCTATCCGGGCAACATTCAAGGATTGAATAGGAAAGAGAGCGGTAAAAAAGGATGTTATCTAGTTGAAATGACAAAGGCTGAAACCACGTTGACCTTCCTGGATTCTTCTACTGTACGATGGGAGTCTGAAAGTCTTTCCACTCCGCATTCCGATACGGTGGATGAACTGATCGATCAGTTGCTCCTTGTAAAAGAAAAGTTTCGAGCAACAGAAGTGAATACGATTTTATCGATCGAGCTTTCTGGTGAAAGTCCTATCCTCCAATCACTCTACGAAAACGATAAACTAGATGACTTGCTGGATCATTTGCAAGAGGGAGAAGAGGTGGAAGAACCATTTGTATGGGTGAATCGGATAAAAGCAGAACCTATCGATACAGATGTTCAAAAACACCTGGGAAGTTCCGGATTCATGAAGGAGATTTTCACAATCTTCGAGGAAATGGAAAAGGTCGATTCTGTTCTGGAACCTCTCTTGAAGCATAAAAAAGCGAAGAAATTTTTGGATGATGATAGTTTTGAAGACGAAGAAATTTTAGAGGAAGCGAAGAGGCTTTTGATCGAATCAATGGCACTGCAATCAGAAAGGTAGGGTTGTCGATGAGAATCAAAGACTTACATATTTATGGATTCGGTCGGTTTGAGAATGAATTCATCCAATTTGAAGACACAGATCTTCAAGTCATCTATGGGGAAAATGAATCAGGTAAATCAACGTTGATGGCTTTCGTGGATTATATGTTGTTCGGTTTTCCGAAGAGAAGTGAGAAGCGGTTGAGGTATGAACCTAAAACGACACAAGCGTATGGAGGAAAGCTGCGTATCGAGACTGCTGATCATGAGGTCCTCACAATAGAAAGGAAAGGGGGCGCATCAGGTACGGTCACTATTTTAAAAGAAGATGGAAACAGTGTAGATGAAGGATTCTTAAGCCAGTTATTAGGAGAAGTGAACCACCAGACCTTCCGTGATGTCTTTTCGTTCAATCTGGACGGATTGCAAAAGGTGAATGAAATTAAGTCAGAACAGTTAGGGGAATACCTCTTTAATGCCGGGTTGACAGGTGCTCAACAACTTAATGAAATCTCGGCTGCCCTGGAAGACAACCAAAACAAACTATTCAAACCAAATGGGAAGAACCCGGTTTTGAATCAGAAGCTTAATAAGCTTCAAGAGTTGGAACAAAATGTGAAGCAATGGCGTAAAAAGCTGGATGAGTATAATCGTATGAGGTCTGAATTAGCGGATAAAAGAGAGGGATTGGCAGAATACGAAGGAGCAAAAAACAGCCTTGAACTTAAATTGACAGAGCTTTATCATATCCAATCGATCAACCCGCTCATCGAACGGATAAATACGATTGAGTGCCAGTTGACGGAGCTGCCTGGCGCTACGCCATTTCCTGAGGAAGGGTTAGAGCGATTTCGAAGTTTGAAGGAAAGACAGATCGAGTTGACCGGTGACTGTGAGCATACAGAAGATTTGATAAGGAAAAATGAAGAGGCAATCCATACGTTGCAACTTGACGATAAATTGATGTATCAGTCATCTAAAATCAATGAACTGGAGAGTTCTTTCCGTCTGTTTAAAGGAAGGCTTGAGGATTATCACAAGTTGAAAGAACGAATCGATTACTTGGAGCATGAAATAGATGATGAAATACGAGCAATCGGTCAAGAATGGACGGGAGAGAGGATTCAATCGGTCAACACGGATCTCGTAACAAAGCAACAATTAATGACGAGAATAAAAAGGCTTGATCAATCGAATGAGGATCAAAAAAGACTCGATGAGGATTTGTTGCATACTCGAGAAAAGCTGGAGGAAAATGAAGCGAAAAGGGAGAGAGTAAGAAAACAAATCCTCCCAGAGGAAACGGTCCAGTCTTATCGGGAAAAAGTGACAAGCTTATCAAGTCAGTCGCCTGATTTTCTCAGGAAACGGGTCGAAAATATTAAAAGTCTTCAACATGCATCTGAAGAAAATCCAACCAATCGAATCATCATTTGGGCAATGATCGTTCTTGGAGTGGTGTTGACCGGTATCTGGATGATGCAAGGCGATTATGTCGCGGGTCTGATCATCGGTATCAGTTTGATCGGAACGGGTTTTCTTCTTCGTAAAAATGACGGATCAGGTAAAAGTGAGTTACTCGAACGGCAAATTTCCGATCTTGAGAATGAGCTGGACAATCATCATGAAAGTTATGACGCCTCTGAACTCGATCGACTGAATCAATTGATCATCAGTCAACAGCAGCTTGCCGTCCAACATGAGCACCTTAAGGAACACGAACGGGAACTTGAAAAAAGATATCATGAGGTCGCCCGTCGTTATGACAAATGGGAGATCGAGCATCATCAGGTAAAGGATGAAGTGGCTGAATGGAGGGAATTGTCCCATATTCCAATTAATATTCCGGACAATATGCTTCTTGAAATATTCGATCGGATCAACCAGTTGAAGAAAAGGTTGACGGAGCGATCCCATCTGAAAGGTAGCCTTTCCCAACTCCATGAAGAGATCACTGGGTTTGAAAATGCGGTAAAGGAAATCGCCACTACTATTCATCTTGATTCTACCCAGTCGATTGATAACATCATGTCCCAATTATCAATTCGCTTGGATGAGGAGAAGAAAAAACGGGAGGAAAAGGAAGCCTTAGCACGTTCAATTGACGACCTTAGAGAGCATTATGAAGGATTGACGAAAAAACTTGCCCAGTATACACAAGAGATCCAGGCATTGTTTCAAAAAGCTGAGGTTCAGGATGAAGAAGCTTTTCGACAAAAAGGAAAAGCGAATGATAAATATGAGAAATGGACAGAACAGCTCCAGATGGTCCGCTCCCAGCTTGAAGCAACAACTGATCGGAAAACAATTGAACACCTTGAGAAGAATCCAGATGAAGTGTTGAATCTTTCATCCCGTCTGACAGAGTTGGAAGAAGAATATGATGGGATCAATAGTGCCATCGACAGGTTACGTGATGAATGCTCCCGGCTTCAGGCATCTATCACCCATCTAGAAGAAGACGGAACATATTCGAATCAACTTCATGCCCTGCATCTTGCCCAAAGTGAATTTATTGCAGAAGCTAAGAAGTGGGCAGTTTATCGCACTGCACAATATATACTTGACCGAGCGAAACGAAACTATCAAGCAGAAAGACAACCAAGAGTCATCAAAAGGGCTGAGAATTATTTTTCTGCACTGACAGAAGGGGGATATAAACGGATCATCGCCCCAAAAGGAGAAGCGAGCTTTCTTATCGAACGTAATGATAGAGTGGTTTTCAGACCGGAAGAGTTGAGCAGAGCAACAATGGAACAGCTCTATTTATCTTTAAGGATAGCATTGGCAGAAGAATATGAAAATCAAGGTGAATTTCCTTTGATTATGGATGATATACTTGTAAACTTCGATGAGAAGCGCCGGAACTTGGCCTTTGACCTCATCAAGTCTATTGCAGGGGAGAGACAGGTACTTTATTTTACATGTCACGAAACAACCGCCGCATACTTGGGCGATCGTCCATTACGGTTACCTGCAACAGCGGAACTTGAAATACAAACTTATTAGTTTCAGCAGGAGTTGAGCGATATGGAAGGCTATACGATTTATCTAGTGGAAGATGAACAGGATTTATCGGCTATACTAAAAGCGTATATGGAAAAAGAGGGTTGGAAGGTCACAGTCTTTCATGACGGTACTAGTGCATTGGAGTATCTAGATAAACCGCCCCACCTCTGGGTTTTGGATATCATGCTTCCTGGTGTGGACGGATACGAAATTTTAAAACAAATAAGAGAACGGACAGATGTCCCCGTTATCTTTACCTCAGCAAGAGATCAAGATCTCGATCGGGTCCTCGGATTGGAATTGGGAAGTGACGACTATATTGCAAAACCGTTCTTGCCGAAGGAACTTGTCATACGGGCGAAAAAGCTGATGCAGCGTGTTTATGAAGGACCAGGCGGGAAGTATCAGAATCGCTTGGTGAATGATTATTACATCCAGCCGATTGAACGGAAAATAACCTATAAAAATGAGGTGGTCGACTTGACCACGAAAGAATTCGAGGTCGTCCTATTTTTGACAGAACACTTGAATGAGACGAAATCACGGTTAGACATTCTTGAAAGTGTATGGGGGAAGGATTATGTCGGGTCCGAACGCGCTGTCGATGACGTAGTCCGCAGAATTCGCAAGAAGATGCCTCGCCTTAATCTTGAAACATTATACGGCGGTGGTTATAGGATTGAAACCTCGTGAAAAAACTTAGCATCGCACAGCGGATCTGGCTGTCCTTTTTCCTGCTTGTGTTCGTCGTCGGATTATGTGTCGTCATCATTTACCCTTTATCTATGCGTGAAGCGCTGACAGATGAATCGTATCGGATCATCAAAGAACAGCAAAACCTCATTCTAGAGGGGCCGACTGGTCCAGAACAAGAATTACCGGATACGAATCTCAATTTCATAGAGCGGAGAGAAGCTGCAAGATCTGTTGGACACCTTTTACTAGGTGATCAATCGTTCGTCATTAAAGGCGATACTGTACCGCAAACTGTTTTGCGTCATATGTGGGAAAAAGCCATCGTGCTTGAAGATGATGAAGGTGATTTCCAGCTGTCTTACCGTGATGCTACACTTTTTTATGTAATCAAGCCGATTGAAGTGAATGGGAGCCCCGCCTTCATGGTGTCATATATGTGGGACACTTATCGTGATCAACTCGTACAACGTTTATGGGAAAGGCTGATCTGGATTTTCGTTATCGGTATCGCAATTAGTATCATACCTGCGATTTGGCTATCCAATTACTTGAGGAAGCCATTAAGAGCTCTTGGTGCAAGGTTTGAACAGATTGGCAACCGCAATTGGCGCGAACCGTTCGAGCTGAGAGGAGATCAAGATTTTCAGCAGCTCTCAGAACAATTTGAACGGATGAGGCAGAACTTGATAAGGAATGATCAGTCACAAAAGCGGTTCATACAACACGCCTCCCATGAACTGAAGACACCGATCATGACGATCAAAAGCTATGCCCAGTCCGTTAAAGACGGTGTTTTTCCTGAAAAAGGCCTTGAAGAGATGATGGATGTGATCATCACTCAGACTGGTCGTATGGAAGAACGCGTGAAAGATATGATCTATTTCTCGAAGCTTGATACACTGCAAGACGCAGAACCTAAGAAAGAAACCATCCGTTTCGGTTCATTGATACATGAAGTCCTCGATCGCTTCTTATACCAAAGGGAAGATATCCAAATCAGATTGAACGGAGAAGAAACCGAGTTCAATGGGGATCGGAGTCAATGGGAAGTCGTGTTCGAAAATATCGTCCAGAATGCGCTGCGTTATGCAGAATCCTACATCGATATTACTTGTGAAAAATCGAATGGAAGAACGGTCATGACCATAACCAATGATGGCGACCCCATACCGGATGAAAGTCTTGATAGACTATTCGAGCCTTTTCAGAAAAGTCATAAAGGACAATTTGGCCTGGGGCTTGCTATTGTCAAACGTATCGTCGAACTTCATAATGGAACTGTAAAGGTTCAAAATAAAGATAATGGGGTTTCAATTATCATTGTCATTTAAGTGAACCGATTGTATATAGAAGGATGATTGCATGGAAGAGGTAAAGAAGAAATACAAGGGGCCAATGCTCCTGTTAATGGTTAATTTATTCATCATCATGGTCGGAATCGGACTTGTCATTCCGATTCTGCCCTATTATGTAGAAGCGTTCAACGCGACAGGAAGAGACCTCGGATTGCTGGTCGCTTCATTTGCGTTTATGCAATTTCTCCTGGCTCCGGTTTGGGGAAGATTATCAGATCGGATCGGCCGAAAACCGCTGATCACATTAGGAATGTTCGGTTTCGCTGCAGCCGAATTCATTTTCGCTTTTGCTACGGATCTCTGGATGCTTTATGCTTCAAGAATTTTAGCAGGTACATTCGGTTCTGCAATCATGCCGACTGCAATGGCCTATGTCGCGGATGTCACTTCGGAAGAGGATAGAGGAAAAGGCATGGGCCTCTTAGGAGCAGCGATGGCTTTAGGGATTGTCATAGGGCCTGGAATCGGTGGATGGCTTGCAGAAATCAAGCTCTCACTCCCGTTCCTTGTAGCTGGGATTGCAGGGTCCTCTGCTGCGATTCTTTCGGTGTTCATGCTGAAAGAAACACTATCTCCTGAAACGATGGAAGAAGCGAAAAATGAAGAGAAGATGAACCAATTCAAAAGAATGTGGATTGCTCTGAAAAGTCCTGTCGGATTTCTACTTATCCTTGTCTTTGTCATGAGTTTCGCGCTTGCTAACTTCACTTCGATTTTCGGATTTTATGCGTTAAAAAGATACGGGTATGACCCTGCTGAAGTGGGGATCATCGTAGCAGTCACTGGTGTGATTGGGGCGGTGGCACAAGGGACGTTGGTAGGCAGATTGACGAAACGGTTTGGAGACGACCGTGTTGTGACGGGTTCGTTGCTTTTGAGTGGGATCGGATTCATCCTGATGGTTTTTGCATTCAACTATGTCACCGTAATGTTGACAGTCTCGATTTTCTTTTTAGGGAATTCGGTTTTACGGCCAGCCCTTAATTCTTTCATTTCAAAACTAGCGGGTAAACAACAAGGGACGATCATGGGATTAAACAATTCGTTTTTAAGTTTAGGAAACGCTGTAGGCCCAGTGCTTGCCGGGTTTTTATTTGAAGTCAATATACATATACCGTATTTGCTTGGGGCGGCAGTCTTGCTTGGAGCATTGGCTGCCGTGAGAGTATGGACTTCTAACAGAGTAGAACACACGGTTGAAAATAGCAGCTGAAAAAAGAGGAGGTAAGAGAATGAAAAGAGGGATCCAAGAATACCAAGTAGGGGACATATTTGATGATTATCTATTGATCAAATCTGCAACGAAAGGGGTTACTAGTACCGGAAAGCCGTTTTTAACCTTGATTCTCCAGGATCATACAGGGGAAATCGAAGCAAAACTATGGGATTCAACTCCAGGAGACGAACAACAGTATCTGCCCGAATTGATTGTCAAAGTTATGGGGGATATTACGAGTTATCGGGGGAAAGCCCAACTTAAGGTAAAACAGATCCGGTTGACGAATTCACAAGACGGCGTAAGTGTTCATGACTTTGTGGAAACAGCCCCGATTCCACAGGATGAAATGACTGAAGTGATAACGCAAGCTATATTTGAGATGAAAAATCCGAATATCCAAAGGATTACGAGACACTTGGTCAAAAAGCATCAGAAGGAATTCCTCGAGTTCCCGGCTGCAACAAAAAACCACCATGAATTTGTATCAGGACTGGCCTTCCATGTCGTTTCAATGCTCAAACTTGCTAAGTCGATCGCCCAATTGTATCCGTCAATAGACACGGATCTCTTGTATGCAGGGGTCATCTTACATGATCTTGGAAAAACAAAAGAACTATCCGGACCGGTAGCGCCGAGCTATACGCTTGAAGGAAACCTGTTGGGCCATATTACAATGATGGTAGAAGAAATCGGCGAAGCTGCGCGGGAACTTGAGATTGAAGGCGAAGAAGTTTTGATCCTTCAGCATATGGTATTGAGCCACCACTCAAAAGCAGAGTGGGGAAGCCCGAAACCGCCGTTAGTACGGGAAGCTGAAATTCTTCATTATATCGATAACATCGACGCGAAAATGAACATGATGGATCGTGCTTTAAGCAAAGTGAAGCCAGGAGAATTCACAGAACGTGTCTATGCACTTGATAACCGTTCATTCTATAAACCTTTGACGGAACAGAAAAAGTCAGTTCCAACTAATTTGTAAATAGTCATAAACAACCGTTTTCCGTCATACCTTTGTAGTAACTAAGCTTGTCTACAAAGGAGGAAAGTCGATGCGTCGCCTATACGTTGTCGCTACGGTTGTTTTATTTTTTGTATTGTTACAATTCACAGGTGTATACAGCAATCTCAAGCCGATTCTCACAAGTGTACCATGGTGGATGTACTTCGTATTAGCAGGAATAGGTTACTCCGGCTACCGGGCCTGGTTCCATACAGTCGAAGACAGAAAACTGGACAAGGTACACATTGAAGAAGAAGGTAAAATCTACATGGAACGGATTGAGGAAGAAAAGCAACGGCGAAATCAAGCATCTGGCGAATAATATGAAAAAGGCTGCCTTTAGGGCAGCTTTTTGCGTTTCGTTGAGATAATTTTTGAGTTGTTGGGATATTTTAAAGTTTGTAGCGTTTTGTCATCGAGTTGTCGAGATAATGAAGTCAAAACCTTTGATGAATGATTTTGCTATGCAAAACCTCCCATCCATCTAATTTCTTCTTGTCATTTCGTTTTTGATTTAGAATAATGAGAAATCACCACAGAGTGCATGACCCGATTTCATCATCTCTGCATAAGTCTAAAATGATTCAAAGACATGAAAGAGGACTGACAAGCGTCAGTCCTTCATTTAATAAATTGATTGGGGTAGAATTTCTTTGTCAGCATTGTCTAATCATATCCTCATGTACGTCCAGGTACACGCGGATGTTTGTTTGCCTTCCTTGCTTCCTCGAACTTCTTACCACTTCTTACTGTTGTTGCTCAGCGTCATCTTTCTTGAAAAGGTCCTTGTATTCTTCATCCTTCACGTCAATTTTCGCATCATTCATAGCTTTATCGATCGGATTGTTTTCAGGGTCCTTTTCGGCTTTTTCTTGAGCTTTTTGCTGAAGCAAAGTTTTCTTGATTTGATACTCTGCATCCTCATAAGATTGTGTCTTTTGGTCTAACACTTCAATGATATGGAACCCATATTGAGATTTGACTGGGTCAGAAATTTTTCCTTTTTCTAGTGTGAATGCCACTTCATCAAACTCCGGAACCATTTGGCCGCGTGGGAAAAATCCTAAATCTCCGCCTTTATCCTTGGATCCAGGGTCAGTAGAATATTCCTTCGCTAGTTCAGCAAAGTCTCCACCTTCATCAAGCTTCTTTTTTACTTCTTTAGCTGTCTTTTCATCTTTAACTAAGATATGTCGGGCTTTAACCTCTTCAATTTTGAATTCTTCTTCATATTTCTTTTTCATTTCTTCTTCAGAAACTTTGATTCCATCCGTTTGGGCTTTGAAGAATACGAGGTTTCGCTTAACAACTTCGCGTAGCTCGTCCTCTCCTTCAATACCACTTTGTTTCAAAGCATTCTCGAAACCTTCTTCACCGCCAAATTGGCTTTTAAGGTAATCAATCTCTTGATCGAGTTCTTTATCACTGACTTCATATTTTTCAGAAAGAACTTTGTATTGAACAAGTTCTTGTAAAATTTGTTCGGATTGAGGCTGTTTCTTCATCTCATTATAGAAATCTTGTTGTGAGACATCTCCGGCACTAGTTTCGACGATAACTTTGCTATCGCCGGCTTCGCCATTATTACTACATGCAGCCGTACCAAAAATTGTTGTTGCTGCAGCAACTGTCAGGACCCACTTTTTCATCGACATACACTCCTATGATGTAGAAATTTTTTCACAGTTTCTACTATAGCATATCCAGCCGTTAAAAATACACACTACACACCAAATATGAGAAAAAATACACATTTATTGGAATTGCTTGTGCATCCGCCCGTTTTACAAAATAAGGGCATTAGTCTAATCAAGATCGGCATTTGACTTATACACTATAAATGTACACCAAAGGAGGGATTGCAATGGGTTACGGACATGGAAGTAGTTTTGCCTTGATCGTAGTACTGTTCCTTTTGTTAATCATTATAGGAGCTTGCTATATCTGCTAAAAATTTAGAGAATTTTCGGAGTGAAAGGATAGAAGCCTATGCTTTGGCTTACCTCAATGCATAGGATAACGTAACACCGGAATAGGGGGTGACATCATGGGTGGATACGGCCATGGAAGAGGATTTGCGTTGATCGTTGTATTGTTCATCCTATTGATTATCGTAGGCGCAGCTTGGATTTGCTAATACGTAAATATGAATGAAAAAGAGGCTGACTATCGATGTCGGCCTCTTCTTTAATGAGTAGCTCTCAAATACAAAAGTCCTATGTGATGTTTGTACATATGTCTATCTGGGGAATAATGAAATATTATGAAGCATAAATTGCTTCAATGCACATAAATCACTTCAATGTACGAGCTCACGAGAAGTATCGTAATCATGATATTGATCCACCGAAACACATTCACTTGTTTTTCAGCGGGAATATTTTTTTGAATACATAAGCGATTCGTAAGAGTATTGAACAAGAATAGAACGATACATGCGAATGCTATATAATAGATTGCGATCATTGTCATAATTGAAACCTCCGAAACTAAGAGATTGTATTACTAACATACCAAAATATTAAATAAATGAACAGTCACAACTATCATAGATTATGAGAGGACAGGAGGAGAGCCTTTTGAAATTCAGATGGAAATACGCATTTTTCATTCTACTTACAATAATGGTAATCGTACCAATCATCGTTGGAACCTTAATATTCATGGGGGATAAACAGGAAGAGAAGTCCAGCCGTGATTTATCTAGCCAGGGTGAGCCAATTTTCGATATAGAATCTTCAAAATCACAATTGAACTTTCTGATAAAAGAGCAATTGGCTGAATTGAAGTCTGACAGGAATCCGAAGTTCGATTATAATGTTACACTTAGAGAGAATGTCCAAGTCAAAGGATATTTCACGTTTTTTACAAATGAAGTCCAATTTACGATGGATTTCAAACCTCAAGTATTGGAAAACGGTGATCTTTTGTTAAAAGAGGAATCCATCAAGTTAGGGGCATTGAAACTGCCTGGATCGAAAATATTAGAGTTCATCAAGGGAAGTACAGATTTACCTCCATGGGTTGAAATTAATGACAAAGAAGAAACAATATTACTGAAACTCACACAGATTAAATTGAAGGATCAATTGTTTTTAAAAGCTGAATCCTTTGATCTGGAGGAAGACAACATCCGATTCAAGGTTTATTATCTTACAAAAAAATAAGATGAAAAAAGAATGGCCCCTCACATCAATCCAGATGTTCCCAGGCCATTCTTTTTATTGACTTGATTTCTGTGAATTTCACTCCCTGCACAAGATCTCAACACAAAAAATGAAATCATTTTCGTGTCTGCGATGAGAATTCTTAGAAGCTTTCCTTATGCTGGCTTCGACGTTCACCACAAGACCACAGACTCATATTTCACCCTTGTAGTTTTGCGCCGAGTAACCGCAGGCACAGGACGTACTTGTACAGGATATACTGACTTCGACGTTCACCATAGGACGTGGTGGTACTTAGTCGAAGTTCATTATTATACTCGAAGATCCTTAATGGTTGTTGGCCTGCGGGGTTTCGCATGGCTCGCTTTTCCTGCTGGAGTGTCGCGAATTTCGCTTAAAGAAATCTTCCTTAAGATTTAACAATACCTTTATTTTTAATAAGTACGGCGTACAATGATCTGGAATCCTGTATCACCGTCTTCCAAAAATGAATCCTTAGGTGCGTTCCATAGATGTATGATATAAATCATATCTTTTACGCATAAAAAGATATTCAATGTTGAAACAATCGCAAACAAGTGTAATAGTTCTGGAAATACCACCGAGCCGATCAATGAAAGCAACGTAATGACGATCAGCGGAAAAGCTACGGCGATCAGAGCCACTCTTCTTGAAAGGACTCCGGGTATACGACAAAAAAATGAAAAGCGATTTTCTCCAATACCGAAACTTGCTTTATGACCGGTAAACCAAATCGGTAGACAATGCAAAAATGTATGAAAAGGTATGATCAATATTGTGCTCAACAGCAAGGGCATCAAACCTGTTTGAAAGTAAATCGTTTCAGGATGAAACATTCTAAAAACCATAAAATAAACGATAAAATACGTTAGACTGAATAGCGTTGACATCAGTAATAGGCGTAGTTTACCGAAATCTTTTGTTATATTTATTGATTTGTAACAATTCATGATGGATCACCTTCTTTAAGTAGTAAAGTGTGTGGGAAAAGGTGAAAACCTTACGTTCTCCAGTAAAAGTTAAACTTAGCTACAGCTAATTCCAGACCAGATTTACTAAGCTTCTTTTAAAAACCACGTACATACATTACGATGTTTCCAGCGAAAAATCAATAGATTTTACAAAAAAATAATAAACGTATGAAGCAGTATTTTCAGAAGGGCCAGTAATAGGCAAAATAAGATGGTGAAAAAGAAACAGGGAAGGCAGTTAAGTGTGAATATTGAGTGTGTAAGATGGCTGATTATGAAACAGAAAAATCAGAAAAACTTGAAGCTCTTGAGGAAATCGATGGATTTAAAAAGTAATCCATGATTCGTATAAATCATGTCCGAATATTTAAAAGAAAGGGGGGCAGAGGATCATGGAACTTTGCTAAGAGCTTGAGGGAAGGAAAGATGAATTAAGAGAAGCCGGTATGGTTGATATGACTCCTCTATTAATTCATTTGTAGGGATACTAAATCTGAAGGTCGATCCTTTCATGACAGCAATTTCATTGATTAAACAAGGATATTTTGAAAGCTTGACCGACGAACGATCAGCCTGATGAAAAATACAAACTTGATCAGGTAGTGGTTGGTACTTTGTTGATTTCTTCTTCTTTTTCAGATGGAAGCTGAAGGTTTACAGTGTTGTTTTCAGGATTGGCAGATACGAGTCGATCATCAATTTCATCAAATTCGCTATCTATTTTTTTTACCGTCGTACCAAGGATAGACATGAAATCTTCCCCATACACACTACGGATCACTGCCATCAATTCATCAAATTCAGGGAATTTTCCATATAGCTCACGAATCTTGAGTGAAGCACCGAAAATTCCATAATTTTCGGGTTTGTAATCCTCAATCGTCCTTAATAATAGATCTCTTCCCGTGTCGGTAAGTTTTACATACGTGTTGCGTTTGTCATTTTCTTTCTTTGAAAAGGTCAAGTAGCCTTGTTCTTCAAGTTTTTTGGAAAAGTTAAATGCTGTTGACACGTGCATAACACCGAACTTGGAGATATCAGAGATCGAAGCTCCTTCAAGATGGAAAGCAATCCAGAGAATGTGGTGTTCGTTGATATTAAGACCGAATGGTTTAATCCACCCTTGCCAATCTTTCTCAACACATTTCCACATAGCTTTACTAATCTGGGCAACTTTATGACTGAACATCATCGCTTCTTTCATTGAAAAATCTTTCTTATTTTCCATAATGAACCTCCATTCTGCTTTATATTATGACAGGAATTGTTAGATTTATAAAGATAATTATCTAAGTGTTCACAACTTATTCCCAATAATTGTTGTCTAATAAATCTTTTGAGTAGGAATTTATAAGTATTATTTCGACAAAAAAGAACAAAACCTTTTTATTTTTGACAAATTTTTATAAAAATTCGCTGATTTTCTATTGAAAAACTTTATTATTGTAATAAACCTTCACTCATTTAATATCGGTAAGATGGATTTATTTTTTTAGGAATTTTTGATCAGAGGACACAAAAGAGGAGAACAATATATAAAAACTGGCCCGAAAGACAAGTGTGAAAACACTTGCTTGAGCCAGTCATTTTAACGTTTATTTTGTTTCTGCTGTTTCTGGTAGATTTTTTGTTTCTTCCTGTAGCTCTGCAACGGTTTCATTGATTTCCTCGACATCATTTTTGATGTTTTCAATGTTCGGCTCGATTTCTTTTCTCCAAGATTTGATGTCTTCCTTCAAATCAGTCGCAACTTCTTTGAATGCATCTACACCTTCTTTTGAAACTTGAATGATTTGTTCTTTCAAACTGATACCTTCTTTTTTAACATCCGTCAAAGTTTGTTTCAATTTATAGGTCGAGTCCTTAATGTCTTTACGGATTTCCCGACCTGATTTTGGTGTAGATAACAATGTTGCTGCTGCAGTGACGATACTTCCAACCGCAAAGCCAATTAATACTGATTTTTGTTCTTTTTTCATGATTACAAATTCTCCTTTCGTGATCTTTCTCATTTTCAAGGGCCAGGGTGTCAGGTCCCGTCCAAACAAGATAAGTCCTTGTTACATTATTCGTGAGCGCCTTTTAGAAACCTTCATAAATCGTTCGACCATTTCTACAAAACTATCCCACGATATCGACAATCTTAAACAATTCTCGAGGAATAAACCTTTCCTCTCCCTCATAGGATGGTATGGGGTGATGAGTAATGATTTATGGAATTATTGTACTTGCTATTCTCGGGTTGCTTTTATTTTATTTCATGATCAGGATGTTTCTTGATACGAAACGCTATTCATTTAGAAATGTCCGTGTACACAAAAAACAGAACATCTGCCGCATGTTCGGCGTCATTGGAAGCCTCTGCCTATTGCTTGTTGTCCTCTTTTTTGTCATCAAATTTTAATGAGTCTCCATTTAGCTTTTGTTAATCATTCATTGTATATCCGAAAAACTGGCTATCGGCATTTGCATCTTGGCAAACTCTTCTTCTCGGATTAATATGAAGGAAGATGTGGAAGATAAGAGAGAAGAAGGAGGCGTAAGAGATGTGGAAGAAGATCAAACTTTTCATGTATTTCAGAAAAATGATAAGACGTGCACGTACGTTGATCAAGAATCGAGAAGAAAGCGGCCAAATGGTTCAGAACGTACGTGCAAAACTTCAAAAGGATGATATACAAGAAGCTTTAAAAGGTTTTTTGGACAGGATACAGGCTCTCATTCGTCTCGCAGATCAGTATCGATTAGGAAACTACCGGGATATCTCAAAAAAATCAATGGTATTGGTGATCGCAGGGTTGCTCTACTTCTTAAGTCCGATCGACGCCATCCCTGACATCATCGCTGGACTGGGCTTAGTTGATGATCTCGCCATCATCAGCTATGTGTGGAAGACCGTAAACAATGAGATTGAACAATTCCTGGAATGGGAACAGGAAAGCACAAATAAAACCGACACCCTATGATGGGTATCGGTTTTATGTTTGTGAAGTATTCTCCAGCTCGGCGCTGGAGCTTTTTTAATTATAGAATTCATTATTGTGTTTGGTATTTTAAATTGGAACGCTTTGTAATAGTCTGCATGAGCGGAAACAGTACAGTCATTGCAATAGTATTGACTACCGCAGTCGGTATGACGACGGTAAGGAATAAAGCGATGAATGGTGCTGGTAAGCTTGTCATAATTGCTGCTGCTGATAAGAAGATCGCTCCGCTGATCAGCGTTCCTACAGCTGTTAAAGACGCTGCAAGTATTACATTCCCATGAAATTTCTTAAAGCTCATATATAAAGCGAAAATGATGAAAGCTGTAATCGGCTTATCAATCAAGTTAGCAAGCTGACCTCCTGGAAAGCTCGTTGTCAGCGCTGAAATGACACCAGTTGTCAATGCTGTCACACCGACACTTTTTTTATCCGGGAATAAAATGATCGCTAGGAACATCATTGTCAATAGCATATCGATTTTCATTGCCCCTAGTATCCCAGGAATGACTGCGTGAAGCACAAACCCTACAGCTAATAGTACACCTATTAAAGATAATTGAATGGATTTCATAATAAACCTCTCCTCTTCTCAACTCAACTTTTCTCGCTAACTCCAATAGTGCACTCATGCCTATTGCGAGTAAAACGGATGCCTTTATTCTACCAGTAATTTATAGGTAAAGAAAAGGTTCCTTGCTAAAATTCCAGGTTACAGTTTATGGTAAAGATTTGCGGAAGCGTTCAAGAGTGCTTCTTTTTGAATTTTTCCATATAATTCACTAAGCGCTCACATGATGCCAAATCGACTCCATTGTAAATGGAAGCACGACAACCACCGACAGAACGGTGACCTGAAAGGCCGACAAACCCTTCATCTTCAGCACCTTGTAAGAAGGATTCGCTAAGTTCTGGGTTAGGCAGGTTGAATGTGATGTTCATTTGGGAACGGCTTGATTTTTCGGCATGTCCAGAATAGAAACCATCGCTCTCATCAATCGCCTTGTAGAGGAGGGATGACTTTTGTTCACTTCGATTAATGAATTCAGATAATCCTCCTTGTTCGATCATCCACTCAATGGTTAAGCCAAGCAGGTAGATCGTATAGGTTGGCGGTGTATTGTGCATAGAGTTTTTGTTACTATGGATTTTATAATCGAGCATGGCAGGTAGCTGTGTATTCGTTTCAGCCAGTATATCTTTGCGAATGATTACGACTGTAGCACCAGCTGGACCGATGTTTTTTTGAGCACCTGCATAAGCGAGTGCGACTTTTTCCCATGGAACTGTACGGGAACCGATATCACTCGACATGTCAATGACTACTGGAACATCCGGAAGCTCTTCGAAGGTTTGCCATTGGGTGCCGTATATCGTGTTGTTGCTGGTAAGATGGAGATAACCGGTATCCTTATCCAGCTTATTCCAATCAGACTTTGCGGGTATATATGTAAAGCCCGACGCCTCACTGCTTGCAGTGATTTCCGTCTTCCCGATTTTCAAGGACTCCTTATACGCCTTTTGGCTCCAAGAACCTGTTAGGATATAGGATGCCGTTTGGTTTTCTTTGAGGAGATTCATTGGGACCATGGTAAACTGGAGGCTTGCTCCACCCTGTAAAAATAAAATTTCGTGGGTTTCAGGGATGTTTAAAAACCTTCGCAGCGATTGCTGTGCATTTTCGTGAATGGATTGGTATGCTTTACTTCGATGACTCATTTCGAGAATTGACAAGCCTGTATTCTGATAATTGACCAGTTCTTGTTGTGCACGTAACAGGACCTCTCTAGGAAGAGCTGTAGGCCCAGGGTTGAAATTGAATGTTTCCATGACTTTCGAACTCCTTTGTCCAAAGATAATGTAGCATAGTAAGACTTCTGAAAATTCATTATACTTGAATCACACCATAGATATAAGGGGGATTTAGAAATTGTACAAAGAATACAAAGAAAATAAACCAATCGACCTTAGTCCATATGATCATCCGGATATATATCCAGGACCACGTCCAGATTCTTCCTTCATTTATTATGAAGGGAAAGCACACCGGATCATTGAAAAGAAGGGCGTATCCATTGAAGATCTGACGGTCGAGTATTCAGATTCAGACCACATGTTGGGATCTTTTCATGAAGGCTCAGATCATACACTTTCAATCGGTGATTTCCTCCATGAACAAGAATTGCCTCCAATTGAAGAGAAAGTCCCTCTTGTAGCATATGGTTCGAATGTCTGTTTAGCTCAATTACGGTATAAATTCAGTTTAAATAAAAAATTGAATGATTTTGTGCTTTGCTTACGTGGATCGATGTTCGATTCTGACATTATTTATGGGTCCTTCCTAGCCCCATATGGTTCTTTACCGGCAATCATAGCTCCCGTCAAAAACGCTACAACTGAAATATGGCTGACATTCGTTGAACCTGCACAACTTGAGCATATGAACCGGACAGAAGGCGGGTATGTGTTGCGCGAGCACCATGGTAAAAAGTTCATGACGGCTACTGGTGAACAGTTTGAGGCGATTTATGCGTATTATTATCCGCATGCATTTGAATTCGATCAGCAATGGTACCGATTTAAAGATATAAGAGGAAATTCCAGTTTAACAGCAAAATGGCAAGCTGAAATCCTTGACCTCATTAATGGTGAATTCGGATTTAAAGGAACAAGAGAAGAGTTCCTACACCAACTCAGATGGAACATACCGTTTTATCGGGAGTTGCAAAATTGGTTAAAGCAATTCGATACCCATTTTGACCATCCCGATTGGGAAGAGCCGAAAGTGATCGAGACAGTAGGGGATTTAAAGCGAACCTTTTTGAGTGGCAAATCGCCGGAATCCGAAAGATTGTTGTCGATTTATAAGTAGTAGAAGGGGGCTGACACAAGGGTCACCCCCTCTTTGATCCGATCCAAAAGCGAACATCTACAAAAAAGGAATCCAAAACGACAAAAATCAGAAATTACCTTCAAAAATAAGATATTATCTACAAAACGCTTTTAAACATAGGTTCTTTGTTGTTTCCCGATATTCACTCTCTTTCCGCGGGCTCCGCAAGCCTCCTCGCTGTGGGGTCTCGCTTTCCGCAGGAGTGTCGTGAATTTCATTTGAAGAATCTTATTACAATTAGTCTCAAAAAGAGCAGTCCCGTTAAACTGCTCTTAATACGACTTTATTTGATAGATTCTGAAATTTCATGTGCGATCTGTTGGAGATCTTCAGAGGAGTAATCATCTGAATGAGGATTCCAAACAGCTCCGAAACCGTCTCCATCACCATACCGAGGCAGGATATGTACATGATAATGGAAAACGGATTGTCCGGCTGGTTCCTCATTATTATTTAATAGATTCAAGCCGATCGGTTGGAAACGTTCCTTGATCGAATTTGCTATTTTAGGTACGACAGAAAATACTTTTTCAGCAGCCTCGGATGGCAGTTCATAAAGGTTTTTATGGTGCTCTTTCGGAATGACAAGGGTATGACCTTTCGTTACTTGGCTGATATCAAGAAAAGCTAAAACATGCTCATCTTCATACACTTTTGAAGCAGGGATATCGCCGTCGATGATTTTACAAAAGATACAATCTTCCATATGATCCACACCTTTCAAGAGAATTGTTTTCCTATGTAGTAATTGTATCATAGCTGGAAATGAACATGAAAAAAGGCTGTTTTCGTATAGATTGTTGTTTTTTCCACGTTAAGAAAGTATAACTTTTCAGCTGGATAACTATTCGGCGTAGCAGAAAAGTTTAGGAACTAAGTATAAGCGCAACTAGGGCTCAGCTTACGCCAAGGCTTGGCTTTGCCAAGTTTTCTTTACAATTTGGAACTCGCTTTCCACGGGCAATCTGCAAGCCTCCTCACTTGCACATGGATCTCAACACAAAAATGAAATCATTTTCGTGTCTGCGATGAGAATTCTTAGAAGCTTTCCTTGTGATAGCTTCGACGTTCACCACAAGACCACGGACTTAAATTCCATCCTTGTAGTTTTGCGCCGAGTAACCGCAGGCGCAGGACGTGGTGGTATTTAGTCGAAGTTCATTATTATAGTCGAAGATCCTTTTAAAAGAGTGCAGGGTCTCGCTTAGCTTGCTTTCCTGCAGGAGTTTCGCATATTTCCACTGCTATAGTTTTTCATTCCTCTCCTTTTCAACATTCAGTTAGCAACAAACTTTTAGCCAAAAAAATGAAGAGCCCTATCTTGATGATAGAGCTCTCCGGAGAGGTCAGAGAAGAAAAGAGAAACAAGAGATAATGAACAATGGCTTGGGAAAGTGGTCATTGTTTAGAAGAGTTGTCCGTAAACGATACAAATAGCATCACGCCGTTTGTACACCCTTCATAGAAGTTGGATTACACAACAGCAATCTCTTTCTCTTTTCTTTTGAAGAAGGGGGGATGCCTTCTTCATTCTCATCTTTTCCAAATTTGTCCAAGTTAATACAGGTGAATATTCATACAATAAGCATGGAATGTTTTTATTTGATAAAATAACATAAAAACAACCGAACGATGGAAGGGGTCAAGTATGAAGAGTGTCTTGGACGTAGCACAATTGACAGGTGGATACAGCCAGCAGCAGCCTGTTCTACATAATCTTAATTTTCGCGTGGAACAAAAAGAAATCGTTGGATTGATCGGTCTGAATGGTGCAGGAAAAAGCACGACAATCAAGCATGTGCTTGGTTTGATGGAACCGATTGAAGGAACGATCAAGGTGAACGACAATATAATCAATGAAGGTCCTGACCGCTACCGTTCCCAAATCGCTTATATTCCTGAAACACCGGTCCTGTATGATGAACTTACATTATGGGAGCATCTTGAGCTGACATCAATGGCCTATGAAATCGATCAGACAGAATTGAAAAGTAGGGTTGGACCCCTGTTGAAGGAATTCCGTATGGAAAACAAGCTGAAATGGTATCCGAACCAGTTTTCTAAAGGGATGAAGCAGAAGGTCATGATCATGTGTGCATTCCTGGTCCGTCCTTCTTTATTTGTTGTCGATGAACCATTTGTCGGCCTCGATCCGCTTGGTATCCAGTCGTTCCTTGATCTCATCGTCCAGGTGAAGGAACGTGGGACGGGAATTCTTTTATCCACCCATATCCTTTCAACAGCTGAACGTTATTGTGACCGTTTCATCATTTTACATGAAGGAAAGATCCTGGCTGATGGAACTCTTTCTGAAATACAGACAAAAATGAGTATGCCCAATGCTACGTTAGACGAAATTTATGTCCAAATTACAAGAGGTGCCTGAGTATGGATGTGAACACGCTATGGAGGGAACGTGCCAGCAGTTTCTGGAACATGGCCATACGCTATCTTAGATATATCGGCAACAGCGGCTTCCTATTCTCAGTGTATGTCGGTATCATCCTCGGAAGCTATTACTATGGTCAGGTGTTGATGGTTTTGCCAGAAGCTTTTCCTGCTGCAGAATTTGTCACGGTCCTGGTTTTTCTCCTCGTCAGCAGAGGAAAGATTCGTACCTTTTTAAAGGTTCCGGATGCTAATTTTCTGCTCCCAGTTGAAGAACGTTTCAAACCTTATCTAAAAAAATCACTTTTATACAGTTTTTTGATGCTAGCCTTTAATGTTCTCGTATTGATGCTTGTATTAGGGCCTCTCTATTTCAATCGGATTAATTCGGATCGGACAGTTTATTTTGCAAGCCTGATAATGATTCTGATTTTGGCAGGATGGAATATCTTTTCGAAGTGGGAAGAATTGCGGGTTCCAGATGGCACGAAACGTAAATTGCTGCCGTCCATCCGGATGGTGATGCTGCTTTTCACTTTATATACATTATTTAAAGAAGCGTGGTTGTTTACAGCTGTCCTGATCATTGGATTGAGCATCCTTTATATTGGTGTGTATCGGCCGCTTTCCCAAAAGCATACTCTTAAGTGGGAGCGTCTGATCGAGCTTGAAGGAAATGCGCTCATGCTGTTCTATCGAGTTGCGAACATGTTTGTGGATGTTCCGGAAATCAGCCGCAAGGTACGTAAGCGGACATGGGCCACCCCGCTTTTAAAAATGTTAAGCGGGAAAAGTGAAAGTGTGTATGGATACATGTATTCGAGAGCGTTCATCCGATCGAATGACTACTTCGGCATTTATGTGCGGCTCACCTTGATCGGGATTTTATTGATGCTCGTATTGCCTTCAGGATTTCTACTGTGGGCAGTAAATCTGCTGGTTCTTTACATGACTGCGATCCAGCTGACAACATTATGGCCGCACTTTGACATGAAAGTATGGGTCGATCTCTACCCGATTTCAAAGAGAGAACGATATGATACCTTCCAGCGCTTGCTTTTCCGGGTCATGCTCTCACAAGTGAGCTTATTTTCCGTAAGCAGCTTTCTGAATCATTTTTCCATCATGGATACGGGAATCATCTTGATTACTGGTGTTGTCCTGATTTTTGTTTTTACGAGAGTCCTTCTTTTCAAACAGCTCGACAAACGATTCATCATTACTGAAATGGGACGTTAGTGAAGTGAGGCTGATCAGATGAATGCAAAAAAAGATATTGAGCAGGAATTAAGAGAATGGGAAAGAATGATATTGAAACGCTCGCCCATATATAAAAGAGCAGCAAAAAGAGTTCAGGGGCAAATCAATAGAAAGATTCCTGAAAAAGTTCATACAGCGGTGACGAACGCTATCCGAAACATGGTGAAGGCGACATTATTCAGCAATGAATATACGACAAAAAAACCGGCAGTTGCTGGAATGAACCTTGAGGAACGCGATGAATTGCTCCTCGAACGGAAAAAAGCCTATAAGAAAACAGCGATGGTAGAAGGGGCAGGGACCGGTGCAGGTGGAATCCTGTTGGGATTAGCGGACTTTCCATTGCTATTAGGCATTAAAATGAGGTTCCTGTTTGAGTCAGCAAGGATTTATGGGTTCGATACGCGGGATCACCAGGAGCGGATTTTTCTTCTGCATGTGTTTTTGTTGGCCTTTTCTAGTGATGAAGTGCGCCGTGAAACCTATATGGCCATCAAAAATTGGGAAGAGACTAAGCACAAGTGGCCATCTAAGGCGACGATGAATGACGATTATGACTGGAAAACCTTTCAGATCACCTATCGAGACCACATCGATCTAGTAAAACTGCTGCAGATGATACCTGGGTTCGGGGCAATCGTGGGAGCATTAGCGAATTACAACTTGCTCGACCAGCTCGGTGATACAGCGATGAACTGCTATCGATTGAGACTTTTGCAGGAAATGAAGGCGGAATAAAAAAATGGCTCCTTTCGTATTATAGCTCTGGTTTGGTGATGTTCTTATAAATATCGATATATCAGATTAACCCATCCTAGGGAGGATCTATGTGACCGCTAAAAAGTAAAAAGGACACTGCCTCAACGGCAATGTCCCGAATAAGATCAACTTTATGAAAGTCGTGGATCGCTTAACAGTCGGTCCATTTCTTCCATATGGTGCGTTTCGTCTGCGATCAAGTCTTCAAGCTTGACGACAAGTTCTGTCATGTTTAAGTTAGCCGCTTGTTCTTTACGCTTTTCATAGCGATCGATCGTCTCTTTTTCAGCATTACGTGCTTCTTTCAACATTTCATGCACATCAGTCAATTGTTTTACTTCAGCCGGCTTTGTTGTCGGCGTTCCTCCTAGTACACTGATCTTTTCAGAAAGGTACATGGCATGACCTTGCTCATCTGAAATTTCACCTTCGAAGAAAGGTTTCAAGACCTGCCGATACATCCCGGAAACAACAGCAGCATTATACGTGTACATGATGACTGCAGCATATTCGTGTGCCAGGTCCTCATTTAGTCCATCGATAAGTTCTTGTAGTTCTTTATCCATTAGTTGATCATCCTTTCTAAAAAATAATTCGACTTTTCCTTATCCTGCTACGAATATAATGTACCCTTTGCCCCGAAATATTAAACTAGTTTTCAAAATTGTGGAATGTTTAAATAAGGTATTTTCGGGAATTAGAACACTGTCAATGATTTGGAAAGGTTGTGAATACGAAATGAGTAAAATTGCAGTATTAATGACCGATATGTTTGAGGATGTCGAGTATACAGATCCGGCACAATCATTTATTGATAATGGACATGAACTAACTGTCATCAGTACGGAGAAAAAAGAAGTTAAAGGCAAGCAGGGAGACGTTTCAATTCAAGTCGCCAAGACGATCGATCAAGTAAACCCAGAAGATTTTGACGCCCTTTTCATACCAGGAGGCTTTTCTCCTGATATATTGAGGGGAGATGATCGTATCGTTGCATTTGCCGGAAAGATGGTTTATTTACGAAAGCCTGTATTTGCCATCTGTCATGGTCCTCAAATCCTTGTCACGGCAAATGTATTGAATGGACGCAGTGTGACCGGCTTCAAATCCATCCAGATGGATCTTCAGCATGCAGGAGCCAATGTTTTTGATGAACCGGTAGTCGTGTGCGGCAATCTGGTAACAAGCAGACAACCAGATGATATTCCACAGTTTATCGAGCAATCCAAAAAAGTATTGAAACAAGGAGTGGAAGCGCATGTCTGAACGAAATCATATGGTCGATAAAGATGAAAACCTGCATGAAAGTGAAGTTCGCTCTACAGTGGATCGAATTCCTGAGGAAGAGCGTGAACAAATTTTACAAAACTTCGATGTTTTCAAAGAATATCTCGGCAAACGTGTACGGGTCGGTGAAAAGCTCGGAATGTCGGAGGAGCAACTAGCGAAGACAGCAGAAAAAGTTGCTGATTATCTAGCTGAAAATGAAGAACCGAGAAACAGGGAAGAGAAATTGCTCAAAGAGCTATGGAGCGTCGGAGATAAAGAGCAGCAACACATGCTGGCACACATGCTTGTAAGGATGGTTGAATAATAGAACGTTGAAAAGGCAGCCGGCAGGCTGTCTTTTTTAATACATAGAATCAGCTAATCTCAAAGTGGTTCCAGGGGGTATTCACCTACTGCCATCAGGATATGGCCAGGTAAAATGGTAATCGTGGAAGGGGTAGAATACCCTCGTTCTCCATCACAATCGATAATTTGCGTTGGAGCCGCCTCAATTGAAATACGATCCGTTTGAAAGTAGAGAATTTCCTCACTGTTCGGGACATCGTTCATAACCTTTGCCCTTAACATATCGAAAAAAGTTTGGAACCGGTTAGACTCGATGATCATGACCTCAAGCTTTCCATCTTCAATATTGGAACCCGGAAAGAAAGCCCGGATCCCACCAGTAAACGGACCATTCCCAATAAGAACCATGGCTGCTTCACCTTCATAGGCGCATTGATCGGATTCGAGCTTTAAATGAAAGGTTTTCTCCTGACTGATTGTTTGGATCGCACTTAAATAATAAGAAAGCCGTCCGAAATTTTCCTTGACTTTAGGATTAATATTGGTCGATATTTCTGTGATAAGGCCGATTCCCCAAAAGTTCAAGAAGTATTGATGATTGCATTTGCCGACATCGATCGACCTGAAGTGTTGCATGCATATTTGTTCAGCTGCATTCAGAGGGTCTTGGGACAAACCAATTGCCCTGGAAAAATCGTTACAGGTTCCACCGGGTAGGATCCCGAATGCAGGACGCTGTTCAAAAGGGCTTATGGCATTGATGAGTTCATAAATCGTCCCATCGCCTCCGGCACCGATGATCAAGTCTGAATGCTTCCCTTTTGCATTTATGTATTTACCAGCATCTCCAGTTTCATTTGTATAAACTACATTTACCGTCGGAAAATGGTGTTCAAGCCTCGTAATGATTTGTTCCATCTGTTCATGCATGCGTTCATTTCCAGCTTTTGGATTTACAATCAGGTCAACTCGATTGATTTTCAAGGTCAAACCCCTTTCCTTACAGGTATTGAAGGGATATAAAAAGGGGTTGTAGGTCAATCCCTTTTACTGTGATGATTCTACCATTCTGAAAGATGTAATGTATGGTTTTCCAGTGAACATACTTTGTGGAAGGGGTTCATTCGCATCCCGATTCTTATGGGCTTTTTCGTATGAAGAGGATTGTCTCCAGGCCTCGAAATCGCTTTCGTCTTCCCACATGCTAGAGACGATGTAGGTTTCTGAATCTTTTGGCCTTAAAATAACGAGGCCGGCACACCCAGGCTCATTTTCTACCAGCCCAGCCCTCTGTTTGAAACGATCTTCAAATACTGGACGCCCTTCAGAAGTGACCGGGATATTGTTGAAGACGATGAACTTGGCTCCTTCAAAACCTCCTGCTTCTTCAATCGCTTCGTATGATTTGGGGAATTCAAACACACTGTCCCTCTTCGTTTTATGTATAAGAGCCGCATCTTCTGCTCCTTCTAATAAATAGAAACTACCTTCTTCACCCTGGTACTTTTCCAAAAGGGATTTCAAATAATCAGCCGTCCCATAGGCGATATGATAATTCATTTATTCATCTTCCTTTCTAATACGGTTTTAGTATACACAAAAAGAGATTTATTCATGATTTACCCTTACAAGTGAAATACTAAACGAAACAAAACTATGGAAATACGCGTAAATATTGAGTAAAGTGGTAAAAGTATCTTATCTACCCCTTTAAGGAGTTGATGCGTTGTGTGGAAAAAAGCAACGCGCATATCGCTTTGGGCAATGGCCGTCATCCTATGTTCCTTGCTCGTTTATGTGGCGATTGTGTTTGCCGGAAATTATGTAATTGATGAAAAAGACCTTGTGATGAGTTCGGCATCTTCCCTTGTCGATGAGGATGGGGAAACGATCACGAAGCTTTACGCTGAAAATCGTGAGCTCGTCAAGATTGAAGACGTTCCGAAACATGTTCAGGAAGCGTTCATTGCAGTAGAGGATAGACGTTTCTATGATCATCCAGGAATTGATTTTCAAGCAATCAGCCGTGCATTGTACAAGGATGTTTTATCAGGAAGCAAGGTTGAAGGGGGAAGTACGATCACTCAGCAGCTGGCAAAAAACATCTTTTTATCACATGAAAAAACGCTGTTGAGGAAAACGAAAGAAGCGACGATTGCCATTAACTTGGAGCGTAAATATACGAAAAAGAAAATCCTTGAAATGTATTTGAATCAAATCTATTTTGGCCATGGTGCATACGGTATACAAGCAGCCTCTAAGCTTTTTTTCAATAAAGACGTAAGTGAATTGACGCTCGAGGAAGGGGCAATGTTAGCAGGACTTCCGAAAGCACCGAATGGATACTCGCCGATTGCCAACCCCGAAAGAAGCAAAGAAAGAAGGGATACGGTCCTTTCACTTATGCAGAGGCTCGACTATATTACTGCAGAAGAAGCGGTAAGAGCACAAGGGAAAACGATTGCTCTCGATGTATCCCGCTTAGAGAAAGAACCGGCATATTTGACCTATATCGATATGGTTCTAAAAGAAGTGAAAGAGAAATATGCGCTATCAACGATGGAAGTATTGAAGGGGGGCTATAAGATCGTCGTACCGATGAGCCCTGAAGCACAGCAGTCTTCCTATAAAGCGATGCAGAATGATCAATATTTCAGAGGCTCTGATATGAAGGAATCACCTCAAGGCGCATTTGTCCTCATGGATTCACATACCGGCGGTGTCATGGCTGTCCAAGGTGGCCGTGATTATGTTGCACAAGGATTCAACCGTGTGAACGCCAAGCGCCAGCCTGGTTCGACGTTCAAGCCATTAGCAGTGTATGGACCCGCGATGGAAACGAATGATTGGGAACCGTATTCTCTTTTGAAGGATGAACGATTGAAATACAACGGCTATGAACCTGAAAATTATAATGACGAATACCTTGGGAAAGTATCGATGTATAAAGCGATCGAAGACTCCTTGAATGCTCCTGCTGTCTGGCTTTTGAATGAAATGGGACTGTCGAAGTCACTGAAATTCATTCGAGAATTAGGGATGGATGTAGAAGAGCGTAAACTGGGAATAGCGTTAGGAGGCTTAGACGAGGGGGTCACTCCCTTACAGATCACGAGAGGTTTCTCAGCTTTTGCAAATCATGGAGAAATGGTAGAGCCTTTCTTTGTGAAGGAAATCTATGATCGGGATGGGAAATTGATTGGTAAAGCGGATGTGGAGAAGAAAAAGGTCTTTTCAAAGCAAAATGCATGGTTCATGACAAAAATGTTAGAGGCAGTGATTAAAGAAGGGACTGGAAAAAGAGGTCATGTCAATACTGCCTTGGCTGGAAAAACAGGAACGACAACTTTTGAAGAAGTGGAGGGCGGAAACAAGGATCTCTGGTTTGCAGGTTATACACCTGATGCGGTCGGGGCTGTATGGATCGGCTATGATCGGACGACGAAAGATCGCTATATGACAGGGAACAGTTCGGATGCGACCTTGATGTTCAAAAACATCATCAATGAAATCCCGGAGCAAAAGAACTTGGCCTTTCAAAAGCCAAAAGGTGTGGAAGATCTTGAACCGCCGATCGAAATGGTCGAGGTGGACGATCTCAGTGCCCAATATGCTTTCGGACGCTATGGGGTACCGGGGATCCAATTGAATTGGACTCCATCTGAAGATGAGCGGCTGATGTATAAAATTTATATAAAAACTGATAATGGAGCGGAAAAGATTGATACCGTTGAAGGAGAAGGATCCTACACTGTGGTATCGACGAAGTTGTTCGCCTTCCCGGAGTTCTTCATCGTTCCATATGACCCGTTGACCAAGCAAGACGGGGAACCGTCAAATACCGTTTCATCCTCCCTCTTTTAAAGGAAAAGCTTCACCGACTCAGATCGGTGAAGCTTATTTGATGTCTGCGACTGATGGGTCCATTGATGTGTGCAATGCACCGAACCAAGGTCCTTCTCTCCCATGATTTTCAAATAGTGCCAGGCACCAAACCAAAGTCCTTCTCCTCCAAGGGTTCTAAGATGGTGCCTGGCACGCTTCAAAACTTTCGATAAAAGTATGTGTGGGTTTGGACGATACAAAAGTAGACAGTTATTTTTACTTCCAAGGGGGATAGGGAATGTTCAAAAAATTACAAAGCAAGCTTATGCTTATAATGGCTCTTATTTTATCTTTATCTTTATTATCTGTAGATTTTCTTACCTATGATCGGGTAAGTGATACGATGAAAGATAATGTAGAAGCATAGACACAAGCGAAAGTGGATCAGATGTCGGATCACATCAGTCTATATTTGAACAATATCGAACAAACGATGGAACGATACAGTCAGGATGAAAGAGTCATTTCAGCTCTGAAGTCTTCGAATGACGGATCCGAAAATGAAACTGCTGATTGGGAGGCCGTTAAGCGTGACTTCAACCAATATTTAGGGATAAATGAAAATGTGGCCTATCTATACATAGCAAGTGAAAACAAAAAAATGAAAATAACACCGCATGTCGATCTTCCGGATGATTATGATCCGACATCAAGGCCATGGTACCAAAATGCGTCAGAAGAGGATTCGAAAGTGATCTGGACAGACCCATACGAGGATGCCGGAACAGGCGATTATGTGTTGACCACTGCAAAAACCGTGAAGGATCCAGCATCTGGCGAGGTTCTCGGTACGGTTTCCATGGACATGAACCTTCTGAATCTGGCGAATGTCGTTTCGAATACGAAACTGGAATATGACGGTTACCCGTTTTTGTAGACCAATCTGGACTCGCATTGGTCCATCCGGATCTCAAAGGTGAAAATATTCGGAATAAAAAAGAATATGTTAAAGACATGTATGTTTCTGAAAAAAATGCTGTTGATGACAAGGAATCTGATGGTTTTGTCAACTTCAATACCATTAAGTTGACTGGTTGGAAGGTCGGGACTTCGACACCAAACGAAACATTGACGAAGGAAGCAGGATCAATCCGAAATACGATTTTATTCATCGCATTGATCATCATAGTCGTATCGATCATCGTAAGTTATTTTGTAGCAAAAAGTATTACGAGTCCCGTTCGAAACTTACGGGATGAATTGAATAAAGTTGAATCAGGTGATTTGACGGTCAAGGTGCAAAACACCAACCAAGACGAACTAGGTGATTTGACTAAACATTTCAACTCTATGATCGATAAGATGCGTCAATTGATCAAAGCGGTCCAAAACTCTTCTTTTAAAGTGACTGAATCTGCTGAAGGATTAAGTGCTGTCGCAGAAGAGACAATTGCCTCGAATGAAGAAGTGACACATGCGGTGACTGATATTGCGAAGGGATCCTCCCAGCAAGCATCCGATGTTGAATCGACTCATCTGAGGGCAGTGAATTTATCGGATGATATTGAAAAAATCAACAACCAGGTGAGTTCGATGTTAGCCCTATCGAAAAATGCAGATACAGTCAGTAAAAAGGGAATGGAACAGATCAAGACGTTACGCTTGAAGAATGATGAATCCAATGAAGTGTTGATTGCAGTAGAGAATGTCATCAATGATTTGAACAATAAGGTAAAAGAAGTAGAAGAAGTCATCGCTACGATTACGGAAATCTCTGAAAAAACAAATCTGCTAGCTTTGAATGCTGGAATTGAAGCCGCAAGAGCAGGTGAAAGCGGAAAGGTTTTGCTGTGGTCGCAAACGAAGTCCGGAAGCTTGCAGAACAATCTTCAGTCGCTACTGAGCGGGTGAAAAGCATACTGAAAGTGATTGAGAACGAATCCAAGCGTGTAGGCATTGAAATGAACCATACGAAAGTCATATCCAACGAACAAAACAAGGTTGTCGAGGGTACAGAAGAAGCCTTCGAACAATTAGGTGAATCTCTCGGTCAAATGCTCCACTTCATTTCCATGATTGGAGATGATGTTAGGAATTTGAACCAGCATAAGGAATCAGTTATGGAAGCGATTCAGAATATTTCGGCCGTAGCTCAGCAGGCAGCGGCATCATCTGAAGAAGTAAGCGCTTCTATCGATGAACAGCAACGGGCGCTGAATACAGTAGGTGAATCAGCTGAAGCACTGAATGCTGCTAGTAGTGAGCTGATCGAACTGATCAAACAGTTCAAAGTGGAACATGAAAATAATGAATAATAGCTATTAAAAAGCAGGGGCTGGCACACTTTGGTCAGCCCCTTCATTATACTCTAAAAAAAAGACCGTCCCAAACACTTTAAATGTTCTGGACAGTCCCTTATGTCTCTTCTATTCGATCTTTTGTTTCGGTTTGTGATTTTTTTCGGCGGTTCAGATGCTTTTCAACCAGATAAAGCCCGAACATCAATAGGACTAAGCCGTTTCCAATGAATTGGAACACAAGCTGGTACGACGTCTGGAACTTGAAAAAGATCAGTACGGCGATATAAAAAACGATGAAAGGCACAAAAATCAACCGTTTCATGCTTTTCTTCTTGATTAAAAAGAAATCTTTCAAACGGTCGCATAAAAGTACGACAACTGCCCAATAAAATAATGAATAGGATAAGTTCAAGGAACCGCCAGTTCGTTGGACGAATAAAGTCGAGAAGATCAGGTGAATCCCCAACAACATCAGAATGACTATGAAATAAAGGCAGATGTATAAGATCATCCGGATCATGAACAAATTCGGTAGTTGATTGAACAACAGACGTTCCTTTTGCCGTAACCGAAGCTTGGCATAGAGGAACATGAATACGATCGTACCAGCAATGATACTAAAAATATAGGAAGACTCTAAATCATATAGGTAGAGACTTGCTATGGATTCGATTGTCAAATCTGAAAAGAACAATCTTTTGAAGAAGACGATCAGATATACAATTCCGTATCCTATAAAGAAAATAGATGCAAACTTGAACCATTGGGGGCCGTTCGCGTCTTGTTTTTTTAATTTCTTTCTCTCCTGACGTAATGAAGTCATCTCAGGATTCCTCACTTTCATCCATTCGAAACTCACGAAAGGAATTTTACATTAAAGCTCTGTCTGTTCATTATTGAATGACGGCTAACTGAATAGACTAGTCAACTGGCCTGGCACGTTTAAGAAATGAACTGCCAATATGAAAAGGTTTAGCGTTCAAAGTATACCCAATAACGCTAAATATGAAACAGAGCGGTATTTTGCGACTAATTTATGACAGTTCGCAAGGGATAGTATACAACGATTCTCAGAACAAGTATAGTAATAATGGCTACAATATGACATTGATTTTAATTTCTTTTACAATGATAAGTATGAAAACAATGTAACGGAGCAGCAGTAGGCTTTGCTGATGAAAGGTGATTGATCATGACAAAATTATTTAACGACCAGTTATTGAAAGCATGCAGGGGGGAAGAGGTTTCTCATGTTCCGGTCTGGTACATGAGACAAGCGGGACGTTCGCAACCGGAGTACCGTAAAATCAAAGAAAAATATTCTCTTTTTGAAATTACACACCGACCAGAATTATGTGCGGAAGTGACACGTTTGCCTGTAGAGCAATATAACGTCGATGCTGCAATTTTATATAAGGATATCATGACACCACTGCCTGCAATCGGTGTTGATGTAGAAATCAAATCGGGAATTGGTCCAGTCATCGAGAATCCGATCCGGTCTATGGCGGATGTGCAGCGTCTCGGGGAAATCGATCCTGTACAGGATGTCCCATATGTATTGGATACGATCAAATTACTGCGGGAACAACTATCGGTACCGCTGATCAGTTTCGGCGGGGCACCGTTTACACTTGCAAGCTATATGATTGAAGGCGGTCCATCAAAAAACTATTATAAGACAAAAGCATTCATGTATTCGGAGCCGGAAGCATGGTTTAAGCTGATGGACAAGCTCGGCGAGACGACGATCCGTTACGTGAAATCCCAAATCCATGCAGGAGCCCAGGTCATTCAGATTTTTGATTCATGGGTCGGTACACTGAATGTTGCGGATTATCGTACATTCGTAAAACCGGTGATGGAAAAGATCTTTACTGAGCTTAGAGAGGAAAATGTTCCACTCATCATGTTCGGTGTTGGGGCAAGCCACCTGGCGAATGATTGGAATGAGCTTCCATTGGATGTGGTCGGACTTGATTGGAGATTGCCGATCAAAGAAGCGAGAGAACGCGGAATCAACAAAACCGTCCAAGGGAATCTAGAACCGGCATTGTTGTTAGCACCTTGGGAAGTGATCAAAGAACGGACGAAGGAAATCCTTGACCAAGGGACAGAGTCTTCTAAATTCATTTTCAATTTAGGACATGGAGTTTTCCCAGATGTGAATCCAGATACATTAAAAAGACTGACAGCATTTGTTCATGAATATACTTCGAAATAGATGAAAACGGGGTGAACATTTTGACGAAACAAAAAGTAGGGGTTCTTGTCATGGCCTACGGTACACCAAGAAGTCCTGAGGAAATCGAACCATACTACACACATATCCGAAGAGGGAAAAAGCCCCCACAAGAAGACCTTCAGGATTTGATCGAACGTTATGAGGCGATCGGAGGGGTTTCCCCGCTTGCTAAAATAACGAATGAACAGAAACAGAAGTTAGAAGATCAATTGAATGAGATGCATGAAGATATCGAATTCAAGGCATATTTAGGATTGAAGCATATCGATCCATTCATAGAAGATGCCGTTCAATCCATGAAGAGGGATGGCATCAAGGAAGCAATCAGTATAGTTCTTGCACCACACTATTCGACGTTCTCCGTCAAATCCTATAATGGACGTGCAATCGAAGAGTCGGAGCGGATTGGCGGCCCGAAAATCCATCCGGTGGATGCTTGGTACGATGAGCCAGGCTATATCACCTATTGGGCAGATCGAATCAAAGAGACGCTCAATCAGATTCCTGAAGAGAGTCATAAACGTACAATCGCTATTTTTTCAGCGCATAGCTTGCCGCAGCGTATCACACAAATAGGAGACCCATATCCTGAACAATTACAAGAGACGGCCGATTTGATCGCTGAAGAAGCAGGGATCAAGCATTACACGATCGGCTGGCAAAGTGCAGGGAATACACCGGAACCTTGGATTGGTCCCGATGTCCAGGACCTTACACAGGACTTATACGAGCAAGAGGGTTATAAGCACTTCATCTATTGTCCTGTCGGTTTTGTCGCAGAACACTTGGAAGTTCTCTACGACAATGATTATGAATGTAAAGTGGTCACCGATAAATTGGGTGCATCCTATTATCGGCCAGAAATGCCGAATGCAAAGCCAGAATTCATTCAAACGTTAGCTAGAGTCGTTACGAACAAGCTGGAAAGCCGGGATTAGAAATGAAACATGTTGTTATTGTCGGTGGGGGGATTACAGGTCTTTCTGCCGCTTTTTCTTTGCAAAACGAAATAGACGATAAGCAACTTCCGATCAAGATTACGCTCATTGAAGCTCAAAACCGATTAGGCGGGAAAGTCCGAACGGAATATCATGATGACTTTGTGATCGAACGAGGCCCTGATTCCTACTTAGGACGGAAGAAAGCGATGACGAACCTTGTCGAGAGGCTCGGAATCGACCATGACCTCGTGAACAATCAAGCAGGACAGGCCTATATCCTTCATGGCACGAAGCTATATCCGATGCCAGAAGGGGCTGTCATGGGTGTTCCTACTGAAATCAGTCCATTTTTATCAAGCGGGTTATTCTCTTTAAAAGGAAAAGCAAGGGCAGGTCTGGATCTTGTCTTACCGAAAAGCCAGCTTCAAGGGGACCAGTCTGTTGGTGGATTCTTTAAGAGAAGACTAGGTGATGAAGTAGTCGAAAACTTGATTGAACCGTTATTGTCTGGAGTTTACGCAGGGAATATCGATAAAATCAGTTTGGAATCGACTTTCCCGCAGTTTCAGGATATTGAATCAAGATACCGCAGCTTGATTCTAGGAATGAAGCAAACAAAGCCAAAGAAGTGTGAGAAATCCACCAAGGGCGCCTTTTTAACGTTGAAAAAAGGACTGTCGTCGTTAGTGGAGGCATTGGAAGACTCCTTGAATGGAAAAATCGAATGGAAGATGGGGACAGCGGTCGAAAAATTGAACCGATCCGATAGCAGGTATACGTTGCAATTGACTGATGGTACAACTGTCGAGGCAGATGAAGTCATCGTAACAGTGCCGGGAAAGAAAGCGGCCTCTTTTTTCAACCAGGAGATAAAAGAATTGATTGGTGAAGTCCCTGCTACCTCTGTTGCTACGATTGCTATGGCTTTTCCTGAGTCAGCCATCCCAGAATCAATCGATGGGACAGGCTTTGTCGTCTCTAAGAAATCCCCTTTTACAATCACTGCATGTACTTGGACCAACCAGAAATGGCCGCATACTACACCTGATGGCCATGTACTGTTACGGTGTTATGTGGGCAGGGAGCATGACCAGGCAATCGTTGACGAATCAGATGAGACGATCCTTTCCAAAGTATTGGCGGATCTGTATAACATCATGAACATCGAGGCAAAACCTGAATTCTTCTATATTACGCGGTGGAAAAAAGCGATGCCTCAATACCTTGTTGGGCATCTTGAAAGGAAAGAACTCTTGCATGAAAGATTGGAAACACACTATCCTGGTATACAGCTCGTAGGAGCATCACTTGATGGTATAGGGCTGCCGGATTGTGTGGTGGCCGGAGAAAATGCAGCAGAGAAGGTCATCAAGTCATTGACTTAATGGCTTGTTATTCTTCCATTAGGGAATTAACGTAATTCCTCCCTTTCCGTGGGCGAAAGAAAAGCGGAAGCGACCCACTTAGTCACGTAGGTCACTGGAAAACTGACGAGGAGGCTCGAACCAAACAAAGACTTGGTTCTGCGTGGGCTCAAACATAAGATGTAAATCATTTGATCCGGATTTTCATGCTCGAGTTGTCTTATGAACCGTGTCGCCAGCCGCAGGTAGTCTGAAGTGATTCAAGTGACTGGTCGCTTGAGCTGGACATCACTTCTCTGCATTCCAACTGCGTGGTCTCGCCTGGCTCGCTTTTCCCGCAGGAGTGTCGCGAATTTCAGTTAAATAAAAATTCGCTATTGAAAAATCAACAACAGGATTACAGCGGCAACTTAATAAGAGTAGAATAGAGGAAATTGGCTGGCATATCGTCAGCCCTTTTTATTTGCTCTGTTATACTTAATCGTTAATTTTTTGCGAAATATACTCCCCTTCCGCGGGCAGTCCGAAAGCCTACTCGCTTGTCATGGATTACGAAGTATCCTTTAAGAAGGAAAAGTTGTCTGCTATAATGGCAAGAAACACGATGTAACGATTTAGATAGAGGTAAATTGGATGGCTGACTTAATCAAACCGATCTTTGTAAACATTTCAATAATAGTATCGTTAACCTTCATTGCAAATCTGATCTATCCTTTCAACGCAAAAGGTGGAATCTCCCTGAAACAAAAGTTGTTTTTCGGGTTGATCAGCTCTATAGCTGCAATTGGTTGCATGTATTATCCAATCGATGGCTTCAGAACAACCGTATTCGATCTACGGACAGTACCCCTAATCGTCGCCACACTTTATGCGGGATTGATTCCGGGTACTATGTGCAGTTTAGTGATCATATTTACTCGTTTAAGTATCGGCGGTGAATATGCATGGGTTGGCGTACTTATTACAGTTGTTGCTTTAGCCATCGGTTTCGCATATTCGCGTATGTTCAATGAAGCTCTTAAGAAATGGAAGCCAGGCTTGGTCGCTGGATTTTTATTTTTTCTTCTTTACGTACTCATCCTTTATATCCATGTAGACTTTTTACCCGTTCGATTTTATTTCATATATTTCTTCTCTTTTTATACACTTTACTTTCTATTGATCCTTTTAATCGACCGGTTAATAAGAATAAATTTGCAGTTGGAAGAGACGATCTATTTAGGGAAGCTTTCTGTACTTGGACAGATGGCAGCCTCTATTGCACATGAAATCAGGAATCCTCTAACGACTGTACGGGGGCTGATCCAGTTTCTCTCCTGCCATACGAAGGACGATCAGTTGAAACAACATGCACCTTTGATCATTGACGAATTGGATCGAAGTAACAAGATCATATCTGATTATCTTTCTTTAGTAAGACCAAGTGAAATGAAGTTGCGTAATGTCGACTTGAAAGAAGTTGTGGAAGACATCACCCATTTATTATCACCTCTTGCCGTCTTTAATAGTGTGATAATAAAACCTGAGCTTTCCAAGCAGCATTTAGTAAAAGCAGATGACCACCAATTAAAACAGTGTTTGATTAATCTTATAAAAAACGGGATAGAGGCGAGTGAGGGTGGCGGAACCATTTCTATAAGAGATGAAGTGAACACTGTCGATACCGTAGATCTCATCATTGAAGATACAGGGAAAGGAATGACAAAGGAAGAAGTCCAAAAGGTAGGACTTCCGTTTTATACTACAAAAACCAAAGGGACTGGATTAGGGACGATGATCACATTCCGTCTGATCAGAAATATGAAGGGATCTATTTCTTACAATAGTACACCGGAAAAAGGAACATCTGTAATCGTTAGACTACCTGTCGCCACAAATGGGGAAAAGGAATGAGCGAGATGTTCAAGCTTGTTCTATGCTTTTGAAAAAACTTTCCTGATATAACAAAATTGTCAAAAAGTCAAGTCTTTATTTATCCAAAATCAGGCAATATAGTATCCTTATGGATTTATAATTTTGTTAGGAAAGGTAATGATAGATGAAAGTATTTCTTGGTTTATTCGCTTCTTTAGTCCTTTTGCTTGCGAGCTGTTCCCTTCCTTCTACTCAGACGAGGGAAGGTGAAGTGAATGCTCAACCATCTACCAAAAACGAAACTGACAATCAATCTACTAATGAAATACAGGAAAAGCCCAAGTTAGATGAAATAGTAAATCCTATAACAATTTCTTTTACAGGAGATATACTGTTGGATAGTTGGGTTGGAGCAGCGATCGAACAAAACGGTGTCGATTTTCCATACCAACATACCAAGCATATCCTTCAAAAATCCGATATTACCGTAGGAAACCTTGAAACAGCTGTATCGACACGAGGTACTCCCGAAGAAAAACGATTTGCTTTCCGATCTAAGCCAGAGACACTTCAAGGTCTTGCAAATGCAGGTTATGACATGGTAAGCATCGCAAACAACCATACCCTTGATTATGGAATGGACGCTTTGTTTGATACGATGGATCATTTGGATAATCATGGAATAGGATATAGCGGTGCAGGAAAAAACGAGGAAGAAGCCTTTACTGCTTATTATAAGACGGTGAATGGAAAGAAAATCGCAATTCTAGGATTAAGCAGGGTATTGCCATATGCCGAATGGGCAGCAAGACCAGAAAGTCCTGGAATTGCATCTGCATATACATATGAGCCGATGATGGAATATGTAGAGAAAGCTGTTGAGCACTCAGATTATACGATTGTATTTATCCATTGGAATAAAGAGAGGGAAGATTACCCAGAGGATTATGCACGGGTGATGGCGCGAGAGTTCATTGATGCAGGGGTTGCAGCTGTATTGGGAAGTCATAGCCACTCATTGATGGGAATCGAATATTACAAAGGGGCTCCCATCTATTATAGTTTAGGAAACTTCGTATTCACTCAATCTAAAAGTCATAAGGGTCAAGAGAGTATGATTGTGAACCTGTCTATTGAAAAGAATGAAATAAAGTCGCAAATCATCCCAGCTAAAATCGTCAGTCATCAGCCTACATTAATGGATGAGGGATACAATCGGACCATTATCGATAAGCTTAACCGTCTCTCTTATAATGTTCAAATCGATCAAAATGGTAATGTTAGTCCGAAAGAATAGAAGAAGGGGTTGGCTCATATTGAGTCAACCCCTTTAGGTTAGTCGTCATCCTTATACTCATCATCTGGTTTTTTGTCTGAGCTATCACTAGAACTGCTGCTAGCAGAGCCATTTTCAGAATTGCTGTCATCAGCTCCGTTGTTATCATCGGAAGTATCGCCATCTTCATCACTTGATCTGCTGTCTCCTCCGGAACCATCATCACCGGAACCACCGTCATCGCCGGATCCATCATCACCACCGGAACCACCGTCATCGCCGGAACCATCATCATCACCGGAACCACCGTCATCGCCGGATCCATCGTCATCGCCGGAACCATCATCATCACCGGATCCACCGTCATCGCCGGATCCACCGTCATCGCCGGATCCATTGTCACCACCGGATCCACCATCATCGCCGGATCCACCGTCATCGCCGGAACCATCATCACCGGATCCACCGTCACCGTCGGAACCATCATCACCGGAACCACCGTCACCACCGGATCCATCGTTATCACCGGACCCGTCGTCTTCATTAGAGTCATCTTCTTCCCTTTTCTTCTCTTCTTCTTTATCGTCATCATCTTTCTTTTTCTTTGGAGGTTTATATTCACTTGGCAAAGCTGTCCCTTCTACATACAGCTCTGTTGTAATACTTGAGGACGGTGTATAGCTTGAAGCCTTTTTACCGTTACGTTCATCGATCTTTACTTCCTCTACGGTAGACGGCATTACGAAATCCTTTGTTTCAATATCTTTTAAAACATGGGACATGACTTCCTTGAAAAGCAGTTTGGCAATAGCCGAATCTTCCTTCGTTACATACTGTTCTGCGGATGTTTTTCCATATCCTGTCCAGACTGCAGCGGTATATTGAGTCGTATAGCCGACAAACCAGGAATCTGTTGAGCCATCTTTAATACCTTCTGGAGGGTTTGTTGTCCCTGTTTTACCTGCCAAAGGCAACCCATCGATATTTGCGAGTGTTCCGGTTCCTTCACGGACAACATCCTTCAACATATCAGTGACCATATAGGCAGTGTACTGATTCATCGCTTTTTGCGCTTTGGTTTCGAACTTTTTCGTTTCACCTGTCGGATATTCGATTCTCGTCACGGTATAAGGTTTGTTGTACATTCCTTGATTTCCGAAAGCAGCATAGGCACCAGCCATCTGTAAAGGTGAAACTCCATCGTCATCGCCAAACCCTCCGATTGCATAGGAAGGATAGGCGTGTTCAAGTGAAATGCCTACATTTTCAGCAAATTTTTTGGCACGATCGCCGCCGACCTCCATGAACGCTTTAATCGCAGGAATATTGTACGATTTTACAAGTGCCTCTCTCATAGATAACATTCCATGGAATTCATCATCATAGTTCTTGAATTCTTTGCCATCGATTTCAAGTTCTTCATCTTCAATCTGATGGTAAGTGGACCATTTTTCATATTCGATAGCAGGTCCATAGTCTAAGATCGGTTTGATCGTAGAACCAGGTTGACGCTTGATATCAGTTGCATAGTTGTAGCCTCGCTGGATATCTGCATCGTCAGGATTCCGGTTCCCGCCGATTGCACGAATTGCACCTGTTTTTGTATCTAATAATACGATACCGGCTTTGAAATCGTCATTCGGGTAAGGGATTACATCATTTCCTGTCATCATTTTTTCAGTATAAGACTGAGCATCAGAATCCAGGGTAGTATAAATTTTCAAGCCGCCTGTATAAAGCTCGCTTTCACTGTATCCTTTTTCAAGCAATTCTTCGATGACATGGTCGACGAAGGCTTCATAACCTTTGTTTTCAGGTTTTTTATACAGGATTTCCTCTAATTCTGTTACATTGGCCTTCTTTTCCTCTTTTTCTGAAATGAATCCCTGTTTTTCCATTGAGGAAAGTACAATGCTTCTTCTTTCTATTGCATTTTCAGGATTTTTGATCGGATCATAACCGTTCGGCCGTTGTGGTAAACCGGCAAGAAGTGCAGCCTCAGCGACGGTCAATTCTTCAACACTTTTACCGAAATATACATCTGCAGCCGCTCCTAGCCCATATGCACCGTTGCCGAAGTAGATTCTATTAAAATACATTTCCAATATTTCATTTTTGGAGTACTTTCGTTCCATTTTTATAGAAAGGTAAGCTTCTTGTATCTTCCGTTTCAACGTTTTCTCAGGGGATAGATATGTATTTTTTACGACCTGCTGGGTGATTGTACTTCCACCTTCTGATCCCCAACCTTCTGTAATATTGGCGAGAGCTGCCCCTCCGATTCTCTTGAGATCCAATCCGAAGTGCTCCCTAAAACGTGCATCTTCTATCGCTATGAAAGCTTGTTTTACATGTTCAGGTACATTTTCGATATTTACTGGAATACGGTGCTCCCTACCGGCCAGCTCAGTGATCTTATCTCCGTTCATATCGTATATGGTTGAGGAATTCGCATATTTTAATTCCTTTTCTGTCAAATTCGGAGCATCTTGTATGAATGCCAGCCCAGTTACTCCACCAGCGACTAATATAAGTAAGAAGACGAGGAAGGTCGCAAGGAATACTTTGAAATAGCCATTTTGATTCTTCTCTTGCCTTGCTGCTTTTTTATTTTGGAATCGAGACATTTTGCACACGACCTTTCTTTTGGCTGTTACTTTAAATGGTTGATTTCTGCGTATTTCGCTTAAACAACAAAATGTGTTAACAGGTACTTTTTAAAAATTAAAGTATTGATTTGAAAGTACCCGGCAAATTCCATTTATAAACATTAGTGGAAACTGGTGTTTGAAATTTTTTAAATAACATTGATATGATGTTTATTAATGGGGACAGAGGGTAATCTAAATTGATGATAGTTAAAAGGGGGAACTTGAATGATCGAGTTTAAACAAGTCAGTAAAACTTTCCCGGATGGTTTCCAAGCATTGAAGAATATCAATTTTCATGTCAACAAGGGAGAGTTGGTGACTTTGATCGGTCCGAGCGGTTGCGGAAAAACGACCACGATGAAAATGATCAACCGATTACTGGAACCTAGCAGTGGTGAAATCTTAGTGGATGGGGAGAATATCAGAAACCAGAATCCTGTCCAACTTAGGAGGAACATCGGTTATGTCATCCAGCAGATCGGACTTTTTCCACATATGACCATAGAAGAGAATGTAGCGTTGGTACCGAAGATGAAAGGTTGGTCCAAAGATAAATACATACGTAGAGTCGATGAACTGCTCGACCTTGTCGGACTGGATCCGAAGGTTTTCAAAAAGAGGTATCCATCTGAACTGAGTGGTGGCCAACAACAACGGATCGGTGTAATAAGAGCTTTAGCAGCAGAACCGCCTGTCGTTCTGATGGACGAGCCCTTTAGTGCACTGGATCCGATCAGCCGTGAACAATTGCAGGATGAACTCGTCGCCTTACAGGACAACATCCAGAAGACGATCGTCTTTGTAACCCATGACATGGACGAAGCTCTTAAAATCGCTGACCGGATCGCGATCATGGATGGTGGTGAAATCATACAATTGGCTACACCGGACCAGATCCTGAGGCATCCAGCGAATCAATTCGTTGAAGACTTCATCGGTGAGGAGCGGATGAGTAAGGAACTTGGAGGTAAGACAGCTACATCCTTGATGCTCTCTAAAGTTGCGACCGTAAAACCGAGTCGTGGACTTGCAGAAGCGTTACAACTCATGAAAACCTATACTGTCGATAGTTTGATGGTGACGAAATCGAAGGGAGAACTTCAAGGCATTTTGGAACTCCCCAAATTGGAAAATCATTATGGTGATGAATCGAAAAAGGTGGAAGATATCATGTCTCCGGTTGCTCATTCTGTAACGACCGAAACAAACTATACAGACATTGCAGAAATCTTCGCAAAGCACCAAGTTACTATAATACCAGTTTTAGACGAGGGCAGGCTGGTCGGCTTGATTACGAGATCAAGCATGATGAGAGGCCTTGCTGGAATGAAACAAACCGTATAGAAATGAGGTATATCATTGGATTGGAACAGTTTTTTTGACACATTCATAAATAGATGGCCCACGATTCTCACCGCTCTTCAGGAGCATTTGTATCTTTCGTTCGTCTCGATCCTGATCGGTATTTTGATATCAGTGCCATTAGGAATTATCATATCCCGTTTGAAAAAGATCGCTGAATTCGTCATCGGGGTCACGGCTGTTTTCCAGACGATTCCGAGTTTAGCTTTGTTCGGATTCCTGTTACCCGTTTTCGGAATCGGGAGTACACCCGCGATCATCGCATTGATGATCTATGCCCTTTTACCAATTTTAAGAAATACATACACAGGAATCGTGGGTGTCGATGATTCATTAATCCAGGCTGGAAAAGGTATGGGAATGACATCGGGGCAAATACTATGGAAAATCGAACTTCCCCTGGCTCTGCCTGTCATCATGGCGGGAATCAGGACCGCAACGGTACTGACAATCGGGGTTGCCACATTAGCGACCTTCATTGGGGCAGGCGGTCTCGGCGATGTCATCTATAGAGGCCTAAGCACATTGAATAATGAGTTGGTTTTAGCTGGCGCGGTCCCGGCTGCATTACTTGCAATCTTTTTTGACTCGATTTTAAAAGGGATCGAGCGTATCGTTACGCCAAAAGGACTTAAAAAACAAGACTAGGAGGATCTCATTTTGAAAAAGATGTTGTTACCGATTTTACTATTGATGTTGATTGTTGCCGGTTGCGGTGGTGGAGGAGCTGGAGGTGACACACTTGTCATCTCAGGTAAAAAATGGACTGAGCAATATATCCTTCCGCATTTGATGGCTGAATATATCAAGGCGAACACGGATTATGATGTACAAGTGAAAGAAGGTCTTGGGGAGGTCGATGTCCTGACCAAAGCGATGGAAAGTGGAGATATCGACATGTATGTTGAATATTCAGGTACTGGATATCTAGCCGTTTTAAAGGAAGAGTATAACCCAGACCAATCCGCTGAGGAAGTATATGAAGCAACGAAAAAAGGATATAAGGAAGAAAAGGACATCGTCTGGTTGCCTCCGCTTGGATTCGAGAACAATTATGGATTGGCGATGACGGAAGATACGTATAATCAATTAGGTGTCAAAACAACTTCGGAATTAGCCGAAAAATCGGATGATCTTGTCTTTGCAGCACCGCCGGAATTCTATGAAAGACCAGACGGATTCGATCCGTATGTCAAAACGTACGATCTCAACTTTAAAAGTAAAGAAAGCCTGGATCCGAACTTGATGTATAACGCTGTCAAGGACGGTGAGGTCGATCTCATCACTGCATTCACGACAGATGGACGTATAGAGCGGTTCAATTTAAAGATCTTGGAGGACGATAAGAACTTCTTCCCACCATATTATGCTGCACCATTGATCCGTCAGGAAGCATTAGATAAATTCCCTGATGTGGAAAAAGTGATGAAAGAGCTTGAAGGTCAGATTTCATCTGAGGAAATAGCTGAAATGAATGCAAAAGTCGATATCGACAATGAGGATCCACAACAAGTAGCAATCGACTTCCTGAAACAAAAAGGGCTTATCGATTAAATAGACGACCAATATTTAGCGGACATAGGAAGCCCTTATTTGCTCAAAAACCCCATCCTTTACAAAAAAAATAGAGGACACCAGAGACCTTATTTGGTGAAATTCATTATAAATAACCTGCTTTTAACGCAAATAACGGAATAGATACCCTCTAAAATTTGTACATTTTTGATAAGGCAAATGAACCCATGGAAAAATTTCATTTTCTCCATGGGTTTTTCTCGTTGATATAACTTTAAAGGTTTATGCGGTGCCAGGAACCCAAGTGAAACCCTTGGCGCAGTTGACTTCTTAAACGGTGCCTGGTACAGATACTGTGGTACACATACTTATTTTAGGGTATGGGTTAAAACATTAGTACTATGATTATATGAACAGGACCTACTTAACACTTCTATCTATTGCTTGATTGTCTCCAACATGAAAATCCTCGAAAATTGTATTTGTATGAAAAGTTAGATAATTATTATTTGGGGAGGCAACATGAATGAAGAGAATCGGTTCGATTATTTTAAGTACAGCGTTGATCATCGGATTGTTTTTTGCAGCTCAATCCAATCATCAAGCACAAGCGTCAACCATTGAAATTGATGAAGCTCTTTCCAGCGTGATAAGTACAGCTGGTGATCAATTCATCGTAGAAGCTGTCGTCACCTATGATACTATGCCGACAGACGCACAAGTTGAGGAACTGCAAGGCTTCGGATTATCGACGAAAACCTATAAGAATCTGCCCATGGTGGCCATACAAGGAACTAAATTGGAAGTAGAATCATTGCTTTCATCAGCAATTGATGCTGTTTCAATCTTTTATAATAAAGATTTAGAGTATAAGCTTCGTGACAGCCGCCAATTGATCGGTGCTGAAAATGTATGGAACGATCTCGGATATACTGGGGAAGGCACGACGGTCGCCGTCATCGACAGTGGTATAGATGCGACACACCCTGATCTTCCTCTTGGCGACAAGGTAGTCCAAAATGTAAAGTTTCTAGTTGGGGATAGCTTGTTCTCAGACGGATCAGAGTCTTTATTCTTGGAAAATGTAGCTAATACAGATACATCCTCCGGTCATGGTACTCACGTTGCAGGAACCATTGCCGGCCTTGGCACTGCCAGTGACGGGCTCTATAAAGGTGTAGCGCCAGATGCAAAACTTGTTGGCCTTGGAACAGGTGAGGCGATCAGTGTACTCTGGGCACTTGAAGCCTTTGATTACGTATTGGAAAACCAGGATGAATACGGTATCGACATCATCAGTAACAGCTGGGGTACGACAGGAGATTATTCTCCCAATGACCCGATCAATGTAGCGAGCAAGAAAGCATATGATGCAGGGATGGTTGTAGCTTTTGCAGCTGGAAACGAAGGTCCGGAGAACGATACATTGAATCCATACTCAGCAGCCCCTTGGGTGATCTCAGTAGCTGCTGGAACTAAAGATAAAGAACTAGCAGACTTTTCATCAAGAGGAATTCCTGGGGATGAACTCGTACACCCTGACATCACAGCACCTGGTGTTGATATTGTAGCAGCAAAATCATCGACTGGATTAGTGATGAATGTTCTCGGAACAACAACCGATGTTACTTACATCGATGCAGCTCACCTTCCATATTACACGACTGCAAGCGGGACAAGCATGGCAACACCTCATATTTCCGGAGTAGCAGCGTTGATGTTGGAAGCTAACTCTGGCTTAACACCAGATGGCGTATTCAATGCACTCACCAATACTGCTGATCCAATGGCTGGATATAAACTTCATGAAGCAGGTGCAGGTTATGTAAATGCTTATGAAGCTGTAAAAGCTGTCGAAAAGTAATCAACATCAATACAATGAGAGGCACTTCATAAAGTTGCCTCTCTTTTTTATACGATAACCATGACTAATTTACCACAATCATTCCGCTGCTATAACGAATTGACTACAGCATAAATAAACCATAAGAACAGTCTGATTTAAAACATACGGTGAATTGTAACTGTTTGTAATCTCTCGGAAAATGAAAGTATGAAAATATAAAAATATCAAAATCAGGAGGAATGACATGAAAAAAGTCAGCTTATGGATCCTTACTTTGGTCCTTATTTTAGCGTATTCTTTATCAGGGGCAGCGGATCATGCCCGGGCTCATACATTTGAAGTAGATGAAACGCTCCAGAATGAATTAGCATCTACAAGTGAATCTACGATTGTTGAAGCCGTCATCACTTTCGAGAATATGCCAACAGATACACAAATAGCGAGCGTGAAAGCCCTTGGCCTGAAGACGAAAACGTATAAAAATCTCCCGATGATCGCCATTAAAGGCACGAATACAGAAGTACAGAAATTGTTGGAATCAGACCTGGATGCACTTTCTGTCTACTATAATAAGGATTTGGAATACTTTCTTCGTGACAGCCGTGAACTTGTTGGGGCTGAACGTGTCTGGAATGATCTTGGCTACACAGGCGAAGGAACGACAGTGGCTGTAATCGACAGCGGGATAGATGCGACTCATCCGGATCTTCCTTTGGGAGAAAAAGTCGTACAAAATGTCAAATTTATCTTAGGCAATCTATTTACAGATGAAGCTCTTTATTTAGAAGATGTTGTAAATACGGATACGTCTTCCGGGCACGGGACGCATGTCGCGGGCACCATTGCAGGATCAGGAACAGCAAGTGATGGATTATATAAAGGTATCGCACCGGATGCTAAATTAGTAGGGCTTGGAACTGGAGAAGGGATCAACATTTTATGGTCACTGGAAGCCTTTGATTATGTCCTGGAAAATCAAGAAAAATATGGGATCGATGTCATCAGTAACAGCTGGGGGACGACTGGTGATTATTCACCTAACAATCCGGTGAATGTCGCAAGTAAAAAAGCACATGATGCAGGGATGATTGTCACCTTTGCAGCAGGCAACGAAGGACCGGATGATGACACATTGAACCCGTATTCAGCTGCACCATGGGTCATATCAGTGGCTGCTGGAACAAAGGATAAGCAACTTGCTGACTTTTCTTCACGCGGCGTGCCAGGTGATGAAGTCCTACACCCGGATATCACTGCACCAGGTGTGGATATCGTTGCAGCAAAATCATCTACAGGTTTAGTCATGAATTCATTAGGGTCTGTAACAGATGCCACTTATATCGAACCTCAGCATCTTCCATACTATACGACAGCAAGTGGTACGAGTATGGCAACCCCTCATATCACAGGCATTGTCGCCTTGATGAGGGAAGCGCAGTCTGGTTTACATCCGGATATCGTATTGGATATTTTACAAAAAACTGCCGAACCGATGGAAGGGTATCAATATCATGAGGTTGGTTCAGGTTATGTGGATGCATACGAAGCTGTAAAATCAGCTGAAAAAACCAGCCCGAATATTGGTAAATATAAAGATAAGAAAACAGGCAAAACCTATGAAACTTACTTTGTTGAAGAAACATGGGAAGGAACTCTTGGTGCAGGTGTCTCAGAAGCTGGAGCAGCTTCGCATGACTACTATGATATAACCCTTGATAAGGATACTGTCAGTCTGAAGGTACGGATCGATTGGACATCTCCAACCAATGATCTTGATCTGGAAATCCGTGACCCAGCTGGTGAGCTTGCTGGTTCCTCTGGAAATGCAGTTACTACGACAGAAGAAACCACCATTCCTGAGGTTACCGACGGCACTTATACGGTTGATGTCATAGGATGGCTGAATACAATTGAACAATATAATGGTACCTATACGATCGAAAAGATTTTAAAGAAGTGAAGTAATACCGAAGAAAGGGGCTGACTTGTTCAGCCTTTTTTCTTTAAAGATTATAAAACTTTTGTTTCGATGAAGCAATGTCTAGCTCCAACGCCCAACCACTTGGCTCACTTCAGTCCTCCTGTGGCGGTCGACACATTGATTGAGGCCGAAGGATTACCCATGCAGAACCGAACTTTGTTTGGTTTGAGTCTCCTCGGTTGGACTTCCAGTGAAATTCGTGGTTGATCAGGACGTTTGCGCTTTTCTTAGTATACATATTCAGGAGATTTGTAGGCCTATATGGCTATTTGTCTCACTTTGCCGCCAGTACCCGACATAATTTGCTAAAATCAATAGAAGCTTATAAATATTGGGACTTGAAAGGAGGTGAAGTACGTGCGAATCCAAACCCTGATTGTTAAAGGGCTTATTGCGGGAGCATGTCTGTTGGTTCCATCTGAAGTTCTTGCGAACGGCAAAGAAAAGCTAGATGAATTACCTGATCCTCCAGTGGAAGCAGATAATCAAGCAGAAGAACATCAAAATGAAAATGCTGATAAGAACACCAAAAAAGATCGACAAATTGGAAGCTCCGATCAAAAATCAAATCGGGAGCTGCCTGACCAAGCAAAGGCTGAAGTGAATGTTGATGAAACTGGAGAAAAAGGAAAGCCGGCGCATGCAAAGATTGATGCAAAAGACAAAGCAGCGAATGGGAAAGGTGTTTCCGAACTTAAGAAGGAAACGAATAAACCTGTCCAGGACACTGAAAAAACCGGAACCTCAGTACATAATGACCGTGGTAAAAACGAAAACCCTTTAAAAGATGAATCTTCTTCTTTTGAGTCTAAAAAGGAGACAGATGAACAAAAAGCAGCAAAACTGGATCACAATAACAAATCAACAACCGATTCAATTGAAGACAAAAAACCTGACGCAGCTGACAATACTCAAAAATCCAGGAACAATCAGCAGCCATTACCTCATGAAGAAAGTCCGGCTGATGCACCGTTTGTGATCCCTTCGCAAACTGGAAACCAGCTATCAAAACCGAACAAACACAACGATGGACCTTCAAATACATCTGGAAATGGCTCTCTTTTGTATGCTTTATCTTTTACAGGGATCGGTCCATTGGTCACACTCGATCGTGATTTCTTAGCTGAACATCGGAGAGAACACAATCAGTGGATCAATGCACCGCCTTCACCACCGCCGAAATCAAACCTTCTTCCTCATAGTGCTTAATGAATGAAAAAATTATTAATGAGAAGAAGGAGAGATTTCTAATGGTACGTGTAAACGGTAAATTGGTAGTCAAGTCTTTGGTGTTGGCAGGAGCACTTTCTTTTGGTGCTTTTGTAGGTGTCGATTCAGTTGAAGCAGCTGGAAATGGGAAAAAGTCTGAAGTAAAAGTTCAAGCTCTAGATGATGAAGTGAAAGTTGAAGCGAAAACAAAAGCCAAGAACAACCCATCAGCAGAGAACAAGGCTGAATCTCAAGGACACGTCCATGCTAATGAAAAAGCAAAAGAAAATGCAGCTCCACAATCTGCTGTAAAAGCAGGTTCTGAAACAGACGCAGAAACTGATGTAGAACCTAAAGAAGAAGCAGAAGTAGAAGAAACTACCGAAACTGATGTCACAACTGAAGAAGAAGCAACTACTGAAGAATCTACCGAAACTGAAGTAGAAGAAGATGTAGAAGCAGACGAAGATAATGAAGAAGCAAAAGAAGAGAAGGTGAATCCTTCTGCAGAAAACAAGACGAAGTCCAGTGCTTATCATGCAAGTGACATTGCAAAAGAAAAGGCGCCAGCTCACGCTGCAGTCAATCTTTCTGTTGAACCAGAAACTGAAGAAGACGAAAATTCAGAAGAAGAAACAACTGTTGAAACTGATGTAGAAGGCAAAACTGAAGAAGATGAAGCTGCAGACGAAGATACTGATGCAGAAGTAGATTCAGACGTTGATGCTAACGAAGATACTGAAGTAGAAACAGATGCAGACATGAAAGAAGAAGATGCTGAAACAGAAGTAGAAGTTGATGTTGAAGAAGATGCCGAAAAAGATGTTGAAGAAGAAACTGATGAAGAAGAAGCTAATGTTTCTGCAGAGAACAAAGCAAATGCACAAGGGCATGTAAACGCTAGCGAAACTGCAAAAGAACACGCTGCAGAAAATTCTGCTGTACTAGCTGGAACTACTGAAGACACGACTACTGAAACTGAAGAAGAAACAAAACAAGAAACAGATGTAGAAACGGATCTTGAAACAGAAACAACAACTGAATCTGAAACAAACACAGTTACACTACCATAAGAATCACAATAAGGAAGACCGGGAATGAGTCCCGGTCTTTTCTTATGGCAAATTTCAGGATTCCTTACATTTATCCGGTCTAAACCTGCTGATAGTGACAATATAGTAATTAATTATGAACATATTTTAGTTAAAAAGAACTGAAGGTGCAATAAAGTAGTAAAAAAGGATTAAAAACACCGTATAATAACACCACAAATAGTCCTATCCCTATTATCCTATAAATACCAACATTCTGAATTTTCCATAATAATATTGACAGCGATTACAACTTTGCCTACCATTAGAGTAATGAGACAAAGGAGGGGTAGGTAATGAGTAGTTTACTTTTAGCGGCAATTGGAATATTTATTTTTTTAATTGGTTATCGCTATTATGCAAAATTTATAGCTGAAAAGATTTATAAACTTGATTCCAATTTTACGACGCCAGCACACAAATATAAGGATGGGGTCGACTTTGTTCCTACAAATCGATTCGTATTGTGGGGGCATCATTACAGTTCCGTAGCTGGAGCGGCACCAATCGTCGGGCCGGCAATCGCGGTTTACTGGGGATGGGTCCCGGCAGTTATATGGGTCATTTTAGGTACCGTATTCGCAGCCGGCGTACATGATTTCGGAGCACTTGTTTTATCTATACGTAACAAAGGTCAATCTGTTGGTACGATTGCCAATAAGTTGATCGGTCATCGCGCAAAGATCTTGTTCTTGTTTATCATCTTGATTCTTGTATTGATGGTTAACGCAGTGTTTGCTTGGGTAATCGCTAACCTGTTCGTTAACTTCCCTGCTTCTGTACTATCGATCTTCATTCAGATTCCATTAGCGATCTGGATCGGGTACGCAGTTTATAAAAAAAGCGGAAGCATGCTGCTTCCATCTATATTAGCACTTGCATTCATGTATGGTGCTGCTGTCCTCGCATCTAGATTTGAATTCCTTCAAATCGATCTAGTTAAATGGTTCGGGGGAGAAGGAACTACGGTGATGTTCGGGTTGAACGGAGTCTCAATGGCGTTCTTCGTCTGGATTATCGTATTGATGGTCTATGTATATTTCGCTTCTACATTACCTGTATGGAAGCTATTACAGCCAAGGGATTATATCAACTCACATCAACTTGTACTTGGTCTAGTTATTCTCTATCTAGGGGTCATCTTCACTAACCCTACAATTACTGCACCTGCGGTAAATTCAGGCGCAGATATATCTATGTGGCCGCTTCTTTTCATTACGATTGCATGCGGGGCGATTTCAGGATTCCATGGGCTCGTCGCTTCTGGAACATCTTCTAAACAACTTGATAAAGAAACGGATGCTAAATTTGTCGGTTATCTTGGTGCGGTTGGCGAAGGAATGCTTGCCTTACTAGCGATCATCGCTGTAACGACATTCTTTGCGACTGGTGCTGATTTTACTGCAGCATATAGCAGTTTTGCAGCAGCAAGTGCTGGAGGACTTGGAAACTTTATCGCAGGTGCTGGTGTCCTGGCATCGGGTGTTGGTATCCCAGCCGACATCGCGGCGACGATCGTAGCTGTAATTGTCATCAGTTTTGCAGCGACTTCACTCGATACTTCTGTACGTTTGATGCGCTATATCATTTCAGAGCTTGGTACTGAATATAAAATACCAGCACTTACTAAAGCTCATGTGGCTACGTCCATTGCAGTAGGTACAAGTGCAATGCTGGTACTTCTTCCAGAAGGACCGAACGGATTCGGATCAGGCGGATACTTGTTATGGCCATTATTCGGTACATCCAACCAACTTTTAGCAGGCATCACATTGCTACTTGTGTCCATTTGGTTGAAGAAACAAGGGCGAAACTTCATGCCGACGTTCATTCCGATGGTTTTCGTTTTATTCATGACTGTCTGGGCGATGGGGAAACAGGTCATATTTGATTGGTCTGGGGCAGGAACGGCCGATACGAACATCTTGCTCTTCGTCTTTGGAGCTTTGATCCTCGGATTTGCGCTTTGGATTGTTGCAGAAGCTTTCAAAGTTCTGAGCCAAAAACAAGATCCTTCAGATATGGATAAGACTGCTTGATAAAATGATGGCTAAAGGGGGGCGGGAAACTGCTCCCTTTTTTGGCCTTATGTATTAGCCGAGGTTCAGCCAGTGCCAGAATGCTGGAATGCTCACGTTTTTAAATCATAATAAAAGGGTGATCGATTATGAAAGGCCAAATCCTTATCATCCGCGTCTTTCCTGAAGTCGGTGGCGGCTGATGTGGGGGTGTCTCTGGTGACGGGTTCATCAGTATGAATGATCAATTTGCAGACGATCGGAAAGAAATGGAAGAAATCGGTATTTTATATCAACAGATTGTGAATGAATATGGAGACCAGATGGATCTTGTTTATGCGGATCCGAGAAATCTGATTTCAATTGCAGCATATATGTTTGGACATGTTCGACATGGTAAAATAGGATTGCTTGAAGTCATGAAAAATCTCTTTTGGAGAGCCCGCCGTGGAGCTGTTTTTTTGAATGGAAGATGGCTGAATGACAGGGCCCGTACGAATGAAGAGATTTTAACATTAATACAACAGGAAATGAGCTAGCGGGGTGATGAGCGATGACAGAAGCGAAGTGGTCTTTTAAAAGACTGATTGAATTATATGACGAGATATTGAGCCATAACCATAAAACGGAGATCAAGCGTGAGCTTCGTGATGAGGATGATCTGTTCTTGCTTTTATGTTTTTCCGAATTGCTAGGTATCCCGAATCCGGTATCCTATTATACGCTTGAACTATATCCGTCAATCCTTGAAAAGTTCCATGATTGGCATTTGCGGATGGGGATGGAAAAGTCACCGCTTGAAGGCATTCGTTGTTGTTGATGAGAGGTTGTGTGTCGAATGAAAAAGATTGTTAATAAACAGATCATATTCTTTGGGGGAAAAGGCGGTGTAGGAAAGTCGACATCTGCCTCTGCGTTTGCTTTGACTTCTGCTAGAAAAGGTCAAAAGACGCTACTTGTGTCGACCGATCCGGCCCATAACGTTGGGGACATTTTTCATAAGAGGTTGTCTGGAAAACCACAGCGTCTGACTGAAAACCTTTTTGGGATTGAAATCGACCCGAACGAAGAGACAAAACGTTATCTGGGTGGGGTCAAAGATAACCTGAAAGGGCTAGTGAAAGCGAAAATGGTTGAGGAAGTCCATCGACAGATCGATCTAGCTGGAAGTTCCCCAGGGGCAGATGAAGCTGCGATGTTCGATCGGCTCGTATCGATCATTCTGGATGAAAAAGAGACCTTCGATACGATCGTTTTCGATACGGCCCCGACCGGTCATACCATCAGGCTATTGACACTGCCCGAATTGATGGGGGCATGGATCGATGGGATGCTGAAACGCCGTGAGAATCTGAACAAAAACTATTCCGCCTGGATGGGTGACGGGGAACCAGTCGAGGATCCGATCTATGACATCCTAGATAAAAGAAAAGAGCGCTTTGCTGAAGTCCGTAAAGTGTTATTGAATCAAGATTTGACCGAATATGTATTTGTTCTGAACGCAGAGCGTCTACCGATTCTCGAAACGGAAAAGGCGTTGAACACGTTGAAAAAGCATGATCTTCTCGTAAATACGGTTGTGGTCAATAAGCTTTTACCTGATGTGGAAGATAGTCCTTTTCTTCAAAAACGAAAGCAACAGGAGAAAGAATATATCAAAATGATCGATAAGAAATTCGGTCAACAAGAGAAGATTTACATTCCATTACTGGATGGTGATGTTTCGTCATTAGATGCCCTTGATCAAATCAGTAATGCAATGAAGGAAGAACTTTTCCAATAGGAAGTTTTACGCTTATAAGTGTCTGGATCTCCCTTGAGGTTCAGGCATTTTTTTGATTTCCTGTACTTTATCTTTGTTAATTTTCGCGAAATTCACTCCCTTTCCGCAGGCGATCCGCAAGCCTCATCGCTTGTACATGGATCTCAACACAAAAATGAAATCATTTTCGTGTCTGCGATGAGAATTCTTTAGAAGCATTTAGTCGAAGTTCATTATTATACTCGAAGATCCTTAATGGTTATTGGCCTGCGGGGTCTCGCCTGGCCCGCTTTTCCCGCAGGAGTGTCGCGAATTTCTCTTCTATCAAGAATTTTCTTGAAGTGTAAACAACATCATAAAAGCGTATTTTAAAATTCACTTGTTGTCAGTTCCAAAGTCTGGTAGAATTATTTTTCCGTCTGACTTTTCAGACGATAAACTCTAAGGAGGTAACTGAACGTGAAGAAACAGATTCAAAGTGCCTTTGATATTGAGAAGCAGCAACTCGAACAAATCGCTGCAGAGATCAAGAGTCAGATAATGAAGTTGGAAAAGATACCGAGGTATTTTGGTGAGGATATTGCCGAACAAGCTCTCGACGATCATCGTGAGCAAGCCCGAAGGAACCTGCGAATAGCAAAAGAGGAGCCATTTTTCGGAAGAATCGACTTTCATCCAGAGGGAGAGCCAGGACCAGAAGAGATCTACATAGGTAAGATTGGAGTTACTGAGGAATCGACGAACGAGCTTATGGTCATCGATTGGCGTGCGCCGGTTGCCAGCCTTTTTTATTCGTATAGTGGTGGGGAAGGGGACATCTATTATTTAGCTCCAGAAGGAAGAGTCGATGGTGATATCCATTTGAAGCGGAATGTAGTCATCCGCAATCAGAAGCTCCAGCGTGTAGTTGATACTTATGTAATGGGCAGCACTGAAACAGGGGGAACGGATGAATTTTTAATTTACCGGTTGGGAGATAAGAAGGACAATCGATTGCGTGACATCGTCTCGACCATTCAAGCTGAGCAGAACCATATCATTCGTGCGGATAAAAACCAGCCACTGATCATCCAAGGGGTTGCAGGATCCGGGAAAACGACAGTTGCCCTTCATCGTCTTGCTTACTTGCTATACCATTACAGGGATCATCTCAGTGCAACGCAAATGATCATCTTCGCTCCGAACAGGATGTTTCTTGACTATATTTCCAATGTCCTTCCGGAACTTGGTGTTGGCGGGATTCAACAGACTACGTTCAATGAATGGGCGCAAGGAGTACTGGAAAACGGTATCACTGTTTCGGAAGGTACAGACGAACTGGAAAGCATTTTTTCAAAAGGGCTGGAGAATACCAAACATGTCCTGGAAGCTGGAAGATTGAAGGGCTCATTGGCATATAAAAAAGTTTTAGAGGAAGCTTTGAACCAGCTTGAAAAGACTATGGTCCCGGAAGCGGATTTGAAGCTTTGGGAAGGGGCTGTCTTGCATTCCTCTACCGTAAAAAAGTGGAACGATGAACAGCGGCATTTCCCGATTTCAGTACGACGAAACCGGATAATGAAGCGATTGAAGACATGGGCACAGAAACAAGTGGAAGAGATACTGCCCCATGAACGGAAAGAACGGAAGAAAACTGCTGATAAACAATTGAAAGCTTACATGAAAGAATGGCCGGATCACAGTGCCTTTTCATTTTATAAGGAATTATATAAGAAAACGAGGCTGCAAGATTTCGCTTTACCGGTCCAAAAATACCTGCCTCAAGAAATCAGGGACGATACAAGAAAGCGGATGAACAAAAAAGGAGTGACGGCAGAAGATTTACCAGCGCTTATCTGGATTCATCAAAGGCTTATCGGAATGGATAAGCAGTTTACTTATCAGCATGTAGTCATAGACGAAGCGCAGGATTTCTCACCATTTCATATAGAAGTGTTGAAATTGAATGTAAGCGAGGATTCGTTCACTATCCTCGGTGATATTTCACAAGGAATCCACTCTTACAAAGGGATTAAGAAATGGGAAGAGTTCATAGAGGTGTTTGGACAGGAGAAGTCCCAATACGTACAAATGGGGAGAAGTTATCGTTCTACCTTAGAGATCATCGAGTACGCCAATCGGATCCTGCAAAACATGCGGCACACAGGTGGTCTCGCAAAACCCGTATTCCGAAGCGGTGAACCAGTCAAGGAAGTCCAGGTGAGTAGGACTGATCGGATCGAGAAGACCTTATCGGTTTTAGAAAAAATCCAAGAGTCGGATGCAAACAGTATTGCAATGATAGCAAGGACTGCAAAGGATTGTGAAGAAATTCATGAAAGGATAACGGCTCATGGAATTGAGGCTTCATTAATAACAGCCGACCAGACAAATTATCAAGGCGGTATTTCGGTGATACCTGTGTATTTGACAAAAGGCTTGGAATTCGATGCCGTGGTACTTCTGGATGCCGATCCTGATCATTATCAACTCAACGATGCGGATGCAAAGCTCTTATATGTAGGATGTACAAGAGCCCTACACCAATTATGGGTCTTGTACGAAGATGAATTAACACCGCTGGTACGCACAAAGCTGAATCTATGATCGCTATTGTTGAGCAACTTTAACCCATGATCGGGCAATTATTCTCATTCATTGAGCAACTTTGCAATGGTCGAGCAACTTTCTCATTTCTTCGAGCAATAAAAAGGGCTGACACTTTTTTAGGTCAGCCCCTTTACTTTTATAGTTTATGACTATTAAACTTTTAGCCTATTTTTCAGCCTACTACCAGGTTTGCGACCAATAGCAATACGAGGGAAGCTGCCCACACAATCGTAGTGGGAATTGACCATGTGAGAATCTGTTCTTTCACATTTTTTATTCCTAACATACGGTTTACAACCCAGAATAAGCTATCATTGAAATAAGAGAACACCATGGCACCGAGTGTCGCTGCCTGAGCTGCGAGTACCATATTGACGTCCAGACCAGCTAAAATCGGTGCTGATATGGATGCGCCGGTAATCATTGCGACTGTACCACTACCTTGGATTAAGCGGACGATACTGGCGATGACGAATGGGAGTAATATGGCAGGCAGGGAAGTCTGCGCGATTTGTTCCGCAATATAGTCACCTGCGCCGCTTTCTCTCAACACATTACCTAAAGCTCCACCTGCACCAGTCACAAGCAGGATGATACCCGCATCCTTGATACCTTCTTCCATACGATCGATCGCAGTCGATTGCTTCACATGATTATATAGACCGTAGATGGCGAAGATTAGTCCAATTCCGACAGCAATGATAGGAGCTCCTAGGAAATTGATGATATCATAAATGCCACCTTCAAGCCCGATTGCTGCGATCGTTGTATTTAAGAAAATCAAAAAGATCGGTACTAAAATCGGTAATGAGGAACGCAGTAAAGACGGTAGATTTTTATTCTCTTGCATTTCGTAATACTCTTCCAATGTTTGCGGCATTTCAGGTCTTACGAACCCTTGGCCATCTTCATCTGGAAGCTGGTAGATCTTTTTACCTACCCATTTCGCGTAATAGACACCAACAATGATAAGCGGAATTGCGAAAATCAAACCTGTGAGGATCATCCATCCTACATCGACACCGAAGATTCCAGCAACGCCTAAAGGTCCCGGGGTAGGAGGAACAGCATGGTGTGTCACGGCAAGACCGACACCAAGCGCGACACCTAATGCAACAACGGATTTACCAGTCTTTTTTGATAGCGCTTTCGCAAGTGGGGCTAAAATAACGAAAGCAGAATCGACGAAGATGGGGATTGAGACGACATATCCTGTAACAGCCATCGCCCATTCTTCTTTTCGCTTTCCTAACCATTTTATAAAACTATAGGCCAATCTTTCCGCAGCGCCTGAGACTTCCAATATACGGCCCATCATTACACCAAAACCGATGACGATTCCGATTGAACCAAGTGTGCCGCCAAATCCTGAGGTGATGGCATTGACCACGTCAGGGGCTTTCATACCCCCGACGATTCCAGTGATGGATGCTGCGATGATCAATGCTAGAAAGGCATGGATTTTCGTACGTAAAACTAGAAAGATTAGAAAGAATACTCCGAGAACTAAGCCTAATATCATTTGTGCTCCAGATGCTTCCATTTTTATTGCCTCCTATAGGTTGTTAACTGTTGTTAGATATTCTTCCGTGTGAATCTAGAAGCGTATTTAGCCGCCAGCTTTATGCACTCTTCCATACTGACGGTACTAGCAATACCTTTACCTGCGATATCGAATGCTGTTCCATGGTCCACAGAAGTTCGAAGGAATGGCAGACCATTCGTAATGGATATCGTTCTTTCGAAATCAGTCATTTTTGCAGCAATATGCCCTTGGTCATGATAAAGGGAAAGGACTGCATCGAATTTTCCATTTAACGCATGATGGAAAACCGAATCTGCAGGAACCGGTCCAACAGCATCAATGCCATCTTGATTTGCAAGTTCAATTCCAGGGGTCAATTCATCAATTTCTTCGCGTCCGAACAATCCGCCTTCACCAGCATGTGGATTCAATCCTGCTACAGCAAATTTCCGTTTTTCGACACCTAGACGTTGAAGGGCTTTATCACATCGGTTCAAATAATCACGGACACGTTCCTTTGTCATTTGATCGATGGCATCCTTTACACTGAGATGGCGTGTCAAAAAGAAGATCCTCATATTACGGACTTCAAACATCGTTAATGGATCATCCGTGTTTGTAAGAGCAGCAAGCATTTCTGTATGCCCGATATATGGAACTTCTGCAGCTTTTAATGATTCCTTATTGATCGGAGTCGTCGCCATGACATGGACATCTCCAGCATTAGCAAGTTCTACCGTTTTCTTGATATAATCGAAGGCAGCTTGTCCACATTGAGCTTGTACTTCTCCAAATTTCAGTTCATCGACCTTCAAGTTCGGAAGATGGATGACATCGATCGTTCCAAACTCATATTTTCCTTCTTCAGGTGAATCCACTTTATTTATCGAAAGATTCACATCCATGATCCCGATTGCTTTTTCCAAGACCTCAGTATGCCCGATTACAATTGGACGCGACTGTTCATAAATCTCTTTTTCACTTAAAGCACCGACAGTGATTTCAGGTCCTATTCCTGCAGGGTCCCCCATAGGAATAGCGATGATTGGTTTTTCAATACGTGTTGTCATACGTTTTTCTCCTTTCTGTATTGGGAAAGTTTATTTTTTAAAAGTTGTACGCAATCATAAATGGCTTTCTTGTCACCGACAAGTCCACCTTTGGTCACGACGGAAATGCCATCGAAATGTCCACCGATGAACTGGCCGTAAGCCGCTAACGGAATAACTTCATCGTCAAGATGTATACCTGATGCTCCACTTATGGCACAAATAGAAGCTGTAACATCACCGCCGCTTGAAAAACAGCCCTCAATTTTGTATGGTGATTGTTCAATCAGTTTCCTTGAAATCTTAGCAAGCCCATCAGTTATTCGCTTAGCAAGTGCATCTTCAGAGGACTTTTCAACAATGGCTTTTTCTTTCAAGTTCACCCGCTTTGCACCAGGGTGGTAGGTCGTAACTACAATGAGGTCATTTTCCTGTACCATTTTCAGGGCTTCATCAACAGAACGTTGTATCTCTTCTTCCCATCTTCCATTAAAAGTGGCAAGCTTTTCAGCGTCTACATGAATAGGAGTAATCTGTGCCTTAGAGTACAGGTATTCAAGTTGCCTTCCGGTCATCGTGGTAGCACTTCCTACGGTGACAAGGATTTTACTTGGATTAACTTGCTTCTGGATGTAATCACGGCAATAGGAAGCAGTGAGTGGCCCAGGGTCACATGGTATGACCTTCTTGTTTTCAATCAACGTCATCGCTTTTGCGATTTCATCGATTTCTTCATCAGTCACAGCATCGATGGAAATGATCCTTATTCCTTTTTCGGTGAGATCCTTTATCCTGGCTGCAATGGGTTCCGCTCCTTTAAGAACTGTAGATAATGGAATGTGTTCTACAGGGTATAAGCTTTGGGATTGAATGATATTCGGAACGTATGATTCAGTTAAAGGTTTGATCGGATCCCTTGCCACATCCGTTTCTTGTAATGGAACACCCTCAACAAGCAGATATCCTCCTGTGGTGACACGGCCTGATTTAGGAAAGGAGGGACAGACGATTGCAATGGTTTCTTCGCCTAATTCATCGAGCATCGCATCAATTTCATATCCGAAATGCCCCCTGACTGTACTGTCAATTCTCTTGCAAAATACAGTTACATCCTGTTCTTTGAATTTATTGATAGCCGTTTTCACACGTTGCTGGCATACACTGACTGGGGAATATCTACTGTCTGTATCAATACAAATCGCATCATATTGATTTTTTTCCGGTAATGGAGCGTCCCGCACCACTGTTGCGGTCTTGAATCCTTGTTTTGTCAGTCTGACTCCTGTAGCATTCGCACCGGTCAAATCATCTGCAATAACTCCAATCACATCAAGTCTCCTCACTTTCTATCTGGTAGGTCTTTACTTGTTGCTCAATGAGTGCATAATCTTCTCTTTTGCCTCGGTTATCTGTGATGAAGCCTTTCAAATCAGCTAGAGAACAAACTTTACTGAAGGCTTTATGATTTATTTTGCTTGAATCCGCCAGTAACCAGGTTTCTTCAGCAGATTCCATCATCAGTTTTTTCACGAGCGCTTTTTCTAAAGTAGGTGCTGTAATCCCTGCCTGAATATCAATTGCATGGGCACCAAGGAAAAACAAATCAACGTGGATCCCTCTTAAAAATTCTTGGGTCTGGGCACCGAATAACGCTCCTACATTGTTTTGAAGATCTCCGCCAGTCACGATCACCTTCAATGATGAATCGACCAGTTCACTTGCAATTTTTATATCATTGGTAATGATAGTGAGATCCTTCCGATCTACTAATTGTCGTGCTAACTCAAGGGTGGTAGTTCCTGAATCAAGTAAAATGCTTGATCCGTCTGGGATGAATTCTACAGCCTTTTTTGATATGGCTCTTTTTTCATGTACATCCTTTGTTTCTTTATTCAAATATGGTGTTTCAAGGGTAAGGGACCTAGGTGAAACCGCTCCCCCATGGGTTCTGATCAATTTTCCATCCTGTTCTAATTGGACAAGATCCCGCCGGATGGTCATTTGAGAAACATTGAACTTTTCACTTAAATGTTCAATATCCACTTTTCCAGTTTCATTCACATGGGAGATGATTCTTTCCCTTCTTTGTGATGGGGACATTGTGTTCATTCCTTTACTGGTGTGTTCATTTTTATCATTAACTATTATCAATTATGTTAAAAGTGAACACAAATGTCAACAAAAATGTTCATTTTTATCATTTATTGTGTTTGAAATTAACATTCGGTGCCAGGTACCAATTAAAAAGTCAATAATACCAAGGGGTCTGAAACAGTGCCAGGCACTTAATGTTTTTGTTATAAAAAAAACCTTGTAATTTTTCAGACTTTTCAATATAATCAGTTATGAAAACGATTTCATGTATATACAAGTTCTGGAAGGAGGGGGAATCCTATAAGTAGGAGATTGAATGGCGACGATATCTGATGTAGCTAAACGTGCCGGATTATCACGCACTACTGTCTCACGTGTGATCAATCAACATCCCTATGTCAGCGAGGAAAAGAAAAAACTTGTAATACAGGCGATGCAGGAGCTTCAATATGTACCGAATTCAAACGCACAGAAATTGAGGAAGCAAAGAACCGAGACGATTGCGGTGTATGTGCCGCGTCTTACCAATCCATTTTTCAGTCAATTGGTTGAAACGATGGAAGAAGTCGCTGCAGAAAAAGGATTTCAACTCTTATTCTGCCAAACAAGGTATAACAAGCAACAAGAATTAAGTTATCTGCAATTGTTACGAAGAAAGCAGATTGATGGATTAATCTTAACTTCAATGGAAAATCATTGGTCAGAAATTGAACCCTATTTAACATACGGCCCGATCGTCCTTTGCAATGAATATGATTATGAAGCAAAAGTTCCGATGGCACATCTCGACCAGGTAATGGGCGGTTATATCGGAACAAAGCACTTGATCGACCGTGGACATCAATCGATCGTTTACTGCAGTTCAGAGCCAGGTGGCAGCAGGGTATCCAAAGGCAGGCAAGAAGGCTACATAAAAGCCATGCACCAGGCAGGCATCTCAATTGAACCAGAATGGATGTACACGGATCAATTCACGATAGAAGGCGGAAAACGCTTATTCTATCGGCTCCATAATCTGAAGGAGCGGCCGACAGCAGTATTTACCGGAAGTGATGAAGTAGCTTCAGGGCTTATATTCGAAGCAAGGAAAAATGGCTACCGCATTCCTGATGATTTAGCCGTCATTGGATTTGATGATCAACCGGTCGCTGAACTGATGGACCTGACAACGGTCAAACAACCTATCCATCAATTAGGAAGGACTGCGATGGAGTTGATGGTCGAACAAATCCAGTCATCCAAAAAAATCACCACGAAACGAGTTGAATTACCATTTGAACTAATTATAAGAGAGTCAACCTAAGGGGATTTTTAAGATTTTCATCTTTAATTTTTTACAAAATATGAAATCGATTTCAAAATTAAAGGAGGATATTAGTATGAAAAAATCAAAATGGACAAGTTTGTTCTCAATTTTGCTCATATTGAGCCTTATCCTGGCGGCCTGTAACTCCAATGAAGATAGTGGAAGCGGCGGGAATGATGATGAAAACAAATCTGAAGATGAACAAGTGACAATTGTTTATGCAAGAGGTCAAGATGCTACGAAAGCGACAGATGAAATCATCAAAGCGTTTGAAAAAGAACATCCGAACATCAACGTTGAATTCCGTGAAATGCCCTCTGACACAGGAGCACAGCACGATGCTTACGTGACAGCATTGAACGGTAAATCTAGTGAAATTGATGTTATGGACCTTGATGTCGTGTGGCCGGCTGAATTTGCACAAGCGGGTTATGTGATGCCGCTCGATCGCTTCTTGAAAAATGACGGAATCGACTTAAAAGATTACAACGAGGGTGCAGTAAGTGCTGCTAACTTTGAAGGAAGACAATGGGCAATGCCAAAATTCATCGATGCTGGAATGCTGTTCTACCAAACCGACATCACAGAAGAACCATCGAAAAACTGGGATGAGCTTATGAGCCAGGCATCAGAGCTTAAAGGTGAGGAAGGCACGAAGTTCGGGTATTTGATGCAAGCAAAGCAATATGAAGGATTGGTTTGTAACGCAGTTGAATTCATCGCCTCCTATGGTGGATCGATTGTTAATGAAGATGGTGAAGTGGTTGTAGATAGTGAAGAGTCGATTAAAGGTCTTGAAAAGTTGGTTGAAGTAGCAAATTCAGACTTCGTGCCTGAAAATATAACGACGTTCACGGAGCCTGAATCCCATACTTCATTCATTGAAGGAGAATCACCATTCATCCGTAACTGGCCTTACCAGTATGCTTTAGCGAATGACGAAGAGCAATCTAAAATTGTCGGAAATGTTGGAGTTGTGCCGCTCCCAGAAGGGGATGCTGGATCTGCGGCAGCTCTTGGCGGATGGATGACAGCAATCAACCAATTTTCTGAGCACCCAGAAGAAGCCTGGGAATTCGTAAAATTCATGACAGGACCTGAAGGGCAAAAGATTTCAGCGATTCATGGCGGTCTCGCTCCTACGATCTCTTCTCTCTTCGAGGATGAGGAAATTTTAGAAGCGAACCCATTCTTTAAAGAAGAAGGATTCGTAAACGCACTTGAATCTGCAGTATCACGTCCGGTCGTTCCAAACTACCCGGAGATTTCAGAAATCATCCAGATCGAAGTTTCTAAAGCGATCGCCGGGGAAAGCACACCAGAAGAAGCAGCAAAAGCAATGCAATCAAAAATCGAAAATGCCATGAAATAACGAAATCAGATAGGGCTGGCTCTACCATATGTTACTTGGAGTTGGTATTAAAATGTCCATCCCCAGTAAGATACGATGGGGTCAGCTTCCATCATCGAAAGGTGTGAAAATGGATTGAGTGATCATACTTCGAAACCTAAGAAGAAACGTAAACTTTCTGAGAGCTCCGTGGCTTACTTTTTGATTGCACCTTCACTTCTTCTGATTCTCGTTATTGCGATATGGCCGGTTATCCAGTCCTTCTATTTTTCTTTGTTTGATTTGAGACTGAACAATCCTACCAAATCAGAAGTCCATACGAGCCATATGATTGATCTCCAACGTTATTTAGATAACTATTTTCTATTAGAAGGTGCGATTGATAAAGAATTAGACAAAGCTGATGAAGGTAACACCGAAGCATTGAATGGTGTGAAAGAGGACCTCTCTAAACTAGATTCATCTTTATTAGAAGATGAAAAAATAAAAGAACGGTACGAAGTCATCGATGAAAAACTGATGAAATTTGAAAAGATCGGTCCAAAGGAAAAGCTTGTCGAGGTTGAGAAAGACCGGGCGGAAGAAATACAAACTACTCTGAATGATATCGAGAAAAAAGTGAAAGGTCTCAGCGACCTAGAAGACCCGAATACAGTCAAAGGGTTGAGTTCCGCTTTAGCTGATTCGGTCATCAAACCGAATTTCATCGGTTTCGACCATTATGCGAAAAATTTAACAGACAAAAGAATGTGGATGTCGATCTGGAATACCGTCGTCTTCACAGTCGTGTCTGTTGCAATCGAATTAGTGATCGGGCTGATGATCGCACTGCTTATCAATAAAGCATTCTTTGGAAGAGGGCTTGTCCGGGCATCCATCCTCATACCCTGGGCGATTCCTACAGTTGTTGCCGCTTTAATGTGGAAATTCCTTTACGATGGCCAGAATGGGATCGTTGCAAAAATATTTGAAGAAGTCGGTCTGGTCAATCGGATGGCGACACTCCTGACTACTGATACGGGAGCAATGTTTTCCGTAATTTTTGCGGATGTCTGGAAAACGACGCCTTATATGGCTTTATTACTGCTTGCTGGGCTTCAGACGATACCGACGAGCATGTATGAAGCAGCCGCAATCGATGGGGCGAACAAATGGAATCAGTTCTTCACGATTACACTTCCTTTATTGAAAACCAGTATACTTGTCGCCTTGTTATTCCGGACATTGGATGCATTCCGCGTGTTTGATCTCATTTTCGTATTGACCGGAGGAGGTCCTGCCAATTCAACTGAAACCATATCCTTGCTTGCCTATAAAGTCATGATTGCTCAATCGAACTTTGGAGAAGGTTCAGCTCTATCTGTGGTGGTTTTCCTCTGTGTAGCGATCATCTCCATGATTTACATTTCTTTATTAGGCAGAGATCTTTTGGATGATAAAAAATAGGAAAAAGGAGAGGGTGAGTTGAATGCAGAAAAAAGCCGGACCTTTGTTTTATATCGGTTTATTCATATTTATTTTTCTAGTGATGTTTCCGTTTTTATGGATTCTGATCAGTTCATTAAAGCCCGTATCTGAATTATTTGGTGAAAAAGCGTTCGTTCCTTTTACATCGGATCCCACTTTTGTAAACTATCAATCCGTATTCGTGAACCATCCATTCTTGACATACTTGAAAAATAGTTTGATAGTCTCTGGGGTGACAACTATATATACCGTCCTCATCGCTTCATTTGCGGCTTATGCAATAGCACGGATGAAGTTCAGAGGTAAAACCGTCATACTGGGGCTTGTACTATCTGTCTCGATGTTCCCGCAGATTGCTACAATCTCCCCAATTTATATCATTCTGAAAAATCTAGGACTGACTAACAGTTACATCGGGCTGATCATACCGTATACGACCATTACTTTACCGTTATCGATTTGGATTCTTGTTACGTTCTTCAGAAAAATTCCCTTCGATCTGGAAGAGGCTGCAAAGATTGATGGAGCATCCATTATGCAAACGTACTGGCGGGTCATTCTTCCGCTTGCTGTACCAGGAATTTTCACAACAGCCATCCTTGTATTCATAGCGGCATGGAATGAGTTCTTGTTCGCCCTTGTCTTAAATACGCAAGAAGCATATAAAACAGTGCCTGTAGGGATCGCCATGTTCCAGGGACAATTTACAATCCCCTGGGGTGAAATTTCAGCAGCCACAGTCGTCGTTACAGTACCTTTAGTGATTATGGTCTTGTTATTCCAACGCCGGATTGTTTCAGGACTGACTTCTGGTGCGGTGAAAGAATAGTAGTTCTTTAGAAAGGCTTTGTAAGAGAAATTCACGATACTCCTGAGGGAAAAGCGGGCCAGGCGAGACCCCGCAGGCCAATAACCATTAAGGATCTTCGAGTATAATAATGAACTTCGACTAAATGCTTCTAAAGAATTCTCATCGAAGACACGAAAATGATTTCATTTTTGTGTTGAGATCCATGTTCAAGTGAGGAGGCTTGCGGTTCGCCGAGGAAGACAATTACGTAACACAGAGCCTAAATGAATAGGAGGCAATCATGGCAAAACAATGGTGGAAAGAAAGTGTCGTTTATCAAATCTATCCCAGAAGCTTCAACGACAGCGACAATGATGGGATAGGAGATTTGAACGGAATTATTGAAAAGCTGGATTACTTGAAAGAGCTGGGAGTGGATGTCGTATGGTTATCGCCGGTTTACGAGTCCCCGAATGATGATAACGGGTATGACATATCCGACTACCGTTCGATCTTGGATGAATTCGGTACGATGGACGATTGGGAACGTCTATTGGATGAGATGCATAGACGGGACTTGAAACTCGTCATGGACCTTGTCGTCAACCACTCCTCAGATGAACATGCGTGGTTTGCAGAGTCCCGGAAATCAAAAGACAACCCGTACCGGGATTACTATATTTGGTGTCCTGGAAAGAATGGTGGAGAACCGAACAATTGGGTATCGTTTTTCAGTGGATCGGCTTGGCAGTATGACGAAGCTACTGATGAATACTATATACATCTGTTTACGAAAAAACAGCCGGACTTGAACTGGGAAAATCCAGAACTTCGGAAAGAAGTCTACGATCTTATGAAATATTGGCTCGATAAAGGTGTTGACGGGTTCCGCATGGATGTCATCAACGTCATCTCCAAAACACCTGGATTACCAGATGCAAAGGTCACGAATGATCGGAAATACCAGTGGGGTGGAGAGCACTTTGTTAACGGCCCGCGTTTTATGGAATTCATGCAAGAGATGAATGAAAAGGTCATTTCAAATTATGACGTCATGACGGTAGGCGAAATGCCGATGGTTTCACCAGAGGATGGTGTTCGTTTCACGAATGAGAAAGATGGAATCGTCAATATGCTCTTTCAATTTGAACACATGGATGTCGACAGCATCCCAGGACATGCTCTGGGAAAATGGGCGATCAATGATGAATGGAAGCTTACGGATCTGAAGAAAGTCATGAGTAAATGGCAGATAGAGATGCAAGAAGGGAACGGCTGGAACAGTCTTTACCTTGAAAACCATGACCAGCCGCGTTCCGTTTCGCGATTCGGAAATGACAAGAATTATCATGAGGAATCCGCTAAAATGCTTGCTACATGGCTACATATGATGCAGGGAACCCCATATGTGTACCAGGGACAGGAGCTTGGTATGACGAACGTCGCCTTTGATAAACTCGAGGATTATAAGGATGTAGAAATCCATAACTTCTATCGGGATGTTGTAGAGAATGGGAATGAAGACCCTGATATGATCATGGAGGCGATCCGTGCAAAGGGAAGGGATAATGCAAGAACGCCAATGCAATGGAATAGTGACACTAATGCAGGTTTTACGAATGCCGAGCCTTGGATTAAAGTGAATCTGAACTATACGGATATCAACGCAGAACAACAGGTGAACGATCCGAATTCCATCTTTTCGTATTACAAAGAGTTGATTAAGCTCCGAAAACAGTATGAAATCGTGGTTTATGGCGATTACCAGTTGATCCTTGAGGATGATGAGCAGATTTATGCTTATATGCGTATATTAGGGAATGAAAAGCTGTTGGTTGTTACAAACTTCAGTAACAAAAAGCCTCTTTTCAAACTGCCTGAAGACATTTCTTTTGGTCAAAAAGAGCTTCTGATCGCCAACTATGAAGTACGGGATGAGGAAGTCAAGGAATTCACCTTAAAACCATATGAAGCACGCGTATATAAATTAAAATAAGGAACGGGATCAGAGTCCCGTTCCTTTTCTCTTTCTGCAAATTTTTCAAATCAATTCATGGAAGACAATTTTTCGGATTCTTGCCTTTTAAAGATGGCTTGATCAAGTGCATAAGCCTTAGAACCACTGATAGAAAGGGCTACTGCCATAGCTAAAAGCGCTAGATCCAATTCATAGCCGGTCATTTGGCCATTACCTAAAAATCCTGCTGCAAGTTTCACTTTTACGATAGCACCGATCATTAATAGGACAAATAATGCGGATACAACTCTACTGAATAAACCAAGAACCAGAGCGATCCCTCCGATAAGTTCCAACAATGCAACACCATAAGCCAGAAACCCAGGAAGCCCGATGCTGTCGAACCATCCAGCGGTATTTCCTATCCCGCCCTGGAATTTTACAAGTCCATGGATAAAGAAAGTCATCCCTAATATAACCCGTAACACCAAATTACCTGCTTCATACTTATTTTCCATATTATTACCTCCAAGTAAGAATTTTGAAAGATTTTTAAAATGCTTATATCGATTCTCCAAATTGCCACACACTATGACTCAGATTTCCATATCGATAACTACGATGTAACAATGTCGCACTTTGATCTTGATCGGCTGCGCCCATCGCATAGAAAATCGGAATGAAGTGTTCGTTCCCATATGGTGGTACCGCAAGTTCAGCAGCTGGGGCTAACGAATCGTAACTGAATAATGATTCCAAATCCCAATTCTTCAATCGTAGATCCAACCATTCATCAAAGTCTAGTGCCCATTGGTCGACACTTCCGTCATCGCTGCCCATCCTCAAAGCACTTAGATTATGGACAGTACCACCACTAGCTATGATCAATATATCATTTTCTCTTAAATGAGATAGGGAACGACCAATTTCATACTGCTGGCGGGGCGTAAGAAGTGGGTTTACAGACATTGAAATGACAGGGATTTCAGCAGAAGGGTAGAGCATCTTAAGTACTACCCATGCCCCATGATCCAACCCCCGCTTATGATCGACCTCATATGGAACACCGTGTTTTGTAAATAAATCTTTGATTTCTTCTGTAACGGATCCGCTTCCTTTCGCGGGATATTTTATACTATAAAGAGCTTCTGGAAATCCACCGAAATCATAGATGGTTTCAAACTCATCTACATCACTTACCTTTTGGATCGGTGATTCCCAGTGCGCTGAAAACAGTATGATAGCTCTAGGCTTTGCTAACGTACGTCCTAAGGTATACAAAAACCTGGTATACGTATTACTCTCGATTGCCAAAAGGGGTGCCCCATGAGCGATAAACAAAGATGGCATCATTATAAGTTCTCCTCCTTTTTTACGCAAGGTCGTATTTACCGAATTATTAAAATTTTTCTGATTTTTTATTCATATAAGGATAAATTATTCTTATGAGTATACAACAACATAAAAAATAAGTTCCGTATGTTTCTTTATATGAATATTAATTAGTTATAAGATAACAATGAGTTTATAGATTGTCAATGAGTATTTTGCTAATATATAAATAAGTTTTTTAAATGGAAACATTAGAGGTGATTAAACTGGAAATTGGTACAAAGATTCGTTCGATCCGAAACAGAAAGAAAATCACCATTGCTCAAATGTCTGAGGGGACTGGACTTTCAAAAGGTTTTATAAGCAATGTTGAAAATAATAATACTTCTCCATCGATCAGTACATTAAGTACGATTGCAGAGTACCTAAGAGTACCATTGCCTTATTTATTATTAGAAAAAAAACAACACATGCGAGTCATCAGGAAGAATTCAAGAACAAGCTCGACTTTCAATGGTTTAAAAATAGAGCATCTTACCTCAAAAGGCGGGCTCAGAATGATGATCGTGGAATTTCCGCCAGGGGCTTCTATTGGAGAACCCCATTCTCATGAGGGAGAAGAGTGCCATCTTGTATTGGAGGGGAAGATTCTGGCTGAGCAAGGAGAAGACTCCATCATTGTAGAAGAAGGGGATTCCTTTAGTTGGAATGCTAGTGTTCCTCACTTTGTGAAAAACGTAGGAGAGGGTAAAGCAATTGTCTTGATCTCAATTTATTCAGATACCGAATTGACTGATGTATTGTAATTTTGCATTCATCTCAACAACCGTAAAATCCTTTTCAAGAAGCTGGGTTTCCTTTATTTTGACCGAACGTTGATATGATAAAGATGAGTCTCGACGTTTTAAAAAACAATAGAACGGAAATGTAGTGTAAAAGGAGGTAATCCTATGGATTCTAAAAATAATAAAAGTCAAAATAAACAGAAACTCCATAATCAGAAAGAGCCGGAACATACACTTCATGAGGATGAAACCGTAGACCCAATGCCTGTTGAAGATCAGAAACAAGAGATCAAGGAAGAGAGAAATAAACATCAAACAAAAGACGATTCATCAAGCGAAAGACGTTATCGTAAGAATGAATGAGGAAAGCGACCTTTTTATGGTCGCTTTTTTTTACTCTTTAAAGTAGTCCTTTATAAGAGCTGTCTAAATTCGTTTGACAGAGATCGCTTTTCTCATTTTGTTCAAGGAATCCTGCGATTTATCCTTCGTTTTCATCATGACATTCACGTACAAGGCATCAATGATGCTCAGTTGGGCTATCCGTGAGGCTAAAGCTTCTGAACGATAATCCGTTTCTTCAGATGTCGTGAACAGAGGGACGTCCACTTTTTGCCCCATAGGGGATTTGGCCAGTGTCGTGATTCCGATTGTTTTCACCTTATTTTGTTTTGCGACATCCAACACCTCTAACAAGTCTTTGTTCGTTCCGGAATGGGAAATAAACACGATGACATCCTGCTTAGTCAGTTGAGATGCAGCCATCAGCTGAAAATGTGAATCCGAATAGGCTGCAGATTGAATCCCGCTTCGTAAAAACTTATGATGGGCATCCTGTGCAACAATCCCCGAACCGCCATTCCCGTAAAATTCAACTTTTCTAGCATGAATGATCATTTCAACCGCTCTTTGATAAGGTTCCTGCTCTAAAATATGAGTGGTTTCTTCAAGGGTTCGGATGTTGGAGCGGAACACTTTTTGAGCAACTTCTTTTTCATTATCCGTTTCATTGATCGTTTCATGTATATCCTTGACAGGGTTGACGATTTCAGAAGCCAGCGCGATCTTCATCGCCTGATAACCTTTAAAACCGAGCCGTTTACAGAAACGGAAAACAGTGGCCTCAGCAACCTGCAGATCGTCTGCCACCTGACTGATCGTCGAATGGATGATGTGTTCTGGACTATTCAATATATAGTCAGCAATCATTTTTTCTTTTTCACTGAACCTGTTATAGAAGGAACGAATCCTAGGTATGCAGTGTTGTTGTTGGTCTTTACTCAAGGTTGGTCTCCTCTCCACAAAAGGATGTTCAAAAAGTATCCGGATAAGTGATGTTCAAAGACTTTTAAGGTTATTACTATTATATACCATTCTATTACGAAAAAAAATTTCATGAAAGCGGTTGAAAAGAAAAAATATTTTTGTATAATTGGTGACAAAAGAAATATTTTTTCATCACATGGCATTCATTATATATCATTGGAGGGTTTATTATGCAAATCGGTTTGATTGGTCTTGGGAAGATGGGGTACAACCTCGGTTTGAATTTACTTGATCACAATCATGAGGTACAAGTTTTTGATGTGGATGCTTCAACTGTCGATGCATTTGAAGCAGATGGCGGAAATAGCCACTCCTCAATTAAACAATTAGTTGAAAACTTAGTAGCACCAAGAACGGTCTGGATTATGGTTCCAGCAGGAGAAATCACAGAGGCTGTCATTTCTGAGTTAGGTGAATTACTGGACCCAGAAGATATTATTGTTGATGGGGGAAACACCAATTATAAAGAGTCTGTAAAAAGAGCTGAATTCTTAGGTGAAAAAGGCATCCATTTCCTCGACGTCGGGACAAGCGGCGGCGTAGACGGAGCAAGGAACGGTGCTTGCATGATGATTGGCGGTAACGAAAGTGCTTACAAACGCCTGGAATCAGTGTTTAAAGAAGTAACGGTTGAAAATGGCTTCCTTTACACAGGTAAATCAGGTAGCGGACACTTCTTGAAGATGATCCATAATGGAATCGAATACGGCATGATGCAAGCCATCGCTGAAGGGTTCGACATCCTTGAAAAAAGCCCATTCGATTACGACTATGAGGGTGTATCGAGAGTTTGGAACAATGGATCGGTCATCCGTTCTTGGTTGATGGAACTCACTGAAAATGCTTTTTCTAAAGATGAAAAACTTGAAGATATCCGAGGCGTCATGCACTCATCAGGAGAAGGAAAATGGACGGTTGAAACAGCACTTGATCTGCAAACTGCTGCACCGGTCATCGCTCTGTCATTGATGATGCGTTATCGCTCGTTGGAAGAAGATACGTTCGCGGGCAAAGTCGTTGCTGCATTAAGAAATGAATTCGGCGGACATGATGTTGTAAAAAAATAATAGTTGATTGGGGGAGAAGGAGATGTCAGGAGCAGGATTGATTCTAGTCGCCTTATTAGGCATAATCGTTTTACTATTCTTAGTCATGAGGACGAAATTGCAGGCATTTGTCGCACTACTGATCGTCAGTATTCTAGTCGGTATCGGCGCTGACATGAAGTTAAGTGACATCATCGGTTCGATTCAGGAAGGGATGGGCGGCACTTTAGGTTTCGTAGCCGTCGTCGTCGGCCTTGGAGCGATGTTCGGACAGATGCTTGAAGTATCCGGCGGAGCTGAACGCCTTGCACAAACGCTTATCAAGAAGTTCGGAGAAAGCAGAGCACAATGGGCATTGAGTATCACAGGTTTCATTGTCGCGATTCCGGTATTTTTTGATGTCGGGTTCATCATTTTAGTTCCGATTGTCTACGGGTTAGCGAAGAAAACAGGGAAATCCCTCTTGTTTTACGGGATCCCGCTTCTAGCCGGTCTTGCGGTTACACATAGTTTCGTGCCACCGACACCTGGGCCGATCGCGGTTGCAGAACTCATCGGAGCAGACATCGGCTGGGTCATTTTATTCGGTATCCTTGCAGGGATTCCTTCTATGATTCTTGCAGGTCCGGTCTTCGGTAAATATATTGCGAAGAAAATCCATGTGAATGTCCCGGATTACATTGATCTTGAAGAAAGAAAATATGACAGGGAGCTTCCGGGCTTTGGGACCGTCACGAGCTTGATTCTCATTCCACTCGTATTGATCCTTTTGAATACGTTTTCAGGTGTGCTTTTGCCTGAAGGGAGCAATTTACGAGCATTCTTGACTTTCCTAGGCCATCCATTCGTTGCTTTAATCATTGCAACAGTACTTGCCTTTTATATTCTTGGAACTCGTAAAGGATATTCGAAGGATGAGGTACAAAAGATAGCCACGAAAGCTCTTGAACCAGCGGGAATCATCATACTTGTCACAGGTGCAGGTGGAGTATTCAAGCAAATCCTCATCGATTCTGGTGTAGGCGATGTATTGGGTGAGATGATGGCAGGTTCATCATTGCCACCGTTACTATTGGCGTTCTTGATTGCTGCATTTGTACGTGTCGCACAAGGTTCGGCTACCGTATCCATGATCACTGCAGCCGGAATCATGTCCCCGATCATCGATTCCCTTGGATTAGGTGGACCGGTGCTTGGATTGATGGTCATCTCGATTGCAGCCGGGGCTACGATTTTATCTCATGTGAACGACAGTGGTTTCTGGCTAGTGAATAGATACTTTGGACTTGATGTAAAAGATACTTTGCGCTCATGGACGATGATGGAGACGATCATCGCACTTGTAGGTTTTGCAGTCGCATTCACAATCGGAATCTTCATTTAATGGAACTGAAAGGACGTTTTCAATCATGCAACAAGAATGGTTTGTAGGAGTCGACATAGGGACAACCAGTACAAAAGCGGTCGTATATGATGCATTGGGCGAAGTTTTAGGACTTCATAATGTGGAGTATCCCTTGCATACACCTGAAGTATCTGCCGCCGTACAGGATCCTGAAGAAATTTTTCAGGCTGTGTTGATGAGCATCCGTACAGCTATAGAAAAAAGTGAAGTAGATGGTAAAAAGATGGGGTTCATTTCTTTCAGTTCAGCAATGCATAGTTTGATTGCAGTCGATCATGAAGGATCACCGCTAACGCAATGCATCACCTGGGCAGATACGAGAAGTTCGAAATGGGCAGAAAAATTGAAGGCAAGTCCAATAGGCCATGAAATTTACAGAAGGACAGGGACGCCGATCCACCCGATGTCACCATTGGTTAAGCTGATGTGGTTGAAGGAAGAGTATCCACAACTGTTCCAGTGTACGGCTAAATTCATTTCGATCAAGGAATATGTGTTTAATAAGCTATTCGATTTGTTCATTGTGGATCATTCCATTGCTTCAGCAACGGGGCTCTTCAATTTAGAAAAAATGATATGGGATGCTGAAGCACTTAAGGTAGCCGGAATAACAGCAGATCAATTATCAGAGCTGGTGCCGACGACAAAATCTATTGTTGGTTTGGACGAGAAGTTTGCGGAGGTTTTAGGAATCGATCAATCGACTCCATTTGTCATAGGGGCAAGTGACGGTGTGCTGTCTAATCTAGGCGTCAATGCGATTGAACCAGGTGCTGTAGCTGTGACGATCGGTACGAGTGGAGCGATCAGAACCGCAGCCAATAAACCTGTTACAGATCCTAAAGGTCGTACATTTTGCTATGCTTTGACAGAAGACCTCTGGATTATTGGAGGACCAGTCAACAACGGAGGGATGACGTTTCGTTGGTTGAAGGATGAAATATGTGGGGCGGAGATCGAATCAGCAAAACGGCTGGGGATCGATCCTTATGAAGTCCTTACAGGAATTGCTGCCAATGTTAAGCCGGGAGCAGACGGATTATTGTTCCATCCTTATTTAAGTGGAGAAAGGGCGCCGTTATGGAATGCGGATGCCAGAGGTTCATTCTTCGGATTAGCGTTGCATCACGGGAAGCAACATCTGATACGAGCTGTACTAGAAGGAATCGTCTTCAATCTGCATTCGGTTATGCTTGCTCTCAAAGAATTGATCGGCATGCCGAACAGAATCCAGGCAACTGGTGGATTCGCACGTTCTCCACTATGGAGACAGATGCTTGCTGACATTTTCGATCAGGAAGTATTTGTTCCTGAAAGTCATGAAAGTTCCTGTCTGGGTGCTGTCATTCTCGGGATGTATGCACAAGGCAAGATCGAAACACTCGATCATGTGAAGACGATGGTCGGATCAGTGCATCAACATACTCCTGACCCAACGCATGCAGAGATCTATAATGAACTGATGCCCATCTTCATCCGGGTATCGCGAAAACTGACTGATGAGTACGAGGCAATCGCCGCCTTCCAAAACAATCACGTAAAACCGGAATAAATATGATTTTGGAACGGGGCTGTCCCAAAACAATAGTGTCAGACATCACCAACACAACATTTTGTATCACGATATTTCCCAAAGTGTTGTTAGATTCGGTGTAAGTCAGACACTAATGGGACAGTCCCGTTTTTTATGGATGTCCACTTAGGCTGATAATAGGTTATCAATACGCTATCTTGAATGTGTTATAATTAATTTCACAATATTAAGAATTCATTATTACATTAATACAATGTACACAACTAGATTGGGGAGATTAAAGATGCCTAATATTGTCGATATCGTTCAATCACAAGTCATCTCTTCTATTAAAAGAGAAAGAGATTTGGACAAAGCCATCAACTCTAATTCAAATATTACGTTTGTTTTGACTGGAGACATCATCACTACCAAAGGTTATTTGGATCAATTAAAAAAAGCGGACAAAATGACATTTGTACATATCGATTTTATCGAGGGTCTGTCAAATACCAAGAGTGCAATCACTTACATAGCTGAAGTCTGGAAACCTATGGGGATTATTACGACTAAAAGCAACCTGATCAAGTATGCAAAAGAAGAAGGATTAATGACGATCCAACGCCTATTTCTAATTGATAGAAATGCATTGAAAAAAGGAATCGAAATTGCCCATAATTGTAAACCAGATGCTATCGAGGTCTTACCTGGCTTGATGCCATCTGTGATTGATGAGTTGACAAGACTGACGAACCTGCCAATCATAGCTGGCGGGTTAGTAAGCAGTAAAGAAGAAATACTGAATGGGTTGAGAGCAGGGGCATTGGCTATCTCATCTGGTGATCCTAAATTGTGGAATCTAGAATTATAGATTCCTATTTCATCGTTAAAAGTTTTCTTCAATATCTTTCGATTTATTTTTCTGTGTAAACCATCGGTTAATATTATGTTCTTCAAAAAAATTCCCGATTCTCGTTATGACGGAGGTGATAACGGTAGCAAAAATGACAATCCCATAAAACCCAGCACCGATACCGATGCCTCCTACATAGAAAATCATAGCGGCAGAAGTCAGTCCTTTGACACGTAATCCATCTTTTAAAATGACACCTGCGCCTAAAAAGCCTAATCCAGAGACAATTTGAGCAGCAAGCCTCATAGGGTCCATCATTTTTCCACTGTTATCATCACTAAGAACTTCTGCACTCTGAATAGAAACCAATGTAATCAACGTACATGCAACTGCTACATAGGTATAGGTTTTTAGTCCCGCAGGTTTATTTTTTGAAGTTTATCCCAGCCTATCAAAAACCCAAGAATAGCACTTATCAAGATTCTGAAATAAAACTCATATGCCCAAAAAAAATCAATGATATATTCCATTATCGCGGACTCTAAACTTGACGTAATGAGTATAAATAAAAGATCACACCATAAAGCGAATTCTACTAAGATAGAATTGCACTATGGGTGGTCTCTTTTACTCTTCCCTAAAATATCTATTAGATTTATAAATAGATGATAAAGCAACTCTAGTAAAATTGAAATTGTATAATTCTGAAAATTTAAAATATTATATTGTATTATCTGAATCACTCCTGTATCATAAAGATAATCAAATAATTTCCAAGACAAAGTTTGTCTAGGGTAGAGAAGAAGAGAACCCTGTGACATTAATTGGTATTACATCCATTGTAATACTTTTTAATCGTCATGGGGTTTTATTTTTTGGGCCGGTATCAAGCAGGGGAAGAAAACACTTTATTCAAGGAAGATAAGTATGAAAAGAAATTTTGACAAGTTGGTAATGTATTTCGTCTCGTTTGTACTGGTTATGGGCATTATATTTTCAGTAGCTCCGCCTCATAAGACAAATGCATTAGAAGGAAGTCCCACTATCCCACCATTGCTTATTACAGAAGTAGTTCCTAACACTGACAACTATGCTGGTTATGACGCCTTTGAGCATCTGGAAATCTATAATAATAGCAGTGAACCTATCGATTTAAAAGGATACAAAATCGAATCTTATAATTGGAATGCAGTAATTACCGAATCTTTAATCATTGAACCATGGGATACACAGATTTTTTGGACAAGAACAGAAAAAATTGGACCGATTTCATTAGAAGCCTTCAATTACAATTACTTCATGTCTTACAAAAGTAAGTATTTTGAGGAGGCCCAGGTTCGAATTTTAGAGGATATCCCTGGTTTAGTTAACAGCGGTTCCCGATCGGTAGCCGTATTTGATCCTCAGGGCCTTGAAGTCGTTAGAGCAAATTATACAGGCAATGATGTATCTTTGAAAAAATCAATAATCTTCGGCTACCCACAAGATGGGACCGTGACCATGAAGAAGTTAGCGGGTCACCAGGAACCGACACCGGGATGGATCATCGAGGATCAAGCGCCAGCTCGCCCGGTACAGGATGATGTGGCTCCTGAGGTACCAACCAATATGAATTTGACGGCTGGAAATGGCGAAGCGATATTGACATGGGACCCGGATTCAGAAACTGATATTTACCGATATCATATCTACAAGGATGGGGACTTAGAATTCTCGGTAGACCCATCGGTAAATGAATTCACTTTATCTTCCCTTATCGGTAATAGGGATTATGTAATCGAAATGACAGCAGAAGACACTTCAGGGAACGTGTCAGAAAAATCGGTTCCTATGATTGTAACACCAGCCCATCAGATCATCACACAGGTGGAACGTTCCTCACATCATAAAGACCCCAAGTATCAGGATCTTTGGGATATCAGTGAAGGTGGTCCGATCATAGCAGGTTTGGTCCAGGATCTCGTGCCACAGGGACTTACCTATTATAAGAAAAAGGATTGGTTGCTGACAGTCAGTTATTTGGATGATGGACGTCCTGGAACATTGACTGTCACGAATGCAACCAGTGGGAAATTAATCAAATCTGTATTATTGTACAACACAGATGGTACGCCATATACAGGGCACGCTGGAGGAGTAACTGTCAGTAGGGACCACGTATGGATTTCTTCAGAGGAATACTTGTTCCAAATGAAAATCAGCGATCTAGTTACTGTTGAAAATAATGGAGAGATCCAATTCATCGAACAAATACCTGTCCCGGTACATGCAGCTTATACTGTATATGATGAAGGAATTCTTTGGGTTGGGGAGTTTTATGAAGCAAACTCTTATCCTACTGACCCATCACACCATATCGAGAACCGTGAGGGCGAAATGCACTATGCCTGGATGGTTGGCTACAATCTTGAACGCAACAATGACAACTTGTCAGATGAGCATTGGAATGGTGATCCGGCCCAATCAGCAACACCTGATTATGTATTGTCGACTACTGGAAAAGTCCAAGGTGCAATCGTGCAAAAGGCAGCGAACAATGGGATTACGCTAAGCACCTCCTATGGAAGAGGGAATGACAGCGTCCTATACCGTTATGAATATCCACTAAACGAAGAGTCACATGATACTGTTGAAGTGAATGGAAAAGAAGTCCCTCTTTGGTTCTTAGATGGTGCAACTTCGAAGCCGCGACAAAGTATCGTAGCAATTCCGATGCCGGAAGGAATTGTCGAGATTCAAAAAGAACTTTATGTCGTTTTCGAATCCGGAGCAAATAAATACAGATATACCACCACCTACCCTATGGACCGCATGCTGAAGATCGATATGAAAAAATTGATGAAAGATGACAAAGAATATTAAGAGGTTATAAAAAAGGAGGGCGGTCATACCGTTCTCCTTTTTTATCCTTAAATCACTTTATTGAATAATATTCCTTTCACCGATGTAAACACATAATCTGGTTGCCATTCAGAGGTTGGGACCTCGCCAGCAAGCGTAACCCCAGATAGGACCAATGCTGTTTTCATCCCGGCATCTATCCCCATCCGAATATCTGTTTCAAGTCGGTCGCCGATCATGATACATTGTTCGGGTGGAAGCTTGAGAATATTGATTGCAGCCTCTACCGTCAACACAGAAGGCTTTCCAATTTGTACATCAATTTTCTTTCCTGTGACCCCCTCTAATGCTCCGATCATTCCCCCGCAATCTGGAACTTCGCCAAACTCGACAGGACAAGTTCTGTCTGGATTGGTAGCAATCGTTTTCGCACCGTTCTTAACTGCCTGGTATGCAAAGTTTAAATGTTCATAATGAAAGTCACGATCCCATGAAAGAATCACAATATCTGTCTGTTCAGGGGTATGGGCAATGGGAAACCCAGCGTCCATAATCTCATTTTTTATAATCTGTTCGCCAATGACATATAGGGTGGAGGCAGGGTGGTTAGTCTTCAAATAATTGATCAATGTCAATGTCGGGTTCAAGATATTGTTTATGGTCACATCAATATTGAAGTTCCTTAACTTTTTCACGTATTTCTGTCTGGATTCAATTGTTTTATTGGTCAAAAACAAAATTTGCTTTCTTTCTTTTTGAAGACTTTTGATTACAACATCTGCATCTTTAATTAACTGGTTTCCGAGATAAATCGTACCATCCAAGTCAAAAATATAACCCTTGATTTCTTTCATCTTATCCTCCGTTATCCATAAAATAATCCCTTGAGCCTGACGAAATATCCAATTAAAAAATTGGATTATTCATTGCCCAAGGGATTCTCCTATTCTCTATCCTTGTATGCTATTTTTTTATACGTTGATACACATCATTTCTTCGGCTGTTTGGACCTTCTCTGTAATATCTAATCTAGAGAGTTCCTCATCATAAGGTTCTTTGTCACTTAAATGAACCAGTATCACTTTGCCAATCGACTTAAGTTCATAGGAATCAGATATCTCTGGTAAACTTGTATGAATTGGATCAGTCTTCTTAGCAGAGGTCGCCTCATGGATTAATACATCTATATATTCATATGTCTGGATGTATGAATTTACTTCACTGTCTCCTGAATAGATGATTAATTTACCGTCATATCTTATTTCTAACCCAATGGTAGGTACAGAATGGAGTGCTGGAAAACAAGAAATATGCAAATTTTCATTTATTATCAGTTCTTCAATATGATCACCATTGAATGTCTTTATATGAAGCGGAAACTGTATACCCCATTCATAAACTTCCATAGTATCCAGCCACTGATGAAGTTTTTCCTCATTCCTTTCATCACAATAGAGCGTCAGTGGCTTATGTCTGTTTTCAAGCCACATTCCCCATAATAACGAAGGGAGGCCGTATATATGATCGATGTGGAAATGGGTAAATATGACGGAGTCAAGCTCTTCTAGATCCACATTGATTTGTTTCAGTTTCCTGCATGGATTCCCACTGACATCGATCAACACATGATAGCCATCATTTGAAAAACAAAGTGAAGTATTATCTCGTTCACTACCAGGATAGGCACTGCCAGTCCCAAGAAAATGTATCTCCATTTTTACACCACCTATTTAATTCCGGAATGCATGAAGCTGGATACAAACTGTTTTTGGAAAATAAAAAATGCGATCAGCAATGGGAAGATGACCATTACCGTCCCTGCTGTCACCATTCCCCATTGAGCTCCTGTTTCATAGGATTGGGCAAATTTTGCAAGCCCGACAGTCAATGGACGATTTTCATCGGAATTCGTGATGATCAACGGCCACATGAAATTGCTCCAATGATGGCTGACAGAAACCAATGCGAATGCAATATAAGTCGGCTTTGCAGACGGTACATACACATGCCATAATGTTTGCCACCATTTACAGCCGTCTATTTTAGAAGCTTCATCCAGGTCAAAAGGAACCTGCTTGAAGGTTTGCCTTAGTAGGAATACACCGAAGGCAGAAGCCCAGTATGGAAGCATTACGGCAAGCTTCGAATCCACCAAACCTAATTGACTCATAACTTGGTAGTTCGGGAACAAGAGAATTTCCGGCTGGATCATCAATTGTAGTAAGAATAAGATGAACAATCCATTTTTACCTCTGAAATTCACTCTGGCGAATGCATAAGCTGCAAGTGTGATGGTAAATAATTGGACGATCAAGATACCGAATACGATGATGAATGTGTTCGCGTAATAAGTAAGAAAGGGGGCAGCATTCCATGCATCTATGTAATTCTGGAAGGTGGGATTGGATACCCAAAGGGGAAAGGAGCTGCTTATCACTTCTCTCCCTGTAGAAAACGAGGTGATGAAAACCCATAGTAATGGAATGAAGAATACGAGTCCCAAAATGACGATAACGGAAAAATTAATCTTTTTATACAAAGAGATTCCTCCTTTCTCAATAATGGATTTTCTTATCTAAAAATAAATAATTGAATGCCGTGATACCTAATAGCACAGTGATTAATACGACGGTCAATACCGCTGCTTTACCAAGATCCCAATTCGTAAAGGCTACTTCATAAATATAATAAAGCAATAGATTACTAGCATTGTCTGGGCCGCCCTTGGTCATGATGTATAGATGATCTACATTCTTGAATGCATTTGTAATCGCTACGATCATGACGAAAAGCGTTGTCGGCATAAGTAATGGGAAGGTGATATGCCGGAATATTTGAAAAGGCTTCGCTCCTTCTATCATGGCAGCTTCATATACATCTCTCGGCAAATTTTGTAAACCGGCTAAATAAAAAATCATAAAAAATCCAGTATCTTTCCATATGATCATGATAATCATGGCAATCATAACTGTACTTTGATCACCTAACCAGTTTGGACCACTTGCTCCGAACATATGTAAGAATTTTTCCAGAAGTCCATATTGTGGCGTGTAAATGAACAACCAGATGTTTGCAACAGCGATCAACGGGATGACTGTCGGATAAAAAAATGACGTTCTTAGCAGGGCACTGCCCGCCATTTTTTTGTTTAGCCATATCGCTAAATACATTGCCAAAAATAGACTGGTTGGAACAGTACCAATAATGAATAATAGGTTATTCAGCATCACTTTTTTGAAAATGTCATCCGTAAAAACCTCTTTATATTGATCAAGGCCAGAAATTTGGAGCCTGGTCATTGGTCCACTATAAAAACTTAAATGAATGGATTTAAGTGTAGGATAGAATGTGAATAACGATAAGAATATAAAAGATGGGAGTAATAATAAATAAGCGAAAATATTCTGTTTGAAACCGAAACTGAGTTTTCTCTTAGGGGCGTTTTGTTTGATAGCCATCAGTTTACTTGTGGGTGCGTATTGTTTGTTAGCCATCAGTTTACTTGAAACCTCCAATCTTTAGTAAAGAGAAGCCCAAATCAACAAGGTTTTAATCCGAGCTTCTCCACATTTCTATTTAGTCCTGGAAAGGTTCCAAAACTTTTTCTGCTTCTTGTTGAGCTTTTTCCAATCCTTCATCTACTGTGCTTTTTCCTGTTAAAATCGATTGGATTGCATCGTTCAAGATTTTTTGGACTTCCCCATTTTGATAGGTGGCCAATTCACTGTCAGCATATTCAAGCTGTTCACGCGCAATGGTCGCTTGTGGGAATTCTTGTACATATTCTTTCAACTTATCTGTCTCGTAAGCAGAATTTCTTGTAGCAACATAACCAGTATCGATCGACCATTGGGCAACGCGCTCAGGATCCGTTAAGAATTTCATGAACTTGATTGCTGCTTCTTTATTTTCTTCCGGAATGTCTTTGAATAGATAAATGTTTCCGCCACCAGTCGGTGAACCATATTGGTTGTTGGCAGGTAAGTAAGCTACACCAAAATCAAAATCCGCATTTTGCTTTACATTGGTCAGGTTTCCTGTCGTGTGGTACATCATCGCCGTTCTTTGGCTTAAGAAATCAGATGGAACTGTCGCCCATTCAATCGTACCTTTAGGCATGACCTCATGCTTTTGGCTTAAATCGAGATTGAATTGCATTGCTTCTTTTGCAAACGGCTTATCAAAATAAGTTTCTTTTCCATCTTCTGACATGATATTTCCTTCAGTCTGCAATGCTAGGGCTTGGAACATCCAGTATTGATAACCTGTACTAGGAATTTCAAGCCCCCATTGGTCCTTACCGCCATTCACCGTTAGTTTTTTACTGTAATCAACTAGCTCATCCCAAGTTTTTGGAGGGGCTTCCGGGTCAAGGCCCGCTTCAGCAAAGGCATCTTTATTGTAGTAAAGGACGATAGTACTTCTTTGGAAAGGCAGGCTATAAACCTGATCGCCAATTTTCGAGTTAGCCATGAAAGCCTCATAGAAATCATTGAAATATTCTTCATCGAACAAAGGCGTCATTTCTTCAATGACATCATTCTCTAGCAAAGTAAATAGATCGATAGAAAATAAGACTGCTAATTCTGGAGGATTACCACCTTGAACAGAAGCCATCACCTGAGTCATCGTTTCCGAATAACTCCCTCCATACCTTGCATTGACCTTGATATCCGGATTTTCCTCTTCAAAGTCTGCAACTAAACCATCCACGATCTTAGCAACATCCCCACCAACAGCAACAGGGAACCAGAAGTCTATTTCTGTAACTTCCTTGTCCGCCCCTCCGTTGTTGCAAGCTGCAAGAATAACCAGCAATACAGTAAACAATGTCAACAACTTGACCCTCATTCATACTCCTCCTTTAATAATGTCGCTTTTATATATTTAAATAAATAAAGCCCTATGAACAATAAAAAGTACTACATAAAAAATGTAATACACTTTATTGCTCACAGGGTTCTCCTCATCTCTACCCGAAGACAATAACATGTCCGGTATTCATTTGATTATTAATAATAATATAACAATTTTTTACCAAGAGCAATCATTTTTTGAAGGCGCTTTCAAATTAATTAGAAGATTAAGATTATTCGTAATGCCTTCAACTTTTATTTGTGAAAGGAATCATTTTACAGGGGATAAGTGAAGAATTAAGTATCAGGACAAGATTGAAGATTAACTAGACAAAATTCCAAATTATCAGGACAATTACAAGTTTTCAAAAAAAACGGGACTGGCCCAAAGTTGGGACAGTCCGGTTTCATCATTATTATAACGATTTCAATGCTTTTACGATATCGTTATCCCCGGAAAGGAATTCGAATGCTTTGCCATATGTGTTCTCCAGGGTCAACGATTCGATCATCACTCTTGCTACATCCTCACGTGGAATATCACCTGAGTAGTCATCGAGCTTTTCTGCTGCTCTGATTTTACCAATGCCAGCTTCATAAGAGAGTCTGCCTGGTCTGACGATCGTATAGGTTAGTGAGCTTCCTCTTAATACGTCATCCGCTTTTTTCTTCGCCTCGAAATAATGTCTCATACTCTCAGATCCATATTCAGGGTCATCAGCTCCGACCGTACTCAGCATGACAAATCGTTTTACGCCATGATTCTCTGCAGCCTTTATGAGCTTGATCGCTCCTTCCTGATCCACTGTTATCGTTTTTTCAGGTCCAGTCTTCGATCCAGAACCAGCGGCAAAGAGAATTGCATCACAGCCTTCAACTGCATGATCAACTTCATCTTCTAAATCCGCCAACACGGTTTCACTGATTCCAAATTCCTCAAGTTTAGCAGACTGTGTAATATCGCGAATCATTGCAACGGCCTGATGGTCATTGCTTTGACCTAACATTCTAAGTATATGGCGGCCTGTACCACCGTTTGCTCCTACTACAAGTACTTTCATCCTGTCAAAACTCCTTTCAATGAAAACATAATTATTATTTACCACAAAATCAAAGAATATAAACGATTTTGTATGAGGGTTAGCGGTATACTAATAGCAGTGTCTTGTGTTATATAGAATTTATAGGAGTAAACCGAATGGAGTGAGATACGTGAAAGTAACCGTCATCGGTTGTTGGGGTGGATTTCCGAAAGTCGGCGAAGCGACCTCAGGTTATTTGTTACAGGAGGATGGATTCAATTTATTGGTTGATTGTGGAAGCGGCGTCCTTTCAAAAGTACAGTCCTACATAGCTGTAGAGGACCTTGATGCAGTCATCATCTCCCATTACCATGCTGATCATATTGCAGATATCGGTCCTTTGCAATTCGGAAGGTTAGTAAAATCACATACTGGTAAGACATTAGCAAAACTGCCGATCTACGGACATCGTTTTAACGAAACGGAATTCAAAAAGTTAACTTATAAAGAGTTTACGGCTGCAGAAGAATACAACCCGGCTATGCCGATATCAGTGGGTCCGTTTGAAATTGCCTTTTTACAGACGAAACACGCCGTCCCGTGTTATGCTATGCGGATTGAAGGCGGTAGCCACACGGTAGCTTATACAGCTGACTCGAGTTTCCAGGAGGAATTTTTTCCTTTCTTCCGCGGCGCAGATACTTTACTGTGTGAATCTAATCTTTACAAGGGGATGGACGGTACGAGCGTTGGTCATATGACAAGCGAAGAAGCGGGGATTGTTGCAAGGGAATCGAGAGTTGGAAAGCTGATTTTGACCCATCTGCCTCATTTCGGCGAACTCGAACAGCTAGTACCTGAGGCTAAGGAACAATTTCATGGGGATGTCGTCCTGGCGGAAGAAGGTTTCGTCTGGGAAGGGGAATAGTTAGCCTTTTTGCATACAAATACAACAAATATTGGTAAACAGTGTAAAAATATTGGTAATGGTCTCTAAAATATTGGTAAACAGTCCAAAAATATTGGTAAAGGAGGACAAGCATGTTACTTTTTATTGATAACGAAAATATCACAGACCCCAGAGTGAATCTGGCCATTGAAGAATATGCGCTTAAATATTTGGACATCAATGATACATATCTATTGTTCTATATCAATGAACCATCGATCATCATCGGGAAAAACCAAAATACGGTGGAAGAAATCAATTCCGAGTATGTCCGGGAAAATGGAATACACGTAGTCAGGAGACTATCCGGTGGAGGAGCGGTCTATCATGATCATGGGAACTTGAATTTCAGTTTCATTACGAAAGATGATGGCAACAGCTTTCATGATTTTAAAAAATTCACAGAACCGGTCATCAAAGCTCTTCATAGACTAGGTGTTCCAGCAGAGTTGAGCGGACGGAACGATATTCTCGTCGATGGGAAGAAAATTTCCGGGAATGCTCAGTTTTCAACGAAAGGCCGCATGTTCAGCCACGGTACACTCATGTTCGACTCTCAAATTGAGAATGTCGTTTCTGCATTGAATGTGAATATGGATAAAATAAAATCGAAGGGGATCAAATCGATCCGGAGTCGGGTTACGAATATACGTGAGCACCTTGACCAAGACATGACGACCGAACAATTCAAAGAAACCCTGCTCCGTTATCTGTTTGAAGAAGAAAAAGAGATTCCACAGTATCGACTGTCTGAAGAAGATTGGGAAATCATTCGTAAAATTTCAGCAGCACGTTATCAGAACTGGGATTGGAACTACGGAAAGTCACCTAAATTCAATGTGAAGCATTCTCACCGTTTTGAGGGGGCAGGTCAGTTGGATATTCGTTTGGATGTTGTGAAAAATACAATCCAAGCATGTAAGATCTATGGTGATTTCTTCGGCGTTGGAGATGTGGAGGATATCGAGTCACGCCTCATCGGAGTACGGTATGATTACGAAGAGATCGAAAAAGCATTAGCCGATCTTGACATCGGCCATTATTTAGGAAAAATCACGAGAGAACAGTTTTTACAATTGATTCATTAATCATCTAGAAACACCGAAGCATCTACAAGTGTAGGTGCTTTTTTTTATTTCACGTTTTTAAAAAAATAGGCACATCAATCTTCTGGGTGAATATCATGACATTGTGAGAAAGGGGATGATGAATAATGTCAGAACAACATTATGACGAATCGATCCGAGATGATGAGCGGGCAAAACACATGTACGACAAATGTAAACAATATAAGCAATATCATGTATTGGTTGAAACGAAGGACGGCAAAAAATTCGACGCGATCGTCATGGGTTTGAAAAAGGATAAAGTAGAACTTCTCGTGCCTGAAATGATGGAACCGGAAACTTACGATCGAAATGATACCAGGCAGCCAAGATTCAGAAGGTTCGGAGGGCTCTTGCTCCCATTAGCAGCTATAGCTGCATTATCGTTGCTTCCTTATTACCGTCCATATCCTTTTTACCCATATCCTTATTTTTAAAATCAGCCTCCCTTTTTGAGAAAGGGAGTTTTTTTTAGTTTTTATTTCAGGGGATCGATATATACTTGGGCTCATTCGGTGCAAAATTGAAATTATTCAGAGCAATTGAGAGAAAATCAGGTGCAAACACAAGATATATCAGTAGGAACTTAAAATAATTGGCTGATTCCGGCTTAAATCAATTATCTGAAAATTGACACAAGAAAACGCTTTCCTTATACTGTTTTTATATACCGTATTTATCATGTATCGAGATTTTTTCGTTATATAAGGAGGGGTAAGATGATTTATAATGTGGAAAAAGAAACGATGAATAAGCAAGACAAAGAAAAGCTTCAGCTTGAAAGGCTGCAAAAAACAGTTCGTGCTGTCTATGAGAATGTTCCTTTTTATCAAGAAAAATTCGATGAAAAGAACGTGACACCAGACAATGTCCAAAGTCTCGAAGATTTGAAGAAACTCCCTTTTACGAAAAAGAAGGATTTGCGGGATCATTATCCATTCGGCCTTTTTGCGGTCGATCAGAAAGAAATGGTCCGTCTTCATGCATCCTCGGGGACAAGTGGAAAGCCGACGGTCGTTGGTTATACGAAAAGTGACATCGAAGTCTGGAGTGAGGTCGTAGCTCGTGCCATTGCTTCAGCTGGCGGAGAACCAGGAAGTGTATTGCATAATACCTACGGATATGGGTTGTTCACTGGAGGTTTAGGTCTTCATTATGGGTCTGAACGACTAGGGATGGTGACTGTCCCGATCTCAGGCGGGAATACTGCCCGTCAAATCCTTCTAATTGAGGACTTCCAGCCTCAGGTCATTTGTGGAACACCTTCTTATGTCCTTAACATTGCTGAAACGATGGAAAAGATGGGAAAAGACCCGCGAAAGACAAGTCTTAAATTCGGCATTTTCGGAGCGGAGCCTTGGTCGGAAGAAATGCGGCAGACGCTTGAAAAGAAGCTTGATATCAAAGCGATCGATATTTATGGGCTCAGTGAAATCATAGGCCCTGGAGTGTCGATCGAATGCCACGAAGCACAAGACGGCTTACATATTGCAGACGACCATTTCTACGTTGAAGTAATCGACCCAGAAACGCTGGAACCAGTAGAAGATGGGGAATATGGCGAGCTTGTCTTCACGAGCCTGACGAAGGAAGCATTCCCGATCATCCGTTATCGTACCGGTGATATCGCTGCGCTAAATCGTGAAACTTGTAAATGCGGCAGAAACTCTGTCCGAATGTCGAGGGTGAAGGGTCGGATCGATGATATGCTGATCATCCGCGGAGTGAATGTGTTCCCTTCTGAAATCGAGAATTGCTTGCTGCAGGTTGAAGAATTGGTCCCGCATTATCAAATCCTATTAAAGAAAAACGGAACGATGGATCATATTGAATTACAGGTGGAAGTCAATAAAGCCACTTTTGAAAAATGCGCAGGGGACATGGAGTACCTTAATATGGACGAGTTGAGAAGGCGGATCCAGCATCAGATCAAGTCGAACTGCCTTGTCTCCATCCAGGTGCAGATCATGGAACCGGGCTCAATTCCACGATCGGAAGGAAAGGCGGTCAGAATCGTAGATCTTAGAGAAGAGAAAGTATTACAGCAGTAGAATATTTATATAAAGTTAGTAAAAGGATTGAATTATTTATAACGATATTCTATAATGACGTTAAATAAACGTAATACTCGGAAGGTGATAATAGATGACTATCGAAAAATCATTCGATCAGTTGACAGAGGAAGAGAAGTACGAACACTTCTTGAACCGGATTGACGCAGGAGAAAAGATCGAACCGAACGATTGGATGCCTGATGATTACCGTCAATCTTTGATCCGTTTGATTTCCATGCATGGAATCAGCGAAATTATGGGAGCGCTTCCAGAAAAGGAATGGGTACCGAAAGCCCCATCTTTACATCGTAAATTGGCGATCATGGCAAAAGTACAAGATGAGATGGGCCATGGACAGCTGTTGCTGCGTGTAGCAGAAGACTTGATGGAACCACTTGACATGAATCGTGAAGACATCATGCAGAACTTATTCTCAGGAAAATTGAAGTTTCACAATGTGTTTCATATGAAAGCGCCTACATGGGGAGACGCTGGGATCATCGCTTGGTTGGTTGATGGAGCAGCGATCATTTCACAAAGCATGATGCTGAACTCTTCTTACGGTCCATATGCAAGAGCTTTGAAGCGAATATGTGCTGAAGAAGTTTTCCATGCACAGCACGGTGAAAGTATTATTATGGCGCTGGCAGAAGGAACGCCTGAACAACGTGATTTGTTACAGGATGCGCTTAACCGCTGGTGGACAGCACTTCTCATGTTCTTTGGACCGAAGAGCAAGGAGAATGCATCGACTTCCCACGTCGATAAGAACATGAGATACAAAATCCGTGAGAAGACGAATGAAGAGCTTCGCCAGGAGTTTTTCACAAAATATGTACCGAGAATCTGGTCCCTCGGCCTGACGATTCCGGATGAGACGATCCATTTTGATGAAGAACAAGGGTTGTGGGTCTATCAGGATCCGGATTGGAGTGAATTCAAGGAAATCGTAACTGGAAACGGTCCGCAATCGAAAGAGAGACTGGAGCTTCGCAAGATTTCTTACGAAAACAATGCCTGGGTGCGCGAGGCCTTGAATCCAACATCGAAGGCAGTTTAGACGGACGAGGAGGGAAACCATTGAACCAAGAAAAAGACGGTTTTTACAGTGTATATGAGGTGTTCAGTAAAAAGACAGATAAAAGCCCGCTGCAGCACCAGTTCAGTCTTCTAGCCCCTAATGAAGAAATGGCTTTGATCATGGCAAGGGAAAATTTCTTCCGCCGTGAACCTGTAGCTGACATTTGGGTGGCAAAGAGAGATAACATCCGTACGATGACCCAAGAGGAACGTGAAATGTTGAAGCGGTTGAATAACAAAGAGTACCGTGAAACGAAGGGATACGGATATTTAAAGAAAAAATGGCGTAAATACCAACAAGAACAATTCACAGAACAAAGCTTACTTAGCAACAGCAAGGGAGGAAAAGAGTAATGGCACAGGATAAGGCACTAGTGGAACTGCTCTATTCCCTGGCGGATGATGATTTCATCCTGGCATACCGAGGCTCTGAATGGCTCGGGCTTGCTCCTCATATCGAAGAGGACGTGGCCTATTCCTCTATCAATCAGGATATGATGGGGCATGCAGTAAAGTTTTATACCCTTCTTGAGGAATTAGGGGAAGGGAAAGCTGATGAGCTGTCGCACCTTAGATCTCCAGAAAAATTCAGAAATGCAGTTTTGTTAGAAGAGAAGAATGGAGAAGGGACGTATCTTGAACAGCCGAACTTCGACTGGGCATTTGCGGTCGTACGGAACTATTTCTACTCTGTCCATAAAAAAATCCGCATGCAATCTTTGAAACAATCAAGCTATGAACCTCTTACCGATTCTGCTTCAAAAGTGCTGATCGAGCTGCAATACCACTTGATGCATTGGGAGACATGGTTCAAGCAATTGATGACAAGCACTAATGAAGCGAAAAAACGTATGACCGCAGCGATTGAAAGATGCTGGAACGAGATGGACGGCGTACTTTCGCTTGGACCACTTGCTGAAGATATGGTCAGTAAAGGATACATCGAGAGTGAAGAGGAAATGCGGTCGAAATGGCTTGCACATATGGAAAAGACATTTGAACAAATTGCTGCTCCATTACCTGGTGAACTTGGCATGACAAAAGGAAATGGCCGCCAGGGTGAACATACAGAAGACCTCAATCAAGCATTGTCTACGCTTTCCGAGGTTTATGAGACGAATCCAAAAGTCGCTTGGTAATACATCATCCGAATTGTCATAGAACGTGACACTTATATACAGTATAAGCGAAATTCACGTACTCCAGCGGGAAAAGCGAGCCAGGTGAGTCTTCCAATGCCCCACACTTTAAGGATCTTCGACTAACAACCACCACGTCCCTGTGGTGAACGTCGAAGCCAGCCCATCCGTGTGCAAGTGAGGAGGCTTTCGGAATTAGGTAATTCAGAGAAGTAATGTCTAACTCAGCGACCAGTCACTTGGATCACTTCAGACTTCCTGCGGCGGCAACAGCCTCCTCGTCAGTCTTCCAGTGACCTACGTGACTAAGCGTGTCGCTTCCGCTTTTCTTAAGCCTGCGGAATGGGAGTGAATTTCGTAGACCTCAACAACAATGCTTTTTTTAAAAAATCAAACTGAGAGGAGGGTTACGATGACCGGAATTGAATCTAAACAATTGGTAGACACGATTTATGATGTCCTCCAAGCTGTTACTGACCCTGAAATCGATTCTGTCAGTATTTTGGATCTTGGAATGGTTGAAGGTGTTGAAGTCGTAGATATGTCGGCAAAGGTCGGAGTCCTTCCAACCTTCACAGGCTGCCCGGCACTCGGCATCATCCAACGGGATATCGTAAATGCCGTCATTGAAGTTGAAGGTGTTTCTGAGGTTGAAGTGACCTTTTTATCCAAGCCGATCTGGACGACCGACCGTATTACTGACCAAGGGAAAGAACAGCTTAAAGAATTCGGTATATCGCCTCCTCCGGCAAACCATACACCAGGAGAACCGTGGGAAATCCCGTGCCCATATTGCGGCTCGGTGTATACGACAATGGAGAATCTTTTCGGGCCGACTGCCTGTCGCTGCATTCTCTATTGCAGAAGCTGCAAGAATCCATTTGAAGCAATGAAACCCGTTGCCAACATAGGCGACGAATAAGAAAGGGTGTATATATAATGGTAAAATTAATCGCACTTTACAAGAATCCAGAAAACAAAGAGGAATTTGACGAGCACTATTTCAACACACACGGACCTATTACAGCTAAGATACCCGGACTTCGTAAAATGGAAGTGACGAAAATCGTCGGGTCTCCAATGGGAGCTAGTGACTATCACCTCCTTTGTGAAATGTACTACGATGATCATGATGCATTGAAGGCAGCAATGAAAACGGACGAAGCAAAAGCTTCTGGAAAGGACCTCATGGGATTTGCAGGTGACTTGGTGACACTGATGATTGGTGAGGAAGTCGACGGTGAGTAATAAGGAGACCATTCAAACCTGGACTGAAGATGGCGTTGGTGTCATTCAACTGAACCGTCCAAAAGTATTGAATGCTTTGAATCGAAAAATGGTCACCGAAATCCTTCAAACGATGGAGGAGTGGGACCGTGATGATAGCGTGTCGATCATGATCGTTACCGGAAATGCGAAAGTCTTTGCCGCAGGAGCGGATATTGCTGAAATGGCAGAGGATGATGCGATTTCGCTGGAACTCCTCAATCAATTCGCTGAATGGGATCGTCTCGCATGGGTGAAAAAGCCGATCATCGCAGCAGTGAATGGTTATTGCCTTGGAGGCGCATTCGAGCTTGCATTGAGCTGTGACTTGATCGTTGCAGGTGAAAACGCGCAATTCGGATTTCCTGAAGTGAACTTAGGGGTAATGCCAGGAGCTGGCGGGACCGTTCGACTTACGAAATTGATGGGCCGGGCAAAAGCACTTGAATGGTTGTGGCTCGGTGAATATATGACCGCGAAATTTGCGAATGAGAACGGTGTCGTCAATCGTGTCGTAGCACCAGAACTTGTTTTTGAGGAAACCATGAAACTAGCTCGTAAAATCGCAAAACAAGCACCTTTGTCTGTACGGATGATTAAAGAATCTGTCAACAAGTCCGTCGATTACTCCGTTTATGAAGCGATGCAATATGAACGGAAGAATTTCTCCCTCCTGTTTTCTTCAGAGGATCAGAAGGAAGGCATGAAGGCATTTGTAGAAAAACGAAGCCCACAATTCAGAGGAAAGTAAGGAGCGGTCTAGCTATGTATGAAACGATTCAATATGTAATAGAAAGTCATGTTGCCTGGATTCGATTGAACCGCCCGGAAAAATACAATGCTTTTACTGAACAGATGAACATAGAGATAACAAAAGCTTTAAAAGAAGCTGAGAGAGATGGCAGTGTTCGCTGTTTAGTCATAACAGGTAACGGAAAAGCATTTTGCTCGGGACAAGATCTGGCGGGGGTTAAAGAAGGTGCGGATTTTGGGGAAATACTGCGTAAAGGCTACAACCCGATGATTGAAAAGCTGGCCAGCTTTGAAAAGCCAGTCATCGCAGCTGTTAATGGTGTTGCTGCTGGTGCGGGGATGAGTTTAGCCTTAGCGTGTGATTTTCGATTGCTTTCAGATAAAGCTAGTTTTATAGAAGCATTTATTAATATCGGTCTTGTACCCGATTCTGGAAACCTCTTTTATCTTCCTAGATTAGTAGGCCATGCGAAAGCACTTGAGCTCGCGGTGATGGGGGAAAAGGTCTCAGCAGAGGAGGCAAAGGACCTGGGGTTGGCAACGAAAGTCATTCCGCTTGATCGTTGGGAAGAGGAAGTTTCAGCATTTGCGGAAAACTTGGCACATAAACCAACGAAAGCGATCGGCTTGATCAAGAGATACTTACTGAAAAGCTGGGATGCAGATCTAAGTGAAATGCTCGAAAACGAAGCGTATGCCCAGCGTACAGCAGGTCAGACAGAAGACCATGCTGAAGGGATACAAGCATTTCTAGAGAAAAGAAAGCCTGTATTTAAAGGCTGCTAATAAGAAAAGCGGAAGCGCCCGTAAAGATTTGGCGCTGGCCGAATCATCTCATCCATGAAAATACTAACTACAATTAAAGGAGTGACTGATCAATGAGTACAACTAAGGAACAACAACAAGTCGCAACAGAAATGAAACGTGAAGCGTACAAGATGATCATCAATGGACAACAGGTCGACAGCGTTTCTGGAGAAACATTCACTACTTACAATCCTGCAACTGGTGAAGCCCTTGCACAAGTGGCGAAAGCTGGGACAGAAGACGTAGATAAAGCAGTTGAAGCAGCTCGAAATGCTTTTGACTATGGTAAATGGCCGAAATACCCTGTTGGAAAACGCGCTCGTGTATTGAATAAAATTGCTTCAATCATGCGCAGCCGTTTCAATGAATTGGTCGAGCTGGAAGTGCTGAATAGCGGGAAGTCATTGACTGCTGCTCAAGGCCAAGTGATGCAAGCTGTTGAAAACTTTGAATTCTATGCAGGTGCAATTGTTGGCCATCGCGGACATGTGAACAATATGCCTGGACCTTTTACAAATACGACTTCGAACGAACCGATCGGTGTTTGTGCACAGATCATCCCTTGGAATTATCCGATGATGATGGCTTCTTGGAAGGTAGCACCAGCAATCGCTACAGGTAACGCAATCGTATTGAAACCTGCAAGCTTGACGCCGCTTACAGCAATCATTTTAACGGAAATCTGTCATGAAGCAGGTGTTCCAGAAGGTGTTGTCAATATCGTCACTGGACCTGGATCGACTGTAGGTTCACACCTAGTGGATCACCCTGGTGTCGATAAAGTCGCTTTCACTGGTGAGACCGGTACTGGTAAAGACATCATGGCGAAAGCTTCTGAAACATTGAAGCGAGTGACTTTAGAACTTGGTGGTAAATCACCGAACATCGTATTTGAAGATGCGAACATGGATGCAGCTGTCGACGGCTCCCTATTCGGTATTTTCTATAACACAGGACAATCCTGTGAAGCACGATCTCGTCTTTTCGTTCACGAAAACGTATATGACGAGTTCATGGAAAAGTTCATTGAAAAGACGAAGAAGCTTACGCTCGGCAATCCGCTTGATCAAGGAACACACATCGGGTCAATCATCAGCGAGAGCCAGGTTGAAGTGATCGATGGCTATGTGAAAGAGGCTGAAAAGCAAGGCGCCAAAGTACTTGTTGGTGGAGGCCGTGCAAAGGTCGAAGAATTTGAAAACGGACATTGGTACTTGCCGACAGTCATCACGAATGTGACGAATGACATGAAAATTGCACAAGAAGAAATCTTCGGACCAGTCGTTGTCGTCATGAAGTACAGCGATGAAAAAGAAGTGCTGAAGCTTGCGAACGATACGATTTTCGGTCTTGCAGCTGCAATCTGGACGACGGATCATGCTCGAGCAAACCGTGTCGCTTCTAAGTTGAAGGCTGGTACGGTAATGGTCAACTCTCCATTCTCAGCATTCCCTGGTACACCGTTCGGGGGTTACAAGCAATCTGGATTCGGAAGAGAGCTTTGTATCGAAACGCTTGATTTGTATACTGAAACGAAGAGTGTCATCTCTTATGTTGGAGGCAAGCCGTTGAATCCGTTCGGAGTGTAACCTAAGTGAATTAGTGGGCGAGCACCTTTCCAGGCTGCTCGCCTTCAACTGTATTGCATTTAATTGTTGAACTGTAAAGGAAATTCACGACACTCCAGCGGGAAAAGCGAGCCAGGGCGAGACCCCGCGCTTTAAAAGGATCTTCGACTAAAAAACACCACGTCCTATTGGTAAACGTCGAAGCCAGCATAAGGAAAGCTTCTAAGAATTCTCATCGCAGACACGAAAATGATTTCATTTTTGTGTTGAGATCCATGTGCAAGTGAGGGAGCTTGCGGATCGCCCACGGAAAGGGAGTGAATTTCGTGAAAAATCAACAGGAATGGTTAGCAAAGCATAAAAAAATCACGACAATCAGCAAAAACATACCCATTTTACAAGGGAGTGGAAGAGAGACATGATCAAACATATTACCGTCATAGGTTCTGGTGTCATGGGCAGAGGGATCGCTTATGTTGCCGCTGTAGGCGGGCATAAGACGACACTTGTTGATATTTCTGAAAAGGCATTGGAGAGTGCAAAGAATGAAATCAATGCGATTTTTGCCAAAGGGGTCCAACGGAACAAGCTAACTGAAGAAGCAGCGAATGAAGGCATGGAACGTATGTTTTACTCATCGGATCTTGAAGGAACAGTATCCGAAACAGATATGGTGATTGAGGCTGTTCCCGAGAATATTGAGATCAAGCGAAATGTGTTCGAGACGATTGATCAGCATGCACCTGAGCATTGCTATTTTGCGACCAATACATCCACGATGAGTCCTACCGAAATTGCTTCTTTTACAAGCCGACCTGGAAAAGTGATCGCGATGCATTTCTTCAACCCGGTTCATAAAATGCCTTTGATTGAAATCATCAAAGGACTTGATACTGCTGAGGATACAGTCAAAATTGCGAATGAAGTGGCTGTAAAAATGGGAAAAGAAACGGTTACAGTCAATGAATTCCCTGGTTTTGTGACAAGCCGGATCAGTGCGCTTGTCGGAAATGAAGCGTTCTATATGCTCCAAGAAGGCGTCGGATCTCCTGAAGAGATCGATAAGGCGATCAAACTCGGACTTAACTATCCGATGGGACCATTCGAACTAGGTGATCTCGTGGGTTTGGATACACGTCTTAATAATTTGAAGTACTTACATGAGACATTAGGCGAAAAATATCGCCCTTGCCCGCTGTTAGTCAAATACGTTAAAGCAGGCCGTATCGGAAGAAAAGCAGGCGTAGGTGTCTATGATTATCGTGAACAAGGAGGTGCTGACAATGCGTGAAGTCGTCATTGTGGATGCTGTGAGAACGCCGATTGGGCGCTATAAAGGGGCATTGAAGAATATCCGTCCGGATGACCTTGGTGCGGTTGTCATCAAATCGTTACTTGAACGGAACCCGGACATGCCGAAGGATCAGATTGAAGAAGTCGTATTCGGGAATGCGAACGGGGCCGGAGAGGAAAACCGTAATGTTGCGAGAATGTCGGCTTTGCTAGCTGATCTTCCGGTTGAGGTTGGCGGGACGACGATCAACCGATTATGCGGATCTGGTTTGGATGCAGTCTCCTATGCTGCGCGAGCGATCATGGCTGATGAAGGGGGTATCTTCATTGCAGGTGGAACGGAAAGCATGACTCGTGCACCGTATGTAATGGGGAAACCTGAGGTGGACTTCCCTCGTGGTAACAGGGAAATGTTCGATACGACCATCGGCTGGAGATTCGTGAACCCGGCATTGGAAGAAAAGTACGGAACCGACAGCATGCCTGAAACGGCAGAAAATGTTGCAAAAGACTATAACGTTGGACGTGAAGAGCAAGACCAGTTCGCGTTTGAAAGTCAAATGAAGGCGAAACGTGCCATGGAAGAAGGTCGATTGAAAGACGAAATCGTACCTGTCATTTATAAAGACCGTAAAGGGAACGAGATTGTCGTCGATACGGATGAACATCCCCGTCCGAACAGTTCACTCGAAAAACTCTCCACATTGAAACCGCTCTTTAAGGATGGCACGATAACTGCTGGGAACGCATCCGGGATCAATGATGGGGCATCTGCCGTATTGCTCATGAGTAAGGAAAAGGCTGATGAGCTTGGTCTTAAACCATTAGCACGGTACATCACATCTGCCACTGCCGGTCTGGAGCCTCGAGTTATGGGACTTGGACCGATCCATGCTTCACGAAAAGCAATGAAACGAGCAGGATTATCTGCTAATGACCTTGGCCTGATAGAGTTGAACGAAGCGTTTGCTTCCCAATCATTGGAATGTATCCGTCAGCTTGAATTGGATCCTTCACGCGTCAATGTGAATGGTGGAGCGATTGCTTATGGACATCCTCTCGGGGCGAGCGGAGCAAGGATTTTGACGACATTAGTCCATGAAATGCGTAAACAAAAGACACGTTATGGCCTTGCGACGATGTGTATCGGAGTCGGCCAAGGAATCGCTGCAATCGTCGAAGGTTACGATTACTAATTTTATATGGAGGAATCAGACATGTCATCGATCTTATACGAAGTAAAGAATCATATTGCCTACGTGACCCTGAACCGCCCGGATGTCCTGAATTGCTTTAATTATGATACATTGAAAAAGTTAGGAGAAGTCGTCGAAGAGATCCATCATAATCCTGAAGCGCGTGTGGTTATTTTCACTGGTGCAGGAGAGAAAGCGTTTAGTGCTGGAGCGGATCTGAAAGAGCGTAAAAACCTCACAGAAAATGAAGTGCGACGTAACGTCACGAAGATCAGAGACGTTTTTACTGCTGTCGATAAGCTGCCTCAGCCTACGATTGCTGCAATGAACGGGTATGCCTTCGGAGGCGGATTCGAACTTGCGCTGGCGTGTGACTTCCGGATTGCCGTTGATACGAAGATGGGCTTGACGGAGCTTGGCTGGGCGATTATCCCTGGTGCTGGCGGAACCCAGCGGCTTCCACGTCTAATTGGACAAGCGAAAGCGATGGAATTGATTTTAACCGCTAAAAAGCTATCTTCTGATGAAGCATTACAATACGGAATCGTTAATGAAGTGGTTTCTTCGGATAAATTGATTGAAACGGCTGAACAATGGGCAGAAAGAATGCTGAAGAATGGTCCAATTGCTTTGAAACAAGCGAAATATGCAATCAAGCAAGGCATGAATGTCGATTTGGAAACGGGCATTAATTTAGAAGCGAAAGCCTATGAAGTGACGATTCCGACTAAGGATCGTGTAGAAGCACTCGTTGCTTTCAGTGAAAAACGTCCCCCAGAGTTTAAAGGAGAATGACGAATAGAAGGCTGTCCATCCTTTTTACGGCATATTTAAAAAGAAATGCATTGAGTGCATAAATGCTTTTTAATATTTAAGAAAAATAGGCTTAATTTACGGCTTACGCTTGATTTCGCCAAGTTTTCTATATACCTCATGGCATAAGGGCAACTATGGCTCAATCTGCATTAAGTCTTGATTTCGCCAAGTTTTCTATATATGATTGGGAGTACTTTGAAAGATAGAATCGGAAAAGGATGAACACCATGCAAAACAGTCTTAATACAAGGTCAATGATTTTTACGTTATACGGAGATTATATCCGTCACTACGGTAACGATATATGGATTGGAAGCCTTATTCGCCTGTTGAAGGAGTTTGGACATAATGAACAATCAGTCCGTGCGGCTATTTCCAGGATGAACAAGCAGGGCTGGGTCACCGCAGAACGGAAAGGTAACAAAAGCTATTACCGGTTGACAGAGCAAGGCGTCGAACGGATTGAAGAAGCCGCAAACCGGATTTTCAAGCTTCAACCTGAAACGTGGGATGGAAAATGGAGAATGTTCACGTACACCATTCCGGAAGAAAAAAGGAGCATCCGTGATGAGCTGCGGAAAGAACTTGTGTGGAGCGGCTTCGGTCTGCTTTCCAACAGCTTCTGGATTTCACCGAATCAACAAGAAAAACAAGTGAATCAGATGATTGAGAAATACGGAATCCGCGATTATGTACATTTCTTCGTGTCTGAACATAGAGGGCCTCATAAGAATGAAAAACTTGTTGAGGAATGCTGGGATTTACAAGAAATCAACATGAGATACGAGGAATTCATCAAAACTTACAGCCAAAAATATGTAATCGATAAAAGCAAGATTGAAAAGGGCGAAAAGTCCGATGGTGAATGTTTTGTGGAACGGACGAAACTTGTTCATGAATATCGGAAGTTTCTATTTGTCGATCCTGGATTGCCTCAAGAATTGTTACCGAAAAAGTGGCTCGGTGACTATGCCGCAGATCTTTTCAGTGACTATTATAAAGCGTTGGCACAACCAGCCAGCCGTTTCTTCGAGGATGTGTTCAGCGAAGGAAATGAAGTGAAGAACCGGGATAAGAAATATGACGCTTTGAACCACCCGCTGATCATCGAATCGAATAATTAAGGGATGAAAGTGGATTTAGTGGACACGAGAGACCTTATTTGTACGAAAATGCGATGTTTTTACAAAAATAGAGGACAATAGAGGCCAAAATCATTGTACATCAGATGTTTTTTTCCAAAATAACGGAACACATGTCCTCTAAATTCTGGTACATTTCGGGTTTTCATAACGAATGATTCTTGATAGACCAATAATAAAATGGGGCTGTCCAAAGGCAAGTCTCAGACCCCTTCAACAATGCTCAAAGTGTTGTTAAATCGGAGAGAGACAGGTACTTATTGGACGGCCCAATGTTTGTTGCTATTTAACCATTGGTTAATCTACGCTGACGCTTGATTTCGCCAAGTTTTCTTTAAACTCTTTGGCTTTTTGCTCATAAGTGTTGATAGTCAATTGGATCAATTCAAGATCTTTCTCAGTGAGTTCGCGGACCACTTTACCAGGAGAGCCCATCACCATTGTCCGGGGTGGAATCTTTTTTCCAGGCGGGATCAGGGTATTTGCGCCGATAAAGGCAGATTCACCGATTTCTGCTCCATCGAGGATTGTGGTACCCATCCCGACCAAAGCCCTCTTACGGATCGTACAGCCGTGGAGGATGACATTATGGCCGATTGACACTTCGTCCTCGAGGATCAATGGGAACTCTTCATATAGGTGACATGTACAGTTATCCTGGATATTTGTACGTTCGCCTATACGGATTGGAGCTTCATCCCCACGAACGACAGTGTTGAACCAGACACTTGAATTTTTACCTATCGTAACGTCACCGATGATATGTACACCTGGTGCGATAAAAACAGACTCATCCACCTTAGGAGTTTTACCGTTGTATGGATATAGCATGCAAAAAACCTCCTTGAAAGCGTTTCCTAGAGTATATCATATTAGGAAAAGAAGAGCGCATTAAGAAGGTCTTTGGGAATTCCGGTGAGGCATCTGTAGCTTTCACAAGTGGATAGAAAAAGCCCAATGAGCTGGGGGCTAGTAAAGTTGCACGGCTCGCTCTAAAAGTTGCGCGACTCGGCCTAAAAGTTGCACGATCCAGCAGATCACTAGGATTAGTAAAAATTCTTACCTTCAAGAGAAAGGATCATCAATATGAACCCGTTATACCAATTACTCGACATCAAATACCCGATTATCCAGGGAGGAATGGGGAATGTCTCCAATGCTCCTTTGACGGTTGCCATTTCTGAAGCCGGGGGTTTGGGAACAATCGGGATCGGAACCTTTCAATCAGATAAAATCGAAGAACTGATCAAACAAACCAAAGAACTGACGGACAAACCATTTGCAGTCAATATTCCTCTAAGTGTATCGCCGGCCGTAAAAGAAGCAGCGATGTTCATGTTTCAGTATGAAGTTCCTGTAGCGGTGTTGTCTGCTGGGAATCCCGCACCATTCATCCCTAAATTCAAAGAACGAGGCGTAACGGTGATTTGCGTCGTCGCTTCAGTCAAACATGCCCGAAAGGCTGAAGAAGCTGGAGCGGATATCATCGTGGCAGAAGGTTATGAAGCAGCAGGAATCAATGCAACCGATGAATCGACGACAATGACGCTTATTCCACAGGTTGTGGATGCCGTCAATATCCCTGTCGTCGCCGCCGGAGGTATTGGGGATGGACGAGGACTTGCTGCTGCTATGGCTCTAGGTGCGTCCGGTGTTCAGATGGGTACGCGTTTCATCGCCACGCAAGAGGGCGTTTTCCATGAGAACTATAAGAAAAAGATGATTGAGGCTGGCGATACGGAAACCGTAATTGTTGGTAGAAGCTATGGTAAAATCCGCCGATTGATGAAAACGCCTTATGCCAAACAACTGCTTGAGGACGAAGCAGGAGGGGAAGACCTTCAGTCATTCATGGACAAAACGACGGAAGATTATCACCGTAAAGGGGCTGTAGAAGGGAATTTGGAAGAAGGCTTCATCAATTCCGGCCAGATCGCAGGATTGATCCATGACATACCGACGGTCTCAGAGTTAGTGGAACGGATGGTGACCGAAGCAAGGGATGTATTCAACACTCTTCCTGGCCGTTTTTAAGTTTTAGTATATGTGCCACACGTCAGTTGTTAGAATTGTTTGACTATTTATTGACAATTAAATACCCCCTTGATACTATTACGATAAATTCACGGATTGTAAGAAATATGAAATCTTCATCATGATACCCGCTTCATCCCTTGCTATTCGTGACAATGCCTACATTAAGGGGGAATAAGGTTGAAAAAGTTCTGGAAGTCAGTAGTTGGTGTCTCATTGGCAAGTGTCATGTTGATCAGTGGGTGTGGAACTACAGATGATGCTACAGGGAATGAGGGATCAGGGGAAAAGAAGGTGACTGTAGCGATCAATCAGTTTGTTGAACATCCTTCCCTTGATGAAGCTACCGAAGGGCTTAAGAAAGCTCTTGAAGAAAAAGGCTTTGTAGAAGGCGAAAATATCACGTATATCATGGACAGTGCACAAGCTGACATGAATAACATCCATACAATCGCCAAGAAACATGTTTCAGAAGGTGTAGATCTCATATTTGCAAATGCAACCCCAAGCGCACAAGCAAGTGTGCAAGCAATAACTAAAGAAAATGCTGAAATACCTGTCATCTTCACTTCGGTGACTGATCCTGTCGGGGCTGGACTGGTTGAAGCGATGGATAAGCCTTCTGAATGGGTGACTGGAACGAGTGATACTCACCCTGATGCGATCCCGAACACGGTCAAATTCATTGATGAGCAAACGGATGCAAAAAAAGTGGGCGTATTATATAACCCAGGAGAACAGAATTCGGTCGCCCAGCTTGAAACCGTGAAAAAAGCGATTGAAGGTACGGATTTACAGGTTGTCGAAAAGAGTGTTTCGACAACGGCTGATGTAAAGCAAGCGGCAGAAAGCCTTGTAGGTGAAGCGGATGTATTTTACATCAATACAGATAACACAGTCGTATCTGCTTTAGAGACTGTAATCAAGATCGCACAAGATGAAGGGATTCCTTTATTTTCAGGAGATTTGGACTCCGTTGAACGAGGCACCTTGGCCGCCTACGGATTCGATTATAGTGATCTTGGCTATGAAACAGGGCTTATTGCAGCTGAAATTTTAAAAGGTGACAAAAAACCTTCTGATTTTGAAGTGCAATACCCGCAAAACCTGAAATTGGTCATCAACAAAAAAGCAGCTGAAGCAATGGGTGTCGAATTGAAATCAGAATGGGAAGCAATGGCAGAATATATCGAATAATAATCAAATAGGAAGGAGATGGTTAAATGTTCTCGATTATGTTCCCAGCTGTGGAATCTGGTGTCATTTACGCAATCATGGCGCTAGGCGTTTACCTCTCCTTTCGTATTCTTGACTTCCCCGATCTAACAGTAGATGGGAGCTTCGTAACCGGAGCTGGTGTCGCTGCCATTATGCTTTTCAATGGGCAATCTCCTATTCTTGCAACGTTGGCGGGAATGGGTTCAGGCTTTATTGCTGGCTGTATCACAGGGGTTTTGCATACGAAAGGAAAAATCAATCCATTACTATCAGGAATTTTGATGATGATCGCCTTATATTCTATTAACCTACGGATCATGCAGGATCGTCCTAACATTCCCTTACTGAACCAGGGGACGATTTTTTCTCAATTCGAAGGGTATTGGGACAAGCTCGGGATTGATGAAGCACTGAGTTCTATGTTTGCTGGAATCGGTCTTAAGCCTTCCACATGGTCGATCATGTTTTTAATGATCATCATCACTTTGACTATAAAATTTTTCACGGACTGGTTCTTGAAGACAGAGATCGGTCTTGCCTTGCGGGCAACTGGTGATAACCAACAGATGATCCGAAGCTTCTCCGCAGATACGAATACATTGACAGTACTAGGATTAGGTGTTTCGAACGCATTCGTAGCCCTATCCGGTGCTTTGATTGCACAATATAATTCGTTTGCCGATATTGGAATGGGACTTGGAATGATCATCATTGGCTTAGCATCTGTTATCATTGGAGAGGCGTTGTTCGGAACGAAGACGATCATGAGGACTACCCTAGCTGTTATCGGTGGAGCGATCATTTATCGGATTGTCATTTCCATCGCCTTGAAATTCGGTTTCAACCCAGGAGATATGAAATTGATCACAGCTTCTCTAGTGGTGATCGCATTGATACTCCCTAAAATACTCGATAATCAAAAAGAGCGGAATCGAAAGAAAAGGAAGCGTCTTGACTTCGAAAAGATATATGCCATGGGACAGGAAAAGGAGGGGGAAAACGTTGCTTCGACTAAATCGGATTCACAAAGTTTTTAATGAAGGGACACTGGATGAGAAAATCGCCCTCTCCCACATAAACCTTTCCCTTGAGCCCGGTGATTTCGTAACTGTAATAGGAAGTAATGGTGCTGGAAAGTCCACATTGATGAACGTCATCGCAGGTGTATTGGACCCCGATGTGGGTGAAGTGATCATTAAAAATAAAGAAGTCACGAATCTTCCAGAACATAAACGGGCTGCTTATATAGGAAGAGTTTTCCAAAACCCTCTTGCCGGAACTGCTCCGTCTATGACGATAGAAGAAAACATGTCGATGGCATATGCGCGGAATAAAAAAAGAAGCTTTCGCATCGCAGTTTCGAAAAAATTACGAGGGTTCTTCCAAGAATCCCTAGAAACACTTCATTTGGGGTTGGAAAATCGTCTGACTGCAAAAGTAGGGCTTCTTTCAGGTGGAGAGCGTCAGGCGTTATCGCTATTGATGGCTACGTTCACTGAACCGAAGATTTTACTACTGGATGAACATACTGCTGCTCTTGATCCTTCAAGGGCAGAGCTCATCACTAAATTGACTAAAGAAATCGTCAAACAGCATCAATTGACGACATTGATGGTCACCCATAATATGCAGCAAGCATTGGATCTCGGAAATCGCTTGATCATGATGGACAAAGGACAGATCATCCTTGAAGTGAGTGGAGAAGACAAACAAAATCTCACAATCGAACAGCTTTTACAAGAGTTCCAACGTATACGTGGTACCAAAATGACAAGTGATCGTACATTGTTAAGTTGAATTTCGATGGATAGGTTCAACTGTCAGATATTAACGGTTGTCTATCGGTTTTATTTTTGTTACAACTAGTGAAAATAACAGAGAGAAAAGTGGAGGTATTTATGGCGCAGCAAGAGCAATGGGCATCAAAACTAACATTTATATTAGCAGCAGCTGGTTCTGCAATCGGGCTTGGCGCGATCTGGAAGTTTCCATACGTAGCCGGGAATAGCGGTGGCGGAGCATTTTTTCTTGTATTCCTGCTATTTACATTACTAGTAGGCTTACCGTTATTATTAGCTGAATTCGTTATTGGACGCAGTACCCAAAAAGAAGCTATTTCAGCCTATAGGTCGATCGCTCCAGGATGGGAATTCATCGGTCGGATCGGGGTATTCAGCGCCTTTGTTCTTTTATCTTTTTATAGTGTAATCGGTGGGTGGATCCTTCTATATTTCGGAGCAAGCATAACCGGGTACATGACTGGTATTGATAATTATGAACAGTTGTTTGGAACGATCATTTCCAATCCATGGACTGCGGTAGGCTCTCAGCTTGCCTTCATCTTGTTGACGATTATCGTGGTTGCACGTGGGATTAAGGAAGGAATTGAGAAGGCAAGTAAATGGATGATGCCTGCGTTATTCATCTTGTTTTTAATCTTGATCGCGCGTTCATTGACGTTGGACGGAGCGATGGAAGGGGTACGATTCTTCCTGGAGCCGGATTTCAGCAGATTGACATCTGAAGGTATCCTTTTTGCATTAGGACAGTCGTTCTTCTCCCTGAGCCTCGGTGTTTCCGTCATGGTAACGTACAGCTCTTATTTATCAAAAACAGAAAGCTTGACCAGATCGGCTGGTTCAATCGTAGTAATGAACATCTTCATTACGATCCTTTCAGGGTTGGCGATTTTCCCAGCAGTCTTCTCATTAGGCTTTGAGCCGACGGCAGGTCCAGGATTGTTGTTCATCGTTTTACCGTCCGTCTTTGCTCAAATGCCTGCAGGAACGTTCTTTTTCATCGCTTTCTTAGCGTTATTCCTGTTCGCAACATTGACATCAGCGTTCTCGATGCTCGAAATCATCGTCGCTTCTGTAGCTAAAAATTCCCGTCAGCGACGTTCCAAGGCTGCTTGGTGGATCGGAATCGCAATCTTTGTGGTAGGTGTTCCATCAGCTTTGTCATACGGCATTTTAGGGAATATCACCTTCTTTGACAAAATCATTTTTGATGTGATGGATTACTTAGTCAGTAACATCATGCTTCCGTTAGGTGCATTGTTGATTTCCATCTTTGTACCATGGAAAATGAAACGAGAAGTGCTTGTAGCAGAATTGACGGATGGCAGTAACTTTGGAAAAAGGATATTGGCGTTGTGGCTCCTTGTATTAAAATATTTTGTACCAATCGTCATTATCGTCGTATTTCTTGATGCACTTGGAATTATATAAAACTAGATGAGAAGAGCAGCCGATCAGGTTGCTCTTTTTCCGTTTTTGAGAATTTTTTTTAGAGTTTTTAAGATAATTTCCGAGATGTAGATAAACTCAAAGTTGTAGCGATAAGACCTACTTTTGTTGAGATAAATGAGAGGAAGTAACCATAACCAGGGTATCCAGTCTCATAAATCATATCGTAAGTCTATAAAATTGGGGATAAGAATAAAAATTCTCACCGTATGTCTAAAAATTTAACCGTTAGGGATAAAAGGAAGATTCGATTATGCGGAAAGTAGACTGACGACCAACAGTCGAACATCTAATAAAGCCCGTGTGTGGTTTAAAACTCGAAAGATTGGCGGAATATATAGTACAATGAGGTACGGACAACCCAGAATGAAACCATTGAAAGGGGAATCATTCCTATGCTAAATGAAAAAGTCGCTGTCATTACGGGCGCATCAAGAGGTGCTGGTAAAGCGATCGCAGCTCGCTTAGCGGCAGAGTGTACAAAATTAGCGATCATCGGCTCTTCAGAGTAAATTCATGAAACAGCAAAAGAATTAGAGGAAAAAGGCAGTGAGGTCTTGGGTCTCAAGGCGGATGTCACTGATGAGCAGCAAGTGAAAAAAAGCATTTAAACAAACTTTCGACCATTACGGCAAGGTTGATATCTTAGTCAATAACGCTGGTATCGGATTTTTCAAGGCAGTAGAAGAAACAACTTGGAGGAATGGGAAAAAGCCTTCGCAGTCAATACTCGCGGCGTGTTTCTGACGACAAGGGAAGTCCTTCCATTCATGAAGGACAAAAAAGCCGGGACGATCATTACGATTTCCTCTGATGTAGGACGGAGGACGATTGCCAACGGATCAGCTTATACCGCAACAAAATATGAGGTCCAGGGCTTCATCGGTTCTGTCGCTCAAGAGGTCCAAGAATACGGCATCCGGGTGGGAACAATCAACCCGGGTGCTATCGACACGTACTTTGCAGATTCCCAACAGGGTGAAAGAGCATAAAGAGGATTGGTTGAAGGTAGATGATATTGCAGAGGCGGTTTGCTATATGGCTTCCGCACCAAACTACATGGTCATTGATGAAATCATCCTCCACCCATTATCACAGGAATATCCAAGACATTGACCTAAAAACAAAAATACAAGTTGAAGATGACTCGGTAAGTATCGCTATTCACAAATTGACGTCTCCGTTAGTGAATACGGTATACGATTCGAGTCATCTTTTTTATGGTATAATTCGACGAAAAGAAAGTGGGGGAACCGGCACTTTAAAGCGTTAAAACCTTGATGTTTAGGGGAAAATTAAAGGTCCAGGAAGTGGTGATTCAAGGACATTCCATTGCTTTTTATTAAACAAAATGATATTATATCGTTAAATAAACGTCATATTTAATATGGATAATACCGTCCATTTACAAGAAAAGAACTCAGTTTTCTGTTGGAGGGACCAACGTGGTCAGTTCCATGTCGTTCCCCTATGGATGAATTTGTAAAGGCAAAGGAGGCAGAATTAATGAAGCCAGGTATGCAAGTTGGTCAACAGGCTACCATTACTGCAACAGTGACACCCGATATGTATGCACAATTCGAAGGGAATCTCGTACATCCAGCTTATTCGACTGTTTCAATGGTCTATCATATGGAATGGGCAGCACGACAAATCATTTTACCTTACCTTGAAGAGCATGAGGAAGGAATCGGCGGAGGAGTTTCAGCCAAACATCTGAATCCTACACCTGCTGGAAGTGAGATAACTGTAACAGCTACTCTTAGAGAGATAAAAGGAAAAGCTGTCATCTGTGATCTTGAAGTTCGGAATAGAAAAGAAAAAATAGGCGAGGGCGAAGTCACTCAATATATACTGCCGAAAGAGATGATCAAGCAAAAGATCGAGTCGATGAAGGCTTAATTTTTTGAATTTAAATGAAAGCGTTTACCTTTAATGGAATATTAGTTAATAAGATTAATAGAACTGGGGGATTACATCATGTTTGAACGCATCAATGGACACGAACAAGTTTTGTTTTGCAATGATCCAGATACAGGGTTGAAAGCAATTATAGCAATACATAATACGACTCTGGGACCAGCACTGGGCGGTTGTCGTATGAGACCATACAATTCTACGGAGGAAGCGATCGAGGATGTCCTTCGACTTTCCAAAGGCATGACATACAAATGTGCAGCTGCGGATGTAGACTTTGGCGGAGGGAAAGCGGTCATCATCGGAGATCCGCTGAAAGATCGTTCACCTGAATTGTTCCGTGCTTTCGGCCAATTCGTCGAGTCTTTAAGCGGCCGTTTCTACACAGGGACAGATATGGGGACGACACCGGAAGATTTCGTCCATGCCTTGAAAGAAACGAATTGCATTGTCGGTGTTCCTGAAGAATATGGCGGAAGCGGAGATTCATCGATTCCGACTGCAGAAGGAGTCCTTTATGGGCTGAAAGCGACGAACAACGTACTTTACGGTTCCGATGATTTAAGTGGAAAGACTTATTCGATCCAAGGTTTAGGGAAGGTCGGCTATAAGGTAGCTGAAAAACTTCTTGAGGAGGGTGCAGATCTTTACGTGACAGATATAAACCAATCCGCAATCCAAAGAATCATTGAGCAATCTGAGGATCTGAAAGGGAACGTCAAGGTTGTTGAGGGCCAAGAGATCTATAGTGTTCCAGCTGATGTATTCGTCCCATGTGCGCTTGGTGGGGTCATCAATGATGAAACGCTTGAGCAACTGAAGGTGAAGGCAGTCGTCGGATCGGCGAACAACCAGCTTTTAAGAGATGAACATGGCAAGTTCCTGCAGGAAAAAGGGATTTTATATGCGCCAGATTACATTGTGAACGCGGGCGGACTCATCCAGGTATCTGATGAGTTGTACAGCCCGAATAAAGCCCGTGTACTTGCTAAAACCAAAGCCATTTACGACACGTTGATGGAAATCTATCGAAAATCGAAAGAACAATCGATCTCGACAGCAGAGTCTGCAAATCAATTTTGTAATGATCGCTTGACGAAACGGATGAAGCGTAACAGCTTTTTCAGCCATAAAAAACGTCAAAAATGGAACGTACGTAACTAAGGAGGGTTCTTATGGCAGCGCAATTTCCAATGAAACAGATCTTGAATGAAGATGGTGTCGTCGTCAATCCGGAATATGAAAACGAGATGACCGAATCATTGACGAAAGAACTTTATATAAAAATGTTGAGAGCTCGCATGTTCGACCGTAAAAGCGTCAACCTACAGCGTCAAGGACGGATCGGTACGTATGTTCCATTTGAAGGGCAAGAAGCCGCCCAGGTTGGAAGTTCCCTGGTGCTTGAGGAAGGTGACTGGATGTTCCCGACATACCGGGATCATGCGGCCACTTTGACGTATGGCCACTCTGCACGGAACCTGTTTTTATATTGGAAGGGCTACCCGATGGGGTGTGTCCCGCCAGAAGGAAAGAACATTTTCCCTCCAGCAGTTCCGATTGCATCTCAGCTGTTACACGCGACAGGGACAGCATGGGCTGAAAAAATGAAAGGTACCGATCGCGGTTCCATCGCCTATTTCGGAGACGGTGCAACCTCAGAAGGCGATTTCCATGAAGGGCTTAATTTTGCAAGTGTATTCAATGCTCCTGTTGTCTTTTTTAATCAAAACAACGGGTTTGCCATCTCGGTGCCGATGGAAAAGCAAATGAAAACGAAGACGATCGCTCAGAAAGCGGTTGCTTATGATATTCCAGGCGTCCGTATTGACGGAAACGATATTTTCATCGTGTATTTTGAGACGAAGAAAGCCATGGAGCATGCACGTAGTGGAAACGGCCCGACATTGATCGAGGCTGTAACTTATCGATACGGTGCCCATACTACGGCAGACGACCCAAGCAAATACCGTGACCAGGAGGAAGCGAAACAACGCCGTGAAACGACCGATCCGCTATTGCGACTAGAACGTTATATGGCGAACCAGGGGTATTTCGAAGAATCTTGGAAAACCCAGGTCGAGGAAGAGATCACAAAGGAAATCGAGCAAGCTGTAGAAGATATGGAAGCATTCGGTGCCGCTGAAGCTACTGATATGTTTACGCATGTTTTCCAAACGCCAACATGGTCTGTACAAGAGCAGCTTGATGCATTCCAGTCACGTATGAAGGAGGGAGTATAAATGAGTACAGCAGTTAAAACCCAGAAACTGACGATGGTCCAAGCGATCACAGATGCAATGGACACAATGTTACGTGAACATGACGATGTACTCGTTTTAGGAGAAGACGTCGGGAAGAATGGTGGGGTATTCCGTGCAACCGACGGCCTCCAAGCTGAATTTGGCGAACAGCGTGTCATCGATACACCGTTGGCTGAATCAGGGATCATCGGTACATCGATCGGATTAGCGATGAACGGTTTCCGCCCCATTGCAGAAATGCAGTTTTTCGGTTTCATCTATCCAGCATTCAACCAGATCATGACGCATGCTTCCCGGATCCGTACACGTACCCTGGGCCATTTTACTGTACCGATTGTCATTCGAGCGCCATTTGGAGCTGGAGTGCGTGCACCGGAAATCCATTCCGACAGTGTAGAAGCCCTTTTTACACATATGCCTGGAATTAAGGTTGTTGTTCCGTCCAATGCTTATGATGCTAAAGGACTCTTGATCGCAAGCATCGAGGACCCTGATCCAGTGTTGTTTCTAGAGCCGATGCGCTGCTACCGGTCACATAAACTTGAAGTACCTGAAGAGAAATATACGGTCGAAATCGGAAAAGGAGCCCGCCTTCAAGAAGGTGAAGACATCACCCTCATTGCTTGGGGAGCGATGGTCGACGTTGTGAAGAAAGCTGCAAAGGAAATTGAACAAGCTGAAGGCATCACGTGTGACGTTCTCGACTTGCGTACTCTATACCCGCTTGATCGGGATCTGATTGCTGAATCTGTTCAGAAGACCGGGCGTGCGGTCATCGTGCATGAAGCCCCAGGAACAGGCGGGGTAGGGAACGATGTCGTTTCGTTGATCAATGATACATCATTCTTGCATTTGCGCTCACCGATCAAACGTGTGACTGGACATGATACACCGGTTCCGATGTTCGCAATCGAGGACCACTATCTGCCTGATGCTGAGCGTGTCAAGCAAGCTATTATCGATACAGTACGTTTCTAAAGGAGGAAGAAGATGATTGAAGTAAAGCTCCACGACATCGGTGAAGGAATTACAGAAGGGGAGATCACCCATTTTCATGTCTCTCCAGGAGACGTAGTCAAAATCGATCAACCACTTGTTGAAGTACAGACGGATAAGGTGACGGCTGAACTCCCATCCCCGGTTGCTGGTACTGTGAAAGAAATTAAAGCTTCAGAAGGTGAAGTCGTAACAGTCGGTACTACGATCATCCTGATTGAAAAAGAAGGCAGTGTCCCTACACAGGATAAACAGCCAGAAGAGACCGTACTGGAAAAGAAAAAAGAAACCCCATCAATAGCTCAAACAGGTCGGTCTACGAGTGCTGTCCAATCAATGACACGCTTGACGAGACGGGTGCTCGCTGCTCCATATACGCGGAAAATCGCTCGTGAAAACAATGTCGATATCGAGGAGGTCAACGGTTCTGGCCCAGGCGGTCGTGTCACAGAAGAGGATATCTATCGATTCATCAATGGCGGCCAGCAGGCAGAGACGCATCAGGAAGAGGTTGAGACACCAGAGGTTACAGTTATGAAACCCGCTGCAGAAGCAAAAGAAATCCCGTTCAAGGGCCGTCGAAAGCAGATCGCTCAAAAGATGACACAATCGCTTTATACCATCCCCCATGTATCCCATTTTGATGAAGTCGACCTTACGAATCTATTAGACTTGAAAAAATCCCTTAAAGCAGCTGATCCAGATGGGTCAAAAGGCATGAACGTTTCACTCGCAGCCTTTTTCGTAAAAGCATTACAGCTTGCACTTCGAGATTATCCGATCTTCAATGCGAAGCTTGATGAGGAAAATGAAGTGATCCGTCTAGAAGGTGAAGTGAACATGGGGATCGCAACGGATGCTGATGACGGATTGATCGTCCCTGTGGTGAAGAACGTCGAACAGAAGTCGATTTCAACGATTAACAGAGAAATGAAAGAGCTAATCAATAAAGCGAAAACGAATAAATTGAAGCCTTCAGAAATGAAGGGCGGCACGTTCACGATAAGTAATGTCGGGCCTTTAGGAAGCACTGGTGCGACCCCTATCATCAATCATCCTGAAGTCGGTTTGATGGCTTTCCATAAAACAAAGAAAATGCCGGTCGTCATCCATGATGAAATCGTCGTCCGTTCAATCATGAACGTATCGATGACATTTGATCATCGTGTAGCCGATGGAGCTACCGCAGTCGCATTTACAAATCGCTTCATGCACTATATCGAAAACCCGGCAGCAATGACATTGGAGCTGATATAACATGGTAGTAGGTGAAGTAATTCAAGAACGTGAACTGATCATCATCGGCGGCGGGCCGGGGGGATATAACGCAGCGATCCGGGCGGCACAGCTAGGAATCGAGGTCACCTTGATTGAAAAAGAAAAGCTAGGCGGCATCTGTCTGAGCAAAGGGTGCATTCCATCCAAGCTTTATGCGCACACAGCAGATAAATTAGGGGATTGGAAGCACCTACAGCAGCTAGGAATCGAAGCAGGTGAGCCGAAGTTCGACATTGAGCGGCACCACAACTACATGCAACAAACAGTTACCTCTTTACAAAAGGGTGTCGAAGTTTTATGTAAGGCAAATAAGATCGAGGTCATCACTGGGAGTGCCTCTTTCATGACAGGAAACCGGATCGGTGTCGAATCTGGTGACACATTCGAAATGTACAAATATGAAAAAGTGATTATCGCAACAGGAGCTTCTTCCTATATCCCTGAAGAAATCGATACTCGATTCAATCATGTATACAGCGCTCAAGACATTTATGGAATCCAGGAAGTACCTGAGCATCTTGTAATCTATGGATCTGACTATATTGCTCTTGAAGCGGCTACGAGCTTCAATGCAATGGGTTCGAAGGTTACGATTGTAATAGATGGAGGCACTGACTTCGGGTTTGACACAGATATCAACAAAGAATTGTCACGTGTTTTGAAAAAATCAAAGGTAAAAGTCATTAAGGATACTGTCATCGAAACAGTGGAGGAAAGTGATGAGCAAGTCACTCTGTACCTGATGAAACAGGATGAAAAACTGACGATTGAAGGATCTCATTTACTCGTATCCATAGGCTTCCGGCCGAATACGAAAGAACTTGGTCTTGAAGCATTATCAATCGAAACTGATGATAACGGATTTCTAGTAGTCAATGAATTCAGTGAAACGACTGAGAAGAACGTGTACGCAGTAGGCGATGTGACCATTGGACCTGTACTTGCGGTCAAAGCGATCAAGCAAGGAAAGGTTGCTGCTGACCACATCGCAGGGAAAACTCCTGAATTGAACCTTCGCTACATTCCGACGGTCGTCCATACATCGATACCGATTGCCTACGCTGGTCTTACTGAAGAGGAGGCGAGAGATGAAGGGTATCAAGTTACGACGGGTCAATTCGCAATGGCTGGAAATGGTTATGCAAGTATCGCTGGCAAAAAAGAAGGGCTTGTCAAACTCATCAAAGATGGTGAAACGGATCTATTGCTTGGTGTGCATATGATCGGGCAGGGCGCGATCGGTATGATTTCGTCAGGGATAACAGCTCTTGAAATGGCAGCAAGGGATGAAGATCTATCGTATCCCTTCTATCCTCATCCAAGCTTTAATGAGGGATGGCTGGAAGCGCTTGAATCAATGACAGGAGAAGCGATCCACGTCCCCCCGAACAAACAAAAGAAAGAAGCAGAACCAGTCGGATCTTAATAGGAAGAGGCTGACCCGAAGAAAGAGCAACAGGGACTTAGGTGAAGGGTTCCGTTTTGGGGTGCATAACTTATAAATGATATTAGAAATGTCCTGTGAATTGACACAGGACATTTTGCTTTAATATCAAGGTTTAAGCAACATTTATTTACCAAATCACAAGTCAAATGACATGATATTTTCATTAGACAATAGTTGTTGTACGGCCGAAGGATCTTGTCAAAATGAGTTCCGTTTATGATGACGTTTTGATGTCATTTTTTTCATTACTTTTTTGGTAAAATAAGGATGAATCAATGAATTTATTTGTTCCGTTAAAGGGCAGGATTCTGGAATAAGAGGTTCCTATATTTAATCCACAAAAGGGCAAAAGGGCCATATCGTGGAATAAGTGAATTGCCAAAATTGTGTTAATTATTTTCAACGTACCATAATACTCTTCCCGATTATCTCTTGTTTCGAAAATTGAAATTTGTGGGACGTGTCCTCAATGTTACTAAGCCGGTTTATTGAACCGGCTAGATTTTTAGGATTTTAATAAATCGTAATGATTACAATTTACAAATCGTAATCATTACGATATAATGTTTACCTATAAAAGGAGGAGTGAAATTGCTTAAAAAATTTGTAGGTGTACTTAGTTTATTTACTGTCATTTTTACGTTATCTGCGTGTGGAGGAGAAGCAACAAACAGTAGTGAAAGTGAAAAAGAACCACAAGGACCTAACGAAGAGTTGAAGATTTTTACAACGGTTTATCCTCTTCAGTTTTTTACTGAACAAATCACAGGGGATCAAGCTTCTGTGGAATCTATTCTGCCACCGGGATCAGATACGCATACTTATGAACCAACCACTAAAAAAATGCTTAAAATCGCTGAATCCAATGCTTTTATTTATAATGGAGCAGGTTTAGAATCATATGCAAACAAAATCTCCGAATCTATTCAATCTGAAAATGTCAAGATACTAGAAGCATCAAAAGGAATTAACTTGGAAGAGCATGTACATAACCATGAAGGAGAGGAAGGCAGCCACGAGGACGAACATGCTGGACATAATCATGGGGATCAAGATCCTCACGTTTGGCTGGATCCTATTCTTTCTATTCAGGTGGCCGAGCATATAAAAGATTTATTAGTTGAATTAAAACCTGAGCAAGAAGAAGTGTTTAACCAAAACTTTGAAGAGTTGAAAGGAAAACTTGAAAAACTAGATCAAGAGTTCCATCTACAGCTTGAAAGTTTACCAGAGAATAAAATTATTGTATCTCATGCTGCTTATGGCTATTGGGAGAAAACCTATGGGATCGAGCAAATCGCAGTGTCTGGCTTGAGCCCTTCTACCGAGCCTTCACAAAAAGAGGTACAAAGGATCATTGAGACTGCTGAAAAGCACGGTTTGAATCATGTGTTTTTTGAACAGAATGTAACTCCTAAAGTGGCGGACTTAGTTAGGAAAGAAATTGATGCAGAGGCTGTACGTATACACAATTTATCGGTTTTAACAGAAGAAGATATAAAGAATAATGAGGACTACTTTACACTCATGCAGCACAACTTAGAGGAACTAAAAAAAGCTTTATCTGAACCCTCATCAGAGGGATCTACTAAGACAAAAGAGGAGGGTAAACACGATCACGAGCACAGTCATGCACATGATGAAGAATCAGAGAAAATTTATGAAGGGTATTTTGAAGACAGTCAAGTGAAAGATCGATCTCTTTCCGATTGGGAAGGAGACTGGCAGTCTGTATACCCATATCTTCAAGATGGTACGCTTGACGAAGTATTTGCTTATAAAGCAGAACAAGAAGGTGACATGACAGCTAAAGAATATAAGGAGTATTATAATGGAGGGTACCAAACAGATGTTGGGCGTATTACGATACATGGAGACACTGTAACGTTCTTCAAAAATGGAGAAAAATATTCTGGGGAGTATATCTACGATGGGTACGAAATTCTGACATATGATGCAGGAAATAGAGGGGTAAGATACGTATTTAAACTAGAAAAAGAAGCTAAAGGACTTCCTCAATATATTCAGTTTAGTGATCATAGTATCTATCCGACTGAAGCTAGCCACTATCACCTGTATTGGGGTGACGACCGTGAAGCTTTATTGGATGAAGTTACGAACTGGCCTACCTACTACCCATCAGAAATGGATGGACATGACATTGCCCATGAAATGATGGAACATTAAATTAGAAGTAGCAAGGATTACTACTTTGCCAAGTATGTATGTAATGGACTTTGGTATCGAAAAAGATAACAAAGTCCATACTCTGGTGGAATTACAGCAAACCATATTGTTAAATCAATGCACAAAGATGAAACTGAAGATATATACTAGGATTTATCTCCTAACCTTATTCTTTTAAAGAGCAACGATACCCAAAAAGTTGGGATGAGTACAGAAGTAAGACTAGCACCATATTTACACAAAAAACAGGTGGAGTAGTAAAACAAGTCCCCAATACAACCCACATGCTACATTGGGGAGGGAAGGCAGATAATCAACGAATTATAGAATTACTGGAAAATAAGAAATAAAAAAGAGCAAGTCCTGGTATTCAATTTAAGGGGGCTTATCCGTAATAAGATAAGCTTCTTTTTTTATGAAATTAATGATCGAGTTAGGTCCATTAATTTGAAGTAATTGGTATTAAGCAAGAGGGGCAGTTTGAAGATTTTGAGGGGGATTGTTATGTCAAAGAAGACTTTTTCAGTTTTATCAGGAGTTTTTTTCATATTGGCTGTTTTCCCGCTAATAGCTGGTCTAACTAGATGGGGGAATAAAATATATGTTGCTGTACTAAGTATAAGCATCTTTTCACCTTTGATTTTTAGCTTATTAGGACTTACATTTGGTTTGGTTGGCAACAAGGGTAAAGCGAAATTAGTTCTTGTTATGTTAAATATTTTAGGCGTTGGGCTTTCGCTCTTCTTGATTTTTGTAGCAACATCAGGATTTCAGCAACCATAGTATTCAAAATATTTTTTCTTCTGTTATAGGGGGATTTAATGGAATATTCATTTGAAGCTCGAACAGTATACTAGACAAAAGACTCGTCATTAACGAGTCTTTTAACTTTTATATTAGTTGCCATTTACAATGTCAAAACGTGTATCATTAAGGCTGTGATTTTTGATTTTGCACCTCAACATGGAACCCTTTACACTTATGGGCCAGCCTTCTTTTTGAAAGCTTAGGTGGGAAATTTGGAGGACCAAGACCTTAATTGTGAACAAAATACCAATTCCAAAGGTTTAGAGGACGAGAGACCTTATTTGCATGCAATCATTGAAAAACACTCGAGTTTGTCACAGATAAAGGCCTATATGTCCGTAAAATTCAGGACTCACTATATTGTCATAGATATGGGCTTGTATGTCCGACAGGAAGGAATACAAACCGCCGATCCTCTTCAGTTGTAAGCCGTTGATACGGATAGGGCACGTCCTAACGCTTTACCGATAATGGATGATCAAGTACGATTCACAACGTTTTGAGGAAGTATTTTCGTAGGTATGTGCATAATCTGCGGAAAAGCGGAAGGCTTCCCCCGCTTTCAGTGAATGGGTCGAATCCTCTATCAAGACATTCAATTCACCCTTGTGAACGAAAAGATACTCCTCAACACCACTACCATGCGAGGGACTTGTGTAGGAACAACCGGGTTCTAATGCGATCGCATAAGCCTCGAAACTCCGATTCGGCTCAGTAGGGAAGAGAGTGTGTACCAAATAACGCCCATCGTCTTCCAATAAAGGCTCGACGTCATCTACCCTTACTTTTGAAAATTTCGGTGCTTCATCTTCCACAAAAGAGGAAAAAGAGACGCCGAGCCCTGAAGCGATTTTCCATAATGTACTCACGGTAGGGCTGGAGGTGCCACGTTCGATTTGTCCCAGCATCGCTTTGCTGACCTGTGTCAACTTGGACAGGTCATCCAGGCTTAATTTCCGTTCAGTACGGATCGTCTTTATTTTTTTTCCGATCAAATGATTGATTTCATATGACATTTCATTTTCTCCTTGACGAAAAATATGTTATAAAATACAATACGTACAATATAACATACAAATGAAGGGATTAACAAAGTTAGGGAAAGGAGAAAGCTTCATGAATGTTGCAATTGCCGGACGAATGTCATCATCACTTTTCAGGCGCGGGCTTCAGAAAGGAAGCAGTATAGCGATCGGGTATATGCCTGTCGCCTTTACATTCGGTCTTCTCGCTAAAAGCTCTGGGCTGAGTCTATTTGAAGCGGTCTGCATGAGTATCTTCGTATTTGCGGGGGCTGCACAATATATTTCCCTGACCTTATTCGCGGCAGGCATCAGTGGGTTTGAAATCATCCTCACAACATTCATCGTAAACATCCGCCATTTATTGATGAGTGCTTCCATTGGTGAAAAGTCAGCAGACGATCCAAAATGGAAAAAGGCATTATACAGCTTCTTCATTACCGATGAGACATTTTCGGTTGCTGCAGTACAAAAAGGAAACATTCAAGCAGCATACATGCTCGGTATAGGACTCATTGCTTGGAGCAGCTGGGTCGTGTTTTCCGGGGTCGGGTACCTGATCGGTTCAGGGTTGCCGACGATTTTACAGGAAAGCATGGGAATTGCTTTGTACGCTTTATTCATCGGACTCCTAGTACCTAGCGCTCGTAAATCATTGAAAGTCATTCTGTTAGCTTCGATTGCTGCAGTTGTTAATAGTATTTTAACCTTCAGTACACCGATGTCAACAGGGTGGACGATCATCATTTCAACCTTGTTTGCAGCTGTCCTGATCGAGTTGTTATGGAAAGGGGAGAAAGCGGATGCTTGATACCTATATCTGGATCATTTTGGGAATGGCAGCAGTTACGTATATTCCGAGGATGTTACCGCTGGTCGCGTTTCAAACTGAATCAATCCCACCGATTATACGAGGAGTGCTGAAAAATGTTCCGTATGCTATACTGGGGGCATTGATTTTTCCAGGCATCATTACGTTCAATGGTGATTTATGGATGGGGATCGTCGGTGCACTTACGGCTTTCATAGCAGCTTATTTCGGAGCGAGCCTAATCGTGATCGTCATCAGCTCGATAGGGGTTTTGAGCATTTGCAGTCTGTTGTTTACTTAACAAATACTTTACTTTTCAGTCTATAAAATTAGTGGTATAGTGAATCTACTCCAAAAAGATGAGGTGGGAAAACATGATGTTTTTGCTTCGTTATCTTATGATAGGATTTTTCTCTGTAACAGCAGTATCATTGATCGCCTTTCAATCAATCGAGATTTTCCAAGCATTCATAGAGACATTTTTTACGGATATGAAACATAAATAAAGCGTTTACATGGGAGCTGGATTTAAAGCTCTTTTTCTTTTTAGTTCTTTTAAGTTCATTGTTGATATATGCAAAACTCACTCCCTTTCCACGGGCGATCCGCAAACCTCCTCAATCGCTTTTCCCGCTGGAGTTTCGCGATTTACGCTTTAGAAAAATTCCAGCGGAAAATAGTTTTCTTATTGCGATAATGGGAAAACTAGGTAAGAAACTATTAAAAAGGAAATGATAATGTGAAACTTATTGCTATTGATATGGACGGTACTCTTATTAACAACAATACAACGATCAATGAAGCGAACGTCAAAGCAATCCAAAAAGCACAGGAAGCTGGAGTCCACGTTGTTGTGGCGACTGGACGATCTTATGAGGAAGCGGTCACGCCAATCCGGGAGGTTGGACTAAGCCTCCCGATCATTGCGATAAACGGCGCTCAAATGAGGACTGAAGAAGGCAAGATCAAGCAAAGTATTACGTTGTCAAAAGACACCTATTATAAGGCAGCAGAATTATTGAATAACTACTCGATTTATTTTGAACTTTATACGAATAAAGGGACATATAGTGACAACCCTGAGATGGCGATTGACATCATTGTCGATATCATCAAAAGTGCCAATCCTGAAGTCAGCCATAAGCGTGCACATGAATTGGCAGATTATCGCATTAACAATGGAAGAATTCATACACTTGAAGATTATAAGGAAGTCGTCGAGGAACCAGATGTAGAGATTTATAAGCTGCTTGCCTTTTCAAAGAATGAAAAGGATCGTAAAAATGCTTTGAATGATTTTCTAACATTCAATGATTTGGCAGTAAGTAAATCCGCTGAGGCGAATATTGAAATTACGCACCGTGATGCCCAAAAAGGAATCGCTGTGCAAAAGTATGCTGATGAGCTCGGCATTCCGATGAAAGAGGTCATGGCAATCGGCGATAACTACAACGATGTGTCGATGTTCGAATTAGTGGGTTACAGTGTCGCGATGGGAAATGCTGAGGAAGATATTAAAAAGCTATGCACCTTCGTAACGAAAACAAATGATGAGAGCGGTGTCGCATTCGCCATCCAGACATTCATGAAAAAGAATCGCGTAAGTTGATCTGGATATTTGTAAAATAGCATGCCCAAAGAAAAGCGGCTGGCCAAATATGGCCAGCCGTTAGTTTTTTTGACGTTTACGATTTTAACAAGTCATGATCCACATATCGTTCACCATTGAGTTTGCTGAGTACATTCACAGCAACTTTAGCTCCATCTCCAGCAGTGATGATCGTGTGTACGCTTACCCCAGCTACCGTTCCTGCAGCCCAGATTCCTTCAATGTTTGTTTTACCGTCTGCATCCACATCAAGTATCGTTTTTATTCTAGGTTCTTTACCTTCTATGGTCTTAAGGCCTACCTTATTAGCCAGATCAACTACAAGCCCTGTTGCTAAAATGACTTGATCAGCTTCATAATTTCCTTTGTCCGTTTCAATGGTAAAACCTTCATCTGACTTAGAAATATGCTGGACGCTTGTGGGGACGATTTCCGCTCCGAATTTACCTGCCTGTTTTTTTCCGGTTTCTACAAGGTCAGGACCAGTAGCTTCCATGACACCATAATGATTTTCAATCCATGCTTTTTTAGTAATACTCTTATCATTATCGAGGACGAGGGTGTTTTTTCCTGATTTGGCAGCAAACAGGGCAGCACTTGCTCCTGCAGGGCCAGCACCGACGATAGCGATATCGTACATTACCAACAACTCCTTATTTAAGATGTTTTTGGTCTAAGCTGTTTGATCTCATGGATGTCAAATATATCGTAACATGATAACCTTCAAGCGCCTACTAATTGGCACAGTTGTGTTAAACGATTCTTTTCCGTATGAAGGTACTGATATAGTCGATGATACTGACAAAGATGATGATGACGAGCAAAATCATACCGACTTCATCCCAGTTACGATTTCGGGATGAAATGACAAGAAGGGTTCCGATACCACCCGCACCGATGATTCCAAGGACTGTCGAAGCCCGGACATCGATTTCAAAACGATAGATGGCATAGGATAAAAACTCAGGAATGACCTGCGGCATGATCCCGTAAAAAAAGACCTGGATCTTGTTCGCCCCGTTTGCTTCCATTGCTTCGACCACATTCATATCGATCGATTCAACCACCTCCGAATAAAGCTTTCCGAGCATCCCGACTGAGTGGATGGCGATTGCAAGTACACCTGCAAATGCACCAGGTCCGATGGCCACCACGAAGATCAACGCTAGCAATATCTCCGGGAATGTACGGTCCGCATTCAGGATCCATTTCCCCAACGTATTCAGAAATGGATTACGGTTGATGTTCGAAGCTGCAAAAAAGCCGAATGGTACAGCTAGGATTGCAGCCATGAAGGATCCAGTGAATGCGATGAACAGCGTCTCCATCATAAAATTCAAAACTTTTTCAGCGAATGTAAAATCCGGGCTGAACAATTTCGGAATGATACGGTCGAAGTTTGCAACCGTCCGCTCACTGAAAATTCTGCCCCATGGTATTTCAATGGTAGCGAATGTCCAAATATAGAGGGCGAGCATACCGATCCCAATGACAATGTTCCGAATGGTTTTGACGCCACTTTTAGGTGGTTTAGGAGGTACAGTGATGTTCATTACACGAGACGCCCCCTTAATTTATTACTGATATAGTCGATGATGACAACGACTATGAATGTTATGACGATGATCGTGCTTACATTCTGATAGCTCAAAAAGTTAAGTTGTTGCTGAAGGATCAAGCCGATTCCACCGGCACCTACGAAACCAAGGACAACCGAAGCACGTACATTGATTTCAAAAACATAAAGGGTAAACGATACGAATTGAGGCAATACCTGAGGTACAACAGCATACCAGATGACCTGGAGTGTATTCCCGCCAGATGCACGGATCGCTTCAAGTGGATTCATATCAATCGCTTCAATCGTCTCACTGATCAACTTCGCGAGAATTCCGAGAGAGAAGATAATCAGAGCAAGGATACCGCCGAAAACTCCGATTCCGAACAAGCCCACGAATACGACAGCTAAAATCAGTTCAGGAATCGTACGCATGATGTTCAAAAACATTTTGATGAAGTTATAAAGAAATTTATTTTGCACGATATTGCTTGCAGCCAAAAGGCTGAATGGTATACAAAGGATTCCTGCGATTGTGGTAGCAATCAGTGCCATTTTAATCGTTTCCAGAAGTTTATCGACTACCACTCCAGCATAACTCCAGTTAGGAGGGAACAACTGGACGATCATGTTCCAGACGTTGGCAAAGAAATCCGCATCGAATCGGAGTATTGACGAATTCGTCATCACAGAGCTGAGGATATAAAACCCAAGCACAACAAGCATGATGATGTTCATTCGTAATTTCGCATCTTTTGAAACAAGACTAGTAGGTACTTGATTCGTATGAACGGGATTTGGAGGTGTTGGATTCGTATTAAGGGGTTTCGACATTCTCTTCGGTGCCCCCTCGAATATCATCTTCCTTGATTGGTCTGCCGTAGATTTCTTCGAATGTTTTTTCATTTACTTCACTAGCAGGCCCATCAAATACAATTTCTCCGCCACGCATACCGATGATCCGATCAGCATATTCCATCGCCATATCAATGAAGTGGAGGTTGACGATTGTAGTGATGTTGTCCTCCCGATTGATCTTCTTCAAGTATTTCATCACTTGATGGGAAGTAGGAGGATCCAGACTCGCGACAGGCTCATCAGCCAGTACGACAGATGGTTGTTGTGTCAGTACACGTGCGATGGATACACGTTGTTGTTGGCCACCACTTAATTGATCGGCCCGTGAGTAAAGCTTTTCTTCAATATTCACACGTTTAAGGCTTTCATAAGCTAGAGTCATATCCTCTTTGGAATAAAGATTAAGGATACTCTTTAAGGTGCCAGTGTGACCAAGGCGTCCTGAAATGACATTTTTCATGACAGTCGAACGCTTGACCAAATTGTAGTTCTGGAAGATCATCCCGACTTTCGTACGGAGCTTCCGCAGGTCTTTTCCTTTATACTTCAAAATATCTTCATCATCGACGATCAATTGGCCTCTTGTCGGGGTGACGAGTCTATTGACGCTTCGAATGAATGTTGATTTACCAGCCCCGGATAAACCGACAATGACGACGAACTCCCCTTCATTGATTTTCACATTGATATCTTTCAAACCCTGGGTTCCGTTTGGATACACAAGGGACAAATCTTTCATTTCAATCATACTAACTCCCCTTATTTTGAATAGAGTCTGATTGTTTCATAGTAAACGAGGAAGAATCAATACTCTTTTATGGTTTTAGCTGTGTTATACTTCATTGTTGATTTTTACGAAATTCACTGCCTTTTAGCGGGCAAAAGAAAAGCGGAAGCGACCTGCTTAGTCACGTAGGTCACTGGAAAACTGACGAGGAGGCTCGAACCAAACAAAGTTCGGTTCTGCGAGGCTCACCCATAAGATGTAAATCAATGTGTCGGCCGCCGCAGGAAGTTTGAAGTGATCCAAGTGACTGGTCGCTGAGCTAGACATCACTCCTCTGTACCTAACACTTTTTACAGGCTTAGCTTAATTCCGCAAGCCTCCTCGCTTACGGGGTCTTGCCGGCTCGCTTTTCCTGCAGGAGTGTCGCGAATTTCGCTAGAAAGTCATTTTAAAAGATACAGTACAGTTGCTATGTATTGTAGGAAAATGTGTGTGAGTAAGGTCTGGATGGACTTACGTGAAAAAAAGGGAGAAGGCAAGCTTCCCCCGCAAGAACTGGACTTACATATCATCTACAGAAATGGATTCCTTGAACTTCTCATATGTGCTGCGGACAACATCGTACTCACTGTCTTCAGCCTCTATGATTGCATCCCAGCTGTATACTTCGTTCATGATTTTGATCATTTCTTCATCATCATTGAATGATAGGAATGTATCTTTAATTTTCTTTTTCCATTCATCAGAAAGTTCTTTTGTCAATGAGATTGTATCGTTCGGAATTTCATCTGTGTATTCAACGACTTTAAGCTTGTCCATCACATCTGGATAATCTTCTTCAACTGCAGTACGAGCATCATCGAAGGTAGTCGCTACATCAGCATCCCCTTCGTAAACTGAGATGATCGCATTGTCATGTCCGCCAGCTTCAACCGTGTTGCTAAAGAAACCTGATTGAACATCTTCAACACCGAATTCGTCCATGATTTGTGCTGCTGGGAACAAGAAACCGCTAGTAGATGTCAAGTCCGGAATCGCCCATGTCTTTCCTTCCATGTCTTCAAGGGATTCGATGCCGGAATCAGCTCGAACCACGTATTGTGCTTTGTATGTACCGCTGCCGTAACGCTCTGACTTGAGGATGACTTCAACACCATGTTTTTCATTTGCTAATACATAACCAAAAGCAGGTAAGAAACCGATTTGAACTTGATTGCTTCCCATTGCTTCTACAAGTGCAGAGTAACTAGTCATGACTTTACCTTCAACTTCTACGCCAAGCTCTTCTCCAAGTTTATCAGCAAGAGGCTCTACTGTATCTGCGATTTCATCAGAATCTTGTGATGGAACGAAGCCCATGACTAATTTTTTGACTTCGCCGTCCTTACTACCGCCGCCAGAATTAGAATCACTACTTGTTCCGCATGCCGTCAGCCCGATCGCTAAAATTGCAGCGAACAAAAGTGCAACAACCTTTTTCATTCCTATTTCCCCCTAAATATGTTTTAATTGACAACAAGTCAATTATGCTATAATCCTGTAATTTTTTCCATACAATTTTACAAATTTTTCCCTATCTTTACATAATATTTTTGCGATAGATTAAGCGAACCATTATAATAACAACAGTTGCGAGATTGAATAATCTTTTTTGTGAGGGATGTAAAATGAAACAGTTTTATCCAGGTTGCAAGCTGATAATTTTTGATCTAGATGGCACGTTATATGAAGATACTGATCACTTCGATTACTACGCATCTCTTTTGAAAGAAAAGGTCGCAATCGACGACCAAGAGCGTTTTATGAAAAATTATGAGGATATGAAGAAGGGTGATCACCCTATAACGATTGGGAAAGCATATGATGTTGAAAGGGACGCCATCCTGACATTGGACCCGCTAACGCTAAAAGTGACCCACGTGCAGAAATGGGATGGCTCAGAGTGGGATAGCGAGGACGTCAAAAATACATATCGTGAATTGACTTTTGATTTTGAAAAAATGATCGCCATAGGTGACGGATGGTGGCTTCCTTATTCAGCAGCTAGGCATTACGGGGTTTCAATCGAAGAAACTTACCATTGTTATACGAAGACGAAGGAATTCATGGTGACAGATGAGTTTCAATTGACGATGACACCTGGCCTGAAAGAAGGGTTGCATAAGCTGAAGGAAGAGGCAGAAATCGTCCTGGTAACGAACAGCGAAAAGGATGATGTGGAGCGACTGCTCAATGAGTTGGAGCTTGGCGACCTTTTCCCTGAGATTGTTCCATTAGCCCAGAAGCCAGTCCAAACGAAGAAAATCTTTCTGGATTTGATGAAAAAATATGGAGTTAAAGCTGATGAGACAGTGTCGATCGGAGACAATCTGATCAATGAAATTGCTCCAGCATTGCTGCTAGGTTTGAAGACGATTTATATACAGCCGACCGGTATCGAGCTTGAGCATGCGAATTTGAAGGTTGTCACCAGTTTAGCAGACGTTTTCAATCAAGCCGATGAAACTGAATAATAGAAGATCGAATGCTCATACGAATGATCGTTCACTTAAATGTCGAACCAATTTCGGTGGGCGTTTTTCATGTTTAATATTGATAATGATTCTCAAATTCATTGACAAAGGTTCTCATTTAAAATAGAATTAACATTAGTTAAATGTACGGACTGATTATTTATGAGAAGGGGAGAAGCATATGTACTCTCTTGAAACCAAAAAGGTTACATTGTCCTATCAAGATACTCCAATCATTGAAAACCTTGACTTTAAAGTGCCCAAAGGAAAAATCACAGTTTTGATCGGCAGTAACGGATCTGGGAAATCCACTTTACTTAAAGCGCTAGCAAGATTATTGAAACCGAAGTCAGGAAACATCATCATTAATGGGAGAGACATACATCGTTCCTCTACTAAAAAAGTCGCAAGACAGCTTGCGATTCTTCCTCAGTCCCCGGTGACGCCTGAAGGACTGACGGTCATCCAGCTTGTCAAACAGGGAAGATATCCTTATCAAAACTGGCTTCAACAATGGACGAAAAAGGATGAAGAGGCTGTGAATACTGCCCTTGAGGCAACACATCTGTTGGAACTACAAGACCGCCCAGTCGACTCATTATCCGGCGGCCAGCGCCAGCGCGCATGGATTGCGATGTCACTGGCGCAAAACACGGAGACGATTTTACTCGATGAACCAACGACATATCTAGACCTTGCACATCAAATCGAGGTTCTGGACTTGTTATATGATTTGAACCAGACGGAGAAACGTACGATTGTGATGGTCCTTCATGACTTGAACCTTGCCTGTCGTTATGCGGACCACATCGTAGCAGTCCATAACAAAGGAATTTATGATGAAGGAGCACCGGAACAGATTGTAACGACCAAGATGGTGCACGATGTGTTTGGCTTACAAGCCCAAATATCATGCGATCCGATGTTCGGATCACCTTTATGCATTCCTTGCGGGAAGGGTAGGAAGGTAGTTAATGATCTCCGATACGCTAACGCATGACCAACTGCTTTTCCTTGAAGAGAATTACCGACTGGCAACTGAATTTTCCTCTGATGATTTATCGATTTCATCAGGGGATTTATTAAAACAAGCAAAAATGGAACGGTACATAGATCGCCTTACGTCGATGCTGAATTCACCGAACAGCCTGGTGACTGCTTCACAATTTTCCAAAAGGTATGCATTCCTGTTGACGGCTCCCTTTTTTTCAAGTGTGACGCTGTTCAGCCGAATTCTTGATGCAAGCCCTGGGAACTGCCGGGTCCAGCCAGATTCCCAGTATGGTTTGATGCGTCCGTCACTTTATCTTCACAACACAAATACGAGAGAAACAAGCATAAATTGGAAGCAGGAGCTGTACATCGGACTTGAAATAATCTTCCGAGACCACATTACTCCTGTTTGGGATCGAATATCGACGCTGACTTCTGTACCGTCCCCGATTTTATGGGAAAATACTGCAGTTTATTTCTTTTGGCTGTATGAGACTAATTTTCATGACCATACTGAACTAGCTTCATCGGAACGGATTAAAGAAGATTTTCAAATGATTTTAGAGGCGCCTGCCGAGTGCTTCGGCTTAAATGAAAACCCTTTGAAAAAATATAAACACCCAAGGCAGACGTTGCTGAAGAGTGAACCACCTGTACGTGTCCGCAAAACCTGCTGCCTGTATTATGAGGTCAACCCAGAACGGGTTTTCTGCAAAAACTGCCCAAGGTGTTTGTCCGGGTATACAAAAGACTCGAAACCAACTGATTGAAAATGAAGAAGGTCCAGTCCTGGATGCAGGACTGGTTTTGTTGTATTTAGGAAGTCTTTTATAGGTAAGGATGGGTTTATTTTACTGTTTGGCATGATCATAGTGGAATCCGTCATGATTAATGGTGAAATCAGTGTGGTTATCTGATAAACGGGTTTATTTTTACATTAATTACCAGTCACGCTCGCTCTTCAAGAGTTCTAAACAGGGACAACATCTATTACACTAATAGTGGACAGACTTAGGGAGAGGGTGGAGGAATGAAAAAGACAATCTGGATTGCAGCAGGCTTCATAGTGTATGCCACATTCATATCGTGGTATCTATTCATAGGGGCAGATACATCCATTCCAGTTCAATATCAGGGGACGGAAGCAGATCCATCTGTGTTCATGAGTGAGCGGCAATTGGAATTAAGCCATGATTTTTCACGGATCAAACAATGGTTGTATTTCCTATCTGTGCCGTTTGAGTGGATGATCTATCTTGCCGTTTTGGGTATCGGATTATCCAAGTGGTTCCGCAATCGGGCGATAGAAATAACAAGATTCTCAATCATCCATAATGCGGTTTATGTTGTGCTCTTATCTTTGATTGCTTTTATCTTAAGCTTTCCAATCGATTATTACAGTTACACAGTATCACTGGATTATGAGATTTCGGTACAGCCATTTTCCGGCTGGATGAAGGATAACATCATTTCTTTTTGGATCAATGCACTTTTCTTGTTCGTGATCGTGCAGGCACTTTATTGGCTTATGAAAAAGTCTGAAAAACGTTGGTGGTTTTATGGTTGGCTGCTGTCGATCCCGTTCACATTATTCATCTACTTCATTCAACCGATTTGGATCGATCCATTATATAACGATTTCTACCGCCTGGAAGACAAGGCGCTTGAAGAGAAGATCCTTGCGCTGGCTGATCGGGCAGACATTTCAGCAGACCGTGTCTATGAGGTGAACATGTCTGAAAAAACGAATGCCCTGAATGCTTATGTTAACGGCATCGGTTCCAATCTCAGGATCGTCCTTTGGGATACAACTCTTAAAAATTTGAGCGATAAAGAAGTACTTTTCGTCATGGCTCATGAGATGGGGCATTTCGTAAAAAATCATCTCTTTTGGAATCTGATCGGATCGATTGCTGCCACCTTCTTCGGATTATGGATCGGGTCGAAGTTGTACGCAGCTATGATCAAACGATGGGGAGAGCGTTGGGGGGTCAAAAAGCAGACAGATATTGCAGCGCTGCCAGCGTTATTGCTTATCTTTTCGTTGTTATCATTTGCAGCGAGCCCGGTGGAAAATGCAATATCAAGGCAAGCGGAGCGCTCAGCCGATCAATATGCGATCGAGATGACTCAAGATCCTGAAGCGGCAGTAGGCTCATTCCAGCAGTTAGCTGTTTCCGGTCTAAGTGAAGTCCACCCGCCATTACTCGTGAAGCTTTTCTTATATGGACATCCGACAATGCTTGAGCGGATATCCTTCCTTGATAAATGGGAGCGGACGGATCCGATCAATAGTGAAACTGAAAAAGAAAAAGAGTAAAGACGTCCATAACTTGCCATGTTTTCAATGAAAAGAAGAAGGGAATACACTCCATAACAACTTGAATAAATTTTTAAATGTGAGTCAAAATGTTGAGAGGAGTGATCCTATGGACCGTCATGATGATCTGGATGTACGTGAGCGAAAAGTGGAAAAGAGAAAGGATTCCAGCTTGGTAGCGTCAACCTTCATCAAATACGCAGCATACCTCATCATCTTCTTCGGAATCTTATACTTTCTCATTAATTATATTTTACCGATGTTTTAAAGAAAACAGAGGTAAAGGCACTCCTGAATGGGTGCCTTTTTTGTCTTTTAACATATTTGGTGCAATTTTAGAATACTTCGGTACAAACTTAAATTAATTCGATGATTTTAGCTTTTTCGGTAAAATCAATAGGCTTTCGCCCAGTACACCATGTGCTTTGCGTCTTTCCCACAGCAGAAGCAGTTCTCCGACAATTTTTCCTGTTCGAAAGGGATACAGCGTGAGGTTGCACCTGTTTTTTCCTTGATCTTTTCTTCACAGGATGTATCGCCACACCACATCGCTTTGATGAATCCAGGCTTCTCCGTCAGTCCGGTTTGGAACTCATCGAATGTCACGGCAATCGACGTTTTTTCGGCTTGTAGTTCCTTCGCTTTTTTAAACAGGTTCCTCTGGATATCTGCAAGCAGGTTTTCAATCCTCACATCCAGGTCCTTCAGAGGAACGAACTGCTTTTCCCCAGTATCCCGTCTCACTAATACGACCTGTTCTTTTTCAATATCTTTAGGTCCGACTTCCAAGCGGACTGGTATGCCTTTCATCTCATATTCATTGAATTTCCAGCCAGGTTTTTTATCACTAGCATCGATATCCACACGGGCAGTCCTGGAAAGGTGCTTTTTCAGCTCATAAGCAAAATCAAGCACACCTTCTTTATGCTGAGCGATCGGCACGACTATCACTTGGGTAGGTGCCACTTTTGGCGGAACCACAAGTCCGCGGTCGTCACCATGGACCATGATCATTGCCCCGATCACACGCGTTGTAAGTCCCCAGGATGTTTGATGGACATGCTGAAGTTCACCGTTCTGATCGGAGTATTGGATTCCGAATGCCTTCGCAAATCCATCTCCGAGGTAATGGGATGTGCCTGATTGGAGTGCCTTCCCATCATGCATGAGGCTTTCAATCGTGTAAGTGAAATCAGCACCAGTGAACTTTTCTTTCTCTGTCTTTTTCCCTTTTAAAACAGGGATGGCCAGGATGTCTTCACAAAGCTCTGCGTACACATCCAGCATTTTTGTCGTTTCCTCTTGCGCATCCTCAGCAGTTGCGTGACACGTATGACCTTCCTGCCATAAAAACTCCAAAGTACGCAGGAATGGCCTTGTCGTTTTCTCCCAGCGGACGACATTCGCCCATTGGTTATAAAGCTTCGGCAGGTCACGATAGGAATGGATGATGTTTTTATAATGCTCGCAAAAGAGAATCTCAGAGGTCGGTCTGACACAAAGGCGTTCCGTCAATTCCTCTTCACCCCCATGGGTGACCCATGCCACTTCAGGTGCAAATCCCTCGATATGGTCCTTTTCCTTATTAAGAAGACTTTCAGGGATGAACAATGGCATATAAACGTTTTCATGTCCTGTTTCTTTGATCATACGGTCAAGCTCGTTCTTGATATTTTCCCACAACGCATACCCATATGGACGAATGATCATGGATCCCCGTACACTCGAATAGTCGATCAGGTCAGCTTTCTTGACAACATCGGTATACCACTGTGCAAAATCCTCTTCCATTGCAGTAACATCTTGGACAAATCCTTTTCCCATCTTGATCACCTCTTGATTTTTCTGAATTCTTAAATGTTGATTGCGCGAAATTCACTCCCTTTCCGCGGGATAAAGAAAAGCGGAAGCGACCTGCTTAGTCACGTAGGTCACTGGAAGACTGACGAGGAGGCTCGAACCAAACAAAGTTCGGTTCTGCGTGGGCTCACCCATAAGATGTAAATCAATGTGTCGGCCGCCGCAGGAAGTTTGAAGTGATCCAAGTGACTGGTCGCTGAGCTAGACATTACATCTCATAGCCTAATTACGGAAGCCTCCTCGTTCGTTCCTAGCTGCGGGGTCTCGCTTTTCCCGCCGGAGTGTCGTGCATTTCGCTTAAATCAACGATTAAGTTAAAAAAGACTACATAATAAAAAGCCTTGACCCCAGAAGGGACCAAGACTTGGCGGTACCACCCTATTTTCATACAGCATTCTTTCGTGCCATATACACTCGAAGTTGATAACGGATAACGATCCGCTGTATCTTAGTCGATTTCGATACAGAACTCGGAGGTAGGTTCAAATACCGGTCTATGGAAACCTTTCAGCAGATAGTTTCCTCTCTAGGAAAGACACGATTCATTTTACTGATCCTCGTCATTGTTTCAGGTTGTTTGAAAGTAATATAATCCGACTGACTTTAATTGTCAAGAATTAATATACAGGATTGCCACAATTTCAAAAAAATATAAGAATATCAAATGCTTGTTCATTTTTTTGCTTATTCCTACTTATATTATAGTAAGGTCATTTGTCGAGGTGAGAAAATGCAACGTCGAATACAATTTACCATTTTAGTAAGCTTGTTCATATGTCTTGGCTTCCTTTCTTGGAGAATTCCAAGTACAACCGAGCAATCGAAACTAACCATCGATAACATGAAAGCTACCCCATCGATATATAGCTCGGGTAAAGCAGTAGAAGCTGCAAATGTGCGGACAGCAATTGCAGAAATCGGAAAAGAAGCCCCTGATTTCACGTTACAAAACCTTGGAGGGGAAAAAATCTCTTTATCAGACTATCGTGGAAAGACAGTCATCCTCAATTTCTGGACGACCTGGTGTACGTACTGTAAAAAGGAAATTCCTGAATTGATCAACTTCCATCATCTGCACCAGAAGGAGGATGTCGCCATCCTTGCTGTAAATCTCAGTTCGGAGGAAGAAAACATTGAGCAAGTATCAATGTTTTCAAAGGAGTTTGAAATTCCTTTTGAGGTTCCGCTCGATAAAGAAGGGACAGTTGGCCAGGACTACCAGATCATCGTGATTCCGACCACCTACATCATCGACCCGGATGGTATCGTTAAAAACAAAATCATGGGTCCTGTAAAATTGGATCAGTTGGAGCAGCAGTTAGCAAAATAAACAAACTTGGCTGTTCAGATCTTTCTCTTTACAGTGCATAAGAAAAGGCTGCCTCCAATGTTTCAGGGCAGCCAATTTTACATTTAAAGAAAGTATAAAATACTTTCTTCAATATAAGCACAACTAAGGCTGAGCCTGCGCTAAAGGCTTGTCAAAGCCCGAGTTTTCTTTATTTGATAGCATCACTTTTCCACAATGAATATTCCATCGGCAATAGGACGTTCGTTCGTTTTGTCAGAGGGTACATTAACGATCCGATCATTTGCAAACATGGTTGTAGAACCGCCACCGTCAAGGTTCATACCGTCGACAGCTCCAAGAGACTTGAGTAATTCTGCGCTTTCATGGAAATTGATGCCGATGCTTCTATCGGGATTACGACCGTCAACTGTGACGAGCAAAATGTTTCCATTTTCTTTGACGCCGACAAGAGTTCTCGGATGCCGATACAGTCCAAAATGATAAAAGAAGTCAGCACTCCAATGGAAGCCTTCCTTATCTGAAGGGATGGTTTTCATCCCATTTTTCAAAAGTCTAGGGGCACCGTTAATCATAGATACATCAGGAGTCAAATCTATTTCTTCTCCATCGACAGAAACATTATTGTTTAAAGAAAGCTTCTCTCCAATAACAGCATTTTTCTTCAACCATTCTGCTTTCTCGCCTGTTGCTGATAGTACGGTTCCCTGTCCCGGTATCTCGCTTCCTCTGTTGTTTTTTGTGGCGATGACAATGTCAGATTCATTCAATATAACTTCGAATCCTTTTCCGGCAGGGGTAATGTTACTGAAAGAACGATTAAATTGAATTAATTCATTATCGTCAAAACATGTTACATCATGCATAGGGTTTATTGTAGGCTCATCACCGATTCCGCCGCAACTGCGGATCAAACCAGGTTTTCTGTTGATGCCATCAACGGAAATGTTTTCGCCTTTACCAGACATTATTGTCGCATTGGTTTTTACATTTCCAATTTGAATATCCTTTCCAGAAAGAATCAAACTTGTACGCTCGCCTACTGATTCACTGATCAACTGACCATTCATGACTGAAATACCTGCTGGGTCTCCCGGAACACCATCCTGTTGACCTACCACAAAATAACCCCCATTTATGGCAGCTAAAGCGTTTTTTCGTTTAGACATAGAGGACAATGTTTCTCGGCCAGCGATTTGATCATTTGCCAATCCGTTTGTAAGTCTGCCTTCAAATTTTTGAGGATTTATCTCAATTACATCGATTTCCCAAGGCCCTGTTGTTTTTATCGTTCCATCATACTCGGAATAGGTGACTCGTGCTTTTTCATAACCGTCATTTTTCACTTTTTCCAATAGTTTTACAGCTTCATCTTCGCCATCACTTTTCCCGGTACGAACAACATGACCCGTTACCTTGTCAGGAACATCCGTCGCTTTATAATGTTGGCCTTTAATAGAGTGGATCCAAGCTTTATAACCATCTTCTCGCAGCTTTTTGACTGTCGATCTTGTCTCATCTTTCGTTTCATAGAAACCAACATCAATCGTAAAGTAGGATGAAGGAGAACGCTCTCCTCTTTTTATTTCTGTATGGGTTACGCCATTTGCCAGTCGGTTCGTTTCACGTTTTTCAGATAAATCACCCTGGCCGAGGGAAACCTTTTCTGTTGTTACTCCTGAAGATGTCTCTCTAGCTTTTGCAATATCGATCCTCTCCAATGGCATACAAGCTATCATCACTGCTGCCATTAAAGTAAGCAATCCAGTTTTTACTACTGAATTATACATAAAACATACCCTCCTTACGTTTTGGACAATACCATCTTATAAGGAGAATAATAATGCCGGATTAAATAATTGTGTACGTTTGATTAAGAATGACTGTAGTATAGACCAGGCTAAAGCAGATGCTTTTCCTTCTGGTGTCCGGTGAAGCGTGCCAATTCATCCAGTTTATAGTTCAAGTACTGGAAGTCAAGATGGATGAGTGCAGTACGATCGATCCCTTCAACGATCGCTTTTGCAAACTTCCAAATCGAATCCTTGATAGGATGAGCGCTTTTTTCTGCGATCAACGTCAACGCTTCAAAGATTGCTCCAATGACGGAAACATCCTGTTTTCCATAATGGCGTATCTGATAAAAGCTTTTGTACAACACCTGTGAAAATTCACCTGTGTTGAGGATGATCCTCAGGTTTTTTTCATTGTCATAAATATAAGGTTCCTCCAACGATGTTTGTGCTAATCGTGACAAAATTTTACCAAGCCTCTGAATACAGGTTATTGCTGTATAAGGGTCATTTACGGCTGGTGAAATGGCCCGTAGCGCGATCTCTGTCAGTTTCTGAATCCCATATTCGATATCCTGCTCTGTGGTCCTGTGAGCTCCGACACGGATATTTTGCAAATAATCTTCTATTTCAAAAGTATGGTCATCTAAAGACCAATAAGAAAAGAGGGCCGTGCCTTCATCAACATAATCGCCAATGTTCTTTTCAAAACGTATGATCAAATCATCCCGTGTTGCAAGCTGGACGATCCTGTCTAAATCAATGAATTGAAGATAGCCTGAGAACTTAGATGTGGCTTTACGGCATTCTTTCAGCTGATATTCTTCATTTTCCCAACTAGACCATGGAGAAGTAGCAGAAGTATCCAAATTTGAGCGATCCACTTTATGGGAGGACAGGATGGAAAGGCAATTATCCGTGATATCCTGGATGAGGTTGTTGACTTGGATCCATGTTCCGACATGGTGGATGAAATAGACAAAAAATCCGATGCATATTGCAGAAAACAATACAGTTAAACTGGGAATCACTAAAAAGCTATGTTGATCGGAAATGTTCATCCATACTAGGACAAGGACAAAATATAGGAATGAACCGATAAAAATACCTAAAACCCTTCTAGTCACCATATCACTCAAAAAATTATCGAGCGTACGAGGCGAGTATTGAGATAAATAGGTTGATAAAAGCACCATGATAGATGAAAAAGTGATTGCTGTCATGGTCAGGATTGATGTTGCTAATGCACCTAAAACTAACTGTATCGTATTGCGATCGGTCATCAGGAAACTTGGGAAGCGCATGTGCAACTGGTGAAAATCCATCCAAAAGTCTACTTCTACTGAAACATAAGCAAGGATTGTTGCAATTAAACTATAGAAAGCAGGAAGATACCAGAAACTTTGATGGATCTTATGGAAGGAATTCTTCAAAAACATAAAATAAACACCTCGCAGTTCATCTGTCCTATTTTCCCTCCTTTACGGTATTTTATGAAAAAAGGAACTTAGCCATCGGCTCAGTTCCCTTACAATTTCACTTGCTTGTATTCTTTTTCACGTCCTATTGTCTTGGCAAGACGTATGATTTTTTCATTTATGAATTGTTTATCCCATTCCAACAATACATCGGTTTCGATTCCCTCGATAAAATAGATGGCAAAATCCCATACAATTTTATGGATGGAGCGATCAAGATTGTTCCGTTCAACGATTCCATGCAAAACGGAAATCGTGGAAGCGCATACCGAGACATCTTCTTTTGCATAGTGACGGAGCTGATAGAAAGCTTTATAAAGCAATTCTCGATATGATTGGATATCGAGAATCACCCTTAGATTATTATCCTCATCGTAATAGTAAGGCTGAGGAAACATGATTTCGCCTAACTCAGCTAAAATCGTTCCAATCCGATTGATGCAATTGATCGCCGTATGCGGATCATTGATACCAGGGGAAATGGCACGCAAAGCAATTTCCACGAGTTTTTGGATGCCGAATTCGACATCCTGGACCGTATTTCTTTCTGGACCGATCGCAAAGCATTCCTCGTACATATTTTTATCTTCTTTCGATAAAGAAGTAGTATCGAGATAGGAATATAATGGTGTTTCTTTCAGGACATAATCACCAATTCTTCGTTCTACTTTGATGACATGATCGTTGTCCGTAGCTTTTTTCAGAATTGGTCCTAATTTGATCATTTGTAAATAGCCGGAGGTCGGTGCATTGATCGTAATTTGTTCCTTTTTCTCGAGCTCATTGATATTTTCTTTTACAGAAAGCTGCTTTGATTTCGTCTGGTCGATCCCCAAGTGGAAGCTGTTCTGGATCGTCTCTTGTGTCCTAGTGGTGATTTTATCAATCAAACTATTTACCTGTGTCCATGTTGCTACATGATGGATGAAGAAGACGAAGAATCCAAGACAGACTATCGCCCAGATGACAGCAATGCCAGGCCCGAGAAATAATTTCTTATCACTCAGATCCTTTAAAAAAAGCAATAAGAGTAATGAGTAGACGAATCCACCAGTAAATACACCTAAAACGCGCTGGGTGACGACATCACTGATGAAGTCCTGTAAAGTCCGCGGCGAAAACTGGGACGAGTATGTAGTCAGAACCACCATGATGGATGAAAACGTGATGGTGGTCATCGTCAAGACAGAAACCGCAATCGCATTTAAAATGGTTTGGCCGATTTTCACGTCAGTCATCAGTGCGTTTGGCACATAATCTGCGATTTTCTTAGTAGGGATGGCTTCTTCCAGATACATGCTCAAAATAGCCATGATGAGGGCCAGGGCTCCATAAAAAATGGGTAAAAACCAAAAGCTATGCCTGAATTTAAGCCAAAAATCATTCAATTTCATCTGCTTCATCCCTCTTTCCCTATTCCTATTTATACCCAAAAAGAAGAAGCACCAACCGATTGGGTTGATGCTTCCTTAAAATCTTTATTAACCAGTGAATTCTTGAGAGAACATTTTACCATATGGTCCACCGTCAACGATTCCGATACCAATCTTAGTATATTGGCTGCCAAGAATGTTTTTGCGGTGGCCGTCAGAGTTCATTAGAGAAGTATGTGCACCTTCTACTGAACTGTTTCCAGCAATGTTTTCACCAGCTGTGTTGTATTCGATACCGAATTGTTTCATCATATCGAATGGAGATCCGTATGTTGGTGAATTATGGCTGAAATAGTTGTTGTCGATCATATCTTTTGATTTTGCACGCGCCATCTTCGTCAATGCAGGATCAACTTCCAATGGAGCTAGTCCAGCTTTTTGACGTTCTTGGTTCACAAGGTCAACCATCTGCTGCTCATCAGCAGTTAGTTGGAATTCACCTTCTGAAGCTGGTTGTTCTGATTTTTGTTGTTCTGTATTAGGCTGCTCTTGTGGAGTTGCCTTTTGTTCAGGTGCTGGAGCTGGAGCTGCTTCCTTTTCTGGAGCAGGCTGTTCAGCTTTTGGTTGCTCAGCTTTTGGCTGCTCAGCTTTTGGCTGCTCAGCTTTTGGCTGCTCAGCTGGAGCTGGAGCTTCTTCTTTTTTCTCACCTTGCTGGTTTTGAGCCTCTTTTAAAGCTTCCAAGATTTTTTCTTTAATTGCAGGGTCAAGTTCATTACCCTTCAAGCAATTTTGGACATAATCTTGAACCTTGTTTTGGTCGATTTGGACCTGAGCGACTTGCTTATATACATGTACTTGAGGCTGCTCTTGGCCAGTAGAAGCTTGACCGATACCAGCGTTAACCCCAAAAATGGATGCGGATAGTAAAGAAGTAATAAGAATTTTCTTGAACAATTTTTCCTACCTCCTAAGTTTTTATAGTTACATAGACACATTTCGGCTATGAAACTATTTGCTGGGGGTTAGGAATTAATTGGAAACGATAATAAGCTTTAGGGTGTTTGAACGCTATCTATAGTACTTATTTATATTAAACTTTTAATATGCGAAAATTTCGATTTGTTTTCGAATACTATAAGGGATGAGCGGAATTTAAGGAGGAATCTGTTTTGTATCCAGAATTGGAGAAATATAAACAAATAAAGAAGCAGTATGAAGAACAATTACAACGCTTAAAAATAGAACAAGAAGATTTAGATGAAGAAAAAGAAAAGCTCCTGAGGCGATATGAAGATTTGTTTGAAAAGAAGCATACAGCCGAACGATCCAATCAGGAAAACCTTTCATCGGTGCGATCAGAACTGAACGGATTGACAGAAGAGCTAGGAAAGGTGTTAGAGGAAAGTTCACACCTTACAAGAGAACAAAAGGATCGATTGAACGAGTGGGTGCAGCCCTTGAAGAAAGGATTGGATCGTGAAGTGATGGCAGCAAAGCGGCATCTGAAAATCAAAAAGAATGAATTCCGCCGTTATCGTATCGAAATGTTGTTACTACTTCAACAGGTTTATGAAATTGAAGAGTATATCCACGAGGTTCACCTTTCTTATACAGAAGCTTGCAGGGATTATTTGACTAAACAAGATCGCCAAACCCTGCAGCTGCAAGCGATCGATGTACGCCAAGATGTGAAATTCATGCTGGAGGAGCTACAGGAAGACCTTGAGTATGTAAATAAGTATGGAAAAATGCCTAAGTGGTTCCAGGATGAAGTAAAAGCTAAGGTTTAATGGCCGCTTATTGTTCAAGATGAAAGGGATGGAGTTCATAAAAAAATAAGCCACAACAGGGGGGATGTTGTGACTTTCACTCCGTACAAGATTGGAAGGGTAATAGTAATTACAGTGAAGCGTTTATAATTAACTATTTAGGATTAGGGGAAGTACAAAAAGGTTTAATATACAAACGCTGTACCTACAATTATTAGCAAGATAAACAATACTACGATCAAGGAAAACCCAGCACCGTAAGAGTAACTCATGCTAACACCCCCTTTGAACACTGCCTCCAGTGAGAGATTCCTCACACTAATACAATATGCTCTTTGATTCACTTTGTATGGACAAGTGAATTAGGACAAATATGGAATTTTATGATTTATAAAGATTTTTTTGAAATAAAAAAGCTTTTTTTAGTAGGCGTTTGATTATGGTTATAAATTTTTCACTGTAAAATGATTTAATACTTTCTTCAGTATAAGCATACAACACAAGCTGGTCACTTCGGTAGCAAACATTCCGCACGAAGTAAATAGTATTTACTTTTTGGAGGGACTAGGGCTTAATCTATACTAGAGCTTGATTTCCCAAGTTTTCTTCATAGATAGTTGTTTTTTTAAAGCGAAATCCGCGACACTCCTCGGATAAGCGAGCCAGGCGAGAGCCCGCGCAGAATCGAACTTTGTTTGGTTCGAGCCTCCTCGTCAGTCTTCCAGTGACCAACGTGACTAAGCAGGTTGCTTCCGCTTTTCTTTATCCCGCTGAAAGGGAGTGGATTTCATAAATTGAGCAGAAAAAATTATACCTGGATAATAATTTCTAGGACTTTTACCCCCTTTCGACAAAAAAGGTTTCGTTGTGAATTAAAAAGGAAATAGTAGTTTACAACAACATATACTTCAAAGGGGAGCTCAACAAATTAAACAAATTGTAAGTGGTATCGTACTGATTTTAGTCAGCGTGGTCGGTTTCAACTGGTGGGATACGCTTCTAAGTTCAACGAAGATCCATGAAGCTCAATCCTCACTCTTTCTATACTCAATGCCATACATTCTTTCATTCATACTCGGTCTGATCGGTGTAAGTTCAATTACATTCGGAATGACTTCATATAAAAAAGATGAATCAGAATATGAAAAAACAGTCTAATCAGTGGCTGTTTTTATTTTTTACAAAAATAAGCAAGATATTCAAACGGATTGATATATATGTTGGTCGAATTACCAATAAGTCATATGTTTTTCGTTCCAATAAGCTGGTGAACCTAATCATACATCCCAAAAAAATGGGGTATGATAATGAGGAAAATTTCTACTGCTATCGTCTGTGCAATGCTCGTTGCAGGCTGCAGCAATTCCGTTACGATTTCCAAGCAACCGGAAAAGATATCTTCCTCATTCAAGGAAATTCAAACTGTTGAAACCATAGAAAAACAAAAGGTCCTGTTACAGGTTCCTTTAATCAAACAGTTACCTGAATTACCAAGAGGGTGTGAAGTCACCAGCCTTGCAATGTTGTTGCGGCATGCAGGATTGAATGTCGATAAAATGACTCTGGCTAAAGAGGTCAGAAAAGACACGACTCCTTACCAAAGAAAAAATGGCATTACCTATTTCGGAAATCCGAATCAGGGATTTGTCGGAAATATGTATGATATAAACAAGCCAGGCTTAGGAGTTTACTCGAATCCGATTGCTGATTTAGCTGAGCAGTACCTTCCAGGGCGAATTGTCAATCTTACCGGGGCAGATTTTGAAGACGTCATGCAGCATGTGGAAAATGAGAAGCCTGTGTGGGTCATCAATAATATTCTATTCTCCCATGTACCTGACAAGTACTGGGTTGAATGGCAGACACCGCAAGGGAAGATGATGATCACTTATAAGGAACATTCAGTTTTGATCACCGGGTACGATGAACAAAATATCTACTTCAATGATCCTCTAGCTGGCATGAAGAACCGCAAAATTCCTAAATCCCAATTTCAGAAAGGCTGGGAGCAGATGGGACGTCATGCCATTACGTATAAATAATAAAGAGTGACCGAAAAGGATATCTACCTTGAGGTCACTCTCTCCATAAAGAAAATCTCCTATTTGGGATAATTCTTGAGTTGTAAAGTTTGTACCTTGGTTTGGAAAGATAAGTCGATTGATTTAACTGTTCTGAGCTAATTTCATTCAATTGAACCATAACCAGCTACTTTCCATAAAAAAATGGCCACAAACGAAGGTGTAGGCCATTTTTTCATAGTTAATTTTTATTTACTGGTTTGTCCACTATAACGGCTTAATTTTTCCCTGATCGACTGTCTAAGTTCTTCCGAATCTGCGGCAGCATATGAATCAAGCAATTCGTTGATTTGATCCTGCCGCATACCGTTACTCCACATTACATAAGAACGGTATTCCGTACTTTTCAAATATTTCTTCAACATGTTATATTCAGGACCGAAGTAATAGGTGAGATCACAATGGAATTCAATCATGTCATCCAAATCGACTGCCAGGATCGTATCATCGAGCAAATACAAGGATGCTTCTTTCTTTCTCATTAAAACCGGAACAGCATAAAGTTCATGATCTTCAAGCACACCATGAGAAGTAGGTAAGAATAAGTACGGTGTATTTTCACTATCAAAGCCTACAAAAAAATCGGCTGCAGATTCATGTAAAGTCGGTTGACGTAACATCGAACATTGGACGATCAAGCGTTGAGTTTCGATCATTCCCATTTCCCCCTCGATTTTTTTCGATTAAGTACTAACAGAATGTCCACACTACAAGCTTTTTATACACACGATTGGAAGATTGATAGAATTGAAAAACAACTTGTCCAGTTTTGAGTTGTCATTGACAAATGAATGAAAAACCGTTTACACTAAAAATGTTATTATAGAATTAGGAAAATTATGAAAGAAGTTGACCAAAATGCGAGATTTATTTTTGCATAAGCTTCATACTCCAATAAACTCAATAGAAAGCCGACAGCCGTTGACCGATTGAAATATCGGGTCAGCGGCTTTTTTGATGGGATTTTATCTCGCTAAATTGGTAGTGCATTAGGAAGGGGGATTTAATGTGATCACGCTTACGGGGAACACATTGACGTTAAAAGAAATCTATCACGTTTTATTTGAAAGTGAACCTGTTCAAGCATCAGCCGAAAGCCTTGAAAATGTAAAAGTGAGCCGTAAATCCGTTGAAAAGATCGTTTCCAACCATGAAGTTGTCTACGGTATTACGACTGGATTTGGGAAAATGAGTGATGTATGGATCGAGCCATCACAAGTAGAAGAATTGCAGCTCAACCTGATTAGGAGCCATGCGTGCGGGGTGGGGAAACCCTTTCCAGAGGTTGTGAGCAGAGCGATGCTGTTATTAAGGACGAACGCTTTGTTGAAGGGATTTTCCGGGGTCCGGGAGGAAGTCATTGATTTATTGATCGAATGTATCAATAGAGGAATCCATCCCATCATCCCGCAGCAAGGTTCTTTAGGAGCAAGCGGAGATTTAGCCCCTCTATCACATCTAGCACTAGTACTCATCGGTGAAGGTGAAGCTTACTATAGAGGAAATCGGGTTACTGGGGAAGAAGCATTAAAAAGTGAAAATTTATCTCCGCTCGTATTAAGTGCCAAGGAAGGGCTCGCCTTGATCAACGGCACTCAAGCGATGACAGCGAGGGGTAGTAGCCTATCTCGAAGCCGAAAAGTTCGCCTATCAAAGTGAACTGATCGGTGCGATGACAATAGAGGGATTGAGAGGTATAACGGATGCGTTTGAAGAGGAAATCCACCAGGCGAGAGGATATCCCGAGCAGGTTGGTGTCGCTCAGCGAATCAGGATGTATTTAAAGCAAAGCAAGCTTTCGACCCGCCAAGGAGAAGTGAGAGTCCAGGATGCTTATTCTTTGAGATGTATTCCACAAGTTCATGGGGCGACCTGGCAGGCGTTGAATTACGTGAAAGAAAAGCTCGAGATTGAAATCAACGCTGCAACGGATAATCCACTCATTTTCGATTTTGGGAAAAAGGTGATTTCCGGTGGCAACTTCCATGGACAGCCGATTGCGTTCGCCATGGATTTCTTGAGCATTGCAATCGCTGAACTGGCGAACATTTCAGAACGCCGGATCGAAAGGATGGTCAATCCACAATTGAGTGACCTACCAGCGTTTTTATCTGCAAACCCTGGAGTGGAATCTGGTGCCATGATTCTGCAATATTCAGCCGCTTCCCTCGTTTCTGAAAATAAAACATTAGCTCATCCATCAAGTGTCGATTCAATCCCATCGTCAGCGAACCAGGAAGACCATGTGAGCATGGGTACGATCGGATCACGGCATGCGTATCAAGTGATTCAGAATACCCGGAATGTTCTTGCCATCGAATGGTTCTGTGCTATGCAGGCCGTCGAATACAGGGGAATTGATTTAATGGCACAGCGGACTCGGAAAGTACTGGACCGGAAGAGGGATTGCTTCAAGCATCACAGGCGACCGTGTCTTCGCCAAAGATATTGAAAGATTGTCACAGGATTTGAAAGAAACTAATTGGGTAGACATTTTGATCGAACAATAAATTCCAAAATGGAGGAATTATAATGAAAAAAATTCAAGCGCCTAGAGGAACAACGTTGAATACGAAGGGTTGGGTTCAGGAAGCAGCTTTACGGATGCTGATGAACAACTTGGATCCAGAAGTGGCAGAAAAACCTGAAGAGCTGGTTGTATACGGGGGAATCGGGAAAGCTGCACGGAATTGGGAAAGCTTTGATGCAATCGTAGAATCATTGAAAGACCTTGAGAACAATGAAACGTTGATGGTCCAATCCGGAAAGCCGGTCGCAATTTTTAAATCCCATGAGAACGCCCCGCGGGTATTGATCGCTAATTCGAATCTTGTTCCAGCCTGGTCCAATTGGGAGACCTTCAGAGACCTGGAGCAAAAAGGTTTGATGATGTATGGGCAAATGACAGCAGGAAGCTGGATCTATATCGGAACGCAGGGCATTTTACAAGGGACTTATGAAACTTTTGCAGAAGCGGCAAGAAAGCATTTCGAGGGTACGCTTGCCGGAACATTGACCGTAACTGCAGGTCTTGGTGGAATGGGTGGTGCTCAACCGCTTGCTGTCACGATGAATGATGGGGTCGTCATCGCGATAGAATGCGATCCTCATCGGATCCAGCGCCGGATTGAAACGAGGTATTGCGATACGAAAGCCGAGACGATCGACGAAGCATTGAAACTAGCAAAAGAAGCAATGTCGAAAAAAGAGCCGCTTTCAATCGCTCTACTAGGAAATGCAGCAGACATTTTACCTGAACTCGTTAAACGTGGTGAAATTCCGGATCTTGTAACAGACCAGACGTCTGCGCATGATGTATTGAACGGGTATCTGTCGGTCGGATTCACGCTCGAAGAGGGCGAAGAATTACGGAAGAGAGACCCGGAAACCTATATTCAAAAATCGAAAGAGAGCATCCGGAAGCATGTTGAATCGATGGTTGATTTACAAAAAGCTGGCGCGATCGTTTTTGATTATGGAAACAATATTCGTCAAGTTGCAAAAGATGAAGGTTTCCAGAGTGCCTTTGACTTTCCAGGATTTGTACCAGCCTTCATCCGGCCTATGTTCTGTGAAGGAAAAGGGCCATTCAGATGGGCAGCCCTTTCTGGGGACCCTGAAGATATTTATGCGATCGACGAAGTGATTTTGAAAGAATTCGCCGATGACGAGCATTTATGCAAATGGATCAGCATGGCACAGGAAAAAGTGGCATTCCAGGGGCTGCCGTCACGAATCTGCTGGTTAGGGTACGGAGATCGGGCAAAGCTTGGCAAAATCATCAACGACATGGTTGAAAGCGGTAAAGTGAGCGCACCGATCGTGATCGGACGTGACCACCTCGATTGTGGTTCTGTAGCTTCTCCAAACAGGGAAACAGAATCGATGAAAGATGGCAGTGATGCCATCAGTGACTGGCCGATCCTGAACGCGTTGATCAATGGAGTCAACGGGGCAAGCTGGGTTTCTGTCCATCATGGCGGTGGTGTGGGAATGGGATACTCACAGCATGCAGGCATGGTCATCGTTGCAGATGGCACGAAGGAAGCAGCAGAGAGACTTGAACGTGTGCTTGCCTCTGACCCTGGTATGGGCGTGGTAAGACATGCTGATGCAGGCTATGAGCTTGCCATCCAAACTGCCAGAGAGAAGGGTGTCCGAATCCCGATGTTGGATAAAAGCAACGTGAGCGGAAGGAGCGAAGTATAACATGACAGTTAAAGCAGATCTACTTTTGAAAAATATCGGTCAGTTACTGACGATGCAAGGATCAGAAGGAATCCGTAAAGGTGAAGCAATGAAAGAAGTCGGATTGGTAGAAAAAGCTGTGGTAGCCATCAAGGATGGGAAAGTCGCCTATGCAGGTCCTGCTGATCAGGCCCCAATCATTGAAACAGCAGATGAGATCGATTGCGAAGGGAAGCTGGTTACACCTGGTTTAGTGGACCCGCATACGCACCTCGTTTTCGGAGGATCACGCGAACACGAATTGGCCCTTAAACAACAAGGGGTCCCTTACCTGGAGATCCTGAAACAGGGAGGCGGAATTTTATCGACTGTTAAGGCGACCCGTGAAGCGGACGAAGACACTCTCTATGAAAGAGCAGTGTTTCATTTGGAACGGATGCAAAGCTATGGAATCACTACGTTGGAAGCGAAAAGCGGTTATGGGTTGGATGCAGATACAGAGCTCAAACAGCTTCGTGTCATCAAGCGGCTTCAAGAAAACCAAAAGAATGATATCGTTTCAACGTATTTAGGTGCTCATGCCATTCCTCACGAATACAAAGGAAAGTCTGAAGCCTTCCTTAAAGAAATGGTCAAAGTCATGGAGACTATCAAAGAACAAGAGCTCGCAAGCTTCATCGATATCTTTTGTGAAACAGGCGTTTTTACTGTGGAGGAATCACGCAAGTATTTGAGTAAAGCGAAGGAATTGGGCTTTGACGTTAAAATACATGCGGATGAAATCGATCCTCTAGGAGGAACTGAAATGGCATGTGAAGTCGGGGCGATTTCAGCCGATCACTTAGTCGGAGCCTCTGACGAAGGAATCAGGAAATTGGGGGAAACAAACACGATTGCGGTTCTTTTACCAGGAACGACCTTCTATCTGAATAAAAACGAGTTCGCGAAAGCTCGTGAGATGATTGAAGGGAATGCGGCAGTGGCGCTGGCTACGGACTTCAATCCAGGAAGCTCTCCTACTGAAAACCTCCAGTTCATCATGAATCTGGCGGCATTAAAATTGAGGATGACTCCTGAAGAGATTTGGAATGCGGTCACGGTAAATGCTGCATATTCGATCGGATGCGGGGAGCAAGCAGGGAAAATACAAGAAGGACGAAACGCTGACCTTGTCATCTGGGATGCACCGAACTATCTGTATATTCCATACCATTACGGCGTCAATCATGTGAAAACAGTACTGAAAAATGGTGAAACTCTCTTTGAAAGGGGAGAGCGTATTGGCAAAGTTTCCATATCTTAAAAAAGCAGGGGAAGCAGGTTTCAAAGATTCCCAAGTCATAAAAGCCCATGAAATCATTCATCCATGGGACGGGGAAAGCCAGGTAACCGGCATTGGTCTAATAGGGGCACCATTATCAAAGCCTTCGATCAGTCTCTCTGGAGCATCCCAAACACCGGGTGTCGTCCGGCAAATGTTTTCGACACTCTCGACCTATGCAATCGAACAAGAAAAAGATCTTGAGTCGGAGACGATCACTGATTTCGGTGATGTCGAAATGCACCTGACTGATATTCCGGCATCACATGATCGAATCTATCAAACTCTTACCAATGTATTGAAAGAGCAGCCAGATTTGGTTCCGATTATCCTGGGTGGAGATCATTCTATTAGTTATCCGAGCATCAGTGCTTTTTCGGAAAATAGAAAGAAAGTCGGAGTCATCCAATTTGATGCCCACCATGATCTCCGCAATCGGGAAGATGGAGGGACTGGAAACGGCACGCCATTCCGAGCGCTTATAGAAGAAGGGGTCATAAATGGCGCTCAATTGATACAAATCGGGATCCGTAACTTTTCAAACAGCCAGCCTTATCATCAGTATGGTAAGGAACATGGCGTGACGGTTTACACAATGAAAGATGTAAGAGAGCAGAGCCTGACCGATGTCCTGCACCATTCCATTCAGCAACTAAAGGCACATGTCGATGTCATCTATATTTCTTTAGATATGGATGTTCTGGATCAAGCTTTCGCCCCAGGATGTCCTGCTATCGGACCAGGCGGAATGACAAGTGATGATCTAATAGAGGGTATCGAAATGCTTGCAAAAGAGCCGATGGTCAAAGGTATGGACATTGTGGAAATCGACCCAGCTGTGGATTTCAGAAACATGACCAGTAAACTGGCAGCCTTCATCATCTTGACATTCATGCTACATCGAGGATAAAAAAACCTGTCGAAGGCTGGCTTATACTGAAGAAGAGGGAGTGATCATTGATTATTAGATGATCACTCCCTTTGTGATTTTGAAATTAAAGATGATTTCTCGATTTTAAAGATAACCCTGAAATTTTAAAGATAATCCTGAAATTTTAAAGATAATTTCACTTTTTTCACGTTAGCACCTGCTTTTTTAAAGATCGCTTTCTTTTCTTCACTTATCAATACAATTTTCCTTGTCGGAACAGTACTGTAGAAAGCTTCATGACGGCATGGATATAACAATTTTGCCTCAAAGGGAATGGATCTCCGAAAAACTGCGGTAAAATCGTATCCAGGGTGTTTTGCATCTTATCAAATAACAGCTTGAATACCTGTTCTTCACTGTAAAATTGCGTTTCCCGACCTTGTACCCATTCAAAATAGGAAACAATAACCCCGCCGGCATTCGCAAGGATATCCGGAACGATGATGACGCCTTTGTCAGCTAAATATTCATCGGCCTCCGTAGTCACTGGGGCATTCGCTCCTTCGACGATGATTTTCGCTTTTATCCGTTCCATATTATCTTTATGGACTTGATCTTCAAGAGCCGCCAGGAACAACACATCGACATCGAGGTATAGAACCTCTTCACGATTAAGAAGTTCTACCTTCATTTCCAATCCTTTAAGTTCTTCTTCTGTGGTAGGAAGTTCCCCGTTATTATTAGCAGTAAAATCTACAAGGGCCGGAATATCTAATCCGTCTTCGTTATATAACGTGACATTACGGTCACTGACAGCAACAACTCGATTTTTCAAGTGTGCACATTGGTAAGCTTCAAGCGCGGCAACAGAACCTACATTACCAAAGCCTTGGACAGCCATTTTCAATTGTCGATCACTATTATTTAATGCGGTCTGCGCAAAAGGGTTCTCTTGTGCACCGAGCCATTCCTTATGGTCCTGTAAGAAATCTGACATCATGTAACGGTAGGTGAAATATACCCCTTTACCTGTCGCTTCTCTTCTTCCCAATGAACCTCCATTAATTATACTTTTACCTGTGAAACTTCCACGGTATGGGGTTCCGGGGCGTATGCTTTTGTACTCGGCCATCATCCAGTCCATTTCACGGTCCCCAGTTCCCATGTCAGGTGCCGGAATATCTTTATCTGGGCCCAAAATGTCACTGAAATAGTGGACATATTTTTTACAAATTTGATGTAATTCATTGACGGTAAAGTCTCTCGGATCGATGATGACCCCGCCTTTACCTCCTCCGAAAGGGACTTCATGAAGAGCATTTTTCAATGTCATGAGTGAAGCGAGGTTCGTGACCTCATCTTCATTTACAGATTCATGGAACCGGATCCCGCCTTTATAGGGACCAAGTGTATTGTTGTGTTGAACACGGAATGCTGGAATCCGTACAACTTTTCCATTCTCTAAAGCAATCCGTAAAAACGATTTATGTATATGGTTCGGTGTTGATAGGATCGCAGTAAGAGAAGTAAAAGCTTGCTTTCTATCCTGTTCTCTCAAATCTGGTAAAAAGGACTCGTCTTCTAATAGTGCATCTAGTGAATGTTGGACAATCGCACCGTTTTGGCCTGCCATAACTGATACCTCCCAATGAATATTTGTGTATTTAAAGTATATCAATCATTTCCCATCAACTAAAAAGATAAAACACTTCATTAGATAGGATGGTCGAACTGGCCCTAAAAAACACATATAGAAATAAATCCTACATTTTACATAGTTTAGTAAATCGGTTATTACATCCTTTTCCCTCATTATATCCTAGGTCAAATGTAATACGATTTAATTACAGAAAAATCAAAATACTTCTAAAAAGTAACAAAATTTGAGGGAGGAAAAGGAATGAAAAAGAAACATGTTGTCGCATCAGCAGTATTAGCAACAAGTATGTTATTGACATCCTTAGGAGGAGTCAGCGGTGCTGAGCCAGGAAAAAAGCTGCAACAAGCGAAAAATCCCGATTTTGCACCTGCTATGGTTAACGAAGACAATAACAAATTATTCGATAATCTTGAATCGATACTTAGTGAAAAGCAGGCATCAGATAAGATTGAGGTTATCGTCCGTTTCGATGACTCGATGGCAAATCAAAAAGCGCATGAAGCGATCATGAACAAAGTCGGAAAGTTCGAGACGAAATTCACATTCGATAAGGCGATCAATGGTGTAGCTGCATCGATGTCGAAAAAGCAAATTCAACAATTAGAAAAGCTGCCATTCGTCAAATCAGTTGAATATGATGCACCAGTCAAAGTGTTCAATGGGACAGCAAATACATGGTTCGGTACTGAAAAAGCTAGAGCTGATTATGGATTGACCGGGAATGGCGATGGAAATGTCTCTTCTTATTCGAAAGATGACCAGGTCGTAGCTGTCATCGATACAGGAATCGACGCCAGCCATGTTGATCTGGATGAAGGGAAAGTCATCGGTTGGAAGGACCTTGTCAATAATCGTACCACTCCTTATGACGATCAAGGGCATGGGACGCACGTAGCGAGTACTGTGGCTGGTGATGGAGACGGTAATCCGACACACAAAGGTGTTGCTCCAGGGGCAGCATTAGTCGGTGTCAAAGTGTTGGACAGCCAGGGAAGCGGGAGTATGAGTACCGTTACAGCGGGTATTGAATGGGCTGTGGAAAATAAGGATGTGTACGGTATTGAAGTGTTGAGCTTAAGTTTAGGAACACCAGCCAGCTCTGATGGAACGGACTCAACCTCCCAAGCAGTCAATAACGCAGTTGACGCTGGCCTTGTCGCAATAGTGGCAGCTGGTAATTCTGGTCCGAGCAAGAAAACGGTTGGATCCCCGGGTGCAGCTGAAAAGGCGATTACTGTAGGGGCAGGAGCAGATGTTGGTGAAGGTGGCTTTTTCCTAGCTTATTTCTCAAGCAGAGGAGAAACAGCTGATGGACGCATCAAGCCTGATATCATCGCACCAGGTTATAATCTGACTGCAGCTCAAGCAAACAGCGGTAATGGATATGTACCTATTCGGGCACCAGCATGGCGACCCCTTTCACTGCAGGTACGATCGCATTGATGCTTGAAGCGAATTCCGCTCTCACCCCGAACCAGGTGAGAAATATCCTAGCGGATACAGCTGAAGACTGGGGTCCAGCAGGTAAGGATGTCGATTATGGACATGGCCGTTTGGACGGTTTTGCAGCAATCAGTGATGCTGGTAACTTATCAGGTACAAACATCGCTACTCCTAACCATTTCGCAGAGCAAAACTCTCTAGGTGGATCCGGAACAGCTGATACTTATCAATTCAATATCGACAACACGAACTATCCTCCGGCAGTAACATTGATCATCCCTGATTGGCAGCCTGGATTCTTATGGTGGGGAAGCACTCCTGATTTTGATGTCTATCTCTACAATCCATCAGGCCAACAGGTTGCAAAGGCAGAAGGCACGGAACGTCAGGAAACGATCACGTTCAAACCGACAACAACAGGAACTTACACCCTTAAAGTTTCTTCTTATTCCGGAAGCGGCTCCTATTATCTAGACCTGAGCGCAGGTACTCATACGTTGAACCTTACTTCAAATCAATAAGATAGATCAGTAATATGAAAGATGACTTGCTCAGGCAGGTCATCTTCTATCAATTATGGAGACTAACCTTTTCAAGGGGTAGTCTCTTTTTGCTATTTTATCGGATAACAAATAAAATATTGAATAAGGTTTATTAAAACTTTTGGTTTAAAGAAATAATCTTCCTCTCGAATATTTATGAAAAAATAAATAATCTATGCAAAAATGGGTAAAAATTCACTTTCTGTAATCCGAATTGTCCGAATAAAACAAAAATGATACTTTGGCATGAAACTTGCATTTATAGAAGGTAGCGGGCTGGTGAAATATTTCAGCCCAAATACGTTGAATGTGAGGGGATTCATTTTGAAAGAAAACAAGAAGGTAGTTAAAAGACCGTCATTAAAGGTAGCTATGATCCCGATTGTGTTCATGATCGTATCCTTATATTTTGGGATATCGATTTTTGAACTCGATCCGCACATTCCGTTGTTATTAAGCGGGTTCGTCGCTACAATCATTGCAATTTGGTTAGGATATTCCTGGAATGAAATTGAAACCTCTTTCCTTAATACCATTCGTTTATCATTACAGGCGATCATGATTTTGCTGATTATCGGAGCCATCATCGGTTCGTGGATTGCAGCAGGGATTGTACCGACAATGATTTTTTATGGTTTGGATCTGTTGTCACCTCAATATTTCCTGGTGTCTGCGTGTGCTATTTCATGTGTCGTAGCATTGGCTTCAGGTAACGCCTGGACTGCAGCAGGAACGATCGGTATTGCAATAATGGGGATCGGACAAGGACTTGGGGTAGATTTAGCTATGGTGGCTGGTGCGGTTATCTCAGGTGTTTACTTTGGCGATAAGGTTTCCCCATTATCGGAAACGACAAACATGGCTCCTGGTATTACTGGCGCCGAGCTTTTTGAACATATCAAGCATATGATGTATACGACGATACCGGCTCTGATCATTTCGTTGATCATTTACACCTTCATCGGTCTACGGTTCACTGGAGAAGGGTCCAGTATCGCAGAGGTACAAGCCCTGCAAAACCAATTGGGTGATATATTCATCATTTCACCTTGGTTATTGCTGGCCCCTCTAGCAGTCATTGTCATGATGGTTTTCAAAATGCCTGCCATCCCCGGTCTTACGATTGGAGCGCTCATCGGGGTGATTTTTGCTATTGGATTCCAAGGTATGGCGATCGGGGATGCAATAAACGTCATGTATTACGGATTTTCGAAAGATGTTGGTATTGAAGTGGTGGACAACCTCCTCAACAATGGAGGAATGGAAAGTATGATGTACACCGTGGCCTTGATTCTTATCGCTATGTCTTTCGGAGGAATACTTGAGAAAGCAGGTATTTTGGAAGCTATTGTAGTAGCTTTGCTGTCATTCGCTAAAAAGACCGGTAGCCTGATTGCAACGACGGTGGCAACCTGTATCGCGGCCAATATTATCGCTTGCGATCAATATTTATCCATCATACTGCCTGGACGGATGTATTCGAAGGCCTATCAGGATCGTAATCTGCATCCGAAAAACTTGTCCAGAACGCTTGAAGACGCTGGTACCATGACTTCACCGCTTGTACCATGGAATACATGTGGGGCATTCATGTTTGCGACCCTCGGTGTATCTGCATTGAGTTATGCGCCTTTCGCGTTCTTATGTCTGTTAAGCCCGATCATTGCTCTCATTTACGGTTTCCTCAATTTCAAAATTGAGTATTTACCTGAAAAAGCTGAGGGAACGAATTTGAATTTGGATTTACCGGATAGGAAACGTGCGGAGGCCTAAATAATTGAAACTCAAAACCATAACTTCATGTAAGGGAGGCAAAGAGGGAATTGAGCTACGATGAGATTATAATAAGTCCTTGTGATGGGGTTATTGAACAGATCTGTGTACAAGAGAATTGCCGAATATACGAATGGGATTCCCTATTCAAGATCCGTACGAGTGATGGAGATCTTGAAACAGTTTCTGTTGGATTAAGCGGTTTAGTCCGATCGTTGGAAGTGTATGAAGGAGAAGAAGTCATTTCAGGTATGGTTCTGGTTTATATAGCGGAGGATCTGGTTGTGAGTGGAAGCGATTGATCCCTTTCCTTATGGGCAGTTGGACAGGTAATAAACCTAATTTTCCGAAAAATAATGTTATAATGAATCCTTAGATACAGTCATCTTGGGAAGGAGCCAGCCTTATGAATTATACAATCACGGATAAACTGAGCCCTATTACATGTGTTTCGATCGATTCCACTAAAAGTGATCTCCAGAAACACTTATCGGCCATGAACCAACCTTTTGTGTTCCTGACGAAGGACGATGAGCTTTATGCTTATGTCTATTTGGATGATTTATATAGTGTTAGAGGGAAGGATTCTGATCTTACTGCAAATATTTTAAAAGACTATGCGATTCCCATTTCGAATGTAGGCGAATGGAAACAAGGGAAACCGATATCCTTGCCGTTCATTTTCCAGGTCCTTGGTGAACATATTACTTTGATCAAAAATGAAGAAAATGAATTCATAGGTTATATCAGGCGGGAGGATGCCCTGGTAGAACTGTTTCGCCAGGATAATCAAAATATCAATCTATTGAAAGTGATGTTGTCCTCCATTCCGATGGGTGTCTTCGTCATAGATAGTGATAAGAAGATCGTCAACTGTAACGAGTCAGGATTGAAGATGATCAAGTCAACCTATCATCAGATCATAAATCTGCCAGCGGGGGAGACATTCAACCAGGCCCATATAGATAAAGCTTTTTCTACTGGGGAAACCCTGCTGAACCAGATCCATATCACCGACGACATGGGGGTACTGGTGGATTACAGTCCTATCCTCAATGAGAATAAGCAAGTGGACGGAATGATCATTATTGTTCAGGACTTGCCGATGGTAGAAGAGATGGCGATGGAAATCGAATATGTAAAAGACTTGAATACAGATTTGAACGCCATCCTTGCTACGATGTATGATGAAATCCTTGTCGTAAATAAAGATGGGGAGCTCCTTCGCCACAGTGAGAATTTCATACCTGATTTCTGGGGTGTGAATGATTTGGAAGAACTGGTCGGGAAGAACCTTTTGGAATTTGAAGAAAAAGGTGTTTTCACCCCTTCAGTTGCAAGGCTTGTCCGTGATAAGAAGAAAAAGGTGTCCGTCGTGCAACAGACACCTTCAGGAAAAAGTGTATTAGCAGTAGCAAACCCCGTATTCAATGAGGATGGAGAAATCCATCGGATAATCATCGCTTCAAGGGATATTACCGAAACGAAGAAATTGAAATCAGAACTACGCGAAACAAAACGGCTCTCTAAGAACTATAAGGAAGAACTTGAGAAATTGAAGAGTAAGGATGACTTTGCCAATAAGATCATCTATTGCAGCTCTAAGATGGAACAGGTGATCAACCGGACGAAGAAGCTGGCCGATTTCGATTCGACCGTTCTCATTTTAGGAGAATCCGGAGTTGGTAAGGAATTGATCGCGAATACGATCCATCGGGAAGGGAATCGCAGCGAGAAACCATTCCTTACAATCAACTGTGGAGCTATTCCTGAGGATTTGTTGGAAAGCGAGCTTTTCGGTTACACGAAAGGTGCTTTTACAGGTGCCGATTCGAAAGGGAAGGTCGGATATTTCGAACAAGCGGATCAAGGCGTTCTGTTCCTTGATGAAATCAGTGAGCTCCCTTCAAGGCTTCAAGTAAAGCTGTTGAGAGTTCTGCAAGAGAAAGAAGTTACTCCGGTAGGCAGTACTAAATCCATACCAGTTGATGTTCAGATCATAGCTGCTACGAATCGGAATTTGGAAAAAATGGTGGAGGACGGCACTTTTCGTGAAGATCTGTTCTACCGGATCAATGTCATCCCGATCCAGATCCCTCCATTACGTGAGAGACCGGAGGATGTCCCATTACTGGCTTTCCATTTCATCCAGCAGTTGAACGAAAAATACGATAAGAATTATCATCTATCACCTGAAGCACTTAATCTATTAGAAGTGTATGATTGGCCGGGTAACATCCGGGAACTGCAGAATCTAATAGAGAGACTTGTAGTCACGGCAGATGACAATGTCATCAGTGCGGAATTCGTCAATCAATCACTAAGATTCGGTGAATCGAGAAAAGTGAAGCCCATGATCACAGGTATTCTTCCTCTTCAGGAAGCACGGGAGCATTTGGAAGAACAACTGATCATGCTCGCAATGAAGAAGTACAAGACGACTACCAAAGCAGCAAAAGCATTGGATATCAGCCAATCCGCCGTAAGCCGGAAGTATCAAAAGATTCTGCAGAAACAAGAAAAAATAGAATTATAGAGTATATTTAAACGCAGGCGATTCCATGTGTGGAATCACTTGCGTTTTTTCTTGTGATCAAAAAAAGAGGACATCTATTTCGTTATTCCGGGAAAGCAAGGGTGATTTTAGAAATTAGAGGACATCTGTTCCTTTATTTGTACTTCGGAAGGTACTTTCTGAAGATTTTTGAGGAAATAAGGTCTCTGATGTCCGTTAATCCAATGGATGCGGTGTTTTTTGGTGAGATAAAGCCTCTGGTGTCCGCTAAAACCCTTCCATGCAATTACTAATAGCATTATGCGCTTTTGCATAAATTGAGAATCTTCAAGATTCCATACAACCCATTAATAAAGGAATTTGAAGTTGGCATGATTATTGCATTACTTATTTATGAATATAAATTCGACCTATAGCAGGAGGTTAGATCATGACAAATCAACTTATTTTGAACGATTCTGTGACGACCAATCTTGATGAACTGGATAAACGACATTATCTTCATCCCACCACAAATCCTAAGCTTCTAGTGGAGGATGGACCGAAGCTACGTTTTTCCAAAGGGGAGGGCATCTATGTCAGCGATACGAATGGATCGCAATACATTGACGGACTTTCAATGCTTTGGAATGTCAATATCGGTCATGGCAATGAGGAACTTGCGGAGATTGCAAAAGAACAGATGACCAAATTGGCATTCAGTTCTTCATTTGCTGGTTTCTCGAATGAGCCTGCTGTCCGTTTGGCTGAAAAGCTTGCAACGATGGCGCCTGGTGATCTGAATGCTGTCTTTTATACATCCGGAGGATCCGAATCAAACGATACAGCGTTCAAACTATCCCGGTTTTATTGGGAGTTGAAAGGGCTCCCGCAAAAGAGGAAGATCATTGCATTGAAGCAATCGTATCATGGAGTGACAATCGGTGCTCAAACAGCTACAGCGATTCCTGCATTCCATACATTCTCTAAATCTGGTATGACGGAAGTCTATCATGCAAAACCTCATCTCACAAATTGTGAATTGGGAGATAAAAGTGATCCGAACTACGAGGGATGCATCCGTGACGTGATCGACAAGGAAGGAGCCGATACTATTGCTGCTGTCATCCTTGAACCTGTACAAGGCTCAGGCGGGGTCCATGTTCCTCCTGACGGATACATCGAGGCAGTCAGAAAGCTTTGTAACGAATTCAATGTCCTTTTCATTGCAGATGAAGTGATTTGTGGATTTGGCCGTACAGGAGAGATGTTCGGGGTAGATAATTGGGGTGTCATTCCGGATCTGATGTGTGTCGCTAAAGGGATTTCAAGCGGATACTCACAATTGGGCGCTGTCCTTTTGAAGGATGAGATCCGGAATACACTCGTTCAATATGACGATGTCCTGGCTCACGGTTTCACCTACAGTGGACATCCTACCGCCTGTGCAGTAGCACTAAAGAATATTGAAATCCTACAACGGGACAATATCGTAGCCAATGCGAAAAACATGGAATACGAGCTGAAGGCAGGATTCGATTACCTGAAAGAAAGACACCCAAGTGTGACCAATACACGAGCATTGGGACTGCTCGCCGGATTTGAATTGTATGCCGATCGTGATAAAGAAGTTCCATTCGATCCTGCTCTATTACCGGCGACTGAAGTGACAGAGGAATGCTTCAATCGTAAGTTGATCCTCCGTCCGCTCGTTTCCAAAGTAGGCAGGAACATCGTGGCGATTGCACCACCATTGATCATCAACCAACAACAAGTGCAAGACATTATCAATATTTTGGATGAGTCGATCACTGTATTTGAAAAAAAGCATCGATAAAGCTGAGACGACTCTCATTTAGCTATGACACTAAGTTTTTGCATAATACCTGATCAAGGAGGATGAATCATGCTTTATATAAATGGAGTATGGAGAAGATCAAATTCCGGTAAGACGTTAGACGTTTTCAACCCGGCGACGGGAGAACTCATCGATTCGGTTGCATCTGGAGGACGTGAAGAGACACGTGAAGCGATCCAAGGTGCAAAGGAAGCGTTCAAAACCTGGAAGAAAGAGACTGGACAAAAACGTGGTGAATACCTGGCAAAAGTAGTCGCGAAGATGAGAGAGAAAGTGGATGATATCGCCAGAACGATTACGTTGGAAATGGGGAAACCGCTACCTGACGCAAAAAGAGAAGTAGGCGGAGCAATCAGCTATTTGGATTGGTACGCCGAAGAAGCGAAACGAATTTACGGAGAAACAATCCCAGCCTCCCACTCAGATAAGCATCTGATGGTTTTACGGGAACCAGTTGGAGTCACGGCTGCGATCACACCTTGGAATTTTCCGGCATCTATGATCACTAGGAAAATAGGTCCAGCACTGGCGGCAGGCTGTACGGTTGTATTGAAACCAGCCCCATCCACACCTCTGTCAGCCATTAAAGTTTTTGAATGTTTCCATGAGGCTGGATTGCCAAAAGGAGTAGCCAATCTAGTCATCGGACCAGCTGAAGAGATCGGTGACGAATTGACTGAAAATCCTGATGTACGCAAGCTGACGTTCACTGGTTCGACAAATGTGGGGAAATTGCTTTTGCGCAAAGCAGCGAACACGGTCAAGAAAACGTCTATGGAGCTTGGGGGGCATGCCCCATTGATCGTATTCGAGGATGCAGATCTTAACGCTGCAATCCAAGGCGTTCTTGTGACGAAGTTCAAGAACTCTGGACAGACATGTATCAGTACGAACAGGTTATATGTTGCAGAGAGTATTGCTGAAGAATTTGGAAAGAGACTTGCTGAAGAAGCTGCGAAATTAAAAGTCGGAAATGGAATCGAGGAAGGTGTTGATGTCGGTCCGCTTATCAACAGTCAGGCTTTAGAAAAAGTAGAAAGCCATGTGGAGGATGCGGTCAGGCAAAACGGAAAGGTATTATGTGGTGGAAAGCGTGCCGAAAATTCCGCAGGCAACTTTTACGAACCGACAGTCATCAACTACGCGCATGATGACATGAAGATCTCTACTGAAGAAACATTCGGACCGGTTGCACCTATTTTCACATTCAAAGATGAAGCGGAAATCATCGAGAGAGCAAACCACGAGAGCTATGGCCTAGCAGCCTATTGCTTCACGAATGATCTTGGAAGAGGACATCGCATGATGAAGGAATTAGAGTATGGCATCGTTGGAATCAATGATCCTGCGCCAATTGTCCCACAAGCTCCATTCGGAGGAATCAAGGAGAGTGGTATGGGTAAAGAAGGTGGGAAGTCCGGCTTATTGGAATATCTGGAAGAGAAATTTGTCTCCATCAGCACAGGAAACTAAGACGAAACACAATAATGGAAGGAGCGGATGGATATATGTCCAGCATTGATTTACCCAAGTTAGAGAAAGAAATCGTGATCAGAAACATTACACAGGAAGATGTATTGGAGGTGGCTGCACTATCTGATGACAGCTTCGGCCCGAATATCTCATTCAAAAGGGAGCATTTCGCTAGCCAGGCCAAAATTTTCCCCGAGGGGCAGATCTGTGTTGAATATGAAGGGAAGATTGTCGGTTCGTGTTCGAGTCTCATTATCAATATCGAGGACTATGCAGACAATCATTCCTACACAGCGATTTCCGATAATGGGTATATCAGGAACCATAATCCCGATGGCTTGAATCTTTATGGGGTCGAAGTGAGTGTCCACCAAGCTTACCGGAAGTTGAAGCTCGGGCGTCGTTTGTATGACGCACGCAAACAGGTTTGTAAGGATTTGAATCTGAAGAGCATTATCATCGGCGGCCGTATTCCTTACTACTATAAATATTCCGATTACATGTCAGCACAGGAGTATGTTGAAAAGGTCATCAATGATGAAATCTACGATCCTGTATTGACGTTCCAGAAGAACAATGGATTTGTATTGAAGGAAGTCGCTCCGAACTACCTTCCAGAAGATGATGCCTCAAGAGGGTATGCTACATCAATGGAATGGACCAACAAAGAATACATCCCCAAGTGATTTAGAGCTATATATATGATTGTTTTCCGTAACCTACTTTCAAGAGAGCTAAATATAAAGGAGGAAGTTTCATATGCGTATCGGTATCCCGACAGAAATAAAAAATAACGAAAATCGTGTGGCATTGGCTCCATCTGGAGTCTTCAGTCTAACGGCTTCAGGTCACGAAGTCTATATAGAAACAGGTGCCGGACTTGGTTCTGGCTTTACGGATGAGCACTACGTGGCCGCAGGCGCCGAAATCGCTTTGACTGCCCGGGAGGCTTGGGCTCAAGAAATGGTGATGAAGGTAAAAGAACCGCAACCAGAAGAATATGGTTATTTTCGAGAAGGTTTGATTTTATTCACCTATTTACATTTGGCTGCAGAACCTGCTTTGACAAAAGCCCTTCTTGATAAAAAAGTAGTAAGCATCGCTTATGAAACGATCCAATTAGAGGATCGAAGCCTGCCGTTATTGACCCCGATGAGTGAAGTCGCAGGTAGGATGGCTGCCCAGGTCGGGGCACAGTTTCTCGCGAAAACCCATGGGGGTCAAGGAGTTCTGCTAAGCGGGATACCTGGGGTTAGACGTGGTAAAGTTTCCATCATCGGCGGTGGCGTCGTCGGATTGAATGTCGCAAAATTAGCTGTCGGTTTCGGTGCCGACGTAACCGTTATCGATCTCAATCCTGAAAGATTACGGCAGCTGGATAATATCTTTGGTAATGCCATCAATACGTTGATGTCCAACCCGCTGAACATCGCAGAAGCTGTTGCGGAGTCGGACCTTGTTATAGGGGCGGTACTTATTCCTGGTGCCAAAGCGCCTAAACTGGTTGCCGAAGAGATGGTTAAAACGATGAAGGACGGAGCCGTTATCGTGGATGTAGCCATTGATCAGGGAGGTATATTCGAAACCGTTGATCGGATTACCACGCATGATCAACCGACCTATGAAAAACATGGTGTCGTCCATTATGCGGTGGCGAACATGCCAGGTGCAGTACCCAAAACGTCGACGATTGGCCTGACCAACGTAACCGTCCCATACGCACTGGAAATCGCGAGAAAAGGGTATGCGCAAGCTAGCCTTGAGAATGAGGCGATTCTGAAAGGAATCAATACACTGGACGGAGTATTGACGCATCAAGCAGTCGCTGACGCTCACGGATTGGAATTCCAACCCGCTGTGACCCTTTTGTCTGAAAAAACATTGGCTGTCTAAAAGGTCAGTCTTACGGAAGATGTTAAAAAAGGAGTGTCTACCAATGTTGCTGAAAACGAAGCATATCAACCTGAAAACCGAACTGCCAGGTCCAAAATCGCGTGCCCTTTTAAAACGTAAGGAAGAAAATGTTCCACGCGGACCCTTCAATACATCCCCTTCGTTCATCGAAAAAGGGGAAGGAGCGATCATTACCGATATTGACGGCAATACTTTGATCGATCTCGCGGGCGCCATTGGATCTTTGAATACGGGGCACTGTCCACCTACTGTCGTCAAGGCGGTCCAGGAACAAGTGGAAAAGTTTATCCATCCTTGTTTCCATGTAGCCATGTATGAACCATACATCGAACTCGCAGAGAAATTGAACTCGCTCACTCCTGGTAATTTTAAAAAGAAGACCTTCTTCCTCAATTCCGGGGCAGAAGCGGTGGAAAATGCAGTTAAAATCGCACGTAAATATACCGGCAGAAGAGCAATCGTATCCTTCGAACGGGGTTATCATGGAAGGACTTCTATGACGATGGCATTGACCAGTAAAGTGAATCCATATAAGAACGGGTTCGGGCCATTTCCTGCCGATACGTACAAAGTACGTCACCCATATTATTATCGAAAGCCTGAAGGGATGACGGACGATCAATTGGATGACTACCTGTTGAAACAATTCAAAGATTTCTTCCTCGGTGAGGTGCCGCCTGAAGATATCGCCGCTTTCATCCTAGAGCCGATCCAGGGTGAAGGTGGATTCATCGTCCCTTCGAAGCGATTTGTCCAAGGTGTACGGGAAATTTGCAGGGAACACGGCATTTTATTCATTTCGGATGAGGTACAGACGGGATTCGGCAGGACTGGAAAAATGTTCGCCTCGGAGCATTTCGACATTGATCCTGATCTGATCACGATGTCCAAATCGATTGCAGCAGGTCTTCCAATCAGTGCAGTGACAGGAAGAGCGGAAATCATGGAAGCACCAAGCCCGGGAGAAATCGGTGGTACCTATGGTGGAAGCCCGCTTGGATGTGTAGCTGCTCTTGAAGTGATCAAGTTATTGGAGGAGCAGGACTTGATATCAAGAGCCAACGAAATCGGCGAGCTTATCAAAAACCGTTTCAAAGAAATGCGGGATAAAACAGATGTGATCGGCGATATCAGAGGTCTCGGTGCGATGACAGCGATGGAAATCGTCAAAGACCAACATTCAAAGGAACCTGACAAAGTATTGACGGGGAAGATCATCACTGAATGTAACCGTCGCGGCGTCGTCATCCTTGGCGCTGGATTATATGGAAATGTCATACGGACATTATGTCCGCTTGTCATCACAGACGAGCAATTGAATGAGGCGCTCAATGTCATCGGACAAGTCATTGAAGATGTTGTGAAGGAACAAAATAAGGGGGAATAGTAATGGAGACGACAATAGTGAAAAAAAATCTATACATCAACGGAAAGTGGATTGAAACAGAAAGGTACACACCTCTTTATTCTCCCTTCAGTGAAGAACAGATTGCAGATATCCCTGAGGGCACTGTAGAAGACGTTAACAAGGCGATCATTGCCGCTGAGGGTGCAAGAACAGCGTTAAGAAAAATGCCTGCCCATCAACGTGCGTTTGTTCTTGAAAAGATTGCGTCTTTGATGGAAGAACGATCCGAAGAAGCAGCACGTATCATCGCACTGGAAGCTTCAAAGCCGATCAATACAGCAAGAGGTGAGATCGCACGTACCATCCAGACGTATAAGTTTGCAGCAGAGGAAGCGAAACGGATAGAAGGAAAAACGATACCGTTGGATGCCGCGCCTGGAGGAGAAAAACGCCTCGCATATACTGTAAGAGAACCGATCGGTGTAGTAGCTGCGATCACTCCATTTAATTTTCCTATGAATCTCGTCGCGCATAAAGTTGGACCAGCTATTGCAGCTGGAAATCCTGTCATTCTGAAGCCTGCCAACCAAACGCCGTTGTCCGCCTTTTTTCTGGCAGAACTGATCGAAGCTGCAGGCTTGCCAGCAGGCGGGTTCAATATCGTCACCGGAAAGGGAAGTGTAATTGGTGAGGCTCTTGTTACAGATGACCGGGTGAAAGCCGTCACGTTCACCGGAAGCCCAGAAGTAGGAATTGGAATCAGGAATAAAGCTGGCCTGAAAAAAGTGACATTAGAATTGGGATCGAATTCCGGGGTCATCGTGGATGAAAATGTCGACCTTGAAAAAATCATTCCAAGGGCAGTACAGGGCGCATTTGCATTCCAGGGGCAGGTCTGTATCTCTTTGCAACGAATTTATGTACATGAGGCTATTTATGAAACATTTGTTCAAAATTTTGTGGCTGAAACAGAAAAATTAGTTGTGGGAAATCCTCTGGATGAAGACACGGATGTAGCAGCTATGATTTCAGGACATGATCTTGATCGCAGTCTGGCCTGGATACAAGAAGCCGTAAATGCTGGTGCTGAAGTGGCATACGGTGGAAATGCAGAAGGAAATGCACTTGCCCCGACAGTCATATTACATGCAGATTCGAAGGTCAAAGTGTCGTGTCAAGAAGTATTCGCACCGATCGTCGTCATTAATCGCATCTCTTCCATTGACCAAGGGATATCCTTGTTGAACGATTCACGTTATGGCCTGCAGGCTGGAATTTACACGAGGGATATCAATGCAGGATTGGATGCAGCGGATCAACTGGAAGTCGGAGGTGTTTTGATCAACGATATCCCTACCTTCCGAGTCGACCATATGCCCTATGGCGGAGTCAAAGAAAGCGGGAAAGGACGTGAAGGTCTGAAGTATGCGATAGAAGAGATGACAGAAATGAAGCTGGTCATCATCAACCGGAATTGAACTTGATAACTTTTGATTGAAAGGATACTGATTTTATGATCAAGCATCTGAAGCTAAAAGGTACACCAAGGGAAATTGGAAGGAGCCATGGAGAGGAAGGTAGAGAGCAAGTTTTGCAGAGCCTATCCACCTATGAATCTTTATTTTATGGATACAGTAAAATTAGTTGGAAACAGGCGAGAGAAGCAGCGTTTACACACTTGGACGCCATCGAAAAATACAACCTCGATTTCATTGAGGAAATGGAAGGAATCGCGGAAGGGGCCGGAGTTGATTTTGAAGACATCCTTGCGTTGAATGCAAGAAGTGAGATCGCCCTTGCCAATTACTCCAGCCAAAGCAAAAGCTTCAGTGACGGATGCACAGCAATCGGCATCACACCTCCGCTTGCAAACGATACGATCCTTGCGCAGAACTGGGATTGGAAGGCTGCTCAAATCAAAAGCCTCTTATTGTTGGATATCGAGCAGGAAGGAAAGCCTTCGATCCAGATGGTCACGGAAGGGGGGATCATTGGCAAGATCGGATATAATTCTGCCGGGGTAGGTGTCTGCCTGAATGCCTTGCTGACGAATAAAAAGAGCGATCAAGTCCCAATCCATCTTGGTTTGAGAAGTGTATTGAACTCGAGATCTTTACATGAAGCCGTTTCGAAAATAAAAGACGGACTGATGGCATCGAGCGCCAACTTCATGATCGGTAGTGATCAAGGTGAGGGTAGAGCGATGGTTGCCAACTATGAAGTTTCCCCGTTCGGCATTGATATGTTGACATCCGAGGACGGAAAGGTAGTACACACCAATCACATTTGTTCATATCGGATTTTAGAAAAAGTAGAAGACCGAAACGAGTTCAAATTTGATGACTCCCTTATCCGTAAAAACAGAGCCGAGCAATTGATCCATTCGAAAGTACATTTAAGGGAAACAATTGACACAGACGCTTTCAAGGTCTGGTTGTCCGATAAATTCAATGCACCCAACTCGATCAATCATTATGAAAACAAAAGAGCTCCTGAGCATCGTCGTATGGAAACGGTCTTTTCTATCATCATGAACCTGACGGAACGGAGCATGGAGCTATGTATCGGAAACGCAGATAAAACGAAATACACCCGCTACGATCTTTTGGCACCTACTTCTGCTTAATACAGCTTTGTTACCAGCCAGTTATGCTGAATTATCGGACAAACCTCATAATATTGAAGATGAACCTATCTTTTTGCCGGACGACCTGCAAAATTCAGCGGACAAAAACTAATATATACGGATATCATTAAATGACAGCAATGCTTGTAGTTGAATGAACAAAATAAAATGAGGGCTGCCACTAAAGAATGGCAGCCCCTTTTTCAAGTCGAAATACACATTATTTCCCAGGTAATTCTCGGATCATGTCGAAACTTACCCTATGAGACATCTGCTGTTTTTTTGTTCATATATCGTTGTAGCAGATGAGTCTTAAGTTCAATTAACGGTTGTGCAAGTGTAATGATCGGTTTTGATGCCAAAAACAATGTTACGATTGCCGCTAGGGCCAATAATACAAAGTAGTTTCCTGACTCACCTACTAAGTCATAAAACGGTGACAACTCGAACAATTTCACGATGAATCCATGCAACAAGTATACATAAAGCGTTCTTGTTCCTAGATGTGTAAAGAACATTTTCCTTCTAGGCACTATAGCCATGAAGCTGAATGTAGCAAGCGCCATCAATCCGTACATCAATAGACGGATAAACCATGCCTGCCCTAATTGTACCCCCAATTCTTCATATGAGGATGAAGCAAGCAACCAATCCTTTGCTTCTTGCGGGAAGTAGAAGTAATAGCTTACAAACATCCCGACTAAGATCATTCCGGCTGCAATTCTTTTTTCAGGCCGCAGGATAGTAGAAAAGTGTTCTTTTCTCAACAGGTAGCCGCCAAGGAATACCGGGAAGAATACAAAGGTTCTCGACAGACTGAAATATGTTCCGATATCCTGGATATAACCTGCAAAAACACCGATCGTCAATGCCACAATCATCATTACGGCTGGATGCTTCAGCTTGATGAATAGAAGCAGCAGTATATTCCAGAGCACCATACTCAATAAGAACCAGAGAGTCCAATATGGATCGAACAGAGTCAAGGTTTCCTTTCCATTCCAAATTCTATGCAGAACGAAATAAATAAGCTGGAAAATGAAATAAGGTATCAAGATGTTTCTGACAATCTTTTTTAAATAGCCCTTCTTCATAATGCCCTTCGAGAAGAATCCGCCTATAAGAATGAATGCAGGCATATGGAAGGTGTAGATAAAGTTGTATACTGTATATAAAGCTTCACTATCACCTTTGTGCGGACTTATGAAGTGTCCAAATACAACGAGAAAAATTAATATGAATTTAGCATTGTCAAAGTAGGATTCACGTTTCTTACTCATGATAAGGGCCTCCAAGTTGCAAAATGTTTTTCTAGAATACATACCAAAAAAGAAGTATGCTGATAAACTATCATACCCCTTAAATTTTAAAATGAATCGGATGTCATAGAAATTATTCGGAGTTGTCATGTGTTTTTGGAGGTACGTAAATCAGTTTTAACAGTTGTGAAAACAATGTAACAAACGTAATGGAAGTGAGGGTATAATATGGAAAAACCCTATTATGAAATAATGATAGAAGGACCGTTTTCCTTCAATTACACTTTTCGGAGGCATCATCGTACAACAGAAACATTAAAACCGATGGTAATCGATCAAGAGACCAAAAGATTCATAAAGTGGATCTACCTTGGAGAAACGCCCTTCTTATTGGATGCAAAAGTCAAGAAGCAGGACGGCAAGGTTTATATTGTGCCCAATACTGAAGATAACACTGAAAATCGCTCTTTGAAAGAATATTTATCAAGAATGTTGGGTGTAGATAATTCCTTGGATGAGTTCTATCATACCTTCAAAGACAATGAAAAAATTGCAATGTTGACTGATGAATTTCATGGGATGAGAGTCCTGGCAAACCCTGATCTATTTGAGGTGGTGGTCGATACGATCATAGGTCAGCAAATCAATCTTACATTTGCGGCTACCTTGAAAGAACGGCTCATTCGTCTTGCTGGGGATGTTAAGACTTTTGAGGGAGTTGACCTCTATTTATTCCCGCGTCCAGAAACTGTTGCACAGCTGGAATATGATCAGCTTCGTGAGCTTTCATTTAGTCAAAGGAAAGCAGAATACATCATTGATTTTGCAAGGAATGTTGTAAATGGAAACATAGACTTTGAGCGGTTGTGGACAAGTTCGAACGATGAAATTATCAATGAATTGCTTCAATACAGAGGAATTGGAAGATGGACAATAGAATGTTTAATGTTATTCGGGTTGAATCGTCCTGACGTATTACCCGCTGCAGACATCGGACTACGTAATGCGGTGAGAGAGATTTACAAATTAGACTTGCAGCCAAGAACAGAAGAAGTACAATTATTGGCAGAAAAAGAAAACTGGGGGCCATGGGCAGGTTATATCACATTCTACATGTGGCAATATCTGAACATGGTTTCTAAATAAAAAAGTTGACCTGAGTGTAGGCCAACTCTTCGTTATTATTAGTTTAGAATGGTTACTTCAACTGATTGATTTCCGAAGTTTGTTGCATCTTCTTCAGATTGCATGTATAAATCAATCTTATTACCGTTGATCGCTCCACCAGTATCCCCTGCAACTGCACGACCATATCCTTCAACATACACCTCTGTTCCTAGAGGTATGACATCAGGGTCTACTGCAACCACTTTTTGATCTGGATTTGCATTCAAATCAATACCTGTAGCTGTTACACCTGAGCAACCGTCACAATTTGCTGTATATGCTGTCGCTTCCATTGTGAGCGATTGTTGTTCTTCATCAGCTGAAGCTTGCTTTGTTTCTGTCGTTTCAGATGCTACTTCTTTTGGTGCCTCTGCTTCAGCATCTTCTTGAACTGCTTTTTTCAGATTGAATAATGCAGCCTTTGTTTCAGGACCTGCAATACCATCAACTTGTAAGCCATTGGTTTCTTGATACTCGGTGACAGCTTTTTCAGTCAAAGGACCGAAAATGCCATCAACTTCATAAGTATAAAGCTTCAATTCAGCTAAATGTTTTTGTAAGTGTTCAACCGCTTTGCCACGGTCTCCACGTTCAATAAGTCCTGTTGCCTCATCCAGTACTTCTGCAGTTTCTTTATCTACAGTCCCGGTAGGGTTAAGGTTATAATCATTTTGAAATTCCTTCACGCCTTTTTGGGTGATATCACCGTAGTAACCGGTTGTTTTATCGTAGTCGAAAAATCCTAGTTCTTTCAGGTCCTGTTGAAGTGTGTGCACATCCTCATGCCACATTTGCTTTTTTAACGGCGTTTCAAGATCTGCCGCTTGAGTTGCTGCTGGTGCAAGTACGGCTGAACCTGCTACTGCAACAGTCAATGCTGCCTTTTTTAACATATAGAGGTTCCCTCCTTTGAAGTTTGGGACGAGTTTTTAACGTCCCAATTGCACATTCTACTAGGCATTTATGACATGACGATAATAATGGAGTTACAATGCGATTACGATTAAAATACAGCCGCCGGGTTCAATTGTCATATACACCAAAATAAGGTAAAATACATTATATTTAGGCTCTGTTTGTGGATTTTTGGTATATTTCTCTACCATTTCAACTACTGCAAAATTACCGGATAAATTCCGAACAGGAGGGTTGTCCTGATGAGGGTTAGACGACCATCAAAGTTGGTTATGATCCTTTCTCTGCTTGTTATCTTTATCGTTGGTTTCGGCGGATGGACAGGTATGTATCTGTTAAATAAAACAAATGAAGGCACTGAAACTCTAGCAGATGCGAAAAGTAGTGGCGAGGTCCGTGTCGTCGATAATGATGCTTTATTCGTGAACGGAAACAAGGAAGAGGAGTTTTCTAGAGAAGTAGCAAAAATGCATGCTTATTTCAACAAGCTGTTGGGTTGGGGGGCTTGGAGGACATTTGAGCCGAAAAATAAGGATGAAGAACTAGAATCGCAACTTGAATATATCAATGATATCCTTTTGGCTGAGACATCCGGTTCTTTAGCTATTGACATGGAGCGTGCTGCAGCAGGAATTGAAAAAGCCCTAGAGACAAATGCCACAAAAGAAATGTTCATTACACACCGGATTTTTCATGATCTTGATGTGGTGATGAACGATAATGTGGCAGAGGATTATTGGGGCGTTACTACGACGTTTGGGAAAGAATGACCTATCTAAGGTGTAATTTTCTCTGCTGTCATCCTGCTTTCTGTGTTAAAGTGGTAAGTGGAAGGACGGGATGTACAAGATGTTTAAAGTATTACTTGTTTCGATTCTCATCATCATATTCGTATTGGTTATTTTCGTCATAGCGATTACAAAGGGTTATTCCTATAAACATACAATCGATCCACTAGAAAAAAACCCCAACCTTGATGAAAAAGAGAAAGACGATTACCAATCAAACCAATAAATGAACAATTCCATAATTATCCTTACGAAAAGGTTGGCTGTATAATGCAGTCAACCTTTTGTTTATTCGTACAAGCAATTTTTTCGCAGCAGAATATATTGCTTATATGGGATGATATTCTATTGAAAGTGGTGAATGATTATGAGAGTTGTTATTGATCCTGGGCACGGCGGGTCTGATCCAGGTGCAGTCTATAAACAGTACAGAGAAAAGGATTTTAATTTGAAAGTTTCACTTCTCGTCCGGGATTATTTACTAGAGTCATACGATGTCGATATCATGATGACAAGAACGACTGACAAAACGATGTCTCTAAAGGAAAGAACGGATTTTGCGAATGCGAGGAACGCTGACTTTTTCTGTTCCATCCATCATAATGCAGCCGGTGGAAGAGGATTCGAAAGCTACATTTATAATGGCACTGTGCCAGAAAGTACAAAACAAATCCAAAATGTAGTTCATAAAGAGTATATGTTTACAGCAAGTAAGTATGGAGTCATTGATCGCGGGCAGAAGAGAGCGAACTTCTATGTATTGCGAAATACTAGAATGAATGCTTTGTTGCTTGAAGTCTTATTCGTGGACAATGAACAAGATCTTAAATTGATACTGAATGAACAATTTGTCCGTGACGTGTCGAAAGCGATCGCTACTGGAATCGCCAAAGCCTTGAGTTTGAAAGCTAAACCGACACCTGAACCTGTCACTTTATATAAAGTGATCGCCGGATCTTTCAAAGAGGAAGAGAACGCAAGAGAACGTGTACGCTTTCTTGAACAGAATAAAATTGATTCCTTCATCTATCCGATCACAATTGATGGCACAAAATATTACAGGGTACAAGCAGGTGCATTTTCAGAAAAAGAAAATGCCGATGCGAGAGTGACAGCGTTGAAACGTATTGGCATTGCTGATGCATTTATCGTCACAGAAGGGACAAGCGCACCTGAGCCACCACCTCAACCAGAACCAGTCGAAGGTTTTACTATTCTTGGATCAAGTGTCGTAGCAGCAGGAAACCTGGAAACTTTCGTTAAGCGGGTCAATCCGAATGCACCAAGTTTAGTATCACTTTATATTGAAATCGGAAAGAAATATGGAATACGCGGAGATACAGCTTATGCTCAAGCGGTTCATGAAACGAATTATTTCAGGTATACTGGTGTGGTGAAACCGGAACAGAACAACTATGCTGGTATCGGAGCGACTGGACCGAATGAACCCGGGGCTTCCTTCGATACGCCGCGTGATGGAGTTACTGCCCATATCCAACACTTGTATGCTTATGCTTCTAAAGCAGGTCTCCCTGAAGGTGAAAAGCTTGTCGATCCCCGTTTTAATCTCGTCACACGAGGCTCAGCACCGACATGGGTTGCCTTGAATGGAAAATGGGCTGTACCAGGTACAAATTATGGACAACTGATCCTTAATATTTATGAGAGAATGATCGATCTTGAAATGGAATTGATCAATCAACAACTTGATCGGTTGGAAAAAACAAAGCAACAGCTTGACTAAAAAGCTCCGTAATAGGAGCTTTTTCTATTGGCTTTTTATTACTGGTTCCAGATGGGAATTTGGGCACATGAGCAGGAAACTCATTTGAGGAGCGATATAGTGGTACAATTAAAAAAGATTTATTTCTAAATCCGAAATAAATTCTATGAAGTCCGAAACAGATTAGGATGAACAACCATGAAGAATTGGCGTAAGAGTGCCCGGTTTCTGTGGCTGTGCAATTTCATAATCGTTGCTGCTATGACGATGATTTTGCCCTTCCTTCCATTGTTTTTAGAGGAATTAGGCGTGACAGGCAGCAAAGCTCTTAGCAATTGGACTGGAGCTGTATTTTCTGCAGCATTTTTATCAGGAGCAATCATGGCACCGGTATGGGGGATTTTTGCTGATAAATATGGCCAGAAAGCAAACTTGATCCGTGCGGGTATCGGCATGGGGATCATAACATTTTCGATGTCTTTTGCTAGCGGACCATGGATGTTATTGGCTCTTCGGTTTTTTATGGGCTTCTTTTCAGGATTCATTACAGTATCCTTTTCCTATTTATCGAGAATTACTCCGAAAGAACACACTGGAAGTGCTTTAGGATTCTTACAAACAGGAGGCATCTCTGGAGGGATCATCGGACCATTGATCGGCGGGGCACTTTCAGATTTATTCGGGTTTCGCCCAGTGTTTGCTGTAACGGGGATCAGTATCTTTATGACATTGACGCTCGTCATTTTTTTTATACCTAAAGATGAACCGATGCAGGCCGCCAAAGGGAAGCAAGGAACGTTTATAGACGTCCTTCGCAATAAACAGCTGCTTATTTTGTTCATTGCAACCTTCCTGTTGCAAGCAGCGATGTTAAGTACGAACTCCATGATGACGATCTTTGTGAAAACCTTCGTTCATGACCCGGAAAACCTGGCACTTCTTGCTGGATTAGCAGCCTCTATCCTTGGGATTGCAACCATCATCGGCTCACCATACCTCGGCAAGCTTGGTGATCGGATCGGTCATCTAAAGATGCTCCCCGTTGTCATGCTGTTAAGCGGTCTATTATTCTTTCCCCAATTATGGACAGACAATATTTATGAATTGTATATTTGGCGCTTTCTGCAAGGGTTAATATTAGGCGGTGTCTGGCCTGCTATCCAGACGTTGATCCATAAAAAGACACCACCCAATATACAGGGACGAGCTTTCGGTGTAACTGCCAGCTGTCGTTTTCTTGGTAATTTGACGGGACCGATCATCGGTGGATGGATTTCAGGAAGCTTTATGACCGCATATGTATTTGGATTTGCGGGAGCCATTTTAGTGATTGGAAGCGGACTTGTTAAATGGGGCGTACAAAAAAACTGATCAATCAAAAAAACCCCGGAGAATATGAAAATTCTCCATGGGTTAATCCTTATTGGGCCTTTTTCTGAAACATGCGGCTCTGGCCATGAATATTAGAGGACATCTATTCCGATATTTGTGACAAAATGGTGTGATTTTAAAAATTAGAGGACATCAATTCCGTTATTTAGCTAAAAGGCTGCTGGTTTTTATTGAATTTAACTAAATAAGGTCTCCTATGTCCGCTAAAAACTTTTGCGTCACTCTCTAGTCTTATCATTCGATTGTTTGGGTGAATGTCGTCTCGATTGGCGGCTTGGAGGTCACTTTGAATTTTACTTTATATGTTCCTGGCTCCAGCTCTGGAATATCAACTTCAAAAGTTTCCGTCTGGCCTGGTTCAATCGTGATTGTTTTCAAAGCCTGTGTAAACATCTTACCTTCTCCCCAATGGAAGACTTGTTTTCCATCTTGATCTGTAATCCACATATCATATTGCTGACCACTTGAAAACTGAAGTTCTTGCGTTTTTCCTGTTTCGTTCTTAAGCTCGATCACGGCCTTATTTTTTGTGAATGAAACGACATTGAGCTTTAATTCATCTGCCACACTATCATTCCCTTCAGAATTTTTATCCTCTTTATCTTCATTTGCTTGGCCATTTGTCGGTTGGGATTCTGGTTCTTCAGGTTGATTACTCGTCCCACATGCAGTTAGGAGAAGGACTAAAAAGATCGCAGCAAGTCGATACATGGTGATTCCTCCTTTTCCGGACATATCATAGGTGTCCTGAAATCGTATTTGTAGTATAGACGTAACCGCGCCAGTCTATGTTTCACCAATTTCAGGTTATTGATCTGGAGTCTTTAAAATATATATTGTTCCGATTGCGTCCAATCGTTCATTTAACTGTACAATAGGATGTTCAATCTACAGGGATAGGGATGATAATATTGTCTCCCTATCTTATATAGTAGCCTAGACGAGACATTATGGCAATTTTAGATCCCATAAAAAAGAGGCTGACACTACAATTGTCAGCCCTCATTTGTTATCAATCTATTTATTTTGCATGCAAGCGGCGGATACGCTCATCAAGATCTGGGTGAGTAGAAAAGAGCATTCTTTTCTTTTTGCCTCCACTGATTTTCATAGATGCGAGTGCTTCTTGACGTGTATCGACTCGGTTGACATGAGCCCGTAATGATTCAAGCGCATGGATCATCTTGTCTTTACCAGCCAAGTCTGCACCACCTCGGTCTGCATGGAATTCACGGTAACGGGAGTATGCCATCACAACGATACTTCCGAGGATCGAGAACGCGATTTGGAAAACGATGATCGCGAGGAAGTGGACGATAGCAGCTTTGTCTTCATCAACAAGCTGTGCCACTGCCCATGCTGCGATACGTGACAAGAACACGACGAATGTATTGATGATACCCTGTAGCAAGGTCATCGTTACCATATCACCATTGGCAATGTGCGCGACTTCGTGTGCCAATACACCTTCAACTGCGTCATCATCCATGTTTTGTAATAAACCGCTTGAAACGGCTACGAGTGAACGACGTTTAGATGGACCAGTCGCAAATGCGTTGACTTCTGGTGAGTCGTAAATACCAACCTCTGGCATTTTCGTCAATCCTGCTGCACGTGAAAGACGGTGTACACGATCGACAAGGTCTTGCTCATATGAAGAAAGGGGACCGTCAGGGTTGATAACCTTGACACCCATCATTTTTTTAGCCATCCAACGAGAAATCGCCAGAGAAATGAATGAACCACTGAAACCAACTACAGCACTGAACACCAGCAATTGGCCAAACATGATGTTACCGCCTTGGATGTAATTGTTTACACCTAACAACGACAAGACAATCATGATGGTAGTAAGGACTAGGATGTTTGTCAGGATAAACAGAAAAATTCTCTTTGCCATTTTCCATACCTCATTTCAAGTTCATTTGAACTTTAATTATGAGATAAGTATAAATTACCTTTCAGGATTTTTCAAGATAGAAGTCTTAAATTTTATGAGAATTTTTTGAAAATCCTTACATAAACAAATTGACGTACCTATCGTTTATTTCGTATGATAAGTTCAAATGACCATGTTTAATGAGGTGAAAAAATGCCTTCTTTCAAACTTACCCGCTATCAAATGGCAGAACTGCTCATATCCTTACAATCTGATCATGGGAAAACCCCTTTGGATGTATTGAAACAGGCTTGGCTGGATTTAAATGTCCATAAAAAAGGTTCTGATGAAAATGCCATACTGGAATCTTCACTTCCGACAATTTTTGAGAAGATCATTAAAGGACCTAACCAGAACAAAGGTTTTTCCATTAATGAAATTGTTTCTCTCGGGAACCAGATCGAGCATAGCAGCTTTTCGACAAGCGCTGTACAGAATTGGGTGAAGAGAGATGTACGTAATTTGATCGGTTCACCTCAGAAGGGTAAGAAATACTCGCTTGAACAGGCGGCGATACTTTTTATCGTCGAGGACCTTAAGAGCACTCTTGATTTTCTCTCTATACGGAATTTGCTTACTCTCATTTTTAATAATATAGAAGATCGCCATGACGATCTCATTGACCCGATTGATTTTTACCATACGTATTCTACTATCTTTGAAGAGCTTGACTTGAATGATGACCATGTAGTGGATGTAGATTTCCGAATGAAAGACGGGACGAAAGCGGAAACGCTTATTTTTCAAAAGGCAGAAAATAAGATTACGTACTTGGAAAGATTGGACAATAAAGAAATGTCCATAGTGAAAAATGCATTAGTGATCGCAACCTTGTCAATCCAGACATCCTACTTCCAATCTGTATCACGCCAATTTCTAAATACGACTTTGTTTATATGAAAACTTAGGTTGACCTATAAGTGTCTGACTCTCTCTGTTTCACAGTTTGGGGAGGTGTTGGGCACTTTCTTTTTGGAGCAGCGACCTTTCTGATTATGCAAAGATACTTTTATATGCAAATTTGCAACGATGGTGACTAAAAATATTATGTTTCTACTTTGTTTTCGAGCTTTGCTATTCTTAATTGTAGATTTTCGCGAAATTCTCCAGTTTCGCGGGCGATCCGCAAGCTCTCGCTGCAAGGTCTCACCTGGTTCGCTTTTCCCGTAGGAGTTTTGCAAAATTTCGCTTATAAAGTCTTGTTTTTAAAATGAACATCATAAATTAGATATGAGAGGGGGAGCGAGATGAACGAACGAAAATGGTTGAAAAAAGAGGGTTCAAAATGGATGGAGAAAGGGCTGATCGAAAGAGAACAACTCGATAGCATATTGTCATTATACGAAAAAAAGAACAACAATCTATTACCGATCTTGGCAAGTATTTTAATAGGACTTGGCGTCTTGACTTTTGTTGCTTCCAATTGGTCGAATATAAGCGATGTATTTAGGCTCGCCATCATTTGTGGAGCACTGATAGGTTTTCAGTTCACTGGATTTCATCTCGTCAAAAAGGGATCGAGGACACTTGGGATTGCACTGATAGGAATTGGTGTAATAACCTTCGGAGCAGGGATTTTTCTGACAGCGCAGATGTATCACATTGTATCCTACAATGCCACCGCTTTTATTTTGTGGATGTTGGTTGCTTTGTTATTTTATGCGATGCTCCCGAACAAATATTTTTATCTGTTGTCCTTGGTTATTGGGACGGCTGGTTTAATTTATAGTGCTATGTCTTTTCAAGGATTCAGCTTTTTATTAGCCTTCCTTATTATATTTGCTGCTGGATATGTGACATTTAAAGAGGAGCATCCACTTTTCTTTTACTTCTATTCAATTGCCTATGCGATTACAAGCATTACTTTATTAGTCGCTTATGATCTGACTTATATATGGATGACGATCATATTCCTTCTTCTTTATGGAATCAGTGAGTGGATCAGAAGTGAGAAGGGGCAGCTTGCATTTAAGAACATAAGTATTCTTGGGAGTTTAGCTGTCATTTTCATTCATGTTTTCTTCTTAAAAGAGCTGGTCCACTATGAAGAGGATATACTCTCAAGTGATTTGGTGTACTTTATAATGTTGATTGGGCTTGGAGCTCTGACTGGATGGAATAAAATTCGAAGGAACATCCAGTCCAATTGGCTCGATTTCACTTTATTTTTACCGTTGTTTTTGATTGGTGATGTCGGGGGTATTCTCTATTTGCTGCTTGCTTTCAGTTATTCATTATTCATTTTGATCCAAGGCTATCAATTAGAAGAATCTGATCGGATCAATCGCGGGACATTTTTGTTCCTGATAAGTACCCTTGTTGCATATATCCAATTAGCATGGGATTTCTTGCCGAAGTCGATGTTCTTCTTGGCTGGAGGGGTGTTACTCTTTATTCTAAGCTGGCTGCTTGAACGAAGACGTAGAAAATGGGTACACAAGACAAAAGGAGGTCAATCATAATGCGGAAAAAATGGCTGTATGTCTTGGTTGCCCTTCAGGTGTTGATTTTGATAGGTATTGCTGCAACGCATTATATGACTTTGAAATTCGGCGAACAGGTCGTCTTGAAAACAGAACCGATTGATCCAAGGGATATCTTTTACGGAGATTATGTCACCTTGAATTATGATATATCCACGTTATCGCTTGATTTGTTGCAAGATGAGGGGATTGACGAGAGGGAGATGGTATATGTTCTCCTCCAAAAATCAGGTGAAGTTCATGAGGCAAGTAGTGTGCACAGTCAAAAGCCAAAAGTCGAAAATGGAGAAATAGTACTAAATGGTAAAGTACGGTGGGTAGATGACTATTCTGATATATTGATGATCGATTATGGAATTGAACGATTTTATGTAGAAGAAGGAACCGGAAAGGTTCTTGAAGATGAGCGTCCTGATAAAATAGTCGTTCGGGTCGCCCCATGGGGAAATGTCGTAATTGAGGAACTTTTGTCGACCGAGAGATAATTGAAAAAATAGTTTTTGGGTTAAGGTATTACGTGTGTTATACTTGTCATAATCCAGCGGGAAGGAGACAAATATTGTCAAAAATTAACGTATTTTTAGACGATGTCCGTCCATGTCCCGACAATTATATTTTAGCTTCAGACATTGAACAATGTATCAAATTGTTGAAGGAAAAGGATATTCAGCATCTTTCATTAGACCATGATTTAGAAAACAAGTATCGCAATGGATATATGCTTGTTGAATACTTGGTAAAACATAAATTATTCGCAGAGACCATTACGGTCCATTCTGCTAACGCTGGTGCTGGCAAGCGGATGTTTCTGTTTTTGAAAGATGCACAAGAGGATTTTCTCATTCCGAAAGAAGTGAAAATCCTTTACAATCCATTACCAATTAGACTAAATAAGGCTAACTAGCATCTAAAGGAAGGTGCTTCAGGCTGTCGAGGGAATTGCTCGGCAGCCTTTTATTGTGGCTTTACAATCGAATTAAACTTCGGTAATATGGTAGTAATAACCAATGAGAGGGTGTTCACTTCGAGATGATGATTCGATCTGTTGTGCTTTTAATTGTAGTGGCTTGATGTAGGGATAAGTATGCCCATTTTTAGAACAAAGCCATCACAAGACAACAGATCCACATCCTCGAACCCCCCTTGACGGTGAAGAGTTTACCGAAAAGGATTTTTCCTGTCCATATAGTCCGGAAAAGAAGCAGGGTGTTCAAGCACCTTGCTTTTTTTATTAACGCTGTTAAATCATGTTGTTGATTAATTATGGAAAATTTTTGCGAACGAAATTCACGACACCACTGCGGTAAAAGGGAGCCAGGCGAGACCCTGCAGCGAGGAGGCTTGCGGATCGCCCCGGAAAGGGAGTGAATTTCATAGAATCAACAATAATTTTATAAGCGGACCTTCGTCAAAGGGTTGGCTTTGCCAGGTTTTCTTTATGTAACGGAAAAGAGGAGAGTTATGGTTCAAGTTTTGTGTGATGGTCCAAATTACTGGAGAAAGAGGGAACGATATTGAGTATTTTACATGTAAAAGGACTGACACACGGTTTTGGAGATCGGACACTATTCAATCAAGTTGAATTCAGATTACTGAATGCAGAACATGTCGGTCTAGTCGGAGCGAATGGCAGTGGAAAATCCACCTTATTGAAGCTTCTTGTAGGGGAACTTATACCGGATGGAGGCGTAATTAATCGCCATCCGGGCATTGAAATCGGTTATTTAGAGCAGCATCCCGATTTTAATGAAGGCGAAACCATCCTGACATACTTGCAAGGTGCTTTTTCAGAGCTTTATGAATTAGAGCAGGAGATGATTAGCATTACCCAACGATTATCCGACTCCGGAAATCCTGATTTAGAAAAAGATCTGGAAAGGCTCGGAAAAATTCAAGATACGTTGGACGCTCATCAATTTTATACGATAGATACGACAATCGAAGAGGTGACATCAGGACTAGGAATTTCAGCATTAGGGATGACAACGGAAACTGAACAATTGAGCGGGGGACAACGGACTAAGCTCATGCTTGCAAAACTGTTGTTGAGTAAGCCCGATATCTTGTTGATGGATGAACCGACTAACTACTTGGATGATGTGCATATTGCCTGGCTTAAGAAATACCTCCTGAAATATCCCAATGCCTTCGTTTTGATTTCACATGATACGTCCTTCATGAATGAGGTTGTGAACGTCGTCCACCATTTGGAGCATAAAATCCTGACGCGATATGTCGGCAATTACAAAGCTTTTACTGAAGCTTATGAATTACGAAAAAGGCAGACCTATCAAGCTTATGTCAGGCAGCAGAAGGAGATTGATAAGCTGGAGGATTACATCAGGCGTAATAAAGCGAGAGCCTCTACAGCCAAACAGGCGAAAAGCCGTGAAAAGAAGCTGGAAAAGATAGATCGTATTGAAAAGCCGATGAGCCTGCCTGTACCACGCTTCATGTTTGAGGTGTGCAGGGAACCGAATCAAGAAGTTTTGGTTGCGAGAGAACTACAGGTCGGATATGAAAGACCATTATTCAGCGGGATCGATCTGACCATCAAAAAGGATAGGAAAATCGCTATCACTGGTTACAACGGTATCGGAAAATCCACAACGATCAAATCTCTGCTGGGGCTCATTGAACCACTAAGTGGAGAAGTGAAACTCGGAAGCTTTGTAAGGCCCGTCTATCTTGAGCAGGAGATCGTTTTTCCGCGTGAGGAGTCGGCTTTGCAATATGTTTGGTTGCAGTTTCCATTCATGCAGGAGAAAGATGTACGGAAAAGACTGGCGAGAAGCGGCTTGAAGAACGAGCATATTTATCAGCCCTTGAACACGTTAAGCGGTGGAGAACAGACGAAGGTGAGGCTTTGTTTGTTGATGATGAAAGAAAGCAATTTTCTTGTGTTGGATGAACCGACGAACCATCTGGATGTGCAAGCGAAGGAAGCATTGAAGGGAGCCCTTGAAAAATATAAAGGGACGATCCTCATTGTTTCGCATGAACCTGAATTTTATGAGGATTGGATTACAGATATTTGGAATGTAGAAGACTGGGTGAAATAAGATAAGGAAAGACTTCGGTGTAAAACCGAAGTCTTCTTTATAGGTGTGAATTTACACAATTTATTGGTAAACAAGTAGATTTTATTGGTAAAGTGCCAAGAAATATCGGTAAAATGCAGCACTCCGATATTAGATCAATTTTTCCGTTTTTTCAAATGAAATATGTCAAGGTCATGCGCAAGTTCAGTGTTTTCGAATACACGGACAGCACTTTCAAGCAACTCCTCTGAACGGTCATAGTATCTTGAACTGATGTGATTTAGAATCAGGCGTTTTGCATTTGCCTTTTTGGCAATTTCAGCGGCTTGTATCGTTGTTGAGTGGAAATAGTCGATTGCTTGCTCTTCCATCCCCTCCGCAAATGTCGCTTCATGGATCAGAAGGTCTGAATTACGAGCAAGCTGCACAGTCTTTTCCGAAGGGCGGGTATCTCCACAAACCGTTACAACTCTGCCAGGCTGAGCCTGATCGATAAAATCCGTCCCATTCAAGACCCGTCCATCATCCAAAGTGACTGTTTCGCCTTCCTTCAGTTTTTTATAAACAGGGCCAGGTGGAACCTCTATTTCTTTCAGCTTTTCAACTAGTAATCGGCCAGGTTGGGAAGGTTCTGTAATCCGGATACCGAAAGAAGGGATGACATGTTCAAGTAAAGCTGTCTCTACTTTATAGCCCTCATCATTTTCAACGTACCCATCATCATACTCCACGATTTCCAGTGGATACTTCAAATAAGTCCGGCTCGTTTCCAATGCCACTGTCACAAATTCATGGATTCCTTTTGGGCCATATACTGTCAATGGGTTCTCTCCACCCTGGAAAGAACGGCTGCCTAAAACGCCCGGAAGGCCATAGAGATGGTCGCCATGCATATGGGAAATGAAAATTTTCGAGATTTGCCATAGCTTCAAGTTTGTATGCAATATTTGATGCTGCGTAGACTCCCCGCAATCGAACAGCCAAACATCGCCTTCACGATTTGTCATGAATCGCAGGGCTAGGGATGAAACATTCCGACCTTTCGAAGGGATACCTGCTCCTGTTCCGAGAAAATGAAATTCCATACCATTCATCCTTTCAATGATAGTATATACCATCTGTTCTCCATCCTAAAACGAAGACTCAATTCAGCTTCGAGACGGAGAGGAAACCAAACTCCTGTCTGTATGATGAAAATCTGTATCCGATTAGACTTTAGGTAAAGAAAAAAGAAGGAGCGATTTTAGATGTCCATTAAGGAAGAAACGGCGAATACTTATATCATCCCACGGAAAAATGAAAGAGAATTGGATGTGAAAATCCAACTGGGAACCGGCAAACTGTATCTCGACGGTTCTACGGAAGAAATCATGGAAGGGTTGTTTACGGTAATGGGCGAATCCACTGAACCAGATATTGAGTACGATATCTCCGAAACCGGCAAGGGAACCCTTGTTGTACCGCAACGATCTATCAACTCATGGAAAAATCTCAGGTCTGCCAAGCAAAAGTGGGATATAGCCCTTAATGGTGAATTGCCCCTTACGCTGAAATTGGAGTTAGGGGCTGGAAAGTCAAGACTAGGACTCTCCAGATTGAATCTAGTAGATGTTCATATCGAGTCCGGAATCGGGGAAACTGAAATCGACCTGACTGGGGATTGGAAAAAGAGTTTCAAAATGAAAATTGATACGGGTGTCGGTAAAATGAAAATCCGGTTGCCAAGCAGATCGGCGTAAAACTGGATATTGATAAAGGAATAGGAAAAGTCGATGCTGATCATTTCATTGTTGTAGGCGATAGCTATCAAAATCCAGCTTATGAAGAATCGGATGTGAAAATCGAGATAGATTTGGATGTGGGAGTCGGTGAAGTTATTCTTAGAGCAAGCCTAATATCAACAAAGACCCATAGCAATAAATGGGTCTTTTTGCTGATGTAATTTTTTGGTTATTAAATCTAACACTTGAAAACTAGTATATATTTGAAAATATTTCAAAATTAAAGGGGAGTTCCTACTACCAAATACTTGTGTTTTATTCAAAAAACTACATAAATGTGTCTATTTTCCCCTTTTCATTTATTATTAAACATAATATTTACAATTTTTCGTCAAATTGCTATTATTACTACTAAAGTAGTAATAATTACTATATTTTCATAGTTTAGGGAGGGTGTTTAGTAGTGAACAAGAAAAAGATTGCATCCACGGCACTTGCAGTCATGATGGGGATAAGTACGCTTACATACGGTGCAATTTCATCACCTCAGCACGCAGAAGCTGAGCATATCAAAGAAAGCATTTCCAAGTCCTATGCAGGAGCACCGATCGATCTCGGGATTGCAAATGATGAGAGATTAATTGAAATGCTGAAGGAAAGCGGTAAGATTTCACAAAATGCTGGGCCTGCTGAAGCAGAAAAAGCATTGAATAAGTATTTGAAGGAAAGAGCAGGGGATGGAAAACATTCGCATGAAGGAGACCTTCAAGAAGAAGTAAAGGAATCAAAAGAAAGACTTCAGGAACAAATGAAAAACAATGGCTTGGCTTCAGGTAAAGGAAAGAAAAATGGTAAGACAAAAGATGAAACGGTTGATGGAGTAACAGAAGAAGAATGGAATGGTGGAACTCGTACCGACAAGGTTCTTGCGCTGTTGATCGAGTATCCGGATTATCCAGCTTCTGAAATTAAACCAGAACATACGGATATGTATTATGAAGACTATGTGAAAGAACATTATACAGATATGTTGTTCAGTGTCGACGGCTATGAAGGGCCAAATGGAGAAAACCTCGTTTCCGTTAAACAATTTTATGAAGAGCAATCTGGCGGAAGCTATTCTATCGAAGGTGAAGTAGTAGGATGGTATCAAGCTAAGCATCCAGCAGCTTACTACGGTGGAAATAATGCTAGTGATAATGATGCCGACCCACGTGCTTTGGTCAGAGAGGCACTTGTGGCAGCTGCTGCGGATCCGAACTTGGATTTGAGCCAGTACGATCAAGAAGACCGCTATGACCTTGATGGTGACGGCAACTACCGTGAGCCGGATGGATTGATCGACCACTTGATGATCGTCCACTCTTCTGTTGGTGAAGAAGCAGGCGGTGGCGGACTAGGTGAAGACGCAATCTGGTCACATCGTTGGTCTCTAGGAAACGTCTTCGCTCTTCCAGGAACTAAAACAGAAGTCCCTTATTGGGGTGGGAGAATGGCTGCTTACGATTACACGATTGAACCTGCCGATGGTGCAGCTGGTGTATTCGCCCATGAATATGGTCATGATTTAGGATTGCCGGATGAATACGATACGATCTATTCAGGTGCTGGTGAAGCGGTAGCTTATTGGTCGATCATGTCAAGCGGAAGTTGGGCTGGTGATATTCCAGGAACTGAACCAACAGGATTCAGCGCATGGTCGAAAGAATTCTTACATTCATCAATGCCAGGAAGCAACTGGTTAACCGGTACCACAATCCACGCAGATGATGTGACAAGCAAAGGGACAGAAGTCCTTCTAGATGAAGCGGTTACCAAAGGTACGAATAATGACGCTTTACGTGTCGATCTTCCAGACAAAGAGACGGTCGTCAACACACCGGCAAGCGGCGAGTATGAGTATTATGGTGGTACAGGTGACGAAATAGACCATACGATGGTGACAGAAGTCGATCTTTCAAATGCAACGAATGCCACATTAGAATATGATGTTTGGTATAACATCGAGTCAAACTGGGACTTCGGAATGGTCCAGGTTTCAACTGATGGTGGAGATACATGGGAGTCTTTATCAACTCCTAACACTTCATCTGACATTGTTTCTGATGGATACCCGGCAATCAAAGAAAACATGCCTGGTTACACTGGATCAAGTAATGGATGGGTGCACGAAACAATCGATTTAAGTGAATATGCTGGACAAACGATTCAACTACAATACCGTTATATGACTGACTGGGGTACTACCCTTGATGGAATGTATGTGGATAATGTAAAAGTGACTGCTGATGGTAATGAAGTGGTTTCTGATGGAGCAGAATCAGAAGCAGATGCAGCATTTGATTTACACGGGTTCAAGAGAGATACAGGTACATTCACATCAGAACACTACTATCTACTTGAGTGGAGATCCCACAACGGTGTTGACGAAGGACTTTCTCATATCCGACGTGGGAACAGTCTGATGAACTATGATGCAGGACTTCTAGTCTGGTATGTAGATAATTCTTATGACAACAACTGGACGGGTATCCATCCTGGTGAAGGATTCTTGGGTGTAGTTGATGCTGACCAGGTTGTAAACCGTTGGAGCGATGGAGCTCTAGGAACTACTCGTTATCAAATGCATGATGCAGCATTCGGTTTAGGAAAAACTGAAAAGATGTTCCTTGATTACAGCGATACTTCAGGTATTACGATGAAGGACAATGCAACAAATAGAACACCGCTCTTTGATGACTCTAAGAAATATATGACTCCGGTACTTCCTGACGCTGGACGTAATGTTCCTACTTACGGATTGAAATTCCGTGTCGTTGCTCAAAGTGCTGATGGAACAGTTGGTAAAGTAAATATCTATAAATAAGATTGATAGAAAACCAGTCTTGAGTTGGTACTCAGGGCTGGTTTTAATTTTACGAGGTGGCAGTATCCTTGTTATGAGGCCCTGAAAACGCCAAAATCAGGATTAAAGGTATTCATGAAAGCATTATGAGACCCTGAAAACGTAAAAATGATACTATCGAAAAATCCCTTCCTTTTTCCTGCCATTCTGGTATTATAGGAAAATATTACAATTACGTAGGGAGTGAGAGATAATGAGATTTCCGAACAAACTGCAGCCCGGGGACGAGGTGCGGGTAGTGGCACCTTCAACGAGTATGAGCATCAGTAATGAGGAGAACCGCCGACATTCCATGGAGAGATTAGAAGAAATGGGTTTGGGTGTCACCTTTGGAAAGCATGTCGATAAATCGGATGAATTCTCTTCATCCAGTATTCAATCAAGGGTCGAGGATATCCACGATGCTTTCCGTGATCCAAATGTGAAAGCGATTCTTACGTTTATTGGCGGCTATAATGTGAATCAATTGCTCCGATATTTGGACTATGACTTGATCCGTAAAAATCCTAAAATTCTTTGCGGTTACTCGGATATCACTGCACTAGGAACGGCGATTTATACCCAATCCGATCTGGTTACCTATTCCGGTCCACATTTTTCAACGTTCGGGATGGTAAAAGGACTGGAGTATACAATTGAGCAATTCAAAAAGTGCCTGATGGCGGAAGAGCCATATGAAATTCATCCAGCGGATTATTGGAGTAATGATCCCTGGTACAGAGATCAGGAAAATCGGACATTCAATGAACAAGGTCCCTTTGACGTGCTCCAGCAAGGAGAAGCAGAAGGGACGATCATCGGGGGTAATCTCTGTACGTTGAATCTTTTACAGGGCACAGAGTATATGCCTTCTTTAAAAGATAAGATCCTTTTTCTTGAGGATGATTACCTAGCGCAGGATTTGATTTTCGATCGTGATCTACAGTCTTTACTCCACTTGCCTGATGCTGATAAAATCAAAGGTCTGGTCATCGGTCGCTTTCAACCACAATCTGAAGTATCGGATGAGGCACTTCGTCTGATCATCGAACGGAAAGCGGAACTAGAGGGCATTCCGATCATTTCGAATGTGAATTTCGGTCATACACAACCTGTATCGATCTTTCCAATCGGAGGAAAAGCTAGAATCTTAGCTAATGCACACGAAAGCAAAATTGAAATAGTTGAACACTAAGGAGGGGCAATGGAATTTCATAGTTTTACAAGTCTGCCAGATGGAACAACTCTTGGGCTATTGAACGCATTACACAACCGGGTTTTCGGTTCGACAAATGGTTTTGTAGAAGACCTCCAAACCAAGCATCGGCCATTCATTTTAGTGGCTATCGAGAAAGAATCACCAGTTGGATACAAAATTGGGTACGAGCGCAAGGCGAATCACTTTTACAGTTGGTTAGGAGGAGTCCATCCTGATTACAGAGGAAAAGGCATCGGAGAAGAGTTGCTCATTCGTCAACATAAGTGGTGTCAAGAGAACAATTATAAGACGATTCGAACGCATACTAAAAATAAATGGCGGAACATGCTCATCTTGAACATCAAAAACGGTTTCGATGTGATCGGCACATTTACGGATGTTAAAGGTGAACCAAAAATCATACTCGAGAAGCGGTTGTGAAAATAACTGGGACTGACGTATATGGTCAGCCCTAGTTTTCTTTATATATTTGACTTTTTCACTGTGAAATCTTCTTTTGGATAATAGGCATCTTTTACAAGGATGTTTGGACCGAGGCATTTGACGGACGGGCAGTGGCAATTGACGCTACGCGCAAGCTGACTTTTTGACCATTTGTCATAGACATCCTGCAACCGATCCGTCTGGATGTTTCCAAGTGGAGGGGCATCACCGAAATCGGTTACGATGACATTCCCGTCAAAAATATTGACATTCAAGCGGGATCGGCCATCAGGATCATTCCTGACAGTCACGTTCTTTTCATTGTACAACCGTTTCAACAACCTGAGGTCATCTTCATTTTCGCTGCAAGCGTAGAACGGTAATGTACCGAACAGCATCCATGTGTTTATATCCCTTGCGTCCAAAAGTCGATGTATTCCCTCACGGATTTCTGGAAGAGTCGCTGCTTCCAAGCCGCTTGCAAAATCGCTAGGATACATCGGGTGGACTTCATGCCGCTGGCAGCCCATATCGACAATCTGCTTATGAATTGATTCAAGGTGCGGTAATGTCCGTGTGTTCAGCATCGTCTCCGCAGATACGATCACTCCTTCAGCCGTGAGTGCTCTTGCATTTTCAACCATTCTTTGAAAGTACTGTTCTCGTTGACGAAGGTTCGGCTTTTTCTTCATCATTGCAAATCCGATTACATTAAAATCATCAATTGATCCATAGTTATGAGAAATATGTAAAACATCAAGATAAGGTGTAATTAATTCATAGCGTTTCAAATCTAGAGTCAGATTTGAATTGATCTGAGTGCGAACACCTCTTTCGTGTGCATAACGAAGCAGCGGAACGACGTATTCTTTAACAGATTTCAGGGATAACATCGGTTCTCCGCCGGTTATACTGATCGAACGGAGATGTGGAATCTCCTCAAGTCGACTCAGCATCAATTCGATCGGAAGGGCATCAGGGTCTTGCGGTTGCAAGGTATACCCGACCGCACAATGTTCACACCGCATGTTGCATATCGTCGTAGTTGTAAACTCAATATTGCTCAACACTATTTTTCCATATTCAGTTACATCGAGATAAGCTTCCCATGGATCATTTTCCGGTGTGATCTTTGGTAAATGTGTTTCTTGTATCATGAAAAGAACTCCTTTGATAACGTTAATTCTCTCCATACTATACCACGAACACTTTTATGAAATGGCGGTTACACAATATTTTTATAATTTTCTGGTCATGACGATGCTGTTCTCTTCATAACCGAGACGTTTGTAAAGTGCAATCGCACCGATGTTCTGTCCAAAGACATGGAGTGCGATTAGGTCTTTTGCCTGGTTATGCAACTCCTCTAATGTTTTGGTTCCATACCCCTTTTACGTTTTTCAGGGTCCATCCAAATTTCATAGATGAATACCTGGCGATCCTTTTCTTGATAGTTATACCAAAGTGCCCCGACAGTTTCGTCCGTCTTAACGTCCATCACATCATAAAAATATTGATTTTCAGTATGTAAGCCATCTTTTAATAATTGTTATATTGTTTCGTTGCTCTTTCGGTAGCTGTTTCAATCGAAATGTCGTAATTCTTACTCATGTTGTCGCTGTATTCTTGAATTGAACGACTGCGAAATTTCTCGTAATCTTCTTCAGTCATCGGTTTTAAACGGATCATAGTTCTCCTTTTTCATCAGATTACCATATTTTGTGAATAGCGGGAAGATTCTGAAGCATCCTGTTCGTGTAATCCTGAGAATGTATGCAATAATAAGAAGAAAAGGAGGAGGGTATCCAATGAAAGCGATCGTACATACAAATGCAAAAGGAATGGAAGGTTTGAAAGTACAGTCATTCGAGTCTCCTGTTTTAAAAGAGGGAGAGGTAAAAGTCCAGTTGAAAGCTGCTGGCTTGAATCATAGGGACCTGTTCGTTTTACATCGTCATGGGGAAGACGAAGCTCCATTTGTAGTCGGGTCAGATGGAGCAGGGATCGTGACAGAAATCGGTTCAGGTGTTACTGGCGTATCAGTCGGAGACGAAGTGGTGATCAACCCAGGGCTTGGATGGGAAAAGAATTCATCAGCGCCGCCCGAGGGATTTGAAATCCTTGGGTATCCATCCAATGGTACGTTTGCTGAGGAAGTTGCTGTTCCAGCAGAACACGTGGAACCAAAACCAGAGCACCTGAGCTGGGAAGAGGCTGGTGTATTGCCCCTTGCTGCCTTGACAGCTTATCGTGCCCTTTTTACAAGAGGTAAAATCGAAGAGGGACAGCACGTGTTGCTTCCAGGAGTCGGAAGCGGAGTCATCACCTTCATCCTCCAGTATGCTAAGGCGGTCGGCGCAAAAGTGACGGTCACTTCCAGAAGTGAAGAGAAACGTAGCCAAGCGTTAAAACTCGGAGCGGATGATGCAATCGACAGTGAATCAGACTGGGATGAAGTGATGAACGGTGAAAAAGTGGATCTGGTCATTGAGAGTGTAGGAGCAGCCACTTTCCAAAAATCGTTCGAACAAGTGAAACCAGGGGGGACAGTGGTGACGTTCGGCGCCTCTGCTGGTGATGAAATCTCGCTCAACATCCGCAATTTCTTTTATGGTCAGTACAATTTGTTAGGCTCGACCATGGGAAGTCACGAAGAATTCAAAGAAATGCTAGAGTTCATCAAAAAGAACAACATCAAACCGGTGATGGATCAAACCTTTCCATTGGAAGAAGCAAATGAAGCATTCAAAAGATTGGAAGAAGCAAAGCAGTTTGGGAAAATAGCCTTCATTTTATAAAGTGGATGCTAATAAAGGAATAATAGCACCAAAACGAAAAAAGGATTGAACGTTTATAACCGAAAGGGGCGTTCAATCCTTTTTAATGTTAGTTTGCCAACATGTTCCAAAACGAGAGAGCTACAAAGATAAAAGCCATAACAGCGATTGTTCCAGCCAGTAACGGACGAAAAAGATTCATGAATGTGTTCATATGTAATCTACCCCTTTAAAAAGTTTCTTTATCTATATAGACGAAGAAAGTGAGAGGAAGTTTCATTTTTATTACGAATATTACATAAACGTTACGAAAGGACTAGGATTTTCTTGGAATACTAGTCAAAAAAAACTATAAATTTTTTTATTTTTTAAGTTTAAAAAGTTATGAAGGGGGTATCATTATACTAACAACCTTTTATCCCCCTAACCCCTAAGAGAAAACCTTTTCCGAATTCGGAAGGGGTTTTTTCGTGCTTTGAACAAGAGTGATTCATTTATCTTTATCGGATTTCCTCAATGAGCAGAGTCAGTTTATCATTCATCACGGTCACTTTTTTGTTTCTGTTTCATAAAGGATATAAAACTGAAAAGTGTATAGATTACTAAGATGAACAAACCGAGTAAAAGAATAAGATACAAAATTGCGAAAATCGAAAAATGCATATTCATCTATGCCCCCTCCTTATATTTTTTTGTAACAGAATTCCCCAATGATAGATGTAAAAAAACGATGAACACATTATGTTTCATCGCTTTTATTCTTAAACGTATTTTGTCATTACCCGCAGCATGAAGACAGAAGATAATGAAACCAGTACACCAAAGACAATCCAAGCATATATTCCGATTAACTGGGATAAGAAAGCCGGGAGGAATATCATTACGCCGATTACCATCACATACAGACCGGCTGATTTTGCAAGGCCTTCTTTATCAGCGATCGAACTTTCATCATATTGTTTTATAAGGAATATGGATTTTTTCAACCAGAATCCTGCCCCTAAAAGAATCAAACTGCTTCCTATCAATAAAACAGCAATAAGTTGTTTTGTAACCATTCTTTGCCCACCCTCATAAGTTATCTGATTACTACTTTACAAAAGGATAGGCAAGGTTGTAAACGGTTTTTCAAACGAGCCGTGGGTTATCAACTTGAAAGACAGGGTAAGAAGGATTACAAAGGAGGTGCAGGGTAATGTGGATGCTGGTTCTGATCCCGCTTTTGATTGTGCTGATTGTGGCAATCTACTATGAATATAGGAATAAGAAGAAGGCTTATATCCACTTGAATTCCCATGAACACCTGGAACAATCATCACAGGCTAAAATGACAGAACATCGTCATTCAGGTGGTGGGGGAAGTGAACCACCACCAACATGATCACTTGAAAGATATTAGAGCCAAACGCTCAGAATCATTCATACGCACTGTTGAAGATTTTGGGATGTTTGGCTTTTCGTTTGTACTCGATTGATTTATACTTAAATACATATTTTGAATACATATTTTCCCTGCTGGAATTGATTGTATTTTGATACATGCTAAAAAGGATGTTGGACAAGGGGGGATATTTGCATGAATCAAACAGGCCTTGTATTAGAAGGCGGCGGTATGCGAGGAGTTTATACAGCAGGAGTCTTGGAATATTTTATGGAACAGGATTTCTACCCGCCTTATGTGATCGGGGTTTCAGCCGGTGCTTGCAATGCGGCTTCATATTTGTCCAGACAATTTGGACGTAATAAAAAGGTGACGATCGGCTTTGCTAAACATCCGGATTATATATCATGGAAGAACTTATTGTGGAAACGACAGCTTTTCGGTATGGACCTGATTTTTGATGAAATACCGAATAAACTTGTCCCGTTTGACTATCAGAAGTTACATGAAGCGGAGGAAAGGTTCGTCATCGGAACGACAGATTGTATAACTGGTGAATCGGTATATTTTGAAAAATCGGAGTACAAAGATCAGATTCTGCCTATCCTGCGGGCTTCCAGCTCTTTACCGTTCATGGCCCCAGTCATCGAGATGGAGAACCGCTGTTTGATGGATGGAGGGATTTCGGACCCGATTCCGATCAGAAAATCTGAACAAGACGGTAATAAGAAAAACATATTGATTTTGACAAGGAACGATGGATATATAAAACAACCCTCACGAATGAATTGGCTGACAAAAAGGTTTTATCAGACATATGAAGGGCTTATCAATAAAATGGATACAAGGTTTCAGGTTTACAATGAAACGATTTCCTATATAAAAGAGAAGGAAAAAGCAGGCGATGTGTATGTCATTCGTCCGACGGAGCCTCTTAAGGTTAGTCGGATTGAGCGGAATCCTCTTAAGCTGACTGCGCTTTACGATCAAGGATATCAGGATGCTGAAAAACATTTCAGTTCTATAAAAGAATGGCTTGGTACGACTGAAAAAACAATGGAAGTCACAAGTTGACAATCATAAGGCCATGTTAAAAACCTGTTATTGATTTTGCAATTTTTCTTTAAACGAATTTCACGAAACTCCTTCGGGAAAAGCGAACAGGCAAGACACCGCAATAAAAGGATCTTCGACTATAATAATGAACTTCGACTAAATACCACCACGTCCTGCGCCTGCGGTTACTCGGCGCAAAACTACAAGGATGGAATATAAGTCCATGGTCTTGTGGTGAACGTCGAAGCTAGCATAAGGAAAGCTTCTAAGAATTCTCATCGCAGACACGAAAATGATTTCATTTTTGTGTTGACATCCTGTGCAAGTGAGCGAGAAGGCTTGCTGAATTAGGCTAATTCAGAGAAGTAATGTCTAGCTCAGCGACCAGTCACTTGGATTACTTCAGACTTCCTGTGGTGGCAACACACTGATTTAACATCTTATGTGTGAGCCCACTTAGAACCGAACTTTGTTTGGTTCGAGTCTCCTCGTCAGTCTTCCAGTGGCCTACGTGACTAAGCGTGTCGCTTCTGCTTTTCTTAAGCCCGCGGAAAGAGTGAATTTCGCCAATGAAGAATAACAGAGCCAATTATAAAATATGATGATAAAAAAATTTCGAAAAATAGGTTATGTTTGTCGAAATAAGGGTATAGAGTACATGTTAAACATTTTCTCAGGGGGTTTGGTAATGAGTATTACTGCAGTATCTGAAACAATATTAGTCGAAAAAGAAGAGATTGCCGAAAATACCAAAGCCATTTTTACAGAAAAGACAGGACAAACTATGAATGAGCAGGTCCGCAAGGATTATATTTTGCTGGCTGAGTTTGTCGCACAAGGACTAACAGCTGAAGATACAACAAAGAAAAATGACTTTATTAAAGAATGGGCTGAAAAAGCCAGAGAGAATTCTCTACAGGAAAATAGTCCATTTGATTATTCAGTTCAACGTTTTCAAATTTTTAAGGATTTAATCTGGGAAGTCTTCGAAAACAAAATCGATGAAGTGTTCTTGACTGGTAAAGAACTGCTGATTGCCATCCGTAAAGCGGAATCCATAATCGACAAAGCAGCCTACGAATTTGTCAATACACTGATTGGAAACTTCGAGAAACAGGTGATCGAATTTGAGAAGTCGATGAAGAATGACAAACAATTAATTGCGGACTTATCAGTACCGATCATCCCATCTATCGTGCCTAACACGATTCTGGTTCCGATTGTCGGATTGCTCACAAATGAACGGTTTGAAATTTTAAGGGAAAAATTACTGCATAACGTGTCTGATCATGGAGCAGAATCGATCGTCTGTGACTTTACCGGAGCAGTCATACCTGATAACGGAAATTTTCAAATGGATGATCTGGCCCACCAGATTGAACAAATTACAAAAGCTCTCTCTTTAATGGGAGTTGAAATCATTTATGTAGGCTTTTCCTCCAGACTTGTTCAAGAAATTGTCAGATCAGGTGTCAAGATTGACGCTGAAACATTTTCTACTTTCCGGACAGGCTTGAAATATCTTGCTAACCAGAAGAAATGGAATTTTAACGTAGATTATTTAGATGAAGAGGAAGAGGAAAGTAAGGATGAAGCCAAAAAAGAAGAGGACATGGCTTCAAGCATGAGTTGAAAAACTTGAAAGATATTTAAGTCTTCCAAAAAATCTCCCTATCAGAAGGGAGGTTTTTTGTATTTGACATGATAGATGGAATTGATAAGAATAGAGTTAGTAAATAGTTAGGAGGAAAAGGAATGGCTAAGAAAAAGAAAACAGTATATAAGCCGCCTAAAAAGAACAACAAAGGATTTATAATTGTGATAGCCAGCATTTTTATATTGGCAGCCGTCTTGTTGTTCTTCATCAGTAATCAGGAGGGGAAGCAACCAAACACCGGCACTGACCAAGCGAATCAAGAAATTGATGTGGCTTACGAAGGACAGCCGACTGTAGGCGAAGAGGATGCTCCAGTCAAGATTGTAGAGTTCTTCGATTTCAAGTGTCCACATTGTGCCGATTTTGCAGAACAGATCTATCCTCAGATCAAAGCTGATTATATTGATACAGGTAAAGCTCAAATGACATTCATAAATAAACCGTTCATGGGGGCTGATTCGTTCACTGCTGCTTTGGTAGGCGAAGCGGTTTATGCTCAAAAACCGGATGCATTCATGGAGTATTATGACCTCGTACTTGAGAACCAGGGGGATCCGAATGAAGCCTGGGCAAGTGAAGAATTTCTGATCGGTCTCGTGGAGGATAACATGAAGGATATCGATATCGCCCAGTTAAAAACAGATATCGAAGACCCAGCGATCAAAGAAAAAGTTGAACAAGACCGTGAAGAGAGCAGTGCAGTAGAAAGTACTCCGACGATTCTCGTAAATGGCAAATTGGTCAATCTCGATTATCAAAGTGGAATAAAGCCTGCGATTGAAGAGGCTTTGGAAGAAGCAAATGAGTAACAAACGGGTAGGCATTGCTTGGATTATTTCTTTAACTGCATTTCTGGGGAGCCTCTATTTCAGTGAGATAGCTGGATTTGTGCCTTGTGAATTTTGTTGGTATCAAAGGATTTTGATGTATCCATTAGCAATCATACTCGGAATAGGGTGGTATTTGGAGGATCGCAGACTGCCGTATTACGTATTGCCATTCAGCATCATTGGCGTATGTGTCTCGACCTTTCATTATCTTCATCAAAAAACAGAGTGGTTTTCACAAGCTGTCCAATGTACAGAGGGAGTACCCTGCTCAGGCGAGTATATCAACTGGCTTGGGTTCATAACCATCCCTTTCCTGGCGTTGACCGCGTTTTTATCGATCACCGTATTGATGATCACTATGTTAAAAAAAGTAGATCAATGATGAGAGCTTTATAGGGCTCTCTTTTTTGCACTTAATGTTAGGGTAATATACTTTCTTCAGTATAAACGCAACTAAGGCTCATCCTTCACCACAAAGGCTTGGCATTGCCAAGTTTTCTATATAGCGCAAGTGTATTCTTCGAGTCACAATGTTTGTTCAAATTGTATCGTTTGGATACCATAAAGGAAGTGATGAACTAAAGAAGTTAGGGTGGAATGTGATGAATGAAACGATCAACACGATATTGAATCATCGAAGTATACGTGCGTTCAAAGATGAGCCGCTGTCAGATGAACAAATCTCACTCATTGTACAAAGTGCTCAAGCGGCTGCAACCTCAAGCTATCTGCAAGTCTATTCGATCATCGGAGTGAAAGATCCTGCTAAGAAAAAGAAGCTGGCAGAATTAGCGGGTAATCAAGAATATGTAGAAAAGAACGGTCATTTCTTCGTTTTTTGTGCAGATTTGCATCGCCATAAGCTAGCTGTGGAGATGGAAGGTTTATCGGAAAAGGAAATCGAAGAAACAGTGGAATCCACCGAAAAGTTCATGGTCGGGACGATTGACGCAGCTCTTGCCGCTCAAAATGCAGTGCTAGCAGCTGAATCCATGGGGCTCGGCATATGCTACATAGGGGGTCTCCGTAACCGACTGGATGAAGTCGTAAAAGTTTTGAATACACCAGATCGAGTCATTCCTTTATTCGGTCTTTGTGTCGGTGTACCCGATCAGAACCCTGGTAAAAAGCAACGCCTGCCGATGGAGAACATTTACCACGTGGATGGATACCAACAAGATGATCAGCTGCTCAAGGAGCAACTTGCTTCATATAATGAAGATATTTCTGCCTATTATCGTGAACGTACCCAAGGAAAACGGTCCCATTCTTGGACGGAAATCATTGCAGGTAAAATGACGAAGCCAGTGAGAATGTACATGAAGGACTTTTTGAAGAGCATTAAAATTCCGTTGAAATAAGAGCTGCGAATACGTCCTATAAGGTCTGCGAAAACTACCTCTATATCATAAAAGGATGGAGGTATTCAGATGACAAAACGAAAGCAGCGACAAGATAAAACAACGCATCATAACCAAACACCGAAGGAAAGCCTACCGGACTTTGAGATTGCAGAAGATTTGGCAAAAGGCCCGAATAATCTTCGGGAAGAGGATGTACCAAAGCGGGAAGAACAAGAGTTTTAAAAAAAGGCCACCGGACATTTTAAGATGTTTGGTGGCCTTTTTTTGACATTTTACCTGAGACTGTTTGCATGGTGAGTACTACTTTAATGAATTTTTCAGTACCTTGTTCAGTTCACTTGCTTGCTGCAATGCATGTTGATCATTCAATACTTCACCTGGTTTGTTTCCTTGACCAATGATATAGCCGGCAAAACCCAGGGAAACAAATTCAAAGATGTAATTGAACTGTTGGATGAGAGGCAGTGCCTTGATTTTCGGATTATCCCCGCCACAGCAGATGACATATGCCTTTTTCTCACTCAAGCTCCCCTTGAAGTCAAACCTCGTGTCCCGCATGTTTTGAGAAAATCGGTCGATGAGATCCTTCATCATGCCAGACATTCCGTACCAATAGATAGGAGTCGAAAAGACAAGGATATCATGCTCGAGCATCAATTTGACTATATGATCATTATTATCCTCTACTGGTTGGAATCCGTCAGGTTCATGGCGCAGATCATCAATCGGCTGAATCGTATGATCCCTCAAATGAACATGGGTGACGTCCAATTCCTCCATTGCCTTCATGGTCAATTGCTCTGTATTCCCATTCGCTCTAGAGCTTCCATGTATCGCTAATATTTTCATGGTATGTACCTCCCCGTAAATAACTTTGCATTATAAGCATAGCCAAATAAGACCTGAATTGCGAGCAATCCAAACTCCCCAAAATCAACACCTTTGCAATGAGTAAATTCATTTGTTATCCTCGTAGACCAAATGAATAGTCAAAAAAAAATTCAAAACAAAAAACTTGAAAGTCAAAGAAGGTCAAATTATAATATAATCAAAGATCAAAGATAGTCAAAGTCAACTTTGATCAAAATTAATTTATAATCAAATTAATCATTATTTTTTTAAGGAGGTCATTGATATGCGTTGTCAAAAATGTCAAGTAAACGAAGCCAATGTAAGAATGACTCTTCACATAAACGGAATAACAAAACAACTACGTCTATGCCCTACATGTTATAAAGAAATCCAAAATGAAATGAAGGAGCCAAGCGGTTTTGGCCACAATCCGATGGGCTTCAATATGGAGGATTTCATGGCACAGAAGGAACAGCAAGCAGGCCAAGGTGCTGCAGGAAAACGCGGTCAAGGCGGCCTTCTTGATGATCTAGGACGTAACCTTACAGATGCAGCTAAAGCTGGATTGATCGACCCGGTAATCGGTCGTGATAAAGAAGTGAATCGAGTCATCGAAATTTTGAACCGTCGAAATAAAAACAACCCTGTTCTGATTGGGGAGCCAGGTGTAGGTAAGACGGCTATTGCGGAAGGTTTAGCATTGAAGATCGCAGAACAAGATGCACCTAAGAAACTTCTCAACAAACAGGTATACCTATTGGATGTTTCTTCACTTGTTGCAAATACAGGTATCCGTGGTCAATTTGAAGAACGGATGAAACAGTTGATTTCTGAAGTGCAACAACGTAAAAACGTCATCCTGTTTGTGGATGAAATCCATCTTCTCGTAGGAGCAGGTTCAGCTGAAGGCTCCATGGATGCAGGAAACATCCTGAAACCAGCTCTCGCTCGCGGAGAACTTCAACTTGTCGGTGCGACGACATTGAAAGAATACCGTCAAATTGAAAAGGATGCGGCACTCGAACGTCGTTTCCAACCAGTCATGGTGAAAGAGCCGACAATCGATGAAGCCGTAGAGATTTTAAAAGGATTGAAAGAAAAATACGAGCAATATCACGATATCCGTTACACAGACGAAGCGCTCCAAGCTTGTGTAACATTGTCCCAACGCTACATCCAGGATCGATTCTTGCCGGATAAAGCGATCGACCTTATGGATGAAGCCGGCTCCAAAATGAACTTGAAACATGCAGGAACGGCATCTTCAGAAGATATTGAAGAACGACTTGCAGCTATCGTAAAGGAAAAAGAAGAAGCGACACGACAAGAAGATTACGAGCGGGCTGCAAAACTCCGGGATGAAGAGTTGAAGCTGCAAGAACAGACAGCAACATCAACAGAAGAAAAACCTGAGGTCAACCTTGAAGATGTCCAGTGGATTGTCGAAGAAAAGACCGGAATTCCAGTGCGCAAACTTCAAAATGAAGAGCAAAACAAGCTGAAGAACTTTGCTGAGCGCCTTGGTTCAAGTGTCATCGGACAAGAAGAAGCTGTGCAAAAGGTTGCCAAAGCAATCCGTCGAAGCCGGGCTGGCCTGAAATCGAAGGTCCGTCCGATTGGCTCATTCCTATTTATCGGCCCGACTGGTGTAGGTAAGACCGAATTGACGAAGACATTGGCTGAGGAGCAGTTCGGCTCGAAGGATGCCATGCTCCGTCTGGACATGAGTGAGTACATGGAAAAACACTCTGTTTCCAAGCTGATCGGTTCACCTCCAGGATATGTCGGCCATGATGAAGCTGGGCAGTTGACAGAACGAGTGCGAAGAAATCCTTACAGCATCATTCTGTTAGATGAGATTGAAAAAGCGCACCCTGATGTCCAACACATGTTCCTTCAAATCATGGAAGATGGTCGACTAACCGACAGCCAAGGCCGTACAGTCAGCTTCAAAGACACAGTCATCATCATGACAAGTAATGCTGGTACTGGAGATAAGAAAATCAAGGTAGGTTTTGAAAATCAAGAAACCGAAGCGATTTCCATTCTTGAAAACCTTGGAGACTACTTCAAGCCTGAATTCTTGAACCGTTTTGATGCGATCATCCAATTCAACGAGTTGAACGAAGAACATCTCATTCAAATCGTAGACCTGATGCTGGATGACATCCGTGAAATGGTGAAGGAAGATGGCCGTGAAATCGAAGTGACGGAAGAAGCGAAAAAGCAAATCGTCCATCTCGGATACGATCCTCGTTTCGGTGCCCGTCCAATCCGACGTGTCCTTCAAGAAAAAGTGGAGGATGGCATAGCCGATCTTCTGCTGGATAATGAGGATACCCCTAAGATCAAAGTTGATTATATCGATGACCAAATCGTTGTCCAAAAAGGATGACATAATGAAGGGAAGAGCCTATTTAAGGACTCTTCCCTTTTTTCTTGCTCTTCTGCTGTTTTACCAATAAATATGAGGAGTTACCAATATTTTTTCTGTGTTTACCAATATTTTTGAGGACTTTACCAATATTCAGTATAGAATTACACGTTTCATGAAGTAATTTCTTCTATTGTCCGCTCCATCGGAAGAAACGGGAAGCGAGTAACATGGATCCGACTGCAATTCCGAGTAACACACCGACTTCAAGACCATATTCAGTGATCGGGCCGATATTCCATGTTCCTCTCAATAACTGGATCGTATAGTAAAGCGGCAGAACTTTCGCTACATATTGTAGAATATCAGGCATCATTTCCAAAGGGAAAGTTGCTCCGGATAGAAACAGCATCAGGTTAAGAAATAACGAACTGATCGCTGCAGCAGCTTGGGTGTTTTTTGCTAGAGAAGTCAAAAACAAGGCAAACGGGAAAAATGCCAGTATACTCACGAGCAATGCAAGCAATGTACTTCCGATATACTGCGGCAAGGTGAGATCATACATCAACATGCCGAAAACCATTAATAGGATCGCTGAAATCGTAAAAATGGAAGTCCCTTGAACCGTATGTGCCACTAATATTTTCCAAGGCTGTAATGGAGTTGATTGATAACGGCGCAGGACTCCTGTTTCACGATAACTGGCTAGTACGGTTCCTAATGTAAAAAAGGAAGTCGTCACGATGTTGACCCCGATCCATGAAGGTACATAAAGCTCCGCAAAGGACATACCGTTCATATCCTGTCCTTGGAACATGGATCCGAACAGCCAGATCATCAATACTGGGAATAAAAAGGTCCAGAATACACTTAGACGATCCCGGAAGAACATTTTCGTTTCGAGGTTTGCAAGTTTGATCATCGCTGTCATGCTGTCTGCTCCTCCTTTTCTAAATAGTGGACAAACAGGTCATCGAGCGTTCCCTTTTCGAACTTGAAGTTTTCAATCGCAATTTCTTTTTCATAGCAGTATTTAAAGATGTGATAAGAGGTCTCTTGTAAGGTTTCGCTATATACTTTGAAAACCTCAAGCTCATTTTCGATACGGACTACACCAGGTAGAGAGAGAAGGCTGTCGTATTGCAATTCATTGCTCTGGAAGGATAGATAATTGACGGTCATTTCATCAAGCAGATTTCGTGGCGTATCCAGAGCTTTCAGTTGTCCCCCGTAAATCATCGCGACCCTGTCACAAAGACGTTCAGCTTCCTCCATATAATGTGTTGTTATAACGATTGTAGAGCCTTGTTCTTTCAAGAGCTTGATCATAGACCACATTTCCCTCCGCGCATGTGGGTCAAGTCCCATGCTCGGTTCATCAAGGAAAAGGATTTCCGGTTGATGGAGGGTAGCTAAGGCAAGGGTGACCCGTTGCTTCCAGCCGCCTGATAAATCCTCAAAACGAACATCCAGCTTTTCCTTGAGCCCAAGCAAGTCTATCAAATAATCTTTCTGTGTGTTCGTATGATAAAAAGATGAAAACAGATCGAGTGCTTCTTCCACCTTCATTTTCTTCTGGATCGACGTGGCCTGGAATTGGACCCCGATCCGTTTATTCAACTCTCTTAACTGGCTGCTTGGTTCTAATCCTAGTACATCGATCATTCCTTCGTCCGGTTTACGGATTCCTTCAAGCATCTCGATGGTAGTTGTTTTTCCTGCACCATTCGGTCCGATGATCCCGAAGATTTCCCCTTTATTCACAGTAAACGAAATATTACGCACAACATGGGTATCTCCGTAGGATTTCGATAAATCTTCTACGGTAATTACATGTTCCACCAGGTTTCCTCCTCTTGAATACACTCGTTTAAACCATAATTCCTAATATATGGTTATAAATACGGACGTAACCACATGAAGTTTCAAATATATGAGCTACTTTTGAAAATCACCGATATATTTTTGATTTGCACCGATAAAAATCAAAAGTGCACCGATAAATTTTAAAATGGACTCTAAAAAGGAATCCAAGGGCTTCTATCGAAATTGTGAGGATGCACAGAATTATAAAGGAGAGTCATCAATGAAAAAATGGGCATATGTATTGATCGCACTCGGAGCGGCCTTGTGGGGGCTTATAGCAATCTTTGTTGAAGGGCTATATGCCTATGGCTTTACAGCAATCCAGGTCGTAGCGATCCGAGTCATTGTTGCAGCACTGATCTTAATTGTATTTGTACTCTTGAAAGACCCTAAGCTCTTCAAGGTCCATTGGCGGGACAGCATTTATTTCATTGGAACCGGCATATTCAGTATCGTCTTCTTCAACTGGTGCCTGTTCACTGCGATACAAGAAACTTCGATTGCGGTAGCAGCAATTTTACTTTATACAGCTCCTGCAATCGTCACGATCATCTCAAGATTTTTATTCAAAGAATGGTTTACGAAAAGAAAACTTATCGCATTATTCATGACATTGTTCGGATGTACGTTTGTAATCGGATTGATTCCCGGAGGTTCAAGCTCTGTGTCTATATATGGCGTCATCGTGGGACTTGGATCAGGCTTGGGGTACGCACTCTACAGTATTTTCGGAAAGTATGCGCTATCTAAATATTCATCCTTGACCGTCATTACGTATACGTTCATTTTTGCGTCTGTTGCGATGATTCCGACCACAGGATTATGGAGGATGACAAACGAGCTACAAGAACCAGGTGTCATGTTGAATGCTGTCGGGATCGGTTTTATTTCCACTGTGCTCGCCTTCATGCTGTACACGTTCGGTCTGCAGTTCGTGGAATCGAGCCGTGCTTCGATTACAGCTACAGTCGAGCCTGTAGTCGCGACCTTAGTAAGTGTTGTGCTGTTCCAAGAACAACTGACAGTCTGGCAATTGGTTGGGATCTTCCTGGTTCTCAGTGCTGTCATGATCGTACGAGAATCGAAAAAAACGAGGCTGAAACAATCATTAGCACAATAAGGGGGAGTAAAAATGAATTGTATAGCCCTTGTAACCGGCGCCAGCCGCCTGAAAGGAATCGGAGCAGCAACGTGTCGCTCTCTTGCTGATTCAGGTATAGATGTTTTTTTTACTTATTGGACGGATTATGATCGGCAAATGGAATGGGGGATCAATGAGGATGAACCTGCCCTTTTACAGGCAGAGCTGAAAGAGAGAGGAATACGATGTGAGCGTATTGAAGTGGATTTGTCCCAGGCATCGAACCTCATAGTGCTGTTGAAACAAGTCGAAGAAACATTAGGGTATCCTGATATCCTTATCAACAATGCCTGCTATTCGACGAATGACTCCTATGCCACGATTGAGGAAGAAAGCCTTGACTTGCATTATGCTATCAATGTGAAGGCTGTTACATTATTGACTTCGTATTTTGCGAGAGGTTTTACAAAAAGGAAGGGTGGGCGTGTCATTTCATTGACTTCAGGTCAATCACTCGAGCCGATGCGCAACGAACTTTCTTATGCCATTACCAAGGGTTCAGTTGAACATCTGACGAAAACGCTCGTGCCTGACCTTGCTGAAAAAGGGATAACAATCAACGCAGTAAACCCCGGTCCGAATGACACTGGGTGGATGGATGTTGATTTGAAAAAAGCACTATTACCAAAGTTTCCTATGGGAAGGCTTGGTACACCTGAAGATGTCGGACGATTGATCCGGTTTTTGGCAAGTGAAGAAGCAGAATGGATAACTGGCCAAGTCATCCACTCTGAAGGTGGATTTCAGCGAACATAGTTATATAGATTGGTTATCTCAGCTGTCGATTGTTTATTTGATGAATCGGGTTTAAATGCACAGTGAAATTCTTCTTCTACTGAAATTCTAATCCCTGCTGAGTACCTTACATCTATTTATCGTTACCGACAGAAGACTCCCACCTCAAGGAATGTGAAGGGCGTATCCCAATGAGTAGGTGGGAGATGAATGTCGGTTGGCGTTAGCCAAAGCGGACCTCATTGTGTTAGAATAAGAACATACATTCCCTTTAAACGAGATGATCAACCATGTTAATCAAAAAAGCGTATAAGTTTCGGATCTATCCAAACAAAAAACAGGAAATCTTAATCGCTAAAACCATTGGTTGTTCTCGTTTTGTTTTTAATCATTTTTTAGCAAAATGGAATGATACATACAAAGAAACAGGCAAAGGATTAACTTATAACGCTTGTTCTTCTCAATTAACACAACTTAAGAAAAAATTGGTTTGGTTAAAAGAAGTTGACAGCATTGCTATACAATCCTCACTTAAAAATCTTGCTGATTCGTATACTCGATTCTTCAAGAAACAAAACAAAGCACCACGATTTAAGTCTAAAAAGAATAATGTACAATCCTACACAACAAAGCACACGAACGGCAATATTGCGATTGTAGGCAACAAAATCAAGTTGCCTAAACTTGGCTTAGTCAGGTTTGCCAAAAGTCGTGAGGTTGAAGGTCGTATCCTGAATGTCACGGTTCGACGTCATCCAACCGGAAAATATTTTGTATCCATCCTTGTTGAAACAGAGGTTGAAGCGTTACCTAAAACCGGTTCAGCTTTAGGGATCGATGTTGGCCTCAAGGACTTTGCGATTTTGTCTGATGGAACAATACATAAGAATCACAACTATTTTCGCAAACTTGAAAAGAAATTAGCCAAAGCACAACGTACGCTTTCAAGGCGTAAAAAGGGTTCTTCCAACTGGCATAAGCAACGGATAAAGGTTGCACGACTGCATGAGAAAATTACCAATGCAAGAATGGATGACTTGCATAAAATCTCGACCGGTATTGTCAAAAACCACGACATCATCGGTATAGAAGATTTACAAGTAAGGAATCTATTGAAAAACCACCATTTAGCCAAATCTATCAGTGAGGTTAGTTGGTCGAAATTCCGTATGATGCTTGAATACAAAGCGAAGTGGTATGGCAAACAAGTAGTCATTGTCGCAAAAAATTTTCCCTCTAGTCAACTATGTTCAAAATGCGGATACAAAAACAAAGATGTTAAAAATCTCGGATTGCGTAAATGGGATTGCCCTTCTTGCGGCGAACATCACGATCGAGACATGAATGCAAGTATCAATATTCGTAATGAAGCATTACGATTAACCGCAGGAACTGCGGGGATAGCCTAATTAAGAACAGGTGGTTGCACTGGTGCTCTTAGGAATCTCCCACTTCAAACAGACCGTAAGGTCGTTAAGTGGCGAGAGGTTCAATTTGTCCGTCATACCCATTCTGTATATTCCGCTGATGAATATGGACGTGGACTTTCTGAACGCGGAAGAGATGCAAAACAAGTGGCCGAACGATTTGAACAAGAACATATCGATGTTATACTTTCCAGTCCCTATAGAAGGGTAATCGAAACGGTAAAAGGAATTGCCGGAATGAAGGGGCTTGAAGTCCAGATCATCGAAAACTTGAGGGAATGTACATTAGCAGCTCATTCTGTTGAAGACTTCGATTTTGCAATCAATAAAGTCTGGGCTGAGCCTGATTATTCCTTTTCGTGAGGTAAGTCTAACATTCAGGTACAAAAAAGGGCGATTCCTAGTATCTCCCGGTTGTTACAGAAATACGAGGGGAAAGGGATCGTTATCGGTACACATGGAAATATCATGGTCTTGGTCATGAACCATTTTGATCGAAAATATGATTTTGACTTTTGGAAACGGCTTACGATGCCGGACATTTATAAGCTGACTTTTGATCAAAAAGAGTTAGTAGATGTAAAAAGGCTTTGGAATGTCTAAATGAGTTTTAGGTGGAGAGGGGAAAACAAATGATTTTTCGAAAAAAGACATATCATATCGAACCAGGCGGTGTTGAGGCTTTCACTGATTTTTTTCATACATATTTGCTCCCTAACCAATGGAAACATGGTGCAAAGCTGGTAGGAAGATGGGTAAGTGAGGATAAACGCAACATTACAGCGGTTTGGCAATATGAAAGCTATGAAGCATATGAGCAGATTGAAAAGCGGGTACGCGCAGATAAATTACATACTCAAGCACAGTCAAAAAAACAATTGATCTCTCCGTTCATCCTATCCAGCAAACAGGAATTCATGGAATCGACAGGTAATTACCATGTGCCCCGCCATATTGTTGCAGTATCTGGGCTTATTCAGAATGAAGCAGGGGAAACGCTTCTTGTCAAAACGAATTGGCGCAACGATACGTGGGAGCTGCCAGGCGGTCAAGTAGAAGAGGGTGCACCGCTCGAAACTGCATTGATCCGCGAGATTTTAGAAGAAACAGCGATCAATGTGAAACTGACGAAGACGACAGGAGTCTATCAAAACATAACGAGCAGGATTGTTAGTATCGTGTTTAAAGGAATTGCACTCAATACGGAGATCGTAAAACAAGATTCTGAAATCCAGGAGGCGAAATTCGCCATGCTTACCGAGGAAAATATTTCAGAGTACTTCACACGCCCTCATATGGCAACAAGAGCGGTTGATGCGTTAAAATCAGCGGGTTCAGTACCGGTTGAGTCTGTCAAAGTAAACCCCTATGAACGGCTAAACCGGATTGGGAATTAGACGGAGGAGAAAATCAAACCAGAGACCGAGGGAAATCCATTCTACTGACCGGTTAAAGAACATGAGGAAATCCGTAAACTAAGATTAACAAAAATACTCGAAAGGGAGCGGATTCCATGTTCAACTTTTACGAAATCGAAAAAATGATCATTGAAAAAATAAACAAGGTTAAAAAGCGATAGGAATGTCGAAGTTCACCTGTGGAAGCAGGTGGGCTTTTTTAATTATCGACCAGGCAATAAACAGTAAGTCTGATCCCGAGACTACTCGAAAATTACTTCTCTTCCAATCTGGTCTATAGACTTGGAGAGGGTGCCTGGCACTATGCCTATCTCGTAACCCGTAACAGGGATCCTTATGTACTTAGACTTCCTAAAAAGATTGCGTACGAGAAGGAAGTCCCTTTCAACTACAATGGGTTGATGGCGGACTATGCAGGGACCAAGGCGTATTCAATTATCAAACGACATTCCCAACCTTCTATAATACACAAAGGTATGGAAAACAACGATACAACCTATATACCAGGCAGTTAAGAGAAATAGTGGATGGTTTTGCCAGTGGTTTCCAGGAGTCTATTAAAAAACAAGAGTCATTACATATTGAAGTGTTTTTGAAGCTGGTGACGATGGCACATACGCACATGATGCTTTTAGAAAAGGAGTCCATGAATAGGGAACAAGAAATCCGCTATGGGACCAGAAAACAAGTGGAAAACCGGCTGTACAACTTGCTCCATGAACTTGAAGAATTCTCATTGGAACACACGAAAGCAGCTGAGTGATCAGCTGCTTGATGGATGCTTTTGATGGTTATTCATCGTTAATCGAGAGAAAATCCTTGACCCATTCAATTTGTGGATCACGATGATATCCTGAATACAACCGTTTGGAAAGGCTGAGTGGGCCGCCGAAGAAATATTGTTCATAAAGAGATTGCCTTGTTCCAAATGCACTCATCGATAGGTCCCATGCTAAACGAAAGATTTTAACCCGGTCTTCTGCATTCGCATTTGCAGCTTGAAGATAATCATCCAGGTCACGCCGAATCGGGGAATTGAAATCTTTCTCGTTCGGGATGGTCACAAGACCGCTTGCTCCAAGGTTTTGGATGATTTCACTGAAAGAGGGATAAATTTTCGCATAATAACATAATGCAGCATGAAGAGGCTCTGAAGCCGGCGTCATCGTCCCCCACCGGTCGACCTTTGCTTGGATTTCTGAAGACAGGAGGAACGCCTTCATTGCTTCTAATGCAATAATCACATCAGCGACCTTATCCTGGACAAGATCATATCCACCAATGTTGATCGTATGGATCATCAATTGGATTGTCCCAAGAATGAATTCGGTTTTTACGATACAACGGCTGACCACCTGGTGGACAGTTTGTGGAAAGAAGCTCGTTTGTGAGTATATCTCTCCTGATAGCTCCGTACTTTCGAAAAAGAACACGTTTTCCCAAGGTACAAGCACATCATCAAAAACAACTACAGAATCGACCTCATCAAATCGTGAACCTAAAGGATGATCGAAATTGGACTTTCCATAATCAAATGATTCACGGGCTATGAAACGTAAACCAGGTGTGTTCGCAGGAAGGGAAAACCCATTTGCCATACAAGGTTCCCTGATCCCTCCTTGTGGAAAGACGATCAGTTCATCCGTCAATCCCCCCTGGGTTGCCAACAAGCGGGCTCCTTTAATAATGAGGCCATCTTTCGTCTTTTCCTTGATATGTGCCGCGACCTGGTCATCTGCAAGATTATAGTAATACTTACCTCTATTCACTTGAGGATGGACGAAAGTATGGGTGAAGGATAGGTCCTCCCTGGTTGCTTTTTCATATAGGTTTCTCATGTTTTCACAAAACTGTGGGTCTTGTGATTTGAACAGTTCTGCTGATTGTGTAAATGTCATTAAAATCGTATTCAAGTAATCTGGCGATCGACCAAGCAAACCACCAGTAGATTTTGCCCACTCCTGGAAGGAGAGTCGTCTTTTCTCCAAATCCTCTTTCGTTTTAGGAGGATAAAAGGCGATTCCGGCACGTTCGCCATTCTTCAAATCAAAGGACATCTTATCGATTTTCTCTTCATTCAATTGAAGGTCGTATAAGCTTGCTTTCGTTTTCATGATTCCTTTCAGGGCTGGATGTTCTGAAAGTTTTCCTTTTACTTGTTCACCATCGATCCATATCTCAGGATGTAAATTGTTGATACGGTCGATGTATTGTTGCCCAGATATTAGTCCCATAAATCTAACTCCTTTGCCACCCAATCATACAAATACAATATGCAAAAGAGGGCGCATCGGTACGAAAGAAAGTAGGTGTTCATTCCATGATATTCTTAATTATAGTTGTAGTGATGGGGATAATCGGCATACAAAGCCACTTAAGAAAAATTACGAAACAGAATGACAGGATGATTGAACTTCTTGAAAGCCTCAATCGGCGCAGATCTATACTTTCGTGTTAGCTAGTTTCTCTTCAAGCTTCCTTTTCACGTCAGGCCATTCTGATTCTAAAATGCTGAAATAAACGGTATCCCTTACATAGCCTGTGTAGGTGAGACGGCTCTTTCGAAGAACGCCTTCCCTGACCCCGCCGATCCGCTCGATAGCAGCCTGTGATCGTCTGTTACGACCGTCTGTTTTCAGTTGAACCCGGATCGTTTCCAACTCTTCAAAACAATGCCGTAAAAGCAGGTATTTGCATTCTGTATTCACAGGTGAACGCCAAACGGATGGGGTCAGCCAAGTCCAACCGATTTCAAGATGCCGGTCCTTTTCCGAAATATTAAGAAAACGGGTACTTCCGACAAGCTTCTGCTGCTGTTGGTCATAAATGACAAACGGGAATTCAACACCTTTATCTCTTGCTTTAAAGGCTTGGTGTAAGAAGGTTTTCATATCCTCTAAAGAGTTAATGGCCATCGGCATGTAATCCCATATTTCTTCATACTGTGCCGCTTCATACAATTCCTTTATATCGTTCACTTCCATTGGACGCATTGTTACATGGTTTCCTGTTAATGTTACTGGCTTGATCCACATTGTGTCATCGGCTCCTTCTTTTCTGACTGTTGACTATATTCCATTCCAGAAAAGAAAAATCCTTTCATAAAATGTTTTTTGATATATGTAAAATCCGCTCCCTTTCCGCGGGCAAAGAAAAGCGGAAGCGACCCGCATAGTCACGCAGGTCACTGGAAGACTGAAGAAGAGGCTCGAACCAAACAAAGATTTGGTTCTGGGTGGGTAAACGCCTTCGACATAAATCAATGTGTCGACCCCCGCAGGAAGTTTGAAGTGATCCAAGTGACTGGTCGCTGAGCTGGACATTACTCCTCTGCACCCAAACTTTTTTACAGGCTTAGCTTAATTCCGCAAGCCTCATCATTCGCTATATAGATATGAATAAAGCTGATCGCTATTCAAGAAAAGGGCAGTTATCTGGAATAAGAGGTTCCTATATTTAATCCACATAAGGGAGGTTGTGGAGTAAAGCATTGCTCAAATCACGGAATTTTGAAATAATTGGTATTGAGTTAAAGGCTGGATTGTTGTAGAAGAAATATTGGATAACCTCTAGCTTTACTTCTTCTGAATACACTCTATTCATCCCCATAAGAAAAACACCACCTAAAAACGTATTATCTAAATACGACTATAGGGGTGCTTTTTCCTCTGTCTCATTTAACTAGGTCTCTCCAAATTTGAGCTCTTTTTCTTGTGAAATCCTATGTGAAACTGTCTGTGAAAAATGAGTGATTTGCCTTGTGATTTTGGCTGCGAATTTCGTTTTTGTACTTCAAAAGAGAACCCGTTACTCTGATTCGAGCCCATCCTATCATTTCATGATTGATTTGATTTCTGACCAGACCTTTTTCATTTCAGCATGCATCTGGTCATGGTTCACATTGAAATGTTCCATCATTTCTTCACGTGAATGCCCTTGTTTTTTGTATTGGATGACTGCTTTCAGATCATTATCGCTCAATTTCGCCACTACTACCGCTTTGACAAGGTGATGTAACCGTACATCTTCCTTCAAGTAGCTTTTTAATTCTGAAACATCTTTATTAGAATATTCCCCGAGATAGCTGAGAATTTCGTCTTTATGCTGTTCGAATTTCTTTTTGTGAGCTTTCCACTTTGCTCTTTGTTCAGCTACTTTTTCTGGACTGACACCGAAATGTTCAGCCGTCTGTTCCCATGACTTCGATCTTTTATAGTAAGTAAGGACTTCCTCAATCCGTTTTTCAGAATGCCTGGCGATGTGTGCTGCTTGGAAAACATCTTCTTTGGAATGTCCTTTTTTCAATAGGGAGTGGATTTCCCTCTTGTCAAATTTATGATGGATCGCTGGCCTATGACTGATATGTTCTTTATGACCTTCCACTTCTCTGGCTTCGTCTGCCATGATAGATTCGTTCATATTTGTAGTAGCAGCCTCTGTATATTGCGGTAAAAGCATTCCTATGACAGCTAGTCCTAAAGCGGCCGCCCAAAAACTCTTTTTCTTCATTACTGTACACTCCTTCTAAATATGATTTTTTTAAAGTATTTACTACTATTAAAAAAGCATTCAGATTTTGGGAGGCTTTACACAATTTAAAGGGAAAAAAAGAGCTGACATCTATCAGTCAGCACTGATGAATCCTCATCGAAACGGAACAAAAGGATAGCCAATATATTGGATTTTCAAGGTCCCGTCCTCATAGCTTATCGGTCCTATGTTCCCCACAATCGTAATCGGATTCGGGTTCGAATTTGAACGATGGTCGTTGAAAAGCGGGTTTTGTAAGATAATGATCAACAGCAGGTAAAGCAACAATAAGATAAGCAGAATACGGTCTATCACATAAATTCCCCCAGGCAATTTTCTAAATTCAGTATATGTCCTGAGGGTTCCACTGTTTCTAATAAATCAGTTTTACAGGCAAAAATGGTAGTCGAGAGCGTCCATCGTCTGAATACTCTTATAATTATTCAAAAATTTATGGTAAAGTAAATAGTAGAGAGAGGGAGAGGGCGGAGAACGATGCTGCAGACAGAATTCAAATTTAAGGATAAAAGTATATTGGAAGCCATTATCGATAATGCCTTCGAATGGGTTGTGGTGGTTGATACAGAGGGCATCGTACGATTCATGAATAAGAATTATTGTGATTTCCTCGAGGTCGATTCTAAAAAAGTCATTGGAACGCATGTGACTGAAGTAATCGAGAACACCAGAATGCATATTGTAGTCAAGACGGGAAAGGCGGAAATAGCTGGCCTTCAATATATCAAAGGGAATTATATGATCGCTAACAGAATTCCGATATTTCATGAAGATGAAGTGGTAGCGGCACTTGGAACGGTCATATTCCGGGACACTGAACAGTGGAAGAAGATGAACAGTCATGTAAAAAGCTTGTTTTCCGAACTGGAATTTTACCGTAAAGAGTGGACCGCGAATAATGGAGCAAAATATTCCTTGAACGATCTAGTCGGTGTATCGGCTTCAATCAAAGAGTCGAAAAATCGGGTGAAGAAGATTTCCAGTGGTGACATTTCTGTTCTGATCCGTGGAGAAAGCGGAACGGGGAAAGAGCTTTTTGCCCATAGCATCCACCAGCTGAGCGAACGCAGTATGGCTCCGTTCGTAAAAGTGAATTGTGCAGCCATACCAGACAACCTCCTGGAATCTGAGTTATTCGGGTATGTGGAAGGAGCATTTACTGGAGCTAAAAAAGGTGGTAAAGTTGGGAAATTCATTTTAGCTAATGAAGGTACGCTGTTTTTGGATGAAATCGGTGATATGCCCTTAAGAATGCAGGCTAAGCTGTTGCGTGTGTTACAGGAAAAAGAAATCGAGCCGATCGGGGCGAATGAAACGGAGAAGGTCAATGTACGTGTCATCGCAGCCACGAATCGCCCCCTTGAAAAGATGGTCCAGGAAAAGTTGTTTCGGGAAGATCTTTTTTATCGGATTAATGGCTTCCAGCTCCAAATTCCATCTTTACGCGAGAGGAAAGAAGATATCAAGCCGTTGGTGGAACATTTCCTGGAAAAGGTGACCAGACGGACCGGCAAGCGGATCAAAAGCATTGATGAAGAGGTCAACCAAGTATTGTTCCATCACAATTGGCCCGGAAACATACGAGAGCTGGAGAATGTGATAGAAGCAGCTGTGCACTTGGCTTATGGCGAGACGATCAATAAAGATTCCCTTCCAGAGTATTTAAAAGAAAATGACAGGCTCAGTATTGGAAGTAAATCGTTGAAAGAGTTGGTTGAACAGACTGAGATCAATGCAATCAAAGAGGCCCTTCAGCAAAATGATGGGGATAAGCTTGCAGCAGCAAGAACGCTTGGTATCGGAAAATCAAGTTTCTATGAAAAAATGAAAAAATATGAGCTTATTTAATCGCATTCCAGAATTCCGGAATCCTTCCGGGTTTCTGGAATTTTTAGTGTTAGAAGGGATTAAGCCTGATTTAGATTCTGTATCTTCCGACTTTTCGGAAAAGGATATAAGGGTATTGTTTTGCAATCCGGCTATTCCAGGGTTTTTGAGAGTTGGCATGGAACTTGCATTTAATTGTTGTCGGGTTGGAAAACGCTTTCAAATATAAAATGTAAAAATGAAAGCGATACCAATAAATTGATGAGTTAAGGGAGGATATAGGATGTTAAGCATGATCGGCTTGATCGGTGGTCTTATTTTATTGATTATCTTGACGATGAGAGGGATGAACCTTCTTGTGGTGGCCCCGCTTTGTGCATTGTTTGTCGCTGTCTTAAGCGGTCTTCCGCTTTTTCCACAGCTTGCTGGAGAAGGAGGAGCCAATCTGGTAGGAGATTATATGGCTGGATTCTCAGGCTTTGTCGCGGCATGGTTTTTAATGTTCTTACTCGGAGCAATTTTCGGGAAGGTGATGGAGGACAGCGGTGCTGCTGATAGTGTTTCAAAATGGATCGTTGAAAAGCTCGGCATGAAGCAGGCTGTGCTAGCTATTGTTATCGCCTGTGCAGTTTTGACGTATGGAGGTGTAAGCTTGTTCGTAGTTGCCTTCTCAGTCTATCCGATGGCACTAAGTCTGTTTAAGCAAGCGGATCTTCCACGTCGATTCATTCCGGCTGCCCTTGCGTTCGGGTCGGTAACGTTTACGATGACTTCAGCCGGTTCACCGGAAATCCAAAACTGGATTCCGATCGAATACTTAGGCACATCTCCGTATGCGGGTTGGGAAGTCAGTGCAATCGTTGCAGTCTTCATGATGGTATTCGGGTATTGGTGGCTGAAGAAGATGATTGGAAAAGCAGTTTCGAAAGGAGAACGGTTCGAAGCTCGTGAGGACGATCCGAAAGTAGCGGAAAAGGAACTTCCACATCCAGTCGCGGGGCTTATCCCATTAGTAGTCGTTTTAATCATATCATTCATTTTCCATGATTCCTTACAGCAATCCGCATTGATTGTAGCCTTGTTAGGCGGTGTCATTTCGGCCTATTTCTTGAACAGGAAGTATTTCACCGATTTTTGGGAGGCTGTATCAGCCGGTACGTTGGGAGCCTTGATTGCGATTGGTAACACGGCTGCAGTTGTTGGGTTCGGTGGCGTTGCAAAAGCTGTTCCGGCGTTTGACACGGCGGTCAGTGCGATGACGAGCATTCCGGGAAGCCCATTGATTGGCGGAGCAATCGCGGTCAGTGTAATTGCTGGTATGACCGGATCAGCGTCAGGTGGACAAGCGATCGCCTTGCCGATTCTGGCACCGCACTACATGGACATGGGAGTAAACGCAGAAGCCTTACACCGTACAGTAGCAATTTCTTCTGGGGCGCTTGATTCATTGCCGCATAACGGATATGTCGTTACCACTGTCCGGGCGATTTGCGGAGAATCCCATAGTGCAGCGTATGGAGCCGTCGGTGCTTTGACTGTCATCGTGCCGTTAATTGGATTGGCGCTTGCGGTAATTCTATTCTCATTTGGAGTCGGCATTTAATATAAAAAGGAGGAGCATTCTTGGTTAGCGATAAAGTTGTCTATATCACAGGAGCAGCAAGTGGGATCGGCTATGAACTCGCCTTATCATTTGCTGAACAAGGAGCAAAGGTCGCTCTTGCGGACTTGAATGAAGACGGTGTGAAGGAAGCTGCTCAAAAATTGAACAAAGAAGGACATCAAGCGATTGGTTTACGTTGTGATGTAACAGTTGAAGAAGAGGTGAAGAAGTCGATCGATCAGACTGTCAATCAATTTGGGAGTTTGGACATCTTGATCAATAATGCAGGCTTGCAGTATATCTCATCTGTAGAGGATTTTCCGACTGAGAAGTTCGAGTTGCTGACCCGAGTCATGCTTGTCGCACCATTCATTGCAACCAAGCATGCATTGCCCATCATGAAAAGGCAAAAGTACGGTCGGATCCTCAATATGTCCTCAATAAACGGACTGGTAGGGTTTGCTGGCAAAGCAGCTTACAACAGTGCAAAACATGGTGTGATCGGTTTGACGAAAGTAACGGCTTTAGAGGCCGCAGAACATGGTGTGACGGTGAATGCGATCTGTCCAGGTTACATTGATACTCCCCTCGTTCAGAATCAATTGGAGGATCTTGCGAATAACCGCGGTGTGACGAAAGAAAAAGTGATGGAGGATGTTATTTATCCGCTTGTCCCTCAAAAACGGTTGTTATCAGTAAAAGAAGTTGCGGACTACACATTGTTCCTTGCTAGTGAAAAAGCAAAAGGAATTACAGGTCAGGCAGTCGTTATTGATGGTGGATATACAGCACAATAAGCTTTTGTTAAGGACACTTCATTTATGAAGTGTTCTTTTTTGGCGTTATGAGACCGTGAAAACAAGAAAAAGACAAAATGACGTACTCAAAGAGTGGATTTTAACACGCAAGAATCGTGTAGAAACAAAACCTCCATTAAGTGATTGACATATTTTGCTCCATGTAAGGTAAAATCAAGGTGTATCATTCATTTGATTGTTTTAGGGGTTGGTTGTGATTCATTGGACATTGTTTTATAGAAAGCTTATTGCAGGTGTAGGCACGATTATTGTTGCCACTCTTTGTCTCACCTTGGTCTTTTTCATCATGAGTGCAGGCGATCCGTCATCGTTATTATTCTCAATAGGTGTTATCGCATATGTTTCTGCGGGAATCGTTTTTTACGGCTTTCCCGTTTCTGTACTGGCAGAAGTGCTTTTACCTGATAACATTAGCCATAGATGGAGTTATGCGTTATTGATACATATCGGATTTGTCCTCATCCCTTTAATCATTTGGAAAATGATCGAGCCGGGTTATGAAACCCTTTCTTATCTGATCATAATTACACCTGTCGCGTTTTTGTATTGGTTGTTAGATAAAGCGCTCATCCGGTGGAAACCTGGCTTTAAAATGAAAGAAACAAAGCTTTCGAGAATTTTGTATGGAATTCCTTGTGGTTTTGTGCTGCTATTTTCTTTGATATGGGCGAACGAAGCTTTAAACGATGCCTTAATCCCGCTTGCCCGTTATGAGATCCCAGAAGGACACAGCGGATGGGTCTATGTTTTTTATGAAATGGAGGATGAACCAAAATTAGAGGAAGACGGCAATTATCGTGTCATCAATCTAAACAAGGAAGGCTTTACAAAAACTTCAACGGTGTATAAGGGATCCGCAATCAGTGAAAATGAATATTTTTATGTAGATGAAAAGGGTGAAAAAACGAAAATCCCGGAAAGTCAGATCCCTTTTGGATCAGTAAGTGGGTTTTCGGAATTTTACGGAGCTAAAGAAGTCCATTATGAGGCGATTGAAATGTTTTTCATCGGTACAAAGGAAGAATATGAGAAAAGTGAAGAGCCGAATTATTCAAAGTTCATACCAAAACCGGATCCGGATCGGGAGAAATATCGTTTTATTTTGCCTGAAGGATTTACAGGATGGGTGAAGATTGAAAAGGATCCTGATGTACAAATAACAGAACGCACATTTGAGGTGGATCAAGAAGGGATTGTATTTGTTCGGTATGACATTTCCTCTATCGAACCGGCCTATGATCAGTTTTATTACCAGGATGGGGAAGATCTTATGCAGATTGAAGAGGATCATGTTTCTGAACTCTATCAATTTCCGGATTTGAAGGTTTTTTATATAGGGCCGCAAGAGGATTTTGAACCGTTCAAGTACGAGGAATATATCAGCAAGCAATAAACTGTAAAAGGGGAAATCATAAAAAAACTGATAGTGACCATCATTGCAAGTTTCGTCATCGTAGTGGTTTTGCTTTATGGTACATGGGAATTGGTCAATGCGCGAAGCTTCCAATTATTCGGCGGATTGGTGGACAAGGTTGACACAGAGGAAAAGGTTGTTGCGCTGACATTTGATGATGGGCCAACAGAAAAGGCGGATGAAATTTTAAAGATACTCGAGGAAAAAGGTGTACGAGCAACCTTCTTTTTGAATGGAGATAGCATCGAACAATACCCTGGAGAAACAAAAGCAATCATAGAGGCAGGACATGAGATCGGAAACCACACATACTCGCATCCGCGAATGGTTTTTAAATCCTATTCCACGGTGAAGGAGGAAGTCGATCGGACGGATGAATTGATCAGGGAGGCGGGTTATGAAGAAGAGGTGCATTTCAGGCCGCCATTCGGTAAAAAATTGGTGCTATTGCCATATTATCTGAATCAACAGGAAAAGACGACGATCATGTGGAATATCGAACCAGAGTCATACCCTGAAATAGCGGGAGACTCAGAGAAGATCATTGGGCATGTAAATGAGCAACTTACACCTGGATCCATCATCCTGCTGCATGTCATGTATGATAACGATGAAAGGGATTCACTCGAGGCTGTACCAGGCCTGATAGACTCCCTTCAAAGTCAAGGGTACAAATTCAAAACTGTGACTGAGCTGTTGGAGTATGAATAGATGAAGAGAGAGGACTGGCCGTGTCGGGCCCGCCCTCTCTCTTCATTCGATGATCATATCATTTTGCAAATCTAAAATCCGGGCCATCACTCGCTGGATCTCTTCGCGTTGTTGTGGTGTGGCGCTATTCGAAACCTTTTGAAGATCCAGGTATGCTTCCTCAAGCTGTTGCTGTGCGCCAGAGTAGATAGCAGCTTCAACCTGGGGCTCTTGCCGATTATATAATTCATTTTGTTTAGATGCGTACTCGATCACTTGCTCTGCGCGATTAAGAAAGGTCCTTAAAGATTCATGTTCTGTCATTTTGGGGTTCCTCCTCTAAAAAGTTTACATATAGTGTGTTATAGCAAGCTGAATAATATGTGTACGGGTTCTGGACATTCGCATAATTTTTTAGACTTCCATATTTGTCCCTATCATCGACGTTTTTGAAAACATAATGTATTAGTGACTAGATAATAAGGAGGCTGAAAACATGAGCGATGGAAAAATTAGAAAAGGCGGTAAAGGTTTTACTTTAATCGTTGTTTTATTTATCCTACTGATTATTGTAGGAGCTTCTTATGGCGGCGGCTATGGATATGGCGGTGGCTATGGAGGCGACTGTGGCTGTGATGGATATGGATATGGCGGCGGCTACGGCTGGTAATTTGTAATACAAAACAGATGGATGGCTTTGCCGCCATCTGTTTAGTTGTATTTTCATATTTACTAAAACTCAAGGGTTGACCGAAGCGGTCGCCCTTTTCATCTTGATCACCGAAAAGTATAATATAACTATTTCCAAGGAAGATGGGGGGCATATTCATGGAATTACATAAGATTGAACTTGTCGCTGATTGGTTGAGGAATGCTGAGCGTACGGTAATTCTCACTGGAGCTGGTATGTCAACGGAAAGCGGTATACCGGATTTCCGGTCTCGAGAAGGCTGGTGGAAGAAAATCGACCCGATGACAGTTTCTACAGTAGACGCAATTGAAAACGAATATGAGTTGTTCCATGGTTTTTACAGTTTAAGATTGACCGATTTGAAAACCTGTCATCCTCATAAAGGACATAAGCTATTAGCTGAATGGGAGGAAAAAGGGTTTATAAGTGGAATCATTACGCAGAATGTGGACGGATTTCATCAGGAAGCAAAACGGTCCATGAACTTCACGGTTCTTTACGGTCGATCTTCTGCTCAACTTGTGGACATTCTTCTGATGAGGATGCTTTTTTGAATCAGGAATCTTGTTCAGAGTGTCAAGGGCATTTGCGGCCTGACATTGTCCTATTCGGTGAAATGCTACCGCAAGATGAATGGGGAAAAGCAATCCAATTGATTGAGGAATCAGACCTATTGATGGTCATCGGTTCAAGTCTTCAAGTTTTCCCTGCGAACGAACTGCCTTTTTTGACGGATGGAAAAAAGGTGATCATCAATAATGAGGCAACACTCTTACATGATCAATTTGAAATGCAGCTCGAAGGAAAAGCAGGGGACATTCTCGAAGCTATCAATAAGAAAATGAAAGGTGGGGAACTTTCATGATGGGGCTTAAAATACCTAAGGAAGAGCGTGATCAACTGGTCCGGAGCATACAGGGATATTTCATCGATGAACGTGGAGAAGAAATCGGAAACCTTGCGGCTGGACTCATGCTGGACTTTATTTTGAAAGAAGTCGGGCCTTATTTGTATAACCAGGGGGTACGTGATGCGAAAAAACTGTTTCAAGAGAAAATGTTGAATGTTGAAGAGGATATGGACGCCCTCCAGCGCCCAATTGAATTACATAAACGGTATTAATCGAGAAAATGAAGTGGGTAAATACCTCCATTATCCAACTTATTTTCATATGGAATGATGAAGTTCAAGAGGCCGACCACTTTTATGGTGCGGTCTTTTTCAATATAGGTCTCTGCTGTCATGAAGAACAACCATCCTGTGTGGATGAAGGAACCGGATTCCTTTACTTGATCAATGTTTGTCCGGACAAATCCTGCTGAATTTGTTTTTGAAGAAAACGTAGTGCATTTCTTAAAATCACATGTCAGGATGCTGTTGTCTGCTAGCCATTGCGTATAATCCTCGGCTGTAGGACACGTAATAAATAATATAGCGAAAACTCCTGTAATCGCAATCAATGTGGCTTTTAACTTGTCATTCATCATATCCCCCGTAAAGGCAAAGACTTTTTGGTTCATTATACCTCCAGTTCTAAAATATATAAAATGGCTTTCAGGATTGTTGACATCCTATCCATACCCATCTATAATTGCAGGAAATTTCATAAAGCATAGGGAAGCTTGGATGAGTGAGTCAGCTTTTAAATTAATATCAACCCATCCAACGAAGAGGATAGGCAACGGAAAGAAGAAAGGGTCATCGGTACATTCCATTAAGAGGGAATCCATCTTTAAGGAGGAATTTTAGTGCGAAAGAAGAATTCTGAAACACCAAGACCAAACCATGACCAAGAAGTGATTCGCGCCATGACTGATAAAGAAATTGAAGCTTTTCACAGAAAAACGTATGAAAAATATAGTCGATATGCGAAACGAAAACATAGAGTCCGTAGAAAATAGAGGTAAAAGTAATGAAGGACGAGATGCCGCATTTAGTGTTTGTTTATGGAACACTCCGTAAGAATGAATGCAATGCTCATATGCTAGGCAATGCGAAATGTATTTCAAGTGATGCTTGGGTCCACGGGACACTTTTTGATACTGGATTCGGATATCCAGCAATAACATTAGTGGATTCCGGTAAGGTTTACGGAGAGATTTATCAGGTGAAAGCTGAGGATCTCCCGAAACTAGATGAACTTGAGGGTTATAAAGGAACTGATACTGACAACTTGTATGAACGTAAAAATTGCTTAGTCATGACCGAAGGGGGACCAGTCGAAGTGATCATTTACACTGTCGACCATAATCCAGATTTATGTAAAAAAGTGATAGGGAGTGGCGATTGGCCTAAACGATAGACTAGATGACCATCCGAAATCGGGTGGTTTTTCATTTGGACAAAATTTTTAATATACTGGACGAAATGTAGGCGTTCTGGATACAAAGGTGTAATCATTTTGAGTTGATTGCGTACACATCAATTAGGCGATCCCATTTTACAATTTGTGTCTCTTTCCGCATGCCAATTCTAGTTGCCACAGCTACAGATGGCGTATTTTCTGGAGCTATCAGTGAAACGAGCTGAGGATACTTGCATTTTTCCAAACCGTATTTAAGGCAAGCATATGCTGCTTCAGTCGCGTAGCCTTTTCCCCAATGGTCCCTTACAAACAAATAACCGATTTCCATCAGGACCTCACCATTGATTTTCTGTGGGACAATGCCGCATTGACCGACAAATTCACCAGTTTCAATCAATTCGACTGCCCATAAACCAACGTTGTAGGCATTGTAGTTATCATGGTTCCATGCAATCCATTCTTTTGCATCCTGTTCTGATTTTGTAGAAGGATAATATTTCATCGCCACTGGATCGCAAAAGATTTTCATTAAATCCGAGAGATCACTTTTCCGGAGAGGACGTAATACCAACCGTTCAGTCCGTAGTTCAAACATATTTAATTCCCCCCTTTAACATAAAATAGCGCAATACTTAGTTTTTTGTCAGCTCCAAATACAATATACAGCAGTGCCTTCAGCAGTGCCAGGCACCGAATGAAACCTCAAAAGCCCCAGGGCTTCTCCCAAAAGGTGCCTGGCACCGTCAAGCTCGTAAGGTGAGGAAGGAAAGGAACCAGACAGCGTGGTTTTGTTCATCTTCTGAAGCACGGCGGAAGATATCTTTGATATAAGGTGAGCGGGCGTTATCAGCTATGTCGAGGTAGAAATTAGCGGTCTCTTGTTCGTCGACAAAGGCTGCACGGGTCCCTTTCCTGTATTTATCCGGACATTCTTCAAAGATTTTCGGTTTCGGTTGCTGCCTAGTCAAGCTAGCATAAATTTGCGAGAACGTATGGAAGTGATTGATTTCGTCTTGCCTGATTTCCATGATCTGTTCCTTTTCTATCTTAATTGGTGCGTTCCTTGCTAAATTTTCATAACATTCGATGGTGCTGTATTCGCTATCGATCGCTTTGCGAATTCCTTCTATGAGATCCATCGATTCCATTGGTTTCCTATACCTTTGCATTTGGGCAAACACCTCCGGGAATTATCTTAGGTATCATATGCCCATGAACCAGCTATTGTGATATTCCATAATTCCACATAAAAATCACTCATGTTCATTTCATTTTTCCCATAAGTTAGATTATGCAAAAGTACTGGCTGGGAGGGAACACATTGAAAAGTGAAGAAGAGCGCTTACGTGACATTCAAGCTATGGCATTTCATGTGATGGACGATATTCACTTGAACAAAACACCAAGGAATGAAAAAGATCTGAAGACCGCAGTGGATCACTTATCTAGAGCAGTGGGAATGTTTGCAGATCCAAGTAAATGTGTCTCACTGGATTATGTCGAGGAAAAAGTAAGCAAAGCTTATCAACTTATCGTAAAGAAAAAACGTGTCCAGAAAACGTTTAAAGTGAATTGAATTATAGTTGGATGAGAGGGCGCCACAAATGGGCTCTCTTATTTAATTAAAGGCTTTGTTAAATAGTAATGTTGATATTTTATGGAAATTTTTCTGAATCGAAATTCGCGACACTCCTGGGTAAAAGCGATTGAGGAGGCTTGCAGATCCCCCGTGGAAAGGGAGTCAATTTGTATATATCAACAATGAACTTTAATAGAGCCTAATTAAAAAAATATGGACCGGCTCCTCGGGAGCCAGTCCACTTCAAAGGGGAGGTAGGATAATTTGTTAGGGGGAACCTGACTTCAAATTATAAGCTCAAAGGAACCTCCTACTAATATAGACGCATGACTTTAAAATAAGTTGCAGGAAATTTCAATTAAGTGAGAGAAATATATAATTAGCCGAATGGAACAAATGTTCTTGGTTAAAACAATTAAAGGGAGAGTTGTGCAATGAAGGAAGTATTACTGGTTATCGATGTCCAACAAGCTGTAATGGAGAGTGCATATGAAAAAGAAACAATAATCAACCGGATCTCGACGCTGATCCGCAAAGCACGTTTGAACGGAGTGCCTGTAATTTATGTACAGCACGAAGATTCTTCTGGACCGATGAAACGCGGGGAAGCTGGTTGGCAGTTGGATGCCTTATTGGAAAGACCGCACGAAACAGACCAAGCAATCTATAAAACGAAACCGAATTCATTCGCCAACACGAACCTGAAATCCGTCCTCGAGGAACTGGGAGCAGATCATCTATATATATGCGGAGCGCAGACGGATTACTGTGTCGATTCCACTTGCCGTGGTGCTTTCGATGCCGGTTATGATGTCACGTTGATTAAGGACGCTCATACGACCATGGACAACAACCATTTCACAGCAGAACAGATCATTGCTCATACCCATACTACCCTTTCAAACTTCTGGAGTCCCGATGCATCCATCACATTACAAACCGTTGCAGAAGTACCATGGATGAAAAAGGAAATAAAAAAATGAAAAAAGTTTAAAAAACCCCGTAAGGTTTTAGGAATTTGTTACGTTATATATATAAGGAGGAAAAAAAGAGGTCAATAAATGATAACAGAATCGATGAACACGATTGTCGAAGACACCAGGTCATTACATAATCAATTCGAAAAAGAAATCGAACCCTTCAAGCAAGATCTATGGAACTATTGCCGCTATGTAATTGACACTCCATGGGAAGGGGAGGATCTTTTTCAAGAAACGCTCTTGAAGGCGTTTGCCATGCTGTCCCAAATATGGCATCCGCTGAATACGAAGGCTTATCTCTTCCGTATTGCAACGAATCGCTGGATTGATGAATGCAGAAAAAGAAAAATAAAAGTAGAAGATTAATTGCCGGATCTCAAAATGGATCATCAATCTACCAATGCATTCGATATACGGGAAGCATTAGAGGTATTAGTGCACCATCTTACACCAAAGCAAGTGACGACGCTCTTGTTGATGGATGTATTTCAATTCAAAGCGGCAGAGATTGCGAATATGGTCCACTCGACAGAAGGAGCGGTCTATGGAATGGTCCACCGTGCCCGTAAGAACCTTCAAACGGTTGATTCGTTTGAAAAGAAGCATTCCACCCAGGAGAAATCCCAACATCATACCGAAGTGGTCGATGCCTATTTGGAGGCATTCCACAAGCGGGATGTAGACCAAATGCTCCGACTGACAAGCGATACGATCCATATGGAAGTATCCCCTGGGTTCCAAGAGTTTTCTAAAGGCGATGTCGAAAAGGGATCCATGAAGGCAGGAATCATGGGCAAGAAAGCTTACCGGGAAAACTTATGGGGGAAAGAAGTCATCATTGTGCTGGCGGAAACCGAAAAAGGTCTTCAGCTTCATGATGTGCAATATCAGGAAGTATCGAACGGAAAAATCGTACACCATAAGAGTTATTTCTTCTGCAAAGAATTACTGACGACAATAGCAGAGACACTTGAGATTCCCCTACAAAAATCGAAACCCCCGGTAAACTGGGAATGATAATTTAGGAGGTTATGAAAAATGAAAATCACAAAAAGTCCGATCAATCGTGTCGGAGCAACTTTCGTTCATGTCAAGAATTTACAAAAAACAGCTGAATGGTATGCTGAACTACTTGGAAAAGAAACTCCCCAGGTTGACCCGAAGAGCCCGGTCCATTATTTTGATTTAGGGAATGGCGGATTTTTACTTGATGATGATCGTAACAACGAACCCGGTACCGAAGCAAACTTGATGCTTCATACTGATGATACCGATGAAGCCTATGCTTTTGTAAAAGAAAAGGGAGGGGTCATTGTCCGGGAGATTGAAAGACATCCTGATGTCTCATTCTTCAATTTCAAAGATCCGGAAGGGAATGTGATCATGATCTGTGAGCAACACCACGACTAGAGGATTAAGGGAATTGCCATAATCAGCAATTCCCTTATTCTTTTAAATTGTGGTAGTATTTGATAAGAAAATACATAGAAAGCAGGGATGATGAAATTAACAAGAAGTTGATCCTGATTTTTGCAGGTGCATTCGTCTCCGGTATAATCCTTATTTTGCTGATCTCTTATATGATCGTTACGCCAGAAGAAGCAGCCAAAAATTTCATAGAGGATCTGGAAGCGGGAAAGATCAACGATGAATCCGTTCAAGACCAAAAGTCCGAGTTGGAGGAATTCATCCATTTTGGGGAGAGGAACGACCTTGAAAATACACGGATGGTGCTCAATTCCGCGGAGAACGTAGACCAAGCTTATGAAGTTACTGCACAGTTCCAAGCCTATGAATATAAAGACGAAAGCACTGACGTCATTGAATCCTATGATGGAAGCTTAGTGATTAGAATGAAGAAGGTCGGATTCCGCGGATGGGACATCATTGGCGTGAAGATCAATCCATACAAATAAAGACTAGGGGGAGCCATGGATGTTTATTTTTCCAATCGATGAAGATCTATCTTTAAAACTATTAGAAAAAAGGAATTCCTGAATTATTCGCTCTCGTCGACAAATCACGAGACTACTTAAGAGAGTGGTTGCCGTGGGTAGACGGGATGAAGAAAGAAGAAGATTACGAAACTGTCGTCGAGATGTGGCTGAAACAATTCGCTGAAGATAATGGTTTCCAAGTAGGAATCATGTTTAAAAGGGAGCTTGTCGGGATGATCGGTTATCATCAGATCGATCGTGCCAACTTGAAAACATCCATAGGTTACTGGCTTGCAGAAGGTCATCAAGGGAAAGGCATCATGACAAAAGCTGCCAAGGCACTAGTCGATCATGCGTTCGACACTTTGCACCTTAACCGCATTGAGATCCAATGCGGAATGAAAAATATAAAAAGCCAAGCAATTCCTGAGCGATTGGGATTTGTGAAAGAAGGCGTGTTAAGAGATGCAGAATACCTATACGATCACTTCCATGATTGTGTGATTTACAGCATGCTGAGAAAAGATTATGAATAAACGTAGAAAGAGCGTTCCTATTATGTCGAATAGGGAACGCTCTTTTTTTAGGTTCTGTTAAAGTCATTGTTGATCTAAACGAAATTCACTCCGTTTCCGCGGGCGATCCGAAAGCCTCCTCGTCGGACCTCCAGTGACCTTCGTGGCTGACCAGGAGCGCTTGCACTTTTCGTTAGATCAGTTGAATATTCCAACATCCTGGTAAACATAAGGTGTATCAGGAGTTTCGATTCTCTTGACATCCGTTACTTCAATCATTGGAATCGTAGAATCATTGTAATTCGTTTTTGTGATTGTACCTGTCACTTTCACCCATTGATCATCTTCAATTCTCTGCAGATCTGCTCCTTTTGCCATGGTGCCGATTACAGATGTATCGGCTGAACAACAACTCATTAGATATCGTGCGACAACGAGTTCATCATTGCTCATATCGTTTTCACGATAGGCGAACCCTTCAATTACTATTGTCTTGCCCTGGAACCGATCGAGGAAAATACTCACTGTATCGAGTAGATCAGAATAATTTTCATCCGTCACAACCACTGTGTCTTTGTTATTATATTGATCTGCAATATCTGCATAATACTCATCGTAATCATAGATTCCATCATCCGTCGTTTGGCCGTTGGAAGTCTCAGAGACATCCTCCTCCAAATCTTCCATATAAGCCTCAGGATCCTCTAGAAACTTGTCTGCATTAGGGGTGGAACTTTCAGAGTCTTCCTGCTGGGCAGGACGGTCTTTTTGCTTTACGCTTCCGTTAAGGGAAACCCCTTTTTTCTGCGCCATCGAACTATCCAATACTTTTTCAGGGAAAACAAATCCTGTCAAGAGGGGTAAGATGAAAAGGGAGTATACAAAGAACCGCATGAACGGATGCTTTGTTTCCTGATGATCATGTCCACATAGACAGTGCTCTTCTGAGTCTTCAGAACGAAATAATTGGATGATCCCAAGTATGAAGAACGTTCCCGTAGCAAAATACATGAACTTCATCATTTGTGGAGCGATATAATATTGGATTTGTCCAGTATAGATAAGGGCACTCATCAGGAATGCAAACCCAAATAGAATAATAGACCGCAGATTGATATAAAATTGATTATTCACGGTATCCACCCCCTATAAGAATAATAGTTGAAACAAGAGGATTGCAATAAACACAGTTACAGTAATGACTGCCATAAGGGTAAGCACAAATTTCTTTTTAAAATAAGCGAGAAGCATCAAAGTGTTCTTGATATCGAGCATTGGCCCGTATACCAGGAAAGCGACAATCGAAGCCGTGCTGAAAGTAGATTGGAACGAGACGGCTACAAAAGCATCTGCTTCTGAACAGAGTGATACAAGGTATGCAAAACCCATCATGATCAAGCTTGAAGACCACGCTTCTGTTCCGATCGAAGCGATGAACTCGCGGCTTACAAAAGCCTGGAACGAACTAGCTAGTAAAGCACCAAATAATAGATATTTACCCGTATCAAAGAATTCGTCAGACATATGGTACATCGTCATCTTCCATTTGGATGGTTCAGTGTCATGATCATGGGAGTGCATGTGTGTATGTGTTTCGACCTTTTTAAGCATATCTTTATTTTTAAAAATCGTATAGATAATTGCACCGATTACGATTGCTAAAATGAATCCCAACCCCATCCGCGCGTATACCACAGTCATATCCGATCTGAACGCATAAAATGTAGATAAGAAAACAACTGGGTTTAAAATTGGGGCTGCAACAAGGAAAACGACGCCAATATGTAAAGGCATTCCCTTCTTGATCAACCTTCTGACAACAGGGATGATGGCACACTCACATACAGGAAACAGTGCAGCCATCACCGTTGCCGGTAACAAAGCAATGTACCCCTTTTTCGGCGTGAATCGTTTGATCGTCTCTTCGGATACAAACGATTGGATGATTGCCGAAACGAATACTCCCAATAACAAGAATGGGAATGCTTCCAAAACAATACTTAAAAAAATCGTATTCAAATCTATCAGACTACCTGGGATGTTCAGTGGGACTGCTGAACTCTTGATCTCTTCGATAAAAAGGAATCCGAAAAGAAAAAGAAAGAATAATAGAAAGATCAGGATATTTTCCCGTGTAGATTGTTGAAACATAAATCAGTCACATCACTTTATGATTTAATTGTTCAAAGCCTTCTCCAACGTCTTGATATTCCTTTTCATCAACGAAAAGTAATCTTCCTTATTTTCGATATCCTCTTCTGTCAGGACAGAAAGATTATGAAGGTAAAGGATGTCTAGATCTAATTGGTTCTTGATCGTTTGTGCAGGTTTCGTATTCACGTTTTGTTCAAACAGGATGTAGCGGATTTCGTGTGCCTTGGATTCTTCCATCAATTTCTTGATCTGTTTTTGGGTAGGCTCGTTCGTTGGTGATAACCCTGAAACGCTTAGTTGTTCAATTCCATAACGGCTTTGCCAATAACCGTATGCAGCATGAGAAACAAGGATTTCTTTTTTCTCAGCTTGATCTACGGTTTTTTGGAATGATTGATCCAACTCAATGAGCTCGGTCTTCAACTCTTCGAAGTTTTTCTCGAATTCTTCTTTAGCTTCAGGTTTTACTTCAATAAGTTGCTTCTTGATGTTTTCTGCAAGATCGACAGCCAATACAGGATCGAGCCAGACGTGATGATCAACATCCCCATGTTCATGATCAACTTCCTCTGAATGCTCTTCACCTTCTGGATGTTCACCTTCTGAATCACTATGTCCATGGTCCGAATCGTCCTTATCCTCATGGCTTTCATCTTCGTCCAATTTTTCATGGTCGTGTTCTTCATGGGTGAAAGCTTGAAGGTCCATTCCTTTGGTTGCTTCAAGGATTTTGACGTCATCATTTTTCAATGTCTTGACTGCTGAATCAGCAAAACCTTCCAATCCAGCTCCATTATAGATAAAAATATCGCTTTTAGCTAGGTTGATCATCATTTTTGGTGTCGGTTCATATGTATGCGCATCAACACCTGGAGGTAAGACACTTTCTACTTGGACATGCTCCCCGCCAATTCGTTCGGTAAAATCCTTCAATGGATATAGTGTAGTCATCACCTTCAATTGTTCCTCGCTGGAACCTTCTCTTGAAGTCTGAGTACTCTGACCACATGCAGTTAATATAAGAACAGTAAATAATACTGTAATGATTTTTTTTATCGTAATGACCTCCCCGGAACTTTTTATACAAACAACAGTATATCGTAATGGTTACGATTTGGAAACCGAAATTATTACGATTATCCGAAAAAAATATTAAAAAATAAATTCGACTATTAATTCATATGATTTTAGGGAACAGGATATATAACTAGAATACGATGGAGGAGAACTATGACTAAAACAGAGATCATCCAAAGAAATGTGCGATTCAATCAGTGGGTACAGAGTCTTGAATCTCTGAGCAATGAGGAATGGTTAAGTCCGGTCAAGCCTGGCAAATGGTCGATTGCAGAAATTATTGCGCATCTTACTTATTGGGATCGATACTTTTTAAAGGAAAGGTATCCAAAAATAAAAGCAGGAGCAAGGCTGCCAAGATCGATTGATGTACATGTCATGAACCAAGGGGCTTCGTTATATGCAAGGAGCGGTGTTTCCAAGAAGGAGATCATCAAAGAATTTTTGGAAACGAGAGACCTGTTGATCAAAGCCATCAATGCCCGTTCAGAGGAAGAATTGGACGCCCCCTTCTATAATCGGGAACACCCTGAAACATTGAGAAAATGCCTGATCACCTTCTGTGAGCATGACCGACACCATAAACACCAAATAGAAGATTTCCTGCATAAAGCCCCAGAAGTAGAGGAGATGAATTAAGAAGACTTAGGCTGATCGCTAGTTGAGTTTTAAAGGATAAAAAGGTTTGACAAGCATTGATCGGTTTGGCATAATGTAGGGAATTTCATAAATTCATTGGTTTCTAGGGTTCCGCATAAAAATGGTCTGGTCCGAGAGAAACCGCACAAACGATTTGTGTACACGGAGGGAGAAAAGCCCGGGAGGATATCATTAAGATATTTTCCCGGGCTTTTATTTTTAGCAGGAGTGATTAGCAATGGCGTGGATCTATCTTTTTATTGCAGGTATTTTTGAAGTGGTGTGGGCGATCGGCTTGAAATATACGGAAGGATTCAGTCGTTTGATTCCATCCATCATCACAGTCATCGGGATGATTATAAGCTTTTATTTTTTATCGAATGCGATCAAGGCGCTGCCGATCGGGACTGCTTATGCAGTCTGGACAGGTATCGGTGCGCTCGGAACGGCTTTACTTGGGATATTACTGTTCAATGAACCGAAGGACTTTACCAGAATCCTCTTTTTAGGTATGATTTTAATCGGAATCATTGGGTTAAAGTTCACATCCTCTTGAAATTAGAACCAAAATCGAGAGAAAAACATGATTATCCCAACAACACAGGAATTATCTTTACAAATCCGGAATTATCTCGAAAACTACGAAATTATCTCAAAAACGACTGTCCAATGGAGTGACCCTTAAGGTTTGAGGCCTTTCGGGTCACTCTTTTTTCTGGATAATATAAACATTGAAGATTTCGACTATTCACCCTATAATTAATGAAAGTGTTAATTTTCGGAACAATGATTCCGAATATCGGAATGTCAGGTGTTGTTGGGGTGTATAGATGAAAGACAAGAATACTACAGTTATAAAAGCAATGGAATTACTGACACTTTTCAAAACAAAAGAGAGTCTCTCGTTACTGCAAATGAGCGAGCTGACAGAGATGCCGAAAACGACTGTCTATCGTATGGCTCTTTCACTTGAAGAAACAGGGTTCCTGAAGAAAAATCATCATGGGGAATATGAATTAGGACTGGGTTTCCTGCAATATGGGCAACTTGTCAAAGATCGGCTGGATATCCGTAAGGCCGCTTTACCGATTATGGGAAAGCTGAAGGATGAACTTGGTGAAGCCGTCAATTTGATTGTCAGGGAAAACCAGGAGGCAATTTACATTGAAAAAATAGAAACGGATAAACCTGTGAGGGTTTTTACTAGAATCGGACGTAGTGCACCTTTATATGCAGGTGCATGCCCTCGGGTCCTTTTAGCGTTTATGCCAGAGGAGGAGAGGGAAAAATACATCGATTCGGTAAAACTCAAGAGGATTGCTTCTGGAACGATTACGGACAAAGTAACGTTGAAGGAAATGTTGAAAGAGACGAGAGCCAAAGGTTATACGGTGAGCCATGCTGAATTACACGACGATTCTTCTGCCATCGCGGCACCGATTTTTGCTCATGATCATCAAATTTTTGCTGGTCTTAGTATTGTAGGTCCGGAAAACCGTTTTCGAAATCCTGAAACACTTGTGAATTTGACAGAGCGGGTGAAACAGGCAGCCTATGAAATCTCGAGATTGATCGGATGGGAAGGCTGATCAGATGGAGGTGCTATTTTGAAATATGAACTGCATCCGCTAGGAGATTCGGCGGTCATCGTACATCTGGATGATAAAATCACAGAGGAAACGAATGTTCTTGTGCGAAATATTTCGCTTCTCCTAGAGGAAGAACCACTGCCGGGAATGATAGAATTCGTACCCACGTTTACTAGTGTGACCGTGTTTTATAATCCACTGAAAATACTCCAAGATTGTAAAAGAAATACCAAGCCAAATACAGAATCCCCTTATAAGTTGATTTGTAATGAAATCGAATCAGTATTGAAAAAGATTGGAAAGGAAAACAAAAGCGAAGCACGAACGGTTGATATACCAGTTTGTTATGGTGGAGAGCTCGGACCCGATATAGAATGGGTGGCACAACATAACAACCTGACATCGGAAGAAGTCATTAAAATCCATACCGAAGCTGAATATTTAGTGTATATGATCGGTTTCGCACCAGGCTTCCCATATCTAGGAGGTATGTCTGAAACAATTGCCGCACCCCGGAAAGAATCTCCACGTTTAAAAATTCCTGCAGGTTCAGTGGGGATAGCAGGCTCTCAAACAGGGATCTATCCGATTGAAACGCCAGGCGGCTGGCAATTGATCGGTCAAACGCCTTTTAAGCTATTTGATATCGATCAGGATCCACCGACATTATTGCAGGCAGGGGATAAAATACATTTTCATCCGATCTCATCAGCAGAATTCGAGAAATTGAAGGGGGAACAAGGATGAAGATAGTTAAACCAGGACTTCAGACGACCGTCCAAGATGCTGGTCGTTATGGTTATCAACGCTTTGGTGTCATCGTAAGCGGGGTTATGGATCAACTAGCTTATCGGATTGGGAATCTATTAGTCGGCAACAATAATGACGAAGCATGTTTGGAAATGACGATGAAAGGACCAGAAGTCGAGTTTGAAGAGGATGTTTTGATTACGCTTACTGGTGGTAATTTCTCTCCGAAAATAAACGAAGAACCAGTGAAAATGTGGCGTCCGATTTATGTCAGAGCGGGCAGTGTGTTGAAGTTCGGTGCCTGCACGGCTGGATGCAGATCTTATCTATTTGTTTCTGGCGGTATTGACGTACCGGAAGTCATGGACAGCCGTTCCACGTATTTACGTGCAAAAATCGGTGGTTTTGAAGGAAGGGCGCTTGATTCTGGAGACTCTTTTAAGATAGGAAAACGTTCAGAGAGAGCGAACCATATTTTTCATCAGCTTTCTGATTCTGAGCTTCCGTATGTAGAATCCGATTGGTTTTCGGCTGCAGAATGGAGCACGGAAGCAAGTCAGAATGGTATCATCCGAGTCATTCCAGGCCGGGAGTGGAACGAATTTACGAAAGAAAGCCAGGAGAAATTCACCAGTACAGAGTTCCAACTGACCCCTCAATCCGATCGGATGGGTTTCCGGTTCAAAGGAGAGCGGTTGGAGCTTTCAGAACAAGTAGAGATGATTTCAGAGGCTGTTTCATTCGGAACGATCCAGGTACCCTTGGAAGGAAATCTGATCGTACTGTTGGCAGACCGGCAAACGACGGGTGGTTATCCCAAAATCGCTCAAATTGCTTCGGTTGATTTTTCAAAGGTCGCTCAGTTGAAGCCAGGAGCAATGATACGATTCAAACTTATACCCCATAAAGAAGCTGAAGCTTTATACCTTGAACAGGAAAAGCATCTTCAGCAGCTTGAACAGGGTATTTCGTTAAAGCTGAGAGAGGGAGGAAAAAACCTATGAATACAGTAGATTTGAATTGCGATTTAGGAGAAAGCTTCGGGACTTATAAGAAGGGAACGGATGAAGATATTCTAGATTACGTGACATCAGCAAATATCGCCTGTGGTTTTCATGCAGGCGATCCTTCTGTCATGAGGAAGACCGTCAAACTGGCGATGGAAAAAAACGTTGGGATCGGTGCACACCCAGGCCTTCCTGATTTAGTAGGGTTCGGAAGACGTGAAATGCGCATCTCACCTCAGGAAGCATATGACATGGTCATCTACCAAATCGGGGCACTTTATGGATTTGTAAAATCTGAGGGTGGTGTCATGCAGCACGTAAAGCCGCATGGGGCTCTCTATAATATGGCAGCGAAAAATTCTGATCTTGCAGAAGCCATTGCCGAAGCGGTATATAAAGTCGATCCTGAATTGATCCTTTTCGGGTTATCTGGAAGTGAGTTGGTCGAAGCGGGTGAAAAAACAGGAATTCGTACAGCAAACGAGGTTTTTTCAGACCGGACTTACCAGGAGGATGGTTCCCTTACATCTCGGACACTTATTAATGCATTGATTGAAGAGGAGGAGAAATCCCTTCAGCAAGTGGTCAGGATGGTGAAGGAAGGGAAAGTGAAATGCCTGCAAGGGGTCGATATACCGATAGAAGCGGACACCATCTGTATTCATGGAGATGGCGTAAATGCCCTATCCTTCGCCCGTAACATCCGCACAGGATTGAAAGAAGCAGGAATCACAATCGAAAAGGTTGGGAAGATCAACAAATAGGAGGCACAACATGAAACAGTCGAACAGGAGTATTTTGTTGGGTGCGGCGTTCCTTATGGCAACGTCAGCAATCGGACCAGGATTTCTTACACAAACGACTTTTTTCACCGAAGCATTATTAGCAAGTTTCGGATTTGTAATTCTAGTTTCCATCATCATTGATATCGGAGCGCAACTGAATATTTGGCGGATCATCGCTGTGTCGGAAAGAAGGACACAGGATATCGCGAATATGGTTTTACCAGGACTCGGTTATTTCGTAGCACTGTTGATCGTTATTGGAGGACTAGCTTTCAATATCGGGAACATTGCTGGTGCTGGGTTAGGCTCCAACGTACTTCTGGGTGTGTCACCTGAAATAGGAGCACTGTTCAGTGGAATCATAGCAGTCGGAATATTCCTTTTACGTGAAGCGAATAAGGTTATGGACCGATTCACACAGGTATTAGGATTCCTCATGATCGCCCTCACCGTTTATGTGATGTTCTCAGCTTCCCCACCAGTTGGCGAAGCAGTAGTGAAGACATTTGTACCGGATACAATCGATTTTATTGCAATTGTTACTCTGGTCGGTGGTACTGTCGGAGGATATATTACATTTTCAGGGGGTCACAGACTGCTTGATGCTGGTGTAAAAGGCGTGGACAACCTGTCGGAAGTGACAAAAAGTTCAGTTTCAGCGATCGGGATCGCATCAATCATGCGGATTTTCCTGTTCTTAGCTACATTAGGTGTCGTGGCACAAGGGTTGTCCTTGGATCCTTCAAACCCTCCAGCTTCTGTATTCCAATTGGCCGCAGGCAATGTTGGATATAAAATATTCGGAGTGATCATGTGGGCGGCTGCCATCACCTCGGTAATCGGTGCTGCTTATACATCGGTCTCATTCATACGTACGTTCAATCCTAAACTGGAAAAATATCATAAGTGGTTGATTGTCGGATTCATTTCGGTATCCACACTTGTTTTCGTATCGATCGGGAAGCCGGTCAATGTATTGATTCTTGCAGGAGCATTGAATGGATTGATTCTTCCGATTTCTCTTGGTGTGATGCTGATTGCGGCATATAATCGGAAAATCGTCGGTAATTATAAACATCCGTTATGGCTTACGATTTTCGGCGGCCTCATTGTGATTACCATGTCTTATATGGGTTTCATCACGATGATCGACCAACTTCCGAAATTGTTCCAGTAATCTTGAGGAGGGGTTAGTGTTGAAGGGATATAGTGATTTAAGTCCATCCGAGGCTAGGGGGTTATGTCGCTCGAATGAGTGGATCAAACCGACGTCTGGCATGGCTAGTGGGTATACTCAAGCGAATCTGGTCGTCTTAAGAAAAGAGTTGGCCTTTGATTTTTTATTGTTTTGTCAACGGAATCCAAAGCCATGTCCGGTCCTTGATGTAACGGACATAGGTTCTCCAGTGCCGCGAATGGCAGCGCCGGATTCAGATTTACGAGTTGATTTACCGAAGTACAACGTGTATGAAAAGGGCGTTCTAACAAAAGAGGTGACGGATATCACCTCTTTATGGGATGAGAATCTGGTTGGCTTCCTTTTAGGCTGCAGTTTTACATTCGAAAGTGCACTGTTGAAAAAGAATATCCCTGTCCGTCAAATTGAAGAAGAATGCAATGTACCGATGTACAAAACGAATATGAGGTGTGTGAAAGCAGGCCCATTTGAAGGGAACATGGTGGTCAGTATGAGACCGATTCCATCCAGTGAAGTAGCTGACGCCGTCCAGATTACATCAAGGTTTCCAGCGGTCCATGGAGCACCTGTCCATATCGGCCACCCGGAGCAGATCGGGATCAAGGATATAACGCAGCCTCACTTCGGAGATCCAGTAACGATAAAAGAGGGAGAAGTGCCGGTCTTTTGGGCTTGTGGGGTCACCCCTCAGAATATTGCGATGAACATGAAACCTGATTTGATGATCACCCATTCTCCGGGGCACATGTTTATTACAAACTGGACAGATGAGGAATTTGAGGTCCTATAAGTGAGGGTATCGTTAGCTTCTTTACAATGGTTCATCTTCATTCTTGCCGGTAGTGTCGTAGCTCCATTGACAATCGGCGCTGCTTTTGGCATGTCTGTTTTGGAGATCTCTAGCTTTGTACAAAGAACTTTTTTTGTGATCGGGATCATTTCTCTTTTACAAGCATGGTTCGGTTATAAAAAGCCGATCGTTGAAGGGCCGGCAGTTTTATGGTGGGGAGTTTTCCTGTTGTTCGCTGGGCTCGGCTCTGCGATGTCCTCAGACCGTTTTGAAATTTTGCGCAGCATTGAAATGGGCATGCTGTTCAGTGGGATCCTGTTCATTTTACTTAGTGTGTTCCGGGTAATCCATCATGTAAAACGTATTTTTACGCCAATTGTTACCGGAACCTATTTTATTTTATTAGTCGCACAGATCAGCGGACCGTTCATGAAAGGAATACTAGGAGTAGGTTACTTTTCAGAGGAAGTGCACGGGACTGTGGCTATGCTTGGAATATTGACAGCACTTGTGACGATTCTGTTTGCTACAAGCCGTTGGTTTTATTTGAAGAGCTATTCGGTGTTGTTCGGAATAGCAGTTGGCTGGCTGTTGTTCATTATGTTCGGGCTAGAGAAGAAGATTCCGTTCCAAGCGGAAAGCTGGTTTTCGTTCCCTGAGGTTTTCGTTTGGGGCACACCTGTATTTGATCTCGGTATAATGATTACTTCTGCAGTCGTCACACTTCTCCTGTTAATCAATTTTGTTGCAAGCATTGATGTCGTTGGAGAAGTATTGGGAGATTCTTCTGATTCTCGCTACAATCAATCTGGGGTTGTGATGGGGATCAGTCAACTTCTCTCTGGTGTGTTTTCAGCAATTGGGATGGTCCCGCTTTCTTATACAGCAGGATTTATTTTATCGACGAGGATGAACGATCGTTTTCCCTTTGTATTAGGAAGTCTGATTTTGTTGGGATTGAGCTTTTTTCCTGGCATTACGATGTTCTTTGCGTCAATCCCTGTTCCAGTCGGATACGCCAGTATGCTGCTCGTCTTTTCGAATATGGTGGTCATCGGATTGCAGGCTTATATGAAGACGAACAGGGATCAACAAAGCCTGTTCATCATCAGTCTATCCCTCATGATCGGTATAGGAGTAATGTTCCTGACACCAGCATCACTTGCAGGAGTCCATCCAGCATTAGCTTCGATAATGAATAACGGGTTGATCGTCGGCGTCCTCATCTGTATTTTCCTCGAACAAGGAATAAAAAAGAAAAACAAAAACAGTGCCAAAGACGGTGCCAGGCACTAATCCAGAACCCTTGCGGGAGAAGAAGTTCAATTTGGTGCCAGGCACCGATTCCGAACCCTTATGCTGCAAGGGTTCTTTTTGTGTGTCAGGCACGCGTTTTCTGTGGAAGACGGTAAATGGCAAATAGCATGATATAAGATAGTACAATGATTGAGCCAACCCACAACCAGGCCAACTTCATATTTCCTGAGTCCATCGCGAGATATATGGCGGTTGGCACCGTTTGGGTTTTGCCAGGGACGTTACCGGCAAACATCAAGGTGGCACCGAATTCTCCGAGGGCACGGGTGAAGCTCAACACACCGCCTGTAATGAGTGCTTGGATCGCTAGAGGCATCGTCACTTTTAAAAAAACTTGCAGTTTTCCAGCCCCATCCATTTTTGCAGCATCTTCTATCTCGGGATCGACTGATTCGAATCCGGTTTTAGCAGACTGATATATGAGTGGAAACGAGACGACTACTGCAGCGATGACGGCAGCCCACCATGTGAAAATCAATGAGTGGCCAAATAATTGTGTAATCAATTGGCCAATGGGGCTGTTGAGTCCAAAAATTATGATAAGTAAAAAACCGACAACTGTCGGCGGTAAAACGAGTGGCAGCATAAGGAATGTTTCGATCATCGTTTTTCCAGTGAACGATTTTCTTGCCATCAAACGACCGATAAGAATTCCTAGAAGAGTTACAATAATTCCAGCTGTTAAAGCGATTGTAATGGATAGATAAATTGGAGACCAAAATGATTGGACCATAAAAATAACCTCAATCTATAGGCTTGAAGCCGAATTCTTTGAATGTGTCTTTAGATTGCTGATGTTGAAGATATTCATAAAACATTTTCGCTTCATCTGGGTGTTGAGTGTTCTTAAGCACGCCAGCAGGATAAATGATCGGAGAATGTAAGTCGCTATCAATGGAGTTATGGATCGTGACTTTAGAAGAAGTCTTTGCATCCGATGCATAAACAAAACCGACATCTACATTTCCAGTTTCAATATAGGAGAGGACTTGTCGAACATCTTTAGCATAGACGATCTTGTCTTCAACCCGTTCCCAAAGTTCCATGCTCTCTAATGTTTCTTTTGCGTATTTTCCTGCAGGGACGGATACTGGAGTGCCAATTGATATTCGTTTGACCTGATCCTTTTTCAGATCCTCAGGATTTTGTATATTCGATTTGTTAGCCTTATTCGTAACTAATACCATTTGATTAGATAAAATATTTTTTGTGTAATCAGCATGGAGCAGATCTTTCTTATTCAATCGGTTGAATTCCTTTTCAGAAGCAGAAATGAATATATCCGCTGGAGCGCCCTGTTCAATTTGACGTTGCAATGTGCCAGAAGAAGCAAAATTCAGGATCACTTCAATTTCAGGATGAGCCTCTTCAAAATCCTTTTCAATTTGTTTTAAAGCATCGGTCAAGCTCGCAGCGGTTAGTACATGCAGCTCCACCTTATCATTTTCTTGATTTAAACCATTTTGGCAGCCATTAAGCAGCACCATTATTAGAGTAGTCACTAGAAGTTTGTCATACCTCACACCCGTCACATCCATTAACACAGTATACTCTCCGTCTACTATATCAAAAATGAGACAGCACTGCCTCTAAAGGATATTGAGAAAAAGTGTACCAGCCACCATACAAGAAGCGTTGGGAGAGAAGGGGTTCAAATCGGTGCCAGGCACCATCTCAGATTCGTTGGGGCAGAGGGGGGGATAAAATGGTGCCTGGCACCGCAAAAAACGACCCAGAAGGGGGTTAATGCCCTTTTGAGTCGCTGTAGATCCTACTTCTATAAATCGTATAGTTTGGTGAACTTCTGTTCTAGATAGTCGACGAGATATTTGGCATCAAGTTCTTCACCAGTTACCTTCTTGATTAATTCAGCTGGTGTATAGAGCTTTCCGTATTGATGTACATTCTCTTTGAGCCATTCACGGATCTTCATGAATTCCCCTTTTTGAATCAACTCGTAGAAATCAGGCATGTCCTTTAATACAGTATTCAATATTTGTGCTCCATACAAATTTCCAAGTGAATAGGAAGGGAAGTATCCGACACCGCCGTGGGACCAATGGACATCTTGTAGTACGCCTAAACGATTTGAAGGAGGGGTCACACCTAAATAATCGACCATCTTCTCATTCCAAATCTTCGGTAGATCCTTCACTTCGATCTCTCCAGATATCAGGCCTTTTTCGATTTCATAGCGGAGCATGATGTGCAAGTTGTAAGTCAATTCATCGGCTTCAACCCTTATCAGGGATGGTTCCACACTGTTCACAGCTCGATAAAATTCATCTAATGACACACCGCTCAACTGGTGAGGGAAGTACGTCTTGATATCATCATAAAAATAGGTCCAAAACTCTTTCGTACGGCCTACGAAATTTTCTAAGAAACGGGATTGTGATTCGTGGATTCCAAAGGATGCTCCGCGACGGATGACACGACCTTCATACTCAGGGTTCACGCCTTGCTCGTATAGGGCATGGCCTGTTTCATGGATGGTTCCGAACACTGCCATACGAGGGTTTTCAGGTTCGTAACGAGTCGTGATCCGTACATCTCCAGTATTGATTCCCATTGCAAATGGGTGAGTCGTTTCATCCAAACGTCCAGCTTCTAAATCGTATCCAAGTTTACCAATGATGAATTGCGCGAATTCTTTTTGCTTTTCTACATCATAATTTTGATTGAAAAGATCTGTACGAGGTTTTCGTGACGACTGCTGAATGCGGTTCAACAAGTCAATGCTCTTTTGGCGTAAATCAGAAAAAAGTGGATCAAGCTTCTCAACGGTCAATCCAGGTTCGAATTCATCGAGTAATGCATCATATGGATGTTTTTCATAACCGAAATACTCTGCAAATCGTCGTTTCATTTCAATCATTTTTTCTAAATAGGGCTGGAAGTGTGAAAAATCATCATTAGCACGGGCTTCTTCCCAAGCATCATTTGCATTCGATGCAAGAACCACATACTTATTATATATTTTAGAAGGGATCTGTTTTGACTTATCATAGTCCTTTTTACGCTCTCTCACACAAGCTTTTGTTTCAGGGTCAAGTTGATCAAAAACATCTGGTTTTGAAAGAGTTTCTAAGCATTCTCCCATTTCTTTTGAGACGGAAAGTTTAAAGGTCTCAGTGGAGAGTGTCCCTTTCGCTTTTGCAAAAATCGGTCTCCCTTTCTTTGGAGCATATGTACGTGCATCCCAACCAAGGAGCCCTAAAATATTATTGAAATGACAAATCTTTTGATCGAGTTCCGTAAATTGCTTGATCGCTTGTTGTAATGTTTCGTCCAAAACTTGTTGCGCCATCCAAAAACCTCCTAATATAAAAATAAATTTACCTACTATTGATATTCTTTCTTAAAGGCTGAAGTCCTTCGAGGTGCGAAACAGTTTTTTCAAAATCCCACTAAAAGTTAATTTACTAACATAAAAAGAGCCTGACATCCAGGTCAGCCTCTTACCAATTACTGTTTATTCAATTGATCTTTTGCCCGTTTGATCAATTCATGGACCATGCTTCCGCCGATCTGGCCGCCTATCCGGCCGGCATCATGAGAACTTAGGTTTTGATTGCCTTTTTCTTTTAAAGGGATACCGAGTCCTTTTGCGACTTCAAACTTGGTCTGATCTGGTTCTTCAACCTGATAGCCCTTCTTTTTCATGACTTCGACTTTAAGCTGATCGAGTTCCTGCCTTGCTTCAGGAACAAGGGGCTTTCGATTTCTCGCCACTAAATTCGCCTCCTTTTCTGCCGGAAAAAAGCACAAATGCTTTCTTCAATATCGTGCAACTGGCTTAATAAGCTTCAGACAGTTTCTTGCTTTTAGTATGCGCAGTTAAGAAACAAATTAGTGACGCTTTCCTCTACTATACGTATTCCTTCAAACCATTCTCAAGTGATTCTTGGTTATGGTGTTGATAGCCATATAATGCTTCTTGGAGACCGAACGTTCCTGCATAGAACTTTGCCCTCGGAAGTAAATTTTCCAAGTCTGGATAATAGTTGGCCATTATATCGACAAACTGGAGGCCATATTGCTTGAACAATCCAGCTATATCAATCGCAGGATCGCCTACGTGGCTGCTGCCGAAATCGACAATACCGCTTATTTGCTTTTCTTCATCATTATATAGGATATTTGAAATCCCAAAATCTCCATGGATGATTGCAGGTATGAACTCAAAGTTAGAGCGATCGTTTAAAAATAACTCAAAATGCCTGGTGATCAACTGCTGTTTTTCAAGCCTGATGTAAGAAAATAAGGATTGTTTGATTTTCTCATACAATTTGACCCAATAGTTATAGGCTGTATCATTTGAAATCACCATACCAGGGGCGTCTTCAGTCGGAATGGCATGAAGTTCACACAGGAATTGAGCTAAATTTTGGGCGAACCGTTCCTGTACAGAAGAGGGTGAATCGTTCACGGTTTCTGCATAAAGCGGTGCTCCCGGGATTAACGGGTATCCGAAAAAGGCTTGGCCCAATATGTTGGTATCGGTATTTACGAAAATTGGTTCAGGAGTGGGAAGGGTGATGTAAGGTCTGACATAAGTTAGTTGGGCACATTCCGTTTGCAGTGATTTCAACGCTTCATCATGTTTAGGGAACCGGAACACCCACTGGTCATTTAAAAAAAGGATGTCGTTGTTTTCTCCAAAATGGTTCCAATGAATCGTACTAATTTGTAGTGAAGGATAAAAAGATGTGATACATTTCAAATATTGTTCCAAGTACATGAAAAATCCCTCCCTAATTCATGATTCGACCAGGAGGGATTAATTCCTTTATTTCACACTTTAAGAAAGTATAAAATACTTTCTTCAGTATAAGTGCACAAGCTGAAGGCTTCGGAAGCAATACACCACACGAAGGAAAAACAATTGCTTTTTCGAGGAACTATGACTCAGCCTACGCCTATGGCTTGGTTTTGCCAAGTTTTCTTTATTGTTTAAGAAATAGTAACAATTATTTTATGCTTCTTTTCTTGTGCCGTAAATTTGGTTCTTTCCGGACGACTTTAATTATCGAAATGCACATGACGATCAATATGATGGTGAATGGCAAGGCTGCTATTAACGAAGCGGTCTGCAGTCCTTGCAGCCCACTACTGAGGATAAGGACTATTGCAATCGCCGCCATGAGTACACCCCAGATGAATTTTACGAATCTACCAGGGTTCAAATCTCCATCTGTCGTCATGATACCAAGGACGAATGTCGCCGAGTCTGCTGATGTGATCAGGAATGTAAAGATCAACAGAATGGAAAGCAGCGAGAACAAGAATGAAAACGGAAGTTGTTCATAAGTGACGAATAAGGCCGTTGTAACATCTTCATTAACGAGTCCAGCGATATCTGTCCCTTGTAAAAGGTCAAGGTGTAATGCAGTTCCTCCAAAGATTGCAATCCAAACGATTGCAAGAAAAGGAGGGATGATCAACACGCCGAACACAAATTCTCTAATCGTTCGTCCGCGTGAAACACGCGCCACGAATGCGCCGACGAATGGTGACCATGCGATAACCCATGCCCAATAGAAAACCGTCCAATCCCTCACCCAGGTTCCGCCTGTATAAGGGGTCAATCGGAAGCTCATCTCTAGGAATTTGGATAAATAGTCACCAATACCAAGTGTCATACTGTTTAATATGAATACGGTAGGTCCGATGATCAGCATAGCAATCATCAAGAATAAAGCCAGTCCCAAGTTCAGGTTACTGAGCCATTTGATTCCTTTATCTAAACCAGTCATCGCTGAAGTAAGGTAAAGGACAAGTAAAATAGCAGTGATGATCAATTGCATCATACCATTATTCGGTAAACCATATACGGTTTTCAGACCACCATTGATTTGTAAAATCCCGAACCCTAGTGAGGTAGCGACCCCAGTAATCGTCGCTATGACGGCGAGGATATCGACTGTTTTTCTGAGGGTGGTTTTTCCTGTCTTGCCGATCAAAGGATTGAACGTTGTGCTGATCAGTCCTTTTTCTTGTTTACGATACTGAAAGAAACCTAACGCAAGACCCACGACCGTAAACACAGACCATTGATGGATTCCCCAATGGAAAAAGGAATACCGCATCGATACTCTTGCTGCCTGTTCCGATTGCCCTTCTATGCCCATAGGTGGTTCGAAAAAGTGGCTCATCGGCTCTGCAACGCCCCAGAATACGAGTCCGACCCCGAACCCAGCACTGAAGAGCATTCCAATCCAAGTGAAAAAAGGATATTCCGGCCTGGATTCATCTCCACCTAAACGTATTTTTCCGTATCGGCTGATTGCCAATACTAAACAAAAGATTGTAAAGAAAAAGACCGCGATAAGATAAAACCAGCCAAAGGCGTATGTTGTGAAATCAAATACTCTACCTGCATTGTCCCCTAAGCTTTTAGGAGAAACTGCTCCCCATATGACAAACAAGAAAACGATTATGGATGAGACCCAAAACACCACATTCCTGTGGGGAGCCTTTCCTTTCAGATTTTCCAATTTGCTTTCCTCCTTTATCCAATTGCTGTGACTATTAGTGCATATAATTTAACTATACCCACTCAGCAAGTTTATTAACTTAAAATTAAGATAAAGGTATAAAATCATCAGTATTACATTAGAATTGTAAAATAGAGGAATAACCAACATAAAGAGACAGACAATTTTCGGCTGGACAAAACTCATTATGGTCATCACGGTCAAAAAAGCGTACAATGGATTTAAAATATTATGCATTTATGAAAAATTTTCTATAATGAAACATTTTTACCATTCGTCCGTACAATATATTAAGATACTCCTTTTGAAAGGAAGGAACAGAGATACATACCTGGGTGAAAACATAATTATTACGGTGAAAGGGTGATTGGCTTGGAATTGACCGCAAAGATCACGATTGACTTCATGGTGGAGGGCAATAAGGAATTTTATGTAGAATTGCTTGATATACCAGAAGAAGTATCAGCAGGGGAATTGCAAGAATTAGTTGATAAACGCGCAAAGAAAGTGAAAGAAATCAAATCAGCAGAAATTCTCGGTTCATCGATAAAAATTGACAGGACAAAACCTGTAAGACATTAGTTAAGAAGATAAAGACTTCAATGGTCCAACCATGAAGTCTTTTTTAGATCTTATCTTTTTTCCTCAGTTTCCGGTTGATCCCGAAGGTAATGAGTGTACCTAAAAACACGATAGAGGCCCATGTCACAGCTCCGAATTGCTTGAAAAATTTATACATACGATGACCTCCATTGAAATTATATATGACTTAATGCAAATTATAGACTGAACGATTGAAAATGTAAATATCTTCAAAAACAAAGAAGGGTGAAACATCACCCTTCATAAGATTGTGCACTAGCCTAGTGGAGAGGGAAGAGAACAGCTTTTTCATCGGTCGGTTGTTCCAAGCGTTCCAAGATTTAGGGGAGGTCCTCTCCAACTGAGCTTAGCCATGCAGCTTTTAATTTCCTTTTTTACGAGTGGTCCGTCCCACTCACTCATATTATTCTTCCCCCCATCTTTATTGATGGGGGCTCATTTTTTGTCGAATTTGTGAAACTAGGGATTACAGTATTAAACAGGGTTAAACAGATCGTTCCTCCAGCTCAATCGCTTCTTCTTTGTCATCAAGGGTTTCAGCGTTACTGTTCCTTAATGGAATTTCCCTTAAAAACAAGGTCAGAATCACAGCAGACGCGATAACCAAGCAACCTGTCAAGAACACTGCGCTTAACGAATGGCTGAGTGCTGTTCGTAGGATGGAGATGAGTTGATCGAACAGCCCTAGGAAATTCTCAGGCATGGTAGACCTCATTTGCTCCAATGCCTCCGGATCCATCAGTACTTGAGGATCTTGCAGCTGTTCGAATTTTGCTGCAGCCTCGGGGTTTTGAGCGAAAGCTTGACTTGCGTTCCCCCCTGCGGCTTCTGTCATTTCCTTCTTCATACTGAGCGACATGATCGTACCCATGATCGATACCCCTATCGTACCGCCGATTTGTCTGAACAATTGAGCCGATGAAGTCGCCACACCAAGGAACTTATGGGATACTGCGTTCTGTATCGTCAAGGTGAATACCGGGAAACTGAGCCCCAGCCCCAGACCGACGATGATCATGTTTACGACTGCGATCCAGTTTGAAGTGCTTTCATCCATCTGTGCTAAAGAAAGCATCCCCAGACTCATGATCAATAGTCCGAAAATCGCAATTTTCTTATATTTTCCAGTCTTTGTAATAAACTGTCCCCCAATTGTGGATGCTGCAACCATCGAGAGTGTCATCGGCATCATGATGAAACCGGATTGGGTTGCTGATATTCCCATTACACCTTGGATGAAGAAAGGTGTATACATGATGGCACCGAACATGCCCATTCCTAAAATAAACCCGATTACATTCGACAAGGAAAAAATACTGTTTTTGAACAAGTGTAACGGAAGGACTGGACTTGTTGCCTTTCTTTCAATTTGGATGAAGATGATCAGCGATATGAGAGTTGCTGTAAACAATCCAATAATTTGAGGCGACACCCAGGCATATGTTTCTCCCGCCCAAGAAAATGCCAATAATAGCGGCATAATCGTCAATGTCAAAAAGATCGATCCAAGATAATCCACTTTCTCTGACGGATTATGCTCAGAACTCGGGAACAATTTCCAAATTAGAATGAATGCGATGATTCCAATCGGGAGAAAAACCCAGAAAATCCAATGCCAATCAAAGTTATCGACGATATATCCCCCGAGTGTCGGCCCGAATACACTTGCGAGACCGAAAACACTGCCCATGATCCCTTGCCAACGGCCACGTTCACGAGGAGAAAAGAGATCCCCGACTGCTGTGAAAGCTGTCGACATGATCATCCCTGCGCCAAGGCCTTGCAATGCGCGGTATACAATTAGATGGATGATCGTATTAGATGTTCCACAAAGGAATGTACCGATCATGAAAACACTTATTCCTATTAAGATGAATGGTTTTCTTCCATAAATGTCTGAAAGCTTCCCTACTAAAATGGCAGTGACACTTGAGGCCAGCATAAACACTGTAAACACCCAACTGAAATATTCCATACCGCCGAGATCCGCGATGATTTTAGGAAGAGCTGTACCGACGATAGTTTGGTTTAATGCAGCAAATAACATAGCTGACATGATCGCGATCATGATGGTAATTTTTGATTTATGATCTAAATGTTCCATTTTTCCCACTCCTGTTCATTTCGTATACTGAAATATTCATTAAGTTAAGTAAAAAACAATAAAAATGATTACTGAGCTTTCTTTAATTTTGAAAAAAAGTTGATCATTTGGTTGATTTCATCATCATCCAAATCTTTAAAACGATTTTTGAAATAAGTATTGCGCTTTCTTCTGACTTTTTCTAAAACTTTCGACCCCTCAGCTGTCATTTGCAGTTCAACAATTCTTCTGTCACTCCTCGATCTAATTCTGGTAATCAGATTTTTGGAATCCAGTTTATCTGTCACATTCGTCACATGACTTAAATTGACTTGGAATTCTTCGGCCAAGTCAGATACTTTGGAAGGACCTGACTCATACAAGTACTGAAGAAACATGAATTCACTTGCTGTGAGATCACTACCTAGACGTGCAGTCATATTTTTTCGATGAGCCCTTAACAGTTTTCGAAAGGACTTTTCCAGTGCATAAATCAATTTTTCACGTTCATTCATCTAGTTTCACCACGCATATATTTAACTTAGTTAACTATTAACCAAGTTTATTATACGCTCATTATTTAAAAAGTCAATCTTAACCTTTAATGTTACATCTTTATTGGTCTTCTAAAGTCTCTGTTAAGATTATAAAGATATGGCTCTTTGACTTTCTTTCCCTGCGATATTCATTATTGATTTTGAAACGAACAGTGAGAAATAAAATGACGGGGCTGTCTCAAAAGCCCTTTTAAATGAGAAAAAGCCATGGAGAAAATGAAAATTCTCTGTGGCTTTTTTCTTTTTTGAATCTTGTTTAGAAAACAGGCGGTTCTGTTCCGCCTGTTTTAAGAAGTTGTGGGCTATGGCGATCAGCCCGAATTCGATATTCACTTTCTCAAGGCCTCTCAGTGAAAACCGGCGGAACGATCGATTACCCTTGATATGACCAAACACACTTTCTACTTCAACTTTCCGTTGTGCGTAGATTTGTGCGCCCTCGTCAGAACAAAGGTTCTTCTTGGCTTTTTCTTTTAGTTCCTCATACACAGGATTGAAATGGACTTGCCGGTTCCCTTTTGCTTTTGTTTCTCCTTTAATGGACATTCACTACAGTCTTCACATTCGTATATCTTGAAATCTCTGGTGTATCCATATTTATCTGTTCGTTGAGAATAGTGCTTGAATAGGACTTTCCGTTGGTTGGGGCAAATATAATAATCGTCTTCGGCACAATACGCCCAGTTATTCACGTGACGCGGATCTTTTTTATAAGCTCGAGATTGTTCTTTTCGCAACGTATTGTAAGGAATCAAGGTCTTAAATTCTTCTTCCTCGGCATACACATAATTGGCCTCTCCTCCGTAGCCAGCATCTGCGACGACATATGTAGGGATCGGAAGTCCTGTAGCTTTCAGCTTTTCGATATGCGGTTCAAAACAACGCGTATCCGTTGGTCGTTGATGGATTGAGTATCCCACGATAAATTGATTTTCGGTCCCAGCTTGCACGTTATATCCAGGTTTCAATTGACCATTCTTCATGTGATCTTCTTTCATTCGCATAAACGTGGCATCGGTGTCCGTTTTCGAATAGCTGTTTCGATCGCCAAAGGTCGCTTGTTGGGTCTCATACTTCTGAAGGCGCGGGAGAAAATCTTCCTTCAGCTTTTTATGTACTTTACGTTTGGCTCGGAGGACGGATTTCTTCTCTTTTTTCTTTTCCTTATCTTTTTCCTCATCAGCTTCGGTTTCGGCTTGGATGACCTGCTTTTCCACGTGTTGCACGACTTTTTCTAACTGTTCGGAAGTCACACGTTGAACCGATTCTTCCTCCTCTGAGAGGATCTTTTCATCTAAACGGATAGCGTCTTCAATGTATTGGAAGGTTTGATGAATGTTCTGTTGAAGCTTTTCTTCGTATCGATCCGTTGCTTTTTTCCATACAAACGTGTACTTATTCGCATTCGCTTCCAGCTTCGTCCCATCCAAAAAGTAATTTTCCATTGATATGTATTTTCGATCTAATAAGAGCTTGATCAGTTCTGTAAATAGAGGTTCGATCATTTCTTTCATCCGTTCCGAACGGAAACGGTTGATTGTTCGAAAATCTGGTGTTTGTTGTCCGGCTAACCACATCATCGGAAGATGTTCTCGAAGAGACTTCGCGATTTCACGGCAGGAATAGATCTTTTGAGTATAGGCATAGAGGATCACTTTTGTCATCATTTTGGGATGATAGGAACTGCGCCCACCTCCTGGAAAGTGAGAAAAGAAAATTCAGGAATTAAATCACTGTAATCCATTGGTAGAACCAATTGTCCCATGTTATAATCAATAAAAGTAGCTGAAGAGTTACTCAAAAGAATCGCCTCCGATTTTGTTTAATTGTGGGTTTGGTCGCTTACATTATAACGAATCAGGCGATTTTTTTGTATACATAAGAGAGGGGCTGCCCACAAAAGTCTATTGTGTAGACTTTTGGGACAGCCCCGTTTTTTTAAGGGTTGTACGTTTTAACAGTCGTTTTTGAAGATAGAAGTGGAAGAACAATGCGAATGGTTGTGCCTTCCTTATATTCCGACTCGATTGAAAGTCTACCTCCGTGCTCACGGACGATTTTCCGGCTCATCATCAAGCCAAGACCAATTCCTTTTTCTTTTGTGGAGTAGAAGGGTTCACCAATATACTTCAGTCGTTCTTTTTCGATTCCTTTACCTGAATCAATGAATAGAAGTTCTACGTATGGATCTCTGGCGAGGATTTTTATATTCAATTCCCCGTCTTTTTCCATAGCTTCCATTGCATTTTTCATAATGTTGATGAAAACTCGTTTTAGTGCATTCTTTTGACAGTTAAGCATGATTCTCTGTTCATTTATGTATTCAACATCCATGTTGATGCCTTGTAAAAAGGCAGTTCCTTCGAATAATCGCACACAGCTGTCCACAATTTCATGTAATTCAGTCTCCTCAAGGCTGATGACATGAGGTTTTGCTAGATCCATGAATTCATCTGCGATCCGTTCGATGCTATCCAGTTCGCCACTGATGATCTCCAGATAGCTTGTCAAAAGGGAATCGTCAATTTCATCCTTGATCATACGGATGAAACCTTTCACACTCGTTAAAGGATTCCTTAGTTCGTGGGCGATTCCGGCAGCAAGCTGACCGACCGTCGACATCTTCTCTAGTTGCATGGAAACATGCTCATCCTCGAGGCGTTTCGTAATATCCCTTGCGATAAGCAAAATCATATCCTCTGAATGTCTCGTGTATTCGTTCGAAATCAACGGAGTAAGAATTGCATCAAAAGTATAAGTGTGCCCATCCTTATCAATTGTGAAAGCGATCTGATCAGCTTTTTTAGTTTTGAAAACTTGATGGATGATATCATACATTAATCCTTGTTCTTCATCCACTACATAATCATCCATGAACCCATACATATTGGTGATCGTTGAGTTTTTCATCCAGCTTTGCAATGAGGAGGATACAAATTGTACAACGCCTTGTTGATTGAAGGTGACAACGAAATCTGAAGTCTTTTCAAGTATCAGGCGGTATTTCATTTCACTTTCACGTAATGCCTCTTCTGAATGTTTTCGATCGGTGATATCACGTCCGACGATAACAAACTTTTCATATGGTGCCTGGTTCTCATACAATGGTGAAGCAATCAATTCAATCCAAATGTACCCTTTACTTGCGTGTTTATAGCGAATTTGGGCTTTTGCAGAACGACCTGCCTCGATCAATTGTTGGATCTGCTTGAATACATGTCTCCTGTCCTGAGGATGGATATGTCTGAAAACATTCATGTTCAGATAGGATTCAGAAGGATAACCTGTGATATCCAGATGGGAAGGCGATGTATAGACGAATTTGCCAGACAAATCGACAATCGCGACAAGGTCTTTCATATTTTCAGTGATCAGTTGATAAGAGTTCCGTTGTTCCAGGTATTTTTCATGGAACAGGATCTGTTTGGAGATGTCGATATATAACCTAGCTACAGCGATCCGTTCCCTTCTGTGATTATAAATGTTCATATAACAGATCGACACATCTTTAATGGTTCCATTTTTATGTACTCGTTTTGTATTCGTAACTAGATATGTATCGTTTTTTCGTAATTGGCGTACGATTTCTTCATATTCCTTTTCGTAACTAGAAGGAAATAGTGAAACCGAATTCCCGATCAACTCATAATCTTTCCATCCGAACATTTCCGTAAAAGCCGGATTGACGTTGTACACTTCTCCATCCACATTCTGAATCAAGATTGCATTTGGAGAAGAGAGAAAAATAGAGTGCAACATCCGTTCATCTGTCATCATCTTCGTCGCCTTGTATGGGGTATCTAAAATGACCCCGCAATATTTAACACCGCTTTCGGGGCTTAAAGGTGTTATTCTTACTGCTTCGAACATAAGGTCATGTTGTGAAATGGAAAAATGTTCGAGGGTCACAGGTTGACCATCTTCCATTGCTTGCTTACATGAAGCGCTCAACATCTTCGCATTGAGGAACACCTTTTCAATATGCTGGCCGATACAGCTTCTATCTATTTGGAGGACATCTCTTGCAGCCTCATTGATATAATTGAGGTGTCCTTGTTGTTCATCTATAAAAACCAGAAGTATATAGGGCTCCGGATAACTATCTAATATTGAATGTTCAAATGGCTTCACTTTACACACCCCCTGACCAACCGACAAAAGTCATCAGTATTAAGCATTCTTCTAATGGATACACATTCCTTCTTAAATTTGACATTAATTTCGGCTCTTGTACTAACAACATCGTCATAAACACGGACCTTTTTCATCGTTCAACTATATTTGAGCAAAAAGTACTGGGCTATATAAAAGAGGTCGACCGTTCGAGGTCAACCTCCTAAAAATCAATTTTAACGTTCAGGAAGCCCGCTTTAACAAGGGACTTGATGATGATGACTAACGCTGGGCCGATGACCAACCCGACTATGCCTAAAAGGGCAAACCCGATATATAGGCTGGCAAGTGCTGCCAAAGCGCTGATTCCAAGGCTCGATCCCAGAATTTTCGGTTCGATGATTCTTCTGAAAATCGTAATCAACAAGAAGAGGACAAGCAAACCGATCGCTAACCGCTGATCCCCGACATATAGATGGTATAACGCCCAGGGGACAAGGAATGAACCTGTTCCTAGAATCGGAAGGATATCCACAATCACAATCAAAAGAGAAAAGATCAAGGCGTATTTCACATCTAAAATCAAAAGACCGATCCAAGCAATGATGAATGTAAGGAAACTTAAGATCACTTGAGCTCTAAGAAAACCGATAAATGCAAATGAAAGCTGTTGAAGCACAAGTTGTACTTTCTCTTTGGCTTGTTCGGAAAACATGTTGAGAAAACCAGCATGGATCCTTGGAAGGTCCAAGCTGATCAAGAATAAACTCACCAGATAAATGAGTCCTTTGATAAGAAGAACTGGAACAGCTGTCAGAAACCCGACCAAGCCATTGGCGATATTGGATAGGAAGTCAACAGAAAATTGCCTTAGATCATTTAAAGCATCCTGAATCGTAGAAACGTATTCAGGGGGAATTTCCTGATAATACTGCTGTAATTGGAAAATAAGGCTTTCAACGTTTTCAAAGATATATTGGGCGAATTCTGGAAGTTGTTCAGTAAATTCAATGATCTGGACAACTAATGTGGTTACTGCCCAGTATGTCCCGAGCGCCATCAAAGCAAGAAACAGTGTAAATGTAATGGTTACACTCCAAACCCGTTTCAGTGAAAACGACCGTATCAACAGTTTTACAAAAGGCTCAAGCATAACAGCTGTCAATAGAGCTAACACGAGCGGAATACTATATGGGATTAGAAAAATAATGACACCGATAAGTAATAGGAACGGAATGTATTTCTTCAACTCCAACTTTGTGTCTCCTTAAGGACAAAAACCCATTGTCGTTTCTGTCTAATATAAATTATCATTATTATACCTTTTAAAAGAGAAAAGAACAGCTATTCTGAAAAAATTCTAATACAAAGAACGATTCTAAATAGGTATTTTATAGGAATATAGTTATGTAAGCGAGGCGTATTTCGATTCCATATGAATAAAAAGGTCTGTTCCTATAAAACTATTTATGCGGTTTTGTGCGATTTATGTCATTTATACAATAATTACACCTTAATTTCTGTTATTCTACAAGTATAGCAAGAAGGGGGGAGAATGTTGAACATTGGGTTAGAACGTTTTGCTCACATGAACAAAACATTAGTAGAAAGCGAAAATAAAACCTATATTCAATCATTCGAGGATTTATGTTCAAAGGTAAGGGAAGGAAAGACCGTATATTTTTCCACAGAGGAGCTATACGGTACGATTGAAAAGAATGGAGAAGCAAGGGTCACGATTACAGTCGCAACAGAAAAAGAAGTCGACCGGATCGAGGGGACGACCTTAAAGCTCCAGAATGTGTATTTTTATTTGAAAAAGACCTTATTTTTATTAACTGAACAACCAAATAGAACTTGCTAGGGAATAGACCTCTTTGAAGGAGCCTTCAGAGAGGCTTTTTTACATATAAGATATTAATTAGTAAAGGTTACTCGAAAATAGTATGTGATCTACCAATCATTATTTTTTTCATAACCCAACTTGATCAAAAGGTCACCGGCAATAGCCTTGAATTGTTTTTTCATTTCCTCATCAAATATCAGCTGCCAATTACCAGCTTGCCCTTTACGGAATGTAGGAGATTTGCCTGGATCTACATTGGCTTGCATCCTATCGACGATCGCCTCGATTTTCATCGGCTTTTTTTCAATCTCTAAGAATCGGAGGATTTTCCTGAGTTCATTTCTTTGCGATTCTTTAGAATGGACAAGACTTTCATAAGGAACAAGAATAATATTCGTCTCAGACATCCAGCCTAAGAAATTTTGATAGAACATATTGATGTTCGAACGGTGTGTGTATTCGGTATTGAAACCAGTGGTCATTGCTAAGCATCTATCTCTGATGTTCATATTATTTTCGGTGAAGTAACGCTCATAAGGATGTCCTTTGAACTTCATGAAAAAATAGGCATAAGAAACGACAATGTCTCGCGGATCACGGTATAAAAAAATCTGCTTCATATTGAGTTTCTTGAAAAGTTCCGCATATTGCGGTGAATAGTGCAGATGCCCATTAGCGAAATGGTTAGCAGGCATCGAAGACAGAATCCTCCTATGTTCCTCTAATTGGTGGAGTAGCCCAGGGTAAATGAAAGTATGATGATTCAAGGAAGGAATACCCTCTAATAATGGCCTTAACAAGTGTGTACCACTCTTTGCGATGGAATTAGCAAAGAAAGGTTGTATCTGTTTATTTCCATGATGTCCCATACGATTGTGCCCTTCTTCCGGATCAATAGTCATATATATTATATGGCGCAGTTGTTAAACGTGTTTGGACAACCATCTAAGAGATATGGCCTATCTTTACATAAAGTTTATGAAATATGGTTGTGCCATCCATGGATTTTGTTTTTGATAGAATCGTAATCTTTCAATATAAAAATATATCGAAATGGGGCAATGAGAGATGAAGAGATGGTTACAAGCAGTTATAATGATAGCGCTCACAGTTTCCTTCCTGAATCCAATTTCAGGAGGACAAAAAGCAGAAGCTGCGACAACTGGGGATGTGGTAATCAATGAAGTCGCCTGGATGGGAACGACAGAAAATTACCATGATGAATGGATCGAATTGTATAATCCGACCATGAATGATATTTCCCTTGATGGATGGACCTTGGATGCTGTTGATGGAACACCATCCATTTCCCTATCGGGTACCATCCCTGCTAACGGCTATTACCTTTTAGAGCGGACAGATGACGATACTGTACCTGATGTGGAAGCTGATCTCATCTACAGCGGTGCACTCAGTAACAGTGATGAAGGATTGGAATTGAAGGATAACAGCGGTGTTTCCGTCGATTCAGTTGATGAGTGGTATGCAGGGGACAATAATACCAAAGCGACGATGGAACGGGTTGATGCATCAGAAAGTGGAACGATAGCTTCCAATTGGACGACAGCGACAGCTACATATAGTGTAGGTTACGGAACCCCTGCTTCAGGAGTAGAAAATACTTCGACGTCTTGTGATACTGATACGGAGCAGTTGAATAATGTATCGGAAACCATCGGGTCGATCAATGTGTATTTTAACAAGTGTGCTTTAGCTGAATATGCTAGCGCCAGTGGAAATAAGGCGAACTATAATGTGAACCTTGAGGAACGGTTGATCAACCGAATAAACCAAGCCACGACAAGCGTAGATTTTGCTACATATGAAATCAATCTGCCGAAAATCGTAGATGCTTTGATCAACAAGGCTGCTGAAGGCATTGACGTAAGAGTTCTAGCGGACTCTAAGGATGCTGATGATCCGCACTACGCGGAACGGTTTGAAACGATGCGTCTTTATTTAGAGAAAATGGCTCGTGGAAACGATTTGGAAGTCGGTACAGCCGATGATATTTCGATTTTTTCAGATTCACCGATGTTTGCGGTAGAGGACCAATCGAAACGAAGTGAATTCGGTTTACCAGGTTCACCAGATGATTATCCTTTTGTAACCACGACAGTCGGGACCACTGAGACTTCAGGCTACCTATTCGTCGAGGGTGAACAAAAGACGGACGGAACATATTACTCACCTGGTAACCAAATGCACAACAAATTCGCGGTCATCGATGATCGTTGGGTCTTTACTGGCAGCTGGAATTTTACAGTAACAGGGCTTTACGGATCTGAGGAGAACATGGCGAACGGTGTGCTTGATGGAAACCAACAGCATGTTATAGAAGCACATTCCCCTGAGCTGGCTTCTATTTATGAAACTGAATTCAATGAAATGTGGGGGAGTTCCACAATGAACCCTTCTCCCCAAGAGGCTAATCTCGGTCCGCGTAAAACAGATAATACCCCACATGAGGTCACGATTGGTGGAAAAACAGTGGAAATCTTTTTTTCTTCCGGAGATGATGCAATCGGAAAAATGAGCGAGCTTGTTAAAAATGAAGCGGATCTCAGTGCCTATTTCACGATTTTTGCATGGTCGGATCAAACCCTGGTAGATGAACTGAAATACAAGTGGGAAGGATCCTATAACGATCTAGAAGGAGCATTGACAGGATTTGATGTAAGGGGCGTTTTCGATAGCAGCTTCTGGAACCAATGGTGGTCCGCAAGCATTGAGATGACAGGACGAACGGCTTCACAAACAAGCAAGAATAACCCGAATATCCGCTGGGCGAACCCTGCTCCAGTCTATATTGATGCGGAAACGCGTAAGCTTCATAGCAAAACGATGTTGGTTGATGCAGACTCATCAAGCGATCCGACTGTAGTGGTGGGCTCGACAAACTGGAGTACGAACGGCAATGATATCAATGATGAAAACATGCTCATCATCCATGATTCTTTAATTGCAAACCAGTTCTTGCAAGAATTCTATGCACGTTATTCACAAGCGGGCGGAACGATTCCTGTTCAGTGATGAAAGAAGAGGCTTCCAAAGGACATACATCCTTTGGAAGCCTCTTTATGGTATGTTCTTACTATTTTCTAGGATTGTATCGTGTTTTTCTAGGATTACCTCAGGAATTTCTAGGATTAGGTGAAGAAATTCTGGGATTCCACTCGAATTTTCTAGGAATCACGACATTCTTCACAACCCCGCTTGAACAGACTTTGCTGTGTCCATACTTGCAAGGATCCCCTCAAGTGCCTGGATCAAGGCTTCAACCTCTTTTTTTGATGTCGATTTTCCAAACGAAATACGGACGAGTTCTCTCGCTTCTTCTGGTGATCGGCCGAGTGAAAGCATGGTTTTTGAAGGTGATTGTTTACCGACCGAGCATGCGGATCCAGTCGAGACTGCGAATCCTTTCCGGTTAAGCTCAAGCATCACATATTGTCCTTCCAAACCCTTTACCCGGAAACCGATAATTGCAGGGAGATGCTCAGCCGGATGTCCTTCAATAACGATCCGATCATCAGATTTTGCGAAGTCCACGAAGTTGTTCCTCAACATACGGAAGTGTCTTTCATAGTGTGCCATGCTATCTATCATTTCCTCGGCGGCTGTAACGAAGGCAGCATTTCCCGGCACATTTACAGTACCTGAACGGAACCCATTTTCGTGGGAGGAACCTGGAATGGATGCACACCAAGAGACATTCGGGGCAATATAACACGCACCGACCCCTTTCGGTCCATACACTTTGTGGCTGGATATGGATAAGCTGTCTAAACCGATACCTTTCACATCAATAGGGATTTTCCCGAAAGTTTGAACACAATCACTATGGAACAGGACCCCGCGTTCTTTTAAAAGCAGTCCGATTTCTTTCAACGGTTGCACAGTTCCGATTTCGCTGTTGGCGTGTCCGATACTCACAAGGATCGTATCTTCCTCCAAAGCCTCTCTGACAGCAGCAACCTCTACGGTACCAGTTGAATCGACAGGTATTTTCGTAACCCGAAATCCTTCATTCTCTAAAAGTAAAAAGGTATTGGCGATCGACGCGTGTTCTGTCTCAGTCGTAATCAAGTGCTTGCCCTTGGATGCATTGCCGCGTGCCATCGAGACAATGGCAAGATGATTGCTTTCCGAACCACCACTTGTAAAATAAACCCCTTCTGGATTTCCATTGAAGTAGGTTGCGAGTTGCCTGCGGGATTCTTCGAGTAATGACTCGGCGTCACTTCCTACGTCGTGCAGACTGGATGAATTCCCGTAATATCGTCTAGAAACTTTAGAATATACACGTATGGCTGTTTCAGACATAGGTGTCGTAGCAGCATGATCTAAATAAATCATAGGTAACCTCCTAAGAAAACCTCTTGCTATAAGTTTAATTTTATGTAAATATAGGTGTCAAGACACATGTAAATAAATCTGATGTCTAATCAGTCGGGAGGTCCTTTTATGAAAACACGAAAAACGGATGTCCTAATCATCGGAAGTGGACTCTCTGGGTTAATGACTGCAGAGCTTCTTTCTTCGCGAAAGAATGTGATGATTTTCACAAAGAAAAGGGTCGAGGATAGCAATTCCTATTTAGCACAAGGTGGGATAGCGACTGCGATGCAGGAAACGGATGACTGGTATGATCACTTTCTTGATACGTTACAGGCTGGTTGCTTCCATAACGAATCAGCTGCGACAAGACAACTTGTAACAGATGGCCCTGAGATGATTCAGAAGCTTGTGGAGCTCGGTGTCCAATTCGATCGCCAATCAAACGGAACTTACCAATACGGAAAAGAAGGGGCCCATAACCGTGCCCGAATTCTTCATATCGGCGGTGATTCGACAGGGAAACATTTGATTGACACTGTAAAAAAGAGAATCATAGAAAAGGATCTTGTTGTCGAAGGGGAGACAGCTATAAAGCTGATCGTCAAAAACAACCGTTGTGTAGGTGTTTGGAGCATGGATGAGTATGGGAATATGACTGCAACCTATGCCCAGGCTGTCGTCTTGGCAACAGGTGGTCTATCAGGACTGTATCCTCTGAACTCAAATGCGTCGACCATTACAGGTGATGGGTTGGCACTCGCCTATGTTGCAGGTGCAGAACTTACGGATCTGGAATTCATCCAATTCCATCCGACATTGTTAGTGAATGAGGAAGGAAAGAGTGTTGGCCTTGTTACAGAAGCGATTCGGGGTGAAGGGGCTGTATTGGTAGACGAATACGGCAACCGACTTATGAAACACGAGCATCCTTTAGAGGATTTAGCCCCACGGGATGTCGTTTCCCGTGTCCTTTACCGCGCGCGAATGGCTGGCAATAAAACCTTTCTTGATATCCGAAGCATCAATGATTTTCAAAAACGCTTTCCGACGGTTACACGTTTATGTAAAGAAAATGGTGTTTCCATAGAAAAAGGATTGATCCTGGTCGCACCTGGTGCCCATTTTACGATGGGGGGCGTTGAAACAGATGTAGATGGCCGTACCTCAATCGCTGGCTTGTATGCTGTTGGCGAGGTGGCGAATACGGGTGTACACGGGGCTAATAGACTCGCAAGCAATTCCTTATTGGAAGGGGTTGTCTTCGCAAATAGGTTAGCACATTCGATACGATCTGAAACTGACATCGCGCTGATTTCAGGATTAGAGTGGGAAGGAATTGAGATACTAGCTGATTCCCCGACGTATGAAGAAATACATGAAATAATGAACAACCATATCGGAATTGAACGGGATGAACATGGTTTAAACCAGGCTCTCCGATGGTTTGAACGATATATAGATACGACTGTAATACACGAGTTTCCTAGTTTAGGAGAAATAAAGAAACGCAATCAGATTTTAGTAGGATGGCTGGTTGCAGGATCAGCTTTACAACGAACGGAAAGCCGCGGAAGCCATTATCGTACAGATCATCCATATCAGCGGGAAAAATGGCAGCAACGCAGAGTGAAGAGGAGGAAAGAATGCTATGAATCGGTTAAAAGTACGGCAGGAGCTTGAAAGGTTTTTCATAGAGGATATTGCTACAGCCGACCTTACAAGCCAGTTATTGTTCCAACCTGATCGATTGGGGACAGGGCGGTTATTCATGAAGGAAGACGGTGTTTTTTCAGGAGAGCAGATTGTTCGGGAAGGTTTTAATCTGATTTCAGAACAAATAAAAGTTGAGCTCCATGTGCATAATGGATCGGAGTTGACGAAAGGAGAAACAATCGCCACTATCTCCGGACCTGTCGTATCGATTCTTGAAGGGGAGCGGGTGATCCTCAATCTGATCCAACGGATGTCAGGGATTGCAACGATGACGAGCGATGCTGTAAGACTCCTGGGCGGCTCTGGCCCCAAAATCTGTGATACCCGTAAAACGACACCAGGTCTGCGGATGTTTGAAAAATATGCGGTTCGTTCCGGTGGTGGCGTGAATCACAGGTTGACTCTTGATAGCGGCGTTATGATCAAAGATAACCATATCGCAATGTTCGGAAGTATCGAGAATGCAGTTCAACATGTTCGAGCGGCACTCGGTCCGATGACGAAAATCGAAGTGGAAACAGAATCAGTGGAACAAGTGAAGGCTGCCGTGGAGGCGAAAGCGGATATCATCATGTTCGATAACAGGTCCCCGCATGAGATCAAAGAGATGGTGGGACTGGTACCCGAGCATATCGCTACTGAAGCATCAGGAGGGATCACCCTCGATACATTAGCTGCCTATAAGGATTGCGGTGTACAATTCATTTCATTAGGTGCATTGACACATTCAGCAAGAGGACTGGACATCAGTCTCGAATTGGAGGTCGACTAAAGATGGGCGTATTAGATATTTTGCAAAAAAAGAACACAGGTTTACCGGAACATTACCGTCATATGAGTGAATCTGAAATGGTTACACGGATTCGAGCCATCAAGGAACAGATGGGTCCGGAATTGTATCTTCCAGGTCACCATTATCAAAAGGATGAAGTCATCCAGTTTGCAGATGATACGGGTGATTCTTTGAAGCTTGCCCAGCTTTCCGCTGAAAACGAACAAGCGAAATACATTGTCTTTTGCGGTGTCCATTTCATGGCGGAGACGGCTGATATTTTATCGAGTGATGAACAAATTGTCGTGCTCCCTGACATGAGGGCAGGTTGTTCAATGGCGGATATGGCGGATATCTATCAAACTGAAAAAGCGTGGGAGATTCTACAGGAAACGTTCGGGGATACGATCATCCCGCTGACCTATGTCAATTCCACCGCGAGCATAAAAAGCTTTGTTGGTAAAAATGGGGGTGCGACAGTGACCTCTTCTAATGCGAAAGCAATGGTTGAGTGGGCGTTGACCCAGAAGGAACGCATCCTGTTTTTACCGGATCAGCATCTAGGCAGGAACACTGCTTATGACTTAGGTGTACCACTTGAGCAGATGGCAGTATGGGATCCGATTTCCAACGTTTTGGAGTGTGATTCACTTATTGATGATGTACGTGTAATCTTATGGAAAGGTCATTGCTCCGTCCATGAAAAATTCACGATGGAAAACATCAAGCAAGTCCGAAAGGAGATGCCGGATGTTACTGTGCTTGTCCATCCTGAGTGTACGTTTGATGTCGTTCAAGCATCGGATATCAATGGATCAACCAAAAAAATCATCAATACGATTGAACATGCACCAGCAGGTTCCTCATGGGCGATCGGTACAGAAATGAATTTGGTCAATCGTCTGATCCAAACCCATCCTGACAAAAAAATTGTTTCATTGAATCCGAATATGTGTCCGTGCCTGACAATGAACCGGATCGACCTTCCCCATTTGTTATGGGCATTGGAATCAATTAGAGAAGGCGAAGTGATCAACCAGATCAAGGTTGATAAGGAAACTACAAATTTTGCAAAAATTGCCCTCGAACGAATGTTGGATAAATCCATATAATGTAAATAGGCTGACTCCTCTAAAAGATGGGGTTCCCGGCCACTACAACATAAGCTCATTAATCATCCGTTTATATCTCATGTTGTGTGATCGGGCCGCATTTTTTACGGGTCAGCTTTTTTGACGTATATTTTGCATTTTCTGATATCGGTGCAAACTCAAAATTTATCGTAGTAAATCCAAAATTTATCGGTGCAAACTCAAATTATTTCGTCAATTTCCATTTCTACGACAGTGGATCAGTCCCCATCCATTTCTTCTACCGGGACAAAGTAGTGGTTTTTACGATAGGCTATGGCTTCCATCTTCGCAATCATTTCTCCATCACTCTCAACCCGGATGTTATACCAGGACGTTCGGTGGTTACGTTTCTCTTCAGTTGCGGTGGCTCTCAGTTTGGAACCGGGTTGACCAGCAGCTATGAAATTGACGGTCGTCGATAACCCGACAGATGTTTTCCCATATGAATTGCAAGCAGCTGCGAATACATAATCGGCGATAGCAAAAGTGATCGCGCCGTGGACTGTGTTATGAGTATTCAGCATATGATCCTTCACTTCCACCTCCGCAGTCGCTGTACCTTCACCAAGCTCCACAAGTTCAATTCCCAGGAATTGAGCGTAAGGCTCTGCTTTTAGTGTGTCGAAAATCTGGTTGTAAAATCGCTTATGTACTTCAAGTTCATCAATATGCTTTTTCATTTACATCTCTCCCATCCATTTGTTACTACTAATCATATAGAAAGAAGTCAGGAGTTGAAAAGAATTTATCCTTTGCAGCTGAAAGATTCAAAGGGGGTTTATTCTTTGATGCACAATGCTTGTTTTGGATTAATTTCTTTTAATAAAATATAGCTGGAATAGGACATCGAGGAAAAGGAGGGAGATCTGTGAAAGGAACCCTGGAGAATATCAGTTTTTTTGTCATCGGTCTATTTATCATGACACTTGGAATCAGTGCGACGATCGTTTCCGGTTTAGGGGCTTCCCCGCTTGATGCATTGAACGTAGGATTGACGAAGCATTTCGGATTGACTGTCGGCAGTTGGGAAGTCATCGGAGGAATTATCCTCGTTTTTATCAACGCATGGATTCAAAAATCGAAACCGACTTATTTTGCGATTGTAACCGCAATGATAACAGGAATCTTCATTGATTTTTGGCTTTTTACACTTTGGACGGTTTGGGAACCTACGGGGCTTACGTTGAAAGCATTGGTGCTTGGTTCAGGTCTCCTGTTGCTCGGATTAGGGATCTCGATATATCTGCATTCTAATTTGGCATTGATCCCAGTCGATGGTACGATGATCGCTCTTCATAAGCGTTACGGGTTCAGGCTTGCAGTCGCCAAGACGATAGCTGGGGTTTTTATCTTGATGCTTGCACTGATAGCGGGTGGCCCGGTCGGAATCGGTACATTGATCGTAGTCCTTTGTGTGGGACCGATTATTGGATTTTTCCACAAGTATATCACTTCTCTGAAACAAATGATCGACAGCCGGTTGTATAAATGTCCTTCCAATTGAGGGATTTGTAGATTTTGAGTATCACGACAATAAAACGGGATACACGACACTCCTGCTGGAACAGCGAACCAGGCGAGACCCTGGTTTATGTACAGAGAAGTGATGTCCAGCTCTGCGACCAGTCACTTGGATCACTTCAAACTTCCTGCGGCGGTCGACACATGATTTAGATCGGAGTATTACCCACGCAGAACCGAACTGAGTTTGGTTCGAGCCTCCTCGTCAGTCTTCCAGTGACCTACGTGACTATGCGGGTCGCTTCCGCTTTTCTTTTGCCCGCGGAAAGGGAGTGAATTTCGCATATAGGAACGTTTTAAAAAATCACGACATTTCAATTTCATCCTCCCTATGAAAGAAGGAGAACCAGCTTTTATCCCGAACTTTAAGACAGAACATATTTTCGTTTTAATAAGGAGGATAAAATGAAAAGCTTGGATGAGAAATCGTTTAACCGTGCAAAAGAGTATCTTTTAAACAATGGCCGAGAATTAGAAAAAGCGTTATTCCTCTATCACTTCGAGGCCGGATCAAAGGAAGATGTATTGAGAACACTCAAAAACTATCAGAATGCAGATGGCGGTTTCGGGAACCAAATTGAACCAGACTTCCAGCTTGAAATTTCTTCCCCAATGTCGACATCAAAAGCCTTTCAAATATTCAAAGAGTTAGAGGTTTCAGCGGATCACCCGATGGTTCGGGGAGCAATGGATTATTTAATTGAAAACTATGACCAGGATCAAGGGCGCTGGCATGCTGTACCACCTGAAGTAAACAATGTTCCTCATGCACCGTGGTGGCATTACGATCATGAAAATGAACGTGTAATGGTGGAAGCGGCCTGGGGGAATCCCAATGCTGAATTGACTGGTTATCTATTACGTTACAAAGAACTCTCTCAAGAGGAAATGCGTGAAAATCTGGAATCGAGATCCCTTACACATTTTAAGGAGCTCGATACCCTGGATATGCATGAAACCTTTTGTTATCTAAGGATGGCTGAAGAGTTAAGCGAATCAAACCGAAACATGATCATAGAAAAGGTGAAGGAACACATCCCTGAACTTGTAAATTTGAAACGTGAACAATGGTCGCATTATGGGATGCAGCCAGTCCAATTAGCTGATCGTCCAGACTCGCCATTTTATAAAGAAATGAGCGAAGCTGTTGAAGGAAATCTTGATTATATAATTGATCAACAAAAGGCTGACGGCTCATGGCACCCTAATTGGGAGTGGGGACAGTACGAACAGGATTGGCCAAAAGCAAAGGATGAATGGAAGGGAATCTTAACCTACGAAAATTTAAAACTCTTAAAAGCTTACAAGAGGTATGAAAAACAACCTGTTCAATCGTGAAGTCCCTTAGAGGAGATGAGCAAGGAGGCAATCCATACATAGACTTCACAATGCACCTTAGATTTTTTAACGAATAAAAATGGAGGTGTAAGGAGATGGATATTTTAGTTATTGGTGGTACGAAGTTTGTCGGGAGGCATATCGTAGAAGCAGCTATCAAAAAAGGGCATAACGTTACCCTTTTCAACCGGGGCAATAATCGAGAGGTGTTCCCTGATCTTGATTGGATCCAGGGTGACAGAATGGAAGACACCAGCATAATCAGCGGTAGGAAATGGGATGCTGTAATCGACACATGTGGTTATCATCCGGAAACTGTACGAAAATCTGTACAAGCTGTCGTGAAGTACACGGAACTCTATACGTTCATTTCGACAGCATCTGTCTATAAGAATTTCATAAATAAGGATCATATTGATGAAGAAGCTCCTGTTCTAACGTTGACCGAAGAGAAATTATCCGCCATTGACCAAACGGATGATATCACCCCTGAAACATATGGCCCCTTGAAATACCACTGTGAACAAGTGGTGTACGAAGAGATGGCAGGACGAGGACTTGTCATTCGTCCAGGACTGATTGTAGATCCATATGATCCGACTGACCGTTTCACATATTGGGCTAAACGTTTAGCGGAAAGATGTGAAATCCTTGCACCTGGAAGACCTGATCGGAAAATCCAATTCATTGATGTCCGTGACCTTGCAGAATGGACGATTCACATGGTCGAACAACATATCATCGGAACATTTAACGCGGTTGGTCCGGAAGTGAAGCTGATGATGGAAACCTTCCTGGAGAAAGGCAGATTGCTCTTCAACAATAAAGCTGAAATTACTTGGGTATCGGAATCTTTCTTGAAACGCTGTAATGTCGCACCTTGGGTCGAAATGCCATTATGGATTCCTGAAACATATCCGCTTTCAGATGAACTTCCTGCTCCCAATGAAGATATCGGCCTCAACAATTTTAAAGCGATCAAACAGGGATTGACCTTCAGACCATTTGAGGAAACACTCAAAGATACTCATGACTGGTTCTCAGAAGAAGATCGATCACTTTCTGATGCTTGTCTGGATAAGAAGAAAGAGAAGATGATTCTAAAAAAATGGATGCAAGCAGCAAGCGTGTAAAAAACAAAGGACAGCCTAAGAGTGGGCTGTCCTTTGTGTATTCAATTTCTTCATGATGATATAGTTTACAAGGATCAAGGTATAGAGAGTGAAATATTTAATAAACGAGAGATGCAAACCCCAATTATTATGGTGCATCAGACCGATTTGCAGAGCAATCCATTCGCAAAACACGATCAAGAGTGCCAACAGACCATAAAACTACCCTTTAACCACCAGTTCCGATGCAACGGAAAGAACAGGATGAACACAAATGCTGAAATTGGAATGAAGCTGATCCGGATGAGAATATCCGACCATTGAACATCGGCCTTTAAATAGTGATAAAATTTATATTTCCCCTTTAAAATGGCATCCATCACAAGTGCCCAATATAATGTGAAGAAGAGTGTGCCGTAGACTTCGATCTTGAAAAAAAACGCTTTCTGTGAATACATCCTGGACTTAAGAATAGTTTCCTCATTAAGAAGAAATTCAACAGCAAGATGACGTACAAGGTAGGATAGATAGGGATAGAATAAATCGTTTTCCACCCAGTATAATTGAACATCTCGCTATGATTTGCGGCAAACCACTCATACCCGAGTGAAACACTGTCCAGGCGGGGATATACATCACTTTTAAATGGAAAAAGGCTGATGAATAGAATATTGATAGCTGGATAGGTGACCATTGCAGCTAGAAAATCGATATAGTGAACACCAGGTTTGAAATAAGCATAGAGTTTATATTTTCCACCAAGAATCGTATCGGCAACAAGCGCTATATACAAGGTGAACCAAGAGCTCATATACATTTCGATCCTTTTCATTTCCTTTGGGGCAAGATAGGCGATGGCAGTAAAAATCCAAAAACTTATAAGTAATAAGATCATAGCAACCCCATCCAACTGACTTTACCTTCAGTATTACCAAATAGCCCCCCCTGGATGATTTGGGAAACCAGGTATTGATACCTCATTTCTGCTACCCAGAGTATATTATATTAAAATATGTTAATAAATGGTAATGCCTATAAAAGAAAGAGTGTTGAAGGTGTCGATATTTTTATGTTCTATAATATATACACTTGCTGCATGGAAATGGGGAGACTGGAGGAATTGGAAAACCTATTATCCTACTATACTTTTCTTCCTTGTTGGAGATTTATTGTATCAGTTTCTTTTCCATGACTATTCCATGTGGGAATTCGAGAACTTACGCGTAGAGAGTTTGATCCACTTGAACCACACACACATTTCATTGTTCCTCATGGCCGTTAAATACCCAGCGACTATCTTGATTTATTTGGGGAATTTTCCAAAGAGACCAATTTATCAGTTCTTGTACATATTGCTATGGGTGTTCATCTATTGCCTTAACGAGTTGACCAACTTGTGGCTCGGTGTGATCTCCTTCCATAACAGCTGGCATTTTGGATGGTCCATACTTTTCAACTTCTCTATGTTCGTCATTCTATTTGTGCATCATAAAAAGCCCTTGTTAGCCTGGGGGATATCTGCAGTGTTCATCTTTTTCCTATGGAACGTACACGGGATACCAAAAGACATATTAAAATAAAAATTTAAATAATCAATCTAAACCGTATTTCTTTTCGCCATCCCAAGTCATAATTTTAGGATTACTTTCAAGGATTTGATAGAATATTCAGGTAATCAGACTTGAGGTGGCAACTATGAATAATGTGAGCAACTACATACAATCACGATACTCCTTTTTCTATGGATGGATCATCGTCTTTTTGGGCGGCCTTGGTTTATTCTTTTCTGGGCCTGGCCAAACCTATGTAAACGCAGTATTCATTGATTCATATATCGAAGAGTTTGGATGGAGCAGATCGCTCGTATCGGGCATATATTCTGGAGCAACGCTTTTGTCAGGAGCTTTGCTGTTTTTAATGGGAAGAGCCGTAGATAGGTTCGGACAGCGCAGGATGTCTCTGATTATCGGAATCATGCTTGCTATAGCATGCTTTTGGAACAGTTTTGTCTTCTTGCCTTCAATGCTATTCATTGGCTTCTTCATGTTACGTTTTTTCGGGCAAGGCTCAATGACACTCGTTCCGAATACGCTCGTACCTCAATGGTTCATTGAGAAACGGGGACGGGCACTCAGTTTCATGGCAATCGGAGGTTTCCTAAGTTCAGCTTTATTTCCTCCACTTACAGCATGGCTTATCGGAGCGTTCAGCTGGGAGGTTGCATTTCGTATATTAGGAGCCACGGTTCTGTTTATTTTTGTACCGCTTGTCTTTATATTCATGAAAAACCGTCCCGAGGAAATCGGGCTTAAACCGGACAATACTGTAAGACAAGTCAGGGAAGATGGAACCGAAATAGAAGCAGAAAATCCGAATGATATTTCTTGGACACTGAAGGAAGCGATGAGGACAAGACAATTTTGGATGATCCTGTTTTGTGTCAGCATTCCGGCACTTGTGAATACAGGTATAACGTTCCATCTCGTTTCCATTTTCACAGAAGGGGGATTAGGTAGGGGCACCGCCGCTTTCATTTTAAGTCTTATGGCCATAATCGGTTTTCCGATTACAATGGTTTCAGGTTTTATTCTTGAAAGAGTAAAAGTCAATGTGGTCCTATCCGTCAGCTTTCTCGGTCAGTTGGCCTTCGTTATCATCCTATTATTTACTGAGTCATATTGGATGGCGATCTTATTCGGGGTGATATGGGGTATGGTAAATGGTTTAGAGAGGATTACTTTATCCATTATTTGGCCGGATTACTTTGGGCGTAAGCATTTAGGAAGCATAAAAGGATTGGCGATGACGACGATGGTAATTGGATCAGCATTCGGGCCATTACCGTATGGATTTGCTTATGACCTTTTCGGTGGCTATAAAGAAATCCTTTTACTTACAATGATTTTCCCTATTCTTGGATTTATTTTTGCCCTCATTTCTCCAAAGCCTGAAAAAGCATAAAGAAATGGATCTGTTATCCTTAATTGGTTTTTTTGGCAAAATTCACTCCCTTTCCCCGGGCGATACGCATGTGCTCGTTCATCGGCTGCGGAGTCTCACCTGGCTCGCTTTTCCAGTAAGAGTGTCATGAATTTCGCTAAATGCAATTTTCTACATGAAATCAACATTCACCTTTAATAATCCCATAGAAGAAAGAGGATGCTCTTAGGGATACCACCCTACGAGTCATCCTCTTTTTTGGTTTAACGAACTAACCTCGTCTTTCCGCCATCAATATGCTTTTACTGTCTTTTTCCCACATTTTCGTATAAGGATTGAACAAGCTCTCGAGTTTATCAACAAGCCCAAGGGTCAGCAGACCATTCCCGACAGCTTTATTGGAATAATCAAGCGGGGTTGTCCGTCTTACGAGCTGTGCATACAACTCTGGTTCAGTCAACACACGCCCGAATTCCTTTGCTGTCAGGTTGTTCAATAATATCAATGCACCTGAAACATGTGGTGTTGACATCGAGGTTCCCGATAACTTTGCATATCTATTATCTGGAAACGTTGATAAAATATTGATACCAGGAGCAACTAAATCGATCTCATCGTTTGTATTCGTAAATCGGGCGATTTTTCGCTGGAAGTCAACTGCGCCCACCTGGATGACTTCATTATAAGCACCCGGATAGGAGAATTCATCCGTGTCCTCTTTATTATCCCCTTCATTACCTGCAGCACAAACGACACATACATGGTTGTCGACAGCATATTTGATTGCATCATGTAATTCATCAGTGCCTTGAGGACCTCCAAGTGACATGGAGATGACCTTCACTTTTTCTCCATCAGGACCAGTCCAGTCAACTGCATGACGGATTGCGTCGACAATCCATTCCATCCTGCCGCTTCCTTGCTTGGTCAATACTTTCAAAATCAACAGGTTGGTTTCCGGGGCAACACCTGCAATCCTGTTATCTCTTCCAATCGCGGCTATCGTACCAGCAACGTGGGTTCCATGTCCGTTGTTATCAAGATAATTGTCTGGATCGCTATTAAAGTCAGTTGTAAAGTTACGGCCTCCAATCACCCGCCCTTCCAAGTCAGGATGGTTTGTTTGGCAACCCGTATCAATGATCGCGACGACATTCCCTTTACCTTTGTCAGCCCTGTCCCATAATTCGGGAGCTTCAATCATCTGGACACCTTCAGGGATACTCGTTAATTCTTCGATGATCTCTTCCACTTGATAAGGAATCAGTCGGACATCAGTCATTTTTCATCCTCCTTTTTAATATAATCATCGAATGCGATAAAACTATTCTGAATAATCAAACTATAAATGAAATTATATGAAAATACAATAGTGTGAAATACCTGATTATCTGTTGAATAGTGTAAAATCCCATCTACTAATTCTTTATGTATAACCTACCCTTCTCCTAAATATGGTAAAATGTGTAGATGTTGAGTTTCGTAGGGGGGATTTTTTTGAAAGAGAGGTATTTTTGGATAGCGATCATCTTAACAGTCATCATATGGACTGGTAATTATACATATTTGCAATCTAAGCAATTAACCGAACCTATCTTTCTTAAACACTATTATGAAGTGCCCTTAGAGGAAAGAATGCCTTTGGAATTCTTTTATGTAACTAATAAAAATGATCCAGGGGTGGTGAATGGCATTACCGTAAATGGCATTCATTTTTACTCCTCGCAGGATGGGTTCATGTTCCAACAGGAAGGACCAGTGTATAAAAAGGAGTACATACATCATCAATTACGTTCTTTTACTATAGATATGCCTAAGGAGCTGCTTCCGATTGAAAGTGACGAACAATGGTTGTTTACATATTTCAAGCCTTCTTTCAATAATGGTATTGACTTCGATCACGAAGTTGATATCGGGTATGTGAATATCCGAGGAGAAAGACAACGTAAGCCACCTTTGAAATTCCAAATGAGCGGAAGCGGAAGTGACCATCGTTCCCTGCATCAATTGAGTGCTACAGAAAGACTCAAGATCAAGGAAATCGATATTCCTATGTTGAACAAATATCCGGGTCTGGTGGAAGTGAAAGTCAATGATGGACAAGGGAAACTGACTGTTCCTGAAAAACATGATCCTGATATCAACACAAGGGACCTAAGATCAAATTGGAATAAGGTGCCTGGTATATCACTTCGAGATATCGAACTTCCGATTGAAATTGAAAAAGGTGATTGGATCAGTTTTCATACGAAGATTGATGAAAACAATACCATGTATTTGAAATTCAACATCTGGATCAGAGGAGAATCAACAGACGGAGAAGATTTCGAGATACCGCTACAGGTTTGGGATGAGCCTTATTTAGAGCAGAAAGATATAAATGAACTTATTAAACAACGAGGAGGGGAGGAGTGATGAGGCAGGCATTCGCGAAAATGTTTTGGGGCTTTTTATTTGTATTGGTAGAAATCCATATCATCGCTTTCGACCTACTACCAGATCCTTTGGGATACTTCTTTATATACCTTGGACTTGAGAAGATACGGTCAGAATATAAAACAGGAAATTGGTCACGTCTGGTTGCGCTCATCCTTTTCGCCTTTTCGCTTCCGACTATTTTCATTCAGCAGACAAACAATGATTTCACCGGCGTATCTATGAGTGATGGGTGGCCGTTATACATGAATGCATTAGGTATCGGGAAATTGATCCTTGTCTTCTATGTGTTCCAAATTATGATCAAGCTGGCACAACAGTTTGGTGATGAAGCGATTCTAAGGCGGACGGAGCAGACCTTTAAAGCCTACATAATCGCGATGTTGATCGTCTCTTGTGTGCAACCATTCCTGATGAATACGAGCAGGGACGCCGGAATCGGAGCGGGGCTTGTTTTGATAGGTGTAAGCCTGATCATGGATATTGTTCTTCTTATACTGTTGTTCAAATTCCGTAAATTAGAAACGGATCGATTAGATACTGAGGAACCAGTCGTAGATCTGAAGACTTGATCTTTCTTGAAATAATTTTCTGATTCAAGAGTAAAAGAGCAAAATCTTCTGTTAAGGAATAGGAGTTTTAAAAATGACAATTCAGATATATGAATTTGTACATTTACTTGGTACTGGAATTTTAGTTTTTTAATTTCTATTCTTATCTTAGACAGAGGTGGGTAGAAAGGGAAGTACTCGATGATAGCTTTTTCATAGTTATTTGGTACGCCGGAGTTTTCCTTCTATTCAATAAAAAATTGACTAGATTAGGGTGGATTTTTATGACTTCGCCATTAGTTTATTTTACTCATCATGTTTTCTTGAAAGGTTGTTTCATGATGGACAAATGGCTATGTATACAAAAATATCAACGCTCAGATGGAATCTCTGAGCGTTTTTTTGTTCGGTTAATATGCGATTTTTGTCTATCTTACATATTTAACGTCTTTTTCGTGAACAAGGTATGTTCTGAAGTCACCTTTTATCTCAAGGTATCCGGAATCATATCTCCATATCACTATATACGTTTTACCGCGATAGATTACTTTTCTACCTCTATCCACAGGTTGATTCCTCCTTCAAGGTGAACGAATCAACTCATTACCGGAATTTCGGTACTTATGAGCCTCATGTCTTGTTTCAACAACATCTGGTTTGCCAGCAGTAAAGAATGGAAAGCATTTTTATGTTCATTTAGATGTTCATAGCAAATCGCTTTTTCGGATATGACTAGTGCTACCCATGACTCATTTTTTTGCGATTGGAAAATCGATTCTGATTTCTTGATTTCTGTCAGTGCTTGTTTATAATTTCCTAGTTTCATCAATACTTTACCAAGTACATAATGACATTGACCATGCAAATGTGATCGTGGTTTAACAAGAGCTAATCCACATTTAGCAAAATATTCGGCCTGCTTCACGTCGTCGATGTAGAGATAGGAAATGGCAAGCTCATAGTAATTATTCACCGTTATCCGTGGTACATCTGCTTTCAATGCTTCATCCAAACATCCATGGAGTTCCTTTAATGACTCCTCAATTTTGTTGTGTTTTCGTAAAAGAATCCCTAAATTGATTCTTGATCCTAAATATTTTTCCGGCTGTTCGTGGAGATTCAAGAATTTAATCGCCACTCTTGTCGATACGATCCCTTCTGCAAACTTGTTCATATACAATTCAGCTAGGCCTTTCAACATGTAAAAATGTCCGTTTGAATATGTAACTTCGTTTACTTCCATAATCCCGATCGCTCTATTGATTACATCAAGTCCTTTTTGGAACTCTTTCACGCGGCAATAACAAAGGGCGAGGTTATAAAGAAGTTTGATTTGAAGAAGGCTGTCTACCTTTGTGTGATAAGATTCGATGAGTACAGCGGCATTGAGGGCAGCGGCAATTCCATCTTTATAATTTCCAAGCTTTCGATTTGATAAGGTCCTGTAATAGTAAACTTCTACAATTTCATTCGTATCTGTTGAAGATAAATAAAAGAGGGATTCCTTGAAGTGGATCAGCGCTTTTTCATCTTCATCCAGCTTTTCATATATTTGGCCAAGCAATTTATGTGCCAGCCATTTTTCAGGGAAGGGAACATGTTCAATCTTGATGAGTTCTTTCAATCGAGTTTCCGCTTCCTTGTATTTCTTGACTTTATAAAGCGTTGTACATATATTAAGTGATTTCTTAATGTCCTCTGAAGTGGTTGAAGAAACGGATGTGTCTTTGATTTCCCCTAGTAGATCACCAACGGAAACACCTAGTTTGTGAGATAAGTATTCTATCGTCCGGAGGGAGGGGGTAGTCAAATCTCGTTCAATGAGGCTTAACATGGCGCGGCTTAATTGATCCCCAGCTAAATCTCCCTGGGTAAGTCCTAAATCTTTTCTCAACCTTTTAATCCTTAGTCCTACACTACTTTCCAAATAAATCGCCTCCCAACTCCATTTTACCACAATGTAAATTTATTGAAAGAATTTTTAAATAATTAAATATATTATTCAAAAAAGGATTGACAATTCAAAATGTTGAAATTATCATAAAAATGTAAAAATATTCAAATTTTGGAGGTACTTTATGACAAAATTGTTATAAAACATGTTTCTTCTTGCCGGTAGTGGAGTAATTGCACTGGGAGTTCTATTAGGAGGACAAGCTTATGATGATGGATGGGAAGGTAAAATCTCATGGTGGGAAAGTTCATCTATCGTTGAATACGACCCAGTATGGCCTGATGGGCCTGAGCCAGAGGAGGACCCTGTTTGGCCGGACAGCCCGACACTTGCAGAATCAGATCCCGTTTGGCCTGATGGACCAGAACCCGAGGATGATCCTGTTTGGCCTGATAGCCCATTACTCGTAGATTCAGATCCGGTCTGGCCTGATTCCCCAGCACTCCCCCTTTAAAGCCACAAAAAACACCCCTTGTAAGAGAGTCCTGCAAAATAGGGCGAAAAAATCTTTAATAGAGAAAAATCCACCAGTTAGAAAAGTTGACCTTAACTTTCTGGTGGATTTTTACATTGTTTCAAGAAGTATGGGCTGATATTACACATTTCCCAGCTCATTTTGTGGTAATAATTTTGTCATTCTTTTAATGTTTACAGCGAACACCGAGAGATAGGTTTGTATTTTCATACCTAATAAACCACGGTATTTCGCCCTGGTTAACCCATGGAATCTTTTTAATTCCGCATTCTTATGCTCTATAGATGGACGTACCTTTTTCCGTTCTTGATACTCTTCCGAGTCTAAGTACTTCATTTGTTGTTGATGTTCTTCAGAAATGATCCGAATGGAGTATGTTTTTGATTTTTTCCCCTCTTTATAACACCCTTCTTTTAACGGACATTCTTTACATATATCAACGTCAAAATAAAAAGTGTTCATTTGGTTTGTTCCAGTATCTTTTTTACCCGTTCGAGCTTTTCGAATACTATGGTGTCCTGCTGGACAAATCACTTGATCTCTTTCTTTATCATATTGAAAGTTGTCCTCTTCTCGTGCTCCATAAACAGATGGATTGAGTGGGATGGATGCTGTGATTAAATTTTGTTGTAAGTAGGATAAATTATGCTTAGATGAGTAAGCCGTATCAGCGAGAATTTCGTTAACTTCCATTCCACCAGCTTTAGATTGGTTCACTAATTCTTTTAATTGCTTACCGTCATCTACATTTCCTGGAGTGACCTGAACACCCGTAATAATTTCTTCTTCGGTCATCGCAAGATGATTCTTATAACCATAAAAGGATTTTGTAGTAGACTTCCATCCAAAACGCGCATCCGGGTCTACTGCTGACAGAATCCCTTTCTTCGAAAGAAGCCTTTCGTCTTCGACAATTCTCTTTGCGGTCTCCAGCTTATCCTTTATCGCGCCTTCCGCATCTGGAAGAGCCTGTTCGATTTGTTCACCTAAATGGGCTAAATACCGAAGCATTTCTTTAGCTTGTTCTTCCTCTGGAATATCATTAAGCTTTGGAGCTTTAGGTAATTTTTTATGTAGTTTGGTATGTTGTTTTTTAACGGCTCTGGAGAGCCTTGAAGCTGCTTTTGTTAGCACTTGTAGAGGCGAACGCTTACTTGCGTTTGCTTGGGCATGTGTAGAATCTAAAATGAGTGCTTTCGATTGGATGATCCCTTTTTCCTGGCACTGCTTGACGAGTTCTTCCAATACTTCCTCTACACGATTAGCTCCTAATCGATGGTTTCGAAATCGACTTAATTGTGTAGGATGGGGTAAAGAACTTTCGGGATTCAATCGTAAAAACCACTTATAAGCTAAATGTAAATTGGCATCTTGAATGACTTGATCATCGGATAAATCATATAAGGTCTGGATGAGAAGAATTCGAAGTAGTAACTCTGGTTCAGTCGCTGGTCGTCCGTAATACATACAATATGATTCCTTCGTAAGGTCATATATAAATGAAAAATCAACCACCTTATCGATTTTCTTTAATAGGTGATCTTCTGGTATTAAATTGTACAACTCGGCATGAAAGGAAAGAGTTTCTTGATATTGATCTTTTAACATTTATCCAATTCCTTTGCATTTTTCTTTCATCATATCAAAAAACGCCCCGAAGGGCGCTTTTTTCCAGTTACTGTATTCGTTTTGCAGGACTCTCTGTAAAGGATGTTCTTTGCTTATCCAATGAGACTAGTTTATACGCTCGATTCTTTTGAAATCCGTTCAAGGATCCTTGTTGAAGTAGTTTCCTGTTTCCAAAGCCATTTACCAAGAATCCCTCCGACAATCCCGATTCCGCCAACAACAAATCCGATTGTCTGAATGACTGCCGAAGCACCCAACGTCTGAACGAGAATTCCACCTGAAATGGGTGCAACGATGAACACAACACTAGCCACTGAGTTTGTGATTCCAAACACCCGCCCGACCATTTCTTTTGGAGACTCTTTTTGCAAGGCGAAGTTAAAGGCAACCATCTAAATTCCGTTACCTAATCCAACGAGCAGACCGAAACTAGCAGGAATTAATAGTGATATGCCTTCTACAATGTAACCTACCCCTGCAAAGCCGAATCCGATCAAACTCATTCCGCCGCCAATCGCCCAACCATATTGAATCTCTTTAAATCGGTTCATCAATGTGATGGTCAGAATCGACCCTATTCCTGTCATACTCATCAACATACCGAATACTACTGGTTCTTCCATGTTAACGGAACGAAGGAGGACTGGAAATTGAAAGTCGACGAGTTGAATGCTCATCATCCCAATCAGGGAGAATAGAATGGTATTGAAAATCACACGTTGCTTCAATATGAAAGTCCATCCTTCTTTCAAAGATTCTTTAAAACTTGATTGTGGTTTGTTGTCATTTTCAGGTGCTATAGTATTGTTTTCTTTGATTTTTCGCATGGTTAACAGGATAAGCCCTGATATGATGCTGCTGAATACATTGATCAAGATACATATTTTAGGGGAAAAGACGGCCAGGATGACTGCTCCTAATAAGGGTCCGACAATTTTTCCGGAGTTATTGACAATTTGGTTATAGGAGGTTGCTTTCAACAACTGATCCTCTTGTACGACATGACGTGTAAGAGATTGTGCGGCCGGGGAACTGATCAATCCCATGGTGGAACGTAAAAATAAGAGGGGGAGAATCCAGTAGATGTGATCGGCTAAAACGAGAAGTCCAGTCAAAACTGCACTGATAAAGTCGGAAGCCATCATGAGGTTCACTTTTCTGTAGCGGTCGGCGAGAACACCTGCAAAAGAGCCGAATAGGATCCCTGGTAAGGCAAAACATACCGGAATAAGGCCGATCAATACGGGGTCTGTATTCCATCCATAAGCGACAAGAACGGAAATGGCGAGGATATCGAACCAATCACCATAGATGGAAATGGAAGAGGCAAGAAATAACTTCACATACGTTTTATTTTTAAAGAGTGACATTGATTTAGTCTTTCCCATAGGAAAAATCCTCCTGTCTTGTTCTGTATCAATCATAGCTTGCAACAGGAGATCAATTAACGAGCGAGAGGGGGAACTTTTCTCAGCCTGAGGTCGGAGTATGGCTCCTCCTTGGATAGAAAAAAGGGAATCGTGAAGTTGACTCGAAACTAATGAACGGGTCAACTTCATTTTTTAGTACATGTCTTAGTTGCTTTTAATTTATTGAAGCAAAATTTGAAGGTACGATTTTTTGGTGATTGTCATTTTCCGATGGATTTGAATCATGATGTATTAGTCGCATTTATCGGACCGAATTTCTAGGATGACCTGATATTATTGTCACATTTATCCATTATAACTACCTTATAACAGTCCAGTAAGTCGAACACTCTTGAAACAACTAGATTGCAGCCGGATGAAAAAAAGTGACATCGGAGTTGAGCCATATGGCAAGTCAAGTTGTAAGTGTAAGAGTGAAGATTAGAAGCAAAATGGAAACCATTAGTCAATTTTGCAAGGATCTTATTCAGAAGTATCCTGTAATTCTAAGAGTCTATGCCATTTTCACGTGGCTTTCATTGATTGCGTTCATAATAAGCTTGATTTTTATGGAAGACTCTCGTAGGATGTTCGTCCAGTTTCTCTGGTCCTTTTATGTGATATTGCAATTTTGGTTATTATGCAGGAGTAAAACCCTCACGTGGAAAAAGTATACATATTTCTTTTTAGCGGGAGCATGGTTGATGACGCCCATCAATACAATCATCGTCAGTTCCTTTACTACGGTGTTTGGCGGTAGAGAAGCAGATGTTTGGAGCATGGCGATCTTGACTCCAATTGTGGAAGAAATCGTAAAACTCATCCCGCTTGGAGCTTACCTCTATTTCTCTCGGAGAGCAACGTCATTAAGTTTAAGTGATTTTGCCCTTATAGGCGCTGCGACAGGTGCAGGTTTTCAATTTTTGGAGGAAACATTCCGCCGGTTTATTACTGGAAACCATTATGGGGTGACGTTGTTACAGGGAAAAGTACTCCATTGGGAGTTTTTCACCCTTTTTCCCGGGTATTTTGAGGAGGGTTTCCTCCCTGATAAAATGACAGCCGGACATTCCTTGCTGACTGCAATGGTTGCATTGGGTATCGGATTAGCGATCAGATATAGGAATCGATTCAAGCAATTTACATATTTTTTCCCATTATTCCTTTTGGTTTGGGCAATCTTTGATCATGCAATCTGGAATTCGTTCTATAGCGCTCCTGACTGGCTTACGGCAATCCATGAATTATTAGGTGGTGGATATGCTGCAAAACCCCTGTTCTTAATCATGCTTGCTATCTCAATCTTTTTAGATTATAAGTCTCTGAATCGAGTCAGTGGAAAACTTCCCATGTTGAATGGAGAACATGTCATCAATCCCTTTTCTGAAATGTGGAACCTGGTGATTTCTGTTTCAACTGATCGTAAACGTTTTGGTTATTTTCTGATGTTTTATCGAGAGCGTAGAGAACTTGGATTTACGTTACTGTATGGAAATTCCGAAGCGGAAGGTCTCATACCTCGAATACAAGAGAACATCCAGAAATATTATAAGGCTCTGGCCGTGATTGCACTTGCACTTTTTGCTTCTTTATTCTTGAAGGAATGGATAGATTCTTACCATACGCCTCAAGCGTGTATCGCTTGTCTATTCGACCAGGTGCAAAATTGGTGGGATCATTTATCTGGATTGGAGAAAGCGATCATCATAGGCGGAGCATTCGCTTTGACCTTCCCGCTATTAGGTTTCTGGGCATCAGTAGGTGCGGTTACGACAGGGATTGGTGTGGCTTCTGGGGGCCACGGTATAGCGGATATCATCCGGAACCCGAAGAAATTGCTTACACCAGAAACTGCACTGGCTGTGGGGGTTGCTGCAATATTAAGCAGAATTCCTTTTGCAAATGCATTGAAAAAGTTAGGAGATCCCATTGCTTCAAAGTTGAAAAAATATTGGGATGATCTTATTGACAAAAAAGGAAATGATCCTGATCCTCCGGAAAAGCCAGTAGTCCCTAAACCGACAGTAGGGGATTTCACTAACGTAAAAAATATAGAAGATTTCCGGGCAAGATTACCTGATGATGCCAAACAGTTGCCATGGAAAGAGGTTCCAGGTGGTGCAGCAGAAGGAGAGAAGTATCGTTGGACTGATCAGAGCGGCAATGTTTGGAATGTCAGAGCCCACGGACCTGATCCGTCGGCACCAGCTGGATCAAATGCTGCAAATGGCTGGATTTATCGGGTAGAAGTGAAAACACCATCAGGTAAATGGACCATGGATTCACAAGGTAATTTTCAAAAAAAGAATGTCTTTAATCCAAATAGTCCACATTATAGCGAAAGTATTGCTAATGATTCGCACATTCCATTCACAGGCTGAAAAAAATTGTAAAGGATGTTCATAATGGATGTAAGAGAAATTGAACAGGTATTAAAAGGAAAAGACGAACAAGAAAAGATTGAAACAGTTTCCCATCTATCTGACGTTTTCGAATCATATAACACAAACATAGAAAACTTCGTGGAGCTGATTGAGGTTTTATTGGACTATGCCCTTGCCGAACAAAATCTCGAGGTCAAAGAAGAATTGTTCGATGCCCTATCGAAAGCCGTAACCTATCAAAATGTTGAAAGGATAAACTGGGATTCTCTAGAACGACATTTATCGCAGTTACCTTTATCTTGTTTGATCACAGGAATCAATATTTTAGGAATGACGCATGTACAGAAATATCTGCCGACGATTAAAATGTACACAGAACATGAAAATGGTGCTGTAAAAGGTGAGGCATATATTGCACTGAAGGAGATGGAACATAAAAGAAGTTGAATAACTGGAATTTTAATAACAAGACAAGTAAGGGATATATTTGACGACGCCTTGAATCGAAGGGACCTTATATCCAGCCTTGAAACGATTGGAGACAAAAGGGTTCATCCAGTCTTATTGGAGTAAGCAGCACGAAGGGAATCGCCGAAAATATTACACCTTGACTGATGATGGGCGAAAAGAATTGGAAAAGAAGTTGAGCAATTGGAAGAAAATCGACTTTTTAATCCAAAAATGTTCGGGTGAATACTCATGACACGCATCAATGAGTATGTCGATGGAATCGTTGAAAGGTTGCCGATTACCGCGATTGAAAAAGAAGATTTAAAACAAGAACTTATTGAACACCTTGAAGAGCATATAACAGAACTGATGGGAGAGGGATGGGGAAAGGATGATGCTGTTGCCCAAGCGATCCAGTCTTTCGGAGACAAAGATCAACTACATAAGGAAATGCACAAGGCTTTTTTCCCCTATCATAAAATAGTACGATGGCTGTGGAGCACTTTGATATTGACGGGCTGTTTGTCAGTCATCGGTTACTGTATTATGGAATTCTTATTTCCCAGAGTTTGGTAATGGTGTTTATTTCGAACTGCGCAGTATCGTCACGATGTTGATGTTGACTGGATTTATCTGTGGAGTGATTGAGTTCTTTTATGAGTTGATCTTATCTGAATACAAGTCAAAGTGGTATACAATCCGTGGCTATCTTTGTCCTTCCGGCTATGGTTTATGGAGGTATTTTAACGTATACCATCAACTGTAACTTCGATCAATTTTACACGTCTAAATTGGACGTCATTTCCATCGCGGATATGTATATCATTCCTGTATCTGTTTTCATCTATATTTTTGTACAGCAAATCTTCAACTAGCTGTTAATTCCTAAGAAAAAAGCATCCAGAAGGTGATTTCAAAGCAACTTCGGACAGGAGAAGGAGAAAACAGCGTAAGAGTGTCCGAACATGGAGCAACTTCGGACAGGAGAAAAAGAAAACCGCGCAAAAGTGTCCGAACATCAACTTTTGCCACTACATAAATTTCTACAAAACAGTAAGAGGACTGCCATCAAAGGACAGTCCTTATTTCTTTTCATAGAGGACATATCTTTTGATGAAGATTTCATCTGTCTTCGGGTTTTGAAAGACCCATCCGCCATTCAAATCACCATATTCCTCACCATCAACTGTAAAACCCGTAGGTAAGAATTCAGGCTTCGGGCGTGACGCTTCCGTCTGTATGAAAAAGTCTGTACTTACATATGTATTTTGATGAAAGGTAATACGTTCTGGTATAACGTTATTAGATCCCAGAAAGATTAGATCGACATAATGGTAAAGACCGATCATGCAGAAAACAAATGCGGTCAAAAAAGTGATTTTTCGAAACATCCAATCCCCCATTCAATTTATTTCCATATTTTTACCATACAAAATACTACAAATTTTTTCAATCAAAATTGTACTTTCTTTTAAACAAAAGTGCATTGATGGTTCCTCCGATGATCAACGTTTGCGCTGTCAGGTAAAGCCAAATCATCAAAATGATGATGGTTTTGACATTGCCGTAAATGATCGAATATTGGCTGTATCGAACATAGAACGAAAAGCCTAATGAAATAAGTTGCCATATGATCGTCGAGAATATGGCTCCAGGCAGGACTTCGATAAATTTCAGCCTTGCTTTCGGGACAAAGTGATAGAGGACGTAAAAGAAACAAAATAGGACGAAACTCCCGACGATCCATTTTAACGGGTTCCAGAACGTGACGATGAATGCAAACAGCCAGGCATCTTCATCAAGATAACTGAGGACAAGCCGTTCAGCTACAGGTACAAGGACAGAGATGACGACCACACTGATGAACGCTATGGTCAACAATAATCCTTCAAATAATTGTGCAAGAAGAGATCGCTTTGTACGCTGTGGATAGCTTTCGTTCAAAATCCGTGAAAAGGATTGGATTGCAAAAGATGAAAGCCAAACAGAAGCTATGAATCCAAAAGTCAATAAATTCTTTTCCTGGTTAGCGAAAATCCCGTTCAGTGTATGTCTTAGGAAATGAATGGTCCGCTCAGGTGCGTAGGGTTCGACGATATCCAAAACTGATATGGTGTCTATCGGTATGTGACCGACCAGCGTAAAAACGACGATGAGAAATGGAAAAAGCGACAATAGGAAATAGTACGACATCTGAGCTGCAAGGTCGTAGACTTTACGATCGAAAAATTCACGATAAAGAGATTTGAATAGCCATATCATTGTCGTCATACTGGATCCCTCATTTTCATCACTACAATTGGTATAACCAACATGCTGAATTTCATTCGATTAAAGAGGATTTCTGTTCCAGACAGCAAAGTATACTATTAGATAATTGATTCATTCAGGCATGACGTAAAACGAATTTTGAGGAGGATGGATATGAACGAAGAACAGGTATTCGAACAGTTTAGGATGTGGCGTAGTTGGACAGTAAGATCAGTGGAGGGTTTGACAGATGAGATCCTTGATTATATCCCTGAACACCATAGGAACAATATTCGCTGGAATATGGGGCATATTTTGGTAGGTTGGGATCATACAGTCTTTGCGACACTTGAAATGGAAAGAAGGATGCCGCTTCAATATCATTTGATGTTCCCAAGGGAAAGCAGCCCTGCAGATTGGAAAGAACATCCACCGTCTTTTGAGGAGTTACTCCAAAATCTGAAAGAACAGCCGGATGAAATTATCGAGGTAAGCAGAGGTAAATTAGAGGAGCCACTAAAGCGAGGCTTTCTCCATATGAAAACATTAGGCGAAATGTTTCTCTTCCACATGAATCATGAAGCGTTACATATGGGTACAATCAACATGCTCAAGCGTTCAGCTAAACACCAACTCGTAAAATAAGTGGTTTTGGCATTTTTAGGACGCTCTTTTGCAGTACTCTAAATTAGTTTTTTCTCTTTTGCGCAACAGATAGGGGCTGTCCAATTTGATCAGCCTTCTAAATTTAAGATTTATCTTAACAACTAAGGGTAGAAACTCAACAAATTTGAAATTATCTCTACAACTCGAAAATTCTCTCGAAAAAGGCTCTATTATAGAATAAAACGGCCTGGACTGGATCTTTTTGATCCATCCGGGCCGTTTATGATCATGATGTTGAAATTTTAATGGGTCGTTCTATATCTAGTACTGAAGCTATGTGTTCCCCAATCGGAAAACAAGCTGTAGCAGCAGGGGACGGGGCGTTGCAGACATGGGTACTTCTTTTACTATGGACTAGAAAGAAGTCATCTACAAGCGAACCATCCGATTTCAAAGCTTGTGCGCGGATGCCAGCAGGTGCCGGCATCAGGTCGTCAGCTTCAATTGACGGAACCAAGCGCTGTAAGCTGCGAACGAAAGCCCTCTTGTTGAAGGAGCGGACCATTTCATCCAATCCTTCTTTCCAGTAGCTCGATGCCAGCTTCCAAAAGCCAGGATAGGTCAACGTTTCAGATAAATCCTTCAAGGAGATATCACGCTTACGGTAACCTTCTCTTTTAAAGCCTAGGACAGCATTCGGACCTGCTTCTACTCCGCCGCCGATCATCCGTGTAAAATGAACGCCCAGGAAAGGGAAATCAGGGTTAGGGACAGGATAAATCAAGTTTTTCACGAGGTATTCTTTTTCAGGTTTCAATTCAAAGTACTCACCGCGGAACGGTACGATTTTCAGATCAGGATTTTGGCCGCTGCGTTTTGCCATACGATCACTTTGCAGGCCGCAGCAATTGACCAGATGTCTCGTCCGGTAAGTGCCGGAAGTTGTTTCCACCGTAACTTCGCCTGGACCTTCCTCGATACTTTTCGCTTCAGTACCTAAGAAGAGATCTGCACCACGTTTTTCCAAGACTTCTACGATCGCTGAACAAACGCCTACATAATCGATGATACCGGCTTGGGGGACTTTGATCGCTTTAATGCCGTTTACATGTGGTTCTTCCTCTTTCAATTCCACATGGTCCAACAACTTGATGTCCAAGCCGTTCTGAAGCCCTCGCTCATAAAGATTATGCATGGCAGTAAGTTCTTTTTCATCAGTCGCAACGATCACTTTCCCACATTGTTCATAAGAAATCCCATACTGTTCACAGAAAGATGCGAGTTTACGACCACCGTCTTTTGCAAATCGAGCCTTGAGACTGCCTGGTTTATAATAGATGCCGGAGTGGATGACGCCACTATTATGCCCGGTCTGATGTTTTGCCCAGCTGTTCTCTTTTTCGATCACTGCAATTTTCAATGACGGATTACGCTCGGTCAGGGCATAGGCAGTGGAAAGTCCGACGATTCCACCACCGATGATCATGACATCATACATAGGTTTACCTCCGTTTTCTAAGATTTTAGCTCTGTTATTCTATTTTGTTGAATTCTGCGAAATTCCCTTCCTTTCCGCGGGCAATCTGCAAGCTTCCTCGCTCTTTCCTCGCTGTGGGGTCAAGCTTGGCTCGGTTTTCCCGCAGGAGTGTCGTGAATTTCGCTTAAACAAAATTACTATTAAAATCAACAACAAGATTTAAAAGCGCCTAGACTTTTTTAAAATATCCCCGTTGGCGTAACAGCTCACGGTGCAAGTCCGGGTGTTTTTCAAATGCTGCTCTTCCGTGCAGCCAGAACGTGTTGTTCAATACGACGAGATCACCTACAGGAAGCTCTAGCTCGACTACAGCTGAACTGTTTTCCATAGATTCTGACATCGATTTCAAATACTCGGCTTGTTCTATTGTATCAGGATACGCAAATTGATCGATGAATTGGATGCAGGTTTTCCCGTTATGCTCATAAAAGGTATCATTGTAAACGGTCTGGCTGACATTTTTACTTGCTGGTGATTTGTATGGTATTTTTGTAGATGCCACAGGATGCTTTGCATAATAATCAAGCTCTTCCCAGTCATCCAGGTGCAAGAGTCGTGATTCACCACCGACTGCATTTTCTTCCGCAAATTTCATCATCAACAGCCAGTCACATGGTTCATCGACGAACGTACCATCTGTATGGAGGGTGAACAAGCGATAGGCCTGGCGCAGGTAAGAGTCACTTTTGTCCGTATCCTTTACTGTAAAACGGGCGTAATATTTTCCTGACATCGCATCAAAGTTCACGCCACCGATCAGATGTGTGATGGCTGTGGAGAATTTGACGTAATCTTCATCTGAAGATGTAACCTTTCCGATTCCCAGGGTAAAGCCGCCGAAATCACGATCATGAAGCACTTCATTGATTACTTTTGAAAATTCTTCACCAAGCACTTGCTTCAAATCACTTGCGATGACATAACGCATGTAAGGGATATACTCGAGTTGTTGTGAAATCGTATCACGATGCTTTTCCAAAAAAGCAGCCATAGCTTCTTCTTTCAGTTCGATATGATAAAGACGTTTGGATTGCGGGTGTTGTACCACGCTGAAATTTTCATAAGACTTCACTAAATCAGATTTCACCATACTCATTTCAATTCCTCCTTGAATTTTGTGGCGATTCCGCCAGTAATAGGGTTAATACATCAAAAAAAGCCAGTAATATCTCCAAGTGGAAGATATCACTGGCTCGATCTACGTTCTGGCTTCCGGATGAGAAGTCCGATAGATTTTTCAGTGGTATGAACATGTTCATTTGTCATTAAAGTCACCGAATGGGAAAGGGGCTGCCTTTCTCCAGGTGATTGTATTCCTTATCTTACAACCAGGAATGAACATTGTCAATAATATTTTGAATTTAAAGAAAGCTGACTTTCTTCAATATCAGGGTAACTAGGAATCAGCCTGCCCCAAGGCTTGGCTGAGCCAAGTTTTCTTTGAATTATGATTATTTTACGACATGAGGTGTCTGATATTGTTTATAGGCATCACGGACAGCGGCAAGGAGTGCAGACTTCGCTTTTCCGTAATAATGATTTTCGATTTCCTTTTCAATGAGCTGAATTCCATCACGCAGACTGAAGCCTTTCAACAAATTGCCCAAGTATGATTGAGCATGGTCGGTGGCAAGGGTACAGTCGGCCCACACAATCACGCCATAATTGTGATCGACCTCAATCGTGACAGTTAAAGTTTCGTGTAAATCACTGACCGCCATCCCATTCGGTAATCGGGCATGTCCTGCAAGCATCTTCGTATTTGGCATTTTCTTTTCCTCCTATCGGGTTCGTATTCGATTGATTTCATCTACCAATTCTTCCCCTATGACAGGTTCCAGATTGGAATAGATGGGGTTGAGCGTTTCCATCCATGCTTTTCGTTCATGTTTGGTCAACAGGTGTATATCAATCGCTTCATCACGCTTTAGTTGCCTGATTTGTCTGTCATTTATTTCGATGGCGTGGCGGCTGATCCAAGATGTCGTTTCACTCATCGCCTCATTCATTTCCGTTTGTATATCTTGAGGTAATCCCTCCCATGCATCTTTGTTGATAAGAATGATATTACTCATGATGGCATGGTTGCTTACAGTAAGATAATCTTGCACTTGGTAAAGCTTTCTTGTGTATATATTAGACACTGTATTTTCTTGTCCTTCAATAAAATTGACTTCAAGGTCACGGTAAAGCCTGTTGAAGTTCATTGCACTTGTACTTGCACCGAATATGTTGAACTGGCTTTTGATGACTGGGCTATCCATGATTCCGAAGTGCATTCGCTTAAAGTCTGAAGGGTATTTGACGAACTTTTTGTCGGTCGTCATCTGTTTATAGCCGCCGAACCAAAAATCCAATCCTTTCATACGGTCATCATCGGTTTCTTTTAAAAGACGCGAACCGATCTTTCCTTGATAGGCTTCTTTTACCAAGTCATGATTCGTATAGACGAAAGGTAGATCCAGAACCTGGAATATCGGATATTCCGAGGTAAGCTCAGAGGTTGATGGCGCAATCATCTGAACATTCCCTTCTCTCAAGGCACGGAGTTGTTCCTCTTCCTTGTAGAGAACAGCATTCGGATAGATTTCTACTTCGACCTGCCGATCAGTTTTTTCTTCAAGCCGTTTGGCAAAATACCTTGCTGCTTGTCCTTGTGGAGAATTCTCAGAATAAACGTGACTGAATTTGATTGTGATTTGATCCTTCAAGCCGCTTTGTTCATCATCAAATTCGGTGGTCCCGGCAGAACCGGAAAAATCGAAGCCGACGAAGACAGCCGTCACGATTCCGACTGTAACCAAAATTGCGACCCATATCACTGTCCTCATCACGCCTCACCTCCAAGAAATCCTTTACCATAGTGTATCACACTGGATTTCTCATGGTACAATAATGATAAATTACTAGGGAGTGTGAGGACGGTGTCATTACAACGTTTACCAATTCGTTGGAAGATTACAATTCTATCATTTGGCATCGTCTTGTTTTCATTGCTCATAGGCGGGATCATTTTGACAGGGAACATTTATGAGATGAAAGAAAGGGATCTCGGTCATCGTTCCTTGCTGACGGCAAGGACGGTCGCCAACCTGCCTGAAGTACAGTCGGGGGTTACGGAGTCAAGAGGATGGATCGAGATCAACCCGATTGTTGAGCGGATCCGCACCATCAATAACGCTGATTATATCGTCGTCCTTGACATGAATCGTGTCCGTTATTCCCATCCTAATGAGGACATGCTCGGTACATTATCGTCAGGGAAGGATGAGGGTCCAGCTTTTGCAGAACACAGCTACACATCCAAGGCTAAGGGAGAACTCGGAACAGCAGTCAGAGCGTTCGTGCCGATCTTGAATGAGCAGAAGGAACAAGTCGGAACAGTTGTTGTCGGCATCATTCAACCGACTCTGTGGGAAGTCCTGGGAGAGTTGAAACATCAGATCTTGATCATTGCCCTCCTGACCTTATTATTCGGAATCATAGGATCATGGTTATTAGCCAGGCATTTAAAACAGGAGACCTTCCAGCTCGAGCCATACGAGATTGTAAGACTCTTGAAAGAAAGGACTGCCACACTCCAGGCGATGAATGAAGGGATCATTGCAATCGACCGTGGCGGCTGCATCACTGTGTTTAACGATAAAGCCAAGCGTATTCTGCGCCTTCAAGAGGAGGTAGCAGGGGAACAGATTGAAAAAGTTATTCCGGAATCCCAACTTGGCGATGTCCTGAAAAATGGAGCAAGTGTGTACAAGGAAGAAATGAAGATCAATGAGAAGATCATCATGAGCAGTCGGGTGCCGATTTTAGTCGAAGGTGAAATCGTCGGAGCGGTAGAAGTATTCCAAGATCGTACAGAAGTGACTTCAATGGCTGAAGAGCTTACAGGGGTCAAAGCGTTTATCGATGCGCTCCGTGTCCAAAACCATGAGCACATGAACCGGCTCCATACGATTGCAGGGCTCATTCAGTTGAACGAGAATGACAAGGCGCTCGAATTTTTATTTGAAAATCAGGAAGAACAACAAGCTCTGACAAAATTTTTATCAAAACAAATACATGATGAAAGCATTGCAGGCCTCTTATTAAGCAAAGTAAGCCGGGCTAAAGAGCTTGATATCGAATTGACAATCACTCCTGAGAGCCGCATGAAAAGGTTTCCTGGGCTTCTTGACCGTCATGACTTTGTTGTCGTATTAGGGAATTTGATTGAAAATGCCTTTGACGCGTTTGTTGGTGTAGAACGTGATATGAAGCTGGTCGAGCTCCATATTGAACAGTCGGATGATCATCTCTATTTGTCTGTTGAAGATAATGGCAAAGGGATGGCAAAAGATGACCAGGCAGACATGTTTACGAAAGGGTATACGACAAAAGGCAGCAAAGGCTCGGGAATCGGCCTATACCTCGTCAAAAATGTGCTTGAAAAAGGTGAAGGCTCTGCCCGTGTGAAAAGCATCCTACAGGAAGGTACAAGTATCGAATTGACATTTCCGATGAGACCGGGAGGAATCGCACATGAACAAGTATCCGGACATTAAAGTATTGTTGATCGAAGACGATCCTATGGTCCAAGAGGTCAACCGTCAATTTATTGAACGTGTTGAAGGCTTCCAGGTGATCGCCTCTTCTAGTAATGGAAAAGAGGGACTGGAACTAGCAAGGTCCCTGAAACCCGAATTGATCGTCCTGGATATCTTCATGCCAGAAAAAGATGGTCTCGATCTGATGGCAGAGCTGCGCGCATCGCAATTGAACATAGATGTCCTTGTAATCACAGCGGCCAATGATAAAGATACGATTCGGACGATGTTATTGAACGGAGCGATCGATTACATCATCAAGCCCTTCAAGTTCACCCGTATCCAGAAAGCCCTGGAAAAATACCGGGCATTGCACACTGAGTTTTCTGAAGACGGAAAGATAGGACAAGAAGAGCTTGATCGATTAATTCAGACAACGGGGGATATTCCTGTCCGTAATAGGAAGGATGAAGGAGTTCTGCCGAAAGGATTAAACCAGCAGACACTTAAGCAGATTCTACGGTATTTGAGCAACCAGGAAACTTCGCTTTCTGCAGAAGAAACTGCAGATGGAGTTGGGATTGCGAGAGTGACAGCCCGTCGTTATTTAGACTACTTAGGTAAGACTGGAAAGGTCGAAATCGATGTCCAATATGGTGGTGTCGGCAGACCAATCAATCGGTACCGCCTCGTAGACAAAGTGGGGTATTAGTAATGAAACTTTCTTATGATGAACTATACGAAAAAATCAAAGAAATTTGTCATCGTTTCCCTATGGTAGAAGAGAAAGTGGATGGCTTCGGGCACACCTCTTTCCGAGTAAAAGACAAACCATTCGTCATTTTAGGAGAAGATGAAACGAATCCTTCGCTCACGATCAAAACATTGAAAACGACACAGGAAGGGTTGATCCAGCAAACAGGTTATAAAAAGTCTCCTTATATCGGACAACATGGCTGGACTACTTTTCCGCTCGAGAGTATGGACTGGAAAGCGGTCGAAGACTACCTTCTAGAAGCCTATTTTCGGACAGCACCAAAAAGTGTCATCAAAAAGATGCAAATGAATCGAAACTGACATCGACAGCTAGTATCCTGATAAAAGATTATGAAAAGGCGGTGTACATATATATGATGAAATATGGAACTGTAGGTACAAGCTGGATTACGGAATCCTTTATCGAAGCGGCAGAGGAAAGCGGAAAGATGAGTTTGACTGCGGTTTACTCACGGTCAATTGACAATGCTCGGAAAATAGTTCATAAATACAATGCCTTCAAGGCTCATGACGATTTGGAAGAGATGGCAGCGAGAGAGGATATCGATGCAGTCTATATTGCATCCCCCAACTCCCATCACTATGAGCATGCGAAGCTTTTTTTACGACACAAGAAGCATGTCATTTGTGAAAAGCCGATTTTCTCTAATACAGCTGAAATGGAGGATGCCTATCAAGTTGCTGAAGAAAATGGTGTATTTCTATTTGAGGCAATGAGGAATATCCACTCGCCAAACGCAAAAATCCTGAAGGAGCAGGTAAAGAAGGCAGGAAAACTTCGAAGTGCGCTTTTCCACTACATCCAATACTCTTCACGGTATGATTTGTTCTTAAAAGGGGAGAGGCCAAATATCTTTTCATCTGATTTTTCGGGAGGAGCGTTAGTCGATCTGGGTGTTTATCCGATCAGTCTAGCCGTATATGTATTCGGTGAACCTGAAAAAGTTTCCTATCACCCTGTCATACTGGAAAGTGGTGTAGACGGGAGTGGTACACTTGTCCTAGAATATGATGGGTTCATTTGTACCATTTTATGTTCAAAAATTGCACATTCGTTCACTCCTTCTGAAATCCACGGTGAACATATCTCGTTCGTGCTTGACCATGTTGCTCCGCTCAATAAGATTTCTTTGGTTGATCGTAAAACGAAAAAGAGCGAAAAGCTTGGAGAGGCACTGAATGATAACGACATGATTTATGAAATTGAAACCTTTGCAAATATCATAGAAAAAAATGATCTGGAAGCATATCATGAGCTGACCGACTTAAGCCGTAGTGTATTAAGGATTACGGAAAAGGCCAGAAAACAAAATAAAATCGTATTCGGGACAGAAAAATAAGCTTTTAAAAAACAGAGTGTATCTAAATACATTCTGTTTTTTGTTGCAACAAACTCTAGAATCACTCAATCTTCATTTATAAGCCGAATTTCGGATTTATGAGCCGATTTCATGAATAAATGCGGATTTACTCTTTTACAAGAAGTGAAGGAAAAATGAAACGTTTCGAAAAAAAGCTTTCCCTCCATAAACGACCTCAATAATCTTCACCAATTTGTTATTTCAATATTTAGATAATTGCTACAAAAGTAATGTTTACGCTTACATTTATAAACGATATAATTTTATCGAAACGTTTCACTTCGAAATCAAAACCAAAATCAGAAGGAGAGTGCTTATGAAGAAACTGATGTTAATCGTCTTAACAACTGTGTTACTAGCAAGTTTAAGCCTTCCGTGGAGTGCTCATACGGATGCTTCTCCAACAAAAGGCAAAGAAATCGGTCATGATCAGGAGTTACGGGCGATTGCCAAACAAACTTATCGTTACTTTGAAGATTTCACTGACAAATCTACCGGCTTGCCTTATGATGCTGTCCGTGTTAAAGGTGAAGTTGATACGAAAGAATACACATCGCCGACGAATATTGGGATGTATTACATGAGCACGATCGCTGCTGATGAACTCGGATTCATTTCAGAAGAAGAAGCGGTTGCAAAAATTAGCAAGTCACTTCATACGTTAAAAACCTTAGATAAATGGAACGGCCTCTATTATAATTGGTATTTCACCGAAGATGGTTCATTGATGAAGGATTGGGGCCAATTCATTTCTACAGTCGACAATGGCTGGTTGTCTGCAGGGCTGGTTGCAGTCGGTCAAGCTTACCCTGAACTGTATGATCAAACAAGTAAGCTTGTAGAAGAGATGGATTACACCCAACTGTATGATCCGGAAGTAGGACAGATGTGGGGCGGATTTAATGTTGCAACGGGTGAAATGACTGCCCATCATTATGGCACATTCTATACTGAACCACGTGTTGCAAGCTATGTCGCAATCGGCAAGGGCGATACACCGAAAACCCACTGGTGGAAGATGGAGAGGACACCGCCAGCAGAATACGATTGGCAATCACAGACACCACAAGGTTACACGGAAACTTACGATGGAGTGGAAGTGTTTGAAGGCCACTATACGTACAATGGTCAAAAATTTGTTCCAAGCTGGGGTGGAAGCATGTTTGAAGGGTTGATGCCTTCAATCGTCCTGAAAGAAAAAGAGCTTGGGAAAGATGCGCTAGGATTGAATAACCGACGTCACGTCGAGCTCCAAATCGAATATGCGAAAGAACAAGGATATGATGTCTGGGGGATGTCACCAGCGGCGACACCAGACGGATATTCCGAATTTGCAGCAACACCGCTTGGGGTGATGGGATATGAAAAGAGTCATATCGTAACACCGCATGCAACATTCTTAGCACTTGAATATGCATCGGATGAAGCGATGGAAAACATCCATAAGCTCAGGGATATGGATGCCTACAGCAAGTACGGTTTCCTTGATTCTGTCAATGCGGAGACAGGGGAAGTCACACAAGCCTATCTTGCGCTGGATCAGGGGATGATCATGGTTTCGATCGCAAACTTCTTGAAAGATGGCGTAATACGTGATTACTTCCATAGTGATGAAATTGGCAAGAAACCGGAAGATCTTCTGATAAGAGAAGAGTTTTCAATCAAGTAAACGACTTAGGGGCCCAAAAGCCCTTTTAAATGAGAAAACCCACGGAGAAAGTTCTTCGTGGGATTCTTTTTCTTACACATAAACTGTTGTTACAGGAAGTTGTGGACCACGGCGGCCAGCAATCCCATTTTATTCATTCAAAAGTCCCTTTTACAATCGCTTTTCGATTTTCGACCATCATTTTCCCCTTCGCAAAAACATCCCTTATTTCAAGAGACTCTCTGTCTAAAAGGACGATATCACCATCGAAGCCTGCCTCGATCTTTCCTTTACCTTTCAACTTGAGTATATGTGCTGGGTTTGAAGTGATCACTTTGAGCGCAGTTTCCAACGGGATATCCTCTTTTAAAACGGCCTCCTGGACTGCTGCGTACAAGCTCGACACTTTTCCGATTTTAAGGCCTTTCAGCTCACCATCTGGACTGAAATCCGGAAGACTGCCTTGGGCATCGGATGTAAAGGTGATCCGTTCGATCGGAACTCCTTCATCAAGCATTCGTTTCAGACCTCTGCTGCATCTGACCTCCCCTTCATGAAGAAATTGAGGAATAGTGCTTGTTGTAAAGTCAACATACCCGCCTTTTTTAGCGTATTTAATTCCAGCTTTGAAAAGGTGAGGATTACGGTTGATATGGGTTGGATAGAACTGTTTGATCGGAAGGTCTGTCCGCTCGACGACTTCCTCAATAATCTTCAAGCAATCCTTGCTGTCGCCGACATGGATGTTGACGATACCTGCTTTCCCGGATAAAATTCCGCCGTTCCGGGCTGAAGCTCCGATTTTCGCCAATTCTTCTACAGTCGGTTGTGATGAACGATGATCAGAGATCGCAATTTCACCAGCCCCGATGATCCTATCGACAAGGATGATATCATCTTCGATTTTACCAGTCAGGGTTTTTACAGGGACCTGATAGGATCCAGTCTGGACAAAACAGCTGATCCCTTCCTCTTCCAGCGCTCTAGCCTTGGCAACAAGACTAGACATCGTCCTGGTCGTCCCATCTGTACCGATGACGCCAATCAGGGTGGTTATCCCTGTTAACGTTGCGTCAGTCAGCTTGATTTCAGGTGTCCGTGTTTTATAACTTCCTTCACCGCCACCGCCGATGATATGGACATGTGAGTCGATGAAACCCGGTACGACGATTTTTCCTTCTGCCTCGATTACCTGCGTTTGCTGTGAGAAGAAGCCCTCTGGTACTTGGATGTGGTCTTCAACAAAACCGATTTTATCATTCACGATCAAAATATCTTTTTTGCCTAGATATTCCGGAGCGTAAACTTCTCCGTTACGTATCAAAATCAACATAGAGCATGCCCCTTTCTATGTATAGTTTTACCACTTTCTTGAATTCATTATAGCTTATCAAAATCTTTTTAGTCCTAATCGGATTTAATTGGACAAAACTCATTTTTGATGAGTTTTTTTCTTATTAGGAGGCTTTATTACTGTCCTTGCGCATTGCAGATGAACAGTATGACTAAATCGGGGAGAAAGTCAAAAATTATGAGAAAATGTCTAAAAAATCCTACGCTAAGTCTAAAAATACAACACATAAGTTTAAATACATACAATGATCTACAAAAAGTGCCTTATTTCTGCGTGACCAAAATGACCAATATGTCCAATATGTTCTAAATATTCAAAAATATCAATGAAAACGCTACCATGGAGATACTGATCATTTGGGGAGGGAATATACTTGAAAAGAAAACTCATATTTACGTTCATATTTACATTATCGATGTTGATAGCAGCATGCAGCAATGGTTCATCAGGAGGAGACGGTGGATCAGATGGCGATTCAGGCGAAGCTCAATCCATCGTATTTGGAACTGGTGGTACATCTGGTGTTTATTACCCGATCGGGGGCGCGTTGAAGCCGATTTTTGAAGAAAGTGACCAGGTGTCAAACGTGACAGTCGAATCAACTGGTGCATCTGTTGCGAACATCCAAAACATCCAGGACGGTCTTAATCAAATGACCATCATCATGAGTGATGTCGGTTATGACGCGATCAATGGTGAAGGGCAGTTTGATGGAAACAAAGTCGAAATCACAGCTATGGCGGGCATGTACCAAAACGTTGTCCAAGTTGTGGCATTAGAAGGCAGTAACATTGAAACAATCGAAGACTTGAAAGGGAAAAAAGTCGGTGTTGGACAAGTCGGCTCCGGTGTTGAACAAAGTGCGAAGAAAGTACTTGAAGCAGCGGGAATCACGTATGACGATCTTTCAAAAGTGACACATACAGGTTATGCGGACAGTGTTCAGGAAATGAAGAACGGAAGCTTGGATGCAGCCTTCTTCACATCAGGAGTTCCGAACAGTAACATTACAGATCTCATGCAACAGACAGATGTTAATTTTGTAGAAATTAAAGATGATTTAGCAACGAAGCTGATGGATAAGTATCCGTTCTATAAGGAATTTTCAATCGAAGCTGGAAATGAAGCAGCGTATGGTTTGGATGAAGAAGTGAAGACGGTCGGAATCCAAAACATGATCATCGTTCCACCAGACTTGAGTGCAGACCTTGTTTATGATCTGACGAAACGTTATTACGAATATCTCGGGACCGATGGAGTTGCAGTAGGTGCATTGAAGCAGCTAGACCGGGATGAAATTGCGAAAGGGCTGATCGTCGACTTGCACCCTGGAGCGAAGAAATTCTATGAAGAACAAGGGATTACTGAATAGGACGAGGAAAAAGGGCATCACCGAGGTGCCCTTTTTTTACCATGAGGATTCGATACCTTATGATGGCGGCGATTTTCATCGGGATCGCGTTGTCATTTATTCCAAAGTCATACCTGATCCTCAAAACAGATGCCGATATCAAGGCCATCCAACCAGCTGCAGCAGAAACCTCGTTTACGATCCAATGGCGTCACTCGGTTGAGAAAGAATTATGGGAAGAATTTTTCAAAATAAAAGAGAACAGGATTTATATTGATGGAACAAGATTCAAAACCTTCGGGGCTGGTGTTCCAAGCAATGCAGGTAATGATACGTATATAAAAGATGGCTGGGTGCACATGGTCGGAATCGATCGTGAAATCGGGAAAGAACTGCGTGTTCGTACTGGAAAGACCACAAGACACAAGTTCATCATTGATGGAAATGCGATTGAGATGAACCAACCCGGTACATCATACACTATTGAAACGAAAACCATGCCGTCGATCCAAGCATGGTCGCAAAAACTATTAATCGTTGTGAGGTGAGATCATGGCAGAAGAAATGAAAGATGTGGTCGAAAAATACGACCGGGAAAGCAACATCAGGACCTCTGTAGCAAAACCGGTATTATGGTTCATTACAATTGCAGCCGTTACCTTATCCATTTTCCATTTATACACGTCATATGCTGGGGCTCTTGTAGACGTAAAGCAGCGGAGCATCCATCTATATACATTGATGACAATCGGATTCCTCATATATCCGATCTTGAAGAAGAAAGGGAAAGGAACCGTTCCGATTATTGACTACGTTACAGCTGGGCTCTCCATGTTTGTCGGGATCTATATGCTCATGACGGCAGAGCGGATCATCCAAACTGGAGGCCGGATCAATGACACGGATTTTTATGTTGGTATATTGGCGATCATTCTGTTGCTGGAGCTGACACGCCGTGTGACTGGATGGGGTCTCGTCATTTTAGGCATCGGATTCCTCGCATATGGATTCTATGTAAAGCTATCGATTTATCCGGAATTGACAAGTCCGGTCGTTCTGAGTGTCTCGAAACAGATCATCGCGCAACTCGTTTATATAACTGAAGGGGTTTTAGGGACGGCGATTGGCGTTTCGGCTTCTTATATCATACTTTTCATTTTATTCGGTGCATTTCTCGGGAAGTCTGGGATGGGTCAATTATTCAACGATCTTGCATTAGCTGTTGCAGGCCATACGAAAGGCGGACCAGCAAAAGTGGCTGTCCTTGCCAGCGGGTTCCTCGGCTCGATCAACGGTTCAGCAATTGCCAACGTCGTTACGACAGGTACCTTCACCATCCCGTTAATGAAGAAGATCGGATATAAAAGAGAGTTTGCTGGCGCTGTTGAAGCAGCAGCCAGTGTCGGAGGTCAAATTTTACCGCCGATTATGGGAGCAGCAGCCTTCATCATGGCTGAAAACCTCAACATTCCTTACACGAAGGTCATCCTAGCTGGAATCATCCCAGCGTTACTCTATTACATCGGGATTCTTCTGCAAGTCCATTTCCGGGCTTCGAAACGGGGATTGAAAGGCATTCCGAAAGCAGAACTCCCGCGGTTGAAGGAAGTCATGGTGGAACGGGGGCATCTATTGATCCCGATGTTCATCCTTTTGTACCTGCTTTTCTCAGGAAAAACACCATTCTTCGCCGCCTTCTGGTCGATTATTGCAACTGTCGTCATCGCAGGCTCATCCCGGATGCTAGCGGTCATGTCAGCTGTTTCGCTCGGATTGATCTTCGGACCTGCATTGACGGGCGGTTCATTGCGCAGCGACTGGTGGGAACTCGTTCTTATCATTGCAATTCCCGCTGCAATCAATATCTGGCGTAAATTTTTAAAAATTGAAGCGGAAGAAGTGGACATTAAGGATTGTGCAGAAGCACTTGAAAACGGGGCAAGGACGACGATTCCCGTGGCACTCGCTTGTGGGGCGGTAGGTATTGTCGTCGGTATCGCTTCTCTTACAGGGGTTGCCCTTGAAATTGCGAACAGCATCGTAAGTATTGGTGCAGCTGTCAATAGCCCGCTCATCCAACTTCTTATCACGCTTGTATTGACGATGATCACTTCCATCATCTTAGGAATGGGATTGCCGAGTATTCCGACCTATATCATCACAAGTACGATGGCGGCACCGATCCTTTTACAATTGCCGCTTTTCCAGGAACTCACCGGTAGTACAGCGAATGCAGTATTTGTTGCACATATGTTTGTTTTCTATTTCGGTATTTTTGCTAACATCACACCGCCTGTCGCGCTCGCCGCCTTTGCGGGAGCAGGTATCAGCGGTGGGAATCCGAACAAGACAGGTGTACAAGCGATGGTCCTTGCTATTGCAGGCTTCATCGTCCCGTTCATGTTTGTGTTTTCACCGGAAATGCTCATGCTTGATGCAACCTTCACAACTGTCTTACTCATTGTCGTTACTTCCTTATTAGGTGTTTTCCTGTTATCGGTTACGGTAGAAGGTTACATCAATGAACGAGTGCCGGCATCGTTGCGTATCATTTCATGTATTGGAGCGTTGCTCTTGATTTATCCAGGATTGTTTACAGATTTGATCGGTTTAGGGGTGTTGGTACTTCTCATCGTAACGGCTTATGTGAAAAAATCAACTTCGTCTGAAACGTCGCTTTCAGCAAAATAACCGGAGGTGTAAAAATGCGTTTGGCAACAATCAAGGTAGGGGATAAAGAGAGTGCTGCCGTTATTGTGGACGGTAAAGTAATCGTACTATCAGAAATCAATCGTTACTTGAACCTTGATCATCCGGAAACATTATATGAATTGATCCAGCCAGAAACATTCAGTACCTTGCGAAGCTGGTGGGATTCAGTTGATTTGCAACGGCTGAAAAATGACCTTGGACATCCGGTAGAGAGCGTTCCATTCGGCCCTCTCTACCGCCATCCTCGAAAAATATGGGGAATCGGTCTCAACTATGTCGAGCACGCTTCAGACCTTCATGAAAAAGCCCCCTCTACAGAACCAGCAAGTTTTATGAAACCTGATACGACGATCATCGGACCAGAGGAGACGATCAACATCCCTCATCAATCCGAGAGAACAACAGCGGAAGCGGAGTTAGGTGTCATTATCGGTAAAATGTGCAAGGATGTTTCGGAAGAGGAAGCGGAGTCTTATATTGCTGGTTACACGACGATCATCGATATGACGGCAGAAGATATTTTACAAGTCAATCCAAGGTATTTGACACGATCGAAAAGCTTCGACACTTTTTTCAGTTTCGGACCGGAGGTCGTGACACCCGACGAAATTGAGGATTTAGCGAATTTGGAAGTCTCTACTATGATTAATGGCAAACTCCATCGTAAAAATAAAGTACAAAACATGACCTTCAACCCACATTATCTAGTGAGCTTCCATTCAAAAGTGATGACACTGCTTCCAGGCGATATCATTTCAACAGGGACACCTGGTGCGGTCGTGATCCGGGATGGAGATGTGGTCGAATGCCACATTGAAGGATTCCGTCCCCTCATCAACCAAGTCAAGGACCTAAAGGGAAGAAAGGAAGAATCAGAACATGGACTTACAATTGAAAAATAAAAGCGTCATCGTGACAGCTGGTAGCAAAGGATTAGGTAAAGCTACAGCTATGGAATTTGCCAGAGAAGGCGCAAAAGTCCTAATTGCTAGTCGTAATGAGGAACAGCTTGAACAAGCGAAAGAGGAAATCTACCAGGAGACACGGAATGAAAATGTCGATTATGTCATCTGCGACATCACGGATTATGGTCAGATTAAAAATCTTGTGAACACTGCGGTGGAAAAGAACGGAACAGTGGATGTGTTGATCAACAATGCAGGCGGTCCACCTGCAGGACGTTTTGAGAACATGCGGGATGAAGACTGGCAAAAATCGTTTGAGCTCAACTTGTTGAGCTTCATCCGTCTGATCCGTGAGGCCCTTCCGCATATGCAAAAGCAACAAAGCGGGCGCATCATCAATTTTGCCTCATCTTCCATCAAACAACCGCTTGATAACTTGATCTTATCAAACACATTCCGGGCAGGGATTGTCGGTCTCGCCAAAAGCCTTTCCCAGGAGCTTGCTGAGCACCAGATTCTCGTAAACACCGTCGGCCCTGGGCGAATTGATACGGACCGGGTCGCTGAATTGGATGAAATCCGTGCAGGGCAGCTCGGGGTGTCCTTTGAAGAACACGTTAAAAACACGGAAAAGACAATACCACTTCAACGCTACGGAACGCCTGAGGAATTCGCAAGAATGGTTGTTTTCCTAGGATCAGGAGCCAACACCTACGTGACAGGACAATCATTCCTTGTCGACGGTGGTATGGTCAAAGCATTGTAAAACAAAAAGTGGAGGACAATTTTCGAAAATTGTCTTCCTTTTTTTATTTAATAGAAAAGGAAAACTCGTTCCAGGTGAGTTTTCCTTCAGATTAGTGTCCGACTAGGCTGTAAGCTCCGCATCTTTAAAAACAGTGGGTCTATCTTTAAGAAATGAAAATTTTCTTTAAAAATCTGAATTTATCTTTAAAAATCAGAAATTACCATTAATTCTAAGAAATTATCTTTAAAACGACAATCTCCAATTTTTCAGCTTTTTACCTTTATTAGGATTCTGTTCCGGTTGCTCATCCCCATTACGACGAGGCCGCTCCCGAAATAGAGTGCTGAACTCATATAAAAGATAAAATTGATGGTTAAGTAATCTGCAAGATAGCCACCGGCAATGATCGCAACAGCTGAAAAGACGATGTCCAGAAGTGATAGTTTCCGATTTTTACACCACGCTCAGCCCCATCCGTAAATTCAGCAATCATGATTTTCTCACCGTGCTTTTGAAGTGCGCCGAACATACCGAGCAAAAGTTGGATTGCATATACCTGTCCGATACTTGATACATACGGGAAAAACAAAAGTACGCCAGCCATCCCCCATGCATTTACGAGTAAAAACAACCGATGATCGATCCGCGAAGACAATCGGCCGATGACAGGGTGGAGGATGGCTGAGCTTAAACCGAAAAGCCCGTAAGATAAACCGAATTGCGCAAAGCTTGAGCCGACATTTTTAATGAACAGAATATAGAACGGGAAAATAAGACTGCTTGCAAAGAACACGCTGCTCTGTGAAATGATCAATCCTTTCAATCCCGCTTCATTCATTGTTTATACTCCTCGTAAAAAAAGTTGGTGAACCGCTCAGACGGATCGTATTGTTTCTTCTTCTCAAAAAACTCTTCAGATCTTGGATAGGCTCGCTTCATCTGATCCTTTGTTGGGTAAGGCATATACGGCAAGTAATAGCTTCCTCCATGAGCTAATGTTACATCGATCATTTTCCGTACTACCCCTTCGGTTTTTTTCTGTTCTTTTTCAGACAAGCCCTGGTTGATGAGCAAGACAAGTGCGAACATTTTCTCATCTGAATATGAGAGGACGGGTCCTTCATCGTGATTGACGTACCGGACAGTGATGTTCAACAGATTAAGCTCTTCTTTCGTCAACACGTCACGCAAGTCATCGATGTAATCTGCAAACGAATCTACTGGAACGAAATACTCCTGAAGTACATCGTTGTCGTTTTCAGCTTCGTATTCAAGAAACTTCGATTCACTGCGCATCACATTATTCCGTGAAATCAAGTCTCCATTGGTTTGTAAAAAATATTGCTTCTGAAGGTTCCAAAAAACATCCTTTGCCCAATCAAAATCACGGGCCATCCCTAATGCGAATTTCGATACTCTAGTCATATGTTCTTTGCTAAGATCATCATGCTCTTGAAGGGCTCCTTTTTCAGAGACAAGTTGATAGTTCGTTACATACATTTCGGTCAAGAACGAATCAGGAGCATTCGAAAGACGGGCAAGATGCATTTTAGCATTTTGATTGTCTAAGACCTTCTCCCGGAAATAATCGCGGTATTCGGTGTAATCAAGCATTTCAGTATTCATTTCATACAGTTCGTCATCCATCAATTGGAGCTCTACATCCAAAATCACACCGAACAATCCATAACCGCCAAGAGCGAGAAAGAAAAGCTCACTATTCTGTTCCCGGCTGACGGTGAGGATTTCTCCATCAGCTGTAAGGAGCCGAAAAGAGTTGACCGTACTGTTGAGCGAGCCTTTCCTGATGTCCCGGCCGTGTGCATTGACACTGATCGAACCGCCAACAGTAAAAATGTTCTGTGATTGCATCACTTGAATGGCAAGACCATGTTTGTTTATAAACTGCTGTATATCGACCCAGGTTGCCCCGCTCTGGACAGTGATCGTCTTTTTTTCTTTATCGAAATCAAGGATTTTGTTGTAGCCTGTCATCTCAAGCACAACCGAATCATGATAATATGTATGGCCGCCCATGCTATGACGCTTTCCAGCAATCGAGACCTTTAAATTCTCTTGGTTAGCTTCATCAATGACTTCCTGGATACTTGAAAGTTCTGTTTCTTTTACCACCTTTCTAATCTTGACCGGCATCAGTTTTCCGACATCTGTCATATAGTCATCTGAAACCACTGAAGATGGCTTATGAACAGAGAACGTAAAAAGCGAAATATAAAGAGCGACACCAATGACTAACACGAATAATCTTTTCATATGGACCCCACCCCAACAATAGAGTAAATAATTATATTTAGTGTAATTTTACACTTTTTAGAGATGATTACAAGTAGGAAATGGAAAAAGTTTTTCATGAGGATTCAATAAGCTGTTTTCTAAAAGTTTGGTGCCAATTGAATACTGATAAGGAGATGAAATGAAATGAAAGACTATAGAAATGGAAATATGCGAGACTCCTGCGGGAAAGCAAGCTAAGCGAGACCACGTAAGCGAGGAATGAGCTGAGGAGGCTTGCAGATTGCCCGCGGAAAGCGAGTATATTTTCAATTTGTAAAAAACAACAAGCGACCCGTGAAACTTTTTCCAGCAAAACCCGTACTTAGTAGTAAGAATATTAGGGGGGATTTGGATGGTCAAAGATCTTAACGAACAACTCATCTTGATCAAAGGAAATCTCAGAAAGAAACAGAAATGGGAAAAGCAATTGATGGACTATAAAAAAGAATTGACAGATATCAAGCTTATGATCAGCGATCTGAAGGAAAAACTGTCATCTGAACAGTCAGATGTAGAAAAGCTGGAAGGATTTAGTGTGACCAGGTGGTTATTAACGTTAAAAGGGACGAAGGAAGAACAGTTAGACAAGGAAAAACAAGAAGTAGCCACAGTCCAATTGAAATTGGAAGAAGCGATACAATCAAAGGATGAAGTAGACGAAACGATCGATGAACTGAATAAAAAAATAAAATCATTGGGAAATGTTGGAAAATAATATACCGACATTCTTCATAGGAAAGAAAGGTACATACTCGGGAATAATTCTCCTGCATCCATCCAATTAGATAAACTGACAGAACTGGAAGGGGATATGAGCGCTTTTCTCAATGAATTGAATGAAGCGATCAGTGCCGGTAATCTAGTTGATCAATCCCTTGGAAATGCCGTCGAATTCCTCGAGAAAGCGAAAGGATGGGGAACATTTGACCTGCTGGGTGGAGGTACGATTTCAGGTGCGATAAAACATAACCATATCGACCGGGCTACAGAATACATCCATCAAGCCCAAAGCAGGATGCGCCAATTTCAAAAAGAACTATCAGATATCGAGGGAGAGGCAGATATTCAGGTGAATATTCCTGGTTTGTTGAAATTCGCCGACTTTTTCTTTGATGGGTTGATCTCGGACTGGATGGTACAAGGAAGGATAGAAGAATCACTCGATCAAACAAAAGCTCATCACGGGCAAATAAATGCCATTCTGTCAGATCTTAAGGGACAAGTAACGCAGAAAAGGCGCGAGCTTGAAGAGATCCAAACCGAGAGAAAGAAACTTGTCGAAAGTGTTTAATTTCAGAGACCTTAAACAATGAGGTCTGTTTTTAAAGAAATGGAGGATGTGTTTCGGGTAAGGAATGTTGACCTTTTAGATAAAGAAAAGGACGGGTATACACCAAACAACGCATTGGTTAAAATGACACGTAATGAAGGAGGATGAGCCTTGACTGAAGTTGAACTCGTGGTAGATGCAAAAGCAACTCTAGGTGAAGGACCGTCTTGGGACCATGAAAATCAACTGCTATACTGGGTCGATATTGTAGAAAGCCAGATATTCATCTATGACCCGGATGCTAAAATGAACCGTAAAATCCCATTGGAGCAAATGCCTGGAGCGGTTGTACAAAGAAAATCCGGAGGTGCTATTGCCGCACTTGATAAAGGTTTCCATACTATCAATCTGGAAACGGATGAGCTCAAACAAATACATGATCCAGAACCACATCTCCCTGGTAATCGTTTCAATGATGGGAAATGCGACCCTGCTGGCAGGTTCTGGGCGGGAACGATTGACGAAAATCGTGATGGAAATGCAGCTCTTTATTGTTTGGACATAGACATGAAAGTCACTAAGAAAATCGATAATGTAAGTAACTCGAATGGACTAGCCTGGTCTCTAGACAGTGAATACTTTTATTATATCGACACACCAACACAAAAGGTCGTCCGCTATGAGTATGAACCATCTACAGGTGACATTCAGAATCCCCAGGACGTCATCTTGGTTCCAGAAGAAGAAGGGAAACCTGATGGAATGACGATCGATACTGAAGGCATGCTTTGGATTGCTCACTGGGGAGGTTCAAAAGTGTCCCGGTGGAATCCAATGACTGGTGATCAGATACAAGAAATTGCTGTACCTGCACGTAATGTGACCAGCTGTACCTTTGGAGGGAAGGATTTGAATGAGTTGTTTATCACGACTGCTCGAAAAGGGATGGATAAAGATGAGCTAGAAACCTATCCAAATGCCGGGGGCTTGTTTAAAGTCACCTTTGACGAAGTGAAAGGAATCCCTTCTCCGAAATTCGGAGGTTAAGCCATATCTAAAAATACCCTTTATCAAAAAATGAAAGGAGCCAGGTCCTATGGCAGCGATCAGAAGGGCGAAACCTGAAGAATCACAACTTCTAAGTGATCTTGCATTATTGTCAAAAGCGCAGTGGGATTATTCTGAAGAGTTCATTTTAGCCTGTCGTGATGCACTAACGATCGATGAAAAGTATATTCTTAAAAACCATGTTTTCGTTATGGAAGAAGATAGGACAACGCTCGGTTTCTTTGCATTTGTGATTAAAAATGGACAGGCTGCTCTGGATTTCATGTACCTCAATCCAGAGATCATAGGGAGAGGGTATGGGAAGATACTGTGGTCTCATGTTGTAACCAGGGCTAAGGAATTGGGCATAAGTAGATTTACGATCGACAGCGACCCGAATGCAAAAGGATTTTATGAAAAGATGGGGGCAGTTGTAATTGGCGAGACTCCATCGACAGTTTTCGCGGATCGGAGTCTACCTTTGTTGAAATATGTGGTTTCATAGCGGAAAGGTTACAAACATTACAAATTATTTGGTATATGTTAAAGAACTTGCTTATTTAAGCACAAACTGCTATCATTAAAAACATTTATTTTTGTTCGATCTATAGGATAGTTAAAAGTGAAAACTTTACGTCTAGTTCTGAGCAAGAATATGAAAAACAATGTGTGCAAAGAGCACTAGGAGGCAACAAAAATGGAACATGGTAAAGTAAAATGGTTTAATGCAGAAAAAGGTTTTGGATTCATCGAGCGTGAAGGTGCAGACGACGTATTCGTTCACTTTTCAGCTATCCAAGCAGAAGGATTCAAATCTTTAGACGAAGGTCAAGAAGTTACTTTTGAAGTTGAAGAAGGACAACGCGGACCTCAAGCTTCAAACGTACAAAAAGTCTAACTGACAATGAACTCAAAACAGATCCTCTACAGGATCTGTTTTTTAGTACATAAAAAGGGGACTGACACACATATATATGCCAGTCCAATATATTTCAAGAAAAATTAAAATGGTTTAAGTGAATTATAACATATATTTTCTTCAGTTCAGGAAAAAATATTAAAATCCTGTTACAAATCAACAAGGAATTAAGGGAAAAGGCAATAAGATAAAGCTGTAACCCTATATGGTATAATGGACTAGAAGGGGAGTGACCTTTTGAAACGTTCAAACAATCTATTCAACACTGGTGATATTGTAAAAATCCGAAAGACTGGTGAGTCCGTAACCATCAAAAAATGGCAATATGTGAAAAATATGAAGAGATACTCTTATATCGTCGATGAACACCCGAGTACATTTTACTTTGAAGAGGAATTCGAGAAAGTCGATAAGTAACCTGCAGTCAGCACATTTGCTGGCTTTTTTTATATTACAAGCACTTTAATGTAAATAGATTGAATTTTCGATTATTATAAAGAGACAAATAGAATGGGAGGACATCGAATGAAATTAGTCGAGTTCAATTTGCCAACCAAAATAGAGGCTGGTAATGGGGTGTTAGCCAAAACAGGTACATATCTTAAGGAGTCTCTAGAGGGTACAAGGATATTCATCGTCACTGATTCAGGAATCGAACAGGCAGGTTTCGTAGGAAAGTTGAAAGAAACTCTAAAAACAGAAGGTTATGAAACTAAAGTCTTCAATCAGGTGAAACCGAATCCAAGAGATACTGATTGTATTGTTGGCGGGGAAGCAGCTCGCGAATTCGAGGCAGATGCAATTGTAGCATTAGGTGGAGGCTCTGTTATCGATTCTGCGAAAGCGATTGCGATCCTTCAAGTCCATGGTGGCCGTCTTCAGGATTATGCAGGCCGGGATAACGTCCCTGAAGGAGTGACGCCGCTGATCGTCATTCCGACGACGGCAGGGACGGGGGCTGAAGTGACACGTTCTTCGGTAATAACCGATACTGCTAAAAGAATAAAGTTCACTATCAAGTCAGTCCAGATTGCACCAGTATTAGCGATTGTCGACCCTGAACTCACGTATAATTTACCTCCGCACTTGACGGCATCAACCGGAATGGATGCTCTTGTCCATGCTATCGAGGCGTATACATGCAAACTATCGAATCCAATTGCTGATGGGTTAGCCTTACAAGCAATGAAGCATATCTATCCTTATTTGAGACGGGCAGTAAAAGTTGGGGAGGATCAAGAGGCACGTTACAATATGATGATCGGCTCCACGATTGCAGGGATGGCTTTTTCACATGCGGATGTTGCCTCTGTCCATTGCATGGCTGAAGCAATCGGAGGTTTATACGATACCCCCCATGGAGTAGCGAATTCCATGTTCCTCCCATACATCGTTGAATACAATGCACAGGCAGATATCCATAAGCATGCGACCATTGCAAGGACGATCGGCATCGCGAAAGAGACCGATCCTGACCAATCAGCAGCAAACCTTTTAGTGGATGAAATGAAGCAGCTGGCTGCAGATATCTCGATTCCAACTTTCTCGTCACTTCCAGAGGTTAGTGAAGACGATTTTGAATACTTATCAGAGTCAGCCTATAACAATGGCTCGACACCAAGTAATGCAAGGGAAATCACCAAAGAAGATTACCTTCAGCTCTTCCGAAAAGCCTATAGCAATTAAGCAGAAAATGGGACGTCATCATAAAATGATGATGTTCTTTTTTTCAATACCTAAAGGAAAATCCTCTCAGAAATCGAATAAGCAAATACAGCGACGATTTTTTAAAGGCTTTGTTAAATTTTTATGTTGATTTTGATAGAACATTTCTTTAGCGAAATTCGCGACACTCCTGCGGGAAAAGCGAGCCAGGTGATACCCCACGCTTTAAAAGGATCTTCGACTAAATACCACCACGTCTTGCGCCTGCGGTTACTCGGCGCAAAACTACAAGGGTGGAATATAAGTCCGTGGTCTTGTGGTGAACGTCGAAGCCAGAACATCCATCTTCTAGCGAGGAGGCTTGCGGATCGCCCGCGGAAAGGGAGTGAATTTCGCCAACAATTAAGAATAACAGAGCCTTTTTAAAAAAATTACCATAGTTATGCCGAAATGCTTTTACTCTCTCCGAATTACTATAAGGAGGCGAAAAAGCAGAGAATAGATCTGCCTCTTATCATTTTGTGAATTCGTCGTACTGAATTATTTTTTTAATATCATAGGGGAGGTTTTTGGCTATGGATGGACAAGCAACATCAATCATAAAAATAAAACGGGGAAGTGAAATCCCATATAGTGACATGAAGGGCGGACCTAAGCTGACGAAAGGTCATTTTGAAATGAGTTACGAAGGGGATCTGCAGGGCGAAGGTATACTGGAAGAGTTGAAATGTTATTTTACAGAAACATCAGCAACCGTATATGGGCTCGAGCGATTTACTGGCAGTATTGGAAACCGGATCGGCAGCTTTGTTTTAGAGCATGATGGTACTTTTGAAGATGGCGTTTTGACATCTACACAAAAAGTGATTCCCCAATCAGGAACAGGGGATTTGAAAGGAATCGATGGTGTGATCAATGTAGAGTCAAGTGATTCGGATGCATTTTCGATTACCTTTAAATATTCATTTGATGAAGAAATGGCCACCTTCCTAAGAGAAAAGGAAGAAGAGGAAGATAAATTTATCGAAGAGGAGATCTATATTGCTGATAAATGGATTGACGCGTGTAATGCGCAAGATGTCGATGCCTTATTGGATATAACATCTCCAACAATTGAAATCTCAGGTCCTAGAGGCTCCGGTTATGGAAAAGTCCTGTTAGTGGAATGGTTGGAACGAACCGGTCTAACACTTGAAACCCTGTCCATTTACGGAAGAAAGGGTTCTCTTGTTTATGAACAACTTGCGAGCTGGAAAGGACAAGAAGGAAGGACTCCCGGAGAGGCGAATGTCGCTTCCGTCATAAAAGTGAGGAATGGAAAAATAGCCTTTATTTCCAGGTTCGATGATCTCGAGAAAGCACTGAAATCAGCAGGATTACAAGAGACAGATAAGGTTCTATAATGGTGTTGAAAAAATGATGATAAAGGATGTGACAAAGTGGCTTTATCGAATGCAAGAACGCTATCCATTTCAATCGATTGCAGTGCCAATAAAGCATATGCTTTCATTTCCAACCCTGAAAATCTTCCCCAGTGGTCGTTTTTCGAATCAGTGAAAAAGGTGAATGACCAGTGGATCGCTGAGGCTGGGGACGGACCGATGAACATCCGGTTTGTGGATCAAAATGAATTCGGCATCCTAGATCACTTTGTCACACCTTCTCCAGACGAATCTATCATGGTACCGATGCGGGTGATCCCGAACGGTACAGGCTGTGAAGTGATATTCACCGCTTTTCAGCAGCCGATGATGTCAGAAGAGCAGTTCAACCAAGACATGTCTCAAGTCCAGCAAGACCTTGAAGCATTGAAACGACTGCTTGAAGATACTTCGAGAGAATATGACTGATTCCTGTGCAACCGACCTTGGAATTGGTGCAATAAAACTGGAAGCAGTGCAATATCATTGAAGTAGCGCTATTATTTTGAAACTGGAGCAATTATTCTGGGGCAGTTAGTTTAAAGAGTGGTGCACTTATCAGTTTGGACCCTCTCGGACGGAAAAACAGCAGACTTTTGAAGTTTCCGTTCCAAATAAATATGAAGGAGGGTCTTTTTTGTCTAAAAAAGCTTTGAAGTCGAATAACGGGTTGGCTATCGGCACCAGCCTTGGCGTGGTATTCGGTCTAATGTTCGATAACATTGCGCTTGGAATAGGGATAGGAGTAGCCCTGGGAATCGCATATGACATGGCACAAAAAAAGAAATGATTTCCAGATGAAAAACGGCAGTCGAATGACTGCCGTTTATTCAATCATGTCTTTGATTGGATGATCTCATCAATAATCCCATAATCTTTAGCTTCTTGAGCACTTAAGAAATAATCGCGATCGGTATCGGATGCCACTTTTTCAATGGGTTTGCCGGTTCGTTCTGCGATGATGTGATTGAGATGTTCCCGAAGCTTCAAAATCCTTTTCGCGGAGATCTCAATTTCTGTCGCTTGGCCGCGCGCTCCTCCTAAAGGTTGATGAATCATGATTTCACTGTTCGGGAGTGCATACCTTTTTCCTTTGGTCCCCGCTAGCAACAGCATAGCGCCGAATGATGCCGCCATCCCCGTACAGATGGTACTGATATCAGGCTTGATGTATTGCATCGTATCGAAAATCGCAAATCCGGCAGAGGTCGATCCTCCAGGACTGTTGATATAGAGAGAAATATCCTTATCTGGATCATCGGCCGCTAAAAATAACAATTGTGCGACGATGCTGTTTGCCATATGATCATTTATTTCATCACTTACCATGATGATCCGGTCTTTCAATAATCTAGAATATATATCATACGAACGCTCACCATGGTTCGATTGTTCAATGACATAAGGAATAGTTGCCATTCTTTTTTCCTCCTTCGTATACAGCTTTTTAAGCTGCCATCGAGAGGGAGCTTGAAGGAGAGGAGAAGTTCATAAGCTTCAACTTCGGTTGCGTTTCGATCGGGAAGAATGTCGGTATAAGCTTGATGAGGACAGAAGGATCTTCTGAACGGATCGCTTGAATCAGTGTCCTCGTCAACTCACCATCATCTTCCTCGGACATATGCCCTATTACAGGAATTGAATCGTCATTACCGTCAGATGCAATTTTAGCGAGCCTTTTTCTTGCTCGATTCAAAACTGCTTTGACAGCTGTTTCCGTCATCCCGAAAATTTCAGCAATCTCGGAAATTTGATAACGGAACGCTTCCTTCAAAGTATAAATGACGGACTGTTTCGGTGTCAGCTCCGAGACGAGTTGTTCTACAAGATCGTCAAAATTGTTCGTGTCCCTGTCAATTTCTTCAGGCATGGACCCGATCACTTCTCGATTGCGTTTCCTGAGTTGGTCGATCCATAAATTATGGGCCATCTTTTTTAACAAAGGACCATTCAACTCGGTTCTGTCTCCATAACGCTCCATCGCTTTGAACATCGTTTCCTGGGCAAGATCATCTCCATCCCATTTGTTTTGGGAAAGGAAGTGGCAATAACGCTTCAGCTTAGAATACAATTCTTCAATCTCTATTGTTTTTACCTTATCATTTTGTACATGAATGCCAGGCCTGGCGTACATTTTCTTCACTCCTTTAGCTCCTCTCTACCCTTATAACGAATAAAAGAGGAAAAAAGATATGGGTGTTTAAATATTATTTTAGAGATTTTCATCTACATCTGAGGGCTGAGACAAGAATACATTTGAAGTTCATATTCGATCTGCTAAGAATGCCCTATACTTAATACACCAATTATTTCAGTTTATATTTACGAGGGAGAGAAGCCAGTTGATAGAACAAAAATATAAATTGCCTTCAGAAATCATCTTGCATCTGTCATTGTGCAGTTTGATCGTTTACCTGCTATCCAGCACCATGCCAACGATGATGCCTGCATATAAATGGAGTCTTGTCATTTTGGTGTGTGTACTTCTGCTGCTTGATGTCTTATTTGTACTATCTAGAAAATGGCAGTTGTTGAAGGTTACCAAAGTTGCATTGCTCTACATATGTTCTTTAGTATTGATTCTACTCCTCATTTATTACTTTACAAAATTTGTAGCCTTGACAGACGCCTATGGAATTGAAAATGTGCTTAGGGCATATGAACCCTCAGCCAAGTTGATATTCTTCTTGATCTGCTTAGCCCAACCGATTATCCTTCCAATTCCAGAAGCCGTAACCATTGGGGCTGGGAGTGCTGTTTTTGGTCCTCTTTCGGCGTCAATTTTAGGTTTCCTTGGTACGGTCTCAGGCATCATCTCGATGTTTTTCATCGCTCGGTACGGTGGACAGAAGCTCATATCTAAACTGGTAAAAGAAAAACATTTAAACAAATACAAAGTTTATGTCGGAAAAAATGAAACAGCAATTTTAATCTTTTTGTTCATCATTCCGATTCTGCCGGATGAAATTATTTGTGTGGGTGCCGGAATCGGAGCTGTGACCTTCAGAAAGTTCTTCATAATAGCTTCTATCGCAAAGTTTTTAACCTCTACACTCTTAGCTTATTCTGTTCATCTTGCCCAGTTGCTACCCCTCACTGGCCCACAATTGGTATTTGTATGTATGGTAAGCGTAGCCTTCCTCTACGTAATGTCCTTGCTTTTCAAAAGATATAAAAAAACGGGAAACCATCAAAAAGCTAATTGATCTATGAATTTTTTCAGCAAAAGGGAAGGGAATATAAGGAAATTATTGAACTTATAAAAGTGAAATGAATCTAAAGGGGTATAAAGGTATGGTAAATTTGACAGTAGTAACATTTCAAATCAGGGTAATGGATTTTGAGAAAGGAATGCAGTGGTATGAGGCCTTGTTCAATCGCAAACCGAATTTCATACCACATGAAGATTTTGCTGAATGGGAGTTGATTCCTGATACTTGGGTACAGGTTGCAAAAGGTATTCCATCGTGTGGGCAACGGCCCTATTCGAATTGGTGTAGCTAACATTAAAGAAGAAAAAAACGGCTTATGGAAAAGTTAGGCATCGAAATTGAAGAGGTCAATACTCGAGAAGGTGTCCCGGCAGCTTGGTTGACGTTTGAAGACCCAGATGGAAATCTTATCGGTTTGTTCGAAGACTTGGCCAACAGTGAGAAAGGGGCTTGAAAATACGATAAACTATTACGCGTAGGTACCACATATATCCCTGTAAGTAATGTAGCGAGATCGGCTGAATGGTATGAACAGAAATTAGGCGCAGAAACAAATTACATCGATCAGAATAAAGCAATCATCAATCTTGCAAATCAGAGCTTTTTCCTTGTTAAATCAGACAAAGATCAAACTGCGAATTTTCTAGATGCGGACGGGAATGAGCGGTTTTCCGTAACTTTCGAAGTGAACGGATTCACTGCTCTCAAAAGCCTTCAACAAGAATTCATCAAACAGGACATAAGAGTCGGGGAGATTGAAGACCGAGGACATGCCGGGAACAATTTCGTCTTCTATGACTTAGATGGAAACAAATTCGATGTGTGGAGTGAGCTGAGTCCCGAGTTCAAAGAGAGATATCAGATTACATAAACGGCACAAAGCATTCAAGTTTCAGACTCCTGGATATAAGTGGGGATTTGGTTATGGAGATTGTTTCAACACAAGCATTAAACAAACAGAAAATAGAAGACTTCTTCCTAAAACAATGGGGGAGTCCACGAATGGTCCTTTCAACTGGTACTTATGATTGTGACACACTAGACGGTTTTACAATCCTGGACGGTAACGGTGAAATCATCGGATTGCTTACCTACATCATAGAAAAGGATGAATGTGAAATTATCTCACTGGACAGCATCCAAGAAAATAAGGGGATTGGAAGTACGTTGATCCGAGAAACTGAAAGGCATCTCAAAACAAAGGATTGTAAAAAGATCAAGCTCATCACAACGAATGATAATCTTCGGGCATTGAAATTTTATCAAAAACGAGGATATCAACTCACTCAGGTATTCCCGAATGCAGTAGAAAAATCCAGGAGAATCAAACCTGAAATCCCTCTGACTGCTGCAAATGGAATACCTATTCGTGATGACCTTTTATCAGTGAAGACTTTATAAGGCAGACTGAAAGCATTTCCGAAGTTGGTGAATTGTAAAATATGATAGGTGATTTGTTGGAAAAAATTCCTGATCATCCTAATGGTCGATATGTAATCGGAATTGATGGTTTAAGCCGGTCAGGTAAAACAACCTTTGTAAAGGGACTTTGCCAGAGTTTAAAAAGGAAGAGGATGCCCCGTCAGATCATCCATATCGATGACCATATCGTTGAACGGAAAAAGCGATATGATACAGGTAAGGAAGAATGGTATGAATATTACCATCTCTAATGGGATGTAGAGTGGTTAAAAGAAAATTCGAAAAAATCAAACGTTCAGGTGAGTTGAAATTGCCTTTCTATGATGACGAAAGGGATCTTCACAGAACCTATTCGATAATCTTCCCAAAAATGGTCTAGTCATTATCGAGGGGGTTTTTCTGCAAAGGAAAGAATGGAAAGAATACTTTGATTTTGTAGCTTATTTGAATTGTCCAAGAAATAAACGATTTCACCGCGAAAGTGCAGCCTCACAAAGACAGTTAAGAAAGTTCAAAAACAGATATTGGAAGGCCGAAGAGTTCTATATAAAAACAGTCTCTCCGGTTGAAAAGGCGGATGTTGTGATTGATAGTTAAGAATTTTCTACTCAACCGTGCCGTTTAATGAATAAAGAAGGCTGAAGCGGAAATGCTTCAGCCTTTTTTATCGGCTAATGATTCAAACTGAATAGTAGGAATGGACAGGCATTCAGGTTATGAGGGGTCCATAGGACAAGTCAGACATAAAAAATCGGATTAAATGTCCGTATGAGGGGTCCATAGGACAAGTAGGACATGAAAAATGGGGTTAAGTGTCCGTATAAGAGGTTCATAGGACAAGTTATGTTTTTAACGCCAAACACATGACTTATTGACTCGTCCCAAATGTCCTGGTTATTTCACTCTTATATGACAAATGTTGTGTTTTTCGACAATAAAAAGGAGATCGAAATTTGAAAAAGAAAGTAAAAATATAAAAATATTTCAGGAGGGATTCTATGCTAAAGAAGAATAAGTTCGCTCTAGTATTCAGTTCACTCGTATTGTCTGCAGGATTGCTCAGCCCTGTCCAAGCGGATGCCCAAAGTAAAGGACCTGGTACTCCGGAAAACCAAAACTATGCCATTTCAGGATTCATCAGCCATGATGAATTGAGTCAGAGGCTTGAGCAGATAGAGAAATCCAGCAATGGACAAGTGGATGTCGAAGTTGCCGGCTATTCGAATCAAGGACGAGAAATTTATACAGCCACGGTAGGTACTGGAGATAAAATACTATTACTACAAAGTGAAATACACGGGAACGAAAAAACAGGTACGGCAGCTTTGTTGAATATTCTTCAATACCTGGGATCCAACAACTCTCCGGAAGCGAAAAAGATAAGAGAGGAAGTTACAATCGTAGCCATGCCGATGGTCAATCCTGACGCAACAGAACTCGACCGCAGAGGGAATGAAATGTCGTGGGATGAAGTCGTTGAAGCATTTCCTCAATTAAGCGGGGCAGAACCTTCATGGAATTACTACACATACCAAAATCAATATTGGGACTACGCTTCCAACCCAGGATTCGATGTCAATCGTGATTTTAACCCAGACCTCGATTATACCCCTCAAGCAGAGGATTTTCCCGGTAACTCATCTTTACCAGGCTGGTATATCACACCTGAATCTCAAACCGTACGGGATGTATATAAAAACCTGAAAGCACAATATGGAAAAGTCGATGTGTTCGTCGACCTTCATCATCAAGGTGTATATAATATTGAAGGAAGCGGAGAACCAGTGACCCTCTCCATTTCAGGACAATTCATCCCAGATCCAGACAGCCCCGAGGGAGCTAAATACAGTGAATACGCTGATCAATATGACGGAGAGTTTGCTAAGCAATTGAATGTGGCTGCGTATGATGCTCTTCAGCAAATGGGGAATTCACCTTTCGGAAATATTTCACTTTATCCACAAGGTCTTGATCTTCCAGGAACTGCTCTCGGATCTTTCGCCTTGAATGGAAGCGGATCTGTACTGTTTGAAGTGACCGGGCAAACCCAGAGCTTCGGGCAGAAAAAGAGAGGACAGTTAGTGAAGGCCGTTGAAACTGGTCTTTATGGCATTATCAATGGTGTGTCATCCGGTGATGTGTACGAAATCGATGCCGATGAGTATGATGATATTCCTTTAACGGATCGTGATCAAAACTATGGATTTTAAGAATGGCCGGGTTTCCCGGCTTTTTTCTTGCATAAATATGTCAATTGTCACCACCGCCTGAATATCGGTTATCACCCATCATATAATTTGAGCTCTTACCTGGTTTTGCATTTGGGTTCATAGAATGCTGATCAGTATTTTTGTTTTCTTGCGTCTCCAATCAATAATTCCTGCAAACACAAGCAAACTACCAAGAAAACCGAAAAACCATCCCATAGATTCACCACCCATGTACAAATAAAATATTTTATTGCAGTGGAACTACTAATATATTAACATTAAATTCCATCAACGTGTGTGAGGTGTAAGAAAAAGAGGAGGTTGAACCATTGAAACGGATTGCGATTGTTGGTTGTGGCGGTGCTGGAAAATCGACGTTGTCTAAATCACTAGGAGAAATCCTCGGAATAGAAGTCATCCATTTGGACCGTCTGAATTGGAAACCCGGCTGGGTTGAGACACCAAGGGAAGAGCTTCAGAGCAAACAAGAAAAGCTGGTGAAGAAGGATAGCTGGATATTTGACGGGAATTACGGGACAACGATGGATGTCAGGCTTCAAGCTGCCGACACGATCGTATTTCTGGACATGCCACGGCTTACCTGTTTTTACCGCGTCATAAAAAGAAGAATCATCCACCATAACAAGACGAGAAGTGATATGGGTGAAGGATGTCCTGAAAAACTCGATCCTGAATTCCTCAAGTACGTATGGAATTTCAGCAAAGCACGCCGCCCCCAACTTCTTAAAAGACTAGAACAATTCGAGGGTGAAAAACGAGTGATCATCCTCAAGAGGAATAAGGATGTGGAATTATTCCTTGAACTGGCTCATCAGGAGAAGAAGATGCAAGAAGAGATCAGTACAACTCATAACCAGGACTGAATCATCACCCTACCATTCTATTTTTTGATAATTTTCTTCAATATGACTCTCTCCAATGTCTTCCACGGCAAAATTGTCTTAAGAATCATGTTCATTTTCACTCCATTACCGATTGGGTAACGCAGCTTCGGTGATTTTCTTTGAGTTGCGAGGCGGGCTATAAGCTTGGCGACATCTAATGGGTTCCCATGTGTGTCTTTTTCATCCTTGAGGTTGTCCAGAATCGCTTCCATGTAAGGAAAATAGGGAGACCTCGGGTCAAGTGTCATGCTGTCGACAGTTGACCAAATATTCGTCTTATAGGAGCCCGGTTCGACTAGGACAACATCAATACCGAATGGTTTTACTTCCAGGCGGAGGCTTTCACAGAACCCTTCGAGTGCGTGCTTTGATGCCGTGTATGGGGATAAGCCCGGGAATCCGAACCTTCCGCTGGTACTGCTGATATTGATGATACGCCCACTGCGATTCTCCCGCATGATCGGAAGTACTGTTTGCGTTACATCGATCAACCCGAAAAAGTTGGTTTCAAACTGTAGCCGATAATCCTCCACAGACAATTCTTCGCAAAATCCGGCAGCAGCAAAACCTGCATTGTTCACAAGTACATCAACACCCTCAAACTCTGAAAGCGAATCTTTAAAGTTTCGAACAGACAGAGCAGAGGTGACATCTAGCTTATGTAAGTGGATCAAGTCTGACACTTGGTTGTCCTGTGCTAATTTTAAGAGTGGTTCTGCTTTATCCAAATTTCTCATGGTGCTTATGACCTTGAATCCCCCCCTTGCTAGTTCGACAGCACACAGCATGCCAAAACCGCTTGAAGTACCCGTGACAATAGCTGTTTTTTGTCTCATATTTTTTCTCCAATCTGGATTCCGTGATTTGGTATAAGTATACAATATTACCTTTCGGATTTGGGGATAAACGCCTTTAACTAAATTGTTATTCGGTTGTAATTGAATTAAAATCCCTGTGTCATCTTCACCTGTTACTATGGGACAGGAACGAATCTAGACACAAGGAGATGTTAGTTTGAAAAAATTAGCAGCGGGATTAGCACTAGCAGGTGTTATAGCCTTCAATCCAATAGTAGGGCATGCAGCACTTGGGGACCAGACATTAAAACCTGATATGCAGCATTCAGACGTACAAGAACTCCAGGAAACGTTAGAGAAAAAAGGGTACTTCACTTACAGTAAAACAACGGATTATTACGGTGACTATACGACACAAGCCGTGAAAGAGTTCCAAAGTGACAAAGGAATTACAGTAGACGGCGTAACAGGAAAAGAAACATACAAAGCATTAGGTGTTTTCAGCAAAGAAGCAATTGTGAAAACTGCAAAAAAATATGAGGGCACACCTTATGAATGGGGCGGGGAATCACCTGACGGTTTTGACTGCAGCGGTTATTTGCAATACATCTTTGAGGAAGGTGTAGGAGTCGAGCTTGACCGTACCGTTGCCCATATTTATGAGGATGGAAAAGAAGTCAGCTCTCCGGCAATAGGAGATATCGTATTTTTTGAATTGGAGGGTGATGGACCTGATCATGCTGGTGTATATATCGGAGACGGTGAATTCATGCATGCTTCCTCATCCAAAGGCGTAACAACAAGCGACCTTAATGGCTCTTATTGGAGTGACAGGTACATAGGAGCAAAAAGATATCGTTAAAATTGGCAGAAAGGATGATCCTTTGAAAGGGGTCATCCTTTTTTAAAGGCGTTGTTAATGGTTTATGTTGCTCTCTATCAGTAAATTGCTTTTTAGCGAAATTCGCGACACCCCTGCGGGAAAAGCGAGCCCCCGCAGCGAGGAACGAGGAGGTTTGCGGATCGCCCGCGGAAAAGCATTTTTACAATGGGATTATTACTTGTAAAAACATGGATGTAATGGTAGTTTTGATAATTCTTTGAACTTTAACAATAATAGAGCAGATTAGATTATAATGGATGAATATGCAGAAAACAGAAGGGGTTAGGTTTATTGCTGGAATACAAACTTTTTAAGAATTCGGGAGCGGAGTATGTGGTGTTGATCCACGGTATCGGCGGGAACTCCAATATCTTTTATAAACAGCTTAAGGACTATCGAAAACGCTATAATGTGGTAGCAATCCACCTGCCTGGACACGGCGGATCATCCGATGTCCATGAATATGATGATGAATTGACGTTCGATCTCATTGCACGGGAGATTTTTAAAGTGATGGACCATCTACATATCAAAAAGGCGCATTTTGTAGGGATTTCGTTAGGAGCGATCATCATCCATCATCTGATGAAGAAGAATCCGAAAAGAATCAGCAGTTCCGTTTTAGCAGGAGCGATCACGCGCTTTAATTTTACATCAAAACTTTTAATCATCCTAGGGAGAATTGTCAAAGGCTTCATTCCACATATGTGGCTGTATACGCTTTTCGCTAAGATTCTCATGCCACACAAAAATCACAAGCAGTCTCGTCTGGTTTTCATAAATGAGGCGAAAAAGATGACTCGGAAAAATCTGTTGGCCTATTTCTATCTTTACGATAAAATTGCACACTCGTATCAATTCGTCCAGCAGATTGCGAGAGATATACCGAAGCTCTATATATCCGGAGAGGAAGATTACTTTTTCATCAATCTTTTACGTCAGGATATTGAGGGTGATCTGAATGCCAAGCTTACTATCATCGACCATTGCGGGCACGTGTGCAATATTGAGAAACCGAAAGAATTCAACGAGTTATCATTGGATTTTCTAGACAAGAACATGGATAAGGCCGCATCTTTGTAAGGCATTAATTTAGGAGTGAGTTTTCTTGAACATATTTTTAACAGGCTCGACAGGTTTTTTGGGTGGTAAGCTGATTCAAAACTTGATTGAAGACACGGATCATCACCTTTACCTATTGTTTCGAAATGAAAAAAAAGCGGAAAAAATCATTTCGGCTTTTACGAGGAAACAAAGAAAAAGGATCCATCTCGTACACGGTGATATCACCTCTCTTGATTGTGGTTTACGGGAAAATGATAAGAAGAAATTGTACGGAAAAATTGATATTGTCTATCATCTGGCCGCTCTCGTAAAGTTTGAAGAGGATTTAAGACAAGAATTGTTTGAGATAAACTATGACGGCACAAGGAACATTCTCAATCTTGCTGTAAAAATGGGTGCCAAGAAGTTTTTCTATGTTAGTACAGCCTACACAGTCGGCAAAAGAAATGTAGGAATCGAAGCATTATATGATCCAAGTGAAGATTACAACAACCCATATGAGGAAAGTAAAGTCCAATCGGAGCACCTTGTAAACTCGTACCGTGATCATATGGATATTTCGATATTCAGACCGGCCATCATTGTTGGAGATTCAAAGACTGGGGAAGCGGATTCTGCTTTCACGTTGTACGGTTTCATGCGAGCGCTGGAAATCTTTAAAAAGAGGACGATAAGAACAGGACGCACTGGTCAAGTTTACAGGATAGTCGGTGCAATAAAAGGTACGTCAAACTTCGTCCCAGTCGACTATGTTGTGGATATTCTAAGCCACGCTTTATCCAGGGCTGAGAATGAGAAGGTATATAACATCACCAATCCAGACCCGCCGACGAACCTGGCCATTTTAACCTGGATCCAGCAGGCATTAGAGATTAATAATCTATCAATCGTCGAGAATAGTGCTTTGCAGGATTTGAGCTCGGAAGAACTGCGGCTTAACGGAATGATTGAAGTGTTTGCAGCCTATTTGAAGAGTTCGGTCATTTTTGACGATGAAAATACAAAACGGTTGATTGCAGGTTCTGACATTGAACATCTTAATCTATCAGAAGAAACGATTCGGATGATAATCAATGCCTATTTCGAGACCAAAGCTGTGCCGGCGTAGTTCAGGAACTAAATTCCATGAGGCTTCATAGCTCGGAGAACAGCCTTCGGCAGCTTTTTGAGATAAAAATGACCCTTTGTGGTCAGCAAGCGTAGGGCTTGATAAAATGTTCCACGCATATCTCTACTTGAAACAGCTCATTCCTATTAATCCTTGCCTATACCAAATGTACTACAAGAATTATAACCTTGGATGAATTGGTAACGAATAGGGGATTTGAGATAATGTGATAACCAATCCCATATTGATGGGATCGGACCCGGAATTGGTTAGTGGGAAACCATTTTACTAGTTCCGGGTATTTTTCATGTTCTGCTTAAGCGCAGACAGGTATGAAAGTTGTTAAAAAGTGGTTATTCTTTATTGTTTAATAGTTTCAAGGTAAAATGAAAAATGACAGAAAATTATAAATAAGCAGGGAGGGATGGGATGGGCAATAAATCACATCTTCAGAAAAAAGAAACACTAGCGAATTTATTCTTGTCGTCCATATCCATTTTAGGGTGGATTTCAGTTAGCATTGCAATCTACATGGCTGTACTTCCTGATAACCTGATCGTCTTGCTGTTATTCGTGACCTTCCTTTTTATAACCGAATTCTTTCCGATGGCTGTGTGGAAAGGACATAGCTCATTAAGTTTTCCTTTAGTATTTACATTGTATCTGATTTATGGCTTGCCCACAGTCGTAATTGTATTTGGACTCATCGTCTTGACGGTCAATATTGTCCAAAGACGACCTTTGAGGATTTTGTTTTTCAATCCTTCACAGTTGATATTAAGTTTTATAGGAGCCATTTATTTATCCCAATCCATACATGGATTACTTAATCCGGGGGAAGCATTCGTACCGTATACAATGCTGTCTATGTTGATGATCACCATCTTTTATTTTGTCATCAACAATATCCTTGTCGACCTTGTTTTATTGATCAGACCGCAAGTATACCCGGTCCGCTTGTGGTTAAAGAAGTTCAACTCTGAATTGATCAGTGCGCTCATCTCGATCAGTTATATCGCGGTCATGCTTATTCTAGGAAATCAGAATCGAGGCATCGTCGATGTATATTCCTATTTCTTCTTTTTCTCTCCACTTGTCGGTCTGGCCTTACTGAGCTCTTTTATTGTAAGAATTCAGTCCGAAAGAAACCGACTGAATGCACTGTTCAACATCTCGACCGAATTGAACCGTCTGCTGCCATCTAAAGAATGGATGGAGTCGATCAGATCGAGCTTGAATGAGTTTGTGGAAGCTGATGCAACCATTCTATGGGTGAAAGAAGATGGACAATGGAAAGTCCGTTTTCAACATGGGCAGGTAGTAAAAGGAAAAGGAGAATGCAACGAGGAGGTCCGTCAATTTGAAGAGGTAAAAGATGCACTCGTCTTCCAAGACCGGAAAAAGGATCCTGGACTCACACCAGCTTGCTTCAATAAAGCGATGAAAGCGTTCGTCTACGCTCCGATTGTCCTTGAAGGGAATTCCTTAGGGATGCTTGCGGTAGCTAGAACACGTAGCAAAAGCTTCCGTAACGAGGATGTCCAATCGATCGCAACCTTGGCAAACCAGCTTGCAGTCGTCATAAAAACGAGGATGTTGATCGTGGAACAAGAGAAGCGGACTGTATTGGAAGAGCGGAACCGGATTGCACGGGATATACACGATGGCGTTGCCCAATCACTTGCTGGTGCTGTCATGAAACTGGAAACTGCCGATCGGAAATTCTACCAGAAACCACCTGAATCCCATCATCTTGTCAAAGATAGCCTTAACAAGCTCCGGCTTAGTTTAACGGAGATCCGACAATCGATATATGCATTGAGGCCATATGAAACAGAACGAGTCGGCTTGAAGCAAGCGGTTTTAAAGCGGATCGATGTCATCAAACAGGAAACCGGGCTTGATATCAGCTACGAAGAAAGGGGCAATCCGATCTTTCTGAGTACGATGGTGGAGAAGGTCATGTTCGATATTTTCCAGGAGAGTCTTCAGAACATCATCAAGCATGCGGAGGCGACCAAAGTCAACGTGCTGCTCAGTTACCAGAAGGAACACGTCCTGCTGAAGGTTACGGACAACGGTATTGGTTTTTCATTACTTGATGCGATGGTGAAGGCGAAGAACGATCCGCACTTCGGAATACTGAGCATAAACGAACAAGCGGATAAAATCGGTGCTGTCTTACAGATTGATAGTAAAGAAGGAAAAGGAACCGAGATCAATTTAACGATCCCGAAACTTGGGTTCGAAGGAGGAATGGAAAATGATCAACGTCATGCTAGTGGATGATCATGCTGTTTTAAGGGATGGACTGAAAAATATTTTCGAGATGGAAGATGACATTAAAGTAGTCGGTGAAGCAGTTAATGGGAACGAAGCGTTGGAGAACCTTAAAGGATTGAAGCCGGACGTCGTTTTACTGGATATCAATTTACCCGATAAAAATGGTGTCGAGCTGACTGCGATCCTGAAGAGGGATTATCCAAATGTAAAGGTATTGATTTTGACGATGCACAGCATGGACGAGTATTTCATGGCCGCGATCCGTGAAGGTGCCGATGGGTACTTGCTTAAGGATGCCCCTTCCGTACAAGTTGTCGAGGCGATCAGGACCGTAGCAAAAGGCGAATCTGTGATCGACCCTACATTGACGAAAAAACTGCTCGGCTACTACAACCAGAAGAATGAGCCAGCTGACAAATCAGAATTGACGGAACGTGAAAAAGAAGTGCTGATCTGTCTGGTTGACGGGCTGAGCAACAAAGAGATCGGGGAAAGGCTGTATATCAGTGATAAAACCGTCAAAATCCACGTAAGTAAGATTTTTAAGAAAATCAACGTGAAGAGCCGCTCACAGGCCGTCATCTACGCCGTCCAGAACCAGCTCGTGCCATTGCCATAACCAGTTTTCGAGTATAGGCTTCTCTCTTTTTAGAAGAGAAGCTTTTTTTGTATGGAATTGTCGAGGTTTTTGGGGAAATGTCGCAGTAACATTAGGAAATGACGTAATAAGTGATATCCTTATCCCAGGTGGACAAGCCTGAGACACCGCCTTCCAATGAGAAAGGGGAAAACTCATGGACAAGATATATATAGTAAGACATTGCAAAGCGGTAGGGCAGCCGCCTGAAGCCCAGCTTACTGAAGAAGGATTCAAACAGGCAGAAGAATTGGCGGATTTCTTTTCAACCATTCAGATCGATCGGATCATATCGAGTCCTTTTACGAGAGCGCAACAGTCCATTGAACCGACGGGAAAAAAGCAGGGGGTCCGAGTCGAGACCGATGACCGACTGGCAAAGCGAATTTTGAGTACCGAACATCATGAGGACTGGCTGGAAAAATTACGGCATTCGTTCGAAGACATTAAGATGAAATTACAAGGTGGAGAATCGAGCCAGGAAGCCATGGGTCGAGCTGAAAGTATGATCACTGAATTGAAGGAGCGTCCAGAAGAAAATATCATCCTGGTCACACATGGGAACTTGATGACCTTGCTGTTGAAGTATTTCGATGATTCATACGGTTTTGAGGAATGGAAGAAGCTGATCAACCCAGACGTGTTCCTCGTTACCTTTACTGGTGAGAATCCCCAGCTGGAGCGCCATTGGAAGAAGTGAAAATAAGAAGAGTAGGGAGGCGGGGATTCGCTTCTTCCCTATTATCTTAAAAAAGGCAGGGGTAACGTAAAAAAATCAGATTTATCTTTAAAAATTTCGAATTATCTTTAAAAACGGAAATATATCTTTAAAAACCAAAAACTATCTTAAAAATGAAAAAAAGCGGCTAAGAAGGATAATCCTTCTGAAGCCGCTTTTCATCTTCATTAATACGGACTTTTCGCTGTAAAAGTGAATGGTACATTCATACCGCTCCAGAGCCCTACATAGACGTACTTTGTGCCACCAGGTATGACGCCGCTTTCATTAGGAGCTGAAGTTGCGACACCACCGATCACTTCGAAATCTTTATTGTAGAAATATACATCAAAATCGTAATCACTCTCACTTGACCCTTCCAGGATGAAATTGTGGATGCCATCGCCATATTCCTCTGGTAGTGTGACGACATAACCGTCTACTCCCTGGGATGCAGGTTCAGGATTCTTAGTAGTCACGAATTCATTCTCCGTAACAGCCAAGGTTGCAGGAACACCTGCAAGGCTTCCGATCCCTGTCCCGGCATTACCAGCCTGGACCGTTCCTTCAGCCGCAAATGGTTCTGTCGGTTCCCCGACGATCGGCTCGATTTTCGTTTTGCCTTCTGAAAATGCTTGAAGCTCTGCGACCTGGACATATCCTTTGGAAATATCCTGAGCACTATGGGCCACGAACTTAAGGTATTTCGCCTGGACTGGTTCTTCCAGATCGAATCCTCGATAATGAAGGTCTGCGATCGTCGGCCTCGGTTTTTGCGCGTCAAATTCATCCCGCACCACGGTCGTCCAGTTTTCACCGTCAAGGGAAGCTTGGACGCTGAAGTTTTTAAGCGTCGCAAAACGGTTTGCAGAAACATCCTTAGCGGCGCTCACCTGGATATGAGAAACGTCTACGGCTTTATCTCCTGCTAAATCGACCACGAACTCCGAACCTTTGAAACCATTTTCTTGTGTGTCAGATGCATAAACACTGGCTTCTGTATCATCGATTGCAAGTTTGACAGGATTGCTGTCGGATTCGCCAGAAACGCTCTCGATGACAGCGCCATTGAAGGAAGAAGCGACGTTCGGCGATAATTTGAACGCTAAGCGGCGCTTTTCACCTGGCTTGATTTCTACATCGTGGATTGTACGGGAACCGAATCCTTTTGCCTGGATCGTGATGTCATAGGTCCCTTCCACCATATAGGTTGCAAATCCTCCTTTTTCACCTGTGACGGAAACAGGAGTCGTACGTGCCTCGAACTGCCCAATCATGATGCGGGCGTCTGAGATTGGTTGATTCGTAGATTCATTGATCACTTTCCCGACAAGTTGGCCGTTTCGCTCACCATCAGGATGGTTGAAAGCAGGAACCGGATCTGTGTCATCCCCGCTGTTCGAATGGGTGTGAGTTCCTAATCCACGTTGCGCGAAAGATGTCCACAATGCATCATAATGCTCACCGCCATACCGTTCGAAATCTGCGGCGATGATCGCTGTCCTCATGTCCTCCATCGATGGATCCGGCACTGAAATCGGCATCGCATCGATGACAAGATGTTCTGCGATGGATTCACCCTTTTCTTTTCCGTACCGTTCGATCAATTCTTCTCTCATATGCCATAAAATCGCTGCCCAAATGTCCCCGTCAGAATGGACCTCAGGACCGACGATGTCATAGCCGATATCCCCGTAATTATAAGGTGCTTCGTCAAGTGAATAGCTGCGGATCCCCCGTTCATCATTTCCAGTCACATAAGCCCCGACGACAGGTTTTTCCTGCAAGCCTTTCTTGACGAGATAGTGCATGCCGTACCAATCGCCCCAACCTTCGCCCATGGACCCGGATTGATGGCTGCCAAGCGCTTCACCACCAGCTACAAGACGGTTTGATAACGCGTGGGAATACTCATGGTAGATGATCCCTGCATCAAAGTCCCCATCGGCATATTCACCTTCAAAAGCCCCAGGGATCGGCTCCCATAAGAACATCCCGCTCCATGCAGGGATGCCATCAGGCAATGTCAGCATGTATGCATTGTCACGCCCAGTGTAAGTCGGTGCACCGCCTGATACTGCGCCAGCCTGGACGAGACCAAGGATCGCATCACCATCTAGACCGCCTTTTCCAAAGTTCGATAGCTGCAAGTTACCTGCTTCTTCAACCCAGCCTAAGTTGTAGTAGTAATCATGGAACAGATTGTGATGGTAAAACAGGTTAGTCGCTGCACTGTTGATATCGTCAGCATAAGAGGGCGGTACCGTCTGTCCTTCGGTTTCCTTCCAAGAGTTTTTAAACAAATAACTGAATTCGCCAGTAGGTGCAACAGGTCTTACAGCTTGATCAGCCGGGACTAGGAAGTTGCTCCAGTTCGCATATGAATTTGCGTTATTTCCGAAGGTCGTCACACCTAAATCTGTACCCGGTAAAAGCCATCCTTGCGGAGAAGCATCAGGATCACCTTTGAATGACTTGGCCGTTTGAGTACCACCTTTTGTTGATCCAGGATAATTTTCGAAAATCAACCCTTCCGGCTCGAACAAATGATCGACAAGGGAACGTTTATACAACTCTTTGCCAGTTTCCGCATCAATGACAAGTTCATAGCCTTCGTTCAATTCTTCAATGAAAAGAACCCGATATGCAGGTCGAACTCCTTCTTTGGTTATGAACGTCGCTTTTTTCACGCGTTGATCCGCCGGCAGCACATCCCCACCGTCGAAAACATCCCAGCCATGTTCAGTCCCAAGGGATTTCGGGGTATATGCGAGGTCCCCGGCTTCGATTTCCACCGCATTATTCAATGCATCAGCAGAAGAAAGCTCGAAGTCCCCGGCTAACGATTTGGACCGGCTGGCATTACTGGTTACAGAAAGAATTTTCCCGTCTTTATTGACAGCGACGATGATCCGTCCGCCATATACCGATTCAATTCCATCAAAAGTCTGCTGGAACGTCACCGGATGAAGGCCTGTCCCTTTCATCGCGTAGTCACGGATCACTTTCAATGAATCGATCTCTTGAGCGGACAGCCCGAAGAGCCCCGCATTTTCTTTCAGCCAGTCGCGTGCTATCGTTTCGGCTTCGTCATTGGAACCATCCTTCAGATAGCCTTTTTCTTTCATGATGGTGGATGGGGTACCGAAGAGGCTGTTCCACTCGATCTTCGTTCCGGCACCGGCATCTTCGATGAGTGAATCAGCAGCATCGAGCTGGACATCCGTCGGCAGAACCCGATTGGTGACGTCCCGTACATCGACGATACCAGCATGTTCATGTTCATCGGTATCATGGATCGAGCCGATGGATTGTGCTGCATTTCCACCGCTCGTCACAAGAACCTGACCTGCGAGCAATGTTAGACTTATCGCAGTTAGTAGACTTTGCTTTTTCAAAATGAATCCCCCCCTGAAATAGTGTAATCACTGCATTTTTCTTCAGGAGATCGGTGTTTCCTCTACATTTCACTGCAAATACTGACAACAGCCTATCAATTTTATTTGGAAGGACTATCCCCGTATACAACTTAAGATATAGGTATTCCTTGATTAACACCCAGTTTTAAGCTGACCTACTACCAAATACCCTATTTCGAAAATCAAATAGACTGCTGGTAGTATCCCGATTTTATACTTTAGTCTGTAGGAATGGCTGCTGTTTTCATGGAATGGAAAAGGGGAAAGCACAGAGGGAGGATGACAAAATGAAGAGGATAGCCATTACGTTGGCCATGATATTGTTGATGTACGGGCAAAGTGCTGCCGCCGAAGACATCCAATTATTAGGGGAAACGGATGTCCCGGTATTAGCGAGTGACAATGTCCAATTGGTTGCCAATGTTCCGGAGGCGGCGATCATTTCAGCAGCTTTTTCGAAAGATGAACCTTACATGTATGCGAACACATTATCAGGGATTTCAGTCTATGATATTTCAGATCCAGCAAATCCGAAGCTTACTGGAAAAACGGCTCAGGCTCATTTTGAAAATGAAGATGGGGCTTTTGGAGAACGTCCTGACGGGACCAAATTCATGCTGATCGGATACGACCCTGTTGGTGTAACCCCGACTTTCGAGGATAAAAGCATTTCGACCGGGAAAGAAATTGCCGTAGTAGATGTAACAGACCCTGGTAATCCCTACATCGCATCACGGATCAAGACAACGACCCGGACCCATACAGTGACATGCTTATCTGAAACATGTGAGTATGCGTATACGTCAGGGAGTGTGGATGAGGAAGGAAAACCCGCCTTTTCCATCATCAATCTGAAAGACATCACTAAACCATTTGAAGAAAAAGTATATGCTAGTTCAGTCGGTACGACCGGACACGATTGGGATATCGATTCAGCGGGAATAGCATGGCTTACAGGATTACAAGGAACGGTCGCTTATGATATCTCGGATCCTTTGAATCCTGTCGTGCTGAATTCAACAGATGAACGAGGATTGAACGGCACAGAGTGGAATTCGTTCATCCACCATAATACACTTCGGCCCCATGGAGACCAATTCAAAAATCGGGGCAATGGCGATATGGAAACGGATGAAAGTACAGAAAGGGCCGGAGACCAAATCCGTCCTGGAGAAGTGCTGATGGTGACAGAAGAGGACTACCTCCATCCAGGGACGTGTGAAGATGAAGGATCATTCCAGACGTGGCATGTCCAGAAACTTAAAAAAACCCCCGGGCCGGATAGATCGGCCATCGAACCAGGAACAGGAACGATCGAGCCATTGGATTCCTGGAATACGAAAATCCTGAATACGGATATCGATACACAAGCTGGATTCATCTGTTCGGCCCATTACTCGTCGTATCATGAAGATGGCTTCGTTTCGATCGGTTTCTACCAACAAGGTGTCAGGATCCTAGATGTGAGAAACCCGGCTGATATCAAACAGGTCGGCTATTGGTTCACTGGAATACAAGAAGTTTGGGGAGCGGATTGGGTCCCTGAACGGGATGAAAATGGAGTCATTACTGGGGATGATTCGAACCTTGTTTATGCCTATGATCCTACAAGAGGACTCGACATCCTGAAAGTCACTCTTCCAGATGAAGCACCTGAACAAACGTTACCGATCGAAGCTCCGATCAGTACGGATATGATTCAGGTACCAGCTACTGATTTATCAAGTGCACTGCAAGAGAAAATGTCCCATTCACATTAAGGACGGAAAGAACGTTAAAGGCTGCCGTAAATTTAAATGGCAGTCTTTTTTGAGGCGCTATTGCTTATTACACTACAAGAAAGTATTAAATACTTTTTTGAATAAATGCACATGCTGGTCACTTCGGAAGCAACACTCCCACGAAGGAGAAGCGAGGAACGTAGACTTATGAATATATTTTTTCGGAATTCGCGACACTCCTGCGGGAACAGCGAGCCAGGCAGACCCCACAGCGATTTAAGGATTTCGAGTATAATAATGAACTTCGACTATAATAATGAACTTCGACTATAATAATAAACTTCGACTAAATACCACCCCGTCCTGCGCCTGCGGTTACTCGGCGCAAAACTACAAGGATGGAATTTAAGTACGTGTCTGTGGTGAACGTCGAAGTCAGTACATCCTGTACAAGTACGTTCTACGCCTGCGGTTACTCGGCGCAAAACTACAAGATGGAATTTAAGTCCGTGGTCTTGTGGTGAATGTCGAAGCCAGCATAAGGAAAGCTTCTAAGAATTCTCATCGCAGACACGAAAATGATTTCATTTTTGTGTTGACATCCTGTGCAAGTGAGGAGGCTTGCGGATCGCCCGCGGAAAGGGAGTGAATTTCAGAGAAATCAACAAGCAGAGCTATCTAATAGATAAGAAAAGCCTCCCGTCGGACTTCTAGTGGCCTTCGTGGCTGACCGGGACGATTGCGCTTTTCTTATTTGATAATGATCAGGTATAGGGATAGAATGATTCTATCAATCACAAGACTCTGACAAGTCGATGATAAAGGAAGTGAATTATTTGGCGATAGAACAGAAAATATTGCCCGCTATCAGGAATTTGAAAGATTTTGAGAAGTTACTGAATACCAATTTTGAATATCTTGTTCTGCTGGACAGTCATATAAGCCAGCTGAAGAGTCTATCACAGACAGCAAAGCGTCATGATAAAAAGCTGCTGGTGCATGCCGATCTAATACAAGGATTGAAAAACGATGAACATGCGGCCGAATTTTTATCCCAAGAAATCAAAGTGGACGGACTCATATCGACTAGGGCAAGTGTCATTTTGACCGCTAAGAAAAAAGGAGTTCTGGCTATACAAAGGTTGTTCCTACTCGACTCCAGCGCCTTGAAGAAAAGCTACTCCTTACTCGAGAAAACGAAACCTGACTTTATCGAAGTCCTGCCCGGAATCATGCCTCCTATCATAAAAGAAGTTCATGAAAAAACGGGAATTCCCATCTTTGCTGGTGGATTGATCCGAACAATTGAAGATGTCGAAAGCGCTTTATCATCAGGTGCGACAGCCGTAACAACTTCCAGGTCGAAGCTCTGGAAACATTTTGTAACCTAAATGTAATGTAAACAGATATTGACAGCGCTTTCCTTATCGTGTAATTTAGTGGACAAGTTAATAGTCATGTGACGGAGAACGGGAGATCCACACTTATCACTCATTTTTTGTAAATGGGGAGATTGGTGTGGATTTTCCTTTGCACTTATAAAAAAGTGTAAAGATGGTACTGTATTTCTCCTTTCCATGACGAAACATATGAAGATCATTCTGCGCAGATGATCCCGATCAACATAATGATTTATTCTTCATTTTTGAAAAGGTTTTCAATAAATCCATAGGAGGAAGGACTATGTCGACATTCATGGCAGAAATCATTGGAACGATGATTTTGATTATTTTAGGAGGTGGTGTAGTAGGTGGTGTCGTATTAAAAAAGACAAAGGCACAAGATTCAGGCTGGATCGTCATCACCATGGGATGGGGCTTGGCTGTTGCAGTTGCTGTATATGCAGTCGGCGGAATTAGTGGTGCACATATCAACCCTGCAGTTACACTGGGACTTGCCTCGATCGGGGAATTTCCTTGGTCACAAGTCCCAAAATATATCACTGCACAGATGATCGGTGCATTTCTTGGAGCCGTCATCGTATACTTCCATTACTTGCCTCATTGGAGGGAAACTGAGGAGCCTGGATTGAAACTGGCGGTCTTTTCAACAGACCCTGCAATCAGGCATTCGTTTTCCAACCTGTTAAGTGAGGTCATCGGTACCTTCGTCCTGTTGCTTGGATTGCTTGCAATAGGAGCGAATGAATTTACAGAGGGTTTAAATCCGTTGATTGTTGGATTTTTGATCGTCGCAATCGGAATGTCACTTGGAGGAACGACAGGTTATGCCATCAATCCTGCCCGTGACTTAGGACCGCGGATCGCGCATTTTCTATTGCCGATTGCAGGCAAGGGAACATCAGACTGGGGATATGCATGGATCCCAATTGCTGGCCCGATTCTCGGCGGTGTGTTCGGCGCGCTATTTTATAAAAAGATGTTCCTGGGTATCGATTCGATGGCCTTCTGGATCGTAGGAGCACTTATTTTACTCGTGTTGTCTGCTGCTTATATGACGAGTGAAAAAGAAGTAGCAGTCAAAGAAAAAGCATCTGCAGCAAGACTTAGAGAAAATGTATAATAAGGGGAGGAAGAAGACATGGAAAAATACATTCTATCATTGGACCAGGGGACAACAAGTTCACGCGCGATCCTTTTCAATAAAGAAGGGGAAATCGTCCATACGGCACAAAGGGAATTCAAACAGCACTTTCCAAAGTCAGGCTGGGTAGAACATAATGCGAATGAAATATGGGGATCGATCCTGGCCGTCATAGCCCAAGTATTATCTGAAACCGATATAAAACCTGAACAGGTGGCTGGCATCGGCATCACGAACCAGCGGGAGACGACGGTCGTTTGGGACAAAAACACGGAAAAGCCGATCTATAATGCCATCGTATGGCAATCCCGCCAGACAGCTGGAATTTGTGAAGAACTGAAAGCCAAAGGCTACAACGATAGATTCAGAGAGAAGACTGGGCTTTTGATCGATGCTTATTTTTCCGGGACAAAAGTGAAGTGGATTCTTGATAATGTAGAAGGAGCGAGGGAAAAAGCGGAAGCAGGGGACTTGTTGTTCGGAACGATCGATTCTTGGTTGATCTGGAAATTGACAGGCGGTAAAGCTCATGTGACAGACTATTCCAATGCGTCCAGAACTTTGATGTATAACATCCATGAATTGAAATGGGATGAAGAACTTCTCGACATTCTCGAAGTACCGAAATCCATGCTGCCGGAAGTCAAACCATCGTCTGAAGTATATGGCCATACGGTAGAGCATCATTTCTTCGGTCAGTCGATTCCGATAGCCGGGGTCGCAGGTGATCAGCAAGCAGCACTGTTCGGACAAGCTTGCTATGAAGAAGGGATGGCGAAAAACACATACGGAACTGGATGTTTCATGCTGATGAATACAGGAGAAAAAGCTGTGAATTCAGATCATGGCCTCTTGACGACAATCGCTTGGGGAATCGATGGGAAAGTCGAATATGCGCTAGAAGGCAGTATTTTCGTTGCCGGTTCAGCAGTCCAATGGCTGCGTGATGGATTAAGGATGTTCAATAATGCTGCTGACAGTGAAAAATATGCGGAGCGTGTAGAATCGACTGAAGGAGTCTATGTCGTCCCTGCTTTTGTAGGACTTGGTACGCCATATTGGGATAGTGATGTAAGAGGGGCAGTATTCGGTATCACCCGCGGAACCTCTAAGGAACATTTCGTAAGGGCTACACTTGAATCATTGGCTTATCAGACAAAGGATGTGTTGACCGCAATGGAGGCAGATTCAGGAATTTCATTAAAAGCTTTGCGGGTAGACGGCGGTGCCGTGAAGAACAATTTCCTCACACAATTCCAGAGCGACATATTGGGGGTACCAGTAGAACGCCCAGTCGTGAATGAAACGACCGCATTGGGTGCGGCATATTTGGCTGGCCTTGCTGTCGGTTATTGGAAGGATCGTTCTGAAATTTCGAAGCAGTGGAAAGTGGATCGCACCTTTAAAGACGACATGGCTGAAGAGGAACGAAATTCCCTTTATGAAGGTTGGAAAAAAGCGGTACACGCAACTATGGCATTCAAATAAAAAGTATGCTAAGATGAAATCAAGTTAATATTTCTGGTCGGAGAAACGGAGAGACCACAACACCTTATAAGGTCATACGATTTTATAAGGAAGTTGTGGTCTCTTTTTGTTTTATTTATCCCAGAAATCGTAAATACGTATAGTAGAAGATAAGTTGAACGTGCATAGCTAGTTGTAAAAATCGAGTTTTATATAAAAAAGGAGTGCAGAGTATGAAACCATCATTTTCAAGCAGAGACCGTATTGAGAAATTAAAAACTATGGAAAGTGAAGAATACGATGTGTTCGTGATAGGAGGCGGGATTACTGGCGCTGGTGTTGCGCTCGATTCAGCCACCAGAGGGATGAATACTGCACTTGTCGACATGCAGGATTTTGCGGCTGGCACCTCGAGCCGTTCGACGAAACTGGTTCATGGGGGCCTCCGCTATTTGAAGCAATTTGAAATCAAGATGGTAGCAGAAGTCGGTAAAGAGCGTGCAATCGTATATGAAAACGGCCCCCATGTCACGACTCCGGAATGGATGCTTTTGCCGATCTATAAAGGAGGGACGTTCGGACGATTCAGCACCTCGATCGGATTGTGGGTTTATGATTTTTTAGCTGGTGTAAAACGAAGCGAAAGACGGAAGATGCTCAGTGGTGACGAGACACTTGAGAAAGAGCCGACTTTGAAAAAGGAAGGCCTGAAAGGCGGCGGTTACTACGTCGAATATCGTACCGATGATGCCCGGTTGACGATCGAAGTCATCAAGAAAGGCGTCGAACACGGCGTAAATGCACTCAATTATGTGAAAGTTGAAGATTTTATTTACGACGAAAAAGGGCGGGCAGTAGGTGTGATTCTGAAGGATCAACTAGGCAGTGGAACGTATGAGGTCCGGGCGAAAAAGATCATCAATGCCGCTGGGCCATGGGTCGATACACTAAGAGACCGTGATAAATCGAAGCAAGGGAAAACTTTGCACTTGACGAAAGGAATTCATCTCGTCTTCGACAGGGAACGCTTTCCTTTACAGCAGGCGATTTACTTCGATACACCAGATGGGCGGATGGTCTTTGCGATTCCGAGGGACGGAAAAACTTACGTAGGCACGACGGATACGACATATGATTCCGATATAACGACACCGAGGATGACATATGAAGATCGGGAATACGTATTAAACGCCATTGATTTCATGTTCCCAGACTTGAAGATAACGGCAGAGGACGTCGAGTCCAGCTGGGCAGGATTGCGACCTTTAATTCATGAGGAAGGTAAAGATCCGTCAGAGATTTCCCGTAAAGATGAAATTTTCATTTCTGACTCGGGTTTGATTACTATCGCTGGAGGAAAGTTGACGGGATATCGTAAAATGGCAGCAAGTATCGTAAATCTCGTGTCAGAACAATTGAGTGAAGAGGGATTTGGAACATACCCAGGCTGTAAAACGAAACATTTGCCGATTTCAGGTGGGGATGTTGGCGGTTCTACGAATTTTCAAGCATTTAAAAAAGAAAAGGCTGAACAAGGCGTACGATTAGGGCTGGATGAAAATCTAGCAAAAATATTAGTCCAACGTTACGGTTCGAACATCGATCATGTATATGATATATACACTAGTCTTGAAGACGAAGGATCAATGCCAAAATATCTTCAGGCTATCCTCCAATACAGCATCGATACAGAAATGGCAAGCAAGCCGATCGATTTTTTCATCCGCCGTACCGGAGCACTTTTCTTCGATATCGAATGGGTCTACAAATGGAGAAGACCTGTTATTGAAAGGATGGCGGTTCAGCTGGGATGGACAAACGAAGAAAAGCAAAGGTATGAGGCAGAGCTACAAGAACACCTGACTCATTCCACTACACCACTGGATCTGGCAGGAGAGGTAACGGCTATTTAAACTTCATGGGAAGAAGATGCCGACTTGAGAAAGAAACCATGAAAGTTAGGAATAGAGAACCAAAAGTTAGGAATAGGCGCTAGAAAGTTGAGAAATAGAAACATTGAAACCTAACTAAAATAAAAGGTAAAAAGCTGGCCTTAGAATGGCCAGCTTCAGGCTGTCGAGAATGAACAGCCCCCTGTAAAGTAGACAGTGGAAATAATAAAAACAGCTTTAAGCGGCTTTAGCCCTATACTCCATAGGACTAAGGCCGTTTCGCCTTTTTTGTAGTCGTTCATAATTGGAAGGAGGTGAACGACGAACGGGAAATCAAGGTAAGTACAACCGATCCCGAAAGTGGCTATATGTTCCGCGAAGGAAAACCTGAAGGTTTTTTCTACTTAGATCACCGCACAACGGACTTCAAGTACAACATTATTACAGATATCTTTGTCACTCCTGGCAATGTCCATGATTCAGGTCCATATTTAGAGCGGCTTGAGCGGCAAGAACAACGTTTTGGTTTTAATGTGGAAGTTGTTGCGCTTGACTCAGGTTATCTAACTGTACCAATTTGTAGAGGTCTTCAAGATAAACAAATCTTTGGTGTTATTAGTCACCGTCGTTTTCACCCTACAAAAGGATTGTTTCCAAAATGGAAGTTCAAATGGGAAAATAGTAAAGACTGGGTTCGGCAGAACCGGCTCTATAAATCAGGAAAGATGCTTCTAAAAAAAAGAAGTGAAACCATAGAGCGAAGCTTTGCGGACGCTAAACAGCTCCACGTGCTTCGCTATTGTAGGTTACGTGGAAGAGAAAAGGTTCATGAACAAGCGCTGATGCCCAGCAGCCAGTCAGAACATGAAAAAGATCGCAAACCACCTAGAGAAACTAACCGGGTAGGATGCGATCTTTTTTTATAATTTTCGTTATCAAAAAATGACTTATTAACCTTTAATATCTATTTGATAATGAAAAGAGTGCAGAAAAACCCAAGGTTTCTCTACACTCTGAAGCTGGCCTAAGAATGGCCAGCTTCTTTTTTGGAATTATTGTCTGAATTGATTTGGCTGTATGTTTTGTGCGGGGGCGTAGCTCTGTAGCATTTGCGCCATATCCTGTTGATTCAGCTGCGCTACCTGGTAATAATTATGCTTATTCTGATACAGGTAGATTTCATATGCCATCTCGATGAAATTCGGTACACTATCCGCGATGACCCTTCTTAAAACAGGATTCGTCATTTCCAATGCAGTCATTGCCAATAAAGAAGAAGTGGACTTAGACAAACCTAGCATATACCCTGATACGCTTTCATCATTCACTTGGTTGGCAGAGGTGAATGGCTTTTTCGGTTGACCTGGGGTTAGCCCGTAAATAGTGTCGTTGTTTTGCTGCATCTTATAAACACGTGTTGAGTGAGTCGGCTTTTGTCCAGCAGAAAAGGCTTCTACGATTGTGTTGTACAAGTCGGTAATGAAGCTATGTTGACGATAAAGGATCGTACGCAGCTCCTGATCCTTGATGAATTGATCATAAAGGAGATACTGATCGAGCATACCTTTGATTGAAGATAAAACTTCATGGCTGTCGAACATTTCGTGGCCCCCATGAGCCATACTTGGGGGAACACGATTTGGTGATTGGTTGGGATTTTGCTGTAACCCCGAAGGTTGCTGAGTGTGTTGTTGTAAGTTGCCAGTCGGGATTCCGAACTGTTTTGGATTCTGCTGCTGCAAATTGGTTGCTTGAGGCTGCTGAAAACTTTTTGGATTCATTTGATTCTGCATTCCTTTTCCTCCTGCTTAAGTTTTTTACGTAATTAGTGTTTCTACTGAGATGGAAAACATGTATCAAATGAGGAAACTTGTATATTCAATACCACTTTTATTTACGGAATTATCAGACTTTGCTAAGATAAAGGAGACCTAGATTCAAGTTTACTATACATTCTTAAAGAAATTTTCTCTTTTAGAGGAGTGATTGAAGTGAGTTTAATATTACAAGAAGGAAATCAGATTAAGGAATTCTTCAATCAACATCAAAAGGAAATCGAAGAAAACTTACTAGCAGAAGCTGGAAATGTAAGAGATAAAATTGAAGAAATCCAAATAATTGGGAACATCAATCTCATTGAAAACGCCCATAAACTTATCGGATATGTTGTGGAACGGCAAATTGAGGATCTTGAGAAATTCGCTGAGAAAGAAGGAATCGTATGGGCCAAGTATTCCATGACATTGATGTTTAAACTGGATTGGGTACAAGCAATCCGAAGAACCCTCTGGAGTTTCCTCTACAGATATGATCAAAAACAAAATAAATCTGATTCTAGAGAAGAATTCTATGCACTGGAAAAAAAGATCAATGAACAGATCGACAAGTTTCTGAATGTATTTTTCCTCAGTTATTCCAGGTATAAGGATAGGCTGCTTGAAGCAGAAAGGGAATTGGTGGAAAATCTATCTGTACAAATCATCCCTATCAGTACTACAACGGCGATATTCCCGTTAATCGGAACAATAGATGCATACCGTTCCGAGACGATAGAAGATAAGGTTTTGGCTGAAGTGGGCAGAGGAAGAATCCAAACCTTGATCATCGACTTATCAGGTGTAGCAGACATGGAGGGTGATGTTACCCATCACTTGTTGAAAGTCATTGATGGCATTTCATTAATGGGATGTAATGCGGTCATTACAGGAACGCGTGCTGATATAGCAAGTAAGATGGTGAAAGAAGGACTTTCCTTCAGAGATAAAGCAGAAGTGAAAGCGAACTTACAACAAGCGATCACAGACGTCTTTGAGGGGGTTGAACAATCTAATTAACAAGTAGGTGTTATAGAGAATTTCGCCATTATCAACAATGAAGTATAACAGAGCCAATAATTTAAAAAAGGGGACACCTCCCCTTTTTTACCCAATTCCTTTTAACTTTTCAGGGGAAATACCGAGAAACAGCAAGCAAATTTTGTCGTAACCACATTCTTTATTCTTTGAAAATAATTCTAAGGTAATCTTATTATGATCAGTCGCTTTTATTCTATTGACTTCGTGGACGTATAAATCAATCACCGATTGTTTTGTGAAATTCGGGTAATGGCTCCCTGCATCTTCCTCAGTAAGCAGACACGCCAAGTATTGATAACGGAATTGCAATTGTCTTGTCAAACTGATCAAATGGAGGATATCTCGATAAACATCGGGGTTATCCATTTTGATAACTTCAATTTTTTCTTTGATTTGCTGTAACTTGTGTAAACTTGTTAAAGCGATCATAATGCTCCCTCGCTTTCCTTAGTTTCAACTTCCTCATCCCAAGGTTTTTTTACGGAAATTGATTCAGCCAACCCCTTGCTTTTCTTTCTACGGATTTTCCGGACTTCTGCGCGTTCAGCACCGGTTTCAAACAATGTCTTCTCTTCTTCAGTTTCTGGGATTACACTAGGAACTACCATTGGCTTCTTATGTTCATCCAACGCGACGAATGTCAAAAATGCTGTAGCTGCAATACGTCGGTCGCCAGTCATCATATCTTCAGCAATCACTTTACAGAAAATCTCCATAGATGTTTTACCAGTATAGAAAACATAGGATTCGATACATACAGAGTCACTCTGGTGTATAGGTGCTAAGAAATCAATGGAGTCGATCGAAGCTGTGACACATTCTTTAGCCCTAGAATGGCGGCGAGCGGAGATCGTAGCGACCCCGTCTAATTTTTTCATCAATACACCGCCGAACAAAGTATTGTAATTATTTAAATCACATGCCATGACCTGGTCTGTATTAATGATCCGGCTATGCCGTGCTTTTTTCATTTCCATATCCCAATCACCCTTCATGAATTTATAAAAGACAGGAATACCTGTGATTAAACAAATCACTTACAGAGGTGATTGTAAGCCCGTTTTTTGTAGAAGTAAAATTGATTATTTTCATAGATTACATAGATATTGTCTATGAAAATGATTACATAAATAGCTGATGGCTATGGAAAATGAAGGCTGTTTTCTAAAAGTTTGTTGGTATTGCAAAAACTTTTAATTTGATAATGCTGTTGAAGAGAAACTGAAAGCGGTGGAAATATACGAGACGAGATAGATTTCCCCCACGATAGGATGGTGAAAAAACAACACTCTTTACTTAAACAGCAAAATAAAAGACCACTTCTAAAGAAGTGGCCAATCCATGATTCAAGTTTTCAATTGTTCTATGGTGAAGTTCAACCATTCCCTTGATGCATAAGAAAGGTATGCTTTTTTCCTCCATATGAGCGCAAGTTCCCAATTGATACTTGGATCAGTCACATCAATGATGGCTACATCACTGGTTACATCTTTACAAATGCTGGCAGGCATCAGTGCGATACCTAACTTGGAGGCAACCATTTTTCCGATGAAATCCCATTGGGAACTTTCTGAGATGATGTTGGGTTTGAATCCCGCAACCGTGCATGAAGAAATGATGCGGTTATGAAGTGCGAAATCTTCATTGAACAGAATAAAATCTTCGTTCTTCAATTGTCCGAGACTAACCTTTTCCTTTTTTGATGACCAGTGCTCAAGGGGCACTACGAGCTGCAGTTTTTCTTTTTCAAAAGGAAAGAAATCAAATATGTTTTGGTTAACGGGCAGAACGACAACCCCGATATCAAGATCTCCTTTAGCGATATCTTCCTCAATCCTCTTAGATCCTTTTTCGACTAGTTGGATCGTAATATCAGGATATTGTTCTTGGAAACGTCCGATCACATTCGGAAAGTGGAGCGAGCCGATCATAGGGGGCAACCCAATACTGATATGTCCTTTTTTCAGATCCTGGAGATTATCCAATTGAAATTGCAAGTCTTTAAAAGCCTTATCAATCACCTGTGCTTGCTCATAAATGACCTTTCCTGAATCTGTCAGTTCCACCTTATTACCTCTACGATCAAAAAGTGGCACTCCTAGCTCACTTTCTAAATTCTTCAGCATTTTACTGATAGTCGGTTGTGTCACAAACAAATGTTCAGCAGCTTTACTGAAGCTTTTCAACCGAGTCACTTCAATGAAATATTGTAAATGTTTTATATCCATATGTATTCACCTGCTTATAGGTATCACCTCAAATCTAAAACTTATTCCACAAGTATGTAAAGAAAATTGCATTAGGCTGTTTTGTATAGATTGTTGTTTTTTGAAATTGGGAAATATACTCGCTTTCCGCGGGAAATCTGCAAACCTCCTCAGCTCGTTCCTCGCTTGCGGGGTCTCGCTGCTAATCGATGTCCATTCCTCTCCTTATCTGCTTTCAATTAGCAACAAACTTTTAGAAACAGCCTTGTATTAAGATTGGAAATTATAAAATATTTGATTGCTTTTCGGCGAACACAGTGATAACTTCGAATTAGAAAATATGACAGATTATAGGGGAGAGGGAACATGAACACCAAAGCATTTTTGATGGCATTGACGACGGTCATCATATGGGGATCTACATTTGCAGCGATTCGTGCTAGTCTTCACGGCGGATATACTGCAGGTCATTTGGTTTTGACACGTTACTTCATCGCATCGATGATTTTCATCCTTCTCTCTCTTTTACCAGGGATCCGAATCCGAGTGCCTTATAAGAAAGATCTGATGAAAATCTTGCTGTTAGGCTTTGTTGGGATCAGCATTTACAATATCGGGGTCACATTCGGTGAATTGACTGTATCGGCAGGTACCGCTGGGATGTTGATTGGTTCGACGCCCGTGTTCACCGCTTTGATCGCTGTTCTCTTTTTGAAGGAACGTCCAGGGGTTTCGGGATGGATCGGTCTTGGGATCGGGTTTGTTGGTATTCTTCTGATCACATTAGGAACATCTGGATCATCCTTCAGTATTTCAAGGGGAGCTTTTCTAGTATTGATGGCGGCAATCGCCACATCGTTGTTTTTTGTTTTTCAGAAGTCTCTTCACTACCGGTATAGCCCGCTTGAATTGACGGCTTATTTTACATGGGCAGGAACAATACCGTTTTTCATCTTTACACCTGGTGTTTTGCAAGATATACAACACGCGACACTTGAAGCGAATTTAGCCGCACTCTATACAGGGGTATTTCCTGCAGCTGTCGCTTACATTACATGGGCGACTGCGCTTTCACTCGGACGGGCGAGTACCGTGACAAGCATGCTCTATATCGAACCGGTTATCGCGATTTTCACTGCATGGGTATGGCTGCAAGAATGGCCAAGCACCCTTTCTTTGATCGGTGGTATCATCGCAATAGCAGGTGTCCTTGTTGTCAATGGTTTAGGAAGAAAGCCCCGCAACATCTCGAAAAAAGCTGCCTGAACGTTGATTATGGAATCTCCCTTGTAGTTTGGGGGATTTTTCTTTTGGTAAAATCGATTCATATAGAACAAACTTGTTTCGTTGTTTCATCGGTAGGGTACACCCCTAATGTGTAATCATTATTACATAATAAACGTCCTAAGGGGGAACGGCGCGATGAGTGATAAGCAAAATAAGAAACATGAACAGCTTGAACAAGATCGTGTGGATGATTCAGGTAAGAAATTGACGACCAACCAAGGTGTCAAAGTTTCTGAGGATGAATTTTCATTAAAAGCGGGTGAACGTGGTCCGACCTTGATGGAAGACTTTCATTTCCGTGAAAAAATGACGCACTTCGACCATGAGCGTATCCCTGAACGAATCGTGCATGCTCGCGGATTTGCTGCTCACGGTGAATTCCAGGTTTATGAATCGTCGATGAAAAAATATACGAAGGCGGACTTCTTGCAGGATCCTTCTAAGAAAACCCCTGTTTTCGTCCGTTTTTCAACCGTGGCCGGATCAAAGGGTTCCGCAGAAACGGTACGGGATGCACGCGGGTTTGCGACGAAATTTTATACAGATGAAGGAAACTTCGATTTAGTAGGGAACAATATCCCGGTTTTCTTCATCCAGGATGCAATGAAATTCCCTGATCTCGTCCATGCGTTAAAACCAGAACCTCATAACGAAATGCCTCAAGCAGCCACTGCACATGATACGTTCTGGGATTTTGTGGCGAATAATCAGGAGTCTGCTCATATGGTGATGTGGGCGATGTCCGGTCGGGCGATCCCAAGAAGCTTCCGTATGATGGAAGGTTTCGGTGTCCATACATTCCGTTTCGTAAACGAAAAAGGAGAAGCCCATTTCATCAAGTTCCACTGGAAGCCAGTACTGGGAACGCACGCCCTCGTATGGGATGAGGCCCAGAAAATATCCGGGAAAAATCCGGACTTTCATCGTGCAGATCTTTATGAATCGATTGAGAATGGAGATTATCCAGAATACGAATTAGGCGTGCAGATCCTAAAAGAGGAAGATGAGTTCAAGTTTGATTTCGATATCCTTGATCCGACAAAAATTTGGCCGGAAGAAGAGGTGCCAGTGAAGTTGATCGGGAAATTGACCTTGAACCGAAACGTAGATAACGTATTTGCAGAAACGGAGCAAGTTGCGTTCCATCCGGGTCATGTCGTTCCAGGCATAGATTTTTCGAATGATCCGTTGCTGCAAGGCCGATTATTCTCTTATACAGATACCCAGCTGATCCGTCTAGGCGGACCGAATTTCCATGAGCTGCCGATCAACAGGCCAGTATGTCCATTCCATAACAACCAGCGTGATGGCTATGGAAGACATACGATCAACAAAGGACAAGTCAGCTATCATAAAAACTCACTTGCACAAAATACTCCTGAAACAGCAAGTGAAGAGGAAGGCGGCTTCAAGCACTACCAGGAAAAGGTGGAAGGTCATAAAATACGTGCCAGAAGTGATAGCTTCAAAGATCATTTCTCACAAGCGACCTTGTTTTGGAACAGTATGAGTAAGCATGAAAAAGAGGATATCAAACAAGCCTTCAGTTTTGAACTTGGAAAAGTGGAAAGTAAATCTGTACAACAGCAAGTCGTCGACATGTTTGCAAATGTCAGCATGGAATTAGCCGCCGATGTAGCAGACGCGATCGGGGCTGACACACCTCAAGGTGAGGATTCTAATGTCACAAAATCATCACCTGCGTTAAGCATGGATAATACTGTGAAAAAACCAGATACACGTAAAGTTGCGGTTATTGTATCAGATGGCTTCAATGGTAAAGAGGTTGCTCCTGTGTTGGAGGAACTGGAGGAAAAAGGCGTACAACCTGAAATCGTCAGTGACAAGCTGGGTTTGCTCAAAGGATCAGACCGTAGGACCCTTGAAGTTGCTCATACCTTCCTGACTGCTGATTCCGTCTTATTCGATGCGGTCTATGCTATAGGAGGAAATTATGAGAACAGGAAGTTCTATAATGACGCTACTTACTTCATTTCTGAAGCATTCAACCATTTCAAACCGATCGGTGCCACCCATGAAGGAACAGAATGGATCAGGAAAATCGGTTTTGACAACAGCTCAGGTGTCGTAGTTGGAGACAATATCAACGAATTTATCAATCAATTCGTCGAAGCGATCGCTAAACACCGCCATTGGAATAGAGTACTAGTTTAAAAGAGAATTGGGCTATCACATAAGTGTCTGACACTATTGTTTTGTGACAGCCTCATTTTTTGAAAAAGCTGTCCAATGAGGACAGCTTCCTTTTGTTATTTCATCATTTTTGATGAGTAATGGAGAAATACACTGAAAACAATCCACAGATGTCCCCCTATGAAACCAAATCCACCAAATATCCCAACTTCTGAGGAAAAATATCCGAAGCTTAATCCAGCGAAAATCAGTACACCATTCATTCCAAACGATTGGAACGAATCGATTGTCGCTCTCATGTTGGAGTTGATCCGATGATGCAAATATCCCGTCGTTATCGGTTCAAGAAGCCCAGAGGTGAAGCAAGATGATAAAGATTGTAAATCAAATGTTAGGTTTATAGTTCATACTAGAAGGCTCCTCTCAAATTTGATCTGGTGTATGTTCAAAATGGAGGACCTCGGATGCGGTGTGCTCTTACATATTAACAAGGAGGCCTGGGTAACGTTGCCATCACACTTCTGCTCCATCATGTGATTTCTTACTCACATTATAATGTAAAAGGGAAAAATTTATTAAATATTTACAATAATACGAACAATTGTTCTTGTTATGAGTTAGGAAAAAGATTATAATTAGGGAGTGGTCAAACTTATGAATTTAGGAGAGTGAAACGGATGAAAAATCAAGCTGTACCTTATCTGACGTTTGATGGAAATGCGAAAGAAGCACTAGGTTTCTACAAGGACCTTTTTGAAGGTGAGGTCATTGAGAGCCAAACATTCGGTGAGGCAGATTTCCCGACTCCACCTGAAGCGGATGAACGGATCATGCATGCAAAGTTCAAGAAGGGTGAATTGTTCTTCATGGTTTCTGATACTTTTCCTGGGCAAGGGCTTGAAAAAGGCAGCAATATCTCATTGGTCCTTGAACTGGAGAATGAAGAAGAAATCCAAACCCTCTACGATCGTTTAAGTAAAGATGGTACAGTTTTGATGGATTTACAGGATACATTTTGGGGAGCGAAGTATGGCAAGGTGAAGGATGCTTACGGAATAACGTGGGACTTGAACTTCACAAAATAGAAGATGGACGCTCTATAAAACTACAATGAAGCCGATTCTGATAAAAGGATCGGCTTTCCTATCGAAATATAGTTGACAAAGTCAACTATATCATTTACATTTAAAGTGGTTCGAATTTTTTAATAATAAAGGAGGGCTTTTTCATGTCAACAAAACAATACATAGAAAAGGTAAGGAAATTCAATAGGTTCTATGCAAACGTATTAGGAAAAATCGATCAGGACATCTATAACCAGCCTTTTCCCCTTACAGAAGCTCGGGTCATCACTGAAATTTATTTAAAAAATGGCTGCACAGCAACGGAAATCAGAGAAAACCTTGGCATTGATCGCGGTTATATGAGCCGTATCTTGCAAAAATTCGAAGATGAAAAGATCATCCAAAAGAAACAGTCGTCTAATGATAAACGACAATACCTGCTTTACCTGACTGATCATGGAATCGCCATTTACAACGAACTTGTTGAAAATGCAAACCGTGGGGTAGGGAAAATGATCCAAAATTTCTCGGAGGACGATCTTACAAGACTTGTTACAGCCATGGAAACCATTGAATCTGTTCACCAGTCACAACATTCAGACAAGCCAAATGTTGTAATACGGCCATTCAAGCCCGGGGATATCGGTTACGTAGCCTACCTCCATGGAAGGTTTTATGAAAAAACTTACGATTTTGGAAAAATGTTCGAATGCTATGTGATGAAGGGGTTGACAGAATTCCGGCTTCAAAACGAAGGAGGCGAACTTTGGATCGCTGAAGTAGAAGGTGAAATTGTTGGGTCGATAGCGATTACAAAATACAGTGACACAGTGGCTCAGCTACGCTGGTTTATGCTCGATAGAAATTATCATGGAATGGGGATCGGCAAGAAACTTATGGAAACTGCAATCGATTTCTGTAGAAACCAAAATTATGACTATGTTTTTTTATGGACAGTAAGCGTTCTGGATGCAGCCCGTTCTCTTTATCAAAAGTTTGGTTTCAAATTCACAGAAGAAACACAAAATGATGAATGGACAAAAACGCCTATAGTCGAGGAACGATGGGATCTTGAACTCATCAGCAAATAGAAGCAAACATCGGGAAACGGGTTTATACGAAAGCCCGTTTCCCAAGTTGTTCTTGGAGTCCGTTGTGTCCTGCTAGTTTTACCCAAATGACTGCCCCTTCGGATGATCATAAGGAATAGTGTTTTAGACCGCCTCGGGTCAGTTAGTACCCATGCATATGTATTCTTGTAGGGTGCGGGTGATATGATTCTCTTTAGGAACACAATGATAGGCTTCTCCTTGTTGATACTCTTCCAAGCTTATTTTTCTACAATCAATCAGGTCGGCAGTACCGAATATCATCCCTGTACCGCTTTTGATCAGAGCAATCTTCCCCCGGATAATGGGATTCGTTCCTCTAATCTCCCATGTTTTCCTCCCGTCTAATATATGATCGAATCAAGGTGATTTGATTAATAAACCGTTCATATCAAGCTCCTCATCAATTTTTCTGGTTATAGGTCCTGTAAATCGTCGAGGGACACTAAAAAGATTATAAAACATCTATACTATAGACGAGACAAAACGGGATTAGTAGAAAATCACTTTCTGAGGGACCTTACTCACATAAAAACGTATATGGACCAAGCAGATAAATAGAAGAGGTTCAGATGAGTAAAATTTATAGGCTCCTCATCCTTGTCATGATGGTTTGTGTGATCAGCGGATGCAGTAATCAGAAGAATCATGAGCAAATGCAATCGGAAGAGCGATTGAAAGGAACATGGAATGGCGCGATTCAGGTACCTGACCAACCACTCAACATCCTCGTGAAGTTTGATGAAAAAGAAGAGTTGACAGGTACGATCAGCATACCAGTACAAAATGTAGAGGACTTCGGGTTATTGGAAATAAAACTGAATGGGGATAAGGTCAATTTTAAAATGCCCCTGCAAGGGCAGAAGATCAAAATTGGAAAAAGGTAAAATAACGGGAACATTCACCCAATCAGGTCAAAGCTTTCCTTTTGAACTTGAAAAAGGTGATGGTACCGCTGAGCAGCCTGATGAAAACGAAGACCTCCTGACGATTGAAACACCAGAAGGCACTTTATATGGGTCACTGATGGCCTCCGAAAGTAACGAACCTTCGCCGATCGCACTCATTATTCCTGGTTCTGGACCGACAGACCGGAACGTGCCAGAGGATCGGGAAGGAAATCTTGCGATGTATTCGGATCCATCGTTCCCGCTGGCAGACGGCTGATAAAAGGAGTTACGGATTTTATAATAAGAAATGAAATAAAAGAATAATTTCAGATTGCCCTGCTTTAAAAAATTGCAGGGCTTTTCGTCTAAAAACATGTAGTATGGCCTGAGGAGATACAGGCTTAGTCTATGAAAAAGGTGCATACACGTGTTTTTACGTAAAAAACGTTGAATTGTTAACCGTTAACAAGAGTAGTATTCGTAATGAATTTGATCCCTCTGATCCGCTGGCAATCGACTATGAATGGATTGTCATCACTTGCATCAATCAGAGTTACGCAACAGTCTTTATGATCAAAGCATGTGAAGATATAATCCTGATCTTCGAAAAACTCATCATCCCCTAAGGTGATTTGGATGACATCCCCCACTCTAAGCTTTTTGAATTGGTCACAAACACAACCTTTACAATCCTTTTTATTGCATCCACAACTCATAACAATATCCCTCCTTTTTCTTAATCATTCTCAAAAATCTTTACTCCGGCGATCCGCGTGCAATCAAAAAATACGATCGAATCTTCTTGAGGTCGATTTACGGTTATGCAGCACTTTCTTTCATCTAGACACAAGAAAACAAAGTCCTCATTCTCGAAATATTCATCCGTGTTATCTATGGCAATTTGAATCGTAGTGCCAGTTTCCAACTTGCGGAATAACTTACAGATACAAGTATCACACTCATCAAAATGTTTTTTCATAATTCCCCTCCTTCTATCATCAAACTATTGTATAACGTTACTCTGCAGATGCTGGCAGTCCATTTACGTTTACAATTTCAAATGCGACAAGTTCATTACAGTCCAAAACGAATGCATTGTTATCAGTAGGATCGATCAAAGTTACACAGCACGTTTTTTCATCAAAACATACAAATCGATATTCCTGATCCGCTTCAAAAAAGTCTTCTAGAAAAGCCAGCCTGATCAGAGTACCTTTTTCCAGATCTCTTAGCAGATCGCAAAGACAACTTTTACATTTGCTTTCCTTTTTTGCATGCCGGACTGTTTCCCCTTTATCAAAAAGCCCTTTTTTCCTCAATCTGAACCCCTCCCTTGATTTAGATAAAAAGATATACTACATGCTATGAAGAATGTGCATTTATGTATAGACGAGCACCTAATAATCCCCCAAGTCAAGTTCATTCGTGCTTACTGTTTATAATCTTAAAAAAACAAATCAGACCCGCCTATTTTCACTATCTTGCCGTGACCTGAATCTACTAAAATGCGTAAACTATTAATAAAAATGATAGAAAGAGGTAAAGGAAAACTAAAATGAATTACTCCCCTAATAGACTCCTCATCCGTTTTCACGCCGAAACCCCTCGTCAGAAATGTGCTCAGATCCATCGACTAGCCAACGCCAAAGTGATCCGGGATATAAAGGAATTGGGTGTTCAGGTTGTTGAGACTGCTCCTTCTCAAATCGATACTTGCCTTCAATGTTATGCGAATTGGGATGAAGTCGAATACGTGGAAAGAGATGCCATCGTCAAAAAACAGCTTGTTCCGAACGACCCGTTGTTTTCACAACAATGGGGGGTTATGAAGATCGTAGCCACCCGGGCCTGGAACATAACCAGAGGTTCCACAAAGGTTCCGATTGCTGTTCTTGATACAGGTATCGATGCGACCCACCCAGATCTACAAGCTAAAATCATCTTGAATGCCAATTTTTCAGATTCCTCGTCCACACAAGATTTCGATGGTCATGGAACTCACGTAGCAGGGATAGCAGCAGCTGTCACTAGGAATGGGATCGGTGTAGCTGGCCTTGCAATCAATCCTACCTTGATGAACATCAAAGTACTCGGTGATGATGGGACAGGCTCTTTAAGCAGTGTTGTCCAGGGAATTGTCTACGCTACGGATAACGGGGCGAAAGTCATCAACATGAGCCTCGGGACAACGTCCTTCAGTTCAATCCTCCATGATGCCGTGAAATATGCCCAAAGCAGGGGTGTCTTGATGGCGGCAGCGGTTGGTAATGATGGGCTGAACCAGCATAACTATCCAGCAGCTTTTGCGCAATGCATCAGTGTAGCAGCCGTTGATAGGGATGATACGAAAGCCCTCTTTTCAAACTTCGGAGCTTCTTGGGTCGATCTCGCTGCACCCGGGGTCGATATCTTATCTACTTTGCCGACCTATCCTAATGGCACTGGGCAGCATAATTACGGTTACCTTTCAGGAACATCCATGGCGACACCTTTAGTGAGTGGACTGGCTGCATTGCTTTTATCACTGAACCGCAATCCGAAGGTAGTCAGACAGACAATCGAATCGAACACCGTACCTGTTACCGGTGCAGGGACACTTTATGAATTCGGTCGCATCAATGCTTACAATGCCCTGTTAAACCTTCCCCGCTAAAAAACACCTTAAAAGTGTTATTATCCCCTTGAAGTAGACAGTGAAAAAACACCATTTTACACTTCTACTTGGAGGGGATTTTGTATGGCTAAAAAAGGGCAAGTATTTAAGAAATATACTAAAGAAATAAAACAACAAGCTGTTTCATTGTATGAGGAGGGCTGTCTGAGTTATAAGGATGTTGCCCAACAATTAGGTATCCGTAATAGCACACAAGTGAAGGCTTGGGTGAAAAAGGTACGTAATGGAGAGTCACTAAATGAAGGTAGAGGGTCTAGATCTCATGGTCCAAACCCAATGAAAGGACGTCTTCGTAAGAACTTTAACAGTGTAGAAGAAGAGAGAGATTACCTTAAGGCCCAGGTGGACTACTTAAAAAAGCGTTATCCCAATCTACACGGGGAGGGATCATCCCAAAAGTAAAACGTTTTAAAGTAATTCATCAATTAAAGAAACGTTATCCTATAACTTGGTTAGTAGAAATAGCTAAAGTTTCAAGGCAAGGCTATTACAAGTGGAAAGATAGTCGTGAAAAACGCCAAGGGCGTATGGAACAGACGCAGATGTAAAAGAACACTTGATAGCTATTCACCGAAAATATCCCTTCTATGGTAAGCCTAGACTTAAGGTTGCTCTTAGAAAGAAGGGCTTTCAAGTTAATCATAAAAAGGTGCATAGACTCATGAAAGAATTGGAGATCCAATCGACTATACGAAAAAAGAGAACATATTTTGGTCAGCAACCTTCGGTAGTTATCCAAACCGACTAAAGAGAGAATTTAAAGTGGATAAACCGAACAAAGTTTACGTAACGGACATTACATACATTCGAGTAGGAGATCGATTCTATCACTTTTCTGCGATCCAAGATTTATTTAACAATGAAATTGTAGCTTGGGAGTTGTCGCATCGAAATGACTTACCTCTTGTCATCAATACATTAGCGTCTCTAAAAAAAGAAAGAGACGTGAGAGGAGCCATGATCCATTCAGATCAAGGGTTCCAATACACGTCTAAACACTACAGTAACCACATTGAGAACATGAGCATGGTCGGCAGCCACTCTCGCAAAGGAAACTGCATCGACAATGCTTGTATTGAGTCGTTCTTTTCACATCTCAAAGTGGAAACCTCTTATTTCACTCAGTGTAAAACAGCTGAAGAACTCAAGCAAACACTTGAAGAATACATTAACTTTTACAACCACAAACGATTCCAAAAACGATTAAACCAGTGTGCTCCAATAGAGTATCGGTCCACACTGGCTGCATAGTTTTTTCTCTACTGTCCACTTGACAGGGGTAAGTCCAAAGTGAAGGTGTTTTTTTCAGGTATTGTCTCGATTTTTCCAAGTCTTGTCGTGATAATCGCTTTATCTGTCGCGATTCAAATCATGATCCTTAGCCATGCTTCAGAGCGTCTTGACTGTTTTCCGTTCAACTAAACGGAAAGGCATCTGCTTGTGATGGGCAGTATCAACTTTCAACACTGCGTGAAGAAGTTCTATTCCCATATTCTCTAAAGGGAGGTCGATGGTGGTCAGTTGCAAGTACTCAGAAATAGGGTGGTTATCGAAACCGATGATAGAAAGTTCATTAGGGATGAAGATTTTTTCCTTTGAACACTGCATCAGGATCCCAGCAGCTACCTGATCACTCGTCACCAACAATGCAGTCGGTTTTTCCGCTAGACGCAAAAGATGATGGACCACTTTTTCACCATCTTCAATGGTGTAGGAGTGATCGAATATCCATTCTTCACGAACAGGTTCACCTATCTTGTCCAACGTGTCAAGGTAGGCTGATTCTCTTTGTTTACTGTTCTTCCCTGTCCGTCTGCCGATACAATACCCTATTTGTCTATGGCCACGATTGATCAGAAAATCCAATCCGATTTTAAAAGCTTGATAGTGATCGATGTACACTGATTTTACGTTTTGATTCTGCCCGTCCTCACATACGACGATGGATCCGTAAGTTTCATACTCCTCAATAATGCTCCATTCACATTCACGCGAGCAGATGATCAAGCTGTCAATTTGCTTCATCCTCAACATTTCCAATGCTTCGATTTCCTTGTCCAAATCATAATCCGTTTGAAAAAGAATCAACTTGTAATTATTCTTTCGGGCTTCGTTCGCAATCCCATCAAGAATGGAACTGAAGTAGGGGTGATTGATAAAAGGGATGACAACTCCAATCAGTTTTGTTACACCCTTTGTTAAATGGACAGCGTTGATATTGATATGATAATTCATCTCTTCAATCGCTTCTAAGACAAGCTTTCTTTTTTCTTCACTCACATAGGGATGGTTGTTCAGGACTCTTGAAACCGTCGTTACTGAAACCCCTGCCGTCTTCGCTACATCTCGTATATTCGCCACGGAACCTCACCTCTATTTTTGATAATAACACTTGCTATGAAACGCGTTTCATACATTATAGTCAAATCAATTAAACCATATAAAGGATGTGTTAAGCATGTTAAGTGGTTTCATTGCATTGATCTCTTTATGTCTGGTGGAATTGGCAGGAGCCCATTTCGTACTGAGAACAAAACCGGAGTCCAGTAAGAAGCAATATGAAAAATACGAGGATTTTTTTTATGAAAAGCGCCCTTAATTTGTATACCAGGCACCAAAATTCAGCCCTTATGCCCCAACGGATTTCAGAAGGTGCCTGGCACACAAGATAACCATGACATTAGGCGCACTTTTCTCTATGAAAAGTGCGCTTTTTTCAAAGTTCATATACCATTTCTACCAATTTATTGATATTATTTTTAAAAAAGGTCTTCTTAAAATTACATAGAGAGTATAAGAATAGGCATGTCTTTTTCTAATGTCGCTTTAGGGTGGTTAAAAAATAAAAACGGGGGATTGGATTATGAATTCATTGCCTATGGATACCATCGCCGTTCTAGACAAAATAGGGGACAATATTTTTATCCTGGATACTCATCTCGATATTTCATTCATCAATGATTATGCCGTAAACATGATTGAACAAATGAACTTCAAGCTGGATATAACGGGAAAAGAGGACCTCATCGGAAAAAAATCGATATTTTGGACATGGATGGTTGTAATACACTCTTAGACTCGATCCACAATGGTCCTTTTCCAGCCAATGCAAACATCAGGTTGCTTAATGGCTCTTCAATCAAAATCCTCATTGATCGCTTTTCTGAAACTTCCTTCCATGTCAAAACATATCCTTTCAACTCTCCTCCGATGTAGTATGATTCTTTAACGAACACTGTGGAAAACAATAAATTATGTGAAGAAGAGTTAAGGGACTATTTGAAAGATCAGTATCAATCCGCTTCCTTCAAGATTGTAAAAGGACAAAAAGTGACGTGATGAATATTCAGATCTATTCAACATTCGAAACGACAACTGCGCTGGAATTGGCGATATCAACACTGGAGAAACATGGGTTCAAAAAAGAAAATATATTTGCCGTACCTCTGGATAATCGACAAGAGGATCGGAAACTATTCGATACGATCCATCGGTCAGACGGCACTTCACATGTGGACATAGGGATGACCCTTGCCACCGCTTTTTCTGTAATTGGCGCCAGTATCGGGTTTAAACTCGCATGGGGACCGATATATTGGGGCTTGATCGGAGCGTTTACCGGGTTTCTTATAGGGTTCTTGATCAGACTATTTGTCGAAATGGTCATAAAAAAGAAGAAGAGAAAACTGAAAGGCAAACATTCTGAAGTGATTCTAATCATAGATGGTGAACCATCCCAAGTGGAATTGGTGGAAGAAATTCTCTGGAATCATTTCGCACTCGGTTTAGCTAAAGTCATGAAATAATTTTTCGCAGCTGAAAAGGATTTTATATAAAGCTATCGAACAAAAAGAGGAACAGAATTATGGAATTGATCGGAGGCGATTGATATGAAAAAGGACTTTGATAAGTTGTAACGATTAACGACTCCATCTTATGCCCGACCTCCACCGTAAAAAGGCTTCAACGGAAGTGTATAAAACAAAAAATGGAGGTTTGGTTATGAGAACGGAGAAAGAAATGATGGATTTAATCCTGTCAAAAGCTGAAAACGATGAACGGATAAGAGCGGTCGTATTGAACGGTTCCCGGGTGAACCCTAACGTCAAGAAAGACATTTTCCAAGATTATGACATTGTTTATCTTGTAAATGACATTGCCTCTTTTACAGATGACCATAGCTGGGTGGATTACTTCGGAGAGAGGATCATGATGCAGATGCCAGAGGATAAAGTGCTCCCGCCGGCCGAAAAAGACGGCAAATTCCCTTATCTCATGCAATTCATGGATGGTAATCGGATTGACTTGACACTGATCCCAGTAAAAATGATAGATGATTACAATTGGGATAGCCTTAGCATTCCACTTCTGGATAAGGATGATCTTGTAAGTGATATGCCACCAGCTGATGATCGGGATTTCCATATAAAGGAGCCTGGTGAAAAAGAATTCGAGGATACGTGTAATGAGTTCTGGTGGATTTGTTTGAATATCAGCAAAGGGATTTGGCGGGAAGAATTGTCCTATGTCATGTTCATGTACGAGCAGGTGAACCGGAATGTCCTGATCCAGATGATCGAATGGGATATCGGCATCCAGACGGACTTCAGCAAAAGTGCAGGCAAATTCGGGAAGTACTTCAGAGACTTCCTGGATGAAGAGGACTGGAATCAATTTGTTGCGACCTATCCTGGCCCTGATTTTGATAAAATTTGGGATGCCCTGTTTGCAATGTGTGGCCTCTTCAGGAAAAAAGCGATAAGCGTAGCAGACCACTTCGAATATGACTATCCTTATGAAGATGCTCAGAAGGTCTCGGCCTATCTGAGAAGTGTTCAACATCTTCCTAAAGATGCAGAGACACAAATTCTGCAAGGGGAAGGCAAATGATCCGAGCAGCTGCAGCAGAAATACAGGATTCAGAAGACCTTTTACAAATTGATGAAACAGTATTCGGGAATATGAATCGGAAATCAACGATCGAAAAAGCTATCTTGGAGGGAAGGTGTCTTGTTGCACGCTCGGATTCTTTCCTCGTAGGGTTTTTAATCTATAACACTGATTTTTTTGATTGCAGCTTCATTTCCCTTATCATCGTCCCTCCTTCGGAAAGAAGAAAGGGCATAGCGAGTAGCTTGATACAATACTTTGAAAGGATCTCCCCAACTAAGAAAATATTTTCGTCCACGAACGAATCCAATGATCGAATGGTTAAAGTGTTTTCGTCATTAGGGTATGTGAAAAGCGGATACCTTGAAAACTTGGATGAAGAAGACCGGGAAATCTTTTATTTTAAAAAACAGAATGAATAAAATGGACGCTATCTGTTCGATGGCGTCTTTCTGTTTTAGAGTGAATCAATAAAAACTGGAAGTTGATGCAATAAACCGTTGAACCGTGCAATCCATCTTAGAAATATGCAATTATTTTTAAAATGGTGCAATCATCCGCTGAAACCGTGCAATTATTTTAATACTCGTGCAATTGTCCACTGAAATCGTGTAATCTCCATTCAAAACGGTGCAATTATCTTCCACATCTATGTTCTGCTTATGATTTTTAGATTTAAAAAAAGTACAAAGTCCAACAATAGGGGGCAATAGTTCCGAAACGTACAACAAAAAGCAGTTTAAACTGCTTTTTAAGCCTACCAAATTGTCTTGTGCTTATTGGTTGTCACAAACCGCGGAATCAAGTAAACTAGCTAAAACTATTTTTCGAATCAGGAGACGATGAAAATGAGGACCGTTTTATCAAAATTGCAGGATCTCCCTTATCTGTTGCTGGTCATTGCCACATTCTTCTGGGGTACGAATTTCGTCATCAGTCGAATACTCGTTAATGTCATTCCTCCTGTCCAGCTTTCGCTTGTTCGCTGGTCGGTAGCTTTTCTTGTATTTCTTCCTTTTATCATCAAGGACTTGAAGAAAAATAAAATGATCATCCAGAAACATTGGAAAGTGCTTACCGTTATGGCATTGACTGGTGTTGCTGGATTCAACACGCTGTTGTATCTTGCCGTCCAGTACACCACTTCAATCAATGCTTCTTTGGTCAATTCTTTGGCACCACTATTGATGGTATTACTCTCCGTGATCTTTTTGAAAGATAATCTCTTTAAAATCCAATACCTCGGTGTGATCCTATCGTTTGCAGGTGTGTTCATCGTCATAACTGGCGGACATTTAGAGACACTGCTGGCTCTAAGGATCAATCCCGGCGATCTTTTGGTGTTTGCAGCCGTCATCCTTTTTTCCATCTATTCGGTCTTGATGAAAAAATTCGGCGTAGATCTACCGAAGAAAACGACATTCATCGTGACGATTTTCATTGCAATTATCAGTTTAATCCCATTCGCATTTTACGAAAGATCATATCGAAGCATTCCTTTAGACGTATTGCCGCTCGAAGCCCTCTTGGCAATCGTTTACCTGGGGATTTTTCCAAGTATCGTCTCGTTCATCTGTTGGAATGAAGGTGTCATGAAGGTCGGACCAGCAAGGGCATCGAATTACTTGCACCTTATCGTATTTTTCACAACGATCTTAGCGGTTGCTTTTGCAGGTGAACAATTGGTTGCAGCACAGGTGGTCGGAGGTTTGTTCATTTTATCCGGGGTTATTTTAGCGTCCAATCCGCATTTCATTTATAAAAAATCCACCTCTGCTGTGAATAGATTTAATTGAAAGGCGTCTTCGAACTCAGAAGGCGTTTTTCTTGCTCTATAAGAAAGTATAAGACCAACTATGGCTCAGTCGCCACAGGCTTGGTTTTGCCAAGTTTTCTTTGCAGGATTAGAAAGGTGGGAATAGAAATGGATAAGACATATAAGATGGACAGGAGATGACAGAATGGATCTTACCCTAGTGATTGACAACATGACTGAAAAGGACTGGGATCAGGTGAAAGAAATTTACCAGGAAGGTATTGACACCGGGAATGCCACTTTTGAAATGGAAACTCCCTCTTGGGAAATTTGGGACAGCGGCCATTTACCTGACTGCAGGTTCGTGGCAAGGTATGAAGAAGAAATGATAGGATGGGCTGCGTTAACTCCTGTTTCAAATAGGTGTGTCTATACCGGCGTTGCAGAAGTGAGTGTGTATGTCAGTCAAAAGAGCCAAGGAAGAGGCATTGGAACAAAACTGCTCGATTTCCTGATAAACAGGAGTGAAAAATACGGCATATGGACACTCCAGGCAGGTATTTTTCCTGAAAACCGATCTAGTATGGCATTACATAAAAAAGCAGGATTCAGAAAGTGGGACGAAGAGAAAGAATAGGCAAAATGGCTGGAGTGTGGCGGGATGTCATACTGATGGAACGAAGAAGCAATAAGGTCGGCATCGAATAAGAGCGGTAATATGTATACATTTTATGAGTCTCAATATTCATTCACTGAATATTGAGAAGTTAATTCCATAATGGGAAGGGTGGAACGATATGGGTTATGAAAAAGCGTTAGATGATTACATATCCGCAACGAATACGCATGATTTTGACAATATAGAAAGGCTTTTAGCTGATGGAGTGGTCTATTGGTTCTCGGATAAAACCTGTGTCACTAAAGAGGAAATAAAGGATTATTTCGAAAATGCTTGGGATACAATCCGCGACGAAATCTATCGTGCCGCCGATGTCCAGTGGATCTCTGTCGATGACCACTCAGCAGTTTGTTTGTATACATTCATATGGGAAGAATTTTATGAAGGAGAATTTGCCTCTGGCACAGGGCGTGCAACCAATGTTTTTGTGAAAGATGAAAACGGATCATGGAAACTGAAGCATGAACATTTGAGCAGCTGACCACTGCTCTTTTCTTATGCCCCGTACCTATTCTGAAAAGAATTAGACAGCAAGAAAAGCGATGAATGACTTATCAATCATTGATAGGTTGGAAGAAAAGAAGGGGTGTAGAGAATGAAAAGGTCAATTGGTTTATTTGAAGGAATTGCTTTGTATATTGCTGCGATTTTAGGTTCGGGCGTACTGTTTTTAACTGGTGTTACAGCTTCAACTGCAGGGCCAGCGTCATTGGTATCCTGGTTGATTGTCATCATGATCGGTTTTCCGCTCGCTTATTCTTTTGCTTGTCTTTCACGTGAATATGCTGATGCAGGGGGAGCAGCAACATTTGTCCGAAAAGCATTCGGGTATCACTTTGGAAATATAGTCGGTTGGTTTTATTTTGTGACGGCAGCTGTAGGGCAAACAGTCGTTTCTATGACAGGTGCTTTTTATGTCAGCCAGGCGTTTGGGTTTACTAAACTTGAAAACATGGTGGTTGCGTTACTGATACTTACAATCGCAGGTATTTCGAATTTCTATGGTATAGAGGTAAGTGGGAAAGTAGCCTTGCTCTTGAGTGCTTGCCTGCTTGGATTATTACTTTTAGCGGTATCAGTGTCCATACCTAAAATCGAATGGGGTTATTTCACTCCTTTCGTTTCAAATGGCTGGTATTCAATAGGCACAGCAGTAACCATCATATTCTGGTCTTTTTTTGGATGGGAAGCAATTTGTAATTTAGCAAACAACTTCAAACACCCAGAGAAAGACATTGTAAAAAGTACCCTCATTAGTGCGATCATTATCGGTCTTCTGTTCTTGGCGTTAAGCTTTGTAACGATCGGGACAGGGACCTTCGGGAATATAGAGAGTGATCTATCTCCTGTCGGTGTTATAATGGGGGATATAGTAGGGATAAATGCGAAAGGGGTAACAGCAATCCTGGCGTTCATCATCTGTACAGGGACATCAAATGCGTTTGTTGCAAGCCTCACTCAACTGGGATTTTCGTTAAGTCGTGATGGTGCCTTTCCAAAAACACTTTCAACTTTGCACCCGATCAATCATATTCCGAGAAGGATGGTCGTTTTTGTAATCGTTTTTGCTGCTGCTGGCGTGATTGTAACAGAATTGGCATCCAAGACATTCAATGATATTTTATTTATTCCGACATCCTTAGGGATTTTAGTTTATATATTATCGATGGCATCCGGCATAAAGTTATTAAAATTCAAAACATTGCCTTGGTGGTGTTCGTTGGCCGCACTCATCCTTTGTATCCTTGTCCTTCCGTTTTTCGAAATGTATATTTTTGTTCCGGTCATCGTCACAGGATTATATGCAGGGTATATGGTGTTCCAACGATATTTTGTTACTCAAAAAGGTAGGTTGAGATCATATGACAACATCAAAAGACCTGACGATCAAAAAATGTGGGAAGCAACAATTAAGTGTGACGCACGTTTTGATAATACATTCTATTATGCGGTAAAAACGACTGGCATTTTCTGCCGACCCTCTTGTAAATCCAAAGCTCCCAATTATGAAAACACCGTCTTTTTCATAACAGCTGATGATGCACTTCACAGTGGATTTCGACCTTGCAAAAGATGCCGACCGGATTTGTATACACTTGATTATGATCCGCAAAATGCTCTCGTAGAAAAAGCGAAAACGTTCTTAGAAGAAACCTATCATGAAAAGCTCACCTTGAATCATTTAGCTGACGAAATCGGAGTCAGCCAGTTTTATCTGAATCGGATTTTCAAAGAAAAAACGGGTTTTACACCACATAAGTATTTAGAAAAGTTAAGAATCCGAAAAGCGATCACCCTTTTAGAATCGACCGAACTCACCAGTACGGAAATATGCTTTCAAATCGGTTATGAAACACTGTCAAGTTTTTATAAAGCCTTTAAAAGGGAAACCAGTTGTTCACCAAAAGAATTTTGTAAAAAGATTGAATAAACAGATGACCTCTAAGGTTTTTATATACGTATAATCTCAATCTCTGATTACATCCTCAACTGCATTTAATAGTCATTGAAGATGTTTTGGTGAAGGGGAGGTGTTGTTTTCAATTTCAGAAAACAAATCCTTTGTCTGGTTTCCCTGAGCTTGTGGTTGATTGATTGCTGCATTTGGATTCAAAAGCCTTTTTATATCCTCGATATCCTGTTTTAATTGTTGGAATTCCTTTTTGGTAACAGGCTGTGCATCATTTTTCAGCATATACCCGATTTGCCCATTAGGTTCGAGGGTTGCCCATTTAACATTCTCTATAGCGGTTACGTTTTGCTGGCGTAATTTCATTTCAAGTTGATCAACCGTGAAACGCATCTTTTTTAGATTAGATTCCTTCAAGGTTCCATTTTCAATAATAATTTTTGATTTCCCAGTAATCAATTTCTCTGCAGGGTTGAATTTGAGTTGTATGAATTCCATGGCAACTAAAGTCAATACAAGAATAGTACCTACAAGAAAGGTAGTCCATAAATTTTTTCCTGCAACGGGCTGTATTAAGAGGGAACCGATTGCGATCATGATTACAGTTTGGGGCAAGGTCATCTGTGAGATGGACTTTCTCCCTGCTATACGCAATAAAAAAGTACCAACCACGATAATTAACACGGCTTTCCATATCCAATCGAAATCCATTCTTACACCTCCTATTCATATCCTCACATCAAAAGGTGCATTTTATTCACCGCACGATCAGCAATTCTTTTTCCCTGTAAAATATTGTCCATCTTGTTTTTGGATAGCTTATAGGTTCTTCGGAAAAACTTTTATAACGAAAAATAAAAACACTTGGAGGCTTTTTAATGGATACAAGAAAGAAGGACTTTAAAGATAGCGACAAGGTTGCAGGAAAGAACTATGATCCCTCTGATTATGAAAAGAATTCAGAATTAAGTTCAGGCATGGCAATGACCCACGAACAAACAAGTGATACGTTGGTTGAAGGGACGATTGATGGCAAGATTGATGATATCAATGGGACAGACGAAAAAATACCAAGAAAAGGGTACAATCGTTAAGTAAATCGACGGGGTGTGAAACACTATGCCAGGGAAAATCATGTTAATAGGGGGCCATGAAGATAAACAAGGAAATAAAGAAATCCTGAAGATGTTTGCAGAACTCTGCGATTATGGAAGCATAGGAGTTGTAACAACAGCAAGCAGTGTCCCTGATGATGTATTCAAAGACTACAAGAAGGCATTTCACGCTTTAAAAGTGAAAGATATTATTCATTTTGATATCCAAAAGAACGTCCAGCAAAAGGAATTCGCGGAAAAACTGGACACCATTGATGCATTGTTTTTTTCTGGCGGGGACCAACAGAAGTTGTCTGAGGTTTTTAATAAAAGCGATTTCCTGACAAAAATGAAGGAAAAATGGGAAAATGGATTGCTGTTAGCCGGGACGAGCGCAGGGGCTTCAATTTGGGGAAGTAAAATGATTGTCCAGGCTGAAGAAGAGAATCATGAAATCAAAGATATTTCGATGAAGGATGGATTCGGTTTCATCACCAACCTGATTATCGACCAGCATTTCTCCCAAAGGGAACGGTTTAGAAGGTTGATCTATGAGGTAGGAACGACAAAGGGTGTCGGGATCGGAATTGATGAAAATACAGCTGCCATATATGAACAAAATCATCTGAGAACGGTGGGGGAGAACATGGTGACGATCATGGACGGCCGGAATATTTCCTTTTATGCTGCAGATAAAACCAATGAAGGATCAGTGTCAGGAATTGAACTTCATCTTATGGAGAGCGGAGACAAGTTTTCAATGGAGACAGGTAAATTACAAGTAGAAATGGATGAGGGCTGAGAACTCCTTGATTTGAAGTTTCAGCCCTCTTCTTTTTTAGGTTAGGAATTAGTCCTAATCGCGATCATTGTTCAAGTCTGGATTAGGTTCTTCGGAAAACTCAGTCGCAAAATCATCCTGACGTGCATAACGATTACGTTCGTTATCATCATCGGGTAATATTTGATTCTGCATATAACTATGGAAGAACCATTCCCCTATAGTTATTCCAATCGCTGCGTATAAGGAAGCCAGACCTAATGGGATGTTTTCTTCTATGAAACCTCCACCAATCATCCAAACCCCTAAATACGCTAACCCGAAATCTACCAAGGTCGCCATTGCATTGCCGAATCGAGGCAATATCACCAAATCTCCTATTAGATAGGCTGCAATAGTAAGAAAGAGGCTGATTGCAAAGATATCTCCAAAATTCACCCCATAAAATAAACCAAGTACTACCCATAGAACTGCAGTAACCATTACGAATTTGACTAATAATGCTCTGATATGCTTCATTTTATTTCCCTCCTTGTTAGTAATATCTCCTAATTTATACCAGTCATGCGGAATAGGCCTATGGTTTTTTAAGAGTAAGATAGGAACAGTTTGAATGTTTTGTATTAATTAGGTTCCATCATTTTCTGTTTTCAAGATCCCGACATTGAAGGCATCGTTGAGAAAATTAAAGAATATGACGGAAAACAGAGAATGCCGATCAGTGAATATTATCCAGGTGAAAAACCGTTCAAAATTGTTTATGTGGAGGATCCATTCGGAAATGTTTTTGAAATCTATACCCATAGCTATAAACTGACTTATTCAGAAGGCGCTTATTAATTTGAAATCAAGGCAAATCTGTAATCTCGATAAATGTCCAAACCAAATACTTGTCTCGCCATAAACTGATAAAAGAATAAATACAAAAAAGGTGAGGAAATGAAAAGAGACAATTATTTGAGATGGTCAAAGGTACCTTACGGAGGAGAAAAAAATCCGCCGGATAACCCGGTAGATCCTTTTGCTGGCTCATGGCCGACTTATTTTATTAGACGAAAGGGAAACCGTTTTGCAGGACCTCATGGATTTATTGATTTTAACCTTCGAAAACCCGACGACATCGATTGGGAAGACGAGTTGAAGTTGGTACAGCAGACATTGGCCAATATTACTCCAAAACAAATAAAGATTGCAAAATACTGGGGAACTGGAGTTGCGACAAAACAATGGACACCTATTATCGATAGGTTGATAGACACATATGGTTTGACTCCAACGTATGCGGCAAGAGTATTGGCTGCTGTACAAGCAGCGATAAGCGATACGTTCGTTGTCGTATGGTATTACAAATACCTTTGGGACGTCGCCCGTCCGATCCAATACGATCCAAAATTAGAACCTATCCTGTGTACACCTCGATTTCCGGCCTATGTTTCTGGCCATTCTGCAATCTCTAGTTGCGCATCGGTCATCCTAAGCTACTTTTTCCCTGGGGAAGCCAAACGGCTTCAACAACTTGCTGAACAAGCTTCATTATCAAGGGTTTATGCAGGAATCCATTTTCCTGTTGATACTGAACAGGGGATGAAACTTGGAAAACGCATTGGAGAAATTATCGTTTCTCGATTAAGACAACAAAAAGATTTCAAGGGTAACCGCGTGGACACCCCGTTCTTCGAAAACCGGAATGCGGACTTAATACCACCTCCTTACAGCCAGGCCATACCATTTCCTTTCAATCAAAATTGCACTTCAAACACGAGATCCCCAAATCCTGAACGTTCTATAAACCGACCAAAGTTCTTTTACTCTGAAATATTCAATAAACTTTTATAAGAGATTAATATTCCGTTTACAATCAGCTGGTAGTATTTGAAATAACAACCAAACCGAATACATGCACCTTTGAAAGTGTTTTAAACATTTCAGTAGAGGAGTTGTTTTAAGTGAAAGAGATCACGGTAGTAGGAACAGGTAATGTTGCGATGCGTTCAGGTCTTGAACTGGTTCGTCTTGGACATAAAGTGACGTGTCTGCAGGAACAACGCGATACAAAAGCCCTATTGATTTCTCAAAATAACAATATGGAACTGACGAATGACAAGAAATCCACATATAAGAACTCCTCAATTATATTCTTAGACGTTGAAATACCCATCCTTGGAGAAGATGAGGTGGACATGTCTGAGGTAGAAGAAATTTTAAACGATATTTCCGAGTTTGCAAGACATGATTTCACCTTAGTCATAAATAGTGAAGTGCCAGTTGGGACGAATAAATGGATACTGAACCAACTTCGTGAAAAGTTCAGTGGATTACCGATCAGGTTTGATGTTGTAACCAAAACAGACCTTTCTCATATCAATGGGAAAATCGTTATCGGGACACACAGTGAAAATTCAGCTGAAACCATTGATGCCATTTATGAGACATACAGACACAAAATCATGCACACAACACCTGAAAATGCGGAATTCTTCAATTTTGATCTTGCCTATGCCAATTAAAACATGGATTAAGTAAAAAAGTGGTTGATCTCATATTTGATCAGCCACTTTTTCTAATGGAACAAACATTATGTCCAAAAAAAGGAATTCTAGTTTAAAACCAAGAAAGAGGCCTTTACATCTTCCCAAGTGCTTTTTTAGTTGCTGGACCTACAACACCGTCCACTTTCAATTTCTTTGCTTTTTGGAATTTACGGACTGCAGCATCCGTATTATTCCCGAATATGCCATCAATTCCTTTCGTATTGTATCCTAATTCAGTCAGTCGTTTCTGTAGACTTTTCACTTCAGACCCGCGGCTCCCCTTTTTCAAAACTGAGGTAGATACAGGGACTGTGGAACCATTCGCCACTTTAAAACCATTTGCTGTAGCAAGGGCGGTAAAGGATTTTCCTGACGTCGTAATGATGACAGGGGTATTTACAGGAACTCTGTTGTATAGCCATTGCACTTCGTTATTGTACATTCGGATGCACCCAGCACTTACATATTGACCAATCAAATTGGCATTGTTGTTCCCGTGTATTGCGTATGTGGTTCCCCATGTTCCTCTCGCGTTCAGGCCAAGCCAGCGATTTCCTAGTGGGTTCCTTGGATCTCCTCCTGGTATTTTCCCCGTATAATAGGGACGGTTCACAATTTTATTGACGATCTTGAATTTGCCTTCCGGTGTGTAGGATGGCTGTTTCCCCGTTGCTACGCTGAACACTTTGGTCAATTTATTGTTTTCAAAGTATCCAAGTTGATTGTTCGATTTATTGATGATGATAAAAGATGTTGCTGAGGCTGACGCTGGTTGTTGCAAAAAGAAAAACATGAAACCGACCAATAACAAACCGACAATTACTTTCTTCAATCCTATCTTCATCTCTCTCCGCCCATTTCCCTGTAGATTTCAAAGCCTCTTATTCTATGCTGGAGAGAGGTATCAGTATTACATTCCTGTAAAGAAATTTAATAAAAAAATCATGCATATTTTTCAGACTTTATGAAATAAAAATTTCATGTTATTATATTTTGTGAAATGAAAACTACTTAAATGGAGGTCCTGCTATTGGCACAAATAAGATCGAATACGAAGCAATCTGCAGAGTCATTCGAGAGAGCGAAGAACGTAATTCCTGGTGGTGTCACCGCGAATATCAAGGATATTTCGCCACATCCGATTTTTATGGAAAAAGGGAAAGGCAGCAAGTTGTACGATGTGGATGGCAATGAATATATCGATTATCTGCTTTGTTACGGTTCACTGATTCTCGGTCATGGGCATCCAAAGGTGATCGAAGCCGCAACAAAACAAATGAAAGATGCCGGCACCACGATTTTCGGGACACCGCATAGGTTGGAAACGACCATGGCAGAAAAATTGATTTCACTTTATCCTGGAATTGAAATGGTACGGTATACAAACTCCGGGTTGGAAGCGACGTTGCTTGCGATTCGGCTGGCGATGGCTTTCACAGGTAAATCGAAGCTTGCCAAGTTCGAAGGACATTACCATGGCGGCTACGATCAGGTTTTATTAAGTGTCAATCCGGACGAACAGCGCGCAGGCCAAACTGATCAACCGAATGCTGTGCCGGAATCACGTGGAATTCCAGACTACTATATAGAAAACACAATCATCCTTCCGTTCAACGATCTGGCTGCTACAGAAAAGATTTTACGAGCAAGAGCTCATGAAATCTCTTCCATTATTATGGAACCGGTGCAAGGGGGCTTTATCCCTGCAGATCGACAATTCATGAGTGGGATCAGACAAGTTACGGAAGAACTGGGGATCCTGCTCATCTTTGATGAGGTGAAAACAGGGTTTAGATTGTCACTAGGAGGTGCGCAGCAACTATACGGAATAAAACCAGATCTCACAGCTCTCGGAAAAGTTCTCGGTGGTGGTTTCCCTGTTGGTGCGATCGGAGGCAAGAAGAAGATCATGGAAATCAGCGCACCGGATGGAGGAAGAGACATCTTGACTGCCGGGGCTGAAAATGCGGATAAACAAGACGCGCTTTTCCATAGTGGAACGTACAATGGCCATCCGACGGTACTAGCATCTGGGCTTGCGACAATTGAAGTCCTTGAGCAGGATGGTACGATGGAGAAACTGATTGCTGATACGATGCAATTTCGAAAAGAACTGGAAAAGCTGTATAGACGATATGACTACCCGATGCAGACAATAGGAGAAGGAAGTATTTTCAACATCATCCTGGCAGAAGGAAACATTAAGAATTACCGTGATATGAACAAGGCTGATACGCATTTTAGAAAAGAGTTGGACTATGAATTGATTGAGCAAGGTATCTACACGAAACCGCTCAACCGCTATTCCATGTCAGTTACACATACGGAAGAGGATATTGAACACACGATCCATGCGCACGAAAAAGCAATCAAGTTGGTCCTGCATAAAAGATCAGCCGTAAAAGGCATTTAATCTGAAAGGAATTTAAGATAAGCTGAAGGTAATGATTTTTGTGAAAGAGGTTCGTTATGGATATGAATGTATATAAGATCATCTCTGAAAAAATGGCATCGATGAGCAAGTCACAACTGAAAATTGCTCAATATATTTTAAAAAATCCAAACCAGATCCCTTTTTTGAACGTGGGGAAATTGGCAAAAGCAGCCGATGTAAGCGATGCTACAGTGGTGCGGTTCGCAACATTCCTCGGTTTTTCAGGCTATCCTGAATTCCAGCAGTACCTTCAGTCCTCGTTACAGCATCAGTTGACCACAACAGAACGACTTAAAATGTCTAAAGAGGTTTATGGTGAAAAGGATGAAGAAATAACCGACATCCTCAAGGGTGACTTGGATAACATCGAGACGACGATGAACAATTTAGATATAAAAAGCTTCCGCCTGGCTGTCGAGTACTTGTTGAAAGCCCGAAAAGTATACATCATAGCGAATCGGAGTGCAGTCGCCCTTGGCACATTTCTCCACTATTATCTAGATATGATCCTTGACCATGTGGAGATGCTTGATTCGATCGAGCAGGATGCAGACCGTCTGTATGAATTGCAAAAAGACGACCTGGTGATCGGAATCAGTTACTCAAGGTATACAAAAAGTACGGTAGAGGTCTTTTCCTATGCGAAAGAAAAGGGTGCGATGACGGTAGCACTGACTGACAATTTGTTGTCACCGCTCATCCCACATGCCGATGTATCATTGACAGCGGCGAGTCAAATGCCTTCATTCATCGATTCGTTCGTTGCCCCAATGAGTGTGATCAATGCTCTGATCATCTATACCGCAAAAGAGAAAAAAGAAGGATTTGAAAGCAGATTGAACGCATTGGAGGAAGTTTGGAACAGATTCGATGTCTTCTACTGATTAAAAAATGCCGCTTAAGAATGTCTCATAAAAAGTGCCGAATCCCCATTAAGGTGAAATTGTGCGGGATCGGCACTTTTTTTCAAAAGGCTGTTTTCGTATAGATTGTTGTTTTTTGAAAATTGGGAAATATACTCGCTTGAGGGGTCTCGCTTAGCTTGCTTTCCCGCAGGAGTCTCGCATATTTCTACTGCTAATCGGTGTCCATTCCTCTCCTTATCTGCTTTCAATTAGCAACAAACTTTTAGAAAACAGCCTAAAAAAGATATGATTCAGTAATTGATCGCCTTTCCTTTTCCATGGTCTTGCTGCACCGCTTCCTCGATCCTTCTGATATCTTTTTTCATCATGATCGAGAAGAGGAGGGCAAGGAGGATCAATCCTAGGAACACATAAAAGACGGGTATGTAACTGTCGGATCTTTCTCTGATTTGTGTGACAAGCATAGGACCAAATACACCGCCTAGTGACCATGTCGTCAACAGGTATCCATGAATGGCGCCCAGTTGTTTCGTGCCAAACAGATCACCGATGAACGCGGGCAGGTTGGAAAAGCCTCCGCCGTAACAACTGACCACAAGCAAAATGAACAGCTGGAACAAGATCACGTTGGTTGTGATTGGAAGTGTAAAGAAAGCTCCCATTTGTATCAGGAAAAAGATCAGGAACACGTTTGGGCGGCCAATATAATCAGAGGCTGTTGCCCAGATAAGTCTGCCACCGCCATTAAAGACACCCATGATTCCAACCATCAAGGCTGCTGCAGCTGCAGATAACCCCACAACTTCCTGGGCCATTGGTGAAGCCACCGATATCATCATGATTCCGGCCGTCGTATTGATGAGCATCATTCCCCAAAGCAGCCAGAACCGTTTCGTTCTGACAGCTTCCCTTGAGGTCAATTGCTGCAAGTCCTTTTTAAAGACTCTCTTCCCGGATGCCATGTCCTTTTTCATAGAATCCGGCATCCAACCCTCTGGAGGTGGTGCAATGTATGACGCCCCTAGGAGGATGAAAACGAAATAAGCAGCACCCAGTATATAAAACGTATTCGTGACCCCGACAGCAGGCATCAGATTGGCGGCAATCGGGGCTGTAAGAAGAGAGCCTGTCCCAAATCCAAGGACAGCTAATCCTGTAGCCAGCCCTCTCCGGTCAGGAAACCATTTGACGAGTGTCGAGACAGGTGAAATATAACCAATACCAAGTCCTAATCCACTCGCGACCCCGTAAGTGAACAGGAAAAAAGGCAGTGAATCGATCACTAAAGCGAAACCAGAACCAGCTTGTCCAACCCCAAATAATATACCAGCTAGAATCGCTGATTTTTTCGGTCCGTTCCGTTCGACGAATTTTCCAAACAATGCAGCCGAAGATCCCGCTAGTCCCATCATGATCGTGAAAGCAATCGTTACCTCTGTTGGAGACCATCCCATTTTGTCACTGATCGGTGTGATATATACGCTATAAGCATATGCACCCCCGATTGAAAGGTGGATGGCGATAGCTGATATCGCGATCAACCATCTGTTTTTCTTTGTGTGCATTTTGTACCTCCTCTAGTGTCTTTTGCTGTAATCGGATACATAACACAATACAAGGGCAAACATTAAAAATCAAACTTTTTGAAATAGTTTGAAATTAAAATCAGCCGTAGAACTCCATTATGAAAACTTCATGAAAGCAAGCGCTTACAAGGATCATAAGCAATCCTTTCAATTTGACTATCCGAAAGATTCTGATAACATATTATAAAACAGCGAGCTACCACGGATATCTATATAAAAAAACAGGAAGGTGAAAGCGTGACTTTACAAAAAGTAGAACAAGAAAAGACAAGTGCAATTACACCCCTACGACGTGATGTGAACATCCTGGGTAATATGCTCGGTGAGATTCTGGTCCATCATGGCGGGGAAGAATTGTTGAACAAAGTAGAAACAATTCGTGAATTGACGAAAGAACTGAGAAGAAATCGAGAAACCTCTACGTATGAAAAATTGAAAAATGAAATTAAATCCTTGAAACCTCCGATGCGTCCACAGGTGATCCGCGCATTCTCAATCTATTTCCACCTTGTGAACATTGCAGAACAGAACCATCGCATTCGCCGCCGCCGCGAATATCAGCTATTTGAAGATCAAGGTGTACAGCCTTATTCCATTGAGAGTGCAGTCCTGTCATTGAAAGACCATAACATCGATGAAAAGGTCATTCAGGAGGTGCTTGATGAATTATCACTTGAATTGATCATCACAGCACATCCGACTGAAGCGATGAAACGTACAGTACTTGAAATCCAAAAAAGGATTGCGACGATCTTGAAGCAGCTCGATCATCCGCAATTAACGAATAACGAACGTGAGCGGATACTGGAGAGCCTGTTCAACGAGGTGACTGTCCTGTGGCAGACCGATGAATTGAGGCAGCGGAAACCGACCGTCATGGATGAGGTACGAAACGGCCTTTATTATTTTGATCAGACACTATTTGACGTACTCCCTGATATCCATCAGGAGCTAGAGGATCGGTTGGAAGAAAATTATCCTGAGGAAAAATGGAACGTACCGAACTTCCTTCGTTTTGGTTCCTGGATCGGTGGAGATAGGGACGGAAATCCGAATGTTACCCCAGAAATAACCTGGGAAACATTGACCAGGCAGAGAAGTCTAGTGTTGAAAAAGTATGAAGAAGTGCTGGTCGAATTGATGAAGCGGTTCAGCCATTCCACTAACCGCGTCAAAGTGAGTGAGGAACTCCAGGCTTCTGTAGAAAAGGAAGAATCCTTCATTAAAAAAGAGGAAAGATGGCCGATAAAAGAAGAAATGTACCGCCGTAAATTCGCGATCATTTTAGAGCGATTGCGTCAGGTTGGAAAATCTAAAACAGGTTATCAATCTGCCGACCAATTACTCGCCGATCTTCAATTGATCCAGAGAAGCGTGAAAAACCATCAGCCTTCAAAACGGGAATTGAAGATGCTGCGTAAACTGGTTCGCCAGGTGAAACTGTTTGGCTTCCACTTGGCTACACTGGATATCCGTAATCACAGCGGAGAACATGAAGCAGCGATCGCAGAACTTTTACAAAAGGTGAACATCCAAAGTGATTATAGTAATCTCTCAGAAACCGAAAAGGTTGAACTGTTGGAGGCGGTATTGAAAGATCCGAGGCCTATTACGCTGCTGAATGAAGACTATAGTGAAGATACACAGGAAATGTTGAAAGTCTTCCAATTGATCCGTGATGCCCATAAAGAATTCGGTGAAAATTCCATCGAAGTGTATCTGGTCAGTATGACAGAATCAGCAAGTGATCTATTGGAAGTATTGGTTCTGGCGAAAGAAGCGGGTATTTACCGACTGCATGCAGATGGACAGGTCGAAAGCAATCTGAATGTAGCCCCACTACTAGAAACCGTAGATGATTTGGTGGCCGGACCAGAGATCCTGAAAACATTGTTCGAAATGGACGTATATAGAAAACATCTGGACAACCGTAACAATCATCAAGAAGTCATGCTAGGGTACTCTGACGGGAGTAAGGACGGCGGAACGTTGACAGCCAACTGGAAGCTTTATAAAGCGCAACAAGAAATTCATGATATGGCAAAAGAATACAATGTCCGCTTGAAATTTTTCCATGGCCGTGGAGGCTCACTCGGCCGGGGTGGAGGTCCATTGCACAGAAGTATTCTATCGCAGCCTGGAGAAACGTTAGGCGATGGTGTGAAAATCACGGAACAAGGCGAAGTTTTATCGTCCCGTTATCTGTTGAGTGATATTGCATACAGAAGCCTTGAACAGGGCGTATCCACATTAGTAGAAGGTGCGGCTCATATATCGGAAGAGACGGAGCAGGTGCCTAATCGTAATGATAAAAAGTGGGATCAAGCCATGGAAGATATTGCAGATGTGTCTCTTGAAAAATATCAATCTCTTGTTTTCGCAGATAAAGATTTCCTGACGTATTTCAATGAAGCTACTCCGCTCCAAGAACTGGGTGAATTGAATATCGGTTCCCGTCCGATGAAACGGAAAGACAGTACCAAGTTTGAAAACTTGAGGGCGATCCCTTGGGTATTCGCTTGGACACAAAACCGCCAGTTGATTCCAGCGTGGTATGCAGCAGGCACAGGATTAGCTGATTATGCTTCCAGAAGTGAAGATCACTTGAATCAATTGCAGCAAATGTATGAGAACTGGCCATTCTTCAAGTCTACGATTGATAACTTGCAGATGGCATTGACGAAAGCGGATATCCATACCGCTAAAGAATATACAGCTCTTGTACGTGATCAGGCTCTTGGTAAGCGTATCTTTGAAAATATTGTTGATGAATACAACCGGACAAAAAAGGTGCTCTTACAAATTACCGGTGATAACGAGCTTCTCGGCCAGCAGCCGACGATCCAAGAATCTGTTAAGCTGCGGAACCCATACGTGGATCCATTGAACTTCTTACAAGTAGAACTCATCAAGGAACTTCGTGAAAACGAAACAGAAGATGTTGATACACTGACAGAAGTATTACTCACAATCAGCGGCATCGCAGCAGGTTTGCGTAATACCGGCTGATTTAGCCTACCCATAAAAATAGCAGTGTGATTTCCACAATAAATCACACTGCTATTTTATTTTTTGATATAGAAATTGCTTTAAGTGAAATTCGCTATACTCCTGTGGGAAAAGCGAGTCAGGCGAGACCCCACGCTTTATAAGATCTTCGAGTATAATAATGAACTTCGACTAAATACCACCACGTCCTGTAGTGAACGTCGAAGTCAGTACATCCTGTACAAGTACGTCCTGCGCCTGCGGTTACTCGGCGCATAACTACAAGGGTGGAATATGAGTCCGTGGTCTTGTGGTGAACGTCGAAGTTAGCATAAGGAAAGCTTCTAAGAATACTTATCGGAGACACGAAAATGATTTCATTTTTGTGTTGACATCCTGTGCAAGTGAGGAGGATTGCGGAATTAGGCTAATTCAGAGAAGTAATGTCTAGCTCAGCGACCAGTCACTTGGATCACTTCAGAATTCCTGCGGCGGCAACACACTGATTTAACATCTTATGTGTGAGCCCACGCAGAACCGAACTTTGTTTGGTTCGAGCCTCCTCGTCAGTCTTCCAGTGACCTACGTGACTAAGCGTGGTCGCTTCCGCTTTTCTTAAGCCCGCGGAAAGGGAGTGAAGTTCGCAGAAATCAACAAGCCATTTTTAAAAGGGATTATTGGTTTTCTAGGATTTCTTCTTTTGAAACAATACGCCAACCGTGCTCTTCAAGGTTCATAATATATGTATCTACTGGGATCTCCTCTAATTCTATCGCAAGTGGCGTCAAAGAAACCCAACACTCATCAGAAGCATAATCGATTGTTACTTTAACTACTTCATAACCGTTATGGAATTCAGGATGAAAACCTGGATCCTCGATTATATCCCCTTTAATAGGGCGGATAGTTGAATCAAATGTTTCAGCATTACCTCTTGCGTATTCTGGTCTTTTACGGAGGAGATAAAGATCAATAGATTGATTTTCATTGTATTCCCCTTCTTTAACTAAATTTAATTGTTACGTATTAAACTTTATGAAGTATAACTTATACGATCAATTTTTGCATTCCTCACACATATACAGCCACGTTTTTCTCCTGAAGAGTTGCCCTATATTTAACTAAGTGGTTGAATTTCGGGAAGAAATCATTTATATTTAACTACATGGTTAACCATAATAAAAATCATTTAGATGAAGTTTTTCATGCCTTAGCTGATTCAACGAGAAGAGAACTGGTTCACATGATGGCAGAGAAAGAACGGACAGTTTCAGAGTTGGCAGAGCCATTTGATATGTCTTTGGCTGCGATCTCCAAGCATATCAAGGTATTGGAGCGTGCAAATTTAGTCGATAGGAGTGTGAAAGGAAGGATTCATACATGCCGCTTGAACACTGATTCACTGTATCAAGCAACTGAATGGCTCCGTTTTTATGAAAAGTATTGGAACAACCGTTTTGATCTTTTGGAAAATGAACTGTTGAAAGCCAAAAAGAAGGAACACTAAATTACATAAGGGAGTGTGAATATGAATAACGTTTCAACCACCACTTTAAAAATGACAAGGAATTTTGATGTAGCACCTGAAAGAGTTTTTGATGCATGGCTGAACCCTGAGATGATGAGGAAATGGTTCTTTACACTGGAAGGGACGAATAAGGTGGCACAAAATGATCCTCAGGTAGGAGGTACCTGGGAAATCATTGACCATCGTGAAGGAAAAGATTATCGCGCGATCGGGGAGTATCTTGAAATTGATCCTCCCAATAAAATAGTGTTCACATTTAAAATGCCGCAGTTCAGTGAATCAGAAGATACAATCACAGTGGAGTTCAGAGAAGTTGCCCAAGGCTGTGAGATGACGTTTACTCAAATCATCAACGTCCCTCATGAAGAGAACTGGACAGAAGCCGATATCGAGAAAGCACTTGGAGAGTATCACGAGGGAACTGAACATGGATGGAATCTAATGTTCATGGGGCTTAAGGAATTGGTTGAGACAGGAAAAATTAGTTTTAAAGGATAATAACCGCTTGCACGGACGCAATTCACAAGTAGTGGGTTGGGTTGCGTCAGTAATTTTTATTCTATTTATTACTGGGGTGGAAGAAGTGAATAGTGAGATGAAAAAGGAATTTGAAAAATCAAATTCAAAGGAGAATATGGTACAAGGTGTACAATTCTTCAACCAAGGTATAGCTCAGAAATTTAAAGGAAACACATAAGAAATTTTAAAATGGATTACTCAGGTTCAGCTTTCTCCAACACCCTTGGCACGTGCTGCATATTGCGAAAAAGTATTGCTTGATGAAATAAAGTTAGGAGTAAAACAATATGTCATACTTGGAGCGGGGTTAGATACTTTTTGCTTTCAATATCCAGAATTAAAAAATACGCTGGAGATATTTCCAAATAGATCGCCCTTCTACCCAGGAATTAAAAAAGACAAGATTGAGTAAAGCTAATTTTAACGTTCCGAGTAATCTTCATTTTGTTCCAATGGACTTCACTAAAAAGTTTTCCAATCAAAATCTAATTGATCAAGGGTTTGATTTAAACAAAAAAACTTTCTTTAGTCTTTTAGGAGTTTCTTATTATTTAGCTAAAAACGAAATATCAAACTTAATCGACCATTTATTTGCAAAAGTGCCATCGGGAAGTTCTATTGTTTTTGATTATGCAGATGAAACTTTATTTACCGAAAAGGGTCGCTCTAATAGAGTTGAAAACATGGTTAAAATGGCTGCTGCTAGTGGAGAACGAATGAAATCGTGTTTTTTTTATTCGGAATTGGAGAAAATGTTAGAAAAATCAGGTTTACTTATTTATGAACATTTATCACCGAATAAAATTAATGAACTTTATTTTGGTAATAGAAAAGATTACTTGGCAGCTTTTGAAACCATTCATTACATCCATGCTGTAAAAAAATAAACTCCATTAAAGATAGACATTATATAAAATGACCGAATAGTCTCTCTTAGAGTTTTGTTCGGTTATTTTTTTCGGAAAGGTCAAAGGCTGCTTTTTTAGAGTAGTCTTTTATTATTTGTTTTATATCGTTTTGTTAGATATAATCTAAAAATACGATATAAAGGAGTTTTCGACATGAACCTTAACGAAGAGACCTTAAATAAACATTGGACAGATATTTATTTTATGCTTCACTATCCACACGAAGAAAAAATTACTCACCAGGTCATAAGGATACTTCAACTTGTAGAAAAAAGAGAAAAAGTCGGTATTAATAGCATTGCCTCATATTTCAATGTATCTCACAATACGGCATCAGAAAATGTCAAACGTATAATAGCCAAGAAATACTTAAAAAAGAGAAGGGATCCAGAAGATGATAGAAGGGTGATATTGAATATTACTACATTAGGTAAAGAAGTGTTGTACAGAAACACGAGTCTTGATTACGATAAGTTGAAGAGTATTATAAATAATATGTCCTCAGATGAACAACTTTTAGTTAAAAATGCTTTTGAATTGTTGAAGAAGCGTGCAGAGAATGTTCACTTTAGTTAAAATTTTATTATCCGCTCTTTTGATTGGGTTAGTCACTGAAATCGCAAGACGTTTCCCTGCATATGGAGGAATCATAGCAGCTTTACCACTTGTAAGTTTGTTAAGTATCATCTGGTTATATGTACAAGGAGAAGAGAAGTTACATATCAGCAAATTTGCCTTGGGGGTATTGTGGGGCTTTCCAGCGACAGCTGTATTATTAATCATTGTCTATATATCTTTGAAGCATTCTATTCATTTATATATATCCATATCATTAGGCATAGGTGGCTGGCTGATCTTCTTAATGCTGCAAAGCCGTGTAATAAGATATATAAAACACGTTTTCTTAATTAGTTGAACAAATTCCTACTACTTATTGTGAGGGGTGTTTATGTCCAAAATACAATACTCGATCGTAGATGTTTTTTCGCAAGGGAAATATACAGGAAATCAGCTTGCTGTATTCAAGCTAACTGGATACATTGCTGAGCATGAAATGCAACAAATAGCTAAAGAAATTAATTTTTCAGAAACGACTTTTGTATTATTTGATACTAATATCAATGGCTATGAGATTCGCATTTTTACTCCTAATCAGGAGATTCCCTTTGCTGGACATCCCGCGTTAGGAACTGCATCTGTCATCCAAAATGAAATAGTAAAAGAATCCTTAGATAAACTTACCTTGAATTTTAAAGCTGGGAAAGTACCAGTTTTGTTTGATAATCCAAAAGAAATTCTATGGATGCAACAAAATAAACCGACATTTGGTAGAATCTTAGATATTGATAAAGTTTCTGATGTGTTGAATATTGATAAGCGACACATAGAGGATAGATTTCCGATCCAAGAGGTTTCAACGGGACTTCCTGTAATTGTTGTACCTTTAAAATCTTTAGACGCTATTAAAAAAGTAAAGATAAATAAAGATAAATACTTTCAGCTAATTGAAGGGATAGACGCTAAAGGTATAATGGTTTTTTCTCCAGAAACGTATCATCCGGAAAATGATTTGAACGTTAGAGATTTTGCAGAGTTTTATGGAATTCCTGAAGATGCAGCTACTGGTAGTTCTAACGGTTGTTTAGCTTCATATTTACTTAAATATCGCTATTTTGAAAAAAATGAAATCAAACTTCGTGTGGAACAAGGATATGAAATCAATAGGTCGTCTCTGTTGTTTCTTGATGCATGGGAGATTGATGGAGAATATAATGTTTATGTAGGAGGAAGAGTTGAAAAAATCGCTCACGGTGAATGGTTTATATAAAAGCTCTAGGGTGAGCAAACTTTCACAAAGTTACCAGATGTAATCAAATTGAGGTGTTTTCTATGATATTAGTAAGCTCCTGTTTAGCAGGATTAGCGGTAAGGTATGACGGAACGCATTGTATGAATCAAAAGGTCTGTGAACTCATAGAAGGTAATAAGGCAATACCGGTTTGCCCGGAATTGCTTGGTGGTTTTCCAACCCCTAGAGAACCTGCTGAAATAATAGGTGGGAACGGGGAGGATGTATTGGATGGAAAAGCTAAAGTGATTGAGAAATCAGGAAGGGACGTTACAGAATTATACATAAATGGAGCATACTCTACTTTAAAAAAAGCCAAAGAAGTTGATGCGACAGTAGTTGTTCTAAAGGAATCTAGTCCATCCTGCGGAAGTTCCATGATTCATAGTGGCGGATTTACAGGGCAAAAAATTTCTGGAAGTGGGGTTACTACATCTTTATTAAAAAGAAATGGTTTACGAGTTCTGTCAGAAGAACAATTTGCAGATTACCTTAAATAAATTGACAAAAAGTGAAGCAGTTGAAAATCGAATTAGTAATGGTGCTAATCAAGTAATAATAAACGTGAAATATTGTGGTTGGAGTTGCTTTGATGAAAAGGTTAGTGATTATCCCAGTCGGTAAAACCCATAGCGGGAAAACGACATTTGCTAAAATATTAGAACGATAAATGTGCAACTCACTGGTGATAGATCAAGATAACCATGCTGAATTCATCAATACCTTTTACAAAACCTTACTACCAAAACAAGGAACTAATACAATCAAGTATGCCATCACTCGAACAATTGTTGATTATGCTGTTGATCAAACTGATTTTCATCTCATTCTTTGCAACTCTAATCGTGCTCGCAAAGTTCGTTTGGATCTGCTTGCACATTTTCACAAAAAAGGATTTACCAGCATCCTCGTTCTTTTTGATATTCCAGATCATGTTCTTCAAGCGCGAGTCGCTAAAAGTCAGCGTAGTACAACTATATTCAGGAGTGCTTCTACTTTCGAAGAAGTGCTTACTCGGCAACAGGTTGAGTCTTATAAAGACGAGGTCTCAGAACCAATAGAAGGAGAAGCTGATCATTTATTTGTAGTCAAAAACACCGATGAAGTTCAAGCTGTTACTCGAAGAATTGTCAATATTGCTCAAAATTTATGAGTATCCTCGATGTGACCCTCAAGTTGTACATAAAAATAGAGCTGTTTAATGGAGGAACTATTTGGAGGTAGAATATTTGAAAAAATGGATAAGTGTTATAGTTGCTTTAATTTTTGAGTTTATACTATTTCACTCAACACCAAGTGTGGCATTAAGAACTCAAGTGTTTTTTATGGGTTATCCAAAAACTTCGATTACATCGGGAATTATTGAAGACGACTTATCATAATAAAGTAGATAAAGAGATGTTTGCCGAGTTGAATGCTAAAGCATATACCTTAACAACTCCACCAATTGAAAAAGCTACTCAAGGTGAATTAAGAAACTACCTTGTTAGAAAGATCGGATTCTTATACTTTGCAGAATTTTATGGTGAAGGGTAATTATTCGAGAAAAGGGGCTTGTCTGAATAGGATAAGCTTTTTTTTATGAAATTAACGTTTAAATTCCACAATTCAGAGTGGTATTGAGTCCATAAAAAACTTGAGTGGGTGAAATAGGGTGGGACGCAATGGGTTTAAGTTATGCGGGGGATTTCATAACGATGTTTACTATATTAAAGAGATAGAAAAAGTAGCAAGAATATCTAAAGATAGGAAATCGAAAGAATGGCAGGAATGTACTTTACAAAACTTAGAGGACAATATCAAGAACCAAATGCCATATGGAGATAGTAGTGATTTTTCTGTTTATCTGTAATTTGAACTTATTTATACATAAAGCTCAGAGCATTAAAACTCTGAGCTTTTCTCCACTTATACTTTAAAAAGGATTCGTCGCCCACTGAAGAGACTGTTTGATAAAGATACGTGGATGTAATTTCAGCTGAGAAACAATATGTTCCGCCAAATCCTCAGGTTGCATGTATTTCTCTTTGTCAGCTTCATCAAGCTTATCCCCAAAGGAAAGATCAGTCGCCACTAAGCTCGGATTCAGTGTCATGACACGGATGTTATTTTTACGGACTTCCTGCATCAATGCTTCCATAGTACCTTGAACGGCAAACTTCGAGCCACTGTAAGCCGTGCTATTCGCAGTGCCTTTCAACCCGCTACTGGATGAAATAGTGATGATGTCTCCGTGGTTTTTCTCGATTAGCTGAGGCAAAACAGCTCGTGTAACATGATACGTCCCAAACACATTCACTTCAAAGGTTCTCTTCCACTCTTCCGGAGCGATTTCTAGAAACGCTCCATACGTTCCGATGCCTGCATTGTTGATCAAAATATCGGTTGACCCGAGTTCGTTTTCAAGTTTGGAAACTGCATTTTCCACTTGTTCCATATCTGAGATATCAGCTACAGCTACACTGGACTTTACACCTAGTGATCTCGCTTCTTCTGCAACTTTCTCAAGTGAACTTTGTGTACGGGCGATCAAGCCGACATGGACACCTTCACGTGCAAGCTCTAATGCCGTAGCTTTTCCGATTCCTCGACCAGCACCTGTAATATAAGCGGTTTTACCTTCAATCGATTGTGCCATCATGAACCATCCTTTCATAATAAATCTATCGCAAGTGTACGGTTATGAAGGAGGATAAGCAAATGTTAGTTATCTTGGTAGCGAAATTGATTAGTGAATTATTATCTATCACTATTATAGTAGTACAAACATATAATTTTTTAGCTGAATAAAGCATTTCCTTATTAAAACGATATGTATTGATAGTATGATTATTTTGTAATTAAAAAATGGAGGTTGGAGGGGCTGTTATGGACATTATATTAGATGACTTAACTAAGGCTGAAGTAGGTGAATTGGTGAGGGGACATCTTCAGGGAATGACACTCCATTCCCCGCCAGAAAGTATACATGCACTAGATCTTGAGGCATTACGGAAACCAGAAATAACATTCTGGAGTGCATGGAAAGAGGGAGAATTAGTTGGCTGCGGGGCTCTTAAGGAACTTGATAGCCAACATGGAGAAATTAAGTCAATGCGAACTTCTTCTTCTCATCTAAGAAAAGGTGCTGCAAAGCGAATCCTTGAACACATCATTGGAGAAGCCAAGGAACGTGGTTATCGAAGGTTGAGTTTGGAAACAGGGTCAATGGATGCTTTCGTCCCAGCCAGGAGACTTTATGAGAATTTTGGATTTCAATATTGCAAGCCGTTTGCTGATTATATTGAGGATCCCAACAGTATGTTCATGACGAAGGAACTTTGAAATCTTCTTTTTTATGGAATGAATGATTGAGTTAATTTCCTTGTTTTGAAATAATAATTGGTATTAAGTAAAGAACTGTTTTGTTGAATGAATACGTCCTCCATTATGAATGTGGGACATATGGAGGAAGAAACAGAACCACAAATATTAAAAGTCTTGACCTATAATTCCTTTATATTACAAAAGAGCCTCAGTTATTGAGGCTCTTTCAGATTGGTGTTTTGTTGAAATTATTCTACTCTAATTGCCCCGACATAATATTTCTTAGCAACTTCGTCCGTCATATTGAACGTTTTGACCGTTCCATAAGCTTTGTAGGAAATCACGTATTGTCCGTCTCCGATATAGATGGCCGCATCAGCAAGGTTGTCACGGCTACCGCCGAAGAGGAGGACATCACCAGGCTGAAGGTTCGACTGATCGCTGATCCATTCACCATGATTGCTCATGTCCTGAGCGTTCTCCGGAAGGGTGATGCCTTCTGCAGCATAAAGCTCCGAAACAAAGGTTTCAGACTGGTCATCTGTGACTTGTTCTCCAAGATGGGATTTCGCTTCATCGGCGATTCTGTCCCCTAATGGAGGAGTCGTTGGTTCAGATAGCCGGATCGCTCCCACATAGTATTGTTTTGCGACATCATCCGTCATATTGAATGTTTTGACGGTTCCATAGGCTTTGTAGGAGATCACGTATTGTCCATCTCCGATATAGATGGCCGCATCAGCAAGGTTGTCACGGCTACCGCCGAAGAGGAGGACATCACCAGGCTGAAGGTTCGCTTGATCGCTGATCCATTCACCATGATTGCTCATGTCCTGAGCGTTCTCCGGAAGGGTGATGTCTTCTGCAGCATAAAGCTCCGAAACAAAGGTTTCAGACTGGTCGTCTGTGACTTGTTCTCCAAGATGGGATTCCGCTTCATCGGCGATCCTGGCCCCTAATGGAGGAGTCGTTGGTTCAGATAGCCGGATCGCTCCCACATAGTATTGTTTTGCGATATCATCCGTCATATTGAACGTTTTGACCGTTCCATAAGCTTTGTAGGAAATCACGTATTGTCCGTCTCCGATATAGATGGCCGCATCAGCAAGGTTGTCACGGCTACCGCCGAAGAGGAGGACATCACCAGGCTGAAGGTTCGCTTGATCGCTGATCCATTCACCATGATTGCTCATGTCCTGAGCGTTCTCCGGAAGAGTGATGCCTTCTGCAGCATAAAGCTCCGAAACAAAGGTTTCAGACTGATCGTCTGTGACTTGTTCACCAATACGGGATTTTGCCTCTTCTGTGATCTTTTCTCCCAGACTAGGTTCAGCCGGTTCATTGTTTTTATCATCAGAAGCCGCAAGTGAATCCCATAAAGCAGGGTCTTCCTGTCCTAATGCCCAGGCTCCCCAACCTTTCAATCCGAATTCTTCCGCGATTGAAATTTTTTCTTGGAGGCTTCTTGCATCATCAAACCAAATTTCATAGTCAGTTCCTGAACTTTGGTCCGTGAAAATGGTATAGTTGGATTTCGACTGTTCGTCCCATTTTACATCGGCATTGTTTTCCTGGATAAGGGCATTTGTCCTAGAGTAAGTGATGCCATACCCTTTCGTTGTATCTGTCCAATAACGACCGTAAAATGGAACTCCTAAAACCAGTTTTTCATTCGGAATTTTAGTAGTTAAATAGCTGACAGAATTTTTCATCCAGTCATAAGGGGCGACGGGTCCCTCAGGGCCGCCAGGATAGCTGTAATCATAAGCCATGATGAAGACCGTATCGGCAATGTTTCCAAGTGCTTCGTAATCATAGGATCCATACCATCCATAGTACGTATCCTGGACAGCAGGAGCGACAGCCACATCGACCGTTTTACCATGCGGTTGAAGCTGATCAGCTAATAAACGTACGAAATCGGTATGTTGATCTCTTTCTTTCTCTGAGAGATTTTCAATGTCGACAACGACTCCATCCAAGTTGTATTCAAGGACACTTTGAGTCACTTGATCAGCGAGGTTTTCCCGGTTTTCCATCGCTTTGACACCGAGTTCATAATTAAAAGAGTTTCCGAGAAACGGCGTCACTTTGTACCCGTTGTTGTGGGCATAATCGACCATTTCAGGATCGACTGTTTCGATCAAGTTTGCGTCTTGATCAAGATGGAAATACTCGGGTGAGATCGTTCCGACTTGATTGTTCGTTTTAGAAAGCTGTTGCTTGTATTCTTCAGTAGTCCCGCCAAACAGGTAAACGATATTATTCGTATCCGGTGTCTCCTGAGCAGAAGCACTATTTATTAGAGGGAATGAAAACATAAAAAATAAACCTAACAACCAGACAACTTTTTTCAAATAAAACTTCCCCTTCCCACAAAAGTTTTTATTTCCCATACTTAGATTACAATTCCCTTAAACTTGTAATCTATTTGAAAAATAAGTAATATTAATGACTTTTTTAGTGTAGCAACAAGATTACTTGTTATACAACAGTAATCAGTCAAGTAAATTATGGAAATAGCTTATTGAAACAAAAAAAGTCCCGAAAAATCGGAACTCTTTTATAATCAAACTAGTTTTTTATCCAACTAGACCCGGGTCCATTTTATTCAGTTTCGGAGTTCATTTTTTGATCCTAGGTTCTAATACGCGTTCGACGTCTTTTTCATTCATACCTGGTTGGATATCTTTCCGGTAAAGGATTTCAATCAATTTCTCATCGACTTCACTGAGCTTGGTAACCCGGTTGTTGTTATAGGGATAAAGAATGCTCTTTTCATTATTCTCTAAATGACCATACAGACCAAGTGAGTGGATGATTTCATGTAAAATGGTAGTTTTCCGTAATTGCTGGTCCGTGTCTGTACCAACAAGAATCTTGGAAGTTATGATATTACCGTCCATCGTGACTTTTTCAGGTATGGCTACGCCTACAATCTGTTTATTCCCGACTCTCAAATCCTCTTTAAATCCATAATCTTTGAATTCATGGGTCGGAACGAAATGGATATCCAACTGATGGTTTGTGTAATTTGATGTCCCGTTTTTTAGTATTTTGAATTCGATTGGAAGCATTTTATTTAATCTATCAAAATAGGATTTGAGAACGTTGGAATCTTGGGTTGTAGGCTCTCCGTGGACATAGACACCGACATAATAGGTCCACTTGATCACCTCTGTTAATAGCTTTTCTCCGTTATGGAAATATAATTGTTTGAATGTATTGACTGTTTCTCTCGAATATGTACGGTTATCTATTTGAAACTTTATTTTTCTATCTGAAGTCAATCCATTATCTTTAACCGCTTGAATATATAAGGTGTGATCCCCTTCTTTGTTATACGCTTTCTCCAGGTTATAGGGTTTGTCATCCATCCTTATCTCATATTCGATGCCGTCCTCCTTAACCAACCTGAATTTTACTTCTTTATAATATACCTTCTTTAAATCGTCATTGAATTCAGGTTTTTTTGGTGGTTGATCATCGATTTCAAATGTAACCGTTTTGGTTTCCTCATTCCACCACCGTTCGGCTGTGACAGTCAACTGATATTTTCCGTTTCCAGTCACTTTATGACCATTTTGGATATCTTTACCGTTCAACTGCATCGTAAAGTTACCAGCAGCTTCTTCATCGACCTTTATTGAACGAGCGTCAGGATAGACCTTTTCGTTTTCGATACCTGATATTTGGATTTCCGGCTCAGGTATACATCCTGACAAGACAAATAGGCTTAAAAAAATAAATATTGCTCTCAATTATGCCACCTCCCATCATCCATTATAAACATAGACAATTACAGATTTGGCTGGCAATTATTTCATATTGTGTCATGAACAGAAGTGAAATTTACTTACAATAGAGGAGTTTATATTTTTATATAGCGATACTTACTTTTTAATTTGAATATATCCACATGGATAACTACCTGGAAAAAAGAACCATGATAAGATTCATAGAATCTCCATAATTTATTTGATAAGGTAATAATAGTTTTTTGGAATCTATTTACTACATAAAATTTTAGTCATTCCCACTAATGATAGTTTGGAGGAATTGGATGTCTAAAGATCATGAAGAAAAACAAAAATTAAAAGTCATACAATTCGATAAAAGTAAAAATACGCTGGTAGAAACATCACAACCTCAAGAAACTTTTGGGGATGTAGGAGGGCTGGAAGCAGTTAAAAAAAAGATACGGATGAATTTTATCTTACCATTGAAAAATCCTGAATTTTTTGAAGCATATGGTAAAGAGGCTGGAGGAAGCTTATTACTTTACGGTCCTCCTGGATGTGGGAAAACTTTCCTTGCTAAAGCGATCGCCGGTGAAATAGATGCTAATTTCCTGCACCTTGAATTACAAGGTATTTTATCAATGTATGTCGGCGAAAGTGAACATAACCTTCATGATGTTTTTGAAAAAGCCAGGGAACAAAAGCCTTGTGTTTTATTCATTGATGAGTTGGATGCATTAGGGGGAAGCCGTCATAATATGAGGCAGCATCATGAAAGAATGCTTGTCAATCAATTATTATTAGAGCTGGATGGACTTCAGTCACATAACGATCAGGTCTATTTGATAGGGGCAACGAACACTCCTTGGTATTTAGATCCGGCTTTAAGACGACCAGGAAGATTCAACAGTTTAATTTTCATACCCCCTCCTGCAGAACAGGAACGGAAGGAGATTCTCCATCTTAAAACAAAACAAAAGCCCCAAGAATCTCTGGACTTTCATAAATTCGCAAAGAAAACACAACATTTCTCAGGAGCTGACTTGGAGCAGCTTATTAATGATGCCATTGAAGGAGCATTAAATCGTTCGATGGAAACTGGAGAACTACAGCCAATGACAAATGGTGACCTATCTTCTGCATTAAAAAACCGAAAACCAACAACATTAGAATGGTTCTCCACTGCAAAAAACTATGCAACATTCAGCGATGTAAATAAAGATTACCAGCACGTACTTGAATATATAAAAGAAAACCGAATCTAATGGGATGTGAGTATGTTGAATGAGGAATTACAATTTGCAGCAATGAACAGAATCGAACAGCTTCTTCAATGGAATAGATATAAAGAAGCTATAAAAGAAGCAGAAAACTATATCCGGATGTATTCGTTTGATCCGGACGGATACGCCATGTTAGCAAAAATTTATCTAAGCCAGAAAGAATATGAAAAAACAATACATTGGGTCAAAGAAGCTCTGAAGATAGACCCTCAACATGCGATAGCTTGGCAGATTCATGTAGGCATGTTGTTTCAAAAAAAAGATTGGAAAACCGCGCAAAAAGTGATTAAAGACGCTTTAAATCTATTCCCGGAAGAAAGCTATTTTTACTTTTTAGAAGGAAACATCATGATTCAGCGCGGAAAAGTGAATGAAGCGAAAGAATCCTTTGAACAAGCCATAGCCCGAGGTCCATACAATGCTTTATACCTCGCTAATTATAGCTATGTACTCAGTCTTCTCGGAAAAGATACAGAATCAGTTGAAGCTGAACAACAAGCATTACGGTTAGATCCCGATAATGATCAGGTATTTATGTATCTTGCCTGGGCAAACGATCATAGGGGAGAGTATAAAACAGCTCAACAATATTTAGAACAAGCCGTCCGTCTTGATCCGGAGGACCCACAGCTTCGTAATGAGTATCTTGAAATTTTACAAAAACAATATGTGTTTTACCGCTTTTTCTTATATCCCACAAAACTGATGACCAGGCTTAAGCCTTGGATGGTGTTACTGATTTGGATTGTGGCATGGAAAATTTTTGCACCGTTTCTTGTTTTCTTTATTATTTTTTATGTACTATCACATTGGATAACCAAGGTCATTGTAAACAAAAAAGTGTTTGGCAGATTTTTTAGAAGGTAAACACTATCAGGATCATTACTTTTAAAATGTATGTGTGAAGATAAAAACAAGGAGGTATTTATGCGAAATAATCTCCAAATCGCTTCAAGGAAAAGTCGAATATACGCTTTTCTAATAGACCATGTTCTCTTAACTTTTATTATCACTTTTCCCTTTATAATAATTCTTATGACACATCAAGAATCTATGGAAACTGGCATAATGTTTACATTCTTTTACATAGCTATGATTATTGCTCTTATCATTTATACATTCAAAGATGTATTTAAAGGTGTAAGTCCGGGAAAATGGCTTTTCGGAATCGGTGTTCGAGATGAAGACGATCTTACTAGCTCCGTCCATATCGAAGTTATTTTTGAGAAACTTACCGATTGTTATATGGATGGTAGAATTTTTCGTATAGCATGTAATAAAAAAAAACAACGATTGGGAGATAAACTTGCGAAAACAGTTGTTGTAAAAACAAGGGAAATGAGTGTCGGTAAAAGAATTGTAGTTATCCTTTCTGCCATCATTATAATATTTTCATTAATGTTTGTCTCCATCATCTTTATATTTAAAGGGTCCGAAGCATATAAAACATCAGAAAATTATATCAAACATAATCCTGAAATTATTGAAAACACAGGTGGAATTGAAGGGTTTGGATTTTTCCCATCCGGAAGTATACAAACAAGGAGCGGACACGGGGAAGCTTTTTTTACTGTAAAAGTGATGGGAGAAGAAAAAGATATTTATGTGGATATTTATTTAACCAAAATACCAAGAACCGACTGGAATGTTAAAAAGGTAAATTATCATAAATAAATCTGTTTCAATGATTTTCCTATCAAGTACATAAAAAATAGATAAAAATAGTGTGCAAATTATAGAAAATCTTATAAACTTGCTTAAGAAAGCTGATATCAAGCCATCTTACATATTGGTAGGACACCCATTCGGTGACGTCAATGTCAGATTATACAAAAAGACACCCGGAAGAAGTAAAAAGTTACTTCAAAAGTATCTATCGGTAAAGATACAAATGGGGGATTTAAGCTTGATGTTATTCTCAATGTAGGAATTAACGGTGTTTCTTTAGATGAGGCAGAATATTAGTTGAGCAAGCGCATGGAGTATGCCCTTATTCGAAAGCAACCAGAGGCAATATTAATGTAGAACTGGTTACTGAATTGATTTAATGTTAGGAAGGACGATTTGTCAAATAGACGCGTTTATCTATGAACGCGTCTATTATGTTTGTATACCAAAGGAATTCAGATGATTGGATAGAAGTATATACAGTACTAATCCTTTAAATAACTGTACTACTGAAAGGAGCACCCTATGAATATTGATTTCATCAAATTAACAGAACCTACTTCAGCCCTTGTGGAGGTGTTGAACCGTTGGGAAAACGACCCCGCTTTGATCCCGTTTACTCGCCCTCATCAAAACAAGGTGGAATTGGAGCGCAAGAGAATAATCACCTTGGACGAGCTGACACAACGCCTTGAACATCATCATATGTATCTGATTTATCTGGATGACAAGTTGATCGGCGAAATGAACTACATGGTCGACCCTGATCATCTCTACAAAAAAGAGCCAGGAACTGCCTGGATAGGAATTACAATCGGTGAGGATGAAGGCCGGGGCAAGGGGATTGGCTATGCAGCGATGCAATATTTAGAGGAACAGATCAGGCAACAAGCCCATAAACGTATTGAACTTGGCGTGTTTGAATTTAACAAACAGGCGCAGAAGCTGTATAAGAAGTTGGGCTACCAGGACATCGGGCGGATTAAAGATTTCACCTACTGGCAAGATAAATTGTGGTCTGATATCCGAATGGAAAAGTATTTAGATTGAGGAAGAGAAAAGAGCTGAAAATTTACCGTTAAATGGAGATGAAGTGTTCTTGAGGAAAATGGCAGTTTAATGGAATAAATGGATTATAAAGTTATTCTGCATACTGGCCATTTTATGGAATAACTCTAAATCAGGAAATTGGATATTTGTGTTAAATCTATGGAGAGGATTGTGAAGAATTGTACTTAAGCAAACGGCGCAGATTAGTTCAGCAATACAAAAAAAGAACGCCATTTTTCTTTAACGGGTTCCGTTTCCTATCGAAAACATTCAAGATTGGGTGGCTTTTTACAGTAAGTTCTGAAGTACGAATATGTTGCCCTTGAACCAACTATTAGAGGAGGAAGAAGAGTGAGTTTAACATTATCCTTGGATTTTCAGTTCACGACATCAATCGAGAAGGTTTGGTCCGCCTTAACCGATTCAAGCAAGCTTGCCAAGTGGTCATGGAAAAGGATTCAAGGTTGATGTATATTCAAGTAAAGCCAAAAAGTGACAGAAAGAATTGGAGAAATTGAGAATGATCATTCTTGACTGTCAGCTGATCGAAAATTAAAGAGGGGTGATCCTTGATGACAAATAGTAGAAAGAGTCGTAAGGTTGATGGATTTTTAAGAAAAGCCAAAGAGTGGAAAGAAGAATATGAGACGTTGAGAAATATCGTTCTTGACTGTGGGCTGACCGAAGATATAAAGTGGATGCATCCTTGTTACATGGTTGAGAACAAAAACATCGTTCTAATACATGGATTTAAAGACTATTGTGCGCTTCTTTTTCACAAAGGTGCCTTATTACAGGATCCCCATGGGATACTAGTCCAGCAAACGGAGAATGTACAAGCTGCGCGCCAGATCCGGTTCACCAATGTTCAAGAAATAGTTGAAATGGAAGCCATCTTGAAAGCCTATATTAATGAAGCCATTGAAGTTGAAAAAGCCGGTTTAGAAGTGAAAAAGAAAACAGAATTCACAATTCCTGAAGAACTTCAAAATAAATTCAATGAAATCCCTGCCTTGAAAACTGCTTTTGAAGCATTGACGCCGGGACGGCAAAGAGCATACATTCTTTATTTTTCTAAAGCTAAACAATCCAAAACTCGAGAGTCAAGGGTTGAAAAATATATGCAGAAAATTCTCAATGGAAAGGGATTAAATGATTAGTATATTCGATGAGAAAATAAATGAATCAAACTTTAAGATATTACCTCATTTTGCGTTCATTCGAACTCCTTTTTGGATTGCAGGTAACACTTTTAAAACGTAAAAAAACAAAAAAGTGATCCGTAGAGTATAAGTAAACTACCGTGTAACAGGCTTACGGATTACCAGCTAAGAAAAGAAAAATACTGCAAACAAAAGTGTAGCCTTTGGCTTTTTGCTGAAAGGTACGCTTTTTTTCAAATAATGGGGACTCTAATTAAATAGTAATTCGATAATCGGGTGCTATTCCAGAGGAATTGGCGCTCATTTTTTATTTTAGGGCGCTTTCTTTGAAGGTCGCTGAGCTGTTTATACAGCTTTTTTATTTAATAAACGATGCAGGATTGTGGAAGAAGAAATGTAGAATTAGATATTAATGGGTAAATACAAAAATAATAGGAAGTGCTATATATGGAAAACACCATATGTTATACAATTGAACCACCTGAAAATTTTAAACAATTACTGACCTTATACGAATCTTTAGGATGGAATTCACTTGAATTAACAGTTAATGATTTAAAACAAATGTGCAATCAAAGTTGGTATTCAATATATGCTTTTGATAAACAACAATTAGTGGGTATGGGTCGTGTTATATCGGATGGTATGGTTACTGGAATTATTTGTGGAGTCGGTGTGCTACCAAAATATCAATCTAAGGGTATCGGCAAAGAAATGTTGAATCGAATAATTCAACATTGTGAGCAAAATCGAGTTATTCCTCAACTTATGTGTGTGGAAAATTTGGAGACCTATTATGAATCTTTTGGATTTAAGAAATTTTCAATTGGAATGACAAGAAATATAAAACGATAAATGCTTAGGGATTTTTTATTCTTATTAGATCTTTTTTGTACTTACAATACGTAATTTTTAAAAATATTTCAACTAAGAAGCTGGGGGTCTAGACATTGTCCTTCTTTTCGATTTAGTATAAATATTAGTAGGTTGGAATCTTTCATGGTAGAGGGTCTTATTTTACTTAGAAAGGGTGGAGAAATTGAAAGTTCTTGTTGTTGGGGCAAATGGCCAAATTGGAAAGCATCTTGTTTCATTTATTGAGGATAGTGATTCACTGGAAGCAAAAGCAATGATCCGTAATAAGGAACAAGCCTCCTTTTTTGAAAATTTGGGTGCGGAAACCGTAGTGGCGGATCTTGAACAGAACATCGAAACGATTGCAAAAGCTGCTGATGGTGTCGATGCGATCGTATTCACAGCAGGTTCTGGGCCACACACAGGGAAAGACAAAACCATTTTGGTTGATTTGGATGGTGCTGTAAAAACAATCGAGGCAGCAAAACTTGCTGGTGTGAAGCGGTTTATAATGATTAGTTCGTTTGACACGAGCCGCGAAGCAATTCAGGCTGCTCCTTCGTCCTTTGCACCATATGTTGCAGCAAAACATTATGCGGATGAATGGTTAAAGTCCACGGATTTGGATTATACGATTATACATCCTGGTGCGCTGACAAATGATAAAAGAACTGGTCAAGTAAAAGCAGCGTTTGAAGTAGATAGGGGCGAAATTCCTAGAGAGGACGTGGCAAGTGTCATTGTTGCTTGTTTAGAAAATGAGACGACGATTGGAAAGGAATTTCAGGTAGTTACGGGAACGAATCCTATTAAGGAAGGAATAAATTCAATCTAAGTTAAAGTCGACAGTTTTTGCTGTCATAGTTCTATTTAAATGGGAGGCAATTTGCCGACAAGGTGAATTGTCTTCTTTTTGGTGTGCCGGCATGTACCCCCAAATGGACCTATTACATATCAAAAATAAATCAGGTATACGATTCCTGCCAAGACAATCCGATAAATCGCGAATGGAATCAGCTTGATTTTATTGATCATTTTCAGGAAAAATTGTATGGAAAGTAAAGCAAAGATAAAGGCGCTGACAAAACCGACAATGAAAAACGGCAAGGCATCCATTGAAAAGTACTGCCAGTTTTTGACCAGGGAAATGAAACTTGCTCCAGCCATGATCGGGACCGCCATGATAAAAGTGAAGTCTGCCGCTGCACGGTGGCTCATCCCTACGAGAACCCCACCAGAAATCGTAGATCCAGAGCGGGAGAATCCTGGCCAAAGGGAAAAACACTGTATGAGACCTACAGTAAGAGCTTGTTTGTACGTAATCTGATCCACCATTTTGACAGTGGCTTCTTTTTTTCCGAATAGATCTGCGAAAATCATGAAGAATGCCCCGATAACGAGACCGATCAAAACTGTTTTGGTCGAAAATAGATATTCATCGATATAGTCCTCAAACAATACCCCTAAGACCCCTGCAGGCAATAAGCCGACGATCACTTGAGACAACCTGAGTTGATTCTGTGGTTTACCACTGTTGATGCCTTTCTTTCGTTTCAAGCCGACCAGTCCGATCAACCTGTCCCAAAACACGACGACAACAGCTAAAATGGATCCAAGCTGGATGACGACCTTGAAGGTGTTGGCAACATACTTCGTCAAGAACTCTTTAGATTGGAGCCACATGTCATCAACGATGATCATATGCCCGGTTGATGATATAGGTGCGAATTCAGTCAATCCCTCGACCATTCCTAAGATAATCGCTTTTAAAAAGATAATAAGATCCATAAATCATTTATCCTCTCATGTTGATTAATTATAGTTCTTTCTCTTCTTAATAAGAGATGTAATGAAAAATAGGAGGCCAGTAGCAATAATGATATAAATGATGCTGGAGTAAATATCCATAAATTTTAATATTTTTTCCCATGAATGCCCTAACGCAGATCCAATCAGGACGAGTAATATATTCCAGATCAATGTACCGATTGTTGTAAAAAGGAGGAAGAGCTTGAACTTCATGTTTGACATGCCTGCTGGTATTGAAATTAAGCTTCGAATGAGCGGGATCATCCGACAGAAAAGCACCGTCCAGTAGCCATAGTCGTCAAACCACTTGTCCGCTTTCCGAATATCCGATTTCTTGATCCGCAAGAGATTCCCCCATCGGTGTATGATCCTTTCAAGACGAGCTACATCCAAAAACAGACCCAACTGGTATAAAATCAAAGCCCCTGATACAGAGCCTGCTGTTGCTGATAAAATTACATAAGGCATACTCAGGGTTGAATAGGTTGTCAAAAAGCCACCGAAGGGCAAAATCACTTCAGAAGGAATTGGAGGGAAAATGTTTTCCAACGCCATCATCACAAAAATCCCAAAATATCCATATTGCTCCATGAAACTAGTTATCCAATTCTGCATCGGCATTCTCCATATCTAAGATTGTCTTAGTTATATTAATCTATTTTTCAACAAAAAGGAATATGAAATATTTACACAAATGGTAAGAACAAAGATCCAATCAACATTTCGTGAATTAAAAACGCAGAAAAGAAAAAGCAGGGGGCGTTGTAAATGATACAGAATGCTTAAAAATCTGAGTTTTAAAAATAGGATGAGCGGGAAGGGATGGGTAAACCGAAAAATTCAGGAGGGAGTTGGCATGAAACACTATAGTATAGTCCCAGACCGTGATGTGAACGGCTGGTTTGTGAAAATCGAGGATACTGCGCCTGCAGATCATTATGAAATGAAATCAGCAGCGGTTGAATACGCAGAAAAAATTGCGAAAGAAAATAAACCGAGCAAACTGTCAATTCTTGATAAAAACCTAGAAATCGAAGAGGAAAGGACATATTGATAAAGGGGACCAGAACATTGCACAAAAGCTGATGTTCGGTCACCCTTTTTTAATGATGAGAAAACTTGGCTTATTTTTGGTTTTGGATTATCTTTAAAAATAAAAGCTATAACGAGAAAAATCTGAAATTATCTTTAAAAACCTGGGAATAATATCTTTAAAAATTACAAATTATCTTTAAAACTAAGAAATTATCTTAAAACCGGCGATTACATCTTAAGATCCGATTGGTCGACGTGTATATCCTTCGCACCGTTAAAAGCGGCGAAAGCTTCAAGCGCATCGCGGATCGCATGACGCAACTCGTTTGTTTTCTCCACCCAAGGTTCCAGCTGCAGCAACCGGACGACCAATACTCCATTTTTCCGGTCGATTTGCGGATCCATCCTTCCGATCAGGCGGTCTCCATATAAAATCGGCATCGCATAGGGGCCATATTTCCGTTTAGCGCGTGGAATATAGATCTCCCACTTATAATCGAAATCGAACAAGTCTTTGATCCGCTCCCGGCTCCATAACAGATTATCGAGAGGCGATATGAAGGTGACAGTACCGCCGGAAAATTCCAACGACTGGTCATTGCTCGCAAACCTTTCAAGCTCATCCAAATCTTCAGCTAACATGTAATACTGCCGTTCGGCTCCATCGATTTCAAGAGGAATGACCGTTCCATCAGCAACTCTCCGCTCAACTTCTGCGCGACGTTCCGCAGCCTTCAATTTTTGCCATCCGAACCTGAAGTCACGTGGATCAAAGACACGATACGCCCTGAGATATTTCTCAATCAGCATCTCCCGGGCAGTCGCTTCATCCATTGCGCTAGTATTGTCCAATAAATCCGGGCTGATCGACCCCTCTGTAATATCAAAATAACGCTCTGTACGTTCTCTTTTTACAACTCGGATGATTCCCGAATCCAACAACAGATTCAGTGCAAGCGAGGTTTCTTTCGTCTTTGGGAGCTTGTTATCCCAGTAGCCATGGACTCGTTTTTCCGATTGGAAAGCCCGGGAAGGAAGCGGTCCTTCGGATCTCAATTGCTCCATTACTGTGTCGACCACAAGCCCCTGTTTTTCTAACGACTCAGCTACATTTTGTTGGATCCGGATGCGGGTCGGTTCAAACATAGGGAAATCCTCCATCGGAATGACGCAGGCAGCATTCGCGAAATACTCGAATACTTTTCCTCCCGCTAAGAGATCATCCAGATGCTTTGGTTCATACCCTGGAATACGTGCACCCAACACTAAATGCTGATTTCGTTCCACGACAGACACAGGATCAAGCTGCACACATTCAAGCTTCTTGATCATTTGTAATGCGGAGGAAAGCGGACGATCCGCCCCCAATAAAGCTTGTTTAGATAAAAGGAATCTCCGAAGTGCGGATTTTTCCACAGGAAATTTTGGAGATGACATAATTAGCCCCCCGAATCGTTTAGAAAGAATACTTTTGAAAATCCTCAATCAGAACAAATGGATCGCTGAATACTTGGCGAAAACCATATCCGACAAAAAGCGGGGTTGTGGGATATCGAGGGATGATCTTGATGAATATCTTACCCAGCCAATGGTAGAAAAAGAGATTATAACTTGAGCAGCCTTGGCCATTATAATGATGAAGAATATAGTGTACGGTTTTCTGGATATAGTCCGCAGCCTGGTCGATTCCGGCGAGATCATCATTCATGACGATATTGAATTCGGTAAAACCGATCATAGGCATTGTTGATAGATTCAGTTGGACACCGTTGGAACAATGGATTTCATCTCCTATAAAATAATCTTCCTTCAGGTTTTCCCGGTAATCTACATCATTGAAGCCTATGATCTGCATATGCGGGTGTCGGACAGATCCTCCCGACAGAGGTCCATAGTTTTTAAAGAAAGAAACGGATTGATAGCTCCCTTGTTCCTCCATCTCCAACCATTTCTCGACTCCAAATCGAATCAATTTAAAAAGATGCGGCTTAGAATACTCGGATAGTTCAGATTCACAATCATCCGTTTCGATCAACACTGTCTGAAAAGCATCCTGTACGACGGGATATTTGTTTTTCACAAGGATGATCGAGTCCTGTGTTTCCAATAATTCCGAAAGGCCTTCTGTAACACAAAATGGGCAAGGTTTCTTCTGGTGGATGTTGTTCGGCTTTTTACGGGCGATTGATTTATCGAACTTTAGAATCGTTTCTTTTTTCATAGTATCACCAACGTGTTTATTCATATTAAAAACGTCTTCTACCTAATTATACGGCTGATCAATTCGGTTCGTCTATGCTGAGGCATTTTCTTTTCTTTTATTAAACCACCGACTCAGAAACTATGACCCTATCGATTTCTATGATGAATTTTTTAAATTCAAATAGGTTGAGCACTAGGGGAGCATGGATTGCTGAGAGGAGTGGATACTCTGACCCTTCGAACCTGATCTAGGTAGAACTAGCGTAGGGAAGTGGCTTTTTGCAGATTAATTATTAAAAGGTCACTAAGATATCTGGTGATCTTTTTACTTTTAACAAGCTTTTCGCAAAAGCTTAGGTTTTCTTTATGAAAAGATTATGAAGGAGATGTTTTGATTGGATATCCGGGAACAGGTCGTTTTAATTACAGGAAGCAGCAGGCCTTGGGGCTTCAATTGCCAAAGCTTTTGGCAGAGAGGGTGCAAGAGTAGTAGTCAACTACTTTAGAAATGAAGGAAAAGCGAGACAAGTTGTTGAAACAATCGGTGAGGATAGAGCGATTGCCATTCAAGCAGACATTAGACAACCTCAGGAAGTGGAAGCAATGTTCCATAAAGCTAGGATCATTTTAAAAAGCCGATCACAACCATCGTGAACAATGCATTGGTGGCCTTTAGATTCGATGCTGTCAATTAAGAAGAGTGCAGACATTTTCATGTGGGAAGACTATCAGACCCCATTTGAAGGTAGCGTTAAAGCAGCCCTGAATACAGTGAAAGCAGGCAAAAAAGATATGTCGGAGCTCAGGTTCGGCCGTGTCATCAATATTGGGACGAACCTTTTCCAAAACCCGGTCGTTGCCTATCATGAATATAACACGAGCAAAGGAGCACTCCTTGCTTTTACAGTCAATATGGTTTCTGGTGGATTATTAGAAAAAACAGATGCAAGTGCGGTTACACCTGATGAAGTATTTGCGATAATAATAGAAAACACACCACTCCAAAAAGTCACTACCCCCGACGATGTTGCGGATTCGGTCTTATTCTTCGCGTCTTCCTGGAGCAGGGCGGTCACTGGACAAAACTTAGTGGTCGATGGTGGATTGGTCATGAACTAGTTGTAAAAGTAGACAGATAGAGGAGTTGATAGAGAATGGATAAAAACGTTATTACCAACACATTGGATAAAGTCAGAAAGGAAAAGCCCCTGGTGCATAACATCACGAATGTGGTAGTGACGAATTTCACCGCAAACGGTCTGTTAGCTTTAGGCGTGTCACCTGTCATGGCTTATGCGAAAGAGGAAGTTGCAGATATGGCCAAGGTTGCAGGGGCAGTTGTTCTCAACATCGGTACTTTAGATGAAACTGTGGTAGAGTCGATGATCATTGCTGGGAAGGCGGCGAACGAGCATGGTGTTCCCGTTATTCTCGATCCTGTAGGGGCTGGTGCTACACCTTACCGGACAGAGACAGCGCGGAAACTTTTAAAAGAGATCGATATCTCGATCTTACGAGGGAATGCCGCAGAAGTAGCCAATGTGATCGGAGAAAGATGGACCATCAAAGGTGTGGATGCCGGGGAAAGGAACCGTGATTCTGTAAAACTAGCACGAACTGCTGCAGAGAAGCTGGGTCTTGTGGTAGTGGTTACTGGAGTAGATGATGTCATCTCCGATGGCGATAAGGCTTATGTGGCACGGAACGGTCATTTTATGCTCACGAGAGTCACAGGGACAGGCTGTCTGCTAAGTTCAGTGATCGGAGCTTTTTCGGCAGTGGAAAAAGATTTGGTCAAGGCCGCAACGTCGGCTGTAGCAAGCTATGGTATAGCAGCAGAGATGGCAGCTGAACGAAAAGGGGGTGAGGGACCAGGAAGTTTCCAGGTTGAATTCCTGAATGCCCTCTCACAGGTTTCCGCTGAGGATATCGATGAGATTGCATCAATTGAGGAACGATAACAATTTCTTCAGTTTTTACGTTTGTTTCGTCATCGATGGACTTACTTGTCGAAACAAGACTCCTTAACGGGTAATTCTTTTGTAAATAAACGATAAAGGTATTGTATATGGAAGAAGGTTGGATAATACTGCGAATGACTTACCATTCTGCAAGTAACATGTCCTATATAATCACCATTAAATTCCATAATGGAGTGAAAATCGAACCCTAAAATGAATCTTGATACGTTTCGGTAGTCCATTAGTAGGTATATTTATGAAGATTGTCTATTTCATTTTTAAATGAAGTTTATCAGAAATTCATACTGGTTTTACCTAACCTCCTTATAATCCAAGTGTACCAACATACTGAAGGGAGATTTTCTGATGAACCGAAAAGATTTGTTCCAGGATTCTGAAAAATTATTGCACCGATCTATGAACCGGAAAGACTTTTTGGATAAGGTGAGTAAAATTGCAGTCGTCGGTTTGGGTATGACACTGACACAGCCCTTGAACAATTTGAGAGTCGAAGCTGCTCCTCAATTTACAAGTTATCCTTTTACTTTAGGTGTCGCTTCTGGTGATCCGTTATCTGACAGCGTGGTACTGTGGACAAGGCTTGCCCCGGAACCACTGAATGGCGGTGGAATGCCGAATTATAATGTACCGGTCCAATGGGAATTGGCTGAGGATGAAGCTTTCCGGAAAATCGTGCAGCAAGGAACGGAGCTTGCAACCCCTGAACTCGGTCATTCAGTACATGTAGAAGTTGGTGACATGGAAGCGAATAAACAATACTACTACCGCTTTAAAGCAGGTAACGAAATCAGTCCGGTCGGGAAAACCAAAACACTGCCTGCACCGGGCCAACCTCTATCCAAACTGACTTTCGCTTTCGCCTCCTGCCAACAGTTCGAGCATGGATACTACACCGCTTATCGGCATATGGCAGAAGAAAAGCTCGATCTTGTGTTCCATCTCGGCGATTATATTTATGAATACGGCCCAAACGAATATATCTCCAAAACAGGTAATGTACGTACGCATAATGGTCCGGAAATCATCACGCTCGACGACTACCGGAATAGACTGGCCCAATATAAAAGCGACAAAGACTTGAGAGCCGCACATGCTGCGTGTCCTTGGATCGTAACATGGGATGACCATGAAGTTGAAAACAACTATGCCGATGAAATACCTGAAAAAGGACAATCCGTTGAAGAATTCATCCAGCGGCGTATTAATGCTTATCAAGCCTACTATGAACATATGCCGCTGAGAAAATCATCCATTCCTCAAGGTCCGGACATGAATCTGTATCGCCGCTTTACATACGGTGATCTCGTTGAATTCAATGTACTCGATACCCGGCAATACCGTGATGATCAAGCGAATGGCGACGGAATCAAACCTCCCAATGAAGAATCGATGGACCCTAATCGTACATTGACTGGGGCAGACCAGGAAAGATGGTTGCTTGAAGGGCTTGGCAGGTCGCAAGCTAGATGGAATGTGTTAGCCCAGCAGGTTTTCTTCAATCAGTTGAATTTCAATACAGCAGATGCACCAAAATACAATATGGATGCCTGGGATGGATATGCGGCGAATCGTGATCGAATACTTGATTTTGTCAGTGAAAACCAAGTCGGAAATCTAGTAGTTTTGACCGGGGATGTGCATGCCAATTGGGCTGGGGATATCAAGAAGGATTATAATGACCCTGACTCAGAAACCCTTGGCTCAGAATTTGTCGGAACATCCATTACCTCTGGCGGGGACGGGGCTGAACAGCGGAAGGATACAGCCCAATTCCTGGCTGAGAATCCACACATCAAATTTTTCAATGATTACCGAGGCTACGTTCGTTGCACGATAACACCTCAAAAGTGGACAGCCGATTATCGTGTTGTACCCTATGTCAGCCAGCCTGGGGCCGCGATCGCAACCCGAGCTACTTTCGAAATCAAACACAATGAACCTGGATTGAAGCTGAAGGTTGATAAGCCATTGTCCAATACGAAAAAACAATCCGCTGAAGTAGAAGCTGACCGGATTGAAGCCCAAGAAAATGCTCATGAAAAACAAATGAAAAAACTTAATAAAATGGAAATCGGAAATCGTTAGTTAGATTCATGTGAACTAACCCTGCCTAAGGGTTAGTTCTTTTCTGTTTTTGGAGGAGAGCTTGTTTATCTTTGGTGCTGTTAAATCTTGATGTTGATTTTTAAGCAGAAATTCACGCCACTCCTGCGGGAAAAGCGCGATCCAGGAGAGACCCCGCAGCGAGGAGGCTTACGGTTCGCCCTATCAACAATTCAGACTAACAGCCTTATCTTTAAAAATAGCGGAGACAACTTTAAAAAATGAGAATTATCTTTAAAAATCTGAAATTACCTTGAAAACCAGAATAATATCTTTAAAACAAATATAGACGTCCAACTCACTTCTCGGAGGGTCCACCATAAAATGATAAGAGTTAGTTCATTTCTTCCGCAATTGGAAGGATGACCTTGGAGGTGGACATATGGTAATGAAACCACGGATGTTGAGAAGAGGGGACACGATTGGAGTGGTTACCCTTGGGAGTCCGTTAGAAAGAGAAGTGATTGATGCCAGGATCAATACGTTAAGAAACATGGGGTTCAATGTCATCGTCGGTAATCATGTTTACGATGTAGACGGATTTCTTGCTGGCTCCCCGCAAGAGCGAGTAACAGACTTGATGAGCATGTTCCAGAACCCACAAGTGAAAATGATTTTACCAACACGGGGTGGAGTCGGTGTAGCAGGCATCCTTCCGTATCTTGATTATAATCTTATCAAACAGAATCCTAAGATCGTTACAGGATATAGTGATATCACTGTCCTGTTGAACGTTCTATACCAGTTTTCAGATCTATTAACCTTTCACAGCCTGATGCTGATTGATTTTACGCCGGAAATACCACCGTACAATATCAACCAGTTCTATACCATGACTTCGACATTCTCACCAGTACGACAAATAACGAATCCCCCAGGCATGCAATTGGTGGGGAAGGTACCTGGCATTGTATCGGGAAGAATTGTCGGTGGGAATCTGACCGCTTTCGTCGGCTTGCTCGGAACTCCAGCAGAGATCGATACGAAGGGTAAAATCCTCTTTTTGGAAGAAACGCATGAACCGATCAATACGGTTTACCGTTATCTTGAACACTTGAGGTTAGCCGGGAAACTGGATGACTGTACAGGCATCATCATGGGTGAATGTACGGAATGCGTAGAAGCTTATGGGAAGACTTATGAAGATCTGATCAATGATTTTCTGGTGCCGCTCAGAAAACCGCTTATGACCAATCTCGCTTCCGGTCATGGGACGTATAAAGCTGCAATTCCGATCGGTGCAAATGTCCTTATGGATACGATCAACCGTACACTAACCATTGTTGAACCGACAGTCATGCCTTGAGTGAATACAAGTAGAATGGGATGAAAGATACTTTGGTCCCTTGAAAAGAAAAAAGCGCCTGTCCCAAAAATGATGGGGTCAGACACTCTCATGCTTATTCTTTTACTTGAATGCGATCTATAACAGGAGCTTCGATGGGACTATTCTCATTCTTCATATAGTCAATCATTGCATCTAGGGCAAGAGGTCCTGTTTCTTGATTTGCTCCTTCTTTCAATATCGTGAAACCGTCACCGCCAGTAGCGATATAATTATTGACGGTTACTGTATATTCTTTTTGCGGATCGATAGGACTTCCATCTGAATCAGTCATATCAAGAACTTTTTCGCCTTCGGGAGCTGATTTGTCCCAAGTATATTTCAATCCTGAAATTTGAAGAATTCGTTTTGTTCCACCATTCCATTGCTGCTCTAACAATTTCTTGATTTGATCACCGGTCAATGTCATTTTCACAAGGTTGTTGCCAAATGGGAGCATCGTATACAATTCGCCCCATGTGGTTTCTCCTTGATCAAGATCGGTTCGTATACCACCAGGATTCATGAAAGCAAAGTCTGTTTCCATAGAAGCACGCTGGGAATCAGCTACTAAATTACCGAGTGGGGATTCACCGCTCTCATCTGGTTCCCTCGTAATTGGTTCGGAAGTTTCTCCGACTACTTCGTTGATCAACGGTCCAACTTCTTCCTTGTATTGATCGACCATTTCTTTTACTTTAGCATCCGGTGTAATGCTGTCATGGAATGTAGTCACGATTTTAGCCTGCTTCTTTACTATGTCTTTCGTTTTCGGGTCGATCATCAAGTCGACATCTGAAAAAGCCGTTCCATAAGAGTAAGATTGGACAATCAATTTACCATCAACAATTGCATTGGAATAAGCATGGTTATGGCCACCGAAGATGACATCAACCTCATCATCGATTTCAGGGGCCAATTCTGCTAATTCTCCCGAGGGATTTGTACCATCCGTGTTCGAAGATGCTGGAACATGGCCAAGAACAATGATGGATTTTACCCCTTTTTCTTTCAACTCTTTAACAGCCTTGTTGATCGCTTCACCTTCATCTGTGAATTCAACATCTTCAATTCCACTTGGAAGGACGATGTTTTTCGTTTCGGTGGTGACGACTCCGATAAATCCAATTTCCATTCCATTTACCCGTTTGGTGACGTATGGGGGAAGTATTGGTTCTCCGGTTTTTTTATCTTTAACATTGGCGACAGTATATGGGAAGTCAGCACCTTCAAAATCGCCGGTAACCTCATGGGATCCGCCATTAATCAGCCTCTTCATTTCATCGACGCCTTCATCAAATTCATGATTGCCTACTGTACCGACATCAAAACCGAGTTCATTTAAAATTTCGATTGTAGGTTCATCCTGAAGAAGGGAAGATACGGGAGAACTTGCACCTACAACATCTCCTGCATGGACAAGCAATGAATTTTTATTGTTTTGGTTATGCTTTTTTATGTAAGCTGCCAGATATTCAGCTCCTCCCGCTTTCCTTCCATCGATATTTTGATAAACATCGATCTGGCCGTGAAAATCATTGATACCTAAAAGCTGTACGGGAATATATCTGTTTTCTTCACCTATGCCAAAGCGTGTTTTTTCTGGGGATTCAGCGAATACAGAAGTACAAGCTAGTGAAATCGATAATATGAAAGCGAGGATTGCTTTTCTGAAATCTATCATTCTTTTAACCTCCTTTATCACTTTTAAAATTAGCAGACAAATTTTAATAGAACTTTAAGAAGAGATTACAAAATCGTAATTTTGGCAGTAACACTCTGGATCAGCGTTCACTGGTAAATGGACATATGTGTATGTTTTTCCTTGATCAGGGGAGAATGGAAGGTAACCAAACGAGGGAGGAATATGATGGAGGCTAGTATGAGCGTTGAAGAAGTTGTCCAGCAAATTTCTGATTTAGCAAAAAAGGAAGGAGGGGCCCTTCGAAAGAAACAGGTCAAGAAATCCAACCCAGAGCTAATGAAAAACGCATTGTATTATTTTCCGAATTGGGATGCCGCTCTTGACCAGTGTAAGGAGAACCAAGCATAACCGTTCCTTTGTCACGAGAAAAAACGAGCATTTCCTTGAGGGGAATGCTCGTTTTTTTTTGATCCTTCGATAATATCCACATGGAAAAAATAACCAGAAAATCCCCCGGGGTGAAATATGATACTGATTTTTACGGTCATAATCAACGCAATCATCATGTATACTGTACTTTTCCTTTGTCGGCGGCACCTTAGAAAATTGGAGATTCTTGCTTATTGGTGCGTAGCAAGTATCCTGTTCCAAAATATTTCAGGCATCCTATATTTGAATTTTGATAAGTATAGCCTATCGGCGCTAAAATCGCTGAATTGGGCTGATGCACTTAACCGGTCTGTCCTCTGCCCTTTAATCGTGGTATGTTTTCTTAACTTTTATGCAGGAACAACAAGCCTTAAAATAAAAGGGCTGTTGTTGTTTATCTTTCTGAATATCCTTTGCGGCTTGAATGGTTAAGTGATTGGGCCGGGTTATTCAAGCATGTGGATTGGGAACTTTGGTGGTCTTATGGCTTGAAATTTTCTGTCTTGGTCATTTCTTTAGGTTTCATGAAATTGTTCTGTTTCATTTTTTATAGGGAGGAAAGATCAAATGAATTCTACATTTGATTAGAATGAATGGTTCTTCCTTCTTACAGGAGCTTTATGCTTACTAATATTCATCAAGCTTCCAAAAAGGTTCAGTGCATTAGTAACCGTCTCATTATGGATATTTGTACTTGTTTTTATTGAAACGATCGATTACTTTATAGCCGTAAAGCCCTATGATCTATACGATTTTTTAGATGGGCCTGGATACCAACCGACAATGGCAGTAGCCCATTTGACAATATTTCCGACTTGCGCCTATTTTTATGATAAATGGCAGCTCCGTGGTCCCAAATTAGCCTTGTATATTTTAGGATGGACGATCATTTCGATCACTTATGAGTGGTTATGTCTTCAAAACAATGTACTGACCTATAAAAACTGGAATTTGTTATTCTCCATTCCGACATATCCGATTACTTGTTTCATTGTGATTGCCATATTCCATTTTATAAAAAGGAACATGAATACGTAAAGAAAAGGAGCTGCCAAGTGGCCAGCTCCTTTTACGTTTCTAAGATGTCTTATTCAATTGCTTCTTCTCAAGCTTTTCCTCGATCTTTTCCATCTCTTGTGGATTGTTGATCAAGTTGTTTCTATTTTCAATGACTAATTGTTTAAATGAAGTTTTTCGCTTGCGCATTGTCATCAACTCCTTCAATGCTATTGTACCACCTATTACTTTTTAATAATCATGATAATTTTTAAAATTATGTGACAATTCGTTCAATCATGAGAGGTTGCTTTCTTTTTGCTTGAGTTTCCGCACTTGATAATGCCTTCTGTGTTCCAAAGCACCTGTCCCTAGAACGACTCCTGAGACGATGAAAATGAACCCGAAGAGCTGGGAGGCCTCAATCGTTTCATTCAAAAATAGATAAGATCCGGTCAACGAGAAGAACGGTGTAAGATTGATGAAGATCGCCGTTTCACCTGCACCCAGCTGATGGATGGCACGGTTATAAAACATGTGCCCGATGCCAGTGGCAAGGATGGCAGATGAAGCGAATACAGCCCAGATCCAAGGCTTGCCTGTCGTCAGGCTTTCGAGACCTTGAGGTTCTATTTTCAGGCTGATAAGGAACAAGAAGGCGGACCCGATGATTTGCATCCAGAATGTAATGAGTCTCGCGTCCATCGTTTCCGTCGCTTTTTTGATATAAATAAAACTGACAGCCTGGGCGATCACACAAAGGAAAATATAGAAATCTCCGCGAGAGATGCTTGAAAGCTCTCCTGAACCATTCAATACAATGAAAGAAACCCCGATCAAGCCGAGGAATATGCCGATCAATCGTAAAATTGTCAACCGATCACCGAGGAACACGATCGCCAGAAGAGAGGTCATCAACGGAACCAAGGCGATGATAAGACCTGTATTCGAGGCTGTCGTCATCGTCAAGCCCATCGAGAGAAAGTAATGATGACCAGTTATTCCTGTCAAAGAACCAATCGTGACATAAACTAGCTGTTGCCGTGTCATTTTTCGGAATTCCTTTTTGGCAGCTAAAACGATCAGGACGACGATCCCAGCCGTCAAAATACGGAAAGCGGTGATCGTGATCGGTTCAAAATATTCGACGACCAGCTTGATGGCGATGACATTGAACCCCCAGATCATCATAAGCAAGAGTAATACGATATAGGTTGCTGGTTTAGACAAAGCCCTCATCTCTTTCCTGTCTGTTCAAATGATAAGTGTATCTTACTCCTATCAATTCAGGCTGTCAAAGAAACCGCTTGAGGAAAGGATGGACTAGCAGCTGTTCGCAAACCAGGTGATTTGAGTTTCTATCCTATCCGAACGGAGCCTACTTTCAATCCTTGATAAGCTTATCATGGTCTGGAGCGTGGGGCGGTTCCTCAAGCCATCCGTTTTCAATCATGATGTTTGCACCGTCTTCAGCGTATAACGAGATTTCTGAAAGGAAACGTGCGTATTTCAAGGCGATATCTTTTCTTGGGCTTGCTCCCATGGCAGCTCCATACTTCGCTATACCAGTTGCTGACAAAACTGAGACGAGATACATCATCAATTTGTCTGAAAAGGGAGGAACAGTAGAAGCGGTCACCGCTGAATCCCAAGGCATCGTAGCAGGCAGGTCATCTTGGATGAGGACTTGTTTCAAGATTTTTATATGCTTATTCGCAATTTCTTTTCCTCTGTAGAAATAGTTTTTGACTTTCTCGCTTTTTGCTGCTTGTGCAAATCCTAACTGGGTTTCTTTTCCAAGGATGTTGGATTCGGTAGTAAGGAATAAATGAGAGATTTCAACCGCTGTAAAAGGGCGCTGCTTACCTATAAGATTGCCTAAAAAACTTTGATCTGTGACAAATTCAACCTGGTCGGGAACTGAGAAATAAGGAGGACGGATATAAAGCCCCTTTTGTAATAAGACGTCTTTGATCTTCTCTTGCAACCGGACATTCTTATAAAGGAGCGTTTCATGGAAACCGATGACATCGGAACGACTCCCAAGACCGATACCAAGCGTTTGTGAGGACATTTGAACAATCGTCATATCCTTTAAATTCAAGATGAAATAAAGATCTGAAAACAACCGTGGGGTTTCTAAATTGACATCATCTTCTGTAAATCCTTTTGGAATCGGAAAGTCTTCCATTTCGAATAAGCCGGATAAAAACTTTATGTTCTCCACCGTAGCATCCAGTGCAGCTTCTATGATCGAACGGATATCCGGATTTTCCACTGTTGCTGAAAAATACTGTAATACACATCGTGTTGCGGTTTCTGTTACATACTGTCCCCACAAGGTTGCCATCTCTGCTGAAGTCAATCGCGTTTGATGATCATATTCCATGTTTATCTCCCCTTCCCATGACTAATTGGTTCCGATCAGGTGTGTGCGGAGGTTTTTCAAGCCATCCCTGGTCAATCATGATGTTCGCCCCATCTTCGGCATAAAGTGAGATTTCCATTAAAAGTCTGGAATATTTAAATGCAATATCCTTCCTTGGACTTACTGCAATGGCAGTCCCATAATTTCCAACTCCTGATGCATTCATAGCAGTTACGTGGAACATGATCAATTTATCGGAGAAGGTCGGGACCGTTGAAACTGTTACGGAGGAGTCCCAGTTCATGGCGGCAGGAAGATCGTCATCAATCAGGATTCGGCTGAAAACATTGACATGCTTTTCGGCAATTTCCTTACCACGTAATAAGTATTTTTTTACTTTTTTCTGCTTTGCCACTTGTGCAAATGCCACCATCATTTCTTTTCCTACTGCATTCGTTTCAATATTCAAATATAAATGGGACATTTCAACCGTAGTCAAGGGGCGTTGATCACCAATGTATTTACCTAAAAAGTCCTGATTGGAAACAAAGTCGATTTTATCTTGTGGTGAAATATACGGAGGGCGTATATAAATCCCTTTCTCTATCATTAATTCCTTGGCCATCTTATGTAGTTTAACAGCATCAGACAGTACATTCTTATGAAAGGCGACTATGTCCGAACGAGCTCCTAAACCAATTGCGAGAGTACTTGCAGTCATACCGAGAATGGACATATTTTTCAAATAGGAAAGATAGAAAAGATCTGAAAACAATCGAGGGGCTTCTAAATTCACATCCTTTTTTGAGAATCCGACTGGGATTGGAAAGGTTTCCTGTTCAAAGAGCTCCTTAAGAAATTCAATATGGTCTTTTGATGCAGAAAACGCAAACTCAAGAACAGGACGGATCTGACTGTCCTCTACTGTCATCAAAAAATGAGCCAATACGCATCTTGCTGCACTATCATTCATATATTGCCCCCATAAACCTGCCATTTCAGCTGATGTCAACGGAGTGTTGTGGTTACCATTAGTCACTGAAGTACCCCCATTCAAAAGTGATCCAACTAAATTATTGATAGGTTATTAACTGTTGATATAAAAATGGATTTTTCTTAAGGTTCCCTGATTGCCAAAAAAATACGCAGTAATTTGTTTAATATTAGAAAAGCATTGATTATTTGCCATGATAATCATGTATCCTGTGATTTTCTGTCAACTGAAAGGTTACTAGGCTTATATAACCACTTATCCACTTCTTTAATTTAGGAAAATGATATTATCTTTAAATAATTTTAGAGGGAAATGTAGATTTCTGTAGAATCCACTCGCTGTACCTGACAACTTTGTAGGTCAATACATATTGGGAGTGATTCTATGTTAAAGCGTTTCGTGGCTTTTGCGGCATCCGTATCCCTTGTCGCATCTATGGCAATACCAGCGTCCGCTGCAGGTTCAGGTGAAAAGGGACCTACTTTTACCTTTGTTACTGAACAGTCAGCACCACAAGAAATCATTGTTCATTTGAAAGACTCGAGCACCATTTCAATCGTCGAGGAAGTCATTTCCAAATTTGATGGTGAAATCATTGATAAAACCGATGAATTTTTCGTCGTAAAAGTAGATGGCAATGTTTCAGAAGCGGTCGAAGAATTTGAAGCTCTTGATTCTGTATCGTTTGCTGAACCGAATGTCACGCTCCATGCAAGCTATATGCCTGACGATCCTGCCTATCATTCGCTTCAATATGCCCCCCAAAAGATCGGTGCTGAAGAAGCTTGGGACGTTACCCTGAGCGACCCATCCGTTAAGATCGCAGTCATCGATACTGGCGTTGACTACAATCATCCAGATCTGAACGGCAAAGTACTGCAAGGCTATGATTTTGTCGATGATGATAACGATGCGATCGATGAAAATGAACACGGTACACACGTTGCAGGTATTGCGGCAGCAAACACGGATAATGGTGAGGGGATTGCCGGGTTGGCACCTGAAGCATCCATTCTTCCAGTACGCGTGCTGGATGCGGATGGCAGCGGTTCTCTGGATGACGTCGCCCAGGGCATCCGTTATGCTGCTGATCAGGGTGCTCAAGTCATCAATCTGAGTCTTGGCGGTAAAATTGGCTCGCAGACGTTAGAAGAGGCGGTTAACTATGCGTGGGAACAAGGCTCTGTCGTAGTGGCAGCTGCTGGAAATGAAAGTACACCGCTCCCAAGTTATCCGGCATATTATGAGAATGCAATTGCAGTAGCAGCTACTGATCAGGATGATGCGCTTGCTTACTTCTCCAACTATGGAACATGGGTAGATATCGCGGCTCCTGGTGTTGACATCTATTCGACGATTCCAAACGGTGGCTATGCGAGCTACTCAGGAACATCGATGGCATCACCGGTTGTCGCGGGTGTAGCCGGTTTGCTTGCAGCCCAGGGGAAAAACGCTAAGCAAATCCGTGCAGCTCTCGAGGATACAGCGGATGAACTGACTGGCACGGGTATACTTTTCCAAAATGGACGGGTAAACGCAGCAAATGCTGTACAACTATAACTAAGATAACCTCCAGGCTACGACCCGGAGGTTTTTAAAAACAAAGAAAATTTTCAAAGTCACAATCAAAGAAACTATCAATTGTCCTTTATCCTCCTGAAAACTCTTCAGCAAATAGAGACAGGTCGATCAGTAACAACACCCAACCCTCCTTCATACTGTGTTGAAGAGAGTATTAAGCTTTCAATCTTGTATTATTACAGTCAACTCGAGTAATGAAGGATAGGGGGAAAGGTAATGAATGAGTTCCGACAAGATCTTCAAGGGCTGGACATCGGCGATTATAATGCGAATGAGTTTGTCCCGAGTAATTATTACGAAGAATATGAAGATGAGTCACGGTTGTGTGTATTCGTAGGCCATTGTTTCGGTCGCTGTTTCGGTCGCTGTTTCGGTCACTGTTTTGGTCATTGCTTCGGTCCGTGCAGCAGGTGTTTCGGACCATGTAGCAGGTGTTTCGGTCACTGTGGTGGAAGATGCGGGGGCAGATGTGGCGGCAGATGCGGTGGTCCATGCGGCGGCCAATAAAAAAGGATTTTCCAGAAGTATCCCAGTCTCAAAAGCTGGGATTCTTTTCTTCTTTCAAGCATATAAGACAAATTGTCCTGCATACACTCATATGAAGAATTCAGAACAGCTCTCGGTTAAGGAGGAGCGGAATGATGAAACTGAGCCCTTCGATGCGTATGATAGTGAATAGGGATACGTTCTTTCTGCCTGATCCCAAAGGCAGTGTGTATTTCAGGAACAACGCGGGATCCTTCAAGATGGAAGGCAAGTCGATCGATCAGTGGGTAGAAAAATTGCTTCCGATGTACAACGGGGATTTTACATTAGGGCAAATGACGGAAGGATTACCCGGACCATATAGGGACCGGGTTTTTGAGATTACAGAAACCTTGTATAAGAACGGTTTTTTACGGGATCTGAGTCAAGACAGTCCGCATCAACTGAAGGAGGAAATTTTAAAAAAGTATGCCCACCAAATCGAGTTTCTGAACAGTTTCGGAGGCTCGGGAGCTTTTCGCTTCCAGGAATATCGGAAAACAAAAGTACTGGCAATCGGATCTGGCCCGATTTTCGTTTCGTTGGTTTCGGCGTTGCTCGAGTCCGGGTTGCCCACTTTCCACACGTTGATCACTGACTCGATGACAACGAATCGAAAGCGGTTGTCCGAGTTGACAATGCATGCACGGAAAACAGATCCCGAGGTAGCGATCCACATCATCTCCCAGGCAGAGAGGGGGAATTCCTGGGACGATGTCATCGAGCCGTTCGACGGTGTGGTGTATGTCTCTCAACAGGGTGAATTGGAGGAACTTCGTACAGTTCAATCCGCTTGTGAAAAAGGAAAGAAGATGTTCATCCCTGCTGTATGTATTGACGGATACGGTGTCGTAGGACCGGTCACTTTTCCTGGGTCAGAGGGATGTTGGTCGTCCGCCTGGCAGAGTATACACAAAACTGTATTTGAAAGAGATCAGGTATCCGATTCTTGCTCTTCTACAGCTGGAGCGATGCTCACCAACATATGCGCCTTCGAGATGTTCAAAAAACTGACAGACGTTGCTGGAAGGGATCGTCCACATTTTTACCTTTTGGACCTTTATACCTTGGAAGGAAAGTGGCATGCTTTCTTACCGCATCCAAATGGGCAAGGCTCCGTGGAATGGTTGGAAGAAAAACAGTTTTTTGAAAAAACAAAAAGAGATCCGAGTAATTTATTCACGGCCTTCAGCCAAATGACTTCAAACGTTTCAGGGGTTTTTCATCGATGGGAGGAAGGTGACTTGAATCAAACCCTACTGTCACAGTGCGAGGTCCAAGTCGTTGATCCCCTTTCGGATGGTCCGTCTGAACTTTTACCCCCTGAGATTTGCGGTGGCCTAACCCATGAAGAAGCTCGACGCGAAGCAGGATTAGTCGGTTTGGAGACCTATGGTGAAAGGTTTATAGAGAAACTGCAGTTAACAAACAAATTGGAAACGTTCATTGGGATCGGTGCTGGAGAAACAAATGCGGAAGGTGTTTACCGTGGTCTGCAAAAATGTCTTCTGGAGGAGCTGCGTAACCAAACAGAGAATCATCAGTTTTTAGCCACCCCGTTAAATGCAAGTGCTATAGAAGATGACCATTGCCGCTTTCTTTTACAGTCATTGAAAACGATGGGAAAAGAGCCGAGAATCTATTTGGGGAAAGAATCAGCTGGGTTTCCTGTCATATGGCTCGAGATGAAGAACAAATGGTACGGAAGTGTCGGTTTAGATCTTACGATTGCCCTCCGTAATACACTTAAGCATGCAGTGATGAAAGGGCAGAACAAAAAGGCTGATTTCTCCTCGATGGTGATTGAACAACCTTTCATAACTGTGAATGAAACAAATCCTTCAGAGTTTGAGGTCTTGCCTTCAGATATGACTGAAAGCCTGCAGAACGCCAAGCAAGTTTTCAAAAAAAGCCGGAGAACACTCAACGTATTCCAATTACCGATGGAACCATTGCTTCAAAAAGAACAGGCAGTCTTAGTCGGCGTCATGCTAAGAAAGGAGGCCCCTTTACTGTGAGTGGTACTGTGCTGGTAGTGGGATACGGAATGCTCGCTGAAAAAGTTTATGAAAAACTGAACATGGATTTTAAAGTCATACGTCACGTATCAATCGGAGAAGATGTGCCAGAAATGACCGAATTGGTCCTCGTTTTACACGATACGTGGGTACCCTTTATACACCAGCAGGCAGAAGATGTGCTCCGGCAGCTGCGTATTCCTTGGTTGAGAGGGTTCCTTTCATTCGGTGAAGGTGTGGTCGGCCCGCTTGTCCAATCCGACCAGGAAGGATGCTCTTATTGTGCTGACACACGTCTAATGATGGCTGGTCGTGAAACTCCGGAGATGTGGGGGTTGAGGGAACGACAAATGACAAAGCAAGACGGTCTTCCTCCTGATGCCTGGTCTTCCAACATGGGACTTCTGCAACTTGCCCACCTGATTGAAAGGGAAGCGAAAAAGGTGTTGGAAGGGGAATGTACACAGTCTGCCGATTATATCTATTTAATGAATCTGAAAACGTTGGATGGGTCATGGCGGTTCATTTTACCTGAAGCTGTATGTCCGGTCTGCAGCAATCTGCCCGAAGACACAGAACAAGATGCCAGGATCACCCTGAAACCGAGTCCAAAGGTAAGTCAGACCGGTTTTCGAACAAGGTCGATGGATGACCTGAAGACGGTTTTAGAGAAGGATTACTTCAATACCCGGACAGGGATGACGAATCACAAAATGTACGATTCCGTAACGTTGTTTGCCGATGTCATCGTGAACCTTCCACTTTTCAACAGGAGTGAGGGGACAGGAGGGAGGACGCATTCCTATAAGCTGAGTGAAATGACCGGGATCCTAGAAGCATTGGAACGCTCATGCGGAATCGCTGCCCGCGGAAAGAGGACCGTGGTTTTTGACAGTTATCGGAATCTTGGACACCAGGCACTGCATCCGTTGGAGGTCGGCGTCCATGAGGATGAACATTACGACAAGCCAGATTTTCCATACCAAAAGTTCGACCCTGATCGGAAAATGAACTGGGTATGGGGCCACTCGTTTATACAAGACCGTCCACTCCTTGTTCCTGAACTGCTTGCCTATTACAGCATGGGATGCGGGGATGGATTTGTCTATGAAACATCGAATGGGTGTGCACTAGGTGGCAGCTTGGAGGAAGCGATTTTTTATGGAATCATGGAAGTCGTTGAACGTGATGCCTTTTTGATAACCTGGTATGCCCAGCTGAACCTTCCTCGCTTGGATCCTTATTCAGCGGATGACAAAGAACTCCATCTGATGATCGAACGGTTGAGGGAGATCGGCGGATATGAACTTCATCTGTATAACGCCACGTTGGAGCATGGGATACCGAGCGTTTGGGCTTTGGTCAAAAACTCGAAGCAAAGAGGTATGAACCTCCTCTGTGCAGCGGGTGCCCACCTCGATCCGGTTAAAGCGGTGAAGAGCGCCGTTTATGAACTGGCAGGGATGGTGATGTCGCTCGAAGAAAAATTTGAATCGCATAAGAGCGAATATGTGAAGTTGTATCACGATTCCTCCTGTGTAAAAACGATGGATGATCATGGTATGCTGTACGGATTGAAAGAAGCTGAAGAACGGCTCAAGTTTTTACTGGATGGGGACCGCCTGATACAGACATTTGCTGAAGCATTCCAATGGAAGACCCATCACCATGACTTGACGGAAGATCTGAAGGAAGTCCTCCAGGCATTCAAGAAATTGGAGCTTGATGTGATCGTAGTGGATCAGACGACAGCTGAAATCAGGCGGAATGGTCTACATTGCGTAAAAGTCCTGATTCCGGGCATGCTGCCGATGACTTTCGGCCATGACCTCATCCGGGTGAAAGGTTTGCAACGCGTTTTGACAGTACCAGAAGAGCTTGGCTATTGCGAACAACCGCTGAAGTACGATCAGCTCAATCCAAATCCACATCCGTTCCCGTAACCGGCGAGAGGAGGCTGAAAGGTGAACCTTGATGAATTTCTCCACAATCTACATTATGACATCGATCAGGTGAAGCCTCCAGATTTTGATATAGACTGGGAGGATGCACCGCTGCCGTATAAACTTTATCGTGATCTGCCAACTATACCGCTATCTACTGGACCTCCGCTGACAGAGCCTGACGGGAAGACAGAGGTATCGCGCGAAACCATCGGCCAATTTCTCTGGCATGCTTATGGACTTTCCCAATTGTCGGAGTCAATCTATATGGATTCATCTGACCTCCTGCAACAATTACGGCGTTTCGTTCCCTCGGGCGGTGGATTGTATCCGAATGAAGTGTACGTCTATTTAAAAGTAGAAGGGCTTGCCGATGGGGTCTACCATTTTGATGCCGCCCATCATAGACTTGTAATGCTCAGGGAAGGGAATTACGACAGCTATCTCAACCAATCGCTTGGTGAGCGCTGTGATGTTAAGAATAGTTTCGGAGCGGTTTTCGTGACGACGATGTTCTGGAAAAACTTTTTCAAGTACAATAATTTTGCGTATCGTTTGCAAGGGCTCGATGCAGGTGCGTTAATCGGCCAGCTTCTTGAATTGGGGAAACGCTTCGGGTACTCGTCCTATGTGTTTTTCCAATTCCTCGACCGTGCCGTCAACCATTTATTAGGAGTGAATGGGGAGGAGGAAAGTGTCTACGCCGTCATCCCTTTATCCCTCGAACCGGAAATCGAGTTGTCGGAAGGAAAGAGCGCCATTACGGCTGAGGAACTGATCAATTTCATGCCGAAGCTTGAAACCGACCATTTTAACCGATCGAAAAATATCCTGGACTATCCATTGATTACGCAAATGAATGAAGCTGCGATGATTGACTCGACAAGATGCTTTTCAACTTTAAAAAGTACGGAAACTGTTAAAGATGAGAGGCAAAACATCTATCTACCCCAAAATGACCGGCTAGACTATGATTTTACAACCGTTTGCCGCAAACGCTACTCACCTGATATGGATTTTGCCATGAAAAATATCACGAAACAGGAGTTATCAATCCTCCTTCAAGAAGCCGCAATGGATTTTGTTTATAAAAGTGATGCAGGTGATTCCGACGACAGGATCGAGCTATATGGCTGTTTTTACAATGTAGAAGATATTCCGAATGGGGCGTATCGCTACGATTCCGTTAACCATTTTCTTGAGCTGATCCAGCCGGGGGATTTACGTCTTCGTTTGCAGTCCGGGATGACGGCTCATAACGTGAATCTCTATCAAGTGCGGATCTGCCTGCATATCGTCGGTTCAGCTGATCATTTAAAAGAGGACTTGGGTTACCGGGGTTACCGGATCCAACAGATGAAAGCCGGGATGCTCATGCAGCGCCTGCTATTAGGCGCATCAGCACTCGATATGGGAGGACACCCATTACTTGGATTCGATGTCGCCACATCTGACGCCATATATAAATTGGATGGAAAATCGAGCCTCATCCAGATTCCGATTGGAGCCTACCAACCTCGGCCCTGGTTGAAGGGTTTATTGATTTGAACACATATTTGTCCGACTTCTATGAATAGACTGTAACGATGAATTTAAAATGAAGGGAGTCACTCGATGCCGTATATCAATGTAGAAGATCAGGTGGAATTGTACTATGAGGATGTGGGAGAAGGGGTGCCGGTCATTTTCATTCATGGAGTGTGGATGAGCAGCCGCTTTTTCAAGAAGCAAACCGAGCACTTCAGGAAGGATCACCGTATCATCCTCTTGGATTTGAGGGGGCATGGGCAATCGGCGAAAGTCCATCATGGCCACACTGTTGCGAATTATGCCAGCGATCTGCACAGCTTCATTGAAAAAATGGAGCTGAAGGATGTCGTCCTGGTCGGATGGTCGATGGGAGCGTTCGTCGTTTGGGATTACCTCCAGCAGTTCGGCGACGATAATGTCAAAGGAACCGTCATTGTCGATGAATTAGCCTCCGACTTCAAGTGGGATGACTTCCCTAGTGGTGCCTTCGATTTCCCGACATTGATCCATCTGATGCGGGAAGTGCAGAATAACCGGGTAGGCTTCCTGGCCGAGTTCATTCCGCTCATGTTCAAGGAAGAGCTTGATCCGAAAGATTTCGATTGGATGCTAGAGGAAACCACTAAGCTACCGGAATCTGTCGCAAGTGCTATTCTGTTCGATCAGACAGTCGTCGATTATCGCGATCGGTTCAAAAACATCAAAGTCCCGACCCTGCTCTGTTTCGGAAGAGCAGAAAAACTGATTCCAGTAGAAGCAGGGAAGTTTTTGAATGATCAAATCGTGAATTCCTATCTGGTCGTGTTCGAAGATAGCTGCCACTGTCCATTTTTGGAGGAATCTGAGGTGTTCAACGAAGTCGTAACAGAGTTCGTACAATCACTTTAAATTGGGAAAAGGGTAACTCAAAATAATCATTGGAAATCAGCGGTGTATCACCCGAATAGAGGAACAGATGTCCTCTAATTTTTTCGGATTACCACTTTTTGTAACAAATAACGGAATTGTTGTTCTCTAAAATTAATTGCCAGAGCCGCCTGTTTCGAAAAAGACCCAAGAAAAATAAACCCATGAGAATTTATTTTCTCCGTGGGTTTTTCTTATTGTTACAAAGCAAGTTTGAGAAAGTTACAGTCAGGTCCTTCATTGAAAAATAAACGGATACTACCTCCATGGATAGGAAAAAGTTGACTTGTGAATATGGGCTGACGTAACTTTCATACTAAAACCTCACGAATCCCATCTTCAATTTTTTTAACGCCGATTTTAATTTTTGCATCTGGTGCTTGCGATACACTCAGCCGAATCCGGTTTTCCTTCCTATAGTCAGGAAGATACATATCGGTCGCGTCCTGGACAAGGACATTCTTTTTCTTCAAATGATCGACAAGGTGTTTTGATTTCATCCGTCCTGGTAACTTAATGGTAGAATAAAACCCAGAGACACCTCCTGTAAAACCAGCTTCAGGTGGAAGGTAATTTAGATAAGACTGTTTAAGGAGGTTGCCTTTTTTCTTGTATTGTCTTCTGAGTTTCTGAATGTGCGCCATGAACATCCCGCTTTGTAAATAAATTTCAAGAGCCCCTTGGGTTAGGACAGGGGTATGGACGTCCGCCGCGAATTTAGCTTTGGTGAAGCTTTCAAGCAGAGCTTCTGGTAAAACAACCAACCCTAATCTCAAACCAGGCAATAGAACTTTGGAGAAACTTTTTGTATAGATGATCCTGCCGGATGGATCATAGGCAAACATCGGGTCTGCTTTTCTTCTCGTGTCCAGGTCTCCCATATAATCGTCCTCAAGGATATATACGTCATATTTCTGAGCCAGCTCCACGATTTTCCGTTTTTCCTCATTCGAATAACTGTAACCTGTTGGATTTTGAAATCGTGATACGGTGTAAAAAAATTTGATACTTCTTTCCTTGAAGGTTTTCTCTAAATGTTCGAGGTCAACCCCGCTGTCGGTCATTTCAATTCCAATTGCTTTCAACCCACGGGTAGAAATGGATTCGATAAAGCTGAAATGGGTCGGCTGTTCAACACAGATTTCCATTTTTCCATTTGGAAAGGGAAGAGAAACAAGGAGATCAAGTGCTTGTTGCGAGCCTGAAACAACACAAATCCTCTCTGGAGGAGCAAAAACCTGAAGCTCCTGTAACTGTTTTGAAAGCTGTTGGCGCAGTGATGTCAATCCTAGAGGCTCTGAGTAATGAAACATTTCTTCTTTATAAAGGTCAATCGCTTGATTCATGCAATGTTGATAATCTCGGTAGGGCATCTTGCTAGGGTCGGGACCAGCAGAACAGAAATCGATCAACGTTTCTTTGGAGTTATCATCCGTCTTATTCCGGCCGACGAGAAAATAACCGCTTTTCGGGATAGAGTAGGTTTTGTGTTCCCTTTCTAATTCGCTATAGGCTTTGACAACCGAATTGATACTGCATTGCAGTTCTTTTGAAAAAGCACGGACCAGGGCAGCCGGGATCCGGGCTTCAGGCGTCCATCCCTCATCCTGACCTCGATTTCCTGCATGATTTCTTCGTATTTCGTAGGCAATTAGGATCCTCTCCTTCTGATCTGTATGGGTACAGACGGTAAAAATGAAGCTTTCCGATATAAGGCTGGTTACGTATAGTTTAGGATATCAAAAGCTTGTTTACTATCATGAGAAATACCCATTCAAAAGAAGGAGGTCATAAAATGAAGATGTTAAGGGCTGCGGTCTTACTAGTTTTTTCTTTTTTGCTTGTATTCACGGGAACAGGTACAGTAACAGGGACAGGGCACCAGAAGCCGAAGGACTTGGAAATCGGGGAGTTTTTTAATGGAAAAGAAGGGACGATGGTGTTGAAAAATCTACGGAACGATCAGGTATATGTGTACAACCAGGAGAGAAGCATGCAAACATTCACACCTGAATCCACCTATAAAGTTCCGAATGCTTTGATCGGATTGGAAACAGCAGTGGTCAGGGATGAATATGAAGTGAAACACTGGGATGGCGTCATCAGAGAAATTGAAGATTGGAACAGGGATCATACATTAGCTTCGGGAATGAGATATTCGGTTATCTGGTATTATCAGGACATGGCGCGGGATATTGGAGAAGAACAAATGCAACATTATGTAGACCTTATGCAATATGGGAATCAGGATATAAGCGGTGGAATTGATAAGTTTTGGCTGGCCAGCAGTATGGAAATCTCAGCTTTGGAACAAGTGGATTTTATTGAAAGGCTAGTAGAGGATGAGCTTCCTATTGAAGAAAAGCATCAGAAAACCGTGAAACGTATGATGATTCAGGATGAACAGGATGAATATACACTTCACGGGAAAACAGGTACCAGGCTATCGGATTTTGGTCTCGGATGGTTTGTAGGGTTTCTCGAGACAGAAAAAACGACATGGGTTTATGCCGTCAACATCGACGGCAGCGGAACCGAAGCCAAAAATATCACGCTTGAAACACTGAAAAAGAAGAACATCATTGACTAAAAAAATGTAGATGAGACGTATAAAGCAATCAGACGCGTTGTCATATGAACGCGTCTTTTATCGTATTACCGACAGAAGACTCCCACCTCAAGGAATGTGAAGGGCGTATCCCAATGAGTAGGTGGGAGATGAATGTAGGTTGGCGTTAGCCAAAGCGGACCTCATTGTGTTAGAATAAGAACATACATTCCCTTCAAACGAGGTGGTCATCCGTGTTCGTCAAAAAAGCGTATAAGTTTCGGATCTATCCAAACAAAGAACAGGAAACATTAATCGCTAAAACCATTGGTTGTTCTCGTTTTGTATTTAATCATTTTTTAGCTCAATGGAATGATACATACCGTGAAACAGGCAAAGGATTAACTTATAACGCTTGTTCTTCTCAATTAACACAACAAAATTGGTTTGGTTAAAAGAAGTTGACAGCATTGCTATACAATCCTCACTTAAAAATCTTGCTGATTCGTATACTCGATTCTTCAAGAAACAAAACAAAGCACCACGATTTAAGTCTAAAAAGAATAATGTACAATCCTACACAACAAAGCACACAAACGGCAATATTGCGGTTATCGACAACAAGATCAAGTTACCTAAACTTGGCTTCGTTCGATTTGCTAAAAGTCGTGAGGTTGAAGGTCGTATCCTTCATGTGACGGTTAGACGTCATCCTACCGGAAAATATTTTGTATCCATCCTTGTTGAAACAGAGGTTGAAGCGTTACCTAAAACCGGTTCAGCTTTAGGGATTGATGTTGGCCTCAAGGACTTTGTGATTTTGTCTGATGGAACAATACATAAGAATCACAACTATTTTCGCAAATTTGAAAAGAAATTAGCCAAAGCACAACGGACGCTTTCAAGGCGTAAAAAGGGTTCTTCTAACTGGCATAAGCAACGGATAAAGGTTGCACGACTGCATGAGAAAATCACCAATGCAAGAATGGATGACTTGCATAAAATCTCGACCGGTATTGTCAAAAACCACGACATCATCGGTATAGAAGATTTACAAGTAAGGAATCTATTGAAAAACCACCATTTAGCCAAATCTATCAGTGAGGTTAGTTGGTCGAAATTCCGTATGATGCTTGAATACAAAGCGAAGTGGTATGGCAAACAAGTAGTCATTGTCGCAAAAAATTTTCCCTCTAGTCAACTATGTTCAAAATGCGGATACAAAAACAAAGATGTTAAAAATCTCGGATTGCGTAAATGGGATTGCCCTTCTTGCGGCGAACATCACGATCGAGACATGAATGCAAGTATCAATATTCGTAATGAAGCATTACGATTAACCGCAGGAACTGCGGGGATAGCCTAATTAAGAACAGGTGGTTGCACTGGTGCTCTTAGGAATCTCCCACTTCAAACAGACCGTAAGGTCGTTAAGTGGCGAGAGGTTCAAAATGTATGCTTATCACCGTTATTCATTTCTTTAAGCAGCATGATCATCTCATCGGACTTTTTAGATTGTTCATTTAAAACTATTCGTATCGATAAAAGCGACCAGACCACTCCCACTATGGCTAAAAGCATAAGTAAGGGATAACTGAAGTTATAAACGTAATTATTTTGATAACCTCCTTTAAAATATTGATATATTAAGGAAAAATTCAATCATATCGAAACGATTGAGCAAGTTCTTCAATCTGGTGTTTTTCCAAGGTAGGGGTGGTTGAAATTAAAAGGTAGGAATGTTCATCATCGACCGGAAAAAGAAAATGGAAACGCTGAGCAACATCCATAGACTTTACGTGCTCTAACACCAATCGGGTGTTGTTATAGTACCAGCCTGATTTAATTTCATCTGCATGGAGTCCCCCTTCGAAATTAGGGACGATCTCCGAATCAAATTCTTCGGTCTTGATGTATTGGACGGTGGCGACCTCTTCATCATTTTTTAGAAGGGACCATCCATTTTTTCTATCCATGGTAACAGTTTGGTAGATATCAGTATCTTCGGTTTCAAACGTAAACATACCACTTTCTTCCGACATGGTAGTCCCGCATCCACTTAGTACCACAAATGAGGCTATTATTATCAGTGAAAGTAATACTTTCATAGTTTCCTCCTTCCCACACCCTTAATATGTGTATTCTAACAAAAATAGGAAATACCTCTAAAAATGCATGGGTTTTGGGTTACAAAAAGTTATGAAGAGTCATACTCCTTGATTAATTATTTCTTTCAATTATAGCGTAAAAATAATGCTTTTAAATTTTGAAATATGAAGAGGATTTTAAACAATAAGCAACAAAGATATAGATGTAGTATTTAATAACTAATTGGTGTACAAAATAAGTTTTTGGAGTGATTGATATTGAAAACCCATGATTATTTGCTAGAACATATGAACTGGCCTACAGTTAAAGAAAAAATTGAAGCTGGGATGGATACAGTGATTATTTGTACAGCTTCAGTTGAGCAACATGGTTATCACTTATCTGAACTGACTGATACAGTAATAGGTCAGGCAGCTGGGCTTCTTGTAGCAGAAAAGCTTGGTAACGCACTTGTTGCCCCAGTTATTCGTCCAGGCCTGTCGGAGCACCATATTCCAATGGCCGGCAGTTTAACGCTTCGTCCAGAAGTGTACCGTGGGATAATAGAGGATTATGTCACAAGCTATAAAAAACACGGCTTCAAAAAGGTTATTATTTTCTCCTCTCATGGAGGAAACTTTAATGAAAATGAGAAGATCGTTAAGAACCTTCAAGAGATGCATCCAGAGATGCAATTTAGCAGTTCGTTATCATTAATGGAGTTGATGGATCTCATGGCACAATTTGAAAAGAAGTATGGACTGGTTGAAGGAAGCTGCGGACACGGAGGAGCAATGGAAACATCTGTAATGCTTCATACTGCCCCTGAACAAGTGGATATGGATAAAGCAACACCTGGTTATATCGGCCCAATGACAGAGGAAGTTTTAAATAAGGTGTTTAAAAGTGGGATAGTCGGTATTACAGAAGTTGGTATTTTGGGCGATCCGAGACAGGCAAAAGCAGAATGGGGTGAATACTTCTTAGAGCTTTTTTCCGATGAAATCATAAAAGCAGTTCATAAGGATTTTAATCGTTTATTATAAGACGGGATGTCATGTGGCGAGTATAGAAAATGATATTCTATATTCGCTATTTGATTGATTTGGAACTTTATTCATTAGATCAGCGGCGTTTTTACAGGAAAAGAGTTGGAGTTTTATTTGTTTAGATTTCCAAGCAAGAAGAGTGGTGGACGAATTTTTGGAAGAGGTACACCAAAACAAATCATTAAATCTATTGCTTTAACAGGGAGCACCACCCTTAAACAGTGGCGCTCCTTGTTGATGTATTTTAGTTTCTGCTTTCACCGAACGTATGATAGTGATCTATCATTTAAGCCCGTCTTTTTATCCAATTATCTCTAGTTAGTATCATATTGATGGAGACACTTCTTGAAAGTAAGCCAGGAAGAACTGTATTTTGCATCATGTTACCCAAAAGTAGTAGAGGAAGAGGAGGGTGTTGTTCTCTAGGGAAACAACTTGGTCATTCAGTGACATTAGTATAAGACGAATATTATTGATACGAACTTTAGAATAAAGGTCATAAAGTTGCAAAAGATCAAAAATAACGTATTTAAATAGATCGAGTTTAAATAGATCGAGGGGGTATCACAAATGAATGTAACAAATTAATCCAAGATAAGGAAGCATTATGGAGTAAGTGCGTCTTACATAAACAGAAGAAAAGAGCTTGAAACCGAGCTCTTTTCTTCTGGATTCATTTTCAGATCATAGGTGAGTTCTGTGTGATTAACCCTGGATTTCCGTTTTCCTACCTCAAAATGGACAGGATTACCAAGTTCTATTATCAATTCATTACGCTTTCTGTTCTTCGAATTCAGGATCTTTGTAAGGATGCGCTACCCAGCCGGATGGATCGATGAACAGGCGGACAGCTACTACTTGGCGATCATCCATCAAAGTGAAGAAATGCGGCGTCTCGACCGGTACGGAAATGACATCGCCGGCTTCCAATTCGACATCAAAATAGCCGAGGTCGTCTTGACCCTTGATGATGAAAATACCGTGACCTGCTGTAATTGCACGGACTTCATCTTCTGTATGCACGTGGACTTGCTCGAATTTTTTCAACAATGCTTCTAGGTCCGGTGTTTCTTCAGAGAGTGCAACGACATCCCAGCTTACATATCCATTCCGTTGTGCGAGTGAGCGGATCTCCTCATCGAATACTTCGAGTGTTTGCTGCTTCTGTTCATCATTGATCCTACAGTTTTCTTTCAATTCGTCTGGGAGCTTGCTCGTATCCCATTTTTCGTAAAGTACCCCTTGATTCTGTAGAAATTCGCCGACTGCCTTGTCTCCTTCAATCGCTTCGTTCGTGTTTCTGATTTTAATGACTGCCATTTTCAATCTCCTCCTTAAAAAATTATGAAAGACTTAAGCTTTTATATGATCTGATTTTCAGATGATAGGAAAATAGAAACTCAAAAGCCTCCAAGTATTTCTTTGCCTCAAACGCGTTTTTGCCCCAGACGGTTATCCCGTGGTTTCGGATCAGAATCCCATAAACATCTTCCCTTAGATTTGCCGCCATTTCCTTTGTCAATGTTGGAATATCCGCATGGTTTTCCACGATCGGTACTGTGATTTTTGCATCCTGTTCCCATAGCCCGAAGGCTTTGATCAGCTCCTGTCCTTGAAACACGACACACTTTTCATCGCCGTAAAGCTCTGAAATGACGTTGTTGTCGACGGTGTGGACATGGAGGCAGCAGGCTGCATCCGTCCGCTCATAGATTTCCTTATGGATAAGCGTTTCTGCTGAAGGACGTAACACTGTTTCCTCAACCGGTACACAGTTTTCATCCACAAGGACAAAATCTTCTGACGTCCGTTTCCGTTTATCTTTCCCGCTTGCTGTCACAAGGAAATTGAGTGGGTCTGACTGGACTTTGATCGAAAGGTTTCCGCTTGTACCGGGAAACCAATCACGAGAAGCAAGTTCATCTTTTACATCGGCAAGCTCATTCCAGTACTTCTTCAACTTACTCATACCAGCTCCTCCTGTCTTTGTTTCAGAATTCCGATGACATCGTAGAAGGTTTCGAATGCTCTGTAATCCAGGTCCAATTCACGGCATTTCTCGGTTAAAAAACCTCTTGAGATCACCTTGTCTGCTATTTTTGCTGCCTGTAAGTCTGTGATCGAATCACCAATCACGATCCTGTCGTATTGTTTAGGATCATAGTTTCTTAAAATCGAAGGTTTGCAGCAGCCACAGTCATTGTCGCAATAACGATCACACGGATGTGGCCAGGTGATTCTGATCCTTTCGCCGGTGAAATCACTGCCGTTGCAGTAAATATCATGGCGCTCAATGTCAAAAGGCACAAGCAATCGATAGACGAAAAAATCAATGCCTCCGCTAACCACAAGCAGTTTGATGTTCTGTTCTTTCGTAAAGGCTACGAATTCTTCAAAACCTGGACGGAATTCAGCCTGACGGATTGCATATTCTTTAATATCATCCTTCAAATCTTTCGGAAGGAGCGAAAACATCTTTCCGACACCTTCACGGATAGAAATCCGCTGGGATAAAATCAAATCCTTCAATTCTTCCCATTCTGGTGGCGCAAACTTTTTCATAATAGTAATGATATTGTCGCTCATAGTAATCGTACCATCGAAGTCACAAAAGATGATCGGTTGTCTGCTCATGATTTTGATTTCACCTTCGCAGGACCCCATAGATCAAGCGCTTTTTTCAGTGGATCACTTACTTCAGCCACTTGTTCCAATGACCGGCCGTCCAATACACCATCAATTGCATCGCGGAATGCTCTGCCGCCAGCGTCTGCTCCGTCCGGATGACCGTGGATTCCGCCACCAGCGTTGATGATGCTATCCTCACCGAAGTCATTGATGAGCAGTGGCGTCAGTCCCGGGTGGATGCCGGCAGATGGAACAGGGAAAGCTCTTTTCAATGGACCTTCATCAACTGTCAACGCTTCAGCAATTTCTTGCGTTTCCCCCTTATCCAGCGCTACACTTCCATACGGTGACGGGAACAGAACATAGTCTGCACCAGCCAGTCGTAAAAGCTTTCCGAGCAGGACTTTATTCGAGACACCGTAAAATGGGGAAGGTGTGATCGCTCCGCTGAACGCTGGGTGCGCCATGATCGGTACATTGATTTCAGGGTCTTCCGCCAAAGCCTGCAGGGTGTCTAACCCATAGGCAAATACATTTAACAACAGGGAGTTGGCTCCAAGTTCCACTGCCCGCTTCGCTTTTTCCTTCAAATCGAAGGTCCGGCCAGTCAAATTGGCAGCATACAAAGTCCGGTGGCCCGTTTCCTCATACACTTCCTTTAAAACCTGCAGTCCGGACTTGATCCTTGATTCGAATGGCGTCTTTTCGTTGTCGAAGAGGATCTCATCATCCTTGACGATGTCGACACCGCCCAGGGCTTGAAGCCGCATCTGATTGTCGAGGTCCTGCTGCTCCTTACCGATCACGCCTTTGAAAATGCTCATCAGCAATGGCCGGTCATAAACGTCGAGTTTCTCTCGGATACCAGAGATTCCAAATTGCGGACCAGGATACTGAGAAAGCAACAGATCCGATAACTCAATATCGAGCAGCTTGATTTCCCCATCCAATGAAAGTTTACCGAAGATTGTCGTCAAAATGGCCGGGATGTCGTTACTGAAGTTAGCGGAAGGGTAGGCAATCTTGATGATTCCCTTCGTCCGTTTTCCTCCAAAAAAGTGATCCGCTTTTTCGTCTTCAGGAAGGTAGGTGACGTCAATCACTCTCCCTTTATGTATGCTCAACTGCTTTTGCTCCAAAGCTGGCAGGTTCGTCCATGATCCGACTGTCAATCCGAGTGCGATCGATTCCGCTTTTTTCTCAAGATCTTCTTTTTTGTCATGCAGCAGGTAGGTAGCAATGATTTTTTCACTCATGACGTTCACCCTTTCAAGTATTTAACAAATTTTAAAGGTTATCATTCTATTAACCCATATAAAAAACCTCTTCCCACAAGAGGAAGAGGTCGATTGATTGCGGTCTCCATCCTCTCATCTGTCAGCTCTAAAGCTGCGAGAATTAGCACCGTGTTTTTAACTACAGTTAAAAGCCGGTTGCCGGGCTTCTTCGGGCTCGTCCCTCCACCTCTCTTGATAAGAGTCATACGATTGAATTCCAGTTAAATAGATTTATAACACGGATTATTACACGGAAATTCGTGCATGTCAATTCCCTAACTATTATTTTATTTAATTGAACCTCTCGCCACTTAACGACCTTACGGTCTGTTTGAAGTGGGAGATTCCTAAGAGCACCAGTGCAACCACCGGTTCTTAACTAGGCTATCCCCGCAGTTCCTGCGGTTTAATCGTAATGCTTCATTACGAATATTGATACTTGCGTTCATGTCTCGATCGTGATGTTCGCCGCAAGAAGGGCAATCCCATTTACGCAATCCGAGATTTTTAACATCTTTGTTTTTGTATCCGCACTTTGAACATAGTTGACTAGAGGGAAAATTTTTTGCGACAATGACCACTTGTTTGCCATACCACTTCGCTTTGTATTCAAGCATCATACGGAATTTCGACCAACTAACCTCACTGATAGATTTGGCTAAATGGTGGTTTTTCAATAGATTCCTTACTTGTAAATCTTCTATACCGATGATGTCGTGGTTTTTGACAATACCGGTCGAGATTTTATGCAAGTCATCCATTCTTGCATTGGTGATTTTCTCATGCAGTCGTGCAACCTTTATCCGTTGCTTATGCCAGTTGGAAGAACCCTTTTTACGCCTTGAAAGCGTACGTTGTGCTTTGGCTAATTTCTTTTCAAGTTTGCAAAAATAGTTGTGATTCTTATGTATTGTTCCATCAGACAAAATCGCAAAGTCCTTGAGGCCAACATCGATCCCTAAAGCTGAACCGGTTTTAGGTAACGCTTCAACCTCTGTTTCAACAAGGATGGATACAAAATATTTTCCGGTTGGATGACGTCGAACCGTGACATTCAGGATACGACCTTCAACCTCACGACTTTTGGCAAACCTGACTAAGCCAAGTTTAGGCAACTTGATTTTGTTGCCTACAATCGCAATATTGCCGTTCGTGTGCTTTGTTGTGTAGGATTGTACATTATTCTTTTTAGACTTAAATCGTGGTGCTTTGTTTTGTTTCTTGAAGAATCGAGTATACGAATCAGCAAGATTTTTAAGAGAGGATTGTATAGCAATGCTGTCAACTTCTTTTAACCAAACCAATTTTTTCTTAAGTTGTGTTAATTGAGAAGAGCAAGTGTTATACGATAACCCTTTGCCTGTTTCACGGTAGGTATCGTTCCATTGAGCTAAAAAATGATTAAACACAAAACGAGAACAACCAATGGTTTTAGCGATTAAGATTTCCTGTTCTTTGTTTGGATAGATCCGAAACTTATACGCTTTTTTGATTAACATGGCTGATCATCTCGCTTAAAGGGAATGTATGTTCTTATTCTAACACAACGAGGTCCACTTTGCCTAACCCCAACCGACATTCATCTCCCACCTACTCATTGGGATACGCCCTTCACATTCCTTGAGGTGGGAGTCTTCTGTCGGTAAACGATAAAATTAGTGAGAGGTTTTGAGAAGTTAAGCGTTTGGATCATTCCTTAACAGGATATTTTTCTTTTCTTGGAAAAACCTGTTGACAGTTGAGAAGGTGTTCTGTAATATTCTTTTCAAGTTAGTTTTTACATTCCAATAATCATAAATTTCATAAAATCTCTTATCAAGAGCAGGCTGAGGGAATTGGCCCTATGACGCCCAGCAACCGACCTTTCTATTTAAGGATTCTAGAAAAGGCACGGTGCTACTTCCAACAGGATGAAACCATACATCCTGGTAGATGAGAGGGACGAAGACTACATACCTTCAACCTCTTTCATCGGAAAGAGGTTTTTTTTTGCACTATAAACCCTTTCTTAAGTATAAGTGCAACTAAGGCTCAGCCATCGCTGCAGGCTTGGCTTCGCAAGTTTTCTTTATATCCAAAATAAGGAGGTTTCTCTTATGTTAACGAAGCAATCAACCTATGAACCTTTCACAACAGAGACGGTCGTGGCGTACTTGAAAGATGGAAATTTCATCTCTAAGGACAGTCCGGTGACATGTTACGAGATCGGTGACGGAAATCTCAATTATGTATTCCATGTAAAAGAAGATGATACCGGGCAGTCGTTAATTGCCAAGCAGGCACTCCCATACGCAAAAGTAGTCGGCGAATCCTGGCCGTTGACGCTAGACCGGGCACGGATCGAAAGTGAATCATTGAAAGAGGCAGCAAAATACGTACCCGATCTTGTCCCTGAGGTCTATGGGACAGATGAGGTTTACGCCGTAACGATCATGGAGGACTTGTCAGACTATATCATACTGAGAAAAGGGCTGATAGAAGGCAGAAAGTATCCGAAACTTGCTACTGATATCGGGAAATTCATCGCCCATACCTTATTCCATACATCCGATTTTGGACTGGATCCAAGTGAGAAAAAACTGCTCGCTTCCAAATTCGTTAACCCTGAACTTTGTAAAATCACCGAGGATCTCGTATTTACAGATCCATTTTTCGATCACGACACCAACGATTTTCCTGAGGAACTACGTCCAGAGGTCGAAGCATTATGGGCGGATGATGAACTGAAGCTTGAAGCGGCGAAGCTCAAGCATCTCTTTCTTACAAAAGCGGAAGCGCTGATACATGGTGACCTGCATTCCGGAAGTATTTTCGCCACCGAAGATTCGACGAAAGTGATCGATCCTGAGTTCAGCTTTTTCGGTCCAATCGGGTTCGATGTCGGTGCCTTTATCGCCAATCTGATCCTGAACAGTCTGGCACAGGAAGCCAGGATTGAAGATGAAGCTGTCCGTCGTGATTTTCAAGCCTACCTGCTCGATGTAATCGAAGAAACTTGGAACGTGTTCACAGCGGAGTTTACGAAATTATGGGTTGATAAAGGGAAAGATCCATTCCTTGCAGTGTCTGGATATCTCGATGCTGTGTTAGATGAAATCCTTCAGGAGACGGTTGGTTTTGCAGGAAATAAGATCATCAGACGGACGATCGGCCTTTCACATGTAGAGGACATCCATGGCATCGAAGACCCGGAAAAACGGTTGAATGTCCAACGGGAGTCCCTTAAGACCGGGAGGCATCTGATCCTTAACCGACATTATGTGAACACCATCGAAGACCTCATCAACTTGGTAAAAGGAGTTTAACAGAATGATAGAAACAGATTTTATCCGCTCAGTAAGATGGGAAAACAATCGAGTCGTATTGCTCGACCAACAAAAGCTGCCCCTCAAAACAGAATATATACATCTGGATGATGTGAAGGGGGTATGGGAAAGCATCCATTCGTTGAAAGTGAGGGGAGCTCCAGCGATTGGAATTGCTGCAGCATTCGGCCTTGCGCTCTGGGCGAGCAAGTTTGCGGGACAATCGATTGAAGATTTCAGAACAGGTCTCCGGATACAGCGGGATTACCTGGCAAGTTCCCGGCCGACAGCGGTCAACCTGTTCTGGGCAATCGATCGGGTCGTCGCAGCTGCATTCCATGCGAAAATAGTCGAAGAGGCGAAGCAGACTGTTCTAGCAGAAGCCCTTGCAATCCAAACCGAGGACGAAGCGGTGTGCAGAAAGATCGGCGAATATGGCTTATCACTCCTTCAACAAGGGGATACTGTTTTGACGCACTGCAATGCGGGCGGGATTGCGACTGCCAGATATGGAACAGCGCTTGCTCCTATTTATCTCTCGAAAGAGCAGGGAATCGAGCTTTCTGTATATGCGACAGAGACACGGCCCGTCTTGCAAGGGGCGCGTCTGACTGCCTGGGAGCTGGGACAGATCGGAGTGGATGTCACCCTGATCACCGACAATATGGCAGCACACGTTTTGAAGAACAAGAACATCTCAGCCGTCATCGTAGGTACGGACCGGATCGCAGCCAACGGGGATGTCGCCAACAAAATCGGGACGCTCGGGCTCGCTGTGCTAGCAAAAGCATTCAATATCCCTTTCTATGTGGCTTCACCTTTGTCGACGATCGATCTGACCATTTCCTCAGGGGAAGAAATTCCGATTGAAGAAAGAACCGAAGACGAAGTCACTCACTGGAACGGAGAACGTGTAGCTGCGGAGGGAGTCAACATCTACAACCCTGCATTTGATGTGACACCTCATGAATATATAACGGGAATCATAACCGAAAAGGGCATCATCACAGGGGATCTGCAAGAAGGATTACAGAAAGTGAAAACGATATAAGGGTGTATATAGATTCCGTAGCTCCCTGTCACTTTTAAACTGAGTAAGCGGATGAAAAAACTAATTATATTTAGGGGGAAAACCATTGAAACCTTTGAAAACAGCATTCATTTTACTTTTACTTTTCACATTGATTCTAGCGGCTTGTACAAATGAACAAGATGCAGCAGCACCACAAGATACGGTGAAAGCAGAAGACAGTGACAAATCAACAGAGAAAAAGGACAGCAATTCTTCCGGTGACGTTTCAGCAGAAATCCCAGAAGGCGTACAGGAACCTTTGAAAATCGCAGCGATCATGCAAATGTCGATTGGAACATTCTCCTCGCAATATGTACAAGGGGTAAAAGAACAGGTCGAAGCGTTCGGTGGAGAAGTCCAAATCTATAACGCCGATAATGACCTTTCGAAAATGGCCACACACCTTGAAACGGCAATCAATCAGGGCGTCGATGGAATCCTTATCGACCATGGTCGCGCGGACGCATTGGAAAGCGGGGTAAAAGAAGCCCTGGATAAAGGGATTCCGGTCGTCGCCTTCGATAGCGATCTGAACCTACCAGGTGTAACTGTCATCGACCAGGACGACTACAGCCTGGCATGGAGTTCACTGAAAACACTCGCCCAGGACTTGAACGGGGAAGGTGAAATCGTTTATGTCTGGGTAGGCGGATTCGCTCCGATGGAGCGCCGTAATACAATCTACGATGCATTCAAAGAACGATATCCGAATATAAAAGAGGTGGCGAAATTCGGAAACGCGACCGCCAACACAGCCCTTGATACCCAGAACCAGATGGAAGCGATCCTGAAAAAGTACCCGAATGAAGGGGACATTGATGCGGTGTTCGCCCCATGGGATGAATTCGCAAAAGGTGTAACGCGTGCACTGGAACAAGCTGGACGTACTGACATCAAAGTATATGGGATTGATCTGAGCGATGAAGACCTTCAGATCATCCAAAAAGAAAACAGCCCATGGGTAGCGACCGCTGCCACCGATCCATCTGAAGTCGGCCGGGCTCAAGTCCGCTTTTTATATCAAAAGGCAGCAGGGGAAGAAACACCATCCATCTATTCATTGGACCCGCATCTCGTCAAACAATCGGACCTTCCGGATCAAACGATCTCCATGGATGAAATCGGTGAATATGTCAACGGATGGGGCAGCTCAGATGCTGGTGTATCCCCTTGGATGAAAGCATTAGAGGAAAAGGCCGAGTAACCATGAGCCAGTTGATCATGCGAAATATCGATAAACGTTTCGACAAGGTGGATGTTCTTAAAGACGTCACGTTCTCGGTCAATGCTGGTGAAGTGCATGCGTTATTAGGTGTGAATGGAGCTGGTAAAAGTACATTGATGAAGATCCTTGCCGGTGATTATATAAAGGATGGAGGGACGATCGAGATCGACGGTAAGAACATCTCGATCGACTCGCCGTCGGATGCGAAACGGCACGGGATCGGAATCGTCGTACAGGAAGTGGATACCGCCCTTTTCCCGACTTTATCGGTAGCTGAAAACCTCATCATTGATGACTTCAACAGTGGTTTCAAGCTCTCGAGGTTATCGTGGAGGGCGATCCGGAAACAAGCGGAAACGATTTTATCTGAGATGAACATAAGTCTGGACGTCAATAAACCGGTTGCGGAGTGCAGCTTATCTGAGAAACAGATGATCCTTATTGCCCGTGCAATGGCAGGCAATGTCCGTTACTTGATCCTTGATGAACCGACTGCACCTTTGAGCGAGAATGAAACGGAAACCCTGTTCAGCTTGATCGAAAGGCTTCGTGAAAAAGGCGTCGGCATCATCTATATCTCCCATCGTATGCCTGAAATCAAAACGATCAGTGACCGGTTCACTGTTTTGAGGGACGGCAAACTGATAACAACGGAAGAAACAAAGGATGCGACGATCGGGCAGATCATCCGGCAGATGCTCGGAAAGTCCCTTCAGAATGTAAAACGTCAACCGAAACCGATCTCCTCGAACACGCTCTTTGAAGTGAAAAAGCTCCACGTTCCGGATACAGGCAAAGAAATCAGCCTCAAAGTCCACGAAGGTGAAATCGTCGGAATTGCAGGATTGGTCGGAGCAGGAAAAAGTGAAACAGCGAAAGCGCTGTTCGGTGCGGGAGGAGCAACGGGTTCTTGGTTCTTGAACGGTGAGGAGAGGAAAATAGCTTCCCCATATGATGCTCTTAAACAAGGGCTTTGCCTCGTACCGGAGGAACGCAGGAAGGAAGGGATCGTGACCGGTCACAGTGTTGCCCACAATCTTTCGCTTCCATCATTGAAATCTTTCACGAAATTCGGCTGGCTCAGATTGAAGAAAGAAAAGGGCTTTACCAAGGATAAAATTGCGCAACTTGGAATCGTAACACCATCCGAAGAGAGCCTGTTGAAAAATTTGAGCGGTGGAAACCAGCAGAAGGTTGCAATCGGCAAATGGATATCCCCGGAACGGAATGTCTTCCTGTTCGATGAACCGACGAAAGGGATCGACGTGAATGCGAAGAAGGAAATTTTCCAATTGATCGATTCACTTGCTGGCCAGGGAAAAGGAATCCTTTATTTTACAAGTGAAACCGAGGAACTCCTCCTTATCGCAGACCGGATCCTTGTCATATACGACGGGGAGATCACGGCGTCATTCACTGGAACAGGAGCGATACGTGAAAATATCATGCAAGCAGCTACTGGAGGGAAGATAAGTGAAACAAACAGTTCAAGTTAAAGGACAGTATGCTCCAGGAGCGAATCTTGTCATCAAGGAAAGACTCGTCAATTTTCTTTTCAAGTATGGAACACTTCTAGTCATCGCCCTGTTGATTTTATTTTTCAGCGTCACGAACGAACGGTTTTTGACCTACAGCAATTTCACGGATATTTTACGATCGATTTCAATCGTCACGTTGGTGGCGCTCGGTGTCACCTTCACCTTGATTGTTGGCGGTTTCGACTTGTCCGTAGGGTCGACGGTGAGTTTAGCGACGATCGGAAGCGCAGCAGCACTCGTCTGGTATCGCCAGGAATTGCTCGTCGTCCTTCTGATCCCGTTATTATTGGGTCTTGTGGTCGGCTTGATCAATTCGTTCATCGTGGTAAAAATAAAAATCCCCGATTTACTCGCGACGCTTGCGGTCATGTACATCGTCAACGGGATCCAGCTGACTTATACGAAGGGGTTCTCGATTTACAACAATATGCCGATGTCTGAAGGAGGTACAGCACCTGGCGTGTTCATTCCATCTTTCCTTTTCATCGGCCAGGGTGAACTGTTTTCGGTTCCGTTTCCTGCGATTCTGATGATTTTCTTCGTCATCATCGTCCATCTGTTTTTATCGTACACGAAAGCTGGCAGACTGTTGTATGTGACAGGTTCGAACCGGGAAGCAGCCCGCCTTTCTGGAGTCCCGGTCGAGCGGTACCGGATGTATGCTTATGTATTGAGCGGATTGTTCGCATCCATTGCCGGGATCGTACTCGCTTCAAGAATTGGCACAGGCCAGATCTCTGCTGGAGCACCACTCCTCATGGACGGGGTCGCAGCGGCATTGATCGGATATTCCGTCCTCGGACAAGGGAAACCGAATCCGTTCGGCACTTTTATCGGTGCCGTATTGATCGGCATCCTGCTTAACGGACTTACGATGATGAATGTGCCTTACTACGCACAGGATATCGTCAAAGGAACGATCCTTGTGGCAGCACTAGCCTTCACCTTTTATCAGAAAAAAGCAGCCGATTTTAAAATATAGGGAGAAAAAATGTGGATATTTTATCCGCATTTTTTGTTGTTCGTATAGCTATCTTAATAGAGGATTTTAAAACTCTGTGAAGAAGAGTTGTTAGTAAACGAGTATACAGGTGGGGGGGTTGTGATGTTGAAACTGTTCCAATATAACTGGCAAGTTCGTGATGATTGGTTTACCTGGTGCGAAAATGTTCCTGAAGAGGAATTATTGAAAAAACGGATCGGTGGTCCAGGCAGTATCTTGTATACGCTGTATCACATCGTGGATGTCGAATACAGCTGGATTTTATATTTACAAGGTGAATCGGAGTTTGAGGAGCCTCCGTTTGAAGATTATGCCAGCGTACAAAAAGTAAAAGATCTATCAAGAAAATACCACAGGAAAGTGGAGCCGTTCGTCCGATCTTGGAATAGTGATATGGAGTTCCGTATCGCATCAGAAACCGATGCAAATGGGGAAACAGTCACTTACAGGCATGGAGAGATCCTGCGTCATGTCATCGCTCACGAAATCCACCACATAGGTCAGTTATCTGTTTGGGCACGGGAAATTGGAAAGGATCCTGTGACAGCAAACCTGGTTCGAAGAGGACTTTATACATAACCCGAGTCTTATATCACATTAGTCGAATGGAATCATGATATTGACCATGTACATATCCTTTTCAAAGCTCAACCAAACAGCGAATTATCAAAGTTCATCAATACATACAAAAGTGCTAGTTCAAGGCTGATAAAAAAGGATTTTCCTCAAATTCGTAAAAAACTATGGAAAGAAATGTTTTGGTCGAGAAGTTTTTGTTTGTTGACCACTGGTGGTTCGCCTATTGAAGTAGTGAAAAAGTATATCGAAAATCAAGGAATGAAGTGAGGTGATTTGATATGGCTAAACAAAACAAGGCATATAAGTTTCGATTGTATCCAACAGAAGAACAGGCTAAGTTAATCCGTAAAACCTTCGGTTGTGTTCGTTTTGTCTACAATAAAATGTTGGCAGAACGAAAAGATACCTATGAAACTTTGAAAGACAATAAAGAAGCACTAAAAAATGTGAAACACCCAACTCCTGCTAAATACAAAAAAGAATTTACGTGGTTAAAAGAAGTGGACATTGTTTCCTTCTACAAAGACTTGTTCAAATTGTGGATCAGTAAGAGAAATAACATTGTCAGAACGTATCTATCGATGTGAGTGCGGACTAAATCTTGATAGAGATTACAACTCCGCACTGAATATCAAAAAAGAAGGCATGTGCTTATTAGCAACTGCCTAATCAAATATAAAACTCTTGGAACAAGAGGGTTAGCTTGGTCTATTTCGTCAGCTACTAAAAGTGGCGATTACCCAAGAAGCCCCCACTTCAAGTAACCCGTAAGGGTGGTAAGTGGTGGGTAGTTCACAGACGAACTGAATGACTATGATTTCGTATTGGATTCACTCGGTGGAGATATCCAGGAAAAAAGCTTCGACATCCTGAAAAATGGGGACAGGCTTGCTTCGATCGTCGCTCCGCCGAACGAAGATCTTGCCAAGCTGAATGGTGTCAAAGTAAGCTTTGTATGGTTGGAACCCGATAGAAAACCGCTGGATCAAATTAGAGAGTTGATTGAAGAAGGTAAAGTCAAACCGCATGTCGGCTATACGTTCGAATTCTCTGAAGAAGGACTTCGTAAAGCTCATGAACTTAGTGAATCACACCATGCAAGAGGAAAGATCGTCATCCCGATAAAATCATGACGCAACAAGTAAAGCCACAGGTGACCGATCCAACCTGTGGCTTTTTTTGAGTTCGGAATTTATATTTCAATGTCAAATACTTCTTTAAGACTTGACTTTCCTGTCGGAGTGATTTTAACAGCTCGAATAGTAGGTACTCGTTCAATCCATTTTAAATCAATGAGTCTATCTAAAAGGGCATTACCTACAGCTCCTGCGAGGTGGTGACGCCTTTCACTCCAGTCCAAACACTTATGAATGTAGGCACGACGCTTCTTTCTAACCTGTCCAAGATCGATTTCAAAATCTCGAAAGAATTTTTCCCCTTCAGGAGTCAGTTTAAAGGTGTTATCTACAGGTTTGAGGAAATCATTATCAAGTAAAGAATCAGTTATTTTTACACCTAATTGTCCAGCAAGATGATCATAACAAGTCCGTGCATATCGAATGGCCTTATCATTCGAATCTTGCTTGAATGATTTGACTTCGACTTTAGGAGCTAATGACAATAATGATTCCAACACTTCTGCAATTTCATGGTTTTGAAGGCCATAATATCTATGTCTTCCGTGTTTTTCTACACGAACAACATTTGCATCAATCATTTTCTTCAGATGGAAACTTGCCGTTTGAGGTTTAATTCCCGCAACATAAGCCAGGCTGCTGGCAGGATGAAACCTACCATCCAGTAAAGCGGTTAATATGACAGCACGGGATGGTTCGCTGATCAATTTTGCGACTGCAGCTACATTTGGTCCTGTAATCATAATGATCCCTCCTATGTAATCCATATTTCGATGATAATGGAAATATTCATGTTTTACAATATGAATATACAAAAAGGAGGCCATTTAATGAAGCAATTATCTGAATCCTGTGAAACGAAAATCATCCATCCTAAAATTCTTTATTACGGAACACCTGTTATTTTATTAACAACTTTAAATGAGGATGAAACAGTCAATATCAGCCCTATGTCCTCTTCCTGGGCACTGGGGGATATTATTGTCCTCGGGATTGGTGTAGGAGGGAAGGCTTATGAAAATTTAATTCGACATGCAGAGTGTGTCATCAATATTCCCGATCCTTCACTGTGGGAAAATGTAGAGCGTCTTGCACCATTTACCGGGAAAGATCCTGTTCCAGAATCCAAAAAATTAATTGGGTTTACCTATAAAAAAGAAAAATTTGAAGTCAGCAACTTAACCCCGACTCAATCGGAAAGTGTTAAACCCACTCGTATACTTGAATGTCCGATACAGATTGAAGCAAAGGTTTTGAATATAAGAGTACCAGACTATCAACCAGGCATCGCCATTGTTGAAACCCAGTCTGTTCATGTCCATGCACATAAGAATATTATTAAACAGGGTAATCATATAGATCCAGAAAAATGGAGTCCGCTCATTTATAATTTTCGTCACTACTTCGGTTTAGGCAATCAATTAGGTAAGACGTTTCGAGCAGAGACATAAAATATGTTTTGGGAAAAGCCTTGAAAAGTGTAGAGAAACGATGTGTTTTTCTGCACTCTTTTTAGTTCTTGATAATTTTGAAGCTGCAATCTGGAATTTTATGCTAACATGAAATAAAATCGCTCTTCCCTAATTTTTAGAGTAGAAAGGAAGATTTAGATAGATCAAAAAATGTTTTACTTGTGGATGGTTGTCATCGCTGTTATATCGGTTTTTACTGGAGAAATCGTAACATTCATGATGCTTTTCTTAGTAATACTCACCTTAAGGGAAATCCATAAAACTATAATATCGATTTATGAAGATTGGAAAAAAACGGGCATCATAAGTTGATGGTTCATATGGAGTAATTGACATAACATTTCAAAGGAGATTCTGATGTATTCGATTAGACATATTCACATTCCAAAGGAAAGCCAAGGTAAATTTTCATGGAGGAACACGCAATGGAACTTTTTCAATTCAATAAAGAGGTTGGGAAAAAGATAACAAAATTCGATTCGGATTTCATCATGTCACGGATCATCCAAACCGAAAAACCAGCCCACATCGGGTGTATGCATTTAGACAAAAACGGAATTATCGGACATCACCAGGCAGTTGTACCTCAAATCCTATTAATCTTGAATGGAGGAGGATATGTAAAAGGTGCTGAAGAGGAGTATCTAAAGGTTAAGAGTGGAGATGCAGTATTCTGGGAGAAGGATGAATGGCATGAAACCAAGACTGACACCGGTTTGACAGCGATCGTCATTGAAAGTGAAGAACTAGAACCTTCAGTAATCATGCCAAAAGAGAAATAACCGAGGGTTAGCTGAAAATAATCTGGACTTTTTCAACAATTTGACTATTGTTTATATAAGAATTTAAGGGAGAAAATCAATGGAAAAAGAATTTCCGGCATTAGAAACGAAAAGATTGATTCTAAGAAAAGTAACAAAAGAGGATGCTTCTGATATGTTTGCTTATCTTTCTGATGAAGAGGTTGTGAAACATATGGGGCTGCCACCGAGCAAAACTGAAGAAGATGTCCTGGATGAGATCAATTGGTATGAATCAATCTACAAAAATGGCAGCGGTATCAGGTGGGGAATCACGGTGAAAGATTTTAATAAAGTGATTGGCAGTTGTGGATTTCTGAATACGGTGCCTAAACATCATCGGGCGGAAGTGGGATTTGAGTTATGCAAGGATTATTGGGGACAGGGTATAGCTTCTGAAGCTTTAAAAGCAGTGGTTAGGTATGGATTTGATCAGCTCGAATTGGAAAGAATCGAAGCGTTGATTGAACTGACAAATCTTCCATCTCAAAAGCTAGTGGAAAGGCAAGGTTTCTTACGAGAGGGCTTGCTTCGACATTATGAATTTACTTGAGGTAAATTCGATGACCTCTATATGTACTCGTTATTAAAAGAAGATTTGAAGAAATAGGGATACATGGAAAAGGGGCTTAACCCAATGCCTTTTAATGAGGAAAAACCACGGAGAAAATGAAAATTATCCATAGGTTTTTCCTTCTTGGTCTTTTTCTGAAATGTGGGTCAGCCCTTCATTTCTTTTTAAAAGCAAGGAAATACCATGCACCTTCCTTCACTACAGGAACAGCTTTTTTCAATTTATAACCGTGATTGGAAGCATTTTCGCAGATTTCGTTCTTGGACGGCAAGGCGAACAAGTTGTCATGAGCGGTCATGAAACTGTTGAACGCAGCTGAAAACGCATGCCCATGCTGTGGTTCTCGTAGTGGAGAGATGATGACAAGGGAGCCTTTTTTCCCTGTCAGATCGTATGCCCGTTCAAATAACGCCGCACGCCCATCAGGTGAGAAATAATACAGGACATTGTTCATCATCACCATATCGAAAGGTTTGCCTTCCCATTCCCAATTCATAAAATCACCTTGATGAATAGTAGCGTTGTTGCTCTTCACCCGGCTCAATCGGGACACGGCTTCATTACATACCTCCTGGTTCAGTTCCACCCCGTGCAGTTTTAGCTTCTTATTTTTCGAACTTAGTTTTGCAATGTATCCCGCATGGCCACAGCCTAAATCAAGCATTGATTTCGTCCGGTTCTTCTTCATCCATTTATATATTTTCGGAAAAGCAAACCGTTCTATAAAGGTAGACGTTTCTGCGACAGTTTCCGCGAAATCCTTCTCTTTGTACCCCATCTTTGTTTTCTGGCTCAGGAGACGGGGATACTCCAGCAAAATCGGGATATGGAGCTCCATCATTTCCTTCAGTAAAGCGCCTACGTTATGGGGACTTCTTTTTGATGTATAGTTGTACATCTTTTTATCAGCTTGAATATGCCCGTCAATTTCCCCTTTAAGATGTCCGACTGCCATACCTACATTAGTCCATCTTCTAAGGAGATCCAAATCCAATTCGGAATCCGCAGCAACAGCTTCTACCGTATTTCCTTTCTGAAAGCGATCGAATAGGTCAAGTTCATAACCGACATACGCATGCAAAGCATATAAGAATGGTTCATTGCTCTTCATCCACTTCCGAGCTCTAAGTAATTTCGTCCATTCAATCATTCTACGAGTTCCTCCTTTGATCAGATCCTAGCTTCAACCATGGGTAATTCTCTATTTCGGTAAAAAAGTGTTTCTCTTGTTCATATGGTGAAATCGATCTGCTTCCTAAAAAGTGAGGGAGAAGACCGATTTGTTTCATTCGATCCATTAAGGTAAATCTCCATATCCCGAGTCCAGAGGTATTCAGCATCTGCTTAAAATGGAGCTTGCTGTTCCGTGCGGTATTATGGATTCCTCCCATCCGCAATTTTTGCCAGGCAGAGGACGGGAATGAATAAAGTAAAGCAGCCTGGTTACTGAGTTTTGAAACGAATTCTGCCCGGGGTTTCCGAACCTGTTCGTACCACTTCAAATGAATCGGGTCAGTTTGGCTGGTGTCATACATCCAACAAAGCAACTCACCAAGCACATCTGAATCCTGGATGGCGAGATTCATCCCTTCACCAGCCATCGGGTGCACGCTGTGGGCGGCATCCCCGACAAGGACACAATTATCTTGAATATAATTTGAGACGTTATGGCGGACAGGAATCATCAATTGAACCTGATTCCAGGACTGGATTTGGTCAACAAAACCTTCCAACTCCGGCAACAGTTCGATATAGGTGTGATAGAACGATTCCAATCCCTCTTTCCGCATGATTTTGTATTCTCCAGGTTTGATCAACAATACACTGCGTACTTGGTCATCCGGTAAAGGAAACAATCCTAGAAACCGTTTCTGCGTTGTGATGATGGACGAAGTCTTTAAGGAAGGTGGTTTTGGAAAAGAAACGGTTAAAAAATGATGGTTATAAGAATACTTTTTCAACGTAACGTTCATCTCATTTCGTACAGGAGAGATCCTTCCTTCTGCACCGATATAGAATCCAGCTTCAATTGCAATCTCTTCATCTGAAGTCTTCACTTTTGCGATCCGTCGGTTATGCTTGTTCATGAAACCTGTAAATTTTCCAGGACGGATATGGTGAAAGTGAGGAAACAGTTTAGCTTTCTGAAACAGGATTTCCTTCAACTTCTCATGGGGAATCATGACGGAAGTGTTGTACTTCGAATGGATGATATCGTATCGGAATTCATTCTTTCCGATCAGTTCAAGCTCGTCTCCATCCTGATCGTATTCTGTCATCACAATCGATGGAAGGGATTCCCAGTTCTGTTGTATATCCTCATAAACACCAAGTTTGTCTAAAATCTTTAAACTTTTCGGCTGTAACAGCTCACCTTTATAGATCAAACCGCTCTTCGCATCTTTTTCTACAAGCAGTACATCGATACTGCAGGAAGCTAGTTTCACAGCCAAGGTCAATCCTGCAATCCCGCCTCCTACAATCATCACCTGATAATCCATATCGTTCACCACCCTTAATGATAAAACTCCTTTTCCACTTATAATAAAGAAGTAAACGTTGCGAAGTCGCCCCTGTTGAGTAAAGATTGAACTAGAGGAGGGTATAAGATGAAAATACGTCATACGAAGAGTACGGATTACGAAATTGTGTCGCCCCTGCTTAACGAATGGTGGGGTGGAAGGCAAATGTCTGACTTGTTACCGAAGCTATTCTTCAATCACTTCAACAATACGAGTTTCATAGCTGAAGAGGATGGGGAAGTTATCGGCTTCTTAATAGGCTTTCTATCTCAATCGTCTTCACATGAAGCATATATCCACTTTGTCGGCGTCCATCCCGATTACAGGAAACATGCGATTGGCCGAACGCTTTACAATCGTTTCTTCGAAGTCGCGAAGGAGAATGGAAGAAACATCATCCGTGCCATTACATCACCGGTGAATAAAGGTTCGATCGCCTATCATACGAAAATGGGCTTTGAGATCGAAAAAGGGGACGCAGAAGGGATGGAGTCTCCGTATTTGCGGATTACGATGGGGTTGATAAGGATAGGGTTCTATTTGTAAAAAGGTTATAATGAAGTCCCATTGGATGATTTGGGTTAATCGAATAGGAAAATGTTAAAAGGCGCACCTCATAAGAGAGGACGCCTTTTTGAATCATCAAATTTTGAAGGGGGGAATCCAACGACCGTCAATATCAGTAAATCGATACTCTTTTGCAAGTTCGCCTACTCTCAGTACTTGGCCGTTTTTCTCCATGATATTCGGATCACTCGCCAATGCCACTATCCCTCGCCCGATATATAAAGGTGATTCAGTTTTTTTCAACTCGTCAGATTCATGCCAGTGTTCTTCATCAGAGTCATGATGCTTAAGCACAAGCTCTGTCCTCATCCATCCAGGTGATACGGCAAGAACAGTAATATTGTCTCGTTTCAGCTCAATAGACAATCCATAAGCCATCCTGGTCAATGCATTTTTCGCAAGATCGTAGTAAAAATGACCAGTGTATTTATCATCGTCCCAAAAGGTCGTATGGAAGATGAGTGCTTTCTCATTTTTCCGAAGCAGCGGTATAGCAAAGTGATTGGTCGCCAATTGTGCCCGTACCCCCGCTGTGAACATCGTATCCCAATGTTGTAACGGCAAATCCCAGAATGGGGCTGGCTCAATAGAGAGATCATGTGCTCCCCATACGTTATTGACGAGAATGTCAAGTTTGCCCTGTTCTTCATGGATCTGGTCAACCACGGATTCCGTTTCCTTGTCTTTCGTATGATCACATTGAATGGGAATACCCTTGCCACCTGAAGCCTCGATCTGTCCGACAGTATCATCGATCGTTCCCGGCCAATCATTCGTCGATTTTCCTTTCACACTTCGACCGGTAACGTATACCGTAGCGCCCGCTTTTCCTAATTCCAGGGCGATGCCACGACCCGCTCCTCTACTTGCTCCTGTTACCAATGCGATTTTCCCTTTTAATGATCCCATAACCTCCATCCTTCCTTGTAAAGAGTATCTTCATTTTAACTGATAATACCTGACAACCAGTGTCATATTTAAAGATATAAATGCCATTTTCCTTTAAATTCTTATTATTAGGCTGCTATAAGCAGGAGGCGGAATGGAGTGTGGATTATATACGAGGCAGCCATCGGTGTTTTTCTTTAACGCACAAGGCGAGGCTATCTAATTAAGATTAGCCCTATAGTTTCATCACTTTTTTAGTTGAACTTATTTTCGAACTCCAGCTATTCCTAACAAAAGCAATGGAATAAAAAGCCCGAATGCTGAAGCATACGATGGCCATACATTTATAACATCGGTAGCTATATAGACGATATTGGGACTGACTACAAGGGAAAGAACAATAAGAATCATCCCTAAAGGGAATACAAGGATCCGATACTCTTTCAGTTTCAATATTTGGGCCAGACTTAACGTAGACACATAAAAGCAGATGGTCAGTTTAAAAAAGATAGAAATAAACCACATTATTGCTACGATGGCTTCTATTCTCTGTAAAAAATCTCCTATATTAATTTTTTGTGACAGCATATAGCTTGGGTATAAATTTCTCGTTGTTTGATCTGCACCCATAACTAGGATAGCTAGAGCCGTCAACAGGGTTAAAACTACTCCCCCCATCAATGTTCCCCTGAAAAAGGCCTTTCCTGCTTCTTTTGGATCATTTACATAAGGGAATATCATCAAGAAAATAACCAGCTCGAGGAAAGGAAACCCGATAAATAGAAATGTACTATGTAATACGGGTTTCATTCCCTCTCCAAGGATAGGCTGAATTTTTTCCAGTTCAATTTGAGGAGAAATAAAGATGACAAGCAAAAGAAAAAGAACGATAAAACATGGGAATAAAATTTCTCCCGAGCGGGCTAAAGTTTCAAGCCCATAGCGTGCTCCCATCAAGACAATAATAAGGAAAATAATATGGATGGCTTCGATCGGCGTTTCCGGCATGACTTGCGTTGTCATGAAGTCCCCCATATTTCGAAGGACGAATGCACCTAGAATTAATGGAAAAGTGAAAAATAGAAGAGAGATAGCTTTTCCTATCCATTTCCCAAGTATCTTTTCACTATATTCAACCAAAGTCATATCGGGATATAATTTTCCTAGTGTTTGAAATAACCAAACTAACAATAGTCCAACTACCAATCCAAAAATTGCAGCTAACCAAGCATCCTGTTTGGCTTCTGCTGCAAGCATGGAGGGGAGCAATATAAGAGAGCTTCCAGTCGTGAACATAAACACCAATACCGTAAATTGCCAACCTCCAATTTTACCTTTTTCCAGCATCTCTTTCCCTCCTTGTCACTTCTTAATTCTATAATTTCCTATATAGTTGAAATTAATAGGTTATATTAACTATAAAGGTAATATTTGCTATAAAATCCAACTTTAAAAAAACTGGAACAGACCAACTTCTAAGCAATACGATTTTCCTGAATATTTATGGACTAAAGTTCAGGTAACCATAAAAGTGGCTTATCCGAAGTAGGGTAAGCTCTTTTTGTAAAATTAATGGTTGAGTTAGATTGGAAAATTTGAAATAATTGGTATTAAGCAAGTGGTGTTTATTTAAAGTAATAAAGAACAACTAACAAAATGACTTATGTTAGGTATTCAGACAGAGTTTATTTTTATGGGGGAATGATGAGTATTCAGCTTGCGATTTTTTTAAGCACCGTCTTAATGGGTATGGTGGCATTTATCACATACTATGTAGGGAAGAGGGGATCAAATAGATTGATAAAATATATACCTGCGATTGCTGCAGCTGGAATAAGCTTCTTCTCTATTAAATTAAACTTCTACCCTTATGAGTCCCATGCTTTTGAAGGAATTTTATGATGTGATTATAATGATTTCACTTGCTATTATACTTGGTATTTCCATTATAGGAGCAGTAATAATTGATCTCCTACAAAGAGAAAAGTCCTCTTCAAATTAAAGGATGATTTTAATAGAGTAACCCGTTTCGGACTAAAAAGTTGGTGTACTCCTATAATTATTAGATACATCAATAGCCACAATCTTTTAGAAAACCTATGAAGGAGGATCCGATGAGAGGAGATCGCCTTGTATCGATTCTGTTGTTGTTACAGGCCAATGGAAAAATGACAGCTAAACAATTAGCGGAGAAAATGGAAGTCTCTGAACGAACCATTTATCGGGATATGGAAGCCCTTAGTGGAACCGGCATCCCGGTCATCGCAGATCAAGGGAAAAACGGGGGGTGGCGTTTATTGGAGAATTACCGAACCAATCTGACCGGATTGAAGGAATCTGAGATTCGTGCACTATTTATCCCCCAATCTCCACAGCTGCTCAAAGATTTGGGTTTGACCCGTACATCAGAAGAAGCGAGGAATAAACTGATGGCTTCACTTCCTGAATCTTATCGTCATAATGGAGAGGAGATCTGGAACCGGATTCATGTGGATACGGGTACATGGAGAAAACAGAAGGAGAAGATCGTTGCGTTTGATGTCCTTAAAGAGGCGATATGGAAAAACCACAAAATTAAAATGGAATATCGAGGTAGGGACGGAACTGTAAGCATCCGTATTGTCGAGCCGCTTGGACTGGTTGCGAAGGGGAGCCGCTGGTATTTCATCGCTTCAAAAGAAAAGGGTGAAATCAGGAACTATAGGGCTACACGAATTCTATCCGTAATTCCTTTAGAGGAGACATTTGAAAGACCGGAAGACTTCAATCTTAGCCAGTATTGGAACGAATCAACAAACACCTTCATAGAGAGGCTGCCGAAATATGATGTACAAATAGAGGCAGCCCCTTCTATCTTGCCTAGACTGACATTCACCGACCGATTTGCCCGACTTGTTGATGTAGAAGGGGAGAACGATAGGGGCTGGATCCCAGTGAAGTTATCTTTCAATACGGAAGAAGAGGCAAAAGGATATATACTAGGATTCGCAGATCAGATGAAAGTGATTGAACCAAAAGCATTGCAAGAGAAAGTTCTTGAAGCAGCCCAATCGATTGTGGATTTTTATAGCATACTGGAGGATGATTGATTTAAAGGAGCGGAATGAATTATCAAAACAAAAATTTGTTGATGCAGATACGAAAGCTAAAATTGAAGAACATCTTGAAAAAGTAAATCACAAAACAGCTACACAATGGGCTTCAGACTGTGCTGAACTATGATCGCTGTTGCAAACGAACGAACCTGGCAATATCAGCATCTGTTGGACTTGGGGAAGTCTGATTAAAGGAAAACAAGAGTTATCCGTCAAAGTGAATAAGGGGGCCAATCTAATCTTTCTTAAAAAAGGAGTTTGATCGAGATGGCGAAGGTTTTCCATATATATCACATGTGATATAGAAGAGGAGATTGATAGACTATATGAGGATTTAAGCAAAGGCGGAGAAAAGTTGATGCCATTAGGTGACTATAACTTTAGCAAAAAGTTCAGCTGGATTGTCGATTAGTTCGGTGTTTCATGGCAATTCAACCTCCCAAATTGAGGGATTCCCGATACATAAAACAACAGCTTGTGCATTAAGTTCGTTGTTCTATTTCATATTAATTCAATTTCTTACCTCTAGTATTTTGACGGATAAAAACGACTATGACCAATAGCAATGGGATAATAAATTCATACAAGGGAAAGATCGTTTCAAGGACAAATTTTCCTTGTTCAATGTGCTCTATAAAATTATCTGTTGCAATCATCGAGGTAACGAATATCATTACCCCTATAGGCAAGACGGCTTTTCGATGATTTTTCATTTTGAACAAATCGGTTGCGCTGATAACAGCTGCGTAAGTAAATACAGCCACCTTGAAAAAATCCCCTACGATCAGGACGATCATCGCAATAGCTTCTAAGCTTTGTACAAATCCCCCTATATTTATCTTTTCGACTAATTTCAAAAAAGGAAACACAGACGTCGACCATCCGTTTACGCCAAATACAGCAATTTCAATCACAATCGTCATAGTTAATAATATGCCACTTAAAATCATGGCAATCATTCCAAGCTTCATCCCATTTTCCGAATGATCCAAGTAGGGAAGAATGACCGTAAAACAAATCAGTTCACCGTAAGGAAAAAAAACGCGGTCAGGAAATGCCGTTGTTATAACCGGCTTCCATCCATTTTCCAATACAGGTAGCAAGTTCTCGAACCGAACAATATTTGAACCAATCGTAAAAAAAAATGTCAATACCACCATCGTAATGACTAAGATAAAAAAAAGTTCACCCGCTCTAGCCAGCACTTCTATTCCTTGATACACCCCATAACAAACGAGAAGGATTATGATTCCGCTCAGTATAGACATAGGGGTTTCACTATAATCAAGCAAAAACAGTTCGCTTGATTCCCGCAAATCCCTGGATGCTCCGTATATGAAAAATAAAATATATGACAAAGCTATCATATAACCAATATATTTTCCGGAAATTTTTTGAATATAGCTTGTCAATAGTAAATTTGGATAATGGCGATATAAGTAATAATACTGAAGTAATAAAAAGATGCCACCTACCATTCCTAATAATTCTGCCAGCCAAGCGTCCTGTTTTGCCTCGACTCCTAAAGGTACAATAAGTGCGGTTCCTAACTCGAATAAGACAACTAAAGAGAAAAACTGGTAAGGATTTATACTCGATTTCTCCATTTAAATTAGGCCTCCAAAACAAACCATCTATATGAGATTAGTCATTTACCAAACAGAGTCTTTATAAACTACAAAGTTAATGTTTGGCAACCGCAGCTTTTTTATCGGCAAAAGGTAGTGGACCAATCAATAAAGTATCAGTTCGCCAAAATGTCAAGATGTCAGTTTTCATAAAGTGTCTTTTTCGATCCAAGACTCTATAACTTTCATTTTTTGTACATGAAAATGGATTAGAGTTAAAAAATTGATGTCTATAGGTAATTACATCGTATTTTATCGGACGAAAGATACGGAGATGCTTTTTAACTGAAAGTTCTGTAAAATGGTAGGCAAATGAAGCAAATAAAATGGGGATGAGTAAAAATGCTGGACCAGTTGAAATATATAGACGGCATTACGATTATTGATACATCAGGAACGATTTTATTTACTATTAAATTTAATCCGAGGTTTCATACAGAAATTGATGAAAATGAGAAGATTATCGGTCAAAACCTTTTTTCTGCTTTTCCCTTACTAGAAGAACGAACTAGCACCCTTTTTAAGGTGATGAAAACTGGAAAGCCGATTTTCCGTGCTAAACAAAGTATTGTTGATTTCAGAGGAACTGAAAAAGAAACCACAAATGTTTCATTACCTATAAAAGCCCATGGGAAAATTATCGGGTCGATCGAACTTTCAAAGGATATAAGCCAAGCAGAACATTTTCCCCATTCCGTTATAGAAATTGATTCAAGCTCATTTGATAGTAAGCAGTTAAAAACGAAGATCAACCCTGAAAGAGCTGTTTATTCTTTTGAAGACATCGTGACCAATGATGAAGTGATGACTCAATTGAAAGAATCTGCAAGGAAGTTTGCTAGTGGGGATTCTTCAGTTTTTTTATACGGGGAAACAGGGACAGGCAAAGAATTGTTTGCACATGCAATACACAATGAGAGTAAACGATCTTTAAAACCATACATTACACAGAATTGCGCTGCCCTTCCTGAGAGTTTAATTGAAAGTATCTTGTTCGGCACAAAACGAGGAAGTTTTACAGGTGCCGAGGACAATCCTGGCTTGTTTGAACTGGCTGACGGAGGAACCCTGTTCCTTGATGAGATAAATTCGATGCCCATTCATCTTCAGGCTAAACTGCTTAGGGTATTGGAGGATGGTTACATTCGGAGGTTAGGTGACACAAAGCTAAGAAAGGTTGATGTCCGGATCATTACGGCATCCAACATACATCCAGCGCAATGTGTAAGGGATGGAAATTTACGCCAAGATCTATATTACAGACTTGGAGTTATGACGCTGGCAATTCCTCCATTACGTGAAAGGAAAAAGGACATACCATTGTTGGTTGATTACTTTATCAGTAAATTGAATAAAAGCCATAACAAAAATATTGCTCATATCTCAAGAAATTCTCTTGAAGTTTTACTGAGTTATGATTGGCCAGGAAATGTCAGAGAGCTTGAAAATGTGATCGAATACGCTTTAAATCAGGCTGACTCTTGTGAAGATACATTGCAATACATCCATTTAGAACAGCAAATCAAACATTTGCTGGATGTACAACAATCGTTTTCCTCTACCAAAGTCAAACCATTAAAAGATGAAATTGCGAATTTAGAAAAAGCTAGAATCGAACAAGCTATTCTTCTAACACGCGGGAATGTATCAAAAGCCGCTAGGATGCTAGAGATTCCTAGACAAACGTTGCAGAATAAAATGAATCAATATGGAATCGACTGACATATAGGTGATGGGTGCCGAAATTTTAACGATCTATTGCCTGTTTTATAACAATTTTCATAATTCTAAACCAATTCAATTGTAGGCAAAAATCCTTTTGTAAGGGGGTTTTGCCTGCTTTTTTGTTCAATCTTCCCAGGTATTTTGAATTGGCATGAGTTTTGCATGATAAGTATATAAGTCAGAAAAAGACTGGGAGGAATAGACAGATGAAAATCGGAGTTTTAAAGGAAGTTAAAAGTGGAGAATCACGTGTCATTTTAACACCAACCGAAGTGAAGCAGTTGTCTCGTAAAGGTCATGCTGTATTGGTGGAAAAGAACGCGGGACTCCAGGCGGGATTTCCCGATCCATCTTACCTGAAAGCAGGGGCAGAGATTGTACAGCATGCAAAAGAGATTTTCGATCGAACCGATCTGGTTGTAAAAGTGAAAGAAGTCAGTCCCGAAGAGTATTCTCTACTTCAGCGGGGGCAAATTGTTTTCTCATGTCTGCATCCTGCGGCAAACAAGGACGAGGTTGATGCGTTGCTTGAAAAGGAAGTTGTGGCGATTACAGCAGAGGATACTCATCGATTCGGATCGCCAAATTGCGAGGTGGCAGGGAAGCTGGGTGCCTTAATGGGAATCCAATACCTTCTTACTCCAAACGGTGGATCAGGAAAATTAGTAGGGGGGATTGGAGGTGTTCCAGGAATCCAAGCGTTGGTACTAGGAGGAGGTATCGTCGGAAAAAGCGCGGTTGACATCCTCGCTTCATTGAGAGCACAAGTGAGGTTACTGGACATTAATATCGGTGTCTTACGAGAAGCTCAGTATCTTTTTCCTAAGAATGTTACGACTGGGTTTTCGAATCAAGAAACAATTAGAGAAATTTTGCCGCATGTGGACCTTGTCATCAACTGTGTAAAATGGCCGAAACAACGAACAGACCATCTGATTACTAGGGAAATGATTGGAACGATGCAAAAGGGATCTGTGATTGTTGATATCAGCGCAGACGTGGGAGGAGCTATTGAAACCTATCGACCAACAACGTTTGAAGAACCGATTTATACGATAGATGGTGTTATCCATTTTGGGGTGGACAATATACCAGGTGCTGTTCCAAACACAGCATCAATCGCGTATGCTGCCTCTGTTTTCCCGTATATTCAATCGATTGCCGATAAAGGTGTTGAACAAGCATTACGTGATGATGGTTATCTTTGTAGAGGACTTACTGTATATAAAGGCATGTTGACACATGAAGAAACAGGAATTATTCAAAATCGACAATGGGTGAAACCAGAAGAGTTGTTGAACTGATTTTTTAATAAGAAGGAGGAAGAGTATGGATTTAGGAATTTTATCACTTGTACCAGCAGCGATTGCGATTTTGTTGGCCTTTATAACGAGAAATACAGTTTTCTCGCTTGCTGTTGCCTGTTTTGTCGGAGTCCTATTAGCTGGTCAAGGGCTATTGGGATTCCCCAACTTACTGAAAGAAGCATTAGGTACCACTAGTTTTTCGTGGATTTTATTACTTGAACTTTTTATCGGAGTGTTAATTGCTTTTTTCCAAAGAACGGGTGCCATTCAGCAATTTACGTTAGTCATGGAGCGTAAGAATTTAAGCAGGGTCAAGACACAGCTGGTTTCCTGGTTTTTGGGCATGTTTGTTTTCTTCAGTGATTACTTTAGTCCGTTATTTGTCGGGTCTACAATGCGAAATTTGTCAGATAAAGCGAAAATATCAAGAGAAAAACTGTCTTACATCGCAGATTCAACTTCTGCGCCTGTAAGTGTCATCGTTCCGATCACAGGTTGGGCCGTATATATTTCAGGCTTATTAGTCGGTATGGGTTCCATAGCAAGTCCCGATTCGGCTATGAAAGTATTCGTTCAAGCTATACCCTTTAACTTCTATGCTTTATTATCGGTTCTCTTTGTTGGTCTACTTGCAATGCGGATCATCCCAGATTATGGCCCGATGAGAAAAGCAGAAGAACGGGCACTGAATGAAGGAAAGGTGTTGCGTGACGGAGCGGAACCGTTAATGGGAGAAGAATTGACTGAAACACCGCCATTCAAGGGAATAAAACCTAATATCTTCTTGAACTTTTTCCTGCCTGTCTTGATTGTGATTTCCATTGCGGTAGGTACGTTCATCGTATTGGATTCAGCAAAAACAATGGAGGCATTTTTGACAGCTTCTGTCATTTTAGGCGTTATCATGCGAATACAGGGTATTCCGTTTAATGAAATTATGAAAACAGCCACTGCCGGGATGAAAGGTGTATTACCTGCGATCATCATTTTAGCGTTTGCCTATGCATTGAACAAATTGACAGAGGACATCGGGACAGCCAATTACATTGTTTCCGTCAGCGAAGATTGGTTGATCCCAAGCATGCTGCCGGTTGCTACCTTCATAATTGCTGCGATCATTGCTTTTGCGACAGGTTCTTCATGGGGTACTTTTGCAATCGTCATGCCGTTAGCAGTCCCGCTTGTATTTAACTATACAGGTGATGAGGTGACGACAATTGTTTTGGCTACAATAGCAGCTGTTGGAGGTGGAGGTGTTTTCGGGGACCATTGTTCGCCATTGTCAGATACCACTGTTCTAGCCTCTACTGGAGCAGCCTCCGATCACATGGATCATGTCAAAACACAGATACCATATGCCTTGACAGTAGCTGCGGTTGCATGTGTTTTTTATCTGATCGTAGGGGTCGTTTTTGTCTAGAACCAGGTTGTTAAAATAGTATGTAAAAGAATAAAGATGAGGGCATTGATAATAAAAAAGGGCCATTATGGCCTTTTTTTATTGTCCTAAGATCAAAATGATCCCCGCAATAGTTTCTAAGCTTTGATAAAACCATAGTAAAGATTAAAACAAGAATAGTTCCCATGATTTTGTCCATACTTTTATTCAGTGATACAGCGCTAACTCTCTACGCTCCATATATTAGGAATAAAATGTATGACAACATGACAATTTACTATTATCTATCAAAAATTTCTGGGATATAACCTGTTAATAGTAAATTTAGATAGTGGTGGTATAAGTAATTATACGAAGAAATAAAATAATCCCACTTCATTCTGACAGTTCCGGCAACCAGCCATCCTGTTTTGCCTCTACTCCTAAAGGTATTTATTAGGTTTTTCCATATCCGCCTCCAAACCTAACTATGTAGGAATAGTAATTAACAAAGCCGACATATTATAAGCTCTTCTATTCTATACGCCAAAAAGCCATAACTGTCTGCAAATTTTGTTGACGACAATGGTTTAACTGTTTTTTCACCTTAAGTTTACAATGGACTATGTTGGAAATAATAAATTGAAAAGTGGCAGGAGGGAAAAGATGAGACGTATAAAAAAATCGTTTAAAAATCGACGGAGCCAATCCTTGCCTACACAAAACGATCAAATTAAAAATAAAGAACAGTTTAGTGAGAATCTTAAAGAAAATATACAAATAGTAAAAGAAGCACTTGGTAACAGCGATGATATCATCATCCGGGAAATTAGCATAGGAAAAGAAAGCAGCATAAAAGCAGGGATCATTTATACTGAGGGCTTGATTGATACACCCTCCATTCAAAATTTCATTCTGGAATCCTTAATGCTGGATGTACAGGATTCAGGTCTGGACAAGAGTATCACTAACAAAAAAGACCTGCTGCAGCTGATGAAAGATTCTGTCTTAACAGTCGGAGATTTAACAGATATAACCGATTACAGCACTCTCTTCACTTCCTTGTTATCAGGGAGTGTAATCATCTTGCTGGACGGTTATACACAAGGCTTTGCGATTAGCATGAAGGGGGGGAAAGACCGCGGCGTAACAGAAGCAACAACTGAAAGTACGGTACGAGGTCCAAAGGAAGCTTATTCAGAAAGCTTACGTACCAATACAGCACTGTTAAGACGCAAAGTCAACGATCGCAACCTTTGGTTAGAAACGAAAAAGATTGGAACGGTTACGAAAACAGACGTTTCAATTGCCTATATAAAAAACATTGCCAATGACAAGGTGGTAGAAGAAGTTCGTCGACGACTTGATAGAATTGAAATCGATGGTATTCTGGAAACCGGCTATATTGAAGAGTTGATCCAAGATGAGACATATACACCTTTCCCTACTATGTTCACTACAGAGCGCCCTGATGTCACAGCTGCAAATCTCTTAGAGGGACGTATCGCTATTTTTGTTGATGGAACCCCTCATTCTCTAATCGTTCCGTCACTGTTCGTTCAATTTTTCCAAACAGCAGATGATTATTATCAACGAGCAGATATTGTTACACTGCTCCGTATTCTTCGGTTCATTGGATTTTTCATAGCGCTCCTTGGTCCATCCTTATACATCGCGATTACGACGTTTCATCAGGAAATGCTGCCGACACCGTTGCTCATTAACCTGGCTGCTCAACGGGAAGGAGTACCATTTCCTGCCTTCATTGAAGCACTTATGATGGAAGTCACATTTGAAATATTGAGGGAAGCCGGAGTTCGAATGCCGAGGACGATCGGTCAGGCGGTTTCAATTGTCGGGACACTCGTCATTGGAACAGCGGCTGTCGATGCCGGCATTGTTTCCGCAGCAATGGTTATTGTTGTAGCGATCACCGCGATTTCAAGCTTTATTGTCAGTTCGTTCAATCTTTCTATTTCCGTAAGGATGTTGCGTTTTATTTTTATGGGACTGGCTGCCTCGTTTGGTTTATTCGGGATGATAGTCGGTTTGATCGCCCTTACTCTTCATTTATGCAGTTTGCGTTCATTCGGCGTACCTTATATGTCACCACTTGCTCCTTTCAATATTGAAGGGCAAAAGGATGTGTTTATCCGGTTTCCACACTGGGGTTTATTTTCACGTCCACGTCTGATCAGCCAGAAAAATTTAAAGCGGGAAGATAATCCGTCACCAAAGCCGGAGTCCCGGAAACGAAAATAGCATCCGAAAAAGGTATTGACCGATCACCATTTTTTTATGGAAAGACATGCATGGTTGAAAATGAAACGGACCTTGTTTGATCGAGAACAGGACTGCCGATCGAAAAGGAATGAATTTGATACCAATGGTTCAATTGAAGCAGCTGGATCCAATGTTCGTAAAATTAAAGGAGTAATTCGATATGTGGGTTATTACAGGAGTACTTCTCGTAGCCATCTTGATCACCATTATAGAAGTACCTCCGCTTTGGAAGAAAAGACAGAAGAAGGAGCTATGGGTTTTTTCGGTGCTGCTTCTCATTGGGATCGGATTAAGTATTGCAGTAGGTTTGGATTTGAATGTTCCCAATCCGTTCGATTGGATTGCAGTCATATTCAAACCGTTAACTGATTTAATGATGTGGTTATTGAAATAAAGGTGAATGGGGAAAATCCTTGAGAACGCAAGAAAGGAGGATCAAGTATGAAAAGAACAATCAGTTTATTCATCATTATTTTCCTTTTGCTAAATCTTTTGACGGGTTGTTGGAACCGGCGGGAGCTGAATGAACTTGCCATCACGGTTGCGATGGCGGTCGATAAATCAGATGAGGGGTATGTTGTTTCTACTCAGGTTGTCACTCCAGGTCAAGTAGCTGCTAAACAAGGAGGAGGTCAGAAATCACCAGTTACACTATATCAAGAAAAAGGAGACACGGTCTTTGAAGCGATAAGAAGAATGACTACGGGTACAGCTAGAAAACTTTACTTTCCTCATCTCCGAGTTCTTGTAATAAGTGAAGAGTTAGCCGAAGAAGGAATTGGAGAAACATTAGATTTTTTATCAAGGGATCACGAATTGCGAACAGACTTTTACATTATCATTGCGAAAAATACAAAGGCGGAGAATGTATTGAAAGTGACGACAGGATTGGAGGATATTCCTGCAAACAAGCTGTTTTCATCTCTTGAATCGTCCGAGAAAGCATGGGCTCCTTCGATGACAGTTACATTGGATGAACTGACTGCGGACATCGTGAGTGAGGGAATACATCCCAACTTAACGGGAGTCCATGTAATAGGGGAAAATAAAAAAGCAGGAGAAATGATGGAGAATGTTCAAGAAATTGAAGCTGATGTCAAATTGAAATATGGCGGGATGGCCGTGTTTAAAGATGATAAACTAATCGGATGGTTGGACGAACGTGAGAGTAAAGGGGTTAATTATGTTCTAGGCAAGGTAAAAAGTACAATTGGTGAAGTGTCTTGTCCAGAAGGAAATGGGAAAGTAGGGGTTGAGGTGATTCGTACAAAAGCTGATCTGAAAGGTAAGGTTGAAGATGGTTCACCAAAAGGAACGATTGAAATTAAGTTGGAAGGGAATGTTGGCGATGTTCAATGCAAGAAGCTTGATTTGACGAAAACGAAAACGATTGATGAATTGGAAAAAAAATCAGAAAAAAAACTCAAGGAAATAATTGAATCAACGATCACCACAGCACAGGAAGACTTTAAACTCGATCTTTTTGGCTTTGGGGAGGCGATCCACCGTTCAAATCCTGACTATTGGAAAAAGGCAAAAAAGGATTGGGACGAAAAATTTACGGACATGCCGATAGAGGTGAAAGTAGATGTACAGATTCGACGGCTTGGTACAATTGGAAATTCACCGCTTGAAAAAATAGAGGGGGGTGATTAGGTGTTAGATAACCAAAACATATCGGCACGTCAATTCAGGAAATTGGTCATTTTGTTTACAATTGGCACGTCCATTTTGATTGTTCCAGCAACGCTTGCCTCCGAGGCGAAACAAGATGCTTGGATTGCAGCGATCCTTGGTGTTGGAATGGGTTTGTTAGTCATATTTTTATACAATAAACTAGCTCTCATGTTTCCTGATATGACCTTTGTGCAAATGAATCAAAGGGTTTTAGGTAAATGGTTAGGGAAAATGGTATCCATCATATTTTTTTCAATGACCTTTGCCTATACTTCTGCCCTTCTATTTTATGCTGGCAATTTCTTTATTACAGAAATCATGCCAGAAACGCCGCTTGGGTCCCTTGTAATCCTTATAGGTATCATAATGGTGATGGCAGTACGATATGGTCTGGAAACATTTGCACGATCAGCAGAGATTTTGATCATGACTTTCTTTATCTTATTTATCTGCCTAGTGTTTTTTGTCAGTCCCGAAATTGAATTTGAAAACATACAGCCTGTGTTTGAGGTAGAGTTAAAACCTTTGCTTCGGGCAAGTATTTTTTTGGTCGTGACATCAACGATAAATGCGGTTGTTTTATTGATGATTTTTCCAGCCAATGTCAATCAGCCGATAGAAGCTCAAAAATCTTTTTTGATCGGAAGTTTGACAGGGGGACTAGTAATGATCATCATTACTCTGCTGGGTATTTTGGTTCTTGGCCCTTTTGATTCATCAAATCAAATTTATCCGGGCTATGAGTTGACCAAAAAGATCAATATCGGTAATTTTTTGACACGGATCGATGCAATCATGGCCGGATTGTGGATGATTACCATCTATTTCAAGCTGGTTCTTTATTTTTACGCTTCTGTTTTAGGGTTTACACAAATTCTGGAAATAAAAGATTATCGACCTTTCACTTTGCCTTTAGGGATGATTGCCATCGTCCTTTCTCTTATCGTCTATCCTAATGTTGTTTATCAACAAGAGTGGGATACAGAAACGGCAAACGCTTTTTCATTGACAGTAGGGATATTTTTACCCTTATTGCTGTTAGTAGTGGCTGTTTTTCGAAAAAAAATGGATCAGAAAAAAACTTGAGAAATTAGTGAGTGGTGATAGGTATGATGAATCAGTTTACTATAAGAGTCTCTAACTTTAAATACTAGAGGTATCATCGAGCTTACAAAGTTGTATCCCCTTAAAGATTCTCTAAAACTTTCTTTATGCGTGAAACCCCTTCTTCGATTAAATCCTCGGTTAAACTGCCATATCCCATAACGATCTTATTTTTATGTTTCCTTTTTGAAATGGCGTATGGTTCTATTGGATAAATGATTACGCCTTGGTCTTTTATACGATTGACCAATTTTTCAGTGAAATCAACTCCCTCTAATTCCAATACTAAATGCATTCCAGCTGCTTTTCCATGAATTTTGAAATGACTAAAGTGTTTACTGATTGAACGGACCATTGCCTTCCTTCTCTGTTTATAGATGCTTTTCATCCTTCTTACATGCCGATCCAGGTAACCCTCATTGATGAAATGGGCTAGAACCATCTGATCAATGGTACCGGTATGTCTATCCAGATACCATTTTTTTTGGCGGAATTGTTCCACGAGGTGCCAGGGCAACACCATATATCCGATCCTGAGGGAAGGAGATAAGATCTTGCTGAATGTTCCGACATATATGACATTATCAGGATCCAACCCTTGCATAGAAGCGACAGGAATTCCCTCATAGGTAAACTCGCTGTCATAATCATCCTCCACAATGTAAGCATTATGTTCTCTCGCGTATTCAATCAATTGAATTCTTCTCTGGATAGGTAAGGTGCCACCTAACGGAAATTGATGGGATGGAACGACGAATATAAAGCTGGGATCATGATTGGTTGGCAGGCATTCGGTCATTATTCCTTTTTCATCTACTAGTACTGGCAAAACGTCCGCTCCGGCGTTTTTAAAGATGGGAAGCATCTCATCAGCGATTGGATCCTCGATGATAACTTTTTTGTTATGAGTCGTCAGAAACTTTGTAATCAAATAAAGACCTTGTGTCGCCCCTGATGTAATGATGATTTGGTCAGGATGGCATTTCACGCCTCTAACTCTTGAAAGATAACGGGTTAAAACATTTCTTAGCTCGGTGATCCCTTGTGAAGGGTTATACCCGAATAAACGATCCTCTGAATGTAAACAAACTTCCTTGGTAAGATTCCCCCAGATGCTTCTTGGGAAATAGTCCATGGCAGGGTTGCTTGCTTTAAAGTCGATGGCATCAACCGATGGAAAGGGTTCCGAAACATGATTTTGATCTTCTAATTCCAATGGCTGCTCTGATTTTTTAACCAATAAGGAAGAACCTTGTGATACATAAGTTCCAGAACCAGGTCTGACTTCTATATATCCTTCAATCATCAATTGGTCATATGCTTCTAAGACAACATTCCGTGACACACCGATATTATTTGCAAGTTCCCTGGAAGAAGGAAGTCGTTCCCCGGCTTGGAACTCATTGTTCAATATTCTGTTACTTATTTGATCATAGACCTGTTGAGGTAGTGTCTTCTCAGAAAATCGATTTACAGAAAAATTCAGCAAAGAAAGTCCTCCTAATTAAAATTGGTACTATAAAAATGATGATAAATTGGTTCTATTACATACCAGTATATCATGTTATCCTTCTCATAAATTCAATTGGAGGTACAGAGGATGAAAACAATAGGTTTAATTGGTGGTTTAAGCTGGGAGTCTACTTCGGAATATTATCGGATCATAAATGAACAAGTAAGATCGGAATTGGGAGGGGTACACTCAGCAAAGTGCCTGCTCTATTCATTTGATTTTGAGGAGATTGTCCGACTGCAAAAATCCGGGGCATGGGACTTGGCTACGACCAAAATGATCCATGCAGCGGTTACGTTAGAAAGAGCAGGTGCTGACTTGATCTTGATATGTACCAATACAATGCATAAGATGGCAGAAGAAGTACAGAGCAATCTATCCGTTCCTTTATTGCATATCGTTGATACTACTGCCTCTAAAATCAAAGAAGCGGGTCTAGACTGTGTTGGGCTACTAGGAACAAAATATACAATGGATACGAACTTTTATAAAGATCGTTTCCAACTGAAACACAATATACAAGTAATCACCCCCAACGAAGAGGATCAAGAAATCGTCCACGATGTGATTTTTAATGAACTATGCCAAGGAAAAATGCTTCCATACTCGAAGAAACGATATCTTGATGTGATTGAACGGCTAAGAGAGAGGGGAGCTCAAGGTGTCATTCTTGGTTGTACAGAAATACCACTCCTGGTCAAACAGAATGACACAGGCATGAAACTGTTTGATACAACAAGCATCCATGCAAGAACGGCAGTAGAGCTGGCAATGAAAGACCTGCTTAGGTGTTGAGAAAGTGTTTTCATTCATGGAGGCTGTTGACATTGATCAATCTCTCACTTGTTAAGGTTTAAAAGGACGAGAACGGCATGAGATAAAAGAGGACATAAAACAGCCGGATCCAAAAAAGGTGGACCCGGCATTTTTATATAGAAGTATCATGGGCATTTATTTTAAGAATATTCTATTATTTAAAAGGATAGGATGGATGATAGCGCTTTATCAAAGGATGTTACCGTTTACATTAAATTTGATTTCATTTTTATAACTAATATAATTAATAGTCAGAAAAATCTTTCAAAATATTATGGATGGAGTGATGAGTGATTAGCATAACCGCATTTGCTAACGAAAAAGAAGTTTATTCTGTTACTGGAGAAGAACATATTGGAACCATTCGCTTAATGGAGCAGGAAGAAGTAGAAAACGTAATAAATGAGGCAAAAGAAGCTCAACCTCATTGGTATAGCATTGATTTGTATAAAAGGGCTGAATTTCTCCATGAATGGGCAGATCAATTGTTGAAAAATCAGGAGAAAATCGCCGCGACCATTTCCAAAGAAGTAGGGAAAGGGATCACTTCTGCTAATAAAGAGGTTGTTCGGACAGCAGACTTGATCCGATATATTGCTGAAGAGGGTTGCCGAATGCACGGGGAACTGATGAAAGGGGATTCCTTCAAAGGAGGCAACGCATCGAAAATTGCCATGATTGATCAAGAGCCATTGGGTGTCATCCTTGCAATCTCACCGTTCAATTACCCGGTTAACCTTGCTGCTTCCAAGATTGCACCAGCCCTTATCAGTGGAAATGCAGTAGTGTTCAAACCTGCATCTCAAGGTGCTTTAAGCGGTTTACTTATGATCGAAGCCCTGCTCGAAACCGGTATCCCGCCAGAAATTGTTCAAACTGTGACTGGGAAAGGGTCTGAAATCGGCGATTTCTTGGTTACACATCCAAATATTGACATGATTACATTCACGGGAAGTTCTGCAACAGGACAAGCCATCGCTTCAAAATCCAAAATGATTCCGCTTGTTTTGGAATTAGGCGGCAAAGATCCAGCTATTGTTTTAGAAGATGCAGATTTAGACTTAGCTGCAAAGCAAATAGTGAGCGGAGCTTTTTCTTATTCTGGACAACGCTGTACAGCTATTAAACGTGTATTCGTTCACGATGATGTAGCAGATGATCTCGTCAAGGTCATAAAAGCGAACATCGATCAGTTATCAATCGGACTTCCAGAAGAAGATGCGACAATTACTCCGTTAATCGATACCAAAGCAGCAAACTATGTTGAAGAATTAATTGATGATGCGATTAGAAAAGGTGCTACTCTGGTTGTTGGAAACAAACGGGAAGGGAATTTGTTGCATCCTACTCTACTGGATAATGTAACTTCTGATATGAGAATTGCCTGGGAGGAGCCGTTTGGACCAGTATTACCGATCCTTCGTCTAAACAGGGAGGAAGAGATGATCAAGTATACTAACGATTCAGAGTACGGCTTACAAGCAAGCATCTTTACGAAAAATGTTCAAAAAGCGATCTTATTGGGTTCAAAGTTAAACGTTGGTTCAGTACAGTTGAATGCTAAAACAGAAAGAGGTCCAGACCACTTTCCGTTTATCGGCACCAAAAAATCCGGGCTCGGTGCACAAGGTGTACGCCGAAGCATCGAATCCATGACTAGGGATAAAGTTTTTGTGCTCAATCTTTGATCGGCAAATAGCAAATACATTCAAAAGGGCTGACACCTTCTCTAGGGTCAGCCCTTTTGAATGTTAGAATGATCAAATTCCTTTCAAAGCATCTAAATACCGTTGATAGTAGGCTTTAACATTATTCAACAGCAGTAATTCAGTATAGAGATAGACTTTCATATTGAAATCATTGAAATCGATCGTAGTGAGCTCTTGAATTTTTTTCATCCGATAGTTCAAGGTGTTCGGATGGATGAACAATTCGTTAGCAGTCTGCTTACCCTTTCCGTCATTCGCCAAAAACACTTCAAGTGTCCGGAGTAGATCAGTCTGTTTTTCGGCATCATTCTTGATCAGTGACAATAGATCATCACTATAATAATCCTTTGACGTGTTTTTTTCATAGAGGGTAGGCAAGTACCGATATATTCCCAATTGAGCAAATTCCCGCGGCATCGATTCGGGACGCGGACTGATGAAGTTTGCTGTCTCAATGACCTCCAACGCTTCTAAAAAGCTCTTTCTCATTTGATGCAACGAGGTGTATTCCTTTCCCACCCCGATCAAAAAGTTATAAAATTGTTCTTCTCCTGTTTGTTCTTTGACCATTTCAGTCAGATTCCTGGCTAATTCAAGCGTAGAAAACGGTTTGGCTGCTTTCCCGTATAGAACGAGGATCATTTGGTATTCCGTTTTCAATGTATAGATGTTCGAATGGAGACGGGAATCGTGCACCAGCCTCTCAAGATGATCGAGCATAGGCTTATAGTGCGGGGATGTTATCGAATAAACCGCGACTGTAAACCGTTCCGGCAATGTCAGTTTGGCCAGGGAAGCATCATGGCGCAATTGACTTTCACTTCCATATTCATGTTGAAGCAGCCGCCATAATACTTCTTCTTTTTTGCTTTTTTTGACATTGACCCTTGCGTAAGCATCATTGATCAAATTCCCAAGGTGAGGGGAGATCTCTTCAAGGAAAGCAAGCTCTTCATTTTGAAGAAGATGCCTGGATTCCTGGATCCAAATATATCCCATGGTATTCCCCAGGTACTTTGCTGCAATGACGACACGCTGATGGAACCCTAACTCTTCCATAGGTTGGACCCGGATCGGATCAGGATGTTTTTCGAGGCGATGTACAATGCCCTCTTTTTTGAGTCGATCGATGATGAAGATCGGACATTTTTTGGATAGGATCGTCTTTTGCTGTGTTTGATCGAATTTATCGAAAGTGGAACTATAGGAAATCAATTCAAAATTTTTGTTTTCAATAATCACTGGGTTGCCTAATTTTGAACTGATCAATTCTGTTGCTTTATGGATATCTTCTGCCTGGAGGATCAAGTCTTTTGTTTCCATAGGAATCTTACCTTTCCGCGAGAGCTATTATCCCTATTATAGCGTGTTATTCCTAAATGAAAAGGGAAAAGCTCCCCCCTGGTAGGGAGAGCTTTCATAAAGATTGTTGTTTATTCAATTCTACTGGAATGGAGTGAGCAATATACTCACTTTCCGAGGGCGAGCTGCAAACCTCCTCACTTGCACATGGATATCAACACAAAAATGAAATCATTTTCGTGTCTGCGATGAGAATTCTTAGAAGCTTTCCTTATGCTGGCCTCGACGTTCACCACAAGACCACGGACTTACATTCTACCCATGTAGTTTTGCGCCGAGTAACCGCAGGCGCAGGACGTGGTGGTATTTAGTCGAAGTTCATTATTATACTCGAAGGTCCTTAAATCGTTGCAGGTTCTCGCCTGGCCCGCTGTTCCCGCAGGAGTCTCGTATATTTCCACTGCCAAATATACGGAAAATTCATGTTTACGGCGACGGATGATGTTTGCTGCACGGAAAAGCAACTCAGCCCGGGCTCTTTCACACCATTTTCTCCAGCTTTTGAAGGTTTCCGCTGCAGCTTCTACAGCTTGATCTGCAATCTCCTGATTGGCTTTAGAGACATAGCCTACCACTTGCTTTGTGTTTGCCGGATTTCGGGAAACAATTTCTTCCTCGGTCCGAATTCTTTCACCATTTAAAAGTAGATCGTGTCTTTGTCCCAATTCTGCCTTTACAGATTTTCCAAACAAGAAAGCCCATGAAGGTCTTTTAGACCGCCTTTAGGTATGGGATGAAATTGAGGTCAGATACGGAGTAGCTTTTGATGCTTCAAGTATCTGAAATATGGTATACTTTTCCTATAGACAAGCAAAAGTCTTTAAAACATTTCTCGTTCGTTGAAAATTAGATATAGTATAAGGTTGCATGAACTAATTCATTTCATGCGTAAAACTATATGTGTCGTCAAACACAAGACGCTAAAACACTTATACGAACTGTGATTGATGGTAAAAGTCAATCAGCCTAAGATGCTATATGCACTGTCTTAAGAGGGGTAATGAGATACCCTTATCTTGAAGGCTGTTCAAAACAGAAATGGACTACGAACGCTTAGTCATTCAAGAATCCCACCCGTTTCACCGTAAGGTGTAGAGCTTGCGGCTTTAGCCGTGGGAGTCTCAACATTGTGAATTTCCCCTTTCAGCTGTCTAGAAAGAGATGGATAAATCTAGTAAAAAAAGAGGTTGAAACAAAATATTTCAACCTCTTTTTTACATTTTAAATTAGTCTGCATCCATAAAAGGATATGCAATTTCTGTAGTTGGAGCAAAGTTTTCTTTGATAATACGAGGACTTGTCCAACGAATCATGTTAAATACAGAACCTGCTTTATCGTTTGTACCAGAACCACGAGAGCCGCCAAATGGTTGTTGATTAATCACCGCACCAGTTGGTTTATCATTGATATAGAAGTTTCCAGCTGCACCAGATAAGCGACGTTCTAAGTGCATAATCGCTTGACGATCCTGTGCAAAGATCGCGCCTGTTAATGCATACATAGACGCTGTATCTACTGCAGTCAATGTTTCTTCTAATTTATCATTTTCATATACATAAATCGTTAATACTGGTCCGAAAATTTCTTCTACCATTGTTTTGAAGTTTGGATTTGTTGTCACAATGATTGTCGGTTGAACGAAATATCCAACAGAATCATCATAAGTACCACCAGCAATAATTTCTGCTTCTTCAGAAGCTGCAGCATAGTCGATGTAGCTTGTGATTGAATCAAAAGCTGCTTTATCAATTACCGCACCCATGAAGTTTGTAAAGTCTTGGATATCCCCTACTTTAAGCTTGGCAGTTTCTTCCACTACACCAGCTTTCACTTCTTCCCACATGCTTGCAGGGATGTAAGCACGAGAGGCTGCTGAACATTTTTGACCTTGGTATTCAAACGCACCACGAACAAGGCCAGCTACTACTTTGTCTGCTTGTGCAGTTTCATGAGCAAATACAAAGTCTTTTCCACCGGTTTCCCCAACCAAACGAGGATATGATTTATAGTTTGTAATGTTTTCTCCTACTGTTTTCCAAATTGTTTGGAACGTACTTGTTGATCCAGTAAAATGGAATCCAGACATACGAGGGTCTGTTAATACTACTTCCGATACTTGTGAACCACGAGAAGGTACGAAGTTGATTACGCCTTTTGGCAATCCTGCTTCTTCTAGAATACGCATAAAGTAGTAGTTTGATAGTATAGCAGTTGTTGCTGGTTTCCAAACGACTACGTTCCCCATCATTGCAGGAGCTGATGGTAAGTTCCCACCAATTGCTGTGAAGTTAAATGGAGAAATTGCCAATACAAAACCATCTAATGGACGGTATTCTAGACGATTCCAAATATTCTTCACACTCTCCGGTTGGATTTGATAAATTTGATTAGCATAATCAACGCCAAAACGTAAGAAATCTGCTAATTCTTGTGCAGCATCAATTTCAGTTTGAAAAGCTGTTTTGGATTGTCCTAACATCGTAGCGGCATTCATTACGTCACGGTATGGACCAGAGATTAAATCAGCAGCTTTTAAGAAAATGGATGCACGGTGTTCCCATGGCATATTTGCCCATGATTCTTTTGCAGCCATTGCCGCTTCTACAGCATCACGCAACTCTTTTTCTCCAGCTTGCGAAAAGTTTGCCAAAACATGTTGATGATCATGCGGCATTACCACTTGCTTCACTGTATCTGTCTTAATATTTTCTCCATTAATAATCACAGGGATATCGACTACGTTATCAGATTGGCGTTTTAATTCTGCCTTTAATGTTTCCCTTTCTTTTGTACCTGGAGCATATGAATTGCCAGGCTCATTTTTAGGTGTTGGGATTTTGAAAATTCCGTTACTCATTTTTTCACATTCCTTTCTGTTTAAATACTAAATAGATATAAAATTTTTCAATTAAATTTACTTGCTTAAGATTCCTTTCAAAGCAAACGCAACATTTGCTGGCCTTTCCGCGAGACGTCTCATAAAGTACCCATACCAATCCTCCCCATAAGGCAGATAAATACGGACAGTATACCCTTTTTTCACAAGATCAGACTGCAATTGGTTCCTCATTCCATAAAGCATTTGAAACTCGAAACGGTCATTCGGGATTTTGTGTTCTTCAACTAATTTGATGGTGTAATCGATCATCGCATCATCATGGCTTGCTACAGCTGTATAATGACCGTTCAATAGATTCTTTTTGATGAGATGTTTCAAATTCTCATCCACCATTTGTTTGTCCAGGAATGCGACTTTACTAGATTCCTTATATGCTCCCTTTACAAGCCTCAAATAGGGAGCAAATTGCTGAAGATCATCCATATCCTTCTCAGATCGATACAGATAGGATTGGATCACCGTCCCCAAATTTTCGTACTTCCGCCGAAGTGTTTTATAAATCTCAAGGATGGCATGGCATCTAGAGGAATCTTCCATATCGATAGTTACTGTGATTCCACTCTCCTTCGCCGTGGATAGAATCAATTCCATATGCTCCATCACAAGGTCATGACTGATATCCAATCCTAAGGATGTCAGTTTTACAGAGATTTCAGTGTCCAGTTGATGATAAGCGATCGCTCGTATACGTTGGATGCACTCCTGAGCATGTTCTCGCACAACCTCAACGGAATTGACGAATTCACCAAGATGATCGACTGTAACCTGGAATCCATCCCGGTTCAATTGAGTAATCAACGGAATTGCCTGAGAGAAGTTTTCCCCCCCTATAATCTTGTCAGCCCCAAATCTTGATCCCCAACGTTTGGCCAGTCGATCCAGGACTTTGTTGTTGGAGAGATACAAGAAAAAGCGCCTGCTTATGGCTTCCAAGATCACCACACCTCCTTATTTTGATTTTTCCCTGCAGCCCAGGGTAAGTAAACAAAGAATTTGTTTGACTATTTCATCTGTTAAGAAAATTATATCGAGGATGATCCACATGAAACAACGTGCTAAGACCACAATAATTTCAATGTTGTTTTATGATTCCAACACAAAAGGGAAAGGTTTTGAGTATGTATTCAAATGAAAAAACAACGAGCATGAATTTCAAGCTCGTTGTTTTGCATTTATTGGATTTGTTTAAGATATTCGTCGAATCGTTCGTATTGGGAAGTCACTCCTTCGACTACACCCATGTCCTTAACTTGCTTGAGGGCTTCTTCAGTAGCGAACTCAGTTTGGCTGATCAGTTTCGTCTTTCCGTCATGATCCAAGAAAGTCATGGTGATGAGAACCTCAGGCATACCATCAGCCTTATTTCCCTCTGAATCCGAGAATACATCTGTATAGACGATTTTTTCAGGTTCAACAATTTCTTGATAGATGGATAGCCCCCAAGATTCCTGGCCGTAAAACTCTCCCTGGTTTTTGTCTTCACAAGTCATGCAATAATGCCACATACCACCAGGTTTGAACTCGAATTGGTGAACAGTCGTCTTCCAACCTTTAGGTCCCCACCAATTTTCCAAATGCCCTTTTTCTGAATAAGCTTTGAACACAAGCTCACGTGGTGCGTCAAAGATTCTTTCAATGATCAGGTTTCGTCCTTCTACGTTTGTGTTGATACTGTTAGTCACTTTGCTTTCAGACATTTTAAAACCTCCTAATTAAATTAAAATATCATTCAAAAATACCAAAACCAACGGTCATGCTCCCGTATAACCAGGAACCTATACCTTAGGTGCATTTCTCTATAAATGATGAAGGAAACAAGAGACTGGTCTTTTCTTTAAGTCAGCCCCATTATTGTTAAAAACTATTGTAGTTGTTTGAGATACTCATCAAAGCATTCGTATTGGGAGGTGAAGCCTTCGACTATACCCATGTCCCTGACATTCTTGAGGGTCTCTTCATTCTCGAATTCAGTGTTACAGATCACTTTCGTTTTCCCATTGTTATCCAAAAAAGTCATTGCAACAAGCATCTCAGGCATACCCTCTGCCTTATTACCTTCTGCATCTGAAAATGCATTTCTATAGACGATTTTTTCAGGCTCGACCATTTCTCGATAGACTGCTATTGCACAAGATTCCTGGCCATAAAACTCTCCCTGGTTCTTGTCTTCACACCGCATGCAATAGTGCCATACACCCCCAGGTTTGAACTCGAATTGATGTACAGTAGTCTTCCAACCTTCAGGTCCCCACCAATTCTCTAAATGTTCTTTTTCCGAAAATGCTTTGAATACGAGCTCACGCGGTGCGTCAAAGACTCTTTCAATGATCAAGTTTTTTCCTTCTACGTTTGTTTTAACACAGTTGGTGACTTTGCTTTCAGACATTTTAAAACCTCCTGATTAAATTAAAATATCTTCAAAAAAACAAAATCCTCCTTCCGAAAAAGTATCCTCATGCCCTTATTCGCCATGTTCCCTCTGTTTACCTTTCAGTTCTTCCAAATACTCATCCAACCGGTCAAAACGTTCTTCCCATACACTTCTAAAAGATTCCAACCAATCATCCAACTGTAAGAATGGCTGTCGACGAAGTTTGTAAATCCGTTTGTTGGCAATTGGTTGTACCTCAACAAGTCCTGCTTCACTCAGCACTTTGAGGTGTTTGGAAACTTGAGGCTGGCGAAGCCGAAGACGTTCAGCGATTTCCCCAACAGTATAAGGTTCCTCACGTAGAAGTTCGATAATTTGTAAGCGATTAGGTTCGGCAAGCGCACTCAATATTTTCTCCATGAATTAAATATAACTGAAATAGAATATTCCTGTCAAGGAATATTGAGAAATTCATGGAACTTTTTTCTATTCATTTCGTAAATGAGGTATCAACGTTTTGCACAAGAGGGTGGTCATTTGAAATTGTTGTTGGTATTTTTGACGTTCATGTTTAACTCAGGTTTAGCATGGGGCTTTTCGAGGTTAGTAGGATGGAGTTTCATGGAGTCGATTTTTTTATGTGGACTGCTACTTTTCATCATCATCTGGATGGGGATGCTAAATGGTAAAATTTCAAACAATACTGTAAATGCTGGTTTGAAAGGGACGACAGGTGTTAGCACAGGGGAAATCAAACCTTTCACACTAGCATTCAATCCTTTTATCATAGGAACGATCATTTATGTTATAACGAGTGGCATCGTAACGGTAGTGTATTACTTGCCGTATTTTATTTCATAAATCGAGCGACGAAGAATGGTGATTACATGAAAAAACGTTTGAATATCGTTTTTACAATTATTTATGTGCCGTTAATTATTTGTGCCATTCAAATGTTTTTTGATGAAAATCCTTTTAATGACCATGTTGGCAGCTCATTTTTAATTGCCTTGATGATGTTTCAAGGGCTACATATGTTGATAAAGGATCTACTAGATGAAAGAAAGAAATCTACAATCTTCTTCAATGTGTTATTTGTTGCGGCAACAGGCGTGTGTCTTTTGTGGAGCATATACAGAATCTATCTTCTATATAATAAAACATAGGGGAGGGGCAAATATGGAGGACAATACAGATAAAAAGATCCTCGAAGAATTAAGAAGCATCAATCAATCTTTGAAAGAAATTATGGAAAACCAACAGGAAGTGATCCAACCTCCTATCCTGAACGATACCGTCAAATCATTATTTATAGGAGTCTTCATTGTGGGTCCTGCTATTGCTATTTTATATGGATTGTTTCAAATTTTGGGCAGTTGGATGAACTCAGCAGTTTAACTAAACTTGGATGGTTCCTAGTCATATAATGATCCAGATAAAATTGTATACATGTTGAAGTTGTGCTAAAGTAATGAAAATTAGAGGTGACGCCCATGTACCCTATGAACAAAAACTCAACCTTCTGTAAACTACATCATCATAACAATTAGCCTTGCTATAGGATTTTGTAAAAAATCTTACATAGGAAGGCTATTTCCCATAACCGCATTTGTTTTAAGTCCACCACTTAAATCAAGTGCGGTTTTTTATTTGGCTTTGTTTAATGTTGATTATTTATAAAAAATTACTTCAAGAGAAATTCATGACACTCCAGCGGGAAAAGCGAGCCAGGCGAGACCCCACAGCGAGGAACGAGTGAGGAGCTTGCGGGTCGCCCGCGGAAAGGGAGTGAATTTCGCAACATTCAACAATGAAGCATTACAGAAACCTAAAACTAAAAATCGGAGGTACTAAAATGAAGAAAATGAATTATCAAAACGTAAAAGGAACGCAAGATTTTTTGCCTGAAAGTGAAATCATCAGAAGGAAGATCAGAAGGACATTAGAGGATATTTTCATTCAATATGGCTGCAAACCGCTGGAAACACCAATTTTGAACTATACTAACCTTCTCGCATCCAAATACGGAGGCGGGACTGAAATTTTAGAAGAGATGTACACACTTTCGGACAGGGGAGATAGAGAATTGGCTCTCCGTTATGATCTTACAATTCCATTTGCAAAAGTCGTTGCGATGAACCCGACACTGAAAATGCCGTTCAAAAGGTATGAGATTGGAAAGGTCTTCCGGGACGGTCCTATTAAGACAGGGAGGTTTCGTGAGTTTACACAGTGTGACGTGGATATCGTAGGCGTGAAATCACAAATCGCCGAGGCAGAATTGATGGTTATGGCATTAGATGCTTTCAAGGCATTGGAACTGAACGTCACTATCCAATATAATAACCGGAATCTATTGATCGGAATGCTGAAGCTTTTGAAGATACCATCTGAAAAAATAGATCAAGTCGTTTTGGTATTGGATAAGTTAGAGAAGATAGGGATAGAGGGAGTATCTTCTGAACTGCTTAAAAAGGGTTTGGGAACAAAGATCGTAGAAAACATCAGGCAGTTTGTAGTGAACCCGGAAATCAGAACGGTAGAGTATTTTGAAAATCTCGCTACCAAAAATGATGAAATTGAACAAGGAATAGAAGAACTTTTGGAATTGCAGAGCTTTCTTGAAGTACTTGGTGCAGATGAAAAATGTGTATTCAACCCGTTTTTAGCCAGAGGCCTAGAAATATACACAGGTATGGTTTATGAGATTTTCCTTGCTGATCGTGACATCACATCAAGCATAGGTAGTGGGGGAAGATACGATAATGCCATCGGAGGATTGATGGAAAGCGGCCAAACCTTTTCCACGGTTGGTATCTCATTCGGCCTGGATGTCATTTATACAGCTTATGAGCTGACAGGCAAGAATTCATTCGATGATTCAGAGATCGATTATTACATCATACCACTGAATACCTTGAAAGAGTCGTTTTTAGTGGCAAAAAAGTTGAGAGATCAGGGAAATAACATAGAGCTTGAAATGAGCGGAAAACGATTGGGAAAAGCGTTAGAAAGAGCTAATAAGGAGAATGTAAAGAACGTCATTATCATCGGAAAAAACGAAGTGCAGAATAATCAAATCAAAATCAAAAACATGGTGACAGGAGGCGAACGGACCGAATCGTTTGATTTTAAAGAGTGACATAAGTGACCGTAATTTGTATCTAATGAACTGATAAAAGAGCAGTAAATCTTTAAAGGTATTTCTCGAGTGTAGTCAATGCCACATCTTCATCTATGCCATCGGTTAAGATTCTTACTGTTGTCCCATATTCAATAGCCAGACTCATAATACCCATGATACTTTTGGCATTTATTATTCTTTCATCGATTCCTAAATAGACATTCGCTTTGAATCGGCTTGCCTTTTGTACAAATAATGCCGCAGGTCGTGCTCGCAATCCATCTTTCAACTTGACTGTCAGTTCTTTTTCTAACATCGCTTTTCCTCCTGGCAAAAATCATCAGTCCTATCGTTTATTGTTAAAACTTATAGGACTGCATTCTGCTTCTAAGTGTATTTTTGCATATTGAAAATTGTACTTCATCTATCTTGCTAGAATATCTGACATAGATTTTTTGATGCGGTAACATTTTGTTGACATCCTGAATAAGATGTAATATAGTGATGTCAGTAAACACTGACATTTCTAGGTGAGGGTAATGCTATGAATAGTAATAAAAAAATGAATACTTCTGAAAAGATTATGATGGCAGCTATCGATCTAATGGCAGAACATGGCTACAATGGAGTGTCGACACAAGAAATCGCGACCAGGGCTGGATTTAGTGAAAAAACACTGTTTCGTCACTTCCAGAGCAAACAGAACTTATTAGAATCCGCCTTTAATCGTTATCATTATGCTGAAGAAATGAAAGAACTGTTCCTCAAGAAAATCGTATGGGATCTTCAAAAGGACTTGCTGATGGTTTGCCGCCGCTACCACAGGATCATGTATCAGAATCGTAAATTGATCAAAATAAGCACCAAGGTAGGCGATAGCCTTCCAGGATTTCGTGAAAGGACACACCAACATCCTCAACAGTTAAAAGAATTCTTAACTGGATACTTTGAAGAAATGTATAAAAAGGGAAAAATCATTGAAACAGATTTTGAAAGCAATGCCAAAGCTTTTTTGTATATGAATTTTGGTGCAGCGCTGGGCAGGATGAACAATGATCCGGTATTCTCTGATGCCCCAATCGATTCCTTTATTGAAGCGAGTGTTTCGATCTTTACTAGGGCTTTAAGACCCTAGTACATTTTTTAAACGATATGTCAGTCAGTAGTGACAGACATATAAATGTGATCAAGGAGGTGATGTTGGAAATTAGATTTGTTAAAGAAAGGAGAATGAAGATGGAGTATGGTGTTCAGCAACAAACTGGAGAGAAATTGATGAGGATTGTGATGTTCACGCTTGCCCTCTCAGCAATGAGTGTCTTGATGTTTAATTTTGTCCTCCCTCAAATAAGTGAAGAGTTTGGTCTCACGAATGCACAGGTAAGCTGGGTCACATCATCGTATGCCTTGATTTACGGTATAGGTACGATCATTTATGGGAAATTCGCAGACCGGTATAAGCTTAAGGATCTTCTAACCTTTGGATTGTTATTTTTTGCGGTTGGTTCACTTATTGGACTTATCTCCCAGACTTTTTGGATGGTCCTTGTCGGGAGGTGCATGCAGGCAATGGGAGCAGCTGCAATCCCTGCAACAGCTATGCTTATTCCTATCCGTTATTTTCCACAGGAACGACGTGGTTCAGCCATGGGGATGGCATTCGTCGGTTTGGCTCTTGGAAGTGCACTTGGTCCAGTCATTTCCGCATTAATATTAAGTGTTGCTCATTGGCGGTGGTTATTCTGCATTCCCTTTTTCATCTTGATTACATTGCCTTTCTACCGAAAATATCTAGGGGATGAGCGTGGCGACTACAGAAAGTTTGACTGGCTGGGGGGAGGATTTCTGGCTGCTGCCGTAACTTTATTGCTGCTGAGCGTTACGGTTGGAGCATGGTTGTACGTTATTGGAGGATTGTTGTTTTTCGTGCTGTTCATTGTACGAATACGGTCTGTCTCAGAGCCGTTCATACAACCTGATCTTTTCAGCATTAAGAGCTATACCATTGGGCTGATCATCACTTTTCTGATAAGCGGAATCGGTTTTTCCCTTTATTACCTTAGCCCATTACTTTTGGCAGATATCCATCAGCTTCCACCCAGCTGGATTGGTTTTGCCCTTGTTCCAGGGGCAGCAGCCTCGGCCATCCTGGGGCGAAGCGGGGGAAGATTGGCAGACTTGAAAGGTAATTCGTATTTGTTTTTCATAGCCTCTATGTTACTTGTATCATGTTTTGTTTTACTATCCACCTTTACAGGAGTATCACCCGTTTTCATAGCGATCTTCCTGATACTTGGTAATGTGGGCCAAACGTTCATGATGATAGCGGTGTCCAATTCAGTATCGATGACCTTATCGATAAAACAGGCTGGAGTGGGGATGGGACTTTTAACGATGTTGAATTTCATCGCAGGCGGAATGGCTACGGGAATTTACGGGAAAATGGTGGACGTTGGATCTGCAGGACATTGGAACCCGGTACATCACTATTCAAACGGGGCCATATACAGCAATATATTTCTCATTCTAGCTGTTCTACATGTAGGTGTCCTTTCGCTTTACGTGATCCAGTTCAACAGGGGAATATTCACTCGTTCTAAAATTGTCGGGGAAAACCAGACAGTTAATGAAAAGTGATCATGATTGTAATGTGAAAATTTAAAATGATTTCAGGGAGGAATACATGATGCAAAAAATAGCGATCATTATCGGGAGCACAAGACCAGGACGAAACGGTGAAGCAGTCGCCCGCTGGGTGCACAGTATTGCGGAGCAGCGTACGGATGCTGAGTTTGAGATTGTGGATATTGCGGACTATGATCTTCCGCTGCTGGATGAACCAATGTCTCCGGCTTCAGGTCAATACACGAAGCCGCATACAAAGAAATGGTCCAGAAAAATCGCTTCCTTCGATGGTTATATCTTCGTTACGCCTGAGTATAACCATGCTACTTCCGCTGCACTTAAGAACGCAATCGATTTTCTATATAATGAATGGACCAATAAGGCTGCTGGTTTTGTAGGGTATGGGGCTGCAGGAGCAATCAGTGCCGTTGAGAATCTTAGGACGATTATGGGTGAACTTCAGGTTGCAGACGTAAGGGCTCAAGTTCGTCTTTCGCTCTTTACCGATTTTGAAAACTTTAGTGACTTCAAACCTGCATCTCATCAGGTGACTTCAGTTGATGCGATGATCGACCAGGTGATTGCATGGAGCGATGCATTAAGTGTGCTGAGAAATAACTAAATAAACCTGATATTTGGAGCTTCTCTATTAAATGAGAAGCTCCATTTCTTATGTTTCGTATGACTCGATGAATAAGAGGCTGCTCACCTTGTGCAAGAAAGGTAAGCAGCCGATTTGTTATAACTGATATTCAAATTGCTTAGAGTAGAGCTGTGCATACGTTCCGGCACGTGCAAGCAATTCTTCGTGGGTACCTTGTTCAGCGATCCCGCCTTTGGTCAGTACGATGATCCGTTGCGCATTACGAATCGTGGAAAGCCGGTGGGCAATGACAAGTGTGGTGCGTCCCTTCGCGAGCAGTTCCAGCGATTCCTTCACGATGCTCTCACTCTCATTATCTAGGGAGCTCGTCGCTTCATCCAGAATGAGAACTGGGGGATTTTTCAAGAAGACGCGGGCAATACTAAGTCGTTGTTTCTGACCACCAGAAAGTCTGACACTTCTTTGGCCAATCTCGGAGTGGTAACCGTTCGGCAAACTCATGATGAAATCATGGGCATTGGCGTGTTTTGCAGCCATGATGATTTCTTCGTGTTCCGCGTCGGGCTTACCGTAACGGATGTTTTCCATCACTGTGCCTGTGAAAAGATACACATCCTGCTGGACGATCCCGATGTTTTTCCTTAAAGATGTAAGATCGATATCTCGAACGTTCACCCCGTCAAGCAACACTTCTCCTTCTGTCACATCATAAAATCGGGGAATGAGTGAGCATAACGTCGTTTTACCGACACCGGACGGACCGACCAATGCGACGTACTCCCCAGATTGGACCTGAAGCGACAGGTTTTCAATGACATTGTCTAAATGATCGTCATAGCGATAGGTGACCTGTTTGAACCTAATATCGCCGTTCGCCTTATCAAGAATGATAGGATTTGCGCTATTTTCGATTGCCGGTTTTAGATTCATGATCTCCATAAAGCGTTGGAAACCGGTAATCCCTTCTTGAAACTGTGTGCTCATATGTGTCATACGTTGAATAGGCTCGATCATGAAACCGATATAGAGCAGGAATGTGATCAGATCCGCCAAATCCAGTGTTTGATGGACGATACTGGTACTGCCGATGATCACTACGGTTACAGTGATCAATTGGATGAGAGTCTCTGCAATATTGTAGAAAACAGCTTCTGTCAAATAGGTTTTTTTACGACTTTCAAGGAAACGATCATTTTCCCAATTGAATTTATCGATCTCGATTCCTTCATTGGCGAACGACTTTACGACACGGATCCCGCCAAGACTATCCTCAACCTGTGCGTTTACATCCGCAATCCGTTCTTTATTCTTTCTTAAAGCTGTGTTCAAAAGCTTATTATAGTACATCGATAAGACACCTAGTAAAAGTAAGAAGCAGAAGACCGAGATCGTCAATGGCGCATTTATCAAAAACAGAATGATGAAGGCACCGATGAAGCGGACGAAGTACTTGGTGTAATCTTCTGGACCATGATGATACAACTCTGAAAGCAATAACAAGTCATTTGTGATCCGGGACATCAACTGACCTGTTTTTTCTTTGTCATAAAAGCTGGAGGAGAGTTTTTGCATGTGTGTAAACAGCTCGCTCCTCAAGTCCCTTTCCATACGGGCTCCGATTTCGTGCCCCTTGTAATCGACAATATAGTTTCCGATATTCTGGAGCCCAACCAGAAACAGCATGAGTGCACCGATCCAATACACATCATTCAATGCTGTGGAGAGATCGCCTGCCAGCACATCCTTTGTCACGTATCGCACGAGCAAAGGAAACACGAGGACCATAGTGGATGTAAGGAAAGCACAGCCTAACACTGTTAAGAACATTGTTAAATACGGCTTATAATAAGATAAGAATTTTTTGATTGGAAAACGCATGATTTACCCCTTTAGTGTTCATTCGCAAAACACATATAAGGGGGTACACCATTACAATTAAGTTTTGAGTGTTCCTCCCTTATATAAATGGATCATTTGTCTTGTCATGTTTTTCATGTAAAAGACCTCCTCCTTATTAGTACTTCTATTTTAATCTATTTTCTGGAAAAATGAACAGGTAAAAAAGGGTTGATGTTGAACATAGAGAAATTATTATAGTAATCAACATCTTGATGAAGTAGGTGGGACTATTGTCTGTAAAAAAGAATGAGAAGGCTACTCTCCGCACTGTCCGTGTGGAAGATGCTATGGAAGTTTTAGAAATACAACGAGAAGTGACTGAGGAAGGCGTATATTTCATTAGAGTTCCGGAGGAGTTTGATAAGACGGTTGAACAGCAGCAGGAGTGGATCGAAAAGATATTGGAGAACGAAAGGGATACCATGATCGTAGCTGAAGTCGATGGGAAAGTCGTTGGATGGATCGTCTTCATATCACAGGAAAGAAGACGGATGGCTCATACTGGTTCGATTGCGTTGATGATCAAGAATGAAAACAGAGGTTCAGGGCTCGGAAGGCAGTTGTTGCAAGAAATGTTAGCCTGGGCAGAACACAATCCATTGATTGAAAAAGTTTGTTTAGGAACATTCTCCAGCAATCATCGGGCAATCGCACTATACAAAAGCTTGGGGTTTATAGAAGAAGGACGGAAAGTCAAAGAATTCAAGTTCAGTGAAAATGAATATGTAGATGATGTACTGATGTTCAAGTTAGTTTAGCCTCTTAAATAGGAAAAGACCAACACAAACAACAAGTAAAAGTTGTTTCGCCCCTATACATAGATGAATGTTTGATAGATAAGTTTGGTTGATGAAAAATCTCTCTTGAGCCTTACGTGACGTAATGGTCTATATTTGAATTACCGGTAAATCATCGCGCGCGAAATGAGGGGATGATCATTGAGACTCAAAAGTGGAAAGTTGGCGAACTAGCAAAATTAACTGGTGTAACGGTCCGGACCTTGCGATATTATGATCAGATCGGTTTACTTTCACCATCCTGTTATTCAGATTCAGGATATAGGCTATATGACGAAACTGACTTATCCTGCTTGCAACAAATTTTATCTTTAAAGGATTTAGGGCTGTCACTTGAAGAGATCAAGACGATTCTCTCTGATGAAAGTTATGACCCGGCACAAGCCGTTTCCCTTCAAATTGATCGGCTTAAAGAAAATATCAGGATCCAACAGAAATTGTTGAAGGAATTACAAAATGTATCAGATCTCATGAAAATGCAGGAACCATTGACAGTCGAAAATTTTACAGAGCTGTTCGGAGTGATGAAAAAGAGTCATGAAAAATATTTTACTGGACGAAAAACAAATATGGAAAACCACTTGGATCGTCTGGAGGATTTCCTTGTAAGAAATCCAAGTCCAAAGGAGGAAAAATCATGAGTGAACGATTTTCAACCCATGACACCTTTGTCATTGAAAAAAATTATGATGCTTCACCTGCACAAGTTTTCGCCGCATGGTCAGACCCTGCTTTCAAAGCAAAATGGTTTGCAGAGGCAGATGAATTCGATTTTCAGGTTGGAGGAGTGGAGAGCAACAAGGGTGGTCCTCCAGGGGGACCTATCTACACTTTTAGGGCCAAATATCAAGAGATCGTACAGGATGAGCGTATTGTCTACTCCTACACGATGGATCAAGAGGAAACGAGGATTTCCGTATCAGTGTCAACTGTCGAGTTCAAGCCCGCCAGATCAGGGACAAAACTGATCTACACCGAGCAGGGGGCATTCCTGGATGGGCATGATTCTGCAGCTTCTCGTGAACACGGAACAAGGATCATGCTGGACAATCTGGGTGAAGAGCTGCAATGTGCTGAGATTTCAGACCCGGAAATCGTGAACACACGAATTTTCGATGTATCACGTGAAAGGATATTCCAAGCGTTCAACAACCCGGATCATTTGGCACAATGGTGGGGGCCGAAGGGTTTTACGAATACGTTTCATGAGTTTGATTTCTCTCCAGATGGTGTTTGGCGTTATACGATGCACGGTCCAAACGGGGTAGATTATGAGAATAAGAGTGTCTTTATCGAGGTTGTGAAGCCTGAACGAATTGTTCTTCGGCATTTGGAGCCGAATCATGAATTCTTGCTTACCGTTACCCTTGAGGAAAGGGAAGATAAAACCGAGCTTACCTGGCGCATGCTGTTCGAATCCGCAGAAGAATATGAAAAGATCCGGGAGTTTTGCTACAAGGCGAACGAAGAGAACCTGGATCGTCTCGAGGCACAGCTGGAAAAAATAGTCGGACAAACAAAATAAGTGCTTCGCATTTATAGAAAAAGGTTTGCTGAAGACGTGTTCAGCAAACCTTTTATCAAATATGCTATGAAACTATGTCAGCTTTACGCCATGTCGGAGGAACGCTGCTGCTTCAAGTTCCGATATTCCGCTACGTCTTGCAATCTCGGACATTTCAGGGGACAATTTCGGTGCGAAATTCATTGGAGGAGCGGCATGTCCCATTTGTCGTTGGCGTCCAGCATTTCTGCGATCGAATGGTCCCCAAATGGCAAAGGTGAGGCCAGGGGATTGAATGTTAAGGAAAAACGTTTTCCCGTCTGGTGAAAAGGTCGGTCCACAAAACTCTGAGTCACTTATTCTATTATAGGCAAACTCATATACTTCCCCTTCAGGGGTAATTCCCATCACCCGGTTACCATTAGAGCCATCCTCTGCAAACATGAGATCTCCCCAAGGAGCAATGACAATGTTATCAGGGCTTTCCATTTTATTTGCCTCAGTACCTTCGTAAAACAATTCCAGCGTTTCAGTAGCAGGGAAATAACGGTAGATCTGTCCAAGACGTTTTTCTCCTCCAGCCGTATCGTCGAACCAGAAAACACCGCCTGCAAAGGAAGCACCTTCTAAACGATTGAACCGTACGCATCCTTTATTAAGCGCATCATCATGTGGCTCTTCTTTATTGACATCTTTCCAGATTACGCCGAATTTTTGCCCCGGATTCATGAAGTCAGCATCTGGATTCGTTTTTTCTTCAATCGCCATTGCCTGTAGTTTCCCGCCTTTTTGTAAAGCGCCCGGTTTTTGGCTCCTATCATTCGGAATGTACCGATATAGAAAACTGGATCGTTCATCATTAGCTGGATCGTCTGGATCGATTTTACCGCGGAAATCATCTTCTGTAAGATAAACGATACCTGTTGCTGGGTCGATAGCTGTTGCTTCATGTGAAAAGAAGCCCATCTCACGGATCGGGGTTTTTGATAATTTGTTTTCCGGGTCGTCCGGCATGACTTCAAATACATAACCATGGCCATCTGTACGTGTTTCTTCACATGTAAGCCATGTTCCCCAAGGAGTTGCTCCTCCAGCACAGTTTTGCATCGAACCAGAGGAGGTGACATACTCTTTATGTAGTTTGCGATCTGGTCCGATGATAAGAGCAGTCGTACCACCTGGCGCTAGACGATTGTATGGGTTTTTACCTGGTACAGCAGACTCTGTTCCGCTTAACTCATGATTCCGTACAAGAATGGTAGAGTTTTGGGGACCTTGAAATGCAGCCATTCCGTCAAAATCTCCTGGAATCGGTGCCCCATTCGTCATCGGCTTCCCTTCTTCAGATAGGATCCGGTATTGAAAGCCTTTCGGCAGGTCGATCACTCCTCCAGGATCTTTGACTAGAGGACCAAAACCATTGAATGAGTAGGGTGTTTTGGGTGCACCTTTCGTATTTGCGAGGACGTTAGCAGCGTTTCCTGTCATCATACCTGTGGAACCAAGTGCCAATGCAGCCATCCCCATTCCGCTCATCTTAAGAAAGTCTTTCCTATCCAAAAGCGTTCGTTCTCTTCGATCGCCCATTTGTAACTCCTCCTATAATTTTCTATTCAACGAATACGCTACAAACGTAGCAAATGAGTATAAAGCCTATGTTAGAAAATTGTAAAAAATAGAAGAAGAGTGTAAAGGGCTAAAGAGAAAAGTTCCATAATCATTTTAAATAGGGAAAGAGTTAATCAATCCAGACTCAGTTGATGATTCCGAAATCCTTTTTGACGTGTTCATGGAATGCCTTTTCCGATATCTTTTCTTTATGCGCTTTCCCTTTGATCCAACGAGTAAGCGTCTTATTCGTCAAAGACACCGTTCCGTCGTCGGTGAATTTCGTAAGGATCGGTCCTTTGTTGAATGGTGAACGGTCGTCTTCAATGAGTACTTTTTGTATTTCATTGAATTCACTTAGATTCTTCACTGGCTTCTTGGAGTCGATGATGTGACCTATCCTCCAGTCTTTGTCTTTATCGGCGAGTTTTAAAGTAAGAACATAGTCGCCGTAATCAGACTTAGATGCTTCGACTTTGAATTGCCCGTTGGATGAAGTCACAACCTCTCCATTCATCGGGACAGGCTTCAATGGCAAATTCCCCCCGAATCCAGTATCGACAAGATAATCCTGACCCTCGTGACGGAGTATGATCGCAACGTGCGTCCTCCCGAGTTTCGTCCACTCACCAGTGTCACTATTGAATACATCTCCACGCACCAGTGTGACATCGAAATCATTTTCAAGTAGAAAAAGATAGAGCAGCCCATTCAACTCGTAACACAATCCACCTTCATTTCTGGCAAGCATTTTATCGATTAAAGACTCATTCGTGATATCAAACGTTTCCTGATTCATGATCCGAAGATTTTCAAAAGGAATGGTCCGTGCGGTTTTTTCCAGTACCTCGTCCAGCTTCTCAAATGTGATCGGTTCCTCTTCAGATAGCCCGATCCTTTTCCGGAACAACGCGTCCATCTCAAATTCCTCCTATCCTTTTCAGCTAGCTTACTTCCACTTTATAAAAAAATCGAACTAAAGAAAAGATTCCCGCTTTACAATATTGGATCATTTTTGTATGATATATGTATCAATATGATATATATCAAAAAGATATAAGGAGGTGAAGGTGTTGGCGAAGGAAAACCATACCCAATATGCGATACTCGGACTTTTGAAAACAGGATTTCATACGGGATATTCGATCAAGCAGATGATCGACGGCAGTCTGAACCACTTCTGGAAAATCAGCTATGGTCAAATCTACCCTTCGTTGAAACGTTTAGAGGAAGAGGGGTACGCTGCTGTGAAGGTGACTCCCCAGGAAAGTAAACCTGATAAGAAAGAATATTTCATCACTCCCAAAGGAGAACAGATACTGAAAAAGTGGCTCCAACAACCTATCCAAGAACTGCCCATAGAAAAAAATGAATTGCTGCTCAAGCTATTTTTCAGCCGTAACCAGGACATCAATACGTCCATCCAACATCTCGACACCTACCAAGAAAAATTGATCACGCGCTATAACACCTATGAAGGAATCAAAGAAATGATCAATACACAGTTGATGGAAGAAGAGGACGCCCCTTTTTGGATCATCACCTTGGATTATGGCTTATGTATGACCCAGGCGGAAATCGACTGGTGCAAGGATACGAAGAAAAAATTAGTGAAGGAGGAGTAACAATGGGAAAAGAAATCTTTCCTGGCAGGTATACCATTGAACAACAGGACGATATCGTTGTTTTTATCATCGGGATGCGCGTTAACAAGTGGTGGGCGATCAACAAATGGCTTCCGGTATTTTTGGCGATGCCACCAATGATCAAGGAGCTCTATGTCAACAAAGATCTGGGTTGTTTGTCGATTGAAAACTTCTTCAGGCCACGTACCACAGTGATGATCCAATATTGGCGATCGGAAAAAGATTTAATGGCTTATGCAAGGGGGCAGAAGCACTTGAAAGCGTGGAACGACTTTAACAAGAAGGTAGGCAACAATGATGCAGTCGGTATTTATCATGAAACTTACACGGTGAAGAAGGGACAATACGAAACGATTTACGGGAATATGCCGAAATTCGGATTGGCCAATGCGCTTGGACATCAGTCGATCCGACCAAACACCGATACAGCGAGCAAACGATTAAGTATGTAGAATATGAAAAAGCTGCCGTCACAATAGTCGGCAGCTTATCCTTCATCGTATAGGGAAGCTTTTTTGACGGAGGGTCAGTTCATCGATTCTCCTTCGGGCCGGCTCATAACCGATACCAGGAACATTCGGGACATGGATGAATCCGCTCTCCATCGTCACTCCAGGTTCGATGATATCCTGCTTCCAGTAGTGAGAGGAGGGAGCGGTGTCTCCAGGGAGTGTGAAATTTGATAGCGTCGTAATCGCGATATTGTGCGCTCTGCCAACACCTGCTTCCAGCATCCCGCCGCACCAGACAGGAACTTCATGTCGTTCACACATATCATGGATTCTCTTCGACTCAGACAACCCGCCGACACGGCCGATTTTAAGATTGATGATTCTGCAGCTACCGTGTTCAATCGCTTTCCGTGCATCTTCAACCGAATGGATGCTTTCATCCAGGCAGATCGGCGTCTTCAGTTTTGCCTGTAATTTCGCGTGATCGAAGATATCGTCATGGTCGAATGGCTGTTCAATCATCATCAGATCGTATTCATCAAGCGCTTGTAGATGTTCGATATCGTCAAGTGTGTAGGCGCAATTTGCATCCGCCATCAACTGGATGTGGGGGAATTCGTTCCGGATCGCCTTGATGATCTCGATATCCCATTCATGCTTGATTTTCACTTTCACACGTCTGTAACCTTCATTTACATACTTTTCTATCTGTAGGAGCATGTCCCGTACTGATTTCTGGATACCGACACTGATTCCGACTTCGATTTTATCTTTATTTCCGCCTAAAACTCTTGAGAGAGGCAAGTTCTGTTCCCGGGCATATAGGTCCCAGATGGCTCCTTCAAGTGCGGATTTCGCGTTGAAATTCCCGCGTATGGATCGGAAGCGTTCAGATACTTCGTCCGGATGCTCGATCGGTTCATAAAGCTTCTGGATCAAATGGTCGCTCATCATGTGCCAGTTCGTTTGTACGGTTTCTTCATTATAGATCGGGTGCAGGATCGAAACGGACTCTCCCCATCCAGATAAACCACTTTTCGACTGGGCTTCCACGAGGATGAAATCTTTGTCATACTCCGTCCCAACACTCGTTGTAAAAGGGTTCAATAGTTCAATTTTTAGATGCCTCAGTATGATCTGCTTAATTTCCATCCGTACTGTCTCCTTGTTGTCTTTTTTCCATAAGATAATAGTATAAATTCTGTTGTTGCGGATCTTTCAAAAGGTCAATGACAATCCACCCTTGAGAGAGGTAGTTGGTGAACACTTTTCGTGTGGCCTCCCGCCATTCCAATGCCAGTGAAAAATCCTTCTGCTTCAATGTTTGGAAGTTTCCAGGGACCGGAACTAATAAGGTAGAGCTTGTACGGTTCAATTCAATCTGGTCAGGAACCAGGTAATCATTTTGGAAACCCGTTTGAATCGCTGAAGGCGTTTCCTCGATACGATCCTTCGAACGGTGGAGTTTTGGTTTTTTGATCTTCCACTCCACCAAAAAGCGGTCAGAAGGTATCCCTGCGTTCAATTCGTCGGGAATGTCACCATAAGCATCCTCCATATAGATAGAGCAAGTTCCACCTAGCTTATGAAGGTTAAGATTGCCATTGACGGTCTCCAAAGGATCGAATGTCCATTTGATGAGGTCGTATCCTTTTTGGAGGGCTGTCGCTTTCTGTTCTGTTTTCAACATTTCACCGATCCCCATTCGCCTATACTCCGGGTGGATCCCGAGGCTGTGGGAGTAGAGGTATATCTTTTGTCCATCAAAGCCAGGGAAGCTATATTGGAAACCGACGAGAACATCCTCCAAAAATGCCCCCAGGATGAATCCGCCATTTTTAACAACAGCGATCGTTTGCGTGACAGGAACCGACTCTTCAGTGCTCCAGACGATGGCCTCAAGCTTCCGGACCGTTTCTAATTCATCTGCCGTCTGAAGATTACGGATCTTGATCGATGAGCGTATCTGGTTGTCCAAGGTCATTCCTCCATTCTGTTACCATTGTTTCTCGTCTGCTTCCAATAACATCTGGGTTAAAATTTTCGTACCGTAGATAAGTGCTTCCTGAGAAAAGTTCATTTTCGGGTGATGCAAACCTGGTTTCAAATCACAGCCCAAACCGATCATCGTCCCCGCGATATCAGGATTTTTCCATGTATAAAAGTGAAAATCTTCAGCACCGGGTGAATTACATACAGGGATGAAATTCTTTTCTCCGAGTATGGTGACGATCGCAGTCTTTGCAGAATCGATTGCGGTTTCGTTTTCAACCGCGGCAGGCGAATGTTCTTCTAATGCCGTTTCAATATCCGTTCCAGTCGTGGTGGCGACTTTCTTACATGCGTTCTGTGCACGTTCAATCAGCTTCGTCATCGTCTCATTCGAAGCAGACCTTAGATCAAAGGTGAAACGGGCTTTTTCTGGAATCAAATTGGTCGCTTCACCGCTATGGAGTTCGGTGATTTTTATCGAGTAGGATTCTGTTTCGGACAACTTGATTTTCTTGATTTCTTCTATTAAAAGGGCAGCCGATTCTATCGGATTGTTGCCGTTCTCCGGCCGTGAAGCGTGAGCAGGCAAACCAGTGATGACACCTTTCAAACTGGCTGTCGATCCATGGGTGATTACAGGAGCAGCTTGGCCGAACGGAATTTCAAAAGCCGGACGCAAGTGGATTCCTCCCAGGAACTTTACACCCTCCAAAGCTCCATCCTTCATCATCTGCAGAGCACCTTCGGCTTTCTCTTCAGCCGGCTGGAAAATGAAGCGCATTGTATGCTTTGGCTTGAAATCGGCTAAGGTCAGGGCAGTAAAGAGGACCATCGTGCTATGGGCGTCATGTCCGCACGAATGATTCGCACGGACTACGCCATCGACTTCTTGCATGAGCGCATCAAGGTCTGCACGGAGGGCGATGACTTTCCCGCTTTCACCAGGAATTTCCGTAATGAAACCGAAGTGCCTTTCATAGGATTTGACGTCAAGTCCAGCCTGTGTAAGCTTCTTCTGAATGTAAGCCGATGTTTTTTCTTCCTTCCAGCTGGGCTCGGCAAGCTGATGGAGCTCTTCATACGTTTGTATGATTCGTTCTTTATTATTTTCAATGGCAATTATCGGGTTGAACATCAATGCTGCAGCTCTCCTTTTTCATTAAAAGATGATATGGGCAATGACGACGACGATCGGTAATGTAATGATCGTGCGCAACAGGAAGATCAGAACCAGATCTTTGATGCTGATCGGCAGCTTTGATCCGAGAAGCAGGCCGCCCATTTCAGACATGTAGACGAGCTGAGTGACAGATACACACGCGATGATGAACCGTGTCATTTCACTCTCAATACCACTTCCGATTACCGCAGGGAGGAACATATCCGCAAAGCCGACAACCATCGTCTGTGCCGCTTCAGCCGCTTCCGGAACCTGCATCAAGGTCAGGACCGGCTCGAAAGGTTTCCCGAGGATCATGAAGAAAGGCGTATATTCAGCGATCACCAATGCAACTGTCCCGATGGCCATCACAATCGGCAGAACACCAAGCCACATATCCATTACATTCTGTATGCCTTCTTTAAAGATGTTTGATACCCGATCATTTTTCTTCGCTTTTTCCAGGGCTTGATTCATACCGGTTTTGACAATCGAAACGTCAGAGGGCAGATTGCTTTCTGCTTTCAGTTCCGTTTCTTCGTAACCTGTATGGCCTTTACCCGATAACGGCGGGATCCGTGGCATGATGATTGCAGCAGCAAGCCCTGCGATGATGATTGTCATATAGTAGTGGAGGAAATAGTGCTCCAGCTTAAGATAGGAAATGACGACGATGGTGAAGGTGATCGATACGACAGAGAACGTCGTTGCAACAACTGCAGCTTCACGCTTCGTATAATAGCCGTCCTCATATTGCTTGGTGGTCAAAAGGACACCAATCGTCCCATCCCCGACCCAGGATGCCAGACAGTCGAGTGATGAACGCCCTGGTAATGTGAAGACGGGTCTCATCACCTTCATCAATAATGCTCCGAAAAATTCAAGTAATCCAAAGTTTAGTAGAAGAGGAAGAAACAAACCTGCTAAAAGGAATGTCGAAAAGAGGATCGGAATCAAATCATAGATTAACAGGCCACCCGTATTTTCAGAAAAAATCCATCCGAACCCTAACTCATACAATGTAACGATGGCGAAAACCATCCCGAAGATCCGAGCGGTCAACCAGAACTTGCTCACATTCAACAATTTGTTAAGGTAGGCGTTTTCTAAAATGAAAGCGGGTTTCGCAAAGACTGCGACCAATGAACCGACGACGGATAGGGTGATCGTCAGTACAGCAAGAGCCGGGATGGCATCTCCTAGTAAACCATTGATCTGGTTTGCTAGATAAGCAACCGGTATCGTAATGCCATCCTCCCCGGAAATAGGAATCATGAATAAAAGGATTCCTAGTAGAGAAGGGATGATGAATTTCAAATAATCATTGAAAATGTACGTCGGTTGGACTGGAAGTTTTTCATTAGTTTTCGTTTGACCATTCATAGTTTTCACCTCAGGATTTTTATTTTTTACTCAAGAAAAAGTCCTTGATCCGTGTACACTTGTTCTAATTTCTGCTGCCGGATGCTGATCCTTTCACTGTCACGGGATTGGATACCGTTGATGATTACCTCTAAAAGACTCACGACAGATGCGATGGAGTGATGGCCTGATTCCATATTTTCTTCGGTAGTCAATGTTATGGCAGCCAATTGACCGATCGGTGAAAGCTCGCGGTTGGTAATGGCGATGAGCTTCGCTTCCTGTTCGATCGATAGATTTGCAAGTTGTAGTGATTCTTTCCGGTAACGTGGATAGGAAAAGATAACGACGACGGAATTTTCTCCAAGCTCACATATATCTTCTGGGATGAAGCCAGTCGGACTGGATAAATACACATTCTCCCTCAACTGCTTCAATGTGTAATATAACCAATACCCTGCTGCATGGGAGCTTCCGAACCCGCCGATATAGACCTTATCCGCATGGGTCAATTCATCGACTGCCTTCCACAGCTCGTCCGTATCCAGTTGCTGCAACAATTGCTGAAGGACCGCTCTTTCCTGGTCGATGACTTTTTTGAAGATATTATCGCGGTCAGTTTGGGCAGACTCGACTTCAGGTTCAATAGGTTGTTGATCGACGAGCCACTCTTTCCGGATCCGTTCCTGCATTTCTGAGTAACCTTTGAACCCGAGTGCATACGAGAATCGGATGACAGTCGTTTCACTAACTCCGACTTTGCGGCCGATTTGGAAAGCAGTGAGTAAAGCACTGTCATACTTGTGCTGTAAAAGGAATTCAGCTACCTTTTTCTGACCAGACGATAAAGAGGGGAAGTGCTCCTTGATTGTATGAGTCAATGTATTATCAGCCATTGTATCCTCCTCATTAATAATAGGGTGAAGGAAATCCTTCTTTTAAATTAGTATAACGCATAAAATCCTTCATGATCAATTAAATATAAGATTATTCTAAAAATTTAGTCATCAGGGGTGGGGTTTCCATTTTTTAATAAAGTTATTGTATAATGATATTTAATTGAGGAGGTGGTAAATAATGGCGAACAGCAGCATTCATTTGCCAGAATTTGCAGCGTCTCATGCAAAGCCTGTTATGGGAAAGGCGATACTTTGTATGGGATGGACTTTGAACTGATCGCCTATTCATTTCTGATAACATGGTTTTGCACCTTATTTTATTGATATTTAGATGAAAAAATAAGGAGCTGACAGAAATGAACAAAAAACATATACAACCATTCATGAGACCTGATCAATTCAACTTTATAAGGGCACAAGTCCGAAATCTGGTGGATGCGCATACTACAGTGAAGGATGAGGATGTCATCAAAGCGTTGAAATTTAGTTCATTAGAGAAAGCATTAACCCTATTCCCATCTATTGATAAAGAATTGGAGCCTCTTCTGAACCGGATGGTGGAAATCGAAAAAGCAGTTGAAGCCGAAAAGTATCTGGAAGAACTGAATGCGTATGTCATCCCATTTAGAAATATATCGGAAAAAACAGTACAGAAACTCTTTCCGAAAGCAAAAAAACTAAAAATACCCTTTCTCGAGGAAATCGATTTTAAGCACCTCTCCTATATAGGATGGTATGATATCCGCTCCAGTAGAAAGTATCTGATTGTTGAGATCGATGGAAAACTGAAAGGGTTATCAGGAACATTCCAGGAAAGCAACCGAAAAGGGATATGTACATTATGTAACGGATATGAAGAAGTCGGGCTCTTCATGAGTAAAGTGAAAAGTGGAAAAGAAACATATTTAAGCAGGGGCAACTACATCTGTCAGGACAGTCAAACATGTAATCAAAATATGACGACCAGAACCAAACTAGATGATTTTGTGACGCTGTTGAACCAAAACTGAGGGGGATTCCTCTCAGTTTTTTTAAGGAGTTTTTTCATGATTTATGTAATCAGACATGGGGAAACGATTTGATCAAACGGGAATATCATGAAGCTATCTTTCGGGAATAGAGAATACAAGATATATGAGTTCCGAGAGCGGTTAAATAAGATAAGTCGGAAAAACCTGATTTAATATCATCATGAAGGTTTATAAGACAAGTACGGTACGAAAAAACGGATTAAATGTCCGTATGAAGGCATATGAGCCAAGTCGAGTATGTAATACCGCAGTGAATGTCCTCCTGAAAACTGCATTAAATTAATATCAGCACGAAATTTATACAAAACCAGAATATTTTCCGTGACCAATCTTTGTATAATTCTTCATAAGAATCCTTCGCAGGCTCCTTTTATATTTAGTGATTCTACACCACTCAAATATTCGATTAGTTGTTATTTTATCGTTAGGAAAAAGAAGCTTGAACTCTTCCACAGATCTTATAACCGCAGTTTCGTAGTCTTCTTTCTTCCCACATTTAGCGCAAAAACAGTAGAGTCTAGTGTTCTGCTGATAATACTCAAAACACCTCGGACAATAAATACCCTTTTTCAGTTGGTCATAGTGATAATCGGGTAATCGGAAATTCGGGGTTTCGGTTAAATGAGTGGACAACAATTTCACCGCTAATTTATTATGGACATCCTTTAATCTAGAGGGTTTTTTCTTTATTTTCTCGATGAATCGATTAAGCTGTGTAGGGTAAATAATAGATTGGTTGACAGGTGCTTGGTAAAGGTGGAATTCGGGGTTGGCGAAAACAAGCTAGGATTCAACGGGGATATTACATCCTAGATCCTGGAGCAGCCGTCGTAACAGCGATTCATTCCGTTGCAGTTGTAGCACCGGATTCTTTATTTCATCCTGTTAATGAATACCATCTGTCGCCTTCTACATAAAAATCCCCTTCATAGTTTTACTTCAAAAAGATAATTTGTCTTTAAGGAAATCACCAACGAATCGATTTGAAACTGCGTGTTATGGTGCTCCAATAATAGATCATTTAGAACAAGCCTTCCGTTTAAAATCGGTGCGATCCGTTCGTCAAACCTCACTTCGCCTTGAAATCCTTTTTCAAGGTTCAAATAGTAATGTTCATCTTGTGCGATAAATTCATCCGAACTTTTAAAGATCTCATAATTTTTAATTCTATGGATTCATTGCGAGGCTTCAAAATCAATATGCATTTCTCCTTTCATCTTTTACATCATGATAAGTTTTATTAAGGATATTAACAAGAAAAAACTTCCAGAACGATAAAATAGTGCCCTTTGTATATTCTGTGCGCCCATTTTCAAACTCAATCTTCTCCGCCGTTTCACCATTTAAACCTGTTTCATATACTGCTGTAAGACAAGTTAAAAGGAGAGAGAGGATGGAGAGTGAATTGACTGGGCGGATCGTATTGTCGGATGATCCGGAGTATAGAAAAGCCCGAAAAAATCTTAACCTATTCAAGTCTAAATTCCCAGGGGCAATCGTATTTTGCCAGGAGGAAAAGGATGTCCTGAATGCATTGAAGTTTGCACGGGAAAATGACATCCCTTTCCGGGTAAGGAGCGGCAGGCATAGTTATCAAAATTTCTCGATTCTGAACAAAGGGATTGTCATTGATATCAGCGAAATGAATACTGTTTCGGTGAATAGGTTCCAAAGGACGGCAATCATTGAGGCAGGAGCTGATATAGGTAATGTGTATAACAGCTTGTGGGAACACGGTTTCGCATTACCAGCAGGTACAGAGTACAGTGTAGGAATAGCCGGATTGACATTAGGCGGAGGGATTGGGTACTTATCAAGGTTATACGGTTTGACCTGTGATAACCTCCTCGGTGCCCGGATCGTGGTCCCGAAAGGAGAGTCTGGCGCTGAGATAATCGAGGCGACGAAATATAAAAACAGAGAACTGTTTTGGGCGTGCTGCGGAGGTGGAGGTGGAAACTTTGGAATCGTCACTCTGTTCAAGTTCCGAGTCCATCCAATCAAGGATGTGTCGCTCTTCCGGGTCGAATGGGACTTCGACCAGTTGGAAAACGTCTATGATGTATGGCAGAATTGGGCACCATTCACGGATAACAAATTGACCTCATCAATTGAGCTAAAAGCGAAAAGTCAAAATCTGCTCCTCGCAGAAGGACAATACGTCGGCCCGAAAGAAGAACTCATCGAATTGATCCGGCCATTGATCAAAGTGACCGAACCCCGGAAAGTACAAGTCGCCGAGCTGCCATTCAACAAAGCATTCGACTATTTCAATTACCCAGCCGGAAACATTCCTTCTTATTTCAAGCGTTCTGGTTCATTCGTGTATGAGCCAATCCCGGAAAAAGGGATCAAAATCATGAAAAGGTTCCTCGAACTAGCCCCGAACGAAGATGCACAGATCTGGCAACAGGCACTTTCAGGCGCTGTCCAAAAAGTCCGTCCGACAAACACGGCGTATTATCATCGGAACGCTCTGATTGCACAGGAATATAACACTACCTGGAAAAACGGAGAGGAAGCAAGCAAGAATATCCAGTGGGTTCTCGCGTTACGAAAGCATTTGGAACCATACACGGAAGGGGACTACGTCAACTGGCCTGATTTATCGATCCGCGACTGGCCTGAGACGTATTACGGGGAAAATTTCGACCGTTTACGGAAGGTCAAAAACCAAATAGATCCGATGAATGTGTTCCGATTCCAACAGAGCATCCCGCCATACAAAGATTAAAAGACAAAGGTCCACTCGATCAATGAGAGGGCCTTTCTTATTATACTTGAAGAAAGTATAAATCCATTCTTCAGTATAAGCTCAATTAAGAACTCAGCCTTCACCAAGTTTTCTTTATTGCTTAGCAAACTTCAACAGCAGAAATTGGATAAGGAATCCAGAGAGCAATCCAGGAATGACAAACAGCATAGGCAGCCAAACCGGTCCCAATACCACGCCAAACAATGAGACCTTCGAGGAAAACATCAACCCGACGGTCACCCAATAGGCCATAAAGACAAAAGGTAGAAATGAATAGGGTTTTCTGCCATCTCCAGCATTTTTATAAGCATCCCACATCGCAAAGAAATAGAGACAAGGGTAAAACATCAGCCAGCCAAAATTGGTTTGTTGAATCGCTGTTTCGATTTCACCATTGAAGCTTAATAAGATGACTTCATTAAAATTCGATTGTACATTAATGATGAATTCTAGAATGATGAACACGATCCCTTTTAGATATTGGCCATTCAATAACTGGCCAAAGCCAGGAAGGGCAATGCTCCAAAGGAGTTTTTCCATATCAATTCCCTTTTCTCTTCGTCAATTGATCACGGTCGGCCGCTTTAGGTGGTTCCTCCATCCAGCCGTTCTCAATCATGATATTCGCCCCGTCTTCTGCATACTTTGCAAGTTCCCCTGAGAGCCGTGCATAATGCACACCTAGATCACGTCTAGGACTTACAGAAACACTGACCCCATATTGACCTATCCCTGAGGCAATCAACCCTGCAATATGGAACATCATCAACTTATCGGAAAAAGGAGCGGTAGTGGAGTCACTAACTTCCGAAGTCATCTTTTGGGCGGATGAAAGGTGTTCTTCATTTAAAATAGAACTGAAAACTTCGTAGTGTTTCGATGAAATCTCCCTGCCTCTCGCCATATATTTCCATACTTCATTAGATTGGGCAACCTGGCCAAATCCTGTAATCAAAGCCTCTCCAAGTGCATTCCTTTCCGCATTGAAAACAAGATTGGATATTTCAGTGCCGACAAGGGGGCGGCGATCGCCGAACCAACCGAATAAAAACCGCTGTCTTTTAACGAAATCGACCTTATCAGGTATTGGAAGATATGGCGTACGAACATAGAGGCCTTTTTGTAGGGCAAGTTTTCTACTCTGGTCTGTGAGTTCTTTTGATTTTGTCAAAGCTTGCGAATAAAATCCAGCCACGTCATCCCGTGCGGATAAAGAAAACATCAAGCTTTCTGCAGACATACTGAGTCTACCCATATTCAAAATATATACAAGGACCATGGCATCTGAAAATAACCTGGGTGCTCCCGGATTCACATCATTTTTCGTAAAACCTACCGGGAGGGGGTAATTTTCTCCATTCAAAATCTCGGAGATCGATTGGATATGGTTGGTAGAAAAATCTAAAACATATTGTAAAATATTACGGATTTCTTCATCTTCCACGGTTGTTAAGAAATACTCCAATCCGCAAATGATCATTGTGCTAGATTGGTAAGTCGTCCAGAGATTGGCTAATTCTGATGAAGTCAATTTCGCTTGATGATTGATCGTCATTTCAGGCACCTCTATCTAATAAAATTCTTTCAATCATTTAAATCAAGTATTCGCTAATTCGTCCCGATCAATCGCATGGGGAGGTTCTTCCATCCATCCATTTGAAATCAGGATGTTTGCCCCATCTTCAGAGTACTTCAAGATTTCTTGCGTCAGCCGATCATAGTGTACAGTCAAGTCGCGTCTAATACTGGTCGAAATACTCGTTCCGTAGAAACCGATACTTAGTGCGATCAATCCTGTAACAATAAACATCATGAGTTTATCAGAAAATGGGGAGACCGTTGAGTCCGTTACATATGTGTCTGAATTCATGGGAATCGGAAGATCATCCTCACGTAAAATAGCACCGAAGATTTCATTATGTTTTTGGGCGATTTTCTTACCCCGGACAAAGAATTGACCAACCTGTTTCGAACTTGCTACTTGGCTGAAGCCAATAAGAGTCGCTCCTCCCAACTCATTACGTTGAATGTTGGCAAAAAGATTGGTCATTTCAAGAGAAAGAAGAGGCCTGCGTTCACCGAACCATCCCTAAAGAAAATTTTGCTTTTTGACAAAGTCCACTTTATCAGGATAAGCGATATATGGAGATCGTATAAAAAGTCCTTTCGAAAGGAGTACATTTTTGATACGGGTCTCCAGTTGACTCGTTTCACTGAGACACTTACCATAAAACTCGTCAATCTCAATACGCACGGCAAGTGATTTCGATAGGGCATAAGCATTAAGTGAAATTTGCGTCATCTGTTTAAGGAATTGCAGCATATAATTGTCGGAAAATAATCTTGGCGCATTCAAATTCAAGTCTTCATTTTCTACAAACCCTTTTGGTAATGGAAAATTTTCTTGGCCGAATATCGTATTCAGTTTCTGGATATGTAGTTGAGCCAACTGTAAAGAATGAGTCAAAAGCGGGCGAATATCTTCATCTTCCACGGTCTCCAACATATGCTTCAATACACATATGGAACCACTGTCATTCTGATACGAAGCCCAAAGCTGTGAAAGTTCTGCTGATGTCAATCGGATGTTCTGTATGTCAGGCATGTTTTGATAATCCTCCCATAAACACAGTATGTATGAACGTATTTTTCACCTTAATATGGAAAATATTCACTTCTTGACAAGAATTTATATTCAGGGTTTTATCATGTCCTAGGTTTGTGGAGGATATTTGAAAAATATAGAGAAAGTAGGATGAATTAATAGAAAAATAATAGAGGCAATTATTCATGGGACTGGATTTCAATATTTTCGAATGTATGAATCACCATTAAGTAGTAGGGCTGGGCATCACATTGATCAGCAATGGAGAGATCAGCATGAAACGCAGTTTAGGTTTACTTGAAAAAGGAACACAACTGAACGTCAAGAGCAGCTCTTTGTTCAACGCCTGTTCGTTCAGCAAATTTGTGACATCAATGCTCGTGATGAGGTTGACGGATCATATCCGTTTGAATGTGTAACGAACCATCACCTTTAATCCAGTGCTATGAACATGGAAAGATACTGACATTTACAATATAGAGGTGGAGAAAATGAGTGAAGCTATTATACACGGATTTGTACTAGCAATCGGTCTCATCATCGCTCTTGGGGCACAGAATATATTCGTGTTTAATCAGGGAGCATTGCAGCCTACAATCATACGAGCACTTCCAGTCATTTTGACAGCGTCGATCTGTGATACCATCCTGATCACAATGGCTGTTTTGGGAGTATCTCTCATCGTTTTGACCTTCCAATGGTTACAAATGATCATCTTTGGGATCGGATTTATTTTTCTTTTATACATGGGATGGTCGATATGGAACAGCAAATTATCAAAGGACAATTCAGTAGACAAGATGTCTGTAAAAAAACAAATCACTTTCGCGACTTCGGTTTCCCTGTTAAACCCACATGCGATCCTCGATACCGTCGCGGTTATAGGAACCAATGCGATTCGTTATTCTGGGCATGAGAAAATTGCCTTCGCGGTCACATGTATCATCGTATCCTGGCTGTGGTTTTTCGGTCTGGCGATTGTAGGCAGGATCGTAGGTCGAGTGGATACGAAAGGTAAATGGATGAACCGTCTCAACAAATTGTCCGCCATCATCATTTGGATCGTCGCGTTATATATTGGGAAGGAACTTATTAGTATTATCCTTTAACTGGAATTAATGTGATTACCATTGGATACTCTAATGTGGGCATACATATAGGAAAATACCAGGAGGAGCGATTCATTACAGTTCCACGGGGACGAATTATCAACTCGCTAAGTGGGCTGAAGAAGGAGGAAAAGCAGCAGGTGCTGAAGTGAAAGTATTGAAAGTACCTGAGCTTGCACCAAAAGAAGCAGTCGCATCCAATCCGGCGTGGCAAACCCATTTGGATAAAACGAAGGATGTTCCAGAAGTAAGATTGGATGATCTTGAGTAGGCAGATGCATTGATTTTCAGTATGCCGACACGGTTTGGCAACTTGCCGGCACAATTGAAACAATTTCTTGATACGACAGGTGGACTGTGGTTTAATGGAAAACTTGTAAACAAAGTGGTCAGCGGGATGTCTTCGGCAAACAATCCACATGGTGGTCAGGAAGCGACCGTCAAAGCCTTATACACGACCATGATACACTGGGACGCCATAATCGCCGCACCCGCTTATACCGACCCTGTAACGTTTACCTCGGGCTGCAATCTTTATGGAACAAGTGTCACAGTCGATCAAGATGACAATATGCAAGAAGATGTTTAGGAAGTTGTCAAGCATCACACTATCGCTTCCTGGGTGAAACAAGGGCAACAATGAACTGCTTTTTATAAATAGGATAAACAAAAGCGAGGAGCTGGTCCAAAAGATATTTTTCATTTGGCCAGTTCTATTTATATCGAAAAGAAGCTATCGTCCTATGATCCTTCTTATGTATTCCATATTTCGATAAGAGTCGAAACATCCATCGATTATAATTACATAAAAGAGGAGGGATCGTATGAATAACTATCGTACAAAATTGGAGGATTTCCGTAAATTGCATCAGCTGTCATCTACATTCGTATTACCGAATGCCTGGGATGCGATGAGCGCTAAAATGTTTGAGGAAGGCGGGTTCAGAGCGATCGGGACGACAAGCGCAGGGATTGCAGCTTCATTAGGGTATCAGGATGGGCAACAAATCCCTTTTGATCAGATGCTGACGGTGCTTGATCGAATCGTTCAAGCTGTGAATGTGCCTGTAAGTGCAGATATCGAAGCTGGTTACGGTAAAACCGTTGAAGAGATCGTAAAAAATGTACAGAGGATAATCGAAACTGGAGTGGTCGGTATTAATATTGAAGACGGGACAGGAGATCCTGATGCTCCTGTTGAGGAAATTTCATCACAAGTCGAAAAGATTACTGCCATCAAAGAGCTTTCAAGTGCGACTGAGCCAGGATTGTTCATCAATGCAAGGACTGATCTTTATTGGTTGGATATTGGAGATCCTTCAAGCCGTTTCCAAAAGACTCTCGATCGTGTAAAAGCCTATGAAGAAGCAGGAGCTGATTGTATTTTTGTACCTGGCCTAAATGATAAGGAAACAATTCAGTATCTAAGAGCTGAAATTTCTTGTCCGATCAACCTGTTGGTCAGTCCTGATTTGCCGTCGCTAAAAGAGCTGTCCAAAATAGGAATTGAGAGGGTGAGTACCGGATCCGCTCCCTTCAGAGCAACCGTGACATTATTGAAAAAAGTTAGCGAAGAAATAAACAACGAGAAGAATTTTCACCTTTTGACAGAGGATGTTCTTCCTTATAGGAAAATGTTCAGTTCAGAAAATAATCTAGTAAACTAGTAGTTCAACCGCACAAACATTCCTTGCTGGTAGAGCATAATCTATCAGCAAGGGAGTTGATACTTTGAAAAAGAAAAGCATACATGCTAACCGACCAGTAAATTCTCCTTACAATTCAGTATGTCCGTGCGAAATTCAACTGAAGATCATGAATGCCCCTGTGGAAATTGAAGCATCCGGAAAAAGCCTGGGCTCCGGTTATCTGACCCTTACTGGAACGCTGTGTCCGTCATGCAGAAGTACAGGAAGCGCATTCAATGCACGGGTTCACGGAGATTTTGCTTACAATTATGTTGGAGAGCAGCTTAAAGGCATAACGTGCCAGTCCAATTACGTTGATGTATTTGGACAAGGTCATGTTGCTGGCAGGGCTGCCGACTATAATTTGCTTTTGGTTGAGAATTCAGATGATGAAATCATGATTTCGCTTACGATCAGGACAGAGATCATCGATTTCAACTTCAGTGGCGTTACGCGTATGCAAAACGTGATAAAACGAAATTGCACATCATAAAATATTTTATAAAAATTGTTGACAATAAGAACATTTGTTCGTATACTTAAATCAGGCGCTTAACCTCCGCCTAAATATCTTGGAACTTTGTTCTATATCTTGGGGCTACTCGCAGATTGATTGTTGCAGCGATCAAATGCGTGTAGCCATCTTTTTTTGTTCTAGAATTTACCACTACCTTCACCCTTAACCTCCCATTAGAATGATAGACAAGGAGTTTAATAGGGGGAGAAGGACAGTCATGGGGCGCCAAGCAAGGAATTATTTTAATCAAAAACCATTTTTCATTTCGTTGCTTTTTTTATTACTTATAGGGACGTTTACATACGTAGGTAATAGTTTGCCAGCATCCAGCGCAGCAGAAGAATCAAGGCCAGTAGAGGGATTGAGTGATAAACAAACAAGTCTTGCCCCAAAACCTATTCAGTACCAAAAGCGTACAGAAGTCACAGAAAATGAATACAGGCGGATCGGCTATTATGCAGGTTGGTCAGCTTATTCAGGTTTTGACGTTGCAGACATTGATGCCAGTAAGCTGACACATATCAACTACGCCTTTGCCAACATTTCGAAAGACGGAAAAATAGCAGTAGGAGATCCATGGGTGGATATTGAGAATCCTTACCCAGGTGATACAGAAAGCCAAGCGATCAAAGGGAACTTCAATCAGTTAAATAAGCTTAAGAAGCAACATCCTCATCTGAAGACCTTGGTTTCTGTTGGCGGATGGACTTGGTCAGAGAATTTTTCAGACGTTGCGCTTACTGAGCAATCACGTACCATCTTTGCCAAAAGCGTACTTGGATTTGTCCAGAAGTACGGTTTTGATGGAGTCGATCTGGATTGGGAATATCCCGTGAACGGGGGACAGCCTGACAACATCAACCGTCCGGAGGATAAACGGCATTACACGCTGTTATTGAAAAAGATCAGAGAAACATTCAACGCCCAAAGCAAAAAAGATGGGGAAGAGTATCTTTTGACGATTGCGTCCGGACCGAGTAAACATCATGCCGGTAATATGGAATTGGACAAGCTCCATAAGTATGTCGATTATATACAACTGATGACGTATGATATCCATGGCGAGTGGGATGAGCTTACGGGATTCAATGCCCCTTTGTATCAGGATCCGAAGAGTGGATTTTTTAAAGAATGGAGTGTACATGATTCTGTTCAGACGTTCATTGATCAAGGGGTCCCGGCAGATAAACTAGTTTTAGGGCTGCCTTTTTATGGAAGGATGTTCAAGCAGGCCAATAATGCAAACGATGGTCTTTACCAACCTTTCGCAGGGGGTGGGAAATCGGTAAGTTATGCCGCTCTTGATAAGGAATATATCAATAAAAACGGGTTTACACGATATTGGGATGATGATTCCCACGTGCCGTGGCTTTGGAACGGTGATACGGTCATCAGCTATGATGACGCTGAATCGATCGGCCATAAAACCGATTATATAAAATCGAAGGGACTTGGCGGTGCAATGATATGGGAGCTAAGCCAGGATCCTGACGAAGTGTTATTGACAAAAGTGAATGAAGAATTGAAGTAAAAAGCATTGAATGTTTGGCTTATCTAACATTATGGACATTTTCTTTTATAAGAAAGTGTCCTTTTTAAATTCCCTGAGCTTTTTTATGAAGGAATGCTAAAGGAATTAGAAGTATTTAACTAGAATTACGGAAGAATGAATACTTTTATGTATAAGGGATTACTTGTTTAAAAGGAGGTTCGTTAAAGGATGTCTTTCTTGATCGATAGCAATGATGCCAATTGGTTTAAAAGCATTATCCAATCAGTAAATGATGGAATACTAGTAATCGACTCTTATGGAGTGGTTCAAATAATTAATAAAGAATACACAAACATTACCGGCGTTATAGAAAATGAAATTGTTGGTAAGCATTTAAAAGATGTGAGGCCTGGTGCAGAACTACCCGAAGTTTTACTTGATGGAAAGGTTAGATCTGGAGTATTTCGTAAAGAAGGAAAGAACAATTATATCGTTGACATGGCTCCAATCTATAATGGAAATAAAATAATAGGTGCAGTTTCTGTTTGTAAAAGTTTAAGAGAAGTTCATCATCTTACACAAGAGCTTAATAAGAGTAAAAGACGATTAAAACAGCTTGAAGAAATGGTGGGGAGTTTTCATCGGACGACATATTCGTTTGAGGATATTGTCGGCCAAAATAAAGGATTGCTCAATGCCATCCATTACGCAAAAAAAGCAGCTGGAACTGATTTCAATATCCTTATTTTAGGTGAAAGTGGTACTGGGAAAGAATTGTTTGCCCAGGCTATCCACCAATCTAGCATCCGTAATAGTCAACCATTTGTGCCTGTTAATTGTGCCGCTATACCTTCCACATTGTTAGAGAGCGAATTATTTGGTTACGAGGAAGGTGCCTTTACTAGCTCAAAAAAGGGTGGAAAATCCGGTTTGATTGACCTGGCAGATAATGGAACGCTTTTTTTAGATGAAATAGGTGATATGCCACTTGAAATGCAATCAAAGTTATTGAGGGTAATGCAGGACGGGGTAATACGAAAGGTTGGCAGTCTTTATGAAAGAAAAGTGAATGTGCGAGTGATCGCTGCTACAAATAAAGACCTCGAAAAAATGATTTCAAAAGAACGGTTTCGGGCAGATCTTTACTACCGGTTGAACACATTTCAAATCAAGATACCTTCTTTAAAATCCCGGAAGGATGATATACCTCTTTTGGTAGATTATTTTTTACAGAATGCTAACCTGCATTCCCTTTCTCCTGATGAATCATTTATTGACTTGTTAATGAGTTACGATTGGCCTGGTAATATTAGAGAACTGAAAAATATAATCCATTATGCAATGAATATGACTGAGTCCACTCGACTGAAAGTTGGAGATCTTCCTGATACGATAAATAGAAACGGACAAAGGTCGGATGAAAAAACTTTAGAACGGATCATTGAAGAGACGGAGAGAGATGCAATTTTGGATGTGCTTAAAAAAACTGGAACTGACTTGAAAGGGAAAAAGCTTGCAGCAAAAAGGCTGAACATTTCTTTAGCAACCTTGTATAACAAAATTTCCAGACTCGATATTCCTGTTTGATTCTAATATGTTAGAAATTATTCTAAATTATAAGAAATCCTACTGGCTAGCATTCAGGAAGAATGTATCAGGACCGATTCGTTTTGAAAGTTCTAATTTTTTAGAAAATATAAATTCAATATACAGATTAAACCCTCATGATTGAGGGTTTTTAAATTGGCATATTTCTTGCATTATGATAAAAGGAATCAACATACAAAAGAGGGGGATTAGTATTCAATTAATGAAATTGTAAGCGTTATCAATAAAACTATGGGTTGGGAGGAAAATGTATGATTGCTTTACTTGGGTTTTTAACGATTTTCATGTTTTTAGCACTGATTTTAACGAAAAGGGTCTCAGTCATTGTTGCATTGATCCTTGTTCCTATGATATTCGCGTTAATCGGTGGGTTTGGGAAAGAATTGGGATCCTTAATGTTGGAAGGAATAACCGGTGTTGCCCCAACTGGGATCATGCTGGGATTTGCCATACTCTATTTTGGTGTGATGAACAATGCTGGATTATTTGACCCGGTGATCCGTAATGTCCTTAAGCTTGTTAAAGGTGATCCATTGAAAATAGTTATAGGGACAGCAGTTATTGCCATGCTCACGCATTTGGATGGATCGGGGGCTTCCACCTTTTTGATCACGATTCCAGCTTTATTACCTTTATATGAAAAAATGGGTATGAGTAGGCTAGTTTTAGCAGGTACCGTTGCGTTAGGAGCAGGGACAATGAATATGGTTCCGTGGGGCGGTCCGACTGCACGAGCAGCAAGTGCTTTAGAACTGACTCCAGAAGAAATTTTCAACCCTCTTTTACCGGCAATGATCGCAGGCTTGCTTTGGGTCCTTTTCGCTGCTTATATGATGGGAAAAAAAGAGAGAAATCGTGTAGGTATTAAGGATATCCAGTATGATTTTCATCAGGAACTGGCTGATGAGGAAAAAGATATGAGAAGGCCTAAGTTATTCTGGTTTAACTTGGGACTGACCATTATTACAATCATTGCCCTAATTAAAGTATGGCTCCCTTTGCCAGTTGTTTTTATGGTAGCATTCGCAGTTGCTCTCTTGGTGAATTATCCAAAACCTGATGAACAACAAAACCAAATAAAAAAGCAAGCATTTGGTATGATTACTGTTGTTTCGATTATATTTGCAGCTGGAATATTTACTGGGATTTTGAATGGCACAGGTATGATTGAAGAAATGGCGAATGCACTGGTAGCGCTTATCCCTCAAAGTATGGGCAATATCATGGCTGTGATTGTCGCTATTACAAGTATGCCATTCAGTTTGTTATTCACTCCAGACGCATTTTATTTTGGTGTTTTGCCAGTTCTGAGTGAAACCGCGGCTGCATATGGCGTTGATTCAGTAGAAATTGCAAGAGCGGGAATACTTGGGCAAATGACAACAGGTTTTCCACTGAGTCCCTTAACAGCATCTACATTTTTATTGGTGGGGCTAGCAAACGTTGAATTAGGTGACCATCAGAAATTTATCTTCAAATGGGCTTTTGGAACTACTATTATTATGACAATTGTTGCTTTGATAATAAGAGTTATCTGATTTAAAGGGCGTGGATAGGATGAAAAAGATAAGAATTGGTGGAGGAGCTGGTTATAGTGGAGATCGAATTGAACCAGCTATAGAAATTATGAAAAAGGGAGACATCGATTACATCATTTTCGAATGTCTGGCAGAAAGGACTATTGCACTAGCGCAACAACAAAAGTTAGCGGACCCTGATAAAGGGTTCAATGAATTACTTGAGTATCGCATGGAAAAAGCTTTACCTATCTGTACTGAAAAAAAGATTAAAGTAATTACAAATATGGGTGCAGCAAATCCAGTATCAGCAGCAAGATTGGTCAAAGATATTGCAATACGTCTAGGTATAGCTAATTTAAAAATTGCGGCCGTTTTAGGAGATGATATTTATTCAGATATTGATGATTATAAAGATTTCAACACATTGGAGTATGGAAATAAACTATCGGAAATAAAAGGAGAAATCATCTCAGCCAATGTTTATTTAGGAGCAGAGGGGATCCAACAGGCTCTTCAGAATGGGGCAGATATCGTCATTACAGGAAGAGTGACAGATCCCTCATTAGTTATCGGACCTTTATTATATGAGTTTGGATGGAAAATAGACGATTGTGACATGCTCGGAAAAGCCACATTAGCAGGTCATTTACTTGAATGTGGGGCTCAAGTAACAGGAGGATATTTCGCAGAACCAGGGTATAAAGATGTACCGGACTTATGGAACGTTGGGTTTCCGATTGGGGAAGTATATGAAAATGGCGACATAATCATTACAAAGCTTGCAGGAACTGGTGGCATAGTTACCACAGGGACTGTTAAAGAACAAATTCTTTACGAAATACACGATCCTTCAAATTATATGACACCTGACGTTAATGCAGATTTTTCACAGGTCACTGTAAAAGAAATCGAGCCTGACAAGGTTTTGATCACTGGAGCGACAGGTAGAGAAAAAAGCGGTTATTACAAAACAAGCATAGGGTATAAGGATTGTTATATAGTTGAAGCAGCAATAAGTTATGGAGGGTCTGGAGCACTTGAAAAAGCTAGATTAGCAGGGGATATCGTCCAAAGGAGAATCCAACATACCGACTTATCTTTTGAAGAATTGAAAATAGATTACATTGGGATAGATTCGCTATTCCAGAGCAGTACCTCAGACTTATCTGGAAAAGGTTCCAGTTGTAATGAAGTTCGGCTTCGAGTAGCTGGAAGAACAACGTTAAAAGAAGATGGAATTAAAATTGGAAATGAAGTAGAAGCTTTATATACGAATGGTCCCGCTGGCGGGGGTGGTGTCAGAATAAATATAAATGAAATCGTTTCAATTGCTTCTATCCTTATACCAGAAGAGAATATAGAAACCAAAATAACCTATGAGGAGGTATAAGCATTGAGATTGCGGGAAATAGCTCATTCAAGAACAGGTGATAAAGGGAATACATCAAATATTTCCTTGATTGTTTATAATATGGACGACTATGAATTAGTGAAAGAACAAATTACGGCAATAAAAGTAAAAGAATGGTTTCAGAATATCGTGATAGGTGAAGTTATACGTTATGAAATACCAAGCTTAGGAGCATTGAACTTTGTATTGACCAACGCTTTAGGTGGCGGTGTGACACGGTCACTATCTCTTGATAGACATGGAAAAAGCTTAAGTTCCTTTCTTCTTGAAATGGATTTGACAACTTGATTGAAATATTTTTGGAACTGACTATTTTTAGTCAGTTCCTTTCTTATTGTTCATCATAAACTCTCTTAAATAGTCGACATAATGCTCGTCACGGCTAAGCCATGCGGAATGTTGCCGTTTGACAAATCGTTCTGCCTCTTCAAAATCTGAATATCGATCTTCAATACGCTCCCCATTCAGTTCGACTGCCCAGTATTCCGGTTCTTTTTCATAAATAAAGAGGCGGTCTTCATTCCGATTTTCATACAGACAGCCCTGAGGGGTTTCTTTCAGATTATAATGGTTCCGGAATGCGTCTTGACGCATCGGTTCAATGATGAAAGCTGCTTTGGCGTATAGTTCATAGGACTCTTCATTCATAGAGCATCCAGCTGCTTTCGCATGACCACCGCCCCCGAAAAAATCTGCGACCGCCGAGACATCCACATCGTCATGGATTGTCCGGAAACTGATTTTCTTTCCGCCCATGTTCAAAATCGTAATGTAATCCAAATGGCGATTCGCCGTCCCTAGTTCGTTGCCGAGTTCCGAATGATAAGATTCGGCATGGACGATACCTGTACAATAATCTCCGACGAATGTTTGGACAAGTTCCCGTTTTTTCCTTCTAATATAACGTTCAATCTTATCTTCTTCCATTTCGAGAAGCTTTTGCTCAAATTCATCGTATTCGAAATGGTCCATACGTTCAAGTCTGGGTACCATCTTCTCAACGAACTCATCGATCGACACCATGAAGAACAAATCATTCAGCTGTTTCGCTTTGATGTTATCGTTCTGTTCCCATTCCCACGTATCATATTGACGGACCAACTCGACGAATTCCTCTAGCGCAGCGGAAGGTTCCAGAAGTTGATGATGGACGAGGTAACCATATAAAAGAGAGGTAGCACAAGCCAGCCGGCCATCGTCATATTCCACTTTCACATGTCCCCAATCGTAATCATTAAAGTGTAACGCGGTCTTATGATGATCGATCAGCTGTACTTTTCCGCCTTCTTTTACATAAGCGTCGAGCCCTTCTTCATTCTCTTTGTTGACGGAGAGGTCTGTGATGAATAAAGTCGTGTCTTTATTCTGTTTCTCATCTTTCCGTTCAAGGAACCGCTCCACTTGGAAATCCAGCCCCATCACTGAGTTATAACGGACATCCACACGATCACCGAATGCAATTTTAGCTACAATGCCGCAGCCAACACCATCCAAATCATTATGAGTGAACAATTTATACATGATAATCTCCCCTGAATGACAATAGTTTCTAAGCTGTTATAGTGTTGTTGAAAAAGGAGTGGACTATTCATGAAAAAGTGTTTTAGTATATCCTTTCTGTCCCGATCATCAATTCACTGATCCGTGCAAGATCGACGTTTCCGCCTGAAATCACCGTCACGACTTTTTTTCCTTCAAGCGGGAGCTTTTTATTCATTAAAGCAGCGACCGTCACCGCACTTGATGGTTCGATGATCTGTTTCATCCGTTCCATCACAACGCTGAACGCGCGGCGGATTTCCTCATCGGTCACCAAGACAAGATCGTCCAAGTATTTCTGCATGACAGGGAACGTCATGTCTCCCGGCTGGGTGGCACGGAGTCCGTCCGCGATTGTAGAAGTTGGTGTAATCGAAGTGATCCGTCCGTTTTGAAATGATAAAAAGGTATCGTTCGCAGTCTCAGGTTCAACCCCGTAGACCTTGATGTTCGGGTTGGTCTCTTTGATGGCGGTCAAAATGCCAGAAATAAGCCCGCCGCCTCCAATCGGGACGATGACTGCATCTACGTCCTGTACTTGTTCAAGTATTTCCAGGCCTGTGGTCCCCTGGCCAGCCATGATGTAAGGATCATCATACGGAGGAATGAAGAGACCATTTTGTTCCGCGGCAATCTCGATAGCCCTAGGTATCCGTTCAGCAGAGGTGGTGCCGCATTTCACAATGTTTCCATCATACGCATCAATTGCATTCATTTTACAGGGATTCACATCTGTTGGAACGACGATTGTTGCTGGGACTCCGAGCTGTTGGGCGATAAAAGAAACCGCCTGTCCGTGGTTTCCTGAAGAGGCAGCCGTGACCAGCTTCGCGCCTTCCATCACAACCTGCTTCACTTTGTTCGTTGCACCACGGATTTTGAAAGAGCCGGTTTTTTGAAGATGCTCACATTTAAAAAAGACCTGGTTTCTGCAAAGCTGGGAAAGCTGTCCAGATTGAAGGATGGGGGTGGCATTGATTGTGTCCTGAATGTTTTCCTGGGCATTTCGTATATCCTGGATCGTAATCATTTCATCTGCTCCTTTTTAAATTCTTGGTTTAATCCTTTTTCTAGAAAAACAGGTGGTTTTCCTTTGTGGGCGGTAAACGAAATGAAGTGAGACCAGTAAATACCGGACTCACCATATTTTTAATAATGTTCTTGAAGTTTGTTGCCGCGGATCAAAGAAATGGAAGTAAAAATGGCCGTTATCCTCCTGGATTTCATCAATCCCCTGTTTGGCCAATTCATTGTGCAATGCCTGAATATTTGAGGTTATAAAACCGACCGAAAACTTCGGCTGGCCATTTATCGTGAAATGCCCCCTGGAATCTTGATCCGATTTGGCCAAACGAATAGAGGACAGGATTCCAGTGACATTAAGGCTAGCTTACTGTCATTATGCCTCAAGGTGAACCCCAGGCGTTCTGTGTACCATGTAACAGACTCAGACAAGTCATTAACAAGGATCCTGAAAAAATGGATTTCATTGATTAAGATCGGCTCATGGAACATCCTCCTTACAATTTTCTCAAATATATTTCTTTAAAAAGTAAAAAAACTTGTAATTAAAACAATTTAAGCTCCAGAACATAACATCTTCTGAATTACAGAACACAGTTGTAATATTTGTAAAACTATTGTAATATTAACATCGGTCTATTTATACGACTTACTGCCAAGCAGCAAGATTACAACAACAAGGGGGAAGGGGAAATGGCAGGATTTTTAGCATTTGTGGGATTCATCGCAGTCATCGCTTTTATCGTGATGGCGATCGTATCCAAGCTTAAGAAAACAGGGAAAGCGAAAAAAATGCTCCTGTTCGCAGCAGGAAGCTTCGTCATATTTGTCATTGCGGTTTCTAGTTCGGCATCGCCAGAAACGGAAACAGCTAGTACTGAAGTGGAAGCAGAGGAAACATCTAGGCAAGAAGATAAGAAAGACGAAAAATCTGCTGAAGAACTAGCGAAAGAAAAGGAAGCCGAAGAAAAAGCGAAAGCTGAAGAGGAAGCAAAACGTAAAGAAGAAGAAGCTGCTAAAAAAGCAGAGGAAGAAGAGCGTAAGAAAAAAGAAGCAGAAGAAGCGAAACGAAAAGCTGAAGCTTTGAAAAACAGTGGAAGCGGCGACACAGCTACAGACATGTTCGAGCTTGAAGCAGGATTCGTCGTGTTTGATGCAACTTATAACGGCACGAGCAACTTCATTGTCGAATTGCTTGATGAGAACGGAAATAATGTAGAGCTTCTGATCAATCATATCGGTGCGTATAAAGGGAAGACGATGGCTCGTATCCCTGCAGCTGGAGAATATATGCTCAATGTGAAAGCAAACGGTGCCTGGTTAGTAAATGGTTCTCAAGAGGTACCGGAAGAATCGGAATCAGGATCGATCAGCGGGACAGGGGATGATGTCCGCTTCGTCCATATTGACTCCGGCATGAAGAGATTCCATTTCGACCACAAAGGTGACAGCAACTTCAACGTCATGGCGAACGGTACAGTTCTTTTAGCGAATGAAATCGGAACTTATAGCGGATCGACAGCACAAAAGGTTCAAGATGATGCAGTATATATCATCAGCATTAAATCCGAAGGCAAGTGGCAGATCGATATCGAATAGTGATTTGTTATATAGAAGATTGCCCTGACATTTAAGTATTGGTTTTTAAGCCGATACTTTTTTTGTTTTAATAAAGCTTTCTAATGGTTTTCTAATCTTCCTTTCATTGTCTCTTAAAGTGAGCAGGTTAATCTCCTTATAGAACCATGAGGGAGGTAAAAAGAAATGAATATATTAGTGGCACCATCCGGTTTTAAAGAAAGTTTGGGAGCGGATCAAATTGCAACTAGCATGAAAAAAGGGATCTTGAATGTAATCCCCGACGCCAAGGTTACCACACTCCCACTAGTAGACGGAGGAGAAGGCTTTACGGAGACGATGGTCAATTGGACCAAAGGAGAACTGCATACAGTCGTCGTCACAGGTCCTATCCGGAAAAAAGTGGAAGCATCGATCGGCTTTCTCGGTGAAACACAAAACAGGACGGCAGTCATCGAAATGGCTTCTGCAGCAGGATTGAAACTGGTACCTAGACATCAAAGAAATCCGTTGCTTACTACTTCATATGGTGTAGGAGAACTCATAAAAGCTGCACTGGATATTGGGGCGGAGCGGATTTTGATAGGGTGTGGCGACTCTGGGATCAACGATGGGGGAATCGGCATGGCAGAGGCACTTGGAATTCGTTTCTTCGATCAAAAAATGAAACAGATTGATGTAAAAAAAGGGGCTGTAAGCCTTCAGGAAATCGATTCGATCGATTTGACGCGGTGTGACTCCCGGTTAAACAAAACTAGACTGGATGTTGCGTGCAACTGGCACAATATCCTTTGTGGAACGAACGGAGTGGCAAGAGTGTTCGGACCCCAAAAAGGAGCAACAGATCAGCAGGTCGCTTTCCTAGATGAAGGGCTCGAACACTATGCAGCCAAAATCAAGGAAACAACAGGGTATTGTGTCCGTGAAATGCCGGGCGGGGGAGCATCCGGCGGCCTCGGAACAGGTCTGCAAGCTTTGCTCGGTGCGGTCCTCCATCCCCGATTCGATCTGATCATGGATTACATGGATATCAATGAGCACCTCCAGAAGACAGACTTGGTTTTGACGGCAGAAGGCAGCATTGATTTTCAAACACCGCGTGGGAAAATTCCAGCATTAGTCGCGGCAAAAGCAAAAACATTCGGCAAACCTGTAATCGCTATAGCAGGCACCATCGGTAAGGACGCACAAGTGAATTATCACCATGGAATCGACGTGTTCACAAGTATCCTCCAATCGCCATTGAGCCTTGAAAAAGCGATGGAGAAAACCGAGGAATGGGTGATCGAAAGTACTGAAACCACCATGAGGATGCTCTCTGTGGGGTTTGAACTCGCAGCCAGCGTACCATCCTTCGTATTGAATAGGAGGGCATATCATGAATCCGGCTTTGACCCGATCAGATAGAAGAGCAAAAAGGAAAGAAATGAAATATGGCTGGCTGAACAATCTCTCTCGTTCTTGGATATTATTAGCCGGCCTAAGCGTATTCTTATTAATCCTACCTGCTGAATTGAAGCTTGATGGAAAACTGGCGATCATCACGTTCATGGTGGCGACCTATTGCTGGGTTGCGACACCCGTTCCGCCAGCGATTGTGGCTATCGGGTCCGTCTTGTTTTTAACCATGACAGGGGCTGCAGATCAGGAATTGTTGTATTCTTCCTTGTCATCAGACGTGATCTGGCTAATGATCGGGGCATTCATTGTAGGAGCGGCGATGCAAAGTACTGGGCTCGCTAGCCGGCTTGTCACCTTGTTGCTTTCAAAAGCAAATTCAGTTTCAGGACTATTCTTTTTGCTGACCATCGTGATCCAGTTGCTTACGTTTTTCATCCCTTCCACATCGGGCCGTGCATCTGTCATGTTACCAATCTATCGGGATCTGTCGAACGTGATGAAGAACCGGAAAGTGCAAAAAGGCTTGTCCATTCTGATTCCTGTCATCATTTTGATTGCCACCAGTGCTACATTGATCGGGGCTAGTTCCCATTTGATTGCCAATGACTATTTGGAAAAGTTCGGTCATGAAAGAATATCGTTTCTTACATGGATGGTGTGGGGCGTTCCATTCGTGCTCATAGCAGGATTCCTGACTTGTGGTGTCATCCAGTACATGTTTCTGGATGCTGAAACTCGACGTAAGGTGATTCCCAAGATGGAGGATCGGGAAGGTAAAAAGATAAACCTTTCCGATAAGGAGAAAGTGGTTTTATCTGTATTCAGTTTGATGGTGGTCCTTTGGATGACAGAAAAACTGCATGGCATAGAGATTGCAACGGTCATCATGGAAGGTGCATTGATACTGGTCCTGCCTAAGTTAGGGGTGCTTGATTGGAAAAAAGGAATGGAAGCGGTGTCATGGAGTCTGATCCTTTTTGTGGGTGCAGCTGTCTCGCTTGGAGAAGCCTTGATCAAAACTGGGGCTGCGGAATGGATCATGGATTCTTTGCTGATAGTGACAGAAGGTGTCTTGTTTCAAGCAGAATTCATCACTTTGCTTCTAATGTCTGTCATCAGTCTCACCTCCCATTTATACATTACTTCTCATACGATGAGAGTAGTCATCCTGGTGCCGCCTCTTTTATCAATGGCAGTGACAGAGAACATCAACGTTATTTCATTCGTTTTTCTGTTGATCGTCGGAATGAATTATTGCATCACATTTCCAGTAAGTTCTAAAGCGCTCCTCATCTTTTCAGGGGAAAAAGGCGGCTTTGAAGCAGTTGAATTACAAAAATTGAGCAAAGTGCTGTCCGTCATCTACATTGCATTGATGATTTTATTCTATTTCACCTATTGGCGTTGGACTGGACTGACTCTTTAAGGGGAATAGTTAAAATTTATATTTTGCTCTGCCGTATTAAAGGATGTTATCATCTTACTTAATATCGGTAGGAAGGATGTATACATATGTCATTGGAAAGTGTAAAAGACCATTTTAAAAAGTGGAATCGGGAAGATGATGTGATGGAGTTCGAAACATCGAGTGCCACGGTTGAAGAGGCAGCTGAAACGATCGGAGTCATGCCAGCGCAAATTGCAAAGACGCTGTCTTTCAGAGGGCCGGCAGATAAAGATATCCTGATCGTTGCGGCAGGAGATGCGAAAATCGATAACAAAAAATTCCGACAGTTCACAGGAATCAAGGCACGCATGCTCAAGCCTGATGAAGTATTGGAACAAACGGGCCATGTCGTGGGTGGCGTCTGCCCGTTCGGATTGGCAAAAGAAATGGACGTCTATCTAGATATTTCAATGAAACGGTTCGAGTCCCTTTTCCCTGCATGTGGAAGCACCAACTCTGCAATCAAACTGACACCAGAGGAGCTATTCGAGTATTCATCTGCAAAAGAGTGGGTGGATGTGTGTAAAGGGTGGGCGGAAGAACCCTCTGAGGAAACTGTTGTAGCCGAGTCATAACTGAAAAAAAGGACGCTATCCAATGTGATATGCTCCCCTTAAAGTACACAATGGTAAAATTAAAACAACCATCGTTGCTTGAGGGGAGCATTTTGTATGTCCAAAAGGTCTAAATATAGTTTAGAAGATAAATTAGAAATCGTTATGAAAGTAAATTCTGGAGATGAATCCGTTCTGACTCTATCGAAAAAGTTAGGACTCTCCACTTCAGACATATATAAATGGGTCCATTTGAAGCGGTTATGGAGAAATTGTGGGTGGAATATTGCAAGAATGAAACGGAATCATGGCGGAAGCGTCTATTAAATTATAAAAAAAGCGATAAGGAGACATACGTATGGATCCTGTTTTCATGATTGAGTATGGATTATTATTTGGAGCTTTCGGCCTTTACCAGGTCTGGGCTTTTCTGAATCGTAAATCGCTGAAAGCGAAGCTGCTGCCGATGTTCATCATCTGTGGGATAGGAATCGGTCTATCTATTTTCGTCCATTGGTACATTTTCATGTTTGTCGCTGTCATGATCGAGGCGCTACTTTTTGTAACCATGGCTGTCCTTTTAATTGAAATCTTGATAGAATTCAAGAAAGCTGAGAAGACATCACGTGTGTGGAAACTAGCCATACTCGAAATTCTTTTGATTCTCCTTTATTTCTGGGTAAGGAGAATTATTTGATCGGCACTAAGAAGGAAAAACCTGGGCGGCGTAGAATCTCTACTTAGCTTAAGTAAATTACACAAAACACCAAGGACCATAACCTCAAATAGGTATGGTCTTTTTCTCTTGTCCAGGTTGTTGGAAAATTTTCGAAAGTAAGGATGACATGCAACAAAGAACAAAAGCATTATTTGAATGTGAAGTAATGGAGAGGGAATTCAAACTGGTCGGTCAAAGCGTTACAGCCAACTTTCCGGATGCTTTTCCGCAAGTAGCCATGGATATCCGGGGTTAGTGCTACTTCCTTATTTATAGCCGAAAAGGGTAAGAATATAATAAGATGTAAAAGGTGCACTAACTCAATAGAGAGTTGTGCACCTTTTTTGAAATTATCATCAGTTTTTCTATAGGTTAGGTTTTATCATCGAGTTTGTGTTAGAGTATATCATGCTTATCAGTATAATCTTTTCTTAATGAGCCTTCAGTCAGCAGCACTTAAAAATAGTTAAAAAGAATATGATTCACCATCATCCGGCACTAATATATTAGAGGAAATTTCGTTTTTGTTAATAAAATTCTTTAACTCTTTTCTGGATAATGTCCAGTGGTTGACCGCCTCCATGTGAACAACGATAATTTTGGCGTTAGATGCAGCTTTGTAGACTTCATGGATATCCTCTTTCCCCATTACAAGAGAACCGCCTTCATGGAATTGATTGTCCCCGCCGTTTACGACAATGATTTCTGGCTTTTGCGTATCAATTTCTTTTTGGATTTCTTCATACCAAACTGTATCTCCCGCTACATATAGAGTTTTTTCATCTTTGTGTTTGAAGACCACACCACAAACTTCACCTGCAAGTTTAACGATTTCACCTCTACCGTGCTGGCCGACTGTTTTGACCAATTGGATATCCTCAAATACTGTATCTTCTGTTAAGACTTCTACATTTTGAAAACCAGCGTTTCTCACTTCTTCAGCATCTTTTTCATTTTGCACAAACATTTTTATATCTTTTGGTAATACATCCTTGGCTGCCTCGTCAAAATGATCTAAATGCAAATGAGTGACAATCACAGCATCTATATTCTTAATAATATTGTCAATTGAAGTTGGCAAATTAACTAAAGGATTATTCTGATCTTGTCTTGCTGAATCGGGGAAAGGAGGGTATGTCCCTTTCTCAGCTAACATTGGATCTATCAAAAATTTCTTGTCTGCAAATTTAACAACTATGGTCGCATTTCGGATATGTCTAATATCCATAATTAACACTCCATTTCATTGATTTACGTATAGTTTATACTATGATCACTTAACAATTACACAGATAAAATCAAGTCTTTTTCCATTTTAACTTGAATTTTGAAAGGTTTTGATTTAATGCTAGATCACACAGACATACGGATACTAGACGAGTTATTTAACAATAGTCGTATTACTATGAAAGAATTAGGAGATAAAGTTCATTTGACAGGACAAGCAGCTGCAACCAGGGTTGCCAAATTAGAAGATCATGGAGTGATTGAGGGTTATACTATTAAGGTCAACCAAGCTAAGTTAGGGTATTTTATCCATGCTTTGATTTCGATTTATACGAAAAATACGTATCATCAACCTTATCTCTCATTTATAGAAACTCAAAGGAAATATGTAATAAACAATTATAAAATTAGTGGGGATGGTTGTTATATTCTTGAGTGTAAATTTCCTTCCCATGAACAATTAGATGAGTTTTTAACCGAGTTAAACAAGCATGCAAACTATAAATTATCTATTGTTATTAGTAAATAATTCAAATTAAAAATGGGATATTTAAGAAAATGGTGAAATTGTTCTGCTCACCAGCAAGAGAATATTGATTCTTCCATATAAGCGGGCGAGAGCTGAAGATTGATGTGATCTCAAAGGAGGCAAAAATAATATGAATAACATTGTTACCAGTATTTTCGTACAAGATCAAGACAGGGCATTAGAGTTTTATTCAGAAATGCTTGGTTTTGTAAAAAAGCATGACGTTCCCGCCGGAGAATTTAGGTGGATAACGCTTGTTTCTCACGATGATCAAGACGGTACTGAGCTTTTGCTCGAACCGAATGACCATCCTGCCGCCAAAGAGTATCAAGAGAAGATATTTGCTGATGGCATCCCAGCAACAATGTTTGGCGTTGCAGATATTCGCAAAGAGTACAAGCGATTAATGAAACTCGGCGTGAACTTTATTATGGAGCCGACAGAAATGGGCAAAGTCACAGTGGCTGTCTTCGATGATACATGCGGCAATCTTATTCAAATAGCGCAGAAGTAACTTTAGTTTTTACCGTCTCCACAAGAAAAGTTGCGATCGCGAAAGATAAAGGCCGGGAATTGACGACCAGGTCGAAAGGGTGGAGTATAGCACACCGACTGTATAGGTTGAATCAATATCTTACAGGATGGTGCGGATACTTTGCCCTGATGGACACCCAAAGTGTGTTCCACGAGTTAGACAAGTGGATTCGAAGACGTTTGAGGATGGGTGTATGGAAAGACTGGAAACTATCGAAGACGCGTAAGAGGAAACTAGTAGGTTTCGGTGTGCCAAGAGGAAAGGTCTATGAATGGGCATACTCAAGGAAGTCGTATTGGCGCATTTCTGGTAGTCCAATACTCAAGAAAACCCTAGACAATTCCTATTGGAATCGCCTAGGGTTGTGTAGCTTGTATCAAAGATATCAATATTTACATCAATCTTAGAGAAACCGCCGTATACGGATCCATACGTACGATGGTGTGAGAGCTCAGGGGTTAGTCACCCCCTCCTACTCGATTAATCAACTTAGATCCCTAGACGGTCAATTTGTAAACACGAAGCCCTTTTCGCGAATAAGAACTTTTTCCCTTGATCAAGAGCGCGCACCCATGATGAAAATGTTTTTCGGGCTTCACTTTTGGTAATAAACCATTGATTTCTGTTAATTCAGGATGTCCAATCCCAAGACTGATAGCCAGCGGCATCTCATGAATATTCCCGCTTGGAGATGTCTCGGCTGTATTCAAGTCAGTATGGCATCGTACCAAATAACCCCGAGGTTGTGATAATGTTGTGAAATCCCTGCAAGTGAGCCGATTGCAATACTATGATCTCTTCCGATCACAAGTGGAAAACCGTTATTCGAAATGACCCCGGAAACCGATTCAGAAAGTGCCTTGTTCACCTCTGAGACTTTCTTTACGTTTTTTAATTGACCATCATCCAGCGTTTCGAATGCATTATTGTTTGGACGGTCAATTGTAATATCTCCAAGATCTTCAATGTGATGATCGAGCGCTTTCGTCGTTGAAAGATCCCCGCATAACGGTCGATGAAAAATCTATTTCATATAAATAACAATTTATCTACGTTAAAAGAATACGTGTGCCATAAAAACAATAATCGGTAATGTGATTAATGTTCGTTCAACAAATATGATTACCAGGTCATTAAAATTGACTGGCAGTTTGGATCCAAGCAAGAGTCCGCCCACTTCGGACATATAGATTAATTGAGTGACCGATACACAAGCAATAACAAATCGTGTTAACGGGCTTTCGATCTCACTCCCAATAACCGCCGGTAAAAACATATCGGCGAATCCGACTACCATCGTTTGAGCCGCTTCGGCTGCATAAGGAACGTTCATCAACTGAAGTAACGGTACAAACGGGGCACCGAGATACTCAAATACTGGTGTATGCTCCGCGATAATTAAGGCCACAGTTCCAATCGCCATCACAATCGGAATCACACCCATCCACATGTCGACAACATTTTTTCCGCCGCCTTTAATAACGGAAGTCCATTTTGTTTTTCTTGCCTGGGTTGTTGCTTGATTCAATCCCCATTTGAATGAGGAAATGTCACTCGGAATCTCTTCGTCAAACTGATTTTCGGCTTGTTCATAGTAGTGATTCGCCTTTTTTGACAACGGTGGGATGCGCGGGCAGATCAGAGCTGCAACAAGACCGGCTAAGACAATCGTTAAATAGTATTGGAAAAACATATGTTGCAGTTCCATTAAAGTTAGTACGACAATAGTAAATGTAATCGAGACAACAGAGAAGGTTGTCCCGATCACGGCAGCTTCTCTTTTTGTATAATAACCGTTTTCGTACTGTTTGTTTGTTAAGAGCACTCCAATGGTACCGTCTCCCAACCACGAGGCTAAACAATCGATCGAGGAACGTCCGGGCAAGGTGAAAATGGGCCTCATTATTTTTGTTAACAGCGCTCCGCACAAATCGAGTAATCCAAAGTCAAGCAACAACGGCAAAAATAATCCAGCAAATATAAACACAGCGGCAAGAACAGGAATTAGGCTATACAGGAGAAGTCCGCCCGTTGAATCAGACCAAATCCACTCCGGCCCGATTCGAAATAATATCAAGACGGCGAAAACCATTCCCAGAATTCGTGCCAATACCCAGATAGGAGTTACATCAAAAAGCCCCTTTAAAAACGGACTATTCATAATCCATGAAGGTTTAAATCGTTTTGAAGTGACAGTAACCACGGCCGTCAACGTTATGACAGCAGTCATAAAACCCGGTATTGCGGAGGCAAACGTTTCTTGTACCCAGCCTGCCAACAAAGCAACCGGAATCGTAATTTCTCCTTGAAAATTAAATGGGATCATGAACAGCATAATCCCGATTAATGACGGAATCAGAAATTTCAACAAGTCTTCCCTGCTATTACGGAATTTCATATCATCGTCTTGTGAATCATTCTGTTTCAAAATCTTTTCATACCCTGGGGCAGGCTCATTCATGTTTTAGACTCCCTTCTCCCGCTTTTTTGGAAGCGCATTCATATCCTTTTAAAAATCATTCATTATTGATGAAAAATAAGGGGGGGAAGCGTCGTTCCCCCTTTAATAAACAGCTTAATCGCTTCCAGTAATTTTCAAATCATCTCTTAGTGTAGATAACACCGTATCTGGAGTCACTTCCTGACCCTGTGCAACTTTCACTGAAGTAATATAGCCGCTAACCCCAATGGAAACCTCTACCTCTGTTTGTTCTTTTGTCTTAATTAAAAACAATGTTTCCCATTCGTATACATGAGAACTCTGATTAACAAGTACTTTTTCGACAGAACCATAATAAGGACTATAAACGGTTTGATAGATTTCCTTCACCGGCTCACCCTTCCTTCAAGAGATTTTGTTTTTCATGCAATTCTATTGACCGCTACTATACCCACCCTCTAAATCGGGAAGCTTCCGCCATTTTTCTAATTCCAATGATATAAGCAGCCAGGCGCATATCAACATGATGGTTTTGCGCTGCTGAATAAACCTTCCTGAAAGCATCTTCAATAACGTTTCGCAGCCTTGTCGAAACCTCCTCTTCGCTCCAATAGTATCCTTGATTGTTTTGCACCCATTCAAAGTAAGATACCGTCACCCCTCCGGAGCTTGCGAGAACATCTGGGACAAGAAGGATTCCCCGCTTCGATAATATTTTGGTTGCTTCAAGTGTTGTCGGGCCATTGGCGGCTTCTACCACAATTGAAGCTTTAATATTGCTGGCATTATCAATTGTAATTTGATTAGAAATCGCCGCCGGGACAAGGATGTCGCAATCTTTCTCAAGCAGTTCTTTGTTTGTGATTGTTGATTTAAACAGCTTTGTTACGGTGCCAAAACTGTCGCGACGGTCCAGTAAATATTCAATGTCAAGACCATCCGGATCATAAAGTGCACCATATGCATCAGAAATGCCAACCACCTTTGCACCTGCATCATGGATGAATTTGGCCAGGAAGCTTCCTGCATTGCCGAATCCTTGTACAACAACACGAGCATCTTGCAATTCGATTCCTTTTTTCTTTGCAGCCTCTTCGATGCAAATTGTTACCCCGCGTGCAGTTGCGGTTTCACGGCCGTGTGAACCGCCAAGGACAACCGGCTTTCCCGTGATAAATCCCGGTGAATCGAATTCGCGTATTCGGCTGTATTCATCCATCATCCACGCCATGATTTGTGAATTTGTGAATACATCAGGTGCCGGAATATCTTTTGTCGGCCCCACCACCTGACTGATCGCGCGAACGTAACCCCGACTCAGACCTTCTAGTTCTCTAAAAGACATTTCCCTCGGGTCACAGATGATTCCGCCTTTTCCCCCGCCGTATGGCAAGTCAACGAGACCGCATTTTAAACTCATCCACATCGACAAAGCTTTAACTTCTTCTTCATTTACCTCGGGGTGAAATCTGACACCACCTTTTGTGGGACCGACGGCATCGTTATGTTGAGAACGATAACCCGTAAAGATTTTAATCGAACCGTTGTCCATTCGAACCGGAATACGCACTGTCAACATTCTAAGCGGCTCTTTAAGCAGCTCGAAGCTTTCATTAGGGTAACCCAGATTGTCAAGAGCTTCCTTGATCACAGTCTGTGTTGAGTTGAAAAGGTTGAGTGATTCTTTTTCTTGATTGTGTTGTCGCTGCTCGCGATTGAGTACCGCTGCTGTTCCCATTATTCACACCTCATTTGGAATCAAAAGTAAATTCGTATTATTTGGATAAAACGTGATAAATTTTTTCTATTGCCCAATCAAGGTCTTCCTGGCTGATGACAAGTGGCGGCGCAAAACGAATGACATATTCGTGTGTTTCTTTGCAAAGCAGCCCTTCTTCTTTCAGTCTTTCACAGTAAGGGCGGGCAGGCTCGTGCAGTTCGACGCCGACAAACAACCCTTTCCCACGCACTTCTTTAATCGCAGGATTATCAATGCCTCTCAGCTTCTCCTGAAAATAGTTACCGAGTTCAAGCGAACGTTCAGCTAGTTTTTCTTCTTCAATGACTTCCAATGCGGCAACAGCTACAGCACTAGCGAGTGGATTTCCGCCAAACGTTGAACCGTGTGATCCCGGATTAAATACTCCAAGAATATCTTTGTCTGCCGCAACACAAGAAGTTGGCATCACACCGCCTCCAAGCGCTTTTCCGAGAATATACATGTCAGGCAACACGTCTTCCCAGTCACAGGCAAACATTTTCCCTGAGCGACCGAGCCCTGCTTGGATTTCATCAGCAATAAATAAAGTGTTTTGGTTATTGCACACTTCATATGCCTCTTTCAGGAAACCCTCTGGCGGCATGACAATGCCCGCTTCACCCTGGATGGGTTCGAGTAGAAATCCGGCTGTATTTGGTGTAATTGCAGCTTTTAACGCTTCGATATCACCGTAAGGGATCACTTTAATACCCGGCAGCATCGGGCCAAAGCCGCGTTTGTTATCCGGATCTGAAGACAGTGACACAGCTGTCATCGTTCTGCCGTGAAAGTTGCCTTCACAGGCGATGATTTCGGCATGCCCTTCTGCAACCCCCTTTTTTTCATATGCCCAGCGGCGTGCGGCTTTTACAGCAGTTTCAACAGCTTCCGCACCTGTGTTCATCGGAAGAACCATGTCTTTACCGGTCAGCTCCGATACCTTTTTGTAAAATGGACCAAGCTGATCATTATGAAAGGCCCGTGATGTTAAGGTGATGCGATCTGACTGGTCTTTCAATGCCTGAATAATTTTCGGGTGCCTGTGTCCCTGGTTTACAGCGGAATATGCGCTTAACATATCCATATATCTATTGCCTTCGGGATCTTTAACCCATACGCCCTCCGCTTTTGAAATAACGATCGGAAGCGGATGATAATTATTTGCTCCATATTGTGAAGTCTGTTCCATGATATCCTTTGATGTTATCGTTGCAGCCATTTTTCATTCCTCCTTGAAAATTTTTAAATCAGCCATTAATACATTTTAGAAACTGTTCGTGCTTGCATATGAAGCAACAATCGCTCCATGGTTAGTGTTTATAAGGTGTCAACAATATAATCCCTCCAGTTTTGTTCTCTCTCAATTCTTAATGCAAGTTTCATGCCAATCGAAAAACCGTTAGGGATACAGTTACCTCTTTAAAAAAGCGCAAAAAAAATTTGCGGAAATTATCAAACCATCTCAATAAACGCCAATTTATTTTGCGGTTTGATTCTGATTCTATTAAAATAAATGGAGAGGGTATATTCAAAGGGGGGGGTTCTTATGTCGCCAAATGATTTGAAAGACGTTCAGGCTCTGATCAGTATGAATGACTTATATGAAAAGCTGCTTGATGAAATCGATATTGGTGTTCACATAATAAACGAAAAAGGAAAGACGATCATTTACAACCAAAAGATGATGGAGATCGAATCCATGGCCAGTGAGGATGTACTTAATAAAGATTTGCTGGATGTCTTCATGTTCGCGGATAATCAAAACAGTACACTTGTTGAAGCCTTAAAGACGGGTAAAACCACAAAGCATAAGAAACAAACTTATTTTAATAATAAAGGTAAAGAAATCACAACCATCAACGACACCTTTCCAATAGTCAAAGACGGAGAGATTACTGGAGCGATTGAGATCGTAAAAGATGTTACACAACTGGAGCAAGTGATTAAAGAAAACGTGCTCCGTAAACAAAATACTAAATTTACGTTTGACAAAATCATCGGGCAGAGCGGGCTGATTCAGACAGTTATTGAAGAGTCAAAAAGAGCAACACGGACATCATCATCGGTACTTATTGTAGGTGAGACCGGAACAGGAAAGGAATTATTTGCGCAGAGCATTCATAATGGAAGCAACCGGTCTTCCGCTCCATTTATCTCTCAAAACTGTGCAGCCATTCCGGATAATTTAATGGAAAGCCTTTTATTTGGTACAAAAAAAGGCGCGTTTACAGGCGCATTGGACAGACCTGGCCTATTTGAACAAGCTGATGGCGGGACACTGCTGTTAGACGAAATAAACTCCTTAAATCCTTCCCTGCAAGCAAAACTATTAAGAGTAATCCAGGATAAAACAATCAGAAAGGTCGGGGATACACAAGACAAAAAGGTAGATGTCCGAATTATCGCAACCATTAATGAGGATCCGATTGATGCCGTTGCAAATGAACGGCTGAGAAGGGATTTATACTACCGCCTTAGCGTTGTAACCTTGTTTATACCGCCTCTTCGTGAGAGAAAAGAAGACCTTTGGTTTCTGACTCAAAGTTTTATAGAAAAATATAATGCTTTGTTTCAAATGAATGTGAAGGGAATCAGCGAAGGAGTAAATCATCTGCTTAACCAACATGATTGGCCGGGAAATGTAAGAGAACTGGAGCATACGATTGAAGGCGCGATGAACCTGATTATGGATAAAGAAACAATTACTGTCGAAAACCTTCCCGTAAGATTCCGTAAAAGATATCAGAAGAATGATGAGCTGTTTCCACAAAAGGACTTTGAAGATCTCGCTGGAAGCAATCACTCCTCAAAAACATTACGCGACAAAGTCGCAGAAGTGGAAAAGTTTTATATCCAACAAATTCTAGCAGAAAACAGCAACAATATTTCACAAGCTGCAAAAATTCTTGGCATCAGTAGACAAAGCTTGCAATACCGACTAAAAAAATTTAATTTGTAATTCTTTTTAGAAATACCTCTTTAAAAAGCTGGTCCGGCATTGGGCCAGCTTAAGCATGTTTTAAAAATCAAAGTTGTCCGCATCACGCCGAGCAGTTTGATCTACATTTATAGCGGATAGCGCCAGACCAAACGTGACCTATCAGTATGATGCAAACGGTAATCCACCAATTGTACCCTTTGATGGGAAAAAAGAGACCGAAATCACGAGTACGTCCATAACGAGTTTAGTTATTAAAGAATAGGGCCAGATTGTAGAGCAGCAACACCTTTCAAGAAAATTGGATATTTGTGTTAAAATTCAGATGAAAGTCAAAATGAAATTGGAGGAATAATTATGAAACCTATTAGCATACCTGACCTTTCAACAAGACCTTATAATCTAACAGTAGAACGTATAATGGAAATACCCCCAAATGTGCTTTTCCAAGCATGGACAAACCAGTTTGACCGTTGGTTCGCGGTACCTGGGAGCGTAATTATGCAGGGAGAAGTAAACACAGCCTTCTTTTTTGAAACTGAATTTGAAGATAAACGTCATCCTCATTACGGACGATTTCTGAAGCTTGAGCAAGACCGTCTCGTCAAAATAACGTGGGTAACTGGCGCCAGGGGAACAAAGGGAGCTGAGACCGTTGTTACAGTTGAACTTGAACAATACGGCAATGGCACCCAAATACGTCTCACACACGCAGGGTTTCCAGATGAGGAATCAAAGGACCAGCATGAACAGGCATGGCCGTTAGTGCTTGAACAGCTAGACAGGTGTTTGATAGAACAGTCCCGAGGGTAGACTTCGAGCTACAACCATTGAAGTAAACTGAAATACTGTGTTATTTAAAAGAAAAAAGATAGTAAAGATAGATATTAGACAACCTACTGATTACAGGTTTTCCTGTTCCTAATCTATTCCTCAATTCGGCTTCGAATATAGATGTTTTGCTTCAAAATAGAGAACTTGAATGAATTTTTTCGTATTGATTCGAGTTGGGGAGGATGCTGATTTTGAATTATGCTTTAAATCTGTCATCTTTTTCCTGACACTTGTAAAGTCAAAGAATTTGGAAGAGTAGCTTTCAAACCTCAGATTAGAAAAATCTGTTAGTCCAAGAGAGGCCAAATGATTCAAGGACTGGTATATCGCTCTGCGCACCCGTTGTTCAGATGCTTTGATTTCTTTTTTTAATTCCTGCTCTGTTTGTGATGAGCCAAGTTTTCGTTCAGCAATGTTCAGAAAAATCTCTTTAAGGGGCGGAAATCCTTTTTCAAGCATATGATCCTGTACATATCGATCTAAATAATCCAGTATATCAAGTAAATCTTTATTGGAAGCAGAAACAAGCAGGAAAAAACCCCGTGTTTTCGGCTTCCAATATCGAAGGTCTCAAGAATGCAGAATGCTGGGAAGCAGATGAGCAGCCAGCATTAAAAAAGGAGGCAAAAAAAACGCTATCAAGCAATTTGGGGAAGACATTCAGAATGTTCCGGTCGTTGAATTGAACATAGCATTACTTCTAATAGCTTACTAATATAAAATTCCTTTACACGAATCTGACTATTCCCTTTTGTGTTTCAACCATAAAACAAACACGAAAATATTGTGGCTTGAGTACGTTGTTTATATGTTCGTCATCGATATAATTTTCTTAATAGATAAAATAGTTGAACAAATTATTCGTTTCCCTTTCCAGGGTAACAGGAAAAAAACAAAATAAGAAGGTGTGGTGATCTTGGAAGCCATAAGCAAGCGCTTCTTCTTGTATCTCTCCAACAAAAGGTTTTGAATCATTCTCTAAACGTTGGGGAACAGGATTCGGGGCCGATAAGATTATAGGAGGAGAAACGTTCTCGTAGGCAATTCCATTGATTCCTCAATTGAACCGTGAGGGATTTCAGGTTACAGTCGATAACTTGGGTGAATTGGTCAATTCTGTCGAATTTGCACGAGAACATGCTATAGAGTGCATCCAAGGCATTCGATTGATCGTACATCATCAGCTGAATACTGAAATGTCTGTGAAACTGACATCATTAGGCTTGGATATCTGCCATGACATCGTTATGGAAAATAAACACGGTAACCATATGGAAGACTCTTCTAGAAGCGATGCCATCCTTGAGGTTTATAAAGCATTACGGTAGAAGTACGAAAATATGGGAACTGTAATCCAATCCTATCTCTACAGGTCTGAAGAGGATATCGATATCAGTGATAAACCAACTGGTTCGGTGATTAATTAACAACTATTTGGTGGTTCTCGTGGTTCTGGTACAAACGATAAAACAGGTTCTGTATTTAACATGATTCGTTAGACAAGTCCTCGTATTATAAAAAGAAATCTTTGCTACAACTACAGAAATTGCATATCCATTTATGGATGCAGATTAATTTAAGAAAATATTCGCTGTGGTCTGCTTCACGAAGGTGAATGATTTCGATGACTACAAGAAAAGTGAAACGATTATCTTGGAAAGGAGGGAAATTACCGTGTGGATCATTACGGTTCATTCAAATAACAACATTAAAATGTTTGAGTTTTACAGTAAAAAAGAAGCAAAAGAGAAATTCACGAAAATCAAAGGATGTAAAATCCTGACCGAAGTGATTTATTATTAAAAATTAATACAAGGTGGTCAGACCTTATCTACGCACATTAAAAGAGGCTGGCTCAAAAGGCCGTTAATCACGACCTTTTATACGTACAATTCAAGCGATGCGAACAAAGATCAGGCACTGACCATGATGAAAGAAGTCCAAGAAAAGCTGGCTTCACTTTCATCTATTGCAGCTGTTGCCGAGCACAAAAAGATCATTACCAATATTGAAGGAAAATACGCAGAGCTTTCAAAAACTTCAACTGATGCCTTCAACAATGGCAACAAGGCGGAAATCAAGCACCAAAGCATTAGAATTTCTAGCTTCTTGATGCAGTGGAAAAAGCAGCACAAACTGGAGAACGCCATTTATAAAACCCTTTAGGATTTATGTTGGTACGAGGCAGGTGCGATGGATTATTGCTGATAAGACAGGAGCATCCTTCAGGATTTGATGACTTTATTGATTTAGTCGTTCCTATTTTACAAGAAAATGAATGTTTTATCTTCTATCGATAAAGCCTTTGCAATTAACATTGAATTGAGGCATTTTCATGGATATAAAGAACGCCCTTCTTAATCGAAAAGATTCCAAATGATAAGGTCATATTAAAAAAACGGGTGCTTTTTTCTTCAAAAATAAACGATCTTCTACAATCGGGGCGTAATCTAAAAGGATTACGCCTCTTTCTATGAAGGCAAGATTCTCCAATTAGGACTGAAACTTTACCTGGTTTATAATCGTAAATAAATAGGAAAGGTACAGAAATTTAGTATTCTAACAAGGGATAATGCTTGAGTTTTGAAGAGGTGTTTGGGTGGAAAATAACGGAGAAATTCCTAAAGTAAAAAGAGAACGATTATGGCATAAAGAACTTAAGAATAATCCTGTTGGGAATATGAGAGATGCTTCTAACAGAGCAAACGGTAGTAACCTTGCTGATTTGGTTGGTAATTTAGGTTTGAAAGGTACAGGATTATTAATAATTATATTGATCCTGATTTTTTTAACTGTCTCGTTATTTAGTTAAAGGGGGGTCTAAGTGGAAACAAGAAAACTCCACTATTTAATTGCTTGTATATCGTATCCTATAACAATAATACATTTTATTTTTGGTAATTATACAAATGAAAAGTTAATATCAGGTATAGCATTTTTTACAGTTGCTACTCTTATTTATGTGGGGTTTACTTATCTATTTTTTAAAAGTGAAACTGGTAAGAGGGTGGTAGTATCGGGATTACTGCTGGCTTCTATTGTCTTTATTTTTCTAGCTTTCCAAACAGTGTAAGGGGTTATTACTTAACTAATGGTGCTTTTGTTCAATAAGTCATTGTGATGATCTTCAACAAACGGGCACTTTAATTGGATAAAAAGAAGGGGCCGTCTGATAAGTCCTAAAATAAAACAAGACCAAGTAGCGTTTTTCGTCCTACTTGGCCTTGTTTTTGTCTTTTCTTGGAAAGTATCCATTCTTAGACCAGCTACTTTCAGTAGGTTATGGGCTAATGCTACAATCCCGAATTCGACGTGAACTTTGTCGAGACCCCGCAAAGAAAATCTGCGGAACGACCGATTGCCCTTGATGTGACCAAAAACGCTTTCGACCTCAACTTTACGTTGAGCGTATTTTACCACGTTTTCTTCACTTTCAAGGGCTGCCTTCGCTTTCACTTTCATTTCTTCGAAAATCGGATTCCAATGAACTTGACGGTTGCCTTTCGCCTTCGTACATTTCGGCATCAATGGTCATCCCGTACAATCCTCGCATTCATAAATCTTTAAGTTCTGTTCGTAGCCAGAGGCATTCTTGCGTGTTTGATATTTTTGAAAAGAGACAGACCCTGTAATCCTGGGTGGAAACTGTCTTTTTATGTTATTTGAGACTTTATAAGGTGCCCATATCCGCCATCTGATCTAGCTCCAAGGGCAAAAAAGCATACTCTCCGTCCTTAATAATCTCACATTTACGAACTGGAATAGGATGTTTGAAAATCGGCCCATCTACTACTGTGGTATGGAACTCTCCACCTTCTCCGCAGGGGTCAATACCTCGAGCTTCGAGCTCCTTCACGTATTCATGGGTTAACGTTCGCCCTAAATCGTCTTCTCGCATTCCTAATGATAAATTAACAGTTACAATTATGGTTACAAATCCTAGATTAATGAACTCTTTGACAGCTTCACGATGATTCATTTCCCATAAAGGCATCCCAAGCTTTAATCCAGCATTCTTCGAAACCTTTTCATGCCAACAGCCATGAGCAGGCATGTCCAGGTCTCCAGTTACCAACACTTCTGCTCCTTGATTTTTTGCTTTTTCTAAAAGGTGCATAAATACTTTTTCATAATCTGTCCAACTTGCAGCTGCAGCATATACGGGCAAACCTATAGATTCAGCTTGGGCACGTATAAGTTCCGGAGGCATTCCGTGAGATCTGGAACGATTCCCTTCTTCCTCTAGCATGACGACCAGTCCAACCGCTTCTCCAACTTTTACTGCTTTATATAGAGCTAAGACACTATCCTTTCCTCCGCTAAAAGAAGTTATAAATTTATGCCCGCGAGCACCATTTTTCCAATCCATTAATTCAGCCATTCATTTCTTTCCCCTTTATTCTACTGGCTTTTTCACGATGTCTATTATTAGCCAATTTCAAATATTATATATGAGGTTTCATAGTTCTTTTTGTTTAATTCTATCACGATTGGACCCTACAGATAAGATATTACTGCATCCTGATACAAAAAAGAACTTGAAATACTAAGAATGAATAAAAGAGATGTTCATCTCAAAGAAACTACTTCATTGTCAACAGTGAAAAGATGAGTCATTACGTTAAAGGAGGCTTTACTTGAAGTCACTACACAGTAGTCATCTGAACGATCTTCCATTAAGCAATTGCTGAATAAGCACTTGAACCATACATACATAAGAACTGGGCAGGTTAATTGAACAAGTTTTAAATTGAATAGTTTAAAGTTATAGAGGCATTTCTTTATGAGGAATGTTTTTTATTTTTTCTAAAATTATAAAGGATATTTATTTAACAATAATAATATAATGAAAGTGAATAATTATTTATTGTAAAACGATAAATTATGTGTTAAATTTAAATCGAAATAAAGAAGCGAGGTGCTTTTTATGAAACGAGGAACACTCTTTTTAAAGGTGGTTGTTTTTCTTCTTGCAATTCCGATTCTTGCAATGTGCATATTTTTGTTGCCATGGATCGCCAGTGATGTATCAGAAAATAATTGGGAGTTTGCATATTTGGTATATCCAGTCTTGATATGTATGTATGCATCGGCGATTCCATTTTTCATCGCATTGTATCAGGCGTTCCGATTGCTGAGCTATATTGACAAGAACAAAGCGTTCTCGGAATTGTCTGTAAGAGCTTTGAGGAATATCAAATTCTGTGCAATCACTATCAGTGTCTTGTATCTGGTCAGCATGCCATTCTTCTATCTTATAGGGGAGAAAGACGATGCCCCAGGCGTCATCGTAATCGGAATGGTTCTTACGTTTGCGCCAATGGTGGTTGCTGTCTTTGCTGCTGTTCTCCAAAGGCTTTTACAAGAAGCCATAGATATAAAATCAGAAAATGATTTAACGGTCTGAGGTGAATAACATGGCGATTATTATCAATATTGATGTAATGCTGGCTAAAAGGAAAATGAGCGTGACAGAGCTTTCGGAGAGGGTTGGAATAACGATGGCTAATCTTTCCATATTGAAAAATGGGAAGGCAAAAGCAATTCGATTTTCAACCTTAGAGGCAATCTGTAAAGCATTAGAGTGTCAGCCTGGTGATATTTTAGAATATAAAAGTGAGAAAGACGATCAAGTTTAGTTGGAGGCAAAATCATGAGAGCGTTAAAACAACTCTTTCGTTTTGGTTGGGAGCAAGCCCTATCCTGTTTGTTTCCCGTAGTTATTTTTGCCTCTTTGGCAATTACACAAATCATGCCACTTCCCTTCCTGCCACGGTATGATTGGCTGCTCATCATCTGCCTTCTGATGCAGTGGTGGATGGTACGTTTTGGACTTGAAACGTGGGATGAACTAAAGGTTATCACATTGTTTCACCTTATTGGGCTTGCTCTTGAACTATTCAAGGTGCATATGGGTTCCTGGTCTTATCCGGAGGAAGGATATTCCAAATTATTCGGAGTGCCTTTGTATAGTGGATTCATGTACGCAAGTGTAGCGAGTTATCTTTGCCAGGCGTGGAGGAGGTTGAAGGTTCAATTGGTTAAGTGGCCGCCATTTTGGATAGTTGTATCTCTTGCAGCTGCAATTTATTTGAATTTTTTTACTCATCATTATTGGATTGATGTTCGTTGGTGGTTATCTGGACTTGTAATCATCGTCTTTTGGCAATCATGGGTCACATATGCGGTTAATGGAAGTCGTTACCGAATGCCTCTTGCACTTGCTTTTGTGCTCATAGGATTTTTTATATGGATAGCCGAAAATATCGCAACATTCTTTGGAGCTTGGGAATACCCAAATCAAACAGAGGCATGGAGTCTCGTACATCTAGGAAAGGTAACTTCATGGCTCTTATTAGTGATTGTTAGCTTTCTTATAGTGGCGACGTTAAAGCAAATCAAGGGAAGAAGCTCCACCAGGATGGGTGCCAGTCAATTTTTTTAGACTTGCATTATTTTATGAACGATGTTTAAAATCCTGTAATATAAAATAAATTGACAGATGAACCCCATTGTCGCCTAAGGAGTTTTATGAAGGGGAACTTCTGTTAAGAAACATTATTTTAAATAAATATGTAGGATTCTTTATACATTTATTTAATACAAAGGAGTATACAGGAATGTGTTGAAATTTTCTTGTATGAATTATTTTGTAAAGGGAGAGTGAATATGCAATATGAAGAATAAAACTTATATTGATTTAAGCCATACTATTGAAGATGGTCTTATAACTTACAAAGGACTTCCTGCTCCAATTATCTGTGATTATCTTAGTCGCGAAGAATCTCGAAAACATTATGAAATAGGAACAGAATTTCAAATTGGAAAAATAGAAATGGTCTCTAATACGGGAACTTATGTTGATGTTCCATTCCATAGATACTCTGATGGAAAAGACCTTTCAGAAACGACCATCGATAAAATGGCTGGCTTGGAAGGGATTATTGTTCATGTTGATGGAAACAAAAAAGAAATTGATGAAGAATTATTTTATGACCTTGATATAGAAGGAAAAGCTGTTTTAATTCATACAGGTTGGGACAAACATTGGAATACAGATCAGTATTTTGAAAACCATCCCTATTTAACCGAAAATGCAGCAAAATATTTAGCAAATAAGCAAGTTGCATTAGTTGGGATTGATTCTGTAAATATAGATGACACTTCAGGAAAAGCTCGCCCCGTACATACCATTTTGTTGGGACAAGAAATACTAATTGTTGAACACTTGTGCAATTTAAAGGAACTCACAAATAAAAACTTCTTGTTTTATGCCGTATCTCCCAAAATTAAAGGATTTGGAACTTTTCCTGTCCGGGCTTTTGCGGAAATATTAAACTAAATAATGTTAAGTATGTAATAGAGTTATAGAAAATAAAATAAAACGTATATTTTGCTTATTCAATCGGTTGCAATTAAAGAGCATAGTAATTGCGCTGATTATTCAATTAAAGGTTTTTAGGGCGCTTTCGTTGAAGATCGCTGAGCTGTTTATGCAGCTCTTTATATTTAATAAACGTGCAAATTAATTTAATAAAAAACAATCATGAATAGTAGATAACTACACAACAACTCAATAACCATAAATTGAGTTGTTTTTTTGGTGACAAAAATATACCCTAATGTTAGGATGTATTTATCCTATATTTAGGATAAATTGTTTCAAGATAAATAATATTAGCATAAAAGGAGAGGTTTTTAATGGGTGTTTTATCAATTATTCTTCAAGTTTTATTAGGATTAGGATTCCTAATGTTTGGAGCAAATGGTGGATGAATTTGGGCGTTATGGGTATCCAGGAAGCTTTAGGATATTTACAGGTTTGGTTGAAGTTATTGCAGCGGTATTAGTTATCTCCGGTATTTGGAATGATAAATTAGCTGCGTGGGGTGGTTTATTTATTGTTGGGATAATGCTTGGGGGAATTTTCACACACCTCAAAGTTAAGGATCCTGTAAACAAAATGATGATGCCGATTGTTTTATTAATTCTTGGATTAATTGTATTACTTATAAATTTTGGATCATTACTTTGAGCCTACTAACATAAAGGAGGGATTAAAATGGAAATTGAAATTATTAAACCACAGGATCAGGCGTTTGGGCAGTTTGATGGTGGTAAAATAATAGAACAGAAACCCATCGGCTTTTCTGGTGAAGGATCACTAATAAATAGGCTAGGACCATTATTTTACTGGGCATGGGCAAAATCTGAGGGCGAAGGTGGTATTGGTTTTCATCCTCATCAGGGTTTTGAGATATTAAGCTACAACATTAAAGGGAGAGGTCGTCACCAGGATACCCTTGGTACGATTAGCGAAGTAGGTGCTGGTGGTGTTCAAGTGATGCAAACCGGCTCAGGTGTGCAACATGCCGAATCTCTTCTTGAGCCGTCAGAAGGGTTCCAAATTTGGTTCGAGCCGCACTTAAGCAAAGCCATAAAACGAACACCCACTTACTCAAAATACGTGCATGAAGATTTCCCAATCAATTCAGAAAACGGTGTAATGGTTAAGACGATATTAGGTGAACATTCACCAATCAATCTCCTGACAGATGCCAAAATGTACGATGTTGAAATTGGAAATGGTGCAACCTATAAGTATGCTCTTTCACCTAATCGGACACTAGCTGGTTTAGCTATTAGAGGTAATGGTGGTGTCATTGATGAATTAGAGGTTTCATTTGATAATAAGGATTTCATCATTATTCAATCAGAGAAAGTTGAAACATTTACCATTCAGCCTAAAGGTGAAGAACTTCGGATGCTGCTAATAGAGATTCCAACTGAAGTTGATTATCCTTTATACAGAAAACCAAGATAACCTTAATTTTAAATAGGAGGTTGGGTATGCAAGATCAAAATAATCTGGATTTGAGATTGTTTCGTGTTTGGATGAAAGCTTCAAAAGCTGTTGTTGAAAATATTCAGAAGGATATTGAAAGTCATAATATTAATAATGAAAATTTTATGTCTCTGGAATTGCTTTACAGTAAAGGTCCTCATCCCGTCCAAAAAATTAGTGAAATACTCTCTATTCCTAGTGGAAGTATCACCTATGTTGTAGATAGGTTAGAAAAGAAAGGGCTTGTGGAAAGACAACCAAACCCTAATGATAGAAGGGCTTCTAATGTGGTCTTAACGGAAGAAGGAAGAGCACTATTTGACGAGATTTTCCCGAAACACGTTGCAACCATTTCTCAAAATTTATCATTTATCTCAAATGATGAAAAAGAACAGCTAATTGATTTATTAAAGAAAATTGGAATAGGTGCACAGAATTTGGAAAAATAAATTTAAAAAGCTATACAGGAGGAAGAAACAATGACAAATGAAAAATTGAATGTAGGTATTATTTTAGGTAGTACAAGGCAAGTGCGAGTTAGCCCGCAAGTAGGAGAATGGGTTAAAGGAATCGCTGACAAACGCGGAGATGCAAACTATGAAATCGTAGATATCGCTGATTATCAATTACCTTTTTTAGGAACCACTGATGGGACTGAACCAGGAATTGCAGCTTGGAACGAAAAACTTAACAGCTTGGATGGATTCGTATTTATCGTTCAGGAATATAATCACAGTATAACAGGAGCCTTAAAAAATGCACTTGATTTCGCTCGTGAAGCCTGGAATAACAAAGCAGCAGGTATCGTTAGTTATGGTTCAACCGGTGGTGCTCGTGCAGCTGAACATTTACGAGGAATCTTGGGTGAATTAATGATTGCAGATGTCCGTGTACATCCTACATTGTCCTTATTTACCGACTTTGAAAACTATACTACATTTAAACCAGCTGAATTGCATCTTAATAACGTAAATGCAATGCTTGACCAAGTTGTTGCTTGGAGCGGTGCTTTAAAAACCTTAAGAAAATAATCAAATATCATATTGAAGGCCAATCCCTTGATACATAAGGGATTGGCCTTTTTACTAACTTCATATAGGAGACTTTAACTAAGAAATTATATATTATTGAATAAGCATAGCCTTGAACAACTAGAAGCCCTGTCTCTTTAAGAGCGTGGTTCTTTTTTTAGGAATACGTTAACAACGTGAATTGTTAGAAGATATAGATGAATGAGAGGAATGATGTTCCTGCCCTAACAAAAAAATAACGGAATAAAAGACTTCGATAGGTATACTACATAAGGGCCAGAGTTATTGTATCAAATGTAAAAATTTTATCTTTAAGGTTAAATAAAACCTTATTCCAATACCAGAGGTCTAACAAAAAAAGCTCAAACTCTAACCAGGTTTGAGCTTTTTATTGAGGATTAAGTGTAATGTTTGAATTAAGTATTCTCCCGTTAGGACTGCTTGTTTAATATCAATGCAGATCAAATATTCAGATCGATATTTTAGGCGTTAGTTAAAGAAGTAACGACCAATTTTCTATTGTCATTTTGAGATTAAAATTAAAAAACGGTATGCCCAAACTGATGTCTGTTGGCACGCCGTTTTCTTTACATTATTAAATCTACACCATAAAACTGGCCTTTTTCACCACTGAAGGGCTTTTAATATATTACTTTACCGCATTATATGCATTTACTACGCCATGACCGAAGATTGGATCATAGCCGTTTTTACCTGAATCATCCGCAGTTTGTTGTAAGTGTGTTTGTACTTGGCTTGGAGATGGCTTCTTTCCTGTTTCTTCATATGTTTTAGCGATATATGCAGAAGCTACACCAGCAACTTGTGGTGAAGCCATCGAAGTTCCGCCCTTCCAGCCGTAGCCTTGTGTACCGAATTGTTCTTTTCCAACTGGAGAATTTAAATAAGTCGGAACAGCACTTAATACCAACCATTTGTAGTCACCAGGTACGCGTGTTCCATTATAGTCAGGGCCTAAATCCCCGCCTGGAGCAGATAGATTGATATTTCCGTTTCCATAATTAGAGTAGAATGCAAGACGATCCTCTGTACCAAATCCTCCACCTAAAGCAGAAACAGTAATTACACCAGGGATTTGCGCTGGTACCTTAAATGCAGCACCTTGCACATCATAAGCAGCTGTAGCAGGATTCGCATCTAAAGTAGCATTATACCAATCAGCTAGCTTTGCGGGGTTGCTTAAATCCTGACCGTCGTTACCTGCAGAAGCAACAACTGTTACATTTTTATTCGTAGCATAACGAATCGCACGGTTGTAAGCTACCATATCAGCAGCGTCATTACCTAAACGGATCTTCTCGCCTGTCGCAGGATCTGTGTAATACCATTGACCAACTACTCTTGTACCCCCTAAACTCATGTTGATTACATCAACTCCGTCATCTGCAGCAGCAATAATAGCATCTGTAATCCAAATTTGCTGTGCACCACCTGTAGCACCGAACACTCGGTATGAACGGAGTCCAACTTCAGGTGCAATACCTTTAATACGGCCATTTGCACCGATTGTTCCAGCAACATGAGTACCATGGCTATTGAAATCCCATGCATCAGTGGTTCCAGGGACAAAAGTTTTTGAACCAGGAACGATATTATCCTTTAAATCGGGGTGGTCGAAATCAATGCCAGTGTCGATAATACCGACTACTACATCTTTACTCCCGCCTGAAAGGGCATGGCTCTCACCTTTATTCGTTACTCGCTCAATATCCCATTGCCAGCCAGCTTCCCAAATGCTTTCGTCAGCTGGTACAGGTTGTAATCCACTTTGCTCAACGTCAGCAGCAGTCACTTCAACTTCAGGTAGATTTAAAGAGACTTCCAATGCTGGAGCAAGGCTCGCAACATTTGTATTTTTTACTAATGATTTAATAAATGCAGCAGGATTGGAAGTTGTAGCCTCAACTGTTCCAATCTTGGCTACCTCATACGTTACTTCTCCCCCAGCCTTCTCAATGATTGACTTGTAATTTGCAGGCAGGCTGTTTTCAGATTTAAAAACAACTAAAAATGCCTGATTTGAGCTGGATGTTTCTTTCTGTGATGCAAATGCGCTGAAACTAAATGATGAAAAAGCAAGTAAAACACCTAAAAATAGTAACAAACCTTTCTTCATCTACTTCATCCCTTCAAGTTTATTTTCTTGTTGCACGATACCTATTCTATTATCTTAAAAAGACTCCTTCTCTGTGAATTTATAAAATCCCGACATTTATTGACATAATATGGTCCAATAGATTTAGTTGATTTCTGGAAACTATAAAACTTTGTTGAATGGTGGTGAAAAGATAGGAAATAAGATAGAAACAGCAGGTTGAACACTCAGAAGGTTATAAATACAATTGAGTTGGAATCGGTTCCATCAGGTAGTGATAGGGAAATATAAACCGTCGAAACCCAACTTTCAGTAAGCCTGAATTTTACTTGTTAACTATGGGGACTTTCGTATAGGTAAAAAAAGGCAGCCAATCGAATGTCTGCCTTTTTTAATAATGAGGTTATTATCCAATAAGAAGTCATTCCGATTTAAAGGAAAGGTATTGAAACTCTCCAAAGGATTACTTCCTTATTTATGGAATATATACAATGGGAATTTTTTAATGTACGCATCATTTAACCTATGAGGAGATTAGTCAAAAATCATTTTTAAAAGGAGAGCGGGAAGATGGATGTATTCGTAAGCCAGTATGATTGGATCCAACGCACAAGGGAATCATTATTTCGTTATTGTGAATCTTTGGCACCAACAGATTATGTGAAAGAGCTTGAGACATTTGGTGGAGATTCTATTTGCAGTCTTCACGTTCATGTAGCCGATTGTTATCGGGTATGGTTGGGAAATCGAGCCCTTGGAAAATCACTACCCGAAATAAAAAAGGAGTCCGTTAACAACGTACAAGAAATGCGCGAGGTTTTTAGAAAAACGGATGACCTTGTTCATGAATTTCTGTATGAATTTAAAGACGAATGGGATCACACCATTAACGTTTCCTTTAAGCGTGGTGGTAGTGCGGAGTTTACCGCATTATGGCTTTTTACGCATACCGTCACACACGAATTTCACCATAAAGGGCAAATTGTAAAAATAGGAAGACAACTCGGGTATATCCCGCCGGATACGGACCTCATTGAACCTAACATTTTAAACGTGAAATCGGAATCTTAATGAAAATTGTGCTGAATTGGAACATATATTCATAGATTACAAGGAAAATATACGATGAATGGGTCACTATTGAATTGATTTAGACTTACCCGATTTTAAGAGTTATTCCATGAGAGGGGGGGCGAGTGATGAGCATCTTGTAATGGCTCGTCACCCATTATGGATTATGAAAACAAGAAGACCTTGCCTTAATTTTAATAAGACAAGGTTCTTGAATCTCACATATCAATAATATAAAACATTGACTTTATTACACTTTAGACATTTTTCATAATTTTGATGACCTTGAAAATGATGATCACAATTTTGCTGTAAATCTATTAGACGTTTCTCTAAAAAAGCAAGATGAGCTTTGTATTGATTAATTTCCTCTTCGATTTTTTGAGCATCCACCGTAATATAACCTCCTCAGAAAGTTACTGATATATACTACCTCCAGATTGCTTAAACTCTTCTGCTTTTTCCTTCATACCTTTATCAATCGCTTCCTTCGTATCAAGTTTGTTTTCTTTCGCATAATTACGAATATCTTGTGAGATTCTCATGCTACAAAATTTTGGTCCACACATTGAACAGAAATGTGCTGTTTTTGCACCTTCCGCAGGTAGAGTTTCATCATGATATTCCAATGCTCTTTCAGGATCTAAGGATAGATTGAATTGATCTCTCCAGCGGAATTCAAATCGAGCTTTTGATAAGGCATCATCTCTTTTGTGTGCACCTGGATGTCCTTTTGCCAGATCAGCAGCATGGGCAGCGATTTTATAGGTAATGACTCCTTCACGAACATCATCTCTATTCGGTAGGCCTAAATGTTCCTTTGGTGTGACATAACAAAGCATGGCTGTTCCATACCAACCAATCATTGCTGCACCGATAGCAGAGGTAATGTGATCATAACCAGGTGCTATATCAGTTGTAAGAGGTCCAAGGGTATAGAATGGTGCTTCCTTACAAACTTCAAGTTGTTTATCCATGTTTTCTTTTATAAGATGCATCGGCACATGTCCAGGACCTTCGACCATGACCTGTACGTCGTGCTCCCATGCAATCTGTGTCAACTCCCCAAGAGTCTCCAGTTCTGCAAACTGCGCTTCATCATTCGCATCTGCAATGGACCCAGGACGTAAACCATCTCCTAAAGAGAATGCAACATCATAAGTTTTCATAATTTCACAAATTTCTTCGAAGTGGGTATATAAAAAGCTTTCTTTATGATGATATAGACACCATTGTGCCATGATTGAACCGCCCCGTGAAACAATTCCTGTCAAACGTTTCGCTGTTAACGGGACATATCGTAAAAGGACACCCGCATGAATGGTGAAGTAATCAACACCTTGCTCAGCTTGTTCAATCAAGGTATCGCGGTAAATCTCCCATGTAAGGTCTTCAGCAATACCATTAACTTTTTCCAGAGCTTGATAAATAGGAACGGTACCGACAGGAACGGCTGAATTTCGAACAATCCATTCCCGGGTTGTATGAATGTTTTTCCCTGTTGATAAATCCATAATATTATCAGCACCCCAGCGTGTCGCCCAAGTCATTTTTTCAACTTCCTCTTCGATGGAAGAAGAAACAGCTGAGTTTCCAATATTCGCATTGATTTTAACATGGAAATTACGTCCTATGATCATAGGCTCTGTCTCTGGATGGTTGATATTAGAGGGTATGATCGCCCGGCCTCTTGCGACTTCATCCCGTACAAATTCGGGATCCATATTTTCCCTTAATGCGATAAATTCCATTTCTGGAGTGATTATTCCCTTTTTTGCATAATGGAGCTGTGTAACATTTCTTCCTTTCTTTGCACGTAATGGGTTACGTTTTAAACCAGGAAATACGTTATGGTTGGCACGAGGGTCATCTTTATCACGATAACCATTATCTTCAGGCTTTATGTCTCGACCCTGATATTCTTCAACATCGCCCCGTTCATGTATCCATCTGCTTCGAAGTGAAGGAAGGCCTTTTGTAATGTCTACTGAATAATCATCATCCGTATAAGGACCGCTTGTATCGTAGACACGTACTGGCAGATTTTCTTCTTCACCAAAAGAACCTGTTGTCGGATTCAATTCAATTTCGCGCATCGGAACCTTGATATCAGGTCTTGAACCTTGTACGTAAACTTTCTTACTACCTGAGAAACTTGACATGATGGAAATGTTTTTTTCATTCAATGAGGTTGCTGACATTAATCAATCTCTCCTTTGTTATGATTTAAAGGACGAGATCCAGAACAAGACAACGGCATGAGATGAAAGCTGAACATAAAAAAGCCGGATCCCAAAAATGCATGGACCCGGCTTCATATGTAGAAGTATCATCTCAATAAAAGAGGTTATATCTAACTTCCCCACGCTGGTATGATCCAGATCAGGTCCAAAGGGTCAAGAAACTTTAATGTGTTTCTCTCTCAGCCCAAACTATTGGACTCCCCTAGTTATTGCTTATTCAATTGCATTTCAGTATACATGAAATTCCGGTAAAATAAAAGGCGATATAGTTAATTCATAATTTTATACTAGCCAACTTTAATAGAATAACCCTTCAAAAACAAAGAGCTTGGAAAAAACCTAGCTTGAGGTGAATGAATCATAATGCTATGGGAAAATTTTGATAAAAATGAAATCAGTATTTTACTTATGTTGATAATAACATTTATCATTGTCTGGCTTCTTCCGAAGAGATTACCTCGTAAAATTACATATTTAAGTTTATTATGGGGGTTATCGAGTGGAATGTTGTTGGATTTTACAATAGGTGGGGGGCAAATGGACTTTTATAAGGTAAATGATGTCCAAAACTATGAATTATTCGATTTCCTCTATTATGTTTTATTCAGTCCATTTGGTTATTTCTTTGTCTATTTTTATGAACACTCGATATCAATAAATATACTTTATTTGGTATGTAATAGGGTGGAGCTTCGTTGCGGTAGGAGTAAATTGGCTTCTTACATTGCTGGATATCATTCAATTCCAGAAAGGTTATATACTTCCTTACTCATTTGCGGTATTTTTGATTATCCAGACAATTACGGTCCTTTACTATGAATTCATCAAATCAAGACAGGAAGTATTTTCAGGGAATGTGCTTTAATTTTTGGCATCTCTTTTTATCAGGGCATACGCTCATTTTTTGTAATTTTCAATCCCATCTTTCAATTTTTTTCAAACAACAAGGTGTAGAAATATCGATTATGTTTTGGTAGTTGAATTGCGGGCTCTACATAAAAAAACCTGAAGTAGCTGGGAATGGCTCACTTCAAGGTTTGTGACAGAATTCTATTTTAGTTTAATACAAGTGATCAAGAACGGTTGGTTAAAGAAAATCCGGTACTATCAAGGATTTGTTGTACCTTGACTCATTTCTTCCTTTATAGATCCCTTATACTGTAAGCCAAGGATCAGTCCGATCACAGTACTAGCAGTCAAGAACATGAAGACAAACCAGTAGCCTCCTGATCTGCCTGAACCATCAGAAATAGCAAGCAGTCCCGTCAATATTGGAATCCCTATCGCACCACCGCTATTCCGGCTAAGTTGTACCATTGCACCGACAACCGCTTGTTTACTCTCGGAGACTGCATTTTGAGCCGGAAGCAAAAATGTCGGAAGAAGAATGCCCAGACCGAATCCTAAAAGGAAAATGAAGATATATGAAATAAAGTTGAACTCCTGTATCATACTCATAACACTCAATGCAGCCAAACTTATACAGGACATGATCCAACCCACTACACTTATCGATTTGTAGCTGAATCGTTTGATGATACGGCCACTGATGATTACGCCGAGCCCCATGCCTGCCATGAGTGGAATGAGCAATTTGCCGCTATTCACTGCTCCAGACCCGAGAACATGATTCGCGTAAAGAGGCAATATGGCAATGGCTCTATACATCAATATACCGACTAGGAAAGCACTGATGTTTGCCAGCTGGACGTTCCTGATCCGAATTAGATCTGGTGAAATCACAGGATCTTCATGCTTCTTTTCTTGAAAAACGAAAAAGAGTAAAAGAAGGATACTTGCTATGAATAAAGTCAGAGTAATGCTATCGAATCCCGTTTCACCAAGACGTGTCCATGCTTGAATCATCATTGCAATAGAAGCGCCAAGAATAAAAGCACCTATCCAATCAAAATATTTTAGTGACCTATTGAATGCTGTTGGCGGATCTGTAAAACGGTATATGAAAAGTATGGATAAGACTCTAAATGGGATCACGATGTAAAATGCCCAATTCCAACCGAATCGTTGAGCAACCATACCACCAAGAATAGGACCAAGAACATTTGAAAGCAATTGGATGGCTGCATACATTCCCATCGCTTTCCCTCGATCTTCGATAGAAAAGAGGGTTGCGATAAGAGCTATGGTCACAGGACCTAATGCCCCGACTCCCAGTCCCTGGATCATTCTTGCCATGATGAAGAAAAGCATGGAGGAAGATAGACCACATAGTAATGATCCGATCAGGAATATCGTCATCCCCAGTATGAAGAATTTTTTATAACCGTACGAATCAGCAAGCTTTGAAAAAAGCGGAATCGTGATCGTCGAAGCCAGCAAAAAAATACTGAACGCCCATCCGTAGAGCGATTCTCCTCCCAGATCGTCTGTAATCTGGGGGAGGATCGTTGCGACGACGGTTTGCATCAACATGTTAGTTGCTGTAGCAAAAAGGATACCTATAAATGGGATTTTCTTACTCACTGTGCTCTCCTTCTATTAGTTGTACATATCCTTCATCTGCATTTACACGGATCCTTTGTCCGCTATTGATTTTTTTGGTTGCCCCATCTATTCCAACGACTGAAGGAATCCCATACTCACGCGCCACAACCGACCCGTGCGTCATGGTACCTCCAATTTCCATGACCAGGGCTTTAGCTGAATGAAACAAAGGTGTCCAGCCCGGATCGGTAAAAGGAGCGATCAGTATTTCGCCTTCCTGTAAATCCGATTCCTCCGGTTTCAACACGACTCTTGCAATACCTTCAACACTTCCAGCGGAGGCAGGCGTTCCAATCAAAGCTCCTTCAGGTGCCAGGATTTCAGAAAGTCTTCCTGTTACTGATTCACCGTCACTTGTCAATACACGGGGAGGCGTAAGCTTTGAATAATGGGCGTATGTTTCTTTACGTTCTTGGATGATAGTGTCTATATCACCTTCAAAGTTCCCATCCATGATCGAAAGGAGCTCATCCAATGAAAAATAGTACATATCTTCTATCTGTTGAAGTCTGTTTTCTTTGGCCAGTCGTCTTCCTTCCTCTAATAAAGCATGCCGGTACTGATCCAAATAATTGACAAGCACATATTTATGGTGCTCCCTCATACCCATCAAATGGCGGGAGACGGAGACCAGCCGTTTGATGATCCTGGCTTTCCACCAACCGTCAGGCAATTCTTTGGCCCGTTGGATCAAATGTTCAGCCGCTTTGTCCGCTTCTAGCTGGCCTTGCTTGAATTTTTTTCGATGATCGCCTGGTGCTACACTACGCACATGCGTCAGGATAGGGGGGACGAGTTGGGTGGGGGTTTCGTGCCATCTCGGTTTGGTAATATCAATTTCTCCAGAACAGCGCATGCCATATTTGTTAATGAAGTCCTCAAATTCCTTCCGGAAGGCTTGTCCCCCGTTGAATCGGTCCATCCCTTGATAAAAAGTTCCATCTGCAGCTGATTCAAGATATTTCAATAGTCCAGGATGTTCTCTCACGATATCCGCAAGGTCTCCGACTTTAAGGCCCATCTCGCTTGTCACATTGCCTGGCAGAGATTTTTGCAACAATTTCAGATCATATTCATCTCCTAACCACCAATTTGACAAAATCCCTAATAATTTATTTGCTACTGTTCCTGATATAAAATAAGGGAATAACTTGGGGAGGATAGAAAGGAACAATGTCCCGATGCTCTCTTGAACTTTTCTGACCCGATCAGCACCGGACAATCCTGATAATTGTTCTTGGGCTTCTTTTATGAAATGATCGAGGGTTTTATCCGCTTCCCTGGCCGCTTTTTCAGGATTCGCAAATAGAACGTTTTTCATCACTTTCGTGGCGACTTGGCTGAGAAGTTTTATGGCACCCCGTTTTATTGCTGTATTCGATTCCGCATACTTCGTGAATTCCTCACGCTGGGCCAGATTCGATAGAGCATTCGCCATTTTTTCGTCCATCGCCTTCATCAAGAAGGTATACAAAATGCGTGATTCCTTCAGATAGAGCACATTTGTCAGGTCGATATAAATTCTGCCGCCGATCTCCTGAACATAAGGACATTCAGAGGTGACCGACTCTTTCCCGAAAGGAAATAATGTTTTCCATAAGGATGAAGCTAACGGTTTCATGACATCCGTCATCATTTGGGCATGGCTGACGGAGACATAAGCATGTAGTTTGCTATCCTTCTTTTCAGGCTGGGGATATAGGGATGTGATCGGACGGCTCTGGACAATGTGAAATTCACCATCGACCAGGCACCATTCTATATCTTGTTCTGAGCCATAATGCGCTTCGATTTCCTTTCCTATTCCCGCCAATCTGATGATTTCGTCATCCTTCAGCGCTTGTGCATCCTGTTGATCAGGAGGGAGTTCCTCTGTCACGGTTCCGCCTTCTGATTTGGAATAGATCGCAATCTTCTTTTTAGAGATTTGCTTTTTGGTGATTCCACCTGCCTGGACATGGTACAAATCAGCGGATACGATTCCAGATACAAGGGCTTCACCTAAGCCGAAGCTGGCATCGATCGACACCGTATTCCGATGGCCTGTGATAGGATCAGCGGTGAACATGATGCCGGATACATCCGGGTTAACCATTTCCTGAACGACCACAGATAGAAAAACGGATCGATGATCAAACCCGTTTTTCGTCCGATAGGAGATTGCTCGATCGGTGAATAAGGAAGCCCAACAATTTTGGATAGCTTGAAAAAGCTCCTCCTGACCCTGAACATTCAAATAAGTATCCTGTTGGCCTGCGAATGAAGCATTCGGTAAATCTTCTGCTGTAGCTGAAGAACGTACGGCATATGCTTTTTCTTTTCCTATTGTGGTCCATGCCTCTATGATGCTTGATTTGATCGATTCTGAAATGGTGAGGGATTTCATATGGTTCCGGATCCGTTGGCCTAATCCACGGATTTCATCCAAGTCATCCGCCTTTACATGTTCAAGCTGATCGAATAGCCTCTCCATCTCTTCGCTTGATTCGATGAATCTACGGTAAGCCAATGTTGAAACGCAAGATCCATCAGGGATGGGTAACCCAGCCTTCGTCATTTCACCAAGGTTTGCACCTTTTCCACCAACATAGGGTAAATGTGTTTTGTCGATTCCATCAAAGTGAAGAACATATTTTTCCATTTCGATTCCTCCTTCGGATAGATCCATTTTATGGATGATCAAAAACCGAACTTTGTAAACACAGTGTTGTATAAAACAACACCGTGTTTGCTGTCATTCTACCCAATATCTATCCATACGACCATAAACAATTTAAGTCGATTTGTTGTATAACCAAACAAATATAGGAAATCAATCTATTATTAAGACATTTATAAAGAAATTGTTGATTTGATGTAAAGGAAATCAATAGGATCACTCTGCCAGAAACAGTGAGGTCTATCCGAAAGAAAAGTGAAAGGCACATATGAAGAAGAGGAGCTGAGAACTTGTGAGCTATCGAGATATCATGTTACGGATCAATTGTTTCTCCCATCATGACACTCCTGCAATGATATGATTATGATAATCAAGAAAATTGAATAGCCGGGTGTGGGGGAGGAGCATAGTATGGTGGAGTTTGAAATTAGACGGCCAAGAGATGGTGATACTCAAAAGTTGAGTCGATTTTTCCGACTAGTGATTACAGACACGTTCAGAAACGAAGGTATAGAGCAGAAAGTTGAAGACTTGGAAGAAGAAATCGAAACCAAGAGAAAATATTTGGAGTGCGATCTAGCAAGCGATGGTCAGAAACGATATTTTCTGATTGCTATGGCTGATGACGAGGTCATTGGGTCAATTGAATATGGACCAGTAAGTAATCTCATACCACGTGTACAAATGGAACTTTAAAGACCTTGTAGAGGTAGGGACAGTCTTCGTCCATCCTCACTATCAGGGAAAAGTGATCGGGAATTCATTATTGAAATCGATGTTTTCTATCTTAAAGAATAAAGGAATTGAAGAATTCTGTTTAGACAGCGGCTACCACAATGCACAAAAAATCTGGAAAAAGAAATTTGGAGAACCTGATTATTTGTTCCAGGATTATTGGGGCGAAGGATTTGATCATTTGATTTGGAAAGTTAAGGTTAATGATGTATTAAAATAATCAAGGAGGGGCTGCCTATCACTTTTCTGAAAGGACAGCCCCGTTTGGATTATCATTCAAAACGAACTACGAAATCCCGATCAATAAGAAAGCCCATGACCGTAATCATAAAGATCCGGGATGGTGACAGGGAGCTTGCCCGTTGGATTCACTTCGCCGGCGATTACTTTCGCTAGCGCTTTGACCGAAACATCCCGATATCCGTATGTCAGTACATTTGCGTGAACGTCTGGAAATGCGATAATGTCATAGGGATTGCGCATCGAGGCGACAATCACTTCCTTGCCGGTTTCCATCAAATCATTCACCAGCCGTTGTTGGGCATTGTTGAGATTTGCGCTGTAGGCTGTGACGATCACAGTATCTACATCAGCTGCATGCTGGACTGCGTTCGCAATTTGACTGGAGGTGGGACTTGTCCCGGTTGCATAAGCATTTGCGGAATATCCCTTTTCTGACAGTAAATCAGCAAGCATGCTTGGATTTCCGATCGAAGGTCCAGTGACAAAGACATCTTTCTCCGTATCAAGCGGTAATACATCGTCGTTTTTCACGAGTGTTAGGCTGTCTTCTGTCATTTGATCTGCTAGCTCCAAATTTTCTTCTAGGCCGATATTTTCGATCGCATCTTCTGGTACGTTCGGTTCATGGAACAATCCTCGTTTGAACTTCAACTCCAGGATACGGAAGACGGACTGATCCAATCGTTTCCTTGAAATTTCACCGCTTTTGACTGCGTCTAACACAGCATTATAGGCAAGTGGAACATTCGGAGGGTTCAGCAAGATATCAGCTCCGGCTATGAAAGCCTCTACTGGCACACGGTCAGGAGGAACGACATTCGCTCCGGACATGCCGAGGCTGTCTGTGATGATGACGCCATCGAACCCCATCTCCTTACGCAGCAAATCCGTCAAAATCGGTTTGGACAGGGTGGCAGGAAGTCCTGAATCATCCAACGCAGGGACGACGATATGAGCAGGCATGATCGCGTCGATTCCTGTATCGATCGCAGCCTTGAATGGTTTCAAATCCACTTCATGCAACGTCTCAAGATCATGGTTGATGATCGGGAGACCATAGTGGGAATCCACATCCGTGTCCCCATGACCCGGGAAGTGCTTGGCTGTCGCCATGACGTTTTCGTTTTGGTATCCGGTCACTTGGGCTGCTCCCATCGCTGCCACCAGATCAGGGTTTTCGGAAAAAGATCGTACCCCGATGACCGGATTATCCGGATTCATATTCACATCCAATACAGGGGCAAGGTCCATATTAATGCCGAGGCTCTTCAATTCAAGTCCCATGATTTCAGAAGATTGACGTGCATATTCGGTTGAGCGGGTCGCACCGAGTGCCATGTTCCCCGGGAAAACAGTAGCCGGTTCAGTGACCCGTGCCACGACACCGCCTTCCTGATCCGTCGCGATCATCAACGGTATCGGCATCCTTTGGTCCATTGCGATATCCTGCAATCCATTCGAGAGCGCATTGACCTGTTCGAAATCGATCGGAGTGCCGATATTGGCAGTCCAGTTGAAGTAGATGATACCGCCGATATGGTACTTTTCAATCGCTTCCTTAAAGTTTTTAACGCCTCGGTTCTGTCCTAAATTGATATCTTCATAGTTCGGATCGGTCGTCGTTTGTCCATACACATGAATCATAAACAATTGACCGACTTTTTCCTTAACGGTCATATGTTGGATTTTGTTTTGGATCCAGCCTCTTCGCGCTTCTTCATCATCCCATCCCGGCTTGGTCGGATCATCCCAGGAAGCTTTTGCGAAGCTTGGTACGAAGAGAAGCATGGATACCAACAAAAGCACCGCTCTAGCAAAGAACTTTTTCAACATCATTCATCTCCTTTCAAAATAGGTCCATTATGGCCGCGAGTCAAAATGATGTCAGCGATAACGGGCAAATGATCGGAAGCTAATGTGGATATGACTTCGCTATGCTGTACAATCATTTTATCGGACGTGAAAATATAGTCGATCCGCTTGCTAGGTGAAAGGGCAGAGTATGTATATCCGGGCGGATCATCTGTGTTGATGCTCCATGCATCGGTAAAATTCTCGAATAACGGCGACAGCTCTTGGGCATCCGGTGTGGCGTTCATATCACCGACAAGAATCTTGTCACCAGACTGTTCCTGAAAGATGTTCAACATATCGTCGACCTGCATCATCCGGACGGTCGGATCACCTCGATAATCCAAATGTGTGACGTAAAAAGGGACAATTTTTCCATTTACATTGATGATGGCTTCAGCAAATCCTGGTGAAGGCCTTGGTTCTGGGTTGGCATCTTGTGTAGAAAGTCTTGTAATCTCGTGATTGGTTGCTTGAAGAATCGGATATTTGCTGAGTACAGCTACTCCAAATTGTCTTCTAGGGGCATCTTCTGAAAGGGGGTCGAAATCATAAATAGGAGCGAAGAAATAATGCATGTCCAGCTGCTCGGCGAGATCCTTGACGATATTGTCATAGTTGCTGCGGGCTCCCCAGTGTACATCAACTTCCTGTAAGCCGATGATTTCTGCGCCGGACTCTTGAATGACGTTGGCGATCTGATCGGTGTCATACACACCATCTGATCCAGCTCCAGCATGGATATTGTACGTCATGACACGGACATTCACTTCTGTACCGTTGGAATCCTCTCCAGCGGATACGGTCCCAGATCCGCCAACCATACCAAAGGCGAGTACTCCAATTACTGCAACACGTACCATCAACCTGAAAACATTCAATCGTGTCCTCTCCCTTTTAATAGACTCGTTTCACCGAAAAGTCTAGCAACAACTGGTATAGATGTCTATACGACCATGTGCCTTAATTTACCAATAACAAAGGCGAAACATGGGACCCCTGCATCAATTATGAGGATGTGAGGGAAAAACAAGTAGAAAAGTAACTTGACCCAGCTCAATTATCTTTATAAAATGTAGCTTGTATTCATAGTTAAGGAGGATTATTAAAAAATGATTCACTCGATCAGACTACGTTTCCCAACTTTGGACAAGTAATTTAATACGTTCAAAGGCTCTGTACGTGTATGCAGAGTAAACGGGATAAGTCTGTCCTTTTTTAATAATCTTCTAAAAGAACAAATGAAATAGGCATCTATTAGAAAGGGGACTACGTCTGCCTTTCTTTTTTAATGTAAAATTCAAGGAAGGTTTCTTTGGTTATAGCAGCGATCATGTATCGTTTTATTTTATCATGTAGTCAACTATCCCTTTACTCTGAATCACAGGCATCCTGTGATTTTTTAATTTCAGAAGGGATGAACGGTTAATGAAGAAGAAACCTGAATATAAGAAAAATAAATTCCGTAGAGGGAAACCTCCTAATTTTTCGGGGCAGCATTTGATGCATAACAAAAAGCTGCTGCATGAAATCGTGAATAAGGTGGATATCAAAAGGAATGAGACGATCCTGGAACTAGGAGCGGGGAAAGGGGCATTGACAACCATACTGAACCAAAAATCCAATAAGGTATTAGCTGTCGAGTATGACGCCAAGTTCGTTCAGACCCTCCGACGGAAAACGGCGAGTGATCCAAATACGAAAATCATTCATCAAGACATCATGAAGATCCGATTACCAAAAGAACCGTTTGTCGTCGTGTCCAATATTCCTTACGCCATTACGACTCCTATTATGAGGATGCTGCTAAGCCATCCTTCCACTGGTTTCCAGAGGGGAGTCATCATCATGGAAAAAGGGGCGGCAAAAAGATTCACATCCAAGTGGATGAAGAACGCCTATGTGTTAATCTGGCGAATGTGGTTTGATATCCATTATATAAAAGAGATCCCAAGAACGAATTTTTCTCCTCCTCCAAAAGTGGATTCTGCAATGATTCTGATCAGAAGAAAAAAAGAGCCTCTTTTATCCAATAAAGACTATAAAGCTTTTGCCGGGCTTGCAGAATATGTGATGAATTATCCAAAAGCGAGAGTAGAGGACGTGTTATGGGGAATATTCACACCCCCTCAAATGAAACAGTTGAAAAGAAACCTGAAGCTTAATAACGAAGCAACGATCAATTCGTTAACAGAGGAGCAGTGGGGGATCATCTATAAAACCATGGTCCAATATGTACAACGCCCTTACTGGCCAAGAGCAAAACGGAGGTAATGTTCATAAGAAGTTTTTATTTTTACTTGGATACCTAATTGTTAAAGGGATATTTTGCAATCTATTTTTAATCTTCTACAATTTCGGGTAAAGTCCATTGTATCAAGAAATAGTGCAAGATTCAGGAATAAATAGTAACAGATTTGGTGAATGCAGATTATTACTTCGATTTCGATTGTTTGGACTTTTGTAGAAAAGAAAGTTAACTACTAATTGTATCATTTATAATTCTAGTATATTGTCTAATATGCTGAATTACCGAATGGACAATCCTTATACTATTTAAACAGATTTCCTCGGGTGCAGGCAACATATCATTCTCTAAGGACGCTATGAGTTTAATAGTAATCAAGAGTCTATTAATTATATGGAGGCAATTATGAAGGAGCTAGCTCACGCAAAGGTTATAACAGAAACTGAAAAGATTAATAAGCAATAAATGAATTAAGATACCTTCTGAACATTATATATCAGGGCGTATTTTTCAAAAATAAATCTTTTCGAGGGGTTGAGCAAAAACCCCCATTATGAAATAGCTGTTCTCCAATCACTGCAAACTCGACTTCGTTGTAATGAAGTGTGGATTGAGGGTGCTGATCGCTGCCGAAATCCACACATCTTATTACATCTTGTATATTCTTCTGTTTTCCTGGCGAGGATGTAATTTATATTTGATCCAGACTCTTTTCATATTCTCGCTTTACTTGCTCCCTGATTTGTCTGTCAAGCTCAAGATAATGAATGCCCCACAGCGCTCCCTCAAGAGCATAAAGCAGATTCAAGGATACGCCGGGGCGTTTTTGCTTGATTCTTTTAAACGCTTCTGCCGCTCCTATCTCGTTCAAGTCCTCATAATTATAAATACCAATTTCTTTTAGCCATTCCTCGCTGACCTTACCTATGTTTTTCAGTTTCAACGATCTCTCCCTCCTTCACGTAAACCCTTTGTATCTCCTCAATTTGTTTCATGATCAGTTCCCTGACAATAACAGGCTCTTTTACAATCGCGTCACTACCGCAGCCAATCATATATTGAACAACCCATGGAACGTATGAAAACGCCATCTTCCTTTGAATTTTCCCTGAGCCATCTTGGTGGGTGATCAGTCCTTCAGACAGCCACATATCCGACTTGCATTTGAGCACACCCCTTTGAGTAAGCAGGATATTCAGCTTCAACTCTTGTTCACCATCGTCAAGATGTACCCAATCTTTAATCTGAAAATGTTCCATGTCCATTTTTTTGCTTTGATCTTTGGCAGAAGCCAAGGATTGTACACGATCGACCCGAAAAACACGGTATTGTTGTGACTTGAAACAGTAAGCAGAACAGTACCAAAAACCATTCATCGTATATACGCCGATACACTGAATATCTCTTTTGCTTTTTCCATTCTCAGATTCGTAAGTCACAGTGACGATATGCTGATTGATCGACGCTTCAAGCAATTCAGCCAAGAATGGTGTTTCGAGCTGACGGGCGGGTACAAAAAACAAGATTTTGGAGCGAAGCCGATCAATTTGAGCTTTACTGTCCGGAGGCAAGTAATGATAAAACTTCTTCAACGCCGTTTCAATTTGCGTTTCAAAAGGTAAATGGCGATAATTCCTCAACGATTCGGAGACAAAAAACAAAGCGGCCGCCTCCTTCTCGGTAAAATAGATAGGGGGCAGCATGCAATCATTCAGCAAGCGATATCCGCCATGAATACCGAACTCCGAATATAGCGGAACACCTAATTCACTCAATTCCTGCAAATCTCTTAAAATGGTTCTCTTGGACACTTGGAACTGTTCTGTAAGCTCCCTGATGGTGAATTTTTTTCTGGAGTTGATGGTCATCAAAATTTCAATCAAGCGTTGCGACTTATTCATCATTCACACACCCAAACTTTACTTTTTTTCATTTTATCATATAAAGGTGACACGAAATGACATCATTAGATGTTACGCTCATCCTTGACAGCTTAATTCAAATGAAAGGGAGCGTTTATCAATGAATTATCCTAAAGTGGTAGAACTAGTCATTTTCAAATTGAAAGAAGGTGTACAGGTAGATGACTTTATCAATCTTTCTCATAAAGCGGATCAGACCTTACAAAGCTTTTCAGGATTTTACACGCGTACGCTTTTTTATTCTAAAACAACCGATCAGTGGGTAGATGTTGTTTACTGGTCAGACCTTGAATCTGCTAAAAAGCGGTGGATACTGTGCTGGCTTTACCTGAAACTCAACCGTTTATCCAAAGAATTGAGGAAAAACAAATGACATTTCTCCATCTCAGTATCGAAGAACAAGCGGGGATGAACGAAGCATTGAAGAAACCAAACACATTAGAGCTTGTTAGATTTCAGCTAAAGGACGGAATAAATCGTGAACAATTGGTCAAAACGGCTGGAGAAATCAATCCTGTTCTAAAAGAACAATTCTCCGGCTTTGAAGCAAGAATGCTATTACAAGACGCCAACGGACCTGGATGGGTTGACCTGGTTTACTGGTCAGACATGGAAAGTGCTCTTCAGGCAGCAGAGCTGTTTCCTGCCCTGGAAGCTGTCCAGCCTTTTCTAGCCATGCTTAAATCTGAAGGCATTACCATGCTTCATCTTGAACCATACAGATAACTTCCATGCTTAGCGCACACCTATATATTGGCTGTATCCGCACAGCCCTCTCGTTCATCCAAGCTTTTGTACGTATAAACCTATGCCGTCCCCCATTTGCCACCTTCGTAATAAACAAATAGACGATGATTTTTAAGATATATGATTGTGACTAATCAGGATGGGGCTTCTTTTGAAAAAAGTATTTTCATCATACATTAGATAATAATTTTCAATGGAGTTTATTTTTTTATAAAGCTAACCAGGGGCTTTTCTTCAATAAGGCTTTGCAATGATCTTCCACAAGGGCGCTTTTCTTTAATAAGAAGGTGTCCTTTTGAATTGGGCCAGATTTAAGTTATTGAATATTTATGCAAATTGATGTATTATAATTCAGTAACTATCTGGAGGGATAAAATGAATTATAAAATTATTGAAGAACTGTCTTTGAACAATTGGCAGCCTTTATCTACATTACATTATGATGGGTGGGTCCTTCGATTTTCAAATGGCTATACGAAACGTGCTAATTCAATTAATCCCATCCATTATTCCACTTATGATTTGAATAAAAAAATTGAAGAATGCGAGAACATCTATTCCAATAATGATTTACGTACTATATTTAAAATCACACCCTTTGTTAGACCAGGAAATTTAGATGGTATATTAGAGGAGAAGGCTTATTCTTTGATTGATTGTACAAGTGTCCAAATCATGAAGCTAGAAGGTATCATAGAACCAACCTTCCATTCCATAAAACTAGATGGAAATATTAATGTCGAGTGGCTAGATAATTTTTGTAGACTGAATAATGTTGAAGAAAAAAACAAGGATACGATGGTTCAAATGTTATCCAATATTGCAACTCAAAAGTGCTTTATATCACTATATTATAAGGATGATGTAATTGCCTGTGGTCTTGGGGTTATAGAAAGGGAGTACATAGGGCTTTATGATATTGTCACTGATATTACATTTAGGAATCAAGGGTTCGGTGAACAGTTGATATTGAATTTACTAAAATGGGGGAAAGAAAATGGAGCTAAATACAGTTACCTAGCTGTTCTTTTTAATAACAGACCTGCATTAAGACTTTATTCTAAAATTGGTTATTCGGAAATTTATAAGTATTGGTACAGGGTTAAAGAAAATGTTTGACTTTCTTCTAATTCAACTAAACCAGTAATGGTAGATACTCAACTATTCCATTATAGGACGCTTTAATGGGCACCATCCTTGAGGATCGGTGCTCATTTTGTATTTTAGAGTTCAGATGGTTTTGACGCTATGATATGACCGACCTCAATAGCTCATTATTTTCCCGTCTCCATGTTATCTCTAGTTGTGTTTCTTAATTATACAAAAAAGTACCCTATTGGTAGACTTTTTTTGGTGTCTACTTAATAGGGTACATTGTACTAAGAAATTGGGCTTTTTAATATTGGAATTTCTTAACGTTGTAAATCTATATTTTCCTGACGCTATCACTAAATGATTGGATATTTGGATATCATTTTTCGTGAGTCATTTGTCTTGTAAAATAGGGTTTTTCTCCCTTTGTAGTTGCTACAATTATGGTCTTGTAAATACATTGATAAAAATGAGAAACTGTGGTATATTTATATAGTTAAACCAATAATGGAATTTTATGTAAATTATCCCTATTTTAATTATACATCATAAAATCCTTTTCAGTCAACCCCTATTTTGATTTTTTTTAATGGAGTGTTTGATATGAACATGGAACTTCGCCAGGAGCAAGAACGAGTGGACAGCGTAATTGGTTTAATCAGATGAACAATTTTTGTCATATGATTCGTCTTGGTATTAAGCGATAAATGGGAGGGAAAGAGATGAAACCATATGTTCTAGAGTTTCGGGAGATCGATAAAACGAGACAAATGGTGGTCGGTGGCAAAGGGATGAATTTGGGCGAATGTTCGAGGATTGAAGGAATACTTGTACCAGAGGGATTTTGTGTTACCACTGAGGTATATAAAAGAGTCATTGGGAAAAATGAGGAGCTTCATCAATTACTGGAACAACTAGCAGTCCAAAAAGTGGACGAACAAGAAAGGATTAGTGAAATTAGCAGGAAGATTCGTGAACTGATTGAGGGGATTGAGATCGAGAAGGGGATCGAAGAAGATATCGATCGATGTTTCTTAACTTTTGGTTTCGAGCATGCTTATGCAGTGCGTTCCAGTGCCACTGCTGAAGATTTACCACATGCCTCTTTTGCCGGTCAGCAAGACACCTATTTAAATATCATCGGAAAAGAAGCCATTTTACGGCACATTAGAAAATGTCGGGCTTCCCTATTTACGGATCGTGCCGTGATTTACCGCATGCAAAACGGATTTGACCATCGCAAGGTTTATCTGTCTGTTGTTATTCAAAGGATGATTTTTCCAAAAGCTTCCGGAATACTATTTACAGCTGATCCAGTTACCTCAAACCGCAAGGTGCTGTCGATCGATGCTAGCTTTGGTCTGGGTGAGGCACTTGTCTCTGGCTTAGTGTCTGCGGACAATTATAAAGTGCGGGAAGGTAGGATTGTGGAGAAGAGGATTTTCACCAAAAAGTTGGCTATATATACACGAAAAGAAGGCGGAACGGAGGAAAAGGAAATTGAGCCGGGTCAGCAGAATCGATCGACCCTTTCAGATGAGCAAGTGTTAGAACTTGAGCGGATTGGTAGAAAGCTTGAGGCGAATTTTGGCTGTCCGCAAGATATCGAATGGTGTTTGGTTGATGATACTTTTTATATTGTCCAGAATCGTCCAATCACGACTTTATACCCCATCCCTGAAGCGAATGATCAAGAAAATCACGTCTATGTATCTGTTGGTCATCAACAAATGATGACCGATCCCATGAAACCATTGGGACTGTCTTTTTTCCTGTTAACGACTCCTGCACCCATGCGTAAAGCTGGTGGAAGGTTGTTTGTTGATATCACACATTCTATGGCTTCACCTGACAGGAGAGAAATTTTATTAAATACCCTGGGACAATCCGATTCGCTCATAAAAGACGCACTCATGAACATAGTAGAGCGAGAATGTTTTATAAAATCGTTACCAAATGATAAAAAAGTACTGAGTCCCAGGAGTAGCAATACAGAAATGCCGGTACAAATCGAAAACGATCCGACAATCGTTTCTGATTTGATTAAGAGTAGTCAAACATCGATAGAAGAGTTAAAGCAAAACATCCAAACGAAATCAGGACCGGATTTATTTGATTTTATTCTAGAAGATATCCAGCAATTAAAGAAGATTTTATTTGACCCACAAAGTTCTGATGTGATTAGGGCTGCTATGGACGCTTCATCATGGATCAATGAAAAAATGAAAAAGTGGTTAGGTGAAAAAAACGTAGCAGACACGCTGTCTCAATCTGTACCAAACAATATTACTTCGGAAATGGGTCTGGCGCTATTGGATGTCGCAGATGTGATTCGTCCTTATCCAGAAGTAATTGACTATTTACAACATGTAAAAGATGATAACTTTTTGGATGAACTGGTTAAGTTTGATGGTGGAAAGGAAGCCCAAGCCGCTATCAATGCTTATCTCAACAAGTACGGAATGCGATGTGCCGGGGAAATCGATATTACTAAACCTCGTTGGAGCGAAAAACCAACCACACTTGTCCCTATGATTCTCAGTAACATCAAAAACTTTGAGCCTAATGCAAGCAATTGGAAATTTGAGCAAGGGCGACAGGAAGCTTTGAAAAAAGAACAAGAGTTATTAGATCGATTGAAACAATTACCGGATTGTAAACGAAAAGCCAAAGAGACAAAACGAATGATCAGCCTGATCCGGAATTTCATCGGTTATCGGGAGTATCCAAAATACGGCATGATTAATCGCTACTTCGTTTATAAGCGGGCTTTGATGAAAGAAGCCGAACAGCTTGTACAAGCCAAAGTTATTCGTAAAAAAGAAGACATATACTATCTTACTTTTGAGGAACTTCGCGAAGTCGTAGGTACAAACAAACTGAATTACCAAGTCATCAGCAAACGAAAAGACGAGTACAAATTATATGAAAAACTAACTCCCCCACGTGTTATCACGTCTAATGGTGAAATCATTTTAGGTGAATACAAACGAGAAAATCTCCCAGCCGGAGCTATTGTAGGTCTACCGGTTTCTTCCGGAGTTATAGAGGGCAGAGCACGCGTCATCTTAAACATGGAAGATGCAAATCTAGAAGATGGAGATATTTTAGTCACTGCCTTTACTGATCCTAGCTGGACACCATTGTTTGTATCGATAAAAGGTCTCGTCACCGAAGTTGGCGGACTGATGACCCATGGAGCGGTTATTGCCCGTGAATATGGCTTGCCAGCAGTTGTCGGTGTGGAGAATGCAACGAAGCTGATCAAGGATGGACAAAGAATCAGGGTGAATGGAGGAGAAGGGTATATAGAAATCCTATAATTCATTACATTTAAATCATAAAAGAAGAGCATTCGAATTAGGAGAATCATTGACATCATGGTGCTTTGCGGTATGGTAAGAACTCTGTCACGAGGACATATAAGGGGGCAGTAAATGAAGATCGATATTAATGGCTGTTAAGATTGTCTTGAAATCGAGACTGCTGTTTAAAGGGGTCACTTCAGAGTAAGTGCGTCTTTTTGAATTGGGCAAGATTGTTGAGTAGCGGGGCGTTGATCTAGAAGGATAACGCCTCAATTTGTTTAATATCTAAGTATTCGGTTTTTTCTGTAATAAAGCCAACGCGGATCAGTCTAAATACGATCTTCAACATCGGGCGCTATTCTTGAATAAAAGTAGTGCTTTTTCCTTTTAAGGGCCAGATAATGGAATAAACTAAAATGACAGTTAGATAGGGTTCCTTTATCACACAACCATACAGTTGCTTACATTTGAAGCAACCTATACTTGTCAGGTAACTGCAGGGTTGCTTATATTCAAGGAGGTAAAACATGGATTACATTTCACCGAAAGAAGCGGTGTTAAAGGTGAAACGGTGGCCTAAAGATACCATAGCGGCGGGTCGTCGTCATACCATTGGGCTTAAATCTGACGGAACGGTGACGGCTGTGGGTGATAATAAATATGGCCAATGTGATGTAAGCGGCTGGCGCGATATTGTGGCGGTCGCGGCTGGTAATGTTCATATGGCGACGAACACGGGTAATGCTCATACAATCGTTCTTAAATCTGACAGTACTGTGGCGGCTGTGGGTTGGAATAAGCATGACCAATGCGATGTAAATGACTGGCGCGATATTGTAGCGGTTGCGGCGGGTTGGCGTCGTACCATTGGGCTTAAATCGGATGGCACTGTGGTAGCAGTGGGCCGAAATAATGAAGGTGAATGCAATGTAAGCGGCTGGCATGATATTGTGGCGGTCGCGGCGGGTGACTGGCATACCATCGGTCTTAAATTGGACGGCACGGTGACGGCTGTGGGTAATAATCGGTATCGCCAATGCAATGTAAACGGCTGGTTCGATATTGTGGCGGTCGCGGCGGGTTATCTTCATACAATCGGTCTTAAATCGGACGGAACGGTGACGGCTGTGGGTTTGAATAAACATGACCAATGCGATGTAAGCGGCTGGCGCGGTATTGTGGCGATAGCGGTGGGTAGTAATCATACCATCGGCCTTAAATCGGACGGTACTGTGGCGGCTGTAGGTTGGAATGAGTATGGCCAATGTAATGTAAGTGATTGGCGCGATATTGTGGCGATAGCGGCGGGTTGTGCCCATACCGTCGGGCTTAAATCGGACGGCACGGTGGTTGCTGTGGGTGATAATGAATATGGCCAATGCGATGTAAGCGGCTGGCCCGGCATCCAGCTGCCCGGCAATTAGTTTTTAATAACAACAAGCCAGAGAATCACTGAACGAGTTAATGAGCATTGCTTCAGAAATAAGGCTATTCCATTTAAAGGGCACAATTCTGCAGCAAGCATTGTGCTTTTTCTTTATTTCAAGGACCAGATTATAAAATAAAAGAAGGAAGTATTAAAAAATATAGAAGTTCAGGAGAAGGGGTTACTCTGCTCAGCAACAGAATTTTAACTACATTAAGCCATTTTAGGTTAGAGTTGGGAATTGAAATAATTTTGGAGGAAGATATAAAAATGTATGGTAAAAGAGATCAATCTTTGATTCAAAGATGGTTTATTTTTATATTACAGTGTGCTTTTCTTGTTTTTGCTTATTGGTTCTTGTTTTTGGGAGGGAATAAATTTTTTGAGTTACCCCTTGGTGATTACCATAGAAGGATTATGTTATTTGTATTTTGTATTGTAATATTTATTCGAATGAATTTCATGATTTTTTATTTATTAAAACGGGGAATTACGTGGGGAGAAGCTTTGAATGTACCTTTAGCTTTTGCCATTTACTATATAGGTTTCTCCATGTTAGGTGGTGTCATAGATAAACATCTTGATTTTATTGACTTCATAGCTGTGTTTATATTTTTGGTTGGTTCTTTTATTAATACATTTTCTGAAGTTTTGAGAAATCAATGGAAAAAAGACAGCCGACATAGGGGGAAACTCTATACAGAAGGATTATTTAAATATTCTGTTCATATCAATTATTTTGGTGATTGGGTATGGGTCAGCGGGTTCGCGCTTCTAACAAGAAATATCTGGTCATGGATTATACCCCTCATCTTGTTTTTATTTTTTGTATTTTACAATATCCCGCAGCACGACAAATACTTAAGACAAAAATATGGAGAAACGTTTAAACAATATGAAAAAAGTACCAAGAGATTTATTCCTTTTATTTTCTAAACAGAATAAATATAGTCTTAAACACATTTCGTTTTCAATTAAAGGGCGGAATAAGTATATGGTCAGTGGGCAAGCAGGATAAATTGTTATGTTGGAGAATGTTCTTCAACATGATTAGTAAAAAAAAATGTTTACATGCTCAAAAGAAAATTTTCAATATGGATATATTTAGCGCCAGAATGCTTATCCTTAATCTTCGAGAAAGGAATACTCCGAATGACTAAAATGGTTAATATGCTTTCTATATTATGGCACCTTAAAACGAGAAAACAAATGACTGCTAAGAAGTTGGCAGAGGAATTAGAAATCAGTATCCGTACGGTTTACCGCTATATTGATGCTCTCTGTGCAAGTGGAGTACCGATTATTTCAAATGCCGGACATAATGGTGGGTACAGTCTGCTGAATGAGTTTACAAAAGCACCTTTATTTTTTAACCAGGATGAACAGAAAGCGCTTATTCATGCTGCAAAATTTGCAATAGATGCAGGGTATCCCTTTAGTGAAGCCTTGGATGAAGCAGTTTCTAAGCTGAAAATGTTTACAAATGAGGATCAATTGGATCATATCAATCGCCATTCAAGAGGGTTTGAAACCATCCATCCTCCTATCGAACCGTCTTTAAAATCCACTCTCCAAGACTTGGAAAATTCTGTTGCTGACAGTTATACGTTATTTATTATTTACCATAAAGGGGGAGAAACCGAACCACAATCACGCCATATTGATCCTTATGGTCTTGTTTATTGGAAAGGCAAGTGGTACACAGTCGGTTATTGCCATCTGAGAAAAGAAATTCGAAGTTTTCGAATCGATCGTATTCGAGTATTATCCCGAACAGAAAAGAAATTTGACCGACCTTTGGGATTTTCAGCACGTTCTTTCTTTCTAAAAGACCTTTTACCTGATTCAAACCAACTTGAAAAACTCATTTCCGTTCGTATTAAAGGCAAAACACACGCGCTTGATGATTTATGTCAGCATTGGTTATTTAGTCATGCTCTGATTGAACGATCAAACAATCAAGCTCTTTTTAAGGTTAATAAAGAGTCTATACATACCTTTGTACCTTACTTTCTTCTCCCCTATGGTAAATCCATTACCATTCTGGAGCCTACTTTGTTACAAGAAAAATTGGAAACTATCTGCCTTGAACTATCCAGTCATTATCAAAATACTTCACTTCACTGACCGTATATGTCAGTGAAGTTTTTTTATGATGTACATGTACAGAATATAATTTTTAGGAGGTATAAAAATCATGAAGGATTTGAAGTACGAATTTTATATTGCAGGTACACCAGAGGAAGTTTGGAAGGCATTGATCTCTCCTGGGGGTACAAAACAGATTTATTATGGAAGTGTCATCAAATCAACATTTCAAGTGGGCGATCTCTTGGAGTATGTCGGTCCTGGAGTAGACGGAGATGAGACAGTGCATGTATACGGAAACTTATTGGAATATGAACCGAATCAGGTACTTCGATTTACTCACAATACCGGAAAATCGTATAGGAAAGGTGATCAGGAATTTGAGTCAAGAATCTCTTATCTTCTAAAACCTACTGGCTCATGCACGAAATTGACACTCATTCATGACCAGTGGAAAGAAGGTGATCCCCATTATGAAAACAGTGACAAAGCCTGGTGGATGATTTTGAATAATACGAAGACTTTGGTAGAAACGGGAAGTACTCTAGACTTTGGTGAAGGTTCATAAGGGTAGACGGATTCGACAGATAGGGCCATATTGATAAAACAAATAAGTACCTTATTGAAGTCCAACCTATTACAGGTATTCTGTTAGGTATAGAATAATATTAATATTGAAACTATCAAGGAGGCGTTAACGTGGAGAAAGAAAACGAGTATTTTGAACGTTGGATGTGCCATAGGGATGTACTTCACGATATATTAGATTTAATTGGTAACGAGTATATAGATTATAAACCTTGGAAAGATGCATTTTCATTGGGAGCTATGGCGATCCACATTGCAGTCTCATCCAATACGTTTGTACAATCCATAAAGGATGGTCAATTTACTCTACCATCTTCATCTAATCAGTTTGAAACAATGGATGATATAAGAAATATTGTTCGTGAGTATACAGAAAAAACAAAATCCACTTTTAAAATATTATCTGATTCAGATTTGAACCAACAACTGGTTTTCAATCAATTTACTGCATCAGGAAAAATGTGGCTTAATAATATGATTGATCATGAGATTCATCATAAAGGACAGTTGTTTACTTATGCTCGGTTAATTGGAATAGAAAAACTTCCTTTTTTTATAATTCAGCCTCCTAAACAGTAAATACAACGACTTTAAAAGAGAAGATTCGTCAGTTTTTGCCCTCAATAGCGATACTGGGGGCTTTTTTTGATGTGGTCACTGAGAGAGTTGGAATTTTTAATACATATCCTTAACGTTTTATAATGTGTAACATTACATAAAGACGTGGTAAATCAATGCTCAACTTCATTAACGTTAATTAATTTTTTAGAGTAAGAACCATGTTGTACTCATTATTCATAAGTGATTTTAAAATAGCAACTTCTATTTTAAGTGCAGCACGTTCTCTGGGCTGATCAAAATTGGTTACACGCCAATTGTATTTCGTTTTAAGAAAGAAAGCCCTTTAGATTTAACCCTCATAATAATGAAGGTGGACTCTGAAAAATAGAACGTTTCCTACTATGAATGAAGTCAATGCATCGAGCAATTTGTTCCACTCCTTGTTTAATTTGATTCTCGTTAACTTGAGAAATACTCAGACGAAGCATATTTTCCTTCCTATACTCTGGTAAAAACATCCTTACTGCATCATCCACGTAGATATTTTCCCGTAACAATAAATCAACCATTCGCTTCGCCTTAACGTGATCAGCAAGATATACTGTTAAATAAAATCCTGAAGTAGGTTTAGAAAAGGAAGTGTACGAAGGAAAATACATTTCACACGCTTCTTGAAGTAACTGCATCTTTCTATGATATAGACCTCTTATTCTTCTGATGTGTCCATTAAACATACCACTTTTTAAATAGATTTCTAAGGCTCCTTGAGAAAGTACAGAACTATTAAAATCTGAACTGAATTTATATCGCAAAAATGTGTTTATCATTAAATTTGGAAGTATTGCAATGGCAAGTCTTAATCCAGGGAGAAAAATTTTAGAGAAACTCTTAATATAAATCACTCTCCCTGAAGGATCATAAGAAAACATAGGATCAGATTTCGGGTTCGGATCGAGATCACCTAGAAAATCATCCTCGACTATGTAAACATCATATTTTTGGGCTAACTTCACGATTCTTTTTTTCTCATCGTTTGTATAACTGTGTCCAAGTGGATTATGAAACCTTGGTACAGTATAAAAAAATTTGATGTCATTGTTTCGAAATATATATGCTAAACGATCCAGATCCACTCCTTCCATTGATAACTCGATACCGAAAGTAGTCGTGTTATGAAGATGAATAGATTCAATAAATCCGAAATAGGTAGGTTGTTCGATTAAAATATTACTTTTTCCATTTGGAAAAGGCATTGAGACCAACATATTAAGGGCTTGCTGTGATCCCGACACAACAAACAATCTCTTTGGATCAGTAAATACCTGCAAATCCTGTAAATATTTAATAAGTTGATGGCGTAATGAATATAAGCCTTGTCGATCAGAATAATTGAATAGTTCTTCTTTATAAATATCGATAGCTTGGTTTATACAATGTCGAAACTCAATGTAAGGCATTACTTCTTTATCTGGACCGGCGGATAAAAAATCAATCTTTTTGTTATCGTTTTTAAAAGTTTGATATTCATTGACAACATAATACCCACTTTTAGGAACTGAATAAATCAAATGTTCCTTTTCTAATTCTTTATAAGCTCTAATTACCGTACTTTTACTGCAATTAAATCGTTCAGACAACTGACGAACGGAAGGGAGTTTATTTCCTGTACCTAGCGTTCCGTTTGCCACTTGTTCCTTAACTTCGCGGATAATAACCGTATATTTTGTATTCACAATAGAAAACCTCCCTATTTCTGTACCAGGACAGATGAATAAAAACGCTATATATTTAGTTGCCAGCTACTATTATATTTTAATTATACTAATACAGATCTTCAAAACAGAAGTCGAAAATCCGGAATGGCACCAATTAGCTACTTTATTCATAACAGTTTGGACAAAATGGGACAGATGTTTTATACGAGTTACTATCTAAAAGTTAGGGGTGGAATACTTTGATAGAAAGCAAAGAAAAGAAAGAGCGGCTAGGGTTAATTTTAGGATTTATAGGGGTTGTATGTTTTAGTTTGACACTTCCGTCAACACGTATAGCGGTTGAATACTTTGGTCCAACTGTTGTCGGGCTAGGAAGAACGGTAATAGCTTCAATCTTAGTTACTATTGTATTGTTTATAAGAAAGGAAAAACTGCCGACTGCAAAACAGTTTAAAGGGCTTATCATAGTAGCTCTTGGTGCGGTCTTAGGATTTCCATTGCTTACATCATGGGCGATGGAAAGTTTACCTGTTTCTCATGGAGCTGTAGAAATAGCCCTTTTACCATTAGCTACAGCAGGATTCGCGATTATTAGAGCAGGTGAAATTCCTTCTTTCAAGTTTTGGATTGCAAGTATTGTAGGATCTATGGCGGTTATTATATATGCCATCCATCTCGGATTCGGTCACTTACAATATGCGGATATGGCTTTGCTTGCTGCAGTAATTATCCTCGCCCTCAGTTATGCTGAAGGTGGCCGGTTAGCTCAAGACTTAGGTAGTTGGCAAGTGATTGCTTGGGCATTAGTAATAGCTGCTCCGTTTTTTATCATACCTGTCTTATTAAATTTATCTAGCGAAATGATTCATGTACCCCTGAAGGCTTGGATGAGTTTTATATACCTTGCTGTAGTTAGCCAGTTTTTAGCTTATGTTGCATGGTATAGTGGTCTTGCCATGGGAGGAATTTCAAAGGTAAGTCAGATCCAATATTTACAACCTTTTTTAATGATTCTTTTTGCAGCTTTATTATTAAACGAATCAATAACGCTTTTCACTATGGTGACTGCCGTAATCGTTGTATTTTCCGTTATACTAGGTAAGAATACTGCCGTAAGAAAGGTTCAACCCATATCACATGATCCTTTACCACAATCAAGTGAAACACATAAGTTAAAATCAATTGATTAGCCTGGATTACCAGAGGTTTTAATATCAGTGCTGCCATAATCAAACTCGTTTTTTCGATATAAAAAGCACTTGGTTTAAGGATTTCATGACACTGGACGTATACCATGATGTGTCTATATGTTTGTGCTTGGTTAGTTTATTGGAAGTTTAATTGTACTGATTTTTTATCAATCTTTTAGTTTAGTGGAAAATTAACAATAACCTTTAACAGAACAAAATAATTGTTATTCAATAATCGGGCGCTTTTCTGAAATAAGAAGGAAAGCGTTTTTCTTCATGAAAAGGGCCATTTTTTGGAATAACTCTTTATAAGGAAATTGGGTTTTTATGTTACATTTTGTGAAAAATTTACTTGAAGTAATTGGGCAGATTAGTATAATAAAGAAACAATAAAAAAGACCAATTATTGGTCTTGTAAGGTAGAGGTCTGTTCTAACTTTATTTTGCAATTTCTTTACTTTCTGTAGTAAATGAGGGATTGTGAATTTTTTTATCTAATAAACGAATTCCCTCAATGCATCCTTTAACAAGCAAAAAAGTAAACGAAAGAACAATAAATGTAATATAGCCATTCCAATCCTTATGATATTTCACTAAATTGGTATTTTTTTTCAAGCCAATTCTCAAAAAGTGTCATTGGACCGCTAAAAAGGAAAACACTTAAGATTGATTTTAACGGCTTCATTTTATAAGTAAATTGATTATACATGACACATGATAAAGGAAATAATATATATAAAAACACAATGTTTGAATCAAATAATTTAGGGAAATAGCGATGTGGATATTGCAAATATTTTGTCTTTATTACTGGTCCATCAAAAATAGTAGAAACTAGAGTTTTAATAAAATAAATAAGAAACCAGTCCTTCAAGTCACCTTTTTTTCGTAATAAGAAAATTATGCTTCCACCTATTCCAAATATAGTCAATAAGTTTAATATTGTCCTGTCCTTCATATATACACCTCCTTTAAATAAGATGTCCTTTTTCAAAAAAATTATCAAAAACAAGCTCTTGTCACACTACCAGGTGCGATTCTCAAAGATGAAAATTAAGATTGTGAAATATTACACTTAAACTATCGGGTGCGTTTCTACAATAAGGTGGAGACGCTTTTTCTTATTTCACTTACGAGGCAGGTTTGTTGAAGAAGGATATTTTCTGTTTTAAGCGAATTAGAATTACAAACAAACCTTAAACGAATACAGGTATTGAAATAACAGGAACATAGGAGGTATGAGATAGGAGGTATGAGATATGAAGATCAATAGAATAGATCATGTGAGTATAAACGTAAATGATCTTTCAGAGGCTAAAGCGTTTTTTCTTGATTTAGGACTTGAAGTGCAAGCGGAATGGGAATTGGATGGAGAACAGTTGGACAGAATAGTTGGGCTTAATGATGTTAAAACGGCATGTGTAGGATTGGGGATGCCAGATGGTCAGGCATGGATAGAGCTAGTCAAATTTTATACGCCGTCAGATGAAAAAGATATTCAGCAACCTTTTGCAAATACGCTGGGTATTCGACATATTTGCTTTGCTGTTGAAGATATTGAAGCTATTGTTGCAAAATTGAAAAAGAAGGGCACAGAAGTCTTTAGTGAGATACAGCAATATGAAGAAAGTTATAAGTTATGCTACGTTCGTGGTCCAGAGGGAATTATTTTAGAGTTGGCGGAGAAAATCAGATAAATATTGAATGGGACTTTAAATGATTTAGATATCCAACTTTAAAGATTTCTTCTTAAACTAACGGGTGCGCGCGACAAGTTCTGCTATAAGCGCTTTGTAGCGTGAAATGCAGGGAATTCGTTTAATAGATTCCAACTTTACAACGGAAGGTCGGAATGATGAAACCATGTTTTCTGAAACGACCTCATCAATACTCCTGCGTGCGTCATGAATGACAGTTCCTGGGGTTCGAAGCACAGGTGGAGTCGGCAGAAGGAAGGCTAGAGCCATTCCGTTAGAAAAGGTATGCTAACTGATATGCCGCATGGCTGAAAAACTAGATAAGGTGAGAATGTTCCACTTGAAAGGAACTGACGAACTTCCGAATGTAAGGGTCTAAAGTTAGAACATAGTGTAATGCTATGTCCCACCCTACGGTGGGGCGAGTGGTGTTGAGTAAAACTGCACCCTCTGAAATACGCTATACCGAACAATGGCGGTATCAAGCTCGCAGGCTTAAAGGAAGCACCTACGTTTAGAATGGATAGCTACGTTGTAAGGTACTTGGGAAGCAGGGAACGTTGAAACAAGGACTGTCATCCGAAACGTTTGCTATAAGGTAAAAGCCGAAATGCATTTATCCTTGTGAAGGTAGGGGTATGACCTATGAACCTCTTGTAATGAGAGGGGAGGAACAGCCCCAAGTCTAGCGGATTAGAACGATTATTTTCTTCACGTGAATGACACCGATCGGGTAGGAATGTGGGAACATCACTCTTTAGGAGGGATGCCACAGTGTCAACTTTGAGATATTGGGATTACTACAATATGACGGAAACCTTTACGGATTTACATGAAAGAGCTAATAATAACGAGTCCTTTTATTATCTATATGAAATCATCACATCAAGAGAAAATATTCTATTAGCTTACCGCACAATTAAATCCAATAAAGGGTCAAAAACATCTGGTACAGATGGGAAAACCATCAAAGATATTAAGATGTTATCGGAAAATGAATTAGTGAAAACTATCCAAACAAAACTAGAAAACTATCATCCTAAGAAGGTTAGAAGAAAATGGATTGAAAAGGAAAACGGTAAGTTTAGACCACTTGGAATACCATGTATTCTTGACCGTATCATTCAACAATGTTTTAAACAAGTTCTTGAGCCAATCGCTGAAGCCCACTTTTACAAACATAGCTATGGGTTCAGACCGTTAAGGTCTACTCATCATGCCATGGCGAGAGTACAATTCCTAATCAATCAATCACAACTACATTACGTTGTTGATGTCGATATTAAAGGATTCTTCGATAACGTTAACCATACGCTTCTTATCAAACAATTATGGAGCTTAGGCATTCATGATAGAAAAGTGTTAGCGTGTATATCTAAAATGCTAAAAGCTGAAATTGATAAAGAAGGCGTGCCATCTAAGGGTGTACAGCAGGGTGGCATCTTATCGACGATATTATCAAACATTGTATTAAACGATTTAGACCAGTGGGTCGTAGGACAATGGGAGTTTTTCCCCCTTTCGAAAGACTATAAATCAAAAGTTGGAGAAAGATACGCTAAGAAACGCACTAACCTGAAAGAAGGGTACCTCGTCCGCTATGCGGACGATTTTAAAATTCTCTGTCGAGATGGAAAAACGGCTCAAAAATGGTATCACTCAGTTAGATTATACCTAGAAGAACGTTTAAAACTAGATATATCACCAGAAAAATCGCAAATTGTAAATTTGCGAAAACGAGAATCAGAATTCTTAGGATTCACAATAAGAGTAGATATTAAGGGAAAGAAAAGAGTTGCCCATACAGGAATCAAACATAAAAAATGGAAGAAACTCAAGGAACAAGCAAAGATACACATCCGAAGAATCAAAAATTCCCCTACTATCCATAATGCCTTACGTTTTAATAGTTTTGTTTTAGGTATCCACAACTACTTCAACCGAGCTACTCATGTCAATCCAGAATTCTCACATCTTGCCTACGAGTTAAAAGCCTTTCTGTACAATCGCATTCGTTCTGTCGGGAAATATGGACATCCAATCAATCCCACTTCAACCTATAAAAAGTTTTATAGTACAGGATCTAAAACGTTCAAAATTGCTACTGTTTACTTGTTCCCGATAGGGAATGTTAAAACAGTTAATGCAATGAACTTTAGTCCAACATTATCTCTTTTTACAGAAGAAGGCAGAAAGAAAGTCTACGATAAATTAAAGCCAGATATTAAAACTGAAATCAGTGTACTAATGAAAGCAACTCTTCCAGAAAGAACTGTTGAATATTTGGATAATCGAATTAGTCGTTTTAGTATGAAAATGGGGAAGTGCGAAATCACTGGTTGGGATTTAACTGCTTATGATGTTCACTGCCACCACTATGTACCTAAACATCTGGGGGGAACGGATAAGTTTAACAACCTTCGCATTCTTCATAAAGACATACATCGGCTTGTTCACCGTATAGACCATGAAACGATTGTATCAGAAATACAAAAATTCGATTTAAATAACTCAATGATAAAGAAAATAAATCAATATCGAATGAAATGTGGGCTTGAAAAGGTAGAAACATCTCACGTCTAAAGTAACGAAGAACTTATAATCTATTATACATCGGTAGATGGACCGCAAAGTGCTGGGAAACTAGCATGCTTTGTGCGGAGCAGGGGAAAAGCTGGAGATGACTTCAAAGGCTTACCTATTGCTAACGTTAGTGGAAGAACAATTAAGTGATTTTAGGATTGAGACATATCTTAGTTATTCCATAAAAGGGCGCGCGCGACAAGTTCTGTTATAAGCGTAATACTACGTGAAAATACAGGGAGTTTAACAGGATAGACTTCAACTTTACAACGGAGGATGGGAATGATGGAGCCATGTTTCTTGAAACCATCCCGTCAATACTCCTGCATGCGTTATAAATGACAGGTTATAGGGTATGAAGCACAGGTAGATTCGGCAGAACGAAGGCTGAAGCCAGAAAGGTATGCCAACGGATATGCCGCACGGCTGAAAAACTAGATATGGTGAGAATGTTCCTTGAGAAGGGAACTGACGAACTTCCGAATGTACAGGTCTAGATTTTCAACATGGGGAAACTTATGTGTCATCCAACGATGACGTGAGTGGTGTGGAGTAAAACTGCGCCCTCTGAAACACGCTATACCGAACAAAGGTGGTATCCAGCTCACAGGCTTATAAGAAGCACCTAATTCTAGAATGGATAGCTACGTTGTAAGGGACTTGGAAAGCAAGAAACGTTGAAATAAGGACTGTCATCCGAAACGGTTGCCATAAAGATCATACTGAAAGGCATTTATTCTTGTGAGGGTAGGGGGTATGACCTAGGAATCTCCTGTAATGGGAGTGGAGGAACAGCCCCAAGTCGTGGGAACATTGCCTCCAGCAGGAGGGATGCCACAGTGCGAGCTTTTAGTAGGAATTATAAGATACTTCCTGTCTAAAGGTAACGAGGAACTTATAGTCTAGTACAATTCGTTAGATGGAGCGCCGGATGCTGGGAAACTAGCACGTCCATGGTGTGGAGCAGGGGAAAAGCTGGAGATAACTTCAAACGCTTACCTACTGCTAACATTCTGTAATAAGAAATGTGTCTTTATTCATGAAAAGGGAGGGAGATTGTGGAATAAAATGAAGACGACTGAATCTTTCAAAAAGGAAAAAAAGGTGAGCCGAAAAAATAATTTCCGGCTCACCTTTTTTCTATTGAAGTATAAATAAGAATAGATCTTAAAGCTTTAGAAGACAAAATCTAAGGTCAATTTTCATGAGTTAAAACCTCATATACATCGCGATCGTTCCAAGGTTGAACTGGTCGATGATTGTCTGGGAAGACGGATGCGAATAGGTCAATTTGTTCTTGAGATACTGTAATCGGTTCCGCAAAAACTATCCACTTTACCCCTTCAGAACAAGGTGGGGTGGTTAGGGATCCGTTATAATGGTACCCCGTTTTGTCTTGAGGTAATAAAGAAGAAAGATTAATTTTCTCTTCCAATTTAATATTTTCTTCCGATTCTTCCTTAGGTAACTTAGACCACAGTTCTGCTAGAATTTTATTCTCTTTTCCTGCCTTCATCAATACACCAAGTACAGCTAATTGATCGTCTTCACTTTTGTGTACTAAATGCAGCTCCATATCCAAATTTTTTCCTTCCATTTGATGTTCAGATGGAACATGGAAATGGAATTGAACTAATTTATATTCCTTACCATCAATAACAATAGAGTCGTCTGTGTTTGCATCTGCTTGAACAGTATGTCCATTATTTTTAATTGTAAAGGAGCTCGGCTGATAATTGATTTGGATATCTGCCTCTGAAGTTGTATTTGCTTTTGCATCTTCTAATTTGATGGGAGATTGTTCCATTCCTCTTCCGCATGCTTTAAAAGACGAGTCTAAGGCTGCCCAATATTCTGGTCCAGTATCCCCAGAATAAGACCATTGTATCTCATGTTCTTCTTTTTTCGTTTCATCCTGAGCCGCATTCTTATCATCGTGGTCTATTGGGGAAGGTGATGAAGAACATGCAGTAATAGTCACCAAGAACATACACATCATAATAAATCGAATCCATATCATTTTTCATTTCCTCCTTTGAAATTTAGGTTATATTTATTCAAAAGAGTTGATCACGTAATTGGATTGATAAAAAATGGTGGTAATAAGCATAAGTCTTCTAGTAAATATAGAAATCAAATTAAAGGAACTAGTAATAATTAAGGTAATCATGACTAAAACAGTTGCCATGCTAACATTAATATTCTTTTGTTTTCCGTTATCATCAATTGGGGAGTCTAAACTTTGGTTATCAACAAGATTAGTTTCTTGAACATCAATAGCTTGTAGGTAATCGTAAATAAAATAACAGGAAAAGCTATATATTATAATTAAAATAGAGACGGCCAGGTATCTATTCAAAACTTCACGCCCCTTTAAAAGTCTTGTCACAATTATATACCCTTTTTAAAGAGATTAATTTATTTAAATATGTATAATTCGTTAAGGAATTAGGAATTAGAAATCAAGTTTCGTATGTTCGATACCATAGAAAATAATATCCTAAGTGGCTACATTTCGCTAATATTATGTCGTAGCTTATTCAAGATCAAGAAAAGGGCGCGTTTTTCGAGTAACGTGTCTTTTGTATAGGGCCAAATTGTAGAGTAACGCAACCAACTTTAGTTCAAAAATGATACGATAACCCTACGAAGAAATATGAAGTTTGGCGCTCCGAACATCTAAAGGAGGTAGGAAACAACATGCAATTTTATGTTCCTTTGCAACCACCTAAATTACAAAAAGAATTGTTAGATTCCAATTATCATTATCGAGAATATTTGCCAAACAAGAGCCTGGAATCTTATGTTGCTTGCTATTGGACCGTTGATTTCCATTCATCGGAACAGAAAAAATTGCACCGTATCATACCGGATGGTTGCGCGGATATTATATTTGATCTGAAATCATCCTCTTTTTCAAAAGGAGCTTTTGTTGTTGGACTGATGACTGAATTTGAAGCCATAAATCTTACTCAAAAATGCTCCTTTTTTGGAATTCGCTTTTATTCAGATACTGTATACCGTTTTATAAGGCATCCCGTTTCTGAGTTTATTGGAAATCCTGTATTTCTTGAAGATATATGGGGGGATGAAGCTGCATTTATAACGGAAGAAATCCTATCAGCCAATGGAATTTCAAGAATAATTGAAAAGGTTGAATTAAAATTAAAGAGATTCCTACTGTTGAACGAATCAAAACCAAATTATTTGCTACAAACGGGTCTGCAATACATTTATGCTACTAAGGGAATGATTTCAATTCGATCTTTGGCAGAAAAACTCACTTACAGTGAAAGGAATATAAGAAGGATATTTCATAAGGAGTTAGGGGTGAGCCCGAAAGAACTTTCAGGTATCATTAGATTTCAAAGCCTTCTTCAAGAGCTATATAATAGTAATCAATATAGATTTACTAATATTGCTGTAAAATACGGATATTCTGATCAACCACACTTTATCAATAATTTCAGACGTTATTATGGCATGTCCCCCAACCAAGTTTTTAAAATAAACAGTACCACTAAGTAAATGTGTCCGTTTTTTACAATCTAAATAGCTAAACTAAATGATACTATTTATTAAACCCTTTGAATCAATCTTAAACTAAATGAGACAAGCAGAATATGTTGGTCCTGCTACAAGACCACCATTTCCTTACTATGTAAATTTATAAGGAGGTATGTATTTCATGAGGCCACGAATTACAGTAATTACATTAGGTGTAGATGATTTGGAAAGATCTTTGAAATTCTATCGAGACGGATTGGGGCTTCCAACAGAGGGTATAGTTGGCAAAGAATTTGAGCATGGTGCCGTAGCTTTTTTCGACTTACTATCAGGCATAAAACTTGCTATTTTTCAGCGCAAAGATATTGCGCATGATGCTCAGATTAATCAGACCGTTTCTAGTCCTACTGAATTTACTATTGGTCATAATGTAGAAAGTAAAGAAGAAGTTGACAAGGTAATGGAACAGGCAAAGAAGGCCGGTGCTATTATAACAGCCCCATCACATGACACTTTTTGGGGTGGTTACTCTGGTTACTTCCAAGACCCAGATGGCCACTTGTGGGAAGTAGTGTGGAATCCACATTTTGAGATCAAGGAATAACTCAATCTTAAATGATCTTCCACAAACGGGCGCTTTTCTAAAATAAGGAAAGCGTCTTTCTTCATGAAAAGGACCAGATTGTGGAATAAGGGATTGTGCAAATTAGGGCGATTTGAAATAATTGGTATTAAGTTAAAGGGAAGGATTGTGGAATAAGAGGTTCCTATATTTAATCCACAAAAGGACCAGATTGTAGATTACATCTTCACTGACTGGGTTTGTCAGGGGGAGTTGTTTTGTTAATAAACCAATCAATAAAAAATAAAAATAAAGGAGTGATGGAAGTGCGTTATCTTGTTTTGAGAAACCGACCGGCCCCTGTAATAATGTTTTAGCTATTCCCAATATCTGAATATTAATAACTTGAGGTGAGAGGAGAAAACAAATGAACCTAGAACTGATGGATATTTTTCGCATGGAATATGACTTTAGTTGGGATACTGAGACCTGGTTTTTACCTTTAGAATCTGCTCTTGAGGGTTTAAATTCCACAGATGCAAGCTGGCAACCCCCTGGAGGAGGGAATACAATTTGGCAAACTGTGAACCATCTAAATTATTACAACGCCCTACTTGTTAGACAAATCAATGACACAACGCCTAGAAAAAAGGCATCTAATAACAAGGCTACATTTGGAGATATCGGGGAACCAGCAGATTCTAAATGGAAGGCAGTCTTGGCAAAGAATACATTTGGAGATATCGGGAACCCAGCAGATTCTGAAAAATGGAAGGCAGTCTTGGCAGAAACACGCCTAATTTGTGAAAATTTGCGTAATTCACTAGCACAAGTTAATGACAGTCAGCTGGAAGAGGAACATGTTGGGGTTCTGGCTCGTCAAATTTTGCACAACGTATACCATATAGGGCAAATTGTATTAATTCGCAAACAACAAGGCTCTTGGCCAAAGGAGCGAGAATAATTTGTATATTCCGATATAGGGCGCAATTCAGAAGTATTAAATGCGTCGCCTATGATACCTCGCTGGTCCTCGTGTCTCGCGCACCTCTAGCGAAAATCGACGCCTTCAAAAAGCGCATGGGTTGGAACCTCCCTTGGTTTTCTTCGTTCGGCAGCGATTTCAACTATGACTTCCATGTTACGATGGATGAAGCCGTCGCTCCTATTATGTACAATTACTTGAATAAAGAGGAGCTTAAGCAAAAGGGAGAAACTTGGTTCCTAGAGGGGGAGCAACCTGGTGTAAGCGTCTTTTTGCGTGATGGCAGCAACATCTATCATACCTATTCAACTTACACTCGTGGCCTCGATATACTCATGAATACGTACAACTACCTCCTTGATTTAACGCCGATGGGACGAAACGAATCGAGCCCTGGCGAATGGGTGCGACACCACGATCGATATCAAGACGACTCACAGAATTCGAACTGCGGTTGTACGGAATAAGGTAGCTTGTAAGGCTACGAAAAGATCCCCTTGTAATGCTATAGTGCACATCATGAATTTAACTTCTGTTCTGATTTAACGAAGCTTGTTAACCCAATAGATTGGGTCGACAAGCTTTTTATGTTATTTCATATGAGCTGTTTTTCTAAAGGAACCAATCCAGAATGCTCTAGTAACTCATCAGGGTCCAATCCTCTTCATAAGTTTCTTCCTCCAATCCGAATAACTATTTTTGATTCTAATTGATTTGGTTACAATAGAAGATTAGAAGATCATTTGAATTGGGAGAATCATTTACATCATAGCGTTACTTTGCGGTCTATGGTAGGAACCCTGTCACTGGGCCATAGAGGCAAGCACTCCATTTTATATTTTAGTTTTGACTTTCAGTAAAAATTTGAAAGGTCACACCGAATTTGTCCGTTAAATCACCAAAAGCGGGGCTAAAAGGGGTTTCTCCAAACGGTATATTGATTTGACCGTCTTGCCGCAAAGCTTCAAAAATTCGTTTTGATTTTTCCACGTCGTTCGTTGAAATGCAAATTGTCACCTGTTTACCCTTTTCAATAGTCGAACCACCTGGAGCATCGGAAAACATGAGCTCCGTTTCACCCACTCGTAACTTTGCGTGTGCCACAAGATTTTTCAGATCATCGGTGAAAGTATTAGGCATTTCCGGCATATCTCCGTAAGTAATAATTGTGAGGACTTCAGCACCGATTGCTTGTTTATAAAACTGAATAGCTTCCCTTGCGTTTCCTTCCATATTTAAATAAGGTGTAATTCTTACTGTCATCATTGGTCAACTCCTTAATTTATTATTCTTATCAATTGTAGCAAATGAATAATTCTTTGATTTCTTTTCGATTGCTATCTTGAACAACCAACAGTAAACGATGCTTTTTTATGATCTTATGTTATACCTTAAACGGAGCACTTCAGTAAAGTAGCAAATCAATCTGATTATCCTTGTAAAAGGGCAATAGGAGGAGGAATCAGGTTGATAAAGGAAGAATTAATTATAAGAAGAAGTCAATGAAATTAAAATGGTTGGAGGGAGGGGAAAGGATAATGACTGACAGTTATCCAGAAATAGGTGAAGTGATTGGATATATTCATCAGCATATATACGAACCGTTGTCTCTTTCCGAGTTGGCTCGTTATGCTGCCTATAGCCCGTACCATTTTACTCGTATTTTTAAAGAAAAAATGGGTATCCCTCCGGTATATTATATTTCAGCTTTACGTCTTCAAAAGGCAAAGGATTTGTTGCTGCACACGAATTTGAGAGTACGGGATATTGGACTGGAAATCGGTCAAAAAAGTTTAGGAACATTTACGACCCGATTTACTGAGCGGGTAGGCATGACACCTTCCGATTTTCGGGACTCTGTGCAGAGAGCGGAGAATCATTTTCGTTCTTTACAAAAGCTTAGCGACTGGTCTGATTCCCATATTTCCACAGATCAACAAGCAACCATAAAAGGAACCGTTAAAGCGACCGTTCCTTTTGAGGGATTGGTTCTAATCGGTTTATTTGCTAAACCAATACCTGAAGGGCTCCCGATCCATGGAACGCTCGTTTCTTCGTTGGGAGACTTTCACATAATAGATGTCAAACCAGGCGTTTATTACTTAATGGCTACCTCTGTCTCTTGGGGAATGCAGGCCATGGACTTTCTGCTTCCTCAAAAAACCTTACGGACGCGATCGAAAAAGCCAATCATTGTAGAATCGTTTTCCTCCGTCCCACATCAAGAAGTAATTCTCTATCCTCCACGGCTCGACGACACCAATCCTTATCTCCTTGCCATTGTTAATGAATAATTTTCTCCAAAATATTCAAAAACATAGCAATCGATAAGAAATCCAGAAGGATAGGTGTACAATAACAAACAGTGGAGTATACCCCTTTAAAAAGAGCGCGATCTACTTAAAACAAGGTAACTTCCTCAGTTCCAAAAATTCTTGACAAAATTGACACGAAGTTATTCCATAAAAGGGCTCTTTTCTGAAATAAGGAAACCGTCTTTCTTCATGAAAAGGGCCAGATTGTAAAGTAATTCTTTCCTTGAACCTTGCTGCTTTTTTTGTGATATCGTATCCGTCAGCTCAATGACGTTTATTACAATTTATCCCTCAATTAAAATCTAGCAATCGAGAAGAAGTCCTTAGTATTCATGCGTGTTAAACTATGGATGTATAAGTAAAAAATAGCGAGAGGAGATAATTGCATGAATCAAAATTACAACACCTCTGCACTGCCTACGGTGGTCGACCGTGCCACCTGGCAGGCCGAACTCGATGCGCTGCGGGTCCGGGAGAAGGCGCACACTGGCGAAGGTGACGCGATTGCGGCGGCCCGCCGGCGGCTACCGATGGTCGAGGTGGACTCCACCATCCCGCTGATCGGCCCGGACGGGCCGGTCACGCTGCTGGAGGCGTTCGAGGGCCGCCACCAGCTGGTCGCCTACTTTCATATGTGGCACACTGGCCAGCCCGCCGCGGCCCAGTGCGAGGGCTGCACGTTCTTCAACGGGCAGGTTCGCGAGCTTTCTTACCTTCATTCCTGCGACGTCACCTACGCCACGTTCTGCCAGGGCCCGTATGAGGAGAGCGTGCGTTACCGCAATTTCATGGGCTGGGACGTGCCATGGTATTCGGTTCAGGACTCCGCCGCCGACCTGCTCGCCGGGCGCCGGTTCGGCCTGCTGGTGTGCTACCTGCGACACGGTGACCGCGTGTTCGAGACCTACTGGACCACCAGACGAGGCGTCGAGGTGATGTCCCCCACCCACGGCCTGCTGGATCTGACCGTGTACGGCCGGCAGGAGACCTGGGAGGACTCGCCTACTGGCTGGCCGCAAAGCGACGGGTACCGCACCAGCGAGCGTGCCTTTCGTACCAACGGACGGCCAACCGCCCAATGGTCTCGGCTTGCAGTCGGACGCTCCGACGACCTCGGCACCAGGGCCACCGCCACCGACCCACACTGTTGCCAAAAAAAGCCGTGACCTAGGGGTTCCTCCGGGATAACTGAAAAATAGGACATAGTGTGATGAAAGCTGGCTGTTATTCAATCATCGGGCGCTTTTCTGAAATAAGAAAAACGTCTTTCTTTATGAAAAGGGCCAGCATTCCTGTTATGAAGTAATATCCGATTTGAGAAAAAAATAAGCCCCTTGGTAAGATTGTCTTTGAGCTGGCCAGCAAAAAGGACAAGATACCAGGAGGCTACAGAATGAATTTTAACCAAAATCAAAAACTTGCTCAAATTACTTCTCAAACATTAATTATAGGCGTTGATATTGCGAAGTTCAATCATGTTGCACGAGCTCAGGACTTTAGAGGTGTAGAGTTCGGGTCATCTCTTTCTTTTGAAAACACTATAATGGGATTTAATAGTCTTTTAGATTGGATACAAAAACTTATCACTAATCATGAAATGGATCAAGTGATCATCGGGATGGAGCCCACTGGTCATTACTGGCTTAACTTAGCCCATTTTTTGAAAGAACAGGAAATCAAATTTGTTGTGGTAAACCCTTTACATGTAAAGAAAGCCAAAGAGTTAGATGATAACTCACCAACTAAGAATGATGTGAAATATGCGAAGGTCATTGCTCAGTTAGTGAAAGATGGGAGATACGCTGAACCGAATATCCCAGAAGGTGTTTATGCGGAACTCAGTGGTGCTAGAAAAATTCGCGATCTCTTATCTGTCGATCTTCAATCGGTTCAAGGACAAATTCACAACTGGATTGATCGTTATTTCCCCGAGCTATTAACCGTCTTTAAAAACTGGGAAGGGAAAGCAGCTCTCCAAATATTGAAACTGAACCTACTACCATATGAGTTAGTGAAACTCACTGATCAAGAGTTATTAACCCATCTTAGACAGACTGTAAAACGTGGAGTAGGGCTAAAGAAAATGCAAGAATTAAAACAAGTGGCCAATCTTTCAATTGGTATTCGTCAGGGGTCAGATATGGCGAAATTAGAACTGCAGATTCTTTTAGAAAAGTATGAGTTCATACAAACTTAAATTCGAAGATCTCGAGTCCAAAATGGATTCTCTTCTTGAACAGGTTCCAGGTGTTGAACAAATGTTGGGGATCACAGGTATTGGCAGGGACACGGTCATAGGCTTCTTCTCAGAGGTCGGAGACCTCAGCCAATACTCTCATCCCCGACAGATTATCAAACTCGCTGGTCTTAACCTAAAGGAAAATACATCAGGGAAGCACAAGGGTCAGACAAAGATTACGAAGAGAGGCAGAAAAAAATTGAGAGCCCTTTTGTTTAAAGTAGCCATGCCCCTTGTCGCTAAGAATTCAGCTTTTAAAGCATTACATGAGTATTATACAACTCGACCCAACAATCCATTGAAGAAGATGCAATCCATGATTGCTTTGTGTAACAAGTTGATTCGTATATTGTTCGCTATCGGTAAAAAGAAGTTTGAGTTTAGTGAAGAACGGATGTTAATGGCAGTAGCACAGGAAGCAGCATAGATTACGATAGTTTAATTAGTAAGTTAGGAGTTCATTATTAGACATTTGAAGCATGGATTAGTCAGTAAAGCAACAAAACTTCGGGCACAGACCCTGTGGGCCAGCGTAACTAACATCCACCTCATGGAAAGGTTGAACGAAGGAATTTTGAAAGTCATTCTTGAAATGATAGTTATTCTTAAGTTGGGAGGAATGGAAATGACACAAAATCAAGGTACAAAAACCGAAGTAACGACCGCCACTGAAAATCAAATTGTGCAAGGAGAATCGCCTATGAGCGGAACTAATTTCAGCGTTGTGGAAGCAGGTTCTTTTAGTAGCCTATTAAGTATGTCAAAGGATCCCATCCCGGGTAAGAATTTTCTTAAAGAAAAGCTTGGACTGACAGGCATGGAGGTTTCACTGAACCAACTACCGGAGGGGGGTACTGTCCCGTTCTATCACAAACATCGCGAGAACGAGGAGTTATACCTTTTCATTGGCGGACGAGGTCAGTTTCAGGTTGATGGACAAATTTTTGAAGTCAGGGAAGGAACTGCAGTTCGCGTAGGGCCAGAGGGAGTACGCACGCTACGCAATAACGGTAATAAGGATTTGTATTTCATCGTTATTCAAGTCCAGGCGGGCAGTCTCCAACAATGGGTAGAGACTGATGGCGTTATTCTGGAAAAACCGGTGACTTGGTCGGAATAGCGACCATAAGGTTGTATTGATCGGGCGCGCTTCTGGAATAAGGACAGCACAATTTTTCATTTAAAGAGCCAGAATGTAGAATATAAGAAGCAAGGGAAAGAGGAGGAATCTAAATGGATTATCATCCGATTAATCTAAGGGAAAAGTTGTCTAAATTTAGTGACCAATGGTCGCCTAAAGTCATTGGTGAAATGAATGACTATCAGTTTAAGCTGGTAAAGGTTCTAGGGGATTTTGTATGGCACGATCATAAAGAGACTGATGAGGTATTCATAGTACTTGACGGCGAGATGGCCATCGCTTTTCGTGATGGAGAGGTCAAACTCTCCAAAGGAGAAATGTATGTTATACCAAAAGGTGTGGAGCATAAGCCCTATGCTGAAAAGGAATGCAATATAATGCTGGTGGAGCCAAAAGGTGTAGTCAACACTGGTGAAACCAAAGGCGAATTGACTGCTGAAAACGATGTATGGATTTAAGCTAATAAGTTAGTATGTATTGAACAAACAAATTACCGATCACTTTCACCAAATAGGATATGGACTCACTAAAATGTTCTTCAACGGGCGCTTTTCTGGAGCAGAGAGCACTGCAAAAAGGTTAATTTAATTTACTAAACACAACATGTAGTATGCGATTTGAAGAGTTAGTCACCACTGATTGTAGGAGCTAACCCTTTTTTCGTTAATATACTGACTTTTGCAGTGCCCTCGGAGCAAGGAATGCGCTCTGGAATTAGTCTTCTTGGACAATCGGGGCATTTGGTGGAAGGAGAACCATTAGTTTCTCCTTCCAAGCAACAAAACTACCTTTAAACAGAAGGAAAGTGGCTCATCGTGTTCATTCAATTGCATATCGAATGTTTTTTTACATTTAGGTGAAGCTGTTTGCAAAAGTTTGACAAGCTCTCGAAGCGCATCAGCTGGTGTCGCGGATCGCTCCACCCAATCGAGAAATTCAATGCGAAGGTCCCATTTCGAAACTTCTTGGTAAAGCAGACCACTTTCTTCAAAAACTTGACACCACTTGGAGAGTGTAAATTCCCGAACGTGTGACGGATCACGCTTATGATCCAAATCATTAATAAAGGCATCCAATACCGGATCTTCCGGTGCATAATGATCAATCAGCAAAAACTTTCCGCCCGGTTTCAAAACACGGGTAACTTCGCTCACCGATTTTTTTATATTTGAAAAATGGTGTGCCGCTAACCGACAAGTGACAACATCAAAAAATGTATCGGGGTATGGTAAATCTTCTGCATCACCAAAAAGAAATTCAACATTTTCAATGCCTCGACTTTTTGCAATTCTATTGGCCTCTTGAACCATTTCTTTTGTTAAATCAACACCATAACATCTTTTAACAAACGGTGCGAAGGCAAAGGCAGTATGTCCGGCGCCCGATGCGATATCTAGAACGTTTTCCTTTCCAGATAACCCCGCTGACTCAACCATTAGGCCTAGATCTGCCCCTTTAGCGTGTATAGACGATTCCCGATATTTTTCTGCTTTTGAGCCAAATTGCTGCTGAACCTTTTCTTTTCCGGTCTTTAACATTTTTTCATCCTCCTCCTCCTCCTCTTACTTATATGAACGATCATACTTTATGGACGTCCATTCGTCTAAGATATATAATCTATTGCAATAATAGTTATTAGCTATGGAGTGAAACAAACATGGAAATGCGTTTATTGGAATATGCATTAGAGGTTTACCGACAAAAAAACTTTACACGGGCAGCTAGCAGATTGCATATCGCCCAACCATCATTAAGCAAACAAATTGCTAAATTGGAGCAGGATCTCGGTGTCAGTCTTTTTTATAGGGGTCATGGAGCGATTGAACCGACACCTGATGGGGTGCGTTTTGTTGAGCAGGCCGAAAAAATTTTGCAAATGCGCGATGATCTTGAACGTGAAATGCATGAACGCAAGGAAGGAGTTGGAGGAGATTTAATTATCGGAACAACCGCGATTACGGGCGGGCATGTGCTGCCTCCATTGCTTCAGGCATACAACGCACAATATCCACATGTCCGTATTCATTTGGTTGAAGAGGCGACTGAAAAACTTAAGGAATTAACTGCTAGAGGTTTAATCGATGTTTCGATTTTATCACTACCCGTGGAAGACACACGCCTAACCACGAAAACGATGTTGACGGAACCGTTGTATCTTGCTTTACCGCGAACCCTTAAACCATGGATGTCTAAAACATTACAAGATTTTATCAGTTCACCGACGTCTTTAAATTTGGAATATGTATCCATACGATCATTAATAAACCAGCCGTTTATTTTACTGAAGAAAGGATTCGGATTTCGCCGAACAGTTCTTGAACTTTGCGAAAACAGTGGATTTCAACCACAGGTTACTTTCGAGACCAGTAATATTGAAACCGCACAATCACTTGTGACAAATGGTCTGGGTGTTACCATTGTACCGAATATGGTCTTACGCCAGAATCCTGAACGGAATTTGTTGTACGTAAAACTTGATTCAAATCCTACCCGTACACTGGTCTTTGCTTATAACCGGGAACGTTATCTAAGTATAGCCACCAAAACTTTGATTATGGTTCACGAAAAACAAGAAGAGAGAACACATGATTAGAATGACTGGCCAACACTAATCAGATTATTATGTTCTTCGATCATCGAAAGCTCCTTGTAAGTTGGTGATTTCTTGAAGCTAATCATTTGTTCCATTATCGGGAGCATATCACAGCAAGAGTTGTGCTCTTTCTTTGTGTAAGGGCCATATCCTGGAGTAAGGAGGGAAATTAATTGGGTCACCTTGAAAATGTAAGTTATACCGTTTAAGGGCGGTTATCTAGAAAAATTAACTAAATGGTATGAGGGATATAAAAAGGTAAATATTGGGTATATGTGTGAAAAAATGGTGGATAATGTGGTTTGTTTGCATACCTATTTTCTTGGTTTCATATGTTTATTCAATTTTTATAATAAGTAAAATTGCTTATTTACCACAATCAGAATGTAAACTAAAATTTATCTTTATACCTCAAGATGTTCAATATTGTAGTGAAATTTATCCAATTGATGTGATTTTGATTGCTTTTAAGACAAACCCAATTACTTATATCTGGTTATTGACTGGACTTTACATAATTGGTTTCTTAGTTTTTGTTTTGATTACTAAAATACGGAAAAGGAAGTTACGAACTAACGCGTTATTTAATAAGAATTAAGTGATTTTAGGACTTAGTCCATATTTTTGTTATTCCAGAATAGGGCGCTTTTCTCGAATAAGAAAATTACTAATGTATTAAGTTAAACCTTTTAAGCAGTTCAGTTACAATTAACGGAAGGTGGCAATATGAGAGTTACTTCATAATACCATCTTTTTATGTGCTATGGATCTATTTCTCAAGTTATTTATATATACACTAAACAAAGCGAATCCTAATATAATTGATATTCCAGATAGTGAATGGTAAGAAGTAGCAATCCGCGAATCAAAAAGTTGAAATGCATAAGTAAATATTGGAATAAAAGATAAAGACATCATAACAAAGAACGTTTCAGAGTGTTTGATACCTATTTGTAGGAAATATAATGGAATGGCAACACCGATAACAGATACTACTAGAATCCATACCCAATTAGATGTTAATTGTAAAAGCAAGTTACCTTGTTGAAGAGAAAGGATCAATGACAAGGTAATAATGGCATAAAATCTATGAGCGAGTATTTTACTAGAACTCCAGTTGTCTTTACTAAGGTTTTTTGAATATATAGCTGCTAGAGCTGCAAAAAAACCACATAAAGTAGCTGAAATAAGTCCTGCTACAGCAATTGGTAGAGATTGAAAAGCTATTCCAGAGTTCCCATTTAGGGTACCGAAAATTAAAAAAAGACTGCCAGCCAACGCACCGATCCCGGTAAATATATCTACTCGTTTGACTGTTTGACGGTAAAAAAGTTTAATTATAATTAAGGAAGAGATAGGTCCAACTCCAATTTCAATTGCACCGACAATTGCTGGCTCGATATATTTTAGGGCGAAATAAAAGCACATAAAAACTCCAGCAGTACTGAGATTGATGCCAATAATATTTTTTAGGTTTTTTGAATTGATTTGCATGTTTTTCGTGTAGTTTTTTAACTGAATGATATGAAAAAACACAGCAGTGATCAGAAAGCTAATAAAGGTAAAGGTGAAGGGACTAATGTCTTGCACATTACTTGAATAATAGACGTTACTTCCAGCAGTCAGTAGTGCTGAAATTATCAATAATATTGTTCCTATTGCTACATTATTTGTAGTAGAGAATTTAGATGTATTCAATTCTATCGCTCCCTTACAACCCTCAAGTGGTAATATTTCTGTAACCGTACTTACAGCCTCGTTCCCAATTCCCTTTAAATATATTTCCATAATTTTAGGGATTTTAAGGACCGTTGTCAATATTCTGATAATAATAGCGAAGAATTTCTCGACCATGTTTTTTGATTATGCTTATTCAAGAATCGGGCGCAATTCTGTAGCAAGAGTTGTGCTCTTTCTTTATGAAAAGGGCCAAATAATTTGAATAACCAAACCTCTGTATAAATGTTCATTAATTTCAATTATGAGATATAATGGAAGCTGAATAGGGGTGGATTCAATTGAATAGAACTATGGAACAGGTACTCGTTCATCCGGACGGCACGACAATTACACTTCTAGATCAAGGTACAGATGAACAAGGGGAGTACTTGATTGTTGAACATTTGGTAATAAAAAGAGGTACTATGAACGGCCCACATTGGCATCCAGTTCTGACCGAATCATTTACGGTTAAGGAAGGGATGATGGGCTTCATAGTAGATGGCACGGAACAGCTTCTTGCCTGGCCAACATATAAAGGTTCTTCCCGAACAGGTGCATCAATTCTGGAACGAGAGTGAAGGTCAGTTGATAGCAATCCATTAAATTCGACCACCAGGGAATCATTGGAACATGTTCAAGCTCATGCACAAATTAACCAAACAAAACCGATTAAATTCGAAAGGCGTTCCTCAGAATCCATTATGGTTAGGGATGGCATGGGAGTGTATAGATGGATATATAGCAGGACCTCCTATCCTATTTCAAAGGGCATTATTCCGTGGGTTGGCACGACTCGCCCGTTCAGTCGGATATCGAATATAAACTTTTACAAGACGAATTATTCAATTAAAGGGTGCGCGCGACAAGTTCTGTTATAAGCGCATTACTGCGCGAAAATACAGGGAGTTTAACAGTTTAGACTTCAACTTTACAACGGAGGATGGGAATGATGGAGCCATGTTTCTTGAAACCATCCCGTCAATACTCCTGCATGCGTTATAACTGACAGGTTATAGGGTATGAAGCACAGGTAGATTCGGCAGAACGAAGGCTGAAGCCAGAAAGGTATGCCAACGGATATGCCGCACGGCTGAAAAACTAGATATGGTGAGAATGTTCTTTGAGAAAGGAACTGACGAACTTCCGAATGTACAGGTCTAGATTTAAGACATAGGGAAACTTATGTGTCATCCAACGATGACGTGAGTGTTGTGGAGTAAAAGTGCGCCCTCTGAAACACGCTATACCGAACAAAGGCGGTATCCAGCTCACAGGCTTATAGGAAGCACCTAATTCTAGAATGGATAGCTACGTTGTAAGGGACTTGGAAAGCAAGGAACGTTGAAATAAAGGACTGTTATCCGAAACGGTTGCCATAAAGATTATTCTGAAAGGCATTTATTCTTGTGAGGGTAGGGGTATGACCTAGGAACCTTCTGTAATGGGAGTGGAGGAACAGCCCCAAGTCTAGCGAAGTGGAATGATTATTTTCCAAGCGTTCATCGTACCGATCGGGTAGGAACGTGGGAACATTGCCTCCAGCAGGAGGGATGCCACAGTGCGAGCTTTTAGTAGGAATTATAAGATACTTCCTGTCTAAAGGTAACGAGGAACTTATAGTCTAGTACAATTCGTTAGATGGAGCGCCGGATGCTGGGAAACTAGCACGTCCATGGTGTGGAGCAGGGGAAAAGCTGGAGATAACATCAAATGCTTACCTATTGCTAACGATTGCTGAACAATGAGCAGTCGTTTTTACTAGTCGGATTCGAATAGTTCTATAAATAATTGGACGTGAAATAATTATGAAACCCAGCTAATCTTCCCATGTGAAGGTAGCTGGGTTTTAAAGTTATATGTGCAAAATAGCACTCAAAAAAGGTGCAAAATAAATCCAAAAGTTACAATTCGTTTTAGAGCAGTTTCACAGTTGTTATCAAAAACGAACGTTTTTGTTACGACGATTGCATAAAAAATTCTACTTTTATTTCTATAAGGTTCAAAATTACAATTATGTGACTTTAACTTGTTAAGATTGCAATACGTTTCCTTTATCACGCAACTCTACAGTTTCTTATTATTGACTGCAACCATAGAGTTGCTTATACTTGATATATGAATTGGGACAAAGACGCTATTTTCAAAGCACTTGGCGACTCGACTCGGCGGCTTATATTAGACGAACTATCCGAACGTAACGAGCTGACGTTGTATGAACTTACGGCACGTCTCATTATGAAGCACGACCTTTCCATTTCGCGACAGGCGATCGCTAAACATCTTTCTGCATTGGAAGATGCAGGGCTCGTAAAATCAAAACGAAAGGGGAAATATCGAGTACTTATGTTTAACAACGAACCACTTAAAAACTTACTGAAAGGATGGATAGAGTAATTTTATAATATCGGAACAGGACTTTCTCACGAATGTGGGTTGTATTGCGTGCAGCCAGATTGTTAGCAGAGCACCATGCGTCACAAATAACAAGGGAGGCAACAACAGTATGAAAATCGTTGTTACCAGTATATTCGTACAAGATCAAGACAAGGCACTGGAGTTTTATTCAGAAAAGCTGGGGTTTGTAAAAAAGGAGGACGTTCCCGCCGGAGAATTTAGGTGGATAACGCTTGTTTCTCCCGATGATCAGGACGGTACCGAACTTTTACTCGAACCGAATGACCATCCTGCCGCCAAAGAGTATCAAAAGAAGATAGTTGCCGATGGCATCCCAGCAACAATGTTTGGCGTTGCAGATATTCGTAAAGAGTACAAACGATTAATGGAAAAAGGCGTGAAGTTTACTATGGAGCCGACAGAAATGGGCGAAGTCACAATAGCTGTCTTCGACGATACATGTGGCAACCTTATTCAGATAGTGCAGAAGTGACTTCATGACGAAGTAACCTAACACTAAACGATTTTATTGGCAAGTTTTAAGTTTGGTGAAGTGTTTTTTATCAAAAATTCAACAACTTTATTTTACCCCCATCCAAAACAGGACGGGGGTATGCGTGTTGGAAGTATTAAACTTAAACAACTTATTGTAATCTTGACATTTCCTTATTGCGGGTAGTGACAGCTTCGCTGGTACTACCCCAACGAACACCTTTTCCAGCCAATGGTTCGTCATTATATCTTGGTATAACGTGAAAATGACTATGGAAAATAAATTGATTTGAAACCTCCCCGACATTCCAGCCAAGCGTATAACCATCTGGTGAAAATTCTTTATCTAAGTATTCCTTTGCATTTTGTAGAAGTTCATATGTATCGTTCCAGGGGTAGCAACAGCGTAGCTGTCATTACCTGCAATAAGGAACGAATCAATCTACCCGATGTATGCCTGGATGTCGCCGTATATGTTGGCAAGGTTAATCGTTCTTGGCTTCTTTCTTTCCCTCTAGGATCGTTATCTTCTTCTTCCGTTTGACATCTTTGACCCGTGCCTTAAAAGATCCCCCACTCTCAGGCCGGTATTGATACCGATGAGAAAAAGCCACACCGAATTCCCGGGTATACGGTGATCCAATAGATAAACCTACCTCAATGAGATGGGTTTACTGTGGACGCTTTGTTGCAATGTGATCACCTTCAGCAGCGTCTATGATTCTTTTTTCAACTTTTGTAGGTATACGATTATCCGTATTTTTATATTCTCCCGAAGGCGTCTTCGCTTGTTCAGATGGATAAGATGTTTTTGGATCGTCTTTTGGCATTGACCTGTTCCCTCCTTAAACCTATTTTGTGGAGAAAAGCGTGGAACAATTCCTAAACTTTTTATCGTTGGATAATACTGTTTCCAATTCTTCCAATCACCCTACCGTAAGGAACCTAATAAAACTATTATTGAAAGTGTAATATGTAAAAAATAACCCCTCATTCTTCAAATAAATACTCGCATAAGGCATTTTTGGAAAGCACTTTTAAAAATTTTAACAAACAATTTTATTGTTTATTGAGCAATATGGGGTATGGTAACCATTCTTTTTTTAAAAGGCCACAAGACATTTATTACCAATTTCAGTTATAGCGAGTTGATTTTCTCCAATATTTTTTTCGGGCTAGGATTGGTATACAACAGTGTCGTGTGAATATTACTGTGTCCTACCATTGAAGCAACTTCATGAACATCGAACCCCTTCTCCAAGGCATTGGAACAAAAGAAATGACGCAAGTCTTGAGGTGTTATGGGAGGATCCATTTCAATGGCTTGACTGTATTTTTCAAACGCTTTATAAACGGTGATTCTGGATAGCTGCTGGCTTCGGTTACTTAAAAATAGATAAGGACTCACTTCTGACAGCCGGTATTGACCTCGTTCTTCCTTCAAATACTTTTTAATGCTTCGAACAACTCGATCGGAAAGGAAAAAAGTACGTGACTTGTTTCCCTTACTATCTTTCACCTCTAATTCTCGTGCTCCAAAATGAATATCATAAAGATGGTAAGCTTGCCATTGCGTCTGATTATGAAGGAGTAGACATTGAACTTATTAGAGGGAAAGGAAACGTGCTTAAAAGTAACACAGAAGGCACGCCAAAAACACGCGCACGTGTATCACACGACACGCATCAGACATATGACGAGCACAAGGACAGCACACCTGTGACACGTAACATTCACGAGGATGACACGCATATGATACGTGTTCAGCACGAAGAAGGCACAGGACAGACACGTCCGCAATTTACATTTGAAGATTTTACAACAGAGGATTTTAAAAAAATCCGAACAATTATAGATACATGGGATTCGTTGCAAGCTAGACTTGATCAGAAAGAGCTTGCTGCAACCGTTTTGGATCAATCTCCTCTTCATGACAGACGTATGGAGTTAAACGCAAACTCTTCTCGTTCCCGTCGCGCTTATAAGGTAAGTGAAGAAGTTTGGAAACAATTCGATGAGATCGCGGATAGAGATCGCATCCAAAAGGGGGAGGCTCTTGAGATTGCATTATTAGATTTTATCGAAAGGTATCGTTAAGAGGAAATTTAGAGACGTATATATAACGCGCTTAATCTTCATCAAAATCTCTTTTTTCTTTTAGAACTTTAATGGCTTCGGTGAGATAGGCCTATTGAGACGGTAGCTACTCTAGTTGTCAGAATCTAATAATGGCATATTCTTGCCGAAACCGAAAAAGGAGAGGATAACTAAAGAGGTACAACCAACAAAAATGCTGAGTGTTTATTTTACAAAAATAAACGCGTAAAACACGCGTTTTGTTTAACCTGGCGTTGTTAGCTTGCTTCATATGCATATTTCAGCTTAGCCAATAGAACCCTGTCATCTGTATGACCGGTTCTTTTCGCAATCATTATTGCTGTTTTTACGTCGTCATATGTAATAATTTCACCATACTTTAGCTTCGCTTTCAGTTTATTACGCACCAGATTTATATTAACCTTCACAATTAAACCTCCTGTTTATATTATATTTTTACGTCAAAACCATATTTCTGGTGTGGGTGAATTTTCATCTGTTAAGTGAATGTAAAATGAATTACATATTTTGTTTTGTAAATAGTCTAGTCAATGCATAGAAAACGCCCTCCCTTATTGAAAGGAGAGGGCGAAAAATCATCGTCAAGTAAAATTATAGCACATTAGAACATTATAGCTTGTTTACAGTCGGATTAATAAAAAATAACAGTTTGATAACAACATAGCTCCTTTTGCTCCTATAAAAACTACCCCTATATAAGACTATTTCGTCGTACTATTCATCAAATACAGTACGAACCCGAATCCCGATAACTGCACATACCGAACTCATTCCATCTATATACCGTTTCATGTTATAACTACTATTTCATTCTTTAATGCCTTCGTTATAATCATTAATACAATTCTCCATTTCTTTTTTTATCATTTCTATTTCTGTATTTGGCATTTAATTTATGTATGAAATGGCAGTATGATTTTTGCATATTAAAAAGACCACAATATTAAAGTTTTGTATAAAACTTTGCATATTTTGCGGTCTTTTACTTTATTATTTATTCCACTTAAGCGCCCTTTCGTATTATAAGGTCAGCCAGAAAATATCAAAAGAAAAAGAAATGGTATCTTGCCATTTCAATCACTTGGAATGTGGAATCATCACAAGGTAAAAAAGTTATGGGGATTGACTTGGGACTTCGATATCTCGCAGTTGCCAGTATTGGAACAAAGTCTTTCTTCTTTAAAGGCTCAAAAGTCGCTTATACTCGTAGACACTTCTCGGCAAGAAGAAGGAGACTAGGAAAAACGAAAAAACTACAAGTCATTAAGAATTCCAAAGGCAAAGAGTCTCGTTGGATGAAAGACCAGAACCATAAAATCAGCCGTCAAATCGTTAACCTTGCACTCGCCAACGGTGTTGGAGTGATTCGCATGGAAGACTTGACGGATATTCGAAATACTACCAAATCAAAGAAAAACGACCAAGGTAGGAGCCTGCATTCATGGTCGTTCTACCAACTTAAAGAGTTCATCAAATACAAAGCTGAGATGATAGGGATCCGTTTTGAATTGGTGAATCCAGAATACACCAGTCAAACTTGCAAATGTGGTCATCAAGCGAAAGAAAATCGAAACGGTCTCCATTTTCAATGTAGAGAATGTGGCTACACCTGTCATGCTGACCTCAATGGAGCCATTAATATATCGAAAGCGATTTCGGGTTTAGTAGCCTAGCATACTGGTAATAGGTATGCCGCCCATGTGGGTACATTTTAACTGCATGGGACGGGGTAATGAGATACCCTCATCTTGGAGGCTGTTCAAAACAGAAATGGACTGCGAACGCTTAGTCATTCAAGAATCCCACCCCTCACACCGTAAGGTGTAGGGCTTGCGGCTTTAGCCGTGGGAGTCTCAAGTTACTGCTGTTTAAAAGCGTAGTCAAGTTATTCCATAAAAGGCGCTTTAATGGAGCAATGAAAAAGCCTAATTTCTCAGCATTAAATTGAGAAATAGGAATTACAAAGTCGGTTTATATCCAACCATTGGGATAAACCGACTTTTATCTTTAATGAGCTCTTAATGGTTAATAGGAACAAAGCAAAGGCCCTTAGTCACTTCCTTTTACACAAATTAATTCTGTTTCCCTGTTATAATGTCTATTTAGATAACTCGTTCTTCTCTCTTGTTTTCACTAAAGCATATGCAGTCATCCAGGAAGTAATTGGTATAACTAAAGCTACACCAATTCCGGCACAAAGGATCGTTATCATTTCACCGGTAAATACTTTTGAATTTACGATTTCTCCTATAGAATAAGACAGTTCTTTAAACCAGATCAGTAGTGCGAGGTAGCCTCCAAAGAAGGCGAAAAATAACGTATTCGTATTTGTTCCTAAGATGTCCCTCCCAATAATTAGTCCAGATGTGAATAAATCTTTCCTGCTGATCAATGGATTATGATGAATTATTTCACGCATGGGAGATGCAATAGAAATGGCAATATCCGTAATGGCACCAATGGTACTCATGATGATCATTGAAGCCCCGATTTTCACAAAATCTACTCCAATATAAAGCGAAAACATGCTTATCTCCTCTATTTCCTCTTCACTGAATCCCTGAATCATAGTATCGTCTGTTACAATTACGATAAAAAAGATTAAAATAGTGATCGTTATAATAGTAGAAATAAATGCTGTTATTGTTTTATTGTTCACGTTATTAATGAAAAAGAGAGTAATACAACTAATGATTGTACTTGCAATCAATGTTAAGATAATCGGATCAGCATTTGGATCTGTCATAAACAGTATGGTCATGAAGAGTACCCCGAAGTTGAAGAATAAAGCAATAAAAGACCGTGCTCCTTTACTTCCACCAATCAGTACCATCAATAAAAATAAAATGGCTGCCAGCCATACTAATACATTCATGATCTCGCCCTCTTTCGATTAACGTAAAAAATAGCAGTATATAGACCTATCGGAATCGTTATCACGATCCCAATACCCCCAGCTAGCGCTCGAGCTAATTCCAATGAAAGGTTAATGGAAAGGGTAAAACCTAATGGAGAAGCATTCTTCAAATACAAAATAAGTGTTGGAATGGAACCGCTTATATAGGCAAAAAACAGGATATTTGTCATGGTTCCCATAATATCTTTTCCGATATCCATTCCTGAAGTTCTAAGTGCTTTTACTGAGATATTGTTATTCTTTTCATATAACCCAAAGATAGAGGAAGACATAGTAATCGCCACATCCATTACGGCTCCTAAAGATCCGATTAATAATCCTGCCATAAACACCAATTGAGGAGGACGAGTTAAAAATTGCATTTCCTCATATCGAAGGCCGTTTTCGGAAGTTAACAACATGACAAGGTAGGTAATGAACAACGAAGCAAACGTTCCTAACAGGGTTGCCACAATTGCTGCGTATGATTTTTCATTAAACCCGTTAATAAGTAATAAAGAAAAGACGGTAAATAAAATAACACTGATGCCGCATACCCATAATAAACTTATGTTTGATGTACTCATATAAATATCCAACGCATAAGATAACAAGGTGGCATTGACGACTAAACTGATTATGGAAAAAAATCCTTGTTTTTTTCCGATGACAAGTAAAGTAAAGATAAAAACCCACGCAATGATCAAAACGTGTTTATCACGTTTTACGTCGAGTATGGTTCCAGTTAAATCTGCATTTACATCTGCGTTTTTTTCAATGGAAACAAACAGCTCATTTCCAGCATGATATTCTTGATCATAAGCTCCAGAAGAAGAATATTCGTTCGTTAGATGGATAAGCTGTCCTTTTTTTTCTCCATTTTGTAACTCGGCTATAATATGCTGCGTAAAAAGATGGTCTTTATTATTATTCATATCAATGATTTCCGTTGTATCTTCCAGATTCGTTTCTACGACTTTTACTATAGGCCGTTCATAGAAAGAATGATTATGATTAACAAAAAAGACAGAGATGGCAAAACAAAGTGCCAACATGGTATATAAAAGAATTTGTTTGCAAGTTATTTTTTTGAATGTGTTAACGACAATACTCATAGAAAACCCTCCAACTATGGGATGGAGCCCAGTGTTTATCATTTAAACGGATTACCAGCCCGATGTTACATTTGATCTTGAACACTTTTTTTCGGAGTGTTGCCTCGCTTCGTTCCTGAATATTACTCCCATCTATTCTAACCTGAACACTTATCTGCTATAAATAAGTGATAAAGCCCGATTCTTACCATAGCTGATTATATCGTGTTCCAGTTCTGAAATGTTGATCATTGTTTGAAAAATTAGCGAATATCCACCTTACAAATATGGATGGAAAAAACCGTCCTTTACAGACAATCTTAATAGAGGTGCAAATTACTCTTCAAAAAGGTGGCGGGAGTATTCGCGTGCTGACGTTCTCGCAACATTATTTTCAAGAAAAAAAGAAAAAATGAAAATACCAGCAAACTCCATTTTCTATAACAAGTATTCAACAATATGGAAAATTCACCGAAAATATGAAAGGATCAACTACATTAGTACCTACTAATATGGATGATTCTATATTTGTTAATTATAGAGAGAAAATATTCTTAGGGGATAAGAAAGAGAGTCCTTTCCGAATGGAAGTGGAGAAGACTCTTTTTTACCTTACGATTGGAGTGTTAGTAAAGAAGATAGAGGGGAAACGGAATAATTTACCTCTTGAGTGTCTATTTAAGGCTTGTTGTAATTGTAGATGGGCTCCCTGCAGAACATAAGGGGGCTTAAATGAAAAAAGGTACAAAGGTGTTATATGAATCTGAAATCTATATGATTCTATGGATATATGATGATGGTTGGTGTGAAATAAGTAAGGATTCAGATCCATTTAAAGTTGACTTAGTTAAAATCGAAGAACTAACACCTCTAGAATAAACATCTTTTAAATAAATTGTTCTGTTAGGGAGCCCTTTCCTCATTAGGAAGAGGTTCCTTTTTTTGTTTGAAGAATATTTTTAGTAGGAAAAAATTAGACTAGGTGTGGATGAAATGTTTATCGGTCATATCAAGGAGATTGTTCGCCATCCTGTGAAATCTTTTCATGGAGAGAGTGTACAAAAAACTAAAATAATGGAATATGGTTTGTATGGAGACCGTAGCCATGCTTTTTTAGATGAAACAAGACAAGGGAAGTTTTTAACAATAACACAATTCCCAGAAATGGTTCGATATAAAGCAAGATTTGTAGGAAAAGAGTTAATGGAGGAATATCCTAAAGTCGAAATTATGACACCTGAAGGTAAGGTTGTTGATTTGGGGGATGAAGACCTAACTAAAGAAATAGAAAACAAATCGAAACGGAATATTTCTCTTGTTAAATATACCCCTTCGCATGTACCTTTAGGGGCGATTGAAGAAGAACACATTCAACTAGTAACTGATGCTTCATTAGATAAATTGAAGGAAATATGGGGGAAAACAGAGGTCAATTATCGACGTTTTCGTCCTAATTTACTAATATCATTAAAGGAAAAAATTCCATTTATAGAAGAAAAATGGTTTGGTAGACGAATGAAAATAGGGAGAGAAGTGGAAATTCAATTAAAAAGGCATTGTGAAAGGTGCATGATTATTACTGTTAATCCTGATAATGCAGAACGAGATTCTACTTTGCTTAAAAAGGTTGTAAAAGAAAGAAATAATCATTTTGGCGTTTATACTTCTGTGATAAAAACAGGTAAAATTCATGTGGGTGACGAAGTCCTTCTTCTTGATTAATATTTTGCGAAATCTCCCCTAAACCAAATGACCCCTCTTATGACTAACGGAAATCTTAAATAACAGAAGAATTAAGTGATTTTAGGACTTAAACCATGTTTAGGTTATTCCATAAAAGGGCGTAAATCAAGGTTATTTAAATGCGTTCATTGTTCCGGGGGGCAAAAATGGAATATATAGAGAAGGTTAAAAGAGGGAGGCATCAATTGAATAACCAGGTGAAATTAAAACTTTTGAGGTGCGTTATGAAAAAATATATATGTCCGTGCGGTTCTGTAAGGAGTTTTAATGAGGAATAGGTTTGAGGAAATTCTCTGAAGACATAATTTTTATTTTAGGAGGGCACAACATGGACGTTTTTGCAGAATATTTAGCGCATATTGACAACCCGCAACATCAGCCCGAACGGAAGAAGTTTTGGGTTGGGTAACTAAGAAATTCCCAAATTTAGTGCCAAAAATTGTGTGGAATCAGCCTATGTTTACCGATCATAGGACATTTATTATTGGCTTTAGCATAGCCAAACATCATTTGGCTGTTGCCCCTGAAAGGGCAGGGATTAATCATTTTTCTGATGAAATTGTACAGGCTGGCTATGATCACAGCAAGCAGTTGGTACGTATTCAGTGGGATAGTCCGGTTGATTTCTCATTACTTGAGAAAATGATCGAGTTTAATATTTTGGATAAGGCAGACTGTTCAACTTTTTGGCGGAAATAAAAAATAGAGAAAGGAAAAAAGGTCTGATTTATCAGATTCTTCCAGGTTGTCGTGAAAGTCTCTCGGCATCCTGATTTAGTTTCTTTTTTATAATATAGGAAACTAATAAGGCGGTAATTCGATTGTTCCATACAAGAAGCACTACTCAGAATGAAGTTGAATTTGTCTCCATTGAAGACCTCGTTCCTCAAGAGCATCTTCTTCGAAAGATTGATCAGTACATCGATTTTTCCTTTATCCTAGAACGAGTCCGACCTTACTTACTATTCAGAAGATAACGGACGCCCTTCTCTTGATCCCCTCATTCTTTTCAAAATGATGTTTATTGGCTACTTTTACGGTAATTCAAGTAACTAACCGACTCAAAAAATTTTTTATTCAATCAGAGGACGTAAAACACCATGATTTAAAGGTGAATGTCCTCTGACCTTTTATTTCGGTATGGAAAATCACTAAAAACTTTTAAATATTCCTTGACAGGAATATTCCGATTAAGGTATATTGTAGTTAACGAAGAAATACAAAAAAAGGTTGGTGTTAAAATGAAAAATGAATACTAAAATTCTAAGCGCTCTTGCCGAACCCAGTAGATTACGCATTGTTGAATTACTTCGTGACGGTTCTCTTACTGTAGGGGAAATTGCGGATCGGCTTCACATACGACAGCCACAAGCGTCAAAACATCTGCGCGTGCTATATGAAGCAGGAATAGTGGAATTTTATGCTGAAACCAATCGCCGCATATACAAGCTACGGTCGGAGCCTTTCAAAGAATTAAATTCTTGGTTGGACCAATACCGTGAACTATGGGAAGAACAATTGGATAGTTTAGATCGTTATTTGCAGGAGTTGCAAAAGAAAAAGAGAAGTGAAACATAAGCAACAAAAGTATTTTATTGATCGACTTGGTCTATGGAAAAAATAATCTTTTGGAGGTATTAAGATGTCTGCGAAAATTGAAATCACTCGTACTTTCGATGCTCCACGTGAGCTTGTGTTTAAAGCTTTTACCGAAAAGGAACACCTTTTAAACTGGTGGGGTCCAAAAGGATGGACACTTGATGTTACTAAATTAGAACTCCGCCCGGATGGTGTCTTCCATTACAGCCAGAAGTCTCAAGATGGCAACGTTATGTGGGGAAAATTTGTTTTTAATGAAATTGAATCTCCTGAGAAACTTGTTTATACCAATTCATTTTCTGACGAGGAAGGTAATATCGTACGCGCTCCATTTAACGCTAACTGGCCATTAGAAATTCAGAATACATTGACGTTCATCGAGCATGATGGCAAAACAACACTTACAATGATTGGTGTTCCGGTCTCCCCTACTGAGGAAGAAGTCAAGACCTTCGAGGAATCACAAGAGATGGTACAAAAGGGGTTTGAAGGAACCTTCGATCAATTAGCCGATTATCTGTCAAAGGTACACAATTAATATATGTTTTAACGGAAAAACACCGACTATGGACTTACCCCTGTCAAGTGGACAGTAGAGAAAAAACTATGCAGCCAGTGTGGACCGATACTCTATTGGAGCACACTGGTTTAATCGTTTTTGGAATCGTTTGTGGTTGTAAAAGTTAATGTATTCTTCAAGTGTTTGCTTGAGTTCTTCAGCTGTTTTACACTGAGTGAAATAAGAGGTTTCCACTTTGAGATGTGAAAAGAACGACTCAATACAAGCATTGTCGATGCAGTTTCCTTTGCGAGAGTGGCTGCCGACCATGCTCATGTTCTCAATGTGGTTACTGTAGTGTTTAGACGTGTATTGGAACCCTTGATCTGAATGGATCATGGCTCCTCTCACGTCTCTTTCTTTTTTTAGAGACGCTAATGTATTGATGACAAGAGGTAAGTCATTTCGATGCGACAACTCCCAAGCTACAATTTCATTGTTAAATAAATCTTGGATCGCAGAAAAGTGATAGAATCGATCTCCTACTCGAATGTATGTAATGTCCGTTACGTAAACTTTGTTCGGTTTATCCACTTTAAATTCTCTCTTTAGTCGGTTTGGATAAACTACCGAAGGTTGCTGACCAAAATATGTTCTCTTTTTTCGTATAGTCGATTTGATCTCCAATTCTTTCATGAGTCTATACACCTTTTTATGATTAACTTGAAAGCCCTTCTTTCTAAGAGCAACCTTAAGTCTAGGCTTACCATAGAAGGGATATTTTCGGTGAATAGCTATCAAGTGTTCTTTTACATCTGCGTCTTGTTCCATACGCCCTTGGCGTTTTTCACGACTATCTTTCCACTTGTAATAGCCTTGCCTTGAAACTTTAGCTATTTCTACTAACCAAGTTATAGGATAGCGTTTCTTTAATTGATGAATTACTTTAAAACGTTTTACTTTTGGGATGATCCCTCCCCGTGTAGATTGGGATAACGCTTTTTTAAGTAGTCCACCTGTGCCTTAAGGTAATCTCTCTCTTCTTCTACACTGTTAAAGTTCTTACGAAGACGTCCTTTCATTGGGTTTGGACCATGAGATCTAGACCCTCTACCTTCATTTAGTGACTCTCCATTACGTACCTTTTTCACCCAAGCCTTCACTTGTGTGCTATTACGGATACCTAATTGTTGGGCAACATCCTTATAACTCAGACAGCCCTCCTCATACAATGAAACAGCTTGTTGTTTTATTTCTTTAGTATATTTCTTAAATACTTGCCCTTTTTTAGCCATACAAAATCCACTCCAAGTAGAAGTGTAAAATGGTGTTTTTTCACTGTCTACTTCAAGGGGATAATAACACTAGCGGTGTTTTTTCTTTTATGTAGGTAGAACCAGTTTAAACCTTTTAATTCAAGTTAATCCAAAAGTTATTTAATAAATCCACACGATAATCTGAATACTCATTTATTCAAAAAGGTTAAAGTAATTTATCACATTGACAATATATTTAAACTAAAATAAAATTTATATTGATTGAAAAGTCAATCAAAAAAGGGGAAATTGAATGTGGAAATTAGCATATAGAAATGTAATTTTTAAAAAGACGCGCTCTATTTTAACTATTCTCGGTATAATGACAGCCATTCAGCTTTATGTCATTATGTCTGGAATTATGGATGCTTTCGATAATGATATACAAGAACAAGTTTCTTTGATGGCTGGAAGTGTCGTTGTTAAAAACAAGGCTGAAGGAATTAACTTTCCTCCTGCAAACACAGTGTTCGAGGAGCATATTGCCCGTCAAATCCACAAAGAGTATGATATCGATCCTTCTCACAGCAGTGCGATATTGTTTCAAGCTATTGTCCCTCCCCTTGGTCCCGGATTGCCTCCTGCCGTTTTAGGTGTGGGGATCGAGCCTGGAAAAGAGTCGGCCTTTATCGGTGATATTGAAGTAGATGGAGAACATCAACTTACAGGAGGTACGGATGTAATCATCGGGGTAAATGCATCTGAACACTTCGGAGCGGGCATTGGCGACAGCATCACATTAAGGGGAAAAACATTTATGGTATCAGGGATATTGCCTGAATCGAACAGCCTCATTGACGGCTCGATTCTACTCCCCCTAGAAACCGCACAAAATTTATTCAATCGACCCAATTTGGTCAGTGCGATGATGTTGAAGGCTGCTAAGGCCGATGAAGTGAAAAGCTTGGCAGAACAAATCAACGCAAATTACCCTGACTTGACGGGATCCGTTTCTGAAGACTTGGCGGATAATGCAGAAAAAATACTGGAAAAGATGCGCGCATTTTTCGCCATGACCAATTACACCACGATTTTCATCGCTATTGTCGTTGTTACCATTGTGATGGTCATGTCTATTTTTGAGAGAAAAAAAGAAATTGGTACCTTAAAAGCTATTGGTGCGTCCAGAAGGGTCATTATTTGTACTATTTTAGCCGAAAGTCTTACTTACTGTTTGTCAGGCGGTATTCTTGCACTGCCTGTTTCTGCAATCATTAACCATTTCATGTTTGATGCATGGATAATGGATCCGGAAAGATGGTTGGAGACGATTTCAGTATCCGTTCTGGTTGGACTGTTGGCAGCTCTTTGGCCAGCATGGACTGCGCAAAGGGTCAATCCCCTGGAAAGTTTGCGATATGAGTAATACAAAGTTCGGGGAGGATTATTATCGTGATTATAAATGTTAAAAACTTATGGAAAACTTACGGTCATGGAGACACTGCCGTTCATGCTGTTCGAGGCATTGATTTAAATGTAAAAGAAGGGGAATTCATTGCCTTAATGGGTCCGTCGGGAAGCGGAAAATCTAGCTTGCTGCACCTTATCGGAGCTATGGATTCACCAACCGACGGTGAAATCATCTTCAAAGGGAAGAACTATAGTAAACTTAATCCAAAACAAAAGACTGACTTACGATTAAGACGTATAGGCTTCATTTTTCAGACGTTTAATCTGATCCCTTCCTTATCTGCAATAGAAAATGTGGCACTACCGATGAAGCTCGCAGGAATCAGTCGAAAAGAAGCGAATGAGAAAGCAAAGCAACTTCTAGGAAAAGTCAATTTATTGGACCGATTGGAACACATGCCTTCGAAGCTATCGGGCGGACAACGACAAAGAGTCGCCATTGCAAGAGCATTAGCTAATCATCCGGATCTCATTTTGGCAGATGAGCCGACCGGAAATCTTGACAGTGAAAACGGGAAAATCATTATAGATCTTCTTGAAAAACTGCATTCTGACGGACACACGATTTTAATTGTCACTCATGATCCCGAGCTTTCCGAAAGGGTAAGTCGTGTTGTCTATATACGTGATGGTCAACTAAATGATTACCAACCAGTAGAACAATAATAGTAGAAAGGGTTTTATCATGTCTCCGAGAAACGAAGAACAAAATAAACAATTAAGAGATGAACGTAGAGAACAGATTTTACAGTCTGCTCTTAAAGTTTTTGCCAAACGTGGGCTTGCTGCTACCAAAATAAGTGACATTACATCAGAAGCTGGTTTAAGTCATGGTTTGGTTTATCATTATTTTAGTTCAAAAGATGAAGTTTTTTTAACGCTCGTTAAAAGGGCATTAGAAGGTTCAAAAATGGTTGTAGACTATGCCTCACAACAAAAATTATCACCTTTAGGAAAAATTAAATGGATGACCGAAATGATCTTAAAGGAAATGCCAGAAGACGGTGCTTACTACAACCTAATTACTATCCAAGCTTTTACTTCTGATGCAGTACCTGAACAAATTAAATCAATAATTAAAGATAAATCACCCAATGCACTAGAAGGAATTTTACCGATTATTAAAGCTGGTCAAAAATCAGGAGAAATTGTACAAAAAGATCCAGTTAAATTAGCTGCTTTATACTTTGCAGTAATTCAAGGGATTGCGATGCAACAACTTCAAGGTAAAGAAATAATGCCAACACCTGATGTGGAACATATTTTGAGAATCTTCAAAGCATATTAGGATCTGATTCAATCCGAAATTATATAAAACTGTTGATTTTAGTGAGGAAATGATAAAGAAAGATAAAGTCCTGTTGTGAAAATAAAGGAGGAATTTTACTGTTTACACAGGTAAAGGAACCTGTGTGATCGCAGACAAGGATTAAGGAGTAAATCGATAAAAGGTTATCTTTAAATGGCTAATAATTAAAATAAGAAATGACGGAACTCTATCTGATTACAATGGTTCATTTAATAGCCCATTTTTTCTTCAAAAAACGGTGGCGATTATCTAATTAAAGATAATCGCCACTTTTATGTTTAAAGATGTGATTATTAGAGCATCCTCATTGACACATTTAATACGGGGTGATAAGCTGAAAATCAATTACAGACAATATAAGTCTTTAATATCTTTAATGTTATAAATAAGGAGGAAATTATGAAGTACTCAAAAGCCACTAACTACGCATTACACACAATGGTGTATTTAATTACCTTACCAAAAAGCAGGACGATAGGTGTTCAAAGCTTGGCAGAAATGCAAGATCTTTCTCCAACTTACCTGTCAAAAATATTAACTAAACTTGCTAAAGGTGGGTTAATTGAATCAACGCCAGGGGTTAAAGGAGGTTATAAGGTTTCTAAAGCGAAAGATGAAATTTCATTCTTAGATGTAATCAAAACAATTGAAGGAGAGTCCAATTTATTTAATTGCTCCATGGATCATAATGAAGGTTGCATGATTGAAAACGTGATGATAGAGGCTGAACAAAACATGAAAGACGATCTCGCTAACAAATTTCTCATCGATATTGCAAATAAGATGGAAGAAAAATGTATTAACAATATAAAAGGAAAAGCAAATTAAGGGAGATGATGGAATGATATTAGATTGTGCCGTAATTGGAGGAGGTCCTGCTGGATTAAATGCTTCTCTAGTTCTTGGAAGATCTAGGCGAAACACAGTATTATTTGATGATGATAAACCTAGAAATTCCGTAACAAATGAATCACATGGGTTCATAACGAGAGATGGAATAAATGCCACAGAGTTAAGACGAATTGCTCGCGAAGAGCTAAGTAAATATCCAGATGTTAAAATCAGGAAGCAAAGAGTGATAGATGTAACTAAGAAAGGGAAATTATTTACAATCGGAACTGAGGTTGGGGAGGTTTATAAAGCCAAGAAAGTTGTCTTAGCGACTGGACTTAAAGAAAAGTTACCGGATATAAATCGTATCAATCATTTTTATGGGACCAGTATATTTAGTTGTCCCTTCTGTGATGGGTGGGAATTAAAAGATCGCCCCTTAGCCGTGATTGCGGAAAACTCTCGGGCTTTTCATATGGCCAAGGTTGTATATAACTGGTCCAATGACCTAATTGTTTGTACTAATGGAAGCCAATCTTTATCCATTAATGAAAAGGAGATTTTGAAAGAGAAAGGAATTAAAATTTACGAACAAAAGATCTCTTCCCTTATTGGTAAGAATGGTTATTTGAAAAGCATCTCATTTGAAGAGGGAACAACCATTTCGCGTGAAGGAGGATTTGTCGTACCGGAAATGGAACAAGGCTCATCCATTGGCGAAGTACTAGGGTGTAAATTAAACAATCAAGGCGCAATCAATACGGATGGCATAGGACGTACCAATGTTGAAGGAGTGTTTGCATGTGGCGATACCTCCATAATTGCCCCTTCTCAATTAATTATTGCAGCCGCGGAAGGTAGCAAAGCCGCAATAGGAGTCAATGCAGCCTTGGTTGAGGAAACCTTCTAAAGAAGCTATTCCATTCCACTCATTTTCAGCCTGAAAAGGAGGATTATATGAAAAAGAATTGTAAGCCAAATCATATGGACAATTTCAGAAAAAAGGTAGGGTTTTTAGACAGTAGGAGACGAAGAGAGCAGTTCTCTCCAGAAAGTCTATTGAAGTTACTCCCTATTAATAGTACCGATAATATTTTAGATATAGGGGCAGGAACGGGTTTCTTAACGATACCGGCTGCTAAAATAACTGACGGGATGGTATACGCACTGGATATAGATCCAAATATTTTGCAAATTGCTAATTCTAAAGCGATAAATGAGGGACTTGAAAATATTCGAACCATTCAAGGAGAAATGAAGGACTTACCTTTATCAGACAATTCTATTGATATTGTGTTGGCTTCGTTAGTCCTTCATGAAATAAAACCTTTATCTGAGACATTACAGCTGATCAATCAAGTGCTTAAAGCAAATGGTTACTTTGCATGTGTTGAACTAGAAGATGAGCAAAATCCAAATCACAATCATCCAAGAATATCCTCAACCAAAATGGAGCAAGAATTAAACAAAGCAGGATTTAAAGTAAGTAAGAAGCTTTATCCAACAGAGTCTATCTATGTTTTAATAGCTCAATAACCAAATTAAGCCCTTGAATGGTCTTTATTTTTGCTCTAATTATAGACATTAAGAATCTTGAATGTATTTGATTCGTAAGTGTGAAATTAAGTGGTTGTTAATTTCACACTTACATATATAACTTAAGGTTGCAACAGATAATGGAATGAATACGGAAAGGGATCGATTGCTGCATAGAGTGATTGCCTTTGTACTTAGGAAAAGGGTCAGATTGTTTGAGTAATGAAGGGTTTCAAAAAAGGTAGGATAGCGGAAGAAGACGCTACGACAATTTACATAAATATATTGAACAAACAAAAATTCAAATAAGTTCAAGAACCCTTGTTCAAGGGTTCTTGAACTTATTCCTGTCACTTATGATACTTATCTCACACCACTGTATGATTGACTCATACTTATAAGGTAACTGCAGCTTCCTTTTTATGTTCATTTTTCCTATAAACAAGCGCAACCAGCATCGAAGGGATGGTACATATAATCATTCCGATAAAGGCATATCTAGGCTCGATTGCGTATAGATAACCTCCAAAAATCGTGAAAGCCGCAGTACCCCAGCTAAGTGCCAGCGCAGAATATATGCCTTGTGCTTTCGGAATCTGTACATGTGGGATATTTTTGATTAAGTATTTCATAAAGGCATAATGTCCCATTGCAAATGAAAATGCATGTAACGTTTGAGCAAAACTGAAAACAATAACACTTGGAAAGGCGAATACTAATATCCAACGTAAAGATGAACCAAGTGCTGCCATTGTAAGTAAGGAGCCTACTGAAAATTTATGAAATATCCTATCTGCGATTAAGAAGAAAATAATCTCTGCGATTACGGCAATATTAATAATCACACCAATTGCATATTTCGGTGCTTGGATTTCTTGTAAAAATATATAGCCATAGTTGTAATAAGAAGCGTGCGCAGCTTGCAGTAAAATCACGATAAGGAGAACCGAACCAAAGTGTTTGACGCGAAATAATTCCAGCATTCCGTCTTTTTTAATTTGATCTTCCGCTTGCGGTTTTTCAGATAAAACAAACGGGGCACGCATAAAACCAAGACCCATGAATACCAATGTGCCGAGTAACAGCGCCCATGAAATCACTTTATCCCCAAGCGCACTTGTAAAGACGGTTAAGATAATGCCGGCTACAACAAATCCGATGGATCCCCAAGAACGGCTCTTTCCGTAATGTCTTAATTGTTTACTTTGTATAAGGACGCCAGCCGCGCTATCTAAAGCAGGCATCAGCGTTGGGTAAAAGAAATGTAATAGAAACGTTACCACAAGTAAGCTAAGAAAGGAACTAGCTGAAATACAACCCAGAATGGCAATCAGCGTACCGATTGTCATCCAATTTAATAAGGTCTTACTACTGAATTTCCCCGATAAATAGGGAAACGCAACCAATGTAGAAAGTCCTCTTGCAATCAAACCTAAGCTCATAATCAGACTAGCTTGTGAAACTGTAATCCCTTTTGTATAAACCATCCATCCAGTCCAATAGGGTAGAAAAACACCCCATGTCATATAAAAACAAAAAAACTGTGTACTCATCCACCGTTGTGTATTCATGCTGTACCCCTCCATTGTTTGAATGATATCATGGAGACATGTATAATAATATGAGATATCTCATATTATTGAGGTGATTATGAAAATTTATAAAAATGAGAAAAGGCAACATTATTTGGATAAATACTCAATTGCGCATTTATTTACTTTTCCAATTGAAGAGTTTATACAAGTACATGAATATAAACGCGATGAGTGGGTTATTCAAGAAGGCATGCGACCGAATTTCTTATTTTATGTAATTGAAGGAAAAGCAAAAATTTATGTAACGCATCAAAATGGGAAAGTTTCCTTAATTGATTTTATCAATGCGTATGATTATATTGGGGAAATGGAATTATTAAATGAGGTGTACTATACAAAAGGGATTCAAACTTCTACTAAGACCATTTGCTTTGCACTCCCTTATCATCATTTTCGCGAACAAATGCTAGAAGATACGACATTTCTCCGTGAACTAACCAAGTTTTTAAGTCAGAAAGCAACAAAAGTGGCTACAAAGTATTCGCAAAGTCTCGCCTTTCCTCTTGAAAACCGGCTTGCGGAATTTATTTTGCAAACTGCTGATGAAGGGGTCTATAAGGAGAAGCACGTAACTGTTTGTGATTTTTTAGGCGTTTCATATCGACATTTATTACATGTACTTGCACAATTTTGCGATAAAGGGTATTTGCAAAAAGAAGGACGTCACTATCGTATTCAGCAGCACGATCAACTTTATAAACTTGCTGGGAAGTTGAGGAATATAAACTGACTTGCGTTTTAATAAATTTCGTAGCTAAATTAGAAAGATAATTAATTTTTATCTTCAGCAATCAGGGGCTTATCCAAAATAGGATAAGTCTTTTTCTTATTAAATTAGTGATTGAGTTAGATCAATATATTTGAAATAATTGGTATTAAAAGAAGTCTTTTATCCATTTAATGAATTAGAATAATGTTTTCTTATCAAGTAAAGGGTGCAATTGCTGTTTAAGTGGTGGTCCTACATACTTGAGATTATGGGAATTGTGGAAATCTGATATCATCGTAAAATGTTCGGAAATAAAACTTAATGGGGGAATTGAAATGAATACCAAGCAGTGGAGAGTAGGAATTTTTCTGTTTGATGATGTAGAAGTTTTAGATTTCGCAGGTCCGTTCGAAGTTTTTTCGGTCACAACATTAAGAAATGGTGATAAGCCGTTTGTTGTTAACACAATATCAGAAAAAGGGAACTTAATATGTACTCGAAATGGCTTAAAAGTACAACCAGACTTCAGTTTTGATAATATGCCTCCATTCGATATTTTAATTATTCCTGGTGGTTTAGGTGCTAGGGAGCGAGAAATACATAATGATCATGTAATAAATTGGATTAAAAATGAAAAAGAAAACGTACAACTAATGACTTCCGTTTGTACAGGTGCCCTATTATTGGCAAAAGCAGGTTTATTAAAAGATAAAAAAGCAACAACACATTGGGCAAGCCTTGAAAGACTAAAAAAAGAATTTCCTGAAGTAGATGTACAACATGGAGTTAAATTCGTCGATGAAGGAAATATAATTACATCGGGCGGTATTTCAGCAGGTATTAATATGTCATTTCATATTGTGGAGCGATTATTATGCACAGAAGCAGCTAAAGAAACGGCGAAAAGAATGGAATATGATATTGTCCTTTAGATATTTATTCAAAAGGGGGCAATCCCAGAAATAGCTGGCTGACCTTATAATACGTAGGGAGCTTATCCGAAGTAATGAGCTTCCTTTTTACGTGAGTGTTTTGGATAATTTTCAGCAGTGATTATATGACATAAAAGGACTCTACTCCAAAAGAAAGACAGAACTTGTTTTTCTGCCAAGCAGCTTTCTATTAAATCAGATCTAAAAGGCTTACTTTGCAAAAGCCTCATATAAGAAAAACGCCGTTCCTATATAAATAAATCCTAAATAAAATATAAGAAAATCTTTCATATAAGATGGAGTGGAAATAAAAGTAATGATAATATCACATAAATATAAATTTATTTTTTTAAAAACTAAAAAAACGGCAGGGACTAGTATTGAAATTTCATTGTCAAGGTATTGTGGTGATAGTGATATTATCACACCTATAATGGCTGAGGATGAGAAGATTAGAGCTAAACTGGGGAAATACCCACAAAATTACCATATTGGTCAAACTGATTTTCATAATCACGACTCTGCAAATAAAATTAAGTCTTTGATAGGGGAGGAAATTTGGAACTCTTATTATAAGTTTTGCTTCGAAAGAAATCCTTGGGACAAAGTCATTTCTTTATATTATTTTCTTGTAAAAGACCCTAAAAAAGAAAACTTTGATGAATTCTTGGAACGGGAAGGCTATAAATATGCTTATAACTTCCCTATCTATACAATCAATAACAATTCAGCAGTTGACTACCTTGGGAAATATGAAAATTTAGAAAGTGATTTGAAATCAATTTGTGATAAGATTTCTCTTCCTTTTGATGGTTGGTTACCAAGGGCGAAAGGTAACTTCAGGAAAAACCGCCTACATTATAGTACACAATATAATAAGCATCAAAGAGAAGTAATTCGAAATTATTTTAAAAAAGAGATTGATTTATTCAATTACACATTTTGAGACTTATAAAAGTTGATAATACAGATTTCCAAACGATTGAAATATTAACTAATCGTCACCTTTTTATGTGATAATCAGAATGAAGGGTTAGAAGGGAATTTTTCAGGCGTAATACTTTAAATTCTTTATTCTTTCTTCAACTAATGAGGGTCTATCCGAGGTAGGATAGGCTTCTTATTTTGAAATTAATAATTAGTTAGATCCAATAATGAGTGGACGCTTCACCTGATAACAAAAGGATGTAAACCATTGTAGGTGTTTCACCTCTGGTCTACTAGTGAAAAACATCAACGTTTTAAAAAATAGTAATCCTGGTAGTAGAGGATTTGTTAGATGATACTTGCTCATCTTAATAGGTTATATCACCTTAAAAAATTGTTCAGGTAAGTAATGACTTAGAAACTCAATTTTTATTCAAAAAAAGGAGTATTATCCTGAAAAGGTAATCATTTTGCACCGGATTTTTGAATAAAAGAGGACATTCAGGATGGAAACTTGAATATTGAAGCGATATTTAATTTATGTCATATTTTAATCATATAATAAGGCTGTCTAAATCAACATGACGGGGAAAGGTAGTGGAATTTCAGATGCTTTATATTTGGGATATTGAAAGGATCATTGAAAATACATTACAGGAGCTCAATTTGGATATAAATTGCGAGTTTGACAATACTTTAACCGTACCTATGAGTTATAACCTATCGACAAATACGATAAAATTCAATTATCTCCAAGTTAACGGTTATAAAGGTAAAATTAGAGTTAAAGAGACAGAGGAAAACTTTGTTAGAATCCTTGTTTACCGTATGGTCGGTTATTATTTAGAAAAAAATCGTATTGATTTAAGAACATTGCTGTATGGCGGGGAGGATCAAAAAGAAGAGCTTCGTGCTAAAATAGATGAGTATTCCTGGGAATATGGGAGAAAGGTGGTACCCGAACGACTATTAGAGTCATACGACCAAGTCCGAGAGTTGGATAAGCTACTAATCAAGAACTAAATCAGATCTGTGCAAGTTGGGTATTTAAGAATGATCTTCCATTGAAAGGGCATATCCTAAATAAGGTATGTTTCTTTTTTTAGGAAATTAATCAATAAGTTGAAATAATTGGTGCTAAGTTGAGACTCCCACGGCTAAAGCCGCAAGCCCTACACCTTACGGTGAAACGGGTGGGATTCTTGAATGGCTAAGCGTTCGTAGTCCATTTCTGTTTTGAACAGCCTTCAAGATAAGGGTATCTCATTACCCCTCCTAAGACAGTGCATATAGCATCTTAGGCTGATTGACTTTTACCATCAATCACAGTTCGTATAAGTGTTTTAGCGTCTTGTGTTTGACGACACATATAGTTTTACGCATGAAATGAATTCGTTCATGCAACCTTATACTATATCTAATTTTCAACGAACGAGAAATGTTTTAAAGACTTTTGCTTGTCTATAGGAAAAGTATACCATATTTCAGATACTTGAAGCATCAAAAGCTACTCCGTATCTGACCTCCCTTTCATCCCAAGCCTAAAGGCGGTCTAAAAGACCTTCATGGGCTTTCTCGTTTGGAAAATCTGTAATAGAGCGAGTGAAAGAGAAGAAATGGTGAAGTTTTAGAAGCTAGGATAAGTAAGTTTACAGGTGAATAAGTTGTAGTATCATCTTAATATGGTTTCCTGCAACTGATTAAAAGGGAATATATTCCCTTTTAATCAGACTATTCTTTTCCATGATGTTTCTTCCATGGTGGGTCTGCGTAATTATGAAGCTTTTGGTTGAGTTTATACATAACCATAGGAATCAATAACGATCCTATCGTCGAATAGATAATTAAATTGGTTGGAAACCTACCCAGTATTTTCTCCCACACCTCAGCCATCCTCCTTCTATTGATCACTACTTTCAATTACAGCTCCAGAATTTCGTACAAAAGCTTTAACTTGAACATTGATGGTACTTTTTGAAAAATAGTGTTCCCCTTGATCCCAGTTTTGTTTGATCCTATTCCATGTTTTATGATCTTCTCCCTGCAAATGACCACCAAGTCCAAGAGAATCAGCTTTTAGATCTTTTTGAAATGTATGAATCGTTTTCAACACTTTCCGTTCAACTTCTTTTTCAATGGCATTTTCGACTTTTGTTATCATTTTTGAATTTGAGTAATCGAGGGGTACAAAGGATTCACCGATAATACCTTCTGTTTGGATTTCAATATTGAAATGGATATTCTCTTTATTTTTTACATCCACGTTAATAATACTCCGAGCATTCCTTACATCATACACCACCAATTGATCCTTGACTTTTGCTTTTATAAATCCCCCTTTATATTTCCCTGTAATGAAATTGAGGCCTTCTGTAACGTCTCCGCTAATAAAATCAATCATTTGATTGTTGTTTCCTTGAAAAACAGCAGCACCAGTCATGCTGATTGCTTTACCATCAATGGCTACTTTCGGAATGGTGAAGCTATTTTGACCAATCAGATATTGGTGAACGGCACCAACCCTTACCGGTGGATGTATTTTAGGATTTTTCCCTATATTTTCGGAAATGGATTTTATATTCAACGCGGGTAGACTTTCAGGCCTTGCCGGCATGTCCAAAATGGGACTTGCTTCCCCTTCTGATATCATCACAATCATTCCCCTCCGCATTTCATCATCCCGTATAAACAGATCAAGAATGTTCTCGAAAGCCCCCTGGGTTTTTGCCAACTTATCAGATATAATGATTACTTGCATATGTTCTGCAAATGCCGGGCGGCTTTTGTTTGCCGACAGGTTACGCGCTTGTACAAGCAAACTGTCACTTATCGTAGACACATTATCATAAGGTTTTTGTGACCCTCCACCACTTTGTCCAGAGGTCCCCTGTGAAAATTCTCCTGGAACAACATATTGCCATGTTCCTTTATACTGATATTCACCTTGCGGGTCGTCTGATTCCTCTTCTGTACCTTCGAACAAATCGATTGCCACCCCGATTATGAACCCGCGGTCTTCAATTTCTATCTGGTCCCAACACCCCGTTAGAAAGAATGGAAACACTATGAAAACAATCAAGTAAAGTTTCGTTTTAGTCAATACCCTTGATCCCCCTTACTTTAGCAAGTAGAAGTAAAACAGATGGAAGAAAAATCGATAATCCTGCAATCGAAATATTCAGGTATTTTGATAATTCGTCCACCTCGGTCAAATCCTGCGGAAACATGGCAATAAGGTAAATAATTGGTGTAAGTGCAAAAATGATCGTGATTTTTTTTGCCTTTTGAAACAAGGAATAGACAGCCATCAGTGCTACATCGTAAGCCAGCGAAGTCGTATTGAAGATAGCCATGATCCATATCGTAAAGAACAACGACTCGAAACGCCCTAAAAAGCCTCCTGGTACTTCTGCTTCTTTTGCCAATTCTATTGTAGGATATACAAGAGTAGATGTAGTATCTGCATTGAAAACTCCTATAGACATCAAATATAAAAGAAGGTAAAGGCCTATAGGAATAAACACTCCGTAAATAGCAAATTTGGGCGCTTGTTTGGGCCTTTTAACGAATTTCATATAAAATAAGATCCCTGAGAAACCGCTGAGAGCAAATAAACTTTCTTTAGCACCTTTCCAGTATCCTTCCCAGTTTGTAGTGAAAACGGGGGCTAAATTTTTTGTTTCAAAATATTGGACATTCAACAACATCAATAATATGGCTATAACAAGAATAATCGGCAAAAACAGAATGTTCAATCGTATGATCCCCACGCGGGTTCCTGAAACTGCATAAACAACAACCATCAGAAAAAGTAAAGCAATAATTTCTGTAGGGGTCCGATCAAACAGATACTGCTTCGCAATAATGGCAATGACTCTCGTTTCATAAGCAGCAATGGTAACATAGTTAGCAGCAAACCATAACATGATGACTATGGCGATAGGTTTTGAACAAATCGAAGAAGCGAAAGTAAAAAAAGACTGGTTTGGAAAACGGGCTGCCAATTTTATTATAATCCATATAAAGAAAGTGGAGATGGAACCTGCAATCAACAGTGAAACCCAGCCATCCGAAAAGGCTGTCGTACCTGCTAGCTGACGTGGAAGAGTCAGTACTCCGACTGCTATCATATAAGAAGCTACAATGAAAAGGATTTCCACTTCCCCGATTTTTTCATCTCCATAATCAAAGGGTCTCATGGAGTTTCCCTCCCCTTTGTAATTCCAATTCGTTCCGTATCTTCTGTCTGTAAATATTCAGGCCGTTTTGAAAGTGCTGTAATCGGTGCCCTGAAGATAAGATCTTTCCAATCCTGAGAAAAACCAGGGGCAAAGGGCGTTGAATATGGAACCCCAAAACTTTTTAGATTTACCAGGTGGATATTTACCATAATGTAGCCTAATATAATTCCGTAAAGGCCAAATAGCGCTGCTGCACCCATAAACCCGAATCGGAGTATTCTAAAAGCAAAAGCTGTACTGTAGGAAGGCATTGAAAAAGAAGAAACAGCTGTAACCGCAACGATAATAACCATAATGGGACTTACGATACCGGCAGCCACCGCCGCTTCTCCAATAACGAGTCCGCCGACAATCCCAATCGTTTGCCCGATCGGTTTAGGCAAACGGATCCCAGCTTCCCGTAATAATTCCATCGTCAATTCCATTAAAAATGCCTCCATGAATGCTGGAAAAGGAACACCTTCCCTGGAAGCAGCGATGGAAAATGCCAACTTGGACGGAATTAACCCTGGATGAAAGGAAACGAGGGCTATATATAAAGAAGGTAAAAAAACGGCAATAAACGCTCCGATATATCGCAATATACGGAGCAATGATGCGACAATCCATCTTTCATAGTGATCCTCTGGCGACTGAAGAGAATTTCCAAACGTAAATGGGGCTATAAGGACAAAAGGTGTTCCATCTAATAATATAGCGACTTTTCCTTGCATTAGGTCTGCGCTTACTTTATCCGGCCTTTCTGTATGTGAGAGTTGTGGAAATGGCGACAAAAAATTATCTTCTATCCATTCCTCAATGAATCCTGATTCTTGGGCATCATCCAGGTCAATGGATCTTAGCCTTTGATTCACTACCTTGACAATCTGTGGGTTGACAATGCCATCTATATAAGCTACAACAATATCTTTTTTTGAACGTCTTCCTATTTGATAGGATTTAATCCTTAAATTGGAATCACGAATTCGACGTCGAATTAGGACGATGTTTGTCTGTATATTTTCAACAAATCCATCTCTCGGTCCCCTGATCAATGCCTCAGAGGTCGGCTCTTCAATTGCTCGATCTTTCCATTCCTTGCTTTCTATGGTTATAGCGTGGTCTATACCATTAACGATAAGCACTGTATCCCCAGAAAGTAAAGCATTCGATACCTTATCGAGTGAGATGGCTATTTCAACTTTCCCGACTGATAGAACCTTGTTATGAAGCTGATTGATAAGATCAATCGCACGATAAGATTCATTTTCACTTTCTTCTAATGCGTTTTGGATATTTTTAATGACATGATTATTGATTAACATTTTGTCAGTTAATCCTGCTAAATAAACAACTGCACAGCGATGATCTGTGTTTCCAATCTTAAATTCCCTGATAATCAGATCACTGGGCTCATCCAAAAGCTTTTTAATATTAAGGAGATTTGCATCAATTTCTGTGAATAATTCATTTGAAAAGTCATCACGCTCCTGTTGTGCAGGCTTTCTAAGGTTATTTTTTCGTCTTCTATTTATCTTGAAAAAGGGATTCCGAACCAAAACTTCATCCTCCTCTAAAAATTCTACTGAATAGCTGATTATGATTTATTACAGATGCTAATCTCCTTTAAGTTCGATAGGTTTATTTTTACCAAGATGTTCTATATTACCCGTGTAATTAAATTTTTGGTAAATATCCCTACCCACATGCATCTTTTATAGAGAATGCTGAAGTGTACGAGAATGAATCAATAAGTTTAGGGTGATTTGAAAAAATAGTGATAGTAAACGGAAATGGATTAAAACAAGTATTTGTAGTGTGCTATGGAGCGGGATTAGTGGTGAAAAACCTTATATTTATTTTGGAACTATAACCGAACAAAAGTAATCTTATTATTGACGTTGAAGTAGTAGTATCATTTTAAAAGAATTTGTGTTAAGTTTTAATTGTCTAAAAATTATAAATACTAATTTATAGACAATATTGTGTATTGGAGGTAGATATTATGACAATCAAAAAATATATTTACATGAAAAATAAAAATACTAAGGGGAATACGTCTAAATAAATAATTTTATAGCGTTTCCCCACCTTTGAAAGGGGAAAATTATGTGAATCAAGTATTGTTAATCATTGATGCCCAAAACGAATTAATTGATGGGGATCAAGAAGAAAGTGCGGTTTTTAAAAAAGAACAACTTATAAGGAATATCAACTTAGTGGTTGGAAAAGCAAGTGAATCGAATGTTCCGGTTGTCTTTATAAGGGATCTTGATGTTGCAGAAGGTAAAGGTAGAGGATTTTTAATACACGATGATATTAATATACCCATGGAGGCAAAAATCATCGACAAAACTGCAACGAATTCCTTTCACGGTACAGGACTTCTAAACCATTTACAATCACAAGAAATTGAACATGTTGTAATTATGGGATGTGCTACACAGCACTGTATAGATAGTGCAGTCAGAACAGCGACTATCAGTGGTTTTGATGTTACATTAGTCGCTGATGGACATTCAACAACGGACAATAAGGTTTTAACTGCAGAACAAATTATAAAGCACCATAATGAAACTCTACACGGTCATAACAATATTGAACACTTTTCAATTGTCAGAAATGCAGAGGAAGACTTGTTTCATCCAACCCATGATTCATATAGGTGAATTGAAATAAACGGATGATCAAACGACTCGTCAAATCGACGAGTCGTTATTGCTTTTAATACCAAAACCATTTAAATTAAGCCAACCACTTTAAGCAGAACACTGTATTCATATGAAAGGGTATCTTGTAAAAAAACCCATATTCTATTATCGACTGCTTAGCTTTACAATTGAATCTATAATTTGGTCCCAGTCTTCACTATGAATTTCGTGCCCTGATCCCTCAAGAGGTACTAATTCAGCATGAGGGATGGATTTCACTAGGACGAGGCCGTGTTCGTATGGCAGGGCTGGATCTTCAGTACCATGTATAACGAGGACAGGTACGCTGATCTCTCCCATTCTATCGTAATAGGCTTCTCCGCCTTGCAGCATCGCATGATTGAATCTGCTCGGCAGCTGTTTGGCACGATCAACCTCTCTTTCTGCCAGTTTATACATTCTTTCTTCCTCATAAGTATTGGAGCCAGCTAATGTTTTCCACCCATCGGCAAGATAGGTGATGACAGCCTCCCGATTCAACCAATCTATAGATGCACTCTGCGCATGGTGGTCCAGAATTTTCTCATCCATAGGAGGTAGTTTTTCCATTTCCTTTCCGAACACACTTGATGCAATCAACGTAAGTGTCAATACCTTCTCCGGATACCTCAAGGCAAGAATCTGGCCGATCATACCGCCCATAGACATTCCAACGATATGGGTCTGCTTTATAGAATAAGCATCGAGGATACTTGCAGCATCATCAGCCAGGTCAGTTATTGTATAATTTGAAGAACCTGTATCATAAGTAGTCGATCGTCCCAGATCCCTATGGTCATATCGGATAACGAATCTTCCCTGATCAGCGAGGCGGAAACAGAAGTCTTCATCCCACCAATCTAATGAAGACATTGCACCCATGATTAAAAGGACAGCAGGGTCGTTGGGATTTCCAAAACTCTCAGTACAAATAGCCACTTCATTTATTTTCAGGATCTGTTCATTCATGCTTTTTCTCCTCCGTCTATTTATTTCTAATCTCATCTATTAAGGTTTTTCAGGAGCATAATTGGCCTGCTTAAATGATCTTAGTCGTATCCACTTGATAATCATGATAAAGCATCCCTTTAAAGTTCTATCAGAGAAACCTTATTTTTTTCTATTAAACAGGAAACTTCCTCTTATTCCTAAATTTAAGGGTTGTTTAAATAGTATAAGTCGCTCCATGATAGAAAAAAAAGCGTACTCCTTAAAATGGGTATGCCTTTGTTCCATCATGAACAATTATCGGAGTCGTTCTATAGTTATATTTACGTAGCAGAAGTTATACTTCAATTAAAAATCGTGCCTGGTTACAGTCAGTTGTATGACGATTCCGAATGGATCCCGCACAATGCCATATCCAGTGCTAAAGGAATTTTGTGCAAATGGTGTGAGGATTTCAACGTCATGATGTTGAATCAGTTTCTGATAGATGGACTTGATCATGGAGAAATCCGTAGATTGAATACATAACGATGAGCTATTGCCTAATTGCCAAGGACGTGTAGGATCCATTGCTTCTTCAGCAATCATGATTTTGTCTTGACCGACTTGCAAGACAGAATGTGTAATATAATCGTCCTGCCCTTCTTCATAACTAAACTGCTGGTCCATTTCTTTCATCTCTTTATACGTTTTCTTAAATAAAACCTTTGCACCTAAATTCTGTTCATAAAATTCAATAGCTGTAGCACCTTTCCCATTCAACGATAGAAATGGAATGACTTCGAAGTTCATAGTATTGCCTCCTTTGTGAATATGCCTTACGTTTATAGTATATAAAAATAAGGTGACAATACTTGGCACCTTTAAAGGAGATTTTTATGAAAAAAGCAGAACGCTTAAATGAAATGTTACGATTCATCAATCAGAAGCAATCATTCACATTAAAAGATTTAATGTATGAATTTCAAATTTCAAAACGGACAGCGCTCCGTGATATTTCATCATTGGAGGAAATGGGTGCCCCTCTCTATGCAGAACATGGACGTTTTGGAGGATATCGGTTGCTGAATTCGATTACTTTACCACCAGTTTTTTTCACAAGTCAGGAGGTATTTGCATTATATTTTGCCATGCAGGCGTTGAAAAGTTTTGCAAGTACTCCATTTCAAATATCATATCGTTCCATTCATGAGAAGTTTTTACAGGAGATTTCACAGAGGCACTGCGAGCAAATTGAGAGCCTTCAACAGAGAGTAGCATTCTATCATACTGAACAAATGTATGAATGCCCCCAGCTTGAAGGAATTTTATTAGCAGCAACTCAGAATAAGGTTTTAAATATCATCTATATAACACCTAGCAAAACGACGAATCGTTCAATCCAACCGATCTCAATTTATGCAATGAATGGATATTGGTACTGCCAAGCGTATGATCTAGATAAAAGAGCTTATCGGGTATTTCGCTGTGATCGTATTCAATCATTGGAAGAATCAGATCATAAACCACTTGAAGATCTAAAAGATATAAACATTCAAAACGTACATACTCTCTGGAAACCTACTGAAAAGGCGATCCGCTTTAAATGTTCGATTACGGTAACAGGCGTAGAAAAATTCAAACGACAAAAATTCCCTTCCATGAAAGTGGTAGAAGAAGATGAAAAGTTGTATTTGGTGGGGACTTATGAGCCTAAGGAATCGAATTTCATTATTCAATACATGGCTAGTTTCGGTAAATCCATACGGATCATTGAGCCAGCTTCGCTAAAAGACCGTTTGAAAGAATATTATTTAGATATGATTCAACATTTATAAAAAGTGATACCGAATTGTTGAAACTTGAAGTATGAAAACTCAAGTACTCTGTGAGGGATATAACGGATCTGGGAAGCAAAGGAAGCTTATTTGCTCTTAAGAGGACGAAAGAAACCTTTATATAATTATTGGCTAAATAAAGTAGTTACTGTTTTTATTGGGACGCAACTCCTTAATTGGAATTGCGTCTTTTGTAATAAGAAATAAGAACATTTGAACGCAAAAATTTTGAAATAAAACAAATTTATAAAATATTCTTTCAATTCAAAAATCTTTATGGTAAGATGATAAAAAGTTTAGTATTACTTCAATTACTTACTGTATAATTAGAATTTTTTTGTTGCATTGAAAGGACGTATGTTATGGATGAAATTTATAAAAAAATAAAAGATCTTCGTAGAAAGAACGGGTATACCCTGAAGGATTTGAGCAAGAAAACGGACCTGTCCGTCAGCTTTCTATCTCAAGTAGAACGTGGCTCATCTTCGCTTGCAATTACGTCTTTGAAGAAAATTGCAGATGCATTCGATGTTCCCATCACGGAATTTTTTGAGACCGAAACGAATTACAATTACATCGTAAAAAAGGAAAGTAGGAAACCTTTCAAAATCGAGGGGTCTCCAGCAACTTATATACGATTGAACGGGGAATTCGCCAACCGATCCTTGGAACCGCTGATGGTGACACTATCGCCAAAGCAGGTCCAAACACAAACATCAAGCCACCCTGGGGAGGAATTCTATTATGTAATCAGTGGAGCTGTCCTATTCAACGTGGATGGAAAAGAATACTTCGTAAGGGAGGGTGAATCCATTCATTTTCCTTCAACTATGCCTCACTTCTGGGAAAATCCCTTAAATGAGGAATCTACCATTCTATGTGTTTTAACTCCTAACATTTTCTAATCGAGAAGAAAGGTGGTCATTATGAGAGTAGCAACGGATATTGGAGGGACTTTCACAGACCTAGTTTATGTAGACCAAAATGGGAAAGTTGGAATTGCCAAGACCCATACGACCCCACCAAACTTTGAAAAAGGTGTAATGGATGTCATCGAAAAAAGTGGAATCGACCAGAAAGCCATCAAAACGTTCATCCATGGTACGACTGTAATCATCAATGCATTGACAGAACGAAAAGGTGCAAAAACAGGCCTGATCACAACAAAAGGGTTCCGCGATGTCTTGGAAATCGCAAGGGGGAACAGGCCGGACTTGTTCAACGTACGTTATCAAAAACCAACACCTTTCGTCGATCGCTACTTGAGAAAAGAAGTTGATGAACGACTTGACCATAACGGGAATGTCATTACTTCCCTTGATAAAGACCAAGTAAAGGAAGTCGTCCGTTACTTTCAAAAGGAAGGCGTAGAAGCGATCGCCGTCGCTTATTTGCATGCATACAACAATCCACTGCATGAAAAAGAAACGGTCAAGTTGATCAAAGAGCTCTGGCCAGAAGTTGCAGTAACGGCTTCACATGAGGTTACGAAGGAATGGCGGGAGTTTGAGCGGACAAGTACCGCGGTGCTGAACTCCTATGTCAAGCCGACAGCAGCTTCATATGTGGATCGGCTTAACACGAAGCTTCTTGAGAACGATGCTGATAGCCACAATTACATCATGCAGTCGAATGGTGGAACGACAACCTTCGATCAAGCGAAAGAGACACCGATCAATATGGTTGAATCAGGTCCTGTTGCAGGCATTTATGGTTCTGCTGTCCTCGGAGAAATGATCGGGGAAGAGAACATCATCGCGTTCGACATCGGTGGGACGACGGCAAAATGTTCACTGATCAATAAAGGAGAAGTCAAGGTTTCCACTGACTATTATATTGAAAAAAATCAACGTAGCGCAGGCTATCCGATCAAAGTTCCAGTAGTTGACATCGTTGAAATCGGTAACGGCGGAGGTTCCATCGCATGGATCGATGAAGGTGGGTCGCTTAAGGTAGGGCCGCAATCAGCAGGGGCAGTTCCTGGTCCTGTCGCCTATGGACAAGGCGGGACAGAACCTACAACGACAGATGCTAACTTGATCACTGGCCGTTTATCTCCTGAAAACTTCGATTACAAGGTTGATCTCGACCATGTCAAAAAGTCGATCGATGAAAAAGTATCGAAGCGGTTTAGATTATCAACAGAGGAAGGAGCCCTCGGGATCATCCGCATTGCCAACTCGAATATGCTGAACGCCTTGAAGCTGATTTCAGTCCGTAAAGGATACAATCCAAGGGAATTTACACTGGTGGCATTTGGTGGCGGGGGTTCCATGCATGCACCAGCACTCGCAAAGGACCTGGGTGTCAAGAAAGTCGTAGTCCCTGTCGCATCATCCGTCTTTTCTGCATGGGGAATGCTGATGACCGACCTGCGACACGATTATATCCAGACATACATCAAACGATTGAATGAAGTTGATTTAGAAGGATTGAATAAAGAGTGGGCAACAATGGAGAACCAGGCGACAAAGCAATATGAAGATGAAGGCGTAGAGGCGGATCGGATCATGTTCACCCGCTTTGCAGATATGCGGTATATCGGTCAGGAGCACACAGTGAAGGTACCTGTTCCTGGTGGAAATCTCACAAAGGAATCGATCCAAGAAGTCATCCGACGGTTCCATGATCTTCATGAAAAAAATTTCACCTTCAAATTGGTGGATTCGCCGACTGAAATCGTCAATCTTCATCTGACAGCATTCGGAAGAGTCAAAAAACCCGAGCTCCAAAAGCTTGAACGTTCCAATGACAACTTGGAATCTGCCCTGAAAGAAGTCCGTAATGTGTTTTATGAAGAAGAAGGCTGGTTAGCAACCGATGTGTTCCATCGTGAGTTGCTTTCTCCAGATATGGAGGTAGAAGGACCAGCGATCATCGAAGAAGCTTCAGCTACAACTGTCTTATATCCTGGCCAGACATTGACAGTGGACGTGTATGGAAACTTAATCATCGATACGGGGGTGGAGTAAGATGACGACAGCAGCAAATGTGAAAGTCGATCCGTTCACATTGGAAATCGTAAAAGATTCAATGATCGCAACTGGAGATGAGATGTTCTACGCGCTTGCAAGGACATCGATGAGTCCGATCATTTATGAAGTATTGGACTATGCCAGCGGGCTTACTGACTCGAAGGGACAACTGTTGACCCAGGGGAATGGTGTGACCGGCTTCATCGGGATGCTCACCTTCATGGTCAAGCAGACGCTTAAAAAATTCGGAGGCGAAAATCAGTTGAAGCCGGGTGATATTGTCATCATCAATGATCCTTATGGCGGAGGTGGTTCGCATCTATCTGATGTCGGGCTGGTCATGCCGATTTTCCATGAAGGTGAAATAGTCGCCTTTTCCGCAAACAAGGCCCACTGGACGGAAGTCGGCGGGAAAGACCCCGGTTCATTCAGTAACGATGCCACTGAAATTTTCCAGGAGGGTCTGCAATTCCCATGCGTCAAGCTCTTTGACGAGGGGAAGCTTAATCAGCCGCTTGTCGATATCATCGAATCGAATGTACGATTCCCTGACCTTTCCCTTGGAGATCTATGGGCTCAGGTCGCTGCATTACGTACGGGTGAAAAACGGATCAGGGAGCTTTGTGAGAAATACGGAAAGGAAATTGTACTCGTATCTATCGATCATCTCCTCGACCACGGTGAACAGATGGCGCGGAAGGAATTAGCGAAGCTGCCGAAAGGGACTTTCCATGCTGAAAGCTATATCGATGACGATGGATTTGGAAACGGACCATTCAAGATCCAAGTGAAGGTAACCGTCACTGATGAAAAATTCATTTGCGATTTCCGGGGGAGCCACCCTCAAGTTCCTGGGCCGATCAACTGTTCTTATACTGCACTTGTTTCAGCAGTCAGGACAATTTTCCTGGCGATCACTAATCCATCTCAGGATGTAAATGATGGTGTGTTCAGACCACTTGAAATTATCACCGATCCAAAATCGGTTTTGGCAGCAGAACGACCTTCCCCAGTCTCGATCTATTGGGAAAGCATGCTGGCAGGTGCGGACTTGATTTGGCAAGCCCTTGCACCTGAGCTTCCAGAACGTTTATCTGCTGGACATCTATTGTCTGTCTGTGCTGTCATTTTAGCCGGGAATCACCATGAGACAGACGAACCATTCCTGATCGTAGAACCTTCAGTCGGAGGTTGGGGTGCAGCAAAAGGCCAAGACGGTGCCAGAGGGCAATTTTGTATCGGAGACGGCGAAACCTACAATGTCCCGATTGAAGTGGCCGAAACACGGTATGGTGTAATGATTGATGAATATAGCCTCCGGACAGATGGAGCCGGTGCCGGTGAATATATCGGTGGATCTGGTGTTACACGTTCATATCGGGCAATGACAGACAACCAGATGGTTTCGGCCACTTTCGGACGGAATAAATTCGTACCTTGGGGAACGAACGGAGGCGAAGATGGTTCGCCAAACGAGTTCATCATTGAAAAGGCGAATGGAGAGGTTGATGGACCATTCGGAATCTATCCACGTTATCCATTGAACAAGGGAGACGTCGTCAAGCTGATGACCGCTACGGGTGGCGGATTCGGGAACCCAGAAGACCGTCCTGCTGAACAAATTGCGCTTGATGTGAAAAACGGATATATCACTGTCGAACAGGCGAAAGAAAAGTTTGGCGTCATCATCAATGAAAAGACCTTCACTGTCGAGGGAGTTACTGAACTGAGAGGGAAGCGCTGATGAAGGTTGTGAACATCAATGAGATTGTTGCTCAAGAAAACAGGGCGTTTTCCCTCAGGACCCTGTTTGAAGAAGAAAATCAAAATACGACTGTCAAAATCGGGACAGTAACGATCCATCCGGGGGAAAGAGTACCCTTGACTTGCGTATCAAACCATGAGGAAAATGAGTATTCGGTCATCGTAAAAGGAACTATCCTTACAGAAATCGACGATAAACAGATCAGGGTTTCTGCCGGTCAAGCAACTTTCATACCAGCTGGGAAGGAACATATCGCATTCAACGATGGCAAAGAGGCTTGTGAACTCGTTTTTGTTCTTGTCGGATAAGGTGCCGACTCGACTTTTTCCTGAAATTCAAGTATTGGGGGGATAGAAGCATGAATGAAAAAGGAATTACGAATTCACTATGTAAGGACGAAGCTCTTGCTCAAATTCCACAAGATAAGAGACAGCATTGGTTGACTCCGGCGATGATTTTCGGAGGGCTGGAATTCACGATACCAGTCTTGATGGTCGGAGCAACTCTTGCAGGTGCGTTCGGATTGTCCTCCATCTTCTGGATCCTGTTGGTAGCATTATTCGTTTTCCAGTGGATCGGTAATGCGATCGCAGGTTACATCGGAGCAAAGACTGGTCGTTCTTCGTCCGTGATCGCCAGGACCAGCTTTGGTGCTTCGCAGGCAAGGTTCATCGTCGGGCTGACAATTTTCATCGTTTCATTAGGTTGGTGGGCCTTACAAACAGCCGTAGCAGGAAACGCTATTTCCGCTATGATCGGAATAGACTATGAAAACCAGATATTTGCATGGAGTGTTGTAACGATCATCGTCGGTCTTTTGTTTGCGATTCCATCAATCATCGGTTACGGTTCAATGAAATGGACAGATTATATTGCTGTTCCAGCCGGTTTGCTCCTCATCATCGCTGGAATATTCTATGCTTTAAAAAACACCGGATTGGAAACGATAACCTCTTGGAGGCCTGAGCCAACGATGACCTTTTTAGGAGCAGTAAGTCTGATCATTGGCGTCAATGTTTCACAATGGGTGATCGCTTCAGACTATACGCGTTATGCGAAGCCTAAAGTCAAGGACAATATACTGATTCCCTTGGGGATCATCGGTGTAGGTTTCCCTTTATTCTATGTGGGAGCAATCATGTCCGTGGGAGTAGGCGATGCAGACATCGTAAACGTCATGATGAATCTCGGATTTCCTGTCTGGGGATTCTTGATCCTTTGGTTTGCAACCTGGACAAGTCAGCTTGTCAACAATTACAGCATGGGGTTGGCTCTTGCAAATATGCTAAACGTCAATTCGAATAAGGGACGTGCGTTGTTGACACTCGGCGGGACAATCATTGCGATCGTCATCGCCCTGGCAGGTATCTTGGATTATTTCATGGATTTTCTTTATATGACAGCATTGATCTACCCTGCTATCGCCGGTGTAATGATGGCTGATTTCTTTTTCCTCCGGAATCAACAATGGGTCGATAACCAGGGATGGAACTGGATGGCGACAATCGCCTTAGCGGTAGGTACTTTGGTTGGGTATTTGACCCAATATGTCAATTCGTTCGGTATTCCAGCTGTACAGTCCCTCATAGCTTCAGGAATCGTATATTTGATTGCGATGAAAATCAAAACAAAAATGAAACCGGACCATTTTACAGTAACTGGGCTGGATCAACTTGAAAATGATCCCAACCCGAACCTCAAATCAGGATGAAAAGTAGAGATTAAAACAGGGCTGTCCCAGTAGAAATAGTGGGATAGCCCTGTTGCTTGTTAAAAGATTTTCATGGAAAAGCACCGCAACACCTATGATTAAGGATATGACGAAGATGCTGTCCAAAACTCAAGGTAGACTATAGTGCCCTTTTTCATTTATTCGTTTTAAAGGCTATTCGGATTATGTCAGATTTAGGCGCGTTAAGGAGTCACTATGGTTTTTCGAGACCGCCATACAATTTTTGTGCCAACTCCGGATTTTCGTAGATCTCGATTTTCGAATCGATGAGCTCAAGGTTTTTCTTCAAGTCGTCGATCTGCTTTAAGACTTGTTTGCGATGAGCGGCGAGCATCATTTTCCGTTCGTCGATCGTTTGCATACCCTGTGTGCACCAGTCCGCATATTGCTTGATTGCTTTGATTGACATTCCCGTATCCTTCAGGCAGCAAACCATAGCCACCCAGTTGAGATCCGTTTCGGAGAACACCCGGTTGCCGGATTTGTCTCTCTCGATAAATGGCATTAGCCCTTCTTTATCATAGTAACGTAACGTATGAACAGACAGACCGAATTTGTTTGCGACCTTGTTGATCGTATAATTCATTTTTTTTACCTTCCCCCTTGACTTAGAGTTAACTCGAATCCCTATACTCATTTTAGACCACAAATAACAGGTTATCAAGTGGTTGACGCTGATGAACGAAAGGAGACAAAATCTATGAATTCAACTCAAAAGATTGCACTGGTAACCGGAGGTAGCCGCGGACTGGGTAGAAATACCGCCATCGCGCTCTCCCGCAAAGGAATTGATGTTATCGTCACTTATCATACCCGGAAGGAAGACGCAGAAGCGGTCGTCAAGGAAATTGAAAACAACGGCCGAAAAGCCGTGGCATTGCAGCTGGTACCGGTGACATATCCTCTTTTGAAGCTTTTGCATCACGGCTGTCCAACATGCTGAAAGAAAAATGGAATCGGGAGCAGTTGGACATATTGGTCAACAATGCGGGATTCGGGATTCACGCTTCTGTTTCGGAAACAACAGAGGAACAATTCGACAGCATGATGAACGTGCAGTTCAAGGGTGTATTTTTCCTGACGCAAAAGCTGTTTTCCCGTATTGCCGACAATGGAAGGATCGTTAATATTTCAACGGGCTTGACACGTTTTGTGATTGAGGGCTTCGGAGCTTATGCGGCGATGAAAGGAGCGATCGAAATCTTGACGAAGTACATGGCCAAAGAATGGGGAACAAGAGGCATTCAGGTCAACGTGGTCGCCCCGGGAGCAATCGCTACGGATTTCGGCGGTGGCGCAGTAAGGGACAATCATGAGATGAGAGATTTTATCGGCAAGAATACAGCGTTAGGCAGGGTCGGAGAAGCCGACGATATCGGCGGGGTTGTTGCGTCCTTGTGCACGGATGATATGGGCTGGGTGAATGCGCAGCGGCTCGAAGCATCAGGCGGGCAGCTTCTATAATTGAACGGCAATAAGCCTGGAAATACCCCCATAATATATTACAGGTATCCTATATCTAAACTTATTAGTAAGTTTGAAATGTTGTTAGAACCATATTTCATAATTGGGAGCATATCTTAAATAAGGTATGTCTCTTTTTTTATGAAATGGATCATTGAGAAAGATCTTCCAACTTGAAATTATTGGTATCGATCAGTTGGTCAGTATTGGTGAATAACAAACTATCATAAAGATCGGAAAATCAAGGGGGATGTGATGAAAAATTGGCACCGGTTATTATTTGTTTTTTCTTTGATTTTGACAATCGCTTTGGTTGGATGTAACCAAGATTCCAACATTCATCAAGAAAATAATGAGGAAGAAAATAAATATGAAGAATCTCCACCTGATGCGTTGACAGACCCGGTACTAGAAAAAATGAATTCCATGTCCATAGAAGAAAAAATTGGTCAAATGCTTATGTTTGGATTTGAAGGTACCCAGGTGAATGATGAAACACAAAAATTAATAGATAATTATCACATTGGAGGAGTCATTCTTTTTAAGAAAAATATTACAGGCTCTCAACAATTATTGGATTTGAATAATCAATTAAAAGAAATAAATTCCGGGCATAATGATACTCCCATTTTTATTTCTGTCGATGAAGAAGGTGGCTTAGTATCAAGAATGCCGCCTGAAATAATAAACTTGCCAGACAGTAAAGATATTGGGGATTTCCATAGTTCGGAGCTTGCCCATCAAGTTGGGGAAGCGATTGGGGAAAGGGTAAGCTCGTTCGGATTTAATATGACGATGGCACCTGTTCTGGATATCAATAGTAACCCGACAAACCCTGTAATCGGGAAGAGGGCTTTTGGGGATAATAAGGAAATTGTTTCGGAAATGGGGATTGAAGTAATGAAAGGGATACAATCCAAAAACATCATCCCAGTAATAAAGCATTTTCCAGGTCATGGTGACACAGATGTTGATTCTCATTTAGAATTACCTGTTGTGAATAATGAGTTGGAAAAACTCCGTCAAATGGAATTGGTGCCATTTCAAAATGCTGTTGATCAACATGCAGATATGACGATGGTTGCACATATTCTGTTACCTGAACTGGATCATGAATATCCTTCTTCTTTATCAAAGAACGTTGTCACCAATATTTTAAGAGAAGAATTAAAGTTTAATGGAGTTGTTATAACTGATGATATGACTATGGGAGCCATTATAGAAAACTATGATATCGGTGAAGCTTCTATAAAGGCCATTCAAGCAGGAAACGATATTGTACTCGTAGCCCATGGGTATGAAAACAAAGTGAAAGCCGTCAACAGTTTAACAAACGCTGTAAAAGATAGAATAATAAGCGAAGAAAGAATAGATGAAAGCGTTCAAAGAATTTTACGATTAAAAGAAAAATATAGCCTTTCAGACAGACTTCTAGATGAAATCGATATAAATAAAATTAATCGATCATCTGAAGAGATACTAGGCGCTCTTCGATGAACATCTGAAAAGTGAAGAGATTTGGATCAAATTCCTACCAATCTACCATTCATCTAAGGGAATGATGACTTAAATGATGTGACTGTATTCGGTCAAGACCCATTCGATTGTTCTGTACCTTTTTCGGAAAAACAAGCCATTACGCACATTTTATTGAAATCGTTAAATAGGAATGAACGATCGTATTTTCCAGAATAGTGTGAAAAATATGTTGTCTAGGATAAAATGGGAGCTGATAGAGTCGAGCACAAGAAGGAGTGTGAGCTTGAGAAAACCTGTTCAAAACGAATTTCTAAGGAGGCAATTCAATGGATCAGGTTGGAAAAAACTTTTTTCAGTAGTATTGATAGTGACATTGCTTCTAGGAATCTTACTTGCAGGTTATCCGGATGGACAGTCGATTGCGAAGAGCGACCAAGATTATGATATCATCCTTCAAAATGGAACGATCATCGACGGTACTGGGAAGGATCGTTATGTGGCAGATGTCGGCATAAAAGATGGGCATATCCTTTCTATTGGAAATTTAGATGATGAGCATGGGGATGAGGAGATCGATGTATCAGGAAAAATCGTTTCTCCTGGTTTCATTGATATCCACAGTCATGCCGATACGGATGTTTTGACGACGGCAAAGAGCTCGCTGACCCAAGGGGTGACGACCGAATTGTTGAGCCCTGATGGCGGCGGACCAGTGGATCTTGCAGCGCGATATGCTTTAGAAGAGGAAGGTCTTGCGATCAATATTGGAAGTTACATCGGTTTCAACTCTGTATGGGAAGAAGTAGTGGGATATGATGATCGAGCCGCTACAGAAGAGGAAATCGAAGAAATGCGTTTGCTTATTGAAAAAGCGCTTGAAGACGGTGCCTGGGGTGTTTCGGCTGGTCTGTTCTACACGCCTGGCAACTACGCAAAGACAGAAGAAGTGATCGATGTCGTAAATGTAGCGGAAAAATGGAGGACGAACTTTCCGAACCATATCCGTAATGAAAATAATCATGTAGTCGAAGCAACAGAAGAAACGATCAAGATCGGAGAAGGTGCAGGTCTTGTCCCGGTCATCACCCATATGAAGGTAATGGGTCCGAATAACTGGGGGAAATCGGAAGAAACGATCCGTTTGATCCAGGAAGCGAACGATCGGGGAACCTTTGCAGCAGCTGACCAGTACCCTTATCTCGCCAGCCAGACAGGTCTGACTGCGATTGTACCTCCATGGGTGCAAGACGGAGGCAGCGAAGAAATGCTCAGACGGTTTGCTGATGCAGATTTACGTCCGCAAATCGAGGAAGAAATTCATGAAACCATCGCCAGCCGTGTACAGGATGCAGCCGATGTCTATTTTCCGACAAAACAAAAGACCTTACAGGATATCGCGGATGAGCGAAGTGTTTCTCCTGGAGAAGCGACAATGCAACTCCTCGAAGACGAAGGTAATCTGAGGACCATTTATTTCTTCGGTCATCAAGAGGATTTTGAAAGGATCTTAGGAAATCCGACAACTGCCATCGCATCTGATGGTGGCGCTACGGTTTCAGAGAGTACCCAAGGAGATACGGTACGCAACCAAGAGTTCTTGGGAAGCTTGTCAGGGAAGACGGTTTGTTATCCCTGGAAGAAGTGATCAAGAAAATGACCGGTCTGCCAGCCAATATCATCGGCATGGTCGATCGAGGTTTCATTGCTGAGGGAATGGTGGCGGACATTACTGTATTTGATGAGAATACGGTAATTGACAAAGCAGACTTTGATAACCCGAAACAATATGCTGAGGGAATCGAGCATGTTCTAGTGAATGGCCAGGTTGCTCTGAAGGATGGTGAACTGAACGGCATACAGGCTGGACAAGCTTTGAAAAGGAGCTATGACATGCCTAGCCGTCCAATGAGTGTTGACCAGAATCATCGCGTCAAAGTTCATGGAAATGTTGAGAATAAGGATGGTAAAGCAGCAAAGGTCCATCTTACCATCAAACAAGGAAAAGATGATCTTCAACCAAAAGGTTCATTCAATTTGATCGATAAAGAGAATAATATCCACATCAAATCGACCGATTTAGGGTTGCTTCAAACTTATGAAGGCTGGGCAAGCTTTGTCGGAACGGCTAAGCTGAATAACTCTGACACCATCCTGCCTGTCATTTTCAAAATGGATGAACAAAATCCATTCACTGGTGACCGAACCATCGACATCCAAGTTGACGAATACCAATATAAAGGTGAATTGAATGGGAAACTGGATATTGAATAGTACCAGGAAAATTCTACATTGAAAATTTGTAGAAACTCAAATAGGGATAAGCTTCGGAGAACCGAGCTTATCCCTATTACTTATGAATCTAAATAAGAGAAGGCCTTCCTTTTGGTCAGGTAATAGGCAATCATGAAAATGATGATCTGGAATGGAACCGAGTATGTGTAACGCCAGTTTATCGGTTGATAGATATTCATCCAGGTTATGATAGGCTCAACTACATATGAAGTGACCACAGCAAACAACACAGCTTTGATAAGTGGATTGAGCTTTGGCTTGATTTGTAACAGGAACATGATGGTGACAGGCATTAAAGTCAAATCCCATGGCAGGTATGTAGGAAGGACTGGAATAACGTTATAACGATAATGCCAGAAACCTAATTGATCTCCTAAAACATCGAGGACGAGTGAAATCACTATTACAAAAAATGCAACATAGAGTAGACGATCTGTACTGTCCTTTTTACGGAACAATAGCCAAAGGATCCAGTGAATGATGGATAATGAAACACCGAACCACCAGAGAGGTGAAAAGAGAACAAAGGTCGCCCAGATGTCCACTTTCTTTTGGATCAGGCCTTCGATTTGATCGACATTTTCATCTATGATGGTGATGACCCTCGGATTTCCGTTCATAATGGCTCCTGTCAATTGATTTAGTTTTGTTTATTCTTTCAAGGAGAGCTCATCAATATTCCATGAAATGGTACAAGCACCTTACAAAAGAATAGAAGAGCATTTTTTTCATTACAAATAGACATATTTTGTGAAACAGGGGTTTACAAGTGTCGATATCTGTGATAAATTTTTGTTATCAAAATAATTTGAAAATTATAAAAGGTTCAGAGGCTGGGTGGTTTAATGAGATGAATTGGACGGCTGGCCAGTTTAAACAGGAACTCATCAAAGACTATAATAATATCAATCTTCGGATGTTTAATATAGGCGTTAAACGTCAAAAGATCGATATTATCGGGGAAAAAGTGTTGATTCTTGCTATACATAAGAGAATCCCTTCTCTTAAATATTTGGACGAGATGAATCGCTTTGTTACCCGGATTGCCGATACAGCCATCATTGATGCGTATAAGGAACAGCTGAAAATGACGATCGAAGAAAAATATGACATGAAGGTCCACTCCGTCTTGAAGGACTATGATCCTGTCACCGAGTATTCGGGGACGATCATCATCCTCGACAAGGTTGCAAGTGCTTATATCTCTGGGCTATGAAACTGAATAAGAATGACTGGTAGAATGAACTCTCTTTGAGTGCAGTAAAACCGTCAGTACAATCTTGCAGATGAATGTCTGCTTGATACGTGCTGGCGTTTTTTTATTGATTTTATAAAGGAGGAATGAAAATGAAAACAGTAGCCGATGTACTGGATGCACTGGATTTAATGACAGGAGGGAGGGTCGTCAAATCTCCAGGTGATGTGACGAAAGGGGACCATCCATTCGTCATGATGAAGACATCCAATCTTCCTGGGAAAGGAATCATGGAAATGCCAGGTCTCGTCTATGGAGACTGCGAGAAAGAGGTGAAAAAGCTGGCTGTAACGATGACGATGACGGAAGGAAGTATCGAACTAGCTGGAGCGACCGGGGTCGATGCGATCATCGCTCACCATCCAATCGCTGAAGCCGCCAATTCTGGCGGTGTCACATTAAAAAATTACCTCGATCTATATGATTTATCTGCCTTCGAACTCCATGAGGCTTTTCATGGTCTACATCCCGGCATTTCATTTTTACATGGACATCAAGTATATCGAACGGAAATCGCTTATGGCGGGGTTCATGGGAACATCTTATTTGTCGGACAAGCTGTGGAAGGGGTAAAGACGCTTGGTGACATGTTAACGAGGTTGAATATGTTCATGGGTGCTTCGGTCGAAGAAGAAATGATGCATATGGAACGAGAGATCAGGAAAGCTCCATCTTTGATTGAAACAAGTATGATGACTCGTGGGCGACTTGTATGGGGGGACGAAAATACGCCAGTGAACAACATCCTACATATATTTCCGCATACAGGCTTTACCTCCAACCATTTACGACAAGCTGTTGATGAAAATCCTGAAATCGATACTGTACTTGTCTCGATCAGCCGGATTTTCAATGGACACCCCCTTATTGAAACGGCAAAGGAACTAGACCTTAACTTTGTCATTGGAAACAGCCATGTTCTGGAAATTTTAGAGAACGGATTGCCATTAGCCTATGCTCTCGAAATGTTATTACCTGATGTGGAAATTGTTGTTTTTCAGGAACGTATAACCAGTACACCGCTACGGCAGATGGGCACGCCGAAAATCAAGGAATATGGTGAGGAAATGGCCTCCAGGTATCTCGCGAACAAAAGAGAAGCTGTCCGATCTTAAAAAAGAAGGGAGATGTAAACATGAGTGAACCGAAAATAGCAGTAAAGACACAGGTTGAAGAAGTCATTGTCCCAAAGCGTGAAAAGAGGAAATGGACCAGGATCGAAGTGGTCGGTCTTTGTTTAGTCATCGCTTCTCTGTTGACCCTTTTGATATCTCCAGGTGCATTGGCAGGATTATTCAACTCGATCATCGATCAGGTTTTCCCTGTTGTAGTAGAAGTATTCTTGACTGGTACGGTAGGGGTCGCGATCATCGTCAGTGTCATTATCGGCCGAGGGCTTGAAAGATTAGGGTTTACAGATGCCTTGATCAGGATTTTCATCCCTTTCACAAAATACATGAAAATCAATTCGTCTGTCGTCATTCCAAGTATCTATAACATCCTTGGTGATATCAATGCAGCAGGAAAGATTGCCGGACCAATACTGGTTCGAGCAGGTGCTACAAAGGCTGAACAGAAGATAGCCGTTGCTACGATGGTCCAGTCACAGCAATCGTTCGCTACCTTCATGCTTGGGATGGTCGCCATGACGGCTGTGGGTGTCAATGCTTTTGTGGTTGTCGTTTTAGCAGTGTTTTTACCGGTGTTGATCGTCCCTTTCCTTCTTTCAAAAACGCTTTTTCGGGATACAAAGGCGGTCCAGCTGGAACAACTGCCTAAATTCACTCCGAATACACGCTTCCTTCCGACCTTATTCAATGCGGCTCGTGAAGGGGCGGAACTCTTATTCCTTCTGATCATCCCAGCAGTTGCAGTGGTTTTCGCTCTCATCGGGGTACTCGACTATATCGGAATCTGGTCTTCAATCGAATCTGGGTTGTCAACAGCCCTTTTAGCTTTAAGTATCGATCCGGAAACAGGGATCCTGTCGATTTTAGCAAGCCCTACGCTGGCAATGGGCCAGTTAGCGGACGCTGCCAGCAACATGGATCCCCGATTGGTGATCGGGTCTTTCGTCCTGGCGTCATCCGGGCTACCATTATCAGCGGTACTCGGACAAATCCCGGTCATTTGGGCCGCCAACTCCGATCTGAATGAAAAGGAAGCGATGGGCGCGGCTGTTCTTGGCGTCGCCATGCGCATTGTCACTGCTTTCCTGATCGTCTATTTCTTGACACCGTTATTGGTCTGATCAAGGTGTTTCGGAAGGAGCAAGGAAAGATCGAATTGAAGTTGTTCAGGGGAAAGTTCCTGAACAGATTGATGATCGAGATAGAGAGGAATCTTTTTCCGTTGACTGGTTTCTTCTATTATAAAATGTAAGCGGACGAAACGGTCGATAGGGGAAAGTGAAACGCCTTTTGGCAGGATAAGCTGAACTAGGATCGTTTTCGGTTGAAAAGATGGACAGGGTACAAGCCGACATTCACTTGCTTGCAAATCTCCAAAACTTGAAGTATTAGCTGATTGGTGGTCGATCCTGCCTGTTGCCGTGATCCGTCTGTCAGGGAGGATCAACCCGTCTCTGTGATAAGCGTCCTTTCCGATCGAGGAAGATAGGCGCCGGCCATTCCACATGACCCATATCGAATAGGCATGGCCTGGTAATACAGGGAGAGCCATATTTGCTACCAGTTCGAATCCGATGTTACTCAAACCAACTCCCCCCTTCACGATGTCATACTAGAAGGTATGTTCAGAGAAAGGAAGTCATACTTTCCTTTTGGAGGAGAAAGATTTTTTGTCCATTCGTGGTCAGGTTTTGCAAATATTTTACTTCGTTAACCAAGTCTTTAGATTCCGATAATAGTAACTTCATAGTTTTATTCTATCCTTTTATTGGACTTACATATCGAAAGGATGGAATAGACGATGAAAAAACGATTGAAAAACGGATTGATGGCAGCCGCAATTTTCGGCCTTGTAGCTGGTATTGCCTCACCAGCGACTGCTGCTGATCAGAGTATGGACAAACCAGGTTTGAACCCGAACCAGATTCTGAATGTCGCCCATCGGGGAGCTTCAGGTCATGCACCAGAACATACGCTTCCAGCTTATGAATTAGGGGAGCAGATGAAGGGCGATTATGTTGAAGTGGACCTTCAGATGACAAAAGACGGTGAATTGATCGCGATGCACGATGAAACGCTCGATCGTACGACAGACGGGACCGGATTAGTCAAAGACGATACCCTCGATGAAATCAAACAGTTGGATGCAGGCAGCTGGTTCAATGAAATGAATCCGGAGATGGCGAAGGCAGAATATGAAGGCTTACAGGTGCCGACGCTTGATGAAGTGATCGAGAAGTTCGGGAAAAGCGCAAACTATTACATCGAGACGAAATCACCTGAAGTGTATCCAGGAATGGAAGAGAAGCTCCTGGAAACCCTTGAAAAACATAAATTGATCGGACCGAACAATCCTTCAAGCAAAGTGATCATCCAGTCTTTCAGCCCTGAAAGCTTGAAGAAACTCTACGAATTGGATCCGAGGATACCGCTAGTCCAATTGCTCTGGTACACAAGCCCTGCCACCATCACAGACGCTGAGCTCGAACAATACAAAGAGTACGCTGTCGGTGTCGGGATGAACCACAATCAGATCGATGAAGCCTATGTCAAAAAGGTCAGGGAACATGACCTATTGATCCACCCGTATACCGTCAATGAAAAAGAAGACATGCAAAAGCTCCTCGATTGGGGAGTCACCGGAATGTTCACCAACTACCCTGATCGGTTGAACGAAGTTTTGAAAAGCAGAAGATGATACAGAATAGAGGCTGTCCCAAAAAGGGTAGCCTCTATTCTGTATCATGAATTGACAAAAAATTTAAAATCTATTGACATCGTTCGCTAATGGGATTATAATTTTAAGAAATTTAAGCTTCAAAACTTCACTAAAATAAAGTTTAAGCTTCATTTTCCTTTTTACTTCAAAGTGTCTATCACCACGAAATGCATCACCTTCTAATTTTCACCAGTCCATCTACTCACAGCATCTACTCATCATTTGGCCTGTCTTTTTGAACCTTATCATCTATGAATCTCTCAATAATAAATTTTGTTGGTATGTTTGGAATCTGTCTCAGTAATGACCAAAAGAAAATCAGGGAGGGAGTTTTCATGAAAATTTTAACCGGACAAGTTTCACATGAGACCAATACCTTTTCGAATGTCCAAACAACAGAAGAGCTTTTCAAGCTATGGGAATGGGATCATAAGGAAGACATCGTCACGAAGCACAGGAAGGTGAGGGATTATCTAGGTGGGATCGTCGATCGTGCAGAAGAGTTGGGAATCGGGATCCTGCCGACCTTTTCAGCGTTCACCTATCCATCAGGCTTGATCACGCAAGAAGCTTTCCAGAGCATCAAAAAAGAACTGGTCCAGGCGATCCGGGAGTACAGCGATTATGATGCTGTCTGTTTTGCCATGCATGGAGCGGGCACGGTAGATGGCGTCGATGACCTTGAAGGCGAGCTGATGGAATTGATCCGTACTGAGATCGGAAACGAGATCCCGCTTGTCGTCACATTGGATCTCCACGGCAATCTCACCCAAAAGATGGTCGACCATTCGGACGTCCTGTTAGGGGTGAACTTTTATCCGCATACCGATTCGTATGAACGCGGGATTGAGGCTGTAGATGTCGCTTGCCAAATCGTAAAAGGTGAATTAAAGCCTACTTCCCATCTGACGAAGCTGCCGATGATGATCCCGACCTCGACAACGAACCTGCCTCCAGCCAAAACGATCAATGAATACTGCTGGGAAGCAGAAAAGCATCCATCCGTCATCGACTGCACCTTCTTTCATGGTTTTCCCTATACCGATATTCCGGATGTCGGTGTCTCCATCATTACGACGACCAATAACGACCCTGAACTGGCGAAAGAATTATCCGCTCAAACGGCAAAGAAGTTGTGGGAGCATCGCAATGAATTCATTCCTGAACCCATTTCTCCAAAGGAAGGGATCGAACTCGCCCTTGCTGAGTCTGGAGCTCCGATCGTCATAAATGAAACCTCTGATAATCCTGGGGGAGGAACTCCAGGTGATGGTACATATCTTCTCGAGGCGATGATCGAATCGAATCTGGAAAAAGCATGTTTCGGATATATCTACGATCCGGAGGTTGCAGAGAAAGCCCATGAGTGTGGTGCCGGCCGATACATCGATATCGAATTGGGCGGGAAGACCGACAATTTACATGGACGACCTTTGAAGCTTCACGCCTATGTAAAATGCTTATCAGATGGCCAATTCTTTCAAAGTTCGCCGATGTGGCAGGGGACAAAGGTCAATCTCGGGAAGTCTACGCGATTGGTCGTCAACGGCGTCGATATCATCGTTTGTTCCGTGAAATCCCAGGTTCTCGATGAACAAATTTTCAAATTGCACGGGATCGATGTCAGCGAGTATAAGATTGTCGCTTTGAAGTCCAGCCAGCATTTCAGGGCTGCTTTCGAGCCGATTACTGAAAAGATCATCACCGTCGATTCTCCGGGATTATCAACAATCGACTTTACATCATTTGACTACAAACGCTTGAGAAGACCGATTTTTCCATTGGACCGTGAAGAAGAGTTCGCGGATGCAAAGATACTCGCTGAGGAAAATGTATAGCTTTTAATAATTAAAGGGAGGTAACAGCATTGGAAAATTTCAAGGAAGATCGTCGATTCCGTCAATGCACGAAGGAAATGTGGATGACCATCCTATTCTTCATCTTCAATCTCCTTGTAACAGGCGGGATTTCATTATGGATCGGTTATAACAAACCGGTATCTGAAGTGGACATCGTGATGGGCTTTCCTGATTGGTTCTTCTATGGAGGGATCGTAGGATGGTTCCTACTCATGATCGGCGCTTATTTCATGGTCAAATTGTTTTTCAAGGATATGTCCCTTGAAGCAGAAGAAGGGGGAGAAAAGAAATGAAATGGGATGTCCTCATACCGATCCTCCTTTATCTGGTGATCACGTTTCTGATAGGAGGGTACTTCCATAAATTCTTGAAACAAAGAAAGTCCAGCTTCCAGGAGGAATTTTTCATCGGTGGAAGAAGCCTTGGACCAGTCGTTTTGGCGTTTACGATGCTTGCATCCGCAGCCAGTGCCGGTACATTCATCGGATCACCAGGTCTTGCCTATCAGATGGGTTACAGCTGGGTGCTCGTCGGCCTGACACAGCTTGCGATGGGGGTCTATATTCTGGGGATCCTTGGGAAAAAGTTTGCGATAGTCGCAAGGAAATTGAACTCGATCACCCTCATCGACATCCTGAAAGAAAGGTATCAAAGCCATACCATCGTCATCGGAAGTGCTCTCGGGATCATCATTTTCATCAGTGCCTATATGGTCGCCCAGTTTGCAGGCGGGGCACGGATCCTTGAGTCGATCACAGGCCTGCCTTACCAGGCTGGATTGTTGATTTTCGGTCTGGCGGTCGTCATTTACACCACATATGGCGGATTCCGCGCCGTTGCGATGACTGATGCGATCCAGGGCATCGTGATGATGCTTGGCGGAATCATCCTATGGGTCGTGTTCATGATCAAAACGGACGGCTTTACGGTATTGAATGAACAATTAGCCAATGCCCATCCCGAAATGATGACATTGCCAGGCGGGGCTGACCTGACACCGAGCATGTTCTTTTCCTATTTCCTCATGTTCGGTATTGCCGCGATCGGTTTGCCTCATGCTTCAGTCCGCGGCATGACCTATAAAGATTCGAAGTCGATGCATCAAGGAATCATCCTGAGCGGCATTATTATGGGGATTTTGACGTTCGGTTTCGTAACGATCGGACCATTGGTCAGGGTTTTATATCCAGACCTCGAGGTAGCTGATCTTGCGTTGCCATTTCTGATCCTGGATATCATGCCTGGATGGGTTGCTGGTCTTATATTGGCGGCACCACTGGCTGCGATCATGTCGACGGTCGACTCAATGCTTCTTGTCACGAGCTCGACCATCGTGAAGGACCTGTATCTGAATTACATCAACCCAAGTGCAAGTGAACGGAAAATTTCGAAGATCTCTTATTTCACGACATTGGCGATCGGGGTTGCAGTCGTATTGATTTCCTTGACTCCGCCAGAATATCTACAATTGATCGTCTTGTATGCGATCGGCGGTCTTGAGGCCACCTTCTTTGCACCGATCATTTTAGGGCTCTATTGGAAAAGGGCATCTACCTGGGGAGCGATCGTCTCCATGTATTCAGGCTTGATATCCTATCTGATCATTGCCCAATACTTCCCGAATCCATTCGGTATGCATACGATCGCGACAGCAATGGGATTATCCTTCCTGTTGATGATCGTCGTCAGCTATTTGACGCCAAAGCCGTCAGAAGAAATTATCCGGAAGTTCTGGGGAGCAGAGACAGTGCCTTTGGAAGAAAAGAGATCGATTGGATAAGCGCGCAATAGAAAGGAAAGGTTTTTAGATGGATCACATCAACGAAAGAATAAGAGAGAAATTCAATGCACTGACGAACAGACAAAAGACCGTCGCAAAATATTTGATCGATCATCCCCAAAAGGTTGCGATCCAGACGGCAAAAGAGATCGGTGCAGCGACGGAAACAAGTGAAACGACTGTGATCCGTCTTTGCTATACATTGGGGTTTTCAGGATTCAGCGAATTGCAGAAGCAAGTGAACACGTTTTTGATTGAAAAGAACCATGGTGATCCCTTGGAAAAATACCGCGAATCGACGGGGAGACTAAGTGCAAAGGACAACCTCATCCAACACATCATGAAACAGGATGTCGCTTCGATTGAAAAAACGTTCAGTAATCTTAGTAATGAAATGTACCAAAAAATCATCGATGCCATCCTCCAGTCCGAAAAACGTTTTATCGTCGGCCTGAGGAGTTCCTTTGCCCCAGCGAGCTGGCTTCATTTCAGCTTGAATATTGTTAAAGGGGACACCTTCCTTTACAAGGGAGAAATTGATGATGCCATCTACCTGCTCACAGAGATCGATGAGGACTCCCTGGTGATTGCATTTTCGTTCCCGCGATATATCCAGGAAACCGTTTCTTTTGCGAGTGCTGCGAAAAAAAGAGGGGCGAAGGTGCTAACAATCACAGACGATCCACTCTCACCTGTCGGGCTTTTGAGTGATTGGTTGATTAAAGTCGATACGCCTTCTGCGGCGGCTTTGAATGGAATGACGCCTATCTTCTCGGTATTGAATTTGTTGGTAAGCGGCGTTGCATCATCTGAGTGGAAGGATTTCGGGATACGGATCAATGAGTATGAACAGGTCAGCCAGGAATTCTTCCCCTTTTATAAAAAATGATCGTTGATCCATCTCAAAGAAATTACTGATAGGAAAGGAAACTTACAATGAAAATCGATCAAATCAGTTTATATAGACTTAAAATGCCCTTGAAATATCCGTTTGAAACCAGTTTCGGAAGATTGATGTTTAAGGATTTCAATGTAGTCGGCGTCCATAGCGGGGGTCAAGTGGGCTATGCCGAAAGTACATCACTGCCATATCCGGTCTATAACGAAGAAACGACTGGAACCGTTTCGTACATGCTGAAGGAATTTCTGATTCCCCGCCTTTTCTCAAAACAGGATATCGTCCATCCTCAGGAGGTCGACGAGCTATTCAGCCCGATCCGGCGCAACAATATGGCTAAGGCTGTGCTTGAAGGCGCAGTCTGGGATTTATACAGTAAACAGAACGGAATTTCGCTTGCCAGAGCCCTGGGCGGAAAAAAGAACGAAATCGAAGTCGGTGTCAGCATCGGAATCGAAGCCTCCATTGATGAAGTTATGGCTAAAGTCGAAAAATTTGTCGCAGATGGATATAAGAAAATCAAAGTGAAGATCAAACCAGGTTTCGACGTTGAGCTGATCAAAGCGATCCGAAAACGATTCGGAATGGACATCCCGTTGATGGCGGATGCAAACTCTGCCTATACATTAAAGGATATCGACCTGTTGAAGGAACTGGATCAGTACGGGCTGATGATGATTGAACAGCCGCTGGCTTATGACGATATCATCGAGCATGCAACCTTGCAAAAACAGCTCCAAACACCGATCTGTTTGGATGAAAGCATCCATTCTGCAGAGGATGCACAAAAAGCGATCGAATTAGGAAGCTGTAAGATCATCAATATCAAAGTTGGCCGTGTCGGTGGATTGACAGAGGCGATCAAAATCCATGATATCTGCCAGCAAAACAATATCCCGGTATGGTGTGGAGGCATGCTGGAAGCTGGTATCGGGAGAGCACATAACATTGCCCTTTCATCACTTGCTAACTTTACGATTCCTGGAGATACGTCGGAATCGAACCGTTATTGGGAGATGGATATCATTAATCCCGAAGTGGCCTTTAAAGAGCCGGGGAAATTGTGTGTACCAGAGTCAAGTGGAATCGGCTATGAAGTTAATGAAGAAGCATTGACCAAATATCTGGTTGAAGAAACGGTCATCAAAAACGATCAGGTGTTGCAATCATAAACGATTAAAGGAGGAATTTCCGTGTACGATCTAATCATTAAAGGCGGAAGGGTCTATGATGGAACCGAAAACCCTTGGACGACCTACGATATTGGGATCAAAGAGGGTGTCATCACCAGGCTGGGTGATTTGAGCGGAGAAAAAGCCGTCCAGGAAATCCGTGCAGAAGGTCTGGCCGTTTCTCCAGGTTTCATCGATACCCATGTCCATTCCGATTTGTTGTGTACGAAGCCAGAGATTCACAAGATCAAAGTTTTACAGGGTGTGACCACCGAATTGTTCGGACAGGATGGGATTTCTGTGACGCCTGTTTCTGAGGAAACGAAACCGTTATGGCAAAAGCAATTGAAAGGGCTGAACGGCGATATCGGGGATTGGCCGTGGAATACGGTAGAGGAATACCTGGATTTCCTTGATCAATCGACTATTGCCGGCAATGCGACTTACCTTGTTCCGCATGGGGCTGTGCGCACGCTTGTCATGGGCTTTGAAGGAAGGACCGCAACCAAGGATGAGATGGAACAGATGCGCAAACTTGTCGAAGAAGGGATGAGACAAGGGGCAGTCGGTGTTTCCTCGGGACTCGTCTACCCGCCGAACGTGTTTTCTGATAAAGAAGAACTCATCGCGATCTGTAAAGGTGCTGCCAAATATAATGGCTGCTTCGTCGTCCATATCCGTAATGAGAGCAACCTTTCCCTCGAAGCGCTTGATGAAGTCATCGATGTAGCAAGGCAATCCGGGGTCCGGCTCCACGTTTCCCATTTTAAAGTGGCCGGTACAATCAATCGGGATAAATTTGAACAAGCCCTTGAAAGAATGGATGCAGGCCGCCGGGAAGGAATCGAAATTACCTTCGACCAATATCCGTACACAGCCGGATCAACTGTCTTTCATGCGATCTTGCCGCCATGGATGCATTCCGGCGGAACCGAAGAGATGATTGGGAGATTGAAAGACCCGGTCATTCGTAAAAGGATCAAAGAGGACCTCGCTAATAAAGTAGATTACGAGAATTGGAGCTATAATTGCGGCTGGGAAAATATCACGATCACCGCAGTATCCACCGAACAAAACCGCTGGGTGGAAGGGAAGAACATGGTGGAAATAGCGAAGGCAAGGGGTGTAGAAACTGCTGAAGCGGCGTTCGATCTGTTAATCGAAGAAAATGCGGGTGTCACGATGATCGTTCATTGGGGCAATGAAGAAGATGTCATTTACGGGATGAGGCATCCATTGCAGATCGTCGGGTCGGACGGAATTTTCGGCGGGAAACCACATCCAAGATTATATGGAACCTACCCACGTGTCCTTGGACGTTTTGTCAGGGAGAAACAGGCACTTACGCTTGAACAAGCAATCCGCAAAATGACCGGGGCACCTGCCCAGCTGCTTCGTCTGAAAGACCGGGGATTCATACGTGAAGGGTATGCTGCCGACCTTGTCGTGTTCAACCCGGATACCGTGATCGACCATGCCACATATGAAGAGCCGTTGAAGGAACCAGCAGGGATCGAACATGTCATCGTAAATGGAACTGTCGCAGTCAGGGATGGAATCTTTACTGGAGAAACAGCAGGAAAGGTGATCAGACGTGAGCACAGCTATGCAAGCAAAGTTCAGGTATAACGTCATCACTGACTTCGATCACCTTGAAGAAATCGTAGTATTGCAAAAAGCCGTTTGGGGGGAAGATGTCGTCACTTCCCTTCCTCAAATGGTGGCGGCAAGCCATAACGGGGGAGTCGTCATTGCAGTGTTCGATGACACGAAGGAACGGATTGCTGGATTTTGCTATGGCTTTCCTGGGTTCAGCGAGCTTAGCGATAAACCCTATTTATGTTCTCACATGATGGCGATCTATCCTGAATATCAAAATCAAGGTTTAGGTGAGCAGTTGAAGTTCGAACAGCGGAAGTGGGCAATGCAGGCTGGCTATGAGAAAATCGTCTGGACGTTCGATCCACTGGAAGCTCGCAATGGTTACCTCAACCTGTGTAAACTTGGCGGGTATGCCAGAAACTACATTGAATCCGTTTATGGGGAAATGAAGGATAAGGTCAACATGGGGATCCCATCTGACCGGTTCCTTGTCGAATGGGATCTCCATTCATCTACCGTAACGAATGCGGCAAACGGAAGAAGAAACTTCCAAGCTGAATGGAAGGACTATGATACGTTGTTCAACATCCGGTGGGAGGATGGGATACCTGTTCCAGATGCCCTTAATGACATAGGGGCTGGACCGGGTTACTTACTGCCGGTGCCGACAAATCACAGAACGATCAAAGAATCTGCACCAGAAGTCCTCATGGACTGGAGAATGGCGATCCGCAGTACAGCACAAAAGGCTTTTGCGGCTGGATATAAGGTGGTGGGGATCTTAAGGGATCCATCCATCATGCATTATGTGCTGGTACAAACTAGACAACCAAGGGAGAACAGTAAGAATGCAGTTGATAAGTAGTGTAAAACAATGGGTGAACGACAACGAAGAGCAGCTGTTCGATACGTATGCCCGATTGCATGACCTGGCAGAGGTCAGTTGGAAAGAGGAAAACACAAGCAAATACCTATGTAGCAAACTTTCAGAAATAGGCTTTTCCTATCAAACATTTGAAAGCCATCATGGAATCGTTGTCGACTGGAAAAGCAAGACGAAAAGGGCCCGACAATCGCGTTGCGTGCGGATATGGATCTCTATGGCAGAACGTGGACGGTGTATGGAAAGCGAACAATTCCTGCGGCCATGATTCCCATATGACGGTGGTGCTCCATACGTTAATATGCTTGAAGGAGATCGGCTATATGCCTGAAGACGTCAACGTCAAATTGATTTTCCAACCTGCCGAAGAATCCGGCAAGGGCGCGATGAAGGTGATTGAGGAAGGCATACTGGAGGACGTCGACTATTTACTCGGCCTCCATGTGAGACCAGAAATGGAGATGTGCTTTGGCGAGGTGTCACCAGCCATCCATCATGGTGCGACCACGTTGCTGAAAGGAAAACTGAAAGGCCTGCAGGCACATGGATCCAGACCGAATTACGGAACCAATGTCGTCGATTCCCTTGGCGCGATTATCTCCATTGTAAATGCCGTGAAAGTCGATCCGACCATAGCAAGCTCAGTGAAAGTGACCCAGGTGAAAGCCGGCGGTGACAACGTCAATATCATTCCGGATGAAGCGGAATTCGGCATTGACGTACGAGCCCAAACGAATGAAGCGATGGAAACTTTGCTTGAAAAGGTCATAACTGCCGTCGAATATGCAGCAAAAGCGAATGGTAGTGAGGTTGAAGTGGAGATTGCCGCTCGGATGGTCGCAGCCATTCCAAATTCATCGATGGAAAAAGTCGTGGCAGAAGCGATCGTCGATGTAATAGGAGAGGATGCTACCGGTCACGCCAGGAGGAGAAGACTTTCATTTTTATCCGAAGAACAAGCCTGACATCCAAGCCACCATGGTCGGTCTCGGCACAGGTTTGACCCCTGGCCTGCATCACCCGAACATGACGTTCAATTTATCATCACTGAAAAATGGTGTCGCTGTCTTAGCAGCCTCGATGATCAAGTTGTCTGAACAGATAAAAACGAAATACCAAAAAATGGATGACAGTAAAAAGGGATAGATTCCGGAATGCAGTCTATCCCCATACTTATCTCATTTTTCCAACGCTGAACTGATTAAAAGCCTCCTATTAAGCTGATCAGCTTCCTCTAATGCTTTTTCTTCGTTCAAGATTTCTTGAGGTTTTACCCTTTCACCTATGATATAGCCCTTGAACTCCACTCCGATGAAATCACAGATATACCTGAACTGATCCACTAAAGAAGCCCTTTTATGCGAGAGTCATCTCCGCCTACTACGAGCAGGTAAGTTTTTTCTTTTTTTGTAAATTACTTGAATATCGAAAACTTCTCATCTAGGTGAAGGGCAGGATTTGGGAGGATTGGATTTTCCTCTTTTTTTTTAGTAAAAGGTCCACATTCTTGAATAACTATGAAGGAATTATTAGGAAGGTAATCGAAAGAATAGAATTGTTAAGTGAAAAGAATATAATGATTAAAAGTCAATAAATTTAAGGAAGTGATTAGGTGGGTACTACTTTTAATGTTATTGATAAAAAGGTAGATGTTAGAGGATTTAGATTAAATTATAGTTATAGATTTTCCAAACGAGAAAGCCAATGAAGGTCTTTTAGACCGCCTTTAGGCATGGGATGAAAGTGAGGTCAGATACGGAGTAGCTTTTGATGCTTCAAGTATCTGAAATATGGTATACTTTTCCTATAGACAAGCAAAAGTCTTTAAAACATTTCTCGTTCGTTGAAAATTAGATATAGTATAAGGTTGCATGAACGAATTCATTTCATGCGTAAAACTATATGTGTCGTCAAACACAAGACGCTAAAACACTTATACGAACTGTGATTGATGGTAAAAGTCAATCAGCCTAAGATGCTATATGCACTGTCTTAGGAGGGTAATGAGATACCCTTATCTTGAAGGCTGTTCAAAACAGAAATGGACTACGAACGCTTAGTCATTCAAGAATCCCACCCGTTTCACCGTAAGGTGTAGGGCTTGCGGCTTTAGCCGTGGGAGTCTCAAGGCTTAGATTATTTGAATGAAGTGCTTGATGACGCTCCGTTTCCATATGTGAGCGCAAATGTGTTCATGGATGACGGCGACGATGATCCAACAAATGATGATTACTATATTAAGCCATATGAGATTATCAAGAAAAAAGTAGTGGATGAAGAAGGAACAAATCAGGTTCTGCGCGTAGGAGTGACCGGTGTTGTAACACCACAAATCATGCAGTGGGACAAGGCTCATCTTGAAGGAAAAATCATTACGAAGGACATTGTAAAATCAGTGAAGGCCGTTATTCCGAAGATGAAAGAGGATGGAGCAGATATCATTATTGTGCTTGCCCACTCCGGAATCGGTGATGCAGAATATGTAGAAATGGAAGAAAACACGGCATATGATTTAACAATGGTTGATGGTGTTGATGCCATTATTACCGGTCATAATCATTTAAACTTCCCTGGTGATTTTAAGAATCTTCCTGGAGTGGATGGGGAGAAAGGAACGATTAATGGCGTTCCCGTTGTGATGCCTAGCAGCTGGGGTAACAAGCTTGGTGTGATGGACTTGACGCTTTCAAAGGTAAAGGGTGATTGGATTGTAAAAGACTCCAAGACAAGCTTGAGAGCAATCTATTCAAAAGAATCAGGAAGTATTGTCGATGCAGACCCAGAAGTGTTGGAAGCTGTAAAGGAGGCACATGAAGGTACGGTGAATTATGTGCGTCAGCCAGTAGGGACAACAACGGCTGATATCCACAGTTACTTCGCACTTGTTCAGGATGACCCTTCCATCCAAATTGTAACGAATGCACAGAAATGGTACATTGACAATCAATTGAAAGGTACAGCTGACGAAAACACGCCAATTCTATCGGCGGGGGCGCCATTTAAAGCAGGTGGCAGAAACGGAGCTAACTATTACACGTTTATTCCTCAAGGGGAGATCGCCGTGAAAAACGTAGCAGATCTATATCTATATCCTAACACGGTTGCAACTGTCAAGGTAACAGGTGCAGATGTAAAGGAATGGCTGGAAATGTCTGCAGGACAGTTCAAGCAAATTGATCCTGACAGCAACAGCGAGCGAGCTTTAGTAAATAATGATTTCCCAACTTACAACTATGATGTCATTGACGGCGTAACTTACGAAATCGATGTGACAGAGCCGGCTAAATATAATAAAGACGGCAACCTGATCAACGCTGAAGCGAACCGAATCAAAAATTTACAATACAACGGAGAGCCTATCAGCTTGGAGCAGGAATTCATTGTTGTTACAAACAATTACCGTGCAGGCGGGAATTTTCCTGGGGTAAGAAACAACAAAGCAGTTGAATTGTATCCAGATGAAAATCGACAGGTCGTCATCGACTATATTCGAGAGCTTGGTACGATTGACCCGTCTGCTGATGGAAACTGGACATTTGCACCAACCGGCAAACAGGTAAACGCAACATTCGAATCTTCAAGAGAAGCAGTAAATGTACTGCCTGACAATGGAATAATAAAATATGTTGGCGAAACATCAAACGGCTTCAGCAAATACTCGATAGAACTGCCATAACAAAAAGGTGCCTATCCCCCTCGTTTTTACAGTCTTAAAGCAGGGGACAGGCACCTATCTTTTTACATTTAAAGAAAGTATAAAATACTTCTTCAATATAAGCGCAACTAAGGCTCAACCTGCGCTAAAGGCTTGTCAAAGCCCGAGTTTTCTTTACGCAAACAGGTTGGTGTTACTGTTTGGAAATATTAAAAACCATGATGGATTGGGAATATGACTATGAGATTGGATATAGGGTTCAAATAAACAAAACAATTACTTTAGAAAACAGCTTTTGAAAAAGATCTTTTATTATCCAAATATAGATCTTGTAATGATAAATAAAATGGAAGGAGCCAAAAGACAACCTAAACCAGTATAAAAGGTGGCAGTCATCGCCCCATATGGAACCAGTTTCGGATCGGTAGCTGCCAAGCCTCCTGCAACACCACTTGTCGTCCCCATAAGCCCTCCGTATACGATAGCTGAACGAGGGTTATCCAGACCAATATACTTAGCAATGAAAGGAGTGCCGATCATGGTCAGGATAGATTTTACCAGTCCTGCTGCAATACTTAAGGTAATGACTTCCGAACTCGCTCCTAATGCAGTACCTGTCACTGGTCCGACTATGTATGTTGCAGTTCCCGCTCCAATAGTAGTCAAACTGACCGCATCAGTATACCCGAATGCTAAAGCAATGGCTACACCCACAATAAAGGATACCACTACACCAAGAAAAAGGGAGAGGATACCGGTGAATCCGGCTTTTTTAATTTCTTCGATGTTAGCACCAAAAGCCGTCGCAACGATAGCAAAGTCCCGAAGCATTCCGCCACCCATCAATCCAATGCCTGTAAAGATTCCGATGTCGGATAATCCTTTCTCTCCACCGGTCGTGACACCTCCGATGTAGGCAAGAACCAACCCGACAAGGATTGCAATTGCTGATCCATGAAGCCTTCCTTTAGTGAACTTATCAGATAGCATATAGGAGAAGTACATGACAACACCGACTAACGCAAACGAAAGAATAAGCCCATTTTCTTTAAAAACATCACTTAGCATCTCGAACATGATCGCTACCTCCAATCAGTTCATCGGTAATCGTGTTCTGTTTTTCCTTTCCGATTTTACTTAAAAGCGGGACCAATGCCCAACTGACAAAAACAGCAGCAACTCCTGCAAGGATGGCGAGGGGACCTCCGTCAATAGCACCGAATACATTTTGTTGGGATGCCATAGCAATAACGATCGGTATGTACATTGCACTCCAGAATGCCACGCCTTCTTGTGATTTGACAGTCAATTTCTTTTTCTTCTTCAAATGATCGACTGCTAAGACAAGTACCAACATGGCTATACCGACCCCACCAACATTTGCTTCTATTCCAAGAAGGGCTCCTAACAAATCTCCTATGAATGCACCTGCCAACATACATAAGGCTAATAATGTAACTCCATAAATAACCAATGAATTCACACCTTCCTCTTATTTTTTTACACAAACCAAATGGTTTTCCGACTGAGTGGTAAAAATAGAGCTTTTATAGGATTCTTTGTTGTCATTCATGAAGTGATCAAAATGAGGGGGAATTCAAAATACGTAAGCGCTTCCAAAAAATATACAGACGGCAATCAACTGTCGACAATTTATATCACTCATCATAAAGGTCGTGGCCAAAAAAATCAAATACTATTTTAAATTTTCTAAAAATATTGAATAGTGGGTAATCGGGGTGTTATAATTTAAATCGACAGTCGACCAAAATCAGATATATGTAAGGGAGGCCACAAAATGGGGAGAATCGATTTAAGCAATAATGCATTATCCAATCATATAGCTGAACATATTACAGAACAAATCATCACTGGTGAGTTGAATCCTGGAGAAAAACTGATTGAAAGTACATATGCAGAAGAATATGGAACCAGCCGAGCTCCTGTCAGAGAGGCGATATTCCTGCTGACGATTGAAGGATTAGTAGAACGGATTCCCAGAAAAGGAGCAGTAGTAAAAGGGTATAGTGAAACTGAGATTTATGATCTGTTGGAAATCAGAACAATGTTGGAATCAATGGCGATGAACAGGATCGCTGAATATGGTGTAGATGTGAAAATCCTTGAAGAGATGAAGTCGATCCTTTCGAAAATGGAAGAAGGGGTTGAGGTGGACCAATATACGCAGCTGAATCATTCATTTCATATGTGCCTTATAAAAAACAGCAAAAGTGACGTCATAAAAAAAATGTATTCAAAATTGAAGCTGCCTCTGTTGAGAATTCAAAACCTTTCTTTCGGGACTGAAGGAAACATACAGAAGTCCCTTAAAGAGCATGCGATCATCATAGATTTGTTGGAAAATAATAAAATCCAAGAAGCGACAGATGTGTTGAATCAGCATAATCGGGATGTAATCTTGAACCTCCGGAAATATTTATTTGAACAGGGCGATCTGCATGAGAAGAAGTCATAGTCTGTTTCCCAGTGTCCAGGTGATATCGAATAGAAACACCTGGATTGTATTTTTGTGATTATTGTCGACAGACGACAATTAAAAACTGATTATGAGAAGGGTGATAAGAGTGAAGGTAGCTTTCTTGTTTCCAGGACAAGGCTCCCAGGAACCTGACTTGATCAGCAATTTACCGGATCATCCAGCTATCAGAAGTACAATCGATGAAGCAAGTGATGTACTTAACGAAGATATAAGCCAATTAGATAATGTACATAGGTTGAATTCCAATAGGAATGTGCAGGTATGTTTACTGGTTACAGGCGTTGCATCCGCCAGAGTATTGAAATCCGAGGGGGTTAGGCCTGATATGGTGGCAGGCCACTCTGTGGGGGCGTTCGGATCCGCAGTAATCGCAGAGGTAATGGAGTTCCGGGATGCCCTATCCATTGTGAAACGAAGGGGCGAGTGGATGGAAGAAGCCTATCCAACCGGATATGGAATGGGAGTGATTTCAGGGCTCACAAAAAGAAAAGTGGAAGAGATCATCGAAAAGGAAAACAATGAAGAGGAGCCGGTGTATCTGGCTAACGTGAATTCGAATGATCAATTTACGGTTTCCGGCTCGTTTTTGAGTATGGACCGTATTTTGGAGGTGATGAGGAAGGAAGGAGCGAGAAAAGCAGAACGATTGAATGTGAGTGTACCATCACACTGTCCATTGATGGGACCTGTAGCAGAGAAATTGGATGAGGCTTTAAAAACCATCCCATTCAAGAATCCATCCATACCTTATGCAGGGAACAGAAATGCCAGACCTTTACGTGATGCCAAAGCGATAAAAGAGGATTTGGCTTCCAGTGTAGCGTACCCTGTCCGATGGCATGAGGTAATTTCCTTATATTATGAATTGGGTGCCCGATTATTTGTCGAGTTGATGCCTGGACGTGTATTGACAGATCTGATCTGCCAGTCTTTTCCCACAGCCCGTTCGCTTGCTGTTTCAGCCAGCGGTTTACATTCAGCGAAAATGTTGACTGAACATACCCGGCAGATGCCACATTGAAAAAGTTGAAAGGAAGGATATGAATGTTTGGAATAAAACAAATGACGCAAAGTCGATCATGGACAACGAAACGAGATGCAAAAGCGGAACGGCTTGCTGGAATTGCTGGAATCACGTCTGGAAAGGTCATACCGACCGATCGAATCACCGAGACTATGGAAGCACTAATCAAACCTGGAGATCGCGTCGTTTTGGAGGGGAACAACCAGAAACAAGCCTCATTTCTTTCTTCTGCTCTCAACGAGGTAGATACAACTAAAGTTCATGATTTACATATGATCATGTCCAGTATTTCACGTCCTGAGCATTTGGATCTTTTTGATAAAGGAATTGCAAATAAAGTGGATTTTGCTTATGCGGGACCTCAAAGCTTACGAATAGCCCAAATGCTGGAGGATGGAAAACTGACGATGGGGGAAATTCATACGTATTTGGAGTTATACAGTCGATTGTTTGTTGACCTGATTCCATCGGTGGCATTGGTTGCTGCAGAAAAAGCAGATCATGAAGGAAACCTTTATACAGGGGCTAACACTGAGGAAACACCAACACTTGTAGAGGCTGCTGCATTTAAAGACGGAATCGTCATCGCACAGGTCAACGATTTGGAGGATGAGTTACCAAGAGTAGATATTCCTGGTTCATGGATCGATTTTGTTGTGGTGGCGGATCAACCTCTCGTATTGGAACCTTTATTCACGAGGGATCCACGTCATATTACGGAACTCCAGATATTGATGGCGATGATGACGATTCGGGGTGTTTATGAGCGACATGACGTCCAGTCGCTTAATCATGGAATCGGTTACAACACTGGTGCGATCGAGCTATTGTTACCGACATATGGGGAACAGCTAGGTCTTAAAGGAAAAATCTGCAGGCATTGGGCCTTGAATCCCCATCCGACTCTCATACCTGCAATCGAAAGTGGTTGGGTCGAAAGCATCCATTGTTTCGGTGGAGAAGTAGGAATGGAGAAATATATCACGGCTAGACCGGACGTGTTCTTCACTGGGAAAGATGGAAGTCTGCGCTCGAATCGAACCCTCTCACAATTAGCTGGTCAGTATGCTGTTGACCTATTTGTAGGATCTACGCTTCAAATGGATCGTGAGGGAAATTCATCAACTGTCACATCAGGGCGTCTGGCCGGGTTCGGCGGGGCACCGAATATGGGCCATGATCCAAGAGGAAGAAGACATTCGACGCCAGCTTGGCTGAATATGATGACCTCTGATGATCCGCTTGCCAGAGGGAAAAAGCTTGTCGTACAAGTCGTTGAGACCTTCCAATCTGGAAATTCACCTGTTTTCGTGGAATCTTTGGATGCAATAGATGTTGGGAAAGAAGCTGAGCTGGCCACAACTCCTGTGATGATTTATGGCGAGGATGTGACCCATGTGGTTACAGAGGAAGGGATTGCTTATCTTTATAAAGCGACTAGCATGGAAGAACGCCGGGAGGCAATTGCAGCTGTGGCAGGCGTAACGCCGATCGGAATGGAACATGACACAAAACGCACAGACAAACTACGACGAAAAGGCCTTATTGCTTTACCTGAAGATCTTGGAATCCGCAGGACAGAAGCGAAGCGTTCACTTTTAGCCGCTAGAAGTGTGGAAGAGCTTGTTGAATGGTCTGATGGATTGTATGAACCACCTGCAAAATTCCGGAGTTGGTAAGGAGTGGGGATATGACATGGGAATCTGCGGATAAATTCAGTAAAGAATTAGCCGGACTGGCCGTTAGATCATTAATTGATGAAGCTGAACTGACACCTAAGCCCGGACTTGTAGATAAACAGGATAATGGGACACATATAGATATGGATTTCAACCTTATGATCAAGTCTGCAAATGCTTTATATCATACCTTCGAGGAAATCGGATACGTGGCATTCCGTCAAGAGCCTACACAAGATCTGCGTGAAAAAATCGCCGGGATCGGTCGAAATGGTGAAGAAACGATGATGCAAGCCACAGGAGGTGTCAATACACACAAAGGAGCGATTTGGGCAATCGGGTTGCTTGTTGCAAGTGCTGCAATACATTCGTCTAGAACGCATGTCAAACAGATTGCGATCACAGCAGGGAAAATTGCGAGAATTGAAGATCGATATGCGCCGGATATTTCTACCAATGGGTCCGTTGCTAAACGTCGCTATGGTGTTCACGGTGCAAAGGGAGAAGCCCAACTTGGTTTCCCTCATGTAATCAGAATTGCTTTGCCGGCATTGTACCAAGCTCGGAATAAAGGATTGTCAGAAAGGTTTTCAAGGCTGGAAACGTTGATTGCTTTGTATGCTCATGTCGATGACACATGCATCCTTCACAGGGGTGGAAAGAAGGCATTGGATGTAACGAAATCGGCTGCACGAAAAGTCATGGACAAAGGGGGAGTTTCAACATCAGAAGGATGGCAAGCGCTTAGAGAACTTGACCAGTCCTTGATGAAATATAAGGTATCTCCTGGAGGAAGCGCCGATTTATTAGCAGCAGCCTTGTTTCTAGACAGTATTGATAAAAAACAAATAGAAACATTGAAACCGGCAAATTTATTGGAGGTGTAGAATTGGAGACGATTAATCTTGAATTTCCTGCAAGTAGACGGTTGACGAAACGGGCGCATGTCGGAGTAGTTGGTTCAGGTGATTTGGAAATTTTACTTGAGCCTTCAGAAGAACCATTTGTGAAATTGACTGTGAGAACAGGGACAACAGGTTTTGATCGGACCTGGCAGAATGTCCTTGAGAGGTTCTTCCAGCAAAATGATGTAGCAGCTAACATCAAGATCAATGATTTCGGCGCTACACCTGGAGTGGTGAAGCTCCGATTAGCTCAAGTCTTGGAGGTGAGTCAGAATGACGTTGAACTACTTGAAAACTAGTTTAGTAGAGTTGGATGCCCGTAGCAGAGCAAAAGCCCTGTTAGATGAAGGGACTTTCCGGGAACTGCTTGGGCCTTTTGAACAACTGGAGTCTCCTCACTTGGAGGCCCAGGGGATTGTTCCACAAAGTGATGATGGTGTCATTGTGGCTAGAGGTTACATAAAAGGTGAACCTGCTGTCATCATTTCAATCGAGGGCGACTTTCAAGGCGGCGGGATCGGAGAAGTATCAGGTGCGAAGATTGCAGGGGCATTTGAGTTAGCCTTGCGTGACAATGAAAACGGGATCCGTGTACGTCCAGTCCTCATTTTCGATACGGGTGGCGTTCGCCTGCAGGAAGCCAATTATGGGCTGCTTTCAATCGCTGAAATCGGGTCAGCAATCATTGAACTGCGAAATTATACGCCAGTTGTCGGACTGATACCTGGGAAAATCGGTTCATTTGGAGGAATGTCCATTACAGCAGGATTATTCAGTAAATTGATCATGACCCGAGAAGCTCGTTTGGCATTGAATGGACCCGAAGTCATTGAGCAAGAGGCAGGATTTGAAGAATTTGACTCGCATGATAGACAAAAGGTCTGGCAAACGATTGGTGGAGAACAGAGAGTGGCCATAGGCCTTGCAGATTTGTTGGTCGAGGATGATATTCCTTCAATAAAAGGGGCAATCCATGCTGTATTTGATAAAAACGAAACGGAAAAATCGAGAAGCACCCAGGTTAGACGTCATCAAGCCCTTTTGAGAGCAATTGATCCTTCTTACAAAATGCAGCCTAGCGAGATAAGGGATCTCTGGAAACAGATTGCGGAAGGAAAACCTGTTCAGCAAGCATCTGCGTTTCATAGACCAAAAAATGGAGATTCTTCATATAGTAGAGGACAACGATGGTTCGAAGCATTGACTGGTACCTCATCAAAACACTCGGAAGTACAGTCGATTTTATGTGCTGACAAGGAAATTGATGGAGGCAGAGCCCGCTTCATTGCGGTCATCCCGAATTCGGACAGTCGATTTCCCCGTGCCCGAAATGGAGAAGTAGGTATAGAGGAAGGGTGGGCAATTGCTGAATGTGTCCGTGAAGCGATTGAGGAGGATCGCCATGGAGAAAAGCGTGCAATTGTTGCTGTTGTTGATGTTCCAAGCCAAGCATATGGCTATCGTGAAGAGTTGTTGGGGATCCACCAATCATGTGCAGCTGCAGTAGATGCTTATGCATCTGCGAGGCAAGCGGGCCACCCTGTCATCAGTCTTATTGTTGGAAAGGCGATTTCGGGTGCCTTCTTAGCTCACGGAATGCAGGCAAATCGAATATTGGCACTAAATGATGAAGCAGTCAATGTCCATGTCATGTCCAAGCAATCGGCTGCAAGGATAACACGACGTTCCATTGAAGAATTGGAAAAAGCGACTGAGAAAGTCCCTGCAATGGCCTATGATATCCATTCGTTTGCAACGCTGGGTGCTTTGTTTGGAATTATTGATGGAGTCGATGCAAACGCCCCTGGCATAGAAGATTCCAATAACGTCATGGAAAAGATTCATGAGGCGATCAGGGATGTGGAAGGTGGATCGACGGGTCTGGAACATCGTCTTGCGCAAAGCGATGGACGCAGAGCATCTATCTTGGTTCGAAAAAGGTTGGAGGAACAATGGTGATCCAGCCTCATGATTTGCTGAAAATCAAAGAGGGAAATCATTTAATCGAAAAAGAAAATTTACCTGGATGGCTTTCCCCGTATGTATCAGATGTCCGATACGTCGTAGTAAGACGGGCTCCAATCATCGACAGAGAGATCCCTATTGGTATCCGAGGGAAGACGAGGACGGAAAGATTCGGGACATTTATACCGATAGGTGACGTAATTGAACGCATCACACCTGAACAATTAGCAAAAGGGCAAATATGGAAAACCTATCCTTTCTATGAACGCTACGATGTTTTTCAAGCATTAGATCTGGTCGAGTCGGTCCTCCAACAATATCAGCTATCCTGGGGACCGACAGGAAGTGTAGGATTTGAATTGGCAAGCGGTCAACCGACTATAACTGAAACAAGTGATTTGGATATCATCATACGGACAAACGATATTCCGATCGATGCAGCCAGAGAGATTGTTTCTGCTTTTGAGGAAGCGAATGTAAGAATCGATCCTTTAGTAGAAATGCAAGATGGGGCCATCTCCCTGATTGAATATTCTAAAGGGCAGCCCCCTATTCTTATACGTACAACAGATGGTCCTAAGTTGATCAATACAATACCAGGCTATAATTAAACCGAGGATTCTCCATTAAGGAGATACTCGGTTTCTAATTGAAATGACTAAATGAGTGAAATATTGTGTTCGTCGAACAAATCCTTCAAACAGGCAAGTTCATTCCCGTCCCGTCCGAATATAATTACCACTACTGTCATCTTGATTCGTATTTCTTTAGTGAATTGATTAACTTTTATCAGGCTTCCATAAGGAAAAACGTTTTTCCACCATTCCTAACAATGTAGTTAGAATGATTCCTGTCAAAGTGATGACTAACACACCTACGAACATTCGATCTGTTTGTAAGTTTTGACCATCGTGAGTCAATTGATAACCAATTCCGGATGAAGAAGCAAACAACTCACCAACTACTACAGCTATTAACCCCTGTCCAATACCTAATCGAATACCAGTCAATAAAAATGGAACTGTCGATGGAAGGGCAATCGTCTTGAAAATTTGGAGGTCATTAGCTGCGAAAGTCCGGGCTGCTTTTATTAAATTCTGATCCAGCGTGTTCATTGCTTTTTGGGCGCTCATAACAATTGGAAAGAAAGCCATCAAAAAAACAATTACGATTTTAGATGCAGGACCGATCCCAAACGCAATGATAATTACTGGTAATAACGTTACTTTAGGTGTTACATACAACCCTGATATAAAAGGGTTTACAATCGCATTTAAAGTTTTATTCCAACCAGAGAATACACCCAATGGAATCCCGATGGCCATCGCAAACAGAAATCCGACACCAAACTCATATCCACTCACACCCATATTTCGCCAAAATACCGGGTCCTGTACCATGATCACTGCTGCTTGCATAATGGATAAGGGAGAACTGATGAATAACGGGTCAACCCATTCATTTCGGGAGACAACTTCCCACCCGATAATGAATGAAACAACAGATAAAACACTCAGAACGAACTCTCGTTTACCTGATCCTATCTTTTTTAGACTGCCTTTTGATAGGTTAGAGGAAAGCTGGGCAACTTCATTTTTAGGCATCGGCTTTTTCCTTTCTATTATTAATCTTCTTTTCTATTCGAACCCTTGCTTCGTCGATTCTTTTTCGATGATGGACCATATATGGTCAATGAGCTGTAAAAACGCTGGGTCACGTTTAATGTTCAAATCTCTTGGTCTAGGGATATGAATATCTACTACATCTACCACACGCCCAGGTCTTGCACCGAATACAAACACACGGTCAGCCAAATAGATGGCTTCATCAATTTGGTGTGTGATGAAAATACTTGTCTTTTTTGTTTCACTCCAAATTCTGAGTAATTCTTTCTGCATAAATTCCCTTGTTTGGGCATCCAAAGCAGAGAAGGGTTCATCCAACAATAAAAGAGAAGGATCTACCGTTAACGCCCGAGCGAGATTTACTCTTTGCTGCATTCCTCCTGATAATTCGTGGGGGTAGTGATGTTCATAACCATTCAGACCAACCATATTGATATATTCCTGTGCCCGTTTCTTTGTTTCATCAGAAACCCTTTTTTGGATTTCAATACCGTATAGCACATTATCCATGACTGTCCGCCACGGAAAGAGACTAGGGGTTTGAAAAACGACGGCTCTGTCTTTCCCAGGTCCATCCACCTCTTTGTTATCGAGTGAAATACTACCCCTGCTTGGGTTAAGGAGACCAGCAACAGTATTTAAAAAGGTGGTCTTTCCACATCCACTTGGTCCCACTATACAAATGAATTCACCTTCTTTTATATCTAAATTAATATTTTGAAGGGCTACGACTTCAGTACCTGTCTTGTTGTTTACGTAAGTAACATCTAAATATCTGGAGGATAATTTATATTTTTTCTCAACCGCTGTTCCATCCATTACAATCACCCTTTTATTTTTTAGATTATTTGGTTGAAAAGGCTTCTTCTATATAGTCGTTTGTCCATATAACACCTGGTTTCGTATCATGCTCCATTTTGACTCCGGACATATCGGCATACTCCACTAATGGGTCTTGTGCATTGTCCCATGCTTTTTGGTTCATTTCTCCATATCCCTTAAAAGTATCTTTTAGTCCGATTAATGATTTTTCTAAAACAATTGCGTCTACTCCATCAAAGTAAGATACAATTGACTCCGCTGCTTCTTTTGGATTTTCTCGGGTGAATTCGATTCCTTTTCCAACTGCCCGTACCACTTTCTCCGCCAAATCTTGATTCTTTTCTAAATATTCTTTTTCTGCAAAAACCACTTCCCATACCATATTTGCATACATCGGTTCTTCGCTTAATTTAAGCCATAAATCCCCAACACCCTGTTCCTGGACCTGTAAAGAAAACGGAGGTGAACTAATCCCTCCATCAACGATTCCTTGCTTCATTCCGCCAATTTTTGGACCTCCGCCTGTCAATTTAACCGTTTCAAGCGATGAAGGGTCTTGTCCATGGAGCTTCATTAAATATCGTGTATAGATATCTCCAGAATCTCCGACAACATTGGTGCCGATCTTTGCACCATTTAAGGCAGCAATCTGTTCCTTAAGCGATGCGTCATCCGATAATTCATTTTCCTTCAGGTACTCGTTAGATAAAGCTATTTCGTAAGTTAGGGCAGAGTTTAAAGATTGTATGGCTACTAAATCTTCTCCTGCTTCAATGGCTGCAAACATACTTCGTGGACCGGAGATAGCAAACTGTGCCTGACCAGATAACAATGACGCAATGACTTGGGAACCACCTCCTCCAGAAGAAATAGCAGCTTCAATCCCTTCTTCTTTAAAAAAACCTTGCTCGATCGCAACATAAAAAGGAGCTAGCGATAAAATTCGGGCCGGCTCTGTAAACGTAATTTTTGTTGTTTCATTTGTTCCCGAAGCAGCTTGATTTTCTGCACCATTACATCCAGTTAATGCTACTAATATAATGCAAATCGAAATCGCGATAAGTTTTTTCTTAAACATATTACTCCCCCTCATATTTTTTACCAGATACTGTTAAATTCCAACTTCGTATTAGTACAGCAAAAATAAGCCTTCCCAAAATCATAGATGGATGAAATAGGCACGTGTATGATCAATGATCCCTCCTTCATTCGTGTTTTGCATATAAAACGTCGTTTTCTTTATAAATCAATATTAAGTAAATTACTATATGATGTCAACGACTATTCTGAAAATTTTGTCATAAATGAAAATACTGATATTAAGCAGGGTCTGGCACAAGTGTATAGGTAAACAGCAAAATAAAACTTTCATTTTTAATTCGAGGGGATCAATTTTTATATAAAAAACACTGTTTTATTTTTTCGGGAAATGTATTGACAATATTTTCAGATAATTCTATACTCTATTTGTGTTAAAAAACACTGTTTTGTATATGAAACAACAAAACTTTTTAGGAGGAATCATCATGTCTGAAAAGCCATTCTCAATTCAAGAATTCGAAAAAAAACATGTAGCACGTCTAAGCGATCGCAGCCCTGACTGGAATGTTCTGTCGTTCCAAGAAGAGGTTGATCCAAAATATCGCAGGGCACAAATGAGGTACATCGGAAGAGGGGCGACTGCCAACAATGACGCCAAGGTCATCGAAGCTGACCATTTTACACTCAGCACCATGGTCCTGCCGGCAGGTTGTGAAGGACCATCGCACCTTCACGAAGATGTTGAGGAAGTCTTTTTCATCTTGAAAGGAAAAATCACCGCAACACTCACAGTAGATGGACAAACCTTTGAGGTTCCATTGAATACAAGGGACTGCATCAGTGTACCTCCTGGATATTACCGTGGGATAAGGAATGATACTGATGAAGAAGCGCTTATGCTCGTCATGCTTGGAACGAACAAGCCCCAACTACCATCTTATCCAGAGGGCAGCGCACTTGAAAAACTTAGAATTGAACGGAAAAAAGAACGGGAAGCAGCAATGAAGTGAAAATCTTACAACCTACAAGGTTCCATACAGGACATTCAATCCTGTATGGAATCGATCATTCACATTCAGGAAGGGTGGATGCAAATGATTAATATTACACATTTAAGGCACATCAGTCTGCTTACCCCGAATATGACCGAACAAGCGGAATTTTATGATGGTATTTGGGGATTGGACAAGGTTTTTGAAGATGTCGAATCGGTTTACTTCCGTGGGGAAGGTCCGGAGCATCATATTTTGAATTTGAAATCCAGTGAAAAAAGAGGTCTGCATCATCTTGCATTCGGTATGGTCGACAAAAATGCAGTCGATCAGGCAGCAGAAACGTTAGCTTCTTTGGACATACAGATTGTACAGTCTCCTGGATACCTTGATGAGGCTGGAACTGGATACGGTTTACGGTTTTTAGACCCTGAAGGAAGATGCATCGAGCTTTCCGCATGGGTGGAAATCCATACGACTGAATGGTCCAAGAAAAATGTCGATCCGGTGAAACTTAATCATGTTGTTTTAAATACAGTGGATATCGATAAAATGGTCGATTTCTATACCAAGGTTTTAGGGTTCAAGGTTTCCGACTGGAGTGAGGATCAGATGGCCTTTCTCCGGTGTAATAAGAATCATCATTCCATTGCGTTCAATCAGGGTAAGCATGCATCTGTCAATCATATTGCTTATGAAGTCAGTAATGTTGATGAAGTGATGCGTGGGATTGCGAACGTACGGAAGGCAGGGCTTGAAGAATTATGGGGGCCAGGTCGTCATGGTCCGGGAAATAATGTGTTCTGTTATTTTCAAGACCCGGCAGGATTCGTCATGGAATATACGTGCTACCTTGTAACGATCGAGGACGAATCGGAGTGGGAAGCGTTAGTGTGGAAACGTGTACCTCATTTGATCGATCGGTGGGGCGTCGCTGGTCCGCCTTCTCCGGAAGCTCGTGCTGCGATGGCTGGTGAGCCTGATGAAGGCTGGGCTGTCAGCTGGTTGGAATCCAAAAAGGCGGCTAGATGAAAACGGTCTGTAATTGAAAGGAAGAGATCAATGGATTTAGGACTAAAGGACAAGGTTGCAATCGTAATGGGTGGAACTTCGGGTGTCGGTTTGAAAACGGCTGAAATGCTGTTGCAGGAAGGCGCAAAGGTAGCGATCTGTGGAAGGGACCGCAACAGGATGGACAACGCTTTCGACCAGCTTACGAAAATAGCAGAACCAGAACGGGTCTTTGCCGGGACTTGTGATGTTACAGATCAAAATGAAGTGAACGATTTTGTCGGTTCAGCTGCAGACGCCCTCGGCGGGGTGGATATCCTTATCAATTCTGCTGGACGCAGTGTAATGGGGCATTTCTTCGATATTACCGATGAACAGTGGACAGAGCAGATCCAGCTTAAATATTTTGCGATCATTTACGCGGTACGTGCTGTCTATCCATACATGTCCAACGAAGGCGGAAGGATCATCAACATCAATGCGACCCTTGCGAAAGAGCCGGAACGGCATATGGTTGCAACGGCGGCTACACGATCAGGCTTGTTGAATCTGAGTAAGACGTTAGCACATGAACTGGCACCGGATAACATCCTCGTCAATTCAGTCAGTCTTGGGTTGATCCGTACCGACCAGTGGGAACGGAGAAGAATGAAGAAGGCACCAGATGCTGATCCGGATACATGGTATGCGGAGCTCGCTGAAAAGAGGAAGATCCCACTAGGCAGGGTCGGAGAGACGGAAGAGGTTGCAAGTGTCATCGTTTTCTTAGCTTCAAACAAAGCAAGCTACGTATCAGGCTCCACCGTCGAAGTAGCTGGCGGAATCGGGAAAGCTTTGTAAAATCACAAAAGGTTGGATGCAAAATGAAAACAGAAATTCAAACAGAATTCACGACTGCAGATGCGCTCGTACCTGAACTTGTGAACGCAGGCGTCGAGGTTGTTTTCGGCATCGTCAGTATTCATAATATGCCGATCTACGATGCGATTTTACGAGAAGGATCCATTCGTCTTATTACGGCTAGAGGGGAAAGCGGAGCTGTCAATATGGCTGATGGATACGCAAGGTCGACAGGTAATGTCGGGGTCGTTTTGACAAGTACAGGAACTGGAGCTGGAAATGCTGCTGGATCCCTCGTTGAAGCATGGAGTGCAGGAACGCCTCTTCTTCATATTACAGGTGAAGTCGGTTCATCTTACTTAGGAACTGGAAGAGGCTATATCCATGAATGTAAAGATCAACTGGCCATGATGGAAGGTGCTTGTAAGGAAGCATACCGGTTACGTAAACCGGAGCAGATGGGTCCGATCATACGGAAAGCGATTCATAATGCACTGAAAGCACCCGCCGGACCGATAACGGTAGAGATTCCAATTGATTTCCAATCTGCAATCATTCCAGAAGTTGAGATTGTAGATACGAACGATAATGGAACTTTTAACTACTCTCAAAAGGAACTGCCTGAACAGATCCTCGGAAAAATAGCTATGGCACGACGCCCGATCATTTGGGCTGGTGGAGGCGTCATATCTTCCGGGGCATCAGAGGAAGTGAAGCAATTGGCGGAATTGATTGGTGCCGCTGTCATTACAAGCCAATCAGGAAAAGGTTCCATCCCTGAGGACCACCCTCTCTGTATCGGACATTTTGCTTCTTATGATTCAGTAAAAGAACTCTTGGTCAAATCCGATTTGTTAATCAGTATCGGCGTTCGCTTTCGTGGAAATGAAACATCCAACTGGAAGGTAAAGACTCCTGATGAACATATCGCGATTGATGCAGATGTAAACGCACTGAACCGTAATTATTCGGTGAAACAGGGGCTAGTCGGGGATGCGAAACAGATACTTCAGCAGGTTTTGATGGCCCTTTCGAACAAGCCTGTTGCGCCTAAGCCTGACTATACGATTGAGGTGGAATCGGTCAGAAATGAGGTCCGTAATGTCTTGAGAAAAACACTCGGTCCGTATGAAGACATATTGGACGCCATGAGAGAATCGCTGCCGAAGGAGACTGTTCTCGTCCGTGACGTTACGGTTCCGGCAAATGTTTGGGGTAGCCGGTTATTTGAAATAAACGCACCACGTACCTCGATCCATGCTTCTGGAGGAGGGATAGGGCAAGGGTTGCCGACGGCGATAGGAGCACAAATCGGCAGGCCGGATCGCACAGTCGTTTTAATGGCTGGAGATGGTGGTTTCATGGTGAATGTCGGAGAATTGGCCACCGCTGCAGAAGAAAACCTGCCGCTTATCATCGTGTTGTTTGATGATAGCGGATATGGCGTACTCCGTAATATTCAAGATGCCGCGTATGGTCGAAGGGTAGCCGTTGATTTATTAAGTCCTGACTTTGTAAAGCTAGCCCATTCAATCGGGTTCAATGCTGAAAAAGTCGACTCACCAGAGCAGTTCAGGTCCGAATTGCAGACTGCAATCTCTGATCGGCTGCCGACGATGATTGTGGTAGATATGGAGGCTGTCGGTCCGATGGCGAAGCCTTTTGGCGGACCACCAGGAGCAGCGGAAGCATTCAAACCAAAAAAGTTATAGAGGTTGTTCAAAAAGTCCGGTAAAAATAGCTGTCGAATTTCTTCGTTACTCGGTCTCTCCGTTCCTCACGTATTAATCACATACGTTCCGGTCCTCGAGACTGACGTGCCTCGAACTTCTCGGCTCTTTTTATCCTCCTTTTTGAACAGTACTAATAGAGGAGGGACGACGGGATGATAAGTGTATTCCCTGAAATTTCAGGTCAGTTTTTGATAAACGGTGAATGGAAAAAGACGCAAGACGTTGCAAACGTGATCAATCCTGCCAAGGCAACAGAGGTGGTCGGTGAAGTTGCCTTATGTTCTGAAACGGATGTTACGAAGGCAATCGATGCAGCTGAGCAAGCCTATAAGGTATGGTCAAGGACTTCCGTAGAAGAACGTGCAGAACGGATGAAGGAAGCTTCGCAAAAATTGAGCAGGGTGATCGAACAACACGTTTCCTTATTTGTAAGGGAAAATGGAAAAACCATCGTTGAGGCGAAAAAAGACCTTTTAAGATGTGTCGAAGTGATGAGTAAAGGTGCAGATAACCTGCTGGAATGGTGGAAGCCTGAACCTGTTGAGGGACAAGCCCAGAAGGTGCAGATCCGCAAGCGTCCCCGAGGTGTTGCAGCCGTCATTTCCCCTTGGAATTCACCGATGATCTTGACCTTCAAGCGGGCGATCCCGGCGATTCTTGCAGGAAATTCAGTTGTCATCAAACCTGCAACGTATTGTCCATTGACGGTGATTTCATGCTTGAAAGAAATCGAAGCGTCATTTCCGCCGGGAGTCATCAACGTAGTTACAGGTTCTGGATCTGTAGTAGGTGAAGCGTTATGTAACGATACACGTGTCCGGACCATCGCGTTTACTGGAAGTACAGAAACAGGTAAGCAAATCATGAGTCAATCAGCAAATAGCGTCAAAAAGCTGTATATGGAACTAGGAGGTAATGATCCTGCTCTTATTCTAGACGATGCTGTCTTGGATGAAGAAGCGATCAAACGAATCCGTATGGGTATTTTACGAGCATCTGGTCAAGTGTGTTCGGCAATTAAACGGATTTACGTCCACAAAAGCCGATATGACGAGTTGATTGACAAACTGAAGAAAGAGTTTGAACGTGTTGTCGTCGGTAATGGTATCCAGCCTGATGCAACGATGGGGCCGATCAACAACCAGACGCAATATAAATTTGTAACCGAGCTGCTTGAAAGGACGAAGCAATCGGCTGCGAAGGTTGAGACGGCTGGTCAGAAATTGGATGCGGCTTCCTGGGATGAAGGATACTTTATGCTCCCATCCATCGTGACCAATATAAGTCATGACAGTGAACTCGTGAAGACCGAACAATTCGGACCGATCATTCCGGTCCTTCCGTTTACTGACTTAGACGAAGCGGTTGAAATGGCGAATGATACCGAATTCGGTTTAAGAGCTTCGGTCTGGACTGCAAACGAGGATACGGCTATCGCGATTGCAGATCGCCTGGAAGCCGGAGCCGTGTTCCATAACAATCATACTGTCTTCAAAGATCTTCGCGTAGATTTTCCTGGCATTAAAGAAAGCGGGCTTAGCAGGGAAACCCGCTGGGGAAGCTTGGAACTTTTCACAGACAGCTACGGCTTTGCCGATTAAGGAGAACGGCTGATGAGGATTGGATTAATCGGATGCGGGAATATCGGTACATTTCTTCTGGAGACGATCAATAGCGGACGTGCCTTCCCTGAATGCTCCATCGATGCCGTTTTCGAGGGCCGTAGTAAAGATTTGTCCCCCCTCGCTGAAATGTATGGTATGGAAATCTATCAAGACTTCACAGCATTCCTGAACTCTGGCATCGACTTAGTCATTGAGGCAGCGACGGTCCAGGTGGTTGAAGAATATGGACCGATAATCGTTGGAAATGGGAAAGACTTATTGATTGTGAGCGTAGGTGCGTTAGGAGACAGTGCTTTACATGATCGTTTGAAAACATTGTGTGAAAAACATGGGGCGAAGGTTTTTATACCATCTGGAGCAATCGGCGGTTTGGATATTTTAAAAGCTGCTAATTCGATCAATCAACTGGATTCCGTTTCAATTACGACTAGAAAACCACCGAAATCTCTCGGGGAAGAAACACTGACAAAAGAAAAGGTGATCTTTAAAGGCCCCGCTTCGGAAGCGATCAAACGTTTTCCAAAAAACATCAATGTATCGATCATTTTATCACTGGCGGGATTAGGGGGACAGGAAACAGAGGTTCAGATCATAGCGGATCCGAAGGTGGAAAAGAACATTCATTTGATTGAAGCGATGGGCGCCTTCGGAAGGGTAGAGGTTATGGTTGAGAACGAGCCGATGCCTGATAACCCAAAAACGAGTTACTTAGCGGCTCTGAGTGTACTGTCAACCTTGAAGAACAGAAAAGAAACGATCCTTTTAGGCTAGAGAAGAGAAATCATCCCATTCTCACGAAAGGAAAGATACGATGAATAAACTGAAACCGTTGTTAGGGAACAATGCCATCAATCAAATCGCCTTTGTTGTACATGATATCGAAACTGCTTCAGAGGCGTTCGCGAAATTACTTGGCATGCCAAGACCAGAATGGTTTTTGACCGGGTCGCCGGAAATTTCACAAGTTGTTTATCGTGGTGAGCCTTCCGCGGCACGCAGCAAGCTGATCTTCATGGATACGCCTTCTATACAGATTGAATTGATTGAACCGAATGAAGATCCCAGCACGATGCGGGACTTTTTGGACAATGATGGAGAAGGGATCCATCATGTTGCCTTCGATGTAGATGATATGAAGGATCGGGTCAGTACGATGGAAAATCAAGGATTCCCGGTCTTACAGACAGGTGAGTTCACTTCCAGCAATGGCAGATACGCGTATGTTGATACGTTGGATCAATACAAGACACTTGTCGAGCTACTGGAGCGGGAAGAGCCGCAGGTAAATACTGATCGGCAGAATGAAAAAAGCGAACTCGAACCATTGCTTGAGACGGATACCGTAACGCAGATGGCGATCGTCGTCCGCGATATTGAATCAACTGCCGATGCCTATTGTAAGCTTTTAGGGGTAGATAGGCCGTCCATAATTCAATCCGGGCCAGGTGAAATGACGAAGATTGAATTCCGAGGTCAACCAACTGAAGCGAAAGCGAAATTCATGTTTATCAAAACTCCGCTCATCGAACTTGAACTGATTGAGCCAGATGATGCTTCTCCAAGTATTTGGAGGGAGCACCTTGATACGAAAGGGGAAGGGATCCATCATATCGCGTTCGTAGTCAAAAACATCAGGGAGAAAATCGGTATGCTGGAAAGGATGGGCTATCCAGTGATCCAAAAAGGATCCTTTTGGAATGGTAAAGGTGAATACGCTTACATAGATACGACTTCAACGTATAAAGTAGTCATCGAACTGCTTGAAAAATATGAGAATTGACCAGTGTCATGCATTCTTCAGCTATGTTAACAGAACCCGAGTCCATAGTTTGATATTTGGAAAGATCTATAGCTTTATAGAATAAATGAAAATCTCTCATATTGAAAAGGAGGTTGTAACGATGGTAAGTACGCAAAAACGATGGCTTTATATTGCGATGCCAATATTTTTCTTTTGGTTCTTCGGACAAATTGATAAGCTAGGGATTTCAATCGTACAAACCGATCCAGGATTTTTGAATGACCTTGGTCTCACGGGTTCCAGTGCGAATGCAAAAATCGGCTTTTTAACGTTCATCTTTATGGTAGCCTACGCCGTTTCGAATGTTTTCTGGGGGTTTGTCATCGATAAACTCGGTGCAAGGAAGACAGCACTTTTGGGTGTAGCCGTCTGGACAGCTACGATGGTGATGGCAGGAATGGCCAACTCTTATGAGATGTTCATGTGGAGTCGGATCATCCTTGGTATCGGTGAAGGGATGATGATTCCAGTGTCAGGAAAGTTCATCGCAAGCTGGTTTAACAGAAATGAAATTGGACGTGCACAAGCTTCTTGGATAACCGGTAACTACCTTGGACCAGCAATCGGTGCTGTATTCCTGACACTTATTATTTCAACATTGACTTGGCACGCATCTTTCTTTTTCCTTGCGCTATGCAACTTGCTTATCAATATCCCGATGTTCTTGTTCCTGACGCGAAACAAGCCGGAAGAACATCCAGGAGTCAGTAAAGAGGAATTAGCCCATATTCGAAAAACCGAGTCTTTTGACAAGAGCGTCACCAAACAGAATTTTGCACAAGATTTCCGTTTCTGGATTGTTTGGTTCGGAATGGTTATGGCTTCATTTCTTTTTTTCGGGATCAGTATATGGCTTCCAACGTATTTAGTACAGGCAAAAAATTTTGATGTTGAATCAATGACTGGAATCACTTCATTATCATGGATGTTCGCACTAGGTTTTGTTCTGATTTGCGGTTTCTTATCGGATAAAACCAAACGTCCTAGTTTATTGGCCACCATCTTGTTCATATTGTGCGCAACGTTCTTGACAGTAGCGTCTACCACATCGATTCCGATCATAGCCGGTTTATGTTTAGGGCTAGCTATGGGTACGATGGGTGGTGTCTTCCACCTTAGTAACTTATTCATCGTAAAATATTCTACGAAAGAAACAGCAGGTCGTGCAGCTGGACTGATGGGATTCACCAATATATTTGGAGGACTCGCAAGCTATGTCATGGGTTGGATGAGAGATTTATCCGGGGGAGACTTCGGGCCTTCTATCATCTTGATGATTCTAGTCGCAGGGTTAGGTTTCATAGCTTATCTGTTTACATTGAAGAAAGAGGCAGAGGAAGTCAATTTACTGAATAAAGAATTAGAGCGACAGGGACTCACCGATTATAGTGCATAATTCAAAAAAAAAGATTGATAGAAGAGAATGATATTGAACGGCAGGAGGTAATTCAGATGATCGATACGAAAACAGATGTACACTTGGACGAGATGTCACGTACACAACTGGCCGACTATTTAATGGAGACCGTTCGGCCTGAGGAAGGAATCATCCCTGCTTTCATCATGGGAGATGAAAATGTCAACAAGCTGGAGCATGAAAAAATTTTCATGAAAACATGGGTATTCCTCGCACACGAATCAGAGGTTCCCAATAAGGGAGACTTCATTACAAGGGATTTGGCTGGATATTCAGTCATTGTTTCAAGAGGGCAGGATGGTGTCCTCCGTGCTTTCTACAACATGTGTACACATCGCGGTATGAAGCTTTGCCGTGCAGATAAAGGGAACAAAGGCCAGTTCACATGTCCCTATCACGGCTTTACGTTTAAAAACAACGGTGACTTGATCGGGGTACCGCTCCAGAAGGACATTTATGGAGGTCAGCTCGATTTGGATCAAATGTCCTTGCATGGTGTGACGTTGGCTACTTACAAAGGATTGATTTTCGGAACGTGGAATGAGGATCCCGAGCCTTTATCCGATTTTCTCGGTGATTTCAAATGGTATCTTGATATCGTGGTCGGTCGTGCAGAGATGGAGGTCGTAGGACCACCGCAGAAATTCATCGTCCATTCCCAATGGAAGATCGGTTCTGATAATTTTGTCAGTGATTCCTATCATACGATGGTTACGCACGGATCGATTGCAAAATTAGGAATGGTGCCAAATGCGGTTTATTCAAAAAAAGGATACCAGGTTCATGTTGAAAACGGTCATGGCTGTAACATAGGGATGCCGAATCCGGATTTCGCGTTCCCAGAAGAACTCATTCCAGAGTACAAGGAAAATTTATCAGCCGACCAGTTCGAGTTGATGTCAAAGGTTAAAAACATGATCGGCACGGTATTTCCGAATTTATCGTTTCTTATTTCCCATACGAAAATAAAAGGGAAGCTCATTTCCAATACGACACTCCGATTATGGAAACCGATTGCCCACGATAAGATGGAGGTCATGACATGGTTCCTTGTCGATAAAAACGCATCTGAAGATTGGAAGAACCGCTCGCGTGAATCGTACATCCTGACATTCAGTCCATCAGGCATTTTTGAACAAGATGATACAGAAGTGTTTACAGACATTACCCAGGCAGCATCAGGGACAATCCCTGCAGCAAAGAATTTCAATTACAATTATACGATGGGGATGCATAGGGAGCCGGTCGATGACTTTATCGGACCTGGCATTGTGTATCCGGATAAATTCACCGAAGCGGGTTCGCGGAACTATTATTCGTACTGGTTAGACTTGATGAACGCATAAAGGGGGAATCAGATATGGATATCGGGAAGGTACTGACAAAATATGAATTTGAGCAATGGTTATATGATGAAGCCAAACTTCTTGATGAAATCGACTTTGACGGATGGTTCGATCTGATGCATTCCGATTTGAAATACGAAATGCCTGTCCGCGTGAACAAGGAAGGAATGGAACGTCCGGACTATTCCGTTGACATGTTTGCATTTCAGGATGACATCGAAACGATGAAAATAAGAGTGGATCGACTGAAGACGGAATATGCTTGGGCGGAAATGCCTCCATCACGTACACGGAGATTTGTCAGCAATGTGCGTGTTCTCGACTATGTGGAAAATGAAAAAGCGGTTGTCCGCAGCTACTTGCTCATTTATAGAAGTCGATCGACGGACATACATCACGACTTGATTTCAGGTGAACGCCAAGATGAATTCAAGTTTGCCGACGGCAGATGGAAACTATCAAAACGGTTTTTCCTCGTAGACCAGACAACATTGAATACACGTAATCTAGCAATATTTGTATAAAAAAACTGGCAGGGCTTCGAGGGGGTTCCACTAGTGCATGCCGAACTAGTGGAATCGTCTACACGAAATATATGCGGAGGGTAGTTGAGTGAGGAAAATTTCTGTTATTTCTGTCATCTTTTTGTTGATTTCATTTAGCTTTTTAACATTGTCATCACCGTTACTTGGAAAATCGGATCATGAATCGAACTTTAAAGTCACCCTTTTAGGAACTGGTTCTCCTCTTTTAAGCATGTCCCGTTTTGGACCTGGAACTCTTGTAGAGGTCGGGGATGAAAAGCTGCTTTTTGATGCAGGACGTGGTACTGCTCTCAGACTGGATCAGGCAAACGTAGCTCCTGGAAAAGTAGATAAGTTGTTTCTGACTCATCTACATTCGGATCATACGGTAGGGATTCCTGATGTTTGGCTGACAGGTGCTTTGCCAACCGCCGGAAAAAGGGAGCAACCGTTTAAAATCTGGGGGCCAAAGGGTACAAAAAAGATGATGTCCCATATGGAAAAAGCTTTTGCTGCTGATATTGATGCTAGATATGAATCAGGAAATGAAAACACTGAAGGTTTGGGTGTTGAAGCACAAGATATAAAGCAAGGTGTCGTCTATGAACAGGACGGCATTGAAGTGATTGCTTTCTTGGTGGATCACAAATCAATCGAACCAAGTTATGGCTATCGGATCAATTACAATGGACATTCAGTGGTCATCTCAGGAGATACTAGATACAATGAAAATTTAATTCAGTTTGCAAAAGGTACTGATGTAATCGTACATGAAGTTGCTGCAGCAAGGCCAGATGATGCAGAAAATTCAGAAGCCATATCAAATATCCTTTCTCTCCATACAACCCCTGAAGAGGCAGGTAAAGTGTTTACCCAGGTAAAACCCAAGCTTGCTGTTTATACGCATATTGTATTGCTTGGTGGGCTTACTGAAGAAGAGGCTGACTTGCTTGGTAGAACTCAAAAGACATATTCCGGACCAGTTGTCGTAGGAGAGGATCTTATGTCTATTGATGTTGGAGACGAGGTAGATGTTCACATGAAAAATTTTGAATAAGGATCACGGTTACAACGATGCTTAGCATAGAAGGAGTGAGGTAATGAATGGGGTGTTTGGAAGGGAAAGTTGCGCTTATTACTGGCGGAGGTGCCGGGATAGGGGGCTCTATAGTTGAACGTTTCATAAATGAAAAGGCGAAGGTATGCGTGTTCGATCTTTCGGAGGAAAGATTGGCATTGCTTAAGCAAAAATACGATGACCGCATTACAACATATTGTGGAGACGTAAGACACTATCAAGATAATGAACAAGCCGTTTCATCAGCTGTGAGCGCTTTTGGCAAGCTTGATATTTTCGTTGCAAATGCTGGTGTGTTCGACGGTTTTACCAAACTGATTGATTTGAAGCCTGATGTTTTGAGTGAAGCGTACGAAGAACTTTTCTCGATCAATGTTAAGGGTTATCTGTTCGGTGCAAGAGCTGCATTGCCTGAATTAGCGAAGACAAATGGAAACATGATTTTTACGGTTTCAGGTGCTTCGTTCTACCCAGATGGAGGAGGGACACTTTATACAGCAAGTAAACATGCAGGACTTGGGTTGATCCGCCAGCTGGCCTTTGAGGCAGCACCGGATGTCCGGGTCAATGGTGTAGCTCCAGGTGGAACCATTACGGAATTGACGGTTACGCCAACTCTGAGGCCATATTGTATATCTAAAACTTCCAACGATAGAAAAGAGAGCATTAAAAACAGGAATCCATTAAAGATCGCGATGGAACCAGAAGATCATGTTGCGAGCTATGTTCTACTCGCCTCAGACCAATCACGGGCCATTACCGGAGAGGTAATCTCGAGTGATGGAGGTCTCGGTGTACGGGGGCTATGTTAGTTTTCGGGAAAGGAAAGATTTAACATTGATTGTTTTTCATATATAATTGGAGGTGACTTAAGTGCCTTATGTACAAGTGGATGATTTAACCATTCATTATGAACGGGAGGGGAAAGGAGCCCCGTTAGTATTACTACATGGTATGGGAAATAATTCTCAATCATGGGGAAAACAGATAGAAGTTCTTAAAAAATGCTATACAGTTATTGCTTGGGATGCTCCGGGATATGGAAAAAGTTCGGACCCTTCAAAAGACCTTACCCAATTTAAAGAGTTTGCAATAATACTTAAAAAGTTCCTGGATAAGTTAAACTTAGAGAAAGTACACCTTCTCGGACATTCTATGGGTGCTGCAACCGCGATCGATTTTGTCAACCTATATCCATGTTTTGTAGAAGCGTTAATTTTAGCGGATACTACAAGAGGTTCAGCTGCTCTGAATGATGAAGAAAATGAAAGAAGATTAAATAGCAGGTTATCTTCTATTGAGAGGATGTCTCCTGAGGAGCTAGCAAAACAAAGAGTGCCGAATCTGCTCTCTCCTTATGCTTCAGAGGAGGTTCGAAATCAAGCGGCATACATCATGTCACAAGTCAGGCCTGCGGGATATAGGTCTGTTGCTTATTCGTTGTACCATGCCGACCAAATGAATCTATATCCGCAAATAAATGTCCCAACACTCATAATATGTGGTGAAGAAGACAAGGTAACACCTGTCAGTGAATCGAAAATCATTCACAAAAAAATCTCCAATTCCGAACTTGTTACCATTCCAAAGACAGGGCATTTATGTTACCAGGAAGAGCCTGCTTTATTTAATTCATGCGTCATTCAATTCTTGCAGGAATGTCAGTCAGATGGAAAGTATAAAAAGGAGATGAAAACATAAGTGTCAAATGAAGAGAAGGATCGATATCTTTCAAATTCTCTGGTGAGGGGTTTGGAAATATTAAAAATGTTTAATGAAGACAAGCCAACTCTTTCGTTAGCTGAAATCGCAAACAATTTAGGGGTAAGCAGAACCACCCCGTTTCGACTGTTGTATACACTCCAAACGATGGGATACTTGTACCAAGATGAAAATACTAAGCGGTATGAGTTGTCTCCAAAAGTGTTGGAGTTAGGGTTTGCGTATTTGAACGGAATGCAGCTTCCTGAAATTGCGAGGCCCTATCTGGAAGAGCTTAGAGATAAAACGGGTGCTTCAGTCCATATTGGTATTTTAGATGGCAGGGAAGTAGCGTATATTGCTAGAGTACCAGGAAAAGGGGTCACTACGATCAACGTCACAATTGGTTCGAGGCTACCTGCCCATGCTACCTCCATGGGCAAAATATTGCTTGCGTATCAGCCAAAGGAAGATCTGAAAAATTTTTTATATGGTACAGAACTGCAGCCATTTACTGAGCAAACAAAAACAGAGATCATGGAGCTTCAGAAGGAATTGAAAAATATAAGGCAGAGAGGGTATTCGATAAGTAATGAGGAGTTCGAAAATGGGATTCGTTCTATCGCAGCCCCGATTTTCAACAATAAAGGATCCGTCATTGCTTCTGTGAATGTAGTTGCTCCTGTTACTGTATTAGATGATGATTTAAGTGAAGAAGTTGTTTTGCCAGCTCTTCGTAAAACCGCAAACCAGCTTTCTGCTATTTCGGGTTATCGTCTTACTAAATAGAGGTTTTAAATCCTAGACTTTAAAAGTACCAGTCCGTTAAGGACAGATTGGTACTTTTTTATTATGTCAATTTAATATTGAATGCCTTAAGCAAATCCTTCATAGCAGTACGTTCATTCCAGTCCGTCCGACGACTTTTTCTGCGATGATCGCCAAGTCCAAATCTTCCTCATTAATCATAGAAAGGCATGACTCCGGTTTTCAATGTGGTGGGATATAGAAACAGAGAAGGGGCCCCTTTTTTGCTCACTATGGGTTAAAACGTATAGAAAGTATTTGAGAATGGAATAAAAGTAATAGTTGCAAACTATACCGTCTGGATAGTATAGTTATTGTGTTGACTTTTATAGTAGGGGAGATCATACATGGGCAGGTATTCCAAAAAAGTTGAAATTCTTCATGCTGCATCCAAAGTAGTCAGTGAGCAAGGGATTTTTAATTTAACATTAGAAGCAGCAGCCAAGGAAGCTGGAATCAGCAAAGGCGGATTGCTTTATCATTATCCAAGTAAAGAAGCCTTAGTTCAGGGGATGGTGGAGCATTTGGCCCAAAATTATCAAGAAAAAATTCGCTATAACGCAGAAATGGATCAAGAGAACAAAGGCAGATGGACACGTTCTTTTTTAGATGTAACCTTTAACCAAAGCTATGAAAATAAAGACATGAACGCCGGACTGTTGGCAGCAAAAGCAGTCAATTCGGATTTATTGCAACCGATCCGTGAGGCCTATGCCAATTGGCAGCATGAGATTGAGAATGACGGACTGGACCCAGTAAAAGCGACGATCATTCGATTGGCGATCGATGGAATTTGGCTTTCCGAACTCTTTGATATTTATCAAATCGAGGAAGAGAAAAAAGATGAGGTTTACAGAACGTTAAAAGCATGGACTGAGGAATAACCGATAAGCACTCTCCATCCAATGGGTGGAGTTTTTTTACATTTAAAGAAAGTATAAATACTTTCTTCAATATAAGAGGAACTAAGACTCAGCCTACGCCTGTGTCTTGACAAAGCCCGGGTTTTCTTTATGTTCTGCTGAAAATCTTTTGTTACTTTGGTTGTGATTTTTCATAAAGCTGTTCCCCGTAACGGCGAGTAAGCCTCGAGCCTCAATTTAGGACAAGCAAATGAGTCATTTTCCTCAGTTAATTAATGTTATTCCCTTGAAACAAAACCGTCTGGATGGTACAGTTTGTATTGGATTAATAAACCGTCCGGATGGTAAAGTAAAATTTTGGCGAGGAGAACCCTAAAGGAGGAAATGAGATGAACCATAAAGTATTGTTAACCGCAGCGGTTACAGGAGCAGGAGATACTGCTGGTAAGAATCCGCATGTTCCAGTTACACCTCAGGAGATTGCTGAATCAGCAATCGCTTCGGCTAAAGCTGGTGCTACTGTTGCCCATATTCATGCCCGTGACCCGGAAACAGGCGGGATCAGCCACAATATCGACCACTATCGTGAAATCGTTGATCGTATACGTGAATCAGAGACTGATGTGGTCATTAATATTACGTCAGGAGGCGGAGGGGACTTCATACCTAGTTTGGCTACGCCTGCAGCTGGTGGAGACGGAACAGATATCCAGACACCAGCTGAACGTCATCAACCAGTAGGTGAACTGCTTCCAGAAATGTGTACACTGGACTGCGGCAGTACAAACTTCGGCTCTATGATTTACTTAAGTCCGACAGATTGGTTGCGTGAACAAGCAAAGCTCATCCAGGAAAGCGGCGTGAAGCCAGAGCTTGAATGTTTCGATACGGGTCATATTCGTTTTGCCAAACAATTGATCCAAGAAGGCCTGATCGATGGAGATCCAATGTTTCAATTTTGCTTAGGTATTCCCTGGGGAGCGGATGCTGACGCTGAGACGATGCTCTATATGAAAAATCGATTGCCGGAAAATGCGCATTGGTCAGCCTTTGGAATTGGCCGAATGCAGATGCCGATGGCTGTTCAAGCGGCAATGCTCGGTGGAAATGTCCGGGTAGGCTTGGAAGATAATCTTTATTTGAAAAAAGGGGTTATGGCGAGAAATGACCAGCTTGTTGAAAAAGCAGTCACGCTGTTGCACAATCAAGGGCTGGAACCGATGACACCACAAGAAGCTCGTGAGAAATTCAACCTTCGCTCCCCTCATACAGGAGGTGAGTAACGGTGCAAAACATTGCAGTAATCGGAACAGGCGTAATCGGGAATGGCTGGATCGCCCGCTTCTTAGCTCAAGGATATGATGTCGTGGCCTTTGACCCGGCAGAAGGAGCGGAACAACGGACGCGCAAGGCGGTTTCCCATGCATGGACGTCTTTAGAGCAGAAAGGCCTTGTCGAAGGTGCTTCCCAGGATCGATTGCAATTCATGCCTTCGATCGAGGAAGCGGTCGCTCATGCCGACTTTATACAAGAAAATGTGCCTGAACGTGAAGCATTGAAGAAGTCTGTGCTGGAGGAGATTGACCAGCACGCAAAGCCAGAAGCGATCATTGGTTCCAGTACTTCAGGCATCATCCCGAGCACGTTACAGGCAGGTTTGCAGCACCCTGAGCGGTTTATTGTAGCCCACCCGTTCAACCCGGTCTTTTTACTTCCTCTTGTAGAGGTTGTAGGTGGAAAGGCTACAAAGGAATCTGTCATTGAGAAGGCTTGCTTATTTTTCGAACGTGTATCCATGAAACCGCTGGTCATTCATAAAGAAATCGATGGGCACGTAGCGGATCGTTTGATGGAAGCGCTCTGGCGTGAGGCCCTTCACCTTGTGAATGATGGGGTGGCTACCACGGAAGAAGTCGATACAGCGATCATTTACGGTGCTGGATTACGATGGGCGCAAATGGGACCATTCCTTACATTTCATTTAGCTGGCGGAGAGCAAGGTATGCGTCATATGCTCGAGCAATTTGGCCCGGCACTCAAGCTGCCATGGACAAAATTAGAAGCACCAGAACTGACAGATGAACTGAAGGAACGAGTCATTGAAGGCTGTGAACGTTATGCTGGAGATGAATCAGTCGCTGATCTTGAGCGTAAACGAAATGAATTTCTTGTGAAGCTGCTTGATTTAGTAGAAGAGTATTGGCCTGAATCTAGGAGTCTTGTAAACAAATAACAAGGAGGGATGAAAATGCTAGAACCAGTTTCGATCTACAAGGATCAGGTGCATAAAGCGTGGGTGGATTACAACGGCCATATGAATGATGCAGCCTATGCGGCTGTCTTCAGCCATGCGGTTGATCATTTCATGGTGTATATCGGGTTGGATGAAAAGGCCCGGGAAATGTATCGATATACGATCTTTACGCTGGAAACCCATCTTTGTTACTTAAAAGAGGCGCATGAAAATGAGGAAATCTACGTGTCCGTCCAAATACTGGATGCTGACGCCAAGCGTATTCATCCTTTTTTTGTCATGAAAAATAAAAATGATCAAATAGTGGCGACAAGCGAGCAAATGTTGATGGGGATCGATATGGAAGCAGGCAGAGCCGCTCCATTTCCTGAACCGATCGCTCAAAAGGTGGCTGAATTACGAAAAGCCCACCATTCATTAGAAAAGCCAAAACAAGCAGGTCGTCAAATAGGCATCAAGCGTTAACCATCGCTTATTCGCAACGAGAGAGGAGACTGAGTAGATGAATAAAATTGAAGTCAACAATTTGACGAAGATTTTCGGATCTAAGCCTAAGCAGGCATTGAAGCGTTTAGAAAACGGTGAAAAGAAAGACCAAATTTTAAAGGATACCGGTATGACCGTTGGGGTTAACCAAGCTTCCTTTGCTGTTCAACCTGGTGAATTCTTTGTCATTATGGGGCTTTCAGGTAGCGGGAAATCGACATTGATCCGCTTAGTAAATCGTCTCATCGAACCGACGGCTGGTGAGGTTTACATTGACGGGGATGACATTACGCAAATGTCCCAATCTACCTTGATCGAAACACGCCGTAAGAAGCTGGGGATGGTCTTCCAAAAATTCGGGCTATTCCCTCATCGTACGGTTCTTGCTAATGTGGGATACGGATTGGAAATTCAGGGCGTAAAGAAAGATGAACGAGAACAGAAGGCCCTGAAAGCCATTGAGGACGTCGGACTGAAAGGGTATGAGAACAGCCGTCCTGACCAGTTGAGTGGCGGTATGCAGCAGCGTGTAGGTTTAGCCCGCGCCCTCGCGAATGATACCGACATTTTATTGATGGACGAGGCCTTCAGTGCCCTTGACCCTCTTATCCGTAAAGAGATGCAAGATGAATTGCTGCACCTGCAGAAGAAAATGGGGAAAACCATCTTATTCATCACTCACGACCTGGATGAAGCGTTGAAGCTGGGCGACAGGGTCGCGATCATGAAGGATGGCCGTATTGTTCAGATCGGGACATCAGAAGAAATATTGGAAAACCCGGCCGATGACTATGTCTCGAATTTTGTAAAAGACGTCGACCGCTCAAAAGTGCTTGAAGCGTATCAGGTCATGAAAAAGCCGGAAGTGTTGACAACGTATAAAGATGGCCCGAGAATGGCTGTTCGCAAGATGGAAGAAGCCGGGGCATCCAGCATCTTTGTTGTTGATAAAGAGGATAATTTCAAAGGGCTGCTCACGATTGATGATGCGATTAAAGCCTATAAGAACGACATTCCGCTTGATGACGTTTTAGTCGAGGATGTCCATACGACGTCTAAACATACCCCCCTTAATGATTTGCTTGGGATAGCGGCTGAAACGAAGTATCCGATCGTCGTAGAAGAGGAAGGCAAGCTGATCGGTATCATTTCAAGAGTATCGATTTTATCAGGCCTTGTCTTAGGTAAAGAAAAGGAGGAGGTGGAAGCATAATGAATTATTTCTATCTGCCTTTGGAAGAGTGGACAAATACGTTTGTGAATGAATGGCTGCTACCAGTCATGGGTGATTTTTTCAATCAGATCAGTAATGGTCTGGGCGCCTTCATTACAGGTGTGACTGACTTGCTGCTGGTGATACCTCCAGAAGTCATTACGTTGATCTTCATCCTGCTTTCCTGGAGGTTTGCAGGTAAAGGCATAGCTTTATTCACCCTTATCGGCTGTATCTATTTAGGGTCTGTCAATCTATGGGACGGTGCCATGCAAACAATAGCTGTCGTCATTGTATCCACGATTCTGTCCATTGTCGTCGGAGTACCTACTGGAATTCTGAGTGCAACGAATGGAATTGTCGAAAAAATCGTCCGTCCCATCCTGGACTTTATGCAAACGTTGCCGAGCTTTGTCTATTTAATACCAGCTATCCTGCTATTTGGTCTCGGCGGTGTACCCGCAGTCATCGCGACGTTTGTCTTCGCTACACCACCTGCGGTTCGGATGACGACGCTAGGAATCAAGCAAGTACCAGCCGATGTAATCGAAGCTTCAAAAGCTTTCGGATCGACACCGAGGCAGCTGCTCTTTAAAGTACAGCTTCCTATGGCGGTTCCAACCATCATGGCTGGCGTCAATCAGACCATCATGCTAGCGCTTTCCATGGCCGTCATCGCTTCGATGATCGGAGCGCCTGGCCTTGGCTCAACGGTACTGTCGGGCATTTCGACCGTAAATGTCGGTCTTGGCTTGACCGGTGGTTTAGGAATCGTCGTATTAGCCATCGTTCTTGATCGAATTACACAAGGATTAGGCAAAAAAGTATAAAAAGGAGAGGATTTATATGAAAAAAATAATATGTATAGCATTGATGATGATGTCACTGGCAGCCCTGATCGTCGGCTGTTCTTCAAACGAAAAATCCAGCGGAGAAGCAAGTGAAGGTCAAACCATTACATTTGGTGTGACGCCATGGACAAGTACGGTTCCTCCGACGAAAATTGCCGTGCTCATTTTAGAGGACATGGGATATACCGTAAAAGAAACGAAATCGGATGTCGGCGGTGTTTTCATGGGACTATCCCGTGGTGATGTAGATGTATTCATGGATGCATGGCTTCCGATGCACCAGGTCCATCTGGACAAATTCAAGAGCAGTGTAGAAGATACAGCTGTCAGTTATCCAGAGGCGAAGACGGGCTGGGTCGTTCCAACCTACATGGAAGATGTTAATAAAATTTCCGACTTAAAAGGAAAAGAAGACGAGTTTAATAACGAAATGCTAGGTATTGAAGAAGGCGCAAGTGCAACAAAAGAATCGGACGAAATCATCAAAGCGTATGATTTAGACATGAAACAAGTCAACTCATCAGAAGGCGGGATGATCGCTGAAGCTACTCGGTTGATGGCCCAAGAAAAACCTGTTGTGTTCTACGGCTGGCGTCCTCATACGATGTTCAACAAGTATGACTTGAAAGTACTAGAGGATGATAAAGGATTCTTCGGTTCCTCCTCAGTGTACGTCATTACCAATAAGGATCTAAAAGAAAAAGCACCTGAAGCATATGAATTCTTAAGCAATTGGAACATCTCGATTGATGAAGTTGAAAAAATGATCGTAGAGATTGAAGAGAACGGGAAAGACCCAGAGAAAGTCGCCCGTGAGTGGATCGAGAATAACCAGGATAAAGTAAAAGAAATGAAGGGTGAATAATCGATCGTAACAAGAAACCAGCGTCTGGCATCGGCCAGACGCTGGTTTTTTATCGTTGGCAAAAATTTAAATAGATAACATTGATGACTAGATAAAGAGTTCGATAGGGAGTAGTTAAATCACTGTGATATTGAATTGCTCGATCAGATCCTTCAGAGTAGGACGCACATTGCCGTCCCGTCCGACAACTTTTTCAGCTGTGATCATCGAGTTCAGCACAGCTTCTTCAACCGCTTCACCGACAGCACGGAAAGCCAGGTCCATATCCTCCTCATGGATTGTCGGAAAAGAGAGGAGGTGATCCGGTTTGTCATGCGGGATTTTTGTCGCTGTTGAAAAGCCGATCACCACATCGCCGCTTCCATTTGAAATGAAGGACCCTGTACGTGATAATCCGACTCCCGTCCGCTTGATGATCCGGTTCAATTGACGTTCAGAAACAGGAAGGTCTGTCGCGACGATGACCATGATCGAGCCCTTATCCTTTTCTTCCCTTGCCTGGAGGATATGTTCCTTCAGCTTTTGCCCGACTGCCTTTCCATCGATCCGTAAATCACTGAGCATACCGAAATTCGACATCACTAACACACCAACCGTATATTCACCATGCTCGAGCTTGATTTTTCGGGAAGCCGAACCGATCCCACCTTTCAACGAGTAGCAAAGCATCCCTCTGCCCCCACCGACAGCCCCTTCTTCAAATTCGACTGAGGCGTTTTCAATCGCTTGGAAAACATGTTCCTTACTTATATATTGTGCGCGGATATCATTGAGGTACATATCGTTGCATTCCCCGACAACAGGATTAACGGTTCCCGTCGTACGGCCGATTTCAGGATTTAGTTCCAACATGTATTCGATCAATGCATCAGCTGCAGTACCGATGCTTAATGTATTCGTCAAAAGGATTGGTGTCTCAAGAACACCCAGCTCCTCCATCTGAATCGTCCCCACTGTCTTCCCAAAACCATTGATCACATGGCTCGAGGCAATCAGTTTTTCTCGAAAAACATTCCCTTGATGAGGAAGAACAGCGGTTACTCCAGTTTGGACATCACCATCCGAAAGCGTCACATGCCCGACCGTCACACCTTCCACATCTGTGATCGCATTTAACTTCCCAGGCTCCAACTTCCCGATTCTCACACCATAATCCCGTATCCGTTTCTGACCCTTCATAACTATCAACCTTTCAAGTATGTATGTCTGCACTATTATTCTACCATTTAAAACAAAATGGCATTTGTTTATTTAAAAATCTTAGACACCAGGAATTAGCACGATAGGGTTTAAAAATCATTATTTTTTAGACCTAAACATTCATTGTTTGACCTTTCTGGATTAAATAGAATGTATTTATAGTATTAATATTCAAAACATTCTGTCTAAAATGTCAGAGTGTCTAACTTATTTAACGGAGGTCAGAAAAATGAATTTTGGAATCTATGTGGAAATGCAGAATCCTGAACAAAACAACAAGCCTCATGCGCAGGTTTATCAGGAGATTATGGAACAGATCGAACATGCAGATAAAAGAGGTTTTAGTACTTTCAATACGTTAGAACATCATTGGTTTGAAGAGTTTTCAATATCCGCTAATCCTATGGCTCTATATGCTGCCGCTGCCCAAAGAACCAGGGATATTCGCTTTCGAACTTGTTCTCACGTTTTACCTTTACACAACCCAATGGTCTTTGCTGGGCAAGTGGCTGTAACAGATATCTTAACGGAGGGAAGGTTTGAGTTTGCTGTTGGACGAGGACACGCCTGGGTATTCCCGAAGGCTTCCATACCCCTAGAAGAATCGAGGGAACGGTTTATCGAATCTCTTGAAATCCTTGAAAAAGCATTAGAAGAAAAAGAATTTTCGTATCAAGGTAAACATTTCAATGTGCAAAACGTAAAGGTAGTTCCGCGACCGACCAAAAAACCAAGGATCTTTACAGGGGGAGCAAGTAATCATAACTATGAATTAGCAGGAAAGAAAGGATGGGGTGTTCTTATTACCCCTATGTTACCGCTAGAACATGTACTGGGCCAATTAGATATTTATCGCAAGTCTTGTAAAGAGCATGGGAATACCCCTGATATCGTTTATGTTCAAGCGATGTATCTTGACGATGACGGTGAAAGGGCTCGGAAGGAAGCTGAACCATACATTTTGCAATTCATGAAAGGCAATGTTTCTCCTATGTCAGACCTCCCATCTAAAGAGGAATTGGTTAATAAAGACTTTGGTTTTTATGCAAGTGGTGCACTGGAATCGTTGGCAGAAATTCCGTATCACAAATTACTGAATGACGAATACGTATGGGTTGGATCTCCAGATGAAGTAAAAGAAAAAGTGAAGAAGGTCATTGAAAAATGTCCAGACTTGTCTGAAATTGCACTTTTATGCTCTTATGCTGGAATTGAACATTGGAAGACAATCCGAACTCAGGATTTATTCAGTCAACAAATCATGCCAGCTTTCCAAAAGGAAAAAGAAAAAGTATTAGTACCTTAAAGAGAGTCACTCAGGGGGCTATCATGAAAGTTTCAAGCGAATATAAAAATGAAATTCATACTGAATTCCCTATACATTTACCAGATAAAAAATTTGTTGACTGGTGTCTAGAAAATTTCTCAATAAATCGAGGCGTTTTTAATGTAATTGATAACTGGTTCTTTGATTATGGAATCCAACACATTGTCAAACGACGAAGGATCATTATTCAATATTTAGATCATTTGCAAACGTACAATCATATCAAGGTCAAAAGGAAAAGACCACAATTTGGAAAAGGAGGAGTTAAGCAGAGCCTTTATTATTTTGTCGGTAAGTGTCAGAATATAAATAATAGTCAAAATAAAGGTGAGGGGCGTTGTTGTGGAAGTCAAAGCTAGTAATTTTACACTGAACCATCTAATTAATGTCTCTGAGGAAACCGGTCAAAAGTGGAAGGATCTGGAGTTGATATTATCCAGTGCGGATGCATGGGGATTACTTAGAAAAGATTTGATTACTGCACTCGGTGTTCAAAGAGCGAAGAGGTTCCTACTACGCTATGGTTACAAATGTGGTGAACATGAAGCCCGAGTCCTTAAAGATTCTATCAATTGGGAAAGTAAAATGGACTGGCTTGTTGCAGGCTCGAAGCTACATTATTTGACGGGAAGAACGTATTCTTATCCTGAAAGTTTTCATGTGAATTTAGAAAGAGGTGAGTTTCGCGTTTCGGGTTATTGGATGGATTCTTATGAAGCAAAACAGCACTTGAATTACTTTCCTGCCCATAATGAACCCGTTTGCTATTACTTGGCTGGTTATGCGAGTGGATACACAAGTGCATGCATGGGGAAGAAAATCATCTTTAAAGAAACAAAATGCAAGGGCAAAGGTGACGACTATTGCAGCTATATCGGAAAAGCAGCTGAAGATTGGGGCGAGGAGATCGATGAAGAGCTCTTCTACTATGAAGATGATGATATGTCCGGTGAACTTGACCAGATGTACCGGAAAGTAGAACAACAAAAAGAGAGGCTTGAAATCGGTTATTCATTGAGTCGCAGTCTGAACAAAGCACTCCTGAAGGGCCAGGGGATGGATGGCTTTGCAAAAATCTTAGGTGAAAAATTACATTGCAATGTGTTGATAGAAGATAAACATTTTAACGAAATTGCTTCTTATAGACAAACACCAGGGATGGAAAAATACATTACAGCTAGGAATACGTTAAAAGGTATTGAAAAGAAGCTTTCTCTTAATGATGTTGTCGAAGCAGAGCTCACAGGTCAAACGTTTAAACTCGTAACCATCCCGATTTCGGTACGGAACCAAATTTACGGCTTCTTAACAGTAGCATTGAACAAGAAAATGGATGCTTTTTATAGGGATTTACTTGAAAGAGTGGCTATGGTGGCCTCATTACAAATCCAATATGAAAGGATCGCTATTGAGACAGAGCAGCGACTGAAAGGAGAGTTACTCGAACAGTTACTGAATAGTAAAGAAACAAACGTACAGGAAATATATAACCGTTTTTCTTATCTCGGATATGATCTTACCACCTCTCATTATGTTTTACATATTAAAATGGAGGATCAGAATGGCAATGAATTGGATAATGAAGAACAATTGAAAATCCGGAATAAACTCAATAATTTTTATCAAGAGCAAAATAAATTTGGTTCTAATATACTTATTTTAACAAAATGGAATACTGTTCAAGTCATCATTTCAAAAACGTCAATTGAGAGTGATGGGAAAACGATTAAGAAGTTTGCAGGTCAACTATTACGGAAACTTGATAATCCCAATTGCAGGTTTTATATAGGAGTTAGTGAGGAGACAACAGAACTTCCGGATTTTCACCATCGGGCAAAAGAAGCTAAGCAGGCAGCAGACCTGGCAAAAATAAGATTTTCATCTTCCCGGATTATGTTAGCGAATGAATTAGGCCACTTGTCACTATTTTTATATGCAAGAGAACCAGAAGAATTAAAAAAATTTGCCGAAGAAAATTTACAGCCTATTTTGGAATACGATCGAAAGAAAAATTCAGAGTTGCTTCAAACGTTATTTCACTATACCCAAAATGAGTTCAACCTTCATAAAACGGCCCGTGAAATGATTTTATCAATCAGCGGAATGCGATATCGAATACAAAAAATAGAAGAGTTACTCAATATTGATCTATCAAATTCCAACAGCCGGTTCGAAGTACAACTTTCACTCCAGATTTTCTTGATGCTCGGGAAGTTTTAACTGTTCGTTCATTAAAAAATAATACGAAAAAGGAGGAGTATGTATGGATTCAAAAAAATTCCGGGAAACACTAGGTCAATTTGCAACAGGTGTTACTGTCATCACTTCCAAGACTGAGGATAAACTGATCGGTTTGACAGCGAATGCTTTCTCTTCATTATCCTTGGATCCCCCGTTGATTCTGGTTTGTATCGATAAAACAGCTAGTAGTATGAAAGCTTTTAAAAATGAGCGCCCTTTCGTCGTTAATATTTTACAACAGAATCAGGAAAATGATTGCTGGCGTTTTGCAAAGAAATCGGATGATAAATTTAAAGATTGTCCCTACGATCTGACTGAGGATGGTATACCGATATTAAAAAATAATTTAGCTACCCTCCAATGTCAAGTGCACTCTATCCTTGAAGGTGGCGATCATTATATCGTAACCGGTCTTGTAAAGGATACCCTGTTCAATGGGCAAGCAGAACCGCTTCTTTTTTTCCGCGGGAAATTAAACCGAATCAAAGAACCGGAAAAAACGATGTAGGTTTACAAATAGCATGTTTCTATAAGGAGGTTTGAAAATGTTATCCAAAGAAAAAAACCAACTCTTGACTCAAACGGATAAAGGGACTCCAATGGGTGATTTATTCCGTAGATATTGGATTCCCGCTTTAAAGTCCGAGGAATTAGAAAGTGATGGAAGCCCGAAAAGGATCAAGTTATTAGGTGAAGATTTAGTTGCTTTTCGGGATACGGAGGGAAAAGTCGGTTTAATTGATGAACGGTGTCCACATCGAGGTACATCTCTCTACTATGGTATTAATGATGGATGCGGAATCCGGTGTATGTATCATGGATGGAAATTCAATACAGATGGTAAATGTACGGAAATCCCTTCTGAAGCAAAAGACGGAAAGTTCAGGCAATCCATAAAAATAACAAGTTATCCCGCCAAAGAAGTAAGCGGGATCATCTGGACATACATGGGCCCTGAGGAGAAGCAACCACCCTTTCCTGAATTTTATTGGATGGGACTCCCAGATGAAAATAAACTCGTTGAAAGGGTTTGGCAAGAGTGCAACTATCTACAAGTAATGGAAAATGATGTGGATTTTGTACATGCAGCTTTTTTACATAAAGCTCATGGTTCTCAAGCAGTAAAAGAAGGGATCTTGAGTTCGGATTTAGGAATTGATCCTGAACACCCGCTTGTCAAAAATCCTCCAGTAAAACAGGCAGTTGAGGATACGAATTATGGAAAACGTTGTATAGCTGTAGGACTTGGTAAAGAAGATCAAAATGCATTTATGGAAATTCACTATATCTTTCCCTTTTATACATTCCCGCCACGATTTAGCGGTGAGGATGGGATGTGGCATGCGTTCATTCCCCGGGATGATTATAGTACATGGTCTTGGGATGTCCAATTTTCACATCATCACAAGATTGATATTCAAGCGCAGCATGACCGCCGCGGTTTAGTATTGAACGAGGATATGAGGAAAGTGAAGAATCTTGAGAATCACTATGGACTGGAACGGGAGTTGCAAAAAACACATAACTTTACTGGAATCCGCGGAATCGCAAACCAGGACCATGCCGCAACTGAGACGATGGGTCCAATCGTAGATCGTTCAAATGAACATTTAGGTACAAGTGATTTACCCGTAATCAAGATGAGGAGCCTGCTCTTCCAGCAAGTAGAAAGAATACAAGTAGGCCACGACCCATTCAAGTTGGAGAATGAATCGCTGAAAACGTTATATAGTGATGGCGTTTATGATGATCGGGAAAAGACATGGAAAGAAGCATTGCCACTAAAAGAACAATTTCAGAAGAAAGAAAAAGTAGTGAAGAGTTGATGAATGAAAAGCAATATGAGGGCTATCGATCATTCAGTTACCTTACCGAAAATCAGGATTTTGAAAAATATGATCTAGCTGTAGAAATAAACAGAGTGAAACCTTATTCCTTAGACCTTACGGAAGATGAGGAAAAAAAGCTGGAAACGGTTTTCATGAAACATCCCATTGTATCTCTAAGAGACCATGGGTTCATCGTACCGACGAGGAATGAAGACATTCTTTCTTATTGCAGTCAGCTTCATACAGCATTTCACTATGAAGGGATTGCGAAATCAGGGATTGATGTAATCATCGAGAATTTCATGGATGGGATATCGACAATCAATTCTAAGTATGGTTTGAAATGGGATGACGTCATCTATTTATTAGGAATCCGATATGCAGATATACAAAAGCAAAACACTGTATTTCTGGCAAGCTCATATGAAGAGTTGAAAAAAGCGAAGAGACAGAAGAAAACGGCAATCTTGCCCTCCCTCGAAGCGGCAAACATTTTAGAAAATGAAATTGACCGCGTGGATATTCTTTACGGGTTAGGGATTCGGTGTATGGGGATTACATATAACCATTCCAACACTCTTGGATCAGGATTGTCCGAGAAGAAAGATGGAGGGTTAACTGATTTCGGCCGGCGTGTCATAGAGCGTATGAACAAACTTGGAATGATGATTGATATATCCCATTGTGGAGATCAAACCAGTTTGGATGTCATAGAGGCAAGCCGTGATCCTGTATTCATCACACATGCAGGGGCAAGAACCCTCTGGAATACGCCCAGGATGAAACCAGATGCTCTTCTTCAAGCATGCGCTGACAAAGGAGGAATTATCGGAATATGTGCGGCGCCGAACACAACACTGACAAAAAGTTCTCCTACACACTCTCTTCAATCGGTCATGGAACATTTCGAGTATATAAAAGACCTGGTAGGGATCGATCATGTTGGGTTTGGCCCAGATACATTTTTCGGGGACCACGTCGCTCTTCAACATGCGTTTGATAATATGCTAAGTATTTCAAAATCACATGGTGGTGAAACATTTGATGAATCTTCGTATGTGGAAGGAGCAGAGAATCCGACAGAAGCTATGAAAAATATGATCGGATGGATGGTGAAAAATAAATATTCTACTAAAGACATTGCGAAAGTAGCTGGCCGGAACACGATGAACGTCATGAAAGCTATTTTAAAAGACTAGCAGATTGGAGGTGAATCATATGGAAGAATCCGAGAAAGTAGCCATTGTCACTGGGGCAGCCCAAGGGCTCGGTTTTTCGATTGCAAAAAAGTTCGTTGCTGATGGACTGAAGGTCGTTTTCATAGATAAGAACCAAAAACGATTAAATAAAATAAAAGAATTTAGATTCATAGATCCAACAATCTCAAAAGAACCATGTTTTTGAATATGGACGTTTCCAATGTAACTGAAATCAAACAAGGGGTAAGAACCATACTAGAGACCTGGGGGCGTATCGATATTCTAGTCAACAATGCAGGAATCCGGAAAGAAACGCCAATTGAAGAAATTGATGAAGATGAATGGAATTTGATTCTATCCGTCAACCTTGGTGGGACATTCTTTTTCTCACAAGCTGTTGCAAATGTGATGAAAGATCAAAAGCACGGACGCATCATCAACATTTCATCCTACGGTGGACAAGCCGGACCACTGACTTCCGGTGCTCATTACTGTGCTTCTAAAGCAGGACAATTAGCGTTGACAAAAGTATTTGCCCGAGCCCTTTCTGATTTCGGTGTCACCGTCAATACTGTGGCACCAGCGGCGGTGAAATCTCCTGAAATGGATAAAATCGCACCGGAAAAATTAGAAAGAATGAAAGCTGGCATCCCTGTAAAACGTTTTGGGGAACCCGAAGAGGTAGCGAATATCGTTTCCTATCTAGCATCGGATATGGCTGGATACACGACAGGAGCAACGTTTGATATAAATGGTGGCTTGTTGATGCGATGAACCTGATTTCAAAAAATGAAAAGGAAAAAGGAGATGAATAGAATGGGAGAAATTAAACATGGTGCTCCTAAAGTACCTACTCCATTACGAGTATTCATGACGTTCGAGTCCACGGGCTGGTTTGATACGACAAAGGAACAAAAGGAAAAGGAAATCTTACCGGAGCTTAACAACGTTTTAGAAGAATGGAAACAAAACGGTTCGGAGTTACTTGCAACGTTTGATCGAGATATTTTAACAGCTGGACACGCTGGTCCTTCCAATTGGCATGCTTGTTTCCTTTACAACATCCCTGATCTACAGACAGTCACCGACATGACCCACTCATTCAGAGCAGCAGGGCTTGACCGTTATTTCCGGTTGGAAGCTTCTATTGGCCGCCCGTTCTTTCTTTTAGAAAAAAATTAAGGAATTAGAGGTGTGGGTATATGAAAAGATGTCTATATTTGATCCTTGCCGTTTTGGTGACTTCTATCTTGTCTGCTTGTGGAGGAGGTACTACGAATGCAGGTGAAGACACGATCAAGTTGACTTATGCATTTTTTGCTCCAGCCAATACTTTCCCGGCGGTGCAAATGGAAGAATGGAAAAAACGATTGGAAGAACGGACAAATGGAAAAGTGGAAGTGGAACTTTTCCATGGTGGATCGTTACTTGAAGCAAATAATATGTATGACGGAGTAGAAAGTGGAACAGCTGATATCGGATTGACCTCAACCTCCTATGAGCCGAGAAGATTTCCTTTACTCGCCATTTCTGATATGCCATCTATTTATAATAGTGCAACCTCTGCAAGCAAAGTAGTCCATGATCTTGTAAAAGAGTATCCCCCTGAAGCCCTTGAAAATTTTAAAATCATCACCACATTCGCCACAGAACCTGCCTATATTCAAAGTAAACAACCAATCACATCTTTAGATGAACTCAAAGGTCAACAACTCCGTATTGCCGGTGCATTAACCCCGATTATGGAAGAGCTAGGCGCGGCACCTGTCGAAATGTCACAGGCTGAAGTTCCAGAGGCATTGCAAACCGGCATCGTAAATGGATATGTCTCATCAAGAGAAATATTAAAGGATGCAAAGTTAGCTGAGATGGTCAACTATACGACTGATTACCCTCTAGCCTTGAATACGTTCATCGCAGTCATGAATAAAGACACATGGGACAGCCTTCCAGATGATGTACAGCAAGTAATCGATGAATTGAATCATGAAATGACCGTATTTACTGGAGAATACCTCGATAAACATGTACAGGAGTCTCTTGAATGGAGTAAAGAGAATCATGAGCATGAAATAGTAGAACTTTCTGATCGTGAAAAGTGGGATGAAAAATTAGAAAATATGAAAATGAATTACGTTGAAAAGGTCCAAAACCAAGGTCATCCTGCAAAAGAGTACCTGGAAAAAATGGAAAACCTGATTGAAAAGTATAACAGAGAAAGTGAATGAATTTATCCAGCCAGGAGGGAAACGAATGGAAGATAAACAAACCGTCCCGTTAGAGCAAGAAATCCCTCGAACGATGCATGAATCTACAGTAATGAAAAATGAGAAAACAAGTGTTTTTCTAAGAATAATCGATCGAATAAATCAAGGCTCAGCCGTATTGGCTGGGACTACTCTTTTGATAATGATTTTATTGGTTGTGTTTAATTCCATAAAAAGGCTATTTTCTGACCCAATCGCCGGAACGGTGGAGCTTGTAAGCTGGCTTGGAGCTGTTACCACAATATTCTCTTTAGGATACGCACAATTACACAAAGGGCATGTTTTTATTGACTTGCTGTATAAGAAATTTCCAGAGACAATACAACACATTCTCCATACATTCATGAATTTAGCAAGTATCGCGTTTTTTAGTGTAGCTGGATGGCAAATCGCTTTATATGGAATCAACTTAATGGAGAATGGGGTGGTTTCACCAACAATGAGAATATCGTTTTATCCTATTGTCATCTTTTGTTCACTGGGTTTCTTAGGTTTGTTGTTAGCCCTCGTTAAAGAGACGATCTTAATTTGGAGAGGGGGATCATGATGGATGCAAATATGTTAGCTGTTCTAGGTATCGTACTCCTATTCACTTTGATGTTCTTACGATTGCCGATCAGCTTTGCAATGATGATTGTCGGTTTCATCGGGGTCTTGATCTATGCTTCTCCCAGAGCTGCTTATAACTTGCTGAGTGCTGATTTATGGAACCAGTTTTCAAGCTACTCATTAAGTGTGATTCCTCTTTATATTTTCATGGGGGAAATCATATTCCGCACAGGTGTAACAGAAAAGCTATTTCAATCAGCGTACAAATGGGTTGGTCATTTTCGTGGTGGTATGGCGAGTACCACAATTTTAGCGAGTGCAGGTTTTGCCTCGATCAGTGGGTCCAACTCTGCAACTGCAGCGACCATGGCGACGATGTCTCTCCCGGAGCTGGATAAATACAAATACAATAAGGCCCTAAGCACTGGAAGCATCGCAACAGGGGGGACACTCGGGATCATCATCCCGACAAGTACAGTTCTCATTGTCCTGGCTCTTCAGATGGAACTATCAGTCAGGGATTTGTTCGTTGCCAGTATCATCCCGGGCATTTTTCTGACGCTTTTGTTGATCGTCACGGTATTGGACTTATGCCGTCTCTACCCGGATTACGGCCCTTCTGGTGAAAAGTCGAATATGACGGAAAGAATCAAATCGTTAAAAGATATCATCCCGATTGCGTTACTTTTCTTATTTGTCATCGGAGGTCTCTATTTAGGATGGTTTACTCCGACAGAATCAGGTGCATTTGGAGCGTTCGGGGCAATTGTCCTTTCTCTGTTGATGAAAAAGCTGACATGGGAACGTTTCAGGACTGCAATGGCAGGAACCCTTAAGTCATCGGCGATGGTCTTGATGTTAGTCGTGGCAGCGATGGTGTTTGGCCGCTTTTTGGCGATAACGAGATTGCCATTCACCGTAGCAGAATGGGTGAGCCAATTGCCTGTCCAGCCAATTATTGTTCTATGTGCTGTACTGCTGATTTATATCATAGGCGGATCTATTATGGATGCGCTCGGATTCCTGATCATTTCCATCCCGATTTTTTATCCGATGGTGATCGCACTAGGTTATGATCCAGTCTGGTTTGCGATCCTGCTTTGTGTTGTGACTAGTTTGGGTGCAATCACACCTCCTGTCGGAATCAATGCGTTCATTGTTCAAGGGATGACCCCGGAAACCCCTATCACCACTGTGTTCAAGGGAACGGCTTACTTTTTTGTAACCTACATCATTTTTATTGGATTACTTATTATGTTTCCGCAGATCATTTTGATATTTGTTTGATTTTTTCCTGTTACATACTTCAGAAAAAGGAGGATATTATGTGAGTTTAATAGATTTTCTGAAAGATATTTTAGAAGAGGAGGAAGTTGAACTTTTAACCGCTGATCCTGCTTTTACCTTTTTGTTTGAAGAAATAGAGGATGATGACAATGAATGAACTTTTGTTTGCTGATATTAATACAGTCAGTGCACTGCTGAAAAACAAGGAACTTTCCCCTATCGAATTGACAGAAATGACACTTCGTCAGATTCAGGAGCATGATCCGACACTCACTGCCTTTATTACGGTAATGGAGGCTGAAGCATTAGCCCATTCCAGGCAAGCAGAACAGGAGATCCAAGAGGGGAAATATAAGGGCCGGCTCCATGGAGTACCCATTGCCGTCAAAGATATCCTGCAAACAAAAGGGGTCCGGACGACCGGGGGTTCTAAAATTTTCGAAAATTGGATTCCAGATAGGAATGCTGTTTCAGTTCAAAAACTTAAAGAAGCAGGGGCTATTATCATCGGAAAAGCGAACTTGCATGAATTTGCCATGGGTGCCACAACAGAAAATCCTCATTATGGAAGTACACGGAATCCATGGGATTTAAAGAAGATACCTGGCGGGTCCAGTGGTGGTTCAGCAGTGGCGACTGCTGCTGGAATGGCATTCGGTGCAATAGGGACGGATACGGCTGGTTCAATCAGATTGCCAGCTGCAATGTGTGGAACAGTTGGATTTAAACCTACCTATGATCTAGTCAGTCAAAAAGGAAGCTTTCCGTTCAGCTGGTCTCTCGACCATGTAGGACCGATGACGAGGACAGTCAATGACGCAATCATCATGCTTGAAGCCATGAAAGAGAATGTTGAAAAGATGGAGGAGGCAAATGTCATTCCTTTGGAAAATTTAAAGGGAATGAGATTCGGATTTCATGAAGGCTATATGTTATCTGGTATCAAATCTGACGTCAAAAAGGTGATAGAGAAGGCTCTCGATCGATTGCAAGATCTTGGAGCTGAAATCATCCCTATTGAACTGCCGTTGATCGATCAAGCACTTGAGGCATTGAAAACGATCGCCCAATCGGAAGTACTTTCATTTCACGGTCCGCTGTTAAATAAATTTGGACATCTATATGGTGAAGATTTAAAATACCGTTTCCAGTTTGGTCGCGACATTCCCGCAACAGTCTATATAAATGCTCAGCGAATACGTAAACAATTCATACAGAAAACCTTAAGACAATTGGAAAAGATTGATGCACTCGTGGGACCTACTAATGTTCAGGAACCTTTTGAAATCGGAACGATGGTTCCGGAACAAGCGATCAGCAATATGTTTACACTTGGAAAAACCCCATTAGCCAATATCCTTGGGTTTCCTTCATTATCTGTTCCATGTGGATTCACACAAGCTGGTCTCCCTGTCGGCCTACAGTTTATCAGTAAACCATATTCCGACAGAAAAGTTCTTCAAATTGGTGAATGCTATGAAAAAGCTGAAAACTGGACGGAAGCTCTTCGAAAAAATAAAAATTACGTTAAACTCCCTCAGGGTTAGAAAGGGGCTGGAATAGAAGTGGGATTGAATAGAAAGTCGATGAAAGTCCTATGGAATGTCGTTTGGGCCGTCACGATCATTTCTTTATTAGTTGCTTGTCGTACAAATGAAGAGGGGACAGCAAACGTAGAAAAGGAAAAGATCAAACTGTCCTATGCTTTTTTCGCTCCAGATAGTACTTTTCCTGCAGTGCAAATGAAAAAGTGGTCGGAAGAATTAGAGAAAAGGACAGATGGACAAGTAGAAGTGGAGTTGTTTTTCGGAGGTTCGTTTTTAGAAGCGAACAACATGTTTGAGGGAGTTGCCAATGGGACAGCTGATATCGGACTTACAGCCACAACGTATGAACCTGGACGTTTTCCGTTATTGGAAATATCAGATCTGCCCTCAGGTTATCCAAATTCAGAAGTGGCCAGTCAAGTTGTCAACGATTTAATAAAAGAATATCCACCAGAAGCTTTGAGTGATTTTAAGATCATCACTTCTTTTGCCACTGAACCTTCTTATATCCAATCGGTAGATCCTATCTCAAACTTGAACGATCTATCAGGGAAACAATTGAGGATTTCCGGTGCCCTTACCCCAGTCATGAAAAAACTAGGGGCTGCACCTGTCGGAATGTCACAGGCTGAAGTGCCAGAAGCGTTACAGACTGGGGTCATTGAAGGAAATATTTCTTCACGGGAAGTATTAAAGGATTTCAAATTAGCAGAAACAGCTAAATATGTAACCGATTATCCACTGACAATAACGTCTTTCGTAGCAGTGATGAACAAAGATACATGGCAAGGGTTACCTGATGATGTGAAAAAAGTGATCGATGAACTTAATGGAGAAATGAGTATTTTTACTGGAAAGTATTTAGATGAACACGTAAAAGAAGCCATGGAGTGGAGTAAAGAAACAGAAAACTTAGAAGTCATCTCTTTATCGCAAGAGGAGGAATTAAAGTGGGAAGAAACATTGAAAGAGATACAAGAAGATGTCGTTGAAAAGGTTGATTCTAAGGAATTGCCTGGATCTGAATACCGTGACCGTTTGTATGAATTGGTTGAAAAATATTCTGAATAGACAAAAAATAGAGGTGAAATGAAATATGGAAATAGCAGTTTTAGGAGGAGGTAACGGGTCTTACGCGGCAGCGATTGATTTAACTGAAAAGGGTCATCATGTACGACTATGGAGAAGAAATCAAGAGGCTTTCAGCTCTGTATTAGAGAAACAGGCTATACAAGTGAAAGATTCCAAGGGTACAAGAATGGTTCCCCTTAAAATGGCAACATCAGATTTGAAAGAAGCTGTGAAAGGAGCCGATCTCATTGTCATTCCTTTACCGGCTTTTACACAACGCACGGTTGCTAAGAAGCTTGCCCCTGTATTGGAAAATGGCCAAGTCATCTTTTTACCACCTGGGACATTCGGCAGTTATTTGATGGCAAGGGTGCTTGTGGAAGAAGGGTGTAATGCGGAAGTCGTTTTTGCCGAAACAGGGACCCTTCCTTATTTAGCAAGAAAGCATGATGAACAAACTGTTTCTATTTCTGGACGAGCCACACGACTTCCTACTGGAGTATTCCCAAGTGGCCAGTCTGACCATGCATTTGGAATCTTACAAAAGGCATATCCTTCGATTGAACCGATAGAAGATGCACTCGATGGCGCTCTGATGAATGCAGGCCCGATCATTCACCCACCCCTTATCATCATGAATGCAGGCCCGATCGAACATTTTGAAAAATGGGATATTCATGATGAAGGAACACAACCGTCTATCCGGAACGTCCACAGGTCCCTTGATGGGGAAAGAATCAAAATTCGTGAAGCATTAGATTACAGCCCTCCGCACTTCCCACTGGAAGATCACTATAGCGATGAAGGAGAGGAATGGATGTATGGGGATGGGGCACACGAAGAGCTTGTCGATGGTGAAGATTGGTATGAAAAACTTGATTTGAAGACCCATCGTTATATGCAAGAAGATATCGTTTGTGGCCTTGCCTTTCTCGTTTCCCTTGCGGATTGGTTGAATATTAAAACACCAACTGCGACAGGGTTACTAGCTATTGCGTCCAGCATAATTGATAAGGATTTACGTGAAATCGGCAGAACGATGGAAAACCTGAATCTTTCCAGTCTGTCGAAAGAGGAATTGAAAGAAATCTTAGAAAATGGAATAAAGCAATATGAAATCCAGTGAAGGAGTAATCGCAATAGCCGGAGCAGGAAGGATGGGAAGAGGAATCGCCCTGACATTCGCTTATCAAGGATATCAAGTGAAACTCCTGGATATCAAATATAGAGACACGGAAGAATTCCAGCAATTGAAATCAACGGCATTTCATGAAATCAAGAATCAGCTGGATGTCCTGGTCTTAGGGGACGTCATCCTGCAAGACTCTATTCCTGCAATTCTAGAGCGGATCGAAGTCTCCTCCATCCATTCTGACAATGAAGCTTCATGGAAGGAAGCCGAGATTCTGTTCGAAGCCGTACCGGAAGTTTTGGAAATCAAAGAAGAAGTTTTTAAGGGGATCTGCCCTCATTTGTCTCCAACGGCGTTGATAGCTTCTACTACCTCATCTTTTTCGGCAAATGAACTAGTTGAATTTGTGACAACGAAGGAAAGATTCATGAATACACACTGGTTGAATCCAGCTTACTTGATCCCACTGGTCGAAGTAAGTCCATCGAATGAAACGAGTAAAGAATCCTTAAAAGAAATGTTTTTATTACTTGAGCGTATTGGAAAGGTTCCGGTTGAATGCAAACCTTCACCAGGCTTCATTGTTCCAAGGATCCAAGCGCTAGCCATGAATGAGGCATCCCGTCTAGTCGAAGAGGGAGTAGCCTCTATGGAAGATATCGACAAAGCTTCTAAGGTAGGTTTTGGACTCAGGTTCGCAGTGCTTGGATTGTTGGAGTTCATAGATTGGGGAGGCGCAGACACACTTTTCCATGCGAGTAATTATTTGCAACATTCAATAGAGGATGACCGTTTTGAAACCCCGGAAATCATCAAGAAAAAGATGGCTGATGGGGAAATCGGCATGAAAGCGGGGAAGGGGTTTTATTCCTTTGATGAAAAAAATATCAATGACTATCAAATCCAGACACTCCAAAAGTTCATTGACCTTATGAAACACCTGGGATTAATGGAAGATAACCATTTTCATAACGGAATGGCTGGTTTAAGGAAGCAGACCGAATCGAAAGGAGTGTAGAAAAGAGTCCATGAAAATGAAAAAAACATTCTATTTAGTCGTATTATCATGTTTGCTCATCCTATCTTCAGCTTGTTCAGCCGAAAGTTCAGATGGGGAAGGATCCGATATTACGCTTAATGCAGTCAGTTTCTTAGCCAAAGATCATCCTTTGACAGCGACATTGCATGACTGGAAAGATCGGGTGGAAGAAGCAACGGATGGAAGAGTGAAAATCAATTGGAGAGGCGGGGCGGATGCCATTCCGATTGGTGAACAATTCGAAGCCATGCAATCTGGTGCAATTGATATTAATTTCACTTACATTGGGCAATACCAAACCCTTATGCCTGAATCATTAAGTATAGCCCTTTCTCAATACCAACCGTGGGAAGAACGTGAACAGGGATTCTATGACTATATGGTTGAACGTCATAAGGAATTGGACGTGATGTATATCGGACGGTGGCTTACGGGGTCTCCAAGATTATGGCTGAATGAACCGATTGATGCGGTATCCGACTTGAAAGGGATGTCGATCCGTTCTGCACCTAACTATAATCGTTTCTTTGAAGCATTAGGAATCAATTCTAAAATGATCGATCCTTCAGAAGTTTATACTTCTCTTCAAACAGGTGTCGTCAAGGGATTTGTTTATGGAGGATTCAGTGGTCCAAGGAAAGATGGATGGACAGATTCTACGAAATATGTAGTGGATCACCCATTTTGGACTCAAAATTGTGTGATTTTGATGAACAATAGCAAGTGGGAAGAAATTTCGGAAGAAGATCAAAAAGCCATCATAGAAGCGACAGCTGAGTATGAGAAATATATGGTGGACTACTACCAGAAACAGGATAAGGAAGAGATCGAAGAATTGAAGGCGAACGGTGTTGAATTGATTGAATTACCAGAGCAGGAAGCGGAAAAATTCATCGAGACGGCATATGAAACGGAATGGAAACATTTAGAGGGAGAAGTACCTGAATTGGTTGATAAATTGAGAGAGTTGACGACAAAGCCGGATTAAGGGAAACGAAACTCCTGTGCAAAAGAAATGAGCTGGTGAATGTATATTCAGCAGCTCATTTTTTAAATTGTACTGATTCTTTTTACCAGTATTTCTTGTTATCGAATGAAGCTTGGCAGCCAAAGGGAAAGCGAAGGGAAGAGGATCAGGATGAGCATCAGTATCCCATTTAAAAGTATGAAAGGGATGACCGATTTATAAATCTGTACCATTGTAATCGAATCATCAGGCACAACAGCCTTCATTGCAAATAGATCCATTCCGAATGGTGGCGTTATGGTAGCCATTTGCATGTTAAGCAACATAATGACACCAAACCATAACGGGTCGAATCCCATGCCACCAGCGATAGGCATCAATACTGGGAGGGTCATCATCATGATCGAAAGGGGCTCCATGAAGCATCCCAGAATCAATAAGGAGATTTGCAGCAGAATTAAAATGACCAAAGGTGGGTAATTCAGATTGCTTACGAGTTGGACGAGCCCCTGGGTGACCCCTGTATAGCTCAATATTTGTCCGAATGTGGTTGAACCGACAATGATCATGAAGATCATTACACTGGATTTAAAGGTCCCGGTCAATGAATCCCGGATACTTTTCCATGTCAGTCCACCATAAAAGTAGGAAAGGATTACAGTACCTATAGCGCCTAAAGCCGCACTTTGTGTCGGTGTCCCGAATCCTAAAATGATGACACCTAATAGGAGGAATACAATGATTCCCAATGGGAGTATGTATTTTACTGTATCCATGATTTTTTCAGACAATGGAATCTTTTCTACATCATAAGTCGGGGCAAGGCTTGGCTGTAAAAAGCTGCGAATGACGATATACAAGAGAAATAAGGTTGCTAATAAAATGCCCGGAAGTACGATTGCAATTAAAAAATGACCAACCGGTATAGAAGCTAATGATGCTAATAAAATGCCCAATGCGGTAGGCGGTATCATGGTGGCCAACCCGGCACTGCCGAGAATCGGACCGACTGACATCGTGTGGCTATAGCCTTTCTTCTGCATATCCGGTACTAATAGGGAACCCAATAAGGCGGTACTGGCTACGCTTGAACCGCTGAGCACAGAAAAAAAGGAACCACTTCCCACCGCAACGATACTTAATCGACCAGGCAAACGACCAAACCATTTACCGATTGTTTCGAATACTTTCACCCCAAGCCCTGTCCTGAACATGATTTCTCCCATTAAAATGAACATCGGAATAGGCAATAAAGAGAATTTGGATACAGAATCGAAAATATTCAAGACAAGTTGATTGATACCCGCAGTACCATTCCAGAGCAACATAGCGCCAACCAAATTGACTGTCAGGAATGAAAATGCGATTGGCAGTCCGATGACAAAGAGCAAAAAAAGTGCTCCGAATATGAAAAAGATGACGAGCCACCAATCCATTACAACCTACTCCTTATCCCTATTTTTGGTAAAACCTTTATGAGGTTTCTTAAAAATTGCACTGACAAGAGCATGAAGCCGATCGGTATGATGACGATCAATAAATAACGCGGGATTTGGAGAATAGCATCTGTATGGACCCCTTTGTTATACATCTCGAACGTTACAAGAAATCCAAAGATAGTGATGACCATTGAAATGCCAAAACCGATAAGGGAGCTGACCAATCCGAATAGGTTCTTAAGGCGATCTGGTACGTGATTTAACACTAGGTCAAAGTGAATATGGCCACCTTCCTTAAGTAACCAGGCTGCCCCCAAAAAGGTGAGGAACACTAAGAGATATTCTGTCACTTCCAAAACCCAGGGAATGGATTGGTTTAATAGATTCGAAGTCAGAACATCAATAATGATCAATAGACCAATGATGACAAGGATGGATTTCCCAATCGAAGCCATCATGTCTAATAAGACGTTGAAAAAGCCACTCAGTTTATTCATTATGGACAACCTCCTCAAATCAAGCTGTTAAACGAGTACAAATATTGCTAAGACGAAATCAACGAATAAAAGCATCGACTCACAACTGATTCACTTTTTGATGAAGTTGTCCACTTACTTGATAGGAAGCGGTAGTGTTGGCTTCGACTTCTTCAAGCGTTGTATCGCCGATCAATTCTGTAAGTTCATAGACATCTCCTTTCCATTTGAATATGGCAAGGTCCGTGATGATCATGTCAGCTCGACGTGTCGAGGTGATGGGGTAGATACACTTGTCGACAAATTTCGGTGATCTGTCCTTGGCAACATGGTTGGTTGTAATGATGATTTTTTTAGCGCCGACAAGTAGATCCATAGCCCCTCCGACGCCGATGATATCTTTTCCAGGTATCGCCCAATTCGCGACTCGTCCGTGGGAATCGATCTGAAGGGCACCAAGGATGGCTACATCCACGTGTCCGCCCCGTATCATCGCAAACGAATCGGCACTATGGAAGTACGATGCACCAATGGCTTCACCGACTGGAAGTTTTCCGGCGTTGACGAGTAACGGATCAACATCTTCCTCTTCTACATCGCTTACCCCAAGGAGACCATTTTCAGTGTGCAAATAATAGTTTTCTTCATCCAGATATTTAGCGACAAGAGTAGGAATCCCGATTCCCAGGTTGATGATAGAATGAGGGGATAGTTGTTCAGCGGCTTTTTTGGCGATCAGTTCTTTCTTATCCAATTTCCTTCACCCCTTCTTTCGTCAAGATCAAGCTACTGGTGATGATGGCATCGACAAACAGATGAGGCGTTACAATTTCCTCAGGAGACAATTCTCCTTCTTCTACGATTTCATCAACCTCTGCGATCACATAGTCAGCAGCTGTCGCCATTACCGGATTAAAGTTCCTGGCGGTTTTATAGAATACGAGGTTCCCTTTCGTATCGGATTTCCACGCCCGGATCAGCGCTACATTGGCTTTCAGGGGTTTTTCGAGTAGGTAGGTTTCACCGTCGATGACCTTCGTTTCTTTCCCTTTCGCCAATTCCGTTCCAGCTGCGGTTTTTGTATAAAAGCCACCAATCCCGGCTCCACCTGCACGAATAGCTTCTGAAAAAGTTCCTTGAGGAAGCAATTCAAGCTCCAATTTGCCCTTGTTGTACCACTTCGCTACATCCCGGTTACTCGTAAAATAAGAACCGATCGCTTTTTTAAGTTTTCCTTGTTGCAACAGTATCCCTAAGCCTTTTCCACTTTCTCCGACATTGTTGCTGATGACTGTCAGTTCCCGAGCATCATGACGGGTAAGTTCATTGATCAGAGTCAGCGGACTTCCGATGAGACCGAATCCGCCAACCATCAGAATATCGCCTGTTTTAACCTTCTGAATGGCATCTTCAGGTTCCATTATTTTGGTAGCGCTCATGTGTTCACTCCTTTTCTTGATAAAAATCCCTGGATCTGTTGTGAGATTTCAGGCTGTTGATTAAATACCAGTTCGTAATGATTGGCTGGTGTGTATTCAATCATCGATTCCTGAAGGAAGCCTTTCGTTTTTGTATAGGAAGATTCCTGAAACAATGCCCTTTTGTGCCCCAATTGCCCGGTAGCAATGAGAAGGAAAATATTGCAATCGATTGAAGGGAATATGTTTTCCGGGTCAAAGGCATAAAAGCTTTCGAAATCTTGCTCAAGGAAAGAAGGATCAGATTTATGTTCCCATGACGCTCCCTGTCGCTTGATTTCATACCTTAAAATCTCTTCCATCGTATTTGTCCACTTTATGGACAAGCTTGTGTAAAGCTTCCTGGTTTCTTTCACATATTCTTCTGGAAAGGAATAGCTTTTTTTCAATCGGTTCAACGAAGGGAGGACGAGTTCTCGTGTAACACTGTCCGCCTCTCCGACACCATCCAATAAAATGAGGGCTTCTACATCAGATAGCCGGCTTGCTGCAATCGAACCGATATAAGCCCCCATTGAGTAGCCCATGAAGATCGGCTTATCGATGTTCAACGTATCAATGAGATCCAGAAGATCATCCGCATGTGTAAAGATCGATGTGTTCGCACCTGCTGGATCACTGTTCCCGCGCCCACGGATATCATAACTGATAAAGCGATAGGTTCCCGAAAGTGCTTCCTGGTAATGATGGAATTGCAGGTGATTCCCGGTAAGCCCATGGATCCCTATAATCGTCCCTTTATCACCTGGGGTATCACGGATATAAAAGGTTTGTCCCTTTTTAGTCGTTACATATCGTCCCATTTATTGATTCTTCCTTTCTTTCTAATCGACGGTATAAATCGAGTAGTTGACTTTTCCGGGAAGTCTGATGCCTCGAGATACGAAAATCCTGCTGTTCAGCCAGTTATATTTTGTTGAAGCTGTTTCAAAGATTGGAGAGGTTCGGAAATAATAATCATCAGGGTCGACAAATTCATTGTTATCCAGCCTTTGCAAGATCTCAGGTTCACCAGTACGGATACCACGGTAGGTCATCATAATGAGTTCTCCTTCTCCCGTTTTTAATAGAATCCGAACATCTTGGATAATCGTTCCGTCTTCACGGACAGTTATCCAATCATCGCCGCCAGGTATGACATCCGCATTCAATTGATCTCCCCGTAAAGCTCCACCTGACACTCGGATGATCCTGCGGTTTCCAAGAGGGGTGTTTCCAGGAAGATGGGCATCTTCTACAGTCAATTCCATGTCACATAGAAAAGATAAAGAGGGAGGTGGTAAATGTTCCATGTTTCACTTCTCCTTTTCGATCTTTCGTATATACTTGGACACTTTCTCTTCGTCTAGTTCAATTCCTAATCCGGGTCGATCCGGAACTTGGATAAAACCCTCTTTAATAGAGAGTGGTTCCATCACTGGATCGTCGGCGAGCCAATCAGGCCCGAATAGTTCACATCCGTAGTCCAGATTCGGTATGGAACCATAGGTATGAAGGCAAGCTGCTGTACCGATTGAACTTTCAAGGGAAGTTCCACCAAAACATGGGATGCCAGCTGCTTCAGCGATCCCTGCAATCTTGACGGTGTTTTTCATGCCACCGGACTTGTGGATTTTTAAGGAAAAGATATCTGCTGCCTTTTCTTTAGCAAGGCGTAGGCCGTCTTGAGGGGAAGCCAGGCTCTCATCAGCCATGATCGGAACTTTTTTCATTGAAGAAAGCAAGGCTGCGCCATCGATATCCTGTGGGGGAAGCGGTTGTTCAAGAAAATCAATGCCTGCATCAAAAAAGGCATCCATCCATTTCATCGTAGTCAACCGGTCCCATGAACCGTTCGGATCAATACCAATGGTAGAATGGCTCCTCAGGCCATCAGCAATACGGATGGAACGTCTTGCATCATCCTCCGGCGCTTCTTTGCCAGATTTCGTTTTGAATTTCTGGTAATGGCCGGATAAGACGGAATTCTTGCCTTCTTCAATATCACCCTCAGGGGTGCCGGAAGCTAACGCCCAGCGTACTGGAATCTTGTCTTGATAAAGCCCGCCTAACAACTGATGGACTGGAACACCATACGTTTTTCCCAGAGCATCAAAAAGGGCCATTTCTATCGTAGCTTTGGCAAAAGCATTCCCGCGGATATGACGTTCTAATATTTGTAGTACCTTTTCCACATAAGTTGGATCTTCCTCTAGTAATAGAGGAGCAGCATAATGGTCGATGACGAGTTTCATCGTTTCTACACTTTCACCATTCCACCAAATTCCAGGGGTCGTACCTTCTCCGATTCCGATGATCCCGTTACTTAATTCCAATCGAAGGAGGACAAAACTTTTTGACGAGACTTGGACTGTTGAAAACTGGTGTGGACGTTTGATCGGAATATCCAGTATTTCCGTGAACAGGCTTTTTATCGTTGACATGTATAACCTCCATTATTATCAACTGCAAACAAAAAAGGGAGGGGACATCGTAAAATGCCCCATACCCATGCAGCTGCTTATTTTCTTATTCAGGGCGCATCACAAAGTTAAGGGAAGCTTCTTTATAATCGCCTTTATCCACAAGTTTCGTCATCAGGTCTCCCCTGACACCGTCAGCCACATCCGTTTCAAGCCATTCATCACCTTCGAAGAAAACCTGGGTGATAAGGGTTTCATGTCCTTCCGCTTCGAATTTCAAATGAAGGTGAGCTGGACGCATCGGATGCTGATCCATATAGTCAAGGAATTCTCCGGTAGGACCATCGGTTGGAATCGGGTATGGCAGCGGGACAATGGTCTTCACTTCGAAATCTCCATTCTCATCTGTGTAGAAATGCCCACGCAGGTTATATCTAGGTGCGTCAGAATCAAAGCCGGAATATTTAGCAGACTGATCGTTATGCCACATTTCCACATGCGCATTTGCCAGCGGTTTGCCCTCAGTATTGCTTAAGTTCCCGGAAAAATAGAATGTTTCTCCTGGTTCATCTGGCCGTTGTGTCAAAACGAATGGTTGACCTGGCTGTTTTTCTAACAAAGGGGAACCTTCAATGAAAAAAGGACCTAATAAAGATGGTTGTGTTCCCGGCTTCTCTGTGTACATCGCTCTCAACACGTGTGTTTCAAAGAAAACATCTGCGAAGAGAGGAAACTCGCCAGCTCGTCCCAATCGGTCAGCCCATTTGACAAAGTTCGTATATTCTTCGTGGTTAAGCTTTGCCTCATTTAAAAATTCTTGGATGTGCTTGATAAACAACTGAAATACTTCTTCCACCCGTTCATTCTTTTTGACAGCTTGTTTTTGCATAATTGATTCCTCCTTATAAATTAGAGAGCGCTTTCAGTTTTAATGGATTGAAAGGGCTCTTCCTTCCGAAATCAGGTGAGTACTGGTGATTGGATCCGTATAGGTTTCTTTTTCGAAAAGTTGCTTCAATTGATTGACAATGAGATTTTTATAGTTTGATGGAATGGAAGATGCATCATTCCTTTGATAGATGACACAGTCAAGTTCTCCATTGAGCATGCTGACTAAATGGCCTTTTAGATGTTTAGGGCAATCGCATTTATTTTTTAACCCCAATAGATCTCCAACGAGACATTCTTGATAAAAAATCATGTTCGTGATCGGTGAGCTTCTCGGATTCAAGTAAACGGTCAATGGTGTCGGTGAAAATTCATGTTTGACTCGATAGACGTTCAGTGGTTGGTTGAACAAGGAGAAATTTGTTTGTTCAACGATTTCCATTACATGATTTTCTTTTAAGTACAATTCAATGATTTCACTAATTTTTATCATTTCCAGTCCATGATCATCTGCTAATTGCTTGACCTCTTTTTGATTTGCAACTTCACCGGCTTTATTCAAGATTTCACACACATAGGAAGTAGGTTCATAGTCTGGATCATTCTTGATGTAGCGGGCTAATTCAATTGAAGCCTCGGTAATCCTAGCGTGTTTCAATAAATTTGTTCCATTGCTGACTAGAGGGAAGATATGGCCTGGTCGTTTGAAGTCTTCAGGATTGGTTGTGCAATTTATATTTCTTATGGTATCCGCACGTTCAAAGGTAGAAATCCCTGTTGTGGAGGTTTTGAAATCAATGGAGACAGTCATGTTATTGAATGTGTTTTCGGAAAAACCATTACCCTTCTGGAGGAAAGGCAATTGAAGCCTTTCGGCTATTTCTTCAGTGATACAACAATAGATGAGGCCCTTACCATACTTCGCCATAAAATTAACGTCATCTGCCGTTGCATCATCTCCTATTCCCATTAAATAACCTGTCTCTGTGGATACATCGTCAAAAATGATCGTAAGCGAATCCTTTAAAACGTCATGACGATTAAATTTCTTAAGTTGCATGAGTTTCCCCCTCTCAAACCTTGTTGGCTGTCTTTATAAAAAACTTGGATCGTTGAACCTAGTTGCCATACTAACTAGGAGGTCTAGTCTTTTACTTAGAACAGAAAGTATTTACAATATTTAAAATTTACAGAAATTAATTCGGTAACTTTATGATATAAAAGAGGAAAAACCACCACAATATACGATTGGTTTTAAAAATTCCCAGGTTTTTGTACGAATCGTATGGTTTTTATATATGGGAGCGTAATACCTTTTTCTGTTATTATAAGGAAAAGGGGGAGGCGTTAACATGACATATCATTCATACAGTAAGGATGCAGAAGAACTGGCATTGACTATCTACAACGACGGGTTTGGTGTCGTAAAAGAAAAGCGTAAAGTCGAACTGACGGGTGAGGAAAGGGAGATCCAATACCTTGATGTCGCACAGCTGATCAAAACCGATTCAATCCTCGTCGAAGGACTAAACATACTTGAACTGAACTACGATTATGACCTTGTGAGCAAATCGAAACTACTTGAGCGTGTTTTTATATGATAAGTATAAAAATGAACGGAAGGAATACCGTCTGTTGAGTCTCGCAAACGGTATTGTTCTTGAGGACACAGAAACAAAAGAAATCGTCCTTGATCCGAAAGAGGAATTGATTCTGCCGAAACTGCCAGGAGAACTCATCGTAAAGCCGGCACTCATCTGGAAAATTAGACCTTCAAAAAACGATCAAATCAAGGTATCCTACCTGACAAAAGGGATGGAATGGGAGTCCAACTATGTCGTCGAACTGAAGGACAAGACATTCAATCTATCCGGCTGGGTGAACATCCAGAACACGCAGGCACAACCTTCGACAATGTAAAAGTGAAACTGATTGCGGGGGATGTGAATCGGGTCGAGGATGACGAGTTAACGCTACCAGATGAACCAGTTTTATATTCGATGGAAAAAAGTTCAGGACCATCATTCGATGAACAAAGCTTTGCCGACTACCACATGTACACGCTACAGCATAAAACAACGCTCAAAAACAACCAGTCCAAGCAAATCAACTTCATCCAGGCAGAAGAAATTCCATATAAACACTACTATTCATTCAACCATTACAATGAGAAGCCGAAATAAAGATTGAATTCGAAAACAAACAAGCCCAGAAACTAGGATTGCCATTGCCAAAAGGAAAAGTGAAGGTCTATCAAGAGGAGGGAAATGATAGAAGTCTTGAATTCATCGGGGAAGACCGGATTGACCACACACCGAAAAATGAAACCGTAGAACTGTACCTTGGAGATGCCTTCGATCTCGTCTGTGAAGGAAACAATATTGATAGTTATAAAGATGAAAAAGGAATCCGGACAGAAAAATGGAAGTACACCATCAAAAACCGTAAAGAAGAACCAGCCCTCATGAAAATCACACACAACATCTACGACCGCAACTGGAAAATGAAAGACAAAAGCCACGATTATCAAAAAGAAACCTCAAACAAAATTGTATTTTGGGTGGAAGTTCCAGCAAATACAGAAGAATCAGTTACATTCGAATATAAGGTTGATGAAAGAATCTTTATAACAAAAAATTAAAAGGGTATTGACGGTGATTCTATGATAGATAAACAAGAAGTTGAAAAAATGAGGGAGGCATACGGCAAATTTTATGAAATTGAAAACTTTATTAGATTATTTATTTCTAAAAATATGGCTTTGTTATATGGAGTAAACTGGTATGAAATTTCTGTTAGAAAGTTAAAGAAAAGAAGACCTAATAAAGCTTTTGATAAACTACTATACCATGAACTAATTAGTATTTTGAAATTGTATTCAAATAGTAAATTACAAGTAATTCCTCAAAGTTTAATTATGGAACTAAATTACTTAACCCCGATAAGAAATAAAATAGCATACACCATATCACTTGAAGAAAATGAATATGAATACCTAATAAATTTATATAAAGAATTAAATAACATTATAATTAACCAGGATGAATCATAACTAGGATTAACTAATGTTTCATAGTGAAAAAAATTTACACTGTACCAAATACTTTATCAAATATTTTAGAAGTGATCATTGAGATAAATTTTAATGCACACACGACTCAAAATCGTGTTCCTTCTGGAGTGTCGGTTCGACCCCGACCACCGGTATCAATTAAAGGGTTAATCCCTTATGAGTCAATGCTTAGTAAATAAGCATTGGCTTTTTTTATGTCTCTTTATCATCAAAAAGTCAAGTATAGATCGTATGGACAAAAAACGATGATTAATACCTTTAAGAATATTACTTAAAGGAGACGGTTTAAGTGAAAAAGAAAGTCTTAAGTAAATGTACAGAATCCGAGATGTTAATCCAAGAAGTATATGAGGATTTTCAGATGGAAAACAAAGTTAAAAATTTATCTGAAATGACCTTACTTTTTTATGAACAAAATTTAAAGTATTTCAAGGAGTACCTAGAAAGAGCAGGAATTGAATATCTAGGGGATATTGAAAAAAAGCATGTAGACAAATTCATATTAAAATTAAAGGATAAAGGTCTAAAAGATAATACAATTAACACTTATTTACGAGCAACCAGATCTTTTCTTTATTTCGCTATGAGAGAAAATTACTTAAGTGAATTTAAGATCCGTCTTATTAATAGTGATAAGCAACAAATAGAACCGTATTCAAAAGAAGAAATACAAAAATTAATTAAAAAGCCAAATCTAAAAGAATGTGGGTTTGTAGAACACAGAAATTGGGTCTTGGTTAATTACTTACTAGAAACAGGAAATAGGTTAAATACTATTTTAAATCTAAAGGTAAATGATATTGATATGGATAATGGAATGGTAGTATTAACTACTACAAAAAATAGACAAGCTCAATTTAATCCCATTAGCATTGGACTTGTAAAGATTCTAGTGAGATATATAAGGTTCTATGAATTAAATGGTGAAGATTACTTGTTTGTAAATGAGCTAGGAAAGAAGATGACTCGAAATTCTATGCAACATGCGATAGCCAGATATAATAGAAAAAGGGGTGTAAATAAAACTTCCATTCATGCATTTAGGCATACTTTTGCCAAACATTATGTTACCAGTGGAGGGGATGCTTTTAAACTTCAGCGTTTGTTAGGCCATTCTACACTTCAAGTAACCTTAAACTATGTAAAGCTATATGCGAATGATTTAAAAGAAGGTTTTGAAAGGCATAGCATAGTTTCCTCATTTGAAGAGGGCCAAAGACTGCAAAGAGGAAAGAGAACAAAGAGATAAGTTTTTAGCCTTTCTGATGGATTTAAAAGCTACTTGTAATGATAAATCTAACTTGCCAATCTTGAGAGGGCTAGCATACCAGTGTATAGCCCTCTCTTACATTCTAATCAATTAAATATAAGTCAATGATCAATCGAAACCTAACTAATTAATACTTAGCTGAATTTATTTCCCATTTTTTAGTGAGGTTAAATGCTCCTTGAAGAATGAAAAGGAACGTTTTTCTAAGAACTTAACCAGTTTCATCCTCCTTGGGAGAAGAGGGATATGTTAAATTAAACCTTTTAACCATTTTTATAAAAAAGCATAGAAAAGCAAAAAATTTCTTAAAGAATAGTGTCCATTTTATTGCTACTATAACCTTTACTTTATGTTAATGATGAACTTAAACAAGGATTAGCTTGTAAATAATGCTACTCATATAAAGCTAAATTTATCAATGAACATTTAATTAATGCTTAGCTTCTTTCTGTAATTGTTTGCCATAATCATAAGATAATTATGAGTTATTTAAAGATAATTCATACGGAAAATTGTTTTTGAGTTTTTTCTTAATTTGTATGTTAGGTTATATATCTTTGCTAATGTAAAAGGTTTATTAAGTCCGAATCATTCAATCTTTTGATCGATTCATAAAATACATAAGATTGAATCAAAGTTCTTACTGTTAATCTCTTATAATAACTTTGATTATGTATTAGTTTATTTTTTACACAGAAATATCCCCCCCATGGGGCATGAAACTAAGAATATCCCAGAAAGGGAGTGTCATCAGGTCCAGGTTTAAGCACTGCGTATTTCAACGCTTTTTCTTAGTTCCATCGTTCTAATGAACGCTGGGACGGTCAATGAGTTCTAATCATTACTTCTGATTCCGTTCCTACCAGCCTCTAACGCATCCTCCCGTCCGTTCCGCAACTTATTGACAGGGTGGTCACAATCCACAACTCGCTTGCATAAGCGAAGATTTTACGTCGACTTTACTCTTAGGGTCTTCATGTTGGTTTAATTTCTATACCATCGACGCTCATTGTTATTTTCTTACACTCCACCGCTAGAGAACAATGTGCTATACGGTCTATATTTTGTTTTAATGTACAGTTCAATAAACTCTATCCACTCAAGCGTGGAAATGCATAAAATCTTTATATTAATATAATTAAGAAAATCCTAAAGAAATTCTTCAAGCTATTTTTGCATATAAAAATTGATTGTCCTTTTTATTCCTAAAATATTAGTTCTCTGTAACTATCAATTAATTTTTCATTCTCAACCATATCTCTGTCAATAAGCTCTCTTATTAACTCGCTCATAGAAAGGTTCTCTTTCATAGCCAAAAGCTTTAGATAACGAACTTGTTTTTTCTCCAGTACAAAGATTCTTTTTTGCTTTTCATTCATTAAATAACCTCCAAATTTCCAAATTAATTGGGTTTTTTATAACTTAACAAGATTATATTCTCTTTTACATTCAACATTATATTTTTATCTACATAAGGCTGTAGGTATCTAAGTAAGTGTTTTATTGAGCTTATATACATTTGATTTTATGAGTATCGCTAATTTCAACTAAGGCAACTTGTAACCGTCAAGTAGAAATAAACAGTTTTCCACAATTAATTTTCAACAGTTTCCACCAATTAAGATTCAACAGTTTTCCCATCAAATAGTACTTTCCGATATTTCATTCTGATACTGTCCTGGTTCTCGTCAAACATTAATATTTCGCTTCGGTGAAGCAGGCGGTCTAGGATCGCTGTCGTAAGTGTGTGATCGCCTAGGAACTTTCCCCATTCATTAGGTCCTTTATTAGAAGTAAGGATAAATGCTGCTTTATCATACATTTCATAGATAAACTGAAAGAAAAGATGAGCGTCCTGTGGCTCGTAAGCCATATACATGACATCGTCTATGATAATAAGATCAGATGAAGTAATTCGTTTATATCTGGTTTTAGATTTACTAATGTACTCCTTGGACTTCAAGATATAAATAAGTCTTTCCATAGAGACAAAGGATGTCTGGTATCCATGCTCAATCGCATGAATACCTAGAGCTGTTGAAAGATGAGTCTTACCAACGCCCGTTGGGCCCATCATAATGAGTGTAAAACACTCATCCACCCAAGTCAGTTCTTTTAGAACGTTAAGCTGCTTTTCTCCAATCGCCGACTGTTCGTTTAAACGGAAGTCTTCAAATGTAAGAAGTTCAGGGAACTCAGCCCACTTCATCAGCTTCTCACTGTTTTTTCTTTCCCGGCACCTCATTTCATAACTAAGTACCTCATGGATAAACTCATGGTAGGTCCAGCTTTTTGCCTCAGCTTCTCTAAGAAAATTGGGAAGCTCTTTTGCCGTCTCCGCCAATCGCAGAGTTCTGCATTTTTCCTGTAATTCAATATAAGGGTGGCTCATTTTCTCCCACCTCCTGAAAGCAATGAAATGTAAATATCTTCTTTACGTTCGGGTGCTGCCAAGTCTTTGTATTTTTCATTTAAATGGCCAACCCTGTCACTATTCTTTTGTCTCTGAATCTCCAAAGAGATGGCAATATCCCTTAAATCATTGGCACTGGTTAATTTCAAGCGTTTCATTTCAAGTACAGCCTGAACGATAAAAGCTGGATACTTGAGGCCAACGGACTGCACGATCTTTAACTGGTCAACCAGGTGGCGAGGGTAATGACTGGTTAGTGTCTCAATTAACCACCTAACGGTGTCCTGGTCATTGATCATATCCTCAGTTTGCTGAATTAAGAGATCTCTTTTTGTTTTACTACGCTTCTTGTGTGAGGGATCAGATATAACAAGTCCTCGCTCGTTAGAAAGAAGGTGCTTAGCCAAGACACTGCCATTCTGTTCTAGCCGGATGTATAAGTAGTCCTCATCCGTTTGAATATAAGCAATGTTGGAAGCTCCTCTTCGATAAGTACCGAGAGGGACACTATAGCGATTTCCTTTATACCGGATCACATTGTCCTTATGTATAGTTCTTGTTATACTAGACACATAAACATTTTCGAAAATGTAAGTACCATGGACCTTCTGTAGGTGTTGCTTTTCCAGGGCGTGCACCTCAGTGGGTCTTTTCTTTGTATTATGATGGACTTTATAATTCGCCGTCCGTTTCAACCATTTTAAACACGATTCCTGCCAGTCTGTCAGATTATCAAAGATTCGGTTCTTTGCGAAATTGTTCTTTACGTACTTTACTACCTGTTCAATTTTCCCCTTTGATTCAGGATCTGACTTCCTGCAAAGGTAAACCTTAAACTTCCTGGTCTGTTGGTACCTGGTGAATTCAGCCGTCATAATTAAGTCTCCCGCATTTTCGCTGACTGCCAGTAGACGATCTTGGTCATAGACAATTTCCTGAGACATTCCTCCAAAATAACGGAAGGCATTCTCATGCATGTGAATCACATCGGCTGCCCGGAAGGGCCGATCCAGCCATTCCACATATTTATATCGAGAGTGCGAAAGCACGAATCCGATAAAATAAAGTCGTTTCCAATCCTCTTTGGTAGTCTGTACTCTGAGTTCTCCACAATCCACCTGAATCTGTTGTCCCATAGGTATTTCAAGGACTGTACCATAATCACGCTGAACAGTTTGTTTAGGTATAAAATACGCATCTCTTATATCATTTACATAGTTTCTTACTGTATTTTCTGCAACTCCCTTAAAATTTAGTTTTTCTTCCAGCCAATCATAAATCTGTGCTCCGGAGATATCAGGATGTTTCTTAACCCATTCCACAATCTCCTGATGATAAGGATCTAACTTCTTTCCTCTGCTTTGAAGGGATAACACAAACTGGTGAAACTCTTCTGGACTCATCTTTAAATATTTAATCACTCTATTCCTCGAAATATTTAACTTCCTTGCGATTGCACTATTGGAGAACCCATCGCTATGAAGCCTATGAATCTCACTATATATCATAAACCTTTCCACTCTCCCAATTCCTCACCTTCAATAGACTAACTTAAGTATATTGAAAGTAAGGTGATAGGGGTAAACTGTTTATTCTTATTTGTCGTAAACTGTTCACTCTTATTTGTGGAAAACTGTTAATTCTAGTTTAGCGTTTACAGGCAACTCCTGTTCTAGTGATTGCATTAAAATTTATATAGTCTAATAACTGTCTATATGGAATACAGAGAGAAGTGGAAAGTGACAATAGGTCAACAAATAATTCGTTTTTTTGTTTGTTTATGATATTTTTATCTCTTACTTCATAACCCTTTATATCTTTAACTTGGTATTTTTTTAAAATTGTTAATTTAACCATTAAAAAGATCCTTTCTGTTTTATTTAGGAGGAGAAGGAGCCTAAACTCCTTCATGGAAGAAAGGAACTAAGGTTTGTTAGTTCCTATTCCATAAGCTTCTATAAGTTCAGGAAAATATGCTATAAAGATATATTTATAGAAAATTACCTTCAAAAACCCCCTAACTTGTGTTTGAAGACTTTTATTAATGCTTTCTTAAATATATAAATGTATAAATATTTAAGGAGGATTAATTAAATGGAAATAATAGAAAACATAATCACAGATATACCTGTAGAAAAAGTTCCTAAAGGTCCTGCATTAGGCAAAAGTAAAAAAGGAAACTATATTAGACTCCCTTTACAAGGAAAAAATGGTGAAGGTAAGGTTATGAAAATTGATTTAAAAACTTATGCGAAATTAGGGATTCATGGAAAGAAAGTTACTTTACAAGCCAGAAGATATCCAGCTCTAACCATTGATGGAAAGTTAAATTATATACATCGTTTATCATTGGGACTGACTAAGTCGATTTATATGGTCGACCATATTTCAGGTGATACACTTGATAATCGTAAGCATAATTTAAGAAGGTCCACTAATCAACAAAATCAATGGAATAGTAAAATTAGAAAGGATAATAAGACAGGTTACAAAGGAGCTTTTTGGAGCAAGCGTGAAAAGAGATATATTGCAAAGATTCGATTAGGAGATAAGCATTCAAAATATTTAGGTTCGTACCTATTACCCGAAGAAGCTGCCCTAGCATATAATTTTGCTTCAGTTTTAGTGCATGGAAGCTTTGGAAGGATTAATGAAAAATTAAATTTAGAGGAGATTTCAAATGAAAGAAGAGCAGAGATAGAAAAAAAAGTTTTTATTAAAGTGAAAAAATTTATTTAAGCGGAGAAAATTTCTCCGTACGTATTTTACCCACTATAATCTTCCAGTCATATACTGAATCTTATAAATTCTTATAGAAAAATTATGGAATAATTTACATATCTTTTATGATAGAATACTAGTATATCTTGTTGAAATTTTAGGGGGTATGTAGGTGAAACCACCATTAGAATTTATAAAGAATGAAGATAAAAAAAACCTACTAATTTTTATTCATGGTTTTACGGGAGATTCTAATACCTGGGCTAATTCACAAAAGCAATCATTACCAGAAATGTTATTAGAAGAGGAATTTGTAAGTCAAAACTTTGATGTTGGTTATTTTAATTATTTTACAAAATTACTTGATTTTAAAAAAGCCAGATTTACCAGTGGAATAGTTGGTACATTGTTTGGTAGGTCTTCTAGAGCGCAAAAAAATATTGGAATAAAAAGTTTAAGTGATCACCTAAAATCAACGATAGAAATCTATTGTTCAGATTATGATAATATCGTCTTAATTGCTCATAGCATGGGGGGATTAATTTCAAAATCCTATATTATTGATGAACTAGAGGAAAATGGGGATACAAAAGTTAAACTTTTCCTTTCCTTAGCGGTACCTCATAAAGGATCTAATTGGGCTAATATTGGAAAAAGGCTGGCAAAAAGTAACCCACAAGTAATGGATCTAATGCCAATGAGTGATTTTTTAGATCAAGTAAATGATGATTGGATTCAACAAAAAGGTAAAATTCCTAAAACGATATATTATTATGGTCAGTTTGATGAAGTTGTAGGGGAGAAGGAAGCCACTTCCTATCAAGTGCCAAAGAAATTGAAAGTAGCTTGTAATTATGACCATTTTAATATATGTAAGCCAGAATCAAAAGATAGTATTGTCTACCGTGGTATCAAGAAAAATCTTTTAGAATTTAAGGATGAATTACAATTTAGTAAAGAAATGAAAACCGTAAAATTTGTTGATGATGGAAAGTTGGATGATGAGAATTTTGTTTTAAAACTTTTAATTGCAGATATTCATCATCACCTAATTAAAGATTCTAAACAAACATTTTTTAATGCGGAATACATGGTTAAAGCGATTACTAATCAAGGTTATAGTATAGAGGAACTGGATGAATTGTATGTGAATTTAGAACGCCTGTACAATATCCATTTCACAAAATTTTTAGATGGCGAATATAAATCCAGTAATGAATTGGTAAATAAACTTTATGAAGACATATTAGATAGAGATAAAGAATTTCTTGAAACTACTATACCTTTGATTAAAGTAAATCAAAAAACAGGTATGTTACAACAACTTGCAAATTCATTGGATAGTGATATTTGGTGGGCTAAAAATCATTCCATAAAAGACCTTGAGGAATTTAGAAGGGTACGTGATAAAAGTGAAGAGTAAAATACCCTTTGTCATTCCTGAACATGATATTAATTTGAGAGTGATTAGATTTCTGTATATCGCTGAAAAATTATCGTATACCCAAAAAGGTAAATTGGTGCTAAATATAGATAAATTCATCATCTATGACTTTTTAGTTAAACATCCTTATCTCTTAAAAGAAGTAGTAAAGCTTAAGAATAAAAAAATAGACCTTAAATTGTTCCAGGAAGAGGTTGGTTCAGTAGCAACGTTGTATCCATCTAAATCTTCCTTATTGGATAATAACTCAGCTAAAGTACTTATAAAGTTAATGGTTTCGCAAGATTTACTTAAAACTATTCAATATAAAAATGAATTATTTTTTGTAATCTCAGATCATGGAAAGGAATATGCAAAAACCTTAGAGACAGATTATATAAATAGGATTAAGCAATTGTGTGATTCACTTTTAGTATTAAGGTCAACAAGCACTAATGGCCTAAAAAAAATGATTAATCCTTTAATTAAGGGGGTTTAAAGCTTGAAAATAAAATCACCTAAATTGATAGTTAATAAGTTAATACTGGTAGGAAGAGAAAAATCATATACTGTTCCTTTCTATGAAGGATTAAATATTATTCATGGTGACTCAGATACAGGAAAATCTAGCATTTTAAATTTAATTGATTATCTTTTAGGAAGTAAAAAAGTATATAGATATGATGAGATTGAACAGCATGGGAAATATGCATTATTGGAAGTTGAATTAAATGAAAAAACTTATACTATTAAAAGGGATATTTTTGATTCTAAAGAAATGATAGAAGTTTATTCTTCAAATATTGAAGAAATGGATAGCGTTTTTCCTCATGAGTACTCACCAAATTATAATGTAGAAGGACCATCCGGTTTCTATTCAGATTTCTTATTATCAAGCCTTAATATACCTATAATTACCGTGAAGGAATCACCTTCCAAAGAAAATTCAAAGATGGTTAGACTAAGCTTCAGGGATATATTTAAGTATTGTTATTTTGACCAAGATGATGTTGGTAGTCGAGAAATATTAGATAGAAAAAATTATACATTAATTGCAAAAAATAAAGAAACGTTTAAATTCCTTCATAATGCATTAGACTCCCAGATCACTGAGTTGCAAAGAGAAATAAGTGAAAAAAAGCGAAAAAAAAGCGATTTACTTTCAAAGTATAATACTATTTCTTCTTTCCTTTCAGAAACAAAATTTTCAACTGAAGAGTCTTTACATAGCAAGAAAGAAGAAATAGTGGAAGATATATCTATTCTTGAAAGTGAAATTAGCAACTTAACCAATAAAATGAGAGCAGATAATCAGGAAATGGAAGAATTAAGGGCTGATGTATTTAACCATGAGGAAATGGTAAATGATTTAATTAAACGTAAATCCTTAAAAGAAACACAATTAGGGCAAAACATTAGATTAAAAAAAGACTATCAAAGTGATATAAATAAGTTACAAACCACCTTAAAGGTTAAAAATAGTAAATCACTTCAACACTTCCATAAAGTCGAATGTCCATTATGTAATAATATTATTGATAATGATGATGTAAAGAAACATTTTGTTGAACATAATGAGGACATACTAAAGAAAGAAATAAACAGTATTAGAAATAGAATAAAAGATTTAACAAATCTTATTGAGCAATTAAGAGATGAGATATTCTTAATTGAGAATAATCTGGAAGAAACAACAGAGAAGCTAAATAATGTTAAGAGCAAATTAGATTTAGCTGCTGAGGAGTATATTTCGCCGTACATTTCTCAAAGGGACATGTATGTATCAGAGTTATATACACTAAAAGAACATCTAGATAGAATAGATTACTTTCTAAAAGTAAGAAAACAATTGGGAGAAATTAAGGAAGAAGAAAGTACCTTAAAAGACCAAATAGATGAATTAAATAAAAAGTTAGATTCTCTAATAGAACAATCACCTTCTATAGAAGATACTTTATTTAATATTGGAACATTTTTAAAAGAATTTCTTGAATTTATTCCTATTAGTAAAGCATTTGGCATAAGTATTAATGAGAAAACTTTTTTACCCACTGTACGGAATCGAGATTATACAGACCTAACTTCTGGAGGGTTAAGAACCTTAGTATCGCTCGGCTATATAGTAAGCTTATTGAAGAATAGCTTAACTATGGACACTAACTATCCAAGTCTTGTGATAATAGATACTGTGGGTAAATACTTAGGAAAAACAAGTAAGAATGAACAAGAAGAAATTAGGGCAACAAAAGAAGAGGGCTTAGATGATCCTAAAAAGTACTTAAATATATATAAGTATCTAGAAAAAATGTCAGAGGCATTTTTAGATGAAGGTAAGAAACACCAAATTATTTTGGTAGATAATGATTTTCCAGAGGATTTACAAACCGATTTTAATAAATATGTTGTAAAAAGATTTAGTACAGAAAAGAAAAAGGGATATGAAATAGGCTTTATAAATAATGCTAAGTAATGTAATAAAAAGAACACTATTTTCCCATATTATATATGTTAAGTTGCGTATGTAGATTTATAAGGAAGTTATACGAGCTATTTGAATATCCCCCTCCCCCTTTAGGTAAGTGATATAGTTTATTCCTAATATAAGATTTTCTAGTTAAGGCATTTCTCCTAGGAAAAATTGTGTGTAGTTACAATAGATATTGTTATCTCATTTTTTATATGATTTAATAAGAAATGAAGGTATTAATTAATCGTATGGACATTTAACGACTAATCATTGATATAAATATGGGAAAACCCTCTATTTATAGGCGGTGTGGCGGAATTGGCAGACGCGCACGAATCAAAATCGTGTTCCTCACGGAGTGTCGGTTCGACCCCGACCACCGGTACCATACTTAACTTGCTTAAACCTTTATATAACAGGCTTTCTACATCGTAGGAAGCCTTTTTTGTTTTGTTTTTTTTCCCTTCTATGCGTACTATTTTTAAAGGTGAAATAGTGTGCAATGATAGTGTGCGTACTGTTTGGGGGACACCATTAAATTCTGAAAGGTGGAAACCAAATTGGCAAGAAGAAAAAATGAATTATCACTAGAAGAAATTGACCTGATTACAGAAAAAGAGTTTTATGTTCTCCTTTAGTTGGTATTTAGTTAATAAAGGGAGTAAGTTTTGGCAAAATAGTTGGGAAAGACATGTAGATAGGTTAGAAGATTCAGAAATGGGTCACTATATAAAACAGTTATGAAGGAAAACCTGAGCAAATGGTCAGCAACACAAGAATTCCCTTTTTCGGTTTCAAAGATTAATCAATTATTAAGTTTATATATAACAATCCTCTGGTTAGTACTGGTACTGAACTCTTTAAGTGAATTATTAGAAATTAATATAATTAAAGGAAGTATATCATTCAATGTAAAAAATCTTTCCCTTGTTAATTATGTTATTGACTTTTTATTTTATATATAAATTTATAAGAGATGGTATATCAAATATTAATGAAAAAGAAGAAAAACTAGAGATAAAAACAAGAAAATCAAAATATTAGTAAATCATACTATAAATTTTAAGATAAATCATAATAATTAATATTCAATAAACGTCACGGACATAAGTGATTGAGGTCAGAAGTTAAAAATTTTTCCTGCTTTTCCAGACAAAGGACTATTCCAGGAGGTTTATTTAGGGAGCTCCTAAGTAGGTATGTTAAAAGGACGGTGTGATTGTGTCAAATTATCAGGTAAATAATACTACTGTTAATGCACTTCTTAGCTGGATTGAAGAAGATGTAATTGCTATCCCAGAAATTCAGCGGCCTTTTGTATGGAAGTCATCAAAAGTTAGAGATTTGCTAGATTCTTTATATAATGATTATCCAGTTGGTTACATTATTACTTGGCAAAACCCAGATGCAAGACTTAAAGATGAAACAATTTCTCAAGGAAAAAAGATTTTAATTGATGGACAACAACGTGTTACAGCTTTAATGGCTGCCATTTCTGGAAAAGAAGTTATCACAAAAGAATATAGTAAAAGAAAAATTAATATAGCTTTTAACCCACTAGATGAAAAATTTGAGGTGCAAAACCCTGCCATTCGAAAAGATAAAAGGTGGATCCCAGATATTTCAACGGTTTTTCAACAGGGTTTTGATACATTTGGCTTTATTCAAAATTATTGTGAACAAAATTCAGGAATCACTATGAATCAATTAAATGATATTCTTCAAAAATTAATTAGTATTCGACATAGTTCTATTGGAGTTATTGAATTATCTCACACTTTGGATATTGAAGTTGTAACGGAAATCTTCATTCGTATTAACTCTGCAGGTGTTAATTTAAGTCAAGCTGATTTTGCTATGTCTAAGATCTCTGTAAATGACCTTTATGAGGGCCCACTAATAAGAAAAACAGTGGATTATTTCTGTCATTTAATTAAGAGTCCTGCAGTATTTGAAAATATAATAAAGAATGATCAAGAGTTCTCTCAAACTGAAGAATTCAGTAAAATAAAATGGGTAAAAGATTATAATACAAATATTTACGAACCTAGTTATTCAGATTTATTGAGAGTAGCCTTTACGTTTAAATTCTTACGAGGAAAAATTTCAAGCTTAGTAAGTTTACTTTCTGGACGAGATTTTGAATCTAGAGAATATCGAGAAGATATTATCGAAGACTCTTTTAGAAACTTGCATGATGGCGTATTGAAGTTTACAAACGAAACAAATTTTAAGAGATTCATTATGATTTTAAAATCTGCTGGTATTGTTAATGCGAAATTAGTTCGTTCTCAAAATGCATTAAATTTTGCTTATACATTATTTTTATTATTAAGAGAAAAAAATGTAAATAACTCTACAATAAATAAACTGGTTCGTCGATGGTTAGTTGCATCAATACTTACTGAACGGTATTCAGGATCACCGGAATCTATGTTTGATTTTGATATTAAACGATTTGATGCTCATGAAGATCCAATGGATTATTTAAAATCAGTGGAAGCAGGGGAATTATCTGAAGCCTATTGGAAAAACATCCTCCCTGGAAATTTAAACACTTCTGTTACTAGTAGTCCTTACTTTAACTTATATGTTATGTCTCAAATTTTTGATAAAGATTATGCATTCCTATCAAAGTCAATTACAGTCCAACAGTTAATAGAAGAACAAGGAGATGTTCATCATGTCTTTCCAAAAAAATATTTACAAAAGAACGGGTACGGTAACAGAAGAGACTATAATCAAATCGCAAATTATGCATATACAGAACAAGTAGTAAACCTAGCTGTGAAAGCTCAAGCACCTAAGGTCTATCTAGAAAAAATAGAAGAACAGGTAAGGAAAAGAGAAATAGATATTGGTGAAATTACTAATTTGGATGACTTAATAGAGAACTTTAAAATGAATTGTATTCCCGTGTCTTTATTTGAAATGGATGCTAATAATTATCAAGAGTTTCTTGAAGAAAGACGCACATTAATAGTGGAAAAAATTAGAACGTATTATCAAAAATTATAGGATTGTTAGAAAATAATTTATATCACTTTACAGATGAGTTTATTGATGGGATAAGCTCATTTTTCTTTGTGCATAACTTTGTTTACTAAAGTAACGGAGAATATACCAAGTAATTATATAATTTAAAAGGGGTTAATAAGATTACTAAATATATTCCAAAATTTGATAAACTAGTAGTAATAACAATACAAGGGTGTCGATAGAATGGAAATCTACATAATTGAATATGCAAAGCAATTAAAGGAAATAAAGACATTATCTTCAGGGAAAATTAATTGGATTACTAAAGGTGATGGTCAAGGTATATACATAGAAACGGAGTCTTCAAGATCTAAATATAGGAGTGGGATTAAAAAGGAATCTGATGAAAGGGTATCTTTTGATTTTATCCTTATTGCTTGGGATGAATTTAAAAATACTAGGGTTGCTAATCGTAATGACTTTATCAAAACTAGAGGGAGATCCTCATTTTTACTTTCATTTTTTAGTCAATTTCCATTTGTAGAAGAAACCACAAAAGACAATTTAGTTGGGATAAAGTTAAAAGAATTTACTACAGATCAACTTCCAGAAGCAAGCTTGGATCAAACTTTAACATTTTTACAAGAGATATCAGATGGATTATACAGTCCCCAAAATATTAATAGACAGTTAAATGAAGATCGAGAGAAAAGGTTAAAGTCTCGGGCAAGGCAAGGCTTAAAGATACTAGGCTTTCTGAATGAAACCTTTGATTTAAATCAGGAACTGGTAAACAATTATCAAGAATCAGATAATAGATTGAATATAATCGAAACCAAATAATTAAGCATAATTATTTTAAAATATTCCTCGAAATGTTAAGTGTAATGAACTCATTTTCCAAAGAAGAAAAATTCAAATGTCTTAAAGAGTTAGGTATGTTAATTGTTCGGAATTCTAAAGGCGACAATTTAATGGTTGAATCTGTTGCGGACTATAGAACGAGAAATATTTTGCAGTGGTTTCATAAAAGTGGATTAGTAGATGAGGAGTGGACCCCTCTTATGGAAGAAAAAATTCGACCAAAACTATTAAAAATAATGAATAAGTATTTAAGTTCTAGGACTGAAAAATTTGCAGGAAACCCGATGGGGAATTTGGTTAGAAATCATATTCCTAACACATTCTATTCTCTTCCTTTTATTGAAGGTAATACATATATTGTAAAAGGGTCTGTTGGCCAAGGAAATTGGGCTGTAATACCCTGGATCGCTATTATGAATAATGCTATAACCACTTCTACTCAAAGAGGGTATTATATTGTTTACTTGTTCAGTGAAGATATGACACGAATATATTTATCTCTTGCCCAAGGTGTTACGGAAACTAGTCCAGAAGAAATGGAGAATATGAATAAGGAAATACGTGAACTTATTGATATGGAACCACGATTTAAGAAAGATAATAATTATAATCTTGGTTCCAGTGGTATGGCAACTAAATATGAAAAATCAATTGCTGCTTATGTTGAATATACTAAGGAGAACTTCCCGCCTGAAACCCAGCTAATTCATGATTTAGAAAAAATGATAGGTTATTATGAACAGTATATTTCAAAAAAACGAGGCCAAGTTCCAATACAAGATGTTGGAAGAGAAAAAAGAAAACTTTATAATCTAAATGATCAACACCTTACCAAGCATATATACAAGTACATATCTAGTATAGGTTTCTATTATGAAAAAGAAGAAGTAATGAATCTTTATTTATCATTGAAAACAAAGCCGTTTGTTATATTATCGGGTATTTCTGGAACAGGGAAAACAAAAATGGTGCAGTGGTTTGCTGAAAGTCTCGGTGCAACAGAAGAGAATGGACAGTTTACCTTAATTCCTGTCCGTCCTGACTGGAGTGATGGTTCAGATTTACTCGGTTATACAAATATCAAAGGGGATTTTAAAAAGGGCCGTTTAACAGAGGTTTTAATGAACGCAGCTGAACATCCAGAGCTCCCTTATTTTGTTTTACTTGATGAAATGAATTTAGCACGGGTGGAATATTACTTTAGTGATTTACTTAGTGTAATGGAAAGCCGTAAATGGGTAGATGAGGAAGTGGTGACTTCACCAGTGATTGAGCATGAGGTCGATGGAAAGCTTGTGACCATTCCACCTAATGTCTATTTTGTGGGAACAGTTAATATGGACGAAACAACTTATCCGTTTAGTAAAAAGGTTCTCGATCGTGCAAATACAATTGAATTCAACCGCGTTCAACTTGATCACCTTGCATTCTTACAAGAAGTAAAAGAGGTTGACTCAATAGAAATTTCTTCTAATCAATTAATGGGAGAATTCTTATATTTAAAAGATGCTTATCAAGGAAACGAAGAGTTGGTAGAGAACGTTACAGCTGAGCTTGTAAAAGTTAATCAAGTACTTCAAAGATTAGGTGCTCATGTGGGCTATCGCGTTCGAGACGAAATATGTTTTTATTTAATATACAATGAACGAGCTGGATTAATGTCATTTGAGCAAGCTTTAGATTATCAAATCTTGCAAAAAATATTACCGCGAATTTCTGGAAGTGATGCTCGGGTATTTCATGTATTGAACGAGCTGTTTGCTTTGTTTACAAGTACAAAGTTAGAGGAAAACCAAATCGATTTACCTGAAGGATTTGAAAATGCTAGATTTCCGAAGTCTGCCGAAAAAGTCTTTGTGATGAGAGGTAGGTTTATGGAGGATGGCTTTACTTCCTTCTGGCTCGTTTCCTGACGATGTGGAACTGATTCAAATCGAAACCAGTGAACTCTCACTTGTTCTTAAAGGAAAACCCTATCATGAACGTTACGAAGGATTAAAACAATATAAGGCGCTACACCAGAATGAAGTAATGGAACTCCATGTGGAAGGAGAAACGGTAAGTACTGTTAAAGTATTTGACGTTGATCAACAGCAATTAATTAATAAAGATAGACATCGTCCAATTTTCTTTGAAAACGGAGTCTATCAAATTGTCATTACACCAAAGGATAACCGTAAGCTTACCTTTTATCATGAACATCCTCAATTACGACAAGCTGTAGATTATGTAGGAACCCACCAATTAATGATGGGCGTATTACAGTTTCGAAATGAAGTTGGACTTTCTACCTTTGAAATTCGAGAAGGAAGGAAAACTCTATTAGAGGTTACAGTGGAGATTTTTCCTTCGAAGCTTGATTATAAAGAGGATTACCGAAAGCTTCTAGAGGAAGTTAATGATGAAATTTATAATTTAGCTTTTCATTTTGTTCGGAAAACATACTTAGGTGCCGTAACGAAAATTGAAGGTAATCCTTCTAGGAGTGAATTTTACAGATTAATCACTAATCATTTTCGTGCCTTTCTACAAGCAATTCAACGAATTGAAAAACAACCCTATCATCAATTAGTGACTGAGCATGTTAAAGTACGTGGAGACCAACTTAGAAAAGTAGATTCTTTAGGGCGAAGCTATCTACGTAAACGCCCGCATTTATTTGTTGAAGTAAAGGATGGAATTCAGCTCGGGAAGAAAAAGGTATTACCTCAATCAGGGCTTACTACTAAAAAAGATCTAACGTACGATACACATGAAAATCGTTTTATTAAGCAAATCATGCAACGGATAAGAGATAAAATTGATGATCTATATGAAAAGGTTATTGCTCCTAACCGTTGGAGACAGGCGGAACCTGATCAAGAACTTGTAGAAGAAATTAACTCTATGCGGAAAGAATTAAATGCTCGCTTGAAAAATCCCTTTTGGAAACAAATTGGTGTACTTGATCGATCGGTAATGAGTTTAGTACTTCAAATGGCCCCAGGCTATCGAGATGCCTTTCAAATTTACTTAAATCTCTCAAGAGGCTTAACATTACAGGGAAAACTTTACAGGATGTCCGTTAAGGATGTAGCGACTTTATATGAATACTGGACCTTCTTAAAGTTAGGGCAAATATTAAGCAGAAAATATAAGCTGGTTTCACAGGATATTGTGAAAGTAAATCGTGATCATCTCTTTGTAAACTTAGATACCAATCAAACAGCTAAACGTGTGTATAAACATCCTTTTACAAACGAAAAGATAACCCTAGTGTATCAGCACTATGAAGGTAAACTACCGACATTACCACAAAAACCTGATAACATGCTGAGCATTGAAAAAAAGGGTAAAAACTATGAGTATAATTATGTGTTTGATGCTAAGTATCGGATCGATTTTGCTGTAGAAGGTAGTTACTATAATGAACGGTATAAACAACCAGGTCCTATGGAAGATGACATTAATACCATGCATCGATATCGAGATGCAATTGTTGTAGAACAAGAAGGGCCATATGAACGGTCGGCATTTGGTGCATATGTTTTGTTTCCATGGTTTGAGGAAGAATCATACACCGAACATCCGTTTTATAAAAGTATCAATTCCGTTAATATTGGTGGACTTCCTTTTTTACCAAACGCCACAAACTTGGTTGAACAATTTGTTGAACGCCTCATTGAAAAAAGCCCTGAAGAAATTCATGAAGAAGGAATCCTGCCACGAGGTGTTAAAGAAGAATGGCAATCTTCTTTTGAGGATAAAGTACTGGTAGGGCTAGTTAATAGTCGAAGTAATGCTATCGCTCATCATCAGCACCGGTTTTATCATATCCCTGTAAGATCGTTAAACAAGGGATGGCAGGAAGCTAAATATGTTGCTTTGTATTATAAAACCAGCTAATAGTTTGTCAACATTTTTCAATGAAAACTTATAATACTTCATGTTACACTAGAAATGCGCATGCCAAATAACCTTCCATAACTAATGATTGGAAGGTTTTGTCATATTTAGATGGAAATCTTAATTAGGCTATATCTTGGAAAGTGGTTCTGTTTTTTAATATGGCATAAATCCAATGTAAGAGCTTATTTACACAAGCAATAACGGCTACTTTATAAAGTTTGCCTTCCTCACGCTTCTTATCGTAAAACGCTCTTAATCTTTTGTTTCTAGGGATGATTTCATCCGTTGTTTTCTGTTTACGACAGTCACGAATACCAGATCGAACTGCCATATATAAGGCGTGCCGCAACCTACTTGATCCACGTTTTGTAATCCGAACGAGAGTAGCTTTAAATTTTCCTGATTCAAACACTTCTGGATCAACTCCAGCGAATGCGACAAGCTTTTTTGGGTGATTAAACCGATCTATCTCACCAATTTCAGAAATGATCGTGGCAGCGATTTTTTCTCCGATACCAGGGATAGATTGGATTATCTTATATTCTTCAATTTCCTTTGCGAGAGTATCTATCTCAGCTTCCAAATCTGATAGATGCTCTTTGTATTGAAGAAGCATATTAATATACATACTAAGACTCAGTAAATGACTCTGATATAGTGTCTTTTGAAACGGATTCCGTGCTGCTGCTTCCTTAAGTTTTTGAGCTTTCTCTTCTGACCATTTCTTTGAACGACTTTTACAGAATTCCTTGATTTTATTTGCCAGCGTATCTTCGCTGACGGCTAAAATATCTACTGATGCTGGGAATTCTTTTAAAATAAGCAAAGACACAACCGAATATAAGTCACCAAAAACCCCTCTGTATTCAGGAAAGATTTGATCTAGTACTGCTTGAAATTGCAGCTTGTTTTGAACATATATTCCTGTCATATTCTCATGTTGCCTTGTAAGATTACGAAGGTTTAAGAGTTGAATACCACGTTTTTTATATGGCTCTAAATCCTCTTTGTAGTAAAGCTCACAAAGGCGATAGGCATCAATGGCATCGGTTTTAACTTTTCGTAAACTAGCACTTTTGGCTCTGTGAGAGATCAAAGGATTAACGATAATTAATAAATAGCGATGTTCATCTAGAAACTGAACAACTGGCGCATGGTAATGTCCAGTAGCTTCTAAAACAACCGAAGGTTGAATACCAGTTTTATCTTTTATACCATCCAGAAACTCAAGTAATGATCCTAGCCCATCAAGATCATGCTTGATACTAAAACTTTTACCGTAAGGTTTCCCCTTATCTAAAAAAGCCTGAACTTCACTTTCTCCTTTTGATACATCCAGACCAACGACTGGATTCATTCTCAATCTCCTCCTCAAATTGAACTTGCCAGTAACCCCTAATTCCTCCTAGTAGTATCATAGCTTCGCTTGTTATACGAGATCTAGGTCCCAACCAGCCTTAAACATGTTTCTACCAGTAGGGGGTGAACGGTTTAACAGACGGGATCTAAGTCCCACGGGCGCTTACGTTCTACCCTGGCTACTGTTATAATAAGACCATATAAAAAATGGTCAACCAGAAATATTTTCTGGCTGACCTTATAATACGAAAAGGGTGTTTCAGATCGAATTTGGGGTATTCGTTTTTACGGAAAAATTAAAGGCATTCAAATTAAACAAAGAGATCAAATTAAAGAATTGCCTAGCTCAAAGCAAGAGGATTATATCGTATTTGAAGTAGAAAATTGGCAAGAACTTGAGCAAACCATTAAACCTGTAGGATACGGAATTTTAGCTTATACCATGACTACAGCAAATACGTTGAAGCAATCAAAAGAACTACCTGAAATATTCATGAAGTCTAAGGAAGAAGTAGCGTTATGGAGACTTATGAGGCGATTTTCTTCACAAGTAAAACTCCAGCTGGATCAAACGCACTTAGATTTAGCTAAACATATACGGTCGTATGAAATAAAAGGCATTCAATTAACTGTTGATCACGAAAACGATTTATTAATTTTAACGAATAAACAATATGATAAAGAAGTTCTCCCACTCAGTACCATTTATTCAAATCCATCTGGAGTATTTAAAACTATTGTTTCATTGATTAAGGTATAAAAAAAGCTGCAAAGAGGAGTTTTTATCTGAACAATGGATAGGAGATCATAAGGAAAATGTTTATGTATTGAATGTAGGTAAACATCAGCTGATCATGGGTAAGAAACTGAAATGAATCAAATGGGGTGAAGCGGTTGGGAAAGGCAGACAAATTGCCTCCTAAAATCATTAATTAAAAACGATTTTAGGAGGCTTATCATGAATTTTACTAGAATTGATAAAGAAGATTGGGATCGAAAAGAGTATTTCGACCATTATTTGAATTTGAAATGTACCTTCAACCTGACATCGAATATTGATATCACAATATTACTAGAACATCTCCAGAACAAAGGGCTGAAGATCTATCCTGCCTTTATTTATATAGTTACCAGAACCGTAAATTCTCATAAAGAATTCAGGTCATGCTTAAATAACGAGGGCGTTCTGGGATATTGGGACACAATGGTGCCAAGTTATACAATCTTTCATCCTGAAAATAAATCCTTCTCCAGCATTTGGACTGAATTTTCTGATGATTTTGGAGTCTTTTATCAAAATTATCAAGACGATATAAAGCGATATAGCAATGTGAAGGGGCTTTTCCCGAAGGAAAATGAACCCCGAAACGCTTTTCCTATATCCAGTATTCCATGGATCAATTTTACTGGTTTTAACCTGAACATCAATAATGATGATGACTATTTATTACCGATCATTACTGGAGGAAAATACTTCAATCAGGAGGAAAAAGTCTTGCTGCCTGTCTCTGTACAAATGCATCATGCTGTTTGCGATGGGTATCACGCTAGTCTATTTTTCTCAGAGTTACAGCACTTGGCTGACAACTGCTATGAATGGCTGCCTTAAGGCAGGGATTAGGGAGGGGTTCACGTTGCTTCATGTAGAGATAAGAAGACCAAGGATAGAGGACATTGAAGAGTTACATCAATTATTCAGGACGGTGATCACGGATACGTTCGATAAAGAAGGAATCGAAGAGATGCAGGATGATCTATATGATGAAATTGAAGTTAAGAAACAGTATCTCGAATGTGATCTGGCGAGTAATGGTGAGAATCGCTATTTTCTGATAGCGGTAGATGGTGATAAAATCATTGGTTCCATCGAATATAGACCGGCAAGCGAACTGTTAAGCAATTGTACCAACCAGGCTTTTGACGGACTGATGGAAGGTCGGAACGCTATTTGTCCATCCTGACTATCAGAAGAAGGGTGTAGGAAATTTGCTATTGAATGCGATCTATCGTTCATTAGAGAAAAAAGGCATTTGTTTAGATAGTGGATATCGTCGTTCTCAAAAAATTTGGCGCAAGAAATTTGGAGAACCGGATTACTTGTTAAAGGATTATTGGGGCGATGGGTATGACCACATGATCTGGAGAATAAAGGTTAGTGATTGTATTCCATAAAAAATATATGATTTTTTTATCAACATAAATGAGCCCGTTCATAGAGTGCTTCTATAGCAGAATAATAGACCCATGTTTTTTAATCCATTGATTAATATTAGATTGTTATATATAGTCAATTATAGAGGTACTGTATTAAATCAATAAAAAATAGGTGGCAATTTTATGAATCGATTTTTGGCAAAACAAGTTCCATACTATGAGCAATTTTATCAAATGATTAAACAAATGATATTCGATGGAAAATATAAACCTGGCGAACGGATCAATGAAACACAGCTGGCAAAAGAATTTAATGTAAGCAAAAGTCCAATAAGGGAAGCAGTTAGAATCCTTGAAAAAGAGGGACTCCTAGAGGTGGTCAACTCTAAAGTGGTAGTCTATAACCCAACATTGAAAGATATTAAGGATATATACTACTGTCGCAAGGCTCTCGAGTCATTTGCGGTTAGTCAAACGACCAGGATCGCAGCTGATTCTGAAATTGAAGAAATCGAAAATACTCTATTAGAGACGGAAAAAGCGATTAAGGATGGTAAAGAATCAAAAGTAATCATCGAGCTGAACGAAAAATTTCATAATTTGATTCTCCAATTCACTAACAACAACAGACTTCAAAAACAAGTCAATGAAATTAGAGGATTGATCCGTTATTACAGAGTTCTTAATTTCAAAGGAATAAACAGGGCAGAAATAATCCTGAAACAACATCGGCAAATTTTCCATTATATGAAAAGAAGAGAAGATAAACTTGCCTCTGAAGAGATGGTTAAACACCTGGACCTTGATATACAACATTTAGTAGAGGTATTGGACAGTGATTTAGATAAAAATTAATAGTTGATTGTTAAAAAGCTCCCAATTCAAATGGGGCTTTTTTTGATGGATAGATGAAAATATCAAATAAGTCAGAAAAATCAAAAATAATTATTGAAATAATAGCTTGTTTTATGTATATTACAATTAAAACAATTACAGTCGACCGCCGACCGACGACCAAAATTGTTCATTTTATTAAGGAGGCCTGTTTATATTGAAACAATTTAAAGTAGCTACAATTCCTGGGGATGGTATTGGCAAGGAGGTTGTACCGGCCGCTACGGACGTATTGGACACAGTTGCAGAAATTCATGGAGGTATTTCCTTTGAATTCACAAGCTTTCCTTATAGTTGTGAATATTACTTAGAACATGGGGAGATGATGCCGGAAGATGGTCTGGAAAGATTACAAGAATATGATTCAATATTTTTAGGAGCGGTTGGTAACAAAGCGTTAGTACCGGACCACATATCATTATGGGGGCTATTGATCAAAATACGTCGCGAGTTTGAACAAGCCATTAATATTCGTCCTGCTAAACTTCTAAGCGGGGTACAGTCTCCATTGGTCAACCCGAATGATTTTGATTTGATCGTAGTCAGAGAAAATAGTGAAGGGGAATACAGTTCTGTTGGTGGAAGGATTTTCCGGGGTAAAGATGAAATCGCCATTCAGAATGGTATTTTTTCAAGAAGAGGAACGAGCCAGGCTATGAATTTTGCATTTGAATTAGCCTCCAAACGGAAAAAGCACGTTACGAGTGCCACGAAATCTAATGGAATCTATCATTCTATGCCCTTTTGGGATGAAGTATTTGAAGAGGTTAGCAAGAACTATCCTCATGTTGAAACAGATTCCCAACACATAGATGCATTAGCAGCTTTCTTTGTAACTCAACCAGAAAGATTTGATGTGATTGTGGCTAGTAACTTGTTTGGTGATATATTGACAGATATAGGAGCTGGAATCATGGGAAGCGTGGGTATTGCCCCAGCAGCTAATATTAATGTCAACGGCAAGTATCCTTCAATGTTCGAACCTGTTCATGGATCTGCTCCAGACATTATCGGAAAAGGGATTGCCAATCCAATCGGACAGGTATGGACTGCTAAAATGATGTTGGATCATTTCGGCGAAGAAGAGATCGGGTCCGTATTATTAGATGTCATTGAAAGTACAACTCATGATAGGATTCTGACAGCAGATATTGGCGGTGTATATACCACCCAGGAAGTGACGGAAGAAATTATTACTCGCTTAAAAGAAAGAGCATGACTCACTGATATGAGTACATAAAGGAAACCTATTTCATAAGTAAATAGGTTTACCCTTTATAACTGAATGAAAACGCTTACCTAGTAAGGTCTAGTAAATCCAATGGAAAAGGATTGATAAAATGAGTAATTTACCTGAAAGTCGTAAATTAGAAAGCATTGAAATGAATCCTGGACAGAAACTGAAAATTGCTGGCATCGAGGCACCTGTTTTTTTCGGAGTGGTCATTGTACTGTTGATTGGAATCTACATGGAAGTGCTGCCACAGAATCTAGCTAGTGGACTTATTGTAGCGATGGTATTAGGTATTTTATTAATGTGGATCGGTGATCAGATACCGGTTTTCAATACATTTGGTGGTGGGCCTATTCTTTGTATCTTAATCCCTGCCTTATTTCTTTATTGGGGAATCCTCCCAGAGAGTGTGGGTACATTGACGGATCGTTTCTATAATGAAATCGGCTTTTCTGACTTTGCTGTTACCGGGATCATAGTCGGAAGTATCTTGAGTATGAATCGGACAATGCTGATGAAAATTGGAGTCAGATTTTTCATCCCTCTCCTAAGTGCTGTGGTAGCGGCTATATTGATCGGAGGTTCAATTGGTCAATTGATCGGGTTTGGATTTGGGGAAACCATCTTTTATGTTGTCGGTCCTATTATGGGTGGAGGTATGGCAGCCGGGGCCGTGCCAATGTCTGAAATCTTTGCCTCAAGTAGTGGAGAAAGTGCTGGCACTGTATTAGCCAAAATTGCACCAGCCGTGATGGTCGGGAATATGATCTGTATTCTTACTGCAGGCGCACTGAACGGGTTAGGAAAAAGGAAAAACCGATCTAAAAATTTCTCGGGTGACGGGGAAATATTGCGAGTAAAGACAGCAGCTCAAAAAATGGATCTTAGTGACCCTGATGAATCTGAAACGACGTTTTCAATGAATTCTGTCATCATCGGAATTATCATTGCTACTTCAATCTTTGTCTTCGGAAAAATTGTTGCTGATTTAATCCCTATGTTTCATTCCTATGTTTGGATCATTTTAGGGGCTGCAGCTCTTAAGATTTTCAATGTCCTGCCATCTTCAGTTGAGAAAGGTGCTGAACATTGGTATGAATTGATAACGAAGGCCTGGGTTCCGGCGATATTAGTTGCTATCAGTGCTGGAATGATTGATTTTAAGAGTGTGATTGCAATCGTAACCGATCCTAGTTATATTAGTTTGACAATCATTACAGTGATTATCGCAGTATTAGCTGCAGGTTTCATTGGTCTATTGGTTGGATTTTACTTTGTGGAATCCGCAATTGGGGCTGGTCTCGGTATGGCTGATATGGGAGGTTCCGGGGATGTGGCAGTATTGAGTGCTGCTGAACGAATGGGACTAATGCCATTCTTACAAATTTCTTCCCGGATTGGTGGAGCGATAATGCTCATCATCCTTTCTTTCATGGCTCCATTTCTTATGTGAAAATTCAAAAACAATGATGACCTATAGAGTTTGAAGTAGTAAAGACACCGGATGAAAAAGGGGAAATCACATGAAAATAACAGATATTCAAGTCATACCAGTAAACCGATTTTTGTACGTTAAAGTTTATACCGATGAAAATATTACTGGGCTCGGTGAATCTGGTGCCTGGGGATTTTTAGATGCTTCGGCAGAAGTCATTGAGACGTTCAAGTCATACCTGATCGGTAAGGATCCTTTGCAAATTGAACATCACTGGCAGTACATGTATCGTTCTTTTCATTTCAGAGGAGCCGCAATAATGGGAGCGATAAGTGCAATTGACATCGCATTATGGGACATAGCAGGAAAATGGTTTAGAGTACCTACGTATGCTTTGTTAGGTGGAAAAACCAGAGAAAAAATCAGAACTTATTATCATGTAATGGGTGAGACGACAGAAGAGCTTGTGGAGAACTGTGTAAAAGCAAAAGAGCTGGGATATACTGCTGTCGGCCACTTGTCACCATTTCTCGATGAACCAAGAAGCACTCCATATTTTGTCCCTTATGCGAAGATGATCAATGATGCTGCTGATCGTATAGGGATGATAAGGGAAGCGGTTGGTTATGAAATGGATTTGTGTCTGGAGCTGCATAGAAGGATGAAGCCTGGAGAGGCAGTAGCCTTTGCACGTGCTGTTGAAAAGTTCAATCCATTCTTTATAGAAGACCCTATTCCTCCAGATAACTTTGATGGGATGGCTCTTGTGGCGAATAAAGTCCATGTGCCCATTGCAACAGGGGAAAGGATCCATACGATCCAAGAATTCGAAATGCTCTTATCACGGAATGCGATGTCTTATGCAAGGACAAGTGTGTGTCTTTGTGGTGGTATAACTGGCACCAAGAAAATAGCAGCTATTGCTGAAGCACATGGGGTACAAATTGTTCCACATAATCCATTAAGCCCTGTCAGTACAGCTGCATGTATACAAATAGCTGCAGCCATAGAAAACTTAGCGATTTTAGAACTCCCTGATCATTTTACTATTTCTGCGACAGAGAGGTTTACAAGTTCTAAAAATGAAAAGAAGGAATTCAGGCAAAGTGACATGGTAACATGGGTTCCAAAAGCTGAAAATGGATTTATTGATGTCCCAACAAAGAATGGAATTGGCATAGAATTGGTTGATGATGTAGAAAAACGTTATCCATATACAAGAAGGGACGTTAATACAAGGTTACATGTGGATGGTTCCATAGTTGATCAATGATCGGACGGTATTAACAATGGATGGGAGCCCTTCAAGGAAAACGATGTGCTGAATGAATGTAGGAAAGTATACGCTGATCAGAGGTAAAAAATTAATATAAGTAATGGAGGAGCTCCAAGAATTTGGGCTCCTTTATTTGGCTTACAGTTTTTGCAATTATAACAACAACATATTCGTTAAAAGTATCTTGAAATTAAGTTTTCAAGAATTTTTGCGTGTTTTTTTAATGAACTTTTTAAGATTTGGGTGTTACATTCATCGTTCGATAAAGAACTATGTATAAAAAATCCAATAGATAAAACTACTTCCCCTTTGCCATTTAATATAGGACAAGCCAGAGCGTGAATGCCTTGAGTGTGTTCAGAATCTGTCTCGGCTATACCTTCTTCCCTTATTTTTCTCAGTTCATCCATAAAAATTTCAGGGGTAGTAATTGTGTTTTCCGTGTATCGAGGAAGTTGACCATCTACAATAAACTCGTCAATGATTTCATTGATTTGGATGTCGGTTAAATGGGCTATGTAGCTTTTACCTACAGCACCTCCGATAATTGGAAAAATCTCACCAGGTGATATAGTCAAGCGAATCTTTTGATTAGGTTCTTCTTTGGCAATATAAGCTAAATTAAGAGCATCTTTTCGCTTTGCCAGTACCACTGTTTGATTGACTTCTGCACAAATTGTAGGCAGGTAAGAAATCACCGTACTAATATAATCATTCATTTCTTCTGATCGTGAACCTAAAGGAATTAAATAAGAACCTAGCTTATAACGTTTTGATAAACGGTTAAAGTGGACAAAATCTTTTAGCTCTAGAGTTTTTAAAATTCGTAAACAAGTACTTTTACTTATATCAAGTGCAATTGATATTTCAGTTAAGGTGCTTTCTTTGTGCTTTTCATTTGAAAGAAACTCTAAAATGTTAAGGGCTGAATATACAGATGGTATAAAATTGCTATTCTTTTCTCCAGTTGTCTTCATTGGGATCCTTCCTTTTCTTACATTCTTTTTTATATCATTTCATATTCACAGGAAGTTTGAAAGTTAAATAGATTCATTTTTTTCTGACAATTCTATTGACATGATGATTTTAGTTTGTTAAATTCAATAATATCAAATAAGAAACCTAGTTTCAATATTGAAACTAAAGCGTATTAAATAATCCTACATACTTTTTGGGAAAAGAGGCCAAAAAATATGCATCATACGGATTCATTATGGGCTTCCACAGCAAATCAATTAAAGATTCGCCCTTCCCTGGAAGGGGAAATTGAGACAACTGTTACCATCATAGGAGCTGGTTTTACTGGCCTTGCAACTGCTTACTACTTACGAAAAGCAGGCATTTCTTGTGTCGTTTTAGAGAAGAACATGGTAGGGTGGGGTGCTAGTGGCAGAAATGCAGGAATGGTTTTGACAGGGTATAAAAATGGTATTCAAAAGATTGAAAAACGTTGGGGGCGAGAGGTTGCGAAGGTTTTTCTAGAGCAATCTAGCCTAGGGATCAAAAAAGTACGTGAAATAGTAGAAAAAGAAGGTATTGATTGTTCATTAAATCATTGTGGTAGTATGAAGGCCGCATTTAAATCAAAGCATTTAGAGACTTTAAAAAAAGAACAAGAATTTATGTGGCAAGCATATCAATATGAACTTCAATTAATAAACCCTGAACAACTCAGTATTGAACTGAAATCCGATTTTTATCAAGGGGGATTAGTTGATCCAAGAAGTCATTCTTTCCATCCATTAAATTATGCATTAGGTCTGGCGGATGCAGTAGAAGATCAAGATGGAAAAATATATGAGCAAACAGAAGTTGCTTCGATAAATAAGAAGCGAAATAAATATATCGTTCAGACCGATATGGGGGTTGTTAAATCAACACATATAGTCTTTGCCACTAATGGATATACAAAAAATCTTAATAAAAAATTAACGCTTTCGGTCATGCCGATGGGAAGCCATATTGTCGTAACGGAGCCTCTTGGAAAAGAAGTCACTGAAAAATTAATCCCGAATAACCGTATGATATCCGATACGAAAAATTTCCTTTACTATTTCAGAAGAACACCAGATGAGCGTATTCTATTTGGAGGTCGTGTTAGTTTCAATGAAAAGCAAGACTCATCCTTATATAAGTCTTTACGAGAGAACTTATTAGATGTGTTTCCAGAGTTATATGATCGAAAAATCGAATTCCAATGGGGAGGCAAAGTAGCTTTCCCACTAGATTTTTTCCCTCACGTTGGTACGATCAAAGATACTATTCACTATGCATTAGGTTATTGCGGCCATGGAGCATCGACCTCAACACTGTTTGGTGAATATGTTGCTAAAAATATTGTGCACCCCAATAGAGAAAAGTCGAAATTAGAAGAGCTGCCATTAAAGACAATCCCATTCCACAATCAAAGAAAACTATTACTTAATATAGCAGGTAGTTATTATTCAATAATGGATAAAGTAAATTAATCATGATAAAGCGAGGTTTACACATGAAAAATAATTATAAATTAGCTGTGGATGTTGGTGGGACATTTACTGATGTTGTGTTATTTGATAATCAGCGACGAAAATTACATTTTACAAAAACACCTACCTCTTCAGAGGACCCTTCAGAAGGGGTAGTTGAAGGAATTAAAAAAATAATGGAAATTGCACAGATTGAAGCTGACCAAATTGATTACTTTGTTCACGGGACAACCTTTGCAACCAATGTATTTCTAGAAAATAAAGGATCAAAAGTCGCCTTATTCACAACTCATGGCTTCAGAGATGTTATCGAAATTGGCAGACAAAAACGTTTGAAGTTATATGATTTATTCCAAGATAAACCCTCTAGTCTTGTAGAACGTCAATATCGCTTTGGGATTCGTGAACGAATAACTGCAGACGGAGAGGTTTTACATAAGCTGAATGAAGATGATGTTAGAGAATCAGTCCGAAAAGTCAAAGAAAATGAAATCAAATCTATCGCAGTTTCATATTTACACGGGTACTATAATCCAATTCATGAAAATAGAACCGCAGAAATTATCAAAGAAGAATACCCCGAGTGTTATATTTCATTATCCCACCATGTTTCCCCAGAATTCAGAGAATACGAAAGAACAATTACTACAGCAGTTAATGCCTATTTAAAACCCAAAACAACTAATTACTTGGTCAAATTAGAAGAGAAGCTCCAACAAATGAATATTAAAATACCATATATCATGAAGTCTAATGGTGGCATTATGACAATGCAAGAAGCTTCAGAAAATGTGATCCAAACCTTACTGTCTGGCCCTGCTGGTGGTGTAGTTGCATCGGGATTCATAGCGGAGAAGTTAGGAATGAAAAATATCATTACCTTTGATATGGGTGGAACAAGTACTGATGTTGCCCTGATAGAAAATCAATCCCCACAAATTACACTTGATGGCAGATTGAAAAATTACCCACTAAAAGCACCTATGATTGAAATGGAAACCGTTGGGGCAGGTGGAGGTAGTCTTAGTCGTATTGATGAAGGAGGACTTATAAAAGTAGGACCTGAAAGTGCAGGCGCTTATCCTGGGCCTGCCTGTTATGGAAATGGTGGAAAAGATCCAGCCATTACAGATGTAAATCTATTGTTGGGAAGAATTGATCCTGAATTTTTCTTAGGCGGAGAAATGCCATTAGATCTAGATGCAGCCAAACAAGCACATCACAAAATAGTCGAACAATCTAGTTTATCTCAAGATGAGTCTTCTGTCGGTATGGTTAAAATAGCAAATCATCATATGACTGAAGCGGTACGTCTTGTATCCGTAAGAAAAGGACATAATCCCGAAGAATTTACACTTTTTGCTTTTGGTGGAGCTTCACCACTGCATGCCACTTCGATAGCACGGGAACTTGGAATTCCTAAAGTAGTTATTCCGAACGCTTCTTCCGTGTTATCCGCTTTTGGATTATTAGTAGCGGATATTAAGCATGACTTCACAACCACTAATATTATCCCATTAGACCAGGAGAATTTACCAAATATTCTTGCTGAATTTAAAACTTTAGAATCCTCTGGTAAAGAACTATTAGATAAAGAAGGTGTTGATCCTGAAAAACAAGTGTTAACACGTTATCTTGATTTACGCTTCAAAGGGCAAGCATTTGAAATAAAAATCGAACTTAAAGGTCTAAATCTAGAAACTAGTATTGAGGATATAGCTTCAAAGTTTTTTGAAGATTATGAAAAAGAGTATGGCTATTGTGATAGAAGCCAACCAATTGAAGTGGTGAATTATCGTTTGTCTGCTATTGGTTTAACTTCAGATATTGAACTTGAAGAGTTTAAGGAGCACCAGACAGAACCCCCAATAGAAGCAAGAAAAAGTAGACGTAGAGTATATCTGTTTTCAACTAATCAATTTGAAGAAGTAGATGTATTTTATTTAGATAAATTGATAAGCGGGAATCATATTTCTGGCCCAGCTATTATTGATGGCTCAAATACGACAATAATAGTGGAAGCCGATGAAGAGGCAAAACTCGATTGCTTTGGTAATATCATTATCTCATTAGGAAAGGGGCTCTTATCTTGATTTCTTCAAAAATCGATCCAATTATGATGGAAGTAGTAGGTCACTCATTTATGTCAATTGCAGAAGAGATGAGTGCTACCTTACAAAGAACCGCATATTCGAGTATTGTACGAGAAGCGTTGGATTTTTCTACCGCTATTTTTGATCGAAATGGTAATTTAATAGCCCAATCAGATAACATCCCAACTCATTTAGGGTCAATGGGAGGCACACTTAAAAGAATTTTACAACAGCATTATAGACAGGATGAAATTTATGAAGGGGATCAAATTATGATCAACCATCCATATATGGGGGCATCTCATAGTCCCGACATCCTTTTGTTTGCACCAGTGTTCGTGGAGAGTAAACTCGTAGGTTTTTGTGGAAGTATGTGTCACCACGTTGACGTCGGAGGTAGTACTCCTGGTAGTGCCCCTGGAAATGCTACAGAACTTTATCAAGAAGGTCTACTTATTCCACCCGTAAAGCTATATGAAAAGGGTGAAGAAAATAAAACGATTATTTCGATTATTAAAGCTAATGTAAGAATGCCTTCCTATACATTAGGAGATTTAAAATCACAAATATCAGCTAATGAAATTGGAAAAAAGAGAGTCTCGGAATTATACAATAAGTACTCTATTGAAGCCGTTGAAAATATTATACAGGCGTGGTCCAGTTATTCAGAAAATAGGATCAAAGACAAAATTAAAGAAATAAAAAATGGGATTTACACTGCTTCTGGCCATCTAGACGATGATGGGGTACAAAAAAATGAATCGATCCACCTTGAAGTTAATATCAAAATCAAAGATGACAAAATGATTTATGATTTTACTAATTGTGCATCACAAGCCAAAGGCCCGTTTAACGTGACTCAAGAAACGGTTAATGCAGTTGCCTATTTCGTGACACGATGTGTAACGGATTCAACAGTGCCTCAAAATGAAGGGGCGTATAAACAGATCGAAGTAAAAACGAAAAAAGGTACGATTTTAAACCCTAACTTCCCAGCACCAGTTAGTGGAAGGTATCACACAATTATGAGGTTAAGTGATATTTGCCTTGAAGCGATGTCTAAGGCAATTCCAGATAAGATTCCAGCCTCCAGTCATGCGCATGCGACAACTATTGCCATTGGGGGGCATAACCCAAAGACAAATGATTACTTTGTATATTATGAATTGAACGGTGGGGGCATGGGGGCACGCCCCAATAAAGATGGACTAAGTGGAATTGATGTTCATGTAGGTAATTGTATGAACGTACCAATCGAATCTGCTGAATTAGAATATCCACTCTTATTTCATAAATATGAGCTACACCAAGATTCAGGAGGGATTGGTGAATATCGGGGTGGATTAGGGGTTGTAAGGGAAATTGAGATGCTTGAAGACAATTTAACATTGACTACTCGAGGCGATGGAGAAACTACAAATCCGAAAGGATATTATGGTGGACATAATGGCCTTCCAGGAAAAAAAATATTAAATCCTGGCACAGAACATGAAAAAAGACTATATGGAAAAACGACTGGTTTAACAGTTAATAAGGGTGACGTCTTATATATTGAAACCCCAGGTTCAGGTGGATACGGTACACCTATAAATAGACCGAAAGATAAGGTTATTCAAGATTGGAAAGATGGTTATATTTCTGATGAAACATTAAAAAAATTAATAATTAACCCATGAATTTTTAATACCAAACCTTTGGAGGTGAAAAGATGCGGTTAGCTAAAAAGATTGCGGTAGTGACCGGAGCTACTGGAGGTATTGGCAAAGCTATTTCTGAAAAGTTCGTTAAAGAAGGTGCTCAACTATTATTAGTTGATATAGATGAAAAGAAACTTGAGGACTTAAAAAATCATTTATCACAATTTGATCAAAAAGTAGAAATACTTGCAGCCGATGTGTCTTTGAAAAAAAGTTGGGAGAAGATCTTAGAAAAAGTAGATGTCTATTTCGGAAAAATAAATGTTTTAGTAAACAATGCAGGCATTAGCGGTAATGAAGGGTTATTAGAAACAACCCAAGACAGATGGAATACTATTATTAATACGAATTTAAGCAGTATATACCTGGGCATGTACCAACTTCTACCTAAGATGATTGAATCAGGTGGCGGTTCAATTATTAATACATCATCAATATTCGCGATTATTGGCTCTGGAAAAAATGCTGCTTATACCGCAGCAAAAAGCGGAATGATGGGGTTAACAAAAACGGTAGCTGTCGAATTTGCTAAAGATTATGTAAGAATAAATACTATCCATCCAGGGGTAATAAGAACACCTATGACTAAAAAGAAGTTAGAAGATCCAAAAATTTTAAATCAATTTAGAACCTTTACACCTTGGCCGGAATTTGGAGAGCCGGATGATATTGCATATGGTGCTGTTTATCTTGCTTCAGATGAATCCAAATTTGTAACAGGTTCTGAACTAGTTATCGATGGAGGTTATGTAATTCAGTAAGAATGTAAAGGTGGCAAAAATATAATGAATAATTTTGAAGGTAAGAGAATTTTAGTTACTGGTGGTGCATCAGGGATCGGTTTAGCCACTGTCAATCATTTTCTAAAAATAGGTGCAAAGGTAGCTTCATTTGATATTAATAGAGAAAGTTTGAACAAACTCAGACATAAAGTAGAAAGTCCCGAACATTTACTAGTGATAGAAGGGGATGTTCGGCAAAAGGATCATATTTCAAAATCTTTGGATTTAATAATTGATAAATGGAAAGGTATCGATATTTTAGTTTATAGTGCTGGCATCTTCCCTGATTGTAGAATTACTGAAATGAGTGAAGAAGATTGGGATCAAGTCCTTGATATTAATTTGAAAGGAGCTTTTATCACTTGTCGAAAAGTAGCTCGAAGAATGATTAAACAAGGTGATGGAGGACATATTGTAACCATTTCTTCTGGAAGTTATCAATCTGCAAGAATTGGTTCTGGTCATTACTGTGCCTCAAAAGCAGGGTTAGTAATGCTCACAAAAGTACTAGCAATCGAATTAGCTAAGAATCGCATTCAAGTTAATAGTATTGCCCCAGGGTTAGTCGAAAGTGAGCGTTTGGATCTAAGTTATATTGAAAAATTTTGTGAAAGGATACCTTTTGCACGACCTGCTAACCCTTCTGAAGTCAGTTCTGCAATCGAGATGGTAACATCATCCCTGAACACATATATGACAGGACAGGTCATTGCGGTAGATGGTGGCTTATCCTCTGGACATTACGGGCTCCCAAATTCAAATAAATCCTTATGATAGTTTACAGATTTAAGTATAGTCCTAGTTTGTTCTAAGAACGAAATATATTTCATTCTATAAAGGAGGTAATAAAATGACCCAAAACAACTTTTCCGAAAAGACAAAAAAGAAGAGTAGCAAAATTTTTGATATTATCGTTTGGATATCCTGGTTAATTTTGATGTGGGGATTTTTAGGATTATTAGCTATCACTTCATCTCCTAAGGATTCCCCAGGTTTACACGAGGCAATTATTTTGGCTTACTTCTTAGGTTTTGGTTTCTTTTTTGGATTGCTTTATTACATTACACTTAAGAGGGGGATTTAATAATGCATCTTGCATGGGGGATTGTACTGGTATTATTAGCATTTGTGATTATAAGTATTGTAGTTAAGAAATACGTTAAAACCGCAGAAGATTATTGGATCATGGGTAGAAAAGCAAAATGGTGGATGTTCACAGGTACATTAACAGCGAGTTATGTCAGTCTATCCACATTTATTGGTGGTGTTGGCTCTGCATGGAATTGGGGACCTATGCCATTCCTACTCTTTTATACTAGTAGTTTTACTTTCGGATGGATCATTGCTGTAATATTAATCGGTTTAAGAATGAGAAAACTGGGTGTTACTAGTATCTCAGAGTATTATAAAGTGAGATTTGGTAACAATGGTAAACTAATGTACGCTGGACTGGGACTTAGTTTAGCAGGGATTCTATATTTCTACTTATTAGTGCAAATTCAGGGTGGTGGTTTAATATTATCAACCATTTTTGAGATTCCATTACCAATTGCGGTTACGATCATGGTTATTATCGTGGCATTCACACTCGGTTTGTCTGGTATGTGGTCTGTTGTTATCACCGATACCTTTGCGATGATATTGTTTATCATTATTGCCATTATCATTTTACCAGCTACTATTTCTGCAGTTGGAGGGTTAGAAACTGGTATTGCAGCGATCTCAGAATTTGGTGGATGGTCTGCAACAGGATCATCGGGATTAGATATGCCTTATTATGTAGGATTTGCTTTAGCTTGGCTTGCAATTGTTGGGGGCTCACCTCATATTATTAACCGTTCGCTCATTGTTGATCATCCCAAAAGTGTAATTAAAGGCTCCTTTATTTCCTATGTAGTAACTGTCGTTTTATCCATTTTAATTTTTATTTCTGCTGGTATGTTGATGGCTGTTATTGAGCCAGGGTCTATGCATCCAGATAGTATTTCTCCTTATGCTTCAATACATGTTTGGCCTTGGATTGTTGGTGTACTTATTATAGGTGCAGCGATGGCAGCCGCATTCACAACTGCAAATACACAAGCACTATCTATTGCACAAGGTATTGTTGACTTATTTAGATATTCATTAAAGCCTGATATGACAGATGCATCTAAGAAAAAATATACAACAGTTATTAGTATTATCGTATTAATAGTTGTTGGTGTAATGGCTTTCCAACAAACATACTTATTAATCATTGCGGGATCTTTGGCAGGAATTATAGCCTCATTAGGTTTGTTCCCAACATTAGTTCTTTCATTATATTGGGAGCGTCTTACCATTAAAGCTGTAAATATTATGATTTGGCTGAGTGTACCACTTGGCGCATTCATGATTATTACGAACAATCTTCTAGAGTGGTTCGCACCTTTCCCAACTGTTTATAGTTTCCCTATTGGTTTTGGAGGATTAATCATATTATCACTATTAACAAAACAAAAACCAGAAGAAAAAGAAGGCTTTAGGTTATTAAAAGAAAAAGGCTTTGCTTCAGAGAAAGCAAAAGTTGAGAAACAGGATTATGGTATTTTAATTGGTGGTTTTATCATTGTAACAGCCGTTTACTTCATGTTACTAGTTATGTTAGGAATTTTATAAGACTTTTAGGCAATAGCTTATTATAGGAGGATATATGTGATGCCTGGATTGTTTGACTTTTTTAGCTACAAAGGTCTTCATCTGAGAAACCGCATCATGATGTCATCGATGTGTCAATACCAAGCAGAAAACAAGGATGGAAATCCGACTGATTGGCATTTTGTCCACTATACGAGTAGAGCCATCGGAGGCATTGGACTTATTTTCTTAGAAATGACCAATATTGAATTAAGGGGAAGAATTTCGGATCAATGTCTAACATTTCATTCGAAGGATCAAGTCCCTCATTACAAACGAATTGTCGATGAGTGTCATAAATATGGATCTAAAATAGGTATACAATTGGCACATGCTGGACGCAAATCTGTCATTGATGGTAATGATATAGTTGGCCCAGGAGATGATCCCTTTTCAGAAGATTCGCCTATACCAAGGGCTTTAGAAATCGAGGAAATTAAAGAGATTATCGGAAAATATGGAACGTCAGCTTCATTAGCTGTACAAGCAGGGTTTGATACTATAGAAATTCACGGCGCGCATGGATATCTATTACATCAATTCATGTCACCAGCTTCAAACCATCGAAATGATCAATATGGCTCGTATCATGTTTTTCCAGTAGAAGTTATTCGAGAAATTAGATCCAATATTCCTAAAGATATGCCTCTAATACTAAGAATTTCAGCAGTTGAATACGGTAAAAACGGTTATGATTTTAATCATATGTTAAATTTTATTCCATATTTTCTTGAAGCTGGTGTTGATATGTTAGATGTTAGTACAGGAGGAAATGATCCTGTAAGACCAAAAGTATACCCGGCATATCAAACCCGTTATGCCCAAGAGATTAAAGAAAAATTCAACATACCTGTCATTTCTGTTGGGAGGTTAGAAAACCCTGATGTCGCTGAATCAATTATACGTGATGGAAGGGCTGACCTTGTTGCCATTGGGAGAGGTCTTCTTAGAGAACCCTATTGGGCCAAAGAAGCTGCGGTGAAACTTAATCAAGAGGTAAAACTACCAGGTGTTTATGACCTCGGTTTTTCTGTGTAAATAACTAATAAATTAACTAAATATTTTAAATATACCCACAATTAATTAAGGGGGAAGACTCGGATTGATTTGGAAGAATGATGTTAAAACTACTGTAATGCTTACGTTTGACTTTGATGCCGAAACGTTATGGATCTCAAGGAATAAAGATAATTATAAAAAACCAGGAACACTTTCACAAGGTGTCTTTGGTGCAAAAGTAGGTATTCCAAGTATATTGGAATTACTACGAAAACATGACATTAAATCTACTTTTTTCATTCCAGGTTTGGTTGCAGAAAAATATCCTGATCGTGTAGAACAAATCCTTGCAGATGGACATGAGATTGGCCACCATGGATATTTACATGAATGGGTAGATCCCGATGATCCAGAAAAAGAAAGAGAGATTTTTATCAAGGGATTAGCGTCTTTAGAAAATATAACAGGTCAAAAACCAGTAGGATTTCGATCACCTGCCTGGGAAACGAGTGACCATATGTTCGATTTATTAATTGAACACGATTTTCTTTATTCTAGTAATATGATGGATTCGATTGATCCTTACCGTGTCGTAAAAAATAACAAGGAAACAGATTTGATAGAAATCCCGGTACAATGGATGCTAGATGATGCGCCTTTCTTTTTGTTTAATGTTACAGGCCCATCAAGGCCCATCTTTCCAGCACAACATGTCATGAATGTTTGGAAAGAAGAATTTCATGCCATTTATAATCGAGGATGTCTATTTAATTTGGTGTGCCATCCTCAGATCATTGGTAGACCGTCTAGAATCGATATGTTAGATAATTTCATTCGTTATATGAAAAGTTATCCTAACGTTGAATTTGCTACCGGTAGTAAAGTGGCCAAATATGTTAGAGAATATTATTAACATGTTTTTACGAATCTTTGGATTACCTAACTTTAGAATATGAACAAAGGAGTCTGTGTATGAAAACTCTAACCTTATCAGGATCTGCCCATGACATAGGCAAGCAGCATGGTGAAATGGGGAAAGATGAAATTATCCAAAGTATAGAAACTTATGAACAGCTTTTCTATGACTATCAATCAATAAATTGGAATCAAGTACAAGAACGCGCAAAGCTACATATTCCAGCAATCGAAAAGTTTGATGAAACATTAATTGAAGAAATGCAAGGTGTTGCTGAAGGTGCATCCTTAGAATTTGAGGACATTTTGGTATTGAATGCAAGAAGTGAAATAGCGCTCACAGGAGATGCGCATTCATCTTTCACAGATGGGTGTACAAGTATTTTTACATGCAGTCCATTAACCTCAGATACGATCATAGGACAAAATTGGGATTGGAAAGCTGCTCAGAAAGATAGCTTGCTATTACTGAAAATTGAAAGAGAAAATCTACCAAATATATTAATGGTAACAGAAGGCGGTATAATCGGGAAAATTGGGTGTAATGACTCATCTATTGGGGTTGGATTAAATGCTCTTCATTCAAAGAAAAAAAGCGATGGTGTACCCATTCATCTAGGGCTTCGTGCTATTTTAAATTCTAACTCATTACACGAAGCCATGGGGAAAATACAGGAAGGACAAATGGCTTCTGCTGCTAATTTTATGATCGGATACAGTGAGGGGAAACATAAGGGATTAGGTTTTCATGTAGAGGTTTCTCCTTTTGGGATTGCTATAACAAATAACGAAGCTGAACACGGTGTTCATACGAATCATATCTGTTCTCCTGAAATTCAAATGAATGTCGGAGAAGGAAACAACTTAAGATATAGTGATTCTGAAATACGAAAAAGAAGAGCAGAACAACTTATCAATTACTCGATAAAAAATGAATTAGTGATAAATGAAGAAACTTTTAAAACATGGTTAAGTGATACATTTAATGCTCCAAATTCGATTAACCATTATATCAATCACCAAGCTCCTTCACATAGACATATTGAAACAGTTTTTTCAATCATCATGAATTTAACAAAAAAAAGTGTCTATATAAGCAAGGGCATGCCTTCGGATGTAAAATATGAAGAATATAGTATCTAGATTGTAAGGAGGGATAATTAATGGTTAATCCTCAAGAAGTGTTTAGTGAGTTAACTGAGCTGAAACAATACCTGGAGGCGTTCCCAGTCATAAACCAATTGCGAACAGATCTTTCAGAAGAAAGCTACCTTGAGATTTTGTCCCAAATGAGAAAGGATGGCTATCGACTATTTGCGATTTACAAAGAACAGGAAGTCATCGCCGTTGCAGGTCTCGCGATGAGAGTTAACTTCTATAATAAAAAACATGTCTTTATTTATGATCTTGTTACTGATTCACAATACCAGTCTAAAGGTTACGGTAATCAACTCCTGAATTTTATCGACACATGGGCAAAATCCCAAGGGGCTCAATTTATAGCGTTAGAATCAGGTATTCAACGCACAAAAGCTCATCGTTTTTATGAAGATAAACAACTTTACGACAAGTGGTGCTATTCCTTCCGCAAAAAACTATAAAGGGACAATGAGAGGTCACTTCTTAAGTTGTTTGTCCATCCCGACTATCAGAGGAATGGCGTAGGGAATCTCCTGTTAAATGCCATATACCGTACTTTAGATGAAAAATGCATTGAAGAGTATTGTTTGGATAGTGGATATCGTCTTGCACAAAAAATATGGAGGAAGAAATTTGGAGAACCTGATTACTGGTTAAAGGATTATTGGGGCGCTGGGTATGACCACATGATCTGGAAAATCAAAGTGAAGGATCGTATTAAACAGGAACAATAAATAATTTTCAATCGATAAATAGGCGCCAGTTAAAGGAATTGGGCTTCTTTTTCTTTTGGATTCCGTCGAAAGGGTTTCAGACGAAAAGAAAGAATTAATAATTATCTTTATAACCTGAGAAAGGAGAATATTGTGATGGCAGTGAAACAAAAACAGATCCAGTACCATGAAATTGCTACCCGGGAAGAGTGATAACTAATGGAATACATGATTAGAGGAAAGAAATTGGTAACTGTAAGCAAGCTCGATACAATCAAAGATGGTGCAATGGTGATAAAAGGTGGAAAAATAGCAGCTGTTGGCCAATGGAGCGAGCTGAAAGAAAGTTTCTCCGGTATAAAGGTGCTGGATTACTCTAAATATATCATCACACCTTCTTTGATAGATTGCCATACACATTTACTAGAGTTTGCTCCTACATCCTTATATCCTGTTACAGCAGAAACTCATTTTTTGGCAGGAAAAGCAATCCTTTTTCAAGCCTTGTCATCAGGCATCACTGCGCTTGGAGAACAGATATGCGGCCACCCGCAATGCGATTTTTCAATTGATGATTACAGAAAAGCAGTTAAGGATTTTCCTATGGACATTTCATTCGCAGCAACCAGCATATCGATTGGCTTTGAACAATTAGCCCATTTTACTTCAGTTACTCAATCAAAAAGTGTTAGTCAACTGGAATTAACCGATCTGAAGGTAGTTCAAGAAATTGCTGAGGAGAGTGACTATCCAGGGGAGAACATTTTTATTAATGCAACACCTGCAAATTTTACGGAAGAACAAGTTCCGAGAGCCGGTCAAATAATCTATTCATTTGAAGAGTTAAAGCAAATAGCAGATACCTACCACAAACTTGGCAAGAAAATCGGAGCCCATGTTGCCGGGGAAAAAGGAATCGAAATGGCTCTGGATGCCGGAATTGATGTCTTGCATCATGCTCAAGGGATAAATGATGAACTAGCAGAAAAAGCAGCGAAGCTTGGGGTTCATATCATAGCGACCCCTATAGGAGGAACCCACCTCCTACCTAACTCGCCAGAAGAAATTCTGAGTTTAATGGAAAATAATATTCCTGTTTCCATATCAACTGACGCTTACCTTCCGCCTCACCCGGATGCTTCCTGGCTGCCTTTCAATGATCGTTCTTTAAAAGGTCCGGATACCTTAATGGCTATTGCCCGCCCCGCTATGAAATTATTACATGATTATGGTTACGATGAAAATGTTCTGCTGGCCATGATTACAGCCAATCCAGCAAAGCTGTTAAGGAAAGATAAAAAGTTTGGAAGATTGGAAGCGGGACTTGATGCTGATTTTTTGGTAGCAGAAGGTGTTCCAGGATTGGAGATTACGGAGAATAGTGATATTAAGAAGGTTTATTTTAAAGGAAAAGAAGTTATAAATCGTGTTAGAAAATAGTATGATAAAAAGGCTTTATATACGGGTTATAAATCTTGTATATAAAGCCTTATTAATATATTTTAAAAGATTTTAAGTAGGTTATTGCATTTCATTCCAAATTTCCCGTCAAACTCAACTCATTACCTAGCTTTTCTTTTCGTGTAATTCTCCCTTTGTAAATTTTTATCGTTAACTTAAACTTAAAGTAATTACAATATTTATCGTTTTATAAATAATTATTAAAAAACATTTGCTTACATTTCCCGTGCACCGTTTCCAAAAATAGAGGCTTACAAAGCTCAAAAGAGTTGGAGCTTTCCATGGTACTCCTCTTATGGAAGTGACTTCAACTATGATTTCAACGTTACACTGGATGAATCTGTCGACCCTCTCGAATACAACTTCAGTACAAAGGACGAGTATGAACAATTTGGGATGCCATTAAACGTGGAGGAGAGGCAGTCGATGGAATTACTGGGCTAAGCTGTTTCCTCCGAAAAGGCGACGATGTCTTTCACACTTATTCAGTCTACGCACACTGGAGTAAATTGGCGGGGCATACTACTTTCTAGATGAAACAGCACTCGGTCGCCAAGAGGAATGGAAGGAGCCAAAAGGTCGTGTGAGTTTTAAAGACGATTCGGATTGAGCCTCGGATAAGTGTAGGGGGTTAATTTTTTCAGAGGGTACACTAAGGTATACCCAATACGAATCATATTTGAGTTAAGTCTTCTCATATGGTCTTTTTCTATATTTACCTAACTAAAGTCAAGGTTGATAGCCTCCTAAATATGTAGATTAATTTTAGGAGGCTAAACGAAATTTGTTCAATTTTCTTGTTCTATAAGTAAAGTGATCCTGACCCAATAATTACTGATTTCCCACCTATTTTAACTTTTGTGATTTCATTTCCTTCTTTTATTATCGTGATATCTATAAAACTCGGTCTACCCATTTCCATTCCTTGTTCGCTTCTTATCGTAGAAATTCCACTATCAACAGAGGGTACGACACCATGCTTGACTAAATAAGCCCCTAAAGGTCCGCTTGCTGCACCTGTTGCAGGATCTTCTGATATTCCCATTGCGGGTGCGAACATCCTGCTATGAACGGTCGATTGTGGTTCTTGTGTCTCAGTTGTAAAGGTGAAAATATGCTTCGTATTTGGGCTCCCGCTAAAATATTTCTCCCATACATCAGTACGGAAATTGATCTTTTTCATCGCAGATAATGATTGTATTGGGATATACAAAAAGGGTACACCTGATGAAACAGTTTGAAGTGGAAGCGATGGATCCAATTCCTCTAAAGAAAGAGACAACAACTCTGCCGCTAGTTCCCTCTCTGAATAGTAGTCACCAAAGGAAGGTAATGGTTGTTCCATTTCTACTTTTGATATGCCGTTATCAACCATTTCTACTGTTACAGGAACATCCCCAACGCCTTCTTCAAAGATCCACTCATTGGCACCTGTTTTCGTATCAATGATATCTTTCTCAGCCATTACGTATGCTGCACCGATCGTTGGATGACCAGCCATAGGCAATTCGACTTGAGGGGTAAAGATCCTTAAACTTTTTTCTTTTTTTGGATCAGTAGGTTTACGGATAAATACCGTTTCCGATAAATTCAATTCCCTTGCGATCCTCTGCATGAGATCAGGACTTAGGTTGGTTTCTTCAAACACCGCCAATTGATTTCCGCCAAAAGGTTTGGTGGTAAACACATCGACTAACGTATAATTCAATGTTTTCATTTTTCTCCTCCTCGAATTTTTTGATCGTCTCCTTGCATTCATCATATGTCACCCTTTTGCATTAATCAAATGAATGTTTATAATAGTTAATATGAATTGAATTAATGAATCTGTCAGGAGGTACTGATATGACCCTACTTCAATATGAAATTTTCAAAGAAGTGATAGAATTGGGGAGTTTTACGAAAGCTGGAGACAAACTGGGTCTTACGCAATCCGCTGTGAGTCATGCTGTAAAGAGCCTGGAAGCTGAACTTGACCTTACTCTTTTGAAGAGAGGACGTTCTGGCGTTTCTTTAACGTTTGAAGGGAAAAGGATCCTTACTTATATTAGACAAATCCTGAATCTAACAGAAAAAATGAAACAAGAGGCTGGCAGGTTAAATGGTTTGGAGATTGGAACGATTCGAATTGGTACGTTTCCTAGTGTTTCAGCGTACTTGTTGCCTTCCATCATAGAAAAGTTTCATTCTACGTTTCCTTCAATCCAGGTTGAATTCTTTGAAGGCGGGTACCATGAACTTAGACAAATGTTATCGTCCAATGCCATTGATATTGGTTTTTTGACGACTAACCATGCTGAGAACCTTGATTTCATTCCATTATTTGACGATCATCTCCATATTATTTTGCCTGATTCACATCCCTTGAAAAATGAAAAACAAGTCAGTGTACAAGATATAGCTGCAGAACCATTCATAATGCCAAAGGCTGGCTGCGATGATTTAATAAAGGAACTCTTCAAGTCGAATAATCTTAAGCCCAATGTGTATTGTGAGATTGCAGATAATCAGACAATTATAGCCATGGTGCAAAAAAATTTAGGGATCAGCATCGTACCGGAAATTGTCATGCACGCTGCTAAAGATTTGGCCTCCGCGGAGTTAAAAGAAGAATCCTATCGGACAGTTGGATTGGCTCTACCCGACCTTGATACTGTTTCTCCAGCGGTTGCAGCATTTATTGAGTTAACGAGGTCCATGATCAATAGAAAGAAATAAAAGCATTGACTCTGTGAAAGAAACTTTTTAAATGCCTGTGAAGGGAAGTCGAACACCTCTCAGGATTTTTTGTATCCAACTTGTGAGGTACCAAAGGGGAAGTCCACAGATGATCATGGGGAAGAGACTGAAATAATGCCAAATGGGGCACCAAAGGTTTTGGGCTCCTTTTTCTTTTATTACCCCGTCTATCAATACAAGTGCATAATCTGGTAGTTTAATAGGATATTACGCTTTGAAGGTGTCCGTTACCATGTGATGGTCCAAACAGAAAAACTTTTAATAATGGTCACGCTTTATAGCATCATAATGTTAAAGGTTTGTCGGAAAATTGATACTATAACTATAAATTGATAGGCTATGTGTGACTGGTGAACACGGATTACCGTGAGGGAGCACATAGTGACGAATAGCCGTTCGCCTAGGTAGAGGTAAGGGAAATTGATCCCTTGCCTCTTTGTGTTTATAGGAGGGATGTAGCTAGTCGCAAATGTGCACACTCCTTGTTAAATTAGTAAACAAAACTAAATTATTATTTTTGTAGATGTAAGATGAGTTCATTCATATTTCTTCTAATATGGTATTCGATTGTATTTTTTAGTAGAGTTGTATCCCCTTTACTTACTGCATCAAAGATTTGTTGGTGCTCGATTTTTACCTTATCATGATGCTCAGTTAGTATAAGCGTTGTTCCAATTGATAGATAGTGTCCCCAGAAAATACGTGCATTTTGTACAACCCTTCTCCAAGGGCACTTTTCAATCAATTTATTGTGGAAGTTTTCATTGAGTCCTGAATAGTACTCTAATGTATCATCGTTCATTTCAATATCTTCCATTTCTATTAAAATACTTTCTAATTCTTTGATATCCTCTTTAGTGATATGGGGGAGGGCTTTTTCTACAGCTAGGCTTTCATGGATTAAGCGCAATGTATAAATCTCTTCAATATCCTTGAGACCTATAGGGTAGACAAATGTACCTCTTCTAGGTTCACTTTTTACAATTCCCTCAAATTCCAGTTTTTTGATCGCTTCACGAATTGGCATTCGACTGACCCCATATCGTTTGGCTAATTCATCTTGAACAATTCGATCACCTTGCTTAAATTCTCCAGTAAGAATTGCTTTTCTTAGGTTATTTGTAACAATATCTTGGGTGGTTAGTTTTTTTCTAATTTGGCTACTCATGGTCTATTCATTCCATTCTTTTTTCTTGTTTGCAGTTTAAATAACTGGTCTATTCTATTAGTAACAAATAATGCGAAAATTCAAAATTGGATCCGATATGAAGAATTATATCACAGAAATAATTTTCGAACAATAAGAAAAATCAGTTTATAACCTTGACATTACAATATTTTTATAATTTAATAAATTCATACGCATCATCTATATAATCATTTTTGTATCAAAATTGGATCCGAAACTAACAGTTTTGAAGGGATAATTGAGAAGATGCTTTTTCGTTTAAAAATAATGTAAGCCTTTTCAAAATGTGATATTTGAACAAAGGATGATTGAATTTGAGGCCGGGAGGGTGCTTTTGTTACCTATCCCTAACTAGACGAAAGGGAGAGAGAGATGAAGATTACTGAAGTGAAGACACAATGGGTTCGAATTCCATTAGAAAGACCAGTTGGATTTTCCATTAAGACTCTTAAATATCGTGAATATCTGCTTGTTCGCGTACGATCAGATGAAGGCATTGAGGGTGTTGGGTTCTGTTTGCAGGATACGAGTGCAAGGCCAGCGAAGGCTGTAGTTGACGAATTATTAGCTCCAATGTTGATCGGGGAAGATCCTAGAGATATTGCAAAGCTGTGGGATAAAATGTATTTTCAAACCGTTCGAGCAGGAAGAAGAGGAAATGTCCTAGTTGCCATATCCGCAATTGATATAGCACTTTGGGATCACCAGGCAAAGTTAGCTGGAATGCCGTTACATAAATTATTAGGCTCCTACAGGGATGAAGTTCCTTGTTATGCATCTGGTGGATATTATTACGAAGGCAAAGAAGTCTATTCCAAATTAGAGGAAGAGATCCAAGGATATATGGATCAAGGGTACAAAGCTGTAAAAATCAAAGTTGGAAGATTGAGTGCAAAAGAAGAAGAAAAGCGTGTAGAACTTACAAGAAATCTCATTGGACCAGATGTGAAGCTGATGATTGATGCAAACCAATCATATCTAGATGTAAACGAATGTCTAGAACTTTGTAGAAGAATTGAAAGATACGACATCATGTTTTTTGAAGAGCCACTTCCAATGGATATGATTGAAGGGTTTAACCGTTTAAGCAAACAGACATCCATCCCACTCGCTACTGGTGAAGTTGGAGCAACTCGCTGGGAGTTCCAAGAATTAATACGCCATGGTGCTTTAAATTACTTACAACCAGATGCGACCCAATGTGGAGGAGTATCTGAGTTTATGAAAATTAGCGTCTTAGCCGGAGCTCAAGGCGTAACCATTACACCACATTATTTCTGGGATATTCACGTTCACCTTGCTTGTGCATCAAGAGAAGTAGCATTTGTGGAAAAATTTGTAGGTACTGATGTCACAAACTTTGACCACATTATGAAAAATCCGTATCAGTTATCATCACAAGGAACCTTAGTTGCTCCAAAAATAGCTGGTTTAGGTATTGAGTGGAATGAAGAAGCTATTCAGAAATACCTAATGGAAGAAAATATTGTTTCCGAGCAAATTAATGTAGCTAATTAAGTTTTTGGGAGTTGGAACGGTTGAGAATTGGGATTGATGCATTAGATAATTTTGTGAATCAATTGCTTATAAAAGCTGGTTTAACAGAAAGCGATGCTGCTAGCATGACCAATGTCTACCGAAGAGCAACACTAAGAGGTATAGGGCATCATGATATCTATGATTTGCCGAAAAGGTTACATGCTCTAAGTGAGGGCTTGGTTAAGATTAAACCAGAAATTACCATGGTTGGAGGATTTAACGCCATCGAAAATTACAATGGGGACAACGGTTTAGGGGAGATATGCACCTCCTTTATTATGAATCGCTCCAAAGCGTTAGCAGATTCATACGGAATAGGTTTTTGTACCATTTATAATAGTAATCACTTTTTGTCCGCTAGTCCTTATGTGGAGCAACTAGCAGAGGATGGTTATTTCTGTATGATCTGGTCTTCTACCCAGCCTGTCATGGGATGGCCGAATTCTGGTGATAAATTAATTGGGAATAACCCGATGGGTTTTGGTACACCGGGAAAAAGTAATTCTATTTTATTGGATATATCAATGGCTTATTCTTCCATTGGTGGATTACATACTACCAACAAAGAGGGGAGAAAGATTTCAAAACACACGGCTGTAGATGTAAATGGAAATTATACAGATAATCCTTTAGAAGCTTTACATGGAGCATCCCTTCCGATTGGAGAGCATAAGGGATTTGGTTTAGCTTTGTTAGGAGAGTTACTAACATCGGTATTAAGCGGTGGAGTCATGATAGAAGAAAAAAGTAAATTGAAGCAATTATTTGGTGAGTACATTCACGCTCAGACGATGATCACTATAAAAACAGATGTTTTTATGAGCGAAGAGCAATACAAACAACGAGTAAATCAACTGCAGGAATTTATTAAGGGAAAAGAAAGTAATGTCCGTATTCCTGGAGAAAGGTCTTTATTTAAAAAGGCTGAGTTGGAGCAGAAAGGTGTATGGATCAATGGAGAGTTAAGAGAAGAATTGAATGTATGGGCTGAAAGATTCCATCTGTCAGCTCGAATATAAAAAAGGAGGATGTAACAATGAAATTACGTTCGATCTTATTTATGGTGTTTTTTGCAGGTATTCTATTGGTAGCTGGATGTAGTAGTGATGAGGAATCATCAGGTAATGGAAAAGGTGGCAATGGTGATCAACTGCGTGTAGGAGGAGCAGCAAATACAACATTTGCATATGGTTTCTTGTCTTCATGGGCTGAAGTAATAGAAGGGGAAAATAACGATCTTGATTTTGTTATTCAAGCAACACCAGGATCCAGTGTGCATTACGAAATGTTTGAAGAGGATCAGTTAGATTTAGGAGCCGGGTTTGCTCCAAATGAATATATGGCGATCCAAGGGGAGAGGGAACCATTTGAAGGTGGCGGCTTTGATAAAACTCGTATTTTATTCCCTACAACCGTATCTCGTGCCCATGTAGTAACTACAGCAGATAGTGATTTAGAAACAGTACATGACTTAGAAGGAATGAAGCTAGGTGTACCAGGAAGAGGATCTGCAAGTACGGTAACAACGGAATACCAGTTGAAAGCCCTAGGTGTAAATGCTGAATTCGTTTATGCTCAACCAGATGAGATTAGAAATATGTTACAAGATGGTCGTGTGGATGCATTTTGGCATTATGTTGGAGCTCCGTATTCTGGTGTACTTGATCTTTCTTCCCAAATTGATTTAAAATTTATCTCCTTTACGGAGGAAGATATCCTTAAAATCGCAGAAGCTGAGCCGTACACAAGTGTTGGCAACATCACTTCTGATCATTATGATTTTGTTGAAGGAGAAGTAATGACTCCTGTAACATTCCCAACGGTTTTAGCAAGTAGTGATGTTAATGAAGATCAAATCTATGAACTTACGAAAGCAACCTGGGAAAACTGGGATGCAATCGTGGAATTAGTTCCAGCAGCAGGGCAAGTAACAATTGAAGATGCGGCAAAATTAATTGGAAAGATGCACCCTGGAGCTATTCGTTATTATGAAGAGCAAGGTGTTGAAATTCCTGACGATATGAAATGATGATGGATGATTAAAGACTTCATTTTTCGTTTTTAACTCATTGGTGAGGGAGTGAAAAAGTTGAAAACTGGCACTGTCTGGTTCATCGATAAATTTTTGCAGGTCATACCAATCCTATTCGTATTAGGATTAATCTCGTATATGTTCGGAATTATCCCTCCTGAAGCATGGCATTTTGAGGCTTTTACCATTATGGTTATTTTAACTCTTGGGTATGAAGGATATATTAGGTCGGGTATGTCAGAGAATAAATACTTTCTTTCTGTGATTGCTTTCTTAATCTACCTTGGTGGTATGGCATCGTGTATTTATCTATTCTTTGAGATACCGAGATTAGAATGGTATTATGGATCGGTTTGGAATACATCGGACATTGTTTTTGGTACGTTGCTGATAATATCTCTACTTGATTTAACGAGACATAAATTTGGTTGGCCACTACCACTCATTGCAGTTTCTTTTTTGTTATATTCCTTATTTGGACACTTGTTACCAACTAGTTACTTTGGGCATACTGGTATTTCCTATGGAAGAGTAATAAGTTTTCTGTATAGCCCAGCTGGAATCTTTGGTATTGTGTTCAAAACCTTTGTGAGTATCATCTTTATTTTTATGTTATTTGGATACTTTCTTCAAAAAACTGGAGTGGGTCAATTTTTAGTTGATTTATCCTTTGCGATTGCAGGGAAATATCGTGGTGGTCCTGCAAAAGTAGGAGTGGTCGCTAGTGCTGTGTTAGGATCTATAAATGGAAATTCCGTTGCGAATGTTGCGACAACAGGGTCTATTACGATTCCTTTAATGAAGAGAACCGGTTATAAACCAGCCTTTGCTGGGGGTGTAGAGTCGGCAGCTTCTACAGGGGGACAAATCCTACCACCTATTATGGGAGCTGGGGCTTTTATTATGGCGGAATTTCTATCGATTAGTTATCAAACGGTATTGGTTGCGTCCCTGGTACCAGCACTTTTATATTTCATCGCTATCTTCTTAATCGTGGATTTAGAAGCGGTAAAGAATAATTTGAGAGGGTTAACAGAAGTACCGAATTTGATAAAGGTATTAAAGAGTTCATATTTAGGTATTCCGATAGTTGTTTTAGTTTGGGCCCTGCTTATTGCTAATTATTCGGTAACTCGTTCAGGCGTTTACGCGGTTGTCGCTTGTATTATTATTTCATGGTTTACCAAAGAATATCGTATGGGTCCTAAAAAAGTTTCAGAAGCGATGATTAAAGGGACAAATAGTGCTATTGGAGTAGGGGCGCTATGTGCCACAGCAGGTATTGTAATTGGAACAGTTTCGATGACTGGGTTTGGGAATCAGTTTAGCTCGGCCGTAGTAAATTTAGCTGGAAATAATCTATTTCTTGTGGCTATCTTTACAGCGATTATGTCGATTATTCTTGGAATGGGCTTACCAACCACAGCAGCCTATATTATTAGTATGTCGGTAGCCGTCCCTGCCCTGACTGCTTTAGAAATTCCACCGTTATCTGCTCATTTATTTGTGTTCTATTTTGCTGTTGTATCTGCGATTACTCCACCAGTTGGGGCAGCATTTTATACCGCAGCAGCGATTGCTAAAGCAGATACCATGCAGACTGGTTTACAGGCCGTTCGTCTCGGAATAGGTGCGTTTACGGTTCCGTTTTTCTTTATTATCAACCCGGTGTTGTTACTGGATGGTTCGATTGGAAGAATTGCTATTGGAGTAGCCACTGCTTTGTTAGGTATTATAGCTGTCACCATGGCGATGCAACGAATTACATTCTTCGGTAATCAATTACATGTGTGGCAATCGATTGCGTTGATAGCATCCTTTATCCTATTAGTTTACCCTTCCCAGCATACCGATATTTATGGATTTGGACTATTCCTAGTCGCTATCCTTGGAGGGGTGAAAGGGATATGGAAATTGTTTAAGAAAAAGAGTGTGGATGGAGATAATAAAGAGAAAATGCTGGTTAAATGAGCACCCAAAAGAGGTGCTTTTTCTTTTTCTGAACAGGGTGGTAAGAAATTTTAAAGCTTTTGTTTTAGTGACTTGTAGTAGTTTTTGTTCGTGATGGATGGGAAGTTGACTGTGGAAGTGGAGGGGGACAAAATTGAACTTGATGAACAGTTATCGTTCATGTTTGATGCTAGAAAAGCGCCTTACTGTTATAACTTTTCTAAACATGATATACGGTTTTTAGTGTTTCTTCCAAGTGAAAGGGCTGATCTTTAATTTTTGACAAAGAAAATTATCGAGAATTGATGCAACAAAATGTAGGGAATTATCTTCTATGCAAAAAATAGAAATTAGTTATATAAGAAGCAATTTCTGTGAAATTCGAGCTCTGTAGCGAAGATCTACAGATTTTTTTTATTTCCATCCCCACTTTCCCATTTTAAATTTATTTGTCTGACAAATAAATTATTTTATATTTAGAATTGACAGAATATTTTATTTGTCTTACAATTAGACACAACACAAAATGATACATAGACAAACGTTGAAACGAGATTAATCAGAAAGAAAGAGAAAGTAGGAGAAATTATGAGCCAAACTAGAGATCACTTGAGGATAAAATCTGTAAAGAGAGAAACTTTATCGAACCAGGTGATCGATCAAATCATCGAATTGCTGTTGAGCGGTCAGTTGAAGCCAGGGGATAAGCTCCCATCGGAAATGGAATTGCTCGATATGTTCATGGTGAGTCGTCCAGTCCTGCGGGAAGCAATCAGTTCACTTGAAACAATCGGGATTGTCCGCAGGAAGACGAGGGAAGGAACGTATTTCACCAATAAAATCGGAAGCAAGCCCTTCAAAATCATGCTGTCGTTATCGGTGGGCGATATCAAAGCATTCATCGAAACGCGGATCGCACAGGAATTGGGCCTTGTCACACTCGCAGCTGAAAAGATCACCGATGAAGATCTAGGAAGACTGAAAGACAACATCGAGAAGATGGAAGCGCAAGTTGGAAGCACGATCGAGCTCGATAAAGAGTTCCATCGCATCATCGCCTATAGTGCGAGCAATCCGATCATCGAAGGGATCATTGATCCTTTGTTGAGTATGATCGATCAGACGCAGGAAACCATCCCGCCAGAGGACCGTGACAAATCGTACACGATCGAACAGCATAAAGAAATTTACGCTGCCCTGGAAAAAAAGGACCCTATTGAGTCTTACTTATGTATGTACCGACACTTGGATCATGCGAGGAAGAGGATCTTTGCTCGACATGAAGCGAAGAAATCTTTTGACCTCGATCAAAAATAGAAAGGATGAAAAGGATGACAAAAGAAAGAAAAGCACCCACAGGCATTTTAGGATTCCCGATTACACCGTTTATTGAAAGCGGTAACATTGATGAAAAGGCGTTGAGCCGCAATATCGAATTTTTATTGGAAAATGATCTGGAAGCGATCTTCATCGCTTGCGGGTCTGGCGAATTCAATGCCGTGAGCCTGAAAGAGTATGAGAGAATGGTAGAATTGGCAACCTCTCTTGCCGATCAGAAAGTCCCCGTCTATACAGGTGTCGGCGGCAATTTATCCGAAGCAGTGGAAAAAGCCGAGATCTCTGCCAAGCATGGAGCTGACGGCTATCTGGTGCTGCCGCCTTATCTGATTGAAGGGGAACAGGAAGGCCTCTATGAGTATTACAAATCGATCCTATTGAGCACGAATTTGAATGCGATCGTCTACCAGCGCGCGAATGCCGTTTTTCAGCTTGATACATTAAAGAGATTAATAGAGTTCCCGCAGGTTGTCGCCGTGAAAGATGGCGTCGGCAATATGGATCTCAATATCGAGCTTACCCAAACGATCGGTGACCGTCTCGGCTGGCTGAACGGGATGCCGATGGCGGAAGTGACGATGCCTGCTTATGTTCCTTTAGGCTTCAATTCGTATTCTTCCGCGATTTCGAACTATATCCCACATATCTCAAGACGTTTCTATGATGCTCTTCTGAATGATCGGAAGGATGAAGTGCGGGAACTCTATGAAAATGTAATTCTGCCAATTAATCGGATTCGAAAACAGAGAAAAGGCTATGCTGTCTCGTTGATCAAAGCGGGGATGGAAATCATCGGATTGCCTGTCGCTAACACGGTAAGACCACCAATCGTCCCGGTTGAAAAAGAGCATTATCAGCAGCTCGAAAAGGTATTGAACAAGGCATTTGAAAAGTACCCAGCCGACAATAAGGTGACCCAATCATAACCAAGCTATTTTTTCGAGAAACAATATCAGAAAATTACCAATACAATAAATATTAATCCTAAATAGGAGGCGAATCATGACCATTCAAACAAAAAGCAAACAACACTTGAACTACATAAACGGGGAATGGATTGCATCAAGCACAAACGAATGGATTGAAAACACCAATCCGGCGAATACAGAAGAGGTTGTCGGTTATGTACCGAAGTCGAGTAAAGAGGACCTGGGCAAAGCAGTGGCTTCTGCCAAATCAGCTAAGAAGGCATGGAGGAAATTATCCGGGGATGCAAGAGGAAAGTATCTGCATAAAGCAGCTGACATTCTTGAAAGCAGATTGGATGAAATTGCCGAATCCATGACAAAGGAAATGGGCAAAACCTTGCCGGAAGCGAAAGGTGAAACAGCACGCGGTGTAGCGATCCTTCGCTATTATGCAGGCGAAGGGCTGCGGAAGGTCGGGGATGTCATCCCTTCGACGGATAGTGAAGCGTTGATGTTTACCACCCGTGTACCACTAGGTGTTGTCGGCATCATCACGCCCTGGAACTTCCCGGTCGCAATTCCGATTTGGAAAGCGGCTCCTGCCCTGATCTATGGCAATTCGATCGTGTTGAAACCAGCGACAGAGACGGCGGTGACATGTGCGAAAGTGTTTGAATGCTTTGAAGAGGCTGGCTTTCCGGCAGGTGTCGTGAACATGGTGGCAGGTCCAGGTTCCGTCATCGGACAAGGGCTTGCCGATCATCCGGATGTGAACGGCATCACCTTTACAGGCTCCAACGCGGTAGGCAAGCAAATCGGTCAAGCTGCACTCGCGAGAGGTGCGAAATATCAGCTTGAAATGGGCGGGAAAAACCCTGTCATCGTCGATTCGGATGCCGATCTTGATCTTGCTGTCGATGCTACGATCAGCGGCGCATTCCGATCAACCGGGCAAAAATGTACCGCAACAAGCCGTGTCATCGTCTTGAAGGATGTCTATGACCAGTTCAAAGAAAAGCTGATTTCGAAAACGAATGAGATCACGGTCGGCGATGGCCTGCATGATGGCATCTGGATGGGGCCAAGCGTCAACGAAGGTCAGCTGAACACGGTCCTCTCCTATATCCAAAAGGGCAGAGAAGAAGGCGCTTCACTCGTTTTAGGCGGTGAAAGATTGACAGCCGGAGAATATGAAAAAGGCTATTTTGTCCAGCCGACGATCTTTGAAAACGTGACCTCGTCGATGACGATCGCCCAGGAAGAGATTTTCGGACCGGTCATCACACTCATCAAAGTCGACACGATCGAGGAATCGCTCGAGATCGCCAACGATGTCGAGTTCGGGCTGAGTGCTTCGATCTTCACTTCCAACATCAAAAAGATGCTGACATTCATCGACGATATGGATGCCGGGCTCGTCCGCATCAATGCAGAGAGCGCAGGGGTCGAATTACAGGCACCATTCGGTGGCATGAAGAAATCAAGCTCGCATTCCCGAGAACAAGGCCAGGCAGCGATCGAATTTTTCACATCGATCAAAACCGTTTTTGTAAAGTAAAAGGGAAAGAAAGCTGCCGCTGGGAACATCGGCGGCAGGCTTTCCATCAAAAAATGAATGAATAAGTGAACATTTGGAATAGGGAATCCGCCAAAGTGTTTAAATTAAAATTTTTATTCATGTAGTATTTTGGTGTTCAACAGCCATGGTTTTTTTAAGGATAATTGTATGCGGTTACAAAAATCGAAAGGGAGAGTGTACGATGAAGAAACTTTTTACGATTTTTTTGGCAGCTGTACTCGCGCTCAGTTTAGCGGCGTGCAGCGATACGACTACCGGGTCAGGTGAAGGGTCAGAGGTGGATGTTTCAAGGATCAGGCTGGTGATCGGTTCAACGTCAACAGGCGGGGATACATACCAGAATGCCGATACGATCAGCCGCTATTTGGAAGATCCTTTAGGTACGAACATCAAAGTGGACGCAGTTGGTGCTGTCCGGGCCTTCCAAGAGTTGGGGAAGGCTAAGGATGACGGCAGTACGGTGATGTTTTTCCATGACATGGCTTATTTGGGCGTCGAATATGGAAGCATCCAGGAAAACAACAAGCTGGAAAATTGGACAATCGGACCTGTCGTTTCGACGAATCCAGGGAATGCCTTTTTAGCGAAAGGGGACGCACCTTATGACACGATGGCGGAATCCGCAGAATGGCTGAAAAACAATCCAGATGAAACGATCACCGTCGCGATCGAATCAGGCGGGGTATCCGAGATCACGTTCGACGGTTACTATCTATGGGTGAAAGAGAAATACGGAACCGAGGTGTCTGACCGCATCAAAGCCTATGTGACAGGCTCCCAGGAGGATAAGAACCAGGCGTTATGGGATGGGAATGCAGACATCATCAACGGTTCGATCGGCGGTAACAACGAATATACGAAAGAAGGCGTAGAAGACGATATCAAGATGAAGTTCCTCGGGATTACAGCCGGGAAACGGGTGGAAGGCTATGACATCCCTACTTTCGCCGAACAGGGGATCACAGTAGACGGAAAAGAGTTCGTCTTCGATAAGGAATTCTTCTTCCTAATGCCTAAGGATGTGGAGGAAGACTTCGCTTCCAAGTTGGATGAAGCTATAGCCGAAGTGGAAGAGAATCCGGACTATGCGAAGGACCTCGCCAAGAACGCGTATATCACGAATTACGTACCGGCAGATGAAGCTAAAGACTACTTACTTGAGAAAAGAGCAACCTTCCAGAACATCATCAAAAACGCACCAGAGTTGGACAAGATCACCAATTGACCGGAAGAGACTGTCTGTATAAAAACCAGACAGCCTCACTCCTTCATTACGGCTATAGAAGAGGTGAAACCATGTGAAAGACCTGGTCACAGTTGAATTGAAGTTCAGTGAATACCATACCATCTTTCCTAAAATCATGCTGACGATCCTGATCTTCCTGGCGGTTTTGATGCTGCTGCTCAATATCGTTAAAAGGATAAGAGAAGGAACGTTGACAGCGCTTCGTTTCCAATTTTTCGTCGACAACTATGACAAGCTGAAGTTTTATGGAACGCTCGTGTTATTGATCGCCTATGCATTCATGCTTGAACCGATTGGTTTTTTACCAGCAAGCATCCTATTCATGTTCTTGATCAGTTTATTATTCATCGGAAATGTAAAAAAGAAATCAATCATTGTATCATTAGCGAACTCGCTGGCGACCTCATTCGCCATCTGGTATCTGTTCGGCCAGCTGTTCGATATTACTTTACCGTAAGGAGGGTGATTTCCAATGGACATATTCGAAATACTCAGCCCGCTTTCAGTCTTGTTATGTTTCCTCGGTGTTTTCATGGGCATCATTTTCGGGGCGATCCCGGGAATGACGGCTACGATGGCGATCGCCCTCTTTCTCCCGATCACCTACTCGCTCGATATGGTCGACGCGATCGCTTTATTGATCGGCTTATATGTCGGCGGGATCAGCGGCGGTCTCGTCCCGGCGATCCTATTGAACATCCCTGGTACACCTTCTTCACTCTGTACCACCTTTGACGGCTATCCGATGACCCAGAAGGGCGAAGGGGAAAAAGCGTTGAAAATAGGGATCACAGCCTCGATCATCGGCGGCTTTTTCAGTTTGACCGTATTGTATTTCTTCGCACCGGTGCTCGCTTCTGTTGCGATCAAATTTTCTTCCGTCGAAAAATTCCTGATCATCGTTTTTGCGTTGACCGTCATTGCATCCATATCAAAGGGCAGCTTGCTCGGAGGGATTTTCAGCGGTTTGATCGGTGTGTATTTAAGCCTGATCGGGATGTTTGCAGATAACAATCAGCTCAGGCTCATCCCGCCGGGCTTTGAAGAGGAATTGACTTACGGGTTTTCCCTTCTTCCGGTATTGATCGGGCTATTTGCGATCGCCCAAATCCTGCAGGAGTCTGAAGAGGGGATGAAGGCTTCTCCCCATCAAACCTTCGATTTCAAAAAAGCGAAGAAGAATCCGTTCACGTTCAAGATTTTCAACGGCCAGATCATCAATACGATCCGTTCCTCGATGATCGGTACGTTCATCGGAATGCTGCCAGGTGTCGGTGGAAGTGCTGCGTCGATTTCCTCTTACTCGCAAGCGAAGAACTTTTCAAAGCATCCTGAAAAACTGGGGACAGGAGAGCCGGAAGGACTCATCGCAAGTGAATCGGCGAACAACGGTCTGATCGGCGGTGCCCTGATCCCATTGCTGTCATTGGGAATACCCGGAGACAGTACGACTGCTGTATTAGTCGGGGCATTGCTGTTACAGGGAATCCAGGTAGGACCATTGTTCATCCCGACCAATCCAGACTTATGGGATGGCATCATCTATGCGCTCATTATCGCGAACATCGTGATGTTTTTCCTGATGTTCTTTTCGATCAGATATATGGCCAAGATCATCTATATCCCGAAATACATCATCTATCCGATCATCATCGTCATGTGCGTCGTTGGTTCATATGCCATCAACAATGGGGTCATGTTCGATGTTTGGACACTCCTGTTATTCGGGTTGGCAGGTTATGTGTTTATGAAAATCGGGATCCAGGTTGCGCCTTTTTTGATCGGCTTCATATTAGGAAAGGAATTGGAAAAATACTTTATTGATAGTTTAAAAGGAAGCGGTGGAGATTTGACGATCTTCTTCACTAAAGGGCCGATTGCGTGGATGTTATGGGTGTTGATCGCGGTTTCGATCATTTATGCGATCATGGATAACCGGAAGTCGAAAAGATCCGGCGACCAGAGCATCACACCCTCAACGTAAGAGAAAGCTTGTTTTATCAAAATTAGATAAGGAGAGGATAGGATGGAGTCTATTACGATGAAAAAACATGCGACGCCGACTATTTTGGAAATGTCCGTCATCCCTGTTGCCGGTCATGACAGCATGCTGTTGAATTTAAGCGGTGCCCACGGGCCTTATTTTACGAGAAACGTGGTTATTCTCAAGGACAGCAGCGGGAATGTTGGCGTTGGTGAAGTTCCGGGCGGTGAAGGGATCCGAAAGACATTGGAGGATTCCAAACCGCTGCTGATCGGAAGTTCAATCGGAAATTATAACAATCTATTAAAAAAGGTGAAGCAGTCGTTTGCCGACCGGGATGCACACGGCCGGGGCAAGCAAACATTCGATCTGCGGATCACGATCCATGCTGTAACCGCATTAGAGGCAGCTTTACTCGATTTATTAGGAAAACATCTTGATGTTCCGGTTGCCGCGTTGCTTGGGGAAGGTCAGCAGCGGGATAAAGTGAAAATGCTCGGTTATTTATTTTACATAGGAGACCGGAATAAAACGGATCTGCCTTACGTCAGCGGAGAGGGTGAAGAGGATGAGTGGCTACGGATCCGTCATGAAGAAGCGTTGACACCGGAAGCGATCGTCAAGCTGGCGAAAGCGGCTGAAAAACGCTATGGCTTCAAGGACTTCAAGCTGAAAGGCGGTGTTCTGGACGGGGAAGAGGAGATTAAAGCGATCCGTGCATTAGCGGAAAGCTTTCCTGATTCTCGTATCACGCTTGACCCGAATGGCGCATGGTCCCTGGAGGAGGCGATCGGGCTATGCCGGGATATGCATGGAACATTGGCTTATGCAGAGGATCCGTGCGGCGCAGAAAATGGCTATTCCGCACGTGAGGTCATGGCGGAGTTCAAACGGGCGACCGGATTGCCGACCGCAACAAATATGATCGCGACCGATTGGCGGCAGATGGGACATGCGGTCCAGCTGAATGCGGTCGATATCCCTCTCGCAGATCCTCATTTTTGGACGATGCAAGGCTCAGTACGGGTTGCCCAGATGTGCCATGTTTGGGGTCTAACTTGGGGATCCCATTCCAATAACCACTTCGATATCTCATTAGCGATGTTCACCCATGTCGCGGCAGCGGCCCCGGGGGAGATAACAGCGATCGACACACACTGGATCTGGCAGGATGGACAGCGCTTGACCAAGGAACCTTTTGTAATTAGTGAAGGTCATGTGAGGGTCCCCGAAAAACCTGGCCTGGGTGTGGAGGCGGACATGGACCAAATCGAGAAAGCCCATCGATTATATGAAGAGATGGAGCTGGATGCCCGTGATGACTCTGTCGCGATGCAGTATCTTATTCCGGGTTGGGCGTTCGATCCGAAGCGTCCAAGCATGGTCCGATGAAATCGCATAAAAGAAATACAGGGAGGCTTCATCTTGAATTTTAACGCTGATCAATTAATCCATTATGTGGACGATATTTTTAAAACAGTCGGCTTATCCTCTGAAGACAGTCATACCGTAGCAGAAAGTCTGGTAGCGGCCAATCTGCGCGGTGTCGATTCCCATGGAATCACCCGTGTTCCGATCTATGTGAAACGCCTGAAAGAAGGCGCGGTCAATCCACGTCCGGATATCAAAGTGATCCAAGAAAGTGATGCAACTCTATTAATTGATGGAGACGATGGCATGGGGCAGGTCATAGGCCGAAAGGCCATGGAGATCGGTATTGCAAAAGGAAAGAATAGCGGCGGGGTACATATCGGTGTAACCAGCTCCAGTCATTTTGGAGCAGGAGCGTATTTTGTAAAACGCGCCGTTGAAGAAGATATGGTCGCTTTCGCAATGTCGAATGCACCGTCGACAATGGCTCCATGGGGAGGAATCAAGCCTTACTTCGGGACAAATCCGTATGCCTTCGGAATTCCAGCCGGCAAACATGAGCCGATCCTATTGGATATGGCAACAAGTGTCGTCGCAAGAGGAAAAATCATCATGTCCGCCCAGGATGGAAGTGACATCCCGACTGGCTGGGCAATTGATGATAAAGGCCGGCCGACTACCGATTCGAACGCCGCATTAGCAGGATCAGTCCTGCCGTTCGGTGGGCCGAAAGGATACGGGATCGCCATGATGATCGACATCATGAGCGGGGTGTTGACTGGAGCCGGGTTTGGTCCTCACATCAATAATATTTATGGAGACTATGACAAACCGCAAAATGTCGGGCATTTCTTCCAGTTGATCGATGTCAACCGCTTCATGCCGGCTGAATTATTCAAGCAACGCGTTGATCAAATGATCGATGAAATCAAATCATCGCCAGCAGCCGAAGGGGTTGAAGAGATATTCGTTCCAGGAGAGATCGAATACAGGACAGAGCAAAAAAGGCTAGAAAACGGCATCGATTTACCGGAAGAAGTCTATGAAGATATCAAAAAAGTCGGAGCGGAATGCGGCGTGGATATACGAGATTATGAGAATGCGAACACCATCCGTTGATCGAACAAACTGGGTGGTAGTGGGGAAACTGCTGCTTTCGGTTCATGGAACAAATAGTTCGGTCGGACGGAAATCAGAAAGGGTGAATCATCTATGTCATTGGATAAGACACAAAACGAAACACCTCATTATATCAAAGTGAATGAAAATGATAATGTGGCGACGATCGTCAATTCAGGGGGATTAAAGGAAGGAACGACATTCTCTTGCGGGCTTCAACTGAAGGAGTATGTGCCAGAAGGCCATAAAGTAGCGTTGACCGATTTCGATCATGATGAAGCGATCATCCGTTACGGGGAAGTGATCGGCTATGCCGCAGCTCCGATAAAAAAAGGCAGCTGGGTGAAAGAAGCGTTTGTGAACCTGCCGACACCTCCTGAATTGGATGATCTGCCAATCGCAACACGAATACCTGAGGAACAGCCGCCATTAGAAGGGTATACATTTGATGGCTATCGCAATGCGAATGGCAGCGCAGGAATTAAAAATATCCTCGGTATTGCGACAAGTGTTCAGTGTGTGGTCGGGGTCCTTGATTATGCCGTTGCAAAGATCAAAAAAGATCTGTTGCCGAAATATCCTAATGTCCACGATGTAGTGGCACTCAACCACCACTATGGATGCGGTGTCGCGATCAATGCGCCTGAATCCGAGATCCCGATCCGTACGCTCCAAAGCATGTCGGCCCACCCGAACTTCGGCGGGGAAGTCATGGTCGTCGGATTGGGCTGTGAAAAACTTTTGCCTGAACGGCTGATCCCGGGTGATGACAAACAGCTCAACATCCTCTCCTTGCAAGACCAGCAAGGATTCACAAAAATGATCGACGCCATCATGGGAATGGCTGATGAGCGGTTGCAAAAGCTGAACCGGCGGGAGCGGGTGACCTGTCCGGTTTCAGACTTGGTGGTCGGTTTGCAGTGCGGTGGGAGTGACGCTTTCTCTGGTGTCACGGCTAATCCTGCTGTCGGATACGCTTCTGATCTGTTGGTCCGAGCCGGTGCGACGGTTCTGTTTTCAGAAGTGACAGAAGTCCGGGATGCCGTCCATTTGTTGACGCCAAGAGCTGTGAATAAAGAAGTCGGGCGTGCGTTGATTGATGAGATGAAGTGGTACGACGAGTATTTACAGAGGGGGATGGCGGACCGCAGTGCCAATCCGTCCCCTGGCAATAAAAAGGGTGGTCTTGTCAATGTCGTTGAAAAGTCGCTCGGATCGATTGCGAAATCGGGAAGCAGTCCGATTTCCGGTGTGTTGTCACCAGGAGAAAAAGCAACAAAGAAAGGGCTAATATTCGCCGCAACACCAGCCAGTGATTTTGTCTGTGGCACATTGCAGCTCGCATCCGGCATGCACCTTCAAGTTTTCACTACAGGCCGCGGGACACCTTACGGATTAGCGATGGCGCCCGTCATCAAGGTATCGACGCGCAATACATTGAAGACTCAGTGGGATGACTTGATCGATGTCAACGCCGGAAGGATCGCGACCGGAGAGGCTACCATCGAAGAGGTTGGCTGGGAGATTTTCCATTTCATATTGGATGTCGCGAGCGGCCACAAACAGACCTGGGCCGAGCACTGGGGAATCCAGAACGACTTGAGCCTGTTCAATCCAGCACCGATCACGTAGTTTCATTTAGGTAGTTAATGTATTTAGACTAATAATTTATTTGAAGTGACCTTACTAGAACGTCACTAAATATATTTCTTTCATTTTTTAACGATAAGTCGTAAAATAACTAGTGTACAAAATAATATTCATTGTTTATGAACTGGAAAATTGTAGCTAGGGTTCCGCTGTAAATATAGGTCTGTGACCGAGGGCTACATCTTTTACAAATGTAAAAGGCACCTATTGACATAAAAGGTCCGAGGGGAAAGGTTCAGCGTATTTGTCATGCGTTGGAATCTTTCCTTTCGGGCTTTTGTATTTTAAAGGAGGTTTTGATCATGAAGAGAATCGATCAATTAAAAGCAGGTGTTGCTGTCATCATTTTGAACGAAGAGAATGAGGTTTTGTTACAAAAAAGAGCGGATGTAGGGCAATGGGGAATCCCTTCAGGTCATATCGAAATTGGAGAAACTGTTTCTGAAGCAGCCATTAGAGAAGTAAAAGAGGAAACCAATTTGGATATTCTGATCAAAAAGTTGATTGGTGTCTACTCCGATCCTGGATCCCAAGTGTTCGCCTATCCAAATGGTAAAGTAGTACATTTTATAACAACTTGTTTCCTTGCTGAAATTACAGGTGGAGAACTTAAATGTAATTCAGATGAATCACTTGAAATCAAGTTTTTTGGATATCGAAGCCTGCCGCAAGACTTATTGAACATGCATCCTCGATGGTTAAAGGATGCACTTGCTGAAAGAGAACAGGCATATATCCGTTAAAGTGAAACCAGGCTCTTATTCAGTTGTTCCATTGACTACTTGGAAGCCTCTGAAAACTTATTACTTAACCCCCAAAATTAAAAGTTCAAATTAATAGAAAAAAAAGAATAACAATAATATTCAGAAAGTTTTATTGACATATAAATCTATTTGTCTTACAATTGAACAAAATTAAGTTATGACAAATTATAAAGGTGAGATTAATGAATTCGAATCAAAAAGAATTAAATATAACATCGGTGAAAAAGAAAACGCTTTCAAAGCAAGTTGTTGACCAAATTATCCAGTTGTTGAAAAATGGTCATTTCAAATCTGGTGACAGATTGCCGCCAGAACACGTTTTGATGGAAAAACTGCATGTGAGCAGGCCGGTTTTACGTGAAGCCCTGAGTTCTCTTGAAACACTTGGGATCATTCATCGCAAAACACGTGAAGGGACATTCTTTTCAAAGAGAATCGGGAGCGAACCATTCTCATTAATGTTAGCGCTTTCAACCGGAGATATCCCATCCATTATGGAAGCAAGAATATCCATTGAACTTGGATTGATTACATTAGCAGCAAAGAAAATCACGGATAAGCAATTAGAAGATTTGAGAAAAACAATCGAAAAAATGGCTGAAAATCCAGATGATTACTCTGGATTTGATAAAGAATTCCATCGAATTATCGCTTACAGTGCAAACAATGCAATTGTAGAGAATCTAGTAGATCCACTATTGAATATGGTAGATCAAGTTTTGAGCCAGGTTTCAGGTGAATATAAAGATCATGAAGCAACACTGGAACAACACATTGCTATATATAATGCTCTTAAAAAACATGATGTATTGGAAGCGTCTTCAAAAATGTATAAGCATCTTGAATACGGCCGCCAAAAAGTCATGGCCATCATTAATAATGAAAAATAATTAATAAATGAGAAAGGGAGTTGTGAAAATGGAAGAGAAGAGGCAAGCACCGACTGGGATTTTGGGATTTCCAGTTGCACCTTATAACAGGGAAGGGAAAATTGACGAAAAAGCGTTGGGTCATACATAGGAAATTTGATAGATGAAGGCCTTTCAGCCATTTTTATTGCTTGTGAATCCGGTGAATTTCAATCTCTCAACAGAACCGACTGTTTTTGAAAATGTAACACCACAAATGACAATGGCTCAAGAAGAGATATTCGGACCTGTTTTAGCATTGATGAAAGTGAGTAGCATTGATGAGGCGCTATCGATCGCGAATGATGTGGAGTATGGATTAAGTGCATCTATATTTACAAGGAACATTCAACATATGCTCTCATTTGTTGAGGATATCGAAGCAGGGCTTGTTCGAGTCAATGCTGAGAGTGCCGGCGTAGAATTACAAGCACCGTTTGGAGGGATGAAACAATCAAGCTCTCATTCCCGTGAGCAAGACCAGGCTGCAATCGAATTTTTCACTCCTTTTAAAACAGTATTTATAAAATAATTGAAAACAGGTGATGGGTATGATGAAGGTATCGATAACGGCAAACAAATTCGATTTGTCAGACAATGATTTGAAACAGATGAGTCAGCTTGGTGTCGATTGTATCGACTTTGGAAATGGCGCATCTTTTCCGGGAGTCACCGAACAAGGCTTCCCTGACCTTGATGAATTATTGAAGCAAAAACGACGGATTCGCTCATGGGGCATGGATATTAACCGTGTGACCTTGCCGGATATAACAGATGAATTTATGAAAGGTAAACAAGGGAGCGAACAGCAGATTGAATACAGTGTCAATGCTGTAAAAGTTTTCGGAGAAGCTGGAATTAAAATTGTCAGACAACGTTATGCTGGAGATGTTTTTCCAGGATTGACCACAAATTATCAAGCCGTACAAAGAGGTGGGGCTATATCACGAGGAGAAAGCCTGGGTTTTACTAAGTTGAAATCTGAAAAACCGACGCTTGAAGAATCGGAGCAATGGCGGAGCAAATTCCGTAAAGTCTACAGCAGAATTGTTCCAGTTGCAGAAGATTATGATATCAAAGTTGGCATGCATCCATCGGATACGCCAAACCACGATACACCATTTGGTGGATTGGGCTACCACCGTATTATTGACGAATTCCCAAATAAAAATGTTGGTTATATTTATTGTGTAGGGACAAGGGCCGAAGAGGGAGGCAGTTCGCTCGTATTGGACGAAATCAATCACTATGGTCGAAAGGGCAGGCTTTTTCTAATACATTTCAGAAATGTACGCGGTAGTTTACCAACAGCAGGTGCTTTTGAGGAAGCTTTGCTCGATGACGGAGACATGAATATGTTCAAGATCATTTTAGAGCTTCGAAAAATAGGCTACGACGGATGTATTAATCCGGATCACGTACCGCTTATGGAAGGTGATGTACCTGATATGAGCAAAAGCTGGGCTAACTCTAACATTGGATGGAGTTATTCAAGTATCGGATTTGCCTATTCTATTGGTTATATTAAAGCTTTACTTGCAGCATTAACAGAATTTGAAGGGTAATGCATACTTTTCTTAATAGTTTTTGAAATTAGTATAAATAAGGGGGAGGTGTTTAAACATCTAGGATCTATTCACGAGTGAGGTTTTTCTTAATTAGCTTCATAATACTAATGTAAGGGGATGTACTAAATTGAAAAAAATCTTTTCATTTGCCCTAGTATTCTTATTAGCGGGAGTTCTTGCAGCTTGTTCAAGCATTCATGAATCAGCATCAAGCTCGTCAGAAGGAACATCAGATTCATCGTCTGATTCTACTGAAAAAAATGAAGGTAAATTCCCGAACAAACCTATCAATATCATTGTTGCATATGATGCAGGTGGCGGAACGGATACGACAGCACGTTCATTACAGCCGTATCTCGAGAAAGAATTGGGAGTACCAGTGAACATTATAAATAAACCAGGTGGCAGTGGCTGGGTTGGTTGGACCGAAATCGCCAATGCCGAACCTGATGGGTACACTATAGGATATCTTAATTCCCCGAACTTTGCAAGCGGTTTAATTAATCCGACAATGGAGCGAAGCATTGATTTAGAAGACTTTACAATATTATCAAACCATGTAGCAGATCCGGGGGCGATCGTAATCCGAGTGGATGAAGATCGATTTACGAACTTTAAAGAATTAGTAGACTATGCGAAAAAACATGAACTAACAACCACAGCAACCGGTGTTGCAGGTGATGATCACTTAGTCACATTAAAATTAAACAAGAAGCTCGGTACAAAATTCAGAGCCATTCAGTTTGAAGGGACAGCTGAATCAAGAACTGCCTTCCTAGGTGGACATGTTGATGTTCTGATCACTAGTGTCGGGGAAGGTTATACAATGCACCAGAATAAACAACTAGAAGTAGTAGCTATAGCAGCGAATAATAAATCATCATTCTTACCCGAAGTCCCTACAATTAAGGAAGCTGGTTTTGATGAAATAATCTCTCAGTCTACGAGAGGATTAGTAGCACCAAAGGGCATCGACTCAGAAAAAGTAGAAGTACTTCAACAGGCGATAGAGAAAGCAATCAAGAGTGCAGAACATCAAAAGAAAATGAAAAAGGTAGGTACCCAGGTTGACTTCGCCAATGGCCAGGATTACATGAAACTATTACAACAGGATATAGAAGATGTCAAAGAAATAAAAGATTTACTAGGGTGGTAATACATGGGGCCCGGGTTGTATAGCCCGGGTCTTTCTATTAATAATCATTATAGTAAGGGAGCTGTTTTGGGTGAAAAACTTTGGAATGTGGATAGGGATTGGCATCCTTTTATTTGCAAGTTTTATATTTTGGGCATCTACACCTTTACAATATTATGGCCAATATGGTCCTGGGCCTGGTTTATTCCCTGCATGGCTGAGTGGTATGCTCGCACTGTTTTCTATATTGTACATTCTTGACTGCTTAAGGAAGGAGAATAATATTTCAATCTCAGACATAATTCCGAAAGGGAAGGTATTATTTCGAATCTTGACAGTCATTGCATCAATTATCGTTTTTATTGTGATCGCCCCTTTCACGGGATATGTGATTGCTGGCATCATTGTGATGGTTATGATGCTCCTTCCTGATTTTAAATGGTACTCGACTCTTGCCATATCAACTACAGTAACCCTAGTGCTGTTTCTTGTGTTTAAAACATTACTCAATATACCGTTGCCAGCAAATAGTTTGGGATGGTAAAGGAGGGGCGATAGTGGACACATTCAGTTTATTGATGACAGGATTTGAGATAGCGTTTACGTGGGAAAATTTATTATTTTGTCTAATTGGAGTATCGATAGGGATGTTAGTCGGCATTTTACCTGGGTTAGGTCCAAGTGCAGGCACCGCCCTGCTCATTCCAATGACCTTTGGAATGGATCCAATTTCGGCAATCATCATGTTGGCTGGGATTTTTTATGGGTCTATGTATGGAGGGACAATTACGACAATTCTAGTTAATGTTCCAGGTGAAGCAGCCTCCGTCATTACAAGTTTAGACGGATATCCGATGGCTAAACAGGGTCGTGCCGGTGTAGCTCTTGGAGTATCCGCAATTGGATCTTTTATTGGTGGTACTGTTGCCATTATCGGTGTTACCTTGGTTGCTCCACAGTTGGTCAAGTTTGCGCTGGCTTTTGGTCCTCCTGAGTTTTTTGCATTGATTGTTTTTGGAATGACGATGGTTGTGGGACTTGCTGGAAAATCCCTCATTCGTGGTTCAATAGCGGTATTGCTTGGTTTGACGTTAGCAATGGTTGGAATGGCGCCAGGCTCTGGAGTAGTAAGGTTTTCATTCGGAAGCATGCATCTAATTGAAGGTTTTAATTTTGTTACGATTGCGATGGGGTTGTTCGGTCTCTCAGAAATATTGTTAGGTATTGAACAGCAGATGAAAAAGCCTGAAAATCCCCCAGTTGTAAAAGGACTTTTTCCTACCAGGAAAGAGTTGAGGCCTTCTCTGATGTCGATTGGGAGAGGGACAGGATTAGGTTTTTTTATGGGGCTCATCCCGGGAACGAGCTCTGTTGTGCCGGCATTAATGTCATACTCTATGGAAAAACGTCTAACAAAAGATCCTAAACGTTTTGGGAAAGGGGCGATTGAGGGTGTTGCTGGACCGGAAACAGCTAATAACTCTTTCTGTGGTGGTGCATTAATTCCATTATTTTTATTAGGTATTCCAAGTTCAGCAACTATGGCCGTATTATTAGGGGCATTCATTTTACACGGGCTTCAACCTGGACCAACGATGTTTGTGCAACACCCTGATTTTGTGTGGGCAGTTATTGCCAGCATGTTCATTGGAAATCTACTATTATTATTCATGAATTTACCAATGGCTAAGATGTGGGCGAAAGTAGCAAGTGTTCCTTTTAAATTATTGTTCCCTATCATTATTGCGATCTCAATTGTCGGAACCTATTCCATCAGTAACAGCCTATGGGACGTCGGAGGCTTGTTAGCGTTCGGCTTGTTGGGCTACTTCTTAAAGAAAGCGGATATTCCTGTTGCACCGATCGCTTTGATGTTTATTTTAGGTGATCTAATGGAAAAATCATTGCTGCAGTCATTAGCTTTATACAAAGGGAATTTTCTCGCAATCTTTACTCGTCCAATATCCGGAACATTTTTAGCATTATCTATTTTGGCAATCACACTCAGTATTTTTGCAGGGTTTAAAAATAAAAAGGATAATCTAGTAGATGTTGAAGCATAAAAAGTGAACTTGCACATAACCCTGTCAAGTAGACAATACAAAAAGAGTATTTAAGCTGCGGCCCTTTCTCGATAATCAATCGGGGAAAGGCCGTTGAATTTTTCTTGAAAGCAATCCTGATTATAAAATAAAATATATTCTTGTAAAAGCTATTAGCTAAACCATTCCAAAACTCGCCGACTCGGCGGGTTTTTATTTTTACTTATTTTAAAAAATTAAATTTGAAAATTTCAAAAAATTAAAAAGGGTAAAGTGCTTTCATGGAGAATAGCATTTATAAAGACTTAATAAAGTCATTGGAAAAAGTAAGTAATTCAAGGAGAATTCGGATGAAAAGAACAGGCGACTTGAAGTTGATCCAGGAATTGAACCGCTTCATCATACTGGATACGATTAGGAAAAAGGGACCGATATCCAGGAGTGACATTGCCAAATTTAATAAATTAAGCCCGACCACCGTCACTTCAGCTGTTTCTGAATTGATCAGAGACGGCCTTGTCCAAGAAGGAGGGACAGGGGAATCAAAAGGAGGCCGGAAACCGATATTAGTCAGGTTTGTTCCTGACAGGCACTTTATCATCGCAGTATCCATTACGAATTCCAACATAACCATCGCTGAAATGAATTTGGATGCCAAGGTTTCGAGGAAAGAAACGTATCCAGTCGGAACATTGAAGGGAAGTCAGCTTGTCGAACACATTATAACAAGCTTAGAAACCTTTTTATTGTACTATCTTGATCTTATTCCATGCATCGGAATATCCATCATTACACCAGGTATCGTCGATCCTGCGAACGGAGTGATCCGTTACAACCCGAAATTGGACCTGAAGGACGTTCCATTGAAAGATATCGTCCATGAAAAGTTCCACCTTAAAACGATCGTTGACAATGATTCGAATGCACTGGTGCTCGCTGAAAAAAACTTCGGTGATTACAAGGATCACAAAAACCTCATCTATATTACGGTTGGAGAAGGGCTTGGTGCAGGGATCTATGTAAACGGTTCCATTTTCAGGGGATTTCATGGCGGCGCTGGCGAGTTCGGGCATATCAGCATCGACCGGAACGGCATCAGTTGTGACTGTGGTAACAGAGGGTGTCTTGAAAACTATGTGAATTGGCCAGCGATCTACTCTAGAATTTTATCTGCCATTGCGCGAGGCAGGAAAACGATCATTTTCGAAATGACGCATGGAGATATGAATCAAGTCACAATTGATACCTTCATAACAGCTCTTCAAAAGGGTGATGGGCTGGCAACAGAAATCATGTATGAAATTGCAGATTATCTCTCAACGGGGATCATCAATCTGATTAACTTGTTTAACCCGGATATCATCATCATCGGAGGGGATGTGTTCTGTCATGATCATTCTTATTTGAAAAGAGTGGAGAACCATGTAAAGGAAAACGGCATGTCGATTTTGACGGATGGTTTGAAGGTGAAGCCGTCATCTCTCGGTGAAAATTTTGAGCTTGTAGGGGCTGCAGCCATCCTATTGAATGAAGTATTTCAATTTTCTTTAGCTACTTAATTTTTGCAGTGGAAAAAGTTATGAGGTCCAACGAAAAAATCGCTTGATAAAACGTGAAGGAATGGAGTCTGATCCATAAAAACTAAAGGGGGAAAATCCAATGAAACGAATGGTTTCACTATTGTTGATGTTGATCATGTTGGCTGCGTGTACGCCAGCTGATACTATTTCATCTAATGAAAAAGAAGGGACAGCAGAGGATCCTGTGACGATTTCATATTTCCGACCAGGACTTGAACAGCCGAATGCCAAGGAACCTGTAGAGGAATTGATTAAACAGTTTGAGGAAAAAAATCCAGGGATTAAGGTCGATATCCAATCGGTTGGCTGGGGAGAATCGTATCAGAAGCTCGTGACCGGTTTCAGCAGTGGAACTGCACCTGATGTCATCCATGGTGGGACTCGATGGGTGGGTGCATTCGCTGCGATGGACGGAATACTACCACTGGATGAGTATGCATCAGAAAGGCTCTCTCTCTATCATGATCCACTTCAAGAGGCAGTGACCTACAAGGATAAAATTTATGCGATTCCGAGATCTTTCTCTGCACGTGCCATCATCTACCGTTCGGACTTGATTCCGGAACCTCCGAAAACCTGGGATGAACTGGTTCAGGTTGCGAAGAAAGTGCAGGAAGAGAATGAGGGAATGTATGGGTTTGCAGTCGCAGGGGCAAAACACGTCTCTACGACAACACAGTTTTTCAACTATGTGTTCCAAAATGGCGGGGACGTTTTTGATGAAGATGGGAACCCGGTCTTGAATTCAAAGGAGGCGGTTGAAGCGCTTCAATACTATGCAGATTTATACACGAAGCATAAAGTAGTTCCAAATCCGATCGAGTACAATCGTGAGCAGCTGCCGGTCTTGTTTAAAGAAGGAAAGATCGCTATGTTCGTTTGTGGTCCTTGGGCAAAGGCCAGCATGGGATTGGAGGCTGACAACCCGGAAACGCCGTTTAAAACAGCGGTGCTGCCGAAAGGAAAAGAGATGTCCAATACCCTTGTTTCCGACTCCTTGATGGTATCTGCGAAGACAGAGCATCCGGAAGCAGCATGGAAGCTGATCGAGTTCATGACATCTCCAGAAGAACAGAAGAAACACGATAAAGAACAAGGCATGGTACCGATCCAAAAGGAAGAAGCGAAAGATCCATTCTTTAAAGAGGATCCATATTTCGCTCCATTTGTAGAAATGGCTACGATGGGTCAAGGGCAGCCAGTGCCTGCAGCATGGGAGCCATTCCAGGATGTCGTCACTGAGGCGGTCCAAAAAGCGTTGAATGGAGAAGATCCGCAAAAAGCATTGGATGAAGCAGTCGAGAAAATCAAGAAAGAGAATTTAGCACCAACAAAGTAGGGCTTCAAGGGGTTGGCTCAAACATCAGCAACAGCATTTCAAGCAGAACCAAAAATTTCTGAATGCTGTTGATTCGCAGGAAGTCGGATACCAATGGGCCATCCCCTTGCCCACCTGATAGGAGGTCTTCAAATTGAAAACAGAAGTGGCAAAACCGATCAAGCCCCTCCCATCGGATAAGGGACGCTGGCGCTTTTCTCCAGAGCATTCTCCTGTACTGTATTTGCTTCCGATGCTTGTGTTCATGGCGGTCATGATAGGTTATCCGATTGGACGTGTCATCTACCTTTCGTTCACACAAAACATTTTGACGAGACCTGATTTGGGTGTTTCGTTCATCGGGTTGGAAAATTATCTAAACTTATTCACATCCGGTGAATTCTGGGAGACTGCATTGAGGACTGGCCTATGGACATCCTTGTCGGTCATCGGCAAGACGTTGGTTGGGTTTTTGATCGCCTGGTTGCTGGCGAAGGATATCGCCTTTAAAAAGTTTTATATTTTGCTGCTGCTGATTCCATGGGTGACGCCGATGGTCGTCGCGGCAGTCGCATGGAGATGGGTGTATGACGGACAGTTCGGGATGCTGAACTGGATTCTGATGGAAGCCAATATCATCAATGATCAGGTTATTTGGCTTGGAGGCAAAATGTCCGCCTTTTTTGCAACCGCCGCAACCGATATGTGGCTGGGCATTCCGTTCATGGCCATGGTGTTCCTGGCAGGGCTGCAAGCGATCCCGGTTGAGCTGATCGAATCTGCTGATATGGACGGCGCATCTTCATACCATAAAATGCGCTACATCATTTTACCGTTGATGAAGCCGATCACCCTAGTCGCTACGACATTATCAGCGATTTGGACCTTCAATTCATTCGGTGTCATCTGGCCGTTGACAAGAGGAGGGCCCGTCAATGCTACAGAGACGTTGATCGTTGATGCCTATAAGCGGTCCTTCGGCTCTTTCGACCTAGGAATGGGTGCAACGATCGCTGTTGTCATATTCCTGATTTTGCTTATGTTCACGATTGCGTATAAACGATTGTTGATGAAACAGGAATCTTAACACCATTGGAGGTGAAAAAGGATGACAAAACACTTGAATCACCTGTTCATCCATGCGACGCTCTTGTTCTTGTTCACTTTGCTGTTGTTTCCGGTCGTCGTCATGTTCTCTACATCCCTTCAAACCTTTGAAAATATTTTTTCATGGCCGCCGGATTGGATTCCGGCAAACCCGCAGTGGGTGAACTATTTCAATGTTTGGTTCGGAGACTATCAATTCAGTTTGCCATTTTTCAATAGTTTATTCATATCCACCTTTACAGCTGTCATTACTATTGTGCTGGCATTTCCAGCAGCTTATGCGCTAACACGGTTCACATTTTTTGGCCAAAACGCTTTATTGTTCATCGTCCTTGTGACCCAGATGTTTTCGCCTATCGTTTTAATTGTAGGGCTCTACCAGCTCATGCAAGCTTATAATCTATTAAACACGTATACGGCGATCATTATCACGAACTGTGCGTTCACGCTGCCGATGGCCGTATGGCTGTTGCATGGCTATCTGAAAAATGTCCCTGTCGAACTGGAGCAAGCGGCTTCAGTGGATGGGTGTTCACGGGTAAAAGGAATCATTAAGATCATCGTGCCATTGTCGGCGCCCGGCATTTCAATGGCGTCCATCTATGCCTTCATCATGTCGTGGAATGACTTATTGATTCCGTTGATTTTCATTTCCAAATCAGAAATGCGGCCGATCAGCCTGGCGCTGACAGACTTTGTCGGTCAAAACGTGATTTATTGGCATGAAATGATGGCGGCTAGCATCATATCGACGGTACCGATCGCAGTGATGTTCAGTTTTGTTCAAAAATACTTCATAAAAGGCTTCATGTCCGGAGCCGTAAAAGAATAGAAGGGAGAGGTTTCAATGCATCATGTTCTAATTCTGGGAGCAGGCACGATGGGGAAGGTGCATGCTGAGGCTTATGCTGAGATGGATAATGTACAAGTAGTCGGGATTGTGGACAGTGATTGTGAAAAAGCTGGCAAGATCGCATCACCATTAGGTGCCCCGATCTTTGCATCAGTCGATGAAGCACTATCCACACTGGATTATTTTAATGTGGTCGATATATGCTTGCCAACGTTAATGCATAAAGAGATGGTCTTCAGGTTTGCGGAAATCGGCATCGATATCATCTGCGAAAAGCCGATTGCCCGTACTCTAGAGGATGCGTGGGAGATCATCGAAGTCTGTAAAGAAAAGGACGTAAAGCTATTCGTCGCACACGTGGTCCGTTTCTTCCCTGAATATGAGCTGGCGAAGAAACGGGTTGAAGAGGGGGCGATAGGGAAACCTGCAGTGGCTCGTACGTTTCGAGGAGGTGTCTTTCCGACAGGCTGGAACGATTGGTATACCGATTTTAACCAAAGTGGCGGCTTGATCCTCGATATGATCATCCATGATTTCGACTATTTGCGATGGATGTTCGGGGAGGTAGAACGAGTCTATGCCAAAAGCTTGTTAGGAAGGAATATGCTGCGTGTTGATTATGCCCTGGTCACCCTTCGTTTCAAAAGCGGAGTCATCGCCCATGTGGAAGGCTCATGGGCTCATGAGGGATTCACAACGAGATACGAGATTGCTGGACAGACTGGAATCATCGACTATGACAGTGCAAAAGAAACGCCGTTCATTATGAAGAGCAAGATGGTTGGAAAGGGGATCGGCGGAGTGGCGGTTCCGGAAAGTCCCTTGAAAAAGAACCCTTATCATATGGAGCTTGAACACTTTTTGTCGTGCATCGAACGAAATGAAGAACCGAAAGTGACTGCAGAGGACGCGTATAAGGCGGTAGAAATTGCGGTTGCCGCCCTTGAGTCGATCCAATCCGGAAAGCCGGTTGCTCTGAATTCAGAAAAGGTACACCCGCGAGTTTAAGGAGGAGTTCTCATGAAAATCGGAATCATAAGTTTCGCACATATGCATGCTTATAGTTATGCCAGATCCATTCAACAGATCGACGGAGTCAAATTGGCTGGTATTACAGACGACAACACTGTCCGTGGTACAAAAATGGCTGACACTTTCCAAACCCAATACTACCGGGATGTCGATTCATTGCTTAGCACGGAAATAGATGCAGTGATCGTCACATCGGAAAACGTCCATCACGTCAATCATGTAGTCGCAGCAGCACAAGCAGGGAAACACGTCCTGTGTGAAAAGCCATTGGCGACCACTATCGGAGATGCCAAGAAAATGATCGCTGTGTGCAAAGAAAACGGCGTCATCCTCCAGACAGCTTTTCCAGTCCGTTTCAATACCTCGATCCTTCGGGCGAAGGAGCTGGTTGAAGCGGGGAAGCTAGGACGGATCCTCGCCATGAAAGGAACAAACCGGGGAACCAATCCAGGCGGCTGGTTCATTGATCCGAAAAAATCCGGCGGCGGTGCGGTGATGGACCACACTGTCCATGTTGTCGATATCATGCGCTGGCTGATGAAAGCAGAGGTAAATGAAGTCTATGCCGAAGTCGACCATCTGATCTCCGAGGAAAAGATTGATGATTGTGGCATTCTTTCATTGGAATTCACGAATGGCGTGTTCGCCACATTGGATTGCAGTTGGAGCCGCAACAAGACATACCCGACTTGGGGGGACGTCACGCTTGAAATCATCGGCACAGATGGCACCCTCTCGATCGATGCGTTAGCCCAGAAAGTGGATGTCTACTCTGATGACAAAGGATTCTTCTGGGATTTTTGGGGGGATGACATGGACTTTGGGTTGATCAAGGATTTTGTTGCAACTGTAATGAACAAGAAACAGCCTTCCATCACTGGGGAAGATGGGATGCGGGCCGTAGAGGTGGCACTCGCCGCTTATGAATCGGCATCCAGGAAAGAGCCAGTAAACATTGGTTGAATAAAGGGATTTTAGATAACTAAAAACGTTTCAATGTGGATTGGAGAGGGTGTGAATGAACAAAGGCATAAATGCTTGGTGTTTCCCTGAATCCTACTCAATAGATGATATATTCAAATCAGCCAGGGACCATGGCTATGAAGGGGTGGAGCTGAACCTCGCTGATGATCCATCTGCACCATTGCCGTTGAATATGAATGAAGGACAATTGATGGATATCAAACAGGAAGCTGTGGACGCTGGACTTTCCCTTCCAAGTTTATCGACAGATTTATTATGGAAGTACCCGCTGACAGATGAGGATGAAAGTGTACGTGAGAAAGGGATAGCCGTTGTTGAAAATATGATCTGGATAGCGGAAGTTTTTGAAGCGAAAACTGTTTTGGTCGTGCCGGGCATCGTCAATGAGCAAGTATCGTACGAAAATGCGTATGGAAGGTCCCAGGAATCATTGAAAAAGTTGCTCCCAATTGCCGAAAAAGCTGGCATTACAATCGGAATCGAGAATGTCTGGAATAAATTTTTATTAAGTCCAATTGAGATGCGTCAGTTTGTCGATGGATTTGAAAGTCCGAACATTGGGGTTTATTTCGATGCCGGCAATGTATATCCTTACGGATACCCAGAACAGTGGATCAGGATCCTTTCTAACCGTATAAAATCAGTTCACGTAAAAGACTTTAAATCAAGTGTTGGAAATATAAATGGGTTTGTTCCACTTCTGGCTGGAGATGTAAAATGGGAACGCGTAACGGAAGCGCTTGATGAAATAGGTTATGAAGGATTCATCATTCCTGAAATCCCTCCACACCAACAATTTCACCACCCCTTCATGAGAATCCTTTCGGAAACGATGGACGAAATCTTTCCTTTTAAGATGCGACAGGGGGGTCAGCATGAATAACATCAAACCCTACGCGATCGGACTGGATATCGGCGGAACCAACATTACCGGGGCAGGCATCGACAAAACGGGAGAGATCCTTGAGAAAATATCCATCGATACAAATCCTGACACCTGTCCAGATGAGGTGTTAGAGCGAGTCTACAGTTTGATTGATAAGCTGTTAGATAAGAGCAATGTCCAGATAGATGAATTGGCTGGAATCGGTGTAGCTGCAGCTGGTGTCATCGACTCGAAAGAAAAGGTGATTGTGTTTGCCAATAATCTTGGTTGGCGAAATGTCTCGATCGGCAGGTTGCTGCGTGAGCGATTTGATCTACCGGTCAAGCTGACCAATGATGCGAATGCAGCTGCCATCGCGGAGTGGATCTGGGGAGCGGGAAAGGGCTGCCAAGATATGATTTATATCACAGTAAGCACTGGGATCGGTTCTGGCATCATAAGCAACGGGCGCTTGATCACCGGAAGCGGCGATAGTAGTGGTGAATTCGGACACATCTCCATCAATCCCGATGGACCGCAATGTTTATGCGGAAACAAAGGATGTATGGAAAGGTATGCTTCAGGAACGGCCATTGCTGAAAAAGTGCAAAGCCAACTTGAGGCAAGGGTGCACCCCCATATGTTATTTGACTATGAAAAAGAAACCCTGATCACGTCTAAAATAGTCGGAAAAGCAGCGGAACAAGGCGACGAGCTTGCATTGAATGCATTCAAAGAGGCAGGCTTCTATCTTGGGATCGGGATGATCAATCTGATCAACCTGTTTAATCCTGAGGCGATCATCCTTGGTGGAGGCGTCATGAAAGCCCGACGCTTTATGCTCCCCACAATCAAAGAAACGATCAAAGAAAGGGGAATACCAGCTTTGACGAAACGGGTGCAATTATCGATTTCCTTATTAGAACAAGAGGCAGGCGTTCTAGGCGGTGCCGGCCTATTCTTTATGGGGCAACCAAGTTTTAGCGATAACTCCGCATTTATGTAAGAAAAATTTTAAAGCAGAAGTATAGTCCTGCCAGGGATTGTAGGAAGAGGATAAGACCTTCCTACAATCCCTGTTTTGTTGTTACCGATGCCGGTATTACGCTTCTTCTGTTTTTAACTCTTCATAATGATTGCTCATCACAAGGATGTGACCGACTAAATACTTCAAAAAGTATATCGGGAATGAATAAACGGGACTCCAATTGCTTGGGTTATAATATCCCAGCCATTGAAAAACCGGTTCACCAATGCATGTTCCAATAATTGAATAGAGAACGGCTTTCAAGATAGGAGACATCCTTGGTTTGACTTGCAAAAGGAACATGAAAATCACTGGAAGAAAGGATAAATCCCAGGGTATGAAAGAAGGTAAGAACGGAACGACTTCATACCGATAATCCCAAAAGCCTAATTCAGTCCCGAAAGAGTCAAGAAGCATTGAGATTGCAATAATATAAAATGCACCACTTAATAATCGATTTGTACTCTCTTTTTTCCTGAATTTTAACCATATCAACCAAGGGAGGATGGAAAGCAAGAAAGCTAAAAACCATTGCCAAGATAGCAGTTCATATTCAAACCATATTTGACGATCTTCTTCGTTAACAAGGGCTAATTTTTTATAAATCTTATCTATTTCAACAGCGACTTTTTCCGGGATAATCATTTTCCCCATCCTTTTCGTAACTGAAAATAGAACTATTAAAAAAGACTCTATTTCCTTTTACCCTATTCTTTGTCTTGTACCTATAAAGGTATACTTCTATATAAATGACCTGATTGTTTGTTATATAAAGGTTCTACAAATCGAAATGTTCATGGATATAATCAAGTCAGTAATCCCGCGTAACCTGTAATAAATTTTCACTCCAAATCAAAAGAGGTGTCGTCCTCTTTCTTCTGTATCGGATTAGGCATGATATTTGAATTATTGGATATTTTAAATAATCAAAGAGAATAAATGGGGATTTAAAAAATAAAGGATATGTAGGAGTTTTTATGCAAATCGTCTACCCGATCATCTTCTTCATCATTTCGTTGAGATGGGGAAAATGGAAGAACTGGCAAAAATATTATCCAACCATCTTATTCATGGTAGTGGGGAATTTATTCTATCTTTATTTATTTAAAGAGTATCCAATGTGGAGATTTGAACATACATTTGAAGAAAAACTACTACCAACGAGGATGAGCATCAATGTGTTGAAAGTTTTTACTTCCTTCCCCATTTTGACATTGATTTTCCTGTCCCATTACCCTGAAGATCGAAATGTGAAAAAGAAAGTTTCATACATAATATTTTGGTCGATTCTATTCGGTGTTATCGAGTATGTTTCTAAACTATTTGGCATGATCAGTTATCATCATACATGGAATATGTGGTGGTCACTTTTCTTCGACTCCGTAATGTTTTCTATATTAGCAGTCCATTATAAACGTCCTATTATCGCATGGATTGTTTCGGGTCTGTTCATTTTATTTTTATGGAAAGTCTTCCATATTGACTTTGAATTACTCGATTAATGGAACAAGTCTTTTTATTTTTACACGGTGGGGATTAAAGATGATGAACTCTTTTCAGAAAGAGTTGGATTAATGAAAATTATCATTTGGTAATCGCTGTGGATACGAAAAGATTGGTGAAGGATTGAATGATGATGGGAAACATTTTTGCCTATTATCCATTTTGAAAAGGTGAATTATAAAACTGATTCATAATATATAGAATTAGATTATTTAACCACTCCCTCAAGGCTTGGCTCTAGGGGAGTTGTTTTTAGGTATGCCAGGTTTGGATACCATTACTAGGTATATCTGAGTGAAAATGCCTATCCCAATGGGAGGGTGTGCGTAGGAATAGGCATTTGCTAAAAGCAGGTGTTATAACCAAAACCGTCATAATCCCTAAACCCTATATGATATAAGATGTACAAAAATAACCAATGGACCTAACTAAGATGGAAGATTTCCACTTTTATAACCCTGTTTCTTTGCATATACGATGTTCGAACAAACAATACTGACTTCATACAAAAGGATCAAAGGGGTCGTCACCAGTACGTGTGATACGATATCGGGCGGTGTAATCATCGCTGCCAAAATGAATAGGATAAGATAAGCGTTTTTCCTCATTCGCTTTAATTTTAACGGCGTTAAAAGCCCTAAGTGGGTTAAAAATAAGACGATCAGGGGTAATTCAAAAACAATCCCGATCGGAAGGATCAACCGGAACATGAAAGAAAAGTACTGATTGATCCCATAGACTTCAGAGGCACCGATTCGCTCTGAAAACGAGGTCATGAATTGAAATACGGCTGGGAAAACCAAATAATAGCTGAAGAGAATCCCAACTACAAAAAGGAAAAAAACAAATGGGATATAGAAAAGCGTTACCCTTTGTTCCATTCGGCTCAATCCCGGTGAGACAAATTTCCAAACCTGATACATGGCAAATGGCGTTGTTATGGCTAACGAGATAACAAAAGAGATCTTTAAATAGACATGGAACGCATCGCCAATCGCAAATACGTTCCAGTCAATCCTCTGCGAGATGGGGGCTGCTTTGATCTGTTGTAAGACGGGTTCTGCGCAGAGGAACCCGAATAGTAAGGATATCACAAACATTAACAGGATCCAGATAAGGCGTTTTCTTAACTCGTTTACGTGATGAATCGGTTGATCTCGCATACTTTTTACCCTTTCATGTGGTCCCCGTTTTTACTTTCCTCCGTTTGGGATGCACCCTCGGTGTCGGAGATAAGATCTCTGGTCGACTTTTTAAACTCTTTCATGGTAAGACCAACAGAACGGCCAAGCTCTGGCAATTTATTGGGTCCAAAAAGGATCAAGAAAAGGACCAGGATTAAAATCAAGCTTGGAAAACCGATATTAAAGGGATTCATAATGGAAGACACCTCCTTAAAATGAAAATTGGACACACCGTTACGTCTTGATATCTTCTACATGGCATTGTCGATTTTTTACAGACAATACGTTCCGAAATAAAAAGAGAGGAGACAGGGCGAAAAACAAATCTCCCACGAGACGGACATCGATTGGTTGCACTTGGAGAGAAGTGATGCATGCACCAATAAGTATGCCGATCAATAGAGAATGAAAGATTGTCTCCATTCTTTTTTCGGAAAAGGTATACAAAAAATCAAATGACTTCGTTAAGACAACAAATCCCCAAGTATAGGAAAAGGCAGCAGTAGGGAAATGGTCCAGTGGATGATCAAAGAGGAAAAAGACGATCACAAACAGCCATATAAGCAGTCGTCTTCCCCAATTCAGGGTTATCATCATGTGTTTCTCCTCCTCGTTTTCGGCTTAGGCGCAGGAGTAGCAAGTCTCTTCCCACCCCGTGCAGCATGTTGAGGCACAAACTGGACACCAGAGTAACACGCATGGAAGGCATCCAGCCCAGGTCCCACATGCCAGGGTGCAAGGGCCACAACATTGAATCAAACAACGAACACTCCAGGTTTTGCATTCCCTTCCTCCGCCATAAGAAAAGTTATCGATGGTGCAATTGCCACAGGCTGCCTGAATGCTGGCATCTTTCACCGGCTCACCGTTCACGATTTGATCGACCAGGGTAATCGTTTCCTTTTCTTCATCCATCTTGTATAAGTAACTTCCTCGACCAAAATGATAGATGGGAACACTTAAGGAATAGTAAACCGAAATATAATTCCCTTTTTGCGTAACGAGTGCTACTAGGGTATTGCCATCCTCTAACATGTGAAAGACGCCTTTAACACTTAAAGCATCAATGGAAAGTTCGGCTTCCTTAAAAGAGAGTGCATTTTGAACATCTGAAGTAAGATATTTATTTAATTCTTTAGGACTCAATTCCTTTGATTCTTTGATTTTCACCTTGGTTCTCCAGTTCTTAGGTGTCAGTGGATCTGAATCCTCTAAGGTGGCGGCCAGTGTGTTTTTGGTAAATCGTTGAGGAAGGATAGAGGTCAATAAGGGAGATAATAATACACCACCCAGAAGGATCCCTCCCTTTTTGACAAACGAACGTCTTCCCTGGTACTCGAGCGGAGTGAGCGACTTCTTTGTAAACCAGGGTACACCTGCCTCCCGGATCGTCCTGGAGATACGTAATGACTTACGAATACCCAATCCTTTAAGGATATACGTTTTTAATTGCATTCCTGTATAGACTTTAGGTGGTTTGTGAACGTTCACTTCAAGGATAGTAGGTTCAAATACCCAGTCGGTTTTGGCTTGATTTAACAGTTTTTTCATCTTAGGGTTATGAAGACTTTGAATCATCAGCCATCCGTTGCTTTCCTTTTCGATCGAAGCTGCCAAATGGCTGCATACTGAACAATTGGAATCAAAAAGTAAATAGCGTTTTACCATATAATCACCTCTTAAATTTTTTAAAAACATCCTATCAAGATGGAATTACAACTTATATTCTCGAGATAAAAGGGTAATGTTATTGTCCATGTAATCGATTGTATACATTTATGGATTTTTTAGAGAGCTATCATAGATGGCTTGTGATTCTAATTTTCTCAATGTAATTGAGGGAAGAATGTTTCATTTTTTATCACTTCTTATTGCAGTGAATTCTCTACAATTCTATTTCTTAGAAGTATATTTAGGTTATATAAAACAACCTTAACGATAAATTATTTATCATGAGGGTCAAAAAAAAAAGATCAGGAAATAGGTATTTCATGTTTTTTTGAAAGTAATTTTCATATTTAATCATTGTTTTAAGACCAGGGTTTACCACTCCTTTTTCAAGTTTCCTTACATAAATTGTAGAGATTCCAATACGGTTAGCCAGTTCTTTTTGTGTGAGATTTTGATTTTTACGTAATTCAATTAAATGTTTGCGTTCCATTTCTTCTCCTCATGATAAATTTTCTATCGTTGAACACACTATACCATGATAAGTTTTTTATCGTCAATGGTATTTTGATAACTATTTTATCTTTTAAGGAAAACGATACATTTTTTATCTATAATATAGAGTGTACAATCTCTAAAATATTCGATTTAAAGTGTTACCTGAAAGGAATGAACCATATGATGGGTTCACGATTGAAAAAACTTCGAGGAAAAAAGACGCAGGAAGAAATTGCTGGTAAATTAGGAATCTCAAGAGCTCGATATTCTCACTATGAAAATAATAGAGTAGAACCAGATTCAGAATTACTGGGAAGGATAGCAGATATTTTCGGTGTTACTACAGATTATCTACTTGGTCGAACGGATATTCCTAACCCAAATTATAAAGAAAATGAAAGATACACATGTCAAAATTATGAAAACCTTTCTGAAGAAGAAAAGGATTATCTTAAACTTCAATTAGAAATTTTCCGAAAGATAAAGGAAAAAGATAAGAATGAATCTGATGGCGGATGATTCTATATAGAATAGATCTTCTTGCGATGGCATCTTTTCTATATGAGAAATAATGACTAATTAATCTATGAATTAAGAACATGACCTTAATTTTATGTTAATTTAGCATGTCAATGACGATAAGGATTCTTGCTCAAGTTAACTTAGTGAAGCTTAATAAAATTACCAGTTGAAGGTTTGTCGCAAAATTGATAATATAACTTTAAAATCAAAAGGCTATGTGTGACTGGCGAACACGGATAACCGTGAGGGAGCACATAGTATCGATAGCCGTTCGCCTGGGCAGAGGTAAGGGATTTTAGATCCCTTGCCTCTTCGTGTTTTCAGAAGGGAGTGTCAGGGAACCGGAATCGATCCATTCTAAGCAGTGAACACAGGTCATCATGGTTGTAGACGTAAGGACAATTATCTATTTGATACAAATAAGACTACAAAAAGAAAAGAGGAGAAGATTCAATGAGCATAATGACGTTAGACAAAGTCAAAACGATCAAGACGTTAAATGGTATTGCAGCAAGCGGACTCAATGTATTCAATAAAGATGGTTTCGGGATCGATAATGATAGTGAAAATCCTGATGCCATTGTTGTCCGCAGTTATGACATGCATTCAATGGAATTTGGCAATAACCTGAAGGCGATTGCACGTGCTGGTGCAGGTGTCAATAATATCCCTGTTGAAAAGTGTACAGAATGTGGCATCGTCGTTTTCAATACCCCCGGCGCTAATGCCAATGCAGTCAAGGAACTGGTGCTGACATCATTGATGGCTTCATCCCGAAATCTTTTTACCGGTATAAGCTGGGTGAAGTCGTTGGAAAGTGAAGGGGCACGAATTCCTGAACTTGTAGAAGCCGGAAAAAAACAATTTGTCGGAAATGAAATAAAAGGAAAAACACTGGGTGTCATCGGCTTGGGAGCAATCGGTGCGCTTGTAGCGAATGATGCACTTGATTTAGATATGGACGTTCTGGGGTTTGATCCGTTCATCTCCGTGGATACGGCTTGGAATTTGTCCCGGAAAATACAACGAGCCATGACCATTGAACAGTTGTTTGCTGAGTCGGATTATATCACCGTGCACGTTCCGTTGACGGATGGCACAAAAGGAATGTTCAATAAAGCAACCTTTGACATCATGAAGAAGGGCGTCAATATTCTGAATTTCTCCCGCGGTGAACTTGTGGACGAAACACATATGGCTGATGCACTTGAAAATGGGAGAGTAGGCAAATATATTACAGACTTTCCAAGCGAAAAACTGCTAAACGTGGAAAATGTCATTTCAATCCCTCACCTTGGTGCTTCTACGAAAGAATCAGAGGAAAACTGTGCGGTCATGGCAGCTCGCCAAACGAAGGAATACCTAGAGACAGGGAACATCAAAAACTCTGTCAACTTCCCGAACGCTTCTCTGCCTTATACAGGAAAACGTCGAATCGCGGGTTTTCACAAAAACGTTCCAAACATGGTCGGACAGATTACATCCATTCTATCAAACCATAACTTGAACATTGCAGACATGGTGAACAGAAGCCGGGGAGATTATGCGTATACGATGATCGATATCGACAATCAAGTAAATGGAGATAACGTGATCGGCCTGGAGGAAGATATCAGACAGATCGAGGGAATCGTTACCGTACGTGTCATTTAACTTCGTACAGTACAGTTCACATATAAAAAAGCACGTGGTTTCACAATAAGAAATCACGTGCTTTTTTTAAAACTTATGTTGACAGATAGAAAAACTTCAAGATATAATTATCTCGAATTCGAGATATTCGAAAGGAACATTATTATGGATCGTCAGGATATTAATCAACATGAAGAGGAATTATCGTTAAAAATTTTCATTGTCTTATCTCGGGCGTTACAATCAATTAGAAAGCGTGTGGAGGAAGACATAAAATGTTTAGGTTTAAATCCAACCGAGTTCTCTGTCCTAGAGTTGATCTATAGTAAAGGGGACCAACCGATACAAAAAATAGGTGGTAAAGTGTTGATAGCAAGCAGTAGTATTACCTATGTTGTAGATAAATTAGAAAAGAAAAAATTGATAGAGAGGAAACCTTGCCCTGAAGATCGTCGTAAAACATACGCAGCAATTACAAAAAAGGGAATTGAATTAATGAATGAAGTTTTTCCAAAACATAAAGCAGCTATGAAAGAAATATGTGGGGGCTTAGATTCTACAGAGAAAGAAATTCTGATTGAAAAGTTGAAAAAACTAGGATACCATGCGCAAAGAATGTAAATTTTTTTATCCTAATATCTCGAATTCGAGATAACTTAATTCGTAATATTTACAAAAGAAAAACGAAAAAGGGAAAACTAAAATAAAAAGATGGGAGTGTGAATCACATGATTAAAAAAACAACTGGAATACACCACATCACAGCAATTGTAGGTCATCCACAGGAAAATGTTGACTTTTACGCTGGTGTTCTAGGTCTGCGCTTGGTTAAAAAAACAGTTAATTTTGATGACCCAGGCACGTATCATCTGTATTTTGGAGATGAAGGTGGAAAACCAGGAACCATTATGACTTTTTTTCCCTGGCCTGATGCTTATCAAGGAAAAATTGGCGATGGCCAAGTCGGGGTGACATCCTATGTCGTTCCAAAGGGGGCGATGCCATTCTGGGAAAAGAGACTTGAAAAGTTTGATGTTCCATTTACTAAAGTGGAACGTTTTGGTGAGCAGTATTTAACGTTCGATGATCCACATGGACTTCACTTAGAAATTGTTGAACGAGAAGATGGGGAAGCTAATAAATGGACCTTTGGAGGGGTAACTTCAGAAGTAGCGATCAAAGGATTTGGGGGTGCCACTCTATTTTCCGCACAGCCAAATAAAACAGCAGAATTGTTAGAAAAGGTAATGGGCCTTGAACTCGTTGGTAAAGAGGGGGATTTTATTCGTTTCCGTTCATCAGCAGACATTGGAAATATCATCGACTTAAAAGCAACTCCAGCTGGAGGAGGGTCAATGGGCATCGGTACAGTGCATCACATCGCGTGGAGAGCCATAGATGACAATGGTCAGTTGGTATGGCAGAAGTATGTTGCAGAAAATGGTTACAGTGTCACCCCTGTTCAGGACAGAAACTACTTTAACGCTATTTACTTTAGAGAGCACGGGGAAATACTTTTTGAAATTGCGACGGATCCACCAGGATTTGCTCATGACGAATCAAGGGAAACTATGGGAGAAAATTTGATGTTACCAGAACAATATGAACCGTTTAGAGGGAGAATCGAACAACATCTAATTCCATTTAAAGTTAGGGAGCTAGAATAAATAAAGTGAAAGGGTGATCTATTTGCTTTCGATAGACCCGGCCCAAAATACCGAAAGAGAAAATTATAAGTTTTTGATTGGAAGTATTATCCCTAGACCAATCGCTTTTGTCACAACGGTTTCGAAAGATGGAATATTGAATGGTGCACCTTTCAGTTATTTTAATATTGTTTCATCCAACCCTCCTATGATTTCGTTAGCCATTCAGAGGCCGGGAGGAAGGCTTAAAGATACATCAAGAAATATCTTTGATACCAAGGAATTTGTCGTTCATATTGTTGATGAAAAAAATGTGGAAAAAATAAATCAGACAGCTGCAAGCCTCCCGCATAATCAAAGTGAAATTGAACTAGCGGGATTAACACCCATCGACAGTGATAAAATTTCAGTTCCAGGTGTCAAAGAAGCAAAAATCCGTATGGAGTGTGTACTCGAGCATTCTATTTCCTTAGGAGGCCTGGATTCTCCAGGGAGTGACCTGATTATTGGAAAAGTCATTCAATTTCATATTGATGATGATATTTATGAAAATGGAAGAATCGATCCAAGAGGTCTAGGTGCCATCAGCCGGTTAGCAGGGCATTATTATGCGAAGATTGGTGAAGTATTCTCAATAGAAAGACCAAAATAAACTACTTTTTAATCCAAATATGGAATGGAGAGGGTAGAATGCTGAAAACCTCAGGTATCCATCATATCACAGCGATGGTTAATGATGCACAAAGAAATATAGACTTCTATGCAGGTGTACTTGGGCTTAGGCTCGTAAAAAAAACGATCAATTTTGATCGCCCAGAAGTGTATCATCTGTATTTTGGGAATGAATCCGGTGAACCTGGGTCTGTTATAACATTTTTTCCATGGCAGAAACAGCTTAAAGGCCGAATTGGTACAGGACAAGTTGGGGTTACAGGTTATATCATTCCGACAAATTCAATGGAATTTTGGGAGAATCGTCTGCAAAAATTTGGAGTGAAGGTTGAGACATCGGTTCGATTTGGAGAGAAGTATTTGAAGTTCAACGATCCAGATGGTCTTCAAATTGAATTGACGGAACGGAATGAAGGACCAACAAATAACTGGAGCTTTGGAGAAGTGGACTCTGAAGTCGCAATTAAAGGGTTTGGGGGTGCCACTTTAAATTCAGCGCAGCCTAATAAAACAGCGAATTTGCTTGAGAATATATTAGGATTCGGAAGCATTGGACAAGACGAAGGTTATCTTAGATTCAGGTCTGAAGCACAGCTTGGAAATACAATTGATATTAAATTATTACCGTCTGTTCGTGGATTGATGGGGGCCGGAACTGTTCACCATATTGCATGGAGAGCAAAAGATGAAGAAGAACATCATAAATGGAGAGCCCTCCTTGAGGAAAAAGGTTATCACCCAACAGAAATTCTTGATCGTAACTATTTTAAAGCTCTCTACTTTCATGAGGAAGGGGGAATTCTCTTTGAAATCGCAACCGATCCACCAGGTTTTACGGTCGATGAACCATTGGAAAAAATAGGTGAAAAATTCATGTTGCCATCATGGTTGGAATCAAAGAGAGATGAACTAGAAAGCGCCTTGCCTTCTGTAAAGGCTCGAGTATTGAAGGGGGAAGATTTATGAAACATATATTTCATAAAGGGAAAGATTCTGATAAACCGACTTTATTACTACTTCATGGTACTGGGGGAAACGAATTAGACCTTTTGCCTGTTGCAGGAAGAGTTGATGATGAAGCTTCCATATTAAGTGTTCGAGGGAATATTTTAGAGAATGGAATGCCGCGATTCTTCAAGAGGTTGGCAGAAGGTGTTTTCGATGAAGAGGATCTTATTTTCCGTACTGAAGAGTTGAATAAGTTCCTTGATGAAGCTGCTGAAAAATATGATTTTGATCGAGGTAATATGATTGCCATCGGTTACTCTAATGGAGCCAATATTGCAGCAAGTTTATTATTCCATTATCAAAATGCATTAAAAGGTGCTGTTCTTCATCACCCTATGGTGCCTAGACGAGGAGTGGATCTTCCTGATCTATCAGGAAAATCCGTGTTTATTGCAGCTGGAACAAATGACCCGATTTGTTCTCCATCTGAAACTTCTGAACTCCAAACATTATTAGAAAAAGCGAACGCAAAAGTTGAACTTCATTGGGAAAATAAAGGTCATCAATTGACAGCTGAAGAAGTTGAAGCTGCAACACAGTGGTACCGGACGATTATAAAAACAGATGAATAATTTTAAGAAAATATCTCGAATTCAATATAATTTAGATTAAAGGTAATAATTCTGGAATATTAGGTGTTATAGAAAATACAGCTTGTTGGTTTATAAGTGTAGGGATTCCAGGGTTCCAGTATGAATTGCAAGGAGCGCTGCCATCATGAATAGGAACTCTATTATAAATCCTCTGTAATGGGGACAATAGCAGAAGAACAGCAAAGCATTGAAAGCCATTAATTTTCAATGGAGGTGGTTCTTATAGGATATCAATAATTAAACTTAGGAGGTGTATTATTTGGGTTTTTTAGAAAAAATATTTGGGAAATCAACAAAGGAGATGGAAACTATGTCAAACGTCAAATTAGCAGTAATTTTTTATAGCATGGGTGGAACAAACTTTCAATTGGCAAAATGGGCTGAAGAAGGAGCAAGAGAAGCTGGGGCTGATGTAAAAGTATTAAAAGTAGAAGAATTAGCACCAGAATCAATCATTGAGAGGAATGAGGCGTGGAAGTCGACTGTAGAAGCCACAAAAGACGTTCCAGTAGCGACATCTGATGATATCGAATGGGCAGATGCTATTATATTCAGTGTCCCAACACGTTTTGGAAACGTGCCGTCACAAATGAAACAATTCCTTGATATTCAAGGTGGCCTTTGGGCGAACGGTAAGACAATAAACAAGGTTGTAAGTGCCATGACCTCTGCGCAAAATCCACACGGTGGTCAGGAAGCTACATTGTTATCATTATATACTTCTATGATGCACTGGGGTGCTATTATTGCCGCACCTGGTTATACGGATCCGGTACTGTTTGGTGCAGGTGGAAATCCATATGGAACAAGCGTAACAGTCGATCAAAATGGTAAAATGGTCGATGATGTTGAGGGAGCTGTCAAGCATCAAGCCAAACGTACTGTTACAGTTGCGGAATGGGTGAAAAATGGAAATCAATAATAAAAAGTACCAATAAATATAGGTAGAGCCAATCAAAACGATTGGCTCTTATTTTGCTGATTTTTTCTTTTTCTTGAGAAAGATATAGATGTTTAGCCAAATAAATAATAGTGGTATGTAACAATACACAAAAATTGAGCCGATGGTCGAAAGTAATGATTCAATGAATTCAATGCTGCTTTTATTTCTTAAATTAATCGCAATGATGAAAATGATGATGCTTGAAATCCATAATGAGGTTTTAGGTTTAAGGTCAACTGTAATCCTCAAGATCCTCGTCCCACTCCACAAACACACACAACATGTAGATAAAATGACCAAAAGCCATGTAAATATATAAATATACTCGAATCGTTCGATTAAAGGCAATTGAATAATTTTTGAAAATATCAAAGTTGGCCATAGTGTAGCCTCCAATTGGCCAACATTAAAATATAGCAATGAGACGATCATAATTATCATATATATGATGGTTGTGTAGACGATGGCAAAATGTGCCCATTTCTGTGACCGATGATTATTCTTAATAAATGGAAAATAAATCAACAAATATTCGGGCCCCAGGAAGTGGGTAATTGTTTGTTTCGATGAAACGATATAGTCACTTATGCTATGACTGAAAAAAGGGAGTAAATTATTCCAGTTAGCAAATTTCAAAGGAAAGTAAAGGCTTAGAAGCAATAGACTTGGTAGAAAAATACTCCAAAAACAAATACCCGTAACTACACGAAATCCCCTTGAAACAATATATGTAACCACCAAGACGATAAGTAGTGATAACTCCCATAGATGGATATGCTGAAAAACCCATACTTGTAAGATTTCTACATATGATCTTATTACAGTGGATACAATTATAATTGTATATCCATAGATACAAAAAGATAAAAAATTCCCTAACCATTTTCCAAACAATTGTTGATGTAAGGATATGATATCTCCATTATTGGAATTTTTTAATAGAAAATAGATCATCACAATGAGCAGATGAAAACTTAATCCAACTATTAAGAGGGAAATCCACGCGTCTTGTTCTGCTCCAATTATTAATTTACTTTGAAAACTCAGCATTCCGATACCAGTCTGTGTCCCATGAATCAGGAAAAATAAAAAAAACGGAGAAACGGTTAAACTTTCCTTTACTTGTTTGCTCATATTTCAACACCTGATTCTTAAGGATAATACTAATTGGTTTGAGTTATACTCCAGAGTAGTTGTTCGGGTCTTCTCACTGTTTTCAACTAAATAGATTTTTTACGTAAATCTTTCTATAGCTTTTCAATATTTATTCACTTGCACATTTTTCTTTTTGGCTAGATACCGTTTCAAACCTTTTTATGAGCGCTACTAATCCTCTAATCGTGAAAAGTGTAAAGTTCACTGAAATAAATGTATGAAGCGCTGTCCAATTTCTCCATTTAAATAGTCTTGTAAATTTTTCTAACAACCATTGCATGATGGACATCGGTATACTAAAGTAAAGACTTCTCAACAAAATAGTAAGAGGTTTGGCATTGTAGGTAATTTGCACCCAGATTATACTTAGGAGTGGGAAAAATAATAAATCATATAGAATATTTGTTTTGAAAATATTAGGGAATACACGGACTGGATATTTCACTCGTCCAGTATTTACGACGTAATTATCAACTAATGTGGATAAGACTCCTTTAGAGAAGAATACAATAATCCAAGTTTTTAAATTCGGTTTTCTAAACAAAAAAGGTAAGGAAGTAATACATAAAGCGAACAGTACTCTTAACATTAACCTTTCCATAGATATACGTCCTTTCTTTACTAGGCTGTTGTTAGTTTGTACAAACGAAAAGGGGGTATGCACAATATCCTTACTTGAGGAGTTATTGCCTGATGGGTCAATATACGTTGATTTTGGGGGTTATCTAAAAACTAAATACGTTGATCCAAAAAACAGGGGCTGTGCCTCTTGGTCAGACTTATGTCCAGTTAAGAACCGAGTCGGTTTACTCTGCTGGTCTTGGACCGGCATCCATCCCGGAGTTTCCTACTGTCATGATCGGGCAAACGGCCACGTCCTCGTTTACACGAATTTGACAGGATAAACGCAAATGATCCTCAATTGCTTCCATTCCTTTATTCGAAAACGCTTCTTTTTCACTATTGGATACATCACAAAACTCGCCTGCCAATATCTCCACCCTGCAGGTCGTACATCTAGCCTTCCCTCCGCAACGATGGAGCACATCTATACCGTTATCTTCTAATGCTAGTACTAACTTTTTTCCTCTTTCGACTTCAAAAGTCCCTCGACCCGGAACCGTTACTTTTGGCATTTTTGACCTCCTGCGAAAAACATTTTGATAATAATAACAAAAATGAATAATGTCTGAAAAGTAACAGAATTCTTTGACTCGAAATCCATTCATTTTTTGATTTTACCTTTAATATTTTGCTTCATTTGTTTTGTTTGTATGAATGATTAATTTTCCAGATTAATAAGCAAATTCTGTATTTATACTACTTTTAGCAGTAGGTGGGCTGCTGGCATTTGGGGCTCACTATACCTCAAACAGAAGCAATATTGCTAGATAATAGGTGATGGTTGACATCACCACCTTCATTTTACTCTGTTACAGAGTCCTGTTTAAAATAGTTTATAACTACTTTAAGGATACTTGATTTTAAAAAATACCCTCTATCAATAAACTGTTTTCAACACTTGATTCCTATTCTCCGATTCCCGATGTTTGTAATTGAATTCTAAGGTCAATATCAAATTCAATCTGTTGATATATGTTTTCATAAAATTCTGCTTCATTCCATCTTTTGCTATGTGTTCTTACTAGATCCCCGGCACCTAGGGGGTCAACCCCGTGATCTTGGAATGTTGACAAAAGATTTGAAAGATCCTTCATTAAATTTTTTTCTAATTCCTTCGTTAATATCTTGACGTCTTCTTTTTTTCGTAGATTCAACCATTCAGGATACTCTTTGACCATTCCATCTAAAGTAATCCTATATTTTATTTTTTGTCCTGATTGGTAAATTGTTTCAATTTTCTTTCCCGAAAGACTTTTTAGTACAGTTAGGCCTTTTTGCGGTCCTTTCCTTACTTCAACTTCCATTTGGCCCTTCATCGACTCTCCTTTTAATATTTTATAAAGAATCATTTCTTTTTGATTTAATACTAATGACAACCTGTCTTTTTTGAAAATAGCATATCTGTTAACTTCAACTTTCCCATTTTGGTTTAAATTTATAAAAGGAATGGATACATCCCTTCCTTCACCATAGTAATCATATAAAAGCAGATGCAGATTGGAAAATGGCACATTCCCTGATTTGAAGTTATTTTGTAACAAATCGGGTAGGGACTCACTCCCCTCTTTTGTCATAATATTTTCTACTGGTTCATCTGAAACAGCAACAATCAAATTACTGTTTATTAAAGGATCTCTACAAATTGTCTTGATAAAATGTGCTATGCCATCTTCCGCTAAATTTCTGCTGAATATCAGCATATGTAATTTACCGACTTCAATTGGTTTAGGGGATTGTTGGTTTATTTCCTCTAGAATGATCCTCGTATTTTTTGCCTGCCCATGTAAAAGATGAATTTTCCCTTGTTTTTGTTCAGTATAATCCGAATAAAGAGCCGTACCTTTATATGCTTCATCTTCTAGGCCAAAACCCATTATGGAAAGAATCTGTAAATCATCAACAACCCTTCCTCGATTACATCCCATCAAAAGAATGAATAGTAAACAGAAGCTGGACAAGATGATTATAATTTTCCCTGTTCGACTACTCATCATTTAGATCCTCCTTGTCTTGAGATGGTGTATATCTTTTTAACGAGAGCGGTTTTAAATGTCTGGCACGAGTCGTGGTATATTGGTATGGCAAACGTAAAAAACTGTCACCAAAACCTTTTATTCTCAAAGGATAAAGAGGAACCAAATATGGGGTACCTAATGATTTTAGGCTTAATAAATGGCCTAAGAGTACAATAAATCCAATAATGATTCCAAAGCCGCCCCAAAAGGCTGCAAGCAGAATAAAGGGAAAGCGTAGAAGACGGACTGTATTCGACATCTTGAAGATAGGCGTTGTAAAAGACGCAAGCGCTGATAGGGCAACAATAATAAGTAATACATTACTCGTCAGGGCTGCTTCCACAGCTGCCTGCCCGATCACAATCCCCCCGACAATGCCTAGCGTCTGACCGATTTTTGTCGGTAAACGGGCACCTGCTTCTCGTAACAATTCAATTGTAATCTCTAAGAAAATGACCTCTAATATTGGGGGGAACGGAACATTAGCCCTTGAGTAGATGAGAGGTCCAAGTAAATCTTCCGGTATGACTTCATAATGAAACGTTAATACGGCAATATATAAGGGGGTGGCGAAGATGGAGAAAACTACACTCATAATACGTATAATTCGAAAGAAAGATCCCACTAGCCATGGAAGATAATAATCTTCAGGAGAAATAAAAAAATCCATCAAGGTGGACGGTCCTGTTACGACATACGGTGATCCATTCGTCAAGATAGCAACTTGTCCACTTATAACAGCATAAGTTACCCGGTCAATACGCTCTGTAGATAAAAACATAGGGAAAGGCGTATTGGAACTATCGGATATCATTTGATCAATTTGAGAGCTGTCGAAAATAACATCGAAATCTATATTTTTCAGACGTTGTCGGATGGTTTGGATGTGTTGTGGATTGGTGATTCCCTCCAAATAACATATAAGTACCTTTGTTTTTGACATAGACCCCATTGTTATTTCTTCAAATACTAATTCGGAGGTTGCAAATTGTTTTCTTAATAGATGGACATTGATATCGATGTTTTCCACAAAGCCGACCTTTGGCCCGACTACACTGAATTCATTTTCTGTGTCATTATTCTCACGAAAGCCGAGATTAGTGTTTTCAATATTTACGGTAAAATAGTGTTTTTCTAAATCTCCTAACTGGATAATGACATAGCCCTTCATAAGACGCTTTTCAATCTCTGTTGCATCATTTGTAACATCGACATCATCGAACGGTACGAAATTTTTCAGATCATCAAACCCTGTGATTTTTCCAGCGTTCTTTTGAATGGCTGGGAGGAGAAGTCGATTGATCTTCTCTGCATCTACCATCGATTTATAATAACTGATTAGAATTTTATTCTGATTTTTTTCAATAGGAGAAAATTGATGAAAGTCACTTGATTTGCTGGCTTGTTGGAAAATTTCGTTTAGGTTTTTTGAATTTGGTTGACTCTGAAGATCCTTTTTTTTGAAAGGTTTTTTAATAAATCCTGGCATATCCTCACCTTTTTATAATATTTAACAATTTATGATTCGAAGCATCACAAGTATGTATAAGAATACGATTCCCTGCTCTTGTTCCTTTATACGGACATCACACTTAGATTTGCACATCCTTCCCAGGTGATTTTTCTTTGCATGGTCGATTGTGTAAACAATGTGAACACCCTTTATTACTTATAGATGCAGGATGAATAAGTGACATCGAAAATAAAAAAATAATGAGGGGGAGATTACCTTTTGAAGGTAAGGGCAGGTGTAGTTGCTTTGGGTTTTGTGTGTTCATAGGTCTGTAGATGGATTGTCCCTTTTTTACCAGCCTTAAATAGTATATAATAATAAGAGAATAGTAGAACTTATTACATGATTATCATTACCCTATAATAGGGTTAAATTGAGATACACCTACTTCTTTTCTGTAAATTTCAGAGTAAGGATGGTAAAAATGAGCAACCGAAGAACTGAAACAGATGTGATTTTGATTGGTGCTGGGATCATGAGTGCAACTTTAGGGTCACTCCTGAAAGAATTAGTACCGGACTGGAAAATTACAGTGTTTGAGAAGCTTGATAAAACAGGAGAAGAAAGCTCTAACGAATGGAACAATGCTGGAACAGGACATGCTGCACTGTGCGAGCTTAATTATACAAACGAAAAACCGGACGGATCCATAGATATCAGCAAAGCGATAAAAATCAATGAACAGTTTCAGCTTTCAAGACAATTCTGGTCTTATCTTGTAAACAGAAAGCTGATCAACAATCCCCAGGACTTCATCATGCCATTGCCTCATATGAGTTTAGTGCAAGGGGAAAAGAATGTAACGTTTTTAAAGAAACGTTGTGAAGCGATGTCAAACAATCCTTTGTTTAAAGGGATGGAATTTTCTGATGACCCTGAACAATTGATTGAATGGCTGCCGCTCATCATGGAAGGCCGTAAATTGAATGAACCTATAGCGGCGACAAAAATCGACTCTGGAACGGATGTCAATTTTGGTGCTTTGACACGCAAGTTGTTTGACCATTTGAAGAGTAAAGACGTCGATATAAACTATAAACATAGTGTAGAGGATATTAAACGTACGAGCGATGGCTCGTGGGAATTGAAAGTGCGGAATGGCGACAGCGGTAAAGTCGTTCGTCAAACGGCAAAATTCGTCTTTATCGGCGGCGGGGGAGGAAGCTTGCATCTCCTGCAAAAATCCGATATTCCTGAAGGGAAAGGCATTGGTGGATTTCCGGTAAGCGGACTATTCATGGTATGCAACAATCCGGAGGTAGTAGCCCAGCATCATGCAAAAGTATACGGGAAAGCTCCGGTTGGTGCTCCTCCTATGTCTGTTCCGCATCTTGACACAAGATATATCAACAACGAAAAATCGTTGTTGTTCGGACCTTTTGCCGGTTTCTCACCGAAGTTTTTGAAAAAAGGTTCAAATCTTGATCTGTTGACTTCTGTAAAGCCGAATAATGTTCTGACGATGTTGGCAGCTGGTGTAAAAGAAATGTCATTGACAAAATACCTTATCGAGCAAGTCATGTTGTCGAAAGAAAAGCGCATGGAATCTATACGGGAGTTCATCCCGGACGCGAAAAGCGAGGATTGGGATTTAGTCGTAGCGGGCCAACGTGTACAAGTTATCAAAGATACTGAAACTGGTGGTAAAGGAACGCTTCAATTCGGTACGGAAGTCATCACTGCAGCTGATGGCTCGATCGCAGCATTGTTAGGCGCTTCTCCGGGTGCATCTACTGCCGTTCACGTTATGCTCGAAGTGATCAATAAATGCTTCCCGCAACATGTGAAAGAGTGGGAATTGAAAATCAAAGAAATGATCCCTTCTTATGGTGTTTCACTGATGGAAAACCCTGAGCTTCTGGACGAACTCCATGCTTCAACAGCCCGGACGCTTGGTCTAAGTGAAAAAGAGCCGGTCTATAGTTAACAGGTGCTGTTTTGGAGTACAGATAGTACAATTCACATTGAAACGCATGTGATTCACACACGAATCATATGCGTTTTTGTTATATAAGGATAATCACAACAACACGCTCAAATTCACACCTCAATTCACAGGGCAAGAATTAAAAATTGTAGGGGCTGTGAATTACATATAATTTGCTATGCGATTTTGTATACGAATACTAAAGGAAACTAGAAAAATATTTTACTGTGTATGTGCGCCCGAAGTCAAAGATGTTATTCAACAATCGGGCAGTTATCATGAATAAGAGGTTACCATATTTAATCCACAAAAGGGCCATATCGTATTATAAGGTCAACCAGTCATTTCTGGTTGGCATTTTTCATGGTTTAATAGGGGTAGCCGGAGGAGAACGAAAGGGCCAGTGGGACTTAACTGATCCCGTCCACAAAACTGTTCCCCTCTACTTGTAGAAACATGTGTGAGGCTGGTTGGGACGTTCCCTTTGGGAATGATCTCGTATAACAAGCGAAGATATGAAACTACAAGAGAGATAGAGGCACCGGCGAAATGAATCGTTTATGGGAGTGATAGGAGAATGAATCCAGTCATCGGTCTGGATGTAGCGAAAGAAGAAAGCCAGATTCAGGCGTATTTACAAAGAAAGAAGCCTTATAAAAAGAGCTTTAAATTTAAGCATAATACGGATGGATTTATGCAATTCCACGCTTTTTACAAAGAAGTAGAAAGAGAAGGACGTCAATCACCTACGGTGATTTTAGAATCGACAGGGCATTATCATGAACCTGTGACACAGTACTTTGATAAGCATGATATCGTGTATTATCTCGTGAATCCCATTGTATCTCATGGGGCAAAGCAAACGGGGATGAGAAAGGTCAAAACAGATGCTTTGGATGCGGCTCATTTATGTGAGTTGTACTATAAAGAAGATTTAGAACCTTATCAGAGAAAAAGTGTTCAAACCTTAAACCTACGTCATCTAACAAGACAACATGATGCGTTAACGGACTCTTATGTCCAAGTGAAATTAAAGTTTCAAACCGTATTAGACCAGCTATTTCCTGAGTACAAAAAGGTGTTTGGACATATCTATTCAAGGGTTTCGTTGACGCTCCTTTTGGATTTTCCTACACCAGAAAAGGTTTTGGCTGAGGATAGCGTGACATTAGGAGAACGTATTAAAACGCACTGTCATACGAGGTCTTATGCGTGGGCAATGACGAAGGCTGAACAGTTGAAAGAGGCAGCCAGGCAGGATCCATTTCAACGGACGCTCTACCAAAGCCAAATCATCAGTTTACAGATGTACATTCATCTTCTGTTGGAATACCAAAAGCATCTATCTGTATTAAAGGAAGAGATAGATGCCCAGGCTCAAGAATTGTATGAATATGATTTAATACGATCAATCCCAGGAATCGGGGACAAGATTGCGGCAACAATCCTGTCTGAAGTTGGGGAAATCGATCGCTTTCATCAATCGCTTATTACCAAAGGAAGCGAGAAGAGGGGAAACCCCACAAGGTCGTTATGGGAGCCTGCATGAACAAACTCATCCATTGGTTATATTATATGCTTAAACGTAAAGAAACCTTTGTATAAGGTTAACACATAAACATATTTCCATAACCTTCCATTAGCATTAGGGAGGTTATTTAGCATGTTATTTTTTATTGTATCATGTTTATAAAAAGAATTTTACCTTAGCTATTGACCTCTTATTAGCTGGTATTGTTGAGTAAAGAAGGGGTTTAAAGGGTATTTATTGAACTCCTAAGTTATTCCACCAAAAAGCCAGTTTTATAAGGAACGAACAAGTGTCAAACGTTGTTTTTCTCAGGTAAAAACGCAACTGACAGCGGATGGTCTGCATGTTCGAGGAATAGAAAAAGTCTCAACCCACTCCTATTGAATGCCCTTGTGTTATTGGCTTCAGCCCTAGGGATATCGAATGAAGTTCAGGTGGTTACTTAAAAAAACGAATGAACATAAATTCTGCAAATATGGCCTTTTTTATAGGGGATTAAGGAGATACATACCTAAAGGCATATAACAACCAAAGTTTGAGTCCATGAGGGGTACTTTCTTTACGTATGCTTATTTTGCAAATCCTCAATTATTTAAGTAACATATTTCGTGTATACTTGTTAACAAGAAATGAAAAGTTGGAGTTGTAAATAAGATGACGATTGCAGAAATTGCAAAACTGGCAGGGGTAGCGAAAAGTACAGTTTCAAGGTACTTAAACGGCGGATCTGTTAGTGAAAATACGAAATTAAAAATAGAACAAGTCATAAAAGAAACAGGTTATGTGCCAAATACGTTTGCTCGAAGTTTAAAAGCAAAGAAGACGTCTATAGTCGGTACAATTGTTCCTAGGCTGAATTCCTATGCGACATCTCAGACATTAATCGGCATAGACGAACATTTAAGAGAAAATAATTATCAACTGCTGATCTCAAATACAAGTCAGGATTTGAACCGGGAAGTTGAGAGTATTTACAGTTTAGCAAATCAAAAAATTGCCGGAATTATTTTATTGGCGACACAAATCACAGATCGCCATTTGGAGGCATTTGATAAAATTAACGTACCTGTTTTGTTAGTAGGACAGCAAAATCATCATTTCTATAGTGTTATACATAATGATGAGCATGCAGGATATGAAATTGGCAAATATGTTATAAGCCAAGGACATAAAAAGATTGCTTATCTTGGAGTTACAGAAGAAGATATAGCAGTTGGCGTTAAACGAAAACGAGGTTTCCAAAAAGCTGTTCGGTATGACAATGAATGCGAGGTTCACTATTTTGAAACCAGCTTCAAGCTTACGGAAGCAATTAAAAAGTTTCCAGCTATATTCGAAACATACAAACCTTCGATCTTTGTTTGTGCAACAGATAATATTGCCCTTGGTGTATTAAAGGCAGCACAAATGAGAGGCTTAAAAATCCCGAAGGATTTATCAATAACAGGATTTGGTGGCTATGAGGTTACTGAAATTATTCATCCCAGTATTACAACTGCAAATTTTTTCTATAAAGAAGCTGGAATACTTGCCGCTAAAAATATTGTAAAATTAATAAATAATGAAGAGATTGAAAAAGTGACTGTTTCAAATTTTGAGCTAATAATAAGAGATAGTGTTGACAAACTTAACTAGAACTTATATACTTTAATCGGAACCGGTTCCATTCCTGTTTTTATCCAAATGGAAGCGGTATCATTTTTTAGCAAAAATGGAACCGGTTCCATCCAATAAATAGTAAAGGGTGAAATTTATGGATTATCCACTACATGCACGAGAAATTCTAGAAGCAATTGGCGGGAAAGAAAATATTTCAGCTGCGGCCCATTGTGCAACAAGACTTCGTCTTGTTTTAAATGATGAAGAAAAAGTGAATCAAGCAAAGTTAGAGGAAATGGACATAGTTAAAGGGACATTTTCAACTGGCGGACAGTACCAGATTATTTTGGGATCAGGAATCGTAAACAATGTATATAATGAGCTTTCCAAACTAATTGGAATGGAGGAAATGTCCACAAAAGAAGTGAGTAGCGCTGGTACAAAGAAAATGAATCCCCTCCAACGTTTCGTAAAAATGCTATCCGATATTTTTGTGCCGATTATTCCGGCAATTGTTGCTGGCGGTTTGTTAATGGGTATCTATAATCTTTTAACAGCTCCAGATTTATTCATTGATAACATGTCAATTGTTGAAGCAAATCCAGAGATGGCAGATTTGGCAGCTCTTATTAATACATTTGCAAACGCTGCCTTTGTATTCTTGCCAATATTAATCGGATTTTCTGCAACACAGCGCTTTGGCGGAAATCCTTATTTAGGCGCAACGCTTGGGATGTTAATGGTCCACCCAGATCTATTAAATGGCTGGGGATACGGGGAAGCATTAACTAACGGAGAAATTCCATATTGGAGTATTTTTGGCTTTGATATTGCCATGATTGGTTACCAGGGCACAGTTTTACCAGTTTTAGTAGCTTCATATATATTAGCAAAAATTGAGACAAATTTACGAAAAGTTACACCATCTTCATTAGATAATCTATTAACACCGCTCTTATCTATTTTTATTACAGGCTTATTAACTTTTACTTTAGTAGGACCAGTTACTAGAACAGCTGGTAATCTTTTATCAGACGGATTGATTTGGTTATATGATACAACTGGATTTATCGGAGCGGCAATATTTGGTTTAGCTTATGCACCAATAGTTATTACAGGTATGCACCATAGCTTTATAGCAGTTGAAACACAGTTGCTGGCAGATCTAGCAAAAACAGGAGGCTCATTCATTTTCCCTGTTGCTGCAATGTCAAATGTAGCGCAAGGCGCAGCAACTCTTGCCGTATTGCTTATTACACGGGATGCAAAAGTAAAAGGAATTGCATCCGCAGCAGGGATTTCAGCTTTATTAGGTATTACAGAGCCTGCCATGTTTGGAGTGAACTTAAAGCTCCGTTACCCATTTATTGGGGCGATCTGCGGAGCAGCGGCTGGTTCAGGCTTCATTGCTCTTTTTAAAGTAAAAGCAATCGCTTTAGGTGCTGCAGGTCTTCCAGGTATTATCTCAATAAAAACTGGCACAATTACTTTTTACATTATAGGTATGATCATTTCATTTACAATAGCGTTTATCATAACAATGATTTTGTCGAAACGACCTGCTAAAAAACAAGGTTAGCATCATCATAAATTTTAGTTTGTCAATCAAAGGGTCAGACCCCTAAAATGCCAAGATAATGGCATAAGAGGGATCAGGCCCTTTTGAGCCACTTTAAGGAATACTAAAGAATCTAAGGAGTACAACGTATGGAATGGACAAAGGAAATGAGATATCGTCGGCTAGAAGATGTAGATGATGATACGGTGAAAAAAATTAGAGAACGTGTATTAAACTGTAAGTGGAGACAAAAGTTTCATATTCAACCTCAAGCAGGGTTGTTAAATGATCCAAATGGTTTTTCCTTTTTTAATGGTGAATATCATTTGTTTTATCAATGGTTTCCGCTTGGTCCTGTTCACGGGCTAAAATATTGGTACCATACAAAATCAAAGGATTTAGTTCATTGGGAAAATGTCGGGATCGCAATTAAGCCGGATAAATACTATGACAGTCATGGAGCGTATTCTGGCAGTGCGATCGAATACCGAGACCAGTTATTTTTAATGTATACCGGTAATACGCGTAATGATAATTGGGAGCGGCACCCTTATCAAGTCATTGCTGTTATGAATAAACAAGGAGAGATTACAAAGCCTTTATCTCCAGCTATAGCTAAAGTGCCGGAAGGGTATACGGATCATTTTAGAGACCCGAAGGTATGGAAATCAGGTGATACTTTCTTTGCAGTAATAGGCGCGCAACGTAAAAATAAAACGGGCTGTGCGGTTCTATATTGTTCAAAGAATTTAACAGAATGGACCTTTTTAGGTGAATTAAAGACAGACTTAGATCATTTCGGATATATGTGGGAATGTCCTGATTATTTTGAATTAGATGGAAATGGGGTTTTTGTCTTCTCGCCGCAAGGACTTAAACCAGACGGTGATCATTATCAAAATATTTATCAATCCGGTTATATAATTGGTGATAAACTCGATTTGGATACACTCACTTTTTCAGATGGACACTTTCACGAGCTTGACCGCGGCTTTGATTTTTATGCGCCGCAAACGACTTATTCCCCAGAAGGAAGGAGAATTTTAGTTGGATGGTTGGGTCTACCTGAAATTGCGTACCCAACAGACCAAAATAACTGGGCGCATTGTTTAACGCTCCCTAGAGAGTTGACGGTAGAAAATGGTAAACTTTTACAAAAACCAATACAAGAATTAAAGAAACTTCGGAAGGAAAAGAGTGTATTTGAGGCGACCATTGCAAATGAAACAGTTAAAGCCTTTACTGGAACTTCTTTTGAATTAATATGTGAAATGGCTGTAGATGACTCAGACATATTTGGAATTGAATTCCGTGCCAAAGGTGATGAAAAAACAATTGTCAAATATGATGCAAAGAAGAAAAAGATTATTTTAGACAGAATGCTGTCAGGACAACCTGTTGGTGAGGCCTACGGTACAAGGAGGCAGTGTTCGCTAGCAGGAAGTAAAATTAAGTTCCATCTATTTGTTGATATCTCTTCTGTAGAGATTTTTGTTAATGATGGTGAAGAGGTATTCACTAGCCGAATTTTTCCGAAAGCTGACAGCAATGAAATTCGTTTTTTTGCAGATGGAGGCAGAGCTAGTTTTAGAGCTGAAAAATGGGAGTTATAAAAAGAGGTGAATCACATTGTTCAAAATGGAAATGGTAATATAAAGGTGATCAATGTGTTACCGATTTAATAACGAAATTTAAAGACCTTGTTAGGATTACAGAAAAATTAATAGAAGAAAATTCTTCACCTAAAAATAGATAAGGAAGTATTCGGAAAAAATTTAGTGACCAATATCATAAAAAAGGCTGTCCAAAGTCTAGGAAATAGACTTTGAACAGCCTTTTTTTATCATTCTTTATTCCAGAAAAGGGCCATTTAACGGAATAATTAAGGGAGGATGTATCATGACCAAACATCAGATTTATACAATGAGTGTCGCAAGAGTCTATCCCCATTATATTTCGAAAGCAGAGAAAAAAGGGCGTACAAAATCAGAAGTCGATGAAATCATCCGTTGGTTGACAGGATATAGCCAGGAAGAGTTAGAAGTACAACTGGAAAAACAGACAGACTTTGAGACCTTCTTTGCGGAAGCTCCCCAATTGAATCCTTCACGGGCTTTGATCAAAGGTGTAGTCTGCGGCGTCCGAGTGGAAGATATCGAAGAACCAACGATGCAGGAAATTCGCTATTTGGATAAGCTAATCGATGAGTTAGCAAAGGGAAGAGAGATGGAGAAGATTTTGCGGAAATAATAATTAAAAACGAAGAAACACTGATTCCATTTATATTATTAAATAATCGGGCGCAATTCTGTAATAAAGATCACCGCTCATTTTCATTTAAAGACCCATATTCTTGAATAAGAGAAGGAAATACATCGAACTCTCATTAACAGGGTAGGTTGAAATGATATAATCATTAAAAAAGCAATGTGAAAATCATTTAAGGAGTAAATAGGTGCTTAAAATAAACAAAAAATCCGATAAATTAATTATTATCGTTCATGAAATATATGGAATTAACCAACATATGGTGGATTTATGTGAATTACTATCAGAACAAAATTTTGATGTCATTTGTCCAAATTTATTAGAACAAGAAATACCCTTTGATTACTCTCAAGAGGTAAAGGCTTACCATAATTTTATGGATAATGTAGGTTTCACAAATGGATTACATAAAGTAAAAAATATATTATTAGATATTCAAGATGAGTATTCAAAAATATTTATCATTGGATTTAGTGTAGGGGCAACGGTTGCTTGGTTGTGTAGTGAGGAAGAATGTGTTGATGGTATCGTTGGATACTATGGTTCACGTATTAGGGACTATGTAAATATATATCCAAAATGTCCAGTGTTGTTATTTTTTCCGAAAGCGGAGAAATCATTTAATGTTGATGAATTAGTTTCAACTTTAGACAAACCAAATATAAATGTGCATATATGTAGGGGTGAACACGGATTTAGTGATCCATACTCTTCTAAATACAATGAAGAATTAGCTCAAAATACATTTAGAGAAACATTGTCCTTCTTCAAAAATTACTAAGTTTTTTGTTCCGCGGGCGCGTTTATTGAGGAACGCGTCTTTTTCTGTATCAGGCCAGATTGTTGAATAAGCCTTTTTAATAATAAACGACTCATTTCAACGTTTAGGTTCTCTTCTTTGTACCAGAGAAGGGATCTTAAAACTTTCATCGAAGCACGGCTATTGTAAGGTATATTTATTTTCTAGTTAAGCTTTTTATGTCAATATCTGAAATTTCTTGATCCTTAACAGACTCTGATTTATGAGATTGAATCGTAACGTTGATGAATTCTTTTGTTGCAGGTGTTACCTCATTAAATGAGTGTGTTATTATTCCGATATCACGGGTTACCCTCGGATTAATGTTTTTTATGATTAAATTATGAGAAACAGAAGAAAGTGTAAAGTTCGAAATAATACCTATACCTAAGTTATTTTTGACCATATTAATTAAAGTTTCAGCATTTTGGACTGTTAGGTTCTCCTTAAACTCAATATGATTTTTTTGAAATATTTTTGTTATAGCAATTTCATGTCCACCTTTACAAAAAATAATTTCATTCTGATATTTTTCTAGATCAATCTTTTTTTCTTGACTTAATCTATGATTTTCAGGAATTATTGCAACCATATAATCATTGTTTATTATTTCAAATTCATACGGATCAAAGGGAGATGCAACGATACCCATATCAACACTTCGATCCTTTACCCATTCTTTTATTTGATTTGAGGTTCCTTCTACTAATTCTATATTAATGAGTGGATATTTTGACCTAAATAATGCAATGGTCTTAGGCAAAATATTTGTTGAAACAGCAGGAAAAGAACCGATTTTAACCTTACCACTGAGTAGTTTATCTTCTCGATTAGCCACTTGATATATTTTGTTCTCAATAACCTTCATTTGCCTCGCCAATATCAGAATTTCTTTTCCCACTTTAGTAAGCATTAATCCATTTTGCTTATCCCTAATGAACAATTTGATATTGAGGGACTTTTCTAAATTTTTAACCGCTTTACTAACTGCTGGTTGTGATATAAATAACTCTTTGGAAGCTTCTGTAATATTCATTTTCTCCGCGACTTTCATAAATATTTTTAGGTTATTCATGTTCATAACCAATAAGTTATACCCCCTATAATATAAATGTATTTGAGTTATATATAAATATAACATACTATGAAGTCACTTCAGAAGAAAAGGGGATCATATTATGTTCAAAGTTTTCTTGGCGATCATCTCTGTTACTCTTGTTTGGGGATATACATGGGTTACGATGAAAATAGCAATTAGTGACATCCCCCCGATTTTATTTTCATCTTTACGTTTATTAATAGGGACGATTCCTTTATTTATAATTCTCATAATACAAAGAAAAAGGCTTTCTATAGGAAAAGAGAATTTAAAAAACTATCTCATAATGAGCTTATTAATGGCTTTAGGCTATCTGGGAATATTGACTTATGGTATGCAATTTGTAGATTCAGGAAAAACTTCTGTCTTGGTGTATACAATGCCTATATTTGTCACCATTATTAGTCATTTTAAATTAAATAAGAGAATTAATATTTATAAAATGGCTGGATTAATATTTGGCCTACTTGGTCTTTTGTTTATTTTAGGATTAGAAATTATTAACTTCGATCCAAAAGTAGTATTGGGAGAGTTACTAATATTACTTTCGGCCATTAGCTGGGGATCAGCAAATGTTTTTAGCAAACTAAAATTCAAAAATATAGATATCATTCATATGAATGCTTGGCAGCTTATTTTAGGAACAATATTTTTATTCATTTTCTTTTTACTATTAGAACCAAACCATTCAATCGAGTGGTCTAATGAAGCAATTTTATCATTATTGTTTAATGGTTTGTTTTCAACTGCCTTTACATTTGTAGTTTGGTTTTGGGTATTAAATAAAATAGATGCTTCAAAAGCATCTATGGCATTAATGTTTGTTCCTATACTAGGGATTTTATTTGGATGGTTACAACTTGGGGAGAAGATAACATTTAGTATAATTATCGGATCATTTTTTATTTGCGCTGGTATCTTTATGAATACGTACAATTTTAAAAGCACTACAACAACAAAGAAACAAGGAGATGTATCATGTGAAAAATGTATTAATGGATTAAGGTCAAAATTCAACTAATCATTTCCTTTCAAACAGTGTCTAGAGGGTGGCAAAGAAATAACTTTTATGCCTTTTAACGTCACCCCTTTCCTTTTTTGCAAACGGATGGCGTTTGTTGAAGAGTTAGTTCCGTTTCGGTAGGTCTTACCTCTAATTAAATGGTTGTTTTTATTCATGAATCGGGCGGTTTTCCGTAATAAGGGAGTTGAAGAAGGAGTTGGAACTACTAAAAAGACATTCTGTTTTCAAGAATGTCTTTTATTAAATTATTATTATATTTTAAATTTCTCTTTTTCAACAATATCCTTAACAATATCTTCAATGGTTACATTTCCTAGTACCTTTTCCATAGCTAATTGAGCTGCTGACAATACAGGAGTGATAGAATTTTGAATGTTCCTGCCAACAAGGCAATCAGGGTGCGGATTTTCATGCACACTAAACAATTCTTTTTCCTGCACAACATCGACCGCTTTATAAACGTTAAGTAATGTTATATAAGATGGTTCCTTGGCTAGTTTTGTCCCTGCAATACCAGGTTGTACTTCGATTAATCCTGCTTTTTTTAGCATACCCATAATTTTTCTTATCAAGGTTGGGTTCGTGTTTACGCTTCCTGCTAAAAATTCCGATGAGCTGATCCCCTCTTTATTTAATTCAATAAGAGCTAATATATGAACACCAACAGTAAAACGGCTACTGATGGACATATCATTCACCTACCTTATATTTTGATGCAAAATTTATTACGCAATATAGACATGTATCTAATTTGATTACAACGTATTATACCTTAAAATTCGTGAAAAATAACAAAGGTTTATTAAATTTGTTGACAAAACAACAAGAAGTATCTACGATAGATACAGGTATTCAAATTAGATACAAGTTAATTAGGTTTTATATAGAAGACATAAAAATATAATTGGAGGAATAGACAAATGAAAATGTTAGTCACAGGTGCAACAGGAAAATTGGGAACAAAAGTTGTGGAGACTTTATTAAAAACTGTACCAGCGGACCAACTGGCTGTTAGTGTTCGCAATCCAGAGAAGGCGGAAGGATTACGAGCTCGTGGAGTAGACGTTCGCCAAGGAGATTTTGATCGTCCAGAAACATTGGACACGGCTTTTGCTGGTATTGATCGCTTATTAATCATTTCTGCGGATGGAGACAATGAAACAAGAATTCGTCAACACAACAATGCAGTAGCTGCCGCAGAGCGTGCTGGAGTAAAATTTATTGCTTATACTAGCATAGCAAACGCAAAGGAAAGTAAAAATTTTCTTGCTCTAACACATCAGACAACAGAAGAAAACATCTTGAAAACAGGCATTCCTTACTCCTTCTTACGCAATAACTGGTACTTGGAGAATGAAATTTCAAGCATTCAAGGTGTCCTAGCAGGAGCTCCTTGGGTGACATCAGCAGGAAATGGCAAGGTAGGCTGGGCACTACAACAAGATTATGCAGAAGCTGCGGCAGCGGTACTCTCTGGTAACGGGCACGAAAACACTATCTACGAGCTTTCTGGCAAGTTATTAACTCAGGGAGAACTTGTATCTGCACTTGGCACTGTATTGAGTAAAGAAGTACCTGTAAAACAGGTTGATGATACTACTTATGCTGACATTATGAAAGGTGCTGGCATACCAGATTTCCTTATTCCTTTTCTTGTTGACATCCAGAAAGGCATTAGAGAAGGTACACTTGAAATCGATAGCAATGATTTCGAAAAACTTCTTGGGCGTCCAGCTACACCAATTAGTGAGGGATTAACTCAAATCGTTAAAGGTATCTCTTAAACAGCATATTTGAACTTAGTTTAAAACCGACCTTCTTCCATTAGAAAGGTCGGTTTTTAATATAAGAATGATGCAATGCCAATTCAGAATAAACAAACAATTATTTGTATTCAATATTTTAACCACTCTTTTCAAGTCAATAATAAAAGAATGTTATTCCATAAGGGCGCTTTTCTGAATAAGGAAAGCGTCTTTCTTCATGAAAAAAGCCAGATTATGAGCTTTTTGAACAGGACAGATTCGTTTAGGGGGATTTATTAATAAAAGGATTTTAAGGATGGGAGTCGAATTTTGGTTTTATAAAGAAATTTAGGGGGGGAGAAATATGCAAAAAGTAGTTGAGGGAATCAATCATTGGATAAAAAGATTACCAGAAGAGTACAACTCTATGTCTGAAAAAGATATTTCTAATCGACCATTACCAAATAAATGGTCTAAAAAAGAGATTTAAGGACATCTATGTGACTCTGCCATAAATAATATTGAAAGATTTATAAAAATTCAATATGAAGAACCAGTGTATGTTATTCAATCGTATAATCAAGACCAATGGGTAATGGTTCAGAATTATCAAAATAGACCACTTCATGAAATAGTAAACCTTTTTCAGACATTAAATAAGCAAATTGTTAATATTGTTAAGAATATTCCTAACGAAAAGTTATCCAACCTATGTGATATAGGAAATAATCAACGTAAAACACTAGAGTGGCTTATACAAGATTATCTTGAGCATATGGAACACCATATTCACAATCAAATCTTGATTGAAAATAACGACTTATAAATTTAATTCTTATTCAAGTAACGGACGCTTTTCTGTAATATGAACTGCACCCTTTTTTATGAATAGGGCCATTTTGTTGAATAAAGGTAGGTATTTCAGAAAGGGAGTTAGAAGTCAATATTATTTGACGTGTTACTGAATAACAGGAATTGCTCAATTTACTAAATATTCATCTTATATCCCCGTACCATACCGTGTTCTCAAAAATAGTAATCGAAAAGAAATATTGAGAAAGTGTATGTGAATAATCTAATGAAAAGGGTTTATCTAGATAGAAAAGATTAAAACAATACCAAAGGGAGTAATCCGACAAACATACAAAGGAGGAAAAATTATATATGCCATATAATAACGAAAGGATAGTCCGAGCTAACGGGGTTGACCTCTGCGTTGAGACTTTCGGTAATCCCAAGGACCCTGCAATCATCCTTATCAGCGGCGCGCCGTTGGCCTGCTCAATGCACTGGTGGGAGGACGTGTTCTGCGAGCGCCTCGCAGCAGGCTCCCGATTCGTTATTCGCTATGACACCCGCGACTTCGGCCGATCTGTCACCTACGAGCCGGGGGACACGCAGTATAGCCTCCGCGATCTGGCTGCGGACGTCGTCGGCCTGTTCGACATCTTCCGACTGGCCGACGCCCATCTCGTAGGTTTCGGAGTAGGCGGATGGATTGGCCAACTGGTGGCACTTGATTATCCTGATCGGGTTACATCATTAACTCTAATTTCAACAAGACCCAACGCTCATGGTCCTACTGATCTCGACCTTCCAGAACATTCGGAGGAGTTCATGGCACACATTAGAGAAGCGCCGGAGCCAGACTGGTCAAATCGGGCAGAAGTGATCGATTACATTGTCGATTTTCAATATGCACTTTCCAATTCACATTTTTTTGACAAAACGACTAAATATGACCTTGCAGGGCGCATCTTCGATCGCAGCACAAACATTGCGTCGAGTATGAAAAACCCACCTCTTATTGACAAGGGCGATCGTTGGAGGGAACGACTCGGAGAGGTGGGTGCTCCAACTCTTGTGATTCATGGTACCGAGGATCCCTTCTTTCCCTATGGAAATGCACTTGCCTTAGAGAAGGAGATCCCTGATACCCAGTTGCTCACCTTAGAAGACACCGGTCACGAGCTTCCTCGGGCGGTCTGGGACGTTGTCATACCAGCGATTTTGCAGCACGCGTCAGACGATTAACACTCGCAAAAAAAAAGCAGGAGAGCATTGGCTTAGATAATGAAGGGGTGTCGGTTTGCAGTCAACCTAATTGTTTATTAAAGAAAAGGGCGCAATTCTTTAAGTGTGTCTTTTTGAATTGGGCAAGATTGTGGTGTAAGAATCGTTGAAGGAGATTGATATGTAAATTCAATTTATTTATTTTCATGATATTACTTGAATTTTAGATAACTGAATGATAATATCAGTAACAATAAAATATTTAAATAAAAATAAATAGCGATAACTTCTTATCCAGAGTGGTGGAGGGATAGGCCCTATGAAACCCGGCAACCATCAAGTCAAAATATTGTCTTGAACGGTGCTAATTCCTACAAAGGTGTCAACCTTTGAAAGATGAGAGGAAAGTATGTAATAATACGAACCTCTCTTTAAACAAAGAGAGGTTTTTTAAATGGAAAGAGGCTTATCGCTCAAAGGAGCGAGATTAAATGGAAAGAGCAGTGTTTGGTGCAAGCGGGTTTTTTAGTCAAAAAGCTTTTATTACAGGTTTTCGTGGTATTGAAAATGTTCGAATAGGACATCTAAGAGGGAAAAATCTAGATATAGTAGAAATATGGATTAATCCCTGGAAGGTATCTTATAATGAATTATTAGAATTGTTTTTTGACTTACATGACCCAACATCTAAAGAAGGAAATCAATCATTGATTTTCTTCTCTGATAAAAACCAATTAACATTAGCTAAACAAAAGAAAAGTGAGCTGAAACATATTTTTAAAGATAAAATTATTACAAGAATTACTCCAGCATGTGAACATATTAATGACCTAAAAGAGATAAAATTTATGTCTTAATAAAAATTTCACATTGTAACCACAGAACATCGCAATAAGTAAAATACTTCCTATTCAGCGGCCTCCGGTTTTTCTTAGGGATATTACTCGGAGCATAATATGTATTTAAAATAATCGAAAAAGTAAGAATAGTAAAAAATATTCTAATTCCTACTTAAATTATAGGAATACACGTATTAAAATTTCGTAAAATAGATTAATAAACGAAAAGGGGGAAAAAGATGAACACATTTCTTATCTTCGTAAACGTCGCGGTATTATTATTGCTTATGTTTGGTTTGTTCTTAATGCAAAAGAAGCATGTATCTTTTTCAAAACGCGTATTCACAGGCTTAGGTTTAGGTATTATTTTCGGTTATATAATTCATGCAATCTATGGAACTGGGCATGAAGTTACAGTCGGAACAATTGATTGGTTTAGCATTGTTGGCAGTGGTTATGTAAAACTATTACAAATGGTTGTAATGCCGCTGGTATTCATTTCAATTGTCGGAGCGTTTACGAAATTAAGATTGACTAAAAATATCGGGAAAATTAGTTTCCTTGTCATTGGAATACTGCTTGGAACGACTGCTATTTCGGCAGCAATTGGAATTGGTTCCGCGTTAGGATTTGGACTTGATGGCATAGAGTTAACTGCTGGTGATGCAGAGAACGCTCGAAATGAGCAATTACAGGAACGTGCTGTGACTGTAGAAAATATGACGATTCCTCAACAAATCCTTGAGTTAATTCCAAGCAATCCATTTCTAGATTTAACAGGTGCTCGTGCAACCTCTACAATTGCAGTTGTATTTTTTGCTGTATTTGTCGGGATTGGCTACCTTGGAGTAAAACGAAAAGATCCTGAGCCTGCTGAATTTTTTGCGAAAATTATCGATAGTTTATACGCTGTTATCATGAGAGTTGTAACGTTAATTCTCCGTCTAACACCATATGGTATCCTGGCAATTATTACAAAAGTTGCTGCTACAAGTGATTATGACGCATTCATGAAATTAGGCAAGTTTGTTGTGGCTTCTTATGTGGCATTAATTTTGGTGTTTATTGTGCATTTACTGTTGTTGTCATTTGCAAAACTAAACCCTGTAAATTATGTAAAAAAAGGGCTGCCAACTTTAACATTTGCCTTTACATCACGTACAAGTGCTGGAACACTGCCGATGACAATTAAGACACAAACAAAGGATTTTGGTGTTTCGGAAGGGATTGCAAACTTTGCTGGTTCCTTTGGACTTTCAATTGGTCAAAATGGATGTGCTGGTGTTTATCCGGCAATGTTAGCCGTTATGGTAGCTCCAGCCGCCGGTGTTGACCCTACAAGTCCATCATTTATTATTTCTCTAATTTTGGTAGTGGCAATCAGTTCATTTGGTGTCGCAGGTGTCGGGGGAGGAGCAACCTTTGCAGCTCTCATCGTACTATCCGTCATGAATCTTCCAATTGCGATTGTTGGGCTGTTAATCTCAGTTGAACCTCTTATCGACATGGGCCGTACTGCTGTAAACGTCAGTGGAGCAATGACATCTGGTATCCTAACAAGCAGAGCCACAGGAGAATTCGAAAACGAAGTCTACCAGCAGCAAAATGTTGTAGAAGCGTAAATTAAATTGGTGACAGGCACCATTCATGTACAAATAATACATTTTTTATGTGCTAGACCGACAGTGCTCAAATGTTAGTACCTGACCCCATACATTTTATTCTGAATATCATATTTGGCTATCCAATTTTTAGCTGAAATAAATCATAGGAAATTACTTTATAATTAATTCTAATTTTTTTGAAAGGCTCGCTTAAGTTGACAAACCAGTTCAACCATAAATGCTCCGAGTGTATTAACTGTGGTAGAGCCATGCTTAGAGAAAAAAGAGTCCCAAGTGAAAAGCATTTGGGATTCTTTTTAGTTGCATTAGTGATTTTGTGTATATCCAACTAATAAGGTGATCCAGGAGCCCAAGGCAATTAAAAATTAATATCGTTTGCTTTACATTTACATGGTATAGGGATTCGTGATTTCTAATTGTCCCTATTGTGGATTTAAAACAAAGTGAAACCCTTTAAATAGGAGTTTTTCTTATTAAGCAATCGGGCGCTTTCCATGAACAAGGATAAGTGCTCATTTTTCATTTTAGGTCCATATTCTTTAAATAAGGAAAGAGAAGGTAATTCACCTTGAAAGGTAAAAGTTATGTAATAAAAAGAGAAGCTTATTGGAACAAGGAAAATTATCTAAAACAAATAAAGTAACAAGGCTAAGAAGGATGTTCTATAAATCTGTTAAAATATAAATGAAATCTTAACTGATATATGGGAGGTAAAATGAAAAAAATAAAGGATTGGGCAAAGAACTTAAAACGACAAATTTTTATTCTATACTTTGCTTATAAAGATGAAAGAGTACCTGGGTATGCTAAAGTATTTACAGCTTGTGTTGTAGCATATGCGTTCAGTCCTATTGACCTGATACCTGATTTTATACCGATTCTTGGTTACTTAGACGATGTAATTATTGTTCCATTAGGGATAATGTTTGCGTTAAAAATGATACCAAAGGATGTAATATCGGACTGTGAAGTTAAAGCAGAAGAAAGGATAAATAATGGTAAGCCGAAGAATTGGATAGTTGGTTCACTAATAGTTTTGATATGGAGCGTAATGATATTATGGATTATTTTGAAGGTATATCGATTCTTCAGCTAACGGGTACGTTAGTTTAATAAGAATTAAGTGGTTTTATGAGTGAGGTCAGATTTTAGTTATTCAATTAAAGGGCGTAATTCAAGGGTATTTAATTGCGTTCATTGTTCCGTTAAAGGAGGCGTTGATTCGAAAAAAGGATTACGCGCCTATTTGTTTACTATCTAACTATTGGGCAGGATTCTAGAGTAAAGGTTTTGTCTACTTAATCAAAGATGATGTGGTGGGAAGGAAAAATGAAGACTTATTTAGACATAGCTGTTTTAAATAATATAGCTTGGTGTGAAATTATATGTAAGACTCATCAAATAGAATACTCGTCAAGTAGGCATGTGTGGGGCATACTATCTAAAGCACCTCCGTTTTATCCGGATATCATTACATCAAGTAAGGCTGCAACAACTAAAGAAGTGGTTGATTTCATGGGAGATAAGAACATTCTATCTATCAAAGATAGTTTTGCGGATCTTAAATTGCAGCCATACGGATTTAAGCAACTATTTCAGGCAGAGTGGATTTATCATCCTCCTATTTCTATGCCTAAACTTCTTGATTCGCCTTGGCGTGTTATAGCAACAGAAGATGAATTGAAAAAGTGGACCTCAGTTCATGGATCAGAACAGGTAATAAAGAAAAATCTTTTGGGGCGAAATGATGTGAAAATCTTCATCCATGAACATAAAGATGGTATATCGGGATTTATTGCTAATTTAGGTGCTGATGTTGTAGGAATATCCAATGTGTTTTCAAATGGATATATAGAAAAGGACCTGTGGTCAGATATCGTTCATGTCGTTTCAACTGTATTTCCTGATTTATCAATGGTCGGGTATGAACACGATGATGATCTCAAATCTGCACTATCCTGTGGATGGGTGTCACTAGGTCCACTATATGTTTGGGTAAAATCATGATTTAATTTAAATAAAAAGTAAATTAATTGGTATACCCTAGAAGTAAATATTGTTTGTAAACATCAAATGAAAATTTCTCGTTAATCAATATATAATTCAAGAAAAGGGGGCCGCTCGACAAGTTCTGTTATAAGCGCTTTAAAGCGTGAAATACAGAGGATTATTGTGTTTAATCCTAACTTTACAACGAAGGATGGGAATGACGGAACCATGTTTCCCGAAACCATCCCGTCAATACTCCTGCATGCGTCATGACTGACAGGTCATGGGGTTTGAAGAACAGGTGGATTCGGCAGAACGAAGGCTGAAGCCAAAAGGTATGCCAACGGATATGCCACACGGCTGAAAAACTGGATAGGGTGAGAATCGTTCTTTGAGATAGGAACTGACGAACTTCCGAAGGTACGGGTCTAGATTTTCAACATGGGGAAACCCATGTCCCATCTCACGATGGGGTGAGTGGCGTAGAGTAAAAGTGCCCCCTCTGAAATACGCTATACCGAACAACGGCGGTATCCAGCTCACAGGCTTACAGGAAGCACCTACATCTAGTATGGATAGCTACGTTGTAAGGGACTTGGAAAGCAAGGGACGTTGAAACAAGGGCTGTCACCTAAAATGGTTGCTATAAGGCAAATGCTGAAATACATTTATCCTTGTGAGGGTAGGGGCATGACTTATGAATCACCTGTAATGGGAGTGGAGGAATAGCCCCAAGTCTAATAAATGAAACGATTATTTTCCAAAAGTGAATGGCACCGATCGGGTAGGACAGTGGGAACATCACTTCCGTAAGGAGGGATGCCACAGTGCCAACGCTGCGAAACTGGGATTATTACGGTATGACGGAGACATTTACGGGACTATATGAAAAAGCTAGCGACGGAGAAACGTTTTCGTATCTATACGACACCATCGTATCAAGAGAAAACATCCTCCTAGCCTACCGCTCAATCAAAACCAACAAAGGTTCCAAAACACCCGGTACCGATGGAAAAACCATCGACGACATGAAAGAGCTATCAGAGAACGACCTTGTTACAAAGGTCCGAAACAAACTCAAAAACTATCACCCGAAGAAAGTGCGAAGGAAATGGATTGAAAAAGAAAATGGGAAATGGAGACCTCTTGGTATCCCCTGTATTCTGGATAGAGTAATCCAACAAAGTTTTAAACAAATCCTCGAGCCCATCGCTGAATCCAAGTTCTACAAACATAGCTATGGATTCAGACCCCTTCGGTCTGCTCATCATGCTATGGCAAGGATACAATACTTGATTAATCAAGCGCAACTACACTTCGTAATAGATATAGATATCAAAAGCTTCTTTGATAATGTTAATCATACACTATTGAACAAGCAACTATGGAATACGGGTATACAAGACCGTAAGGTGCTAGCCTGTATATCAAAAATGATTAAAGCAGAGATTGATGGTGAAGGAGCCCCAGAAAAAGGGACACCACAAGGTGGGATTTTATCTCCCCTTCTATCAAATATCGTGCTAAATGACTTGGATCAATGGGTTACAGGACAATGGGAATTCTTCCCGCTAACCAAATCGTTTAAATCAGATGTTGGAGCGAGACTTGCGAAGAAGCGTACAAACTTGAAAGAGGGATACCTCGTCCGCTATGCGGACGATTTCAAAATTCTCTGTCGAGATGGAAAGACTGCCCAACGTTGGTATCATGCCGTTCGGCTATTCTTGAAAGAACGTCTACATCTAGACATTTCTCCAGAAAAGTCCCAGATTGTCAATCTGAGAAAAAGAGAATCCGAATTTCTAGGATTCACAATTCGTGCGAATAAAAAGGGTGAAAAGCGTGTCGCACATACGGGCATTGTCTCTTCTAAAAAGAAGAAAATCAAACAGGAAGCGAAAAAGCTTATCCAAAGATTAAAAGCTTCCCCTACTGCTCAAAATGTCCAGCGCTTTAATAGTTTTGTGTTAGGGCTTCACAATTACTTCAAACGAGCGACACATGTCAGCCTAGAGTTCTCACGTCTTGCCTTTGATTTAAAACCATTCTTGTATAACCGCCTTCGACAAATTGGTACAGAGGAACATCCGTTTAATCCACCACCTATTTATAAGAAGCTTTTTAGCTTAAAGACAAAAACCATCAAGATAAATGATATGTATCTCTTCCCAATAGGTAATGTAAAAACTGTCAACGCGATGAACTTCAGTCCAAAGCTTACGCTTTTCACCGATGAAGGTAGAGAGCGTTTCTATAAGAAACTTCGACCGGATATTCAAAATGAAGTCAGTCAATTGATGAAAGCAGTTCTGCCCAATCGAAGTATAGAATACATGGACAATCGGATTAGTCGCTACAGTATGAAATTGGGGAAATGCGAAATTACAGGGCAGTATTTGCTTGCCCATAATGTCCATTGTCATCATTATCTCCCGAAACATTTTGGAGGCAATGACCAGTTTCATAATCTCCGTATCCTCCATGAAGATGTTCATCGCTTAATTCATATGAAGGATGATCAAAGGATTGACTCATTCCTCTACAAGCTGGGAATAAATCAACCGATGCTAAACAAGATTAACCAGTACCGCAAGGTGTGTAAATTAGATAGCATCGAATCTTCCCGTCTCGAAGGGTAACAAGGAACTTATAATCTAGTACATTTTATTAGATGGAGCGCCGAATGCTGGGAAACTAGCACGTTTGGTGTGGAGCAGGGGAAAAGCCGGAGATAACTTCAAACGCTTACCTATTGCTGACAATAGCTGAAGATCGAACGGATGATTTCCAGCTATTTTTTTTGTTCCGTTAGGCGGATTAATGGAATAATGTTAAAATTTATCAATAAGGTACAAGGGACCCGGCACCTTGCACCTGAAAATTATTCTGAAATTTATAAAAAGTGGTTGAATATATGGGTAATATGATGTAGGATATAAGTAAGCGCATACAGAGCGGATTGTTACTGTTAAATCAGGCAAAACCGATTCCTTTTCATAAGGGAGGGTTTTGCCTTTTTTGTTATCGGAGGTGGAAGAAGTGAAGATTAATAAAATATTGAACAACAATGTCATTGTCTCCATAAAAAACAAGCAGGAAGTGATCGTTATGGGGCGTGGCATTGCCTTTAATAAACGGGTTGGAGAAGACATCGATGAAGATAAAACAGAGAAAATCTTCACTTTGGAAGACCAAGATATTACAAAGAAATTTAAGACTTTGATTGCAGATATCCCATTGGAGTACATGGAATTATCGGAAAAGATTATTCATTACGCCAAGCAAAAGCTTGGGAAGAAACTGAATGATAGTATTTACATCTCTTTAACCGATCATATTCATTTTGCGATTGAGCGTTATCATAATAATCTTCCAATCAAAAATGGATTACTCTGGGAAACGAAGAACCTCTATAAAGAGGAATTTGAAATCGGACTTGAAGCATTAAATATGATTTGTGAACGATTCAATGTCATTTTGCCTGAAGATGAGGCGGGTTTTATCGCACTGCATCTTGTGAATGCCCAGCTTAATGAGGACATGACAAATACTGTTGACATGACAAAGGTGATTCAAGACATTTTAACCATTGTTAAATATAGCTTCAAAATCGAATTTGATGAGAACTCCTTGAATTATCACAGGTTTATTACTCATTTGAAGTTCTTTGCTCATCGGTTGGTGAAAGGTGAGCATTATAAAGATGGGAAAGACGACCTTTTAAATGTCATTATGAAGAAGTATCCTGATGCTTATCAATGTTCCTTAAAAATCAAAAATTTTGTAGAAAAGCAATACAGATATGAGTTGACAGAAGAAGAAATCCTTTATTTAACGATTCATATTGAACGCGTAGTAAAAAAATAAAGATTGATTCCATTTTAGGATTGTTACTTGCGAGGCAAAACCTAAATTACGGGAATGACAGGCGTTGTATGTCTAGTCTTCACGTGGTTTAGGTTTTTTCTTTTATAAAAAAACGTTATCAAATCATCAGGGGGTGTATGGCATGAGCCATCAAAAGTTAGCAAGAAAAATTTTAGATTTAGTTGGCGGGAAGGAAAATGTTAATAGCGTTTTCCATTGTATTACTAGACTTCGCTTTAAGTTAAAAGACGAATCGAAAGCAAAAACGGATGAACTGAAAAATTTAGATGGTGTTGTAACTGTTATGAAAAGCGGTGGGCAATATCAAGTCGTTATAGGAAATCATGTTCCAGAAGTTTATAAGGAAGTTGCAGCAATTGGAGGCTTTTCTTCAAAACAGAGTCAAGATGAAACAGCAGAGGATGAAGACAAGGGAAATTTATTGTCACGTTTTATTGACCTGATTTCTGGGATTTTCACACCGATTTTAGGTGTATTGGTAGCAGCAGGTATGATTAAAGGTTTTAACGCTTTATTTGTAGCCCTGGGTTGGTTAACCAATACAAGTGGAACTTACCAAATATTAAATGCAACAGGTGACGCGCTGTTTTACTTCTTGCCGGTTATTCTTGGTTATACAGCAATGAAGAAATTCAAGGGGTCACCGTTCTTAGGAATCGTAATTGGTTCTGCCCTCGTTTATCCTAATCTTTCGACATTAACTTCAGGTGAACCGCTTTATACATTATTTGCAGGAACTTTATTTGAATCGCCGGTATTTATTGAATTTCTAGGTATTCCAGTAATTTTGATGACCTATTCATCAAGTGTTATTCCGATTATTTTAGCATCTTTTTTCGCTGCAAAAGTAGAACGTGGATTTGCTAAAGTAGTACCTAGTGTTGTTAAAGCTTTCTTAGTTCCAACATTGACATTGCTTGTAGTTGTGCCGTTAACGTTTATCGTTATTGGTCCAATTGCCACATGGGCAGCAAATTTTGTTGGTCAAGCAACAATTTGGGTTTATGATCTAAGTCCGATTATTGCAGGAGTTATACTTGGTGCTTTCTGGCAAGTATTTGTTATTTTTGGTTTACATTGGGGTCTTGTTCCAATTGCATTTAATAATCTGGCAACACAAGGGTTTGATCCTATCTTAGCAATGATATTCGCCGCTTCTTTTGCTCAAACAGGTGCTGTTCTTGGTGTCTGGTTAAAAACAAAAAATCAAAAATTAAAGACACTTAGTGCCCCTGCATTTATCTCTGGTATCTTTGGTGTAACAGAACCAGCAATCTATGGAATTACACTTCCGAAGAAAAAGCCATTTATCATCAGCTGTATTGCGGCTGGTATTGGTGGGGGAATGATTGGACTTTTCGGAACAAAATTACACGTGATGGGTGGCTTAGGGGTATTTGGATTCCCAAGTTATATCCATCCTGAAGAGGGCATGAATAGTGCGTTTTGGGGTCTGGTAGCAGCTGTTGTAGCTGCAACTGTATTAGGATTTGTTTTAACTTATTTCTTTGGAGGTGTGAACAAAAGGGAAGCACCATTAGAAAAAAACAAAAGTACAACCAATAAAAGTGTGAAAATTGACAGTCCATTAAAAGGCCAAATCGTTCCATTAAGTGAGGTTACTGACAAGGTTTTTGCTTCAGAAGCAATGGGAAAAGGAATCGCGGTATTACCAACTGAAGGACGTGTTGTTGCGCCAGTTAGTGGAATTGTTACGACATTATTTAAAACAAAACATGCAATTGGTCTTACTTCAGAAGAAGGAGTAGATATCCTGATTCATGTAGGGATCGATACAGTTCAATTAGATGGTGAACATTTCTTTTCCCATATCAAACAAGGAGATAAAGTAAATTCAGGAGATCTCCTTGTAGAATTTGATATTGAGAAAATTAAAGAAGCAGGCTATGAAGTGGTGACACCAGTGATCATTACAAATCATAACGATTTTGAAAGCTTAGAAGTAACACAAGTTAAATCTGTAGACGTCAATGATCATTTAATAAAAGTAACTGAAGAAAATACTGTAGAGGTTAATGAAAATAATCTGATAAATGTCAGAGCTTAACAAGTAAATAGATATGGTTTTTGCAAATTAAAAACCATATCTTATCTTTATTGAAAAATTTGGAGGTAGTATGATGAAAAAAGTAAACGGTTTTCCAGACAACTTTCTGTGGGGCGGAGCCATTGCCGCAAACCAAACTGAAGGTGCATACCTTGAAGGGGGAAAAGGATTAACAATTGTAGATTTACTTCCAACAGGAGAGAAGCGTTGGGACATTATGAATGGAAAGATTGAAAGTCTTGTGCCAGCTGAAAATGAATTTTATCCAGGCCATGAGGCAATCGATTTCTATCATCGTTATAAAGAGGATATTGCTCTTTTTGCTGAGATGGGCTTTAAAGCACTACGTTTATCTATTTCATGGGCAAGGATTTTCCCAAATGGTGATGATGATGAAACACCAAATGAAGAAGGTCTAAAATTTTATGACGATGTATTTGATGAACTCCTAAAATGCAATATTGAACCTGTCGTAACCATTGCTCATTTCGATGTTCCGATCAATCTAATAGAAAAGTACGGAAGCTGGAGAAATAGAAAACTTGTTGGACTCTTTGAACGTTATGCAAAATCCATTTTTAAGCGCTACAAAAATAAAGTAAAATATTGGATGACATTCAATGAAATCAATATGCTGCTTCACTTACCTTTCATCGGTGCAGGCCTTGTTTTTAAAGAAGGAGATCATAAAAAACAAATTCAATTTCAAGCGGCTCACCATCAGTTACTTGCTAGTGCACTGGCTGTGAAGGCGGGACATGAGATCAATCCCGAATTCCAAATTGGCTGTATGTTGGCTGCTGGAATGACGTATCCATATACATCAAATCCTGAGGATGTATGGGATGGGATGGATAAAGATAGAGAATCATTCTTCTTCATTGATGTACAAGCGAGAGGGGCATATCCTGGTTATGCGAAACGCTATATGCAAGAGAATGGTATTGAAATTGAAATGCAATCAGAAGATGAAGAAATCTTAAAGAGCGGAACCGTTGATTATATTGGATTTAGTTACTACGCTTCACGCACAACAAGTACAGATCCTGAAGTTCTTAAAAATCAAACAGCAGGAAATGTATTCGGTTCAATAGAGAACCCTTATCTGAAAAAATCAGAATGGGGCTGGACCATTGACCCGAAAGGATTTCGTATTACCATGAACCAATTATATGACCGTTATCAAAAGCCTTTGTTTGTTGTAGAAAATGGATTAGGTGCTCATGATGTTCCTAATGAAGATGGAGAAATTCTGGATGATTATCGAATTGATTACTTACGTAAGCATGTAGAACATATGAAAGAATCGGTTAAAGATGGGGTCGAACTCATCGGTTATACAAGTTGGGGACCAATTGATATTGTAAGCGCGTCAACGGGTGAGATGAAAAAACGATACGGTTACATATATGTGGATAAAGATAATGAAGGTAACGGGACATTAGACAGAAAGAAAAAGAAAAGCTTTTATTGGTATCAAAATGTAATCAAGTCAAATGGTGAAGATCTATAAGAATTAGGAGGTAAGACTATGAGTGAAAAATATCATTTTCCAAATAATTTTTTATGGGGCGGTGCGACAGCTGCCAATCAATTAGAAGGTGCATACCAAGAAGGTGGAAAAGGTTTGAACCTTGCAGACGTCCTACCTGGTGGGAAAGTTCGTCTTAATCTTTTATCGCAACCAGGTTTTGATTTTGAAATGGATCAAGAAAAATACTCCTATCCAAACCATGAGGCGATTGATTTTTATCACCGTTACAAGGAAGATATTGCTTTGTTTGCAGAGATGGGCTTCAAAGTATTCCGCATGAGTATTGCGTGGAGCCGTATTTTCCCTAAAGGGGATGAGCTTGAACCGAACGAAGAAGGACTGGCTTTTTATGATCGTGTATTTGATGAACTTCATAAACACGGAATCGAACCGCTGGTAACGATAGCTCACTACGAAACACCATTACACTTGATAAAAGAATATGGTGGGTGGAAAAATCGTAAGCTGGTTGAGTTTTTCAAGCGTTATGTAACGGTTGTTTTCAACCGCTATAAAGATAAAGTGAAATATTGGTTAACGTTTAATGAGATTAATGGTGCCACCCACTTCCCGTTGTTTGGGCTTGGATTCTCAGCATTAAGTGAAGAAACACGTCTTCAAGAAAGCTTCCAAGGGCTTCATCATCAGTTTGTAGCAAGTGCCATTGCGGTAAAACTTGGACATCAAATCATACCGGAATCACAGATAGGTTGTATGCTTATATACGCACCAACTTATTCGTATGATTCGAACCCGGAAAACGTTATGCACGCTTTAGAGGATGGAAGAATATTTAATTTCTTCTGCGGAGATGTACAGGTTCGAGGAGAGTATCCGACATTCATCAATAGATACTTCAAAGAAAACGATATTATGATTGATATGCACGAAGGTGATTTGGAAACGATCAAAAAAGGAACGGTCGACTTCATTTCATTCAGTTACTATATGTCAAGAACGGAGAAGAAAGATAAAACACCAGAAGAGATCGGGAAAGGAAATCTAATTGGCGGCGTTCAAAATCCATTCCTAAAAGCAAGTGATTGGGGATGGGAAATTGACCCGACTGGCCTTCGTATTGCATTGAATGAGTTATATGACCGTTATCAAAAACCACTGATGGTCGTTGAAAATGGGCTGGGCGCATATGATAAAGTTGAAGAAGATGGAAGTATCAATGATGATTATCGGATTGATTATTTACGTGATCACGTTAAAGCAATGGGCGAAGCAATTGAAGATGGCGTGGATCTCATTGGATATACATCATGGGGCTGCATCGATCTGGTGAGTGCCTCAACAGGACAATATTCTAAGAGGTATGGCTTCATTTATGTTGATAAGCATGATGACGGAAGCGGAACGCTAGAAAGAAGGAAAAAGAAATCATTCTATTGGTATAAAGCTGTTATCAGTAGCAATGGAGAAAATCTATAAAAAAAGAGAGTTTGCTCTTAAGAGAGAACAGGACTATTCGTTTCTGTTCTCTTTTTTGAGGGACGGGGGACCTGTCCCTTGTCCCTCACACAACTGAATGGTAGTAATGAATTGTACGAAGTAGAAGCAGCTACTTATTTCAAAAAAATGAAAAATGATACTAAGGTTGGATTGGTTCCTAACACAGGTCATACGGCAAATATAGACCAGCCAGGAATATATAATAATATGCTTGAAAGTTTTTTAGAAGATATTAACTAACAAAGAAAATAATTATACACTCTTGTTCCACATAGGGGATCTTTAATGGAAGAACGCGGGTATGCCATTTATTCAATAGCAACAATCTTTTAGAAACAGCTTTTAATATAATATTCATGAAACAGCCAAGTTTGAATCGACTGTACGACCCATAGTTCCGGCAGTGTTCAGTTTTTTTACCAGACAGTCGAAAAGTAAACACAAAAAAACTTTTAAATTACTTAAACACCAGATCCTTCAAAGTAGATATTTTCTAGATTTTCATTGAACTTAATACTCAGAGCTTTTAAATTTGCTTTTACGTATGGAAAAAATGATAAATAAAAGTGGTATGTAGCTATATATAAAATAGAAACCTACCTCTGAGGTGAATTTCCCCAGTGCATCTACTTTCAGACGGTCATCAATTAAGATGCTACAAAGTAATATGAATAGCATAATCGTATATAATGATTTCCTTGGTTTAATTTTCGTTATTTTCTTTAAGATCCTCGTACAACACCAGATTGGAATACAGACGGTTGGAAGTATAACCAAAAGCCAAGTAAAGATAAAAATAAATTCAATTCGCATGATAAAAGAAAATTCAACAATCTTAATCATGGCTAATGTCGGCCATAATGTATGCTTAAGTTGACCTTGGCTAAAATAAACGAAGGTTATTAATGTAACTAATAGATATATGAAAGTTGTAAATGCTAATGCTCCATGTGCCCATTTTGCAGATTTAGAAGGGTGCTTAATAAATGGGAAGTAAATCAACAAGGACTCAAACCCAATAAATATAAGGAAAGATGCTTTAGAGGATTGAGCTATTTCCAGAATTGAATGGTTAAAAACCGGCATTAGGTTTCTAAAATTAGCATATTGAAAAGGAAAATATAACGTTAACAGAAGAATAGAAGGTAGAACCACTCCTAGAAAGCTTATTCCCGTCAATGTTCGGAATCCTCCGGTAATGATATAAATGATTAGACATGCTAACCCTAGACTAAGCTCCCAAGTTTTGATCATTGGGAATACCCATACCTGTATAGCTTCTATATAAGTACGAAAAACGGTGAGAGCCAAAAGTAAAAAGTATCCAATTACAATAACCGATAAAAAATTCCCGATTTTTTCACCAAACGAAATTTGATGGATTTTTAACAAGTCTTTGGTAGGGTTACTAACCATTTTTAGTATCATCCATAATATAATATGAAGGCTTAGACCAGTGATAATAACTGAGATCCATGAATCATGTCCAGCATTTTCAATAATCGTATTCTGAAAGCTTAGAAGACCAATTCCTGTTTGAGAGGAGTGAATCAAAAAGAAAACAAAAAAAGTAGAAACTAAATAGTTTTCTTTATTTTTTTGCTCCACTATCCTTCCACTCCCGTCTGTAGAAAGTTCACCTTCGTTTCAATTTCAAATTCTAAATTTGGGTATTGATCATTAAAGCTATTTTGCGTCCAATCCCGTTTTTCACTTCTAACTAAATCTCCAAATCCCACAGGATCTACTTGTTCCTCTTTAAACTCTTCCAATAACCTTTCAATTTTTGTGCTTAATTCTTTTTCGATCTTTTTAGATAATTTATCTACATCTTCCTTTTTAGAAAGATCAAGAGATCTTGGGTAATCTTTAATAAGAGCAAACAAATCAAGTTTAATTTTCACCTGTGGCTTTTGATGAGTATTTTTAATGGAGACTTTTCGTTTTCCATACATAATTTTTAGAAAGATTTTCTCTTTCTGTTCGCTGATGAATTCATAAGTACCACTAATATTTTTGTCTTTAATGATCTTAAAGAGGAACGCTTCCCTATCCTGAAGGAGCATCATCAATTTGTCACCCTTAAAAATTCCTAAACCATCAACCATTATCTTCTCAGATTCATAAATGGTTAAGACCGGCAAGTAAACATCTTGCCCAGCACCATAGTATTGATTTAATACTGTATGAATGTTCGTTTGTGGCGTATTCCCGTATGTTATATTTTGTTCAATTACATCAGAGAGATAATAGGGTGGAAATCTCATAGAAAGATTAAGGACTTCAGCAGCCTCCTGCTTTGATATTGCCATTTTTGCATTGCTTTCTACGATTGGATCTCTGACAAGCGTACCAATTAAATCTTTAATGCCTTCTTTTGCAAAAGGTTCTCCCATTATTATTGTTCTTGTTTTTCCAATTTCAACAGGGTGTTGTACTTGTTGCGTAAACGTCGTAAATATTCCATTTGCAGTTTCGGATTCTGCTGTAAGAAGCTTTACTGGTGCCCCTGCTGGTACATCATAATGAACATGGAAAGAGGCGCTCCCTTTTATTTTATCATCTTCAAGATCATAGCCTAATGATTCAATTATTTTTAAATCCTCGACTATTTTATTCCTAGAGCATCCTACTATTAACAACAGGACACATAGGATTTTTAAAAATTTCATCATGGCCCACAACCTCTTGAAAAAGAACTAAGTTATTCGTTATTATAGTCATCCTCGGTGTCTTTATGCTTTTTGACATTGTACCTATGCAACTTTAGAGGTCTAAAGAAGGTAAACCGTTTAGTCGTGACGCTTAAAGAAGACCGAATAAAACTATCGTTTAAATCTCTGTACCTGAATGGGTATAGAGGTGCCAAATAGGGTGTGCCAAGAGATTTTAACCTTATTAGATGGCACAGGATAAAAGTAAGACCCAGAGTTACCCCAAAACCTCCCCAAATTGCAGCTAAGAGAATAAGTGGGAATCTTAATATCCGAATGGTATTAGACATCTTGAAAATAGGAGTAGTAAAAGAAGCAAGTGCTGAAAGAGCTACGATGATTAATAAAATGTTACTTGTAAGTGCAGCTTGAACAGCAGCTTGCCCAATTACAATACCTCCAACAATTCCCAGAGTTTGGCCAACTTTTGTCGGAAGTCTGCCTCCTGCTTCTCTCAAGAGTTCTATTGTAATTTCTAAAAATAAAGCTTCCAGTAAAGGAGGAAACGGGACATTTGCCCTTGACATGATTAACGGGGTTAACAGATCTTCCGGAATGATTGCAAAATGGTGTGTTAATACTGCGACATAAATTGGTGTTGCCAAAATTGAAAAGAGGACACCTATAAATCGTATTAATCGAAAGAAAGACCCTACTGACCACGGTGAGTAATAATCCTCTGGTGATATAAAAAAGTTAAATATACTAGTAGGTCCTGCGATAACATAAGGTGAACCGTCACTAATAACGATTACTTGTCCAAGTAAAAGCATATAGATTGTACGATCCAAACGTTCTGTAGACATGAATAGCGGAAAAGGTGTATTTGCGTTATCAGAAATAATCTGATCTAGAATTGAACTATCGAATATAACATCCATATCTAAATCCTCAAGACGTTGTTTCATGGTTTGAATGTGCTGTGGATTTGCAATTCCATCAATATATCCAATCATAACCCGAGTGTTTGAAAGAGATCCTTTAGTAATTTCTTTAAAAACAAGATCTTCGGATGTAATTTGCCTTCTCAATAGGCTGAGGTTTGTATCAAGATCTTCGACAAAGCCCACATTTGGTCCGATGACACTATATTCATGGTCAGCATTATTAAAATCTCTATAACCCTTCGTTCCATTCGAAAGATTAACCAAAATACCTTTCTCAGGAGTTTTCGTTAAATGAATGAATATGTAGCCTTTTTTAAGTTTGTTTATGAATACTTTAGCATCGGAAGTGATTTCTCGATCTTCTATAGGTATGGCATTCATCAAATCCGAAAGCTCTGTAAATACCTCCTCTGTAGATTGAATATATGGAAGGAGATGATGATGTATTTTTTTTTCATCAATAAGACTCTTATAATAGGAAAAATATATGGGTGACCCATTGACGCTTTTAGTGGAAAACTGGTAAAAATCATCAGATTTAGATGCCTCTTTAAACAACTCATGTATCGAATTGTTTTTTTGTTTTATGAAATTCCACAAGGATCCATCACCTCCCCATATGAAAACAATCAAGTATTATTCTTGGATAGTTTAGGCAATTTCTGGTGTTTTTATTTATTTATATTCGATGAACACTCATGCCGATTTGGACACAAGAAGAGGGGATTAAAAACAAATTAAAAAACGTCACATATTCAATAAAATACACTCGTTTGGCGAATGATCATTTCGATTAGTAAACCAGCAACCTTTGATTTCCTAGGTTTCACTCATTATTGCGGGAAAAGTAAACAAGGGAAATTTCGGGTGAAACGGAAATCGAGTAGGAAGAAACTCCAAGGTAAATTAAAAGAGTCTAAAGAATGGCTGGAAAAGAATAGAAATAAAAATATCCATGTGATCATGGATAGATTTAGACGCTCGCTTAAAGGTTATTACAATTATTACTGCATTACCGATAATATCCAAAATGTTAGCAACTTCAAAGTCAAAATCGAGAACTTATTGTTTAAATGGCTCAATAGAAGGAGTCAAAGGAAATCCTTTACTTGGGATAAATTCAAACTATTTCTTGATAAATATCAACTACCTTCACCAAGAATTAAAGTGAATATATGAATTAAGAAAAGAGATTAGCTACATTCTGTGAATGATGACTAGGAGGAGCCGTGTGCATTGGAGCAGCCGTCAAGGCTGAAAATCTTATGGAGTGAAAGCCTCCTGTTGTCAATTGACCGATTCAGACAACTAGCATATCCGATGCGTGAGGAGGTAACAAATCACGTTCTGCTCGGACGTAAAAGCCGTAGCTGCCTATATTACTCAGAGAATATAAGGTAGGAACAGTCAGTACGGCAAGCAAACCTAGAGGCCAGAAGGATTTAACGAATACTGCAGTCTCGAAATGGCTCCCCCTTCAGAAGCTGTTGAAGGGAATGTTGCGATTCGCCGACCTGTTGATGCATTGGGGAAGGCCGAAGCCCTATAGGAAGAAACGGTTATAAGCACTATAGGGGAAGCCGGGATATGGGCTCTAGCATCTAGGGAAAGATTTTCAGAGATAACGACGGGAAGGTCCTACTTCCAGCTGGGACGACAACAACCAGCAAAGACCCGTTATATAAGGTACCACCGAAATTGACAGGAGGATTTAGGACTGACGGATGAGGTCGTAGTAGCTAAGAGGAAAAGGTAATGCTTTTCTAAATATGTAGAAACATATTTCAACAATGGTAACACCAAAGTTGAGCAAAGGACCTCTGGGCACTTGGATGCCATGGGATGTGAAATAGGACACAGAGCCTTAAGAATAACAGTTATTTGTCCCGAATATGGCTAATTATGTAGTAAACCTTGTTATTGATTGGGGAACATGGGTGTCGCCATTTAATCCTAGGATAATAAGGGAAGGCTCATTTATTATATATCCAAGGTCAGAACCGGACTCGGGAAATCCGACCGTCCGGGATCGCAGGGGGGCTTCAGGAAACGTAGCTTTAATTAGTGTGCGCGCCTGAATTCTATCCAGACAATAGTGCAAGCGCGGTTCTGGGAGGGGATGGAGTTCAATTTACCGTAAGGTAGAAAGGCTCCCTTCTACTCGACTAAAGTAGCTGCCTTTAATCATTTGTTGTATTTCTTATACATATATTTAATACCATTTTTCTGATTGTTACCATCCCTAAAGCATGTGCCGAGAAGTTACCATTTCTTGATTAGCACCTGCCACCGTTTCTATTTATGTGACCAATTAGACACAGGTGGTTCATTAAACCAATTTTTCCTTATTAATAACTTCAGCCCTTTCTCTGAGTAGTCTTCAACCATTTTGATTAGTTCCTTTAAAGAATCTATATGATCCTTTTTATAACTGGATACCACTGCATTTTGTAGATTGCTTATACTTACTGGATTTAGGAACATTATTAAGTTTGCCATTAATTTATCTGAAAAAGGTGATTCCTTTACTTTAATAACGTGAGCCTCTAGTCCAGTTGTAGTTGGAATTCCATTTTCTCTATAGATATCGGATAAAGTGGCTGATTGATAAAATGCTAACTTTTTCCCATCTAGTATAAATTTCTTTGTGTCCATATCCTCTACGACTTCAGAAAAACCGATACAAAGAGCAACTCCAACATTGTTACATTGAAGGGAACTGAACATATTTGCCAATTCTACCGCATTAAGTGGCCGTTGCTGAGTTGATGCAACTTTGAATAGTTTCCCATCCCTTTCATCTGCTTTTTTGTAAGAGAAGGAATTATTTTGTAATAAATCTTTATCATTAAGCAATTTTAATAAAGAAAAATCTAATTGAATTACATCATTGAGTAGTTTTTTATAAAAATTTTTTACTTTATAATCTGTTAATTCAACATATTGAACAGCAAGCGCTCGCAATCCATTACTCGTTATATGCTTTAAGATTTCTATAATTAATTGGTCTGAAAATAGCTTTGTTGTTGAACTATATATATCATTTTCCCTGAAGAACGGTGTATCTTTATAACCTTCCTCAGACAATAATTGAGTAGCCTCTTGTTCTTGATATGTAGAGATTTCATATATTTCATTTAAAATATTCCTTAAATCAGTATCCTCAGAAGTTTCACTAAGATATTTTAATAATAAATTGATCATGTTTGAACTTGATTGTAAGTACCAAAGGAATCCTAATTCATTTACGTTCATTTTATACCTCCTAAAGACCCAATTTCTTTTTTTAGTTTGTCAATAAAATTCTTGATTATTCATGAATCAGTAATTCTTCCTAAACACACATAGAGTTTCCGTGTATAGGATTGAACCTTTCGAAAAGGAACAACATTTTATATATCTGACCAAACTGATGTTGGTAATATAATGATTCAAAAATATTGAAGTGAATATCTAAAACGAACTTCCTTCAAAAAGTCGAAAAGAAATACAATCAATTCAATATAAAGAACTGTCTGAAACAATCAAGATAGATTTTATAATCAAACAAAGAAAACAGCATCCAAAAAGGCTAACAAAATTTATTCGTTTTTTACAATTCGATAATACTTGGAATGGTCTTTATCTTCCATTCGATGAAGCTTAGCAACTAATCTGTTATTCCGTTAAAGGGAGCTTATCTGAAATAAGAAAAGCGTCTTTCTTCATAAAAAGGGATTTATGTTCGATGAACACTCATGCCGATTTGGACACAAGAAGAGGGGATTAAAAACAAATTAAAAAACGTCACATATTCAATAAAATACACACGTTTGGCCAATGATCATTTTGTAAAATCAATCTCGCCTGAATACTTGTACATTGACACTTACCTATTAGTAAGTTAATATTTGGATATGGAAAACAGAAAAAAACAAATCATAGATTTAGCAATAAAGTTAGTACAACAAAAAGGGTATGTAGGGTTCAGCTATGATGACATATCTAAACAACTAGGCGTAACCAAGGCAAGTATTCATTATCATTTTGAAAAGAAGGAGGATTTAGGGGTTGCCATTACCGAACGGATTACAAAAAGCTTGGAATACTTTTTGTTGTCAATTAAAAATTCTTCGGTTTCAGCAGAAGAAAAGTTAAAACAATTCATTCAACAACAGGCTAAACGGTTCGAGTGTACTGAAATATGTCCGATTTCATCTTTGCAGACGGATTATGAATCACTGCCAAATATTGTTCAAAATAAAATTAAGGAAGTCAGTAAATTGGAACTCTCAATTCTCAAAGAACTTGTTGCAGAGGCGCAAAATGAAAAAAGCCTAAATGATTCTGATGACATACAATCGGTGGCGGTAACTATATTATCTAGCATTAAGGGAGCATTATTATATCGACGTGTGCTGGACGACGATGTATTAGTCGATGTACTAAACCAGTTAAACCGTTTTTTTAAAAAATCATAAGAACGGTTTATTTTATAAATGAATTTTTACCTTCTAGTAAGTAAGTAGATCTCGAATATTATTTTACGTTGCTTTTTTAAGGTACATATAAGTACCTTAAATGAAACAAAAGTGAACAATTAAAAAAATATCCTCGTTGGGATAGAATAGAGTTCAATAAAAAATAAAGGAGTACTACCTTATGAGTCAAAGAGTTGCCTACTATGATGTGGCCCCCGAAGCTATGAAAATTATGATGGATATGGAGAAGTATACTAAATCTACAGGGACAGAACGTAAACTCCGTGAACTTATTAAAATTCGTGCTTCTCAAATTAACGGTTGTGCATTCTGTATCAATATGCATACATCCGACGCTCGAAAAATGGGCGAAACTGAACAACGAATTTATTGTTTAAATGCTTGGAAAGAATGCGATTTTTATTCAGCTGAAGAGAAAGTGGCTTTAGAACTAACCGAGCATATCACCCTGATTCCTACAAAAAGAGTGCCAGACGATCTATACAAGCGTGTCCGTGAACATTATGACGAGAAACAATATGTTGACCTTGTACTAATTATCAATCAAATCAATAGTTGGAATAGAATTTCTATTGCAATGGGGAATACAGCTACTAAAAATTAATAATTACACTTGACGAACATCAAAATGGTGTTCGTTTTTTCATCCCTTTTTACTTACAGTAATCGGTGGCTTTGTATAATTCCTCTTCAGTAGATTCTTTCATATGTAGTGCAGTAGGGTATTCTTAAGAATAAATATGGATGGCTTCGGGGGTCAATAGACCCCCTTAGGTAATAGCCACTTTCTTTTCCTTCAACCGGATAATTCAACCTTTTTCTTTTCATAATGTTCGATGAATTTGAAACAAGGCGGTAAAAACAGGAGGACGACAATGATCCTGAGCACCTGAACGGCGACGACGAAGGTCGAATCTCCATCCAACAGAACTGACGTGGTTGCCATTTCCGCAATCCCACCTGGCGCAAAAGCCAAGGTGGCTGTCACGAAAGTGATTTCTGTCAGCTTCGATACGATGAACGAACAGCCGAACATTGCAAGGATGAACCCAATTGTACATATCAATGCAAGGTTGACGATTTTCCCCAGCCCGATCAACATATTCTTATGGAACATGGCGCCGATACTGGAGGCGATCAAAATTTGTGCAAGGATCATGAACGTGGTCGGCCACCAGGCGATGAGATCATGACCGACCATCGAAGAGCCGGCTGTCTGGAATATCGCTACACCCAGCATGCTTCCAATTGTCCAAGGAGCTGGGAATTTCAGCTTTTTCCCTAAAATAGCCCCTCCCCATGCTGCGAAAACAAGGGCAAAGGTCCAAAACAGTTGCGTGAACTGGAATTCCGGTGCAGCCATCATTAAAGCACTATTCGCTGCACCAGAGTGGTGAGGCGTCACCAACAAATAGGAAACAATCATCGGGATCATCAAAATGACGAGGAAAACGCGTATTGTCTGAATGATGCTTACGATTGCCGTATTGGCCCCGACCTCTTCGGCGATACTGGGCATTGCCGTAAGTCCCCCAGGGGCAGTACCGTAAAAGCTTGTAAGCATATCTGTCTTACTGAATTTCCAAAGGACATAACCAGAAATGATGGAGAAAATGATGGACATGATCAGCATGAAAATAATGGCGAGGGAATTTTCCATGAAGACGCTCATAACGGACAGATTGATTTTCTGTCCCAATTCGATCCCTAATAGGCATTGTCCAATACAGGTCCAAAATTTCGAGATTCCTTGTTCGTTAGTTTGTAGAAATTGAGGTTTACGATAGGAGAGTAAAGTCGCAACTACTAATGACCCGATCATCCAGCCGATTGACAGACCTGTAAAAGAGAGTAGGAAACCACCGATACTGCTCAAAAGGATGAACATCATGTTGCGAAAAAATATGTTGTTTTTGTTCATAATTCAGTTCGCTCCCTTATATAAAAAATATAGTATACTTTTTGGTATAAATAAAATATTGGAATCGAATGGATATCGATAAGTTTTCATTATATCTGGGAGGGATGCTGATGGAAACGCGTGATTGGTCGATCTTGCAGATTTTATATCGGGAGAAAAACATTACGAAAGCAGCAAAAAGGCTTTATATATCCCAGCCTGCTTTGACCAACCGACTGAAACAGATTGAAAAAGAATTCGGTGTGAAAATCGTCAACAGAGGAAGGCGGGGAATCCAGTTTACGTCCCAGGGGGAGTATCTGGCAAAATGCGCAGATGAAATGTTGTTGCGGATCCGGAGCATCAAGGAAAATGTACATGACATGAAGGACATTGTGTCAGGAACATTAAGGCTAGGGGTATCGAATTACTTCGCCCATTATCAATTGCCTGGCGTTCTGAAGCTTTTCAAAGACAGGTTCCCGAATATCGAATACAAAGTCACATCAGGATGGAGCAGTGAGATTGCACCGTTATTGCCTAAGAAGGATATCCATATTGCATTTGTGAAGGGAGATTTCAATTGGGTGGATGAAAAACATTTATTGTTTGAAGAAACGATATGTATCGTCTCCAAGGAACCGATCCATTTGGATGAACTCCCCGAATTGCCGAGGATCGATTATCGGTCCGAATACTCTCTAAAGAGCGTAATCGATGACTGGTGGTCTGAAAATTATCCACATCCCCCATTGATCAATATCGAAGTGGATAAGGTCGATACGTGTAAGGAGATGGTGCTTAACGGTTTAGGGTATGCGATCATGCCGAGCATGATTTTAAGAGATACGGAAGGATTATATACCATCGATCTGAATACAAAAGAGGAAGAACCATTATTGAGGAAAACGTGGATGCTATACCATAAGGAATCCTTGAATTTGAATATGGTACGGGAGTTTGTCAGATTCATAGAAAGCATCGACATGAATGAAGACTTTTAAAATTAGATGCCGCTATGTTGTTGATATTTCAATAGCGAAATTTCGTAGAAATCAACAATGAAGAGTACAAAGCCTAAAATCAAGTCATTCTATTGACTGAAAAAACTATTTTCTCTATCATCAGCACAAACCGATCTCCTGCTAGTTTAATAGAATAGAGTATCATGCTCTTGGAGGTGATGCTCTATTGAGAAACATTTTGTTCGTTATCAATCTTATTTTCCTCCTTATGAAATTTTCCAGTTGTGTCCAATCTGTTCGCCGCATGAAGCGATCCTGAATCGATGTATAGATGATCGGCCGAAAAAGGAACGGAAGGCCAATATATTGAACTGGCTTAAGGGGATAAAATGGTGATTTACTTTGTACTTATCATGATTTTTTGTTTCTGAAAGTTTGTGGGAAAATTACTGGAACCGTTTCAACAACACAGATCTATTTCGACGCTTTCCTCCCTTATGGAGGAGAGCAATGGGCGGTACAGGGAACAGAGCTTCAGTTCACTTCAGATAACTTGCTGCTTCCATTAATTATCGTAGTCAACGGACAGTAGAGGGCAAAGAAACAGATAGGTTGTCTATGGACGCTTCATACGGACAGTCGAGGGCAAAGAAACGGATGGAGTTGCTCTATGGACGCTTCATACGGACAGTCGAGCGGAAAAAACGGATAGAGTTGCTCTATGGACGCTTCATACTTGCGGATTGCTAGCGGAAAGCGAGTATATTTCTCAAGCTATTACAATAGTTTTTTGATAAAATATTTTTAAAATTCAATTTTCCTGTTGACAGGTCGAAGTGTAAGTAGTAAATTATGAATCATATTAAAAATTTCATCTGAACGAATTTTTCTTATCCAGAGAGGTGGAGGGACTGGCCCTGTGAAACCTCGGCAGCAGGCTTTTAGAGCACTGTGCCAACTCCAGCAAGCATCCAATGCTTGAAAGATAAGAAGAGCCGAGTGATTCTGTATTCTCAACCTCTTCTTTTTAAGAAGGGGTTTTATTATTTTATAAAAGGAGGATGCACGTGTACCACCGACTCTAAATGAATAGTGATTTCTTATCCAGAGAGGCAGAGGGACTGGCCCGATGAAGCCTCGGCAACAGACTTATCAAAGTACTGTGCCAATTCCAGCAAGCTTTTACGCTTGAAAGATAAGAAGAGCCTTAGACGTGACCAACGACCTCTTCTTATTTTCAGAAGAGGTTTTTTCTTTTTCAAAAAAACTTACAACAATCCTTGAGGAGGAGAAGAAATGACAAAACGAATTCTGTTGAATGCATTTGATATGGCTTGTGCAGGACATCAATCACCGGGGTTATGGGCGCACCCGGAGGACCAATCGGACCGTTATAACGACATCAATTACTGGGTGGAGCTCGGACAACTGCTTGAAAAAGGGAAATTCGATGGACTGTTCCTGGCGGATGTCGTCGGTGTTTACGATGTGTACAAAGGAAGTCGGAACGCTGCAGTACGCCAGGGTGTCCAGGTTCCGGTCAATGATCCGCTTCTGCTTGTTCCAGCGATGGCGCAAGCGACCAAGAATCTCAGTTTCGGCCTTACGTACACGTTGACCTATGAACAGCCTTACACGTTGGCAAGACGGTTCTCGACACTTGATCATCTGACAAACGGACGGGTTGCCTGGAATATCGTTTCTTCCTATCTCGACAGTGCTGCACGGAATTATGGACTGAGCCAGCAGATCGGGCATGATAACCGTTATGAGCTTGCGGAGGAATTCCTGGAAGTGGTCTATAAGCTGTGGGAAGGCAGCTGGGAGGACGATGCGGTTAAGCACGACAAAGATACGAGAGTGTTTGCCGATCCTGAAAAAGTGCATGAGATCGATCATGATGGGAAGCACTTCCGCGTCAAAGGTATTCATCTCTGTGATCCTTCACCGCAACGTACGCCGGTCCTTTACCAGGCAGGAGCATCACCTCGTGGAAGGAAATTCGCATCACACCACGCGGAATGTGTCTTTGTCGCAGGTCCGACACCACAGATCGTAAGAAAGACGGTCGATGATATCCGTCAAAAGGCAGAAGAGAGTGGACGTGGTCGGGATAGCATCAAGGTATTCACTGTGTTTACACCGATCGTCGGCCGGACGGAAGAAGAGGCGAAACGAAAGCATGAAGAACAGAAGAGCTACGTGAGCTATGACGGAGCATTGGCGCTCCTGGGCGGTTGGACTGGGATCGATTATTCACAATTGGAACCGGACCAAACACTTGAATATATCGAGAACGATTCGATGCGGTCAGCGGTTGAAATCTTTACGACAGCCGATCCGGAAAAACGATGGACGGTGGAGGAACTGGCGAAGCATGTCGGGCTTGGTGGACGCGGACCTCTTGTCGTCGGCTCACCGGAACAAGTCGCTGATGAACTCGAACGCTGGGTAAGGGAAGCGGATGTCGATGGCTTTAATATCGCTTATACATTGGCACCGGGAACATTCAAGGACTTCATCGAGCTGGTCGTACCGATTTTACAAGAAAGAGGCCTCGTTCAAAAGGATTATGAAGAAGGAACCTATCGGGAGAAATTGTTCGGATCTGGGAAGACACACCTCCCTGACACACATACTGGAACACAATATCGTAAGCGCAAAGAACTTGAAACGGTTTAAAGGCGGGATAGCATGTTAACTTTCTATTTTATCGGACTTGCAGCATTTTGGATTGTAGGACTTGGACTATGGAATCACCTATACCCGAAGGAAAGTAAGGAGGGGAAATCATAAATGGGATCATACGCGACATCATTTATCTGGATAACGATCACACTGCTCATCGCTTATTTCATATTCGTCATCTGGCTCGGGAAGAAAGGAGCTGTCCATAGCCGTACGCTCGTCGGGTTCACAATCGCGAAAGGGAAGGTGAATCCGTGGATCGTCGGGATGAGCTTCGGGGCATCCTATGCCAGTGCCAATCTTTTCCTCGGGGTGCCAGGTTGGGCGTATACGTACGGGTACTCTGCGTTATGGTGGACCCTCGGCTGTTTCGGCGTCTCCTGGTTCGGACTGCTCTTGTTCGGCAAGACATTCTGGAAATACGGTCAAAAAAACGGAGGGGTCGTAACGCTCCCGGAATGGCTCGGTTCTCGTTATAAAAGCAGCACCATCCGCGTCCTCGTCGCGTTGTTGATCCTGTTCAACGTTTATTATATCGTCGGTCAGAACGTCGGTCTTGCGACGATGTTCGAAACGATCATCGGTATCCCATATACGTGGGGAGTCGTACTTGGAGTAGTGATTACGATCCTTTATGTCGGCTGGGGCGGTGCATTCGCGCAGTTGGTAAGTGACGGCATCCAGGGCATCATCATGTCGATCACATCCGTCGTCATATTCGTTTCATTGCTATGGACGATCGGAGGCGGCCTTGGGGTATTCGGTAAGCTCCAAGGACAGCTTGCTTCGGCAAGTCCGCAATTGCTATCCGCGACATCAACAAGTGACGGTCCTTTTTCAAGCGGATTTTCGATCCTGTCCATCCAGTGGCTGTTGTTCAGTTTCGTACTATTGCCGCATCTGATGAATAAAATTCTGACGCTCGATGATGCGAAACAGCTGCGGCCGTTCACACTGTCTGCCGGGATCTCATTGTTCTTGTTGTCGACGCTGACGGTCTTTGCCGGTCTTGCTGCCCGTGTCATCCTGCCGAACTTGGATGCAGCAGATAAGGCGATTCCGTTGTACCTGATCGAGGCATTTCATCCGATCGTCGTTGCAATCATGGTGACAGGCATCATTTCAGCGATCCTTTCGACGACGGACAGCCTGTATCTTGGGATCTCGTCAAGTATCGGGAACGATCTTTTCAAGCCGTTGGTTGGACCGTTTTTGTTGAAAAACAAACATGTGACGGAAGGGATCGTCGATGATCGGGCCATGAAGATTTCGAAGTATTCGCTTATATTGATCGGTGTCGCATCGCTGTACTTGTCGATCGAGCGACCTGAATCCTTGGCTCTGTTGACCCAATTCGGAACATCTGCGATCATCAGTGGGATTGTCGCTCCGATTGCACTCGGTTACTTCTGGCCATATGCCAATAAATATGGCGCCATTGCATCCGTAATCGGGGGAGCTGGCCTTTACATTATTCTGACCAGTCTCGGTATTGTTGAGAATCTGTTCATCGCTCTCTTTTATGGATCGATCTTCGGTTTTCTCACCATGGTCACGGTATGCCTCGGTACCCAACCAGCAGTGAAACGGAAGCTTAAATACGCAAGTACAAATTCATAATCTCGCATACTAACAAAAGCCTGAGGGACATTTGCGCCCCCTCAGGTTTTTCTGGTAGATACCCCACGAATAGAATTAATGAATGAGCCGACTAGTCCCACTATCAAACCAACCACCGTTCCAGTAAGTAAACTGCTGATGAATCCAAACATTCTCGTGATCAGAGCGTTTGTTGATACGGATACATCGCTTAAAGTACTACCTAAAGTAGGTGACGAATCAAAAACTGAGGTCCATAACAGTTGGTGGGTGAAGCCTAATAGGATTCCGTAGAATATTCCAATCAATAAAAGCGGTTTAAAGGGCTTGGTCGTTTTCTTCACTACAACTCCTAACCAAATTAGCGGGGGAATAAACACAAGCAGCATATTGGACAGGCCCCCAGGTTCCACCCAATTCAGATCATGAGCGATTACACGAGGAATCCCTAACAATGCTAATAAAAAGAGTGTTACTACAGGTAATCCTAACCTGTTCTTTGACTTGTTCATGATAATAGCATCCTCCATGTATGATTTTTCGATGTATATTCAGATTACTATGCAGATGGAGGCAGAAAAACAATCCAGGGCCATATTTTTAAATAAGACTTGAGACTGATACATGTTGCGTTTGGTAATGGAGGTAATTAGGCTCAAGTACGGCCAAAATCAGCTCAAGTACGGCCATAGAGACCATATTAGAGTGAACATCTAATATGGTCTTTTTCCATTCAGACTATATAGAGTATAATCTTGCAAACTTTGAATTTACAACATTTACACATTGGAAACACTTACATTGGCTTGATATAAGCGTTATTATATAGGTAGATGATGATCATCACTTTCATTGAAGTACAAATATGCAAAAATAGATTTGTAGATAAGGGGGATCCCCATGGTATTGGATAAAAGGCGTGCACACTTGTTATCCATCATTCAACAATCCTATACTCCCATCCCGACAAAAGAATTAGTCAGAAAGATGAGGGTTTCTCAACGCACTATCTATTATGATCTCCATCAAATCAACAATTGGCTGGAAAATCAGGACTTGGAGCCGGTCCAGAATATCCGTGGCAAGGGCCTATACTTACCTGGGAAAACAAGGTCCAAAGTAGAGGTTCATCATGAAGATGGGTTTGATGGATGGCAATATCAATTATCCAAACAAGAGCGTGAACAGCTGATCAAAGCTATCATTCTACTTGAAGAGCAGGAAGCCTCTATGGATCGATTTATAGAGGTCACTGGTATGAGCCGGGGTACTGTTGCGGAAGCCCTCAAGTCGATCAAGCAAGAATTCAGTAGAAACGACCTCAAGCTACACTACAAACCCGGATCAGGCTATGTGCTTGATGGCTCTGAGGAAAACAAGAGAGGAATGTTATCAGACCTTCTCTCCACAGTCCTTTCACATAAAGAATGGCCTAATGTTCGAAATGAAATCCTTCGAATGATCCAGCTTGAGGATATAGGTTCGACGCAGGATAAGAGACGTTCAGTCAAAACGCTATTATATGATGCTGAAAAAGAATTGGGATTGACGCTTACCGATGAGATGGTCGAGATCTTATCGCTTCAAATTTTCATTATCCTAAAGCGGATCCATCTGCAAAGATTGGTTACTGTCGACCCTGAAGAGAAGAGCGTTCTCCAACAGACGGAAGCCTATCAGGCTGCCTTGCATATCGCGAAGAAACTGGAAGAAATGTGGGAAGTCCATTTTCCTGAAGATGAGATTTGCTTCATCACGATGAATCTTCTTGGCTCGAAAGTCCATCATGATGATTTCAGCCGTTATGCACAAAGTGAACTGGAGGGGCTTCAACAAGTTGTCAGCAGAATGGTTTCGGACTTTCAAACCTATGCTTGTGTCATTTTTGATGATCGGCAGGGGCTTAAAGAGAATCTCATTTCGCATATTAAACCGACCTATTACCGCTTGAAATATGGCGTAAAGATCGGGAACGAATTGTCCCAAAGCATCCAGGAGAACTATCAGGATATCTATCATTTGACGAAAAGGGTTATGCTTCACCTGGAGTATTATGTGGGCCAATCGATTCCTGATGAGGAAATCGCCTACATCACCTTGCACTTTGGAGGCTGGCTTACAAAAGAAAAGAAGCAGGTTGAGACGAAATACAGGGCGATCATCGTGTGTGAGAATGGAATCGGCACTTCGAACATGCTGAAAGCACAATTGGAAAACCTGATTACAGGACTTGAAGTCATCGAGACGCTTTCCATGAGAGAGTTCCAGAGGAATGATTACGATGTGGATGTGATCTTTTCCACAAATTTCATCAAACCGAAAAGCATTCCAGTCATCCATGTACCGGCCATTTTATCCACTACTGAAAAAGAGTACGTCTTCCAGCGGATGAATGAGCTCTTTGGTCAGGATACAAGGTCGAAGGATTTGCCGGATCGGGTGCTGGAAGTCGTAGAACGACACGCAATTATACACGAAAAAGAGGAATTGAAGAGAGAATTATCGGAGTTGCTGAAAACAAAGTCACCAAAAACAAAGGAGCTGCGGAAACCTATGCTCAATGAATTATTAACAGAGAAAACGATCCAGCTCGAAGACCGTGTAGCTGATTGGGAGGAATCGATCCGGCTCGCTGCACAACCTTTGGTCGATCTGGATTCGATCCGTTCGGATTATGTAGAGGCAATGATCGAAAATGTGAAGGAGCTTGGCCCGTACATTGTGATCGCCCCGCGGATCGCAATTCCACACGCCAGGCCAGAAGCAGGTGTCGAGCGATTGGGGATGAGCCTGTTGAGGTTGAAAGAGCCTGTCTATTTTTCCTCACAAACGAAACATCAGGCGCAGCTCATCATCGTGCTGGCGGCAATAGACAACCAGACGCATCTTAAAGCGCTGGCTCAATTGACAGAACTGTTATCAAACGAGGAAAACGTCGATCGGTTGATTTTATCAGAAGATCGCACGAGCGTGGTTGAATTGATCAATCAAGCTATTACTGCTTAACAATAAAGGAGGACTAGAAAATGAAAAAGATATTAGTGGTATGCGGAAATGGTTTAGGAAGCAGCATGATTGTGGAGATGAATGTAAATGCGGCTTTGAAGGATATGGGGAAAGAGGCAGAGGTGTCACATACGGACCTCGCTACAGCGAAGACAGAACAAGCCGATTTATATCTGGGGTCTGAAGACATTGTGGAAAGTTTGGAAGATGGAAAGAAAAACGTAGTCAAGCTTAAGAATTTGATGGATAAAAACAAGCTCCGTGAAGCGTTAGAAAACAATTTGTAATCCAATATAAAATGAAGGGGCGGTAACCATGGTTGATTTGATAATGAATGATATTTTAGGTACGCCTGCGATCCTGGTCGGACTATTTGCGTTGATCGGTCTGCTTGTCCAACGGAAAAACTCCGGGGACGTCGTTTCAGGAACGCTGAAAACAGTATTGGGATTTGTCATCCTCGGTGCAGGTGCAGGTGTACTCGTCCAATCGTTGGATAAGTTCAGCAATATGTTCAATGAAGCATTTTCGGTAGGCGGTGTCATACCGAACAATGAAGCGATCGTTGCGCTTGCCCAGGAAAGCTTCGGTACTGAGACGGCTATGATCATGCTGTTCGGCATGATCGTCAACATCCTGTTGGCGCGATTCACTCCATTCAAGTACATCTTTTTGACAGGGCATCATACGATGTTCATGGCGTGTATGATTGCGGTTATTTTAAAAACAGGAGGATTATCCGGAGTAACAATGGTGATCATCGGTTCGATCATCTTAGGTTCATTGATGGTCCTTTTTCCTGCAATGCTGCAACCGTACACCCGCAAGGTAACAGGTTCCGATGATTTCGCGATCGGTCACTTCGGTTCCATCGGTTATTTTGTATCGGCAGCGGTTGGAAAAGCTGTCGGAAAAGGATCCAAGTCCACTGAAGAGATCAAGGTTCCTAAATCACTTGGCTTTCTTCGTGACACCTCTGTTTCCGTATCATTGACGATGGTCATCCTATTCTTCATCGTAGCGGGTTTTGCGGGATCCTCGTACATTGAAACAGAATTAAGCGGAGGACAAAACTTCCTTGTATTCGGCTTTATGCAGGGTCTTACTTTCGCTGCCGGCGTGTATATCATTCTTGCTGGTGTCCGCATGCTCCTTGGTGAAATTGTGCCAGCGTTCAAAGGTATTGCTGATAAAGTTGTACCGAATGCAAAACCAGCACTGGATTGCCCAGCTGTCTTCCCATTTGCAAGTAATGCAGTCATCATTGGATTCTTATCGAGCTTTGTCGCTGGGTTAGTATGTATGGCATTCTTGCCTTTATTAGGATTGAAGGTGATCGTCCCAGGGTTGGTACCCCACTTTTTCACAGGTGCTGCGGCAGGTGTTTTCGGAAATGCAACTGGGGGAAGAAAAGGTGCGATCATCGGTTCGATGGCGAATGGCGTCATGATCAGCTTCTTGCCAGCGCTGTTGTTACCGGTGCTCGGCTCCTTAGGATTTGAAGGTACGACTTTTGGAGATACAGACTTTGGTGTAGTCGGAATCGTACTCGGAAATCTTATCCGGGTGATCGAATCGAATATCCTTGTCGTCCTCGTGATCTTGGGAATCCTTGCGCTTCTATTCTGGATCGGATGGAAATCAAAAGCGAATGACAATAAAAATAATACAGAAGCGGCGTAATTTAAGCCCATGATTTAAAGATCGCAGGTGGTTTCACAAACGAAATCATCTGCGATTATTCTTTTTTCAGTGTTATGACGTTATCGGTAAAGTACGGTGTTTCATGGATACGACAAAAATCCATGCCATAGAAAGTAGTCTATTATTCGATAGAACTCTTGTAAGATAGAGTTCAAATAGATTATCTATCATGGGAACAAACAGATGAACTTTCTAATAAGTATTATTTAAAACTCTGGGTAAAATAATAGCCATAAAAAGAAAGGAGTGAGAACATGCCAGAAAATGATAATACAAGACAAACAGCGGGATCTGACATTAATCAAGGTTTGACGAACGTTGAAACGGGACAAGATAAAGCAAAAAATAAAAAGGGTAAAACAAATTCCGAAAAAATTCGTTACGACCATGCTGACGAAATATATGAATAATTTACAGGAGGGTCAAAACTTAACTTTATAGTGGTTTTGGACCCTCCAAGTTTTTGATTATGAATATTCTCCACAAGCTTTCATTGCAACCCATTCAATATAACGAACTTCATCACTTAATAAAGGACGACCGATTTTTGATTGAAATTCAATAATTAAACTACGGTAAATGTCCTCATAAACATCCAAAGCTGTCATTTTATACACCTCACATAAAAAAATAAATACATTTTAATAAATGTAAAACTATGTCTATATTTTACATATGGCTGACAGGATAAAGCGATATTCAAGTCAGTTTTGCCTTTCGAGGAGGGTCCAATAAATAAACCTCAAAATTTCGACAGCCTTTTTTCAAAACCTGTACCTTTTGTAATGTAACTGAATGCTTAATTGACGGACAATGTTCGTCATTATTTTTGATATATAGACATAAGGCAACTTTATAAATTCTTATATATGGTGATAACGCATCACTAATAATAAACAAGCTTAATTGTCAAATAGTTAAATAACACCAAACTACCATTCTTAATTTTTTTTCTGTTTGCTACTATTATTTTATTACTGAATTTTAATAATAGAAGTCATTTATGGTAAGAAACATAAAATAAAAAAATACTCATCACGTGTTGCATTAAGAAAGTAATGAGAGTAAATCGATCGTCTCAAATTGGTTTTCACTTTTCTGGGGTGTTTTCTTCATTAATTATTTACTCAATACTCGGTAAAAGACTGTCAATTAAGAAGGAGAAATATGAAGTGCAAATAAGAAATTACCAGTTTAAAAGGAGGGGATAAACGTTGGGTAACATTTATATCACCATTGTTGTACTTTACTTGCTACTAATGATCTTGATGGGCATCTACTATGCAAAAAGAGAAGTTAAAACGAGTGAAGACTTCATGGTTGCTGGCAGACGGCTCCCTAGAATTGTTCTGATCGGGACCCTTTTGGCTACTTGGGTTGGATCCGGAACCGTTGTTGGAGGAGCGAGCTTCATTTATCAGTATGGGCCACTCGCTTCAATCATTTACTTTGCAGGTGCTCCGATAGGTATATTCATACTATACTTCATAGCGGATAAAGCTCGCTCCTTGAGTAAATATACCATTCCTGAGATGTTAGAAATCAAATTCGGCAAGAAAACAAGAACGATTTCAGCTCTTTTTATCTTACTAGCTTATGTAGGAATAACTTCTTATCAATTCATTGGCGGAGGTTATGTCCTGAATATCACCACTGGTATTTCTGTTGAATTAGGTACCTTGATTACTGCTGCTGTCGTTATTTTCCTTGCAACTACCGGTGGCATGTTTTCTGTCGCTTATACTGATTTTCTAAGTTCCTTCCTTATTGTTACTGGTTTCATTATAGGTATTCCGTTTGCATTATCAGCTGTTGGTGGGTTCGATGGATTGACAGCTGGATTAGCGGATCATCAATTAGCATGGGACGGCGGATTGACTGTTCCGCAGTTGTTGGGCTTTTTCTTACCGACTTTTCTTTTGATACTGGGTGATCAAAATATGTACCAACGTTTTTCATCTGCAAAAACTCCTGCTATTGCCAAGAAATCTGTTATGGATTTCTGATCGGTGATGTTTTGATCATGGGACTTGCTATTATACTTGCAACTTGCTCCATCGTCCTTTTCCCGAATATTCCTCCAGATACCGCGATACTAGAACTTGCCGCAAGTGGATTGCCAATAGGAATTGGATCGCTGATTCTTGCAGCATCAGTCGCTTTTATCATTACCACTGGAAACTCCTACTTATTATCTTCAGCTGGGAATCTTGTATATGACTTGATTCAGGGGGCTAGAAAGAATGTAATAGCAGAAAATAAACTGCTTAAATTAAACCGTTATATCGTTATCCTTCTAGGAGTCTTTGCTTATAGTCTTGGCCAGTTCTTTCCTTCAGTGTTATCGATTCAAATGTATTCTTACACCATGTATGGAGCTGCAATCACCCCAACAATTTTGGCTAGCTTTCTATGGAAGAGGGCTACTACACCTGGGGTTTTATCTTCCATAATCATTGGTGGAGCAGCAACGATATTTTGGGAAATAGGGCTTCAGAAACCAATGGATTGGAACAGTGTACTGTTCTCATTACCTTTGTCAGTTATTGCGTTAATTGTTGTAAGTCTGTTAACTACACCTACAAAGCTGAAAGTCGATCCAGCAACGAGTATTCATAAATAAATTGGAGGGTTTTATCTATGGACATTAAAAATCGTATTGTTCGTTTTAGAAATCATCTTGAAGAAAATGGCCTATCTACTGCAGTTGTGATGTTACCGGACCACCAATATTACTTGACTGGATTCAAGGCGCTGATTTATTCAAGGCCGATTTATCTTGTTGTCGACATTGATAAGAGTACTTTGATTGTTCCTGGGTTAGAAGAGCTTCATGCTATCCAAGAAGCAGAAGTGGACCATATCGAGGTTTATTATGAACATCCTGAAGAAGTTAAAACTGACCAAATGACCGTTGTAAGGGAAGTCTTATCTCAATATTCCCAGGGGACTCGAGTAGGATTAGATCTTGGCAGCGCCCCTGCAAGTCTGTATCATTTCATCAAAAACTTGGGATTTTCCATTTCGGATGTTGGAGAAGAGCTCGTACGTATGCGTTACATTAAAGATGAAGAAGAAATCGATATGATGAAGAAAGCTGGAGAATTGGTCAATCTAGGTGTCAAAACGTCCATTGAAGCTTGTATGGAAGGTATCAGTGAACTGGAAATCGATTCAAAGGGGGATCTTGCAATATACACGAAAGCATCAACTGAATACCAAGGGGCGACATTAGATCTTATCGTCATGTCACCATCTGGTGAAGTACGAACAACCTTACCGCATGTTTTTTCAAATACGAGACGCTTTGAAAGAGGAGATGCTATTATCCATAGTCGCCAGGTTGCACTTAATGGGTATAGGGCAGAGTTGGAAAGGACGATCTTTGTCGGTGAACCTGACGATGAACAAAAGAAGATATTCGAGGTAGCTACAGAGGCACAATTGAAAGCATTGGATTTTATCCGTCCCGGAGTCACTGCTGCTGAAGTAGATAAAGTGGCAAGAAAAGTCATAGAAGAATCAGACTTAGGACAGTATGCTGTTCACAGAACTGGGCATGGATTAGGGATATCCGCACATGAGGAACCATATGTCCGTTTTGATAATGATCTGGATCTGGAAGAAGGAATGGTGTTTTGTGTTGAGCCAGGTATATATGTACCAGGAATTGGTGGTTTCAGGCACTCTGATACTGTTGTTCTTAGAAAGAATGGTGCTGAATTGATTACAGAGTATCCAAAAACCCTTAATCAACTGATTCTACAATAGCTTAAAAGAATTAGTTAAAAAACGGAAAATAAACAGCTTATGTTTATCGCATTGATAGAGCGGGTAAAAATAACATAAACCTAATTCCGACAGAAAGGATGAGCACCATGGCTAAAAAGACACAGTATCAGCCTATCAGAGGGGATGGGGTCCAACTATCAGACGCTCAAGAAGTCCTTTATACGAAAGAATTCAAACAAGCAGATATCGCGGGTGGATATCGCAAACCTAGAGTCAAGGAAGCTAAACGGGAAAATCCAGATCTGAAACAATAGCATCAACCAAAAGCAGCCCTTTGGAGAGTCCTGCAAAACGAATACAGTAACTGGAAAAAGCGCCCTTCGGGGCGTTTTTTGATATGATGAAAGAAAAATGCAAAGGAATTGGATAAATGTTAAAAGATCAATATCAAGAAACTCTTTCCTTTCATGCCGAGTTGTACAATTTAATACCAGAAGATCACCTATTAAAGAAAATCGATAAGGTGGTTGATTTTTCATTTATATATGACCTTACGAAGGAATCATATTGTATGTATTACGGACGACCAGCGACTGAACCAGAGTTACTACTTCGAATTCTTCTCATCCAGACCTTATATGATTTATCCGATGATCAAGTCATTCAAGATGCCAATTTACATTTAGCTTATAAGTGGTTTTTACGATTGAATCCCGAAAGTTCTTTACCCCATCCTACACAATTAAGTCGATTTCGAAACCATCGATTAGGAGCTAATCGTGTAGAGGAAGTATTGGAAGAACTCGTCAAGCAGTGCCAGGAAAAAGGGATCATCCAATCGAAAGCACTCATTTTAGATTCTACACATGCCCAAGCAAACGCAAGTAAGCGTTCGCCTCTACAAGTGCTAACAAAAGCAGCTTCAAGGCTCTCCAGAGCCGTTAAAAAACAACATACCAAACTACATAAAAAATTACCTAAAGCTCCAAAGCTTAATGATATTCCAGAGGAAGAACAAGCTAAAGAAATGCTTCGGTATTTAGCCCATTTAGGTGAACAAATCGAACAGGCTCTTCCAGATGCGGAAGGCGCGATAAAGGATAAGCTGGAGACCGCAAAGAGAATTGTCGAAGACGAAAGGCTTCTTTCGAAGAAAGGGATTCTGTCAGCAGTAGACCCGGATGCGCGTTTTGGATGGAAGTCTACTACAAAATCCTTTTATGGTTATAAGAATCATCTTGCGATGACCGAAGAAGAAATTATTACGGGTGTTCAGGTCACTCCAGGAAATGTAGATGACGGTAAGCAATTAAAAGAATTAGTGAACCAATCTAAAGCTGGTGGAATGGAAGTTAACGAAATTCTCGCTGATACGGCTTACTCATCTAAGCATAATTTATCCTACTTACAACAAAATTTAATCACAGCATCCATCCCACTCAATCCATCTGTTTATGGAGCACGAGAAGAGGACAACTTTCAATATGATAAAGAAAGAGATCAAGTGATTTGTCCAGCAGGACACCATAGTATTCGAAAAGCTCGAACGGGTAAAAAAGATACTGGAACAAACCAAATGAACACTTTTTATTTTGACGTTGATATATGTAAAGAATGTCCGTTAAAAGAAGGGTGTTATAAAGAGGGGAAAAAATCAAAAACATACTCCATTCGGATCATTTCTGAAGAACATCAACAACAAATGAAGTACTTAGACTCGGAAGAGTATCAAGAACGGAAAAAGGTACGTCCATCTATAGAGCATAAGAATGCGGAATTAAAAAGATTCCATGGGTTAACCAGGGCGAAATACCGTGGTTTATTAGGTATGAAAATACAAACCTATCTCTCGGTGTTCGCTGTAAACATTAAAAGAATGACAAAATTATTACCACAAAATGAGCTGGGAAATGTGTAATATCAGCCCATACTTCTTGAAACAATGTAAAAATCCACCAGAAAGTTAAGGTCAACTTTTCTAACTGGTGGATTTTTCTCTATTAAAGATTTTTTCGCCCTATTTTGCAGGACTCTCCTTTGAGGCTGCTTTTTTTTGTGGAAGACTTGTAAAAAGTATTAAGGAATTATATCCTCTTATTTACTTTGATTTCCAGTGTTCTATGAAAATGAGGAGGGAATCAATATCAAAACAGGATTATTTCCTCCAATAGTCTTATCTCAATCCTGAAATATCTTCGAAAAACGTTACGAAACTACCAATTCGTCTCTATTTGATGATATTTAAAGTGAAATGACAAGTCCTTTACAATCCTTCTCTACAATAATAGATAAATGTAGAAGGAGGGATAAAAGTGACGGATTATAAGGATTTTACCAAGAAGCTTAGCAGGAAGAGTTTTATCAAAACATCAGGCAAGGTGGTCGGTGTGGCACTAGGGGCGTCCATCCTCAACGCATTCCCGGTGAATGAGGCAAGTGCAACATCCAATTCTTTGCAATATCCATTTACGTTAGGAATTGCATCAGGTGATCCACTACCAGATGGGGTTGTTTTATGGACAAGATTAGCACCAGATCCATTGAATGGCGGCGGAATGTCATCCAACCCCTTTCCGGTTCAGTGGGAAGTTTCGGTGGATCCAGACTTTAAAAAAATTGTCCAAAGAGGCACAGAGGTTTCAAAACCTTCACTTGGACATTCTGTCCATGTGGAAGTGAATGGGCTGCAGCCGGCTACATGGTATTACTACCGCTTTAAGGCTGGTGATGAAATCAGCCCCGTCGGAAGGACAAAGACAGCGCCTGCACTCGATCAAACTGTAGACAAGTTTACATTCGCATACGCTTCTTGCCAGTATTGGAAAACAGGTTATTTTACAGCATACCAGCACATGGCGAAAGACGACCTCGACCTTGTCATCCATCTTGGGGATTATATTTATGAAGGACGACATGATTCAAGTGGTGTCAGACCTTTTGACAAAGACTTCCCAGAAATCTATACAATAGAAGATTATCGGAACCGCTATGCGTTATATAAGTTGGACAGCGACTTGCAAGCGGCACATGCAAACTTCCCATGGCTGGTGACACTCGATGACCATGAAATCGATAACAACTGGGCGGATGAAGTTCCCCAAGACCCTGATAAGCAATCAAAAGAAGACTTTTTAAAACGAAGAGCGATCGCTTTACAGGCCTATTATGAGCACATGCCGCTCCGCAGATCCTCTTTTCCGGACGGTATCGATATGCAGCTGTACCGACGCCTCTCTTTTGGAAACCTGGTGGAATTCAATGTATTGGATACCCGACAATACCGTGATGATCAAGCCAATGGGGATGGATGGGACAGCCCTAGTGAGGAGTCGATGGATCCGAATCGGACACTGCTTGGTGACGAACAAGAACGTTGGCTTTTAAATGGACTTGCAGCTTCAAGCGCAAAATGGAAAATCCTTGCCCAACAAGTCTTTTTCGCTCGTCGTGATTATGGGTTTGGACCGGATGCTGAACATTACAGCATGGATGCATGGGATGGTTATCCTGCTGCACGTCAACGGATCCTTGATTTTATAAAGAGCAAGGACATTTCCAATCCGGTGGTGCTGACCGGTGATGTCCATTCAAGCTGGGCGAATGAGATCAGAGCGAATTTTGATGATCCTGAGTCAGAAAATGTCGGTGTCGAATTTGTAGGGACTTCCATTTCTTCCGGCGGAGATGGATCGGATGTCCGGGGCAATACTGCAGAAATATTGGCAGAAAATCCACATATCAAATTTTTCAATAATCAGCGTGGTTATGTCCGTTGCACATTGACCCAAGATAAATGGCAAACCGATTATCAGGTCGTCCCTTATGTATCAAAACCAGGTGCTCCAATAGTCACCCGTGCTTCGTTCGTAGTAGAAGACGGTAAACCGGCTTTGAAAAAGATATACGATAATGCTAATGTTCCAGTCTAATATTGATAATGCTTGTTGATTAAGAACTTATTACTTTGTTTTAGCATCTTGAAGAACTGATAGGGATTGAAGGAAGAATCGCACCTTCCTACAATCCCTATCATTTTGAGTATTAATGCTGACCTAGTCATCATGTTTACTTGATCGAGTGTTCCGGTCTATCAATCGACACTAGTCCTGCCACTATATGAATGTTCATGTGGTGGCATCCCATCTACCGTAGTCTCGCCTTCAAACTCGTGGATATGCCCACCCTCCGGAACAGGAATAGCCGGTCCGGTGACCCCTATTATTTCATGTCGATGCCCATCATCAAAGGTTGTAATGGTATGAAATCGATGGGTATGCTGTACTCCACTAGGTGCAGGTTCTGTTATCCCCTCATATCTGTGACGGTGTCCAACGTCAAAAGATGTCACGCCTTCAAAATCGTGGACATGGACCGGCCTTCCATCCCAGTGTGTTATATACAAAGTATGCGAATGTTCTGATCCAGAATGGTTTTCATCACATTCATAAACAAACCCCGATACAGGTATCTTTTTCAACCGTAATCCCTCCATTGATCAGTTGCAATAATTGTATGAATCATATTGAATAAACTTCCCTCTTATCCTGAAAAGGGTATAACATCTTAATCCAGCAGATCATTACAAAAACCCTGAATTAAACCAATGTTGGGCTTAATTCAAAATTTTTGATTTTACTTTTACATTCAGCCATCTTCCCGATTCATTTTTGTCTTTAATCTTCCTTCCAGGACACCAATCATATAGAGGAAATGTTCTGCTTCCCGTACGACGTGATCTGCAAGCAGCGGATTAATCACATTCCTGATCTGACACGTTTTAATCAATTCCAACCCAGCCTTTTTAAAGTCTCTTAATTCTTCGGTAGCATTTTCGCTCTCTTGGTTCATCCTAGTAATGATAGGGTAAGTCGGTTTTTTATTGTATAACATCGATTCCACATCTCTCGCCTGATTCAAGAGGACTTCAAAGTCATCTCCAAATTTACGAGCAGTATTAACAAGATTACGCTCAGACTGATCAAGTAAAGCAGAGATGAAACGGGAGTGCTCCATCATGATTCGTAACCAAAACACGTTTTCACTAATGATCGCATCCTGGACAGGATCAAGAATGCCTTGGTTGAACTTTTGTAATGTCCTCATGAAATATTCTGCTTCCCGGGCGATATGATCGACTAAGAGCGGAAAGTTGAACCCAGAGATTTTACAGTTGACAATAAGGATCAGGAGGTTCCTTTTAAAATTCCGGAACCCATAGACAAGCTGTATACTGTCTTCATTCAACTTTCTTATTGCCTGAACTGATGCAGGTGTTTGGTGTGCCCTTTTCTCTTGTTGCTCGAAAAATTGGAAAAATCGATCCGTTTGTTGAATCAAGTTTTTATCCTTTCGATTAAATCCTTCTCCTAAGAATAGGGCATGTTCCTTCATAATACGGAGCCAAAACCGATTTTCGGCTAATGATCTTTCGATAAATGTCTTTTCCGTTATCGATTCAGGTTGTGCTGCTTGTTTTTCAGGTGCGATCAACATAGGGTTATTAGAATCTAAATAAAAGTGCCCTGGTGTTGGTTGATTATTCATCGTAGCTAACCCTCCCCTAAAATTATGGCTATTTAATTCTACTGGCTCTGAGATTCGTTTAGAACGACGCGTCCTTTTCGGGAGGAAAGAACAACCCTTTGAAAGAATAGCCAAAGGGATTGACCAGTTCATAAGTTTCTTTTTCATGGAAATAATGATTGAGTTATTTTGGTGATTTTGAAATAATTGGTATTAAGCAATGGGCAGTATTCTGGAGTGACTCGGATAATATTTAGCGAGGAGGATGGGGATTCTATGAGAGTAATAACTTTATGTGGTTCCACCAAGTTTAAGAAACAGTTTAGAGAAGCAGAGGCATCCCTAACTTTACAAGGTCAGATTGTAATTAGCCTTGTTTTTTTTGAACAAAGTGAAGGAATTGAAATTAAAGAAGAGCAAGAAAGATTATTTAAAGAAATTCATTTTAGAAAAATTGATATGGCTGACGAAATCTTTGTTATTGATGTTGACGGTTATATAGGCAGTAGTACCAGTAAGGAAATCGAATATGCTTTAAAAACGAAAAAAACTGTCCGTTATTATTCTAAGGGGCTTGATATAAGTAAACAAAGTGTTACTCCGTAAATAGCAGTAGCTCCATTTAATCTGGGTCTAACTCAATATTTAATTTCATTTTAAAAGAAGGCAATTAACGGTGAAGAAGGTATAGGGAACAATAGTCCTTATTTGGTTTTTTAAAGGCTAAATGAATGGACTTTAATTATAGGAGGTAATGTTTTGGGTTATTATTGTGGTGATTGCATACATACCAATTTTTTATAGAATTCTATAAACGATTAGATAATTTGGAAAAGAAATTGAAATTTTAAGAAGGAAAGAAGGTGACTTTAATTAAAGGAACCCTTGTAAACATTCGGTTGAAACAACTTACTCAGCATATTTAATGAAAAGAAGTTTAAATTCATTCTGGAAAAACGCATTTACAATTAAGGTGAAACGATTCGGAGGGTGTATTATTTTGCTTGATTTAAAAGGTGAATCAAACATGGATCCAATTGTGGGAATGTTCTACTCTACTGTAAAAGAAAACTTTCAAAGATTGAACGCTATCACTTCGGGAATGGTACAAGAAGAAGTAGATTATCATGGACCAGATGGAAAGTTCAATAGCATCGGCCAATTAATAAGACATTTAAATTATGTGGATCTCCTTTGGGTCTTTCGGATAAAAGGTGAACCTTTACGGGATGCTTTGGAGGAAAAATACGGACCTATGTTAGATAGGGACGATCGGCTTCCACAAATAAAAGACGTCCCACTGGAAGAGCTTTTGCATGATTATAAGAAAGTCTTTGATATGTTCAAGTCGGAATGTATTTATTTAACAGACCAGGATTTAGATAGAATTGTAGTATATGAGGATGGAAAGAAAGCTACCATTCGTTGGGGAATATGGCATATGGCTGACCATAGCCGTTATCATCAAGCCCATATCAATCAATTGCGAAAATGGTTTAAGGAATGCGTTGAGTAAGCAGCAATTGGTATAAAAACAAAAAGAAGGCTACCAGAAGGGAGTATACAATATGAAGAAGTATGTGTTATTCATACATAGTGCAGGAGCTCAAGTTCTTCACCAAGGAAGCAGCGAGCTGGCTGCCTATCTTAAAGACGCTTTGGGTTATGAATACGACGTGTTAAACCCCAAGATGCCTGAGCCAGAAAATCCTGAGTATACACTTTGGAAAGTTCAGATTGAAAAAGAACTTTCTGCATTGGACGGTGAGGTTATGTTAATCGGTCATTCTTTGGGCGGTTCCGTTCTGTTGAAATATCTTTAAGAAGGAAATTTCCAACTACCCATCTCTGGATTATTTCTGATTTCAGCTCCATTCTGGGGCAAAGACGAAGATTGGCAAGTTAAAGAATACACACTGCAAGATGGTTTCGTATCAAAGCTCCCTCAAATATCTCGGATTTTCCTTTATCAAAGCCGGGACGATGAAGTCGTACCTATTTCCCACCTTGGTCATTACGCAGAAAATCTTCCACATGCAAATACCCGGGAACTCGACGGCTATAGGCATTATTTCAATAATGGGTTACCTGAACTTATTGCCGACATCAAGGGCTTGTAAATCAAGTTTTATATAGACTCTAATAGGAGGAAGGGAATTGAATGATGTATTGATGCACATAAGTCGGTTATTTTTAGGTGTAATTTTTCTTGTCGCAGGTATCAACGGATATTTTGTCATTTTTGGATTAGAGCCACATTTATTGCAACTAGTCCAGAAGCAATGGCGATGTTCCAATACAAGTATCTATTTGTGATCGAGAAATCTTTGGAAGTCATATGTGGAATTTTACTGTTATTAAATCAATTTATCCCCTTTGTGATTATGATCTTATCACCAATTGTAGCCAATATTTTCTTACTCCATTTATCTTTAGATCATTCCTTGCTCCTTCTTGCCACAATACTTGTCTTCACTCTGGGTTACTTGATATTTTGTTACAGGGACAACTTTCAATCTATCTTTGAGAGAAGAGCAAACCCATCTTGTTAATGCTTCACCTTTTTCCTGAATGATTCTTTATGAACTTAAAGAAATAAAATAGGAGGATGAAATGATGGATAATTACGGGACACTACATGAAACAGATGGCCGTTATACTTTGAGGTTTGAGCGTTTTTTTCCTTTTAATTTAGAATATGTTTTTGGTGTGATTATAAACCCTGGTGATTTCTCTCAGTGGTACCCATTCGCTACTGGCGAGATGGATCTTAGACCTGGTGGTAAGATCGCTTTCAATGACGGTGAAGGGACGACATATGAAGGGATCATCACAGAATTGAAAAAGCCTCATACATTCTGTTTCCAAGAGGTTGACGACTTGATCCAGATCTCGTTATTAGAAGAGGAAGAGGGAGCACGAATGATCTTCACTCATACTTTTGACGATAAAACAATGGCGGTTAATACTGCTGCAGGATGGCATAGATGTTTATCTGTCCTAACCCAGATAATAAAAGGTGATCCAATTGAGTGGCAAGACAATTCGGCTGAATTACGGAAGGTTTATAGCGAGAATTTCGTATAAATGAAACGAGTATCATGAGTCTTATAAACGACCAGCATCCCCTTTTCAAAAGATTTTTTTTACCCTAGGGAGGGTTTATATGTCTTACAAAAACACATTCATCACCATTTCTGAGGATTCAGGTGTCAGTGCAGGTACCGTGCCTGCATCAAGAAGTGGAAAACCGACGATCGCATCTATTGAATATGACTTGATCAAAAATAATCCCTATAGATATACCCAGGAAGATGTACAGTTTAAAACTTATCTGATCAAGAACCAGATTGAATCAGGTAAAAATCTAGATGAACTCCGCGAACAATTCTTTTCAAAACCCAAAGCTTGCCTCAGGGCTTCTCCTTTAGTTAAGAAATATGGATGGGGGATCCATTATGATGAGGAAGGGAAAGTAGCATTAGTAGATGTAACCAGTAATGAATATGCTCAATTTCTCAACGTGGGTAACCTGAAAATAGTGAAAGGTATGCGCTCGAAAAGAACTTAATAGAAGAGAAGGGGCTGTCCTATATTTGTTTTGGACAGCCTCTAAACTATTATGGGATTGCATAGACTTCGACAGTGAAGCTTTCTCCATCGGTGTTTTCCGGTCTAGCGATGTAGAAATCTTCGCTCGTTTCGATTTCTGTCTCGGATCCGTCTGTTAGGTCATAGAAGATCGTTTCATCGACGCCGAAGCTGATGTCTTTCATGACATCGAATTTTGCATCTTTCGGACCGTCGACGATTTTCCATTGCAACTTGGTCGCGTAAGGAGGGATGTTCCCGATTGTGAAGTTGTCACTTGACCGGTTATCTTGGCCGTCCTGAGGCTGGCCTTCCGATTGGATCGTCGCGATTTTCTCAGGAGCTTCGACCTCCACATCAAAAGCATCTCCATCCAGGATCCGGTCATAGGCGTACCAGGCACCGAGCCATGCACCACCTGCTTGGTTGGAATCCTTATCGATGTAACGAACGGAAACACTATATTCGCTTCCAGTATATGAACCTTGATTCGTAGAGGCAAAGGGAAACTCGTCACACTCACTGTTGGCCGGTTTTGGTATCGTCCCTGCTTCAGCCAACCTCTTACACCATCTTTGTGATTTTTTCCGGTTTTTACGAATTAATTCTTTATCCTTTAGTCTGGTTAGAGTGCTTGGGATAGTCTTTCCCATTCCTGGATATGGATAAGTTTTCTCTGGCTGTTCCAGGGCATCTTTGATGTGTTGTGCTTGTTCTTTCATAACGCTTGGATTGTTGTAAGAGAAATGAATGACTGGTTTGACATTGCTAAAGATACCGGCATTGTAGAATGTTTGATTGGGATTAATAACAATCATGTAGTCTGCAGAATCCCAACGAACCTTCTGTTTCGGAGAATCCACTGTTCGTGTGGGAAATCTAGGTGGGTCCATAACTTGGTGGGTGAAAAACTCCATGTAGCCAGTCTGTTCAGGATTACTATCTGTTTTGGGCGGCGGGGTGGAATACAGTTTTTTGGTTCCAAAATTGTTGTTTTTCCACTGAGCGATCGTTCTTTCGATGGCTGGAGTTGATCTCGACTCTTTACAGTCCTCCACATGAACCAAAGCATTGCAGTTGATATCCACCTTCAATTTGGCTCCGTTCATCATCGAGTGCGTGGTATAGATATCGTCGATGTAATAGTCGAAATTCACTTCCCGTTCCTTCTTGTTCTTATCTTCAGAGTTTGTGCCATATCCGATTTCGGTGATGCGATACTCGACCCCATAGACTGTGCGGAAAGGCCATTTACCTTTTACCCATCCGTAGCTTACGATTTTACTTCGACACCAGGCATAAGGGTTCTTAATCCACCCTTCATCTCTTTCGCTTTTTTCAATGTTATCTAAACATTCTTGCTTGCTGATGTAGTCATATTGAAATCTTGGTGGTGCCCATTTTTTATTAATTTGTACAGGTGGATCTACCTTTACATCATAGGTCTGCTGAGCTTTGGCATCTTCTTTTTGAATATCGCTGAGGGATCGTAACGGCTGCTTCTCTGTTTTTACTGAGGTTAACCCCAGTTCAACAGGAGTTTTCCCTTTCTCTAACTGTTTTTGCATTGAAGCTGCTTTTTTCGCATCTCCAGGAAGTATAACAAACCAACTGTACCCCTCTTCTGTTGATCCACTACTTGCTTGGATCGTGTCTGAAGACGCTATCACGCTGATTAACAACGCTAGACACATAACTATGGCCAATCCTCGCCACTGCTTTTTCACATAAACTACCTCCTTTTGGGGCCAAGTTCGCTCTGTAGGTCGCTTCGCTTTGCTGTTCTTTTTTTATTAACTCATCTAATGTCTGGATGCCTTCTTTTTTGTGAAGCTGATCTTGCTTGATCCCAAGCTCTTCGATGGACTTTCCTTACTGTATCAGCTCGGTTGCTTTTCGACTTTATCGTTTGGAAGCCATTACCCTCCGCCATCGTCCGTACTTGCTTGTGTCTGTGCAGGTGCAAGAACGCCGATGGCCATAAGCATTACAAGGGCGGTTATAAAGAAATGCTTGTGTGACCTGGACATCCAATTTTCCTCCTTGATTGAATGATGACAGCTGTTTACCACCAATGAACTAGTCCATATTTTGATCGGTGTGATTTAAATCGAGGACAGATTACTACAAGGAATAAATTTTGACAATACATTCCAACTTAATTCATTCTATAAACCTACATTTTTTTACAATAGACTGTTTAAATAGGAAGAAGGGATACGTGGCAATGGACCTGAGACTTTGGGAACGTTCAAGGGAAAATAGTCCTGAATCACCTGTCCTCCCGCAAAACACGAACATTAATCGTGTTCCAACCGGAAAAAGTTCAGGTTTTCCGGTTGATTATCGTATGGTATGTGAGTTTGCTATATTGGTATGAAGTCTCATATCCCAAATCCTCGTATATGCCCGGTAATAGGGTCCGAGTGTTTCTGCCAGGTTCCCATTGCAAGAACCGGACTACGGGTTGAAGTAGATGGGTTGATCGGCGTATTTGCCGTTCTGACTTTCATATTCTCATGTATACTTTGACTTCGTAGGTTAGAAGGTAGAATTCTCTAAAATCTAGACCTTTTCTATTGACCATAGCTGTCCAACGAAAGTCAATTCATAACATACTGGATTATAAAAAACAACACTTGAAAAGCAGAATTTTATTACGTTAAATAAGGATAAAGATAGTTACAAACTTAATATAATTTAAAAGTGCTCAAGGTAATCCTTGAGATAATAGGGAAATCGGTTTGAATCCGATGCAGCCCCCGCTACTGTATGTGCTGATGAAATTGTCAAATAATATCCCACTGGGTCAACCGGGAAGGGGACAAGAGTAAGCTTGAGGCACGAGCCAGAAGACCTGCTTTTAAATTTGTTTTATTTATTCTCCGGAGGGAAGGATGAGTATGGTTAATTTGTGTTGTTTGCTTTTGTTGCAACATCGATAGACTAGCTCAAGCCTTAACTTGGAGATCAAGTTAAGGCTTTTATCATGTCAAAGCTACTTATTCAAAGCAATTGGTTATAAAGAAGTTTTTTGAAATGCCTCTATTCAGACAATTGAATAATATAGCATGGGTGTATAGATATTTCACTATACTTAAAAGGGAAGTCGGTGCAAGTCCGACGCGGTCCCGCCACTGTAAGGGGGAATTTCATTGTTACATTGTCACTGATTAACATCGGGAAGACGCAATGAAATGATGAACCTAAGTCAGGAGACCTGCCTATGCTATCTTCTAGGAATACCTACGGGTCATAGGTGAAAGAAGTGATACGGATTTATCTTCCGTGTAAATACATATGTCTTCGGTAAAAGTGCATATGTAAGTGCATATGAAAATAAACTGGGCACCTCTATACGTATGGAGGTGTCTTTTTATTTGATCATAACAAAACAGAGAAAGTAGTGAACACGTAATGACGACATGGAATTTAAGTGGTTTGAAGAGTCATGTTTTGATTTGCAACGGGTCCAGCTGTATGAGAAGAGGTGGAGAGGAAGTCACTCAAGCAATTCGAGATGAGATTGCACAATTAAATATTGATAATCAGATTCATACAACGAGAACTAGATGTAATGGGAGGTGTAAAGATGCATGCATTGTTATTGTGTACCCTGAAGGAAAATGGTTTAAAGAGGTAACACCGGAGCTTGGTCGTAAAATTATACAAAACCATTTACAGAAAGATGCTAATTTGAAGGATTCGGTACTTTATGAATATGACGACGAAGGCTTGGTGAAGGTAAGTGATGCTTCGATTGAAGGTATCGAGAAGCCAGTTAAATTGGGGGTTAATTGATGGAGTTAATAACGTTTGCAGGTTTGGCGATACTTATCGGTATTCGACATGGATTAGATAGTGATCATGTAGCAGCAATTGCTGACATGGTAGGTAGTGAAGGAAAGCGAAACAAGCAGCTCTCATTGGGAATTATGTATGCGGTCGGCCATGGCGCCATTGTGCTCGTGATTGGCCTGCTCACATTATTCATGGGTACACGCCTTCCTGAAGGGGCTCAGTTTTCTCTTGAAGTTTTAGTAAGCATAACATTACTTGTTTTAGGTGGAGTTATCATAAACAGCCTGTTCAAAAATAGACACGACTATGAATTTAAAAGTCGGATCACGATCGTCTATGAATGGTTATCGAAGATCGGCAGTAAATTTGGCTTTACTGAGGCCAAAATATCACCAATAAGCATGGGTATTATCGGGGCATTCATAATTGGAATTATCCATGGTATTGGTGTGGAAAGTCCGACTCAGGTTGCTGCCATTACGAGTGCTGTCGGCTTTAATGATCTTTCTGCTGCGACAACACAGCTTATATTATTTGTTGTAGGTCTATTGCTATCCACAATTTGTATCACATTTGTTCTTTCATGGGGCTTTATGAAATCGAGGCTGCGTCAAAAGCTATTTCTCATTCTTGGTTCTATTACTGGTATTTATAGTATTGGTTTAGGAGTGTCTATGCTATTTGAACTATTGAGGGAGTTGGTTTAGTTGAGAGGAAAGCTTCTAGTTGTTGGATTTGGACCTGGCAGTTTTGAGCATATTACGAAACGAGCTCAGGAAGCCATTCAGGAAAGTGATTATGTGATTGGCTATAAAACATATGTAGACCTGATAAAAGATTTATTGACAGATCAAGAGATTATCAGTACAGGCATGTCAGAAGAGGTTAGTCGTGCACAAGCAGCCGTTAAATATGCTGAACAAGGAAAAAAAGTGGCTGTTATCTCAAGTGGTGATGCAGGGGTTTATGGTATGGCTGGCCTTGTGTACGAGGTACTTGTAGAAAAGGGCTGGAAGGAATCAACAGGTGTTGAGGTGGAGATTATCCCTGGCATTTCGGCCATCAACTCTTGTTCCTCACTACTCGGTGCTCCCGTTATGCACGATGCTTGTACGATTAGTCTTAGTGACCATTTAACACCTTGGACAATAATTAAAAAGCGAATCGAGGCTGCTGGTTTTGGTGATTTTGTCATTGCACTCTATAATCCCAAAAGCGGAAAAAGAACAAGACAAATTGTCGAAGCTCAGCAAATTCTATTAAAATATCGATCACCTGATACTCCAGTCGGTCTTGTGAAAAGTGCGTACCGGGATAGTGAACGTGTTGTAATGACAACCTTGGCACACATGCTTGACTTTGAGATAGGGATGCTTACAACCGTCATAATCGGAAACGCTTCAACATTCTTTTACGACGATAAAATGATCACACCAAGAGGCTACCAAAAAAAGTATACGTTAAACACGGAGGTACAACGATTACGACCACATGAGCGCTTACGACCGGAAAATGAACCGTGGGCGCTTCATGAAGGGAAGCATGAAAACGGACAAACGATTCGTGCAGCAACTAAAAAAGAAAGTACGCCTCTATCACTGGTAATGGAAGCGCTCGAAAAGTTGGATGGATCAGAAACGATCGACGGAAGTAGGAATACTTCCCCCATCTCTCAGCCTGTTGAATCTATTTTTGAGTTTGCTGTCAGCCCAGGGGTTGTCAATAAGAAGTTTACACCGAAGCAAATGGTCGTATTGGCAGAGGTTGTGGGTGAAAAAGGAACGATGGAATATACACCACATCATCAAATTCTACTGAAGATCCCAACTGAAGATCCAAATGCGATTACAAAAAGACTGACTGATGTCGGGCTTTTATTGTCACCAATAGGTGATGTGTTCCAAATTAAAGCATGTGACTTTTGTGATGGTGAAAAGAAAGATTCAATTTTTCATGCAGAGGAAATTCAACGTAGACTTGGCGGATTGGAATTGCCGAAGGAATTGAAGCTTGGATTCAATGGATGTGGCATGGCCTGCTACGGTGCTGTGAACGAGGATATAGGGATTGTATTTCGCAAAGGGAAGTTTGATTTATTTTTAGGCGGAAAGACAGTCGGCAGGACTGCACATCCAGGTCAGCCTGTTGCAGAAGGGGTACATCCTGATCAACTGGTAGATATGATTGAATCCATTGTACATGAATATAAACAAAAAGGTCATCCGAACGAGCGCTTTTACAAATATTTCAAACGAGTTCAAGAAGTTCAAGGCTATAAGCATAAAGACATTACGCCTGTCATTGAACTAGAGCCTGCCCCGTGCGGAGAATGAAAAATAGGAGGAATGAGAATGAAAGCAGTTCTACTAGTTGGACATGGAAGCCGAGACCCAGAAGGAAATGAACAGGTTCGGCAGTTCATTCATAAGTTGAAGCCTCAGCTGGAGCCTTCATTGTTAGTTGAAACATGCTTTTTAGAGTTTGAATTGCCGACCATTAGCCAAGGTATAGATACGTGTGTGATGAAGGGCGCCAGTCATGTTATCGTCATTCCCATTATGTTATTGCCTGCTGGTCACTCCAAGATACATATTCCTGCCGCGATTGATGAAGCAAAAGAAAAATATCCTTCTATTCAATTAACGTATGGTAGACCTATTGGTATACATGAAGAGACATTCGAGATTTGTAAAGCCAATCTTGAAAAACTTGGTGAAAATGTCCAAGAACCTGGGAAAGACACAGCTATCGTCTTTTTAGGAAGAGGAGGAAGCGATCCAGATGCCAACAGCGAGCTTTATAAAATCGCTCGTCTTTTCTATGAAAAAGTCAATTATTCATTAGTAGAGCCGGCATTCATGGGTGTCACAGATCCGCTTATAGAACAAGGGATAGAAAGATGTATCAAACTTGGAGCTAAAAAAATCGTGATCCTTCCATACTTTTTATTTACAGGTATCTTAATTAAGCGATTAGAAACATTAATGGAGGAACTACAGCATCTATATCCTGAGCATAAATTTAAACTTGCAGGTTATTTCGGTTTTCATGATCGTTTGAAGACCATTATTGAAGACCGGATTACCGAAGCCCTTCAAGGTGAAGTGAAAATAAATTGTGATACATGTCAATATCGATTGGCTGCCATGGAGCATATCGATCATCATCATGATCATCATCACCATGATCACCATCACGACCAAACTCATGACCATCATGATGAGCAAGAAAAAGATGAGGTGCAAAAGGCATGATTTTATGTTTAGCCGGAACAAGTGATGCGAGGGCTTTAGCTATTGAAATGAAAGAGGCTGGATATAGCATAATTGCTACTGTGGTAACTGAAAATGCAGCGATTGAGTTGAAACGGCAAGGCTTACAAGTTCATGTAGGCCGCTTAACAAGCGAAGAGTTTGCAGCGTTCATCGCGCGGCATTGTATAAAAGTAGTGGTGGATGCGAGTCATCCTTTTGCAGAAGAAGCAAGTAAAAATGCAATACAGGCGGCAAAATCAGCCGATGTTCCCTATATTCGATATGAACGGGAATCACAAGACTTTGAAAGCCCGAGTTTAACAGTGGTTGACAGCTATGAAGCTGCAGCAACTTTGGCTTCTGAAAGAAAAGGTGTGATCATGCTTACAACAGGAAGCAAAACATTGCAAATTTTTACGAAAAAACTTCTAGGCTTACCGAACTCTCGTGTTCTTGCTCGTATGCTGCCCCGAAAGGATAACATGGAGAAATGTGAGGAACTTGGGATAGCGCAAAAGGATATCATCGCGATACAAGGTCCTTTCACAAAGGAGTTTGATAAGGCGTTATACAAGCAGTATGGCGTCACACTTATGATCACAAAAGAAAGTGGCAAAGTTGGCTCTGTTGACGAAAAGGTTGAAGCGGCAAAGGAGCTTAATATTGAAACCATCATCATTAAACGCCCGACAATTGAATACGGGACGAAGTATTCAAGCTTTCAAGAAGTCATGCACCATATCAGAAATGAAAGGTATTTGAAATTAGAGGAGGTATAATCATGAATTTTAAGACAGAATTTAAACCGATTACTGTTCAACCCCAAATGATTGAAGCAAAAAGTTTTGAAATGATCGATGAGGAAATAGGCGAGTATTCGTTTACAGAGGAACAATATCCGATTGTCCGTCGTGTCATCCATGCATCAGCTGATTTCGAGCTAGGTAAAAGTCTGCTGTTCCATCGTGACGCTATACGTTCCGGGATTGAGGCAGTTCGTAGGGGAAAGCGCGTTGTAGCCGATGTACAAATGATACAGTCCGGCATTAGTAAGCAACGGATTGAAAAGTTCGGAGGAGATGTAAAAGTATACATTTCTGATTCTGATGTCATAGAGGAAGCAAAGCGTCTAAATACAACAAGAGCGATCATATCCATGAGAAAAGCCATAAAGGAAGCAGACGGTGGAATTTTCGCCATCGGAAATGCGCCGACAGCGTTACTTGAACTGATCCGTCTTATAAAAGAGGGGGAAGCAAAGCCAGGCCTTGTCATCGGTCTTCCTGTCGGCTTTGTATCGGCGCCTGAATCGAAAGAGGAATTGGCGAAACTAGATGTTCCGTTTATTACAAACGTTGGCAGAAAGGGGGGCAGTACCGTAACGGTAGCTGCTCTAAATGCCATTACTCTTTTAGCTGAACAGGCGTAACAAATGAAACCCAAACCAGAAAAAACGTTACGGCAAGGCTATACAACAGGGTCGTGTGCGACAGCGGCGACAAAGGCGGCTTTAACTGCTCTTATTACAAAGGAAGAACAGCTTGAAGCCACCATCCTTTTGCCGATTGGCACATTCGTTACGTTTCAAATGGAGGAATGTGCCATTGAAGGAGATTCTGTTTTGGCTGGAACAATCAAGGATGCTGGGGATGATCCGGATGCTACACACGGAGCGTTAATCCAGGCGACGGTTTCGTGGACTGACGAACCCGGGATTCTTTTAGATGGTGGAATCGGTGTCGGTCGTGTGACAAAGGAAGGGCTTCCTGTCCCGGTCGGAGAAGCTGCCATCAACCCTGTTCCGCGAAAAATGATTTTAGAAACGGCCCAAGAGGTACTCGATGAATTTCATCTTTCAAGGGGTATAAAGATCGTCATTTCCGTTCCAGAAGGAGAAGCAATGGCCAAAAAAACATTGAACGGTCGACTTGGAATTGTGGATGGCATCTCCATTTTAGGGACAAGAGGGACGGTTGTCCCTTTTTCAACCTCTGCTTATAAAGCAAGCATAGTGTCAGCTATTAACGTAGCAAAAGTCAGCGGCTGTCATCACGTTGTGATTACAACAGGTGGAAGAAGTGAAAAGTTTGCTCTGAAGCAATATCCATCGCTTCCAGAGGAGGCATTCATTGAAATGGGAGACTTTGTAGGTTTTACATTAAAGCAATGTAAGCGCTCAGGGATTGAACGTGTATCGATGGTTGGCATGATGGGTAAATTTTCCAAGGTTGCACAAGGTGTCATGATGGTCCATTCAAAAAGTGCACCTGTTGACTTTGGCTTTTTAGCTGGAATTGCGGATGTTGCTGGGGCTGACGATGACTTGATCGAACAGGTTCGATCTGCAAATACAGCCTCACAAGTAGGCGAGCTCATGTATAAGCACGGCTATCATCAATTTTTTGACAGTCTTTGTGAATCTTGTTGCTTAGAAGGATTAAAGGAAATAAAAGGTGGCATGGCAATTGATACGAGTTTATATACAATGAAGGGATTGCTGCTAGGAAAGGCGGAAAAACATGACGGGTAATGTAAAAGTCATTGGAATAGGAGATCAAGGGAAGGAAAGCCTACTCCCATTATATAAAAAATGGATTGATGAAAGTGAAGTGTTAGTAGGAGGAGAACGACAGCTTTCCTTCTTTCCGGATTATACGGGTGAAAAAATTGTCATTAAAGGCGGCTTAAGCTCGCTTGTTGAACGTCTTCAAGAAGAAACGGGACATGTGGTTGTTCTAGCTTCTGGTGACCCTCTCTTTTACGGAATCGGAGGCTACTTGTCTAAGAAAATGAAGGTAGAAATCTATCCTTATTCAAGCTCCATTCAGCTAGCATTCGCAAGGATGAAAGAAAGCTGGCAGGATGCTTACTTCACAAGTATTCATGGAAGAAGCATGATGGGACTTGCTCAGCGTATTGATGGCCTATCAAAGATTGCTGTTTTAACAGATGAGGAAAACAGTCCCTCACAGCTAGCCAAGTATTTGCGATCGTTCCAGATGGATGAGTATAAGGCGTTTGTTGCTGAGAATTTAGGCGGTGAAAATGAGTGCTATCAATGGTATGAGCTTCAGGAGATGGAGGATCTCACGTTTTCACCCCTTAACGTTGCAATCCTGAAAAAGGTCAAACCATCTTTAGAATGGTCCATCGGAATACCAGATGATCATTTTGCACAACGAAAGCCTGATAAAGGGCTTATTACAAAAAAAGAGGTCCGTGTCCTCAGTTTAAGTGAAATGAGCATAAAAAAAGACAGTATTGTATGGGATATAGGCACATGTACAGGCTCCATGGCAATTGAAGCAGCAAAACTTGCTCGTGAAGGTGCCGTTTATGCGATTGAAAAAAATGAGCATGATTTAGAGAATTGCTATGAAAATATGAAAAAGTTCCGAACCGATTTTACGGTCAGACACGGTCTTGCTCCACATGGTTTAGATGAATTTCCAGATCCAGATGCTGTCTTTATCGGCGGTACATCAGGGGGAATGAAGGATATACTCGATGTTTGCTGCAGCCGGTTGAAGCCAGGAGGAAGAATTGTATTAAATGCGGTTACTATCGAGTCCTTGGCGAATGGGATGGAAGCTTTTAAAGTAAGGGGTTTTGATGTGTCCATTACACTGGCACAAATTTCGAGAAGTAAGCCAATCTTACAGTTAACTAGATTTGATGCGTTAAATCCTATTTACATTATCACTGCAACAAGAAAGGCGGAAAACTGAATGATAGGAACATTATATGGATTAGGTGTTGGACCTGGGGACCCTGAGCTTATTACCGTTAAAGCATTTCGCATGCTAAAGGAATCGCCTGTCATTGCTTATCCGAAAAAGCGCAAAGGAAACAAAAGTTATGCGCATCAAATTATCGATGTTTATGTGGACCCAAATGAAAAAGATATGCTGGGATTAGTGTTCCCCATGACAAAGGATCCGTCCATTTTAGAGAGAGAATGGACAAACACAGTGGAGATTGTGTGGGAGAAGCTTCGAGAAGGGAAGGATGTCGCGTTCGTAACAGAAGGAGATCCCCTTTTATACAGTACGTTCATTCATATGATGAAACTCATGAAGGAGCGTCATCCTGAAGTTGCGATTCGTACAGTCCCTGGAATATCCTCTATAAATGGTGCTGCTTCCAGACTAGGTCTACCTTTAGCAGAAGGCGATGACCATGTGGCCATCGTTCCAGCTCGAGATGACTACAATGCAATGAAAAAGGCTTTAGTTGAAAATGACTGCGTTATTTTTATTAAAGTAGCAAAAGTCATTGATTTAATGCTGGAAGTTCTTCGTGATCTTGATTTGATTGATAAGGCATCTGTCGTAACAAAGGTTACGTCTAAGGAAGAAATCATCTGGGATGTTCGTGAGTTGGATCGTGCGGAATTAGAATATTTAACATTAATGGTGGTGAGAAAATAATGAAGGTGACGATCATTGGAGCAGGACCAGGTGCACCAGACTTGATTACAGTAAGAGGTTTGCATCTTCTAAAGGAAGCAGATGTCGTGCTATACGCTGATTCTCTCGTTAGTGAAGAGCTGATCAGTCAGGCGAAATCAGATGCTGAAATTTTAAAAACAGCCGGTATGCATTTAGAAGAAATGGTAGATGCGATGGAAGAGCGTGTTCAGCAAGGTAAAAAAGTTGTTCGTGTCCATACAGGTGATCCTGCCGTTTACGGTGCGATTTTAGAGCAAATGGTGCTATTGAAGGAAAAGGATATTGAGGTTGAAATTATTCCAGGTGTCAGCTCTGTGTTTGCATCAGCTGCCGTCCTTGGCACAGAATTGACGATTCCTGATTTGACCCAAACGGTCATACTTACACGTGCAGAAGGAAGAACGCCTGTTCCGGAAGCGGAAAAGTTGAAGGATTTAGCAAAGCATCACTGCACGATCGCTCTTTTTTTAAGTGCAACCTTAACGAAAAAAGTTGTAAAAGAATTCAGAGATGCAGGGTGGAGTCCTGAAACTCCTGTAGCTGTTGTATATAAAGCAACGTGGCCAGACCAAAAAATCGTTCGTTCCACACTTGAACACTTGGATGAAGACATGAGAGTAAACGGCGTCAGAAAACAGGCCATGATTCTGGCTGGGTGGGCTCTTGATGAAAAGATCCACGAAAAGAATTATCGATCAAAGCTTTACGATAAAGAATTTACGCACGGATTTCGAAAAGGAGTGACATCATGACACTTCTTTTAGAAGAAGGAAAGGACATTGAAATCAAGCAGCACGGGTCCTATGCAATCGTAGCCATTACAAAGCACGGCGTGGAGCTGGCCCGTAAGCTTCATTCCGTCTTTCAAACAGGAGACTTGTATTACATGTCCAAGTTCCAAAAAGGAGACGAAGAGAAACAAGGAATCCAAATGTTTGATGGGAGTGTTCGTCTGTTATTACCTTCTCTCTTTCAGGCGTATAAAGGGATCATTATGATTATTTCTTTAGGTGCTGTAGTTCGAATGGTTGCACCGATTTTGAAGGATAAAAAAACGGACCCTGGCGTTGTCGTAATCGATGACAAGGGAGAGCATGTAATCAGTGTGTTATCAGGCCATTTAGGCGGTGCCAATGAACTTACAAGAGAGATTGCGGAGCTTTTAGGCGCAAAGCCTGTTATTACAACTGCCTCAGATGTTCAAAAGACCATTCCAGTCGATTTGTTTGGTAAACGCTTTGGCTGGGTGTGGGAGTCAGCAGATAAACTGACACCTGTTAGTGCATCCGTTGTGAATGAAGAGCACATAGCTGTTATTCAAGAATCTGGGGAAAAGGGCTGGTGGACGTATGACCGTCCTTTACCTGACAATATTAAAATTTACGCAAGCATTGAACAGGCACTGCCACATGCACCTCATGCCGCCCTGGTCGTCACTCATCGAAACTTGCTTCCAGAAGAAGAAGCGATTCTTGATAATGGTGTGTTATACCGTCCAAAGGTGATCGTGTTAGGCATTGGGTGTAACCGAGACACTGGAAGCAGCGAAATTGAAGATGTCATCATAAAGACACTAAATGAATTGAATTTCTCATTAAAGAGTGTAAAAGCAGTATGTACGATTGATTTAAAAAAGGATGAAGAGGGCCTACTGGACATTGTGCAAAAATACGGATGGGAGTTTCATTATTATACACCGGAAGAATTGAATGCGGTTTCCCTGCAGCAGCCATCCGATACCGTTTATAAATTTACAGGAGCATATGGAGTAAGTGAGCCAGCTGCCCTTTTATATAGTAGGGCACATGAATTAGAGCTTGTTAAAAAGAAATCAGGGAATGTAACAATTTCTGTTGCAGTAATTCCGAGTAGATAAAAGCAGTTTTTCAGAAGTTGGGGTGACGATATGGAAAGAAGAATGGTCATTGCCGGTACAGGCAGTGGTGTAGGGAAAACAACGATGACAATAGGATTGATGAGTGCATTAAGGAGCCGTGGATTGGAGGTTCAAGGCTTTAAATGCGGTCCTGATTATATTGATCCTTCCTATCATACAGCTGTAACTGGTCGATCGTCACGAAACCTGGATAGCTGGATGCTATCGGAAGAAACGGTCAGGGACATCTATGTTCGAAGCAGTAAAGGAGCTCATATCTCTATCATTGAAGGGGTAATGGGGTTCTTTGATGGAAAGAATCCGAGTGCGAATACCGGTAGTACGGCAGAAATCAGTATGATAACAGAAAGCCCCGTTGTATTAGTTGTCAATTGTGCCAGTATGGCAAGAAGTGCAGCAGCCATTGTAAAAGGGTTTCAAATGTTTACAGATGGTCTGGATATCGTTGGCGTAATTGCAAACAAAGTCGGCAGTGAAGGACATTTTAAACTTGTCAAAACTGCCATTGAACAGGAGTGCAACATACCTGTTATTGGCTATTTGCAGCGAGACCATCAAATTGAAATCCCAGAAAGACATTTAGGCTTGGTTCCTTCTATAGAGCGAGGAGAGCTCGAGCCCTTTTTTCAACAGTTAGGAGAGCTCGTAGAAAGAACAGTCGACATAGATAAACTGCTGCAGCTTTCAGAAAAAAAGCCGTTGCAGGGAGCTGCTTCTTCACTTTTTGATAGAAAAGACGTGGCCCCTTCTGTACGAATTGCTGTTGCAAAGGATGCAGCCTTTAATTTTTATTATCCTGAAAATTTGGAACTGCTGGAAGCATCCGGTGCTGAGCTTGTATATTTTTCGCCATTAGCGGGTGAAGTGATACCAAGTGATGTAAATGGGCTTTATATTGGGGGAGGCTTCCCTGAAGAATTTGTTCATGCTTTAAGCAGAAATGTGAAAGTGAAAACATCAATAAAGAGGGCTGTTGAAAACGGTTTGCCAACGCTTGCAGAATGCGGAGGGTATATGTATTTAACAGAGTCTATTATAACGACAGATCAATGTGAATACAGCATGGCAGGTATCATTCCGGGTAAGATTACGATGCAATCGAAGCTTGCAGCCCTTGGTTACCGGGAAATAGCAGGTGAACCCCATAACTACCTATTACCTGAAGGACTGCAAGCAAGAGGACATGAGTTTCACTATTCAACGTTTCAATCTAACGAGCAGTGTCTTCATGCCTATTCCACCAAGGGAATGCGTGGGATGAAAAAAGAGGGCTGCTTGATAGGAAATCTGATTGCAGGCTATACGCATCTTCATTTTGCATCATGTCCTGAGCTTGTCCACAATTGGATCGCGAAATGCAAGGAGAACGGCATGGATGAAAGTACATTCCCTCATGATCCAAGGTAGGAGGACTCGAAGGAATAAGGAGCAATGGGAGAGAAAACTGGCTTATTATCCTATTCAATTAAATGTGGAAGGAAAGAACGTCGTTGTGATTGGTGGCGGAAAGGTCGCAGAAAGATTCATAACCATTACATGATTTTCAGTTCTTTTGGATGAAGACTTTGTTGAACCATCAAGAAATAAGCAGTAAGAGAGAGCTATTACAATCATTAATGTCTAGGAGGGGGGGCAATAAATGGAACCCGGTACGGTTTATCTAGTTGGTGCAGGACCTGGAGATATTAAGCTCATAACAGTATATGGAATGGAATGCATCAAAAAGGCAGATGTCATTGCATACGATCGTTTAATTAATCAAGATTTGCTAAAGTTTGCGAAAGAAGGTGCAGAGCTGATATTTGTCGGGAAGTCACCTGGTAGACATGCACTGATTCAAGAGGAGATCCATGATCTATTAGTAGAGAAGGCTTTAGAGGGTAAAACGGTTACACGTTTAAAGGGAGGAGACCCTTGTGTTTTTGGTCGAGTTGGGGAAGAAGCTGAAGTGTTGACTGAGCACCATATACCTTTTGAAATTATTCCGGGTGTTACATCCGGAATTGCAGCACCGGCCTATGCAGGAATACCTGTGACGCACCGGGATCATGCCACTTCCTTTACCGTAGTGACAGGACATGGAAAAAAGGAAAAAGGAATGGACGGGATCAACTGGCAAGCTCTAGCTCAAGGAAGTGATACGATCGCTTTTTATATGGGAGTCGGCAATTTACCTCACATTATAAGAAAGTTGATGCAACATGGCAAAAGTCCAAATACCCCTGTTGCAGTTATTCAATGGGGAACAACCGAGCGACAAAAAACGGTTACAGGGGACCTTTCTACGATACAAGACTTTGTCCTTCAATCTGGAATTACACATCCGGCAATTATATTGGTTGGGGAAGTTGTTAGATTACGAGAAAAAATAAAATGGTATGAAGAGAAAGCAGAAGCTATTTTACCATAGGGCTATTGTTAGAAATATTGACAGTTAATGATATTATAGAAAGGTGTGCTGTTCATGTCTGTTATGGATATACTCCAACGTAGAAGAGCGATTAGAAACTATCAATCTGCAAGTATAGAACGGGAGAAGATTGAACAATTGCTACATGCCGCAACCCTAGCTCCAAATGATCGAATGAGAGAACCATGGAATTTTTATGTCATTCAAGGTGAAAAGAAGAATCAATACGAGGAGCTGGCGCTAGATTACTTAATACAGAGGTTTCCAACTAAGCCGAATTTAGTGGAAAGCTCCATACAGGTTGTGAAAAATACACCCGTTATTATTATCGTAGCAGCAGATATGGTTGATGGGAACGAGGAAGCCTCTACTGATAATGAGTATGCGACATGCTGTGCCATTCATTCCATGTGGCTTGCTGCTGAGGAATTAGGATTAGGGTTTGTTTGGAGAACAAGAGGTGTGGGACTAGTCCGTGATGAACGCTTAAGGCAGTTTATTCGTTTACCTCAGGACAAGAAGGTCGTCGGAAGTGTCTTCCTAGGGTATCCTTCACAAGGGGAAGTAGAGAAGCTAAAGGAAAAATCACGTACCTCCTATATAGAAAAAACAACATGGCTTTCATAAAAGGAGGAGCTTTGGATGAGTAAATCGAAAGTTCTCTGTTGTCCGTTATAATTTTGGGAAGAGCGCTATTTAAAGAATAAGGTCTTCTGTGTCTGCTATTTTCTAAAAGGAGTGGAAATGATGTATATTCCTTCACATTTTAAAATTGAAAATATGGAAGTCGCCTTTGACATCATGAAAGAAAATAGCTTTGCAACGTTATTTTCCCAACATGATAGTATGCCATATGCTACTCATCTGCCGCTGATTTTGGATGAAGATAAAAAAGATCTATACGGCCATTTCGCCAGACCGAATAAGCAATGGAAGGATATTGAGAATCAAACGGTTCTAGCTGTATTTCATGGTCCGCATTGTTACATATCACCGTCTTGGTACGAGACGGACACGGCAGTCCCTACCTGGAATTATGTATCGGTACATGTATACGGCGAAGTTGAATTATTAGGCGATGAGCAAGAGGTCATGAAATCCTTGCAAAATATGGTCGAAAACTATGAAGCTCCAGATAGTCCCTATAAGTTGGAGGAGATCGATGCCGGTTATGTCGCTGGGATGACCAAAGGGATACAAGGATTCAAAATCAAAATAAACAAGATCGAAGCAAAAGCGAAATTGAGTCAGAACCATCCAGTAGAACGGCGGGAGCTTATCATAAAGGAACTTGAGAAAAGCCCGAATACGGATGAACAGAACATTGCGAGACTGATGAAGTCAAAGCTTGTATAATGATGCTTGATTCTGATCGATAAGCAGTTTGAGCTACATAAAAGAACCCAGATAGGGTTCGGTTGTACGGTCATTTCCTATTCCTTCTTTGCATATTCATAGCAAGAAGGAGGGGGTATGCTGTGCTGAAAAAAGAGGATTTCTTTTCCTTGAAGTACCCTGATGACTTGCTTTCCATTATCAGGTACGGTTTGAAAAAGACTGGTACCTCAAAATCCGTCATGATCATTGGAGGGGGCCTCTCCGGTTTGGTCGCAGCATCCTTATTGAAACAGGCAGGCCATCAAGTGACGATCCTCGAGGGAAACAATCGGATCGGTGGAAGGATCCTGACTATAAGGCAACCATTCACCCCCGGTAACTATCTGGATGTCGGTGCGATGAGACTTCCGGAGAACCACGCTTTGGTATTTGAGTATATCAAGCGATTCCAATTGCCTCTGAATGAATTCATCAATTCGACGCCTCAGGATTTGATATTTGTCAACAACGTATTGACGACACGTAAAGTGTATGAACAAAACCCGGACATCCTCCAATTTCCAGTAGCACCTGAAGAAAAAGGCAAGACAGCAGCGGAATTATTTCTAGCAGCGACCCAGCCCTTCATTGACCTGTATACTAAAAGTACTCCGGAAGAACAGGAAGCTTTAAAGGAAGAGTATGCCGATTATTCGATGGGGGAGTATCTTCAGTTCAATCCTCTCGGTCCATCCTTGTCTGTGCCTGCAATTCGTATGATCAGTGTCATGCTTGGCATAGAGGGCTTTCCGGAATTTTCTTTCATTGATATTTTGATCGATATCGTTTACCCGATCTTCAGTAAAGATCTGAAGTTTTATGAGATCCAAGGCGGAAATGATCTTCTTCCGTTATCCTTCTTACCTCAACTCCAAGAAAACATCCGATATAATCAAAAAGTCATACAAATTACGCAAAACCACAATGGTGTCCATGTACAGGCGAGAAATCCTTCAACGGGGAAGATTAGTGAATACCAGGGGGATTATATCATCACGACGGTGCCTTACCCGGTCTTTCAATTTATCGATGTCCATCCTTATCATTCGCTTTCTTTTGAAAAATGGCAAGCGATAAGGGAGCTGATCAACGTAACCGCCGTAAAAATCGGGATCGAATTCAAAAATCGGTTTTGGGAGAAATACGGGCAGGGAAATGCGATATCCGATTTGCCGACCCGTTTTTCCTATATCCCAAGTCATAACATCGGTTCTGGAGGACCAGGAGTTCTGTTAGCGAGCTACAGTTGGGGGGATGATGCCACACTGTGGACCAGTCTATCCGGCAATGAACTCGTCCGTACCCTTTTAAAAGATCTAGCGAAAGTGTATGGAAATGTAGTCTACACTGAATTTCTACAAGCCGTTTGGTTCGACTGGAGTGAAAATCCATATTCTGCGGGTTGTTTCACGTTATTCACGCCGAGACAAGAGTTGGAATTCGCTGAAGTCATCCGGCGGCCTGAGGGCAGGATCCACTTTGCTGGTGAACATACGTCATCGTTCCATGGGTGGATCGAAGGAGCAATCGAGTCCGGTATTCGCACAGCATTTGAAGTGAACGGAAGGGAATGATGCTCGATTCTCAACTCGGACCATTTCCGCAAATGCATATTGACAACAAATGTATTAAAGGGTATCCTATAGGTAATAAAATAAAAATTCAACTCCTAAAGGGGAGTAGCTTTTACAGCAAAGTCGTCAATCCCAGAGTTTACGAACTCTCGGCTTTGTTGGCAACGATTCCGTTGTTAGCAAGACCTTTACCTGTTATGGTAGAGGTCTTTTTTGATGGCCTTTACCAATCCATGGTAGAGGCCATTTTTGTTTTACATATCAAATTAGAGGGAGTGTTTTGAATGGAATTGTTCGGGGCTGAATTTTTCTCTGCACTGTTAGCTATTGTCATCATTGACCTGGTACTAGCAGGAGATAACGCGATCCTGATAGGGCTTGCTGCAAGGAATTTACCTGAAAAGCAGCAGAAGAAAGTGATTGTATGGGGGACGTTAGGGGCGATTCTGATAAGGATTGTGGCTACATTAGCCGTTGTCTGGTTGCTCAAGATCCCAGGATTGCTGTTAGTCGGAGGATTATTGCTGGTCATAATCGCTTACAAACTCTTAGTTGATGATAAGGACCACGATGTAGAAGCGGCAGGAGGTTTCTGGGCTGCGATACGGACCATCATCATTGCCGATGCCCTTATGGGATTGGATAATGTGTTAGCGATCGCAGGAGCTTCTCACGGCAACTTTCTTTTAGTTGTATTAGGATTGTTGATTTCCGTACCGATCATCATGTTTGGTAGCCGACTCATTTTGATGTGGGTTGACCGATTCCCGATCATCATCACTATCGGATCTGCCGTATTAGCATGGACCGCCTCGAAAATGATCGTCGGGGAGCCGTTCTTAAAAACCTTTTTCGAGAATAGCTTTATCAAATATGGGTTCGAAATTCTGGTAGTAGCGACCTTACTTGTAGTCGGCCATTTGAAAAAGAAAAATAAAGGGAAAGAAGTAACCCAAGAAGAAGAACAAGAAGCTTTGCGCAAGGTGGAATAATTTTAGGGAATTGTTGAAACCTTTTTGAAACGATTTCGTAGGAATAGTTGTGACTGATGTAGATGTAATGCAATGGAATGATTCTGGTCTTTTCGGAGGGGAATTATGAGCTTTTTCTCAAGATTGTTCAATAAGAAGGAAAAAGAAATCGAAAAGGTTGAGGAAAGAAATGTCTTCAACATCCAAATCGATGATATCATCACTTATGATTTGGAAGATTATCAGGTGAGTGGAAAGTTGATCTATAATGACCGGGGTTATGAATGGTACGCATACCAACTGGTTGGAGCAAAAGACACGATCTGGTTGAGTGCAGAAATGGATGATGAGCTTGAACTTGCGATTTATAAGTCGTCAAAAGTAAAATTGACAGAGCCGATTCCGAATAAAGTGACGGTGGACCAAACAGAATACCATCTGGAGGAAAAGGGGACTGCTTCTGTCCGCGGAGAAGGTCGAGGCAGGAACGTTAACGGCCAGGAAGTAAAATATTTCGATTTCTCAAACCAGACAGAGGATCACTTTCTTTCAGTTGAAATATGGGGCAGTGAAATTGAGGTAAGTTCAGGTTATGAAATCGAAAGTTATGAAATAAAAATCATCGCCGCAAGCTAGCATACGTTATTTTCAAAACAAAAAAACCAGGAGGAATAGCATGTTTAGTTTCTTTAAACGAGTACGTACGATGGTTTCTTCAGAATTGAACTCAGCACTTGACAAGGCCGAAGATCCGGTAAAGCTGCTTGACCAGTATATGAGGGAAATGGCAGCAGATATCCGGGAAGCCGAAACATCTGTCGCTAAACAGATCGCAAATGAAAAGATGCTCAATAAAAGGTATGAAGATGCGAAAAGTATGGTGGAAAAAAGGCAGGAGCAAGCAGTGCAGGCTTTGGAAGCAGGGAATGAAGATCTCGCCCGCCGTGCCCTTGACGACAAGCAAAACCATAATCAACAGGCAGATACATTACTTGCTGCCCATACAAAGGCAAAGACGGATGCAGATGCTTTACGGGAAAAATTAGCTGAAATGAAAAAAGAATATGATGAAATGAACCTGAAAAAAGATTCACTTAAAGCAAGAGCCGAGTCTGCCAAGACAAAGACCAAGATCAACCGTACCATGTCGAACATCGACAGCGACAGTTCCCAGCAAGGATTCAAGCGCATGGAAGAAAAGGTCCTTCAATATGAGGCTGAAGCTGAAACGAGTGAGGACCTGCGCTCTTCGAATAAATCGCTGGATGATGAGTTCGAAACGATGAATAAGAAGAACAGTGTAAATGATGAACTTGCGGAGTTGAAGAAAAAATTGGGGAAAGAATAGCCTTCTTTCCCTTTTTGATGGGGGTGTGTCAATGAGAAGGATAGTCATAGGCGTCTCCATGGCGGCGATATTTCTCCTTTTAGTTGGTTGTGGTTCGGCAAGCATATTGAATTACATATCTGACAACTATCCGTTGGAGGATGTGGTCGAAAGCAGTACGAATGCAGATGATGTTGCTCGTATATTTATTGCGGAGGATGAATCCATCACAGAGGTATCTGAGTCGATCAGAAACGGAATGGAGCCTGAGGACGCAAGTGAAATAAAGGACAATAAACAGATATTGATCTACGATGACCATTTTGTCACGCTGACACCGGATGAAGTGGATCCTGATAACACTTTAATAGAAGTGGCTTCTGAGGAGTTTGCCCGGGATAATTATACACCTGGTTTTTTCAATGGGTTTATCGCGTACTACATATTGGATAGCATTTTCGGTGTGAATGATTGGAGATATAAACAGGATCAGCGGTGTGGCGGACAGTGTTATGGAGGCTATAATCGCACTGGTGGAAATTATAAAGGACCTGCTACCCCTTCCTCTTTCCGAGGATCAGGGAATCGCGGCGGAGGTCCTGGTACAGGTAAATAACTTTTTGGGAGGTAGAACATGAGTCCATTCATTTTAACGTTACTGTATTTTATTGCGGCTGTTGCGATCGTCGTCATAGGACTTATAATATTTGAGCTAGTCACGACGAAATACAAAGATTGGGAAGAAATCAACAAAGGGAATCCTGCTGTCGCCTTATCGATCGGCGGCAAAATCATCGGTATCTGTATCATCCTGGCGTTTTCGATCTATACGAATGACAGTATCTTGACAACAATGATCTGGGGCGGTTACGGTGTTCTTCTGCAACTGGTCGCGTATTATTTGTTTGATTTTCTGACACGTAAGTTTTCAGTGGAAATGGAATTGAAAAATGGAAACATCTCTGTCGGGATTGTTTCGATTTGTGTTTCGATCGGGCTGGCATTTGTGGTCGGAGCTTCCATTACGTAAACCGCTAATTTTTGGGGAGAACCAATCATTTGGCTCACCCTTTTTTTATATACGTTTTATGAAGGTGAAATCATGACAGAGAATGGAATTACGAAAAGCAATAGAATTTACTGGGCATCAGGAATCGTATCGATATGCGGGATCATTTTCGAGGTTCTGTTCGGAGCTTTGGGTTCCTATATTCTTGGCGATGGAGTAAAACAGTATACCCTGACGATTTCATTGTTTCTGACCGGGATGGGGATCGGTTCCTTTTTAAGTGAAAAAGTGATGAAAAAGCTAATCCAGGCTTTTATAATCATTGAATTTGCAGTGGCTTTGATCGGTGGATTTTCGGCTTTCCTGTTATTTGGTGTAACGGCTTATTTAGGGGATGGCTCTGATGCAATCTTCTTATATACGACCATTCTCGTGATAGGTACACTCACAGGCCTGGAATTGCCGATCCTGATCCGGAAAGCTAATGAAATAGGAGTACAGATCAACAAGAGTACAGCAAGGGTACTTTTTTCCGATTATGCAGGAGGCTTGATCGGAGGATTACTTTTCATTTTTCTATTCCGGCCACAGTTCGGTCTGGTGAAATCAGCTTTCCTTGTGGCGATCATCAATCTGCTTGTCGCGCTTTGGGTGCTATGTATGTTTCGAAAAGAAATCCGCCGTTTGAAAACCTATGCTTCAGTTGGAGTGATCATTTTTGCCCTTCTTATCGGGGGCGTCCTATTCGGGGAAGAGATGGCCCTTTCCTTTGAACAAAAATTGTATAAGGATCCAATCATCTATTCTGAGGAGTCGAAATATCAACATATCATCCTTACCAAGGAACAGGGGGATCTTAGGCTTTATTTGGATGGACAGCTACAGTTCAGTTCCTCTGATGAACACCGTTATCACGAAACACTAGTCCATATCCCGATGTCACTAACCGACCAGCGGAAAAACATCTTGGTACTTGGCGGTGGTGACGGACTGGTATTAAGAGAGTTGGAAAAGTATGGGGAAATAGAGGGAATAACCGTTGTTGATCTAGACCCGAGGGTGGTCAAACTTGCAAAAGAGAATCGACTGCTCAGAGAGTTGAATGAGAATGCGTTTGAAAATGAGAAGGTGAAGGTTCTCCATGAAGATGCCTTTGATTTCATGGAGAAAACAGAGAGCTTTTATGATGTCATCCTTGTCGATTTACCTGATCCGAATAATGAATCTTTGAACAAGCTGTATACGCTTGAATTCTACTCGTTATTACGTAATCACCTGGAGCCAGGCGGCATGATCATGGCCCAGGCGACAAGCCCGGTATTCGCGAGAAAGGTCTATTGGACGATCGACCGGACTTTCGAGGAGACGGGCTTGAATACCGAAAATGTACACCTTGATATACCGAGCTTTGGAAATTGGGGATTTGTGCTGGCATCAAGAGGACCGATCGATATCACAGATGTTGATATTGACGTGGAGACAAGGTATTTGTCAGCAGAACTGGTCCCTTCCTTGACCAAATTCGGTAAGGACGAAGACGGTACGATTGAAAATGAAGATGGCGAAAAGGTCGAACTTAAGTCGAATACGTTGATTAGGCCTATCTTGATCGATCAATATGAAAAAGCTTGGCAACACTATTAATAAAAGGGGCTGACCCATAAGTGTCTGACACTTATGGGTCAGCCCCTTTGTCATACCCGTTTTTTTACAAACTTATAAATCAATATGACAGCGGCAACAACGAGCAGGACATGAATGATTCCTCCTACGATGTTGAAGATGAATCCGAGTAACCAGATTATAAGGACGATCCATAAAATTGTCCAGATCATAGCTGAATAATCCTTTCTCTATGAAGTTTGTTTTAGTGTCCCCAACAATCTCGAAATCATTCAGATGAAAAAATAGTAAAAAATATAAAAACACAGAATACACTTAACGAACTAAGCCTAGGAAAGATCGTCCGGCATTCAATCCCTGCCTCCATCATCCGCATGATTTGACTCCGGGGAATTTCCGGCTACCCAAACCATCTCTTACAAAACGGACCCGAACACCGGATTTCGCCCGTTCCACCAGCACATTCGGTATCCACTTTCCAATTTGGTCATCACCGTATATGAAATATTCCATATCAATCGTATTTTGGGCGTTCTGTAGGGGTTCGATGAGGTTTTCATAAGTTTTATTTCCATTTATCAGGAATTGAACTTGGCTAGCACGAAGTCCATGAACGCTGTACTGGTTTAAAGCGTGAGCAATGGCTGAGGCGGAGCATCTGAATGAGGCAGGAAGTTTGTTTGTTCGATTGTTGATCTATTTTGTTGACATGCTAAATGGTAAAGTAAGAGAAAAACACCACTTTCCCATTTTGAAATAATTGGTACGTTTAATTATGCCATTGAATTACAATAAAAAATGTTAAAATTGAATAAGTAATATTAATCTGGCCGTTTGTTGAAAAGGAGTTAACATGACACAAACTAGAATAGGCATTGATGCTGGCGGAACACTTGTAAAGGTTGCATATCATGATAAAGAAAAAATCAAATATCAGACATTCAGTTCTCATAAAATGGGGGATGTTGTTTCTTGGCTTTATAATTGCTTTGATAACCCGAAGATATGTGTAACTGGTGGTAAGAGTCAAGTGCTTGCTAACGACTTGGACTCGCATGTGAAATCCATCGTTGAATTTGATGCGACTTGCCGTGGCGTAGAATTTCTCGCAAAACATCATAACCTTTCATTAGGGAGCGATTTTATACTCGCGAACATCGGAACCGGAACATCCATTCATTATATAAAGGATGGAGAACAACAGCGAATCGGGGGAACTGGAGTTGGTGGAGGGACCTTATTGGGCCTTTCATATCTATTGACAAAGAAAAGAAGCTTTAATGAAATTGTTCAAGATATGATGGAGGGCAATAGAGAATCAGTTGATTTGAAAGTGAAGGATATTTTTGAAGGTACAGTACCTCCGATATCCGGGGATTTAACAGCAAGTAATTTCGGGAAAATGAATGGCTACATTCAAGAAGAACCTTCTATACCTGATATACTCGCTTCTATCAATGGTCTTATCGGTGAAACTGTTGTCACGATCTGCTGTCAGGCTGCACATCGGTTCAATACACAATCTGTCGTTTACATAGGTTCAACTTTCCGTTCCAATCCCCTTTTAAAACGTATTATTGAAGATTATACACAATTACGAGAAAGGAAGCCGTTCTTTTTAGAGGATGGTGAATTCAGTGGAGCTGTTGGGGCTTTATTGAGCCTTGATTAGTCAATCATATGAACTAGGAGGGATTCGATGAGTGAAAATAAAAAAGTACATATTAAAAAAGTTTATGAACAACTTATTGAAGCTTGGAACAACCGTGATGCAGATGGTATGGCGAGTTTGTTTGCTAAACATGGTGAGAGTATTGGATTTGATGGAAGTCAGTCAATCGGCCCTAAGGAAATTTATTCTCATTTAAGCCCTATTTTCAGAGACCATCCAACTGCTCAATTTGTCAGTAAAATAAAAGACATACGCTTCCTCGGTGACAATGCTGCAATCTTAAGAGCCATCGCAGGTATGATCCCTCTGGGTGGATCGGACATCAAGCCGGAGGTCAACACCCACCACACGCTTGTTGTCATCAATAACGATAATAATTGGTATATTGAGCTGTTTCAAAATACACCAGCACAATTTCATGGAAGACCCGAATTAGTAGAACAAATGACAGATGAACTGAGAGAACAGCTTTAGAATAAGTCTATATTTGAATCCTTCAAATATAAAGTCGGACACTTTTCTTTTAAGGAAAGTGCCTTTTTAGCGTTATATAGATGGAAATTTATAACTTTATGGTAATATGAACAGGTAGTTGAGTATAAAATTTGATGGAAATCAGGGAGGAATGTAACCAGGCGTTATCAACAAATTAGCAAAGTTTAAATGGAGATGGTAATCATTGAACCCTTATATGATGAAATCGGAAAAAGCTATGATACTACTCGTAAAGCTGACCCGGAAATAACTCGACGTTTGAGAAACCATTTGCAAGCATCTGATAGAACGAAAATACTGGATGTTGCCTGCGGTACTGGAAACTATACTTTGCTTTAGAACAATCAGGTTTAGATGTTACCGGGTGTGACGTTTCCACTGAAATGATAGAAAAGGCAAAACAAAAGTCAAATAGAATGAAATGGGATTTGGCGGATATCAATCGCCTTCCTTATGAAAACAACACATTTAATGGGGTAACTTGTATTCTTTCCATCCACCATTTTGGTGACCTTTTTGTCCCGTTCCAAGAAGTTTTTCGGGTCATTGATGAAGGAAGGTTTGTCATTTTCACCTCCTCTCCTGAACAAATGAATACATACTGGCTTAAAGAATATTTTCCACAAGCTATTGAAGTTTCCGCTAAGCAAATGCCGGATATAACAACTGTCAGCAATACCTTACAAGCAGTCGGGTTTGACATTATCGGCCACGAAACCATTTTGATCCAACCTGACCTCCAGGACTTTTTCCTATATAGCGGGAAGTATGAACCGCGCATTTATTTGGATGAAACTGTTCGTGCAGGGATTTCGACTTTTACAAACTTGGCTACAAAAGAAGAAATAGAGCATGGTTGTACAAAATTAAAAAGGGACATTGAAACAAAGAAAATAAATGAGGTAGTAACAAAATATAGTAGTGTTCAAGGGGATTATTTATTTCTGATAGTTAAAAAGAAAAAATAGCAGAAAAAAACTGCTATTTTTTGAGGGAATGAATGGCTAGTACGAAAGTGTGAAAGACCTGCTAACCTTAGGGTCCTGCCGTCTAGGATCTTACTAAATACTAGTGAGCCGCTAACAAACCAGTACTTCCTTATAAAACATTTAAGGAAAAGTTTGCCGTACTTATACTTATGGAAGAACCAGATATAATGCTTAGACTAATTTGTTGGTAAATAAAGGAAAATGAAATTGATCGTTATTCGTCGGAGGTATGATTATGGATCCATCTAATAAGTCCATTTGCAACACTATAAGCCAGAGCATCTAAGGTTTTTAAAAGCCTTTTCCTTACCAAAAGAACAGGAACAATTTACAGCTTTGCCATCGGCTCCTTTCCTGCTTACCCCTGTGCGGGATGCGTCAGTTTATATTTCCTCCTATTCCACTTTCTTTAAAATTGATCATTTTTACCTAAAGCACAAAACCAAGATACAAATCCAAAACAGTGAGAATCGTTGTTTCTGACCATCGGTATTTTAAGCCAAAATGATAATGTATTGGGGTCATTCTGAAAATTCTTTTATGGGTAAGCCTTGTAAAATTTTCCTTTCGTAATTAATGCCGTATTCTAATATGGTCCCCAATTAATAAGCATACCGACGGCTAGTGCAATAATGCCAATGGCAATCACCAAAATAAAGGCCGTGATTTGATTAATCGACCAGCCAAACTGTACCGTAGCATAAACCATAAACATAAAAGCTATACGATGATACAAGCGAAAATTTATAATAATACGATTTTTTGTGAAATTTAAAGGATACATTAATAAAGTCAATCAAAATGACGTGTGCAAATGTGAAAAATAAAGTACGTAAGGTTTCGAGATACAGATATGTATTTTGTTGCCTATGTTCAAAACATTTCTGGACTTAATGGGGGATGTGATGTTATGAGTAGCTTCTCGGAATGTACATATAAAGGCTACAAGTATAAACTTTATGTACCGAGCCGGTACAAAGTGGGAAACGATGTACCTTTAATGGTGATGCTTCATGGTTGTAAACAAGATCCGAATGACTTTGCTGCAGAAACAAAAATGAATGACCTGGCTGAACAAGAAAACTTTATTGTACTTTACCCTAAGATGAATCGCTCATTTAACCCTTTTAACCCAGCCCAATTTAATCTTGACGGATGCTGGAACTGGTTTTTAGATTATAATCAGCATCGTCAAGGAGGTCAGCCTCAGATCATTAAAGGAATAATCGATGACGTCAAAAAAAATTATAGTATTGAGACAAATAAGGTATATGCAGCTGGTTTATCTGCAGGTGCAGCCATGGTCTCCATTCTGGGAGCAACCTATCCAGATGTTTTTAGTGGTATTGGAATATGTTCCGGATTACCGTATGATGCTATAGATGTATTTATTCCAACTGATCCAACGGCACAAAAGGCTAAAGATGTCATGATTAAAGGTACATCCGATCCGTATGAGTGCGGGAAAATGGCCTATGAGGAAATGGGGAATTTTAAGAGGAAAATGCCTGTCATTGTTTTTCACGGTATTTGTGATACCACTGTGCACCCGATTAATGGCCAGCAGGTTATTATACAATGGGCTCAAACTAATTTTCTTGTAGAAGGTGGTAAAGGCAAAGCCGATGTTACACCTGCTTTTCTAAAAGCGGGTATTGTAAATGGAAAAAGCTATACACAACATGTTTACAATGATAAGGATGGATTTTCTTTAATCGAACTTTGGATGATCGACAGAATGGGACATACATGGTCTGGTGGAAGCCCAGATGGTTCTTATTCGGATCCGTTAGGTCCGGATGCTTCATCCATAATATGGGATTTTTTGACGCGTCATTAGGATACAATCCTCACCTGAAACCACGTTAAGATTTTCTGTGCACCCGTTTTATCCCGCCATTTACTATTTAATATTTATTTTTCTATATTTCATTTCAAAAAAAGAACAGCGAATGCTCGCTGTTCTAGTTAAACCTACTTAATGTCGTTTTTGTGTTGTTTTCAAATACATTGTAAAACCCTTTTTGTGTTGTTTTTACTTGGTTTAAAAAATCTTCAAACAATGGTTTTAGTTCTTCACGATTTTTTTGTTGCTGACCAATAACCGATTTAATAGATTCTTGGAAGTGCTGTTGTGACTGACTAAGTACATTTAAACTCGCTTTATAAGGTGTTACGGTTAGTTGTTGAACCCGGCTGATTACTTCATCAAGACGCTCATTGGACTGTTCTAAAGATTTGGTTAACTCTTCACCGCTAACATTTTCAATGTTCTGCGTAACGGTTTGACGTAGTTCTTTCATTAATTTTTTTTGCTCGTCTTCGATTCTGCTCATATTGTCAGTTACTTTTTCCCATGCTTCTCTTTGGTGTTCAAATGCTTGCAGCGTAAGATTTTCCACTTCCTTTTGGGAATCGTATACGAAGTTCAATCCGTTTTTCCAACTGTCCCAAAAAGAGTCAACAAAATGAAAAGCATTTTGATCATTGCTTTGGCTTTTTTTGTTTGCAGCCATTTTAAAAACCTCCTTTAAAAAATTAAGTATTTATGTGGTTGCAGTAATACTGCAGTGTCACTTTTCATAGAGACAACAAAAGCAATTACTCTTCGTCTTTTTTGTCACGATCTGTTAAAGATGAAGGCATGAACATATCCGTATACATTAAAAAGAAACGGTTAAGAATCGATTGGTATTGCTCAAGCGAGCCCGCCCACACTTTTAGATAAGCCTCGCCAGCATCGGTTAAAGAGTAGATTCGCCTTGCTGGTCCTTCTGTTGACGTATCCCATTCAGACTTTACCATTTTCTCTTTTTCTAATTGTCTAAGTGTTCGATAAACATTTCCCTGGTCAATAGACGGGAAACCAAATTGGGTCAACTGTTGAATCAATTTATAACCATGCAAATTCCAACCGCGCAGACTTAACAAGAGTACAGGTATCAATAAGTTTTTCGGAACGCTGGCCAATACTTTCTCATCTTTTGATGTTGAGTTATTCGCACCCTTTTTCATTGACATATGTACCACCCACAATTTTGTTAAATATCTATAAGTGTAATTTACACCTATGTGATTCATTTGTCAAATCAACATATAACACATCCATCAAAGATCGCGAGAACTTGTATGCTTTATAAATTTTTTATCATAGCCACTATTGTATAGAGGATAGCCTCAACGTGTTTGTCTTCTGGAAAATAAACCTTAACAATAAATTTAGAATTTACAGAAAGATTACAAAAAATCTCTTGTAACCCAGCAACTTTATCAACTAAGATGATTCATGTAATTCAAATTGGAAGGAGAGAACAAATGACTCAACAGAAAAACTTGAATCCATTGGAACTGTGGAAAGACTTTTATAACCAGTCCGAATCGTATTGGAGTAACGTGTTGGATGAAAAAATCAAGGAAGAATTTTTCTCGGAGTGGATGGGGAAAGTCTTGGAAACGAATCTCCTATTTAAGAAAATGTTGGATGAAACGACAGAAAGTTATTTAACTCAAGTGAATATTCCTACTCGAAATGACCTTTCAAACATCGCATCTCTCATCATCAATGCTGACTCAAAACTTGATAATTTAGAAGAATTGATTGAAGAAACCACCACAAATCAAGTAAACCAAGTGGAAATGAAACGTGAAATGACACGTGTGAAAAATGATATAAAAAATCTGGACAGTAAACTTAATGAAATCGTTACCTTATTGAATGAAAAAAGCAACACAGGAAACGCCAAAAAAACGGCTGAGAAACAAAATAAATAGCCGATAAAAAGCTTTTTCAAAATGTCTTTTAACAATAAAAAAACATATAAAGGAGCACATCTAGATGGCAGATTTAAACAACAGAGTAGCAATTGTAACAGGCGGCGCAAAAGGAATCGGAAAAGCAATTTCAAAGGAATTAGCTAAGAACGGTGTAAAAGTCGTAATCAACTATAACAGCAGCAAGGGGCCGGCAGAAAAGCTTATCGCAGAACTTAAGGAAATCGGCGGAGAAGCATACGCGGTGCAGGCAGATGTTTCGAATTTGGACGAATCTAAAAAACTGGTAGAAGAAGCGATTAATCATTTCGGCACATTAGATATCGTTGTCAATAATGCAGGAATTACACGGGACTCTACTTTCAAAAAACTCAGTGAAGAAGACTGGAGATCCGTAATTAACGTGAATTTGAACAGTATTTACAATACAATCTCAGCTGCCTTACCACACCTTTTTAAATCCGATGCAGGACGCATTATTAATATTTCCTCTATTATCGGGCAGGCAGGGGGCTTCGGACAAACAAATTATGCTGCGGCAAAATCAGGAATGATTGGCTACACAAAATCTCTTGCGCTTGAGCTTGCCAAAAGCGGCATTACGGTTAATGCCATTTGTCCAGGATTTATCGATACAGATATGGTTAGAGAAATTCCGGAAAATGTCCGTGAACAAATTGTCGCTAAAATTCCGACACGCCGTTTTGGCCAACCGGAAGAAATTGCGCGCGGAGTCATTTTCCTATGCAAAGATAGCGAATATATCACAGGTCAGCAGTTAAATATTAACGGCGGACTATACATGTAGTGCACTCATTTTCAAACGAACAGGAAAGGCGTGAGACGTCATGAGCATTACAGATTCAAAAGAGTGGAAACAGCTTATGGAAACAATGCCTGATGAGTTCCAAGATTCGTATTCCCGTTTAGCAAGGGCAACGGAAGTGTTAACAACCGAACCTGGTCCGGAAGTTGGTCTAACACCGAAAGAAGTTATTTGGACAAAAAATAAAACGAAGTTATACCGGTATACATCCGATCAGTCAACAAAGTTGAAAGTACCTCTCTTATTAGTTTATGCACTTATTAATAAACCATATATCTTAGATTTAACAAAAGGAAACAGTTTAGTAGAATATTTGGTAAACCGTGGCTTTGACGTGTATCTCCTTGATTGGGGTACACCAGGTTATGAAGACAAAACAATGAAACTAGATGACTACATTTTGGACTACATTCCACGTGCCGTTCGTAAAGTACTTCAGACATCGAAGACAGACGAAGTTTCTGTCCTTGGCTATTGTATGGGCGGTACAATGACATCTATTTTCGCCGCTTTGCATCCTGAATTGCCGGTTCGCAACTTAGTATTTATGACAAGTCCATTTGATTTTGAGGAAACAGGCTTATATGGCTCTTTCCTTGATGAGCGATACTTTGACATTGATAATGTCGTTGATACACTGGGTCTTATCCCACCCGAAATGATTGATTTCGGAAATAAGATGTTAAAACCGACCACAAACTTTTTTGGACCTTACGTTAGTCTTGTCGATCGAGCAAACAACGAACAGTTCATAAGAAACTGGAAATTGTTACAAAAGTGGGTATCCGATGGAGTTCCATTCCCAGGTGAAGCGTATCGTCAGTGGATCAGGGATTTCTACCAACAAAATAAGCTGATTAAAGGAGAACTTGTTATTCGCGGTCGTAAGGTTAACTTAAAAAACATTACGGCAAATGTACTCAACTTGTCAGCTGATAGAGACCATATTGCCCAGCCGCATCAAGTAAAAGCGTTAATGGACGTCATATCCAGTAAAGATAAAGAGTACGTTACATTGCCAACCGGTCATGTGTCTGTAACATTTGGGCCTAAAGCTGTAAAAATAACCTATCCAACTGTCGGTGACTGGTTGGAAAAACGATCAAATTAGTAGAATTGAGAAAATAAATAGCTGATTTACATTCTTAGAATTTTTCCAGGAGGGTAAAATGCAAGCATTGATACAGCCAATTTATAGTCCTTGTGATGGTAAGGTTGAAAACATTTTGGTAAACGAATCATCTCATATATATGAATGGGAAAAGCTGTTTTTAATAAGAGAAAAGAATGGTTCTATAAAAGAAGTTACGGTTGGGTTGAGTGGTTTGATTACGTCTCTGGAAGTTAAAGAAAATCAAAATGTAACTCCAAACACGGTGTTAGCGACAATAAAGGACGATTTATTAATTACCGGGTCGGATTAATCAAATTACTTTAGCAGCACAAACTTCTGTCCTCTAATAACAAAAAATGGTAAGGGAGTTTATAATGTGAGTATAAGAGAAGAATCGCTGAAACTTCATTTTAATCATAGAGGTAAATTGAGCGTTGAGGTTAAGGTCCCTGTTTTTGATGAAAGAGATTTAAGTTTGGTTTATTCTCCAGGGGTGGCCGATCCGTGCAAAGCAATTTTCGAAAAGGCTGATCGGATTTATGATTATACGATCAAAGGGAATCTTGTAGGCGTTGTATCCAATGGTTCTGCCGTTCTCGGACTAGGGAATATCGGACCTGACGCCTCTATGCCGGTTATGGAAGGAAAATCAGCACTTTTTAAGTTATTTGCCGGAATTGATGCTTTTCCGATATGCCTAAAGGCAGCCACTGCTGAAGAAGTAATCGAAACAGTAAAACGGCTGGAGCCCACTTTTGGCGGTATTAACCTTGAGGATATCTCTGCGCCAGATTGTTTTGTTATTGAGGAGAGACTGAAAAAAGAGATGAACATCCCCGTCTTTCATGACGATCAGCACGGTACAGCAATCGTGACGGCAGCCGGTTTAATCAATGCTTTAAAAGTAGTCCAAAAATCGTTGGATCGTATCAAAGTCGTGGTTAATGGTGCGGGGGCGGCTGGGATTGCCATTACTAAACTTCTTCTTAACATGGGTGTTAAAGAAATAATCATGTGTGATTCGAAAGGAGCGATTTTCGAGGGACGTACAGTTGGCATGAATTCGATTAAAGCAGAGGTTGCCCAAAAAACAAACCATCACAAGGTCGAAGGATCTTTAAGCGAAGCACTTAAAGATGCCGATGTTTTCATCGGCGTTTCCGCAGCGGGTGCATTAACAAGAGAAATGGTGAAATCGATGAACATGGCTCCGATTGTTTTTGCGATGGCCAATCCTATCCCGGAAATTATGCCGGAAGAAGCCCAATCCTTGGGAGTAGCCGTTATCGGTACAGGACGATCTGACTATCCTAACCAAATCAATAATGTTCTAGCCTTTCCTGGAATTTTCAAAGGAGCACTCGAAGTTTCCGCATCAGAAATTAACGAAGCGATGAAGCTTGCAGCCGTTTATGCCATTGCTGATATTATTCAGCCTTATGAGCTAACAGAAGATTACGTCATTCCGAACCCTTTCGATAAACGGGTTGTAACATCTGTTTCTTCTGCCGTCGCTGAAGCGGCTATTAAAACCGGGGTAAGCCGAGAAAAAGCTTATATAACAGTAGGTGCCCAGTAATTAAACTAGTTTTTTAAAAGGAGAGGAAGAAATTTGTCGCAAAAAGAAATAGTCATTGTAAGTGCAGTCCGGACACCAATAGGAAATTTTAATGGAAGTTTGAAAGATATTTCAGCTACAAAATTAGGCGCTCTCGTTATTAAATCGGCATTGGAAAAGTGCGGAATGAACCCGGATCTAGTAAATGAAGTGATTATGGGGAATGTTCTTCAAGCTGGATTAGGTCAAAATCCAACGCGACAAGCTTCGATTCGAGCGGGCATACCAAAAGAGGTACCGGCTTTGACAATAAATAAAGTGTGCGGATCCGGATTAAAAGCGGTTCACTTGGCGGCACAGTCCATTTTAGTCGGTGATGCCGACATTGTTATTGCAGGTGGTATGGAGAACATGAGCCAGGCGCCGTATTTATTAAACGGTGCTCGCTCAGGATTCGGCATGGGGGACCAAAAAGTAGTCGATAGTATGGTACACGATGGCTTATGGTGCGCATTTAACGATTATCATATGGGGATTACCGCAGAAAACCTTTGTGAACAATATGAGTTGACCAGGGAAGAACTTGATCAGTTTGCTGCCCATAGTCAACAAAAAGCGGTGGCAGCAATAGAAACTGGTCTCTTTGAAGATGAAATTGTTCCGGTTGAAATTCCACAGCGAAGAGGAGAACCAATCGTGTTTGCAAAGGATGAATTTCCTAGGGCGGGAACAACTGCTGAAAAACTGGTAGGATTACGTCCAGCGTTCAAAAAAGACGGTATCGTAACTGCCGGTAATGCTTCGGGCGTTAATGATGGAGCTGCCGCTGTTGTTGTCATGAGCAAGCAAAAAGCAGATGAATTAGGACTTGAGCCGCTTGCAACAATCCGGGCGAATGCAAGTGCAGGGGTTGATCCAAGCATTATGGGAATTGGCCCGGTTCCAGCTACGAAAAAAGCATTGGAAAAAGCAGATCTTTCCATTGAAGACATAAATCTTATTGAAGCAAACGAAGCTTTTGCTGCACAGTCGGTAGCCGTTGGAAAAGAGTTAAAATTTAATGAAGAGATTTTAAATGTAAACGGCGGAGCAATCGCATTAGGACACCCGATTGGCGCAAGTGGGACACGCATTCTAGTTACGTTACTGCATGAATTAAAGCGAAGAGATGGGCGTTACGGGTTAGCAACATTATGCATTGGCGGCGGTCAAGGTGTTGCAACAGTGATTGAGCGCTCGTAAGCAAAAAGTTTAATAGGGAAATTAATTCTCAACTGGACCTGTGCAACATAAACACGTTCAGTTGAGTTTTTTAAAGGATTTACTTGACTCTTCGAGTTGATCTTCTGAACACGCTTAAGGGTATTTTTGCACATCCCCCCGAAAAGGTGGAATAGGGGTACGGCAAGAATTCGTTCTTTTTTTGACCACTCGGTAAAATTGTACGTTTAGACATATTATAGACACAAATCAACCAACTCCCTGTAAGTTAAGGAGTTGGCTGTTTGTTGTTTTAGTCTCTTTTGATTAGATCATTTCACTTTAGCGTGTTCTAATTTTTTTCTGTTATGAAATTCAAAATCTCTTCCCATAAACGTTGAACTTAGTAAAACACATATTTTTATATGATGTTATTACAAATCACACCCATGTGGTGTAATTTGTATATAAATGTATTTTGTTTGTATTCAATGATCATTCATTTCTCTTGAGTCTGTTCAAATGCTGAGTTAATTAGCTGTGATGTGATCGTTTTAAGTTGAGTTGCTAGAATAGTAGCTCCAACCAATGGTACTGAAACCAGTGCACCATTAATAGCGATCATAAGCTCATTCGCTAGGGTTTCATCTTGTGCTCCAGCCTTCCTTGTTAAATGAGATAAACGCATTTGAAAGACTCTTTATATTTTAACACGTACTTATGTGCTGGATGGTTCTCATCGGAAATCTCAGCTAAAGCATTTAATAAGTAACATCCACGATACCCTGGTTCCATCATAGTTTCTATCGTAACATCAATGAAAGTCATCAATTGTACATAGGGAAATCCTTCGTGCTGTGCGAGACCTCCACCTGCAAATGAATTAAGATTTGTTTCAATTCCTTCGTAAAATCGTTCAAAGGACTTGATTGATTTAGTTGTTTTTACTCTTTAGGAAAGATCGATTTGATTATAGTATGGACTGTGTAAAATTAGAAAGGGAGGTAAAAAATGTATCGGCCATAATAAAGAATTTCATTCAGTAAACAAAATGAACTGAAGGAGGAGTAATATGATTTCAAAGAGAAGGTTTCGGGTAGCGTGGACCATCAGTGGTCTGGTCATTCTGTTCATGCTGTTTGACAGTATATCCAAGTTTTTTAAACCTGCTTCTGTCGTTGAAGGGACTGTGAGCCTCGGATTTTCTGAACATCATATTTTCGTAATCGGCATCCTTGGTTTTTTATCTGCTATCCTTTACATGATACCTCGATTTTCTGTCCTAGGTGCAATCCTATTGACGGGATATTTCGGGGGCGCTATTGCCACCCATGTCCGTCTCGATAACCCTCTTTTTACCCACACCTTATTTCCTGTCTATATAGCTGTTTTGGCCTGGGCAGGAATATGGTTGAGGGATGAAAATTTACGTAAGCTTTTTCCTATCAAAAAGGAACGACCATCAGATGAAAATAAGATCGAGCAGGCAAAAATCGGATAACGGACTTTATCATTAACAAGTATTCAAGGGGCTGTCCCAAAAGTCTACACAATAGACTTTTGTGGGCAGCCCCTTTCCATAGATCAAATCAGGGCTGAATTACTCCTCACCATAAATCCATTCTTGTTTGAGGCGGTCGAATTCACCATGCAGTTCCATTTCTTCCATCCAGAGATCCACCCAGTTTTGTAAGGCTGGATCGTTACGATGCATGAGGTAACCTTTTTGGCTTTTCGTGAATGTGTTATCCGTCAGGGCTGCATACAGTCTTTCGTCTTTACTTGCATAGTAGATTGCTTCGACTCTGTCAGTGATCATGACATCGACTTCACCCTCCGCGACCATCGGCGGGATGTCGAGGTTATTTTCGATGACGACAACATTCGCTTGTTTGATGTTCGCATCGACAAACTTTTGGTTCGTTCCGCCAGGATTCACGCCAATCGTGACATCCGGTTGATCAATATCCTCCAGGCTTTGGAACCGATCTTTATCTTCTTCACGGATCAATGGTGATTTTCCATCGTCCAGATAAGGAACGCTCAAGTGAGCAGTTTTTTGACGATCGGTATTACGGCTGATCCCACCGACTGCGATATCGAACTTGTCATCTAGGAGATCCTTCATCAATGTCGGCCAAGAGGTTCTGACAAATTTTACATCTACTCCTAAATCTTCCGCCATCAACTTCGCTGCTTCGATATCAAGCCCTTCGAATTCGTTGGTTTCCTCGTTGAAGTAGGTGAACGGTTTATAGTCACCAGTCGTTCCTACCCGGATGACGCCTTTCTTCTGAATTCGATCCAGCCTTGATTGCATCACGTATTTGTTTTTGCTTTTATGTATGTCGGTTCCTGATGCTTGTGCCGCCTGTTCAACCTGGATATAAGACTTTCCATTTACGTCCAGGGTAGCGATCTCCTGTCCATTCCATTCAAGTAGATCGCCTTTCTTCGCTTCTGCTAGTGAGAAGTTTAAACCTGAGATCAAAAGGATTCCCACCAAAACAACAATCCAAATCTTGCTCCAAGAATACTTCAAAGTCTTCCCTCCTATACAAATGATTGAAGCTTAGTATATTGGGATTTAAAAGTTTAATCAATAAATTAATCTAAATATTCTCATAAACAGTACTTTGGTAGTAGTAACTAGATTTAACATATTGAATATGTCATCAGAAATATGAAAAAGAATGTTTCTTACCAATGTAGTAGAGTGATGGTTTTGTTTATATGAGTGAAATAGATGAATGGATTGTCAATATTTCAAATTGTGCGAAAATTCATTGACTTAGCAAAAAATCTAGTTTATCCTATCCATAGACATTAATGGAATAGAGGGGATTTTATGGTAAAGGGAAGAGGGGCAATCTTATTTGTTGCTTTTGCTTTGTTTATTGGAATTATCGCTGGTTGCAGCTCGAAAACTGAGGGGAACGTCAGTGATGGAGGAAATGAAAGCGTTACCATTAAAGTTGGACACATCGCTCCAGATGAGCATTCCTATACTAAAGGACTAGAGCAGTTTGCGGAAGCTGTAGAAAAAGAGACGGATGGACAAGTGAAATTCGATATCTACGGTGGAGGGCAGCTTGGCGGAGAACGTGAAGTTGTTGAGCAAGTTCAGCTTGGAACGCTTGATATGACATTAGTGACTGCGGGTCCTGTCGGAAATTTCGTAGACAAGTTCTCAGTACTTGAAATGCCGTTCCTGTTCAGAGACATCGAACATGTGTACAAGACGTTGGACGGTGAAATTGGTGAAGAGCTTATGGGCTTGATTGATGAACAAGGGTTCAAAACACTCGGCCTTTGGGAAAACGGCTTCAGACATTTGACTACAAAAAACCAGGCCATCACTTCTCCGGATGATACCAAAGGGTTAAAGTTGCGGACTGTAGAAAACGACATTTATGTTGGAACCTATCAATCTATCGGGGCAGATGCTACGCCAATCGCCTTCCCTGAAGTTTATACTTCCCTTCAACAAGGGGTTGTAGATGGGATGGATGTCTCTTATGGCGTTATGCATGCCACAAAAATGTATGAGGTACAGGGGCACTTGAGCGAAGTTGGAATCTATTATGCTTCAGCGCCATTGATCATCAACAAGGCGAAATTCGATTCGCTTCCAGAAAACGTTCAAAAAGTACTTGTTGAAAAAGGCAAGGAATTTACTGACGTTCAGAGAAAAATCAATCAAGACATGGAAGCAGATCAGAAAAAGGATCTGATGGATAAGGGCATTGAAATCATCGAGAAGAAAGACGTCGATATTGAAGCATTCGAAAAAGCTGTTGAACCAGTCTACAAGAAAAATGAAGATCGTTTTGGAGACCTGATAGAACGAATCCGTTCCGTTGAATAATCGGATTCATTTGATAGAAAACACGAGCAAAGAAAGTGTGTCAAAGCGCGCTTTCTTTGTTTTTATAAGGAGTCATGAATTATGTGGAAGTCGATTTTACATAGGGTCAACAAGGCCACTGAAAATGTAGCAGCTTTATTTTTATTTTTGATGGTTCTTCTCGTTTTCTTGAAGGTAGTGACAAGGGTGCTCATCCAATCATCTTTTCCGTGGACAGAAGAATTGTCACGATACTTGATGATTTGGATTACATTCCTTGGAGCTTCGATTGCTTTCAAATATGCAGCCCATATCGGGGTTGATTTTATCGTCGATAAACTTCCGAGGGTATTGAAGATTGTTTTTCAAGTGATTGCAGCAGCCGCATGCCTGGTTTTCTTTGTCCTGTTGATCGTCAAAGGTTATGAACTGACAGGAAGGTCAATGATCCAAAGGTCACCAGCATTAAATCTGCCGATGGGCTATGTATATGCAATCATCCCGATCAGTGGAGTGTTGATGTCTATTAATCTAGTGGATTCGACCATAAAAAAATACGAATGAGATGAAATTCAGAAAGAAGTGAAGGAACTTGGCAATCGTATTGTTTTCAATTTTGATCGGATTGATCATCATAAATGTCCCAATTGCGATAGCACTCGGATTGGCATCAGTGGCAGTCCTCTTTTTGGCGACCGGTATGCCACTCATCATTTTACCTCAAAAGATGTTCGCCGCATTGGATTCTTTCCCTTTGATGGCGGCTCCCTTTTTCATTTTAGCTGGAAAACTTATGGAGCATGGCGGGATCTCTGAAAGGCTGATTGATTTTGCGAAAAGTCTAGTCGGTCAGTTAAAAGGTGGCCTTGCCCATGTGTCTATCGTTGCCTGTGTGTTTTTCGCTGCGATTTCAGGGTCTGCGACTGCAACGACCGCAGCAGTTGGTGGGATTTTGATTCCGGCTATGGTTAAGGCGGGATATGATCGTAATTTTTCAACTGCCGTTCAGGCTGTCGGTGGTACAACTGGAATCATCATACCACCAAGTGTTCCATTGGTCTTGTACGGTGTGTCAGCAAGTGCTTCAGTCAGCAGTCTCTTCATAGCTGGAATTTTACCAGGGATCCTTATCGGGGTCTCCTTGATGGTGGTCGCTTATATCATTTCCATTATTAAAGGATATGGGGCGAATGCTGAGGGATTCAGTGTAAAGAAAGTAGGAGGCACGTTTAAAAATGCGATTCTCGCCCTGTTGATGCCAGTTATCATTCTTGGCGGGATTTACGGTGGTATATTCACGCCGACCGAAGCTTCTGTGGTTGCTGTTGTTTATGGTTTGGTGATCGGAGTCTTTGTTTATAAGCAAATCACCTGGAGCACGTTGCGAGAGATTCTCGTATCTTCTGTCGTAATCACCTCTACGATATTGTTCATTATCGGAACGGCTTCTCTGTTCGGGATGGTTCTCACGCGAGAGCGGGTTCCACAGAATATTGCAGAGATGTTTATGGCATCGGACTTATCGCCAGTGATGATTTTGCTTCTGGTCAATTTGTTCTTGTTGCTAGTCGGAACATTCATGGAAACCATTGCAGCAATCATCATCCTTACACCGATCTTGCTGCCTGTCATGACGAGTATCGGCGTGGATCCGATCCATTTTGGAATAATCATGGTTGCGAACCTGGCGATCGGATTGGTGACGCCTCCGGTCGGGATAGCTCTATTCGTCGGTGCCCAGATCGGGAATACGAAATTCGAACCGCTCGTCAAGGCAGTCTTCCCATTCTTGATTATGATGCTGGTCGATATCCTGCTTATCACCTTCATTCCTCAATTGACACTTATCGATTTTGTCACACCATAGGATTAAGACAGCTCGCGGAAATATCAGCCTAGAGAACACATAAGATATTGATCGGGAAAGGGGCTGTCCCAAAACAATAGTGTCGGACATCATCAACTCAGCAATTTGTGTCAAAACCACGCTTTTCTCAAAATGTTGTTGGAAACGGTGAGAGTCAGACACTTATGGGACAACCTCTTTTCCAAATTAATGATGTAGAGCGGAGGTTGATTATGGAGCATTCTATCTTAAGTACTTTTCCTATTGAAGTAAACAAGAAGTTTCCTGAAAAAACGGCCCTTTATTTTTATGGAAAAGAAATTTCCTACGAAAAGTTGGATTCAATGGTCGGTAGATTGGCAAAAGGATTAGAGGAGAAGTTCAGGATACAGCCTGGTGATGTTCTTGCAATCCAAACGACGAATACGATTGAATTCGTCTATGTCCTGTTAGCATGCTGGCGTATTGGCGCATCCTTGTCTCCGATCAATCCTTCGTTAAAAGCGGAGGAAATCCATTACCAGTTAGAGCATTCCAGAGCGAAATGCTATTTCTATCAGGATGACATCGAGTATAAAGCAAGGGAAGCCATCAGCCATATTAAAACGGATATTATTTCAATCCGAATCAGTTCAGACCCACGGGTTTCAAAGGATGGTTGGGATTTACCGGCTGTTACTTTGGACGATGGATTGGATGCAAAAAAAGTTTCCAGGGAAGAGATCGGCTTGATCATCTATACCTCTGGGACAACAGGGAAACCAAAAGGCGTTCTCTTGACGCATTCAAACATCATCGAAATGTGCAAAATGTCGATCAAATCCTTCCAACTTACAGAAAATGACCGTTCTTTCTTGATTCTTCCGCTTTTCCATGTGAATGCGATCATCTTTACGTTGACCTCTGTATTGATGCAGGGGGGAAGTGTAGTAATCCGAAAAAAATTCATTGCGGATGAATTTCTGCCTGCGGTCGATCAGTATAAACCGACCTTTACCTCGGGTGTGCCTACGGTCTACCGTTATCTTGCAGATTTACCAAAAGGGATTGAGGACCAATATGATCTAAGTTCCATGAGGTTCAGCATTTGTGGGGCTGCACCTGTCTCGATCAGTCTTTTTGAACAGTTCGAGTCGCGCTTTCCTTTTAAACTGATCGAAGGATGGGGGCTCTCAGAAGGGACCTGCGCATCTACATTGAATCCCCTTGATGGCAAAAGGAAAGTCGGTTCGATCGGTAAACCTTTGGATAAGCAATCATTGAAGGTTGTTGATGAATCGGGAGAAGAGGTGCCTATTGGGGAATATGGTGAATTGACGGTCAAAGGTCCCAATGTGATGAAAGGTTACTTGCGGAATGAAGAGGAAACAAGGAAAGTCCTGAACAATGGGTGGTTATCAACAGGGGATATTGGCTATCAGGATGAAGACGGTTATTTCTATATCGTCGACCGGAAAAAGGATATGATCATAAGAGGCGGGATGAACATCTATCCCAAACAGATCGAGGAGATCATCTTTCAGCTTCCAGACGTCTTAGAGGCAGCTGTGATCGGTGTTCCGGATGATCTATATGGTGAAGAAGTCGTAGCTTATGTGGTTCTCAAGTCAGGTTCAAATCTGACGTCTGCTGCGATCATTGAGCATTGTCAGAGCAAAATGGCGAATTATAGATGTCCGAAAGAAGTTTATAAGATCGAGGAAATTCCAAAAAATTCAGTAGGGAAAGTGACCAAAGGGGTACTTAGATCTTTGTATTCACCATCCTTGAATAAGTAGAAAGACAGGGTGAATTTTTTATGAATAAAAAAGAAATTAAGTACGGTCTTATACTGGATGCTGCTAAAATTGTTTTTTCGGAAGTGGGCTATCATAAAGCCTCTGTTTCCAGGATCGCCAAAAAGGCGGGTATTGGTGATGGTACGGTCTATCTGTATTTTTCGAACAAAGAAGATGTATTGAAGAAGCTTTTCCATAATACCATCTATTACGAATTTGCTCCCAAAGCGGAGAGCCTGATGGAAGACATCGAGGACCCTCGCTTGAAATTGTACGAACTTGTCCGTAATCATCTTCATTATTTCGGTAAAGACTATGCCCTTTCAAAAGTCATTCAGATTGAGGCGAGACAATCAAGTTCAGAAATCAGAGAGGCGATGAAGGCAGGTATCAAAAGGTATTTCAAATTGATTGAATCTATCATAGAAGATGGTCAGAAAAAGGGTGTGTATCGGGAAGACATCTCTAAAAAGACTGCAAGGCAGGTCATATTCGGTTCGCTCGATGAAGTTGTAACTTGCTGGGTACTTTCAAGCAGATCCTATCCATTGAGCTCCAAAGTGGATGAGGTTTTTCGGGTCCTCCTTACAGCAATTTATAATTTCTCTTTTATAGAGAACTTACCGTGGACCATGCAACCGAAAGAATTTTCAACCAAACAAGTAGAGGATATGTTATGAAGGAACGGCCGGATCGCCGACAGAAATTTCGTCCCAAATCATGGGGCGGAATTTTTTTGTTGTAAAAAAGCTCCCTTAAGGCATGCTAACAATAGCATTTCTGTGGGGTGATTTGATGAAGAAAGCTTTTCTGCTTTTATCATTAGGATTTTTGATCCTGGCTGAATTGATTCTGTGTCCGGCAACTACAATGGCGATCTATGAGGAAGGCTCGTCTGATCTGGATTTACGGGTGATGACCTACAATGTCAGATTCATGAACAATGCGGTTCCGTCCCCCTATAATTGGGATGGAAGGAGGCCGTTAGTCCAAAGGGTGATCCGAAGCCACATGCCGGATATCATCGGAACACAGGAACCTCTTTATCAGCAGGTTAAAGAGATGGCTTCTGATCTACCAGAATACGACTGGATCGGACTGGGAAAGGAAGGTGGCAGTAAAGGATTATTCATGCCGATTTTCTATAGGAAAACACGGTTCACACCTTTGGAGTATGACCATTATTGGCTTTCTGACACGCCGGAAACAATCGGTTCTAGATCTTGGGGCAACATCAATCCGAGAATGGTGACCTGGGTGAAGTTCCTTGACCATCAGACGAACCAATCGTTCTATTTTGTAAATACGCACTTGGATCATATATCAGAAGAATCCAGGCAGAAAAGTACCACACTCATTTTAAAGAAGCTGAAGGAATTCGATCCAGCTTTACCGATTCTGATGATGGGGGATTTTAATGTGGGTCCGGATAGTGTCGTCCATCAAAAGCTGACAAAAGAGGGACCTTTAGTAGATTTGTGGCAGGTAGCAGAAAGAAGGATCAACGAAGGTCTAGGTACATTCAATGCTTTCCGTGATCCGACAGGCGGGGGACCAAAGGATCGTATCGACTGGATCCTATCTAAAGGAAAAGTGACTGTACATGAAATCGGAATTTTGGATGAGCGGGAGGACGGTCGTTTTCCAAGTGACCATTATCCAGTGATTGCTGACTTGACGCTTCACTTCACCCCTTAAGACATTATGCGATTGATTAATGTCAAATGAACAAGAAAGTATTCTAAAAATTCGGAATAAACGGTTGACTTTTCATTTATCTTACCTTACATTAAATGATATCTGATATATCTGACATCACTAAATATACGTTTGTTATGTTGGGTTACCCCTTTTGTAAATATTGACTTCCTCTGCTTATTACATCCTTAGTAAACTGACTGTTTTTCACTCCTTAGATTTTCTGCCCAAGATCATTCATTATGAAGAATTCCATTTGCCGGTTAAAAATGTTAGCGCTTACTTTCATTTTGATTGTTATGTATACCAATTTGAATTGAAAAGAGGTCCCGACCAATATAGCTTCGTAAGTCCATGAAGGTGTTGTTATAAAACACGTGATACAAGGAGGGGTTGAAGTAATGTTCCACAATCAATTCAAGCGGAAGTTGTTTGATCCTGCAGAGGATACAACCTTTGGTGTATTTGTCGGATTTCCTTCCACCCAGGTGATCGAAATGGCTGGTTATAACCATTTTGATGTTGCAGTGATTGATAATGAACATGGGATGCTGACACCTGAAAACGTCGAACATATGGTTATCGCTTCAGAATTGGTCAGGTTGACACCGCTTGTCCGAGTTGTCTCCAGTGAACCGAGTGAAATCTTGAAAATGATGGATCGGGGCGCCCACGGTGTCCATGTTCCACAAGTTGATACCAAGGAAGAGGCGGAAAGGGTGGTGCAGGCTGTCAAGTATCCCCCTTTTGGAAAAAGGGGAGCCGCTTTTTCAATGCGAGCAGCCAGGTATGGCACCATTCCAATCCATGAGTACCTGTCACAAGCAAATCGGGAATCACTTGTCTGTGTACATTTGGAAAGCACAAAAGCTATGGAAAATATTGAAGGTATTCTAAGTGTACAAGGAATCGATGTCGTCTATATCGGACCGACTGATCTATCCGTTTCATTAGGATTCGGGGGCAGGATCGATCATCCTGAGGTATTGAAGGCGATTGATAAGATTCATGAAACAGCACGATCATATGGGGTGAAAGTCGGTATCCATACGAAAGATGCAAAAGGGGCACAGGCTAGGAAAGCATGGGGAGCCGACTATGTTTGTCTGACAGTCACTTCCTTGATCAATCAGGCATTTTCCCAATACATCGAACAGGCCCGTCTATCTAAAATAAACCAATAAAGGGGGAACGTTAATATGAAGCATTTAGAGTTGGCAAAAAAATTAGAGACGATATCGGCTATCAATCTGACACCTTTTTATAAGGATACGAAAGAGATTGATTGGAACAGTTTGAAAGCGAATATCGACTTTTTGATCGCAAATGGTACAGAAGTGATTGTACCATGCGGGAATACGGGTGAATTCTATGCACTCACACTTGATGAAGTGAAAGAGGTGACTGAAAAAGTAGTTGATTATGTAGACGGGAAAGCAGTTGTGATGGCTGGAATCGGTTATTCAGTCCCGACAGCGATAGAGCTTGGCAAGGCGGCCAAAAATGCTGGGACGGACTGTGTGATGATCCACCAGCCTATCCATCCCTATGTGACCGATTCCGGAGCCGTTTCCTATTTTAAAGAAATCATCACAAATATCGATCTTCCAGTAGTCCTTTATTTTAAAGATCCTAATCTAAGTGACGATATTCTAATTGATTTGGCACCTCTGGAAAATTTGGTCGGTGTAAAGTACGCGATCAACGATCTTCCTAGGTTTACAAAAACAGTACGGGAATACCCGAGGAAGGACGGCATCACATGGATTTGCGGTTCGGCTGAAAAGTGGGCTCCATATTTTTACCATGCCGGAGCCACAGGATTCACGTCCGGGTTGATCAATATCGCTCCAGAAAAATCTTTCTTGATGCTTGAAGCTTTGAAAAATGATGATCATGAAACCGTATGGCGGGTCTGGGAAGATACCCTTCCATTTGAAGAACTGAGGGCGAAAAACAATAATGGCAATAATGTGATCGTCATCAAAGAGGCGCTGGAGCGTATCAGTTTCACGGCCGGTGTGACACGAGAGCCAGTTGACGCATTATCTGCTGAAGATAGGCAAGGGCTTGAAAACATATTGAGTGGCTGGGGACTGCTTCGAACTGGAGTAGAAACCGTATGACAAGCTAGAGGGGGATTCTTAATGGCGAAATTGACTGCAGCACAGGCAATAGTCGAAGTACTGATCCAAGAAAATGTCGAGAAAGCTTTTTGTGTACCGGGGGAAAGTTATTTAAGTGTCATGGATGCCTTGAATGACCAAGATCAGATTTCATTGATAAGCGGTCGCCATGAAGGTGGGGTTTCTTTCATGACGGAAGGCTATGCAAAAGCAAGCGGGAAAGTCGGGGTCTGTTTTGCGACAAGGGGTCCAGGTGCGACAAATCTATCCATCGGACTGCATACAGCCAAACAGGATTCAACACCGATAGTCGCTTTTATCGGGCAGGTTGAACGGAATTATCAGGAAAGAGAAGCATTTCAAGAAGTGAATCTGGAGCAATATTTTCGACACCTGGTAAAATGGTCGGTTGAAATCAGGGATGCTTCCCGTACTGATGAACTGGTCTCTAGGGCATTCCATGTTGCAAGGTCTGGCAGGCCTGGTCCTGTCGTTGTTTCACTACCACAGGATGTTCTCGATGAAACCGCTGAATTCTCCTTCCATTGCTCCAGGATCTATTCTGACCCGAGGCCAAATAGGGATGCGGTTGCACAGGTTAAAGATATGATGACCTCAGCAAATCAGCCAGTCATCATTGCCGGAGGTGGTATCTGTACTTCAAAAGCTTCCGGTCGGTTGGCTGATTTAGCGGATAAATTGCAAGCACCGGTAATGACTGCTTTCAGGAGGTTTGATGCATTCCCGAATGACGATCGTCATTATGCGGGTTCACTAGGCCTTGGTACACCCGGATACCTGCTTGATTGTATAAAAGAATCTGATGTCGTTCTCGCTATCGGGACAAGGTTTTCACAGATAACCACCCAAGATTATACGTTAATGAATCCGTCCTCTAAATTGATTCATGTCGATATTTCTCCGCATGAATTGAACAAGGTTTATAAGCCCCATACAGGAATTGTTTCTGATGCAAAGCAGTTCATTGAAGACTTGTTCGCTATTACAGAGGCACCTGCACTAGACAGGAAAAAGCAGGAAAGGGTCAAGTTTTATCGAGAGGAATACGTGAAGTTCCGTGAAATTCCAACCTTGAAAGACGATGAGTATGTCGATCTGGCTGGTGCGATCAAAGATTTGAAGGATGTTTTGCCCGAAGACACGATCATTACTAATGATGCGGGGAACTTTTTCGGGTGGCTTGCAAAATACTATTCTTTCATTCACGAAGGGACATATGTTGGACCAACTTCCGGAGCCATGGGTTATGGAATGCCAGCAGCAATCGGCGCAAAACTGGCCCGACCGGATAAGCAAGTGGTCTGTCTATCTGGGGATGGCGGCTTCATGATGACGATGCAGGAGTTGGAAACGGCCATACGCTACAACATACCGGTCATTGCGGTTGTGGCAAATAATAATATGTATGGCACCATCAGGATGCATCAAGAAATACAGTTTCCCAACCGAGTGATCGGCACGGATCTGACCAATCCCGATTTTGCTGAAATGGCTAAAGTGATGGGGTGTCATGGTGAACGGGTAGAGTCTAATGATGATTTCACTGCCGCACTAAAGCGAGCATTGAAATCAGGGAAACCGAGTGTAATAGAGGTTCGGACAGATCCGCAACAAATTTCAGTACGCAGGACGATCGATGAATTAAGAGGAGTTGTAAAGAGTGGCTGATGTTCTATTTGGTCTCAGCCCTATAGATTTTTTATTGGAACGCGATATGATAGGAAAAGGAGGTGGTAGACGATGCAGCCAATCGTCATCGTGCATAACAAAATTCCCGAAGACATTTTAGAACAGATAAAAGAAACGTGCCAGGTACACTATTTTCCGGAAGGTTTGAACAGATCGAATCTTCCTGAGGTCTTGAATGAGGCAGAAGGTGTGCTTGGTTCTGGAGTGAGAGTCGACAAAGAATTTCTGGACAAAGCACCGAACTTAAAAATTGTCAGTAATATTTCAGTCGGCTTCAACAACCTTGATATAGAAGAATTGACAAAGCGAAAGATCATGGCGACCAATACCCCGGATGTACTGACAGATACAACGGCAGATACGATATTTGGCCTTCTGCTCGCAACCGCAAGGAGAATGGCTGAACTTGATCGTTATGTGAAAGAAGGAAGATGGAATCAATCTGTCGATGAAGCGTTATTTGGCGTTGATGTACACCATAAGACGCTTGGAATCATCGGCATGGGTAGAATAGGAGCTGCTATCGCCAAAAGAGGACGTCGAGGATTTGATATGGATATCCTTTACCATAACCGGTCACGGAATGAACAAGCAGAAAAAGAATACGGCGCTGTTTATTGTTCGCTGGATGATTTGTTGAAAAAATCGGATTTCGTTTGCTTGATGACCCCATTGACATCTGAAACGAAAAGATTGATCGGATTGGACCAATTCAAACTTATGAAAGAAACGGCGATCTTCATCAACGGTTCGCGAGGACTAACGGTTAATGAAGATGATTTGGTATATGCCCTTAAAAATAAACTGATCTATGCTGCCGGATTGGATGTGTTCGAAAAGGAACCTATCTCAAAAGATCATCCATTTCTGGAGATGCCGAATGTGATGACTTTGCCTCATATAGGTTCGGCTACACATGAAACTAGATATGAAATGGAAAAGATTGCCACTAAAAATTTCTTGGAAGGTCTCCAAGGTAAGCGGCCGCCATCATTGCTCAATCCTGGTGCATTGTCAAAAAAAGAGGAAGTCAATGGTTGAATAGATAGAGGAAAATTTAACGATCGGGTGGTGGAATTATGGAAGAGAGAAAGGATTCGTTATTAACACTGAATTTGAATCAGATTAAATCATTGCGCGATATCGTAATTGAATCTTTAAGGGAAGCGATCATAGCTGGCGAATTAAAGCCAGGTGAGCGTTTGAAGGAACGGGAGCTTGCGGAGAAGATGGGGATCAGTACCACACCGGTAAAAGAGGCACTGAGAATATTAACCCATGAAGGATTGGTGATCACCCTTCCCAGAAAAGGTACCATCGTCTCTGAATTAGTGGATACCTCTATTGAAGAAGTCTTGATGTTGAAAGCCTCCTTGGAAGGTTTGGCTGCCAACCTTGCAGCGAAGAAAATTTCTGAAAAGGATTTGGACAGGTTAAGAAAACAAATCAAAGTGATGGAACAACTTGCAAAACAAAAGGACAGGGAAGAATTGAAAAAAGAAAATACCGTATTTCATACGATGATCCGTGATGCAGCTCAAAACCCGGTCATACAAAATACCCTTAAGACGGTTATTTCATTCGATAAAGCTTTTCGCGCCAGAGCATTGAAATTGAATATCGAAATCAGAGAAGGCTTTGCAGAACACAAACAGATTTTTGAAGCGATCGAGGCAAGAGACTCTGAATTGGCTGAAAAGCGGATGAAGGACCATATTAATCGGACAAGGGAGAATGTGATGAGCCATTTGAATAAGTGATTTCATCGATTCTTGGTTTCATCGAGCCACACTTTAGTTTATCTCAATGTCGGTGTGGCAGCGTATAAATATTCAGAAGATTCTTTAAAATGGCCGCGGTTTGTGATGGATTTGAGAATGATCGAAGACCGTTTCTTGTCATTTCAATCGAACTAGCCTAAAGGAGGATCTAATTTGGAACCAAAGTATGAACATATTCCAGTTGAACAAGAGGTTGAAAAGAAAGAAAATAAGTTTTTACAAACAGTACGTCAATTTGGACCAGGAATTGTAGCCGTATTAGCGATGATGGGGGCAGGAGATCTTGTCAGTTCATCGGTTTCAGGCGCGAACTATGGATATGATCTTATGTGGATCCTTGCCGGGTCTTTGATCATTCGTTTTGTCGTTGTCAATGCAATGGCGCGCTATGAACTATGTAACATTGAACAGAACTCCATACTTGAGGGATATCAAAGCCTAGGTCGATTTTTCCCGTGGTTTTTCATGATCTCCACCTTGATCATCGGGCATCTGATCAATTCCTACATGATAAGTGGAGCAGGACAAGCTCTTTCCTGGATTTTTAATTTCGGATCTCCATTCCTATGGTCATGCGGTGTTGTCTTGATAAGTCTCTTTGTCATCGGTCGAAATGTCTATAAGTCTATCGAAAATTTGATGAAATTGTTACTCGGTGTCATGACGATCTCATTCCTTGGAATCGCCATATATGCAGTTCCGAATTTCGGAGGGATTTTGAGAGGGACGATCGGTTTTGGGGTTCCAGAAAATCAAGGTGTCTTCAGCGTGTTTTTGATAGCGCTTTCATTGATAGGTGCAGTTGGTGGATCCCTTACAAACTTTCTATATCCGTATTATGCAAAAGAGAAAGGGTGGAACAGTCCCGCATATCTGAAGATACAACGGTATGATCTGCTGTTTGGCATTTCCGCTGCGATCATCATCAACCTGGCACTGTGGGTAGTAGGTGCGGAGGTATTAAGACCGAACGGGATCCAGGTAAGTGGATTAGATGACATCTCGAAAGCGTTATCTACACACATGGGTTATTTCGGTGCCCTTGTATTCTATTTAGGCGTTTTCGGTATCCTCTACAGCAGTGTAGTTGGATTCGCCAATGGATATCCTAAATTGGTCATTGATTGTCTGCACATGATAAAAAAGGAACGTCGTCAAAAATATGGTCGTAAATTCGAAGACGACCCGATGTTCAAATGGGTCAGTCTCTTCATTCTCATTTCGCCTATCATCTGGTCTATACCTGGTATGCCGGGCTTTGTGGCCATGGTGGTATTCGTCAACGCGTTACAAGGAGTCATCGTTCCGATCATCGCTTTCGGACTCCTGATGTTGACGAATAAAACCTCGCATTTGGGTAAATACAAAAACAACTGGTTAGAGAATGTCGTCTTATCACTGACGACTGCCTTGACTATCTGGGTCACGTTTGAATGGTTCATAGGATTATTCTAAGCCGTTTTAATAGAAATTCCGTTTAAAATAAGGTAATTTATGATATATCAAACATCATTAAAAAAGTAACCTTTAACGCTAATACACAGTACTGGGGTTGCTTTTTTACCTCTTTTCTTATTCCCTTGTAATAGAGGGGATATTTTTATTCCACCTATATTTTGGCGAGTTTAAATTAAGAGTTGCTGGGAGTTATCAATTATGAAGAGGGTAATCCTGTTTACATACGCAATGGTCATCAATTTATATATTGTCATATTTTATCTGGATCGTATATTTCCCCATGATTATTTACAGATGGCCCTTTCATTACTGGGTGTATTATCGTTGATGCTTTCATTGATCCATCTGTCTGCCCAAAAAAGACTCCTGCCGCTATTCCTGTTGGCCTTCTCTTTTTTCATCTTGATTGCATCCCACACCTCGATCGTTGACGGGGTACTACAAGGGTTCAGGCAGATGACGAGTCTGATCGCCTTGTTATTGATTGTTCCGATTATAAGTTGGATCTTGGATGAAGAGCCATATATCGTTAAAATCATGTCTTTTGCGGGCGATTTTTTAAATACCAGCAGAAGGTTTTATTTTGGTCTGATGATCATCACACAAGTCTTATCCTTCTTCCTGCTTTTTGGATCGATCCAGACAGTCTATCAATTCATACAAGGATTTTTAGGCAACAAGGAAGGGGAAGCATGGGAAAACTTCAAAGGTACCGCTATATTGAGAGCTTTCTCATTATGTACCCTTTGGGTCATCAGTATCCCTAGTTTTGCTTTCATCGTCAACTTTTTGAATGCCTCTTTATGGATTTCCATGGTCCAAGGGGCATTTATATCATTTTGCGCCATCCTTCTTGCAGTACTGTTTTCATATTTTGAAGAGAAACATTACAAAATTGATATCACTTCAGGGATTCAAGAGGAAATCCATAAAGTGATAAAGTCCAAAAGTAAAGGAAAGTTGAGTCGTGAAGTGATCGAATTCATTGGTTTATTCATCTTCATCTTCGGGACCATTTTTTGCTTTCATTCTGTTTTTCGGCTGGAGATACTCGTTCTCATTCCACCGGTGATCCTAATTTATACCCTCCTGTATTTCCTCTTTAAAAGGAGATACATAAGTTTGAAAAAGAATATCAGATTCTATTTCAACGAGTATCTCCAGGCAAAATCGCAACAGTTCAGTATCCTGTTATCTGTGGGATTTGTGATTGTTGCACTGAATCTGTCTGGATGGGGAAAGAAGTTGATCGACGGCATTCTGTTCATTGAACAAAGTATTCCCTATATGAATCTTTTAAGTATACTGCCTTTCGTTCCGATGATTCTAAGTTTTTGTGGGATCGGTCCTTTACCAGTGCTGGTGCTTGTCGGTGGTGTCCTGCAAAATATATCCCTGCCTTATCCGCCAGAGTTGTTAGTGTTATCGATCACTTCAGGAAGTGTCATTTCGGCATTATTATCTCCATTGATACTGCCGACGATTGTTTTGAGCAGTGAAAATGGACTCAGTATCTTCAAGAACGGTTTCCAATTCAATATTGCGTATGCAGCCGTTTTTTATCTCTTTGTCCAAGCGTACTTGCACCCGAGTTCGACAGTAAATAGGCACATTTTCAGAAATCTATGATAGACGTTCTTTATCTATCAAGGATTCCGGGGAATTGTGCTTTTTTTTCGATTTCTTCATAGGCACACGTTTACTGATATTTACCTTTACATATAGGTGATAATAGTTTATTGTATAGGTATGTACATAAGACGCGTAACCCGTAAAAATAAAAATGGAACTACAACCGCGTACCTTCAACTCGCTCATAATGAATGGGATCCGAAAGCCAAATATGCGAAAGCAAAGGTGATTTATTCCTTCGGTCGGGAAGAACAAGTCGATTCCGCCGTCCTGGAACGTCTGGCACAGAGTATTTCGAGATTCCTTTCTCCTGAAGCTGCGTTGAAGTCGAAAGAAAAGATTAGTGATGTCGCAGAATTTCTCTTCCAGTCGTCGAAAAGTATCGGTGGCATCTGGCTATTTGATCAGTTGTGGAAGAAAATCGGCATGGACAGTATCCTCGAGGAAGTGTTCTCTTCGAGACAACACACTGTCGATCTCGAACGGCTGATCTTTACAATGGTAGCGAACCGTGGTCTTTCTCCTTCGAGTAAACTGGCGATGGAAGAATGGGTATCTGAAGATGTGTATATCCCTGGGGTGAAAGAAGTGCACAGCCACCAGCTTTATCGTGCGATGGATGAACTTCTAGCCGTTCAGTCTGAGTTGGAAGAACGTGTCTTCCATTCGGTCTCGGACCTATTGAACTTGGAGGTCGATCTTCTTTATTTTGACACCACATCCAGCTACTTCGAAGTAGCACCGGATGAGGTGCCGGAAGATGAAACATTCCGCAAACAAGGATTCTCAAAAGATAAACGTTCAGACCTTGTGCAGACCGTAATCGGGCTTGCGGTCACCCGAGAAGGCATTCCGATTCGTGTTTGGTCATGGCCTGGCAATACGATGGATATGACCGTAATTGAAGAAGTGAAAAAAGATTTGATAGGCTGGAAACTTGGACGAGTCATACAAGTCGCTGATCGCGGATTTTCCTCAGAAGAAAACCTCCGGATCCTCCAGCGAACAGGCGGTCATTACATCATTGGTGAACGCATGCGTTCAGGGAAGAAAGACGTTGAAGAAGCCCTTAGTAAACGCGGACGATTTCAAAAGATCCGACAGAACCTTCAGGTTAAAGAAGCTATTATTGGGAACGGGGAGGCACGTAAACGGTATGTCATTGCGTACAATCCGATAGAAGCGAAACGAGATCAAGCTCAACGGGAAAAGATTGTAGAGACGATTGAAATGAAGCTATCGGATCTCAAGCAACTTCCGAATGAGGCCCACCGAAAAGAAGCTTGCCGCCTTCATGCCCATGGCACATACGGGAAGTACATTCGCCAATTGAAAGATGGTACCTTGAAGTTGAACAAACAAGCTGTTCGAGATGCGGCGAAATACGATGGGAAGTATTTGATTCGTACATCGGATGACACGCTTTCCTTAGAAGATATCGCACTGGGCTACAAGCAACTCTTAGACGTAGAAGATGCGTTTCGAACTTTGAAATCAACCCTTCGGCTTCGACCGATGTATCACCGTCTAGAGGATCGAATTCGATCTCATGTACTAATCAGTTGGTTGGCACTCTTACTCGTTCGGATTATCGAAGTTGAAACCGATGAAACCTGGGAACAACTACGGAAAGAAATGAATCGATTACATTTAGGACATTTTTCTACAAAAGATGGAGACCTATATCAGCGCACAACGTTAACATCAAAACAACGTCAAACCTTTGCGGCACTTGGGTTGGAGACACCTCCAAAGGTCGTTGATATCCAGCCGAAATCCTAGTTACACACGTTTTTGAATAAAAAATGGGCATAACCCCTTATTTGGCATGGGTTTGTGCCCATTTCGTTTACCTAGGGACTGTCGAACTCGGGTTGCAAATCGCAGCCATATATTTATTATAGATCCACCAAAACAACCTCCGAGCAGTTTCGGAGGTTGTTTATTTTGGCAAATATTCAAAAGTGTTCGTTTACTTCCCATGACTCGACGATTTGGTGTGCCATCCTTGGATGGAAGCCCCTTCCGATCAAATAACTGATTGCTGCCACTTCCGTCATCGCATGTCTATACGAGGTATGTTTAGCTTCCTCCAGGCCGTATCCAACGAATGGCCGGACCGTCATCAATGTTTGGTTCTTCAGTTGAGGATATAGTGGACCGTGAGCTTGCTGGTGATAATATTCTTCTTGTTGTCCCCAATGAGGCTGCTGGCCTTCGTGGTATGGATTCCCGTTCATATAAGCACTCCTTAAAATTGATCGAACTTTATTGTCATTCTATGTTGGTGAAACATGTCCATTGAGCCTATTTCTTTCTATTTGTTCATTTCTATGTAATTTTTAAAAATATATGTATAATTTTCCATTGAACCTTTCAAACTAAGGTGGAAATTGGAAATCACACTTAAGGAGGAATTCAGATGTTCTTGAAAACAAAATTTTTGCTGGTAGCATGTCTTTTCGCTACTGCACTTGTTGCTTGTAACATGGGGAACAATGGGGATGACATGAATGAAAACGGAGCTGAAACTGAGAATATCGGCGATCGTGATAATGGGGTCATTGATGATAATGACAATGGTGCCGGTGTCATGAACAATCAACGTGTCAAAGTAGCTGAAAAAGCCGCAGACAAGATCACGAATCTGCCTGAAGTCCAAGATGCGAATGTGTTCGTCACAAATGAGAATGCTTATGTGGCAGCACAGCTTACGACTGGGACACAAGCTGAAGGTGAAGTGACAAGAGAACTTGAGAAAAAGATTGCCGACCAAGTAAAGGCGACTGACCAGGATATTAATAACGTTTTCGTTTCAACGAATCCGGAATTCTTTGACCGCTCTGCAAATTACGCAGAAAAGTTCGGTCGCGGAGAACCGGTACAAGGTCTGTTTGAAGAATTCAACGAAACAATCCGCCGTGTATTCCCTAACGCCCGCTAAATCAATTTTAAGCTATTCAAAAAGACTGATTCGGATCAAGAAATTGGTTCCGAGTCGGTTTTTTTGTTTTTAAAAAGATCAATAAGCGTGTAGGCCATGCCCGCGAGGAAACAGAATCTCCATTATCTTTTAAAAATGAAGGTATATCGTTAAAAATCCTAAATTATCTTTAAATTTCTGGAATTATCTTTAAAATCCCTAAATTATCTTTAAATCCTTAATTCTGAAACTCGTTCCAAAAAATGTATTATTATTTAAATAATTGTATGCGGATATAAAATGTAAGCGCTTTATTAAAGAATTTTTATAAATACTGTTGAATAAAAATACTTATGTATGTATAATAATCCGAAATAGCAAGCAGAACAGCAGATAGGAGATGGAGTCATTTGAAAGCAGCAATTATCGGAGGAACCGGTTATGGGGCAGTCGAGCTGGTCAGGTTGCTAAACAACCATCCTCAAGTTGAAATTTCCACTATTGTTTCCCACTCGAACAGCGGCAATGAGCTTCAATCAATCTACCCGCATCTATCCGACATCATCAAAACTTCCTTTGCTGAAATGGATGTAGAGAAAGTCAGTGAAGAGGTAGATCTCGTTTTCTTCGGGACGCCATCAGGAGTCAGTACCAAACTTGTCCCGCAATTCATGGAACAAGACGTAAAATGCATCGATCTCGCGGGTGACTTCAGGCTGGATTCCCCAGAAATTTATGAAAAGTGGTATAAAAAATCTGCACCACCGCAGCAATACACAGAAAAGGCGGCCTACGGGCTAAGCGAGATTTATACAGAAGAAGTGAAGAACGCAACGCTGATTGCAAATCCAGGTTGTTATCCGACAGCCACGTTGTTAGCACTCATACCAGTTTTAAAAGAACAGTTGATCGAACCACAATCCATCATCATAGATGCAAAGTCTGGTCTTTCCGGGGCAGGGAGAAGCGTCTCCTTGAAAGCTCATTTTTCAGAAACGAATGAGAACTTCAGAGCTTACAAGCTGGCAGAGCATCAGCACATACCAGAAATCGAACAAATCCTTGCTAAAGAGAGCGGGGTGGATTTGCAGGTATCGTTCACGCCTCACCTCGTGCCGATGACTAGAGGCATCATGTGCACGATCTATTCGAATATGACGCTCGGGAAAACGACTGAGGAAATCATCGAGTTATACCAAACCTTTTATAAGGACCATCCTTTCGTACGTGTCAGGCCTGAAGGAATCATCCCTGCAACGAAAGAGGTGTACGGAAGCAATTATTGCGACATCGGTTTCAAGGTCGATGATAGGACCGGAAGGCTGATGATCGTTTCTGTAATCGATAATCTTGTCAAAGGTGCAGCAGGGCAAGCGATCCAGAACATGAATCTGATGCAAGGCTGGGACGAACAGACAGGGCTTACGAATGTCCCTATCTATCCATAATCGGGAGGAGGAATGATGATGCAAGCAATGAAAACGAATGAAATCATCGGTGTTAAAGATGGAGGTGTCACAACCCCGCAGGGATTCACGGCTGGAGGCCTCCATTGTGGACTCCGGAAAACGCGTCTTGATCTCGGTTATGTTTTATCAGAAGTTCCAGCCGTAACAGCCGGTGTGTATACGACCAACCTTTTTCAAGCGGCACCCCTTCTAGTCACGCAGGAAAGCATCGCGGTCGAGAACAAGATCCAGGCAGTACTCGTAAACTCGGCTAATGCGAATGCTTGTACAGGTGATCAGGGACTGAAGGACGCTTATGAGATGCAACAATTGTTTGCGGAAGAGCTCGGTGTTGAGAACCATCAGGTTGCTGTCACTTCGACGGGTGTCATCGGTGTCCAATTGCCGATGGATAAGATCAAGTCCGGTGTTAAAAATATCCTTGCGAAAAATCACGAGGGCGTAGCAAATTTTGAGGAAGCGATCCTTACGACAGATACGACGGTTAAACATCATGCTGTTCAATTTGAGATTGATGGTAAGCCGGTAAGTATCGGAGGTGCCGCGAAAGGATCCGGGATGATCCACCCGAACATGGCTACGATGCTCGGTTTCATCACGACGGATGCGTATATCGGACATGAGAGCTTGCAAACCGCATTGCGTCAGGTGACGGATGAGACGTTCAACATGATTACGGTTGATGGTGATACGAGTACGAATGACATGGTGCTTACGATGGCGAACGGAAAAGCAGGGAACAATCTGCTTGATGAAAACCATCCGGATTGGGCTGTTTTTTTACAAGGCTTGAAATCGGTCTGTGCGTCGCTTGCGAAAAAAATAGCCCGAGACGGTGAAGGGGCGACAAAACTGATCGAGGTCCATGTGAAAGGGGCTAGAAATGGTGTTGCCGCCCGTGCTGTCGGGAAGGCGATCATCTCTTCCAACCTTGTAAAAACCGCGATTTATGGGACGGATCCGAACTGGGGAAGGATCGTATGTGCAATCGGTTATAGCGGGGAGAAAGTTGATCCGGATAAGGTAAGCGTCTCCCTCGGCGATATCCAAGTGGTCGGGAACGGGCTGCCATCACCATTCAGTGAAGAAGAAGCAACAGACTATCTGAAGCAGGAACATGTGCATATCTACGTGGATTTGAATCAAGGTGGATATGAAGCGACGGCATGGGGCTGTGATCTGTCTTATGATTATGTGAAAATCAACGCGTCTTATCGAACTTAAGGAGGAAGCTGATGAACTATCTTGTCATTAAATGTGGCGGAAGTGTTTTGGAAGCGTTACCTGAATCGTTTTATGAAAATATTGTCCTAATGCAGAAAGAGCTAGGAGTGCAGCCGGTCATCGTCCATGGCGGAGGACCGCTCATTTCATCCCTTTTGAAAAAGATGGGCACGGAAACGACCTTTGTCAACGGACTACGTGTAACGACGGATGAGGTGCTTGATGTCGTCGAAATGGTACTGAGTGGATCAGTCAATAAACAGATTGTCAGGCATCTGGTGGAAGCAGGCGGGAATGCATACGGTTTGAGCGGTGTCGACGGTGGGTTGTTAAAAGCGAGGAAGTTGAAGAGCCCTGTTGATCTCGGTTTTGTCGGAGAGATCTTCCATGTCGAGACGAAGCTGATTTCCCAGCTTGGAGATCATGGGTATATCCCGGTCATTTCACCGCTGGGAATCGATGAACGCGGTCAACGGTACAACATCAACGGGGATATCGCCGCTGCAGAAGTGGCGAAAGCGCTCGGTGCAAAGCTTTGTTTGATCAGTGATATTCCAGGGCTTTATGTAGAAGAAGGTGAAGAAAAGAAGGTATTCCATAAGGTGACGAAGGATGCCATCTTAGAACTGATGGAGAACGATGTGATAACTGGAGGGATGATCCCGAAAGTGAAATCGGCGATCGATGCACTTGAGCATGGTGTTCCTGAAGTATCGATCATCAACGGGATGACTGCTGATGCGTTGATCGATTTTTGTACAGGAAAAGAAATTGGAACTAAAATCATATTGGCTGAGGAGGTGGCAAATGTCCACTGAACTACTCACAGAACATTCTCCCCTAATGAAAACATACAACCGGTTTCCGATCACGCTTGAAAAAGGGAAAGGAAGCTATGTTTGGGATCAGGAAGGGAACAAGTATCTCGATTTCACATCGGGGATTGCGACGTGCAATTTAGGACACCTCCCGGATGTGGTGAAAAAACAGGTAGATGCCCAGTTGGAAAAGCTATGGCACTGCTCGAATCTTTATCACATCCCTGAGCAGGAGGCGTTGGCCGAGCTGTTGGTAAAGCATAGCTGCGGCGATCAGGTTTTCTTCTGTAATAGTGGTGCAGAGGCTAATGAGGCAGCGATCAAACTGGCAAGACGTTACGCGCGCGAAGTAAAGGGTAAAGAGGAAGCATTCGAAATCGTAACCTTCAATCAATCATTCCATGGGCGTACGATGGCGACGTTGTCTGCGACAGGCCAGCCGAAGCTCCAAGACGGTTTTGCACCAATGCTTCAGGGGTTCCGCCATCTTCCTTTCAATGATGTCCAAGCGTTGAACCAGCTTCCTTCCGATAAAACGTGTGCTGTTTTAGTCGAACTCGTCCAAGGTGAAGGTGGAGTAAACCCGGCTGACGTGGAGTGGATGCAGCAGCTTGAGGATATATGCAATGCGAACGACATCCTGTTGATGGTTGATGAGATCCAGACGGGAATGGGCCGGACAGGAACGTTATTTGCCTATGAACAGTACGGAATCGATCCGGATGTGATTTCAGTTGCAAAAGGCCTCGGCTCCGGTTTTCCGATCGGTGCGATTATTTCAAAAGCAAAAGTAGCTGAAGCTTTCGGGCCAGGAACCCACGGCAGTACATTCGGCGGGAATCCGCTGGCGTCATCGGCCGGATTTGCGACAGTGAACCACCTTGTTTCAAGCGATGTCATTAATGAAGCGTTCATTCTCGGACATTATCTTAAGGATCAATTAGAACAGCTGAAGGCAGAGTTTAATGAAGTAAAAGAAGTACGTGGAAAAGGGTTTCTTTTAGGAATGGAAATCAGTGGTCAGGCGATCTCGATTCTTGAAAAAGCGCGTGAGAAAAACGTACTGATATTAGTAGCGGGTCCGAATGTGGTTCGGATCCTTCCGCCATTAACGACTACAAAAGAAGAAATCGATTATTTTGTAGGTGTATTAAAGGAGATTTTTGAGGGAGCTTGATGTTCCTCAATTCGAACACATATGAAACGCGAGTGATTTTGCAAATAAATCACTTGCGTTTTTTAGTTGATGAGAAGTTTAATGGAATGGTCAATGGGAACCTAATTTTATAGCGTTATAATAATTTCTCGATTAAGGAGAGAATAAAAAGAAAACGCGGGAGTAAAGAAAAGGGGAGGATTCATATTAATAAGAAATTGATTGAGTACAGGATATTCGTTCCCTCGATATTGATTATTATTGGAATCGGGGTACCCTTTAATCCGAGGTTACAATAGAAGATCTGAATATTGTAAAAAAACATACGGGACTGGCGTATCCTCTAATTGTCGACGGAAAAGTGCACAAGGATGTCCTTGCTGAATTGAACCTTACCGATGATTGGTTGAAGATGCAATTAAGGGGTTTAGGCGTGTTGAATTCTGATGAAGTTTTCTTTGCTTCAATCGATAGCAAAACAAACCTACATGTTTCTCTGAAAAAAGAAAATTCCGCAAGCCTCCCGCCGATCCATCATTAGAATGATCCAGGAAGTTAAGGTGTCCATTGATGAAAAGGAGAGGAAGTCTTTTTTCATTTGGTGGGGATTATTGGAACTTATTTTATCTATACATATATTCTAAATTAAAACTTCACACTATAAGAGAAAAATACAATATGGTGGGGTATAGAATGAAAATTGAAACGAAAATCTTTTCAATCATGGCCTTGGGTATATCGCTGTTCACTTTCTATCGTTACAGAGATCGATTTACAATCGATGCAATGGTGAGAAGTTTTTCAATACCTATCCAAGATATTGAAAAGAAATAAAAAATTATGATTTTTATAAAGGGGGCGGTATGCTTGCAACTCTTTTTTGATGGCTTTATGGATAAACTGAAAAAAACTGTCATGGCCTTATATGAATTTGAGTATGACGAGTTGTTTTTCAAACTCAAAAAGTAGGTTTTCTAACAACATAGAGACAACTTTGTTTATTCCGGATGGTCAAAGGGGTTTGTCCCAGGATTTCACCATCTGCATGTACGATATAAGGGACATCAGATTCGACTTGGATCTCTTTACACCGAAATGTATCGACACCATGGTGATCAATATGTTTTCCCTTATAAACTTGTGGAAACAACTTGAGCAGTTCCCATCTCTTCAGATCAGAGACGATGCATACATCCAGCCATCCATCATCTGCTTTTGAGCAAGGCGATATTCTCATTCCCCCACCATAAAAGCTCGAATTTGCTACCGCCACAAGCCAAACATTCGAAAACATTCTACGCTGTCCATCCATCGATAATATTATGTTCGATGGCGTGTACTCCCTTAATACATTCAATACACTTAATACATAACTGACTTTGCCCATCCGCAACATATTCATGATACCCTTATACTTCGACTCATTCGTTGCCAGGGCTACTTGGCCATCAAAACCGATCCCGGCTACTGTAGAATAATAACGGGGCTCACCATTGTGTTTCAGTACCTCTCCTACGTCAATTAATTTCGCCTTACCTTCCAACACATGTTTCAATGCCATTCTCCAATTCAACGGGATGTTCAGTTCCCTGCAAAGGTCATTTCCAGATCCCGTCGGCAAAACGCCCAAAGGGACATCTGAACCTACCAATGCATTGAGCACTTCATTGACTGTACCGTCACCGCCTACTGCAACAATCACTTTCGGATCATTTTCTTTCATCAGGTCATATGCCAGTTGAGTGCCATGCCCTGTACGCCGAGTAATTCTACAAGTATAAGGGATATGTTGCTCTTTTAAAATCGACTCCACTTTCTCCCATATCTTTGCTCCTCTCCCATTTCCTGAATGCTTATTGACGATAAAACCGTACATATGATCACCTGTCTTCCAAAATAACTTGGTTAATTTGAAGTATAGACATTTAGGTGCGATGGCAATACCTCAAAGCTGAAGTTGTCGAGGTATACTTGTTCACCATCCAGGTTGAAAGGCATTGTTTCCGAAAATGAGAATTCTACGGAACGCACGGATTGATATTCAAAAGTCCTTGCCTTATGAGGTAAACGGGCCATTTTTAAAAACAAAGTAAAAAACAGTCTGATTTTATCCTCTTTCCGTAAGGCTACTAAATGGAAATGACCGTCTTCACGATTTGCAGGATCAATTAAACGTTCAAAAGGGCCTAACGCATTTCCGTTCATGATCAAAAAAAGTGAGAGATCCTGTAACATTTTATTTTCAGAAAGAGTGATCGAAATTTGTGATGTTTGTTTTGTGAATAGGTAGCTTCTAAAAAAGGAAAGACAATAAGCCAATTCACCAAGCCAGGATTTGAGGGTCGGGGACGTATTATAGGTAATATCGGTTAACCAGCCGGCTGCAGCGATATTCCCAAAGTATCGGTTTCCGATTTTTCCGATATCGATTGGTTTTATCGTTTGTCGGCCAATGAGAGGGATGATCTCTAGAAGTTGGTTGGGCATTCCTAAGTACTTCGCGAACTCATTGCTCGTACCAAGCGGGATGATGCCGATATTCGGTCTGTACCCCTCAGTGGAAATGGATTGGATACACCTGTTGACTGTTCCGTCGCCTCCCAAGATGAAGATGGAATGGACTTTTTGTCTACATGCATCCGTAATGGGACCATCAACTTGATCAAAATCCTCAATTGTATGGGTATCCAGGTCAAATCCAAGAACGGAAAGATGGTGGATCAACTCGGGTACGTGTTTATGATTTTTTCTTTTTCCGCATTCAGGATTATAAATGACAATCGCTTTTTTAAATATTGACATGGTACAGACCTCTTTTGAATTTATCAAATCAATATTAATTTCTCCAGATCCTGACAGATTAGTCCTCAGATTGTTTAAATAAACAATTCATATGATGAATAACCATTCTTATAATGGATATATTATCCAAATAGAAGGGAGATTGAGGAATGAAAGCCATTCAGTTTAATTTCAGTAAATCAAGATATATATTCTCAAAAGTTGCCGGTCGTATTACCACAAAAGCTTATTGGGATCCGCGATTCTCATGCTTACAGTATACAGACCACCACCAGAAAAAGTTGCCGAATGAAGATTGGGTAAGAGTAAAAGTTAAATATAGTGGAATTTGTGGAAGCGACTTGAATCTGATTTTTCTCAAGGACAGTCCGGCAACATCTCCCTATGTTTCCTTTCCATTTACAATTGGCCATGAAATCGTCGGAACTGTTACTGAAATAGGCGGGAATGTAAAGGGGGTTCAAAAGGGACAAAGGGTGGCAGTGGATCCTATATTGTCTTGTGAAGTCAGAGGGATTGAGGAACCATGCAGACCTTGCCAGGAGCAGAATTACAGCTTATGTGAACGAAAGACCGAAGGCACAATATCCCCTGGATTATTAACTGGTGCCTGCCGCGATACAAGTGGAGGATGGAGCCCTTGTATCGTAGCGCATAAAAGCCAGATTTTCACCCTTCCCGACGAAGTCGATGATTTGAATGGCGTTTTGGTAGAACCTTTCAGTTGTGCAATCCACAGTGTAATGAGGAGTCAACCGAAGAAAGGAGATACCGTTTTGGTGATCGGTGGAGGGGTTCTTGGATTATGTACAGTCGCTGCAATCCGTGCCCTGGATCTTCCCTGTAAAATTGTCAGCATGGTCAAATATGGTTTCCAGGGTGAATTGGCCACCTATTACGGTGCTGATGAAGTTGTTTATCTTTCTGGCTCAGGCTATGACAATGCCTTAGCACAGGTAATCGACGCTACGGTCTTATCTCCTTTATTTGGTCCAAACGTCATTGAGGGAGGTGCGGACATCGTATTTGAATGTGTCGGCAGGAAACAGAGCATCAATGATGCACTACGTTTTACCAGGAATGGCGGAAGAATCGTTCTGTTAGGATTGGCTGGCATCATGGATGGCATAGATTGGACGACGGTCTGGTTGAACGAGTTGGAGATAAAAGGAACGTTCGCCTATAGCACCGAGGCATACCAAGGAAAACAGATCAGGACCTTCGCGTTAGCGATCCAGTTGATAAAAGAAGGCAAGGTTAACCTTTCACCGATGATCACGCACAGATTTCAGTTAGAAAAATATCAAGAAGCCTTAAAAGCCGTTGCAAGCAAAGGAAAGAAAGATGCAGTCAAAGTAGTTTTCGAACCATGATTTTGATCTACAAAAGGAGTTGACAGAAGATGAAGAATTTTACAGTCACAGGAGTCAAGCCAAGCGCCTTTCTTGAGGAATTTGCTGATGGTTTGAAACAGACCTTTACTGAAAGGGGATATAATTTTGAAGAGAATACCGACAATGAAATTCGTGTGGTCTTCAATCTGATTGATCCTGAGAAACCGAGACCCTTTCGCAGGAAAGCGCAAGCTACCTTCGTCATATCGATTCTTGAAGTCGATTCGATAAACGACAATACATTTGAAAAAGCCTATCCGTATTTGATAAGATCTCTTGCTAATCATCTAATCTATATCCTTCACAAAGGGGATACCACAGAACTGTATTTCATATCACCTGAACAGGGATTTTATAGAATGGAATACTCGAATGGGCAGGACTTTTACAACCACGTCTATAATCGGTTAGAGCCTATCGCGTCGGCACAATTGGTCATCGACAATGATTTTATGGAAGATTTAGGTGACGCTTTATGGGAAGGTAATGAAATCACATACAAGTTACGTGATTCCGGAAAAAAACTTGATGAGATGGATTTGCTTCCAGCACCATTTCCGCTGGATAAGTATCTGTCTCAGAGAGATATGCGCCAACTGAAAAAGCTGTATGGGATTGGCGGCTTAAGTTATGGGAACCTCAGCAGCAGACATGATCACAAGGATTTTTGGATGAGTGCTAGCGGAATCGACAAGTCCAATATGCAAAAAATTGGACAAGATATCCTCTACATTAAAGGATATAATCCAACTAAAAATACAATGGAAATCAGCATACCGCCTAAGGTTACACCGAAGAGAGCTTCAGTTGATGCAATCGAACATTGGATGATCTATAGGGAGCATCCAAATGTAGGTGCAATTGTCCATGTCCATGCATGGATGGAGGATATTGAGGCTACAGAAGTGAATTATCCGTGTGGTACTTTACAACTTGCCGAAGCTGTCGCGGATCTGGTCAAAAAGGCTCCTGATCCATCACGCGCTGTCATCGGGTTAAAAAATCATGGCCTGACGATAACTGGTCGCGATCTGGATGACATCTTCGATCGGATAGACGGGAAGATTATCAGGCAAGTGCCAATGATTTGATCTGAAAATTTGACCAGAGGGACCATCCTCCTGGTCAATTTTTACAGCGTCTTTTGGATGAAATCGGTTAATACGGTTTCGATGTTTTCCTGATCTATTAAGTGATCTGAAAGACTCTTTTGGACCTTTTGTCTTTCCATACTATTTTCCAGGAAGTCGAGAAGGCTGTTTTCTAATTCATCAAGATCTATTTTTATGGCCAAGTTTTCTTCCATTAAAAATTGTTCATTTTGTTCTTCGGGACCTGGAAGGGTTTCAAGAAGACAGAGCGGAATTCCTTTACGGAGGCATTCGCTGATTGTTACACCCCCTGGTTTTGATAACATGATGTCCATCTGGTCATAAAGATTGTTCATTTCTTCTCTTGAAGATATGTAAGAAATGGGTTGGAGGAAAGGGAGATCCATTTGTTCAATACGTTTGTATAGCTGTTGATTTTTTCCGCATAATACAAAGTATTTGATTTTTCCTGAAAATGATGTGAAGTTGATCTTTTCTATAGCTCCGACTCCTAAATTTCCGCCCGAAACCAATACATGATAAGGGGGGGATTGTCGGGCATTTCCGCCTACCCTCGGGGTAATAAGTGGGTGAACGGGTATGCCTGTTACAGCAATATTTTCAGTAGAAATGCCTTGAAACTCTAGAAATTGTTTCAGTGACCGGCTTGGCGCAAGATGCAAATCAATTTGGTCAAGGCCCCATATCGAATTGATAAAATAATCCGTATAAACATTGATCACAGGCACAGACAATTGTTCTTCCTTTTTTAATAGGCTTACTAAAGAGGAAGGAAGGCAATGCGTGCAAATGATCATATCCGGATTCTCTTGTTTGATCAGTTTTTTGATACTTTTCAAAAACATGATTTCATAAAACGATAAACGTTGATCCTCTATATTACATGCATTATTCCGATAGATTCGACTGTATAAAGAGGGAGCTTTTTTGATTGCTGTCAAATAGAAGAAAGAAGTCAGCTGTTCAGCCAACGGAGAAGTGTATGAAAAAATATCGACCTTTTTGATATTGACAGAAGGGTCGATCTCCCTAATATATGCGCTGATTGCATCCGCTGTCTGATGATGTCCCGAAGGAAATTGTAATAAAGGAAGCATAAGGATTTTCTTCATATGATCCAGACCTTTTTCCCTTACTATGTGTTCTTTTCCTTTTCGTTATTCTTAACGATTCATGAGGGGGTTGAAACCATATTTTGTTATGAAAGTGCAGGAGAGCTCATATCAATATTGAATAGTTGAAATTTCATTTTTTCTATGCAAATTCTCTGCAAAAGGGTTGATTTAAGTGAACAAGGAGACACTAGCCAAGAGTGATTATGCAGGATAAAGTATCACTGGTGTAGCATGCATCAATTTACCTGTCAGCAATATTGAAGTTTCAAAGGACTGGTATGTCCATCATCTGGGATGTAAATTGGTTCGTGACATAACATATGGAATAGGATATTCATTCCAACTTGTCTATGGTCAGACGCCGATTATGTAAAAAGGTTAATGCGGGGCGGACGCATTAACCTTTGGTAAAGGATAGGAGGCTGTGCTTTGATAGAAAAGGGGTAGGGCGTCCCCTTTTCATATTCTATCATATGCAGATTGATAGAAGGTGCCTGTGCGTTTGCTAGATTTATAGAAAAATTACTAGATTTAATAGTCTTCCTTTTGTTGTTATCTGTTTCAAAATTTATCGTTTACCGACAGAAGACTCCCACCTCAAGGAATGTGAAGGGCGTATCCCAATGAGTAGGTGGGAGATGAATGTCGGTTGGCGTTAGCCAAAGTGGACCTCGTTGTGTTAGAATAAGAACATACATTCCCTTTAAACGAGATGATCAGCCATGTTAATCAAAAAAGCGTATAAGTTTCGGATCTATCCAAACAAAGAACAGGAAATCTTAATCGCTAAAACCATTGGTTGTTCTCGTTTTGTGTTTAATCATTTTTTAGCAAAATGGAATGATACATACAAAGAAACAGGCAAAGGATTAACTTATAACGCTTGTTCTTCTCAACTAACACAACTTAAGAAAAAATTGGTTTGGTTAAAAGAAGTTGACAGCATTGCTATACAATCCTCACTTAAAAATCTTGCTGATTCGTATACTCGATTCTTCAAGAAACAAAACAAAGCACCACGATTTAAGTCTAAAAAGAATAATGTACAATCCTACACAACAAAGCACACGAACGGCAATATTGCGATTGTAGGCAACAAAATCAAGTTGCCTAAACTTGGCTTAGTCAGGTTTGCCAAAAGTCGTGAGGTTGAAGGTCGTATCCTGAATGTCACGGTTCGACGTCATCCAACCGGAAAATATTTTGTATCCATCCTTGTTGAAACAGAGGTTGAAGCGTTACCTAAAACCGGTTCAGCTTTAGGGATCGATGTTGGCCTCAAGGACTTTGCGATTTTGTCTGATGGAACAATACATAAGAATCACAACTATTTTCGCAAACTTGAAAAGAAATTAGCCAAAGCACAACGTACGCTTTCAAGGCGTAAAAAGGGTTCTTCCAACTGGCATAAGCAACGGATAAAGGTTGCACGACTGCATGAGAAAATTACCAATGCAAGAATGGATGACTTGCATAAAATCTCGACCGGTATTGTCAAAAACCACGACATCATCGGTATAGAAGATTTACAAGTAAGGAATCTATTGAAAAACCACCATTTAGCCAAATCTATCAGTGAGGTTAGTTGGTCGAAATTCCGTATGATGCTTGAATACAAAGCGAAGTGGTATGGCAAACAAGTAGTCATTGTCGCAAAAAATTTTCCCTCTAGTCAACTATGTTCAAAATGCGGATACAAAAACAAAGATGTTAAAAATCTCGGATTGCGTAAATGGGATTGCCCTTCTTGCGGCGAACATCACGATCGAGACATGAATGCAAGTATCAATATTCGTAATGAAGCATTACGATTAACCGCAGGAACTGCGGGGATAGCCTAATTAAGAACCGGTGGTTGCACTGGTGTTCTTAGGAATCTCCCACTTTAAACAGACCGTAAGGTCGTTAAGTGGCGAGAGGTTCAAGAACGAGTGAATATATAAAAAGGAAATCATTGATCGAGAAAGAATTGGTTTTATAAAAGCTTGAGAGGAGATTGACGTAATGAAAATGCTAGAAGCCATTCCTGCCTTGCCGGTAACAGATATCGAGAGCAGCATAGCTTTTTATCGAGATTCACTAGGATTTTCGGTCGAGTATGAAGAGGATGGTTTTGCGGTATTAAGCTGGGATGAAGTCCAGATCCATCTATGGCTAGCCAATGATGAAAGATGGCGCAGGGTGGACAGGTCAGCTCCTGTCATAACAGGCACTGAGTCTTTCATCGCAGGGACAGCAAGCTGTCACATCGGAATGGACGGTGTTGATGAGTTACACGGACGTTTAGAGGAGCTCGGAATCTTGCATCCAAATGCACCTTTAGGGGATCGCCCATGGGGAGTCCGTGAGTTTGCAGTAATTGATCCAGACAATAACTTGATCACCTTTTATGAACGGCAGGAAAGCTGAACGAGTACATAGTCGAAACGACAGCAGAATAGGATGCGGTGGAATGCAGGCCAAAAGCGGTCTGCTTTTTTTATGCAAACGAACAGTTCTGGTGACTTAGCGGTTTTCATAAGAGTTTCATGATACCGTGGAAAACGGTCGTAAGAGTAATTAAACGGGTGCTTTTTTAGTACTATTTTACTAACTGCGATGGTTCCTTATGTCTTTTGGCGTAAGGGGAATATATCTTTCGTACTTAAGGGTTACGCCCTATGGAGAATAGCGGATTTTGACAGCATTATGAAATAATTGAAGTATTCAAACTATTACATATGCGGAGGGCGAGAGATGAAACGGTTAACTTTTTTCATTTGTGTGATGCTCGTATTCTCAACATGGTTTACGGCACTGACACCGGTAACGAAGGTGAATGCGGAAACAAGCGGAGCAACAATCATCAACACCAAATTGCAAGATGCAATGGAAGCCACTTCAGACCCGCTTGAGGTGATTGTGACTTTCAATACAAGCAATGGACCGACTAAAGAGCATGCCCAACTTTTAAAAGAGGCAGGGATTACGAAGGGAGTCACGTTCAAGGAGCTTCCGATGGCTGGAGTTTTAGCGACGCCGGATCAGATCGAATCGCTTGCGCAGCTAGAAGAAATCCGTTCCTTATACTTAAACGAAGAACTCGAATATGAAAATGAAGAATCCACAGACCTGACAGGAGTAGACAAGCTTCGGAAGGATACTGGGCTTACCTCTCAAAACGACGGTCTCCCGGTTTCAGGTAAGGGTGTCGGTGTTGTCATCAATGACAGTGGTGTCGATGGCACGCACAACGACATCAAATTCGGTGGCCATCTCGTACAAAATGTCCAGGGTGCAACGAATTTGCATGCATTCAGTGATTTACTTCCTATTACGTATGTGGAGGATGTTCCGAATACGGACAGCGACTCCGGGCATGGGACGCATGTCGCTGGGATCGTCGGAGGAAATGGTGCAATGTCAAGCGGAAAATATGAAGGGGTAGCGCCTGGTGCAGATTTGATCGGATATGGTTCTGGTGCTGGACTCGCCATTCTCGATACGCTCGGCGGATTCGATTATGCGTTGACCCATCAAGCTGAGTATAATATCCGTGTCATCACGAATTCATGGGGATCGACGAGTGATTCCGGAACCGATTTTGATCCGGAAGATCCGATTAATATCGCTACGAAAAAACTATACGACCGTAATATTATCACTGTATTTTCTGCTGGTAACTCTGGACCAGGAGAAGCGACGATATCGGGTAACTATAAAAAAGCCCCTTGGGTCATTACGGTTGCAGCAGGTGACAAGCAAGGGAACCTTGCCGACTTTTCATCCCGTGGTGTGAAAGGGAAAGGCGGTACAGTTCCGGTTGATGGTGAAGAGTTCACTTGGGAAGACCGTCCGACGATCACAACGCCTGGAGAAGATATCATATCGACAAAGACGGTAGCGCCATTAACGGCATTAAGTGCAGACAAGGATGCGGAGAATATCGATCCTGCGCACCTGCCTTATTACACGCATATGAGCGGGACTTCAATGGCAGCGCCGCATGGAGCTGGGATTGTAGCCTTAATGCTTGATGCTGATCCAAGCATAACACCAAAAGAAGTAAAAGAGATCATCCAGAAGACCGCGACCAACATGCCAGGATATGAACCCTGGGAAGTGGGCGCAGGTTATGCGAATGCTTATGCAGCTGTGGATATGATTTTTAACGATAAAACTTACGGCCAAACGCTGAACCTCACGAACGAATACAATGCAAATGTCGATATGGAAGTCGAACGGACACCTGTCGAAGTTGAATACAATCCAGTCACAGCCGATTCGAACAAGGTAGAGTTTGAAGTTGAGGAAGGCTTGACAGAGCTTGTCGCACGCATCAATGCGAAAGGCCTTCTCGGTGAAACGGGGAACCCTCTCAATCTTGTGCTGACATCGCCAGACGGAACAGAATACTCTTCAGGAATCTATGTTGTCTTCACACTATACACCGATCGTACAGTTCAGGTAACAAGTCCGGCGTCTGGTACGTGGACTTTAGAAATACGAGGACTCCAGGGCAGTGCCGGACTGCCCGAAACGGTTGAAGGTGAACTTGCTTTTAAAAAAGCTGGCGGCTTCACAGGGCTGAGTGACATCAGCGGTCATCCGGCAGAAGATGCAATCAAGACCGGAGTGAGCGAACGGCTTTTGGACAGTAATAAAAACGGAAACTACAAGCCTGATAATGCTCTGACGCGGGTCGACCTTGCGAAGTTCTTGACGATGGGTGCTGGTATCCGCCAAAACCTTCCTGATGGTGGAGCGAGTTTTACCGATGTAGCTGCAAGTGATACGGCTTATGTTGAAGCAGTCGTTGCCAATGGTGCTGCTTTGAAAGATACAGCTCAAGATGATGGCGGCGTTTTATTGCCGACGGCTGATGGTAAGTTTTCACCGAAAAAAGCTGTTGACCGTGCTGAGCTTGCCTATTCACTTGTCCAAAGTTTAGGTCTTGAAAGTGAAGCGAAAGCGCTGAACGATGAACCATTGACGGTGCAATATAAGGATGAAAGAGTTGAAGTAGAGGATGAGGATCAAGTTCCAGCTGATTTAAGAGGATACGTACAGCTCGCCCTTGACCTGAACATGCTCAATGCCTATTTTGATGTCACTCAAGGTCCATATGATCTTGAGCCGACTGTCACAGCTACATTTGAACCAGCAAAAACAGTCACACGAGGAGATTATGCAGTTGCCATCTCCCGTTACTATGCGAACTACTTGATGCCGTGAAGACAATAGCATTCAGAAGCCTCCTGACATAGCGTCAGGAGGTTTTTTTGTATTTTTTGAATATACATCATTATTCATACAATATGTACTAAAATAAGGTAATTGAAGTATTTTTATAATAACTATTGAATAAATATTATCAAGTATGTATAATAATTCGAAAGAGAGATGAGTTAGGAGAGATGCAGAATGGCAAAAGCCGTTGAACTATTACCCACAAAAGGATTGACCGCTTCAAATTTCACAGGTCAGGATTTTCTTACAATCTCAGATTTTCATTCAACAGAAATCATGTACTTACTCAAACAAGCTATAAAGCTGAAAAAGGAACAGAAGCTAGGAGTAGCACATAAGCATTTGAGCGGCAAGGTTTTGGGGATGATTTTCGATAAGGCGTCTACGCGTACGCGGGTTTCTTTTGAAGTTGGGATCATCCAGCTTGGAGGGAATCCGATTTATTTGAACACGAAGGATACCCAGCTTGGGCGCGGTGAAACAGTTGCTGATACGGCTAAGGTGTTATCCCGTTACGTAGATGCCGTCATGATTCGTACATTCGCACATAAGACAATTGAAGAATTTGCAGCCCATGCAGATATTCCAGTTATAAATGGACTCACTGATTTACATCATCCGACGCAGGTGATGGCTGATCTATTGACGATTTTAGAACATAAGGGCAAATTGAAAGGGTTGAAAATGTGTTATATCGGCGATGGAAACAACAATATGACGCACTCCCTTTTAGAAGGTGCCGCAAAAGTCGGAATGGACATCGCAGTTGCAAGTCCTTTCGGGTATGAGCCCAATCAGATGATACGTGATCATGCGAAGCTAGTCGCAAAACAGAATGGCAGTTCAGTGGTGATCACCAACTCTCCGGATGAAGCGATCCAGGATGCTGATGTAGTGGTCACGGATGTTTGGGCGAGCATGGGAGAGGAAGAAGAGTTTGAAGCACGGATAGAAGCTTTTAAGCCTTACCAGGTTAACAGCAAGCTCTGTGAAAAAGCGAAAGACGATTTCATGTTCATGCACTGTTTGCCGGCACACCGAGGTGAGGAAGTAACCGCTGATATCCTCGATGGCCCACATTCGGTCGTATTTGACGAAGCTGAAAACCGACTTCATGCACAAAAAGCGATCATGCTTGCGCTCATGGGGGATAACTAAACAAGAGGAAGAGAGGATGATCCGTTCAAAGGATCTCCTCTTTCTTTATATACTAGGGAATATTCATGATTCACCGTTTATAAACTTGTTAGTAACAGAACTGGCTGAAAGGAGTGGCGTCATGAATGTTCTCTTTTTCACCGATTCGGGAATTGATGATACACTTGCCCTGATTTATGCCCTGCGCCATCCGGACATCAATGTCATCGGCATCGTTGCGGGATATGGGAACGTTGCGCGTGACCGTACGATACGGAACAGTCAATATGTCCTATCCTTGATGGGGAAAGAGGAGGATTTCGTCAATATCATGCAAATGCGATAACTGTTTTCCGTGCATACCTTCTGTTGAAATTAGGGATATTAAAAGCAGAGTTATTCTACATAGGAGGTACATAAATGGCAAACATACTCGAAGCCTTAGTCGATTTTATGAAAAAGACATATGATGACGAACCGAAAGCACCCTTACATGTAGGTGAGGTAATGGGGTGTTGGCTGTATTACACTGCGCTTGCAGAAGAAATTCCTGCTTTGGAAATTTGTTTGAATACAACGATCGATGATGAATTGAGCGTAATCGTAAAAGAAGGAAAAGACTTAGGTGAGTCCCAATTGAACAGGCTCGAAGCGTTCATGCTGGAAGAAGGCATTCCATTACCGAGAGCAGACGCGCATAAACCGAAATCAGATCCGAATGCTGTGCCGTCTGGCGCGAAATCGACAGATAGTGAAATAGCCAACTTACTAGGTGTTAAAGTGGCCAGTAATATCGTGATGTGTGCAACGAATTTGAGCCAGTGTATCCGAGGTGATTTGGAGAAAATTTGGGTAGAATTGCAAAGTGAGAAAATGCTGTACGGTTCCAAGCTTAAGATGGTGATGCGAAAAAGAGGTTGGATCAAGGTACCACCCTACTACACACCTCCTGGCCGAGAAGAATCGTAAAAGATGGGAGCAGGTTGAATGATGGGCAGCCTTTTTCTGCTTTACTTTGAAAACGATCTCCCCCAAAACAATTGCAAAACCGATATGAAAGCTGATCTGATTGTTTGCTGAGCAACCCGGTATTCATCGGAAGTGTATCTGAACATACAGCACGATATGCAAATTGTGATGTTCTGATTGTCCGCAATAGTGTAATTACAACTGACCTGATTTCAAAGTGTGTGGTTTCATATGAAACTGCACGCTTTTTGTTTACTACGACTTTGCAGGTTGTTAGTAAGAAGGTCCTGATCAACTCATTTTTCGGTCATCCCGGCTTGTAAATTCAAAAATCCGCGCAAAAAACTTCCGAATCCGCTCATGAATTTTAAAATCGGCTCATAAATCCCGGAAATCGCCTCAATTATTACACTTCATTAAGTAAATGAAAAAATAATTACGTTTTAGAGTAATTTATGGTTGCTTTCAAACGTAAAATTAAATACTATAAAAAGTAACAGGAGGTGTAAAATATGGAAGCGCTAGAAAATATTCGCTTGAATGTCTCGTTATTGCGGAAAAAAGTACCGAATTTGACCAGTGCAGCCAAATCCGTCGGGTTACGGCCAGCGACAGTTTCAAATCTTTGCACAGGGAAGATTCCAGTGGGCCGTTCAGAGGTCCGCACATTGGTCGCACTCGCAACGCTTGCTGAATGTAGTCTTGATGAACTGATTATCAGAGGGGAGAAGATCGATATGATCGAAACGGGAATCAAAACATTGGATTTGTTTGCACCACTCGCAAAAGGAGGGACGATCGGCCTTGTCGCGCGCCATGGGATGGGGCAGCTGGTCATTCTTGCTGAACTAACGCATCGTCTGAAAAAGACTGGCTATGCAACGGTCCTTTTAAAACCAGTAGGAGACTACAAGGAACTCAATGACATTCTTGAATATTACGATGTGGTTGCAACCACTGTGGATGAAGCGTATGAAAAAATGGCTGGCTTCGGCAATCAGAAGGAAATCATGTTTACTGCAGATCGCTCCCATGTCCTGACTGGAGAAATCCAAGGCCTTCAACAACGTCTTCAAGATGTAGGAGTGGAGAACGTGACCACCTTCCTTCTGGATCTGAAAGGAGAAGCGGTGGATGAAGACCTGCCTTACGGACCGCTTGAAACGTTGTGGCAATTCGATATCGATTTGGCTACCCGCCACAAATTCCCTGCGATCAATCCGGTCTACTCAACGTCTTCTGTCCTTGAAGGAGCGCACCTTGACCAGAATCACTTGAATATCCAGCAACGTGCGCAAAAATTGCTCCGCCGTTACCGTGAATTACGGGCTGTCGTGAATGTAAGAGGGATCGAAAGTGTACCTGAAGCGGAAAAGCTTACGTATAAAAGAGGCGAGCGACTTGAAGCCTATCTGACACAGCCGTTTTACGTCGCAGAGCAATTCACTGGGAAAAAAGGTGCAACGGTCAGCTTGAAAGAAACTCTTGCTGACGTACAGAAGATTTTAGACGGTTCTGCCGACTCCAAAGAGATCGATCAATTAGACTATATCGGAACGTTATAAAACCCATTTAAGAATGCTGAATCCAAAAGATTCGGCGTTCTTTTCATGAAATATTAAGACTCTTCTTTATGAATCTTATTAAAAGTATTCCTTGTACTTAAATAATGTGAAATTAAATAGATAACCAGGTAAATAGGAAAAGAATATATATATTTCCAATTGGTATAAACTACAAAACCACTCCATACAAAAATCGGTTCTGAAATGAATGCTATAAAGCCAGCGTATAAAATGCCTTTAAAAAACGGGTTTATAAAAGGCTTAATTTGAATGAAGAAAATTGTCAAAACAGGGATAAGTGTTAAGTCCCACGGCTTATATGAAGGAGAATACGGCAAAACCTCATAATTGTAGTGCCATAATCCTAATTGAACACCTATACTATCAAGCCAAATAGATACTACCATGATAAAAAAAGCAACGTAAAGTAATCGATGAGTGCTTTCCTTTTTACGATATTTCACCCATAGTATCCAGGGCAATAATGTAAGTGAAACGCCTACCCACCATTGCCAACTGAACAGAATATCCTGCTTCCATAACTCGAATTTTTCTAAATAAGATCGATGTACATTTTCATATATATTTTTTATTTCTTGTCTCACTTTCATATGTTAGTCTCCCGATTCCTAACGCTAAATGTCCTCACAAGGTGTTGGTTTCTTCATTTTACTCATTTATTTGCTAGAGCATTTCAAGTCTTAGTTTTTCGATGGTTTGGATTGTGTTCTTAATATTTTGAGCAAATCATTTCGAAAATATTATAGATAACAAATAATGGATTATAAACTTTGAATAATTTTCATGTAAGGATATGAAAGCATTAGGGTAAATTCTGTTGCAATGGTCAATAATAAATTATAACGTGCATAAAAACAATTAAAGGTGATATTTTGAAATTAAAAACAGATAATCCATGCCGAGCAATGTGCTTTATTATCCATCGTTCTGATGGAGTAAGTGTCGTTGGTCTTGCCTTTATTCTGGGAATGATTTTTATGCTATTAGGGTTGATTTATGGTTACGCTCTAGCGTGGGGTCCCATATTTGTAACACTAATAGGCTTGGTATTCGGATTTATGTTGGGTCTCCTTATCAAATTTTTCTATATAAAAAGAAAGGTAATCAAACGAAAGGAACAAAGATTGAGGTGTTTATATCAGTCAAATGCAGAAGACCACAGGAGAATATTGAGAGAATTCTGTGGGACCATAATGCACTGGGAATCGGGGGGAAGGACAAGAAATAAAAATTGATTCACAGTAGTTTCGAAATACAGAGGTAAAAGTGAGAATTGAAGAACAATTGCTGAAATTAGTACATATCGATATTTTATGTATTTATATATATCAATTTATTAATGATGAATATTTAGCTGGAATTTCCTTACTCTAATGATAACATGAATACCTGAATAACTGATAAGAATGTGAAACTCTTCGTTATTTTGTAATTAAAAGTGAATCATAAGAGTGGTGTTTGTAATGATTTCATTTATCAGTGAATTAGTACTGCTATTCATTATTGTCACAATTGCAATTCGGCTAATGGGGAAAACGGCATTAGCACAATTGAGTCCGATTGATTTGGCAGCCCTTGTATTCCTTGTTACATTAGCGGTAACTCCTATAAAAGTTGATGGAAAGACGCAGGCGATCGTTGGCATATTAGTGGTTGTCACTATTTATATCCTTTTTTCCAAATTAAGTTTATTCCAAGCATTGAACCGTTTATTTCTCGGTCAGCCATCAATTTTAGTTAAGCATGGGAAAATTTCTAAAAGAGAAATGGATAAATCCAGATTCAGCTTGGTTGAATTGTTATCAGCTATCCGTACGGCAGGGTTTCCCAACATTGAAGAAATTGAATATGTCATTTTAGAACCAAATGGAGAACTTAGTATTCTGCCGACCCATAGCGCTGTAAATGTAACGCCTGCCCACCTGAATATAGACACGGAGTATAAGGGTATACCTTTGGCAGTTGTTGTAGAAGGGAAATTACAAAAACAAAATTTAAAAAAGATCAATAAAGATGAAACGTGGATACTTAATGAAATCAAGCGAAAAGGATTTCAGGATCTTAAGGAAGTCTTTTATGCTTCTGTCAATGATAAAGATTATTCTTTATATATTGATAAGGGAAAACCTTAATGAAAATCGATTCTCTTTTTAGATTATGGGGTCTGAATTAGATATCTCGTTTTTTATTTATTTCGATTGAAACCCTGATACCTGATTCGATCGCTCCTTGAATCCATCCATGGGGTAAAGAGGTGTGTTCCCCTGCAAAATGGACTCTCCCTTCTGGTGTGGCGAGATATGGAAAAAGCTCGGTTTCTTGTTCAGGTTTGAATAAAGTGAAAGCTCCGGAAGCATAAGGATCCAATGTCCAGCTGTGTGTCGATCCTGTTACATAATGGTTTCGGATATTTGGACCATGAATGACCGATAGATCCTTCAGAGTTTGATTAATTCGTTCTTCGTCTGACTTACTCACCCAGATCAGCGCATCATCTTCCCAAGTATAACTTCCGAGAATCGCGCCACTTTTTTGATTGAATCCATGACTGGGATAGTGGGTTAATCGTATTGGCAGATCTGTTATCGTTTTACCACCAAATATCCCTTGCTTTTCCCAAAAACGGTCATTAAACTGCAAACCGACTTTCATGGAAGGAACCTGATGAAGTTCATGAATCGCTTGCCATTTTTTTAGTGAGAACGAATTTCTTGGTTGAATGTCAATGAATTGAAGGACTGTGAAAGGGACGGTTACGATGGCTAAATCTCCAGTAAATTGACTCTGCTTGTTTGATTTTGTATCTACGAATGAAAAAGTTACTTCATTTTGGTCCTGCTCAATTTTTGTAACTTTTGATGGAAGTGGATGTTTTCATTCAATTCAGGTAGAAACGCTTTAGGAAGTAAGTCCAATCCTCCTGTAATTTCAAAAAAATTGATTTTTTTATTGAATAAGATCAAATATTCACGCAGCACTTCTATAAAAGATAATTCAGGTAGACCTTCAACATTTGATAACACTTTTATCATTCTAAGTGCCCCGTTTGATAACGTCTTCCCCCCAGGATTATACCTGAAAAAAGTCGAGAAAGAATATCTTTCAAGGTGTTTTACAACTATCGGCCAATGTTTTAGAGGATTTTGGTGAATAAAGTCCATGATAGGCTGTATGATCGATTGAATGAGTTCGCTATCAGTCTTTCCTCTTTCACTTGGTTGGACAGGATAGTTGAAAATATCAGGATTCCGTTTGTAAAAGCAGGCTCTCGTTTTAACCCCATTTGCATAAATAAAGTCATCTGGAGTCGTATTAATAAATGGATTGACTTGTAGACCAAATTTCTTTATATAATCCAATACTAAGTAATGTGTATTCGGTATTCGCATAGCCCCCGCTTCAACATAATGACCATCTGTGAAGGGCTTCCGCATCGTATAAATCCGTCCCCCAACTCGATCCCTTGCTTCAATGATTGTTATATTATGTCCTGCTTGTTTTAAAAGAGACCCTGCTACCAGCCCTGCCATACCAGCTCCAGCAATGATGATACTCTTTGGCTCGGTAGTTTTCGGTATTCCCTTCTGGACCACAGCTGACAATTGTGAAGGTGTGTAGTACGGGGGAAGAAAATTCATCATATAGATCACTCCTTCTACCAATTATGGAAAGGGGTATATCTAAATGATTATTCAGTATAAGTCTCATCTATATGAACCCGAGTTCGACAGTCCCTAGGTAAACGAAATGGGCACAAACCCATGCCAAATAAGGGGTTATGCCCATTTTTTATTCAAAAACGTGTGTAACTAGGATTTCGGCTGGATATCAACGACCTTTGGAGGTGTCTCCAACCCAAGTGCCGCAAAGGTTTGACGTTGTTTTGATGTTAACGTTGTGCGCTGATATAGGTCTCCATCTTTTGTAGAAAAATGTCCTAAATGTAATCGATTCATTTCTTTCCGTAGTTGTTCCCAGGTTTCATCGGTTTCAACTTCGATAATCCGAACGAGTAAGAGTGCCAACCAACTGATTAGTACATGAGATCGAATTCGATCCTCTAGACGGTGATACATCGGTCGAAGCCGAAGGGTTGATTTCAAAGTTCGAAACGCATCTTCTACGTCTAAGAGTTGCTTGTAGCCCAGTGCGATATCTTCTAAGGAAAGCGTGTCATCCGATGTACGAATCAAATACTTCCCATCGTATTTCGCCGCATCTCGAACAGCTTGTTTGTTCAACTTCAAGGTACCATCTTTCAATTGGCGAATGTACTTCCCGTATGTGCCATGGGCATGAAGGCGGCAAGCTTCTTTTCGGTGGGCCTCATTCGGAAGTTGCTTGAGATCCGATAGCTTCATTTCAATCGTCTCTACAATCTTTTCCCGTTGAGCTTGATCTCGTTTCGCTTCTATCGGATTGTACGCAATGACATACCGTTTACGTGCCTCCCCGTTCCCAATAATAGCTTCTTTAACCTGAAGGTTCTGTCGGATCTTTTGAAATCGTCCGCGTTTACTAAGGGCTTCTTCAACGTCTTTCTTCCCTGAACGCATGCGTTCACCAATGATGTAATGACCGCCTGTTCGCTGGAGGATCCGGAGGTTTTCTTCTGAGGAAAATCCGCGATCAGCGACTTGTATGACTCGTCCAAGTTTCCAGCCTATCAAATCTTTTTTCACTTCTTCAATTACGGTCATATCCATCGTATTGCCAGGCCATGACCAAACACGAATCGGAATGCCTTCTCGGGTGACCGCAAGCCCGATTACGGTCTGCACAAGGTCTGAACGTTTATCTTTTGAGAATCCTTGTTTGCGGAATGTTTCATCTTCCGGCACCTCATCCGGTGCTACTTCGAAGTAGCTGGATGTGGTGTCAAAATAAAGAAGATCGACCTCCAAGTTCAATAGGTCCGAGACCGAATGGAAGACACGTTCTTCCAACTCAGACTGAACGGCTAGAAGTTCATCCATCGCACGATAAAGCTGGTGGCTGTGCACTTCTTTCACCCCAGGGATATACACATCTTCAGATACCCATTCTTCCATCGCCAGTTTACTCGAAGGAGAAAGACCACGGTTCGCTACCATTGTAAAGATCAGCCGTTCGAGATCGACAGTGTGTTGTCTCGAAGAGAACACTTCCTCGAGGATACTGTCCATGCCGATTTTCTTCCACAACTGATCAAATAGCCAGATGCCACCGATACTTTTCGACGACTGGAAGAGAAATTCTGCGACATCACTAATCTTTTCTTTCGACTTCAACGCAGCTTCAGGAGAAAGGAATCTCGAAATACTCTGTGCCAGACGTTCCAGGACGGCGGAATCGACTTGTTCTTCCCGACCGAAGGAATAAATCACCTTTGCTTTCGCATATTTGGCTTTCGGATCCCATTCATTATGAGCGAGTTGAAGGTACGCGGTTGTAGTTCCATTTTTATTTTTACGGGTTACGCGTCTTATGTACATACCTATACAATAAACTATTATCACCTATATGTAAAGGTAAATATCAGTAAACGTGTGCCTATGAAGAAATCGAAAAAAAAGCACAATTCCCCGGAATCCTTGATAGATAAAGAACGTCTATCATAGATTTCTGAAAATGTGCCTATTTACTGTCGAACTCGGGATGAACTAAGTCATTATATTTTTATTTTTTTTAGCCATACAAAATCCCCTCCAAGTAGAAGTGCAAAGTGGTGTTTTTTCACTGTCTACTTAGAGGGGGTAATATCAAAATGGAGTTTTTCATTTAGGAACCCATTAGAAATGATTTTGACGAATAATAATACATAAAAAGACATCAAAAGGCATTAAAAACCGAACAATGTAAAGAAAATTTATAGTTATTGTTCCATTTTAGACGGTTATACGTTATAATCCTATTTATAATTCAATATTGAACTCGTATAATCGCAGGAATCGGCCTGCAAGTCTCTACCCGGTCACCGTAAATGACTGGACTACGAGTGACGATCGCAATGTAAGGTAGCCCACTGTATGTGTTGGGTTTGCTTTGCTTTGTGTAGGTGTATCTATTCACGATCACTCGAGGAGACAGTGCCATTTTCATGTCTACTCGGGTTTTTTTATTTTCAACTGGAAAGTTCGTTGTCCTCGAAAGGATGGGTTCGAGTGAATTTCCCAGAAATCGATAATCAAGAAAAACAGAGCTATTTAGTTAAAAGCCTGATCAGGAGGAATTTCATTATGCAACTACTGAAGGAAAAAGTGTTGGAGGAAGGGATCGTTCTATCAGAGCAGGTATTGAAGGTCGATGCTTTCTTGAATCATCAAGTTGATCCATCTCTTATGTCAGCCATCGGGAAAGAGTTCGTGTCACGTTTCTCAGGAGAAACAATTACCAAAGTATTAACGATCGAATCATCAGGGATCGCGCCTGCACTGATGACGGCTGCTCATCTGAACGTACCTCTCATTTACGCAAGAAAGCAAAAGTCGCTAACTTTGAAGGAGGATATTTACGTCAAAAAGGTCTACTCCTTTACAAAGCAGGTTGCGAGCGACTTGACTGTAGCGAAGAAATTCATTACACCGGATGATCGTGTCCTGATCATTGATGACTTCTTAGCACATGGCGAGGCTGCGCTTGGTCTGGCTCACATCATCAGACAAGCGGATGCCGAGTTAGCAGGTATAGGAATCGTCATCGAAAAGGCATTCCAAAATGGTGGTAAGAGACTGAAAGATGCCGGATTTCGAGTAGAATCCCTGGTACGCATCGCGTCACTTGAAAATCAAAGAGTCCAATTTGCAGAAGACTACATAGAAAGGGAGAAGATCAACTATGCAACGTCCGTCTAAAGTTTTTTCATTAGGCTTTCAACATGTTCTGGCCATGTATGCTGGTGCGGTCATTGTCCCACTCATCGTTGGAGGAGCATTGAAACTTTCCGCTGAACAGCTGGCATATCTCGTCTCGATCGATCTATTCACTTGTGGTTTGGCTACTTTGTTGATGGTATGGAAAAACCGCTTTTTTGGGATCGGTCTTCCGGTTGTCTTAGGCTGTACATTTACAGCGGTCGGACCGATGATCGCGATTGGAAGTGAACATGGAATTTCAGCGATTTATGGCGCAATCATTTTATCAGGTATTTTTGTAGTCCTATTTGCTGGTTTTTTTGGGAAACTGGTTCGATTTTTCCCACCGGTCGTTACAGGATCAGTTGTGACGGTCATCGGGATCACACTCATCCCAGTCGCGATCACTGACATGGGTGGCGGCCAAGGAAGCCCTGACTTCGGAAGTCTGGATAATCTCGCATTATCGTTTGGGGTGTTGGCACTGATCATATTGATGAACCGCTTTTTGACAGGTTTTCTCCGCACGGTTTCGATTTTGATGAGTCTGATCGTCGGGACCATCGTTGCTGCTTTCATGGGGAAAGTGGATTTCACCTCGATCGCAGAAGCTTCATGGTTCCATATGGTCAAGCCTTTCTATTTCGGATTACCGACATTTGAATTTTCTGCCGTTCTTACAATGATGTTAGTGGCGACTGTCACGATCATCGAATCAACCGGCGTCTTCATGGCTTTAGGAAAAATCTGTGGAAAAGAGATTGAATCGCATGATTTGACCAGGGGGTATCGTGCTGAGGGGTTGGCCGTCCTATTAGGAGGAATTTTCAACGCATTCCCATATACGACCTACTCTCAGAACGTCGGTCTTGTCCAAATGACGAATGTGAAGACGAGAAATGTGATCTTTACTGCTGGCGGCATTTTAGTCGTGCTTGGTCTTATTCCGAAAGTGGCAGCTTTCACAACCTTGATCCCTACCCCTGTACTTGGAGGAGCTACCATTGCCATGTTCGGCATGGTCGTATCGACAGGGATCAAAATGCTGGGAAGCAATGTCGACTTGAATAATCATGAGAATCTTTTGATCATTGCTTGTTCAGTAGGTGTCGGCCTTGGGGTAACGGTATCACCGACCTTGTTCGACCAGCTGCCTGAGGGCTTCCAAATCTTCACGGATAACGGAATCGTGGCAGGCAGCCTTGTCGCGATTGTCCTGAACATGGTCTTTAATTTCCGTCGAAAAACGACCGTTGATATAGCTGAGACTGAAAATCTACAACATAAAGCTGGTTGAAATAAAAATCCCTCTTAAATTGTTCTTTTAAGGGGGATTTTTTCTCCTTCCCCTACAATACCGACAGAAAAGCAGGAATATTGTTGTATATCCTCGAAAACATTCACTAAACATTCTGAAAAATACTTGAGGTGAATTCCATTGATATCACTCGACTCATCTATAGATGTAATCCCTGTTCCGGCTTTCATGACGGGAAAGGACGGTTCGATTTCTTATTTGAATGATTCATTCAGAAACATGATCATATCCGAAAAATATCAGAGCATTTCCAATCTGTTTGATCATTTTAACTTTCAAAAAGATGATGGGTTGTTACTTGCAAGTATACAGGACCGCCACTTTCTGTTTCTAAGACATCAAGTGGGTGAACAATTCTTCTATTTCGGAAGGGAAGGGAAGCACTTCCAGGAATTGCAGCAACAGGTGTCTGAATTGAAGAAGCTGAACAGGGAGCTCGATTCCATCATCGACAGTTCATATGATGGAATTTATATCACTGATAACAAAGGAGTTACACTGAAAACAAATACAGCTATTGAAAGGATCACTGGAATCCCAAAAGAATATTACATCGGAAAAAATGTAGCCCAATTAGTCGACAGGGGAATTCTGAAAGATTCAGTCACGTCTAAAGTGATCGAGCAAAGACGTACGGTATCCGTCGTGCAGAAAAACTTTGAAGGTAAAGAAACGTTGATTACTGGAAGTCCTGTCATGAATGAAGACGGTGATATTGAAAAGGTGATTACGAATATCCGTGATTTATCCGAGCTGAATGGTCTTCTTGAAGAATTGAAGGAAGTACAGAAGCGTAACAACCAATATGAAAAAGAATTGAAGCGGCTGAAGGGTTTTTCAGAGGCAGGCATTATCGTCGAAAGCCAAAAGATGAGGGAACTCTATGAGATGGCAGAACGGATCGCTGACTTTGATGCGACGGTTCTTATTTTAGGTGAGACAGGGGTAGGGAAGGATGTTCTTGCGAGATTCATCCACCGCTCAAGCAGCCGCAATGGAAAAGGGGACTTCATCAAAGTGAACTGCGGTGCGATCCCTACCGACCTGTTGGAATCCGAGTTATTCGGTTATGAAGCGGGTGCTTTTACAGGTGCGAATAAAAAAGGGAAGCCTGGTATGTTCGAAGTGGCTGATAAAGGAGTGCTGTTCCTGGATGAAGTCGGAGAATTACCTCTGAAGCTGCAAGTGAAACTTCTGCAAGCCATCCAGGATGGTGTTATTCAACGGGTAGGATCAACGAAAGTCAAAAAGGTGGATGTAAGGATAATCGCTGCCACAAACCGGGCTCTACAGGATATGGTGGAACAGGGGGAGTTCAGGGAGGATCTCTATTATCGATTGAATGTGATTCCGTTTTCTGTCCCCCCGTTACGGGAAAGAAGGGATGATATTCTCCCGCTGATCCAGTTTTTCCTGGATAAAACGAATGTCAAATACGGTTTAAACAAGGGGCTTGAGGATGATCTGAAGAATTTCCTTTATGAGTTGGATTGGTCTGGAAACGTCAGGGAGATGTCCAATCTGATCGAAAGGCTTGTTCTGACGACCTCTTCAAATACCGTGACTACCGCACACCTACCTGAAGAATATAAAAGAAAAGAACATAAAAGGGTGAATGTGACAGAACTCATCCCGTTGAAGGATGCAGCGGAAATTGCAGAAAGGCAAATTCTTCTACTAGCAACTGAGCGGTACAGTTCAACTTATCAAATAGCAAAGGCACTGGAAACAAGTCAACCGACCATCGTCCGTAAAATGAAAAAATATGGGATAGCGATTGATTTTAGAGATTCGAAGTTATGAGGGATCTTTTAAATGTCCACACGATGGATGAGTGTATCGAAGCAATCTACAATGGTGAGGACAATACTCTTAATATCGAAGTTTCGGATATTGAAAAGGCGATCTGGATCCTCTCACAACCGACTCTGTCCCGTTGCCCGGAATAATAATCAAAAATGTTACTATCGACCGCAGGAAATGTATCGAGTGCAACCATTAAGCGTTATGTTGAACAACAAAAAACAAGGGGGTGAGCGTTTTGGATAAACAGGAAATCACACTTAATGGACTTGTTGCAAGACAAGTTTCATGAATGGAAACACGAACACTTCCAGCTATATGATGAAGATGGAAACGAATTAAACGAAGATTTGGAAATCGAAATCGACCAAACTCTACATGACTTTATAGAAATACATCTCATGAGATCTATTCCAACAAAATTTTAAAGAAATGGGGGTGAATATATGCCGACAATCACGCTACGCTTAGAGCTACATAAACCGACTCTTGCCAAACAACAGATGTATAAACGAATGGCAGAGACAAATACAGGATTTGCGAACTGGTTATTGCTTCATCCAGACATAAATCAGGCAACCAGTCGAATCTTTAAGGAGTTTTCAGCAGAGAAATTTCCATCCGCAGTCATTAATCAAACCATTAGAGAAGTAAAATTTCAAAAGAAAAATCAGAAAGCAAAGACCTTCCGTAAAATGTGGTGCTGCTTTAATAATCAAAACTTAAAAATAGAAAAGAAGAGTAAATTATACACCGTTTCTTTTCCTACACTTGCAAAACGTATAGGGGTTCCAGTAATAGCAAAACCATTTCAAATAAAGTGGCTTGATCAAATGATCAGTGGAAGCGTAAAGATAGGGACTGGAAAGCTTTATCAAAAGAAAAAGAAATGGTATCTTGCCATTTCAATCACTTGGAATGTGGAATCATCACAAGGTAAAAAAGTCATGGGGATTGACTTGGGACTTCGATATCTCGCAGTTGCCAGTATTGGAACAAAGTCTTTCTTCTTTAAAGGCTCAAAAGTCGCATATACTCGTAGACACTTCTCGGCAAGAAGAAGGAGACTAGGAAAAGCGAAAAAACTACAAGCCATTAAGAATTCCAAAGGCAAAGAGTCTCGTTGGATGAAAGACCAGAACCATAAAATCAGCCGTCAAATCGTTAACCTTGCACTCGCCAACGGTGTTGGAGTGATTCGCATGGAAGACTTGACGGATATTCGAAATACTACCAAATCAAAGAAAAACGACCAAGGTAGGAGCCTGCATTCATGGTCGTTCTACCAACTTAAAGAGTTCATCAAATACAAAGCTGAGATGATAGGGATCCGTTTTGAATTGGTGAATCCAGAATACACCAGTCAAACTTGCAAATGTGGTCATCAAGCGAAAGAAAATCGAAACGGTCTCCATTTTCAATGTAGAGAATGTGGCTACACCTGTCATGCTGACCTCAATGGAGCCATTAATATATCGAAAGCGATTTCGGGTTTAGTAGCCTAGCATACTGGTAATAGGTATGCCGCCCATGTGGGTACTTTTTAACTGCATGGGACGGGGTAATGAGATACCCTCATCTTGGAGGCTGTTCAAAACAGAAATGGACTGCGAACGCTTAGTCATTCAAGAATCCCACCCCTCACACCGTAAGGTGTAGGGTTTGCGGCTTTAGCCGTGGGAGTCTCAAGCTTGAAGACCTTGTCTCAAGCGTTTTTTTATTCGGACCTGGCTTTAACTGTGTTCCATTTTTACCTATTTATAGGATTATCTTCAAAAATTCTGGGATTAATCTGTGATTTTCTGGGATTACCTTCAAAGTTTCTAGGAATATACTTTGAATTTCTGGGCTCAAAAAGGTGGAAGAGGTTTGACATCTTCTCCTTTTGGCATAAAAATTGCATGTTTATATAGAAGAAACGAGAAGGAGGAAAAACGATGAAAATTGGAGTGGCTGGAGCTGGTGCTGTCGGCGGTTATTTCGGAGGAGTGCTCGCACAAGCAGGTAATCAAGTGGTTTTTCTTGCCCGCGGAGCACATTTGGAAGCCATGAAAGCTCAAGGGTTACGTATTGAGAGCGCTAAAGGGGAATTTACAGCTGATGGGATTTTCACAAATGATATCCATTCTTTTAAAGGATTGGACCTCATCCTCTTTTGCGTGAAATCCACTGACACAAAGTCAGTAGCAGAGCAATTGAAAAACATTCTTGATGATTCTACGAGAATCCTTGTCATGCAAAATGGTATCGATAATGAAGAAATACTTAGTGAAATGTTTGGTAAGGAACGGGTATTGTCGACAGCCACTTATCTGTCTGCAAGCGTCAAAGAACCAGGTATCATCCACCAGTTCGGTGAACCAAGACTTCCGATCGGGACGCTAAATCGAACCGCAGATCCGTTCGCTAAGGAAGTTGTAGCAGTATTCAATCATTCTGGCGTGAAATCATGGGCTTCAGATGATATCATTTGTACAAAGTGGCAGAAGCTTTTATGGAATGTTACATTCAATCCACTGTCCGCAATCGTCAAAGCGGATGTAGGACAGATTTTAGATGATCCGTTGTTAAGAAGAACTGCCGGATCCATACAGAAAGAAGCATTTCTTGTTGCGAAAAAGAAAGGGATCCGGATCGCTCCCGAAATTTTGGAGCAGATTTTTATGGGTGCCGAAAAAAGAGCCCGTAACCACAAGACTTCGATGTTACAGGATCGTCTGAAAGGGAAGAGGATGGAAATCGAATCGCTTTGCGGATACTTAGTACGTGAAGGAGAACGGCTACGTGTAGAAACACCTGTCTTACAAGCTATATACGTAATCCTGACATTTATCGAGCAACAAGAGTTGAATTTGTAATGATCGAGGGGAAACTACCATGTCTAACGCAAAAAAAGCTACGTCAACAGAGCCACCGAGTTCTTATTTGGCAGGGATCCTCATCCTGCTGGTCATCGGACTGTTCATTGCTCGGCAGTTCATCTCCAATCAATGGCTCGATCTATTCTCAGGGATATATCTCTTACTCGTCATAACCCTTTTGCTGCCTTCTGCGAAAGGGATTTTTAAATATTTGACCATCCTTCTTCTTGTTTTGAGTGTGGTTTTCCTGTTGATAGAGGAAGCACCTTTCCAGGTTTGGATTGAAAGTGTAACCATCAATCATACTTTAGTGGCTTTATTCATCAGTGTTCCATTCTTAGGTGTGCCGATCAAGTCGAAGGAATACCTGGAAGCTCTTAAACAAGTTTACATACGGTATATGCAGAATCCCAACGTATTCTTCTTCTTGACGCAGTCGTTCACACATTTCATGGCGATCATTTTGAACGTAGGCTCTGTTTCAATTTTCTATCAGCTGGGTGGAGCGAATCCTTATGTCAAATCCACTCGGACGCTTTCCAGCCCATTGATACGAGGGTTCGCTACAGCCCTGATCTGGTCGCCATTCTTTGCGGCAATGGCTCTGGTTACGACGTATCTCAATATCGAATGGGCGAACAGTGTTCCGTTTCTTTTAGGGTTTGTCATTTTATCGTTCATGGCGAGCAGCCTGCTTGAATGGCGGTTGAATCATAAGGAGCACGAGAAAACGCAAGAAAACATTGCAGCAGCCTCTGAATCTGGTGAAGAAAGATATCTAGTCCCTCTTCAAAAAAAGAAGCTGTTTGAATTAGGTGGTTTCCTTGTCATGATCATCGTTTCTCTGTTTGTTCTGGAGCAGTTTACTAGTTTATCGATGGTGACTCTTGTCATTTTCATTTCATTCCTCTTTCCGTTGTTTTGGCTTACAGTAAAGAGGCGTTTCCGCCGATTCATAATTGAATCACTCCGCTATGCTTCGGTTACGGTTCCACTTTTGAAAAAGGAAGTCCTTTTATTTCTAGTGGCCGGCTTATTCAGCGGGGCCGTTGCGCAAACCAGCTTTGGTGTTTGGATTGCTGGTTTCCTGAATGATATGTATGGAGGATATATTGGTGTATCGCTGTTCATCATCCTGACCATCATTGTTTCCAGCTTGATCGGGTTTCATCCGATTATGATCATTACCGTGTATGTTACGAGTCTGGAGCCATCGGCCATCCATCTATCCACCATGTATTTCGCCGTATTGCTTCTTGGCGCATGGGGTATTGCCACCTCGATATCTCCTATGACAGGGGTCAGTCATCTATTAGCCTACGAAATGAAAGAGAAGGTCGTCAATATTTCATTGAAATGGAACCTCGGATACGGTGCATTATCATTGGGGCTTTTACTCACGTACATGGTCATTTTGCATGAAACAGGGCTGATCTGAACAGTGATACATTTTTGAATCAAATGATACAACTTTGAATCAGTTTTAAGGGTTCCGCAGTATCGGTTCTGGAATACAGCAGAAAAATGAAATTGCGGCAAATTTCCAAAATTGATCGTTGTTATAGAGCTGTACACCTTATGGTACAGCTTCTTTTTGTGTATTAACACTCCAAACAGGTATTTTTTCTGAAATATTTTCTCACTATTTAAAATTTTGGCACGATAATTGCAACTCTTTATTGGTGACTGACAAAGGAGGAATTTTCTAATGGCAACAGCATTATTGAATGAATTGGATCAAATGAAAACGATGATTCGGAATTTCGTAGAAAAAGAAGTAGAACCATATGCTCAACAGATCGAGGATGAGGATAAGATTCCTGTGCATCTCGTAGAAAAAGCGAAGGAACTCGGTTTGTTCGGGATGAGTATCCCTGAAAAATATGGCGGGATCGGATTGAATGCTGTCGGAAAGGCAGTCGTTCTAGAACAGTTGGGCCGTACCCACAACGGTTATGCGTCCTTGATCAGTGCCCATACAGGAATAGGCAGCACAGGCCTTGTCAAGCTTGCCTCAGAAACATTGAAAAAGAAATATCTGCCTGATATGGCAGCAGGAAATAAAATCGCTGCGTTTGCATTGTCTGAACCCGGTGCTGGGTCGGATGCGACAGCTCTGTCAACCAAAGCGGAAAAAAAGGGAGACAAGTGGATTCTGAATGGAATGAAGCATTTCATCACCAATGGACCAATTGCGGATGTGTTCACAGTAATCGCATCAACTGACAAATCGAAAGGTGCAAAAGGCGGAATCACGGCATTCCTGGTTGAGAAGGACTTCCCAGGATTGATTGTCGGTAAACAAGATAAAAAGATGGGGCTGAAAGGTTCGTATACATGCCAGATTTTATTGGAAGATTGCGAGGTCCCTGATGAAAACATCATTGGTAAGGTTGGCATGGGTTACGTTTCTGCCCTGAAAATACTTGGGGAAGGCCGGGTAGGACTGGCTGCAAGGGCAGTGGGATCCTGCGATAAATTGATCGAGATGTCAGCTAGTTATGCAAAGGAAAGAGTACAGTTTGGAAAACCGATTGCTTCAAACCAGGCAATCCAATGGATGCTTGCGGATATGGCGACTGAGACTGAGGCTGCACGGACGTTGACGATGAAGGCTGCGGAAATGATCGATGAAGGAAAGAAAGTGATCAAACAGGCTTCGATGGCAAAGCTTTATGCGTCAGAAGTGTTCAACCGGGTTGCGGATAAAGCTGTCCAGATCCATGGCGGCATGGGCTATGTTTCCGACTATCCGATCGAGCGTTTCTATCGTGATGCAAGAATTACGAAAATCTATGAGGGGACAAGTGAGATACAGCGGATGATCATTTCCCGACACGTATTGGATGAAAACTAGATTCACCCGTAAGCCTTATTTGCAAAGAATGAACCAGATTGATAGATGAAATGAAAGCGCTAACAAAGAAAGGAGTTGATCAAATGGCTACAGACCAAAATGCGGATATCAAGAAAATCGATACGACGATCAAGGAAAAACCAGCCTTCATTGAAGAATTGTGGGATTCGAAAACGGAAAAATGGAATCGTGCTAGATTTCTAGTCCTGTTCACTTCTCTTTTGGCGATCGGCTTATCGATCTTTCATATCTACACAGCAGGCTTCGGGACGTTGTCCTCCTGGCAGCAAAGAAGTATCCACGTCGTGTGGGCGTTGCTGTTGATCTTTCTGATATTCCCCTTTAAAAAAGGAAAAAAATTCGGTTGGATTGATGTTCTGTTTGTACTGGTCACGTTGGGGGAGACTTGGTTCATCTTGTTCCAGGGAGAAGCGATCCAGAGCAGGCAAGGCAATCCGAATACGACAGATCTAGTCGTCGGAACGATTTTCATCGCATTGGTACTGGAAGCGACACGAAGGACGAACGGCTTTCTAATGGCTTGTATCGGAGCATTCTTCATTGCGTATATCTTTCTGGGTCCATATTTCCCTGCGGCTCTTGCGCATCCAGGGGTACGGTACGGAAAGATGATCGACCAGATGTTCAATGGCACATTGGGGATATTCAGTGCTCCGATCTACATCAGTTCCACAGTCTTGATCTTATTCGTCATTTTCGGTTCGTTCTTGATGAGATCAGGAGGAGGGCAGTTTTTCACCAACTTCGCATTCGGGGCTTTGGGGCATCGTTCCGGCGGACCTGCATTGTCAGCAGTCGGGGCAAGTGCAATGGTTGCGACGATCACCGGTAACGGAGCTGCTAACGCTGCGATTACAGGATCGTTCACAATACCGCTTATGAAAAAACTCGGATACAGCAAGCGGTTTGCAGCTGCAGTCGAGGCAGTCGCTTCTCAGGGCGGACAGATCATGCCGCCGATCATGGGTGCTTCTGTTTTCATCATGGCAGAAACGACAGGAATCCCTTATATAACCATTGCTTTATACGCTTTGATCCCAGCCGTCATATATTTCCTGATCGCTGGATTCATCGTGTACTACCACGCGAGGAAGCTGAGGTTGGAGGGGATTCCGAAAGAACAGCTTCCGGATCCGAAGCTCGTTATACTCAGACAGGGTTATCTATTCTTGCCGATTATCTTGATCATTTACCTGATGATTGATGGTTTCAGTCCGATGAAAGCTGGATTTTATGGGATCATCGCGGCAATCATCCTCAGTTGGATAAGGAAAATGACGCGCATGAAGCTGTTGGATATTTTAGCTTCCTTAGAAAATGGAGCAAAGAGTGCATTGACTGTCATCTCGGCTTGCGCGACAGCGGGAATCATCGTAGGGGCAGTTTCGTTGACTGGTCTAGGCCTCTCCTTTTCGAGGTTCATGATTGATGTTGCAGGCGGTCAGTTATTCGTGTTACTTGTCCTCTTGGCGATCGCCTCCATCATCCTTGGTATGGGAATGCCGACTGTTTCGGCCTACGTCATTCTTGCTGTTCTCGGTGTCCCAGCACTAGTGGAGATGGATGTGAATTTGGTCGCTGCCCATATGTTCGTCTTCTATTTCGGTGTCATGTCAGGTTTGACGCCACCAGTAGCGATAACGGCTTATACGACAGCTGGAATTGCTGGATCCAATCCTTCATCGACGGCATTGTACGCGATAAGGATCGCGCTTGGCGGATTTTTCATTCCTTTCGTTTTCGTCTATAACCCTGAATTGCTTTTACAAGGTGAGGATCCAACAGGAATCTTACTGACCTTGATCACAGCGGGGATAAGTTGCGTGCTTTTCGCAGGTTCAGTGGAAGGCTATTGGTTCGGTGATTTGACATTGGTTAAACGGATCGTGTTATTTGCAAGTGCTGTTGCGCTGATCATGCCGGGGATGATAGGAGATCTGGCTGGAATCATCCTGTTAATCCTTGCATTCCTTTGGCAGCGCCAATCAAAGGTTAATAAAAACATTCCGCATGAAATCAGCGGGTAAGGGAGGATATTATGCGAAAGACATTCATCTTTGGATTGATTTCGATTTTATTGGTAGCGCTTACGGCCTGTAACGCCAGTGGTGATGAAGGCGGGCTTAAGGCGCCGGACAAGTTTTTGAAGGTCGGGACTGGACCGATGGGGTCTGGTTGGTATCCGATCACGACAACTCTTTCTGAGGTATACATGGATGAATTTTCGGGGTTGAACGTTTCCCAGGTCGAAGGTGGATCGACAGCAAACTTAAAATCCTTACAGGTAGGGGATATCCAATATGGCATCCACTATACCTCAGACTATGCAGATGCACTTAAGGGTGAGGGCAGCTTTGATGAGAAACTTGATCAGGTAGCTGGGATCGGCTCCTTATATCCTGTCTATCAAACAATCGCTACATTGGCTGAGAATGATGACATCAACTCCGTCGAAGACATCGTCGACAAGCATATTTTTCTAGGTCCAAAAGGCGGCGGTGGACCGGTTGCCTTCTGGCGGATGATGGAGGAATACGGCATTGATGAAGAAACGATCGAGACTGCTGGCGGGAAAATTTCATATGGAAACTATAACGACGGGGCATCGATGCTGAAGGATGGAAATGTCGATGTATTCGTCGGTGGGGGAGCGCCACAGGTCACAGCCTTGCAGGAAATCGAAATGACAAAACCGATCAAGGTACTCCCGATTGATGAAGATAAATTGAAAAGCATCAGTGAAAAAGGATTAGGAATTTCCTCAGATAATCTGCCGACAGGAACCTACAAAGGTCTTGATGAAGAGATTCCTACCTATACGCTCGTTGCGATGTTCAGTGTCCGTAGTGATTTGGAGGAGGATTATGTATATAACCTGACCAAAGTGTTCTGGGAAAACCAGAAGCCTTTTGAGGAACAAATCCCGCAGAGAGCAGAGAATTTTACGCTTGAGACGGCACTTGATGGTATCGATCCAGAGACCTTACATCCTGGTGCTAAAAAATATTATCAAGAAAAAGGCGTCATTGAAGAATAACAGATACGAGAGGAAGGAACGAATGGAAAAACTCGGAAAACGTCCCTGGAACGATGTTTATGGTGTGGATTTGGAAAGGGATTTCATCATACCTGAATGTTCCCTCTATGAACTGTTTGCCGATCGTGTGGAAAAACATAGATATCAAACGGCTTTGGTCTACAACGAGAACTTGATTTCCTATGCGGAACTGAAGGATCGGGTCGATCGTTTGGCTGGGGCATGGAGTGAGCTCGGCGTAAAAAAAAGAGAACGGATAGGGCTGATGGTATCGAACCATCCTTCCTATATTTACGCCTACTATGCTGCGCAAAAACTTGGTGCGACCGTCGTCCAGATGAATCCGATGTATACCCCTCGGGAAATCGGGAGTATTGCTAAAGAAGTGGACATCCGGCATATCGTCACAGAAAGCTGTAATGTCAACAAATTGAAAAGTGTATCGAAAGTCCATGGTTTTCAAAACCTCTTCATAGCAGATGATCAGTTTGAGGATTATTTATCCGAACACAGACTTACGAATCTGATCCATCAGGGGGATGCTGCATCAGCAGTCGAGGCATCCATTTCGCCTAAGGAGGATACAGCAGTCATCCAATTCACGGGTGGAACGACTGGAAAGATGAAGGGTGCCATGCTGACTCATTATAACCTTGTCGCCAATGTCATCCAGAGCCGTTTCATGTATGGGGAAGGTATGAAACCTGGAGAAGAAGTCACACTGACCTGTACACCTCTCTATCATGTCTATGCGATGACGAGTGGCATGAATCTCAGCATCTATCTTGGAGCCAAGAATATCATCGTCCCTAAGTTTGAGATTGAGAGGGTACTGGAATTGATCAGAAAGTACAGACCGACTTTTTTTCCAGGTGTTCCGACCATGTACAATGCATTCATCAATCATCCGGATGTCGAGGAATACGGGCTGGATTGTTTGAAGTTTTGTTCAAGCGGTTCAGCACCGCTCCCGGTTGAAGTGATCCACCGGTTTGAAAAAATGACAGGGGCGATCATCGGTGAAGGCTATGGGATGTCTGAAACCTCTCCCTCTACACACCGGAATCCGACAAAAGGCGTCCGCAAAGTCGGCAGTATCGGCATACCGTTTCCAGGAACAGATAGTAAAGTTGTTGATGGAGAAGGCGTTGAGCTGCCTCCTGGGAGTGTTGGGGAACTGGTGATCAAAGGGCCTCAAGTGATGAAGGGCTACTGGGGAAATCCTGAAGAGACGAAAAAGGCTTTGAGGAACGGCTGGCTTTTTACAGGAGACCTCGCCTCGATGGATGAAGACGGTTATTTCTACATCGTCGGACGGAAAAAGGAGTTGATCATTTCAGGAGGATTCAATGTTTATCCTCAGGAAGTCGAGGGTGTCCTCTACGACCATCCGGCTGTAAAAGAAGCTGCTGCTATCGGTTTCCCTGATGAATATAGCGGTGAACGGGTCAAAGCGTTTGTCGTTTTGAAAAATTCTGTCTCCGTGACGTCAGAAGAATTGAGGGAATTCTGTTACGAACGATTGACTCGCTATAAAGTGCCGAAAGAGATCGAGATCCGTGACGAGCTGCCGCGGAATACGGTCGGAAAGCTTTTGAAAAGAAAACTTGTGGAGGAAGAAAAACAAAAAAGGACAATAGGAGGAAAATGATGAAACTCGAAACGATCGATCAAGTGGCTGTCATCGGTTCTGGCACGATGGGCTCACAAATTGCAATGGTATGTGCGATTGCAGGATACAGGGTCGTATTGAATGATATTGAAGAATCCAGCTTGGAGAAAGCGAAGGAATCGCTGGAAGGACATATGGAAAGATGGATCAAAAAGGAGAGGCTGACAGAACAGCAAGTGGCAGAAGCATTCGGAAGAATCGTCTATTCGACTTTTTTAAACGATCTGAAAGACTCGGACCTCGTCATCGAAGCGGTTGTGGAGAAGCTGGATGTGAAGAGGGATATTTTCGAGAAACTTGATCAGTTACTGCCTGAGCATGCCATCCTTGCCACCAACAGCTCGACGATCGTCAGCTCGAAGATTGCGGATGCGACCTTCCGTCCTGTCAAAGTTTGCAACATCCATTTTTTCAATCCGGCGCTTGTGATGGAATTGGTCGAGGTCGTACAAGGCCCTCATACATCAGATGAGACGGCACAAACCGCTTTTCAATTTGTGGAATCGATCGGGAAGCTGCCGGTTTTATTGAAGAAGGAGATTTCGGGGTTCGTGGCAAACCGGATTTTAGGCAAATTGATGGATGAAGCCTTGTTTTTATATGAAAACGGGTACGCATCGCATGAAGAAATCGATCTTGTCGTCACGAAGGCTCTCAAGCATCCGATCGGTCCCTTTGCGTTGATGGATCTGACAGGGCTTGATGTCAATTATTACGTCCGGCAGCAACGGTATGAAGAAAGCGGGAATGAGGCCGATCGACCTGCAAAGACTGTAGAGGAAAAAGTAAATAAAGGTGAGCTTGGAAGGAAAACCGGTAAAGGATTTTACAGCTATACATAAGGAGGGAGTTGGATCATGGGGTACGAAAACCTTGATGTGTACGTAGAAGACAACATCGCTTTTATCAAAATCAATCGACCAGAAGTACGTAATGCTTTGAACAAAGAAACGTTGGACGAGTTGCTTGAAGTACTTGATTTGCTGGAAGGGGAGGAACCCGTCAAATGTGTCGTCATCACCGGGGAAGGTGAAAAGTCCTTCGCTGCTGGTGCCGACATCAGCCAGCTTGAACATAAGACGATGCATTGAAGGGTGGCGGAATGCAGCAAGTCTACGATTTTATTGAAGCGTATAAGAAGCCGACGATCGCGATGATCAATGGTTTTGCATTAGGAGGGGGCTGTGAGCTTGCGATGGCTTGTGACATCAGGGTAGCTTCTACTAAAGCTAAGCTCGGCCTTCCGGAATTGAACCTATCGATCATTCCAGGGGCTGGTGGGACCCAGCGATTGACAAGGCTTGTCGGGAAAGGGAAAGCATTGGAGTTGATTTTGACAGGTAAGATCATCCCGGGGGAAGAAGCTAAGAACATCGGTCTTGTCAGTGAAGTGGTTGAGCCTGAAAGATTGAAACAAAAAACCGTGGAAATTGCAGAACAGATCATCGCTAAAGGACCTTTGGCGGTCATGCTTGCAAAGCTTTCTGTCAATGTCGGCGCTGAAACGGATATGAAAACGGCACTGATCATCGAGAAGCTTTCCCAGGCGATCTTGTTTTCATCAGAAGACAAACAGGAGGGGACGAGGGCATTTCTTGAAAAACGAAAACCAGCCTTCCAGGGAAAATAAGATGGATACCCAAGTTGAGAATCGTTTTGACCGTATCCGATATGATTTCGAATCAAGTCCCTTTTTCCAATTACTCGGTTTCAGATTAGTTGAAGTGAATGAGGATGAGGTCGTTCTGGAGCTGCCACTTGAAGAAAAATTGATGAATACGTACATGAACCTTCACGGGGGTGTCTATGCAACGCTTATCGATAACATCATCAGCATGAAGATGAGAGCGGTTTATGCCCAGCCGGTCATAACGGTCGATCTGAATATAAAATATATCGCCCCTGTGAACAGCGGTTCGATTACGGCTAAAGCGGAAGTGTATGGCAATGGACGGAAAATCAAGATGGGTGAAGGAGCAGTGTACGACCAGGAAGGAAATCTGCTGGCAAAAGGATATGGAACGTTCAAAGTGATCAAAGAAGAGAGGAGAAACCAATGAACATTTACGTCATTTTAAAACGGACATTCGATACAGAGGAGAAAATCGTCATTCAGGATGGGGAAATCAACGATGATGGTGTGGAATTCATCATCAATCCATATGATGAGTTTGCTGTCGAGGAAGCGATTAAGCTTCGGGATAAACATGGCGGTGAAGTGACTGTAGTCACCGTTGGAGAGGAAGAGGCGGAGAAGGAGCTGAGGACAGCTCTTGCGATGGGTGCTGATCAAGCTGTACTGATCAACAGTGAGGATGTAGAGGAAAAGGACCAGCATACGACAGCCTCCATTCTGGCTGCATTTTTGAAGGACAAGGAGTATGACCTCATCCTTGGCGGGAATGTGTCGAACGATAACAGCACTGGCCAGGTCGGTCCACGGTTGGCTGAGCAATTGGGGATTCCAAATGTCACAACGATCACAAAGATCGATGTAGAGGGTTCCCAAGTGACGGTGGAACGTGATGTGGAAGGGGATACGGAAATCATTGAAACGAATCTCCCCTTGCTTGTCACAGCACAACAAGGGTTGAATGAACCGCGCTATCCATCCTTGCCAGGAATCATGAAAGCAAAGCGGAAACCGTTGGAAGAGATCGATTATGATGACCTAGACCTTGATGAGGATGAAATTGAATCATTGACAGAGACGATTACGACCTTCCTTCCACTGGACAAAGCCGCTGGTAAAATCTTTGAAGGTGAGCCTGAGGAGCAGGTAAGGGAACTTGTGGCGTCTTTACGGAAAGAAACAAAAGTCATTTAGGAGGTACGATTGATGGGGAGAAAAGTACTTGTATTCGCAGAAGTGAGAGATGGAGAATTACGGAACGTATCATTTGAAGCGTTGGCTGCAGGCAAAGAAATTTCGGGAGAAGGAGAAGTCATTGCGGCAGTGGCAGGTTCAGGGATCGGGTGTTTAGCTGAGATACTTATCCAATATGGTGCGGATCGGGTTGTGGTCGTCAAGAATGACAAATTGGACACCTATACGAGTGATGGATTTTTTCAAGCCTATTTACAGGTGATTCAATCGGAACAACCTGATGCGGTATTGCTTGGTCACACAGCATTAGGGAAAGATTTATCTCCCCGATTGGCAGCGCGTTTAGGAGCAGGGCTTATTTCGGATACGACTGGGATCGAAGAAGAAGATGGTGAAGTTGTGTTCACAAGACCGATTTATTCTGGGAAGGCCTTTGAGAAGAAACGGGTGAAGGATGGAACGATTTTTGCGACGATCCGACCAAACAACATAGAGGCAATCACGAAGGATACAAGCCGTTCTGGAGTGGTGGAACAAAAGGATATCGAAGTCACTGATTTGCGGACCATCGTGAAGGAAGTTGTGAGAAAAGCAACTGCGGGAGTGGATTTATCGGAAGCTAAAGTGATCGTGGCAGGTGGACGAGGAGTGAAAAGCGAGGAAGGATTCGAACCGCTGAAGGACCTGGCTGACGAATTAGGAGCAGCAGTCGGAGCTTCACGAGGCGCTTGTGATGCAGAATACTGTGATTATTCCCTTCAGATCGGCCAGACAGGGAAAGTCGTGACGCCTGACTTATATATTGCATGCGGAATATCTGGCGCGATCCAACATTTGGCGGGTATGTCGAACTCTAAAGTGATTGTTGCTATCAACAAGGATCCCGAAGCGAATATCTTCAATGTCGCTGACTATGGAATCGTAGGCGACCTATTTGAAATCGTTCCATTGCTCACACAAGAAATCAAAAACCTCAAAGTCGGCGTATAGAATGCGGTGCCATGCACCGAAGTGAACCTCAAGCGAAGCAAGGGATTGGAAATGGTGCCTGGCACCTGTAATTAAAGAAAGGAGTGGGACCTTATGGATTTTCGTTTGGATGAGGATATTGAATTTTTGAGGAACAACATTCGGAACTTCGTTTCGAATGAAGTGGAGAAGGTTGCAATGCAAATCGAGAAGGAAGATAAAATCCCCGATCGGATCATCGAAATGTCGAAGGAAATGGGTCTGTTTGGTTTGAGCATCCCTGAAGAATATGGTGGGCTTGGAATCGGAATGATCGGCAAATGCGCGTTATATGAGGAACTTGGAAAGACGCATAACGGTTTCACCACCTTGATTGGAGCACACACGGGCATCGGTACGGTCGGTATCGTCGAGATGGGGAACGAGGAGCAGAAGAAAAGGTATTTACCGCTAATGGCAAGCGGGGAAAAAATCGGTGCATTCGCATTGACAGAGCCAGAAGCGGGTTCGAATGCTTCCAACCTCAAGACGATGGCTGTCAAAATAGGGGATAAATATATCCTTAACGGCACGAAGCATTACATCACGAATGCGACAGAAGCGGATGTGTTCACAGTGATGGCTGTTACGGATCCGGACAAAGGTGCTAAGGGTATCACCTCTTTCATCGTCGAAAAAGATTTCCCGGGCTTTCATCTTGGCGCTGTTGAGGAAAAGATGGGGCTGAAGGGATCCCATTCTGCAGAACTCATCTTTGAGGACTGTGAAGTTCCAGAGGAAAATGTTCTCGGTGAAATCGGTAAAGGCTATGTAAATGCCCTGAAGATATTAGCGAACGGACGAGCAGGTCTCGCAGCCCGCAATCTCGGTTCATGCCAAAAGCTTCTTGACATGTGTATGGAATATGTAGAAGAACGGAAGCAGTTCGGTGTACCGATCATAGAGCATCAAGCGGTCGCCCACATGGTTGCGGAAATGGGTGTCGAAACAGAAGCCCTTCGATCCTTCACCTATCGTGTCGCCTGGATGGTCGATCAAGGTGAAAAGGTCATCAAGGAAGCAGCGATGCTGAAGCTTTACGGCTCAGAGGTATATAACCGGGTAGCTGATAAAGCCCTGCAAGTCCATGGCGGCGTCGGTTATATTTCCGATTATCCGATCGAACGGTTTTATCGCGATGCCAGAATCACACGGATTTATGAGGGTACATCCGAAATCCAGAAAAATATCATTGCGGCTCAGCTCCGTAAAGAATACAGCTAGTCTAATAGATTGAGAGGAGGAAGAGGACATGAAAAACAATATTGTGATCGTCGAGGCTGCCCGGACCCCTGTCGGCCGTTACGGTGGCAGTCTTAAAGATTTCAATGCCGGCCAACTGGCTGCCATCCCGATCAAAGAAGTGATCAAAAGGTCAGGGATTTCTCCAGGTCAGGTGGATGAAGTCATCTTAGGTGAGGTGAGACAGACGACTGAATCCTCCAATGTGGCCCGCGTAGCAGCATTAAGAGCTGGGGTTCCTGAGACATCCCCCGCTTTTACAATCAACCGGCTCTGCGCATCAGGCATGCAGGCAGTCGCCTCTGGTGTGCAGCAGATCGAATCCGGACAGGCTGAAATCGTGATTGCAGGCGGTACGGAAAGTCTTAGCAACGCGCCGATCTATATCCGAAACAGCCGGTTTGGAGGCGACCGGACCAAACTCATCGATTCAAACCTTGAAGCTGGTCAACAACCGATTGAAATGTATGGGAAAAATCTCGGGATGGGGATGACAGCCGAAAATGTCGCTGAAAGATACCAGGTTTCAAGGGAAGATCAGGATGCATTTGCCATCGAAAGCCAGCGGAGGGCTTCAAAAGCGATTGAGTCCGGACGTTTTCAAAACGAAGTCATCCCCTTGGAAATCAAACAAAAGAAGACTTCTTTCACCTTCGCTAAGGATGAACACCCGAGACCAGAGACGACAATGGAGAAACTATCACAACTCAAGCCCGTTTTTAAAGAAGACGGAACGGTTACTGCAGGAAATGCATGCGGACGAAACGATGGGGCTGTGGCGCTTCTATTGATGGCCGAAGATAAGGCGTTTCAATTGGGGCTTGAGCCGCTTGGTAGAATTGTAGACTGGGCAACTGCTGGTGTGTCTCCTGAAGTGATGGGCATCGGTCCTGTTCCCGCTGTCAAGAAACTTCTTGAACGTACCGGAAAGAATCTCGCCGATATCGGTTTGATCGAGTTGAATGAAGCTTTCGCATCCCAATCACTCGCCGTAATCCGTGAACTGAATCTTGATCCGGGCAAAGTGAATGTGAACGGTGGTGCAATTGCACTAGGTCATCCACTTGGAGCGACTGGGGCTCGTCTTCTCACATCGCTAGTCCATGAAATGAAACACCGTCAAGAACAGACAGGGATGGCAACACTCTGTGTAGGAGGCGGACAAGGTATGGCGATGATGGTTGAAAAAGTATAGATAAAACGATTTTTTAATACAATTCATAAATTCAGGGTTGTATTTTCAGAAATTTCTAAATAAAATAGACATATAACATACTAACCAGTCGGTATGTTCCTGGCCGAAAAGCAATTGATTTATTCCAAGTAAAACATCCAAATTGACGGGGGTAACATGTATGCATTTACGTTTGACTGATGAACAAAGGATGGTTCAGAAAACGATAAGAAAGTTTGTCGAAAAGGAATTGATTCCGTTAGAAAACGAAGTGCTTCGTAATGAAAGGGAAGGAAAACCAAGCCTTCCGGAAGGGAAAATGGAAGAGCTGCAGTTAAAAGCGAAGGAAGCGGGATTCTGGGGGATCAATACTCCTGAAGAATACGGTGGAGCTGATCTGGGTCAGATGATGCTTGCGATCGTCCAGATGGAAGTGGCGCGGACATTCGTGCCGTTCAGTTTCGGTGGGTCTGCAGACAATATCCTGTATTACGGTAATGAAGCTCAAAAGGAAAAATATCTCCTCCCGACGATTAATGGGGAAAAGAAATCATGTTTTGCAATGACTGAACCAGGAGCAGGTTCTGATACACAGAATATTAAAATGACAGCGGTGAAGGACGGTGATGAATGGGTTTTGAATGGTGAAAAAACGTTCATCACTGGTGGAAACGAAGCCGATTTCGTCATGGTCATTGCGATTACGGACAAAGAGCTTCACAAATCATCAAGTGGACGAAAAGGAGTCACCTGTTTCATCGCTGACAGATCGATGGGATGGAAATCGGAATATATCCATACGATGGGTGAATGGGGACCAGCAGCGCTCATTTTTGACAATGTACGTGTTCCTGAAGAGAACATCCTGGGAGAAGTGAACGGCGGTTATGACTTAGGGCTGGAATGGATCGGTTTTGCGAGATGGATTGTCGGAGCACGTGCGGTCGGGGCAGCTGAACGGCTGTTGAAGATGGCGATTGATTACGCGAATGAAAGGGAAACGTTCGGAAAACCGATTGCGACCAGACAAGCAATCCAATGGCAGATTGCAGATTCAGCTGTTGAAATCGAAGCTGCCCGTTGGCTTGTCCTGAATGCTGCATTCACACTCGATCAAGGTGAGGATAACCGTCATGCTGCGTCAATGGCGAAACTGTACGGCTCCAACATGGGGAATAGAGTTGTCGATCGTGTGCTCCAAATCCATGGCGGAATGGGGTATACGAGAGAACTGCCGATCGAGCGCTGGTACCGTGAAGCGAGGCTCTGGAGAATTTACGACGGAACTGATGAAATCCAACGTCTGATCATCTCGAGGAACCTTTTGAAAGGACATGTGAAGGTCGGTCAATTCGCCTGATTCTACACCATTCATTTATAGGAGGTGATCAGAAAAATGAAAGCGCTTGTATTGGAAGAAATCAGAAAACCGATGACTGTCCGGGAAATGCCTGATCCTGGATGCACCCCCGAAGGTGTCATCATCCGAGTAGAAGCAAACGGGGTCTGCCGTAGCGACTGGCATGCTTGGATGGGGGATTGGGATTGGCTGCAGGTTCCATTGCCCCATGTACTCGGTCATGAATTCTCGGGTGTGATTGAAGAGACCGGAAGCCATGTGAAACACTTTAAAAAAGGTGACCGAGTCATTGTTCCATTCACAATCGGAGATGGCCATTGCCCGTATTGCCAAAGGGGCCATCACAATGTATGTGAGAATATCCAGATGCCTGGATTCACCTCCTGGGGTGGTTTCGGAAAGTATACACATGTCGCCAACGCGGATGTCAACCTGACGATTTTGCCTGAGTCTATCGACTTTACAGAGGCTGCAGGGATGGGATGCCGATTCATGACCGCATTTCATGGCATCACCGCCCAAGCGGGGGTAAGGGCTGGTGAATGGGTTGCGGTCCATGGTTGTGGCGGAGTCGGTTTATCTGTGATTCAGATTGCAACAGCTCTTGGTGCGAATGTGATTGCGGTTGATATTGATGAAGAAAAGCTCGCATTAGCCCGACAATTGGGTGCAGTGGCCGAGATTAATGCCAAAAATGAAAGTCCTGCGAAAGTGGTGAAGGATCTTACAAAGGGCGGGGCTCATGTTTCAGTTGATGCTCTCGGTATCACTCAAACGTGTCAGGCCTCATTACTTAGCTTGAAAAAGCAAGGGCGGGGCTCATGTTTCAGTTGATGCTCTCGGTATCACTCAAACGTGTCAGGCCTCATTACTTAGCTTGAAAAAGCGTGGAAGGCATCTTCAGCTTGGATTGACGACAAAAGAGGAAGCTGGTATGATTCCGCTTCCGATTGATCTGATCGTCCAGTCGGAAATCCAATTGATCGGTTCTCTCGGAATGCCGCCTTCCCAGTATCCGCATATGCTTGCAATGGTTGAAAAAGGAAAGCTGAATCCTGGCGCACTCATAACCAGGAAGATTTCTTTGGAAGAGTCTCCAGATACCTTTGAACAGATGAGTGATTTTCAAAACATAGGCGTCACCGTAGTGAATAAGTGGTAGGTTAATACATTTAATAGAATCAATTTTTTAAGGAGGAATGGACATGGCTGGGAGATTCGATGGAAAAGTCGCTTTTGTCACTGGAGGTAGCCGTGGAATAGGAAAAGGAATCGTACAACGGTTTGCGGAAGAAGGTGCGAAAGTAGCGATCATTGATGTGAATGAAGAAGCGTTGGGTGAAACGGCAAGTGAATTCAAGGAAAAAGGTTTTGAACTCTACACGAAGGTTGCAAATGTCGTTGAAGCTGAAGAAGTAGAAGCAGCGATGAAAGAAGCTGCCGAGACATATGGGTCGCTTGATATCCTCGTCAATAACGCCGGGGTGATCCGGGATAACATGCTTTATAAAATGACTGATTCCGATTGGACCACAGTGATGGATGTCCATTTGCGGGGTTCCTTCAATGCAGCCAGGGCAGCACAGAAATATATGGTGAAAAATCAATATGGGCGTATCATCAACATCTCTTCGACCTCTGCCCTCGGAAACCGGGGACAAGCGAATTACGCCACCGCTAAGGCTGGATTGCAGGGCTTTACGAAAACACTGGCGATCGAACTCGGTAAATATGGGATTACAGTGAATGCTGTTGCACCAGGATTCATCGAAACGGAAATGACGAAGCAAACCGCAGAAAGGATAGGTATCTCCTTCGAGCAATTGATTGAAGCAAGTGTGAAAAATATCCCGGTCGGTCGAAGCGGTAAGCCCGAAGATATCGCCAACGTCGTTGCATTCTATGCGGATGAAAGATCTTCATTCGTGAATGGGCAGGTGTTGTATGTGGCTGGTGGTCCGAAAGATTAATAGACACCGATTTACTAATTGAAAAATGAGGTGATAGCATGTTGACCCACTGTATAGGTAAGCGGTCTAACAGAGTGAAGAACATTGTTGAACGGGGAGCGGTGAAAAAGTTTGCTGAATCGATCGGTGATCCCCACCCCATTTTTATATGTGAAGAAACCGGAAAGCAGTCAAGGTTCAAGAACAATATCGCGCCGCCGACCTTTCCGAGAGTGTTTGATTACGGGACGATCGAAGAATTGAATCTACCGAAAAAAGGATTGATTCACGGCGAACAAATCTATCATTATGAAAGACCACTACTCGTCGGGGAGGAAATCATTTGTTATTCACAGGTGAAAGATTACTATGAGCGGACGGGTAAAAGCGGAGAAATGGGCTTTCTGATCATCAATCGATTTGGAGAAGATACGGATGGCAAACTCATTTTCACAGAAGAACAGGTTGTCATCATCAATGAGGCGGTACGAAAGGGGATGTTGGTATGAGTAAACTGGCAGACTTGCAAACTGGCGAATCCCTGCAGGAAGTGTTATCACCGGTAACCAGAATTGACTTGATCAAGTACGCTGGAGCCTCCGGGGATTATAATCCGATCCATACGATTGATGAGGAAGCAGAAAAGGCAGGGTTGCCTGGAATCATTGCCCACGGAATGTGGACGATGGGTAACCTCGCAAAGCTTTTTACTCCTTACTACGGGGAAGGTTTCATCCAGGACTATGCGATCCGTTTCAAAGGAATGGTTTTTTTGAATGATGTGATCACATTGAATGCCACTTTGGAAGCTAGTGATGAAAAGAAGATGGATTTCAGAGTGGATGCTAGCAACCAAGATGGTAAAGAAGTCATCAAAGGGAATGTGGTGTTTAGTAAGGTTTGACTAACAAAATGCCTGCATATCCATTTGTTCATAATCCTTAGGAGGTGCCCTATGAACTTCGAATATTCGGAAAAGGTCAAAGAGTTGCAGCAAAAGGTGAATACGTTCATGGAAGAACATATCTACCCGAATGAGCAAGTGTATGAGGAACAGCTTGATAAAACCGATCGATTTTCCATCGTTCCGCCGATTCTCGAGGAGTTGAAGGAACAAGCGAAAGAACAAGGCCTATGGAATCTTTTTTTACCAGAAAGTGAGTATGGAGCGGGATTGAAAAATATCGAATATGCTCCTTTATGCGAAATCATGGGACGTTCCCATATTGCGCCGGAAGTATTTAATTGTGCTGCCCCTGACACTGGGAATATGGAATTGCTCGTCCGTTATGGGACGGAGGAACAGAAACAGAAATGGCTATATCCTCTACTCGATGGCGAAATCCGATCATGTTTTTCGATGACTGAGCCTGATGTCGCATCCTCTGACGCTACGAATATCAATACAAGCATCGTCCGCGATGGTGATGAGTATGTCATCAATGGAACAAAGTGGTGGTCTTCAGGGGCGGGTGATCCCCGCTGCAAAATCGCCATCGTCATGGGGAAAAATGACCCGAAGGCGCCAAAGCATGAACAGCAATCGATGATACTGGTGCCGCTCGATACTCCCGGGGTGAAAATCAAGCGGGTCCTTCCGGTATTCGGATATGACCATGCCCCGCATGGACATGCAGAAATCGAATACGACAATGTACGAGTCCCTGCATCGAACCTGATTTGGGGAGAAGGGAAAGGCTTCGCCATCGCCCAGGGTCGACTAGGGCCTGGACGGATCCACCATTGTATGAGGACGATCGGTGCAGCAGAGCGTGCATTGGAGGAATTATGCAAACGAGTTTCTGAAAGGGTAGCCTTCGGTAAAAAGCTCTCCGAACAAGGTGTGATCAGAGAATGGATCGCAGACTCGAGAATCGAAATCGAGCAGGCTCGGTTACTGACATTGAAAGCTGCTTATATGATGGATACTGTCGGCAATAAAGAAGCTAAGGCCGAGATCGCTATGATAAAAGTGGTCGCTCCGAACATGGCGTTGAAAGTGATCGACAGGGCGATACAGGCCTTCGGTGCCGCAGGCGTCAGCAATGATGTACCTTTTGCAGCGAAATGGGCGAACATCCGGACGCTCCGTTTGGCGGATGGACCTGATGAAGTCCACCGAAGAGCGATTGCAAGATATGAACTGAAAAAAGTACAGGAAAGCAATCATAGGAGGGAAGCGTATGCACATAAAGGAACTGTTTGATCTCTCTGGAAAAACGGCGATTGTGACAGGCGGCGGAAGAGGACTAGGCCAGCAGATCGCAGAAGGGTTCGCAGAATCCGGAGCCAACGTCGTAGTCTGTTCAAGGAAAGAAGAAGCATGTAAGGAAGTAAGTGAAAGCTTGAAACAGATGGGGGTAGGATCACTTGCTTTTAAATGTGACGTCACGAATCCTGAAGAAATCCAGCATGTCGTCGACAGGACGGTGGAAGAGTTCGGCAGGATCGACATTCTTGTCAATAACAGCGGAGCTTCTTGGGGGGCGCCAGCTGAAGAAATGCCGTTGGAGGCGTGGCAGAAAGTGATGAACGTCAATGTGAACGGGACATTCCTGATGTCACAGGCAGTAGGTAAAGTGATGCTGGCTCAAGAATCAGGAAAGATCATCAATATTGCCTCTGTCGCAGGATTAAAGGGATCGAATCCAAAGTATATGGACGCGATCGGCTATAACGCTAGTAAAGGCGCTGTGATCACCTTCACGAAAGATCTGGCAGTCAAGTGGGGACCAAGGGGCATTCATGTCAATGCGATAGCGCCAGGCTTTTTCCCGACAAAAATGTCCAGGGCGTTGATTGAACAAGGGAAGGAAGGACTTCTCAGTGGTACGCCGTTACGTAAATTCGGAGGCGAAAATGATCTGAAGGGTGCTGCGGTCTTCCTGGCATCAAGGGCATCTGATTTTGTCACCGGCGAGATCTTAGTCGTCGATGGGGGCACGCAAGCAACGTAATAAAGGAATCCTATCACACAAGGGAGTGTAAAGATGAATAGAGATGCCGTCATCGTTTCTGCTGTCCGCACGGCAATCGGCAGACAGGGAGGCACATTGGCGACCATACCAGCCCATGTCCTAGGAGCTGAGGTCATTAAAGAAGCAGTAAGAAGAGCAGGAGTTTCACCGGACGTGATTGAGGATGTCATTTTAGGAAATGTCTTGAGTGGCGGTGGGAATATAGCCAGGCTGACCGCCTTGCAGACTGGACTATCGATCAACCTGCCAGGCCTGACCATCGACCGTCAATGCGGATCAGGAATCAATGCTGTCAATCTGGCTGCGCAGGCAATTCGATCAGGTGAAGGGGACATCTATGTGGCTGGTGGAACTGAAAGCATGAGCCGGGCACCGTACTTGATGGAACGCCCTGAAAAACCTTACAGTCCTGTACCTCCGAAAATCCGGAAATCACAGCTGTCGCCGAAGGAAATAGGTGACCCGCCAATGGGGATCACAGCTGAAAATCTCGTAAAACAGTATAAAATCAGCAGAAAAGAACAAGATGAATTTGCCCATCTCAGCCAGCAAAGAATGGCAATAGCTATGGAAGAAGGCAGGTTCGACGAACAAATCCTGCCGATACATGTTCCGGTTAGGAAAAAAGATCCGATTGAATTCAAAACTGATGAGCACCCGCGGCCGCAAACGACGATGGAAGCCTTATCGAAACTTCAACCAGCCTTCCAAGAAGGAGGGACTGTCACTGCGGGAAATAGTTCCGGCTTGAATGATGCTGCCTCCGCCCTTGTGATCATGGCAAGGGAAAAAGCAGAAGAGCTTGGTATCGAGCCTATGGCTACGATCCGGGCTAGCGTAGTAGCGGGAGTAGATCCTAATATCATGGGAATCGGTCCGGTTCCAGCGACTAAAAAGGTATTGGAAAAATCAGGTCACACACTTGATGATATCGATCTTATTGAAATTAATGAAGCCTTTGCCGGACAAGTGATTGCTTGCAACAGGGAGCTTGAAATGGATGTTGAAAAAGTGAATGTGAACGGTGGAGCAATTGCGCATGGTCACCCACTCGGGGCGACTGGGGCCATCCTTATTACTAAAGCGATTTATGAGCTTCGGCGATCAGGGGGCAAGTATGCGTTGATCACCGCATGTATCGGCGGAGGCCAAGGAATCGCAACGATCATTGAACGGGGATGAGAACTGTTTTTTCGGTGCTACATGAATCGAGCGTACACTGGATATGATATAATTTTTTGTACCATATCAAGTGAGAGGATTAGTTCAGATGAGACAAAAAATCATGGAAACGAGTATTCATTTATTTGACGAAAAAGGATTCGCAGAGACATCGATCCAGGATATCGTCGACAGTGTCGGTGTTACGAAAGGAACATTTTATTATTATTTCAAAAGCAAGCAGGAATTGCTCAGGGACATCCACCTAGGTTATATCGAATATTTGCTGAAGAACCAGGAAGAAATTTTGAAGGATGATACGAAGAGTTGCAAGGAGAAGCTCCGGGAAACCATCTTCTTGTTGATCCATAACATACAACAGCGCAGGAAAAGTGCGCGGATCTTTTTCAGAGAGATGAGGAATCTTGGCCCTGAATATCTTGAACAGAATATGGAGAAACGGGATCTTTTCCGTAAAAACTGTCAAATGATCGTCGAAGTAGGGATAAGAAAAGGCGAATTCAAGGATGACTTGAATCCAGATATGATCACACGGGGAATCCTGGGTGTCACCAACTGGAGTTATTATTGGTTCAATCCTAGCGGTGAAATCTCTGAAGAAGGGCTTACTGATATTTACCTCGATATGATCCTGAATGGAATAAATAAGATGGATCGGTAAGGATAGGTGAAGAAAATACTCTACCTCGGTCTTTTGATTGAAACAATATACTGACTGGTTAGTCGGTAGAGAAGACCGATGAAAATTAAACTGAAAAGCGAAGAAGGGATGTGAGAGTGTGAACCATGAAACGGAGATATCGGTTCGATTTTGTGAAACCGACATGGCAGGTCATGTCAACAATACGAGTTACTTCATTTATCTAGAAGAAGCACGGGGGAAATTTTTCGATCAAGTCATACCGGATGATCCAGAGATTCGGGAAGGTTTCATATTGGCTTCAACGAACTGTGATTTCCTTGGCCAATCCTACTTCAATCAAAGGCTGGTCGTCATGACACGGATCTCGAAGATCGGCACGAAAAGCTTTTCTTTCAACCAAATCATCAGGGCGGCTGAAACCGGCGCAATGATTGCAGAAGCTGAAGCGACGATCGTTTGTTTTGATTATGAGGCACAAAAAACTGTACCTATTACCCCGGCACTCAGAAATGTTTTAGAAGGGCTCCTTGTAACAAGCTAATCAAATTATAAAGGAGGGTTCTTATGACCTCTCAGACGATCCCTGTACGGAAAGGTGAAGAACTGGATCTTACCTCGATCGAGAAGTTTCTACGAAGGCATTTGGATGATTTGCCTGATGAGCCCTTGAAGGTAAAGCAATTCAGTGTCGGCCGTTCAAATTTGACTTACGAGTTGGGAATGGGTGATTGGGAAGCGGTATTGCGGAGGCCACCGTTAGGTCCAGTTGCACCGAAGGCACACGACATGGAAAGGGAATATCGGGTCTTAAAAGAAATCCATCCCCATTTTCCTGCAGCGCCGGAGCCTTATCTTTTGGCAGATGCCGATGTAATCGGAAGTCCATTCTTCATCATGGAAAGGAAGAAGGGTATGGTTTTGGACACCAGCTTTCCAGACGATGTGGTGGTAACGGAGCAATTGTGCCGGAGTATCTCTGAAACGATGGTCGATTCTCTAGTATCCTTACATAGCATCGATTATACCCAAACACGACTGAAAGAGATGACCAAACCAGAAGGATTCATGGAAAGACAGGTTCATGGCTGGATCAAAAGATATGACCGATCACATACCGATGATATTCATGGAGTAGAAAGACTGAAGGAATGGATGGTCGATCACATTCCTGAATCAAATGCAGCGACGATCATCCATTATGATTACAAGTTGAATAATGCGATGTTCACCTATGATTTAAGAAAAATGAATGGTTTGTTTGATTGGGAGATGACGACGGTTGGTGACCCCCTGGCCGATTTAGGAGCAGCGATGAGTTACTGGATAGAAGCTGAGGATTCTGAATTATTGAAGCGTGGAATGGGGGAAGAACCCATCACGACGAATCCTGGCTTCATGACAAGGGATGAATTCATTGACGCTTACGCAACGAAAAGCGGTCGGGATATTTCGAACTTCAATTTTTACATGACGTTCGCCTATTTCAAGTTAGCTGTCATCTGTCAGCAGATCTACTATCGCTGGAAGAAAGGCCAGACCCAGGATGAACGGTTCGCGAATTTGAACAAGTTTGTCGAGAACTTGATGCAGTATGCACTTTTGACTGCAGAACGAAGAATCTGAGGTGCTTTATGATGAAAATTCACCTTCTGCTTAAGAAGGAAGAGATCGATCAGGAAAAAATGAGGGATAAAGTAGCTGTCACTTTTGATATTTTACTAGCTACATCAACCATTACTGCAGCTTTGGAATTCGGCGCCAGGGAAGTCATCCCTGTTTTGAACGGTATTGAAGCAGTAGAGGAATCGCAAGGAAGAGAAGAAGGGAGCTTTGTCCTGGTCGGGGAATATCAGGGTGTCACAATCGAAGGGTTTCTATCTCCTAACCCGAAAGCGCTTAAAGAGAAGGTAGATGGGAAGATCGTCATCCTGTCTACGACCAATGGTACCGTCGCCATCAGAAGGTCCAATACTGCAAAAGCCGTTTACACTTCCTCTCTATTAAACAATCAAGCAGTTGCGGAGCAGATCTTGAATCATCATCCTGAAGAAACGATTGTGCTCGTCTGTGCAGGCTCTTCCGGGGAGTTCAATGTGGAAGACTTCTATGGTGCTGGTCATTTCATCGATAGGATAGCAGCATGGTCGGACCATCCACTCGAGCTGACTGATTCAGCGTATGCGGCACACACCTTTTATCAAGGAAACCGACACGACGGAGCCGAGATATTGAAGAAAGCTCGTATTGGACAAATGTTGTTGCGTTATGGATTTGAAGAGGAAATCAATTTTGTAGCACAAGACAATCTATTTCAAGTTATACCTCGTTTCGATCAAAATAGTAGGATTGTAGGAAGAAAACATCTTGGTGTAAAGAAATGACAAAGGAAAGGGATGCAAATGGGTAGATTCAAAGAGTCGATTGCAGTAGTTACAGGTGCCGGTAGCGGAATTGGAGAACAGACCGCATTAAAGCTTGCTGAAGAAGGTGCAAGGGTGGTTCTTGTTGGACGGACACGATCAAAGCTTGAACGGGTATCCGCTCTTATCAATGAATCTTCAAGCGGGCCGCTTGCGGAAGTATTTCAAGCAGATGTGACCAAAGAAAAAGAAGTTCTGGAACTTTCTCGCTTCATAGAGGGGAAATTTGGGGACCTTCATGTTCTGATCAATAATGCAGGCGGGTCGAGCAAATCTTCTATTCTTGACTTGCAAGCTAGTGAATGGGACCGCATTCAGGAGACGAATCTGAAAAGCGTCTTTCTCGTTTCCAAAATCCTGGGCAAATTGATTACGGACGGCAGTGAGAATGAAATGAACGAAGAAACAAAACGAAATCGTTCCATTGTCAATATAGCGTCCTTGTCTGGTCACAAAGCTGGTGCACGTATTCCACATTACAGTTCATCAAAAGCGGCAGTGATCAACTTTACGAAGGCACTTGCCGTGGAATTTGCACAATACGGTGTAAGAGTCAATTCTGTTTCCCCTGGATTCACCGAAACACCGCTTACAGAGGAAGGCCTGAAGAATAAGCGGTTTGAAGAAGCAATTGAACGGAACACAGCTTTGAAAAGGGTCGGAAAGCCTTCAGAAATTGCAAATGTGATTTCGTTTGTGGCATCTAAGGAAGCTTCTTATATGACCGGGGCTGATGTGCTGGTCGATGGTGGTTGGATGGTGGTTTGATAGGAGGTTAAAAAACAACCAAATGATAAACTTCGGATTTCCGACGCATAGGAAGTGCTAGTACTACGTTGTCACAGGACGTGACGTTTTTAGGCAGTGATTGTTACTCGGTTTTTCCGGTCCTCAAGTAAGAGCATATGTACCTGCGTCTACTAGTGATTACTTCTAGAACGCTTCCTCGGTACAACTCGCAGAACACATGCAAGTATCGCTCGTCACTCCGGTCCTTAAAACCGTCGTGCCTCGAACTCCTTATTTCTGATTCACCTGTTTTTTAACTATGGATTGAAGGAGGATGTTACAAAACATCCAAATGATTTTTTACCAAAACGGGATGTTAAAAAGCATCCGTATCACCATATGGAACATATAAACCTTAAGGAGGAAATCGTCATGCAGCAAACCGAAACGAAAGATCTGTTAGTCAATATTGAAGGGTCCGTCATGCATCTCACATTGAACAGGCCGGAATCGTTGAATGCATTCAGTCCTGATATGATTTCGACAATGAAGGAATCGATTGAACAAGCGAAAAATGATGACCATGTACGAGTCGTCATCATTTCAGGAGCAGGCCGTTCTTTTAGCGCCGGGGGAGATGTGAAAACGATGGGCAAGAATGAACCTGTTAAAGTCTATGAGCATATTGGGAAATTGAATGAGCTTGTATTGGCGATGAAAAACCTGGATAAACCGATCATTGCTGCTGTCCATGGTTTTGCCGCAGGAGCAGGATTCAACCTTGCATTGGCGAGCGATATCATCCTGGCGGCAGAAGAAAGCAAATTTGTCTTGAGCTTCACTAAAGTCGGTTTGATTTCGGATGGGGGAGGTCTATATTTCTTGCCAAGGCTCATTGGCGTACATCGTGCAAAGGAGTTGTTGTTCAATGCGGAACCGATTGACGTAGATGAGGCAAAGTCTCTAGGAATCGTCAATCAAGTCTTTCCGTTGGACAGCTTTAAGGAAGAAGTAACAGCTTATGCTGAAAAGTTGGCTGCTGGTCCTTCCAAAGCGTATGGGTTCATTAAAAAGATCGCTGACCAATCACTTGTTTCCAGTTTGGATGAAATTCTTGAACTTGAACGAATTACACAAGCTACTGTCATTACCACTCAAGATCATCGAGAAGGTGTTGAATCCTTCAAGGAGAAACGCAAACCTAACTTCCAAGGGAAATAAGCTCCAAAGATAACCGCGCCATTAAAAGACTGAATATTTAATGAATTCAAAAATAAGAGGGCTGGAAATCTTTCTTATTCAAAAATGACAGCGTTTACAATTCGGAGGTGAAGTGATGGGTCTACATCCGCAAGCGAAAGCCTTACTGAAAATATTTATATCAAAGGGTTTACCTCCAATTGAGGAGCTGCCGGTGGATGAAGCAAGGGCATCGTTCAAGGCAATGAGTCAAAAGTTGAACAGAAGCGAAAAAATAGCGAGGGTTGAAGACCGTAAAATTCCTGGATTTAAAGATGACATTACCATACGAATCTACCATCCGGATGAAACGGAGAATTTACCTGCATTGATCTTTTTCCATGGAGGTAGATGGGTGATCGGCGATTTGGACACACATGATCATCTTTGCCGACAAATCGCTAACGAGTCTCGTTTTGTTGTCATATCCGTCGATTACAGTCTTGCACCTGAGCGAAAGTTTCCAGTTGCGGTTGAAGATGCATATATGGCTTCCAAGTGGGTCTCAGACCATGCTGAAGAACTCAGTGCGGATAAGAACCGGATCGCAGTCGGTGGTGATAGTGCAGGTGGAAATCTTGCAGCAGTTGTCAGCTATTTGTCGATTGTAAGGGACACTCCTTTCATCAAGTATCAGATATTGTTTTATCCATCCATCGGCTATGAAAGGACGGCTTCCTATGAACAATTTGATGAGGGGTTCAACCTGGACAAATCGACGATGAGTTGGTTCAGGACACATTATTTGGATGACAGTAATGATATGATGAACCCTTTGGCAGCTCCTATCCTGATCCCTGATGAGACGACAAAGGATCTTCCACCAGCATATATCCTTACGGCTGAGTGTGACCCACTACGGGACGGCGGTGAAAACTATGCCGATAAATTGAAGAAAGCTGGGGTAGAAACGAAATACGCTTGTTATCCAGGTATGATCCACGGCTTCCTATGTATGACGGAACCACTGGATGATGGAAGACGGGCGATTTCAGAAGCTGCCAAAGTATTGAAGACACGTTTTAATGAAAAGGTTGCCCGTTGATACACCTTCTTAAAATTCTATTGAAAAAGGAGCGATACGGATGCCAAACAGTCATTTTGAATTTTGGCCAAAACTAACGAAGTCGATCATTGTTCCGGAGACGTCACTCGTCAATAATTTGAAAGTTTCTGCTGCCCGGTATCCTGACCACGAGGCCATTTATTTTTATGGGAATACGATGACGTATCGACAGCTTGATCAAGAGGTTGAAGTACTTTCAGGTTACTTACAGCAACAGCTTGGAATTGCCAATGGTGAAAAAGTCTTGCTGTTCATGCAGAATTCACCTCAATTTGTCATTTCCTACTATGCAATCTTACGAGCTGATGCAGTAGTCGTACCGATCAATCCGATGCTGACCGCAAATGAACTGGAGTTTTATGTAAATGACTGTGAAATCAAAAATGGAATAGTGGGACAAGAACTGATTGATAAAGTAGAGCCTTTGCTCGGTGGAACTTCCCTTCAACATCTGGTCGTCGCAGCTTACTCAGACTATACAGGTGATTTTGTAGGTGATTTGCCGGCGGAAGTGGCAGCGCCTCGTCAATCACTCCAAAGAGATCATTTTTATTTGTGGGAAGATGCAATCCAAGCAGATGTCCATCCATCCGAATTGACGAGTGGTGCAGACGATCTTGCTGTCCTTCCCTATACGTCTGGAACGACTGGACTTCCGAAAGGATGCATGCATACGAACAGAACAGTTCAGGCCAATACTATCGGTGCTTACCATTGGTCACGTTCAACGACGGATTCAAAGAGTTTCATGACCTTACCCTTGTTCCATGTGACAGGTATGGTCCACAGTATGCACATGCCGATTTTCAGCGGTAGTACGATGGTGATCATGACAAGATGGGACCGTCAAACCGCACTGAAGTTGATCAAAGAACAACAGTGTACACATTGGGTAACCATCAGTACGATGTTGATTGATTTCCTCGCCAATCCTGAAGTGAAATCAGAAGACCTTTCTTCCCTGATTGCCATTTCTGGTGGAGGAGCTGCCTTCCCGAAAGCGATTGGTGAGAAACTCTATAAATTGACTGGTTTACGATTCGTGGAGGGATATGGTCTTTCAGAAACAATTGCCCAGACACATTTCAATCCGCCGGATCGTCCGAAATTGCAGTGCCTGGGGATCCCTTCATTTGATGTAGATGCACGCATCATCGATCCGGTCACCCAAGAAGAGGTGGGGGCAGGGAAAATAGGTGAAATCGTCGTCAATGGTCCGCAAGTTATGATTGGTTATTACAACAGAGATGATGAGAATAGAAATGCCTTTATCGATATTGATGGGAAGTCCTTTTTCAGAACAGGTGATATTGCTCGTTATGACGATGAGGGATATTTCTTCATTGTCGACCGGGTCAAAAGGATGATCAATGCATCTGGTTTTAACGTGTGGCCTATAGAAGTGGAATCCTATCTGTACGATCATCCAGCGATCAAACAGGCCTGTGTCGTCGGGGTTCCTGATCCTCGTAAAGGCGAGAACATCAAAGCTTTCGTCATTTTGAATGATGATTATGAAGGGAAAGTAACCGAAGAAGAAATTGTAGAATGGTCTAAACAACATATGGCTGCTTATAAGTATCCACGGATCGTCGAGTTCAGAAAAGAGTTCCCGACAACCAGTAGCGGTAAGATCTTATGGCGTAAACTTCAGGAAGAGGAACGGGAAAAAGCCGAAAGTGTTAAAAACTAGTTTTTAGACATTAAACGTGAGGGAGGACAGTTTAATAAAACAACATCCATACTAACCGGTTAGTTGGATTGTTTATCGGTCTGATCTCAAATGAGCTTATAAATGAATAGCTAAAGGGGGTAGTTAAATGGATATTTTAGCTCAACAACTCTTCAATGGTCTGACAATTGGAAGTGTATACAGCTTGGTTGCTTTGGGGCTTACACTCGTTTACGGGATCCTGCACATACCGAACTTCGCCCATGGAGCCCTTTATATGCTAGGAGCCTACGTAACCTTGACTTTGATGCTTTTATGGGGTGTCCATTATTGGATCGCCATACTCATTTCAATCCTTGTTGTCGGACTTCTCGGTGTATTAATGGAAAGATTGGTGTTCCATCCTTTACGGAATGCTCCTCCAATCCATGACAAAATCGCAGCAATAGGAATCCTCCTATTCCTCGAAGCATTGGCACATCTGATTTGGGGAGCGGATTATCGCACCATGGGTACCCCATATGGAGAAGTCATCAACCTTTTCGGTCTGACGGTCACCACACAGAGACTTCTTATCAATGTAAGTGCGGTCGTCGTCATGATCCTATTGTATTTGTTTTTGAAAAAGACGTTTGTAGGGTCAACGATCATCGCAATGTCGCAAAATCGAGAAGGTGCTCATCTTGTTGGAATCAATACGAACAAAGTGACAATGCTGACGTTCATGATTTCGGGTGGTTTGGCTGCAATCGCGGCTTCCCTTTCAGCGCCGATCAATCTCGTTTTTCCAGGCATGGGACACCTCGTCATACTGAAAGCGTTCGTCATCATCATCCTAGGCGGGATGGGGAGTATACCCGGTGCAATCCTGGGTGGTTACATATTAGGGTTCAGTGAGAGCCTCGGAGCTACGTATATTTCCAACGATTATAAGGATCTTATTGCATTCGTACTCCTGGTGATCATCCTATCCATCAAGCCTAGAGGATTATTCGCTAAGGGGGGCCATTGATGAGACCCAACATCAGGAAGAAAGTGATCGTTCTCAGTTTGGTTTTATTAGCTATGGTCTTTCCATTCATTACCCAAAACAAATATTTCATACACATCATGGTTTTGTCCTTCATTTGGATGATCGGAGTTTATGGATTGAATCTATTAGCGGGTTATACGGGATATTTATCTCTCGCCCATGCAGGTTTTTTTGCAATCGGAGCCTATTCGTTAGGATTGTTGACAGTGAAGGCAGGTATCAATTATTGGACAGCTCTAGTTCTAGCATGTATGATCACCAGTTTCATAGGTTTTCTGATTGGTTTGATTTCGTTACGGACAAGGGAGCATTTTTTTGCGATCTATACGCTTTGTGTCGGTTATATCATCTACCTGGTGATTTATAAGTGGGACAGCTTGACTGGTGGTGTGAGAGGTTTGATCGGGATTCCGGCTCCTGCGGATATCGGACCTGTTTCCTTTCAAAGTCCATTGTCTCAATATTATCTCGTGCTATTCTTCCTGCTGGCGACCATTTTTGTCACGTACCGGATTGTCCATTCCCTGACAGGGCGGACGTACATCGCTATCCGTAACAGTGAAGAGTTGGCGCGTACGATTGGGATCTCGACTACCAGGAACAAGCTGGCCGTTTTCGTTATCTCAACTTTCTTTGCCGGTTTGGCCGGTGCCTTATATGCATCCTTCATCCGATTCATCGGCCCGGACATTGGCTATATCACCATCACGTTCGATTTGCTCATGTATTTGCTGGTCGGAGGAATCGGGACGTTAGCAGGTCCGATCGTCGGTACCCTTCTGATTGTATGGGTTTCCCAATACCTGCAATTTTTACAGGAGTATAGGATGCTCATTTTTGGTCCAATCCTGACGCTGCTCATTATCTTTTACCCAAGAGGACTAGTCGGTGCTTATTTTGATGCGAAATTCAAATGGAAAGAGAAACGGAAAAGAGGTAAATCGACTAGTCAAGCAAAAGATCAGTACGTCAATTCCGAAACCGTATCAGAAAAAAGGGTGAAGGAGGGATAATTGTGTTTTTAGAGACGAAGAACCTGACCAAACAATTTGGGGGACTTGTGGCTGTCGATGATGTGGATTTTTCGATTGTGAAAGGTAAGATCTATGCCATAATCGGGCCAAACGGGGCTGGAAAATCGACGTTCTTCAATTTGATCAGCGGCTTGTACGCTTCCACTTCAGGCAAAGTCATCTTTAAAGGAAATGATATCACCAAGCTTCCACCTAATAAAATCGCGAAGCTTGGTATGGCAAGGACATTTCAAACTACCCATCTTTTCGAACAAGCGACTGTCTTGGATAATGTCATTGTCGGTTATCGATTACGTACAAAGTCCAATCTGATGGACGCTGTATTCCGGACGAGACGTTTTAAAATAGAAGAGCAATTATGCAGGGATAAAGCTATGGAAGTCCTTGGATTTGTCGGTTTGACAGGTGTTACGGACAAGCTGGCAGCCAATATCACTCAGGAAGAAAAGAAACGGGTTGCTTTTGCCTTGGCACTTGCCACAGACCCAGAAATTGTTTTTCTCGACGAACCTGCAGCAGGGATCAACCCTGATGAAACTGATGGGCTGGCGGAATTGATGGAAAAAATGGTCCGTAGGGGGATCACGGTCTGCCTGATCGAGCACAAAATGCAGATGATCATGAAACTCGCGGATAAAATCATGGTATTGAACTACGGTAAAAAGATTGCAGAAGGTACGCCAAAAGAAATCATGAACGATCAGAAGGTCATCGAAGCGTATTTAGGAGGGAGTGCCAATGCTTGAAATCAACAGGTTATCCGTCAAATACGGTGCCTACACAGCAATCAGCAATGTGACGATCGAAGTCGGCCAAGGGGACTTCGTCGTCTTACTCGGATCCAATGGTGCTGGAAAAAGTACAACGTTCAAGGCGATCAGCGGACTCCAAAAACCGAGCGAAGGGGAGATTGTCTTTGAAGGGACCCCGATCCAGGGCCTTTCGCCAGACCGTATAGTACAATCAGGCATCGTCCAATGTGCAGAAGGAAGAAAGCTATTCCCTCAGATGACTGTCTACGAGAATCTGACGATGGGGGCATATGTACATCGTAAGAAGAAGAAAGTGATCAAGCAATCTATCGAAGAAGTATACGATTTATTCCCGATTTTACATGAGAAGAAAGAAGATGCTGCTGGCTCTTTGAGCGGTGGTCAACAGCAAATGTTGGCGATCGGAAGGGCGTTGATGGCAAAACCGAAGTTGATGCTGTTGGATGAACCGTCCATCGGCTTGGCCCCTTTGATCGTTGAACAGATGTTCGATGTGATTCAGAAGATCAACAAGGATGGAACCACCATTTTATTGGCAGAACAAAATGCGAATGCGGCTTTGAAAATTGCGGATCGAGGCTATGTTTTTGAAAATGGTTCGATCGTCGTGGAAGGGACCTCTGAAGAGTTGTTCACAAATGAGGCAGTACGGAAGGCATATATCGGTGCCTGATAGCAGGCATACATTCGATGATGAGGAGGAAATGTTTATGAAAAGGTTTCGGTCACTACTGTTTCTGATCGTTTTATCATTTGTGTTCGTATTAGTTGGGTGTGTCGAAAACCCTTCCAGTAAGGAAGCCTCTGGTGAGGGTGAAACGGATGCCCCATCTGTGGAGAAAGGGGATAAGGTCGTCAACATCGGGTATAGTGGTCCTTTGAGCGGTCCCGCAGCTTATTACGGAGAGCGAACTCTGAACGGACTGAAGCTTGCAGTTGAGGAAATCAATAATAATGGCGGTTTTGAAGTGGATGGTGAAACATACAAATTCAAACTGATTTCATTAGATGATAAATATCTCCCCAATGAAACAGCGGCTAATGCCAAACGGTTGCTGCAGGAAAATCAGACACCGATCATATTCAGCCCGCATAGTGGAGGAATCCAAGCGATGCAAGTGTTCAATGAGCAGGAAAACTTCTTGATCGGTGCGTATACAAGTGAACCGAATGTCACTGAGACAGGGAACTCGCTGACGGTCAGAATCCCACCTCGATATGATGGATATATGGAGCCGTTCACAGAATACACTATGGAAAACTTCGGCAAAAAAATCGCTGCCCTCCCTACTTCCTCTCAGTACGGTAAAGATTGGACTGAAACGTTATTGCCTTTCTGGAAAGAAAAAGGAGGAGAGGTCGTCTATGAATCTTCCATAGACTTTGCGAAGGATACCGATTTCTTTACAATTGTAACGAATGCTCTTAAAAAGGATCCGGATGTATTATTCATCGGTGGTCCATCAGAACCGACCGCGAAAGTCGCGAAACAAGCCAGGGAACTCGGATTTGAAGGCGGTTTCATCGTAATGGATCAGGCGAAGCTGGATGAAATGAAGAATGTAACGGAATCGTATGAAACATTTGAGGGTGCGGTTGGAGTCGTGCCACTCATTGAATCGGATTATCCTGGAACCCCACAATTCATAGAAAAATACAGGGAAGAATATGGGGAGGATCCTGGATCAGAAGCAGGTTTCCATTACGTGGCGACGTATGTTTTCATGGAGGCAATGAAGGCTGCAGGCACGGTGGATGATTCGAAAGCGATCCGTGAGAATATACAAAAAGGATTGGATAACCTCCCTGAAGATAAACAAGTGTATGTCATCCCTGAAATTGAAGATGATGGCGGCTTCAAAACAGAGTTGAGAGTTGCGGCCGTAAAGAATGGAGAAATCGTTTCAATTAACGTCGAAGATTAAGAGGATAAAAAATTGTGAGGCTGGCATCCTGTATTGTCAGCCTCTTTTCGTTTACACTTGAATTAAAGAAGAATTTGGAGGTATCGATATGAACATCAACCCAGAGGAGTGCCGATCACGGGAAGTTTATAAACTTCTGACTGGAATCGTGGTTCCCAGACCGATCGCATTCGTTTCGAGCCGGGACGAAAAAGGAAATGATAATCTGGCACCTTTCAGTTTCTATACTGCAGTTACAAGCTCTCCACCGATCGTCATGATTGCAATCGGCAATAGGGGAAAAACGAAAAAAGATACATTGGCTAATATCGAAGCTTCTAAGGAATTTGTCATCAACCTTGTAACGGAAGATATAGCGGTACCGATGAACAATTCAGCTGCTAATTTCAAAGCGGATGTCAATGAATTTGAAGAGGTAGGGTTGACTCCGGTTCTAGCCGAAAAGGTAAACTGCATGACGGTTGGAGAATCACCGATACATATGGAGTGCGTGTTGGAAAACATCATACCGGTTGGAAACCATACGAACATGGTCCTTGGCCGTGTCGTCCATTTTCATATTAAGGATGAGTATTATTTAGGAGATTTCAAGATAAATATTGAAAAACTCCAGCCCCTGGCACGTATCAGCGGTCCTAATTATGCTAAACTCCTGGAACATTTCAGCCTGGAACAAGTTTTTGACCCGGAAAAAGTAATTGAATAATAGTTCGGCAGGTTAATGGCATCACTTTCAAGATGAATTGTACAAGTTTGAAAAATTCGGCGTAAAAGGATGATTCTGATGAACTTGAAAACTGATATTTGTTCGCTTTTCGATATTGAGTTTCCGATTATTCAGGCGGGAATGGCCGGCGGGATTACCACACCTGAACTTGTTGCTGCAGTTTCGGACGCAGGTGGACTTGGTACGTTGGCTGCTGGGTATTTGACACCTGATGGAACGAGAGAAGCGATCCGAAAGATCCGCGAACGGACCGACCGGCCTTTCTCTGTGAATTTGTTTCGGGTCGAGATGGAACAAGAGGACCAAGGTACTGCTTCAGTCCAGGAAAAGCTTCTGTCAATCTATGAAGACCTGGGTATCTCACCCACCACTGGGAAACCTAAAGTCAAAGATTACTATGAAGAACAGTTTGATCTTTTGATAGAAGAGAGGGTGCCAGTGATCTCTACCACCTTTGGAGTACCAGACAAGGAACAGGTGAGGCGGGCTCATGAACATGGACTCAAACTGGTGACGATGGTGACAACCGTAAAAGAAGCGATCCAAGCAGATGAAGTTGGGGTTGATTCAGTCGTTGCCCAGGGAGGGGAAGCTGGGGGACATCGCGGAACGTTCGATGTGATAGATGGGAAAGGAGCAGCAATCGGGACGTTTGCGCTCATCCCCCAGGTTGTCGATCATGTATCGATCCCCGTCATTGCAGCGGGCGGGATCATGGACGGGAGAGGCCTCGTTGCAGCACGGGCGTTGGGAGCAGATGGCATTCAGCTAGGGACCCGGTTTTTGAATGCGGTCGAGAGCGGTACCGACCCTGCCTATAAAAAAGAATTGCTCGAATCGGATGAAGAAAGCACAGAAATTACAACTGCTTTTTCCGGAAGACCTGCACGAGCGATCCGTAATCGATTTATGGGGTTTTTGAAAGCAAACCAAATCGAACCTCACAGCTATCCGATCCAGAATCTCATCACGAAGGAAATCAGAGCTGCTGCCAAACAGCAAGGAAAAGCGGAGTATTTGTCTCTCTGGTCAGGCCAAGGGAACCGCCTCATCAAAGAGGGGCAGACAGCTGAAGAAATCATCAAGGAAATCATTACGGAAGCAGAAAAGACGATGGGCCAGTTATGAAGGACTTACTTTTAACGGACACAGGAGACCTTATTTGTATGAAAACCGCAACGAACATAGATTTAGTGGACACAAGGGACCTTACTCGCTTAAAATCAGCGGAAATCAGCTGTCTTTTAAACAAATAACGGATCAGCTGTCCACTAATTTTCAGAAACCCCCTTTTTGTCACACATAACAGAATGTATATCCTCTAAAAAGCCTGAGTGGAATAGTTTGTTTCAGCTCAGGTTTTCGTATGTTTAAAATCATGGATTGACATGCATCCAAAAGGTTGCATATAATACACATATGGATAAAGTATTCAAGGCCCTTGCGGATGCAAATCGAAGAAGACTGCTTGATGAACTCTATAAAAAAAATGGCCAAACACTGAATGAACTTTGCAGCCACCTTCAAATGACACGGCAAGCAGCAACAAAACATCTTGTTGTCCTTCAGGAGGCGAATTTAATTGTCGTTGAGTGGAACGGTCGAAACAAATTACATTACCTAAATGCAGCGCCGATCGGAGAGATTTATGATCGTTGGATTGGAAAGTATGAACGTCATCGTATCGAGGCATTAAATAAATTGAAAAGAAATCTTGAGGAGGAGAGAGATGACTGATACGAAATTTGTTTATGTAACCTACATTGCAACAACACCGGAAAAGCTCTGGGAAGCATTGACGAGTAGTGAATTCACTGAAAAATACTTTTTTGGGACCAAAGTCGAATCTGATTGGCAAGAAGGTTCGCAGGTGACCTATTCTCGGAATAGGGAGACAACCGATTATGGCGTAGTTCTGAAGTTTCCGTACCGTCTGCTTTCTTTCACATGGAACAATGTAGCAGATGAATCAGCAAGAAAAGAGCCTTCCCAGGTCACATTCGAGTTGAAACAGATGGACGCAACTGTAAAATTAACGCTTAAACATGAAAATCTTCAACCTGGTGACCTCGTGGAGAAAGATGATACGTTTGAAGGTCTGAATAATGGATGGCCAGCCATTTTAAGCAATTTGAAAAGCCTTCTGGAAACAGGGAAAACTTTGCCGCCTATATCAATTTGACATGATATTACATACGGAAGAGAGGGTTCAAGATGGACAACCTTACGAAAATGAAAATATTCAGCCCGGTTCAGGAAGTCTTTGAAGCATTTGTAGATCCTGCGAAAATCGGAAACTTTTGGTTTTCTACAAGTTCTGCAAGATGGGAACAAGGTAAAACGATCACCTTGAGATATGAGGAATATGATGCACAAGGGGATATAGAGATACTGGAAATAGAGGAAAATAAGAAAATCATTTTCCAGGATGAGCAAGGACATATTGTTACCATCAAGCTGCAAGGGTTGGATAGCTCAAGTACAATCATTGAAGTCACCGAAGAAGGTTTTAAAGGAAACGATGATGAGTTGATCACAAAATTGGTCGATAACAAAGAGGGATGGGTTTATATGTTGACCTGTTTGAAGGGTTATCTGGAACATGGTGTTAATTTGAGAGCAGCTTTAGTTAAATGATTCTAGCTATTTATAATAGCAGGAGATCAGGACTTTCATATAGGAGAGTCCTGTTTTATTTTGAAAAATACATTATAAAGCTTGATAAAGACTACAAAACGATAAAAGCTTTTAGTAATAAAAAGGAAATCCCTTTCGGGGTTGTTTCAGTGAACTGATGAAGGAATAGGGTATCAAAAACGGCTGTGGAACTGGGGGATGGTTCCTATGCCCCACAGCCTGGCGGTAAGTTGACCCGATTCACATACTTTTGAAATCGTTCTTTAAGAAGGATCCAATCTTGGCTTTCAAGCATTTCTTCGGTGATAAGGTTTCGATCTATTCTGATCACTTTTGCTCCTGCATTCATATAATCCTTAACATTTTCTTCACTTGAACACATAAGAGGAATATCATCGAATGGTTCCAATACGGACGCGATGAACTCAGGTCCAAGGGCAGAAGCTGGGAAAATATTGACCATGGATGCTCCCTGGATCGTTGCATGAACCATTTCAGTAGGTGTGAAGACCCCTGGGATGAACAAAGTATGGCGGTTGTTCGCATAATGAAGGACTTCTTTAACCATGATCGGTGATACAAGGAAGTCGGCCTTTACTTTGATAGCATCCTCTGCATCATCAATCGAGAATACGGTTCCCGCTCCTACCAATAAATGTGGGAACTCTTTCTTGATCTTTTGGATTTTGGATATACCGTTTGGTTCATCCAACGTAATTTCGATCGCTTTAGCACCACTGTCCACCAATGCCTGTACAATTCCTGTGAGATGGTCATCTGGCATGTTCCGCAACACTGGGATGATCTTCGCTTCTTTAAGCTCCTCCAACATAGAAGTCACCTCCGGTTAAACAATTTTACCTATAAGAAGTATCTTTATTTTGCACAAATCTATGAAAACTAAAATTAAAGGGTATGTTTGGATGCCTGTTGTATGGTTTCCCAATCTACATGGATTTTAAAACCTAATCCTCGCTTTCTGAAAGGATTACATCAAAAGTCTTACTCAGTTTCAAACTTTTGCTCGTTTTCCCACCTTGTTTGATTGATTAGGATAGAGATAAGAGAAGAATAAAAGGGAGAGAACTGATAATGAGTAAATTCATTTGTACGACATGTGGAGTTCAATATCCTGAAAGCTTACACGAACCTGAAAGTTGTCCGATTTGCAATGAGGACCGGCAGTATGTCAATCCGAATGGACAGGAATGGACGACGCTCCAAACGATGGTCGAGAGCGGAGACTATCGGAATGAAATTAAACTAGAAGAGGAAAATCTGTTCAGCATCACCACCACACCGAGTTTCGGAATCGGACAGACGGCTTATCTGGTAAGAGAGAATGGGTTCAACATTTTGTGGGATTGCATTACGTATTTGGACCAAGAGACGATCGATACGATTGAAAAACTAGGAGGAATCGACGCGATCGCTTTGTCGCACCCACATTATTATTCAACGCAGGCTAATTGGGCGGAAACCTTTGACGCTCCAATTTATATCCATGAAGACGATCGACAATGGGTAATGGAGCCAAGTGAGCGGATTCATTACTGGGGAGGCGAAGAGCTGCCGCTTGAAGCTGGGATTACTCTCCAACGTCTTGGTGGTCATTTTAAAGGAGGAGCGGTTTTGCATTGGCCGGATGGGAACAGTGGGAAAGGAATCTTGTTGACCGGGGACATCATCCAGGTGGTTGCGGACCAGAACTGGGTCAGCTTCATGTACAGTTATCCGAACTTGCTTCCGCTGCCAACGAGGAAAGTGGAAGAAATCGCAGAAAAAGTGCATGATTTGACTTTTGACCGGATCTACAGTGCCTTCCTTAAAATCGTGAGGACTGAAGCGAATAAAGCGGTGCAACGATCGGCACGACGGTATGTGGATGCGATTGAAGGAAAACTGTTCAATACGTGAAGGTGAAGATGAACAAACAAGTGTTTTTACGTTTTGTAGATAAATCCTTATTTTTGTAGATAAATGCTCCCTTTTTGTAGATAATTACATATTTTAGTAGATGATTTCAAATTTTTTGCATTTCAAAGCTATTTTTGTAGATAATGTGCTTATATGACGATCCTAGACCCCCGATCGCTTGATTTCTGCATCCTAAACAAACAATAAATGAAAAAACTATCCCATTCTTTCTTTAAAAGGGATAGTTTTTACTATTTTGTGCTTATTTTCTGCAAATTCCTGTGGTCAACACTCTCGATGATATGGAAGACCATGATCTGATTCTACTTTATTGAAGGATTCTATAATGGGTATATGGAAATCCTATATTATTCCATAAAAAGGAACTGGTTCAGAAGAAATCATTTCATAGAGAGGAAAGTCATATGGATAAAACAATATTCTATTTCTGGGTAGTTGTGATAGCTGTTATTTCGTTTTTACCGGGGAAATCGCAACTTTCAAGATGTTATTTTTAATTTTATTCACGTTAAGAGAAATGCATCAAACACTGCTTTCTTTTTATCATGATTGGAAATGCAAGTATATGTAACTGGAAGCAAGCAATTGTAAGGGGTGGATCATGAAACTTAATTTTGAACGCTTAATTGATATTAAACATGTAGATGAATGGGAGAAAGCATATACCGAGGAGGTCGAGAAACTTGATCAACTTTACCAGGAAGAGGAGAGGATATATTACAAGATGTACGCTTAGGGTGAACAAGATCCAAGGCTCGATGATATCCAAAGGATCAAGCATGAATTGATGACTAACGAGTTCTTGAAAGCTAACTTATCCTATTGGAAAGAAGTTTTAAAAGATGATCCAGTGTGGCATAGACGTCTGCATGTTTTTCTGACCAAGATGACTCAGGAAGCGTTGGACAGTCATCCCGAACTTGTTAAAATACAAAATAGACTGCAATCGAACCTTATGGAGAGTACGTTTATTGTAAACGGAAATAAATATAATCTCGGTACGGTTCATTCAACAATTATGGAAAAACCGGACCGTGAACTTCGTAAGCACCTTTTAAGAGGTTCAAAAAGAATAGGTAGGGAGAATGAGGACTTATTCAGGACATTGATTCAGAAACGGAATAAACTTGCGAAGCGTCATGGATATTCAAACTATTATTACTTCAGATGCAGCCTTAAAGAACTCGACATTAAAGCTTATATAGCGGAAATGGACATTCTATTAGAAAAATCAGCAAACTCCTCTAGTTACTGGGATAAGAGAATAAAAGAAAGATTCGGTTGGAAAACGATCCATCAGTATGACCAATATTATTCAACGTTCAATTTTCAGCAGCTTCAAACAAGTAGCTTTGATTCTAATCGAATGAAAGAGGTATTAAGCGATGCAGCAAACAGTCTAGGTATACTTTTACACCAACTTCCTGTTTTAATTGAAAGCTTGGAGATTCCCTATGGAGGTTTCTGCATCAACATCAATCCGAATGAAATCAAACTGGTCGTCAATAAAAGGGACTCGTATTCTACATTTCTATCGGGAATCCATGAGATGGGCCATGCCGTTGAAGGGCATTACAGCTCTTTTCAATATCCAGAGCTCTATCGTTTTTATTCGAGTATTGCAGCAGAAGGCGTAGCCGAATTATTCCAAACTTTCATCACGGATAAATCGTTTCTTCTAAAAAATTTCGATCTTCAAGATGAAGATGCTCAGATTGAAGAAGCGGATCATTTGTTGAATTTAAATATGGTGAAAATGAATTATTATTATAGCCTTGTCGAATATGAAATGTATAAACAACCTGAGAGAAGTTTCGAGGAGATTGCAGCAGAATGTTATAGGCATGTATTCAGGTATGAAGGTGAAGCTTTCCATCTAGCAAGTGAGATGTTCTATGTCGAGAATCCTGCTTTTTTCCAGGCTTATAATTTTGCGCTATCGATTAGAGATATGATACGCAGCAAATTCAAGATTAAGAGTCTTTATGGAAAGGCAGACGTTTTTCAAGAACTACTTGAAAAATTCATCGAACCAAACCAGTTGTATAGCTGGCAGGAACGCGTTGAGCGACTTTGTGGGAAACCTCACACCTTTTTTGACTTGGAAAAAACGTTGGATTTCAACAAGTTCGGTAACACATGAAGAATTAAGAAATGGTTAATATCTGTTTTAGAAGTATTTAAGAAATGGTCGATATACTGTGATTAGTAAAAATATTACACACAGGAGTGATTGAAATGCATCATGTTGGATTCTTTCCATGGTTTATTTTTCCGATCTTCTTTATTTTCCTTGGGATCCTCATTACAAATATCATCATGTTGAAAAGGATTGGAGGGTGGTACCCTAGAGGATCTTATAATGCGATGGATATGCTAGAGAAAAGGTATGTCAATGGTGAGATAGACGAAAGCGAGTTTAAAAAAATCAAAGGAAACTTGAAGTGATTGGTACGGGACACCGCTTATGAAGCGGTGTTTCTGTATGATGCAACCTTCAGTTGGTTAGGATATGATTGGTTTAGAATGGATGGAAGGTTGGTGAGTGCATGTCGATTCGGAAAAAACTGATATTGTCGAATATAGCAATGATCGTCATCCCTGTGATTCTATTTATATTAGCTGTTTTTTTAGTTATATCGCTTCTATTTGGGGGCCTTAACGATTTTTGGTCTCTGATGAACGATGAAGATAGCACTGAAACGACTACAATCGATCGTGAATTTTCTGAGCTGAAGAGACTGGCTTCCCTATATCCTGATCAGTTGCAGGATCAACAACAACTTGCTGAATTGGAGCAGAAATTGGCTAAACACCATACCTCCTTGATTGTAAGACGGGGGAATGAGATCCTATTCCGTCCTTCTGAGCTTGGAACTATTTCGATCAATGACCTGCCTGCTTTCGGAAATGACAGCTTCCAGCGTCCAGTTCATTGGATCGGCGGTGGACATTATCGACTTCGGTTTTACGACTTTTACTTTGAAAATGGTACAGAAGGGACGATTTTCCTTCTCCAAGATCCTGGAGGGAACTTCGGTAGAGGGGTTTTCCCTTTGATGTTCGGAATTCTTCTCCTGATTCTGATCACAACCAACGGGTTGCTCACTTATTTGGTGTCAAGAAGCATCATCAAACCGGTCAACGAATTAATCGAAGCCTCCAATCGGATCAGTGAAGGGGATCTGGATTTCGAAATTGTCAACAAGAAAAAAGATGAATTGGGAGAACTTTCCCGGACGTTCGATCATATGCGGGAAAAATTGAAGGAGTCGATCCGCCTGCAATTGAAATATGAAGAAAACCGGAAAGAACTGGTAGCGAATATCTCCCATGATCTGAAAACTCCGATGACTTCCATCAAAGGCTATATAGAAGGAATTCAGGAGGGTGTAGCCAATACACCTGAAAAAATGGATCGTTATCTAAAAACGATTTATTCAAAAGCAAATGATATGGACCACCTGATTGACGAACTATCGTATTATTCCAAACTGGATTTGAACCGGTTGCCCTATGATCTCGTAGAATTGGATATTCGCTTGTTTTTGCTGGACTTGAAGGAGGAGCTCGCGTTCGATCTGGAGCAGGATGGTGTGGACCTCTCCTTCCAAGCAGACGATGACCAACCTTATCATGTTCTCGCAGATCGGGAAAAAATCAAACGGGTGGTTACGAACATCATCCATAATAGTTTGAAGTATATGGATAAACCCGACAAGTTCATCACGATCCGCTTGGAGGAAAAACAAACGCAGGTTATGGTACAGATTATCGATAATGGTTCAGGAATCGCGGATAATGCCCTGCCTTTCATTTTCGATCGTTTTTACCGGGCAGAGCCTTCCCGGAATACGCGTTCTGGAGGAAGTGGTCTAGGTCTCGCGATAGTGAAGCGGATCATCGAGGATCATAACGGGGAAATATGGGCTGAAAGCAAAGTTGGAGAAGGCACACGTATCCGTTTCACCTTGCCGAAAGTGATGGGAAAGGAGGGAGGAAATGAACAAATTGTTGATCATTGAAGATGATGAGAGTATTGCGGAACTGGAACGGGACTATTTGGAAATCAATGGTTTCGATGTAGATATTGAAACGACTGGTGATCGTGGGCTGACAAAGGCGATCAATGAGGACTACGCACTTATTCTACTTGACGTCATGCTGCCCGGGAAAGATGGCTTCGAACTGTGTAAAACGATACGCGCATCGAAAGACATTCCTATTTTGCTTGTAACCGCAAAGAAAGAAGATATTGATAAAATCCGTGGCCTGGGTTTGGGAGCAGATGACTATATTGTAAAACCGTTCAGTCCCGGTGAACTCGTGGCAAGGGTAAAAGCGCACCTGGCAAGGTATGAACGTTTTTTGGGAAAGGATCGAAATAATGAGGAACTTCGTATCCGAGGCCTAACGATTGAAAAAAATACGCGCCGAGTTTGGATGAACGGAAAAGAAACCTCTCTTACGACCAAAGAGTTTGATCTGCTGTTATTTTTAGCCAACCACCCGAATCATGTATTCAGTAAAGATCATCTCTTTGACAGGATCTGGGGCATGGATTCACTAGGAGACATCAGTACAGTAACCGTCCATATACGGAAGTTACGTGAAAAAATTGAAGCCGATCCTTCCAGCCCTCAATACATCGAAACAGTTTGGGGAGCAGGATACCGCTTCAAAGCATAAAGAAACTTTGGGTTATACCACAAGCACTCTTGGTGCTTGTGGTTTTTTTCTTAAGGTTTTTTCTTAAGGTTTATTTAATAAATGGTTTAGAAGATTTTTAGGAATGTACCTTATCCTTTTAAAAAGAAATCAATTTTGTAAAGGATGGGTTGCAATGGGTTCTTTAAAGATTCCACCAATGGTTCGCCGGACTGTCAGATTCATTTATGCTTTATCAGCTATTGTTTTGGTGATTTGTATCGTGCTTCAAGTCTTTATTGCTGGCTCTGCTTTATTTGCAAACACGGGCAATTGGAAAATCCACGCCGATTTCGTCAGTTATTTTGAATTCATCCCTCTTGGAATGTTCCTGCTTTCATTCATCGGAAAAATTACCGGGAAACGGAGATGGATAAGCCTTGGGATGTATCTATTGATTGTGATTCAATACATGACCATCCATGTATTCTCGGATATGGGAAGCATAATCGCTCTGCACCCGGTTGTTGCTCTCCTCTTATTTTGGGGAGGAATACATCTGGTCAAGAACTCCTATCATTGGTTGAGTGTTGAATAACCTCGGGTTGGCGGGGTGGATTTTATGGGTCTATTATGGTTGATTCTGTTGACTCTTTTCAGTTGTAAAGTGGTCATAGTTTTGAATACAGAGAGACAATTTAAGAAAGTGATCATCATTACCTATTCCCTCGTTTGTTTTTTTGTATTAGTTTTTGTATTCTCCACGATAGCTTAGGGAGGTTAGATCATCGTGAAGAAAATAAATTTGAAGTCAAAAAGGATATTACTTACCTTTCATCTATTATTCTCTGGTATCATGTTAGGTTCGACAGTTGTTTTCCTGATTTTAAACATTGCAGCCGCAGCTTCAAATGATCATCAGGTATTGATGACTTCCTATAGGACTATGAACTTATTAAGCAAGACATCGATCAGGGCGTCCACTATCGGTACAGTTGTTACTGGAATTTTATTATCAGTCTTAACCCAATGGGGATTCCTTCGCTATTATTGGATCATTGCAAAAGAAGTGTTGACCATCTTTTGTATCGGGATTGGTATGGTCGGCATTTATATATGGTCATTGAATGGGTTGACGATGGTCGAATCTGAGGCTACTCAGGTTCCGGAATTCATCGTCAACCAAACTTCCCTATTTGTTGGGATCGTCCTGCAAATCATTTTCCTGCTCACAATGTTTTTCCTATCCGTCTTCAAACCATGGGGGAAGAGGGGGATTCGGCATTAAAGATGTAACATTTCGGAATTTATGCCTTTACTTATTCCTCTACATCGATAAAGTACTGACTTTTACGGTAATGCAAACTAACCTTAGGTGTTCTAAGGTTTTTTTCAATAATAAGGATATTGGGTGTAACGTTTTCAAATTATGGATCGTCTAACTAAATGCTCTCATTCAACATAGGCTGATTAGGGGGGGGAAGGATTTTTTGGAAAGGGATTTTTCTTCTTGGGTTGATCTTCATTGGAGGCGTAATATTTTTGATATCACCGGATGATAAACAGGATCCATCCGACGATCGATCTGACTATCATAAAACATCAGGTACCGAGCTTTTACAGGAAATTATTTCGAATGCAAAGGAAGGTAAAGTGACGAACAGTGATATCAAAGCTGGAGAAACACATGTAAATGTAGTGGAGGATAAATTTGGATCTCCGGATGAACAAGAAACGATCACTCAAGGAACATATTTGGCGTACCCTAATCAAAATTTATCTTTTGGTTACGGAACCGAGGGAATCATTTTCGACGTCAGATCATATCTCCCAGAGTTACAACAGATAAAATACGACACCACCGTTGAAAATGAACCAAACCGGTAGATGAACTTTTACATGAGATGACGCTGGATGAAAAAATCGGCCAGATGATAGTAGCTGGATTCACAGGCACGAGTTATAATGGCGAAATCAAAGATCTTGTGCAACATTACAAGATTGGAGGATTCATATTTTACCAGGAAAACATGACGACTCCTCAACAAACGGTAGAATTGCTAAACACCATTAAAGAATTGAATGTTCTTAATCCAATACCTGTATTGTTAGTTATCGACCAAGAGGGAGGAAGGATTTCCCGCTTGCCAGGGAATTTGGAAAATATACCGACAGGCAAAGAAATTGGAGAACAGGATATCCTGAACTTTCATATGAAATCGGTAAAATTTTAGCCGATGAGGTTAAGTCCTTCGGCTTCAATGTAAACTTTGCACCCGTATTGGATATAAACAGCAATCCGGATAATCCAATCATCGGAGATCGATCTTTTGGCGCTGAACCATCGATTGTAAGCAGGTTCGGGATCCAAACGATGATAGGGATTCAATCAGAAAACTGTGATCAAGCATTTTCCTGGGCATGGAGACACTGATGTAGATTCGCATTTAGAACTTCCCATAGTCGATAAAAGCATGGATGATCATTTGAACTAAAACATTTTTTTGATGCTATCCAAGAAGATGCCGATGTTGTGATGGTGGGCCATATATTGTTACCGCAACTTGATCCCCAATACCCATCATCTTTATCTGAAGAGATCGTCACAAACATTCTTAGGGATGGTCTCAAATTTGATGGTGTGATCATGACAGATGATATGACGATGGACGCCATCGAGACTGGGTTTAACCTGCCGGATGCATCCCAAGCTGGAAATGACATCATCATGGTCGCACATGATTACGACAAAGTCGTGGCTGTTCATGAAGCAATCGAAACTGCGGTCAAAAATGGTGATATATCCGAAGAACGGATCGACCGCAGCGTAAAACGAATACTGAAAAGAAAATATGAACTTGACGACAAACCTATCCCATATGTAGATATCCAAAAACTTAATGAAAAGATAAACAATGTACTGAAGTCATTCTAATCCAAGGGCGAACGGTCAAAAATTATACATCTCATAATGGAGGAGCTAAAGAATGTTTAAAGGTTATGGAGCTAAAATCCTTGACGGAGTGCCAAATTATTTTGTGATAGAGGATATCGGGCAGGTATCCTCCATTCACCACTTTGAAAAACTTCTACAGGACATAGACGAATATGTCAAAATGAAGGATATCCAATCAGTAAAAATCGTTTTAAACGAAAAAGAAGCATCGAACAATGATTATCTTCATTTACTGTGTGATTACGACTTTTTGAAACAAGACATACAATTTTTTTACAAACGAGACCTGGATTCTTTAAAGACAACCGAACAGGAAACATCTATTGAAATAAAATCCATAGGACAAACAACCACTGATTTATTTAAGAAGATGTGGCAAGAAGTCGTAATGGGATCCCTGAACGCTCCTTCGTCACTTTCAATTGAAATGGAGTTTGAAGGAATGAAAACTGAACTGGGTTCTGATTATATGAAAAATTGTTTAATCGCTTATCATGATAATGATCCGATCGGGATCACAATACCACACATCGAACCAGGTACCATTGAGGAGGGCAGACTATTTTATTTTGGATTAATTCCTGAATATCGAGGTAATAATTGGGGGATAACACTCCACAAACGTTCCTTACAATATCTCAAAAGTATAGGAGCCACGTATTACATCGGAGCAACAGGGCATAGAAATATACCTATGAAGCGTATCTTTCAAGTGAACGGTTGTAGAATGTTTGAAAAGAAAACCATCTATAGATTGAAAAGACCACATACTATTAAAACGTCATGAATATATCCTTATGTAGTTTCTTACTTCTTATTCTCTCAAGCTTCATGGAAGTTTATCATTCCAAAAAGATAATAACATAGTGTTCTTTGGGGGCTCTTATGGAATTATACGTTCCGAAATAATAAAAAGGAAAGCGTATTTATATGATCATTGAGTACGCCATTCCTTTTTATTTTTCAATAGTAAGAAAATACCTTTACACATGTTTCAGATACTTCTCGTATTTGCCTAAGGTATCTTTTTCGGTTTTTTTGAAATATGGGCATATGCATCTATTAACATAACGTTTACCAGAACCAATCATCTAAAACATTATTACGTTTGTGTGTTTTCTTACGGCTGCTGTTATTTTCTAAAACTCTAAATGCTTCTCTGACCTTTCTTGCAAATTGTAGTGGTGGTTCAACTGATTCGAAATGCATATACATTGCTCTAGGTTCTTCAAACAACCAATGGTTATGAATTGCAGTGACGATGATATCTCTTTCCCGAAGCTCTGTTAAGAGGGGGTTAACTTCTTTCTGTAAAAGAACGGTTTCTCCTAAGTTCAATGCGTTCCCTCTTCTATCTAAGCCTTCAAAAGTAAAGAATTGAGGAACGACTAGTGGGGATTGAGTGGGGCGCCCAAGAATTGTAAATCGAAGGTTACGGAATTTTTGTACAAGACAAACATCATTTTCATCTAAACTTCCTTCCCCTCCAAGAATCCTAGCAAATTCCTGGCATAGTCTTTCAAGTCCTTCTTGATTCATAATGTAGCCTCCCTTCAAAAGGATAAAAAATTATATTGTTAAACCTTTAGTATCATATATATGAGTTTTTCTATCATTTGAAATGGACAAACATATAAATCTATTAAAAAAATAAATAGTGAAAGAAGCTGATTATACTGTTTTACAATAGAATTTTGTCTTGAGCAGTATAAATCAATGGAATGTACAATCATAGAAATAGGAATCGAAAATAGACATGGTGGATGAATTACTAGTAGAAAAACTCTCTATTCAAGAGTAATCTTCCACTAACTATCCAATTCTATGGAGTACGTTTCATGCAGTTAATAGTCTTGTATTTTCAAGAAAAGCTCTGCAGTTCTGGTGTGGTAAGGAGAAACCTCTTTTGTCTTTCTGCTCAAAATTACTAACATGATCAACATGAATCTATGATTGGGGTTCCGTGTCTTCAAAAAACCTTCACACATGTCATAACGTCCAGAGTTTAGAATGGAAGTGAAGTCGTTAACAATGGAGATAACCTTTTAAAAATGAAGCAAGGAAAGGGATAGGACTTATGAATAAATTGAAATGGTTGGTTCTTTTAATGGTATTGATTCTTACTGTAACAGCTTGTAGTGATCAGGAGGAGCATTCGGATCATGCAGAAAAAAAAGACATTTCAGTTGAAGCTTTGAAAGTCGATCTGCAAGGGCCAGATACCCTTCGCAAAGATGAAGTAGGTCATTTTGAGGCTATCGTTACGCAAGGTAATGAAAAAGTAGATGACGCGGATGAAGTCGAGTTTGAAATATGGAAAGACGGTTCAAAAAAAGAAAGTACCCTGATGGAAGCGCAGAATGAGGGAGACGGCGTCTATTCGGTTGAACATACATTTGAAGAAGAGGGGGAGTATATCATCCAGTCCCATGTAACAGCGCGGGACATGCATACGATGCCGACTAAAAAAGTGATTGTAAGCAATTAGGGAAGGAGTGGGTCTAAATGAAAAAAATAAGTTTAGTGATCGCAATCATTTCCTTTGTCATTTTGACGGCTTGCGGAGAAGAAAAGCTGGACAAACCGGATGATTTCGACTTCGAGGTCCAATCATTCAACTATACGGATCAGGACGGTAAAACCGTCAGTCTGGAAGATTTAAAAGGTAAAGTGTGGATTGCTGATTTTATCTTCACGAGCTGCAAGACAGTCTGCCCGCCGATGACGAATAGTATGGCAAGTCTTCAAAAGAATATTGAAAAAGCAGGACTTGAAGACGTAGAGATCGTTTCCTTCAGTGTGGACCCTGAAGTTGATACCCCTGAAAAGTTGAAGCAATTCGGTAAAAAACATCACGCTGATTTTTCCAATTGGCATTTCCTCACGGGGTATGGACAAGGAGAAATCGAAGCGTTTGCCGAAGAAAGCTTTAAAGCCGCTGTCCAAAAAACATCAGCTTCAGATCAAGTATCACATGGTACCTCCTTTTATCTTGTCGACCAAAGCGGTACTGTTGTAACACGATATAGCGGGACCGATCGTTCAGATGAGGACGACCAGAAAGTGATCCAGGATATCAAAGCACTTCAACAATAAGACCATAAGGGGGAGTTCGGGTTGTACAAAATCAGGGGAGAAGTAGTTGAAGACATCCAAAAGATTAAAGAAGTGAATGACCAGGCTTTCGGACAGGAAAATGAAACCCGATTGATCGAAGCGATCCGGAAATCCGATTCGTTCATTCCAGAGCTGTCCTTAGTAGCGAAAACCGGTGATGGAGATGTGATCGGGCATATCTTGTTCAGCCTGATTTCTATTGAAACAAAGGATGGAGAAGAATCAGTACTCGCGCTGGCTCCTATGGCAGTAAAACCAGACTGTCAAAACAAAGGTGTGGGATCTGCTCTGGTACGGGTAGGGCTTGAACGATGTGAAGCGGCAGGTTATCGTTCGGTCGTTGTGCTTGGACACCCAGAGTTTTATCCAAGGTTCGGTTTTGTACGTGCCAGTACAAAAGGAATCCGTCCACCGTTTGAAGTTCCGGATGCGGCATTCATGGTGAATGAATTGGTACCAGGTTCACTTGAAGGAACTAAAGGCACTGTACAGTACCCAGAAGCTTTTTCAGCGGCGAGTGATGACTCAGCCGCTTTTTTCCGATTTATGATAAGGAAAGATAAGAAGGAAAACGTTAATCTAACATTAATGAAACATGGAGCAAAAAATAGTTCCTCTACATACCTACCTAAAAATAATAAATCTATCATTTCATTACGTACAATAATTGTGTGTTTAACTACTACGTCTCCCCAATCAATATATATTCAAAATCATAGTATGAAAAAGAGATAGTATTTACAAGGATAAATTGTGCTTTTTTTGAAAATTTATCATTCTATTTCATGATTTTGAAAATAAGGAGGGAAATTAAATGTCAGTAGAACATTATTATCATCTCTGTAAATGTCATATAGGTGAAGCAGTTGAAATCAAATGCCATGACGGGGAGGTGTACCACGGATATATTGATCATGTTGATGCCGATAATGTATACCTTGAATCTTTAGATCATGGATGTGGACAAGATGATTCCTGTGACCACGGGTTATTCTTTTTCGGTCCTTCATTTGCAGGAGGTTTTGCAGGTGGGTTCCTAGGAGGATTAGTTGGGGTTGGACTAGGTAGGATTGCATTTTTCAGACCGTTCGGTATTTGGTAATAACACTATTCATATCTATATAATAAAAAAAGATAATCTCTATACAGAATAATCCCCATATATAGGTTGATATAAATCATACCTACTATAGCAGTTGTTTTATCTGTATAGATTTTATTCTGATTTGGAGTATTTTTCATGCAAGAAAATAGTTCTGTATTAACCACACGAAACTTTAATTTAAGAAACTTGGACATGTTGGATAAAGAAAACGTTTTTGCTTTATTCACCGATAAATGTGTTATGGAATTTAACGAAGGCAAGATACTGAAAAATTTAAAGGAAGCGGAAAACTTTATCCGATATCAGAAAACCCAACCAACTTGTTTTAAGAATCTGAACTGGGCAGTGACCTTAAAAAAAACTCGAGAATTCATTGGTCTAGCAGGGTTTCGGAATTGGGATCAATCGTCTTTTCAGGCTGAAATTGGCGCAGCTTTTTTTAGTAGATATATGAACAAAGGGTACGGTTCTGAGTTAATAGATAGTCTTGTAGCTTTTGGTTTTAATAACATGGGACTAAACCGTATAATTGCGAGGATCCGCCCAGAGAATAAAGCTGCAATTCAAGTCGTCAATAATTATGATTTCCAACTGGAGGGTGTTCTCCGGCAATCACATTTTCAAAATGGGAATTTTAATGATGTATTACTGTATTCTTTACTAAGAGATGATATTGCTTAATCTGAGTATAACGGAAAAGGAGGCAAGGAAATTGAGCGAAAGAAACACAAATTATAAAGAAGAGGGATATAATCCATTTGACTACATGTTTGGCGAACCAGCTGATTATAATGAGGAACAACATGATCAACTCCAAAAGTATCCACAAAAAACTGGGACTTCAAATATATTGATAGATTATTTTAAGACCCAAGATGGTACCTTTGATATTGAGAAAATGATTACTACATTCGGACAAGTGAAGAATTCAATAGATACTATTCGCCCAAAAGTGGATACAATATTCTCATTATTTAAAGGATCCTCTAATTAAGGACCAGGGTAAACCTGTAAATAGGGCTGTCCTATATCCTGAATCCTGGATGGTCCTAGTTAACAGGGATATCTCCTTTCCGAGTGTACAAGCCAATTTGTAATCCCTCATTATCCTGATTGTCATTATGTTGACAGAAAATACATCGTTCGAATTAGTAATTGATAAAATTTTCCCATAAAGTTTTCTTTTGATTCCTGAAGGGTAGTTTGTAGAAAATGGAATAAGAAGGGAGCTTTTTAGGATGATGGACACAGTTCGAGCAAAAGTCAAAACAAGGGGAATAGATACAAGTAATGACGTGAAACCTTGGATCAAAGGATTTGCACGTTTTGGTTACTTTGCAAAAGGATCGGTGTACATATTAATCGGACTCCTTTCTATAATGGCAGCTGCTGATATTGGGGGAAGCACGTCTGATTCGAGTGGAGCTTTTTCTTCTGTTGCCAGTAAGCCGTTTGGCGAAGTATTGCTCTGGATTGTCGGCTTCGGGCTCATCGGATATGTCTGTTGGCGCCTTATCCAAACATTCATGGATCCCGAAAATAAAGGGACAGGTGCGAAGGAATTGCGTACGCCTCGGTTATCGTATTAGTGGCGTCATTTATGCAGGTCTTTCTTTGAAAGCATTCAAGTTCGCCATGCATGCCGGAAGCTCGGGAAGTTCACAACAGACCTGGACTGCAAAATTGATGAGTCAGCCCTTTGGGATCTGGATGATCGGCAATGTTGGTGCCATCATCATCGGATTTGGATTAAAACAGATGCACAAAGGATATAACGAAAAGTAGAAGTTCGATTCGTTAAAAATTAATCACGCCGATATCCAGTATATTCACGCCGTTTTAACAAATTCCGAAAGAATTCCCCTTCCTCAAGCCTGTGAAGGGCGTAGCCCAAGGATAGGGAGGGGATGAATTTCGGTAGGTTCAAACCGAAACACTTGTTCCCATCATCTCTTCTTGGTATAATTATCCACATAAACCATTGGAGGTGGTGACAATGTTGCTAAATCAATAATATGAAATCTATCCAACAGAAGAACAAAAAGAAATACTGGAACGTTGGTTACAATATTGTCGTCAAACCTATAATTCTGCTCTTTTAGATAAAGAACGGAAATATAAACAAAACAAAGAAAATTACAGTCGTTATGATATGCAAAACCAACAAACACTAGATAAAAAGATATATCCTTTTCTAAAAGAAGTACCTTCCCAGCCTTTACAGGAAGTCTTTGTGCGTCTACAAAAAGCGTTTGAAAGCTTCTTTCGTAAAGATGCAAAATATCCAAAACAGAAAAAGTATAAAGATTATAATAGTATGACTTTCCCTCAATTCGGTTTCAAACCAAATGGAATACATCGTTATGCTATGTCCTTTTCTGATAATGGTAAGATATACAATAAAAAGCTAGGTGAAATAGATATCTTGCTTCATAGACCATTAGGAGGAACAATTAAACAACTTATTATCAAACGTCAAGGAAAGAAATGGTATGCGATTTTTTGTGTCGAAAGACAAGCATTACCACCTTCTATTGATACGAATCGTGCAATAGGAATTGACGTTGGACTTAATAAGTATGCGGTCCTTTCTAATGGGTTAGAGATTAAAAACCCAAGATTTCTTCGTAAGAAAGAGAAACAACTAAAGAAGGCACAGCGTACTCTTTCTAAGAAGAAAAAAGGCTCTCTCAACTACATCAAACAAGTACAAAAGGTTCGTTCTTTACACGAGAAAGTCGCAAACCAGCGCAGAGATTTTCTTCACAAGCTAAGTTACAACCTGTCAAAAGATTATTCTGTTGTCGCTGTAGAAAATCTAAATATCTGCGGCATGGTCAGAAATAGAAAGTTATCTAAATCCATTTCGGATGCAGGTTGGGGAATGTTCCGAAACATGCTTTTGTATAAATGCGAAAAGCATGGAGGACTACTGAAAAAAGTGGAACCAAAATACACTTCTCAAGACTGTTCCTATTGTGGGAATCGTGTAAAGAAGTCACTTTCTATTCGAACTCATATTTGTACAAAATGCGGAACAGTGTTGGATAGAGACCAAAACGCAGCACGAAACATCCTACAAAAAGCATTAGAAGAATTACTTGTAACAAACTGAATCATACGAACTGTAGGGCAAGGTTGTGTCCGAACAGTATAATCTACGCCTGTGGAGATTATGTAAGACGTAGTGGGAAACCCCTCTACGCAACGGTCTGCGAAACAGGAAGCCCCTTCTTCAAACATCCCGAAAGGGTGTTAAGGAGGGGTCATTCACTCAAGAAAGGCTAATCAGGGTTTACTTGCCCCAATCCTATGAACATTCGGATCAACAATATCCTGTCGTTTATATGCATGATGGGAAAAATGTTTTTCGGGATGAAGATGCCGTGGGCGGCAAATCATTAGAGCTCGAACACTATCTCGACGAAAACGATATTGGACTGATAATAGTAGGGATCGATGCCCCGGATACATTTGAAGAGCGGGTCAATCAGTATTGCCCTTGGAAAAACGGAGAGTACTGTAAAACGTATTTTGGTGACGAAAAAGACATTGGCGGAAGAGGAAAAGAATATGTTGGGTTCATAGTTGACGAGCTTAAACCGCTGATTGATAAAAAATACAGGACGCTGGTTGACCATACTTCAATGGCTGGGATTTCCTTAGGAGGTCTAATATCCACGTATGCCGCCTGTCGTTATCCAATCATCTTTTCAAAAATAGCAGGCCTGTCATCTGGATTTTGGCGCAATCAGGAGGAAATGGAAACATTATTGAAAACCACAAACTTCTCTAAAAATGAAGGAATCTATCTGGATTGTGGTACAGCCGAAACAAAAGATGAGAAAATCAATGCAGGGTTCATGGATTCGAATTTGAGGGTCAATTATATCCTTGAAAATAAAGTGCCGAATATTATATTTAAAATTATTGAAGGAGGAGAGCATAACTACCTTTCCTTCCAAAAAAGAGTTCCTGATCTCGTCGGATTCCTACTTAATGGTTCGATAACAACGAAGACTTAATCTTAAAATATCCTATAAAAGAGAAATCTTCTAATCTGAACTGCATATATATCATTGAGACAAGTCAAGGGGGTTGATTTAAATATCAGCCTCATTTTTTAGATTTAAGCGCTGTAGAATTTTGTTGATTTTTAATAGCAAATATCTTTAAGTGAAATCCGCGACCTTCTACGGGATGAGCAGCCACGCGGTACCCCGCAACGGGGAACCAGACAATGAAGAAACAGAGATACATTTTAAAAAAGTATGAAAATCTATCTTCTATGTAAGAGTAAAAGGCTTGGTTTCACCGAGTTTCTTTATATCGTATATTACTTTATAATTATTATAAAAAAGTATTGATTTTTATTTGATAAGTGATATCATTGGTTTTGTACACTATTAATATATGAGGTGATGAAAGAATGGGTAAGAACAAGAATCATTTGACGACAAGCTGGGGTGCGCCGGTAGGGGACAACCAGAACTCGATCACTGCTGGTTCCCGTGGGCCGACGTTGATCCAGGATGTACACCTCCTTGAAAAATTAGCTCACTTCAACCGTGAACGTGTTCCAGAACGTGTCGTACACGCTAAAGGTGCAGGCGCGCATGGATATTTCGAAGTAACGAATGATGTGAGTAAATACACGAAAGCAGATTTCTTATCTGAAGTAGGGAAGAAGACACCACTATTCGTACGTTTTTCTACAGTTGCCGGCGAAAACGGTTCTGCAGATTCTGTACGTGATCCTCGTGGATTCGCGGTTAAATTTTACACAGAAGATGGAAACTATGATCTCGTGGGAAACAACACACCGGTCTTTTTCATACGGGATGCAATCAAGTTTCCGGATTTCATCCATACACAAAAGCGTCATCCAAAGACGCACTTGAAGAACCCGAACGCGGTTTGGGATTTCTGGTCATTGTCCCCAGAATCCTTACACCAGGTCACGATCTTGATGTCTGACCGTGGTATTCCGGCAACCTACCGTCACATGCACGGATTCGGTAGCCACACATTCAAATGGGTCAATACAGATGGAGACGGCGTTTGGGTGAAATATCACTTCAAGACACAGCAAGGCATCAAGAACCTGACAGAAGAAGTTGGTACGAAGATTGCCGGGGAAAATCCTGATTACCATACAGAAGATCTTTTCAATGCGATTGAGAATGGAGATTATCCAGAGTGGAAGCTCTATGTCCAGATCATGCCGCTTGAGGATGCGGATACGTACCGCTGGGATCCGTTCGACGTGACGAAGGTTTGGTCACAAAAGGATTATCCAATGATCGAAGTCGGAAAAATGGTATTGAACAAAAATCCTGAGAACTATTTTGCAGAGGTGGAACAAGCGACCTTCTCACCAGGGACACTCGTGCCAGGCATCGATGTTTCTCCTGATAAAATGCTTCAAGGGCGGTTGTTCGCTTACTCTGATGCACACCGTTACAGAGTTGGGGCAAATCACAATACGCTTCCGATCAACAGGCCGCGAAACGAAGTGAAAAACCATCAACGTGATGGTCAAATGCGTTTCGATGATAATGGCGGAGGTTCTGTCTATTATGAACCGAATAGCCAGGGTGGACCAAGTGAATCTCCTGAAAACAAACAGGCAGCATATCCTGTATCCGGTGTGGCTGAAAGTGTGCCATATGACCATGATGACCACTACACACAAGCAGGAGATCTTTACCGCTTGATGGATGGAGACGAACGCGAACGACTTGTTAAAAATATCGTCGGTGCGATGTCCGGTGTTGAATCAGATGACATCAAACTCAGACAAATTCAACATTTCTATAAGGCAGATCCAGAATACGGTGAAAGGGTCGCAAAAGGCCTTGGATTGTCTGTACCGCAAGAAGTGAAATAATGTAGATATGAAATGCCTGTTATAGAGTTTAATGTATGGTTAACATAAAAACACATGTGGTTTCAGAAACGAAACTACATGTGTTTATTGTTTTTCTAAATGGTTCTTCATTTAAAAATCAATTATATTCTTGTTATGGCATCATTACAAGAGCAACCAGACGCCACGCACCATCTCCAAGTTCACTGGTGAGTTCAAGGTCGAATTCTTTTCCTTCAGTCCCTCCGTCAAGATCAAAGCTAAGCCACTTGAATTCACTAGGTGCCAACTCACCACCTGTGTCGGCTAATAACGTATCATTTGAATGGATAATCGTATTTGGCGATCCATACACTGAATCACCCGTAAGGAAATAAACTTTATGAATTCCAGCTGGAACGGATAATCTAAAAGTGTTTTGTTCTTCCCGTGATGCGATCAGATCCCTCTGTAACGCATCTGGTGTACCTCTATCTCTGGAGAATGGTGCAGGTCCAACCCATCCATAACCCTTTGTGGTCTCCCATGTATCTTCAGGAGTCAATCTTTCGTAGGTAGAAAGGATTGGAGTCGACGAGCCCCCTCCGTCCAATGCAAGCAGAGCTTTGTCACCGGATGGCGCTGAGACCACTTGGACATCTCGCGGCGGGCCAAACACGGGTATATCACTGGACTCTGTCTTCACCTCAACCTTCAACCTTTCAGTTGCTGGTACTGAATCAGGGGGTGTTACGATCAAATCAACCGTAGAAGAGGATTTTGGTTCAAGGACCGTCTCTACGTTTTCACTCTTCCATCCTTTAGGAACTGGAATGTTTACATTTACTTTGACCTTATTTGTCGTACCATTGCTTAGAGTTATTGAAACAGGGTTTGATTGTCCAGCGAACATCGTACTTGCCTCAATGCCGGTGATATCAATTCCTCCAACTCGCTGAGCTCCGGGCTTTCCATTATTCACTATGAATGAAGCAAGAGTAACTGCAACAGCATCAGGATTATTTGCAGAAGACACGACTCGATAATCTGACTGCCATGATTGATGCGTCACTTTGAAGCGTACGTATCCACGGTAATCTCCATCAAAAAATTTAACATGGGGATTTACTAAACGTGCTGCTTCTATCTTATCCTTCCATCCACAACCAGAACTGATGGATGTCCCGACGAACTCGGTCCCCAATGTCGCCGATTTAGGGTTGTTGAAATCTTCCTTTAAATCATTTACCCAGCTTGAGTGCCAATCACCACTAACTACAATTGGATTAGACGGATTACGCTCCTTTATGAAATTGAAAAGGAAGTCTCGATCAGCGGTATATCCATCCCATTGGTCATGATTGACACTAATCCCTTCTCCTGTATCATAATCGTATTGAGCCATCATGGTTTGTTGGGCTATGATATTCCATTTTGCTTGTGAATGGGTCAGATTATTTATCAGCCATTTCTCTTGCTCAGAACCCATGATCGTTCGGTTGGGATTAGACGCTTCAGGATCAAGCGGCCCGGCTGGGAATCCACTTCCTACTTGATTATCTCGATATTGCCGAGTGTCTAAAACACTGAATTCTGCTAAATTGCCAAAGGTGAACTTACGATAAAGAAGCATATCGGGACCGTTCGGCTTTGATCTGCGTCTTAATGGCATGTGTTCATAATAGGCTTGAAAACCTGCAGCACGTACGGCAAGGAACCGCTCCCGTTCACCCTCTGGATAATTTGGTTCAGAAATATCATTAGACCAGTCATTATCTATTTCATGGTCATCAAATGTAACGATGAATGGAAATTTTGCATGTGCAGCTTGCAAATCTGGTGATGTTTTATATTTCGCATGAAGGAGTCGGTAATCAGTAAGTGTTTCTGTATCACCTTTTTCATATATGTAATCACCGAGATGGAGGACGAAATCAAGGTCCTCATCTATCATGTTGTTATAAGCGGCATACCGCCCACCTGCCCATGCCTGACAAGAGGCAATAGCAAACGATAGACTATCTACATTGGCATCATCCTTAGGGGCTGTCTTTGTTTTACCAACCGGACTGATCTCTTTACCCACTTTAAATCGATAATAGTACTCTGTCCCTGGTTTTAGTCCAAATACCTCTACATGAATAGAATGTCCAAGTTCAGGTCCTGTAACTTCAGATCCACTTTGAACAATATTATTAAAATTTTCATCTCCGGCTATTTCCCATCTAACTGGAACGTAATTTTTTCCCATTCCACCGTTCCCATCCTCAGCAAGTGGATTTGGGGCAAGTCTTGTCCATAACACAACACTGTCTGGAATCGGGTCACCTGAGGCAACACCAAGGTTAAATGGATTTTTTGTGAATGTTGGGGCTGCATCAACATCTTCAGGTTTTACTAAAATAGATGGAATAGAAAGGCTTGCCATGGTTGCCACAGCTAACTTGCCGGTAGTTTCAAGAAAACTTTTCCGATTCATTTTCTTAGATTTTAAATCATTAGACCATTTTTCGAAATCCAATGTAATCCTCTCCTCTTAAAAATAGATATAGCCTCCTTTGGCCGTTACTATTTTAAGAAAAGATTGTGAACTGCTTATTTAATTTCTATTAATGCGAGATGACATTTTCACAGAATACGCATCGTCTAAGTTTTAAGGATTTTTCTCGTAATTTATTACCGATATAATGATTTGTGGATATCGTAGCAAATTTGAATTTTATCGGTGCAAATTCAAATTATATCGTCAATTTCCAAATTCCAGCCTCATTTTACCTCCCCAAATTCAACTGGATTGTTGTTGAGCCACTGATTGAAGTAAGCTTCCGTTTCAGGACCGACAACTTTTCTGAAGGAATCGAGCAAATCATCCTTTGTTGCGAATTCGAATTCGTTTTTTTCGTAGTAATGGGAGAGCGCTTCATTCATTTTCTTGACCCCGATCTCCTCTTCAAGTTTGTAAAACATTTGCGGACCAACTCCGTAAACGAGTGCTGCATAAAGTTCATCATTCGGGAATCCAGATGTCGGCGTAGAAATCGATTGGCCATCTTTGGCAAGTTCGGGAAGTTGTTCTGTTATTTGAAGATACCGCCCAGCATGGTAAGAAGCCAAATCAGGATAATGCTCTGTTAAAAACTGCAGTGTCGAGTAGTTCGTCAAGCTTTCATCCAGCCAAGGTTCCTCGATAGGATGGTTCCCAACAACGGCATACCACCATTGATGGGCGATTTCATGAACGATGGTCGAGATAAAATAACTATCACCTGTATTGTAATGATTGCTGTTGACGACCGTCATACCAGGGTATTCCATACCTGTGAACGTTCTCGGTCCTGGTACCATATCAAATTCATCATAAGGATATTCTCCGAATGCCTGGTTGAAATGCTCAAAAGCCCCTTTTGCAGCTGAATGATAGATGCCAAAGTCTTCCTCAGAGTCAGGTGTGTACCAGCTTCTGATCGTGATCCCATCCACCTCTTCGCTTTTGAACTTATATTCAGGATTCATCACACACATTGCAAACTCCCGGACCTTTTCAGCATCGAATTCATACGTTTTCTTTGTTTCATATTCGATTGGTTCAGATTTCTCAATACCTGTGCTTGCAATGTGATATTCTTTCGGAACCGTGACATTGACAAAATAATCCGCCAGCTCATAGTACCCTGGGTCCCCGATCGGTTGAAATTCGTTCATGTACCAACGGTCTTCCTCGTACACTGCCCTTGTTGGAAGCCAATTTGCAAAAAAGATGTTGTCTTCTGTATAAGAGAAGGTTCCATCATTGAACGGAACAGTAATATCAAATTCCATCGTCAATTCAATTGTTTCGTTTTCTTCCCAATCGTCTAATGGAATCTCTAGCATCGTATCATTAACTTTATAATCGGTAACAGCGCCATCTACAGTGATCTTTGTAAAACCTAATCCGCCTGGTTCGGGATGAGGCCCCAGGAAATCACGCCAGGCATCACTAGTAAGTTTGTCGAGGTCACTGAATTTATTAGCGAGCAATTGGAAATAGATCTTATCTTGCTTCTTTCCTGTATCGTTTTTCGTAAATATTTTCATGTTCGCTTTTGCCGTTTTCTCGTCCGGATACACTTCTACATCCACTTCATAAGCCGTATTCACTTCTTCTAAGTCAGGCTTTGAATCAAAAGTGGGAAGATAATCCATCTTATCATGAAAGAAATACAGCACAACCCCTGAAAGAAGCAGGAAAGCACCGATGAACCATAGGATCGTTTTCATAAAGTCCCCCATTTTTTCTTATTTCTATAATATAGGTTTCAACAACTAACAAATATTACCTCTTTAAGCTCATCGCCAAATGTTTTAAATCAACTTAAAAAGTGGAAGAGAAGAATACTATGTTTCAACAAAATGTCCGATTTGAGAAGGTGATTATATGTTTGAGTTTGTCGTCGACCTTATAAAAGATTTTGGTATATGGGGATTGCTAGCGAGTTTGGCACTAGAAGCATCATCCATACCATTTCCAGGAGGACTCGTCACTCTGACGTTTGGATACTTCCTGAATTTATCGGTTTCGGAGGTGTTGGCCTATGCCTTGCTCGCAAGTGGTGTTTATACCTTGTTCAGTTTCATACCTTATGGAATCGGATATAAACTTGAAGATAAATTGAAAGAGAAAACGAATGCGCGAAAAATCGAGAAAGCTCAGCATTGGTTCAAAAAATGCGGGATATGGAGCATCGCATTCACCAGGCCGATCGGATTAGGTAATTATATCTCTTATGTTGCCGGCGTTAGTAAAGTGAAGCTTTGGAAGTTTGCGGTCCTCACTTTAATTGGAATCCTTCCATGGACTGTGGTGATGCTGTGGTTAGGGAGTACGGGCAATCTGAAATCAGTGAAAGGATTTCTTGATGAATTCCAGATGTATGTTTTCATTTTCGTTGGTATAGCGATCATCGGATTTTTAGTTTATCGCTATTATAAGAGGAAAACATGTCCGACAAGTGGCATAGCAAAAGAATAGATTTAATACCGTGCAAAGGTAAAACTTGTACGGTTTTCTTTTGCACTTAAAGAAACTATAAAATACTTTCTTTAGTATAAGTTCAACTATGACTCAGCCTACGCCTAAGGCTTGGCTTTGCCAAGTTTTCTTTAGGGATTTATGTTAAAATTTTACTGAGGTGAACCGTCATGTTAAAAATACAATTGATTAATCCTGAAGATACATACGAGTTGAGGCAGAAGATCTTACGTCCTGAAGAATGTAAGTATGAAGATGATTTTACAGATGAGGCATTCCATTTAGGGGCTTTTTCTGGCGAGAATTTGATCAGCATCGCTTCCTTTTATAAGGAAAACCATTCCCTGATTAAGGGCGGAAATCACTACCGGTTGAGAGGGATGGCAACATTAGAAGCGTTTCGGAACAAACAAGCTGGACGATCATTGATTGAGTTTGCAGAAAAAGAGTTGAGTAGACGCGATGCAGATGTTTGGTGGTGTAACGCCCGGACGACAGTGAGCGGATATTACGAAAAGATGGGCCTTCAAGCAATCGGTGAGGTATTCGATATCGAGCCGATCGGACCGCATAAGTTGATGTACAAGGTGTTGAGATGAGAAGGATGGCGAGTCCATCCTTTTCCTTTTTGAGTTTTAAAGTAATGCAATTGATCTCAATTTGGTACAATTCCGAAAAATTTTCCGTCTGCCCCTATTTGATTCTCTAAAAGATCAAATTCCGCTAGGATTATGGTGCGTTTTTACAGAATATAGAGGGTGTTAAGAAAAAGAGAGTGGAGTGACCAAATGATGAAAGAAACGATCAATTCGACTGAAGATATCATGAGAATGCTTGATTCGATGTTGAGAGATGAAGCACAATTTTGGGATTCCTTTTACGAAGATAGGGAGAAAGGGATTCCATTCTTTCTGGATGTACCGGATGAAAATTTGGTGGAGTATTTTGAAAAAGGCCTCCTCGAATCTGGGCGAGTTCTTGAGCTGGGGTGCGGGCCAGGACGTAATGCAATCTATTTTGCAGAGAATGGATGCCAGGTAGACGCGATCGATCTTTCTGAAACCGCCCTCCAGTGGGCTAAAGAGCGCGCTGTGAAAAAACAGGCAGAAATTTATTTTATAGAAGGCAGCCTCTACGATTTTGAAGTTGAAAAAGGGACATACGACATCATTTATGATTCCGGTTGCTTCCATCATGTCCCACCGCACCGCCGGATCAGTTTTCTTCAGCTTATCCGGAAAGCTCTGAAGCCTGGCGGTAAATTTGCGATCACTTGTTTTTCGGCAGGAGATATGGGTGCAGAGATTTCGGATTGGGAAGTCTACCGACAACAAAGTATGAAAGGCGGTCTCGGCTATACAGAAGAAAAGCTGAAAGAGGTTTTCCGGGATTTCGGTGTGCTTGATTTCCGTAAAATGAAGGATATCCAACAACCGGCCGATACATTCGGAGTACCGTTCCTATGGACAGGACTTTTTCAAAAGAACCAGTAGGGGAGAATAGCGATGAACATAAGATTGATAGAAGAAACAGATGCGGAAGTGTTTTTGATTTTGCAGCAACAATTGGATAGTGAAACGGAGTTCATGATGTTTGAACCTGGCGAGCGAGACATGGATTTGGAATACAGGAAAAAGAGTGTCAAACAGTATATCGAGGATCCGCGAACTGCGGTTTGGGTCATCGAAAAAGAAAATAGGCTTGTCGGATTTCTCGGTGCTTTCGGAAACAAACCGAGAAGGATCCAGAATAGAGTGTATCTTGTCATCGGGATCCTCCAAGAGGCCACTGGTCAAGGCTATGGAACGCAGCTTTTCGAAAAGCTCAACAGCTGGGCACGAGAAAATAATATCCATAGGCTCGAGCTTACTGTCATGGCCCATAACGAAGCAGGAATCGCATTGTATAAAAAAATGGGGTTTGAGGTGGAAGGGACGAAACGCGATTCGATGCTCGTGAATGGAAAATATGTTGATGAATTTTATATGGCAAAATTGTTGTGACAGAGAGGTGGGAAAACGTTGGAGGTCAATTACAAACTATGGACAGTATGCATGGTTCAGGATGGCGAAAAAATCCTATTGATCGACAGGCAAAAGGAAATTCAATTGATGAAGCGAAACAGCTACCGATGCGCTCCAATCCATTGACCGTATCGTACGTTATGGAATTACTGGATCAGGCGGATTTTGAGCAGATGATGCCCGGGGATACTTCCTATTTCACGCTTAGAAGTCATGACTCAAGCAGAACAATGTACGGGGTGAAAGAAAACGGAAAATTCGCTGTTGATGAAACCGGTGTTATTGAAATTACAAATGATCAATTACCTGTGTCGGGATATGTGACAAACGTCTGTGGTGCATCGGATGCCGATTCCAATTGTGACACCTATGCACATTACATTTTCGATGCTCGATTGAATGCTGATGAGATCAAAAATTAGGGGGAATCTATGAAACTAAAGTTACTATTAATTGCTGTCATATTTTTGGGCACGGGTATCTATAAAATGATTATGAACGGTCAGGGGATTCCTATGAGCCAGTAGAGGTTCCTGGTTCAAACTACTTTCTAGCTATCTACAATAAACCGAATCAAATTCTGGTCCTTGAGTTAAGAGACTGTGGGGAGGGGAGATCGCGTCGGTCGACTCTGGTATAAATCTGTATGAACACACTCGAAAAGGCAGTGATCATTTCTTTAATGACAAGCTCAAATATGGAACTGTCGAGATCCCAGAAGGAAAAGCGGCCGCTATAGATAGCAAACCGGTTTCCACACTTGCCCTTGGTGGATATTTTAAGGAAACGAAATTTCATGCTGATTATAAAGATCTCTATTTCTACTATTTAGATAAGCCGAAGGAAATCAAAGCAGGGGCATTTGAAACAAAGTGGAGGTTGAATGACGATGACACTGCTATTATTATGTGGATTGATTATTATATTCTTAGTCGTTATGAACCGATCGAAGCTTTACAGCATAATCCCTTTTGATTTTAAAATCATTGAATCAGTCAGTAAGAAAGAATGGTTCAGGAATCCCTGGCTGAGTGGATTAGCCCTGTTTTTCATCAACACTGTGTATTTTGGACTCACAGGTCTGATTCTATTTTTACTCATGTCATTGATGGTCCCGTTTTTACATTTGGTTATCATGCTGGCTGCGGTGGTCTCCAGCATTCTGACGTGGACGCGTTCAGTCAATCGTGGGAAAGGAAGAAATCCGATCGGCTGATTATGAGTCTAGTTGGAAGCAGCTTTTATGGATTGATGTGCCTATTCTTTTTATGGGGTTACCTGCATGTTGAACCAGCATACCCGGGTGAGGATACATTCATGAGGGCGATCAGCTGGATGCTTGGAGTCATCGTAGCTGGGACAGCGTTTTTGACATACTTGTCATTTACAAACTTTTCAACGAGAAAAGCTATGAAACTGTAAAGAAGGAATTAACTTCCAATCATCGAATTCAGTAGTAGGAAAATATAAAATAGAGGAGTTGATGGAATGAGAGATGAAAGGCTCGTCCGGTTAGCGAATACGTTGGTAAACCACTCACTTGAATTGAAAAAAGATCAAGCGGTCCTGATCACCGGCAGTATTGTGGCCAAACCACTGATGAAGGAAATTATCCGTGAAGTATACAAGGTAGGAGGTAAGCCATTTCTGGAGTTACAGGATGATGAATTAAGCGTAGAAATTGCAAAATCATCAAGCGAATCCTCCATTCAGATATCAAAAGGGTGGCTTGAAAAGAAAATTGAAGATGTCGATGCATTGATACATATACGCGCAGTGGATAATGATGCTGAAATGTCTGAGGTTCCGACGGATATCATGCAGCTCCACGGGAAAGTGATGAAACCGGTCCATGATGTTTTGACGAATCAGCGTAACTGGGTACTGCTCAATTATCCCACTTCTGCGGCTGCACAAAAAGCAAAAATGGGAACAGAACGCTTTGAGGATTATGTATTCGAAGTGTGCGGGATCGACTATGAGAAGCTTGCTGAAAGACAAAAAGCGCTTCAAGATCTTATGGAGCGTACAGAAAAAGTACGGATCGTGGCTCCAAACACTGATCTCACTTTTTCTATCAAGGAAATTTCAGTAGTTACAAGTCATGGGAAGCGCAACATCCCAGATGGGGAAATATTCACGGCACCAGTTAAGGACAGTGTTAATGGAACGATCACTTACAATACACCATGCCCATATCGTGGAGTGACTTTCAATAATGTGTCGCTGACTTTAAAGGATGGAAAAATAGTTGACGCATTCTCAGACAACACGGACAAGTTGAATGAAATTTTAGATTCTGATGAAGGCGCACGTTATATCGGGGAGTTTGCGATTGGACTGAATCCGTTGATCAACACCCCTGTTGGTAATATCCTTTTTGATGAGAAAATCAATGGCAGTATCCACTTTACGCCTGGATCAGCCTATGAATCTGCCGATAATGGAAATCGTTCGATGGTCCATTGGGATATGGTGCTGATTTTGAGAAAGGAATTCGGCGGCGGCGAACTGTACTTCGATGACCAGCTGGTTCAAAAGGACGGCTCGTTTGTATTAGACGAACTGAAACCGTTGAATCCGCAGCAGTTATTAGAAAAAGAAGAGAAGATACATATCTAAAGCTAAATCCGGCTGTTCCTGCATGATAGTGTCTGAAATTCTTAAGGAAGACACCTGGGTGATTCAGACACTTTTGCAGGTCGTATAAAGAAAGTGCCACTGAATAGGCAATGGCATGATTTGTATTTAGATTCAATTACTCCTTATCCTTCCACATCGCATTGATTAGATTGATATAATCGTCGTCGGTACCGATGTCGAAGCGATCACCATCGATTATTTTCCCATAACAAACCTGATTACTGAGCAACATGCCTATAGCATCAGTCAATTCAACCTCGTTAGATGCCCCCGGTGTCAAGCTTTCTATATGATTGAATATTTCTGGATCGAAAACATATCGACCAATTACAACTAAATTAGACGGTGCATTGGATTTAGGCTTTTCTACAATATGGTTGATTTTATAAAGGTCAGTTCTTTCTTCATCTCCATCAATGACCCCATAACGGGAAACCAGATCCGGATGAACTTTATTCAGTCCGATGACATTTGCGTTGAACTGATCATGTATACGGATAAGTTGGGACAATGCTGGGGTAGGGGCATTATAAATGATATCATCTGGGAGGAGTACTGCAAAAGGCTCGTTACCAACAAATCGCTTCCCTTGCAATATCGCATCACCTAAACCTTTGGAATAGGGCTGCCGTGTGTATTGGATATGGACTTTCGGCATTGTTGTATTTTTCAACAAGTGAAGTTTATTATTTTTTTCTAAAAAGGCTTCCAATTCTAATGACGCATCAAAATAATCGACTATTATACTTTTCGATTTAGAAACAACAATCAATATTTCCTCAATTCCAGAAAGTACCGCTTCCTCTACGATATAGTGGATTGCAGGCTTACCTCCGATCGGAAACATCTCTTTTGGTACTACTTTTGTGACTGGCAGGCTTCTTGTTCCGTAACCAGCCGCTGGAATTATCGCTTTTTTTACCAATTCCTCTCCCCCTAAATAACATTCTTCTATTATTTATTCCTGCTTAAATAAGTACGTGAGTAGGTTTGCCTATGTAAATATAAATTGTCCTTTCGCCTATTTTTCAATTTTCTTTGTTTGTCAGTATGCACGTGCATATTGGAGGTGTAATACGATATAAAAGCTGTTAACAAACAAAGGATGATATGAATGATGATATGCATAATTGGTGGGGGATACGTTGGTTCGAGATGTAAAGATGTGTTTCCGGCATTAGATGTAGGGGTGGGGAGGCTTTGAATATCCTCATTACTGGCGTTGCTGGTTTCATTGGTTCTCATTTATGTGAACACTTTTTACAAAAAGAGGGGATTACTGTCACCGGTATTGATAAAATGACTGGTAATTATCAAAAAGAGTTCAAGGAACGGAACATCCAGTCGTTTCTCCATCATCCACGCTTCCGATATGTAAATATCGATCTTGGTGCGAATGATCTGAAACAGATTCTCCATAAAGTGGATGTCGTCTACCATTTAGCAGGGGTACCTGGTGTACGTACCAGCTGGGGGAGCGGCTTCAATCAATACGTTCAAAACAATATACTTGCAACACAACGTTTACTGGAAGCATGTAAAGGCTTACCGATTAAAAAATTCATTTATGCTTCCACTTCCTCCATTTATGGTGAACAAAAAGGGAAGGTGTCAGAAGACTATAAACCAGAGCCTCTCTCCCCATACGGCATTTCAAAGCTTACAGGCGAGTATCTTTGCAAGACTTATCACCAGTTCTGGGGGATTCCGACAATCATCTTAAGATATTTTACGGTCTATGGGCCAAGACAAAGACCAGACATGGCCTTCCATATTTTCATTAAACAGATCATGCAGGATAAACCTATCACAATCATCGGAGACGGAAAGCAAAGCAGGGATTTCACATATGTGACAGATTGCGTGGAAGGGACAGCTTCTGTCATTAACTGTGAAAATTGCGTTGGAACTACGATCAATATAGGTGGGAAAGAGAACGCTACGATTTTAGAAGTCATCGATTATCTTGAAGAGTTGATAGGTAAGAAAGCGGTGGTCACCTTTCAACCTGCGGCAAAAGGGGAACCGAAGCATACCTGGGCAGATATCTCTAAAGCCAGAAGACTACTAAATTATCAACCGGATTTTAGCTTGAAAGAAGGACTGGAAAAAGAGATTGAGGATTTAACGGAATTGTATAAGATCCAATGAATCAATATAGGGGCTGACTTTTTCCTTTGTAGTCAGCCCCTTACGTCATTTATTTTTATTTTTGTTTCCCTTGGAATTACTCGTCATCGCTACCTTCTTCGTCTTCAAAATCATCATCTAGATATTCATCTTCTTCTTCATCATCGAATTCGTGTAAGGTTATATCTTGATCTTTGTCAAACAACACATCGATTTTAGTACCGTCCTTACAATGAAATGTTATATCAATATCCGATGGGGGGTCCGATAAGCAATCCGATAGATTTTTCAGAAAGGTTATTTTTTGCCGTGACATCATTGGTCCTCCTTTAACTTTTTCTTCGAACATGTTCTTATGAACGTAGTGAAGGTGCTTGGTTCAACCTTTTTACGGGTATTTGATTTGTCAACCAAAGGTTAGAAGGTTTGCTATTGGCTTTTCCAGTGAATTGTTTCTGAGTATCACCTTTCATGTTAATTTGGACCACATCTCCATCTGGTAACTTTACTTTGACTTCTATTGAGGAGAACGATCGATTATTCAGATGGTTGGAAATATGCTTTAATATTTCTTCGTTATTTCGAAACAAGACTAATCCTCCCTTATAAGATACGTATCATTACTAAGATATGGGTAACAGGGTAATGTGTTTGGGCATCTACGTATTTTTAGAGGGTATTACTTTTTGTTCCCAAAGCTGGGGTCGGTTTAAGTCTTTTTGTCGGCATTCTATAAGGTTTTGGTTTAAGTCTTCTTGTCGGCATTCTATAAGCCACCATGATTTCCCGGCGCGGTTCATAAAGGTGATCAATTTCCTCTTCCTTATCATGGTATTCTTCCATTTCGTCTTCGAAATCATTGTATTCTTCTGTTTCTTCTTCTGTATCATGGGAATCTTCTACAAGCTCTAGATGAGGGGCTTCAGCCATTTCTTCTTGAGCAACCTGGGTGAGTTTTTCTTCTTCATTTTGATCCAAGATCGGTTCATGGATTTCAAAATCCTCTATGTTTGGCAATATGGTCAATTTCTTAGCATTTTTTCTGATATTATAAAGGTTTGAAAAGTTTGTCATTGATGCATCAGGCTCTTGTTCCAGCACTTTTTGATATTCAGACTCGCTCCACCCCATAGCTCCAGGTGGAGAAAAGATGAATTCTTCTAAATCCACTAACGGAATTTCTATATTTGCTCGATTACTCATTGTCGCTCTCTCCTCCCTGTTTTATTCGTTCAACCATTTCATCAAAATTATTGATGAAATCCATTTTAGTCGTTTCGATACTGACTGTATTTTTCAAGGCTGCCAGATATTTTTCATCTGACCAAGCCTTTTTCTGGCTTAGATAATATTTGTGGATGATGGAGCTGAAGAGGTAAGGAAATTTTAAATCAGTCCATAATACCTTATAATTTTCCTTAGTCAATGGATGTTTCCGATCATATGCTCTCAGCATTTCACAGCATAAGTTGCTGTCCCAAACATGTTGTTTCTTCATTACCTTCGTAAGGAAAATCCTGAGGTCTCTCGAAGGAAGATCATGATTGACGGAATGAAGTTCACTCATGAATACTTCATCATTTTTCAGTATCATCCGGGCTAGGGTGAAATCTTGCTGGCAAAATGTTTTTGATTCAATGACTTGCCTTGTCCAATCTTCAAATTCCGGATGTTTTATTTCTTTCAGGCATTGACTCCCTAATTCAAGCATTTGATCGACATGTTGGAGGAACAATATCGAAAACGGATCTGTTTGGTGATTCAGCGCTAATTTCTTGAAGCCTTCAAGCTCTTGAAGCTTCCATCGGTATAGCTTTTCCCATTTCCCGACTCTTCTCCGTTTTTTGCTGCCTTCAAAAGGTTCAAATCCAGCAGATTTCATATGAAAATCCGCCATGAATTCCATCGTTTTAGTTAAATGATCCTGATCATAATATAGGGCTTCTTTTCCTTCATGATGTTCATAAAGGATGAAAGCATGATCATCAGCTCCTATACATAAACCTCCACCCTTTGTTCTTATGATTTTAGCGATCGGCAAGCCATTATCTTGTAAATGGAGGTGGGCATTACTTATAAAGAGCATTCTTCCTGGTGGCATTATTGCTTGTTTTAAAACCATTTTTCCCTGTTCAGTATCAACCAACCATTTGGTACGACCGCTTTTGCTGGATTTCAATTTGATTCCCTTTACTTCAATCGGATAATACGCCAATACTCGTCGGACATATTGATTTACATCTTCCAATTCTCCGGATAATTCCAATTTTTCTATTGAATCATCAGATTCCGTTGATTCATCTTGTCCAATTTCATTACTTTCATCATGAAAGTTTCGTTCGAGTTGCTCGCTTTCCATTAAATTACCATCCTCTCAATTTATAACTATGAAGTATCATTTTGTCCTTGATTTACGCATTTTCATAGACTTTTTGTAATTGATAAGCTACACGTTCAAAACCAAAGGAATCTTCTGCAATCGATCTTCCATTTTCACCGATCCGGTTTCGTAACGATGAATCATCCAGTAGTTTGTTGATATGATTCGCATACTCTGATGGGTCATCAAAATTATCAATGATGTATCCATTTCTGTCATGCTTAATGACTTCTTTATTCCCACCCCTGTTGGTTGTGATCAGAGGGAGGCCGGCTGCCATTGCTTCATAATGGACCCTTGCCAGAGGTTCTTGCCATTGTGAACAGCACACGAAGATATCAGCCATTGAATAATAATTAGGGATATCTGCGGGTTCGACGAATTTAACGAATTTCACATTTTCCATATAAAGAGTTCCGAGACGATACAAGTACTTCACATAATTGTTTACAAAATCATCTCCAAACCATTTGGAACCTACGAAAACCAGGTATGTGTCAGGATGTCGTTTAATGATTTCAGGCAACGCCTGGATCAAGATATGTGGACCCTTCACCTTACTTAATCGCCCTACAAACAAGATAACGTTCTTGTCTTCTAGATCCATTTTCCTTCTCATCATTTTCCTGATTTCTCTTCCATCACTTGTCCATTTTGGATGGTAACTATCAAGGTCTACACCACTGTAAACCGTCTGAACTTTATCTTTTGCATGAGGAAATCGATCGGTAATCGTGGTCCCTATGAAATCACTTACAGTAACGATATTCGAAACGAGGGAAATGCAACGTTCTCCAGTTTCTTGAGCTAATTTCCCTTCCGCGAACATTTCGTTATGGACACTTAAAATATACTTAGGACCTGGTACTCTTGCCTGTAGTTGATTGACCCAGATCGGACGGTTACAGACATGGACTACGTCATAATCATCTGTTTCCAGATGCGATATGATTCCATCCAGATAGTTTTCATTTTCGAACCGTATATACTTGACACCTTTTTTTCGCTCTTCATTCGGTAACTTCGAATCGACGATCGAAAATACGGTTACATCATGTTTTCTTGCAATTAATGGAGCGACGGACTCCAGGTAAATTTGTATCGCCCCACCTCTAATTGCCGGAACAGGTAATTTTTCTGTTGCAATTAAAGCAATCTTCATTCTCTTTCCTCCAAAGCTTTTCCAATTTTTAGTCTCTATCATGTTACGAGGGTAGACGAGTCTTTGTGCAACATACAGAATTCTTTGATTAAAAAAAGGCTATTCGCCTGATGAATAAGCCCTATTTAATTTGTATGGACGAGTAACTAGGACATATCTCTAAAAACCTCCATACAAATAATAGAGAAAGTAATGTCTAGGAAGGTGAAATGATGTCAAATCAACATGATGAACTTGATCAGAATGAAGACTTGGAAAATGACATAGACGGTGAAGAACAACCGGAACTTACACCGGAAATGTTGGAAAGTCTACAGTTACTTGCAGAAAAACTGATTGTGAACTGGGACTTTGAAGTTCAGAGCATTGAATTGATCCAAGGTGGGCAAATGGCTTTAGTCTGGAAAATCATGACTGAGAATGGCCCGAGATGTTTGAAAAGGATGAATCGTCCAGAAAAGAAGTCGTTGTTTTCAATTCATGCGCAAGACTATTTAGCGAAAAAAGGAGCGAAGGTTCCAGGGATCATTCCTACCAAACAAGGAAGTCTTTATGCTAAACAAGGTCCATTTTTGTTTGTTCTGTATGACTGGATCGAAGGTCGACAATTCGATATCACGGTTCCTGAAGATATGGAGTGGATCATGAAAGGATTGGCCCATTATCATTTGGATTCAGTCGGATACAAGCCTTTAAGCGGCATTCCGATTTTTACGAAGCTTGGAAGATGGCCCAACCATTATGTGAAAAGGTGCCAGCAGATGCAATCATGGAAGTTGCTTGCAGAGAAAACGCCTGAGGATCCGTTCTCCGTGGAGTATTTAAAAGAAATCGATTATTTTATCGAGTTTGGCAAGGAAGTCTTAGGTAAATTACAAGAATCACATTATCCGGAATGGGTCGCCCAATGCAAAGAATCTCCTAACCTATGCCACCAGGATTACGGTACGGGGAACACGCTTTTGTCCAATGACGAAGTTTGGGTCATTGATTTGGATACGACTACGTTCGATCTCCCGATCAGGGATTTACGGAAGATGATCATTCCTACCATGGGTGATACGGGTGTTTGGAATGATGAGGTCATCAACCATATGTTGAAAGGTTATGAATCTGTGAACCCATTAACCCCTGAGCAAAAGAAAGTAATGATGATTGATATGCTCTTCCCGTATGAGCTGCATGAAGTCGTACGTGAAAAGTATGGAAAGAAAAATGATGTTCTTGCAGAAGAATTTACAGTCGCAGTCGAATTTGAACGTTCAAAAGTTAAAGAAATCAACCGTATTCTATCAGAACTATAACAATGAGGAACTTGGGACTTCATAGATTCTAATGAAGTCTTTTTTCTTTGACTCTGTAAGGTTATAGCTGAGAACAGAGGAATGCTCAAAATAAACAGACAACCATTTTATACAAATAAACGTATAACCATAACATTTCCAAGATAAGGACATATACTGCTAGTACAAGCGTGCTCAATAGATTAAGGAGGAGGTAAGTGTATGAAAAATAGTAGCGCATTGAATCATGAATCATCTGTCAAAGATGATCATAATGTGCTGGAATCAGAGGAAATTGTAGTTCTTCATAAATCTTCTGGTAAGAAGTCTTCATGTAAACACAGCTCAGGAAGATCCTCTGGCAAAAACTCTTCTGGTAAGAAGTCTTCTTGTAAACACAGTTCTGGCAAAAGTTCTTCTGGTAAACACAGTTCTGGTAAGAAGTCTTCTGGTAAAAAATCCTCTGGAAAGCATAGTTCCGGCAAATCATCTGGTAAAAGATCAGTTAACCATGCTTTAAAGAAAGCTAAAAAACATGGAAATGACAAATATATGTGGAATGACCCATACGGTTCTTCCGGTCGGTCATCTTCTTGTAGAAGTAAAAAATCCAGAGATCATAAACGAAAATGTCATTCAAAATATCGATTGCCGACAAAGAGAATTAAAAGAGCTCCAAAGGCATTAGCCTAATCAATTGGAAAAGTATGTCATTTTAGGGTTAACACCGAAAATACTTCCTGAAATCCGTTCTATAATCCAATGTAATCTTAAATCGAATGAATGAAGAATCGTGGGGCAGTCCCAAATAAAGTGTACAAACCTCTCCGCCACACTGACTAAAACAGAGTCAGGCACTATAACACAACTACTTATGAGAATGTTTGTTAATAGAGTGCCGAGCCCGATCTAGTCTTTAGTGAAGAACAGAGGGACTCAGACACTATTGGGACAGCCCTTTTCTATATTCTGGGCAATACATAAATCCGATGGTGATCTCAATGTTTTTAGAGGAGTTCTGAAAGGTGGGCACGGAGATATTTGTTACGGTTAGTGATGTACTTCAAAATGAACTCAGGTTCACTGTAAAATTGCTTAATGGTCCCCTTCAGATGGGGGTCCTTTTTTACATATGGCTCGATTTCGCGAAACATCAGCCCGATTTTCTTTCCGAGATATTCGGGTGTAAACTGATGTTCAAGTATCTTTTTCAGAGTGAGGTAGTATTGACTCCTGAATGAAGGGACATCGAGAACACGTGCTGTCAAGGTGTTATAGCCTTGTATCGGAATGTAGTCGTATTCCATTTCTTCACCATGGATATCCCGGCCAAACGTCGCATCATAGTCCCAAGGGAGAATCTCGAATAAACCTGTGTCACTTCTTCGGTACAACGCATAGTTGTGGATGAAGCCGTCAAAGTTCTGGGTGCAGACGACGCCTGCAAGCCATCTTAAATATTTATCCACATCCAAGTAGCGGTAGATTTCAGTTTCAAAATCTTTTTGAGAAATTGTATTAATCTGATAAACGAAATTACCTAGCTCAGCTGTGTCCACTTCATCCCCTTCTTTAAGGCTGTACCCTGATTCAAACCGTTGCTTGATCCCCTTTCGGATCGGGCTCATCAAAGAGAAGTTTGCATTGTCATTTTCCGCATAAAAAATAGGCCCTTTTGGAAGCTTCCTTCTCTTCAAAAAAAAGCGATCAACAGATTCAAGCTGAAGGTAGATCCCTTGGAATTCATCATTGATCGTTAAAAGAACATGATTAGACTTTGGGGAGAGGACACCAATCGACGAAAAGAAATCAAGAGAAAGCTTGTTCCGCATCAGTGATTTATCGATGTATTCTGCATTCAGGTGAAGTTCTTTCATTCCCGAAGTTACCTTTGGGAAAATGAATTGGTATGACTTCTTGGTCACTTTACGGATATGAGCTCCACGGTAAAGAAAGTCGATATCATAAACATTATCGCCGACCATCAATTCGGCATGTACCGGCTCCTCAGCCCATACGTCCTCTCTAAAGTATTTGTAATCATCATCATCTATGTGTACTTTGTAGCTTTGAATGTCATTGTAACTGTTCATCCAATCTTCCTTTACACTTTTCTACTCCTACCACTATATGAGAAAGGTTTGAATACGTACCTGGTTTGTAATAAGACGCCAGGGGGTATCCATAGTGACAGATAAAACAACCCAAGCCGCGTCTCAATACAATTAGGAGGAAATTGGAAGGGCGATATTTGACTTAAACACACAATACTTGACGAACACATATAAAAATCACCTTCCTGTAAACTCTAATATCTGGTAGAATAAGGAAGGTTGTGGTTGCAAAATGAAACAAGCAATCTTTTTGAACGTTTAATAATGAACACAAAGGTGAATGAAACATGCAAACGATCTTGTTAACCGTAGCAATAGGATTGCTCCTTTTTCTGCTGTATGGTATCCTACCGACAGTCTTGTTAAGAATGCTTACAATAGGTATGGTCAAAAAAGGGGAACAAAAGAAGATGCTGGCTTTGACTTTCGATGATGGTCCCCATCCGATCTATACACCTCAAGTATTGGATTTATTGAAAAAATATGATGTGAAAGCGACATTCTTTGTCGTTGCGGAAAAAGCAGTGAAGCATTCTGAGCTCATCAGACGGATGCATCAGGAAGGGCATACGATCGGTATCCATCACTATAGCCATACGAACAGCTGGTTTCTGACACCATTGGCTACAAAACATGAGATTCATGAAACTGCGAAAATCATCACGAATCTCATCGGGATAAAACCGTCCTTTTATCGGCCCCCTTATGGACGGTTCAATGTGTTTACGATGTGGTTTGCAAGAAAGTATTCGATCGTCCTTTGGTCCGCTATTTTTCAAGATTGGAAACAGGGGACGGATTCGAAAACCTTGCAAAAGGATTTAGTGGAACAGATTGCGGACGGTCAAATCTATCTTCTCCATGATGATGGGGAGAATAAAGGGGCGGATTCAGATGCCCCTGAACAGATGATCGAAGCCTTGAAAGGGTTCCTTCCGCATTTACGGCGTCGCGGGTTTCGGGGCGTTTCCTTAGAAGAACACTTGAATCTGAACACTACAGAAGAACAGAAGAGGTCCGTATGAATCTTGAGAACATCATGGCTGCTATCGAAAACTATGGTTATTGGATTATCTTATTAACATTATTTTGCGGTATTGTCGGCATTCCATCACCAGAAGAGACTTTTCTTGTATTGATTGGGATGCTTACTGCACAGGATCACTTGCAATTAGTATGGACGGTGATCAGCGCTTTTAGCGGAAGCCTGTCTGGAATGCTGATCGCCTATATTGCCGGTCGTTTTCTCGGCCTCCCTTTCCTCAATAAATACGGTCGTTTTTTAAAAATTACACCTGAGCTTTGGGAGAAGGCAAGTACCCAATTCCGGCGATATGGAACCTTGACCATTTTATTCGGCTTGTTCATTCCAGGTGTAAGACAGCTTGCTCCATATATTGCAGGTACAAGCCGTTACCCATTTACGGTTTATATCTTCTTTTCGATCATCGGCAGTGCGCTTTGGGCAATCAGTTATATTTTTGTCGGTTTCTTTATCGGGGACCAAATCCCTTTACATTATCTGCCGTGGATTGGTGTTGTAGCCCTGGTGGTCTTCATCGGAACGGTTTTCATCAAGAATAAGAGCTTGAAAGGAGGGAGCAGAGCATGAAGAAAATATTGTTTTTACCTTTATTTCAGATGCCGTCTGGACACCATCGGGCAGCAGATGCGCTCATTGATTCCATTCAAAGTTCAGATGAAACGATCACTTGTAGGAAGATTGATTTTCTCAGCTATTGGAATGAGCCTTTGGAAAAGACGATTGGGAACATGTATTTGAAATGGATCAGCTCGCTCCCGAAAACGTACCATTGGGTATACAGGCGTTTCATGTATGAACCGAAGAATCAACAGAATACCATGTTGATCGACTATGTGCAGATGCTTGGATTTGAAACGAAAATGCTTGAGTTGTTAAAGGAAGAGAAACCCGATCTAATCGTCTGTACACATTGTTTTCCATCCGCTATCGTAAGCCGTTTGAAACGGAAGCACCAACTCTCGATTCCCGTAGTGAATGTATATACGGATTTTTTCGTCAATGGCATTTGGGGAAAGGAGCACATTGATCTTCATCTCGTAAATGATGAAACGATGAAAAGAGTGCTGTTGGAGAAGCATAATGTAGCTGAAGAACAAATCTCGATCACTGGAATCCCGACAAGTGACGAAATGGTATCTTTAACAACCCGTTATCTGTCAGATAAAAAGCATATACTTGTAGCCGGAGGAAGCAGCGGAATCGGGAATATCCTTCCTTATTTGAGAAGTATCCGGGAAAATGCGCGATATCAATATACAGTTTTATGTGGAAAAAATGATAAGCTGTTCAAAGAATTGGAGTCTTGGAATCTAGCGCATATCAAGCCGAAAGGATATATAGAATGCAGGGAAGAGATGAACATGCTTTATGAACAGGCTGATGCAATCATTACAAAGCCAGGCGGTATCACGATCAGTGAAGCTTTGAAAAAGCGTTTGCTCATTTTTGTGCACACTGCTTTGCCAGGACAGGAGCAATACAACTTAAGAGGTTTGAAGGAGAAGGGGCTGATTATGGAGCTTGATGATCAGCCATCTGAAAACGAAATTGCACTTATTCTTGAAAATGAATGGCGAAGGAAGCAGATCTTCAGCAGAATGGATGACTATCTGATGTCAACAGAAAGCTCAGCTATGAAAGAAATCGTCAAGTTGATGGATTCTCCCGCCATGCTCAACATGCAACCGGGGTAAACGGAATAGCTTCAGCCTTTAATACGCGAATTGATCTATTTAAAAAGCCGACAGTTTTTTGTCGGCTTTTTGTGTTAGGATAATGGTAGAATATAGTAAAAAAGCGGTAAAAGTACGTAGGGGGAGAGATTGTTGAAAAATCGATTAAGTATATCCGGAAGTACGATCATGTCTGATCCTGATCAATTTGAAAAGTTGTTTTGGGAGGGGATCGAGGACGTTGAAATCGGTGAATTTGATAATCAACCATCGTTTGATCGATTTTTGAATTTGTGCAGAAAAAAGAATGCAGTTTTTGGTGTCCATTCTCCTCTTTTCAGGAACGGAAGCAAATACGATTTGATCGAAAAAGTTCAAGTGGAGCCGGAATATGCTTGGGCACAATTAGAAAAAGAAGCCGAAAAACTATCCAGGCTTGGAGTAGAATATATTCTTGTCCATTTTCCTTATTTTAAAAGCAAAAAGACTGAAAAAGATCCGAATATGCTGATTGAATATGGGTTGAAAAGGCTGAACGTAATCCAGGAAAAATACCAGATTTCTATCGTGTGTGAACCAAAGCTTGGTTTTCAGCGTTCTCCTGATGGCATCCGTTACCTGCATCAGTTTCCTGAAAACACGTGGAAGAAGTATGGTTTGAAACTTTGCATCGATATCGGGGATTACTTGATCGCAACCGGAAAACATGCAATGGATTACATTTCGAAATGGGAAAAACATATTCATGTCGCCCATATACATAACGTGGCGTTCATAGGTGATAAATATATTTGGACCCCCGTCCATCCTTCCTATGAGGGAAACCTTGAGCATTACGAGCTAGAACCGATTCTTCGTTATCTGGCGGGGATAGGAGGCATCAGATTCGTATTCGAGTATACTCCACATTTGACCCCAAGTGATGAGTTCGTTGCAGAAGGGTATGAGTGGGTGAAAAGCATAGTAAAAGATGAGACGTGCCGGGCGAGGTAGATCTTTGTTTTTGTTTGGCGTGATTAAGTGGGAAATCGGCGCGATTCTACCTGATATCCGCGTGATAATCTTGAAACCCGCGCGATTATCCGGAAATCTGCGTGAATCCATCCAGAACCCCCGTGATTTAAGACGGCGTGATTCCTTACCCCTGAACCTAACGGAGAAGGACGACGATTTGTCGTCCTTCTTTAGCGGTTATCTTTAAAAACTGGCTCTCTATCTTTAAAATATAAAATTATCTTTAAAAAACATAAATTATCTTTAATCCGACGAAAATATCTTGAAAACGGCGTAATGGCGGGTGTTCCAGGTTGGGAAAAGTCGATGGAAAAATTAAATTTCGCTGTTGACACGTTTTTTCCGTCATGCTAAGATTCAAATCAAATAATTTAAAAATTAAATGATTTCAACTCTTATCAAGAGAGGCTGAGGGACTGGCCCGATGAAGCCCGGCAACCATCAAACTTCGGTTTGAAAGGTGCTAATTCCTGCGGAACGCACTGGCGTTTCGGAAGATGAGAGAGACAAATGTATTGATAATTTGGCCTCTCTGTCTTTTACAGAGAGGCTTTTTGATTTTCATGAAAAACAAACGGCATTAAAAATAACAAAGGAGGCCTGACATTGAGGAAGCCCAATTTTTATAAAACAGGAACGGTGCAAATTCCGAACTTTATATTGGAATCCGGGGAAAAACTTGATGAAGTGGAACTCGCTTATGAAAGATGTGGCCCTCGGAATGCACCAGCCATTCTGGTTTGTCATGCGTTGACGGGGAACCAATATACAGTCGGCACCTCAGATGAACCTGGTTGGTGGCACGGATTGATCAAGGAAGGCGGCTACATCGATACGAGGCGCTATCAAGTCATCACTTTCAATGTACTCGGTGGCTGTAACGGTTCAACTGGTCCGGCATCAGTCAATCCGCAAAGGGGGGAGCCCTATCACAATAATTTCCCCAGCTTGACAGTCCGGGACCTGGTAGAAGCTCAGTTCGTAGCACTGAATATCCTCAATATCAATCATTTAAGGGCAGTTATTGGGGGATCGCTCGGCGGGATGCAGGTCCTCGAATGGGGAGTCATGTATCCTGAATTCATCGATAGTATTTTCCCGATTGCTGTCACGCCTCAGTTTAGTGATTACGCGATTGCATTCAACCATATTTCAAGTCTTGCGATCCAGCAAGATCCTGCCTGGAGCGAAGGAAAGCTTCCGAAACAGGGACTGAGCCTTGCACGGATGATCGGGATGATCACTTACCGCTCAGATGTCCTTTTTGAAGAACGCTTTGAGCGGAACCATATCATATCGGAAGGGCTCCCAACGTACGATATTGAATCATACTTATCCTATCAAGGCCAGAAGCTTACCGAGCGCTTTGACGCCAACAGTTATCTTCGTCTGCTCGAGGTGATGAACAGCCATGATCTGGGACGTGACCGAGGCGGCATAGACCATGCGATCCAGCAACTGCAAGTTCCTGTATTTGCGATCAGTTTTACAAGGGACCTGCTTTACCCGCCTGAAAAATTGCATGAATTCGTGAAAACCATCCAACAATTCGGTGGCACTGCAGAATTTTATGAAGTCGATTCGAAATTCGGTCACGATGGATTCTTGGTAGAGTTCGAAAAATGGGGGTACTTCGTCGAGGAGCAGTTGGCAGAACTGGATGTAGAAGATGCGAGATTAGAAGCTTGAAGGATTAATGATAAATCACAATATATAAAATATAAAAAATGAGGAGTGAATGACATGAGTGAAGAAAAAAAATATCGTTTTGAAACAGTAGGGGTACATGGAGGACTGCAACCTGATCCTGCTACAGGTGCACGAGCGTTGCCGATCTATCAATCAAATGCTTACAAGTTTGATAATACAGAACATGCTGCAGACCTTTTTGGACTTAAGGAAGAAGGGTACATCTATTCACGAATCGGTAATCCGACGGTCAATGTTGTCGAAGAACGGGTGACCGAGCTTGAAGGAGGGCTTGGTGGATTAGCGTTCGCAAGTGGAATGGCTGCTATCTCAGCAGCGATCTTCAACATTGCCGAGACAGGTGATGAAATCGTCTCAGCTTCGACTTTATACGGTGGGACGTATAACTTGTTCTCGACCACACTCCCTAAACATGGGATCACAACTCATTTTGTCGATCCGCAGGACGCAGAAAATTTCCGCCGTGCAATCACCCCGAAAACGAAAGCGATCTTTGCGGAAACGATTGGAAATCCTGGGCTGCATGTGCTTGATATTGAAGCAATCGCGAAAATCGCACATGAAGCCGGTATTCCACTCATCGTCGACAACACGCTTGCTACCCCTTATTTGTTAAGGCCGATCGAGCATGGTGCAGATATCGTCGTCCATTCAGCTACGAAATGGCTTGGTGGTAATGGAACGACCATGGGGGGGGTCATTGTCGATGCAGGGAAGTTCGATTGGAATTCGCCGAAATTCCCTGGATTCACAGAACCGGACCATAGCTACAACGGTATCGTATATGCGGAAGCGCTGCCTGAAGCTGCCTTCATTGTGAAAGCACGTGTCCAGCTTTTACGGGATACAGGAGCATCGTTAAGTCCATTCAATGCTTTTCAGCTTGCGTTAGGATTGGAGACATTGCATGTGCGGGTGAAAGAGCATGTAGCAAACGCTAGGAAGATTGTTGAATACCTCGAGGGACATCCAGGCGTGGATTGGGTGCTCTATCCTGAACAAGAGAGCCATCCATCGAAACAGCTTGCGAATAAATACTTGCCTCAAGGCGCTGGATCAGTCGTCGTTTTCGGAATCAAAGGCGGCCGGGATGCAGGCGCATCAGTGATCAACAATGTTGAATTATGGTCACACCTCGCCAATGTAGGGGACGCTAAGAGCCTGATCATCCACCCGGCAAGCACGACCCACCAGCAGTTGAGACCGGAGGAACTGCCATCTACAGGTGTAACGGAAGATCTTGTCAGATTGTCAGTGGGAATTGAAAATGTAGAGGATCTTATAGAAGATTTAGAGCAAGCGATAGAAGCGGCGACAGGATTGGCGTCCAAGGTTGAACAAGTGAATTGAGTTACATTTAAAAAAGAATAATTGACTTCTTATCCAGAGCGGTGGAGGGGCTGGCCCGATGAAACCCGGCAACCATCAAGTTTTTGATTGAACTTGAAAAGGTGCTAATTCCTGCAGGAGCAATCCTGATAGATAAGAAGAGTGGTCGAAGCCCTCTTCTTCTTATCGAAGAGGGCTTTTTTAAATAGAGAACACAACCAATCAGGGGGACTAACAAATGACAGATACATTCAACACTTACGATATTGAAACCTTATCACTGCACGGCGGGCAGGCGCCTGACCCGACAACCGGATCACGTGCCGTTCCGATCTACCAGACCAGTTCTTATGTATTCCATGACACCGAGCATGCAGAAAGGCTCTTTGCATTAGATGAGCCTGGAAACATCTACTCGAGAATCGGGAATCCGACGGTCGATGTATTCGAAAAGAGGCTCGCGCTCGTGGAAGACGGAGTAGCGGCAGTTGCAACTTCCTCAGGTCAGGCGGCGATCACTCTATCAATCTTGAACTTAGCGAGTGCCGGAGATGAAATCGTAGCTGCTACGAATCTATACGGCGGTACGTATAACTTGTTCTCGACGACATTGCCGAGATACGGAATTACAGTACGTTTCGTAGACCCATCCAACCCGGACAATTTTAAAGAAGCGATCAACGATAAAACCAAAGCTGTGTTTGCTGAAATTATCGGGAATCCGAGTTTGAACGTGCTGGATGTCGAAGCGGTTGCTTCGGTTGCACATGAGACAGGGGTTCCGCTCATCATTGATAACACGTTTGCAACACCGTATGTTTGTAAACCTATAACGCTCGGAGCGGATATCGTCGTCCACTCTGCAACAAAATGGATCGGTGGCCACGGAACATCCATCGGGGGAATCGTCGTAGATGGAGGACGTTTCAACTGGAATTCTCCTAAGTTTCCGGGATTCACTGAACCGGATCCAAGCTATAACGGACTTGTTTATGCCAATGATTTCGGAACACTTGCGTTCAGCACGAAGCTGCGGGTACAGCTCTTACGGGATTTCGGTGCATGCTTGAGTCCTTTCAACGCATTCCTGTTGCTGCAAGGTCTTGAAACGCTGCACCTCCGAGTTGAAAAACATAACCAGAATGCGCAAGAACTTGCAGAATTACTCGAAAAGCATCCTGCAGTGGAATGGGTCTCCTATCCTGGGTTGGAAAGCCATCCATCACATGAACTCGGTAAAAAAGTGTTGAAGAAAGGTTTCGGGGCAGTCGTCAATTTCGGAATCAAAGGCGGAAAAGAGGCTGGAAGCAAGCTGATAAACAATGTTGCATTGTGGTCTCACCTGGCCAACGTTGGAGATGCGAAATCCTTGATCATCCACCCGGCTTCGACCACACATCAACAACTGTCTCGTGAAGAGTTGGAGGCGACCGGGGTAAAAGAGGAACTAGTCCGTTTATCAGTAGGGGTCGAATCTGTCCGTGATCTCATCAATGATCTTGATCAGGCATTGTTCAAAGCGACAGGGCAATCAGCGAATGGTAAAACAGAAATCGTAATCAACGATGAGGGAGTGATTCGCTGGGCACTATCCTCTCCATATGTCCGTGAAGAAATCAACGGGAAAGAGGTCCAACGACAAAAGACACTCGCAATCGTAGGTTTGAGCGGGAAAGAAGCTCGACCAAGCCACCGTCTGGCTCGGAAGATGCAGCGTCTAGGTTATAAGATCATCCCGGTCAACCCACGTGAAAAAGAGATCCTTGGAGAACCATCATACCCAGATCTTAAGAGCATTCCAGGTCCTGTAGATGTCGTCCAGGTTTTCCGGAGCCCAGAAGCAGCGATTGAAATAGCAGCAGAAGCGGCGATCACACAACCGAGAGTTTTCTGGTTGCAAGAGGGGGTCGTTTCTGAAAAAGCTGCACAGATTGCGAAGGATGCAGGACTCCAGGTGGTCCATAATCGTTGCACGTATAAAGAAGCACAGCGGCTCCGTGGAACAATTTCCACATATGCCTGTGATATTTGAGGTTTGAGGCGAGTTACGGAAATCGCGAAACCATTGGGAAGTATCTCGACAAAAAATCACGACAAACATAAAAAAAGAGGTTAGGGGAGCGAGGAAGCAAGACCACGAAACCGCGGAAGCCAGAGTATGTCAAACTATAAAACAGAATTCTCAACCGCTTGGATCTGACAATGCCGAGGCGGTCCATTCATAAATCAAGAGGCTAGGAGAAGTGGATATGGGAAAAAGAGAAATCGATACATTACCACCGTTGAAGGGTGAGTACAATCTTAAAAGCTATGAGAAAGTGAAGGATTCTTTTTCATGGGAAAAAGTGATTGCAGGTTTGCCGTTCAGTACTGATGGGAAGCTTAACGCAGCCTATGAAGTCATCGATCGTCATGTGGAGGACGGATACGGGGAAAAGATGGCGTTACATTATGTAAATGGACCTGAAGAACGGACACTCACTTTCCGACAGGTGAAAAATAAAACCGATCAGTATGCTGCTGTTTTAAAAGAAAACGGTGTCCATAAGGGTGATAGGGTTTTCGTCTTCTTACCGAAAACGCCTGAGTGCTATATCTCAATCCTTTCGATTATCAAAGTGGGAGCGATTGCCGCACCGTTGTTCGAAGCGTTCATGGAGGATGCCGTAAAAGATCGGATCAATGATTGTGATGGATCTCTTTTGATTACGGATTCTGAGCTCGTGAAGCGAGTTCAGACAGAGGAAATCCCTTCCTTGAAAACAATCCTGCTGGCAGAGGAGATTGAAGCGGCTGACGTCTTGATCCCGGATGATCTGGTCGAATGGGTCGACCTGGAAGATGGCATGCTCATCCACTACACGAGCGGTTCCACCGGAAAACCCAAAGGCGTCCTGCATGCTCATCGTTCGATCGCCCATCATTACCAGACCGGGAAATGGGTGCTGGATATAAAAGATGAAGATGTGTACTGGTGCACATCACATCCTGGTTGGGTGACAGGCAGTGTGTATGGTGTGTTCGCACCATGGCTGAATCGGGCGACGATCGTCATTCATGGCGGCCGCTTCCAGGCGGAAGACTGGTATGAACTGATCGAATCGAAACGCGTGAGCATCTGGTACAGTGCACCGACAGCGTTCCGGTTTCTGATGGCTAAGGGGGACCTTTATAAAAAGTATGATCTATCCTCGATCCGCCACGTGTTGAGTGTCGGTGAACCGTTGAATCCTGAAGTGATCCACTGGGCATATGAAAACTGGGGTGTACGTGTAAATGATACATGGTGGATGACCGAAACAGGAGGCCATCTCATCGTCAATTTTCCGTCTGAAAATATCAAGCCGGGTTCGATGGGGCGGGCATTCCCAGGGATTGAAGTCGGTATCCTTGATGAAGAAGGCAACAAGCTTCCTACTGGCGAGACTGGACAGCTTGCTGTACGTGCTCCATGGCCCGGAATCATGAAAGAGATCTGGAAGAACGAGGAGAAATATCAATCTTATTTTAAATATCCAGGGTGGTACGTATCTGGTGACCTTGCAAAAAAAGATGAAGAGGGCTTTGTATTTTTCCAGGGCAGAAGTGATGACATGATCAACTCTGCTGGAGAACGGATCGGCCCATTCGAAGTGGAAAGCAAACTGATTGAGCATGATGCGGTATCTGAAGCAGGCGTGATCGGGAAACCGGACCAAGCACGCGGTGAAATCGTCAAAGCCTTCATCACTTTGAACGATGGATACACCGATTCACCGGATTTGCTGGAAGACATCCGTTTGTTCGTCCGAAAAGAGTTGTCCGCACACGCTGCTCCGAGAGAAATCAAAGTGGTCGAGGAGCTTCCGAAAACGAAAATCAGCGGTAAAATTTTACGACGTGAATTGAAGCAAAGGGAACAATTGAAACTAAGCGTATAAACAGGAGGGAAGAGCTTGGGAACAGTAAAAGTCGCAATACTCGGATTTGGAACGGTCGGCAGCGGTGTCTATGAAATCATCAAAAACTATCAAGACCGGTTAAAATTACTTCTCGGCAAAAATGTAGAAATTGCAGGGATTCTGGTCAATGACAGTACAAAGGAAAGAGGCATTGATCCGGGCATCCTTGTCACTCCAGATTTTAATGAAATCCTCGCAATACCGGATTTGGATGTCGTAATAGAGGCGATTGTCGGAATCGAGCCTGGTTACACATACTTATCAAAAGCCATCGATAAAGGCTGCCATATCATTACGGCAAATAAAGAACTGTTTGCCCACAAAGGAAGGGAATTGAAGCAGAAATCTCAAGAAAAGAATGTTGAAATTTCCTATGAAGCATCTGTCGCTGGCGGGGTTCCGGTGATTGGGACACTGCACCAATTGCTTCAGGTGAATTCCGTCGTGAAGATCGAAGCGATTTTGAACGGGACCTCCAATTACATTTTAAGTGAAATACGAAATAAGCGAACGGCGTTTTTAGAAGCGTTGCAATCCGCACAGGTTAAAGGATATGCTGAAGCAGATCCGTCCAATGATGTGGATGGTTATGATGCCTTTTATAAAATCGTCATCCTAACGGAGTTGTTGTTCGGACAGCGTCCAGAGTGGAAATGGATCGAGCGGAAAGGGATACGGGAAATCTCATTGAACCATATCCGGCTTGCTGAAACGTTTGGTTTCCGTTTGAAGCATGTTGCTTCACTTGTATATAAAGACGGAGCACTGAAAATCGATGTTGAACCGAAAGTAGTTTCTGAAGACCATCCATTGTATTCTGTAGAGGGCGTTGATAATGCAGTGGTCATTACGGGAGATCTTGTCGGTCAGTTGAAGCTACAGGGTCCTGGGGCAGGGAAGCTTCCAACTGCGAGCGCAATCATCGAGGATCTTGTGAATGTTTTCAACTCCGTCCACCATGCCCCAGTTATAAAAGATGTGAAGCTCCTGCATGATGTCGATGATCAAGAACAGACTTGGTTCGTGATTGGCAATTCCACTGATCAATTTGATGGAGTAGCCCTTTTCGAAGAATCGATTAAAGATCAAAACGAACTTATTACAGGAAGACTCGTCCAGGCGACTGGGCGTGAAATCAAAAAGCTGAAGGCGAAAGACAATGCCCTCACCGTATACCCATTCTCAGGTACACCTGCACAACAAGTCAAAAAAGCATTCGTATCAGCCTGATTGGATAAAGAAACAGCCTGCTTATGTAGGCTGTTTTCCTTTGAAGAGATTTGATCAAATTTTAGTTATGAGGACCTTACAGAGCGAAAAAAGGAAGTTGAGTTCCTCATGAAGGTGTCATATAAAAATCCTCTAGTAAAAAAAGTAGTTGGTCTAGGAGCTTTTTAACTTGAAATTGTCATGGAAATAGTGGAATATGGAAAAGTGTTAAATTTTGCATAAAATTTTTTGGGGGATAATCATGGAACCAAAAATCAATACGAAAATCATTCTTGCCACCTTCATGATTGGTGCTTTTTTCGCCGTTTTGAACGAAACGCTTCTCAATATTGCATTGACCGAGTTGATGGATGTATTCCAGATCAAAGCGCCGACGGTCCAATGGATGGCGACTGGCTTCATGCTTGTGATGGGTGTCCTGATGCCAATATCTGCCTTACTGATCCAGTGGTTCACGACTCGGCAGATGTTCATCGGTGTCATGTCGATCTTTTTAGGAGGGACTGTCATTGCCGCGTGTGCATTGAATTTTCCGATGTTGTTGACGGGGCGGATGATCCAGGCGGTAGGAACGGGGCTTTTGATTCCTGTTATTATGAATGCATTACTATTGCTTTACCCTCCTGAGGTCCGTGGACGGATTATGGGTACTTTCGGGCTTGTTATCATGTTTGCTCCAGCCATAGGACCAACGCTCTCTGGAGTGATCGTCGATTTTTTAGGCTGGCGCTGGCTGTTCATCACCGTCATCCCGTTCGCACTGTTCTCGATTCTTTTTGCATATAAATACTTGCAGAATGTCGGGGAGATCACACGTCCTAAAGCTGATGTACTGTCCATCATTCTATCGTCGATCGGAATCGGAGGGATCGTCTTTGGATTCAGCAGTGCAGGGGAAAGTGGAGAAGGATTTTCATCGGTTAAAATCCTTGTGATCATTGCAATCAGTCTCATCAGTTTGCTTTTCTTCGTTTTACGACAATTGAAAATCGATGAGCCATTGCTGGATGTCCGGGTCTTCGCTTATAAAAATTATACGCTGGGTGTCACGATCTTCGTTGTCGTGATCATGGCCATGTTCGCATCTGAAATCGTCATGCCGATGTATTTGCAAGGACCGCTCGGATATTCGGCTAAAATTGCGGGCTTATTGCTTCTTCCAGGTGCTTTACTCAATGGATTGATGTCTCCGGTGATGGGGACCTTGTTCGATAAATTCGGTCCTAGAAAGCTGATTATCCCTGGGACGGTCGTATTAATAGGGGTGATGATCTTCTTCAGCAACATCAGTCCGGCGATCCAAATCTGGTCATTCGTCCTCGTCTATATCGTGTTGATGCTCTCCATTTCAGCGATTCTGATGCCATCACAGACGAATGCGTTGAATGAATTGCCGAAACATCTATATCCACATGGGACTGCCATTGCGAATACGTTGCAGCCTATCGGTGGGGCATTGGGGGTAGCGATTTTTGTCAGTATCATGAGTCAAGGACAAACGAGTTATCTGGAAAAACAGACCGGCCAAATAACTCAGGAACTATTGGATAAGGCGATGACAGCTGGAGTCCATCATGCTTATTGGTTTGCGCTTACGCTTTGTATCGGTACGTTCGTGGTCGCTTTGTTCATCCGTAAAGCGATCTCGCCTGACTTTAAGCCAGAAGAAATGAAATAAAGTTTTGGAAAGGGGACTGACCCATAAGTGTCTGAGTCTCTCCGTACTTAACAACATTTTGAGAAATGTTGAGTTGGAGGTCTCACACTTTCTTTTGGGTCAGCCCCTTTTTTTATGAAGGGGTACTGGCTTATGAAATATAAGTAAAACTTTCTTAAAAGTTTCTTTACATACTACATAATTTCATCCTTATTTATTTTTCAAAAATCCTTTATTTTCAAATAAATTACCCTATAATCTTCCAATTTACAGTACTAAAGTCCTCTAAAAGCGTTTGAATCTATCGTAGTCTTACCTTTATCACCTAATCTTCCGGATTTTTAAATTTACTAAACACCTCCTTAACAATCTAACTCTATTATTTGATTTGTAAGACAAAGATTAAGGAGTGGATAAGGTTGTCAACAAAAATGGATAGAAAAAAATTCCTCACATACCTAGGTACAGGAACGGTGGCATTAGCAGCTGCCAGTACTGGACTAGACGGAATTACAGATAGAGTGAATGCACAGCAAGGCCATTTCCACAGACCGAATAAAAAAATTCCGAAAATGGGTCCATTGAAATTCAAGCCGATTGAACCTACAAGCAAGGATGATCTCGTATTGCCAAAAGGTTATTCATATAAGGTTGTTGCTGCATACGGGGACAAAATCAATGCAAAAGGGGACACTTTCGGATTCAACAATGACTATACGTTATTTTTCCCGATTGAAGGTAAAGACGAGCGTGGGTTGCTATGGGTAAACCATGAATACGTCGATGACAAATTCGTATTTGGAAAAGAGATTGAAGGAGACTATTCAAAAGCCCAGATGGAGAAAATGCTTTACAATCAAGGCGGCTCGATCATCGAGGTCGTAAAAGGACAAGACGGATGGACAATGGATACTTCATCCCAATATGCCCGCCGTGTCACTGGGTTGACTCCGATCGCTCTGACTGGTCCTGCAAAGGGAGCTGAAGCTGTCAACGGCGCATCGAAAGTACAGGGAACATTCGCAAACTGCTCTGGTGGTGCGACGCTTTGGGGTACGTTGCTGACATGTGAAGAAAACTATGAATCTACTTCAAAAGCAGCTAAACTCGATGAAACGCATTACGGTTGGGTCGTTGAAGTAGATCCGTTCGATGAAAAGTTCCAAGTCCGTAAGCATACCTCTCTTGGCCGTTTCAATCATGAAAATACATGCATGGGACTCGCAAAAGATGGACGGGTCGTCGTCTACATGGGTGATGACAAAAAGGATGCATGCGTCTACAAATTCATCAGCGAAGGTAAATATGATCCGAAGGCTGGTAAAAAGAACGCGAAACTTTTAGAAACAGGAACACTTTATGTGGCAGATTTCAGTAAAGGTGCGTGGGTACCGCTCACAATGAAAGAAGTCAAAAAAGCTGCGGGGGATGACAAGGAAGCGTTGGACAAGTTCCAATCGCAAGCGGACATTGTCGTCAACTGCCATGATGCTGCGCTTCTAGTTGGCGGAACTCCGACAGATCGTCCAGAAGACGTGGAAATCAGTCCGTTCGACGGTACAATCTATATCGCGCACACGAACAATGACAACCACGGAAACATGCACGGTCATATTACGAGATTTTACGAAAAGAATGACGACCATGGATCCCTTGAATTCCAATTCTCGATCTTTGCTGCAGGTGGAATCCAGAGTGGTTTCAGTGCACCGGATAATCTTACATTTGATGAAGACGGTAACCTTTGGACGGTGACGGATATCTCCAGCAGCAAGCTGAACAGCACAATTTGGGAGCCATTCAGGAATAACGGCATGTTCGTCATCCCTACCCATGGCAAGGATGAAGGGGTGGCATTCCAATTCGCTTCTGCCCCTGTAGAAGCTGAGTTGACTGGGCCATCGTTCACTCCTGATGAGAAAACATTGTTCCTATCGGTTCAGCATCCGGGTGAAGAAACCGAAGACCTTTCGAATCCCACTAGTAAATGGCCGCATCGTGCCGGGGAATCTATGCCTCGACCTAGTGTCGTAGCAATCACAGGATTTTAATAGAAAGGAGAATGCATCATGCCATTTAATATCGGAATTCCAGGATTGATCTTGATCTTGATCATTGCCCTCGTCATTTTTGGACCAGCAAAACTGCCTGAAATCGGGCGAGCATTCGGAAACACATTGAAAGAATTTAAAAACGCAACGAAGGACCTTGTATCTTCGGATGACTCCAGCGCAAAAGAAAAGAAAAATTAATCAAACGGGAGAAAAGAGGGCATCCTCTTTTCTTCTTCTTTATAAAAGCAGTTGAATGAGGTTTTGAAGACTAAAATGAGCCGAATTTAAGATTTATAAGCGGAATTCCGAATTTATGAGCCGATTTCTAAAATAAATAAGCCGAACGTAATTTTATGAGAGGAAAAGGAGCTGAGAGGATGGCCCAAGAATTGGAGCTGGTCGATCACCTCGATGAGTTAAGGAAACGGATTCTCATCGTAGGGGCTAGTTTTCTAGCATTTTTCATAGTAGGATTCATTTTCGTAGAACAAATCTATCAATTCCTTGTAAAAGATTTGAACACTGAACTGGCACTTTTAGGTCCGACGGATATTCTATGGATCTATTTTAAAATCGCCGGGGTTGTAGCGATCAGCTTGACGATCCCGCTGGCCGCCTATCATACATGGCGGTTCGTCCTCCCAGCTTTAGAGGTGAAACAGCGGAAGGCGACTTTGATGCTGATCCCTGCCTTATTTTTATTATTCATTACCGGGCTTGGATTCGGTTATGCAATTGTTTTTCCGACAGTCCTCAGCTTTTTGCAGGGACTATCCAACGAAGGTTTCCAGATGTTTTATACGACGGAAAAGTACTTCAATTTCCTATTCCAAATGACGGTTCCTTTCGGGATTTTGTTTGAAATGCCAGTGGTGGTGCTCTTCCTGACTGCCTTAGGAATCTTGAATCCGGATCGCCTTAAAAAGTCAAGGAAGATCTGTTACTTCGTCTTTACCGTCTTGGCGGTCATTTTGACACCACCGGACTTTTTATCCGATATCCTTGTACTCGTCTGTTTGATCGTTTTATTCGAAATCAGCATTACGATTTCCGCTTTCGTGTATCGGAAAAGGCTTGAGCGCGAAGAAAAACTGAATTTGGATTACTAAGGAAAAACAACAGGGACTGCTCCTGCGTCGAGCCAGTCCCTGTTTCAATTACATTTCCAATTTTGAGAATGGGAGAAAGAGTTTCACGCCTCTTTTGTTGACAGGCAGGAATTTCATGTCTCCAACCAAATGGCTCGCATACCCCGCAAGACTGGCTATGAACATGCCCTCAATCCCGATTGAAGCTTCGAATTGATGAGCGATGACACCGAAAAACACAATCCCCAGTATCGAGTGTGTATAGCTTCTATGAGGGACGAAGGAAGCGACGATTATGTAAATGCCAAGCAGGAACAGCCAATTTTCCTGGAGCATGAAGCCACCGATCGAAACACCCGCCCCGGATACCGTAAGCATATGCCTCCTCGTTATGAATGAAGAAACAGCCATGATCCCGACGCCTGTCCCCATGCCATACCACTTTTCCATCCCAGTCCCTTCCACAAAGCTGTATACGATCAGTAAAATACCGATGATCTGGGCAAGTGTCTGGATGAATTTGTGCGTATTTGTGATCTTGTTGCTTAACGTCCCATCGACATCAATGTCTGGAGCAAGACCGGCAATACCTCCACACGCGATTAGAATACCTGTCGTTGTCGGATCAGTTTGAAGAGCATTGGAAGTGATCAATCCTGCAACCCCTCCAACAAGCAGATGTGATGTTCCTTTCATGATGTTCCACCTATCTCTCTATTTTTTTGTGAATGTGGCAGTATTTATCATTTTAAAGAAAAAGGTTGAAGGAAGAAATGCTAAAGGGTGTATTTGTGTCCTTGTACTCATCAGTAGTTAGGTAATCTGTCACATATCTATCAGGGAAAGATTGTCTGGTGATGCTATAATAGATTTAAATCTGGAACTCGTTTACACAATTCATTATAATAACAAGGAAAAAGGTTCATTTTGAGAGGTGTTTTCATGTATACAATTTTAACCGCCATTGTTATCTTGGTAGGGGTCATTTCACTGGTAGGCACTATAATGGTCGGGAGAAAAGTTGATAGAACAAGTAAAGAATATGAAATGGAAGCTGATCGAACAGCTGCTCAATTGAAACGGTCTCATGATTATGAATCCCGATCCCTGAAGGTCAATCTAAAAGTGTTGACTTTGATATATGTAGTGACCTTCATCCTCAGCCTGCTTGCATTAGCTGTTTATATCCTTTATTTTAGATAGGATTACAAAAGGACTTACTGAAATTGAAGTAAGTCCTATTTAGATTAGTTTCACATATAAATCCCCTTCAGCTTAATAAACCTTCCTAAGAATCTTTCAATAAGCTTGGAGACTGTCGTAAAAGAAATAACCCCACCTATAAAAGGCTCCAAAAGAGTACGATTTTTTACCCAGGAACTTTTCTATTGCTAAACCGTAAATCCTCCGGGTCTTGTTAGATCATGACCGCCAAACTTCTTGAATTGATCAATCATCAAATCACCACCCACCTTATTATAGAATTCACACAAATATAGTCCATGATATGGAAATAAATGAATTCTATTCTGTAAAATTAGTATTTTCGCCGTTACAAATTTATCTTCCCTTTAATATTATGTAGCATCTGATAGAGAAGGGAGGAATGTTTGTGAGCGAAAAGGACAACCTTATCGAAGTAAATTCTTGTGACTGTAAGAAATGTAAAAAGAGCAGCGGCAAGCGAAGCAGCGGTTGTAGCAGCGGAAAACGAAGCAGCGGTTGTAGCAGCGGAAAACGAAGTAGTGGTTGTAGTAGCGGCAAGCGAAGCAGCGGCAAACATGATGATCACAAGAAAAAGCGAAGCAGTGGAAAACATGATGATCACAAGAAAAAGCGAAGCAGTGGAAAACATGACGATCACAAGAAAAAGCGAAGCAGCTGTAAACATGATGATCACAAGAAAAAGCGAAGCAGTGGAAAACATGACGATCACAAGAAAAAGCGAAGCAGCTGCAAACATGATGACCATAAGAAGAAGCATAGTAGTGGAAAACTTAAATACAACTACAGTATTGATATAACAAGTGGTAAGAAGGATAGTAAAAAGAAGCATAGCTTTGGAAAGTTTGACGACTGCGACATGAAGCATAGCATTGGAAAGTTTGACGACTGTGACATGAAGCATAGCATTGGAAAGTTTGACGACTTTGACAAAAAGCATAGCTTTGGAAAGTTTGACGATTTTGACAAAAAGCATAGTTTCGGCAAGCATGATGACTGCAAGAAGAAAAGAAGCTGTGGCTGTACCCAGGTTTGGGAACTATTCTAAAATTTCATCTTATCTTTAAACAGCGAGTGTGGGTATCTACACTCGTTTTATTTATATTCAAAAACTTCAAATTTTCTATTGTGAAATTGTGGAAGTTAAGGTAATGTATATAGAAATCTCTTCGGAAGGTGTGATGGATTTGGGACAACAATTTATCATTCATGGAAAAAGAAATGGAAGTATCCGTCTTTACTTTTAGCGGGAATCGGCATCTCTAATCTGGGGGACTGGATCTACCTCATTGCTTTGAACCTTATGATATTGAATGTGTATGGATCTGCGGTGGCTGTTGCGGGGCTCTACATGTTAAAACCATTTGCTTCGATGCTGACCAGCTTCTGGTCAGGTAGTGTGACAGACCGTTTCGACAAACGGCGCATCATGATTATGCTTGATGTGATCCGTGCTGTGATTGTCGCCATCATCCCGTTTTTTTCCTCGATCCTGTTGATCTATCTTTGTGTACTTTTGGTCAATATGGCGAGTTCATTTTTCCACCCGACGGCAACAACATACATTACTAAGCTAGTACCTGTAGACCGGAGGAAGCGGTTCAATTCGTTACATAATCTGATGTCTTCCGGTGCTTTTGTCATCGGGCCGGCAATCGCCGGTGCACTTGTCTTCATCGGCTCAGTAGAGCTGGCAATCTATATGAATGCATTGTCGTTTCTACTATCTGGTTTGATCGTCGCCTTTTTGCCAGGTATGGACACTGAAGGTTTTTCTGCAGGTGAACGACTTGACTTACAAGTGATAAAAGAAGATTGGAAAGCAGTCATGTCGTTCAGTAAAAAAGCTGCATATGTTATGGGAGTTTACGCTCTTTTCGAGATTACGATGGTGTTCACCGCAGCGTTGGATTCAACAGAAGTCGTATTTACAAGAAGGGTGCTGGGGCTCTCAGAAGGGGCTTATGGGGTATTAGTCAGTATCGCTGGAATCGGATTCATCGCAGGTTCTCTGTTTGTCACGATTCTTGCTTATAAAATCCCATTGCGGCATCTGATCGGAATAGGTACCTTGATGACAGCAACTGGATATCTCATTTATGCATTCTCGACATCTTTTATTGGAGGTTCAGTCGGTTTTTTTATCCTATCATTTGCATTGGCAGGCGCAAACACAGGATTCATCACTTTTTATCAAAAAAATCTGCCTATTGGAATCATGGGTCGGGTTGTAAGTATCATCAGTTTGTTCCAATCGACTTTCCAAATACTCCTCATTATAGTCATCGGATTGGTCGTAGAGGTTTTCACAGTCCAAACTGCTGTGATTTCAGGGTCATTACTCATGTTGATGATGTTGGTGTGGCTGACAACACTACCGGCTAAAACAAAGTATTTCACAGAGTCTAATCTCGCAAGTGAAGTGAATTAAGGGGGGAAGAGAATGTCAGAGAAAACGGAAAAGCTTGAGCAATTGTTTACGCATGTGGAGAACAAAAAATTGATCAGTGGTGCGGTCTTAGCTGCGGAACAAGGAAGCCCCATTTTTATCAAAACGCTGGGTAAAGCTGATGTGGATACAAATGAGGATATTCACGAGGAAACGATTAAGATCGCATTGATTAAAAGGAGGGCTCTTCATGGGAAAACAATTTTCAGAGATACAGAGAGATCACATGGATTTCATCAGGAAACAGCATCTGTTTTTTATCAGTACGGCACCTTTATCAGCTGATGGCCACGTGAACGTTTCACCAAAAGGTTATGATACATTGCGCATTCTTTCTTCAACTGAAGCTGCGTATCTGGATCTGACGGGGAGTGGCAATGAAACGAGCGGCCATATCGAGGAGAACGGACGGATTACCTTCATGTTCTGTGCATTCGAAGGACCTCCACAGATTTTGAGACTGTATGGTACAGGGAACGTGATTCTGCCTGATTCTGAAGACTGGGATGAATACATCAAGCATTTCGACCTTCTTCCAGGTACCCGGCAGATCATCACAGCAAAAATCCATAGAGTCTCGACTTCCTGTGGATACAGCATTCCGTTCATGGATTATGCAGGAGAACGGGAAACTTTGAATATCTCCAATACGAAAAAAGCACCGATGCTCGAAAACTACCGACGAGAAAAAAACGCCAAAACGATCGATGGTATGGATACGACGATCGGGAAAAACATGAGGAGTTGATAGTGATGTGCGGGATTATATGCCAGGGATTCAGGGCTGCCCGAAAAAAGAAACAAGATCATCCAGAAAATCGAAGATGATTTGATCAATGATAAAGACGTGCTAGGTCTATTTTATGGAGGCTCTATCGGATCAGGGCAAACCGATGTTTATTCTGACATTGATGTCCGTGTAGTCATCAAAGATGAAATGAATCAAACGGTCCTCCCTTAAAAGAAGAAAGAGCTAAAGCATGGGGTGACGTATTGTTCTTTGAAAGAAGTCCTGGACAGACGAACTATACGGTTGCTCACTACCGTCCATTTTTAAAAGTGGATTGTTTTTACTACCGCATGAAGGATTTGAAGCCATCTGTATGGATGAAAGACATCAAGATTGCATATGATCCAGCTGGTATGTTGAAAAATTGTAAAAATCTATCTGCTCGTCATTCATATCGAATGACGGAAGAGGAGTTTTTTATCTGGCAGGGGAAATTATTCGCCTATTTTCATGAAGTCTACCGTAGAGCAATGCGTGATGAGGAGTCGTACGTTCATACCCTGATCATTGGTCTGAAATGGTTGATAGCTGCAGGCTGGTATATAGAAAAAGGGATTCAGCCCAATTCATTCGGTGACTGGTCAAAGATAGAAGGAGAAAGGAGCCCTTTAGAAGCGTTCCAATTGAAGCTTTTAGAAAATTGGAGGATAGGATCAAACGCAAGTGGGAATCTTGAGACGATCCGTAAAATGGTCCCGGCGGCAAGACGGGTTCATCGATCTTTATGTATGAGGATCAACCAACCAGGCCAGGTTCATAAAATAGACGAAGTCCTTGAATTGATTTTATAGAAAGAGGCAATAGATGGAGAGTTTACTAGACAATCGTATTTTTTTAAGAGAATTTGTGGAAGAAGATTGGAAGTCAGTACATGCATATGCATCCCTTGAAAAAGTTTGTCGATTCCAGCCTTGGGGACCGAATAGTGAAGCAGATACCAAACTATATGTGAGGGAAATCATTGAATCGTCTAAAAAAACGCCGAGAACAAGATTTTCTTTTGCCGTGATTGAAATCAGATAGAACCGACTTATTGGTGCTGCTGAACTAAATCATGTGGACGGTGAGCACAAGAGCATGAATTAGCCTATATCATTCATCCGGAATATTGGGGAAGAGGTTACGCTACTGACGCCAGTAACGTCTTATTAGATTTTGGATTTTCAACACTTAGTTTACACCGGATTGTTGCAACGTACGACCCTGACAATTCCAGATCTGCAAAAGTTCTAACGAAATTAGGGATGAGCTATGAAGGACGACTACTTAATCATCTACGGATAAAAAACATATGACGGGATTCATCAATTTATAGCTTGTTGGAGCATGAATGGAGAGAGAAAAACGAAGTCGTACATCCAAAGTTGTAGAAAAGTTGATACCATGACACGATTCGTAAACAATGTACAAACCATACAATTGAGGTAACAAATAGAGAGAGAAGGTATACTATGAGATTCAGAGACTTTCACAAAAATATCAAGATCCGTATCATTGAAACGTTTATGAGTCGTTTTGTCGGAAGCATGATCTTTCCGTTCATGTCGATTTATTTGGCGGTCCATTTTGGTGCCAAAATGGCAGGGCTTTTATTGTTGATCAATGTTTTCATTGGAATCGGAATCAATTTTATCGGCGGTTACTTCGCCGATCAGTTCGGTCGCAAAAAGATTATGTTGTTTGCGGAGACCTTGCGATTCGCCGCCTTTTTTATTATGATGATCTGCAACTCGCCGTGGTTCTTTTCACCAGCTGTTACTTTCATGATGATGACCGTGAACAGCATTTGCTGGGGACTGGCTGGTCCAGCGAACTCTGCCATGCTCATCGATGTCAGTACACCTCAGCAGCGTAAGTTGATGTATTCGATCACCTACTGGGCGAATAACTTATCGATCGCGATTGGCGGTATATTAGGAGCATTCCTTTTCAAAGATTACTTGTTCCAGTTGTTCCTGGCATTGACTGTAGTCACAGGAGTGGTGGTCTATCTTGTCGCTTTCTTCATCGACGAGAGCTATGCTCCGGTCAGCTCGGTTCTAAAGCCGAAAGAGCATGTTAAGCAGTTGTTTTCGAATTATAAAAAAGTCTTGCATGATCGACTGTTTGTTATGTACGTCATCGCAGGGGTCTTGATTTTATCGATGGAGTTCCAGTTGACGAACTATGTAGGAATCCGGTTGAGTGCGGAAATGCCAGTTCAACAGTTTTTATTCTGGGAAATTGACGGTGTACAAATGATGGGCTTCTTGAGGAGTGAAAATACCATCCTCGTAGCACTGATGGCATTGTTTGCAGCAAAACTGATTACGCCGTTCAGAGACAAATCCATCCTGGTCGGAAGCTGCTTCATTTTTACGATTGGATATGGTGTGATCGCCTACTCGAATAACATACTTCTTTTATTGATCATGATGGCAGTCTTGACAGTCGGGGAAGTTTGCCGGGTGCCAGTAGAACAGTCGTACATGGCAGCTATTCCACCGGATGATGCCAGAAGCTCATATATGGCTTTCAACGGGCTGCAATATAACCTGGCGATGTTGATCGTCTCCATCACCGTAACAGTTGGTGCAATTCTGCCTTCCGGGATTATGGCTATTGTGATTACGGCAATCGGCTTGACGGGGACGGTGATCTACTACTTGATCAGTCCTGGTCTCGATTCAAGAAAACAGGAAGTGGAAATGAAACAAGCAGTATAATTTAAAAGCTCCCGATTCTGGGAGCTTTTCTTATGAAGTTTTGAAAGTTACGGAACTTGTCGCATGACCCCTTACTCCTGATAATATGAATATAAAAGAGGACAGAATGTTGATGGAGGATGGATATGGCGATTCATACAGTCGTTTACGGGGATACATTATGGAGGATTTCAAGCATTTACAGGGTTCCTATTCCAACGATTCAACTGGTGAATGGACTGGTTTCGGATGCACTCGTGCCTGGATTGAACCTATATATCCCTGATCAAAGCATGCCCGAAAGGTTTTATCAGATCAGGGCGGGGGATACGTACTGGAAGCTGTCACAGCAATTCCAGACGACAGTCCAGGCAATCACCTCTGCAAATCCTGGTGTCGACCCGAACGCCCTGCAAGTTGGCCAACGGATCCGGATCCCGACACCGTTAAAATACCCCATGCAAACGCTTATCTTCATTGATGCCTGGGATCAGTCGCCTTATCAGGATATTTTAAGAGAGATCTCGGGAAGTATAACCTACCTTGGTATTTTCACCTACTCATTCACCCGTGAAGGGGCTCTTATCCAACCGAATGATGAAGCGATTATACAGTTTAGTAAACAATTGAATATCAAACCTTTGTTGGTCATCAGCAACTATGAACAAAATAATTTCAGTCCGGTATTGGCTGAGGTTGTTTTACAAAGCACAACTGCCAGGGGGACGCTGATCAAAAATTTAGTTACCGCAGTTACCAACAAAGGCTTTGCAGGAGTAAGCATTGATTTTGAATTTGTACCGCCGACAAGACGAAATGAGTTCACTACCTTTTTGCGGGAATTGAAAAGTGCTCTTGGAACAAGGATTTTGCAGGTCAACGCTCACGCAAAAAGCAGCGATATGCCGACGAACCGCTTAGTCGGATTCCTGGATTACAGGGCGATCGGGGAAGTAGCCGATATTGTTTCGATCATGACTATCGATTATGGGTATGCGATCGGGCCTCCTAATCCCATCGCCCCTATTTGGTGGGTCGAGCAAGTGTTGATATATGCAACTGGGCAGATCAACCGCCGTAAAGTCATGATGGCAATGGCACTGTATGGGTATGACTGGACGCTTCCTTATCAGGAGGGGGATGTTGCTCGAGCTATTACCGTGAATAATGCCCAAAACCTGGCGATAGCGAATTGGATTCCGATTACATTTGATCTGACAGCACAAGCTCCGGGATATATTTATAGAAGAGATGGTATTGAGCATGCGGTATGGTTTGAGGATATAAAAAGTTATGTCGCAAAGTACACCCAATCGGAAGTATATAACCTTCTCGGAGCGACATATTGGCGCCTGCGTTACCGGTTTCCTCAGAACTGGGCGTATTTAACTAAAAATGTGGAAGTTGGTTGAACGGTGAGGGAATGCCGGTTAATGAGAGAAACCCACGGAGAAAATGAAACTTTTTCGTGGGTTTTGTCTATCTGTTCGGTTAGTATAATCAAGTTGTTATGAAATCTTTTTGGAGAGAGGCGTAATGATCACTTAACGGGCACTTTGACGTAATCGATTTCAAAGCCGAGATCCTCTAACATTTCGTGATCCTTTGTACTGTCCTGACCTGCTGTAGTCAGGTAGTCACCGACAAAGATCGAGTTGGCTGCATATAAACCGAGTGGCTGAAGGCTTCGTAAATTCACTTCACGTCCGCCCGATATCCGGATTTCTTTCGTCGGGTTGATGAAGCGGAACAGCGCCAGCACCTTAAGGCAGTGTCTAGGATCGAGCTCGTGAGTGCCTTCCAAGGGGGTGCCATCAATCGCGTGCAAGAAGTTGACCGGAATGGAGTCTGCATCAAGAACTTTCAAGTTTCGGGCGACATCGACGACTTCTTGTTTCGTTTCTTTCATGCCCACGATCACACCTGAACATGGTGAGATGCCAGCTTCTTTCGCAATATTGACAGTAGAGACACGATCATCATATGTATGGGAAGTTGTGATGTTTTCGTGATTCGTTTCAGCTGTATTCAAGTTATGATTATAGCGATCTACCCCAGCCGCCTTCAATCTTGCCGCCTGCTCAGGTTTCAAAATACCAAGGCACGCACAAATTTTCAAATTGTAATTCTCTTTTATTTCTTCAACTGCGGATACGACGGTATCGACATCGCGGTTCGTCGGACCACGACCGCTGGCAACAATGCAATATGTCCCGACATTCATTTTATGAGCTTGTTCTGCCCCGTTCAGAAGGGTTTGTTTTTCGACCATCGGATAAGAGTCGATGGGTGCTTTTGAAACGATCGATTGAGCACAATATCCGCAGTTTTCAGGGCATAAGCCGGATTTAGCATTCATGATCATATTGAGCTTCACTTTATTCCCATAGTAGGTCTTCCGGATTTGATAAGCTGCATAGAGTAAAAGCAAAAGTTCTTCATCAGGTGCTTCCAAAATAGATAAAGCTTCATCATCGGTAATTTCTCCGCCACCGATTACACGGTCTGCAAGGTCATTCCACTTCGTTGTCATATTAACACTCCTCTTTTATGCCGCTGATTTTTTAATTGTACGAGTGGTCTTCGAAAGAGTACGGTTGAGTCTTGGTGCAATCAGTCCTGCACAAACTGATAAAATGATGTCTTTCGGAAGGGGTGCAAGCATCCATGCCCAAGCCATTTTGTACGTGAATCCTTCAGGAGCAGCCGTCCAAACCTTCATCGCTACATACATCCAGTTTGTACCGGCTATGTAGTTTATCGCCATACCGACCAAGGCTGCAACCATGTATCTCTGCTTGCTGGAATTCGATTCAACGATTTTGCCAGCTACATAGGCTACTAGAATAAAAGAAAGGATGAACCCGAACGTCGGTTTCAGGAGCATGCCGAATCCACCGCTGAATTGGGCGAATACTGGTGCTCCTACCAGTCCGAGCAAGGCGTAAACGGTCATCGAAATCGCACCAAGACGACTTCCTAGAATCAAGCCGGTCAAAACACTGAAAAAGGTTTGTAAGGTTATTGGTACACTCCCGATTACAAGTAAAGAGGTCAGGTTCGCTCCGACCGCCATGAGGGCCGCAAATACAGCAGCAAGTGTAATATCAATCGGTTTCAGTTTCATAAAAGTCTCCCCCAAATCATAGTTGTCTCTCTAGTAGAATATAAGGAAACCAAGAAAATATGTCAACTCAAAAATAATATAGGTTAACAATATAGTGGTGCATGGGTATTTGTAGAATAATTTCTATGGTGGAGGTGTTTTAATAGATGAACGAAAAGCGTAATAAGCGGATTTTTTGGGAAGTGGTTAATGAAAGGACTTAGACTTAGGTGGTTGACCCACCACCTAAGCCTTTTCAAGAAGGGACGACTTCTTCAACCAATTTGCCCTTTGTTCGATAATGTTGGATCATTTCAAAGACGAGATCGGATTTGGTGACAAAGTGGAGTGTTCTCTTAAGAGCAGCAGGCTCCAAGCGGCGGTAAACGACACCATGATGCTGGACATGTTCGGCCTGGATTTCCGGTATGAATGATAGTCCGATTCCTTCTGCCGTATAACCGAGGATCGTTTCATAAGGCGTTTCGAGTGCCAGTTGAAATGAAATTCCATTTTCCTTAAACATGTTTTCTATTTTTAGGCGTGTTTCACAAGGGATCAGCGGAAGGATGATTTTTTCCTCATCAAGGTCATCAAGGTTGATCAGAGGTTTGCGAGCGAATGGATGATCGCTAGGAATCGCCACTAAGTATTCTTCCTCAAAAAGTGTCAGAGCACGGATTCCATCCCCTTCTTCAAAATCCTGAATGAACGCACCATCAATTTCACCTTTTTGAAGGGACTCCAATAATTGGGTGCTTCTGCTTTCTAGCACCGTAAACAGTTGATGGGATTTCATCTGTTTTGCGATTTTCGGAAAATAATAGGATGCCAGGGTCGGCAAGGAACCGAATCGAAACGTAGTGGGATTGATGGTTTCGCAAATGACAGAATTGAGTTGTTCGACTAACGGCCCGATTTTCGTAAGAAAGAGCCTTCCTTGTTCAGTAAGCCTGATGCCTATATTCGTCCGGATCATCAGAGTTTGGTTCAATGATTTTTCAAGCTGTTTCAATTGTTTGCTCAGCGCTGGCTGCGAGATGAAGAGACTGTTTGCGGCCTTTGACATGCTGCCTTTTTCGGCAACTTCAATAAAAAAACGCAACTGTTGTAAGGTCATCTGAACCACCTTCCTGGTTATAACGATTTGTTATATCAATTATATCATAATGATTATTCCGAGAGTCGGAATTTTGAATTAATATGAGGTTAGATGGGGGTGATATGATGAAGGGACCAGAAACAATCAGTGAGCAAGGACAGCAAACAGCTTATAACAAAAGAATACATTACGCATGGATCATCCTTGCCCTGGCATTCCTGACACTTTTGACCATACAGGGGATCCGTTTATCATTCGGTGCTTTTATTGAACCTTGGGAATCTTTTTTCCAGTCGAACCGTGGATTGATATCCATGGTCGGGATGGTCAGCTATATCATATTCGGTATTTCCCAACCAGTGGTCGGAAGAATTATCGATCATGTCGGTCCTCGAACGATCTTTGTTGGCAGTGTGATATTCGTCGGGACGGCAATGTTCATGACGGCATTTGCACATCACCCTTGGCAATTATTCCTTTTATATGGAATCATCGCATCAATCGGTTTTGGCGGTGCCTCGCAAGTAGCTGGAACTGTCGTCATTTCAAACTGGTTTCAGAAAAAACGCGGCCTGGCACTAGGTATTTTGTCTGCTGGGACGGCTGCAGGACAGTTATTGATCGTCCCATCAACACTCAATTTCATCAGCTGGACCACGTGGCAGACGACCGTGTTATCGTATGGATTGTTCTTGATGCTGATTTTCCTGCCATTGCTCGTGTTTTTCATCAAAAACCGGCCAGCTGAAATGGACTTGCAACCCTATGGGTATACAGTCAAAAGACCTGCTAAAACCGTTCAAATGCCAATTCGTGCAACAGGGACGTTCGTTTTCCTCAAAGTGCTGAAAAAGAAGGAGTTTTGGTTTTTGATGCTCCCTTTCTTCGTTTGCGGTGTAACGACAAGCGGGTTGATCGATACCCACTTGATTCCATTTTCAAAGCATCATGGTGTCTCGAATGCGGTCATCAGTTGGACGATCGGGCTATTAGCTGCATTCAATTTTGCAGGGACGATCACGTCAGGGTATTTTTCGGATAAGTGGGATTGCAGGAAGATGCTAGGTTTCTTATATGGAATTCGTGGTATGACATTGGTGTTGCTTCTCATCATCGGAGGTTTTTCAGATTTAGCGGTATTCTTTCATCATAACCCGGCAATGTTGATGTTTTTTGGCATTTCGTTTGGAATCGTCGACTTTTCCACGGTTGCCCCGACGATCAAGCTTGCTACAGAGTATTTTAAAACCTACAGTATCGGTCTTGTGGTAGGTGGTTTGTTTCTCAGTCACCAGATTGGTGCAGCGCTCGGTTCTTACTTGCCAGGAATGTTATACGACATGATGGGGAATTACCAGCAATCAATCATATATGCGATCATCATTCTTGTCGCAGCTGCAGTAATGAGCTTCCTGCTGCCAAATCCTGAAAACAGTTGATGAATAAGGAAGGGGGCGTATGATTGGATAAAAACGCTCACATTGGAAAATTCGATAAGCAAGCCAAAAAATATGAAAAGCTGCAAAAGAAAGATCCTACAGCAAAATTCCGGAAAAGGATCATTCCTGATGCAGAGGGAAAGACCCTGGAGGTTGCGATCGGCACCGGGCTGAACCTCCCTTATTATAAAAATGTAACCGAATTGACAGGGGTCGATTTCAGTTCAGAAATGCTTAATGCAGCTAGTAAGGCCATTAATTCCTATCCATTCACGATAGATTTGAAACAGGCAGATGTCGAAACGATCAATTTTGAAGAGAACAGCTTCGATACGATTGTTTCTTCCTTATCATTCTGCTCCTATGAAAACCCGGTGGAAGTGTTGAACCGCTTTCAGAGATGGTGTAAGCCGGACGGAAAAGTCTTGATGCTCGAGCATGGGAAAAGTACGAATCGAATTTTAAGAGGGATCCAAAAAGGAATCGATCGGATAGCATATAAAATGATCGGTTGCCATCAGGCTCGTGATATTCTTGGGTTTGTGGAGGAATCTCCACTGGAAGTCATGAAAATGGAAAGAGCTCTGGCTGGTTTTATGTATTTCATATGGGCAAGACCACAAAAATAGGAGGGGCTGTCCCAAACATAGTGCCAGACACTATCAGCACAACATTTTGTGTTTTTTCTCAAAATGTTATTAGGAACAGTGAGAGTCAGACACTTTTGGGTCAGCCCTTTTCCATTACATACTTTTAATGCCTTTTTTGACTAAGAGCCAGTTTGCTGGGAAACTGGATGCTGTTCCAAGTATCATTGCGATCTGCATCATGAACCAATAGGTCACCGTATCTGGTTTAGGCGGTTCTGTGAATAAGTAAAAATGAACGATGGCCATCCATCCAAACATACCGACTTCAAATGCGAGCAAGGCAAATGTATCTGCTTTAATCGCTTTTATCAATCCTGTTTTCCAACTAATATCATGTCCCATCTTTCTGCTCATTGGTACGATTGAAAAGACTTGGAAGAAGATCCCGAAAAGATATGCGAGAATGAATTCAACGGTGTAATGTGAAAATAGCACTGAACCAGCAATCGTCAAACCGGTCATTGTTACAATCGGCACACCAATAGCATCACCGAAAGCACATCCACTGGAACAATGACTTGTTGAAACGAATACCCCTTGCCAACGAGGTTTATCCCCATGCATCTTTTCGTGATCATCCACATTATCGCTTTTCTTCCTGGAATCGTTTTGATGCTCCGTTTGTTTTACCCTGCCGATTTTCCAATAAGCATATACCCCAAGAGGACCCAGGTATAGCCCGTTGATTGGCCATACGATATTCATGATCCCCATCGGTTGAGGATTTTTGACTACATCAATAAGGATGAAGAGAGCAGACAAAATTCCTAAAGTAACTGCAAAATACGAAAATACGGTTAAAAAAATGACAGATCCCTCCAAGAAAGCATGTCTCATAAAAAATACCCCATATGAGTATTCGGTAAACGGATAAAATCTCAAGAGGTTCCGATCGGCCAAAAAAGAAACCTGCCTTCATCATCTGAAAGCAGATCTTAACTTTAGAGTTTATTGTGTTTGATCCTTGCTGTAATCATAATCTGAAGGGTCTACAGGCTTGAATCCTTTTGGTTTGTAAAAACGCAAGAGGTCACTATAGACAATGTTATCTGATAACTCCAGCTCTTTTCTTCCGAATTCAACAGCATCTTTACAATATTTATTCTCCACAGCTTTACCGCTCGGATTTTCATAGCATTTATCATTGACGGATGAATATTCCGGCGTCATCACGTCACCGTTACGGAACGGGACGATTTCCCGATGCTCTGGTGAGAGCAGGTCAGACCCGAATGATAAAAATGGTTCATCTTCTATTCCGAGTAGATGTAATACTGTCGGACGAACGTCGACTTGCCCGCCATATTCATGGACTTGTTTTCCTTTTACACCCGGAATGTGAATATAAAGCGGCACTCTTTGAAGCTGTGCATTTTTATATGGTGTGATCGGTTCTCCTATCAATTGTTCCATCGCTTTGTTATGGTTTGTAGAAATTCCATAATGGTCGCCATACATGACAATCATGGTGTTATCATACAATCCAGCTTCCTTCAGATCATTGAAAAACTGTTCAACAGCCTGGTCTGTATAATGTACGGTCTGATAATATCCGTTCACAACTTCATCTTCCGTCTCTGGCGTTGGAAAGTCGACATCTCCTTCATGCGTTTTAAATGGGAAATGGTTCGACAATGTGATCATTTTTGCATGGAAAGGTTGTTCCAGATTTTTAAGATAAGGAATAGACTCTTCGAAAAACGGTTTATCCTTCAATCCATAGTTGATGACATCTTCATTATTCATGTCATAATACGCAGAGTCGAAAAATTTCTCGATTCCATATGCTTTGTAGATCTGGTCCCGGTTCCAGAATGTTTTGGTATTTCCATGGAAGGACGACGTCGTGTATCCATGCTGGTTTAAAATGGCAGGTTGAGATTGGTACGTATTTTGCGCCTTCTCCATAGAAACGGCCCCACTCGGTAATGGGAAAAGGGAATTGGCCATCATGAATTCTGCGTCTGATGTTTTCCCTTGACCTACCTGGTGGAAGAAATTATCAAAATAGAACGTATTCGGATCCTTCGTAAGGTTATTCAGGAATGGTGTTACTTCCTGCCCGTTGATTTTTTCATCGATGACGAATGTCTGTAAAGATTCCAAAGAAATATAGATGACGTTCATATCTTTTGCTGCACCGAAATAATTTTCATTCGGTGGTGTCTGATTCGCCTTGATGAATTCCTTGGCTTCGGACAAATCATCACTGCTCGCCATCGCACGTTGCGTTGATGATTTTGCCGTTACGATTGCATCGTAGATTTGATAATTGTATTGTCCGATATATTTCACAAGATAGTTCCGGTCGAATGAACGTGTAAGCAATTGCGGCCGGTCAGTTTCTGCCAAACCAAGGTTTGCAGAGAAAATCAGAATAGCCGAAACGAAAACCAACCCGATTTTTTTCCTTGAAATAGGTGCTTGGTGTTCGATGATCTTGAAGAGTGCCAAACCTAGCAAAATGAATGTGTCTGTAAAATAAAGCACATCTGTAAACTTCATAAGCGCTAGAGCACTGTCACCTAATTCGCCAGTACTATTTGTGTGAAGCACAGTCGGAAGCGTAATGAAATCATTGAAAAATCGGTAATAAGCTACATTGGCGTACAAAAGGATCGACAATAGAAAATTGATTAGCAGGATCGCCCTTATTCTCTTTTTACCAGCCATCAATAAGGCGATTCCAAAGAAGAATAGGGCTGAGCTGATCGGATTTATGAACAATAGGAATGATTGCAGTGCATTTTTGATTTCCAGTTTAAATTCAATATGGTAAACGACATAGGTCTTTAGCCAAAATAGAATGACCGCGACGAAAAAGAATGAATAGGGTTTATTGAAAAAATCTTTCCAATTCTTATTCACTTGTATCATTAAATTCACCCACTAAGATGTTTTTCGAATGTAAATAAATAATACCCATTGATGATGGGGTATAAACAGGCTGTCGCCTTGCATTCAACATTGATCCCATCTTAAAGTTATTTCGTATGTACTGCTGGAAAAATGAGTGTATGGAAAAAAATGAAAAAAGAAGGACTGGAAGTGATCCTTCAGCAGCTGGTGGTCTTCAGTCCCATTTATCAATTGGCGTGACTTCCTGCTCATTCAACCGGTTTAATAGTATTTCAGCCTCTTCTTCAATGACAGTTTGCTCAAGGTGCTGCTTTTTGACGAAGCCTTCCTTATACATATGCTGAAGCATTTGATATAGTGGATCGTAATAATGGTCGATATTGAAGAGCCCAAGCGGCTTTAAGTGATAACCTAGCTGGTTCCACGTCATGACCTCGAACATTTCTTCCATCGTCCCGATTCCACCAGGAAGGGCAATGAACCCATCTGCGAGCTGATACATAAGAGCTTTCCGTTCATGCATCGTATCGACGACTTTCAGATCTGACAACTCCAAATGTTCAACTTGCTCATTTATTTTTCGCGGAATGATACCGGTCGCTTTTCCGCCGGTGCTCATTACAGCATGGGCGAGTTCTCCCATCAATCCTGAGTTGCCGCCTCCGTATACGAGCTCAATTCCGTTCTGTGCCAATAAGGTACCTAACTTTTCAACGTTCTCCTGATAAACCGGGCTCGTCCCGAAACTGGATCCACAAAATACACAAATAGATGAAAACTTGTACATATCGTTTGTACCCCCTTCGAACAGTTACAAATGATTATTCTATCATATAAAAAAATTGGCGTTATAAGAACAAGATTCGGAGTAGACCTTTGAAATTCCTCTAGATAACTTATATATTAGTTATAAGTGGGTTTTGACTAATCTTATTGGAGAGAGGGGCTTTTTAATGCAACTATTAGATGAAATTCTGAACTATAATGAATCTTTCGTAGAAGAAAAAGCTTATGAACCTTATCAAACATCAAACCTTCCAGACAAACGGATGGTTGTTGTTTCTTGTATGGATACAAGATTGGTTGAACTGTTGCCACGTTCGATGAACTTGCGCAATGGTGATTTCAAATTGATCAAGAACGCTGGGGCAATCATTTCCCATCCATTTGGAAGTGTAATGAGGAGTATACTCGTCGCCGTTTATGAATTGAATGCGGATGAAGTTTTTGTGATCGGTCACCACCAATGCGGTATGAGTAATATTGAACCCCAAAAAATGATCGGCCACTTCAAAGAACGTGGGATTTCGGATGACACCATCAATACTTTGAAGCATTCCGGTCTTGACCTTGAAAAATGGTTGAGTGGCTTCAGCAGTGTTGAAGAAAGTGTGAGAAATAGTGTGGAAATGGTACGCAATCACCCCCTGTTGCCTGATGACATTCCAGTGCACGGGCTAGTAATCGCACCAGACACCGGAAAATTGGATCTCGTCGTTGATGGATATGACAGATGATCAAGACTAAGGGCTGAACACCAATGTGTTCAGCCTTTTTAATGTATTATCCCGACGAATGAGCGTATAACGCTACAATTTCAAGATTATCCCGAAGACTCCGGAATTATCTTAAAAACGGAATCGATCAAATCAAACAAGGCTCATCTTGAATGATCGACCGTACGATATGTTTCGAGTCCCACTCATTTTTTGAGACTTCTTTAATCGGTGATTCCTTTGGATATAGCTGTTTATCAATTTCTTCGATGGAACAGCCTTTCTCATGGAGACGTTTGATGGTTTGACTCATCTCCATCAGGTAATCCAGCTTCAACTGCAGCATTTCTTTTCCGTTCGGGACATATCCTGCATGAGCACAATACATTTCTTTTACGTCATATGACAAAACAGTGCGGATCGAGTCCATCAAAGTCGGAACTGACTCTTGCCACATACACACTTTCGGTCTCGGCGTGACGAACAGATCCCCTGAAAAAAGGATGCCCGTCTCTTCGTTGAAGAAGGCGAGGTGGTCACGTGAATGTCCTGGAGTATGGATCGCTTCCCAGGTATAGCTATCTGACTGAACGCTCGTTCGTAAAGGTCTCGACTGAAATGCCCTTCTCGGCCCCCAGAATTCTTGGCGGTAATCAGGATAGACGCCATCTTTTTTACATAATTCAATTGACATTGGATGGATATACAATGGCACACCAAGTTCGCTCTCAACCCAGCTTGCATTCCCTGTGTGGTCTTCATGGAAATGAGTCAATACGACGGAACGTATATCTTTCGACTCCAGAAAAGGCAGTATTTCATCCTGACAGCTGTTTGGTCCGGTATCGACAAGCATCCCATCGAAATAGTAAAGGTGATAGTTCAAATACATATGACCAGCGGTTGCTTTTACATGCAGACTTTCTACGTCTCCGTGTGTTGATGTCTTCAAAAATCTTACCTTCTTTCCCTCTGTTATGATTAAAATACTTAAATGAGTTAACAGCTTCTTCTATACACTTCCATAGACATGAGGAAATTCCTTTAATCGAAAAGATCCAGCGGACGACATAACTCCATCATTCAACTATATATAGAGAGGAAATGAACGTTCCGGTTAGTAAATCAAAGTTATTTAAGATAAATAATTAAATATGAAGTGAAATGGCGGTATTTGGCCTTAAATGATCCTTTACAGCATATGTAAGACAGGAGTAATATAAGGGACATCTTAAATATAGTAGTTGATTTTAGCGAAATTCCCGAAACTCCAGCCGGAAAAGTGAGCCAGGCAAGACCACGCACTCTTTAAAAAGGCTCTTCGACTATAATAATGAACTTCGACTAAATACCACCACGTCCTATGGTGAACGTCGAAGTCAGTACATCCTGTACAAGTACGTCCTGCGCCTGCGGTTACTCGGCGCAAAACTACAAGGATGGAAATTAATCCATGGTCTTATGGTGAACGTCGAAGCCGGCATAAGGAAAGCTCCTAAGAATTCTCATCGTAGACATGAAAATGATTTCATTTTTGTGTTGAGTCCATGTGCAAGAGTGGGGACTTGCGGAAAGGCTAATTCAGAGAAGTAATGTCTAGCTCAGCGACCAGTCACTTGGATCACTTCAGAATTCCTGCGGCGGCAACTGCCTCCTCGTCAGTCTTCCATTGACCTACGTGACTAAGCGTGGTCGCTTCCGCTTTTTTAAGCCCGCGGAAAGGGAGGAAGATCGTAAATATCAACAATAAAGTTTAAAAGAGCTTAAAATAAAGTGTTTCTTATTCTTATCGCTGAATTCGTTAATGGAGCGGGGGACCCGATTTCACGTGGCGGACGTCACTTGGGGTGAATCCTTTGTTAGAAAGGTAGGGCGACTCTTTACGCCCGAATCCGACAGCTAACCTCGTAAGCGTGTGAAGAGAGGATGATGAACGTGATCAAAAACAATGACCACGGGTATTCTGCCTCTGTGGTTTTTTGTATGCATTAATTTCATCATAACACTTTGATAAATGTAGCATTATAAGGATAACAGCTATGAAGGGGAAATCGTATATGGCCAACACTCAAAAACAAATCGGTTTAATCGGACTAGGAAACTTTGGAGGAAGCTTATGTAAGGAATTTGCAGATTTGAATGCTGAAATTCTTGCGATCGACAGGAATGCCGATAAAGTGGACGCCTATTCTTCTATTGCGACACATACTGTAGTCGCTGATTCAACTGACGAAGGAGTCTTGAAATCTCTAGGTATCCGCAACTTCGATCTCGTCATCGTCTCACTTGGTGATGACATCCAGTCAAGTATTCTGACGACCCTCGTTTTAAAAGAGATTGGAGTCAAAACGGTTTGGGCCAAAGCTCAATCCAAATATCACCGGATGGTATTAGAAAAAATAGGAGCAGACCGGATCATCCATCCTGAGAGGGATATCGCCAAACGGCTAGCTCACCATGTTGTTTCAGAAAAAATCATCGACTACATCGAGTTATCACCTGATCATAGTATCGTAGAACTGAGCGCTACAAGAAAAGTGAACGGAAAATCCCTGGGTGAGCTAGGGATACGTTCTAAATATGGATGCAATATCGTCGGCATCAAAAAAGGAATCGAAATCATCGTTTCCCCGGCTGCAGATGTCCGGTTGGAAGAAGGGGATACGTTGATCGTCATAGGGTCTAATAAGAATTTAAACCGGTTTGAGGAGAAAGGTTTGTAGAAATGAGAAGATTTCTAACGAATGTCAAACTAACTCCACCTCAGTTTTTAGTCTTCGTATTTCTTGGATTCATCCTTTTAGGGACTTTCCTTTTGAAGATCCCGTTTGCTAGTACTGAACCTATAAGTTGGGTGGATGCTCTGTTTACATCGACATCCGCCATGACGGTGACAGGGCTGATTACTGTCGATACAGGAACTGCTTTTACTGTGTTCGGAGAATGCGTGATCATGTTGTTGATCCAAGTTGGCGGTCTTGGAATCATGTCTTTTGCGATTTTGATCTTCATGATGATTGGGAAAAAAATCGGTATGAGACAAAGGATGTATGTCCAACAAGCACTGAATCAGACAACGATTGGCGGAGTCATCCTGCTCGTCAAAAGGCTTTTTGTTTTTTCAATTATTAGTGAATTAATCGCCGTCATACTCTTGACGATCAGATGGGCTCCTGAAATGGGCTTGGGTCAAGGTTTATATGCAAGCGTATTCCATGCTATTTCTGCTTTCAATAACGCTGGCTTTTCAATCTGGTCTGATAGTTTGATGGGTTTTGTTGGAGATCCGGTGGTCAATCTCATTATCACATTCTTATTCATTACGGGTGGTATTGGATTTACGGTATTAACTGATTTATGGGCCGAGAAAGAATTCCGGCACTTGAGTCTCCATACGAGATTGATGCTCATCGGTTCATTGATCATCAATGTGTTTGCCTTCCTGATCATTTTCATTTTCGAGTACAATAACCCTGCAACCCTGGGGCCGTTATCATCAGGTGAAAAAATTCTCGCTTCTTATTTCCAAGCTGTCACACCACGAACGGCAGGATTCAACACGTTGGATATCGGAAGTATGGAAGACTCTTCAATCATACTCATGCTCCTACTAATGTTTGTTGGAGGTGGGAGTGCTTCTACTGCTGGGGGGATAAAGCTGACAACCTTCTTGATCATCTGTTTCGCTGTCTATACTTTTTTAAGAGGAAAATATGAAATCGTCATTTGGAAGAGAACCATCGATCCTCACCTTTTATTAAAGGCATTGGCAATTGCTACGATAGGCCTTGCGTTTATTTTTACAGCCATCCTGTTGTTAAGTATTACCGAAAGGCATACTTCAATGCTTCCACTGATATTTGAGGTATTTTCCGCTTTCGGAACGGTAGGGTTGTCAATGGGGGTGACAGGTGAGCTTACAGCCATCGGAAAGGTCATTATCATTTTGATCATGTTCATAGGCAAAATAGGTCCGCTGACATTAGCATTCTCATTGGCAAGACAAAGTACTGAAAAAATAAGATACCCTAGAGGAGATATTCTTGCAGGATAATTGATAAATTGATGGGTCTTTAGTCTTAGTTATGATATCTGATGAAAAAATTTGATACTGAGAAGTGATAAGCACTGTCCTGACGGGCAGTGCTTTTTTATGTTGTATGTTTCGTGTGTAGGTTAATTGGACCTTAAGAATCAATAAAACAAGTTTCAGAACCCCCGAACATAATGAGAATAGTTCTCAAGTATGATTGACGATGATAATCATTTTCAATTAGTGTGGGGTTATCGCAAATGAAAATCATTATCAATAAGATCAGAAAGGAAGATTTAGATGACAGTAATGGAAAAGACTTCAAATAGATTTTTATTAGAACAACAAGAACGTCGGGAATCGAATGCAAGATCCTACCCTCGAAGGATACCGATCGCCATTGAAGAAGCGGAGGGGATTTTCGTTACAGATGTTGAGGGGAAACGCTACTATGATTGCCTTGCAGGTGCAGGGACACTGGCCCTTGGGCATAATCACCCGATCGTAATTAAAGCGTTGGAACAGGTAATCCGGGATAAAAGACCTTTACATACTTTGGATCTCACTACTCCTGTTAAAGAAGAGTTTGTGAATGAGATCTTTTCATCTCTTCCGGACGATATGAGAGACAGAGCGAAGATCCAATTTTGCGGTCCAACTGGCGGAGATGCGATTGAAGCTGCATTGAAGCTTGTGAAAACCGCGACTGGAAGAAGTTCGATCCTTTCCTTCCATGGTGGATATCATGGTTCAACACATGGAACGATGGCGATCAGCGGGAACCTGGGGCCGAAAGAACATGTTCAAGGTTTAATGCCGAATGTACATTTTCTTCCTTACCCATACGTGTATCGTTGTCCATTCGGAGTAAAAGGCGAAGACGGACATAGAATCAGCAGTCAATATATCGAGAACCTCCTGGATGATCCTGAGAGCGGCATTTTGCCTCCAGCAGCGATGATCTTGGAAGTCGTCCAAGGGGAGGGCGGATCGGTTCCGGCACCTATAGAATGGCTTCAAGAAATGAGACGGATAACGAAAGAAAGGGGCATACCTTTGATCATCGATGAAATCCAAACCGGTATCGGGCGGACGGGTAAATTCTTTGCTTTCGAACATGCCGGAATCGTACCTGATGTCATCGTGCTATCGAAAGCGATCGGGGGGAGCCTGCCATTATCAGTCGTGATTTATGATAAAGATCTCGATCAATGGGGACCTGGCGCACATATCGGAACGTTCAGAGGGAACCAGATGGCAATGGCCGCCGGTACAGCAACCCTCCAATACATCAAAGAAAACAACCTCTCAGAACATGCAGATCGTATGGGGGACAAGCTCCAAGCTATGCTTAAAGAATTGCAGAAAAAGTACCCGGAAATCGGTGATGTTCGGGGACGCGGTTTGATGATAGGAGCCGAAATGGTCGACCCCGCAGAAACACAGGCATCGAATGGAAGTCACGCGGCCAACCCGGAACTGGCAAGCCGGATCCAACGTGAATGCTTCAACCGTGGTCTCATTCTCGAGGTCGGAGGCCGTCATGGATGTGTCGTCCGGATTTTACCGCCGCTGATCATTACAGAACAACAAGTCGATGAAGTGGCTGCAATTTTCAAGAATGCAGTAACAGCTGTACTTGGAGAACGGTGATTCGATGATTACAAAAGTAATGAAACCTACATCCTTTCAATTTGAAGATACAGACAACCTTACAAATGATTTCGATCCATTCTTTTTCCATGGGGAAGGAGCAGGGGTGGCTGCCTACAGCCATGCAAGCCAGCTGGTGACCGAGAAGTTGATCGAGGCGTTTACAGATCAATCAAAACCTTACATCGGAAAAGCACCTGAAGACATCAGGCGTGAGATCCAAAGGCTCCAACTTGTAAAGGAAAATGGAGAATCTTTATATGAACTACTGGAGGATATCCAAGAACCTCTTCTAAAAAGCAATATCAATATCAGCAATACTAAAAGTATCGCGCACTTGCACTGTCCGCCTTTACTGCCGGCCTTAGCAGCTGAAATGATCATCAGCGCGTTCAATCAGTCGATGGATTCCTGGGATCAGAGTACAGCCGCTACATATTTGGAACATGAGCTGATACGCTGGCTGCTTCCGAAGTTCGGGTTTGGAGGACAGGCTGATGGCACCTTTACGAGCGGAGGAACACAATCGAATTATATGGGATTGCTTCTTGCAAGGGACCATTATTGTTGGAAGCAATGGGGTCATCATGTTCAAAAGGAAGGACTGCCGGAACAGGCTAATCGATTGAGGATCCTATGCTCTGAGCATGCTCATTTTACGGTGAAAAAGTCAGCATCACAGCTTGGTTTAGGCGAAAATGCGGTTATCGTCATCAAAACGGATGATCTGCAGCAAATTTGTATGAACGATCTCGAAGAAAAATTAACAGCTCTTGAAGAAAACGGATTATTGCCTTTCGCACTCGTCGCAACATGTGGAACGACTGATTTCGGCAGTATCGATCCAATGATAGAGATGGGGCAGGTTGCTGAGCGATATGGGCTCTGGTTCCATGTGGATGCAGCATATGGCGGGGCTTTGATCCTCAGCCACAGTCATTTTCAAAAGCTGACTGGTATTGAACAGGCTGACTCGATCACCGTCGATTTTCACAAGCTTTTCTATCAACCGATCAGCTGTGGCGCATTCCTTGTCAAAGATAAGCGTTCATTCCAGTATATCCAGCACCATGCAGACTATTTGAATCCGAGTGAGGATGAAGAGAATGGTATTCTTCACCTAGTAACGAAATCAACTCAGACGACGAGACGATTCGATGCTCTGAAGCTGATGATGTCCTTACGGATGATTGGGACGAAAACATTCGGTGACATGATCGATCATACGTTCAAGCTTGCCAAACAGACTGCAGATGAGCTTTATCTTCGTCCTGGTTTCAGGATCCTTAACCGGAATCCAGTTTTGAACACAGTCGTATTCCGATATGAACCGCTTGATGGAAAAGGACTTGACTTGGATTTGCTCAATAAAAAAATTCAACAAACGCTGTTCGAGAGCGGTGAGGCAATCATGGCGAAAACCACTGTTGAGGGAGAGATCTTTTTGAAATTCACTTTGTTGAATCCTAGAACGACACTGAATGACATCAAGGATATTCTTACATTGATTGAACAATATGGACAAATGTACTCAAGTAAACGGGGGTTGAACCATTGAAAAATTATAAAACTATTGCAGAACAAGCCACGATGCAAAGTTTTCTGAATTGCTATCTGAGGGAGACGGGAAATTTTGAAGAAGTAGCTGACCAAACGATTCTCCAATCGATCGAAAAAGAAGCAGAGCGTACGATCAAATGTGTGCTCCAGCATCAAGCAGTAGAATTGATCATCCCGGTCAAATACTGGTCTCTTACAGGCCGGCACATATTCACTTTTCCAATCCATTACCGTCATGAAGGCAGTCAGACGCTTAGAATCATCGATTACATCACGCTTGTTTCATTGATCACAAAAGAATTGTTGATCGAACAGAACCGGGAGTATGCCGTAGATGAATTCATGCTGCGGGTCATTCTAAGCTGCCGCAATGTCACAAAATACGTGGAAGAACGTGCGTTGGATGCAGACCAATTGTCCGATGCGAATTTCAGCTATATTGAATCAGAACAGTCGTTGTTGTTCGGACATTTGCTGCATCCGTCATCAAAAAGCAAGCAGGGGATTTCAGAGAAAGAAGAGCATCTGTATTCCCCTGAGCTCAAGGGTGAGTTTCAACTGCATTACTTCCGGGCGGATCCATCGATTGTCGCACAGGACTCTAGTTTGGATGAAAGTGCCGCAGCCATTGTAAAACGGGAATTGAAGGAATCGGCTGAGTTACACCGACTTCAAGGGAAGGAAGACGATCTCTTCATCCCGACGCATCCGCTACAGGCGAAACATCTGATTGAAAAGGAAAATGTACAATCCCTCATGGATAGACGATTGCTCGAATATATCGGTCCGTTAGGAAAAAAGTATACGGCTACATCGTCTTTCCGGACAGTTTACAGTAAAGATTCGAAGTATATGTTCAAGTTTTCTGTCCCGATCAAAATCACGAATTCATTGCGTGTCAGCCAGAAGAAAGAGCTTGACCGCGGAGTTGAAGTTTCGAGAGTGCTAGCCACGAAAGTAGGTCAGGATTTACGGGAACGATTTGATCATTTCCATATCATTGAGGATCCAGCTTACTTGAATCTGGATCTGGAGGGGGATTCTACTGGCTTTGAAGTCATCATCCGGGAAAACCCCTTCTATGAAAAAGATCAAAACACGAGTTTGATAGCGGGATTATGTCAGGATCATGCCTATGGCGGCAAAATGAGGATCCAAGCCATCGTGGAGGAAATCGCGAGACGTGAAGACCGGAGCACGGAAGAAGTGAGCATGAATTGGTTCGACCGGTATCTATCAATTTCCTTGGATCCGATTCTCTGGCTCTATGAAACATACGGAATCGCATTGGAAGCCCATCAGCAGAATTCGGTCCTCCAATTGGACGACGGTTATCCTCGGACTTTCTATTATCGTGACAATCAGGGCTATTACTACAGCGAATCGAAGGCTGATCTACTAGTAGCACAGCTTCCTGATCTGAATCGTAAAAGCAATACCATCTGCTCGGATGAAGTGGCAGAAGAAAGGCTTCGCTACTATTTCCTCATCAATCACCTGTTCGGGCTTATCAACAGTTTTGGCGTCAGTGGCTTGATAGGCGAGGAAAAGCTTTTACAGATTCTAAGATCACGACTTGAAAAACATATTGAAAAAGGAACTGCTGTTGGGTTCATCGACAGTCTGATCAATGTGCCAGTCTTACCTTGCAAAGCGAATCTGTTGACGCGTTTCCACGATATGGATGAGCTTGTCGGTTCTCTGGAAACGCAATCCGTCTATACGATGATCGGAAATCCAATCGTACAGGAGGTTGAACTTGCTTATGAGAGGTAGCTACCACTACTTCGATTCAAGGATCGAAAAAGAAATCTCTTTTGAAAAGGTCGATTATGACCGGGATCTCGAACTCATTCACAAATGGATGAATGAACCGCATGTCATTCCGTTCTGGCAGCTTGATTATCCAATTGAAAAATTTTCACAGCATTTACAGGAAGCGTTGGCTGATGAGCATCAAATGCTGTTGTTAGGAAGTCTAGATGGGGTGCCGATGAGCTACTGGGAATCCTATTGGGCCAAAGGGGATGTCGTAGAAAAAAGTTATGAAGCGGATACATTTGATCAGGGCATCCACCTGTTGATCGGAGACCCTGATTATCTTGGGAAAGGTTATTCGTTACCGATGCTTGAAGCAATCATTGAATATCAGTTCCAAGTACCTGAGACGCCGAAGATCATCGCAGAGCCTGATATCCGGAATGAAAAAATGATCCATGTGTTTGAGCGATGCAGTTTCGAACGGGTAAAACCGATTGAACTTCCTGATAAAACAGGATTGTTGATGTTCTGTCATCGAGACGTGTTTGAAAGGAGGCGGCAACATGACCGTCACGACAAAAGACTCCAAGCCCATACATGATGCCATCGGTATCGGGATCGGACCGTTCAACCTTGGTATGGGTGCGCTTTTAGAAGAGGTTCCGGAGATTGATGCGTTGTTTTTTGAACGTAAGCATGAATTCGATTGGCATCCAGGGATGCTGCTCGATGGGACGACACTCCAGGTCCCATTCTTTGCTGACCTGGTGAGTATGGCGGATGTCCGGAGCAAATACAGCTTTCTCCATTATCTGCAGGAGCATGAACGGATGTACAATTTTTATTTCTTAGAAAAGTTCCATATCCCCCGGAAAGAGTACAACCATTATTGCAAGTGGGTGTCAAATCAACTCGATACATGCCGGTTCGGAAGGTCAGTTGAAAATGTTCAGGTCCTTGTAGAAAATGGTGAGCAGATTTACGAGGTGGAAGTCTTGAACATGAGTGACCATACGAAGGAGACTTACCGGGCCCGCCACCTGTTGATCGGGATCGGTACGTCACCATCAGTTCCATCTTTCATGAAGGAGCATCTCGGGGATACTGTCTTCCATTCCTCCCAGTTCCTGAATCATAAGGACCGGTGCCTAGAAGCGGAAGCCATAACGGTGATCGGTTCAGGCCAGAGTGCTGCAGAGGTATTTTATGATCTTGCGAAAGAACAGGGACATAAAGGATATTCGCTGGACTGGTTCACCCGTTCGAAAGGATTCTTCCCGATGGAGTATTCCAAGCTTGGACTTGAATATTTTTCACCGGATTACACTGATTTCTTCTACAAGCTGCCACAGTATAAGAAGGACAAGCTGATACAGGAACAGGATCTCCTCTATAAAGGAATCAGCACAGATACGATTGCGGAAATCTATGATCTGCTCTATGAGCGTACTGTAGGTGAAGAACAGCCTGACATCCGTTTGCAGGCGATGACGGAAGCATCAGACATCAAGCGTATAGGTGATCGGTGGGAGCTGGAGTTTATCCACAGGTTGACGGAAGAATCATTTGTAAAAAAATCAGATATCGTCATTCTCGGCACAGGTTATCAACCGACCGTGCCAGGATTTTTAGAGGGGCTTCACCATCTGATTGATTGGGATGAGCATGGACGCTATCAAATCCAACAAAATTACGAATTGAAAATGAACCAACCGATGAATAATAAAATCTTCATCCAGAACGGCGAATTGCATACTCATGGCGTCGGCGCACCGGATTTGGGATTAGGAGCTCATCGGAATGCGGTCATCATCAATTCGCTGGTTGGACGGGAAGTTTATCCAATAAGGACGAAAAATGTGTTCCAGACATTCGGATTGGAAGCGTCATGTATGCCGGCCAACGTTTAAATACTATCATCCTGTTCAGTTGTATCTTCCTGTTTGTCGGAACAGAGGTATTATTATCGCCATTCTATCCGCAATTCTTTGAAAAAGTATTCGGGATTGACGATTTGAGCTTCACAGGTATGTATGTTTTTTTATGCCGCCTGACCGTCGTATTGATTTCTCCGATTTGGGGACTGCTCGCAAAACGGTTTGATGCCAAAAGTTTGCTGCTGATCGGTCAGACCGGCACGGCATTAGCTTGCGTCCTTATGGCAATGTCACAGACAGAACAGCAATTTCTCATTTTTTCAATCTGCCTGTTGGTTTTTAAAAGCAGTTACTTATTGCTGTACACGATTCTGATCCAGCATGCTGGGAAGGCGAAAAAGCGTGTGACCGGGCTTTATCACGCTGTTTTCCAGTCGTCAGTGGTTGTGGCTACTCTGGCAAGCAGCTGGGTGATCCAATTGGATGATCCGCTCGTCGTCTTCTGGTGGGCAGCAGCATTGGATGCCATCCAAGCGATAGTTTGCTTTCTCGTTTTCAGTAGGATGAGTGCTTTCGTTGCTGTTGCGAAAGAGCCAGAAGCAATCAGAAAACGGGTAACTGGCTTCGGCTTTCTTATAAAAATGGCCATGATCATTTTTACGCTGCATTTTTCAGTCACCCTTGTACGACCATTTTTCACGTTATTTTCGGAGCAGGAGCTTCATACATCCGTGTTTTCAAGCAGCTTGCTGTTCCTTGTGCCGAGTATCATGGCGGTGGCGGCTGCACCGTTGATCATAAAATGCAGGACAGAAAAGCTGTCGTCCTTGTATAAAATTGCAGGGATTATACTCGCAGTCAGTCTCCTTTTCCAAGGGATCGTGACCAGTTTGCCGCTATTCGTGTTGTTCAGGTGTCTGTTCGGGTTGGCACTGGCAATATGCCAGGCAAGCTTGGAAATCGTCCTATTCCAACGAGGCGGCAATGTCCACTATCAATACGGGATCATGTCTGCCTTTCAAAATATAGGGCTGTTGCTTGCGCCGTTAGCTGCGACATTTCTAGTAAATAACTACACTTTACAACATCCGTTCCTATATGCAAGTGTGGCTATCGCGGTTCATTTAGCTCTTGTATTAATGACCATCTACAGTAAGACCGGAATACAAGAGGAGGAAAAGATCGTAGCTGAACAAGAGAAACAACGTTATGTTGGATAACAAATAAGAAAGTAGGGATAACATGTTATATAGCAAGGAAATAGATCAAGTCTTGAACGAAGGGGTATGGCTTGAGGCCAACCAAAATCTGCTTGCAAAAATGTTAGCGGAATATACGTATGAAGAGATGATTCACCCTAATGTCATAGGGGTTAGCGAGGATTCGAACGATTACGAGCTGACCGTAACTGGCCAGAAAAAATACCGATTCACAGCGAACCCCCGCATGTTTGATAGCTTGGATATTGATTCTCAATCGATTGAAGTTTTAATTGATGGGTCATGGGTAAAAGTGAAAAGTGCAATCGAATTTTTACTTGATATTCAACCGATGATCGGGATGTCCGCTGATACGGCAGGGCATCTGATCAAGGAACTGAACCATACGCTGCTTGCAGATGCGCACTTGCTCATGAAGGAGTCAAAAACATCCGATGAATTGGTCCATGAAGATTATAGCAAAATTGAAGGGGAGATGAGCGGCCATCCTTGGATTACATATAACAAAGGGCGGATCGGTTTCGGCTATGATGATTACCTTGCGTTTGCCCCTGAAAACCAGCAAGAGGTGAAACTATTATGGATTGCCGTCCATAAAGATCGTGCAAGCTTCCAATCTGTTGAAGGGCTTACCTTTGAAAAAGTGATAGAAGACGAATTGGACAAGGCAGAAGTGTCGCGGTTTGAAGCTGTTTTATCGGAAAAAGGATTGAAGAGTGCGGACTATTTCTTCATGCCGATCCATGAATGGCAATGGAAGAATGTCATCATCCAGATGTTTCCCGAGGACCTTGCAATGAACCGGATCGTCGCTCTTGGGGAAGGTGATGATCTTTATCTACCGCAGCAATCGATCCGCACCTTCGCCAATCAGACGGATAAGAAAAAGAATCATGTAAAAGTCCCGATGAGCATCCTGAACACGCTCGTCTATCGCGGACTTCCGTCTGAACGGACCTTGATTGCTCCTCGCATTACCGAGTTCATCAAGGGCATCTATGAAAAGGATCCATTTTTAAATGAGGAATGCAGGGTGATCTTACCTGGAGAGATAGCGAGCATCAACTACGGCCATCCTCAGTACGAGCAGTTGAAGCATGCGCCTTATCAATACCTGGAGATGCTCGGTGTCATATGGCGGGAAAGCATTTACACATATCTGGAAGACGGGGAACAGGCGATTACGTTGGCAGCACTCAACCATGTCGATAAAAACGGGAAACCATTTGTCCAAAGCTTGATCGTGCAATCTGGATTGACGGCAGAAGAGTGGATGCAGGATTTCTTTCAGACGGTCATGGACCCGCTTCTACATTACTTATACCAATATGGTACCGTCTTTTCACCGCACGGGCAAAATACGATCCTCGTGCTGAAAAATCATAAGCCTCACAGGCTGGCGGTCAAGGATTTCGTCGATGATGTCAATATCAGTGACCAGCCTTTTGAGGAGCTTTCTGAGCTGACGGACGATTTGAAGGCTGTTTTACGCAGTGAGCCGCCAGAAGGTTTGACGCAGTTCATTTTTACAGGTCTATTCATCTGTCACTTACGCTATTTATCAAATGTGCTCGAACGTAATGATTTGATGTATGAACAGACATTCTGGGGGCTTTTAGTTCAATCGATCCTGGATTATCAAGCGAAATTCCCTGAGTTGGAGGAACGCTTCAAACTGTTCGACTTCTTCAAACCGCAATTGACGAAGTTATGCTTGAACCGGAACCGCATGGTCGATTATGGATATACAGAAGGCGATGACCGCCCGCACGCGTCTGAGTTCGGCAAAGTGAATAACGGACTTGCGCAGTTCCAGTTGATTGAAAGATAAGCGAAAACCACCTTCCTTATGAGCGGAAGGTGGTTTTTGAACATCTGACAGTCAAAAAGTTAGGAATAGGAGTCCCAAAGTCAGGAATAGGAGGAGCAAAGTTAGGAAAGAATTACTCCAGAATTAGAAGATGAACGATTACTCGTGATTCTTCTTCAACACGATTTTCCGGTACATCCCGTTCATCATGACCGGTGAGTCTTCCATTTTGGACAACAGTCGGTTGTTTTTGCGGTACAACTCTCCAAAATCGATTCCGATATCCGTTCCTAGCACTGAAATAAGAGGGCGGATCAGTTTTTTACCTAACGTTAACTTTCCTTCACCAGGTGCGAACTTATCAAATATGATCAACTGGCCATCTTTTTTTAGCACACGTTCCATTTCTTTAAAACATACATCTGGGTTCGGTACGACAGATAAGATCAAACTTGCAACAATAAAATCAAAGGACTCATCTTCAAAAGATAGATTTTGTACATCCATTTTTAAAAATTGAATCGAAGAATCTCTGAATTTCACCTTAGCTTTTTCCAACATTTCTAGCGAATTATCGACCGCCGTGATTCCAAGGTTATCGCGGTGGATATACTCCAAATCAGCCCCTGTCCCTACCCCTGTATAAAGAACAGTTTTCCCTTTTGAAAAAGGAGCATCCTGGAATACCTTAAGCCGTGCCTTTCGAAACCTCCCTGTATTAAAGATATTGTCATAAAGAGGGGACCATACTTTGTATACGATCTTGTTCCACGAATTGTTCATCGTTATTCTCCTAATCTTAGTCTATATACTAATATACAATATATGTAAGTGACTAGTAAGATAATAGTAGAGGGTTTTCTAAAGGGAGGCGGAAAAAGTGGATAAGCGTGAACAATGGCTTTTAACTTTTGGAGAGATGTGTGAATGGGTCAGTACTCTACGAACAATTCAACGTGAATTATGGCTCCAACCAATTGCTGAAGGGAAATGGTCGATCGGTGAAATCATAAGTCACTTCTATTTTTGGGACCGTTTTATTTATAATGATAGACTTTTAAAATTAGAAAGTAGCGACTTTAATCAAGCTAACGTCGAGGTTATGAATAAAAATGCTTCTGATTATGCCAGGTCTGGTATAAGCAGGGAGGAGCTTATTTCGATGTTCATCCAATCCCGGAAAGAGATTTGTCATTTCATTCAAAGTCTTCCTGGCCAACGGTATGAGGAACCATTGAAAATCGGAGATAACACGATCACGATTGAAAAATACATCGTAGGAATGAATGAACACGACCACCATCATAAAAAGCAAGTCAAATCCTTTTTGAAAAATAAGGCTCTTGTCCAGGAATAAAATATTGCATTCCGTTGAATTTCGTCAAGATAATCCAGACTGATCCACCCCGTTATAGGATCAGTCTTTTCATTATATCATTTATGTAACAGTTGACCGAAGGCTTTACCATATTCAAGGCATTCTTGTTCATCGTCTTCGTCTGGTGTCAGTTCGACTTTCAACCCATCAAGAACAATATCAGCGCCTCGTTCAGACAGCTTGTCCCTTAAGATGTCTACAGCTGCACCGTAGTGAGGGTACATAGAGTCGCAGGAACCGAATGTTGCTGCACGAATACCTGTCAGCTTAACATCTCCGAGATCATCATAAAACTCTTCTAATTCATCAGGAAGATCACCATCTCCCCACGTATACGAGCCGAAAAGAATCCCATCCAATTCCTTCAATTCATCCACGGAAACGTTATCAATATCAATCTGTTTCTTCACAATATCAATGTTTTGGCCATCCATTCCACGTTCAATGAGATCGGCCATTTCTTCAGTATTCCCAGACATACTCGTAAACAAGACCAATACACGTTTCATCTATACCACTCCTTATGATCAACCTCAAATGAGAATGATTATCAATATCTATACTATAATTGAGAAACATTCTCACTGTCAACAATATTAAAAGAAAAAATAAAAAGCCCCCTAACGAGGTGTAAAGAAAGACTTTCATTCTGTAAGGGTCAAATTGTTTACTTCAGCTGCAGCACGTATGCCAGATTCGATCGCCCCCTCGATCCACCCATGAAAGGAAGAGGTGTGTTCACCAGCGAAATGGATCCGCCCATCTGGTTGTTTGATCACTTCATTGAACCGTGTAAATTGATAAGGTTTGAACAAGGTGAAACATCCACCGGAAAATTGATTTTGTCCCCAGCTGAAGGAGGTGCCATTGAGGAATTGTTCGAATACGACAGGTCCGTGTACATAGGAAAGGATTTTCAGTGCTTCATAAATCCGTCTGCCTTCAGGTAACGCATCCCACAATGCCGTATTATCACCCCATGAATAGCTGCCGAGCATGACACCTGGTCCTGGAACGCCGATATCATGGCTTGGATAATAGGCGAATTGCGTCGGGAGATCTGTGGTCAGGCTTCCGCCGAAAAGCTTTTCTTTTTCCCAGAATTTTGTTTTGAATTCAAGGCCGATTTTGGTCGAAGCGACATAATTCAGTTCGGCAATCGCCTGTCTTTTATAAAAAGACATGGATTCAAACGGTTCGACCCTGACGAATTGGAAGATGGAGAAAGGAATGGTCGTGATGACATAATCGCCTTTTACCTCTTGTCTTTGACCCGATAATGGATTTCGCCCAGAAACGATGACCCCATCCGGGTATTGTTTGATTTTTTCAATTAGGTGATGAAAGAAGACATTTCGTTTCAGCTCGGACATGAACGACCATGGCAGCCGATCGTTTCCACCCTTGATCTCAAAATATTTCAGATCGGCACTATACAGATTCGTGACGATGTCTGTGACGATATCGCTGAAAGATAGTTCAGGGAATCCTTCAATGCCTAAAAGAACCTGGATGAAACGGATTTCTTCTGCGTTCAAGGACCTCCCGAAAGGATTATTCATCAAAAATGTTTCAAACGAGTATTGATCGTATTCTTCTCTAAGTTTCTTCCGTTCGGCAGGGGTAGCTTTTTGATATAACTCGAAAAACGGTTCGACCGCTTCGGTAAAAATGGCAAATGCGGTTTGCTTTTTATAGGCCTCCTGCACCGGAAACTGGAGTATTCCAGGGTCTTCTTCATACAATTTTTTTCGTGTCAATATGTTGTTGACATAAATAAGATCGTACGGCGTGGTGTTGATGAACTCGTTGACCGGAAGCTTGAACTTCTCGATGTATTCAAGTACCAATGGTTGTGTATTCGGGATCCTCATCGCCCCTGCATCAAGGTAATTCCCTCTTGTGAAAGGTTCGCGTAGTGTATAGACCCTGCCGCCGACCCGGTCATTCCCTTCAAGGATGACGATCTGATGACCAGCTGTTTTCAAAAGCGAGCCAGCAACGAGTCCAGACATTCCAGCTCCAAGGATGATTATCCTTTTAGGGTTTGCTGTAGATGGCAGCCCTTCCCGGATGATGGATAACATTTCATCAGGGTAAGAGGGTTCTTCTCTTGTGACAGAGGATACATACCGTTTGGCCATTTGGACCCCCTCCTTATCTTTATCAGTTTATTTTCCATAAAATAGGAATATTACAATAGGACGTTATTCCAGGAGAATTTTGAAAAATATGTTTGAGACAAGCTCATTTCTGACATCCTAATTCATAAAGAGACAAAGTTGTGACTTGTTGACATGGTGATGAAGGTCAAAAATCGAAAGGGGATAGGTGTATGGAACCTGCGAAAGCGATCGGATTAATGCTTCAGTTCGGGATGTACACGATCGGGGTAATAACTGTCACAATTTTGATTTTGAACGCGATAACATGAGAATGCTAAACCTTTATGAGACCTGCTGCTGAGGTCTTTCTTTTTTTGTCTTTTTCGCATAGTGTCTTGTCGCAATTTTACTATCGATTATTAAAGGAACCGTAGGACCAGCAGAGAAATCGTAAGTAAACCAATATGAAAAGGGGATAGCTATGAGTAGAACACTGAACGTCTGGTCCTTTCTGATTATGTTTATCTCTGTCGGTCTGTTTTTGGCTCAATCGTTTGTCGTTCAAATAATGCAACCTTCAATCGGTTATCAGCTTATGCTTGCTTTGGCCATGCTGGCGTTCTTTTTAGGTGTGATCGGGATGTTTTCAATCGATAATTGGAAGGCAGCATTCCGGAGTATCCTCACGGTTTTCTTCAGTGCTTCATTGTCTGTCGTGTTGACCTTCATCGTATTTATCGGATTACTTTTTGATTGATGCTGGTGACACGTCTCAGTTCTCTTTCATAATATGTAAGAACGTTTTATGAGGAGGGCTCAGGCATGGCCAAGAAACCAGCAAAGAAAACGAACAAAAAAGCCTCAAGATACGAATCGAGTATAAATAAATATGAGCACACGATGAAAATGGTGACAAGTGAAACGTGCATAGCCTGCAAAACACAATGCGCAAGAGGGATCGATTACATGGAAAGGATGTCAAAGCCCGGAGCGGTCGGTAAAGGTGTTCCATGCCATCTCACCAAAGGAAAGGGCATGAAATAGAGGAATTTTCAAGGGGCTGGAAAACAGCTCCTTTTCTTATGAATGGGTTTGAAAAAGTGAAAAGGCCAGTCTAGAAAGTAAAGAAGTTTATAGGTAGAGATACATACGAGTAAATCAATGAAACCTTCGCCGAATATTAAACGTATAACATAATAAAATTCAGGAGTTGTGGTTATGAGAAGTTTTTTTACACTATTTGGTGTGGTTATTGATCGTGGTAATGGTATTCAGTGAGATATTCGCCTTCATCTATTTATATCCATTTTCAGGAGCGGATTATGTTTCTTTCATATTCGGTTTCCTTGGAATCATATCTTTAATTTATCTCACTATCTCTACTAAAAGTAGAGGGGAAGAATCCAGTAGTTGATGGAGATCACAATGCAACGGAAATGGAGTTTTCTTCTATGGACAACAGGTATATCAATATTAAATTCCGCTACCTGATATTATGGTATGCCTTGGCTTTAGGCATTTTGGCTTTTAGTGGAATCAGTTTATCGATCATGAACGGGGGAGGTTCCTTGACCTCTTTCATCACATTTTCTCAATTCACACTTTATGCAGTGGCGATCTTTTGGTTGAGAAGGGCATTCAATAAGAATGATATGAGTGTAGGAGGATTGTTTAAACCGATACGTAAATCAAATGGGCTGGGTAAAAAAACCCTGTTCACGATTTTCCACATCACCTTTTCGTTATCCGCTGTAACTTTTATTTTTTATTTGTTTTCATTTTTAGTGCCAGACTTTCTAATTGAAATGCTGGAGGATGGAGACTCTACTCAATCGTTCATATCTGAAACCTCTATACCTTCTTTTTTCTTGATTGTATTTATCGCTCCGATTGTTGAAGAATTGGTGTTCAGGGGGACACTCCTCCAAAAGCTTCGTTTCAAATATGGAAATACAGCAGGTATCCTTGTTTCTTCGGCAATTTTCAGTTTGATCCATATGAACAGCGGCATGATCGGGCATTTTACACTTGGTGTATTCTTAAGCATCTTTTACTTGCAGACGAAGAATATTTGGGTACCGATCATCTGTCATGCACTGAACAATTTCCTGGCGTTTTTCGGTTTTATGGTTGATGGAAGTTCTTCTGAAGCAAGTATAGGAGAGGCCATTACTGAAATTCAGCAAGTGGGTCATTACTTTGGGATATATGCTTTTTTCTGTTTGATCTTCTTAATATGGCTTGCAGTTTCGCAGATCAAAAAGCTTAATAAGCGTGAAAAGAGTGAAGTTGAAACTCCTGAAGGCATCAACTATTCAAGTTGAGTTAGGAGGCGGAAATATGAAAAAAGGCTTGATTTCTGTTTTGAGCGGTCTAATTATTGGAGGTATGTTGTCGTATTTGTTCCTTGAATATAACGGATGGACATACCATGAAGTAACTGCAGAGGGAACCACATTCAATACCCTGCATGAATTGGATTACAACCTTTTATTAAACACAGGGCTGGTCATTCTTTGTGTTGGAGTAGGGATTTACAGATTTTCCGAACGGGAAAGCCCATGCAGGGCATAGCCCGCCTTTAGGCATGGGATGAGAGTGAGAACGGATACGGAGCACCGCTAAAACCGTATCATTAATCAACTATCATTTCGTTTTTTGTCCTCGATACAGAAGGAAAATATTTCTCCGTACTGATGTAGAGGAACGATTTAAACAGTTAGTACAGGAAATATGTGAAGAATTAGAAATTGTCATTGTTGCTTTAGAGTGCGACAAAGACCATACCCACATGTTCCTAAACACACTACCAACACTTAGTCCTGCTGATATTATGGCAAAAATCAAAGGAGTGACTTCTAGAAAGTTAAGAGAGGAATTTCCTCATCTTCAACATCTGCCGAGTCTTTGGACACGTTCCTATTTTGTATCGACCGCAGGAAATGTATCGAGTGCAACCATTAAGCGTTATGTTGAACAACAAAAAACAAGGGGGTGAGCGTTTTGGATAAACAGGAAATCACACTTAATGGACTTGTTGCAAGACAAGTTTCATGAATGGAAACACGAACACTTCCAGCTATATGATGAAGATGGAAACGAATTAAACGAAGTTTTGGAAATCGAAATCGACCAAACTCTACATGACTTTATAGAAAATACATCTCATGAGATCTATTCCAACAAAATTTTAAATAGAGACTCGGAAATTAAATAACTAATTCTGGGTCTAACGGGGGATTAAACTCAGATTCAGGAAGGACATATTGGAATTTTCAAAGTCATTTTTAAAATAATGCATACCAAATAAACCACATGTTATGGATTTTTTGAAAAATGTATTTTAAGATGACTTATAAGGACAAAAGTGCCTTGATTGATGGGTAAAGATTTGAAAAATTATTCTTTTTTGCTTCCTTTACCCACGCATCGGCATGCTGGCACATGCCGATGCAATATGAACGAATATTCCAGTGCCTAGAACTACGTCCTCTCGAATCCTCTAAACGATAATCAACTTTTTGACGTTTAATACAACGTTCAACCCCTGTACGTAATGAATACCTTTTATACCATTCCTTACTGTCACGCTTTACACGTGGAAAAAGACGAGGATTGTCTTTTGTTGAAGTGTAAAATGTACGACCATATGTAGAGTTGGAACATGGTGTTGGACATTCCCATTTTCCGACCGCAGCTGGGCATCGCCATTTACGGCGAAATCGTTTCTTATCAACTCCCCAATCTAGCATTTCTCGACCAATGGGGCAAACAGGAACACCGTCTAGATTAATGTTCATTTCGTTATACACGAAATGTTTAGAACGCCTTGGATTCAGATCAATAATTGCAGAGACATCGTAGTGCTCTAACATTTCATAGATAGGATACGCGTCTAGAGCTGAATCTAAAATGCATTCTCCAATTTTCCAATTGGGATACCAATACAAAAGTTCATGGAATGTACTAATAAACAAAACCGAGTCATGTTTACTAGCTCGATACATTCTTGGATAAATTGGTAAGTCATAGGGACTATCTGACGCAGTGATCATGAAAAGACTTCGACCATAATAATACTTTTCTCTTGAACTATCCCAACCGTAATCGGCATCAGGATCTGAAAATAGGCGGTTATATTGGCACTTCCAGTGCCCTCGTTTCCGACAGTCACAAAGAAACTGACCGAAAGGTCGACCTCCGGTCACTACGGGAGTTCCATCACCTAGAATACTTAGGGACTTTGTGTTTCCTAGTAACCCATCTGATTCAGATTTGTTTACGAAAAGTGATTGAAAAAGCACTTGGAGTTGATCATGTGCCTTTGGCGTATATCGAACGTTTTTATTTTTTAAGACACGTTTCACCAGCTTCTCTACAATGTGTGGATTTTTAGGCTCTAGTTTCTGATTCTTTTTGCCTTTCTTTTTCGATTTCTTTAACTTTCGTTTCTTTCGATTGGAAAGGTGTGGGGTTGACCTCAGCCAAAGACGATTGAAAAAGTCGTAAAACGTACCAACCCCAGGAACGTTGTCTGGAGAAAAGCCACTTAGGATGGCCAAAATGGGAGTTGTTTTTAAGGTGAACACCCATTGATTCACACTTGTTACTTGTTGTTGATGCATAAGCAGTAGACTGCGAAGCATATCACAAGGATTTCGTGGTTTCCTGCCTCTAGGGTCAGAGGAATACCGATGTTTAAGGAGAGCTGCGGTATCCGTTAGGTTCATTAATGAACACCAGATGATAGGTTCAAAGAAGAAGTCCTTTAAGAAGGTTTTGTTCTTGTAGTGGATATCGAGCTGTTCAACCACAAAGTGTAGATAAGATTCATGAGAACGAACGTTTTGAAGCATTAAAATTCCCCTTTCGAGTATTTTTTAGATCTTCAACTCGATTTTTGGGGCGAAATTGATTTGTCAAGAGGAAGGTTTGTTCGTACCTCTGTTTGGGGGTGAAACAATAAAAAAGCCCTAGTCAAAAGACTAGAGCGATCAGGAAAAATTAATTTCCGAGAGACTATTTTAAAGAAATGGGGGTGAATATATGCCGACAATCACGCTACGCTTAGAGCTACATAAACCGACTCTTGCCAAACAACAGATGTATAAACGAATGGCAGAGACAAATACAGGATTTGCGAACTGGTTATTGCTTCATCCAGACATAAATCAGGCAACCAGTCGAATCTTTAAGGAGTTTTCAGCAGAGAAATTTCCATCCGCAGTCATTAATCAAACCATTAGAGAAGTAAAATTTCAAAAGAAAAATCAGAAAGCAAAGACCTTCCGTAAAATGTGGTGCTGCTTTAATAATCAAAACTTAAAAATAGAAAAGAAGAGTAAATTATACACCGTTTCTTTTCCTACACTTGCAAAACGTATAGGGGTTCCAGTAATAGCAAAACCATTTCAAATAAAGTGGCTTGATCAAATGATCAGTGGAAGCGTAAAGATAGGGACTGGAAAGCTTTATCAAAAGAAAAAGAAATGGTATCTTGCCATTTCAATCACTTGGAATGTGGAATCATCACAAGGTAAAAAAGTCATGGGGATTGACTTGGGACTTCGATATCTCGCAGTTGCCAGTATTGGAACAAAGTCTTTCTTCTTTAAAGGCTCAAAAGTCGCATATACTCGTAGACACTTCTCGGCAAGAAGAAGGAGACTAGGAAAAGCGAAAAAACTACAAGCCATTAAGAATTCCAAAGGCAAAGAGTCTCGTTGGATGAAAGACCAGAACCATAAAATCAGCCGTCAAATCGTTAACCTTGCACTCGCCAACGGTGTTGGAGTGATTCGCATGGAAGACTTGACGGATATTCGAAATACTACCAAATCAAAGAAAAACGACCAAGGTAGGAGCCTGCATTCATGGTCGTTCTACCAACTTAAAGAGTTCATCAAATACAAAGCTGAGATGATAGGGATCCGTTTTGAATTGGTGAATCCAGAATACACCAGTCAAACTTGCAAATGTGGTCATCAAGCGAAAGAAAATCGAAACGGTCTCCATTTTCAATGTAGAGAATGTGGCTACACCTGTCATGCTGACCTCAATGGAGCCATTAATATATCGAAAGCGATTTCGGGTTTAGTAGCCTAGCATACTGGTAATAGGTATGCCGCCCATGTGGGTACATTTTAACTGCATGGGACGGGGTAATGAGATACCCTCATCTTGGAGGCTGTTCAAAACAGAAATGGACTGCGAACGCTTAGTCATTCAAGAATCCCACCCCTCACACCGTAAGGTGTAGGGCTTGCGGCTTTAGCCGTGGGAGTCTCAATCAAGCTGAAGTTTGGACTTTTTCAAAATGTGATGGATCAAATCCATACAGTTGAGGATATGCTTGTAATTGTTGCAATTCGTTTATACGTAATGGTAATGGCGGATGAGTGCTCATGACATGGGAGAACCATACAAAAAATCCTTTTTCCTTTTGGTGTTGCTCAAGGTAATCGAAGACGTTCATATCATTGAACAATACCTTACCGATCGCTAATAAACATAAGCTGCGGATTCCAGCGTCAACATTACGGACGGTTACGGCTGCAATGCGATCACACGTGTGTTCACACGCCCGTGAATAGGCATTTCCTAAAAAAGGAGTCCAAAGTGCCGGTAATATGATCAGTTGTTTCATTATGTGGTTTCTTTGGATATGGGCTAATTCATGCGCAATGATAAAGTCCAGCTCTTTGCTGTTTTGACGAAGATGGAGTTCGAAAATATCAGAATATAATACTACGAAGTTCCTTCCGAAAAAACGGGTAGCGAATGCGTTCAGAATTCCATCCGACTGCATCACATATACATCTGGCACTTTATCGAGCCCCATTTGATCACATAATACAAGAGTTCTCTCATAGACTTCCGGATATTGATTTTTGGTAAGTCTTACTCCGTTATTAAGGATGTTTCCGACCATCAATCCATGTAAAAGCGTCGTGATGAGGAGACCTCCTAAGATATAGAGGATCCCGATAATGGAAAAGATGAGGACAAGATACGTCACAACGCTTAGAACGAGAGCAAAAATAAAATATCCTTTTTCTTTATCGTGTACTAAACGATTCATCATTTTATAGAGCTGCTTTCTGATTCACTTGCTTGATTTCTTGAAGTATGGTCGCCTCGATTTCTTCATTCTTTTTCTTCAACATCCCATTGATGAAAAATGCATCAATCAATGCCCAGATCCCTAAACCGCCAAGCGTTAACGTCATCGCAACTCCAGAACCAACTCTTCCTAAATAGCAGCGATGCCCACCGAACCCGCCGAGGAACAACCATAGTAACCAGGTTACTACTGTGGACTTCTTTCTTTTTTCCATTTCTGAGCCTAACAGATGAAGCTCATGGTTGCTCAACTCTTTTTTCAATATTAAGTTTTCCATTTACTCTTTCTCCTTCTGGTATAAATGTATTATAACGATATAATAATAAGTCAATTTCCATCTCTTGTACATATTTTTTTGAGGGGGCCAAAAGAAATGTTTATCGACATTTTATGCTAAAGCATCTACCAGGACATTTAAATGAAGGGTTTATTGAGTTGGAATCGAATGATATATGTGACAAAAGTAATAAAAAACGAGATGAGGTCGATTATATGTTGTTTCAAGGAGAAAAAGTTTCCCTACGGAAAATGACTGTGGAAGATGCACCTGCATACCATAAATGGCAAAATGATATGAAGATTGCTCCGCTTGTTAATCCTTTCATCGATCTGTATTCGCTGGATGAAGCTGAGGAGAGCTTGAAGAGGATGCTACAGCCTGATAACCGGAAGAATTATGTTATTGTAGATATTAAAGATAAAAAGCCGATTGGTTATACCGGTTTGTTCAACATTAATCATTACCACAAAAATGCGGAATGTTATATCGCCATATGTGAAGCTGAATATCGTGGAAAAGGTGCTGGTCCCGAAGCAATGGGATTGTTGATGGAATATGTGTTTAAGGAAATGAACATGCATCGTCTTGCACTCAGAGTCTTTGCTGAAAACGAACATGCAATTGGAATGTATAAACGAATCGGCTTCCAGGTTGAAGGACACCTGCGCGAAACAAGGTTTCATAATGGATCCTGGCAAGATTCCTATATCATGAGTATTTTACAAAAGGGCTACCTGACTTAAGTGAAACATCCGCATTATTTAAAAATTAGAACCATGCCTACCAGGCATTGGTTTTTATTTTTTGATAAGGAGTATTTATCAGTAACACCATACAATGGTATAAAATATTAAAATTATATATACAAAAAAACATATAATATATTTACATTATATGGTACTATAATCCTAACTAAAGGAAAGGGGATTGTAGTGTAAACCGTGTTTTGCACCTTAGACCTTCAAACATAATCATTATTTGGGGGGTATTTATTATGGGGAATATGAAAGGTGAAGTTTATTTGATTAGTGATGGTGATTTTGCCTCATTTTGATTCTTTCGGCAATCTTTATTCACTTGTGATTGAATCCGAGCGTGAGTTTATCGTGAAACGGAAGCCGATTGATATCATGAAAGACAGTTGTTTGTATTTTGGTTCAAGCTTGCAAGGAAGAGTCGAAGGGGCTATACATGTCAAGAAGTTCAGCAGAATGGTCCCGATCAGAGTGTGCTATCGTTCAGGAATCTTTTTCTTTCCGACACAGTCATCAAAGAGTGAGTCATGTATTTGGATCGCACACAGTCATGTGAAGGAAATCCTTCGAGTTGACCCGGAACATTGTGAGGTTGTGTTGACGAATAACAAAACGGTTCCTGTACATGCGACGAAAGCAGTGATGGAAGCAAAGGTCAACAGGGTAGCACAATATCGCCATCTCGTTATTCAACAGTTATTGGAGCAACAGACGAATTCAAATCCAGTTAGCAATTAGTCGCTCTAGAATCCACCGGTGCTTACACTTTTACACTAGATCAAGACATGACCCTCTCCTGATCTGAAACTTTTATGAAAACATCCGTACATATAAGTAAGATAAGTCGGCAAGGAGTGTGGGGAAGTTGATCATTGGCGGAGCGTTAATGATAGGAATCGGTCTTGGTTTTCTTTTTGACCAGGTGCCAGCAGGAACTTTGCTAGGATTAGGGGTCGGAATGCTAGTGGAAGGCAGCCTGAAGTATAGTAAGAAGCGTTCATGACAGCTGCATAAATGTGGCTGTCTTTTTTTCTTGAAAATTTGGCTTTTTTATATAGTAATGTTGATGTTTTGCAGCAAATTTTCTGAAGCTAAATTCCCGCCACTCCTGGAAAACGATCGAGGAGGCTTGCGGATCGCCTGTGGAAAGGGAGTAAATTTTGCATATATCAACAATGAATTTTAACAGAGCCAAAAATTCACGTCATTCAAACGTTAAAGAAAGTTATAGGATTCTTCATATATCGTTCATAAAGATGATTTAACCTTTAAGAAGTCAAGCCTTTGGTAATGTTCTATAACATTTGATGCCTAAATAGATTGTATGGTAAGGAAGGTGTTAAGTGGCAATGCAAAAGTATTCAGTCCAAGAGTGGGAATTGCACGGAATTCATTTATATGGTAAAGAAAAAAGATACTGGAACTTTCAATGTTCCAACTGCTATGGCGTTCAATCGGTGGAGGATATTTTGAAGGCAGGGTATCCCCCGAACTTGGCGTATTCATACTGTCAGAACTGTCATCACGACGCTAAACAAGGGACGGATGGAAAAGGGAAAATCATTAAAGTCAATCAAGATCTTCAGGTGGAAATTTTTGATTTTGCATAATAAAAACAGGACTAGACTAGGAAGGATGCAAGATTCCTTTTGGAAGCAAAACATCGTCATAGTCAGTCCTATTATTTTTTAAATTTCCCAGTTTCCGTCTTTGAACAGTTGAACCTTTTGGCCGTCACTTGTTTGTGCGACAATATCCAAGTCAGCAGATCCGATCATAAAGTCGGTATGACCTCGGCTTTGGTTGACGCCTCGTTCTTCTAACTCTTCTTTGGAAAGTTTGCCAACGTCTTTGACAGACATGGTAATGGCAGTTCCAATTGCCAGGTGACAGGAGGCATTTTCATCATAAAGTGTGTTGTTGAAAATGATCCCGCTGTTCGAAATCGGCGAGTCGTATGGTACTAAAGCAACCTCACCCAGGAATTTCATACCTTCATCAATCTCAAGCAATTGTTTAAGTGTGTCATAACCTGTTTCTGCACTGAAATCAACAACTTTACCATCTTCAAAAGTGATGCTGAAGTTATCGATTATATTTCCCATTGCAGATAAAGGCTTTTTACTAGAGACCGTTCCATTCACACCATTTTTATGTGGGGTTGTGAAAACTTCTTCAGTCGGAAGGTTCGGTATGTAAGACGAATTGAAAGTCGATTCATGACCACCCCCGATCCATAGATGATCCGGATGAAGGTCAATGGTCAGGTCAGTCCCTTCTGATTGATAATGGAGCGTCTTAAAGCGCTTCTCATTCAAGTAATCTACTTTTTCAGAAAGAGCTTTACCATGTTCCTCCCAGGCTGCGACAGGGTCTTCCTGATCGATACGGACAGTTTTGAAAATTGCTTCCCAAAGCGCCTCGATTGCTTCCTCTTCACTTTTATCAGGGAAAACACTTTTTGCCCAACCTACAGTAGGAACACCAGCGATCGCCCAGTGAATATCCCCATTCAGCTGTGCTTTTGAGAATGATTGGAGCTTTTCACCGCGATTTTTCTGTACCCACATGATACGCTCTGGAGGTACTCCCTTGTATGCATTCGGGTCGTCTCCCGTAATGTTTAACAAGCAATCATTGTTTTCTGCGAAACTATTATACTTGTCGATTTCCCACTGTGGCAGATCATCTTTCAAAGTTTCTTCAGAAGCTCCTTCAAAGTGGAAGCGGCTGGTTTCGGTATCTTTCCAGTCAACAAATACCCGTTTACAACCATTATCATAAGCGTGCTTCGTAACTTTGCGTGTAAACTCTTTTGCTTCGATCGGCGAAAGAATCAACAAGCGTTGTCCTTCTTGTATATTCAATCCGGTTTTTACAACGAGTTCAGCGTATTGATCCAACTTTTCCTCAAACGATTTCATCTTAAAATCCCTCCTCTAGAAAAATATTATCATAGTTCGATGAAAGGTGTTAGGGAAGAGGCAGTGAATTGGAAAATTTCTGATAGCAACCTATCAGAATGGTATAATATAGGAAAAGAAGTGGCTGAGCGATATAGAGTTATAGGGTTAGGATCTTGAGGAAAAAGTGGAGGGAAGGGATTACTGAAAAGAAAACCCGGTGATCGCAAAGACTGGAAAAGATTACGGAAAGGCGGTACGGGCAAACATTTTTGGACACAGAAGAGTTCGAAGGATACATAACGTTATTGTAATCTTGACGAAATAACACATCCGTTATATGTAAAATATGGAGGTATAGAGATTTGTATCGTTGGAGATAGGAGATACTTAGACGGTTTTGCAAACCCGGAGAATATTAAACAAATTAGATGGCTCTGAAGTGTTCTATCCCTTTTGAGTGTCAAAACCATTCCTTGGGTTAAATTATGCATTGCTTCCGAAATGTAACGGTTTTCAAATATAGATCATGGTAGGAGCGATTGAAATGCCTGTTTATAGTAAATTGGTTCGTGTTCGGATTCCTGAAATCATTGATGCTGGTGGAGATGATTACGAGACTCGTATCCTGGATGAAAAAGAATACTTAAAAGCTCTAGAGGAAAAGGCGGGAGAGGAGCTTAAGGAATACCAGGATGCTGAGGATAGCGATTCTGTGCTTGAAGAGTTAGCTGATCTGATGGAAGTAGTCTATGCGCTTGCAAAAGCCCGAGGATTTACAATTGAAGAGCTTGAGTCGATCCGGAACAGAAAAGCTGATGTACGCGGGGGGGTTCAAAGCGGATCTTTCTACTCGATGTAAAAGAAGGCAGGGATTAATCATGGGAGGATATTCGTATTACGATAAGGATGATTTCTTTCATCGGTATCAAGAGAGGCGTCATCGAGCAGAAAGCCCGAACAATGTCATTGGAGGGCCTGCATTGATGGTCTTACTCGGTGATGTTAAAGGAAAAGACGTACTCGACCTTGGTTGCGGTGATGGCCAGACTGGGGTCGAACTTTTCGCTGGTGGGGCATCAAGTTACCATGGTATAGATGGATCAGAGAAAATGATTGAACTAGCTGAAGGAAATTTAAAGGATACGAATGCTTTGTTGGAGCAAATGGATTTAAATAATTTGAAGACTGGGAACAAGAAGTATGATCTCATTATTTCTCGGTTCGTTTTTCATTATTTAGCAGATCTTTTTGCGCTTTTTCAAAAGATCCATCAAATGTTGAGAGATGATGGGAAGTTTGTATTCAGTGTACAGCACCCTATTATCACGGCTTCAATGAAGAGTGCTGAAGGAAAGCAACGTACAGATTGGATTGTAGATGATTATTTCGCTATCGGAGAACGACACGAGCCTTGGATCAACCAAACGGTGACAAAATATCATCTGACCATAGAACGATATGTACAAGAATTGCTAGATGCTGGATTCATGCTCATAGACCTGAAGGAAGGAACCCCAGAACGTCATCGTTTCAGTACGATTGAGGAGTACGAGCGACGTAAAAGAATTCCATTATCCCTTATTTTATCAGCTAAAAAAGTGCCAGGAACCGAAATAAGACCTTAGAGCCACAAGAACTTTCATCCGGTGCCTGGCACCGTTCTGGAAGCGAGGTGTATAAAGAGGTTTGAAAGGGTACCTGGTACACTATGGGATGTACTGATCTGATTTGCCTCTTGGGATGCTCAATGTGTTCCAGTCGCCTCCTTTCAGTTGTTTTCCGATGTAAATGATTTGGCCGATGTGGGAAGAGTAATGTGTAATTTGTCTTTGGATTGCATTGACCACGTTCAAGGGTTCCTTTCGGATATAGACCGTCTTCATCAAGTCTTCTTCATTTAGGGAATCTATCGTATTCACGAAGACGTCCCATCCGTTTTCCCACATAGCCATTAATTCGTCTCGTGTATCCATATTATCAATGAACTCAGTATCACGATGACGATCGGGTTTCTCTCCATCTGTGTTCAAAAAGTCAGTCCATCTCGAAACCATATTCCCGCTCAAATGTTTGACAATGATTGCGATACTGTTGGATTCTTTATTGGGTGTCCAAAATAGCTCTTCTGTAGATAATTGCAAAAATACACGCTCACCCTGCGTTTTCAATCCTTTGATATTCGACTTCACTTCTTCTAAATAGATTACAGCTATAGATTCCATCTACTTCATCTCCTAAAAAATATATCTGACAAATATATTCCAACATAACCTTAAGGATTCCTTCTCATATATGAACGAACATATGTCAGACTTGCAGGGATTTTATTTGTTTCTGGAGAATTAATTAGGTAAATTATCATCAATAAAGGGGTAAAGGATACATGAATCATACAGAACAGACAGACAGAGTCTTTTATGTTGCTGAAAAAATTATAGAAAATAAACAGAGGATCGCTGATAAAATAGCCCTGCTCCGATTAGAGGCGGTCAATGTGGATAATGATTTCTTGACAGAAGAAGCAATGAAAGAAAGGGCATTGAAGTTGATCGAAATGATCGGTACCAACTTGAAAAAAGATGACCATGCAAATTTTAACGAAGCGATCGATTGGGGGATCGAAAAAGGAAAAGAAGCAGTCGTAAAAGATGTACCGATAACTGAAGCGCTTCAAAATACACAATATTATCGAAAAGCCCTTTGGATTTTCATCGCTGAAATAGTGGAACAAGAAAGGCTTGGTGGGGAAGATATCATTAAAATAGCAAACGGATTAGACCCTGTACTGGATCAAGCTGTCTTTGGCTACAGCAAAAGCTATGTCGAATACAATCTGCAAATCGCACAAAGATATCAAGATACATTACTGGAATTATCTGTTCCAGTCGTACCTTTATTCACTGGATTAGCGGTTCTTCCAATCATCGGTGATATCGATACAAACCGCGCAAAAATGATACAAGAAAAAGCTTTAGAGCGGTGTCAGGATATGAAACTGGAGCGATTGATCATCGATTTGTCTGGTTTAACAATCGTTGATACTATGGTTGCGCATCATATTTTTCAGCTAGTCACAACGCTAAAGCTTTTGGGAGTTAAAGCGGTGATTACAGGGATCCGTTCAGCAGTTGCGATTACTGCAGTTAACCTGGGAATTGATCTACACAATTTAAATATCTATACTACATTACAACAAGCTTTGGAAGCTCTGGGTTATGGCCTGGTAAAAAAGGAAACGATCAAGTAATAAGGAAGGTAGGAGCGTTGTATCAAAAAGTACATCAATTTGACTCCGATCGGAATCAATTATCCTGAAGACCTGGTTTTGGAACGTGTCCTGGTCGGACTCATCATCTTTTTGACCTTATTAATGAATGGAAGAATCTTATTCAAACTAAAATGATGTTTGGACTCTATGCTTCATTTTATATTTTCTTCATTACTCGTCCTTATCCGTGGACTTGTTATTAAAGGGGTATCAGTCATTTGTCTCAGCAATATTCGGCATCGGGCTATCAATTTTGTATACACAGATTCAAAAGTATTCAAAATGGAAAAAGAATTTCAACAGACTTGAAAAAATTACTGTTGAAGATAATCGTCTGTGTAATCCTGCCCAAGGGTTACACGGCCGATTCCTTCTTCAGCTAATTTTTTCTGAAGTTGATCAAGTATGAATAAAGTCACCATCTCGTTCAACTCCTCATCAGATAGTTCTTCCAAATGTTCGAAAATTTCTTCCCGCGATTTTTCCACGAGCAATCCATATACAATTGGATACATATCTTCTTCATCAGCTGAAAAGTGGTATTTAAACGTATCATATATTTCATCGACCAATCTCATCAGTCATCACCTCAAGGTTAATTTACCCCTGTAAGCGTCCATCATTCACACTTGAAATTCTTGAAATTTTTTAGCATATTTTTTAAAATAATAATCAATAATAGAAGATGTGTTCAACATTAATGGGCTATAGCCAAGCGGTAAGGCAACGGACTTTGACTCCGTCATGCGCTGGTTCGAATCCAGCTAGCCCAGCCATACATAATGACACCCCTAGTGGGTGTTTTTTCTTTGAGCTTATATCTTGATTCCGTATATATGCCCTGTTACCTTAAACAATAACTTAATAAAGTATATCCACTAACATTATGAAAGGGAGTGCGAGGATAATGGATCCATTATACAATATAGGAAAACTGGGAAAAGTGGAATTGAAAAATCGTTATTTGGTGGCCCCGATGACCCGTGTAAGTGCGGAAACCGACGGACAAGCTAATGAACGGATGGAAAAGTATTATGAACGCTATGCTGAAGGTGGTTTCGGGGCAATTATAACAGAAGGAATTTATCTTGATAAATCCTACAGTCAAGGTTATCATAACCAGCCAGGAATTACAGACGTTAAACAAATGGAAGCATGGAAACCGATCGTAGAAACTGTTCATCAACATGGTACGAAAATGATTGCACAACTTATGCATGCCGGAAGTCAGGCACAAGGTAACCGTTTTACAGATGAAACGGTAGCACCATCTTCAATCCGTCCAAAAGGGGAGCAACTTCCGTTTTACGGTGGATCCGGTCCATATAAAGAGCCGAAAGAAATCACGGTGAACGAGATTGCCGATGTGAAAAAGGCATTTGCAAACGCAGCAATTCTTTCCAAAGAGGCTGGTTTTGACGGCATTGAGATTCATGGAGCCAATGGCTATTTACTAGACCAATTCTTGACTGATTATTTAAACCATCGACAGGATCAATATGGAGGATCGCTTGAAAATCGCCTTCAGTTCAGTCTTGAAATCATTGAAGCAGTTCGAGAAGCAGTTGGAGAGGATTTCATGGTCGGTATTCGTATTTCACAAGGGAAGGTCGCGGATCAGGAACATAAGTGGCCGAATGGTGAGAAGGATGCTTATACGATCTTTTCAATGCTTGGAAAAACCACTCTAGACTATATCCATGTAACCGATGGAGATGGCGCTGCTCCAAGTTTTGGAGTCGGAACGAAAACAATGGCTAAGGCAGCCAAAGATTTCAGCGGCCTTCCGGTCATTGCCAATGGTGGTTTAGGAGAGCCAGATAAAGCACGGAAGCTGATTAATCAAGGTGAAGCTGATTATATAAGTCTCGGCACAAGTGCATTGGCAAATCCGGATGCACCCAATCGCATCAGCAACCATATGCCTTTAAAAGAATTCAATGCAAAAGAAATCCTAATGCCCCAAGCACAAATTAAAGACATTGAATTGAAGGAATAAATCCTGACTGAATAGCAATTTTTGAAGGCTGTCCAGTGTGAAATGAAGGGGGCAGCTTTTCATTTTTTATGCAATTTGAAGTTCGGCTGCATCTCTCAACCTCTTGTACAAGGGATGCTTTCACTGTCACTAGTGTAAGCGTTTCCTGAAATAATTGACAAATCAACCTTAAATCCCACATAATACAATTAAGAAGTAAATATATGTGCGAATGAAGATTGTGGGAGAGTCGGAGGTTCAAATCCCGACACCGAAGGAGCAAGTTTCAGAAAACCATGGAACAAATCTCTCAGGTAAACGAACTGCGATTGGACGCATCTCTGGAGAGCGCGAAAGCCACCAAAGGGGTAACCAATAATCTCTCAGGTAAAAAGGACAGAGCAGGTGAATTCACCTTCTTTGTCCTTTTTATTTTTGGCAATAGATGGAGAAAGTTCCCTGTGTTAAGGAGGCGTTTATATGGTCTACAATAGTTGTTTTGATATTATAGGACCGATCATGGTCGGTCCTTCGAGTTCCCATACAGCAGGTGCAGTTTGGATTGGCCGCGTTGCCTATGAACTTATAGGTGGTGTACCTTGTCAGGCTGAAATCAAGCTATATGATTCTTTTGCAGAGACCTACCAGGGACATGGCACTGATAAAGCTATACTTGGCGGCTTGCTTGGTTTTGATACGGAAGACATGCGAATCAAACATTCTTATGAATTAGCGGCAGAAGCAAATTTGGAGTACGATTTTGTATTAAAAGAAACCAGTAGTGAATTCGATCATCCGAATGTTGCAATCCTGACGGTGAAACTCGGATCCCGAAAAATGATTGTCGGCGGTGCTTCAGTTGGTGGTGGGCTTGCCAAGATCTTTAGAATCAATGATGAAAATGTCGATTTGTCTATTAGCAGTCATGACGATTTGAAAAAGATTCTTCAACATGATGCCCAGTATATGGGTTGATAGGAGGTGAGAGGTATGGATATCCAATCGACAGCGGCCTTGATCGATTATTGTGAACGTGAAAATAAGACGATTGCAGAAGCGATGATCGATCAGGAGCAAATAAAATCCGGCAGATCAAAGCAAGAGATTATCGACATGATGAAAGAGCGCTTGATCAAGATGCAGAATGCAGTTACGGAAGGATTGAACGATGCAACCGTAGCACCGAGTGGAATCTCAGGTGGAGATGCTGTCAAAATGAAGGCGTATATTGAAGCGGGAGACGTCCTATCTGGTTCAATTATCAGTGATGCAATGGCTTGCTCGATGGCGACATCTGAAAGCAATGCCCGTATGGGAGTGATCGTAGCGACACCAACCGCCGGGGCAGCAGGAATCTTACCAGGCGTATTGTTTTCCCTTCATAAAAACACGGATCTCGACCTTGACGACCTTGTGATGGGATTGTTTACAGCCAGTATGCTCGGTTATGTTATTGCTAACCGATCGTTCATATCAGGAGCTGCAGGTGGGTGCCAGGCAGAGGTAGGTTCAGCTACGGCTATGGCTGCAGGTACGATTGTCGAGCTGAAGGGTGGTTCGCCGCGCCAAGCGGTCCACGCAACGGCTATGGCTATGAAATCTTTACTAGGGCTCGTCTGTGACCCTGTTGCGGGATTGGTTGAAGTACCTTGCATCAAACGGAATGTGATCGGAACTTCAATCGCTTTTTCTTCAGCGGATATGGCACTGGCTGGGGTAGAAAGCCGAATACCATGTGACGAAGTGATTGATACGATGTATGATATAGGTAAAAGCTTGCCGCGATCTTTGAAAGAGACCGCATTAGGTGGATTGGCGATCACACCGACTGGCCAAAAGGTCAAAGAGCGATTGTTCTCAAAAACCAGTCTTATAGATCGGTTGGGAGGAGGAAATGAAGATGAACCTCAAAATAACCGAAATGGCACTTCACGAACTAAAAAAGTTGAAGCTTGCACCAGATAAAATCCTGCGTATCGATGCGGAAATGCAAGGTGGTTGCGGTACGATGATGAAGTTCAAGTTGATTGAGGACGATTCAAGGAAAAGCGATTCAGTCATTCGAGCAGAAGGAATCGAGTTTTACATCGATCATTTTACAAAAAGGAACTTAGATGACGAACTGACATTGGATTTCCATCCAGAATCAGGTTTTGTTTTCGAGTCTGAATGGGGTCCGATGGGGCTTGAATGTCATCTTGCTTGAATGAGTTAGAGGCTGTCCAACATGTGCCTGACTCTCGATGACTTATGTCGAAGAGGGCTGGTACTCAGCAATTGGACAGCCTCATTTTTATTGTTCCTTTAAAGTTAGCGGACATCTGTTCCTCTATTTGTGACAAAAAGTGGTGTTACCAGAAATTAGTGGACATCTGATCAGTTAATCAGCAGAAAAGCAGCTGGATTTTAATGATTTTATACGAATAAGGTCTCTGGAGTCCGCTAAATCCATCGCGACACCTCTAAGTCCTTTTAGCCCATTTAAAGCTGAAAAAGTACTGACCCGATCCGAGTCAGTACTTAACCAGTTTCTACTACTGCATTTGGTTTGTTCCTTGGTTGGCTTGTGTGTTACCACCCATTCCACCCATGTTCGTCATACCGGGAATAACGTTTTGAAGTTGACCTGCTTGTCTTCCAGACATCATACTGTAAGCGGCGGCACCAATACCTACAGATGCAATGACAGGCAACCATTGAATATTTCTTCTGTTCATTTTGTAAATACCTCCCTTACTAAAGTGAACGAAAGACATACTTATTTTGTTCTTCCTCAACCACAACATGTTAGTAGAACAATCCCAATTTTTCATGTAAAAAGCATTAAGACGAAAAATAGGATAGAAACATCTGGGCACCATAAGAATAAATTGCTGAACAAGGGATGTTTAAAGTTATGGTAAAGCGTGGCGCGCTCGTTCTTCTTATCGTATTGATTGTTTTTTCAATATACGTTTTCGGGTTTGCTACATCACCGAAAGCCTACGACAATGATGCGGGTGGTCCATCATCAAAGCCAGTCGTGCTTTTACTTGTTGATTCATTGATGGACAAACCGTTGCAGCAAGCGATCCAAGAAGGTAAAGCACCTGCGTTGGAATTCTTGATTCAAAAAGGACAGCTGCATACTGAGGTTATTAGCTCGTATCCAACCATGTCGGTAACAATCGACAGCACCCTTATGACCGGAACGTATCCGGATGGACATCAAGTACCAGGACTGGTGTGGTTCAATAAAGAGGAAAGTCGGTTGATCAATTATGGCAGCGGGAAAGGCGAGATTTTACGTTTAGGTATGAACCAAGTCCTTCAAGACGGATTATTCAATTTGAATCAGAAGCATTTGAGTGAAAAGACACCAACCTTATATGAAGTACTGTCGGAATCCAATAGGGCATCTGCTTCGATAAATGGGCTGATTTTTCGAGGAAAACAAAAACATGTTTTAAACGTCCCCCAGTTAGCCCGAATGGCCAACATTTTGCCGGAAAACTCAACCGTTGATGGGCCGTCCATATTGTCTTTAGGTGCCATGTCATACCATAATCCAGAAAACAGAATGAATATCAATGCGTGGCAAAACATGGGCTATAATGATAAGTTTTCTGCTAAAGAACTGAAGCATCTGATTCAACAGGATCGACTCCCAGCTTTTACACTGGCTTATTTTTCAGATATGGACCATGATGTACACAAAAATGGGCCGATGGATCGTAAAGGAATTGAGAAATTGGATGAGCAAATACAATCTATATTGAATCTGTACGATTCATGGGACGATGCGATTAAAAGCGCAATTTGGATCGTCTACGGTGACAGCGGGCAGTCTTCGATAAAGGATGACAAGAGGAAGGCCCTGATTGATTTGCGTAAGCTTTTAAATAAGTACCATCTCTGGGAAATCGGTAGTTCTCTAGAGAAACAAGATCAGGTTGTTCTGGCTGTTAATGAACGGATGACGTATATTTATCTGTTGGATGATAATATTCCAGAAACGGATGTCGTTTCGGAATTAAAAGAGGATCCAAGAATAAACTTCATCGCTTGGAAAAACGGACAGCTAAATCATGTCGTATCTACAGAGTCGGATCGTGAACTTATTTTCAGCCCTGGTGATAGTTATAAAGATGATTACAAACAAAAATGGGATTTGGACGGCGATTTATCAGTGATGGATCTTAAAATAAATGAAGGAAACAAAATTGAATACGGGGATTACCCTGATGGGCTTGCAAGGTTGTATGGAGCATTGCATTCCCATGAAGGTCGTTTTGTGATCGTGGATGCAAAACCTGGATATGAATTTGTTGATTCGCACACTCCCACCCATATCGGTGGTGCGGGGCACGGCTCCTTACACAAAGATGATTCCATCACCCCATTGATTATTACAGGTACTGACGAGACACCAAGATATGAACGCGTTGTAGACTTTAAAGAGTGGATCATATCAATGACCAAATAAATGTTACTATATTTTGGTATGATTGTTTAAAATCGGGGAAAGATGATCAAAATATTGACATCCTTTCAATGCCTTGCATTGATTTAGCAAATATCGGGAGTGTTTGATTAAATGGGATTTAAGAAGAGGGAAACAGAACGATTGGCCTGAGGTTGGAGCCTTTGGGATTTAAACAATCGCCGTGTTCGGATTTGTCTATTATAAAAATGGCGAGATTCTTATGATTTTCGGCTTGATTATCGGAAAAAGTCGCGCGATTTTGGTATATCTGCGTGATTAATCGTAAATCGGCGAGAATTACCCAGTCCAAATGAATACTCCATATTTTTACAATTTAATAAAGGAATCTCCTGATGGATGCAGAATCTACGTAGTGGATTCTAAATTATGAGGAGGTTTTTTATGCAAGCCCAATCTTTGATAGAAGAAATCAATCAATTAGGTGAAGAACTCCTTAAGAAAAAGAAACAGCTGGCTGAACTTAGAAGAGAGCTTCCTGAGGAACGAGTGGAAAATTACAGGTTCGAAGAAATAAGGAAAATGAAGAAGTGACACTTCAAGAATTGTTCCTGGATAAAGATGAGTTGATCGTCATTCACAATATGGGGAAAGGATGTAACTATTGTACGTTATGGGCTGATGGATTCAATGGCGTCTATCACCATCTGATCGAGCGTGCGGAGTTCGTCGTAAGTACACCTGATGAACCGAACGTGCAAGAGGATATTGCAGCAGAACGCGGTTGGCGATTCCCGATGGTTTCTACTAAAGGGACGACTTTCAAATCGGACATGGGATTCGAAAAGGACGGCTCATATTACCCTGGCGTTTCAACCTTTCGAAAAGGCGAAAACGGTGAAATTTATCACTATGCTCATGCGCCGTTAGGACCAGGGGATGATTTCTGTTCAGTCTGGCCTTTATTCGAGATGTTGCCGGATCGGGAGGGAACATTCAAACCGAACCGGAAAATCAATCAGAGATCTACTCTCCAATTGACCAATAACATCGCAATCCAGGTCAAAGATTACGAAAAGATCATCGGCATGAAGCCTGAAAGGACCTATGAGGATGAAACAAGGATGTCCTTCAACGGTACCAATTTCTATTTGGAACAATTGGATGGTGGGAATGTATTTTTCGAGTTTTCCACAGATGATTTTGAAGACATGAAACAGCGGCTTCTGAAACAAGGGTGTAAAATTACAAAGGAACATCATGAGAAAAGCATCATGGTCGCCGATCCTTTCGGGATGAACTTCCACCTGTATGAAAGCAGGAATCGATAGTATAAAGGAGCGCAGGGAATTCTCCCTGCGCTTTTATCAAATTAATTTAATACAAATAAACTCGTGCTTCGTAAGGCTTCAACGTTACAACCTTTTCACCTTCATCTATTTTACTGTAATTGACAAGGATCAGTTCTTTGTTGGAGCCTGCTTTGACCTCATTAAAATCAATTCCAGCTTCATTACCGCATAAGTTGGTAATAATCAGAGCAGTCTGTTTCCCATAAGTTCGCGTATACACGTATAGCTGTGGATGGTCCAGCAGCAACAGCTCATATTTACCATAAACGAACACAGCGTTTTCCTTGCGTATACGGATCAATTCTTTGTAATAGGACAAAATCGATTCTGGATCATTCAGCTGAACATGAACATTGATCTTTTCATAATTCGTATTGACACCCATCCATGGTTTCGAGGTTGAAAAGCCTGCGTACTCATGATCATTCCATTGCATTGGCGTCCGGGAGTTATCACGGCCCTTCGTCCAGATGACTTCCATCAATTCCTCCTGGGTTTTTCCTTCACGAATCCCTTCTTCATAAAAGTTCAACATCCCGACATCATTGTAATCTTCGATAGAAGGGAACTTTACATTGGTCATCCCGATTTCTTGCCCTTGATAGATATACGGTGTACCTTGCATCAGGAAGTAACAGGTAGCTAACGCTTTTGCTGACTCCTTATGAAAGTTTTGTTCGTCACCGAAACGGGATACCGAACGTGTCTGATCATGATTTTCAAGATACAGTGCATTCCAGCCGTGATCTTCCAATCCTTTTTGCCACTCAGTCAAGATCCTCTTAAAATTGATGAGGTCGAAAGATGTATCGTCCCCTTTTTCCCAGAGACCCATATGTTCGAATTGGAAGATCATATCGAAGTAACCTTTTTCTTCACCGACCCATTCCTCAGCATTGTCAATATTGACGCCATTTGCTTCGCCGACAGTCATGATGTCGTATTTATCAAAAGTCTCTTGCTTCAATTCCTTCAATAAAACCTCGATGCCTTCACGGTTCATATGTCCTTCGAAGGAAGGAACGTATTTTTTACCTTCGGGGTTTGGCATATCCGGGAAACCAGGTACTTTTTTTATATGGCTGATCGCATCGACTCTGAAACCATCTATCCCTTTATCCAACCACCAATTGATCATACTGTAGACTTCTTCACGGACCTTCGGATTCTCCCAGTTCAAATCGGGTTGCTTCACATCGAATATGTGCATGTAATATTCATTTGTCTTTTCGTCATATTTCCATGCCGAGCCACCGAAAATCGATTCCCAATTGTTCGGTTCCCGGCCATCTTTTCCAGGGTGCCAAATATAGTAATCACGATATGGATTATCTTTTGATTTACAGGATTCGATGAACCAGGGATGCTCATCAGATGTATGGTTGACGACCAGGTCCATGATCAACTTCATTCCACGCTTGTGTGTTTCAGCCAATAATCGATCAAAGTCCTCCATCGTACCGAATTCATCCATGATATCCTTATAGTCGCTGATATCATAACCGTTGTCAGCATTAGGAGATTGATAGATCGGGGAGATCCAGATGACATCGATGCCGAGATCTCTCAGGTAATCCAATTCTGAAATCACACCTTGAATGTCACCGATCCCATCGCCATTGCTGTCTTTAAAGCTTCGTGGATAGATCTGGTACACGACGCTTTCTTTCCACCATTTTTTAGCCATTTCATTTCTCTCCTCTATAACCAGGACTTATTCTTTATCTAATGCCTTCATGCAGTGCAAGCGTTTGCATCATTTAATATCCTTATGATACATCTTTCCTTTTTGTATTGCAATGACTTCAGAACGGATAAAAATTTGCCGTTATAAAAAAGAGTAGGAATCATAAAATTTGTGGAAATAAGTGAAAGTTTAATGTTAAGGGATTTTAACAGAATTGAAGGTGAGTGCATGTCCGAGGAACAAAGGATAAAAGAATTAGAAGAACGTGTAAGTAAGCTCGAGCATCAATTAGAAGAAATACAGAAAAACAATGCGGCTGAACGTCATACGGAAGTCAGACAAATTCATGAAGATACTGGGATAGCTCAACCAATAGAGAGACCCCGGAAGGCCGTTGAAGATCTTCCACCATGGGAACCACCCAAAGAACCGGTCGATTGGGAACGGGTCATAGGGCAGATCTGGTTACCTAGAATATTTATTTTTGTATTGCTGTTAGGGTTCATATGGGGGTTCAAAGCCGCTTCAGAAGTCGGAATCATTAATGAAGGTGTACGTTGTATCATCGGATTTGTTGCAGGAATCACTCTGATTATCTTGGGCGAATTTCAGGTTATGAAGGACCGCAATGCGCTTGGGCAGGTGCTTTTGGGCGGATCCGTAACTGTTCTGGTTGTCACAACGTTTGCTGCCCACGTTTTATACGGGTTTATTGGACTGATGTTAGCATTCTGCCTGAATCTTATATGGATCGGTCTCGGAATCTTCTATGCGATCAGGCACCGATCTGAGGTTCTCGCTGTGCTAGCAACTGTCGGCGGTTATTTGGTTCCTTTCCTTTTGAACAGTGATAATGCCAACACGTGGTTCTTCGTAAGCTATGAATCGATCTTTTCGATTATCATGCTTGGATTCGCATTATGGAAGAAATATGCGAAGTTGCATGTAGTAGCGATGGTTCTCTTACCGGTCGTGTTTATGCTTTACAATTTGTTTGTAATCTTGCCGGTTTATCCAGTCGCAAAAGGCGACCTTGAGATTTTGAGCTATGGCATGTTTTTGCAGCATTTATTTTTATTAGGTGTGCTCCTTAGCTGCAAAGTGTACCCCAAAGTGCAGCAGTCTGTCTTGTTCATCAGTTTTCTGGCGACGATTGGATTCCTGTATCAAGGGTTCGACAAAAGCGATTGGGCATCGATCTTGCTCTGGATTACCCTGGTTTATGCGTTAGTGTATGGCTATATCCAGTTTGAAAAGATGGTTGACACATGTACAGTATTTTTTCCGATCCTTCTCCTTAGTTTGTTTTTTTATTTCATGGAGTTATTTACAGGACGTGAACTCGGAATGGTATTGTTGCTTCAAGGTACAGCAGCCATCTATATCGGTTTGACTAATAAACTGAAACTGCAGCTTTGGAGCGGGGCTTTTATCTATATCATCGGTTTATTACATACGATAATTGTTCAAATTGAACAATTGAACTCAGCACCGATGTACAGCTGGACAATACTTATCACCACATTATGGTTGTTGACGTACCTTTCGAAAAAGGATAACAAGGTCGTTCCGAACGAGACTAGGAGACTATTATTCGGGACGACGGCTGTCGCACTCTTAGCGTATATCAGTCAATTAAGCTATGTGTTCACGAAATATGAATCGATCAACACTCAATTTCTGACGATGACGATATGTTGGATCGTCTATGCGGTTTGCGGCATCACTTATGGCGTGATCCGGAATAATCAGGCGGTCCGTATTGTCGGAATCATACTGATCTTCTTATCCCTCGGCAAATTGATTTTCATTGACTTGCCGAATGTCTCCATTGTCGTGCGTGCTATTTTATTCATGATTGTCGGTGCAACTGGGATTGTCATTTCACGTTTCTTTTATACAAAAGACAAAAGTGATGCTACATAAAAAGTCCCCTCCAGTCTTCATGCTGGGGGATTTTTCAAATTAAAGTAGAAATTTTTATAAAGATTGATAGGAATGGAACGGTAACGGCATCAATATGGTGAGACACGAACAGAGTTGAGGATGTGAACCATAATGGTTTTAGAACAGACACAGGTCAATGTAAAACAAGATGAACTTTCAGATTCACAATTAATCGAGCGTGCCCAGCTTGGGGATGAAGAGGCGTTTGGTGAACTGGTGAGGAGGCACCGTGCAAGGGCTTATGGCTTTGCCATCTCTGCGAGCAAAAAACATGACCTTGCAGACGAAATTGTACAAGAGGCATTGATCCATGCTTTAGGGGAGGGCCTTATCGAAGAGAGCAGCCTGTCTCCAGTTTAGTGAAAGAGACAGAGATTGATAGCTTTGATTCGATACTCAGCCTGGTATCGGCTTGAAAGCAACGATGACCTTGAACCAGAGAAGAAGCTGATGAAAGAGGTGACGCTTGAAGGGATCAGAGATATGCTCACTTGTTTCTCTCCGACTGAAAGAAATATGTTCATTGCATTCTTTTTCAAAGAGCTTTCGCCACAAGAGATCGCAGCAATGTATGAAACGACGACAAGCAGTGTCTATAACCATCTATCCCGTTCGAAGCGCAAGCTCCGGAATGAACGCATTCGTGTCCGAATCGACGCGCATCTCCAAAAAAGGCGGGAGCAAGGTAAACCGCGACGGAAGGTGCTAGATTTCTATCACTAAAGGGAGTGTAACAATGGATAGTACAAAAGCAAAGTATCATGTGATCGTGGACGACGATGGCCTTTGCGATTCATCGTGCCATTCAATCGAATACGAAGCTGTCATTGGTGGAATTGATGGGTTACGCGGGTTATGCCTTCAGATTGAACATCAATGTGGAGAAAGTGGATGTCGCCGGACCGACAGCGTTCGATTGGAATGTGTATAACAGGAAAGCATTGGATAACATCGGCGTGCAGTTTAAAAGTTTCGGGACAGCAGATTTCACCCCGCCAACACCAGATGAACTAGCAGACGCTATCAACATGATACAGGAGAGTATTGATAAGGAACAGCCTGTGATTGCCTGGGATTTATTCATACCGGAGTTCGGGGTCATCTATGGATACGATGATGACAGGAAAGAGCTCTATGCATTGGACGGAACCGGAAAAAAGGAGCTATCCCTTATGACAAGCTAGGTAATGGAAAACTAAAAGAACTTTACCTTATGACGATAACTGATTATTGCGAAGTCGATCGGAAGGAACGATTGAAAGGTGCACTTGAAATCATTCTTGAGCATGCATCGGAAAAAGAAGAAGGTTGCCCTCCCAACATGTCCTTCTAAAATGGTTTAAAGGGTTACGATGCATGGGTGAAAGCTTTTGGAAAAGGAGAGGTGCATCCATTCGGAAATGTCTATAATATCGCCGTACTCTATGATGCCAGACGTTTTGCAGCGAAGTTTTTGACAGATATTCAGAGTGAATGGTTACATGAAGATGAGGAGATCGATAAGTTCGCTGGTATTGCTAGTAAGCATTATGAAGATGTTTCGAAACAGCTTTTGGAATTTCGTAATATGTTCCCGTTTCCTGTTGGCGGCGAACCGAATGATCCTGATAACCGAAAACGGGCGATTGGCATTTTGAAGAAAACAAAGAAATACGAGCAACGGGGAATTGAAACATTAGAAAAAATGCATGCTGCATTGAAATAATTATTTTGTGAGTGGGGGACAGCCTCCACTCTTTTTTATTCATTTCTGAATCAAGTGTCACGACAAATCTACTTAAACTTTTTAACCGGAGAGAGGAATGTTTCTTATTTTCACGTATATATCCATAATGGAATGTTTTTCGTTTCAACATATTTTCCGAACCAAGAATCTCACATCAAGGTGAATACCTCTATTAAAAATAGGTGTAAAAGGGTGGGGTTTCTATGTCAATCTTGGATATGGATGCGTCCGAAATATCTGTTTGGATCAAAGACGGGAATATGACCTCTGAACAGGCTGTTGAATCGTATATCAAGCACATCGAAGCAATCAATCCCAAATTGAACTGTTTGACGGAGGACCGGTTTGAGGCTGCGCGGAAAGAAGCACGGCAATCAGATGTCTTATTAAAAGAAGGATTTGCTAAAGGGAAGTTGTTCGGTGTCCCGGTGAGCATCAAGGAATCTTTTAATATCGAAGGGATGAAAACGACCGGGGGGCTTATGCATCGTAAGGACTTTGTGGCGAACGACGATGCAGAAGTCGTACGTCTTTTAAAAGAGGAAGGGGCGATCGTCCTTGGTAAGACCAATACACCATCATTATGTTTTTATCAGGAGACAGATAACCCTGTGTACGGGCGGACGAATAATCCCTGGGATTTAGAAGCGACTGCTGGAGGGTCAAGTGGTGGTGAAGGCTCCTTGATAGGAGCAGGGGGAGCTGCTGTCGGTCTTGGCGCTGACATCGGTGGTTCGCTCAGGTTCCCTTGTCACTTTAACGGTGTGATCGGTTTTAAATCAGGGAATGATCAGGTATCACAAGAGGGTAATTATCCATATGTAGAGTTTGAAGAACAGAAACGGATGCTTGGGATTGGAGCTATGGGGAAAAGCGTACGGGATACCCGGCTCATCAATTCAATCATCTCAAAAAAACAACCAGATGCTGTCGATTTAAGTTCGTTCGAGCTTGTCGTCCCTCAGTTCTACTCCTGTCCATTAGGGGTTGAAACGGGCAGGGTCATTCGAACGATAAAAGAAGATTTCGAGCAAGATTTTGTAATGCAGAAAGATATGCCTCCATTGTTCGATGAGTCGTCTCTAATATGGCAGCAGTTGATGTCGCTTGATGGCGCAAAAGCATTACGAAAACAGTTGATGGTAAATGATAAACAACCAAGCCTGTATGTTGAATTCTTGAAATCAAAGTATTTTCGATCAGATATTCATACCTTCTTATCTTGGGCAATGATCGGAGCAAGATTATTCAAGCCATCCGGTAAACGATTGAACACTCTCCGGGAGATTTTGAGAAAAGGGGATGATCGACTTCAAAAATATCTTGATCATCGTCTGATTGTAATGCCGGTCTATCATTCGCCAGCTCCGCCACATGGCCAGTTGTATAAAGAACTCTTTTCATTCCAGAAAACGTTCCTTCGCTTTATGCCTTATATCGCTTATGGAAATACGTGGGGGCTGCCGTCTTTAATTGTTCCGGTCGGTGAAAGCTCAAAAGGAATGCCAATTTCAGTCCAAGTGATGAGCCGTGTCGGGAATGAATCGGCATTATTCGAGTTTGGTGAATTACTAGAAAAAAGATATAGAGGTTATGTACGATGTGATATACATGACGCGGTGAAAAAGGAACAAGCGGCAGCGCATTTGGCATAAAAATACTGACCCTTCGTCGTCCCGCTGAATTATCTTAGCAGAGTGACATCTAGGGTCAGTTTTGTTTTACAGGAGGTTCAAAATCTCTTTACAACGGTTGATCGAGACTTCAGTGGATCTGACAAGACTGTAGTCTCCTTTTTCTTTTCGGACCTTCAAAGCAACTTGAAAGAGGGAGTAGGCAGCTTCATACTCACCTTCCTCAAACTTACACTTCCCATAGTGCTGATAAAGAAAGTCTTTATAAGGTTCATAACGTTGATCATTATGTAGCCGTTTTATCAATTCATTAAAAAGTACGTTTGCTTTCTCGAATTCTTGTTGCCATTGATAGGTATGAGCTATTCTTAACTGATTGATGAAAACCGATGTCAGATTATTTCTCTGGCTATGAAGTCTGATCGCTTGTTTCAAAAATTGCTCACTTTCATCCAGTTCGCCGAGAATCCGTAAATACACCCCTATTTCACCATGAAGCATAGCTTTTTTGTCAAGGTCCTCCAATGATTCCAGGCCATCAATCATATGTTGAACGCCGTTTCTCATTTCCTTTTGATTTATAGGTTTTTCACGTAAATCCTTATCAAATGTGAACTCCATGTTAAATGACGAACAATTATTAACCATAGGATGTTCTCCCTTCATACGTTTGGAAAACAGTGTTGAATCAGCTTCAAATCCGTTCACGAATCTTGGAAAATCTTCACACCCCGGTCTTCTAAAAATGACACAGCACTCAGTGACACGTCTTCTTCTATACCAAATACCTGGTACACATTAGATGCCCAGCTTTTTTGATCAGTAAACTTCGATACTTCCTTTGTGTACTCATTTTTTCTTGTGATAGTCTCATTGTTCAGGTAATAACAATACCTCGGTTTGAAGATGGTTGCACTCAGCCTTCTCATTACGATGTTGTCGGGTTCATCCATATGGGAATGTGCGATATCTGCTTCAAAGTCTTCCAAAGAGAGGGGAATCCAGTCGATTTCTTTTTTTACGAATGATTTACCGTCTGCATGCCTGTCTATTTCAAAAAGGGAGGGAGCAATCTTTTTTATAAAAATTTCTTCTCCTAACTTTTTGATTCGCAACCTTCCTTCCTCCGGTAATTTTAGAGGAGAAAATAGAGGAGCACCGTATCCCACATCGACGTAGTAACTTTCGTTATCAAAGTGGACCATTATTGCGACATGGCCGTTCCGAACCCGTACTAATGAGGAGTTGTATCCAAGGGCAGCCAGAAGTTTCGCGAAATGGATGTTCAATGGATAGCAAGTGCCTCCCCAGCCGATTTTGGCACGATCAATGAACGCCTCTGTATTATGTATGTACCGTATACTTACATCATTTTTTACATAATGATATTTGCTGAAGTTCTCGTAAGGAATTGTATGTAAATGAGACCGGATCAACGTTCTCAAGAAAGCTAAATCTATTTGAGAAACGTCCTTTACATTTAAAATATTCAAATATTGTTTTGTGGTTTCTATCGAAAGGGGATGTTGGGACGTTTTCACGACAACCTCCTTAATGTGGGTGATCTTGATGTTATAGAAATAATTGTTAGGACCAAACAGTTTACACCGTTACCTTCGCCTCTGATTCTGCAAGTTCCTTTAATCTTGTCATTTGTTTGTGAAGGATTCTCTTAGTCAGCCAACCAAACAAGAAGCCCATGATCTTGGTAAACGTATTGGCAGTACCCATTTCCGCACGATAGTTCAGACGTGTCCCATTTGTGGTTTCTGAGAGTTGATAATAGACACTTACAGCAAAACTTTGATTACCGATTTTGACAGCGATCGAATCAGGACGGTCATAAGCAATCACTTCACCGACATATTCCACCACACGCCCGCCTTCTTTTATTTTCTGTTTGAAGTGCGATCCTACAGGATTTTCTGCATCATAGACCCCAACATATTCCGTTTCCTGTAAACCTTCCATCCAAATCTTTTGTTTTTCATTGTCATTGATGCAATCAAATACAGTTTCTCTCTGGGCGTGGATGTCTATTGTATAGGTGAAATCGCTCATACTAAACCCTCCTTTTTTCTCTTTTCAGTCTATTTCTACAATAATAGAATGAATCCTTTATTGTCCATTCATTTTTAACGTTTGGATACAAGAAAATAAGAGGATGAAGTATTTGATAATAGAAGTATCCATAAATTAATGAATTTCAGCGTAAACAACTAGAGAAAAATCCAAACGTTAGGCATGTATCAGATCGATCAATAACGTTTCAGCCAGAGTTCAAAGTAAAAGCTGTGAAGGAGAACTTAGAAGGAAAAGGTCCTATGGACATCTTCAAAGAGGCTGGGTTTGACGTAGACATCATTGGTCACAAAAAGCCAAACCAATGTTTAAAGCGCTGGAGAAAAACCTATCAAGAATTAGGCGAAGAAAGGTTCTTGGAAGAACGCCGAGGAAAAGGGAGCACTGGCCGTCCATCTTCGAAGGAACTGACAGCTGAACAAAAGCTTAAGAATGCAGAAGCACGTATTAAATTCCTGGAAGCAGAGAATGACTTCTTAAAAAAGCTCGAAGAACTGGAGAGGCAGGCGAAGAAGAAGAAATAGTCCCAACATCTGTAAAGTTTGAACTCATTGAGGCCACAGTGCGCAAACATCAAATGAAAGAGATGATTAGCTACCTGTGTAAATTGGCATCTGTAAATCGGAACAGCTATTATGCATGGTTAAAAGCAGAGACAAATCGCATGGAAAGAGAACGGAAAGATGAAGCCGACTTCAAACTAATTAAGGATATCCATGATTCCAAACACGGAAAATCGGGTGGACGGGCTATCAGAATGATTCTTGAGAATGTATATGGTGTAGTCATGAACCTAAAGAAGATCTATCGGCTAATGAAAAAATTCAATCTTCAAACCAAGATTAGACGCGCTAACCCTTATACAAAGCGACACAGGAACATAATACGTGTCCGAACCTATTGAATCGTCAGTTTGTCCAAACGGATCCAGGAATGGTTTTACTAACGGATATTACCTATCTCTATCTCGAAAATGGAACACCTGTCTATTTGTCTTGTGTCAAAGATGGAACCACACGTGAAATCTTAGCCAACTACTTATCAACATCATTAGAAATGGGTATTGTTTATCGTACGCTTGAAAAGCACCTAGTTTAACCGTGTCTACTTGACAGGGGTAAGACCACAATTCCGGGGTCACCTCCTAGCTGCTTAGGTCCTTTTATTAACCTGTCTATTTTTAAGGGTACAGTTCAAGTCCTCATCGAGGGCTTTTTCTTTTGCGTTTTTTTTTGGAAGAAATTTTATCGGCGCAATTGAAGTGGTTATCGGCGATTCTGGAATTATAACGGCTATTTTTGAGAAATATAGGCCAAACGACAAAAAACGACCTTTATCACAAAAATTAAAACTGTCGATCAACCACCTTTCAAACTAGTAAATGATTCCTTTTGAATGAAATTGAGTGAAAATGATTGAAATATGAGCGAAAATGAATTACATTTATAAAAAAGGTGGTGTGAAAGTGCTTACAACGAAACGGCATGAAATCATTTTGACCTTATTAAAAAAACAGAAAACAGCATCTATACATGAACTCAGTGAGCATACGGGTGCTTCCATCTCTACAATCCGTCGTGATCTTGAGAAGCTGGAGCAGGAAGAGAAGCTTAAACGAGTCCATGGTGGTGCTTCACATATAAATAATAATCGGTATGAACCAGAATTAGAGGAAAAACAAGGTCTTAATGAGCCAGCAAAAGCTCAGATTGGAAAAGCTGCTGCAGAATTGATAGAGGAAGGAGATAGTCTCTTTATCGATGCAGGGACCACTACCCAACATATCCTATCGCATTTGGAAAATAAAAATGTCGTTGTGGTCACAAACGCCTATCATTTTGTAACCCCGCTTTTGGAAATCGGGGTAGAAGTCCATCTGACAGGCGGACGTGCAAAATCGAAAACCGGTGCTCTTATCGGTGTCCAGGCAGAGGATACCCTCCAGTCTTTCCGGTTCGATAAATCTTTCATCGGGATGAACGGCATCCACTCCAAGCACGGGTACACGACACCGGACCCTGAAGAAGCGCGGATCAAACGACTTACGATGAAACTGTCCAAGCAAGCATTTGTCCTCGTGGATGATTCTAAATTCCAACAGGTGTCTTTTTCAAAAGTCGGAGACATCGAAGACGCAGAAATCATCACCAACAGGGAAGAGGATTCAATATTACGAGAATTCCAAAATACAACAACAGTAAAAGTGGTGAAAATATGATTTATACAGTTACGCTCAATCCTTCTTTGGATTATATCGTCGGGCTTGAAAACTTAGAGCTCGGAAAAGTCAACAGGACCGAAGAAACCTATAAATTCCCAGGTGGTAAAGGGATCAACGTGTCCAGGGTCCTCAAGCGATTGGGACACTCATCCTGTGCGCTCGGTTTTATTGGCGGTTTTACCGGTGATTTCATCAAATCGGCAATCGAAACGGAAGAAATTGAGACAGATTTTGTACAGGTGGAAGGCGATTCACGCATCAACGTGAAACTAAGAGCTGATCTCGAAACTGAAGTCAACGGTCCATCGCCTGGTATTGCTCCTCAACACCTGGATTTGCTTAAAAAGAAGTTCCGCGCTATTCGCAAAGACGATATGGTCATATTGGCAGGAAGCTTGCCTGAGAAATTGGAGCCTTCTTTTTACAGAGAGCTGATTGAACTGGTGCCTCATGGAACAAAGGTCATCGTTGACACGAAAGGCGTTCCGTTGAACCAGGCGATATTAGCAAAACCGTTTCTGATCAAACCGAATCATCATGAATTAGGCGATTTATTCAATGTCGAAATCGAAAACAGAGAAGATGCAGAGAAATATGCACGAAAGCTAGTGGAGGAAGGCGCTGAAAATGTCATCGTTTCAATGGCGGGTAATGGCGCACTCCTCGTTACAGGCACAGGAAGCTATACTTGCAATGTGCCGAAAGGGACAGTGGTGAATTCCGTCGGTGCAGGAGATTCGGTAGTTGCAGGCTTCGTATCGAGCTACTTGAACAACGGAAGCATCCTGGAAGCTTTCCAGTATGGTGTAGCAGCTGGAAGTGCATCGGCTTTCTCAATTGAATTTTGTACGAAAAATGAAGTAGAAGAACTGTTCAAAACAATCCAAGTCCGTGAATTCGAAAAAGGAGGAGAATAGACATGGCTGTATCTGAATTACTGTCAAAAGTGCAGTTGAACCTGAAGGCGACAAGTAAAAAAGACGTGATTGACGAGCTGGCAAGCGCACTTCATCAAGCTGGAAAGATTTCAGACCTGAATATATTCAAGGAAGCAATATTAAAACGGGAAATGGAAAGTACGACCGGTATTGGTGAAGGCATTGCCATTCCGCATGCGAAAAGCAGTGCAGTAAACGAGCCAAGCATCGTATTCGGACGTTCTGCAGAAGGACTGGACTATGAAGCACTTGACGGACAACCCAGTCATCTGTTTTTCATGATCGCGGTACCTGAAGGGGCTAACAATGAGCATTTGGAGGCATTGTCGAAGTTATCTACTTACCTGATGAACCCTGGGTTTAAGGAAACGCTATTGAAAGCAGAGACCGAAGAGGATGTCGTCTCTGCATTCAAAGCAAAAGAGCAAGAAGAGGGCGATACTGATACGGAGGAAAATGTCGATCAAGCCCCAGTTGAAGAAACAGTATCCCGAAAACGAATCGTTGCTGTAACAGCGTGCCCTACCGGAATTGCCCACACCTTCATGGCTGCTGATAATCTGAAAGCAAAGGCGAAAGAGTTGGGTTATGACATTAAGGTGCAGACGAACGGATCAAGCGGTGTGAAAAATAAACTGACGGAAAAAGACATCGAGGAAGCAGATGGTGTTATCGTTGCGGCGAGTACGAAGGTCGACCTTGAACCATTTGTCGGGAAACCCCTCGTTCAAGCACCAGTGACTGATGGAATTCGTGAACCAGAGCGACTTTTGAAAAAAGCTGCAGAAGGGGAAGCCTCTGTTTACCACGGCGATCCTTCCTCAAGCCGAAAAGGGGATGATTCAGGAGGTACAGAAAGTAGAAGCGGTTTTTACAAGCACTTGATGAACGGTGTTTCGAACATGCTTCCTCTTGTCGTCGGTGGAGGAATATTGATTGCTTTATCGTTCCTGATTGATATTGATGGAAACAACCCTGTTTCTCAAATGTTCATGACAATAGGTGGAGAAAATGCGTTCTTCCTGCTCGTTCCGGTCTTATCAGGATTCATCGCAATGAGTATTGCTGATCGTCCTGGATTGGCGCCAGGTCTTGTCGGTGGTCTAATGGCCGCTAATGGAGGGGCTGGATTTTTAGGTGGATTGATTTCCGGATTTCTTGCTGGCTATGTAGTTGTACTATTGAAAAAGGCATTCCGAAACTTGCCTCAATCACTTGAAGGTTTGAAACCGGTCTTGCTGTATCCGTTATTCGGAATCTTGATCACTGGCGTAGTTATGAGTTTCATTGTTGGACCGCTTGGAGGATTTAATGAGTGGTTGAAAGACGCGCTCAGCAGCTTAGGAACTGGAAATGCTGTTCTGCTCGGCGTAATCATCGGAGGTATGATGGCGATTGACATGGGTGGACCGATCAATAAGGCTGCGTACACGTTCGGAATTGCACTTATTGAAGCAGGAACCTATGGACCGATGGCTGCGATCATGGCGGGTGGTATGGTTCCTCCACTTGGAATGGCGATTGCCACAACCGTCTTCAAAAATCGCTTCAACAAACAAGAACGTGAAGCGGGAAAAACCGCTTATGTACTGGGAGCATCATTCATAACAGAAGCAGCAATCCCATTTGCAGCAGCTGATCCGGTACGTGTCATTTCGGCTTCAGTCGCAGGTTCCGCATTAGCTGGCGGGCTTTCAATGCTGTTTGGAAACGCGACACCAGCACCACATGGCGGTTTGTTCGTCATCTTGACGGTTGAAAATGCAATTCTTTACATCGTAGCTATTCTTGCAGGTGCATTATTGACAGCCTTCCTGACTGGCATTCTTAAAAAAACAAAAACCGTACAATAAAAAACTTCTATTAAGGTGATCCTAAATCAAGGGTCACCTTTATTTTTTGTGCATTGCAAATTAGTGTTCAGTCTTCTTCATCTTCGTTTTCCTGTGCTGATAACCATGACAAGGCTTCCCTGATAAGGTTGTTCATTTTTCTATTGATGAAGTCCTCGCCATATTTTTCCTTCGCTTCTTCTAATTCGGCCAACACCTTATCATCCAGTCGGATGATCGGTTTATCTTCTTCCAGTTCATTGAAGAGTTCGATAATCGCATCCAAACCTTCTGACATTTTATCGATTGAACGGCTGAATTCATTATATTCCCGTTTGATTGCTTTCATGGAATTCCCTCCGACATTTTAGGAATGGCTTTTTTGGTATTTAGTGTTGATTTCTGTGCAATTCACTATTTAAACTCAACATTAATATTCAACAAAGCCTAAAAATAAAAAGCACCCAGCATGAAGCTGGATGCTCTTCCCGGGGTAATTATCTCATACCGCCCATTGATTGTTGAGCCATTTGTACTAGACGCTTCGTAATTTCTCCACCAACAGAACCGTTAGCACGTGAAGCTGTGTCTGGCCCAAGTTGTACACCGAACTCTCCAGCAATTTCGCTCTTCATGGCGTCGATTGCTGCTCTTGCACCTTGAACTACCAATTGGTTATTATTTCCTTGCTGTGCCATTTGAATAGCCTCCTTCAATTGACGTTCTAGATTACTAAAAGGTAATTATGTACCTTTCAATCTAAGTATTTGAGAAATTGGAAAAACCATTCAAGGGAATTTATGGTAATATCTATCCATTTTTCTTTATATCTACAAAGCAGTTGAAAAAAGTTGCCCCTTTTCCTATATCAGATAAGCCATCCGGGGTAAGGAAGTTGATGGAATGTCGTTCTTTTTCTTCATCATCCCACCATAAGCCTTGCGTGATCAATAAACCTTCTGAGACATCCTCAGTTACCTCTGCCTGTAGACGAACGTTGCCTAATTCATTGAAAAGCTCCACGAAATTACCGGTTCGAAGGTCACGGGCTTCGGCATCTGAGGGATGTATATAGACGACTGGTTTCTCAAGTGCCTGTAAGCTTTCTAAGTTTGAAAAGATCGAATTGAGAAATTGATGGTTTGGCCCTGAAATCAACTGCAAAGGGAAATGACGATTCTCAGATTGTTCCATCTCACGCAATTGATCGTCAATAGGAGAAACCAGCTCGATCTTTCCAGATGCTGTCGGGATAGTTGCAGGAAAAGTCGTTTCCTTTTCCAATTTCAATTTTGCCCAGCCATCTTTTTTCAATTGGTCCAAGGTGAGACCATTCAGGTATGGACTGCCCGGGTTATCCAAAGCGTCACGGATCATATCTTCTTCCGTATTTTGAAAACATTGTTCTGTAAATCCCATACTGGCAGCAAGCTCTTTAAACATAGTGAAATTAGATTTGCATTCACCAATCGGATCCATGACTGGTTCGTTCAATTGCACATAAAGATGCCAATATGATTTATACAGGTCCAAATTCTCGAAATGACTCGTTGCAGGGAGTACGATATCGGCATAACGACAGCTATCAGTTAAAAATAAATCATGTACGACGGTAAATAAATCGTCTCTCATCAATCCTTTACGGACCAATTTCTGGTTAGGAGCCACTTGAGCCGGATTGCTGTTATATATGAACAAAGCTTTGATCGGATCTTCCTTTTCATGTAGCGCAAATCCGATTTGATTCATGTTAGTGGAGCGTACATTTGGATCAGGACGCAGGTCTGGTCGTTGAACCTTTTGCATGTTCCATTCAGCATAACGGCTGTTCCCTTTCAATGCACCTCCGCCAGTTTTTCCCCATTGTCCTGTCAATGCAGGCAGGCAAGTAATCAACCGAGTAATCCTCCCGCCATTTTTATGATGTTGAAGCCCATTGCCGATCCGGATGAAGGACGGTGAAATCGTTCCATACATTTGGGCTAGTTCGTTTAATTGCTCTACACTCAAGCCTGTTTGTTGCGCAACTTTCTCGGGTGGATATGCCATTGCCCGCCACTTCAATCCTTCAAATCCATTTGAATATTGATCGATGAACTCCTGATCAATCCAATCATTTTTTATAAGAAGATGCATAATTCCTAGGGCGAGAGAATCATCTGAGCCAGGTTTGATTTGATAAAAGTGATCGGCCCACTTCGCTGTCCGGTTCCGATGTACGTCAATGACGACGATTTCAGCGCCATTTTTCCGAGCTTTATTGGCATATATGACCTGATGAAGATTAGTGCTGATCAAGTTACATCCCCAAATGACAATTAACTTGGAATGAACCGTCTTCTCAGGATCGATTCCGACTGCTTTTCCCATTGTAATCTGATAACCTTCAGCGCCAGCGGTATTGCAGATGGTGCGTTCAAGTTTCCGTGCACCGAGACGATGGAAGAAGCGCCTGTCCATACCTTCGCTGTTGATGATCCCCATATTCCCGTAAAAACTGTATGGAAGGATTGCTTCGGCACCATACTCCTTGATAATTTCTTTAAACCGAGAAGTGATCTCTTTGTACGCTTCCTCCCAAGTTATACGCTCAAAAGAAAAATCACCTTTTTTACCGATTCGTTTCATGGGATGAAGGAGCCGTTCTTGATGATGAGTACGCTCAGGCATCTTTCGCACTTTATGGCAAATCATCCCTTTTGTGACAGGGTGATCTGGATTTCCATCTACTTTCGTTATTTTCCCATTTTCCTTTTCTACCAAAAGACTGCAAGTATCAGGGCAGTCAAGCGGGCAGACTGAGCGATGATAGGTTTTCGTAGTCATGCATGTGCCCCTTCCTAAATGTGAACATGATTTTTATCAAGATTAACATTTTTATAAAAAAAATATAAGAGTTTAGCAGGAAGTTGCTATACCGATGTCTAATTAATATTGCGAACATACGTTCTAATAAAATTCAGGAGGGTTTTTGATGAATCGAGTCGTACACTTTGAAATGCAGGTGCCTCATCCAGAAAAGTCAGTCGAATTTTTTAAAAATGTATTTGGTTGGCGTGTCGAAAAATGGGATGGTCCGGAGGATTACTGGCTTTTCCAAACGGGGGAAGGATCAGATGGTATTGATGGAGGCTTGATGAAATCTCCAGATGGTGAAACTCGAACCGTGAATGTCATTCAAGTAGGTTCAGTGGATGAATATTCTTCAAAAATAGAAGGGGAGGGAGGGAAAATCGTCGTACCGAAGATGCCTATACCTGGTGTGGGTTATGTAGCATACGCAAATGATGATAACGGTTTTCTTTTCGGTTTCATGCATGAGGATCCAGAGGCGAAATAATAACTAAATGAAGGGCAGAGCATACATCTGCCCTTCATCATCTTAATTTGGCATCGGTCCTATATATAAAGATGATGGGCGGATGATCCGATTATTATCGTTTTGCTCAAAGACATTTGCGATCCATCCGACGACGCGGCTCATCGTAAAAATTGCCGTGAAAAGTTCTGTCGGCAAGGCCAGGGCTTTTAATATTGCTGCTGCATAAAATTCTACATTGGTATGAAGTTTTCTTCCTGGCTTATACTCCTTCAGAAGTTTGATCGCTATTCTTTCAACTTGGTTGGCAAGTTCGAACCACGGGTCATCTTCTGCAAGATCGGTTGTGATCTCTTTAAGGGCTCTCGCACGAGGGTCCACGGTTTTATACACCCTGTGTCCGAATCCCATCAGTTTTTCACCTTTTTCAAGCAAATGTCTTAAATGATTCTCAGCATTTTCTACGGTACCGATATTCTGCAGAAGGTCTATAACGCCTGAAGGTGCTCCTCCATGAAGAGGACCTTTCATTGCTCCTATGGCACCGGTAACTGCTGAAACCAAATCCGATTGCGTCGAAGAGATGACCCTTGCAGTAAAGGTCGAAGCGTTCATTCCATGCTCCATCGTCAACACCAGGTATGCAGTCAACGCTTTGACATGGGATTCTTTCGGTTCACGGCCATTTAACATGTAAAGATAGTTGGCTACATGATCATATTTCGGATCAGGTTTTACTGGATCAAGGCCATTTAAAGTGCGATGACGATAAGCAATGATGGTAGGAATGATAGAGGTGATTTTTATCCCTTGTTCAATGGTTGATGACCAATTGAAATGCTTGTTTCCTTTAGATGACAAAACGGTCCTGATGACACTCATCATATCCATGCTATCGGGTAGACTTCCAAGGATGGTTTCATCAGATGGAGTTAATATTCGTTGTTGTTTCATTTTTTTTTGGAAATCTGTCAGCTGTGCATTTGTCGGAAAATGATTATTCCAGAGCAGATAGGTGACTTCCTCAAATGTTTTTGTCTTAGCGGTTTCTTCTGCCCAATGTCCTCGATATACCAGTAATCCTTTTTCACCATCCACTAAGCTGATTGTGGACTGTGCTGTGACGATGCCATCTAATCCTTCTTTAATCATTAAGACCACTCCTCTGGTAAATATTGCTTTAGTTTATTGTAAGACGATTTTATGATTATTACTAATAAACAATTAGTCTATAATTGATTATGAATCGTAATGATTAGGAGTGGAAAAGGATGCAAATAAGGTGGTTGCAGACATTTGTCATTTCAGCAAAATATGAAAACTATAGGGTGGCTGCAGAAAAGTTATTCATTGCACAACCTACGATTACTGTACATATTCAACATCTTGAAGAGACATTAGGCTGTAAATTGTTCAAGAGAAATGGAAGGAACATTTCTCTTACTGAGTCTGGAAAGCATTATCTCCCGTATGCACAGCGCATTTTAGACTCCTATAATGACGGATTGGAATCATTATCAAGCTGGCAGCAAGGCTATAAAAGGAAGTTGACCCTTGCAGTTTCACCCTTGATTGCCGCGTCAATCCTTTCTTATGTCATAAAAGAATTCATGAAGGAACACCCGCATATAGAAGTAGGAATACAAGTCGCTGAATCGAATGAGATCAGTTCGCTTGTCTATGAACAGAAAGCGGACTTAGGTATATCCAGGATGAGTGCAATTCATCCTGGGCTTGATTGTAGAACACTCTATAAGGATCCCATCATTGCCGTAGCAGCTCATGATGGGGGAGACAGTGAAACCAGTCCCCCGATAGAATTGAAAGAATTGCTGCGAAATGAAGTGCTTCTTACACACAACCATCCGTTGTACTGGGATGATTTGATTTCAAGAGTCAGAATGGTTGAACCTGCAGTCAGGACGATGGTTGTCACTCAAGTAAATGTTACGAAGCGTTTTATCGAAGAAGGGATCGGCTTTTCATTTTTACCTCATTCATCCGTCAAGAGGGAACTTATAGAAGGACGGATACTAGAAATGCATACGGGCAGGCTGGAACTGCCGGTGGCATACACGTATCTGATACAAAAGGAAGCCACAGAAGAAATTGAACAATTCATCACATTCATAAACCGATATCATTTTGGATCCTGAAAACATGGAGGAACTGGAAATGAACTATTCACAAAAAGAATTACAATCATATATTAGACAAACATTCTTTTATACTTAATTGTTGGTTTTTGCGAAATTCATTCCCTTTCCGTGGGCGATCCGTAAGCCTCCTCACTTGCACATGGATGTGCTGGCTTCGACGTTCACCACAAGACCAAAGACTTATATTCCATCCTTGTAGTTTTGCGCCGAGTAACCGCAGGCGCAGGACGTGGTGGCTTTTAGTCGAAGATCCTTTTAAAGACTGCGGGGTCTCGCCTGGCTCGCTTTTCCCGCTGGAGTGTCGTGAATTTCGCTTGAAGCAATTTTCTTACAAATCAATATTACATTCATCAAAACAAAAAGAGAAAGTGTATTATGTCTGCGCACCGGCGAATATTTATGATGTGGATTTGGAAAAATGCATGGCATATAAGGAAAATCTGAACAATCTGAAATATTCACAACCAGAATAAAAATGGTGCAATTTAACGGCAACCGTTTTATAATATATACATATATTTAGAGACTCGAAATACTTTTTTCGAATCTTGTGAGAGGGGATAGAAAACCGTGTGGAGAAACCGTAATTTCTTATTGCTCATGTTCGGTTTAGCGGTTTCAAGTACAGGACTATGGGTTGGGATCATCGGAAACCTAGAGTTCTTACAAAAGAATGTTGAATCATCATTTTTACAGGCACTCATCATATTATCAGGATTTCTGGTTGGAATTTTTCTTGCTCCGATGGCAGGTCGGGTAATCGACCGGAGTGTTAAACGTAACATTTTGATCTACGCGGGGATAGCACGATGTATCGCCATATTGTTCATGTACCTGGCCATTGCGACGAATTCGGTGTGGTGGATGTTGGTCTATACGTTTATCATTGGAATCTCTGGGACATTTTCCAATCCAGCCATGCAAACCATGATCCCATTGATTGTATCGAAAGAGCAGCTGCTTGATGCAAACAGCGTGAACGTGAACATTTTCACTGGTGCAAGGATCGTTGGTACTGCACTTGGGGGGCTCATGCTTGTCGGAATGTCCCTTTTTTCTCTTTATACCGTGACACTTATATCCTATGTACTTCTGCTGATCGGCACCTTTTTCATCAAAGTGGATGAAGGACCGAAGAAAGTGGATAAAAAAGACAAGAAGGAAAACTTCATCAGTACATTGCGTGAGTTGTACCCGATTGTACGAAAACAACCAATGGTGGTCTATGGAATCTTTCTCTTGATGCCTGCATTCCTGTTTTTAGCTGGATTCAATTTGATTGTTATCGAAATCAGTGAGTTGCAAGACAATCCAGGTATCAAAGGGATCCTATATACGGTAGAAGGGCTTTGTGTATTTGTGGGAACATTCCTGGCAGGGAAGTTTTTCAAAGAAAATCCAAAGCTCACCTATATGTTTGCTATTACTTTTATCATTGCAACCGCACAGACTACGTTGTTCCTGGCTGATCATCCGATGATATCAATCTTTTCCTTCGGGCTATTCGGGTTAGCAGCTGGAACACTCTTTCCGGTGGTCATGACCATTTTCCAAACGGATGTGCCATCTGACTATCATGGCCGGTTCTTTTCCATCAAAGGAATGGTTGATAATATCCTATTTCAAGCATTGATGCTATTGACTGGTTTGTTCCTTGATACGATCGGTTTCAAATACATGGTCATAGCATTTGGCGTCACTTCATTCATATTTGTGATCATCATCATGGTGCGCTACCTGACAATCACATCACGAAAAAAGAAGAAAACTGTCGCATTAACAAGATAAACGACGAACGATTTTAAGATGCAAAAAAATATTTTTTGCATCTTTTTTCATGTATGTAAAACTGTTGATATAAAAGGATTTTCGGTTCATTTACCTATAAATGATCAAGCATTTTATTTGACAAAAATTACAAATGATTAAATTTTCTTTAAAATATAATTGATTGTTTATTGGGATAATTTTATAATGTTTTAAATTAATCCAAAAAGTGTGAAAATTCCGCCTTCTTTCATGGTGGACCATTTGTGTATGTAATAACTTCTACAATTTGTTCACCAATCGTCAAAACCGGGGTTGAGAGAGGTCATGGTTTCAGCAGGATTGTATAAGGACGGCACGGGCGAAAGGCTTTAAAGAAAAAGAGTCTTGTATAAACATGGTCTCCATAATGGTCTGATTCCGATCATCACGATTTTCGGTCTTTTGCTACCTTCATTTTTTGTTGGTACTGTCATTGTGGAGAAAATCTTCAACTGGCCTGGAATTGGATTGATTATATTAGTATTGATCATCCTGGCAGAATCGGCTCTCAGTTATTTAGGATTAGGGGTACAACCACCAACACCAAGTTGGGGGAACATGCTCCAGGACGCCCAAAACTTGACGATCATGTATACAGCTCCATGGTATCCGTTTTTCCCTGGAGTAATGATTCTGATTACTGTTTTAGCTTTTAACTTTGTTGGTGATGGATTACGGGATGCGTTCGACCCAAAAATGAAATCATAATAATTTCGAAGGAGGATGAAATATGGATCAATTACATGGTATTAAAATTGACGATCTATACAACTTGAAATTTGTCAGTGATCCACAATTGTCTCCCGATGGAAACCGCTTGGCCTATGTTGTAAAAGAAATTAATGATCAAAAGAAATATCAATCGAACCTTTATTTGTTGGATATCGGGACGAATAAAGCTGTTCGATGGACGAGAAGCAATTCCATGGATACTTTTCCGAGATGGTCTCCAGATGGTATGTCATTGCTGTTTTTGTCAAACCGATCTGGAAAAAATCAAGTATGGCTGATTTCAACGGAGGGCGGTGAGCCAGAGCAACTTACTGATGAAGAAAATGGTGTGTCCAGCCCATCATGGCATCCAGAAGGAAAATCAGTCCTATATCAATACACTCTTGAGAAGAAGGATAAAGAAGAACCTAAGCCGATCGTGGTTGAGAAACTGAAATACAAGGCTGACGGGAAGGCAACTTTAACCTATCAATCTTATGTTCATATCAGCGAAATATCGTTACAATATCGAAAAATCAATAGGTTGTCTAACGGGGATCATGATCATCTGAATGCCAACTTTACGCCTGACGGACAGGCAATCGTCTATTCGAAATTTGAAGAAGATGTTCCCGGTTCGTACCGTCGTTCGAATGTCTATTATTGTAAGCATGAAGGGGATCCTGTAAAAATAACAGAAATGGAGGGAACATTTTCTCATCCGGTGTGTTCACCAGACGGGAGATACATTGCATATGTCGGCCATGATCAGCATTATGGTGGAGCGACATATAATGAAATTTTCGTTTATGATCGGGAACACTCCACTACTCAATGCTTGACTGAAAAACTCGATCTCCAAGTCGGGGATATGATGATCAGTGATTTGCATGCTGTCGAACCATCACCGAACTTGCGTTGGAGCAGCAATAGTGAAATGCTCTATTTTTTAGCAAGCGAGTTTGGTAACACAGAGCTTTATTCCATCGATTTATTTGGAAATGTCGATAAGATTGTAGAAGGTGACCGTCATATCTTCCAGTATGCTGTTGATGACAATAGGAAAGACGTGTACCTTGCTGTCAGTACTCCGACACACCCTGGGGAGCTCGTCCGACATGATATCAATAGTTTGATGGAAGAACCTCTTACTTTCCATAATGAATCGCTGATGAATAATACCAAGTTATCCGTCCCGGAGCCCGTCCAGTTTCCAAGCCAGGATGGCACGGTGATTCATGGATGGATCCTCAAACCGCATAATTTTAAAAAAGAGAAGAAATATCCGCTGGTCCTGGAGATACATGGCGGGCCACATATGATGTACGGGAATACTTTTTTCCACGAGTTCCAGGTGTTGACGTCAAAGGAATATACGGTGTTGTACTTGAACCCTAGAGGAGGCCATGGGTATGGGCAAACCTTTGTCAATGCTTGTTGTGGCGATTATGGCGGTGGAGACTATGAAGACCTTATGGCAGGAGTCGATCATGCTTTAGAAAGTTATGAATGGATCGACCCAGAGCAGCTGTTTGTTACCGGTGGAAGTTACGGTGGATTCATGACCAACTGGATCGTCGGAAATACAAATCGATTCAAAGCTGCTGTCACACAGCGCTCTATTTGTAACTGGCATAGTTTTTATGGTGTAAGTGATATCGGGTATTTCTTTACCCAATGGGAGATAGGTGCTCATATGGAGGACGATCCTGAAAAGTTATGGCACCATTCACCGATAAGACTCGTCAAACAAATAGAAACGCCACTCCTCATTTTGCATGGGGAGAGGGATTACCGATGTCCAATTGAGCAAGCAGAGCAATTATTCGTTGCTTTGAAGCAACAAAACAAGACGACACGCTTTGTTCGTTTTCCTGATGCGGATCACAACTTATCTCGCTCCGGAGACCCGGTAATGAGGGTTGCAAGGCTGGAACAAATTTCAGGTTGGTTTGACGACTACAGAATTTCCGTAAAATCCTCGGATATGGTAAACACACAATAAAAAGACCTAAAGTCTGACATTTAGCGTAGCAAATTTAAATTTATTACGCATATGCCAGACTTTATTATTGTGGTGGAAGGAACACCATCCTATGAACAGAAATAGTAGAAGTGGTCAAAGGGAAAACAACATCAAGAGAGGTGATTTATATGGAAGAATGTCCATTTTGTAATCCGCGTAAAGATCCTGATCAAAATATTGTTTTTGAGAATGAATTTTGCTATTACTTACAAAATCCGAAACACCAAGATGTCCTTGAAGGCACAGGGGTAATTGTTCCGAAAGCCCATCGAAAAGATGCATTTGCACTTAGTAAGAAAGAGTGGGAGGCGACACAAAATCTCCTTCAGAAAGCCAAGAGATATATTGAAGAGACGTTCAACCCAGACGGTTATACATTAGGATGGAATGTCGGAGAGGTTTCCAATCAGTTCATCTTCCATGCTCATTTTCATATCATACCAAGATATAACGACGAACCATATGCCGGAAGAGGTATACGGTACTGGCTGAAACAGCCTGAAAACAAACGTACATAATCACATAAGAAAGTAGTGTCAGCTTATGAATAAGGAAGAAAAAATGGGATATGCAATGGAAAAGCTGAGAAGGACTGGTTTCTCAATATAGTCAGCAAGAGAATCGTTTTCTTACAGCTGCTTCTATGACAATTCTCTATGACTTGAAGGCGGTGCTATTGCAAGTGCCGAACTTACTATCGAGTCTCATCAAGATGAATTGATGTAGATTGAAGATGAAATTGAAAAAGAGGTGTATATTGGATTGAAGGAACATCGATTCATCATTTCCACAGAAAAAACGGTGTGATGAAAAGAAAGGGGATGGTCCTAAAAACAATAGTGTCAGACACCACCAACCAAATATTTTGTATCAAAACTAGCTTTTTCTTAAAATGTTGTTAGAATCGGTGAGAGTCAGACAATTATGGGAAAGCCTCTCGTCATCTTTTCGGTTTAAGAATTTTGGGAAGAATGCTGTGAAAAACCGATTGATTCCAAAGCCTTTTGTAGATTGCTGAATGTTAAAATGTCCTTAAAGTTAATTCCTAGCGATACGACTGTTTGTGTCAACTCTGCACGCATCCCCCTCATCACCGGAAAGTGCTTCTCCCAAATATGTAATGAAAGTCGCTGTGAATTCTTGTGCTTCCTCTTGTGTCATCAAGGTGATCTCTTGTGACATGATTTTTTTTGCCAGTTCTGGTTCTTCTTCCATTCTCATTTCCATAGAAGTTTTCAAGATTTCTAAACGGTTATCTATTATACTTTCACCTATTATTCTTAAATTCTCACTAATTATGGTTCCCCCACTATTTGTCATCAATCAACATCTGCTCCTGTTATACCTTAAAAACTTATTTTTAAAATTCCTTTATGAGACATCCTGTATGAATCATATGATGAAAGAACAAGATGAGAAGGGTGGAGGGGCTGGTGAAGGGGTTAGACTGGCAGCTGATTGCATTTATGACAGTATCTCTTTTTCATGACCATTGGGTATATTCGAGGTTCCCGAAACTCTATTATTATGATGCCGCTTTTTCTAGACGAAATGGTGAAACAAAGGAATAAGAAAGGATTCTTACAATGGAATGTAGAAAGACGTATGGACCGGCAATTTGAAAAAAGGAGACTTCGTGTATGAAATTTTCAGATTATAAGTATGAAAGGCCTGATATGGAAAAGTTTCAACAAGCGTTTTTTTCTTTATTGAAAGAATTCGCACAAGCTGATAGTTACAAAGAACAGAATCAGCAGCTTGATCATATTGTAGAGCTTCGCAATGAGTTCGAGTCGATGATGAATATCTGTCATGTACGGCATACGATTGATACGAATGATGAGTATTATAAAGAAGAGCATGATTTTTTTGATGAAAATTCCCCGATCTATGAAGGGTACATATCAAAGTTTTATAAAAAGCTTGTTGATTCCAAATTTCGATCCGAATTGGAAAAGGAATGGGGACCACAGCTTTTCAAAATTGCAGAGTTATCATTAAAAACCTTTTCAGATGAAATTGTTGACGATTTGAAAAAAGAAAATAAACTTGCTTCAGAATATTCGAAGTTGATTGCTTCTGCAAAGATCGAGTTTGAAGGGGAGGAGCGAACGTTAGCACAGTTAAGCCCTTTCATACAATCAAAGGACAGGAATTTGAGGAAACGGGCAAGTGAAGCTCGATATGGATTCTTCCTGGAAAATGAAGAAAAGCTTGATGATATTTACGATCAGCTTGTAAAAGTACGAACAGTGATTGCGAAGAAATTAGGTTATGATACCTTCGTACAGCTTGGATATGATCGATTGACCAGGACTGACTACACGGCAATAGAGGTAGGTGTATTCAGGGATCAAGTAAAGGATCATATAATCCCCATCACCCAGAAATTATATGAACGGCAGAAGAAGCGGATCGGCCTTGACAGGTTGACTTATTATGACTTGCCTTTCAGTTTTAAATCAGGCAACCCAACTCCAAAAGGAAATCCAGAATGGATCATTGAAAATGGTAAAAAGATGTATGCGGAGTTTTCTTCTGAAACGGATGAATTCTTTCAATTCATGAATGAGAATGAGCTTATGGATCTCGTCAGTAAACGCGGGAAACGTTCGGGTGGATATTGCACCTATATAAGCAAATATAAAGCACCGTTCATCTTTTCTAATTTCGTTGGTACTTCTCATGACATCGATGTTCTGACCCATGAAGCAGGACATGCGTTTCAGGTATTTTCCAGCCGGCATTTGTCTGTCCCGGAATATAGTTTTCCGACATATGAAGCTGCTGAGATCCATTCAATGAGCATGGAGTTTTTTACATGGCCATGGATGAAGTTATTTTTTAAAGAGGATACGGAAAAATACAAGTTCAGCCATTTAAGCGGGGCACTGACGTTCATTCCATACGGAGTTGCTGTAGATGAGTTTCAACATTACGTTTACGAGAATCCGGAAACATCACCTGCTGATCGGAAATCCTCTTGGAGGGAAATAGAGCGGAAGTATCTTCCACACCGTGATTATACAGAAAATGAATACTTGGAACGAGGTGGGTTCTGGCATCAACAGGGTCATATCTTCCGGACTCCATTTTATTATATCGACTATACATTGGCTCAAATCTGCGCACTGCAATTTTGGAGAAAAGCAAACGAAAACAAGGAGCAGGCATGGTCTGAATATCTTCATTTATGTAAACAGGGAGGAAGCAAATCGTTCACAGAGCTAGTGGAGCTTGCAAACCTTCAAGCTCCTTTCGAGGAAACCTGTGTACAATCTGTCGTTTCTGAAATCGAGCAGTGGCTTGATTCTGTAGATGACCAAGCACTATAATAATGTAGGATTGTATTGTTTGAGTACAGATACCCTAAAGAACAGCGACTACACCAATGACTGAGATTTTATAGGAGGAATGGTTTTATGAGTATTCATATCGGAGCTAAAGAAGGCGAAATTGCAGAGACGATATTGCTTCCAGGAGATCCGCTTAGAGCGAAGTATATTGCGGAAACATTTTTAGAGGACGTAACTTGTTATAACGAAGTCCGAGGAATGCTTGGATTCACTGGAACCTATAAAGGCAAGCGTATTTCTGTCCAAGGGACGGGGATGGGAGTCCCATCCATTTCAATCTATGCTCATGAGTTGATGGATAATTACGGTGTTAAGAATCTGATCCGAGTCGGGACATGCGGGGCTTTCCAAAAGGATGTAAAAGTTCGTGACCTCATCATTGCAATGACAGCATCAACTGATTCTTCATCCAATCAGCACCGTTTCGGGATCGATTACTCTCCAACGGCTAATTTCGATCTCCTCCACAGCGCATATAAAAACGCAGTGGAACGCGGATTAGAAGTGAAGGTCGGTAATGTCTTCACAAGTGATACATTCTACAATGACACATTAGATTTGGCGAAAAAATTAGCTGATTATCAAGTCCTTGCTGTAGAAATGGAAACATCAGCATTATATACATTGGCTAACAAATTCGGGGTAAGAGCATTGTCTATCCTTACAGTGAGTGATCACGTCTTTACAGGGGAGTCGACTTCTTCAGAAGAAAGACAAAAAACATTCAATGAAATGATCGAGGTTGCACTCGATACAGCAGTAGAAAATCAATAATCAGTAATCCAAAAGCACCCGTCAAAGCGGTGCTTTTTTGATTGCAGATTTCAGGAGGCTGTGAACGTTTTTTTAATGTTCTTCAAAATAAAACTCCTTTAATAAATGTATTATGAAAAGAGGAATAGCTAAATGAAGATCGAATAAAATAAAGTGAGTAATCACTCACTTTATTTTATTCGGAGAGGTGAATAAGACATGAACAATACAATGGTGGTCGAACTGAAGGACTTGACCAAAGCGTTTGGAAAAACGACTGTCATAAAGAAAACGTCATTGGAAGTACAAGGTGGGGAGATTTTTGGAATGTTAGGACCGTCAGGGGCAGGAAAGACGACTCTTGTAAAAATGATTGCTGGAATCGAAAAGCCCACCAGCGGCGAGCTCCGGCTATTTAAGGAAAAAATGCCCTCCCATAGGTTGATCCGCAAGATCGGATATATGGCGCAGACCGATGGCCTCTACCAGGACCTTACTGGAAGCGAAAACCTAAAGTTCTTTTCTGCAATGTATGGGATGAAAGGGAAGAAACAAAAAGAGCGGATTGCTGAAGTACTTGAGCTTGTCGATCTCACCGCTCATAAAAAGAAGGTGGTATGTAATTATTCGGGAGGAATGAAGAGGAGGTTATCCTTGGCAGTCGCCTTGTTGCATGAGCCGATGTTGATCGTTTTGGATGAACCGACAGTAGGAATCGATCCTGTTCTCAGACAATCGATCTGGGATGAACTTAATAATCTGAAAGAAAAGGGGATGACGATCCTCGTGACGACACATGTCATGGATGAAGCTGACAAGTGCGATCGATTAGCGATGATGAGAGAGGGATCCATCATAGCTGTAGGAAGTCCCGATTCATTAAAGGAAGAGACGAAATCCGAATCGATCGAGGAAGCCTTTTTATATTATGGAGGTGGGAAACATGAGGGTTAGAGCACTGACCATCCGTATCATCAAGCAATTCTTCCATGATAAAAGGACGCTGGCAATGATGCTGGTTGCACCGTTATTGATCTTGACGATCATTTCCCTTGTATTCAATGGGGAAGATGTTGTGCCGTCGATAGGAATCGAACAAGTTTCAGCACCGATGAAAGATCTGTTGGAAGCGCAGGAAATTACCGTGAGTGAAATGGACCAAGGAGATGCTGAACAAAAATTTAGGGAAGGCAGTTTGGATGCTTGGATTACGTTAGAAGATAATCAACCGAAAATTCTTCTTGAAGGTAGTGATCCTGGAACAAATCAGATGGTGTTGAATATTGTCCAACAGGCTATTCAGTCACCAGATCAAGATATGAAGCCTGATGTGGAATACTACTATGGTTCTGAAGATATGACAAGCTTTGATAACTTTGGTCCGGTACTGATCGGTTTCTTTGCATTCTTTTTCGTATTCCTGATCGCTGGTGTTTCTTTTTTGAGAGAAAGAACGGGAGGAACTTTAGAGAGGTTGATGGGAAGCCCAGTCAAAAAATCAGAGGTCGTTATCGGATATCTGTTGGGGTTCGGCTTTTTTACGTTGATCCAATCCACCCTCATCGTCATTTATTCGATCTATGTCCTTGACCTGCTGATGATTGGAGATTTCATCTGGGTCCTGTCAGTAACCTTGCTCTGTGCATTCACAGCATTGTCCCTCGGAACCCTTTTATCAGCCTTTGCCCAAAATGAATTGCAAATCATTCAATTTATTCCAATTGTGATTGTTCCACAAGTGTTCTTTTCAGGATTGTTCGATTTGGAGGCGATATCGGATTGGGTCAGCTGGATCGGACCGATCACTCCGCTCTACTATGCAGCAGATGCGCTGCGCGATGTTATGATTAGGGGACTTGGTTTTGAAGAAATAGCGATAAACCTGGCCGTTTTATTAGGATTTTCCTTGTTCTTTTCAGCAGCAAACATTCTTGCGTTACGAAAATACCGCAGCTTTTAAAAGTAACAGAGTGTTCCTCCGGATAATTTGACATAACTAATTTTGACATAAGCCTTTACTTTTTTTACAAAACCGAAGACTTTTTAATGAAACTAACTATATTTTAGTCAAACAATAAGTTCTATAAAAAGGAGTCACCTGTATGGATTTGAACAAATGGGCGGATGATTTTTTCTTATTGATGGATGAAGAAAAAATGACTGAAAAACAAAAGAGGATCCTGATGGCATCGATAGAAGTATTCGCAGAAAAAGGTTATGCTGCTTCCTCAACCTCAGAGATTGCAAAGAAAGCAGGTGTGGCGGAAGGAACGATCTTCCGTCACTATAAAACGAAAAAAGATCTGCTCCTATCAATTGTTGCTCCAGTGATGGCGAAGTTCTTGGCGCCCTTGATCATAAAGGATTTTCATAAGGTGTTCAAACAGGATTTCAACTCATACGAAGAATTTTTAAGAGCATTATTCAACAATCGGTTAGCTTTCATAAAAGAACATTTATCCGTGGTGAAAATCATGATCCAAGAAATACCTTTCCATCCTGAGTTAAGACAGCATTTTGGCGAAAAGGTCATGGACCAGGTTGTTTCAAGGATCGAAACGATCATAACTCCATTTCAGGAAAAGGGTGAACTGATCAACCTGCCGCCTAAGTCGATTATCCGATTTACAGCCACATCTATAATAGGCCTATTGTTCGGGAGGTTTATCCTATTCCCTGATGGTGACTGGGATGAGGAGCGGACGATCGAAGAGACCATTCAGATGATTTTGCATGGGGTAGAGAAAAAGGAAGAATAAGACACACTTGTTAGAGGTATGTAAGAGGTAGAGGTGACAAAATGAACAAAAAAGTAATCGTTCTATACATTCTATCTGTACTATCTTATCTATTGATTATCGGTGTAAATACCTATGCGAACATACTGCCATTGAACAGACAGACCACCGGGGAAATCTCTACCCGTTTCGATGTATTATTTACCCCCGCAGGGTATGTTTTTTCAATCTGGTCTGTCATTTATACTTTATTAACTATTTGGCTTGTTTATCTTTTGTTTCCGAAAAGTGTGAACCATAACGTTTTTCAAAAAACAGGCTTCTGGTTTGTATTAAGCTCGTTGTTGAACACAAGCTGGATTGTGCTATGGCATTATGAATACTTCAATTGGACGATTGTCGTCATGATTGGCCTGTTAATATCGCTGCTCATCCTTTATTCTATGATCCAAAATTCATCCGGACGCCGATTGATGGACCGATTGCCATTCTCTGTATACCTTGGGTAGGTTTCAGCAGCTACGATCTTTAATGCGAGCATTGTACTCGATTATACAACTGGGACAGATGGGGACTCTCTGAATTGACATGGACGGTCATCTTGTTGGTTGCCGGTGCTCTAATTGCCTTTTTCTTTTCCTTAAAAAACGAGGATTTGATCTATCCGCTTGTGTTTGTATGGGCGTATACCGGGATAGCAGTCGAGCAGGCAGATGTTTCTCTCGTTAAAAATACCGCTCTGTTATCAGCCATCTTGTTTGCAGCGTTCGTCATCTTCCGATTCTTCACACGAAACCGGTAAAAGCGATAATAGTCAGAAGATTCTAAAATATACATTGACTCGTTTAATATGCTGTGTGTAATATGGAAGTTAAGAACGTGATGGACGGGGGAATCAATATGACGGTCGTTCAAACGGAAGAGAAGAGGCCAAGAATGCCTTACGGTGAAAAGGATTTTGATATGACAGAAGTACTTTCTAGCTATCGAATCGACCTAAGGAACCCTGGAAATGAATTGCCCGACAGATTTTTCAACGGTGATCTCGTAAAAGATTGGTCTAAGCTGTCATGGAAAGAGGTTGGAAAGCCTTACGAAGTGAAGACAATGTCGGTCGATCGGACCAATTGGGAGAAAGAACACAAACAAACAATGCCGGTTAAAACGTCTTGGGAATATTTCAATCGTTCGTTTCATGAATGGTTTGTAAAGGATGTGCCTAAAGAACGTAGTGAGGCAAATGAAAATCTTATAAAACACCTTAAACAATTCAAACTACATGAAGTAAAAGAGGGCGTAGGAGACCTGATCCGCCTTTCCCTCTGGAATTATGCTCACCGCATCGAGGACGGCATTTGGGATCCGAGAGGGAAAAGAGCTTTGTTCGAAGGGCTTGATGTTGAGAAGCCGAACATTCTATTCCTAGGTGCCGCAGAGGGATATGAGGCGATGCAACTGCAAGCGATGTATCCCGGTGGACAAGTGGTCATGGTTGATTATGATCCTTTCTGTAAGACAAACCGTTTCGCAGAGTTCCCAGATACATATCCATTCTTAGGTGTGAATCCTCAGACTGGAAGCCCAAGAGTATGGTATAAACACCAGATGAACATCGAGTATGTCGTTGAGGATATCCGTAATCTAAAATATGGAAAGGAATTCGATATCGTCATCAGCGTCGGATTACTGGAGCATGTGCCGGATACATATAAAGAAGAGATCCTTGATTTCCATCGCCGGTTTTTGAAGCCGGGAGGATATGTGATCATGACGACACCGCGGAATCAATGGAAATCCCGCATGTATTATCGCGTCATGGCGGACGTGATGAACCACACTTACCGTGAGTTGATGGATATCCGGCAAATGGGGTTGTACCTTTACCAATCAGGATTTGATATCTTAAGGCATGGCTACATGAAAGTCCATAATGGAATTGTTGCTAAGCCAAGGTAAAAGAAACGGGTGGATGCCCGTTTCTTTTTTCTTAAGTGATTTTTACTTGTATGGTGCGGAATTCAGATAAATAGACGTTCAGCAGGAACATTTTCGGTTCTTTTTCGGATAAGATCACGCTTTGTCCTTTAATAAGGGCTCTTTCCGCATCTATCAAATCATCTGTTTCATTTAAATGTGCAGTCGTAACTGTGTCAGGGATCGATCCTTCCTGGGCTTCCAACATAGGTTTGATGACAAGCTTGTTGATCTTATCTTTGTCAACTAATCTATAGGATCGTATAGTTTTGATTATTGAATGTAATGCTACGGGAGCTGAAGTCATCCGAATTGAAAAAAGCATTTTTCAAATACTCGATATTCTGGTCTTTATTTTCTGACATTGGTTGCTCTTTTACATTCAAGTCAGTCTCGTAGGATTTCATTTCATTTTGTCCATTGTTTTTGCTGATGTACTTCCTGGCCCGTTTCCTTCTCACTATGACCACTCCATCTGTTAAGTAGACTAATTATTAATCTTCCCAGTCAAGTTAATATTATCCAAATTCACATACAAAACACTTGATTAATATACTGTAGGGGGGTATAGTAATAATTAAGAAAAGATGAAAGAAGGTGGAACGATGGAAGAGCATGACTCGCCAATCATTCCAAGAACGGAAAATGAAAAGATCAAAATACAAAATCGTCTTAAGCGGATTGAAGGCCAGGTCCGGGGATTGCACAAAATGGTGGAAGAAGATCGTTATTGTATGGATATCCTCGTCCAAATCTCAGCGATCAATTCTGCTCTCAAGCAGGTGGGTTTTTCTTTGATGGAACGCCATGCCAATACATGCGTAAAGCATTCCATCGAATCCGGTAATGGTGATGAATATATCGAAGAATTGATGAAGATTGTAAGGCAGTTTTCAAAGTCATAAATAAAAGAAGGTGTACACATGAGTGAAGCACTAGAAAGACAAAAGCCGTGGAAGGATGAAAAAATACCTATCACAGGTATGACTTGTGCTGCGTGTTCCAGCCGTATCGAGAAAGTATTGAATAAAATGGACGGGGTGAACGCAACCGTCAATTTGTCGACTGAAGAAGCCACAATCAAATATGATCCGGACACGGTGAAAACCGAAGACATTATTAAAAGGATACAAAAGCTTGGATACGATGTACCGACTGAAGGTCTTGAACTTGACATACAAGGGATGACATGCGCTGCTTGTTCCAGCCGTATCGAGAAAGTGATTGGTAAAATGGAAGGCGTCCAAAGCATAAACGTCAATTTGACGACAGAAACGGGTAAAATCGAAATACAACCCGGGCTTGTTACGGAGGAAGACATTCTTCAGAGGATCGAAAAGCTTGGATACAAGGCAGAAGTGAAGCAAGATAGAAGCGCGAAAGAAGAGAAGAAAGATAAGGAACTGAAGAATAGACAGAGGAAGCTACTACTCTCAATCCTGCTTTCAGCGCCATTATTGTATACGATGTTCGGGCATTTACCTTTTACTACAGGTATCCCTGTGCCTCATTTCTTGATGAATCCCTGGGTACAGTTTTTATTAGCCACCCCAGTCCAGTTCTATATCGGTGGCCCGTTTTATGTCGGTGCATACCGGGCACTCAAAAATAAAAGCGCTAATATGGATGTACTTGTGGCATTAGGTACTTCCGCGGCCTACTTTTATAGCTTGTTGGAAACGCTGAGGGGTGCATACTGGCCAGGTTACCAACCCCAATTGTATTTTGAAACTAGTGCGATTTTGATCACTTTGATCTTAGTAGGAAAGTACTTCGAATTTCTTGCAAAGGGCCGTACGACTTTGGCGATCAAATCACTGCTCAATCTCCAGGCGAAAGACGCTACCATCATTGAAAATGGGGTGGAAAGGAAAGTAGCTGTCGATCAAGTCCGTGTAGGGGATCATTTGCTTGTAAAACCTGGAGAAAAGATTCCGGTAGACGGAGAAATCGTCAAAGGGCGATCATCGATAGATGAATCGATGATCACTGGTGAGTCGATTCCTGTTGAAAAAAACACTGGCGATTCAGTAATCGGTTCGACCATCAACAAGAATGGCACGTTGACAATCGAAGCGACAAAGGTCGGGAAAGATACAGCGCTTGCGGGCATCATCAAAATCGTGGAGGACGCACAAGGGTCCAAGGCTCCGATCCAAAGGATGGCCGATGTCATTTCTGGCATTTTCGTGCCGATTGTCGTAGCAATCAGTGTTGTCGTGTTCTTCATCTGGTATCTATTTGCAGCACCTGGGCAACTTACAATGGCTCTTGAAGCATCCATCGCAGTACTCGTCATCGCTTGTCCTTGTGCGCTAGGTCTTGCAACTCCGACTTCGATCATGGTGGGAACAGGAAAAGGTGCCGAACAGGGAATCCTTTTCAAAGGCGGAGAGTTTTTAGAAGGTACCCATCGGATCGACACCGTATTGTTCGATAAGACTGGAACGATCACGAAAGGTAAACCAGAAGTGACAGAATGGATTCCTTTAAGAGAGGACAATCAATTGCTGAGTTTGCTCGTATCAGCTGAAAAAGGATCAGAGCATCCATTGGCAAGTGCAATTGTCGCTTATGGTGAGGAACATCAGGTTGAAAGTTTGGAAGCCGACCATTTTGAGGCCGTACCAGGACACGGGATTATGGCAGATATCTCGTATCGTAAGGTTCTGGTCGGAACCCGCAAGCTGATGGAACAACATCTCATCCAAACTTCAAAGTATGAAGACAAAATAAAAGATTTGGAGCATGAAGGAAAAACAGTCATGCTTATGGCGGTCAATCAAGACTTGGTTGCTCTCGTTGCGGTGGCAGATACAATCAAAGATACTTCTAAAACAGCGATCGAACAATTGAAGCGAATGGGAATCGATGTTTACATGATCACGGGTGACAATCAACGGACCGCAAAAGCGATTGCAGATCAGATCGGAATTGAAGGTGTTTTTGCTGAGGTGCTTCCAGAAGATAAATCTGAAAAGGTGCGTGAACTGCAATCCCAGGGGAAAAAAGTGATGATGGTGGGCGACGGAATCAATGATGCGCCTGCCCTGGCACTTTCCGATATCGGGGTTGCGATCGGTACCGGTACGGATGTTGCTATTGAAACAGCAGACATCACCCTGGTCGGCGGAGACCTGACCCTTCTGGCTAAAGCGATTGGCCTCAGTAAAAAGACGATGAGGAATATACGCCAAAACCTATTTTGGGCACTATTTTATAACTCAGCAGGCATTCCGGTAGCCGCACTCGGACTATTAGCGCCATGGGTGGCTGGGGCGGCAATGGCCTTCAGTTCAGTTTCAGTGGTAAGTAACTCTCTTCGATTGAAAAGAGTGAAATTATAAAAACAAATTTTATAGGAGGTTTTAAAATGGAAAAGACTCTCGATATAAAGGGAATGACTTGCAACCATTGCAAGCAGGCAATCACGACTGCGCTGCAAGACTTAAACGGCGTTAACTACGTAGTAGTAGACTTGAAACAAGGTAAGGCACATGTGAATTATGAAGAAGGTAAAGTTACAGAGGCACAAATGAAAGAAGCAGTAGAAGATCAAGGCTACGATGTGAATTAAGTGATGAATGAACCGTCCAACAGGGCGGTTTTTTTGTGATCTGGACAAAAACCTCTTATATCGGTGCAAATCCAAAACTTGGTGGAACATAATCAAAATTGATCGGTGAAATCAATGGCGGGCAGCTTCATCAGTTAGTCAATCAGAAACATGGATAACCTTGACTGAATAGATTGTGGTAAAAGGGCGGTGATTCACTTGTCTAATTCAGAGTGGGATTATTATGACGGCTATTCAGGTTGGGGAGAATGGGTACCTCGTCTTCCGATTTCGACCGATCCTGAAGACGTGACGAAATTGAAGCATTCTGCAAAAAGCTTCTTGCGGCCAGCAAACGAGCTCCATGGATTTCTGGAAGCTGTGGCTGAAAAGAAAGGATTTGCAGAACAACTGAAAAAAGCTGCAGAGTTGAATCAGAATAAAAAAGTACACGACTTGATCAAGTCAACAGGTGTGGTAACCGATTTCGCCACAAACATGAATCCAGACGGTATCCGCATCACATTTCAGCCTGAAGCGGTAGATGCTTGTTTTCAAATCACACTCTCTTTATGTTGGTAAAATGCAACTTTAGACCTCAACAACCAAAAAAAATTGGGAAAATCCATGATAAAATATGTGGTTTTTCTGCATGAAATTCCACTTACTTTCCCAATACAACAGTAGTCCAGGCTGTGGTAGGATAAAAGTACCTTAAAAATAATTGATAAAGGATGTGGGAAAATGTCTAGAATGATTGTAACCGTAAAAAGAGGAAAGAAGTGGGCAAATATTTTAGACGGGAATTACCGATCCTCTAGTACGCATCTTACGCAGCAGGATGCAATTGAAGTTGCTAAGCACAGAGCACAGCAAAAAGGATATGAACATGTCATTTACCGTAAAGACGGCACGATCCGTGAAATCAACAAGTACTTACCTTTAACAATTCAACAATAATGGAAAAGAACAAACGAATTCAATACAAAGATCAAAGGAATGATCCTAAGGTGAACAATCTTTAAAGATCATTCCTTTTTTTCATGGACTGAGGTGTCGATTCACCGTCAAACTCGTTGCCTTCGTCGATATAACTGAAATCAAAACTTCAACTATAATACCTTAAATTACAATAACGGAAAAGCAAGAAATAACAAGATATCGAAAACAAGATGTGAAAGTAGGGGAACCAGGATATTCTTCGTCTTTTCATACAGTATTGCCCATACGATACCTGCAAACAGCGCTGCTAATACAAGCAGGATGCTGCCGGATGCAAGATGGGCGAGAGCATACAATAACACGGATAAAACTAATCGGAAACGTACGGATCCGGATAATCGACTCTGCACGTAACCTCTCCAGAAGAATTCCTCAGCTGGAATAATGATTGTGAACACGATCAGAGTGTGCCACCATATTTTAGGAGAAATCAATCCATACAGATTTTCCAATTCTTCAAATAAACCAGACATGAACACGTTCACCAGCAGTTTTCCAAAGGCAAAAAGTCCATAAAGTACAATCCCGCTTCCTACACCTATTGCAATCTGCTTTTTGCTTGGGAGCTTCAACATCAGTTTTCCTAATAAAAGAGCGAAAAGCAGCAAGCCACCCTGCACAAGAGGGAATAGAAACCAAAAATTTTCGGATGATTGGAAGGCATATCCCAACATAATCCATGCAATCAACACAATCATAAAAGGGAAGACGTTCTTAGACATATTGCTTCATGCCACCCTCTGCTCTTGTTTTTGGGAGGCGCTTCCGTTTTAAGAAAACATAGATTCCGAAAAGGATGATAGCACCACCGGTTATTTGTTCAATTCGTACGGTTTCATTCAAAATGAAATAAGCAAGGATCGATGCCCCTACAGGCTCTCCTAATATCGACATGGAAACAACGTTTGCACTTACATATTTCAATGCCCAGTTGAAGAGGGTATGCCCTAGTAATGTAGGGAATAGCGCCAAAAGCAAGAAATACACCCAGTCTTCTTTCGGGAAAGGACCCAGCGAGTATCCTAGAGATAAATCATAAATGAAAAGGGTACCTGTCGCCATTCCATAAACTAAGAAAGTGTATGTCATCAGATGGAGTCGTTTTCGTACCGTCTGACCGAATAGATAATAGACAGTTACTGCAACCGCCCCTAACAATGCAAGTAGATCCCCAAACAACGCCATTCCGCTGATCTTGAAATCTCCCCAGCTGATCAGGATGCTTCCGCCTATGGCTAATCCCCCGCCGACAAATGCTTTTAAGGAAAGCTTCTCTTTAAAAAAGATATAGGTTCCTACAAAGGCGAATACCGGTTGTAAAGTGACAAGGACGACTGAGCTTGCCACTGATGTGTAGTTCAAAGATTCGAACCATAAGATAAAATGAAATGCTAGAAAAATCCCCGAGAACAAGCAGAAGAGAAGATCCCTTTTCTCAATCTTCTTGAAATCCTCTCTAAAATATAAAAAGATGAAAGGCAGCATCAACAACGTTGTAAACAATAAGCGATAAGTAGCGATTACAGGTGCAGGTGCTGTTGAAAGCTTGACGAGTATGGCGGAAGTAGAAACGGATAATACACCGATACCTATTGCGAAATATGGATTGATGACTGGTTCTTGTTTCAAGAGAATGACCCCCATACTATTTCTATTAATAGTTGTAGTTTATCACGCTCGGATTCCAAGAGAAATACACAATTCAAAATAATTACAAAATATGCTAAAGAGAAGTCGATAATTGTCGATATAATGCGTATAAGAAGAAACAAGCTCAATGTTGGGGGTATTCATTTATGACTCTGTCTCGTGTTCAGATCGGTGTTGGATCGCTCGTTATCTGCATATTGATGACTTATCTCCTTAGTAGAGAAACAACGCCGCTTTTTACAGACTTCATACTTGTTGATTCATTGGACGGGACGGTCTTACGAGAAAAATATCTTTTGCTTGATGGGCTAGGCATTTTTATCATTGTCTCCTCGTTTCATCAGAAATAAGACAATCTTCTCATTCGATATCAGGACAGATTTACGATATCTTACTCACACTGGGAAATCATCAGGCCGATCATCCAATATACCGGTGTTTTTATTCTGCTTTATGATTTATTATTCGTATATCAAAATAACAAAGTATTATTTGGAAGTCTGGTCGTAACCTTTGTATTAGTTATCTGCCGTGACATCATCAGTATCATTCAGAATCAATCCCTTGTAAAACATCTGAAGCTTTTCAATCAACATCTTGAAAAGAAGATTGGCGAACGTACCCAGGAGTTGACGGATTCCCATAAAGACTTGGAGGATGCATTCAAGCAGATCGAGTACATCGCACGTCATGATACATTCAGTCGTCTACCTAACCGTAGATATCTTGAACAAATGATAGAATGGAAAATTATTGATTCAAGTCAGTCGCGTACGATGGCATCTCTTATTCTCCTGGATGTCGACCGTTTAAAGCATGTGAACGATACACTCGGCCATTCATTAGGCGACCAGCTCTTATTACAAGTCATTAAAAGAATTAAAAGCTGCCTTCCAGAGGGTACCTTCATGGCCCGGCATGGAGGGGACGAATTTGCCATATTGATAGACGGTTTTTATTATGAAGATGAAATCAAAGAATTAACGACCAAAATTATCAATACGATTGAACATCCCTTTCATATCAATGATAAAGAATTGTCCATCACCTTGAGGGTAGGGGTGTCAATCTACCCGGAACATGGTGATTCTGTTGAAGAGTTGATGAAACATGCAGACCTTGCTATGTATAAGGCTAAAGAGGATAGAAAAAGTAAAGTCGTCTTCTATTCAACTGAAATGGACGAGGAACTTGTTGGCAGAATGGAACTTTTGAAAGTCGAAGATTTCGATGCTTTTGACGGAGACACTCTTTCCAGCAGATAAATTAGTGATCGAAATTACGGAGAGTGTAGCGATGAATAAAGAGGAATGCTTAACAGCTCAATTACAAGAAATAGCTGCGATGGGAGTCCAGGTTTCGATTGATGATTTCGGGACTGGTTATTCTTCCTTAAGCTATGTCAAAAAATATCCATTGAACCAACTGAAAATTGCACGGCCGTTCATAATGGACGTACCGGGTAACTTTAATGACACCGCTATGATCAAAGCGATCATCGATTTATCTCATCATTTCAATTTATCTGTTGTTGTAGAAGGAGTCGAAACTATTGAGCAGTTAAATTTCCTTCGATCCATCAATTGTGAAGAAGTCCAAGGCTTCTATTTTTAACCCTTAAGCAATACAGACTTGGAACATAGTTATTTACTACCATTGAAACAAAGTGTTCATGGAAGGATTGACTTAACGTCTGTCCTTTTTTATTTATAGGTTTTTTTAGATTTTAATGTTGTTTTTGAAAATTACAGTAAGCAAAATTTACGACACTTCTGCAGGAAAAGCGAACCAGGAGAGATCCCGCAGTTTGGATGCAGAGAGATGATGTCCAGCTCAGCGACCAGTCACTTGGATCACTTCAAACTTCCTGCGGCGGTCGACACATTGATTTACATGTATGAGCCCACGCAGAACCAAGTCTTTGTTGGTTCAAGCCTCCTCGTCAGTTTTCCAGTGACCTACGTGCCTAAGCGGGTCGCTTCCTCTTTTCTTCAGCCCGCGGAAAGGGAGTGAATTTTCGCAACAACATAACCTATCATAAAAGCAAAATTACACTGGAAACGGTTTCATTTGGGCTGACATTTGGACGGCTGTTGAATACGATATTAAAGGCAATGCAGCACTATTGGTGGTTTTCATCCTCTTTTTCACAACCAAGAGTAAATTGTCGAATTAAGGGAATAAAGGGAGTAACAAGGTATAAGAAGAGGAAGGATTTAGATGATGGAAAAATCAAAACTATACGATGTGTTGGAGACGATGAGGCTTCCGAATGGAGCCTATCTCGCAAGTCCATCTAAGCATTATTCCTATGTGTGGATTCGTGATGTATGTTATGCGGCACTTCCATTTCTATATAACAACGATGACAGGTTCGAAAAAGCGTATTATGCCCTTTTAGACTTATTCAAGACCTATGAATGGAAAATCGATATTCATCGGTACCAAAGACCTGTATACCGCTATGAATATATCCATGCCCGTTATTCTACTGATCTCAAAGAACTTCCTGTCGAGTGGGGGCATGCCCAGCATGATGCGATCGGCAGCTTCTTGTGGGGAATCGGTGCCGGTTTAGCACGTGGGAAGAAGATGATTCGAGAGGAAAAAGACCGGGAAATCATTCAGAAACTCGTGGATTATTTGAACTGTGTGCAGTATTGGTCTGATGAGGATAACGGAATGTGGGAAGAATATCAAGAGCTTCATGCATCCAGTGTCGGAGCGTGTGTTGCAGGATTGAAACAGGTGCGAATGCTGGTCGATGTACCAGATGAGTTGATAAAAAAGGGAGAAGAGACTCTCAGATTCTTACTTCCAAGAGAAAGTCAGACAAAAGAAACAGATCTTGCGTTATTGTCTTTGATATATCCTTATCAAATTGTGTCCCGAAAGACTGCACTTGAAATATTAGCGAATGTAACAGGCCAGCTAGAAAGAAAATATGGCTGCCTCCGTTATAAAGGGGATCAGTATTTTAATGAAGGTTCAGAAGCTGAGTGGTGTTTCGGTTTCCCGTGGCTAGGTCTATGCTATGGACAGTTAGGAGACATACGTAAAGTTGAAGAGTATTTAAAAAAGACCAAGTCCATTGTCCCTGCGGATGGAAAAGTACCGGAACTTTACATCGGCGGTACAGACAAAGCGAATGAAAATACACCTTTGGCCTGGGCTGTATCGATGAGTATCCTGCTATTCGAATATGCAGAGGCCCTAAACAATGAAAAAATCGAGAACACAGAGACTTCCCTTGGATAGGGGAAGTTTTTTTATGGATATCCCTATCTTCTATTCATGCACCTTGTCTTATTCATTGCCCAGATCTATTCGACAGTCTATATTTCTATTGGCTCCAAAGGGTTCCGTGTGGGGATTTTTTCTTATAAATGGGAAAAGGTTGCACGTGCGGATATTATAACGGGGTTTCATGAAGATAATCATAAATACCCTTCTGGAGGGGTTTTACGATTTTTTGTAAGAGAGAAAATCTACCGAGTTGAATTAAAAAATACCGAAATTGAAGAACTGATCACGTTTTTAGGAGAATATGTCGAAACAGACACACACTGACATAAAAATTCAATTGAAAGAATTTTTTAAAATATCTAAATTTATACTTTTTTCTTGGGTAGAATCTGTTACAATAGAGTCAATCCAAAATAGGAGGGAAGCAAGTTTGGAAAAAATAAAACTAGGTCAACCTCCCCACTGTCACAAGGTTTCTTTCGATGGTAAAGCATTTAAGATCAAAGGATTAGAAAACGTTGTTGTACCGTTATCCGAGACAGAAACTGCGCAAATCGATGTTTTGAATGAAGAAACAGGAAATTTGAAACTTGTCGGAAAAGACACTATTTTGGCCCAATTAGAACTGCCACTCAGGTACTGTGAAGTAGGTCAAGGGTGGGTACTGAACAAATTATCAAAAAAGAAAAGGAAATCAGGATAATAAAAATAACACCAGGGCTGACACTTTTCGTCAGCCTTTTTAAGTTATAAAGAACTACGCTCTATTATTCAAATTAAGTATGAAAATCAATAATTAAGTCAAGGTTAGTAATAGATCATCTATGTAAGCGTAAAAATAAGAGTAGCTATACCTGTTTGATGGAAAGCCATCTCGCTGTAACAAAAGGCAATAAATAAGGCTCTACTTTAAAAGGAGTGATAGCAATGAATAAAGATTTTAAGCGTGAAAAAAGGCAGCCGGAGTTACAGTCCGATTCTGCCCTTAATCCTGGCTTCGATACGATCGCCGCAAATGAAGCTGAGCAGTATTTCATGGATGGATCAATGGGAAATTCAATTGTAGACTTTGATGAAAGCGATACTACGGTGGATGATATTGACGACAGAGATATCATTCAGTATACGAAAGACGGAAAAAGGAGCTGAAATAGTGAAAGATCAAAATTATCCAGTAGCAAATGTTTCGAAGGAAATGTTAGACAAGATCCAGAACTATGAAAGAGAACTGAAGAAAGAAAGCAATGAAGATATCATACTCATCGCATACCAAAAAGAACGTAGCTAAAACATAAAATGACCTTGAAGGATATAAAAAGTCCTTTGAGGTCATTTTTACATTATTATTAAATTCATGACCTGATTCAGAAGTCTGTGTTAAGTTAGTATATTGTACTCACTTGAATGGAATCAGTAGACTCTTTGTAATACGATAAGAATTGTCTTTACATCGCGCGTATCTTCGGTGTAGGTACTGAAGGAGATAGCTCAAAGCAGAAAGGGCATTGTTGATAAGATTTATGGATCAACAAATGGACATGTTCTTCATCTGTACTGTCTTCGCGAATATCACTTTCATAATAAGGGATGCGACATGCGTCGCAAACATAAGAGGAAAGATGAACCACTTTTTTCTTGTGGTTGATAATGTATTTGGACACAGTACACCTCCTGAATGAATGTTTTATATATAGATTCGTCAAAATTGGTTATTTTTCGGGTATAGATAGTTAGAATTTGGAAGATGGGTAAAAGCCTGCACTCTAAAGTTTCAATTGACATATGATAGTCTGAAACCCATATTGAAGGGGGAGTATGTCTTTGAATAATCGGCAAAACCCACTTGCTTCCATATTGCAAAATATTCTAGGCGGAGGAGGCCCACAGCAATCCGGCCCGCCACCTGGTCCGCCTTTTCCTGACGGAGGTGGACCACCGCCAGGTCCACCTCCGAGTTTTATACCGAACCAGTCACCATCCGCATTACAAGCTAGTCCAGGAGCGGGTACTTATGCGGTAGACCCAGGCGCATTGAGGCCTTGTATACGAAGATATGTCTATATTTGGTTGCAAGGGGGATATTCTTTCTGGGCTTGGCTTACATTCGTCGGAAGGAATTCTGTAGCAGGCTATCGATGGACAGGACGGAGATGGGTGTACTTCGGGATCGACCGTCGGCAGATCGTTTCATTCGTGTGTTATTAAGAAAAGAGCTGATCAAATATTAGAGCAATACTTCGAGTTGGAACTTTTTTGATAGAAATTTGTCGGAATGTTCTTAGCGCGTCAAGTATGCTCTCTGATTTGGTCAGTTTTTTATTTAGTATGAAAAGCCTTCCTAGTGAAAAAATAAATAACACTAATAAGACACGAATCAAATGGAGGATTTCCTTTGATACATAAATTTATACTTGTCATGTCCGGAATGATGTTTTTGGTAGCTTGCGGAACTGCTGATGGGGCCGATGACGTGCCTATAGATTCACCGGTGACAGTTATTGAAGTGAAGGCCGAAAATTGGGAGTTCAATAAGAAAGTATATAAAGTATTTGCTGACCAACCCATCACGATCAATTTCAAAAGTGAGGAGGGTAAGCATGAGTTTGCAATAAAAGGAATGAAAAAGGTTAGGATTAAAGGTGAAGGGTCCATCAAAAAGATATTTGAGCCGGGGGAATACCAGATCTATTGTCACCCATGCGAAAGGGCACTCCGAAATGGTGGCCACACTGATTGCTGTCCAAAAAAATTAAGTACAGCAAAAGGGGCAGACTACAGTCAGCCCCTTTGGGGTTTTAGGATAATCAATTATTGCTGTACTTCTTTTTAAATTGCTCAGCAAGACGGTAAAACGACTCCTGGTCATTGCGTGCAAGTGCATCATCAATTTTCTCTCTGAGTTTTTGGCTCTGGTGTTGGAATAATGATTCGTCCAGTTGAAGTTGGGCGGCAAGGGAAACAAAATACTGTTCGGCTTTTCTCTGTCTCAATTGTGCCTGCTCTTTCATTTTAGCCTGAAAAGATGAGGTGTGCTTATTCATGAGGATTCCTCCCAAACCCTTTTAGTTATTATCTAAGATATGCAGTTCAATGTCAATTAGTTTTCAGAATATTACATTAATTTATTTTTTTCTTATGCTTGAACAGTTTTTTAATTGGAATGTATTCGAATAAAACTGTCCAACTTGTCCAAAATAAGATAAAACAATCGGACTGGGGGTAGATTGGGTTGGAACGAAAGCCGTATTATATAACTGTTCAAGTTGGTATGCAAAATGCGGAAATTCGGAACAGTAAAGGTGAGTCAAGCTATGATTTCGAAATAAATGCAACGGAAGACGAAGCTGCGTTATTGAAGGACTTGATGGTAGAGGCTGATAATACTGATCGGATCGGTTATTTCCACTCGCACTTTTTTGCAAATGTCATTGATACTGCAGACCGCGACCATATGATTTATGATCGTCTCCTAAATGAAATTTACCTGACCATTTATGATTTAGGGTCGGATCAGACGAAAAAGGACATTGAAGAGATGGGAATACTTGAACGTCTTAAGGAAGTGAAACCTAGTCATAATCCTACAGACCCAAATCTCCTTCAATAAAAACTGGCTCAATCGATTGTAATCGGTTGAGTTTTTTCTATTATCCGTGGTTTCGGATGTATTTGATTTTGTATCTGAAAAATCAGCTTTTTCATGTATACTTTATTTGAAATACTCAAGTAAAGGTTGATGAAGATGATCAAAGGATTGATGTTTGATTTGGATGGGACGCTGTTGGATCGAACCAAATCGTTACAAGAGTTTGTTTGTAAGCAATACGACCGGTATATAGACTCATTGGAAAAAGTGACTTTACAAAGTTATATGGACGACTTTTTAAACTATGACCAAAACGGCTACAAGCATAAAAAAAAAGTTTATCGCAGTATTGTTGAAAAATATAAACTGAATCAAGAGTGGTATGATCTTCTTTTAGACGATTATTATAAGGAGTTTCATAACCATTGCCTGCCGGTGGATGGGTTAGATGAGGTGATCTCCTATCTTCAAAGATCTTCCCTGACGATTGGCTTGATAACTAATGGGGAAACCATGTTCCAAACAAAAACGATCGAAGCTCTTTCGCTTGAGGATGTTTTCCATTGTATTTTGATTTCTGAGAAAGAAGGGATCAAAAAACCCTCGGCAGAATTTTTTCTTAGAGGATTGCGACTGTTGGACCTTCAACCAATTGAAACAGTCTTAGTCGGTGATCATCCGACCAATGATATTCATGCAGCAAAAAAATTGGGGATGTACACGATTTGGGTTAAGAATGCTCATTACGAAAAGCCCAGGGACACGGATTTCACGATAGATTCTTTATCTGAAATACCCGAAATCATTCAGTCTTTTAATAAAGGAGAATCAACATGAAAATAAGTAATGCATGGCTCGCACTGATTTTATTATTAGTAGGATTCATTTTCGGGTTAAGCTATTGGATTTCAAAGGGTTTGTTAGGATAATGGGATTTATATACATCACTTTTCAAGTTGTTAGGGGTTTTTGAGTATGGATAGGACCCGTGAACGAAATTCTAATATCGTAATTACTTTCATAACAGTGATTGGCTGGTTATTAGCCTTCTATAGTATTTTTAAATTACACACCATCAATGATCTTTGGTCATTTACACTGCTGATTGGTTTCTTATTTATTACAGAACTGTTCCCGATCCCGGTTTGGAAGAGTATCACATCATTAAGTTTTCCGCTAATCTATACGATCATTATTTTATATGGACCATGGATGGGCGTTGTCACATTAGTCCTTGTCAGTTTTGTAGTCAATTTGATTAAAAGGCGGCATATCCAGATTGTTTGGTTCAATCCGGCACAGCTTGCTTTGACACTTGTCCTTACTCATATGGTTACAAGCGCTATTCTTTATTTGACTTGGACGGGGGGAACCGGAATAGGGTATCACTATTATAAATTGCTGCTGTTCACTTTGCTTTTTTACATAATAAATAATTTGTTGATCGATACGATTTTTTGGCTACGACCACACACATATTCCTGGAAAGATTGGAAGCAGAAGATGGTTCAGGAGACCGTGATCGTTGTGATTTCCATCAGTTATCTGATGTTGATGTTCGTATTGGGAAATCAAAACAGGGGCGGCGTCGTAGATGTTTTTTCATTCCTGTTTTTCTTTTCTCCACTAGTGGCCGCTTCAATCATCAGTGCTATCATAAACCGGTTGAACCGGGAGAAAAATCGTTTCAAATCCCTGGTTTCTCTAACAAAAGAATTGAACAGGATACTCCCCTCAGATGATTGGGTTTCTTCAGTAGAAAGATGGATCGATGAATTCATTACGACAGATGTGGCTTTATTCATCGTTAAAGAAAATGATAAGTGGAAAGGGTCTTTTAAAAAAGGAGGCATCATCCAAGGAATAGAAAGTGCATTCGGGGAAGAGTGGTTTACTCAATTAGATGAAGCAGTACACTTTTCCTCTCGTAAGGAATTTCCAGAGGGATTGGATGCTTACCTGGATTCCTCCGTTCGCTCGGTTGTCATCACTCCTTTACGAATCGAGAATGAAACCGTCGGTGTTTTGCTTGTCGGAAAGGAAAACAATAAATTATATCAATTGACGGATATTCAATTTTTGTCTACTTTAGCGAATCAACTTGCTGTTATAATAAAGACAAGAAATCTATTTACAGAAAGAGAACAGCGTATCGTATTGGAAGAACGAAACCGTATTGCAAGGGAAATTCATGATGGGATTGCACAATCACTTGCTGGTGCTGTCTTGAAGCTTGAGACCTCTAAACGATTGAAAACAGGAGACAATGAAAAGATCAAGTTAGTAAATGAAAGCATCAAAAAACTGAGGGGAAGCCTTGGGGAAGTTAGAGAATCCATTTATGCTTTGAGACCTAATCCTAGTGATAAGTTTGGCATGGTTGAAGCGATCCGAGCAAAAGGTGAAGAGGTTACGGAAGACTTTGACCTGAATGTTTCGATCAACACTCGAGGTGTTGCGCTAGAGGTCACGCCCCATGTAGAGAAGAATGTATATGAAGTCGTCTCTGAAGCATTGCAAAATGCTGGGAAACATTCTGAGGCTTCCAAAGTAGATGTCATGATCAGGTACTGTAAGGAGCATGTAATTGTACGGGTTAAAGATGATGGCAAAGGTTTTCAATTATATAAAGCATTGATGAGAGCCAAATCGGAAGCTCATTATGGTATCTTGAATATGAATGAATTAGCAGAACAGATCGATGCGTCGTTGAAAATAAATAGTACATCAGGCCGGGGCACCGAGATTCTCATGATTGTACCAGTAACAAATTAAAGTGGAGGAGACTCAACAATGATAAAACTACTTTTAATCGATGACCATGCAATTCTGAGAGACGGAATGAAAAACATTATTGCTATTGAAGAGGACATTGCCGTTGTCGGAGAGTTGACCTCTGGGGAAGAAATTTTAGAAACGATTGAAACGACTGAGCCAGATGTGATTTTGATGGATATCAATCTTCCAGATAGAAATGGAATAGAACTTACTAGTTTAGTAAAGAAAAGTTTCCCGAAATGTAAAGTGTTGATTTTGACGATGTACAAGCATGATGAATACTTCATGGCAGCTTTGAAAGCTGGAGCAGATGGATATCTCCTGAAAGATGCACCTTCAGAAGAGGTTATTGAGGCAATCCATGCTGTAGCAGAAGGGAAATCGATACTACACCCGAGCATGGCTAAAAAACTAGTAGACTATCATCAAAAGAAAAATCAAATCAGCCAAAATGGAAACGACCTGACGGATCGGGAAAAAGACGTGTTGATCTGTCTCGTGGAGGGTCTGAGCAATAAAGATATCGCTGATCGGTTATTTATCAGTGATAAGACTGTCAAGATCCATGTAAGCAACATACTTAAAAAACTTCAAGTGAAAAGCCGTTCACAAGCCATCATCTATGCTGTACAAAATCAAATCGTCCCGTTGCCATAACGATTTATAACCTATTAGTTGAACCTGAGTGAAGATTCTTCCCTCAGGTTTTTTTTATAAAAAAGATTAGTTCGCCCTGTCCCTGGATGCCTTCAACAATACTTCTAAGGATCCTCGAATGAATAGGGGCTTTGACACCCTGATAATGCAAAAAACGGAGAACGAGGTACTCAAAGAGGTGTTTTGACACCCTGATAATGCAAAAACGGAAAACGAGGCACTCAAAGAGGGGCTTTGACACCCTGAAAAAGCGAAAAACGGAAAACGAGGTACTCAAAGAAGGGTTTTGACACCCTGAAAAAGCGAAAAACGGAAAACGAGGCACTCGAAGAGGGGCTTTGACACCCTGAAAAAGCGAAAAACGGAAAACGAGGCACTCAAAGAGGGGCTTTGACACCCTGATAATGCAAAAAACGGAGAACGAGGTACTCAAAGAGGTGTTTTGACACCCTGAAAAAGCGAAAAATCGAAATCGAGGTACTCATGAAGCAGTCATGAGATCAGGAAAACACGAAAGAGGGCTTGTAAGCGGCACTTAAAGGCTATATTTGTGACTATTGGAACAATTCTGATATTTATCTTGAAATCATATATGATTTTATATATCATGAATTTATGAAAGCGCTTAATTCTAAATCCATGAATAAACAACAATTTGCGTATAAGTTGCTTCGTGCCCGCATTCTAGACGGGACATATGGGCCAGGTTATCGAATCGTGATCGACCAGATTGCTAGGGAAATTGAGACTAGTGCGATTCCAATAAGAGAGGCACTCCGCCAGCTTGAATCAGATGGATTGATCCAGTTCAAACCGTACAGTGGTGCGATCGTTACCCCTATCAATGAAAACGAGTATCTAGAAACGTTATCGGTTCTCGCCGTAATTGAAGGTTATGCGACAGCCATCAGCGGTCAACATTTCCCGCTGGACCGTATTCCGGATCTTAAAGAAATCAACCAATCTATGAAGCAAGCTTTAGAGGAACTCGATTTTGTCTCTTTCGGGAAGCATAATCGATTATTCCACGGACTTACATATGAGTATTGTGAAAACAAATATCTCGTGGAAAATATCCGGTCCACATGGAAACGCCTCGATTCAATCAGAAGGGCAGGATCTGCATTCATGCCTGTCCGGGCCAAAGAATCCGTCTTGGAGCACGATGAAATCATACGCTTACTCGAACAGAGGGCAGCTCCAGAAAAGATTGAAGCCTTCGTTCGAGAACACAAATTGAATACTGTCAAATCGTTTTACCATCAAAGGCATTGACCAGCACTTTTAAAATGATGAAGAAAGGAGCTGTAACCGTCCGACATTTTGTATTGTTCTTACTGTTCGACCGACCTGCTTCATAAGGTCAAAATACATTCAAAAGGAGAGGTTGTAATGTCTAAGTTAGATGAGTTGAAACAGCAATTGAGAGGATCGATCGCACCGATCATCACTCCGTTCAAGGAAGATGATTCTCTTGATCTTGATACGTTGAAAAGTTTGATTGAATGGCACATCGAAAGCGGTTCCCATGGTATTTCTGTTACAGGGACGACAGGTGAGCCGAGCTCTTTGACTCTAGAGGAAAGAGTCCAGGTCATGGAGACAGCAGCAAAAACAGTAAATGGCAGAATCCCGTTCGTGCCAGGTACAGGTTCCACTAATCACCAAGAAACGTTATACCTCACCAAGAAAGCAAAAGAAATTGGAGCAGACGCAGCAATGGTCATTGTTCCATACTACAACAAGCCCTCACAACATGCGCTTTACAAACATTTCAAAACAATCGCAGACACGGTAGATATTCCGATCATCATCTATAACATTCCAGGACGAACCGCCGTTAATATGGACGTGAAAACAATCGCAAGACTGAATGAGGATTGCGGAAATATCATCGGAATAAAAGAATCGAATAAGGACTTTGAACATGTCAATCGTGTCCTCCTGAATTGCGGAAGAGACTTCTTGCTCTATTCTGGAATAGAGCTTCTGTGTTACCCGATGCTTGCAATCGGTGGAGCGGGCTATATCAGTGCAACAGCAAACATCATGCCTGGCAGGGTGGCCGATGTCTATAACTATTGGGCTAATGGTGATGTAGCAAAAGCACAAGAGCTCCATTATGACTTGATGCCTTTGAATGATGTCCTGTTCAAGGATACGAACCCTTCTCCGTTAAAAGCTGCACTGGGAATGATGGATCGAATCCACCCAAATCTGCGGCTGCCGATGGATTTACCAAGCGATGAACTACAGAGGGAAATCCGTTCAGTATTGGATCATTACGGTTTATTATCTAAAAATGTTGGGAGTCATGCGTAATGAAACATGCACGTTTTATTGTAGAAGGTAGAGAACAATCAGGAACAGTTGTCGATGGAAAAATCCAAGCATCATCTGGAAAGATATACGACGAAAGCGAAATCGATGTCTGGTTGGTACCGTTCAAGCCGAATAAAATGGTCGGACTCGCATTGAACTATGCTGACCACGCAGATGAATTGGGACTCGAAAAGCCGAAGGAGCCTGTCCTTTTCATCAAGCCGAATTCTTCTATCGTAGGCCATAAATCTCCAGTCTACTATCCTGACGGCGCCACGTATATGCACTATGAAAATGAATTGGCTGTCGTCATTGGAAAAGAAGGGCGCACCATCAAAAAAGATGATGCGATGAATTATGTCAAAGGTTACACGATTGCCAATGACGTAACGGTCAGGGACTTCGTCAATAATATGTACCGTCCACCAGTACGCGCCAAAGGGCACGACACGTTCGGACCGATGGGGCCTTATTTTGTCGATAAGGAAGATATCCCGGATGTGAACAATATTGAATTACGATCTTATGTAAATGGGGAGCTTCGCCAGCAAGGGAATACGAAAGATCTCATCTACGGAATCGAAGAGTTGATCGAATTCATCAGTTCCTTTATGACTTTGGGGGAAAATGACGTCATCTGGACGGGAACGCCTAAAGGGATCTCTCACGTATATCCTGGAGACCACGTACGTCTTGAAATCGATTATCTAGGTGCTCTGGAAAACGATATTTTAGACGGAAGAACTGATCAAGTTGCGGCAGGAGGTGCCGAGAATGCAAGAGCCAACAATTAAAGATCCCATTCAACTTTACATCAATGGCAAATTCCAAAATGCACGGAATGAACAGACCTTTGAAAATCTCAGTCCTGTTACCGGGGAAGCGTTGAACAATGTTGCTGAAGGCCAGAAGGAGGACATCGAATTCGCGGTCGACGCAGCGAAGGATGCGCTCCGCAATGGTCCATGGGGTTCTATGAAACTTAGCGAACGGCTAAAATACATCTATAAAATTGCAGACTTGATCGATGAGCATATCGAAGAGATTGCACACCTTGAATCACTCGATACAGGGCTGCCGATCAAGCAAACAAAAAAAATGACCTCTAGAGCAGCGTCAAACTTCAGATTTTATGCTGAGATGGTGAAGAACAGGATGGTCGGTGAAGCTTATCAGGTCGATGATGAATTTTTAAATTATACGGTCCAGAAACCAGTCGGTGTCGCTGGATTGATCACACCCTGGAATGCTCCATTCATGCTTGAAACCTGGAAGGTAGCACCAGCACTGGCTACTGGGAATACCGTTGTGTTGAAACCGGCTGAATGGTCACCACTCACAGCAAATAAATTAGCAGAAATCATTGATGAAGCAGGATTGCCGAACGGGGTGTTCAATGTTGTTCACGGGTTTGGTGAAACTGCTGGTGCGTCCCTGGTAGCACATCCTGATGTCCAATTGATCTCTTTTACTGGAGAAACGACAACTGGCTCTGAAATCATGCGCAACGGTGCGGCAAGCTTGAAGCGTTTTTCCATGGAGCTCGGCGGTAAATCACCGATCATCGTTTTTGAGGATGCGGACATGGAAAGGGCACTTGATGCTTGTGTATGGGGGATTTTCTCTTTCAACGGAGAACGCTGCACGGCGAACTCTCGCCTGTTCATCCAAGAATCAGCAGCCGAATCTTTCATCGAACGGTTGAAGGAGCGTGTATCCAATATCACTGTCGGTGATCCGATGGATATGGAGACTGAAGTCGGCCCGCTTATCCATAAAGAACATTACAACAGGGTGAAAAATTACCTTGCGATTGCAGCACAAGAAGGTGCCGAGCTTTATCATGGGAATATCCCGTCAGGACTAGAAAAAGGGAATTTCGTAGCACCGACCTTGCTTCTTGATGTGAAAAATAACATGCGTGTTGCTCAGGAAGAGATTTTCGGACCTGTCTTGTCCGTGATGACTTTCAAAACAGAAGATGAGGTCATCCAGCAGGCGAACGATATCCGTTATGGTCTCGCAGGATACGTATGGACGAATGATATGAAAAAAGGTCATCGGGTCGCGCAAGCTGTCGAAGCAGGGATGCTATGGGTGAATTCCCAGAATGTCCGTGATCTGCGTATCCCATTCGGCGGGTCGAAAAGCTCGGGTATCGGCCGTGAGGGCGGACATTACGCATTTGAATTTTATACGGAAATGAAAGTGATCCATGTGGCAATGGGTGAACATCATATTCCGCAATTCGGAAAGAAATCCTTGACGTCTTCATCATCACAGCAAAATTAATCAAACACCTCCGGCGGATGACATAAATGATTAGCAACCAGACTGATTTGTCGGTGTAAGTTTGGAAAACGGAAATGATCAATTATTCAGGAGGGATCGGATTGGGTGCACGTAATGGTAAACAATATATAGAAGGCTTGAAAGCCGCGAACAATAATGTATGGATTCATGGGGAGAAAGTTGATGATGTCACTGAGCATCCGGCATTGAAAAATGTCATTCAATCAATGGCGAAGCTTTTGGATCTCCAGCATGAGAAACCTGACAAGATGCTTTATACCTCACCAACATCTGGTGAAAAGGTAGGCTTATCCTTCATCGCCCCGAAAACGAAAGAGGATCTGATGAAACGGAGCGGTATGTTTACGGAGTGGGCCCGGTATACTGGCGGGATGATGGGCCGCACACCGGATTACTTGAATACGAGTGTGATGGCTTTCGGTACATCTGAACAATTTTTCGCTGAACAAGATCCGATGTTTGGTGAGAATGTCCGTAAATATTATGATTATTGCCGAGAAAACGACGTTACATTGACACACACATTGATCCATCCACAGGTCAACCGTTCGAAAATGCAGCATGAGCAGAAGGATCCTGGCATTTCAGCGCATATCGTGGAAAAGAACAAGGATGGTATCGTCGTCAATGGGGCCCGTCTTCTTGCTACCCAGGGCGGGATCACTGATGAAATCGTCGTTTTCCCATCGACCTTGAATAAAGCTTCAACTGATGACGATCCATATGCGATGGCTTTTGCAATTCCGAATAATACGAAAGGCTTGAAATACGTCTGCCGGGAATCCTTCGATATCGGTCGTAACCAGTGGGATCACCCATTGAGCAGCCGTTTCGAGGAAAGTGATGCTATCGTCATTTTTGAAAACGTTTTCGTTCCGTGGGAGCGTGTCTTTGTAGCAGGAAACTCTGAAATTTGTAACCGTACCTATGTCGAGACGAATGCAATGGTTCATATGACACACCAAGTCATTGCCAAGAACACAGCGAAGACGGAATTCGTCCTCGGCGTCATTTTAAGTATGATCGATGCAATCGGAATTGAACGGTTCCAGCATGTAAAAGAAAAAGCTTCGGAAGTTATGATAATCCTCGAAACGATGCGTTCACATATGTTCCGAGCTGAACAAAATGCAGCGATAGACAAGTACGGTAATATGACGCCTGATTTTGCTCCGTTGAATGCTGCGCGGAACTGGTATCCGAAAGTGTACCAACGGATGGTCGAAATCGTAAGGATCCTTGGTGCTTCCGGTTTGATGGGAACACCGACACAGGATGACTTCAGCAATGAAGATATTGGAAAGCTTGTGCATCGCTATACGCAAGGCGGACAAATCGACGGGTATGAAAAAGTCCAATTATTCCGCTTGGCATGGGATATTTCATTAAGCTCTTTCGGTGGTCGTCAAGCTTTATACGAATATTATTTCTTTGGAGACCCTGTACGGATGTCGAATGTCTATTATGACGTCTATAATAAAGAGCCATATAAAGAAATGGTCAAGTCATTCCTTGATCGAGTCAAGCCGACAACGACCGAGAATGTTAATGTTTAGGGGGCAGCGATATGGACTTTAACATCATACGGGTAGCAAGAGTCGTCATGAATGTGAAAGACCTCGATAAGGCAAAAGCCTTTTATGTGGATGCGCTTGGGTTTGTAGAGACTGAGCGGGATGATGAACATCTATATCTGCGGGGATTGGAAGAGCACGTCCATCATAGTCTGGTTCTTAAAAAAGCGGAAGAGCCAGGCGTCCATGCGATGTCTTACAAGGTGATGGAAGAAAGCGATTTAGACCACCTATATAAGCTTTTCGAATCAAAAGGGATGAAACCGAAGTGGTTCGAACAAGGTTCACAAAGAGCTGTAGGCAGAACATTACGGGTTAAAGATCCAGCCGGTCTGCCACTTGAATTCTTCGCAAAAATGGAAGGTGTCGAACGTTTGCTTCAAAGGTTCGACCTATACCGGGGAGCACGTGTCCAGCGAATCGATCATGTCAATTGCATGGTTCAAAATGTGGAAGCAGCCCAGAGCTTTTATATCAATGAATTAGGTTTCCGATGTTCAGAATATACTGCCACCGAAGATGATCGGGTATGGGCGGCATGGTTACATCGCAAACCTACTGTCCACGACCACGCATTCATGAACGGCAAAGGACCGAGACTTCACCATGTCGGTTTTACCCTTAGTGATCCGATGAGTGTCATCCATTGCTGTGATGTCTTAGCATCGATGGGATATGCGAATGCGATTGAACGCGGACCAGGCAGGCACGGGTTATCCAACGCTTTCTTCTTGTACTTGAGAGATCCTGATGGAAACAGGATTGAAATGTATACAGGAGACTATTTGACGAGCGACCCGGATTTCTTGCCGATCCGTTGGGACCTGAATGATCCGAGAAGAGCTACATTCTGGGGCCACGCTGCACCCGACAGCTGGTTTAACGAAGCGACGGCTGTGCTTGATGTCCATACCGGTACAGAAATGGCGCAATCCGAACCGATCTTGCAGCAGGGTAAGCCTGATTTCATAACATGATGGAAATAAACTGGAGGCTGACAATTCTTTTGAATGTCAGCTTCTTTCTTACAGGCGAATGAGATTAATCTTGCCAGAATAATATAAGTTTGCAGTCGTTTGAATTGGGAAATTAGAGACAAGATCAATGAAAGAACCGGAACTTTTCAGTAATTCAACTTTGCAGCTTTTTTGACAAATGATATATTTAATCTAGCAACAGGTTAACAATTGAAAGGAGTTTTTGACTTGGCAAAACAAGAAATACCTACAGAACTTTCACCTGAGCTTGTTGAATTCTTTCAAGGTGAGAAACTGGTGAATATTGCAACCGTGGACGCAGAAACCGGGACTCCTAATGTAAATGCGATTTCTTGGGTGAAGAGTTTCGATGAAAAGCGGATTCGTTTTTCAGTTACGAACAATTCAAGGATTGTAGATAACATCAAAGCGAATCCAGGGGTTGTCTTGAATGTTATCGGGCTGGAGACAGTATATTCAATCCAGGGGAAAGCTGAGATCCTTGAAGATATCATGGAAGGTGTAAATCTTAAACTTTCAAAAATCGAAATCACTGTGGAAGCCGTCTTTGAAAGCATGTTCTGGGGAGCGAAAATTACACAAGAACCTGAATATGAAAAGACATACAACCCAGTAAAGGCAAAAGAATTGGATGATTCCGTATACGCGGCGTTGATGAAGTAGAGATCAAGGGCTGACTCACAAGTGTCAGCTCTTTTTTAATAATTGAAATTAATCAGGTTAAAAACCTTTTCTTTTGCCGTATGATAAAATAAGGGCTATACATACAGGATGAAGGAGTACAGTCATGGGTGCTTACTGGGAACGATTGAAATACTTTTTAACAGAATTGACGCAAGAAGATATCCTTCGATGGTTGGATGAGTATCAGAACCTGGGACCATTTCCGGGAATTCTATTACCGATGCTTGAAGCATTCCTGCCGATTTTGCCTCTCGTGTTATTCGTAGCAGGAAATGCAGCAGCGTATGGTTTTTTCTGGGGTGTCTTGTTTTCGTGGATCGGAACTGTTTTTGGTTCGATCTTTGTCTATATGTTAGTCAGGAATTATGCGCAAGCAAGGTTTTTGAAGTTTCTCACCCGGCATGATAAAACGAAATCATTGCTCGAATGGGTTGAAAAGAAAGGGTTCGGACTCTTGTTCGTATTGTACTGTTTTCCATTCACGCCATCCGCTTTGATCAATGTCATTTGCGGGTTGTCCAAGGTGAGCACCTTGACCTTTGTACTTGCAGTCAGTCTAGGAAAGCTTGTGATGGTGTTTTTCATTTCCTATATCGGTCATGATTTCTTTTCCATCATCAAGGAACCGATTAAAATGATCATCATCAGCATCATTATTTTCGTACTATGGTTGATAGGCAAATTGCTGGAACGGAAATTGCATCGTCCATTAAAAAAAGTCTCTCAGTAACAAGAATGTTTTTGTGTTAATAAAATGAGGTAATTCCATTGAATTATCTCATTTCTTTTTTGCACTCAAAGAAGCAAGATTTCTTTTCTGGAAAATCACATATACACGTTAGAGAGGTGGTCGGATGATCGTTCTTAAAACGAAAGAAGAAATCGAAATGATGCATGAAGCTGGTCGGTTACTCAGTGACTGTCATCATGCAATCAGGAGACTGATCAAGCCTGGAGTTTCAACTGAAGAAATTGATGACTTTGTTGAACAATACTTAAGGAAGCATGGGGCAACCCCCGAGCAGAAAGGCTACCAGGGCTATCGTCATTCGACGTGCGCCTCTATAAATGATGTCGTCTGTCATGGTATCCCTTCATCTTCTAAATTGAAAGAGGGAGACATCATAACGATCGATTTTGTTGTGAATTTGAATGGATGGCTGGCTGATTCCGCATGGTCTTATCCGGTGGGAAAAATAAATGGAAAGGCCCAGGCTCTCTTAGAAACGACTGAACAAGCATTATACAAAGGAATTGAGCAGGCGAGGGCAGGGAACCGGATCGGCCATATCGCCCATGCCATTGAACAATATGCTTCGAAGAAAGGCTTTTCAGTCGTCAGGGACTTCCTGGGTCATGGGATTGGACGAGAAATGCATGAACCTCCGATCGTTCCTCACTATGGACCGGTTGAACAAGGACCTGAATTAAAGGAAGGCATGGTCATTACAATCGAACCAATGCTGAATTGCGGAAGCCACTTGGTATATGTAGAAGAGGATGGCTGGACAGCGAAAACGGTTGATGGCCTATTGTCTGCAATATGAACATACAATTGCGATCACTAAAAAAGGGCCAATCATACTAACGAATCAAAACAGGTAAACTGCCTTGAAAGGAGGCGGTTTTTTCTTTTATATATTTCTTAAATGTTGATTTTGCGAAATTCACTCCCTTTCCGCGGGCTGAAGAAAAGCGGAAGCGACCCGCTAAGTCACGTAGGTCACTGGAAAACTGACGAGGAAGCTCGAACCAAACAAAGACTTGGTTCTGCGTGGGCTCGCACATAAGATGTAAATCAATGTGTCGACCGCCGCAGGAAGTTTGAAGTGATCACCTCTCTGTATCCAAGCTGCGGGGTCTCGCTTGGCTCGCTTTTCCCTGAGGAGTATCGCGAATTTCGCTAAAAGCAAAATTCTATAAAAGAATTAACAAATCCGTATAACAGATCAATGAATTTTAAAAGGTAACTTGACAAAAGTAAGTGACTTATAATAATATACTTACATAAAGTAAGTTAAAACAACTAGAACAAAGGAGAGATAAAGATGGATATAGCACTACTATTGCTTCGTCTCGTATTTGGCTTGACTTTCGCCGCACACGGGACTCAAAAACTGTTTAGCTGGTTCGGTGGCCATGGACTGAAAGGAACGGCAGGATTTTTTGAATCGCTTGGATTGAAGCCGGGTCACACCATGGCTCTTATGGCTGGTTTAGGTGAATTGGTTGGAGGGTTGTTGATCGCATTCGGCCTGCTTACTGAGGTTGGGGCAGTACTGATGATTTTCCCTATGCTCGTAGCGATCTTCAAAGTTCATGGTAAAAACGGCTACTGGGTTACAGATGGTGGGTATGAATACAACCTTGCGATCATAACTGTAGCGGTCGCCTTCGTTCTTGCAGGACCAGGCGCATATTCTCTTGATGCATGGCTGCTTGGTTAAAATAATGATATGAAGATGAGCTGATTCTGAGAGTCAGCTCATTTTTCGTTATTGATGGCCGGTATCAGCCACAATGTCTAAAAATTTTGGGTTAAGTCTAAAAATTTCAGAATAAGTCCAAAACTCCTGGAATAAGTCTGAACCTTTAACCTACAAAAAAGTTTATTGAAGTCTATTATTCGTTGAACTTGAATAAGGTGTAAATGACATTGTTTATAGGGAGGTTTTAACCGTTATGAGTACCTATAGAAAATCTTGGCGTCCCTATATTGGACCGAATGATCCATGTCCGCCAATAGAAATTAAATACTACGAAACACCGCCAAATCTTTATTTAGGTTTTCAACCATATGGTCTGAAGCAATTCGATCCATCCACAGCCTTGATGAAAGGTACCTTATGGCCGGCATTATATGCACCATACAGCAATCCTTATAAGAAGAAAAGAGAGGAGGAGGAGTAGGTGGCGAAACCAAAACAGATGCCGAATGAGTTTTATCAATGGATGAAACAGCTGCAGGAAATTGATTTCGTCCTTGTCGAATTGACCCTTTATCTTGACACACATCCTGAGGATTATGATTCGATCAAGCAATTCAATGAATTTGCTGAAAAGGGGATGAAGTTAAGACAACAGATTGAAAAGAAATACGGTCCTTTGATGCAATACGGTCAAAGCTACTCCGGATATCCGTGGAATTGGGATGATCCTCCTTGGCCTTGGCAGATGTGACCAAACGACTACTACTTGAAGGAGGTATGCGCTGAATCATGTGGGTCTATGAGAAGAAACTACAATATCCTGTCAAGGTAAGTAAATGTAATCCTATGTTGGCGAAATTTCTGATTGAACAATATGGTGGTGCCGATGGAGAACTGGCAGCAGCGTTGAGATATTTGAATCAACGTTACTCGATTCCTGATAAAGTCGTTGGCTTGTTGACGGATATCGGAACTGAAGAGTTTGCACACTTAGAGATGATTGCAACGATGGTCTATAAACTTACAAAAGATGCTACCCCGGATGAAATGAGGGAAGCAGGGCTCGGTGATCATTATGCGAACCATGATAACGCCTTATTCTACCATAATGCCGCGGGGGTTCCTTGGACTGCAACCTATATTCAAGCCAAGGGAGATCCGATTGCTGATTTGTATGAAGACATTGCCGCTGAAGAAAAGGCAAGGGCTACATATCAGTGGCTCATCAATATGAGTGATGATCCGGATATTAATGATGGCCTCAGCTTTCTGAGAGAACGAGAAGTTGTCCACTCACAACGTTTTAGGGAAGCAGTGGAAATTTTGAAAGAAGAACGTGACCGCAAGAAGATTTTCTAACATCAAAGCTCTGTTAAAGTTCATTGTTGATATATGCAAAATTCACTCCCTTTCCGCGGGCGTTCCGCAAAGCCTCCTCAATCACTTGCACATTGATCTCAACACAAAAATGAAATCATTTTCGTGTCTGCGATGAGAATTCTTAGAAGCTTTCCTTATGGTGGCTTCGACGTTCACCACAAGACCCACGGACTTAAATTCCATCCTTATAGTTTTGCGCCGAGTAACCGCAGGCGCAGGGACGTGGTGGTTGTTAGTCGAAGATCCTTAAATCGCTGCGGTATCCTGCCTGGCTCGCTTATCCCGCCGGAGTGTCGCGAATTTCGCTTTAAAATCAACACCAGTGCTTAGCTTTTAAAAAACACGTTTTCCACCTTTAAAACGGGTAAAACATCATTTAAGCCGTTCAAGATTAAGCGTTTCCTGTTTGTTCCCTTGAACGTTTCTGTTTCGTTTCAGGCTCTTTTTTCTGTCCAGACAGGAACCATCCAGCAACAGCAATTGCGACTAATATGCTGTAGAATGTAAACTTCCATGGGACACTGTGCGCAAAGTGTTCTGGAATGATGCCTATTTTTTCATGGGATAGTGTGAGTACGACAAGCTTCACACCGACCCAGGTGACGATGAGGTATGCGGCTGTTTCAAGGCCAGGACGCTTTTTCAGCACCTTAGATATATAAGTGGCAGCCGTCCGTATGAGTAATAATCCGATCAACCCTCCTAGGAAAATGACAGCAAACTGTCCTCCATCCATTCCACCGATTTGTGGAAGCGGGGTTCCGGGAAGCGCAAGTGCTAACGCGACGGCAGCCAAAATGGAATCGACAGCAAAGGCGATGTCTGCTAACTCAACCTGGACGACGGTCTTCCAGAACCCTTTTGCACTGACTTTCTCTTCTGTTTTTTCCTCTATGTGTCCTTGATTTTTTATCCGGCGCTGCTTATAAATATGTCTTAGGCCGATAAACATAAGATATGCAGCACCTAGTGCTTGGATCTGCCACACATTGACGAGAAAAGATATTACGAACAAAGCAGAAAATCTGAAAACAAATGCACCTAAGATACCATAAAAGAGTGCTTTTTTACGTTGTTCTTTAGGGAGGTGTTTCACCATAACGGCCATAACTAAGGCATTATCAGCGGATAGTAAGCCTTCAAGCCCGATCAATATGAGTAAAGTCCAAGCATACTCCAACCAAAGTGAATCCATAAAATACTGACTCCTTTCATAAGAAAGACTTGAATCCCTAATGGTACGAGTCTTGACATACAAAAAAGACCCTTACCATTAGAGGCAAAGGTCTTGCTAACAACGTCGAGTTGCCAATAACGCCGAAAGGAAATTCCTCTGAATTGACGACGAAATTGTTAAAGCTACTCCCCTTTGAAATTCTAAGGTAATTATAAGAATGGACAAGCTTTCTTGCCAATGGACTGGTTTTCTTGGATGTATAAGCTTATCTCTAAATTACCCTATACATTGATGATTAAACACCGAATTTTTCATCTGTTCATGTCAATATTGGAAGTTTGATTTCTGCAATGGTTCCAACATCAACTTTGCTTTGGAATGAAATCTTTCCATGATGATTTTCAACAATCTTGTAACAGATCATCAGACCTAAACCTGTGCCGCGTTCCTTCGTTGTATAGAATGGCTGCCCTAACGTCGGCAGACGGTCCTTTTCAATTCCACATCCTTCGTCCTGGAAACAGATGCGTAGTTCTCGGTCATCTGTTTTTTCAACTTTGATGAATACATTTCCGCCTGAATCCATCGATTCGATTGCATTCTTTAATAGATTGATGAACACTTGTTTCAGCTGATTGCCTTCCCCTTGAATCAAAACCTCTTCGATCTGATAGTCCTCATGGATATTTACTTTGTTCATCGTTGCTTCTGAATATAAAAAGGAAACGACTTCTTTAATAAGTAAGACAGGATTTTGTGGAGACATGCTTGATACCTGAGGTTTCGACAGCATCAGAAATTCTCCAACGATATTATTGACCCTTTCAAGTTCTTCAAGCATGATATCGCAATATTCAGTATAGCGATGATCAATCACGGTTTGAAACAATTGAATGAACCCTTTTAGGGAGGTGAGCGGATTGCGGATTTCATGAGCAATCCCTGCCGCTAGTTCTCCAAGAACGGACAACTTGTCAGAACGGATCATGATTTCGTTCAGTCTCTTTTGTTGAGTAATATCCTTAATGACAAGAACAGTCCCTTTCCTTTCTTGATTTTCTGTAATCGGGGTGATCGTGATGTCGGCAAGAATCGGCTCCCCTTTTCTTCGATTGATATACTGTTCATGTTCTTGATGGATCGTTTGTTTTTTTATTGATCGATTGATTTTACTAAGGAAATTACAGTTTGTATCTGAGGATTCCTGAAAAAGGATCGAAACAGGCTTACCGATCAATTCCCCGCGTTCATATCCTAACAGCTGTAAAGCAGCATCATTAGCGAAACTGATATGACCGCTAGGTGACAGGCTTAAGAATTCGTCACCCGCTGTATTTAAAATCAATTCATTTTGACGGTTGACTGTATCAACCTCATTTTCTGTTTTTTTACGTTCCCTGATATCATTCAGCATCAGAAGGACCGCTTTTTGGTGTTCAAAATCGATCGGAATGGCAGTCATCTCTATATCCACAGTTTGTCCATCCACCCTTACCAATTTGCTTTCAGCCGTAAAGGAAGGGATATTTGAATTAGAAATCTTACGCAATTTATCTGAGAAGTCACTTAAAACTTCAGAGTGAAGTACATCATGAATCGATTGTCCCAGTACAGATTTCTTGGATTCGATCTCTAATAATTTCAAGTAAGAAGGATTAACATACTTCAGTTTGTTTTCAACAAGGACTGCTATTGCGATTGGTGAATTTTCAACAAGGATCCGATATCGTTCTTCACTTAGTTCCAAGTCTCTCTTATATTCAAGCTGTTTCGTGATATCACGGGCAACACCATATACCCCGGTTACTTTCCCATGGATGACAATAGGGACAGCAGTAACCTTCAATTCCTTCCGTTCTTTCCTTTCATTTACGATGGCACAATGGAAAGTTAAGGATTCACCGCGCATCACTTGCTGAAACTTATGTAAAGTATCGAGCTGATGATCATGCGTGATGTAAGGCAAGAAGGTACGCTGTTTCATTTGTTCCTCAGAGTGACCGGTAAGTTCTTTCGCAGCATTATTGACACTGGTGAAGTACCCGTTTTGATCCAAAGAGAAGACGGGGTCCGAATTGAAGAGGAACAAAGACTTGAAATGCTGTTCACTGGTTTCAAGCATAAGTTCTCTTTGTTTACGTTCACCAATGTCGATACAGGTTCCGATTACTTGAATGACATGATTATCTACAATAACTGGATTCAGTGAACCCAGGTAAGAAACATCGAATACAGTATCTTCGTAAGAGACGGTTTCTCCACCCCATGCTTTTTCATATAACATCGTCTTTCGGATCGCTTTCTCTTCCGGTAGGAAATCCTTTAATTTATAGCCGACGACTTGGTCGGGATCAAGGTTCATTTTTTTTAGAAGCTGACCCTCGCAAAACGTATGTATGAACCGCCCATTATCAATTTTTGTAAAGGTGAAGTTAAAACCGTTCTGTTGCTGGATGATCTGTTGTAGATGATGTTTGATCAAAGCGTCGAGATGTTGAATCGTCATGTTTCATTCACCTCTCTTATGGGATTCTCATCTTTTTAAAATTTCCACTTTTATGAATGAAATCCTCCATATCCATATGACCATGAACTCCAAATGAGTCAAAAGATGCCGTATTGCCAAAAATGAAAAAAGAGCATAACACTATGCTGTCAAGCTCTTTTTCATAAACCATGCCATCATACCTATTTTTATTTTTCCTTCACCCGAGCAATCGTCAATCCATCGCCAAGCGGAACTAAAAGGCTTTCCAGTTGAGGATGATCAGACACTTTCCGGTTAAAGGCTTGTATAGCATTCGTTTCTTTATCTTCTGTATCCTCATTAAGGACTTCACCGCCCCATAAAGTATTGTCTGCTATGATCAGTGCACCTGGTCTAGCCAGTTCAATGCAATAGTCCAAATAGTTCCGATAGTTTCCTTTGTCGGCGTCAATAAAGAAGAAGTCATACGTAGCATCGTCTATTTTAAGGTTTTCCAATGAATCGAGAGCAGGACCGATTTTATACTGTACACGTCCTTTAAAACCAGCTTCTTCTACATGTTGTTTCGCCACATCCGCATAGGTTTCATGCAGTTCAAGTGAAGTCAGACGGGCATTGTCATTCCCTCTCAGCAGACAAATCCCGCTATAACCACCTAAAGCGCCGATTTCAAGAAGATTTTGCGCACCTGAAATGTTGACGAGCAGAGTTAGTAATTTGCCGGACTCAGGTGAAACAGAAATGGTCGGCATCCCGACTTGAAGCAACTTGTCGGTGATCCTTTCAAGTTCTTCATCTTTCTTGACAAAAAGTGTTTGGATGTATTTCTGTATATTCATCACCCTACATCCTTTCTTGAATCTTCTTCTAACTGTTCTCTTTCATCAATGCTGTTAACGATCGTAAAGCCGAACACGATCCCCGCAAAGAAGTGGAGCTTTTCATTTCCATAAAGCAAATCAGCAAATGGAATCAAGTCGCCCCAGCCGAAAAGTGAAAAATAATAAGCAGGAAAAAGCAAGACAAGAAGCGAAGGAATCCCGAATATAAACAGCTTTTTCCAATTGATTTTTAAATTCCGGCTATTTTTCAATGAAAAATCGCTCAGCGGAAACGCCAGTAACATACCGACTAGTATTGGAAACAAGATGGAGTAATAAAAGACAGGGGTGAGCAGGAAATTCTCTGTTGCTTTGATATGGAGCAATTCTTCAATCTTAAACCCAGCAATTAGTAAGGCGCTGTATAAAATCAAGTATATAATATAACGCAGTGTAGTTGAACGATTCATATGAAAGACCTCCATTTAAACGTTCTTTTGTCCAGAAAGGTTGATGACAATGATTGAATCAGGAAACTTTTTCATACGGCCATTGGAAAAAGAGGATGCTGTACTGCTCGTCAAATGGCTGAATGATCCAGAAGTTCTGCAATGGTATGAAGGTCGTGACCGCCCACATGACCTCCATAAAGTCTATGAGCATTTTTATGAAAATGATAATCGTGTTTCAAGAAATTTGGTGATGTGGAACCAAACACCGATTGGTTATGTTCAATATTACCCTTTATCCGAAAAAGAGAAAAGAATTTATAGCTATAAACTTCATGAATCAATATATGGAATGGATCAATTCATTGGAGAGCTTGATTATCAGAATCGAGGCGTCGGAACGGATCTTGTCAATGCGGTCGTTGATTACCTGTTCCATGAATTAGAAGCAGAAAAAGTGGTCATGGATCCGCAGGTGCGGAATCATCGTACCCTCCGCTGTTATGAAAAATGTGGTTTCCACCCTGTCCGATGTTTGGATTCTCATGAATTACACGAAGGAAAAAAAGAAGACTGCCTATTGATTGAAAGGGTCAGGAGTTGAAAAAGGAATGAAGGATTTGAAGATATCGGTTGCAGAAGCAATAAAAATTCATGACTGGGAAGAAATTATCATTTTATTGGAAAAAGAGAAGACGAAGCATGCAGGTACAGCACCTGCACAAGTTAAGCGAAAGGTGACCAATTGGATTTTGAAACAACTAAATGAGGATACCACTATCCTTTGGAAGATTGCGAGTCATTTAGGGGAATCTGAAAGTCCATCTGCGAAAGAAGTTTGTGCCCATTTGATCCCTGAATTGTATGGGTATTTTCCTGAAGAAAGCGTCAAGCTGTTACATAAGTTTGCGGATGATGATAATTGGGAGGTAAGGGAATGGGCTGCCGGTGGCTGTGGTGAGGTCTTAGCAAGACACTATGATGATTTCTATCGTGTCATCGATTCATGGAAAAAGGATGAATCTGAGAACGTCCGACGAGCAACAGTCTTATCAATCATGTATGCGAGTAAATCACTTAACGAATCCCATGCGCCAGAGCTGTTACAAATTCTGGAACCACTCATGCATGATGAAGCGGAATATGTGAAGAAAAATCTAGGAGCGTTTGCAATCGGGGATGCGTTGTTGAAACGATATCCGAACCATGTCATTACTTGGTTGAGATCGCTTGTTGAATCAGAGAATGAGATTGTACGCTGGAATATTGCGATGGTATTCTCGGCCGCGGCTGCAAGACCATTCCATGAAGAGGGTGAAAGGCTGTTAGCGATGATGGAAACGGATAATAGGAAGACGATCCAGCGTGCAGTGAAAAAAGCCCGTCGAAATTTAGAGAAGGTGGTTGAGGAAACAACAAAGTAAATTCATTGAATTTCCAAAAAACAGTTGATTCCAGCCTCTGAATCTGTAAAATAGTCTTAATACGTTTGGGGGAGGGGATATACTTGATTAGAAAACTGACAAAAAATGATCACGAAAAGGTAATGGGATTTTTAAGTGAAGAACGAGCTTTGAATCTTTTCATCATCGGAGATATAGAAAACTTCGGTTATGAAACAAATTTTCAGGAAATTTGGGGTGAATGGAATAAGGATGGCCATATGATCGCAGTCCTTCTTCGCTATAAAGGTAATTTCATCCCATACGCAAAAGGTCCATTCGACGTGGAAGGATTCGCGAAAATCATTTCTTCGGTCGAAAACTTTCAAATTTTATCCGGTAAGGAGGACATTATTGACCAATTCTCAGACTACATATATTCAAACAAGAAAAAAGGGATGTATTTTGCGGAAATGATCGATGGCGAGGCATTAGGACTCAATCTCGATCGTGAGGATATACGCATTGCTGAAGATGAAGATGTGGATACGATATTTTCATTGCGTGAAAGAATTGAAGAGTTCTCAGGATCAATGGCTTCACGGGACAGCATGCTGCATTCAATCCAATCAAAAACTGGACGTACTTATTTCATTAAAGAAGGAGACATTGCAATCACGAGTGTTTCCACGACTGCAGAAAATTCGATGTCGGCAATGGTCGTAGGGGTCTGTACTGACACGGACCACCGAAACAAAGGTCTTGCCTCCAGATGCTTAAGTGCACTCTGTGATGACGTTTTGAAAGAGGGGAAGACATAGTGTCTGTTTTACGATAACCCGGCTGCTGGCTCGATTTATAAGCGTTTGGGCTTCAAAGATATCGGTCGCTGGACGATGTGGCACAAAGCGATATAAATAGGCTTGCTGAACTGGAATTTTTCCAGTAATATAAAATTATTACGATTGAAATTAGGAGGTGTAAGGAATGCTTACAGGATTGTTTCGTATTTTGGATTGGTTGACAGTCGAAGTCCGTTCTATTACGCATGATTTTGCGTTCGACGGGAGAAGTATGTCCATTTTTCCAAATGCGGAATTGATCAAAACGTAAGCAGAACCTTACCCCTTTCATCCTTATAAATGGACGGATACCATGGGCAGGTCAGCTTGCTCATGGTTTTTTGTTGTACTTAAAGAAAGTATAAATACTTTCTTCAGGGTAAGGTCAACTATGGCTCAGCCTGCCAAAGGCTTGGCTTTGCCAAGTTTTCTTTATCTGAAAAACAAAAGAAAAGTTCCAAAATTCGTTTATGACACTTTGGAATATCATATCAAAGGAGACTAATTTCATGATCGTAACATCAGTAAACAATATAGCTAAAATGTACGCAGGTACTTGGATTTTTGAAGATATATCGTTGCAAATATATGAGAAGGACCGAATTGCACTGGTTGGTCCGAATGGTTCAGGAAAATCTACGTTGATGAAATGCATTGCTGGAATAGAGCACGTCGACAAAGGTAATGTCTCTTATAAGAAAGAACTGACAATCGGCATGCTCGATCAAATTCCGAATATAGAGGAAGACTTGAGGGTGGAAGAGGTTTTGAAGCAAGCCTTCCACGAAGTTTATGAAATCGAAATACAATTAAAACAGGTCACTGAAAAAATGGCAGATCCTGATGAGCAAGACAATCTTGAGAAGCATTTCAAGAAATTCAGTAAGCTTCAGGATCGCTTGGAAGAAGTGAACGGATATGCAATCGATTCGAAAATCAAAGGGGTATTGCATGGCCTCGGGCTCGAGCATCTAAATGATCATCCGTTCCAATCTCTGAGCGGGGGCGAACAAACGAAAGTCGGACTCGCTGCAATCCTACTTGAAGAGCCGGATTTACTATTACTTGATGAACCGACGAACCATCTCGACATGGAGGCACTTGACTGGTTGGAGGAGTATATCAGGAATTATGATAGTGCGGTAGTTCTCATCTCACATGACCGTTATTTCCTTGATGCAGTCGCCACAAAGACGATAGAGATCGATTCAGGGGTCATTGAAGAATACAAAGGGAATTATTCGACCTTCGTAAAAGAAAAAGAAAAACGCCTGATGCTTGAATTCCAGGCTTATCAGGATCAACAGAAAAAAATCAAAAAGATGAAGGAAGCGATCAAACGGATGCGGGATTGGGCGATCCGTGCTGACAATCCAAAAATGCATAAACGCGCCCGTAACATGGAACGGGCATTGGAACGCATGAATCAAATCGAATGTCCGAAACTTGAACGGCAGACGGCGGCCCTGGAGTTCAATTCCTCTAAACGAAGCGGGAAAGATGTGGTCATTTTTGAAGGTGTGTCGAAGACGATGGAAGAGAGAACCCTGTTTAATGATTTGAGTATGCTCCTTCAATATAAGGAACGTGCTGCGATCATCGGGAAGAACGGAGTCGGCAAATCGACGCTCCTCCGTCTGATATTAGGTGAAATCACCGCAGATCAAGGGATTGTCCGGATCGGGGCTTCTGTAAAGATCGGTTATCTCTCCCAAAAAGGGCTGACAGGCTACGAAAACTGGTCCGTCCTCGATGCCTATCGGGATATCGCAAACGTGGACGAAGGAGAGGCCCGATATCGTCTAAGCCGGTTCCTATTCTTCGGAAAAGACGTGTTTCAAAAGGTGTACAATTTAAGTGGTGGCGAGCGGACACGGTTGCGATTGGCACAAATGATGTCAGAGAATTATAACCTGTTATTGCTGGATGAGCCGACGAACCATCTTGATATCGAATCACGAGAAGCTCTGGAAGAGGCATTGGAAGGATTCAAAGGTACAATCCTTGTCGTATCACATGACAGGTACTTTTTGAATAAACTGATGGACCGAACGTACTGGCTGGAAGATCAGCAGTTGAAAAGCTATATCGGCAATTATGAAGCCGCAAAAGAAAAAAGGATGCAATTGAGTTGAATTAGTGAGGACTGGCATGGTGCCAGTCCTTTTTTATGTGAGCGGATTGATCTCCAACTCATACGGTTAACCCGCCGAGCCGTATTCCATAGATTTGAACCCCTAATGAGCGAGATATAAAGCCCTTAAAACGCGAAAAATGGAAAACGAGGCACTCAAAGCAAGAGTATGACACCCTGGTTTTGCGAAAATTGGAAAACGAGGTACTCAAAGCAGGTTTATGACACCCCGGTTTTGCGAAAAATGGAAAATGAGGTACCCAAAGCAGCTTTATGACACCTTGGTTTTGCGAAAAACGGAAAACGAGGTACTCAAAGCAGCTTTATGACACCCTGGTTTTGCGAAAATCGAAAAATGACGTACTCAAAAAAGGACTTTAACTCCCTGGAAACGTCAATAACCCAAAACGAAGCACTCAAAGAGCTACACCTTCGCGGTCACAGAGCGGGCCCATGCGTTTTCCTACTGGAAAACTTTCTCATCCAGAAACAGTTGCATATAGAACTTACGTTCGCATATAATAATAAAAAATGGAGGGTTGAGCATGAGAAGGATGTTATATCGATCTTTCGAACAGAATAAGCCGATTGAAATCGTCTATCTGTCCAACGACGGTTCGATTACACAACGTGTTGTCTGGATTACGTCGCTTACAGAAACGACGATGACTGGTTATTGCTCGTTAAGAAAGGAAACACGGACCTTCAGTATCGGTCAAATCTTGTCTGCTCGAATGCTTCCATTACGTAAAAACAGAAATAACAGCGCGGGATAAGGAGGGGCATAGGCTCGATGTATGCGACAAAAGAGGAAAGCCTGCTTATCGATCGTTTCATCTTGTACCCGATGTTATTGACGATCCTCAATCGGGACTTGCAAATCTTCCAACGTGCGCCATTCAAATTCACCCAGCCATACGTCCTCTGGATTGAAAACAGAATGAGGGAAATTTCTCTTGAACTGCATCAAATCCGTAAAGAGATGAAAGCGAAAAACGTTAAAGTCTCTTTCCACCGCAGATACGAGGATACGTCAGAGTATAACATCATCGTCCGCGGCTATCATGAGGTCATCAAATATTCCAATCTTCATCTTCGCAATCAGGCAGAGCTAACACTTCAAAAATTATTCCTGGATCATGAATGGAAAGAATACAAAAGCGACATTTAAAGTGCGGTGTTCTGGTAAAAGGTAAAACCTACAAAAGCGAAGGAAAACATGAGATAATAGATATTACGATTTGAGGATTCGGAAAGGAGAAATATACATGTCGGTCCGATTTTTGGTCGGAAGATCCGGTAGCGGTAAGACGACGGTCTGTTTAGACGAAATCAGAAAACATTTACATAACAACCCGAGAGGGAAACCACTCGTCATGCTTGTGCCTGATCAAATGACTTTCCAAATGGAATATGAACTGGTTAAAACACCTGGACTAGGCGGAATGATTCGTGCACAGGTGTTTAGTTTTTCCCGTATAGCATTGAAAGTCCTCCAAGAAGTGGGAGGTCTGACCCGATATCACCTGAATTCGACGGGGATGAACATGCTATTGCGGAAAGTCGTCGAAAAGCAGAAAGATCAATTGATACTTTTCCATAAATCGTCTGAACAAAGCGGTTTCTACGAGCTATTAGAAGAAATGATAACAGAGTTCAAACGCTATTGTTTTGGGGCAAGTGACCTTGAAGAACTGGAAAGAAACCTTTTGGGTGAGAATGAGGATCGTACTTTATTGAAGGATAAACTCCATGACTTACATATCATTTACAATCAGTTGGAAGAGTTGCTGGCTGATAAATATGTAGATTCAGAGGACTATCTACGTTTATTGGAAGAACGGATACCGGAGTCATCGTTCTTCGATGGCTGCGATGTTTGGGTTGATGGATTCCATAGCTATACACCACAAGAACTAGGAGCGCTCCGTGCATTGATGAAAAAAGCGGACCGTATGACGATCACGATGACATTGGATGAAGCAAGAGACCATCCACCGTCAGACTTGGACCTGTTCCGTATGACGACGTTAACCTACCAAAAGCTGAAGAGAATAGCTGAGGAAGAGGGAGTGGAGATCGAAAAGGTCCAGAAACTTGGCCAAAAACCGCGCTTTGAGGAATCACCGTCCATCAGACACCTGGAAAATTACTTCCACGAGCGTCCGGTCGTCCCTTTAAACGGTGAAAAATGCAATGTCCAGATCAGTGGTGCAGTGAACAGACGGGCAGAAATCGAAGGGATTGCAAGGGACATTCAAGAGATTATTCAGAAAAAGGGATATCGATACCGGGATATTGCAGTCTTGGTCCGTGATATATCCTCCTATTCCGATTTATTGAATACATTATTTGAAGATTACGAGATTCCGTATTTCCTAGACCAAAAGCGTTCAATGCTTCATCATCCACTAATCGAATGTATCCGTTCAAGTCTCGATATCATCCTCCAAAACTGGCGGTATGAAGCTGTTTTCCGTTGTGTGAAAACGGATTTGTTGATGGATCAGGATAGCTCGACCCAGCAATTCCGTGAACAGGTCGACCTGTTGGAAAACTATGTTCTGGCTCACGGGATCCATGGAAAAAAGAAATGGACGGGCAGTGAGGATTGGATCTACCGCAAATTCCGTTCACTCGATTTCAGCTTCGGAAGTCAAACAGATGAAGAACTGACAAAACAGCGTCTGATCAATGACGCTAGACAGAAGGTGGCCGATCCGTTATCTCGCTTAGAGCGTGATCTGAAAGCGGCGAAGGATGGAAAAGGGTTATGTGAAGCATTGTTCCTTTATCTCGAGTATCTGCAGGTGCCGGCTAAGCTGGAGGAATGGCGTTATCAGGCTGAAGAAGCAGGTGATCTGGCCCTTGCGAGAGAGCATGATCAGGTTTGGAATGCGGTCATCGATTTATTAGAACAAATGGTTGAAATCGTCGGAAATGAAAAATTGAGTCTCGATCTGTTCAGCAAGATGCTTGATGCAGGTATTGAGTCGATGAGATTTTCCCTCGTTCCTCCGGCTATTGACCAAGTATTAATCGGGAGCCTCGACAGGTCGAGGTTTTACCAGGTGAAATGCACTTTCATCATTGGGGTGAACGATGGTGTTTTACCAGCTAAGCCTGCTGAGGACGGTATCCTATCAGAGGATGATCGTGAGACTCTGGCTTCTATTGGAGCAGAAATGGCTCCGACGGCACGCGAAAATTTGCTCGATGAAAACTTTCTCATTTACATGGCTTTATCCAGTGCATCCGATCGTTTATATGTATCCTACCCGTTAGCGGATGAAGAAGGGAAATCACTTGTACCGTCGATTCTGATCAATCAACTGAAGGAATTGCTGCCAAAGCAGTCTGAGCGTCTATTGATGCAAGAGCCGAGCGAGAGCGAGGAGTCAAATGCTCGATTCATCGTTCGTCCTGGCCGTACCCTGTCGTTTCTGACGGTACAATTGCGGCAGTGGCAGAAGGGGTATCCGATTGCGGAGGATTGGTGGCACGTTTACAACTGGTTTGTCGAGAGTGACGAGTGGAGGAGCAAGGCGAAACGGACGATTCACAGTCTCTTTTACCAAAATAAAACGGATAAACTTACAGGGGAAACAAGCAAAGAATTATACGGGGATCATTTGAAAACAAGTGTTTCCAGAATGGAGAAGCATCAGTCCTGTCCGTTCTCCCATTTTGCCAGTTATGGGTTGAAACTTGAAGAAAGACAGATGTTCAGACTAGAAGCCCCGGATATCGGCCAGCTGTTTCATGCTGCTCTGAAAGAAGTTGCTGACTTCCTTCAGCAGCGGGGGATTGATTGGCGAGAACTCTCAGCCGGTGACTGTTATCGTATCGCAGGGGAAATGGTCGAAAAACTTGCCCCACGTTTGCAGAGCCAGATCCTGCTAAGTTCGAACCGCTATCAATATATCAAACGGAAACTGAAAAATGTCGTCGGACGAGCATCCTATGTACTCAGCCAACAAGCAAAGGCGAGTGGATTTTCACCTGTCGGACTTGAACTTGGATTCGGTAATTCAGATAAAATTCCACCGCTAAAATATATTTTGCCTAACGGAACGACGATGGAAGTCATCGGTCGAATCGACAGGGTAGACGCTGCCACCAATAAGGACGGTTTGTTCCTTCGTGTCATCGATTACAAGTCAAGCCAAAGAGTCTTGAATCTATCGGAGGTTTATTACGGCATCGCTTTACAAATGCTCACCTACCTTGATGTCGTGATCACCCATTCTGATCGGTGGCTTGGAAAAAGTGCAGATCCTGCGGGTGTACTCTATTTCCATGTGCATGATCCTGTCCATTCATCGAAAAAGCTATTGACTCTTGATGAGATTGAAAAAGAACTATTCAAGAAGTTCAAGATGAAAGGGTATGTGCTTGAAGATGAAGACGTCGTCCAGTTAATGGATGAAGGCATTGATGGACATTCGGAAATCATACCTGTCGCTACGAAAAAAGATGGCAGTTTCCGAAAAGGCTCCTCAATCATGAATAAAGAACAGTTCAATGAAGTCCGTTCTTACGTCCGTTCGATGATCGGTTCGATCGGGACAGATATCACGAATGGTAATATTGATATAGCACCTTATGAAATGCAAAAACGTACGCCATGTACATTTTGCTCGTTCCGTTCAGTTTGTCAGTTCGATCACTCCTTGGAAGAGAACAACTATCGATTATTGAAAAATATAAAAGACGATGAATTATTTGAACAAATACGTAAGAAAGGAGGAAGCCAGGATGCGTGAAGTCATTCCAAAGCCTGAGGGGGCACAGTGGACAGACGAACAGTGGCAGGCGATCACTGCAAGGGGAGAGGACATCCTCGTTGCAGCAGCAGCAGGTTCTGGTAAAACAGCAGTTCTCGTGGAACGGATCATCCGCAGGTTGACAGATCAGGATGGTGTTGACGTCGACAGATTGTTGATCGTGACATTCACGAATGCAGCCGCCGCTGAAATGAGGAAACGGATCGGGATCGCGCTTGAGAAAGCGTTACAAGAAAGACCTGGTTCCCTCCACTTGCGGCGGCAGTTGACCCTGTTGAACAGAGCATCGATTTCTACACTCCATTCATTTTGTATCGAAGTTTTACGCAAGTATTATTATCAGTTGGACCTGGATCCGAATTTCAGGATTGCAGATGAAACAGAAGCGGAATTGATCCGTCAGGAAGTTCTAGAAGAACTTTTGGAAGAGGAGTATAGCTTGGAAGATAACGAACCATTTTTCGATTTGGTCGACCGTTTCAGTAACGACCGTGCCGATGATGAAATACAGAACATGATCATCCGTCTCTATGACTTTTCCCGTAGTTATCCATGGCCAGATCAATGGCTTGATCAAATGGTTGGAAAGTATGCGACGAGTGAAAGTATTGAGACAATCGAGGAACTTTCCTGGACAAATGAATTAGTCCAGGACGTCCAATTGCAGCTCCGAGGCATGATTGAATTAATAGATCAGGCAAAACAATGGGCCTTCTTGCCGGCCGGTCCTGCGCCTTATTACGATACATTGGTCAATGATGAGCAAATGATCAGGAACCTTATCGAGGCAGGTGCGGAATCATGGGAAAAAGTGTATGAAACGTTCCAGGAGTCGTTTTTCTCCCGTTTAAAGCCTTGTAAAGGTGATGAGTATGATGAAGCCTTGAAAGAACGGGTCAAATCAATCCGTGACCGTGTAAAAAAGCAAGTGGAAAGCCTTCAGGAGGAACTGTTCAGCCGGCCTCCGGAATCGTTCATCAATCATATACGTGAACTTTCCCCTGTGATGCATACCCTGATCAGGCTTGTAAAAAGCTTCTCAGCACGTTTTCAATCTGCAAAGAAAGAAAAAGACCTTGTAGATTTTTCTGATCTGGAGCATTTTTGCCTTGAAGTTCTCACGGGTGAAGGATCATCAGAAGAACGATTGGCTCCTTCCCAGGCAGCACGGGAATACCGCAATAAGTTCATTGAGGTTCTCGTAGATGAATATCAGGATACGAACCTTGTGCAGGAATCGATCGTCCAACTCGTCACGAAGGAACAAGAAGAAGGATCGAATCTCTTTATGGTCGGGGATGTCAAACAAAGCATTTATCGTTTCCGTCTAGCTGAACCGACTTTATTTTTAAATAAGTATAAGCGTTTCTATGATTCAGACCCGGGAGAGGGTGTACGGATCGACTTGTCCCGTAACTTCCGAAGCCGTAGAGATGTCATCGACAGCACCAACTTCCTGTTCAAACAGATCATGAATGAAACAGTCGGGGAAATCGAGTACGATGAGGCGGCGAAATTACGACTTGGCGCTGATTATCCGGAAAATGAGCAGGCGACGACAGAACTTGTGCTGATCGATCGGAGTGAAGAGGATGGCGAGGACGAAGATATCGAGGGCCTGGAATCGATCCAGCTGGAAGCACGGTGGATGGCCAGCCGGATCAAAGAGTTGATCGGTCATAATGAATACCAGCAGCCTTACCAGGTCTATGATGGGAAACTGAAGCAATATCGGCCGATTGAATACAGGGACATCGTCATTCTGTTGCGTTCGACTTCGACGAATGCTCCTATCCTTCAAGAGGAATTTAAAAAGCAAGGAATCCCGGCATATGCTGATCTGTCAACAGGATATTTTGAAGCTGTTGAAGTATCCGTCATGCTTTCGCTGCTTCAAGTCATCGACAATCCATACCAGGATATCCCTTTAGCGTCAGTACTCCGTTCTCCGATCATAGCTTTGAGTGGAGAGGAACTGGCAGAAGTACGTATCGCCGACAAAAAAGGGTCCTATTATGAAGCGGTCCTGGCCTTCTTAAAACAAGCAGAGTCCTCTGAGACTTATGAGAAGGTCAATCTCTTCTATAAAAAACTACAGCATTGGCGTACAAAAGCTCGTCAAGGTGATTTGTCAGATCTGATCTGGCAGATCTACCGGGAAACGGGGTATTACGATTACGTTGGTGGAATGCCGGGCGGGCAGCAGCGTCAGGCGAACTTGAGAGCTTTATATGATCGGGCACGACAATATGAAAATACGTCCTTCCGTGGTTTATTCCGTTTTCTCAGGTTCATAGAACGAATGCGGGATCAAGGGAAGGATCTAGGTACAGCTAGAGCACTCGGAGAGCAGGAAGATGTCGTCCGGATCATGACCATACACAAGAGTAAAGGTTTGGAATTTCCTGTCGTATTCCTTTCGAATCTGAACAAGCGCTTTAATGAAATGGATTTGAGAGGCGGTTTCCTTCTTCATAAGGAGATCGGGTTTGGTGCGAAGTTCATGAATCCGAAGCATCGGATCAGTTATCCGACACTGCCCCAGCTTGCTATCCAGAAGCGCCTCCGGATGGAGATGGTGGCTGAAGAGATGCGGATCCTCTATGTGGCCCTTACACGTGCCCAGGAGAAGTTGATCCTTGTCGGAGCAGTCCGGGATCTCGACAAACAAGTGAAGCAATGGGAGCACCTCGTGTCTCGGAAAGGCTGGTTATTGCCTGACTTCGAAAGGGCATCAGCGAAATCCTATTTGGAGTGGATTGGTCCAGCCGTCATCCGTCACCCGAGTATGGAATTGTTACGAAACCGGTTGGGAAGCGGAAATGTAATTGATGAGGATGTTACCCAGACCCAACACAAATGGGAGCTGGCAATTATACAATCGCGTGATATTGCCGTAATTGATGACGAGAAAAAGGCTGATAAGAGTGAACGGCTGGAACAGATCAAGTCGTGGGAGCCGGTAAGCACTGATGGAGAAAGTGAAGTGACGGGATCTCTCTCCTGGCGTTATCCATATCGGTTATCTGAGCGACACATGTCCAAACAATCCGTAACAGAGTTGAAAAGGGGCATGGAAACAAGGGATGAGTATGGCGACACGTCTTATATCAGACAATACCGGAGTCTGATCGGTGAACGACCGAACTTTATGCAGGAAAAATCATTGAATGCAGCTGAACGCGGAACAGCGATGCACCTTGTCATGCAGCATCTGACGAAACCTTCAGAGACCATTTCGAAGGAAACCATTGTAGAGACAGTGGCGAAGCTCGTCAACAATGAACTGATGACAGAAGAACAAGCGGAGGTAATCGATATCCATTCGATCGAGCAGTTTTTTAAAACAGAATTGGGAACACGGATCCAACACTGTTCAACGGTCCATCGCGAGGTACCTTTCAGTCTTGCATTACCAGCACGGGATGCCTATTCTGATTGGGACAGATCAGTTGATGAACATGTTCTCGTCCAGGGTGTGATCGACTGTGTAATCGAAGAAGAGGATGGATTCGTATTGTTGGATTATAAAACAGATGCCATCAAAAACCGTTTCGAGAATTTTGAACGCGCTCGTCCAGTCCTCGAAAGTCGTTACACTGTACAGCTTGATCTGTATTCCAAAGCATTAGAACAGATTTGGAAAAAATCGTGCAAAGAGAAATATTTATACTTTTTTGATGGTGGGCATCTATTAAGCCTACCATGTTAGGGGGAGCCTATGAGATTACTTCATACTGCTGATTGGCATCTTGGAAGGACGCTTGAGGGTAGGAACCGCCTTTCCGAGCAGGAACAATTTCTAGAGGAATTATGTGATATTGTCGAAGACCAGAAAGTGGATGTCGTCTTGATGGCAGGTGATGTGTTTGACACAGTCAATCCCCCAGCGGCGGCAGAACAATTATTTTATGAATCAATGGCAAAATTGACGAAAACACAAAAGTGTAAAGTCATCATCATTGCAGGGAACCATGATAATCCGGATCGGTTGAGTGCCTCTGGACCACTTGCAGCCCTTCACGGGATCAGTATTTTTGGATACCCGACCATTCAACCGATCAGTCTAGGGATAGAATCGACTGGTGAACGGTTGAAGCTCGGATGTCTCCCTTATCCATCCGAATCCCGATTGAAAGAAATATTGACGGAAGCCTTTGATGAAGAAGCATTACGGAATGCCTATGATGTCCGGATTGAGAAATTGTTTGAAGAACTTTGCTGTGATTTCGATGCATCCAGCGTAAACATTGCGATGAGCCATATTTATGTCGCTGGTGGTCGTGAGAGCGAATCGGAAAGGCCGATCCAGGTCGGTGGTGCATTCACGGTATCGGCGAACGCTTTACCATCCAAAGCCCAGTATATCGCCTTAGGGCATTTACATCGTCCACAATCGATCCATCAGGCAAGCAGCCTAGCCAGGTATTCTGGTTCTCCACTGTGTTACAGCTTTTCAGAAGCTGGCCAATCGAAATCGGTCACTATCCTTGATGTCGAACCAGGTTCAGAACCAAGCATGGAGGAAATCTATTTATCATGCGGTAAGCCCCTGGTACAGTGGAAAGCAGAAGAGGGCCTTGCACAGGTCCATCGCTGGTTGGATGAAAAAAAGGACCCAAATGCTTGGATTGATTTAGAAATACATTTGAAAGATACATTGAGTATGGAACAGATCCACCGTCTCCGGAACGCTCATGATGGCTTCATCCATATCAGGCCGGTGTTTGAGGAGATGAATGAGATGAATATCGAGAAACGATCCTCCGATCTTCCGATTGATGAGCTGTTCAAGCGGTTTTATGAACGACAGACGAATGGTGGAACTCCTGATGAAGCAACAGTGAAGCTTTTCATGGAGCTCCTCCACGAAAATGAAGGGGGCGTATAACATTGAGACCTATACACCTCTCTGTAACAGGTTTACATAGCTTTAGGGAAAGGCAAGATGTCGATTTCGAATCACTTTGTGAAGGCGGCGTATTCGGAATCTTCGGTCCTACTGGAAGTGGAAAGTCATCCCTATTGGATGCGGTCACATTAGCCCTTTATGGAAAGATTGAACGTGCAGCGAATACGATCCAGGGGATCATGAACCATGCGGAAGATCAGTTGCATGTAAGCTTCACATTTGAATTGGGGAGAGAACAGACAAGGAAAAGATATAAGGTTGAGCGGACCTATAAAAAAGGGAAGAATGAATCAATCCGGACAAGTACTTGCCGTCTTATCGAAATCATACTGGATGAAACAAATGTCCTTGCTGATAAAGAGCGAGATGTAACTTCGCAGGTTGAAAGCATTTTAGGGTTGACGGTCACTGACTTCACAAGGGCAGTCGTTTTACCCCAAGGAAAGTTTGCCGAATTCCTTTCATTGAAAGGCGCTGAAAGAAGGCAGATGCTGCAACGCCTTTTTCATTTAGAGAAGTATGGGGATCACCTTAATCATCGCTTGAAGTTAAGGGTTGAAGAAACCAACATGCATTTAAAAGAGATTGTAGCTGAGCAGCAAGGCTTAGGCAATGCCTCGAAGGAAGCGATCGATGAACTTCAAAATCAGCTGGAAGAAGCGATCCAAACTGTAAAACGGAAAAATCTTAATCTGGACAAGAAGGAAGTCCAGTTTGAGCATTACAGGCAAATCTGGAGTTGGCAGGAAGAATTGAATGAAGTGAAACGGAAGCTGGCCCAGCTGGAGGAAAAAGCCCCTGTAATCAAAGAACTTGAGGAGAAATTGAAACTTGCGGAAGAAGCTGATTCATTGTTCCCTTTTATCCAAGAGCTTGAATCGATCCATACTGAGCAGCAGACATGGAAGGGGAATAATGAAAAACTGGATCGTGCCAGTGAACAATCGAAACATCTGGTTGAAGAAACGCAAAATCTCGTTAATGCTATCAAAAGTGAACGATCTGAAAAAGAGCCAGTTTTGTATGAACGTCTTCAACAATTGAAACAGGCAAAAGAGATGGAAGTTGAGTTTGAAAAAGAAAAACGATCACTTTCTGATGAGACAGTGAAATTGACGAAAGCAAAAGAAGAACTGGAAGCTGTAGAAACGAAACTCATCAAACTTAAAAGGAAAAAACAGCAAGCAATCGAGCGGCAAGCGGAAATCAAAGCTGCCATTAAAAAGAAGTCGATACCGATTGAACACCGGAATCGATTGAGAGATGCACTTAGTCTCAAACAAGAAATCAGCCGGATCAACGGAACAAAAACAGAATTGATCGAGGAGCAAACAAAAATCACTTCGACGGAAAAGAAATTGAATGATGGAATCTCTAAGCTTAAAAAACAGAAGAAAAATGTGAAACAGAATATCGGCTATCTTCTGCAGCATACAGAAACATTGTATAACCGTGTTTGTGAACATGAACGTGTGATTGAACGTGCCGAATACTCGATCGATCAATACTTGAAAGAAACGGCCCAAAAGCAGAAAAATATTGAGCTACATGCACTTTCAGCACAAATCGCTAAGGAATTGAGAGATGGAGAAGCCTGTCCTGTTTGCGGTTCGAAGGAACATCCAGCTCCCGTAAATGAAGCCGTGGATGATGAAGATTATCAAGAAGTCGTTGCAGATTTGGAAGCGATTTTCAAATCGTTGAAAGAAGAGGAGATGGCTGTCCATTATAGTAAAAAAGATTTAGAACACCTTTTTGAAGCGATGCAGGATTATGTGCAAAAAGGGGAGTTCAATGAAGATGAAATTGCCGCCGCCACTTTCGAGCCAATCGAGAACTCGCTCCAATCGGTAAAAGACCTGAATAATTACTTGCAATTACTGAAAACGGAAACGAAAGGCTTCAAGCAAGATGTAATTGAACTGAAAGAAAAACGCAGCAAATTCACCTCATTATTCGCTGAGTATGACAAAAAGCTATTGGAGAAAACCACTACATTGAACACGTGCAAGAGCGATTCGATTAAAGTGGAAGAAAAGCTGAACGAAATCAATCATAAAGCAACTGAACTGGAAAAACTTTGGAGCGAATCATTCAAGTCCTATGAATTTGATAATCTCGAACAATTGCAAAAAGAGATGGATGAGACCGAAGAAGAGGTCATAGACTTGAATCAACGTTATGATAGAAGCGTAAACTATTTGGTAGAGGTAGACGGTACAATCACAAGTGCTTCAGAAGATTACCAGACACTTAAGCTAAATGTAGCAGAGCTCTCCTCTAAAGTAACGAATATGGAAAAACGATGTAGCCAGCTGCTTGAAAAGATTGAAGAGATCTGCGGGAATGATAAAGCGGAGAAGCTTTATAAGTACGTCCAACTACAATTAGACGAGTTGAAACAAAAAGAACAAACTGCTCTGCAGCAGGCAGAAATGGAAAGTAAAAAGTTGCAGAAGATCGAGCAGGAGCTTGAAGTAGCAAAATCTACACTGCAAAATATCGAAGCCCGTTTATCAAAGGCAAAAGAAAAGTGGAAGCAAAAAGCTGAGGAAACTTCTTTCGACTCGAAGGAACAAGTAAAAAAGGCTCTCATCCCCAACCAGAAGCAAAAAGCCTGGGAAGAGGAAATAGAGCGATACCATAAATGGAAACAGAATCATCAGCATGACCAGGAACGGTTACTTGCTCATTTGAACAACCAAGAGGTCAGTATGGATGAATGGGAACGGGTTCAGGAAGAATTGAAACAAGCTAAACATGAAAAAGAGAATGCGCTATCTTACAAAGCGAAAATCGAGACAGCTTTATCGGATATGCAAAACAGAGCTGAGAAATTTGCTTTATTAGAGGAAAAGCGACTGAAAAATGAGGAGCTATCAGAAAGGCTCGGAAAATTACAGGCTGTTTTCCGGGGGAACAGCTTTGTCGAGTTCATTGCAGAAGAACAGCTGAATCAAGTGGCAAGGGATGCCTCGCAAAGATTAGGTGAACTGACGAGACAACGCTATGCCCTAGAAGTAGATTCATCAGGTGGTTTTGTCATCCGGGATGATGCGAATGGCGGGGTACGGAGGCCAGTCACCTCATTATCCGGCGGGGAAACATTCTTGACGTCTCTAGCACTGGCTTTATCTTTATCGGCACAAATCCAGTTACAAGGGGAATATCCATTAGAGTTCTTCTTCTTGGATGAAGGGTTTGGCACTCTTGATCAGTCATTGCTGGATGCAGTGATCTCAGCCCTGGAACGATTGCAAATGCAGAGAGTTTCAGTCGGTGTGATTTCTCACGTGCCTGACCTGCGTGCTCGTTTACCAAGGAAATTGATCGTAACCCCAGCAACACCCTCAGGAAAAGGAAGCAGTGTCGCCATCGAGACATTGTGAGCGATTAGGATTGGCCATTCTGGTCAATCCTTTTTCATTATTTAAATTTTATAAATCAAACTATTTTTGGAGAGGATGGTTTTATACAGACAAACGAGGTGCATTTTATGATGGAGATATTCTATGATTCGGTCAAAGTGATCGGACGTATCATTACAATCTTGCCATTCATGTTGTTCGTCACACTTTATATGGGAAAACGGTCGATTGGTGAACTTCCGGTGTTCGATTTTCTCGTCATTTTAGTTTTAGGTGCCGTGGTGGGTGCCGATATTGCCGACCCGAAGATCAATCATATTCACACAATTGTCGCGATGACTGCAATAGCCCTGCTTCAAAAGTCGATTATTTATATTAAAATGAAAAATCGCAGTCTTGGAAAACTGATGACCTTCGAACCAGCTGTTGTTATCTATAAAGGACAATTTCTCTATGAAAAGATGAAAAAGGAAAAATACTCGATTGATAATGTCCTGCAGATGCTTCGGGAAAAGGAGGTGTATAACGTAGGAGATGTCGAGATAGCCATTATTGAAGCGAATGGTAATTTATCGGTGAAAATGATTCCTTCGAAAGAAGTTGTAACAAGAGAGGATTTGAAGCTCACAGGAGAACCGGTAAATTATGAAATTCCAATCATTTTGGATGGCGAAGTCCAGCTCGACTTATTGAGATGGCTGAAAAAAAATGAGGTTTGGCTGGATGATAAACTGGCAGAACAAAATATAACAGATGTAAGTTCGGTATTTTATGGCTCCTATAATCGAAATGGTGAATTATTTTTGTCCATGAAGGATGCCACAACCAAAGACGTGCCTCCTATTGAACACTAGTTTTCAGTTGATTTTATGAATTTTATGGTAGAAAAACAAGGATATTGCTAAAAAATATCGAAGTGTAGCAGAACAATATTGTAAGTGGAGGATATCAGTTGCGAAAACAAGAGGAAACTGTACGTCTGTTTAATGAATGGGCAAAATCCTATGAAGAATTTGTTCAAAACCCAAAGGGGCCGTTACTTGGTTATGACTCAAGTTTAAGTGAGGCGGCAAGCGAGTTACAGGGGTTAAAATTTTCCACCCTTTTAGATATAGGGATCGGAACAGGAGGATTTGCCAAAAGATTTAATGCTGAAACCGTACATGGAATTGATTTGTCCGGTAAAATGCTAGAGGAATGCAAAAAGTTGCATCCTGATTATATCCTTTCAAACGGTACTTTTACAAAAAATCATCAAGCATCGGCTGCCTTTGAGGTAGTCGTTTCCAGTTTTACTTTCCATGAAGTTATACCGGAAGAACGAGACGTTGCTTGTAAAGAAACTTATCGTGTCCTAAAAGAAGGAGGACTTTTCCTATTAGTAGATATCATGTTCGCTTCGGAAACCGCTAGGAACCATGCGAGAAAAATGATAGGGAAATATTGGGACGATTCGGAAGATTATCCATTGATACAGGAAATGGATGAGAGGATGAGAAACTCAGGTTTCCAGGATGTCCAATGGAAACAGACGGGACCCTATCATTGGGCGTTATTTGCGAGAAAATAAATTGAAAATATATTGGAAAAATATGATATATTCATAGAAATCTGGTACGATAGATTATGTCATCATGTTCGACATAGAAGAGGGGGATACCGGTTGGAACACCAGGTACAGGTTTGGAAAGGGCTGTTCAGGCCTGAGGAAACATTGCATACGTTAAGAGAATCCTCATCGATCCATGGGTATAGGTTCAAAGTTTTGATTTTGTTGCTTTGTAGCTCGCTTGTATTTGGTTTTCTTTTATATATAAGCGCTGCAGAATGGTTGAAACTGCCAGAAGCTATGTCGATGGAATTGACTACAGATCAAAAGCAAGCAGCTTCGATTTATATCGGAATCGGTGGAGCAATCAGCGGATTCGCATTGCCATTCATCCTTATAGGAGCATCAGCTTTATCGTTCTGGGGCTTTTTCCGAGATATCGGTTTCAGAAAGTTATTCGTTTTACATACGTATTTGTACGTCATCATTTTAATTGGTTTAGCGGTGAACATTCCATACATGCTTGCTTTCGGTTCCACTGAAATGCTGTCACCATTTGGTGTTGGACCATGGGTGAATGCGATTACCGATGATGTATTTCTGACTAGCTTTTTCGGATGGATTACAATCTTTTTCATCTGGCATATCTATGCATCAATCAAACTATTGATGGAAGCTTCGTTGAAGTCGAAACGATATGTGTGCACAGTATCTATCGGATTACATCTACTGTTCATCATTATCGTCGCTGTTATCAATACTATGTACCATTTGCCATTGAACGGATAGAATTGGAGGGCTCAGGTTGAACCGGCATATAAAAAGAGCATTGATAGGGCTACCGATCCTATTATTTATCATTTTGAATACGTACTTGTTCCTTTTGAATGAATCATTGTTTGCCAGTGAAAAGCCTTATGAAATAGCGAAAATAGAAAAACGGGACCTCCGGGAAACGATTAAGTCTACAGGAACGATCATTCCAATAGAAACCCAGGAATTTTATAATGAAGCTCATCGGGGCACATTAGAAGAAGTCCTTGTCCAAGAAGGGGATGAGGTTTCTGCAGGGTCAGAAATATTAAAGTATCAATCAACGGATATTGAAAACCAGATTACGGCATTGGAAAATGAAATCGATGAGCTTGAGACAGAACAGGAATATTATGAAGATCGTGAAACAGTCCTAGCTGGGCAAATCCGTACAGAATCTAATAAGGATGAAGAAGAGAAGAACGAGCCCAACATCTTTTTACTTGAGCAGCAGAAAGCGGATGCTTCCTATCAAGCAAAGCGTATTGATCGGTTAATCTCAAGCAAAGAAAGTGAAGTTACACAATTGGAATCCAAGCTGGACGAGAAAGTGGTTAAAAACAAGGTTGCAGGAACTGTCCAAAAGGTGAATGTGAATGCAGGATCAGATGAAGAACCGGTCGTCGTCATTTTGAGTGAGAATCAGGTTATGGTTAGAGCTTATCTTTCTGAAGAAGATGTATTGCTTTTAAGAGAGGGAGATGAGGTAGCAGTAAGCTCCTCTCGGGGAGAAGGTAGGAAAGGGCTCATAACGGAAATAGGTCTTCCAGATCAGAAAAAGGAAGATTTAAGGTTTCCGGTGGAAATAGAGCTTGATTCTGAAGGGGAAAACCAATTGCCCGTCGGCACCACGGTTGAGGTTTCCGTAAATCCGGTCGCTGTTGAAGATGCAGTAGCTGTGAAGCACGAATGGGTTCTCCAAGATGATGGTGAAGAGTATGTCTTGGTTGTGAAGAATGATTATATCGACAAACGGAAGGTCAGCTTCGGTTTTGAAAATGAAACCTATAAAGAAGTGACCAAAGGATTGAAGGCAGAGGAAACGATCATGACTGAGCCGAATATTCTCCTTGTAGAAGACATGGAGATTAAAACGAAGAGTACAGGTAAAAAGAAGAGCGAGTCAGATGGACAACAGAATCCTGAAGGTGGAGAACAAGAAGGTGTCGATCCTTCAGAAGAGGAACCAACAATAGACATTACAGATAGGAAAGATACTTTGGATACTGACCCGGAAGATGAAGGAACAGAATAGAAAAATCAGAAAGAGGAAGGTTCGTAAAGACAACCATCCTCTTTCTTTCGTTATTGGGTTCCACCGATATTTTTCTGGATTGCACCGATAAATGGTTCAGGCCATTTGAATCGGAAGGATGTATAGGAGTATGGCAAAAAAGTGTGCCGCAGAACCTGCCAAGACGAAAAGGTGCCAGACTGCATGGTGATAAGGGAAGCCGCGCCATACATAAAACACGGTCCCGACTGTGTATAATACTCCGCCGATGATGAAAAGCTGCATGCCAGTACTTGGCATCGTCGTCATCAACGGTTTCCAAGCAATTAAAGCCAACCATCCCATCACGATGTATATGATGGTTGAAATGAACAGGAACTTTTTAACGAAAAATGCTTTGAAGAAGACCCCAACGATCGCAATCCCCCAGACGACTCCGAACAATGTCCATCCCAGTGCGCCTTTGACGACGATGAATAAAAAAGGTGTATACGTGCCGGCAATGAAGATATAGATGGCCGCATGATCGAAAATCTCAAAAAGATCTTTCGTTTTTCCTTCTGGAAAGCTATGCACCAATGTTGAAGCGGTGTATAGCAAAAGCATGGATGCACCGTAAATCGAGAAGCTGACCACATGCCAGACCGATCCATCCAATGCTGACATGACCACGAGGAATACAAGTCCAACAATGCTGAACAGTGCCCCTATCCCATGTGTGATCGCATTGGCTATTTCTTCTTTCCGGGTATACGTATGAGTATTCGCCATTATAGACCTCCTAAGGTTTATACGATTTCAGTTGTTTTCGTTCGTTCATCGCCAAGAGTGAAAGAAGTGGCGGTTTTTGTTTTAGGATCGAAATAGACGATCAGCAGTGTCTCTTTTCTAACAAGATTGCCTTCTTTCAAAAATGTATCTAGATCAAAGGACAAGCGTTCGATCATGACATGCTTGTGCAATTCCTTTTCACTCAAGTTGAGTTTATTAAAATCCTCTGAAACTTTTTCAGGATGTTCAGCCATTAAACGCAGGTATGCAGTTTGTGTCGCCTTATCCATCGAAAAATCCCACCATGGCTTGCGAGGTTTGTGCTTTTGGCGGATGAAATAATCATACTTCATCAAGCCTTCTACGATTTCAAGCTGCGGGATGCTCCGATCACTTAAGAAAGAATAGAGACGTTTGAACAAGTCTTCAAGCTGATGTCCGATCCGTGACCATCCACGTGTCTCCCAATAGTCTCCGAACTGCTGGAAGAAATCGAAAGCCGAAGGAAAGACGTGATCGATCAAATAACTGACAGTCGTGTCCATACGGTGGTCATTCCAGAATTTCTCCAACACATCTTCAACCCGTTTGATCTTGATGATTTCATCAAAGCTCAATACATTGTTACCGAGAATCTCATATGGCGCTTTTTCCATATAGATGTAATCATGGTTTTCCGCACGTATCCGCATACCTGTTCCTCTCAGCATTTTCAAAAATCCAAGCTGGACTTCCTCAATTCGGAAAGCAAACACATCGTTGAACGTTTTACGGAAAGAGTCGTAGTTTTCCTCTGGCAAACCGGCAATCAAATCCAGGTGCTGGACGATCTTACCGCCGTCACGCACCGTGGTCACAGTCCTTGTTAGTTTTTCGAAATTCTGGCGACGTTCAACAAGTTCATTTGTATTGTCATTCGTCGATTGGACACCGATTTCGAAACGGAACAATCCAACAGGTGCATGCTCATTCAAGAATTCGATGACTTCCGGGCGCATGATATCCGCTGTGATTTCAAACTGGAAAATGGTGCTAGGAAGGTGCTCTTTTATCAAGAAATCAAACATTTCCAACGCGTAATCCCTTCGGATGTTGAACGTCCGATCGACAAACTTGATCGTTCGGGCTCCATTTTTCATCAAGAAACGGATCTCTTCCTTCATCATTTCGATGTCGAAGTATCGGACACCTACCTCAATTGAAGACAAGCAAAACGCACAGGAATACGGGCAGCCCCTGCTTGTCTCGATGTATGTCACCCGTTTCGATAGCTGAGGAAGATCTTCTTCAACACGAAAAGGGGAAGGGACTCTTTTCAGATCGAGCTTCGGCCTGGGAGCAGTCCGGAATGGTTTCCCGCCTTTCATGTAGGCGAGTCCGGCAACAGATTCGATGTCTTCGTTTTCTTCTATCGCGTATAATAGGTCCTTGAAGGTTTCTTCCCCTTCCCCGATGACGATGTAATCGACATGATCGAGGCGTTCGAGCCAATGAGGGACATCATAAGAAACTTCCGGCCCGCCAAGGACGATTTTGATGTCAGGTTTGATCTTTTTCAACATTTCGATGATCGGAATCGTTTCTTCAATGTTCCAAATATAACAACTGAAACCGATCACATCAGGGTTTCGTGAATACAAATCACTGACGATGTTCATGACCGGATCTTTGATCGTGTATTCAGCCATATCGATATCGAAGTCAGGCTCGCAATAAGTTTTCAAATACCTTAAGGCGAGGCATGTATGGATGTATTTAGCATTCAAGGTGCTTACAACTATGTTCATTTTTTTCACTCCACTTCGGTTAATAATAAATTGCGAATTTTCGACGTACAGGACGTACTAGTACCGGTGTGAACATTGGACGTGACGTTTTTAACCGGTGCTTGCTTCTAATTAACCGAAAAAATAAATTGTACTATATAACAACTCATTTTATCACATTTTGCCAGGTAACTTCACTATTATTGCGAAAAGAGGATTTTTAAAGGGAGAATGGAAGTATATACGTGAGCCCAAGCGAATGGTTTTACATAAGCAATCGGTTTGCACAAGATCAGGTAAATATTCAGTAAAAAGGAGGCCTTTTAATTGGAACGATTTACGGAAGATCAAATAAATGTGAGACTTCAAGAGCTTGATGGCTGGAAACTGACCGATGAAAAATGGATTACGAAGAAATATCGATTCAGTGACTATTTGGATGGGATCGATTTTGTCACACAAATCGCCAATCTTTCTGAAGAGGTCCAGCATCATCCGCTCATTTCGATCGACTATAAACTCGTAACGGTCAAACTATGCTCTTGGCAGGCAAATGGCTTGACTGATGTGGATTTTAAGCTTGCTGCTGACTATGACCGTATCCATAATCAATAGGAGGAAGATATGAAATTCATCTATGGAAATCATCAAAATGTACCGATCGTTGCTGTTATTTTAGAAAATGAACCTGAGAAAGCACTTGATCTAACAAGTGCGGCCTCTGTGTTAAACGTGGATTTTCCGAGCACTCTGCTTGAAGCAATCGAGCTTGGTGATCAATTCTTGCAGCTTGTAGCGGATGTACAAGAGCAATTACGGGAACAGGGCCAAACAGGCAACTACACTGTTGATGTCGAATCTTTCGAACTGCTTGCTCCGATTCCGCGTCCGACGAAAAACATTTTTTGTGTAGGGAAAAATTACCTCGATCATGCCCTGGAACTTGGCACAGAAGCGGACGTCCCGGAAGTGCCGATGATTTTTTCTAAAGCCCCGACAACGGTGACCGGTCCTAATCAGCCAATCATCATCCCGACAGAGGTGTCGACCGATATCGATTATGAGGGAGAACTTGCTGTCGTCATCGGCAAGAAAGGGAAAGCCATCTCCAGGGAAGAAGCGTATGATTATGTGTTTGGCTACACCCTCATCAATGATGTAACCGCAAGAGACCTTCAGAGCAAGCATAAACAATTTTTAATCGGAAAAAGCTTGGACACTAGCTGCCCGATGGGACCAGTTCTGGTTCATAAATCTGCAGTCCCTGATCCTCATGATTTACATATCACTACTTACGTTAATGGTGAGACACGCCAAAGTTCTTCTACAGCCAAAATGATTTTTTCAATACCGGAATTGATTGAAGTCCTGTCGAAAGCGATGACCCTTGAGCCTGGTGACATCATTGCGACTGGGACGCCTGCTGGAGTAGGGAAGGGATTCAAACCGCCTAAATATCTTAAAGCAGATGACATCGTCGAAGTTGAAGTGGAAAACATCGGTGTTCTTTCAAATCCAGTATGTACTGATGTTTAATCGTCCGCACCAAATGGAATTGTAAAGTAGATACGATCATATTAAATATGGAGGCGTTACGATGGATAAAGGCATTTTTATCAATAATGAATGGTCTGATTATGATCTGGAAAAAGTCAAAGTAGTGAATCCTGCAACAGGTGATCTCGTTGGTACAGTTCCAAAGGGCGGGAAAAAAGAAGCGAAAATGGCAATCGATGCAGCACATGACGCGTTTCCATCGTGGTCGAATTTGACAGCTTATGATCGCGCAGCCTATCTAGAAAAATTGCATGATTTGATGCATGAACATGAAGATGAGCTGGCCAAGCTCATGACTGAAGAAATGGGTAAGCCATTGAAAGAATCCAAAGGTGAAGTCCAGTATGCCGCATCCTTCCTTAAATGGTTTGCTGAAGAAGGAAAACGTATTTACGGCCGGACGATCCCTTCATCAAAAGAGAATAAAAGAATGCAAGTCATCAAGCAACCAGTCGGTGTTGTCGGTGCGATTACACCATGGAACTTCCCGGCAGCCATGATTACCCGGAAGCTAGGTCCTGCGTTAGCTGCAGGATGTACGTTTGTCGTCAAACCACCGAATGAAACACCGTTGACTGCTGTCCGTCTAGTAGAGCTTTGTCAAGAAGCGGGTATTCCGAAGGGTGTCGTCAACCTGGTATCCGGTAAATCCTCTGAAATCGGGGAAGAGCTTCTATCGAACCCGAAAGTCAGAAAAGTAACATTCACTGGCTCGACAGAAGTCGGAAAGCTATTGATGAAACAAGGTGCAGAGCAGGTTAAAAATATGTCCTTAGAACTTGGTGGACATGCACCGATCGTCGTTCTGGATGATGCGGATATCAAGTACGCAGCCCAACAGACGGTTGCCTCTAAGTTCCGTAATGGTGGACAGACGTGTATATGCGGTAACCGGATTTATGTCCAGGAAAAGATTTATGATGAATTCATCGAGGAAGTCGTTGCTGTAACGGAAAAACTGAAGGTCGGCAATGGCTTTGAGGATGATACTGATATCGGACCAATGATCAATAAGGACGCATATGAAAAGGTTGAAAAGCATGTGCAGAATGCAATTAAACAGGGGGCGAAGTGTGTCGTCGGCGGAAAAGGCCAAGAAGCCGAAAACGGAACATACTTCTATGAACCGACTGTACTCATTGATGTAGAGCCAAGCATGTTGATCATGAACGAAGAGACCTTCGGCCCTGTAGCACCGATCCAGAAGGTGAAAACCGATGAAGAAGCTGTGAAGTATGCGAACATGACACCGTATGGATTAGCCGCTTATGTGTTCAGTGAGCATTACAGCCGTGGGTTGAAAGTCGTCGAGGCCCTTGATTATGGTATTGTCGGATGGAATGATGGCGTCCCATCAGCTGCACAAGCACCATTCGGAGGCATGAAACAGAGTGGACTAGGACGAGAAGGCGGAATTGAAGGTATTGAGGAATACCTCGAAACGAAATATATCTCGATCGGGTTGAAAGAATAGGTATGAAGAAGGAAAAAGGGTTGGCTAATGGGTGAACAACGCCCGGGGTCAACCCTTTTTCTACTTGCTTGCGGTAGATTTTTGTTTTTCCCTAAGTACCTTAGAGAGCAGAAAAACGGGTGCAAGGTACTTATCGGATTATAAGTTCACTTCAACACTGCCCGGTTATGGACACGGATGGTATTTTCTTTTTTCCTGTGAAACAATGGCGATGCCACAAGCAGCAGGGAAACAATCAAGGTCATATAGAATCCGAATGTGACGATGGTTCCCGAATTGGAGAGGATGTACAGACAGCTCAACACGGCGATCACACCTGCCGTACAATCCAGGTAGATGTTTGCATTGTACTTCGATAACAAGCGGACCAAAACAAATACGGAAATGACAGGTGCCAGGAGCATCAAATATAACGAATACATTTGTTCATTGTTGATAGTGATCACACCCAGGCTGCTCAATTGATTTGCGAGCGCATTCGTTTTATAAGGGATAGAGTAACCCGCGACTGGTACGACAGTGACAATGATAGGGATCTTCAGCCAGGGGAGTGCAAAACTTCCGAGCAGAGCGATATGTAACCAGATTCGTACGTTTATCATATGCGGACCCTCCAAAAGATGAAAATAAGATAAGCTATCATAGACATATTCACCTTTTTCCGCAATAAGAACTGAAGATAGTCCTAAAACTTAAAAGAACAGACCCAAAAATTGGCCTGTTCTTCATTAATGCTTCTTTTATGCTTCAAGCACTTCTTTGATTTTTCCGATTGCCCACTCGAGATCTTTCTTTTCAATGACAAGCGGTGGTGCGAAACGGATCACAGTGTCATGCGTTTCCTTACAAAGCAATCCTTTTTCTTTCAACTGTTCACAATAAGGGCGTGCAGCTTCAGTCAGTTCAACACCGATGAATAATCCTCGTCCGCGAACCTCTTTGATCTTCGGATTGTTGATTTTCTTCAATTCTTCTTGGAAGTAGTTCCCTAATTCTAAGGAACGTTCTACCAATTTTTCCTCTTCTAAAACCTCGAGAGAAGCTATGGATACCGCACATCCTAATGGGTTTCCTCCAAATGTGGAACCGTGGGAGCCTGGGTTGAAAACACCTAAGATATCTTTGTTGGCAGCAACGCAGGAAATAGGGAATACTCCACCTCCAAGTGCTTTACCAAGAATATACACGTCTGGCTCAACGTTTTCCCAATCACATGCGAACGTTTTGCCTGAGCGTCCTAAGCCGGATTGGATTTCATCGGCAACCATCAATACATTTTCTGATGTACATAATTTACGTGCTTCTTTCAAGTACCCATCAGCAGGGATGTTGATCCCGGCTTCACCCTGGATCGGTTCGAACAAGAATGCTGCCGTATTTTCCGTGATGGCATTACGTAAAGCTTCAATGTCACCGTATGGGATGACCTTGATGCCAGGAAGCATCGGGCCGAAGCCACGTTTATATTCTTCCTCTGAAGAGAGGGAAACTGCTGTCATCGTCCGACCGTGGAAGTTGCCTTCGCATGCAATGATTTCAGCCTGGTTATCAGCAACCCCTTTTACATCATAAGCCCAGCGGCGGGCTGTTTTGATCGCTGTTTCAACAGCTTCAGCGCCCGTGTTCATTGGAAGGATCATGTCTTTATTCGTCAGTTTTGATACTTTTTCATAAAATGGAGCTAACTGATCATTGTGGAATGCACGTGATGTGAGTGTTACACGATCAGCCTGTTGTTTAAGAGCTTTGATGATCTTCGGGTGACGGTGACCTTGGTTGACTGCAGAATAGGCACTCAGCATATCCATATATTCATTACCCTCAGGGTCCTTAACCCATACACCTTCAGCTTCTGAAATTACGATAGGGAGTGGGAGATAGTTCTTTGCTCCATATTGTTCTGTCTTCGAAATGATTTCTTCTGTTCCATGTTGGTTTCTTACTTTACTCATGTGGCTCACTCCATTCTTTTCATTTGTTTTTGGCTCTTTTTCCATTATAAATGAAAACGCTATTGCAATACACCCTCAGCATCAGATTTCCATTTTAGAAGGGGTTCTGATATGATGAAATCGATGAGTTCTAGAGGAGGAATGCTGGATGCTTCATGCACATGTCACGTCATGGGCGATTGCGATCATCCTGTTTTTTGTAGCGTATTTCTTAATGAAAGCAGGTAAAGCAAAAGGCCATAAGATCACAAGCATGATATTGAGATTATTTTATGTATTCATTATTGTCACCGGCGGAATGAAGTTCATCCAATATTTATCAGGTGGTTATTATGCAATCAGTCTATTTGTCAAAGCGTTGGCTGGTATTTGGGTGATCGGGAGCATGGAAATGGTACTTGCGAAAGCGAAAAAAGGTGCTTCTGTCACCGGAATGTGGATCATGTTCTTCATTTCCCTTATCCTTGTTTTATATTTAGGCTATAGTGTATTGTAAAACTTAAATCAATTAAGAAAGAGCTTTATCCAGAGCGGCAGCATGAGAACCAACAAGTGTGGCACACATGTCTAAGCCGGACGGACAAGCTCTTTTTTCATTCATTCAGTAAAACCATCCTCAGCAATGATGGCCATAATCGCTCTTTCGATTGTTTCATCTGTTGGATTCGCTTCATAATAATGATCGATTTTTTCAATGATTTGCTTTGGAGTTTCGATATTGATGTCCCTTTCCTTCAGTCCTTTTGCTAGATGGATTGCAAATGTTAGGCGGTCGCGGTCTGTGAATGACTGCCATTCCTGGCCGGTCTGTTTCAATATTTTTTCAGGTGAATTTGAAGGATAATCGGCTTGCTTTCGGTCTTCTTGTCTCTGTTCCTTCATTTGGTCCATGCGTTCATCATCTATAAAAATATTCGTCAACTCAGGACTTACGGCTATAGAAGACACTCCAAACAAAACTGCGATCGTAAGTATAGCGAATAAAAAATTTTTCATATGTATCAAGCCTTTATCTTTTTGAATGTATTTATCAGTATAACACTTTAGGACAGAGTGGTTAATGCTCATTTTTACAAATAGGGGAATTTTATCAATTAAAAAGGTGTTTTGATAGAAAGTGAAGATGACCAGAACAAAAGACCTAGTTGTCATGTGTAAAAGTGGTAAAATAGGAGTTTATACACCCCGGTGAAGGATGAAGAGATTGACTGGAATGGTCGATAAAAGAGGTAGATGTGTCTTAAATAACGAACAGGTCATTTCAATCGATGCTGGGGAAGGGTGTAAAAATGAAGACAGTCAGCACGATTTATCATAATAGAAAACAACTAGAATCATTTATAGAATCGAAAAAAATACAATCAGACAAAAACGTGTTGATCCAGATTTATACAGCTGAGGGGAAAGTCCGTGTTTCCAGACTCTGGGAGTTGCTTTCCCAGTCATTACCCGAGGCTGCAATCATAGGTGCCACAGTGGACGCCACTTATTGCAGTGCAATTAAGACAAGCGGGACAGCTGTCTCCTTCACTGTATTCGATAAAGTACAGGTTAAAAGTATCGGCGTTTCATTTAAAGAAAGTGTATCGGGGTATGAATACGGAGTCGAAATCGGCGCCCAGATCATCAAACCAGATACGAAAGCAGTCATTCTCTTTGGGAGCAGCCACACACTTACTAACAGGGCTGTGCTGAAGGCGTTGGAGGAACGTTTCCCACATACGGTTATGGCAGGCGGGAACGCAGTTCCGGTTGGAGAAAAGAACGTAGAATTTTTGGTGACTAATGACGGATTGATCGATTCAGGTGTTACAGCTGTCAGTCTATCAGGTGATGAGTTGATCGCCTCTGTCCACGCTTATTCGGAATGGAATACGGTAGGTCGGTCATTTACAGATTTTCCGAACGGGAAAGCCCATGCAGGGCATAGCCCGCCTTTAGGGATGGGATGAGAGTGAGAACGGATACGGAGCACCGCTAAAATCGGAAAGGTTTTGTGGTACTTCAAGTATCCGAAAATTTCACTCTCTTTTTGTTGTTACTCCCCCTAAAATTCTTGTTTTTCGATATAAATCCCTTTACATTTAGTCATTTACACTTTAACATAAATGATTAGAATTTTACGACAATTACACTTAAACTTTTCCGTACAGGAGGTTATCAGTTTGGCTCGTTTTCAACAATCAGAATCCATCAAACGTTTACCCGAACAATTTTTTGCAAAACTTGTAAATAAAATTGAACCTTACTACCAAGCAGGTTATGACATGATCAATTTAGGGCAGGGAAATCCAGACCAGCCGACACCAGAACATATTATCGAGGCTCTCCAAATATCGGCAACCAATCCGATTCATCATAAATATCCGCCTTTCCGCGGCCACACCTTTCTTAAAAAAGCTATCGCAGACTACTATAAACGTGAATACGATGTGGATTTGGATCCGGAAAAAGAAGTCGCCGTCCTATTCGGAGCAAAGGCTGGTCTCGTAGAAGTAAGCCAATGCCTTCTGAATCAAGGAGATACTGTATTGGTACCTGACCCAGGTTATCCTGACTATGAGTCAGGTATCGCCATCGCTGGGGCAAAACAATACAGAATGCCTTTGAAAAAGGAAAATGACTTCCTTCCTGATTATGATTCAATTCCTCAAGAAGTCCTACAACAAGCGAAGTTGATGTTCTTGAACTATCCGAACAATCCGACAGCAGGGATCGCAACCTCTGAATTCTTCGAAGAAACGGTCAGGCTTGGGGAAAAAACAGGATGCTGTATCGTGCATGACTTCGCTTATGGCTCGATCGGTTTTGACGGTAAAAAACCAATCAGCTTCCTCCAGACAAAAGGGGCGAAAGAAGTAGGTGTCGAAATGTACACCCTCTCAAAGACATACAATATGGCTGGTTGGCGTGTCGGATTTGCGTTAGGGAATGAGGAAGTTGTTGAAGCAATCAACCTTATCCAGGATCACTATTATTGCGGAATGTTCGGAGGTATACAAGAAGCGGCGGCCACGGCATTGAACGGACCGCAGGACTGTGTGCACGAGCTTACTGCGATATATGAAGACCGTCGTAATGGCTTCATTTCAATACTGAAAGACAATGGCTGGGATGTTGATTATCCTAAAGGATCCTTCTTCTCATGGCTTCCTGTCCCTGAAGGATATACATCGGAGGAATATGCTGAACTTTTGATTGAAAAAGCCCATGTCATCGTCGCGCCAGGAAACGGATTCGGAGAGACTGGAGAAGGATTCGTGAGGGTTGGCTTGAATTGTGAAAAGGACCGTTTGCTTGAAGCGGCAGACCGGATGATCAACGTACATTCCAAACATCTCTGATTCTAAAAATCAGAAACCATCGTGTGGGCACATTTCACTTTTCTGCGCATAAAGTGTGTAGAGAGATGTGAGGATTATCGAATCCCTGGAAGGATGAGGTAACAAAATGTGTGGGATCACAGGATGGATCAATTTCAAAGAAAATTTGGCGAAAGAAACGACAACGATACAAAAGATGGCATCGACATTAGGGAAACGTGGACCAGATGCTACTGCGAATTGGACCGATCCTCAGGTTGCATTCGGGCATGCTCGCCTGATTGTTGTGGATCCAGCTGGTGGCGGACAACCGATGAAGAAAGTCCAAAACTCTAACCATTATACAATGGTGTATAACGGCGAATTATACAACACGGAAGACATTCGTAAAGTTTTGCTATCAAAGGGTCATCAATTCGATTCGCATAGCGATACGGAAGTCCTTCTGTCCAGCTACATCGAATGGGGAGAGAACTGTGTCGATCACCTAAATGGCATTTTCGCTTTTGCAATCTGGGATGAGAAAAAGAAGCAGGTTTTCATGGCTCGGGATCGACTCGGGGTAAAACCTTTATTTTACAGTGAGAATGGCGGTTCCTTGCTCTTTGGTTCAGAATTGAAGGCGATTATTGCTCATCCTCTCATGAAAGCTGAGGTAGATCGGGAGGGTTTGCAAGAAATTTTCGGATTGGGACCTTCGAGGACACCAGGCCACGGAGTATATCGAGGGATCAAGGAGTTAAGGGCAGGGCATGCGTTAAGATTCGACCAGAATGGTTTGAAAAGCTGGCGCTATTGGGATGTGAAAAGTGAAGATCATACAGATTCGTTTGATGAAACGGTTGAAAAAGTGCGGTGGCTGCTGCAAGATGCCGTTGAACGACAATTGGTGGCCGACGTACCGGTCTGCACTTTCCTTTCAGGCGGTGTAGATTCCAGTGCGATCAGTGCATTTGCCTCTCGTTATTTTCAACAAGAAGGGCGTGGGACCCTACACACTTACTCGATTGATTATGAAGAGAATGAGAGGTATTTCAAAAAAAGCACTTTCCAGCCGAATTCTGACGGACCATGGATCAATATCATGAGGGAATATTTGAAAACCGTCCATCACACCTCCGTAATCGATAATGCAAAATTAAAGCACTACCTGAAAGCGGCGGTTCATATGCGGGACTTACCAGGGATGGCAGATGTCGATTCATCCCTGCTCTGGTTCTGCGAGGAAATCAAACGGCAATTCACAGTAGGTTTGTCGGGAGAATGTGCAGATGAAATATTCGGAGGTTATCCGTGGTTTTATCGACCGGAATTGCTGGATAGGGCAGCTTTTCCTTGGATGCATTCCACTGATGAACGTGAATCGATTTTACGTCCTGACTTACGAAAAAAGCTTGCGCTGAAAAATTACGTTCAAGATCGTTATCAACAGACAGTGAATGAAACCCCTAAGCTTGATGGCGAAAAACCTGCTGAAGCGAGAAGAAGAGAGATGTTCTATCTAAATATGCATTGGTTCATGGCCACACTACTAGATCGAAAAGATCGCATGAGCATGGGCGCTAGTCTCGAAGTAAGGGTTCCGTTTGCTGATCATAGGATTGTTGAATACGCATGGAATATCCCTTGGGAGATGAAGATGCATGAAGGCAGGGAGAAAGGGATTTTGCGAAAAGCACTTGAAGGTATCCTTCCGCATGAAATTTTGTATCGGAAAAAAAGTCCATATCCGAAAACGCATCATCCGGAATATACACGTCTTGTAAAAGAGTGGCTCAGCTCCATTATTGAAAAGGATTCTTCACCGATTTTAGAGTTAGTCGATCGAAATAAAGTGAAGGAAATCATCGAATCAGACGGTGAAGCATTTAAAACACCTTGGTTCGGCCAGTTGATGACAGGACCTCAATTGATCGCCAATCTTGCACAAATAAATACATGGTTAGAAGATTATAATGTGGATATTGTAGATTGATAAAATTGTTAGAAGCGACTCTTTACGGAGTTGCTTTTTTGTTTGGAAACTTTTTGAACGCAAAATTTACCGAAAAGGAAAAATAGGACCGAAAAACATTAAATCCGCCGAACTGACCGGTTAACTGGTATCTTTACGTTCGTTATATAGGATATCTGTAGATAAATAAACTTAACTTCAACAATGCACTCTCTTTTTCGACATTTCCTCCTCCAATCGGATTAGAAAAATATGTAAAACCATCGCTTTTAATACTACAGTCCTATTAAATACTGAATAAGTACTAGTTACGGCAACCCTTTGGCACTAGTGAGGTTGCGTGACTTCAATCACGTTTCGCAGGAGAGTAAAGTCCCAAACGAAATTTATCGACTAAACATTACCAATTCTTCATTCTTAGAAAATTATGTTAATTATATTAATTTCTTCAAAAAATTCCTTTATGATGGATTCAACATCAAAGGATACAGTCATTTCGCATTCGACATGAAAGGGGGAAAGGTCTGTACGTTTTGGTCAAGTTATATAACTTTTAGGAGGGGAAAAATGGTGCATTATCGGAGATTTTTGCTGAATCGACGTGCATTTGCGATCGTGTCAGCGATCATTTTACTAGTTTCAACATTTCTAGCTCCAACGGTGAATGCTAGAACGATAGAAAAGCAAGAATCGAATTCTATTACAACATCCTTTAAACAGGAAGCCCAGTCCAATAAAGTGAGTAAATCGCTACAAAACCAGTTCAAGAATGAAGAACAGGTCACGTTCCTGATCAAATTCCATGAACAGGCAGACACAACAAAAGTTGCGAAAAATGCTGTTGAAAAAGCTGAAAAGCAAAAGCTTACACCTTATAAAAAAGAGCTTGCACAGCGTTCAGCAGTCGTATCATCATTACGTTCCACCGCAATTGAAACACAAGGGAACGTTAAAAAATTCTTAGAGAAACAGAAAGAAAAAAAGGCAGTGAAAGACTATCAATCTTTCTTCATTGTCAATGCGATGGCTGTAACAGCGAACAAGGAAGTCATGGAGCAATTAGCTGCGTTTCCTGAGGTAGCGAAAGTGTTGCCTAATGAGGTGAGGCAGCTTCAACCGATGCCTGAAGCGGCAAAAGCGTCCACTCAACCGAAGGCAGACGTGAAAAATGAAACAAATTCAGTTGAGTGGAATGTAGAGCGGGTTGGTGCTCCAGCAGTATGGGAAATGGGAATCGATGGTTCAGGCACAGTTGTAGCGAACATCGATACGGGTGTCCAATGGAACCACCCAGGAATAGTGGAACAATATCGTGGATACGATCCGGCAAATCCAGACTCTCCAAGCCATGATATGAACTGGTTCGATGCAACGGCTGGACAAGATACCCCATACGATGATCAAGGACATGGTACACATACGATGGGGACTATGGTAGGCGCCGAGCCTGATGGTTCGAACCAAGTCGGTGTTGCACCTGGTGCCAAGTGGATTGCAGTCAAAGCATTCACAGCTGCAGGTGGAACGGATGTCGACCTCCTTGAAGCAGGGGAGTGGATCATCGCTCCGACTGATGCGGATGGGAACTTACATCCGGAAATGGCCCCGGATGTCGTCAACAACTCTTGGGGCGGCGGACCGGGACTTGACGAATGGTATCGTCCGATGGTCCAGAACTGGCGTGCAGCAGACATTTTCCCGGAGTTTTCAGCAGGGAACACGACAATCTTCAACCCTGGTGGTCCTGGATCTGTAGCAACACCAGCGAACTACCCTGAATCTTTTGCGACAGGTGCAACAGACATCAACGACAATTTGGCAAGCTTCTCATTGGAAGGACCATCTCCTTATGATGAAATTAAGCCGGATGTCAGTGCACCGGGTGTCAATATCCGCTCTACTGTTCCAGGAAGCGCATATGAAGGCGGATGGAATGGAACTTCAATGGCTGGTCCGCACGTATCGGCAGTCGTTGCGCTCCTTCGTCAAGTCGACTCTTCTCTGACTGTAGATGAAATCGAAGAAATTTTACTTAGCACGGCTGAACCGATGACGAATGGTGAATATCCAGAATCTCCGAACAACGGATTTGGATATGGACTGGTCAATGCATTTGATGCTGTATCTTCTGTCATCAGCGGACTTGGAGTCGTAAAAGGAAGTGTAACGAAGGAAGGAGACGATACTGAAGCTCCGACTTTCGAACATGATGCTCCATCTGAAACCTATGCAGGATTGAACTTGCCGTTAACCCTTTCAGCTTCTGATAACATCAGCGTCACAAATGTCCGTGTCGAATATGAAATCTCAAGGAACAATTGGGAATCTGTTGAAGCAGTCAGAACAGATGGTGATTATCAATCTGGAACGTATGAAGCGGTCATTCCTGGTGATGCAATCGAGGAATCAGTATTGCATTACCGTTTGGTGATCGAGGACTTCGGTGGCAACAATGTCACTTCAGAAGAATATGAAGTGTCTGTTCTACCAGGAATCTCGACCGGTTATTCAACTGATTTCGAAAGCCAGCCGACGGGTTGGATTTCTTGGGGAGACAACAACTCCTGGGGTTGGGGTGCACCAACATCAGGGCCAGGTGAAGCAGCATCTGGTGAAAAGGTCTATGCGACTAATCTTGATGGTGACTATGACAACAATGCTAACATGACGTTGATGATGCCGCCGATCGACCTGGGTGAGGGAGAAGCATATCTTCAATTCAATAGCTGGTACAACCTAGAGCGAAACTATGATTATGGCCATGTAGTGGTATCGACTGACCAAGAAACTTGGGAGCAAGTAGCACAATTCAACAATACGAGTGATGGTTGGATTGATGAAGAAATCGACCTTTCCGAGTATGCGAACCAGCGTGTTTATGTCGGTTTTAACGTTGATACAGACGGAAGTGTTTTACGTGAAGGCTGGTACATTGATGATGTACGACTGAGTGATACAACAAATGACACGTCATCAAAAGCTTCTTTGTTCAGTTCAAATAAAAAAGCTGATAAAGCTGAACCTGTTGAAAAAGCTAAGGATAAAACAGCAAAGAAAGAAAAAGTGAACCCAGCTGAATTGCTGCCGACGAAACGTATCGATCTTGGTAAAAAGAAAGATAAAGGCAAAGATGCAGGACCATCAGCATTACCGCTTGAGTCCGAGGTGAGCATCCTTGAATCTGGACGCTCGACCACAACAAGCCCGGTGGATGGAAGCTACTCGATCACGCATGCAGCTGGAGACTTTACCGTCCTCGCTGAAGCGTATGGTTACCATCCTCAAGAACAATCTGTCTCCATCCCGGATGATGGGGAAGTGGAAGCAGACTTTACCCTGGAAGAGATGGCACAAGGTACGGTTTCTGGTACAGTGACGAATGAGCAGACTGGTGAACCGATTGAAGGTGCAACCGTATTGCTTGAGGAAGATGCTGCTGTAACACCTGTAGAAACCGATGCTGCCGGAAATTACTCGTTGAACACGTATGTAGGTGACTATACGTTGAAAGTCATGGCATCAGGTTATTATGGAGAAGAATTAAGCATTACAATCGATGATGAAGAAGCGACGGTCCAAGATGCTCAATTAAAACCATTCATCGGATATCCTGGAGAAATCGGGTATGACGATGGAACTGCAGAGAATGCACGTGCTTTCTATGATGCAGGCAATGGTTGGGGTGTAAGGATGTCATTACCGGAAGGGAAAGAACAAGCACTTGTCACAGGTGGAATGTTCAGATTCTGGACGACTGATTGGCCGAACCCGGGTGGAACAGACTTCCAAGTTGAGATTTGGGATGCGGAAGAAGATGGTTCCCCTGGTGAGAAACTGGCCGGACCTATTGATGCGACTGCTCTCCGTACAGGAGAATGGACACACGTAGACCTTGCTGACCAAGGTGTGACGGTAGAAGGCGACTTCTTCATGGTTTACATCCAAACGGACCCGAACCCATACGCACCAGGTCTTGGTACAGATGAAAACGGTCCGAATGCAGAACGAAGCTGGCAATTCGTGGGTGGCGCATGGTCTCAATCACCTACGGCAGAAGGGAACTACATGATCCGTGCAACTGTTGATTATGAAGTTACAGCGCCAGTCATCGCTTCTCCAGCAGACGGAACTCATTCAAATGGTGAGAACGTGACTGTTGAAGGACAATCAGCACCAGGTGTAGATGTTCATTTGGAAAACAACGGAGAAGAAATAGCTGTAGTGGCTACTAATGAAGATGGATCCTTCAACGCAGATATCACACTTGTCGATGGTGAAAACGTCCTGACCGCAACAGCTGCCAATGAACGAGGAAAGACCAATCCTTCCGAGCCGGTGACGGTTATTCTGGATCAAACAAAACCTGAATTGACAATCGAGAGTCCTGAGGACGGTATGAAGACAAATCGAATGGCTGTTAACGTCACAGGTACTGTGGATGACGAGCACCTCGATTGGGTGAAAGTGAATGGTCAAAAAGCGACGGTCAACGAAGATGGCACATACACACACCGAATGCTCCTTGATGAAGGTGAAAATGTCATCAAAGTTGTCGCAAAAGATCTTGCTGGGAACCGCAAAAACCAAACGGTGACGGTGGATGCGAAGTTCGGTCCGATTGAAGTTACCAACGTGAAACCAGATACGGATAAAAACCTGGAAGCAGGACAATCCGTGATGATCGAATTCGATAGCGAACCAGGACTTGAAGCGCGATTCCGAATCCATATGCCGCTTACAAATATGGGTATGGTACAAAACGCGAATGAATTGTCGATGATGGAGACATCTCCAGGTCATTATGTAGGCTACTATACCGCAACTTCGAACGTTGTAGCTGATGGAGCAGTTGTAGAAGTAGTCGCAAGAGACGATTATGGAAACGAAACAGAGGAAATTGCAGATGGTAAACTTTACATCAACGTAGAGGAATAAAGGAAAAGAGGCTGCCGATTTTGAACAGCCCCCTGTAAAGTAGACAGTGGAATAATAAAAACAGCTTTAAGCGGCTTTAGCCCTATACTCCACAGGACTAAGGCCGTTTCGCCTTTTTTGTAGTCGTTCATAATTGTAAAAGTGTATGTATTCATCTATCGCTGCAGAAAGTGCTTCAAACGTCTCATACTTGTTTAAATAGGTTGTGACGAATTTATTAGCAATCTATCTTAAGGAGTGTTGTTATGATAAAAAAGAACTACAAATTCCATACAGCTTGTTGCAATTGATCGCATTAAGACGGAGAATTCCAGCCGATCATCCTAAAAGACAGTTGATTGATAGTAACTATTATAAATTGAAGGCTGGATTTAGAGGAGAACAGGCGATAGACTATCATTTTAACTATTTAGATCATGAAAGATACTACATTTTCCACGATATCAGACTACCTCTTGGAAAAACCTACTTTTAAATTGACTTCCTCTTGTTATCACCTTACTTTTATACAATTGTCGAAGTAAAAAATATTATGGGTACTTTATATTTCGACCCTGTTTTCAATCAATTGATACGGAAAAAGACATATGGTTATGAAGTCGGTTTTCCTGATCCCACTTTTCAAGTGAAAAGGCAACAATCGCAATTTTTCAAATGGTTGAAGCAATATAATCTACCAACCGCTCCCGTCCGCTATTTAATTGGAATAGGGGATTCAAAAACAATTCTTAAAACCTCGATCAATAATCATTACATCTCTAAATGGATCGTCCACAAATGGGCCGCTGCTTTCAAAATCGAAAGCTTTTGAAAAAATCTATCCAAAGGCAAGAGTCCAATCTTCTGATCTCAAAAAGACTTGTCGTAATATATTAAAGTATCATACTCCTTTAATCCCCGATATCTTGGAAAAATACGATGTTTTAAAGGAGGATTTATTTTATGGAGTGGAATGCTTAGATTGTTCTAGATTCAGCATGGAAAAAAGGAAGGCAAATTGGGTATGTAAAACGTGCGGAAAAAAAGATAAAAATGCACATTATAAAGCCATGGCAGATTACGGATTATTGGTTAAACCAACATTCCACAACGCTCAAATAAAGGACTTTCTCCAAATACCTTCATCAAATTCCACGACTTATTTACTTAGAAAAGCGGAAGTGCCAAAAGAGGGAAGGACATACAATTTACCAGTAGAATTTCTTTACAAACACTCTTTAAAGAGGATTTAGATCAAACAGAAGATTTTTCCGAATTGTGGTAAATTGCACATCCTGGTTTTTTCTTGTTATTTCTCTCTATAAATCCTGAATCCGTATGCCTCTACCTTAACATGTCCTCCGTCCACAATAGCGTCAGAATCCCACAAATCCTCATATTGACCTTCTGGGAAAACGACCTCATTAATATGCTTTGAATTATTGACGACCACAAAGATTTTCTCATCTTCTATACTTCTTTCATAAAAAACGATATCCGTAGCATTGTCCACCGGAATGAACTTGAAGTGTGAATCACCTTGCAATGCAGCATGCGTCCGACGTAATTCAATCAAGCAGGAAACGAATGAACGCAAAGCAATATCCTGTTCTTTATCATTCCATTCCATACATTTGCGGCAGCCGGGATCTTGAGCGCCAGTAAGTCCGATTTCATCCCCATAATAAATGCAAGGGGAGCCCGTAAACGTAAGCTGGAATAAGAAAAGCAGCTTTACACGACGAATATCATTTTCACAAATGGTCAAAATCCGAGGTGTATCATGACTGCCGAGCAGATTGAAAGCCACATCATTCGCGTTTTTCGGATAGGAGACCATCCATTTTGTAATCTGCGCTTTGAACTCCTCTGCTCCAATATCACCTTTTGCGAAAAAATTTAGTGCTGCATTCGTAAACGGATAATTCATGACTGCGTCAAATTGATCGCCTTGAAGCCAAGGCATCGCATCGTGCCATATCTCTCCGAGGATATATACGTCAGATTTCACCTCTTTGACCTCCCGGCGGAAATCTCGCCAAAAAGCATGGTCCACTTCGTTCGCAACATCCAAACGCCAACCGTCGATATCGAATTCTTCAACCCAATATCGTCCTACATTCAACAAATACTCACGGACTTCTTGCTTCTCTGTATTCAACTTCGGCATGGAGGATACGAAAGCAAAGGCATCATAAGACGGGGTAGGTTCTTCGACAATCGGGAATTCCCGAATACGGAACCAGTCCCTGAACCGGGATTTTTCCTGGTGCTTCAGTACATCCTGGAAAGGCTTAAAGAAATATCCGCTATGGTTGAATACCGCGTCAAGCATCACCTTGATGTCTCGCTTATGGCATTCCATTACCAACTTCCTGAACGTTTCCTTATCACCAAATTGAGGATCGATTTCCAAGTAATCGATCGTGTCATATTTGTGGTTGGAGTGTGCTTTGAAAATAGGTGTGAAGTAGATTCCGCTAATCCCAAGGTCCGCCAGGTAGTCAAGATGGTCGATCACACCCTGGAAATCCCCACCGAAAAAGTTATCTTTTTCAGGCGGTTTGCTTCCCCAATCCAATGTCCCTGGAGGATTTATTGATGGATCGCTATTCGCGAAGCGTTCGGGAAAAATTTGATACCATACTGTCCCGCTGACCCATTCCGGGGCTTTAAACACATCAATCTCATTCAAAAAAGGGAAGGCGAAGTAAAAATCTGTGTCCCGAGGATCAGCCTCCACGAATCCTTTTTCACCATATACGAGGCTATCATGGCCGTCTTCCAATTGAAAACCGTATCGTAATCTCTTGAATTCTGGTTCTACTTCAGCGATCCAGTAGTCGAAAAGGTCATCTGAACCTTCAATCTGCATTGGTATTTTGTTGCTTTTCCAGCCATTTTCATCCCATACGTAGGGGTCACCATATATCAAAAGGATTTGCTCAATGTCATTTTTGGCAGAGCGTAATCGAATATGGATTTTTTCAGTCGTACGTGCGTATGCGTAGTTGTTTTTGGGACGATGATAGATTGCAGTTTTCTCCATCGGTTTACACCTCATTTTTTAGAAGTTTGAGAGTTTAATCTTAAATCCATCATAATTTAATAAAAAAAGTTATGCAAACGGTTGCAGGATGTTCTCGGGGTATGTATAATACAAATAAATCAGTGCAAACGTTTTCACGAAATCAAGCAATCACTTAGTCTATCGATTCATATTATGGGGGAGGTCTTTTAATGTTAAAGAAGTTTTTAAATGTATCACTAACAGCTGGATTGGCAGTTTCAATGCTTGCAGCTTGTGGTCCGCAAGATTCAGGGGAAGAGACAGGCGGTAATACTGACAGCAATGAAAAGCCTGAAAAGCTAGTTGTTTGGGAAGACAAAGAGAAAGGGGTAGCACTTGAGCCTGCTATCAAAAGTTTTGAAGAAAAATACGGTATCAAAGTAGAATTCAAAGAATTAGGGATGGCTGATGAAATCCGCGAGCAGCTTCCATTGGATGCTCCGGCTGGGACAGGTCCTGACGTACTGACATTGCCTCATGACCAGATCGGTGCATTGGCCACTCAAGGTTTATTAGCGCCAATCGAAGTTGATCAAGAGGTGATTGATACATTTACTGAATCATCCATTCAAGCGCAATCTTTCGAAGGCCAGCTTTATGGACTGCCAAAAGCGACAGAGACACCAGTATTCATTTATAACAAGGAACACATGGATGCAGCACCTGAATCTTTTGATGAGCTGTATGATTTCTCAAAAGATTTCACTAACAATGGTAACTATGGATTCTTAGCTTTATGGGATAATTTCTATTTTGCGAATGCAATCATGGCTGCACATGGTGGTTATGTATTCAAGCAAACGGATGAAGGTCTTGATGCAGATGACATCGGTTTGAATAATGATGGCGCAGTTGAAGGAGCTCAATACATCCAAAAATGGTATGAGGAAGGCTTGTTCCCTAAAGGAATCGTCGGTGAAAATGGTGGTTCTGCGATGGATGGATTGTTCAACGAAGGGAAAGTCGCTTCAGTCATGAACGGACCATGGGCATTCCAAGGGATGCAAGATGCTGGTATTGAAATTGGAGTAGCACCACTTCCGAAGCTTACGAATGGTGAGTATCCACAAACGTTCATCGGGGTAAAAGGATGGCATGTCTCAGCTTATTCTGAAAACAAAGAATGGGCTACGAAACTAGTTGAGTGGATTACGAATGAAGAGAATGCAAAAGTCCGTTATGAAAAGACACAAGAAATCCCACCAGTTAAATCATTGATTGAAGATCCTGTCATCGCAGACAATGAAGGTGCAGCCGCGGTTGCTGTCCAATCGCAACGTGGTGTTCCAATGCCGAACATTCCGGAAATGGGGCAGGTTTGGGAGCCGATGGCAAATGCGCTTCAGTTGATTGTAACTGGAAAACAAGAACCGCAACCGGCACTTGAAGATTCAACGAAAACAATTAAACAACAAATTGAAGCTTCCGGAGCTAAATAAGCCATTAAAGAAAGAGATAAGCGGTACCTCGTAACCGGGGTACTGCTTCTATCTTTCTACAGTTAATAAATATAGAAAGAAAGGACAGGGGGTATCAATGATCGACACGAACGCAACCAAGCCAACTCATCGGAAAATAGCCTTTTTATTATCCCTCATTCCAGGTTTAGGGCAGCTTTACAACCGTCAATATCTTAAAGCATTTACATTCATCGTTTTAACATTTTCTTTCATCATCGCGTTTAAAGATTTGCTGAACATAGGACTTTGGGGGCTGGTGACACTAGGTGAACAGCTGCCTCGGGATCACTCAATCTTTTTATTAGTTGAAGGAATCATCGCAGTACTCGTTCTTTTACTCGGTCTTTGTGTCTATGCGCTAAATCTATATGATGCGCATTTGAATGGGAAGAGACGTGATTTAGGAATTCAACTGAATTCCATTCGTGAACAATACCGCAATGTAATCGACACCGGATTTCCGTATCTCATGCTCTCGCCAGGGTTTTTCCTGCTTATTTTCGTGGTGATTTTTCCGATTCTGTTCGTCATTCTACTATCGTTCACCAACTATGACCTTTATCATTCACCACCAGCTAGATTAGTAGATTGGGTCGGATTTCAAAACTTTATCGATATTTTCAAATTGGATATTTGGCGCAGAACGTTCATCGGTGCATTATCCTGGACAGTAGTCTGGACATTCGTTGCTACCACGATTCAAATTGCAATCGGAATCTTCCTTGCTGTCCTAATGAACCAAAAAGACCTGAAATTCAAAAAACTTTTCCGAACGATCTTGATTCTGCCATGGGCGATTCCTGCATTCGTTTCAATCCTTGTTTTTGCTGGAATGTTCAACGAATCTTTCGGAGCAATCAATAATGATTTGCTTGCTCTCTTCGGGATTGATCCGATCCCATGGCTTACGAGTCCGTTCTGGGCGAAAGTGGCGTTGATCCTGATTCAATCGTGGCTTGGGTTCCCGTTCATTTTTGCAATGGTGACCGGGGTCCTTCAATCAATACCGGATGAATTGTATGAGGCTTCAACTGTGGATGGTGCAACCATGTTGCAGAAGTTCCGTTCGATCACATTACCGCTGATCCTTTATGCAATCGCACCAATATTGATTACGCAATATACGTTCAATTTCAATAACTTCAATGTCATCTTCTTATTCAACGGAGGAGGGCCGCCGATGCCGGGACAGACGGCTGGATCGACCGACATTTTGATTTCTTGGATTTACAGCTTGACGTTAGAGTCTAAGCAATATGCGAAGGCTGCTGCAGTTACGATGATCCTGTCATTGATCGTCATTTCAGTAGCTCTCTGGCAGTTCAGAAGAACGAAATCGTTTAAAGAGGAGGATATGATGTGATATGAATATGAAAAAACAAAAACTCATCCGCCTCACGTTATCCTATATCGCTATTTTCATTGCAGTCTCCATCGTCATCTATCCGGTCCTTTGGATTGTCGGTTCTTCTTTCAATCCAGGAAATAGTTTATCTGGATCGACCATCATACCGAAAAACGCTACTTTGAAGCATTATCAGGAGCTGTTTGACCTTTCGTCAAGCCAATACTTGATCTGGTATTGGAACACATTGAAAATCTGCACCATCACGATGATCCTATCCGTGACGATGATCGCCTTGATGGGTTATTCTTTTTCCAGATATCGATTCATCGGCCGTAAAAATGGATTGATGACGTTTCTGATTTTGCAAATGATCCCGAACTTCGCGGCATTGATCGCTATTTATGTACTTGCAGTACAGACGAAATTGATCGATACCCATTTAGCTCTGATCCTGCTATATACCGGTGGATTGCTGCCGATGAATACCTGGCTTGCCAAGGGATATTTTGATACGATTCCAAAAGAGCTTGATGAATCAGCAAGAATTGATGGGGCAGGGCATTTCAGGATCTTTTTGCAGATCATCCTGCCGCTTGCAAAACCGATTCTTGCCGTAATTGCGCTATTCAGTTTCATTACACCATTTGCTGATTTCATTCTTGCAAAAGTGATTTTGAGAAGTGAAGAAAAGTTTACATTAGCAGTGGGACTATATAATCTGGTAGCGAAGCAATTCGGTGCAGAATTCACCAAATTCGCGGCTGGGGCTGTTTTGATCGCGATTCCGATTTCCTTGTTATTCCTATCCCTGCAACGTTATCTTATTTCAGGGTTGACTGCCGGCGGAACGAAAGGATAATCGATTTTATTAAAATAGAGGCTTGTTATACTTCATTTTAGATATTTGCGAAATACTTTCTTACAGTAAAAGAAATCAACATTAACCTTTAACAACGGCATAATAAAATATCAGGATGTATTAACAAATGAGTCTATTGGCTTATAATGGTAATATAGAATCAGTTAGAAAAACGAACAGGGGGAAGCAGACTTGGCTGTAACGATTAAAGATGTAGCAAAACTAGCAAATGTTGCTCCCTCGACTGTATCCCGTGTGGTAGCGAACAACCCGAGGATAAGTGAGGAAACAAAAAGGAAAGTCCGTGAAGCGATGGATTATTTAGGCTACCATCCGAACTTTACTGCTCGGAGCCTTGCAAACCGTAGTTCACGAGCAATCGGTCTTGTGATGCCGAGTTCTGCAGAGAAGGCGTTCCAAAATCCTTTCTTTCCCGAGGTGTTGCGCGGAATCAGCACGAAGGCGCATGAACAGGAATATACCTTGCTCATGTCAACTGGAACCACAGAAGAGGAAATATATCGAGCTGTTGTCGGAATGGTCCAAGGAAGAAGAGTGGATGGGATCGTTCTCTTATATTCAAGAGTAGATGACCGCATCATGAACTATTTGTATGAGCAGAAGTTCCCGTTCACTGTTATCGGGAAGCCGTATAAGAACGACAATCACATCAATCATGTGGATAATGACAACTACCGTGCAGCGAAAGAGTTGACCGAATATCATATTGAAAACGGCCATGAACGGATCGGCTTTGTTGGGGGAAGCCTCAACCTCGTAGTGACGACTGACCGGTTACTCGGCTATGAAAAAGCGTTACACAATGCGAAGATCCCATATCGAAAAGACTATGTCATCAGTGCTGATTTTGCATTGGAGGATGGGCGGAAGGCTGTTTCCGAATTAATGTCTTTAGAAGACCCGCCTAGTGCATTAGTAGTCACAGATGATCTCATGGCACTTGGTGTGTTGAGGATGCTTGATGATATGGGGATCACCGTTCCGGACGATGTTGCGGTAGCGAGCTTCAACAATGCGATGATTGCGGAGTTGGCGACACCGGCATTGACATCGGTTGAAATCAATATTTATGAGTTGGGGTATCAAGCAGTAGACGGATTGCTCAAATCGCTCGAAAAACCTGATGCACAAGCAAGCAGGGTGAAAGTCGATCACCAGATCATCATCAGACAATCGAGCGGGGGAATGACGAAATAGAATTTCCTCAAGTTAGAAAAGAGTTCACAGAGTGAGCTCTTTTCCTTTTTTGGAAGGATTCAAACAGGCGATTATGGAATGTTTAAATAAGGGAAAAGGCTTGACGTACGGGGAGGTAATACAGTTGTCACGAATAAACGGGTTTCCATTTCCATTCACAAAAAATCAATATGCATATTCGAATGATTCCGTACTTTTGGATCCGTTGAAAACAATAACCGTTACGGATGATTATAAAAGCGAAATTGAGCTGAAAAGAAAGCTGCTGCACAAACACCATGACCGATGCTTCCGATCGCTGCCACTTTCGATCGAGTCGCAATGGGAGACGTTGCTGCTTATATTCAGTGAGCTAGCTTCTCGAAAGCCAGACTCCTTCATTTTTGAAAAAAAGGGAAATGAATGCTTCTTTCAAAATCATTTCTTTGAAGAGGAGGTCACGTTTTTATTTCGTGATGCGTCAACGATTGATCTGGAGCCGTTAGACTTGGTCGGTCGACATGTACAGGAAGATCTGATCATCATGGGCGACCGGCATGATGGGCTTTTTCTCGAAGCTGGACAGTTGTGTTTTCCGTCCAATTGGTCACTGGCTTTCGTTCAAGGAATGGAGTTCAAATCCATCCACAGCCCTGTGCCTGGTATACAGAGTGACGGGTTTATCCAAAAGGTGGAACGTTTCATTTCGAAAATCCGTCCTGGCACAGCATGGGAGAGAAAGAACTGGTCCATAACGGTCACCAATAAACTTGATACACCGCTCGAGACTTATTCTGAATGGGGGAAACATCGCAAGGAGGTCACTGCTGAAAATGCAGGTGACCTTATCCATCTGCGAGTAGAGGTACAGAGGCTTTTCAGGCTGCCGATGAATCATGATGTCCTTTTTACCATACACACCTATTTATTGCAACTGAACGACTTGATTCAAAATGAATCCTGGCTTAAAACCTTCTACCAAAACATCAAGACCCTTTCAGAAGACATTACGGAATACAAAGGCATTTCCACGTATAGGACGGAATTACTTCGCTTTCTGGAAAATCATATGGAAAAAGAGCGGATGGAACGATGAAATACATTCTGATCTTAACCGAGGTACAATTCAAAAAGGATGCTGAACTCAAAGAAAAAGATCTTCAAAGAGAGAACATCACCGTTGAAATAAAACTCCTTGATCCACCGGTTGACCGTATGGAAATCGACCGAATGCTTGAGGCCATGCCTCTTGGTGCCATGGTGATCATCTTTACCGCTGGTGAAACACGTCAACTGATCAGACAGGCAGCCAATACAGCAGGGTTCTCTGATGAGGATATAAGGATCGAAAGAATGGATACAGGAAACTACCGTATCTTTTGTTCGAAATGTCATTTGATTAATGATACAGCAAGTCTGGAAAAATCATTAATATGTAAGAAATGTGGTCAACATCTCGAACCCTCTGATCATTATTCAAGATATCATGACTCTTATCTTGGGTACTCGATACTGTAATAACTGCATAAAACCAGCTTGAAGGATGAACTGAATGGAGTACACATTACGATTAACTGTTAAAAAAATTGAAAATGAGACCAATACAATTAAAAAATTCACCCTCACATCGGATCAGATCCTACCTGCCTTTGGAGCGGGTGCTCATGTGACGCTTCATTTACCAATGGGAAATCGGCAATATTCTTTAGTGAATAATCCATTCGAAATGAAAAATGAGTACGTAATCGCTGTAAAAAAGATCAGTGATCATAACAGTGGTTCAGGGTACCTGCACGAATGCATCAATCAAGGGGATTCCATTACCGCTTCACCACCGGACAACTTCTTTCCGCTGCGGACTGAAGCGAAACATCATGTCTTTTTTGCAGCCGGGATTGGCATAACCCCTTTCATTTCAATGATGGAGTACTTGAAGGCGATCGGCCACAGTTTTGAATTACATTATGCTGCACCTGGAGAAAGAGAATGTGGATTTTATCATTACATTAAAACGCGTTTTTCGAATGAGTCGACTTTTTATTTCATGAAAAGAGAAGAAAAAATCGAAACACTGAAAAAAGCCCTTCAAAACAGAACGATGGGGACCCATATCTATTTATGCGGACCGCAAACGTTCATGGACATGTTAGGGGATTATTCGCATAATCTTCGGTATCCTGAAAAGTTCATACATGAAGAACGTTTTCAGCCAGCAGCCCAGATCGAGGACCCTCAGCCTTTTATAGTGACTCTTGTAAAATCCGAGGAAACCTTCAGGGTGAATTCCGGTCAAACCTTACTGGATGCTCTTCATGAAAAAGGTTTCGATATACCTTATACGTGCAGGATGGGGGTTTGCGGTACGTGTGAAGCAGGGGTTGAAGAAGGAGAAGTTCTCCATTGTGACTCTTTTCTGACAGATGAAGAAAAGAAAGAAAAGATGCTTACTTGTGTATCTAGAGGTATCGAGCACATCAAGCTTCGCCTCTAATGAGGTTCATTTTTTCTGATTCAATAAACCAGTCAGGATTCTTCCGAACGGTTGTTTTTTCCGAACGGAGTCCATTCTGGAAAACGGACAGTCCTGATTTTCAATACGTTCCAAAACAGCGTCCATCGTAAACATATCAGGAGTGAGTTGCTGATCGACTTCCTCCCATTCTATTGGCGTGGCAACCAGTGCATCCTCATTTCCTCTTAATGAATAAGGAGCGATGATCGTCTTACCTTCTGCATGCTGAAGAAAATCGATATAACACTTCGCACCGCGTTTGTTTTTCATGCGTTCGATCGTAAATGAATCAGGTGATTGATCGACTAGATAATCTGCGATGAATTTAGTGAAGACTCTCGTATCATCGTATGTGAACTGATTTTCATCCAATGGAATGTAAATTTGCAATCCTTTGTTTCCAGAGGTTTTTACAAATGAATGTAATTCAAGACGGTCAAGAATGGTTTTGATTTGTATAGCGGCTTTAACGGCCAATGAGAAATGCTCTCTTGAAGGAGGGTCGAGGTCGAATACGATCTCTGTCGGACAGACGGAAGTCACTTTGTTGAATGGGATATGGAACTCCAAGGCTAGTTGATTCCCCATCCACACAAGAGTAGAAAGGTCGTTACAAAGAATGTAGCGAATGTCATCGTGTTGGATTGTTTCCACAAAAGACGGAGCGTAGTCCGGACAGTTCTTTTGATAGAAAAAATCATCGAACATACCATGTGGATAGCGTTTGACAGTTAAACAACGATTCTTTAAAAATGGGAGCATCAACCTGTTGATTTCAATCAAATATTGGAGGTAGGCTTGTTTGTTGATGTCCATCTTTGGATAAAGAATCTTATCTAAGCTTGTAATTTGGATCGTGTTGCCTTTTATTTTCAGTTGCCCATCTTTTTTTGAAGAGCCTGCCATGTGCAATCCTCCCAATGTATGTCGAGTCTGAATTGTATGAATCTAGGTTGTCTTAATTGATGTTTGTATATTTCAAGAAATGCCAGCTCAACACATATCCGAGGAGCTATTTCAATCAGAGAACCAGTTTTATAGATCTGATTGTTTTTGACGATTTGAATGAGGGCTTCTCTATCTTTACCTTCCAGTCCATGCGAAACGACTCCCATGGGCAGCCATTCCGAACCATCTCTTACTGCTACATGTGCATAACCATTTTTCTCATCAAACCCTACAATGATGAAAAAGCCCCTGAATAGACTTTTCACCTTCAACCAATCTTTCGTCCTTTTCCCCGGAAGCCAGAAGCTTTTATCCCTTTTTGCCACAACACCTTCACCATGATGTTTTTTGACTTGTTGAAATAATGTATGGCCATCAGGGCTAAACGGAATCCATTGAATCCTATTTGTTGAATTTTTAGTTACTTTGGAAAATTGTTGAATATCCATCCATTCTTGAAGAAGCTTCTTTCGTTGTGTGTAGGAAACATTCATAAGATTTTTTCCGTTTTGAATCAATAGGTCAAAAATCAAAAGGGTAGCAGGGACTATCGTCTGCTGCTGTTGGATTTTCGCTTCGTTCTTCAATCTTCCACGCTGTTGGATGGCAGAGAAACTCGCTTTGAAGTCAGATTCCAATATACAGAGCTCTCCATCAAATAACAACGGGAGTTCATTACTGACGTGTTCTCGGATCCGCTCGGCTTCTGTGATGATTTCCGGAAAATTAGCGTTCAACGATTTTAAATTTCTGCTATAAAAATCGATACCTGTTTGATCGATATAAAGGAGACTGCGAAAGCCGTCATATTTGATTTCATAATACCAATCCTCTCCTCCTGGAAGTCGGGAGGAGAGGGTTGGCAGCATTGGTTTATGACGCATCATTCACTGCTCGCTTTTTTCTTGCGAGTCGTTTTCTTTTTCTTTTTCGGTTTTGTATCATCGATGCTTGCTTGTAGGGCATCCATAAGATCCACAACGTTCGCTTTCGGTCTTTCTTTAGAAACTTTGATTTGCTCGCCCTTGATCTTGCTCTCAATGGCACCCATCAATTCTTCTCGGTAATCATCATGGTATTTTTCTGGGTCGAACTCAGCTGTCAATTGCTCGATCAATTGGATAGCCATATCTAATTCTTTTTGATTCAAATCTACGTCTTCTGGTATCTCAGGGACTAGATCGATACTTCTGACTTCATCTGGATAATAGATCGTTTCGAGTACGAGACCTTTATCATAGACCCTTACTACTGCTAAGTGTTGTTTGGATCGGATCATCACTTTTGCTATAGCGATTTTACCCGACTCGTCCATCGCTTTTTTGAGCAAAGAATAGGGTTTGGATCCATTTTCCCCGGGACCGATGAAATAAGAGCGATCGAAATAAATGGGGTCAACCTCTGAAAGATGAACAAAGTCGACGATTTCGATTGATTTCGTCTGCTCTTTCGTAAGAGCTTCCAGTTCTTCTTTTTCAAGCTCAACGAACTTATTCGGTTCATATTCATAAGCTTTGATAATATCGTTCTGCTCTAGTGATTCTTCACAAACAGGGCACTTTTTATCATACTTGATCGGGTTATGGCACTCTTTATGGAGCTGCCTCATTTTGATGTCTTTGTTTTCTGTTGCCGAAAAAAGTTTGATTGGTATGGTGACCAGGCCGAAGCTGATGGAACCTTTCCACATTGTGTGCATATCAAGGCATTCCCTTCATCCTTTTATACATAATGTGGACGAAGAGTGCCATAACCATAAATGCCACTTTTTAACATTTCTTAATTATTGCTATATATGAAATTCACTCCCTTTCCACGGATGATCCGCAAGCCTCTTCGCTTGTTCCTCACTGGGGGGTCTTGCCTGCTTTTCCTGCTGGAGTCTCGCAAATATCGCTTAAAGCAAAAAACACAATTACGATGGTGTTTGGGTCATCAGCTGTTTACGATGACGCCGCCGTTGACGTGGATCATTTGGCCAGAAATGTATGATGAATCATCACTAGCTAGGAACACATAGCTTGGTGCAACTTCATCCGGTTGGCCGGGTCTTCCCATCGGTGTGTTTTTACCAAATTCACCAACATGTTCAGCATCAAATGTAGAAGGAATAAGTGGTGTCCATATTGGACCTGGTGCAACGCCGTTCACACGTATTCCTTTGGAGACAAGGGATTCTGATAAAGAACGAGTGAACGCCACGATGGCCCCTTTTGTAGCAGAGTAATCGATTAAGTGATCGTTTCCTTTATAGGCAACTACCGAGGCGGTATTGATGATGGAGCTCCCTTCCTTCAAATGAGGGAGAGCAGCCTTGACCATATAAAAACACGAGAAGATGTTCGTCCGGAAGGTACGTTCAATCTGTTCTTGTGTAATTTCTTCAATCCCATTCCGTGGATGTTGTTCAGCTGCATTGTTGATCAATACATCTAGCGATCCGAATTCAGAAACCACTTTTGATACGGCTTCCTCACAAAAAGATTGATCGCCGATATCCCCTGGAATAAGAAGACATTTTTGGCCTTCTTCCTCAACTTCCTTTTTCGTATCTTTCGCATCCTCATGTTCATTTAAGTAAATGATCGCTACACTAGCGCCTTCTTTCGCAAAGAGGATTGCTGTGGATTTTCCGATCCCGCTGTCTCCGCCAGTAATGATGGCTGTCTTTCCTTTGAGCTTGCCACTGCCTTTATAATACGAATCTTCGGTTTGTGGAGTGGGGACCATTTCTTTTTCTGTTCCCGGTTGTTTATTCTGATGCTGTGGTGGTTGTCCTGTCGGTTTTTCCTGATGAGGTGAATGGTATTTCAAGTTATACATGAATCAAAACTCCCTCCATTGATTGTATTTACTATAAATCCTTTCTCTACTATTACCTCATCAAAAAAAAGTTAATCGTCCTTAATTTGCGAAATTAGCAATAACGATCTTTGGAAGGGATATTCTTGTACGTGTATCCATTATTAGGGCAGGAAAAGTCTGTTATAATGTCAGTAATAGTGGAATCGAGGGAGATAATGAAAAAATGAAATTAAAGCATCAATTGAGTGATGATGAAAGGAAAACATTGATCGAATTATTCCATTCATACCATAATACGATTCTTTCTGAATGGCTGAAGGCAGCCTCCATTTCTGAGGACGACCCATTTCGCCGTGAAATAACGATCAACGGTGGCCATACAATCCGTCTGATCGTCGCATATATTGAAGACCCAGAAACCGAGCTCGTGCAACAATTGACAAAAAAGATTGCACACGAACGAGTAAAAGCGAAAGTGGGAATCGGTGAATTCATCTCGAATATCAATCTCGGACGCTCTATCATCTATCGTGTTCTTGAAATGACGGAAGTCCCTAAAGAAGCCCAATTGAAATACCTACTAGTCGTTAATGACTTTTTTGATTTATATATGTACCATGCGTTAACAGAGTATACGACGGTGAAAGATGCGATCATCCATAACAAAAACCGGTTCATCCAGGAGATGCACAGTGATCGTTTATCGATTCTAGGACAGGTTGCCGCAAGCTTTGCCCATGAATTTCGTAACCCTTTAACGTCAATCAAAGGATTCATCCAGATGATAGAAAAGCAATCTAAAACTGAAGAAAATTCCACGTATTTTGATATTATCAATCATGAAATGGAAAGCTTGCAGGAGAAAATCACTCAATTTCTCTATCTTTCAAAAATGAAAGGACTGGATGATCAATCTGAAATCTTTTCATTGGACCGTATTGTGATGGGAATGCTCGATTTCCTTTATCCCCGATTTTTGGACGAAAATATAAATGTCCTTCATGATCCTTTTCTGCAAGTAAAGGTATATGGAGTAGAAGGACAAATTAAACAGGTCCTTCTCAATATTCTTAACAATGCAGTTGAAGAGCTTTCAGAAGTGGAGGGGGAAAGAAACGTAAATGTCAGCCTATTTGAAGAAGAAGAGAGTATTCAGCTTAAGATTTCCAATAACGGCTCCATGATTCCCGAGCATTTATTAGAGGATATTTTCGAACCATTCATCTCGACAAAACAGCTTGGGACTGGATTGGGATTATCCGTTTGTAAGCAAATTGTCGAGAAACACAAAGGTACCATCAATGTCATGTCAACAGAAACGGAAACAACCTTTCACCTTACGTTTCCAAAGGTGAATTAGAAAGGAGAACCAAATGGAAATCAATAAGACGATACACTATAACGCAATTGAATTGAAGCATGCAATCGAGAGTAATGAATTGGTAAGACAAAAACAGCCGGTTTTGATCTGTAATGCCCACATTACCGGTTTAGCTGTAGCGAGAGGATTAGGACGGGAAGGAATCCCTGTCATCGCACTTGATAGGGAAGACCGAGGACTAGGCTTCGCTTCAAAATACGTTACCTTACGTGGCGTCTGTCCGAATCCAGTAATTGCCGAGAAAGCTTTTGTCCAGTATCTGCTTGATATTGGTCCTGCCTTTAAAGAGAAATGTATCCTGATTCCATCGATGGACGAGTGGGCACTCTCCCTGGCAAAATATGCAGATGAATTATCCGAGTATTATATATGGCCTTTTTCGGCCTATAAAACACTTGAACAGATACTGGATAAGTCCCAGTTATACGAGCGGGCAGCAGAGTTGAACGTTTCAGTACCGAAGTACGAAATCATCAATGGGTCAAACCGCAAAACGATCGCTGAGAAGCTTTCCTTTCCGATGGTCCTTAAACCGATTAATAAACGTACCTTTTATGATGAATTCCAAGAAGGTTTATTTATCGTAAAAGACCAAAGTGAGTTTGAGGAAAAGACATGTGCTGCAAAAAAAGCAGGCCTCGATTTGATTGCTCAGGAATTTGTGAACGTAAGCCGGGATGGTTATGTGACTGTGGTAGTTTATATGGACGGCAATCAGATCGTACGGGGAACGTTGGCTGGCCAAAGGCTGGAAATTTATCCACCGAAAGTAGGAACTACTTGTCTTGTCGAGTCGATTCAAGCACCTGAATTGACTGAACGGGCAGTATCTGTATTGAAGGCGTTTTCGTATGAAGGGATTGCCGAATGTGAATTCATATTCGATGAAAACGATGGGGAATACAAGCTGTTAGATATCAATACGAGGCCTTGGAAATGGATCGGCTTGCCAATCGATTGCGGGGTCAATTTACCTCATCTTCTCTATTCTTATATCAATGGTGAACCATATTCAAACCTTAATCCAGAAATCGGGAGGAAATGGGTCTATCTTAATGACTATCAAAAATTGAAAGCTTCTCATCAAGGGCTGTTTGAAGGGGATGTCCTTACAAAAGAAGAGTGGATGGAAATCATTCTTCGTCGTTATGACGACAGCAAATTGATCACAACAGCGGTAGAGTCTCTCGACGATCCCGAACCAACATATCAACAATTACAAAATTCTTTTGCTAAACGATCATACTACTGTCCATGTTAGGAATAAATCCGAATATCAGCTTATGATATGGACGATTAGAGGCCAGTCATCCAACTGGCTTCTTTTTTATGTTCTGAAGCAAACATCAAGCTAACAAAATTATGATTGAACACTTTTAAGAACTTAGAAAAGAACTTGTATTGCTGTCATAATGGATCTTATCAACAGCATCGGCACTACTAAATCAACATTACTGGATATGCAGCAAAACATCTGCTTCTAGTAAGATCGGAATACCGCGGAATTACTTAGAAAGCATGCTTTCAGGAATGGAGTTTTTCTTGAAAGAACCATTTGAAAAAGTACTTGTCAATTTCGATACACTGATCAAATCCATGATCAGAAAATATTCCAAAGCCCTAGAATTCGATGAAATGTATCAGGTTGGCCGTATTGCACTTTGGGAAGCCTATGAACGATTCGATATCGAAAAGGGGTATTTTCCTGCATATACGAGACGCTATGTCTCTGGGAGATTCCTGCAATTATTCAATCAGAAAGGATTGGAAATTGTCCATTTAGAGGATCACTTCCTAGCAGAGCACCATTTCTTTCATCGTTCCTTTCCTCGACAACCTTGTCATAAAAGAGTATGTAGAAATCTATCGGAACGGGAACGACTATATGTAAATGCAATTATTCTGAAGCAGGGAAGTATGAAGGAATTGGCCCGTAGGGAAGGAGTTTCATATGAGACTGTCCGCTCCTGGAGAAAGAGTGCGCTAGTCAAATTAAGGAGAAAAGGAGAGGCCATGAAAAAAGGGTGGTAAAGAGAAAATAGAGGCTGACCTTGAACAGGTCGCCTCTATATGAGTAAAGACTTATAAATGATCCGTTTTCTTCGAATATTGTCGTGTTCCTTTATTGATATTCGTTTGTTCCATTTTATTTTTCAGCTCTTGCTGTGCTTGATTATCACGCTTTTTCTTATCGTTGTCTTTGGTGTTAGACATGCTGATTCCTCCTTATGGACGTCGTCACCCATTAGGCTTGACGTTTAACCGAGGATTTATTCGACATCCGGGGACCCGTTCAAGAAGAAGACAGCCAGTGTTCCTGGACCAGCATGGGCTCCAATGGCACATCCGACCGTATTGACCATCACGTTTTTAACCTTGAAAGTATTTTCAATCATTTCTTTGAGTTCATTTGAACGTGTCAGATCATCGGCATGGGAGATTGCAACTGTCTGATTTTCAAGATCGTTGCTGCGCTCACCAATCAATTCAATCAATCTGGAGAGCACTTTCTTGCTGCCTCTTACTTTTTCAAGAGGGAAGAGCTTTCCATCTTCCATATGCAGAATCGGTTTGATTTTAAGTAAACCACCGACAAAACCAGCTGTTTTCGATACACGGCCACCACGAACTAAATACTCTAAATCATCTACAGTAAAGATGTGTTTGATCTTGTCGATTAGGGTATGTGTGTAAGTAACGAGAGCATCAAGATCCTCTGAGCCGTTATGGATCGCTTGGGCTACATAATAGGCAACTAGACCATAACCGAGCGAAGCACTTTTGGAGTCAATGATTGTTATGTTTGTTTTCACGCCATCATCATGTAATTGATCCCTGATGAGGCAGGCTGTTTGATATGTACCAGATAACTCAGATGACAATGTAATATAGATTGCTGGTTGTCCGTTTTCAGCAATCTTTTCGAATAGAGCTTTCATACGGTCAGGAGGAACTTGAGAGGTCTTTGGAGCTGCTCCGTCTCTCATCAAAGTGTAAAGCCTCGATGGTTGAATGGATTCTTTGTCATAATATTCTTCATCATTCACATGGACGACTAAAGGAAGAACTTCTATCCTCTGCTCATCAATCACGTGCTGAGGTAGGTCGCAACCAGTATCGACAATCAATTGAATAGCCATTTTTACACCTCACATAATCGTTACATTTTCGACTTTTCTCTAAGTGTAGCCTTGGCTAGGTTAAAAAGCAATGAAATGTTGATTTTTGTTGTAAAAAATCCATTGACAAATCGAAACATCATTTGATAAAAATAATACGTTCTACTAGGAGAAGAAAGAAGGGATGCACATGTCGTTCGTTACTGAAATTAAAAAAATAATATTCATATTAATGGGTGCCGCCCTCGGTGCTTTATCACTTAATTACTTCTTGATTCCAGCAAACGTCTATGCCAGCGGTTTCACTGGAATCGCCCAATTGCTTGCTGGTGTATTGCGAAATACGCCCATTCCAGCATCCACTGGTATCTTATTATTCATCTTGAATATTCCTGTCGCAATCTTAGGTTGGATGAAGGTGGGTAAATCATTCACCATCTACAGTGTCATAAGTGTTGTAGCCACAACTTTTTTCCTTGAAATCATACCTATAAAAGTCATTTCAGAGGATATTCTGTTGAATGCTGTTTTCGGTGGTGTCATTGCAGCGATCGGGATTGGATTCACCTTGAAATGGGGTGCTTCTACAGGGGGGATGGATATCATAGCGATGGTGCTTTCCCGCATGAAAGACCGGCCGATCGGTATCTATTTCTTCACACTTAATGCAGCGATCATTTTAACAGCTGGGTTATTATATGGATGGGAAAAAGCATTATATACACTGGTGACGCTCTACGTAACCTCGCGTGTCATCGATGTCATCCATACTCGACATGAAAAACTTACAGCAATGATCATTACAAAGAAGGGGAAGGAAATCCAGCAAGCGATCCATCAAAAAATGGTTCGCGGAATCACCAAAATTCCTGCCAAAGGTGGATTTACTGATGAGGATAAAGAGCTTCTGATCATTGTCGTAACCCGTTATGAATTGTATGATCTTGAGCAAGCCATCAAAGAAGTTGATCCACATGCATTCACGAATATCGTCAACACGACGGGTATCTTCGGATTCTTCAGGCAGGATTAGACTTTTTAATTGCCTATGCAAAAATGATAAAAATGGGGAGATCACTTTAGATCTCCCCATTGGTTTGTTCAATATGAATTTTGGAATACTTCTTGTACTTTAGGCACGATCTGATCCCAATCACCATCAAGCGTTTTGTTCACTGTGATGAAATCTTGGAATCCGAAGATAGATTCTACCCCTTCAATATTGAGAAGTGCAGAAGCAACTTTATCCTCAGGGTCATCACCTTGTCGATAGGAAAGTCTTCCGTCAAATAAAGGTTGATTTGCTGAGAATTTAAGTGCATTCGGATTTGGAGTAGGGTCAATTGTAAATTCAACTGCCATTGTTTCATTGCTCCCTTCATTAGTTAATTCAATTGTATCAAAATTGACGGACCTTTAAAAAGAAAAGCCATAGCGCTTTGATACAACTTCATAGAAACCAAGAGAATGGTAAATGTGTTTGGTGACGGCGTTATTGATTCCTGTTTCAAGTTCGATCGACTTGATTCCATTTCTTTCAGCCCAATAGATCACATGAAGCAATAGCTTGCGGGCGATCCCTTTGTTCCGTAGATCCTCTTGAACATAAAGCTCATTCAGCCACATGTAATGTCCTCCGCGGGCTAAGCTGACTCCAATGTTAAAAAAGGCGACACCGACAATTTCATCTTCAATTTCTGCGACAACAATGTAAGCAGTGTCTTTGCTTTCAAGCGCAAGGTGGATACCAGTCAATATTTGATCGTACGTTCCGGAATTTTCGTGACTGATCCGTTGCTGCGTTAATAGGTTTGCAATACTTTGTCTTGTAGCATGAGAAATTTTTTGATCTACTTCATAAATTTTCATGGTGTAACCCTCCTATGACCCACTTTCCTAATTCAAGGTCAACTGCTAAATTCCTGCAAAAAAGGTTCATTAAACATAACTTTTACTTTTTACCTGAAAAAGGAAACCTTTTCGGTTGAACAATCGTCTATATAGAAGGGTACACGAACAAGTCATGTACGGAAAGCGGGACATTCGTTCGAACATATATGTAAAGAGAATTTAGCAAAGCTTAGCCAATGGTGAAATCTACGGCTGAACTTTGTTTTAACTGCAAACCAAAATCTGAAAAAAATGGTTAACCGATCTGTCCTATTCTGGAGCGGTGGCAAGGACTGTATGATGGCTCTCGATAAAGTACTTGAGTCAAAACATGCCAATGTCGCTTACCTTTTTACGACTTATGATGAGATGACAAATAGAGTCCCTTTTCATGGCATTCACATAGATTTGATCAAAGCCCAAGCAAACTCTCTTCGAATTCCGCTATTGACGGTTCCCTTACCACATAAACCTTCAAACACTGAATATCAGGACATAATACATAAACGATTTGCTTCAATTATAGATGAGGGATTGAATTCAGTAATTTTCGGGGACATTTTTCTCGAAGATTTACATGTATACCGAGAATCACTTTTGAACAATACTCCATTGGAAGCTTCATTTCCATTGTGGGGGGAATCAACCAGTGAATTAACTTCAAATTTCCTGTCACTTGGGTATAAAGCTGTCATCTGTGGGATAGATACTGAGGCGCTGGATGAAAATTATCTTGGTAAAGATTTTGATGAGGAGTTTCTTCTGAATCTTCCGAGTTACGTCGATCCCTGTGGCGAAAATGGAGAATTCCATACATTCACATACACTGGTCCGCTATTCAAAGAAACGATCCATCATGAAGCAAATCTAAAACCACAAAGTTTGTTTGGAAAGTATAAGTACATTGACTTGGATTAAACTACGTTGAAGGAGGGTTCGAATATGCCTACATTAGTATGTTTTGGAGACAGTCATACTGCTAAGGAAGAAAGCATAGAGGGTTACGAAAGGCTGACACCACGATTAAGAAATAACCTTACAGACTGGACAATCGTAAATTCAGGGATTTCGGGTGAGACGACAAGGGCAGCACTTGCACGTCTGCAAGATGATGTATTACGGCATTCACCAGATCTTGTGACAGTCCTGTTCGGCTCGAACGATGCGAGTGAACATAGGCGGATCAACCTGCCAGAATATGAACGGAATCTGGAAATCATGATTGACCGGATAACAGCTGAAAAGACGATCATCATCAGTCCGCCGCCGATCATCGAATCTCATCAAAAGAAACGAAGCAATAAAGACATTGAAAAGTATGCAGAAGCCGCGAAAAAGATTACATCTAAACGAGGCTGTCACTACATTGATTTATGGACCTATTTTTCTAAAAATAAATTGTATGAAAAGATGCTCGTGCAGGATGGATTACATTTCAATGAAAGAGCGTATTTATTCTTATCTGAACTTATTTTAGATGAAGTGAGAAGCATTTATGCGAAAGCAGTATGAAAGGATAGAAAGGACTGACTGGATCATCGGGAGATTTTGATGGTTCAGGACAGTCCTTTTTTATTGACTTAATTGTTGATTTTTGGGAAATCCGCTCCCTTTCCGCGGGCGATCCGCAAGCCTCCTCACTTGCACATGGATGTCAACACAAAAATGAAATCATTTTCGTGTCTGCGATGAGAGTTCTTAGAAGCTTTCCTTTATTAGAATAAAAATGACCACAAAAGGCATTCATTGCCCTTTGGGCCATCTAAAATCACATTTAGCTATTCTCCGCCCCTTGAAAGGAGTTCGGATCGGTCCTTCTGCCGATTGCGGTCTGCTTCAGACATGGTCGTCTTGATTTCATATGCATCATTTCCTTGAACTCGTTCTGCACCTTGTTCAGTTACACGCTTTGATTGGTTTTTCTTGCTCATAGTTGTAAACCCCCTTCAGGATTTAGTATCCCGCAAAAGGAGGTTCTATACACTTTCCTTTAAAGACAGTAAATCTTCTAGGAAATAGGCTATTCCGTCATCTTCATTGGACTTTGTGATTCCATTGGCAATATTTTTTAGTTCAGGAATTGCATTTCCCATGGCAATCCCATGCCCAGCATATTCAAGCATCTCCAAATCGTTATCTTCATCTCCGAAAGCGACAATCCTTTCTTGTGGAACGTTCAACGATTCAGCTACCCTTTTCAAACCAACAGCTTTATTCAATCCTGCTCTTACGACTTCGATGATGTTCCATGGGGCACCCCACACTCTATGGTCGATGACTTCAGCATGCTTAGCCTTGAGCAGCTCTCTCAATTCTTTTACATGGTGGTCATGAGGACGAACCAAAATTGAAGTTGGGTTATGTGGCAAGGCTTGTGTCAGATGGCCTACATTTACGCTTTCTTTGTCAATTAAAAAAGAATCGATGATAAATTCATCTTCGTAATGCATATAGACATCGTCAAGCACTTCTGCGATCACGTTTTTCACATCGAATTCCAAACAGGTCTCAACAATGCTTTGTGCAACTTCCATGTCCATCGGTGAATGAAAGTAGCCCCATCCAGGATTTTTCGGGTGATGGATAAATGCGCCATTAAAATTAATAATAGGAGTAGATAGACCAAGCTCATGATAGTATTGTTCACTGCCACGGAATGGCCTTCCAGTTGAGATTACGACATGATGACCATGATCCATTGCTTGTTTCAAAACATTTTTCGTTTGCATGGACACTGTTTTATCATCTTTCAACAATGTACCGTCAAGATCAACGGCAATCAAGTAGGGTTGTGACATCCCCAATCCCCCTTCTATATATTGTCTTGCTTTAATCGACCAGCCACTGGGTCAAAATACTTTATCAGCTGACCAAGGAACTGTTTTTTTACAGCGTACGTTTAATTTTACCTAGCTTATCTTAAAAAGTCCAATAAATGTAAGCTCCTCGAAAACTGTCGAATATTAAGAAAATATGTTATCATAGTTGCGCATGTTTCTATGAAATGGAGGAAGGTTTATGGGAAATGAACATCATACGAGCGAAGTGAAAGAGGCGATCGGTAAGAAAAGCATTGAACGCCTTGAATTTCGTGGAGGAGTCTTTGCAGCTACTATTCCTCTCATATTTTTCATCGTATGGGCTATTACCTTAAGTGTTCTTGAATTAGTAACAGAAGAAGCTCTTGTACTTGGGATGGTCCTCGGAATTTTGATTGGATTATTTTTTTGTAAATCAAAATGGTCTGATTATGCGCAAACCCTATTTGCAGGTATGGCTCAACCGATAGGGGTCATCGCTGTCATCGCGTGGTTTTGGGCTGGGATGTTTGCGAAACTGCTCTCTGCAGGAGGTTTGGTTGATGGACTGATCTGGTTCGGTTTCCAAACTGGGCTTGAAGGCGGCTTTTTTGTCGGGCTCACCTTTCTACTGGCAGCATTATTTTCAACTGCCGTCGGAACAGGTTACGGAACCGTTGCAACCTTTGGGATTCTCATGTATCCAGCTGGCCTTGTCCTGGGAGCAGATCCAGTTGTTTTATTAGCAGCAATATTAAGTGGTGCTGTTTTTGGAGATAACCTGGCTCCGGTTTCTGATACGACGATTGTATCGGCGACTACCCAAGAAGCGGATGTGCCAGGCGTCGTTCGCTCCAGATTCAAGTATTCGATTGCTGCGGCAATACCGTCTTTGATCTTGTTTATCATTTTCGGTGGAGGAGGCAGCATTGGAAACGCAGATGCACTTGCCCAGCTTGAACAACAGGTAGATCCAGCGGGCTTATGGTTGTTGTTGCCTTTCGTCCTCGTCCTTTACTTAGCGTTGAGCGGACATCATTTACTTACTTCCCTGACATGGGGGATTGTTTCATCGATAGCAGTCATTTTCATAACTGGAACGCCTTTGAGCGAAGTCATCTCGATTCATAAAGAAAATGGGACCCCGGTAGTTGAAGGAGCATTGATGAGTGGAATCGGTGGATACTTCAACATGGCTATCTTGATCTTATTCATTCTATCTGCAGCACATTTACTTGAAGTAGCAGGCACGATGGAAGCGATTCGCAACTTCTTCATGAAACTCATCAATAACGTAGTTCGTAGGGCTGAATTATCGATTTTTGCAATTGTCGCGTCATTGAATGTCTTCATCACGATCAATACAGCAGCAGAGATTGCGGCAGCACCATTTGTAAGAAAGCTTGGAAAAGAGTTCAACATCCATCCGTATCGCCGAGCTAATTTTCTTGATACCGTTTCTTCATCATTAGGTTATATATTCCCTTGGAGCGGTGGTGTATTACTTGCATGGGCGACGATTAAAGGAGCAGCAGAAGATTATGATTTCCTGACGATCGTTGAGCCGACAGATGTGTTCCCGTACGTCTTCCAAGGGTGGGGATTGTTGATCGTCATGTTCATAGCAGCATTTACAGGATGGGGTCTCCGATATACAGGTAAAAGCGGGGAAGAAATCCATCCGAAGAATTACCAAAATGAACAATAAGCATGATTAGGGCATTCAAATAGGAAGAACTTGGGTGTTTATTGTCTTTTAGAAAGGGTAATTAAGGAATAATACTACCTGAGGAGGTTGACTAGAAATGAAATTCACACCAAAAACAGCTATCATGTCAGGGGTTGCAGCAAGTGTAGCAGGAGCGGCTACTTACTATCTAAAAGATCGTTCAAACCGAATCAAGGTAAAAGAAACCCTGACGGACTTTTCAACGAAAGTCAAAGACCGTGCAAGTAAGTTCAGAAATTCAAATGTACCTATTGAAAAAGCTGGAGATCCAAAGGATATGGAAGACAGTAAAATGGTCTCAGAAGGCGCTCAAACAAGCGTTGACTATTACAACAAAACCCAACAATAGACTTATTTGAAAAAGCATCCGCTATTGGCGGGTGCTTTTCTCGCTTTAAGTTCCTCCATTTTAAATCCCTATCAACAGTTTGGTAAAATAATAATAATTAATCGATAGAGCAGGTGAACCATGATCCATATCAGTACAGAATACATTCAAGGGATCCCCATACTGAATGCAGCAAAAGAAGATGCATTTTCAGAACAACTACCGACACTCGTTTTTCTTCATGGCTTTACAAGTTCGAAGGAGCAGAACCTTTCATATGCTTATTTACTTGCCAAGAATGGCTTTCGTGTAATTCTGCCAGACTTTCCGCTGCACGGTGAACGAACAGTCCCATTATCTTCAGAAGAAAGGCAATGGAAATTTTGGGATATCGTCATGCAGGGGATTGTAGAGCTAAAAGTGATCACTGATCATTTGGTGAAAACCAATCAAACCGATCCTGGACGGATTGGAGTAGCTGGTACTTCTATGGGAAGCATCACGATGTTCGGGGCGCTTACCCAGTATGACTGGATAAAAACCGCTATTTCACTTATGGGAACGCCGAGCTATGAGCAGTTTGCAAATATGATGGTGTACTCAATCCAGAAGGATGGTGGAAAGCTCCCGCTATCGACGTCAGAACTCGAATCGAAAGTCAGAAGTTTAAAGCCTTATGATTTATCTTTGAATCCAAAACTGTTAGGAGATCGATCATTATTGATCTGGCATGGGAAATCCGATAATGTCGTTCCGTACCAACTGACGAAAAGATTTTATAAAAATATAATGGAATCTGGGCTGTTTAAAGAGAATCAAATTCAAATGGTGACTGACCCGTCTTCTGGCCATAAGGTTACTCGCGAAGCCTGTCATCAAGCAGTAAATTGGATAATGGAAAAATTATAAGATAAACACAAGGAGACCTGCAGAAGGTCTCTTTTTTGTTTTTATGATGAGGTGTTGTACTGTTTTGAAGGAACGGCACTTATAGTTGCTCGACTAACCTGAAAAGTTGCTCAACCAAACCCAAAAGTTGATCGACCAGGCCACGAAATCAAAAAAATGAAAAATTTCAAATCCACCTCCCCCTTTTTTCTTTCGACTTTGTATTTATAGAGTGAAAGGGGGTGGGAAAATGGCAACAGCAATCCTCAACGACACAAGATTGACGATCACCTTTGATGCTGGCATGGACCTTGAAGGAAAGCCGGTTTACAAACGGAAGAGTTTCACGAACGTGAAAAAGCAGTGCGACACATGACCAGCTTTTCGCCATCGTCGAGGCACTGGCACCGCTTCAACAGTATCCAATCAACGATGTCGAACGTACGAACTCATTTGACCTTAGTGCTTAACCCGCTCAACTAATCTGAGAAAGGAGGAATCTTCATGGCGAAGCAAATTGAATTGTTATTTGAAAATGAAGAGGGAAAGACAGTCCGTATATCCCTTGATGAACCAGTAGAACCTGTTGACACAGTAGCATTGGAAACAGCTATGGATCCGATATTAGCTGAAAATGCATTCGTATCATCGGGTGGAGACTTGATTGCGAAAAAAGGGGCTCGCATGGTCGAACGTAATGTCATAGATATTCCATTATCATAAGTTGTTACAGGGATCGGCTTATCTTCAGTCGGTCCCTTTTTAACTTTCTATAAAAAATATGACCTGAAAGGGGTGAGGAGATGGAACAATGGATTTCGATGATGAGTGAGTTCGGTTTCCCTGTTGTAGTAACCCTATATCTACTGCACAGGATAGAGCCGAAGCTTGAATCATTGAACCAATCGATCAACAATCTTCCCAACCAATTAAGAGGTTGAAGCGGAACATTTTATGTCCTCCTGACAATGGGTTATACTATTAATAGAAACTCGAAATGGAAGGGGTTCATTATGGGAAACGAAGAAGTTAAAGAAAAGTTGATGGAAGCATTGGAAGAAGTGGAAGACCCCGAATTAGGCGTGGATATCGTCAATCTAGGGCTTGTATATGATGTTGAGCTGGATGAAGAAGGCATGGCAAAAGTGACAATGACCCTGACTGCTATGGGCTGTCCATTAGCCGGGACGATCGCTAATGATGTCCGAAACGCATTGATCGACTTTCCAGAAGTGAAGGACGTAGACGTCAATATCGTCTGGAATCCGCCATGGACGAAAGACAAAATGTCCCGTTACGCGAAAATCGCCCTCGGGATCCAATAAGAATCCTAGCATGTGTAATGGATTGGTCCATCATGGATCGGTCCATTTTTTTGAGGATTGTTTAACTAACAATTGAACTCGTGAAACCAGGTTAAGTATTTGCTAAAATGAAGGTGGAATGAATAAAGGCGGTGACTACAATGGTCGTTGAACGGAGAAAACCAATGGAAATTGGAGAGGGGGTAAAAAGGGTCCTGGCTCATCCCCTGGAATTACAAGCAGAGGAACTGAACATAGAAGATGTCTTGGATCGAGTTTTAGCAGAACCGATTATCGCGGATCACGATGTCCCACCATTCAACCGCTCTCCATATGATGGATTCGCATTAAGAGCGGAGGATACTGTGAAGGCTTCTACTGAAACACCTGTTCATCTTGAGGTCATTGAAGAAATCGGCGCTGGTCAAGTAGCCAAGTCTCATTTACGGCAAGGACAAGCGATCCGTATCATGACTGGAGCAGCAATTCCAGAGGGAGCTGATGCAGTTTCGATGTTTGAAGTTGTCAAAGAATATGAAAAAGACTCTAAACCGATGATCGAGGTTGGAAGAAAGTTTAGACCTGGTCAAAACATTGCCCAACAAGGTGAGGATACAGGAAAAGGGACTGTCCTCATTGAAAAAGGAACCCGGATAAAGCCAGGCGTAACAGCAATATTAGCGACATTCGGCTACAAAACAATCAAAGTTTACCGTAAACCGAAAATTGGAATCTATGCAACTGGCACAGAGCTGCTGGATATCGATGAACCGTTGCAGCCCGGTAAGATCCGTAATTCCAATGCATACATGATCTCAGCCCAGATCAGGAAAATGGGTGGTGAACCACTGTATTTAGGTAAGTTAGCTGATGATTTTGAGGCATGTTTTGAGGCCGTTTCTGCGGTGTTGAATGATGTTGATGCCCTCGTCACAACAGGGGGAGTGTCAGTGGGGGACTATGACTATCTTCCAGCCATTTATGAGAAACTCGGCGCGAATACGCTTTTCAATAAAATTGCGATGCGCCCTGGAAGTGTGACAACTGTGGCAGAACATCAAGGTAAGTTGTTATTCGGGTTATCGGGGAACCCTTCAGCGTGTTTTGTCGGCGGTGAACTTTTCCTGAGGCCTTTTATAAAGCAAGCTGTGGAGAGTACGCCATTCCTTGCAAAAATAAAAGCTGTGTTAGCAAAGGATTTCCCTAAACCGAATCCTTTCACCAGATTGGTACGCGGAAAAATCGAATACACTACCGAAGGTGTCCGTGTCGCTCCGACAGGACTGGATAAATCGAGCTCTGTCACTTCAATTGCAGAAGCGGATACATTCATTGTCCTTCCGGGCGGAACGAGAGGCTTTAAAACTGGGGATGAAGTGGAAGTTTTATTGTTGGACAATGAAAGTGACTTGAATCCATGGGAAAAGTAAGCCATGACATTCCAGTCCTGCAAATTGCAGGCTATAAAAATAGTGGCAAAACGACCTTTATTAAAGAGCTCGTAAAGCAGTTATCAAATGAAGGATACCGTGTAGGTGTCATAAAACACCATGGGCATGGCGGATCACTTGATTTTAATGAGCCTGGGAATACAGATACAGCCCAATTTCAAAATGAAGGTGCCTATATGACTGCAGTTGAAGGAGAAGGCGTTCTCCATTTAAAGGTTAATGGGACGGTATCAATTCCCCTTGAAAAAATTGTGATGATGTATAAGGTGATACAGCTGGATTTTATTTTAATAGAAGGATTTAAAAAGGCTCAATACCCGAAATTCCTCATTGCAAGAGACGATCAAGACCTTCTGAGTCTATTGAAGCAAAGCGAAAATGTGGTAGGGGTTATAACTGATCATTTGGAAGAAAGATCTGGACTCCTCATCTTTAAACCCAGTCAAGCTGCGGAATTTACAGAGTATATTAAAGAAAAACTCTTAAAACGGAGATGAATCCATGGCTAAACATTTTTACATCACAAAAGAACCAATTCAAATAAATGAAGTTGTTGAAAAAGTTATCCACCCGCATGCAGGGGCAATCAATACATTCATCGGCACAGTGAGGGAGTTGACCAACGGTAAGCGGACATTGTTTCTGGAATATGATGCCTATATACCAATGGCTGAAAAGAAGCTGGAGCAGATCGGTTCAGAAATAACCAATAGATGGAGGGAAGCGCGTGTTTCAATCGTCCATCGGATTGGTCAATTGGAGATATCAGATATCGCAGTTGTCATTGTTGTCTCGACACCACATCGGGCAGATTCTTACGAGGCTAGTCGTTATGCGATCGAACGGATTAAAGAAATCGTCCCAATCTGGAAAAAAGAGCATTGGGACGATGGCGAAGAGTGGATTGGAGACCAGCTTGAAAAAACGGAATATCCATCTGGAAAACCTGGAAAGGAGCACTTGGATGATTAACGTATTACTTTTTGCGGGGTTACAGGAAAAGGTCGGAAAGAGTGAAATTTTGGTCAAAAAAGACGTATTGACAGTAGACGAACTCGTTTCCCATCTTCGTGAAACAGAATCTCATCTTGATTTGACAAATGTTATGGTGGCTGTGAATGAGGAATTCGTAAATGACCCTGACCAAGTTATCAGAGCTGGTGATACGGTTGCATTGTTACCGCCAGTCAGTGGAGGTTAGGACGAAGATTTCCGCTTTTGTCCACAATCGAAACAAAAAAGTCCTTGTTCTGTTTTGACTCCATTGAAAAATCCATCCATACAGTAAATAGGCTTTTGACATAGGTCGCATTTTCCGATGTATTCTTTCAATTAATATCCTCCTAATGACTGAATCATCGTTCAGTCATTTTTTTATCTCTTCATACACGTTTAGCCTTATAATAGTCTTTTTCTTTGTTAGTGAATCGAATATTTGGAAGAGACCGGTTATAACAAAGAATGCGATGATCCATATCCATACTCCTGCCATCAGATCCCCATCCTTAATCTATTTAATTCTTGAGAAACCAATCAGTTCCTTTTAAATGCACAAAAAAACGCTGATTGAACAGCGTTTTAAAATAACATTATACAGTATATAAGTTCAATTCTGGCTTAACCTGCTTTAAACTTGGCTTCTACATGAACAGGATCACTAAAGGTCCTACGATGAAGCAATATATAGCAAAGTATTTCAAATTTCCTCTAGCCATGATCCCCATAAGCCATTTCAATGAAATATATGAGGCAATAAAAGAGATTAAAAAGGCTATAAGATAAGGGATCAATAATTGATCAAGAAGTGGATCATCTTTAAGGTCACTGAAACTTAAAATCATTGTCCCGATACTGACTGGTATATATAGTAGAAACGAATAGCGTAGTGCCGTTTCTTGTTTCATTCCACGCCCCATTGCGGCCACAATCGTGGCACCTGACCGGCTGATCCCAGGAATCAATGCTGCTGCCTGTGCGAGTCCGACAATGAGTGCATCTTTAATTGACAAGTCTTGATCATATTTACGCCCGCGCAGGTTTCGGATCAACCATAACGCGATACCGGTGATGATCAGGGATACCCCGACAACCTTGATGTTTTTCAAATTCTTAGAAATGAAATCCTCAGCTAATATTCCAATAACCGCAGCAGGGATCGTTCCGATGATCAGATAAATGATGAACATGAAATCTGATTTGAATTTTCGTTCTCTTGTCATTGCAAAATTCACACCGTTGGTTGTGAGCCTGACAAGGTCTTCCCGATAGATTACAAGGACTGCAAGTAGCGATGCGAAATTCATGAACACTTCAAAACTGAATCCTTCAATATGTATGTCCAAAATCTTTTCTGCAAAGACCATATGTCCACTTGACGAAATCGGTATCGGTTCAGTAATACCTTGTACAAAACCGAAAAAAGCATATTTAAGCAATAAGATAAAGTATTCCATTTGGTTCCTCCACAAGATCTCTAGTTTCTACTTTCAAGGCACATGTAGTCATTAAACAATAAAACAATCCACTAGTAAATAGATAATTCGTGACAATTGTATTTAACATGTCCTTACACATTTTCTGACCTGTGTGAATATCATGAAAATGTGAGGGGGGAAGATCGTGCCTTATCGTAAATATATGAAAGCCATAAACAAGCATAACCAACTGATGCAAAAACAATGTAAGCAGCATATAAATCAATATGTTCAGTGCCATGTGATGGACGGTGGAGTGTATGAGGGATATGTCGAAAAAGTTGATAAACAGAACCTATACTTAATAATAGAAGTAAAATACAAGAAAAAACCTGGGATTCAACCTCGACAATATATGGGTTTCCCTGAGCCTGGCTTAGGGTTTGAACGGATCGTCTTACCTCTGCATTTCCTCACAGCTATTTCACTTGTTTCTTATTGATGATGGAAAGTCACCATTTAAAGGTGGCTTTTTTTGTGTCTTTTTTACATACTTGACGGGAGCATATAACCGATAATTTATGAGTGATGGGGTAATCCTACCTAATAAAAAGGAGGGATTTTAATGGGACAGAATCATCAATTCAACCCAGGGCAAAAAGCACCAAACAATGGAGTATACGTGGAAATCGGTGAAACAGGAAGCATGGTGAAGGACCCGAAAGAAATCAAATTACATGCAGGGGATTCTTTTCCTGAAACAAGTAACCATAATCGAAAGTGGACCTACAAACGGAAACCATGAAAGACACAATCTGAATGCTTGTTCAATTTTTTTGTTGAAAAAAACGGACTTTAATACTAGAATTAAATTATTGAAAATTTAGAAAATTATTAAAAGGAGCGGGTATAAAGTCATTTGTAAGGCAGTACTGTTTTAATTAATTTGGGGGAGGATTAATAAGATGAAGGTCATTAAGGTTCCGTTTATTGTAATAATGATCGGTTTGCTCGCAATTTTAGCTGCATGTGGCGGCAACGGGGAAAGTTCAGGCGGGGATGATAAGGAATTGGAAGTTGTCACTGATGCTGCTTATGCACCTTTCGAGTATATGGAAGGTGATAAAATCGTTGGTTTCGATATCGATTTCCTGGATGCTGTAATGGAAGAAGCGGGTTTTAAACCTAACTATAAAAATATCGGCTGGGACCCGTTATTTGTGGAAATACAAGGAGAGAAGGCAGACCTTGCCATCTCAGCAATCACGATCAATGATGATCGAAAACAGTCCTATGATTTTTCAACGCCGTATTTTGAATCCAGAAATATGATATTAGTCCCAGAAGACAGTGATATCCAAAGTGCTGAAGATCTGGAAGGCAAGAAAGTCGCTGTGCAGAATGGTACGACAGGACAAGCTGCCGTTGAAAAAATCCTTGGAACGAATCATAAAGACATAAAAAAGTTCGATAATAATACATTGGCTATCATGGAACTGGTTCAGGGTGGAGTGGATGCGGTCGTTGCAGATAACAGCGTCGTCCTCGAATATGCAAAAAATAATCCGGATAAAAAGCTGAAAACGATCAGTGATGAAGAAAACTTTGAATCTGAATTTTATGGCCTCATGTTCCCTAAAGGAAGCGACTTGAAAACGGATTTCGATAAAGCTGTGAAAGTAGTCATCAATAATGGTACTTATTCTGAAATCTATAAAGAATGGTTCGGTGATGAACCGGAACTTGATGCATTGAAACAGCAGATGGAAAAGGAATAACAAGTTTATGGGCTGACGGAAGTGTTGGAGATGTCTGACACACTGATTGTCAGCCCTTTCTTCAGTATCAATGCAGCTATGGCTCAGCCTGTGCAAAAAAGTTAGGCTTTGCCAATTCTTTAAGGGGAGAGGACAATGAATTTCAGATATGATCTAATTTTAGATTACGCACCATATTTCTTAAGGGGAACTCTTTATACAATCGGCTTTTCGTTTGTTGGTATTCTAATCGGTACAGTGCTGGGATTATTGATTGGCTTAGGGAAGCTCTCTCCGTATCGGGCTCTCAGGTATCCACTTGACTGGTACATTACATTCTTCAGAGGCACTCCATTTTTTGTTCAGATCTTATTGATTTACTTTGGATTTGTTCCGCTATTGATCGGTGATTCAAATGCAATATTGGCCGGAGTTTTGGGTCTATCTTTGAATGCAGGTGCTTATATCGCAGAAATTTTCAGAGCTGGGATCCAGTCCATTGATAAAGGCCAAATGGAAGCCTCACGTTCATTAGGAATGAATTATTATGAATCGATGCGGTATGTGATTTTACCTCAAGCTATTAAACGAATGATTCCTCCGTTAGGAAATGAATTCATCGTTCTGATTAAGGAGTCATCGATACTTGCGATCATCGCTGCTCCCGAATTGATGTATTGGGGAAGAGCGATGCAAGGACAATATTACCGGGCTTGGGAACCTTATCTAACTGTTGCACTGATCTATCTCGTTTTAACACTATCAGTAAGTACTGTGTTAAACTACATTGAGAGGAGATGGGCTACAGAATGATTAAAGTACAGAATTTGAAAAAATCCTTCGGTTCACTTGAAGTATTGAAGGACATCAGTGCAGAAATAAAGCCGCAAGAAGTGGTCTGTGTAATTGGGCCTTCTGGCTCCGGTAAATCTACTTTTCTTAGATGTCTGAACCTGCTCGAATCGATCACCGACGGGAAGGTTTATATAAAAGGCATTGACATAACCGATAAATCCACGGATATCAACAAGCTGCGGACAGATGTCGGAATGGTGTTCCAACAGTTCAATCTGTTTCCACATAAAACCGTTTTAGAAAATATCATCTTGTCCCCAATGAAAGTAAGGAAGTGGAATCGTAATAAAGCAGTAGAAAAGGCGAATGAACTTCTTGCGAAAGTCGGGTTATCTGAAAAAGCTGATGCATATCCGGATTCCCTTTCTGGTGGTCAGAAGCAGCGTGTAGCCATAGCACGGGCCCTGGCGATGGAACCTGAGATCATGCTCTTTGACGAACCGACATCTGCATTAGATCCAGAGATGGTCGGTGAAGTATTGGAAGTCATGAAGCAATTAGCTAAAGAGGGGATGACCATGATCGTCGTCACACATGAAATGGGATTTGCAAGAGAAGTCGGAGATCGGGTCATTTTCATGGATGAAGGATATATAGTCGAGGAAAATGAACCGAAAATGCTGTTTTCAGATCCACAACATATTCGGACAAAATCGTTCTTAAGTAAAATATTATGAAGTATGACGGGACTGGCTTGGATCAGTCTCGTTTTCTTATTTTGACTCTTTTATTATTGCGAAATTCACTCCCTTTCCACGGGCGATCCGTAATCCACCTCGCTCACTTGCACAGGATGTCAACACAAAAATGAAATCATTTTCGTGTCTGCGATGAGAATTCTTAGAAGCTTTCCTTATGCTGGCATCGACGTTCACCACAGGAACGTGGTGGTTGTTAGTCGAAGATCCTTAAATTGCTAAGGGGTCTTGCCTGGCTCGCTTTCCCGCAGGAGTGTCGAGAATTTCGCTAAAATCAATTTTCCAAAAGAAATCACCCATTAACCTATAACAAACCATGATTTCAGGAAATTTATCTCAACAACTCTGAAATTATCTCGAAAACTAGCCTATTATCTCAAAAACAGCAGCAAGACCATTCTATGTAAAATAAATAAGAGTGACTCAAAAGCTTGAGCCACTCCATTTCAATCCGTTGTCTCGTCCTTTATTCCCGCATCACCTAATACAAATACGAATAAAGCAAAAACAAGTCCGATTCCAGATGCAAGTCCGAAGCTGTATTCTCCACCTTGCATTGAGCTTAATACATAGAAAGCCATATTGCTCAACAATAATGCCCAGATTATTGTCCAAATGTAACGCATACGATCACCTCTAGAATAATATGTAGCAATTTACACTTAAAAAGTATAAGTGCAACTATGGCTCAGCCTTCGCCAAGGCTATGCCAAGTTTTCTTTATCCCTTTCATATTGTAGCACAAGTTCCCCACGATCAAAACGATTTCGCGAAACTTCCAAAAAAAGTTCATCTTTTGCTCTTACTGGACAAAAGGATAAGAAAATTGGGCGAATAACCTGTTCTCTTTTACTTTTCTCGCATACATTAACTAAGAATGAAGAATAAGGTGTGATTCAATTTGAGTAATAACACCCACCGATTTTTTAAAATGAATGATCAGCATGGAATCATTCATCTCCCTGAACGACCGAATGGTTTTGCAATTTCCATCATCGGTGATACAAATCATTTTGTATCAGATCACACAAGCTCATGGATTCATCATCCTGAGCGGAGGAAATTCATAGAAGAACTGTGCCTGCACGGCTATACGGTTTATTACTCGAACCTTTATGGACGTCACTGGGGTAATGAACGCAGTGTTGAGCTACTGCATAGGCTATATCATACTATCATCAAGCAAGAAATCCTCAATTTTAAAATCCATGTATTCGCTGAAGGGATGGGAGCGTTATCGGCACTGAAATGGATGCACCGTCATGAAGGGATCATCCGTTCAGCAGCTTTTATGAATCCATGTTTCAGCTTGAAAACACATGGTGAAGCGGTTATGGAGCAAAAGCTTTTTTATAAGCAGTTCCGCCGGGAAATCAGCAAAGCATATGAACTGTCGGAAGATGAAGCAACGATGTTATTGGTGAAGGACAAAGGAATGTACGAATATCCTTCTACATTACCAGTGAAAATATGGCACAATATGCAAGGGACACCTTACTCCTTTATAAAACACAGCAGGGCATATGAAAAGTTCAGAGAAGAAATAGGCGCACCGATTTCTTTGACGCTCCAGCTACCTGGTGGGAAATATGATCTGGTCCAAAAAGTAAAAATCTTTTATCAACAAAATGAGACTGAATTATAGGGATCGACCAATGTAAATAGAATTCTTCCAGAAGGTTATAATTTAGGAAGAATTCTAATGGACTACTTGGTGATCCCTAATATACTTATATGGGCAATGTACATAATAATCTCTCCGAAAGTATGGATATTCATCTATTAAGGTAGTAGGATTTAGTTCATAATTTCATTTTCATAAATAAGATAGTATTATACTGAAAAAAATGGAGGGCCCTGTACTATGAAGAATATCCTGATTACAGGAGTTGCAGGGGAGCTGGGAATACTCCTTTGTAATGAGTTCATCAATAAGGAAATTGACGTGTACGGTATTGACCATATAGATAGAGATGGACATATTGGCCTTGATTTTATCGGGAGGAATGCATTTTTCCACTTTTACAATAAATCAATAGAAGAGGTTGACTGGGAGGAATTCGAAAAGGTTGGCTTTATCTTTCACCTCGCTCAAAACTTTCCTAAAACAAATGAATTATCAGAGGTGAAATCAGTGATCCAGAACCATCAACGAAATATGAAGCAGGTTGTACAATATGCAGCTGAACAAAATAGTAAAATAATCCTTGTTTCTACGATGGATGTATACGGAAATGAAGATGAGCCTTTCTTAACCGAACGAGTCCCAAGCCCTGCCAATTTGTATGGCACATTGATGCTGACAGAGGAAACATTACTCTCCCAAGCTGCTGATCATTATGAAGTAGAGTATCAAATTATGAGAATCCCTAAAATTTTGGGCTGCAGCAACCCGATCATGGAGAGATGTTACACAATTGATAAATTAGAAAAAGGAGGAGATTCGGACCAAACTAGAGAATTCAGTAATAACTTTACAATTACAAAAGAGAAGTTTATCATGTCGTGTAATCAATTATTAACGGGGACTCCATCCGAAAAGATTGTCACCTTTTATGAGAAGACATAAGAAGTCTTTGCTTTTATATCGAAATCTTTAAACGGTCGAATATAGTACTCTTGTTATTTTTCGTTCCCATTTGTAAATCGATTATACTAGTAGTAATAATGTCTTAGTAGTAAAGAGGAGAGGAAATAGAATGACAAAGATGATCCCTTTCCTGATTGCATTTTTCCTTCTTACTCTTACTGGGTGTCAGCAAGCATTGAATACAGGAGAGTTAGAGAGTGTTGGACTTTTGATTGAGGATACCATTACCGATAAAGGCTGGGGTACAAAAGGGTATAAGGGTTTACTTCAGATTAAGGAAGAACTCGGTAAAGAAGTATATTATCGTGAAGAAGTAAAATCAAAAGCACAGGTTCTATCAGCAGTCAGAGAATTTCAAAAGAACGATGTAAATCTTGTCTTCGGTCATGGGAAGCTTTATGCCCCATTATTTATGGAAATCAAGTCAGAATTCCCAGACATGCATTTTGTAAGCTTTAATGGTAAGGTTAGCGGGGAGCGAATCACAAGTATCCATTTCGACTCTTATGCGATGGGTTACTTTGCTGGAATCATCTCCGGTGCGATGACTGAATCAGGACATGTTGGTATGATTGCAGCATTCCCTTGGCAGCCTGAGGCCACTGGTTTCCGTGAAGGAGCCAATGTATATAATGAAGAGGTGGAAACACATATCGACTTCGTTGAGGACTGGGAGGACGAAAACCGGGCTTTCAATATTTTAAGGGAAATGACGGGACAAGGTGTTGACGTCTTTTATCCTGCAGGGGATGGTTATACAGTGCCAGTCATCGAACGAATCAAAGAACAAGGGCATTATGCAATCGGCTTTGTTTCGAATATGGCCGATCTCGGTGAACAAACAGTCTTGACAAGTACCGTTCAACATGTCGATCGCCTCTATGTCAGGATTGCCGAGAAGTATAATGAAGGGCAGCTCCGAACCGGAAACATCCATTACGATTTTCAAGAAGAGGTCATATCACTAGCCCCATTCAGTAACGTGGTCCCGAAAGATCTCCAGGGCAGAATCAACGCATTAGTCACAGAATATAAAGAAACCGGTAAACTCCCACAACCATAAATTTATTGGAGGAATCACAAAATGGACCAAGAAAGAAGTATGAAGTTCATGCAAATCGCGATGACTCATTTGCCGGAAGCAAAGCAAATGATGGAGGAAAAAGGTGTAGAATTATCAATGGAAGACATTCAACCTATCGTAAACATCCTTATGAATGTAATGAATGATGCCTACGAATTAGGAAGAATTGAAGCATCCGAAAATAAGTAAAAAGATTTTATATATAGTACAAGGTATACATAACCTAGAAAGAGCCTTCAGAATGGAAATTACAGAAGGTTCTTTTTTATGAAAAAAGTATTGTTTAACGATATGATATGGATAAAAATAAATGATAATAACTGGACAATATATAAATATTGGATTAAAATTAGTACCAAGTCATAATATAAGATACTAAGAAAGTCATACAAAAAGGGGAAATAAGATGAATGCAGGCGTAATCGGAATTGGCAGATATGTCCCGGAACGTGTGATGACCAATGCAGACCTTGAAAAAATGGTTGATACATCAGATGAATGGATCCGTACTAGAACCGGAATTGAAGAGAGAAGAATTGCTGAAAATGATATGGATACATCCCACATGGCAGAAAGAGCAGGGAAAGAAGCATTAAGAGATGCAGGACTGGATGCTAGTGATATTGATTTGATTTTGGTGGCGACGGTAACCGGGGATTATGGATTCCCGTCTGTAGCCTGCCTGATCCAAGAACGATTGGGAGCCACAAATGCGGTTGCCATGGATATCAGTGCTGCATGTGCAGGTTTCATTTATGGTATGATAACGGCAAAGCAATATATCGATACAGATACTTATAAGAACGTGCTCGTCATCGGAGTAGAAAAGCTGTCCAAAATAACGGATTGGGAAGATCGGAACACTGCTGTGTTATTTGGGGATGGAGCAGGTGCGGCAGTCATTGCACCAGTAGATGATGATAAAGGTATCTTATCATTTGATATGGGTTCTGATGGTTCAGGAGCGAAATATTTATATCAAAATGGTGACCATTTATACATGAATGGACGTGAAGTCTTTAAATTCGCTGTTAGGCAAATGCCGGAATCATCAATGAAGGTCGTGGAGAAAGCTGGCCTGAAAAAAGAAGACGTAGATTTCCTGATCCCGCACCAGGCAAATATCCGAATTATGGAAGCGGCACGGGAGCGCCTAGGATTACCTCAAGAAAAAATGGCTTCGACAGTAGCAAAATACGGAAACACATCATCTTCTTCTATTCCGATTGCCTTAGTCGAAGCACGGGAATCAGGAAAGGTAAAAGACGGAGACGTACTGGTACTCGTAGGTTTTGGTGGTGGACTGACCTGGGGTGCAGTAGCGTTAAGATGGGGAAAATAGTTTTTTAAGGAGCTGAATTAGACTATGAGTAAACGAGTTGTTATCACAGGACTCGGTACCGTCTCTCCACTCGGTAATGATACAGAGACAACTTGGACGAATATTATCAACGGGAAATCAGGTATCGGGGAACTGACAAGAAGGGATAAAGATCAATTCCCTGTAAAAGTTGCCGGTGAAGCGACTGAGTTCGATCCTACACAATTCATGGATAAAAAAGATGTACGTAAGATGGACCGGTTCACTCAGTTTGCTATCGCTGCAACACAAATGGCTGTAAAGGATGCAGATTTGACGATAACAGAAGAAATCGCTCCAAGAGTAGGGGTTTGGATCGGTTCAGGGATTGGCGGTATGGAAACCTACGAACAACAATTCCAGATTTTTATGGAAAAAGGACAGCGTCGTGTCAGTCCTTTCTTCGTGCCGATGATGATTCCGGATATGGCTTCAGGTCAAGTATCGATCATGCTTGGCGCAAAAGGAATCAATTCATGTACCGTCACAGCTTGTGCATCAGGAGCGAATTCGATCGGAGATGCCTTTAAAGCGATCCAGCGGGGTGATGCAGATGTCATGATTACTGGAGGAACCGAAGCGCCGATCACAAGCATGGCATTGGCTGGATTCTCATCTGCTAAAGCATTATCCACGAATACAGATCCTTCCTCAGCAAGCCGACCGTTCGATGCAAACCGCGATGGCTTTGTAATGGGAGAAGGTGCAGGGATTCTCATACTTGAATCGTTGGAATCAGCACAAAAACGCGGAGCTCGGATTTATGCTGAAATTGTTGGTTATGGTTCTACAGGGGATGCCCACCATATCACACAGCCGGCTCCTGGTGGAGAAGGCGGCGTACGTGCGATGAATATCGCTTTACAAGATGCAGGGATGTCCCCGAATGAAGTTGATTACCTGAACGCGCATGGTACTAGTACTGACTTCAATGATAAATATGAGACGATGGCTATCAAGTCAGTATTTCGAGATTATGCCCAAAAGCTTGCTATCAGTTCTACCAAATCGATGACTGGTCATTTGCTAGGTGCCGCAGGTGGTTTGGAAGCGGTCCTATCAATTAAAGCGATTGAAAACAATATCATGCCACCGACGATCAACTACGAAACTCCAGATCCTGAATGTGATTTAGATTATGTACCGAATGAAGCCAGAAAAGGTGAAGTCAATGCAGTCATGAGTAACTCATTAGGCTTTGGAGGGCATAACGTAGCGCTATTATTCAAACGATTTACTAATTAAAATAATAATGGTTTAAAGCTAATGAGAAATTTTGTTCTCATTAGCTTTTTTAATATGTATAACTTTGTTTTTAAAAGTAATTTGTTTTTGCATACATTATAATAGAAGAAACTTGGAAAATATGAATTGTTGTCATAACCTGAGTCCATGTCCCATATAGTGAATTAACACGTATGTACAAGCACTCTGACGGGGGATGAGGGCTTTGATATTTCGATTATTTTTATTATTGCTCGGCTTCAGCTTTGCTGTATCAGGAGGGGTCAGTTTAATCGCGTTTCTAAATTTGATTACAACGGGGCATGGCTTCGTTAACTATTTTTACTTTATATTGACACGTGTAGAATCCATACTCTTCATTCTCGGACTTGTCTTGGTTTGGGGAAGTATTTATTTGCCTTCCCTGAACAATCGAAACGATGAATAATGACGAAAAGGTACAATTGTCGACTAAAAAAAGCCTGATTCTCGAATAATTTTACGGACCTCTGACTATACTGATTTTAACAAAACAGTAAATCCTGTAAAGCGAGGGGTATACATGTTGTATTTAAGAGACGTATGGGTCAATTGGTTCGAAGGTGAAGAGAACGGCTATAATGTCTGTGAATTCCATGAATGGAGAAAAGAGGACTTCATCGAGCTTCTCGATCAAGTGCCGATCATCAAGATGGAATCACCTCTTTTAAACTACATAGAAAATGACCTGAGTGAATTACCTGAAGAACTGCTGCGTGAAGTGAAAAACAAAAGCTACATCCGTAAAAACAACCAGAGAGAGCAAATCGAGTATTGCATGATAGCGACAGACGGAAAAAAATGCCTTGTGATCGATACGATGGGATATAAGATTCCAATCCGTAAGAGCAGGATGATACCGCGACAGGAACAATTGGTATATGAGATGGCAGAAGAATTGGACCCGAAGCATTTTTCATTCAATGGTACCAGTGATCAGAAAAAGGAATACCATATCCTATCACCCGACCCTAAGGATATGAAAGGACTGACACGTCGCGAACGACAGCTGAAACAATTGTTGTTCATGGCCCTTGACCAGATATACACAAGTGGAAATACAGCAGAGGCAAGATATTGGTATACTGAATGGATTCCGGAGAAATATAGCGACATTCAAATGATGAGTTTTGATGAAGCGTGGAGGGCTTTATACCTCGAAGTATGTCAGGGATGGACGCCTAAGCATCAATCGATCTGTGAGCGGTTAATTAAAGGACAACCTTATTTCGAGAAAATATGGGAATTAGAAAAAGGTACACATGTAAATTGATTGAGGAGCTGATTTTGATCAGTTCCTTTAATTATTTACAGATTTTCCGAACGGGAAAGCCCATGCAGGGCATAGCCCGCCTTTAGGGATGGGATGAGAGTGAGAACGGATACGGAGCACCGCTAAAATCGGAAAGGTTTTGTGGTACTTCAAGTATCCGAAAATTTCACTCTCTTTTTGTTGTATAACTGTTGTAGTTTATAAACAAAACTGATACATTGTGAATATGAACGAATACAGAAGAACAAACAAAACCGTATCATTAATCAACTATCATTTCGTTTTTTGTCCTCGATACAGAAGGAAAATATTTCTCCGTACTGATGTAGAGGAACGATTTAAACAGTTAGTACAGGAAATATGTGAAGAATTAGAAATTGTCATTGTTGCTTTAGAGTGCGACAAAGACCATACCCACATGTTCCTAAACACACTACCAACACTTAGTCCTGCTGATATTATGGCAAAAATCAAAGGAGTGACTTCTAGAAAGTTAAGAGAGGAATTTCCTCATCTTCAACATCTGCCGAGTCTTTGGACACGTTCCTATTTTGTATCGACCGCAGGAAATGTATCGAGTGCAACCATTAAGCGTTATGTTGAACAACAAAAAACAAGGGGGTGAGCGTTTTGGATAAACAGGAAATCACACTTAATGGATCCTGTATTTGTCTCTGCCATTCGTTTATACATCTGTTGTTTGGCAAGAGTCGGTTTATGTAGCTCTAAGCGTAGCGTGATTGTCGGCATATATTCACCCCCATTTCTAAAATTTTGTTGGAAGATCTCATGAGATGTATTTCTATAAAGTCATGTAGAGTTTGGTCGATTTCGATTTCCAAATCTTCGTTTAATTCGTTTCCATCTTCATCATATAGCTGGAAGTGTTCGTGTTTCCATTCATGAAACTTGTCTTGCAACAAGCAAAAAGGAAAAAAGCCACAGAGAATTTTCATTTTCTCCGTGGCTTTTTCTCATTTAAAAGGGCTTTTGGGACAGTATCCCACGATAAATTGATTTTCGGTCCCAGCTTGCACGTTATATCCAGGTTTCAATTGACCATTCTTCATGTGATCTTCTTTCATTCGTATAAACGTGGCATCGGTGTCCGTTTTCGAATAGCTGTTTCGATCGCCAAAGGTCGCTTGTTGGGTCTCATACTTCTGAAGGCGCGGGAGAAAATCTTCCTTCAGCTTTTTATGTACTTTACGTTTGGCTCGGAGGACGGATTTCTTCTCTTTTTTCTTTTCCTTATCTTTATCCTCATCAGCTTCGGTTTCGGCTTGGATGACCTGCTTTTTCACGTGTTGCACGACTTTTTCTAACTGTTCGGAAGTCACACGTTGAACCGATTCTTCCTCCTCTGAGAGGATCTTTTCATCTAAACGGATGGCGTCTTCAATGTCTTGGAAGGTTTAATGAATGTTCTGTTGAAGCTTTTCTTCGTATCGATCCGTTGCTTTTTTCCATACAAACGTGTACTTATTCGCGTTCGCTTCCAGCTTCGTCCCATCCAAAAAGTAATTTTCCATTGATATGTATTTTCGATCTAATAAGAGCTTGATGAGTTCTGTAAATAGAGGTTCGATCATTTCTTTCATCCGTTCCGAACGGAAACGGTTGATTGTTCGAAAATCTGGTGTTTGTTGGCCGGCTAACCACATCATCGGAAGATGTTCTCGAAGAGACTTCGCGATTTCACGGCAGGAATAGATCTTTTGCGTATAGGCATAGAGGATCACTTTTGTCATCATTTTGGGATGATAGGAACTGCGCCCGCCTCCTGGAAAGTGAGAAAAGAAAAGGCCATCGTTTACCTGATTAACCATAGAATTGATAACTCGTACCACATGATCTTCAGGAATTAAATCACTGTGATCCATTGGTAGAACCAATTGTCCCATGTTATAATCAATAAAAGTAGCTGAAGAGTTACTCAAAAGAATCGCCTCCGATTTTGTTTAATTGTGGGTTTGGTCGCTTACATTATAACGAATCAGGCGATTTTTTTGTATACATAAGAGGGGCTGCCCACAAAAGTCTATTGTGTAGACTTTTGGGACAGCCCCTTTACATTTTACTTCTTTCTCTTTTTACGTTCCAATCCCATTGCTCTTTCAGCTTTAGCGAGCATTTTGTTCGCTACGGATCCAGCTTTTTCAGCCCCTTTATCAAGGATGGCATCGAGTTCTTCAGACGCCAATAGTTCGTAATATCGCTCTTGAATCGGTTTGAGTTGGGAAATCACCGCATCGGCAACACCTTCTTTAAAGTCGCCATATCCTTTCCCTTCATACTCTGCTTCTAATTCTTCAATCGATTTTCCAGAACAAAGTGAATAGATGGTGAGCAGGTTGGCTACCCCTGGTTTATTTTCTTTGTCGTATTTTACCTTTGCCTCAGAATCAGTAGTCGCTCGCTTGATTTTTTTAAGGATTGTTTTCTCATCATCGAGCATTGAAATATATCCGTTGGAGTTTTCGGCAGACTTACTCATCTTTTTCGTTGGTTCTCCGAGATCCATGATGCGTGCCCCAACTTTCGGGATATGGACGTCAGGGATTGTGAAGATGTCATTATACTGTTTATTGAATCTCTCAGCCAAATCCCTCGTCAATTCAAGATGCTGTTTTTGATCATCCCCAACAGGCACGATATTCGTCCCGTACAACAGAATGTCTGCTGCCATTAATGGAGGATAGGTGAGCAGTCCAGAAGATACAGCTACACGATTTTGTGCTTTATCCTTGAATTGGGTCATTCTTTCAAGTTCGCCGATATAAGAGATACACTGCATGATCCAACCCATCTTCGTGTGAGCAGGAACCTCAGATTGGATGAAAATCGTCGACTTCTTTGGATCAATACCAATCGCAAGATACAAAGCAGCTAATTTCCTAGTATTATCTCTTAACTCCAGCTTATCTTGCGGTACTGTGATCGCGTGCTGGTTCACTACACAGAAATAACAATCGTGCTCCTCTTGGTAGGTTACAAAGTGCTTCAGCGCTCCGAGGTAATTACCTAGTGTAGGAAACCCAGACGGCTGTACACCTGAAAATATAGTTGCCATGAACATCACTCCTTTAATAAAATAACCAAAATAAAAAACGCGACACAACCGTCCATTATGGGACGATTGCACCGCGTTGCCACCCAGTTTATTCATACAGAATCTCTCAATCCTCTGCGTTCAAGCAAAAGCTTTTTTACAGAGTGTCCAGGATAACGTCAGGACCTTCGTCAAAGCCTAATCCACAACAACAGGTGTTTCAGTTTGAATGCTCAGAAGCCCATTCCACTTATGCCCTTATCTGTTCACACCAGCCACAGACTCTCTTGAAAGGGGAAATAAGTGTACTTTTCTTCCTCATCGCAATGGTTAATGATGATCGATTGAATTATCGATAGTATATCCAATTCGTAATCTAATTGCAACTTCAAATATTGAAGGAAATCAACACTGTTGACAAGAACCCGATCAGTCCAGTAATCAACAGTGGTTCCGAATAAGAATACTCGAAGGCTTCTGAAGGTAATTGCATATTCTCGACATCATCCATCATTTCTCCCATCTTCGTACCTTTCTTCATAAATCTTCTGAAGCTATGGGTAAAAGCATCGAAGAATCCGCCTCTTGTAACAAACATAAGTCCGCCGATCATGATGTAGAGCATTGAAACTAAGAAAGTGGAGTTTATGAATGTAACAACTGTAAAATTTTCGTAGTAAAAATACGTGAAACCAAATCCAATAATCAGTAAAATTGCTAAAAGATATGATGATCGCTTAATCAATTGCATCCTGTCACCTCATATCGATGATACACGATAGGAGATTATAGAAGCAATATCTTTACATAGGTAAACTCGATGTAATATGTCAGAATATTTGATAATAATTGACAATTGAATAAAACATTCACCCTTTAAACCGCTAAACCCTTTAAAATCAATACTTATATGTGTTTTCTATACAATATTTTCAATTTTTAAGCACCCAATACCCAAAAATACCAAATATTAAATTAGTCAAATAGTCCTAAATATTGTTATGAAACCGTAATGAACAAAGGGTTTTTGTAAAATATATTAAAAAAGTGCATGCAAAATTTTGTGAAAACTTGTATAATACAAAATGTGAACGGAATTCCTTAAAAAATCTGACATTTTATGAGGAATACGTTTTCATAATTTCACCAATATTTAGGGGAGGTCATTAAGACATGAGAAAGTCAAAATGGTCATTGCTTTTAACACTTACTCTAGTGTTGAGCATGTTCTTAGCTGCTTGTAGCGGCGGTGGAGGAAACGAAGGCGGTTCTTCCAGCGGTAACGGCGGCGAAGATGGAAAGGATGGCGGAAATACTGATGTACCTCAAGTATTGAACATACTTGAATCTGCAGAGATCCCGACTATGGACTCTGTAATGGGAACTGACGCAGTAGCGTTCCAAGTTATGGCTGAGACTATGGAAGGTCTTTACCGTCTTGGAGAAAACATGGAGCCTGTCGAAGGTATGGCTGAAAGCCATGAATTAAGCGACGATGAGAAGACTTACACATTCCACCTTCGTGACGCACAATGGTCAAACGGAACTTCAGTAACGGCAGACGATTTCGTATATGCTTGGAGAAAAGCTGTAAATCCTGACACTGGATCTCAATATAACTTCATCCTTGGAGACCTTAAGAACGCTAACGCTATCATGGCTGGCGACATGGATCCAGAGGAGCTTGGCGTTGAAGCAGTAGATGAAAAAACGTTAAAGGTTGAGCTAGAGCAACCAGTACCATATTTCATTAGCTTGACTACGTTTGCAACATTCTTGCCGCAAAACCAAGAATTCGTTGAAGAACAAGGCGATCAATACGCACTTGAAGATGAGAACCTTATCTACAACGGACCATTCACCCTTACTGATTGGAAACATGAAGAAGGATGGGTACTTAAGAAGAATCCTGATTACTGGGATGCTGAAACTGTAAAATTAGATGAAATCAACGTTAAAGTTGTAAAGGAAACTTCTACTGGAGTTAACCTTTATGAAACTGGAAAGATCGATCGCGTAGGTCTATCTTCTGAGTACGTTAACAAGTATAAAGAAAATGAAGAATACAAAACATTCGAAGAGCCTGTAATGTTCTACCTTAAGATGAACCAAGAACGTGAAGATCTTGCGAATGTAAATATCCGTAAAGCGATTCAAGCAGCAATCAACAAGGAAGACCTTGTCAACGTTATCTTGAACAACGGATCTCTTGCAGCTAACTACTTCGTTCCAAAAGGATTCGTCACTCACCCTGAGACTGGTGAAGACTTCCGTGAAATCAATGGAGATTTGATCTCTAACGATGTTGAAAAAGCACAAGAATATTGGGAAAAAGGTTTAGAAGAGTTAGGTAAAGAAGAAATCACTTTAGAAATCCTTGGTGGAGATTCTGAAGTAGCTAAGAAAATGGATGAATACCTCAAGAACCAACTTGAAACGAACCTTCCTGGTTTGAAAATCGAGTTGAAAGGTGTTCCTTTCCAACAACGTCTAGAACTTGATGAAAACATGAATTATGATCTGCAAAATGCTGGTTGGGGACCTGACTATGCTGATGCTATGACATTCATTGACATGTGGGTTACTGACGGCGGACATAACAAGACTGGATTCTCTAATGAAAAGTATGACAAGCTTGTTAAAGACGCTAAGACTACATTGACTTCAGATCCTGCGAAGCGTTTTGAAGCAATGCTAGAAGCTGAAAAGATCTTGATTGAAGAAGAAGCAGTACTTGCACCACTTTATCAACGTGCTCGTGCTCAGCTTTGGAAGCCATACGTGAAGAACGTTTACCAAAACTCATTTGGGCCTGACTACAGCTATAAGTGGGCTTACATCGAAAAGTAAGTTCAACTTTAAAGTTTAGTCAGTAATGGGAGAGTATCAGGAGAGTATATGTCGCCTGAATGACGTATACTCTCTTTTTCCCTGTTAACGGATAGTTTTCAGAAAATAACAAAACTACTTGATGGACTTCTTCAATAGACAAATAGGCATACATGGAGGTGGAAGAGGATGAAAGGGTATATTATAAAGCGTGTCATCTATATGTTAATCACCCTGTTCCTCATTGCATCAGCCACTTTCTTCTTGATGAAGATCATGCCGGGTACCCCTTTAAGTAACGCGGCAAAATTAACGGCTGAGCAAGAAGCGATAATACTAGAAAAATATGGACTTAATGACCCCGTCCCTGTTCAATATGTAAAATATATGGCTAATGTAGCTACTGGAGATCTAGGTGTTTCATTTCAATTTGATGGTCGGAATGTAACAGGATTGATCATGGATCGGATTGGTCCATCTGCTCAATTAGGTATCCAATCTGTTTTATTCGGAACGATTTTTGGGATTTTACTCGGAATTGTTTCTGCTATACGTTATAACTCTATTTGGGATTATAGCGCTACGTTTATCGCAGTTATAGGTAAATCGATTCCTAGTTTCGTATTTGCAGCATTGCTACAGTATTATGTTGGAGTTAAATTGCAATGGTTCCCGGTCGCATTCTGGGAAGGGTGGGAATATTCGGTCCTGCCGACGATTGCATTGGCTGTATTCGTAGTAGCAGTCGCAGCACGTTTCACGAGAACTGAAATGCTTGAGGTCATGAATCAGGATTATATCACGACTGCAAGAGCAAAGGGTGTAAGTGGTTTTGCTGTTGTATTCAAGCATGGTATCCGAAATGCAATGATTCCTTTAATTACGATTTTAGGACCACTTGCAGTAAGTCTTATGACCGGTACTCTAGTTGTGGAACGAATTTTCTCTGTACCTGGTCTTGGAGAACAGTTTGTACGTTCAATCCAAACAAATGACTATCCAGTCATCATGGGTACGACGCTGTTCTTCTCATTCTTCTTGATTTTGGTGATTCTGATCGTCGATATCCTTTACGGAGTCATCGATCCACGAATCCGTCTAGCAGGGGGGAAAGATTGATGAGCAAACGTGAAAACTATGTGAATGATGAGCTTTTCCAACCTGCTCATATCAGCAGTGACAAAAGTGAAAAAATTGCTGGTCCAAGTCTGAGCTTCTGGCAAGATGCGTGGATGAGGTTGCGTAAAAATAAATCGGCAATCGTTGGTTGTATCATTTTACTTGCATTAACAGTTCTTGCCATTTTTGGACCGATGATGAATGATTATGGATTTGATGATCAACAATTGACACGTGCTAATCTTCCAGCGAAAGTACCAGGAATCGAAAAACTCGGTATCATGGATGGTACGGATGATATGGGTAACGACATGTATGAGATGAAAGGTTTGGAAGAAGGGACGTATTTCTGGTTCGGTACAGATGGACTGGGTCGTGACCTTTGGACTCGTGTATGGCAAGGGACTCGTATCTCTTTATATATCGCTTTATTAGCTGCAGCGATTGATATGGTAATTGGGGTTATCTACGGTGGTATCTCAGCATATTACGGAGGACGTGTCGATAACGTACTTCAGCGTATTGTGGAAATTTTAGTCGGTATTCCTAACTTGGTTGTTGTTATTTTGATGATCCTCGTATTAGACCCAGGGATCATATCGATAACTGTCGCCTTGACGATAACCGGATGGATAGGAATGTCGCGGATTGTCCGTGGTCAGATCCTTAAGCTGAAAGGTCAAGAATTCGTATTAGCTTCAAGAACGCTTGGTTCTTCAGATAACAAGATCATTTCGAAGCACTTGATTCCGAACGTTATGGGCGTAATCATCATCAATACGATGTTTACGATTCCATCTGCAATATTCTTCGAGGCATTCTTGAGCTTTATCGGACTAGGCTTACAACCGCCCTTGGCATCCTTAGGAACTTTGATTGAAGAAGGATATCGTAATATGCAGATTTTCCCTCATATGATGATTTATCCATCAATCATCATTAGTTTGGTCATGATTGCATTCAACGTAGTGGCTGATGGTTTACGAGATGCGCTCGATCCGAAAATGAGAGAATAGTAGAAGGTGGGTGAAGAGGATGGAACACATTTTAGAAGTCAAGAACTTACACGTATCATTCGACACTTTTGCGGGTGAAGTCCAAGCCGTACGTGGTGTTGATATAAAGCTTAAAAAAGGAGAAACCCTGGCGATTGTTGGTGAATCAGGTTCAGGTAAATCCGTTACTTCCAAAAGTATTATGCGATTGATCCCTAACCCGCCTGGTAGAATAAAAGAAGGACAAATTCTCTTCCAAGGCAAGGATCTAGCACAATACTCGGAACGTCAAATGCAAAGGATCAGAGGATCTGAAATCTCAATGATTTTCCAGGATCCAATGACTTCATTGAATCCCACAATGACTGTCGGGAAACAAATCATGGAAGGCCTTCGCATCCATCAAAAGATGTCGAAATCACAAGCGACAACACGTGCTCTTGAACTATTGAAATTAGTTGGAATTCCAAATGCAGAAGCACGAATGAAGCAATATCCCCACCAATTTTCCGGTGGTATGAGACAACGTGTAGTCATCGCGATTGCACTTGCTTGTAATCCTAAGATTTTGATTGCGGATGAGCCTACAACTGCGCTTGATGTAACAATCCAAGCTCAAATCCTTGATTTGATGCGTGATCTACAAGACAAAACGGGAACAGCAATCATCCTGATCACACATGATTTAGGTGTTGTTGCGAATGCGGCACAACGTGTAGCAGTCATGTATGGTGGACAAATTGTTGAGACTGGAACGGTCGATGAAATTTTCTATAAACCAAAACACCCATATACATGGGGATTGTTGGCTTCAATGCCGAAACTTGGTGCTTCAGGAAGCGAGCTTATCGCGATCCCAGGATCTCCGCCTGACTTGAGTGATCCACCGAAAGGTTGTCCTTTCGCAGCACGCTGTCCACATGCGATGAAGGTCTGTGTGGATAACATGCCAGATCATACTGAAGTTTCAGGTACGCATAAAGCGGCATGCTGGTTACTTGATGAAAGAGCACCTAAAGTTGAGAAGCCAGTTGAGGCCTCTGTTGGAGGTGCAAGATAATGGCAACTAGAGAGAAATTAGTAGAAGTGAAAAACCTTAAGAAATACTTCAACATGGGCAAAGGCCAAATGTTAAAGGCAGTCGACGATGTTTCATTCGATATATATAAAGGTGAGACGTTAGGTCTTGTGGGTGAATCCGGATGCGGTAAATCCACAACCGGAAGAACAATCATCCGTTTATACGGTGCAACAGATGGATCTGTTACGTTTAACGGAGAAGATGTCCATGGTAAGAAAAATAAAGCGAAGTTGAAAGAGTTCAACCGTAAGATGCAGATGATCTTTCAGGATCCATATGCATCATTGAACCCGAGAATGACTGTAAAAGATATCATTGCTGAAGGTATTGATATCCACGGTCTAGCAAAGACGAAAGAAGAAAGATTGCAACGTGTTCATGAACTTCTTGAAACAGTTGGTTTGAATAAAGAGCATGCTAATCGTTATCCCCACGAGTTTAGTGGTGGACAGCGTCAACGTATCGGGATTGCACGCGCACTTGCAGTAGATCCTGATTTCATCATTGCCGATGAGCCTATCTCAGCATTGGATGTATCTATTCAAGCTCAGGTAGTAAACCTTATGCAAAAGCTGCAGCGTGAGCGCGGTTTGACATATTTGTTCATAGCTCATGACCTGTCGATGGTCAAGCATATCAGTGATCGCGTTGGGGTAATGTACCTTGGTAATCTTGTAGAGCTTACCGAAAGTGATACGCTTTACAATGAGCCATTGCATCCTTACACGCAAGCACTTTTATCGGCGATTCCTGTTCCAGATCCGGAACTTGAACGGAGCCGTGAACGTATCATTCTTGAAGGTGATGTACCATCTCCTGTATCACCACCAAGCGGATGCCGATTCCGCACAAGATGTCCTCATGCGATGGATGTATGTGCGAAAGTGGTACCGAAGTGGCAGGAAGCACGAGAAGGCCACTATGTAGCATGTCACCTTTATGATGAGGAATTAAAAGAAAATTAAGCTAGTAATGAGAACGATCTCTGTAAAAGGAGGTCGTTTTTGTTTTTTAGCTGTATAGCATCTTACCTTTTATTTTCAACCTAAAATAGTTGTAATTTGCTTGAAAACGCAATACGATAGAGTGAGAAACTATGCGTAGTAAGACAGGAAATGAGGACAGAGTATGAAGATTGCTTTAGTAGTCGATAGTGCGAGTGATTATTTAGGACAAGAAGAAACCATTGAAATAATTACTCCTATAAGAGTGGTTCCGTTGAATGTTAATTTTAAAGGCGAAGACACTTACCTGGATGGCACAACCATTACCCATGAAGAATTCTATGAAAAAATGCGTCATTCAAAAGTGCTCCCAAAAACGAGCCAGCCAGCACCCCAAAAATTTTTCGACACATTTAAAGGTTTGCTTACAGAAGGATATTCAGTCATTTATCTAGGGATTGCGAGCAATTTAAGCGGCACGTTTCAAAGTGCTAATGTAGCCAGAGAAATGTTTAATGAAGAAGAGCAAAATAGACTTTATTTAGTTGATACTGAAACAGTTTCAGCAGGAGTCATTTATTTGCTGGAATTTGCAGATCAACTTATTCAGAAAGGTCATACGGTCGAGGAAGTGTTTCGAGATGTTGAAGAACGCAAGAAAGACGTGACGGGTATTATCTTACTCGAAACGTTGGAAAACTTGAGAAAGGGCGGCCGAATTTCAGCATTACAGGGTAAAGTCGCTAACTTTTTGAACATCAAACCGCTTCTTAAAATAAAAGAGGGTGCAGTAGAGACACTGGAGAATTTCCGTGGAAAAAAGAAAGGGATCAAAAAATTGGCCGAAATGATCCATGAATCGAGAGAAGATCACGAAGAATTATTAATTGTACACAGCTTTACCTCAAAACAGGTTGTCATCGAGACGTTTAAAGAACAATTCTCCTTGGACACTTTTAAAAAAATCCGATGTATCAAATTAGGAAGCGTCATTGGTACATATGCCAGTGAAAATTCGATCGGGATAATAAAGTATTAACCGTTAAAGGCACTGTAGTGAAAAGAGTCTTACTGTAAAACATGTCGACTCCTTTTCCTCAGTGCCTTTTTTTCGTTTGGGAACAAAGTAGCAGAATCATCCAAGGTATTTCCGGGTTCTATGAAAGTGAGATGCGGAGATTACAAAGTAAAAGAGATTAAGATGAAGGAAATCCGGTAAGCAGCGTATAATACATAATGAGACTTCGTATATATGAACGAGGAGGATAAGCGGTGATTTATTATCAGTTTGATCCTGAAACAGATCGTGAAATCCTGAAATTCATACATGAGAGTGGAAAACTCCCAGATTCTTTATCAAATTATTTGATCAATCAACATATCGATATGAAAGAAAACGAAGAAGCATTTATATTTTCAAATGACGATGTGGAGACAGGTTTTTTATGGTTGACGCTCAGTGAAGGAGATCGGCTTGAAGTTACGTGTTTGTATATTGCAGAACAATCATACTCTGAAAGGTTTCAAAAGAAGTTAATAGGCTTTGCTGTGAAAAGAGCGAAGTATTTAGGTTTACCAAGTGTAGTCCTTAATATAGATGGTATGTATGAAAGGACTGAACTCACCCAGCTGAGAGATGAACTGGGATGCATGCGATTGGAGTCTAATGGTCATTTGATCGAATGCATTCTTGATTGATTGTTCAGCTTGTTTGTTGTAGTGGAGAAGACAGTCCTTTTCCTTTAAGCAGCAAAGAGTCCAGTTTATTAATCAACGCCACCGCTTTGTCATAAGAAATTTCCCGATAGTGATGGAGACCTCCTGGTTCTTCATCAGCCTCATCAGCTAACCTGACGACTTTCTGCAATGGATTTAGTTCTAACTGCCCTCCAGGTAAATACGAATCAGTATGCAAGAGAATGGCTAATGAAATCGCTTTTGCATTTTCCCGGTCCTCTCCAAGTTCAACGAGTAGCTTGTGTGCTCTTTCTGCACCTTTTATAGCGTGAATATCATTTGCTTTATACTGTTCATAATCCCACTTACCATCTCTATACCACGTGTAATGACCGATATCATGTAGAAGGGCTGCCTTACAGGCTAGTATAGGATCCACACCATATTGTGCGGACAGCTTATAGGAATGATAACTGGAGGCAATGGCATGCACAACTCCAGAACGTTGTAAATATTTTTGGGTTTTAGGATGCTCGAATATTTCAAGTAACGACGGTTTATGCATGGAAATTCCTCCTTTTTTAATATATTGCTCTCAAATATAGCATGTCCCAACCTCGAATTCAAGTGAAAAAATGTTCAATCATTTTTCTTATATATGGTATATCCTTAATTAGTCTTATTGACACTCCCAAGGGCTTAAGCCGCAAGCTGACTAACGGCATTGGGATTCTTGAATGGCTAAGCGTTCGCAGTCCACTCACTTGCATCCTATCCCTAAAGGCGGTCTAAAGACCATTATGGGCTTTCTCGTTCGAAAAATCTGTACACATGGGAAATTAGTTGGGAAAATGATGAAATTTATGTCGAAAGTTACTTTTCATGAAATGATTGGTTTCCTATAATAGTATTTGTAAAGAGATACAAGGGGGAGGAACAAAACAATGGGGATGCTGAAGGTATTCATGTCGGTTTTTCTTTTGTCGTTTCCATCTTGGGAGATGGCAGACGAAACACAGGATTATCAAGTAGCGTTTCACAAGGAAATTGAGACACATGTAATGAAAAGGGAACTTCCGGATCAACTGCCGAGGTTCGTTTACGATTCAGGCTTGAAGTTCCAATATCCAGATGCAGTAAGAGGAATTTATGTTACGGGGCATTCAGCTGGGGGAGGCAGATTCGAGAAACTGGTCTCCATGCTGGATGATACTGAATTGAATGCAATGGTAATCGATATTAAGGATGATAATGGGTATATCACATACATACCTGAAGAGGATTCGCCATTACGCTCTGCTGGTCAACCGTTTATAAAAGACCCAAGAAAAATGTTGGAGACACTAGAAGAGCATCAAATTTATCCGATTGCGCGTGTAGTCGTGTTCAAGGATTCCGTTCTTGCAAAACAGAAACCGGAATTGTCGTTTAAGGATGGGGGTACTGTTTGGAAAAATGGCCGTGGAGAAGCATTTGTGAATCCGTTCAGGAAAGAAGTATGGGATTACAATGTTCAAGTGGCGATTGGAGCAGCGAAGTTGGGATTCCAGGAGATACAATTCGATTATGTCCGTTTCCCAGAGGGCTTTGAAAAACGAGATAAGACATTGACATACAGCCAGGGAGATTTTGCTGACCTTGATATTGACGAAGTCCAAAAGCGGGTAACCGCCGTAACAGAATTTGTCGAGTATGCCAAAAAGAAACTTGAACCATATGGTGTAAAAGTTTCTGTAGATATTTTCGGCTATACCGCTACATTACCTGAAGCACCAGGAATCGGCCAGAACTTCACCAAAATCTCAAGCCATGTGGATGTCATTTCTTCTATGATCTATCCAAGTCACTGGACTTCCTATTTTGGCATCGCGAAGCCAGATTTGGAGCCATATCGCTTAGTTACGGAATATGCGAAGATGGAAAACAAGAAGTTGGGTGAACTAGAAAATCCGCCAATTTCAAGACCATGGATTCAAGATTTTACCGCATCTTATTTAGGGAGAGGGAATTACATGAACTATGGCAAAGCTGAAGTGGAAGCACAGATCCGAGCACTCAATGAAAATGGAATCGATGAGTTCCTGCTTTGGGATGCAGGCAACTCCTACACTCCGAATGTTGACTATACACCATAAAAACAAAGACCCAAAAGGAAATTATCCTATTGGGTCTTTTCTTGTTTCAGGTTCTCCTTTGAACCTTTCGCCAACCTGTTTGGGTATCTTTGCTTTTATTTAAGAAAAACTTCGCTTTTCCTCTCCCGAATAGTTTTGACGCAGCACCATGTGTGATGATTCCCATGAAAGCAGTCAGCCCAATGACAAATAAACCAAGTAAAGTGAGATCAATAAAAAACTGCATCTGCTTTACCTCCCTTGTATGTAACATCCATTATTTCCTTATACTACAATTGTAAAAGAAGTTTGAAGGCTTTGGAAGAGGGGAAATAATAAACGGTTTATAACCAATTTCCCACTAAAAATACCCCCAGAATGAGCCTAATGCCTATCTTTATTATAGCTTAAATCGTATTCAGTAGATACAAACAATCTCTTGATCATTGAATGTGCTGTTCCGATGATTTTTTTCAATAATCAAAATCTAATTTAGAGCCAAATGGAGGTTATGTTATAATGGAAGTGAAGAATCAAAATGGAAAGGGTAGATCAATGAATTGGTATGAAAAACTGAATGAATATTTTCCTGTTGAAGAAATGAAGTCAAAGAAGCACATGGAGCTCTTATTGAAAGAGAAAGGCGATGTATATCATAAGGATGAAGGAAAACATCACGTTCTTATGTATGCCGAGTTCGAAGATTTTATTTTCATCGATTATATTTATGTATCTGGAGCCGCACGGGGACAAGGGATCGGCCACAAAATCTTAGAAAAGCTGAAGAAAAAGGGCAAACCGATCATCTTGGAAGTAGAACCTGTTGACTATGAGGATACAGATACAGAAAAAAGACAACGCTTTTATAAACGTGAAGGATTTGTCCATGCGAAGTCGATCGGTTACAGACGGCGTTCACTCGCGACAAATGAAATTAATGAAATGGAAATTCTTTTCTGGGCTCCTGAAAATGAATCAGAAGAAATGGTTTATGAAAGCATGAAAAAAATGTATGAAAAAATTCATACGTATAAGGATGTAGAGTTATACGGGAAAGCCTATCAGGATGTAGATGATGTACTCACATTTGAAGAGTGAGTGAATGAAAGGACGGTGAGATACATGAAACGCCGTACAAAAAATAAGAAGAAACGTGAATGGATCAAAGATCTTCTTAAAAATAAGCTGCCTGGCTGGACACCAAAGCCGACAAAAGGTCCAGCTCAGTCAAAAAGACACACAGCTTAGTATCTACACAAAGGTTTATCACTGACAACAGGGGGCTTAGTCATGAGTGTTCAACACTTATGACTAAGCCCCTTATCTATTGGTCTATATTTTTGGCATATCCTCTGATTCAGCTTTCTTTAATCTTCTTTTTTCTTTTATCCTGTCAAATTGGTTATAGATGACTGGAATGAAAATTAAACTGATCACCGTTCCGAAAAGGAGACCGAATACGATCACGATTGCCATCGGTTGTTGGATTTCTGTTCCTTCGCCAATACCGATTATAAGCGGGATCAACCCGAGAATCGTGGTCAAGGCTGTCATCATGATCGGACGTAGTCGAGCTTCACCAGCTTTTACAATCGCCCTCGGCGTAGAGAGTCCTCTCTGTTTAAGTTGGTTGATATAGTCTACAAGGACAATAGCGTTGTTCACAATAATCCCAGTCAGAATCAATATACCGACTAATGATCCGACCCCGAAAGGTTGCCTGGTGACTAACAAGCCTAAAAGGATTCCAATTGCAGTAAGTGGTATGGAAAACATGATGATGAATGGGTAGAAATAGGATTCAAATTGCCCGGCCATCACCATATATATCAAGACGATGGCAAGTGCTAATGCACCAGTCAGCTTAAAGAATGCATCTTTCATTTGTTGGTTTTGGCCTCCGAAAGAAATTTCATAACCGGAGGGCAAAGACACATTTTCTTTTAGTTGTTTTTTTACATCATCAATGACATTTCCTAAATCCCGATCCAGAATAGAAGCAGTGACACGGATTTCCCGTAAGCGGTCTGTCCGATTGATCTGACTAGGACCTGTTCCTTGCTTGATTTCAGCAATGGATTTCAAAGTCACCAATTCACCGGTAGGTGATTCGATTTGTAAATTTTCAAGGTCCTCAACATTCTCAAGCTTAGCCGGATCGACTTGTACGCGGACCTCTACCTGATCCCCGCTCCGATTGAATACTGTCGCAACCCTTCCGTTTGTTGCATTTTCAACTGCTTGTGACACTTGAACGCTGGTCAGGCCGAAACTAGATGCTTTCGTACGATCCACCTGAATCTCAAGCTGTGGATTACCAATTTCATAATTGGAATCGATTTCACGGATTCCATCTACTTTACTGATTTCTTCTTTTATATTTTCAGAAATGGTTTCAAGTGTTCCTAGATCCGGACCAGACACTTCCAAGGACACAGGTGATTCAGAAAATCCTGAATCACTTGCTTGAACAGAAATCTCGGCATCTTCAATTTTACCAACTTTCGTTCGGATTGCTTCTGCGACTTGAACATCTGACTGCTCGCGATCCGAAATTGGCTTCAGTAATATGCTGTACATCGCTGTATTACTATTGGATCCTGCTTGGATAGAGAAGTCGTTCGAGCCTCCAATTGTGACATAGTAGAGATCGATTTCTTCAATATCATCCAATCTTTCATTAATGATTTCGGTTGTTCTATAGGTTGTATCCGTCGCACTTCCAGGAGGTAATTCTACTTCTATGTTCACATAACTTTGATCTTGTGCGGGTAAAAACTCTGTTCCTATGAAAGGTATCGCTGATAAAGAGATCAATAACAGGACAAGTGTTCCTAAAATCACCCTTTTCGGGTATCGAAGTGCTTTTCTTAAAAAGTAGACATACCGCAAATTCAAAAACTTTCCTTTTTGGGTAACGGTCTTATGTTTTCGGGTCATCAAGTTTGATGAAAGTAAAGGTACGATGATCAGAGCTGTTATGAGGGAAGCAGCAAGCGCGTAAGTGACACTGAGCGCTAAAGGTTTGAAAAGCTGTGCGGCTAACCCATCTACAAAAATGATCGGCAGGAAGACGACCACCGTCGTCAACGTGGACGCTATGACAGCACCGCCAACTTCTTTTGTCCCGGTGATGGCCGCTTCTTTTAACGGAACCCCTTTTTCCCTTAGCCTGTAAATGCTCTCTAAAATGACGATGGAATTATCGACTATCATTCCAACGCCGAGGGCTAAACCACCCAATGTCAAAAGATTCAACGTTTGGCCGGAAAAATACATAAAGATGAATGCAGTCATCACGGAAATCGGTATGGAGAACCCAACGATCAACGTACTGCGTATATTTCTTAAGAATAGATACAGGATACCTGCAGCAAGCAAACTACCGATGATCATATTGATCAGAACGGCTTTAATCGATTGCTTGATGAATTTCGCTTGGTTGAAGATCATTTTCACTTTTACATCTTCAGTCAGCGAAAGCTCATTTAACTTCTTCTCAACACTATTGGCGACAGTAACTGTATTCTCTCCTGATTGTTTAAGAATCGAAATACCGATGCTAGGTTCACCGTTCAGGTAGCTTATCTGATCAGCATTTACCGTCGTTTCTTCAATCTCTACAAGCTGCTCGAGCGCAACAACTCCGCTTTTGGTCGGAATCGGAAGTTGTTTCAAGGATGTGATCGAATCGAATTCACCTACGACACGCAACGGGTATTTTAATCCTTTGTCACTGATTTCTCCACTGGGTAACGTAACATTTTCTCCAGCTAAAATCTGTCTGAGCTGGTCGATGGTGATGCCGAAATCATTTAAAGCTGCAGGGTCCACCGAAACATTCACAACTTTCTCTGAACCACCTTCAATGGTGACTGAGGCGACACCATCTATGGAGTCGAGCACAGGTTTGATTTCATTTTCAACAAGCTTTTTAGCGGCGACCAGGTCACCTTCAGGTGCTTGTATCCCTAACCGTACGATGGGAAGGTCATTAGGATTGAAGCGTAAGACCCTGGGCTGTGGCACGTCGTTTGGAAGTTGCTCACGAACAGCGTCCAGCTGTTCCCGCATTTTTAAAGCAGCAAAATCCATATCTGTACCCCAATCATAGGACACAATAATAAGTGCCCCGCCTGTTCTTGAAACAGATGAAACACTTTCTACATTAGGAATGGTCCCCATTATATTTTCAATTGGTTGTGAAAGGAGTTTTTCTACTTCCTCAGGACTTGCCCCTTCATATGTAACTGTGACGGCGGCAACGGGGAATGTAAGATCAGGGAATAAATCGACCGGGGTATTTCGGACACTTACTGCCCCGATGATAAGCATAAATAAAATGACCATTCCCATGGCGATCGGTCGAAACACGGAAAGTTCAGTAATTTTCATCAGGTCCACTCACTTTTTAAGACTGATTTTCGAACGGTTTATCAATTGATATTTTCCATCAGTGACTACAACGTCATCGTCAGCTAATCCTTTTGTGACATGGCTCGTATGTTTGCCTTCAGCTTCAATCTCGATCTTTCGCTTGATAGCACGATCATCTTGTACCACAAATACGTATGGTTTGTTCTGATCATAAAGGATTGCTTGATTAGGAATCGTCAGGGCATTTTCTTTAATCTCTGTATCGATCATTGCGGTTGCTATGGTTTCCGCTTTGATGTTTTCTTGGTTTTCAGGCAACTCGACCGAAACTGTATACGTATTTGTTTCAGAGTTCGGCTCAGATGATACTGTCTCGATGGTTCCGTTGATCGTTTCACCAACTTCATCGAAACTTAATTTTACAGGCATACCTTCGGACAGTTCTAGTACTTGAAACTTGTTTACACTGAACACTGCTTTCAAGTCCAGTTTGCTAGAAACGACTGCTAGAGGAGTAGAAGGTACTGCAGGTACTCCGACTTGTGCATTCACTTGATCGATCGTCCCATCGATCGGTGATGTTATTTTAGTTGCCTGTAATGCGCGTTCTGCTTCTTTCACACCTCTTCTTGCTTGCTCAAGCTGGCCATTGATGAGCGGGAGAGTGGAGGAGGTTAGAGATGAACCTGAAGAAGTCAGTCCTTTTAGTTGTTCAAGCGTTTCTGTGATGGTTGCTGTAATATCATTTGTTTCTGCTTGCTCAGGTAATGGAATTTCTTCCAATTGGTCGATCGTTTCATCAATGACAGTATTTACACGAGACTGGGTTGCTCTTTGTTGTTCAATTGCTGTATTCAGTTGATTCCTGGATTGTTCTAAGGTTGTCACGGCTGATTGAGCTTGTTCGAGCTGTTGTCGAAGTTGTTGGTCTTCCAATGAAAAAAGCAGATCTCCAGACTTTACTGTTTCTCCTTCTTTTATATGTACTTCCTTTACAGGAGAAGGAATGGAAGAGGTTACGGGGGCCTGCTGAGATGGAACCGTTTTTCCGACAAGCTCAATCGTCTTTTTGAAAGTGGTTTTCTCCACGCTTTCTGTTTTCACTGGGATAGCGTTATCTGAAGCATTGTCGCTTGTAATGATATCTTCGGAACACGCCGTTAAAAGGATTATGAAAATACTAAACAAGGCTAATGACTTTTTCAAGAATACTCACTCCATTATCATCTACAAGCAAATTTCTGAGAAGCAATCTAAGTTTTATTATAGTTTAGGTTTAGAAAAAATAAACAAGGGAACAGTGTTTTAGGGAAGGTTTAACAAGATGGTCACAGTTTCTGAAGGAAATCCATTTATACCCTATCATCCACATAGAAATTGTTGTATAATATGAAATATGATTAATAATCTTTTTAAAGTAAGACTTCTTATAAATATGATTTTTTAAATCCTGAAAGGAGACGATCCTTATGGTTACATTATATACTTCTCCAAGCTGCACATCATGCAGAAAGGCTAGAGCATGGTTGGAAGAACACGAAATTCCTTTCCAAGAGCGTAATATCTTTTCTGAGCCATTGTCAATCAATGAGCTTAAAGAGATTTTGCGAATGACAGAGGAAGGTACTGACGAAATCATTTCTAAGCGTTCAAAAACGTTCCAAGAGTTGAATGTCAACCTTGAGACAATGCCACTGCAAGATTTGTTCGAGCTGATGAGCGAAAATCCTGGATTATTGCGTCGGCCGATTTTGATTGATGAAAAACGTCTGCAAGTAGGATACAACGAAGATGAAATCCGTCGCTTCCTACCACGTAAAGTACGTACATTCCAACTGCTCGAAGCTCAAAAAATGGTCAACTAATAATAAAAAAGACTGCTGCCAGTGGGCAACAGTCTTTTTTTGTTTTTGGTGGGAATTTTTGCGTGTCAGGAGTGGGTAGATTTAACTATGTTGCAAAATAAATACAGATAGTTAGGAATTGGACCATAGGAGTTAGGAATAGACACCCAAAGGTTAGGAAAAGTCTCTTCGAACCACGAACAGGCTATACTTTGAAGGGATTCACACTTTAAATGTAGAAGGAAAGATTACAAATAAGAAAGGTGTGATTTTTTGGCGCAAAAAATCTATTTTAAATCTCATAAAAGCAAAAAGCTGGAAGCAATATTAAGAAGAATCCCTCCTAGTCATCCGGCAAAAGCGTAAGCAGAAAGTTGGTTATCAATAAGTACTGCTGGGGAAAGGGGAGAGCGATCATTAGATTACTATTTGAGTTTCATAAATGAGAAAGAATATACCTTTTTCAATGGAATCCGTTTATCAAGCGGGAAATTCTACTTCCAGATCGATACTCTCTTAATTAACCCTAATTTTATTCTTATTTTAGAAGTGAAAAATTTATCAGGTACACTAATTTTTGATACCGATCATACTCAACTTATTCAGCAATTTGAAAGCAAAGAAGTGATGCACAAAGATCCGATACAACAATTGGATAATCAATTATTTCAATTCCAAGAATGGTTGGATCGGCATGAATTCCCCAGTAATATTCCCATTTACTCTTATGTAGTCATAACAAATGATAAATGTAAAATAGTACCTACAAATAACAATAGCCTCCTTACAAAAAAATTGATAAGGAAGGACGTCCTCAGAAATACAATTAGAAACCTCAAAGAACTCCATAAAAAAGAATTTCTCTCAATTATAAATCTCACTAAACTAAGGAATCTTCTGATCAAACAACATATCCCCCTTAACCCTGATTTGCTTAAACATCTTCAAATATCAAGGGATGAGCTAATAACTGGAGTACAGTGTCCACGATGTTACATAATCCCAATGGAAAGAGTTTATGGGAAATGGATTTGCCTCGAATGCAAAACCAATTCAAAAAATGCCCACATAGATACCCTGCGTGATTACTGCCTCTTAATTCAACCCACCATTACCAACCAACAATTACGGAAATACCTACATATAAAATCTGTTTAAACTGCTAATTACCTATTACAAAAGTTAAACATCAAGCACCATGGTAATAACCGATACCGTACTTATGACCTCACCTCTCTTTGTCCAGATAAAATCATACAAGAATAACTCCTCCCATAAAAAAAGACCCACCTGCCAGTACAGGTAAGCCCTTCTAGATTTAATTCATGCTTTCGCGGGTTTTCATCTGTTTTGTCAACCAGCCTGTAAAAAGTACGCCGCCGATTATGAATAGGTATAATAAGAAGACCATGAATTCGCTGTGGCCGATCCAATTGTGGATGATTCTTTCTTCAATGATCATTTTGGCTGCTGTAAAAGCGAGAATTCCAGAACCGATGTAAACGAGTGCCGGAAAACGTTCCATAAAATGAAGAATCAACTTACTTCCCCAAATAATGATCGGAACCGAAACAAGCAATCCGATGATTACCAATAAAATGTTTCCGTGAGCTGCCCCTGCGATGGCAAGTACATTATCAAGCCCCATGACGATGTCTGCCACGACAATCGTTTTGACCGCCTCTCTTAAAGTCGTGCCGGCCTTGATATCTGCCCCACCACTATCTTCAGCTAACAAGTTATAGGCGATGTAAACAAGCAGGACTCCGCCAATCAGCATCAGGTATGGTATTTTTAATAAGTACACGGCAACAATAGTTAGTAAAACCCTTACTGCAATCGCTAAGCCTGTACCTAATAAAATCGCTTTATTCCGCTGGTGTACGGGTAAATTACGGCTGGCCAACGCAATGACGATTGCATTATCACCGCCCAGTACGATATCGATGGCAATAATTGATAAAAGTGCAATGATGAATTCTGATTCAAACAAAAAAGTAAGCCCCTTTCTATAATGAAAACACTTGACGTTGGCTGATAATCCACGTACAATCAATCAAAATAGTTATGTACATGAAATTGAACGTTGAAATTATAAGATAGTTCAGCAATAGCGTCAAGCCAGGCACTATCGGTTATCGGCCTATTTATGGCAAGAAAGTAAAAATGGTCATGCATTTTTATTTCATTCCTCACCTATTTATCATAGAATAGAAGTACAAGAAACTCCAACATTTTATTATGGATTCAGCAGCACACAAATCGGGAACACTATACGAAAGACAATTATCTTTAGCGTACAGGGGTTCAAAATCTCTTCCAGGTGAGCAATCTGGATCGAAGGGAGAGAAACACCATGGAAATAGAACGTGTAAATGAGTATACCATTAAGTTTTTTATAACTTATAGCGATATAGAGACAAGAGGATTTGATAAAGAAGAGATTTGGCAAAACCGTGAGCGAGGAGAAGAGCTGTTCTGGGAGATGATGGATGAAGCGCATCAACAGGAACAATTTTCATTAGAAGGTCCGCTTTGGATTCAAGTCCAAGCGTTGGATAAAGGCCTTGAAATTCTGGTCACACGAGCTTCTTTATCACAAGACGGTTCGAAATTGGAGCTTCCAATCTCGGATGACAAGCAGGTCGATATACCAGTAGATGACAATATTGAAAAGATGCTTGACCATCAATTCAATTCGCATGTAGATAACGAAGACCCTTCGGAAGAGGACGATGGTGAAGATTACTTATCCTTCATGATCCGTTTTGATGACATTGAGGATGTCATCTCATTAAGTCACAATATTAATTCAGAGTCATTTGAAGACACCCTTCATCATTATGAAAATAAGTACTATTTGTACGTTACTTTCTATGATACGTTCAGTGAATCTGAGCAGGATGATGTGTTGAGCAGATTGCTCGAATACGGTGATGAAACGGATCTTACAGTCCATCGGATCGAAGAATATGGAAAAGTGATTCTTTCAGAGAATGCACTCGAACAATTGAACGAGTATTTTCCTAAGAAATAGTGGAGCGCCGATCTTCGTCATGAATATCGGCGTTTTCCTTTTCATATCCTTTCCTATATCGAACAAATTAGGGTTCAGCCATCCATTCAGCTTTAGATCTGGGAATGCTTATTATTTAATTTCAAAAAGCCATTATGTATTCAGAGGGATGAAATCATGTTAAAAAAGACATTGCAGCTTATGATGTTTTTAGCAATCCTAATAAGTGTATTCATCATTTCGAAGCCATACTTGGAAAATTGGATTCTTGGGGCCAATTGGATTCTTGGTGCATTGAGTATCTTTTTTTCAGTTTCAGCATTATTCATCGGTATTGTCATCTTTTTGGAGAACCGCCATCCGTCTCAAACGTTGACCTGGTTCGTCGTCCTCGCTGCTTTTCCATTGGTAGGCTTCTTTTTCTATATGATGTTCGGCCGGAATTACCGTAAAAAGAAAATGTTTGATCAAAAAGCCCTTACCGATGAAGAGGCTTTTTCACGATTTGAACAGAACCGTGCGATCAATGATGACCAGATGAAAATGATGGGGGATCATCAACGGCTCTTGTTCCAGCTTGCCCAAAGGCTAGGGAAAAGCCCGATTTCCTTCAATACAGATACAAAGATCCTCACAAACGGAAAAGAAACCTATACTTGTATTCTTGAAGCTTTGCGGAATGCAAAAGAACACATACATATGGAGTATTACATCGTTCGGCATGATAATATTGGAAAACAGATTCAATCGATCCTTATGGAAAAAGCCCGAGAGGGGGTCGAAGTCCGTTTTTTATATGATTCAGTAGGAAGCTGGAACCTGTCCCGCGATTACATCAATCAGCTCCGTAAGGCTGGTGTTCAAGCAGTTCCTTTTTTACCCGTTAAACTCCCTTTGTTCAATAACAAAATCAACTATCGTAACCATCGGAAGATCGTTGTGATTGATGGGAATGTCGGGTTCGTCGGTGGTCTCAATATCGGGGATGAGTACTTAGGCTTGAATCCTAATTACGGGTACTGGCGTGATACCCATCTGATGGTAAAGGGGGAGGCGGTAAGAAGCTTGCAGATCATTTTCCTGCAGGATTGGTATTCAATGACAGGGGAAACCTTGTTGGAACCTAATTATTTATCGCCTGAAATTCCGGGCGGCACGGTGTATGGCGGGGTACAGATGATTGCCGGGGGTCCTGACCACCAGTGGGACATTATAAAAAAACTATTTTTCTCGATGATCATCTCCGCCAAGAAGTCGATCTGGATTACGTCACCTTATTTCATACCCGATGAGGATATTTTGAATGCGTTGAGGGTTGCTGCATTAAGTGGAATCGATGTCCGATTGTTATTCCCTGCAAAACCTGATAAGAAGCTGCCGTTTCATGCATCCAGATCGTATTTTCCAAGTCTTCTCGAAGCTGGTGTTAAGATTTATGAATATCGGAAGGGTTTTTTGCACAGCAAGATCATCATTGTCGATAATGAACTTGCCTCAATCGGAACAGCGAATATGGATATGCGGAGCTTCCATCTGAATTTTGAAGTGAACGCATTCCTGTATCGGACGAAGAGCACATTGAGGCTTGTTGATGACTATATTCAGGACCTCGAGGATTCGACACCGATCATTTACGAGGCTTTCAACAAACGGGCCTTTTACTATAAAATCATCGAATCAACATCAAGGCTGCTGTCTCCATTGCTTTGATGATTTTCAAGAATCTTTCTCAACAGAGAAGGGTTCTGTTTTTTTATATAGAAATTTATTCAGGTATAAAAATTCACAAAATTGAGGTCATTCAATGCTGTTAGCGACTTCCAGCAGCGGGCAGTGCATCAATCTGGCCGAGGACTGGAAAAAGCCCGACTTGGAAAGGATCAGAACCCTGAACACTTTTCAATGTCCTGTATGTAAAAATAACGTTACCCTGAAACTTGGTACGAAACGTATCTGGCACTTTTCCCATCTGAAAGATGCTTCATGCAGGGTGGAAACCGAACCAGAATCGACCTACCATTTGTTAGGGAAAAGACAGTTATACCGATGGTTATCCGTCCAAAAGCTTCACCCCGGAAATGGAAAGGTATTTCCCTCATATGAAGCAACGTCCAGATCTATTCCTCCCCAACCTGTCAACTGCCTTCGAATTTCAATGTTCCACAATCCCGACCGAGGCTTTCGCCAAACGAACCTGCTCTTACCGTAAAGCAAATATGGATCCTCTATGGATTTTAGGTGCTAAAAGGCTTACCCGAATCAAGAACTCTAATTTTTATAGATTGGATGAACTCGCATTTCAATCTCTTCGCTTCAACACTGACTGCAGCTTTTCTCCATATCTCATTTATTTTTGCCCGCTTCCTTCTTCCTTCACTTTTCTTCATTCCATCATCCCGTACTCCTCTAGAACAGTCCTTGCCGCAAACCAATCGATTCCACTGAAACATACTCATTTTCCATTTTACATGAACGAACTTAAATCGCCTGTTTTCAAAAATTTTTATAAAGAGTGGATTGAAAAAGTCATAACCACGCGTCTCTATCTGCATGTAAACAAAGACCCTGCAGTGATCATGATGAAAAAGCACCTGCTGAATAAAGGAGTATCGATCAGTCTTTTTCCAATCGAAGCGGTTATTCCTTCCAAACACCTCTTCTGGTTCCATTCTCCTGCCTATGTATGGCAAACATGTTTCCTAATGGAGATTCTTCAGCCGCTCCCAATCGGCGCTTCATTCCAATTTCGTGAGGTCTACCGAACATTCATTTCCACTATCAAGTTTTTTTTATAAAATTAAAACACGATCCACACTTTCAAATCAGAATAGCCATATATCTTATGCACTAATGGATTACTTGCAGTGGCAGGTTTGGGATATTGAAAAGAATCGATGTGAATCATTTTTCAAAAGAAAAGGGACTCGATTATCCCGAATCGATGACTGAAGTGAGACAAAGGATGAAGGAATATTTTAAAATATAAATAATATGGGATTATCTGAAAAACCTAGGAGAGAAAGAAAGGAAATCAGAGCTATCCCTAGAACTTTATACAGATGTAGGGAATGTTTTTCGATAAGGAAGAGAATCCCTGATCCAGTAATACTGTTTAAGGAGATAAGGAGGATTTGATATGGCAGAGCAAGCAGTAATGTCATTACCAAAAAGAGATGAAATACCGGTTGAAGATACCTGGGATTTAGAAGATATTTTCGAAACTGATGATGTATGGGAGCAAGAATTCAAACAAGTAAAAGAATTGATTCCGCAAATCGATCAGTATCAAGGAAAACTTGGAGAATCCTCAGCAACACTTTATGAAGCCTTGCAGCTTCAGGATGAAATCACAAAGCGGCTAGGAAAGTTGTATACATATGCCCATATGAGAAATGACCAAGATACAACGAATTCCTTCTATCAAGGCTTGAATGATCGGATAGGGACACTAGCAACTGAAACGAGCAGTCACCTATCGTATATCGTTCCGGAAATCTTAACCTTAGAGGAGAGCCAGATCAAATCATTTGTAGAGGAAAATGATGATCTGAAGCTGTACGAGCATTTCTTGGATGAGATCAACAGGAGCAGACCACATGTATTATCTCAAAAAGAGGAAGCGCTTCTTGCAGGTGTAAGTGAAGTGACCAACAATGCGAGTAATACGTTCGGTATGCTGAATAACGCAGATCTCAAGTTCCCGACTGTAAAAGATGAAAATGGGGAAGACGTAGAACTTACTCATGGGCGTTATATCCGCTTCCTGGAAAGTGATGACCAAGAGGTCCGTAAGAATGCTTTCAAAGCGATGTATGGGACATATGACAAGTTCAAAAATACATTTGCAAGCACGTTGAGCGGAACGGTAAAGAGAGATAATTTCAATGCCAGAGTAAGAAGGTATGATTCTGCACGTCAGGCGGCTCTGGATGCGAATAACATACCTGAAACGGTCTATGACAATCTTGTGAAGACGGTTAACGACAACCTACATCTGTTACACCGATATATAAAATTACGCAAGAAATCACTAGGCTTGGATGAGCTTCATATGTATGACCTTTATACACCGATCGTAAAAGATGTGAAAATGGAGATTCCTTACGATGAGGCGAAGGAACTTGTCCTGAAGAGTCTTGCTCCGATGGGTGAAGAATACGTCAATATCGTCCGTGAAGGTTATGAGAAGCGCTGGGTTGATGTTCGGGAAAACGTAGGAAAGCGCAGTGGTGCCTATTCATCAGGAGCATACGGGACCATGCCTTATATCCTGATGAACTGGCAAGACAATGTAAACAACCTATTTACCCTTACACACGAAATCGGTCACTCTGTCCATAGCTACTATACGCGTGAGACACAGCCATATCCATATGCGAACTATTCGATTTTCGTTGCTGAAGTGGCATCGACTTGTAATGAAGCTTTGCTTAATGATTATATGCTCAAAAATACAGAAGACAAAAAGAAAAAGTTGTATTTATTAAACCACCACCTTGAAGGGTTCAGAGGAACCGTCTTCCGCCAGACCATGTTTGCTGAATTCGAGCAGATGATCCATGAACGTGTAGCATCTGGAGAAGCTTTGACACCTGACCTGTTCACAAAGTTATACTATGAGCTTAATCAAAAGTACTTTGGTGAAGATATCGTCATTGATGAGGAAATCGGCCTTGAGTGGGCACGTATCCCTCACTTCTATTACAACTACTATGTTTATCAGTATGCAACAGGTTTCAGTGCGGCGGCTTCACTTTCTAAACAGATCCTGGAAGAGGGAGCACCTGCAGTTGAAAGATATCTGGAGTTCTTGCAAGCGGGAAGTTCCGATTATCCGATTGAAGTCTTGAAGAAGACTGGCGTGGATATGACGAGCAGCAAACCGATTGAAGAAGCGCTTTCTGTTTTCGAATCCGTATTGAGTGAAATGGAAGAATTGCTCTTCGAAACTGAATAAACAAATTCGGGCTGGCTGAGATGTCAGCCCGTTTAAATTTTGAACCCTTTAAAACGGTTTCTACTGTTTATTCGGACAAGAATGAAGAGGACTGATACAAAAAGCATAGGGGTAGCAATGTATAAGGGAAATATATTAAGGAAACCGAACACGACTAGTACGAAACTGATAATGACACTAATGATGCCAATCAATATACCAATTTGCATAATAGCAATCTCCTTTCGTTAACAGTTTATGAAAACAAGAAGGAAACATGCTATTTTTGAAATAAAAAAGAGATTGAATTTTGAGAGATAGCAGCAGAATTATCATTCTACAGTCAGGGCAGATTGCACTGATCAACGTATAAAAGGGATAATCTATTATGTCATCCCTGGCGGCTGGATAGAGGAAGATGATCGATTGAAGGCTTGGTTCATAGAGAAAAAGGGCCTGACTTATGAGTCAGCCCCGCCATTATATCTCCAGAAGGTACCATGCTTTACTGGCACCCGTTCGACTTTTTGCTGTAATACAAGTTTCTTAAGATGTTTTTCTACATCGCGTTCAGTCAGGTTATAAACTTCGGAAATTTCTTTTGTAGCCACGAATCTATATTTCTTAAGAAAATACTCCAACGGTGGTGGAGGACACTTTCTCGGTAACTCTCCAAGCAGTTCTTCTAAGATATGAACGTAGATCTCGTATGAGTACATTCCTGTTATTTTAATTCCCTCATCTGAAGTATCACTGAAAAAGACGAGAGAGGGCAGTTGATTGACTTCCATTTCTTGAGTTGTCTTCACGTCACATTGGAAGGCTTTGACTGCACTTTCTGATTGAAGATCTTTTTTAAATTCTTCTACATCCAAACCGGCTTCATCAGCACAACCTATTAATACGTCCAACTTCGTGATGTTCTGCTTTTGCAAGAACAATTCTTCTCTTAACTTTCTCAAGAAGCGTACACCGTTGGATTTACCCTGCAATTCAGCAGCTTTTACAGCAATCGAAGCGATATAAGGAGTTTGGATAGGGTCTTCATACCATACATCACCATCACAAGACATTCCGGATCGATTAGCGGTGATCTCCCATCTCTTGGCAACATCTTCTTTTGACGAAAAGCCCTTACGTTTTTGAAAAGAAGAATTCCAGTAATCAAGCGTTCCGCCCATTAAATGTCTCAGTCGGATGTGATTGCCGAATTCGATCTGCAACTTTTTTATGACAGGTTCTAAACCCCAGCATTCAGGACATAAGGGATCGACGAACGAGTATATTTCAATAGGGCGGTTCTTATACGAAGTTGGCAGTTCACACTCGCATTGGATCGGATTGTCAGCGTTAGGTAATTCAGTCTTATGTTTAGCCAATGGTTATTCTCCTTTCTATCGCTCTTATTCAGGATTGTTAACCATATGATAGGCCGTCATCGTCAAACGGCTGTAGATTTGTTCTTTATAGGGACTTTCCAGGTTGACTTCATCCATAGCTTCTTTCATACATGAAAGCCAGGCCTCGGCTCGACGTCTTGTAATCGGGAACGGCATATGTCTAGCGCGTAACATTGGATGCCCATGTTCTTCAGTATATAGTGGTGGTCCCCCTAAAAACTGACTCAGAAATTGTTTTTGCTTACGCATGGTTTCAGTTAAATCATCGGGAAAAATAGGGGCAAGCTCTGGATGGGCTTGTACACGAGGATAGAATGCCTCGACAAGCTTTTCAACCATCTCCTGGCCGCCGATCGCCTCAAACGGCGAAACATTATTTGAATTCATAAGTTGTTACCTACCTTATTTTGTACCATAAATAAAAAGTGTAATCACACATTCTACTTTCCAAGAAGTTATTACTTATTTTAGCAATGCCAAGATTGTTTCGGCAAACAATCTGATTTTCAGTTCATTTGAACTTGTATTGGGATTACTGGAATTAAGGAAAAATAAAAGAAACTCATAAAAAGATGAGTTTCTACTAATGATTATGGATATTTTCCTTTGCGTCAGACCCGTTGGTAGGTGGACATTACTTTGCTGACGTAATTTTTTGTTTCGGTAAACGGCGGAATTCCATTGTATCGATCGACATTCCCTGGTCCTGCATTATAAGCCGCTAGTGCATTTTGGATATTACCATCATAACGATCCAACATCTGTCTTAAATATTTGGCGCCACCCATGATGTTTTCTTCAGGATTATACGGATTCCTGACACCAAGACCTTCCGCGATTTTAGGCATCAGCTGCATCAGTCCCATCGCTCCTGCAGGGCTTGTACTTAAAGCATTGAAGTTCGATTCTTGTTTGATGACCGCTTCAATCAATTTAGGTTCGAGGTTATACCTTGCCGCGCTTAAGCCCGCGGAAAGGGAGTGAATTTCGCATATACCAACAATGAACTTTAAGTGAGCCTCCGATTAAAAAAGCGTTCGATCTTATTTGCAGTCTTCCGCTGAGGGATGTCATACGTTTCAAGGAGGTGCCAGAATTCTTTTTCACCTTGTTTTCGTTCACTGACTTCAAATTCCAACTCGAAATCTTCCGTTCCGAGATAAACGGAGTGATCGAACACAAGCAATCCAGACTTATACGTTTGCTCAGCTCTTGTTGTGACGAGTGAACCTAAACAACATAATTGGCCAGACTCGATTCCGAATGTTTCTTCAAGAAACTGAAGCATATCGCTAGATGTAACCGAATCACCATTTATTAGTCGTAGAGCATTTTCCTCACTGAGGTTTTCATGTGATTCCATCAATCCATCTTTATGGGGACGTTTCAGTGTAAATGTATAGGTGTCCTTTTTCTGCCGGATACGGAGGGCGCACCCCTTTTCTTTTAACGTAAATGTATCCGTATCAAAGTAATAGTTGGTTTGTTTTGTATAAGAGTCGTCTGTAATTGAAAAGGCGGAGGTCAGCTCCTTGAATTCTTCCTCAGTGACTAGATTCTTCAGTTCGATTTCAATTTCTTGTTTCATATATGGATCACCTCATACGAACATTGTTTTCGTGTCATTATCTCACAACTGGAATATGGCTACAATTTTAATATACTAATTAAAATATGGTACACTTAAAAAGGGTTCAACCAAGTCAACAAACGGTAAACGGCGAATTTCCAATGTCTAATTCGTTGACTACTTGAACTTTAAACAGTAAAGGATATATATCGATTCATTTTTAGGAGGATCATAATGACTACAAGATTAGAAGTTACATCAAGTGAAATTTTTGAAGATAAGGTAGAGTTTGTATGCAACAGTGAAAATATTGCAGGAGAGGTTGCATTAGAACCTTCAGAGCAAGTATTGGTCGATTCTGATTCTTTATCTTTCATCTATATCTTAGAAACTCCAGATAGCTTCATCTACGTATCTTTTCCAAAAGAGAGTTGGACTGACTTGAAAACGGTCATCACAAATGAGAAAGATGCAATTTTGAAATTGTCTAACCATGAACCGATCCTTTTGAAAGGAATTAAAGGGGAATTGGAGTATCTTATCGAAAACATTTCTGGCAATGCAAATTACGGAAACGAAATGATGACTAGCGTTGAGGAGATCTTCCAACCAATAAACGGATGACATAAAGAGCTTCCGAAAAAATAGATTCGGTGGTGGTTAGATGGAATGGGATGTATTCTTGAACCCTTATAAACAATCAGTCGAAGAACTGAAGGTGAAATTTAAGGGGGTCCGTGAACAATATATCATCGAAAATAAACACTCCCCGATTGAATTTGTGACAGGAAGGGTTAAACCTGTGGCAAGCATTTTAGATAAGACAAAGCGTAAGAACATTTCACTCGATGATATCGAAACTGAAATCCAAGACATCGCTGGTATCAGGATCATGTGCCAGTTTGTAGATGATATTAGTACAGTCATCAACATGCTTAAGAAACGGAAGGATCTAGAAGTGATCGAAGAGAGGGACTATGTCAATCATAAAAAACCAAGCGGATATCGTTCCTTCCACGTCGTCATTTCATATCCAGTCCAAACCGTAAACGGCGAAAAGAAAATCTTAGTGGAAATACAAATCCGGACCCTTGCCATGAACTTCTGGGCGACAATTGAACATTCTTTAAATTATAAATATGCTGGTGCGATCCCGACAAATATCCAACAACGATTACAACGAGCTGCCGAAGCAGCGTTCCGCTTGGACGAGGAAATGTCCCTTATAAAAGGGGAAATACAAGAAGCCCAGAAAATATTCGAGCAAAAAGAACAACGGTGATATACATAGAGTAGGAATTTTGAAGGTAAGGAAGCGATGTTCAATGAATTTTTCGATAATCTCAAAAGGTGACGAGAAATCAGCTAAACTTGAAAAGCGGATCAAATCTTATCTGCAAGACTTTGATCTGGTATGGAATGAGGAAGAGCCGGATATTGTCATCTCCATTGGAGGCGATGGAACACTCCTTCACGCTTTCCATCACTATATTGAACGCGTCGATCAGACTGCATTCGTAGGAGTGCATACAGGACATCTTGGATTTTATGCCGATTGGACGCCAAGTGAGGTAGAAAAGCTTGTCATCCATATTGCGAAGACACCTTTCCAAATCGTCGAATATCCTCTTCTTGAGGTGACGGTACGTTATCTAGACGAAGATAAAGAAAGCCGGTATTTAGCGATGAATGAGTGTACGGTCAAAAGTGTTGAGGGGTCCCTCGTCATGAATGTAGAAATTAAAGGAGAGGAATTTGAAACATTCAGAGGCGATGGGTTGTGTATCTCTACACCTTCGGGAAGTACAGCCTATAATAAAGCCTTAGGAGGAGCAATCATCCATCCTTCGCTTCCATCAATCCAGTTGGCAGAGATGGCTTCGATCAACAATCGGGTGTTCCGTACGGTCGGATCCCCACTCGTTTTGCCGCAGCATCATACATGTATGTTAAAGCCAGTGAATGATGTTGATTTCCATATTACGATCGACCATCTATTCTTACTCCATGAAAAAGTGAAATCGATCCAATGCCGTGTTGCTGAAGAAAAGGTAAGATTTGCGAGATTCCGTCCGTTTCCATTCTGGAAGCGTGTAAGGGAATCATTCGTCAAAGAATGATAAGACTTGTTAAATTGGTGTTTGCTAGAGGAGACGTAGCATCATGACACAATTACAATTCACTTGGACTGTTGGGAAATCGTCCAGCGGAAAGCTTCTAAGAGAGTATCTTCTCGGCGAAAAGTTCATATCAAGACAAGCGCTCACTGACATCAAGTATGCGGGTGGCGCTCTTTTTGTAAACGCTAAGCCAGTGACGGTCCGATATCCGCTTAAAGAAGGGGATCGGGTCACTGTATGTTTCCCGAATGAAGAAGTCAGCGAATCTATGGTCCCAGTCAATATCCCGCTTTCGATTATATATGAAGATGAGCACTTCTTAGCGGTGAACAAACCTCCTGAGATGCCGACGATTCCGTCAAAGTTCCGGAGTACAGACTCTCTCGCACAAGCGGTACTGTTCTATTATCAGCAAAAAGGCATATATTCTACGATTCATGCAGTCAATCGGCTTGACCGTAATACGTCTGGCATCGTTTTGTTCGCTAAACATCGCTACGGCCATTCCTTGTTATCACGGTTGCAAAAAAGCGGTGAAATGAAACGGACGTATATTGCTCTTTGTCATGGTGTTCCTGTAAAAACACAAGGAATGATTGAACAGCCAATCGGAAGAAAAGAAGGAAGTATCATCGAGCGATGTGTGCGCGAAGACGGTCAACATGCGAAAACGCATTTTGAAGTATTAAAATCCTTTGGGGAATACGCAATGGTCCGTTTGAAGCTTGAAACTGGACGAACCCACCAAATCAGGGTCCATATGTCATCTATCGGGCATCCATTATTGGGAGATGATCTCTATGGAGGCAATGATATCTTTATAAAGAGGCAGGCTCTTCATAGTCAAACTCTGCAATTCGGCCATCCTTTCCTGGAACATTTGATAGAGATAGAGGCGTCAATCCCGGATGACATGTCACGCTTGATAGATGAAGGGGAAAAATAATAGTAGAGATGTCCCCAAAGCCTTTACAACAACCTTTAGGGGACAACAGAGACCTTATTAACTGAAAAACATTGAAAATCGGCTTCCTTTTACCCGGATAACGGAACGGATGCCCTGTAATGTCCATAAATACCATATATTGTAATGGGTGCCGGAATAGATGTCCGGTAAAAACAAATTCATGCCCATCTTATAAAACAGTCGACCACTTTTCAAACGGCCTCTACTTTGTCTGTATTCGCCTGTTTTGACCCCCTTCATCAATCTTCAAACGACCTGAATTTCTCTTCCACATACGGCATTCCAGAAGGTACGGAAACTGTCTGATCCTCTGGATAACGATAGGCAGTGAGGGATCCGCCGAAAACGCAACCTGTATCGATATTGATCGTGTTCCCGATGCGTCTTGGTTTTGAAACTGGGGTATGGCCGTAAACGATGATCCTTTGCCCTTTATAACTTTGAGCCCAATCTCTACGTACAGGCATACCATTATCATGTCGTTCTCCTGTAATATCTCCGTATAGAACAAAGGTCCGTACCCGTTTATGTGTGTGGCCGATGAAATCCTCCTTAATACCTGCATGAGCAACAATCAGCTTGGTATCATCAAGCTGGAGATACAGAGGAGCCTCTTCAAACAATTCCTTGAACATGCTTGAAATTTCCGCCTTTTCACTCTGTGGCAATACCTTGAATTCAGCAACAGTGGTTTCAAGACCATGACGGATTTGTACATCTCTTCCTAAAAAATAACGATACAATTTATCACAATGGTTTCCAGGTGAATAGAGCGCGATACCTTGCATTACAAATCTATATACGAGACGGATTACTTTTATAGAATCAGGACCGCGATCAGTCAAATCACCAAGAAACACAAGCTGACGGTTATCAGGGGGAAGATGGTTCCCGTTTTCATCTTTTCTATAGCCCAATTCGTCAATCAGCTGGATCAATTCGCTATAACAACCATGGATATCTCCGATGACATCATACTTCATTCTTTTTCTCACTCCACCTAATTCGTTCTACTTCCTATTAGTATATTTTAAAATAACAAAAATAAATGAAAAAAGCACCTTGAGAAAGGTGCTTTTTAGTCAAACATATATTTTCTTGTCCTTGAACGAACATTTAATACGAGGCCGATGGCGATCATACTTGCTAAAATCGAACTTCCTCCATAACTGATGAATGGAAGGGGGATCCCGGTGATTGGAAGTAATCCGATGACCATTCCAATGTTCTGGAAAACCTGGAATGTAATCATACCGATGACCCCGGCACATAAATAACTTCCAAATGGATCATTGCTTTCTAAAGCAGCATGGATGATTCGATAAATCAATAAGAAGAACAGGGAGATGACAAAACTTGTGCCCATGAACCCAAACTCCTCACCAATTACAGAAAAGATGAAATCTGTCTGTGCTTCTGGGAAGTAGACATTACCTTCACCGAACCCTTTTCCATATAATTGGCCGGACCCGATCGCCAATAAAGATTTTACGAGCTGGAACCCGAATCCTTGCTCGAATTCATAGGGTTGAAGCCATCCATAAAAGCGGTTCAACTGATATTCATCATGTAAGATATATTCAATCAATAATTCAGGGTTATACATATAGATGGCAACTAATCCCCCGATGCCCATCAATGAAATCAGCAAAAGGAGAAGGATAATTCGCCATCTGATGCCGGAAACTAATAAAAGACTCGCAATTATTGCAAAAAAGACGAGTGTTGTTCCAAGGTCAGGCTGCAGCATTACTAAAAATACTGGTGGTATCGAAATTAAGATGATCTTTCCAAGCAATAAAAAGTCTTCTTGTATGGATCTATCGATATATCTTTCGTTATGAAGTGTAATCGCATTGGCAATTGAAATGATGAGCGCCACCTTCATCAGCTCTGATGGCTGGAAGGCGATTCCTCCATATCTATACCAACTTTGAGCACCGTTGATATAGGGAACGATCGCTTCCTTCGTCCCAGCATTCGGGTCAACTAATGGAATCAGTACAATTCCAAGCAATAATAAGATCCCAAATCCATAAATGTACCAAGACAGTTTAAGGAATTGATCAAAATCAAGGATCATGACGACCGCAATGGCCCCAAATCCTACCGCATACCAGACTAACTGCTTCACAACGAAGTTGCCTTCATATTGTCCTACAGCACTATATATCGCAATACAGCTTGAACAGATTAAAAGAAATAAGATGAAAAGTAAGTTATAATCAATTTGTTGAAATGGAGTTTCTCTCTCTGGATTCGTCATAAGCTTTCCCTGCCTTAAAAAACTAGTTCATTGAAAATAATAACATTTTTTATGATAACGAACTATAAATAGTTTGAAAATGAGTCTTTAATCGCTTTTAAAATTGACAATCTTGGAACGCTTTTTTACTATTAGTGAGTCGTGGAAAATATTTTTTGTCAAATAAGCGATAAAAGAAGCTTATACTTGGTTGAATCACCCTAACTGAGAGGGGGAGAAGGACATGGAACAAGAACTGAATAACGAATTCAAGCATGTGGTGGAAGCCTTGAAAAAAGAGGATATCGATCTTTTCAGGGGAAAATTCTTAGAGATGCACCCTTACGATCAAACTCGTTTGTTCTCAGATTTGGAAGACAATGAAAGGATGCGTCTTTATGGTTACCTTTCACCAGAAGAAATGGCTGATATATTTGAAAAAATAGATCTTGAAGATACAAAAAGCTATCTGTTTGAAATGGAGCCCTTCTATGCTGCAAAAATGCTTGGGGACATGTACGCTGATGACGCCGTAGACGTATTGAATGATCTGGAGGCTGAACAGTTAGCCAGCTACTTGACGATCATGGATAATGAAGCGGCTCAGGAGATCAAAGAGCTCTTACATTATGAAGAGAAAACTGCCGGTAGTATCATGACAACGGAGTTCGTAGCAATCGGAGCCAACCAGACGGTGACTCAGGCGATGCAAATTCTTAGAAAAGAAGCTCCCGATGCGGAAACGATTTACTATGTATTCGTAGTTGATGAAAATAAAAAACTGGTCGGGGTCATATCCTTAAGGGACTTGATCATCGCTGAAGAAGACACACTAGTAACCGACGTGATGAATGAACGCGTAGTAGCGATTTCTGTTGGAGAAGACCAGGAAGAAGCGGCTCGTATGATGAAAGACTATGACTTCCTTGCATTGCCGGTTGTCGATTTTCAAAATCATCTACTGGGGATTATTACAGTCGATGATATTGTCGATGTCATCGATGAAGAGGCTTCGGAAGACTATTCAAAATTAGCTGCAGTTTCCGATATGGATTCTGCTGACCGGAGTCCGATGCAGGCAGCAAAAAGACGATTACCTTGGCTTATCATATTATTGTTTCTCGGCATGATAACAGCAAGTCTGATCGGACAATTTGAAGAAACCTTGAATCAAGTTGCCATTTTAGCCGTATTCATCCCTTTGATCGCTGGTATGGCAGGGAATACAGGGACTCAAGCGTTAGCAGTTGCGGTAAGAGGGATTGCGACAGGGGATACGGATAAACAAGATGTTCGGAGCCTTGTTTTGAGGGAAGCAGGTACAGGTGTAATCACTGGTACTTCTTGTGGGTTGGTGATCATGATCGTCGTATTTTTGTGGAAAGATTCGATCTATTTAGGATTGCTCGTCGGTGCGTCAATCTTCCTTACTTTGATCATTGCCACTCTAGCTGGAGCTCTTATCCCGCTCCTCATGCACAAAATGAAAATTGATCCAGCAGTAGCATCTGGTCCTTTCATTACTACAATCAATGATATTATCAGTGTCTTGATCTATTTTGGCTTAGCTTCGACATTCATCAATTATTTTACGTAAACGAAACAGGAGGAAAGTATGGAAGAGCATGTATCATTTACTTCATTAATAGTCGTTATTTTAACCGCTTTTCTCACACCCATCCTATTGAAGAAATTGAGACTGTCGATCATTCCAGTGGTGGTAGCTGAAATCATTGCCGGTCTGATCATCGGAAAGACAGGTTTCAATTTAGTACAGCCTGATGAGTGGATCACCATCCTCTCAAGCCTTGGATTTATATTTCTCATGTTCTTAAGTGGATTGGAAATTGATTTCAGCGTATTTTCGAGTAATAAAAATCGAGTGACGTTACCTTCAGGGAAGGTGGAACCGAACCGTTTTCTCGTTTCAATCATCGTGTTCGGGTTCATTCTGATCCTATCGTTTGTATTGTCATGGTTGCTCGTGTTATTCGACTTTACAAGCAATGCCTATTTCATGTGCCTTGTCATTTCGACGATATCCCTTGGTGTTGTCGTCCCAACATTGAAAGAAACCGGGATCATGAAATCAGGAATCGGCCAAATCATCCTGATTGTCACAGTCATTGCTGATCTTGTGACGATGATCCTATTGGCGGTTTTCGTTTCTTTATATGAAGGCGGCGGAAACATGTGGCTGTTGTTATTGCTATTCTGTGCAGGAATTCTTCTCTATTTCATCGGCAAATTCTTTAAACAGAGCACCTTTTTTGAAACCTTGTCGACAGGCACTGTTCAGATTGGAATGAGAGCCGTATTCGCCTTGATTATCCTTTTGGTCGGGTTGTCTGAACAAGTCGGAGCAGAAAGTATTCTCGGCGCTTTCCTTGCCGGAGTGCTTGTATCCTTGTTAGCACCTAACCGTGAAATGGTAAGACAATTGGATTCATTCGGGTATGGGTTCTTGATTCCGATCTTTTTCGTTATGGTAGGGGTAGAGCTGGACCTCTGGGCTTTATTCAGTGATCCGAGGATCGTCATTCTGATTCCATTATTGTTCATTGCCTTATTGATTTCCAAGCTGGTTCCTGTCCTGTATCTGAAAAAGTGGTTTGACTGGAATACAATCATAGGTTCTGGCTTCTTGCTGACAGCGACTTTATCTCTAGTGGTCGCAGCTGCCAAGATCGGGGAGCGTATCGGGGTCATTGATAACCAAATGTCGTCAGCTCTGATCCTGCTTGCTGTCATCACTTGTATTGTTACGCCAATCGTGTTCAAAAAGGTATTCCCTTTGAAACAGGTTGCTTCGAAAACAAAGAAGGTCAACGTTATTGGGGCGAACCAATTGACATTAAGGCTGCCGTTGGAACTTGATCCGAACCTGTTCAACACAACACTATACCATACGAAACAAGAAAAGCTTGAGGAAGGTATAGGAACTAACTTTGAAGTGAACGAAGTGGATGATTATGAAATAGAAAGATTGCTTCAAGACGATGTATTCAATACAGATGTACTGGTTGTAACGACAGGTAACGATACGATCAACGCCAAGATCGCATCCTATGCAAAAGAAACTGGAATCGATCGTGTCATAACGAGGATTGAAACATCAAAGCTAAGCGCTGAACTGAAAGAAAAAGACGTTGAGGTGTTTTCATCACTATTATCCGCTAAGACCATCCTAAGGTCGATGATTGAGACTCCTGATGTCGCGAAACTGATCATCGGCCAAGAGAACCGGTTATATCAAGTGAACGTCCAAAACAATAAATATGTTGGAATGATGCTTCGGAACTTCCCATTCATGGGAAATGCGATTATCATCCGAATTTTCAGGGGGAATGAATCCATTGTCCCTCACGGAGATACAGAACTTCAACTGCATGATCATCTGATCGTGACAGGAAGCAAAGAAAGCATCCAGGAATTAAGGAATGCTTTATCGTAATATAGTCATAAGAGTGTCAGACGCCCTGGCTGAACCATCAAATGGAAGAGCAGGGTGCCGACACTTTTCTTTTTATAGAGTGACTGCTATACTCTAATTAGGACTAGGTCATAAGAACAAACGTTAATGTCAATAATGTAAATATGTAAAGGAGGACCATTCATGAATTTATCATTAGAAAACCGTACATATGTGGTCATGGGAGTAGCGAATAAGAGGAGTATCGCATGGGGAATCGCGCGATCATTGAGTAATGCTGGAGCACGCCTTGTTTTCACGTATGCTGGTGAACGTTTTGAAAAAGGAGTACGTGATCTTGCTGAGTCTCTTGATCGGAAGGATTCTCTTGTCATTCCCTGTGATGTTACAGATGATGAACAAATCAAAGGTGCTTTCGCACGGATCAAGGAAGAAGTCGGAGTCATCCATGGACTGGCCCATTGTATCGCATTCGCTAATGTTGATGAACTAAAGGGAGAATATTTGAACACGACGCGAGACGGGTTCCTTTTGGCTCACAATATCAGCTCTTACTCACTCACAGCTGTAGCTAAGGAAGCGCGCGGACTGATGACTGAAGGCGGATCGATCGTTACGATGACGTATCTTGGCGGTGAGCGTGTCGTATCGAACTATAACGTCATGGGTGTTGCCAAAGCTTCTCTTGATGCAAGCGTAAAGTATCTTGCCAATGATTTAGGTAAAGATGGAATAAGAGTCAACGCGATTTCCGCAGGTCCTATCCGTACACTTGCTGCTAAAGGAGTAGGTGATTTCAACAGTATATTGAAAGAAATCGAGGAAAGGGCTCCACTTCGGCGCACCACAACCACAGAAGAAGTCGGCGATACGGCTCTTTACTTGATGAGTGATCTATCCAGAGGACTAACTGGTGAAATCCTTCATATCGACAGCGGCTACCACCTCTTAGCTAGATAATTAAGATTAAAGGGTTGACCTAAAAGAATAGTGGCAGAAAACCTACCAGACGATGTTTTTTCAAAATGTTGTTTGTAACGGAGAGATTCAGGCACTTAAGGATCAACCCTTTTTTGATCTAAATGAGAGTAACAGCTTTTCCTTCCTAAATAGAATTACCAATCTCACTCATTCCCTTCCATTTAAGTTCCGCTTCAAGGGATATACCTGTTATGACGTCCCTCTCTATGACTATCTCCTCTACAAATAATAAAGTATACATATGCACAAATAAAATAAAGTCTAATATCTTAATTCTAAAGTGTGTTATAATTTTTATCTTTTAGGCGGTGAAGGTTGCGAAGGAATTTGTTTCACTAGCTGGTTTTCATTTCAAAAGAATTCCTGACTCTAACCTGATAAATTAACTTTTACTGCCAGGAAGGGGAAATATGGTATCAGTCATTACTTGTACGATGAGAGAATCCTGTCTTGAAAATGTATTCCGTAATTATGAAAGGCAGCAGTTGGATGAAAAAGAACTGATCATTGTATTGACCAAGAAAGAAATGGATATGAGGAAATGGGAGAAGGAAGCAAAGAAATATAAAAACGTCTCCGTTTTCCAAGTGACCGATGGTTCTTCCTTAGGGAAATGTCTGAACTTCGCTGTAAAGAAAGCAAAATATGATGTGATTGCAAACTTTGATGATGATGACTATTACACTTCTGATTACTTGAAGGCATCATTAATTACAATGATGGAAACGAATGCACAAGTCATTGGGAAGACGACAATTTACTTATATCTGCCGGAAAGAAAGGTTTTGGCTATATTCAATTCGAATAATGAACATCAATATGTAAACGATCAGGATAGTATAGGTAAACAGTATGTAGGGGGTGCGACATTAGTATTCAAACGTCATGTATTGAATAAGGTTCTGTTTCGGAATCAGACCCAGGAGGTTGACAGATTATTCTGTAAGGATTGTGTGAGGGAAGGATTCCGGGTATACTCTGCTGGCAGAGAGAATTTCGTCTATTTACGTAAAGAAGCCAGTGACACACATACCTGGAAAGTCCAGAACGACATTATCCTGAATGTTTGTAAGATTGTTGCCTACACGGATGACTTTAAACCCTATATCACTAGAAAAGAGGGGGGATAATTCGTTGATCAGCGTTATTACATGTACGAATAAAGAGGATTGTTTACCTACTATACTTGAAAACTATAAGAGACAAACATGGAAGGATAAGGAACTGATTATTGTCTTGAACAAAGATTCACTCAGCCTTTCAGAATGGAAAAAACAAATAGCCGATGACCCAACTATTAAAGTTTTTCAAATAGACGAGGATACTACACTTGGAGAATGTTTGAATGCAGCAGTGGTTGAATCCAGATACGAATTCATTGCAAAATTCGATGATGATGATTACTACACGGAAGATTACTTGACTCGTAGTATGGAAACATTAGAGAAAAGTAAAGCAAGGGTTGTCGGGAAAACCACCATTTATATGTACTTTGAAGAAGATCGAACACTACATGTTTTCAACCCATACAAATTTGCTAGAGAGGAAGATCGAAAGACAGAAAAGCAATTTAACCCAAAGGTATTGATGGGAGGAACACTTCTGTTCGAAAAGAGTGTAAATGCCATTATACCTTTCCAGGCTTGTAATACAGGTGAAGATTCGAAGTTTTGTGAAGACTGTATTGGACATGGTATTCCAATTTACTCAGGTACTAAAGATAATTACGTTTACATTCGGAAGTCTATGGATGCTCATACCTGGCAGATAGAAAACAAAAAGCTAAAAAAGTTTTGTACACCAATTATTGAAACAGAGGATTTCCGTTCATATGTGAATAATACAAAAGATAATTAACTTTAAGAAAAAACCTGATTTGTCAGCCAAATCAGGTTTTTCTGATCAAGGAATATGAGTTAGGTTAGGATCCGGATCGCGTCGACTTTACGACAATCGACAATGAAAGGATAATCATTATCTAAGAAAGTAGCACAGCAAGTTTTTTTATCAAAGCATGCAAAAGTCAATGCCAAAAACTCTTCTCCATCAATGATTAAGTCAACTTCTTCGCCGGCACGCAATTTTCTCAATTGATCACAGACACATCCATCGCATTTATCGTCTCTAATACCAGCAACGTCTTTACATCCGCAATCTTTATCAAATAAACTCATTTTTTTTCCTCCTTTTAAAAAAATGTGTATGCACCCCAAAATGCATATTAGAAAGGGTTACTATACTATATTGCACTGGATGTCCTTTTGAATGGGTCAAGACCTACTACTATCAAAAATGGTTGTTAGCCTTGTCCGCATGTGACTATTTGTTAATAGGTGTATGATTGTCCATAGCATCTCATCCTTTGGCTTCATACATATAAGTAACCATCTATGTATTTAGTAGATTTTGAAAAACAATACCTCAACTGAGTCATCTTCAATTCTAATTTGGGATGAGTGGATATGAAAAAAAGACTGAAAATTCTATTTATAACCTGTCATATGGAGTCTTATATTGAAAAAAGTACTTACTATTTAGGAGAAGAGCTAAAAAAATCATGCAATCTGACATATTGGTATAAAGATGGAAAGCTACCGGACATTATAAATCAACTGCAACAACCCCCGGACTTTATCTTATTCAATGATCAGAGACCGAATTATTGTCCTCGAATCCGAAACATTGATAGAGTCCTTATTCCCAAAGGAACACTTGTTCACGATATCCATTATCGTAAAGGTTGGAGAAAGAAGTTCTATCAAAAAAACCAAATCGAACACTTATTCGTCCAATATCGGTATGCATTCCTAAAATGGTATCCAGAATTTCAAAATCAGATGATCTGGTTGCCTCATCACGTACCAGGTCATATATTCAAAGATTTAAAATTACAAAAGGATATCAATCTATTGATGCTAGGAAGTCTCATTAAAGGTTTTTATCCATTAAGGGTTCAAATGTTCAACCAGCTCTCAAAGAGACCTGACTTCCGTTATTTCCAACACCCAGGTTATCGGAACATCCAATCCCAAAAGGCTATTATAGGTGAAAACTATGCAAAATTGATGAACCGTTCTAAAATCTTTCTTACATGTGATTCAGTGTATAAATACCCTCTTTTAAAATACTTTGAATCTCTAGGATGCGGTACGTTACTGCTTGCACCTGGTTCCAAGGAGCTTCAAGAATTGGGATTCGTAAATGGAGAAACATTTGTTGAAGTGAATGAAAAGGATTTCTTAGAGAAAGTGAACTTTTATTTGAGAAATGAAGATCTTCGTAATCAAATCATAACTAATGGGAAGAAATTGATACAACAAAGGCATACCACAGAAATACGGGCCAGGCAACTCCTCAGACATATTGAAAGGATCATTAAAAATAAGAAAGGAGGATGAATGAGATTACACCTAAAGTTTCAATCATCATTCCGTTTTATAATTGTAGGTATATTGATAGGGCTATTGAGAGTGCTTTACAACAAACATACGAAAACTGTGAAGTTGTTGTCGTTGACGATGGATCAACACAACATGTTGACCGGATCACTCCTTATAAGGGGAAAATCACTTATATACGCAAACAAAATGGGGGCACCGCAAGTGCATTGAACCAGGGAATCCTTCATGCCAAGGGAGATTATTTTTCTTGGCTAAGTTCTGATGATCTATACCACCCTGAAAAAGTTAAACAGCAACTTCAGTTCATGTTGAAGCATGATACAATAATTTCCTATGGAAATTATCATTTAATAGATGAAAGGGATCGGACTACTAGTGGTTCTGTTGGAGTCGGATTTACTGATAAGTGGCATTTCTTAAGAAGGATGATCTCTGGTTGTGTAATAAATGGATGTACGGTCATGGCAAAGATAGACGCTCTCAAAGCAGTTGGACTGTTCGATGAATCATTGTTTTATACGCATGATTATGAACTTTGGTTAAGGTTGATCCCGAAATATGATTTCCATTATTTCCCCGATCCGTTAGTATTTTACCGGATTCATGGAAATATGGGGTCAAAAATTCATAAAAAAGCCATCGGGTATGAAATTAACACTGTAAAGAGAAGATATCGTAAACAAATGCGTAAATTGATCAATGTCATTACAAAAGAAAAAAGAAATATGTTTAAAAAAACTAATTAAAGCTGACTTGAAGAGACTATATCTTCATAAAGTCAGCTTTATTTTTTTACATTAAAGAAAGTATAAAAATGTTGTTTCGATGAAGGAATGTCTAGCTCCGACGCCCAACCACTTGGATCACTTCAGTCCTCCTACGGCGGCTACAGCCTCCTCGTCGGACTTCCAGTGACCTTCGTGGTTGAACAGGGCGTTTTCTTAGAGCCTCCAATACATTTTCATAAATTCATCAGCATAATTTTCAAGTGAAAAAATACTTCTGATACGGTTATAACCATTCCTTGTAAGCCTTTTTCGTAAATTAGCATTCTTCATTATTCGCTCTGCTTTTAATATGGCATCTTCGATAGAACTCTGACTTATGATCATACCTGTAACATTGTTTTCTACAATACTCCTTATACCATCTGAATCAGTGGTGAGGATCGGACAACCACAACTCATCGCCTCAACAAGTGTATAGCCGAATCCCTCAATTCCAGAGGTGGAACACAACAACCCTCCTGAATCTGCTATTTGAGAATAATAACCGGGCATCAATTCATTTCTTATATTTTTATAGACAGTAAGGTTATGGGATAGATTCCATTTGTCAATCTTCCTTGTAAAAAGATTCTTCTGTGATAGTTCAAAAAGCGAATCATCGATGAACATCCAAAGTTTAATATTACCGTTCCGTTCAATCAATCTTTTACCGATTTCCAGGAAAAGATCCCATTTCTTATTTTTCTCAATACGGCCAACCCAACCGGCTATTGGAGATATCGTTTTTGCTACAGGAACATGATGAAAGCTGTTTACATCGAAGCAATTGTGAAATGAAAATAACGGAAGAGCAGAGAAGTATTTTTTTGCAAGTTGAATTAAGTGTGCTGTTTTTGGTATGAGGATCGCATCAGCTGCTTTTGTGATGGTCGTTTTATGCCTGATGAAGAATCGTTCGGTAAACCTGTAATCACCAAGGCCTTGCAATTCAAAAACAAGTTTTCCAACATATCCAGATCTTTTTATCGATCGAAGTAATTGATGATCCGTACAAACGACGATTAGATCATACTCTTCCTTTTTGACTAATGCTAATATTTCAGATGTTTTTTTCATTAGAAACGTCTTGATACCTGTAATGTTGGGATGACCTGATCCTTGTTCCTTGTATAACAAATGGCATTCGATTCCAGCTTGACTAAGCGCTTTGCTCCGATGCCGATTCAATGTTTCCATCCCGCCACTGGATATAAAGTAGGTAAATAATACTTTCATTCTTTTCTTCTCCCATCTGCTATTTGAATTATAAGTATATATATGAAAATATCATCTCGAATAATAACAGGTCTAAAAAGTGGATTATGGGAAGTTGTCCAATCATCTATTACTTTTGCCGCATATGATGTAAAAAATTTTCATGAATAAAAAAAGAAAGTAAGAAAGAAAGGAGAAAGATTGGGCATGACTGAGTCACAAGGGTTGCAGCCATTTATACTGAATTCCATCCCTAAAAGTGGAACCCATTTGTTAAAACAGATTTTACTTGGCATACCAGAAATGAAACATCACCCAGATAAAGGAATGTTCGGACATATCCATTATCAGACACCCTTACAGCTTAATAGGATGAAAGATCTATCAAAACATGAATTTGTCAATGGCCATTTATTTTACAGCAAAGATTGGGAGACGTTTTTCAACAAATTAAATATGAAACAAATCTTCGTCTACCGGGATCCACGAGATGTCATCGTTTCCTATGCATATTTCATCCCGACACTCAAAATTCATCCCCTTTATGACACCTTCCATCAAGAAGGATTTACACATCGCGACAGGGTTAAATTCTTAATTGAAGGTGGCCAGCCGACGGATCCAAGGAGAGCTTATCAACCTAATGTATTCGAGTGGTACAAAAGCTTTTCAGATTGGATAGGTAAAAAACACGTCCACTCTGTAAGGTTCGAGGATTTAACTTCATCGAAAACAAAAAGAGTACAGGAAGTCCATAAAATCGTTAGATTCTTATGGGGGGAGGAACCTGTTCCTTTAACAAGACAGAAGATGGTTGGTAAAATGATTAACAATATTAATCCTCAGACCTCTCCAACATTTCGGAAGGGGAAAATTGGAGGGTGGAAAAACGAACTGGATGATGAACTTCGAACGTTATTCAAGGAAATCGCTGGACAATTATTAATTGATCTGAACTATGAAAAAAATAAAAACTGGCGATAATCGATCAGTCTACCCAATTATATTTATTTTACCAATTCTAGGGTCATGTCTATGCTCGTCTCATGGATGCCTCATAGGTTAATAGAAGAAAGCCTGAGGATAATGAAAGGGGTTTGGTATGAAAGTCTTGACGATTCTGGGTACACGACCAGAGATCATACGTTTAAGTCTGATTTTGAAAAAATTAGATCAATGGGCTGATCAACATACATTGGTCCATACTGGTCAGAATTTTGTTTATAACCTAAGTGAAATATTCTTTAAAGAACTGGATTTGCGGATGCCTGATTACATTTTACAAACTAAGCAACAGTCATTAGGGAGTCAATTAGCATCCATGTTTGAACGAATTGAAGAAATCCTGTTACGGGAAAAACCTGATAAAGTTCTCGTTCTAGGTGATACAAATAGTGCACTGAGTGCGGTGCTTGCTGAACGCATGAGTATCCCTGTCATCCATATGGAAGCTGGTAACAGATGCTTCGATTTAGCTGTCCCAGAGGAGAAAAACAGGAAAGTGATCGATGCAATTTCCACCTATAATCTCCCTTATACACCGAATAGCAGGGATAACTTACTACGTGAAGGGATTCCGAGCAATCGGATCATGTTGTTTGGAAATCCAATCTATGAAGTGCTTAAACATTACGAAAAAACAATTGATAACAGCAATATCCTCAATAAATTGAATCTTAAGCCACAGGAGTATTTTCTTGTGACAACCCATCGTGCAGAAAATGTAGATAATCCTGGCCATCTGATTGAAATTTTCGAAGGACTTAACTCAATCGCTGAAACCTACAATAAACCTATCATATGCAGTATCCATCCCCGTACGAGATCTAAGTTAGAAAACCAAACACAGTTGACCCACCATCCGAACATACGATTCTTTGATCCTTTTGGTTTTTTCGATTTTGTCCAGCTTGAGAAACAAGCTCTGTGCGTATTGACTGACAGCGGGACAGTACAGGAGGAATGTTGCATCTTCAAAGTTCCTACCGTCACGATCCGAAACAGTACCGAACGTCCAGAAACCGTCGATTGTGGAAGTAATGTCGTGTCTGGATTGAACAGGAAGGGCATATTGGGTGCAGTAACCATCATGATAAACAAAGATTCGGATTGGGAATGTCCAATTGGTTATCTTGAAAAGCAAGTCTCACATAAAGTAGTTCAATTCTTATTAGGAGGTCGCTGACTATTGAGAAATAAAACGATTTTGATTACTGGAGGAACAGGTTCGTGGGGACATGAACTTGTCAAACAGCTGCTTGAAAAAAATCCGAAAGAAATCCGGATATTTTCACGTAACGAGGCAAGTCAAGTCCACATGCAACATGAATTTGAATATAATCCGAAGTTGAATTTCATCATCGGGGATATTCGTGAATACCAAGGATTGGCAAAAGCTTCAGAAGGGGTGGATTATATTTACCATCTGGCTGCATTGAAACATGTGCCGATTTGTGAACATCAACCTTATGAGGCGCTCAAAACGAATGTGTTAGGAACACAACATGTCATTGAGGCCGCTATCCAAAACAATGTCGAGAAAGTCATTTACATCTCGACAGATAAAGCTGCAAATCCTTCCAACTTTTATGGAATGACGAAAGCAATCGGTGAAAAACTTATCATTTATGCGAATGTGCTCAGCCCATCAACCAGATTTGTCTGTGTAAGAGGGGGTAACGTACTCGGGACGAATGGAAGTGTCATCCATGTCTTCAAGCGTCAGATCCAGCAGAAAGGTGAAATCGGGATAACTGACAAGCGGATGACCAGGTTCTTTCTGACCTTACACGATGCCATTAAGCTTTTATTCAAAGCTACTGACGAAAGCAAGGGTGGAGAGATTTTCGTAATGAAGATGCCTACATGCAGTATCATCGATTTAGCTGAAGTATTGATAGAGGCATCAGGTAAAGAAGGAGTCACTATCAAAGAGTCTGGCATTCGTCCAGGTGAAAAATTGCATGAAATCCTTCTTTCTGAATATGAAAGCAACACAACAGTCTATTTTGACGAAGAATATTTTGTCATCCTTCCGACCATCGATCTTAAAGAGCTGAAAGAGCATTACCAAAGCTACAAAAAGATTGATCTGCACAGTTATAGCTCACATGAGATGCTGATGTCCAAAGCCGAAATCAAAGAGATGCTGCTCAAAGGTGGGTTTCTGTCATGAGGGTGCTTGTCTTGGGAGGATATGGGATGGCGGGTCATATGATCGTCAAATATTTTACCAGTTTGAAAGAATATGACCTTTACTATACCCATCGGAATCCGAAAGCCTCTGAGGGAATATACCTGGATGTCCGAAATACGGCAGAACTTCAAGGTGTCATTCGAAATGTGAAGCCTGATATTGTCATCAATTGTGTAGGTATCCTGAATGAAAGTGCAGCAAAACACACTAGGGATGCCATAATGGTGAACAGCCTATTACCGCATATTCTTAAAGATGAATTGTCTACAATCGGATCCAAGTTAATCCACATAAGTACGGATTGTGTTTTCATCGGTCAAAAGGGCAACTATACTGAAACGGATCTCCCGGACAGTACAAGTATATACGGCAGATCCAAGGCATTAGGAGAGGTGTCGGAGGAGCCGCATCTTACGATCAGGACGTCGATCATCGGACCGGAATTGAAAGATGGAATCGGTTTATTCAATTGGTTCATGAAGCAAACAGGAGAGATCAATGGATTCATTAATGTCTTTTGGAATGGCGTCACTACCCTTGAATTGGCTAAAGCGGTGCATGCTCTCATCATCCAGAATGTATCAGGGCTTTATCACCTCACCGCTAAAGAACCCCTTTCCAAATATTCACTACTTACGAAGATCCAGGCAATTTTCGAGAAGGATGATGTGAGCATAAAGCCATACGAAAAGATGATTTGCGATCGTACGCTTTTGAATACAAGAGAAGATGTCGAGTACGAGACTCCCTCTTATGATGCAATGCTGAGGGAATTAAGAGAATGGATGGACTGAAATGCCAGTCTCTAAAAAGAGGATCCTGATAACTGGAGCTTCCGGTTTTACTGGGGTACACGCTGTAAGACTAGCTAATCAGTCGGAATTAAAGGTCATCTGCACCAGCAGGAGCACTCAACCTTCTTCACCCATACCCTTTAAGCAGTGTGATTTGACCGACTATGCTCAGATTGAAAGGATCATTAAGATCGCAAAACCACATTATATCCTCCATCTTGCAGGGTTCAATAATGCTCGCCGCTCTTGGGAAACACCGCATTCTTGTTTAGAGAATAACATATTTGGAACACTTAATCTTCTAGAAGCTGCCCGGCTGCATATTCCGAAGTCTAAAATATTGATCATTGGTTCCGCTCTACAATATTCTTTATGCTCTGGGGAAAAACCACCTCATCCCTATAGTTTCAGTAAAACCCTCCAGACACTCCTGTCGAAAGAGTGGAAGCATTTTTACGATATGAACATTGCTGTTGCAAAGCCATCCAATCTTATCGGACCCGGACATTCCCAAGGTATTTGCTCTAAAGTGGCAAAAGAGATCGTTATCGCCGAAAAAAATAATGGACCTGTCCGTGTCCATCTTAACAATAGTCTATCGGAATGTGATTTTGTAGATGTCCGGGATGCAGTCAAGGCATATCTATTGATCCTGATGAGTGAAAGTGAATTTGATCATTTTGATATCGGTTCAGGACAGAGCAGGACGCTGGAGAACTTGATGGACAATTTCCAGATATTGACCACACAACCTATCCGAATCACTAAGGATCATTCCCTTGCAACCCACCCGGTCGACTTGGATTTACAGCCGGTAAGATCACTTGGATGGAAGCGGGAATATAAACTCCAATCAACTTTGAACGATATTCTTTCTTTCTATAAGTCTATTGTCCAATAACATTCATTACAGATTGAAATGAGGAAAACCACCTTGGAAAATATGCCGAAAATAAGTATCATCATACCTTTTTATAATTGTCCGTATGTCGATCAAGCGATCAAAAGTGCCCTTAGGCAGACCTATCGAAATAGGGAAGTGATCCTGGTAGATGATGGCTCGACACAACATACATCATTGATCAATCCATTTTTGAATCAAATATTATATATAAAAAAAGAAAATGGCGGAACAGCTAGTGCATTGAATACCGGAATCCAATCTTCCACCGGAGAATTGATCGCATGGTTGAGCTCAGATGATATATTTCTAAGGGAGAAGCTGACTAAGCAGGTTAAGTTCATGCGGGAGACGAAGGCGGATATGGTGTATACCAATTTCAACCTGATCGATGAGCATAGTGTCGTTTTCAAAAAGGATGTTGGGTTGATTCTCACGAGTAAGCTTGATTTATTCAAGCAGCTCCAAAAAAGCTGCCCGGTTAATGGAAGTACGGTATTGGTAAAGAAAGATATTTTCTCGTCGATCGGTTGGTTTGATGATACGTTGAAGTATACACAGGATTACGATATGTGGATAAGGATGGCGGCTAAGTACGAACTGAAAGTCCTGGATGAATCCTTACTCAATTATCGCATCCATGACAATATGGGTTCGAAAAGGTTCGTGGAAGGGCAGTGGAAAGAAATTAAGACAGTACAAGAAAAATATAAAGGGATGCTGGCCAGACTTATTCATTGTGAGGAGTCTGGAATAGATAAGGATTGTTCCCGAGACGAGAATCTGGAGTGAAATTTTGAAATGAAAAACAGGAGAGAAAAAAAGATTGGAAATGATATTGAAATCAGTATCATCATCCCGACGTACAATAAATACCCCCAAAACCTGCTGACCCTATATTCTATTGAAAACCAACAATTCGATCTATCCAAAGTGGAAGTCATCATGATTGATGATGGATCTACAGATCAGACTAGAACCTTGATAGAGCATACATTTCCTTTTCACTTCAAGTTATTACGGAGGGGTCATAACATTGGCAGACCAGCAGCAAGAAATCTAGGAATAAAGAATGCAAATGGTAAAATCCTCATTTTCCTGGACGCTGAGATTATCGTTCAGCCCGATTTTCTATCCATCCACCATCACTATCATAATAAACATTCGCATATGGTCGTTACAGGAGTCATGACAATCAGGAAATTATATTCTATTTTGTATCCTGGATTTTCCAAAATCCAATTACAAGAATGCAGAGGAATCATCCAAGCTTTACCAGAGTTGAAGGCGAAAGTTGACGTTTTTGAAAAGAAACCTCAAAAATTCCTGTTGTTAAACAAGCAACATATCTTTTCGGAGGAATACAAAAGATTATCCACGATTACACCTTATGAGAAATTTTATAACCGCGTGATCATCGCGAATTACGGTTATGAATTAAAAGGTTATCGAATTCCATGGCAAATGTTCGGAACAGGTCACGTGTCGGTTTCTAAAGATGCGATTGAGCAAGCAGGACTATTTTTAGAATACCCAGGATATGGATGGGATGATTGTGAAATGGGCTACCGTCTTTATAAAAACGGAGCTGTATTCACCAGTGATGAACGTCTAGTCAGCTACCATCAGGAACACCCGATAGCCAAAACGATACGGGACGAATCAAAAGAAAATTATTTCAGATTCCAGGAAACCTACAAAGAGGTGGACCAAATGATCATCAGCCTCACGTTTTTACCTGAACCATTCAATCTGCATAAAACGAATCAAATCTTAATCAATTATCATGATTTTTGCAAACAATATCCTGGTTCCTATAAATCTATCAAACAATGTTTCCATGGGATGTTAAGTGAAATAGGCAGGCTTAGGAGCCGGAATGAACCGATTACCAATCTCTCTAAACAAAAAATTGACAAAAATGCCCTCTCCAATGAAAAACGGCAATTAAGGACACTTTGCCAATATCAACGTTTTCTAGAGTGCTTTGAACGGCTTGAAAATTTATAAAAATGAAGAAAGGTGGTGGTATATTTGAAGATAACGTTTACAGCGATCACCCTTTGTAAGGGAGGAGCACAAAGAATGCTAGTGGAGCTTGCAAATGGTCTTTCCCAAAAAGGGTATGACGTGGTAGTCGTAATGCCGCCTCAAGGGGTTATCGAATATCCGTTACATGTAAGTGTGATCCGGACGAAGGGACCGAACATTACTGCAAATGATATACCGGTCAGTAACATCATCGTTTCTAATTTTTATACATTGACGCCCATATGCGAGCAAGCCAGTCGTGCTGGCAGAGGGACACATGTAAGGATCAGTCTTTGCTATGAACCTGTGTTCCTGCCTGATCATGAAGCTTCTTTTAAGAGCTATCATAGTAGTAAAAACCTAGTCGTCCTTTCCAATTGGCAGCAGCAACTTATTAAATTGAATCATGGTATCGAAGGGTCGATTGTACCTGTAGGTGTAAGTAGAAACTTTTATAATTTAGGTAAAAGACGCTCAAAAAAACGGTTGGAAGTAAGCGGGATTGTAAGAATGCAAGAGGGTGGATATTCATGGCATAGGGAACAGGAATATCTAATTGAAACTTTTACAGCATTAAAGAAGAAATACCCGCGAGTAACCTTCAATTTAATTTCTCCCCCAAATGAAGTCATAGTTTCCCAGGCCCTCCACTCATACCATTCGAACCGTTTATTCCAATCATTAAGGCCTCGTGACGATGTCCAGCTTAACAAATTCCTGAATAAGACAGATATCTTTGTGAGCTCTTCAACTTATGATACAGCTTCACTACCTGGACTTGAAGCGATGAAATGCGGAGCTGCATTAGCAACCGTCTATTCAGGTGGAAACACGGATTATTGCCGTCATGGAGAAAACTGTTTATTATCTTATCGCCATGAAAATAAGTTGTTTGAACACATTTCTACTCTCATAGAGAACGCCGAGCTTTGTCAAAAGCTTGCCAGCGAGGGAGAAAAAGAAGCCTCAAAATGGACCTGGGATCGAAGTGTAAACCTTTTCGAGCTGGCCATAAAAAGATTCATGAACAGGAGGTAACAACATGACAAGTGTTCCACATGGTGGGAGACTCATCAATAGATTCGACTTTACCAGTACGGAAGAATTCAGAAACTTGAAGATAATTGATCTCACGAAGGGTCAATTGAATGACCTGGACTGTATTGCATCGGGTGTATACAGTCCTTTAGAAGGTTTCATGACGAAGGACGATTATGAAAATGTACTGGAATACATGCGGTTGAGAACAGGGGAAATCTGGCCGATCCCGATCACCCTTCCGATTGCCGAAACACGTATCCCTGAATTGAAGGACGAAAAGCGGGTCTTACTTGTGTATGACAGTGATGTTTACGGGGTTCTAGAGGTTGATGAAATCTATCATGTCGATCTAAAACGGGAGGCGGAACTCGTCTATGGCACAGTGGATCCGGACCATCCAGGGGTGGAAAAACTATATAAACGATCGTCTGTCAATATCGGCGGCCAAATAACGATGTTCCAAAGGATCCCAGCCTCATTTCCAAACCATACCTATACTCCGGAAGAAACAAGGCATCTTTTCCAACAAAAAGGCTGGAAGACGATCGTCGGCTTCCAAACACGGAATCCGATCCATAGAGCACATGAGTATATTCAAAAAACAGCATTGGAGCATGTGGATGGTTTGTTTCTCCATCCTCTCGTAGGTGAGACGAAATCAGACGATGTGCCGGCAGAAGTTCGGATGAAGTGCTATGAGGTGCTATTGGCGAATTATTATCCGGAAGATCGATTTCTCCTTGGTGTGTTCTCCAGCTCTATGCGGTATGCAGGCCCGAGAGAGGCTGTTTTCCATGCAATCGTTCGGAAGAACTTTGGATGTACCCATTTCATTGTCGGAAGGGATCATGCAGGTGTAGGGGATTATTATGGAACATATGACGCTCAACGATTAATAGATCGGTTCAACCAAGATGATTTAGGTATCATCCCAGTTTGCCTTGAGCATAGCTTCTATTGTAAAAAGTGTGATCAAATGACCTCATCGAAGACATGCCCGCATGACGTAGAACATCATATCCATCTATCTGGTACGAAGGTACGGAAAATGTTGCAAGAGGGCAAGGTTCCTCCGCTACATTTCAGCAGAAAAGAAGTCGTTGATATCTTGATTGAATATTATCAGAAATTGAAGGACTGACATGATTGATCATTTCAGATATATGGATCACATACATTATCATCGGCTTAATGTTCCTATTCCTGTTGACAAACTTATATAGTGCAGAAGTTATCGTCCTCAGTGCTGTTTTGATTTTGGTGTGGAGCGGCGTTCTCTCTCTTTCTGAGGCATTTGGGGGGTTCATAAATGAAGGGGTACTTACGATTGCTTCATTATTCATCATTATGAATTCGATTCAGAAGCATCCTTCCTTTTCTAATATAACAAGAATAGTATTTGGAGATAAACAGACACTGAGAAGCGGAATGTCGCGTATGATGTTCGTGACAGGTGGGTTATCAAGTTTCATGAACAATACACCTCTTGTCGTACTCTTTACACCAATTGTGAAAAAATGGGCGGAAAAGCAATCGATCTTCCCATCGAAGCTATTGATCCCACTTTCTTATGCTTCCATCATCGGTGGGATGTGTACCCTGATAGGGACATCGACAAACCTGGTCCTCCATACATTATTACAACGAGAAGGTTATAAGGGGTTTTCTTTATTCGAATTAGCTTATGTCGGTGTTCCTTTCTTTATTATCGCACTCTTATATATGCTGTTTTTTGGATATAGGCTGCTTCCAAAGCACGACACGAATTATTTACAGACAATAAGAAGTCCAAAGTTCATCGTCGAAGTTCAAGTTAATGAACGATTTTCTGGAATCGGTAAAACGCTTGAGGACGCAGGCTTACGTCATCTGAAAAAATGCTATGTAATGGCTATTTTAAGGCAAGGAGACTGGATTTTCCCTGTATCTCCTACACAGAAAGTCAATATTGGTGATCACTTGTTGTTTGTAGGAGATGAGAGTTGTTCTGAAGAAATCGAACAAATCATTGGGTTGACAATTGAACATTCACGATATGATTTTACTGATCATCATAATGATTTTAAATTAGTTGAAGCAACCGTACCACAGTATTCATCTTATGTATCAGAAAGGATCAGTGAAATCAAATTTCGTACCAGATACGGGGGTGTAGTGGTCGCCGTATATCGTAAGGGAAGACGGATCAACGAAAAGATCGGTTCCATACGTCTGAGAGCTGGCGATATGTTGGTGATCCTTACGACCAGTGATTCCGTGAAAAACGATCGTTCTTCAAAAAACTTACTTGTTTTAGATGTATATCCAACCGACAAAAATGGGACATTCAGAGATTGGATTCCTGTTTGCTTATTTGGATTGATGCTTCTGATGGTCACTTTTGGCATTATGCAAATAGCCCATGCGGCGATCACGACTGCCATCATTTTGATCCTTTTGAAAGTGACTACCTTTGATGAAGCGATGGATTCGATCAAATGGGACATTCTCTTTATCATTGGAGGGGCGTTTGGTATTGCCACAGCCATGACGAAAACAGGGGCTGCAGATTACATGGTCAATCTTGTTTTCTTAAACTTGGAATACATGACTCCGTTTCTTCTGTTGATAGGTGTTTATCTTGTGACCAATATATTGACTGAAATCATCACCAATAATGCTGCCGCAGTGATCATGTTCCCGATTGTCCTTTCTTTTGTTAACGAGTTGTCCTTGAATCCACATCCGTTTGCTGTGGTCCTTGCAATTGCTGCATCTGCCAGCTTTTCAACTCCAATAGGCTACCAGACGAATTTACTTGTATACAGTTCAGGGCAATATCGATTCACTGATTTTGTCAAAGTTGGTATACCGCTTAATATCATAGGCTTCATAATAACGATGATCATCGTTCCGATCGTATGGCCATTAAGTTAGGGAGGTGCAAAGAATGTCTTCGAATTTATTTTGGCATCAACAGGATGTACCTAAGAAGGCGAGGCAATTGCTGCACGGCCATAAAAGCTTCATCATTTGGTTCACAGGATTGTCAGGGTCTGGGAAGTCTACCATTGCAAACCGCCTGGATCGTACATTATACCGTCACAATATTTCCACTTATATACTTGATGGAGATAATATTAGGATGGGCCTTAACAAAGACCTCAGTTTCAATGAGAAAGACAGGGAAGAAAATATCCGTAGAGTTGGAGAAGTAGCACGGTTATTCGTTGATGCTGGGGTCATTCTCCTGGCAACCTTTGTATCTCCATTTCGGAAAGACAGGGATTTGGTCAGAAACTTAGTCAATAAAGATGAGTTCATCGAAGTTTACGTGAAATGTAATTTAGATACTTTGAAAGCCCGCGACCCAAAAGGGCTTTATAAAAAAGCTTTAAAGGGAGAAATAAAAAATTTCACAGGCATCTCGGATCCATATGAACATCCTGAAAATCCAGAAATAATTGTTGATACTACAATGATGTCTCCTAACGTGTGTGTAAAACAAATCATGAACTATTTATTCAAAAATGGATATTTGAAAAAATAAATAATAAAAACCAACTTCCTTTTGATAGGTGTTGGTTTTTAATGGTGATCATCGATTTGGTTTCCATGTTACTTTTCCACAAGATTTACAACCCGATGTTTTTTTGGTTTTTGTAAAAAGATGGGCATTATTTTCCTTAATTCTTTTCTTCTTCACATAATTAAATAGCTCGATAACATCCTCTTTTTTCAAGTCACTCACCCCGATAATCTGATAATGCATCTTATTCGTACAAGGAAGGGAAGGTGTTCTAATTTTTGAAAAATGGATTAATACCGTTTTTTTTCTTCCCATCAGCTTTTTGTTTAAATGGATTGATGGTTGTTGATGATGTTTTCGGTTTTTCTTTAAAAGGATTAATCTGTGTGGAAGGAACACTATTCTTCCCTTTGAAAGGGTTAATCGGTTCTCTGGATTGTAGTTCATTTAAATTACTCGATGTCGGAATTTCCGGCCAGTAATGTTTAAGCTGATAAGATGATAAAAATGGATTGATCGGTACCAGGATATTTCTCAAAAGCTTTTCATAGGTTTTTGAAGGAACGTCCTGCAGAATGTCAGTAGTTTCATTAGATTGTAAAATCAAATATGCCAGCCATTCAGTGATATCCATACAATTGACAGGGTTCCAATAAATTTTCGCTTCAGTAGAGATGTTTGGTTCGAATCGCTTGTAAATCATATCTGAAACCGATTGGTATGGTTTATTGGCAGTTTCGAATTTATACACTTTGTTATTGGATTCTATTTTTATAGTAAGCTCAGGTTCCGTTTCCTTAAATATTGACAGTGTCAGATCCGCATGGCATGGATGTGTTTTTAAGATGGCTTGTGTATGTTCTAGCGAGCGGTCCAATCGGTTAAGTTCCTTTCTATTCAATCCTATGATACGAATTGTATGGTCTGATAATCTACCAATCAATTCATTCTTTGTATCATCCCAGCTTAATCCCCAGAAAACAGCTATTTGTTTGAGTACTAGAAAATCCTCCAGTGGGAGTTTACATACTTCTTTTCTATTAAATGAAACGCTGTACACAGCATTCCCTCCTTTAAAAATAGGCATTAATCTTTGTGTCATTGGTTATCGTATTCCCATAGTATGTATTGAATCTTCAGTTCATGATGAAGAAAGGAAGGGAAACTATGAGTAAGAAAAAACACGACATACCTAAAGCTGCCAACAGCTTGCAGGATGAGTGTATTCGCGTACAGAAAGTGTACGACTGGGTAACCGATGCACTTACCGTCAAAAAGACGGTATTGTTCACTCAAGAACAGCTCAGAGAGATAGAAGAAGCGATGGATGACCCTAGTCGCCGCCCCTTGCGTCTCGTCTGTGAACCGCCGAAACAACCTCCATTATTCCCTCTTAGCGATGGAAATGAAAATCACGACCACGACGACCACGACCACAAACACGAACATGATTTAGGTTTCATTTGTGAACAAGTGGGGGAAAAGCGTGATGTAACGATTTCTACGAACGGTGGTTTCATTGATGCACAATTAGTGGAGCTTTTAATAAGTACTGATGTCAAGGTGCTTGTTGTAGATAGACATGGCTGTGTGGTGACGAAAGCCCTTGTCAATGCTTCAGTGTTTGAATCTTTTGTACTTTGCTTTCCTGATGGAACAGACCTTTTCTGTAAAGTATCAAAGATCTTCTGCCGAATTCCGACTGGGACGGTACTTCTTAACACTCCAGCGTCAGACCGTTTTGATTTAGAGATTACATTCTGTCTCGATATCCAAGTAGAAGCAGAAGTCAAGCTTGAAGTCTTAGCGAAATTCTGTTCACCAAGAGACAATGACCTTATAGCAGAAGAAGATGTAATCGATGACCGATGTCCTAAGGTACAATTTCCAGAACAATGTCCAGGTATCTTCCCGAGACCGAATTGTGATTGTACTGCAGAAGGTGAAGCGAGTGGGGAGACTGGACCTGAGGCGACAGAGCATGGTCGTTTATCCGTACTAGTGAATATCTGCCCTGACTGCAGTCTGGTTGACAGTGAATTGAAGGCTAGTTTCAGGGATTCTGATACCGACGATGGTTCACAAAGCTTCAACTTTATTGCAAAAACATTCGATCAAGAGACATTATGCTGCGAAGAAACAAAAGAAGGTTTGAAACTGATCGTCAGCGGTACAGGTAAAGTTGATGGAAGAACAGTTGATTTCAACTTTGCAGTCGTTGATAGTGACTCGGATACGTTGTTCCAGCTCCAATTGATCAACCATAAAGGCAAAATCATCTTTGATTCAGATGTAGTTTGTGCTGATGAAGGCGAAATCGAAGTAGAGGATTGTGTAACGTTCGACGATCTCAAATTTAAAAAAGTATAAAAAATGGAGCGAGTGACCTCGCTCCATTTTTTTATGCTTTGGAAAAGTATCATGTATATAAATATTAAAAGGCGGGAAATCCGCCTATTTGTTTTGACCCTTTCAGAATAAAAATCCCTGATCTAATGTCTGCCTAATGCTAAATACTTCAAACCAGCCGAGCGTAAGGCTGAAGGGTTCAAACAATTTCGTGCATCTAATATGGTCGCCCCGCACATCTGTTCCTTTACCTTTTTCCAATCTGCATCAATGAAATCCTTCCAATCTGTTGCTATGATGAGCACGTCTGAACCTTTTACAGACTCATACTGATTTTTTGAAAATGCTGTATGTTTTGAAGTGTTGGTTGCAGCAGGATCATAAGCTGTCAATACAGCCCCTTTTTCATACAATTTATCGATTAAGCGGTATGAAGGAGAATCTCTTGTATCATCTGTATTTGGCTTGAAAGCAAGTCCCCAAATCGAAATTTTACGATCTTTCAGATTACCTATATTTTTTTCAAGCATGTCAATATAATTATCCACTTGAGAATTATTCACCCGTTCGACAGCATGCAATAAACTTGGAACAACCCCTTTTTCAATTGCAGAATGGCTTAGAGACTGAATATCCTTTGGTAAACAATACCCTCCATAACCTAAACCAGCATTCAAGAAATGGGGACCGATCCTTGGATCACAACCGATTGCTTCAGCTACGATCGAGACATCACCTCTATACGCTTCACAAATTCTCTGTATTTCATTGATAAATGAAATTTTTGTTGCAAGAAATGCATTGGATGCATACTTGATGATTTCGGCAGTGATTGGTGTGGTGAAGAAGTATTGGGAAGGAAGGCAAGCATACATTTTACGTATCAATTCAAGATCTATGGGATCTGTGCCTCCAACCACTATCTTATCGGGATGTAATAGATCATATAGTGCTGAGCCTTCTCGTAAAAATTCCGGGTTGGATATCACCGAGAAACTCTCGCTGTCTCTTCCAGATTGGATTAATCTGTTTTGGACATATTCATTTGTTCCAGGTGGAACGGTACTTTTGATCACGATCGGCTGAACTTGGTGGTCAGGTTTTGTTGATGCAATCCTTTCTATAACCCGTTCGATATATTTCAAATCGGTTTGTCCTGTTTCGTTTGATGGAGTCCCTACTGCTATGATGATGACCTCGCTTTTTTGCATGTATTCGTCAATACTGGTTGAAAAGTTAAGTGTGCCACACTCAATTTGTCTTTGAAGCATTGATTCCAGGCCGTCTTCGTGAATTATACAGATCCCATTATTGAGCGACTCGATTTTTTTACTGTCTATATCTAAACCGGTAACATCATGCCCCAAATGGGAGAGGGCCGTGGCTGTTGTCAATCCTACATACCCACACCCTACAACACAAATGTTCAATTTATATCACCTCATGGTTTAACTACAATCATCTTATATTTTATTTGCTTCGTATGCTTTAGGTGAGGAAGGCAGAAGTGATTTTTGAGGTGACCAAGCCTTATTTTCAGTTCAACTCATGCTTTTACTTAAAGATGGATAAGCTGTTATATGAATCTTAAGCAGGGGCAAGCATTCAGCAATCAAGGATGGCTCAGGGTCAGATTCTTAAATTTTAGGTTCTTGTAAAGTCTCAGACTTGATATACATAAGATAGATGTAAATGCCCTGTCAGGAGGGAGTCGTAATGAATTCTCAAAAAGAACTAAGCTATGATCGCTTAGCTTCCAGAACGAAATTTTATCAGGAAAAATCATTAGAATTGGAAAAGAAACTATTGTTTGCTGAAGACAAGATAGACCAGCTTGAACAACAATTGAAAGAAGCGTTGGAAAACGATGATTTGGAACGCCAACTGGAAACTAAAGAAAATAAAGTAAACCAATTACAGAGTGAATTGGATCAATTAAAGATTGAGGTCTCTCAGTCTAATCTCCAGGCTATGGAAAAGAAAGTTCAAGGATTCGAAGAGTTGTTAGAAGCGATTGAGAAAGAATTGAATGAAAAGGAAAAACAAATCGAAAGCTACAAATCGAAAATCAAAAGTTTAGAAAAACGAGTGAAGGTACAGAAATATACACCCGAAGAGGTCGAGACCGAAACAGAAGAAAAGGAACAAGCAGATTATCAGCTATCTTCCTATTTCAATTATAGTGTGATTTGTAAAAATGATGAATCCTATGTGATTCATGGAAGTTTCCACATGACCAATACCGGAGAGAAACCATTAGAGAATCCGCTAGTATGTTTCAGATTCCAGCCTGCCGATTATACGAATTTGAAAGGAAAAATCAGTTCCTTGGAACAAAGCAATATTAATCCAGAAGCGCAAGAAAGCATCCAATGGGTTTATTTGGATAATGAGTGGGCTAAAGAAGCCAAATCCAGAGGGGAAATCTGGATTGCATCAATGTATGATTTCCAAATACCTGTCAATCATACCATTTCCTTGACTGACTTTCAGATTCCGATCCAAAAGCAATTCGAGGACAGTGTGGCAGTCGAAGCGTTCGTCTATTTTCAAAAAGAAGATTACAGGGCGAGAGCTATGAATCAAATTTCGATAAATTTCTGAAAGCTCTACCCATAAAACACTCTTAACCACGAAAATTTTGAATATTACAAAATCTTAAAAGGTTTCAGTGAACGAATGACCGGGTAATAAATTTAAGAATAAGTTTTCCGGAGTGATGGAAAGAAAAAGTAAAGCAGGTGAAAAGATGGGTTATGTACCACCTTACGTTCCAGATCAAAAACTGATTTACGGAAGCCGTACTGAATCTTCTTATACCACTACAAAATTACAGTTGTATCCAGTTGAGCGGATATCGTTTAAAAATGTGACCGATAAAAGCAAGGATTACTCCTAACAATTCCAGCATATCAGTGATCCCCATCGATCTTTTCAAAAAATCTTTTCTGAGTTAACAGGAAAAGGGCAAAATATAAACGAAGTAATATAGGAAATGGACTTGACTCATACTGAGTCATTTCTCATTTCCTATTTTATTTCTAAAAGCAATTTTCTAAAAGAACTCTATATTAACGTTTGACAACTCCTTTATTAAAAAAGATTGGTGCGATGGACAATGAAACTATGTCAAATTGATCACAGATGCTATTATTTTCAAGGCCCTGTCAATGTCGGTTATATCAATGAAGGCGATTTTGGAGTCCTGATTGATACTGGAATCGATAAACAAGTGATGAAACATATTATCAGGCAATTGGACGAAAAGTCGCTGCCAATCACCCATTTGTTTATAACACACGCTCATGCAGACCATTATGGTGGGGCAAAATTTCTCCAGACTAAAAAAAACATACTGACCTTGGCACCACAAATTGAAGAAACAATACTACGGAACCCTGTGTTGGAACCGATGTATCTCATGCAAGGGAATCGCCCGTTAGATGAGATGCGTAACAAATTTTTGGAGGCACCGCCTATTGAAATTGATCATATCGTTTCAGAGGGATTAATGTACTTCGGCTCTATTGAAGTTGAACTGATTGCATTACCGGGGCATAGTGTCAATCAACTCGGCGTCAGAGCTGGAAACATCCTGTACGCAGCAGATGGTTATTTTGGGGCTGATCAACTGGATAAACACCGGATTCCATTTATCATTGATGCGGATGCTACGTTGGCTACTATTGAAAAACTTTTATCACTGAACAATGTAGGGATGGTTCCAGGCCATGGTATATATGAAGCAAACCCTGCTCAAACCCTGATTCGGAATTATGACCATCACGTATCAATCGTTGCGACTATGTATGAAACCCTTCAAGAATATGAAGATGGGTGCAGTTTTGAGGTATTCATGAAAGATATGTGTGAAAAGTGGGAGGTAACATTACCATCATTATCGATATGGTCACTATACCGGACCGCCCTTTATGCCTATATCATCAAAGGTATTGAAGATAAACGGATAACCTATGAAATCAAGGATTATTCTCCATGTTTCATGTTACTAGAAGAATAATCCGTTCATAAAAAACAGTTCCGAGTCCTGTTGGCAATTCAGCCGGCAGGCTTTTTCATTTTGGTCATCCAGGAGCGTTTAACCCCTAATGAATACGTACATACTAAGAAAACATGCAATGAGGGGGGAAGGAACATATGGAAGGACATATGCATATTTTATCCACTACAACGGAACTAATAGTAGGTTTTATTGCTCTATTTCTTATGACAAAAATATTGGGAAAAGTATCCCTCGCTCAAATTACGATTTTCGATTTCATTTCAGCTGTCGTTCTCGGTGAACTAGTTGGGAATGCGATTTATGATGATGAAGTAAATGCCGGCTCCATTCTTTTTGCTATAGGGTTGTGGGGTTCTTTGATCTTTATCATGGAATTTTTCACTCAAAAGTTCCGTGGGTCAAGGAAACTTCTAGAAGGAAGTCCATCTATCGTCATAAGAGATGGTCATTGTGATAAAAAAGAAATGAAAAAAAACAAAATGGATGTGAATCAGCTGCAAAATTTACTGCGGCAAAAAGGTGTATTCTCTATCAGAGAGGTAGCCTTTGCCATAATCGAAACAGATGGCTCTGTCAGTGTCATGAAAAAACCGGAATACGAAAACCCGACGCTTTCGGATATGGGGCTGCCGCAAAAGCCCGTTTATCTGCCATTTACATTCATTAATGATGGAAAAGTCGACTGGGAGAACCTGAAGAAGGCAGGATTTGACGAAGCATGGTTGAAGAAGACCCTTCAAAAACATCACATTGACCATTATGAAGAAGTATTCCATCTAGAATGGAAACAAGATGAAGGTGTCCACATCAGTAAAATGCCTGCTGAGAGTTAAGAATAAGATATGTTTACAATAAAAAACGACCTTCCAAGGTCGTTTTAAATTTCTTTTTTCATCGCTACATGTGGTATTCCTGCATCCATGAAGATATCTGAGTATGTGTGATAACCTAAACGTCGATAGAACTTTTCGGCATGAGTCTGTGCATAAAGGACAAACTTTTTATAACCTCTATCAGATGCTGTATGCTCTAATTTCTGCATCAGCATTTTACCTGCTCCTGTACCTCTGAATTCCTTGAATATACAAACCCTTTCCACTTTTCCATAATCCTCTACAAACCGCAATCTTGCGGCGCCGATAGCCTCATGGTCCTCGCTGTAGAGGACGAAATGAATGGATTCTTGCTCGTAATCATCAATTTCTTCTTCCTCAGGCACGTTTTGTTCATCAACGAATACTTTCTTACGTACTGTGAAGGCATCCTCTAATTGTCGGTCGGATTTGACAACTTCAACTTTCAAATTGATCAGCGGACCTTTCCTAAATGGAAGGTTTCATATACCGTCCAAGAGCCGTTTTCAAGTTGATATAATAATTGGAAACGATCAACCTCTTCTGAATGGTCGATATCCATCATTTTGAGCGATTCCAGAACATCATGATGCTCTTCGTCTGAGAGCTTTTGAGCAAGTGTTATATGAGGAACGAAGCTATACGGACGTTCGCTGTACAGTTCTTCTTGATATAATTGTTCATGAAGCTTCATCAATCTTTCTTCTTCTTTGACTTTGAAATAAATGACATTATTCACTGGATGAAATGATCCTACCTTATATACATGTAGGGTGAACGGTTGGATATTATCAGAAATTTCATGGACTTGTTGAGCTAATTCTTTCAATTCGGTCTCGTCCTCGACATGAAATGGTTCTTTTAGGGTCAAGTGAGGAGCGATCAATGCATAGTGAGGATCATAACGTTTACGATATGAATTTACAAGGTCTTGTAGTTTTTTTGATGGAAAAATCGCAATGCCGTATTTCATAATTACCCTCCTCTTACTAAATAACAAGTATGAACTCAATCTATTATAGCAAATTTTCTTACTATTTCATACTATATACAATAACCTATACGCAGAATTACTCTGAAAACATATATCTTAAAGCTTTTGGAATATCCGGTTGCCAGTATTTCCAGCTATGGCCTCCATCAAATTCTTCATAATGATATTCCAAAGATCGTTCCGAAAAAAGCCTATTCAGTTCACGATTCGGTTCAATGAAGTTTTTGACCTCTCCATTCGTCGTTTCTACTTCGGTCTCTTGCTTTCCTGCAACATGATAAATGGAGAGAAGCGAAGAATCCTTGATTTCCGAAACCTCTTTCAAAATACTCTCATCTACGTATGGTGATTGAAGGATGACCTTCCCAAACGTCCGTGGATAGGCTGCAGCGGTTTTTAAAGAAACAGTAGCACCAAGGGAATCACCAACCAAAACTCTGGCACTTGCAAGTTCGAGGGTAGAGAATTCGGCTTCAATATATGGCACGAGTTCATTGACAAGGAAACGTACGTATTGAGTATTTTGTTCACCGGATGGATGGTATTTCCTCCTGCGGTCCTTTACACTTTTGTATGGAAGCCCGATAATGATGAATTCGTCAATTTCACCTTCTTCAAATAACTCTTCAGAAGTACGCGCTAACCTTCCTAATCTGAAATAGTCATCTCCATCCTGTGCAATCAACACAGGGTACCTCAATAAAGGTGTGTAGGATGGAGGAAGGTAGACGAGCATTTTGATTTCCTCATTCAATATTTCACTATTGATCATTCTGTCTTCAGTGGTACCTTTTTGTTTCATCTCTAAATCATCCTCCATAATGAAAAGCACACATTTTAATCTGAGATACATTCTATCATAAATGATATAATGAATTTAAGTGTAAGCAATGGAACTCGCAGAGAGAGGAGACATACAATGAATAAACGTATTCACAGCAGAGAAGTGAAAGCTGCAACAATGAACCTTTTGAAGGAACGCGGAGTCAGTATCATGGATGTTGCGGAAATCGTTTACGACATGCAAAGTCCTTACGCACCCACGTTGAAAATGGATGATTGTATTGAAAGTGTCGAAGCGGTTTTGGATAAGAGAGAAATGCAACATGCCTTGTTGGTTGGTATTGAACTGGATAAATTGGCTGAACAGAACAAGTTGTCTGAGCCGCTTCAATCGATTGTTGAAACAGATGAAGGCTTGTTCGGTATCGATGAAACGATTGCAATGGGTGCCGTTTATGGATATGGAAGCATCGCGATTACAACATTCGGCCATCTTGATAAGCAAAAAGTCGGTATCATTCAAAAGTTGGATACGAAACATGGCAAAGGCGTCCATACTTTTCTAGATGACCTTATTGCAAGTTTAGCTGCCAATGCTTCAAGCCGATTAGCTCACCGTATCCGAGATCGTGAAGAAAATCTAAAAGAGGAAGAGATCCGGAAACGAGACGAAGAAGAGAGAATCGGTTAATGCATAATGTAGGTTGGCCGAAGTCCATAAGGTCAACCTATTGCCAAATTTCTTTTAAAATAACGTTGACAATTTCGGTGTTTATAAGTATAGTAATACTTGTCCGCTAAAAATGATCCGTTAGCTCAGTTGGGAGAGCGCCACCTTGACAGGGTGGAGGTCACTGGTTCGAGCCCAGTACGGGTCACCATACATACTTTGAAGTAAATAAGCACAAAGCTCAGATGATGAGCTTCTCAAACCTCTTTTGTGTACGCTGTACGGTTACAAAACCAAGCAGATACATGAAGGAGGTTTTTTTATTTGTGTTAATTGAAATGATGGAAAAAGACTTCATCCAAGACAAGAAATATGAAGGGCTTACTGAGAGTAGTTTGGGGAGCTATGTTGATTTCTTCAAGCTATGGAATGAGTGGCTATCTGAGGAAGGTATTGAACACACTGAGGAGTTGTCTCCAAGGGTAGCCAAGAAGTTCCTTATCTGGTGTCAAGAAGAGAAAGAGAATAAGCCACAGACAGTCAACACCAAGCTGAAGCTCTTGAGGGTATTCGCTCGCTGGCTCAAGGATGAAGGGGTCACTGATGAGCTATTCACCAAAGGGGTCAAAGCTCAGAGACAGGATGACTCCCCAAAGATTATGAGAGAGGAGGACCTTCAACAAGCTCTCAGACACCTCAGAAGAACTAAGCGAAGAGAGGACAGCTTCACAGCTCGCAGAAATTACGCTCTATTGATGTTCCTCGCTGGAACTGGCTTGAGACTGTCAGAGCTTGAAAGAGCCACTTGGAGAGACATTGACCTAAAGGATTACCTTATCAATATTCCTACAAGCAAAAGCAGAAAAACACAATCAGTACCACTCTCAGAGTCCCTTGCAAGGGAAATGCTTGATTGGAGACTGTACCTTGAGAGGAAATTCCAAGACAGATTCCCAGAAGCACTGTTTGTGACTAGAGAAGGGAAACCACTGAGCAAGTCAGCTGTCCAGAACTTCTTCAAGCGACTCAAGAAGAAGCTGGGACTACAAGGAGACTTCTCACCGCATTGTATGAGGAATTTCTACATTAAGCAGTTACTCAAGGGAGGAGCAAACCTGAGAGAAGTTCAGCTGTTAGCAAGACATGGAGGTATCCATGTGACAAAACGCTACATTGGCTATTTCAATCATGAACTGAAAGAGACATTGGACAAGGCAAATCCCTTGAGGAGCTTACTATGAAATTCCATGCTCCAATAACACTCTGGAAACAAGGTAACAGAATCAACGTCAAGATAGAGGTGGCTGATGTGCTCTTATCAGTGTCAGCTACCAAACAACCAAAACAGTATGAACGACTGAGACAGATACTTGATGGAGAAGTAATGCCAAACTACATTGTTTACGATAACGAGGAGGAATAGAAATGCTACAGATTAACCGTATGGGAAACACTTTGCAAGCTGAGGTACTTGATAAGAACTTTATCGTGAGAGCCTTTAATATTGGTCTTGAAGTAACAGTTATGGAGGGCAATAGAGCAATTAATACTGAGACAGTCCATACTACCAGAGAACAACTAAAGGAAATAGCTCACTCTGTACTCCTTGAGAAGATTCTCAACATTGTCTTTGAGGATATTTCTGAGCAAACAGATGAACTTCTGGAAGCCTTGGAGGATGAGTTGTCAGAGCACCTTTCAGAGCTTGCCTTGGAAGGCTCAGGAGCACAGAGGTGGATACAGTGAAACACATAAATGAGGGCTGGATTCTACTTATGGTGGAAGCTAAACAGCTGGGACTATCTCACCAAGACATAAGAGCTTTTCTCCATGAAATATCACTAAGGAAGGGACAAGATGAGGGAACTCTGGATAAGGAGGTGTGGGTAGAACTATGACCAAGACTGAACTCCATGAAGCTGTAGCTGATTTGATTCTCAATAACTGGACTTTTGAAAACGATGATGAAGCACTGGCTCAAATTGATGATTTTTTGAACCAGCTACTAAGTGAATAAGGAAAGAAAAATAAAAAGGAAGCCCCTGTGAACTTTGGCGAGTCTAGGGACTTCCTTAACCAATTCCGAGGGATAACCCTCAGGGTCAAGTTTACCACACCAGAGGTAGGCTTGTTAAGGGTTGTTCTCTCATGCTATGGGAGGATACATATTAATGAGGGAACTGTTGAAGTACAGTCAATTTGATTCAGTTAAAGAGATGGATGAAGCAGTTAATGAAGCACTGGAGAACTTACCCCTTAAGGAAAACGAGAGAAGAGTACTCTGGAAACTAGCACAGTACAGCTGTGTCTATTTTGGTGTGTCTTATCTTAAGACCCAGAAGCTTGCTGATGAGCTGGAGCTATCCAAGAGAACCATACAACGCTGTCTCAAGCGTCTATCTGAAATGGGGGTCATAACAAGGATAAGCAAATTCAGACCACTCTCTGGAGGTTTTGGAGCTTCAGTGACGGTCATTAATCCTATTAGTTGTCACCTCGATTTGTCACTTCGGGAGGACGCTGAGAAACAAGCTACAGAGCATACTGAAGGGGATACTGAGAAGAAAGAAACCATTCCCTCTCAAGCTAATTCTGAAAAAGATAAATACAACGTTAATAAGGAGCCAGAACTAGACCACAGCTACCTAGATGGTTCCATAGTACCCTCATCATTCGTTATGGCTGTGAAACCGTTCATTAATTCAGCTAAAGAAATTTATTGCTTATGGAGAAAGGTTCTTCACGCTGGTAAACTTTATTGCCCTGATTTGATTGAATATGATGAGATTGGAGCTAGAGCTTTCAAGGCTACCGTATTCGCTAAGAAACTGAACAAGATTAAGAAGTCCTTCAAGAGATATTTTTGGGGAGTTCTTTCTCAGATGATGACCCAAGAGCAAAGAAAAATGGTTATGTATGAAAAGGATAATTTCCTACCGTACAACTGGCTTGATTCATGAACTAGTTGCTAATCAAGACGGAATACACCGAGATGGAAATAGCGGTAAGACTCAGGATTAGCCCTATTGTTTGCATACGAGAGTTATTAATACTAGCAAGTTTTCTGTCCCCAGTTTGACGTATTTTTGACTCAATTAAGTCAAGGTAACGAGTTTGTTCTTGGAGTATGTCTGAGTAGTCAGTGTTATTGTGAATTTGTGACGCGAGGATACACTGTTGAAATTCGCTACAATCTGCCCTGAAGTTGTTCAGCTCATCGGTAAGAGAATGCAAGGAATCAAAGTGGCTATTTATCTTCTTCGTCTTCCCGAATAAACCCATGAAATTGGTTTTTGCATTCTCCATATCATTGTTTATTTCTTGGAGTTTCTTTATTAGTAATTGGCTTGCTGAGAAGAGTTCTTGAAACCAAACCATATAGGGAACATAATGTATGAAATCCTTGAGTTTTTCTGGGTTCTTAGTGAAAAGCAATTCTCTCTCTCTGGTATCCCATTTATTGTGGTCTGGGTTTTCTAGAGCCACCTTATGAGCCCTCTCAAAGGCTTGGTTTTGTTTGTATGTTGTTTCCATTCAATCATCCCCCCATTTGTTTTCCAATTAATCGTACCATACAGACTGGGAAATGGTAGAATTAATGGTAAAAGACGTTAAGGGGTGTAGAGTATGACCAAGCCAGAGATTTTGACCTGTGAACACTGTGGGAATAAGACTCCAATGAGGTTACTAAATAAGTATGAGCATGTGACAACACTAGAGTTAAGAGATGATTATGATATTCATTATCGTGATATTTTTGAGGTCTTTCAGTGTCCAGTATGTGAGGGTATTCAGTTAGTTCATACTTATTGGCACAGTGAAGACGCATATCATGAGGGTTTTGATATTTATGAGGAACATGGCAGTGTTTTGTTTCCAGTTAATGAAAGGATTCGACTAGGTATGTTACCATCAAACATCAAAGGAGCTTATGAGTCAGCACTAAAAGTAAAGAGCATAGATAAAACTATCTGTGTTATGTCACTAAGAAGAACACTTGAAATGGTATGCAAAGATAAAGGGGCTGTCAATGGTCAGCTTCATCAAAAATTGAATGAATTGCAACAAAAGGGTATTTTACCTCCATTAATAGGTGACATTTCAACGTTAATTAAGGATTTTGGAAATATGGCTGCTCATGGAGATGATGTTGAGTTTGATAGGTTATTAGTTGAAAGTATGTTTGGTTTTACTAATAGGATTCTTGAATATGTTTATGTCCTCCCTAGAGAGATTAAGAGAGCAAAGTCTGAAATGGAGAGACTTACTGGAGAGGAACTTATTGAGACTAGCTCAAGTAGTGAATCATAAAACCTGCTTAAAAAGGTAATCAAGAAAATCGTTAAAAGGGGAAAAATTATGAGTTTACCTATCAAACAGCATATTGTTCCAAAAACATACTTAAAACATTTCTCTTCTAGAGATAATAACATTTGGTTGTTCCAAAAGGATACAAAGCATTTTAGGGAACAAAGTATTAGTAAAGTACCAATAATAAAAGACTTTTACACCGTAACTGACCAAGAAAAAGGGGAAAAGCTTTATGATTTTGAACTTTTTTTAGCTAAGGACATAGAACCCCACTATCAGCCATACATTGAGCACTTAAAAGAAAGGAAATCTCTAGAGGGTTTGATGAAACAACATTTTGGTTATTACGTATCATCTCAAAAGTTAAGAACTGTAGGAATGAAAGATAAGATAATAAAGGAAATAGAAGAAGCGTTTAAGCACAAAAAAGCAGGAGAATGGTTTGATAAGACCTCAATAAAACAATTCACACAAGACTTTTATGTGGGTGGCAAAGAAATTACATACGAAGAGTTCCTTGAAAAGTCTGAAGGTAAACTTGATGAGGTTTCAATGGACATTAGCAAGGATTGCTTTGTTCAATTCTTACCAGAAAAAATGGTGGAGTATGGGGAAACACTTGCTTCTCAGAATTGGAGTTATCTAATAGCTCCAAAGGGTAGATACTTTATTACTTCTGATAACCCAGTCATTTTAGATACTGAAATTGATGATTCTAGCTTTCCATTTGAAGGTGGATTTTTCCCGTTGACCACACAGTTAGCACTTAACATTAACTCAACAGAAGAAAGATTTAGGACGATAGGAGCAAAAGAGGTAAGAAAAGTGAATCAACAAATAGTAAAACATGCAGATAGATTTATTTTCTCCCATGATGAACGCTTTCTTAAAAACAATATTAGAAAATATTATGAACCAGCTCCAGAGGTGGTCTCCAGAGGTGACTAGGAAGGTGAAACCCTTGATATGACTGGGTTCAAAGCTCTTACCCCGCCATCCTCACGAGCTTTCCTTGAATTTACCCTTTCAGAGACATTTACTTGACCACTTCCCACCCTCAGAACCAGCCTTGGAGACCACTTCCCTAGCACCCCTCAGAGAGAACCCTTGATATGAAGGGATTCTGTTGACCACGTCCTCCATAGGGAAGGAGTCGCCACCCTTCTGAGTCCAGCTCCAGAGGTACTCCAGTGATACAACCAGAGAGCCAGCTCAGTTTGTCTCATTTGACTACACTCATTTGACACACTTTTGAAGTGTTGATATTATTGACCTCATAGAGTCTCATTTACGAGTCTCAAAAATGGGGAGGAGATACATAATGATTTATGGATATGCCAGAGTGTCCTCCAGAGGACAGAACTTGGAAGCCCAGCTTAAAGCAATTTCTGAATCTGGAGCTGAGAAGGTATTCCAAGAGAAGCAGTCTGGGAGAAAAGCTGATAATAGGAAGCAGTTCCAAGCACTTCTTGAGACGGTCAAAGAGGGAGATACTATTGTTGTCACCAAGCTAGATAGATTCGCTAGAAGTACCAAGGACGCTCTCTCAACAGTTGAGCTATTGAATGACAAGGGTGTTGGTCTCATCGTTCTTAACATGGGAGGAGACAAAGTAGACACCACCACAGCTATTGGAAAACTCATGATAACTGTCCTCAGTGGGATAGCTGAATTTGAAGCTGACATGATTAAGGAACGTCAGCTGGAAGGCATTGAGGAAGCAAAGAAGCGAGGAGCCTACAAAGGGAGACCAGCCAAGTGGACAGAGAGGAATCCAGCTATGAAGCACGCTCTGGAGCTTTGCTCTGATAGGGACAATAATGGAATGACAATAAAGGAGATATGCCAAATCACTGGAGTAAGTAAAGCTACATTGTATCGTAAGCTCAAAGAAAAAAATGAAGCTTCATGAGAGAATGGTATTACGATATGGTTGAATTAGGAGTTGGACCTTAGCTGGTTTAGCTTCTTTTTTATGCCATGATGTAGCCAGCACCAGAGGACACCACTCCAAACTAGCCATTGAAATGCACACAAGAGCTTCTCAGAGGTTCTATGATGATTAAGGTGTATTCCCCTCCAAGATGACATCTATTGATACAGGGTACGTGAGAGGGGTTCTCGTAAGTGTTGTTATTAGATTACCCTGAGGAATACACTAAAGAACCAGCTTATGCGGTCCTATGAGTCCATACAAGGCTCATACAGCGTCTCTGTGGTACTCTTGAGGAAACAGCTGAGAAGGCTTCTGTGGGCTTCCTGTGAGTGTCCTGTGATTGGCTAGCTCAGAAGGTACTCCTGTTGTGCTTGCTCGAAAAAATACGGATAGGGGGCTGTTTCACATACACATGGAGCCATTTGTACAAAATATTATTATGAGAAACCCTCTGGAATCTACTTCCAATTGCCCCCTTCCGAGTCCACTTCAAACGAACACCCAAAGAGTTCACCTCCAGAGACCAGCTTAAAAGGTTATTCTTTTTCCAGTGCTCTTTTGTAGCAAGCGTCACAGATAGCTATTTCTCGTTCTTCATATGTTCTCAGTACAGCATTACACTTCATGCACCTATCGAGGTGATTCCCTCTTTCTTCTCTTTCGATGTACTGTTCCTTTGCTCTCCCCATTAGTTCACCCCCTTTGGTCCTTTGGAATACATTCTCCAGAGCTTCTCACATTCCTTCTGAGAAGCCTTGTGAGGTGCTTGAGGTCTATTGCTCTTGTTGAGTGGTGAGCTGAGAAGGCTGGCTCAAGGGGAAAGCTCGAATGGGTCATCTATTGGTAAAACGCCAATAAACCAAGAACTGAAAGCACAGCCCATACACCGAGTGCCATGTAAATAATTTGCTTAGTTTTTGGCTTGAGTTCCAAAATATCGCCCCCTTACTTGAATAGCTCTAGTCCTGCTTTAACTAAAGGTGTGAATCCATTTGCTACAGATTGAAGTGAATCTAATTTCTCTAAGAATGTCCTTTTGTTCTCTTCAGTTGGATTCTCTTGGAGCTTTTCAAGTTCCATTTCTAAAGATAATATTTGACTCTTCAACTCATTAATTTGTTCTTTTACTGATTCTTTTGTGACAATCGTTGTTTCTTCTTTAAAATAGTTTTCTCCTTCTGGTTTAATTATTGCTCGTTTTATTTTCCCTCTAGGACCAGTTACCTCAATGAGGTTATTCTCAGCTAGAACAGCCAGCTCAACCTCTATTTTCCCTACATCTCTTTTTACTTTATTAGCAATTTGAGAGACACTCATCCCTCTTTCTTTTCTGCTTTCCCTAAGCCAGTACAATATGTCCCTTTGTAGTTGTTTCATATTAGTTTGCCCCCTTTGGTCCTTAAATAGATTCTTCAGACACCTCCTGTATTCCTTTTGTGTACTTCCATATGAGCCAGAGTCTATGGTCCTTGCTTTATGAGAAACCTGATAGGGCTTATGTGGGCTTCTCTGGAGTGCTGGATCAAGGGGTAACTTGGTGTGGTGCTTGCTGAAAAAAATACGGATAGGGGGTTGTTCCTCATCCTCATGGAACCATTTCTACAAAATATTATTTTCACACATTGTCAATGGAAGCACCTTCCAAGTCGCCTCCAAGAGCCACCTTCCAGAGTCCACTCCATTCACACAAAGACCCAGAGAGTTCACCCCCAAGGGACAGCTCCAAGAGTCCAGCTCAGAACACCCCCCCATGAGTTGAACTAGGGAGGGGAGCCAGTTCAAAGGTAACTATTTTTATTTTTAATAAAATATTTTTTCTCAAAACCCCCAGAGACACTTCATATTTTTATTTACAATTTAAGGAAGGACATGCTGATGTAGGTTACTAATGAATTGTACTTATCAAGCAAAAGTTTCAGAAGGAAAATATTCCTAGTTAAAGAATATCTATTTAAAAGGAGGGATTAAATGAACAAAGTAGTTACTTATCAAGAAGAATTGAGAGAAATACTACTCACCATGAATGAGCTGTTAAGCAAACACGTTGAAATACATGACAAGGTCTTTAAAAGAGGTTTACTCTCCATATTCAAAAGGATTCCCTTTCAGGAGTATGCTAGAGAAGGGTCTAGGATTCAAAGTGATATTAAGGTTTTGCAATCAAACTTATCATTAATTGAAATGGATGGAACTAAGGAAGACATTCGTATTGTCAATGTGATTAAGGATTACCTCAGTAGGTTTGCTGAATCAGTTAATAAACTAACACAGATTACTAAATCGTTAACTAATAAAGCTAATGGAGTTGATTTTTCATACAAGGAGTACAACGCTCTTACAGAAGAATACAACGAGTGTGAACAGTACCGTCTTTTACTTGGAGATAAGATGAATTCAGTAGGTAGAGAGCTGTTGAATTAGCTCTTGAGTTGAACTCTGGGGATGGCAGAACCCTTGATATGGTTAACTTCAGAGTTCTTTGAGGTGATTGAGTGAGTCGATACAGATTGATTAATATTCTTTTATCACTGGTATTCATGGCAGTTATGCTCTTTGGTATGACCATGAGTAATAAACAAACAGGATTTACTATCATAGCCATAACAGCAGTAGTATTTTCAGCTATCTCAATAACCAATCATATCAAGAACAAACCCAAAAATGGAAATAGTGTTTGATACAGATTCCCTCTGAGACCTCTCAGGGGTTTTCTTGTTTCTTCCCCTCAAATACACCTCAAAACAACCAAAATAAATAAAATAGAAGGTGTCAAAGTAGGTTCCAGCTCAATAGACACCTTATTTTCTCTTTTATGATATGGAATAGAAACTAGATTCAAAAGTGAGCAAAAAGCTAATAATATTATTTATTAGGAAATTGCACACTTTATGGAGTCATCTTATTTTATTTTGGATTCATCTCAAAGTGAGCAAAAAGCTAATAATAATATTTTATTAGGAAATTGCACACTTTTACCCTTGAGCCAGAGAACAAAGAGTAAAACTCAAGGAGCTGGACCAATAAGGTCTGGCTCTCTGGAGCTGACTCCATTACAATAAAACCAAGGAGAGATTCAAAAGGAGGTAAAGTAATGCACTATGTGTCACCATCCATGACGGAAAAAGAAGTCATTCGGGTTCTAAAATGGATGCTGGAAATGGGTTTTATTAACACCAAAGAATATACAGAATCATATCTAAACTACTTAAAAACTTCAAAGAGAATAATATCGTAAGGCTCTATCTTTTTAGATAGGGTCTTTTTTTTGTCCAGACTCTACACTTGAGTAAAGGTATTAGTGAGAGGGTAATTTTCTGTCTCATAAACACTCCTTATTTGAGACTAGACACTTGACTAAAGGTATTAGTGAACAGGGAAAATAATTTGATTCCCAGAAAGGTCAAAACTCATCAGTCACCTTTGGAGGTGACACCTTTCTACTAGCTCAATGAGCATAACAGTAATAAATCAGACTCCCCTATCTTTGGGGTGTCCACTCCCTTAGTGTTCTCCTCAGTTTACTTGGAGGTGGCTGAGGGGAACACACTACATATTCAAAGAGTTACTAAATCAGCACCTATGAGGTGCACCTCTTTGAATGTTCATACAGACCACTGGGGAGCTGGTCTAAAATGCTCTCCTACTAAATCATGTTTTATTTCCCTTAATTACTTAATCATTTTCAAGTTCATCTCTAGTGCTGGCTCATAAGCCAGTCTCTCTTTTTTTCATTAGAGATTGACTTGAAATTAATCTAAAACAACAAAGGAGGTGTTTAATTGTGAACGCTAAGGTAGTTAGATTTGAGTTAAAAAAAATATTAAAAAACAGAAACTTAACTTATGAAGAGTTTGGGAAATTGTGTGGGGGCATGGATAAGGGACATATTTCAAGGCTAACAAAAAGAAACACTATTTCATTGGATACCATTGAAAAAATAGTAAATGCCCTTGATTTGGAACCCTCTGAGATAGCAGAGCTAATTAAAGTGTATGAGTGACCATGAACTGGAAAGCCCAGCGGGCTTGTCGGAGACAAGACCAAGATAATGAAATAGCATAAAAAGTCACTTGATCCCTTGTGGCTGTAGGTATGAAGCCACTTTTAATATGGGACATTTGAAGTGCGCTTTTTAGCTAATAGGGGACATTTGAGGTGCAATTTTGAAATAGGGGACATTTCAAGTGCATTGTTTCAAAAGAAATAACAACAGAAGCTCCTAGAGGAGCAGGGGGAAAAGGAACGTGATTAAGTATTCTAGTCAAATAACGCCAGATACAAAGGTAGGCGATTTACAAGGGTGGAAGCTCGTTTCACCAGCCAAACAGGAACGTAACAAAACATACTATGAGGGAGAACGAAAAAAGCACAAAGAAAAGGAGTTTGTGTTTATGAAAAGAGATTTTTTCACTGAAGCCAAGCAAGGTTTAGTACTTGGTGAGATAGGGTTATTACTATTCTTAGCTCGATACATGAAATATGGTGATGAAGGCAAGATTACACACAACAAAGAGAGAATTGGAGTCTCAGAAATTGCTAAGTTAATAAACAAGAGTACCAAACAAGTGAGACGGGTTCTTGACGAACTGGAGAAGCGAAGCTTAATTTTCCGAGTGAAACAAGGTAGGAAAGTTTATGTAGAGCTTTCAGATGACCTATTTGTTTGTGGTCCTCTCGATAACAAAGAATTGAGGACCGTTAAGATTTACAAAGTACGTCTCGCTGAGGTAGCAAAAGAGCTTTCACTTAATGAGCTGGGACTCTTCATGCAAATGTTAGAGAATATGCACTGGAAAACACATGTGCTTTGCCATAACCCAGATGAGGATGAAACTAGCCAATTAATTCTCTGGAAACGTGCTGATGTATGTGAAGCTTTTGTGGTGAAAAGAAACTTTGTCTCCAGAACTTTGGGGAAGTTGATGGATTTAAGGGCTATTGGTGAAGTAAGAACAGTAAACCAAGGAATTGTTCTCCACCCAAGTGTTGTAAGTCGCAAGGATGGTGGTATTACTTGGGATGAGATTTGTGAAGCCATTGATAGTGGACTAACAAAAGAGAACTTCAAAAAGAAAAAGAGAAAGTAAGATAGTGAGGTGAACTTGAAAATGGTTAAGGACGAATTTGTGATAAAGACAAATAAAAGGGGAAGAAAGTTCTTCTTGTATTTGATAATTTAGTTTTGAGCCACTCATCAAGAGTTTGATCACATAAAAAGTGAGCCACCCAATTTCCAAATTCAATAACCTCTTCTATGATAGAAAGTGACCAAACCATCTACATAGAGAGAGGAAGAAAAGGATGATTGACGTGGCTCAATTCCATCGTATCAAATATTTGAACGAGGTAGAAGGACAATCCCAAAGACAAATTGCCCAAAAACTGGGGATTTCAAGAAATACAGTCAGTAAGTATCTTAAGAAATCAGAATCTCCGACAACGCTGTATCGACAGAAAGTCTATAAAACCAAGGAGTCTTCAGACGAGACGAAACGAGTTTTACCGATAATTGATCAGTGGCTTGAAGATGATCTAAAACGGTGGGGAAAACAAAAGCATACAGCTGCCAAAATCTATCGAAGATTAGTAGATGAATATGATTTTGGAGGATCAGCATCAAACATTCGAAAGGTTGTCGCTAAGCGAAAGAAAAAGATGCAAGAAGTCTTTATCCCACTTGAATTTCAACTCGGGCAACAGTTTCAATTTGATTGGGGAGAAGCCGATATTATCCTTCAGGGAAAAACCCGAAGGGTCTTCCTCTTTTGTATTCAATTATCAGCTAGCCGTTTACGGTTTGTAAGGGCGTATCTACATGAAAAGCAAGAAGCGTTCCTGGATGGTTTTGTCCATGCGTTTGAATTCTTTGGAGGCGTTCCAACAGAAGGACTTTTTGATAACTTAAAAACAGCTGTTCAAAAAATACTTAAAGGTCGGGATCGATTAGAACAGGAAGCCTTCATGGCCTTACAAGCCCATTATCTCTTTAAGGCAGAGTTCTGTAATGTAAGATCCGGTAATGAAAAAGGACGAATTGAGGGAACTGTCGGATATATCAGGAGAAATGCCCTGGTCCCATATCCAGAAATACAGTCTTTGGAAGAACTAAATGACTACCTAGAGAAATGGTGTCTGAAAGAAGCTGGTCGGACAAAGGTTCCCTATACCAAAGAAACGGTTGAACAGATGTGGGTACAAGAAAAAGAGCAGCTCTATTCTCTTCCGAATAATAAGTTCGAAGCATGTAAACTTGTTTCTTGTCAGGTAAGTAAAACGTCATTAATCACTATTGAGACGAATCAATATTCGGTTCCATGTAGCTATGTAGGACAAGCTGTATGGGCCAAAATTTTTGTCGACCGTGTGATCGTTGTGGCTCAAAACCAAGTGATCGCAGAACACACTCGTTCTTACGAACGGAATGAAATGACCACTGTTCTTAATCATTATTTAGAAGCGTTATTGAAGAAACCACGAGCGATCCGGGATGCCCATGCCTTTCAATCAGATGAGATTCCAAATGTCTTCAGACGTTTTCATCGTAAGATGAGGGAACAAGAAGGAGCCATAGGGGATCGGAAGTTTATACGTCTTCTCCTCCTTCATCGTGAGATTGGTATGAACACATTAACGCTAGCTTTAGAAGAAGCTGAGAAAACAGAAATTTACCGTTATGAAGTGGTCCATGATAGGATTCAGAAACTTATGAATCGATCCTTCCCCATTCACGATCTATCTAAAGAAAAAATGCCTACGAGTCTACTAGACTATAAAATCCAGAAATCGAATGTCGAACAATACGGACAGTTGACTGGAGGGCGTATGAAATGAACGTAGAATTATTAGTGGATCACATTACCAAACAACTTAGAACTCCAACTATCTCACAAAATTATCGTTCTCTCGCAAGAGAGGCGGAAGAGCGAAACCTGCGATATGAAGAATATCTCCTGGCACTCTTAGAGATTGAGCTACAGAAGAGAGAAGAAAACAAGAAACAAAGACGGCTGAAACAAGCTTCCTTTCCAGTCCCAAAAACATTAGATGCCTATGATTTTAGTTTAATGCCTAGTTTAAATCGAAATCGTTTTCTCACGTTATCAAAAGGAGAATTTGTAGAGAAGAATGAGAACATCATCTTTCTTGGGAATAGTGGTACCGGAAAGACTCACTTGGCAACCGGACTTGGAATCGAAATGATTCAGAATGGATATAAGGTGAAATTTATTACAGCTTCTGAACTAGTGGAAGAATTATTGATGGCCAAAGAAGAACATCAATTAAATACGCTAGAAAAGAAGTGGCTCAAATTAGATGTGATCATCGTAGATGAGCTTGGATACGTTCCCTTCTCCAGAGTGGGGGCTGAATTACTATTTCAATTTTTCTCGAGTAGATATGAACGTGCCAGTACGATCATTACGACCAACTTAGAATTCACTGAATGGACAAGCATCTTTGGGGACGAAAAAATGACGGCAGCTCTCCTAGATCGGCTAACCCACCGTTCGCATATTCATCTACTAAATGGGGAGTCGTATCGCTTTAGGCAAAGTATGAACCAGCAATCAAAGGAAGAAGAGTAATACGGACAACAAGGTATAGGGGTCTTGCCCCTCTCCGGGGCAAGACCCCTATACCTTCCATTCATTCCCTTTACTGGGAGCAAGGAATATCAAAGTGGCTCACTTTTAAAGTGATCGTTCTGGCTCAAATTAATATTGACAAAAACACTTCTTCCTTAATGGGAGTTTAAAGATGGTTGAGTGTCACCAGTGCAAAGAAATTTTACCACAAGAACAATTCAACTACTCAAAAACTGGAGCTTTCAATAAAAACTCTTATTGTACTAATTGTAACGGTAAAGCCAATAAGCGATGGTCCAAAGAGAATGGGTTTAGGGTATTGGCTAACAGACAAAACAAGAGAGCTATGAAGTTTGGCAACAAAGGAAACTTGACAGAGAAACAAGTGAGGTGGCTTTACGAGTCAAATAGACACCCAGAAGTTGGTTTTTACTGTGAGATTACTGGAGAGCGATACACTCAAACACCTCATTTATGTCACGCTGTCCCAGTGAACGAGAAAGGGGGAGACTCCTCTATGACAAATATTTTTCTTGGGTCCCCGATGGCGAACAGGTGGCAAGATAACAAAATACTCTTTGAGTGGATTATTGACCCAGATGGTGGTCGGTACTGGTCTACGAGTGAACGAGTCAAGAGGTTGATAAAAAGACTAGCAGAGCATAAAGGGTGCTCCATTAAAGAATTGGCAAAACCTTATTTAACAGAAAAACAGCTAGAGGACTTTTGCTTGATTTTTGAAACACAAAAGGAGGTAGTGCAATTCCCAGAATGGAAGGAAGATGAACTTGGAATAAGAATGATTGACGTTAAGGTTATTGAAAAAAGATAAAGAAGCTGTAGAACAGCAGGAGAGAACTAAGGGAGATGGATAGTAAGATTAACGTTTTACGAATAATGAGCTTTGTAGTGATTGACAATGAGAAGGACGAAAAGAGGAGACTCTTGATAACTCAAGAGCTACACAGGGAAAAGCAGATGAAAGGACACCGACTCACTATGATTCACAAGTCAAAAGTGAAGAGGTTCCAGAAGTGGATTGATGAGATGGTCTCACAGGGACTCATTGAGCCAGACTTCTTTGAGGGTCAAGTGATGGTCCAGAACGACTTCAAGTATTATGACCCCTCACAAGATGGCATGAAGGAGAAGCTGATTAAGGAAGCCCAGAATAACCGCTTCAGTCATTTACACACTGAGGAGCGTCTTATGGATTTGTCTGGAATGGTTCAACTGGAGTTTAGATTCTTCAACAAGAATGACAACGAGATGAACAAGAAAAGAAAGTTCGTTTCAGTGGACTTGGAGAAGGAGAAAACAGACAGCTACGCTTTTAATAAATTGCTGGTACTCGAAAAGCTCCAAGCTGGTGAGTGGGACCTTCCAGAACCACCAAAGACAGCTGAGAGGTATGAGTGTCGATTGCTTTTTGAATTTGCTCCAGACGCTAGAGGGAGACATGGAGCGATGATTGAATGGTATGAGCTTGAACTGGCAAAGGAAGGAGAGCCAATAAAGCAAATGCTAAGCTGAGAAGCCCACAGGGCTTCACTGACACGTTTTGAAAGATTGCTAGACTGATAACACAAGGCTTGTGAGGATTCTCAGAAGCTTATTTGATGTGCAAAAAACTAATGGGAGTGATTTGAATGGGTATTAAAGAATTTTTCACAGGTAAAAAGAAAACGGAACTAGAGAAAAACATTGAAGAGCGTAACCTTTGCGGAAGTAAGCTTCAAGAGCTTCAAGCTGATTTGAGAGCCTTCAATGAAGCAAAAAAGCACGTTGAGACGGAGTTAAGGATTGACCAGAAGAATAACACCTTGAAAGGTAGACTCAATAAATTAAACCAAGCTATTGAGGAGACCCAGAGGGAGATTGATGAGACAAACAAGAGAGCTGGAGAGCTTGCTAATGAGATTTCCAAACTCAACAAGGATAAGAAAACACAAGAGATTCACGATGTAGCTAAAAGGGATATTGAGGTATTCAAGAGACAGCACAGAGCTTCAATTCTAAATAAAAAACTTTACCCGATTAATTTGGAGATTGAGTCAAGAGCTGGGAGTGCTGGTGCTTTGAGTCCAAACCATTTGACTAAGTACGCTGGCAAACAACGATTAGACAGAGGGAACCCAGAAGATATTGAATACCTTGATGTATTTGATGAAATGAAAAACGAAGTAAGTAAGGAAGCTCAAAAAGAGCTTGAAGAGGTACTTGAGAAGGTAGATAGCTACCTCAATGGATAATGGCTGATGGGGGGATTCCTCCCCTCTCATAACAAAAGAAAGGAGAGATAAAACCAAGGGGAGGGAGTCTGATGAGATTATTCAAAAGAAGAGAGCCAGTCATAAGTTTTGAGGAGAAAATGGAGCAAATACGGAGAGATATTGAGTTCAAGAGGAAAGCTTGTGATATTGCTCAAAAACAAATGGCTGTTGAAGTGGCACTGAGAGAGGTTCACTCAAGAGTAATGAAAGGTAACAACCAATAAAAACTGAGGTGATTAGAATGGCAAAGGAAAAGAAGAATGTATTAACTGATAAAGAGAAGGCTAGATTGAATGATTTACTAGAGAAGGCTCACTCCAGAATAGAGGGGCTTAATAAAGATGAGATTAAGGAATTGCATAAGCTTTTTCAAAAGCTGACAAAGGAAAAGGAAGAGAGGATTAATGAAAATGAGTCACTTTCAGAGGTGCTGGAACGTTCCTCAATACTGTTTTCTTGCAAGAAAGTTTTAGAGCTGGCTCAAGTAAAAGAACGTGAGGAAAAACATGAGTGGTTCAACTCTTTGAGCCTACAGAAAAAACACGACTTCTTGGAGTCCAAAGTTAAGGAGCTTGAGAAGTCTCCAGCTTCAAAGAAAGCTCAGAAGTTGTCAGAGCAAAAGAAGCAACAAAGCTTTGATGAGTTCTATGAAGCACACGCTAAAAAGTACGGTTATTCAATTGGTGAAGCACCACAAACACCCAATGAGCACAACTTCAAGCCAAACTTTGAGGAGGAAACTACAGAGCCAGCTCCAGAGGTTGATATGGATTCACTCTACAAGGAGCACTCAAAGAAGTTTGGAGATGATGTTTATTCTGATATTCCTTCCAGCTCAAGTGAAGATATTCATGAAATGGACCAAGAGACTAAAGACTTCTATGAGGAACACGCTAAAAAGTTTGGAAATGATGTTTGGTAAGAAAGGGAGCCACTTCAGAGGTGGCTTTTTTGAGTGAAAACCAGTGAGGTGAAGGTGATGGGGAACATAAGAGAAAATTACAAAGCTCTACTAATGGAATACAAAGAAGCTTCAGATTTTTACCAGAAAACAGGTCTTACAAGGCTACTGGCTCATTCCATGGATAACTTGGAGAAGTTTGAACGGTCATTCTCTGAATGTTATTCGCTGGAGGAGCTACTGGAGCTAAAGGATGAATTGGAGGTGTAAAACAAATGGCAAAGAAACGAGGTGTAGGAAGACCAAAGAAAAACAGTCTCCCAGAGGAGCTACAAAGGAAAATTGAAGCTCTGGAGGGTGAAACTGATGAGAATAAAATTAAGAAATTGAAAAAAATGTTCAAAAAGGAGCCACAGATTTGTGGAGCCATTAAAGGCAACGGTCAAGTATGTGTAAGAAAACCATGGTTACTTGAAGATGGAACGATAAACAACGGAAGGTGTGCTATCCATAAAGGAAAGCCAAATTCCAGCATTTCAAAAGACCCAATAAGGAGGGAAAAACAATTGGCAAATTTAAACCCAAAAGCAAGGCTGATTCATGGAATGTATTCCAGTGAGCTCAAGGAGCAGTTCACCAAGGAGGAAGTGGAGTTCTACAATGACACCATTGATTGGTTCGCTGAGAACTACCCAGAGAATGTTGACCCAGTGAACATGAACTTGCTTCATAGATACGCAATTAACACCATTAAAACAATGAGACAGGAAGCAACAAACTTCCTTAAGGAGTCACGCTCTCAGAACAGCTTTGAGAAGCTTATGATGAGCTTTTCTAATGACCTTGGACTCAATAAGCGTTACAAGGATAGCAAAGAGAATAAAGCTAACAAGGATGAGTTTAGCTTGGCTATGCTCTTTGATATGGATGAAGAAGGAAAATAAAAAAGGGGGAGTAGCTGGCGAACGTGTTCTAGCACTTCTTGGATAATTATTGATAACTAATTTACTAGCTCACAAGGCTCCTTTCTCTAAACGAGAAAGGGGTCTTTTTGAGTTGTTCAGATAGATACCAAAAATAGATGGAGGTGAGAAAATGGCAAACGCCATAAATATTGTAGTTAATGCTCAAGACAGAGCCAGCAAGAAGATTAAAAACATTACCAAGACCTTTGATAACCTTGAAAGTAAAGCTAAAAAGGTCTCTGGTGTTATTACTGGTGTAGGTGCTGTAGCTGGAGTAGCTTTGGCTGGAGTAGCTGTAGCTGGTGCTCAGCAAAACTCAGTCCTAGAACAGTCTGAAGCACGCTGGACAACGCTCTTGAAGTCCTCTGAAAAGGCTGAGAAGCAAATGGCATGGATGAAGAACTTTGCAAAGCAAACACCTTTTGACTACAAAGCTATTGATGAGACAGCCACAGCCATGAATGGTATGGGTCTTTCAATGAAACAGGTCAACAAATGGCTACCAGCTCTGGGAGACGCTTCAGCAACCCTTGGAGGTGGCTCTGAGACGGTTCAAGGACTTGGTAGAGCACTAGGTCAGATGAACGCTAAAGGTAAGGTAAGTGCTGAAGAAATGCAACAATTAGCGGAAAGAGGAGTCAACGCATGGGGTATGCTTGCTGATGGAATGAACATGACTCAAGGGGAAGTTAGAAAGCTCTCTGAGGATGGCAAACTCTTAGCTAAGGACGCTCTACCACTCATTTACGAAGGGATGAATAAGACCTTTGGAGGTGGGACTAAGAACTTAATGAAGTCCACTACAGGGCAAGCCATGCTTGCTAGAGAGAACTTCTCAAAGCTTGCTGGTACGCTCACTCAAGGAGCTTTTGACTGGTTTGGGGCTACAGTGCTCCCACTCATTAACACTGGAATGGAGAAGCTCACAAGTGTCTTTGAAGGTGGTATTACAAGTGGATTCCAGAAGCTTGCTACTGGCTCAACTAAGGCTCAAGCTGGTTTGGCTATTCTAGCTGGTGCAATTACTACCTTTATGATTCCAGCTCTCATAAACTTGAAGCGACAAGTCATAATGAGTGTCATTCCAATGCTCACAGCATTCGCTCCATTCATAGCCATTGGAGCTGTAGTCGCTGGGCTTGCTCTGATAATTATGAAAAACTGGGAGTCATTCGCACCATACTTCCAAGGAATATTCAATGTGGTTAAAACCGCTGTAGCTGGCTTCAAAGATTCCTTCATGGTTGCCTTTCAGAACTTGCAAGCTGGGCTTACTCCAATATGGGAAGCTGTAAAGCACTTGTTCAACACTCTGAAGCCAGTGATTCTGGCAGTAGGAGCTATTGTGGGTACGGTTCTGGGAGCTATGATTGTGACAGCCATGGCAGTATTCAACGGAATAATAACAGCGATTGCTCCACTAGTTGAAGCGTTCGTATGGCTTGGTGATATGGTCGCTAATGTAATTGGAGCTGTTGTAGCACTCCTCACAGGTGATATGAATAAAGCTTCTAAGCTCTGGCAAAATGCCACTGATTCAGCGATTAAGTTCGTACAGAAGCTCTGGGAAGCATTTAAAGGGTTCTTCTCTGGGTTTATTAATACCATTGTTCAGATATTCTCCAGCTTTGGAGTGGACATTGTGAGCAAGGCTCAAAAGATATGGTCCAAGGTCAAAAGTAAGTTCGTTGATGGTCTCAACAATGCGAAGTCAGCTGTCTCAGATGGACTTAAAAACATTGTCTCAACGATTACTGGCTGGGCTGGTGATTTTGTTGACTCTGGTAAGGGTCTCCTTAATTCTTTCACGAAGGGGATTAAGAAAGGTATTTCCAAGGCTGTTGGAGCTGTTCAAGATGGTATGAGTAAGATTCGAGACTTCTTACCATTCTCCCCAGCTAAGAAGGGAGCTTTGAGTGACCTTGATAAGTCTGGTAAGTCGTTCTTTCCAACGTTCGCTGGAGGATTAAGCAAAGGATTGTCTCCAATGTTGAAAATGGCTGAGAGAGGAATGGGTGAGCTGAGTAGTATGCTCGCTGAGCCACAAACTCAATTGGAGTCCATGAACAATTTCAGCTTTGGGAGACAAAGAGTTTCCATGACAGTCAACCACAAAATTAAAGGTTCAGTTGAAGTTAACGGTGGCAAAGGTACAAGTGAGACAGTAAAACTCGCTAGTAAGAAGGTTCAAGAAACCTTTGAGGATGGAGATTTTCTTTCTGACTTCAGAAGGGCTTCGAGGTCACTGTAATTAAATGACGAGCTGGAACAACTAGAGAGACAGAACGCAGAAGCCAACTTGGTGGAGTTCACACTCTCTGGGGTTCTATCTCCAATCATACTGAGCTACTGGCTCAGAAAATAATTCTCTTGAGGTGGTTGTTTGTTTGAATCAGACTTCTTGATGGACCAGATAGTTTTTCGACTTAATAAAGGTGTAGCACTGGAACAAGTGAAGGGTGCAATAGAGGACATTATGAGGAGGGACCGTTCAAGTAAAGCTCTCATAGTCACTGGTGAGGGTAAGAGGATTTGCATACAACTGAGCTGGCTCAAGGCTACAGACAACTAATGGAACACACAGGGGGCTACACAGCAGACGCAAGAAGCAGAAAGAGCAAAGCCATTGGTAGGGAGAGCAGCAAGACAATGGGAAAATAAAGAGTAATGGAGGGGATGAGAATGAAAATAGAAAAGGAGTTGTATTTCAAAAGAGAGTACTCATACCGTGGACCTGATGGGGAGGTCTTTGAGAAAGCTGGCTGTTTCTTACTACCTCAGAGGGGTCAGCACTCTGATGAGGAGCTTTACCAGATGATGTACGAAAAAGCTTACTCAGTAACTAAGGAAGTACTAGAGAAACATGGAGGAAAGCTTCTGGAGTTCTCTATGGAGCAAATTTCAGAATTCGAGTTCAAGAGGTACGAGAAACAAAATAAGTATGATGTGTTCAAGCAAAGAAGTCAATTCAAGGGGGAACAATGAGCTAGTTTATTCGCTGGTCTTTTTTTGTCAAGGTATGATTGCTCAAAAGCGTGTTTCATATGACCTCTCAGACGTAATTATCTTTGGTGAACTGGGTAGTAGGTCACTTAATTGCAAATGAAAGCGATTCTATTTTTGTGATGATGGGGTATGATTTCTCAAGTCCCTACTGAGCTATTAACACTAGTTTCTACTATTGAATATGTCCCTCACCATGTTTTACCTGATGAGCTTGACAACTCTTTTATGAGTCCTGTACAATAAAGACTCAAGGTTTTCAATCGTACAGAGCACAAACTAGAGGAAAGCCTTCAAAGTATTGACCTCAGCCACTTACTGTGGGTTTTATCACCTTGACAGGGTGGAGGTCACTGGTTCGAGCCCAGTACGGGTCACCATACATATGATTAACGAAACCTCTTTCAACTATTGAAAGAGGTTTTTTAATACCCTCGACGATCCAATGTCATCAAGGATGGTTTCGGGGTTTTGTGAATGATCAATTCCAATATCCAGCCCAGATTCTAAAAAGGTTCCTATTCATTTGCATACCTTTATCCTTAAGAGCTTGAAGGATGCTGAGATATTGTAACCCTTCCAATTGGATGACTCCATCAATGATATTTTTCCGAAAAGCTGATGGATTGTTTCGGGAGTATCCGAATCCGTTGATTGTAGGTAACAATCCACTTTCAGTTGACTTATCCTGCAAACTTGCTTGAATTCCTTGCATGCATTTGAATTTCCTATTACAAGGAATACCGGATCACGTTCGTCATGATGTTGTTCCTTCACTATTTTCTTTATGTGTGTTGAAGCGACAACCCAGTCTTCATTATAGGGTTGTTTTTCCCTCCTTATGGATTCAGGATGTCTTCTGTATTGATATAATACTTTGTTGATTTTATGGATCGATCCTGCTTCAAACATCCTCATTCATAAATCGTAATCGTAACAAATCTTTTAAGATGGATCAAAGCCACCGACCTTTTCGTAAACATCCTTAGAAAAAAGGACAGAACCGTGACATAAAGGGTTGATGTAGAAACGATAGGAATTCATATGATCACCAGATACAAGATAGTTACCGAATTCTTCAGTTTCTTAATCTTCTTTCCGGCACCTCAGTTTTACCGCTGATACATTTCTTTAACGTTCCCACGGCAGCTATCCCAAGATGTTCTTCAACATAAGATATCTGGTCTTCTAATCTTGTTGGACAGCTTAAGTCATCTGCATCTTGGATCGCAATCCATTTTCCTTTTGCGTTTTGAATCCCCATATTCAACGCAGATGCAGCTCCTCCATTCTGAGGAAGGTGAATGAGACGGACTCGTGGATCTTGTATGTCATTTAGGATTTCGATTGTTTTATCCGTAGAACCATCGTTTACAATAATGAATTCGAAGTCACGGTAAGTTTGTTGTAAAATACTATCTATTGCTTGCTGTACGTAAAGTTTACCGTTGTATACGGCCATAACAACACTTATCTGCATTCAGAAGATCCCCCACTCATTTTTAATTATGTATATTCCTTGGCTGTCTCTATATGAGAGAAGGACGGGTAAAGAAAAAGAAACCCCTTCGATCTTTGATCAAAGAGGTTTTATGTAATACACGACATAATAGAAGTGTGTTATGGATTCATTTTGGGTATAGTTGTTTTTATAGTGCCGCCAGATATTTATCGGAATCATAAGTTTCAAGTTCATTTGACTGTATTCCAATATATTAATATCAGGAAATCTTGAGTATGTTCAAGTTTCGTTCACGTATGTTGTTTACTAAATGTAGTTGTAGAAGCTTGTCCAACTCTTGGCTGCATTTAATGGTTTCGTTAGATGACATGCCATAAATTTTCGCTGTTTCTAGCATCTGTTCTCTCTTTCGTTCGATTGTGTGAACTAACATTTTTTTACCTCCATACCTAAGTTTCGAGTTGACCTTGTACATTATCTTACAAAGGAAAGATCTTTGGAAGTCTTTCGTCGAAACTTCTAATGATTCGACAATAATAGAAAAAAATTCACACATATTAACGTATCAACTAGATAATAAGTCGTAAATGGATTCGGAGATGATCGAATGGGTAAACAAGAAGATTTGGAAAAGAAAAAAGGACTGCCGCCAGGGTCCCTGGTGTACGTTGGAGATGAAGAGGCCTCGGTTACGAAGATTTCTGTCATTGATTATAAAGGTAATGTCATTGAAGAAAAATCTGTCGATACGATCGAGGAAGCTTTATCATATACCAAATTAGACAGTGTAACGTGGATCAATATCGAGGGGCTCCATAATAAAGAGGTCTTCAAGGGAGTGCGTGATATTTTCGGGGTTCATCCTTTACTCATCGAAGACATATTGAATACTGAACATCGACCAAAAATCAACGTGCTGGACAATTATGTGCTGATGATTTTGAAGATGGTGTGGTTTGACCCCGAGGAAATCGATATTGACGAAGAACAGATTAGTCTGATCATCAAAGATCAAACGATCATCACGTTTCAGGAAAAAGAGGGTGATGTACTCGATCCGGTCCGCCAAATGATACGCCAAAATCTAGGGAATATCCGCAATATGAGTACCGGTTACCTGGTCTATTCCATGTTAGATGCAATCGTCGATCAGTACTTGATTGAGTCAGAGCGGATTGCTTCAGACATAGAGAAGATAGAAGAGGAGATGGTGTTACATCCCGATCAAACGGTCCTACAAAAGATTTATAATTACAAAAATGTCGGAATGTTTCTTCGTAAGCAAGTATGGCCTGTGAAGGAAATCATTACAGGCTTGGAAAAAACGAAAATCATCGATTTGAATACCGGTTTTTATTTGAAGGATGTTTCCGATCATGTCATACATGTCATGGATATGGTGGAGATGACTCATTCGATGTCAACTAACCTCTTGGATGTCTATTTCTCAAGTGTAAGTAACAAAATGAATGAGGTCATGAAGGTTTTGACGATCGTTTCTACAATATTCATACCCCTCACTTTCATTGCTGGAATTTATGGAATGAATTTTCAATATATGCCGGAGTTGGATGAACATTGGGCATATCCGGTTGTTTGGGGTATTATGATCGCGATGACGATGGGTATGCTTATCTTTTTCAAAGTAAAACGTTGGTTCTGAATGAATTGTCTAACAAATTGTGGAATAAAGTTGCTATAATGGGAGGGCATTATTCAAATCGTAAAAAAATGGAAGTGAACATATGACGAAAGAAGATATTTTGGTAGGTATAAAAGAGAAGACCACACTCAGGCCACTTGTCTTGGCTGCAGTCATTTTGGCGATGTTCATGGCGGCGATTGAAGGAACGATCGTTTCTACTGCAATGCCGAGCATTGTCGCTGATCTGGGTGGTTTTAGATTGTACAGCTGGGTATTTTCTGCTTATTTGCTTATGCAGGCTGTAACGATATTGATTTATGGGAAATTATCCGATTTGTTCGGCCGTAAGCCTGTTTTTACATTCGGTATTGTCATGTTCATGACCGGCTCATTGATGTGTGGTTTTGCTGACACTATGGAAATGCTTATCATCTACAGGCTTATTCAAGGACTTGGCGCGGGTGCGGTGATGCCGATCGCGACTACGATTGTCGGTGACATGTATACAATGGAGGAACGTGCAAAGATCCAGGGGTACTTAGCGAGTGTGTGGGGTATCTCTGCCATCCTCGGTCCAGCTTTTGGAGGCTTCATCGTCCTTTATTGGGACTGGGCATGGGTGTTCTGGCTCAATCTTCCTCTTGGTATCTTAGCGATTTTGGGAACTAATTTATTTTTGCACGAAGACATTGAAAGGAAAAAGCATGAGATTGATTACATAGGAGCATTACTGATTTTTATTTCTGTCAGCAGCTTGATGATTGCTTTGATTCAAGGTGGGGTTTCGCTCCCTTGGACCTCATGGCAGATCGTCGGATTGATCGCAACCTTTGCTGTAAGTTTCATGTTGTTCATCTTCCAGGAACGTCGTGCCTCAGAGCCGACTATGCCACTTGGCATATGGAAGGACAGATTGATTACGTTAGCAAACCTAGCGTCTTTGACTACCGGTGCGATTTTATTCGGTATCTCTTCGTTCTTGCCTGCTTATGTGCAAGGTGTTATGGAGGAGTCACCGCTTGTAGCGGGCTTCACCCTTACAACAATGTCCATTGGTTGGCCGATCGCATCCACATTAGCTGGGAGATTGATCATAAAATTAGGTTTTCGGACAGTCGCTCTTGGAGGGGGAGTAGCTCTCGTTTTAGGCTCGCTCTTTTTTGTGTTCCTTGACCCAGTGAAAGGACCGGTTTGGGCTGCAATCGGTTCATTCATCATTGGAGTCGGGATGGGACTTTCAACGACGACCTTCATCGTTTCCATTCAATCATCAGTAAACTGGGAGAAACGCGGAGTTGCGACAGCTTCTAATATGTTCATGAGGATTCTTGGAAGCGCCATCGGGGCGACCCTTCTAGGCGGGATTCTCAATAATCGGCTACAGAACTATTTGGAGGCTCATGGAGCTAATCTGGATGAATCGTTATCAATCGATGCTGCAAACATCCTTCTCGAAAAATCACAACGAGAAAAATTGGCACCTGAAACACTGGAAATTCTTCAAAAAGGGCTTACATTTTCTCTTGATAGTGTTTATATCGGAGTTTGTATATTAGCCATCTTAAGCTTTGTCTTGATCGCCTTTCTACCGAAAAAGGAAGATCAAACACCTGAACAGAAATGAACAACCTATATTCCTTAGTAAGGGTGCAGTCTCTCTCCGGCTTAACAACACTTTAAAAATGACACGTCGAGTTGGGGAGGCTGATCCTATTTTTGTGCGCAGCTCCATTTTATTGGTGATTTACATTAATTTAGAGGACAGCTGTTCCGTTATTTGTGACAAAATGGGGTGTTTCTAAAAATTAGAGGTCATCTGTTCCGCTGATTGGGTTAAAGGAGAAATATTTCCAATGATTTTCAGCAAATAAGTCTCTGGTGTCCACTAAAATCACATCTTGACATCTTTTTGTAAGCTAAGGAGAAATAACCTTCGATTTAACGCATTTCACCCTGTGCATAATTCAAAATCAAATTAACCCCTCGTTTTTTCTAGGAATTCGATTCGATTTTGAAAAGGATCGAAGAAGGAGAACCGTTTCATACCTGGAATCTGCGTTTCTTCTTTAATGGTTACATGATTTTCTAGTAGATGGCTTTTCACCGTATCGAGATCGGCTATTTCAAAGGCTGGATGTCTTTTGCTTTTTTCTGTATAAGGTTCTGTGCCGATATGCAGTTCGATGTCTCCAACCTGATACCATAAGCCTCCATTCTTTTTCAACGCCTCAGGTTTCTCGATTTCAGTCAAGCCTAAAACAATACTGTAAAAGGTACGAGCTTTTTCCTCTTCACCAGTCGGTATACAAATTTGGACATGATGGAGTCTTTTGAATATGATCTTCATCTTATAAGTTCCCTCCTAGAAATTGATAGACGAGTTGAATCAAGAGTAAAACAGTGATAAACCGCAATATCAGTTTTACGACCGATTTTGAAAGTTTGCCAGCAAGCCGGACGGCGACTTGGGCCCCTATCAATGAACCGATCGATAAAGGGATAGCAACGTCCCACCGGACATAGCCAGTTACATAGAAGCTGATAAAACCCCCGAAACAACTTAAAAAAGTATTGAATCGGGTGTAGGCGATGGTTCGGAGGTAAGAGATACCCTGATAGAAAAATAGATACATCTGGAACGTTGCCTGACCGGGTCCGAACATGCCGTCATATGTGCCAATTCCGAATAAACTTGGGTAACTCCACAATGATAATCTTTCATGTCCGTCATTCTGCTGTGGTGGTTTCTTGATGAAGGATGTAAGAAAGGCTATGCCCAATAAACTGATCCCGATAATGATCATGGTTCGTTCTGATAAAGAGGAAGCGATCAACCCACCCATAATCCCGCCAATAAAACTGAATGGGGCTATTTTTAATGCAGCTTTCAGCTTCACTTCTTTCCGTTTCAATAGAACGAAAAAGCTTGAAAAAGAACTTAGCATATTAGAAAATTTGTTTGAAGCGATTGCGTTGTGTACCGGAACACCAGCTAGGAGCATGGCTGGAAGATTGATCAGTCCGCCGCTTCCAGCAAGTGTACCGATAAAAGTTGCAGCAAAACCAATGAATATCAATAATAGAGTCATAATGGTACCTTCTTCCATTTCAGCTTCTGTTGTTATCGTATGCTATATTCAGCTATAATAAAATGACAATTATTTTATGTTCTATGATAAGGAAAACTTATCAACAAAGGTGTGAGGGATTATGCAGATGACCGAGTTTAAAGTGTTGAATGTATTGGCAGCTGAATTGAATATGCGCAAAGCTTCTGAACGGCTTTATGTCTCACAGCCAGCATTGAGCCAGCGGCTTCAATCCATCGAACAACGATGGGGGGCGAAGCTTTTCATCCGATCACAAAAAGGGTTGACACTCACACCGGCAGGAGAAAAGGTTATTGAATTTGTCAACAAGACCCTCCAGACCGAAGAGGACCTGCAGGATGAAATTTTATCACTAGGAGACGTCGTACATGGAACTTTGAAGATTGCTGTTGCATCGATCATAGGTCAATATTGGCTGCCGAAGGTATTGAAGGAATATGTGGAACAGTTTCCGAACGTGAAAATTTCACTAGTTACAGGGTGGAGCAGTGAAGTTCAGCGGCAATTGTTCAGCGATCATTACCATGTAGGGATCATAAGAGGTTATCCTGATTGGAAGGGACCAAAAGAGTATTTGATGAAAGATGAACTGAACCTTGTCGATACAAAAATCCAGTCTTTGGAGGAATTGAAGGAGACGACAAGACCTTTCATCCAATTCAGAAGCCATTCTACTTATTATCAGGAAATCCAGGACTGGTGGGTGAAGAAATTCAAATCCCCACCGAAAAGGACGATTGTCGTGGATCAGATCGAGACCTGTAAACAGATGGCGTTGAACGGTATCGGTTATGCAATATTGCCTTCCATAAGCTTGACTAGTCAAGACCGGAATATCCATACGATTCCGATTTTGAATGAGCGGAATGAGCCGCTCAGCAGGGACACATGGATCATAAACAGTGAGGCTTCGCTCCAGTTGAAACAGGTCAGTGCCTTTATTGAACTGATCAAGTCGATGAAACAAAGTACGTAACACTTAACATCTTGGTGAAAATACGATAAAATGAACGCGATTGAAATGAAATAGACGAACTAGAAGCTCAGAGTTCATGAAGTGGAATGGACTAAGCAGCTTGTAATTTGGTCATAGGAGGAATTGGACATGAAAATGATGGATGCAAATGAAATCATCTCGTTTATTCAAAATAGTGAGAAGTCAACACCTGTAAAAGTACATATCAAGGGAGATCTTGAGGGAATTGATTTCGGAGCTGACACGAAGTCTTTCATTACAGGCAGTACCGGCGTGCTTTTTGGTGAGTGGAAAGAGATAAAGGCTGCAATAGAACAAAATGAATCTTCCATTGAAGATTATGTGGTAGAAAACGATCGACGGAACTCAGCAATTCCTTTGCTGGATCTTAAAGGTGTACAAGCACGAATTGAGCCAGGGGCAATTATCCGTGACCAGGTTGAAATCGGGAAGAATGCAGTGATCATGATGGGTGCTATGATCAACATCGGGTCTGTCGTCGGTGAAGGTACGATGATCGATATGAATGTTGTGCTTGGCGGTCGTGCAACCGTCGGAAAGAACTGCCATATCGGTGCAGGTTCAGTGCTAGCGGGAGTCATCGAGCCTCCGTCAGCCAGCCCTGTAGTCGTTGAAGACGGCGTTGTTGTTGGTGCTAATGCTGTTATTTTAGAAGGTGTAAGAGTCGGTGAAGGATCTGTGGTAGCAGCAGGAGCAGTTGTTACGGAAGATGTACCTCCATTGTCAGTGGTTGCTGGGACACCAGCCCGTGTCATCAAGAAGATTGATGAAAAGACGAAAGGCAAGACTGAAATCAAGCAAGAACTTCGCCAATTGAAAGAAGATTAGAAAAGGAGAGAGCGACATATGATGCCTCTCGAACAACTTATAAAAGTCCGACGTTCCTTACATCGGATTCCTGAGCTGGGTTTTCAAGAGGTGAAAACCCAGCAATTTTTATTAAAATACATTGGTTCCCTTCCTCAAGATTTTCTAGAGGTGAAGGAGTGGCGGACGGGGTTGCTTGTGAAAGTGATCGGGGCAACTCCAATGAAGACAATTGGTTATCGTACGGATATTGATGGGTTGCCAATTGAAGAGGAAACCACTTATGATTTTCGTTCGGAACACAAAGGTATGATGCATGCTTGTGGCCATGATTTTCATATGACGATTGCTTTGGGCGTGTTGACTCACTTTGCGACGAACCAGCCGAACGACAATCTGTTGTTTATTTTCCAGCCTGCTGAAGAAGGTCCTGGCGGAGCATTGCCGATGCTTGAAAGCGAAGTGTTCAATGAAGAGCGTCCTGACATGATGGTCGCTTTACACATTGCACCCAATCTTCCTGTTGGCACAATCGGCATTAAGGAAGGTTTGCTGTTTGCCAACACCTCTGAACTTTTCATCGACTTGAAAGGCAGAGGGGGACATGCAGCCTATCCGCATGAAGCAAATGACATGGTTGTGGCAGCGAGCCATCTTGTCACCCAACTTCAAACGATCGTATCGAGAAATATGGATCCGCTCGATTCAGCAGTCGTCACCATAGGGAAGATCACGGGTGGTACGAAGCAGAATATCATTGCTGAAAACGCAAGGATCGAAGGAACCATACGGACATTATCCCCTCAAGCGATGAACATCGTGAAAAAAAGGATCGAAGCTCTCGTGAGCGGAATTGAAAAGGGGTTTGAATGCCAGGCTCAAATTGATTATGGTGCCAACTACTACCAAGTCAACAATGACGCTAAGCTCACTCATGAGTTTTGTGAATATGTGAAAAAAAATAAACCGCAATTTTCAGTTTTAAAGGTCGATAAAGCGATGACAGGGGAAGATTTCGGCTATTTCTTGAAAGAGATACCTGGCTTCATGTTCTGGCTGGGTGTTGAAACGGCATATGGCCTTCATCATTCGAAAATCGAACCGAAAGAAGAAGCATTGGAAGTAGCGACGAACGTACTGATCGATTATTTGACACATAAAACGACTTAGAGTCCCTTTGAAGGGGCTCTTTTAAGTTTTACATAGAAGAGGGAGGTCAATCACGCAGGTATATACGGATTTCATGGAAAATCACGCGGAATTACAAGGTAATGATCACTCTATTTTCAACGATATTCGGTTCACGACAATCGCACCGCCGTTGCATGGATTACATCAAAGCTTCCATAAAATGCATAACCCCTCCTTGATGAGGTTACATTAACAATATTCGCAAGGAGGTGGATGAAGTGCCAAGAATCGGAGTAGAACAATCATTGACAGATGTACAAGAGGCATTGCAAAGCAAAGGATACGAGGTCAAACAATTACAACAAGAGCAGGATGCGGAAGATTGTGATTGCTGTGTGATCACAGGACAGGATCAAAATGTGATGGGAATCCAAAACACGGTCACTCAAGGATCAGTTATCAACGCTCACGGCTACACAGCGGATGAGATTTGTCAACAGGTCGATCAACGTTTCAACCAACAATAGGGGATGGCAGTTGCTGTCCCTTTTTTAATTCATAAGGGGAGTTTATCGTCCAATGTACATATTGGTCATATTTGGGTATACTTATTTCTCTGGATAGTTTTGATGTAAGAGGAGTTTAGAGTACATATGAATCTTCAGAATATAGGTATTCCTGAACAATTTAAAAAAGTGGTTTTGACACCGCCAAGAATTTTAGCGTTTTCTTTTATCGCTTTGATTACGATAGGAACATTGTTGCTGAAATTACCTGTGGCCACCGAAGAAGAGATTACCTGGCTGACCGCCTTGTTTACAGCAACATCCGCTTCTACGATTACGGGACTTGTTGTGGTGGATACAGGCTCCGTTTACACGCTGTTCGGTGAAATCGTCATTTTATGCTTGATACAAGCAGGCGGCGTAGGAATCATGACCTTTGCGGTGTTGATTGTCCTGATGTTAAGTAAAAAAATAGGGATACGATTCATGCTTTTGATTCAGCAGGCACTCAACCAATCATCCTATGGGGGGATTCTCCGGTTGGTTAAAGTTTTGTTGATTTTTGCATTCGTTTCAGAAACGATTGGGGCACTGATTCTGATGTCTATTTGGGTACCTGAAATGGGTTGGAAACAGGGAACTTATGCAAGTATTTTTCATAGTATCTCAGGTTTCAACAGTGCTGGCTTTTCCATATGGTCCGACAGTTTGATTAGTCACAATGACAATCCTGTCATCTTAACGGTAATTTCCACTTTATTCGTATTAAGCGGGTTAGGATTTACAGTCATTCTAGATCTATACTACAGCAGGAAGTTCAGGGAACTTTCCCTGCATTCGAAACTGATGATCATCGGTACGGTGGTAATTAATTTTGTCGCATTAATTGTCATTTTTACACTCGAGTTTACTAATGTTAAAACGATCGGTCAGATGACACTCTCCGATAAATTGTTCAATTCTTATTTTCAGGCGGTGACTCCAAGATCGGCAGGGTTGAACTCCGTGGATGTAAGTAGTATGGAAGATGCTTCAGTCTTTTTCACAATCATCCTGATGTTCATCGGTGCAGGGAGTACCTCGACTGGAGGAGGAATCAAATTGACCACCTTTATCGCTTTATTGCTTTCAGTCGCGACCTTTTTAAGAGGAAAAAGTGAAGCAGTCATTCTCGGACGTACGATCAGTGACAGCACGATCATCCGTGCATTTGCTATAACTGTCATCTTGCTCGGTATATTGTTTACTACTGTTTTCATCATGATGATTACGGAAGACGCATCCTTCATCGAAATTTTGTTCGAAGCGGTCTCGGCTATCTCCACATGCGGCCTCTCGCTGGGGATCACAGGCGATCTATCCGTAATCGGCCAGATCGTCATCATCCTGTTGATGTATTTCGGGAAACTTGGACCTCTTACTCTTTTATTCATTCTTGCGAAACCTAGTCTTCGCCGTAAAGTCCGCTATCCCTACGGTGAAATCATCACAGGTTAAAATAGTGCCAGATACACTTTATAAACCCTTGAGGCTACTGAGGTTTGAAAGTGTACCTGGCACCGTTATTAGTTGTCTTTTTTCACCCAGTTGTCGTTTTCGTTCTTTTCATATTTTTCTTTTACCGCGTTCCAGGCGACTTTATGTGCGGTTTTTTCCTGGTCATACTGTTTACTTGCTGAGTTAAAGGATTCTTTATAAATTTCACGTGCATGCTCCGGAAGATTGTTCTTCACTTGATCAGGTAGTTCTTCTTGAGAATCATAAGACATAGGAAGTACCCTCCTTTTTTCAAGAAGGTACCCGGAGTAACGACTATATAAACATCATTGATTTTCGTTTTTGTGTACATACACTTGATGAGGGAACGGAATTTCGATTCCGTGTGCATCCAATGCTTCCTTAAGGGCTTTGCGAAGTTCGCGCTCAACACCCCATTGCATATCGTTCTTCGTTTTTGCAATGACACGCAATACGACATCCGATGAACCTAGAGATTGTACTCCAAGTACATTCGGCCCCTCGACTATATTGTCGTTCGTCGCCGCGATACGGTCACAAGCATCTTGCAGGACTCCGATTGCTTTATCAATATTATCATCATAAGAAATGCCGATATCGACGAGTGCTCTCATGTTCCCGCGAGTATGGTTGCTTATCGCGCTGATCTCACGGTTGGGGACATAGTGGAGAGTACCGTCAAACCCCCGAATATGAGTAGTTCTTAAACCAGTATCCTCAACGATACCGTCAAAGCCAGCCGTCGTAACGTAATCTCCTACGTCAAGCTGCTTTTCCAATAGAATGAAGAAACCTGTCACAACATCACTGACAAGCCCTTGGGCGCCAAAACCGATCGCTAATCCTATAATACCAGCTCCAGCTAATAGGCCTGTGACATCCAATTCAAAAGTCCCCATGACAGCAACCACTAATATAAAGATAAGTGCGTACGAAAAGACGCTTTTCGTTATGCTTTTCAGCGTAACGGCTCTTCCGGGAGACATGTCTTTCCGAGTTTGAATCTTTTCAAATGTAGATTGAATGATACGATTACCAATCGCTTTTACAATCATGAACGCGATCAATATGAATACCAATTTAAGAGTCAGTATTCCGGCATCTTTTAAAATTTCAGCCCAATCGATTTTTGCGAGTATTTGTTCCATACTATCAGCTCCTTGGCTCTTTAGGTCAGAATAATAATACTATAACGGACTAACGTATAAGGCCGCAATCGATATGGCCAGAGTATATCTTTTGAGAAGAGGGAGGAAACACGTTAGAATATATATGGACATGCTCAAAACGTTTACTACATGCCTTTTTTGGATATAGTAAACATGTCTAGTGCGCTATATTAAATTAATTCTCATTTAATATTGACTATCAATAAGGGAAAGATTATAATATAGTATGTACAATAATTGTGTGAAGAGATAGGTGTTATAGCCGATCTTACATGAAAAATCAATTTTTGGAGGGATTACGAATGGCAGAACGTATGGTAGCAAAACAAGCACCACGCTTTGAGATGGATGCAGTACTTCCAAACAAAGAATTCGGAAAAGTAAGCCTTGAAGAAAACATGAAGAATGACAAGTGGACAGTCCTTTTCTTCTATCCAATGGACTTCACATTTGTTTGCCCTACAGAAATCACTGCGATGAGCGACCGCTATGATGAATTTGAAGACCTTGACACTGAAGTGATCGGCGTTTCTACAGACACGATCCACACTCACTTGGCATGGATCAACACGAACCGTGATGATAACGGATTAGGTGAATTGAAATACCCATTAGCTGCAGACACGAACCATAAAGTCTCTGAAGACTATGGCGTGTTGATTGAAGAAGAAGGGGTTGCACTTCGTGGATTGTTCATCATCAGTCCAGAAGGCGAGCTAATGTACTCTGTGGTCAACCACAACAACATTGGCCGTGACGTAGACGAAACACTACGTGTCCTTCAAGCTCTTCAAACTGGCGGCCTTTGCCCTGCAAACTGGAAGCCAGGTCAAGAAACACTTAACGTTTAATGGAGATTTCAAGGTAGAGCCTAACGCAAGTTAGGCTCTATTTTTTTCTTCTATATAAATTCTGAAAATTAATGAAATTTTAAGCTTTGGTAAATTTTTAGACTGATTTAGGTAAAAAGGATCTTTGGGCGAAATTTGCGACACTCCTGCGAGAACAGCGAGCCAGGCGAGACCCCACAGCGAGGATACGGAGAAGTAATGTCCAGCTCAGCGACCAGTCACTTGGATCACTTCAAACTTCCTGCGGCGGCCACAGCCTCCTCGTCAGTCTTCCAGTGACCTACGTGAATATGCGGGTCGCTTCCGCTTTTCTTTTGCCCGCGGAAAGGGAGTGAATTTCGTAGAAATTTAATTAAAGATCCGGTACTATAATCCGATAGATAATAATATGGTTTTAAATATGTAAATTTTTCCTTAACAAACTTAACAAATTTAAGCAAAATTATGGTTATTTATTTCGGAGTCCGTTATATTATTTATATTATGACTTTTTAAACAATACATAAAAAGAAGGCAGGTGCTTTTGTGGATACTTTTAGACGTTTGAAAGAATTTTATTGGCCTTATCGTAAATATTTCTTACTCTCAGTATTTTCACTATTATTCGTATCAGGTATTACTGTCATATATCCAATGCTTCTGCAGTTCACAATTGATGAAGTCATCATCAATGAGCAATACCGATGGATACCTTATCTGGCGATCGGCTTCATAATCGTGATGACGATCAAAGGAACAGCAACATTCTTCCACCAGTATTTAGGCGATTTATTCGGTGTCACCGCAGTTTATAGACTGAGGGAGGCATTATATAAAAAGCTGCAGTTTTTACCGTTCAGATACTATGACAATGCTAAAACCGGAGACCTGATGTCACGTTTGACTGCTGATGTCGAGGGGTTTCGGTTCTTTTTATCCTTCGGGTTTGCACAGGTCATCAACTTCGTCTTGCTCGTATCATTCAGTTTAGGTGTAATGTTCTATTACTCAGTACCGCTTGCATTCGTCACGCTCGGCATGCTTCCGTTTTTGGCAGTTGCTGTTTACCGATTTGATAAGAAGGTACATCCGGCATTCAGAGGAATCCGGAAATCGATGGGCCGTTTGAATACTAAAGTACAAGAAAATGTAAGTGGAATCAATACGATCAAATCTCTTTCGCGGGAAGATTTCGAAATCGGAAAATTCGTTAACAATAACAAGGATTACAGGGATAATTACTTGAACACCTCTGACATCTGGGCAAAATACTTCCCGCTTATGGAAATGATCGGGAACCTATGTGTGGTATTCCTGCTCTCTTATGGTGGATTCCTTGTATTCAACAATCAATTGAAACCAGGTGAACTTGTCGCTTTCTTCAGTCTAGTTTGGTATATCATCTGGCCGATCATGAACCTTGGTTTCGTCATCAATACATTCTCACAATCAAAGGCTTCAGGTGAGCGTCTACTGGAAATTTTAGATGAACCAGAAGATATCCAAGACACGGAAGATCCACTGCATATTGATACGTTGAATGGTGATGTGGAGTTCGTCGAGGTTACACATAAGTATGCGAGTGAAGAAGAGTACGCGTTGAAAAACGTGTCCTTCAAGGCTCCGAAGGGAACGACCATTGGACTTCTAGGGGCTACTGGAGCGGGAAAAACAACCATCACACAATTGATTTCAAGATTCTATGAACCGAAGGAAGGCAGGGTCTTGATCGATGGTAGAGATATCAAGGAATATACCATCAAATCCCTCAGAAAAAATGTAGGTGTCGTTCTACAAGAAACGTTCTTGTTCTCTTCATCGATTAGAGACAACATCGCATATGGGGATGCAGACGTAGAGTTCGAAAAGATCGTTGATGCAGCAAAAAGGGCTCAAGCTCATGAGTTCATTAAGGAGCTGCCGGATGGCTACAATACTATTCTTGGTGAACGGGGTATGGGACTATCCGGAGGTCAAAAGCAGCGGATTGCAATTGCTCGTGCCATTCTAACAGATCCAAGTATTCTCATACTGGACGATGCGACGAGTGCAGTCGATATGGAGACCGAATTCAAAATTCAGAAAGCCTTCCAGGAAGTGATGAAAGGTAGGACTACATTCATCATCGCCCACCGTATCTCTTCCTTGAAGCATGCGGATGAAATCCTTGTATTGGAAGACGGGCGAATTGCACAACGCGGCACACATGAAGAATTAATCAATCAAGAAGGTATGTATCGTAGGGTCTACGACATCCAATACAAAGATAAAGAGGCAATAAAACAAAGACAGACAGGTTAAGTGAGGTGAGAGAATGAGCAGCAACACGAAAAAACGATTTCATTATTCACAGGATCAAGCAATAGAAAAACAATTCAACTGGAAACAGATGCTACGTCTTTTTGGTTACATGAAACCATATCAGTCGAATTTACTGCCAAAATCAATCATTGCAATGTTGATCTCAACTGCAGTAAGACTAGTCGTTCCGATCTTCATCGGGGTTCTGCTTTTCGACCATGCGATCAAGGATCAAAACGAGAGCTTGCTGATCCAATTGATCTTCGGAATTGCAGGCCTTTACATCATAGCTTGGATTGCAAATACATTTCGGATCAAATGGACGAATCAGCTGGGGCAATACATCATTTATGACATCCGCCAAGGATTGTTCAAACATATCCAGAGACTTTCGCATCGGTTTTTCGATCAAAGGTCGGCTGGATCGATTCTCGTAAGGATCATCAATGATGTCAATTCACTGCAGGAACTTTTTACAAACGGGGTTATCAATCTATTGATGGATTTCATCCTTCTGGTCGGAATTATCGTAATCATGTTCTTCTTAAGTCCTGAATTGACTTTAGCAATCATGATTGTCCTTCCGATCATGTTTTTCATCTCTACGAAATTACGCAGAAACATCCGCCGATCGTGGCAGATGGTCCGGATCAAGCAAGCGAAGCTCAATTCCCATCTTAATGAAAGCATTCAGGGAATCCGGGTGACCCAATCTTATACACAGGAAAAAGAAAACATGGGGTTCTTCGAGGGAGTAAACGGTGAGACATTTGAAAGCTGGAAGGACGCCACCCGGAAGAGTGCGGTCTTCCGTCCTTTCGTTGAAATGTCAAATGCCATCGGTACGGCCATCCTCATATGGTATGGTGTTCACTTGATCCAAAACGGAATGGACTATGGGGTTTTCGTAACCTTTGCATTCTATCTAGGTATGTTCTGGGAACCGATCTCACGAATGGGGCAGGTTTACAACCAATTACTGGTTGCCATGGCATCCAGTGAGCGAATCTTTGAATTTTTGGATGAACAGCCGAATGTATCAGAACGCAAAAATGCACTTACTTTTAATGAAATCGACGGGAAGATCGAATTCGATCAAGTGGAATTCTCATATGATGATAAACGTAAAGCATTAAATAGTATTGACTTGACGATAGAAGCTGGTGAGACTGTCGCTTTAGTCGGACATACAGGATCAGGTAAAACGACGATCGCCAATCTTATTAGCAGATTCTATGATCCAACGAAAGGGTCTGTCAAAATCGATGGCGTTGATTTGCGAGATGTTAAGCTTGATAGCTTAAGACAAAAAGTAAGTGTAGTATTACAGGATACATTCATTTTTTCGGGTACGATCATGGATAATATCCGGTTTGGACGCCCTGATGCAAGCGATGAGGAAGTCATCCAGGCTGCCGAAGCAGTCGGGGCAAGCACCTTCATCGAAAAACTCGAGAATCAATATGAGACAGAGGTTGAAGAGAGAGGAAATGTGTTATCTGTAGGGGAAAGGCAATTGATTTCGTTTGCACGTGCATTACTTGCAGATCCACGTATCTTGATATTGGATGAAGCGACAGCAAGTATTGACACAGAATCGGAAATGAAGATTCAAAATGCCTTGCAAACATTGCTTAAAGGCCGTACAGCGATCATCATCGCCCACAGGCTCTCAACTATCCGTGAAGCTGACAATATTTTTGTCCTCGATCATGGAAATCTCATTGAACAAGGAAACCATGATTCTCTGATGAAACAAAAAGGAGAATACTACGAGCTGATCGTATCTCAATTTAAAATGCTCGATGCAATGTAATGGTGAAGTGACCACAAATGGCTGGAAATGCCTTTTGTGGTCGCTTTTTGTTTTTTGCCGATTGAAAGACACGATGAATATTGGACGAACCACTGATATGTGGGTTATCAATATTCATATGCTCAATACTTCACAAACAAATCTAGACCTGATAGAATGATAGCTGTAATAATCTTTGTGATACTTGTCACAAAGTTTTCGCCTGATCAAAATGATTTTGTAACATCTGTTTTATGTTTTCTGTTTGTGGGGGATTACAATAAGGGTAAGATAATAGTAGCTGTATTTTGCATTTAATAGGGGGATCGTCAATGCCAGAACTCGATAGCGCTATGCTCAGTCGTTTGTTGACAAGTTTGACTTTAGGATTTCATATCATATTTGCGACCCTCGGAGTCGGAGTCCCGTTGTTGATCAGCGGAGCTGAATGGATCGGTATCAGGAGGAAGGACGATCATTTCAGGTTGCTTGCAAGACGGTGGACGAGAGGGTTTGTAGTGACGGTTGCCGTCGGTGTTGTCACTGGAACTTGTATCGGATTGCAGCTTTCCTTGTTGTGGCCAAGTTTTATGGAAGTAGCCGGACAAGTGATCGGGCTGCCGTTATTCCTAGAAACGTTTGCATTTTTCTTTGAAGCGATTTTCTTAGGGATTTATCTCTATACCTGGGATAGATTCAAAAATCCTTATCTCCACTGGCTGCTATCTGTACCGGTGGTGATCGGTGCATCATTGTCAGCTTTTTTCATATCTACTGTAAATGCGTTCATGAATGCGCCTAAAGGTTTCAAGCTGGAAAATGGGGAAATTACTGAAATTCAACCATTGATAGCAATGTTCAATCCAGCTACACCAACTAAGGCAACTCACGTCATTTCATCCGCTTATCTGACATCAGCTTTTGTTTTAGCAGCTATCACAGCCTTTATGATTTTGAAGAAAGGGAACAATGAGTACTATAAAAAAGCCTTGCATTTCACCATGGTATCAGGGTTCGTTTTTGCGATTGCAACCGCCATAATCGGGGATTTTTCTGGTAAGTATCTTGCGGAATACCAGCCAGAGAAATTAGCGGCGGCAGAATGGCACTTTGAAACAGAAGAAGGTGCGGACCTTATTGTAGGGGGAATTCTGGACGAGAATGGAGAAGTGAAGTATGCCTTAAGGATGCCGAATTTCTTGAGTATACTCGCCCATGGTAATCCTAATGCAGAGGTCATTGGCTTAGAAGAGTTTCCTGAAGATGAGACAGCACCGCTTTTCATTCATTACCTGTTCGATTTAATGGTCGGAATCGGCATGTTTCTCGTTGCCTTATCTGCTCAATATCTCTGGTTTTATAAATGGAAAAAAGGAAACCCATATTCAAAATATCTGCTGATGGCGATTGTTGCGTCAGGTCCGCTTGCAATGCTAGCCATCGAATTTGGTTGGATTTTCTCTGAAGTCGGACGTCAACCTTGGATCTTATGGCATGTGATGGAGACGAAAGATGGAGCGACCACAAGTGAACACGTCGGCTCGATGTTCATTTTATTCTTCGGACTTTACGCCGTGTTAGGATGGATCTGTACGACGGTACTATTGAAAATGTTCAGGGGTAACCCAGCAGAAACCGAATTTGAAGAAATGGACCGGTAAGGAGGGGATACGATGGAAATACAATTACTTGGAATCACGGTACTCTGGATCTTTCTTTATGGATACCTGATAGTCGCATCGATTGATTTCGGTGCAGGATTCTTCGCCTATTATGGGAAGATCACGAAACAGGACCATATCATCAATTCGATCATCAGCCGCTATCTATCCCCTGTATGGGAGGTTACGAATGTCTTCTTCGTATTCTTTTTCGTCGGACTGGTAGGCTTTTTCCCAAGCACAGCGTACTATTATGGAACTGCACTCTTGGTTCCAGGAAGTATCGCGTTAGTTTTGCTTGCGATCAGAGGGTCGTTTTATGCATTCGGAAATTACGGCGCCAAGGACAGTAATATCTATACGTTCTTATATGGGGCTACAGGATTGCTGATTCCAGCTTCATTATCTACAGCGCTCACCATATCAGAAGGTGGGTTCATAACAGAAGAAAACGGGACTGTCGTATTTCTTGTCAAAGAGTTGTTTACAAGCTTTTATTCCTGGTCCGTCGTTTTACTTGCCATTGTAAGTGTTTTGTACATCAGTGCGATGTTCCTCTGTTTTTATGCTAACAAAGCAAAGGACTGGCCTGCGCTTGAAATCTTGAGGAAGTTTGCTCTTTTCTGGAGCCCGCCGACAATCCTTGCAAGCTTTCTAGTGTTTTTGGCTTTACGTGATCATAACATCGAGCATTTCAATGACATGATCGATTATTCATATATGTTCATCCTATCATTCATTTGCTTTAACATCGCGGTGTGGCTGGTTTATAAGAACAAGCGTTATGGAACCGCATTCATTTTCGTCATGCTTCAATTCTTTTTCGCATTCTTCGGTTATGGGGTTTCTCATCTGCCATACATTTTGTATCCGTATATTACGTTGGATACTGGTTTTACAAACGAAACGATGGGAATCGCCCTTGTCATCGCATTCATTGCAGGATTGTTCTTATTGATCCCTTCGTTGATCTTATTGATGCGCATGTTTTTATTTGACGCTAATTATGTGCAAGGAAATCGAGAAAAATAATCTGAAAATATGGTACAATGTGGTGAGAGCGAACGTTTAAGGGGCAATTGGAGGAATGATTGTGAAAAAGCAATTTGCTGTAATTGGGTTAGGACGCTTCGGAGGAAGCATTTGCCGTTCATTAAGTAATAACGATATGGAAGTACTCGCAATTGACATTGATGAGGATCGAGTCAATGAATTTTCTTCGATCGCTACTCATGCTGTCATAGCGGATACAACAGATGAAAGTGTTCTTAAAAGCTTAGGCATCAGGAATTTCGATCATGTCATCGTTGCGATCGGTGACAATATCCAGGCAAGTATCCTGACCACCCTGATTTTAAAAGAGCTAGGGGTTTCTCATATCACTGTAAAAGCACAAAACGACTACCATGAAAAAGTGGTCCGTAAAATCGGGGCAGATCGTATCGTCCATCCAGAACGAGACATGGGGCAAAGGATCGCGCATAATATCATGTCAAACAACGTACTGGATTATTTGGAATTGTCCGATCAACATAGTATCGTCGAGTTGATCGCAAGTGAGAAAATGCATGACAAGACCTTGATCGAGTTGGATATCCGTGCGAACTATGGGTGTAACGTCGTTGCAATCAAGCGTGATGAGGAAATCATCGTATCACCACAGGCAACACAAACTATTGTGAAAGGCGATATATTGATCGTTATCGGAGCGGATAACGATGTCAATCGTCTTGAGAAAAACTTATTGATGGATTGAACAGGAATCTGATTTCAACACTTTGTTGAAGTCAGGTTTTTTATGTTCATTGGATTACCTACCCATGAGGTGGGATTGACACCCTGAAAAAGCGGAAAAAAGGAAAACGAGGTACTCAAAGAAGAATTTCTCGAAGCCAATGAGCTGCAAACAATGAAAATTCTAATCAAAAAGAACCTGGTATCTAACCAGGTTCTTTGCATTTATCAAATTTCCATGATGATCGGTAAAATCATCGGGCGACGTTTTGTCTTTTCATATAAGAAAGGAGCCAGTACGTCTGTAATTTCATTTTTGATTTCAGACCATTGTGTCGTTTTACGCTCCATCATCCCATGTAAGTGTTTGGACAGGATACCTTGAGCATCATTGATCAAGTCCTCGGATTCACGCATATACACGAATCCACGTGAAATGATGTCAGGTCCAGATACAATTTTGAACTCTTTCATATTGATGCTTACCACGACTACGACAAGACCTTCTTCGGATAGGATTTTTCTATCCCGTAAAACGATATTCCCGATATCTCCAATTCCGTTTCCATCAACATAGATAGAACCGGATGGAATTTTACCAGCAATTGATGCTTCATTTTCACTTAAAGCAAGTACTTCACCATTGTCCATAATGAAACAGTTCTTCTCTTCAACTTCACAATCGATGGCAAGTTTTGTATGCATTTTCAACATACGGAACTCACCGTGGATCGGCATGAAGTATTTCGGTTTCATTAGACGGAGCATGAGTTTTTGCTCTTGTTGGCCACCGTGTCCAGAAGTATGGATGTCATTCAATGAACCAGCGATGACATTCGCACCTGCTCGATGCAGTTGGTTGATGATACGGCTCACACTTAGCGTATTCCCAGGAATAGGGGAAGATGAGAAAACTACTGTGTCACCAGGGATGATTTGAATTTGGCGGTGTGTTCCATTAGCAATCCTGGATAAAGCCGCCATTGGCTCACCTTGACTTCCTGTACAAAGGATCGTCACTTCATTATCAGGTAAACGGTTGATTTGATTCGCATCAATGAACGTATCCTTTGGAGCACGGATATAGCCAAGCTCTTGGCCGATTGAAATGGCAGAATCCATGCTTCGTCCGAAAACGGCCACTTTACGGTTATACTGAACCGACGCTTCAACGACCTGTTGCAGACGGTGAATGTTCGAAGCGAATGTAGCAAAGATGATTCGTCCATCTTCTTTTCGGAAAATATCTTGAATGCTTTCTCCCACACGGCTTTCAGACATTGTAAAACCAGGAACTTCACTGTTCGTACTGTCTGAAAGAAGACATAGTACACCTTCTTGGCCGATTTGAGCCATTTTGTTCAAGTTTGCTGGCTCTCCGACAGGAGTGAAATCAAACTTGAAATCTCCAGTATGCACGATGTTTCCAGGTGGTGTTTTGACGACGATTCCATACGAATCAGGAATGGAGTGCGTCGTTCTGAAAAACGTTACGGATGTTTTTCGAAACTTGATGACGTCGTCTTCTTGAATTTCATGTAATTTGGCTCTGCGAAGAAGTCCATGTTCTTCCAACTTGTTTCTGATTAATCCGAGCGCAAGTTTTCCGCCATATATCGGGATGTTGATCTGGCGGAGTAGATAAGGGATTCCACCGATGTGGTCCTCATGTCCGTGAGTAATGAATAAACCTTTGATCTTATCGACATTCTTGACGAGGTATGTGTAATCCGGAATGACATAATCAATTCCTAAAAGCTCGTCTTCAGGGAATTTGATCCCCGCATCTACTAGAATGATTTCATCTTGAAACTGAATTCCATACGTGTTTTTACCGATTTCGTCCAGTCCGCCAAGCGCGAACACTGCTGTTTGATGATTTTTTACGAATTTCATGTGTTATCGTGTCTCCAATTCAAAATCTTCAGATTGTTGCTCATATTCCAGGTGAGATCCTGTAACTTCTTGAACGAATTCGATATTATAATTCCGATCTGCTAGAAATGAACGTACTGCTTGTACGGAGTCTGCTTCAACATAGAGGCTTTTCGTTTCTTCACGGACGGTTACCTCTTGAAGGTTCTCCTGATAAAATACTTTGTAAATCATGCTTAACTCTCCTTACCGTTTTCAATTAGAATCATCTTCGTTTATTATAAATGAATTCTATTGGTTTTTCATGTTTTTTTGATTCGATTATGCAATTAGGGTGAAGGTGCCTATGTAAAAGGTATCTGAAACAATAAGATACCAAATTAATACCGTCAAAACAAATATCGAAAAAATCAAACGATCGGTACACGTTGTTTTATACCGAATAAATCTTTCCATTTATGCTTGATTTGATCTCTCAATTTTCTTAACAATGTCTTTCTCTCCTTTCGAAAAAAGGGTTTTTTTGCTTTAAAAATCAAAAGGCTTGTAAGCAACTCGAACCAAATTTTCCATGTGTGATGTTATACTTAGTATGGAAACAGAAGCAATTAATTTTACGAGGTAATTAGTGGTATAGATCCGATGCAGGAGTGTACGGACTGCAAGAAAAGGTGGAAAAGATGAAATTATATGTAGCATTGATTACATTAAGCTTGATTTGGGGAATGTCTTTTTATTTTATCAAGGTGCTTGTTGAGGGCTTTGGTCCATGGGGGGTCGTGTTTGTAAGATGCTCCTTAGGGGCACTGACCTTGTTGTTCATTCTTCTTTTACAAAGAAAATGGCTTTCTTTAAAAGCACTTCCGTGGAAATCACTCTTGTTGGTCGGTTTTCTAAACGCTCTCATTCCATGGGGATTGATTGCAATAAGTGAGACCAGGATTTCAAGCAGTATGGCATCGATCGTGAATGCGACGACACCGATCTGGACGAGTATCATCGGTGTATTGTTATTTTCAATAACATTGAGATTCAAACAGTGGCTTGGTGTTGTAGTTGGTTTCATCGGAATATTGATATTGATCGATTTGAATGTCACCCAGCTGTTCAATGAAGACCTTATTGGAATGGGGACCATGATTGGTGCTACCCTTTGTTATGGATATGTCTCACAGTTTACAAAGAGACATCTGCAAGGGATTAGTGTTATGATGATCTCGTTGTTCACCTTGATAACAGGTGCGATCGGAAGTTTGGTGATCATGGGTGTTACTGGGTCCCTTTTTAGTCTTGAACATGCAGGATCAATGATTTCCGTGTTTGCGATGATTGGACTTGGCGTCTTCGGCTCAGGATTAGCGTATTTGTTATTTTATTATATGATACAAGAGGGAAGTGCTGAGTTCGCCACGTTTGTTACATACCTGGTCCCGATCACCGCAATGTTCTGGGGATGGTTCTTATTGGATGAACACATACCGGCACATGCGATTGTCGGCCTGGTATTGATTTTGGCAGGAGTATACCTGTCCACAAGAAAGACAGTCAAGGAGCAGCCAGTTGCAGCCAGTGCAATAAACAGCAAGAGTAAAGGGGTATTGTATGACAAATAAAATTGTATTTTTTGATATAGACGGCACATTATTGGATCATCAAAAAAGAATACCGGCAGGCACAAAGCTTGCGATAAAGGAACTGCAGGATCGAAAGGTTCCGATTGCGATTGCAACGGGCCGAGCACCTTTCATGTTCCATTATTTACTTGAAGAGCTTAGTATCAATGGGTTTGTAAGCTTCAATGGCCAGTATGTTTCCTACGAAAATCAAAGCATTTACGAAAATCCGCTTGAAGAGAAGTTCTTACAAGAATTGGTCCTCCAGTCTAAAGAACATGACCATCCGATGGTTTTCTTGAATACTGAAACAGGCAGGACCACTCATGATTCGCATCCGCATGTTCAAAAATCGATGGACGATTTGAAATTGATACACCCTGAGCATGATCCGGAATTTTATAGGGGCCGTTCGATTTATCAAGCATTGCTGTATTGTGAAAAAGGCGAAAAAGAGACACTTTATCGGAATACGTACAGTGACTTCAACTTCATAAGATGGCACCAATACTCAATGGATGTATTACCGAAAACAGGATCGAAAGCGATCGGGATAGAAAAAATGATTGCCCATCTCGGTTATCATCAAGAGGATGTCATTGCTTTCGGTGACGGTCTGAACGATCTTGAAATGTTGGAGTTCGCCGGAACAGGAATTGCCATGGGAAATAGTAAGGAAGCAGCTAAGCGATCCGCTGATTTTGTGACGCGGGCAGTAGATGACGATGGAATACGTCATGGATTGAGAAAAGTCGGACTAATAAGTTAGAGAGATGTAAAAGGCGAATCCGTTGTATCGTTTTAGTCGATGCGGATCCGCCTTTTCTTACATTGAAAGGAATGTCTAGCTCCAACGCCCAACTACTCGGGTCACGTCAGTCCTTCTGCGGCGGTCGACACATTGATTTACATCTTATGTGTGAGCCCACGCAGAACCAAATCTTTGTTTGGTTCGAGCCTCCTCGTCGGACTTCCATTGACCTTCGTGGCTGTTCAGGGCGTTTGCGCTTTTCATTATCTTCCGATTGAGATTCCATCTGGTCTTTCAAATGGCTCGTCTTTATTAATATGGTCATAGAACATGACGCCGTTTAGGTGATCGATTTCATGCTGAAAAACGATCGACGGAAGACCTTTCAGGCGAAGTTCAATTTCTTTACCGTTAATATCAAAAGCCTTTACTTTCACTTTGTAGTAACGGGGGACAAAGCCTGGAACGTCGCGATCAACCGATAGGCAACCTTCCCCGCCTTTTAAGTATGATTTTTGAACCGAATGGCTCATAATACGAGGGTTGAACAATGCATAATCATATAATTGACCATCTTCATCCTCCACCAAAACGGCGATCATCCGTTTGCTTACTCCGATTTGCGGTGCGGCAAGACCAATACCCGGGCGGAGGTTATATTTTACATTCAGCTCTGGATCTTGACTGTTAACAAGAAATTCGTGCATTTGCTTTAATGTATCTTTATCCTCTTCAGAAGGAGGTATAGCAACATTTTCAGCACGTTCCCGAAGGATCGGATCACCTTCTCTGACAACATCCTTCATTGTGATCATAATTCCCACTCCTTAATCTTGCTGTTTGATTCATTTGTAACGATCATAAAAGCATTGTGATTATTTTAACATAAGTTCATTTTTAAAAGAATATGTACTTAACCATGTTCTTGTTCTAAATCGATTGAACTGGTCATAATTTACTAATAAGTTTGTCCACTATAATTTATCTTGTATAGGTTTTCAGAAACGTATATCATAAATAACTAGAGAGAAAGGGATAGGGGGAGCTATGTTGTACGGCAAGAAATATTTGTTTTTCATAAGTTTCTGTATATTGATAATAGTCGCTTCAGGCTGTACGATTGGTGAATCACCAGCTGAAAAAATGTATGAGCATCTGGAGCAAACAGTTTCTTTAGAGTCTGGGTTCGCTGAAGTGCAAGAGCCGCTTATTGAGGCAGAACAAAAAGAACAAGAACTTTTCAATGAGATGCTGGGATTGAGCATGAAAGAAATAGATAAAATCAAAAAGTTGGCTGATGAGGCAATTGGACTTGCTGATTCCAGGGGAGAATTGATCACGAAAGAAAAGGAAAGTATCGATTCTGCATATGAAGAATTCAAATCTGTGAATGGTTTAGTGGACGAAATAGATGAAGACACCTTGAAGAAAAAAGCGAATGAACTGGTGGAAACGATGGAGAAACGATATAAAAGCTATGATGATTTGCACAATGTCTATATGGAAGCACTAAACATGGATCGCGAGTTGTATGAGATGATGAAAAAGGAAGATTTAGCGATCGAGGATTTGAAATCACGTACTGAAAAACTTAACAAAAAATATGAGGAAGTCCTGAAATCACAAGATGCGTTCAATAATTTGACTGATCAATACAATGAAAAGAAGAAGGCATTTTATAAAGAAGCAGGATTCAGTACTACTGATAAGAAGGAAGCTTCATAAATTTTTACTGTGAAACCAAAGAAATTTTGCAGGAAATCTAACTGAATAGCCAAGTGCAGCAGCTGGCCGAGTCAACGGTCAGCTTTTTATTTTGGGGAACTCACAACCACTGTCTCACGTACGGCTATCAACTTTTGACAATGTCATCTTATTTTTCTTCAATAATAATTATCCTTATTGTATTAGTACAGTGTACATTTCTATACTAATACAGATTTACTATTACAAGTATGAAGTTTTAATGCTAATCCCTTAATAACACAAGATAAATCAATAGGATTGACGTATTTTTGTATAGTAGTGTACACTAAGAAATATGTTGAGTTGTATCACTGTCGATCCATCCTTAACTAGTACAGTTTGTTACTTGTCTCTAACCGAAGTAGATTGAGAGGATTGACGATTATCTAACCTTGAATAAGGGTAAAACATGATGTAGTCATAATGTTAAAGCATAAAAAGATACTTCAATAAATAGACACGATTTGACATGCTTTATACCAAAAGTGGGCAATCTAAATATTGTTTATATAATTGTCTGGCTTAGGACTCTGACACATCATCTAATTTTCAAATAGGAAAGGAAGAGGTGACCTTCATGGGTACAAAAACCCTGACACAGATCGAAGAGGAATTTGAAACTTTTCAAATCCTGAACGAGGAAGGCGAAATCGTAAATGAGGATGCAATGCCTGACTTGTCAGATGAAGATTTACAAGAATTGATGACACGTATGGTCTATACAAGAATTTGGGACCAACGTGCGATTTCACTTAACAGACAAGGACGACTAGGGTTCTACGCACCAGTTGCTGGACAAGAAGCATCTATGCTAGGAAGCCAGTATGCTTTGGATAAGGAGGACTTCATTTTACCTGGTTACCGTGATGTTCCACAGATTGTATATCACGGACTCCCGTTATACCAAGCATTCTTGTTCTCCCGTGGACATTTCCAGGGCAACCAAATTCCAGAGGGTGTCAATGTGATTTCACCGCAAATCATCATCGGTGCACAAATCACACAGGCTGCAGGAGTTGCTCTTGGTCTCAAGAAGCGTGGAAAGAAAAATATCGCAATCACATATACCGGAGATGGCGGAGCTTCACAAGGTGACTTTTATGAAGGAATCAATTTTGCAGGTGCTTACAATGCTCCAGCAGTATTTGTTGTTCAAAACAACCGTTTTGCTATCTCGGTTCCTGTCGAAAAACAATCTGCTGCAAAAACAATCGCTCAAAAAGCAGTTGCTGCAGGAATTCATGGCGTTCAAGTAGATGGCATGGACGTACTTGCCGTCTACGCAGCTACACTACAAGCTCGTGAGCGTGCTACCAACGAGGAAGGCCCAACATTGATCGAGACACTTACTTACCGTTATGGACCACATACTATGGCTGGTGACGATCCGACAAGATACCGTACGGAAGATATGGATAACAAATGGGAAAAGAAAGATCCATTGGTACGTTTCCGCAAGTACCTTGAAAGCAATGATCTCTGGTCAGAAGAAAAAGAGAACGAAGTCGTCGATCAAGCGAAAGAAGACATCAAGGCTGCTATCAAGAAAGCAGATGAAGCACCGAAGCAAAAGGTGACAGATTTGATCGAAAACATGTATGAAGAGCTTCCGAAAAACTTACAGGAGCAAATGGAAGAATACAAAGAAAAGGAGTCGAAGTAAGCGATGGCCCAAATGACGATGATTCAAGCGATCACTGATGCGATGCGCATTGAACTTAAAAATGATGAAAATGTTCTGATCTTCGGGGAAGATGTCGGCAAAAATGGCGGCGTATTCCGTGCGACTGAAGGTCTGCAGAAAGAATTCGGGGAAGATCGCGTCTTTGATACCCCGCTTGCCGAGTCAGGGATTGGTGGTCTTTCAATCGGTCTAGCCTTGCAAGGATACCGTCCTGTTCCCGAAATCCAATTCTTCGGTTTTGTTTATGAAGTGATGGATGCTATTTCTGGACAAATGGCACGCTTGAGGTACCGTTCTGGGGGTGTTTATCATGCACCGATCACGGTTCGTTCTCCATTCGGCGGAGGGGTCAAAACACCAGAGCTGCACGCAGACAGCCTTGAAGGCCTAATGGCCCAACAGCCGGGGCTTAAGGTTGTGATCCCTTCAACACCATATGATGCGAAAGGTCTTTTGATTTCTGCAATCCGAGACAATGACCCGGTCATTTTCCTGGAACATATGAAACTATACCGTTCTTTCAGAGATGAAGTCCCTGAAGAAGAGTACACAGTTGAAATTGGTAAAGCAGATGTAAAGAGAGAAGGAAACGACATCACGATCATCACTTACGGTGCTATGGTCCATTCTTCTCTTAAAGCTGCTGAAGAACTAGAGAAAGAAGATATCCAAGCAGAAGTGATCGACTTGCGTACCGTAAGCCCGATTGATGTTGACACCATTATCGAATCTGTCAACAAGACCGGCCGTGCCATTGTCGTTCAAGAAGCACAAAAGCAAGCTGGTATTGCTGCAAGCGTCGTAGCAGAAATCAACGATAGAGCGATCCTTTCTTTAGAAGCACCAGTTCTACGTGTAACTGCACCAGATACTGTGTTCCCATTCTCTGCTGCTGAAGATGTGTGGCTTCCGGATTATAAAGATATCATGGAAAAGGCGAAGCAAGTAATCAACTTTTAATAGTACAGAAGAACACTCCAAACTCACTATATAGAAAACAAGGAGGCGAACCCTGTGGCGTTTGAATTTAAACTGCCTGATATCGGTGAAGGTATCCATGAAGGTGAAATCGTAAAATGGTTTGTCAAAAAAGGCGACGAAGTTAAAGAAGATGACATTCTTCTCGAAGTACAAAACGATAAAGCAGTTGTAGAAATCCCTTCACCTGTTGACGGAACGATAAACGATATTAAGGTTGACGAAGGTACAGTTGCAGTTGTCGGTGATGTGCTCGTAACGATCGATGCTGAAGGCTATGAAGGTGACAGTGAAGAGACCGAGGTTGAACAACCGCAAGCGGATGAAGATAAGAAGCCTGAAGCCGATGGAGCGAAAGAAGAAGACAAGAAAGAAGAGAAGGACTCTAAAGAAACAAAAGAGACCAAGAAAGAAGACGATTCTGAAGATGAAGATCCGACCAATCGTGTCAAAGCGATGCCGTCTGTTCGAAAATATGCTCGTGAAAAAGACGTCAACATCAAGAAGGTAAACGGTTCTGGTAAAGACGGCCGTATTTTGAAAGAAGATATCGATGCATATCTAGAGGGCGGTCAAGAAACTGCTGAAAGTGAAACAGAAAAACGAGCAGCTGCAGAAAAAGAAGAGCAAAAAGCAGACGGGAAAGCGAAACCTGCTGCTGCAGCACAAGAGCAAGCAGAAACGCGCGAAAAGCTTAAAGGTATGAGAAAAGCAATTGCCAAAGCGATGGTCAATTCCAAGCATACAGCTCCTCACGTAACTCATATGGATGAAGTGGTTGTTACTGACCTTGTGGCACACCGTAAGCAATTCAAAGAAATGGCTTCAGAAAAAGGCATTAAATTGACTTACTTGCCATACGTCGTTAAAGCTCTTGTTTCAGCACTTCGCGAATATCCGATCTTGAATGCGTCTCTTGATGATGAGAATGAAGAGATTGTGCATAAGCACTACTATAATATTGGAATTGCTGCTGATACAGAGGCTGGATTAGTTGTACCGGTCATTAAAGATGCAGACCGTAAGTCTATCTTCTCTTTATCGAATGAAATTAATGAACTTGCTAAGAAAGCAAGAGACGGTAAATTATCTTCGGATGAGATGAAGGGCAGCACTTGTACGATCTCTAATCTTGGTTCTGCTGGTGGACAATGGTTTACACCAATCATCAATCATCCAGATGCAGCGATCCTTGGTGTTGGACGTATTCAAGAAAAGCCAGTCGTTGAGAATGGTGAGATTGTAGCTGCACCGGTATTGGCACTTTCAATCAGTTATGACCACCGCTTAGTCGATGGTGTTACTGCACAAAATGCATTAAATCATGTCAAACGACTCTTGAACGACCCACAACTATTGATAATGGAGGCGTAAAAATGGTAGTAGGCGATTTTGCAGAAGAAATAGACACACTGGTCATTGGTTCAGGCCCGGGAGGATATGTTGCAGCAATCCGTGCTGCTCAAATGGGACAAAAAGTAACAATTGTTGAAAAAGGCGATATCGGTGGAGTTTGCCTCAACGTAGGTTGTATTCCATCTAAAGCGGTCATTCACGCAAGCCACAGATTCGAACATGCCCAACATTCAGATGACATGGGAATCACTGCTGAAAATGTAAAAGTGGACATGGGGAAAGTACAAGAATGGAAAGCAGGCATCGTCAAGAAGTTGACCGGTGGAGTAGAAGGTCTGCTTAAAGGGAATAAAGTCGAGATTGTAAAAGGTGAGGCTTATTTCTCTGATACGAATACGGTACGTGTAACGAAAGATGAATACACTTCACAAACGTATAAATTCAAAAACTGTATCTTAGCGACAGGTTCAAGCCCGATTGAGCTCCCATCATTTAAATGGAGTGACCGAGTCATTTCATCGACTGGTGCTTTAGCATTGACTGAAGTGCCGAAAAAGATGGTTGTCATCGGTGGAGGATACATCGGTATCGAACTAGGTACTGCATACGCAAACCTTGGTACTGAAGTGACGATCCTTGAAGGTGGTAAGACGATCCTTCCAGGTTTTGAAAAACAAATGAGCACGCTCGTATCCCGCCGTCTCAAGAAAAAAGGTGTTGAAATCATCACGAATGCAATGGCAAAAGGCACGGAAGAGTCAGGTGAGGGTGTTAAAGTCACTGCTGAAGTAAAAGGCGAAGAAAAATCCTTTGATGCGGATTATGTACTCGTGACAGTAGGACGTAAACCTAACACTGAAGAGCTTGGACTCGAGCAAATCGGTGTAAAACTTGACGATAAAGGGCTTATCGAAGTGGACAACCAATGTAAAACTTCTGTAGATGGATTATATGCGATTGGCGACATCGTTCCTGGTCCTGCACTCGCTCATAAGGCATCCTACGAAGGGAAAGTAGCAGCAGAAGCTATCTCTGGAGAAGCGGCGGAAATCGACTATCTAGCAATCCCGGCTGTCGTTTTCAGTGATCCTGAACTTGCAAGTGTAGGATATTCTGAATCCGAAGCGAAAGATGCTGGGTTCGATGTAATAGCTTCTAAGTTCCCATTCGGAGCAAACGGCCGGGCATTGTCATTGAACGATGCTGAAGGATTCATGAAGCTTATTACCCGTAAAGACGACGGTCTTGTGATCGGGGCACAAATTGCAGGCCCTAATGCTTCAGATATGATTGCTGAATTAGGGCTGGCAATTGAAGCAGGAATGACTGCTGAGGATATCGCATTGACAATCCATGCGCATCCAACGCTAGGTGAAATCACAATGGAAGCAGCGGAAGTTGCAATCGGTCTCCCTGTACACATTGTAAAATAACGCTATACTGAAAAAACTGCTGGGATCATTCCAGCAGTTTTTTTGTATGGATCTATATCGGACACCAGAGACCTTATTTCCATAGAATCATACGGACACTCCAGCTTGAAAAACAGGATGGAGTTGCTCTATGAACGTCCTCGTATATCCGCTATAAGTTTTTTGATTAGGATTTACTAAAAGTTTGTTATATATTCCTGTTGATTTTCTTATAGAAATTCCTTTAAGGAAATTCGCCTGGGTGAAAAGCGAACCAAGCGAGACCCCGTTAATGAATTATAACAGAGCCAGAAAATAAAAATAGACTGACGATTGCCAGCCCTATTAATTCGAATAGACTTCATCTAATTTTTTCTTGATGTCATCTACTTGCTTCTTACCTTCTAACCGAACGATCTCATCCTCGCCGTCAAGCACGATGACAGTGGGAAACGTATATACATTATAATAATTGACGGCCTGTTCATTTTTCTTTTTTATTATTTGGATGGAATTCAGTTTTTGAGGGTAATCCTTCTGCAATTGAAGAAGTGCATCATAATACGATTTTTCTTCTTCCTGGTTTGATCTTGATGAAAAAATGAGTGTATTGAGTTCCTCTGATTCCAAATCTACAGGAAGGTATCCATATTCAGGTTCGAATTGACAGCTGCTCAGGAATGCTAGGATCGAAATCAAGGGAATAGAAAGAAATCCAACAGATCGAACATTCATGGAGCTCACTTCTTTCATTAGTGATACGGCAGTTGACATATAAAACAACTTGAGTTGAGTTTATCATGAAAATCTGTCGAATCTTGAATCGTAAATGAATTGTTACAGAAATGATAAGTTGCGGGGACAAGGTATTTCAAGTCGTAATGTACTTGTAACCTACATAAGAATAATTGTAAGAAGTTGTCTAAGGAGGAGTGTCGATGTATACCATATTGATCCTCTCATCTGTGCAGATGATCATTTGGAGTTTTTATGCATTGGTTACTTATTTATCCCATCGAGATCCATCGATATTCGAATATATTTTACTCATCGTTTTTTGCTACTTTGGGTATTTATTTGGCGTGTTCCTTAAAAACCCAAAAGCCTATGCAGGTCTATCCAGTCTTTTAGGTGCGAGCACTTATCTTCTATTCAGATACTTTTCCATCGGTTTTTAAGGATCAAAAAATCAAAAGAATGACCCCAACAGGATTCATCCGTATTGAGGCCATCTGAATGTTAGTTATTTGTTTTTGAAGTTCGTTCGGTAATCTTCTTTCAAAGCTTTCACCGTTGCAAATATGATCGCAATTATAATGAAGGTGAATGGGAATGCGGCTATGATCGAAGCAGTCTGTAAGGCTTGTAATCCTCCAGAGTAAAGAAGGATTGCCGCGGAAGCTGCTACGACAGCGCCCCAGATGAATTTGATATAGTTTGAAGGGTTCAAGCTTCCGTTCGTCGTTTGCATGCCAAGGACGAAGGTTGCTGAGTCTGCTGAAGTTATAAAGAAAGTACTGATCAATAGGATTGCGATGATGGACATGATCCCACCAAGAGGGAGCTGCTCAAACAAGGCGAATAACGCAATCTCAGTACCGTTATCAGTCATGATCGAATATAACCCTGTACCTTCCATACGATCCTTGAATACAGCTGATCCACCGAATACAGAGAACCAAAGTGCACCGAAGATTGTTGGCACCAATAAGACGCCTAAGACGAACTCACGGATCGTACGGCCTTTAGACACCCTCGCGATGAACATGCCGACGAATGGTGCCCATGCGATCCACCAGGCCCAATAAAAGACAGTCCAAGCTTGCGTCCAATCTTGCGTCGTTTCGCTATAAGGTCCAAGTCTGAAACTCATGCCAGGCAAGTTCTGGGCATATGAACCAATCGTTTGAGTGAATACATCCATGATAAAGTTCGTCGGACCTGCAAACAAGAGGAAGAACATCAATCCTATTGCAAGAACGATATTGATGTTACTTAAGTATTTGATCCCTTTGTTGAGACCTGTAGACGCAGAAAGAATGAATAAAACTGTCACAATCGCAATAATTATCAGTTGAGTAAGTTGATTATTCGGGATGCCCTCAAAAACGTAAGAGAGCCCTCCGCTGATTTGGGCAGCACCGAAACCAAGTGATGTTGCTACTCCGAACACTGTTGCAAAAACAGCAATTACATCGATCAATATTCCGATTGGACCATTTACACGATCTCCGAGAAGTGGTCTGAAAATTGCACTGATAAGTCCAGGTGCACCTTTGCGGAATTTAAAGTAAGCTAATGCCAATCCGACTACCGTATAAATACCCCAAGGATGTAAGCCCCAGTGGAACATTGCGTATCTAAGGGAAGCATTTGCAGATTCTACTGTTTCCCCATTGCCTGTTGGAGGGTCGTAGTAATGGTATAAGGGTTCTGCAACACCCCAGAATACGAGGCCGATCCCCATACCGGCGCTGAACAACATTGCAAACCATGTAATAAGGTTATAGTCTGGTTCGTCATCGTCTTTTCCTAGTTTGATTTTCCCGTATTTACTGAAGATCAAGTAAATGGAAAAGATCAGGAATGCTGTAGCTGACAGGAGATAGAACCAGCCGAATTTCACTTGAAGGAAGTTCTGGATAGAACCCGTAGCTTGCTGCAATCCTTTAGGGAATATTACGCCCCAAGCAATGAATATGACTGAAATAACGAGTGAGATAATAAAGACTTTGGTGAATTTCATTATTCATTGTTCTCCTTTCGTAAAGTTTTATAACACCCTTCTCATTCTACTAGTAATCCTTTTTTGATTTCAAGGATTTTGTAGGAAGATCATACTACCCATGCTAATTCTTATACCCTATTTTTTACTCAGGACACAGATTTCATCCATATTTTAGTCGTTTTGACTCTTTAATAACCTTTCTGGACATTTTATATTAAATAAAGGATAAAAAGAGAGAAAAAAGGGGAGACATCATGAAAAAAACACTAATAGGTATATTGGTTTTGCTATTGGTTGGTTGTGGGGCTCAAGGTTCTCATCAGGATGGGCATGATCAAAAAGAAGGTACGCCGAATGCCTCAGAAGAAACGAATCAGTCAGGTGAAACGGATGCAGAGGAACCAGATCAGGATGGAAGCCAAGATGATGATAAAGAACAGGATGCTGAAGAGGAGCCTGCAGAAGAACCTGCAGAAGAACCTGCAGAAGAACCTGCAGAAGAACCTGAAGAAGATCCGGTTATTACATATACTATACACCCAGCAAATTGGACGCTGAAACCAGACATAGAGACCGAAGATAAAGTAGTGCTGTTGACGATCGATGACGCGCCTGATAAGCATGCATTGGAGATGGCAAAAAAGCTTAAAGATCTAAACGTTCCTGCCATCTTCTTCGTAAATGGACACTTCATGGACACTGACGAAGAAAAAGACATTGTAAAAGAGATTCACGAGATGGGATTTGAAATTGGAAACCACACGATGTCACATGCCAACCTTAGAAACAGTCCCGAAGAAAAACAGAGACACGAGATTGTGACATTATCAGAAGAAATTGAAGCACTCACGGGAAAAGCACCACGTTTTTTCAGAGCCCCATTTGGAATCAACACGGATTTCTCTAAAAAGCTGATGGAAGAACAAGGAATGCTCTTCATGAACTGGACATACGGGTACGATTGGGAAAAAGAGTACCAGACAGGGGAAAGCATTGCTGATATCATGGTGAATACACCGCTGCTCACTAATGGCTCAATCCTATTAATGCACGATCGAGACTGGACTAATGAAGGCCTTGTCGATATCGTTAAAGGATTACAGAATAAAGGATATATCTTCGTACATCCTGATCAAATTGTTGAATAACTGAATTAGAGCCCGCTGCAATTTGTTTATCGCAGCGGGCTTTTTTATATAATTAGCGATCAGCGTTTATAGTAATACATGATTCTGCCGTTGAATAAATGAAGTTCCCCATCCAATTTTTTTGCAAGGAATTTACTGAATTCATTCGCTTTTCCTTTATCACCATGTGTGGATCCTTCAGGTAAAACGATTTGTATGTATGTATTCTCTGAACCCTCATCATCACTTCCGGCTCCCACGAGCATGTAATTATATCCCTGAGTATTCCCTTTTAACAGATAATAAGCTTGTTCTCCGTTTTTTCGTTGTTCAATGGTATATGGAAAGGCAGCTGAGCCATATTCCCAATTTAATTGTTCACCTGTTTTGCTGGTGATTTCCATGTAATAGCGAATAAACTTTTCCACCTCATCTAAAGTGATCGTTTGTTGTTTGGATTTTGCAACAAGCTTTACATATGCACTACTTGACACTATCATTCACTCCTGACAGGAACACCTGAATTTATATTTAATTTTATCATTCAATGAGAAAAAATGACAGACTGTGTCACGAAGAATTGCGAATATTCACTAAGGTTTTTGCGCCAATTGACTCTTAAACTTTTATAGGACAGGTCTTCAACGCGATAAAAAGTATTTAAAAAAGAATGTCGAATAAGTTGTTTTTTAATTGCTAAGCAAGTATAATTAAATATAATATTCAAAAGATTCTGAAGGAGGGCGTGGTATGGATCTTTTTGACAAACTCTATGATGAAGACGAAACGGTTAAAGTGAGGTTTGTAGGATTTACCACGGAACATGTCCGCTACGATTTCGGCATTGTATATACCAACATGTTCTTCGGGAAGCCGCTCGTCGTTTGCATGCAAACCGGGCGCTCGACTTTAATGGATGCTGCTGATCTGAGAAACACTGATAATATCCAAAAAGCATTTAAAATTCAATCAAAGAAAGAAGCGGAAGAGCTTTTATCTTTCTTTGAAGAATCACTCCCTTACTCTCCAATCGCAGAACAATATGATTAATTAGGAAATAGAAATGAGGATTAACCTTTAATGGCGAGCCGTCGTTATCAAGGTTAATCCTTTTTTAAAATCTACATTTAGTTGAATTGGCATCATTGTGCACATAAAATAATTAATGTGTCATACAATTTAGCCTTGACATTATATATGTGACATCATATTATATATGTAACGAATATATAAAGCGCTTACAACAAGCGAAGGGAGAGGAAGAACGATGGGAACAGTAGTTTGTGTGCATTGTAACACCACAATTGAACATTATGATTTTGAGAAGGTAACCACGCTGTATTCCAACTGCCCTGATTGCAAAAACAAAAAGAGACAAGGGAAAAAGACTGCATAACATATAAATATTATGATGAAAGAGGTTGACTGCACATCACTAGTGCCGTCAACCTCTTCTGGTTTAAATCGTTTTATTTGATTGCTTTATATTCTTTGATCACTCGGATCGTTTCAAGCGTTTCATCTTCTGGTCCCTGTACAGGTAATCCAGCTTCAATGTTCTCAAATATATAATCGATATTTTCTTGAGTGATGATTTCGCCTGGGATGAAGATGGGAATACCGGGTGGATAGATCATAACAAATTCAGAAACAATTCGCCCTGTCGACTCTTCAAAAGGAACGCTTTCTGTATCTGCATAAAAAGCGTCACGTGGTGATAAGGAGAGTACTGGAATACTTGGGACACTAACCGGAACAGCTTTTGTGACCTGGCTACCGGTCGTACTGTGTATATTGGAGAGTTCCTTCAATGCCTCGATGAGTTGTTCTACTTCTTCTTCCCGATCTCCAGCAGTGATGATACATAGGATATTGTACAGGTCTGAAAGCTCGACTTCTATATTATGCTGGTCACGAAGCCAAACCTCTACATCGTAACCGGAAACATTCAATTCTTTTACAGATATGATCAGTTTGGTTGGATCGAAATCATAGGTTGCAGGTGTACCTATAATTTCTTTGCCAACGCAGTAAAGATCAGGAATCTCATTGATTTGCTTGCGGGCTTTTTCGGCAAGGTGAATCGACTGTTCCGCCAACTCATATCCTTGGGTAGCGAGCCTTTTACGCGCCACATCCAATGATGCAAGCAATATATAGGAAGTCGATGTAGTTGTCATCATGCTTAGTATCGATTGGACACGTTCTGGTGATACCAAGTTTCCTTTTACATTCAAAATGGAGCTTTGGGTCATGGAACCACCTAATTTATGAACGCTTGTGGCGGCCATATCCGCACCTGCCTGCATGGCAGACAAAGGCAATCTATCATGGAAATGAATGTGTACGCCATGCGCCTCATCTACAAGCACGGGAATATCATAAGAATGGGCTGAGTCTACGATTTCCTTTAAATCAGCACTGATCCCGAAGTACGTTGGATTGATGACGAATAACCCTTTTGCGTCTGGATGCTGAGCAAGGGCTCTTTTAACCGATTCAGTTGTTATTCCATGAGATATCCCTAAGTTCGGATCGATATCCGGATGTATGAAGACAGGCACTGCGCCTGAGAAAATGATCGCTGACATGACTGATTTATGGACATTTCTAGGGACAAGGATTTTGTTGCCTGGGTGGCAGACAGCCATGATCATCGCCATGATCGCACCGCTTGTTCCCTGTACGGAAAAGAATGTATGATCTGCGCCGAATGCCTCTGCCGCGAGCTGCTGGGCCTCTTTGATCATACCGTGTGGGTGATGTAGATCATCCAATGGACCGATGTTAATCAAATCGATGGCTAACGCATTTTCGCCGATGAAGTTACGGAATTCCGGGTCCATTCCGCGGCCTTTTTTATGTCCTGGGATATGGAATTGAATTGGATTGCGTTTGGCGTGGTTCACCAGACCAGTAAAAAGGGGTGTTTCGTTTTGAGACAATCATTACACCTCATTCAATTTATTTTAAATGTAAGCTAGGTAGTTTGTTATGCTAAACTAATATAAAACAAGGAAAAGTATATCAAATATACCACCGCTTGCAAGCTTTTTTTACAACCAGCATCATTTGTTATTCTAACATGTTTCATCAATTTCGAAATTTGTGTTGTTTGAATTACATAGGAACTAAATTTAGCTGATGGGGTGATTGTATGAAATGGGAAACTCGAGTAACAAAATTATTGGGGATTGAATATCCAATTATTCAAGGTGGTCTCGCTCACCTTGCTTATTCTGAATTAGCGTCAGCGGTTTCGAATGCGGGGGGATTGGGTCAAATAACCGCTATGTCCTTATCTACACCAGACAAATTGAGAGATGAAATCAGGAAAGTAAAGGAGAAAACGACAAAACCATTCGGAGTAAATTTTGCAATCGGACAGCACGGCAGGCCGTTTGAAGATATGCTTCAGGTAGCAATTGATGAGAAAGTGCCAGTCGTTTCGATGACAGGTGGAAATCCGAGTCCGGTTTTCAAACAACTAGAAGGTGTGGATGTAAAGAAACTCGTCCTTGTTGCAGCCAAAAGGCAAGCGGTCAAGGCTGAACAGCTAGGGGCAGATGCGGTAATGGTAGTTGGACAAGAAGGGGGTGGGCATATCGGAAAAGATGATATAAGTACGATGGTATTGACCCCGCAGGTAGTAGACGTGGTTTCTATTCCCGTCATCGCGTCCGGCGGAATAGGAGATGGAAAAGGTCTGATGGCAGCATTATCTTTGGGGGCTGAAGGGATTGAAATGGGGACAAGGTTCATTGCCACGAAAGAATGTACACATGCCCACCTTAAATATAAAGAAGCTTTGGTTGATGGGACTGAAACCGATACTTCTATCATTAAAAGGACTCTCGGAGCACCAGGCCGGGTGATCAATAACAAATGGGCAGAGGAAATCCTAGCGATAGAAAAAGTGAATCCGACTTATGAAGCCATCAAGGATCATATATCTGGACAAGCGAATCAAGCTTTTGCAAATCAAGGTCTGTTGAATGAAGGATTTGGCTGGGCTGGTCAGGTCATGGGGAGGATAAAGGATATCCCTTCTGTGGAAGAACTATTTGACAGGATGATTAAAGAAGCGGAAGGTATACGGAAAAAATGGTCTGTATAGCTTTAAAAAATGAATGAGCTGACTCCTTTGCGAGCCAGCTCAATTTCTTTACTGCTAAAGAGGTTTTTAACTATTTATCATTACAGCAGCAAAAAAATGAAAAATCTAATGATAAATACCTATACGTTCAATTTAAACCTGTAATATAATACAATAACTTTAATGGATTAACTAGATTCATGAACCTTACTTGCATAGTTGTATAAAGGGGTTAATGTATGAAATGTCTGATCCATTTTTGCAAGTAATGCTTTCCCATCTTGTAAGATTTCGTCATTGTTCGGGATGTGAATCCCACATAGTAATTCCGCTTTTTTGATATCTTTCAAACGGGTTGTCATTTTAGAAAACTTTTCTTGATCAACCTCAGAATGAGGAATCGCATCAGGTTTCGTATGATCCACTGACCAGACGTAGTCCGCGGGTATCTGTTTCAGAACCTCATCCTGATGTTCAGTAAGTATACGAGCAAAATCTTTTTTCACTGGAGATTCATAAATCACTGCAAACCAGACGAAGAGATGACTCTCAAATAAACCTATTTGAAAGTGCGGAAGTTTCTTATAACCACGTTTACTGTTTGCAAAAGCGACCCAAGTATCATCCGGAGGATTCACTGTTCTTCTAGCATGTTTTGCCGTATGATAAAACATTTCATCGCCTGTAGCTGCAGACAGTGTCGGCGCAAAATGCTCACCTAGTTTTTCAAGCTTTGGACGAATTTGATTTTGGATAGCTTCCATTCTCGCATCGAGCCCTTGGATTTTGAAAACATTAAAATCTTGTTCTGTAAAACCATTGAAATTCACGTGATTCACCTCGTTGTGTATGTAAAATGAGTGTACCATACGAATACTGTGTATCAAAATGTTAAACAGAATGACATAAATATATACGTCACAGAAGTGGGAAGCTAAGTATAACGTGATAGTAGAGTAAAATTTCAGAATAGTATGATAAAACAATCTTTGAAGTGTAAAAATGTTAAAAGAAAAGGAGTGTGAGTTACCATGAAACAAGTGATTCAAACGCTAAAATTGACAGAAGCTGAGCGTCGAATCCCAGTTCTTCGACTCGAAATCGATTATGAATTGGCAACTCTACACGAGGCACTCGTAGCAAAAAATACTGAACAAATCAAACGATCAAAGAAAAAATTAGAACGATTTAGACAAGAAATGTTACAATTAGAGGCATAATAATTGTAAACAGATAGAACGAACCTTTTAATTGCAGGGTTCGTTTTTTATGGGGAGTTAAAGAAAGCAAGAATACTTTCCTCCATATAAGAGTAACTATTGCTTTATCTTTGGAGAGATTTTCATAACAAATACATATTACCGACCGTTTGAAAGGAGTGGCGTTGTGGCGATCAATTGGGATGAAATTCGCGATCAGGCTGTTAAATGGGCAAATGAAGCCGGGGATGTGATACGCGAGTCGTTTGAAAAAGAATTGACTGTTGAAACAAAATCAAATGCCGATGACTTGGTAACGAACATGGATCGTGAAGTTGAAGAATATTTGATCAATCAAATCAAGGAAACTCATCCGGAGCATCAAATACTCGGAGAAGAAGGTGTGGGAGAGGAAGTAACGTCTTTGGAGGGCACCGTATGGATCATTGACCCGATTGACGGAACAATGAACTTTGTACACCAACAGACGAATTTTGCCATCTCTATTGGTGTCTACCATGAAGGGGTTGGGATGGTAGGCGTCATCTATAATGTGATCTACGACGAAATGTTCCATGCTGTAAAAGGAAAGGGAGCCTATTTGAATAATGTAAAGTTACCTGATCTAGAAGAGGTTCCAATTGAAAAATCCATTATTGCGATCAATGCCACATGGATCACGAGGAACAAACGAATTGACCCAGCTAGATTAATTCCTGTTGTCGATCGGTGCCGGGGTACACGATCTTATGGTTCGGCAGCTATTGAACTTGCTTTCGTTGCTGCAGGGCGACTGGACGCCTATATTACGATGCGTTTATCACCATGGGATTTTGCTGCTGGAAAGGTTTTAATCGAAGAAGTGGGTGGACGTGTAACAAACTTGGATGGTGATCCATTAGACATGCTTGGCAGAAACTCCATATTTGCTGGAAAAGCTGATCTCCATCAACTGATTTTAGACGAATATCTTAGCAATGATTGAACGGAATTTGAGGAAGGATGATCTGGGTATAATCTCAGAATGGTTTAAGCATTCATCAGATTGGATTAAAGAAGAAGGTTTGTTGAAGGAAGAGATTGACCCGCAAAGAATCGAGGTATGGATGGCCTTATATGACAGATACGAAGGTGTCTGGTTGGTTTGGGAGGATAATAAATCGATCAAAGGGATCAGTTATCATATTCTTGATTCACCTTCCAACAAGAAGCCCTGGATTGGCATGGTAATGGTAGATCCACAGGATAGAGGGCATGGATACGGTAGACGTATCATCCAGTTAGTATGTAGGAAACTTCAACAGGAGCCAGACAACATCGTATTTGCTGGATGTCCCTTTAGACAAGTGAAATGGCTCCGATTTCTTGCAGCCTGTGATTTCGAACAGATCGGATTAGACACTTTATCAGGAAAAAGATATATAAAACTAGCAAGGCTTTTATTACCGAACGACCAGTGACTATTTCTAAAATGATGGACCGGTGGAAAAATAAAAATAACAGGGAATCCTTAAACCAGAATCGAAACTTGGTTGATTCATGTTAAGAGGCATTCCCTGTTTTGCATTTCGCTATGTTCTTTCAATGATTCCTTTGGTTTTCTTCTCTAAATTTCTTTTTAAGTTTAAAACCAGTGCCCATAAGGATGAAAGTAGCAACAAGAGCGATGACAGCAAGCAGTATGCTCTGCTCTCCAATCGCTACTCCAATCAAAGCGATATTAAAAGTTACTAAAATAGAGATTAAAATAAAAATGATGGATTGTTTATTCATGGTCTACCTCCTAGATATAGTGTATCGAAAAATGATGGAAAGAAAAAGTTTATTATTTGTGTTATAATAGGAAAGTTGAAATTTATTTGGGTTACACCATCAAGAGGATGTTCGAAAAGCCATCATATAGCTGATCGGTTTTACAGTGTGATTCGTACTTTTTGAGCACATATATTAAGGAGAGATTGAAGTGAATCTTCGAGAAGAACTACGTAATATTGCGATTATTGCCCACGTAGACCACGGCAAAACGACGTTAGTCGACCAGATGCTCCACCAATCCGGAACGTTCAGAGATAACGAACAGGTCAGTGAGCGTGCAATGGATTCTAATGATCTGGAAAAAGAACGTGGAATTACGATTTTGGCTAAAAATACAGCGATCAATTATAAAGAAAAGCGAATAAACATTATGGACACGCCAGGACATGCTGACTTCGGTGGAGAAGTGGAACGTATCATGAAGATGGTAGATGGTGTGTTGCTGCTCGTCGATGCATATGAGGGTTGTATGCCTCAAACCCGTTTTGTATTGAAAAAAGCACTTGAACAAAAATTGACACCGGTAGTTGTCGTCAATAAAATTGACCGGCCATTTGCCCGTCCGGTTGAAGTAGTAGATGAAGTGCTTGACCTATTCATCGAGCTGGGTGCTGACGATGATCAGCTGGAATTCCCAGTGGTCTATGCTTCAGCTTTGAATGGAACTGCAAGCTTAGATCCTGAACAGCAAGATGAAGACATGACAGCCATTTTTGAAGCAATTTTAGAACATATCCCTGCTCCTGTGGATAACAGCGACGAACCGCTTCAATTCCAGGTATCATTGTTGGACTACAATGATTATTTAGGCCGTATCGGTATCGGCAGGGTGTTCAGAGGGACGATCAAAGTCGGCCAAAGCGTTGCTTTGATGAAATTGGATGGATCAGTCAAAAAGTTTCGGGTCACAAAGCTTTTCGGCTTCCTTGGATTAAAACGTGTCGAGATTGAAGAAGCCCGCTCAGGTGACCTAGTCGCGGTATCAGGTATGGAAGAAATAAACGTAGGTGAAACAATTTGTCCTGAGAACAACCAGGATCCGCTTCCAATTCTCCGAATCGATGAACCGACTATTCAAATGACGTTCCTTGTGAACAACAGTCCGTTTGCAGGCCGTGAAGGTAAATATCTCACAAGCCGGAAAATTGAAGAAAGACTGAATCAACAGCTTGAGACTGATGTAAGCTTACGTGTAGAAAACACGGATTCACCGGATGTTTGGACTGTTTCAGGACGCGGAGAGTTACATCTATCAATCTTGATTGAAAACATGCGGAGAGAAGGATATGAACTCCAAGTTTCTAAGCCTGAAGTTATCATCCGTGAAATCGATGGACAAAAATGTGAGCCTGTAGAGCGCGTCCAGATCGACGTTCCTGAAGAACATACTGGGGCGATCATGGAATCTCTAGGTGAGCGTAAAGGTGAAATGGTCAACATGGTCAATCATGGTAACGGTCAAGTAAGACTTGAGTTCCTGGTACCTGCACGTGGATTGATCGGTTATACGACAGAATTCTTAACTTTGACTCGTGGTTATGGTATCCTGAATCATTCTTTCGACAGTTATCAACCATACATCCAGGCAAAAATCGGTGGCCGTCGTGAAGGTGTTCTTGTTTCCATGGAATCCGGTAAAGCCTCTCAATATGGAATCATTAATGTTGAAGATCGTGGAACGATTTTTGTAGAGCCTGGAACTGAAATTTATGAAGGAATGATTGTCGGAGAACACAACCGTGAAAATGACATCACGGTGAACCTGACAAAAGTGAAGCAACTGACGAATATGCGTTCAGCGGGTAAGGATAACACAGTTTCAATGAAAAAGGCGCGTGTAATGACACTTGAGGAAGCCCTTGAATATTTGAACGATGATGAGTATTGTGAAGTTACACCTGAATCTATTCGCATGCGTAAGAAAATCCTTGATAAGAATGAACGTGAACGTATAGAGAAGAAGAAAAAATTGGCACAGCAAAATTCTTAATGAAAAAGGGAGACGGTACCTTTGGAAGTCGATATCAACGAACGTCTTCAGTTCTTTGCAAAGCTTTATAACGTCGATACGAATCCTGAAGTCGGTATGTGGTTCTTGTACTTGACCGTTCTTCTTTTATCTATCATCGTCTTCAAGTTGGGGTTTTCAAGGAAGTTACCGTTACTTAAAGCTGCGGTGGTCTATACATTCCTTGGGCTCGGCTGTACGATTCTGACTTTTTTCGCTGTATTTCTCCCCGTGACAGAAGGGTTGATGGTGGCAGCGGCAATTTTGATCATATATAAGGTAAGATTGCATCAATCCAAGAAAGAAGAACAAAGTGAATGAATAAAAGAAGGGGCTGACTTGATTTTTAGTCAGCCCCTTTTTAAACTTAGAACAACACTATTAATTTGCTGCTCATTTACATAAGTTTGTAATCGGAGGTATATGATGAATTTACAAGATGCTTTGTATAATTGGCTTACGATCAAGAAGGTTTCTGATGAAAGGGAAGAAGATCAAGCAGCAAAGGATACACTTGATTTTTTTGCAGAAATATTGAGAGATGACCATCAAGTTGCAGATCTTAAAACCGTAAAGAAACCTCCATTTTATTATATTCACTATAATATCGATGGTAAAGAATACAAAAAGCAGTTTCCGATTGAATTAATTGACGCATTATATGAATCAATCGAATCTGAACCTAAATATAACTGATCGGTTACCACGTTTCTTCCTGTGAGGAATCCCGATATGTCACAAAATTTCCGGAAATCTTACGCTCTTCTGTTCTTACTTTTATCCTTGAATGACAAGGTTGACACATGTATGTGTGAATGGGTCTATTCCTTAGTTTTTTAGCTAGAGGGCTCTGGTCTTCAATTTTTTCGATTTTATCACATAAAACACATTTGACACGCATTTTATCCACCTCTTTCTAAGACAAGTATACCATGAATGAATTAAAACGTATAAATAACAATGGTGAAGGGATTTAGCCTTGTCTTGTAGAAGGTATATGTATCATTGGAGGACCAACACTACAAATAGGTTGTTAATGACCATTCGTTCATGAGGAGACAGAGTTCGAGTGATTAGAGTTCCGACGTACGGTCCGTCTAAATGACCAGAGGAAAGAAACTGACAAAGAAATCCACCGCGCTTATCATGGAATAATGAAGTGTTTGATTAAAGGAGCTGGTAATGTTGGCAACGAAAAGTTTATCATCATTGAATGAAACGCAGTTTCGTCTTTTGCAGAAAGAGTGCTATGTAGTGGTGAATACTGTCGATCCTGTTGAACATACGCCATATGTCAATGCTATCTCCTGGGTGTATGCACCTGATGCCGAAACAATTGTTTTTGCTGTTGACTCACGTTCGAAAGCGGTCGCAAACATAAAAGTGAATGAAAATATTTCGATAACATTGATTGAAGATGAGACAACATCTGTTATCAACGGAACTGCTCAAGTTTTACAAGAACGTATGGATGCTGTACCAATCAAGCTGGCAAAGATAAAAGTCCATATATCAGAAATAAGAGATGCTATGTTTTACGGTGCAAAAATATCCCAGCCTCCACTTTATGAAAAGACCTATGACGCTCAAGCTGCAGCCAGGCTTGACAAGCAGGTCATGACTGCATTGAAAAGCAACTGAAACTTCTATAATTAGGCATTGAAATTTTCACGATTCAACAATTGAATATAACAGAGCCCATAAATTAATGGTTTGAGTAGAAAAGAAAAGCTGATCCCAGGTATATTCTGGGATCAGCTTTTGGATTAACGAGTTTCTTTGATTTTATTTGGGTCGCTAGGTGTGCTTTTACCTTGTTTTTGTTGTTGGTTTTGTAGGTTTTTCTCTTCCTGCTTTGGAATGCTCTTATCGTTTTTGCGTACAGGGTCTGGCTCTCTCTTATTGAGTTGGCCAGGCATCTCAGGCATAAGGCGGCCAGTGATCGCTGCTAATTCCTCGAAAATACCACCAACCGGTTTTCCAGCACCAATTTGTCTGCCCATTTCTTGTAAACGGGCATAAATATCAGGATCGGCTGTAATGACAGCACTGGCTCCATACGGATCATGCTGGAGAGCTTCAGCAACACTGTATTTGATGGACCCGACTCTTGAGCGATCGATATGATCATCTACATCGATCCCTACCACTGCATATTTTCCCAGCACAACAGCGGTCGCATCCTTTACATCAGGTTCCCTAGTCGCAATATCTACAAGACGTTTAGAAATTTGTCGGGAACTTTTTCTTTCATCTTTAGAGTATTCAACACTTTGTTTAACTTTGATAGGTTTTGAATCATTCCCAAAGCTCTGGTCATTATTATTATTTTGACAGGAAATTAACAGTACTACACATAGCGTAACCAAGAAATAAGGAAGTTTCCGCAACGTTGTTCATCCTTTCATATAACTCAAGTTACGCTTATTCTTCGTATAATCTTCTATCTTTATTCAAATGGACATAGGTTAGTAAGGAGTTGTAAACTGCAATAAAAAAGCCTGCATCCTTTTAGATACAAGCAGGCTGTTTAAATGGTTTATTTTACGATGATCCGGTTGATGTGTCGGATTGGCTCATTTTTGTTTGATCCATCGCCATAGTAGAAATGAACCGGTCCATCTTCAAGTGGTTTCCCGTTCAAAGAAAATCCGAGTATACACTTTTTAGCTTCATTAATCGAAAGGGATACAACCTCACCGGTGGATGTTTGTAATTCGATGTACTTCGCATCTTTCGGTTTTGCGTTTTCAAGGAAAGGATTCAACGGAATACCATAAGACTTCGTAAACAACTCTTCTTTATTATAGTGGATTTTGTTTTCGTTGGTATGCGTAGGAACTTTAGCACCTTCCGTCCGTTCCCGATCCCAATGCTCCGATACATCTTTCGTATAAGAATCTTCAGACTCGGTTTTTTCTTCATCAAAATATGTACTTAAATCAACTTTTCTATCATCAAAGATCCAGACACCTGGGTCCAGTGTGATTGGATAGACGACATTACCTTCGATCATTACGATGGATTCCATCATGCTCACTCCTTAAAAAAATTCAGTATTAAGTATAACGTTCCCTCTTCAATTTGTCACATTAGGGTATAGTACTACTAAATGAAGAAATGGCCATAATTAGTATAAACAGTACTTTGTGACAATCTTGGAGGTGCCTATACATGTATTGTGAAACAGATGAAGAACTGTTAGAACTATTGGAACGTGCCAGGAAGTATACGGAGCAAGGAAAAGTGGCCAGTTATATCCCTGCTCTGGAAAGGGCAGATCAAAATGATTTATCGCTTGCTCTTTATTACACCGATGATAAATGTGTAAAGGCAGGAGACGTAGAAAAAAAGTTCACCCTCCAAAGTGTGTCGAAAGTGTTGACCTTAGCTCTAGCAATCATGGACAGGGGAGAAGATGAAGTGTTCCAAAAAGTGGGGATGGAACCTACAGGAGATCCGTTCAACTCGATTGCGAAGCTTGAAACCCAAGTACCAGCAAAACCTTTGAATCCAATGATCAATGCTGGAGCTTTGGTCGTGTCGAGTATGATCTCGGGCATTTCTGTTCATGAAAAGCTTGGGCGGTTGTTAGCCTTAGTCCATGATATGACGAATAATGCAAGTATTGATATAGACCTGGAGGTGGCACAATCAGAATTTGAGACAGCTCATCTCAATCGTTCATTATGTTATTTCATGAAACAGCATGGCATTGTAGAAGGTGATGTCGAGGAGTTGATTGAGTTGTATACCAAGCAGTGCGCCATACAAGTGACTTGTTATGACCTGGCAAGGATTGGAATGATTTTAGCAAATAAAGGCGTTGATCCAAAGACCAATAGAAAGATTTTGCCAGAGCGTATCGCTACGATCGTCAAAACTTTCATGGTAACATGCGGGATGTATAATGCTTCAGGTGAATTTGCCATCCAGGTGGGAATACCATCAAAGAGCGGAGTGTCCGGGGCGATTCTAGGCCTTGTACCTCCATCAATAGGAATCGGTGTATACGGCCCAGCGCTCAATGAGAAAGGGAATAGTATCGGTGGAGTGAAATTACTTGAAATGCTTTCACAACGTTATGATTTGAGTATTTTTTAAAGGCAGGCAGGTTGATTTATGTTGCAATTTCAGCGTTAAGACGATAGTATTAGTAATAGAGAGAGGCACTTGGAACGGAGGGATTCGATTTGTCGACTGAGATGGTTACCGGTCATCGTGAAAAAGCATTTGCCTTACTTCAAGCAGATGCAGAAAAAATCCTTAAATTGATTGAAGTTCAAATGGAAAACTTAACGATGCCGCAATGCCCTCTCTATGAAGAAGTCCTTGATACCCAAATGTTCGGACTTTCTAGAGAGATAGATTTTGCAGTACGTTTGGATTTGATTGAAGCTGAGCAAGGAAAGGCGTTGCTAGAGTCACTTGAACGCCAACTGACAGCTTTACACGATGCTTGGTCTAAATGAAGCTAAAGTCCATGTCCTATATATAAAGCTCAAACTGTCGATTGATGGTTTGAGTTTTTTACTTAGGCTTGGTTAAATAGTAATGTTGATTTTTTAGGAAATTTTTAAAGCGAAATTCGCGACACTCCAGCCGGAAAAGCGAACCAGGCGAGACCCTACAGCGAGGTTGCGGATGTGATGTCCAGCTCAGCGACCAGTCACTTGGATCACTTCAAACTTCTGGCCACAGCCTCCTCGTCAGTCTTCCAGTGATCTACGTGCGGGTCGCTTCCGCTTTTCTTTTGCCCACGGAAAGGGAGTGAATTTTGCATTTATCAACAATGAACTTTAACAGAGCCTCTACTTATGAAAGAAAATCACTATCTACATTGCATGATACCAGGCACACTTCAAGATAAGCTTTCTTGAGCGCTTTTTGAAACTTGATAAAAGATTCACATATCAGAAAATAAGATGCTTATATCATATGGTACGATAGGAGGGAGAGATAAAGGGGGAAACGGGGATGACTTTCTTTCTGCTTGTTATTTTTGTGTTATTTCCATTAGCCACGTTCCTACACGAAGTGGGCCATTATCTTACCGCCCGTCTGACCGGGATCAAGAATGTCTGTATAAGAGTAGGCATAGGGCCGCCTATTTTACATATCAATAATCGGTTATTGAAGTTAGATTGTCGTTTGTTTTACTTTATCGGTGCCCATACCCTTTCTGGCAGGATCGGTGAGACTACATCTTTCAATCGGTTTCTCATCACCCTGAACGGTCCTTTGGTCAATGCAGTGGCAGCTACTTGTCTTTGGGGGCTTTATGGATCGGATAGCTTGCTTTTAGGTAATACAATCACTATATTTGCCTTCATCAATTTGTGGATCGCTATTGGAAATCTTCTGCCTATTAAAATCAACAACCGAAAATCAGACGGTTATATTTTATTAGAAAGCTTGTGGAGTTTTATTACAAGACCTAGACAAATCTAGGAATTGTTCTTTTTATGGAAGGAAAAAGGTTATTTTACTCGAATATTTTTGTTATATGAAATTTTATGTGAGGGTTGACCATCATGTTCAAAAAAATGTTTAAAAACTATGATTATACAATGATTGCGGTTGTTCTGGCTTTATGTACAATCGGTCTCGTGATGGTATACAGTGCCAGCATGATTGTGGCAGTTACTCATTATCAGGAATCAAGTGACTTTTTTTTCAAAAAACATCTTGTCTGGGTTCTCTTAGGGGTCATTACGTTCTTTGTGTTCATGATCTTACCTTATAAGATGTATCAGAAGTTGATCGTTCCAATCACACTCGGTATGTTAGGAACGTTGATATTAGTAAAATTCATTGGTACCGAGGTGAATGGTGCGAAAGCCTGGTTCTCAGTGGGTGGGTTTAGTATCCAACCCGCTGAGTATGCTAAAATCGGGATCATTATTTATTTGGCATCCGTCTTTTCTAAGAAACAGGACTACATATCAGATTTCAAGACAGGCGTGGTACCCCCTCTGATTGTATTATCCCTCGTCTGTTCACTTGTGTTCATTCAGCCTGACCTTGGAGGTATGTTAGTCATTGCAATGTCTGCTGCTGTGATCATTTTATGTTCCGGCATGAGATGGACACATCTATCGATGATGGTAGGCGGGATCGGATTACTTGGATTCATCGGTTATAAGTTTTTATTGAGTCAAGAACAGCTATCTAGATTTGCTGCAGCCTATCGTCCATTTGATGATCCTTCAGGTGATGGCATGCAACTGATCAACGGTTACCTCGCTTTAGGGACTGGCGGTTTATTTGGTAAAGGTCTGGGGCAGAGTATCCAAAAATATGGTTTTCTGCCCCACCCGCATACAGACTTCATTATTGCAATCATTGCAGAAGAACTAGGTTTTATCGGTGTACTGGCTATCATTTTGATGATCATGTTCATCGTATTCAAAGGGATTTATGTTGGCTTACATTGTAAAGATGCGTTCGGCAGCCTTTTGGCAATCGGGATATCCGGTATGGTCGGAATCCAGACGATCGTCAATTTAGGTGCGGCATCGGGAACACTCCCATTGACTGGTGTGACATTACCCTTCATTAGTTATGGTGGATCCTCACTTATCTTGCTGATGATTAGTATGGGTATACTGGTTAACATATCGATGTTTGTTAAATATCGGAAACAGAAAACCCCTCCAGCTGATCAGTCTAACTCTATATCGCAGCAACGAACGAAGTTGAAAGTCGTTTCACAGCAACGTTTATCACAATAAAGGAGGAATATCAATATGCAAAAGATCAACAAAATTCTTGTCGCAAACCGTGGTGAAATCGCAATTCGGATTTTTCGCGCCTGTACAGAACTGGATATCCGTACAGTCGCCGTTTATTCAAAGGAAGATTCCGGTTCCTTCCATCGATATAAAGCAGATGAAGCTTATTTGATCGGTGAAGGTAAGAAACCGATTGATGCATATCTCGATATCGAAGGGATTATCGAAGTCGCTAAGCGGTATGGTGTCGATGCAATTCACCCTGGATATGGATTCCTTTCAGAAAACACTCATCTTGCAAAAAGGTGTGAAGAAGAGGGGATCATCTTTATTGGCCCCAATACTGAGCATCTGGATATGTTCGGTGATAAAGTTAAAGCGAGAGAACAAGCGATCAATGCCGATATCCCAGTCATTCCAGGCAGCGACGGCCCTGTTGAAACACTCGATGAGGTACGCAGTTTCGCCAAAGAACATGGCTTTCCGATCATCATCAAAGCCACCCTTGGCGGTGGCGGAAGAGGGATGCGAATCGTACGGAATATGGCATCTTTAGCGGATGCATATGATCGTGCAAAGTCCGAAGCAAAAGCCGCTTTTGGAAAAGACGAAATCTATGTTGAGAAATTTGTTGAAAATCCTAAGCATATTGAAGTCCAAATCCTTGCTGATAATCATGGGAATGTCCTGCATTTGTATGATCGTGATTGTTCAGTCCAAAGGAGACACCAGAAGGTCGTCGAGGTAGCACCGAGTGTTTCATTGACAGAGGAAAAACGCAATGAAATTTGTGAAGCTGCTGTAAAATTGATGGAAAAAATAGATTATGTAAATGCTGGCACAGTGGAATTCCTTGTGTCTGAAGATGGGTCCTTTTACTTCATTGAGGTGAATCCGCGTGTTCAGGTTGAGCATACGATAACCGAATTGGTCACGGGTATCGATATCGTACAATCACAAATCATGATTGCGGAAGGCTATCAGTTGCACGATAAACCACTTGGGATTCCAGAACAAGACAAAATTCACTGTCACGGTGTGGCGATCCAATGCCGTGTTACAACTGAAGATCCTGCAAATAACTTCATGCCTGATACAGGAAAAATCATGGCTTATCGGACCGGTGGAGGATTCGGGGTACGTTTGGATGCTGGAAACGGGTTCCAAGGTGCAGAAATCACTCCTCACTATGATTCTCTGCTTGTTAAACTATCTACATGGGCGTTGTCCTTTGAACAGGCGGCTTCCAAAATGGTCCGGAACCTGAGAGAGTTCCGTATCAGGGGAATCAAGACAAACATTTCATTCTTGGAGAATGTAATTAAACACGAAAAATTCGTATCAGCTGAGTACAACACGTCGTTCATTGATTCAACTCCGGAATTGTTTGTGTTCCCGAAAAGGAAAGACCGTGGAACAAAAATGCTGACTTATATCGCAAATGTCGCCATCAACGGTTTTCCGGGACTTGGTGTCCAAAAGAAGCCTGCATTCAGTAAACCGAGAATTCCTTATGTAAACTATACGAAACCCATTCCAGATGGAACGAAACAAATTTTAGACAAGCAAGGTGTTGAAGGATTGACGGAATGGATCAAATCTCGAGAGGAAGTCCTTTTGACTGACACGACATTCAGAGATGCTCATCAGTCCTTGCTTGCTACACGAGTTAGGACACATGACTTGCTTCAGATAGCAGAACCGACTTCCCGACAAGTTCCAGAATTATTTTCATTGGAAATGTGGGGAGGAGCCACATTCGATGTTTCTTATCGATTTTTAAATGAAGATCCGTGGGAAAGACTGATCCAACTTCGGAAAAAATCTCCGAATGTGTTGTTCCAAATGCTTTTGAGAGCTTCGAATGCAGTTGGTTACAAAAACTATCCCGATAACATCATTCGGGAATTTGTCAATAAATCAGCTGATGCTGGAATCGATGTATTCCGTATATTTGATAGCCTGAACTGGCTTGATGGAATGAAAGTGGCAATCGATGCGGTAAGAGAGACAGGCAAAGTTGCAGAAGCTTCCATCTGTTACACAGGTGATATTCTTGATCCAAAAAGGCCGAAATACAACCTGGATTATTATGTAACAATGGCGAAGGAGCTTGAACAAGCTGGTGCACATATCCTAGGGATCAAAGATATGGCTGGATTGTTGAAACCGCAGGCAGCATATGAATTGATCTCTGCGTTGAAAGAAGCTGTCGATATACCGATCCATCTTCATACACACGATACAAGCGGAAACGGAATCATGACCTATGCCAAAGCAGTGGATGCTGGCGTGGATATTGTCGATGTAGCCATAAGCTCGATGGCAGGTATGGCGTCCCAACCTAGTGCCAACTCTTTATATTATGCTCTCGAGGGGAATGGAAGACAGCCTAAGGTTTCCATTCAGAACCTTGAAGAACTTTCCCATTATTGGGAAGATGTCCGTAAATACTACCAAGGATTTGAGAGCGGTTTGATCGCGCCACATACAGAAATCTATGATCATGAGATGCCTGGTGGACAATACAGTAACTTACAACAACAGGCTAAGGCGGTTGGACTCGGGGAGCGCTGGGATGAAGTGAAAAGCATGTACCGAAGGGTGAATGACCTGTTCGGAGACATCGTCAAAGTTACCCCATCTTCCAAAGTTGTCGGGGATATGGCTCTTTATATGGTGCAGAATGATCTGACCGAAGATGATATTTTTGAAAAAGGTCAATCGCTGGACTTCCCGGATTCAGTAGTAGAAATGTTCCAAGGATACTTAGGGCAGCCATATCAAGGTTTCCCTAGGGAATTGCAACAGATCATCTTGAAGGGAAGAGAACCGCTTACTGTCAGACCTGGTGAATTATTGGAACCGGTTGATTTCAAAGAGTTGCAGGAAACCCTATATCATAAGTTGAACCGGCCAGTAACAAGCCACGATCTCATTTCTTATGCGCTTTATCCGAAGGTGTATCTTGATAGAGAGCAGATGATCGAACAATTCGGTGATATCAGTGTACTGGATACCCCGACTTTCTTGTACGGCATGAGATTAGGGGAAGAAGTCGAAGTTGAAATTGAACAAGGTAAAACCTTGATTGTAAAACTCGTTTCCATTGGAGAACCTCAATTGGATGGTACCAGAACAGTTTATTTTGAATTGAATGGACAACCTCGTGAGGTTGTTGTGAAAGATGAGAATGTGAAAGCTGAAGTTGTAGCGAAACCGAAAGCTGATAAGAATAATGAGAAGCATATTGGAGCATCTATGCCTGGTACGGTGATAAAAGTTCTAGTAGATAAAGGTGAAAAAGTCAAGAAAGGCGATCATCTGATGATTACTGAGGCTATGAAAATGGAGACAACAATCCAAGCTCCTTACGATGCAGAAGTAAAGGATCTATTCGTGTCGAACGGAACAACGATACAACCAGGTGACCTATTGGTCGAATTAGCTTAATTGAATAATATATATCAAAAAAGGGGCTGACGATTGTGTCAGCCCCTTTGATCATGGTTATAATCAGGTTTTCCGTAATGCTACCATAACCAGATAGCTAAGTGCCGTAAATAATAGTGATACAAACAATCCGTGCATAAGACCGATGAACAGGTTCAAATTAGTGAAGATGATCAATGCTCCTGTAGTTACCTGCAGGGAAACCAAAATCAATAACACTACGAATGAATTGTGTAAAACTCTTACATCTTTATAATAAGCTCTGATCTGAATATAGCTTAGTAAGATCCATATGAATAATAAACCCGCCATGAAGCGGTGTGTATAATGGATCAGTTCCAATTCATTAGTCGGTGGGACGATCTGACCGTTACATAATGGCCAACCTGAGCATGCAAGACTGGCTTTTGTATGCCTTACTAAAGCTCCTGTATAAACGAGTGTGTATAAATAAATGAATAAAAGATAAATATTCCATTTCAATCTTTTATTTACCTTTAATATTATTCTTTCATTTTCACTCTCATAAATGACCATTGTCAATAGCACTACACTTGCAAAGGAAATCAACGAGAATCCGAAATGCAAAGCTAGTACAAAGGATGATTGGCCCCAAACAACGGCAGCAGCACCTAATAATCCTTGAAAAACGATAAAGAATACGGATAAGAATGCGAGCCATTTAACCTCACGGACCTGACTGAATTTGATCCAGGCCCAGACAGCTAGAATAACCACCATTAATCCGAGTGTAGCCGAAACGATCCTATGGCTGTATTCTATCATCGTTTCTACTTTAGGCTGAGAGGGAAGTACTTCGCCATAACATAATGGCCATGAATTTCCACAGCCTTCACCAGAGCCTGTAGTAGTTACGATGGCACCCATCAATAATACCAACAGCATTCCAAAACTGGTGAGAATGGCATAAAGCTTCAAAAAGCGATTCATTACTGACACCTTCTCTATATTAATTGAGAAAAAGTAACTATTTTTTGATATACAAAATTTCAATAGGTGTTTCATATTCCAAATTTCTTCTATAATAATAGGAATTTTAGTGAACCTTATCATTATGGATAGTTTAAAGCAAACAGTACCTGTCCACAAACATGCTAAGATCCCTTTTAGAACTCATGAAAACCGGGAGAACAGGGAATTAAGTGTAAACAGTGGCAAGTATACAAAACTTTTGAATTCGTTTATAATGTTAAAGGACAATTTCAATCGACAATATCGTATCATATGTGTTTGTATGAAATCATCGAAAATGTGAACAAGCATAGACAATTTACAAAAAGTTATTTTCAGAAACCCTTTTTACTGATAAATTAGAATAGGTGTTTTCCTTTCACTTATGTTTTAATGTAAGATATGGGAATAAGAGCTCTTAAAAGGAGGTGGAAGCATGAGCAAAATGAATACGACAACTTATGAAGCATCAAGCAGGGTTATGGAGCCTGGTCCATTGTCAGAGGCTAAACCTACTGGTACTTGGAAGGATTTTTTGACACTTGCGAAGATGGGCATCGTGATGTCTAACCTCATTACGACATTCGCTGGTTTTTGGATTGCCTTGAAGGTGACTGAAGCAAGTTTCATCGCTAATATCCCTACAGCATTGCTGACTCTCTTAGGTGCAGCACTCGTCATTGCAGGAGGTTGTTGTTTAAACAACTTTATCGATAGGGATATCGACCATTTGATGGAAAGGACACATGAAAGGCCTACTGTTACAGGTAAGATTGATGCAAACCAGGTACTCTGGGTAGGTATCATACTTTCTGCTCTCGGGACACTGTTGTTGATGTTTGCCTCCTTGATGGCAGCACTTCTAGGTGTGATAGGACTAGTTGTGTATGTCATCGTTTATACGATGTGGTTGAAACGGACCCACTCGATTAATACCGTAGTTGGGGGGATTTCAGGGGCGATACCTCCACTCATCGGCTGGGCAGCTGTCGATCCGAACCTGCATATAACAGCATGGCATTTGTTCTTGATTATGTTTTTATGGCAACCGCCTCACTTTTTGGCTTTAGCTATGAAACGGTGTGAAGAATACCGGAAAGCAGGAATTCCAATGCTTCCTGTTGTTTCAGGTTTCGATATGACAAAACGACAGATGGTGGTTTATGTTGCAGCGTTGCTTCCGGTAAGTTTATATCTATATCATTTTGGTATGGTATACTTTACTGTTGCCGCTGTACTAGGTTTAGGTTGGTTAGCCCTTGGCATAGCCGGATTCTTCATGAAAAATGACATCAAATGGGCAAGATTGATGTTCGTATACTCCCTGAACTACTTGACCATCATGTTCGTTGTAATGATCATCGTCAATCGCTAAAGGGATTTCCAATTCCCCTTAAGCGGTTACATATTTAAAAAATTGTTCTAAGCACAACAGAGAAAGCGGGGTTTGATGTAGTAATGAAACGATGGCTACGACTCGGGCGTCTTGTTCCGTTATTTGGAATTATGATGCTTGGTTTAATTGGTTGCGGAAATGAACAGATATCCGCACTTCAACCACAAGGTAAAGGTGCTAGCGCCCTTTTCGATCTAATGGTCTTGAGCCTTGCAATTATGGTTGTTGTACTTGTAGTTGTTTTTATTCTTTTTGGTTATGTATTGGTGAAATTCCGACATCGTAAAGGGGACGATTCCATCCCTGAACAAGTAGAAGGAAACCATTTGCTTGAAGTTCTTTGGACTGCGATTCCGATCGTGCTCTTATTAGTATTGGCGGTGCCGACAGTCATCACCACTTTTGACCTTGATGTAAGCGAAAAGAGTGCTCAAGCAACTGAAGAAGGCGAAGAAGCGAATGAGGGTCCGATGACGATCAAGGTTACCGGACACCAGTATTGGTGGGAATTCGAGTATCCTGATCAAGAAGTCGTAACAGCACAGGAACTCTATCTGCCAGTAGATGAAAGAGTAAATATCGAGTTAAGCTCTGCAGATGTCATCCACTCTTTCTGGATTCCAAGCATTGCTGGGAAAATGGATACGAATCCTGGAGATAAATTGACTAACAAAATGTGGCTCCACCCTGAAAAGACAGGAACTTTCCAAGGTGCTTGTGCTGAGCTTTGTGGTGATTCACATGCCTTGATGTACTTTAAAGTCAAAGTTGTCGAGCGTGATGAATTCGATGCGTGGATTGAAAGTATGAAAAATACGAAGTTCGATGACGCTCCATCTGAGGTAGCTCAAGGTCAGCAAATTTTTGAGCAGAACTGTCTGCAATGTCATGCAGTTGGAGATCAAGGCGGCAACGTAGGTCCGGCATTGACTGGTTTCGCTGACAACGATATGGTAGCAGGTATCGCTGAACACAATAAAGAGAACATCAAAAAGTGGGTTAATAATCCACAAGAGATGAAACCTGGTAACAATATGCCGGATTTCAACTTCAATGAAGAACAATTAGATGCACTAGCAGACTACTTAATGGAACTTGAAACCGCTGAATAAGCAAAGTTTCAATCGCTTTAAAAAGGAGGTACTATCGTGAGTAACGCACATGCAGCGAATAAAAGCGTGCTATGGGATTGGCTGACTACAGTCGACCATAAGAAAATTGGAATTCTATACCTCATATCCGGCGGATTCTTCTTCCTAGTCGGTGGTTTAGAGGCAGTATTGATTCGTATACAATTAATGAATCCTGAAATGACATTCTTAACAGGAAATCTCTATAATCAAGTACTTACCATGCATGGTACAACAATGATCTTCCTGGCCGCCATGCCGATAATTTTCGGGTTTATGAACGCGGTCGTACCTTTACAGATCGGTGCCAGGGACGTAGCCTTTCCTTTTGTAAACTCATTAGGATTTTGGCTGTTCTTCTTCGGTGGAGTCCTATTGAACTTAAGCTGGTTCTTAGGTGGGGCTCCTGATGCTGGTTGGACTGCCTATGCACCATTATCAACCACATCGACCGGACACGGTCTTGATTTCTATGTACTAGGATTACAGATAGCCGGTGCGGGTACATTAATGGGGGGGATCAACTTCCTCGTTACGATCATCAATATGAGAGCACCAGGAATGACTTTCATGCGTATGCCATTGTTCACATGGACAGCATTCGTAACATCTGGTCTTATCCTTTTTGCATTCCCTGCTTTGACAGTTGGATTCTTCCTGCTTATGTTCGATCGAGTGTTTGAAGCTAATTTCTTTGATGCGAACATGGGTGGTAATGCAATCATTTGGGAACATATTTTTTGGATTTTCGGGCACCCTGAAGTATATATTCTGATCTTGCCAGCATTCGGTATTATTTCAGAAGTTGTAGCTACATTCTCTAGAAAGCGACTATTCGGTTATAGCGCGATGGTCTTCGCGACAGTATTAATCGGCTTCTTAGGTTTCATGGTCTGGGCCCACCATATGTTCACGGTAGGACTGGGACCAGTAGCAAACTCTATTTTCGCTGTTGCCACAATGGCAATCGCTATCCCGACAGGAGTTAAGATCTTCAACTGGGTATTTACCATGTGGGGCGGAAAGATTCGTTTTACAACAGCCAATTTGTTTTCAGTTGGATTCATTCCAACATTCGTAATGGGTGGGGTGACAGGTGTCATGCTTGCTGCAGCACCTGCTGACTATCAATATCATGACAGCTATTTCGTTGTAGCCCACTTCCACTATGTCATTGTTGGTGGATTGATCCTTGGACTATTTTCTGGACTATATTATTGGTATCCTAGAATGTTCGGATTGATGTTGAATGAAGCACTTGGGAAATGGAACTTCTGGACGTTTTTCATCGGATTCCATCTTACATTCTTCCCGCAGCACTTCTTGGGTCTGATGGGAATGCCTCGTCGTTACTTTACGTACCCAGAGGAATTCGGACTAGGTACTATGAACTTCATCAGTACCATCGGAGCGATATTGATGACAGTGGGGACAATCATTTTCATCATCAACGTGATTGTCACACATGCAAATGGCAAGAAAGTCAGTGGTGATCCTTGGGATGGTCGTACACTTGAGTGGGCGATTCCAAACCCTACTCCACACTACAACTTCCTACAAACTCCTTTGGTCCGTGGATTGGATGCACTATGGATTGAAAAAATGGCAGGAAATAAGAAAATGACACCTGCAGAACCTGTTGGTGATATTCATATGCCTAACAACTCGATTCTTCCGTTTGTCATGTCGTTAGGATTCTTCATTGCAGGTTTTGGATTCATTTATTACAGTTCCGCTGGAGCACCAGCATTGATTGCCATCATTGTTGGACTCGGAATCGGCCTTGCATGTATGTTCCTAAGATCATGGATTGACGATCATGGTCATCATCTTCATAAGGAAGATTTACTGAAAGAGGATAAGGGGGTTGACGTATAATGGATGTAGGTGAACGCTTAACCGACCAAAACTTCCCTGAATCCCCCGAGAAAGCTACCCTGGAAGGTAAAAATAAGTTTTTAGGATTCTGGTTGTTTTTAGGTGGAGAAACTGTACTTTTCGCAACATTGTTCGGTACGTACCTAGGATTACGTAATTCTTTCGGAAAAGGACCGGAAGCATCAGAAATTTTCCAACTGCCAATGGTTTTCGCGGCGACAATCATCCTACTCACAAGTAGTTTGACGAGTGTATACGCTGTATTGGCACTGAAAGAAAATAGAGTCAAGCAAATGCGCAGATGGTTTTTCATCACGCTGTTGCTGGGGCTTGGATTCTTAGGACTTGAAATTTATGAGTTCCTACATTATGTACATGAAGGTCATACATTCACTTCAGGTGCATTCGGTTCGGCCTTCTATACACTAGTTGGATTTCATGGAGGTCACGTATTATTCGGATGTCTTTGGATCACAGCATTACTCGTACGTAATAGCGGACGTGGCTTGACCTTATATAATACTCCTAAATACTACCTGTTCGCACTATATTGGCACTTTGTCGATGTAGTTTGGGTATTCATCTTTACAGTCGTATATCTTATGGGAAAGGTGGGGTGATCGATGGCTAGTAATGAACAACCAAACTCTGTCCATCACCACTCGTCCTTACAGAAGAAAATTAAATTGAAACAAGAACGACGTCAGCATAACGTATCATTCGTCATGATGATCTTATTGACTATCGTTGCGTTTGCTGCGATTGCAAGTGACGCGATATCCAATTCTGTTGCAATCCTTTTCATTATTGTTCTCGCTGGTGTCCAGGTATTCTTCCAGCTTTACATTTGGATGCACCTGGGCCATAAAGGACATGAATTCCCAATGTGGGGAATTGCGAGTGGTTTGTTGATCGCTTTAATCACAGTTGGAACACTTGTAGGATTGATTTGGTAATTTGAATAAGGACTGACTCCTGGAGAGTCGGTCCTTTTTGCTAGGATTATCGTTTTAATGACACAAAATTGTTTTACTCCAAGCCGTAGCCGTCAATAATATTTGATATGATAGGAAGAGAGAACAGAGCAAGGAGTGAATTTGATGCACAACCAACATCAGACTTCTTTAAGCGATGTAAGTTTAATCGAATTATGGAATCCATTCTATTTATTGATTACCATCGCAGTAATTGGTATATATCTTTTTTATACAAAAAATGGCCCATGGAAAGGATCCGTAACCAGGGGACAAAAAATCTGGTTTGTCATTGCAGTGATCGGGTTTTATAGTGCCAAGGGCACTCCATTGAGTGTCATCGGCCATCATTACTCATTTTCTGCACATATGCTGCAGATGAGTCTGCTTTATTTCATCGTCCCGCCGCTGTTATTGATCGGTCTTCCGAAGGAACTTTATAGAAAGATTCTTGACATACGAAGCATAGGAAGAGTATTCCGATTTTTTACAAAGCCTTTAATTGCATTGATTTCTTTCAATATACTTATATCGTTGTATCACTTACCGATTATTTTCGATACCGTCATGACAAACGTTCTTTTGCATGAAGTGACACATCTCGTTTTGCTGACAAGTTCGTTCTTTATGTGGTGGCCTGTGATTGGTCCTCTACCTGAAAATGATACACTATCTGATCTACAAAAAGTCGGCTATATATTTGCTGATGGTGTTCTTTTAACACCGGCCTGTGCGTTGATCATTTTTGCGGATGATCTGATTTATCAAACCTATATGAATGCCCCACAAATTTTTTCTTTTCTCGCACCTCTCGATGATCAGCAAGCTGGCGGTGTCATCATGAAGATTGCACAGGAAATTATTTACGGTGGTATCCTGTTATATATCTTGATTCGTTGGGTACGGAAAGAACGTGCACAAGACAGGGAAGATGAGTTGAAAATCATGGAGGAAGCAAAGGCAAATGGAAAATTATCTTTGAATGAACAATGATTTATAGTGGATTGACTTTACTGGATAAGTCAATCCTTTTTCTTTTTATTGAAAGGATATAATAGAATCATCATGAATATTGTTAAGGACACTAATAGGATAGAGGGGGATATAGATGGAGTTACGTACGGTTACAGAAAAAGAATTTGATGATTTCCTAGCCATGGGAGAATTCGCCTTTCAATATGAACTATCAGATGAAGACAAAAGGAAAAGAAGAGAAATGAGTGACTTGGAAAATTGTTGGGCTCTTTTTGATGAAGGGAAAATGGCATCGAAATTATTGATCCATCCGATGGAAATATGGTTAGGTGGAAAGGTCATGGCTATGGGAGGTATTGCTGGTGTCGCCAGTTGGCCTGAATATCGGAGGAAAGGACATATAAAAGCGTTGATGAAAAAATCCCTGGAGGTAATGCGGGATAACGGGCAGTCGGTTTCGATGCTTCATCCGTTTTCCGTAGCCTTCTATAGAAAATATGGATGGGAATTGACACACAGTGTAAAAAAATATGAAATCAAACCTGAACAGTTAGCAACTGAGTATGAACATGCAATAGGACAGGTTATCCGGATAAACCATGATATCAAAAGGCTAGACAACATATATACCCAGTATGCTCAGAAATACGCTGGTATGTTGAAGAGGACGGAAAAATGGTGGAGCTACTCTGTGTTACATAATCCTCGAGATATTGTTGCAGTCTATCAGGATGAAGACGGAAATGATAAAGGTTATCTCGTTTATAGAGTGAAAAAGAACGTAATGGAAATAGAAGAATGGGTATCTCTGAATGAACAAGCCAAATTGACAATGCTCCAGTATGTAAGAAATCATGACTCGATGGTCGATTCGATCAAATTACATCCAGCTATCGATGAAAATTTCGAATTCTTGATGTTTGACCCTAAAATCAAGCAAGAAATCAGTTCTTATTTCATGAGTAGGATTGTTGATTTCAAGAAGTTCATTGAATCGTATCCTTTTCAAGCAATATTTGAAAAACCGTTGATCGTTCATTTGGATGATCCTTTTGCCGAGTGGAACAGAGGCACGTTTATCATCAAGAAGAGTGAGGGTGAAGAAGTTAAAGTCGATCACTTTCCTCCGAAAGAAGGAGCAAGATGCCAACACCCTCCTGAAAAGGGAATACAATGTGACATTAACACCCTAACTACGATGTTTTTCAATTACCAGACACCTAAGCAGCTAGCGGCACAAGGTCGATTAAGTGGAAAGGCTGAAGAAATAGATATGCTTGAAAGAAACCTCCCAGAGCAAACCCCATTCCTCTATGACTTTTTCTAAAACAGATGGTGCCAGGCACCATTTCAGAAGCGTTGGGGGAGTTGAGGTTGAAAATAGTACCTGGCACGCTGAAGGGCTGATCCAATATGATCAGCCCTTATACCTATCTTTATATTTTGAAGTTGGTTTTTACAATTCCTGCTTCACGTGCAGAATTGAAGATGATGAGGAGAAGCGGTCCGACAATGAAGCCAATCATCCCAAACAGCTTTAAACCTAAATACATGGCGATTAGGGTTGAAAGTGCGGATAAGCCGATATGATGGCCCATCACTTTTGGTTCTACCGTCCTCCGAATGATCAGCAAGATACCAGCCAGCACTGCGAGTTTCGTCCCTAATACCATGTTTCCGATCAAAAGATAATATAAAGCCCAGGGGCCCAGGATGACGATGGAACCGATTATAGGGATAAAATCAATTATCCAGATGATGAAGGCCATCAATAGAGCGGCCTTAGGGACGATCATATATAAACCGATCAATGCAGCAACAAAAATGACGATACTGACTAAGAATTGAGCTTTCATGAAACCGAAGATGACATAAGATAACCTTGTGCTCATAAAATGAACTTTTTCGGCGGTCTTTTCAGTCATATGGGAATATACCCTTCTTTTCAATCTAGGGATGTCCAAAAGGAAAAGGAATAAAGCCAGTAAATAAACGATAATACTTACTAAAAAAGTCGGAATGAAGGAGACGAGTGAAGTTAAGGATTCTACATAGTTCCGCTCAAGAAGCTTTGTCCTTATTGATTCCAAAAATCGATCCACTTGACTGTTGATTTCGATGACGATTTCTTCGGGTAAATCTTGTGCAGCCGTTTCAAAGTTCTTCTCTATATCATCCCATACATTGTTCATTTCTGATATATATGTAGGAGAATTTTCTACAAAATTGATTGCTGAAGTAACAACTTTAGTCACTAAAAGATAGCTTCCGATGCCTAGTAAAATGACGAAAAGAGAGAAAACAATGAATACAGACAAATTCCGTTTGAGAGAAAACCTTCTTTGGAACATTTTTACGGCCGGTTCTAGGAAAAGAGCGGAAAAAAGTGCGAAAACAATAGGTAACGCTAGTGGCAATACCCATATGAAACCTGCAGCGATTATAAGTGCGATTATAGTAAAAATGATCCAGCGTTTACGAGTTGAAAATTGATTCAACTTGGTCCTCCTTTCTCATTAGAAGATCGATATGTATTAGCTTTTCTAATGTATATCATCAATAATGAGTTCCTTACTTTATATTATATTGCTTTTGTGAAATTATGAACAGAGCCCTGGTCAGAAATGTATGGATTGTTAAACAATTTTCAAATAAGGAGTCTTTTCTTACTGGATAAACAAAAAAAGGGCGACTCAGTCAGCCCTTTTTATACTGTATGGTGCTTATCGATTTCTTCTTTCAATTGATTCAAAAGCTTTTTACAATTTGTAACGATATTCTTTGGGAAATCCTCATCATATTCGACTCCGTGAGGATAATAATGTTTTCCAAGGTAAGGTTCCATGATTTTAATCAATGCATGCGGAGATTCAACTTCTCCTTCTACTGCATAACAAGGAACACGTAAATAGAAAACATCGCCACTATCCATGCTTTCAAACTTATAGTCATATGTAATTCGTTCGTAATCCCATTGTCCCGCACGTACTAATCCAACATCGTGCATTAAATGTTCAAGTATTTCGAAATTAACTACTTTACCTGCTAGTCCGATTTCTTCAAATTTCATGTGTTATCCTCCACATCCTTCGATATGTTCTTCCTTCATAATAATAGTATGAAACAGCTGAAGATGCAATCTTTCAAAAGGTCATTCCCTATAATTATATATGATTTTTGAAAAGAAATCGAAAATTTGGCAAAACTAGATAAAATGAATAACACTTGATTAAGCAATGTACATTGTCGGTCAACCTCATGGTTAAACATGAAATACGTAGATTGCCAATCGTGGAACAGAGAAATATTCGGAAAGTAAAAAGCAATCGGGTATGGCATTGTAGGAAATTTCTGAAGCGGACCCGGATCAACAACTACATTGTTAAAAAACATGAAGTTGGCCCAGAAGTGAACTCTGCTCCTACTATCGTTTCTGGAGCCAAGTTTCATAAGAGGGCAACTTTTTTGAATTATGACCTATCGCGATTTTATTTACCCATACTGGAGGTATGGTAATGGGACAGCTTGAATATGATGTTAATTAATAGATTAAGTTCAAAGGATAGACAAGTATTCAGCTATAAGGTAATGTGAAAATAGGATTCGACAAATATCTCGTAAAAAGATTGGGGGAGGGGCATATGAGAAATATTGGAATGATCATTGTCATAGCGTTCATATTGTTTGGGTTTAGTATTTTTTACGATGACATTGCCCAGCCCCCGGAATTTACTGAGTCTCCAACCGAGCAAACTGATTCCAGTTCCTCTGAAAAACCAAAAGAAAACCTGAAATTGCCTGACTCAGGAATCCAGCAATTTCTTCAAATGAATCAGGAGGAGTTACTGACAAAAATCGGAGAGCCCGACCGAATTAATCCTACTCCTTATGGTTACCAGTGGTGGATATATGACGAGGATCCGGATCAGTATATTCAGCTTGGAGTTGACAAAGGTAGAGTAGTTACCATGTTTGTCCTTGGAAGAGATGTAGATGTTTCTCCATTAAAAATTGGCCAAAAACGTTCTGAAATAGAAAAACATATTGATTTGGATAATAAGGCGAAGCTGCAAGTTGACGGGAATGATTACCAATTCGAGTTGACTGAAGATGAAATGCAGACGAGGCCACTTGTGAAAATGAATGGAGAATGGGCCCAGCTATATATGGATAAATTCGAGAAAACACTTGTGGGAATTCGTTACGTGACACCTGAAATTTTGATTATGCAAAGACCTTATTCTCTTGAGTACCGGGGGAGACTCATCGAACAACCAGAATTAGCCGAAAAAGATTGGCAAGAGATTCAAAATGCGGAAGAACTTCAAATCTTCACAATGACAAATGTTATACGTGAGCAATACAATGTTCCTGCTCTTCAATGGCATGAAGAAACTTCACAAGTTGCATATGGCCATAGTAAGGAAATGAACGAAGAAAATTACTTCTCCCATGACTCACCAAACACCGGAAGTTTGTCTGATCGATTAGATCGTCAAGATATTAAATACAACCAGGCAGGCGAGAACATTGCTGCAAATTACATTGATGGAATCGAGGCTGTCATAGGTTGGTTGAATAGTGAAGGACACCGGAAAGCAATGTTGAATGAGGAATTCACACATCTTGGGGTAGGTGTTTATGAAAAATATTACACTCAGAACTTCATTGTCCCCTGGTAATGTAACCAATTAAATGAACGATTTCGCAAAATTTAAGGGTGAACTCAAAAAGCCGATAAAGCCTTTCGAGTCACCCTTTTTTCCTTGGAATTAAATAGAAGCTTCCTGTTGCAGCTGCGACAAGAGTGCCTTTTTCATTGTAGATTTTTGCTTCAGTTACGGATGTTTTCGTACCGAGGTGAAGGATTTCTGCTTTGCATATGAGGAATTCCCCTACCCCTGGAGCCGTATAGTTGATTTTTATTTCAGATGTCACAGCGACTTTGTCACTCGGTATCTTCCTGTTGACGAATGTACCCATTGCAGTGTCCGCAAGAGTAGCTGTAAAACCTCCATGGACAATATCTACCGAGTTATCTAAAAACGGAGTGATGGGGATTGTCATGACAAGTTGATTCTTATTTTCTTCAATTTCAGTTTTCATGAAGCTTGTTATGTAGGTATTGTAACTCCCGTTTTGCTTTTTATCGATGCCATATACTACTTGTTCTAACACCATTTTATCTTCATAAGAACCGTTTTCTAGTATGGTTTTTACTTTCTCAATAAGCTGATTTGTCGATTCCATTCATAGTCCTCTTTTCTTTTTTGCCTCTTTCAAGTGTACCAATGAAAAAATAACTCTTGCAACTATAAAATAGGCGAACATAATCAACTCTTGTGTTGTACTATATACTGTAGGCTTGAGTTGAACGTATGGGAGGCATTATAGTGAGTAAGCAAGCGAAAAATAATGAAAAGGTCGAACAATTCAAGATGTTTGTACGCTCACACCCTGGATTAATCGATCATGTAAAGAACGGAAACCAAACATGGCAAGATGTTTTTACAGAGTGGAATCTTCTAGGTGAGGATCACGAACAATGGGGTAATTATATAGAGCGAGACATTGGAGTTTCATCAACTACTGAAGCAAAACCCAAGAAGAAAGGGAAAAACGTAAATGACCTTTCAGTAGGTGAAATCCTAACGATGTTCAAGAATCTGGATATAGATGAAGTACGCCAATATACTTCACAAATCAGTTCTGCAATGGCAGGTATTCAAGATATGCTGCAGCAATTCCAAAAAGGTCCGGGAAAACGACCACCTTATCCAAATAGTCCATTCAACAAATTTTTTAAAGATTGATAAAGGGAGTAAATAGGATGCGTAAAGAAATCATCGATTACTTAGATCAGCGCCCAGACCTAAAGTTCATCGTTAGAGAACATCCTGATTGGTATAGGAAATTATCGCGTAACCCGGCAGCGATACAGGAGTTGGAAAATGAAGCAAAGTTTTTTTACGGCCAGACATTCGGGCAGAAGATCGACCGTTTACATGGACAGATAGAGACGCTATCAAGACTTTTCCAACTCTTTGGGAAACATTAATTCAGGTTGACTCGATACAGAGTGTGCGTAACCTCAAATAGCACTATTTGAAGGTTATACACCACTTATGAGTCAACCTTTTTATATTCAGTGAGGGACGAGCACTGGGAATCCCGCCACTTTTTTGTCAGTACTTTTAACCATTCGTCTCTATGGATATTTTATATAGCACCTGCAAAACCTATCAGGTGAGGAGGTGCATCCAATCGTGTCGAAAAAACGTTTATTTATTTTTGCATTAGCATTATGTTTCCTCTCTGGTTGTCAGGTTCAAGGGAGTGGGAAAATACAAAAAGTAACAATAGAAAAAGACCCTTCAATCTTCAAGGCAGTAGGAGTCACTAGCCCTGCAACCTCATTATCCATGACAGTAAGACATATGATTTCAAATAACAATGTGTTTGTGGAATGTTATGTCCCAGAATTTGAATTTACTGAGGAGAGCAGTCAAAATACACAAAAAAAAGGGCATTTGAGGATCTCAGTTGATCATCAAAAACCCTATCCTGTATATAAAGCTGCATTCATTGTAAAGGATCTTCCGAGAGGGAAGCATCATATAGATGTCACACTGGTAGATACTAAAGGTGAAGCGATTAAAGGATTGAATGAAGAATTTATGGTAACAATTCCTTGAAAAATTACGAAGGAACTTTCTCGGTCCTACCAAATGGATTTGGCGGATGTAACGGACTGAACTGTCGTAATAAATATTTGAAAATCTTTTCTTCGATGTTGATTTTCTGGCTTCTTAACGCATCATTTCCGAATAACGTGTTGAACTCTAGAAAGTATAATTTTCCATCGACTAACGCAAGATCGAATCCTGCATGGTTTATGTTCAATTGCTTTGCTGCCTCGATTGTAAGCTTTAAAGCTTCTTTTGGAATATCGAGGAATGAAATCTTCCCGCCTTGTGAGACATTATTGTGGAATTGACCTTCACCTGAGCGCCAGTACGCAGCAATTACTTCTTCTCCCACTATACAAACCCTTAAATCCCGGTCCATTTCTAAATATTCCTGCACGTAGAGAGTAGTATTGTTTCTTGCGTACTCCAGGAAGTCTTCTCTTGAATTGATTAGAAAAACACCACGCCCCATCGAGTTACGGGGTTCTTTTGCGACAAATGGAAAAGGAAATGTTTCAAGTATATAGTCGATGTTGCTCTTTGTATTTCCAAGAATCTCCGTGTATGGGACATGATCAGGACAAACAGTCCAAAGAGCTCTCGTCATTTCTACTTTATCATGACCTACGTGGATGGATTCGACACTAGGAAAGATGGGCTTCTTAAGGCCATATACGAGTGAATTGACCTGCCAATGTTCAGGAAATAAGATTACATCAGCATCCTTGATCGTTGCTTGTTCCCGAAACATGAGTTCTGGCTTGATATATCTTACCCCAGGCAAACCAATCGTTCGAAATGGATTGAATGTTACGATTTTCATTTTGCTATCCCCTAAATTATACTAAACGAGAAAATTATATAGCTATACAAGAGAACTGTCAATAAAATTTTTATGCTCCGAAATGAAGGAGAAGGGAATGGAATATCTTAGAATATAAGATTGGCAAAAAAGGGGTCACTTGTGGCATACTATACATAACCCATAATACAGGGTGGAGGTGTATATTTTCATATGTTAGCAACAGTTGAAGGTATAGAGATTCTAGACGGGGCAGATGAACTGGCATCCGTGATCGTCAATTCAGATATAGGACAAGATTACAAGGAAGCGAAGAAAAAGCTTCTGGAAGATAAAGAGGCTCAGAAGTTGATCTATGAGTTCTCAAAAATGAAGGAAAAGTACGAGGAAGTTCAAAGGTTCGGGAAATACCACCCAGATTACAAGACGGTTTCAACCGATATTAGGGTTTTGAAACGGGAAATCGATCTTAATGAGACTGTGGCAGCGTTCAAGAAAGCAGAGAAGGAACTAGAAGGGCTTTTAAATGAAATCTGCGGAGTTCTGGCAGGTAAAGTTTCGAAAAACATTAAGGTTCCAACAGGCAATCCATTCTTCGATAATATGTCTTGTGGCGGGGGATGTGGATCTGGAGGAGCTTGCGGCTGCGGATAAAATAGCACCAGAGTTGAAGAGGGATGGTCCAATTTGGATCATCCTCTTTTTTAGTTCAGCTTATATTATCGTACAATTGTTTTCAACGGAATCGGATGCAGTCGTGACATAGGTTCCCACAACAGAACATCTTTTGTTGTGGGACATAGAATCGGCTGCGGTAGACGAGCAGTTCATTTTCTTTTCGTACATAAACCGATTCGAAGTGAAGTCGTTTTCCCTTCATTGCTTTTACAGCTGCATTTTCAATGAGTGGTTCAATGGTTTTTCTCTCATTTGGAGAGGCTGATGTCAAATATAGAAACGGTATGCCTGCCCTTTTCGACATTGAAACTTCTTTGAATTTTGAGGTGCTGAGCAAATTTTCGATAAACGTATTCCAAACCATTTCAAGGTCCATTTGAGCAGCCCCCTCATATAAGTGATTGCGCGGTATTTACCTTCATGCTAGACTGAATAAAAACTGGTGAAAAGGAGTTCGCCCTATGCTGACGAATCGTACCGGATTAGCCGTCTGGCTTCATTCTTTAAAATATATTAAACAGCTTCGTAAGTTTGGCAATATCCATTATGTATCAAAACGGATGAAATATGCTGTGCTGTATTGTGATACGACACATAAAGACCGGGTCATCGAGAAGATCGAAAAACTCCATTTTGTTAAGAAAGTGGAACCTTCACATAAAGCTTATATAAAAACTGAATATCAAAATGCACGCCCTGATAAGGCCAAAGAATACGACTATAAAATCGGTCTATAAATCATAAGGATCAAACCCCTATTGCCAGGCAGGTATGATGTGCTGCATTCTGAGGATTCCTGTTAAATATTGATAGTATAGCTCTTTTTCGTTGAATTCGTTTGACGGTCTTACTTCAAGAACCTTTAATTCTTTATTATGCGCTGAGGCACAGCCTTAGAACAAATCCCATCGTTTCGAGTGTTCTGGCACACCCTCACGACAAATATAGATCGGTTGGAAGTTTGATTCACCTGCTGGCTGTAAAACAACACCAAGCGAACAAACTTCTTTTTCGTTGATTTTTGTCTTTAATGCAATGAACCTTGTTAGACGATTCGCATTCGTTTCAGCTATTTCGATCAGTTCATATAAATCCGAATAGCCCCCACCTAGTTCGATGAAGCGTTGAATCATGATGTTACCTCCTTGTTCTTACATCCAAACATAACTTTAGCATGAATAAGCCATGCTGTGAATCGTTTGCAATTTATCATTTATAAAAAAGCTCAGCTATACTTAATTGTTGATTTTTATGAGGGCGATCCGCAAGCCTCCTCGCTCACTTGCACAGGAAGTCAACACAAAAATGAAATCATTTTCGTGTCTGCGATGAGAATTCTTAGAAGCTTTCCTTATGCTGGCTTCGACGTTCACCACAAGACCACGGACTCATATTCCATCCTTGTAGTTTTGCGCCGAGTAACCGTAGGCGCAGGACTTACTTGTACAGGATGTACTGACTTCGACGTTCACCACAAGACCACGGACTTTTCATTTCATCCTTGTAGTTTTGCGCAGAGTAACCGCAGGCGCAGGACGTGGTGGTATTTAGTCGAAGTTCATTAAATAGTCGAAGTTCATTATTAAACTCGAAGATCCCTAAATTGTAAGTGGTTGGGGTCTCGCCTCGCTCGCGTTTCCCGCAGGAGTGTCGCGAATTTCGCTTATAGCAATTTTCAATATTTAACAAGGTCATAAAAAAAGCCCGCAGGAATTATCCTGCGGGCTGTTCCATACCCTTACATGCCTAGAAACATTACGGAAATGTTCATTTGCCGTAGGGACAGAACAATGGGAGAGGAGAAACCGGAGTTAAGCCTATGGGGAAATTAAGCTTACTCCGTGGTTCAACTTACAACACCCGTGAAGGTGCTGTAATCCTATTATTGTACAGTTCAGAAGCTTATATACGCTCTATTTAAGAATTGTCCGCTTTTATGGTAGGATAGTGGAGGTAAATAAAACTACGGTGAGGTATACATGATGAGAATAATATCAGGTGAATTTAAAGGCCGTAAGTTAAAGTCTGTACCTGGTTCAGGCACCAGACCTACCTCGGATAAAATACGTGAATCGATCTTCAATATCATCGGTCCCTATTTCGATGGAGGCATGTCTTTAGATCTTTACGGAGGTAGTGGCGCCTTGACAATAGAAGGCCTGAGCCGAGGGATAGATAGGGCGATCCTCGTTGATGTGGACCCTAAAGCGGTGGAAACAATAAAAGATAACCTTCAGAGTTTTGACATGTCTAGTAATAGAGTCGAGGTTTTTCGGAATGATTCATATCGTGCCTTGAAAGCGCTTCGAAAAAGAGGTATTCAGTTTAGATATGTGTTTTTGGATCCACCTTACAAAAAGCAAAAGATCAAAAAGGAAGTCGAGTTTTTAATGGAAAATGGATTGCTTGAACCTGCCGCGATGATAGTCTGTGAGCATGATGCGGTGCTCAAGCTTCCTGATGAAATCGGTACTTGTTATCGTTTGAAGCATGAGCAATATAATAGCACGACAGCGGTTACAATATATAGTAATGAGATAGAGGGGGAAGGATAAATATGAGTAAGAAACAGGCGATATGCCCAGGTAGCTTTGATCCGATCACGTACGGGCATCTTGATATCATTTCAAGAGGTGCAAGTGTTTTTGATCAGGTAATTGTGGTCGTAGCGAATAATCAAAGTAAAGAATCTCTCTTTACTGTCGAAGAGCGTATAAATCTGATAAAAGAAGCGACCAAGGACATACCGAACATTAAAGTCGACTGGTGTGAGGGCTTGCTTATGGACTACGTCCGTACGACCGGTGCGAAGGTCATCTTGAGAGGATTGCGAGCCGTTTCTGACTTTGAGTATGAAATGCAGATCACTTCGATCAACCGGAAGCTGGATGAATCGGTCGAAACCTTTTTCATGATGACGAATAATCAATATTCCTTCTTAAGTTCCAGCATTGTGAAAGAAGTTGCAAAATACCATTCTCCGGTTACCGACCTTGTACCCAAGGTAGTAGAAGAGGCTTTGAAGGAGAAGTTCGAAAAATAATTTCTCACAAACTTCTCTACATAATCTTTATTGCGCTAAGGAGCGTAAATGCATCACTATGAAAATGATCAGGCTTATAAACGTTACTAAAGCACCTAAACTCAATAGGTGGTTCCATGCCTCATACATCCACGATATTGATGGATGCGATGCAAATGTTTCAACAGCTGTTCCTTTTGTTTGGTTCAAATAAAGAGGTTTCCAAAGGATGATCGTCAAAATCGCTGCGATAAATCCGTGTAAAACTCTTGCAAATAGAAAGGGTTTGAACCGAATATCTGTTTCCGCTAAAATACTTGCGACTTGTGCTTGTACCGAAAAGCCATTGAAAGCAAGGACGAAACTAACCAGAACAGCTTGTTCCAGAAGTCCAGGCCCACTTGTTTCACTGATTAATTTGCTTCCAAGTGTGATTTCGAACATCCCTGAAAGAAAGGGAGGTATAAGCACTTGTGCAAAGCCTATTAAAGTCGTAAAGGTGGACAGGATGGCAGCCATAAACATAGTAATATGGAACTCTGTCAACATCCGATTCAATACTGAAAAAAGAAGGATGAATCCACCAATCATCAGTAAAGTCTGTATAGAGTGTTTGACGGCATCACCTAACTGTTGGCCGAATGGACGGGAATCCATCTGCCTAACTTGATGCATCCTGTTGAGTGCATGAATCAATCGGTTTTCTGGTCTAGGAGTAAAAATATGCCTTGGCCGGGGTTCAGGCGATCCATAAAATCGCATGGTGAATCCGACGAAGATGTTACCGATATAATGAGCTGCTGCTAGAAGGACACCCAGCTCGGCATTATGAAAAAAACCGACAGCTACAGCACCAAGTATGAATAACGGATTAGAACAATTCGTAAATGCGACTAGACGCTCTGCTTCAATTCGCGAAATTTCTTTCTCTTGCCTGAGTCTTGCAGTCAATTTCGCCCCAGCTGGAAACCCTGATGAGATCCCCATGGCCCACACAAATCCGCCTGAACCTGGTACCCTGAATAGAGGGCGCATGACCGGTTCCAGCAAAACACCGACGAATCGTACGACACCGAAGCAGATCAAGAGTTCGCTTATGATGAAAAATGGGAGCAAAGAGGGAAAAACGATTTCCCACCACATATTCAATCCGGTTAATGATGATTCAAATGCCGCCTTTGGGTATACCATTAAGGAGAATGCAAATAAGGAAGTTACTACTGCAAAAAGTATATTTTTCAAACGGGAATGGTACAATCCAAATCCTCCTTATGAATACGCTAATATATATACTGGACCATAGATAAGTTGTCCTCATTTATTTATACGTGAATATGCTAAGATTAGACCTTAATGAGAGGTTCTTACTGAAAGAGGAGGTCATCCTGTGAATCAGCCCAAGATCGGTTTAGCTCTAGGTTCAGGAGGAGCTAGAGGGTTTGCTCATATAGGTGTTTTGAAAGCTTTGTATGAAGCGGAAATTCCTATCCACATGATTGCAGGAAGCAGTATGGGTGCTCTGGTAGGGGCCTTTTATTGTACCGGCCATAAACCGGAAACGATGGTGAAGATGGCAAGGATGTTTCGCAGAAGGTATTATATGGATTATACTGTCCCGAAAATGGGTTTTGTTGCTGGAGAAAAGGTGAAGCAGCTTATATATGCTTTGACGAAAGGCCGTAAAATAGAAGAATTGGAACTGCCTTTTTCAATCATTGCTACCGATCTTTTAAAAGGTGAGAAGGTCGTCATCACAAAAGGGCTTATATCTGAAGCGGTCAGGGCTAGTATCGCTGTACCAGGTATTTTTGTACCTTATGAAAGGGATGGGCGGCTATTAGTCGACGGAGGTGTGATCGATAGGGTGCCGGTTTCCGTCGTAAAGCAAATGGGGGCGGATCTCGTCATTGCTGTTGATATTTCGCACATAAAAAAAGACCCGGAAATCAATACGATCTTTGATGTCATCTTGCAAAGTATCGATATCATGCAGCGTGAACTCGTAAAAGCGAACGATATTGCTACAGATGTACTGATCAGGCCTCTGGTGGAGGATTTCAGTTCTTCTGCATTTAAAGATATAGATGAAATCATTGCTATCGGTGAAGAAGAAACTAAAAATCGCATACAAGATATTGAAGCTGCGATTCGTGACTGGAGGAAGAACCATGAAAAGAATTAGATCCCAATGGCCCTGGGTTGTCATTTTATTAGCCCTTGTGATAGCTTTCCTGCCGCTTCCATATTATTTTACACAACCGGGTGATGCAAAAGTGCTGAGTCCTATTATCGAAGTAGAAGAAAGGAATAAGGCAGAAGGGTCCTTCATGCTGACGACAGTGTTGGTAGGAAAAGCGAATGCTGCTGAATATTTATGGGCTAAAGTCAGTGAATATCGTGAAGTGATTCCAGAAGACCAGATCCGGGGATCCGATGAAACGGAAGAGGAATATGAATCCAGGCAGCTTCAGTTGATGCAAAGTTCCCAGCACGCAGCAACTATAGTTGCTTTTAAAGAAGCGAATAAGTCGATTGAAATCATCAATAAGGGTGTTTTCATAACAGGAGTCATATCAGGCATGCCAGCAGCGGAAAAACTTAAGGTTGGAGATCTGATCACCTCCTTGAACGGGGAAGAAATCAAAACCGCTGAAGATCTCGTCAACAGATTGAAAAAGTTTGGAGCGAACGACAAAGTTCAACTTACAGTCAACAGAGATTCAAAAGAAAAGGAAATCACACTTTCTCTGAAAACTTTTCCAAAAGATATTGTCCAGAACAGTGAGGAAGAACGAGCCGGAATTGGTATTACTTATCCAGTCACCTATACCGAAATCGAGACAGATCCAAATTTAAAAATTGAAACCAATAAAATCGGAGGCCCCTCAGCAGGATTGATGTTCACCCTCGAAATTTATAACCAATTGACAGAAGAGGATTGGACGAAAGGGTACAAGATTGCTGGAACTGGGACGATGAATGAAAAGGGAGAGATTGGACCGATAGGCGGTATTAAACAAAAGGTAGTGGCAGCTGATAATGCAGGTGCTGAAGTCTTCTTCGCGCCGGTTAAAGCAGACAATTATAAACACGCAAAAGAAGCTGCTGAGGATATCAATACTGATATGAAAATCGTGCCGGTTGAAAAATTCTCTGATGCCTTGGAGTATTTGAAGGATTTAAAGAAAAAAGATTAGGAATAAGTGAGGCTGACCCAAATATGTGTCAGCCTTCTTCATCATTCAATACGGATTGGCGTGTTTGAATATTCCTGTCTCCAGAGCGTAGTGTGGTGCTTAACTGGAAAACCAAGAATGTATGTATTCGTCGCTTTGATGTCCAATTTTAAAAAGTCATCACTATATTTAGAAAGTGTACTGACGATTGGTAGTTCAACCTTCTTTTTGTTTGCGTTCAAGTATTGTTGTCCATTTTGATTCATTCCAAGCAAACGGATATAGGTCGGTTGCTCAGTCAATACTCTATACATCACTTCTTTTTTTGCGTTGGTCAGAAGATGTGTGCATATTCTCTGAAGCCGTGTCCACGTATATCTTTTCGTTTTGACAGCGTCAAGGAACCCGGTGAACGATTCCGAACGTATAATCTGATCCAGAAGTCGATGTTCAATACCTTCCACGCATTCGTATACCTGGGATAAATCCTCGGGAGAAGATGTAAGTAATCTAAGCTTCAAGAAATCAAAATAACGTTCCCAACTGATGAATGTGCTGAATACCTGTTGGTGCTGAATCAATCCGTTAAATGTCGTTGGCGGGACGAGCTCATTAATTTCAGAGAGCTCCCCATTGTCACTGAAGAGGATTTTCCTGATCCCAGTGGCGCTGGCAATCTTGTCTGTTCCGTGCCCTTCATCGTGATACCCTGCACCGGTACGTTGGACGGTATTTATCTTCATAGTTGAACCTATTTGACGAATTGAATTCACATAATGATACCCCAGGATATTATTCGGTTTTGTAAGATCGACAGTTTCCTCAGGCCTTCCTGATAGTTCGGAAAAAGCCAGTGAAGCTGCCATCGGGTAACTGACGCCTGATTGGACATGTTTTTGAATCCAATCGTTATATTCTTTTTCTTTTTCATTAAGGAAATGTACAGTATTTATGAAGGGGTCTATTTTTCCAGATTCACTACCAAAAATGATTTCATCGCATTTCAATGCATCAAGGATGGAGACTGCTCCATAAGCAAAGCGATCCGCCCGTTGGGTGGCATAAGCATATGGAAGTTCGACTACTAGATCGACTCCTGCTTCAAGCGCCATTTTTGCCCTTGTCCATTTTGAAACGAGGGCTGGTTCGCCTCTTTGCAGAAAGTTACCGCTCATTACAGCTATGACTACGTCTGCCTGTGATTGTTTCTTAGATTGTTGCAAATGATATAAATGTCCATTATGAAAAGGGTTATACTCAACGATCAATCCTAAAGATTTCATGATATTACTCCTTTTAATTTGGTAGTGGGAAAGGATATACGTTAAAATTGGAATACTTGGGTATGTATGATTGAAACTCAGCTTCCATGTTTGAGATTCCTTGACTTCATTATTGTACCAAATTGTGGAGAGTTAATAAAAACGACTGTAAAGAAAAAATGTTGACAATTTATTTTTTGAAAGCTATAATTACTACTGTTGCCTTGAGGTGATGACAAATGAAATGGTCCATACAACAACTGAGAAGTTTTCAACGTAAAGGACTAGAACTTGATGAAACAATCGAGCTTGACTCGATACGTGATTTTGATCCTGAAATCCGCGAGATAACACCTGTCCATGTTAAGGGTTATGCTGAAATCAATCAAAATCGAGCTGTATTTCATTTGACGATTGCTGGAAAAATGACTCTGCCTTGTGCAGTGACTCTTGAGGATGTACCTTTCCCTTTCAAAATCCGTTCTACTGAGATTTTCTTGTTTGAACCAGATTATGGGATGGATGCAGAAGAAGAGGACATCCATGTCGTTGAAGACAATACAGTTGACCTGATACCTTATATTCGGGAAAACATATTGTTGGAAAAGCCGTTGAAGGTCATCAGCTCTGAACCAACTGATAACCCTCCTGCTCCTCCATCAGGTAAAGGATGGGATGTAGTTGAGGAAGAAGAGGATCGACAAGATAAGGTTGATCCACGGATGGCCGACTTGGCCAAATTTTTTAATGATAGCGATAAAAAGTGAAGAAGCGTCAAACCAATTGACATTCTCTAGCTGAACAATTCCTTCAAGGAGGTGGAAAACCATGGCAGTACCTTTTAGAAGAACCTCTACAACTCGTAAAAACAAGCGTCGTACTCACTATAAGTTGAAAGTACCTGGAATGGTGAAATGCCCACAATGTGGCGAATACAAGCTTTCTCACCGCGTATGTCCAGAATGTGGAACATACAAAGGAAAAGAAGTAGTAGAAAAGTAAGACCTATAAAAGTGCCTGTTTAGGAGTGTAAATCCTGGCAGGCACTTTTTTATAACCAAAAAGCCCCTTTATGAGTGCGTCATTTTACGATTTTACATTTTCACGTTCTCAAACCCCCTCACTAAGTACATTCTTTATAAATTTTTCAAAGTGTTTCTGTTGTTGTTTACAAAGAAATATAAAAAACACATTTCTCTTTCAGCTATAATATAGAAAAACATACATAAGTCAGGTGATTACATGGAAAAAGTGAAAGTGGCTGTCGAAAACGGAATCGGCTGGATTATATTGAATCAGCCAGAGCGTTATAATGCGATCGATCATGACATGATTGATTTGTTAGATAGGTCATTAATAAAACTGAAAAACGATAAAGATGTAAAAGTCCTAGTTATACGAGGAGCTGGGGAAAAATCTTTCTGTTCAGGGGGAGACTTATCTGTATTCCACCAATTACATACACAGAAACAAGCCTATGAAATGCTTTCTAAAATGGGAAATGTCCTATACAAGGTTTTCTCATTTCCAAAACCTACGATTGCACTCCTGAATGGTGTTGCAGTTGGAGGAGGATGTGAAGTTGCTTCCGCATGCGATTTCAGAATCTCATATCCAAATGTAAAATTCGGATTCATTCAAGGGACGCTTGGCATTACAACAGGATGGGGTGGATCTACATTTATCTTTGAACGTATGAATCCTGAAAATGCTTTAGAAATCTTGATCAGTGCAAAGAAATTTACGGCAATAGAAGGATATGAAAAAGGGTTCATCCAGAAGGTGTTAGCTAAAGAAGATCCTCTGAAAGACTTTTACGAATGGATCCATCCTTTCACGACGAAAACTGCAAGTGTTCAAAAAGCGTACAAACAACGTCGTTTAGATCGTTATGATCTTGCAGATATTGAACATCGGATTGAAAAAGAAATAAGCGAATGTTCCCGGTTGTGGGAGACAGATGAACATCATCAGGCAGTCAGTATCTTCTTGAACCGGAACGGAAGTAAGTAGTAGTTATCTGATCTAAACATTTGGATAGAATCTTTTACTAGAACAAGAGTCTATCTTTTCTACCATCTGCATATGTTGTAAATAAAGTAGAAATGTTTGGAGGGATGCAGATGGGCTCAACACGCCAGGATGCTTGGAATCACGATGAAGATCTATTGCTAGCTGAAGTCGTTCTGCGACATATACGGGAGGGCGGAACTCAACTAGCAGCATTTGAAGAAGTTGGGAAAAAATTATCCCGGACATCAGCGGCATGTGGTTTTAGATGGAATTCCTTGATACGGAAAAAATACGATGCTGCCATAGCAATTGCCAAAAAGCAACGAAAACAGATGATGAAAGAGAAATCATTGAAACCACATTCTACTAGCAATTCTGTACAGCAATCACATACTACTCAAAATTATCAAGAAGAAATAAGGGTAATGAACAGAACAGGTGTTGACACAGGTTTAAGTATGGATGATGTAATCGACTATTTACAAAGCATCCGATCTACAGAACAAAATGCACATATGATCCAGGGAGAAAATGAACGATTGAAAGAAGAGCTCTTGAAGCTTGAGAAGGAAAATGAAGTATTGAACCACAAGCTTCAAAAATTACAAAATGACTATGAGCATGTTTATGAGGATTATAAGATCATGTTGAATTTCATGGAGCGGGCGAGGAAAATGGCAGTCACTGATGAAGATGAACAGGATTCGCAAGTAAAATTCCAAATGGACTGCAATGGGAATCTAGAAAAAGTGGAAAAGTAAAAAAAAGCTGACGAAAAAGTGTCAGGATTCCTCGAGTCGAAGGACCTGACACTTGATTTAAGTCAGCTTTTCGTTTTTACAATTACAATTCAGAAGAAGAAATGTCCGTTTCTTTGATCGGTCCATCTTCTGTTTCTGTATGTTCTTGCTCTGCAACACCTTCTGGATACCAAACATAAGGGTTTTCCCCGCGGTCACGGTTCGGATTATAGGTTACGGAAGAAAAGCCCATCTTTTCCCAAAACTCACTGGAACGTTGTCTCGCATTCGTCTTGGTAGGGAGGTTATACGTTTTTGCATAGTTGACGAGCGCACTTCCGAACCCTTTTCCATGATAATCTGGTAAGACTTCCAATTTCCAAAGTTCAAGGTAATCTTGAGGTGGATCGAAATAACGATCATAGGTCCCATCAATTCGATAAAGGCTCATTCTGGCAACCAATTTGTCCCCGTAGTAAATCCCGTAAAAAGGTGATTCACTATCGTTATCGATGATATTTTCCTGTAAATCTTCCAACATGGACAACTCTTGGATTCCATATTCCTTGAACTTCTTGAATTCTTCTAAAGTTTTATAATTAACGAGAAGCTTTTGTACTTTATACATAAATAGGCATCCCCCTTCATTTATTCTCCCTTTCTTTCAAATATTATTATATAATAAAGTTACGAAAATTTCTGCAAAAGTTAAAAAATTCTGCTGAATTCTACAGGAATTTAGCCGATTCTTGTTGAAAGTAGTAGATTGTAGCCCAGAGAAATAGGAGGAGATGGTTTGAAAAAGATACTGATCGCAAACAGAGGAGAAATTGCAGCTAGAATAGTCAGAACTTGCGAGAAATTAGGGATTGAACCAGTTATCGTATACTCACAAGCGGATAAAGATCTTCCCTATGTGAAAAATGCTAAGATAGCTCATGAAATCGGTGAGCCTCCAGTAGTTAAATCATATTTGAACAGTGAACGTGTTTTGGAGGTGGCACTTAATGAACAAGTTGATGCGATTCATCCTGGGTATGGGTTTCTTTCAGAGAATGCTGACTTTGTGCGAAAAGTTGAAAACGCTAACATTAAATTCATAGGACCTTCTGCAGATGTTGTAGAAGCTATGGGAGACAAGGTGAAAGCAAGGAAGACCATGCAGGATGCCGGTGTTCCTGTCGTACCCGGAAGTGACGGTCCACTCAATGATGTTGAAGCAGCCGTTCAACTTGCGGACGAAATAGGATATCCAGTCATGATCAAGGCAAGTGCAGGCGGTGGAGGTATCGGAATGCAACGTTGTGATGACGAGAAAGCGTTGCGTACGGCATTCGTATCGAGTCAAAACCGAGCAAAAGCTTATTTCGGTAATGATGAAATGTTCATGGAAAAGTTCATTTCCCACAGTCGCCATATCGAAGTGCAAATCTTCGGTGATGAGCAAGGAAATGTCGTCCATTTATTTGAAAGGGATTGCTCGATCCAGCGTAGACATCAGAAAGTCATCGAGGAGACGCCTTCGCCATTTTTAAGTGAAGAAGTCCGTCAACAGATTTGTGAAGCGGCTGTCCAAGCTGGTAAACATGTGAATTATACAAATGCTGGTACAGTTGAATTCATCGTTGATCAAAATGAGAATTATTATTTCTTAGAAATGAACACACGTTTACAGGTAGAACATCCAATCACAGAAATGATTACAGGCTTAGATCTGGTTGAATGGCAGATTAACGTCACTCAATCAAAACCATTGCCATATTCCCAGGGGGAGCTTACCAAATCAGGGCATAGCATAGAGTACAGGATTTATGCAGAAGATCCGAACACCTTCTTGCCGTCGCCAGGAAAGATCGAGAAGTTCCAGTACCCTACATCGGAATATGTGCGTGTAGATACTGGATTCAGTTCACAGACACAAGTGACTCCATTTTATGATCCAATGATTGCAAAAGTCATCATCTATGCAGAAAATCGCGAGAAGGCATTGGAAAGGTCCCGACAATTTTTTGGTGAGTGGACATTGAGTGGAATTAAGCACAATGGACCTTTATTCGATCAAGTATTAAATGAAGAATCGTTTCAAAATGGTAAATACACTACAGGTTATTTAAACGACACGATAACAAAAGTAAAAAATTAGGAGTGATCCAACATGAAAGAAATTACAGCATCAATGGCAGGTACAGTTTTGAACATATTGGTTTCAGATGGAGAAAGTGTATCAGCAGGACAACCAGTCCTTACACTGGAATCTATGAAAATGGAAATCCCAATTGAAGCAGCAGCAGAAGGTGAAGTGGAATCTGTAAACGTAAACGTGGGGGATTTCGTCAATGAAGGTGACGTGCTCGTTGTCTTGAAATGAAAATGAATGAGCGCTCGTTCTCTTACACAGCGATGAAGGAGGAATTGGATGTTGAAAACAATAAATGAAACATTGCATGAGACCACAACAAAAATAGAAGCTGGCGGTGCTGATAAGTATCATAAAAAGCTGAAGGCTCAAAATAAATTGTTTGTCAGAAAACGCCTCGAATTATTATTTGATGATGATTCTTATAAAATTGAAGACGGAAAATTTGCAAATAACCAGGCAGAAGGTTTACCAGCTGATGGTGTCGTAACTGCGATCGGAAAAGTGAACGGTCAGAAGGTATGCGTAATGGCGAATGATTCAACCGTAAAAGCTGGCTCCTGGGGTGCAAGGACGGTTGAAAAGATCATCCGGATCCAAGAAACAGCCATGAGACTCAAGGTGCCTCTCTTTTATCTTGTTGATTCGGCTGGTGCGCGGATTACAGACCAGATCGAAATGTTCCCGAATCGTCGTGGAGCAGGGAGGATCTTTTATAATCAAGTGAAGATGTCAGGCATGTTGCCTCAAGTCTGCATCCTATTCGGACCTTCAGCTGCTGGCGGTGCATACATTCCGGCATTTTGCGATACTGTCATCATGGTCGATCAGAATGCTTCGATGTACTTAGGATCTCCGAGAATGGCTGAAAAAGTAATTGGAGAAAAGGTGACACTTGAAGAGATGGGTGGAGCTAGAATGCATTGCAGCGTCAGCGGATGCGGTGACTATCTTGCAGCAACAGAAGAGGAAGCTATCGAATCGGCCCGGCATTATCTTTCTTACTTCCCATCTAATTATAAAGAGAAGCCGATTAAAATAGAGGGTAAATTACCTGGCCAAGGACGGAGTTTATCTGAAATCGTGCCTGAAAATCAAAATGTTCCTTTTGATATGTATGAATTCATCGATGGACTAGTTGATGAAGGTTCGTTTTATGAAATGAAGAAATTGTTCGCGCCTGAAATCGTGACCGGATTTGCACGGATTGATGGAAAAACGGTTGGGATCGTCGCGAACCAGCCGAAAGTTAAGGGTGGAGTATTGTTTGTGGACTCCGCTGACAAAGCTGCGAAGTTCATCACGTTATGTGATGCATTCTCGATTCCGTTACTGTTCCTTGCTGATGTGCCAGGTTTTATGATCGGTACAAAAGTCGAAAGAGCAGGAATTATCCGACATGGTGCAAAGTTGATCGCAGCTATGAGTGATGTAACAGTTCCGAAAATTTCGGTTGTTGTACGAAAAGCATACGGAGCTGGACTATACGCTATGGCAGGGCCTGCCTTTGAACCAGATTGCTGTATAGCGCTCCCAACTGCCCAAATTGCAGTAATGGGGCCGGAAGCAGCCGTCAATGCGGTATATTCTAATAAAATCAATGAAATTGAAGATCCGAAAGAGCGTATGAAATACGTTCAAGAAAAACATCAAGAATACAAGGAACATATCGATATTTATAAGCTTGCTTCCGAAATGATTGTCGATCAAATCGTTTCTGCTGATGATTTGCGTGATGAGTTGATCGATCGGTTCACAGCGTACGAATCTAAAGAAATGATCTTCAGTCAACGGAAGCATCCTGTGTATCCCGTTTAATACTTGTTTTCAGGTTGATCCATAGACCATCAATATCTGGCTCTATGGATCTTTTTTTATTAAGGCAACTTTTTACGTTGTAGAGATAATTCTCAAGTTGTAGAGATGATTTTATATATGTAGCGTTTCGGTTCTAAGTTGTAGAGATAAATATTAATTGGACTCTTAAAAAAACCTTCTTCAGCACATCTCAACTTCAAATTGATAATTTTCATTCGAATATCTCTAAAAAATAGAGAAACGACTTCAGCTTTTGACATTTATCCTTATTCAGAAGCAGATTTCTCCGATTTTACCCTTATGAGTATGGATCATTCATTTTCAATGGAAAGATTTATCAGCAGGCATTATTGTGCTACTATAATCTTAAAAATCAACGTTCAAAGGTTGGGGTTAACATGAAAATCGGGGTTATAGGCGGAGGCTCAATTGGATTACTATTTACTGCTTACCTTTCAAAAAGTCCTCATGAGGTAGTGCTTTTTGTTAGGAGGGAAGCCCAGCAACAAGCTATCGGGACAATGGGACTGACTTTGAAATATGGGAGTTCAGTGTACACGTGTCAACCTGGTGTTCGTTTATTATCCGGTGCAGATCATAATGACATTGATGTATTGATTGTCGCGGTGAAATCCTACAATATTGAACAAGTAATGCCTGAAATCGGTGAAAAGTTCAGTCGGACGCGTTCTATTTTATTTGTACAGAATGGCATGCAACATCTTCGTGTCTTGCCAAAGTTGCAAATGCATTCAATTTATATAGGGGTTGTGGAGCATGGTGCATTGAAAGAATCGGATCATTTAATCAGCCACACAGGCCTTGGACAAACCAAAATCGCCCCGTATTTGGACGGCCATTCAGGAATCAATTGGGAAAAACTCTCAAAAGAAAACTTTCCATTCACCTACCAAAATGATTGGTATGCCATGCTCAGTGAAAAATTGCATATCAACGCTGTCATCAATCCCCTTACCGCTATATTGAAGGTCACCAACGGAGCTCTCCTGACAAATCCATACTGGGTTTATCTGATGAAACAACTCAGTAAAGAAGCTTGTAAAGTTTTGAACATCAAAGATCATGAAGCTTGGAAGGATTTAGTAACAGTTTGCAAGAATACTTCTTTAAACAAATCTTCCATGTTAAGGGATATAGAGAATAATCGAAAAACAGAGATTGACGCAATTAATGGATTCCTTCTGAATTCTGCCCAACAGAAAAATATCGAAGTTCCTAATAATCGATTTGTATTCCAGGTCATCAAAGGTATGGAAGAAAGTATGGAAAGTAGGGGAAACAATGGTTGATTTTTTATTAGGTTCCTTGGCTGCATTAGTAACAGTACCTTTACTAGCTTGGATTATAGTTTACTGGTTAACACGGAAAATAACTCGTCATAAAAAGAGGTCTTTCCTGTTTGCTACGGACGTGACCACTTTTTTTCTGATTGTTTCAGTCATGTTCGCCCTGTATACCATTTGGGGGAATGCTTTTTTGTGGCCGATCATCATCATAATTTTATTAATGATTATAGGTATTACCTTCATATATTGGAAACAAGATAAAGACATCGGACTTCCCAAAATCATCAAGACAGCCTGGCGCTTGAATTTCTTGCTTTTTTCTTCCGGGTATTTGGTCCTTTGTGTATATGGTCTCATCTTTCGTGTGATTGACCTTTAAAATAATTCAGAAAGAATCCAAGTCCCCCTGTACCTGCATGACTCGCTACGTTGTAAGAGCTTCCTCGGTACAACTTGCAGCTTATATACAAGTAACTCTCGTCACTCCGGTCCTCATATCCTTCGTATCTTGACCTCCCGACGCACAAGATGTAGCTAGTACCGGTGTTATCACAGGACGTGATGCTTTTAACCGGTGATGTTTCTGGATCGCCTCCTTTTCGATTTTTTATTGAAATGAGGTTCAAAAAGCTGCGTATACATAATTTAATCAGAGGATCCTCGTTAGGAGGTTGAGCCTTTAGGAGACATAGGCAGATTTGTTGGGAGTGGCATCGGTAATTTGCTATACTCATATTCGCAAAGCGTCTGTCGTGTTTTTAAGAAAGGAAGAAATGTATGAAAGTGCTTGAGCTACCTTTTCAAAATAAAGATAACCTGTTTTCTGCGTATCTGAAGGGAAAGTCAGATGTAGAAAGTTTATTTGATTATAATCCTTTTGAGGAACAGAGCTATATCGATCGGTGGAAAGACCTTCAGGAAAGAACTTTTCCCAGAACCGCTCTTTATAAGCATCTAAATTCATATCATCAAACTTTGCCAGCTGGGAGCAAAACGTACGATAATATTGAAAAGTTGAAGGACCCCCAATCGACAGTGGTTGTGACAGGCCAACAAGCGGGGCTGTTGACAGGTCCTTTATATACGCTACATAAATGCCTTTCGACTATCCTTTTTGCACAGGAAAAAGAGCGTCAACTCGGTACTCCTGTCATTCCGGTGTTCTGGATAGCTGGAGAGGATCATGACTTTGATGAAATCAATCATATCCACATTCCTATAGATGGGAAACTTAAAAAACACAAATTGAATTTATATGAAGGGATGAGATCAGTTTCTCATATAGAGGCTGATAATAATCAGTTGTTCCCTTGGGCTGAGGAAGTGATTCGTTCATTTGGAGAGACGGAACACACACAGGAAGTCAAAGATTTGATCCAAAAAGCCATTAAAGAGAGCAACACATTGACTGAGTTTTTCGCTTACCTGATGATTACACTCTTCAGTGATTTCGGTTTAGTGATTCTTGATTCCCACCATCCGGATTTGCGAAAAATTGAAACGCCCTTTTTTGAAAACATGATCCGTAAAAACAGAAAAATTGATGATGCTTTTCAACAAGGTCTGACAGATGTTAATAATCTTGGATATGCATCGCCAATCGAATCTGAAGAGGATAATGCACATCTCTTTATTGAAGAGCGGGACACTAGAGTTTTGTTAATACGCGAGAATAGTTCATTTCGAGGAAAAAACAACGAATGCCTGTATTCTGAAGAAGAGTTATTGAATATCGCCCAAACAACTCCATCAAGGCTCAGTAATAATGTGGTCACTCGTCCGCTTATGCAGGAATTTCTCTTGCCTACGCTAGCCTTTGTAGGTGGTCCAGGGGAAATTAATTATTGGAGTGCCTTGAAATCTGTCTTCCATAATTTTGATATGAAAATGCCTCCTGTCCTGCCTAGATTGTCACTTGTGCTCTTGGACCCATATACGCAAAAGACGATTGAGGAGAAGAAAATGGATACCATACACATTGTTTTTGATGGAGTGTTAAACGAAAAGGAAAAATGGCTGGCTGAAAATACAGACCATGATCTTGGCGAAGAGATCGATCAAGTATTGAAAGTATTCAAAAAGGGGCATGAACGTTTGGGAACCACAGCTCATGAAATTGATAAAGGGCTGGATCGATTGACTGAAAAGAATTGGACGATCATCGAAGATCAAATCCTCTTTATGAAGCAAAGGATGGAAAAATCCATATATCAACGACATGAAGTTGAATTGAAAAAGTTCGATCATATACAAATGCACTTACTCCCAGGTGAACAGCCTCAAGAGAGAGTATTAAATGTCTTTTACTACATCAATAATATCGGATTTGATTTCATTTCTGAATTAGCAGCCCAAAATTATTTATGGAACGGGAATCCAAAAGCGATAAAACTCTAATTCGAACGCGATTGTTTTACGTCATTCAAACAAGATAGATCATTTTCGTGAAAAATCACCAGCATTAATAAAAACCTGGACGGAATAAAGGGAATCATCGCCGTTATGATGTCGTAATTCAGCTAACAATACTGTAAAAAAATAGCGATGAAAACATCGGGAAATCCTGCATTTACAAGCAGGATTTTTTTTTGTGCAAGAGAATTATTAAACAAGTGGTGTGAAGTGGGGAGTTGTGGTAGACTTAGGGGAGAAAGTGGGGAGGGGGACCCGTATATGTTTATGGGAGAGCATTTACATACCATTGACGATAAGGGAAGAATGATCATCCCCTCCAAGTTCCGTGATGAATTAGGAACCACTTTCGTACTTACAAGAGGACTAGATCAATGTATTTTTGGTTACCCTCTTGAGGAATGGAAGCAGCTTGAAGAAAAGCTGAAGGCACTCCCATTCACAAAAAAAGATGCACGTGCCTTCACCAGGTTCTTCTTCTCAGGAGCCGCAGAATGTCAGCTTGATAAACAAGGGCGTGTAAACATTGCATCTACACTACGTCAATATGCAAAGTTGGAAAAGGACTGTGTCGTAATTGGGGTAAGTAATCGGATCGAGATCTGGAACAAAGAGATCTGGGAAGATTACTTCAACAAGTCTGAGGACTCATTTGGAGAAATTGCAGAAAGTCTGATGGATTTTGACCTTTAAAGGGATCGTAGTTAGAGCAGGAAATTGAGGGACAGTTATGTTTGAGCATGAAACAGTATTGAAACAAGAAGCAATCGATGGACTGAACATTAAAGAAGATGGCATCTATGTGGATTGCACCCTTGGTGGAGCGGGCCATACAGAAGAGATTTTGAAACGGCTCACTTCAGGACATGTTTATGCATTTGATCAGGATCTTCACGCAATCAACCATGCCAAAGAAAGATTGGCAATGTACAAAGGTAAGTTCAGTATCATAAGATCTAATTTCAGGAATCTCAAGCAAGAACTCATCGAAAAAGGGATAAGTGGTGTTGACGGGATTTTGTTTGACCTTGGTGTTTCCTCTCCACAATTGGACGAGGCAGACCGAGGATTCAGTTATCATCAAGACGCCCCATTGGATATGAGAATGGATCAGACGAGCGAACTAACCGCGTTCCATGTAGTGAATGAATGGTCGTATGAACAGATTGTCTCAATATTATTCAAATATGGAGAAGAAAAATTCGCGAAATCAATTGCAAGGAAAATCGAGGCGCATCGGGAGCGAGAACCAATTCAAACGACTGGCGAATTGGTAGAAATCATAAAAGAAGCGATTCCCGCAAGAGCGCGGCGAAAAGGTGGACATCCTGCAAAAAGGACCTTTCAAGCCATTCGGATAGCTGTGAATGATGAGCTAAATGCTTTTGAAGAGGCTTTACGTGACGGAATCGAAATGCTGAATCCAGAAGGAAGAATCTGTGTCATCACATTCCATTCGCTTGAAGACCGTTTATGCAAGAAAGTCTTCAAGGAAGAGAGCAGTGAACCGGATTTGCCACCAGGGATGCCGGTCATCCCAGATGAATACCAACCAAATATGAAGTTGATCACACGGAAACCGATTATTCCAGACAGTGGAGAACAAGAGAAAAATAGAAGAGCGAGATCGTCCAAGTTACGAATCGCCGAAAAGAGAAAATAGAAAGGGGAATAGGGAGTATGAGTAATCTTGCCCATCAAGTACAGAGTAAACCGGACCATGTTCAAAATCCAAAAACACAGCCTAATGTCGTTACACGGAAAAGATCGAAAATCACAAAAGGGGAGAAAGTCCTTTGGACGTTCGCTGCGTTGATGTTAGCGGCAGCTTCGATCTTCATCATTTCAAACTATGCTGAAATGTACACCGTGAATAAAGAGATCCAAGTAATGGAACAGAGCATCGATCAACAAAGCAAGCAAGTAGATGATTTGGCACTCAAGAAATCAGAACTCAGTGAGCCTTTACGAATCATAAACTTTGCAGAGCAGAAGCTGGGCATGAAGTTCGATGATAAAAATATCAAAGTAGTAAACAATTAGTTTAGGTGTGGTATGAATGATAGAGAAAAAGAATTCGAATATTAATAAGGGAGCAGTGATTCTATCTTTGATATTTGTCCTGCTCTTTTTCTTATTGATCGGGCGTTTTTTTTATTTAGGTTGGACAGGTCAGGCGGAGGGTGTCAATCTTGAAAAAATGGCGGAAGAACAGTGGACAAAGAAAGCTTCACTTGATGCAAACAGAGGAACGATTTACGACCGGAACGGTAAAGCGATCGCTGAAGATATTCCTTCCTATACTGTAATAGCGATTCTGAATGAGGATTACAAGAACCATATCAAGGATCCAGCTGAAGCTGCTAGTAAACTTTCTCCTATACTAGGAATGTCGGAATCAAGATTGACAGATTTGATGAGCAGGGAAGCCTTCCAGGTCGAATTAGGACCGGGCGGCAGTAAAATCAGCCATTCTAAAATGGAAGAAATCAAAGCGTTGGAGATCAGTGGAATCGATTTCCAGCGGCATACGAAGCGGTATTATCCGAACCAGGATTTCGCTTCCCATATACTAGGTTATACTTCCAACAATGAGGAAGGGGTCAGGACCGGATTGATGGGATTGGAAAAGTCCTTGGATAAGTATTTGCAGGAAGAGGACGGCTCCCTGAAATATCAAAGTGACCGATATGGTTATAAATTACCTGATCCAAAAGAAGTCATTAAAGAGCCGAAACATGGTGCGAGTGTTTATCTCACTCTTGATGAAAAGATACAATTGTTCATGGAACAAGCGATGAATAACGTAGAAGAAGAATATCATCCGAAACGGATGATGGCGATCGTGGCAGATCCTAAAACGGGTCGAATCCTTGCGATGTCAAACCGGCCAAGCTTCAATCCGAATATAAGGGATATCACGAACTATACGAACTTCTCTATCAGTTCAGCCTTTGAACCTGGCTCGACGATGAAAATATTCACCCTTGCAGCGGCTATTGAAGAAGGCGTCTATAATGGGAATGATCAATTCAAATCTGGTGTATATAAGACAGAATATAGCAGGGTTAGGGATCATAACAATGGTGAAGGATGGGGAACGATTACGTATGATGAGGGCGTAAGAAGATCCTCAAATGCAGCCTTTTCGAAAATAGCAAAAGAGCAGCTAGGATTTGAAAAGTTGCAAGAATACTTGACAAATCGATGGGAATTTGATCAAAAGACGGGGATCAATATCCCTGGAGAAGCAGATTCCAAAATTCAGTTTAATAGAGAGATTGAAAAATTAGCTACTGCTTTTGGCCAAGGTACTGCAATTACACCAATTCAACAGATCCAGGCAGCGACAGCGATTGCAAATGGCGGGAAGATGATGAAACCGTTCGTCATCGATAAGATTGTCGATAAAAACAACGGGGAAGTGTTGAAAAGTTACGAGCCTGAAGTTGTCGGCAGTCCAATTTCTGCAGACACCTCCAAACACGTCCGTGAACTATTGAGATCAGTCGTAACGGATGGAACCGGGAAAAACTATAACCTTGAAGGATATGATGTGGCGGGTAAGACAGGGACAGCTCAGCTCTATGAAAACGGAGCATTAATGAGTGGACATGACAACTATATCTTCTCTTTCCTTGGTATGGCGCCAGCAGATGATCCGAAGTTATTGGTTTATGTTGCAATTGACCGTCCTGATCTGGACGATGAGGCTTATGAATCAGGATCTGTACCTGTATCTAAGGTTTTCAATCCAGTCATGCAGGGTGGGCTTCAATATTTGAACATCACTCCGGATGAGACCACTGTGGAAGAAACAACGGAGAAGACTTCAAACAATCTCCAACTTGAAGATTTTGAAGGGCAATCTTCTATCGAGGTAAAAAAAGAATTAGAGAAAAAAGGGATGAATGTACAAGTCCTCGGGGAAGGTGATCGCATCATCAGCCAAGCACCATATGCGGATACGATGATCCTTCAAGGTGAACAAGTCTTCCTAAGGACGGAAGGAAACGTGAAAATGCCTGATCTTACAGGGATGTCCCGCTCCGAAGTCCTGCGTCTCGCACAGGTTTTAGACTTGAAGACTCCTGAATTCACTGGAAACGGGTTCGTGTCGTTGCAAAGTATCAAAAAAGGCTCAGTTGTAAAGGCAGGTTCCGTACTCGTCGTTGAATTGAAGTCTCCTCAAGAAGGGCTGCAACAGGAGGAACAAGAAAGCGAGAATGATAGCGAAGAGGAAGAAATAAGAAATAACTGATTTGTTCTAGCTGTTTCTATACAGGCATATAAATGAAACGAGCTCATCTGCCGAGGAGGTTGGACAAGTGCGAGTTTCTAATGTGACTGTAAGGAGACGGCTTGTTTTTGTGTTTGTGGCCGGACTCTTATTTTTAGTAGTGATTATGGGCCGGTTAGGCTATGTCCAGTTTGTGAAAGGGGAATGGCTGACAGGATTGGCGCTTGACTCTTGGAGCCGGAATGTTCCTTTTGAACCGAAACGAGGGGAGATCCTTGACAGGAACGGGGTCCCGATTGCAAAGAATATCAGTGCTCCAACTGTGTATGTCGTACCGAAACAAGTAAGGGATCCAGCAGCGACTGCGCAAAAACTAGCAGCGGCATTGGACCTCAGCGAAACGGAAGTCTATAAGACGATCACCAAAAAGGAATCAATCGTCAATATTTATCCTGGAGGCAGAAAAATTAGTAATCAAAAGGCGAATGAAATAAGGGGATTCGATCTTCCAGGGGTTTTCATAGCAGAGGATAGTAAACGCCATTATCCATTTGGAAACTATTTATCCCACGTCTTGGGATTTGTAGGAATCGATAATCAGGGATTGACAGGGCTTGAGCTACAATATGATGATTATTTGAGCGGAGAAAAAGGACATGTATCTTTCTATACTGATGTCAGGGGCAATCGGATGCCTTCTTTGTCAGATGAATATGAACCACCAAAAGATGGACTGGATCTTAAACTTACCATCGACTCGAAAGTCCAGTCGATCATTGAACGTGAATTGGATATTGCAGAAGCAACGTATAACCCTGACGGCGTCGTTGCAATCGCAATGGACCCGAAAACCGGTGAAATACTTGGGATGTCCTCTAGGCCAGACTATAACCCATCTAATTTTCGGGAAGTCCCCCAGGAGATCTACAATCGGAATAAACCCGTGTGGAGTACCTATGAGCCAGGTTCCACTTTCAAGATTATTACGTTGGCAGCTGCTTTGGAAGAAAATAAAGTAGACCTCCAAAGGGACACCATACATGATCCAGGTTCGATTGAAGTGGCGGGCCGGAAGTTGAGATGCTGGAAAAGAGGCGGCCACGGGAGTGAAACCTTCTTAGAAGTGGTCCAAAATTCATGTAACCCAGGTTTTGTGGTATTAGGTCAGCGGTTAGGCAAAGAGAAGTTGTTTTCTTATATTAATGATTTTGGTTTTGGAGAGAAGACGGGCATCGACCTTCAAGGTGAAAGTAAGGGGATCTTATTCGACCTTGATCGAGTCGGTCCGCTTGAGCTTGCAACCACTGCTTTCGGACAAGGTGTATCTGTGACTCCGATCCAGCAGGTCTCAGCTGTCGCAGCTGCAGTAAACGGCGGATACTTATACACCCCCTATGTAGCCAAAGAATGGTTGGATCCTGAAACAGGGGAAACTGTAAATAAAACGACTCCGAACATGAAGCGGCACGTCATTTCAGCTGAAACATCCAAACAAGTTCGTGAAGCGCTGGAAACTGTCGTGGCACAAGGGACAGGGAAGGGCGCATTTGTAGACGGGTATCGTGTAGGAGGGAAGACTGGTACAGCACAGAAAGCTGTCAACGGCCAGTACTTGAAGGATAATCATATCGTTTCCTTCATTGGTTTCGCCCCTGCTGATGATCCGCAAATCGTAGTCTATGTAGCTGTGGATAATCCGAAAGGAACCTTGCAATTCGGGGGGATCGTAGCCGCTCCGATCGTTGGAAATATCATTGAGGACAGCTTACCTGCAATGGGTGTACCGAAAAGGAAAGACCAAATTGAAAAAAAATTGACCTGGCTTGACCAGCCTTTGATCCAAATTCCCGATTTAAAAGGAAAGACAAGACAAGATATTCATAAAGCATTTTATGAATTGAAAATCGAAACTGTCGGCACAGGGGATACTGTCATCGACCAGGCACCTGCTCCGGGAGTTAAAATGACTGTAGGTTCGACGATTCGTCTATATATGGGTGACAAAACATCCTCAGAGGATTAGAATGGAACCTAGAGTACTTACTGCATGAACAAGCATATGGATAGTTTTGAAGGATAGTAACAGTGTCAGACATTCTCTTGTTCAATCAACAGCCCTGAGTAGAGTACTCTATTAGTAAGACTGTTGATCGAGAGTGTTTGGCACTTTCTTTTGAAGGTATAGTAAAATGGAGAGGGACGAAAAGTTAAAGGATGGATTGTCAGATATGAAGAAATTAAATGAATTACTTGAGGACCTGTTTGTATATCAATTGAAGAATGAGGGGAATCCGGAAATTACCGGGATAGAAATGGATTCTCGCAATGTTGAAAAAGGAAACCTTTTTGTATGTATAAAAGGGGCGAATTTTGATGGCCATGAATATGTTGACGATGTGGTCAAAAGAGGAGCTTCGGCTATAGTAGCAGAAGAAATGATAGAAACGACTGTGCCTGTCATCCTTGTCAGAGACAGCCGCCATACCCTTGCTGTGCTGTCAGATCAATTTTATGATCACCCAACCCATCGATTACAATTGATTGGGGTTACTGGCACGAATGGAAAGACAACGATCACACACATCTTGGATAAAATGTTTCAAGATCAGAACCATCGTACTGGGGTAATCGGAACGATTGAAATGAGGATCAATAATCAAACGTATCCTGTCGCTAACACGACTCCTGAAGCCCCCTTCTTACAAAAAGCATTTGCAAAAATGGTCGATGAGAAGGTAGATGGAGCTTTCATGGAGGTCTCTTCACATGCCTTGGAAATGGGGAGGGTACGGGGCTGTGATTTTGATATTGCAGTATTTACCAACCTTTCACAGGACCATCTCGATTATCATAAGACGATGGAGCAGTATCTTCAGGCGAAAGGGCTTCTTTTTTCGCAACTTGGAAATACATATGGTAACAAGAAGAAAAAGGTTGCCGTATTGAATGAAGATGATGCAGCGACAGTGAAATACAAAAAACTTACCGCAGCTCAAATCATGACATATGGAATTGAGAATAAGAGTGATGTCATGGCAAAAGAGATTTCAATAACCGGTAGAGGGACAACGTTTCAATTGCATACATTGAGGGGTCCCTATAATATTCAGATGAAGCTTATCGGTAAATTCAGTGTATACAATGTCCTTGCTGCCATCACTGCGGGTATAGCAGCTGGTCTGGATGAACAAAAAATGGTCGAATCTGTCGAACAACTTGAAGGGGTTCCAGGCAGATTTGAGGTGGTGGATGGAGGACAACCATACACTGTCATTGTCGATTACGCCCATACGCCAGACAGTTTGGAAAACGTCCTGACAACCATCAATGAATTTGCTGAAGGGAAAGTAACTGTCATTGTCGGTTGTGGAGGAGACCGGGATCGAACGAAAAGGCCTATGATGGCTAAAATCGCAGTTGACCATTCAGATCTAGCGATATTCACTTCGGATAATCCTCGAACAGAAGATCCTGAAATTATCCTGAAAGATATGGAGGCCGGTGTTGGTGATGACTCTTACACTACCATCATCGATCGGAAAGCTGCAATAGAATACGCCATAGAAAATGCCGAAGAGAACGATGTGATTTTGATTGCAGGCAAAGGACACGAAACTTATCAGATCATTGGAAACAATACGATTGATTTCGATGACCGTGAAATTGCACGTGAAGCAATTAAAAAGCAAATATAATAGAAATCATAAAACCAATAACGTTATCTATTCAGAAACCATATTTACTGGGAGGGGTTAAAAAGAATGGTTACAGCATTAATTGTTACCCTTCTGGCTTCATTTCTTGTAGCTGTCGTCCTTTCGCCGATTTTCATACCATTTTTAAAGCGTCTTAAATTCGGCCAAAGCATACGTGAAGAAGGGCCCAAATCACATCAGAAAAAATCAGGGACACCTACTATGGGTGGTATTGTCATTATAGTTTCCTTAATATTATCGACATTAGTGATATCATGGTATTTTGGTCTTCTTACGATCGAAACGATGATTCTATTGTTTGTCACTTTAGGTTACGGGATCATTGGATTCATCGATGATTTCATCAAGGTCGTCATGAAGCGGAATCTAGGTTTGACATCCAAACAGAAGCTGCTTGGACAACTCGTTATTGCAATCATCTTTTATTTTGGCATGAGGGCAGCAGGGATATCGACTACACTTTCTCTACCTGGAACAGATTGGTCCATCGAATTAGGTTGGATCTACTTCATTCTGATCATCGTAATGCTTGTCGGTGCATCCAATGCTGTCAATTTGACAGATGGACTTGATGGTCTTTTAGCCGGAACAGCTGCAATTGCCTTTGGAGCTTTTGCGGTAGTGGCTTCAAGTAAATTTGAAATAGGTATTGCGTTGTTTTGTCTAGCGGTCGTCGGTTCTCTTCTAGGATTCCTTGTATTCAATGCCCATCCTGCAAAAGTATTTATGGGCGATACTGGATCTCTGGCTTTAGGAGGAGCGATCGCTGCAGTTGCGATCCTAACCAAAATGGAACTCCTACTTGTCCTTATCGGTGGAGTATTCGTCATTGAGACGTTGTCCGTCATGATTCAGGTCGTTTCATTTAAAGCAACAGGAAAGCGCGTGTTCAAGATGAGTCCACTGCATCACCATTATGAATTGAGCGGTTGGAGTGAATGGCGGATCGTTGTTACCTTCTGGGGCGTCGGACTGTTATTAGCTGCTCTTGGCGTTTATATCGAGGTGTTGAGCTAAATGGAGCGAAAAAATGAACTCAATAATAAAAATGTGCTTGTGATCGGGCTTGCAAAAAGTGGTTTTGCTGCAGCTAAGGTGTTAGTCAAGCATGGTGCCAATGTGGTCGTAAACGATATGAAAGAACTTGAAAAGAATAAGGAAGCGAAAGAACTTATGGCACAAGGAATCGAAGTCCATTGCGGAAGTCATCCCTTGTCGTTGTTGGACAAGCCAATCGATTTTATCGTGAAGAATCCAGGAATACCATATGAAAATAAATTAATTCAGGCTGCCATAGAAAAGCGGGTTCCGATCTATACGGAAGTTGAACTTGCATCGTATTTGACTGATGCTGAAATCATCGGAATTACGGGATCCAACGGGAAAACGACGACTACAACATTATTAGGCCTGATGCTGGAAGGCAGCCCGAAGAATCCTATTGTTGCTGGAAATATCGGCACGGTGCTTTCTGAAGTAGCAGACCAGGCGAATTTGGATGATATCCTCGTAGCAGAGCTTTCAAGCTTCCAATTGATGGGGATCGATTCTTTCAAGCCGCACATCGGTATACTTCTTAATATCTTTGATGCACACCTGGATTATCATGGAAGCCGTGATGAATATGGCAAGGCGAAAGCACGTCTTTTCAAGAATCAAACGGATGATGATTTCTGTATCTATAACGCAGATGATCACGAAGTCACCTCATTGATAAAAGAAGTTAAAAGTACTAAAGTACCGTTCAGCACAAAACAGATTTTGACTGAAGGAGCTTGCCTTAAAGATGGTTTTATCGTGTACAATAATGAACCGGTCATCGCAATCAAAGAAGTAGTCTTGCCAGGAAAACATAATTTTGAAAATGTTTTAGCTGCTACTGCTGCTGCAAAAATAGCAGGCGCTTCTGATAAGCAAATTCAGAACGTGTTAACATCATTCAGTGGGGTGAAGTATCGTCTTCAATATGTCGAGACAGTCGATGGGGTAAAATTCTATAACGATTCAAAGGCAACCAATATACTGGCTACTCAGAAAGCAATATCAGCATTTGAGGAACCAGTGATCTTGCTTGCAGGAGGGTTGGACCGCGGAAATGAATTTGATGAATTGATCCCTTATTTGAAGAATACGAAAGCGTTGATCACGTTCGGAGAAACAGCACCAAAATTGATGAAGACAGCTAAAGAAGCAGGAATAAAGGTGATTGAACATGTTGATAATGTTGAAAAAGCCGTTCCTGTTGCTTATAGATGTTCCGTCACGGGTGATGTTGTATTGTTGTCTCCAGCGTGTGCCAGCTGGGATCAATATCCTTCTTTCGAACAAAGAGGGGACATGTTTATCGAGGCGGTGCATAAACTTAGGTAAAAGAGGTTGTTCAAATTTGCGACTTTTTGGACACTCTCTTAACAGGACGTTTTAATCCTTTAGATTAGGGGTGTCTTGATTGCCTAAGGCTAAAAAAACACCAGACTTTGTTTTGGTTATTGTAACGATGACCCTGCTTGCAATAGGAATCATAACTGTATATAGTGCCAGTGCCCAATGGGCAGAGATCAGGTTTGAGGATTCCTTTTTCTTCGCCAAGCGCCAATTGCTTTTCGCTGGATTAGGCGTCATTGCCATGTTCCTAATCATGCAAGTCGATTATTGGAGCTGGTCGAACTGGTCAAAATTGCTTCTCATCGCATGCTTTATCCTTCTAGTTGCTGTTTTGATCCCTGGTATAGGAATGGTACGAGGAGGGGCTAGAAGCTGGATTGGTGTGGGAGCGTTTTCCATTCAACCTTCCGAGTTTACAAAACTTGCAATGATTGCATTCTTGGCACGCTATCTTTCTTTAAATCAAAAGAGAATCACTTCTTTTAAAAAAGGACTGGTACCTTCGCTAGGGGTTGTCCTCTTTGCTTTTGGAATGATCATGCTTCAGCCGGACCTAGGGACTGGGGCTGTATTAGTAGGAACCTGTATCGTAATGATCTATGTAGCTGGAGCGAGAGTAAGCCATTTTGTCGGTCTGGGCTTCATTGGTGTACTCGGACTTGTCGCATTGATCATTTCAGCACCATACCGGATCAAAAGGATCACCTCGTTTCTGGATCCTTGGAGCGATCCACTTGGTAGTGGTTTCCAAATTATCCAATCGTTATATGCGATTGGACCAGGTGGATTGTTAGGGTTAGGTCTTGGACAAAGCCGGCAAAAGTTCGGATATCTACCTGAACCGCAAACAGACTTCATTTTCGCTATTCTTGCAGAGGAGCTTGGATTTATAGGAGGCTCATTAGTACTCCTTTTGTTTGGTCTGTTACTTTGGAGAGGGATCCGTATTGCATTGGGAGCACCTGATTTGTTCGGCAGTCTTCTTGCGATCGGCATCATCGGAATGATTGCTATCCAGGTCATGATCAACATAGGGGTGGTTACGGGCTTGATGCCTGTAACAGGCATCACACTTCCGTTTCTAAGCTATGGTGGATCTTCCCTTACACTGATGCTTATGGCACTGGGTGTGTTATTGAATATAAGTCGCTATGCAAGGTATTAGGCTAGACAATAAATCATCGTTCCATTAGACTTTAAAATGGGACTTCAATCATTTTTTTAACGTGTGAACCAGCTTGGCAGATGCCAAGTTTCTTTTTTTGAAGTCTCGACTAAATATCGTTTTGTTTCAAATAGAAAATGAATGTTACTATGAACATGTTTAGCTATGTACATGTATAGTGCATATCATAGTATGGAGATATATAAGGTGGTGTAAGTAAAGTGGAGAATATTACAAAACAATTAGAACAAGCTGAAGTAGGTAAAGTATTAAAAAATGAACCACTTTCCAAACATACAACGATAAAAATCGGTGGTCCAGCCGATGTCCTCGTCGAACCAGATTCGATCGAGTCTTTAAAGAAGATTCTAAAAATCGTAAAAGAAAATGATGTCGCTTGGACGACCATTGGCCGCGGATCCAATCTGCTGGTTTCCGACCAAGGCATCGAGGGAGTTGTCATCAAGCTTGGAAAGGGTACGGACCATTTGGAAGAGAATGACGAAGAAATCCTTGTCGGCGGGGGTTATTCACTAGTAAAACTATCGACAATCATGAGTCGAAAAGGGATGGCTGGACTAGAATTTGCAAGTGGGATTCCAGGTTCAGTGGGTGGCGCCGTGTACATGAACGCAGGGGCACATGGGTCTGATATGTCGCAAATACTTAAAAAAGCCCATATTCTCTTCGATGATGGTTCAATAGAATGGTTGACTGCTGAAGAGATGGATTTCTCATATCGTACTTCGATCCTGCAGAAGAAACCCGGTATATGCATAGAAACGGTCTTGCAGCTTAAGCAAGGCGATCGTGAGAGCATAACAGACGTCATGCAAAAAAATAAAGATTATCGGAAAGATACTCAGCCATGGAATCACCCTTGCTGCGGAAGCGTATTCCGGAACCCATTACCAAGCTATGCTGGTCAATTGATTGAAAGTTCAGGATTGAAAGGTAAGGCGATCGGTGGTGCGCAGATCTCTGAAATGCACGCCAATTTCATCGTCAATACCGGAGATGCAAAAGCTCAAGACGTGATTGAACTGATTGACCTGGTGAAAAGGACAATCAAAGAAAAACACGATATCGACATGGAAACTGAAGTCGAAATGATAGGCCGATAGCCTATCAGGAAAACATTGTTGGTATTTTTGAAAAATTCTTGTCAGATGTAGAAAAGATGGATTAATGTACCATTTTAGTGTGCTATAATACAACTAAATAGATGTGTTCTGAAAGAGTGGACATATGAACGGGGTTGACTCCAAATGTTGGTCGATTAACCGTCCAGACACATATGGGTCATCCCCTTCACTCTTTCTAAGTCCTCGTCAGATGGGGGAAGCCTTTATGAACAATGAAAAGGTTACAACAATAGTAGACCGTATACCGAAACTAAAACAACAACGGAAGCAAAAAGCGAATCGTAGGATGATCTTCTATATTTCTTTTTTCTTCTTACTTATACTTATCATTGTCTACTTCCAGTCTCCATTAAGCAATGTAAGGACGATTGATATTAAAGGGAATCAATTGATACCAGAAGATACAATATTATCACAGCTTGATTTTTCAACAGATACGAGTTATTGGTCGGTGAATCCTAAAAATGTTGAATCTCAGGTTCGAAAAATTGTGCAAGTGGAATCGGTGGAAGTGGAGAAAGTTTTCCCAAATAAAGTAATCATTACTGTTACAGAGTACGATAAGGTCGCTTTTTTAGAAAATGACGGTAAATACTTGCCGTTGCTCCAAAATGGAGAATCTCTCCCGCAGGTTTCTGAAGATACTGTTCCATCAAATGCCCCGATCTTAGTGAAGTGGGAAGATGAAAATCTGATAAAAGCAATGGCTGAAGAGCTAACGAAGCTTTCGGAAAGTGTAAGGTTGAGAATTTCAGAAATTCATCATACTCCCCTTGAAAAGGACTTACAGCATATAACGTTGTATATGAATGACGGCTATGAGGTTCAATCGAGAATCCAAAGTTTTGCAGAATATATGCAATACTACCCTTCTATCGTGGACAAGCTCGATGGAAATACGGATGGTGTGATTTATATGTCAGAATCACCGAGATTCGAAGCTTTTGAAACTGAGGAGGAAGAAGGAGAGGAACAAACAGAGAATGAAGGTTAGAGGAAAGTATGCAATCTACTCATTGATCTTGCTCGTCACCGGATTCATGATTGCCTTTTCCTATCAATATACGAAAGAAGAAAGAATGCAACCTACCAATGATCAATGGAAACGGGAAGACCAATTGCGTTCTAGTATTCTTTCCATTCAAAGAGAAAACCGTAAATTACAGGGAGAGCTTGAAGCAGCCCAGAAGAAAGTAAGTAAAATGGAAGAAGAGATTGCCGATAAAGAAAAAAGGTCATTCAACTTTGTCGAGGAAATCAAAAAGCTAAGGAAAGTGGTAGGACAAGTATCGGTAGAAGGACAAGGCATATCTGTATCACTTGAAGACAGTTCATACATACCTGATGCGGAGAATCCAAATGATTACATCGTCCATGAGGAGCATATCAGGATGGTCATCCATGAGCTGTATGTAACAGGAGCTGAGGCTGTGGCTATCAATGGGCAACGAATCTCACATACCACACATATCGATTGTGTTGGCCCGGTTGTAAGTGTGGATGGAGTTAAACATCCAGCTCCATTTGTCATCACCGCTATAGGTGATTCGGATATCTTTTCGAATTCATTGAATTTGACGGGCAATATCACAGACCAATTGGTTAATGATGGCGTGCAAGTCCGTATCCAAAAAGAATCTTCGATCGAAATACCTCCTTTTATCGCCAAGGAAGGATGACAAACAGCCATGAAGAGACGCTTTAAATTCTTTATCATGACAATGATTGTCGGTTTTATGCTTGCAGTGCAGTTTCATACTAACGAAGAACCCATGGTACGGGATACAAGAGATATTTGGGAACTTAGGAATGACCTAGAGAGCCAAAAAAAGACCCAGCAAGAATTATATGCTGAAATATATAAGTATGAACAATTGATTGATGAATACTCCAAATCAGGTACAGGCGGACAATTGGAAACTTTAGAAGAAACACTTGCAGATCTGAAAAAAGATGCGGGATTAACAGAGGTTAGCGGACATGGAATCGAACTTACTATCGAACCCTTATTAAATGATAAAGATTTAGTCGGGAAACCTGCAATTTCTATCCATCCTGAATTATTAAGACGATTGATCAATGAACTTAATAGTTATGGGGCAGAAGAAATTGTAATTGATGGTGACCGGATCATCAGTACAACACCGATTCGGCAAGTCAATGGTAAGACATACATAAATGATAAGCCAATCTCTCCTTTACCATTCAAAGTTAAAGTTCTTTCTAGAGATGCTGATAAATTACACAAAGAAATGCTGACTTCTCAATCAGGTGACGATTTCGCTCGTGAAAATCTTCTCTTATCTTCTAAACTAGTTGATCAAGTTTCTTTACCGCCATACAGTCAACAAATTCGCGTTAAATTTATGGAAGAGAAGGGGGAGACGTAAAATGTGGCTGCCTGTTTTAGGTTTATTGATCGGTCTTCTTCTTGGGTTCATGTCGGATTTGAGGGTTCCCCCAGAATATACGAGCTACCTGTCTATTGCCGTATTGGCAGCATTGGACACCTTGTTTGGAGGAATACGTGCCCAATTGCAAAAAACCTTCGATGACAGAGTTTTTGTCTCAGGTTTTTTCTTTAATATTCTCCTTGCAGCAGGTTTGGCTTTTCTAGGTGTCCATCTTGGTGTAGACTTGTATTTAGCTGCGATTTTTGCTTTTGGAGTCAGACTTTTCAACAACATAGCGGTTATCCGTCGTCTGCTTCTCACGAAAAGCTCTAGAAATCAACAGGCAGAGAGAAATTAACTCAAAAAACTTTTAAAAAATAAAGGGAATGCTTGCTTGATGTTGAATACATTCCTTAAATACGGATTTTATCAGGTATTTTCGTTCTTTTTTCACACCGAATGATCCTGAAATCTTAAGGGGGGAACTACTATACACAATTGTAGAGTTTCCTTTCCATTTAGAGTGAAATCCCATTTTATTTATCGAATGAAATGAAATAACCTAAAAAAAACAATCAAGCAAGAGTCGATATTTCAAAGGAGGTGCCAAAGAATGAACAGCAGCGAAGTTATGATTAGCTTAGACATCGGTACATCCAATATTAAAGTAATCATTGGAGAAATGTCTGATGAGTCCTTTAATGTCATTGGTGTAGGGAATGCGAAATCAGAAGGAATCAAAAAAGGTTCTATAGTTGATATTGATGAAACTGTTCGTTCGATAAAAAAAGCTGTTGAACAAGCCGAAAGGATGGTAGGAGTCCAGATCAATTCGGTTATCGTCGGAATTACTGGAAACCATGTGCAGCTTCAGCCATGCCATGGGGTTGTTGCAGTATCAAGTGAAGACCGTGAAATACGTGATGAAGATATTACAAGAGTCATAGATGCAGCACAAGTAATGTCCATACCTCCTGAACGGGAAATCATTGATGTCATTCCAAGAGAATTTGTGGTAGATGGACTAGGAGAAATCAATGATCCAAGAGGGATGATCGGCGTTAGATTAGAAATGGAAGGTATTTTAATAACAGGATCGAAAACGATACTACATAATGTTCTCCGCTGTGTTGAACGTGCTGGTCTGGATATTGCAGATATTTGCCTTCAACCATTGGCAGCTGGAACAGTAGCCTTGAACAAGGATGAGCGTAACCTTGGAGTGGCTCTCGTTGACATGGGGGCGGGTTCAACTACTCTTACAGTCTTTGATCAGGGTTCGATTCAGTTCACGAAAGTACTGCCAATCGGGGGAGACTTTGTTACTAAAGATATATCAATTGGTCTTCGGACAACGACAGAAGATGCAGAACGTGTTAAGGTGAAACATGGACATGCTTTTATTGATCATGCTTCTGATGAAGAATCATTTGAAGTAGCACGAATCGGTTCATCTAATGAACAGCAATTCTCCCAATATGAACTCGCTCATATCATTGAACCACGAATGGAAGAGATCTTCGGCCTTATCATGGAGGAGCTCCATCGTAATGGATATAATGAATTGCCAGGCGGTTTTGTATTGACTGGTGGAGTGGTAGCGATGCCAGGCATCCTGGAACTGGCAAGAGAGGTGCTCGATCAGAATGTACGTATTTCGATGCCTGATTATATTGGTGTTCGTGAAGCGCAATATACTACAGGTGTCGGTCTGATCCAGTTTACATTCAAGAATGTGAAAATCCAGGGGAAAGAAGTTGCGGCTTCAATTTCAGAGGAAAATATCGTTGAAGAACAACCAACGAAAAAGCGTAGGAATACCGAACAACGGGTAGAGAAAGATAGGCCCGGTGTTAAAAATAAGATGAAGGAATGGTTTGGAACCTTCTTTGAATAATTCGTCGAGATCAGAAAATCAGTAAATTAGGAGGATCGCAAATGCTAGAGTTTGATATGAATATGGATGGACTCGCAAAAATTAAAGTAATCGGTGTAGGCGGTGGTGGAAGTAACGCTGTCAACCGAATGATCGAAAATAACGTTCAGGGTGTGGAGTTCATTGCAGTAAACACGGATGCACAAGCTTTGAATCTCTCTAGAGCAGAAAAGAAAATGCAGATTGGTGCAAAATTGACGAGAGGTCTAGGTGCAGGTGCTAATCCTGATATAGGTAAGAAAGCTGCTGAAGAAAGCAAGGAACAGATTGAAGAAGTCCTACAGGGTGCCGACATGGTGTTCGTCACTGCAGGAATGGGTGGAGGAACTGGAACTGGTGCTGCACCTGTTATTGCTGAAATCGCAAAGGAAATCGGAGCATTGACCGTAGGCGTAGTAACACGACCTTTCACTTTCGAAGGACGGAAGCGTTCAACTCAAGCAGTAGGCGGTATAGAAACATTTAAAGAAAAAGTAGATACATTGATTGTTATCCCTAACGACCGTTTGTTGGAAATTGTAGATAAAAACACACCGATGCTGGAAGCATTCAGAGAAGCAGATAATGTACTTCGACAAGGTGTACAAGGTATTTCCGACTTGATTGCGGTTCCAGGATTGATCAATCTCGACTTCGCTGATGTGAAGACAATCATGACATCCAAAGGTTCTGCACTGATGGGGATTGGTGTTGCAGCTGGTGAAAATCGTGCGACAGATGCAGCGAAAAAAGCGATCTCTAGTCCATTATTAGAAACATCTATTGATGGAGCTAAAGGTGTCCTCATGAACATCACAGGTGGATCGAACTTAAGCCTTTATGAAGTGAACGAAGCTGCAGATATTGTATCTTCTGCTTCGGACGAGGATGTAAATATGATCTTCGGTTCTGTCATCAATGAAGACTTGAAAGATGAAATCCTCGTAACAGTAATCGCGACTGGCTTTGATGACTCACAGCCTCAAGCAAAGTCACAGCCGCAACGACCGAAACAATCGATGAATAATCAACAACCAAGTCAGCCGTCTCCGCAAAAGAACAATCGGGAAGAGGCTCAACCTACTAGACAACAAGAAGGACAACGTACTTCAAGCACAAATCCACAAACGGATTTCAATGACACGTTGGATATTCCAGCGTTCCTCAGAAACCGGAACCGTCGCCGATAAATCGATTATTAATGAAGCTGTCTCTAAATATGGAGACAGCTTTTTTATTTTAGCTCTGTTATACTTAATTGTTTGTTTTCGCGAAATTCACTTCTTTTCCGCGGGCGATCCGCAAGCCTCCTCGCTCACTTGTACATGGATCTCAACACAAAAATGAAATCATTTTCGTGTCTGCGATGAGAATTCTTAGAAGCTTTCCTTATGCTGGCTTCGACGTTCACCACAGACGTGGTGGTATTTAGTCGAAGTTCATTATTATACTCGAAGATCCTTAAATCGCTGTGGGGTCTCGCCTGGCTCGCTTTTCCCGCAGGAGTGTCGCGAATTTCGCTTTAGAAAATGTCCTGCAAAAATCAACTTTACCATTTAACAAAGCCTTAATTTTTAACAACTCTATTGTTTCCCGTAAGGTTTTCATAAATCAATGTGAAATCTCTACCAATTAACAGGATAACTTTATATAGTACACCTCAACTTAACTCAGCGGTAGTCAGTGGTACTGACAGTTGTTTATGGCTATTAAAATGGTTTGATGATTATACCTGGTACTTATAATATAAGCACATGACCGATTTTCAAAATTGTCAGAAAGGAGAATAGGATATTCGATGATAACTGAAACAGTCGAGTCAATAGAAGAAGTTACACTTACAAAACCGACTTTAGAAGATGGAAAGTCAATGTGGAAAATAGTAAATGATACTAGTCTTGATCAAAACTCAACTTATAAATATATCATGATGAGTGAGTTCTTTTCTGAAACTTGTGTAATTGCAAAAATCAAAGATAAAACTGTTGGATTTGTAACAGCATTTATACCTCCGGAAGATCCTCAGGTGGTATTCGTCTGGCAAGTGGGCGTCGATCCTAATCAAAGAGGTAAAGGGATCGCCTCTAAAATGCTCACAGAACTTATTGAACGAGATAACTGCCAGAGTATCCAATACTTAGAAGCTACGGTAACCCCCTCGAATGAAGCTTCTCAATCACTATTTAAGGGCTTTGCGCGTTATCATGATACCAACTGTGAGATATCAGAGCGCTTCCCGTATGATCTATTCCCAAGTGATGATCATGAAGCAGAACTTAATTTCAGGATCGGTCCTTTTAATCGCGACCGTATATCTGGCTAATATTTAAATATTTAGACCAAATTCTAATCAAGGAGGAATTCAAGATGGAGAATGTTGAAGAATTGAAACTTTTTGAGGAATTGGAATCTGAAGTTCGCAGCTATTGCAGGAGTTTCCCTGTAGTGTTTGATAAAGCCAAAGGCTATAAATTATGGGATGAAAATGGTAACGAATATATCGATTTCTTTTCAGGGGCAGGGGCCTTGAATTACGGACATAATGATGAAAAGATGAAATCTGCATTGATCGATTACATTACAGAGGATGGAATTACCCATTCCCTTGACATGGCTTCAGTTGCAAAGAGAAAATTCATACAAAAATTCAATGAGACTATTTTGGAACCACGTGGATATGAGTACAAGATGATGTTCCCTGGACCGACTGGTACAAATACTGTAGAAAGTGCTCTGAAGTTAGCCAGGAAAGTGACAAGCCGTACAGATATCATCAGTTTCACAAACGGATTCCACGGGATGACAATCGGTTCCCTGTCTGTAACAGGAAATGCTGTTAAGAGAAAAGGGGCAGGGATTCCCTTACAAAATACAGTGACAATGCCATATGACAGTTTTGTCAACAATGGTACAGATAGCTTAGAGTATTTGGAGCGCTTCTTAGAGAATAATGGCAGCGGTGTGGAAACACCAGCAGCCATGATTTTTGAAACTGTCCAAGGTGAGGGTGGAATCAATGCTGCCAGCTATGAATGGATGAAAAAGATTGAAGAGATTTGTAAGAAATTTGATATCCTTCTGATTATAGATGACGTCCAGGCTGGAGTCGGACGTACAGGTACGTTCTTCAGTTTTGAAGAAGCTGGAATCAAGCCTGATATCGTCTGTATGTCCAAATCATTAAGTGGTTATGGATTGCCACTAGCCATCACCTTGATCCGTCCTGAACTCGATATTTGGACACCTGGTGAACATAATGGAACATTCCGTGGATTTAATCATGCGTTTGTAACAGCTGTAGCGGCTCTTGAGTATTGGGAGGATGAAAAATTCGAGAAAAGAATCCAAGAAAAATCAAGAGTTGTTCAGGAGTTCCTCATCAACCTTACTGATAAGTACCCTGAAATGGAAGGTGAAGTATGCGGCAGAGGACTGATGGTCGGGGTAGAAACAAAAAAAGAAGGACTATCTGCTGAAATAGCTGCTGAAGCCTTCAAACGAGGATTGATTATGGAGACTTCAGGACCTGAAGATGAAGTATTCAAACTTTTCCCACCGATCAATATTGATATGGAAGGTTTAGAAAAAGGGTTTGAAATCATAGAAGAAAGTGTAAAACATCTGGTGAAAGAACCAGTAACCAATTAATAGAAGAGAATCAACAAGGAGGCAGAAACATGAAAGTCGTCAAACTAAAAGATGTAGTCAATTCTGAACATTCCATTGATGGAGGAAACTGGGTAAGCAGAAGATTGATTTTAAAGGATGATAACATGGGCTATTCCGTCCATGACACAGTCATCAAGGCAGGTACAGAAACACACATTTGGTATCAAAACCATTTAGAGTCTGTCTATTGCATCGAGGGAGAAGGTGAGGTCATTACATTGAAAGATAATAAAGTATGGCCGATTGAAAAAGATACACTCTATGCTCTTGATGAAAATGATGAGCACCTGCTTCGTGCGAAGACTGATATGCGAATGGTATGTGTATTCAATCCCCCTATCACTGGGAAGGAAATCCATGATGAAAATGGAGTTTATCCAGTTTTAGAAGGTTGATGATAGGAAGGAAGGGCTGACTCAAAAAAGAGTTTGCTCTTCTTTTTTTGGTTGTTAAATTTTAATGTAATTTTTCACTATAAGAAAGTATAAATATTTTCTTTAGTATATGGGAACTAAGGCTCAACCTTCGCTAAAGCTCGGCTTTGCCAAGTTTTCCTTATTGAATTTCGCAATAATCAATCATTTAGAATAACAAAGCCTATTGATAATAAAGCATGAATCCCCGTTAATCCAACCGACAAAAACTCTGTAAATCTTTCAAAATTAATAGCTTGCCCCCCACATAAACCGACAGACAATTTTATCCCCCTTGCGCTATACTAAGTGCACAGTTTTACTAGGAAAGGAGCGGCCAATGACAATATATCTGGATGTCATTTGGTTTCTGAATTTCTGTATCGATTTTCTATTATTGTGGTTGACCGCGGTGATTCTTAAAAGGAATATCTCTAAGAAAAGGTTGACCTTGGGTGCATTTTTAGGCTCTTTATATGTTTTGTTTTTATTTCTAGACGCAGCTATCCTCTATCACCCGATTCTGAAATTCATTTATTCTGTCTTCATCGTCATTACTACGTTCGGTTACAAGCGCTTTGGTTATTTTGTACAAGGCTTATTCATGTTCTATTTTTCAACATTCATTACAGGAGGTGGAATTTTAGGGATTCATTATTTTTTAAAGAGTGATGCAGAAATAATGAACGGTGTTATCAAGACACAATCATCTGGAATGGGAGATCCGATCAGTTGGTTATTCGTCATTTTAATGATTCCGGTCATGCTTTATTTTACAAAGCGGAGAGTGGATCAAATCGAAGTTCGAAAGCTTCGCTATGATCAAATTATGAATTTTGAATTGAAAATAGACTCAATCACCTTGAAAGGAATCGGCCTCTTAGATAGTGGAAACCAGCTGCATGATCCGATTTCAAAGAACCCAGTCATGATTTTGGATATGACTGTTTTTTCGGACCAAGTGCCTGAAGCTGTAGTTCGGCAAGCAGAAAACCTTGAATCGATCGGTGAATTGATGGATGAACCGAATCCATGGCAAGACCGCATGCGTATCATTCCTTATAGGGCTGTGGGAAGCAATAATCAATTTCTGACTGGTTGCAAGGCAGATTCCCTTAATGTTTGGGAGAATGGTGTAAAGTACGAGACGTCCAATGTCATTGTGGGGTTATCGTTTACAAATATCTCAGGTGAAGGAGAGTATAACGCTATTCTTCATCCTAAGATGTTATCGAATGCAAAAGTAACTTCAACGGCATCATAGAATTCCACTAAATAAAACCGGGGGAGGATAATGAATGGGGAAGCTGAAACTGCGACTTACGTTGTTCTGGTACAAACTCTTGATCAAATTGGGTGTGAAAACGGAAGAAATATATTACATAGGCGGAAATGAAGCCCTTCCATCACCCCTTTCGAAAGATGAAGAAGCGTTATTGTTGAAAAAGCTGCCTAAAGGAGACAAAGCGGCAAGGGCAGTTTTGATCGAGAGGAATTTGCGTCTTGTCGTCTATATCGCCAGGAAATTTGAAAACACGGGGATCAATATCGAAGATCTGATCAGCATAGGTACAATCGGTCTTATAAAAGCTGTCAACACATTCAATCCTGAAAAAAAAATCAAACTAGCAACTTATGCTTCAAGATGTATTGAAAATGAAATATTGATGTATTTGCGACGCAATAACAAAACGCGTTCGGAAGTATCATTTGATGAACCATTGAATGTCGACTGGGATGGTAATGAATTGTTACTATCCGATGTGCTGGGAACTGAGGAGGATATCATTACGCGAGATATCGAAGCGAGTGTGGATCGGAAGTTATTGGTCAAAGCCCTATATACATTATCACCGAGGGAAAAACAAATCATGGAGCTCAGGTTCGGCCTTGCCGGTGGCGAAGAGAAAACACAAAAGGATGTTGCAGATTTATTGGGTATTTCGCAATCATATATCTCTAGGCTTGAAAAGCGCATCATCAAAAGGCTTCAAAAAGAATTCAACAAAATGATGTAGAAGTACGGAAGAGGACTTGCCGTGTTGTTCATACGGCATGTCCTTTTTTGCTTTATTCCCATTAACTCTGAGAAGTGTTTCCATGACTGGATTCTTTCAAAATCATTCCCATAATTTCCTGAAATCATCTTCAATAATTCAGGAGCTTGTGCATAAATTTTCCTCCTCAGGAGATACTTTAGTTTGACAGTAACTCCCAATTGGAGGGGAAGATATGACACGAAATAAAGTAGAAATTTGTGGTGTAGATACATCTAAGCTTCCAGTGTTGAAAAACCCTGAAATGAGAGTTTTATTCAAAGAAATGCAGAATGGAGATTTATCAGCAAGAGAAAAACTTGTGAATGGGAATCTGAGATTAGTCCTGAGTGTCATCCAACGATTTAATAACCGAGGTGAATATGTCGACGATTTATTCCAAGTCGGTTGCATCGGATTGATGAAATCGATCGATAATTTCGATCTAGGTCAAAATGTTAAGTTTTCTACCTATGCGGTCCCGATGATCATTGGTGAAATACGAAGGTACTTGCGTGATAATAATCCGATACGGGTTTCACGATCGTTACGGGATATTGCTTATAAAGCCTTACAGGTACGTGATAAAATCGTCAGTAAGGAATCCCGTGAGCCGAACCCGACGGAAATTGCACGTGAACTAGGAGTTACGAAAGAAGAAGTTGTTTTTGCACTTGATGCGATTCAAGATCCCGTTTCATTGTTTGAGCCAATCTACAATGATGGCGGAGAACCTATCTATGTGATGGATCAGATAAGTGATGATAAACAGAAGGATTATCAGTGGATTGAGGAAATTGCATTGAGAGAAGCAATGACGCGATTGAATCAAAGGGAAAAATTGATATTGACCATGAGGTTTTTCCAAGGAAAAACCCAGATGGAAGTGGCTGATGAAATCGGGATTTCCCAAGCACAAGTTTCCCGCTTGGAAAAAGCCGCTATCACTCAAATGAATAAAAGTATCCAAAGCAGTTGAATACCTGGAGAAGTCGATCATAAAAATGAGTCGGCTTCTTTTTTTTGTTCATTTTATATCACCTTGTCATATATTTTATAAAGAAACATTGTTGTACTTATTTTTTAAGAAGGTGTGACACTTTTCATTGTTAAAACCATCTTTTAAAAAAGTCAGGGGCGATTACTGTGATAAAAATTTCCGAATTTCAAGTCAAGGATGTTGTCAACGTATCAAACGGACGAAAACTAGGCCATATTGCTGATCTTGAGATCAATCTGAATTCCGGGAAGATAGAAGCGATCGTCATCCCCGGAGCAGGCAGGATGATGGGATTCATGCGAAAAGAAAATGATATCATCATCCCATGGAGGGATATCGTCAAAATCGGTAAAGATGTCATTCTCGTCAGGTTTGAAGATCAATCTGGAAGTGAGTTGGCTCCACAAGGATTCCATAATTCTTCAAAGAATTAAAATGAGCAACGTATTCTCCAACAATTCAACAACTTGTGATAAAATAGGAAGAGCTAAGCTTGTTATCGACAGAGATCCACGATGATGATTGTTGGAGGGTTGAAAAGTGGCTGATCCTTTTACACTTGAACACCGCACATATTACGGAATCGAAAAAACACTTGATAAGGTGACCGCAGGTTTTTCTACAAGACATGGCGGGGTGAGCCAAGAGCCATTTCGTACCTTGAATTTAGGATTGCATGTGAATGATGATGAGGTAAATGTCATTGAAAACAGGAAACGCTTGGCTGAAGCAATCGGTACTCAGCTAAACCAGTGGGTTTTTGCTCACCAAGTCCATGACAATCAGATACAGAAAGTCGGACAGAAGGACAAGGGAAAGGGTTCAAACTCCTATGATTCGGGAATGATGGGGATAGATGGATTGTTTACGAAGGAGAGAGACCTTGTTCTTGCCCTAGCATATGCAGACTGTGTACCGATTTATTTCTTTTCAAAAGAGGTCCATATCGTAGGCATCGCTCACGCAGGATGGAAAGGTTCTGTGAAAGGGATCGCTTCCCGTATGATTGAAACTTGGGTGAAAGAGGAAAATGTGCCTGTTGAATCGATCCATATTGTTGTTGGTCCATCAATCCAGCATTGTTGTTATGAGGTGGATCAACGTGTCATATCACAAGTTGATGGTGCTCTCGAAAGAGTGTACGATAGACCCTATACCTCGACAGAAAATTCGAAATTTCAATTGAATCTACAGCAATTGAATAAGCAGCTTCTCTTGAAATCCGGAGTTTTAGAAGAAAACATCCATATTACGGACCTTTGTACAAGCTGCAATGTAAATGAATTTTTTTCTCATAGAAAAGAAAAGGGATCAACTGGGAGAATGTTAGGGTTCATCAAGTTGGATCAATAGGAGGTGTACATAGAACGATTGACTATATCAGAAAACTTGCTTCAGATTAAAAATGACATAGCTCAAGCTTGTCAAAAGTCTAATAGAGACCAGGAAAAGGTATCAATCATTGCAGTGACAAAATACGTCAGTGTCGAAACTACCCAAGAAGCGGTTTCGGCAGGAATTGTCCATCTTGGTGAGAATCGAGATGATGGCTTTTTACATAAATATGAACAGGTCAATGGAGATGTCCAATGGCATTTCATTGGTACACTCCAATCCCGAAAAGTAAAATCGATCATTGAAAAGGTTGATTATATCCACTCATTGGACCGAATGTCACTTGCAAAGGAAATCAACAAAAGAACAAACCGCAAGATCAAATGTTTTGTCCAAGTTAATGTTTCTGAAGAAGAATCGAAGCACGGCTTAGATGCTGAAGAAGCTGTAGAGTTTATCAAAAAAGTATCACAGTATGAGCATATTGAAGTTGTAGGTTTGATGACGATGGCTCCATTCATATCAGATGAAGAAAGGCTGCGAAAGATCTTTCGGACGATGCGTTTGCTGAAAGAAAAAGTACAAGCATTGGGCCTTTCACACGCACCTTGTTCAGAGCTATCCATGGGAATGTCAAATGACTATAAGATTGCCGTAGAGGAAGGCGCTACTTTTGTCCGTATCGGTACATCATTAGTTGGAAAAGAAATATGAGGAGGGCTCTCCATGGGAATTAAATCAAGGTTGAAGAATTTTTTCGCATTTGATGACGATTTATATGATGAAGAAGATTATGAGGTAGAACAGCCAGAAGGTGAAGAAGTCGAACCAATGACTCGTTCACGCCGAGATCAGAAAAGTCAGAATATCGTCAGTTTACAAAGTGTTCAACAGCAAGTGAAAGTCGTTCTGATCGAGCCGAGGACATACTCTGAAGCACAAGAAATTGCAGATCAATTGAAGAACAGAAGAGCAGTCGTAATGAATCTGCAAAGAATCCCGCTTGACCAGGCAAAACGTATTGTCGATTTTCTTAGCGGAACAGTGTACGCCATCGGTGGAGATATCCAAAAACTTGGTCCGAACACTTTCATGTGCACACCAGATAATGTAGACGTTTCAGGTGCAATTTCTGAAATGACTGGTGAAGAATAGAAGCTTAAAAGGGTGGTTATAGAGAATGCTAGAAGATATCCTAATATTTGCAATAGGAGCTTATCGATGGTTGATCATCATTTATATTTTCATGTCCTGGGTACCTAATGCGAGAGAGTCATCCTTTGGTCAATTTTTAGGGTCGATTTGTGAACCGTTCCTCTCTCAATTCAGAAAAATCATACCACCGCTTGGAATGATTGATCTGTCACCAATCGCAGCATTGTTTGCACTGTTCTTTGCTGAGATCGGTGTCCGTGCATTATTTGATTATCTGTAGGTGTCGATATGTCGATATATGATCATTTCAGACCAGAAGAACAGCCATTTGTGGATCAAGTGTTGGAATGGCGGAAACTCGTACTGGATCAATACAGGGTCAAAGTTACAGATTTCCTGGATCCAAGAGAGCAGCAGATTGTAAAATCTCTTCTTGGTACGAATGATGAAGTCCGTTTTCAAATCTGGAAGGGGTACCAGGGCATTGAACGTTCAAGAGCCTTGCTGTACCCCATTTATTATGAACCTCAAGAGGAAGACTTTGAAATCGTATGTCTTGAGGCAGATTATCCATCAAAATTTGTCACCATCCATCATTCAGACGTCCTTGGTTCTTTAATGAGCCTCGGCTTGAAACGGAAGAAATTCGGTGATATTTTAATGGATGACTCCAAATTTCAACTCATTCTGGCAAGTGAGATTGCAGACTACGTCCGTTTGAATTTCAATTCGGTAGGGAAGACATCTGTAAGTACAAATGTGATTTCCCATGACAAATTGAACAGCAAGGACGAAGAATGGGCGACGGCAGCAAGTACAGTAAGTTCTTTGAGGTTAGATGTCGTATTGTCCGAAGTATTTCGTCTATCACGGTCAAAGGTGGTACCTTACATAACGAACAAAAAAGTAAAGCTGAATTGGAAGATTGTCGATCAGCCTTCAAGAATTTTAGAAGAAGGAGACCATCTTTCTGTACGAGGTATTGGAAGAGCGAAACTCATTTCTATTGATGGTAAAAGTAAAAAAGGGAAATGGAAAATTACGTATGGTACAAAAAATTCCAAATAAGAGAAGGATTTGGTATTGAATATGTCGAAAATGAAAGAAAGTAAAGACATCGATACGGGGGTGGCGTCATGCCTTTAACACCATTGGATATTCATAATAAAGAGTTCAATCGTGGGTTTCGAGGATATGATGAGGATGAAGTAAACGGATTTTTAGATCAAGTCATCAAAGATTATGAAGGTGTCATACGTGAAAAGAAAGACTTGCAGGAAAAGCTAGCGAAAATGGAAGAGAAGCTTTCCTACTTTACGAACATCGAAGAAACGTTGAACAAGTCGATCGTGGTGGCACAGGAAACGGGCGAAGAAGTAAAGCGCAATGCAAATAAAGAAGCCCGCTTGATTGTAAAAGAAGCAGAGAAAAACGCTGATCGAATCATAAATGAAGCACTGTCAAAATCCAGGAAAATCATGCTCGACATCGAAGAACTGAAGAAACAATCTTCCGTTTACCGTACACGTTTCCGAATGCTGATCGAAGCTCAACTGGAAATGCTGAAAAATGAAGATTGGGAGCATCTGATGCCTCCAAAAGATGAAAAAGAACAGGATCAACTTACAGAGTCGGATGCTGAAAAAGCAAACATAACTTGACGTAGTATTTTAAAATTCGGTATACTTTGATGACAGGAACATATACCTACTAAGATGGGGACAGTACGATTAGGTCATCTTTCAAAGCGAACCGGGATTGGTGGAAGCCCGGTAAAGATCCTAGTAAGGAAGATCACCCCGGAGTACCGCGCTGAATAACAATGAGTAAGCAGCGGCGCATCATTCACGTTAAGAATGCTGAGTGGTTTGTATGAAAAGGAATCATATAGACTATTAGGGTGGTACCGCGAGTCAACCTTCTCGTCCCTATTGGGGATGAGAAGGTTTTTTATTTCATTATAATAGATGGAAAATCTTTTTTGCAGTAAAAGTGAACGTTGGCTCAGCTTGTCATAAAGCTCGGATTCTCCACATTCACGTCAATCAATGAGTAAAGAAATTTTGGAAGGGCAGGAAAGACATATGAATTACAAAGACACGTTATTGATGCCGAAAACTGATTTCCCAATGCGGGGCGGTCTTCCGAACAAGGAGCCGAACATTCAAGAAACATGGGAGCAACAGAAAATTTATGAAAAAGTACTTGAGAAAACGAAAGGCCAACCGAAATTCATCTTGCACGATGGACCACCATATGCAAATGATAATATCCACCTCGGCCATGCTGAGAACAAGGTATTGAAAGATATCATTGTCCGTTATAAATCAATGAATGGCTTCAACGCGCCATACGTTCCTGGTTGGGATACACATGGATTACCGATCGAGACAGCTCTCGCTAAGAAAAAGAAGGTAGACCGAAAGAAACATACAATCGCTGATTTCCGTAGGATGTGTGCAGACTATGCGCTTGAGCAGGTTGAATTACAGAAAGAACAATTCAAGCGTCTAGGTGTACGAGGCGACTGGGATAACCCATACATCACATTGAATAAAGAATACGAAGCGGAACAAATCAAAGTATTCGGTGAAATGGCGAATAGAGGGTTGATCTATAAAGGGAAGAAACCTGTTTATTGGTCTCCATCATCTGAATCTGCATTTGCCGAAGCAGAAATCGAATATAAGGACAAACGGTCTCCATCCATCTATGTCGGATTCAAAGTCAAGGATGGCAAAGGCGTGGTTGAAGAAGATGTGTCTGTAGTCATCTGGACGACCACACCATGGACGATTCCCGCCAACCTCGGTATCGCAGTCCATCCAGATTACACCTATGTCGTCGTGGAAACTGCCGGAAACAAATATCTGGTGGCAGAAGATCTTCTCGAACAGTTGACAGAAGTATTGGAATGGGGAGATCCAAAAGTACTAAAACAGGTTAAAGGGACAGATCTTGATAAAGTGGTTGCAAAGCATCCGTTTTATGACCGAGATTCATTACTGATGCTGAGTGATCACGTTACGACTGATTCAGGTACTGGATGTGTCCATACTGCTCCTGGCCACGGTGAAGATGACTTTAAAGTCGGGAAACGTTATGGTATCGGCATCCTTTGCCCGGTTGATGACAAAGGCGTCATGACAGAGGCAGCACCAGGTTTTGAAGGAATGTTTTATGATGATGCTAATAAACCGATCACAGAAAAACTTCAAGAGTCAGACGCTTTGCTTAAATTGGAATTCATCACCCACTCCTATCCACATGACTGGAGAACAAAGAAACCGATTATTTTCCGAGTGACTGACCAGTGGTTTGCATCGATTGATAAAATCAAGGATCAGATCCTTTCAGAAATCAAAAATGTCAAATGGTATCCACACTGGGGTGAAACTCGTCTCCACAACATGGTTAAGGATCGAGAGGATTGGTGTATTTCGCGTCAAAGAGCTTGGGGTGTACCTATTCCGGTCTTTTATGGTGAAGATGGAGAGCCGATCATCACACAAGAAACGATCGAACATGTTTCGAACCTGTTCCGCGAGCATGGATCCAATGTCTGGTTTGAATGGGATGCGAAGGATCTTTTGCCTGAAGGTTTCCAATCAGAACATAGCCCGAATGGCGAATTCACCAAAGAAACAGATATCATGGATGTCTGGTTCGACTCAGGTTCTTCACATCAAAGTGTATTGAATGAACGTCCTGAATTACAACGACCTGCTGATGTATATTTGGAAGGAACTGACCAATACAGAGGTTGGTTCAACTCTTCTTTATCTACAAGTGTGGCTGTAACTGGAAAATCACCATACAAGACGATCATCACTCATGGGTTCGTACTTGATGGTGAAGGTAAAAAGATGAGCAAGTCGTTAGGCAATGTCATCGATCCGATGAAAGTCATGAAGCAACTAGGGGCAGACATCATCCGTCTATGGGTTTCTTCTGTAGATTATCAATCGGATGTACGTGTTTCTGATGAGATCCTGAAGCAAGTTTCTGAAGTATATCGTAAAATCCGTAATACACTCCGTTTCATGCTCGGGAACTTGAATGGCTTCGATCCAGCGAAGCATCGCGTGGCTTATGAGGATATGAACGAGCTTGATCAATACATGCTTGTCAAAATGAATGAGTTGGTTGGACGAGTGAAGGATGCATATGATGATTATCAATTTTCATCTGTATATAATGCGATCCACAATTTCTGTACAATCGAATTAAGTTCATTCTATCTTGATCTCGCAAAAGATACTCTGTATATTGAGGCAGAAGATGATCATAAACGTCGTTCAATGCAAACTGTTTTGTATGACAGTGTTGTTGCATTGACTCAGCTCGTCACACCGATCATCCCGCATACAGCGGATGAAGTATGGCAGTATATCCCTGGTGAAAAGGAAGAAAGCGTCCAACTGACGACCATTCCTGATGCCAAGGCTTATCCGAATGCTGAAGATCTTCTAACCAAATGGGATCAAATGTTGGATATCCGTGACGAAGTACTGAAAGCATTAGAAAATGCACGTAATAAAAAAGAAATCGGGAAATCACTTGCAGCATCGATTGAGCTTTATCCGAACACAAAAGCTAAAGAGCTCTTGAACAACGTAGGTGAACTTGATAAATGCTTCATTGTATCACATGCTGCAGTCGCTGGAGACAAAGAAAATGCTCCGGAACAAGCGGATGTGTATGAACAAGTAGGAGTTGTCGTAAAGGCAGCTGAGGGTGAAACTTGTGAGCGCTGCTGGACAGTTACACCGACTGTCGGTAAAGACGATGAACATCCTACCTTATGTACACGTTGTGCAACAGTCGTCACTGAGAATTATCAATAAAGGTACAATCATGAAAGCTGTTCTGTTTAGAGCAGCTTTTTTGTATTTACTTCTAGCTTCATGAGACCGTTCGAGTGCGAAAAACCGTGTGCAAAGTACTCATGAAAGCTTCATAAAAGCATAATGATACCCTGTTTTTAGGAAAACACGGAAACAAGGTACTCAATCGATGAATTTTGATTAACTTTGTGTTGTAAAATGAATCGCTCTGGTCAAACTATAACTACTATGCAATAGGAAGGAAGTATCGTCATGAAATATGAGCATCTGAAAAAGCAATTGGAAGAAAGAAAACAACAGATCTTGCATGAGTTTGATCAAAATGACCATTACGGATTGAACCGAGGCTTTGCTAGTGATACTTCATCAGGCGAGCTTTCACAATATGATAATCATCCAGCTGATTCAGGAACAGAGCTATATGAGCGTGAAAAAGACATCGCATTGAACGGCCACCTGAAGGAAGAACTGTCTGATATCGAATATTCATTGAATAAGATGAAGGAAGGGACATACGGGATTTGTGAAGTGACAGGAAAAGAAATTCCGATGGAACGATTAGAAGCCCTCCCTACTGTGCGTACTGTAAAAGAGGTCTCACCAAACCAAGAAATGTCCTCTGATCGTCCGATTGAAGAGGAAGTTTTAACAGAGATGGAAGATGAATATTATTCTGAACATGATAACAATGAATTCAATACGCCAAACGTTTATTACGAAGTGGCATCCTTCAATGAAAACAGCATGACATATGAGGATTCTTCTATCGTGGATGAAGAAGATAATACAGAATATGTTGAAGAGTATGAGCAATTCGTTTCAACTGATATCGAAGGCTATACTGGCGCTGACCATGTGAATTTTGAACGTAATGTTGAATACGATGAATTCATGGACGAACAGGATCTCATGGAGGATGAACAGTCTTAAAGCGAAAGGCTGTTCTTTTTTATCCTTGGCTTTGTTATTCTCCGTTGTTGATTGTTGAAACGGGCGATCGGTGATCCTCCTCGCTCACTTGCACAGGATGTCAACACAAAAATGAAATCATTTTTGTGTCTCCGATGAGAATTCTTAGAAGCTTTCCTTATGCTGGCTTCGACGTTCACCATAGGACGTGGTGGTACTTAGTCGAAGTTCATTATTATAGTCGAAGATCCTTAAATCACTGCGGAGTTTAGCCTGGCTCGCTTTTTCAGCAGGAGTGTAGCAAATTTCGCTTAAAGAAATGCGCTATTGAAAAATCCATTACAGGATTAAACAGCGCCTTATCTTTTATCAATTGTCCGGGGTTCACCGACCTTTTCGTAAAACGAGAAATCTAATTGTGAAAGCACCTTCTATATGCTAAAATTTAACGGGTAGAAACGAAGGTGGGATTAATATGCGCTATTATGCTTTGGCGATCTTTGTATTGATTATCGATCAAATTACCAAATGGTTTGTCGTAACGAAAATGGAGTTAGGGGAACAGGTTACAATTATCAACGATTTCTTCTATTTGCATTCACACCGGAACCGTGGAGCTGCGTTCGGTATTTTACAAGGGCAGATGTGGTTGTTCATCATTGTCACAATCATTGTCATTGCAGCGGTTGTTTATTATTTACATACTGAAGCAAAAGGAAATGTGTTATTAAGTACATCATTAGGTCTTATTCTTGGAGGTGCGATCGGAAACTTCCTTGATCGTTTATTTCGGGGCGAGGTTGTGGATTTCCTTGATTTTCATATCATCAACTACGATTTTCCAATTTTTAATATAGCGGATTCCTCCCTGGTGATCGGCGTCGGAATGATTGCACTTGCCTTTTTACTGGAAAGCAGAACGCAGAAGGAGAATTAAGATGGAGCTAGTTCATATAAAAGTAACAGATGAAAATACACGTGAACGAGTCGATAAAATCATTTCAACTGAACAAGAGGGGACTTCACGTTCACAGGTCCAACAATGGATCAAAGAAGAGCGCGTGAAAGTAAATGGTGAATCGGTCAAAGCGAATTATAAATGCCAAAACGGAGATGTCATCGTCATCGAAATTCCTGAACCAGAAGAGCTTGAGGTGATACCTGAGGAAATGGATCTGGATATCGTCTATGAGGATGGGGATCTCCTTGTCGTGAATAAACCAAGGGGAATGGTTGTACATCCAGCCCCAGGCCACATGTCAGGCACGCTCGTAAACGGTTTGATGGCTCATTGTAAAGATTTGTCTGGGATCAACGGTATCTTGCGCCCAGGAATTGTGCATCGGATCGATAAAGATACTTCCGGCCTTTTGGTTGTCGCCAAAAATGATTTGGCTCATAAACATTTAGGGGAGCAGATGAAAGCGAAAACGACGACCCGTAAATATGAGACCATCGTACACGGTGTGATTCCCCATAACAAAGGGACGATCGATGCACCAATCGGAAGGGACAAACATGATCGTCAAAAAATGACTGTGACGGATACGAACAGCAAGGATGCTGTCACCCATTTCAATGTGCTTGAACGGTTCAGCCGTTATACTTTTGTAGAATGTATATTAGAGACTGGCCGGACCCATCAGATCCGTGTCCATATGAATTATATCGATTTCCCTGTTGCGGGTGATCCGAAATATGGACCTAAGAAAACATTGCCGATTGATGGGCAAGCACTCCATGCAAAAACATTAGGGTTTGTGCATCCAAGAACTGAAGAGAAGATGGAGTTCACATCGGAACTTCCAGACGACATGCAAAGGTTATTGGACGAACTTCGTCGAAATAAAGCTTGACAGGTTCCGATCCCTTTGAGATAATCAGTTCAATAATAAAATAAGACCTTTAAAATCAGTCCCGTGAGGCTGAGAAGGTAACGGTTAGGTTTCAGGAGCCAGGAGTGTCTTCTGAATGATTTATGTCCAACTATACCCTCTCACCAAACGGTGAGAGGTTTTTTAATGAGAAAAGAACTAACCTTACCAGGCGCTTAGATAAGAATCAGGGGGTGTTGAGATGGAGCAAACCGTATTGCTGGATCAGCAAGCGATCAAAAGAGCACTTACGCGAATTGCCCATGAAATTTTAGAGCGAAATAAAGGGACGGAAAACCTTGTCCTTGTCGGTATCAAGACGAGAGGTGTCTACTTGGCGGAAAGGCTGAGTGAACGAATCGAACAAATCGAAGGTGAAAAGGTGAGTAAAGGGGAAATCGATATCACCTTATACCGGGATGACCTCTCGAAGAAAACAGAGAATGAAGAACCGATGCTCAAAGGAACAGACATACCGATCGATGTGACGAACAAGACGGTGATTTTAGTAGACGATGTCCTATATACTGGCCGGACTGTAAGAGCAGCAATGGATGCCCTTATGGACCTCGGCAGGCCATCACAAATCCAATTGGCTGTCCTGATTGACCGGGGCCACCGTGAATTACCGATTCGTCCAGATTATGTCGGGAAAAATGTACCGACATCCCGAGATGAAATCATAAGTGTCGATTTGACTGAAGTTGATAAAGTTGAGCAAGTAATCATACAAAAAAACTGAAAATGGCCCTTTTTAAGTCAGTCCCGTGAGGCTGGCAAAGGGGAATGAGATGACGTGGGAGAGGACATAGGAAGTCCTGTATCATGCCCTGCATTTCATCCAACCTCTTTGCGCCCGCAGAGAGGTTTTTTATCGGGCCTCAAATGTTGAGGAGGAAAATAACATGAATCAGAAAGAATCTGTAGGAATCAGAGAGATACCTAAGCCGGGTAAGTGGCTGACATTGAGTATACAGCATTTGTTCGCAATGTTCGGTGCGACAATTCTTGTTCCATTCTTGGTAGGATTAAGTCCCTCGGTCGCGCTCATTTCAAGTGGACTGGGTACCTTAGCGTATCTAATAATCACAAAAGGACAGATTCCTGCCTACCTTGGCTCATCATTCGCATTCATCATGCCGATCCTTCTAGCAAAGTCGCTCGGAGGTTTGGAAGCAGTCATGGTCGGGAGCTTTCTAGCAGGCCTTGTATACGGAGTCATCGCTCTGTTAATCCGTACGATGGGAATCAAGTGGCTGCTCCAGATTTTCCCGCCAATCGTCGTCGGTCCAGTCATCATCGTCATCGGACTTGGCCTCGCTACCACTGCAATCGATATGGCGATGTACATTCCAGGATCAGATCCGCAGGAGTATAGCTTGCTACACTTTTCAGCAGCACTTGTAACACTGGGAATCACGATTGTCGCTGCTATATTCCTCAGAGGATTTTTCAGCCTTATCCCTGTCCTTGTCGGAATTATAGGAGGTTACACGTACTCCTACTTCGTCGGACTGGTTGATCTCGCACCTGTCCGTGAAGCTCAATGGATTCAAATGCCGGAGCTGATGGTTCCGTTCGCAACTTATACACCCTCATTCTCATGGCAGATTGCTCTCATCATGGTGCCGATCGCTGCTGTGACTATCACAGAGCATATAGGGGATCAGATGGTCCTCAGTAAAGTCGTCGGTAAAAACTTTATCGAAAAGCCTGGACTTCACCGTTCGATCCTAGGGGATGGTGTAGCCACAATGATCGCTTCATTCCTGGGCGGTCCTCCGAATACGACCTATGGAGAAAACATCGGTGTCCTTGCTATCACAAAAGTATTCAGCGTGTTCGTTGTAGGTGGAGCGGCAGTACTTGCAATACTGTTCGGTTTTGTCGGTAAAATATCAGCACTGATCGGTACGATTCCAACTCCTGTAATGGGAGGCGTATCAATCCTCTTATTCGGTATCATCGCGTCTTCCGGTTTGAGAATGCTGATCGACAATAATATCAATCTTGGAGAAAAAAGAAACCTTGTCATTTCATCAGTCATCCTTGTCCTGGGTGTTGGTGGTGCGACAATCGAAGTGACTGAAGAGTTCCAGATCGCAAGCATGGCATTGGCGACCATTACAGGGATCATCCTTAACATTGCTATTCCGGGGCGTGATAAAGACGTTCATAATTCGAAGATATTTTCTGATATCAATGAAAACAATGCAACTAAAAAAGATTCTGTAGCTTAATCTCGAGTAACCATCTTTTAAAGATTGGTCCTGTGAGACCGAAAGGGTGGACGGCTAGGGATTGCATCCAAAACTGCACGGCATTTCACGTCTGCAGAATAGATGCATCCCTTCCAACACGCTTTTTAGAAAAAAGGCGTTTTTTTAAAAAAATAGCTTGTTAAATTTTAATGTTGAATTCTTTTAGAATTAGGTTTTAGCGAAATTCGTGCAAATAACAATAATTAAGTATAACTGAACCACAAAAAAGGATTGCAGAAATGAAAAATCAAGAGTTAGGGGCGTGTTTTGAGTGAACCACTTACTTACAATCAACGCTTTACAGACGAGTGATATCGATGACCTTCTACATAGGGCTCAATACTATGTAGACCATGAATTCAAAGGGATCAGCCAAAGGGAACCTAGATTTGTAGCGAATTTATTTTATGAACCGAGCACAAGAACGAAATTCAGCTTTGAAGTAGCGGAAAAGAGACTCGGTCTGCAAGTTCTGGACTTCGAATCACAATTTTCCAGTGTGCTGAAAGGTGAATCGTTATATGACACAGTACGGACACTCGAAGCAATTGGCGCAAACGCTGTTGTCATACGGCATCCTAAAGATCATTTTTACGAAGAATTGAAGGATATAAATATTCCGATTTTGAATGCAGGTGATGGATGTGGAAACCATCCGACCCAATCATTGTTAGACATGCTGACAATACAACAGGAATTTATCGTACTGCAAGGATTGACGGTCGCCATCATCGGAGATCTGAGACATAGTCGTGTAGCAAGGTCTAATGCAAGTTTGCTTTCGAAAATGGGTGCAAAGGTTCTTTTCTCAGGACCTGAACAGTGGTTTGATGGAGATTTGCCAAATGGAAAATATGTACCGATGGATCAAGCCGTGTCAGAAGCTGATGTGGTGATGATGCTCAGGATCCAGCACGAACGGCACGACCAGACGATGGATTTGACGAAAGGGGAGTATCATAATCTCTACGGCTTGACTGTAGAAAGAGAAAAATTGATGAAAGAGCAAAGTATCATCCTTCATCCAGCTCCTGTCAATCGTGGAGTCGAAATTGCGGATAAATTGGTTGAGGGTCCGCGTTCAAGGATATTCAAGCAGATGACGAATGGAGTCGCGACACGGATGGCAGCCCTGGAATGGGCACTACAAATAGAGGAGGAAGTAAGCTATGGGAATCTTACTTAAGAACGCTCGAATTTGGAATGGAGAAAGCCGTAAGTTGAAGGAAGTATTGATCTTAAATTCAAAGGTTGCAGAAATCGGATCCAATATCGATGTTGATGACCATGAAGTCATCGATGTCGAGGGGAATCTTTTGGCACCAGGTTTCGTTGACCTGCATGTACACCTCCGTGAGCCTGGTGGTGAGCATAAGGAAACGATAGAAACTGGAACGCAAGCTGCTGCTAAAGGGGGATTCACCACGATTGCTGCTATGCCGAATACCCGACCAGTGCCAGATAGCCCGACGACGATGATGAATCTGCAGAAACGGATAAAAGAAACAGCTAGTACAAGAGTGCTCCCATACGCCTCTATAACAGTCCGTCAAATCGGTGAGGAGCTAGTCGACTTTGAAACGTTGAAGGAAGAAGGTGCATTCGCTTTTACGGATGATGGTGTTGGGATCCAGAACGCTGATAAAATGCTCCAGGCAATGCATCGGGCGGCTGCATTGGATATGGCGATTGTAGCACATTGTGAGGAGAATTCCCTCATTCATAATGGTTGCGTCCATGAAGGGGAATTTTCGAAAGCGAACGGTCTAGATGGAATCCCTTCTGTTTGTGAAAGTGTCCAGATTGCAAGGGACGTCCTGCTTGCCGAAGCGACAGGTGTCCATTATCACGTATGCCACATCAGTACTAAGGAATCAGTACGAGTGGTCCGCGATGCGAAAAGAGCTGGAATCAATGTGACAGCAGAAGTAACGCCACATCATCTATTACTCTGTGAAGACGACATCGTTGATCGCTCTCCGGATTTCAAAATGAACCCTCCTCTTAGAAGCAAAGAAGATCGCGAAGCATTGATTGAAGGTTTGCTGGATGGGACGATCGATTTTATCGCAACTGATCATGCTCCCCATACTGACAAGGAAAAATCGGTAGGCATCGAACGGGCACCTTTCGGAATTGTAGGATTGGAAACAGCATTTCCGTTGTTATACACCTATCTAGTAAAACCAGGAATCTGCGACCTGGACTTCTTGATCAGCAGAATGACAAGCGAGCCTTCACGATGCTTCGGCTTACCTTACGGAAGAATTGAAGTTGGAGCGCCAGCCGATCTAGTTGTCCTCGATCTTGAACATGAGAGTCCGATCCAGGTTGAAAATTTTGCATCCAAGGGAAGGAATACTCCTTTCAAAGACAGGATTTGTAATGGATGGCCTATACTGACATTAGTGGCAGGAAATATAGCTTATAAGAATGGGAGTGTATTTGCATCATGAAAAGACAACTGATTTTAGAAGATGGAAGTACGTTTGAAGGTATTGGAATCGGGAGTTTGCGAGAATCGACTGGAGAAGTGGTTTTTACGACTGGGATGACAGGATATCAAGAAACACTCTCAGATCCATCATACTGTGATCAGATCATTACATTCACATATCCATTGATTGGAAACTACGGCATAAATCATGAAGACTTCGAATCAATCGATCCTGCAGCAGCAGGTGTAATCGTCAGTGAAGCGGCTGTAGAGCCTAATCATTGGCAATCGACAAGCACATTCGATGAGCTTCTGAAAGTGAAGGATATACCAGGAATAACAGGTATCGATACGCGTGCCTTAACGAGAAAAATCCGTATACACGGAACCTTAAAGGGGAAAATTGCAGCAATGGAAGCTGATGTTGGGGAAATTGCGGCTGATCTGTCTGAAAAAGCATTACCGAGAGATCAGGTGAAGAAAGTTTCGACGCATACCCCTTATACACTTCCGGGCAGAGGCAAAAGGGTTGTCCTGGTGGATTTCGGTGCGAAACGAGGCATTCTTAGAGAATTGATCGAGCGTGGCTGTAATGTTACCGTCGTGCCGTTTAACATCAGTGCCGAGGAAATCCTGCGACTACAACCTGACGGGGTGATGCTCAGCAATGGACCTGGAGATCCGACCGATGTACCAGAAGCTATTGAAATGGTTAAAAACATCTTTGGAAAAGTACCTGTATTTGGAATTTGCCTCGGGCACCAACTGCTTGGTCTGGCATGCGGTGTCAAGACCATCAAAATGAAATTCGGGCATAGAGGTGTGAATCATCCGGTCAAGGACCTTGAAACTGGTAAAGTAATGATCACTTCTCAAAATCATGGTTACACAGTAGACGTTTCTGGAATTGATGAAACGGACTTGGTTGTCACTCATGTAGCAATCAATGATGATACGATTGAAGGTTACCGTCATAAGCATCATCCAGCGTTCAGCGTGCAGTTCCATCCAGAAGCCTCACCAGGACCTACTGATTCGAATGATCTGTTTGAACAATTCATTGCATTGATGATGACATCTAAGAAAGCGGGGGATCAAGTATGCCAAAACGTATAGATATCCAAAAAATCCTAGTTATCGGTTCAGGACCTATCGTAATCGGTCAAGCAGCAGAGTTCGACTATGCAGGGACACAAGCATGCCAGGCATTGAAGGAAGAAGGATACGAAGTCATCCTCGTAAACTCGAATCCTGCGACCATAATGACCGACACGACGATGGCGGATAAAGTCTACATCGAGCCACTGACGGTTGAATTTGTTAGCCGGATCATCCGTAAAGAAAAACCTGACGGCGTCCTTGCCACATTAGGTGGACAGACCGGATTGAACCTTGCAGTCGAGCTTCATGATGCGGGTATTTTAGAAGAATATGACGTCGAGCTGCTCGGGACCAATCTACAATCGATCCAGCAAGCAGAAGACCGTGATCTATTCAGAACATTGATGAACGAACTGAATGAACCAATTCCAGAAAGTGAAATCATCCGTTCTCTACCTGAAGCAAAAGAGTTTGTTGAAAAGATCGGTTTCCCTGTCATCATCCGACCAGCCTATACACTTGGCGGTACCGGCGGAGGGATTGCAAGCAATGAAGCAGAACTGAATGAATTCATATCTAGCGGCTTGAAATACAGTCCTGTTTCTCAAGTGTTACTTGAAAAAAGCATCGCAGGCTACAAGGAAATCGAATATGAGGTTATGAGAGATGGGAACAACGGCGCAATTGTCGTTTGTAACATGGAAAACATTGATCCAGTTGGAGTCCACACTGGAGACTCGTTCGTCGTTGCTCCGAGTCAAACGCTTACTGATCGTGAATATCAGCTGCTTCGGAATGCAAGCTTAAAGATCATCCGTGCGCTTGAAATCCAGGGAGGATGCAATGTTCAACTCGCACTTGATCCGAACAGCTCAAATTATTACATCATCGAGGTGAACCCGCGTGTCAGCCGCTCGTCTGCATTAGCTTCGAAAGCGACCGGATACCCGATTGCAAAGTTAGCAGCGAAAATCGCTGTCGGCTATACACTTGATGAATTGAAAAACCCTGTGACTGGCCGGACCTATGCATCCTTCGAGCCTGCACTGGATTATGTCGTGACGAAGATTCCTAGATGGCCTTTTGACAAGTTTGAGGCAGCGAATCGGACCCTTGGTACACAAATGAAAGCCACAGGTGAAGTTATGGCGATCGGCAGAAACTTTGAAGAATCTTTACTGAAGGCTGTCCGTTCACTTGAAACGGATATTGATCATTTGCAAAGTTCGATTGATCCGACCAGAGTTGAGGACTGGGAAGCGATTCTAAAGACGACGGATGATCAAAGAATATACAACGTTACTGAAGCTCTTCGTTCTGGTGTTGCGATCGACTCCATTTACGAGTGGACGAAAATAGATCCTTTCTTCCTGTATAAATTGAAGAACATTACAGAAATCGAGAAAGAATTAACTTTTCATCCTGACGATATCGGACTTTTAAAAGAAGCAAAAAACAAAGGTATTTCAGACAAAACCATTGCAAAACTATGGAACACGACAGAACTCGCAGTCTACAATCTGCGGGAAGAGAATCAGGTAATGCCGATTTATAAGATGGTCGATACATGTGCAGCGGAGTTCGATTCAGCAACGCCTTATTATTACGGCACTTACGGCCAGGAAAATGAAGTGGAAGAAAGTAAGAAAAAGAGTGTGCTTGTATTAGGCTCTGGGCCTATCCGAATCGGACAAGGAATTGAATTCGATTATGCGACTGTGCACACTGTCTGGGCGATTCAAGAAGCAGGTTATGAAGCGATCATCATCAACAATAATCCTGAAACCGTTTCTACAGATTTCAGTACCTCAGACAAACTTTACTTTGAACCATTGACTGTAGAAGATGTAATGCATGTTGTCCGACAAGAAAATCCAATCGGAGTAGTTGTCCAATTCGGAGGACAAACAGCAATCAACCTTGCATCTGAACTAAGTAACAGAGGTGTACAGATCCTGGGAACAAGCTTGGAGGATATGGATCGGGCTGAAGACCGTGATAAATTTGAACGGACCTTACAAATGCTTGATATTCCACAGCCCCCTGGGAAAACCGCAACTTCCGTAGAAGGAGCGGTACGGGTTGCCAAAGAAATCGGTTATCCGGTCCTTGTCAGACCATCCTATGTACTTGGAGGACGTGCGATGGAAATCGTCTATCAAGAGAATGAACTCCTTCAATATATGGAAAATGCAGTGAAAATCAACCCGGAGCATCCAGTCTTGATCGACCGTTACCTATTCGGTAAAGAAATTGAAGTCGATGCGATTTCAGATGGGGAGACAGTCTACATCCCGGGAATCATGGAACATATCGAACGTGCAGGAGTACACTCGGGGGACTCGATCGCTGTCTATCCGCCTCAGACGATTTCTGAGGAAATGAAAGAACAGATCATCGAATGTACGACCAAATTAGCAAGGGGATTGAAAATCGTCGGGCTGCTAAACATTCAGTATGTCATCTGCAAGGAAGAACTTTATGTACTAGAGGTGAATCCGCGCTCAAGTAGAACGGTGCCATTCTTGAGTAAAATCACCGGAGTACCGATGGCGAACCTTGCAACAAAAGCGATCCTCGGGGAAAGTTTATCTCAATTAGGATATGAAACGGGATATCATCCGGAGCCGAAGGATGTATTTGTCAAAGTTCCAGTCTTCTCATTTGCGAAACTGCGCCGTGTAGACATCACACTAGGTCCCGAGATGAAATCGACAGGGGAAGTCATGGGGCGCGATCGAACATTGGAAAAAGCGCTCTATAAAGGGTTGATTGCATCAGGTATGAAGATTCCGACATTCGGATCCGTGCTGTTCACGATTGCAGATAAGGACAAAGAGGAAGGATTATCACTTGTACAGCGATTTTACGATATCGGATATCAAATCCTTGCAACAGAAGGAACAGCAAACTTCATCAGAGAGCACAATATTCCTGTTACGATTGTAAATAAGATCCAAGAAGGTAGCCCAAGCTTATTGGATCGCATCCAGCAAGGTGAAGTCCAGTTCGTCGTGAATACGTTGACGAAAGGGAAGCAGCCTGCAAGAGACGGATTCAGGATCCGAAGAGAAGCAGTCGAAAATGGTGCAGTTTGCTTGACTTCCTTCGATACAGTTAAAGCGATCTTGAATGTCGTCGAGTCGATGACATTCTCAGCAAATGAAATGCCAGCCTTTGAAAAAAGGAAGGCAGGTGTTCTTGCTTGAGAAAAGAGTTGACCAAAGTCGTCCATCATGAGCAAATTGCAGATAAAATTTATGAATTGACGTTTGAAGGTGAAATGGTCGCTGAGATGGTGGATCCTGGACAATTTTTGCACATCAGGATAGGGGACCAGTACATGCCGCTTCTAAGGAGACCGATCAGCATATGTGATGTCGACCTCGAGCGGAAGCAGTGTACCATCCTTTATCGAGCGGAAGGGGAAGGTACACATCTCCTTTCGCAAAAAAGAAAAGGAGATCGGTTGGATGTGCTCGGGCCATTAGGCAAAGGTTTTCCGTTGGATACAATAGACGAAGGTGAAACCGCGCTGCTTATCGGTGGAGGGATCGGGGTACCGCCCCTCTACTATTTATCCAAGAAACTGGTGGAGCGTAACGTGCGGGTCATCCACGTCCTCGGATTCGGATCAAAAAAAGATGCCTTTTATGTAGATGCCTTCGAACAACTCGGAACGACAGCGGTCACGACGATTGATGGAACACTCGGATACCAGGGGTTCGTAACTGATTATATAAAACAAAAAGGACCAGCTTACGATGTGCTATATTCATGCGGTCCGACTCCGATGTTGAAAGCGATCGAAGAACAGTTGAACCCCGACCGTGCGTACTTTTCTCTTGAAGAGCGAATGGGCTGCGGAATCGGTGCTTGCTTCGCTTGTGTCTGCAGTGTAAAGGATGATCCATCTGGCCACGAATATCGCAAAATATGTTCGGATGGACCGGTATTTCCACAAGGGGTGATCCAATTATGAGTAGATTTGATATCCAATTACCAGGATTGAATATGAAGAATCCAATTATGCCTGCTTCAGGTTGCTTCGGGTTTGGCCGCGAGTTTTCGAAGCTGTATGACCTGAGTCGATTAGGGGCGATCGCCATTAAAGCGACTACAGATGAACCTCGTTTCGGCAATCCGACTCCCCGGGTAGCAGAAACACCCGGTGGAATGCTTAATGCAATCGGTCTGCAAAACCCCGGCCTTGAAAAAGTGGTAACTGAAGAACTTCCTTTTTTAGCGGACTATGATGTTCCGATCCTTGCGAATATAGCGGGAACTACGACTGAAGACTATGTTGCTGTAGCCCGGACCGTTTCCAAAGCGCCGAATGTCACGGCCCTTGAGTTGAATATTTCATGCCCTAATGTAAAGGAAGGCGGCATTTCATTCGGCACAGATCCAAAGGTGGCTGCGGCACTGACGAACGCAGTGAAGGAAGTGTCCGAAGTACCGGTCTATGTGAAACTCTCTCCCAATGTGACAGATATCACTGAAATTGCTCAAGCTGTAGAAGCTGCTGGCGCCGATGGGTTAGCGATGATCAACACATTGTTGGGGATGCGAATCGACTTGAAATCAGAGAAACCTGTAATCGCAAACCGTACCGGAGGACTGTCCGGTCCTGCGATCAAGCCTGTTGCAATCAGGATGATTTATGAAGTCAGCCAACGTGTTTCCATACCTATCATCGGTATGGGAGGCGTAACTTCTGCGGATGATGTGCTTGAATACTTTTTGGCTGGTGCAAGTGCAGTTGCTGTCGGGACAGCCAACTTCGTGAACCCGTTTGTATGCCCTGAAATCATTACTGAACTGGAAGAAAAGTTGACTGAAAAGAAGATCGATCATATCAATGAGTTGATCGGAAGGAGCTGGAAGTCATGCTACAGCCCATCATTATCGCGCTAGATTTCGAATCCAAGGAAAAGGTCCAATCTTTCCTGGCCTCTTTTAGTGGGGAACGACTTTTTGTCAAAGTAGGAATGGAACTTTTTTATCAGGAAGGGCCAGACCTGATTCGGATGCTGAAAGAACAAGGACATGCCATTTTCTTGGATCTGAAGCTCCATGACATTCCGAATACGGTCCATAAGGCGATGGTTGGATTAGCGAAGCTCGATGTCGATCTGGTCAACGTCCATGCAATGGGTGGCATAGAGATGATGGAAAGGGCTGTACAGGGGTTAGAGGAAGGAAGCCGCGGTCAACGCCCTAAATGTATTGCTGTCACACAACTGACAAGCAGTTCGAAAAAGATCATGAATGAGGAAATCTCCATTCCAGGATCAATCGAACAATCGGTTGTGAATCTTGCTGAAAATACACGGACGGCCGGCCTTGAGGGTGTAGTCAGTTCACCATTGGAAGTTCCGCTTATCAAAGGGAACTGTGGTTCTGAATTTTTGACTGTAACACCCGGGATCCGATTGTTGTCCGATGAGAAAAATGATCAGAAACGAGTAACGACTCCTGGCAAGGCGAAGGAGTTAGGCAGTGATCATATCGTCGTCGGCCGGACGATCACCTGCTCGGAAAACCCGGTCCAGACATATCGTAATATTCAAAACGAATGGGGGATTACCTTTGAAACGACAGGTCGCTAAATATTTACTTGATATTGAAGCTGTAACTTTAAGTCCAGTGGATCCATACACCTGGTCTTCTGGTATGAAAGCACCGATTTATTGTGATAACCGCCTTATCATCTCTCATCCGGAAATCCGCTCGAAGATAGCTGATTCATTTGTAGCATTGATCGAAAAACATTTTCCGGATGTGGAAGTCATTGCCGGGACTGCCACAGCCGGGATTCCTCATGCAGCATTAATCGCTGACCGGATGAATCTGCCGATGGTTTATGTCCGTTCTAAAGCTAAAGCTCATGGAAAGGGTAAACAAATTGAAGGTGGGCTTTCAGCAGGGACAAATGTAGTGGTCGTTGAAGATCTGATCTCCACTGGCGGTAGTGTTCTCAATGCGGTTGATACACTGAATGACGGAGGAGCTAATATCCTAGGCTGTGCAGCCATCTTTACTTATGAGTTAGAAAAGGGAAAAGAAGCATTCTTAGAAAAATCATTGGGCGTGCACACCCTCTCTGATTTTAGTACATTGGTAGATGTAGCCGCAGAAGAGGGGAAGATATCAAACGACTCAATCAATGAGTTGAATGAATGGTGTAAAAATCCAGAATCCTGGTCGAACGTGGCTTCAAAATAATCGATCTGGGGTGAGATCTTTTGAGAAAGATGGAAGGTGAGGAATTTGATCAGCTTGTCTCTTTTTTCGATGGAATGGCAAGGACAGGCTGGTTAAGTTCTATCCATGAAAAATTGAAAATACAGTCAGGAAATTGGACCGGCGCAAATATTCTGGATGTAGGCTGTGGAACCGGACGGCTTTTACTACGTGGTGTTGATGAAGCGGAACATGTGACAGGTGTCGATCTCTCTTCTGAAATGATTAAGGCTAGTAAACAAAACTTTTTCTTACATAATCGTGATTACAAATCGACGTTTTTAGTAGCGGATGCTTACGAACTGCCTTTTGAAAATGATCGCTTTCAAGTCTCGCTCTCGACTTGTGTCATGTTTCTTCTGCCAGAACCGGATAAAGGGCTGAAAGAGTTGATCAGAGTAACAAGTCCTGGGGGTACCGTCACGATGTTGAACCCGAGCAAAAAAATGAATCAGTTGAATGCGTACGAATACAGCAAAAACAACAACCTCACTGGATTTGAACAGACAACATTATTGAAGTGGTCCAACGTATCGACTCACAGACATAGGTATAGCACTGAAGAACTGACGGCTTTGCTGAAAGTGCTGGGGGCAAAAGAAGTAGTCCATCAAGTAGTTTTGGATGGACTCGCTATGATCACTACCGCAAAAATCTAAATCTGAAAAGAGCTGACCTAACCGAAACGAATTCTGTTTTGAACATATAAAAACGCAAGTGGTTTCACATACGAAATCACTTGCGTTTTTTCATGTTATAGAAGTGTTTTAGTTAAAAAAATGGGCTAAATTCACAGGGTAAGAATTAAATTGTAGGGTTGTGAATTCAACTGCGATTTGTTGTGTGATTTTGTATGTGAATACCAAAGGACGCTAGAAAAATATGTTAAATTATAGATATGATCAATGGTGATCGTTATTCAACAATCGGGCAGTTTTATTGAATCGATTATTAAGGAAATTAGGCGTTTTCGATATAATGATTGGGTATTCAAGAGAGCAATCTGAAAGAAATCAATGCATTATTTATTTGCTATGATTGAAAAAAGGAGTTGATCAATGATAACTGCAAAAAAACTTATCCCTTATTTAAATTTGGAAAGGAACGCAAGGGAAGCTACTTAGTGATATAGGTTTCAACAAGTCAAAGTCAAATTCATTTTGGAGGGATGGACATGAACCAAAACAACCCAACAAACAAAATCGCAACGCAAGTAGGTGAACGCGAGATTGTGATAACCCGTGTATATGATGCTCCACGCGATCTTGTGTTTGATGCTTGGACGAAAGAGGAGCACCTGTCGAAGTGGTGGGGACCTCGAGGTTTTACGACGACTTTTCAGGAGTTTGATATGAAGCCGGGCGGTACATGGCAGTTTATCATGCACGGTCCTGATGGCGTTGATTATCCCAACACCAACGTCTTTGTCGAGGTCGTTAAACCCGAGCGAATCGTCATCAAACATGCTGTGTTTCCCCATTTTCTGGCGACAGCAATCTTTGAAGATCTGAATGGTAAGACCCAACTCACTTATAGCACAGTTTTTGAAGAAAATGCCGCTGTATTTGATAAGGTGAAATCATATGCCGTCCCAGGTGCCGAACAGACCCTGGATCGTCTTGAGGAGCATCTGGCAAGTATGTCTTAAAAGTAAGAGGCCAGCCTTGTATTGATCCTCCTCCGGTAACAGCTCGCTATAAAACGAAAGTTCCTTTATCTAAAAAGGATTTATTTAAAATAAACAATAGCAAATTAACATCTATCCAAAATCGACATTTGAAGGCTACTCAAAGTCTACTAGAGAATTATTGGTTATACGGGTTAAGGTTAATTAAAGAATATAAGTTATTCAAGAAAAGGGCGCATTCAGGAATAAGAATTACGCTCTTTCTTGGCTTATCGGGTCAAATTGTGAGTAACGAAAAAAAACTCAAAATATCTTGGAGGTATAAAATTGAGGGTCAAGCGAATTGTTACCAATATTGAGACGCAGGATATCTCCAAAGCAAAGCACTTCTATGAAGAAATACTAGGACTTGATCAATTAATGGATCTTGGATTTATTGCAACCTACGGTACACATGAGAAAATGCCCACTCAAATCAGTTTCCTTTCAGAGGGAGGATCCGGAACACCAGTACCTGATATGTCAATTGAAGTAGATGATCTTGACGATGCGTTCACTCGCATAAAAGAAGCAGGAATTCCAATTGAGTATGGACCAACTAAGGAACCATGGGGGGTTCGGCGTTTTTACGTTAGAGATCCGTTCGGGAAACTCGTCAATATTTTATCCCATCTATAAATGAATCCGTTTATTGGCACAATTTAAAATCTTCCACAATCGGGCGCAATTCTGGAATTGCGCTCTTTATTCATCTATAGGGCCATATCATTGGAATAACTCCTTGTGAAATTATGGAGGTTTGAAATAATTGTTAATGAATTTAAAAGTTCCGAATTGATAAGGGGTTTCTATTAGAGGAGTAAATTACGATAAATAATTTAAAGGAAGGATTGTATTGATATGTCAAAGTACATAAAGATTGTTTTATTTATTCTTATGATACCTGTTTTTACATATAGTTTCTTTTTAACAGCTGCTACGGGTTCTTATCTTCCAATTGAGGAGAATTAGAGAAATCATATTGTTTTACTCCTGAATCTGATAAAGACCCAAAACAAATCTATGAAATTGATAAAATTATCTACGCTTTTAACATTCAACCAATCCTATTGTTGGATCGGCTACACTTATTTAGACAGAAATTTCAGGGAGAAGTGAGGAGTGAGGAGTGAAGATTGGAAGAAGTATATTCAAGAAAAGGGCAATTACAAATTGTAAAATGAGTGCTTCTAACATACCAAAGGTGAAATTAAACTTTTCTCTATGTACATCTGTATGAACTGTCCCCAATAACCCTACTATTGTCATTATCTTTATTACCCCTTCTTACTAAATGTTCTCGTTCAACCTTTTATTCCACTAAAAAAGACACTTACCTGCTTACAGATAGTGCCAGCATTTTTTATACAAGTTTTAGTAACCAAAAATACTTCTCGGAATAATCTTCAATATAATTGTCGCAATTGGAACATTTCTTTCCTTCTGAAGCACCACTATTTTCTTTTTCATATTGTATTATATTGACTAAGTCCATTGGTTCATAACAATATGACAAACAGCTTGTCCATGAATTGTGGTAGGTAGGTCTTGATCTTCATCAGAAGGAACCAGAGGTTTTACTTTAATGAATCCACTTATCCAGTGAAGAAGGGGTTAGATCATACTCTCGAATGATTTCCTTAGTGAAAGAAGTAAAGCGATCCATGTTAAATTTTGATATACAGTTGGATTTGAACATAACTATTTTTACGTCAAAACGTTATCGAAGCTTAAAAACATCAATTTCAAATATCCGTTAATCTAACTTTAAAAAAGGCTTGTAAATAAGACTTGAAGGATAGGCAGACAGTAGAGGAGAACGAATATACCTTGCTGTTTTTTTGGTCTGGGAATACATGTAGGGGAATTGTGAAAGACCTTGATAATCATGAAAAATTGTGATAAGTTAATATGGATATAAGTAAATTTTGAAAAATTAAACATATTATCCCTATTTTAATTTTACATTATAATCAACCTCTAGTCAACCCCCTATTAATATTTTAAATTTTTATTAAATCGTCGAGATTCCAAAGAGAGGAGGCTTGTGGTCTGCTCGTGGAAAGGCGAGTGGCTTTTCCCAATACCAACATTAAAGGTTAACAGCGCTATTTTGAAAAGGAGTGCTTATATGAAAAAAGGACTTCATATGGAACAAGAAAGATTGGACAGTGTAATGGAAACGATCACGGAGCAGATCGGTAAGCTGGAAGATGAAAAAGATCTGCGTCAAGAAGAAGTGATCGATATTCGGAAGCACTTTTGGGAAGATGTCAAGGTTAACACCGATACCTTCGATGATTATCTTGAGACTATCATCAGTTTGAGGCAGCAGGCCCAAAACCTGTCTGTTAGGCAAAGTACTCATAAACAATCCGTCAAGCGCTTGTCCGCGTTACGACGTATGAAGGAGACACCATACTTCGGCCGGATTGATTTTAAAGAAGATGGAGAATCCACTGTAGAAAATATCTATATCGGAGTCTCAACCCTTACGGATGCAAATGGTGAAGACTTCCTGATTTATGATTGGAGGGCACCGATTTCAAGCGTTTACTATGATTACCCGCCTGGTCAGGCTGAATACGATACACCAGAAGGCATTATCAAGGGTTTTCTGGAAGGAAAGTGGCAATATATCATTCGTGACGGAGCCATTGAGTCGATGTTTGATACCAGTATCACCATTGGGGACGAGATTTTACAGAAGGTACTTGGTAAAGGTACAGACAAACATATGCATAGCATAGTAGCCACCATACAACAGGAACAAAACAGGATCATACGACACGACCGTGGGCGGCTTCTCATCGTTCAAGGTGCTGCTGGAAGTGGTAAGACATCAGCCGCTCTACAACGTATCGCTTACTTGCTTTATAAATATCGTGAGTGGCTGAAAGCTGATCAAATCATCCTATTCTCGCCCAATACTATGTTTAACAGCTATGTATCCACAGTTCTGCCCGAACTTGGCGAGGAAAATATGCAGCAGGTCACTTTCCAGGAATACCTGGACCATAGGTTAGGCCGTACATTTCAAGTCGAGGACCCTTACGAGCAATTGGAATATGTATTGACAACAGCTGATTCCGCTTCTTATCGGACTAGGACAGAAAGTATCCGATTCAAGGCATCGACCCGTTTTTTCGAGATGATCAAGACCTATAGGCAATCACTTGAATCAACCGGCATGGTCTTTAAAGGAATCAACTTCAGAGGAAAACCAATCATCTCAGTCAAAGAAATGACAGAAAGGTTTTACAACAATGATACCTCGCTCCGCTTTCACAATAGACTTGAAAAGTTGACAGAATGGCTGAACAAAAGACTCGATGAATCTGAAAAGCTCGAACGGAAAAAACCATGGGTAGAGGAAGCAATCGAGTTACTTAGCAATGACGAATACCAAAAGGCCCATGCCTACTTACGGAAAAAACGTGGCTTTAAGGAAGGGTCGTTTGACGAATATGAGATGGAAAGAAATGCGCTGGGCAAGTTGATTGTTCGAAAGAAATTCAAACCTCTGCGGAAACGGATCAAGACGCTACGTTTTATCAATATAACTGAAATTTATAAGCAGCTTTTCACTGATCAAACACGGGATAAAGCTTGGATGGAAGGAAAGGTACCTGATGGGTGGGCGGATATTTGCTCATTGACTGTGAACATGCTGGATGAACGCAAATTGTTACATGAGGATGCAACACCATTTTTACTTTTGAAAGAGCTGATTCAAGGCTTTCAGACGAACAGTTCGATTAAGCACGTACTTGTTGATGAAGCACAAGATTATTCTCCATTTCAATTTGAATTTTTGAAACGATTGTTTCCTTTTGCAAGGATGACAGTTCTCGGTGACTTTAACCAAGCGATATTCGCACATGCCAGTGAAAGAGTTGATTTCAATACGCTTACCGGTTTATACGGATATGAAAAAACAGACGTGATCAACCTGACGCGCAGCTATCGATCCACAAAACCGATCGTAGAATTTACAAGAGAACTCGTGCCAAATGGTGAACGTATTCATGCTTTTGAACGGGACGGAGAAAAGCCTGAGCTGACCAGATTGTCCGATCACGTCGAACTGCATAGCTCCATTACTTCCAAAATAGCAGACTTACAAAATCGTCGGTATAATACGATCGCGATTATATGCAAATCCGCTTCAGAATGCACTGCTGCATATGATGCCCTGAGCAGTATTGACGGGATCAAACTCGTCAAAAGTGGACTGATTGAATACGAGCAAGGAGTAGTCGTCATCCCTGCGTATTTAGCCAAAGGCATCGAATTCGATGCCGTCATCATTTATGACGCATCGGAACATATGTATGGAGATGAAAGCCTGCGCAGATTGTTTTACACTGCTTGCACACGAGCCATGCACTACCTGCAGATTTATACTGTAGGCGAACCGAGCCCTTTTTTACTCACTGTAGCTCCAGAGAGGCTTAGTTAGAAAAACGGAAGAGGAATTTAGCTTTATGAGAAAGGGTCTTTCTGATGTTGTTTTCAATACAGACTTTTTCTTCACTTGGCTTACTTTAAAAGTCTTACTGAATCGTTTGTAATAAAAAGGATTAAGGTGTTACCACTTATTTAAGTAACGGATGCTTTAGAAAAAATTGAGGAGTCTTTCGGCAGCTGTATCGCATTCTTCAATCCCAACAACGGGCGCGTTTTTGGAGTAATAAAAAAAGTCCGATTTCTCAATTTTATTACTGAGAAATTGGGCTTTTTCTATTGGAATTTCCTTAATGTTGAAAATCCGTATTTCCTGAAACTACACCTTTATGGAAAGGGAGCAAGTTTATTGTATTAAATTGGAAAGAGGAAAAACCATTGACCAATTTTAAGGTTAATAGTAGGGAACGAATGCTTGATTAAATGAGATGAACCAATTGGAATATATAGGGACTTTAGTCCTTTTATTATTGGTTGTATATTTTTTCTGTTCAAGATTCATGGAGGATCGTCTGAACCAAAATTTCATATTGGTCAAATTTCAATACAATATATAAAGGAAAATCAGAAGAGTATGCAGTAATCAATAGAAAACCATCATTTTATCATCCATTCGCTAAGGAGGTCGATACTATGTACGAATTGAAAACGAGAGAAAATGACAATAGTGTGATTGAATTCATTGAAAACGTCGACAGTGTTAAGAAGCGTGAAGATGCTTATAGGCTGCTAGATATCTTTACTGAGACGACAGGGTACAAGGCGAAGATGTGGGGACCGAGCATAATCGGATTTGGTTCTTATCATTATAAGTATGAATCCGGCCATGAAGGCGATGCACCACTAGTCGGTTTTTCACCAAGGAAAGCAAAGATCAGTTTATATTTGGCACCTGGTGATACAAAACGAGACGAGCTGTTAAAAAAGTTCGGTAAACATACGACAGGGAAAGCTTGTGTGTACATAAACAAAACAGAAGACATTGATGAGGCTGTATTGAAAGAACTGATCATACAATCTGTAACATTTTTACAAGAAACTTATCCTGAAAACAGAAGATAAAAAGAAGGGCAGTCCATATTGGGCTGCCCTTTACGGTTTTTTATTAATTTTAGGATGATGACGATCTTAGTTTGAGGTTAGAATAGCCAGTTGACAAGAAAACTGATGACAACGATTGCTCCAATGATCATTAAGATTGTACGTAGCATAAATAACTTCCTCTCTGGTTTCGAATTTTACTGAAACTTTTTGCAGTTTAATTGCTTAGTTGTATAATTCACTACTCTTGATAATATTAAACCTTTTGCATAAAGCTTTTAGAAAACCAGATTATTGTGGCTCCGATACATCACCGTTCAAATTAGATTTGCTGGCTTTCTCGGTTTAGAAGTAGTGCAAAGCTGTCAATAGACTTTTTAATGAAAGCTCTTTTATACTTAATTGTTGTTTTTGCGAAATTTACTCCCTTTCCGCGGGCTGAAGAAAAGCGGTTCGCTGAGCTGGACATCACTTCTCTACATCCAAACTGCGGGGTCTCGCCTGGCTCACTTTTCCCGCAGGAGTGTCGCGAATTTTTGCTAAAAGCAATTTTCTACATTACATTTACCAAAATGAAAAAAACCACAGAGAAAATGAAAATTCTCCATGGTTATATTTTTTATCTTTTTCTCAAACACCTGTTCTGTTCCGTCAGTGTCAATAAATTGTGGACAATGGTATGAAAATCCAAGATGTCCAAAAATTTAAGAGGACATCTATTCCGTTTAGTAGGTAAAAGGCGGCTGATTTTTAATGAATCTCACCAAATAAGGTCTCTGGTGTCCTGAATTTTTTGTATAGCTTGAGGTTTTTGGGAATTATGGTCTCCTGTGCTAAAAGTTGTTGTGAAAATTTTTGGGTTAGCCTCGCGTGAAAATCTTTCACACGAATGAGCTGAAAATCAACAATAATCTATATCAGAGCTTTTTTAAAATGGAAAAGAATTCACTCACGTACGGCCTTGCTGCAAGTGGTAGACTAAGCTTTCATCCGGAGTGACGTAAAGTGTTTTTTGATTATCGTAAGTTACAAAACCTGGTTTTGAACCGCTCGGTTTTTTTACATGTTTGATATATGTGTAATCAACAGGAACAGAACCGGAATGCTTTGCTTTACTGAAATAGGCTGCAATATTCGCTGCTTCCATCAAAGTCCTTTCATCTGGATTGTTGCTCCGGATGACGACATGGGATCCAGGGATATCTTTCGTATGAAGCCAGATGTCGTTTGGGTTTGCAAATTTATTGGTCAAGTAATCATTCTGCTTGTTGTTCTTACCGACCCAAATGTCGATGTCTGAAGAAGAACGATAATGCTCGATCGCCGGCTTTTGATTTTTCTTCTGTTTGGACCGCGCCTTTTTCTTTAAATAATGACCCTCTTCCAATTCTTCACGAATTTCCTCTACATCGCTTGCTGAAGCTGATTCCAGTTGTTGTAACAAAGACTCCAAATATTTGATTTCGTCATTTGTCTCTTCTATTTGTTCATGGACATATTGAATGGAATTTCTCAGTTTGTTATATCGCTTGAAGTAATGCTGGGCATTTTCCGAAGGAGTCTTTTGATTGTCAAGCGGAATCTTGACTGTCCCACCATCTTCATCATAATAATTCGGCAATTCTGCTTCTTTCATCCCTCTGCTGAGCTGGTAGATATTCGCGGTGATCAGTTCTCCATATAACTTGAATGTTTCTGCTTTTTCGGAATTGGATAAAGTTTCTTTCAGCTTCGGGAGTTTCTGTTGATTTTTCTTCAATTCATTCCTTAAGAACTTCTCTAAATCAGTCGCCTGTTGTTTGACCCGGTCTCTTTCTGCTTTCCCGAAAAAATATCGATCCAACAAACTGCTGATTGTTTCAAACCGAGTCTCTTCTCCACTTAGATGGGTCAATTCGATGACAGAGAAAAATTCCTTCTTGTCGGTGACAATCATCACCGGGTGATAGCCATGGTTTTTCACATCATTCATAACGGTGATGAAGGAAGAAGCTAATGAACTACGATCCCCCAATTTCGCCCTTGAAATGATTTCAGTTGCTGCAAGCGGTGAAATTCCTTCAAATTTTTGTACGATCTGTCGATCAAGCTTACCAGTGTTGAAATCGAGTTTACGTATGAAGGTATCTTCATCTGCGTCTAACGGATTTGTTTTGTTCTGTGCTGGTGGGAAGACGTATGGACTTCCTGGCAGCAGGGTACGATGTCTATTTTGTGATGGCGGGATATGCTTGACACAGTCCAGTATGATGTTCGAATCCGCGTCTACTAAAGAAATATTGCTATGTCTCCCCATGATTTCCACGATCAGAATTTTATGTGTAATATCACCGATTTCATTTCTTGATGCAATATGGAAGGTGACAATTCGCTCGAGGCTAGTTTGGTCGATACGGTCTATGACCCCGCCTTCCAGATGTTTACGGAGCAGCATGCAGAACATCGGAGGTACTTTCGGGTTTTCATATTGCTGTTCAGTGATATGGATTCTTGGAAAACTGGCATTTGCTGATAATAGAACCCGTTTTGATTTCCCTTTTGAACGTATGACAAAGATCAACTCTGTCGGGAACGGTTGATAGATTTTTGTGATTTTTCCTTGTGATAGATGTTCAGTGAGTTCGTGTGTAATAGCTCTGGTCATGATTCCGTCAAAAGACATATGCTTCACTCCAATTTATTTGAAAAACTATTTTACTCTTGGATGATAAGTTCGAACAAGAAAGAAACCCCCGTATTAGAAATTCTTCTTTTTCGATAGAAGGACTTTCAAATTCCCGTTCCATTATAGCATTTTTTAGGACAATCCTGAATATAGATGGCTTGTATAAGAAGGTTTAAACGGGGTGGAAGAATGAAATGGTATACGTTCTCAACTTCAGAAATTGAAAAAAAACTTCAGACGAGCATTACAACAGGTTTGACTGAAAAAGAAGCTAAAAAACGATTCGCGAAGGACGGCCCCAATGAACTCCATCAAGAAGAAAGAATGTCTGCCATCATCGTATTTTTAGCACAATTCAAAGATTTCATGGTGCTTGTATTATTGATAGCGACCTTGATCTCTGGAATTCTTGGGGAGTACATGGACGCCATTGCAATCATGTTGATTGTATTCGTCAATGGGATCTTAGGCTTCCTCCAAGAACGGAAGGCAGAACGCTCACTGCAAGCGTTGAAACAGCTTTCCAGCCCGAAAGTCCAGGTTTTACGGAATAAGGATTGGGTCACCATCCCTTCCCGAGAAGTCGTAATAGGTGATATCATCCGATTTTCTGCTGGTGACAGGATCGGGGCTGATGTCAGATTGATCGAAACGAAATCCTTATCAGTGGAAGAATCGGCACTTACTGGTGAATCAGTACCGTCTCAAAAAAATGGGGCAGCAAGTTTGCAAGGTGACCATGAACCTGGTGATCAAGAAAACATGTGTTTCATGGGCACGCTCGTGTCCAACGGGAGAGGGACAGGGATCGCCGTCGGTACTGGTATGAATACGGAAATGGGGAAGATCGCCCACCTGCTGAAAAGTGAAGAAGGAATGCAGACACCACTGCAACGGCGTCTTGAACAGCTTGGGAAAATTCTCATTTTAGTTGCCCTGTTACTGACCGCCCTTGTTGTCGCCATCGGAGTCATACAGGGCCATGATTTGTATACGATGTTCCTTGCTGGTGTCTCATTAGCGGTTGCTGCAATTCCTGAAGGACTCCCCGCTATCGTGACGATTGCGCTTGCATTAGGTGTCCAAAAAATGATCCGTCGGCGAGCGATCGTCCGTAAGCTCCCTTCAGTAGAAACGTTAGGTTGTGCTACTGTCATCTGTTCTGATAAAACAGGAACACTTACTCAAAATAAAATGACAGTGACGGATGTTTGGAGCAGCGGGAAGACTTGGCAGGTCACTGGAACAGGTTTCGAGTTGACAGGAGACTTTTTGAAGGGAAACCAACAGATCGAAGTCGATAAGTCTCCAGCATTAAAACAGCTTTTGACCTTCGGAGTACTTTGTAACAACGCTTCGATAAAATTTTCTGAAACGAAAGGTCGTAACGAATATCAGATCAATGGAGATCCTACCGAGATTGCTTTACTCATCGCTGGTCAAAAAGCGGGATTGAGTAAAGAGGCTTTACAAGGATCTTACCAGATCAGCGATGAGTACCCATTTGACTCTGAACGGAAGATGATGAGTGTCCTCGTACGAAATTCAGATAATCAGGAATTTATCGTGACGAAAGGAGCTCCAGATGTCGTTCTATCCAGATGTGGTAACATCTTATGGAATAACCGTCATGCGTACCTGGATGATTCGAGAAAAAATGGGGTCCATCAAGCAGTTGAAAGAATGGGCAGCCGAGCTCTGAGAACGATTGCTGTCGCCTATCGCCCCTTGAAAAAAGGAGAGAGGGTGATTTCATCATTCGAGGCAGAATCTAACCTGACTTTCATCGGTTTGCAAGGGATGATCGACCCTCCGAGACCAGAAGCGATCGAATCAATCCGCGATTGTCAGCAGGCCGGGATCAAGACTGTTATGATCACAGGGGATCATATTGTAACCGCAAAAGCAATTGCCCGCCAGCTTAATATGATCCCGGATCATGGAAAAGTGATGGAGGGTAAGGCATTGGCATCAATGTCTGTTGAAGAGTTGGAGGAAGTAGTGGATGATGTGTATGTGTTTGCCAGGGTCTCACCGGAACATAAACTGAAAATCGTCAAAGCACTGCAAAATAAAGGTCATGTTGTCGCGATGACTGGCGATGGTGTGAACGATGCGCCAGCCATCAAGGCAGCGAATATAGGGATCTCGATGGGAGAATCAGGAACGGATGTCGCCAGAGAAGCTTCCTCCCTAATCCTATCTGATGATAACTTTGCAACGATAAGGGCAGCTATTGAAGAAGGTCGCAATATCTATGAGAATATCAGGAAGTTCATAAGATATTTGCTTGCATCGAATGTTGGAGAAATCCTGGTCATGTTATTCGCGATGCTGCTTGCTTTACCTCTTCCCCTTGTTCCGATTCAAATTCTATGGGTGAACCTTGTTACGGATGGATTGCCTGCAATGGCGCTAGGGGTTGACAGCGCTGAAGAAAATGTCATGAAGCGGGTGCCGAGATCAACGAAGGAAGGGGTTTTCTCACGAGGGCTCGGCTGGAAGATCATCAGCCGCGGGTTCCTGATCGGCCTTGTCACGATCATCGCCTTCTGTATAGCCTATTTTGAAAACCCTGAGAATCTGGTAAGAGCCCAAACGATAGCATTTTCAACTCTCGTAATGGCTCAATTGATCCATGTCTTCGATTGCAGAAGTGAACGGTCGGTCTTTCACCGTAATCCGTTCGGCAACATTTATCTTGTGTGGGCGGTCATATCGTCTGTGGCATTGCTGGCCATCGTCGTCTATTATCCACCGTTGCAACCAATCTTCCATACTACTAGTCTTAATGTAAGGGAATGCCTATCAGTCCTTGGTATGGCGGCATTACCGACTTTTGCACTCGCTGGCTCACATCTATTCACTAAAAATAAATATAAAGACCAGGCAATCAGGCAATCGTAGTCCAAATAGTAATTCAGAACGGGCTGTCCCAAAACAATAGTGTCAGACACTTATGGGACAGTCCCTTTCTATTCCGGCTGAAGTGTCTGGAAATGATAAGAGTGTTAAATCTTTCATATTCTTGTCCACTGTTGTAAAATTGTATAGAATAGTACAATGGATGTGATAATGTGATTAAAAGCATGACCGGTTTTGGAAGAGCATGCATAGAGCATGAACAATACACGATCACTACAGAAATCAAATCCGTAAACCACCGTTTTACAGAGGTTCATGTACGGATGCCCAGGCAGCTGACGATCATAGAGGACAAAATCAAGCGTTGTGTGACAAAATACATAAAACGAGGCAAGGTTGATGTATGGATCAGTGTTGACGGTGAAACGGGTGTGGAAAGGGAATTGACAGTCGACTGGGCTTTGTTGCATCAGTATGTTTCTGCTCATGAGGCTTTAAATGAACGTTACAAGGTGGAAGAGCCAATTCGATATCACTCACTTCTCGCATTTTCAGATATCGTTTCCATTCATGAAAAAGAGAACGTGACCGATGAGTTTGCAGGTAAAGTTCTCAATGCTGTTGAAGAAGCGGCATCCCAATTGAGTGAAATGAGAGCAGAGGAAGGGAAGCATCTGGATAAAGATCTCAATCAACGATTAGATGTGATTGAAACGATCATCAAAGAAATCGAATCATTTGCTCCTGAAGTTCAGGAAGCTTATAAGGATCGACTATATAAAAGGATCAAAAGCCTTCATGATGGAACGGTCGAATTGGATGAAGACCGAATCCTTACAGAAGTTGCCATCTTTGCTGATAAATGCAGCATTGATGAAGAATTGATTCGGTTGAAAAGTCATCTTATCCAATTCAGGGACATCCTAAATGAAAGTGAATCTGTTGGTAGGAAACTGGATTTCCTTGTTCAAGAAATGAATCGTGAAAGCAACACGATTGGTTCAAAAGGAAATGATTATTCAATCAGTAAAAATGTTGTACAATTGAAAAGTGAAATAGAAAAAATCAAGGAACAGGTACAAAATGTTGAATAAGGTTTAACTATAACTATAGGGTTGTACGATAAGAAACTTGGATACGCTAGATATAGATAGCCAGGAGGGGTAACCTATGAACATAAAACTGATCAACATTGGATTTGGAAATATCGTCTCGGCAAATCGAATCATTTCAATCGTGAGTCCAGAGTCAGCTCCGATCAAGCGGATCATTACGGATTCCAGGACTCAGCATAAATTGATAGATGCGACTTATGGCAGAAGAACACGTGCGGTGATCATAACAGACAGTGATCATGTAATCCTTTCTGCTGTCCAACCCGAAACGGTAGCTCAAAGATTACTAAACAAAGAGGATTTAACTGAAGAATAGAGATTGACTGAGGTGTAAAGGTGAAGATGAAAAATGAGAGAGGAATTTTGTTCGTATTATCTGGTCCTTCAGGGGTAGGTAAAGGAACGGTAAACCGAGCATTGCGTCAACAATGGAATGGTTTGGAATTTTCGATTTCAGTTACGACTCGTAAACCTCGTGAAGGTGAGCAGAATGGGGTCGATTACTTTTTTAAATCACGAGAAGAATTTGAAAAGATGATTGAGCAGAATGAATTGCTTGAATGGGCAGAATATGTAGGAAACTACTATGGAACCCCCCTGCATTATGTAGAAAAGACGTTGGCTTCGGGTAAGGATGTACTCCTTGAGATCGAAGTTCAAGGCGCTCTACAGGTAAGAAACCTGGTACCTGAAGGTGTTTTCATCTTCCTTGTTCCACCTAGCCTTGCTGAGCTTCGAAATCGGATTGTAGGCCGAGGGACCGAAACAGAAGAGTTGATCAACAATCGGATGACCGTGGCTAAAGAAGAGCTTGAAATGATGGATCATTATGATTATGTAGTTGAAAATGATGAAATACAAGCTGCCTGTGATCGTATCAAAGCGATTGCGATTGCTGAACATTGCAAGAAAGATCGAATCAAAAAACAATACTTGAGATTACTGGAGGTTGATTAAATGCTTTATCCTTCAATCGATTCTTTGATGGAGAAATTAGATTCAAAATATACACTCGTTACAGTGTCATCTAAACGAGCGAGAATGATTCAACAGTCATCAAAACCGTTGGTAGATGATCCTAAATCAAGTAAATTCGTGGGCATAGCTCTTGAGGAAATTCTCGAAGGAAAGCTAAGCTATGACCTAAACAAGCTAAAAGATTAGAGGGTTGGACCCGTTAAGTGTCTGACGTACTCCATATGTACAACATCTTGTTTCAACTTGTTGCACGGGAGACGCTGGCACTTTTCTTATGGGTCAGCCTTTTTTTAAAATATAAGCTCTATATAAAGCACAGTGACGTTTTTTTGCGATTTAGCTCATTCATGAGAAAAGATATACAGTATGACAATCCGCCATAAAAATATTATGTCTACAATAACTAGGTAGGGGATGGTTTCAGTGTCGAGCGGTAAAAACATTTTACTATGCGTGACTGGGGGGATTGCAGTATTTAAAGCAGCCGCCCTGACGAGTCAGATCAGACAAGCTGGTTATGACGTCAAAGTGATGATGACGAAGTCGGCTATGGAATTCGTGACGCCATTGACTTTCCAAACGCTTTCAAGAAATCCTGTGTATCATGATACGTTTGAAGAAAAAGATCCGTCTGGTGTCGCTCATATCGATCTCGCAGACTGGGCTGACCTTGTTGTCATGGCACCTGCCACTGCCAACAGCATCGGGAAACTCGCAAATGGAATTGCAGATGATATGATCTCAACGACATTATTAGCGACGACTGCTCCGGTTATGATCGCACCTGCCATGAACGTCCATATGTATGCTCATCCCGCCGTATTTGAGAACATGGAAAAGCTGGCGGACTTCGGACACCGCTTCATCGAACCAGGAGAAGGGTTGTTGGCATGCGGATATGTAGGTAAAGGAAGACTTGCAGAACCGGAAGAGATTCTAGCAGCGATCAACCAGTTTTTCAAGGAAGCAGCCAACCAAATTTTACAGAATAGACATGTTCTGATTACTGCAGGACCAACAAGAGAGCATATCGATCCAGTAAGATATTTTTCGAACCGATCAACTGGCAAAATGGGTTATGCACTAGCTGAAGCGGCCTTTTCACTCGGGGCAAAGGTTACGCTTATCAGTGGTCCATCTGTCCTTAAGGCACCATATGGTGTAGAACTTCTACGAGTAGAAACAGCTGAAGAAATGTATGAAGCTGTAATTTCACGCTATGAGCAGGCTGATCTGGTCATTAAGTCAGCTGCTGTGGCGGATTATCGTCCAAAGCTCACATATGATTCAAAATTGAAAAAGAGTGAGGGTGACGTTGCGATTGAAATGGAAAGAACCACAGATATTCTCAAGGAACTCGGTCGTTATAAAAAACATCAAGTATTAGTCGGTTTTGCCGCTGAAACCCATGATGTATCACGATATGCGAAGGATAAACTTGAGCGGAAAAATCTGGACATGATTGTGGCCAATGATGTCTCCCAAAAAGGTTCAGGGTTCGAAGGAGATACGAATCAGGTCTATATTTATGGCAAGGACGGACATGAACGGAAAAGTTTTTTATTATCAAAAAAACAGGTCGCAGAAATCGTATTGAAAGATTCCCTTCGCTATATGAAAGGATTGAATGAAAGATGATTGCTGGGGTGATTGTCGATGTTCCGGCAATGGGTACTGACCGTACGTTCGACTATCGCATTCCTGAACATTTAGAAGGGGCTGTCAGAATCGGAATGCGTGTCATCGTACCATTCGGTCCCAGGAAATTGACCGGTTTCGTTATCAGTCTTAAAGAGTCGTCTGAACATAAAAGACTTAAAAAGATTGAAGATGTAGTCGATCCGTCTCCGGTCATCAATGAAGAACTGATCGACCTTGGCAAGTGGATTGCAGACAACACATTGTGTTTCCTCCATTCTGCTTATCAATCGATGTTGCCTGCTGCTATGAAAATGAATTACACGAAGCGTATCCATATGACGGAAGGGACTGAACTGGAACGTTTTCCGGAGGATATCCAAGAGGCGCTTCAATCTGAAAAAGGTTTAAGATGGGATGAAGTCTTGAAAAAGGGGAAAGAGTGTGTCCGCCTCATTCAAAAAGGTTTGAACGAGGGGGAACTCGATGTCAAATATGAAATACGCTCTAAAGGTAAAAAGAAGAAGCAAAAGGTGATTACAATCAACAAAACAACCGGTGAATTACTGGAAGCTCGGGATGACATAACGAAACGTGCTCCAAAGCAGGCGGCCGTTTTGAATTATATACTGGAATCTGAACTACAAGAGATGCCTACCCAAACATTGATTGAGAAGACGGATTCCACAAGGGCCACTGTAAAGGGATTGATAGATAAAAACCTCCTGGTTGAATCGGATAAGGAATTATATCGAGATCCCTATCAAAACCGTGCGTTTGAAAAGACGATGCCTTTAACGCTTACAAATGAACAGAAGAGAACAATCGAGCCGATTTTGGAAGATATTAATACAGAGGCGCATAAGACATTTCTGATCCATGGCGTTACTGGAAGTGGAAAGACGGAAATCTATTTACAAGCGATCGAACAAGTCCTCAACCTTGGCAAGGAAGCGATCATGCTTGTACCCGAAATATCACTTACACCACAGATGGTACAAAGGTTCAAAGGGCGCTTCGGTTCAGAAGTTGCGGTATTGCATAGCGGACTTTCCGTCGGAGAAAAGTATGACGAGTGGCGTAAAATCCACCGTAATGAAGCAAAGGTGGTTGTAGGAGCCCGTTCTGCGATTTTTGCGCCTTTTAAAAAACTCGGCATCATCATCATCGACGAAGAACATGAGTCCAGCTATAAACAAGAAGAGAATCCTCGATATCATGCCAGGGAAATTGCCATCCAGAGAGGGAAATTCCATCAGTGTCCGGTAGTATTGGGCAGTGCGACTCCAACCCTTGAATCTTATGCGCGGGCACAAAAGGGAGTTTATACAATCGGCACACTCAATGAAAGAGTGAACAATAAAGATCTACCAAAGGCAGAAATCGTCGATATGCGTGAGGAATTACGCTCAGGAAATCGATCCTTGTTTTCAGAGGCCCTATTCGAGCGGTTGAAGGATCGGAAAGAGAAGGGTGAACAAAGTGTATTACTGCTGAACCGGCGTGGCTATTCGACATTCATCAATTGTCGGGATTGTGGCTATGTCGCCCAATGTCCGCACTGTGACATTTCCCTTACTTTCCATAAACGCTACAGTTCCCTGAAATGCCATTATTGCGGTTATGAAACCCAACAGCCTTCTCAGTGCCCCGAGTGCAATTCAGAACACATCCGCTTTTTCGGGACCGGTACACAAAAAGTCGAGGAAGAACTGAACCGGTTGATGCCTGAAGCCCGGGTGATCCGGATGGATGTTGATACTACTAGCCGTAAAGGGATGCATGAAAAGTTACTGAACACGTTTGCCGAGAAAAAGGCGGATATTCTGTTAGGGACACAAATGATTGCAAAGGGCCTGGATTTCCCGAACGTGACCCTTGTTGGAGTGCTCGCAGCAGATTCAATGCTACACCTACCTGACTTCCGATCCTCTGAAAGGACATTCCAGCTTTTGACCCAGGTAGGGGGTAGGGCTGGAAGGCATGAGTTGTCGGGTGAGGTGGTCATCCAAAGCTATACACCTGAGCACTATAGTATCCAGCTTGCTCAACATCACGATTTCCTTACCTTTTACAATAAGGAAATGCAAATCCGAAAATTACATCAATATCCTCCTTTCTATTTCCTGGCTCTGGTGACGATTTCGCACGAAGAATTAATGTACGTTGTGGATATATGTGAGAAAATCGCTGCACGGTTGAAAGAATCCCTAAGTTCACATGCGGTCGTTCTTGGGCCTGTAGCCTCACCGATTCCTCGTATGAAAGATAGATATCGTTACCAATGCGTGATAAAATACAAAAATGAACCAAGTTTAAAAGAAACATTGAACGAAATTCTAGTCCATTATCAGAAAAGGATGCAGCAGGATGGGTTGTTGATCAGCATTGATATGCATCCACAGACGATCATGTGATGAGGTTCAAAATAGCGACAGAATGATAAACTACAGATTTCTTCGTTACTCGGTTTTACCGGTCCTCATGTATTAAAGACATACATTGCGGTCCTCTTAATATGGATAAATAAGATAGGTGATTATATGAAAGTCGTGTTTATGGGGACTCCTGATTTTTCAGTTCCGATTTTGAAAAGAATCATCCGAGATGGTTTTGAAGTTGTGGCTGTAGTTACACAACCAGACAAGCCGGTCGGCCGAAAGAAAGTAATTACGCCTCCTCCTGTAAAACGGGAGGCGCTTCGTCATGAAATCCCTGTTTTACAACCGAAAAAGGTGAGGACGGAGTATGAGGAAATCCTGAAGTACGATCCGGACCTCATTATAACAGCCGCGTATGGTCAAATTTTACCACGTGAATTGTTGACTTATCCTCAACTAGGCTGTATAAACGTACATGCATCTTTGCTCCCTGAATATCGTGGAGGCGCGCCCATCCATAAAGCGATCATTGATGGCAAGAAAGAGACAGGTGTCACGATCATGTATATGGTGGAAAAGTTGGATGCAGGAGATATGCTTAGTCAAGTGACGGTAGCAATTGATGATGATGACAATGTCGGAAGCCTTCATGATAAATTGAGCGAGGCAGGAGCGGAATTGCTTGGAGACACGATTCCAATGCTTGTGAATGATGAATTGCAACGTATCCCTCAGGATGAATCACGAGTCACGTATGCTCCCAACATTTCAAGAGAAATGGAAAAGATAGATTGGAAAGCGGACGGAGAAGACATCTATAACCAGATCCGAGGGTTGAACCCATGGCCCGTCGCTTACACAACGCTTGAGGGAAAGAATGTGAAAATCTGGTGGGGACAAAAGGAAACCGTTGAACAAATGGGTGAACCTGGCCAAATTCTTGCTTTTGATAACAAAGGAATTCTTGTTGCTACTGGAAATCAAACAGCAATAAGAATCACTGAGCTGCAGCCAGCAGGCAAAAAACACATGGATGTCGCCCAATACCTTGCTGGAGCGCAGCTTAATACGGAAATGAAATTCGGTGAATAAATATGAAAAATGTACGTGAAGTTGCGACAGACCTATTATTGAAGATAGACCGGTCGCAAGCTTACAGCAATCTATTATTGAACCAAGCGATCCAGAAAAACAACCTTTCAGGCAAAGATGCAGCCCTTTTGACTGAAATTGTATACGGCACGATTCAACGGAAGAATACACTTGATCATTACTTGAAAACCTTCATTAAGAAACCATTGAACAAGCTCGAAGATTGGGTCCTGGTCCTCTTGCGGCTCTCAGTTTATCAAATGGTGTACTTGGACCGTGTCCCAGATCACGCCATCATCAATGAAGCAGTTGTAATCGCAAAGAAGAGAGGGCACAAGGGTATTTCCGGACTTGTCAATGGCGTTCTTCGGAATGTCCAGCGGAAAGGGGTGCCGAGTGTTGGATCAATTGCAGATCACAGGTTACAATTGGCGATTGAGTGCAGCCATCCGGAATGGCTGGTTGGCCGTTGGATTGATCAGTTTGGAGAAGAGAGAACAAGAGAAATGTGTACAGTCAATAATACACCCCCCTCAGTAACGGCCAGGGTCAACCGCCTCAAGCATTCTGTCGAGGTGGCCATCGAAAGGTTGAAAAATGAATCAGTAGAAGCTGAACCAAGCAAGTTGGCGCCGGATGGGATACGAATTTTATCAGGAAATCTTCCTAAATCTAATGTCTATGAATCGGGAGCTCTTACGATACAAGATGAAAGCTCGATGCTTGTAGGCTATGCACTCGATCCTCAACCAGATGATCGCGTATTGGATGCCTGTGCGGCACCAGGAGGGAAAACGACGCACCTCGCTGAAAGGATGGGCAATCAAGGGGAAATAACAGCGATTGACATACATGAGCACAAAGTCAAGCTTATCGAAGAGCAGGTGGAAAGGCTCGGTTTGACGAATATAGAAACGATAGCGATGGATACTAGGAAGGCCGCTAAATTATTCAAGGAAGAAACCTTTGATCGAGTGCTTTTGGATGCTCCTTGTACAGGCTTCGGTGTCATTCGCAGAAAACCGGATATCAAATGGGGAAAACAATCTGAAGATATTGAACGTATCCAAAAAGTTCAAGAAGAATTATTAGAAGCCGTTTCCCGTGTCCTTAAGGTTGGTGGATTATTGGTTTACAGTACATGTACAATAGAAGCAGAGGAAAACAACAGCCAGATTGAACGGTTTTTAGATCGCCATCCAGAGTTTGAATGGGATGGATCATTTTCATCGAGGATGCCGGCTTCTGTAAAACCTTATATTTTAGGAACGAAAGATGAGCTTCAGATTCTTCCTCAATATTTCAATAGTGACGGATTTTATATTGCATGTTTACGTAAAACTTCTAAAAAAGGCGGTGATGAAACATGTTAAAACCGTTGACGGAAAAACAAACCAATCCGAACGTAGGTGCTTCGATTTTTTCATTGAAATACGACGACCTTCTGGATTGGCTGAAACAAGCAGGTGAACCATCGTTTCGTGCCAAGCAAATTTATGAATGGCTTTACAAAAAAAGAGTGACATCATTTGCAGAGATGACGAACCTATCGAAGGACCTGCGTGAAAAGCTGGACAACGCTTTTGTAATCACTCCCCTAAAGCAAGTCGTTCGGCAAGAATCGAAAGATGGGACAATCAAGTTCCTTTTTGAACTTGAAGATGGATATTCAATAGAAACCGTGTTGATGAGACATGAGTATGGGAACAGTGTCTGTGTAACAACTCAAGTCGGATGCAGATTAGGCTGTACCTTCTGTGCTTCGACGTTAGGTGGTTTGAAACGTAACTTGAAGGCTGGAGAAATTGTTGCACAAGTATTGGAAGTTCAGCGTGCAATGGATGAGACAGACGAACGGGTCAGTTCTGTTGTCATCATGGGGATCGGAGAACCTTTCGATAATTATGAAGACTTGATTTCTTTTCTGAAAATAATCAACCACGATGAAGGATTGAATATTGGAGCACGCCATATAACGGTATCTACGAGTGGTGTCGTGCCGAAGATCTATGATTTTGCAGATGAAGGCATGCAGATCAATTTTGCGATCTCCCTCCACGCACCCACAACAGAAATCCGCAGTCGCCTCATGCCGGTAAATCGTATGTATCCGCTTGATGATCTGATGGATTCCATCCGTTATTATATCCGGAAGACAGGGCGGCGTGTCACATTTGAATACGGATTGTTCGGAGGTGTAAATGATCAGGTTGAACAGGCTGAACTTTTGGCTGATCTGATCCAGGATATAAAGTGCCATGTTAACTTGATTCCTGTAAACTATGTACCAGAGAGAGATTACGTCCGTACCCCTAAAAATCAAATTTTCAAATTTGAGAGTACGTTAAAAGAGCGCGGTGTGAATGTTACCATTCGCAGGGAGCAGGGTCATGATATCGACGCTGCCTGTGGTCAGTTACGTGCGAAGGAGCGTAAGGACGAAACGAGGTGAAGAAGGTTGTTGAAGGCATCTTTTCAAACTGATCAAGGTAAAGTTCGTTCCCATAATGAAGACAGCGGGGCAGTGATCCAAGTCTCTGCCTCGGATGTTTTCGCTGTTGTTGCAGATGGAATGGGAGGGCATAACGCTGGGGATGTTGCAAGCCAAATGGCTGTCAATTACATCAAGGATCATCTTGATGCATACATAAACGAAAAGGTTGAAACAGCGAAAGTAATTCAATCATTGATCGAGGACGCCAACTCAAGTATTTATACGTATGCAAATGAGCACCCTGAGTGTCATGGCATGGGTACGACAGTCATCTTGTTAAGAGCGACAGAAGATGAAGTATCCTTAGGCCACGTTGGGGACAGTCGTTGTTATCATATACACGATCAATCAATCAGGATGCTTACGGATGACCATACACTTGTAAATGAACTCGTAAAATCGGGACAGATCACGGATGAAGAAGCGGAATACCATCCAAGGAAGCACGTTGTCATGAGGTCAGTCGGCACAGATCCAGAAGTGAGGATCGATAATCTGAACTACTCTTGGAATCCGGGAGATTATCTTCTTATTTGTTCAGACGGTCTTTCTAATAAAGTTCCGGCAAACTTGATATTGGAAGTTGTGACGGAGGATGGGTCTCTAGACGATAAGGCGAACCTCTTAGTCAAGATGGCGAATGATGCTGGTGGGGAAGATAATATCACCCTGATTCTCTTATATAATGATGTTGATCCAGAAGAAGGTGTGGCTACATGATCGGCAGACGTCTCAGTGATCGATACAAGATCCTAGAGGTCATTGGTGATGGCGGTATGGCTGTTGTCTATAAAGCGGAAGACTTGATACTCGATCGCATCGTTGCTGTGAAGGTATTGCGCTCAGAATACTCTACGGATGAGGACTTTATCAGGCGTTTTCGGCGTGAAGCCGAATCAGCGACGAGTTTGAACCACCCGAATGTCGTCAATATCGTCGATGTCGGAGAAGAAGAGCAGATTTATTTCATCGTCATGGAGTATGTGAAAGGCAAGACATTGAAACAGATTATACGGGAAAAAGGTCCGTTATCACCTGGCCGAGCTGTTGAAATCATGAAGCAGATTTCTTCTGCGATCGCTCATGCCCATGAACATCATATCGTTCATAGGGATATCAAGCCACATAATATTTTAATAGATGAGAATGGAAATGCTAAAGTGACAGATTTCGGTATCGCATTAGCAGCAACGTCAGCAACGATTACTCATACGCACTCTGTGCTGGGCAGCGTCCACTATTTCTCACCAGAACAAGCAAGAGGCGGTATTGCCAACAATAAGTCGGACATCTACTCATTAGGTGTAGTTCTCTATGAAATGGTGACTGGCAGACTACCATTTTCAGGTGAATCAGCTGTTTCTGTAGCGTTGAAACATCTTCAAGAAAAATTTCCAGAACCAAAGCTGATCAATCCGGATATACCACAGAGTGTTGAAAATATCATATTGAAGGCTATGGCAAAGAATCCGAATGAGCGATTTGAAAATGTCCAGGGAATGGAAGAAGATTTAAGCACTGCACTTCATCCCGACCGAATCGATGAACCGAAACATTCATTTGATGAAGATGAAGAAGCTACGAAGGTACTGACTCCGATCGGAAATATAACAGAGCAAATGAAAACTGCACCCGTCCCTCCAAACAAAGGTGAAAATGAAGAGGGACTAGAAAAAAGCGGGAAGCATAAGAAAGATAAGAAAGGTAAGACAGATAAGAAGAAAAAGAAAAATTGGGTCGCAATCATTTTGATGGTATTTCTCCTATTAGGGATTGCTGGTGTAGCAGCGGTCACCTTGTGGCCAGAAATTTTCCAGACAAAGGATGTCCCTGTACCGGATGTCATCAATCAACCATACACAACAGCTTACGAAAAAATAAAGGATGCTGGGCTCAATTCTGAAAAAGAGGAGCAGCCAAGCTCTGAGGTGGAAGAAGGGCATGTCATCAGGCAAACCCCGACACCAGGAACAGCCGTGAAGGAAAATGCGACGGTGAAACTAATTGTCAGTTCTGGCCCTGAAAAGTTTGAAGTAGAGAACTATGTAGGCCAAGGAGAAGACGATGTGAAGCGGACGAAGGTTGAGGATCTTTTCAAACGGGTCGATTATCCAACAAAAAGCAGTGAAGATGTTCCCGCTGGACAGATCATCGAACAAATTCCGGAAGCAGGGGAAATGGTCGTGCCGGGCCAAGAAGTTTTGATTTTATATGTCAGCAGTGGGCCTCCTCCATTTGATCTTGCAGACCTATCAGGAAAGTCACTTGAAGAAGCAAAAACGTATGCAAATGAAAATGGGCTCAACTTAAAAGAAGCTGAACGGGAGTATTCAGAGGATATTGACGAAGGGAACATCATAAGTACGAATCCGAATCCAGGTGAAACAGTGAGGGCTGGTGATGAAATTACCGTGACCGTTTCAAAAGGTGTACCAGAGCCAGTCACCATCAAAGATATGGTGGAGATAGAATTCAGCGATGATGATGCCGGTAGCGATGATGATGCCGGTAGCGGTGATGGTAATGGAAATGGAAATGGAAATGGAAATGGAAATGGAAATGGAAACGGAAACGATAAGGAACGAAAGAATGAACCGAAACAGGTCCGGATCGTGACGAATGACGCGAACGGGGAGCAAACGATTGTCGATAAAAAAATCTCTGAAACAGAAATGTTCGAAATCCCTTTGACCATAAAGTATAACGGTGAAGGTAGTTACAAAGTCTATGTAGACGATGAAGAGTATTATAATGAATCATATACGTATGAAGAAGCGAAAAACTTTCAGAATGGAGAGTAGATGAACTGCATGCCAAAAGGAACGATCATTAAAGCATTGAGCGGGTATTATTATGTGAAAAGTGAAGAAGAAAATGAAATCTATCAATGCCGAGGAAGAGGGAATTTTCGAAAACGAAAGTTGACACCTCTTGTTGGTGATGAAGTTGTATTTGAATCGACCAACCAGACAGACGGTTATGTTATGGAAATCTTCGAACGGAAGAATGAACTGATCAGACCACCTGTTGCAAATATTGACCAGGCACTTATCATTTTTTCCGCACGCCGGCCAAGCTTTAATTCGCTCCTTTTGGATCGGTTTTTAGTCCATATTGAAGCGAACGATATTCTTCCGGTTATTTGTGTTAGTAAACTTGATTTATTGACAGATGACAAGGAAATCGAAAAAGAGTTGGAGGTATACCGTAAGATCTGCTACCAAGTTATCGAAACTTCTTCTTTGGAACAAAGAGGATTAGGAGAGGTAAGAGCACTTTTTGAGGATAAGGTAACGGTCATTGCAGGCCAGTCAGGTGTCGGTAAGTCGACATTGTTGAATGCATTAAACCCTGAATTAAACCTGGAAACCAACGATATTTCTGATCATCTTGGAAGAGGGAAGCACACAACAAGACATGTCGAACTGATCCCTTTTGGAGAAGGGCTTGTAGCAGATACTCCTGGCTTCAGCTCACTGGATTTCATCGAAATCGAACCAGAGGACTTATCAATCTACTTTCCTGAAATGAGGGATCGCCGTCCGGATTGTAAATTTAGAGGGTGTACCCATATATCAGAACCGAAGTGTGCAGTAAAAGAAGCTTTGGGAAATAACGAAATCTCTCAATTCCGTTATGACCATTACGTACAATTTCTTCAAGAGATCAAAGACCAAAAACGGAGGTATTAGTCATGACTAAAATTGCACCATCGATCCTTTCAGCAGATTTCTCCCGGTTAGGAGAGGAAATAAAAGATGTTGAGGCAGGGGGAGCAGACTATATCCATGTCGATGTCATGGACGGACACTTTGTACCGAATATTACGATTGGACCGTTGATTGTCGATGCAATAAGACCTATCACGGATCTTCCACTGGATGTCCATCTGATGATTGAAAACCCTGACAAATACATTCCGGAATTTTCTAAAGCAGGTGCGGATATCATTTCTGTTCATGTGGAGGCTTGCCCGCATCTGCACCGTACAGTAAATTTGATCAAAGACCATGGTAAAAAAGCAGGAGTTGTTCTCAATCCTCACACACCAGTCAGTATGATTGAACATGTCATTGAAGATGTGGACCTTGTTTTGCTGATGACTGTGAACCCTGGATTCGGTGGTCAATCTTTCATAAACCGGGTTCTTCCGAAAATCAAGGAAGTTTCTGAGCTTTGTAAGGAAAAAGGATTGGAAATCGAAATTGAGGTTGATGGGGGTGTCAATCCAGAAACAGCTAAGTTATGCCGGGAATATGGTGCGAATGTGCTGGTGGCTGGATCTGCTATCTACAAAAAAGAAAACCGGAAGGATGCAATTGACGCCATCCGTGGTGTATAATGATTTAGAAATAAAAATATAGTAATGAAACCACTAGGGGAATCTCTTGAAGAGATTGAGAGTGGAGTGTATGCTCCTGACCCTGAGAACCTGAACAGGATCAAACCTGCGGAGGGAAGTTGGCTTTCAAGTGATTTATATTTGATGAAAGCAACTGTATCCCTATGCAGTTGCTTTTTAATTGTTCAGTCAAGGGTTCTTTACTGTAAGGGGAGAATAGAAATGAGAAATCGTAATTTATTGATTGCTGAAGTTGCAATTATGGCCGCTTTAGGGATTATACTAGGATTTATTAAATTGAGCGGTCCATGGGCTTTTGGAGGTTCAGTATCGTTGGAGATGGTACCTATTTTTATCATGGCTTTTCGTAGAGGGTTATTTGCTGGGGTATTGACTGGGATGTTGATCGGTCTATTGCAATTATTGATCAATCCGTATATCTATTATTTCTTACAGGTCATCCTAGATTACCCATTGGCATTTCTAGTCGTTGGATTGGCTGGCCTTGCAAGACCGAAGTGGAGCGATTCATTCGGTAAGAGAGTATTGTTGATCATTGCAGGTACCTTTATTGGAAGCATACTCCGCCTTACAAGCCATGTCATTTCTGGGGTGGCATTTTTCGCTGATCAGGCACCTGAAGGTACACCAGCATTTACCTATTCCTTCATGTATAATTTTTCTTATATTGCACCGACATTTATTCTGACAGTGATTCTATTAGTTCTTTTATCAAAAACAGCTCCTAAGTTGGTTCATGGAGAGTGACCTTATTGAAGACGATTTGTTTAGTTTCTGGAGGACCTGAATATCTTCTGCCCGATCGGCTCCAATTGGATGATGCATTGTTTATAGGGGTGGATGAAGGGGTCCTTTACCTTCAAAAAAGAGATATAAAGCCAATAGCCGCCTTCGGTGACTTTGATTCTATTTCAGGTGAAGAATTTACCAGACTTCAAGAAAAACAAATGGAACTCTATACATTCGAATGTGAAAAAGACATGACAGATCTGGAACTGGCACTAAGATGGACGATAGAACAAAGGCCAGAAAAAATCATTTTATATGGCGCAACAGGCGGCCGTTTGGATCATGAATTGATCAATATCCAACTCTTGAAGGTAGGTTTGGAACACAAGATAGAGGTGGAGATTGTAGACCGGGATAACATCATCGTGATGAGGAGTCCGGGGTCATATACAATTGAAGCGAGTCATGAATTTCCGTATGTTTCTTTCCTTCCATTTTCCCCGCTCGTAACAGGCATGACGCTTGTTGGTTTTCGTTATCCGTTGGAGGAGGCGAAGATAGAATGGGGATCGACCCTTTGCATTTCAAATGAGCTTGTAACAAAAAAAGGTACTTATTCATTTGATGACGGCATAATTATGATGATAAGAAGCAAAGATCGAGATGGAAAATTACAAACTCCGGGTACTATTTCTAAGTAGACGAATATACTTAAATAGAATGTTAAATTTCCGAAGGGGAGTCTTCTGGAAACTAACGTTGGAGGAGGCGGAATCATGAAATTTTATACCATCAAGCTGCCAAAGTTTTTAGGCGGATTCGTTAGGGCGATCTTAGGATCATTTAAAAAAGGGTAACAAAAAAGCACCAACTCAGGTGCTTTTTTGTTTCATCATTCATGGAACTGCGTTGGTACGGAAAACGGGAAGATACGTCGTCCATCCTGATTATCTTTAAAAATGAAAGAGAAAATGGAACAAATTAGAAAATATCTTTAAAAAATCAAAAATATCTTTAAAACAAGCAAATCATCTTTAAAACGCGCACTAAACTCGAATACCACCATAAAAAAGGACTGGCTCATCATAAGAATGAACCAGTCCTTTTTCTGCTTTTGATCAGACACGTTCTACTTTGCCTGACTTCAAGGCACGAGCAGATACATATACACGTTTCGGTTTACCGTCAACAAGAATACGAACTTTTTGAACGTTCGCTCCCCATTTACGTTTAGTAGTGTTCAACGCGTGAGAACGCTTGTTTCCAAAGTTTGTCTTCTTACCAGTAACAACACATTTTCTAGCCATGATTGGTACCTCCTTTATTGCAAATAAGAAAATTGAATAATCTCATTTAGTAAACTTTTACGAAAACACTACATTATAGTAGCATGAGATATAGAAGAATGCAACAATGTTTATCAAGTTTATTTACTTGACACACCTAATCTTGATTCCATGATATATTCTTTCAAAATGAAGGATATTATAGTAAAATGACACTAGCCATAGGTCATTATAATCCAAGGGAGGATTCTGCATGTCTATAGAAATGAAAACAAAGTACGGAGAAATTGATATTTCTAACGATGTTATTGCTACAATTGCAGGTGGAGCTGCGATAGATTGTTATGGTATTATCGGAATGGCCTCGCAAAAGCAAATTAAAGATGGCATAACTGAACTTCTAGGCAGAGACAATTTCAGCCGTGGAATTGTGGTGCGGCAAGAAGAGGATGAAGTACACATAGACATGTATATCATCGTCAGCTATGGAACGAAAATTTCTGAAGTAGCTCACAATGTACAAACAAAAGTGAAGTATACGCTTGATCAGATGCTCGGACTATCAGTAGATTCGGTCAACATTTTTGTTCAAGGCGTGAGGGTGACGAACCCGTAACGAGGAGGAAGGATTCGTGACAGTTAAGAAGGTAGGCGGGAATAAACTTTCCCAAATGTTCATTTTCGGAGCGGACAACCTGAACAAAAACGTAAAAATGGTAGACGCTCTAAATGTTTTCCCAGTCCCTGATGGGGATACTGGTACAAACATGAATTTGACTATTACGTCAGGTGTTAAGGAAATCAAAAATATTACAACTGATGATGCGAGCAAGGTTGCAACTTCTTTTTCAAAAGGATTGCTCATGGGGGCACGAGGTAATTCAGGTGTCATCCTGTCCCAGTTGTTCAGAGGCTTTTCAAAAGCGATCGAAGGTAACAGCGAAATTGACACGAAACTGTTTGCTGAAGCTTTTGAAGCTGGCGTAGGAACTGCTTATAAGGCAGTAATGAAACCGGTGGAAGGGACGATCTTGACCGTAGCTAAGGATGCTGCCAAAAAAGCGACGAAAGCTGCTCGTAAATCAGACGATATGGTTGAAGTCATGAAGCAAACATTAAAAGAGGCAAAAGAATCCCTGGAACGTACCCCGGACTTATTGCCAGTCCTGAAAGAGGTAGGAGTGGTCGATTCTGGAGGTCAAGGTCTCGTCACGATCTATGAAGGATTTTTAGCTGTACTTGAAGGGAAAGAGCTTCCAGAGGTCAGCAGCTCAGGTCCATCGATGGATGAACTTGTGAATGCAGAGCACCATAAGGCACAGAGCCATATGAAAACAGAAGATATCCATTATGGATACTGTACAGAATTCATGGTGAAATTCAAATCTGAAAAAACGAAGGAGAACCCTTTTTCTGAAGAGGAATTCAGAAACCGACTCAGTGAGCATGGTGATTCTCTACTCGTCGTTTCTGATGAGGATCTCGTCAAGGTTCATATACATACGGAAAAGCCAGGAGATATGCTGACTCTCGCTCAAACGTATGGTGACTTGATTAATATAAAAATTGAGAACATGCGGGAACAGCATACGGCTATTTTAGATAATGAAGACAAGCCTGGATCAACAAAGAATGTCGAATCTCAAGCTGCAAAAAAGGAATTCGGGATCATCACTGTTTCGATGGGATCTGGAATTGAAGAGTTGTTCAAAAGTTTGGGAGCCACCGTCGTCATTGCCGGAGGGCAAACGATGAATCCAAGTACAGAGGATATTGTCAAAGCCATCCGAGAGGCGAATGCTGAAAAATTGATCATCCTTCCGAATAATGGGAACATTGTCATGGCTGCTGAGCAGGCAGCAACAGTCGTGGATGAAGAAGTTGCAGTAGTAAAAACGAAAACGGTTCCACAAGGTATTTCTGCCCTGCTTGTATTCAATCCGAGCTCTTCACTTGACGACAATCAATCAGCGATGACTGAAGCGGTCAAACACGTGAAATCGGGACAAATCACCTTTGCAGTACGGGATACGAACATTGATGGTGTTGAAATCAAGGAAAACGATTTCATGGGAATCTTCGATGGGAAGATCGTTACGGCAAAAGGTACTCAAAAAGAAGCTGCCGAAGCGCTGTTATCAGAAATGATCAACGACAAAGATGAAATCGTCACCATCATTTTCGGCGAAGATGTCGATGAAGCTGAAGCAACTGCACTTGGTGACTGGATCGAGGGGAATTTTCCTGATGCTGAAGTTGAAATCCATCCAGGCAACCAGCCGATATATTCGTATATCATTTCTGTAGAATAAACGCATTGAATATTCCTACCATGATCAGACGGTTCCTGACAGGGTAGGAATATTCTTTATCTGTCAGCTCTGTTAACTTTAGTTCTCTATACAAATGGGGGAATCACAAATGAAGTATAAAAGCGTTTTTGATATCATCGGCCCAATCATGATCGGACCATCAAGCTCGCATACCGCGGGAGCGGCTCGGATCGGACGGGTTGCCCGGTCTTTGTTCGGTCGTAAACCTGAATGGGCTCATATTTCCTTTTACGGTTCTTTTGCGAAAACGTACCGGGGGCATGGTACGGATGTGGCGATCGTCGGCGGGATTTTGGATTTTGATACATTCGATGAACGGATTAGTGAATCGTTGAAAATCGCTAAACAAGAAAAGATAAAGATCAAAATGTCTGAAGAGGAAGCTTTGACCGATCATCCGAATACGGCGCGGATCCGGCTTGGAGATAAAGATGGGGATCTGGAAGTGGTTGGTATTTCCATCGGTGGCGGAAAAATTGAAATTGTCGAGATGAATGGATTCGAGTTAGGATTATCCGGGAATCACCCTGCATTATTGGTCGTGCACAACGATCACTATGGTGCCATTGCCGGCGTAGCCAATCTATTAGCCAAACACCAGATCAACATCGGACATATGGAAGTCGGTAGAAAAGAAGTCGGCAGTGAAGCATTGATGACAATTGAAGTCGATCAAAATATCGAACACGACGTTTTGGAAGATATCGAAAAACTTCCACACATAATTAAAGCGACACGTATTCATGATTAAAGAGAAGGGTGGTATGAGTTATGTTTAGGAATGTCAGTGAGTTGGTGGAACTTGCAGTTTCTAAAAATGTTCCGATATCAGAAGTGATGATCGAGCAGGAAATGGAAGTGACCGGCAGATCCAGGGAAAAAGTGATGGAACTTATGGAGAAAAATCTAGATGTCATGGAAAAGGCTGTGGAACGCGGAATCAGAGAAGGTGTGAAATCCCATTCTGGATTGACTGGCGGAGATGCTGTCCTTCTTCAAAAATATATCGCAAGCGGGAAAAGCCTTGCGGGTACGACCATTCTAGATGCAGTCAGTAAAGCTGTAGCCACGAATGAAGTGAATGCAGCGATGGGAACGATTTGTGCAACGCCTACAGCAGGTTCCGCAGGTGTTGTTCCTGGTACTCTTTTTGCACTCAGGGATAAGCTTCAACCAACCCGTGAACAAATGGTCCGTTATTTATTCACTTCAGGTGCTTTCGGATTTGTTGTAGCAAACAACGCATCCATTTCAGGGGCTGCAGGCGGTTGTCAAGCAGAAGTCGGTTCAGCGACAGGGATGGCAGCAGCTGCGATTGTCGAACTCGCTGGCGGGACCCCTGAACAATCTGCAGAAGCAATGGCGATCGCCCTCAAAAATATGCTCGGCCTGGTGTGTGACCCAGTGGCAGGGCTCGTCGAGGTTCCGTGTGTTAAACGAAATGCAATCGGGGCAAGCATTGCTATTACAGCAGCAGACATGTCCCTCGCAGGAATTACCAGCCGTATACCGTGTGACGAAGTGATCGATGCGATGTACAAGATCGGTGAAACGATGCCGACAGCGCTTAAGGAGACTGCACAAGGAGGATTAGCGGCTACTCCGACAGGCAGGGAGCTTGAAGCGAAGATTTATGGAGTGCCGCTAAAGAAAAAGTGATGGATTTATCATTACCTGTCACGCATGTCAAAGGAATTGGAGAAGCGCGGGCAGAGGAATTGGCTGATCTGAAAGTTTACACTGTATATGATCTTCTCATGTATTTTCCGTATCGTTACGAAGACTTCAAAGTGAGGGATTTGACGGAACTGAAGCATGATGAAAAAGCAACAATCGAAGGGAAGGTTCACAGTGAGCCTTCTCTCCGTTATTTTGGCCGGAAGAAATCAAGACTTACAGTAAGGGTGCTCGTCGGAAAGTATCTTGTCACTGCAGTGTTTTTCAACCGTGCCTTTTTAAAGAAACAGCTTGCAATAGGCCAACCTGTAACGATAACTGGGAAATGGGACCAAAACAGGCTGACGATCACTGCCCAGCATGTGACATTCGGTCATCCTGAAAGCGACGAGACGATCGAGCCGGTATATTCCATTAAAGGTGATTGGACGGTCAAGAGGCTCCGAAAAGTCATCCATTTATGTATGCTGCAATTTTTAGACTCAGTAGAAGACATTTTACCTGAAGAGTTGAGGAAGCAATACAAACTTATCGAGCGTAGAGAAGCGATCCAGTGGATCCATGCACCGGCAACCCATGATCATTTGAAGCATGCAAGAAGATACTTTGTCTATGAAGAATTGTTGATGTTCCAATTGAAAATGCAGTGGTGGCGTAAACAGGAAAAAGAAAAATCCGACGGGGAAGAGAGGATGTTCAACCAGTTTGAAATCGAGTCTTTCATCCGCTCACTTCCATTCCCTTTGACTGGTGCGCAGAACCGTGTAGTAGATGAGATTTTAAAAGATTTACGCTCGCCTTATCGCATGAATCGCTTGCTACAGGGGGATGTGGGATCTGGAAAGACGATCGTTGCTGCGATCAGCATGTATGCCCTCGTAACGACAAATATGCAATCCGCCTTGATGGTCCCTACCGAAATCCTAGCTGAACAACATTATGAATCCATGACCCAATTATTCAATGATTTCAGTATAAATATAGAGCTCCTGACAAGCTCAATCAAAGGAAAACGGCGCAGGGAAATTCTTGAACGTGTCAAAAGCGGAGATGTTGATATTCTGATAGGAACACATGCCTTGATCCAGGAAGAAGTTCAATTCCGCAACTTAGGCCTTGTAATCACTGATGAACAGCATCGGTTCGGAGTCGAGCAGAGGAAGGTATTGCGACAGAAAGGGATCACCCCCGATGTCCTTTTCATGACGGCTACCCCAATCCCCAGGACTTTAGCAATATCCGCTTTCGGTGATATGGATGTTTCCACCATTGATGAAATGCCTGCAGGTCGAAAACCGATCGAGACATATTGGGCGAAGCATGGGATGTTGGACCGTGTGCTCGGATTCATCGAGAAGGAATTGAAGCGGGGTAGACAAGCTTATGTGATCTGCCCGTTGATAGAGGAATCGGACAAACTCGATTTTCAGAATGCGGTTGATGTGCACGCACAGCTTGTCCACTATTTTACTAACTACAATGTAGGACTCATGCATGGTCGTCTTTCGTTTGATGAGAAAGAAGAAATCATGGGCAGGTTCAGTAAAAATGAGGTCCAAGTCCTTGTGTCGACAACCGTCGTCGAAGTGGGTGTGAATGTTCCAAATGCAACCGTCATGGTTGTTTATGATGCGGAGAGATTCGGGTTGTCCCAGTTACACCAATTACGGGGAAGGGTTGGCAGAGGAGATGCTCAATCCTATTGTATCCTTATCGCCGATCCGAAATCGGATGTCGGTAAAGAACGTATGCAGATCATGACGGAGACGAATGATGGATTCGAATTATCCCAGCGAGACTTGGAGCTGAGGGGCCCGGGGGATTTCTTCGGAAAAAAACAGAGTGGCCTGCCCGATTTTAAAGTCGCTGATCTTGTCCATGATTATCGGGCATTGGAAGTCGCAAGGAACGATGCTGCAAAAATGGTCAACTCTGAGGTTTTTTGGAAAGATCCGAGGTATGACGCTTTAAGAAATTGGTTGCTTGAACAGATAGATGCATGGGAAGAGCTCGATTAAGCCTTCTATTCCTTGAAAAGAATGACCAATCAATATATACTACTATTAGTACCTACTCATAAGAGTAAGGGATGGTGAAGGAATGAAAAGAAATAAAAAAGAACGTCAACAACTGTTGAAGGAGACGATTCTTTTAAATCCATTCATAACAGATGAAGATTTAGCAGATCAATTCCAGGTAAGTGTACAAACAATACGGCTTGATCGACTTGAACTGTCGATACCTGAGCTTCGGGAAAGAATCAAAAATGTTGCACAGCAGCAATTGGATGAAGTGAAGGCTCTTTCCATTGAAGATGTCATCGGTGAAATCATCGATCTCCAGCTTGATAAGTCTGCGATTTCGATTTTGGATATCAAACAAGAGCATGTTTTTTCAAGGCATAACATTGCTCGTGGCCATCACCTGTTTGCACAAGCGAATTCACTTGCCGTAGCGATCATAAACGATGAAATGGCTCTGACTGAAAAATCGGATCTCCGTTTTACAAGACAGGTTAAAGTTGGAGAACGAGTAGTGGCAAAAGCGAATGTAATTGACAATCAGAGTGATCGGTCCATCGTGGAAGTGAAGAGCTATGTTGAACAGGAACTTGTATTCGAAGGTATATTCACAATGTTCCGTTCGAACAAAAGCAAGAAAGAAAGGACGTAATTCATAAATGAGAATCGCGATTGATGCAATGGGCGGTGATCATGCACCTGAACAGATGGTACTCGGTGCTGTTAAAGCTGTCAATCAATATACCGATCTTGAGGTTGTTTTGGTCGGTGATGAAAATAAGATCAATCAATACATGACCGGATCAGACCGGATTTCGATTATACATACATCAGAAATGATCTCTAGTGAGGATGAACCAGTACGTGCTGTCCGTAGAAAGAAACAAGCTTCGATGGTGCTGTCTGCTGTTGAAGTTAAAGAAGCAAGAGCGGATGCCTGCATTTCTGCGGGAAACACTGGGGCGCTGATGACAACTGGACTTTTACATGTCGGCCGTATACCTGGAATCGACCGGCCAGCTTTGTCACCGACTCTCCCTACATTGGATGGACAAGGTTTCGTCTTGTTGGATGTAGGGTCTAATATGGATGCAAAACCTGAACATATCTTCCAATACGCTTTGATGGGAAGTGTATACAGCGAAAAAGTTAGAGGCATCAAAAAGCCCCGTGTAGGATTATTGAACGTCGGGACAGAGGACGGAAAAGGGAACGAGCTCTCTAAACAAACATTTCAATTGTTGAAAGAAACCGATCTTGTTCATTTTGTGGGTAACGTTGAATCAAGGGATCTTCTTGATGGGGTTGCTGATGTGGTGGTTTGTGATGGTTTCTCTGGTAATCTCGTTTTGAAAACAATTGAAGGAACTGCGATGTCGATCTTTAAGATGCTGAAGGAACAACTGATGAGTTCTGTAAGAAGCAAATTGGCTGCTGCTGTTTTGAAACCAGAGTTCAAAACCATCAAAGAAAAACTTGATTACAGTGAATACGGCGGAGCAGCGCTATTCGGCCTTCGGGCACCGGTTATAAAAGCCCATGGCTCTTCAGATGCGAATGCAGTATTGAATGCAATCCGTCAGGCACGCCACATGGTTGAACATGATATGGTAACGATCATTACGGAAAAAGCAGCTCGACTAGAAGGGAATGAATGACGAATGGGAAAAATTGCTTTTATTTTTCCGGGACAAGGATCTCAGCAAGTTGGTATGGGACAAGAATTTGTGGAAAATAACGAACAATCTGCTGCAGTGTTCAAGCAGGCAGATCAACGGTTAGGGTATTCTCTTTCTTCCATCATCGCAGAAGGTCCGGAAGAAGCCCTTACAAGGACAGAAAATACCCAGCCTGCATTATTGACGACAAGCATTGCAATTTTGAAAGCTTTGGAGCAATATGATATCCGACCCGGCTTTACAGCAGGGCATAGTCTAGGTGAATATACTGCGTTAGTAGCATCAAAAGCACTGACATTTGAAGATGCAGTTTATGCAGTTCGCAGACGCGGCATGTTCATGGAAGAAGCAGTTCCAGCCGGGAAAGGGGCGATGGCTGCAGTACTCGGCATGGATGCGGAGCAGCTGGAATCAATCACTAATCGTATAACAGCTGAAGGGGATTCCGTACAATTAGCGAATCTCAATTGCCCGGGACAAATTGTCATATCGGGTTCCAAGGAAGGTGTAGAGAAAGCATCAGAGGCGGCAAAGGAAGAAGGAGCGAAAAGAATCATCCCTCTTCAAGTAAGCGGACCTTTCCACTCTGAATTGATGAAGCCTGCTGCTGAAAAGATGGCTGATGTACTGGATGAATTGACGATTACTGATGCAGAAATACCTGTGGTAGCGAATGTTACTGCTGAGCCGGTGATTGGGGCAGATGAAATCCGCTCGAAACTGATTGAGCAAATCTATTCTCCGGTTCGTTGGGAAGAGACGGTTCGATACTTGTTGGATGAAGGTGTCGATATTTTTATTGAGATTGGTCCAGGGAAAGTGTTATCGGGTCTCGTGAAAAAAGTCAATAGACGGGCGACGACGGTTGCGATTTCAGATCCAGAATCGTTAGAAGCTGCTGTAAAGAAACTAAAGGAGGTATGATTTGATGCTTAATGGTAAAACTGCCTTAGTAACTGGGGCCTCTAGAGGAATCGGCCGTGCAATCGCAATTGAACTGGCCAAGCAGGGCGCTTCAGTTGCAGTGAATTACTCGGGAAGTGAAGAGAAAGCTAGGCAAGTGGTAGAAGAGATTCAAGAAAACGGTGGAAAAGCTTTCGCTATTCAATCCGATGTTTCAAGCATGGATTCTGTAACGGCGATGATCAAAGAAGTGATCACGACATATGGTTCTCTTGATATCCTTGTCAACAATGCGGGAATAACACGTGACAACCTTTTGATGCGGATGAAAGAAGAAGAATGGGATGCTGTCATCAACACAAATTTGAAAGGTGTATTCAACTGTACAAAAGTAGTTACGCGTCAAATGATGAAACAACGTGCAGGAAGAATCATCAACATCGCTTCAATTGTTGGTGTATCCGGAAACCCAGGACAAGCAAACTATGTTGCAGCAAAAGCAGGCGTGATCGGACTTACGAAAACCACTGCAAAAGAGCTTTCCAGCCGTGGAATTACAGTCAACGCTGTGGCACCTGGTTTCATTGAAACGGACATGACAGACGCCCTTGAAGGAAGCGTAAAAGATGAAATGCTGAAGCAAATCCCATTAGCGCGTCTTGGAAGACCAGAAGACATCGCAGCAGCGGTCAGGTTCTTGGCGAGTGATGAGAGTAGTTATATTACTGGGCAGACTATTCATGTAGATGGCGGCATGGTAATGTAGTAGAGGATAGTTCAGAATTCCGGGAAACAGTTCTATCGAACTTCTTCGTTACTCGCTAATCCGGTCCTCACGTATTATCAATACGATCCGGCCGTCGTAGCTTCCGTGCCTCGAATTTCTCGGCCCTGTTTGTCCTCATTCTGAACTTGGTTTAAGATGATGTTTAAAAGGCATCCAAATGATAAACGTCGAATTTCCGATGCAAAGGATGTTCTAATTCTGCCGTGTCACATAACGTAACGGTTTTAGGCAGTGATTGCTACGTCGAATACTCATGGCAAACGATGTACCTGCGTCTACAAGTGTACCTTCGAAGAAAGCTTCCTCGGTACAACTCGCAGTAGCACATACAAGTATCGCTCGTCACTCCTGCGGGAACAACGAGCCAGGCAAGACCCCGTAGCTTGGATGCAGAGAAGTGATGTCCAGCTCAGCGAACAGTCACTTGGATCACTTCAAACTTCCTGCGGCGGCCACAGCCTCCTCGTCAGTTTTCCAGTGACCTACGTGACTAAGCGGGTCGCTTCCGCTTTTCTTCAGCCCGCGGAAAGGGAGTGAATTTCGCGAAAGTAAAGCAGATTGTGAAGAGGTTTGCAAAAATGACTGAATTTCTAAAACTCGATTTTTTAAAACATCTTGCATATCTGAGATTTACTAGATGATGTACATTTCGTATAATACTTGAGAGGAGGTGAACGGACATGGCAGACATTCAAGAACGTATTACCAAAATCATCGTTGACCGTTTAGGGGTTGATGAGGAAGAAGTGAAACTTGAATCTTCATTTAAAGAGGATCTAGGAGCGGATTCTTTAGACGTTGTTGAACTCGTTATGGAACTTGAGGATGAGTTCGACATGGAGATTTCTGACGAAGATGCTGAAAAAATTGCTACTGTTGGCGATGTAGTAGATTACATAAACAGCCATCAATAGTATTTTTGTAAGTCCCGCATCAACACTTGATTGCGGGGCTTTATTTTACTAAAATTAATTGTGTGAAATGCGAGACAAGGATTATGGAGGTCACAATGTCCAACCGTACATCATCAAAGAGATATGCACGAACAAAACGCAGACCTTTTACAAGGGAAGAGCTTTCTGTTCGGTTCAAAGCATTCCGGGAAAAAATAGATATACAGTTTGAAAATGAAAAATTGCTCTTCCAGGCATTCACTCATTCCTCGTATGTCAATGAGCATCGTAAACGTCCGAGTGACGATAACGAACGCCTTGAATTTCTAGGAGATGCAGTCTTAGAACTGACTATTTCTCAATATTTATACAAAAAGTATCACAATATGTCCGAAGGTGAATTGACAAAATTGCGTGCAGCAATCGTATGTGAACCATCCTTGGTGACATTTGCGCTTCAATTGAATTTCGGAGATCTTGTATTACTAGGTAAAGGTGAAGAGAACACAGGTGGGCGTACGCGTCCTGCACTATTAGCGGATGTTTTTGAAGCTTTTATAGGTGCTCTATATCTTGACCAAGGTTTAGATGTTGTAGAACAGTTCTTAAGTAAATTTGTATATCCGAAAATTAATGAAGGGGCTTTTTCACATGTAATGGACTTCAAGAGCCAGCTTCAGGAATTCATACAAAGGGAAAACCATGGGACACTCGTTTATCGGATCGTTCAGGAATCTGGTCCAGCACATAATCGCCAGTTCACTTCTGAAGTGTATTTAAGCAGTGAACGGCTTGGAATTGGACATGGCCGCTCTAAGAAGGAAGCTGAGCAGCATGCTGCCCGTGAAGCACTTCAATATCTGAATAAGAAATAAAAAAGGTTGATCCATTCAAGAACGCTTCCTATGGCTAAGAGGGGAGACTTGTTCTGAATTGGATCAACCTTTTGCCTGTAAGAGATATCATGGGGGTACTGTCCAGCTCCAACACCCAGCCCCTTGGATCACTTCAGTCCTCCTGGGGCGCTTGAAGCCTCCTCGGCAGGCTTCAAGTTGACCTTGGTGGTTAACAGGGTGCTTTCACTTTGCACATCAACTCACTTTTTACGAAGTTCACTCAATTCCTGGATGATCCCTTCTGTTTCATTGACACTGAAATGTTCTTTTCTCATCACGTAATCATAGAGATCCTTCAATTCTTCGTACAGGTCAACATCGAAATCTTCTGGGCGCATGACTCCAGTATTCACTACTTGCAACTGTTTTTGCATCTGTTCTACCATATACGTTACATTCTCTTCGCTTTTTACTTCGAGATTCACCGAATCATCCTTTCTTCCATCCATTCTTCAATGTCATTGTAGCATGAATCGACAATAAATGCGGAATTTTACCGGGGTTCTTCTGCACCTTCCTTCTTTATGATAAAATAAATAGGTATGTATTCAAATGCAAGGGGTTGGATTCCCGAGCATATTGTGAAGATGAATATAATGAAGGGGGAATCTCAATGTTCCTCAAAAGATTGGATGTCGTCGGTTTCAAATCATTTGCTGAACGTATTGGTATTGAATTCGTACCAGGTGTGACAGCGGTGGTTGGTCCGAACGGCAGCGGTAAAAGCAACATTTCAGATGCGGTCCGATGGGTGTTAGGAGAACAATCCGCAAAATCCTTGCGGGGGGCCAAAATGGAAGATATCATTTTTGCCGGCAGTGATACACGTAAACCGTTGAATGTTGCGGAAGTTACTTTGACTTTAGATAATGAAGATCAGCATATACCGATTGAATATAACGAAATCAGTATTACGAGAAGGGTCTATCGTTCTGGTGATAGTGAATATCTCATCAATAAACAGCAATGCCGTCTCAAAGACATCATCGATTTGTTCATGGATTCGGGGCTTGGAAAAGAAGCGTATTCAATCATTGGACAAGGTAAGGTTGAAGAGATCCTGAGCAGCAAGCCTGAAGATAGAAGGAAAATCTTTGAAGAAGCTGCAGGTGTTTTGAAATATAAAACACGGAAAATAAAAGCTGAACAAAAGCTCCGTGAGACAGAAGAGAATCTGAACAGGGTGGAAGATATCCTGCATGAGCTTGAAGGACAGGTGGAACCATTGAAGATCCAAGCTTCGATTGCTCGTGATTACTTGGATAAAAAAAGTGAGCTTGAAGTGATCGAGTCTGCACTATTGGTCCATGAAATAGAAGATTTACATACAAGATGGGAAGCAAAATCCAAAGAAATCGAACAATTGAGAGTAGAAGAACTTAAACTTAAGGAACAGGTTCAACAAAAAGAGCAGGAGATCGGGGTCATCAGAGATGAATTGGCAGCATTGGACGAGTCCATAGATGAACTTCAAGACGTCCTTCTTAATGTTAGTGAAGAGCTCGAAAAGCATGAGGGAAAGCGAGAAGTTATGCGCGAGCGTAAAAAGAATTATCATCAAAACAAAGAACAGCTTACTCTAAAGATCGCACAGCAAAAAGAAAAGAAGAAATCCATTGAAGAAACTTTACAAATCGAACGCAATCAATTGCAGCAACACCAAGGTAAGCTTAAGAGTCTTCAAAACAAGCTGAAGGATCAGGAACAACAGTTGGAACTGGTCGATAAGAATATCGAAGAAGAGCTTGAACAGCTGAAAAGTGAATATTTCGATTGTCTTAACGATCAAACGTCGATCAAAAACGAAATCCGTTATTTAAGTGAACAGCTTGAGCAGCAATCTTCGAGATCGTCCAAGCTGCATGAACGTCACATACAGTACATTGAAGAGCGGGACCGGATTGCAGTACAGAAAGAAGAATTGAACAAAAAGTTAAAGGGTATCCAAACAGAGCTTGAAACTCAAGTCGATGCATTCATGAAGCTGAAAACAAAAATCGAAAAGGATGAAAAGACGCTAACTGACAAAGAATCTAAATTGTATAAAGCGTATCAATTCATCCAACAATTCCGTTCGAAAAAAGAAATGCTAGAGGAAATGCAAGAGGATTACAGTGGTTTCTTCCAGGGTGTCCGAGAAATTTTGAAAGAACGCGGTAAACGTCTGCCTGGGATTGAAGGTGCAGTGGCTGAATTGATCACTGTTTCAAAAAAAGAAGAGACAGCTATCGAAACGGCACTAGGCGCTGCCACTCAGAACATAGTCGTACACACAGAGGAAGACGCCAGGAAGGCGATTGGATTCTTAAAGAAAAAGCGGCTTGGACGAGCGACATTTTTACCGATGTCTGTCATGAAAAGCCGGAAGCTATCTCACCAAGAGGAAGAGAGAGTATCCAATCATCCCTCTTATGCCGGTATTGCTTCCAATCTGGTAGCTTTTGATGACAAGCATCGTAAGGTCATTGAAAACCTGTTAGGGAATGTCGTGATTGCTGAAAGCCTGGAGGGTGCCAATGCATTAGCCAAAATCCTCAACCACCGCTACCGAATCGTGACTTTAGAAGGGGATATTGTCAATCCGGGTGGATCGATGTCGGGAGGCAGTTTGAAGCAGAAGAATACCTCCTTATTATCCCGACAACGTGAATTAGATTCGCTTACGGAAAAGCTTGGGTCTATGGAAGAGCAGACAGGCCAGCTTGAAAAGGATGTCAAGCAAGGGAAGCAGAGATTGATCGATCAGAAAGAGAAGCTTGAAAGCCTGCGTGAAGATGGTGAAAGAAAGCGATTGGAAGAGCAACAGTTGAAAGGGGAGCTTCGAGAAATCGAGCTCCAGGATAAAAACATCAATGAACACTTATCGTTATACGACCGGGAGAAAGGTACTTATGATTCTGAAAGGGTAACGATGGATGAAAGAGTCGCTTCTCTCAAGAAATCGTTAAAAGCATCCGAAACAAAGGCAGTCGAGCTTGAAAAAGAAGTTGAACGATTGTCGAGTCAAAAGAAAAATCAGCAGACGACAAAAGATGATTTGAAAGAGGAAATTACTTCATTGAAGGTAAGCCTCGCCCAATCGGAAGAACAATTTTCTAACTCGAACAGTACCGTCCAACGTTTGCAAAATGAACTGGATGAAACGATGAAGATCATGCATGATGCGGAAGAAGAATTCTGGCTGCTCGAAGAAGCTGTGAATACGAGTACTTCTGATGAGGAAGCTTTGGATGAGAAAATCATCCAGCACCGTAAAGATAAAGATGCGACCGTCCAATTGATCGGTGACCGTCGTAAAGAACGTAGTCAACGACAAGAAAAAGTGGAAGACCAGGAGCTTGAACTTAAAGAACTTAAGCGTCTCCACCAGCAGATGTCAGATGGAATCCATCAGGAAGAAGTCAGGCTGAATCGATTGGATGTCGAGCTCGAAAACCGTTTGAACCATTTGAATGAGGAATATCAGCTTTCATATGAACGAGCTAAGGAAAAATATAGTTTGGAAATGAAACCTGAGGAGGCTCGGACGAAAGTGAAACTCATCAAAAGAGCCATCGACGAACTTGGGACGGTGAATCTTGGTGCCATCGAGGAGTATGAACGTGTATCAGAACGCTACAACTTTTTGATTGAACAGCGAGATGACCTGAATGAGGCGAAAGAGACTCTATATGGGATCATTACTGAAATGGACGAAGAAATGACGAAGAGGTTCAAGGAATCGTTTTTTGAGATCCGGGAACACTTCCGTGAGATATTCCGAGAATTATTCGGTGGAGGAAGAGCGGATCTTGAACTGACAGATCCTGAAGATTTATTGAATACAGGAGTCAATTTCCTCGCCCAGCCTCCAGGGAAGAAACTTCAACATCTCGCTTTGTTATCTGGTGGAGAACGGGCATTGACGGCTATTGCATTATTATTTGGAATTTTAAAAGTGCGGCCAGTCCCATTCTGTATACTGGACGAGGTTGAAGCAGCGCTTGATGAAGCTAATGTAAGCCGGTTTGCAAAGTTTTTGCGTGCCTTCAGTGAACAGACGCAATTCATCGTCGTCACCCACCGGAAAGGTACGATGGAAGAAGCGGATGTTTTATATGGTGTAACGATGCAGGAATCAGGGGTATCGAATCTTGTATCAGTCAAATTGGAAGAAACGAAACAAGAATTAGTGACGACATAGTAATGAGGTGAAGCGAATGAGTTTTTTTAAACGACTGAAAGATAAACTGACAACACAGAGCGATACGGTGACTGAAAAGTTCAAAGATGGCTTGACGAAAACACGGACGTCATTTTCAACCCGTATCAACGACCTTGTAAAGAACTATCGTAAAGTAGATGAAGAATTCTTTGAAGAATTAGAAGAAATCTTGATAGAGGCAGATGTCGGTGTAGCTACGGTGATGGACCTGATCGATGAATTGAAGGACGTGGCGAGGACTCAGAACATCAAGGAGACCGAGGAGCTGCAAGTCGTCATCTCAGAAAAGCTGGCGGAACTCCTTGATAAAGGTGATGATGATTCGAAGCTCAACATCCAGGAGAATGAGCTAACGGTCATCTTGTTCGTCGGTGTCAATGGAGTGGGGAAGACGACTTCTATTGGGAAGCTTGCACATAAACTTAAACAGGAAGGCAAATCCATCTTGATGGCAGCAGGAGATACTTTCCGTGCAGGGGCGATCGATCAACTTCAAGTATGGGGGGATCGTGTTGGCGTCGATGTCATCAAGCATAGTGAAGGTGCAGATCCGGCGGCAGTCGTATTCGATGCAGTGAAATCAGCCAAGTCCCGTGGTGTTGACGTACTGTTGTGTGATACAGCCGGAAGACTTCAAAACAAAGTCAACTTGATGAATGAGCTTGAGAAAATCAAGCGGGTCATCGGCAGGGAGCTGCCCGGCGCTCCACACGAGGTTTTGCTTGTGGTAGATGCCACGACTGGCCAGAACGCCATGAATCAGGCGAAAACGTTCAGCCAGGCGACAGATGTCAGCGGCATCGTATTGACAAAGCTTGATGGAACCGCAAAAGGCGGCATCGTACTCGCAATCCGCCACGAACTCGAGATTCCGGTCAAGCTTGTCGGTTTAGGTGAAAAAGTAGAAGACCTTTATGAATTCGATGCAGATCAATTCGTCTATGGACTCTTCTCCAATATCCTGCCAGATATGACGGAAGATGAAGCGATAGATCGCTATTAAAATAAAAATAGGGAGGAGCCTAACCATCTTTGATGGAAAGCTCCTCCCTGTTTTATGTTGGCCACGTCGCATTACGGACAAATTTTTATCAGCGGCGGAACTTCAGGAATTCGTGCTGAAATCAATGTTAAGAAAAAAACTTGACAAAGGTTTGCATGGGGTGTAGTATGATTAATCGTAAAGGCATTTCGCTTAACAAGGGGTGGAGAAAGTGCTTGAGAAAACGACACGGATCAATCTATTGTTTGATTTTTATCATGCGCTTCTAACTCCGAAACAGCGGAATTATATGGCGCTTTATTACCTTGATGATCTTTCCCTTGGAGAGATTGCTGAGCAGTATGAAGTGAGCCGCCAAGCAGTATACGACAACATCAAACGAACAGAGTCAATGCTCGAAGAATACGAAGATAAGCTTGAACTTCTCGGAAAGTATCAGACAAGGCAGCAGCTTTTGGCCGAATTGCGTCAACAGGTTGCTGAAGAAAAGAATCAGAAAGAGTTGCTCGATACGATCGATCGTGTCGAGAAATTGGATTAGGAGGCGGCATTCTATGGCATTTGAAGGTTTAGCCGACCGACTTCAACAAACACTTAAGAAGGTTCGCGGAAAAGGTAAAGTTACCGAAGCGGACGTTAAAGTCATGATGCGAGAGGTTCGACTGGCGTTATTAGAAGCTGATGTTAACTTCAAGGTCGTAAAGGAATTCGTTGCAAAGGTCAAAGAAAGAGCGATCGGACAAGAAGTACTTGAAAGTCTGACGCCAGGCCAACAAGTCGTTAAAGTCGTTAACGAGGAATTGACTGCGCTGATGGGTGGGGAGCAAAGCAAAATTGCAGTTGCCAACAAACCACCGACAGTCGTCATGATGGTTGGACTTCAAGGTGCAGGTAAGACGACGACAACAGGTAAACTGGCCAACCACTTGAGAAAGAAGAATAACCGGAAACCGTTGCTCGTTGCAGCCGACGTTTACAGACCAGCGGCGATCAATCAATTGCAAACACTAGGAAAACAGCTTAGTATGCCTGTATTCGATCTCGGTACAGATACAAGCCCTGTTGAAATCGCCAAGCAAGGAATTGCGAAAGCGAAAGAAGAGCATCACGATTATGTGATCATCGATACGGCAGGTCGATTGCATATTGACGAGGGATTGATGGATGAGCTTGCTCAAATCAAGGAAGTCGCGAAACCCGATGAAATCCTTTTGGTTGTCGATGCGATGACCGGTCAAGATGCAGTCAATGTTGCTGAGAGTTTCCATGAACAACTTGGACTCACCGGTGTCGTCCTGACAAAGCTTGATGGAGATACACGAGGCGGGGCTGCCCTGTCCATCAAATCTGTGACCGATACGCCGATCAAATTCGTCGGTTTGGGTGAGAAGCTGGATGCACTAGAGTCTTTCCATCCGGAACGAATGGCTTCAAGGATTCTAGGAATGGGAGATGTGCTGTCCCTCATAGAAAAAGCCCAAACGAACGTGGATGAGAAAAAGGCGAAAGAGCTTGAAGAGAAGATGCGGACGATGAGCTTTACGTTCGATGATTTTCTAGAACAGCTTACACAGGTAAGAAGCATGGGACCACTTGATGAGCTTCTAGGCATGTTACCGGGTGCAGGACAGATGAAGCAGTTGAAGAACGTAAAAGTCGACGAGAAACAGCTTAATCATGTTGAGGCGATCATCCAATCGATGACGAAGGGTGAAAAGCAGCATCCTGAAACGATCAACGCAAGTCGAAAGAAACGAATCGCAAAAGGAAGCGGTCGTTCCGTTCAAGAAGTCAATCGACTCTTGAAGCAGTTCGAGGACATGAAAAAGATGATGAAACAAATGTCCAATATGCAAAAAGGCAAGAAAAAAGGCGGAATGGGCGGTATGAAGTTCCCATTCATGTAATTCAGGATTTGACCGGTACACGTTACCGTGAAAATAAAAAACAACTTATAAAAATCTTTAGGAGGAATTATAGATATGGCAGTAAAAATTCGTTTAAAGCGTATGGGAGCAAAAAAATCTCCATTTTATCGTTTAGTAGTAGCAGATTCTCGTTCACCTCGTGATGGACGTTTCATCGAGGAAATTGGATACTACAATCCAATCACTCAACCAATTGATTTAAAAATCGACGAAGAGAAAGCTCTTGATTGGATGTTGAAAGGTGCAAAACCTTCTGACACAGTACGTACCCTTTTCTCTGACGCTGGTCTTATGGAAAAGCTTCACAATGCAAAAAATCAAAAATAAGTAGGGTGGGACTGATATGGAAGAGTTAATCGAAACGATTGTTAAGGCTCTTGTCGATCACCCAGAAGATGTACGCATAGAAGAAGTTGAAACGAGCAGCACGGTTACCTATCAGCTCAGTGTCCACAGTGAGGACATGGGTAAGGTGATCGGAAAGCAAGGTCGTATCGCTAAAGCGATCCGTACGGTGATCAATGCTGCCGGGACTAATGAACGTAAGAAGATAAACTTAGAGATTGTCTGACTTTATGTGAGAGGTGGGGGGAACCCTGCCTCTTCTTAATAGGAAATTCAAAATTTTACGATGGTAAACAGCGGATGTCCGACGCACAGGAAGTGCTAGTACTACCGTTGTCACAAGATTTCAGATTTGCTTAACTTCAAAGCAATTTTGCGCCGAGTAACCGCAGGCGCAGGACGTGACGTTGTTAGCCTGTGTTGTTTCTGATTCGGTTTCATTTTGAACATTCTATAAAATAGGAGTCCAATTTTCTTTGGAAGAAGTCATAAAGAATATCTTCGTTGTGAATGTTCCATGATAGTAAGAAAATACGCAATCGGGGGAAAGACAGATGAGCGAATGGTTTAATGTAGGGAAGATCGTAAACACACATGGAATCAGGGGCGAGGTGAGAGTAATCACGCGTTCGGATTTTTCTGAAGAGCGTTACCAGGAAGGCTCCAAGCTGTATTTATTCCATCCTGGGAAGAAAGAGCCGATTCCGTTGGTGGTTCGCTCACATCGGAAGCATAAACAATTCGATCTTGTCGCTTTTGATGGCTACCCGACCATTAATGATGTAGAGCCATTACGAGATGGCATCTTGAAGGTCTCTAAAGAACAACTGGAGGATCTTCCTGAAGGTGAATATTATTATTACGAAATCATCGGCTGTGAAGTCAAGACGACTGATGGGGAAAACCTTGGAAAGGTAACGGATATTTTATCTCCGGGGGCGAATGATGTGTGGGTGGTTTACTCTGGTGAAACGAAGAAAGAAGTTTTGATTCCGTATATAGAACCTGTGGTAAAAGAAGTTAATGTGCAGGGAAAACAAATCTTGATCGAACCGATGGAAGGGCTATTAGAATGAAAATCGATATTTTAACCCTTTTTCCTGAGATGTTTGATGGAGTCTTGAATAGTTCCATTTTGAAAAAAGCGCAGGAAAAAGACACTGTGAGCTATACGGTTACAGATTTCAGGGATTTCACAACCAACAAACACCGTAAAGTGGATGATTATCCTTACGGCGGCGGTGCGGGTATGGTACTGAAACCACAGCCTTTATTCGATGCGGTTGAAAGTTTGAAAGACGACCAGGAAAAGAAGCCAAGAGTCATTTTGATGTGCCCACAAGGCGAACGTTTGACACAAAAAAAGGCGGAAGAGCTTGCGGAGGAAGATCATTTAATATTCGTTTGTGGTCATTATGAGGGCTATGATGAACGTATCAGAGAGCATCTCGTCACGGATGAGATTTCGATCGGAGACTATGTCCTTACAGGTGGAGAACTGGCAGCTATGGTAGTCATAGACAGTGTGACAAGACTTTTACCAGAAGTTCTTGGTAATGAAGAGTCTTCTAAACTGGACTCATACTCTTCAGGACTGCTTGAGCACCCTCATTATACACGCCCAGCTGATTACAGAGGGATGAAAGTGCCTGATGTCCTTCTTTCAGGAGATCATGCAAGAATCCAAAAATGGCGTGATCGTGAATCTTTGAAAAGGACGTTCTTAAGACGTCCTGATCTGATAGATGAGAGTTCCTTATCTGATGAAAACCTTGAGTACCTGGAAAAATTAAAAAAGAACAGGAATACTGAATAAAATAGAGTCAAGATATTGCGTAGTAGCAACGTTTATGCTATGATATTCTTTGTGGCTTGTGTCACTTGATTACGATGTTCCGCTGTTATGATGTAAAAGCATAGACAAGAACATTTGTATGGAAGGAGGAAATACCTATGCAACAACTACTTAATGATATTACCAAAGAGCAGTTGAAAACAGATTTGCCAGAATTCCGTGCAGGGGATACTGTACGTGTTGACGTTAAAGTTGTCGAAGGAACACGTGAACGTATCCAGGTATTCGAAGGTGTTGTAATCAAACGCCGTGGATCTGGGATCAGCGAAACATTTACCGTACGTAAAATTTCTTATGGTGTTGGAGTTGAGCGTGCTTTCCCAGTACACTCTCCAAAAATCGCTAAAATCGAAGTTGTACGTCATGGTAAAGTACGTCGTGCTAAGCTTTACTATCTACGTGCACTACGTGGAAAAGCAGCGCGTATCAAAGAGATTCGCAGATAATTACACGCACTTGCGCGAAAAGGAGCTTGGAAACAAGCTCCTTTTTTATGTAGATTAGATGATACTTTAAACCATTTCGAATATAATGTAAATTAAAAATAAAGGTAAATAGTAAAACTGGGGTGGAGAAATGGCAAAGAGAAAGAATGAATCTTGGGAATGGTTGAAGGCTCTTGTTATTGCATTGGTGATCGCTGCAGGGATCCGATATTTCTTGTTTGCGCCGATCGTTGTAGATGGAGAGTCGATGATGCCTACACTTCATAATGGAGACCGGATGATCGTCAATAAATTCAGTTATGAAGTAGGAGAGCCAGATCGTTTTGATATAGTAGTGTTTCATGCTCCTGAAGGAAAAGATTACATCAAAAGGATAATCGGTTTACCTGGGGATAAAATCGAGTATAAAGATGACACACTATATGTGAATGATAAAGAAGTTCCAGAGCCATACTTGAATGAGTATAAACAAACACTCTCTGGAGGCAACTTGACCTATAATTTTGAATTAAGTGATGAAATAGGCTCTCAGACGGTTCCAGAAGGACATGTGTTTGTGCTTGGAGATAACAGGCAACATAGTAAAGACAGCCGGAATATCGGTGCCATCCCGATGGATGAAATTATCGGAAAAGCAAACGTCATCTTTTGGCCGGTTGCTCATTTTGAAGTATTAAAGTAGGTGAAATAAATGCAAATCCAATGGTTCCCAGGACATATGGCTAAAGCAAGACGGGAGATTACAGAGAAACTTAAAATGATCGATGTAGTCTTCGAGCTTGTGGACGCCCGTATCCCCTTATCCTCACGGAATCCGATGATCGATGAGATCGTTGAACATAAGCCGCGGCTGGTTCTATTGAACAAAACTGATATGGCGGATCGAGCCATCACAAAGGAATGGGAAGATTATTTTTCGGAACGTGATCTGAAGACTGTCACTGTCAATTCCAAAACTGGTCAAGGTCTCGAAAAAATTCCTGACATGGCTAGAGAACTTGTAAAGGGAAAGCTTGAGAAGATGATTGAAAAAGGAATAAAGCCTCGTGCGGTTCGAGCCTTGATTCTCGGCATCCCGAATGTCGGAAAATCGACGCTTATCAATCGTCTTGCCAACAAGAAAATCGCAAAGACAGGAGATCGACCTGGCATTACACAAAGACAGCAGTGGATCAAAGTCGGTAAAGAACTGGAATTACTAGATACACCTGGAATATTATGGCCGAAGTTTGAGGATCAGACAACAGGCTATCGATTAGCGGTGACAGGGGCAATTAAAGATGACATCCTCGATTTTGGGGATATCGCTTTTTTTGCGATTCAATATTTGAAGGAAGCGTACCCGGAGAAACTTATTGAACGTTACAATTTAACGGATACCTCTGCTCCACCACTTGAGGTTTTTGAAGAAATCGGGAAAAAGAGAGGCTGCCTGCTCAAAGGTGGAGAAGTCGACTATGAAAAGGCTGCTGAGATCATCTTAAGGGATATCCGATCCGTAAAGCTCGGTCCGATTTCTTTTGAAAGTCCAGCAGACTACGAATAAGAACTGGACAAGGGGTGGACTTAATACGAAACTATTGAGCCTGCCCCGTTTTGGTATTTTTACATAATCGTAACTATGGATGAAACACGACATAAAGGAGTTTCCGATGAAAGAGAAATCAATTAAAGAGATTCGTGGTTTATTAAAAAAGCACAGTGGAGAGCTTGAGCAAGAATTGATCCTTCAATTGAAGAGTGATTCAAGAAAGGGTGTACAAAAGCTTTATACTCAATGGTGCAAAAGGAACGAAGAGGATAAGAAACGTTTACATACATACATTCAGATGTCCGCATATGAAAATAAATGTTATTCAAATGGATATCGGTTGGTAGCAGGAATTGATGAGGTAGGACGTGGACCGCTAGCCGGTCCGGTTGTCGCGAGTGCGGTCATTTTGGACAAGAACGTGAAGATCATAGGTTTGAACGATTCGAAAAAGCTATCTGGACTAATGAGGGAAGACCTATACGAAAAGATCATCGAGAACGCTATTGCAATCGGTATAGGCAGTGTGACAGCAAAGGAAATTGACCGGATAAACATTTATGAAGCGAGTAAAGTGGCGATGTTGAAAGCTATCGAAGATTTACCAATTGCTCCTGATTATCTGCTGATCGATGCGATGACCCTCCCAACCACCCTGCCGCAAGAAAAAATCATCAAAGGAGATGCACAAAGCAATTCGATAGCTGCCTCCTCAATAGTGGCAAAAGTGACGAGGGATCGGCTGATGCAGGAAATAGACCGCAAGTACCCTCAATATTCCTTTAATTCAAATGTCGGTTATGCTACGCCACAGCATTTGGACGCGTTGCAGAAATATGGTATTACACCGGAACATAGAAAATCATTTACGCCAGTTTCAGAGTTAATACCAAACAAATGATATCCAGATGACGATATAAGAAAGGAACAGATTGTAATAGAGGGCGTGTTTTAATGAAGGCAATGCCGATCGAATCTATCATGCGTAACATAAGGCGGTTGAACCCTGCTATAGAATTGAAGCCAGGGCAGATTTTTTCTGGAAAGGTATTGGCCTTGTATCCGAAAGATCTGGCACAAGTTTAACATGCAGGTCAGAAAATAAACGCCCAGCTGTTGACTGGCTTGACCCTTGACGAAAATTATTGGTTTCAGGTAAAGCCGAATGCAAAAGGTGGAATTCCAGTCTTGGGAGTGTTGGAGCATAATAAAGTTCATCAGTTGACGACACAGGTTTTCGGTAGCTGGAAAAATCAGCCATATTTGCAACGTCTTATTACGATTCTCACTAGGGAACAGCTACCGATAACAAAGGAGTTGATAACCCAATCAGGAAAATGGTTAAGACAGGTTGATTCCATGGATAAGGGGATACAGGCTGTAAAGACGATGCTCATCAAAAATCTGCCTATTTCAGAACCTACTTTCAAAGCCCTTTATCATGTTCAGGATCGCACCCCTTTTACGACAGAACTACTGTCACTGGAAAAATCGTTGACTTCTATGGGATTGAATAGCTCCCAAAATACAGTGGGAAAGGCAATCACCCGGATTTTAGACACGACTACCCGTAACGCAGCTCTGGATATCGTCAAACAGCTTTTACAGTTATATTCTCGTCCGACAACTGGATCTGAGATGAAGCTGCAGATTGAAAGTATCTTCAAGTCGTTATCGATTAAAATACCCGATCCCTATTTATCTGAGAGCCGATCGCAAAAATCGCAACTTCCTATTTCAGATGAAGTGCTCTTGAAAGAATTGAAGGTCAATATGTCAACTCCGAAAGCTGAACTTTTTTTTCAACAGAAATTAAGCCAAGTCAGCAATACGCAAATGAACTGGATTAAGGAACAAGTGAACATGAAGACCGTACAAAAACCACAGCTTAATCTTATTGAAGCCTTACGTGGGCTTGGTTTGACGTTTGAAAATGATCTGGTGCATGGGCAGCTTGGTGAAATGAGAAATCAGCCTCAATTGAAAGCAGCTTTACTTGAACTTTTGGCTTACGATCTTCTCGAAAGCGTAAAGGAAAAAGCTGATGTATTGTTACATAGGCTTACAGGCCAGCAACTTTTACAGATTTTCCGAACGGGAAAGCCCATGTAGGGCATAGCCCGCCTTTAAGGATGGGATGAGAGTGAGAACGGATACGGAGCACCGCTAAAATCGGAAAGGTTTTGTGGTACTTCAAGTATCCGAAAATTTCACTCTCTTTTTGTTGTATAACCGTTGTAGTTTATAAACAAAACTGATACATTGTGAATATGAACGAATACAGAAGAACAAACAAAATTAGAAATTGTCATTGTTGCTTTAGAGTGCGACAAAGACCATACCCACATGTTCCTAAACACACTACCAACACTTAGTCCTGCTGATATTATGGCAAAAATCAAAGGAGTGACTTCTAGAAAGTTAAGAGAGGAATTTCCTCATCTTCAACATCTGCCGAGTCTTTGGACACGTTCCTATTTTGTATCGACCGCAACCATTAAGCGTTATGTTGAACAACAAAAAACAAGGGGGTGAGCGTTTTGGATAAACAGGAAATCACACTTAATGGACTTGTTGCAAGACAAGTTTCATGAATGGAAACACGAACACTTCCAGCTATATGATGAAGATGGAAACGAATTAAACGAAGATTTGGAAATCGAAATCGACCAAACTCTACATGACTTTATAGAAATACATCTCATGAGATCTTCCAACAAAATTTTAGAAATGGGGGTGAATATATGCCGACAATCACGCTACGCTTAGAGCTACATAAACCGACTCTTGCCAAACAACAGATGTATAAACGAATGGCAGAGACAAATACAGGATTTGCGAACTGGTTATTGCTTCATCCAGACATAAATCAGGCAACCAGTCGAATCTTTAAGGAGTTTTCAGCAGAGAAATTTCCATCCGCAGTCATTAATCAAACCATTAGAGAAGTAAAATTTCAAAAGAAAAATCAGAAAGCAAAGACCTTCCGTAAAATGTGGTGCTGCTTTAATAATCAAAACTTAAAAATAGAAAAGAAGAGTAAATTATACACCGTTTCTTTTCCTACACTTGCAAAACGTATAGGGGTTCCAGTAATAGCAAAACCATTTCAAATAAAGTGGCTTGATCAAATGATCAGTGGAAGCGTAAAGATAGGGACTGGAAAGCTTTATCAAAAGAAAAAGAAATGGTATCTTGCCATTTCAATCACTTGGAATGTGGAATCATCACAAGGTAAAAAAGTCATGGGGATTGACTTGGGACTTCGATATCTCGCAGTTGCCAGTATTGGAACAAAGTCTTTCTTCTTTAAAGGCTCAAAAGTCGCATATACTCGTAGACACTTCTCGGCAAGAAGAAGGAGACTAGGAAAAGCGAAAAAACTACAAGCCATTAAGAATTCCAAAGGCAAAGAGTCTCGTTGGATGAAAGACCAGAACCATAAAATCAGCCGTCAAATCGTTAACCTTGCACTCGCCAACGGTGTTGGAGTGATTCGCATGGAAGACTTGACGGATATTCGAAATACTACCAAATCAAAGAAAAACGACCAAGGTAGGAGCCTGCATTCATGGTCGTTCTACCAACTTAAAGAGTTCATCAAATACAAAGCTGAGATGATAGGGATCCGTTTTGAATTGGTGAATCCAGAATACACCAGTCAAACTTGCAAATGTGGTCATCAAGCGAAAGAAAATCGAAACGGTCTCCATTTTCAATGTAGAGAATGTGGCTACACCTGTCATGCTGACCTCAATGGAGCCATTAATATATCGAAAGCGATTTCGGGTTTAGTAGCCTAGCATACTGGTAATAGGTATGCCGCCCATGTGGGTACATTTTAACTGCATGGGACGGGGTAATGAGATACCCTCATCTTGGAGGCTGTTCAAAACAGAAATGGACTGCGAACGCTTAGTCATTCAAGAATCCCACCCCTCACACCGTAAGGTGTAGGGCTTGCGGCTTTAGCCGTGGGAGTCTCAAATATGAATGAAAATCAGTCCCTCACGTCCTTGTTTTATCAATTTCCCGTTCATTTCAATGAATGGAAGAGTGATATCACGATGCGCTGGGATATGAAACGGAATCACATGGGGGAGATTGACTAAGATTTTAGTCGTATTTTATTTTATCTTGATCTTCAATTTCTTAAAGAGACGGTTGTGGATATGAATGTGCAGAATAGGATCGTTTCTGTCAAAATCATAAATGGAAATGAATCAATAAGACATTTTGTCCCAAGTTTGAAAACTGAATTGAAAACACAGCTTGAAAAGATTGAATATAGGTTATCTACTGTCAAGATAGAGCTGCCTTCCAATCAGTCCTATCAGTTATTTGAAACTGAAGCGACAGATAAATCCTTTAGAGGAGTTGATCTATCGATATGACGGACAATCAACGTAAATCAGCAGTTGCACTCAAATATGATCAAGCTTTGAACAGTTCACCAAAAGTTGTAGCGAAAGGAATGGGAGTTACAGCTGAGGAGATTATAAAGTGCCGATCCAAGAAGATACTTCCCTGGTCCAGTTACTTTCAAAACTTGAGATTAATAATGAAATACCTCCGAACTTGTATCAGGCGGTAGCTGAGGTTTTTGCATTCATTTATCAACTCGATCAGGCATCCAAACCGAAGGGATGAATAAGAACTCATAAGGAAGTACAAATCACCACATACTATTGAAAAATAGTGAGGTGATATTTTTATGAAAAAGAATAAATTAGAAGTTCCTGGCTGTGAACAAGCTGTACAACAGTTCAGAGAAGAATTTGCTGAGGAATTCGGTGTTTACCGGCCGGCAGCTGAGCGTGAAAGCATAACGAAAAAAATTGTGGATGAGTCAGAAAAAAATAAAGAATGCTAAAGTTGCATGACCAATCGACAACACAAAGGCACTTTTGTGAAAGAAATCTCACAGAGTGCCTTTGTTGTGAATTGGATGAGGCCCTGATTCAACCGATTTTCAAATTTATGAGCGGATATAAAGTTTTATGCGCCGAAATATAATTTTATGTGCTGAATTAAAATTTTATGCGCCGATTACACAAATAAATGCGTATTTCCCTTTCTGGATTCTACTTGGATCCATACCCAATTTCTTGAAATTCGTCAGAAATTAGTCGCAATGGTGGACATGAGGGCGGTTTATTTATACAATAAAAACGGTGTTGCATAGATTAGACACATGATAGGAGGATGGAGAATGAATATCCACGAGTATCAAGGAAAAGAACTCTTGAGAAAGTACGGGGTATCAGTTCCTAATGGAAAGGTTGCATATACGATCAAAGAAGCAGTAGATGCAGCTAAAGAACTCGGTACTGAAATCAATGTAGTTAAAGCTCAAATTCACGCTGGTGGACGTGGGAAAGCCGGTGGTGTTAAGGTTGCTAAAAATCTTGATGAAGTACGTACATATGCTGAAGAGATTTTAGGCAAGACTCTCGTTACCCATCAAACAGGCCCAGAAGGTAAAGAAGTTAAGCGTTTACTTATTGAAGAGGGCTGTGACATCAAGCAAGAATACTATGTAGGATTAGTATTGGACCGTGCAACTTCTCGTGTCGTTATGATGGCTTCAGAAGAAGGCGGTACAGAAATTGAAGAAGTAGCGGAAAAGACACCTGAAAAAATCTTTAAAGAAGTGATCGATCCAGTAGTAGGTCTTAGTCCTTATCAAGCTCGCCGCTTAGCTTTCAATATCAACATTCCGAAAGAGCTCGTGAACAAAGCTGTCAAGTTCATGATGGGCTTGTATACTGTGTTTGTTGAGAAGGATTGCTCAATTGCTGAAATCAACCCTCTCGTTACAACAGGAGATGGGAATGTAATGGCTCTTGATGCGAAATTAAACTTTGATTCAAACGCATTATTCCGTCATAAAGATATTCTTGAATTGCGTGACCTGGATGAAGAAGATCCGAAGGAAATCGAAGCTTCTAAGTATGACCTCAGTTATATTTCTTTAGATGGGAATATCGGTTGTATGGTCAACGGAGCAGGACTTGCGATGTCCACAATGGATATCATCAAATATTACGGAGGAGACCCTGCGAACTTCCTCGATGTTGGGGGCGGTGCTACAGCAGATAAGGTTACAGAAGCCTTCAAAATCATCCTGTCTGATCAAAATGTTAAAGGGATCTTCGTAAACATCTTCGGTGGGATCATGAAATGTGATGTCATCGCTGAAGGTGTAATTGAAGCAACGAAACAAGTAGGTCTTGAACTTCCTTTGGTAGTACGTCTTGAAGGAACGAATGTTGACCTCGGTAAAAAACTTTTAAATGAATCCGGATTGAATATCACTGCAGCTGAATCAATGGCTGACGGTGCAGAAAAAATCGTTTCACTAGTGAAGTAGGAAGGTGGGGAAACTCGATGAGCGTTTATGTTAATAAAGATACGAAAGTAATCGTACAAGGGATCACTGGTTCTACAGCCCTTTTCCATACGAAACAAATGCTAGAGTACGGTACTAAAATCGTAGGTGGAGTGACACCTGGTAAAGGCGGAACAGAAGTTGAAGGAGTTCCTGTATTCAACACGGTTGAGGATGCAGTGAAAGAAACTGGAGCTACGGCTTCTGTCATTTACGTGCCTGCGCCGTTCGCTGCAGATGCGATTCTTGAAGCAGTAGATGCAGAGCTTGATCTTGCAATCTGTATTACAGAACATATTCCTGTACTGGACATGGTAAAAGTCAAGCGTTACATGGAAGGCAAGAAGACACGCTTGGTAGGGCCGAACTGCCCAGGTGTCATCACTCCGGATGAGTGTAAGATTGGAATCATGCCAGGATACATCCACACGAAAGGTCATGTCGGCGTTGTTTCTCGTTCTGGAACTTTGACTTATGAAGCGGTTCATCAGCTTTCACAAGCAGGGATCGGTCAATCTACAGCAGTAGGTATCGGTGGAGACCCGGTCAATGGTACAGACTTCATCGACGTTCTTAAAGCTTTTAACGAAGATGAAGATACTCACGCAGTCATTATGATTGGTGAAATCGGCGGTACTGCAGAAGAAGAAGCTGCAGAGTGGGTCAAGGCGAACATGACGAAGCCTGTCGTAGGATTCATCGGCGGTCAAACTGCACCTCCAGGAAAGCGCATGGGACATGCAGGTGCGATCATTTCAGGCGGTAAAGGAACTGCTGAAGAAAAGATCAAGACTATGAACGCATGTGGAATCAAGGTAGCTGAAACTCCATCTGTTATGGGAGAAACATTGATTTCTGTGTTGAAAGAAGAAAACTTGTTAGATCGTTGTACGACAGCTAACAAATAAATCAACTATGGGGCTGGCCCGGATGAATGGTGTCAGACATCCTAAAGACGGGGAGTCTGGCCGAATGGGCTGGCTCCTCTTTTATTTACATATATAAAATAAAGGTGAATCGGACATACATATCGAACCATTCGGGAAGAAGATTTTACCTGAATTGTATACATCATACCAGTAAGCAGCTATATAACATGCCAGTTTATAAATAGAGGAGATCGATGGATTGTTAGAAAGCAGGGAAACGCGCCTTTTATTTTTATCTCGGTGTCATGGTTTAGGGAATAAAACGTTGTCTAAAATGATAGAAGAAGACAGCTCGCTTGAAAAAGTCTTTCAGATGAGTAATCATCAATTAAAGGCAAAGTATCAACTATCCGAAGTGACTATACTCCAAATCAAAGCCAAAACGAAGCGAGAATACGTTCTGAAACAAATCGAAAGCGAGCTTGATACCGCCATTGTTCGGTATAGCGTATCAGAGGGTAATACAAGAATGAAAAGATCCATGTCATTACATTGTTCGATACTGAGTATTCTTCATTATTGAGGGAAATATTCGATCCTCCACTCGTACTCTATATTAAAGGAGATAAAGCCCTTTTAACTGGACGAAGAATATTGAGCGTAGTCGGAACGAGGGACGCTTCACTAAATGGACACCGAAGCTTAGAAAAGATCCTCACTCCTTTAATCGAAAAGGGGTGGACCATTGTCAGTGGATTAGCGTTTGGTATTGTTATTGCAGCGCATCGACAAGCAATAGCATCTGGCGGTAGTACGATTGCAGTTTTAGGAAGTGGATTTCATCATGTTTATCGACGTGAACATACGGATATTGCCCGTAATATCGCTTCAAGTCATCTGTTAGTATCTGAGTATCCACCTGACCGGAAGCCGGCAAAATGGCAATTTCCTATGCGAAATAGGATTATAAGCGGGCTTTCAAGGGGAACATTGATTATAGAAGCTCGTGAAAAGAGTGGATCTTTGATCACAGGCGATCAAGCTCTTCAACAGGGGAGAGAAGTTTTCGCTGTACCTGGGTCAATTTTAGAACCTCGCACAAGGGGGACCCATTACCTGATACAGCAAGGTGCAAAGCTCACGACAAGTGCCGAAGATATACTTGAGGAGATGTGTGACTTTGAATCTTAGGTTTGACAAACCATCCTTCTATATACAATAATAGGGAAGATTTTAAAATTAGAAAAAGGGGGAGACAGATAGATTTATGGCTGATTACTTAGTAATAGTAGAATCTCCCGCCAAAGCAAAAACGATTGAAAAATACTTAGGCAAAAAATATATCGTAAAAGCTTCAATGGGACATGTACGTGATTTACCGAAAAGCCAAATGGGTGTAGATGTAAAGAACTATTTTGAACCAAGATACATTACGATCAGAGGGAAAGGTCCTGTTCTGAAAGATTTGAAAGCTGCTGCGAAGAAAGTGAAAAAGATTTACCTCGCAGCCGACCCTGATCGTGAAGGAGAAGCGATTGCTTGGCATTTGGCACATAGTCTTGAAATGGACGATCAATCCGATTGCAGGGTTGTGTTCAATGAGATTACAAAACAAGCTATAAAAGATTCGTTCAAGAGACCACGTAAGATCAATATGGATCTTGTGGATGCTCAACAAGCTCGACGGATTTTAGATCGCCTGGTTGGTTACAATATCAGTCCTTTGCTATGGAAGAAAGTGAAAAAAGGTCTTAGTGCTGGTCGTGTCCAAACCGTGGCCTTACGCTTGATCGTTGAACGTGAAAAAGAAATCCAGAATTTCAAACCAGAGGAATATTGGAAAATCAAGGCTGTCTTCGATAAGAATGGAGAGCAATTTGAAGCTTCCTTCTTTGAACTGAATGGAGAAAAAGTAGAATTATCGAATGAAGAAACAGTAAAGGAAGTATTGAAACACATTAAAGGTGATTCATTTGATATCACTTCTGTGCAAAAGAAAGAGCGGAAGAGAAATCCTGCTGCTCCATTTACAACATCTTCATTGCAACAGGAAGCAGCAAGAAAACTGAATTTCCGTGCAAAGAAAACGATGATGATGGCACAGCAGCTGTACGAAGGAATTGATATCGGAAAAGAAGGTACTGTCGGTCTGATTACGTATATGAGAACCGACTCTACTCGTGTATCTGATGTTGCGAAAAATGAAGCAAAAGATTATATTACAGAGCAATATGGTTCAAATTTCACGAGCAATCGAACAAGCGGCAAAAAATCCAATAATGCGCAGGATGCTCACGAGGCTGTACGGCCAACGTCAACCCTGCGGGATCCGAAAACAGTCAAACCCTATTTGAGCCGTGACCAATATCGTCTTTACAAATTGATCTGGGAACGTTTCGTTGCAAGTCAAATGGCTCCAGCAATCATGGATACGATGGCCGTTAACTTGGATAACAATGGCGTACGTTTCCGTGCAAACGGTTCAAAAGTGAAATTTCCTGGGTTCATGAAGGTTTATGTCGAGGGTAATGATGATAACAAGAAGGATGATGATAAAATTCTTCCGGACTTAAGAGAAGGAGACTCAGTCAAAACCGAAGAGATCGAACCGAGCCAGCATTTCACTCAACCACCGCCAAGATATTCCGAGGCAAGGCTGGTAAAAACGATGGAAGAGCTTGGGATCGGTCGGCCATCGACTTATGCTCCGACTCTAGATACTATCCAGCGTCGAGGTTATGTTGCATTAGATGCAAGGAAGTTCGTCCCGACAGAGCTTGGGGAAATTGTTTTAGATCTGATTCTTGAGTTCTTCCCGGAAATCATTAATGTGGAATTTACTGCGGAGATGGAAACGAATCTTGACCATATTGAAGAAGGTACGGAAGAATGGAAGAAGATCATCGATGCCTTTTATAAGGAATTTGAAAAGAAATTGAAGGTAGCCGAAGAAGAAATGAAGGAAGTGGAGATCCAGGACGAGCCTGCCGGCGAGAAGTGCGAGAAGTGCGGAAGTGAAATGGTTTTTAAAATGGGCCGATACGGTAAGTTCATGGCTTGCTCTAATTTTCCGGACTGCAGGAATACGAAACCGATTGTGAAGGATATCGGAGTTAAATGTCCAAAATGCAATGAAGGAAATATCGTGGAGCGTAAGAGTAAGAAACGACGTATCTTCTATGGTTGTGATCGATTCCCTAAATGTGATTTTGTCTCTTGGGATAAACCAATCAACCGTCCTTGTCCGAAGTGCGATAGCATGCTCGTCGAAAAGAAATCGAAGAAAAGCACCACAATTCAATGTACGAATTGCGACTACAAAGAGAAACAAAATTAGGGTGATGGAAAGTGAATTTACAAGCAGTTAATGTCGTTGGAGCAGGACTAGCAGGAAGTGAAGCTGCTTGGCAGTTAGCGAAACGCGGGATAAAAGTCAATCTATATGAAATGAGACCGAAAAGACAGACACCTGCTCATCATACGGATAAGTTTGCAGAATTGGTCTGCAGTAATTCCTTGCGTTCAAATGCATTGACGAATGCAGTCGGCGTACTGAAAGAAGAAATGAGACACTTAGATTCTGTCATCATCCAAAGTGCTGATGATTGTTCTGTCCCTGCCGGCGGTGCCCTTGCAGTCGATCGTCATGAGTTTGCAGCCAAAGTGACGGAAAGAGTGAAAGGTCATCCGAACGTGACAGTCTATGAAGAAGAGATCCGTGAAATACCAGAGGGACCAACAATCATCGCTACAGGTCCGCTGACGTCCGAAGATCTATCTAAAGCATTATTATCATTGACTGGTGAAGAATATCTTTATTTCTATGATGCGGCAGCCCCGATAATCGAAGTGGATAGTGTCGATCGTGACAAAGTCTATTTGAAGTCCCGTTATGACAAAGGGGAAGCGGCTTATCTCAATTGTCCGATGACCGAAGAAGAGTTCGGTCGTTTTTATGAAGCGCTTATTTCAGCAGAAACGGTCCCTTTAAAAGAATTTGAGAAGGAAATATTCTTTGAAGGCTGTATGCCTGTCGAGGTCATGGCGAAAAGAGGGAAGAAGACATTGCTCTTCGGACCGATGAAACCAGTAGGATTGGAAGATCCGAAAACCGGGAAACAACCGTATGCGGTCGTTCAATTGAGGCAGGATAATAAGACTGGTACACTTTATAATATCGTTGGCTTCCAGACCCATCTGAAATGGGGCCCACAGAAAGAAGTCATTCGATTGATCCCTGGTTTGGAGAATGCTGAAATCGTCCGTTACGGTGTCATGCATCGAAATACGTTCATCAATTCACCGAACTTGCTTAATCCGACATACCAATATAAAGATCGGGATGACTTGTTCTTTGCTGGTCAAATGACTGGTGTGGAAGGCTATGTAGAAAGTGCAGCATCAGGATTGATAGCTGGAATCAATGCAGCTCGACTCGTGCAAGATCAGGAGCCGGTGATCTTTCCACTGGAAACAGCCTTAGGTGGTATGGCAGAATATATTACAACTGCGAATCCGGATAATTTCCAACCGATCAATGCAAATTTCGGACTCTTCCCTCCTCTTGAGAAAAAAATCAAGAATAAGAAGGAAAGATACGAAAAAATAGCTGACAGAGCATTGGAAACAATTCAGAATTTTTTAACAAAAGTGTGAATATATATTGTCAAGACCTCTAAGTTGTGTTACGATTTAGGGGTCTTTATGCTAATTGTTTCACTATTCAGAAAATAATAGGAAGTTGATTGTAATATGCAAGAAGACATCCGTCTTTTTATTGAGTATCTGCAAATTGAAAAGAACTGTTCGCAGCACACGGTCATTAACTATCAGCTTGACATCGACGATTTTGTTGAATTCATGAAGCAGCAAGGCTTGTACCAATTTGCTGCTGTTTCTTATGTACATGTCCGTCACTATTTGACGGTATTGCATGAAAAGAAATATGCCAGGAAAACTGTAGCTCGAAAAGTCTCAACATTAAGAAGCTTCTACCGCTTTTTGATCAGAGAAGAATGCTTAGAACAGAATCCTTTTAAAACAGCAAGCTTACCTAAACAAACCAGGCGACTCCCCAAATTCTTTTATGAAGAAGAACTTGAGGAGTTGTTTGAAGTTTCGGACTTAAACACACCGTTGGGTCAAAGGAATCAAACATTGCTCGAACTTCTTTACGGAACGGGAATTCGAGTCAGTGAATGTTGTGAGCTTTCTTTAAAAGACATCGACCTTACGATTGAGACTATCCTTGTTAGGGGGAAAGGTCGAAAGGAAAGGTATGTCCCGATCGGCAGCTTTGCAATCGAAGCCATTGAGCGCTATTTGCAATCTGGCAGGAAGACATTGATGAAAACAAAAGAGCACGATAAACTTTTCGTGAATTATAAAGGAGATCCCTTAACGGATCAGGGTGTGAGAAAAGTTTTGAAAAAAATGATTGAATCGACATCATTGACGATGAACATCACACCTCACATGATGCGACATACGTTTGCAACCCATCTATTGAATGAGGGCGCTGATCTGAGAGCTGTACAGGAACTATTGGGTCATTCTCAACTATCGACAACCCAAATATATACACATGTTACAAAAGATAAATTACAGCAGATGTATCGCAACTTTCATCCAAGAGCTTAACAAGGGTTAGGAGTCAATGAAGGGAGGAGGTCGAGAATGAATACATTCCATGCTACAACAATTTTTGCTGTACATCATAAAGGCAACTGTGCGATGGCAGGCGATGGGCAAGTGACTTTCGGAAATGCCGTAGTGATGAAACATACTGCAAGGAAGGTTCGTAAACTATATGATGGTAAAGTTCTTGCAGGATTTGCGGGTTCTGTAGCAGATGCATTCACGTTATTTGAAAAATTCGAAGCAAAACTCGAAGAATTCAACGGAAACTTACAACGTTCTGCTGTTGAACTTGCAAAAGAATGGCGTGGTGATAAAATGCTACGTAAATTGGAGGCGATGCTGATCGTCATGAACAAAGAGACGCTGTTACTCGTTTCTGGTACCGGCGAAGTCATTGAGCCTGATGATGGGATATTGGCGATCGGTTCAGGTGGAAATTATGCTTTGTCTGCGGGAAGGGCACTAATAAGGTATGGAGAACATCTAACTGCCGCTGATATTGCGAAAAGCGCTCTGGAGATCGCTGCAGAAATTTGTGTTTACACAAATGACCAGATCATTGTTGAACAATTAACTTGAAACGGGGGAGTTTGACACGATGAAAATGGATTATACACCAAGACAGATTGTTGAACGACTTGATCAGTTTATTGTTGGTCAGCATAGTGCGAAGAAAGCGGTCGCAATTGCGCTTCGTAATCGATATCGCAGAAGTTTGATCGATGAATCGATTCGAGATGAAGTCGTTCCAAAAAATATATTGATGATTGGTCCGACAGGTGTCGGGAAAACTGAAATCGCTAGAAGGCTGGCCAAGATAGTCGGAGCTCCATTTATAAAAATCGAGGCGACTAAATTCACTGAAGTTGGATATGTCGGCCGCGATGTCGAATCTATGGTACGTGACCTTGTAGAAACATCCATCCGTATCGTTAAAGAAGAAAAGATGGCTTCAGTTAAAGAACCAGCTGAACAGAATGCAAATAAGAGACTTGTAGAATTGCTTGTCCCTTCTAAGAAAACCGAACAAAATGCTTATAAAAACCCACTCGAAATGTTATTCGGAAATCAACAACAGCAAAACACGAATGACAATGCTGATAATGATAAAGATCAAATCGCTTCGAAAAGGAAGCAGATCGCCCATCAACTTGCTCTTGGTGAATTGGAAGACCACTATGTCACTGTCGAAGTAGAGGAGCAGAACCAAAATATGATGGATTTGTTCCAAGGTTCCGGTATGGAACAGATGGGCATGAATATGCAGGATATGCTCGGCAATCTGATGCCGAAGAAAAAGAAAAAACGGAAGCTTACCGTAAAGGAAGCAAGGAAAGTTTTAACCCATGAAGAAGCCCATAAACTAATCGATATGGACGAAGTTGGTCAAGAAGCTGTTACAAGAGCCGAACAAACGGGTATGATTTTTATAGATGAGATTGATAAGATTGCTGGGAAAGGAAATCAATCTGCTGACGTCTCACGTGAAGGGGTCCAAAGAGATATATTACCGATTGTAGAAGGATCGACTGTTGTCACGAAATATGGACCTGTGAAGACAGATCATGTGTTATTCGTATCCGCAGGTGCGTTCCATATTGCAAAACCTTCTGATTTGATTCCAGAGCTTCAAGGAAGGTTCCCGATCAGGGTCGAGCTCTCCAGTCTTACCATTGACGATTTTGTCTCGATACTGGTGGATCCTGACAATGCTTTGACAAAACAATATAAAGCTCTTTTGCAAACTGAAGGTATAAACATAGAATTTTCTGACGATGCTATTCGTAGAATTGCGACTATCGCAACTGAAGTGAATCAACATACTGACAATATTGGAGCAAGAAGACTTCATACGATTTTGGAAAGATTGCTGGAAGATTTATCTTTTGAAGCCCCAGATATTAATCTTGAGACTATTACAATTACTCCGGAATATGTCGATGAAAAACTAGGAGCGATTGCAAAAGATCGAGACTTGAGTCAGTATATCTTATAATACTTAGGAGGAGTTACAAATGAATTTATTAGAAAAAACAAGAAAAATCAATGCTTTACTTCAAGAGTCTGGTGGTAAACCAGTAAACTTTAAAGAAATGGCCGGTACATTGTGTGATGTGATCGAAGCGAATATTTTCGTAGTTAGCCGCCGTGGAAAACTACTTGGATTCTCTCTTGTACAGGAAATTGAAAATGAAAGAATGAAGAAGATGCTTGTAGATAGACAATTTCCTACTGAATATACGAAGAACCTTTTCAACATCACTGAAACTTCTTCAAACCTGGATATCAACAGTGAATATACTGCTTTTCCTGTTGAGAACAAAGATCTATTCGGTAAAGGACTTACAACGATCGTACCTATCGTAGGGGCTGGGGAACGTTTAGGGACTTTGATTCTTTCAAGATTAAATGAATCTTTCCAAGATGACGATCTGATCCTTGCTGAATACGGTGCAACGGTTGTAGGTACAGAAATTCTCCGTGAAAAATCTGAAGAGATCGAAGAGGAAGCTCGTAATAAAGCTGTTGTACAGATGGCGATCAGTTCATTATCTTATAGTGAACTAGAAGCGATTGAGCATATTTTCGAAGAATTGGATGGAAATGAAGGGCTTCTAGTTGCAAGTAAAATTGCTGACCGTGTGGGAATCACCCGTTCCGTAATTGTAAATGCGCTTCGTAAGTTGGAAAGCGCTGGTGTAATCGAGTCGCGTTCACTTGGAATGAAGGGTACTTATATTAAAGTGTTGAATGATAAGTTCTTACATGAGCTTTCTAAATTAAAAGCGATCTAATAAGGAGAAAGGGCTGACATTGATATGATCCCCACATAGTAGACAGAAAAAAGAAAGCACATTAATCTGTCTATTATGGAGGGGATTTTTCTATGGGGAAAATGAGACAATCATATGATGTTGCATTTAAGAAAAAAGTAGTGGATCTATATATTAAAGATGGTATGGGCTACGATACGGTTGCGAAGGAAGTAGGTATTTCTAGTTCAGTTGTACGTCGTTGGGTTCAACACTTTGAGGCAGAAGGAATAAAGGGTCTCGAGGAAAAGCGCGGGAAAGCAAAAGGACCTGGGAAAGGCAGACCAAGAACCCGTCCTGAGGATCCAGAAGAGAAAATCAAACGATTAGAAGCCGAGAATGAAATGTTAAAAAAGTTCTTAGGGAAGTAAAAGGGGGTATGGAAGCCGTATCAACAGGTACTAAGTATAAAGTGATTCAAGATATGTCCAAGAAACAATACCCTGTCCAACTTCTATGTGAACTTGCAGGGGTATCAAGGGGCGGATATTACAAGTGGTTAAAGCGTCAGGAAGCCCCCTCTTCTAAACAGTTAGAGGATGATAAAATCAAGAAGTTAATCATAAAGTGTCACACAAAGCTCAAGGGGATTTATGGTTATAGAAGGATACATGTCTGGCTTAAGTCGGTACACAATTTACATATGAATCATAAACGGGTTCAACGCTTGATGGGTGAATTGGGAATAAAAGCCATCATAAGAAGAAAACGGCCCTACTACGGAAAGAAGGAAGCTTATGCCATCTCAGAAAACCATTTGAACCGAGATTTTAAAGCCTCTAAGCCAAATGAAAAATGGGTAACAGACATTACATACTTAATTTTTAATGGACAAAGATTGTATTTATCGGCTATTAAAGACTTATACAATAACGAAATCATCGCATATAAAATCAGTCAAAGAAACGACCTTCAACTAGTAATGGATACAGTAAAAAAGGCAAGAAGAAAACGGAGTGTAAAAGGAATTATCCTTCATAGCGATCAGGGATTCCAGTACACCTCAAAACAATATAACCAACTGCTTAAAAAATACAAAATGAAAGCGAGTATGTCTCGAAAAGGAAACTGTTGGGATAATGCTTGTATGGAGAACTTTTTTAGCCATTTTAAAACAGAATGTTTTCACTTATACTCTTTCCGAACCTCTGAAGAGGTTAAGTTTGCCGTCCACCAATACATACGATTTTATAATCACCAGAGATTTCAAAAGAAATTAAACAACCTGAGTCCCTATAATTATAGAGCTCAGGCTGCTTAAAAATGCTTTTTAATTTCTGTCTACTTGACAGGGGTCACTTCACATCGAGTCGGTCTTTCTTTTTTGTTCCCCACAAAGGTACTGTAGAGAAAAGAGTCTTACATGTAAACATGACGACTTCTTTTCTGCAGTACCTTTGTTTCGCTGCGCTCAAAAATCAAGGTTTTTTGGAAAACGGCGTTCTAGATGGGCTTCATGATTTTTGTACCGTTTCTAGTCATTGATATGGTTGTCGCAAGTTATTGATGGCGATGGGGATGATGATGCTTCCTCCAGTCATGATTTCTTTGCCTTTTAAAATATTGCTTTTCGTCCTTGTTGATGGTTGGTATTTGATTGTGCAATCTCTATTGGAAAGTTACTAGAGATGAGAAGGTGTTTGTTCTATGGACTCACAATTCGTTATTTCCCTTGCTGAAAAAGGAGTTTACACGACGTTGATCATCAGTGGACCATTGCTTATATTGGCTCTTGCGGTCGGACTGTTCGTCAGCATTTTTCAAGCTACAACTCAAATTCAAGAGCAGACACTGGCGTTCATTCCGAAGATTGTCGCTGTACTCGTTTCCCTGATCTTCTTCGGACCATGGATGCTGATCCAAATGGTGGCATTCACTCATGAACTCTACAGCAATATCAATAATTATATAGGTTTATAGATTTTATGGCGGAATTTGTAAATAGTATACCAGCCTTTTTATTAGTCCAGGTAAGAATAACAGCATTCATGGCAACCGTACCGATCTTTTCATATCGAAATATACTAGTCATACATAAAATCGGATTCTCTGTGGTATTTTCTTTCTTTATCCTTACCACATTGCAGACACCGATGGTCGCCCTGAATGGAGAATATATCCTGCTGTTGATGAAGGAACTGATGATTGGGTTGAGCATCGGGTTCATCGCGTCGATACTCTTATATGGTTTACAAGTAGCTGGGGGGTTCATCGACTTACAGATGGGATTTGCAATTGCAAATGTATTCGACCCGCAAACTGGTATCCAGACACCACTCGTCGGTAGGTTTTTATATATTTTCGCGATTTTATTCTTACTTACGATTGATGCACATCATATGTTCCTGAATGGCAACTATCAAAGTTATCAATTTGCTTCGATCGAACGTTGGGCTTTCATGTTCGATGACGGGAATGTAGCGAGATTAGTAGCGGATACTGTTGTGAAGATGTTCTACATTGCATTCCAAATGGCGATTCCAGTGGTGGGATGTTTGTTCCTGGTCGATTTGGCTCTAGGAATCATTTCAAGGACTGTACCACAAGTGAACGTGTTCATTGTCGGTCTTCCGTTGAAAATCTTTGTCAGTTTCGTTGTATTAATGCTTGTCATACCAGTAATCTTCCAATTGGTCGGTTCGTTAAATATCGAAATGCAAGAGTCTATCCGGAAGCGATGAAAAAGATCAGAAGCGATCTAGGCAAGGATGCAATCATTTTAAATTCAAAAGAAATCCGTACGGGAGGTTTCCTAGGTTTTTTCACAAAACCATCTCTTGAAGTAATGGCCGCACTTGACCCTGACCCTGTTATAAACGAAAGAAGCAATGGCTACTATAGTCCGCAGAACAAAATACCAAAAATGACAAATAATACAACGAAACAATATGAAACCCAAAAGTTCACACATCAGTCAACCAAGCCAATTTTAGCGGATCAGAACATGAAACAAACATCACGACCAATCCCGTTTCCAGAAAAGATCACGAAAGTAATCAGACGTCTGGAGAACAAGGAGTACAAAGTGAGCTGAGAGCTGACTTATCAAAAAGATTGCTGAAAAAGTGGTATCGGGAGGAATCAGAAAAAGAAGCAGATGACTCGATTCATAAGTGGATGAGGGAAGAGATACTTAGGTGAGCCAGTTCCAGCTAAGCCAGGAAAGCCAATAAAGCTCAAAAAATGAAAAAATTCGATAATCGATCATCCCTCTGACGGTATCTATGCTACAGCAGATGGACAAGTCAGTTATCAAAAACGGGCTGTACACGTATTCCCTGTTTATGAAGTGAAAGGCGATTTGGATTTGAAAACAGGAAATCTTTCCTTTATAGGGAACATACACATTCATGGGGATGTGCCATCAGGCTATACGATTTCCGCATCCGGGTTTCCGGTATTGTAGAAGCCTCGACATTGAAAGCGGGTGGTTCTGTTTTCATTCAAAATGGAATCGCCGGTCAAGGGAAAGCCATCATTGAAGCCGGCTGCAACCTCTATACGGGATACATTAATCAAGGGATAGTGAAAATTGGCGGTGACTTGCATGTCAGGCTTATCAATTACAGTGAGGTAGTGGTCGACGGTTCGATTTTTTGCCAAAAAGGGAAGGGGATCATCTTTGGCGGACATATAAGTGCAGGTAAAGATATTTTCGTCAACCAAACAGGAACGAATCTTATGACAAAAACGTTTCTCTACATCGGAACTCCTGCACACTTTCTTGATAAATGCAGCCACTTATCGAGACAGATTTCAATAGAGGAGGAAAATTTGAAAAAGCTTAAAACTCTCCAAAAAACGCTTGAATCAAAAAATGAAGCAAACCTTAGTGGAAAAGAGATGCTCCACTTGTTGAAAGTGAAAAATACATTTGGGCAAACAGAAAGGTGATTGAACGGATTGAATAAGGAATTAGACGAATTGAAGGATGATCTAATACCGAATACTGATCAGGTGCTTGTAATCAATGGTGTACTCCATCCTTGGGTGGAAGTGACATTCGGAAAATATAAAAGGGTGCTGCTACACGAGTATAAAGCAGTTGAGCTCAAGTTGGCATCAAGTGAGATCGTCATCCAATTATAAGATAGGAGAATGAGTGATGAGTTTAAAGTTGATTGAGCTTCAGGTTGCAATACCGAGAACCCAGGATGCTGGGAAAGTTCAGGAAAAACTTCAACAACAATCACAAATCAATCAATCTCAAGCTGGTTCAATGAAAAAGAAAACGTGGAACGGAACCGCACTTCAGTGGAAAAGCAGGAACATATTGAAAAACAACAATTCAATGGCCGACAATCTAACCAACACCACCAACATCAAAAACGAGAAGAACATAACCAGGAAGAAGAAAAGGTCAAGCATCCATACAAAGGACAACGAATCGACTTTTCTGGTTAGGAGAGGAAATAATGACAGGATTTTTACTCGGGATAAGTTTTATCATCCACATCATTACTATTTTATCTATTATTATCGTATGGAAACGATCAGGTGCTGCCGAGCAACAGGATCTCAAAGCTATGAAATCGGAAATGGAAGATATCCTGATAGCTTATACGACTGAAATGAAAGAAGAGAACGATGCTTTCCTGAAGGAACTGGCTTCCCTTCAACATAAAAAGCCAGCTGGAAATCATTACAACGATAGACAGATTGATGCCACACTTGAAAAATCGAAGAAAAATCTGCAAACCAGGGATGTAACGGATCTGGAAAATGAGGATGCCTCCTATTCACCCCCTATAATTGAAGCAAAAGAAACATTCGGAGCTTCTTTATCATCACAAATTTTAGCCATGCAAAGACAAGGGTATTCCTTAGATGAAATCGCCAAGAAAGTTAATAAAGGCAAAGGCGAAGTAGTACTTATGTTAAAATTTTATCGAGATGGGCAATAGGTACTTGCTAGTTCCATCTGGTTTATGTTATATTTATTCTCGGTGTTTATGTACTATGTAAGTATACACACATCACACACGTTCGTGGATTCACCCACAGGTGCTGTAAAGTAGTTGAATTGTTCCGGTCAATATTACCGCCGGATTTCTTTGTTACGCGCCACTCAGGTCCACATGCAGGTCACACTGCATTCAGGACTTAGTGACTGCCGTGCCTCGAAATTCTTGGTCCTGTTGATTCACAAATTTAACTAATATGATACAGTTGTGGTTGATCAGAAGCGGGCGGAGGAAAAAACCATAGGAGGTGCCATTCATGGCAGTAATTTCAATGAAACAATTGTTAGAAGCTGGTGTTCACTTCGGTCACCAAACACGCCGTTGGAACCCAAAGATGGCACGTTACATCTTCACAGAGCGTAACGGCATCTACATCATCGACCTTCAAAAGACGGTCAAGAAGGTAGAAGAAGCGTATAATTACGTACGCGACATCGCAGCTGACGGAGGAAAGATCCTTTTTGTCGGTACAAAAAAACAAGCACAAGAATCTGTTAAAGTTGAAGCTCAACGTGCTGGTCAATACTACATCAACCAACGTTGGTTGGGTGGTACACTAACTAACTTCGACACGATCCGTAAGCGTATTAAGCGTTTGAAAGATCTTGAAAAAATGCAAGAAGACGGAACGTTCGATGTACTACCTAAGAAGGAAGTCATCCTACTTAAAAAGGAAATGGATCGTCTTGAGAAATTCTTAGGCGGAATCAAGGATATGAACAGTCTTCCAGATGTTCTTTTCGTCATCGATCCTCGTAAAGAGCGTATTGCGATTGCAGAAGCACGTAAGCTTAACATTCCAATCGTCGCTATCGTCGACACAAACTGTGATCCAGACGAAGTGGATGTTGTCATCCCAGGTAACGATGATGCAATCCGTGCTGTAAAACTTCTTACTTCTAAAATGGCAGACGCTGTTGTAGAAGCTAACCAAGGAAGTGCTGAAGAAGCTGCATCTACTGAAGAAGAAGCAGAAGTGAAAGCGTAAAATGAATGCTCATTTAAGGGTGATAGAGGGGAACTGACCCTTTATCACCTTTTTTAAAGAAGATTTTGTTGCGAAATTCGTGACACTCCTGCGGATCGCCCGCGGAAAGGGAGTGAATGTCGCAAAAATCTACAATTATGAATAACAAAGACTTAAACAAAGAAAATCAATGTTTTTAAGGCTACATATTTAAAGGAGGAATTCACTTATGGCAGTAACTGCACAAATGGTAAAAGAATTGCGTGAAAAGACTGGCGCAGGAATGATGGATTGTAAGAAAGCTCTTACAGAAAATGATGGAGATATGGAGAAAGCGATCGATTGGCTTCGTGAAAAAGGAATCTCAAAAGCAGCTAAGAAAGCTGACCGCATCGCTGCTGAAGGTTTGACTCATATCGCTACAAAGGGCAATGAAGCTGTAATTGTCGAAGTTAACTCTGAAACCGACTTCGTTGCAAAAAACGATTCTTTCAAAAACTTGATCCAAGAAATTTCTGCACACTTGCTTGAAGCAAAACCTGCTACTGTAGAAGATGCGCTTAAGCAGACAATGACTGGGCAAAGCATCTCTCTTGAAGAGTATATCAACAATGTAATTGCGAAAATCGGTGAGAAAATTTCCCTTCGTCGTTTTGCAATCCTTGAAAAAGAAGACAACGACGCATTTGGTGCATACCTTCACATGGGTGGCCGCATAGGAGTTCTATCTGTAATTGGCGGAACTACTGACGAAGACCTTGCTAAGGATATCTCAATGCACGTAGCTGCTGTAAATCCTCGTTATGTGAACCGTGAGCAAGTATCTGAAGAAGAGGTTGCACGTGAGAAAGAAGTTTTGACTCAGCAAGCACTTAACGAAGGTAAGCCTGAAAAGATCGTGGAAAAGATGGTCGCTGGCCGTATCAACAAGTTCTTCGAAGAAATTTGCCTTGTAGATCAAGGATTTGTTAAAGATCCAGATCAAAAAGTTGGGAAATATGTAGAAAGTAAAGGCGGTACCATTAAAGGATTTGTACGTTACGAAGTGGGCGAAGGTATGGAAAAGCGTGAAGAAAACTTCGCTGATGAAGTAATGTCACAAGTGAAGAAATAATTTCATTCAATAGTATTCTTGGAACTTGAACAAGGATGCGAATGTATAAGAATTATTTCTAAAACATCCACAGAAAAAGGGAACACAGGTGTGTTCCCTCTTTTTCAAGCAAACCCATATTATAATGCAGGAAACGCTGATGGAGGGAAAAAATGAGTACGCCTAAATACAACAGAGTAGTCTTAAAATTAAGCGGAGAAGCGCTATCAGGTCAGGTAGGGAATGGAATCGACCCGCATATCATCAATTCGATTGCAAAACAGGTGAAAGAACTTGTTGAAATGAATGTTGAAGTTGCTGTTGTGGTAGGCGGCGGTAACATCTGGAGAGGTAAAGCTGGCAGTGAAATGGGCATGGACCGTGCCACTGCGGATTACATGGGCATGTTAGCCACCGTAATGAATTCACTTGCACTGCAAGACAGCCTGGAGAATATCGACGTTGAAACAAGGGTCCAAACATCAATCGAAATGCGCCAGGTAGCTGAGCCTTATATCCGAAGAAAAGCAATCCGACACCTTGAGAAAAAACGTGTAGTCATTTTTGCAGCAGGAACTGGTAATCCATACTTCTCAACTGATACAACTGCAGCTCTTCGTGCAGCTGAAATCGAGGCAGAAGTTATCCTGATGGCGAAGAACAATGTTGATGGAGTTTACACAGCCGATCCAAAAACCGATGAAACAGCAACCAAATATAAGAGCCTCTCTTATTTGGAAGTTTTGAAAGAAGGTTTAGCTGTAATGGATTCAACCGCATCTTCTTTATGTATGGACAATGATATACCGCTTATCGTTTTCTCCATTATGGAAGAAGGAAATATTAAGCGTGTTATCGAAGGAGAAAATATAGGAACCGTTGTAAGGGGGAAATAATATGTCAGATACAATCATCAAACAAGCAGATGAAAAAATGCAAAAAGCAGTCACTGCCTTTCGTAGAGAACTTGCTACATTACGGGCAGGCCGTGCAAATCCGTCACTTTTAGATCGTGTCTCTGTCGAGTACTATGGTGCACTTACACCCTTGAACCAAATGGCGAACATCTCGGTACCGGAAGCACGTCTTCTTGTAATCCAGCCTTACGATAAATCGATTATCGGTGAAATTGAGAAAGCAATCCAGAAGGCTGAGCTAGGTCTTTCCCCATCAAATGATGGAGATGTGATCCGGATTGCTATACCTGCTTTGACTGAAGAGCGCCGTAAGGAACTGGTCAAATTGGTGAAAAAGTATTCAGAAGAAGGTAAAGTCGCAGTTCGTAATATCCGCCGTGACGCTAATGATGAGCTTAAAAAACTTGAAAAGGGCGGCGATATGACCGAAGACGACCTTCGTCATTACAGTGATGAAGTACAAAAGGTGACAGACCGTTTCGTTGCTGAAATCGACTCCATCGCGGCAGCAAAAGAAAAAGAAATCATGGAAGTATAACATAATTCAAGTTAAAATAAGATAGAAAAAGACCCTCTTTTTCAATAGAGGGTCTTTTGATACATAATCGTCTTTTTTCGTCTATAATGGAACATGACCATAAGATTGGACAATCCCTTTTGATTGTTTGATTTATTCTCTCTGGGGGAGACTATATGTTAAATAAGCTTACGAACTTAACGAAAACTAAAAAAGAAACGACTGAAAACCTCGAACTCGATTTATCTCGTGTACCAAGGCACATTGCAGTCATCATGGACGGCAATGGACGTTGGGCCAAAAAACGAGGCTTACCTAGAATCGCAGGTCATCGTGAAGGAATGAAAGTAGTCCGGAAGGTCGTTAAACGTGCAAATGAACTGGGTGTCAAAGCATTGACCATGTATGCTTTTTCAACAGAAAATTGGAAGCGGCCGAAACCCGAAGTGGAATTCATCATGAAACTCCCTGAACAGTTTCTCATGACCTACCTTCCTGAGTTGATTGAAGAAAATGTACGTGTCCGGATCATGGGAGTAAAAGAAGGAATCCCTTCCTATACTCTGAAAGCTGTAAACGAAGCAGTGGATAGGACGAAGGATAATGATGGACTTATTCTCAATTTCGCTTTGAATTATGGAAGCCGCTATGAAATCACTTCTGCTGTCCGACAGCTTGCGAAAGAGATTGAAGAAGGAAAGATTAAATCTGATGATGTAAATGAAGAAATGATCGGTTCTTACATGATGTCCAAAGAAGTAGGAGATCCAGAATTGTTGATTCGGACGAGCGGTGAGATCCGGCTGAGCAATTTCATGCTTTGGCAACTAGCTTATACAGAACTCTGGTTCACCAACGTGTATTGGCCAGACTTTTCCGCATCGGATTTAGACAAGGCAATTTATGATTTTCAAAATCGAGGCAGAAGGTTTGGTGGGGTATAACCCTAGGAGGCTTTTATGAAGGAACGTATTACTACAGGAGTTATTGCAGCGCTAGTTTTCTTACCTATCGTCTTTATTGGCGGAATATGGTTTTATAGTGTAATGGCTTTGTTAGCTGTTATTGGTCTTAGGGAATTATTGAGGATGAGAGGATTCAAGCTTAAACAGGTGCCAGGAATCATTTCATTGTTCATGGTATTGATCCTTGTCATCCCTGGAGGATTGTTGGATTTAACTTATGATCTAAATACTTTGAAAATATTTGGGATCATCATCGGCCTGTATTCGTTATTGACGTGGACTGTAATCACGAAAAACGAATTCACATTTCAAGATGTCAGCTTTATCTTGACGGCTACCTTATATATTGGAATAGGATTCCTTTATTTCAATGAGACGAGAGCCCTGGAAAATGGAATCCGAATGATATTCTTTGTCTTGTTTATCGTATGGGCGACAGACTCTGGAGCATATTTTTTCGGGAAATCAATCGGAAAACGTAAGCTTTGGCCGGTAATCAGTCCGAATAAGACGATAGAAGGATCATTAGGCGGCTTATTATGTGCAGTCATTGTTGCTGTCGTATTCCAACTAATCCTGCCGATCTATTCAACGATTATCCTTGCTGTGGTAGCAGCGGTCGTTATAGGGACCTTCGGACAAATTGGTGACTTGGTCGAATCAGCTTTCAAACGACATTACGAAGTGAAGGATTCAGGTACGTTATTACCTGGTCACGGAGGAATATTGGATCGATTCGACAGTATCTTGTTCGTACTCCCGATTTTACATATCGTTCAGTTATTGTCGTAGTTGTTTTGGAATGGAGGAAAGTATGAAATATATCAGCGTGCTAGGTGCTACTGGATCGATCGGTACTCAGACATTCGAGGTCGTGAGGGCGCACCCGGAACAATTTAAGATAACATCATTTTCTTTTGGTACTAACATTCAGCTCGGGGTTGAATTGATTGAAGAATTCCATCCTGACCGTGTTTCTGTAGCGACAAAAGAATTGGCTGAGGAATTAAAAAGGACTATCAACCATACTTGTCTCGTATACTATGGGGAAGAAGGATTATTAGAAATCGCAACCGATGCTGCTTCAGACATACTTGTAAACGCAGTGATGGGTAGCATCGGGCTTGAACCGACATTAGCAGCGATTGACAAAGGCAAGACGATCGCCCTCGCAAATAAAGAAACGCTTGTTACGGCTGGACATATCGTAACGGACCGTGCAAAAAATAAGAAAGTAGATATCCTTCCGGTTGATAGTGAACATTCTGCTATCTATCAATGTTTGAAAGGTGAAAAGAAAAGTGAGATGTCGAAGTTGATTCTCACCGCTTCAGGAGGGAGCTTCAGGGATAGGACCCGAGCTGACCTTCAGGGGGTGACGGTTGAAGAAGCACTCAATCATCCGAATTGGTCTATGGGGTCGAAAATAACAATTGATTCTGCGACTATGATGAATAAAGGACTAGAAGTGATCGAAGCTCATTGGCTGTTTGATACGGAATATGATGATATCGAGGTCGTCCTCCATCGTGAAAGTGTCATCCATTCTATGGTAGAATTTATAGACGGAAGCGTAATCGCCCATTTAGGAACACCTGACATGAAAGTTCCAATTCAATATGCTCTTTCCCATCCTAATAGACTTGAATTACCTAGTGGGAAAAGGTTAAACTTAGTAGATATTGGAACCTTGCATTTTGGAAAAATGGATTTAGAACGGTTTCCATGTTTGAGATTCGCTTTTGAAGCAGGTAAAACAGGTGGAACGACGCCAACTGTTTTAAATGCTGCCAATGAAGCTGCAGTCGAAGCATTCCTGAATGGTCGGATTGAGTTTTTAGAGATTGAATCCTTGATAGAAAAGGCTCTAAATCAACACGTATCCATCAATGAACCCTCGTTAGAAGAGATTCGTGATGTGGACGTCGCTTCCCGTCGATTTGTACAATCCCTTATAGTGTAAAGGTGGTCACGTAAATGAATACATTTATTTCGATCGTAATTATCTTTGGTGCTCTCGTATTCTTTCATGAATTAGGGCATCTGTTATTAGCAAAGAGAGCCGGAATATTATGCCGTGAGTTTGCAATCGGTTTTGGTCCTAAAATTTTTTCATCTAAAAAAGGGGAAACCTTGTATACGATCCGCTTGCTCCCACTTGGTGGGTTCGTACGCATGGCAGGGGAAGATCCCGAAGGAATCGAAATAAAGCCAGGCAAACAAGTCGGATTGATTTTTGATCCAGATGGAAAGGTCAAACAAATTATTGCCAATCAGCTTTCACGTTATCCTGATGCCAAGGTGGTCACCGTCGAAAAAGCGGATATTGAGCATGACTTGGTTTTAAGAGGGCATGTAAATGATGAATTGACTGAATCATATCTGGTACACCCTCAGGCAGAATTTGTACAGGATGGTTTGCCGGTACAAATCGCCCCTTACGATCGCCAATTCGGTTCTAAATCTTTAGTCGATCGATTTCTGGCGATTTTTGCGGGGCCTTTGATGAATTTCTTGCTCGCATTTGTATTATTAGCTGTCTATGCAATGACTCAAGGTATCCCTGTTGATGAAGCACAATTAGGTAAACTTGATAAAGATGGAGCAGCGTATGAAGCAGGACTTCAAGAGGGGGATCGTGTCCTCTCTGTTGATGGTGAGGCTGTAAATACCTGGGAAGAACTGGTCAGAGTCATTCAACAAAACCCGAATGAAGAACTGCAGTTCACAGTCCAGAGAGATGGACAAACAGAAAAAGTGACAGTCACCCCTGATGAACGTGAAGCGCAAAATGGGGAATCCTCTGAAGGTTATATCGGTGTCTATATGCCGACTGAAGTTTCATTCCTCGGTTCATTACAATATGGAGTCGAGAAAACAGGCGAACTCACAGTATTGATCGTACAGGCCTTAGGGCAACTTGTTACAGGCCAGATATCTTTTGACAACCTGTCAGGTCCTGTAGGGATTTATAATTACACCGATCAAGCTGCTGAGGGAGGCGTCTTCGTTTTATTGCAATGGGCTGCTTTCTTGAGTGTCAACCTCGGTATTTTCAACCTGTTGCCGCTACCGGCACTTGATGGTGGAAGATTGACTTTCTTAGCAATTGAAGCTGTCCGTGGAAAGCCGTTGGACCCACAAAAAGAAGGGTTAGTCCACTTCATAGGATTTGCGTTGTTAATGTTACTGATGATCGTAGTGACATGGAACGACATCCATAAATTTTTCGTCAATTAAGATCAATCTGCTCACTTCCATGGCCCACTAATACAAAACCTGGCTCATCCACATCAGATGAACCAGGTTTTTTCTTTCATTCTATCTTGAACTCTCTTGATTTTCAGCTCATTCGTGTGAAAAATCCTTTCACACGAATGAGCTGAAAATCAGTTACATTAATCCTTGTTTACTTATTTAACTTAAAACGGTTGATTTTTTAAGCTAGTACCTTTTAAATTATAGTAGTGTGTTTATCAAATCATCGAATGATCCAACGTAATTTATTAAATAAAGAAGGTGCTGTAATGAGACAAAGCAATCTATATATCCCTACTTTAAGGGAAGTCCCTTCAGATGCTGAAGCAATAAGCCACCAGCTGTTGGTACGTGCTGGCTTCATCCGCCAAAGTGTTTCTGGAGTCTATTCCTTTTTACCTTTAGGCCGTAAAGTCCTTAGGAAAGTGGAAACAATCATCCGAGAAGAAATGGATAGCATCGGTTCACAAGAAGTATTGATGCCGGCATTACAACCATCTGAACTTTGGGAAGAATCCGGGAGATGGAATACATATGGACCTGAATTGATGAGGTTGAATGACCGCCATGATCGCAAGTTCGCATTAGGCGCTACACATGAAGAATTGATCACAAGTTTACTACGTGATGAAGTGAAATCCTATAAACGCTTACCAATGGTCCTTTATCAAATACAAGCGAAGTTCCGTGATGAAAAACGCCCACGATTCGGTCTTTTAAGAGGCAGGGAGTTCATCATGAAAGATGCTTATTCATTCGATGTCGATTCGGACGGACTGGACCGTAATTATGATGCCATTTATAATGCCTATATGAATGTATTCAAGCGATGCGGCTTGAATTTCAGGGCTGTAATCGCTGATTCAGGTGCCATGGGAGGAAAGGATACTCATGAATTCATGGTGCTTGCCGATATCGGGGAGGATACGATCGCCTATTCCGATGAATCGGATTTCGCTGCGAATATTGAAATGGCTCCTGTTAAGGTGACTTATACGAAAGACTCGGTTCCTGTTGAAGAACTTAACAAGGTTAAGACAGAAAACAAGCGCACTATCGATGAAGTTGCCGAATATCTCAATGTAAAACCGCAAAACTGTATCAAATCACTTTTGTGGATGGTAGACGAGAAACCTGTTCTTGTACTCTCCCGTGGAGATCACGAGATAAATGATATCAAAATCAAAAATGTCCTCGATGCTGAAGTAGTACAGTTGGCAACGGAAGAACAGACGAAAGAAGTCATCGGTTGTGAAGTCGGTTATATCGGACCAGTAGATGTTCCAGAAGAAGTAAAAGTAATTGCCGATCATGCAGTAGCTTATATTGTCAATGGGGTATGCGGGGCCAATGAACCGCACATGCATTATCAAAACGTTAATCCTGAGACGGATTTTTGGGTAGATCTTTATGAAGACCTACGATTCATAGAGGAAGGTGATCCTTCTCCGGATGGAAAAGGAAAGATCGTTTTCGCAAAAGGTATCGAAGTTGGGCATGTGTTCAAGTTAGGGACAAGATACAGTGAATCGATGAATGCTACCATTCTTGATGAAAATGGTAAAGCAAAACCAATTACTATGGGCTCATACGGAATCGGTGTTTCCCGTGTAATGGCAGCTGTAGTTGAACAAATGCATGACGAAAACGGGATTGTCTGGCCTGAGACGTTATCTCCGTTCGACGTCCATCTCATTTGTGTCAATCCGAAAAATGAAACTCAAGCACAGCTCGGAGAAGAACTTTATACTCAACTGAAGAATGATCGTTTTGACGTCCTCTATGATGATCGAAAAGAACGTGCTGGTGTTAAATTCACTGATGCTGATCTGATCGGAATTCCGGTTCAGGTCATTGTCGGGAAGCGAGCAGAAGAGGGGATTGTCGAAGTGAAGAACCGACAGTCAGGTGAAAAAGCAGAAAAGCATATTTCTGAAATTGAAAGTTATATTTCACAGCTATAGAGATGTTCGACGGCCTGAAGGGACTGACGAGTATTTACCAGTCAGTCCTTTGCCTTTTTAACCTTACATATTGTGAAGATAAACAAATAGATTTACAAATATACTGACGCTGTGCCCGTATTCCCTATTAACCGTTTGAAAGGAGTCAAGATGAAATGGAAGACCTAGAAATTCGGAAACAACGATTGTCCTTGTTGCTTGAACAAATCGGTTTTCCTCCAGAGAAGCTATTCTTCTTTGAAGAAGGATATTTGAAAAAGCTCTCCATACAAAAGGAACAGAAAAAATGGACCTTCCATATTTTCATAACATCTCTTTTACCATATGAAGCCTACCAATTACTTGAGACACTCCTGCAAAAAGCGTTCCATGCGATCGCAAACACAAATTGTGTCATCCATTGTGGACAAAAAGAAGTCACCAATGATCTATTTGAGGGATATTGGAGCTCATGCATCGAACAATTACAAGCCCAAAACCTTCCTGTACTCGATATGCTTTCAGGGAAGAAGCCAACCCTTGAAGGAAATAAGGTGACAGTAAAGGTATCGAACGATGCCCAAGCAATGCTGTTTCAAAGAAAACTAGGTCCATCCCTTGGGACTGCCTTCAAAAGATATGGTTTCCCTCCATTAACATTTGAAACGAAAGTGGATCAGAATCAGGAAGATTATCAAAGATTCGTCGAGCAACGAGAGCAGGAAGATAAGACAAAAGTGATGGCTGCTTTGATGGAGAAAGAAAAAGCTGAGAAGAAACTTGAAAACGGCATCCGAGAGGAAAAACTGAAGATCGGTTATGGGATAAAAGATGAACCAGTCCAAATACAGTCAATTGTAGATGAAGAAAGAAAAATCACAGTTCAAGGTTATGTGTTTGACGCTGAGACACGAGAGTTGAGGAGCGGGCGTGTCTTACTGACGTTCAAAGTAACGGATTATACAGATTCCCTCCTTATAAAAATGTTCTCACGTGATAAGGAAGATATCCCAAAACTACAATCCCTGAAGAAAGGGATGTGGGTGAAAGCGCGCGGAGGAATACAAAATGATACGTTCGTAAGGGATCTTGTGATGATTGCGAATGATATCGAAGAGCTCTCGCCAGTGGTCAGGAAGGATGAAGCCCCAGAGGAAGAAAAACGGGTCGAACTCCACCTTCATACCCCGATGAGTCAGATGGATGCGATAAGCTCTACGTCTTTACTCGTTGAACAAGCAGCAAAATGGGGGCATCCTGCAGTGGCGATCACAGATCATGCAGTCGTCCAATCCTATCCAGAAGCTTATTCTGCCGGGAAAAAACATGGAATCAAAATCCTATATGGCCTGGAAGCGAATCTAGTAGATGATGGTGTTCCAATCGCTTACAATGACCAGCACAGACTCTTGCAAGACGAAACATATGTCGTTTTTGATGTGGAGACGACAGGTCTATCGGCTGTCTATAATAAAATCATAGAACTTGCAGCGGTGAAAATTAAAAACGGTGAAATCATCGATCGTTTTGAATCGTTCGCCAATCCACACCACCCACTTTCGGCAACAACGATTGAACTGACTGGGATTACCGATGATATGGTCAATAATGCTCCAGAGATCGAAGATGTGATGAAGGATTTCCATACGTTCATCGAAGACTCGATTTTAGTTGCCCATAATGCCAGCTTTGATATGGGATTCCTGAATGTCGGATTCCGAAATGTCGGCATCGGGGATGCGAACAATCCGGTCATCGATACACTCGAACTTGGTAGATTCTTATATCCAGAGTTCAAAAACCATAGGTTGAATACGCTTTGTAAAAAGTTTGATATTGAATTGACACAGCATCACCGGGCGATTTATGATGCTGAGGCGACTGGATATCTGTTACTGAAAATGATCAAGGATAGTATCGAGAAAGGGATCAACTATCATGATGAATTCAACGATCATATTGGGGAGACCGGATTCGAACGGACTCGCCCTTCCCATTGCATCATCCTTGCCAAAAACCAGGAAGGGCTGAAAAATATTTACAGACTTGTGACAGAGTCCCATATCAACTATTTCTATCGTACCCCGCGTATTCCGAGATCGAAATTGAAGAAATACCGTGAAGGGATCCTCATCGGATCGGGGTGCGACAAAGGTGAAGTCTTTGAGGGTATGATGCAGAAGTCACCTGAAGAAGTGGAAGAAATCGCCAAATTTTATGATTATCTTGAAGTGCAGCCGATAGGAAATTATGAACATCTCATAGAAAAAGAACTTGTCCAGAATGAGCTTGCATTGAAGGAAATCATAAAGAATATCGTCAAACTCGGAGAGAAGCTTAACAAGCCGGTAGTAGCGACTGGAAATGTTCATTACCTCAATGAAACAGATAAAATTTACAGGAAAATCCTCATCGGTAGTCAGGGGAATGCGAATCCGCTCAATCGCCAGAAACTTCCTGATGTACATTTTCGAACAACGGGTGAGATGCTCGAAGAATTCGACTTCCTTGGAGTAGACGTTGCAAAGAAAATTGTCGTAGAAGCAACACGAACGGTAGCCAGCCAAATCGAAGAAGTGAAACCGATCCCGGATGATCTATACACGCCTAAGATCGAAGGAGCAGATGATGAAATCCGTAATATGAGTTATGGGCGTGCACGAAGCATCTACGGAGAAGAGCTTCCGAAATTGGTGGAAGACCGGCTGGAAAAAGAGCTTAAAAGTATTATCGGTCACGGTTTTGCCGTCATCTATTTGATTTCTCAAAAACTTGTAAAGAAATCATTAAATGATGGCTATCTCGTTGGATCCCGAGGTTCAGTCGGTTCCTCATTCGTTGCGACGATGACGGAAATTACTGAGGTAAACCCTTTACCACCACATTATGTTTGTCCATCTTGTAAGCATTCTGTGTTTTTTGATGATGGTTCAGTAGGATCTGGATTCGACCTGCCGGACAAACAGTGTGAAAAATGCGGGGATGACTATACGAAGGATGGTCATGATATACCATTTGAAACCTTCTTAGGATTTAAAGGTGACAAGGTTCCAGATATCGACCTCAACTTCTCGGGGGAGTATCAACCACGGGCACACAATTATACGAAAGAGCTGTTCGGTGAGGATTATGTATACCGAGCAGGAACGATTGGTACAGTTGCTGACAAAACTGCATACGGTTATGTCAAAGGGTATGCATCTGACTATAATATCCATTACCGTTCAGCAGAGATCGATCGGCTTGTCAGTGGATGCACAGGTGTCAAACGGACGACAGGACAGCACCCTGGTGGAATTATCGTCGTACCGGATTACATGGATATTTTCGATTTTTGTCCGATCCAATTCCCAGCAGATGACAAGAACTCAGAATGGAAAACGACACACTTCGATTTCCACTCTATACATGATAACTTGTTGAAGCTAGATATCCTGGGGCACGATGATCCGACTGTCATCCGGATGCTCCAAGATTTGAGCGGTATCGATCCGAAGACGATCCCGACTGATGATGCAGAAGTCATGAAACTTTTCAGTGGGACAGAGTCATTAGGGGTCACAGAAGAACAGATCATGTGTAAGACAGGAACATACGGAATCCCTGAGTTCGGTACACGTTTCGTAAGGCAAATGCTTGAAGAAACGAAACCGAGCACTTTCTCGGAATTAGTTCAGATATCAGGGCTTTCCCACGGTACAGATGTATGGTTGAACAATGCGAACGAGTTGATTGCGAATGGGACATGTGAACTTAAAGATGTAATCGGCTGCCGTGACGATATCATGGTATATCTGATTTACAAAGGGCTTGAGCCTTCATTGGCATTCAAGATTATGGAATTCGTCCGTAAAGGGAAAGGCTTGCAGGATGAATGGATTGATGAAATGAAGAAGAACGGCGTACCGGATTGGTATATTGAATCTTGTAAAAAGATCAAATACATGTTCCCTAAAGCCCATGCCGCTGCCTACGTGTTGATGGCTGTCCGGATCGCTTATTTCAAAGTGCATCATCCAATCCTCTTCTACGCTGCATATTTCACTGTACGTGCAGATGACTTTGATTTGGAAGTGATGATAAGAGGTTCCGCCGCAATCCGTAATCGTATCGAGGAAATCAACCAAAAGGGTCTGGATGCATCCCCGAAAGAGAAAAGCTTGTTGACGGTCTTGGAATTGGCCCTTGAAATGTGTGAACGCGGATTTGGATTCCAAAAGGTTGATCTGTATCGTTCATCAGCTTCTGAATTCATCGTTGATGGGGATACGTTGATCCCACCGTTCAATGCGATTCCTGGACTTGGGACCAATGCTGCAATCAACATCGTGAAGGCTAGAGAGGACGGCGAATTCCTCTCGAAGGAAGATCTGCAGCAACGTAGTAAGATTTCCAAAACCGTGATTCAGTACTTAGAGGATCAAGGGTGCCTAGAAGGGCTTCCTGATGCAAACCAGCTCTCGTTGTTCTAAGTTCTTTAAAATTACGGAGAGACTCAGGCACTTATCGACAGCCCCGTGTGAAGGGGTTCATTCACACGACTGAACTGAAACATTGATAGGGGCATTCGCAGAGTCTGGTTCTAAGTTGCAATGCTGCTCACGTTTATGGTATATTGAAATTGGAAATACTAGTGAATAGGTCGTCGGAAGGAGTGGGTGCCAACCCACTCTTTCCTTTATGTTTGATATCTTTTTTCTAGAATATTCGGAAGTTATAAAGTTGAAGCAGAAAATGTCCCAATGATAAAGGAGGGCCACATATGAGTAAAAAGGTGACTGAGATAACGGAAGAACTTGTAACACCGATCTTAGAATCCATGGACCTTGAACTAGTAGACATTGAGTTTGTTAAAGAGGGAAAGAATTGGTTTCTAAGGGTATATATCGATAGTGAAGATGGTGTAGACATCGAAGAATGCGGCAAAGTAAGTGAACAATTGAGCGAGAAATTGGACGAAGTCGATCCGATCTCCCAGGCTTATTTCTTAGAGGTATCATCACCAGGTGTAGAACGTCCTTTGAAAAAGGATGCAGACTTTCATAAAGCGGTCGGGAAGCATTTGTATGTCAAGACATACGAGCAGATTGACGGCCAAAAAGAATTCGAAGGTACGCTCACCGCATTTGATGGGGAAGAGCTTTCTGTCGAAATTCGAATCAAGACAAGAACGAAGGAAATCAGGATACCGTATGACAAAGTGGCAAACGCTCGGTTAGCAGTATCATTCTAATCCTAAGGGGGAGAGTCCAATGAGCGATTTAATGGATGCGTTGACAGTACTTGAGAAAGAAAAGGGAATCAGTAAAGACGTAATTGTGGAAGCGATTGAAGCTGCTCTGATTTCGGCGTACAAACGAAACTTCCATCAAGCACAGAATGTCCGCGTTGATTTTAACCAGGACACGGGTAGTGTTAAAGTATTCGCAAGAAAGAATGTCGTGGACGAAGTCGAAGATAGCCGTTTGGAAATGTCAGTCGACCAAGCAAAGGAAATCAGTCCACAATATGAAGAAGGGGATGTCGTCGAACTTGAAGTGACACCGAAGGACTTCGGTCGTATTGCGGCCCAGACAGCAAAGCAAGTCGTGACACAAAGAGTTCGTGAAGCAGAACGCGGAATCATCTATTCTGAATTCATCGATCGAGAAGAAGATATCATTACAGGAGTGGTACAACGTCAAGATCATCGTTTCATGTATGTGGATCTAGGAAGAGTTGAAGCGTTGTTGCCTACTACTGAACAAATCCAATCAGAGTCGTATAAAACGAATGATCGGATCAAAGTGTTCATAACGAAAGTCGAGAAAACGACTAAAGGACCTCAGATCATGGTTTCCAGAACTCATCCAGGGTTATTGAAAAGATTATTCGAGCTAGAGGTACCTGAGATTTACGATGGAACAGTTGAAATCAAATCGATATCACGTGAAGCTGGAGATCGTTCCAAAATCTCTGTCCATGCAGAGGATCCTGAAGTAGACCCTGTCGGATCTTGTGTGGGACCAAGAGGTCAGCGGGTCCAAACAATTGTAAATGAGCTTCATGGAGAGAAGATCGACATTGTAAGATGGTCCAAGGATCCGGTAGAATATGTAGCTAATGCACTGAGCCCTTCAAAGGTGCTTGAAGTCCAAGTGAATGAAGAAGAGAAGATGACACGTGTCATCGTTCCTGACTATCAACTTTCACTTGCAATTGGTAAGCGAGGTCAGAATGCTAGATTAGCTGCGAAGCTGACAGGTTGGAAAATCGATATCAAGAGTGAGTCCGAAGCAGTTGAAAAGGGCCTATACGATCCAAACAAACAACCTGAAGAGCCGGATTATGATGAATATGATGAAGAGCTGGAAGATTAAAAGGAGAGAGAAACGATGAAAAAGCGGAAAATACCGATGCGAAAGTGTATAGCTTGTCAGGAAAACAAGCCGAAGAAAGAATTGATTCGCATTGTCCGTACTCCTGAGGGAGAAGTTTCGATAGATCTTACCGGTAAGAAGTCAGGCAGAGGAGCTTATATATGCAACGAGATCTCCTGTTTTGAATTGGCACAAAAAAAGAAAGCATTCCAGAACCAACTATCTGTCCAAGTTTCTGACTCTGTATACGAAGAATTGAAAAACCAGGTCAGGGAACCGGGGAACTAGATGAAATCATCATGGAAATCATTGTTGGGCTTAGCGAATAGAGCCGGGAAATGTGTCTCTGGGGAAGAGTTGGTTGTCAAAGAAATACGTCAACAACGTGCCAAAATGATCTTGCTTGCTGAAGATGCATCCGCCAATACAAGGAAAAAGCTGATAGATAAGTGTACTTACTATCAAGTTCCTTATTATATAGTTCCTGACCGAATCGAGTTAGGTAACGCAATTGGGAAAGAACAACGGGTGACCGTTGCTGTGATCGATAATGGCTTTGCGGAGAAGTTAAAGAAATTGATCGATCAATAATTTTGGGGGTGACCAAATGAGTAAGATGCGCGTTTATGAATATGCGAAGAAACACAACATTCAAAGTAAAGATGTAATTCAAAAGTTGAAGACTATGAATATAGAAGTTACGAATCATATGTCGACAATCGAAGATTCTACTGTAAGTAAATTGGATGAAACGTTCAGCTCTAATCCAGGGCAAAAGAAAGAACAGAAACCGAATAAATCATCCAATAAACCTGCGAAACAATCGGATAACAGACCACAGGGCAAAAACACGGATAACCGTAATCAGCAAAAAACTGGTGATCGTCCAAACAACCGCGATGGGAATAAGCCGAACAATAATCCGAATAAACCGAATCGTAACAACAACCCTAACGGCAATCGTGGCCAGAACCGCCCAGGTAGCCAGAACCGCCCAGGTAGCCAGAACCGCCCAGGTGGTCAGAACCGCCCAGGTAGCCAGAACCGCCCAGGTGGTCAGAACCGTCCAGGTGGCCAGAACCGTCCAAAAGGAAAAGGAAGGAACAACCGTCATGCTGGAAACCAACAACAACAGCAGCCGAAAAGAGAGCAACAGAAACCGAAGATGCCTGAAAAAATTACTTTTGAAGGCTCTTTGACGGTCGGTGAATTGGCGAAGAAGCTTCATCTTGAATCATCTGAAATCATCAAAAAGTTAATGGGATTAGGTGTAATGGCAACGATCAACCAGGAGCTTGATAAAGAAACAATCGAGCTGGTTGCAGCAGATTTCGATGTTGAAGTTGAAGAGGAAATTGTCATCGACGAAACAAACTTCGAAGAAATTGGAATCGAAGAGGATGAAAATAAACTGACTGTACGGCCGCCTGTTGTTACAATCATGGGGCACGTCGACCATGGTAAAACGACTTTGCTTGATTCAATCCGTAAAACGAAAGTGGCTGCGGGAGAAGCAGGTGGAATCACTCAGCATATCGGTGCTTATCAGATTGAAGAAAACGGTAAGCCGATCACGTTCCTTGATACACCAGGACACGCTGCATTCACGACTATGCGTGCCCGAGGTGCACAAGTAACGGATATTACGATTCTTGTAGTAGCTGCAGATGATGGTGTCATGCCTCAAACAGTGGAAGCGATTAACCATGCGAAAGCTGCAGAGGTACCGATCATCGTAGCAGTGAACAAAATGGACAAAGAAGGAGCAAATCCTGATCGTGTCATGCAGGAATTGACCGAACATGAATTGATTCCTGAAGATTGGGGCGGCGATACGATTTTTGTCAAGCTCTCTGCCATCAGTGGTGAAGGAATCGATGAACTGCTAGAAATGATCCTTCTCGTAGCAGAAGTTGAAGAGCACAAGTCAAATCCTGAACGTTTTGCAAATGGTACGGTCATTGAAGCACAGCTGGACAAAGGCCGCGGCCCAGTTGCGACCCTTCTTGTGCAAGGCGGGACACTCGAAATCGGAGATCCGATCGTTGTCGGTAATACGTATGGCCGTGTACGTGCGATGGTCAATGATCTTGGCCGCCGTGTCAAAAAGGTTGGGCCATCCACACCTGTAGAAATCACTGGTTTGAATGATGTACCGAACGCAGGTGATCAGTTCAGAGTGTATAAAGATGAGAAAAAAGCTCGAGCAATCGGTGAAGCCCGTGCGAAAAGACAAATCGAGCAACAGCGTAAAGAGAGTTCGAAACTCAACCTTGATGACCTTTTTGAACAAATCAAAGAGGGAGACATCAAAGAGATCAATGTCATCCTCAAAGCAGACGTCCAAGGTTCTGTAGAAGCCCTTGCAGGCTCATTGAGAAAGATAGATGTTGAAGGTGTCAAAGTGAAGATCATCCACACTGGTGTAGGTGCGATCGCTGAATCTGACATCATCTTGGCCTCTGCTTCCAATGCGATCATCATCGGATTCAATGTACGCCCGGATAATAATGCGAAACGTACAGCAGAAGCTGAGAAAGTAGATATCAGACTTCACCGGATCATCTATAACGTCATCGATGAAATCGAGTCTGCGATGAAAGGTATGCTCGATCCAGTTTACCAGGAGAAAGTGATTGGACAAGTGGAAGTACGTACGACATTCAAGGTTTCTAAAGTAGGAACAATTGCAGGTTGTTATGTGACAGAAGGAAAAATCACACGTGACTCTGGAGTGCGTCTTGTACGTGATGGTGTGGTCGTATTTGAAGGTGCTGTCGATACACTTAAACGTTTTAAAGACGATGCGAAGGAAGTGGCTGCTGGTTACGAGTGCGGTATAACTTTAGAGAAATTCAACGATATTAAAGAAGGCGATATAATTGAAGCCTATGTCATGGAAGAGGTAAAACCGAAATGATCGGGAGTTTGAAGTGTGAGTGTCATATCCATGATGCTCACTCTTTGAAAGAAAAACGTTCGGTAGTCAAAAAAGTGATCCAGCGGTTGAAACAGCAGTTCAATGTGGCCGTTGCAGAAACGGATTATCACGAACTCTGGCAACGATTTGAAATTGGAATTGTGACCATTTCAAAAGATAAGCAAATGGTCGAAAAGGAATTGCAGCAAGTCGTGAAATATCTGGATCGGTTTGATGAATTTGAAGTCACGAATTATGATACCGAACTATTATAAGAAACCTTCGTCTTTAAATTGACTTAATGAGGTGTTTTTTATGAGTAATGTACGTGCGAATCGCGTAGCAGAGCAGATGAAAAAAGAACTTGGTGAAATAATTGGCCAGAAGATCAAAGATCCAAGAGTAGGGTTTGTTACCGTCACTGCAGTTGAGGTGACCGGGGATCTTCAACAAGCGACAATCTTCATCTCTGTTTTCGGGGACGAAGAAGAAAAAGCGAATACCCTTGCAGGTCTTGCAAAAGCGACAGGGTTTATCCGCTCGGAAATCGGAAAACGGATCCGTTTAAGAAAAACGCCAGAAATACTGTTCCAGTTTGACCATTCAATCGAATATGGCAACCGGATCGAGACGCTTCTGGATGAAATCAATGAAAACAGAGAGTAAAGGTAAGAGGGATTGTCCCGGCATATTGGTTCAATGCTTCCGATTGAACGATCAGCATAAGGTTAATTGAGCTGGTTGTCCACCATTCGGGTGCGAACCGCTGGGACAATCCCATTTTCCCTTTTTGTACGTCATCGAAGCAGCTTTACAACAGAAACTATTCTACGTAGTAGAATAGTTTGCTGTATTCGATCAGATGAAACCTTTGGCTCTTTCGCTTCTAGCGGATACAGGAGGCCTTATTTCATAAAATCGTCATGTTCTATAAAAATAAAGGACACTAGAGACCCTATTTACTGAAAACCAGTGGAATTCAGCAGCATTTTACCCGGATAGCGGAACACATGTCCTCTGATTTTTAGAAACACCCTTATTTGTCACAAATAACGGAACACATGTCCGCTAAAAATTTTGGAGATTCAATATGAATGAGCAGAGTCGAATCTGTAAGAATTTTCCGTTTGATGATGAGCAGCAAGAAGCTCTAAAGGAAGCTAAAAATGGAATTCGACGTTGAACATTGGATAATTATGGTCTAGCTGCAGCACCCAACCACTTGTCGATATTAGGCAGGGTGCTTACGCTTTTCTAGTAAGGAAGTGTGAGTATGAAGATAACAGAAGATGGAATCATCCCTTTACATAAGCAAGCTGGAATGACTTCTCACGATTGTGTTGTGAAGCTTCGTAAAATGCTGCGTACAAAAAGGGTTGGTCATACTGGTACTCTTGACCCGGCTGTTTCAGGAGTTCTCCCGATCTGTATCAATCGGGCGACTAAAGTGGCTGAATATATGAGTGCCTATGACAAGACCTATGAAGCAACAGTCTCTTTAGGGACCTCAACGACAACCGAAGATCAAACTGGGGAAATCGTTGAGTCTGCTGATGTCGATCTTATAAGTACTGAGCAAGTCAGGTCCGTTTTGGAATCGTTTGAGGGTGAAATCGAACAAATTCCTCCGATGTACTCTGCCGTGAAGGTCAAGGGAAAAAGATTATATGAATATGCCCGCGAAGGAATCGAGGTCGAACGGCCGTCAAGAAAAGTCAGGATTATTGTTCTGGAGCTTTTGAGTAATCCTGAACGTAATCAAGATAACGGAAATATCGAGTTCAAAATACGAGTGACCTGCAGCAAGGGAACTTATATCCGGACATTGGCCGTTGATATTGGTAAAGCTCTTGGATATCCAGCACATATGGCATTCTTGAAAAGGACCCAGTCCGGACCGTTTTCAATAAAGCAAGCTATCACATTGGAAGAATTGGAACAAACGATCGAGGCTGATAAGTTGTCAGATGTATTGATGCCGATTGAAAAAGCTTTGATGATTTTTCCATCAGTAACCGTTCCAGACGAAGTTGAAAAAAAGATCCTGAATGGATCCTTACTTGAGAAGACAAAAGAACTTTCAAATCCAAGGACTGCCGTTTATAATGGACAAGGAGAGTGTCTCGCTATATATATTCCACATCCAGAACGCCCAGGATGGGTTAAACCTGAGAAAGTACTTAAAATTCAGAACAGAACTTAGGTGGTAATTTGAAAACGTATAAGATTGACCTTACCCAATTGGACCAATTGAAGGGTGCTCCACCAACTGCAATGGCTATCGGATATTTTGATGGAATCCATTTAGGTCACCAAAAAGTGATCAATGCTGCCAAACACATTGCAGATAATTCGGAATCGGAGTCGGCGGTCATGACGTTCGATCCTCACCCTTCTGTGGTCCTTGGCAGGGAACGGACGGAAAAAGCGCATATTACACCGATTGAAGATAAACGGTCTCTTATTCAAGCGATGGGAATCGATCGGCTTTATATCGTCAATTTCAGTAGATCATTCGCTTCCCTTACACCACAACAATTCGTTGATGATTTCATCATTGGCTTCAATGTCAAACATGTGATTGCCGGGTTTGACTTTTCATTTGGCAAAAAAGGTGAAGGAACGATGGAAACACTTCCGTTCCATTCTCGAAACCAATTCAAACACACAGTTGTCGATAAGGTATCCATTGATGGTGAAAAAGTTAGTTCCACATTGATCCGATCATTGATCGATTCAGGGAAAGTGGAGCAGATCCCAAAATATCTGGGTCGTAGTTATACGATCAAAGGAACTGTTGTCCATGGCGATCATCGAGGTCATACAATCGGTTTTCCGACTGCCAATATCCAGCCTTCAGACACTTACTTATTACCGCAGACAGGTGTTTATGCAGTTCGTATGCTGGTGAAAGGCGAGTGGTACGAAGGTGTTTGCAATGTTGGGTATAAACCAACTTTCAATGATGAAAAACCTGAGCTCCCAACCGTGGAAATCCATTTGTTTTCTTTTGATGCTTCCATTTATGGGGAAGACGTTGAAGTAGAATGGTGTCATCATATCAGGCAGGAAAAGAAATTTTCCTCAATCGAGGAATTGAAAGAACAAATTACAAACGATATCGAGGAAGTAACACAAATCTTTCATAAAACATGAACGGTCATGGCTTGCATTTAGACTTGAAAAGCGTTATTCTTGTAGTTGTACAATTTGTACAGAACCGCTTCTTGGCATAACGATTCACCGACGTTTGCTAGGGAGATTGGGGATTACTAGAAAAGGAGGTGAAAAGGATGGCTATTTCACAAGAACGTAAAAACGACTTGATCGCCGAGTACAAGACTCACGATAACGATACTGGGTCACCAGAAGTACAAATTGCTATCCTGACTGAGCAAATCAACGAATTGAACGATCACTTACGTACACACAAGAAAGATCATCACTCTCGTCGTGGTCTGTTGAAGATGGTTGGTAAGCGACGTAATTTGTTGACGTACTTACGTAAGAAAGATGTTACACGTTACCGTACACTTATTAACAAACTTGGTTTACGTCGATAGTTCATCAAAAAAGCGGGGGTTATACCCGCTTTTTTATTAGCTTTAAAAACCTATCGATACATATTCAAGTCCTACTTACATCTAGATAGATTTATTAGCTTTTTGAATATATATTTTTGGGTTATACTAGTACAAGACAACCAATAATTTTGTAAGTTTGAGAGGAGTTCTCTGAGAAATGGAGCAAAACAAGCATGTTTATTCTATCGATTGGGCCGGTCGCACGCTGACCCTTGAGATTGGAAACTTAGCTAAACAGGCTAACGGCGCAGTTATGGTCCGCTATGGTGACACAGCGGTTCTCTCGACAGCCACAGCCTCCAAAGAACCTAAAAACCTTAGCTTTTTTCCACTAACTGTCAATTACGAAGAAAGACTATACGCGGTCGGTAAAATTCCGGGTGGTTTCATCAAACGTGAAGGAAGACCAAGTGAGAAAGCGACCCTTGCTTCCCGACTGATTGACCGGCCGATCCGACCACTATTTGCTGATGGATTCAGAAATGAAGTTCAAGTCGTCAGTACAGTGATGAGTGTCGATCAGGATTGTTCTTCAGAAATGGCTGCAATGTTCGGTTCCTCACTTGCATTGACTATTTCAGATATTCCATTCGAAGGACCGATTGCCGGAGTAACAGTCGGAAGAATCGATGGCGACTTCATCATCAATCCTACTGTAGAGCAGAAGGAACAAAGCGATATCAATCTTGTCGTAGCAGGTACGAAATACGCAATCAACATGGTTGAAGCAGGAGCACAGGAAGTACCTGAAGAAGTGATGCTCGAAGGAATCATGTTCGGACATGAAGAAATCAAACGTCTGATCGCCTTTCAGGAAAGTATTGCTGAAGAAATTGGCAAAGAAAAGATGGAAGTACAACTGCATCAGCTTGATCAGGAACTTACCGAAGAAGTGAGTGCTCAATTTCTCGATGAAGTGAAAGAAGCTGTAAAAGTAGTTGAAAAACACGCTCGACAAGACGCACTTGATGCTGTCACTCAAAAAGTCCTCGCGCAATATGAGGAAGACGAAGAAAAAGCTGTTGAAGCGAAAGAAATCTTACATACGCTTATCAAACAAGAGGTTCGTCGTCTTATTTTGAAGGATAAAATGCGTCCAGATGGTCGTAAGATTGATGAAATCCGCCCACTCTCATCCGAGGTCGACCTATTACCAAGGACTCACGGATCCGGTTTGTTCACGCGTGGTCAGACACAAGCGCTCAGCATCTGTACATTGGGAGCACTAGGTGATGTTCAGGTTCTTGATGGACTTGACATGGAAGAATCTAAACGATTCATGCATCACTATAACTTCCCTCCATTCAGTGTAGGAGAGACTGGATTCATGCGGGGACCAGGTCGCCGTGAAATCGGTCATGGTGCATTAGGAGAACGTGCGCTTGAAGTTGTAGTTCCTTCTGAAGATGAATTTCCATATACGATCCGTCTTGTAAGTGAAGTATTGGAGTCCAATGGATCTACCTCACAAGCAAGCATTTGTGCGAGCACGCTGGCGATGATGGATGCTGGTATTCCAATCAAAGCACCTGTAGCAGGGATTGCAATGGGTCTGATCAGTGATGGGGAGGATGTCACTGTACTTACTGACATCCAGGGCATGGAAGACCATCTAGGCGATATGGACTTCAAGGTGGCTGGCACAAAACAAGGTGTCACGGCACTTCAAATGGATATAAAGATTTCTGGAATCAACCGAGAAATTTTGCAGGAAGCATTGTTACAGGCTAAAGTAGGCCGTATGAAGATTTTAGATTCTATGCTCAGCACATTGGCTGAACCGAGAACAGAACTTTCTTCATATGCACCTAAGATCCTAACCATGAAAATCAAGGCAGATAAAATCCGTGATGTCATCGGGCCAAGCGGTAAGATCATCAACAAGATCATTGAAGAGACTGGGGTCAAGATAGACATCGAGCAAGATGGTACCATTTTCATTGCTTCAACAGATGAAGCAATGAACCGAAAAGCGAAAGAAACGATTGAAGATATCGTACGCGAAGTTGAGGTTGGAGAAATCTATCTTGGAAAAGTCAAACGAATTGAAAAGTTTGGAGCATTTGTTGAACTGTTCAGCGGAAAAGATGGACTCGTTCATATTTCCGAGCTTGCAATGGAACGTATCCCGAAAGTGGAAGATGTCGTCAAGCTTGGGGATGAAATAATGGTCAAGGTCACCGAAATCGATAACCAGGGCCGGGTCAACCTTTCCAGAAAAGCTGTTTTGAAAGAGCAGAAGAAAGAACAAGAACAGAAGTAAGAGACGGATTCGATTGATCCGCCTCTTTTTTTTAACCCTCTTTTCACATCCTATCCAAAATCAACGCTTTTCATCTTTCAAACGTTCTACCCTGTCCTAGCCAATCATACGTTAACTATTGAAAGGGGTAGATCGCAGATGAAGGGATACAAGACAATCATCATTTCAGTTTCCATATTATTCATTACATATATGAGTGTCCAAAACCCGCTTTCACATCGTTATATCTCCACACTGAAGAATGAAGCTTTCTCTGCTGTAACAGTTTCAGAATCGAATACCGCTCCATTACTTGATCAGATCAAACTTTATTCGGGCGAACATAATATCAAGCCAGTAAATGCCCGAATTGATCCTGTATGGAAAGCGATCCCTGGTTATAACGGTCTATCAGTCGACATCGAGGCTTCATATGAACGAATGAAAAAAAGAAAGAAATTCGATGAATCCTTGATTGTATATAAACAGACAAAACCTAAAGTTTCATTGGAAGATCTCCCTCCCTCTCCGATTTATAAAGGAAATCCGAATAAACCTATGGTCACTTTACTGGTCAACGTCGCATGGGGAAATGAATATCTGCCTGAAATTCTTGCGACGATGAGAAAGCATAAAGTTCATACGACGTTTTTCCTGGATGGTTCATGGGTCAAGAAGAACCAGGATCTAGCCAAAGTCATTTTTGAGGAGGGGCATGAAATCGGAAATCATGCTTATTCACACCCAGATATGAAGACCCTGACAAATCAGAGGATCCGGGAGGAAATCCATAAAACGAATGAAATCATCCAAAGCACGTTGGATGTAACACCAACCTGGTTCGCACCTCCAAGTGGGAGTTTCCGGATGGATGTGGTCAACATTGCATCCTCTATGAATATGCACACCATACTTTGGTCAGTAGATACAGTAGATTGGAGAAAACCGGAGCCAAACGAAATGGCGAGCCATGTGGTGAATAAAATACACCCAGGTGCTATGGTACTAATGCATCCTACTTCATCAACGGCAAAAGGCCTAGAACAAATGATACAAGGAATACGGGCGAAAGGTTATTCGATTGGTACGGTATCACAGCTAATAAGCGAAAAGAGACTAGTAAAAGCAGATAAGCTGGGGGAGACTGACAAATAATTGTCGATTATAGGCTTAAATGGTATAGTGGTTTTATATAAAAGTAAGTACCAAAATACCTACATAATTTGCCTGTTTGACAATTTAGGAGGAAAGAGTTTGATAACAAAACATACGTGTAAGAATGGCGTACGAATTGTAACAGAAAACATTCCTAGTGTGAGATCGGTTGCAATCGGTATATGGATCGGCACAGGGTCCCGTTTTGAACACAAGGACAATAATGGTATTTCCCACTTCTTAGAGCATATGTTCTTCAAAGGGACGAAAACGAGGAATGCAAGAGAAATCGCAGAATCATTTGACAGCATAGGAGGGCAAGTGAACGCCTTTACTTCAAAAGAGTATACATGTTATTACGCCAAAGTATTGGACAATCACGCCTCACATGCACTAGAAACACTTTCGGATATGTTTTTCAATTCCACCTTCGATGAAGACGAACTTGTAAAAGAGAAGAACGTGGTGCTTGAGGAGATTAAAATGTACGAAGACACGCCTGATGATATTGTTCATGATTTATTGAGCCAGGCGACATATAGTCATCATCCCCTGGCATATCCGATCCTCGGAACCGAAGATACTTTGAATACATTCAACGGGGATATACTAAGAGCTTATATGAATGATTTCTATACCCCTGACAACGTTGTAATTTCAATTGCAGGGAATGTAGACGATTCATTCATCCAGGAAGTTGAAAGACATTTCGGCGGCTTCACCACCTCCAATAAGAAACCTGTTCCTCAAAAGCCTGCATTCTGTACGGAAAAGAAAGCACGGAAGAAGGATACGGAACAGGCGCATCTTTGCATCGGTTATGAAGGATTACCGGTAGGAGACCAAAGCATATTTGATTTGATCATCATCAACAATATATTCGGGGGCAGCATGAGCAGCCGATTGTTCCAAGAGGTGAGAGAGCAGCGAGGGCTTGCATACTCTGTATTTTCCTATCATTCAGCTCATTTGGATACGGGTGTATTCAATATTTATGCTGGAACGGCACCAGGACAGCTGGATGAAGTGTACAATACGATTTCCAATATCATTCATACATTGAAGGATGAAGGAGTTACTGAAAAAGAAGTTGCCAACAGTAAAGAGCAGATTAAAGGAAGTCTTATGCTGAGCTTGGAAAGTACGAACAGCCGTATGAGCAGGAATGGAAAACATGAATTGCTGTTACGGAAACATCGATCGTTAGATGAAATCTTACAGAGTATAGATGCCGTTACCAAGGTAAATGTCGATCGGCTCATCCAACAAATTTTCACAGACGATTTTTCAAGCTCACTCATCAGTCCGGGCGGGCAATTCCCGAAAAATTTTCCGAATTGATTTAAATGGGGGGACTCTAAACAGGGTCACCCATTTTTCTATTGGTATTGTTAGGGGATAATGTTGAGTTCTTTCACTGTAAGAATGTATTTAATACTGTCTTCACTTAAGGCTTGACTTCGCCAAGTTTTCTTTAGAGTGAATTTCCAAATATAAAGAATCCTCTCTATTAATTGTTAGCTGTACCATATTTCTGCATCAATTTTCTCCATATATTTGTGGATTGGTCTTTTATCGGAACATATATATAGAATGATAAGCAAATTAGGAGGGAAAGGGATATGAGGTTAAGTGAAATCTTGGGGAAAGAGATCATTGATTATACAAAAGGCGAGAAGCTTGGGGTTTTATCTTATGCAGAATTCATCATTGATGAGAAAGCAGGGTATATACATACGCTGGAAATTCCATTAACTGAATGGAACGGGTTGCGGAAAAGGAAATCAATCATACAATTTAAGTGGAATAAAATTTATCGAGTGGGTGAAGAAACAATTCTTGTGGACCCTTCACAAGCGGATGTCCAAACCGAATATAAATAATCACCATGAAAGTATATTCTTCATATGATGTTGAAGAATCAGCACTCAAGTATGATTATTCCTCCGTTATTAATGACGAATGAGAAAGGGGAGGAAGGATGTTAACAGGAATTAAAGCGGCGATCATAGGCGGCGATGCACGTCAGCTTGAAGTGATTAGAAAACTGACAGCATTGAACGCGAGTCTGTATTTAGTCGGGTTCGATCAACTGGACCATGGATTCACCGGCGCAACTAAAATGGATCTGGATGACTTGCCATTAGGTGAATTGGATGCTTTGATCCTCCCGGTCAGCGGCAGTGGACCGGGGGGAGAGATCGATACGATATTTTCGAACAAAAAAATATATTTCACAGAAGATATTCTACAAAAAACGAAACAGTCATGTACGGTTTTTTCTGGTATCACGAATCCTTATTTGACAAAATGTACATCGAATGCAAACAAAAAGCATATCAAGTTATTCGAGCGGGATGATGTCGCTATTTATAATGCTATCCCTACTGTCGAAGGTACCATCATGATGGTTATACAGCATACAGATTTTACGATCCACCAATCCAATCTTGTGGTATTAGGCTTCGGTCGTGTTGGATTCTCTGTAGCAAGGACATTTGCTAATTTAGGGGCCAACGTTTCTGTGGGAGCCAGGAGATCTGAACATATAGCTCGTATAACTGAGATGGGATTCAAACCATTCTATCTCGACGATTTAGAAAATGAAGTAGAATCGATCGATGTATGTATCAATACAATTCCAGCACCAATCATCACTTCCAATGTCATCTCAAAAATGCCATCTCACACTTTGATCATCGATCTAGCTTCCAAGCCTGGAGGTACGGATTTTCGTTTTGCTGAAAAAAGAGGGATCAAAGCATTGCTAGCTCCTGGGTTACCGGGTATCGTCGCTCCGAAGACAGCCGGTAAGATCATTGCGAACGTTTTGACACAATTACTTATGGATGAAAGCAATTAAGAGGAAGGGGCAAGTAGAATGAAACTGGAGGGTAAACATATAGGCTTCGGTTTGACTGGTTCACACTGTACCTATGAGGCAGTAGTCCCTCAAATCCAAAAGTTAGTGGATTCTGGTGCCAACGTCACTCCATTTGTTACTTTTACAGTTCAGAACACGACGACGAGGTTTGGAGAAGGTGAAGATTGGATCAAGAAGATTGAAGATATCACCGGGAATGAAGTAGTCGATTCCATTGTCAAAGCGGAACCATTTGGACCCAAAACACCTCTGGATTGTATGGTCATCGCTCCATTGACAGGAAATTCAATCAGTAAATTCGCAAATGCAATGACGGATTCGCCTGTATTGATGGCAGCAAAGGCTACGATGAGAAATTTAAATCCTGTCGTTTTAGGTATTTCAACAAACGACGGACTAGGATTGAATGGCGTCAATATCATGAGATTGATGGCAGCAAAAAATATCTATTTCATACCTTATGGGCAGGACTCACCGCAAAATAAACCGAATTCGTTGGTGGCTCATATGGATCTTTTGGCAGAAACTGTAGAGGCTGCGTTGGATGGTCACCAATTACAGCCTGTGTTACGAATATATTGATGAATGTAATTTTTTCCAGACAAAAGATCCTTCTTTTAAAAAAGAATTCTTACCTCTACAATCAATGATATGGTAAAATAAATGACAATATGACCATGAGATACAGGAGAAACCATGTTGTTTCTCCTTCTATCGTTTTTTGATAAGAGAATTCAGAATTATATTGTGTTTTCGTTTGATTGATCCTGTTGAATCAGCCCTGTTGTATAGCTTAATCAAGGCATTCATGTTATGATTTTTATTTATACTTAGGTTTTTGTAAACAGGTCCTGAGTAGCTGAAAATGGACGGGGCTTAGTATATATTGTAGAAATATAGAAAGATGAATTTTGAGGAGGGACATAACAATGGAATCTAACAAAGGATACCACGTTGCAGTTGTTGGGGCTACTGGAGCAGTAGGTCAGCAAATGCTCAAAACATTAGAAAAAAGAAACTTCCCAATCGCTTCTCTGAAGTTATTAGCAAGTAAGCGTTCTGCAGGAAAAACAATCAACTTCAAAGGTGAAGATTTCACGATTGAAGAAGCGACACCAGTTGCATTCGAAGGTGTTCAAATTGCCCTGTTTTCTGCTGGAGGATCAATTTCAAAAGATCTCGCACCAGAAGCAGCAAAACGAGGTGCTGTCGTCGTAGATAATACAAGTGCCTTCAGGATGGATCCGAATACTCCGCTTGTCGTTCCTGAGGTTAATGAAGAGGCGCTTCATGCCCATAACGGAATTATTGCTAACCCGAACTGTTCAACTATCCAAATGGTCGTTGCCCTTGAACCGATCCGCAAGAAGTATGGATTGAATAAAGTGATCGTTTCCACTTACCAGGCCGTTTCTGGTGCAGGTGCTAAGGCAATCAATGAGCTTAATGACCAAACCCGGGCAATTTTAGATGAGGAAGAATTCTCACCGGAAGTCCTGCCAGTAGCTGGAGATGAAAAGCACTATCAAATCGCCTTCAATGCTGTTCCGCAAATTGATAAATTCCAGGATAACGGTTTTACGTTCGAAGAAATGAAAATGATCAATGAAACGAAAAAAATCATGAGCATGCAAGAGCTTGAAGTTGCGGCTACGTGTGTCCGTCTGCCAGTAGAAACAGGACATTCGGAATCTGTCTATGTAGAAGTTGGTAATGACAATGTAACAGTCGAAGAATTGAAAGCATTGTTTTCAGATGCTCCAGGAGTATTGCTCCAGGATGATCCTTCACAACAGCTGTACCCGATGCCTGCCGATTGCGTCGGAAAAGATGATGTATTTGTAGGTCGTATACGTAAGGACCTTGACCGTCCGAATGGCTTTCATATGTGGGTCGTTTCTGATAACTTGCTGAAAGGTGCCGCATTGAATTCTGTACAAATCGCTGAAAGTCTCGTCAAACTTGATTTATTGAAATAAACTAGCGAGGTGCATCAATGAATATCGTTGTACAAAAATTCGGCGGGACTTCCTTAAAATCCGAAGATGGACGTAATCACGCCGTGCAACATGTATATAATACTGTTAAAGAAGGAAAAAAAGTCGTAGTAGTCGTGTCTGCAATGGGAAGAAATGGAGATCCCTATGCAACTGACACGCTCTTAAGTTTGATAACAGGAAATCCTGCATCGATCAGCCCAAAAGAAATAGACATTCTCATGTCTTGTGGAGAGGTGATTTCATCGGTTGTCTTTTCTAACTTGCTGAAGCAGAAGAACATCCAGTCATTAGCTTTTACTGGTGCAAAGGCAGGATTCAAAACGAATACAGAGCATACAAATGCTAAAATCGTAGAGATGGATTGCAAAAAAATCGTCCATGCGCTGGAAGAATTGGATGTGGTTGTAGTAGCGGGGTTCCAAGGACAATCTACGGAAGGGGACGTAACTACTCTTGGAAGAGGCGGAAGTGATACTTCTGCAGCGGCACTTGGTGCTGCATTGAAAGCTGAAGTGATTGATATCTTCACGGACGTAGAAGGTGTCATGACTGCTGATCCACGTATTGTCCAGGATGCACGCCATCTTGATGTGGTAACATATAATGAAATATGTAACATGGCTTATCAGGGGGCAAAAGTCATTCACCCCAGAGCAGTGGAGATCGCAATGCAATCAAAAGTACCGATCCGGATCCGTTCGACTTATTCTGACCATGAAGGAACGTTGGTTACATCCTCTGCTGGGGGTGGAGCAGGAAGAGACATAGAGGATCGTCTGATCACCGGGATCGCCCACGTATCGAACGTTACTCAGATCAAAGTCCAAGCTCCTGATGGAGATTATCATTTCCAATCTAAAATTTTCAAAGCGATGGCAGAGAGACAAATCAGTGTAGACTTCATCAATATCAGCCCGCGGGGAGTGATCTATACGATCAATTCTGATTTGACAGATGACGCGGTTACAATTTTGAACGAGTTAGGTTATGAGGCGGATGTCCAACGTAATTGTGCAAAAGTTTCGGCGGTAGGTGCAGGAATCGCAGGGGTTCCAGGGGTAACTGCGAAAATTGTCGGCGCCCTTTCAAAGCAAGGCATCAACATCCTGCAATCAGCTGACTCCCATACGACGATTTGGGTGCTTGTACAAGAAGAGGATATGATCAACGCTGTTAATGCGCTTCATCAAGTGTTCGAGCTTGATCAAGGCGATCGTATCTGATGCAGTTATAAGGAGGAGTATAGTAAGATGGATTTTGGAAAAGTATTGACCGCAATGGTCACTCCATTCGACCATAAAGGAAACATCGATTTCCAGCGGACTACAAAATTGGTCGAATACTTGATCAAGAATGGGTCGGATGGTCTCGTGGTTGCAGGAACTACTGGAGAATCCCCTACTTTGACGAAAGAAGAGAAGGTAGCATTATTCAAGCATGTCGTCAAAGTTGTTCAGAAGCGGGTTCCAGTCATTGCTGGTACTGGCAGCAATAACACTCATGCTTCGATTGAGCTGACCAAGCAAGCCGAAGAAGCCGGTGTAGATGGCATCATGCTAGTGGCGCCATACTACAATAAACCGAACCAGCAAGGGCTTTATCTACACTTTAAAACGATCGCTGAAGCAACAAAGCTTCCAATCATGTTATACAATGTTCCTGGCCGGACCGTCGTTAATATGACAACAGATACCATCGTCCGGTTATCAGAAATCGATAACATCGTTTGTGTCAAAGAAGCAAGCGGCGATTTTGATCAGATCACTGAAATCATTACGAGAACAAATGATGATTTCGCCCTATACAGCGGGGATGACGGTCTTACGTTACCAATAATGGCTATTGGCGGAAATGGAATCGTATCTGTCGCATCCCATGTGATCGGAAATGATATGCAAAAAATGATCGCTTCTTTCCTTGCTGGAAACATAAAAGAGGCAGCTGCCCTGCACGGAAAACTTTTACCGATCATGAAGGAAATGTTTGCTACGCCAAGCCCGACACCAGTTAAAACAGCCCTTCAGATTTCTGGAGTTGATGTTGGTGGTGTGAGACTTCCGCTGATTCCTCTGACGGAGCAGGAACGTGTCCGTTTGACATCATTATTGAACAATTATCATACTGTTTAAAAACAGAAAGAGGTTGACCTAATGAGCTGGTCGATCTCTTTTTTGTTTTTTCTGATTCCATTGGTAAGGATCCAAAATTTTCATCATTTTTCCCTCCACAGATGGTGACTTGCCAACGGAGAAACTTCTTTTTTATAATGGATAGAATGATTCCGAATAAGACAATACTAAAGGGAAAGTAATGAATGTTGTGAAAGGAGTCCGCCATGAACGAGCAGCTGAACAACGAAAACAAAGATGTAACTCCGACCCAGCCAACCCAACCACAAAAACCGAATAAACAAGATAAGAACAAAGATGATAGCTCATCAAGCCTGATCAATAAAATCCAGCAGATGGGGCAGACGAATGTACCGCAAATGGAGCAGTCTAATATCCATTGCATGACGATCGTCGGACAGATCGAAGGGCATGTTCAACTTCCTCCGAATAATAAGACAACAAAGTATGAACACATGATCCCCCAATTGGTTGCCATAGAACAGAATCCTAAAATAGAAGGTCTTTTAGTCATACTCAACACAGTGGGTGGGGATGTAGAGGCAGGCTTAGCGATTGCGGAAATGATTGCGTCTATATCCAAACCGAAAGTGTGCCTGGTACTTGGTGGTGGACATTCGATAGGAGTCCCGATCGCTGTAGCTGGGGATTATTCTTTCATCGCAGAAACGGCGACAATGACGATCCACCCTGTCCGATTGACTGGATTGGTGATCGGCGTGCCTCAAACATTCGAGTACCTTGATAAGATGCAAGAACGAGTGATCAATTTTGTTCTGAGGAATTCCAATATTTCTGAAGAGAAATTCAAAGAATTGATGTTATCGAAAGGAAATCTTACACGGGATATCGGTACGAACGTAGTTGGGGACGATGCTGTATCTTACGGATTGATCGATGAAGTCGGAGGACTCGGAAAAGCGATGAAGAAATTGTACGAATTTATAGAAGCTAAAAAACCATCTGATAAAGAACAGGATTTGATCCAATGATCCTTTATACTTCCATGCCTAACGAATTGGTTTTCAATATTGCCGCTGAAAATTATGACAAGCATTCTATGATTGAGATGAACGGTATATCGATGATGGTGGAACATCTTGATGAGAACCAATGCAGGATAGTGAATTTGCTAAGTACAGATCCTTATCACTACCTGGACCCAAGTCTGCAGCCAGGGACCGTTTTGAAAAAGAGCTACAACTACGATGAAAGTCCATCTAGTTCACAGTAGTCCAGTATGATATAATAACACTACTTATAGTGGGTTGACTCTTAAGTGTTCGACTCGTTTAACACGGTATCTTAAGTCCTTCGTGTGTTAACACAGTCTTACTCTTAAAACGGGTCAGCCCTTTTGCAATACATAACTATAGAAACTCATCACCACATACATCGAGAAAAGTATATGTCACGAGAGGTGAAAAAATGGCAAAACGTAAAAAAAAGAATAAAAAGTCGTCAGGCTGGAAATCCCAGCTTTCATTTGAAGTTTTCGGACTGTTGTTGCTTGCAATGACATTGATCGCCGCGGCTGAGTTCGGAAAAGTCGGTAATATGTTCTCTGGTTTATTCCGTCTGTTCGGAGGAGAATGGTACGGGATCCTGATGTTAGGAGTCTTTATTCTTTCCATTTATATTATTTGGAAACGGGCATGGCCTAGTTTTTTCACACGGCGACTGAGTGGTGTCTACCTGTTCGTTCTCGGTTTACTGCTTCAAAGTCACGTCAAGCTATTCGACCTTCTTTCACGTAATGGAGAGTGGGAAAATCCTTCTGTGATCCAGAATACGTGGGAATTGTTTTTACGCCAACATGGAGCAGATGTGGGTACTTATGATTTGGGTGGGGGTATGATCGGTGCCTTTGGTTTTGCATTCACTTATGTCTTATTCGCACCTGAGGGAACACAAGTCATCATTTTCTTCATGTGGGTCATCGCGGTCTTGTTGATCACAGGACTCTCCACGAATGATATTCTCGCAAAAGTTGTTGTACCGTTAAAAAAATTCATCTTGAATACATATAGTGATTGGAAAGAACACATTCAGAGCAAGAGGGAACAGAAGCAAGAAGAACGTAAAAAGGAGCGGAAGACACGGGGCAAACGGACAACGAAGAATAAAAATGAAGCTAAGCCAGCAGAAGAATTTGAGGGGGAACCATATTCTGAACCGATCATTGAAGATTTTACAGAAAACACATATCAAGAAGCATTCGAGTTTGAAGAATTAAAGCAAAAAGAACTTCAAAAGAATAATACTGAAAAAGAAAACCCTAAACCTTCCAAGGCCATTGATGAGCCGAATGCAGAGACTGGTGAAGTCGCCTCTGGATTTTCTATAGCAGAAATGGAAAATGAATCCTATGAACTGCCACCCTATGATTTGTTAAGCCGTCCTGTCAAGTCCGGACAGCATCGTGAAAGACAACATGTGTCAGAGAACACTAGAAAGCTTGAGCGGACGTTTGAAAGCTTCGGTGTCAAGGCTAAGGTAGTCAAAGTCCATTTAGGGCCTGCTGTTACAAAATATGAAGTACAACCGGCGATCGGTGTGAAGGTTAGTAAGATCGTCAACTTGACCGATGACCTTGCCCTGGCACTTGCTGCCAAGGATCTGCGTATTGAAGCCCCGATTCCCGGCAGATCAGCCATAGGTATTGAAGTGCCGAATCAGGAAGTGTCGATGGTTTCATTAAGGGAAGTCGTCGATACGAAGCGCAACGATCTGAATGCGAAGCTGAGCATCGGATTGGGCCGTGATATTTCTGGTGAACCGATACTCGCTGACCTTAGCAAAATGCCGCACTTATTGATTGCAGGTGCGACAGGCAGTGGTAAGAGTGTATGTGTAAACGGCATAATCACCAGCATATTGTTGAAAGCTAAACCGCATGAAGTGAAAATGATGATGATCGATCCAAAGATGGTCGAATTGAATGTTTACAACGGTATACCTCACCTTCTTGCGCCGGTAGTAACAGAACCGAAAAAAGCAGCTCAGGCCCTGAAACGGGTCGTCAATGAGATGGAACGTCGATATGAATTGTTCTCCCATAGTGGTACAAGGAACATTGAAGGTTTTAACAACATGATCAAACGGAAAAATGAAGAATCGGATGCAAAGCAGGCATTGTTGCCTTATGTCGTCGTCATCGTTGATGAATTAGCTGACCTGATGATGGTTGCTTCAGGGGATGTGGAAGATGCGATTACAAGACTGGCTCAGATGGCACGTGCTGCAGGAATCCATTTGATCATTGCGACACAAAGACCATCAGTGGATGTCATCACAGGGGTCATCAAGGCAAACATTCCGTCAAGGATTGCATTCAGCGTCTCGTCTTCTACGGATTCACGAACCATTCTCGATATGGGAGGAGCTGAAAAGCTGCTCGGTAAAGGGGACATGTTGTTCTTTCCGATTGGTGCCAATAAACCGACACGTGTTCAAGGTGCTTTTCTTTCGGATGAAGAAGTACAACAGGTTGTCGATTTCGTTATCGGCCAGCAAAAAGCGAAGTATCAAGAAGAAATGATCCCTACTGATGAGCCTGATAAAAAAGTCGAGGAAGTCGAGGACGAACTCTTTGATGATGCCGTCAACTTGATCGTTGATATGCAAACAGCTTCCGTCTCCATGCTGCAAAGACGTTTCCGGATCGGTTACACCCGTGCGGCAAGGTTGATCGATGCTATGGAGGCAAGAGGCATCGTTGGACCGTATGAAGGAAGTAAACCGCGGGAAGTGCTCGTTTCAAGCATGGATCAAGATGCTTCTTCCAGTTGATGCGAGTAATAAAGAACAAGCCGGAAAGTAAAGGATTCCGTTTTTGTGTGCTTAATGATTAAATGACATATGAAACGACCCGTTAAATCACACGGGTCGTTTTCGTTATGACATGACATACTCAAAGTAGGGCATTGAGACCATGAAAATGGAAAAAATTCAAAATGACGTACTCAAAGAGGGGTTTTGAGACCGTGAAAATGGAAAAAACCAAAATGACGTACTCAAAGAGGAGCATTGAGACCATTAAAACGCGAATATACAAAAAGAAAGTCCAATTGCGCAATCAAGCAGTATGTCAGATTGAAATATTATCGTAACATTTTTATATATAATGTAAAAATAGTATTTATTTATTGATGTAAAAATGATATAGTAATTGTCGAATATTGTTAAATAAATAGATTAAAATGCAATACACTTGGGGTGAAGACGTGTGACCATCAAAACGGACCATCGTCTATTATATTTACAAGTAATAGATCGATTGAAGAAAGATATTGAATCAGGTGTTTATGAGGAAGGGGAAAGACTTCCTAGCGAATTTGAACTATCAAAACTTCTAGGGATCAGTCGCGCGACGCTTAGGGAAGCGCTACGAATTCTTGAAGATGAAAATGTCGTTGTCAGGAGGCATGGTGTCGGCACATTCGTGCGTGCCCGAGCTATTTTTTCATCTGGAATTGAGGAGCTTTTCAGTCTCACTGATATGATTGAACGAGCTGATAAGACACCAGGGACTATATTTTTATCTTCTGAAACGAGAGAAGTGATGGACGAAGATATCCAGCGATTTGATTTAGAACCTTCGGATGAACTGGTGATTGTGGAACGTGTCCGTACTGCAGATGGACAACCCGTCATTTATTGTCTTGATCAGATTCCGGCTAAATTGATGCCTGCGAACTACAAATCCAAAGAAGAAGAGTCCCTTTTCAATATATTAGAAAAAGAGTCTAATAGCCGGGTCCTGTATGCAGTTACCCATATCGAACCTTTAGGCTACCACGATCGGGTTTCCGAGGTTTTGGAATGCCCCCCGGAATCTTCTCTTCTCGTCTTGAAACAGATGCACTATGATCAGAATGACACACCTGTCCTATATTCAGTGAATTACTTCAGGGCGGATAAGTTTGATTTTCATGTGGTCAGACGTCGGGTGTGATATGAGGTTCAAAATGGATCCAAATGATAAACGGCACTTAAAAAAATGAACATTGTTATGGGCGGTTTTTTTAAAAGCTTTATTAAATTTCGCGTAAAATCACCATTTAAATGCTTTTTAAAATAGAGATTTTAAGGAGGTGGTTCAGGGGGTTGTTGGAAGCGCTTAGCTTTTAGAATTTAGGAAAATTTGAAAATATAATAAGGGGGAATTGTACGGAATGAAAAAGCGTTATGGGTTATTGATGTCTATGGTATTAGCTGCTGGGACTTTGCTTTCAGCATGCGGAGGCGACGGAAGCAATGACGGTGCTTCAGGGGATAAAAAAGATGACGGTTTTAAAGTAGCAATGGTTACCGACACTGGCGGTGTTGACGATAAGTCATTCAACCAATCAGCTTGGGAAGGTCTTCAAGAATTCGGTAAAGAAAACGATCTTGAAGAAAAGAAGGGCTACAATTATTTGCAATCTGAAAATCAAAGTGATTACCGCCCGAATTTGAACAGCTTGGTGCGTCAAAACTTTGATATCATCTATGGAATTGGTTTCTTAATGCAGGAAGACATCCAGAAAGTAGCTGAACAACAGAAAGAGGCACAATTTGCACTCGTTGACAGCGTAGCAGTCGATGCAGACGGAAATCCGCTTGAAAATGTTGCAAGCATCACGTTTAAAGAACATCAAGGATCTTTCCTTGTAGGGCTTGTAGCAGGACTTCAATCCAAGTCTAATAAAATCGGATTCATCGGTGGTGTAGAAAGTGAATTGATCTCAAAGTTCGAAAATGGCTTCAAGGCGGGTGTCCTTACAGCTAATCCGGATGCTGAAGTAACTGTTCAATATGCTGGTGACTTCAATGACGCATCAAAAGGTGCTACAATCGCATCTGCTCTCTACGGACAGGGTGTTGATGTCATCTATCATGCTGCAGGCGGAACTGGAGCAGGGGTTTTCACAGAAGCAATCAACCGTAAGAAGAACGGTGAAGATGTATGGGTGATCGGAGTTGACCGTGACCAATTTGAAGAAGGAATCTACGATAAAGGCAACAACAAGAGTGTAACACTGACTTCAATGGTAAAACGTGTAGACACTGCGGTATTTGAAGTCTCTACTCAAACAATGGAAGGTAACTTCCCTGGTGGACAAATCGTGGAATTCGGTCTTGAAGAAGAGGGTGTCGGTATCGCTCCGACAGAGGATAACGTTTCAGAAGAATCACTGGAAATGGTTAAAGAATATAAAGAGAAAATTGTTGCCGGTGAGGTTGAAGTACCTAAGACAGCTGAAGAGTTCGAAACGTTCAAAAACGAAATGTAATCATTATAGCTCCATACAGAGGGGTTGACCCATAAGTTTGTGTCAACCCCTTTATTTATGCTCTTAAGTGTAACAAAGGCATGTCGAAGATCGAAGTAGACTCTCTTGTTACACTTAAGAGCACTCATGGGAAACAGCTGGGCGGGCGGTTCAGCAGCCTATGCAAACGGAACAACACAGTAGGAGTGATGACAGTTGGAATACGTCATTGAAATGCGGGATATCCGTAAAGAGTTTCCGGGCATTGTTGCCAATGACAACATTACATTACAGGTTCAAAAAGGGGAAATTCATGCATTGCTAGGGGAAAACGGTGCAGGAAAATCCACCTTGATGAACGTTCTTTTTGGTCTGTATCAGCCTGAAAGAGGTGAAATCCGTGTCCACGGTGAGAAAGTTGAAATCACGGATCCGAATATCGCCAACAAATTAGGAATTGGTATGGTCCATCAACATTTCATGCTTGTAGAGAATTTTACAGTAACAGAAAATATCGTACTTGGACAGGAGCCGAAACGCCGTTCACAGGTCGATATCAAATCCGCTGCAAAGAAAGTTGAAGAGATTTCAAGGCAGTATGGTTTGCGGGTCGACCCGCATGCCAAAATCGAGGATATTTCAGTCGGTATGCAGCAACGGGTGGAAATTTTAAAAACATTATATCGCGGTGCAGATATCCTGATTTTCGACGAACCGACCGCAGTACTGACGCCACAGGAAATCAAAGAACTGATTCAAATTATGAAGCGGCTCATTGCAGAGGGAAAATCGATCATCTTGATCACTCACAAATTGAAAGAGATCATGGAGGTTTGCCATCGTTGTACAGTCATCCGTCGAGGTAAAGGGATTGGAACTGTGAACGTTGCTGATACGAACCGCGAGGAGTTAGCATCTATGATGATCGGCCGCGATGTTTCCTTCACTACCCAGAAAGACAAAGGAAATCCACAACAAGAAGTCCTTGAGATCAAAAACCTTGTTGTGCGGGATTCTCGAGGCGTCTCAGCTGTCAATGGTCTCGATTTAACGATTCGGGCTGGAGAAATCATCGGTATTGCCGGAGTCGATGGGAATGGTCAGACCGAATTGATCGAAGCGATCACTGGCTTGCGTAAAACAGACAGCGGAGAAATCCATTTGAATGGAAAAGAGATTACCAACCTTAAACCCCGTAAAGTGACAGAATCAGGTGTAGGACATATCCCTCAAGATCGTCATAAACATGGATTGGTCCTTGATTTTTCCATTGGTGAAAATATGGTCCTGCAAACGTATTATCAGGAACCTTACTCAAAATACAAACAAATCAAGGCGCCGCAAATTTTCAAAAAGGCGAAGCAGTTGATTGACCAATTTGATGTCCGTACCCCTAGTGTGTATACCGAAGCCAGGGCTTTGTCAGGAGGGAATCAACAAAAGGCGATCATCGCTCGTGAAGTGGATCGAAGTCCGGATTTGTTGATAGCAGCACAGCCTACCCGGGGTCTTGACGTTGGTGCGATCGAATTCATTCATTCAAAACTTATTGAAGAACGTGATGCGAATAAGGCCGTTTTGCTTCTTTCATTCGAATTGGATGAAATCATGAATGTCAGTGACCGTATTGCTGTCATTTATGAAGGGAAAATCATTGCGATCGTCGATCCTCAAGAAGTGACGGAACAAGATCTAGGTTTATTGATGGCTGGATCAAAACGAACAGAGAAGGAGGAGAACTAAGTGAAATTGCAACAAATTTTATTCAAGCTCAGCGTTCCTGTGATTGCAGTTGCGCTTGGTCTCCTTGTCGGTGGAATCATCATGATATCAAGCGGTTATGATGCATTGTACGCCTATTCATCCTTGTTCAGTGTCATTTTTACGGACCCTTATTATATCGGTGAGACCGTAAGACAAATGACTCCATTGATTTTTTCTGGCTTAGCAGTTGCTTTTGCCTTCAGGACAGGTTTATTCAATATTGGTGTAGAGGGACAACTGTTAGTTGGTTGGTTGGCATCTGTCTATATCGGTATCACGGTAGAAGGGGTCCCTGCTTTCATCCATGTTCCGCTTGCCATCATTGCAGCGGCAGTAGCAGGAGCGTTATGGGGAGTTGTCCCTGGTTACTTGAAAGCGAAATTCAGAGTGCATGAAGTCATCACGACGATCATGATGAATTATATTGCTTTACATGTGACGAATTCTATCATTCGGAATCACTTGTTGGCTCCAGGGGAACGTACGGAGGACATCCAGTCTTCAGCGTCACTATCTTCATTGTTTTTACAAGAAATAACCGACTATTCTAGATTGCATTATGGAATCATTGTTGCCGTATTGGCAGCAGTGTTGATGTGGTACCTGTTATGGAAGACAACGACAGGGTACGAGCTGCGGGCAGTGGGCTTCAACCAGCATGCTTCCAACTATGCTGGTATCAACGTGTCGAAAAACATCATACTCTCTATGTGCATATCTGGTGGTTTTGCTGGTGTAGCAGGGGCGATGGAAGGTCTCGGCACTTATCAATATATGACAATCAACGCGGCCTTCACAGGAGTCGGTTTCGACGGAATCGCTGTAGCACTATTAGGGGCGAACAGTGCAATCGGTATCGTCCTCGCTGCAGGTCTATTCGGCGGACTTAAAATAGGAGCCCTGAATATGCAAGCGATGGCCCAGGTGCCGCCTGAGTTGATCACGATCGTCATTGCTCTCATCATCTTCTTCGTAGCTTCGAGTTATTTTGTTCACTGGCTGCGAAACCGCATTAACAAAAGGGGGAAAATCTAGATGGGTCTTATGCAAATATTAGAAATCATCATACCGACAGCCATCTTTGCTGCTGCCCCTTTGATATTGACCGCACTTGGTGGTGTTTTCAGTGAACGATCCGGTGTTGTCAACATCGGTTTGGAAGGACTTATGATGATGGGTGCCTTCATTGGAGCAGTTTTCACCTTTTATGGAGAGACGTGGGGATTCGGTGGTGCTTCACCATGGTTTTCGTTCTTGGTTGCAATCGTAATCGGTGCCGTTTTCTCCTTGTTACATGCAGTAGCCAGTATTTCGTTCCGAGCTGACCAGGTCGTCAGTGGGGTTGCCTTGAACTTTTTAGCAGCCGGTTTGACGATTTTCCTCGTAAAGAAAATATTTGATGCAGGTCAGACGCCTTATCTTAATGAGCGTATATTCAAGTCAGACGTACCGGTCCTTTCCGATATTCCGTTCATCGGACCATTGTTATTCGGTGATGCCTACATCACTTCATACGTGGCGGTTGCTTTAGCATTCATAGTCTGGTTCATTGTCTTTAAAACGCCGTTCGGACTTCGTTTGAGAGCTGTAGGTGAACATCCGATGGCCGCTGATACGATGGGGATCAATGTAGTGAAGATGCGCTATATAGCAGTCATGCTCAGCGGAGCGTTCGCGGGATTGGGAGGTGCAGTGTATACGACTTCAATCAGCGGAAACTTTACTCACTCGACAATCGCAGGACAAGGGTTCATGGCTCTCGCTGCGATGATTTTCGGAAAGTGGCACCCGCTTGGCGCATTAGGTGCAGCGTTGTTCTTCGGTTTCGCACAATCATTGAGTATTACTGGGCAACAGATCCCATTGCTGAAAGAAATACCACATGTCATCTTGCTCATATCACCGTATGTATTGACAATCCTTGCTCTTGCTGGATTTGTAGGCCGAGCGGATGCGCCGAAAGCAATTGGTAAGCCATACGAAAAAGGAAAACGATGATCTTTAGAGAACTTCTCATAGTATGAGGAGTTCTTTTTTAATTTAATCGTCGTTAAATCCTGTTGTCGATTATCCAAGAGCGGATGTTTTTAAGCGGAATTCGCGACACTCCTGGCGGGATAAGCAAGCCAGGCGAGATCTTCGAGCCCTTCGTTTTTCGATTTTTGTAAAATCAGGGTGTCAACACCTATTCAGTGAAGTAATGTCTAGCTCAGCGACCAGTCACTTGGATCACTTCAGAATTCCTGCGGCGGAAACACCCTGATTTAACATCTTATGTGTGAGCCCACGCAGAACCGAACTTTGTTTGGTTCGAGCCTCCTCGTCATTCTTCCAGTGACATACGTGACTAAGCGTGTCGCTCCGCTTTTCTTAAGCCCGCGGAAATGGAGTGAATTTCGCAGAAATCATGAAAAATACCAAAGCCATAGTAAATCATGGATATTTGGCTTGCCTATTGTTATGAAAATGGCATTGAAGAGTATTATAATGAAGAGTGTTTCATGTTTCAGAAACAAATAGGGTAAGCTATTGAGTGAAAACTTGACAAAGGAGAGGTTGAAATATGACAAGGACCAAAGAACCTCGAGTCATCCCTGCAGATGGGTATACGCTCCATCTCGTAGAAACGGAAAAATATAAGACAACGACGATTTCGATCCAAATAAAAAGGAAGATTGAAGAAGAAAACGTTACAAAACGGGCTTTATTGGCTCAAGTTTTAAAAGCTGGGACACAATCCTATCCTTCTTCACTACATATCCATCGACTATTAGAAGATATGTATGGGGCAGGATTCGTGACCTCGATCGCAAAAAAAGGTGATTATCAAATCATCACGATCCGAATGGATGTTTCAAATGAAAAATTCCTTCTGGACCACACACAATTACTTGATCAATCCCTTGATTTCTTAGCTGAAGTATTACTGCATCCTTTAAATGATGGTACAAAATTTGATGAAAGTAATGTAAAAAAAGAAAAGCGGGTACTGAAGCAAAAAATACAATCGATTTATGATGATAAAATGCGTTATGCGAATAAACGGCTTGTCGAAGAAATGTTCAAAGGCCAGCGGTATGCCCAGCATGCATTTGGAAAGGAAGAAGAGGTCGAGGCGATCACCTCTGAAGAATTGTTCCGATACTACCAGGATGTGATGAAAAAAGATGAGATCGATATCTATATTGTCGGAGATATTAATGGTGATGAAGTGGAACAAAAGGTTAAGTCCACCCTTCAACTTAATGAACGTATCAATACGGATGAGGCTCTATTTGAAGAGATCACTGACAGAGGCCAGGAGAATGTGGTTTTTGATGAACAGGATGTCAAGCAGGGTAAACTTCATATCGGATACAGGACTTCGATTACTTTTTCAGACCCTGAATATTACGCGATACAAGTATTCAATGGGATCTTCGGTGGCTTTTCCCATTCCAAATTGTTCATAAATGTTCGTGAGAAAGCGAGCCTTGCATACTATGCTGTTTCAAGGATCGAAAGTCATGTCGGTGCCCTCTTCGTCATGTCGGGAATCGAATTTAAAAATTACGAAAAAGCGGTATCGATCATCAAAGAACAAATGGAAAAGATGAAGAACGGTGATATAACGGATGCGGAATTATCACAAACAAAAGAAATGATCCGTAATCAACTCCTTGAGTCTGTCGACAACCCGAACAGTTGGGTCGATATGCTTTATAATTCCAGAGTTGCTGGTATCCAGCGTTCTATCGATGAGTGGATTGATGGGATCCAGGCTGTCACGATGGATGATATCCGGAATGTAGTGGATACAGTTTCATTGGATACGATCTATTTCCTTAAAGGGGAGGGTCAAAAATAATGAAAGAAACGTATTTTGATCAATTACAAGAAACCTTATACTCTGAGACGCTGGACAATGGCCTGCAAGTATATATTCTACCTAAAAAAGGCTTTAATAAAACGTATGCTACCTTTACGACGAAATATGGGTCGGTGGATAACCACTTCACACCATTGGGTTCAAATGAGCCAGTGAAGGTTCCTGATGGCATCGCACACTTTCTGGAGCATAAATTGTTCGAAAAGGAGCATGGGGACGTATTCCAGGACTTCAGTAAGCAAGGGGCTTCAGCCAATGCTTTCACGTCTTTTACACGGACTGCCTATCTCTTTTCCAGTACATCAAATGTGAAAGAGAATCTGAAGACGTTGATCGACTTCGTGCAAGCCCCTTATTTTACCGAGAAAACTGTAGAAAAAGAAAAGGGGATCATCGGCCAAGAAATCGAGATGTATGATGATAATCCTGATTGGCGTGTTTATTTCGGAGTGATTGAGAATATGTTTCACCATCATCCCGTCAAAATTGATATCGCTGGAACGGTTTCTTCGATTGCGAAAATCACGAAAGATTCCTTGTACACCTGCTATGAAACGTTTTACCATCCTGGCAATATGCTGTTGTTCGTTGTCGGGAATGTCGATGCCGAAGAAATTATGGGGCTTGTTAAAGAGAACCAGAGTGGAAAAGATTTTGCCCCACCAAAAAAAATAGAGCGTTTTTTTGAAGAAGAACCGCCGGAAGTCGCCAAAAAGAAATCAGTTATCAAAATGACTGTGCAAACCCCGAAATGTATGGTCGGATTCAAGCAGGCTACCCCTAAGCGCTTTGGGGATGAACGACTGAAATATGAATTGGGTATGAACCTTCTTCTTGATTATCTATTTGGCCAGAGCTCAGACAATTATGAAGAATTGTACACGGAAGGATTGATTGATCAATCGTTTTCCTTTGATTACACCGAAGAAGCCGAGTTTGGCTTTTCCCTTATCGGTGGGGAAACAAGTGATCCGGATCGATTGACTGATCGGATTTATGAAATGGTTGAAGCAACAAAATCCAAAGGGATCGATTCAGAAGCCATCGACCGTCTGAAAAAGAAAAAGATGGGAAGCTTCCTGAGATCAATGAACTCACCGGAATATATCGCAAACCAATTTACGCGTTTCCAATTTGGGGATATGAATTTGTTCAAAGTGGTCGAAATGTATGCCCAAATCACACCTGAAGACCTGCGGGCCATGTTGAATGACCATTTTAAAGAAAAAGCCTTTACGAGCTGCCAGGTGCGACCGAAAAGCAGCTGATGCATACTGTAGTTAAACGAGACTGGCTAAAAAGTCAGTCTCTGCTTTATGCAGCACGTAGGCTAAAGGTCAATTCGGAGCAAATCAGGAATTATTCGTAGCAAACTTCGAAACATTCATAGCAAACGACAAATAATTCGATGATTTACAGGTTTCAAGTGGGAGGGGATGCAGTATGAAAAGCTATGCATTGGTGACTGGTGCCAGTGGGGAGATCGGACAAGCTATTGCACGGGAATTGGCCGATCAAGGGTATAACCTTTATTTACATTATTATCAGAACAAACAAGCAGTCGAAAAGCTGCAAATCGAGTTTTCTTCTGCAGTCGACTGTAAACTGGTCAATGCAAACCTTGCTGATCCAGAGGGACCTCATTTATTAACAGAACAAATAAAAACGCCGATCGACGTATTTGTTTATAATTGCGGAAGTTCACATACAGGGCTGATCACGGATGTGTCCCAAAAGGAACTCGATGGAATGGTTCAACTGCAGTTGAAAAGTCCATTTCAGCTTATCCAACAACTTCTGCCCTCAATGATTGAACGGAAGCGAGGTTCAATTGTCATGATCACATCCATATGGGGACAGACGGGGGCTTCATGTGAAGTGCTTTATTCAATGGTAAAAGGCGGCATGAATACAATGGTCAAAGCTTTATCCAAAGAACTGGCTCCTAGCGGGATTCGGGTAAATGCAGTGGCTCCTGGAATCATTGCCACGAAAATGAATGACCACCTTTCTGGCGAAGAGCTAGAAGCAATTTCTGAAGAAATACCAATTGGAAGATTCGGCCTTCCAGAGGAGGTTTCGGATGCTGTCGGTTATTTGATATCAAAAAAGGCGTCTTACATCACTGGCCATATCCTACAGGTTAACGGTGCATGGTATTGTTAAAAATGAATGCATACTTTTCACCTTCTTGGGAGAAGATAAGGCTTGAACGATTTTATTTTCTAGGAGGGACTAGACATGTCTGTTCTTGATAACTGGAATGAATGGAAAGGTTTCCTCAGTGAGCGTTTGCGTCAAGCAGAGGAAAAAGGAATGAAAGATGGAGCGATTACTGAAATTGCGACTGAAATCGGGGGATACCTTGCTGATCAGGTTGAACCGAAAAATGCAGAAGAAAAAGTACTTTCAGACCTCTGGCATGTTGCCAATGAAGAAGAGCGTCATTCAATTGCTAGTATGATGGTCAAGCTAGTACAAGAGAGACAATAGGGGAAACAAGGCTGATCCGATAAGAATCTTGTACTCACTAACTATTATCAGGTAGTGAGCTGATTCTTTGAAGGATCAGTCTTTTTCATTTGAAAATTGGAATTGAGGCAATTCTTTTCACTTCGTTTAAGACTTGCCAAGTTTTCTTTAATTTTACTTTTCTTAAAGTTGAAAATCATTTATCATTAAGAAAGGATGCCGGATATTGGTGAATTTGCAAAGGAGATGAGCAATGGAACAGCAGGAATGGTATTTAGAATATGAAATACATAAAAACCGTCCCGGGCTCCTTGGAGATATTTCTTCATTGCTCGGTATGTTAGGAATAAATATTATTACAATCAATGGCGTTGACAATATGAGACGCGGATTGTTGTTGTTGGTTCATAATCCTGAACAAGTCGAACGTCTGAAGACTATCCTCGAGACGATGGACAACATCACGATCACAAAGATGAGGAAACCGAAACTCAGAGATATTTTAGCAGTCAGACATGGGCGTTACATACAAAGGGATGCAGATGATAAAAAGACGTTCCGCTTTGTCCGGGACGAGCTTGGATTGCTTGTCGACTTCATGGCAGAATTGTTCAAGATCGAGGGACACAAACTCATCGGGATCCGTGGAATGCCCCGTGTTGGGAAAACCGAATCGATCGTAGCTGCCAGCGTATGTGCAAACAAACGATGGGTTTTCGTTTCATCAACTCTTCTGAAACAAACGATACGCAGCCAATTAGCGGAGGATGAATACAGCAACGACCATGTGTTTTTAGTCGATGGGATCGTTTCATTAAAACGATCATCTGAAAGACACTGGCAGTTGATCCGAGAAGTCATGAGACTACCAGCAACCAAAATTGTTGAACACCCGGATATTTTTGTAAGGGATTCAGAGTATACGCTTGATGATTTTGATTATATTATTGAACTACGAAATGATCCTGATGAAGAAATTACCTATGATGTCGTTGATACGAGCACAACATCCTTTGGTTTTGATTTTGAATAGTGGCAGGTGGTAGCAAGTATGACAGAGCTTGGTCAGCGCTTGAAAGAAGCGCGAATGGAAAGACAGTTATCATACGAACAATTACAGGATAAGACGAAGATCCAAAAGAGATATCTCCGAGCGATCGAGGAAGGCCAATACTCCGTATTACCAGGAGCATTTTATGCACGGGCATTCATTAAAAATTATGCCGAAGCGGTCGGCCTGGATCCAGAAGTGCTTTTTGAAGAACATGCAAGTGAATTGCCCGCAACAAAGGAAGGCCAGTCAGAATTTACGCCTAGTGCCTCGAAACCCAAATCAAACATCCCGAAGGACAATAAGGTGGCAAAGGTGTTTCCTGTATTCCTGACAGTAGTTTTACTAGCAGCGTTATTAGTGGCTTTATACTGGGTGATACAAAATAATGCCGGTAACAACAGCTCTGAACCGAATACAGAAAATGTGGACAAATATGAAAGTGCTGAAGGTGATGAACCAGAAGAGTCTACAGAGACATCTGAGGATACAGATGGCAATGATGGAAAAAGCGACAGTTCAGAAGACGAAGACACCACTGAAACCGAATCTGAGCCTGAAGAAGAAACTCAGGTTCAGAATCTGGAAGAACTCTCTTCAGAAGGGAGCATAAAAACATACGCTTTATCCGGAACAGATCAATTCAATGTAGAATTAAAGATGAAGGGGAACTCCTATATTGATGTGAAGGAAGCTTCGGGAAAAAATATTCAACCAGGCGGGAAAGTGTTCAAAAAAGAGAACGGTATCCTGACTTATGATCTTGCTGATCAGACCCAAGTGACATTCAACATTGGTGTAAGCCAGAATGTAGAAGTCACAGTCAATGGTGAACCACTCACCTACGCAGTCGAACCATCTAAGAGACCGCATCAGAAAATCGTCATTCAATATCAAAAAGGAACGGAAGAGGCACAATAAATTCAGGATTGACTCAACAAGCACCTCAAATCAAGTTGGGTCGGTCCTCTTTTTTGTATTGCAGTTTCATTGATATTTAGTTTTTTATGAGAGTCACTTAAGAATTCAATCTTATAAAGCTTCTTTGTTTGCTTTTAGACCGTTTGTGGTAAAATATACATGCTCAAGCCCGATAACCGACAGGAGGCAGTTATGAACTTACCGAATAAAATCACGATATCCAGAGTAATTTTGATCCCTATTTTCATGGTATTTCTCCTTGTTCCATTTGAATGGGGAAGCCTTAAAATATTGAATGGGGATATACCCATCCACCATTTCATTGCAGCACTCATTTTTATCATTGCGTCATGTACAGATTGGATTGACGGCTATTACGCAAGGAAATTGAACCTGGTTACAAATCTGGGGAAATTTTTGGATCCACTGGCTGATAAGCTTTTGATCACAGCGGCTCTTATCGGACTCGTCGAACTTCAACTTGCACCAGCTTGGATGGTCATTTTGATTTTAAGCCGTGAATTTGCAGTTACAGGACTGCGGCTGATTGCAGCAGGTGATGGAGATGTCATTGCCGCAAGCAAGTTGGGTAAACTGAAAACATCGATTCAAATCATCGCAATATCAGTACTATTACTTCATAATGTTCCATTCACGATCGTTTCGTTCCCTTTTGCTGACATAGCACTGTGGGCAGCAACGATCATCACAGTCTATTCAGGATGGGATTATTTTATGAAAAACAAGCACATTATGCTAAAGTCAAAATAACAACGATGAATGGGCTGACTCAAATCCAAATGGAAAGTCAGCCCTGTTAATTTCGGAGAAAGAGGTGCAATTCATGAACGCAGAAATCATAGCAATAGGCTCAGAGTTACTTTTAGGCCAAATCGCCAATACGAATGGCCAATTCATTTCTAAACAGCTGGCAGATCAAGGCATCAATGTTTACCACCATTCGGTCGTCGGAGATAACAAACAACGGCTGATTTCAACGATCCAGATCGCTGAAGAACGCTCTGATCTATTGATTTTCACCGGTGGACTGGGACCTACAAAGGATGATCTCACGAAAGAAACGATTGCAGAGCACCTCGGTCTTCCTTTGATCGAAAATAAAGAAGCGATGGATTTCATTGAAGGATATTACGAGAAAATCCAGCAACCAATGTCTGAGAATAACCGCAGACAAGCCCTTGTGTTTGAAGGAGCTGCTGTACTGCCGAACAACAATGGGATGGCTCCGGGGATCGCTTTGCAAAAAGAAAACAAGATTTATATTCTTCTCCCTGGACCACCGAAGGAAATGAAACCGATGTTCACCGACTTTGCCATTCCATACATACAGCAATTGAGAGGGGAAGAAGTAGAGCTTATTCTTTCACGTGTACTCCGTTTCTACGGTATCGGTGAATCGACGCTTGAAACGAAATTGATGGATCTCATCGAGGGACAGACGAATCCGACGATTGCACCTCTAGCGGGTATTTTCGAGGTGACCTTGAGACTGACTGCCAAGTGTGATATTGAGGAACAAGGTGAAAGAATGATCGATGAACTTGAAAAGGAAATTTTTGATCGAGTCGGGCAATTTTTTTATGGCTATGATGACACCACACTTTCCTACGAAACCTTCGATATGTTGCAAGAAAAAGAACTTACAGTTTCTTGCGCTGAAAGTTTGACGGGTGGATTTTTCGGACATGAGCTGACGAAGCAGCCTGGAGCAGGGCAAGTCTTACAGGGCGGCATCATATGCTATCAGAATGAAATCAAGATGAATCAATTGAAAATCCCGGAAAAAGTGTTGGATGAAGATGGAGCGGTAAGTGAATTGTGTGCCGAACTGATGGCAGAAAATGTACGGGAGTTATTCAAAAGTGATTATGGGATCAGCTTCACTGGTGTAGCAGGACCGGATGAAATGGAAGGTAAGCCGCCCGGAACAGTATATATCGGAATCGCCTCTCCACAAGAGACGAAGGTATATCCGTTAAAACTTGCTGGTGACCGAAATGCTGTAAGAACACGTACAGTCAACTACGGATTGTTTTATTTACTGAAACAACTTGTGGGGTAGCCGATTTCACAAAAAGGCGAATAAATGTTCGTAAAAAGTATTGGCAAATGTTATAAAAAGAGGTATGATGAAGTTAGTTAATTTTAAGGAGTGATTGCATGAGTGATCGTAAAGCTGCATTAGATATGGCTTTAAGACAAATAGAGAAGCAATTTGGTAAAGGATCTGTCATGAAGTTAGGAGAACAGACGGAAAATCGCGTTTCTACAACTTCAAGCGGATCACTCGCTGTGGATATCGCACTTGGTGTAGGCGGTTATCCCCGCGGCAGGATCATTGAAGTTTACGGGCCTGAATCTTCTGGTAAAACGACTGTAGCCCTGCATGCGATTGCAGAATCACAACGGAATGGCGGACAGGCAGCGTTCATTGATGCGGAACATGCTCTCGACCCGGTTTACGCTGAAAAGCTTGGTGTGGATATCAACGAGTTATTGCTTTCCCAACCAGACACTGGTGAACAGGCTTTGGAAATCGCAGAAGCCCTTGTTCGTAGTGGAGCTGTAGACATCCTGGTCATCGACTCTGTCGCTGCTCTAGTACCGAAAGCTGAAATCGAAGGGGAAATGGGTGACTCGCACGTCGGACTTCAAGCACGTCTGATGTCACAGGCTCTTCGTAAACTATCAGGAGCCATCAGCAAATCAAAAACAACAGCGATCTTCATCAACCAGATCCGTGAGAAGGTCGGCGTCATGTTCGGAAATCAACGATTAGTTGCTTAATCCAAAACGGATTAAGGAGTTTACTATGGGTTTCCCATGCTAGTGATAGCATGTTTAAAAAACCTTGTGAACCTTATTGCCTAAGGGTGTGGCATATTAATGCTGCTAACGGTGAAGCCCTCCAAAAGATGGGTAATACCGTGCCAAGCCAATTATAGGAAGGTGTAGAGACTACCGAAAGGGGCTCTCCGAAGAGTTAACTTAGTAGGGTACGGCAGAAGATAGGCTCCTGCTGGAAGTGCAAGGCTCTCAATAATATATTGAGATGAAGATATAGTCCACACTATAGAGATGGAAAATCTATAGAGAATGCCAGAAACAACTCCTGGGGGACGCGCCCTCAAATTCTATTCTTCCGTACGTCTGGAAGTACGAAGAGCAGAAACCTTAAAGCAAGGTAACGACATGGTTGGAAACAAGACGCGTATCAAGGTCGTCAAGAACAAGGTTGCACCTCCGTTCAAAACAGCAGAAGTAGATATCATGTATGGAGAAGGGATTTCAAGACAGGGTGAAATCCTCGATATCGGGTCTGGAATCGATGTCGTACAGAAGAGTGGTGCTTGGTATTCCTTCAATGGCGACAGGCTCGGTCAAGGACGCGAAAACGCGAAGCAATTCTTGAAGGAAAACGAAGCGATCGAAAATGAAATCTATCAACAGATCCGCTCTTATTATCAAATGAACACTGAAACGGCGGCAGCCAAAGAAGACACAGAAGAACAAGATTCGTTAGTATAAAATATTTTGATGCAAGATGACCTGCAGAAAATTCGGGTCATCTTTTTTATGGCAACAGTTTTGCATGAAGGCTACAATACGCTTTACACTGCCAGGTTAACTCTGTATTGTCAGCTCTTGACATTAAAAATAGACAACTATACAATTGATGTATATTGTTTGATTACTTTTACAATTGTTAAACAATGAAACCGCTGTATGTGAATAGCTAGCTTGATGAAAAACTATTCAATTTTACAACCAACAATTAGATAGCAAGAGGAGGTGAAAGGTATGTATATTAATATTATCGTCCTCATCTCCATTTTGCTTGTCTCTGCAATCGTATTTGCAGTTGTTGGATATCTTGTTCGTAAATCAATTGCTGAAGCGAAAATTTCTAGTGCCGAGCATGCGGCAAAACAGATTATCGAAGATGGAAAACGAGAAGCTGAAGCTAGCAAAAAAGAGGCTTTGCTCGAAGCGAAGGATGAGATCCATCAGCAACGGGTAGAAGCCGAAAGTGAAATTCGCGAACGCAGATCAGAACTTCAAAAACAAGAACATCGATTGGTACAAAAAGAAGAGGTCCTTGACCGCAAAAGTGAAACCTTAGATAAGAAAGAGGAATCATTAGAAAAAAGGGAGGATACTCTCACCAAAAAACAACAACAAATTGAAGAGATGGAAAGCAAAGTGGAGCAGGTGTTGCAGCAACAGCAACTGGAACTCGAACGTCTATCTGGAGTTTCACGCGATGAAGCGAAGCAGATAATCATGGAACAAGCCCAGTCGGAAATTGACCATGAACTTGCAGCTATGATTAAGGATCGAGAAAACCGCGCGAAAGAAGAAGCAGACAAGAAGGCGAAGGAGATTTTATCCCTAGCCATCCAGCGTTGTGCTGCTGACCACGTGGCGGAAACGACTGTTTCTGTTGTAAATCTGCCGAACGATGAGATGAAAGGTAGAATCATCGGGCGTGAAGGGCGTAATATACGTACTCTTGAAACATTGACGGGGATCGATCTCATAATCGATGATACACCTGAAGCGGTCATTCTTTCCGGATTTGACCCGATCAGGAGAGAAATTGCAAGAATTGCTCTTGATAAACTGGTTTCTGATGGAAGGATCCATCCGGCTCGCATTGAAGAAATGGTGGATAAATCCAGAAGGGAAGTTGATGAGTATATCCGGGAAATCGGTGAACAGACTACCTTTGAAATCGGAGTACATGGTTTGCATCCTGACTTGATCAAGGTATTAGGCCGCTTGAAGTACCGTACAAGTTACGGTCAGAATGTACTCAAACATTCAATGGAGGTCGCACACTTGACCGGATTGATGGCTGCAGAACTTGGGGAAGATGTTACCGTCGCTCGCAGGGCTGGACTACTCCATGATATCGGTAAAGCGATCGACCACGAAGTGGAAGGAAGTCACGTTGAAATCGGTGTTGAACTTGCTCAGAAATACAAGGAACATCCGATTGTCATCAACAGTATTGCTTCTCACCATGGAGATACAGAACCAACGTCAATCATTGCAGTCCTTGTCGCCGCTGCAGATGCTTTATCTGCTGCTAGACCTGGTGCTCGGAGAGAGACACTTGAGACATATATCAAGAGGCTTGAGAAGCTTGAAGAGATTTCTGAATCCTTCGATGGGGTCGAGAAATCATTCGCCATCCAAGCAGGACGTGAAATCCGGATCATGGTACGACCTGACATGGTGGATGATGTTGCATCCCACCGATTGGCTCGTGACATCACCAAGAAAATTGAAGATGAACTCGATTATCCTGGCCATATTAAAGTTACAGTCATTCGAGAAACCAGAGCAGTTGAATATGCGAAATAAAGCGACGTAAAACGTCGCTTTATTTTTTTCGGAGTTGTAGAGAGAATTTTGGAGTTATAGAGATAGTTTCAAATTTGTAGCATTTCGGTCCGGCTTTGTAGAGATAAATAGTCATGGGACGCTTTAAAAAACATTTTCTAGGTCAAGATCGTGTAAATCATTGCTGCACAAATCTTAAAAATCATATCAAAGGCCAAGAAACACACTCGAAAAGTATAAAATTACTAAAATACTTCAATTATACAACAAGAGAGATTTCTGAATCGTCTCTTTCAGCTTTCTATATGATCATTGTTCTTCAGGAATAGTTACCTACCGATTGGACACTGTTTCTAGAACGTGGCATAGTTAAAAGTACATTGAGAAACTGCTCAACATAGTCATTTATAGTAGAAAGGGTTATTACAATGAGAATTTTATTTATTGGCGATATTGTCGGTTCCCCTGGTAGATCAATGGTCGAAACGTATCTCCCAAAATTGAAAAGTAAATATCAACCAACGTTGACCATAATCAATGGCGAAAACGCTGCACACGGGCGTGGGATAACGGAAAAAATCACGAAAAATTTGAAGCAATGGGGCGCTCATGCGATAACTATGGGAAACCATACGTGGGACAACAAGGAGATCTTTAATTTTATTGACGATGTTCCCCAGATGGTGCGTCCCGCAAACTTTCCAGAAGGTACACCTGGCCAGGGCTACACATTTGTAAAAATAAACGACATTGAAGTAGCTGTCGTTAATCTTCAAGGACGTACATTCATGCCTCCGCTGGATTGTCCTTTCCGTAAAGCGGATGAAATTCTTGATGAAGTGAAAAATAGGACACCATTCATATTTGTCGATTTCCATGCAGAGGCGACAAGCGAGAAACAAGCGCTTGCATGGTATTTAGATGGTAGGGTGTCCGCCATAGTAGGGACGCATACACACGTGCAAACTTCCGATAATCGCGTTCTCCCGGGAGGTACAGCTTACATTTCTGATGTCGGAATGACTGGCCCTTATGATGGAATTCTCGGGATGAGTAAGGAAGCGGTTCTTAAAAAATTCCTAACAAATTTACCAGTTAGGTTTGAAGTGGAAATTGGGCGGGAACAGTTAAGTGGAGTCATAATCGATCTCGATCGGGTAACTGGGCTGGCCAAATCGATTAAACGAATCCAAATCAACGATGATCATCCTTTCACGGAATAGTCTTCGCGAGGTTATGATTTAGGAGGAATACAAGCTCACATCGTGAATATAGTAAAAGTGGTAGGATATCAATAAGGAGGTACAAATCATGGAAATATTAAAAGTTTCAGCAAAGTCCAATCCAAATTCTGTAGCTGGCGCGTTAGCCGGAGTCCTCCGTGAACGAGGAGCAGCCGAAATACAGGCAATAGGTGCAGGCGCATTAAATCAAGCTGTGAAAGCAGTAGCTATTGCACGAGGATTTGTAGCACCGAGTGGAGTTGACCTCATTTGTATCCCTGCATTTACAGATATCTTGATTGACGGAGAAGAAAGAACCGCCATCAAGTTGATCGTCGAACCAAGATAATGATGTGTGCAAGCCTGTTTGTTCATTTTGAGCAAACAGGTTATTTATTTTCAAAGTTCTATAAAACAACTCTGCTGACTTGTCGCTCATCGGGCATGTAAGCTTTACACAAGAATAAGCTGAAAATCTTTTAGAATATGAATAAAACTTTCTTTAATCATCAGATAGATGTTTATGAGTATTAAGTATATCATTGTATTCAGAGGAGTAACCTTGCCCAAAATGTAATAATGGAACTCGCTTGGCACCTGATCAGGGATGTGACCAGGTTTTTTCTATTTATCTTTGGAAAGGTTCATAACTTACTAAAGAGGGGGTTCATAAATGAAAGTATTCGATGCCCATTGTGATGCGTTATTAAAGCTATGGCGGGATTCCACTTTGACGTTTGATGACTCTGACCACCTCCAAGTCTCTTATCCTGCATTGAAAGCTGCAGGGGCCAAGGTGCAGTGTTTCGCAGTCTATGTTCCAGAAGATGTGGTCGGAGATGGAAGATTCCAAGCAGCAATCGAAATGATTGACATATTTTACGAAAAAATCGTGAAGCCTTATCCAGATATCAAACTGATTCAAACCAGGGAAGACATCCAATTGCTAGGTGAAGAAGAAATCGGTGTCATGCTCACTCTGGAAGGCTGTGGACCGATTGCAAATGATTTATCCAGATTAAGGACACTAATCCAACTAGGTGTACGTTCAATAGGACTCACCTGGAATTTTGCCAACGATCTCGCGGACGGTGTACTCGAAAAAAGACAAGCTGGTCTATCAAACTTAGGAAAAGAAGCTGTAACCCTTTTAAATGAAGAAAAAATCTGGACAGATGTTTCCCATTTGACTGAAGCGAGCTTTTGGGATGTGATGGAGCTGACTGAACATGTCATCGCTTCCCATTCGAACGCGAAGAAGTTGTGCAACCATCCCAGGAATCTGAATGATCGACAAATCAGAGTGCTGATTGAAAAAGATGCGGTGATGGGAATAACGTTCGTCCCTTATTTTCTCAATAATCGGTCACCAGTCCGGATTACTGAAATCCTTAAGCATATCGATTATGTCGCTTCTCTGGGCGGAGTATACAATATCGGTTTCGGGTCTGACTTCGACGGAATTTCCGAAACAGTGATCGGATTGGATTCCTATTTCGGTTATGATCGATTACTCAACGAATTGCTGAAACATTTTTCTGAAGAATATGTGAAGGGGTTCTGTTTTGATAATTTCAATAAACGGATAAATTTTTAATTTTTTAACAATTGGTCAATGATTGAAAGGATTTTTCCGAAGAATACTTGCATTTTTATAGTGATAGGTCTATTATTGTAGACGTTATAAATCATTTTTCTTCCTAAAATCAAAGGGTTTTCTCACTCGGATGATTCGGTTGGAAAAATAACATACAATTGAAATTTTGATTGGAACAATAAAAGGGGTGGAGTTCTAAATGGTAGATCAACTTTCATGGAAAGTTGGCGGACAACAGGGTGAAGGAATCGACAGTACTGGTGAGGTTTTTTCACTTGCACAAAACCGATTAGGTTATTATCTCTATACATACCGTCACTTTTCTTCTCGTATTAAGGGAGGGCACACGAACAACAAAATTCGTGTTTCCACAAAGGAAATAGGTGCGGTTTCGGACGACTTAGATATCTTGGTGGCTTTCGATCAGGAAACGATCGATGTTAACTACCGCGAACTGCATGAAGAAGGATTGATCATTGCAGATGCAAAGTTCAACCCGACAGCTCCGGAAGACTGTAAAGCAAAGTTGTATGCGGTTCCATTTACAGAAATTGCGAATAAATTAGGCACCTCATTGATGAAGAACATGGTTGCCATCGGTGCGACGAGTGCGATACTTGGCCAATCGACAGAAGAATACCGTGAAATCGTTCAAGAAGTTTATGGCCGTAAAGGTGAAAAAGTGGTCGAGAAGAATATGGAGGCACTCCGTCAAGGTGCAGAGTACTTCAATGAGCAAGCAGGCGGTCCGATAGAGCGCCTGCAGCTGGAAAAAGCTGATGGTAAGAAGCGCATGTTCATGATCGGTAACGATGCGATTTCCCTCGGTTTCTTAGTCGGCGGCGTACGCTTCATGTCTGCTTATCCCATTACGCCAGCATCTGAAATCATGGAATACATGATCAAACACCTTCCTAAATATGGCGGGACCGTCATCCAAACGGAAGATGAAATTGCAGCTGCGACTATGGCGATCGGGGCTAACTATGCAGGAGTCCGTACGATCACCGCATCAGCAGGGCCTGGTTTATCCCTTATGATGGAAGCGATCGGTCTTTCAGGCATCACCGAAACCCCACTCGTCATCGTAGATACTCAACGTGGTGGTCCTTCCACAGGCTTGCCGACAAAACAGGAGCAATCTGATTTGATGGCGATGATTTACGGTACACATGGCGAGATTCCGAAAGTGGTTATCGCGCCAAGTACTGCAGAAGAAGCATTTTATGATGCAGTAGAAGCTTTGAACATTGCTGAAGAATATCAATGTCCAGTCATTGTGCTGTCAGACTTGCAGCTTTCCTTAGGTAAGCAAAGTGTCCAACCACTCGATTACAGTAAAACCGAGATCCGCCGTGGTAAGCTCCAGGTTGATGAATTGCCTGAGCTTGAAGCGAAAGAGTACTTCAAACGTTATGAAGTGACTGAAGATGGGGTTTCACCTCGTATACTTCCTGGTATGAAAAATGGAATTCACCATGTGACAGGGGTCGAGCATGACCAAACAGGTAAACCATCTGAAGTGGCAGCTAACCGCCAGGATCAAATGGATAAACGTAACCGGAAACTTCAGAATTTGAAGTTCAAAAATCCGGTTTTCAAAAATGCTAAGCATGATGAGGCTGATGTCCTTGTTGTCGGTTTCAATTCTACTCGCGGAGCAATTGAAGAAATGATCCCACACTTAGAGGAAGACGGAATCAAAGTCAATCACGCGCACGTACGATTGGTACATCCGTTCCCTACAAAAGAAATGAAGGAAATGGTCGATTCTGCAAAGAAGGTAATCGTCGTTGAGAATAACTCGACAGGTCAACTTGCAAATATCATGAAGATGAACCTTGGGAACCTTGATAAAATCAACAATGTATTGAAATACAACGGGAACCCATTCCTGCCTTCAGAAATCTACACAAAATGCAAGGAGCTGTTATAGATGGCAACATTCAAAGATTTTCGTAACCAAGTAAAGCCGAACTGGTGCCCAGGTTGTGGAGATTTCTCTGTTCAGGCGGCAATCCAGCGTGCAGCTGCGAATATCGGCTTAGAACCGGATGATTTGGCTGTCGTATCTGGAATCGGATGTTCCGGACGTATTTCAGGCTATATCAATTCTTATGGTTTCCATGGAATTCATGGCCGTTCATTGCCGATCGCCCAAGGGGTCAAAATGGCGAATCGTGATTTGACTGTCATTGCATCTGGCGGTGACGGGGATGGATTCGCAATCGGTATGGGGCATACAATCCATGCAATCCGTCGTAACATCGATGTGACTTACATCGTCATGGATAACCAGATCTATGGTTTGACAAAGGGGCAAACATCCCCTCGTTCAGAATTTGGATTCAAGACGAAGAGTACACCGGAAGGATCTGTTGAATCATCCATTTCAATCATGGAAACAGCTTTGACTGCTGGAGCGACATTCGTTGCCCAAAGCTTCTCCAGTGATTTGAAGGAATTGACATCGTTGATCGAACAAGGAATGCAGCATAAAGGGTTCTCACTCATCAACGTATTCAGCCCTTGTGTTACCTACAATAAGGTAAATACGTATGATTGGTTCAAAGAAAATCTAGTCAGCCTGGCTGAGGTCGAGAACTATGATTCATCAAACCGTATGATTGCAATGCAAACATTGATGGAGAATAATGGCCTTGTCAAAGGTTTGATCTACCAGGATAAGAACAAGAAATCGTATCAAGATCTTGCTCATGGCTACAGTGAAACGGCACTGTCTAAAGCAGACCTGAGCATCGATGACCAACAATTCAACGAACTGATTTCCGAGTTCATGTAAAAGTATTTTCATAAAAAACCTCATCTATAAAAGAGAGTCCTGCAAAATAGGGCGAAAAGATCTTTAGTAGAAAAAAATCCACCAGTAGATAAGTTGAACCTTAACTTTCTGGTGGATTTTTACATTATTTTAAAAAGTATGGGCTGGTGTTACACATTTTCCAGCTCATTTTGTGGTATTAATTTTGTCATTCTTTTAATGTTCGAACACCGAGAGATAGGTTTGTATTTTCATACCTAATAAACCACGGTATTTTGCCCTGGTTAACCCATGAAATCTTTTTAATTCCGCATTCTTATGCTCGATAGTTGAACGTACCTTTTTCCGTTCTTGATACTCTTCCGAGTCCAAGTACTTCATTTGTTGTTGATGTTCAGAAATGATACGGATTGAGTATGTTTTTGATTTTTTCCCCTCTTTGTAACACCCTTCTTTTAACGGACATTCTTTACATATATCAACGTCAAAGTAAAAAGTGTTCTTTTGATTTTTTCCAGTATCTTTTTTACCAGTTCTACGCGATTAGCACCTAAACATGGTTTCTAAATCAACTTAATTGTGTAGGATGGGGTAAAGAACTTTCAGGATTAATCGTAAAAACCACTTATAAGCTAAATGTAAATTGGCATCTTGAATGACCTGATCATCGGATAAATCATATAAGGTCTGGATGAGAAGAAGTCGAAGCAGTAATTCTGGTTCAGTCGCTGGTCGTCCGTACTACCTACAATATGATTCTTTCGTTAGGTCATATATAAATGAAAAATCAACCAACTTATCGATTTTTTTTAATAGGTGATCTTCTGGTATTAAGTTGTACAACTCGGCATGAAAGGAAAGAGTTTCTTGATAGTGATCTTTTAACATCTATCCAATTCCTTTGCCTTTTTCTTTCATCATATCAAAAAACGCCCCAAGGGAGATTTTTTCCAGTTACTGTATTCGTTTTGCAGGACTCTCATAAAAGGATGAGGTTTTTTGATTAAATAAAATTCTAGTGAAATCAAAAATAAGCTTCAAAGATTTTTATAAACAAAATAAGTATAGTTTAAGGGAAGGAATTGCAAAATGATATAGAGCGGTCTTTCCATCAGTAAAAACCGTATGTTCATATGGGGAGGACACGCCTTTACTGCTTTTTGTTGTCATGATACAATTTCAGAGGGTAGTCTATTGTGGAATTTAAAGGAGTGTTCATCGTGGAAGGAAAAATGAAAGCGATTCTAAAGCACCATCGCGATAAAGGCGCTAAGCTTGAGATGGTAGATATCCCTCAAATAAAAAAAGATGAAGTATTGATTAAAGTGAAGGCCACTTCGATTTGTGGTACCGACGTACATATTTATGCTTGGGACGAATGGTCAGCAAGCCGGGTTAATCCCCCGTATGTATTCGGGCATGAATTTGCAGGAGAAGTCGTGGAAATTGGAGATGATGTAACCAACGTCAAAATCGGTGACTCAGTTTCCGCTGAGACTCATATCGTTTGTGGAGAATGCCCGCAATGCTTAACAGGGAATGCCCATATATGCCGGAATACAAAAATCATCGGTGTCGATATCGATGGGTGTTTTGCTGAATATGTGGCACTTCCTGCGAAAAATTTATGGGTAAATGACCCTGACCTGCCTATGGCTGTCGGTTCTGTGCAGGAACCTATGGGAAATGCTGTCCATACTGTACTCGCTGGTGATGTGGTTGGCAGAACGGTAGCGGTTATTGGGTGCGGACCGATCGGGCTTATGGCAGTAGGTGTCGCAAAGGCAGCAGGTGCCTCCCAGGTGATCGCATATGACCTGAATGAATACCGCCTAGAGCTCGCAAAAGAAATGGGTGCTACAACGACAGTCAATTCAAAAAAACAAGACCCTGTTGAGATCGCCATGAACCTGACTGATGGAAACGGCGTTGAGGTTGTTTGTGAAATGTCTGGACACCCAGTAGCAATCGATCAGGGATTTAAAATGATTACCAATGGTGGGCGAATGTCTATTTTGAGTCTGCCTGTCAAACCTGTTGAAGTCGATATCACAAATGATATCGTCTTCAAGGGAATAACGGTCCAAGGGATCACAGGACGTAAAATGTTCGAAACGTGGCGCCAGGTAGCGGGACTCCTAGGCTCAGGGCAAGTGGATGTTGAAAAAATGATTACACATGAATTCCCATTAGAAGATTTTGAAAAAGGTTTTGAATTGATGCTGCAAGGAAAATGTGGAAAAGTGGTATTGAAACCTTAACAACAGGTTTTTATAAATGCGTGTATTGCACTTATAATAATGATAGGAGGAATTATCAATGAAAGGTTTTGAATATCTGCAGGAAGAACTTGATCAAATGAAGTCTGAAGGTGTATTCCGTGAATTGATCCCTTTGGAATCTGAACAAGGTGCACGTGTAGTTATCAAAGGAAAAGAAGTCATTCAACTATCATCTAACAATTATTTAGGCCTTACCGATCATCCGCGAATGAAGCAGGCTGCTCTGGAAGCCGTTGAAAAATACGGAGTAGGGACTGGATCTGTTCGTACCATTGCTGGTACGTTAGCTATGCACGAAGAATACGAGAAAAAGCTTGCAGAATTCAAGCATACAGAAGCGGCTCTCGTTTTCCAATCTGGCTTCACGACGAACCAGGGTGTTCTTTCATCAATCCTGACGAAGGAAGACGTCGTCATTTCAGATGAATTGAACCACGCTTCGATCATAGATGGAATCCGCCTGACAAAAGCAGATAGAAAGATCTACAATCATGTCGATGTGGAAGATCTGGAGCGCGCACTGAAAGAATCTTCGGATTACCGTGTCCGTCTCGTCGTTACGGATGGTGTATTTTCAATGGACGGAAACATCGCACCTCTTCCTGAAATCGTGGAGCTTTGTGAAAAATATGATGCGATTCTTATGGTGGACGATGCGCATTCAAGTGGTGTCCTTGGTCGTAACGGTCGCGGTTCAATCGATCACTTTGACTTGAATGGGCGTGTTCATATCCAAGTCGGGACGCTCAGTAAGGCAATCGGAGTATTAGGTGGATATGTAGCGAGCACTCAAGCATTGAGAGATTATCTCATCCATAAAGGACGTCCTTTCTTGTTCAGTACGTCCCATCCTCCTGCAGTTACAGCAGCATGCTCGGCTGCGATCGATGTACTCTTGGAAGAACCAGAACTTATTGAAAAACTATGGGATAATGCGAAATTCTTCAAAGAAGGTTTGAGAAAGCTCGGTTTTGATACAGGGAAGAGTGAAACCCCGATTACACCTGTAGTCGTGGGTGATGCTGCCCTTGCTCATAAGCTTTCAGATAAGCTATTCGAATATGGTGTGTTTGCCCAAGGGATCGGCTTCCCGACGGTGGCAAAGGGATCAGCACGGGTACGTACCATCGTGACTGCACAGCATACGAAGGAAGACTTGCAAGAGGCTCTTGACGCATTTGAAAAAGCGGGAAAAGAACTGAAAATCATCCAGTAATTGGTTAATGAAAAACTTGTTAGATTCAATGTTCCATTTTTAACGAAAATTTGCGACACTCCTTCGGGAAAAGCAATCCAGGCGAGACCACACAGCGATTAAGGATCTTCGACTAACAACCACCACGTCCTGTGGTGAACGTCGAAGCCAGCATAAGGAAAGCTCTAAGCTCTAAGAACTCATCGCAGACACGAAAATGATTTCATTTTTGTGTTGAGATCCCCGAGGAGGCTTGCGGATCGCCCGTGGAAAGGGAGTGAATTTCGTGAAATCAACACTACGTATATCAAAGCTTATAAAAAGGAAAGAAGGTTGCTGAAGTGACCCCTGTCAAGTAGACAGAAATTAAAAAGCATTTTTAAGCAGCCTGAGCTCTATAATTATAGGGACTCAGGTTGTTTAATTTCTTTTGAAATCTCTGGTGATTATAAAATCGTATGTATTGGTGGACGGCAAACTTAACCTCTTCAGAGGTTCGGAAAGAGTATAAGTGAAAACATTCTGTTTTAAAATGGCTAAAAAAGTTCTCCATACAAGCATTATCCCAACAGTTTCCTTTTCGAGACATACTCGCTTTCATTTTGTATTTTTTAAGCAGTTGGTTATATTGTTTTGAGGTGTACTGGAATCCCTGATCGCTATGAAGGATAATTCCTTTTACACTCCGTTTTCTTCTTGCCTTTTTTACTGTATCCATTACTAGTTGAAGGTCGTTTCTTTGACTGATTTTATATGCGATGATTTCGTTATTGTATAAGTCTTTAATAGCCGATAAATACAATCTTTGTCCATTAAAAATTAAGTATGTAATGTCTGTTACCCATTTTTCATTTGGCTTAGAGGCTTTAAAATCTCGGTTCAAATGGTTTTCTGAGATGGCATAAGCTTCCTTCTTTCCGTAGTAGGGCCGTTTTCTTCTTATGATGGCTTTTATTCCCAATTCACCCATCAAGCGTTGAACCCGTTTATGATTCATATGTAAATTGTGTACCGACTTAAGCCAGACATGTATCCTTCTATAACCATAAATCCCCTTGAGCTTTGTGTGACACTTTATGATTAACTTCTTGATTTTATCATCCTCTAACTGTTTAGAAGAGGGGGCTTCCTGACGCTTTAACCACTTGTAATATCCGCCCCTTGATACCCCTGCAAGTTCACATAGAAGTTGGACAGGGTATTGTTTCTTGGACATATCTTGAATCACTTTATACTTAGTACCTGTTGATACGGCTTCCATACCCCCTTTTACTTCCCTAAGAACTTTTTTAACATTTCATTCTCGGCTTCTAATCGTTTGATTTTCTCTTCTGGATCCTCAGGACGGGTTCTTGGTCTGCCTTTCCCAGGTCCTTTTGCTTTCCCGCGCTTTTCCTCGAGACCCTTTATTCCTTCTGCCTCAAAGTGTTGAACCCAACGACGTACAACTGAACTAGAAATACCTACTTCCTTCGCAACCGTATCGTAGCCCATACCATCTTTAATATATAGATCCACTACTTTTTTCTTAAATGCAACATCATATGATTGTCTCATTTTCCCCATAGAAAAATCCCCTCCATAATAGACAGATTAATGTGCTTTCTTTTTTCTGTCTACTATGTGGGGATCATATCATGCCATACCTTCTTTCTTTTTTCAGTAGGGAGAATTTATACTTATTTAGTGCCATGTATAAGCATACCCAACTTTTATGGTCAAGCGTACCTGAGTTTGTTATAATAAACTAGTTAACTACACAGATTATGACTTTTTATCATGTATATAGAGTTGATTTTGCAGTAAGGAGTGAGAATGTTGAAAAAAGATACCTCCGTAATCGAATCTCCAAAACAGAAGTCGGAAGAAAAAGATTACTCAAAGTATTTTCAAACAACGTATCAGCCCCCATCGCTGAAGGATGCGAAACGCAGGGGAAAGGAAAAGATCCAGTTTCATAAAGACTTTACGATAGATGACGACTTCAGAAATATCGGACAAGGGAAAAAGTTCTTGATCCGTACGTATGGCTGTCAAATGAATGAACATGACACCGAAGTCATGGCAGGGATTTTGACAGATATGGGGTTCGAATCGACTACAGACACGAAGGAAGCGGATGTCATTCTACTTAATACGTGTGCAATCCGTGAAAACGCTGAAAACAAAGTCTTTGGGGAAATTGGACATTTGAAGCCTCTTAAACTTGAAAAACCTGGTCTCATCCTCGGGGTTTGTGGGTGTATGTCTCAGGAAGAGTCTGTCGTCAATAAAATTATGCAAAAGCACCAGCATATCGATTTGATTTTCGGTACTCACAATATCCACAGACTTCCACAATTAATTAAAAACGCTGTCTTCAGTAAAGAGATGGTCATCGAAGTATGGTCGAAGGAAGGGGATATCGTTGAAAACCTTCCGAGAGTGCGCAAGGGCAATATCAAGGGATGGGTCAATATCATGTATGGCTGCGACAAATTCTGTACCTATTGTATCGTCCCTTATACAAGAGGAAAGGAACGGAGCCGTCGACCAGAAGATATCATTGAAGAAGTACGACATCTTGCAAGAAACGGATATCAAGAAATCACCTTACTCGGACAGAACGTGAATGCATATGGAAAAGATTTCGATGATATAGAGTATGGTCTTGGAGAATTGATGGATGAAATCCGTAAGATCGATATCCCGCGTGTCCGATTCACAACAAGCCACCCACGTGATTTTGACAATCATCTGATTGATGTCCTGGCAAAAGGCGGAAACCTTGTCGAGCACATCCACTTGCCTGTCCAACATGGAAGTTCTGATGTGTTGAAGTTGATGGCGCGTAAATATACGAGGGAACATTATATGGAGCTTGTCAAAAAGATCAAAGACAAGATTCCACAGGCTGTTTTTACAACAGATATCATCGTCGGATTCCCGAATGAAACTGAAGAACAATTTGAAGAAACCTTATCGCTTGTAAGAGAAGTCGAATACGATATGGCCTTCACGTTCATTTATTCGCCACGGGATGGGACGCCTGCAGCGAAAATGAAGGACAATGTACCGATGAAAGTGAAAAAAGAACGTCTTCAACGACTGAACAGCGTTATGAATGAGATTTTCCTGAAAAAGAACAAAGCCTTGGAAGGTCAGGTCGTGGAAGTATTGGTTGAAGGGGAAAGCAAGAAGGACCCTGATGTATTGGCAGGTTATACAAGAACGAACAAACTAGTGCATTTCCGGGGACCAAAATCCTTGATTGGTAAACTCGTCAACGTGAAAGTGACAGATCCTAAAACATGGAGTCTCAATGGTGAGCTTGTAGAAACGGCAGAGGTGAGAGTATAATGGCACAATATACTAGGAAACAAGTGATCGAAAAAGCTGAAGAGCTGGCAAAAATGATCTCTTCGACAGAAGAAGTGGATTTCTTCAAAAAGGCAGAAGAAAAAATCAACGAAAATGATAAAGTGCAAAAATTGATCGGTAAAATCAAAATGTATCAACAGGAAGCGGTTAACCTTCAGCACTACCAAAAGCACGAAGCGCTGAAAAAAGTGGAAGACAAGCTTGAGAGCCTGCATGCTGAAGTGGACGCTATTCCGATCGTAATGGAATTCAAGCAATCACAAACAGAAGTGAATGACCTTTTACAGTTGGTCACCTCAACGATTTCCAATACAGTAACGAATGAAATCATTCGTGAAACTGGCGGCGATCAGTTGAAGGGGATGACAGGGTCAGCAGTCAAACATAATCGATATTGATATACAGGACTGACCCATAAGTGTCTGAGTCTCTCCGAACTTAACAACATTTAAGAAAAATCGTGATTTTGATACAAAATGATGTTGTTTTGGAGGATCTAACACTTTTCTTTTGGGCCAGCCCTTTTTTTTGGATGGAATTAAGGTAAGGTGACACTCAGGAATCAGTAACGTATCGCTTCAAACGTTCAAACAGAAGCTTCAAGACGACTGCAATAAGGAAATAGATGATAAAAGAATTCATATGATTCCACCTCAGTGGCTCATATAATCCTATATGGATGAATATCGGTTCAATGATGAAAGCCCCTGTTCCTGAGAGTATGACACCGGCCAGGATATAATGCTTCCATGTACGGACAAATTGATAAGTGATCATATAGCCAACAGGAAGAGCAGCATAATCCATTGGTACAAAATGAGGCACTTGATTGAATAATTTTTCATGATACTTCCACCATCCTTGATATACCCCCATCGTATCGATAAAAACTACTATGCTCGATAATAACAATCCAAATGTCAAAACCTCGAATAGCCGGGATCGATCGCAAAATTTCCACCATATCAGCCAAGGAACAATCAATAATAGTAAACAGAATAATTTATGTAATAGGAAGTCCAAAAGATCACCTTCTGACCATCAGGATAAGGAAATATCGAAATATAATAATAAAAAAAGGATGATAAAAATTGAAACGAAATATGCCGTTAGAGGCTTTAAGTAATGTAAGCGCAACATCGGAAACATGATGCAAAGGAATACGAACGAGTAAAAAAAATTCCAACCATGGAAGTATTCTATTTTTTTGAATACATTCCCTAAAGCTTCGAAGCCGATGTAAATGCCGACCCATTTGGCATTATGGAAAAACTTCCTGCCTAGGGTCTTCGGATACCCAGTCAAAAATAGAATGACGGTTGCTGGAAAAACGATGAATAAATAGATTAGCTCGGAAACGGTGTAGGTTATGCCTGAATCAGGAACGAGACGCCACATCAATTGGTCCTTGCAAAGAAAGAAATAAAGTAAATTCATGCTGATCAAATAGAGGATGGTTGCATGATATTTTCTCCAATTCTTCCAGTCTCCCCATTTCCAAACTGCAAATATAGATAGTATACCTAGCGATAAATGCATGTAAGACACCTTCCTTTTTTACAATCAAAGCAAATCGTCAAGAGGAAATACCACTTTCAAGAATTTCAACATTAACGTCCACCTCGATTTCCGCTGATGGATAGATTTGTTTCCATTGATTGTAATCAAACCCACGCACTCGACTTTTCAGTACATTGCCAAAACCGAGCGGGTCGATATTATTTTCTTGAAACTCTTCAACCATATTCAGACAATCTTCTTCTAGATCCTTTTTGAGTTTATTTTCAAGCTTTGTTAGCAATTGCGGATCCGGAGGCAATTTGAATCTTGTTGTTTCATTCAATTTTCCATTGAGGCTGATTTCGACTCGGAACTTGGGGTTTTCCAGACCATCGATGGCGTGGTATTTTACTTTAGAGCCGATGTTTTCGATGATATAATCGTGTCCTTCATACTCTACTTTCCGATTTCCGTATTTGATGTTTTCGTTCATGAGTTTGAACAAGAAACTATCTGAAAAAGGGACAGAATGGACATATCTCCCATTTTTAAAGAAAGCGATCCCTTTGATATCTACATGATCCCCCTTTTTTTCCAGCAGAGGGAGGAATCCGTCCATCCCTTCAGCACTATAAGCATAGAGAAACTGATGTAGGTTTGTTGTCGGGAAATTTTCTTTGATGTTATTTCTTATTAAACCGTCGATATACCTGGCAGTCCGTTCACTTTCGGAGTAGTTCCCTTCAATCATTTCTTTCGAGGAACCATCCACTACAGCTAAGTAGATCTCTCTTCCGAGGGTTGCATCTCTGATCAAATTGTCAAGTAGAAAGGAAATGTCATTTTCGGCAAGTTCCTCATTATAAAGGTTGACAGTGACCTTTCCATGGATTAAAGGTTTAGACGACATTCCCTGTAACTTGGCGTGTATCTCTTTTAACATTTCACCTGTAGCAGTATAATACTTTTCGCCTGTAGTAGAACCCGCTTCAAATCGACTGTATTCTGGCACTGAAATGGTTCCCCTGGTCTTTTCCTCATCGATATAGTCATAACCGGCAACTTGTATGATCCCTACATCTTCTATGCTGTAAATTTCACAGCCTGAAAGTAAACAAATCGAAATAAATATGGGGACGAATCGGCATATTTTCCTAAGCATGACGTTTCCTCACTTTTTTCATGGCTTTTTGAATAATGAACAGGGTGGGAATATACATAAGAATATAGAAACCGATTTTACCAGCCCATTGATTCAACATATCGATCATCTGCCTGTCCTTTAATAGTCCGGAAGCGATGAACAGGATGAGGAAATAGAGAATGAGAATCCATCGCTGTCTGAAATTAAATACTCGCCGTGGCACTCTGCTTGCAGCCCATAAAGCCAAACATATATTGGGTAAAATCACATAAACCCACATCGCAATACCTACATATTCAAATCGTTCCACAAATGGGAACTCGACGATTTTCCATAACGTTATAGTCGGCCAGATGACATCCTCGATTCCTTTTTGACTATAATAGACGAATGATACCAGCGCAGTTGCCAGGTAGATAAGGGTTGTGAAAAAAACCCCATGATGCGCCCATTTTTTTGAGGATTTGGGTTTCTTGATGAATGGATAATAGATCAATAGCAATTCAATTCCTAAAAAACTCAAGGTTGTTGTTTTGGTCGCAGATAAAATTTCAAGGATGGTGTGGTCGATGACCGGAAACAGGTTTTCCAAATGTGCGTATTGAATGGGATAAAATTTCAATATAAGAATCGGTAAACCAAGGATGACACTGAATAGACACATACCGGTAACAATACGGAAGCCGCCCGCAGCAAAATAATACGCCAATAAAAGAAAAAAGAACGTAAACACCCAAACATTCAAACGGGGAAAAATCCACACCTGGATAACCTCAACGAACGTTCGGACAACAGTCAGTGTGAGCAGTAGATAATAGAAGCTGAAGATAATACTGAAAAACCCACCGAGATATTTACCGAAGATATTGTTATGGACAGATACAAGATCTCCGTCGCTATCTTCAAGGATTTGATAGATCATCCATAGTAAAATATGCATAATCACGCCTCCGATCAGAATCGAGATCCACGCATCAAATCCCGCATCTTTTGCTAAATAGCGTTCAAACCCTAAAATACCGACACCTACTTGCATCGAGTGGATCAAAAAGAAGACAAGTGTTGGCGAAACCATAACATTTTCCGGTATGGATCGAGTTCCTGATTGTTTTGGTCTAATCATCGATATCTCTCTTCTCGTGGACACGATTTGGGTTGAAACGTGTTGAATCATCAGCGCGTGTCTGCATTGGCCTTTTCGACTGTAAATTGAAAGGCAAACGGATGAAAGCATCTTTCAAATCCCGGAAACGGAGCGGGTACAGTGGTGCAAAAAATGGTCTTCCGATTGATTGAAGTCGGATCAGGTGACCGATGAAAAAAGCCATAGTCATCGATATTCCTACCAAACCCCAGAATTGGGCGGTCAGTAAAAACGGGAATCTGATCAGCCGGATTGTATTACCGATTTGATAAACGGGTGTTGTGAATGACGCTAATGCTGCAAGCGCAGTGATGATCAACAACACATTACTTGTCAAGCCAGCTTCGACTGCTGCAGTACCTATGACGATACCGCCAACGATACCGATCGTCTGGCCGACTTTTGCCGGCAGCCTGGCCCCTGCTTCACGAAGCAACTCAATGGTCAATTCCAGTACAACAACTTCGAGAATAGGTGGCAGAGGGATATCTGCTCGAGATGAAACGATTGTCGCCAGCATATCTTCAGGTACCATTTCCTGATGATGTGTCAGGACCGCTACATATAGGGATGTACTCAATACCGAGAATATGACTGCAAATAGACGGATCAGACGAAAGGCAGATGCTAGATGCCAGGGCAAGAAATAATCATCTGATGCGGAAAAAAATTCAACGATGGTCGTAGGGCATGTCAAAGCATGCGGGGACCCATCCACGATTATGGCTATCTTTCCTTCAACCAATACCTCAGCTACACGATCCGGTCTTTCCGTATCTAAAAATTGAGGGAAAGGGGAGTTTGAATTGTCCGCCATCATTTGTGTAAGGAATGAACTGTCGATAAGTTGGTCATATTCGATATTGTTCAAACGTTGAAGTACGGTATTCAAGTTTTCCTTATTTGCAATTCCCTCAATGGAAATGACAGCAACCCTGGTTTTCGTGAGTTTACCGATCATCACTTCACGAATGGTCAATTGCGGCAATGTCAGGCGTTTTCTCAAAAGGTTTATGTTCGTATCAAGCGATTCGACAAATGCTTCCTTCGGGCCTACAACACTGAATTCCACTTCAGGAATACTGACTTTTCTTGTCTCGACAGTAATCGCTGGAACTAAAAGCGCCCGGCTATCGGCTTCATTCATCCGAATCATGATATCTCCTTGCATTATCCTTATCCGGATTTCGTCTAAATCATCGGTGATCTTGGTGTTGTCAACTGGAACATGATGTTTAATATCTTCTAAATCTTTTAAATGATGTGACTTGAGGACTGGCAAAATGGATTTATGTAGAAATTTCGGTTCGATTATGGTCTTTATATAAGAAACCACACAATCAGTCGGACTCGTAAGATGATCGGAGGTGAAGTCTTTCGATTGTTTGAGAGTCTGGATCAATGAATGAATGGAAGCATTTTGTTGAACGTGTGGATCTTTGGGAATTCTTTTTTTATCCTTCCTCCATTTAAACATCTCATTTCCCCCCACTGAAGTTGAATATGCCGTTACTGATGATGATCGCAGTTCTTATCATTTTTTACTCCAGGATTATTATTTATACTTCTTTAGGAAAAGATATGGAAGGAAAGGAGGAGGTTTTATGATATTGGGGTATATCGTTCCATTGCTGTTTGTACTCGGCTTTTTTGTATCAGCTTATTTTCTTATGAATGGGATTGCAAAAATCTTTTTGGTCCTTTATCTCTTATACCTGATGGTTCTCCCTTTCCTCCTTCTATATAAACAGGAAGTCAAGGAATATCGTCAAGATACGGATAAAATATTGAATGATGAAGAGAGCGGTGCTTGATTGATATGATCCCCACATAGTAGACAGAAAAAAGAAAGCACATTAATCTGTCTATTATGGAGGGGATTTTTCTATGGGGAAAATGAGACAATCATATGATGTTGCATTTAAGAAAAAAGTAGTGGATCTATATATTAAAGATGGTATGGGCTACGATACGGTTGCGAAGGAAGTAGGTATTTCTAGTTCAGTTGTACGTCGTTGGGTTCAACACTTTGAGGCAGAAGGAATAAAGGGTCTCGAGGAAAAGCGCGGGAAAGCAAAAGGACCTGGGAAAGGCAGACCAAGAACCCGTCCTGAGGATCCAGAAGAGAAAATCAAACGATTAGAAGCCGAGAATGAAATGTTAAAAAAGTTCTTAGGGAAGTAAAAGGGGGTATGGAAGCCGTATCAACAGGTACTAAGTATAAAGTGATTCAAGATATGTCCAAGAAACAATACCCTGTCCAACTTCTATGTGAACTTGCAGGGGTATCAAGGGGCGGATATTACAAGTGGTTAAAGCGTCAGGAAGCCCCCTCTTCTAAACAGTTAGAGGATGATAAAATCAAGAAGTTAATCATAAAGTGTCACACAAAGCTCAAGGGGATTTATGGTTATAGAAGGATACATGTCTGGCTTAAGTCGGTACACAATTTACATATGAATCATAAACGGGTTCAACGCTTGATGGGTGAATTGGGAATAAAAGCCATCATAAGAAGAAAACGGCCCTACTACGGAAAGAAGGAAGCTTATGCCATCTCAGAAAACCATTTGAACCGAGATTTTAAAGCCTCTAAGCCAAATGAAAAATGGGTAACAGACATTACATACTTAATTTTTAATGGACAAAGATTGTATTTATCGGCTATTAAAGACTTATACAATAACGAAATCATCGCATATAAAATCAGTCAAAGAAACGACCTTCAACTAGTAATGGATACAGTAAAAAAGGCAAGAAGAAAACGGAGTGTAAAAGGAATTATCCTTCATAGCGATCAGGGATTCCAGTACACCTCAAAACAATATAACCAACTGCTTAAAAAATACAAAATGAAAGCGAGTATGTCTCGAAAAGGAAACTGTTGGGATAATGCTTGTATGGAGAACTTTTTTAGCCATTTTAAAACAGAATGTTTTCACTTATACTCTTTCCGAACCTCTGAAGAGGTTAAGTTTGCCGTCCACCAATACATACGATTTTATAATCACCAGAGATTTCAAAAGAAATTAAACAACCTGAGTCCCTATAATTATAGAGCTCAGGCTGCTTAAAAATGCTTTTTAATTTCTGTCTACTTGACAGGGGTCACTTCAGATTAGCACCGCCCTGCTTTTTCTCATTACTATTATACTTTGATTTCTTCTTCTTCTCTGTTTGCTATGAAATCCGGTCTTGGCTTTCCGCCTGAAAAAGGATCGACGAGCCGATTGTTGACACTGTTATAGACGAGGAAAAGATTGTTTCTGTCATATGGGGTGATGTTACTGTTCGAACCGTGCATCGTATTTGATTCGAATATGATCAATGATCCTGCTTTTCCGGTCGGAACCTCGATTCCGCCACCATCGACAAGCCATTTCATATGATCTTGGTCTGGAACACCTAATTCCTGACGCCTGAGGGATTGTTTGAAATGATCTTCAGGTGTTTCCCCTGCACAAGAGATATAGTATTGGTGTGATCCTGGCACCAGCATGAGCGGTCCATTGAATGAGTAATTGTCGGATAACGCTATGGATACACTGAGAGCACGCATTCGTGGCATTCCATCCTCCACATGCCATGTTTCAAAATCAGAATGCCAGTAGAACTCTTTTCCGGTGAAGCCTGGTTTATAATTGATGCGTGATTGGTGGATATACACATCATCACCCAGCAAATGGTTGACGATTTTGATCAACTGAGGGTCTCTAGTCAATTTTTCCAGATAGGAGTTGCTTTTATGAAAATCGAATATGGATCTGATTTCATCACTTTCCGGTTCCCTGATGATCTTCGGGGAATCTGTGTCACTGTTCTCATCACGTAAACCGAAAATTTCATTCTGTAATTTCTTCACCTCTTCTTCGGAAAAGAAGCCTTCCAACATGATGAAACCATTTTCTTCATAATAAGAAAGTTGTTCGTCCGATAATGGACAGTCCTTTCTTGTCGTATCATCTCCATGGATGACCGGATCTTTTCTCTGGAGAACCTCGAATTGATCATTGTTTCTTGACGGATATAAATCTTTCATATATTACACTCCTTCGATTAGAAATGGTCATTTATTGTTGTACCCTCTTGCTATTTCGCTAAACATCTAAATTTTTGAAAAAATGAAAAAGATTTAATTGAATTTCACGTACCGTATAGAAAGGCAATTTCAAAAAATAGAAAAAAATGAACAATAATTTCGTAAGAATCTCATAGACTGAACTAACGGGACATTATGAACGAGTTTATAAAATTTTTAGCACACTAGTCATTCGCCCTGCATAGGATGAATTGAAGATTGGAAGAGGAGGGATTGAGTTACATGGCCAATAACGATTTCAGTTACAGAGAAATTATAACTAAAGCGGTTTGCGGCAAGGGGAGAAAGTTCTCACAGGCCACCCACACGGTTACACCTGCTCATAAACCATCCAGTATTCTCGGTTGCTGGATCATTAACCACAATTATAAGGCGGTAGAGAACGGTAATGCAGTTGATGTTGAAGGCAGCTATGATATCAATGTATGGTACTCCTACAATAACAATACAAAAACAGAGGTCGTAACTGAGACGATCAAGTATAAAGATTGCTGTAACCTTTCAAAAAGAGATGAAAACTCATTGGGAGCACATACTCAAGTGAATGCCAGAGCTATTCAGGAGCCTAATACATTAGAAGCGACAATTTCTCCGAACGGCAACAAAATACTTGTTCAAGTAGAGAGGGAATTCATTGCTGAAGTGATCGGAGAAACGAAAGTTTGGGTCCATGTAAACCAGGATGGCGTTGAAGAAGATTTTGAAGACGATTCTTGGGAAGATGAAGTAGATGGAGAAGAATTTGAAGATCTAGATCCGAATTTCCTTCTAGGTGATTTAGAAGAGTAGGTGAACAAGGAAGAAGAAAACTTCTTCCTTGTTTTTTGTGTAATCTGATCAGAAGAGCTGTGTAACCAAAATTGAAACCATCAAGAAAAATCCGACCAGGCCATATGCAGGCCATAAAACAATCTTATGGTTCTCTTTTTGGCAATGTGGTATATAACAATTCATCTGATCGATCTTTTAGTGTTGGCAAATTTATAATTGAATTATGTTCATCGTTCTAATCAGAAAACCGAATTATGCTATAATGGGGTGTAGAAAATATGTAAGACGGAGGGCTAATATGGCTGAATACACTCCAATGATCCAGCAATATCTATCGATTAAGGCAAAATATGAAGATGCCTTTTTATTTTTTCGTTTAGGAGACTTTTATGAATTGTTCTTTGATGATGCCCTTAAAGCATCCCAAGAACTTGAAATAACATTGACAAGCCGAGATGGTGGAAAGGTGAACCGGATTCCGATGTGTGGCGTCCCTCACCATTCATCACAGAATTATATTGCTCAGCTGATTGAGAAAGGATTTAAAGTAGCAATATGTGAGCAAGTCGAAGATCCAAAAGTGGCAAAGGGGGTTGTGAAAAGGGATGTTGTCCAAGTTATCACGCCTGGTACGGTGATGGAAGGGGCTCTATTGGATGAAAAGGCGAATAATTTCATCGCTTCCGTAACCCCGTTTGAAGATGGGTTTGGAGTTGCGACGAGCGATCTTTCGACGGGTCAGAACGCGGTAAAATTTCTACAGGAAGATTGGAAAGCGGTGTGTCTCGAACTCCAGGCGATTTCCGCGAAGGAAATCATTGTTCCATCCACTTTAGCAGAAGACCAGTTGAAACTCTTGAAAGATGTCTATCAATTTACGGTTTCATTCGAAGACGGTAGCGAGCTGCCTGAACATTTACATAGTATTACAAATGAACTTGAAAATGAAAAGCTGCAATATACTGCCAACCAGTTGATCTCTTACCTTGTCCGTACCCAAAAACGGTCACTCGATCATCTGCAGAATTTCCAGTATGTCCAAACGACAGCTTATATGAAAATCGATCCAAATTCGAAACGCAATCTTGAACTAGTGGAAACGCTTCGTCAGAAACAGAAGAAGGGTTCTTTGCTCTGGCTGTTGGACAAGACCGTTACAGCCATGGGCGGCCGGATGTTGAAACAGTGGCTCGAACATCCATTGCTTGATCAGAAGGCGATTGAAGAACGACTTTCAATCGTCGAAACATTTATGAAGCAATTTTTCAATCGCGAACAGATCCGCGAACAACTGACGGAAGTATATGACCTTGAACGGTTGGCTGGTAAAGTGGCTTATGGAAATGTGAACGCAAGGGATCTCCTCCAGTTGAAACGTTCTCTCCAAAAGATCCCTTCTCTGAAAGATACGTTGATTGGTATGGATCATCCAGGTTTAGCCGAGCGGTCAGAACACATGGATCCCTGTACTGAACTTGCAGAGTTGCTTGAGTGTGCGATTCATGAAGAGGCACCCATTTCCATCAAAGAAGGGAATATCATAAAGAACGGCTATCATGATGGATTGGATGAATATCGAGATGCGAGTGTCAATGGGAAAGCATGGATCGCTTCCCTTGAACAGTCTGAACGTGAAAAAACCGGGATTAAATCATTAAAAATCCGTTATAACCGTGTGTTCGGGTATTATATCGAAGTGACGAAGAGCAACCTCCATTTGATTGATGAAGTACGATATGAACGAAAGCAGACGCTGGCGAATGCTGAACGGTTCATTACCCCTGAATTGAAGGAAAAAGAAGACATTATCCTTGAAGCTGAAGAAAAGTCGATCGAGTTGGAGTATGACCTATTCATCAAAATACGGGAAGAAGTAAAAGCGTTCATCCCTCAACTTCAGGTCCTTGCCAAACAAATCAGCGAGATCGATGTACTCCAATCATTTGCGGTAGTAAGTGAGGACGGGCAGTATTGCAAGCCTCGGATTTCTGAAGGCGGAACAATCCATATTGAAGCAGGCCGTCACCCGGTTGTCGAACAAATGATGGACCGCCAGGATTACGTCTCGAACAATGTTCGCATGGATGATGAGCGGGAGGTTCTGTTGATCACTGGACCGAATATGGCTGGTAAAAGTACGTACATGCGACAAGTTGCACTCTCCTCAGTCCTTTTACAGGTAGGGTGCTTTGTTCCTGCTGAAAGTGCAACATTGCCGATTTTCGATCAGATTTTCACTCGAATCGGTGCAGCCGATGATCTGGCCGGGGGACAGAGTACGTTCATGGTCGAGATGATGGAGACGCAATACGCATTGACACATGCAACGGACAGGAGTCTATTGTTGTTAGACGAAATCGGACGTGGCACTTCAACGTATGACGGGATGTCGCTTGCACAATCTATTATTGAATATATTCATGAAAATATTGGTGCCAAGACGTTATTTTCCACACATTATCATGAACTGACCGTGCTTGAAGATCAGCTTGAACGATTGCATAACATCCATGTGAAGGCGATTGAGGAGAATGGTAAAGTTGTATTCTTACATCGTGTTGAAGATGGAAAGGCTGATCGTAGTTATGGAATCCATGTCGCTGAACTTGCACAGCTTCCGGCTGAGTTGATTCATCGGGCGAATGAATTGCTGACAGACTTCGAATCTTCTAGATATGTAAAAAGTAATCCTGATGTTCCAGTAAAAGAAGATGAAGGGCAGTTGTCCTTTTTTGAGCCATGTGATGAATCGAAAAGAAAAGTTCGGAAGTCAAATGAGCTACACCCTGCTTTGGAAAAATTGAAGGGTATGGAATTGCTAACGATGACACCTCTTGAAGCGATGAATGCTCTCTATGAACTTCAAATGTCGATTAAACAGGAGAAGCAGGAGGGATCTAAATGGGCAAAATCCAACAATTAGATGATCTTTTATCCAATAAGATTGCAGCTGGTGAAGTTGTTGAACGCCCGGCCTCTATTGTAAAAGAATTGGTCGAGAACTCGATTGATGCAAACAGTACACGGATCGATATCGAAGTTGCAGAAGGCGGGCTTTCCAGGATCGAAATCGTCGATAATGGGGATGGGATCGAAAGTGATGACCTGCTAACGGCTTTTCAACGTCATGCTACTAGTAAAATCAAGCATGAAAACGATTTGTTCCACATTCGGACACTTGGCTTCCGAGGGGAAGCGCTGCCGAGTATCGCCTCTGTTTCAAAGGTCGAGGTAAAAACGTGCACGGGAACAGGAGCAGGTGACGAGCTTTCGATCCACTTCGGAAAGGTCGTCGATCAGAAGAAGTCAGACAGCCGAAAAGGGACATCGATTGAAGTGACCCAACTGTTTCATAACACACCTGCACGGTTAAAGCATCTGAAAACGGTCCATACTGAACTAGGGAATATCACAGATGTGATCAACCGTCAGGCGATGGCACACCCAAACGTCGCTTTCCACCTGAAGCATAACGGGAAGACCGTATTGCGTACTGTAGGAAACGGTGATCTCCTGCAAGTCATCGCGGGCATTTATGGAATATCAGTCGCGAAAAAGATGCTGAAAGTGGAAAAAGATACGTTGGATTACTCGATCAGCGGATTCGCGGCCAAGCCTGAAATTACAAGAGCAACCAGGCAATACGTATCTTTGTTCATCAATGGCAGGTACATCAAGAATTTCGCGATCTATAAAGCAATCGAACGGGCTTACCATACGTTGCTCCCGATTGGACGCCATCCGATCGTGATCCTTTCGATCGAGCTTGATCCGATTTTAGTGGATGTCAATGTACATCCAGGTAAATTGGAAGCACGGTTCAGTAAAGAGCAAGAACTGACGAAAGCGATTGAAGATGGGGTTGCTGAAGCGTTGAGGCGAACTGAACTGATTCCTTCTGTGACGAATCCGAAACAGCAATCAATCCCGAAACCGAAATCGGAACAACCTAGCTTTCAGTTTGATCCTTACACACCAGAAGCAGAGAAAAAAACGACTTTAAAGTTTGAAGAGAAAAATAGAAACGCAGGAAGAGATCCGGTTCAACAAGTCGAAGAGCCCAGGGTCGAGAATACAGTCAATTCTTCAGAGGAATCGATTTTCACAAGTGAAAGATATGAATACCGGCAGCAAAAACAACCAGAACGCCTGGAACAAGAACTGACACCTGACTTGGATCTGCAGGAAGAAGGGCATTTTTCACGCGTTCCGCCTATGTATCCCGTTGGGCAAGTGCATGGCACCTACATCGTTGCGCAAAACGAACAAGGAATGTACATCATAGATCAACATGCAGCTCAAGAAAGGATCAAGTATGAGTTTTACCGTGAAAAGGTCGGTGAGTTTGAATATGAAGTCCAGGAATTGTTAGTTCCTTTGACTTTCGAATTCACCCATACAGAAGCCCAGGTGATTGAGGCTCACCAGGATGAACTTGCCTCAATCGGGATCTTTTTAGAACCGTTCGGAGGCAATACATTCATCGTCAGGTCCCATCCTCAATGGTTCCCGAGTGGTGAAGAACAGGAAACGATCCAGGAAATCATCGACCAGGTCCTATCCGATAAAAAGACCAACCTGAAAAAACTTCGTGAGGATGCCGCCATCATGATGTCTTGTAAAGGATCGATCAAAGCGAACCACCATTTACGAAATGATGAAATGACCGCACTGATCGAATCATTGAGAAAAGCTGGTGATCCTTTTACCTGTCCGCATGGCAGGCCGATCATCATCAAATTCACAACCTATGAAATCGAGAAAATGTTCAAAAGGGTCATGTAACATACTTGGAGGTAAGCGATGAAACCAGCACTAGTTGTCATCGTCGGCCCGACAGCGGTCGGTAAAACGAAAACAAGCATCGAGATTGCCAAAGCGTTTGACGGAGAAATCATCAACAGTGATTCGATGCAAGTTTACAAAGGACTTGATATTGGTACGGCTAAAATCAAAGAACATGAAAAAGAAGGGATACCACATCACCTCTTTGATATAAGGACTCCCTTCGAAGATTATTCTGCAGTAGATTTTCAGCAAGATGTTCAACAGAAAATCAACCAATTACATGAGCAAGGGAGTCTTCCGATCATGGTGGGCGGTACAGGTCTTTATATCCGGTCCGTCACTCATGGCTACGAGTTCACGGATGTTGCCGCAGACCCCGAATATCGGAAAGAGCTGGAAGCCTATGTGGAAGAGCAAGGTCCTGAAGCACTTCATGAACGTCTGATGAAAATTGATGCTGAACGCGCTTCTCAAATTCATCCGAACAACTTCCGTCGTGTCATAAGGGCTTTGGAAATTCATCATGCCGCTGGAAGTCTTGAAAACCCGAAGAACCATAGTGAGGAAGAATCCCCATACAATCTGATCACTGTCGGATTGACCATGGATCGTGAGCAATTGTATGAACGGATCAACCTGAGGGTCGATCTCATGATGGAAGAAGGATTGTTAGAGGAAGTCCAATCCCTTTATGATAGTGGAGTCCGGAACACACAAGCCGTACAAGGAATCGGTTATAAAGAGCTTTATGCTTATTTTGAAGGAGAATGTAGCTTGGAAGAAGCCGTTGCAACCTTGAAACGGAACTCCAGAAGATATGCCAAAAGACAATTGACCTGGTTTCGCCATCAGATGGAGGTGGAATGGTTTGATGTGACAAATGGTTCAATAAATGAAAAAATTCCATCAATTTTGCGTTTTGTGGCAGGAAAGCTCAATTCTGAATCGAATTAGTGTATGAACGTTTATTGAGGAGGCCTATACACATGAAGCAATCCATTAATATTCAAGACCAATTCCTAAACACCTTAAGAAAAGAAAACATTTTCGTAACAGTATACTTATTGAATGGTTTCCAGCTTAAAGGGTTGGTTAAAGGATTTGATAATTTTACCGTCGTATTGGAATCTGATGGCAAGCAGCAACTCATCTACAAACATGCCATTTCAACTTTCACACCTCAGCGTCCGGTTGATTTTTCTTCTGAAAACAATAGCCAGAACGGTTAAATCAAATGCGGGTGTAATGAATCCCATTAACCAAATATAAAAGCCCCGGCAAAGGAACTTCCTGCTCGGGGCTTTCGTATGTTCATATGGATGAAACAGATCGTTTTTCTGTATAATCCAGATAACGATTCAATGTGAGAGGTGTTTTCATACCGAACTGATATTGGATCTGTTCGGTATCTTTTTTGTCTTGAATCGCTTTGAAGATTGCAGTCCTCCTGAAATGTTGTGCGGAGATTCCTTTTCGGAGTCCCGCTCTTTTGATTTCATGCCGGATCATTTTCTGGATCGCGATCTCAGTAAGCCTTTTCGGCCGATCTTCTTCATAACTCCATCTATAGGTCAACCGTTGGAAATCGAAGGCGACGAAAAAGGGATCTGCACTGTATTGTGCAGGCCGTACAGCCTCCGGAATCGACTGGTAATACTCGAATAGAATTTCATTCTCCTTGGGAGAGAGTTCGATTTTCCGTTTAGCTGTTTGTTCAGTAGTCGGTATGATCAACTCTTTCTTTATGAAGGATATATGCCGTACTTCAATCACACTGACCTCATGCAATGTTACTCCATGATCTGCCATAAGGGTGATGATTCCAAGATTCCGTTTTGATAATAGCTCATGGGCCTTCAACTGATTTTCAGTCAACCCTTGCTCAGATGGAATGACTTCCAATAGCTTCTCTAATTCTTTATCGGTTATGAACATATCATCCGTAAAGGAATCTTCCGTATCATTATGTAATTCAATGGAAGAAAGCGGATTATCAGATATGATTTTTCTGTGAATGAGGAAACGGTGATATTGGTTCAATACACTATAAACCCTTTTCAAGGTACGGAATGAATAGGACCGTTCAGTGATCAGAAAGTCAAAATACGTTTGGACGAATAGTGTTGTGAATGTTTCTCGATCACGATAAGACAGTTCGTTTACACGTATCCATGCTAGGTAATCCTCAAGGTCATATTGATACCTTCTGACAGTAGAAGGGCGCCTGCCCCTATTTTCAAGATCCAGGATAAAATCGATAGCTGTTTGAGGTGTTTCCTGGTTTTGCATGATCACTTCCACACCACCTTACTTTCCTGTTGGATTGATTATATCATGGTTTTTCTGTCTGTATGTATAACACCTATTGAAAAATCAAACGCTAATCAAAAATAGCGTGAGGTGGTATGTGTGTTTATGAAAGTCATAGCTGTCCTGTTAATCGCCAGTGTTCTCACTGCCTGTAACAATGGGGATGAAGCGCTCGATCAGGCTTGGGAAGAAAACTACACGAATCCTGGTAAAACGAGGGTAAGTCAAAATGAAAGCGGGTTAGAACATAGTCCGCTTGTAAAAGAACGGGACGGGGAGAGTGCTCAGGCTGAAGATCTGGTGAAAATGGCTGAACAAGTTGAGGGGGTAAAAAGTGCTGACGCAATCGTAACCGGGATGTATTCAATTGTCGGAGCGAAGTTAGAAGAAGGCGCAGACGAAAATGCGACAGTAGAAAAAATTTATGCTTCGTTAGATGATCTCAGCCAGGGGGCTAATGCCATGGTGACGACAGACCCTGATCACCTGAAAAAAATGAATGAATGGGGAAGAGAACTTGAAAACCGTAGACTCAATCATGGAATATATAATGAAGTAGGGACGATGATCGGACAGATTAAAGCGAGATACAATAGGGAAATAGATGAATCTAACCCTTCAAAAATGGATGTTGATCGAGAACACATCAAACATTTACCGAACACTCCAAGATAACTCTCATCAAGAGGGTTATTTTTTTAATCTCTGTGTTTTTCAACAGAGATTTGTTGCTTTCCAATTATTTCTCCATTGACAAACATGTATATACAAGTATAAAATGAAGCCTAACATGTATATACAAGTAAATTGAAAGCGGTTTTAATGGGTTGTTATAGGTTCATGTTGATTTCTTTCAGAAAATTGATTTTTTAGCGGAATTTGCGACACTCATGCTGGAAAAGCGAGCTAGAGGCCCCACAGCGAGGAGGCTTGCAGATCGCCCGCATAAATATCAACAATGAGGTATAACAGAGCCTGAAATATATGGAAATAGAAAGGATGACAAAAGTCTTCCTCTATTCCGTCAAATGTAATCGTTTTCGTATGAGGAGGAGAACATCATGAGCGTTAGTCGTGAAGTAGTAGAAGAAATAGTGGCTGCCCTGGGGGGGAAAGAAAACATTCACACTGCAACTCATTGTGTGACGCGTCTTAGGCTTGTCTTGAATGATGAAGGGAAGGTGGATCACGATAAGCTGAATGGCATCGACCTTGTCAAAGGATCATTCTCGACAAATGGACAGTTCCAGGTTGTCATTGGTCAAGGAACAGTAGATGAAGTGTATAAAAAAATGGTAGAAATCACTGGTATCGGGGAAGCTTCGAAAGACGATGTGAAAAGTGCTGCGGCAGAAAGGCTGAACCCTTTGCAAAAAGCGGTAAAAGTACTTGCGGATATCTTCATCCCGATTCTTCCTGCAATCGTAACCGCAGGGTTGTTGATGGGACTTAACAACATTCTTACAGGTCCCGGAATTTTTTATGATGGTAAATCAGTAATCGATGTGCATCCGCAATGGGCAGATCTTGCAAACATCATCAACCTTATTGCGAACACCGCTTTCGTATTCTTGCCTGCATTGATCGGTTGGTCAGCAGTCAAACGTTTTGAAGGAAGTCCATTACTAGGGATCGTGCTTGGACTGATGCTTGTCCATCCAGATCTGTTGAACGCCTGGGATTATGGAAAGGTAGTCGAAGAAGGCGGAAAAATTCCGACTTGGAATCTATTCGGAATGGATGTCGAAAAAGTAGGTTACCAGGGTCAAGTATTGCCTGTTCTTGTGGCAGCTTACGTGTTGGCAAGAATCGAGAGGTTCTTGAATTCCAAAATCCCTGATGCTTTCAAACTGTTGATCGTTGCACCAATTACGCTATTAGTCACTGGATTCTTAGCATTCATCGCCATCGGACCGATTACGTTTGCAATCGGGAACCTCATCACCGATGGATTTGTAAGCATTTTTGATAATTTTGCAGCTTTAGGTGGAATCATCTACGGTGGTCTTTATTCATTGCTTGTCATCACGGGAATGCATCATACATTCCTGGCGGTAGATTTACAGTTGATTTCTGCTACTGGCGGAACGTTCCTCTGGCCGATGCTTGCGTTATCGAACATCGCCCAAGGTTCAGCAGCACTTGCCATGATGTATGTGTCCAAGGATGAAAAACTGAAAGGGTTATCCTTGACCTCTGCTGTTTCAGCATACCTCGGTATCACTGAACCCGCGATGTTCGGGGTGAACATCCGATTCAAGTACCCGTTCATCGCAGCAATGATCAGCTCTGCGATTGCAGGTCTGATTGTGATGCTGAGCGGGGTCAAGGCTAACTCGATCGGTGTTGGAGGTGTTCCAGGATTCTTATCGATCGCAGAGGGATACTGGGGTGCGTTCTTCGTCGGAATGGGAGTCGTTTTGGTACTGCCATTTATCCTCACATATCTATACGGTAAATTGAAAAAGCAATAATCATGCAGGGATGGGGCTTCTGAACAGCTTCCTCCCTTTCATTCTTTATTCTATCTACATCTATGGAAGGAAGTCGTCTATGTATACAGAGTGGTGGAAGAAATCAGTTGTATATCAAATTTATCCGAAGAGCTTCAATGATACAACCGGAAATGGAGTCGGAGATCTCAAAGGGATAATAGCGAAATTGGATTATTTGAAAACACTTGGAATAGATGTCATCTGGCTGACCCCGGTTTATGACTCTCCGCAAAAGGATAATGGCTATGATATTCGTGAATATCATAAAATCCATGAGGAATATGGCACCATGGAAGATTTTGAATGCTTGTTGAATGAAGCACATGAACGAGGCATCAAGGTGATCATGGACCTTGTCGTCAACCATACATCGACGGAACATGAATGGTTCAAGCAGGCCCTAACAGACCCTGATAGCAAATACCGAGGCTATTATATATGGAAAGATGGGAAAGGAAACAACCCTCCGAACAATTGGCAATCGAAATTCGGAGGCTCTGCATGGGAATATGATCCTGATTCTGCTGAATATTACTTGCACCTTTTTGATGTGACGCAGGCTGATTTGAATTGGGAAAATGAAGAGCTTCGCCAAGAAGTTTATGAGATGATGCATTTTTGGTTTGAAAAGGGCATCGATGGTTTTAGACTCGATGTCATCAACCTTATTTCTAAAGATCAACGCTTCTTAGATGATGACGGAAGTGTGCCGCCTGGAGACGGAAGGAAGTATTATACGGATGGTCCAAAAGTTCATGAATATCTGAATGAAATGAACAGGAACGTTCTATCCGACTATGATGTCATGACAGTTGGGGAAATGTCTTCAACAACAGTGGACCACTGTATAAAATATACGCAGCCAGAACGGAATGAATTGAACATGACGTTCAATTTCCACCATTTGAAGGTTGATTATCCGAATGGGGAGAAATGGGCGAATGCTGATTTCGATTTCATCGAATTGAAAAAAATTCTGTCGAAATGGCAGGTCGATATGTTCGAAGGTGGGGGTTGGAATGCATTGTTCTGGTGTAACCATGATCAGCCGCGTATCGTATCCCGTTTTGGTGATGAGGGAACGTATCGGAATGAATCGGCAAAAATGCTTGCCACAACTATCCATATGATGCAAGGGACACCCTACATTTATCAGGGTGAAGAGCTCGGGATGACAAACCCTGGATTTGAGGACATTGCATCTTATCGAGATGTGGAGTCAATCAATGCTTTTAAAAGGATGAAAAACAAAGGGAAATCAGAGCAGGAAATCCTTGGAATTCTGAAGCAGAAATCAAGGGATAATTCCCGTACACCGATGCAATGGAGTGCTGAAGAAAATGCTGGATTCACTGAAGGGGACCCGTGGATCGATGTAGCTTCCAACTACATGGATATCAATGCGGAAAAAGCATTGGAGGATTCGGATTCAGTTTTTTACCATTATAAAAGGCTGATTGAACTACGAAAGGAATATGAAATCATCACAACTGGTGACTATCAATTGATTATGGAAGATGATCCGCAAATATTTTCATACATGCGGAAGCGGGATGACGAAAAACTACTTGTGATCAATAATTTTTATGATAACGACACAGAATTCATATTACCGGATCATATCGGAATAAGCGAGTCCCAATCGAAGGTATTGCTTTCTAATTATTCTGACTTGAAGGGAAATCATGGGAATTTAAAATTGCGGCCCTATGAATCCGTCGTGTTTTACTTTGGTAAGTCATGCTAAACTAGTAGTGGTGATAAAAGATGCAAAATAATAAATTTTTACCAATCTATCAGGACCTTCAAGAAAAAATACAGAATAACACATACCCTCCAGAATCCAAACTGCCATCGGAAAATGAACTGACGGAGCTCTACAACACCTCCAGGGAAACGGCCCGGAAAGCGTTACATCTTTTGGCTCAAAACGGCTATATCCAAAAGGTGAAAGGTAAAGGATCGATCGTGTTACCTTTTGATAAATTCAATTTCCCTGTTTCGGGGCTTGTCAGTTTTAAAGAGGTCTCTCAGAAGGTAGGGAAGAAAGTTGCGACTTACGTCCATGAACTTTCACTTTGTGAAGCGGATGAATTTATCAGGAACCAATTGAATGCAAAATCAGGGGAAAAAGCATGGAAACTCATTCGCTCCAGAGAAATTGATGGAGAGAGGATTATTCTGGATAAGGATTATCTGCTTCAGAACAAGATTCCTACACTGACAAAAGAGGTTGCCCAGAATTCAATCTACGAATATATCGAAGGGGAGCTGGGGCTTTCCATCAGTTTTGCGAAAAAAGAAATTACAGTTGAGGAAGTCGAGCAAGAAGATGTAGAATTGCTTGATCTCGAAGGGCATACGCATATTGTTGTCGTCAAGAACTATGTCTACTTGGAAGATACGAGCATCTTTCAATATACAGAGTCGAGACACAGGCTTGATAAATTCAGATTCGTCGATTTCGCAAGACGCGCTCATTTGTAACTCACAAGCTACCACAGATACAAGCTGTGGTAGTTTTTGTTTGGCCAAATAATCTTTGTTTCTAGAGCAATTGAATTAGCCTACATATTGATGCAGAAAAAAACACTTATAACGTGAGTCCACACTTATTTAACAGAAGCTGATTTATATCATGCAACCCTCTTTTTTCTGCTGAAGATCCCGCATGAACCCGCATGAAAAACCTAGCGGAGTCGTTACTCCCTCAACTGATCTATAGGCATTTGTCACACTTTGTGAATCTGGGCGTATAATATCGAAGAATCTGAAAGTGAGGTGAAGGTTCTTGCAACAGGCGATAAATCGAAATTCTAAAAGCCAGATCAACGTCGTTCTCAACTCGGGTTCTCCTTCATCTGCAACGAGAGACGATTGGCTTTTGGATTCGAAAGAGCGCGAGAAGCATGCGCCTCTGAAAAAAATCCAAAAAGAATTAGGTACATTAGTAGGAATGGAGGAATTAAAAGAGTTAATCAATGAAATCTATGCTTGGTTATATATAAATAAATGCAGAGAGTCAGCGAATTTGAAAACCAACAAGCAAGTGCTCCACATGATGTTCAAAGGGAATCCCGGAACAGGAAAAACGACCGTCGCACGGATGATCGGAAAGCTGTTCCATGAAATGAATGTCTTATCAAAAGGGCATCTTATCGAAGCTGAGCGAGCGGACCTTGTCGGGGAATACATCGGTCATACCGCTCAAAAAACAAGGGACCTTGTGAAAAAAGCGCTCGGCGGTGTCTTATTCGTTGATGAAGCATACTCGCTTGCACGTGGCGGCGAAAAGGATTTCGGGAAAGAAGCGATCGATACACTCGTGAAAGCGATGGAAGACCAGCAAAATGATTTCATCCTGATTCTTGCCGGTTATTCGAAAGAGATGGAAAACTTCCTTACCTTGAACCCAGGTCTGCCTTCACGTTTTCCGGTCGTTGTCAGCTTTCCGGATTATACCGTCGATCAACTGATGGATATCGCGAGGCGGATGATAAAAGACAGAGAATACAAATTATCCTTTGACGCTGAACGAAAACTGAAAAATCACCTGCAACAAGTGCGTTCAAGGGATGGCAGTACGTTTTCAAACGGCCGTTACATCCGAAATTTACTTGAAAAATCGATGCGGAAACAATCAATGCGACTTTTGAAAGAGGGAAAAGAAGATCGAGACTGCCTCTTATTGATTACTGAAAGGGACCTCAATCTAGCAGAAACCCCCTGAATCTGTTAAGATGTAGGCAGGATTTAAGACGAAAAGGAATCGGCTCAAAATAAACATTAAAGGAACTTAGTGAGCCAATTAATAAAGGCAGGGGAATAGATTGGCAACACCATCAAACATAAAAGAACGAACTTTACTGATAGGGTGTCAATTGCCAGACCGAAATGACACCCTTTTTGAATCTTCAATGAGTGAATTGGCTGAGCTGACACAAACAGCACAAGGTGAACCGGTAATGGAAGTGACACAGAAACGTGAACGGTACCACCCGGCAACGTTGATCGGAAAAGGAAAAGTCGAGGAAGTTCAAGCTCTTCTTGAAGAAATAGACGTAGATTTAGTCGTTGTGAATCATGAGTTGACACCGAGTCAAATCAGGAATCTGGCAGAGGCCCTGCAGGTGAAAGTCGTTGATCGCACGCAGCTGATCCTGGATATTTTCGCTCAACGGGCAAAGTCGCGAGAAGGTAAGCTTCAGGTAGAGCTTGCCCAATTGGAATACCTTCTCCCTCGTCTTTCTGGACAAGGCGCGCAGCTTTCCCGGCTTGGTGGGGGAATCGGTACGAGAGGACCAGGGGAAACGAAACTGGAAACAGATCGTCGTCATATCCGGAACCGAATCACCGATATTAAGAATCAGCTGAAAAATGTCGCTTCGCATCGTCAACGATATCGTGAAAGACGGAAAGCGAACCAGGTCTTTCAAATCGCCTTGGTAGGCTACACGAATGCCGGGAAATCAACCTGGTTCAACGCTTTGACGGATGCTGATGCCTATCAAGAAGATTTATTGTTTGCGACACTTGATCCGATGACAAGGAAGATGAAGCTTCCAGCCGGTATGATGACTCTTTTAACCGATACGGTCGGATTCATACAAGATCTTCCTACAGGATTGGTCGCTGCTTTCCGTTCAACCCTGGAAGAAGTGACAGAAGCCGATTTGATCATTCATATGGTGGATGCATCAGATCCTAATCGGGACAAGCATCAAGAAACTGTCATGTCTTTATTAAAGGATTTAGGTGCAGAAAAAATCCCCTTCTTGACAGTCTACAATAAAATCGATCGCGACCATGACCCGCTGCCGAACTATCAAGCCCTTTCCGTATCTGCTTTCAGTAAAGCGGATCGGAGACGGATGCTGGAAACGATTGAAACCCATATCAAGGCATCGATGGAGTCATATACAGTCCGTGTACCTTCAGATGAAGGGAAGCTTTTAAGCGATTTGCAAAGATTGACGATCCTTGAAAAAAGACAATGGGATGAAAAATTCGGAAAGTACATTTGCAAAGGCTATGTACATCCGACTTTGCCGATCCATGATAGGATTCAAACATTGAACAACTAGGAGATTATGAAATCGAATGAATGTTTTTAACCAAGACGAACAATTAGTCGAGCTTACAAAGATAATAGAAGAAAAAATCAGCCCTGTCCATGCGAAGATTGATGTGATTGAAGAGTTCAATCAAAAGAAAGTATTGTCCGCTTTCCGGGATAATCAGGTGAGCGATTTTCATTTTACCCCCTCTACAGGTTATGGGTACGACGATACAGGAAGAGATGTGCTTGAAAAAGTGTATGCAGAAGTGTTCGGTACAGAAGCGGCTATCGTCCGACCGCATATCATCTCTGGTACTCACGCGATTTCTATTGCACTCTCTGGGATCCTGCGCCCGAAAGATGAACTTTTGTATATCACAGGTAAGCCTTATGATACGCTTGAAGAAATCGTGGGGATACGTGGAGATGGGAAAGGGTCGTTAAAAGAGTTCGATATTTCATACCAGTCTGTCAATCTTCTCCAAGACGGAGGAATTGATTATGAAACAGTCAGATCAAAAATACATAACGGTACGAAAATGATCGGGATTCAACGTTCAAAAGGATATTCAGAACGTTCTTCTTTTACGATTCGTCAGATTAAAGAGATGATCGAGTTCGTCAAAAGTATTAAATCAGATGTGGTCGTTTTTGTCGACAATTGCTATGGTGAGTTTGTGGAGAAAGAAGAGCCAACAGATGTTGGAGCTGATTTGATCGCCGGTTCCCTTATTAAAAATCCAGGCGGGGGACTCGCTAAAATCGGCGGATATCTAGCAGGCCGGGAAGATTTGATTGAACTATGCGCTTATCGATTAACATCACCTGGGTTGGGAAGGGAAGCAGGTGCCTCTTTGGACACATTATTGGACATGTACCAAGGCTTTTTCCTTGCCCCGCATGTTGTCAGTCAATCATTGAAAGGTTCGGTTTTTACCGCAGCATTTTTAGAGGAAATAGGATTTGATACTTCTCCGCGATGGGACAGTGAGCGCACCGACCTCGTCCAATCGGTCAAATTCCATGATGCAAACTATATGATCCGTTTTTGCCAAGCAATCCAAAAGGCTTCCCCGGTCAACGCACATGTTGTACCGTATCCGAGCTATATGCCAGGTTACGAGGATGATGTGATCATGGCTGCAGGTACATTCATTCAAGGCGCGAGCATCGAATTGTCTGCTGACGGTCCGATCCGCCCTCCTTTTGAAGCGTATGTGCAAGGGGGATTGACGTATGCTCATGTCAAGCTTGCCATCTTATCAGCTGTAAAAGAATTGAAAAATTCTGGTTTAACATTAAAAGTATAGGGAATTAATTAAAGGGAGTGTGTGTCACTCTCTTGTTTATTTTGTCGAAAAAGAAATGTGAGGTTTTCTAACATTTATTTGACATAAATCCTGACATTGCATATACTATAAGTAGTTCTTAAGAGAGGAGGAGGCACAATGGGAGATCAAGTGAGAAGAAACATGCCCTTATTTCCCATGGGGATTGTTATGCAACTGACCGAGTTATCGGCACGGCAAATACGATATTACGAAGAAAACAAGTTGATAATGCCAGCTCGTTCAGAAGGGAATCGCAGAATGTTCTCTTTCAACGATGTTGACCGGTTGCTTGAAATCAAGTCTCTTCTGGAACGTGGGGTCAATTTAGCTGGAATCCGAGAGGTCTTTGAAATGAAGGAAAGGGGTATGCAGTCTATGCACCCTTACTATAAAAAGGAGCCTACTGAAGCAGATCTCCACAAGCATTTGAAAAAAGAACTCTATCAAGCAGGTCGTTATGGAAAGGCCTCATTGATTCAAGGGGAGTTGTCTCGATTCTTCAATTGAATTCAACCTCACATTGAATCTCTAGTAATTGCAAGTAGTAGACAAGTAGTAATGTAGTTTCAAATCAAATAGGGAGGAAACAAAATGAGCTCGAAGTATACGAAGGATCAAATTTTTAAAATGGTGAAAGAAGAAAATGTAAGATTCATCCGACTGCAATTCACGGATCTACTTGGTACTATCAAAAACGTAGAGATTCCTACAAGTCAGTTGGAAAAAGCCCTCGATAACAAAATGATGTTCGACGGTTCATCTATTGAAGGATTTGTCCGTATCGAAGAATCTGATATGTACCTCTACCCTGATCTAGATACATTCGTCGTATTCCCTTGGACATCTGAAAAAGGGAAAGTTGCACGTTTGATTTGTGACATTTATAATCCTGATGGCACGCCATTCGAAGGAGATCCTCGTGCAAACTTGAAGCGTATACTTAAGGAAATGGAAGATCTCGGTTTCACGGACTTCAATATCGGACCTGAGCCAGAATTCTTCTTATTCAAGAATGATGATAAAGGCGAACCTACACTTGAATTGAACGATAAAGGTGGTTACTTCGACCTTGCTCCAACGGACTTGGGTGAAAACTGCCGCCGTGATATCGTGTTGGAACTTGAGGACATGGGCTTTGAAATTGAAGCTTCTCACCATGAGGTTGCACCAGGTCAGCACGAAATCGATTTCAAATATGCAGATGCCGTCACGACATGTGATAACATCCAAACGTTTAAACTCGTGGTCAAGACAATCGCTCGTAAGCATGGATTACATGCGACCTTCATGCCGAAGCCGTTATTCGGTGTAAACGGATCCGGAATGCATGCGAATATGTCATTGTTCAAAGGCAAGGAAAATGCTTTCTATGATCCAAACACAGAAACACAATTGAGCGAGACTGCAATGCAGTTCTTGTCAGGTATTGTAAAGCATGCTGAATCGTTCACTGCCGTTACGAATCCGACTGTAAACTCTTATAAGCGTCTAGTACCTGGATATGAAGCACCATGTTACGTTGCATGGTCAATGCGCAACCGTAGCCCACTGATTCGTATCCCGGCATCACGAGGCATCAGTACTCGTATCGAAGTACGTAGTGTCGATCCATCTGCCAACCCTTATCTAGCAATGGCGGCAATGCTTGCTGCTGGACTTGATGGCATCAAGAATCAGATGGAAGCACCGAAACCTGTAGACCGCAATATCTACTCCATGGATAAAGTAGAACGTGAACAAGCGGGTATCCGTGACCTTCCAGCGACATTGAAGGATGCATTGGAAAACTTCAAATCAAATGAAGTCATGACTGCAGCTCTAGGTGAGCACGCAACAGAACACTTCATTGAGCTTAAAGAAATCGAATGGGATATGTTCCGCACACAAGTTCATCCTTGGGAACGTGAACAGTATATCCAACTATACTAATTCCTCTAAACCCTTGATACCATTGGTGTCAGGGGTTTTTGTTTTCGTGGGTGAATTTATATAAATTTAATTATTTGTCATTCCACCCACGAAACACCCACAAAAAGTTACTTAAGTATATCATTCATGTAGTTTTCAAAACGACTCATACTGGTTTGATCAATCTTTTTTGAAATATGGGAATAAACATCAGAAGTTATTTGAATGCTGCCGTGTCCTAAGCGTTCCTGAATATATTTCATATCAACTCCAGACTCTAACAAAAGAACTGCGTGGGTATGTCGAAGTGCGTGAATAGGTAGTGGAGGGAGGTTTGCTCTTTTTAAAATGCTAGAAAATGCATTAAATAAACTTGATTTCGGTATGAAATTACCGTTTTTCCTACACAAAACCAGATTTAAATCGTAATGATATAAATCTTGAAAGACTATTTTATTCTGATTTTGTTGTTTAATGTGAAATGAAAGATCACTTACTAATTCCTGACTTATTGTAATCGTCCGTTTAGAATTGTAGGTTTTAGGATCTCCAAATAGATCATCTGTATGGCTTGCATTAAAATCTAGTGTTTTACAAATTGTTATGGTTTTCTCCTTTAACCTCCACTGCATTGATTAGACACCAATTAACAGTAGAGGGACTTGGGGTGGCTGGCAAGTCCTTTTTAGTTTAAATAAAGTGCAGGACTCTGCATTTTTCCTTTGCAAAGCTCTGCACTTCTATTTTGCAATAAACAAGGGGATTAAAACTAATCTGAAGTAATTGATAAAAAATATATTATATTGCATTCAAATGTATGACTCTTAAGAGAAAAACGTGCCGATTGAGAGGGAAAATAGATAAATTGTTTTAAAAGCAGGATTCGATAAAGCTTACCTCCTGATCGTCAGTTTGTCCAGACGGATACAGGTATGGTTTTACTGACGGATATCACCTATCTCTATCTCGAAAACAGACACCGGTGTATTTATCGTGCGTAAAAGACGGGACAACACGAGAAATTATCGATGTCACGGAAAGGAAACTGTAGGATAATGCCTCTATGAATCATTCTTTGGCCATATGAAGGATGAACTGGATACATCCAGTTGTAAAACCGTAGAGGAATTAGGTAAGAAAGTAGAAGGTTTTATGGATTACTAATTCTTCAAGAAATCAATGCGAATTAAAAAAGATGACCCCGGAACCATGGTCTTACCCCTGTCAAGTAGACACGGTTAAACTAGGTGCTTTTCATTAAGCAACCTTAGTTCTAAATTCAATAGGACTAAGGTTGCTTAGTCTTTTTTGAAATCGTTTATTGTTGTAATATCTCATATATCTTCTTATGGCTTTAATAACTTGTTCTTTCTCGAGAAACTCATATCTATAAAAACATTCTGTCTTAAGGTGGCTAAAGAAGCTCTCTATACAAGCGTTATCATAACAATTACCCTTTCTAGACATACTTACATTCATCTTGTGTTTGTCTAGAAGCTGGTTATATTTTTTTGAAGTATATTGGTACCCTTGATCACTATGTAGTATTGTTCCCTGAACATTTCTTTTTCTTATGGCTTTCTTTATTGTGTCTAGTACTAATCTTAAGTTGTTTCTTTCACTTATTTTATAAGCTACAACTTCATTATTGTAAAGATCCATTATGGCAGACAGATATAAGCGCTTTCCGTTAAAAGTAAGATAGGTAATATCTGTAACCCATTTTTCATTTGGTTTATCCGTTGAGAATTCTCGGTTTAAATGATTATCTGATACAACACATTGTTCCTTTAAGCCAAAGTGTTTCCACTTTTTCTTCCGAATCTTAGCTTGTATCCCCATTTTCTTCATTAAACGATATACTCTTTTATGGTTGATCTGTAAACCATATGTTCTTATAAGCCATCTACGAACTCTCGGATAACCAAAACTACCATTAATATCGGAATCTTGTTCGCATTCCAGTATTTTAGACATAATAAATATGTCTTCCTTGTCCTTTTGAGATGGATTCCTTTTTCTTTTTTCCCATTTATAATATCCACTTCTTGACACCCCAGCAATTTCACATAGTAACACAATAGGGAAATTCTGCTTTAATGAATAAATAATACCAAACTCTATTGATCTGTCTCTTTTGACCTCATCTCCCTTTTCGCAGCTAAGAGCTTTTTTAAGTATTCGTTCTCCGCTTCTAATCGTTTTATTCTGTCGTCCTTATTAAGCTTATTTGAACCTGTATTTTGTCGTGATTTTCCTCGTTTTTCTTGTAGGCCTAGAATACCCTCATCCTTATAGTTTTTAATCCACCTATCAATTACGGAATACGTAACTCCTAATTCTCTTCCGATTAGTTTACTACCCATACCTTTGTGTAAATACATTTCAATAGCCTTCATTTTAAAATCAACAGTAAAAGTTCTTCTTTTTTTCCCCATAAAAAATCCCCTCCAGAATAAACAGTAAAGTAACTTTCTTTGTACTGTCTACTAGAAGGGGATAATACCACCATTCCGACGTCACCTCTTAGCTGCATAGGACTTTTTATTAAACTGTGTAATTTCAAGGGTACAGTCAAGCGTAGGAGAAAACGGCTTCTTGTTTCCAAAAAATGTATTATTGTGGGTTTTCAAAATGTTGGCGATACCCTGGGTTACCCCATTATGAAGTGTTTTTAAATATTTTTTAAACAGTTTAATTATTACATATTTTATAGTATTATAAAAAGAAATAAATAAAAAATCTGTATAATTACAATTTTTCTAATATATAAGTTTACATAAGTGTAAAGGGAGGATTTTGCTTGTTAGAATTATCAATTAAAGAAGCAGATAAATTGCGAAAGGTTGCTCATGCTTTGTCTTCAGATGTTCGCTTGAAGATCATTAACCTCTTAAATGTAGGAAATATGAATATCCACCAATTGGCTGATACTTTAGAAATACCTGTATCGACAGCAGCTTCACATGTTAAGGTTTTGGAACAGTCTGCACTAATACAGACAGAACTGAGACCTGCAAGGAGAGGTGCCATGAAGGTATGCACCAGAAACTTTGATGATATCCACATTCAATTAAATAATAAAGATAGCTTTTTTAATGAAAGTAAAAGCTATGAATTAGAAATGCCAATTGGACAGTATACTGATTTTCAAGTTGCCCCTACTTGTGGAATGGCAAACCAAGATAAAATTCTCATACCCGAGGATGAACCAGTTCATTTTTATAGTCCTGAACGCTCCAAAGCTCAACTAATATGGACTAGAAAAGGATATTTTGAGTATAAGTTCCCTATTGTTATCCCTTATAAGGCAGATGTGAATGCACTGCAAATTTCCATGGAGATTTGTTCTGAAGCACCGAACTATGATCACAATTGGCCTTCAGATATTACAGTATGGCTCAATGAAGTAGACATTGGTACATGGACAAGTCCTGGAGATTATGGGGACCGCCCCGGGAAGCTGAATCCTAGTTACTGGATTGAAACAACAGGTACACAATATGGTACGTTAAAGACGTGGAAGGTAACTAAAAAACATACGATGATTGATGATTTTCAGCTTTCTAATTGTAATATTAATGATCTAAAACTGTTAGAAAATGAGTTTTTGTCAATGAAAGTAGGTATAAAAGAAGATGCGGTTCATAAGGGTGGAATCAATTTGTTTGGTAAGGAGTTTGGAGATTATTCGCAGGATATCAAATTGAAGATTGATTTCACATAACAATGTTGATTTAATTTGAGAGTAAATTATTTAAGAAGGTTCGACTCTATGGAGTACGAACCTTTTTTATTTGGGAATAGAGTTTAGCAAAAAATTTCCCTCTGAATTTTATTGACTTTTCAGAAAATTAAGTGTACTATTTGTTTCAAACATACAATAAAACAGTATTAATACATAAAATATGTATTAAATAAAAAAGGAGGGATGCTTGATGAAAGGTAGGTTAAGTATATTTTTAAGTCTTATTTTAATTGTTATTCTCTTAACTGCGTGTTCCGGTATAAGTAAGCTTGTGAGTGGAAGTAGCGCAAATGTTCCAGAAGGAGCCACTGAAATTAAAATGTGGAACTTATTTGCAGGTGGAGATGCCGAATACATGCAAACGATTGTTGATGAATTCAACGAAAGTCAAGATGAATTCTATGTGAATAATATCCAGCAAGAGTTCGATGAATATTATACGAAGCTGATAACCAGTCTTGGCGCAGGTAAAGGACCAGATATTGCAATATCTCATTCACATACACTGCCAGAATTAGTCCATCTTGGGATTTTGCAAGATTTGGATGGCTATGCAGATGAAGTAGGTGTTCAATGGGATGAATTTAATACAAATATTTTAGAACAAACCGTCTTTGACAATCAACACTATGCGATCCCGATCGATACCCATCCACATATTATGTATTTTAATAACGATCTAATTGATGATGCTGGTTTATTAAATGATGATGGAACATTAAAGATGGAGAAGACGCCAGAGGGCTTTAGAGTATTCTTTCAAACATTAAAAAAGGAATTGCCTGAGGAGAATATTCCATTAGCCTTCCCAACGGTTGGAATGGATGGCTTTAGACAATGGTGGGCTTTTTATTCACAGCTTGGCGGGGAACATATTGTTACTGATGACTTGGAGAATCCAACCTATGCCTTAGATACAGAAAAAGCAATTAAAGTAGCGGAATACATGCAATCATTTTGGTACGAAGATAAAGTGATCCCATTAAATCTAGCAGATTTCTATACGGATTTCCAATCTGGTAAAGCAGCAACCATTGCTACTGGGGTTTGGTCTACAGGAATCTGGGAAAGCACCGAAGACTTTAACTTTACAGCGATGCCTCTCCCGAATATCTTCGGGCAAAAAGGAGCATGGGGTGGTTCGCATACATTTGTATTGCCTGCCTATGAAGATGCAGACCCAGAAGTTCAACGAGGTGCGGTCGCATTTATGGACTTTGCCACAGACCATGGAGCTAAATGGGCCCGAGCAGGCCATATCCCGGCCAAGGATACCGTAGTAGAATCAAAGGAATTTAAAGAAATGCCATATCGTGAAGATTATGCTCAAGTTGCCGATTATGTCAATTTCTCTGATCGAACCATTTATTATCGTGGCATAAACGATATTATGGTTCGTAATCTAGATCGGATCTGGACGAATGAAGCTACACCAGAAGAAGCCTTTCAAAGGATTGAAAAAGAAGTAAAAGAGCTTATTAATAATTAAGTGCACTACAAAATTGGATAAGAAAGGAGTTTAAGAGATGAATAAGAAAGGTTGGATCAAAGATGTGAAAGCGATACCATTCTTATTACCTTTCTTTATTGCTTATTTGTTATTTACGATCCTTCCAATTTTTAAAGGATTGCAAATGAGTTTATATGATTGGAATCTCGTAAGAAAAATGGATTTCGTCGGCTTGGAGAATTTTGTGGAAATGTTCAACGACCCTTATTTCTGGCAGACCTTATGGAACACCACCCTATTTGTTATCCTTACCACACCAACGATGGTACTTCTGGCATTAGGTCTAGCCCTGCTCGCTAATTTAAATACCAAACTAAAAACATTTTTTCGTGGCTCTTTCTTTCTCCCGAGTATCTTGTCTGTTGCGGTGATTTCCTTTTTAGCAATCTTTATGCTACAGCCGTATAGTGGTTTGGTAAACACAGTGATTCAGGCGTTAGGGATAAACGCAGAACCATTTTGGTTGGCTGATAAGACATTATCTTGGGTGAGTATCGTTGGCGTAACGTTATGGTGGTCGGTTGGCTTTAATATGATTCTCTTTCTTACTAGTTTGCAAGAAATTCCCGACACATATTATGAAGCGAGTGAAATTGACGGAGCTTCAAGATGGGTGCAATTTCGTTATATTACATTACCGCAACTGATTCCAATTGGGCGTGTGATTATCTTATTACAAATACTAGCCTCTTATAAAGTATTTGCCCAGATACTTTTAATTACAGGTGGGGGTCCAGGTGGAGCAACAAGACCGCTTATCCAATACATTTATGAAACAGGCTTCACGCAAAATAATTTAAGTTACGCAGCGACGATGTCCTATGCCTTATTCTTCATCCTACTTATCCTATCGATTATTCAATTGAAAAACCAACGATTGGAGGAAAGCTAGATGGCTACCATTAGTTTATCGAAAAGTAGAAAAGCTTTGGATCGCAATCGCGATCCGCTATTAAAGGTAAAGGTAATTGTTGGCATTATTATCGCTATATTGTTTATCGTCCCGATAATCTGGATGTTATTCGTGTCTATAAAGCCAAATGGTTTCTCAACTTCAAACCCGATTGAGTGGTTTCTACCACCATATACTATTTCGAATTATGTCAACATTATCATGGATAGTTTAATTCTTCGCTGGTTGTTTAATAGTTTCTTTGTTGCTTTTATCACGACAATATTGACATTAATTATTACTTCGTTCGCCGCCTTTGCAATCTCGCAAATGAAGTTTCGCTTCAAGAATTTAATATATATCTTTTTTTTGTTAGGACTAATGATCCCGGGAGAGGCAACGATTATCCCTCTGTATGAAATTGTAAAGAGCATGAATCTTATTGATAGTTACGCTGGTTTAATTTTGCCTATGATTGCTTCACCACTTGGGGTAATTATTTTGAAGAGTTTCTTTGACGGTGTACCGAAAGAAGTCATCGAAAGCGCCATTATTGATGGATGTTCTTATTTTAAGCTGTATTACAAGATTGTCTTACCTTTGGCGAAACCAGCGATTGCGGCGATTGGAATCTTTACATTTATTGGTTCATGGAATAATTTCTTATGGCCGTACCTATCCATTTTGTCGGAAACATTGTATACGTTGCCAGTCGGCTTGCCAGTGTTTAATTCAACCTATTCGCAGGCGTATGTATTACCAATGACCGCGAATGCAATTGCATCCATTCCAGTTATTATTGCATTTCTTATTTTTGAAAAACAAATAGTGAAAGGAATAAGTTTCACAGGAATTAAAGGTTAATAGAGGAGTGAATAAATATGAAAGAGACAATGACACAGGAAACTAATACGTATCAACGAACCGAGTACCCTCGTCCGCAGTTCCAACGGGAGGCATGGCTTAACTTAAATGGAACATGGGGATTCGCTTTTGATGATGCAAATGTTGGGGAGAGGGAACAATGGCAGGAGCTACCTAAATTCACAGAACAGATTGAAGTTCCATTTACGTATGAAACAAAAGCAAGTGGGATTGATGATGAGACATTCCATCCCAATATATGGTATCATCGTTTCTTTAGTATTCCAAAAGAAGATGCAGCTAAACGTACGATCTTAAGATTTCAGGCTTCTGATTATCTTACCAAAGTATGGGTGAATGGAGTTTATATTGGCTCGCATGCTGGAGGTTATGCTGCATTCTCTTTTGATATTACGCATACGATTGACATACATGAGGAGAATAAATTAGTCGTAAAAGTCGAGGATAGCCAAAGCTGTTATCAACCTCGTGGGAAGCAGCGTTGGATTAATGAGAATTTTGGATGTTGGTATGTCCAGCAAACAGGCATATGGCAAACGGTATGGCTTGAATTCTTACCAGAAACAACAATCGATCATGTGAAGATTACACCACAAATTGATACTAATTCGGTCGAATTGGAGTATCAATTGAATCAATTACCAAGTAAAACTTGTCATATTGTGACAACAATTAGTTTTAAAGGAAAACAGGTAACCCAATTTTCCATCACGCCAAACAGGATCAATGAACAAATTGAGGTAGCGTTAACCTCTGATATCCATGAATGGAAGATCATGCATTGGACACCAGATCATCCGCATTTGTATGATGTGACCTTTCGTTTATATGTGGATGATGCATTGATAGATGAAGTCAAATCTTATTTTGGTATGCGGAAGATCTCCATTAAAAATGGAACTGTATTATTGAACAATGTGCCGATTTACCAAAAACTACTTCTTGATCAAGGCTATTGGCCGGATACCATGCTCACCCCACCATCGGATGAAGCGATGATAGAAGATATTGATAAAACGTTGGCAATGGGATATAACGGCGTTCGGAAACACCAGAAAATCGAGGATGATCGCTTTCTGTACTGGTGTGACAGGAAAGGCCTCCTTGTCTGGTCGGAAATGGCTGCTACGTATGAGTTTTCTGATGAAGCAGTTGAAAATTTTACAAAAGAGTGGCTGGAAATCATAAAGCAGCATTATAATCATCCATCGATCATCACCTGGGTTCCATTTAATGAATCCTGGGGAGTTCCGCATATTATTAAGGATAAAAAGCAGCAGTCGTTTACAGAGACGATTTACTACTTGACGAAAACACTGGATGCCACTCGCCCGGTTATCGTAAATGATGGGTGGGAGCATACCATTTCTGATATTATAGCGCTACATGATTATGAAGAATCTGGAGCAGTATTTTATGACCGATATAAGGAGAAGGAACAAATTTTAAACAATAAAATCCCTCATAACAATCATAAGTATGCTTTTGCGGAAGGTTATCAATATAATGGTCAGCCTGTTATTTTGACGGAATATGGAGGAATAGCCTTTAAGGATGATACTGGCTGGGGATACGGAAAACAAGTATCCACAGAAGAAGAGTTTTTAGAACGTTATCGCGAAATTACGGATGCGGTTAAGGATATTCCATATATCAGTGGTTACTGTTACACCCAAACCACGGATGTGCAACAAGAGATCAATGGATTGTTGAAGGAAAACAGAGAACCGAAGATTGCCATGGAAAAGATAAAAGAAATTAATGACGCAACATAACACCTATGCTGGATTAGAGGGGAATATATCGTGAACTATAAACCTAATATTATTTTAATTTTGGCGGATGATTTAGGCTTCTCCGATCTTGGTTCATTCGGGAGTGAGATCAATACTCCGAACCTGGATCAGCTTGCAAAAGAAGGCTTGCGTTTTACCCAGTTTTATAATTCGGCCCGTTGCTGTCCGAGCAGAGCTTCCTTGCTAAGTGGACTCTATCCACATCAGGCCGGGGTTGGAGAAATGACAGAGGATCTGGAAACACCTGGTTATCGCGGATACTTAAAAAATCATTGTGTAACACTAGCAGAAGTTGTAAAAGAGGCTGGGTATCATACGTATTTATCAGGAAAATGGCATGTAGGTGAAATTGGTCCAATAGAACGTGGATTTGATGATTTCTATGGCTTGCTAGGTGGGTTTACCAGCTTCTGGGATGAGCGAGATTATACCCGCTTACCTGAAGGTCGGCCAGAGCGAAGTTATTCGGACGGTGAATTTTATGCTACCGATGCAATTACTGATCATGCATTGGATTTTATCGAAGACTCACGGCAGGACGAGCGGCCGTACTTTCTTTATCTGTCGTATAATGCGCCCCATTTTCCATTACAGGCACCAAAAAAGGAAATTGCTAAATACGAAAAGGTATACGAAAAAGGATGGGACAGAATTCGGGAAGAAAGGCTGGAACAGATGAAGGAACTGGATATTGTTCCGGAAGATATGCTCCTGACACCACGTTCAGAATACTGGAATAGGGACAGAAATATCCAAGGCGTTAATCCCGCCTGGGACTCCATTGATCCGGACCGGCAAAAGGATCTAGTAAAGAGAATGGCTATTTATGCCGCAATGATAGATCGTATGGATCAGAATATTGGCAGAGTGATTGACGATTTACGAGAAAAAAGTGAGCTGGAAAACACGTTAATTCTATTTTGTTCAGATAATGGTGCCTGTGCGGAGTGGGATCCATGGGGATTTGATGACTGGATTACAACCTCTAATTTTCTGCACCGAAAAGAGGATTTAGAATGGATGGGAGGCCCTGATTCCTATCATAGCTATGGTTCTGGCTGGGCAAATGCATGCAGTACACCACTCAGACTGTATAAGCATTACGGGCATGAAGGTGGGATTAGTACTCCTTTGATCGTTCATTGGCCTGAAAAAGTGGTGCGTAAGGGAGAAATTGATCATCGACCAGGGCATTTTATAGACTTTATGGCAACATTTGTGGAGATTACTGGCACTTCCTATCCGGAAAACTATAACGGATATCGCATCCTGCCAATGGAAGGGGAAAGTATGTTACCTGCCTTTCAAGGAAATGAAGCTGAAGAACGTATCTTTTGCTTTGAACATGAACAGCATTGTGGTGTGCGCCGAGGGAAATGGAAGCTCTCAAAAATAAAAGAAATGGATTGGGAACTGTATGATATGGAAAATGATCGGACAGAATTGCATAACCTGAAGGATATATACCCAGAACTTGTTGAGGAAATGAAGCAAACTTGGGAAGCTTGGGCCCAGCGAACAAATGTATATCCTCGCAGGAAATCGAATTGAATTCTATATTCAAATAGCCGGCAAGCACGCTGTCGGCTATTTTTTAAATCGGGAGAGATCCACTCCAATTCGTTGAATCAAGGGCTGTCACTCGAAACGGTTATTGTAAGGCGAAGCCCATTGACATTTCTACGGTTATCGGATGTGTTCTTTGTCATGTGTCTCAATACCAAAAATAAAGTTATTGCCGTTCATCGGTGCCATGTAGGCTCAATTAATGCAAGTATTGTGCATCCTAGAGAAGTATTCAAAAGTGCAATCCTGAATAACAGCGCAGCGATCATACTATGTCACCAGCATCCTTCTCAAGATACGAACCCGTCCAGAGAAGATATTGAGGTAACAAAAAGACTTGTAGAAGCTGGACGGATGATGGGGATAGAGGTTTTGGATCATCTCGTCGTCAATGCTAACGCTGGGTATACAAGTTTGAAAGAAAAAGGATATGTATAATAACTTGGAAGGAGCTAGCCTCCTTCCTTTTTTAAACTTTACCAATGAATGGATTTTTCAATTATGAGCTTCTTTTAAGTTATAGAATAAATTTACAGGAGTCCTTAGTAACCCCTTTTTGGTCCAATTTCGGAATTTTACCTTCGCAGGGATGCCCGGGTCCAGGTAAACCTTTTGTTGATCCTCATGGGTAATCAGTGATTTGGAAACTTGATAAAACGCCTTACGCTCATCAGGAGAAGCTCCATATTCAATTACACCGACTGATTTCATTCGATGGTCGTCCTCAATCGATGCTATCCAGCCGGTTTGATCTTTTTTATATCCTGTTATAAAGACATCAGTGTACTGCCAATTGATAATCTTTAACCATTGGTTGGACCGGATCGGTTGGTAGACACTGTTTTTATATTTAGCGACCATTCCTTCAAGGTTCGCTTTTTTTATTGCTTCAAAGTAAGATACGCCGTCTTCCTCAATAAACCTGATTTTGGAGAAGGCTTGGTTATCCTTTATAACTTCATCCAGAATAGCTTTTCGTTCCATCAAGGGGAGTTTTCGAAGATCTTCACCCTTATAAAATAAGATATCAAATGCTACGAAGATAACTGGTTGTACTATAGCTCTTTGTGTGATTTTTTGTTTGTTTTTTGTCAGGAAACGTTCCATAACGCCTTCAAAGTCTACCTGTTTTGTTAGTGGATTAAAGCAAACGACCTCTCCGTCAAGGAGATATCTTCTATGATAGGGACATTCAATAGTTCAGGTAATCGGTCTGTTACAATGTTATTGTGGCGTGTATATAAAGTAGGTGTTCCGTCGATTTGACTGAAGATACCTCGAAAACCATCCAATTTCATTTCAAAGATGTAATCCGAATCATTAAACGTATTTTTAGTTGTTTGTAGAAGCACATGAGTCTCACCTAAGCCAAGTTTAGCAAAGGACTCATAAAAGATGTTAGTGAATTGCTATTGGTAATTTTAGGGGAGATTTGTATAAAAACTTGGATCTTTCAACATAAATCTTAGATTCTAATTTCGTTTTTGTGTTCGGATCCACTTGAAGAGTGTATCTTCTTTTCCCTTCAAAGAAGAGGATAATATCTCACATGTTGAATACAAGTGAACGGAACCGCAATATTCACATTCTTCACACGCATGGGCTATGTAATGAATTTCCCAACTTTTCTCTTTCCTAATCTGGAATAAACAAGTGGTGTTATTAACAACACAAATAATAGATAAATGATAAGGTTTCCCATCAAAATTATGCTCCACACGTAACGACTCCCATTCAAGGTTTGAGAACTGCAAATTTAATTCACCTTACAGTTATGGATATTGTAGTCTAATTATAGGAACAAACGTTCGATAAATACAAACGAAAACTGGATCAAAAAGGTTTTTTATGGTTTGCAGAAAAGGGCCAGATCGTTGTGCGAAACGTTTCTAATTTAAATTGAGGATGGGACACATTACTCAGATAAAGGTTAGACAATTCCTTTCGGAATTGAAGGATTATATCGAAGAGTCAAATAATAGAGTAACGTCTTGAAGGGCTCTCTCTGCGTCGAATAGCACTGGATTTAATAATGATAGTGTTATAAGCTCGGCAAAAAGGCGTAAGAATTTACCGTATCAGCTCGGCTGACGAAAGCCTACCCGCGGGGGTGGTGTAAATCATGATGCTTGAGTTGAATGAATATGGTGAGAATGCAAAAGAACCTAAAATAAAAGGTTAAGCTGACGAACTTCTGAATGTACGGGTCTAGACTGGCAATACACAGAAATGTGTATATCACCTAATGTGAGGTTACAGTGGATGAGTAAGAATAACAATTATGAAAATCCATGATATGTTACAGGTATATGAACGGCTAACAGGCTTACAGGAAGCACCTAAGTTCATTCTATAATAGACATAATTCAACGTTGTAAGCTGATAACGTGGAGGGCTTACTCCCTATGAAGCGTTGGTAAGGAAAGCAATAGTGAGATTAGCTATTGTATAACTTATTTTTGTATCAGTGAAAGTGGTGGCACGTTTTCGGCCCCCAGAAACCTGGAAATTCCTACAATAAGGTAATTTTTGGGGTTCATTTTTATATATTTATGTTTAAAAACTTGTAATTTTCGTATGTTCTCTTTCCGCTGTTATTTAGAGGACATTGTTGATTCGGCCGTATTCCTCAAATCAGTACATCACAAGTGAACCACAAAACATTAATGATTCACTAACTTTATAGATTTTTACACCGAATCTATCATATACCACGAAAGCTATTTTTTCTTGATAATGGGGTTACTGTCCTTTCAAATCGGAATTTGTCATTATAAAATGTAAATATGTCACTATCTGTTATGATTGATTACTATTTAGCTTATTGGAAAAAGGAAGTCCAAAAAAATAGTAGGTGAGTATAGCCAACTGATATGGAGTTTTCAAAGCGTGTTATAGGTTTTACATTATTAAAAAAAACAATTTATTAGGCCGCTTTGTATGGCGGAATACAGAAAGTCTCTAAGAGAAAATTCATTTAAAACCAGCCTGATTAAGAAAAAGAAGGTTGGAGGATCACAAAAGGGGAGTGTTAAAAGTGAGAATGGTTGTATTTGGGGTTGCTTCTAGGATACTGAAGCTTACATTATTAGAAAATGGGATGATTGCTTCTTTTGCTGATGTGAAGCAGCTGATGCAGTCTGATACGACAATGGTTGCTCGGTAATGAAACGGTGGTTTCGTCGTTCACTGCAAAATCAACTAACGGTGTTCATACTGCTTGCAGTGCTGTTGCCGATTTGTTTACTTGGTCTGTTTTCTTATTTAACCGCGGTTCATCTATCAAAGGAGCGTGCTACGATTTCCGGTAATAGTTCGCTACAGCAGCTTGAAACTCAATTGGAATTTATTATTAATGATGTGGAAAATATGTCAGTCTTCTTGATTGGTAATGAAGATGTACAGCAATATTTACAGATGAATCAGGATACGATCCAGCAACGTCGTGCTATTTATGGCTTTATATCAAATTTAGCACTATCCAAACCATATATCGCTAATGTTTTAATTGAGCCGATCAATGATAACCCGACTATTTCGATCGTTCCGTCCTTGGCATCTATTAGAGAGTCTATGGGCTATTATAAGGCTGGTAAATGGTGGTCATCACACCATGACCACCAGACGTCACTTGGAACGCAAGAAATGATCACATTGTCGCGACCGATTCGCAGTACAGATGGCTACAATTTAATTGGTCACTTGTCTATTAGTTTGGATCAGCAAGTTATTGAGGAGCATTTGGAATCGATCAATTTTGAGTGGAATGGGTTTGTGTTGCTGATGTATAAGGGGAATGTGTTGGCAGGACAGTCCGAGAAACTCGGAGGTGCACGGGAGTTAAAGAGCATTTATTCACTGGTTGATAGAGGTACCGCAGGACATGCGTTTACGTATCAAAAGGATGGAGAAAAAAAGACGGTATTATCTACCACACTGTCAGATGTTGGTTGGAAGCTGATCGGCATTATTCCATTTCAAGAGTATAGTGCGAATAACCGCTACTTTTTGTGGTTAACGATAATGGCAGTGGTTATTGCTGGCCTCCTTGTTTCAGGACTTGTCTTATTTTTTGTTCGCAAAGTGATTGGTCCGCTTTCGTCATTAACAACAGTGATTCGCAGGTCGAATCCAGGTGATGGTGTTGAACAGTTGGTTCCACATTCGCATGATGAGGTCGGTCAGCTGATTGTAAACTATAATCATTTGAATGAGCGTATTCGATTGTTAATGGCACGCATCAAGAAAAATGAATCTATTAAGCGAGAGGTTGATTTACAGGCATTGCAAGCACAAATCAATCCACATTTCTTATATAATACACTCGCATCGGTTCATTGGATGGCGCTTGCTGCACGAGAGAAGAATATTTCGGAAATGGTCTCATCTCTTAGCAGCTTTTTACGATTTAGTTTAAATAAAGGTAATGAATGGTGTACGGTGGAACAGGAACTTGCCCATCTATCACATTACATGCACATTCAGAAGATCCGTTACCCCAATTCATTCCAATTAGACGTTCGTCTTCCGGATGATGTAAAGCAGATGTATATACTAAAGCTTGTGTTTCAACCACTTATTGAAAACAGTATTATTCACGGACTATTTCCAAATAGTGTGGATGACGGTGTCATTGAAGTCATAGGTGAGTGGGACCAAACGTATCTTCATGTTACAGTTAAAGATAATGGTGTCGGTATGTCAGAGGAAAAGGTACAACAGCTGCATAAGCAATTTGAATATGATGCAAATAGCGAGGTAGTTGTTGGTAAAGGCTACGGGCTTAGGAATGTGAATCTTCGTCTTCTATTACATTATGGCCCGTCTGCGGGGATGTGCATAACGAGTCGTTTAAACGTTGGTACGTCTGTACAGTTTTCGATTCCATTAGAGAGGAGGTAATTCTAATGAAAGTATTGATCGTTGATGATGAGATTATCATTCGAGAAGGGATGCGAAAGGTGGTTCCTTGGAGTGAGAACGGGTTCGAATTGCTAGAGACGGCATCATCAGCAGAAGAGGCGATAAAACGCATCAGTGAGGAAATGCCGGATATTCTTCTAACGGATATTCGAATGAAGGGGAAAAGTGGGCTCGACTTAGCAGCATATGTATACGACTGTAAGCTTGCGATCGAAGTGATTGTATTAACCGGATATGATGAATTTGCCTATGCTCAGGAGGCGCTACGTCAAGGTGTCTGTGACTATTTGTTAAAAACAAGTGCTCCTGATGATATTTTACGAGCGGTGCAGAAAGCAAAAGACAGGCTTGAGCATACGAAGGAGCATGTGCAGTGGAAGCAGGGAGAACGTGAGCGTATGATATCAGCGCTCATGAAGCGATTGTTGCACAAAATCGCTGATCCTGGAGATGTCAATCGGCTATGTGAACTCATACCGGAGCTTAACAAGGCACCGATTCAATTATTACTAATCGATCAACTGTTACAGCCAAGTCAGCTGGCATACTACGAGAAACTTTGGAAGACCTATGTTTTTGGTAAATGGGTCCCATACAACGAGAAAACCGTCATTATTGTTCAAAGAGATACCCGTTTAGAGGATGATTACCTATTACGTATGGCTACCAAGAAAATCACGCAACTGTTACACCAGCCTGTTTTTGCCGGAACGGTAGTGTCATCTTTAACAGAACTTTCATCATCTTTTGAGCAAGCAACTTCACTTATTTTATACAAATGGCTGTTGCCAGATCGTACATTGATCGGTGCAGAAGATATCAAGTCACGCGTAGGCATCCCACATATAGAACGACTACCGGATCATGAGGAAGAGCTGTTTAATTATATGAAGATTGGTAACCATGAGGATTTGAAGCGTTGGCTGATAGATCTTATTGGTTGGTTGTTTGCGCATCCTCAGGCGACACCAGGATCTATCCATCTATATGTACAAACCCTATTTATCGCAACGATTCGCTTCGTCAACCGGGTAGCACTTTCGAGTGGACAAGAGGCGTGTAACTATAAATCACTGCCCTCTGCTGCTGAATGGTTTCCGTCACCGGAACAAACACTCCCTCCCTTATTTTTACAGGTAATGGATGATTATCAAAAGCAAGCGAATCGTCAAAATAGTTACGTACAAACAGCCATTTATTATATCGAACAGAAGATTGGTGAATCACTAACTTTGTATAAAGTCGCTAACCACGTCCACATACACCCCAACTATTTAAGCAATATGATCCGTAAAGAAACCGGAAAATCATATGTTGAACTCCTCACAGAGCTTCGGATGAAAAAAGCAGAAGAACTACTCCTTCACTCTGATGCCAAAGTAAAGGACATTTCGAAATTAGTAGGGTATGCAGACTGGAAATATTTTACCAACCAGTTTAAAAAGCATACGGGTATGACACCATCTAAATACCGTCATCAGTACAAATAGGATGCTCAAGAAAAGGAGCCTCCTTTTTTAATACTCTAAAAAGTTCTAATATTCTAGTATTTTCTACCCTACGTCTGTGATTTGACCCCTTTAGCGAATGAAAACGTTAACATATAATGGGTCTATATTTGAAAAGGGGGGCTTATTTAAATGAGGAAATGGTTTGTAAGTGTCGTTCTTCTGTTATTACTTATGTTAGCTGCATGCAACGGTGAAGAAAGTGGTGGTTCAGTTGATACAAAAGATGGGATTACAATTTCGATTTGGCATAACTTTGCAGGCGATGATCTTCGTGCAAAAACGATTCGTGGAATGATTGAACAATTTCAGAAAGAACATCCGGAAATTCAAGTCGATGTACAAGCTATTCCGGTTGATGGCTACCGCCAGCGAATCAGTACGGTAGCGGCAGCTGATGAGCTTCCAGATATTTTCTTGACGTATACTGGAAGCTTTACGGATGAGTTTTATGAAGGTGATTTGATTCAGCCGATTACTCCACTGTTAGAGAAACATCCAGAATGGCGTGATTCATTTTTACCTGGTGGGCTTGAGGCGTTCGAGTATGGTGATGGCGAGATTTATTCAGCTCCAGTTGCGATGTCTGCTACTTCATTTTTGTACTACAATAAACAGTTGTTTGAAGAGAATAATCTAAAAGTTCCTAAAACATGGAATGAATTGATGCAGGTGATGGATGCGTTTAATGAAAAGGGGATTACTCCGATTGCGATTGGTAACAAGGCGCCATGGGTTGCTCAGTCAACTACATTTGGTGCGATTGCGGATCGTGTTACAGGTACGGAATGGTTTATGGATGCTATTGCGCAAGATGGAGCGTCTTTTACGGATCCCATTTTTATTGAAGCATTAGGATATTTTAAACAGTTAGTGGATGCAAATGCTTACCAGGATGGAGCAAACGCGATTGACAATACACAAGCAGAGCAGTATTTTGCTCAAGGAAATGCGGCGATGATGATTAATGGATCATGGACAATCAGTAGCTTAGCGGCTTCTGTATCGGAAGAAACTTTGCAAAATATAGGGGTATCTGTTGTTCCTGCCATTCCAGAAGGTGAAGGTCGGGCTAACACGATTACGGGCGGACCAGGTGGTGGCTTCTTACTTAACAGTAAAACAAAAGGTGAGGAGAAAGAGGCGGCTCTTGAACTCATTTATGCGTTAAGTAATGCGGAGGCGCAAAAAGCGATTGCGGAAAGTAGTTCCATGGTAATGTATGACGTGGAAATTAATCCAGAAAAAGTGAGTCCGCTATTTTATAATGCGTTTAAATTAGTACGTGAGGTTGAGTATGCACCAGTGTACGATTTGCATTTGTCAGCGGCAGCTGGTGAAGCGATCAATACCGGGCTGCAACAAATCATGTTAGGTGGAGATGAGAAAGCCGTAGCAAAAAAGTTACAGCAGGCACAGGCTCGAGCGGTTGATGAATAAAGTAAGTATGTCATAAGCAAAAGGGGGAGAAGAACATGCAGTCAGTACTAAAGGTAAAGGGCATGCTTGCAGTCACACTGCTTCCAGCCCTTTTGCTTTATACCTTTTTCGTTATTATTCCGATTTTTTGGTCTGCCTATTATGGATTCTTTAAGTGGTCTGGTGTTGGTGAACCATTATTTATTGGGTGGGCAAATTATTTAGAAGTGATTAAGGATCCGATCTTTTGGCGGGCGTTGAAAAATAACTTAATTATTGTTGGTGCCTCGGTGTTTGGTCAGGTGCCAATTGCACTAGGTCTTGCCCTTATGCTTCGCAAAAGCTCGTTGTTTCAACGGTTTGTACGTTCCGCTATCTTTTTACCAATGGTTATTTCTACCGTTGTGGTTGGTCTGATTTGGGGATATATTTATCATCCGCAATTTGGCATTATCAATACGCTGCTGACAGCGGTTGGCTTAGAATCGTGGACACGCCCATGGTTAGCGGATCCAAGCATTAATATGTATGCAGTGTCAATACCTATTATATGGAATTACATAGGTCCGTATCTCATTATCTTTATTGCTGCACTTCAGAATATACCGTCGGAATTAGATGATGCGGCCAAGATTGACGGCGCTTCAGGATTCAAAAAGCTCATTCATATAACATTGCCGATGATGTGGGTGACAATTATGGTCGCTGTTGTATTGTGTATTTCTGGAAGTTTGAAGGCCTTTGACCAAGTATTTGTCATGACGGGCGGCGGTCCAGCACAATCAACGGAACTGTTGGCTACCTATATGTACAATAATACGTTTATGGTCTATCGCTATGGATATGGTTCTGCTGTGTCAACTATGATTATTATTGTAAGCTTAATTTTAATTGTTATTAGTCAGCTGTTAATGAGGAGAAAACAGGAAGGAAGGGGCGTATGATGGAGCAAAAATTAGTACTCGAAAAGCAAGCACCTTCTGTGACATTTCAAATCAAACAGGTTGTGTTTCGTATACTGAAAAATGGTTTTTTAATTGTGTTTTCTTTATCAATGATTTATCCGCTGTATTGGCTGATGATTAGTGCGTTTAAAACAAATGAAGAGTTTTTCAATCATCCTTATTCTCTTCCAGAGGAGTGGACGTTCGATAATATTGTTCGTGCATGGCAGATTGCTGAAATGGGACGGGCGATGATGAACTCAGCCATCGTAACCGTTGCAGCTACGGTATTAACCGTGTTTCTCGGTGCGCTTACAGCATATGCATTGTCGCGATTTAAATTTCGTTTAAAAGGATTTTTGATGGTTTTCTTTTTACTCGGAATGCTGATTCCGATTCATAGTACACTCGTGCCACTTTTTACGTTAATGAATGAGGTTGGGCTGCTGAATACGTACTGGGCCCTTATTTTACCATATACCGCTTTTGAACTTCCCATTGCGATCTTTTTAACAGTCGCTTATATGTCGTCGATTCCGAAAGAGATTGAGGAAGCGGCTGTAATGGATGGATCAGGCTATTGGGGCATTTTTTTCCGGATAATTCTTCCGTTGTCTGTTCCGGCTTTGTCAACGGTGGCGATCCTGGCATTCTTACGATACTGGAATGAGTTCGTGTTTGCGCTTGTATTTATTAACGATTCGTCGTTAAAAACGTTACCGCTTAGTTTAGCTGTCTTTTCTAACGGATTTAGCACGGATTATGGATTAACGATGGCAGCAATGGCGATTGCCGTTATACCAACAATCTTGATGTATGTATTCTTCCAAGAGCAAATTATGAAAGGAATGGTAGCAGGATCAGTAAAAGGTTAGGAAGGTGTATGAAACAGTGTTAATCAACTGATTCTAATATCATAAGAGGAGGCGGTGAACCAATGGGAGATTTGCTAGTACCGCTGTATCGAATACCACAGCTAGAGTCAACCACACACCAGCCATGGACGATTCGGAAACCAATACCCCCTGAGAAGCATATCGTGGTCGCATGGGTGAGAGAGCATTTTTCGGAAAAATGGGCTAGTGAATGTGATGTCGCATGTACACAAACACCGGCTTCATGCCTCATTGCTGTTGAAGATGGCAAGCTAATAGGATTTGCTTGTTATAATGTCACCTCCCGTAATTTTTTTGGACCAACGGGAGTAGACAAAGCGGAACGTGGTAAAGGGATTGGACATGCGCTCCTAGTAGAAAGCTTGAATGAAATGAAGCATATGGGTTATGCGTATGCCATTATTGGAGGTGCCGGACCGGTGTCTTTTTACAAACAGACAGTTGGAGCGATGGACATCCCAGGATCCGAAAAAGGTGTGTACAAAGGAATGCTTGAAATAAAGGAGGAGTAGAAAATGAAACGTATTCGCGTAGGAATTATTGGAACAGGTTCGATTTCGCATGAGCATCTTGACGCTTATAGGAAGCAGTCAGATGCAGAAATTTTCGCGATTTGTGATCAACAAAAAGCGCGTGCGGAGCAGGTAGCTTCCCAATACAGTGTCCCGCACGTATTTGATAACTATGAAGAGATGTTAGAACTAGAGGACTTAAATGCCGTAAGCATCTGCACGTGGAATTATACACATGCAGATATTGCGATTGCTGCACTGCAGGCTGGAAAGCACGTATTAATAGAAAAGCCAATTGCTATTCGTGTAGAAGAGGCAGAGCGAATTCAAGAGGCTGCTAGAGAGGCGGGTACTGTCGTACAGGTAGGCGTTGTACGCCGCTTTGATCCGAATACACAAATGATGAAGCAATTTACTGATGGCGGAATGTTTGGTGAGTTCTACTACGCCAAAACCTCTTTCTTACGCCGAGCTGGTAATCCAGGAGGCTGGTTTGCAGATAAACAGAAGTCCGGTGGAGGCCCGCTGATTGATATCGGTATACATGTCATTGATTTATGTTGGTATTTAATGGGCAAGCCGAAGCCGATATCCATTAGTGCTAACACATACTATGAGCTAGGAAACCGATCGAACATTCAACATGTATCTTTTTATAAAGCAGCTGATTACGATCCAAATCAGAATAATGTCGAAGATTTAGCGAACGCAATCATTCGCTTTGAAAATGGTGCATCCCTAATGGTAGACGTGAGCTACACACTGCATGCATCCAAAGACGAGACAACAGTAAAGCTTTACGGTACAAAAGGTGGGCTAGAAATCGAGCCTGAGCTTAAAATGATGACCGAAAAGCACAATACAATGCTCAACGTCTTTCCGCAAACCGATTCACCAACATTAGATGTAAAACAAGCATTCACAAGAGAAATTGATCACTTTATTCAGTGCTGCCAAACAGGAGAGACACCGATTAGCTCACTGGACGATGGTGTTGAAATGATGAGAATACTGAATGGAATTTATGAATCGGCTGGAAAACGCCAAGAAATTACGTTTCAAAATCGAAAAAGGGAGTCTATCGTATGAAAATTGGTGTCAGCACCTACAGCTTATTACATGCGCTCCAGTCGAACGAAATAGCCGTCGAGGGGATGTTTCAATGGATCAAACAAATAGGAGCCACGCACGTAGAAATCGTACCACACGGCTTAGCGGTCACTTTAGATACCGCACCCATCATTCGTGAACAGGCGAACCAGGCAGGATTAGAAATTTCCAACTATGCAATCAGCGCTAACTTTGCAGTAGAGGATGAAAAGCAATACAGAGATGAAATTAAGAGAGTGAAAAATGAGGTCGATGTGGCAGCGGCACTTGGTGTTACACTTATGAGGCATGATGCAGCCACACGAGCGAACGCTACAATTACGACGTTTATTAATGAGCTTGATCAACTTGCCGTTGCATGCAAAGAAATTACCGAATATGCGTCATCCTACGGTATTGTGACATCTATTGAAAATCATGGATTCTATTTACAAGGTAGTGACCGAATCATCGCCTTGTTGGATCGAGTCGATCATCCTAATTTTCGCTTAACCCTAGACGTTGGCAATTTCGTTTGTACGGATGAGGACCCAGCAATTGCAGTGAAAAAGTGTTTGCCGTATGTTTCAATGGTACATATCAAAGACTTTTACATACGCGAAGCAAACCATCTGCTTCAGGGCGATTGGATTCAAACCGCAGGGGGTAAAAAAATAAGGGGCTCCATTATCGGACAAGGTGACCTGCCAATCAACGACATCCTGCATACCATTATAGAAAGTAGTTACGATGGCTTCTTGTCAATTGAATTTGAAGGAATCGAACCTTGTTTGTATGGTACGGAAAAAGGCTTCCAATATGTACAGAAAATAATAAACAAGGAGGGAAGGACGTATGCATAATCCAATAGGTGTTATTGCAGACGGTTTTCAACAAGGACTATGGGACGGTCTGCGTTTAGCTGGAGACCTAAATGTACAAGGGGTACAACTGTATGCTGTCTCTGGAGAAATGAATCCAAAAACGATCACCACTGACACAAAAAAGCGGTTGAAAGAAGAGCTGCAAGCCAATCGCTTAACCATTTCCGCACTATGCGGGGACTTAGGCGGCCACGGATTTCAAGATCGAAGTGTGAACGCTGAAAAGATTGATACGTCCAAACGTATATTAGAGCTTGCTGTTGAGCTTGGTGCACCAATCGTTACGACGCATATCGGCATTATCCCAGAAGAAGAAAATCACGTATACCAGACAATGCTAGAAGCATGCGAAGAGCTTGGAGTATTTGCCTCATCGTTAGATGCGTACTTTGCAGTAGAAACTGGGCCTGAACCTGTTGATCGGCTCAAATCGTTTCTCGACCAGCTGTCAACAAACGGTGTATCTGTCAACTTCGACCCAGCCAACATGGTGATGGTTACAGGCGATGATCCTGTACAGGGTGTCTATACGCTAAAGGATTATATCGTTCACACACACGTCAAAGACGGGAAAAAGCTCGGCTTTGTTGATCCACGGAATGTTTACGGTAAACTCGGATACGAGCCGATGAGCCACGCCGCTATTGCAGAAATGGTCGAAAATGGCACAGGGTTCAGAGAAACACCGCTCGGAAAAGGCTCTGTTCCATTTGATAAATACTTTCAAGCACTCCAAGATATTGGCTACGACGGTTACCTAATTGTTGAACGCGAAGCGGGCACAAATGCCCTCGGAAATATTAAGCAAGCAGTACAGTTCTTACAAGACCGTTAAACCGAACAGCACATCTAACAACGTGGTGGTGATCCTATGAATACCGTGTTAACCCAATATGCCAACCTTCTTCAAAAAATATATTGGTATGCATATGTACAAATACTATGGATACTCTTTACTCTGGCAGGATTAGTCATCTTTGGTTTATTTCCAGCAACATACGCACTCCTAAAAGTTACAAAACAACAGACTGACACATCAGCGACTGCGATCTTTCACGTTTTTCGCCAAGCATATCGTAACGCCTTCTTTCCTATTAATAAAGCATCGATCATATGGATCACCATGCTCATTCTCATGAGCTCCAACTTACTGATTCTTCCAGGCGCGCAGCCAATACTAAAGCTTGTCGTCATAAGCACGATATGCTTTTTACTGCTCTGTATCGTACACTTCTTCCACTTTTTTCAGACAGACAAATCGACGATGGCGCAAATCAAACGATCATTTGCACACGCCTGCCTACATCCAAAACAAAACGTAGGCTATGCCTGCATCTTTCTCTTGCTGGGAGCAGCCTTATGGTTCATCCCCGGTATTACATGCTTCTTCGGTGTAAGTATTACAGCGAAAGCAATCACATACATCGCGCAATAATCTTAACCTGACAGAGGGTACTTACACATATTGAAACTATTAGTCTAAAAAGGTTTTTAATTGGTATGAAGAGCAAACTTTTGCTTATGGAAGTATTTTCATCCTGAAACTAGATAAACAAGTACCCAAGCACGTCCTAAAGAATGCGCTTGGGTTTTTCGTGTCCCTCAATGATGCCGCCAGTAATGTATACATCTAGCCTGTTTACCATTTGGTAATATAAAGCCTTATCTTGCAATTCCTCATAATTTTTAGCTTATTAACAGATAACGTATTCATAGCTTCAATCTAATTCGATAAATGAATTAGGAGAGACTTTTCTATGTTCCTTCCTCCGAGGTTTGTATATCTATTTGTTCTGATTCATTGTTTTTTCTTTTTCTTAAAAGATCAAAATACTTAAAATAAGTCCTCAACTAATCCAGTTTGAAGTAAATTTAAACATTATAACGTTATATTGACCTGAATAATAAAAAGTGTTAATCTGTTTTTGAAAAGAGAAAATAATAAACGTAAACAAAACAATCAAGCGTTTACATTAATTAAGGTGATGATAAAAATGACATCTAGATTCGTTTTACGGAATGTAGAAACGACAGATGGAAATGGTGCAGACATTGTAGTTGAAAACAGGAAAATTGTAGACATTGCTCCGCCAGGAACCGGAGATGGAGAAAAAATATTGGATTTTAAAAACAAAGTTTACATTTCCAGCGGATGGATTGATATGCATGTACACGCTTTTCCGGAATTCGATCCGTACGGAGATGATATTGATGAGATTGGTTATAAAACAGGTGTAACAACCATTATTGATGCTGGAAGTACCGGGGCTGATCGAATTCATGACTTGGGTAGCAATTCGAAAAAATCCAAAACAAATGTGCTCGCCTTCTTGAATATTTCACGAATTGGCTTAAAGCAAATCGATGAACTATCCGATCTTACTTGGTTAAATAAAGAGGAATTAATAAAGTCTGTAACAGCAAATAAGGAATTTATTGTTGGACTTAAAGCTAGGATAAGCAAAAGCGTTGTTGGACCCAACGGTGTAGAACCTTTACAAATAGCTCGCAGGTTTTCGAAGGATAGTGATTTACCGCTCATGGTCCATATTGGATCGGGTCCGCCAGATATTAATGAAATCCTTGATTTATTAGTGAAAAATGATGTTATTACCCATTACTTAAATGGGAAAGCAAACAATTTATTCGAAGAATCTGGAAAACCTCTTCCTAGGCTTATTAAGGCAATTGAACGAGGGGTTCATTTGGATGTTGGCCATGGAAATGCAAGTTTCTCTTTTCGAACAGCAGAGCATGCAAAAGAACATAATATTCACTTTAATACGATTAGTACAGATATCTATCGGAAAAATCGGCTCCATGGACCGGTCTATAGCATGGCTAACGTCTTAACAAAGTTTTTATATTTGGGTTATCCCCTTAAAGAGGTTATTGATGCTGTTACAGTAAACGCTGCAAAGTGGTTAAAAAGACCAGCCCTTGGGAGAATTTTGGCAGGAGATGTTGCAAACCTCACATTATTTTCAGTTGAAAATGAATCGATTACATTAATTGATTCTGAAGGTGAAGAACGAAAAGCAGATCAAAGAATTGTTGTAAGAGGAGTGGTTATAAATGGAGAATACATTGAATGCTAAATATGGTTTGAAAAGGGTTATTAATGCAAGTGGAAGGATGAGTATTTTAGGCGTTTCGGCTCCCACGAATACGGTAATGGAAGCAATGAAAATCGGCGGACAAAATTATGTTGAAATTTCAGATTTAGTAGATAAAGCAGGAGAGCATATTGCAGGTCTGCTTCAATCTGAAGCAGCCGTTGTCGTAAACTCTGCGTCAAGTGGTATAGCTCTTTCTGTAGCGGCGATTGTTACGGAAGGAAACCGCCGGAAGAGTGAAAGACTCCACCAAGAAACGATTCAAAAAAATGAGATCATCATGTTAAAAGGCCAAAATGTACAATATGGTGCACCGGTCGAAACGATGGTTTTTCTAGGCGGCGGGAATCTAGTTGAAGTTGGTTACGCCAATGAAGGGAAAGCAGAGCATATCGCTGATGCGATAAATGAGAATACGGCTGCGATTTTATTTGTAAAATCTCATCATGCTGTACAAAAAAATATGATTTCGGTTGAAGAAGCCTGGAAGGTTGCACAAGCAAATCATATTCCGCTAATCGTTGATGCTGCAGCTGAAGAAGATTTGAAGAAATACGTTCAAGTTTCCGATTTAGCTATTTATAGCGGTTCTAAAGCCATTGAAGGGCCGACATCTGGAATTGTTGCCGGAAAGCAAAAATATATAGAACGGTTGAAAGTTCAGCTGCATTGTATTGGAAGAAGTATGAAGGTTGGGAAGGAAACCACCTTTGGCCTGTTGCAGGCATTGGATGAATATTTTGTCAAAAAGGACAATAGTGAAAAGGAAAAAGCCAGTCTTGAAGCTCTTAAATCACTAGATTCAATAGATGGTGTAAAAGTAACGATTGTACAAGATGAAGCGGGACGAGCCATTTTTAGAGCACGGATTCATATCGACCCTTCTGTTACCAAAACAACAGCGAAAAAAGTAAATGACAAGTTAAGAAATGGAGAAATTGCTATTTATACGCGGGATTACGGAATTCGCCAAGGCTTTTTTGATATTGATCCTCGGCCGTTGCAGGGTGATGACATCTATGTAATCGAAGCGAAATTAAAAGCAATTTTGGGAGGAGAAGAATGATGAACATTGAAAAACATTTTTATCAAAATCGAGTAGCCTTAAATGTTTTGGCTAATAGTATTGAAAATGCAAAGGAAGTTTTTGAAGCAGCAGAAGGACATGTTTTATTGGGTGTGCTTTCAAAGGATTATCCTTCTGTAGAAGCTGCTGTTACGGCCATGAAAGAATATGGAGCAGCAATAGATGATGCAGTTTCAATCGGATTAGGTGCTGGCGATAACAAGCAGGCTGCTGTTGTAGCAGAAATTGCTAAATATTATCCTGGAAGCCATATTAATCAAGTTTTTCCTGCTGTAGGGGCTACACGGGCAAATCTAGGAGAAAAAAAGAGCTGGATTAATTCTCTGGTTTCGCCGACTGATAAAGTGGGTTATGTAAATATTTCTACTGGCCCAATAAGTGCTGGAACCAAGGAAACCGCCATCGTACCAATAAAAGCCGCAATTGCGCTCGTTCGTGATATGGGGGGGAATGCATTGAAATACTTCCCGATGAAAGGATTAAAACATGAAGACGAATTTCGCGCAGTAGCAAAAGCGTGTGGTGAGGAAGGATTTGCTTTAGAACCAACCGGCGGCATTGATTTGGATAACTTTGGAACGATTCTAGAAATTGCATTAGATGCAAACGTGTCTAAAATTATTCCTCATGTGTATTCGTCTATTATTAATAAGAAGACTGGAAAAACTAATGAGGAAGATGTAAGAAAATTATTAGCAATTACAAAAGAACTGGTTGCTCAATATGTCTAAAAAAATCGTCGCATTTGGAGAAGTGATGATGCGTATGCAGGTACCAGGTTATGAACTGCTGACACAAGCGAACACATTAGAATACTCTTTTTCAGGCACGGGAGTAAATGTAGCTTCTGCAATGACAAAGCTTGGCTATGATGGATATCTTGTTACAAAATTACCGAATAACCCATTGGGAGATGCAGCAATTTCCTTTTTACACCGTTTAGGAATTGGGAGAGATTTCATTTCCAGAGGCGGTAAATATGTTGGTATGTATTTTTTAGAAAATGGATTTGGACAGCGTGCCAGCCGTGTTACTTATACGAATCGTTTGGAAAGTAGCTTTAATAAAGCTTCATTATCTGATTATGACATGGATTTGATTGCTGAAAATGCCGATATCATTCACTTTTGCGGTATTACGCTTGCCATGACAGATCAAGTTCGTGAGAATATAAAAATACTCGCCAATAAGGTTAAAGAAAAAGGCGGCCTCGTCTGTTTTGATTGTAATTACCGCCCATCCTTATGGGATGATGGATACACTCAAGCAAAACCACATTATGAAGATATGCTTGCTTTAGCCGATGTCGTATTGATGAATGAAAAAGATGCGATGTTTATTTTAGGAATGGAGACCGATAAAAAATCAAAAGAAGAACAACTGAAGAATCTTATTCCAAAGGTGGCAAAGAGGTTTGACATTCAAACGATAGCAGGAACCCATCGAGCGATTAACAACGATAATACTCATTCACTAAGAGGTTATATGTATAAAAACGGAACATTTGTTTTTTCCAAGAACAGTTCTTTTTCTGTATTAGATAGAATTGGTGCTGGCGATGCTTATACCAGCGGAATTTTACACGGTGAATTGGCTGGTTTTCCTTCTGAGAAAACAGTCCAGTTTGCAGCAGCAGCTGGTATGCTCGCATGTACGATTGTCGGGGATACCCCCATGTCAACAGAAACAGAAATCCTGTCGGCCATGGTAGGAACGATTGAAGATATAAAAAGATAAAGGCAGGAGATAGGGAATGAAAGTGAATAGAAGAAAAGGGCTATTGTATTTACAAATTAAAGAAATATTGAAAGATCGTATTTTACATGGTGTATACGCAATTAACAAAAACATTCCCTCCGAGCCTCAATTAGAAGAAGAATTTAATGTGAGCAAAATAACTGTTCGAAATGCGATTAAAGAACTTGTTCAAGAAGGATATCTTGAAAAAAGAAGCGGTAAGGGAACGAAGGTAATTGCAAATGTTACCAATGCAAAGCTTTCAAAAGGAAAGCGTTTTACAGAGATATTGGTAGAGGAAGGCCATCATATTACAAAAAAAGTACTAAGTATTAAGCAGGTTGAAATATCTTCGGAATCCGCTCTTCTTTCTATATTTGGGGATCATTGCATTCAAATTGATCGGATTTACTTATTGGACAATGAACCATATATTTACTTCACTCACTATATTCTACTGGACTTAAGTAAAGAAGAGTTAAAAGATGTTCAGATTAATTCTTTGTATCGCCTTTTGGAGGACCATAATGTTCGTCTTGAATCATTTCGAGATGAGTTCGCTGTATCCATTGCACCTGCTCATATTTGTAAAACATTAAAGCTCGAAAAGGACACAGCATTATTAAAAAGAATAAGACGTTCCAGCGATGGAGATGGGAATGTATTGGAATATAGTGAAGGCTACTATCACACAGAAAAACAAAATTATATTGTTACGTATAATGATTCGATACAGTAGCTAACTTTACGCAAAATGGAAGCGTTTACCCAGAGGAGAGGAAATTGATGGATTTATATTTACTAGGCATTACAGTAGTTGCAATCATCATTGTTATATTAGGAGTTTCGTGGAGGAAATGGCATGCATTCATAAGTTTAACAGTAGCAAGTTTATTTCTAGCGGTTTTTGCAGGGCTGCCAATGGACAAAATTGCCCACGCTTATGAAACAGGTGTCGGGGCTGTTCTCGGACATCTTGTTGGTATATTAGCTCTTGGTACCATCTTAGGAAAGATGATGTCTGATTCAGGAGCTGGAATGCAAGTAGCTGATTTCTTTATTAAAAGATTCAGTTTAAAGAAACTTCCTTGGGCTATGCTCTTATCAGGATTTATTATTGGGATTCCGGTATTTTTTGAAGTTGGTTTAGTGATCTTACTTCCCTTAGTTATTTCTATCCGAAAATCAACGAACCAAAATATTTTATTAATAGGTATTCCTGTTCTTGCCGGATTATCTATTGTACACGGTTTAGTCCCGCCACATCCAGGGGCGATGACAGCGATTAGTATTTATAATGCTAACATGGGACATGTTCTTCTTTATTCATTAATCATTGCTTTTCCAACAGCATTAATTGCTGGACCAATTTTTGCAAAATGGATTCATAAACGTGTAGTTCCTGTGGGAGAACCTGAACTAATTCGAGTAGAAACAAAGTCAAATCAATTGCCAAGTACTGGGGTCTCATTTTTTATAATCTTGTTGCCAGTACTATTAATGGTTCTAGCTATCGTAGCGCCATATGTTTCATTACCTGGATTCATTGAACAGTTCTTCTTATTAATTGGAAGCCCTGTCATTGCTCTATTAATCTCGTGTTTCGCTGCTTACTTCTTCCTGGGTTACCGCCAAGGAATGAATAAAAACCTATTGAAAAAATTAACAGACGAGTGTTTATTACCACTTTCTTCAATTATCCTTATCATCGGTGCCGGCGGAGGCTTTAAGCAAATTCTAATTGACAGTGGTGTTGGTAATGCCATTGCCACTATGGCTGAACAAATATCCTTATCACCAATTGTTCTTGCCTTCTTAGTAGCTGGACTGATCCGAATTGCAACTGGTTCCGCAACTGTTGCATTAACAACCGCTGCCGGAATCGTATCGCCAGTCGTGGCACATATGTCAGGAGTTAATTTAGAATTACTTGTTATTGCAACAGGTGCCGGATCTCTAATGTTTTCTCATGTAAATGACGCAGGTTTCTGGTTAGTAAAAGAATATTTAGGTTTAACTGTAAAAGAAACGTTCAAAACATGGACAGTGATGGAAACGATCCTATCGTTTGTCGCATTTGCATTTACCTTAATATTAGATGTATTTATCTAAAAAAATATATAACTATTATTCTATGACTGGTGTCCAAAGTATTATTGAGTACACCACTTTTTTAGGTGAAAAACAAAAAAGGCTTTCCTTGAAATTAAATAATCTCAGTGGAAGGGCTGATTACGAAAGTCATATGTTTAGATCCTTACAGACTTTCGCGTAAGTTGATGAATCAATTGATCATTACAGATGAAATTAAAAAACGTTGTGTTGCGTTTTCGTCAATAGGGAGTATACAAAGACCCCTGAAGGCAACCTTATCTATAGTATGCGGGGAGCTATCCTGAATTTGAAAAAGCAAAAACCACCATACTATCCACCACTGGTTCAAGAATAAAGGATAATTGTTCGAATGAGTTATTGCCGATCTCACAACAAAATAAAAACAATCATAAAGCTCCATGAAATCATGGAGTTTTTCATTGTTTTAAAAAGCTTAATCGTTCCTAGTCTTTAAATTTATTCGCTCCCGTATAGGGCATAAAGCCCTAAAGCTCGCTGAAACAATAACCGGGTATTTTTATGATACAATACTTTAGACCACATAAATTAAATGAATTATAAAGTCGGTATTTAACCTAATCTATTTCTTAAATGCTCTATAATCTCACTTGTTCGGTTAATGTCATCGATTGTTGTAGGGAAATAAAAGGAGAAACGGATACCTCCTACTCCTGCTATTGATCTAAGTGAGGTTTGGATATCGTGTTTTCTTAATGTAGCCAATAGCTTTTTTTCTTCTTCAAACCCTCCTGACAGACTTAGGGTTAAGATTCCTGATCTATGCTTTATACTTTTGTTACCTAGGATAAAGTTTTCTAGATTCATGGACCGAAGATTATCTCTAAATACTCGGTTTAATACTTTCACTTTTTCTTCAACCTGTTCCATATCTAAATTCTTTATAGCACAATTCAATCCTAGTGCTCCAGTAAAATTCGGCATACCTCCGGGCTCAAATTTTCTTGCTTCATTTTTAACAACATGGTTATCTAAGATATGCCGATTTCGACTTTGTAAATATCTCTCCCACCCCCCGATTGGTTCTTCCAAATTAAAATAACCATCATAGGCAGGGTCAACTTGGTTTATTAATCTTCGACTAAGGTACATAAATCCCAAACCGAATGGACTTCCCAGCCATTTATGGCCACCAACAATATAGGCATCTGCAGCCGACACGTTCACCTTATGCACACCACATTCTTGTATCCCATCAACAATAAGGAATATATCATTTTTTTTTGTAAATTGGCTGAACTGATCCAAATCTATACGGTGCCCACTCACTTCTTGTACAGCACTTAAAACAATTACTCGTGTATGTTCATCGGCGCGATCGAGAATATCTTTTATATCGATGGTACCCTTTCTAGTTGGGATCTCGCGAATTTTAAAACCTATCTTTTTCTGTAGTCTACGCCAGACTAAAGCTAAACTAATGAATTCAATATCAGGTACTAAAATATGATCGGTCTTTTTTAAAGAGAGGCTGGTAGCAATTAAACCCAACCCATGTGTTGTATTATTGATTAATGCAATTTGTTGTGAAGTTGTATCTAGAAATCTAGCAATTGTTTCTCGTGTTTCCTCATAAACGCCTAACAATTCAAATGTGCGATCTGTTCCTGTAATATTCCCCGAACTTAATACTAGCTTTCTCATCATTCGTTCGATCGTTTTGATTGTTTCATTTGAGGTGATCCCCATCGAAGCATAGTCTAAGTAGATTGATTTATTCATTGGAAACCGCAATCTCCTCTTTTAGGTTATTACCATAAATCTCTTCTGATTCTCTAAAATACTGTTCGTCCGTAATGGTATCGGAACCCCATCCTGTGAAAGCAGCATAAATAATAACAAGCATTAACGCCCAGCAGTAGAATACATATGGAACTACTCCTACTGGTGAAAAATTAATACCTGCTGCATTTTCAACCATACCTCCAACAAAGGCAAACGGAATAAGAACGGCTACACTATAAGGTAGGAATCCAATAATTGTTGTTGAACAAGCATCAAGTAGGTTTCCACGGCGCTCTGGGGAAATTTTAAACTTATGTCCTAACCTTCTCACAAAGGGTCCAAGCATAACCATACTTGGTGTACCCGCGGTAGTCAAAGCATTAACTACTAAAGAAGTAAATACAATCGTAATCTCCGCTCTTCTAGGTGTGGTAGCAAATTTTTCACTCTTCACCATAAGCCATTCTATAAAGTCACCTTTTTGCAAGGTACCAATCATCCCCATAAGAAAGACCGTAAATACAGCAACTCCTAACATACCATTGATCCCGTCAATCACTATACCACTAGCTGAAAATTGCTCCTTATTCACAAGTAAAATATCAGAAAGTCTAATTAACCCTGCAAGTAAAGCAACTACTAGGCCAGCAAATATGCTATATAAGAGAGCTGTTACTAAATGCTGACCTTTTATCATCATATACATCAACAATACTGGAACCACAAGCATAAGCAGACCAGCTGCCTTTAGATCTTCTGGTGTATTGGCGATACCTAGACCTCTATTGAAAAACAATGCAAAACCTATGTATAACGCAACAGTGAAAATTCCTGCAACCACAACATATTTAATCCTCGTTTTAACAACACGATCTACTTTAGTTCCTTGAGAATAAGCAGACACAATTGTTGTATCTGAGATGGGTGCTAAATTATCTCCAACGAACGAACCACCGATAATTGCACCTACGAGTAAAAGCGGATCAGCTCCTAATGAATAACCTACTGGAAAAAGGATGGGGCTTGCACCAATTAATGTTCCAACCGCTGTTCCTGTTGATACAGACATTAGTGCGGAAGCAAGGAAAGTAATAAGAGGAAACCAAGCTGCTGTCACTCCTAATCCCAGAAAGCCCCAAACAAGTCCCTCGATTAAGCCTGTTGTACTTAATAGTTTCGCCATAACTCCAGCTAAAAACCACGCTAAAAGCATAATCGCTAACATATTTGAGCTGATTCCTTGGATGAGTGCATCTACAAAGTCTTTTTTATTTTTTGCGAGTAACAAACCAACAAAGAGACCCAATAGAACCATTGGCCAAAAGGCTTCAGGAAGGGCTGTTCCATTTAAACCTAGCCATAGAATTCCTATGAACATGACACTAAAAGGAACTAATAAGACTGGAGTACCACCATAAAACTCTAAGTTCTTGCTTACAGTTTTTTCACTCACTCAAATTCCTCCTTTTATGTAATGAGCTTAGAATTATTAAAAATATCGGTTAATGAAATAAGCCCTTACTTCCCCATTAGACCACTTATCTCATTGTTATCTCTTTAAAGCAGTCAAGGGCTCCTATTATATCTTCCTTAGTGTTATAGAAGTGTGGAGCAATTCGGATTACATCGTTTCTGGCTGACACAATATAGCCTTCCTCTTTCATTTTTTGTTCAACATCATGTGCATTTTCGATAAGTAGTGCTGTATTGGATCCTTTTTGATTAGGATCTAGAGGACTTACTATCTTGATACCTTTTTCTTGTGCATAATCTAAAGTGTACTTTGAGAGATCAATAAGCCGTTTTTCAATGTTTTGGATACCTACTTCGTGCAATAGGTCAAGCGCTGCATTTGATGCATAGCCATTTAGCATGGGGAAAGTCCCTGTATCAAATCGTCTAGCTCCTCCAGCGTATTTAACAGATTGAACGTCAAAAGCAAATGGGTTTGCTTGACCAAACCACCCGGTAATTCCTGGTGTTAACTGCTCAGCCAGTTCATTTCTGACATACATAAATGCAATACCAGGAATCCCTAACATATACTTCTGCATCCCAGCGACTAGGATGTCAATACCATCTCGCTTTACGTCGATATCTACTTGACCGGCTGATTGATATGCATCCACAAAAAGATAACTTCCTTTTGCATGTACAACCTCCGAAATATTTTTAATATCCTGTCTAAACCCGTTATAGTACAAGATATGAGATATTGAAGTTAATAAAGTATTAGAGTATATAGCATTTTCGTATTGATCGATTGTATAGGCATTTTTTTTTGCTGGGATAAAATTAACCTGTATATCTGGTTGAGACAACCAGACGTGACCAATACATGGAAAATCCATATCTGTTATGATTACTTCATTACGGTCATTTATAGAAGGTAAGCTTGTTGCGATTGCTGACGTAGCATGGGAAACAGACGAAACAATAGCGATTTCTTTTATATCTGCATTAATAAGCTGAGCAAATTTTCCTCTTGCAGCTTCACATTGTTCCATCCATTCACCCCAATCCATTCCTCTTTCCTCCCATGATAAGAGATAAGATTGTATTGAACCTTTAACCTTTTGATGAAGAGCACTTTGTGAACAACTAGATAATTGAATGCTATGACTAAAAACGGGTATTTGGCTTCTGTATAACTCTACATTAATTGACAAATTTATCACTCCCTATGAGGTGTTGTGTATGATTATAGAATGTGAAGCTTTTCTATCCCATGGCTAGAATCTCTTGATTAACATTGGGATGAATTTGAAGATAAGAACAAAAATTTTAAAAAACATGACATGGGTTAATAAGGTTTTTCACGAAGAAGGTAATTAGCACAACACGTCTAACAGTTTCTAATCAAATAATCAATATAAGGAAAAAAGAACATACCTGAAAAAGTGGAAAGTGAGTAATTACCTAAGATACATGAAGCAATTATTAGATTGTACAACTTAGCATAGAAAGTTTTAGAAAGATAGTCTGTAAAACGTTTTACTTTTTTAGAATTTTTCTATAATTATTTTGGGAATAACAAATTAGAAACAATAGGTGGTATTTTTCTAATGAAGAAGAAGAGAGCGAAATAAAACAAGAGGTTAACTGCTAAAAGAAGGTGATAGGTGTAGTGATACCAAGAAGGTCAACAGTATCGTCTAACTCTAGGAGTAGCAAGCAATCCAAATGAATGATTTCAGGTAATGAACTCATCTTATTAGTCATATTAGGATGTTTCTTAGATTAGAGGGACGAGAAGCTATAGGGGTAATTCGCCTTAGATTAAGGTCACAATATACATCCATGCCTACCGGCGACTAGCCATAGAAAATGGGACTATCTCAAGCGTGCCCTAAAGGAGAACTGCTTTAATAATCCCGTCTTTAAATTCTTCCATTTCATCATACCCTCAAAAGAATTTTACTAAAAGAGTTTTTAGAAATTCTATTTTAGTGATTATTACACTCAAATATTACTTAAAAAAATCAAACTACCTGTACCCTATTGCATAGGGTACAGGTAGCATAACACGGACTTTTCCATGTCTTAAATAAGTATGTAAGTCCAAGAACTCCATGTTCATTTTAAATAACAACAATTATCACAATAATAAGACGTTAACTTTTTTATTCCAATAATAGAAAGGGCCGTCCTATAATAGCTTCAATACGAAAAAATCTATCTAGGCTTCTTTTTCGGAAAGCATGGGTCATATTAGTAACCGTCTGTAAATTTGGTACATCATACAAAAAGCAAGCATGCCACCCCAATTGACCTGCTCGACCTGACGAAAGTACATCTGCATCAATTGTACCAATTAAATGCGATCCATTCTTTTCCCACTCTTTGATAATTTTTTTTAGTTCAGGAATAATATGCAGTTCTTTTTCTTCTTTAGTGGTATCAAACCACCCTGTTGATTCAAACATAAAGATAACTCTTATTGGTGATGAAATTTTTGGGGTGAGTATATCTGACTCTTTTGCCATTCCATTTACCACCTCTCATTTATTGTTAATCCATTTTTCAAACTCATTAATATTTGTTAGATAATAATATCCATTTATTTTTTTTATAGTGCCAGATTGGGCTAAAAAACGCATAATATTTGAAACTGTTACTCTTGAGGTGCCAGATAAATCTGCCATTTCTTGGTGTGTGAATTTTATTGAAATCTTTCTTCCCATTTTTGTATCGGAACCATAATGAAGCGATAACTTGTAAAGGTGATTTATTACTATTTCGTGAGCATTCATGAAAGTTATTTCTCTTATATGATGTTTTAAAGCGATTAATTTTCTTGATAAATTAAAAACTAATTTTTCACATAAGTATGGGTTGTCAAAAACAGTAGCTAAAAATTTATCTCTATGTATATAAGATAGAGTGCAGTTAGTGTTTGCAGTGGTAGTTATCACTGTTGGTGTCTGATCAAACGCACAACTTTCTCCAAATATACTTCCTTCATTTAAGACAATCATTGATTTCTCATTGCCCTCCTTATCTAATAAAGAGGTCCTTACCCTACCTTTAATCACATAATAAATGAAGTGATTGATATCTCCTTGGTGATAAATTATTTCATTTTTATTGTAAAACTTTTGTAGCTGGTCTTTAAAAACTATTCTCCAATCATTTAAATCATTATGAAACCAAGGGGAATGTAGGATACCTTCAGAATAATTCCCTTTTCCATTATCTATCAAAATTATACACCTCACTTCTTAATAAATATTGTAAACTACTTTACAGAAAATTAAAAATATAAATAATAATATAAATTATGAATCATTAGTCACTAAAATACAGGATTAACCGAAATGAAAAAGAGGAGAGGAATTTGCAATAAAAAATGCTAACCATTATGAAATTGCAATTTCCTCCTATCTCATACAGTTTCTTTACTAGTGAAAAATTATATCTTCAATGTCAAAAATACTTTAATAGAATTAGTGTTACCAGTCATAGGGACATGTGATCTTGAACAAGTACCAATTACTGGTTCGTTCGGTTTTGGAATCTTTTTCATTTGAAGTGAAAAACTTTTATTTTGTTACAAAAAGTTTTTACAAGGCCTTAAAAATTTAATCAGCACTTAGGGGGGAAACGAGTGGGTACATAAAAGTCTTGAATAGGATTAAGAAATGCGAAATTCACTTTGAGAATGGGAACTAGTTAGATAATTAAAATTTATAACAAATAGGAGGTTTTTAAAAGTATGGAACCACAATTTGAGCTTAAAGAGGATTATCAAAAATATCAAAAAGAAGAAGTTGAAGAATTAATTAAGAAACATACGTATATCTTTCCAAGAACAAAACTTGGATGGGCTCTAACCCTTCTTGTAGTATTTTCCTTTATGATGATTTATCCTGGTTTAATTTGGGCAAATACGCCCTACCCTTTTATATTCGGTATGCCTTTTTCTTATGTATGGCTCACATTTTGGGTTCATATAATTATGTTCATTGGTATATATGCAGCAAAAAAACTTTGGATTTAGTAAGGAGATTATAAATGGATCAACCGATTATTTCAATAATAATAGTAGGTTTGTTTACATTTGTCGTTCTATCTATAGGAATATTTGGCTGGGCCAAGAAATTGGATACCTCTACACAAGATTATTTTGTTGCTAGCAGAACTTTAGGGTTCGTAGCTTTATATTTTACTTATACAGCAACTTATCATAGTGCATCTGCTTTTTTAGGTACAGGAGGCTTTCTATATGTCCATGGAATTGCCTATTGGGCAATAGGGCCGTATACCCAAGCACTGGGAGGGTTGCTTCTGTATATTTTCGGAAGTAGAATTTGGCTGCTTGGTAAAAAATATAACTTTTATACCCCAGGTGATCTACTAGGAGATTTTTATCAGAGTAAATTTTTAAAGATTTTAACAGGAATTGTTTTGGCTGCTTTTGTTATTCCTTATGTACAGCTCCAGTTGGCAGGAGCAGGATGGATAACTGAGTTTGTAACCTTTGGAACCGTTCCATATGTGTGGGGGGCTATATTACTTGGTTTTGTTGTATTAATATACGTATATCTTGGAGGAATGAGGTCGGTTGCTTGGACTGACATTTTTATGGGTGTATTTATGTTTTTTGCCATTGTGGTAGGTGGATGGTATCTAACAAATGTATTATTTGATGGACCAACTCAAGCTTGGTTAAAAATTGAAGAAACTACCCCCACACAACTAATTTTACCTGGAGAACCTGGCTACTTTACATTACCTATGGCCTTTTCTTGGACTGTTGTTATCACGATTGGATTAAGTGTAGCTGCTCCACATGTCATAATGAGAATGTTTTCAGCTACTTCGATTCGTACCCTTAAATGGGTAGCAGTACTTTCACCTATTTTCCTTGTATGGATTTATATTTCTTATATCTGGTTTGGAATGGGTACACGTGCTTTATTTCCAGATATAGAATATCCGGATGAGATTTTCCCTAGGTTTTTATTTGAACATACTCCCCTTGTTTTTGCTGCCTTAATCTGTGCAGGAGGTTTAGCAGCTATGTTATCTACTGCTAATTCACAACTTCATGCTTCTGGTGCCCTAATAACTAGGGATGTATATAACACTATTAAAAAAGATGCTAGTGAAAAACAATTACTTAATACTGGGAGGATAGCAATTTTAATAATATTTTTCTTCTCTGCCTATGCAGCTATACAAAAGCCACCATTATTAGCAATGCTAATAGCTCTAGCTACAGGAGGAATGGCACAAATTTTCCCTATGTTATTTGGGGCGTTATTTTGGCCTAGAGCAACTAAAGCAGGAGCAATAGCAGGTTTTATTGTAGGAACAATAATAATGATATGGTTCCAACTTGGTAACATCAATCTATTAGGGATGATGCCTGGAATATGGGCGTTAGGAATCAACTTTATTGTATTTATTATCGTAAGTCTATTTACCAATCCGCAACCAGTAGAAAAAATTAAGAAGTTTCATTGTTTTTTAGATTCAGAAGAAGCAAAAGTCATGTTAAAGCAATAGCAAGGGGAGGGGAGATGTTTGAATGAAATAATTAAGATTGAATGGCCGGATTTAGATATGGAAGTAAGAGTGAAATTATTGATGGATGTTAATCCTATTCTGTGTAAGGAAATTAAAGAAACTTTACCATTCAAAAGTATTCAAAGTCATGCTGTAGTAGCAGGAAAGCAAATGTATTTTCCATATCGCTTTATTTCAGAAAATAAGGAGTACAACTTTGAAAGGATGGATAAACAACCCGTTGGAAGAATTAACATAGAATTAGATTTTCAATATTTCTCTATAAATTACGGGTTAATGACAGAACCGATTCCTGCTCTTCCTATTGCACAAGTAATAGACGAAGATATTCAAACGTTAATTCAAGTTGGTGAAAAAGTTTGGCATAATTTATTGTTTTCAGATACTTATCTAATAGTTAAAGTAGCTTTAGGAGATGAGTCGGGTGCAAGATAACATAACCTCGTTAAAGCAAGAAATAGAAAAAGAAATTAATAAAATTTGGCTTAAAGAACCAGAAGATATATATGCACTTTCTAAAGGCTATTTACCTTCTGGGGCAGGGATTTATGATCAGTATTTTTCTGTATTAGTAATGGTAGCTGGGGAAGTGAGATCTTTAGCTATTCATACATTTGCAGATTTACTGGAGTTTGCTCGAGATGAAGAATTTCAAATGAGCCATCTAAAAAAAATGGTTAAACGAATGCTGAAAATTGATTGTGGAGTTATAGAATATTTCGGCCTTTCAATCTATGGAAGAATCCTTAACAGATATAATAATATAGTCGATGAATTTAATGATAAAGAACAATTCATTGAAATAACACAGTTAATGTTTACCTTAACGAATCGGTATCAAATGTGGTTACATCAAATATTCCCTTGGAGAGTTTCGGTATTTTATAAACAAATTCATCCTGAAGAATATAAGAAGATTTATGAAAATCTTAGAAGTCTCTAGGACGAGTTCTGGGTGTAACGAAAAGTCCGGTCTTTTGTAGAGTGCATTATGATTCCCTATGGACTTGGTGACACTATAAATCCTTCGCCTTAGATCTTAGATTAATCTTGTATTTTACTGAGTTCAACTTATGCCTAATTATCTACCATAATTAAGGCTGAAAGTTATTTAAGAAAACATATACCAAATTTATTATTTTAAAATTCGTGAAGATAGGAGGGGGAGAAATGTACACCACGGGTACAGCATTTTTAGAAGCCTTATATGAAGCAGGTATTTCCTATATTTTTGCTAACTTAGGAAGTGACCATCCGGCAATTATCGAAAGCTTAGCTAGAGCAAAAAAAGACAACAAGGAATTGCCGACAGTGATTACATGTCCTCATGAATTTGTCGCTTTAAGTGCTGCGCATGGATACGCACAGGCGACAGGTGAACCTCAAACCGTAATGGTTCACGTGGAGTGTGGTACCCAGAATCTTGGAGGGGCAATTCATAATGCATCGAGAAGCAGAGTCCCTGTTTTAATTTTTGCAGGGGCGTCGCCATACACCCAAGAAGGAGAAAAAATTGGTAGCCGAAATGAATTTATCCACTGGATTCAAGATGTACGTGATCAACGCGGCATTGTACGCGGATATACTAAATATGATAATGAAATTCGTACAGGAAGTAATGTAAAACAACTTGTGTATCGATCTTTACAAATCGCTAAAAGCGAACCCGCTGGACCAGTATATTTGATGGGCCCTCGAGAAGTTATGGAGGAAAAGACAGAACCGATAACTTTAAAAACTGATCTTTGGCAACCTATTTCTCCAGAAGCAATTGCGCCTCAACAGCTTAAACAATTAATAAATGACTTAACAGCTGCTAAGAATCCACTGATTGTCACGTCTTACTTGGGCAGAAATATAGAAGCTGTTAAGGAACTTGTTTATTTAAGCGAAAAATTATCTATTCCTGTTATTGAGTCTATCCCACATCACTTGAATTTTCCTCACAATCATCCAATGCATTGTGGCTCTCAGTGGAATGTTTCAGATCAGAACCCGATACTTGCAGAGGCGGATTTTGTCCTTGTTATTGACAGTGATGTTCCGTGGATTCAAATGTTAAATAAACCATCTGAGGAGGCCACAGTATATTACATCGATGTGGACCCGCTAAAGGAGGAAATGCCTCTTTGGTATATCCCATCAAAGAGATTTCTAAAAGCCAATTCCTATGTTGCGCTTCAGCAAATAAACGAATATATCAAACATCATTGCAAAATCGATCAAAAAGCAATTTTTAAGCGTAGGAAGAAATATTCTAAAATCCATATTGAACAAATGGAAGAAAAGCGACATAAAGAACAGTCTCGAACTGATGTTATTACTCCAGAATATGTAGTGGCATGTGTTAGGGAAGTCATTGATAAAGAGAATACCATTATTCTTAATGAGGCAATTACAAACTATCCGGCAGTCTCTAATCATATTCGATTAGACATTCCTGGATCATATTATGGAAGTGGTGCTGGGTCGTTGGGATGGAACGGTGGTGCCGCTATCGGAATAAAGTTAGCTAAGCCTGAGAAAACAATTGTTAGTTTGACCGGAGATGGTTCCTATTTATTTAGCGTTCCATCAACTGTTCATTGGATGGCTAACAAATATAAAACCCCATTTTTGACTGTGATTTTAAATAACGCTGGCTGGAAGGCTCCAAAAATGTCAACTTTAGGGGTACACCCAAGAGGGGTAGCTAGTGAAACAGGTGAGTATTGGGTAAACTTTGACCCGATTTCTGATCTGGCTAAGGTCGCTGAAGCTGCAGGCAATGCCTACCCTATAAATGTAGAAAAACATGAGGAAATGAAAGGTGCTTTACAAAAAGGCTTAAACATAGTTGAAGAAGGACGATCTGTAGTTATTAATGTAAAAATTCCCCACGTCTATGCTAAAGATGAAACTCACATTAAATGGGAGCAATACAACTATTTAACTGTAGATAATAAATGAAGGAGGCATTATGGTGAGTGTGAAAACAACCATTTTAGGAGAGTTATTAACTGGAATTGTTGAAGACAAACTGACTGTTGTGGATTTAACTCAAACCTTGAATGAAGAGACACCCGTAATTCATTTGCCACCACCTTTTAAAAATACAAATGGTTTTAAGTTTATCAAGCTATCAGAATATGATGAAAATGGACCAGTGTGTTATTGGAATGATTTTACTGCAGGGGAACATTGTGGGACCCATTTTGATGCTCCTATACATTGGGTTTCAGGAAAGGATGGTGATTCTGTAGATACCATGCCAATGAAAAATATGATTGGTGAAGCGTGTGTGATAAATATTACAAAAAAAGTAAATATAAACCCTGATTACTGTTTAAATGTAGAAGATATTAAAGAATTTGAAAATGAACATGGAAAAATTCCAAGCCATTCTTTTGTCATTGTCCATTCAGGTTGGGATAAATATAACCGTAATATTGAAAAATACTTTAATATTGGAAAAGATGGCCAACCTCATACCCCAGGAATATCAAAAGAGGCTTCTATCTTTCTGGTTGAGGAGAGGGATATCCTTGGAGTTGGAGTTGAGACAGTAGGAACGGATGCTGGTATCGCTGGTTCGTTTGATCCTCCTTTTCCAAATCATCATTATATGCACCAAGCAAATAAATATGGGATTGCACAGCTATCCAATATAGATAAACTACCTCCTAGAGGTGCCCTTTTAGTAGTTAATCCATTAAAAATTGAAAGAGGGAGTGGAAGTCCCTTACGTGTCCTAGCTTTAGTTGAGGGAAATTAAGCAAGGACATATTAGTCTGTCTATTATAAGTAACAAAGCTGTTACTGGATTGGTTATTTTTTGATTTTTCTGAAAAAGTTAAAATCCTATAAATCAATGAATATTCATAAAACCTTTTTATGAATAAAAATCAGAAGGTGGTATGAGTTATGAAAACAACGAGTCAAAAAAGTGCGGATAAGGTAATTTTAGATGAAATGTATGGTCCGTTTATTAACGGTGATATCCTAGAACCTGTTAATGGGTATATTGATGCTGTTAATGCAGCAAGTGGAAAAATAATCTCCAAAATAGGAAGAGGGGGAGGAGAAGATATTGACCGTGCTGTCAAAGCAGCTAGAAAAGCATTCCCAGGGTGGTCGAACACGAGTATCGAAGAGCGTTCAATGCTACTTCATAAAATGGCTGATGTATTGGAAGAACATCAGGACCGCCTAAAACTGATTGAGTGTATGGAAACAGGGAGAGCCATCCATGAGTTTGATTTGGACTATAAACTTGCCATTTATCAATTCCGTTATTTCGCTTCTGCTATCCTAACCTATGAAGGTACTTCAAGGCAAGTTCAAAACGGTCATTTAATAACAAAAAAGGAACCACTCGGCGTATGTGCTCAGATCATCCCTTGGAATGTACCCATGATTATGACTTCCTTTAAGCTGGCTCCAGCTCTCGCTACCGGAAACACAGTGGTATTAAAACCAGCTGAAGATGCGTGTCTTTCTATTATGGAATTCGTGAAGCTCATTGGAAAGATTCTACCAAAAGGGGTGCTTAATGTTGTACCAGGATACGGACAAGAAGCAGGGCAGTCTCTAATCGATCATCCTGATATAGACAAGCTTGCGTTTACTGGAAGCGTAGAAGTAGGACGTATTGTGGGGAAAACAGCTGGGGAAAGAATTCTTCCTGTAACTTTAGAACTTGGGGGGAAAGCACCACATATCGTCTTTCCAGATGTGGATATTGACCGTGCAGTAGAAAATGCAACTTTAGGATATACTTTTTTTAATGGAGAAAGCTGTATTCTTGGTACACGCCTTCTCATTCATAATGATATTTATGATGAATTTGTAGAGAAATTAATTAATAGAGCAAAAGAAGTAAAAATTGGTGAACCAACCGATCCGTCTACTAGATTAGCATCACTTATTAATGAGAAACAAGGTAAACGAGTACTAGGATATTTTGAAATCGCCAAAAAAGAAGGTGCTAAAATTCTTTATGGTGGGAATCGTGTTACAGTGCCTGGTTATGAACATGGCTACTTCATTGAACCAACAATTATTGAAGCTGAACCATACATGAAAATTGCACAGGAAGAGATTTTTGGGCCAGCGGCTACAGTAACTCGATGGAGAGATGTAGATGAAGTGATCAAGATTGCCAATGATGTTAAATATGGTTTAGCCGCCGGGATTATGACAGAAGACCTCGAGAAAGCTTTAGATACAGCAAACAAGCTTGAAGCAGGTAGTGTGTGGATTAATCAATACTTCAACTTCCAGTCTGGTGCACCATTTGGAGGATACAAGAATAGTGGAGTTGGTAGAGAATATAGCAAAGAAGCTCTAGATGCTTATTGTCAGTCGAAGACCATTGTGGTTAGCTATCAACTTCCACCAGCTGGATTTTTTAAATAATATTTAACATATTTGTTTGTAAATAAAACCCGAGTTCGACAGTCCCTAGGTAAACGAAATGGGCACAAACCCATGCCAAATAAGGGGTTATGCCCATTTTTTATTCAAAAACGTGTGTAACTAGGATTTCGGCTGGATATCAACGACCTTTGGAGGTGTCTCCAACCCAAGTGCCGCAAAGGTTTGACGTTGTTTTGATGTTAACGTTGTGCGCTGATATAGGTCTCCATCTTTTGTAGAAAAATGTCCTAAATGTAATCGATTCATTTCTTTCCGTAGTTGTTCCCAGGTTTCATCGGTTTCAACTTCGATAATCCGAACGAGTAAGAGTGCCAACCAACTGATTAGTACATGAGATCGAATTCGATCCTCTAGACGGTGATACATCGGTCGAAGCCGAAGGGTTGATTTCAAAGTTCGAAACGCATCTTCTACGTCTAAGAGTTGCTTGTAGCCCAGTGCGATATCTTCTAAGGAAAGCGTGTCATCCGATGTACGAATCAAATACTTCCCATCGTATTTCGCCGCATCTCGAACAGCTTGTTTGTTCAACTTCAAGGTACCATCTTTCAATTGGCGAATGTACTTCCCGTATGTGCCATGGGCATGAAGGCGGCAAGCTTCTTTTCGGTGGGCCTCATTCGGAAGTTGCTTGAGATCCGATAGCTTCATTTCAATCGTCTCTACAATCTTTTCCCGTTGAGCTTGATCTCGTTTCGCTTCTATCGGATTGTACGCAATGACATACCGTTTACGTGCCTCCCCGTTCCCAATAATAGCTTCTTTAACCTGAAGGTTCTGTCGGATCTTTTGAAATCGTCCGCGTTTACTAAGGGCTTCTTCAACGTCTTTCTTCCCTGAACGCATGCGTTCACCAATGATGTAATGACCGCCTGTTCGCTGGAGGATCCGGAGGTTTTCTTCTGAGGAAAATCCGCGATCAGCGACTTGTATGACTCGTCCAAGTTTCCAGCCTATCAAATCTTTTTTCACTTCTTCAATTACGGTCATATCCATCGTATTGCCAGGCCATGACCAAACACGAATCGGAATGCCTTCTCGGGTGACCGCAAGCCCGATTACGGTCTGCACAAGGTCTGAACGTTTATCTTTTGAGAATCCTTGTTTGCGGAATGTTTCATCTTCCGGCACCTCATCCGGTGCTACTTCGAAGTAGCTGGATGTGGTGTCAAAATAAAGAAGATCGACCTCCAAGTTCAATAGGTCCGAGACCGAATGGAAGACACGTTCTTCCAACTCAGACTGAACGGCTAGAAGTTCATCCATCGCACGATAAAGCTGGTGGCTGTGCACTTCTTTCACCCCAGGGATATACACATCTTCAGATACCCATTCTTCCATCGCCAGTTTACTCGAAGGAGAAAGACCACGGTTCGCTACCATTGTAAAGATCAGCCGTTCGAGATCGACAGTGTGTTGTCTCGAAGAGAACACTTCCTCGAGGATACTGTCCATGCCGATTTTCTTCCACAACTGATCAAATAGCCAGATGCCACCGATACTTTTCGACGACTGGAAGAGAAATTCTGCGACATCACTAATCTTTTCTTTCGACTTCAACGCAGCTTCAGGAGAAAGGAATCTCGAAATACTCTGTGCCAGACGTTCCAGGACGGCGGAATCGACTTGTTCTTCCCGACCGAAGGAATAAATCACCTTTGCTTTCGCATATTTGGCTTTCGGATCCCATTCATTATGAGCGAGTTGAAGGTACGCGGTTGTAGTTCCATTTTTATTTTTACGGGTTACGCGTCTTATGTACATACCTATACAATAAACTATTATCACCTATATGTAAAGGTAAATATCAGTAAACGTGTGCCTATGAAGAAATCGAAAAAAAAGCACAATTCCCCGGAATCCTTGATAGATAAAGAACGTCTATCATAGATTTCTGAAAATGTGCCTATTTACTGTCGAACTCGGGCTTAACAAGCCCACCAATTGAGAAAGCTACTCAAGGTGAATTAAGAAATTACCTTGTTAGGAAATTTGGGTTTCTTTACTTTGCAGAATACTATGGTGAAGGGTAATTGTTTTGTTCCAGATAAGGGGGCTTTTATGGTGGATCATAAGCCTAATTCCTTACTAAAAATAAGGAGGGATTAGGCTTTTTTAACTTTCCAAATCCTTCTTTAATATGAGAGTATCTTCTGTGGCTAATTTCCACATGATAGTCTATTATGCTGTAACCATTCGAAAATGCTATATCACGACTTCTGACATTCCAAGTCCAATTTGAAGGAGCTATTGAAATAATAGTAGATCCTGACATACAGCTCATGTGAACGATGGAGATATGGGCCCTTTATTAATGCGGTACCATGAGGACACTCTACTTTACCGGTGGCATGGGGACAGCGGAACTTTAAATACTTTTTATCGCATCCCCAATAAGCCTTACGGCTTAAGGGTTGAAAATTATGCAAAACGCTCAATTACTAAATTTCCATATTCCTGCCCAATTCTGATGAGTTTAAAATAGTAAATTTTACTGTTATTGCAAAAACTTAGAGGAACTCACTAATATGGAGTTGCCCTCTTTCTATAACGATTGAATCCCACTAGATACAGAGGGGTGAGTTAAAAAAAGAACTTCCGCAGCTTTACTCATGTTTTCCATTCTAGAAACACATATAAACGCTTCAATCCAGTGTTTATTCATAGGAACCCTACTCGTTTTCCAATATTTTTAAAATATCTTTCCCCATCACCTTATAGTAATTTTTTAAAAGGACCCATAGCTTTGGTCTAATATTTTTTCTGTATAAGTTACTATAGATGTTTTCTATTGCACATACAAAAGACAATTTTAAGTATTCTGAATTTAATAATATACTATCCACAACAAAGTATCTAGGAGGTTGGTTATGGTTAGTCAAAATATGCTAGTTACCGGTAAAAATTCCCTTTCCCACTGAAGAGAAATAAAATCACGAATTCCCAAAAAAATCTGAATCAATTTCATAATATGAAATAATCCTATTGTTACATCTTTTCGTTCCTTTATAGTAGTATCAGAATTTAATAAATTGGAGGTGTCTTTTCTTAGATGGATATTCGGGAATTGCGTAACTGTTTTGGGAGATTTGCAACGGGAGTCACAATTATAACATGGACAGGAGAAAATCAACAAAAACATGGTATTACTGTAAATTCATTTACGTCAGTTTCTTTGGATCCACCACTTGTACTTGTTTCCATTGATCGTAACGCAAAGGCATTTGAAGGTCTTAAAGGAAAGTCGTTTATCGTCAATATACTGTCAGAAGGACAGGAAGCATTGGCATGGCAATTTGCTGGCAAAGAGCGACAAGGGTTGGAAATACAATGGGAAGAATCACAATTCGGCCCTAAACTCAAAGGTGCAATAGCAAAGATTGAATGTACACCATGGAAAGAATTCGATGGCGGTGATCATGTATTATTTGTTGGTGAAGTAAAGGATTTTTCCTACTCAGATGGAGATGGATTAACCTTTTTTCAAGGGAAGTTCTCGACAACAAAGCAGATTGAAAACTATCAAAGCTAGCCTGTCGTATGAATGAACGTAAAGTAAATGGGGATTCGAACAGGTGAACAGTATATCAATGATTGAAATCTAGGAAACCAGAGGTATGGTTGGGTAGAAGGAAAATCAAAGACGTCTTTTACGGGGATGTAGTTCGTTAGCCAATCCATGGGATTGCAAAACTTTATGACAGCCGGATGACACCCAGCAGACTAGAAAAAATCACGCATATTAGCGAGAAAACAGGCGAACGGCTTACTTAAATATGGATAATGAAAATTTTAGTCCGAAAAGGAATTGAACTCCACTTATCTAATTTATCAATGGGACGAATGTATTGAACTCCTTGTCTCACATGATAATAACTTTCATGACAGGAGAGTGGATCTGTGATTTCGTCTATCCGAAAAATTACGAGGATTTTAAATTGTTTTACTGGTGATGAGCCCGCATTAAGTAATTTGGAAATTTCACAAAAACTGGATATGAATGTAAGCACTGTACACCATCTTATTAAAACGTTGTGTAATGAAGGAATTCTCATTCAGGATAGTCGGAAGAAATATCGTCTTGGGTGGAAGCTTCTTGAATGGAGCAATCATGTGATGTACCAACAGGATATCTACAGTGAGGCAATGCCAATCGTTGAAAGTTTGATTCGGAAGCATAACGGTACTGCTCATATCGGGATGTTTGATGCCGCGGAGGTTCGATTTGTATTAAGGATGGCATCAAAGGGCTCGGTTGTGGTCCCTACTCATATAGGTGCGGGAAAGCAAGCCTATTGTACAAGTACAGGAAAAGTGTTATTGGCTTTTAATCCGTCATTTGTACAACCGACAATTGCGAAGGGGCTATCGCAAATTGCACCGAATACGATTACTTGTGTCAATAAGTTGTTGGGTGAATTGGAACAAATCCGAAAACAAGGATATGCTACAAGCAACAACGAGAATAAACACGGACTGTATGGAATTGCTGCACCAATCAAGTCGTATACAGGACAAACCGTCGCCGCGTTGAACATGGTTGGACCGATTGACTATATGCAAGGAAGGGAAAGTACAACGATCATTCAGAGCGTTGTCAGGTCAGCAGAATCAATCTCCACAGAGTTGGGTTATATCAACGTTCTATAACGGCACTTACATCAGAAAATCATAAGTGAAAATTTGGAGTAATATGAATAGCGGTAAAGTCTGATACATCCAATTTGTAAGAACGAGCTTTGAACTTGATGAAAGTGATTGGGTAAAATGAGGATCTGCTGAATCCACCGGTAAACAATAAGGTATTATGGGAAGATACCGAGTTCATCGCAATGTTCATTGTGGTCCGAATAAGCAGAGGGATTTCCATGTCAATCCTTCAAATAGATCCTTCAATCAGGTAAAAGGAAATTGTTATATGTGAATAATTCAACGGATTAAGGAGAGTCTCAAGACCGATCGTTGATACCAGTAACGTCGGTCTTTGTACACTTTTTGTCATATTTTTACCCGAGTAGCTTAAATAAAGTCTAATCAATATAAAGAAAAGTTATTTATGTAAAGAGGATGATAGCTATGAATTCTTCAATAGAAAGAAATTTTAAGAGAATTCCCTATGGGGAAAATGAAAACCAATTTGGGGACTTAAGGTTGCCGAAAGGTGATGGCCCTTTTCCTGTTGCGATTGTTATTCACGGAGGTTTTTGGAGAGAAAAATTTGAGTTAGAGCATATGAATAAGTTTGTAGAAGCCTTAACTGCCAAAGGCATTGCAACATGGAACATAGAATACTGCCGGGTTGGTCAAGAAGGAGGGGGCTGGCCAGGTACGTTTCTAGATAGTGCAAAAGCGACGGATTTTGTTCGAACCCTCGCTAAATCTTATCCACTTGATGTAAATCGAGTGGTTACCATCGGACATTCGGCTGGAGGACATCTAGCATTATGGCTTGCTGCAAGACACAAACTTCCTCCAAATAGTACATTACAGACTTCTAAACATCCTTTGCATTTGAAAGGGGTCATTAGTCTTGCAGGTGTTAGTGATCTAGCACTTATGCATGACATCCATCAATGGAAAGAAACAATATTTGGAATCATTGATAATCCAACAAGGGACTTAATGGGTGGACTACCAAAAGACCTTCAAAGTCGTTATGAAGAAGGGTCGCCAATGGCCCTTTTACCGATCGGTGTTCCACTTGTTCTTATTCATGGTAGTCTGGATGTCAATGTGCCTATCGGGATAAGTGAGCACTTTGAAAAGGTAGCTAAATCAGCAGGAGATACAGTTAGCTTTATACCTATACCTGCTGCCGAACACTTTAAACTTATTGTGCCTGATTCAGAGGTATGGCCAGTTATCTTGGAATCATCTAGAAATCTATTAAATAATTAAAAGCAAAAGAGGGTGTGGACATTCTACAACCCTTTTTCATTTAAATCCTCACTTAGTAGAAGATAATCTAAATTATAAGGTAGAGCAGTATTCAATGATTGTATTTCCTTTAATCGTTGCAAATCTTTGATTTGTAAATTATTATCTACTATGTTTACAATTCCGTTTGTTTTCCACCTGTTTAATATCTTGTTTACACTGATACGAGAAACACCTATATATGTCGCTAAAGCACTCTGATTCAAAGAGATATTTCCTCCATTTTCGCTCACTAATTTTATTAGGAAATGAGCAATTTGCTGTTCCACTGGACTACCTGTAAACGAAACGACTTCAGCAAGTGTTCGGAATTTAAATAGGAGTGACTTAGTAAATAGGAGTGTTGCATCAGGAAAAGCATTACATATTTGCTTGAAGACACTATTAGAAAAAAAGTAAATATTACAAGAACTAACGGTGCACGCCGTGGTTAGATAAGGTTCATTATATAAGCCGTGTTCACCAAAAAGCATGCCGGTTGGAACATAATTGATGGTTCTTTCGATTCCCTCAGGAAAAGAGATTGATATTCTAATTTTTCCCTCGCTTAGATAATAAAAGCCTTTCCCTTCATCTTGTTGGTGATATATATAAGTATCTTTTTCTATTTCTAACTTTTGTCCAAAGTCTAGATATGGCTTCCAGGAGTACCGTAATTCCATTATTATTTCTCCTTTTTAAATATGGTGTTCCGTATATTTTTTTAGTGCTTTGTGGTTTTTTATGAATATAGATTTACTTGACGTTTCAATATAACCTTTTTCTTTCCACTTTTTAATAACTTTATAAACTGTAACCCGAGTAAGGCCAGTACACTTTGTAAGATCTTTTTGTGATAAATGGATTTCGTATTGTCTAAATTCATCATAAATATTTAATAGCAATTTTGCCAATTGGTTCTCAGATGGAAGTTTATTTAAGTGAATTGTATCTATAAGGCATCCCATTTGTCTGGTAACTGTTTTCAAAAATAAACGGTGGGCAATCGGTTGGGTGTGTATAATTTCTTTTACTGTGGCACAAGGAAAAAAGTAAAGTACGGAATCTTTAATTGCTTCAGTTGTCGAAAAATGCACAACATTATCCATTGCTTGAACACCTATCAACTGTTGTGGTAAAGAGATATTTACAAGTAGTTCCTCTCCTCTGGTATTAACTGTAGTTGCTTTTATTAATCCTTTCTCAATATAATATACCCCATCTCCCATCTCTCCCTGTTTATAAACAGTTGATTTTTCCTTAAAAAATAGTCTTTCTCCATACGAAACAAAATCCCCCCAATTACTAATATCGTCAAAAAGAACTGGCAATGTATTACCTCCTTCCTTAGTTTATAAAAGTGGTACTCCGAGATAGTGTAAAAATCAATATTAGATTTGGAATTGTAAGTAAACAGCTGTAACATCAGTGATTTGGAATGTCCTATAACTAGAGGAGGTACCCTCTGCTTATTAGTCTGATAAGGTGTTGAGGTAAAATGCATGTCCACTAAGGTTTTATCACTAAAATATCACTATTTGGTACGCTGAATGTAGATGCTAAAGGTATCTCGGACATGCTAATAAATAAGGTAATAGACTTCTTTATACTTACAAAAAATAATAATTTAATCTAGTTGATTATTTTTTTATGAAAGAAACTTTTTATTGAAAATGTTAAATCATTTACAACATTCAGAATAATTACACATTAAGATTAAAACATGAAATAAATAAAGTCAATTTCACCTCGATAACTAAAGGAGGGCTGGCCTGAAAAAACATTGGATAGTTTTTTCGAAAAAGAAATTGAAATCGCTTTCTTTATCTTACGACACTCAATTAACAAGAATGGAGATGATTTAATGTTCAATTCAGGAAAAAAAAGTAAACTTGAATCTGTCGCAATTAATGGCCAAGAGATAACTTATGATATACATGGTAATGCAGAGGGACCAGTATTACTATTATTATCTGGTTGGTGTCAGGATCACAGGCTTTTTGACCAAATAGTTTATCCGTTGGCCAAACACCATAAAGTAATGCGAATGAATTGGCGAGGGCATACTGATCCTTTAAGTAAACCGGAAGATTTTAGTGCTAAAGATCAGGCCGATGATGTAATCGGAGTTTTAAATGCGCTAGACATCAAACAAGTTATCCCTGTATCTACATCACATGGGGGATGGGCTAATATTGAGATCTGTGAACGACTAGGAACTAAGAGAGTACCTCAATCTGTGGTTATCGATTGGATCATGGTAGAGGCTGGAGAAGGGTTCATCAAAGACTTGCAGGATATGCAGGATCCTGAACGCTGGTTTTTTGGTCGACAAAGCATATTTAATCATTGGCTAGGCGTTAGTAATAATCGAACTGTAATAGATCACCTTAACATAGAAATGGCCAGTTTTGGCTATGACATGTGGGAACGGTCGTGCCGGGTAATCGAGAATGCATACCGAACCTGGGGGTCACCGCTTAAACGAATGGCTGCACTTGAACAGAAACGACCGATCGTGCACATCTATTCACAGGCAGCGACAGACGATTATGAAGAGGTACAAAGTAGATTTATAGCGCAGCACCCGTGGTTTGACTTTAAACGAATCCCTGGAGAGACGCACTTTCCTACTCTAGAATCACCAGAAGTAGTGGTTAAACATATTAGGGATTTTGTGTCTGCACCTATCTTAAATAGCTAACTAACATCCAAACATTAAAAACAGGGATCATTTTATTCTATGGAAGTAACACCCCTGAATGAACTTTTGAAATATTAGGAGGGTTTAGTATTGGCTAAAAAGAAAGCGATTATTGCTGGCGCTGGGCTATCAGGTTTAACCTTAGGAACAGCACTTGCTCAACGCGAGTGGGATGTTCAAATATTAGAAAGATCCTCAGAACTTAGAGAAATTGGTGCAGGCCTTTATTTGTGGGAAAACGGATTGAAAGTATTAGAATCAATTGATGTTTTTGATGAAGCATGCAAAGATGTAGAGTTTATCAATAGCTTAGACATGATCGACGAAAAGCGGGAAATGGTACATTCCACAAAATTTACTGCTGAGAATCGATTTTGTGTAATACCCCGTAAAGATATCCACAGTGCTCTGGCGAGAGCAGCTGAGGAAGCAGGAGCTCGAATAGAAACAAATATTCGAGCTGTATCCGCTGACTCATCCGGAACTATAACAATTGATAATGGAAAAACATTCAAGGCTGATCTAATTGTAGGAGCCGATGGCATCTATTCAAAAATTCGTGATTCACTCAATATTAAAAGCACTATTGAAAAAGTAAACAATGGGGCTTTAAGAGCTTTGATACCTAGAATAGACGCGGATGAGGTAGGAATTGCGATGGAATATTGGAGTGGCTATCGGCGGATTGGCATTGCGCCATCTACAGATCAATTCCGTTATATCTATTTAACTACACGATCTGAAGATAAAGAAGGACTTTCTGACCCAATCAATAAAGAGGCATGGCTATCCTCATTTCCTCATTTAGAGTCCGTCATAAAACGGATTAATTTTTCAAGGGCAGACCAACACTTTCATTATATTTATTTAAAATCCTGGTCAGCCGGAAGAACTGCATTAATCGGCGATGCAGCTCATGGCATGGAGCCAAACTTAGGACAAGGGGCAGGAGTAAGTATTTCAAGTGCATTAGAATTAGCTAACCAATTGTCGAATTTCGATATCGATACGGCACTTCAAAACTGGGAAGCTATTATGAGGCCCGTTGCAGAAAAAACGCAAATTTGGTCAAGGATATATGGAGCTTCTGCTTCAAATTGGCCAAAAGAATTATATAATATTCGATCCGAAGTTATTAAAAAGGCGATAGAATCTGAAAATATTGAATATATGATGAGTATAGCTGCAAGACATGTGGCAGGATCAAATGAAGTACCTGTTGGAACTTCATAATCCATTTATTTATTCTTTATAAGAGTAATATGATTTTTCCTTTAAAAATAGGAAGGAATCAAACACCTTCATTTAGTACCGAAATAAGAGCAAACATAAAGTTGAATCAGTTTCAAAAGCTATAAACTATTAATCTATAGTTAGAAAAAACAGAAACTAATTCAAATCACGGTATAAATGGAGTGTTACTGCGATTTGTAACGTTACATTCTCTTTTTTTAGTGCAAATAAACGTATATTTATATTGTGGTTGTGTGATGTCGAGTGAATTGATTCAAACCTTATAAAACCTAAACAAAGGTGGGCAATGTAATGGATAATAACGGAGTAAAGAAAATTACGATTCCCAATTTAAACTCCAAAAGACGTCAATTCACTGGTATATTAATTGTTCTATTTGCATCAGCACTCTTCTCAAGTCTTGGAACCTTGACTAACATTGCATATGAAGCCGGTGTAAGTCCAATTGCTTTTGGAGCTTGGAGAGAAGTATTTGGGGCACTTACCATGATTGTTCTTCTTATAATTGGAGTTGGACGACACTCACATACTCAACAGAAATCTTTGTCAAAGATTCCAGGATGGCAATGGCGTAACTTATCTATTGCTGCTGTTGCATTTATGTCTTATAGTCTCGCAATATTTTATGCATTCGTTCACTTAACGGTTGCATTAGCTTTACTCTTATTTTACATCTATCCAGCAATAGTAACATTGATTAGTGCTTTTACAGGACGTGAACTATTAAACAGACAAAAGATTGTTGCGCTGTTGTTTGCTCTAGTTGGAAGTAGCCTGGCTGTTGTTGGACAAATGTTTGGGGAAGAAATACGAGTTAATTGGATTGGTATAGGATTAGCACTTCTTGCCGCATTAGGTATTTCTGTTTACTTTCTTGTTGGTCGTAAGGGTTATCCTAGTATACCTGCATCTTATGCAACTACCATCTTCCTGTTAGCTGCAGGGACAGTATTTGCTACGGTAGGCTTTGCTTTTGGTGAAAAGGAGTCTTTGTTACAACCATTTCATAATGCTTCACTCTGGCCCATATTGTTATTCGCAGGTGTTGTTGCAGCAGCACTTCCTACCATGTTGTTATTAACAGGTATTAGAATGATCGGTGCATCTAAAGCTTCCATATTGGCAATATTCGAACCAGTTATGGGTTCCATACTAGCAGCTATTTTCTTGGGTCAGAATCTTTATTTCATACAAATAATCGGTGGAATTCTTATTCTCAGTGCTGCTTATATTTTACAACGCACTTCGGAATCCAAGGTTGTTGAATCCTCTTTAGAAAAATCGATAGATTTGGCTAACTAACTTAAGGGTCATTCCAAGATACGTGTAAACATAGAACTAAAAATGGGATTATTTCTTAACTATATCAATACATTTTTTTCTTTACCTCAAACAAGAAAGTAAAATTGGGAGAGAGAAGACATGATTAGATCTGTTCATAAAATTTGTGATATTCTAGATTGTTTTACCAATGACGAACCAGCGTTAGGTAATTCGGAAATTGCCGCAAAACTGAACATGAACACGAGTACTGTTCACCATTTGGTTAGTACATTGTATAAAGAAGGTATACTCATTAAGGACAACGAAAACAAATATCGGCTTGGCTGGAAATTACTTGAGTGGAGTAACAGCGTAATGTATCAGCAAGACATTTATAATGAAGCAATTCCTTTGGTTGGGGAATTAGTGAAAAGTTTTAACGGAGTTGTTCATATTGGGATGTTGGATGAAAAAGGGGATTTTATTTTTGTTTTGAAAGTTGGATCACGGCATGCGATTCAAATTCCAACTTACATCGGTGCTAGAAAACCAACCTACTGTTTTAGTACCGGTAAAACCCTGTTATCCTTTAATCCTTCGTTAGTTCAAACAACCATTGCAAGGGGATTATTGCAGCGGGGTCCGAATACAATTACGACTATTGATAGACTTAAGGCAGAGCTCTATGAAGTACGTGAAAATGGCTATGCGATAAGTAATAATGAGAATGAATTCGGGGTATATGGGATTGCTGCCCCTATTCGATCATATACAGGACAAACCGTTGCAGCCCTTAATATGGTCGGCCCGATTTCCTACATGCAGGGTAGAAATCGTCGTGTAATGATTCAAAGCGTTATTAATACCGCAGACGAAATTTCGAAGGAATTGGGTTATATTGCTATTTGATGAAAGCGTTATCAAAATAAGAAAAACTTTAGTACCGAAAGAGCTTGGAAATAAATTAAACTTAAGCGGAAAAATCATGCGAAGCTGCTGCAGGATTTTCTCGCTTTTTTGGTTGCAGGAAATAATAATTTTGTTAAGCCTCCGGATAGATGCCATCGGTTACCCACTGATTCATACTAGTCTAACTTCTCACTTTAGCTTCTGAACAAATTCGCATCAGTGATTTTGTACTGTATATTCCCCATTTTTCTTTTAAAAAAGAAGGAATACAAAAGCGTTAAAACACATCCATAATAAAAAAATTCCCAAAGTTTCATATTATGAAATAATTCTGCTCCTCAAAAAATGATACTCCTTAAAATAATAAATAAGAAATAAATAACCTTTTTCATTAATCAAAAAAGGAGGTAACGAAACAGAAAATGAACGACAAAAACTGCGAAATTGTTTTGGGCGATTTTAAACAGGTAGAAGGGGTAGTAATTTTCCAGGGCCATCTTCAAACCAGAAATCTTGTAAAAAACCAAAATTAGAGGGGGAACAGTTATGGGTATTCGAACAGGTGAACAGTATATCAATGCTTTAAAGTCCCGGCAGCCAGAAATCTGGCTGGGAGGAAGAAAGGTTACCGATATAGTTAATGAAGATAATTTTAAGCAACCGATTCGTGAAATTGCAAAGTTGTATGATATGCAACATGACTCTAAATATCGCGAGAAAATCACGAGTGTTTGTGAAGAAACAGGCGAAAGGATTTCGAACGCGTTTATCGTTCCAAAAAATTATGATGACTTAATGGCACGAAGAGCATTATTTGAAACCTGGGCAGAGTCTACGTTTGGTTTGATGGGGAGAACCCCAGATTTTCTAAATGTTACCGTCACTTCGATGGCCAGTAGTCCAGATTTCTTTGAACAATATAACCCTAAGTGGGCAGAAAATATTCAAAACTATCATAAATACATTCGAGATCAAGACCTGTTTTTAACACATGCTCTTATCAATCCTCAAAATGACAGGGGGAAACCATCTCATCAACAAAAAGACATGTATACGCACTTAGGAGTAGTTGAAGAAACATCTGAGGGACTTATTGTGCGAGGAACAAAAATGCTTGCGACACTTGCACCAATAACGGATGAGGTTATTATCTACTCTTTTCCTGGTTTTAAGCCGGGAGATGAGCGTTATGCATTGTCTTTCGCTATTCCGATTGATACACCAGGTCTTAGGATTTTATGCAGAGAACCTATGCAAAGCGGTACGAGGCCGTTGTTTGATCATCCTCTCGCGTCAAGATTTGAGGAAATGGATGCCGTTTTGGTATTTAATAACGTTCTTGTTCCTTGGGATCGAGTGTTTATGTACAACAATATCGATGCTGCAAACCAACTCTATTCAAAAACAGGTTTAGCTCAAAACACTCATCAAAACGGTGTCAGAGGGCTCGTGAAACTTAAATTTGCTGCTCAGGTGGCAGCAAGGGTGGCCGATGCAATCGGTGTAGATGGTTATCTAAATGTACAAACACAGCTCGGTGAATTGATGCAATCTGTGGAGACCATAAGAGCGTTGTTGCGAACTGCAGAAAACGAATATGAGATAAACTCCAGAGGTGAGGCAATTCCGGCACCTATACCACTAGAAACGATTCGCGGAATTTTACCGAAGGCATACCCACGTACGATTGAGGTCATTCAAACGATTGGAGCAGGCGGACTACTTATGTCTCCAACTGAAGGTGATTTCGATCATCCGGATTTAAGGGAGGATATAGATAAGTACTATGGTGGACGTTCTGGAGTATCGGCGTTCGAGCGTGTTCGTTTGTTTAAGCTCGCCTGGGATTTATGCGGTGAGGCTTTTGGTCAAAGATTAGTGCAGTATGAACGCTATTATTCGGGAGATCCAGTACGTAAGCTGGGCATGTTTTACAATAATTATAAACGCCATAACTCGTTCACGATGGTTGATGATGCATTGAATGGGGCGATTGAATCGAAAGTCGAACTTAGCCGATAAATTCGATTACGATACAGGAAAAGTCGTCGTTAGTGCTGTTTGTAGTCGATTACCTTTCTGTAAAGCAGAGGAAGCTACGAGATTTACGCAAAAGCATGTTTTTACTAGTTTATGAGACGTTTTCTTTTGCATCGTAGTCGGGACTGTATCCAGTGGAAAAAGTGGCGTTGACTATTAACTTATTAAAAAAGTGGAGATGTTATTAGTGTCTCGAAGCAGGTGGTAAGTATGAAAGTACATCTAGCAAAAACACCAACATTACAAGGGTCCGTCATCGCAATCGGTGCTTTTGACGGTGTTCATCGAGGGCATCAAGCTGTGATTCGTGAAACGGTGAAACAAGGGAGGATATACAAATTTCCGAGTGTCGTGTATACCTTTGATCCTCCACCGCGTTGTTACTTTCAGGGAGCACATATGTTAACACCGATAGACGAAAAGCTACATCGAATAGCCGAGTTAGAAATCGACCACATTGTTGTTGCTCGTTTTGATGAATCATATATCACACGTTCTTCTGCCAGTTTTATAAAAGAGTTAGCGAGACTGAATCCCGTGGAAATTATCGTCGGAAAGGATTTTCGTTTTGGACGAAATCGAGAAGGCGATACTAGACTTCTTTCAAAATATTTTCAGGTTCGAGTTATAGAACCCGTTTGCTGCTCAGGTGGAACAGTTATTTCATCGACTAGAATACGGAAACTGGTGTCACAAGGAGAAATTAAAGAATCTATTTCTCTTTTGGGATGGTCGCATGTCAATTCGTAGTTTCGGAAGTTCTACCAATTTTTGCTATTTTGCGAGACTCAGGCTTAGCCTCTATTAAAAATTTTGATTACTTGGAGGGATTTAAAATGACAGCAACTTTACAATCATTTAATTTGAAGAAATTTATTGACGAAAATAAGGAATTATTGAAACCGCCAGTCAACAACAAAGTGATCTGGGAAGACTCGGAATTTATTGCCATGATTCTCGGGGGGCCAAATCGGCGCCGTGATTTCCACGTCGATCCGTCTGACGAGTTCTTTTATCAAATTAAAGGCGATTGCTATGTTGAATGTATAAACAAAGAGGGAGAACGAGAAGTGGTAACGGTTAGAGAAGGCGATGTATTTATGCTCCCGGCAATGGTGCCGCATTCTCCACATCGGGTAGCAAATACTTACGGCCTTGTGATTGAACGAAAGCGAAAACAGGGTGAACTGGAAGATTTCGTTTGGTTCTGTGACAAATGCAATCACGAGATGCATCGTGTAACGGTTCAATTGAATGACATTGAGACACAGGTGAAGGAGGCCATTCATAGCTTTAACTCCAATAAACAACTTCGGGCATGTGTAAATTGTGGTCATGTTATGCCAGAAGAAGTGGAGGAGTGGAAATGCGAATAGATTTCCATACTCACATCATCCCGGAGAACTTTCCTGATTTTGAAGAGAAATTTGGCGGAGGACGCTGGCCGGTATTGAAACGTACTTGCACGTGCGGTGCGTCTATCATGGTAGGGGGAAAAAACTTTCGTGAGGTAACCGACCAGGTGTGGGATCCGGAAAAACGGATCGAAGACATGGACCGAGAAGGGGTTGACATTCAAGTGTTATCCCCGATTCCTGTGACATTTTCATATTGGGCATCTGCTCCTCAAGCAGCGGAAATGGCCCGTATCCAAAATGATTTTATTGTGGAAACCGTTGCCCACTATCCGGATCGGTTTGTTGGACTCGGAACTGTACCAATGCAAGACGGGCCGACAGCGGTTCAGGAAATGGATCGTTGTATGAAGGACTTACACCTTCATGGGATTGAAATTGGAACAAATGTCAACGGTAAAAATTTAGATGATCCATCATTTATAGAATTTTTCGAGATGGCTGAAAAGTGGGAAGTTCCGATTTTTGTCCATCCTTGGGAAACGCTTGGACGTGAAAGAATGCCGCACCATAATTTTATGTATACGGTTGGGATGCCAAGCGAAACTGCACTCGCAGCCGCGACTTTAGCATGGAGCGGCATTATGGAGAAGTTTCCCGGTTTGAAAATTTGTTTTGCGCATGGAGGTGGATCCTTCCCATACATCATTCCGCGTTTAGACCAGGGATGGAAAGTATGGCCTCATCTTCGTCTTACAACGCATCCGCCAAGCTATTATGCTAAAAAGTTTTATTTCGATTCCTTAAATTATGATCCTTTAAATATCAAATATATGATCGAACGTTTTGGACACGAGAAAATTTTTATGGGTTCAGATTATCCTTTCTTGCTTCGAGAAATTCAACCAGGAAAGGTGCTTGATGAATCATTGGAATTAACAGAAGAACAAAGAGAAGCAATGTTAGGCGGGAATGCTGCTCAATTCTTAAATATTGAAAAGAAGAAAAGAGGTATTGTCCATGCAGGGAGTACAAACGCTGGAGAATAAATTAAAAGGGCTTGACCTGGTATTGCCGGCTGTTCGTCCTGCTGCAGGAAACTATGTAACCTGTGTCAGGGTGGGTAATCTATTGTTTACTTCAGGACAGGGAGTCGATCAATTTCATGGCAAATTAGGACGAGACTTAACAGTTGAAGAAGGTTATAAGGCGGCCCAGCACTCGATGCTTAATTTATTAAGTGTGATTAAGCAGGAGTTAGGCGATTTAAGCAGAGTGAAACGTGTTGTCAAACTACTTGGTTTTGTGAATAGTACGGAAGAGTTTACGGATCAGCCGAAGGTAATGAACGGGGCTTCTGACTTAGTTGTCCAATTGTTTGACGAAAAAGGGAAACACGCCCGATCGGCAGTCGGTATGGCACAGCTACCGAATAATACGGCAATTGAAATTGAGATGATCCTGGAATTAACAGAATAGGGGGTGAAATTGTGAGCAAGGAAGCGTTAGTCGATAAAGTAACAGTAAAAGATGCCAAGCTGTTTATTGATGGGGAATATGTGGACGCGATGTCAGGTGAAACGTTTGATACCCTTGATCCCGCAACCAATAGAAAGCTAGCTGCGGTTGCCAACGGAAATGAGAACGATGCCAAACGTGCGATTGAAGTGGCACAACGTACGTTTGAAAGTGGTGTATGGCGTGGAATGTCGGTTGAGGAAAGGTCACGGATTCTATGTAAAATGTCTGATTTGATACTAGAACGTGTCGATGAACTAGCCTATGTTGAGACGGTTGATGTCGGAAAGCCAATCAAAGAGAGCCGCGGCTTTGACATTCCACGTGCCGCCTCCAATTTTCGCTTTTTTGCGGAAATGGCTAAGTATATAGTTCACGAGCATTATCCGAATCATCATATTATGTCTTATGCCCAATATGCGCCTGTCGGTGTGACAAGTCTGATTATCCCCTGGAACCTTCCTTTTATGCAATTGACCTGGAAAGCTTCAGCCGCATTAGCTGCTGGGAATACTGTCGTCGTAAAGCCGGCGTCTTATACTCCGTTGAGTGCGGTGATGCTTGGTGAAATTGCGAATGAGGCAGGACTGCCGCCTGGGGTGTTAAATATCCTTACAGGTCCGGGCAGTACCCTTGGGACAGCGATAACCACCCATCCAAATGTTCGTCGCATTTCATTTGTTGGGGAATCAAAAACTGGTAAAACTGTGATGAGAAATGCTGCTGATAACCTGATTCCTGTTTCATTGGAACTAGGTGGAAAGTCAGCCAATATTGTGTTTGAAGATGCAGATTTGGATGAAGCGGTTGAGGGATCGATTGATGCGATATATCGAAACCAGGGTGAAATTTGTTTGGCTGGATCACGATTGCTTGTTCAAGAGAGTATATATGATAAATTTTTAGAAAAATTTGTCGAAGCGGTCAAGAAAATCAAAGTTGGCGATCCGACCAACGAGACTACTGATATGGGTGCACTGGTATCAAAGGGTCATCTGGATACCGTTGATCAATATGTACATATTGGTCTTTCCGAAGGGGCGAAGCTTGCTTATGGAGGAAAGAAAGTAGCCGGACTCGAAAAAGGAAACTTTTATGAACCAACCGTTCTCTACGATGTTGATAACAGGATGCGTGTTGCCCAGGAGGAGATCTTCGGCCCAGTGCTCGCGGTTATTCCGTTTAAAACCGAAGAAGACGCGATACGGATTGCCAATGATTCCATCTATGGCTTGGCTGGCGTGGTTTGGACAAATGATCTAAGACGAGCCCAAAGAGTAACATCCGGTGTGAATTCTGGATTGTTGTGGGTCAACTGTTGGTATATTCGCGATTTAAGAACACCGTTTGGCGGAGCCAAAGCAAGCGGTATCGGTCGTGAAGGAGGCCGTCACAGTTTCGAATTTTATACGGAAGCGAAAACCGTGACAATGAAGCTGTAGACTGTATGAACCACGAACGGTGACTTGACATCACCATTCGTGGTTTTTAAAAAGAAAGGGTGAAGTAATCGATGAAGGAACTAGTAGAAAAACTTGCGGCAGAACTGTTGGAAGCAGAGCGTATGAATCAGCCGATCGCGCCACTCACGGACCGTTATGATCAGTTATCAACTGTTGATTCTTATCATATTCAGCTGGAAGCGGTGAAAAAGAAGCTTCTGGAAGGCCGGACTGTCATCGGTAAAAAAGTAGGCCTCACAAGCACCGCGATGCAGAACATGTTAGGTGTCAATGAGCCAGACTATGGTCACCTACTTGATGACATGAAAGTGGATAATGGTGGGACCGTTCAAATCAGTACAATGGTTGCGCCTAAAGTAGAGGCTGAGATTGGTTTTATTCTTGGGGAAGATTTGAAAGGGCCGAATGTCACCTATTTGGATGTGATGATGGCAACTAAATTTGTTGTTCCGACGATCGAAATTATTGACAGCCGGATTGCTGATTGGAAGATTAAGCTGATTGATACGGTCGCGGACAATGGTTCATCTGCAAAAGTCGTGGTAGGGGATCAATTCTCATTAATCGACCAAGTTGATTTACGCAGTACTAGTATGACGCTTTATAAAAATGATGACCTCATTGCCACCGGTGCAGGGGCGTCTGCTCTCGGACATCCGGCACATGCCATTGCTTGGCTTGTAAATAAACTTCACGAATATGGTATTCCGCTGAAGGCAGGCGAATTGATTTTGCCTGGCGCATTGTCGGCAGCATTAGTGGTATCCAGCGGAGACACCATTACGGCACAGTTCGGTTCACTCGGTTCGGTGTCTGTAAGCTTTCAGTAATCGCCAAGTTGATCAAATGAAATGAAGGGAGAATAGTCGTGAATAAAGTAAAAGCCGCTATCATCGGTTCTGGAAATATAGGGACAGACTTAATGTATAAGCTTGAAAGAAGTGAAGTACTAGGATTAACGACAATGATAGGAATTGAACCTGAATCAGAAGGGTTAAAAAGAGCAAAAAAAGCCGGGTATCAGATCTTTGATAACGGTATTCAGGGATTGATCGACCACCCCGATTCAGCGGAGATTGTTTTTGATGCGACTTCAGCTAAAGCACATATCAGACATGCCAAAATCTTGAAAGAATTAGGGAAGATGGCGATTGATTTAACGCCAGCAGCAAGAGGTCCTTTCGTCTGTCCGGCAGTGAATCTCGGTGATAATTTAGAAGCACAAAACGTCAATATGATCACGTGTGGGGGTCAAGCAACGATTCCAATTGTCCATGCGGTGAACCAGGTCGCCGATGTCACATATGGTGAAATTGTCGCTACGATCTCAAGTCTGAGTGCGGGGCCAGGTACGCGAGCGAACATTGATGAGTTTACAATTACGACCCGTCGTGGAATTGAAGAAGTTGGGGGAGCGGATCATGGAAAAGCACTCATTATCCTTAACCCGGCCGATCCGCCAATTCTGATGCGAGACACAGTGTATTGTGAAGTGAAGAAGATGGACCAGGAGGCAATACGACAGTCGATCGAAAAGATGGTTGCAAAAGTCCAAGAATATGTTCCAGGATACCGTTTAAAACAAGATCCACTGTTTGACGACAATTTCGTTACGGTTTTCCTGGAAGTAGAAGGAGCAGGTGATTATTTTCCTCCATATGCCGGTAATTTGGATATTATGACAGCCGCAGCTGTCCGGGTAGGCGAGGATTACGCTCTTCATATGATGGATTCTAACGTGGCGGCAGAAGGAAAAAGGAGGTTTATGGTTCATGAAACGAAATAGTGATCTGCCAATCAAGATGACCGAAGTTTGTTTACGAGATGGAAGTCATGTCATGGGGCATCAATTTACAGAAGAGCAAGTAACAAAGGTTGCCAAAGCCTTGGACGAGGCAGGAATGCATTACGTCGAAGTGAGTCATGGAGACGGATTAGGCGGATCGACGCTGCAGTATGGCCGATCACTTGTTGATGAAATGAAACTCATTGAGGCTGCGGTTAACGAATGTAAACAGGCGACGCTAGCTGTTCTTTTGTTGCCGGGGATCGGAACTATATATGAATTGAAGCAGGCTCGGGAATTGGGCGCCGGTTTAGTACGGGTCGCGACGCATGTCACAGAAGCGGATGTGTCGGCCCAACATATTCATTTGGCTCGTGAATTGGGAATGGAAGCGATCGGATTTTTAATGATGGCGCATTCAGCCCCTGTAAAAAAACTTGTCGAACAGGCCAAGCTAATGGAAAGTTATGGTGCAGAGGCGGTATATGTGACGGATTCTGCTGGAGCTCTTCTTCCTCATGAAGTTCGTGAACGTATCAGAGCCCTTCGCGAGTCATTGGATATCGAAGTCGGTTTCCATAGCCACAACAATTTGTCGGTTGCGGTAGCCAATACGATTACAGCTATTGAGGAAGGAGCTACAAGAATTGACGGAAGCGTACGCTGCTTAGGAGCAGGTGCGGGGAATACGCAGACAGAAGTATTGATTGCTGTGTTGGATAGGATGGGAGTGGATCTAGGAATTGACCTCTACAAGATGATCGATTTAGCGGAAGATATTGTCGATCCGATTTTGCCGCGTCCTCAAGAAATCCGGAAAGGAAGTCTTGTTATGGGTTATGCTGGCGTCTATTCGAGCTTTTTACTTCATGCCGAGAGAGCCGGAAAACGGTTCGGTCTTGATCCGCGTGATATTTTAATTGAATTAGGAAGACGAAAAGTGGTCGGAGGTCAGGAAGATATGATTCTTGATGTTGCCGCTGAATTGTCAAAAGAGAAAGTAGGGGTGTAGTAGATGACACTAACCAAGGGAGTAGATACAAAAATCGTGGACTATCTTTTATCCGCAGAACGGGATGTCCGGGAGATCACCAAAATTACAGACCAATATCCAGAGTTAAGTATAGAAGAGGCGTATGAATTACAAGAAAGGTTAATTAACAGAAAAATAGCGGAAGGTGCAAGAACAGTTGGTATAAAGTTAGGATTAACAAGTAAGGTGAAGCAGCAGATGATGGGGGTCCACGAAGCCATTTACGGTTTTCTGTTAAACGAAATGTTAGCTTATGAATGGGAACCGGTTGATTTCCATCAATTGATACATCCAAAAGCCGAACCGGAAATCGCGTTTCTGATGGGAGAAGATCTGAAAGGCGATAATGTCACGACGGAAGAGGTTTTGAACGCCACAAAATACATTGCGCCGGCAATCGAAATTATTGACAGCCGTTACAAGAATTTCAAGTTTACCTTGACCGATGTGGTAGCCGATAATTGTTCTTCTGCCCGGTTTATTGTTGGAAGCAAGTGGGTGACCCCTAATCAAACCGATTTAGCCAATATCGGGATGGTGATGTCCAAAAACGGAGAAGTTGCGACAGTAGGGGCCGGTGCTGCGGTATTGGGACACCCTGCTTCAGCTGTAGCATGGGCTATCAATAAGCTTACCGAAAAAGGGAAGGGTCTAAAAAAAGGTGATATTGTATTAAGTGGTGCCATTACGGAAGCCATTGCTTTTGAATCCGGTGATACTATCGTCGCCCAATTTGATGGACTAGGAAGTGTATCTTTTTCATGTAGTTGAAATAAATTTTGAGTTATAACAGAAATAGGAGTTTAAAATGCCAATTATTCAAGTTCAAGTACTTAAAGGTAGAGAAGAGGCGCAAATAAATACATTAATTTCAAATGTTACGGACGCTGTTGTAAAAAGCCTTGATGTAAACCCGGGGCAAGTAAGGGTATTGATTACAGAAATTGCTGACACACATTGGGGAGTTGGAGGGAAGTCAAAAAAAGACATGGAAGCTTATTAGAGTCTTCGATAAAGTTAGTTTTGAGTAATCGACAAAAAGTAAAACCTTAGCTGACAACGGTAGAAAAAGTTTTATACAGCTTTCGTAAATGTTGATTTTTCTTCCAGGGGTGTGAACAGCATTGTAAATTAAGTGAAACAAATACCTGTTTTCTGACGTTAAGAAAACAGGTGTTTGTTTTATCTAGGAAGTTTACAAGTTTAAGAGGTCCAAATAATGCTTCAGATACAACAAACTAAAAGGATGTTCTACTATTGTCGTCATTTTGAGGGAATCTGGTTGCAAATCCTTTAACAAATTTATTTGTACCATAATAAAAGCTTAGTTCTTCTGAGAAGTTCATAAAAGGTCACAGAATTCAAAAGCAATTATTACAGGCGGAATTATATAATCTATTGCTGAAACTATTCTCCATATTCATTAAATAATTACTTCAAGCCTGTTTTAATTTTATCTGTTGGATTTGATATCACTGATCCTTCGTCCACATTGATAAATTGGTTGAAACAGAAGGTCTGTCGTTTTCGCAAACGTATTGTCAAAATCCGGTTTGTACCCCAAGTCGTTGTTCATTTATGAGCGGGTGGTACCCTCATATTAAAGGAAATAGAACTATATTTCATATGATGCAGCCAGAGGATCCTGTATTGTTACGAACTTTAAAGGAATATAGTTATTTTGTCTGGTGAGGTAGAAAAATAACTTAATACCTAATGATGCAAACTTTGATGAGTATTGCAATGCACACCCGATGGCCTGGAAAATAACGCCAGGATTTAATGATAGATGGAGAGGTGAACTAGAAACCTCGGACTATTATTTCTTTTATGGGGAAAAATAGACGAAGGTCATGGTCTAACAGGGTTTGCAGATTATGACAGGGATATATAAATGGTGCAATAGAGCAAATTAAAAATGCTCCAATGGAGGAACCATATCTATTTACCCTTAATGTATCCGCATCCCCCATACGTTAATAGCTGCCCTTACTTGTCTCTCAGGGACACTGATCCCTGTACACATTGCCTTTATTCCAATATTAATTCCCCCACTTCTTCTTTTATTTAATAGGCTAAAGATTGATAGGCGTGCTGTTGCCAGTGCATTAACATTTGGATTGAAGGCACCATATATGGTAATTCCAATAGGGTATGGTCTGATCTACCATGGAATTATAGCTAGTGAAATGGGAAAATCGGAATGATGATTGCTATGTCTAAAATTCCTATTGCTATGAGTATACCTGTTATCGGTATGGTAGTTGGGCTTATTAAAAAATCCCGTGAGTATCAAAATGTTGATCTTAAAGATCATAGTGATGTAGCTGCGGAAGAAACTGCAGTTTCAACGGAAGAAAAAACAGGAGTTACTCCCACAGATAAAATATTGCACTTTTTTACATTGATTGCTATTGTTGTAGCCTTTGTACTGCAACTTACTTTTGGATCAATGGTGATTGGTGCGATCGGCGGAATAACGGTTATGTTTTTGTCCAGAGTAGTTTATTTAAAAGCCGGTGACAAGGTTGTACAAGAGGGTATGCTGATGATGGGCGCAATTGCATTCATTATGCTGATTGCTTCAGGGTTTGCAAACGTATTAACTGAAACAGACTCAATAAATGAATTCGTTTCCAGCGCAAGTGATTGGTTTGAAGGAAGTAGTCATCTGTTTTCAGCTTTCATGTTGTCTGTTAATAGGACTATTTATCACTATGGGTATTGGTCCATCTTTTGGAACAGTACCAATAATTGCTGCAGTGTATGTACCGTTATGTGCTGCTCTGGGATTTGGTACATTAGCAACTGCTGCTCTGATTGGAACCGCAGGGGCACTTGGGGACGCGGGATCCCCTGCTTCAGATAGTACACTGGGCCCAACATCAGGTCTTAGCGTAGATGGACAGCATGATCATATTTGGGATACCTGTGTACCAACATTCCTTCATTCCAATATACCATTGCTTATTTTTGGAACAATAGCTGCAGTGGTATTATAAAAGGTTTCCAAGCTTCAATTGATTTCAGTCAGTTGGGGCTTTTATTAGTATTTTAGTGGAAGTGTTGTGCTATTTAAAAGTGGCTTTAGATGCATAAAAAATTCTCTGAAATAGGGTAAGCCCTTTTCCTATGAAATTATATCATTGAGTTAGGTCTTATAATTTGGAATAATTGGTATTAAGTGAAGGGATTTCTTTTTATATTTCATATTCTCCAATCCTCCAATCCTTTAAATTTAGGATAAATAAGTTCAAATTTAATGCAGAAAACTTCTTCTATCTTCACTTAGCAGGTGAATCATCCAGTTCATCGAATTAGTACATAACATTGTTGTGAAAATCGATTGGAGGAATAGGCATAAAGAGAAGTATCCAGTTATGGAAGAAGCTCAACCTATTTTCTTAGAAGGAAATAAGGTAGGGATATTGGTTTCTCACGGTTTTACTGGTTCAACCCAAAGCACCGCTTTGTGAGGCATATGCAAAAGCAGGCTACACCGTTTGCGGCCCAAGGCTTAAGGGGCATGGAACTATGAAGAAATGGAAATGACAACACATGAAGATTGGATCGCTTCCATTGAAGAAGGCTATCAGTGGCTGAAAGAGCGTTGCGACACTATTTTTGTCACCGGTCTTTCCATGGGAGGAACACTTACGTTATATTTATCCCGACATCATGGCAATTATTCCGATAAACACAGCGATCGAAATTCCCGACATGGAAGCAATGCAACTATCCAACGACTGATTTTTGGATGCAATCGGCTCTGATATAAATCCGGAAGTAACTGAACTGGCGTACGAAAAGACCCCAGTCCGATCTGTGAAAGAAATTGTGAAGTTGATGAAAAATGTAAAAGACAATCTTCATTTATCACATGCCCAGCATTGATTTTGGTATCAACGGAGGATCATGTTGTCCAGTGATAACTCTCAAGTCATTTATGATCAAATTACATCCTCCGAAAAACAGATTGTACAATTGAAAAATAGCTATCATGTTGCAACACTTGATTACGATCAGCAGCTCATCATCGATGAAACACTAATATTTATCGAAAAGGTTCTTAACAAGACAAAAGTGTAACGCGTATTTGACTAGATTAATTTTCAAAAATCCTCTTGACAAAGTGGTAGAGTGCTTTACTATAACTTGTAATTTACTTGTCGTTGGTGTTCGCTTGCGTTTATTGTTGTGGTACGGTTGATTTGCAAATTCTTTAACATCTTTAGATTCCCCAGTATTCCTTATTTCATTTATTTCCTGAAGGAACGTATGACAGTCTCAAGTGTTCAATTCACTACAAAGTATTTTAGTTAAACGTGAAATACCCTCATTTAATTTTTTATCTATACTTCCACTATCGTCCATATCTCCACTTCCTTATAATGTAAATGTTCGCTTTTATATTCAATATTCCTATCTATATCAATTTATGGGGTACTGAAGAAAATTGGGACTAGTCCGAGAATAACACGAAGCTGATAAGGAATTGATAAAACTTAATCATACTCTGACCACGAATGTATCTTAAAGAAAAAACGTGCCGATTGAGATTGAAAATAGATAAATTGTTTTGAAAACAGGATTCGATAAAGCCTTGATATATTAACGTTTTTTCATGTGTTGAACAGTGTTTGAAAGTACTTTTTAATCAAATTTGAAATGGAAGGTTCAATTGGTTAATATCTAATAACCCTTGGTATAAGAACGATTATGCCAAGGATTATTTTTATGAAATTTTTGGCGTGCCAATTTCGTTCCAACTCAGATTTATTTTTATAATAGACTAACTTTCTAATTCGTCGTTTTCAAGATGTACAAAAGTATAAAAACCATAAGACCACAATCAAAGCCTATCTTTTAATTCACCCACGAATCCACCCACAAAACACCCACAAAAATTTGATTTGGATTGAAAGTATTTGATTCCCTTTTTAAAATAAACATTGATATATCAATGATCTTGAATAAAGATGATAGGGTTTATTCTTATAAAACATGTTCCGTACACAAGTCCACCCTTGGGAACGTGAACAATATATCCAACTATACTAAACTGTTAAACCCTTGGCACCATTGGTGTTGAGGGTTTTTTATTTTTTGGTCAAATCAATAATTTACTTCAAAAGTAATGCTTGACCAAAATATGACCAAAAAAATTAATTTATTGGTAAATAAAATGTTGTACTAAAATAAGAGTATAAAAAGTTCTTATTCAACAATACCAGCTAATAGAAGGTCAAGAGGTAGGACTAAAAAAGCTGAAAAAGTCATGTTACAATAAAATGAACATACCAAATAAACTTCATACGTAGTTACTTGAAGTTATTGTAATATCTGTATTTTCTTAAGAGTATTCTAGACTTTGAAAGCCTCTTTACGTTTTAATATTGCGTAAATCCAGTGAATTAACTTGTTTACACAAGCAATAATCACTACTTTATGTGGTTTGCCTTCTTCACGTTTTTTATCATAGTGAAATCTAAGTTTGGGATTTCGATCCTTTGTTATACTACATTGCACAGCTGTATAAAGTGATTGTCGAAGTCGAGACGATCCTCTTTTTGTAATCCGGTTGATGGTGGCTTTAAACTTCCCAGATTCATGAACACTTGGATCGATTCCAGCGTACGTAACCAATTTTTTTGGGTGAGTAAACTGATTGATTCCCCCTATTTCGGAAATGATTGTGGCGGCAATCTTTCCACCTATACCGGGGATCGATCGGATAATCTTATAATCTTCAAATTCATCAGCCAAGGCATATATCTCTTCAAGTAGTTTTGATAGGTGCCTTTGGTATTGAAGAAGAATTTCAATGTACATCGTTAGTGTGACAATATGACTCGTATATAAATTGCGTTTAAAAGGATCTCTATCCGCAGCTTCTTTAAGCTTATGTGCTTTCTCCAAAGCCCACTTGTAAGAGCGTTTAGCACCCTGTCCGTCAGCGATTTGTTCAACCGTTTCGTCTTTAACACCTTGGGGCGTCTGGTAGTGTAATAAGGTTGATAAAGAGGTTGCAGAATACAGGGCTCCAAATACCGTCTTATATTCCGGAAAAACTTGATCCAACATCGTCTGGAATTGAAGTTTGATTTGTACATAATTCTCAGTCAGTGAGTCGTGTTGACGTGTTAAATTTCGTAATTGTTTAATATTGCCGCGAAACAAATTGATGATATTGAACCTAAAGACAAACCTATTGATTTATTAGATAGTTATTCAGGGGTAAAGGACTCTTTAGAAGGGTTTAAGATTTATAGTGAAATGTTGGAGATAAAGTTAAAGTTGGAAGGTTTTTTCAAACAGGAGTTTTTAGAGGATATAGAAACTTTTAAAACAAGTTACAAAGAGTTGGAAGATTATTTCGAATAGGGATGAAAAAAATGTTCTACCAGTTGGGGGAAATTTGAAGATCGTATTCTATGTGATCTTCAGCTTTCTTTCATATTAGGGTACATACATAGAAGCAGAATTCAAGGTCGTGCTAACAAAAAAAGCGATAAAGACGTATCTATATTAAAAAATTTCCATACATTTATTCTTTTAACTTACGCCCCCCTTTTTGTTGAAATATGCATCAGAAGGAGTGATTCAGATTATGGACGAAAGATATAATCTTACAAATTTATTGTATGTCTATAATCAAGCAGAAGAAGAGACTAACACTATTATTTTTGAATCCCAAATTGGTAGAGGAAGATTTCTATTTATGAGCTTTTTTGCAGAAGATGATGAAAGTACAAAAGATAGAATATTCATATACCTAAGGAATACCAAAAGAATGGTCAATGTTAAAATGTATGGTAATCATTCAAAAGGAAACTTTTATATTTATCTAAGTCAGTTCCTTAAAGACAGGATAGTTGAGGAATTACAGCTTAATAAAGGAAGTGGAACTTTTAGTTTTAGGAGATTTATGGAGCAATTTAATGAGAGCATACCTGAATATCTCCCTTCAAAATTAAAAGTAGAACTGATAAAAGAGAATATGAGTATTGTGAATAAAACTGGGGCAATTGATGAGGCTGACAAAGTATACTTGCTTTCTGTAAAAAAATTGAGTATTGGTAAGCCTCAAGACAAAACTTTAAGAAAACTATATATGTACACAAAAAACAATCCTTCCGATATAGAATTGTTTATCAAAATACTTAAAAAGGTAAATTACACAACCGTTTGGGGGAAAACTCAACCAAATAATGATGTAAATATTCAAGAATGGATTAATAAGTTGTCCTAGAAAAAAGAAAGAAGGCTAGGCGGGAGTACGGAGGGATTATTACATCGAAAATCGCACTTTGGTAATTCAACAGACGAGTAGGGAGGAGATTTTTTGTTAAGGGAAGCGATCGAAGCCAAAACCAAAACAGTTGCATTAGGTTTATTCTTCAAATATCTTTTCCCTTTCCTGCTTGCTGCCGCCCTTTTGTTCAACCTTTTATTCATGATGTTGATGTTGGCTGATAATCTTGTAAACAATCAATCTACATCAGAAGAAGGGGCTGCGAATCTCTCCGAAGAAGTCCTGCAGCACAAACCGACTGTTGAAAATAAGGAGTATGGAATTGAAAAGCATGTGGGGATTCTCCTCGCTTTGATGATGCAGGAATCAGGCGGCCGAGGGAATGACCCCATGCAGGTTTCTGTTGCGACACGTTTCTCTATAAACGCTTTTGCGTGAAATGAGAGTGTTGCTTAAATTATTAATGCAACAACAACTAATATATCGAGAGTTGGAATGAAAACCGTCATGTTGAGTTGAAAACAACTTACGCCCCAAATAAGGTAGTTTTTCACCTGCAACGAAAGCCTTTGGTTTAATTTGGATTTTCATCTCTTCGAAATCAGAGAGTTGTTTTAATATCCAAGGCGCTTTTTGATTAAGGACTTGCTCTATTTTTTTCTGAGGAGTATCTTCAGGAGATGTAACCACAATCCCATCTCCACCAACCGAAATAGATAAAGTTTTCCTTCTGTTGCTTTCTTGAAGTTTATACTCAATTTGTTTATTACCATATATAAAAGTATTCATATTTTATCAACCCATTGTTTAAATATTTAAATCCTTATTATTGGTTTTTATTAGTTTTACATAAATATTTTATTCTTTTTAATACATCAAATAATAGATCAATCTCTCTAATCCTTCTTTTGTGGGAGTAATTATCTTCAATTTTAGCTTTCTTTAGATATAAATCAATCTTTTCACCAAAAATTTGACTATACTTCATATGTTTCTTATGTAATTGTTCATGTGCTTGAAGTTTTTCCTTTATTTGTTCTAATTCGGAGTTATTTTGGATTATTTTATTAATTATATCTTTTTGTTGTACTCTTGTTTCAATAAAATCATTTTTACGCCAAAAAAGTGAAATTCCAAAAATAAAGATAGTAATGGCTAATGAGACATATGTAAGGAAATTGAATATTCGTCCATCTAATTCTTCTTTTCTTTGTTGTTTTATCTTTTGAATATTGGATATTTTTTTTAGGTTTAATCCTCTTAATCTTGTATCAATTTCACGCTTAATTATTTCTTTTTCAGTTGGCTCATTTTTTAAACTAGATCTTAATTGTTCCACTCTAATTAAGAGTTTCTCAGATTGCAATGACATATTTACTAAAGAGAGCTTCATTTCGTATTCATTATTAATTTTTAACTCTTGTTGTTGATAATCATATAAACCAAAAAATAATACTACTATTGATAAACCACAAACAATAATACCTGATATGGATATTTTTTTCATGAAGTTCATATTATTTATCATTTTCACTCCTAAATCTATTGTTCTAAAATAAAATGTTTGAATTAATTTTATAAATAACTTTAAAGACTTTAATTTTACTATACCTATTATATCTGAATAAAAAAATATAAGTAAGTTAAGCCAAAATTAAGAGAGGGAGACTAATTGAGAATACGAACCTAAAGTACTAACGACGAAAAACAGTATATATTAGAAAATAATATAAACTAGGGAGTAAAGTCGATTTGTCCAAAAAGAGTAAGGTCATAATGGATACTTTAGGGTTGCGGAGTAATATAGATTTATAGTGTCCAAAATACAAGTCTAAAAAGAGGTGTTTATTAGGGGACAGACTAAGAAATATGCAGATAAAGATAAAAGCCAATTGTATGCCGTTCAATTATTTAAAGAACGGAATCAAAATGGTATGACGATCCAAGGGATTTGTATCACGAAAGTAGGGAGATATACGTTATACAAGTTTGTTAAAGAAAATAAAAGAATGAAGACAAGTATTTAAAAGCTTTTTAGATATTGAATCTTCAAGTTTTGGCGGTTAATCCCGTAAGTGAAATTTCACCGCCGCGTACTATCTCTGCTCTTTTACCTTCCTTTGTTCCTCTTAATTATAATTATTTGCTCATCACTCGGTAAAGGATCTGCGTGGTCGAACGGTCACATCCAAAACCAAGTAGGCTAAGCCACCGTACCAAAGATGGTAAACGCTGGCTAAGTCATTGGGTTTTGTCCTGTCCGTAACTTCCCACTTGATGATTATGTATACTTTAATATCCTTCTACACTCGTTTTCGCAAAAATTCCTTTCTTTTCAAACAAAGAAAGGAGCTGTTTCATGATGGAAACGATTTATGAGATTCAACGGATCAGACAGGTGATTTCAGAGGTGGAAGGAGGGGAAACACACATCATACGTTCTCCAGAAGATGGCGCAAGAGTGGCTGCTGGGTTTATCGGTGAGGATGATCGCGAAGTGTTCTTTGTCATGTGTCTAAATACGAAAAATAAAGTTATTGCCGTTCATCGGTGCCATGTAAGTTCCATCAATGCAAGTATCGTCCATCCTAGAGAAGTATTCAAATGTGCAATCCTGAATAACAGCGCAGCCATCATACTATGTCACCAGCATCCTTCTCAAGATACTAACCCGTCCAGAGAAGATATTGAAGTAACAAAAAGACTTGTAGAAGCTGGGCGGATAATGGGGATTGAGGTTCTGGATCATCTGATAGTTAATACGAATGCTGCATATACCAGCTTAAAAGAAAAAGGACATGTATAATAACTTGGAAGGAGCTAGCCTCCTTCCTTTTTTATTTAAATCAATATTCTACTCATGAATTAAAAATTCCATTATTCAAAATTTACTGAATTTATTGATTTTTATGTACAAACGTGGTTAAATGAAAGTGAGTATTGGTTGGGTCACTAGACCTAAGGGGGTAAATAGATTAATTTCATAAGTTGATAAGAAGGTATATATAACCAACTGATATTAATACAACCGAGCTTCCAATTTAATAACAGGTCAATGTTTTTTTACAAGATTTCAAATACTTTTTTTAAGAAGGAGGTTTATATTATGAAAGTGATAATAACTGAAATAATGTGGGAAGAAGGCTTAAAAGAATTAGAAAAACAAGGAATAGAAGTTTATTATGACCCATACCTATGGAAGGATCGAAAGGAAATACTTGATAAATTAGACGGGTATGATGCAGTTATTGTAAGAAATCAAACAAAAGTAGATCAAGAGTTTCTTGATGCAGGGGTCTCTTTAAAAGTGGTTGGTCGTCTTGGTGTTGGACTTGATAACATTGATATCGAAGCAACAAAAGAAAAAGATATTAGCGTAGTTTTCGCTCGACATGCAAATGCGACATCCGTTGCAGAGTACGTATTAGCTGCTATTTTAAGCGCTGTAAGACCTCTTCATCTTGCCAATCAGGATATCCGCCAGGGGAACTGGAAAAGGAAAGAACATACTGGTGAAGAACTGTTTCAAAAAACAATTGGATTAGTTGGATTAGGTGAAATCGCCCACCGTGTTACCAAAAGAGCACAGGCATTTGGTATGAAGATTATTGGTTTTGATCCATTTATTGCAAAATATGATCATATCGTTTCAGAAACCGGAGTAGAGCTAAAACATTCATTACATAATCTACTTGCTGAATCTGATTTTGTATCGTTACATGTCCCCTTGACTCCTGAAACAAAACACCTTATCTCAGGACCAGAACTCAAGGTAATGAAATCCAATGCTTACCTTATTAATACCTCAAGAGGGGGTATAATAAATGAAGAGAAACTCGCATTAGCATTGAATGATCATTTGATTGCCGGGGCATACTTAGATGTTCTTGAATCTGAACCTATCTCCCTAACCAATGACCTATTATCTTATGAAAATGTTGTTTTAACCCCCCATGTGGCTGGATTGACCAATGAGTCGCAAACTCGTACTTCTACTCTAATAGCGAAAGAAGTGGGAAAGGTTTTAAAAGGGGAGGTATCTCTTTGTAGTGTTTGATTTATGTAATTATAGATTCATAGATACAGATGACTATAACCTTTAATACTAAACCAAATGGGACATATAAAATTCTTATATTTTAAGGAAGGTGTAAAATGAATTTATTTACAAAAGAGCATTTAACAACATTCTCTGAAAATATTCTTCAAAAGTTAGGTGTAAATGGTATCAATGCTACCATCGTGTCAGACGCCCTGATTAAAGCAAATCTAGAAGGTGTTGATAGCCATGGTATTAGTAGGCTATCCATTTATTCAAAACGCCTTATGGAAAATCGAATTAATCCACAACCTAACATTTTATTCAATAGAACTGGTCCGTCTGTTTTGATGGTTAATGGCGATAATGGTTTAGGACAAGTTGTTAGTTATCATGCTTTAATAAAAGGTATCGAAATTGTAAAAGAATCTGGTGTAGTTGCAATCGGGATAAAAAATAGTAACCATTTCGGAACAGCTTCTTACTTCTGCCAGATTGCTTGTGAACATAACCTTGCTGCAATCGGGTTTACAAATTCACCTCCAGGAATCGCCCCTTGGGGTGGTAAACAAGCCTTTTTTGGTACGAATCCTATTGCTTTTGGATATCCAACTGGAAATGATACACCAGTAATCATTGATCTTTCAACGAGTGTAGTAGCAAGAGGGAAAATTATTTTAGCAGCTAAACAAGGGGAAAGTATACCAGACGGATGGGCAATAGATGAAGACGGACAAATGACAAATGATCCGAATAAAGCATTAAAGGGGGCAGTTTTACCTTTAGGGGGGCCAAAAGGTTCAGCTTTAGCACTAGCTGTTGAAATTTTAACGGGTATCTTATCGGGTGCTGCTTATGGCCCGCATGTCCAAAATATTTATACAGATGATACGGATAAGCCCGCGAATGTGGGACATTTTTTCGTTCTTTTTGATATTAAGAAGTTTATGCCGTATGAACAATTTGTTCAACACATGAATAATTTAATCTCTGAGATGCAAGATATTCCCAAAGTACCTGATGGCAAGGATATCCGTTATCCTGGAGAAAGGAGAAAAAAAGAATGGAAAAAGCGTTCTATAGAGGGTATTCCTTTATCAACTGATGTACAAAAAGAACTTATTCAATTATCAGATACTTTAAATGTACCCTTTCCAAATCCAATAGCTCAAAATACCAGAATTTAATTATCTTATATCAAATCTACCTTTCTTATAATTTGAAAGGTAGATTTTTAATGTTATTAAAATTTAGATTTGGGAGGGTAAACTGTGTTCTAGAAATTTCGTCAGTTTAAGATTCTTTGTTAGTATATTAAAAATCGACATGCGGATCACGTCGTTTAGAAAGATAAAACATTCTTAAGGATCATCAGTTTTGAAAAACTTGAGCATCTATATAGTAAAATAAGAGATAACTGACAACAATATTGAAGTGAGGGTCATTGCTAGCATCGGACGAAATGCTTTTGTTTTTATGGCTTCAAAACTTACGTTTAGTCCCAATCCGACCATCGCCATTGTAAGAATAAAGGTAGTTAGGTTTGAAATACCATCTGAAATAGTCGGAGGGATATGAAAATATCTTCTGTTTATGTAACTACCGAAGAGACTCATTATGATAAATCCTAATAAAAACCATAGAAAGCCGACCTTCGTTTTCCCTGAATCATGATTTCGTGTCTTCACCCAGTACATCAAGATAAAACATAAAGGAATTAATAAAAATACACGTCCTAATTTTGAGAGTAACGCAATTGCTAGAACATCTTCTCCTCCTGGTGCAGCTGCTAAAGCAACATGAGCAATTTCTTGTAAGCTGATGCCAGACCATATTCCATAATCCAAGCTCGAAATAGGTAATATAGGTCGGATTACGGTATAAATCAGGGCGAAAACGGTACCGATTAACGCATTTATTCCCACCCCTAAAGCAGTGGCCTCGTCTTTGGATTTAACAATAGGTGATACAGCTGCTATAGCAGCAGCACCACAAACGCCAGTACCTACAGCTAATAAAAGTGACATTATCGTATCTGCTTTCACCCATTTTGCAATAAGGAGTGTTATGACCATCGGCAAAGGCAATGGTTCCAATTCCCTCAATAGTAATGGCATACCTTGGTTGAAAATAACGTCTATATTTAATTTTAAACCATATAAGACGATAGCAACCGGAGCAGTTTTTTAGCTCAAAATTCTATTCCCGACCGGATCTTCTCGGGGTATTCCCATATTTACCGGCATATAATTGCGATAATAATTGCACAAGCTAAGGGGCCTACACGATTGAAGCCAGGTATTTCTGATAATCTAAATCCTAAAAGTGCTACGAAAAAGGTAAAACAAACCCCTCCTATCCACTTTAAGGAAAGGTAGGTTTTTTTGTTTCTTCTCCTCATTATGTGAGACGGTTTTCATTTCTTTTACAGGCTGTTGTTGCAACATTTTAATGCTCCCTTTCATTAATTTTCCGAAATTTCTTTATTATGCCGGTTTTATTTGATTAGAGTTTGTTTTAAAAGGTAAAGATTTAAGTATTATGCTACTCCAGTAAATCATTGTTTTTTGTTGTAATAAATGTTTTAATTAAGTTAATTGGTTGGTTCATTGAACCAGCCTCTCATTTGCCCCAAAAATTGTTTGATAATTATGCAGTAGGAGGAGAGCAAAATGGAAACATTTGATCTTGAAAGAAGAGGTATTTCAGAAAAAGTTGCTGACCACATAAAAAAATTAATCCTTGATAAAAAGTATGAAGTTAATCAGAAGCTTCCTGGAGAAAGAGAGATGGCAACAATCCTAAAGGTTAGCCGAAATACAGTCAGAGAGGCCTATAAAATATTGGAGGCCTATGGATATATTACGATTAAACATGGAATTGGTATTTTTGTTGCTTCTGAAGAACAACAAATCCGTAAAATGACTTCTTTCTTTTTTGTAAGTAGTGATCAGGTAAAAGACTTGTTTGCCATCCGAAAGATTCTTGAAAATAATGCAGTTGTATGGGCTATTGAAAATGCATCTAGTGTACAGGTTAAAGAATTAACAGAGATTATTGAAAAGGCAAAAAGTATTGCAAGTCAGGGAAAAGATTATTTAGAGCTGGCGCGTCTCGATCATAAATTCCATTTGACACTAGCACATATGTCTCAGAACTCAGTATTAATCCGAATCATGCATAATTTAATTGATCTATTAGAGGAATCACGAATGCAAGTTATTAAAATTCCGGGAAGACCAGTTAAATCAGTTGATGAACATGTAAATATTTTAAAGGCTATCAAGGGTAGGGATGTTGATGCTGCCAAACATTTTATGTCTATTCACTTAGAGAGTGTTGAAAAATCGATCATGGAAAATCTAAAAGAAAATTAATAGGTACTAATAAACTAGTTTTAATCGTTAACAATTTTAATACATTATAAGTTCAGGCATTTACAAAGGAAGCCTGAACTTTTTTAGTTGTGATTTTATTGTCATAGACTGGAACAATTCATAAAAATAAGGGATTAAGAAAAGGACTACTGACATATAGCCAGCAGCCTTATTTTCATTAAAATCCCTTAGTAATCATTCATTAAGCGCTACGATAAAGTTTCGTCATAACAAATTCACGATGACCTAACGCTTCTGCACTTGTTAAGCGTCCGTTTACTGTACGGTAAAGGTAATCCATTAAAGAATCTCCGGCCTGGGATAATGTCATTTCCCTTGACAGTAACCCTGTAACATCAACATCAATATGTTCACTCATTGTTTCAGCAGTAATCGGGTTAGCAGTAATTTTGATCACTGGTTCAATCGGATTTCCTATTATATTACCTTGACCAGTTGGGAAGAAATGGACTACAGCTCCTGCTGCAGCCATTAGAGTGATACATTCCGCAGCGGCAGATGAGGTATCCATATAGTACAATCCACTACCGGATTGAGGCGCTTCTGCAGGATCTAAAACACCGATTACTTCTTTTGTTCCCGTCTTAGCAATGTTCCCCAATGCTTTTTCTTCAATGGTTGAAAGCCCTCCAGCAATGTTTCCTTGGGTCGGTTGGGAACCTAACAAATCAACACCCTTGGATTCGATTTCACCTACGTAATCATTATAAATCCCCATGAATTTTTCTTTTAGTTCTGGTGTAGCCATCCGTTCTGCGATGAGATGCTCTCCACCCGTTAATTCCGAGGTCTCACCGAAAAATACGGTTGCACCTGCATCTACTAAAAGGTCGACTGCTTGCGATACAGTCGGACAAGAACCCATTCCAGTGGTGGTATCAGATTCTCCACATTTTATACTGACCGTTAATTCACTTAACTCAACTGGTTCACGTTGAAGTTCTGAAGCCCATTGTACATATTCTTTTGCCTTCCATGAAGCTTTTCGGACGGTTTCTAAATCTCCGTTTCGCTCGATATAGAAATGAGAGACAGGTTTACCAGTTTGGGCAATTCCATCTGCCACTTTTCTTGTCCAGTTGTCTTCGATTCCGATGACAACAACAGCAGCAACATTTGGATTTGAACCAATCCCAATTAGTGTCCTAAATAAAAGATCCAAATCTTCCCCATATTGAAGTCTTCCGTATGCATGGGGCAGGGCTAAAGTTCCTTTGACATTATTGGCGACAGCTTCACATGCAGCATTTGAAATATCATCGATAGGCAAAATTACGACATGATTTCTGATACCAACTTTTCCATTTTCTCTACGATAACCATATAATTTTTGTCCCATATTTTACCACCTCGCCGTTTTAATATTATGGGTATGGACATAGTCTCCAATTTCCCATCTACTTGTGGTCAATCCGATTTGAACCCCATATTTTAGGACCGGTTCATTAACATCTAACTTGAATAATGCAATTTTGTGCCCTAATGGAATATCATCTTTGGCAACGACTTTGGTGGTAGTATTATCATCCATAAATACACCGATTACTGTTTCACCTTTTGTAATATCACTAGTCGCTACACCAACATGATCCCCCTTATGATGAATCAAAAACTTGTGAACAGATACTTGCTGTTGATCCGGTTCACTGGTAGCTACTGCGGTACGATCATTTTGTCCCATTTACTTCAACTCCTTATTATGTAATTAATAGGTTAGGTGACCCAACCAATTTATCTATTAGTTTAAACACTTGCTATAAAAAAATCAACCACTTTTCAGAAAATTATAAAATTAGATTGTGTTTTTAAGATTAATATTCAAAAAATATTGAATTATATAATAAATAGTGTTTTAATGAATGTAGGTGTAAGTGGTTGGGTCACTGTACCATATTAAAGCTTTTTATAATATATACCAATTGGATAAAAACGGGAGGGAAAAGAGGAAAGTCTACATTTTTTGATTCATTATATTCAGAAGGAGTTGGACATCAAATTTAAAAAGGGGGCTAGTTATGAATACCGTTGATGTGAAAGTAATGCGTTTTGATCCTGAAAAAAATGAACAACCAAGGTATGATACTTTTCAAATTGAAGCTAAAAAAAATATGACTGTTTTGGACAGTTTGTTCTTGATCGTGGAAGATCAAGATCAAACACTATCCTTCCGTTGTGCGTGTAGACTTGGAATGTGTGGTTCTTGCGGAATGGTCATAAATGGTCGTGGAAGATTAGCCTGCCGTACAAAAATTGAACATTTAGGCGATAGTATTTTAGTACAGCCAATGAGAAATTTAGAAATCATTAAGGATTTGTCTGTCGATATGGAAAAGTTCTTTAGAAGCTGGGAAAAGGTAAAGCCCTACTTTGTACCAAAAGAGGATACAGATGAATTTAGTATTATTCCCCCATCATCAGGACGCCGAGAACTCATTGACGAAAATCAAGATTGCATAACTTGTGGGTTGTGTTTTCAATCTTGTGAAACCGTTTCCTTTAGAGGAGACGAATTCATTGGTCCTGCTGCTTTAAACAGGGCCTATAACTTAATTGCCGATGAGAGGGATGGAGCTAGAGCAGAGAGGTTAGATATGGTTACAGAAAGCAAAGGAGCATTTGGATGCCGTAGTTTCGGTGCTTGTGTTGAAGTTTGTCCAAAAGGGATTAAACCGATGGTAACCATTCAGAAAATAAAAACTAAAAAGTTACAAAAAGCGATAGGATTAAAATGGTAATGTTAAAAATTGAAGGAGATGATTATTAATTGGCTACTACTGGTTTACAAACAAAGAAAGTCCAAGAAGTTAAAATTAAACAACGCCCTTTTGTTGGTTATATCGCTTGGGTCGTACAAAGGGTCACAGCGTTACTATTATTTTTCTTGTTACCATTAAAAATTTATAGTGGCTATGTCATAGTAGGGAAGTTACCGGGGACAGGAATTATTTCAACTTTACATCTAAATTCTTTGTTAGATGCGACATTGATTTTTGCACTAATTTTCCATGCCTTATACGGTATGAGGGTTATTCTCATTGATGTAGGACTTGTAAAAGATAATCGAGATATCTTTATGGTTTTTACGATCATCGGTGCAATTTTATGTGCATTAACATTTTATTTCATAGTTTCTTAATAGCAGCTAGTATAAGGATAATTTTTTAATAACAACATAAGGAAGGTGTAAATATTAATGGAACATGTTAAAGCAGATATCCTTGTGCTAGGGAGTGGTGGAGCTGGGTTATTTGCAGCTCATCATGCAGCTGATCAGAATCCCAATTTGAAGATAATCGTTTCTTCTAAAGGACTTGTGGGAAAAAGCGGATGTACTCGTATGGTTCAAGGTGGATATAATGTTGTCATTCATCCCGATGATTCTATCGAAAAACACTTCAAGGATACCATAAAAGGTGGAGGCGGAATAAATGATCAAAAAATGGCTTGGACTCTTGTAAATGATGCGCCCAAAAGAATAAGAGAGTTAGAGACGAAGATGGGGGTTTTTTTTGATAGAAATGAAGATGGGACGGTACACCAAAAACCATTTGCAGGACAATCTTTTGATCGGACCGTACACAAAGGGGATCTTACTGGGATTGAAATCATTTCTAGATTGCGTGATCAGCTTTTTGCTAAACCAAGTGTTGTCTGTTGGGATGAAGTAAGAGCAATCGATTTGTTGATTGACGAAGAAAATTGTAGAGTTGTAGGCTGTCTAATGATAAATATGAGGTCTGGGGAATTCATTGTCATTCAGTGTAAGGCAGTGATTGTAGGAACTGGTGGAGCAGCAACCATGTATAAAATTGCTACTCCTAGCCTCGAAAAGGCTGGAGACGGCATGGCTATGTGTTATCGAGCAGGAACAGAATTTCTTGATATGGAGATGATGCAATTTCATCCTACAGGCTTATTGGCAGAGAATTCTCGATTAAATGGGGGTGTGTTGGAGGAAGGACTACGAGGTGCTGGAGGGTATCTAATCAACTCCCATGGTGAAAGATTTATGAAGAATTATGATCCAGATCGTATGGAGCGTTCTACCCGGGATAGGGTTTCGAGAGCAGCTTACATGGAAATTATGGAAGGACGCGGTACACCCCTAGAGGGGGTCTATATTGATGTTTCCCATTTAGGAAAGGAAAATGTTTTAAGAATGTTTCCAGGTATGGTCGAGCGTTGCCGTGATGTAGGGAAAGATTTAAGTATCGAACCTGTAGAAATTTCACCTGCTGCTCATTTTCAAATGGGGGGGGTTAAGGTGTCTGTAAATTGTGAATCGAATATTGAAGGGTTATACGTTGCAGGAGAGGATGCAGGTGGCGTCCACGGTGCAAACCGACTGGGTGGAAATGGGGTTTGCGATTCTACTGTATTTGGTGCAAGGGCTGGAGACGCTGCAGCATCTTATGTAAGTGAAAGGGATATTAACGCCAAAATATCTAATCAACAGGTACATTCCATCATAGAAGAAGTAATAGCCCCGTTTAGCCGGTTAGAAGGTGAAAACCCATTTTATATTCGTAATGATTTAAAAGAGTTAATGTGGAATAATGTTGGTTTGGTACGTAATGGTAAGGACTTAGAAACAGCAATCAATGAACTTTCGTTACTTGAAGAGCGTGTTAATTGTGTTTCGGTCAAAGGACCAAAAAAATATAATTTAACATGGCAAGAATTTTTAAATGTACGCAATCTTGTAACCGTTTCCAAAATGGTAGCTTCAGCTTCTTTGATACGTACCGAAAGTAGGGGGTCTCATTATCGACAAGATTATCCTGAAATTAATGATGAAGATTGGTTAAGTAATATTTACATAACAGAAAGCGAAACCGGGGAGCCGCACCTTAGAGTAGAAAAAACAAATCAAACACACATCGATGTTAGAGAAATTGAAGGATATCAAACCATTACAGTATCAAAATAATTTCTTTAAAGGGAAGGGATGAGCATGGCAGTAGCAGATTATGTTGCTAACTATAAAGATGTTTGGGAAGCGGATGAAATATTTTATCAGAGTGTAGAAGAAGCTTGTAAAACAATTTATATCGAATCTCTCAAAGACTTACCTCCTGATGTAAGAACAGCATTAGAAAGGGCTTATGAAAATGAAGAGTTGGAAAGTGGAAAGGAAATTTTAGCGACGCTAATAAAGACCGTTTCAACTGCTGATGATAAAAAGTTGTTAATTTGTCAAGATACAGGGATTCCTATTTATTTTGTTAAAGTTGGGAATCAAGTGAGGCTCGATGGTTTACGATTTGAAAAAGCGATTAAAGAAGGAACTAAACGTGCTACTTTAGAGCATCCTTTAAGAAGTAGTATAGTCAATACATTATCAAGAAAAAATCATGGTACATCAACTGGAAATCAGGTACCTGTTATTCATTATGAATTCGTTGAAGGAAAAGAAATAGAGATTCTTATTGTTCCTAAAGGTTCTGGTTCAGAAAATATGAGTTATCTTAAAATGTTGACACCAGCTGCTGGTATTGACGGTATTAAAAAGTATGTATTGGAGTGTGTTTTTGAATCAGGTGCAAATCCATGTCCACCAACAATAGTCGGAATCGGTATTGGAGGATCAGCAGATAAGTGTGCAGCTTTGGCTAAAAAGGCAGCCGCACGTGAAGTTGGTTCACCTAACCCAGATCCCGAAGTGAGGGAACTTGAAGAAGAATTGTATACCTTAATCAACAAGATGGGGATTGGTGCTCATGGACTGGGAGGAAGTACAACGGCGTTAGCGGTACACATCGAATCAGCAGATACTCATATGACACTGAATCCAGTCGCTGTAAACATGATGTGTTGGCCGGCAAGAAGAATGAGGGCAACTTTCAGACAGCAAGAATACCCGGAAATTACATATTAAGTAGAGGTGAGAGTAAAAGTGGCACATTATCGTTTGAAAGCACCTTTAACAGATAATGATATAAGTCAATTATATGCTGGGGATACTGTTACCATAGATGGTATTATTTTTGGAATACGTGATGCAAATTTAATCCGCCTTTTTGATAAAAAAGTTGATTTACCTGAAGACCTAAAACCTCAATTAAAAGGTGCTATAGGCCTGCATACAGCTCCAGGTGTAAAAAAACAGGAAGATGGAACATACGAAAAGGTGAGTATTGGAACAACAACTAGTTACCGAATGGATCGTTTTACAAGAGGATTAATGGAAGAGTATGGTGTTAAAGTAATTGTTGGAAAAGGAGGACTTCTTGAAGATGGATGCCAAGCACTTGTCGAACTAAAGGGTTGTTATTTTACCATTCTAGGGGGGGCTGCAGCATTAGAGACTACACAGGTAGAAAAAATTGAAGATGTATGGTGGGAAGACCTAATGCCTGAAGCTATCTGGAAGTTCAGGGTAAAGGATTTTGGCCCATTAATTGTTTCCATTGATTCGCACGGGAATAACAAATATAAAAATGTTAAAAAAATTGCACGAAAAAATCTTGATGAAATCCTAAATAAAATTTAGATAGACCGTTATATAAAAGTAAATAGTTGAAGTATTTTAAGGGAGTGAAAGTTCCAATTGAAAAAGAATTTTATAATCATATTATCCCTATTCGTATTTTTTATTGGTGGCTGTGGGGGAACCAATGACGAAGATACTAATAGTAATGGAGAAACTCTTAAATTAGTAGCAACCAACTGGGAATTTGATAAAGAAGAATATAAAGTTCCACATGGAGAAGTTTCCATTATACTTGAAAATAAAGAAGGACATCATGGAATTATTATTGAAAACACCGATATTGAAATTAAAGAAGAAGGTCAAGTTACAGCGAACCTTGAAGCAGGTGAATATACCGTATGATGTATAATTCCATGCGGAGAAGGCCATGAAGAAATGACAGCCAAACTAATAGTTGAATGATATAGAACCGGAATTTTATTTCCCGGTTCTTTTCATTGCCATAAGATTAAACTATGTTATTAGTAACCTGTTATTTGAAAACTTTATTAAAATAAATCAAAGAATAATTTAACACTAATTATTAATATTGAATAAGCTGCAATTCTTTTTAGCACAATAGAGTTTAATTGTTTCGTTATACGACCACCTATTTGTGCTCCTAAGATTCCCCCTATAATAAGCATAACCCCATATCCGAGAGGTAGGGACCCAACACTTAATATTGTTATAAAGCTTCCGGCTGATAAAAGAAAACACGTAATTAGACTTGATCCAATTGCTTTTTTTATAGGTAGTTTAAATACAAAAATCATTAATGGAACAAATATAAAACCTGCAGCTAATCCGACAAGCCCACCCAAAACCCCAATAATAAAGCTTGAAATTATTGTTAAAGTAATTGACAAATATGTAAATTCAAATGGTTTTAAACCCTCACCATCTTTTAATGGGATCTGCATGACAATAGAAGCCAAGATCGCAAGTGAAGCAAAAAATATTTGTAAAAAAATTTCTGGTGAATGAGACGCTAACATTACACCCATAATTCCTCCAAAAAATGCAGGAATCCCTATCATTAACACAATTTTTATATCAACAAGCTTTGTTCGAACATAATACAATCCTCCTGATAATGTAGAAAAAAAAGCTTGCATGATTGCTAGCCCAGCGATTACCTGCATAGGAAAATGAGTGTCAAAAATAAAAGGAAGGAGTATCATTAACGTAAAGATTAGAATGATACCCCCACCAATAGATAATAATCCTGTAATAGTCCCGGAAAACAAACCTAATAAAAACATAGTAATGTACATGGATTAACTCCTCAATGTGATATTTATATTTTTTAAATGATGCCACTTGGAATAGGGACTTTTAATAAAAGATCAAAAGTTACATAAAGTATCCCAACTACCATTATAGAAAGACATACTGGTTTTAAATATCCTTTCCAACCTTTGTTTTCATTTCTTAAATATACACTTAGTAAAATGAGGAAAAGAATACTCGTGATATAGAAACCTAGTATTGGCATTATAAAAATATAAATAATTAAACAAATAATACTGATCCATCTTCTCTTTGGATTAATATTGTCTTTTTCCTCATCATTTTTGGATGATGGATATTCATATTTTTTATAAAATAATGCTTTTAAAAGTAACAGTCCTCCTAAAAGGGCAAATGTACTAATTACCACTATCGGGAAAGTATCAGCCGGTGGTGTAAGTTCTTTTGTATTGATATAAAATAATAAACTGATTGCTAAGACTATTATAGAAACTACAATATCCTTAACTCTGTTCCTTACCATATCCATCTTCTCCTTCTTTTATAAGTGTTGCAGCAACTTGAAGGTTCTCAGTCTGTTGTTTGGTCCTTTTCTCAAGGTAATTCATGAATATAGGTGTTATGAGGGATAGTCCTGTTAAGATGATCAAAATAATACAAATTGGACTGGTAAAGAAAATTTGTAACATACTGGTCCCTGTTTGAGAAACAAAACTCGCTTGAACAAATCCATTTTCAGCAATAATTCCTAATACTAATCCAAGAACAATAGGGCCTGGTAAAATATCACATTTTATTGAAAAGTAACCAACAATACCACAAGCAATCATAACAAACACATCTAGCAAACTATTTCTAATAGAATAGGAACCTATTACCGCTAAGACAGCAATAATGGGAGCTAAATAATGAACAGGTATGGAAATTGCTTTTACAAAAAGTCTTGTTCCTAACAATCCAATAAACAAAAGTATTAAATTAGCCATTAGCAATCCCATGATAAAGGTATAGGCGATTCCACTTGACTCTACAAATAATTTGGACCCGGGAGTAAGACCATGTATTAATAACCCACCTAAAAGAACAGCTGCTACTGGACTTCCAGGGATCCCTAATGTAAGTAATGGAATGAGAGAAGAACTAACTGTTGCATTGTTTGCAGACTCACTAGTAGCGACCCCATCGATATTACCCTTACCAAATTCTTGCGGAGTTTTTGAAAATCTTTTTGATTCGTTATATGCAACGAAGCCTGCAACATTTCCTCCAGCACCAGGTAACATTCCGATTATTGTACCGATTATAGAACTTCTAATTAAAACAACCGGTTTCTTAATTGTTTCAATAATTGTATTTTTATAAACTCCTTTCCGTTCTTTATAGGTTGCAATATACTTATCATTACGTTCCATCATATTAAGTACTTGTGGTATGGAGAAAAAACCTATCATTGCCGGGAGAAGGGTTATCCCCTCAATCAGGCTGTACGAACCGAAAGTAAATCGGGGATATCCGGTAGCTGGATCCATTCCAATCAAAGCTAATAACAAGCCAAAGGAACCACCAATTAATCCTTTAAGAATCGATTTCCCTGCCAAGCTACCAATGATGGTAAGTCCAAATATAGCAAGCCAAAAGTTTTCTGCAGGCCCGAAACCCAATGCAAAATTAGCAAGAGGTGATGCTAAAAAGATCAAGGCCAGTGCCCCAACTATACCTCCAACCACAGAAGCTATCAGAGCAGTAATTAAGGCTCTATCTGCCTGTCCTTTCAACGTCAATGGATATCCATCAAAAGTAGTCGCAACTGCAGCTGGTGTTCCAGGTGTATTGATGAGTATGGCCGAGTTAGCCCCACCGAACATGGCTCCTGTATACAATGCCCCTAGTGCCAAAAGACCTGTAGCGGGGTTCATCCCAAACGTCAAAGGAACAAGCAAGGCAACTCCCATGGTTGCAGATAATCCTGGAAGAGTTCCTACTACAACACCTGCCGTAATAGCTAATGTCATTACTAATATATTTTCAATACTAAGGCTCTGTATTAAACCGTAGATAATTTCACTAATCATGGTAACCTCCTATTACTAGTTTGTGAGCAGTTTAATATTTACCTAATATTTTTTCTGGTTACCTTTTTGTTATTCCTCAACCCTAATTGTTTAATGGATAGATTGGTATATTTCTCACGTTTTGTTGATAATCCAGAAAGTGTACCTAAAAAAATCCCAACTGAAATTGATATAACCATTGTAAATAATTCTTTTTTTTTGGGACTTTGTAGTAATTCAAGGATTTCATTAATCATAGTATCTCCTTTTCTTCGGATGTAATGATTATAACTGTTCCTATTTATTCAAAAGTTCATATTTAGTGAGTATCTCCTTAGCCTCTGCTTTTTCTTCCTCTATTAAATCTGCCCATTCATCTCCAGTTATAAATCCATCAACTAAACCAGCATTTTTCATCATTTCCTTGTATTCAGGTAAACTTGTTATCTCTTGTAATGCCTTCAATAATTTCTCGTGGACTTCTTTAGGAGTGCCTTTCGGTAATGCTAAACCACGATCAATTGCTGCAACTAAATCAACACCCTGTTCTTTAAATGTAGGAACATCAGGCAACCATTCATGCCGCTCCTCTGTACCAATTGCTAGAATATTAAATTTATCTTGATCTTTGGTTACATCACCAACATTTCCTATAATAGCGTCAATATGGCCGCCTAATAATTGTTTGACTTGATCAGCAGAACCAGGAAGTGGCACAAGTGTAACTTCTACATCAGCAGCTTCCATAAATTTCAATGCTGTTAAATGGTCACCTGTTAATTTTCCTGTCAGTCCAACAGATAAACTCCCAGGATCCTCTTTCAATTTTTTAATAAAATCATCTAATGTTTTGTAGTCACTATCGGTACGTACAGCTAATACCTGAGGATCGTGTACTAGTCGTGCTAATATATAGAAACTATCCGTTTCAAATTGAGTTTCTTTCTTCCCTAGAGATTGTAAAACAATATGGGGCATATTGATTGAACCCATTGTATACCCGTCTGGTTTAGACTTTGCTAGTTCTGTAAATCCAACTTCCCCACCAGCTCCGGGTTTATATTCAATAACCATACTTTTAGGAAAATGATCTTTCCAGAACTTCTCAATAATTCTCTGATTAGTATCAGTGGTTCCACCTGCACTAAAAGGAACGATATTTCTTACATCTCTTACTGGATAGTCATCTGTGTTTGCATTACCACTACTCATATTTTCTAGAGTAGAACATGCAGTAACCATTAATAAAAGAATGAACGAAAGTAAAATAATAATAGTTTTTTTCATTTCTTTCTCCTCCTCAAAAATTAAAATTTTTCTCTTACAGAAAACAAAATCGGCTTTAATCCTCCTTTCGGGGAAACATCCTTAGATCATACTTACAATTATGTAAACGCTACCAAAAGAAAGTACATTAAATGGAATCTTGTTGTAAGTTTGTGGTTAAACAATTCTAAGGGGATTAGTTTTTATAAATGATGTGGTTTTTGACTCGGTGACCCAACCAATATATATAATTATTAAAACATTATTTGTTTAAATATTCAATATATTTTAAAAATTATTTTAGCATAATTAGCTTATAAATATTGATTCAAATAAACCCCGAGTTCGACAGTAAATAGGCACATTTTCAGAAATCTATGATAGACGTTCTTTATCTATCAAGGATTCCGGGGAATTGTGCTTTTTTTTCGATTTCTTCATAGGCACACGTTTACTGATATTTACCTTTACATATAGGTGATAATAGTTTATTGTATAGGTATGTACATAAGACGCGTAACCCGTAAAAATAAAAATGGAACTACAACCGCGTACCTTCAACTCGCTCATAATGAATGGGATCCGAAAGCCAAATATGCGAAAGCAAAGGTGATTTATTCCTTCGGTCGGGAAGAACAAGTCGATTCCGCCGTCCTGGAACGTCTGGCACAGAGTATTTCGAGATTCCTTTCTCCTGAAGCTGCGTTGAAGTCGAAAGAAAAGATTAGTGATGTCGCAGAATTTCTCTTCCAGTCGTCGAAAAGTATCGGTGGCATCTGGCTATTTGATCAGTTGTGGAAGAAAATCGGCATGGACAGTATCCTCGAGGAAGTGTTCTCTTCGAGACAACACACTGTCGATCTCGAACGGCTGATCTTTACAATGGTAGCGAACCGTGGTCTTTCTCCTTCGAGTAAACTGGCGATGGAAGAATGGGTATCTGAAGATGTGTATATCCCTGGGGTGAAAGAAGTGCACAGCCACCAGCTTTATCGTGCGATGGATGAACTTCTAGCCGTTCAGTCTGAGTTGGAAGAACGTGTCTTCCATTCGGTCTCGGACCTATTGAACTTGGAGGTCGATCTTCTTTATTTTGACACCACATCCAGCTACTTCGAAGTAGCACCGGATGAGGTGCCGGAAGATGAAACATTCCGCAAACAAGGATTCTCAAAAGATAAACGTTCAGACCTTGTGCAGACCGTAATCGGGCTTGCGGTCACCCGAGAAGGCATTCCGATTCGTGTTTGGTCATGGCCTGGCAATACGATGGATATGACCGTAATTGAAGAAGTGAAAAAAGATTTGATAGGCTGGAAACTTGGACGAGTCATACAAGTCGCTGATCGCGGATTTTCCTCAGAAGAAAACCTCCGGATCCTCCAGCGAACAGGCGGTCATTACATCATTGGTGAACGCATGCGTTCAGGGAAGAAAGACGTTGAAGAAGCCCTTAGTAAACGCGGACGATTTCAAAAGATCCGACAGAACCTTCAGGTTAAAGAAGCTATTATTGGGAACGGGGAGGCACGTAAACGGTATGTCATTGCGTACAATCCGATAGAAGCGAAACGAGATCAAGCTCAACGGGAAAAGATTGTAGAGACGATTGAAATGAAGCTATCGGATCTCAAGCAACTTCCGAATGAGGCCCACCGAAAAGAAGCTTGCCGCCTTCATGCCCATGGCACATACGGGAAGTACATTCGCCAATTGAAAGATGGTACCTTGAAGTTGAACAAACAAGCTGTTCGAGATGCGGCGAAATACGATGGGAAGTATTTGATTCGTACATCGGATGACACGCTTTCCTTAGAAGATATCGCACTGGGCTACAAGCAACTCTTAGACGTAGAAGATGCGTTTCGAACTTTGAAATCAACCCTTCGGCTTCGACCGATGTATCACCGTCTAGAGGATCGAATTCGATCTCATGTACTAATCAGTTGGTTGGCACTCTTACTCGTTCGGATTATCGAAGTTGAAACCGATGAAACCTGGGAACAACTACGGAAAGAAATGAATCGATTACATTTAGGACATTTTTCTACAAAAGATGGAGACCTATATCAGCGCACAACGTTAACATCAAAACAACGTCAAACCTTTGCGGCACTTGGGTTGGAGACACCTCCAAAGGTCGTTGATATCCAGCCGAAATCCTAGTTACACACGTTTTTGAATAAAAAATGGGCATAACCCCTTATTTGGCATGGGTTTGTGCCCATTTCGTTTACCTAGGGACTGTCGAACTCGGGTAAACTATATTTCTTTCTACAAATGAGATTTAAATAATTATATTCATTGTTGTAAACAGAGTGTTTTAAAAGTAAAAGAGGAAATGTTAAGAGGACTTTATAGGAATGTGTAATATTTATCTATGAATGGGGATTGAGGTTCTTGATCATCTCGTCGCAATGCTAACGCTGGGTATACAAGTTTGAAAGAAAAAGGATATGTATAGTAACTTGGAAGGAGCTAGTCTCCTTCCATTCTTTTGCATTTCCAATGGAAAATTTGATAAGGTTTTTTATTATGAGCTTTGTTGTTTAGAGAGGCTGCTTTGAAGTTAAATAATAAACTCTTCAAATACCGGAGTCCTTAGTAGCCCCTTTTTGGTCCAATTTCGGAATTTTACCTTCGCACGGATAGCGGGGTCCAGGTAAACCCTTTGGTGATCCTCATGGGTAATCAGTGATTTGGAAACTTGATAAAAAGCCTTACGCTCATCGGGTGAAGCTCCATATTCAATTACACCGACTGGTTTCATTCGATGGTCTTCTTCAATCGATGCAAGCCAGCCGGTTTGATCTTTTTTATATCCTGTTATAAAGACATCAGTGTACTGCCAATTGATAATCTTTAACCATTGGTTGGACCGGATCGGTTGGTAGACACTGTTTTTAAATTTAGCAACCATTCCTTCAAGGTTCGCTTTTTTTATTGCTTCAAAGTAAGATACGCCGTCTCCCTCAATAAACCTGATTTTGGTGAAGGTCTGGTTATCCTTTATAACTTCTTCCAGAATAGCTTTTCGTTCCATTAAGGGGAGCTTTTGAAGATCCTCCCCCTTATAAAATAAAATATCAAATGCTACAAAGTTAGCTGGTTGGGCTATCGCTCTTTGTGTGATTCTTTGTTTGTTTTTTGTCAGGAAACGTTCCATCACCGCTTCAAAGTCTACCTGTTTTGTTAGAGGATTGAAGCAAACGACTTCTCCGTCTAGGATGATATCTTCCTTGAAAGGGACATTCAATAATTCAGGGAATCGATCTGTTACAATGTTTTTGTGGCGTGTATATAAAGTGGGCGTTCCGTTGATTTGACTATAGATCCCTCGAAAACCATCCAGTTTCATTTCATAGATGTATTCAGGATCACTAAACGCATGTTTACTTGTTTGCAGAAGCATAGGGGTAATATACATGAGTCTCACCTAAGCCAAGTTTAACAAAGGACTCATAAAAGTTGTTAGTAAATTGCTATTGGTAATTTTAGGGGATTTTTGTATTAAAGCTTGAATCTTTAATCATAAATCTTAGATTCTAATTTCGTTTTTGTTTCGGATCCACTTAAAAAGTTGTTCTTCCTTCCCTTTCAAAGAAGATGATAACATCTCGCATGTGGAATACAAGTGAACGGAACCGCAATATTCACATTCTTCACATGCATGGGCTATGTAATGGATCTCCCAAGTTCTCTTTCCTAATCTGGAATAGACAAGAGGTGTTATTAACTATATAAATAAATGATAAATGGTACGGTTTCCCATCAAAATTACGCTCCACCCGTAACGATTCCCAATCAATCTTTGAAAACTGCATATTTAATTCACCTCACCGTTTTGTATATTACATTTTAATTATAAGAACAAAAGTTCGTAATACGCAAACGGAAACTGGATTAAAACAGGTTTTTTATTGTTAAATTGAATTTTAAGTTATTCCAGAAAAGGGCCATTTAATGGAGTATGGCCTCATATGCTAACCGAATTTAGTTTTAGGAAAGTAAAATAGAAAGTGTAATGATATACTTAAAAAATGGGGGATTTATGCTGTTAGAAACTGTTATACTCCAGGTTAAATCAAGGTATGAAGAAGCATTCGTAGTACATCAAGAATCATTTTCTTCATATCACATAAATTACAACTTTGTATGGAGTTAAGTGGAAATACCTACTGTTGTTTGCACAGGAAACATTGGAAGACCACACGTTGGATTTTAAGTATCTATAGTATTGACAGGAAATCTGCACCACCATAAAGAGAAGCGGAAGGAGAGAGGACCATGGATGAAAACGGACAACCGTCCGCTGAATCAAAAATTAACCATGCCGAGAAAGAAGTCATTAATGCCATTGCCGAAACAATGGATTTGTACGGTATAACCCCGTCAATTGGCCGACTTTATGCCACAATGTACTTTAAACAGCATCCGATGACCCTTGATGAAATGAAAGATGAGCTTGGCATGACTAAACCTAGTATGAGCACAGCGGTCCGCAATTTACAGGACATCAACATTGTCCGGAAAATATGGCAAAAAGGTTCAAGGAAGGACCATTTCGTGGCTGAGAAAAACTTTTTCAAATATTTCGGCCAATTTTTCGGAAGTAAATGGAAAAGGGAAGCCGAGTTAAACCTTTTCGCCATTAAACAGGCTGAATATTTACTGCAAGAAGTCATAGAAGATGAAAAAAACGAAGAAAGTTTAAAAGAAAGGGCTAGGCAAGACCTTGAACAGTTAGAAGAGTACAAGAAATACTGTTACTGGCTTCAACAACTTGCGGATTCAATCGAGTCTGGTGAAATTTTTTACTTTTTACCAGTGGACAATTCAAATTCGAAGACATAATTTCAAGTAGAGAAATTTTTGTAATAGGGCGTATTTCTGATAGAAGAATTGCGTCCTTTCTTAGCTTTTATTACAATCTATTGGAATCGTTAGTAAAAAAAGAAATATCAAGAGATCTTCATCAATAGGGCGCAATTCTGGAATAAAGAATTGTGCTCTTTCTTAATGAATAGGGCCATATTGTTTAGTAAGAAAAATGAAGTTTGTGAAGAAACGTACTAAACGCAGCAGTTTAGTTAAAGAAAGCCTATCTAATCATTCATTTTTAGGTGATTTGCTAATCCTTAAGATGAATTTTTAAAAATTATATAAAAAAATCTACATATTACTTTTTTATATAAAAAAATATATAATTGAATAGAAATTTAAAAAATGAGGTAGTTAGATATGGAAGAAATTAAGAAAGTATTAGAGAGTTTTATCCCTATAGCAAAATCTACTGCAAAAATGTTTGGACCAAACTGTGAAGTCGTTATTCATGATTTGACGAACCCTCAAGCATCTGTAATGTTTACAGTAAATAACCATGTTACAGGAAGAGAAATCGGTCAATCATTTGATCACCTAGTGAAGACTGTATTACAATCAGAAGATTTTAAAGAAGATTATCTTGCAGGTTATACATTTGTAACAGAAGATAAGCGTACTATTCGTTCTTCGACTTCATTAATACGTGATTCCAAGCAAAAAGTGATTGGTGCTTTCTGCATAAATTTTGATGTTGAAGCACTGAATCATATGCAACAATTTATGAATACTTTTCTTTCTACACAAGTTGAAGTTCAAGAGAATGAAACAAAATCAGATGATGATATTGAAAATGTTGAAGGAATAGTGGATCAATTGATTCAACAAATCATTCAAAACAGTGTTCATCCAGTCATGAAACGCCATGAAAAGATTGAATTAATAAGATTTATGGACGAAAAAGGCATTTTTTTAATGAAAGGATCTGTTGAGAAGGTCGCATCTTTGTTAGGCATTTCCAAAGTAACAGTTTATAGTTATTTGGATGAAATCAAAAATAAATCAAGTTAAGGAGAATCAAATGAAAAGCATCTTTGAAGTAGGAAATTTAAAATCAAATGGACACTATGCATTAGCAACAGTTCATCAGAACACTGTCTATGTATCAGGGCAATTTGCCATTAATCCAGAAACCTGTGAAAAGAAATTTGGCACCATCGAAGAAGAAACATTACAAGCACTTAAGAATGTGGAAATGATTGTAGAAGCAGCTGGAAGTAAAAAAGAGCAGATTTTGCGTATGACATTATATATTCCGGATGTAAAATTATGGGGTAAAGTAGATGCTGTTTATAAGAAATTTTTCGGTGAACATAAACCAGCTCGAACCGTTGTACCAACTAATGAATTACATTTTGGATTCAAAATTGAAATTGATGCCATTGCATATATTTAGTTATATTTTTTTACCTATTTTGTATAAAAAAGTCTAATTTATATAAAAAATTATTCGAAAGGATTGATAAATGATGAAACAATTTATTTGTAACAGTTGTGGCAAAAAGCATGATATTACACCAACTCTATGGAAATGTGAATGTGGCGGAGTATTAAACATAGTAAAAGATACCCCAAAAGTTGATATTGCAGCTTGGAATAACTATCCAAACTCATTATGGCGTTATTTTGAAACCATGCCATTCGCAAAGGATTCTAAGACATGGGAATCCGTGACAATGGGTGAAGGTCAATCACCTTTAATCGTTCTAGATCCTATGGAGCCAAATACGTATGTAAAAGTTGATTATATGATGCCTACATTATCCTTTAAAGATCGAGGAGTAGTTGTTTTGATGACAAAGGCAAAAGAATTAGGGGTATCAAAAGTAATTGCTGATAGTAGTGGTAATGCAGGAACGGCGATTGCAGCTTATGCAGCACGTTGTAGTATTGCCTGTGATATATATCTAAGTGATGAAACTTCACCGAAAAAGATCGCTCAAATAAAAGCCCATGGAGCAACGATTAAAGAGATTCGTGGTACACGAGAGGACATTGCAGCTGCGGCACAAAAAGCAGTAGACGAAGAAAAAGTTTTTTACGCAAGTCATGTGTATAATCCTTATTTTTATGAAGGAACGAAAACATATGCCTATGAAATTTATGAACAATTAAATGGTGCGCCTGATGCTTTAATTATTCCGGTTGGAAACGGTACGCTTCTCCTAGGTGCGTACTATGGCTTTAAAGAGTTATTTGAAAATGGATTAATTGATAAAATACCGAAAATCGTTGCCATTCAAGCGGAGAACTGTGCGCCTCTTGTGAAAGCTTACCAAACCGCGGAGGAATCAGCACAACCTGTTACGAATAGAGGTACTTTAGCGGAAGGGATAGCTATTGCTGCACCAGCGCGTTCCAAACAAATTTTAGAAGCTGTACGTAATACCAATGGTACGTTTATTGATATTGAAGAAGATGAGATTCTGAGTGCACGAGCTAAACTGAGTGAGAAAGGATTTTATGTGGAAGTGACATCAGCAGTAAACTATGCTGGCTACATCAAGTATAAAAAGGCACCAGAAGAAATAATAATCATACCTCTTTGTGGTGCAGGTATTAAATCAAAATAAACCCAGAAGGCCAGCTAGGTGAAAAAAGATGTAGGAGAGATAACATGAGAAACAAGTCAACGATAAAAATTATTGCAACTGGTGGAACAATTGCAGGGGCTGGTACTTCAAGTACAATGACTACGGGCTATCAACCTGGCGCTTTGTCTATTGATGAATTATTAAAAGAGGTTCCGGTTTTAGCAAATGTTGCGAATATAAAGGTTGAACAGTTGTTTAATATTGATAGTGTGGATATGACAACAGAACGACTATTAGCGTTAAGTAAATATATAAATGAAACTTTGTTACATGAAGAAGTAGATGGTGTTGTGATCACACATGGTACAGATACACTGGAAGAAACCGCCTATTTTTTACATTTAGTGATTAAAAGCCATAAACCAGTCGTGATTGTTGGAGCAGTCAGACCAGCAACAGCGATTAGTGCAGAAGGTCCGTTAAATATCTATAATGGTGTGAAAGTTGCTTGTGATAAAAAATCACATGGAAAAGGTGTGCTTGTTGTTCTCAATGATCGAATCGGCTCCGCACGTTTTATGACAAAAATGAATACTACAATGGTAGATTCGTTTAAAGCCCTAGAACAAGGTTACAGCGGCTCAATTGTTGGAGGAGAGGTTTACTATTTTTATAAAGATATTACCTATCGCCATACTACCGAAACAGCCTTTGACGTAAGGTTAATCAACGAGTTGTCTAAGGTTTCGATTATATATGCGCATCAAGGGGACGATCGGTATTTATATGACGCGGCGGTACAAGCAGGTGCAAAAGGAATTGTTGTAGCTACGGCTGGAGGCTATACTATTTCTAAACAAGCAGAGGCTGGAATTCATGATGAGTTAAACAAGGGAGTTATCGTCATACGGTCATCTCGACTCAATACGGGAATTGTTAGCCGTACTGATATGGATAATCAACACGGATATATCGTATCTGAATCATTAAATCCTCCAAAAGCACGGATTCTTCTTATGCTAGGATTAAGCTTAACAAATGATAAAAATGAGATTCAACAGTATTTTCATATATACTAAATTTTTTGAGTGTTCCTTAGAAGAATGAAAAATAGAATAGATTTTTCACGATTTCATGCAACGACTGATTTTAAGCTCTTAAATAAATTGAAGTAGAACTTGTTCCGCGATTCATTGAAAAATCTATCTTTTTCATGATTTTTTGTTGGAAAAGATAGATTTTCAATAGCAATATAATGATTGAGAAGGTGTAAGTCCATTTTATTTAAATCGTATGTTTAGGAACAAAACCGGATTAACTCCTCATATGTACTTAGAGAAAATTAGAATATACAAGTCGATGATCCTGTTATCAACGACCTCTTTAAAAAGCACAGAAATAGCCTATAAGGTAGGATATGAAACACTATCAAGCTTTTACAAGGCATTCAAAAGGGTTACCAATAGTTCACCTAAAGAATATAGATCAAATAATAGCAAATGAACCAAGATTAGAAAATCGATGTTCAACAAACGGGCCAATTCAGAAGTATTAGAGTATGTTCGTTATTCAAGAAAAGGGGCGACACTCAAGAAGAATTACGCCTTTTTTAGTTTAAATTAACAAAATGAGAAGGATTGTGAAGATAAAAATTGAAGGAATGGTAGGTCAGTTTTTAAAGAACTTCATAGGCAAACTTATACGATTCCACCTCTAGACGGATGTGAAATCTTTGAAGTACTTATAAAATAAAAGAGAGGTGATATCAATGGGCAAACAACCTGAAAATTTATTTGATTTAGTAAAAGTGAATAAAAATTATAAAGGCTTTATAGAGGTAAACTCAGACCAAAATTTATTATCCAAAGTAATCGAGCTCTTCCAAGAGGAAAGAGAACAAAACCATGAGTTAATAAACGTCATCAATAATTCTTTAATTTTAGGTCAATGTAGAGATAAACGGGACCTGGAGGAGAAATATAAAGAAGTGATTAGAACAATTGGCGAATTTGATGATATAGAGGTGTATAATACACTCACTGAGTGGAGTCGCTTATGTTGGGAGATATCACTAAATAAACTGAATGTTTAAATATGTACACTAAATGGGTGCTTTTTCTTAATTAGAATAGCGTCTTTTAAAAATGCAGTATTCAAGAAAATGGGCATATCCGAAGTAGGATACGCCTCTTTTTTTAATGAAAATAAATATTGTTTTAGATACTTCAATTTGAAATGATTAGTAATAAATAGGGTGATGGAAGAAGTTTTTCAAGAAATAGACGGTTCATCTTGGATCCGCAGCTTATATATAATGGTAAGTTATTATTAGTACCCTGAATAAAATCCTATCAATCATCCATAGTAGATAAGTTTCTTTTTCAATTTATTTTATTCAATTAAAGGGCCATTATCTTGAATAACCTACCAAGATTGTGAAAGGGTAAAGTTGAGTATTGGTTGTAGTTATCAATAAACAATTGAAACATAAATTTTCCTTGAACAAAGAAAAAACCTCTCTAAATTCCTGTTAATTTAGGAATTTCACGAGAGGTTTGTTTTATATGTTGCTCTTCGAAAAATATTTCCGAGTATCTTCACGTATTTGTTTGGGTAAGACACGATCAAGTTCTTCATTTAACCATGAAAGTGTTTTAATACGTAAGTCATCACGCATTTTTTCTTCTGCAGAGAGCATAACTAAATTGATGGTGCAAAAAGAGGGAGCTGTACAGCAGTTTCCTCTATACAAATAACCATTATCTTTAATATTTTTACATTGAAAAATAGGCTTAGGACCTTCAACTGCTTCAATTACATCCCAAAAGGAAATATCTTCTGGGGACTTAGATAACCTATATCCTCCCTTTACACCGGGGACAGAACTTACAATACCAGCCTTAGATAATTTACCGAAAACTTTTGAAAGAAATGTCTCAGAAAGTCCTTGGAACTCTGCCAAATCCTTTATCCCAACACTTTCATTAGAAGGAACATCAATTAAATAAACCAGACAATGTAAAGCATACTCAACTCCAACACTATATTGCATATAAACTCACCTACTTTGATTAAGGATTATCAAATTGTATCTTAGGAGTATTCAGAGATCTAGTCAAATAAAAGAAATCTCTTTTGGTAAATTTTATTCATTTGACAAAAATAATTATAGCATATATTATTGACTATGTTAATCGACGATTGATCCAGTCTTTAATTATTGCTTAAATTCATTTTTATAAGGAGAATACAAATGAACAAAACACACTATCATTAACGCACATCCAAAAGTAGATGATACTTCTTCATATAGTTTGCAGGTTTTTAACCACTTTTTGAAAACTTTTTTAAGGAATTAATTCCGGATAGCGAAGCAATTGAACAGATTAATCTGTACAGTGATATAGTGCCGATGATAGATAAAACGGTTTTAAGTGCTTGGGAAAAACAAGAAAAGGACAAGAACTAACTAGCCAAGAACAAAAAGTAACGGAGCGTATGTCTGAGATTTTAAAACAATTTAAAAGTGCAGATACGTATGTCATCGTTTTACCTTTGCATAATTTTAATATTCCATCAAAATTAAAAGATTATATGGATAATATCTTAATGGCACGTGAAACTTTTAAATATACTGAAAATGGTTCAGTGGGACTGCTTAAAGACGGACGGAGAATGCTTATCATACAAGCAAGTGGATCAATCTATACAAATGATGATTGGTATACAGAAGTTGATTACTCTCAAAAATACCTGAAGTCAATGTTCAATTTCATTGGTATTCAGGATTACCAAGTCATTCGGGCGCAAGGAACTGGCTTTATTGGAGCCGAATGAAGTATTACAAAAATAAAAATAAAGAAGCTGAAGAAGTTGCTTCAAGATTAGCATCTAAATTAATACTGTCTTAAAGGAAAAGAAAAAGGCATTTAAGGAGGTAATTAAATTGGAACAACGGATTGATTATTATAATGTGATACCAGAAGCACTTAAAATAATGATGGAAATGGAGAAGTATACGAAAACCACAGGTATAGACCGTAAACTACGTGAACTTATAAAAATTCGGGCTTCTCAAATGAATGGTTGTGCATATTGTATTAACATGCATACAGCTGATGCTAGAAAAATGGGAGAAACGGAACAACGTTTATATTGCATTAGTGCTTGGAGAGAGTGCACATTCTACACAGATGCTGAAAAAGTGGCTCTTGAGTTGACAGAGTACGTAACTTTAATCCCGACAAAACGTGTGCCAGACGAGCTTTATAAACGAGTACGTGAACATTATGACGAGAGACAATATGTTGACCTTGTTCTAATAATTAATCAAATCAACAGTTGGAATAGAATTTCTATTGCAGTGGGGAATACAGCAACGGAAAAATAATTATTCTAGGGCGAACATCTTATAGTGTTCGTCTTTAATTATGTTTTGTTTACCTTTTTCTTTTATCTTCATCGTAATCTCTTAAAAAAGGGCACACTTACAGAATTTTTGTATAACAGTTTTCTATGCTGCAGTCACGACTTTCCACCAAGGAATCTAGTTGGCCAGTAACACCCAACAATTTTTGGGGTTTAATGTTCCGTCAAATGGAAGAAAAACTCATGAGGTAAAACAAGTTGGTGTTCATTCGATTTATACATTAAAGTACCCTCCATGTGCACGGTTTTTATACAATCCGTTCAGATATCCTTGCACATGACTTCAAGATTCAGCATTCAGAACCCTTGTTACATCTAAATTTCTTTTTATTCAGCAAGCCCTACTTATTAACCCGCTAGTATATCTCCTCTTGGATATCTAATATTTTCCCCGTTTTCTGTTTAGCTAATGAAAATGCTAATGTCAACGGACCAAGTTTACCTATAAACATGATCAATATGAAAATGATTTTTCCAAACGATGTAAGGTCTCCAGTCAATCCCATCCAGTAATGTGGAGCAAAACTTTTGGACACCGCCGTCGTTTCGGTCACATCGATTGGTTTCTGTATACTTTCCATCATCCAAAGCAGCCTCTTTGTTTCTATTTGCTTCCCCTGCTCGAATCTGATAAGAGCTACCACGATATTCGAGCACTTTCACCTTGAAGACCTCCATCATTTTACCCCATTTCCCATCTTTTACCTCATTTTACCATAACAGCGAAAGTGTTAGGCACCTTTTAGGATTGTACGATTATCAATGCTTCTGAAACGATACCTGACTCTTTCTTAAAAATACTATCATTCGATTTTGAAGCCGGCAGTTTGTATTGGTCCTTGGGTGATGAGTTTGGAGAGCTGGTTGGCCATCTCTTCAGGTGTAGGCTTCTCCTCTTGGTTTAACCACCATTGGATGACAGCTACGAAGGCAGCGCTGATGAAATGGAGAAGGAGATCTTTCGGGATTTGGAATTGGGTTGGATCCTTCACGACTTCTTTTATGTGCCTGTCGAACTTATCACGAATCACTTCTTCTAAATTGTTCCTGAAACCATTGATTCCATTTTTACCGAACATGACTTGATAGAACATCTGATGTTTTTGTATACATTGGTAAACATTGGTGACACTGCCTTTTAACCTCTCAATATTCACTTCTTGATCTGCCTGGTCGAAAGGCGGATTGATGACGCTGATCAATTCCTGGATGACATCAGAACTCATTTTTTCCAGAAGGTCATACTTGTCATCATAGTGAAGATAGAAAGTTGCGCGGTTGATTAACGCTTCATCTGCGATCTCTTGAATGGTCATTGCGTCAAAGCCCTTCTCTTGGATAAACTTCAAGAATGCTTCGTTAATGAGTTTCCTCGTCCTTTTTACTCGTAGGTCTGTTTTCTTAGCCATTTTTTCATCCCTCTTTTATCAAATAAGCAACAAATTTAAATCAGGTGTCGTTTATCATACATATCGTAAAACATTGGTTATTGTATGTTTCTTGTATTCTTCTATAATGGCATTGTAAACAACATAGTGTTAATTAATCAAAAACTTGTCTATTAAGGGGGATGTATAGGATGAATTTCTTTAAGCAGGAGCTATTCTGGGGCGGGTTCGCTGGAATACTGATTGCTGTCATCATTTTTACATTTTCATTCATGGGTTCCACCGTCAATCCAACACCAAAAGACATGCCGTTAGCACTTGTCGTGGAAGATGAAGGTGTGACACCCCCAACAGGAGAGCAGTTGAACTTCGGTAAAATGTTAGAAGAGCAAATCAAACAGAATGACAATGAGAGTGTGGAATGGACCATTCTGGAAAGTCGCGAAAAAGCAATCAATGAGATGAATGACAAGAACTTCTATGCGTCTATCGTCATTCCGAACGATCTATCTCAAAAGATTCCTACTCTATTAGGTCCAAGTCCGAAAAATGCTGAAGTCGAGATTCTGATCAATGAGGGGTTGAACAAACCAGCTGCCGCAATCGGAGAGCAAGTGGCTAATGGAATCATCGCAAAGTTGAACCAACAAGTCCAAACCAATTTATATACGCAAGTGTCGGAGCGTCAGATGCCGTTAAGTTTAGAACAAGCCCAGCAGCTCGCACAACCCATCTATGTAAAAACGGAGAAACTGAACCCTGTTCCAAGTTATACCGCAAACGGTAACGCGCCAGCCGTATTCACCCAGATTATATGGCTGACGACGTTCATCAGTTCCATGATCCTTTTTACAGTGGTTAAAAAGATCGGCTTACGATGGACGTCTCTTGTCAGTCAACTGCTTGGCGGATTCATTTTCGTGAGCGGAATTACGGGTCTCGTATTCTGGTTGGCGAACAACGTGCTGGGGGTCACAATCCCTGACAAAGGCGGCATGTTGATCCTAATGCTTTTCGTCGGTCTCATGTTCTATTTCATTCAGGGAGCGTTCTTGAACTGGATTGGATATGCAGCAGCGCCGATTTTCATACTCTTGTTCTTCTTCTCGATGCCGGTCTTGACCCTGCCGCCTGAAATGTTGCCAGACATCACAAAGAGCTGGCTGTATGATTGGATTCCATTCCGTTTCAGCGTAGAGGCGTTCAAAGATATCCTGTTCTTCGATAAAAACCCTTTGAACGACGGCATTGGCATATTAGGCTATACCGGTCTCATCAGCCTGCTCGTAATGAGCTTGTCCGTTCTGAAACCTACTGCTAAAAAGTTAGAACAACCGAAAGTAAAAGAACCTGCTAGAGGGGCCGATTAAAGAAATATCATAAAAATCACGCAGGAATGAATTATGCAGTAAAGCTATATAAAGAAGGAGGGGTATGACTGTAAATCAAATTTATGAAATTACAAATGTGTCAAGAGCCTCATTATATAGAAAGCTATCGGAAGGGAACAGATAATCATTCCTTATTCTGAAATTGAAGATCTCTTAGTAGGGATTAATAAATTAATAACAAAACTTGCCCTTGAACTCCTAAGTTTTAGGGGGGAGGTAAAATTCGACCACAGATCATTTTCATAAAAAGGAACAATAAGGCTGGGATGACAAAATACAAGGAGGATTTCTACATGACAAATTCAGACAAAACCATTTTAGTGTTGGGTGCCACGGGAAAACAGGGAGGCGCAGTTGCCAGGAAGTTGTTAGCTGATGGATGGTCCGTGCGCGCGGTTTCGCGGCGCCCGGATCAACCGGCTGCACAAGAACTGCAAAAAAAGGGCGCCACAGTCGTTCAAGCGAACATGGATAATCAGCAATCTCTCTTGGAAGCTATGCGGGGGGTTTACGGTGTTTATAGTGTTCAACCTTTGTATTCAAAGGATCCCGAAAAAGAGATCCAACATGGGAAAACAGTAGCGGATGTTGCCAAACAGGTCGGCGTCTCACATTTTGTATATGGCTCGGCCGGCGGCGCTGAAAGAGATAGTGGGGTTCCCCATTTTGAAACAAAGTGGCAAGTTGAGAAATATGTACGTGCTATTGGTTTACCTTTTACGATTCTCCGTCCAACTGGTTTCATGGAAAACTTTATAGGATTTAGTCAAGCTCATGAACAAAAATTGATGGTACAGGGATTTATGGATGTGAATACGAAATTACAAATCATCTCGGTGCAAGATATTGGGGCGTTTGCTGCAATTGCCTTTAACAACCCGGAAAAATACAAGGGAATGGCCATTGAAATTGCCGGGGACGAAGTGACGCTTTCAGAAGTGGCAAAAGTGTTTAGTCAAGTATTTGATACGCCATGTGAAGTTTTGGAGTCTGCCAGGGAACAATTTCAGAAAAATAAAATGTTTGAATGGTTAGAAACTGATGGGTATCAAGCTGACATTCCTTCACTACGAAAAGTTCATCCCGATTTGCTTGATTTATCAACCTGGGTTAAAAATTCGGGATGGGATCCATTTGTTTAAGAAGAAAAAGGTGCTAATGTATAATGAATCGATAGTTGTGTGATTTTATTAAGCAACAGAAAGGGTATCTTATGAACAGACAAGAAATACATCAGATAACAAAGAAAATAAGGAATTGAGTGCGGCAGATCAGTATCCGGTTAGTGTTGCCATTTTGCTTTGGTACGTTCCCACCACGCATTGGCTGGACAAATGCTTCGTAAGATAGGATTGTTCGCAGGCTAAGAAATTCTAATTATGTAATTGTGGGATCAGGATGGTCAGTCACATAACCGCCTCGGCCGGACATTGGGTGTTGACCATTCAACCGTTGCGAAAATGGTACGAAGGTTGGAAGAACTTCTATCGCCCCTTGGGAAAGCCTATCTCGAGGGGCATTATGCCATTAACGGGCGCAAATGTTGAATAATTTAAGCCCAATTTCTCATTTATATCACTGAGAGATTGAGCTTTTTAATATTAGAATTTCCTTAACGTTGTAAATGCGGTTTCCTAGCGCTACCTCCAACAGGGCTCAGTCTTAACATTTAATTCCTGCTATTTGACGAAACCGTTTTTCCATGCTACATCGATCTCATATTACAAAAAGGTGTGGTGAAGTATGTCGGTAGTAGGTATCAACTAATTGTTATTAGTTGAATAAGGTGCTTATTTTCTGGTCAATGCCAGTTTATTAAGAATGCCTTATTTCAAACATGTTACTCTAACATTTTTGAATACCTGCTATCAGAATGCTTCCATTTCCATATATTCGTTTAGCGTAGAATGTAAGACATTAAGCTTTGAGAGTGGATTCTATCCTGTCATGCTTAATTTATTTAGGTCTTATTTATTCATGTCTGTTCGAGATATGACCTTGTTTTGTGACAAGGCAAGGTTATGCCCTCGGAAGCTTTCTGTCCAGTTAGGTTGTCTAAATTGGAAGGCAGAGAAGGCTTTAGCGGGCTTATTTTATTTGGAATGAGGAAGATAAAATGAATAATATGACCTTTGAAAAATTACAATACCACGAATTTAAAAATAAAGTTAAAAACCATTGCGTCAGCAGTTTAGGTAAAGAGTTAATTGAATGATTACAGCCAATCTCCAATATAAAAGTCGTTGGTACGATGCAGGACCAACTATAGAGATTTTTCAATATTACCAAGAAACCCCTGATAGGCATCCATCAAATATTAGCTATCAAGGGTTTGGACATATTGCATTAGTAGTGGATAACGTTGAAGAAGTTTTGAATAAGTTAATCGAATGCGGTGGAAAGAAATATGTGGCTTTAGAAAAAAAAGTACGAGTCCAGTTGTTTATGCAGAAGATCCCGAAGGGAATATTATAGAGATACAGAATTGGAAAAAAAGAATTGTGGTACTTTCCATCATTTATTCTACAATAGGGCGCATGTGCGGCCGAGCAAGGTCGTATCATATAACGGGTGGGATTCCCGTCGAGTAAGAACTAGCCATTCGCTCGTAGCGAGTCTTGGAGGACTAAAGGTAACTTTAGTCTTTAAGCGTGGACAGTGAGGTAGCGGGCCGAAAGCCAACTGGTTGAAGGGATTGAGCTCCATAATGATTGTAAATCGAGAGGGCTGATGCTTTATGCGCTGCAGAAAGCTACATTTTACCCTTCGATAAAGGCAAGAAGGGTAAAGCCTCTCTGGAGTCATAGACCTTGGCACGTTATACATTGATATGATACGGCAACTCGGGAGACCCTACCGGTCTTTTCTTTTTTTAGAAGAGTATGGTGTACAAGCGATAAAAAGCAAGGAAACCAAATGCCGATGTAGGGAGTCGGATAGCAGCGTAGTACCGATGAAGTTGGGTAATGCCGATGGAGGAAAGGCTGCTACCTAGTTATCACCCTTACTAGGGACACATTTACTACACACAGAGGTAGGTATACTAAATGGAAACAAAACTATTAAGGATAGCAGAATTAGCAAAGTCTGATCCTAAAATGAAATTTACATCTCTTGCACATTTACTAAATAAGTTAGCACTAGCTCAATGTCATCATGAACTACCCAATAGGAAAGCAACCGGGATTAACGGCACAACTAAAGAGCAATACAGTGAAAACTTAGAAGAAAACATAGAGGAGTTAGTAAGTAGGCTTAAAAGTAAAAGCTATCGACCTGTTCCAGTAAGAAGAATGTATATTCCTAAGCTCAATTCACACAAGAAAAGACCACTAGGAATTCCGGAACATGAGGACAAGATTGTTCAAAAAGGCATTACGAAGATACTGAATACCATCTATGAAAATGACTTTCTAGACTGTTCCTTTGGGTTTCGCCCAAACCGTAGTTGCCATGATGCTTTGAAAATACTGAACTTCTATATTGAAAAGAGGTCAGTAAACTATGTAGTAGATGTCGATATTAAAGGATTCTTTGACAATGTTGACCACAAATGGATGATGGAGTTCTTAAAACTGCGAATTACTGACCCCAACCTACTAAGAATAATGGGTAGGTTTCTTAAAGGTGGATACATGGAGGATGGGAAGAAATATAAAGCAGATAATGGCACACCGCAAGGCAGACCTCCGAAAAAAGATCCCAAAAATACCCCCCGGTAGTATATAATAATATTATAAGGAGTTTTCAGGGGGGATTTCAGTGCTTAGAAAGGCGAATTCTAAACAACTTTCAGCATTCGACCAGTATTATTATGACAAAACCGTTCCGCAAGATCATTTATTACGCCAAATCGATGAAACAGTGGATCTTTCTTTCATTCGTGAAATGCTTTTGGAGCGATATTCTGATAATCGTGGAAGGCCGGCAGAAGAGCCTGAATTTATGTTTAAAATTTGTCTTTTAGAGTATCTATATAATCTCTCCGACCCTCAAGTTATTGAACACATTCGTGTCAATTTAGCTTACCGTTGGTTTCTCGGGCTAAACCTTGATGATGAATTACCAGATGATACGACAATCAGTTATTTTCGTGTAAACCGTGTAGGACTTGATAAGTTCAATGAAATCTTTCAATGTCTTGTAGACCAATGTATTGAACAGGGTCTAATTGAAGCCCAACCGAAACGAGCTATCGTTGATTCCACCCATATTATTGCAGATGTAGCCATTCCGACATGGCTTACTTTAGTTCGTCAAGCTTTGGAAAAAGTAATTAGCGAAGTAAAAATGACCGATGAATCAAAAGCCAGCGATTTTCAACAGCGTTATAAACAGCTTTGGGAAGAGTTGAAAGGAAAAACCCGTGATGAAAAATTACCTCACGTTTTAGAGCTTGCCACAGAGCTTGTGGAATTTGCAGACCCCTTACTAACATCAGATAGTCAAGATTCGTCGGCTATTACGATGTTAAAAAAAATCATTTCAGATCGTAAGGATACGGCGAAAGATCGCATAATAAGTGTTGTTGATCCAGAAGCGAGAACCGGGCATAAATCCGATATGCGCAAAATACAAGGGTACAAAGATCATATTATGATTGATGAAGAAAGTGAAATTATCACCGCGGTGAAAGTCACCCCGGCCAATGCAGAAGATGGAGATCAGCTCGTTGACTTGGTTACCCAATTTCAAGAAAAACATCATGTGCTGCCTGCCGAGTTATCTGCAGATAAAGGGTATTGGTTTGGAAAAAACCTCCGGTTTTTACACGAAAACAATGTCCAGGCTCACATTAGTTGGATGAAAACGAAACAACATAATTCTGGTCTATTTAGCCCCGAAGACTTTGAATTTGATGTAGATAAAATGCAGGTAACCTGTCCAAACGGAATAGTCAGTACCAAGTATAGAGACCGTACAAAAAAGAGAGATAATAGAAAAGGATACGAATTTACATTCACAAAAACCCAGTGCCGAGATTGTCCATTGCGTTCTCAATGTACAAAGAGTAAAAGCGTGCGAAATGTATTTATCAGTGAATACTTTTTTGATTTGAAAAGAGGACGAGAACACTACCGGACTGATCAATATAAAGAAGCAAGGCAAAATCGGTGGTTGATTGAACGCCGCCATGCAGACAAGGTAAAAAATCATGGATTACGGCGTAGCCGGTATCGCGGTACAGAAAGAACCGGGATTCATTCACTGATGAGCACAATCGCCTCAAACATAAAAAGGATGAGTAAACTCATTGGACAAAAACAATCACGGGAGAAGTCTGCCTGTTTGACCACTTCATAAACAAAAAAGATCGAAAGCAAAGGAATGTTTGCCTTGAAAACGCTCAACTGAACCAACATTCAAGCCCTATGAGCTTCACGTCATCCATTTTATGTAAAATCCTATTTTTTTACTCCGTTTTTTCGGAGGTCTCCAAGGTGGAGTAATATCTCCGGTATTAGCCAATGTGTATCTCCATTATGTCCTTGATTTATGGTTTGAGAAAAGGGTCAAGAAGCAATGTAAGGGACAGGCATATTTAGTAAGATATGCAGATGATTTTGTGTGCTGTTTTCAATATCAGAGCGATGCCCAGGAATTCTTTCGATCATTAAAGTTTAGATTAAAGAAATTTTACTTGGAAATAGCCGAGGATAAAACCAAAATTATTCCCTTCGGACGGTTTGCGGAGAAAAGTGCAAAGCAAAAGGGGAATAGTAAACCAGCAACCTTTGATTTTCTAGGTTTTACTCACTATTGCAGTAAAAGTAAACAAGGGAAATTTAGGGTGAAACGGAAATCCAGTCGGAAGAAAGTCCAAGGTAAATTAAAAGAGTCTAAAGAATGGTTGAAGAAGAATAGGAACAAAGATATTCATATGATCATGGATAGATGTAGACGCTCGCTTATAGGTTACTACAACTATTATTGCATCACTGATAATATCCTAAATGTTAGCAACTTCAAAGACAAAATCGAGAACTTACTGTTTAAATGGCTCAATAGAAGAAGTCAAAGGAAATCCTTTATATGGGATAAATTCAGCCTATTTCTTGATAAATATCCACTGCCATCACCAAGAATTAAAGTGAATATATATGATTTAAGGAAAGAGATTACCTACATTCTGTAAACGATAACTAGGAGGAGCCGTGTGCGTTGGAGCAGCCGTCAAGGCTGAAAATCTTATGGAGTGAAAGCCTCCTGTTGTCAATTGACCGATTCAGACAACTAGCATATCCGATGCGTGAGGAGGTAACAAATCACGTTCTGCTCGGACGTAAAAGCCGTAGCTGCCTATATTACTCAGAGAATATAAGGTAGGAACAGTCAGTACGGCAAGCAAACCTAGAGGCCAGAAGGATTTAACGAATACTGCAGTCTCGAAATGGCTCCCCCTTCAGAAGCTGTTGAAGGGAATGTTGCGATTCGCCGACCTGTTGATGCATTGGGGAAGGCCGAAGCCCTATAGGAAGAAACGGTTATAAGCACTATAGGGGAAGCCGGGATATGGGCTCTAGCATCTAGGGAAAGATTTTCAGAGATAACGACGGGAAGGTCCTACTTCCAGCTGGGACGACAACAACCAGCAAAGACCCGTTATATAAGGTACCACCGAAATTGACAGGAGGATTTAGGACTGACGGATGAGGTCGTAGTAGCTAAGAGGAAAAGGTAATGCTTTTCTAAATATGTAGAAACATATTTCAACAATGGTAACACCAAAGTTGAGCAAAGGACCTCTGGGCACTTGGATGCCATGGGATGTGAAATAGGACACAGAGCCTTAAGAATAACAGTTATTTGTCCCGAATATGGCTAATTATGTAGTAAACCTTGTTATTGATTGGGGAACATGGGTGTCGCCATTTAATCCTAGGATAATAAGGGAAGGCTCATTTATTATATATCCAAGGTCAGAACCGGACTCGGGAAATCCGACCGTCCGGGATCGCAGGGGGGCTTCAGGAAACGTAGCTTTAATTAGTGTGCGCGCCTGAATTCTATCCAGACAATAGCGCAAGCACGGTTCTGGGAGGGGATGGAGTTCAATTTACCGTAAGGTAGAGAGGCTCCATTCTACTCGACTTCCTTTATAAGAAGGTGTTCTTTTTTAATAGGTCTATGTTCTTAAACGATCTTCACGTCAAATTTTAAATCAGAGGGTTAGTTGAAATGAGAAATGGGTAACACTCATGATACAATTTAAATGAGGAAGTAAAAAAAGTGAGAGGATTTTATTAGTGCTTAAAAATCGAAAAGTAATAATAACGGGTGGGGCTTATGGAATTGGAAAAGAAATTGTTAAACAATGTTTACTTGAAGGAGCTTCAGTAATTGCATGTGATATTAATGAATCCTCCCTACATGAGTTAAAACGGTCAACAGATGACCAGTATGTTCTGCATACATATCAGGTAGATGTAAGTGAGTATGAAGAGGTTGCCAAGTTTTTTGAATATGTTAGAACAGAACATTCTGATGTTGATAGTTTAGTAAATAATGCAGGGATTTATTTAGCAAAGAATATACTTGATTATAAGGTAGACGAAATTGATAAAGTCCTTGATATAAACGTTAAGGGATGTGTTTATTTCTCACAAATGTTCGGGAGGAAATTACTTCAAAACCAACGTAAGGGAGTGGTCGTGAATATGTCTTCAGTGTCAGGGATAGAAGGCAGTTCAGATGCAATTTATGGGATATCAAAAGCTGCCATACTTGGTTTAACTAAGAGTAATGCAATGAATTTCTCGCCTTACATCCGTGTTAATGCAGTTGCGCCTACCATGGTTAATACTGCGATGATGGGTACAATACCTGATTGGAGAAAAGAGGAATATTTAAATCACCAACTCATCGATACACCTGTAATGCCTAAAGATGTTGCTGATACAGTTATCTTCTTATTATCAGATAAATCTAAGCATTACACAGGGGCAACATTTGATTTGAATAATGGAGGATATATAAGATAGTTCTTGTTTTTGTTCAAATGTACCAGCTATTATATGCTAATTGTTTATTCAAGAATCGGTTTCTTCAGTAAAAATACCTCTTTTTCCTTCTAGAGGGCAGATAATTAGTATTATATATCAGCATTCGGACCCATTGTTGTGTAAAGGATACGTGGTATTTCACTATCGCTAATCTGCTTGTTCACCTTCGACCGAGTTCCGAATGAAAGTAGGTAGCTTCTTGAAAAAGGATTCTAACACAGACTGGGCTTGTGTTCAGGGTAAACTGCTCCCGATTTCATTGATCAACAACCTATTCTGAGCAATGAATCATGGGGGTCTTTTTTTCTGGTATATTGTTATCATCAAGATGATCCTTTCCCACTTCTGGTTAAGAATATGGTAAAATAATTAACTGGAATTTATTGAATGATACATTAAAGAAAATATAAAGGAGAATTCTACTTTGAAACCGAAAATTGAAGACGTTGCCAAAGTTGCTGGTGTTTCCCCAACCACTGTTTCTAGAGTACTGAATAATCGTGGGTACATCGGTGAAAAAACGAGAGAAAAAGTGTACAGAGCAATGGAACAAATAAATTATTATCCTAATGAAATCGCAAGATCACTTTTCATAAAAAAAACTTTCTTAATTGGTTTGATTTTCCCTACGACTAATAATCCTTTTTATGGGCAGCTTATTTTTCATTTAGAGAATATTGCTGCGTCTCTTGGATATAAGGTGTTACTATGTAATAGCCAAGGAAGAGAAGATAAAGAAAAGAGCTATTTGAAAATGCTTCAAAGAAATCAAGTAGATGGGATAATCGCTGGTGCACATAATAAAGGTATCAAAGAATATGAGGACCCCACGCTGCCTGTTGTGGGAATCGATCGTTATTTATCAGAAAAGATTCCTGTTGTTTCAAGTGATAATTACGATGGTGGAAAGCTGGCAACCCAATTGTTGATTGATAAAGGGTGCAAAAACATCATTCATATAAATGGACCGCTTTCTTTAGAGACTCCTGCAAACTTGAGAAGGAAAGCGTATGAAGATGTAATGAAAGCTAATCAATTGAAACCTCTTACTTATGAATATGTATTGGATAATAGTATTTTTCCTCGATTATTTGAAGAGAATCCTAATGTTGAAGGTATTTTTGCGAGTGACGATATAATCGCTTCCCATGTGATTAGAGAGGCTAAAAATAGGAATATTAAAATTCCGGAAAATCTCAAAATCATAGGTTATGACGGAACGGAGACAACGAAATTATTACTTCCGGAATTAAGTACAGTCGAACAACCTATAAAGGAAATTGCAACCAAGGCTTTGGAAATTCTAATGAATCAAATCAATAAGGAAGATGATGACATTCATCCAGAAACCATCTTACCTGTAAGATTAATCGAAAGTGAGACAACAAGAAAGTAAGTGGGTTATCACCCACAGCACTTTCTTTCATTCATATTTCAGGAGGGATATATTTTTTAAAAAATTATGTCAACCGGTTGACATATTAAGCCCATTGACATATCATCTTGAATATAGGCGGTTACATAACCGATGTTAATATTCTTAATTTTGAGAAATTTATTTTTTTTAGCTTTTCAACACACAAGACGCTTAAGAGACTTTTATTTTCGAGAGGGAGGAATTAGAAATATGAAAAAAATTATGCTTTTGATTGTTTGTACGTCCATGGTATTAGGAAGTGCAGCCTGCAGTAATGAAAAAGCATCTGGAGATCCCAATGAAGTATCGATTTGGGTGCATACCTCTAAAGAAACGGCTGAAGGTGAAGCAATGCAAAAAATTATCGATCGATTCAATGAGCAAAATGATGGAAACTATACAGCCAAAATTGAGTTTATTCCTAGGAGTGGAAGTGGCGGCGGGTATGAGGATAAGGTTAACGCCGCATTGACAACAAATACTTTACCGGACGTCTTAACTTTAGATGGACCGAATACTGCGGCATATGCAAAAGCTAGGATTATTGCTCCAATCGGTAAATATATAAGCAATAAAGATGATTTATTACCAAGTATTATCCAACAAGGGACATATAAGGACAAATTGTATGCTGTAGGATATTCAGAATCAAGTGTCGGTATTTTTTATAATAAGCAAATGTTAAAAGATGCGGGCATTGATTTATCTACTTTACCTACAGTTGATAAACCATGGGATTGGAATCAATTCATGGAGCTTTGTGAGATTCTTGTTAAAAAGTATGATCAACCTGCAATTGATATGGGCTTGAATGACCAAAGCGAGTGGTTAATGTATGCATTTTCTCCGTTTTTGTGGTCACAGGGAGGATCAATCGTTTCAGAAGATAAAACGAAAGCAACGGGTGTTTACAATGATGAAAACAGTGTAAAAACCATGACCTTCATCCAGGATATGGTGGAAAAAGGGTTTACCACAAAAACTCCTGTTGAAAAAGGGTTTCAAACTGGAAAATATCCTATGAAATTTACAGGCTCTTGGACTATTGCAGAAATGGAAAGCAGTTATCCAGATGTGGAATATGGTGTTATGCCTTATCCAACCTCCCCTGATACTAATAAACTTGTTTCACCATCAGGATCCTGGCAATATGCGATGTCATCTACTACAGATAAGAAGGAAGCAGCTGGGGCTTTGATCGATTTTATGACATCCACTGAACCGCTTAAGGAAATAGCATTAGCAAATAGTGTACTGCCAGCATCTAAATCCGTAATCAAAGAAGTGCAAGATGAAGTATCCCCTCAAATGAAGATACTTATCGAGCAAAACTCTAAAACCGCTCATGCTAGACCAGTTTTACCTGAATACCCAAAAGTAAGTAGGACATTCCAACAAACGATCAGTGATCTGACTTACTACGAAAAAAATAAAGATATACAAAAGTTGCTGGATACTAAGGCGTCACAAATTGACAAAGCTCTAAAATAAAAGAAGGGTAATCCGACTTGGAATATTTCCAAGTCGGATTAATTTTAAAAGGAGACATCAAGATGAGGAAATTCAATTTAAAAGAAAATCTTTCTGCCTACTCATTTTTAACTCCAGCTTTAATATTAATGGGTCTGTTTTTTATCCTACCTGCGTTGATGGCTATTTATTACGCGTTTACAGACTATTATCTATTGACTCCTGACGATAAACAGTTTATTGGTCTGGAAAATTTCATTCAAATATTTAACGATACAGTCTTTATGCAAAGCCTAAAGAATATCATTATATTTGTCGCCTGTGTCATACCTGTCCAAGTAGGTGCAGCACTTGGAATGGCTTTATTAATTAATAAACGAAGAAGAGGAAACATCTTCTTTAAAGTAGCCTTTTTTGCTCCAGTTGTGCTATCTCTAGTCGTCATTTCAGTTCTTTGGTTATATTTATTGAATCCATCTGAGGGTTTAATCAATGTCCTGTTAGCAAAAGTAGGGGTTGATCCACAGCCATTTTTAAAAAGTCCAGATCAAGCTATATATACGATTGTTTTCGTGTCCGCATGGCAAGGTGCGGGGTATCAAATGTTAATTTTTCTTGCTGGTTTACAAAACATACCTTCAAGTGTGTATGAAGCCAGTAAAATTGATGGTGCGAATAAATGGCAGAATTTTATTCATATTACGCTTCCCTTGTTGAAACCCACATCTATTTTAATTCTTATTACAACTTTTATTGCCGCTTTTAAATTGATCATTCAACCAATGGTCATGACCCAAGGTGGACCGATGAATTCTACTATGACTCCGGTCTATTATATTTATCAATCCGGATTTTCGGATCGGCTGATTGGATACGCAAGTGCTATGACTGTTGTTTTTGGAATCGTGATTGGGATTGTAACCTTGATTCAAAGTAAATTATCGAGGGAGGAAGCGTAATAATGAAAAAATCAATAAAGAAAATCGCGGAATATCTATTTTTGATTTTTTTAGCTAGTATTTTTATCTTTCCAATGATTTGGATGATTGCTTCTTCTATGAAGCCCGAAGCTGATATTTATATGGATATGGGAAGTATTCAATCTCTTCTCCCAGCTATGAATCTTTCAGAATGGTTTGAAACCTATCAAAAATTATTCTCAAGATTCAATGTCCTGAAATATGTGTTAAACAGCCTCATATACGCTGTAGTGGTAACAATTGGCTCTATTATTGTAAACGCTATGGCTGGATATGCCTTTGCAAAATTTAATTTTGTAGGCAAAAAGTTATTATTTGGTTTGCTAATAACTTTATTGATTGTTCCAGTTGAAACATTGATTATTACTCAGTTTACAGTCGCTTATGACTTAGGGATTGTAAACACCAGATTGGCAGTTGTACTTCCCATGATTGCAAATATGCTCTATATCTATTTGTTTAGAAACTTCTTCAAGGCAGTACCAGAAGAAGTCATAGAATCAGTCAAATTAGATGGCGCAAACTACTGGATAATCTTTTGGCGTATAATTCTCCCAATGTCAAAACCCGCTATTGCGACGGTTGGAACGTTATCTTTCATTGCCAGTTGGAATGATTACTTATGGCCTTTGATGGTTTTAACAGATACGGAAAAGTTTCCACTCCAAGTAGCTATTACCAACATCAATTCAACTCCACCTGTTTACACTAATCAGGTTATGGCGATTCTTACTCTATCCACAATACCATTGATTATCGTTTATATCGTGGCTCAGAAATACTTGCTTCAGGGATTAGGGGGATCAGGAACAGGAATTAAATAACAATAATGAGTTTAGGAAGCTATTGTAGTTATCTTATGAAACCATTGATTTCAATGTATATGAGGAAAAAAGAAGAATATAACATCTAGATATGTTTCATACAAATGGAGGACCCTAAATATGACAACTAATAATTTAAAGAAATACAGACCACATCTACACTTTGCACCAAAAAGAAATTGGATGAACGATCCGAATGGGTTAGTTTATTTCAAAGGAGAGTATCATTTATTTTTTCAATATCACCCAAATGACAGTGTATGGGGTCCAATGCATTGGGGCCACGCAGTCAGTAAAAATATGATTAAATGGGAAGAACTTGATATAGCCTTATATCCAGATGAATTTGGAATGATTTTCTCTGGGAGTGCAATTGTAGATTGGAATAATACAACCGGTTTTTTTCCAGATGAACCGGGGGTAGTAGCTATTTTTACACATCATCTTGAGAATGGCGAAGAACTACCGCCAGTTCAAACCCAAAGTTTAGCTTTTAGCCACGACCAAGGGAGAACATGGACGAAGTATGAAGGGAATCCAGTACTTATAAATGACACAAAAATAGATTTCAGGGATCCTAAGGTATTTTGGTATGAAGAAGCAGATAAGTGGATAATGGTTGTAGCTACTGGTCAGACTATCTCTTTTTATTCTTCACCGAATTTGATAGATTGGCAGTTTGAAAGTGAGTTTGGAAATAATATCGGTGTTCATGATGGGGTATGGGAATGTCCGGATCTATTTCCATTAAAAGTAGAAAACAGTAATGAACAAAGATGGGTATTGATTGTGAGTGTTGGAGACAACACTCAATATGATATAGGTTCTCAAACACAATACTTTATAGGTTCTTTTAATGGTTCTACATTTATTGCAGAGAATGAGTCAATTAATTGGCTGGATTTTGGAAAAGACAATTATGCAGGGGTTAGTTTTTCTGACATTCCTAAAGAAGATGGAAGACGTATTTACATTGGATGGATGAGTAATTGGCGCTATGCGAATCAAGTTCCAACAGAAGGGTGGAGAAGTCAAATGACGCTGCCCAGGCAACTTTCTCTTCGAAAAAGTGGAGATGTCTGTAAACTCATTCAACATCCAGTAAAGGAACTCGAATACTTTTTATCCAAAGAAATAGAAATCAACGGCATAATTGAAAATGAAGATGGATTGAAAACATATCAGGTTAATAAACCTTATATAGAAGTGGTACTGAATATTGAAATGCTGGATGCAAATCAATTTAGTCTTATCCTGCATCATACGAAAGAACATATGACGACCATTGACATCGACTCTATAGAGAAGATTTTGAAATTAGATCGTAGTAAATCAGGGATTGTTGATTTCTCGGATAATTTTTCCCATGACCAGATGGTGGCGCTGGAAAATACTGACGAAATACAATTGCGTATGGTATTAGACTCTTCCTCTATTGAACTGTTTATCAATAGAGGGGAATATGCTCTAACAAGCTTAATCTACCCTGATCAAGCTTGTGAAGCTATTTCCGTTTACTCTTCCAATGGAAAAGTCAGGTTTACAAATAGCTATATATCCACCCCGCTCAAGTAAAATATAGTAAATAAGGAGGCAGATAAATGAACTCAAACGCCTCAGTCATATGTATAGGGGAATTGTTAATCGACTTCTTTTGTACAAATGTCGGAACCGACCTAGTCAAGGGGACAACCTTCGAAAAACAGGCAGGAGGGGCACCTGCCAACGTATGTGCAACCATTGTAAAGTTAGGGGGCACTGCTGCATTCAGTGGGAAAGTTGGAGATGACCCTTTTGGTCTTTTTTTGAAAAACACACTCGCTGAATTAAAAATAGATACCTCTATGATTATATTTGATAATAAGAACCGAACTACATTAGCTTTTGTATCATTGAAAGAAAATGGCGAAAGGGATTTTGTATTCAAACGAGGGGCAGATGCTTTTTTAACTAAAGAAGAAATGAATCAAAACAAGTTGAAAAACGCACGTATTCTTCATTTTGGCTCTGCTACAGCTCTATTGGAAGATCCCTTTCAATCCACATATTTAGATATGATGAGGCAGTCAAAAAAAGATGGACGTTTTACTTCTTTCGACCCAAATTATCGTTCGGATCTTTGGAAAAATAGAGAATCAGATTTTGTAGAGCTCGCTCATCTAGGAATTTCTATGGCTGATTTCGTTAAAGTCAGTGAGGAAGAGCTTAGAATAATAACAGGGATGAGTAAATTAACCAAAGGTGTAACAGCACTCCATCAACTGGGAGTGGGTTTAGTAGCGGTAACATTAGGAAAACACGGAACATTGATATCGAATGGCTTTCAGCAAGAAACTATCCCCAGCATAGAAGTAGAATCAATAGATTCAACTGGTGCTGGAGATGCCTTTGTTGGTGCTATGCTTTATAAGTTAGCACACGAAGAAAAACTTGATCAATTTATCAGGGATTTAGAACAGATCAAAGAAATAACTACGTTTAGCAATAAAGTTGGGGCGAAGGTATGTACAAAAATAGGGGCTATTTCTGCAATCCCAACATATGAAGAAATATTATAATTATAAGTTTTTTTTGAAGTTATACAATATATAACTCAGTTGGGTGTATGTGATATCGATGACATTATTTTAAATATAATCGGAGCCTTTATTGGTTTGTTTTGGTTAAGGTCATACCACTAATTATTAAATATTTGTTCTCCATACGAGGGGGCACTTGCTGAATAAGCAACTAGATCCATATATACTAAAAGAGATGGCAGTATTCAGGAAGAAGGAACAGGGGGGTTGATATCAAGTTGAAGTATATAATAAAAAATACACAGAATGAACCCCATCCCACGTTATCGGAACTAATTACCACCACCAATAGGTGGTCCTTTTTTGCTATTAAAATAATATACAATATTTTGGTATTATGGTAATGGGGAGGGGAAAGTATGAGTGAAACTAAAGTACAAGAACGGCAATTTTCAAATGATATTAAAGAGTTTTTTAAATCGAGGGAGTTCCAATTTAGAAAGTATCCGAGTGAAAATATTGGGACTTATTCCAGTATAGATCGTTTGCTTGCCTTTATTAATAATGAGGTAGATTTCTGGACAGAAGTAGTTAACAATCTATCTGCTAATTTACGTCAACCACAACATGCACCCATTGTAATGACCAAGAGTACTTTTGAAAACTTTCGAAATACATTGGAAAGTACAAAGAATATAAGTAAAACAAATGAAAATGCCTATAATGATGCAATTAATAAAATCAGTAATATAATGGATCATCTAGCTTCAGAAAAATTTCCTGTAGTTTATTCTTCTAGTGAAGCGGGTGTACTTATAAAAGAACTGAGCCTTAAATACAATATCAACTTATTAAATGGATTTGTTAAAGGTTTTTTTGATAAAAGCCATAATTCACATCTTAATTATAACCAAAACGATTTGCAGAATAATGAATTTCTAGCAGGACTCACGATCGCGAATAAACTCCATTATCCTGAAATGGACCATGAGGTATATCAAAATCTTAAAGAAAACATTAATGATTTGGTTTCATCTTTAAATGAGAATTACAGAGAATTTATTGCTAGTACTAATGAGAATAAAAATACTTTTGAAAATGAGTTCAATGGGTTAAGCGATGAAATCAATAAAGAACGATCGGCTTATTCTGATCGTTTAGATGAATTAATAAATGAAAAGGAAAATACTTTTAAGCAATTAGAAGATACATACAAAGAACAATTAAAGTTACGGAAACCGGCAGACTATTGGAAAACAGCTGCAACAGAGTAGAGAAGAAAGGGGACAGATGGAAAAGTTGGGCTTTGGGAGTGGGGATAGGGTTTATCGCTATATTGTCTGCAATATTGATATTTGCCCAGACAGATAATAACTTAAGTCTCAGTTCCGTAAAGTTTACTGTCATTCTTACAGTAATTATCTCAATCTGCTTTCTCCTTGTGAACTTATTTATTAAGCTATCGACTTCCAATTATCACTTATCAAATGATGCATCAGAAAGGCATCATTTAACTTATGTTTATTTAGCCTTACTTGAGGAAAAAGACACAGGTATAAGCGGAGAAGAAAAGAATATTGTCCTCCAAGCATTATTTTCTAGATCTGAGAGTGGGCTTATCAGATCTGAAACGGGACCACAAATGCCTGGAAATCAAGCCATTAATGCCATTCTTAAGAGTCAAAAATAACCCTAAGCCTTTATTTTTCTATGAGAGTTATTACTGTGTTTGTGTTCAACTAAATGTAAGAAACAGTTTAGAGAAGCAGAGGTCTTTACTTTACAAAAACACATTAAAGACAAACAAACCTGTCGTTATTATTTAAAAGGAATTCATATAAATAGATAAAGTGTTATTCCGATCGTGGGCGATAATTTAATCGTCCTTATTTGTATTATTCTGGTAGGACTATTAACGGGAGTTGTTGAAGAAGGTATTTGTTTCGTCAATTAATAATAGGGAGAGGATTTAATTGACTTCAAAAATCATCTTTTCATCTAACAAATCAGGCGTAATAACCGATGATCAATTACAGGAAATGCTAGATAAATTTAATTTAGGAAAGCTTATCTCTTCAAGAAGTACAGAACAGGGTGTAATGAAACAAACAAGATTTGTTTTATCAACTGAAGGAGAGTTCGTCTTCAAAGGAAATCCTTTGTACCCTGGACAATTGATAGAAGAAAAGTTTTTTGTAGAAGAATTACATAAACGGACAAATGTTAACGTCCCTATTCCTTATCTTTTAGATGATTCAGATGATATTTTTGGCTGGAGTTATTCATTAATGCCTTGCCTACCAGGAGAACATTTAAATTCAAAGCGACTATCAAGTAATTTAAATCGACAAGACAAGTTTAAAATAGCTGGATTGATTGCTGAGACCCTACTTGAGTTTCATAGTTGGAAAGTAAGTCAATATGGAGATCTAGATACTAAGGATTTAACTATACGTCCTTTTGAAGGATCATATGCTACTTGGCTTTATAATAGGATTAGGTATTGGCTTAATGATGCCAAAAAGTACTCCCGAATAACTACTGAAGATGTTGAATGGGTTGAAGTTATATTGGAAAACGCTATATGTGCATTTGAAAGTCTATCTTCACCAACCTTTGTAAATGGGAGATTTCAAACCAGGAAACTTTTTAGTATTCGGTGAATCTAATGATCTTCATATAAGTGGGGTATTCGATTTTACCAACGCTTATTTTGGTGATCCGATTTCCGATTTGATCAAGATGATAACAATATATATTGATAAGGATAAAACAGAGGTAGCAAAGCATTTATTATCTCATTATTTGGATGGATCAGTGGAAAAAGAAGAATACAAACAAAGATTACAAGTACATATGCTCCACCAAAGACTCTTAGATTGGGGATGTGCAAAGGCAATAGGGAAGGTTACGTGGGATGAGAATCTTCCATTCTCTGACTGGGCAGCGAGATATACAGACACTGTGGAAATGCTGATCGATTAATCCATTTTTTAGTGTGAAAAAATCGGTGCACTTTATCGTTAAAGTGCACCTTTTAAATTTATTATTACTGTACTAAAGAATTAAACAGCAAGATAAGAAATGAAAGTAACAATATTAACTTGATAGAATGGTGGTGAAAGTTGGTGATCAAATGGAGAAAAAAACAATCGGATTATATGAAGCGGTTGCCTTGTATGTTGCTGCTATATTAGGTTCAGGGGTCCTTTTTTTGTCTGGTGTTACAGCTTTTATAGCAGGACCTGCGTCATTATTATCCTGGTTGATTGTAATCATTATCAGTTTTCCGCTGGCTTATTCATTTGCTTGTCTAGCACGTGAATTTCCTGATGCAGGAGGAGCAGCAACCTTTGTAAGAAAGTCATTTGGCTATCATATGGGGAATATTGTGGGATGGTCTTATTTTGTTACTGCTGCTGTTGGACAGACAATTGTGTCTTTAACAGGTGCTTTTTATATAAGCGATGCATTCGGGTTGTCTGGTTTAGAAAACACATTCATAGCGATTCTGATCCTTTTAATTGGCGGGATATCAAATTATTCTGGTGTTGAAGTTAGTGGTAAGGTAGCAGTGATTCTCAGCTCTTGTCTACTAGGTTTATTACTTATAACGGTGATTGTTTCCTTACCCAAAATCCAATTGGTAAATTTCACTCCATTTGTTCCAAATGGCTGGACTTCAATTGGGACAGCAATAACCGTAATTTTTTGGGCTTTTTTTGGATGGGAGGCAATATGTAACCTTGCCAATAATTTTAAAAAGCTAGAGAAGGATATTGTGAATAGCACCATTGTCAGTGCGATTATCATTGGAGTACTATTCATAGCCTTAAGTATTGTTACCATTGGAACAGAAACATATGGATTCGTAGAAGGCAATCTATCCCCAATCGGCGTTATAATTGGAAATGAATTGGGAATGGGCGCGAAGGTGATAACAGCGGTTTTAGCTTTCCTTATTTGTACAGGTACTTCTAATGCATTTGTTGCGAGTCTTTCACAACTAGGATTTTCATTAGGCAGAGATGGAGCTTTCCCGAAAAAGTTATCCCAGTTACACTCGACCACTCAGATTCCAAGGCGGATGATTATTTTTGTAATTTTCTTTGCTACAGCTGGTGTTATTACTACATCGCTTTTATCAATGACATTCAATGACATTTTGTTTATTCCTACTTCACTCGGTATTCTTGTTTACATTTTATCAATGGCTTCAGGAATAAAATTACTTAAAAAAGGATCAGTTCCTTGGATTTGTTCAATCATTGCTTTAATCCTATGTGTACTAGTGCTACCGTTTTTTAAACTTTATATTTTTGTTCCTATCATTATTATAGGCTTATATACAGGATACATGCTTCTGAAAAAACAAATTTTGTCCCGAAAAGGAAGGTTAACCCTTGATGGAGACACAAAAAAAACTTACGACCGAAAAAATGCTGGAAGCCACAATAGAGTGTGATGCAAACTATGATGGTACTTTTTTCTATGCAGTAAAAACTACTGGTATATTTTGTCGCCCTTCATGTAAATCTAAAGCACCGAAATTCGAAAACATTGTATTTTTTGAAAACGCCAATGATGCTTTAAGTAGTGGATTTCGACCGTGTAAAAGGTGTAGACCTAATGTTCCATCAAAGGACTATGATCCACAAAAAGAGATTGTTGAAAATTTACTTGATATTATTTATCAGAACTATGATCAAAAAATACAATTAAAAAATTTAGCAAAAAAAGTGGGAGTAAGTCCATTTTATTTAAATCGTATGTTTAGGAACAAAACCGGATTAACTCCTCATATGCACTTAGAGAAAATTAGAATATACAAGTCGATGATCCTGTTATCAACGACCTCTTTAAAAAGCACAGAAATAGCCTATAAGGTAGGATATGAAACGCTATCAAGCTTTTACAAGGCATTCAAAAAGGTTACCAATAGTTCACCTAAAGAATATAGATCAAATAATAGAAAATGAACCAAGATTAGAAAATTGATGTTCAACAAACGGGCCAATTCAGAAGTATTAGAATGTGTTCGTTATTCAATGTAGTGTAGTGCTTATTTAGTATACTAAAGCGTTGTTTAAGTGATTTTTATGCATGCTTTTCCCTTTTGAGCGTTCTAATGGCTTTAGGATAAAATAAGCTCTCAGATACGCATCAATGCGTCAAACCGTGCATGAATGCACGGTTCTTCGGTAAGAAGCTTAGTCGACCTCATGCTAATTTAATTCTGGTATTATTCATGCATAGAAACCTATGATTTTCGTACATTTTCCCATATTAAAATTCTTAAGCACTACAGAAAGAAAAGGGGGGATTTAATGGAACAAGCCCTTTGTCTATATTGACGTAAAAAAAAGAGCTCAAAAACGAGCTCTTTTTCTTGTGGATTCCTTTGCGAAACTGTCTGTGAAATTTCTTCGATTCGCCTTGCGATTTTGACTGCGAATTGCAATTTTGTACCTCAAAACGGAACCCGCCCCTTTAATGGGCTCTTTTTATTTGCAGAAAAGTTGTTGTTAGTTCTGGAGGGAATGAACTAGAAAAAAGAACTAACAAGTATAGATGCAATCCGAAGATACTGAGAAATCGGTCAACCTTTTTATTCTGGGGGAAGATGAATAGTAGTATGAAAAACACAAATAATGAAAGATGCTGAAGTGCATAATTGAAGGAAATATGTCTTATGATTGGACTACCCCAATAATAATTTCTTGATAATCAATAAGGTTAGAATTAGGTTTTTTATAAACTTAAATAACCTATCTATTTATCTAATATTGGTAGCTGATTTATAACAAAAGTTTTACCAATTTTTATAAAACCAACAATTTGATTAATTAGTTTAAATTATTATTAAATTGGGAATGAAACTTGTAATCCTATGTCTTGAAAATGAGGTTATACGATGATTCCCGAAAAAGAGGTCTCAAAGATGAATCCCGAAAAAGAAGTTTTAAAATGGATTGAAGAAAACTTTTCATATAATGAGGTGAAAATATATAATTATCCTGCATTAAATTCAGGAAAATGCATCATAGATTCTAAGGATGATTACTTGATTGTTTTCTATGATGAAAAAAATGAATTAATTTGTATTTTCTTTAAAGGTTCAGAGGATGACTTGTACTATCATCATATTTAACTTCATTATAAAATCAATAGTAAAGGTTCTTATGTTAACACCATAAAAATCCCCTCCGCAAATTTTTTCTACAGTCTAATAGAAGGGAATAATACCATTGTTCTGGGGTTATCTTTTGTAATCCAACGATACCTGAGGAATTGTATTAGTCCATAAAATCTTCTACTTTCTTTTTAATTCTCCTACAGTTCTTACCACTGGATGTATCCAGTTTATCCTTCATATGGTCAAAGAATGATCCCATACGGAAAATTATCCATACAGTATCCTTTCCGCGAAAAACACACACTCTGAGTTTCGACTTAAGGTCAAAGATAACTTACACCGTTTATCCTTAATACTTAATTCAGAGATGTAAACTCCTTAAATTTTATGGTGTTTCTAAGTTTCAGGCCGAACACCGATGTGTTTTTGTGGTCATTTATAACAAAAACTCCATACATATTGGATGGGTATATTTGGAACGGATAAGCAGAGTTCCTTTAAAACATCCTACAATTGCAACAACATAACAAGGAGGCTTCCATCATGACAGTAGCAAACAATTTAAAAACCACTCTTGCAGGATTAAAAAGTGCTCAAGCAAGTCTTGAAACATTTGCACTTGATACGGAGAATCAGCAAGCGAAGCAGTTGTACCAAAATGCCGCCCAACAAGCCCAGACCATAGTGGATTCATTAAATCCCCGTTTACAAGAAGTTGAACAGGAAGAGCCACAATATAGACAATGATCTTTTTGGATTGAAAAGGGTGAGTTATCATCCTTTTCGCATTTACATATCTTTACCTGAAAGGGTGAGCCGTATGGGAAAAACCCAGTTTAAGGTTATGGTATATCTCCTTTTATCATCTTTCATGATCCTATCTGCTGGATGCAATAACAAAAAAGAGGAAGAAGGAAATAAGAATCACGAATCAATGCAAACTTACTATGTTGAAAACAAACAAGCCGCTTCCAAAGAAGCACAGGACACCATTGATACTATGTCGGAAATAACAGATGTTAAAGTGGTTAACTCCGAAGAGGATATGATTGTAGCCGTAAAACCTAAGCATCTCGAGAGGTTTCAGCTAAAAAGCCTTAAAAAAAGGATCAAAAAGAAACTACAGAAACAAAATCCTGACATTAAAGTGATGGTCAGTACAGATCAAAAAATATTTATATTGGTTGATCAGTTAGAAAATAAATTAAATAAAAAAATGGACAGAAAAGACATTGATAAAGAAATTAAAAAGATAGAAAAAAAAGCGACGGATGAGGCTTAAAGTAAATCATTGAAGGGAGTCATTATATTGGCTAGCAAAAATAAAGAGTTAACACCGGTTCAACAACAATATCAACGATTACAGGATAAAAATGAACCAAAAAGACCACTGTTGACCAATTGCATAAAAGCTTTTTTTGTTGGAGGATTTATTTGTTTCGTGGGGCAGCTGATATCACTCATGTACGTAAATTACTTTAATTTCACAGAACAAAATGTGGGTAATCCTACCGTTGCTACTTTAATTTTCATTTCAATGTTGTTGACAGGATTTGGTGTTTACGACCGTATGGCGCAGTTCGGAGGTGCTGGAACAGCAGTCCCGGTGACTGGGTTTGGTAATTCGGTTATAGCCGCTGCAATCGAACACCGAACAGAAGGATTCGTATTAGGTGTTGGAGGCAATATGTTCAAATTAGCTGGACCGATTATCTTATTCGGTGTATTTTCTGCCTTTGTTATTGCAATCATTAAAACCATTGTTATCCAATATGGAGGTCTTTAACGTGTTACAGGGGCATCGAACGTGGGTGTTTGAAAATAAGCCGGTAATCATCTCAACAGGGACGGTCGGGGGACCTTTTGAAGCGAATGGACGAATTGCTGAGGACTTTGATCTTCTTCATGAAGATTTATGGCTAGGGGAGGATTCTTATGAAAAAGCTCAAAAAGTGTTGTTTGAAGAATCTTGTCAGAGAGCCATGGAAAAAGCAAACATTCAAAAAGAGGATGTACAATTTATCCTTGCAGGTGATCTCATCAATCAAATCACTTGTACAAGTTTTGCCTGTAGGACCTTGGAAGCCCCATATTTAGGATTATTCGGGGCGTGTTCGACCTCAATGGAAGGCCTTGCAATGGGCGCTTTTATTGTAAATGGAAATGGAGCGAAGTACTTATTGACTGGAACAGCTAGCCATAATGCAGCCGTTGAAAAGCAGTTCCGCTATCCGACGGAGTATGGAGGACAAAAACCGCCAACCACCCAGTGGACGGTAACAGGGGCTGGAAGTGCGTTACTAAGTGATCAGGGAGTCGGACCTAATGTAACATCTGCCACGATTGGAAAAGTGGTGGATATGGGACTAAGCGATCCATTTAATATGGGTGGAGCAATGGCACCAGCTGCTGTAGATACAATTGAGGCCCATCTACGTGACAGGGAAATCGATCCTTCCTATTATGATCTTATTGTAACAGGTGATCTAGGATCGATTGGACATCAAATCGCCTTGGACTTACTGGATAAACATGGTTTCTCAATAACCGCTGAACAATTCCAGGATTGCGGGATGATGATCTATAGAGAAGGACAACCTGTTCTGGCTGGAGCGAGCGGATGCGCTTGTTCCGCAACAGTTGTTTATGGACATCTCTTAAATCGAATGAAAAAAGGGGAATTTAAAAAAATGCTTGTTGTGGCTACTGGAGCACTTCTTTCTCCTCTAACTTTTCAACAGAATGAAACGATCCCTTGTATCGCTCATGCGGTGTCCATTGAATTTGGAGGTGCAGAATAAATTGGCAATCCTTTTTTGGGCTTTTGTGATTGGTGGAGCCATATGTGTAATCGGTCAAATTATGTTTGATGTTTTGAAATTAACCCCTGGACATACTATGACGGTTTTAGTAGTAGCAGGTGCCATTCTCGATGGGATTGGTCTATATGAGCCATTAATCGATTTTGCGGGGGCAGGGGCGACGGTTCCCATCACTAGCTTCGGCAACGCACTTGTAGACGGGGCGATGGCTGAAGCAGAAAAACATGGCATTATCGGCGTAATAACGGGTATGTTCAAAGTTACAAGTGCTGGTATCTCTGCAGCTATTATATTTGGATTTATAGGAGCATTACTATTCAAACCAAAAGGATAAGGTAGTGTTAACAATGACGGTAGCATCAAATGTTAAACAATGCTTGGCGAGTTTAAAAGGCGCAAAAGAAACACTAAGCAACTTAGCACTAAAATCTTCAGACGAACAAGCTAAACGAACGTTTCATGAAAGCATGTTAGAGGTTGAGGAGATCATTTCGGATCTTCAAAAGAGAATCGGACACCTAGAATTCGAGGAACCACAATATAAAGGAAAATAAATTTCTTAAGGTGATATTATGTTAGATTGGATAGAAATTATTGTACGCTCTTGTATTTTTTTGATCATACTCTTTTTAATGACAAAATGGCTGGGCAAGAAACAATTGGCCGAACTATCCTTCTTTGAATACGTGGTTGGAATTACAATCGGAGCTATCGCTGCGGAAGTGACGATGGGATTGGAACGTCAGATCATTCATGGAATTATAGCGATGTCTATATGGACGTTATTTCCTATTGTAATAGGTTTAATATCTCTAAAGAATAAGAATGTACGTAATTTTGTTGAAGGAAACACAACGATTGTCATTAAAGATGGGAAAGTGCTGGAAGATAATTTAAAAAAGGAACGATACTCCATTGATGAATTGCTTGAAGAACTTAGGAGCAAAGACGTGTTTCAGGTATCTGATGTTGAGTATGCTGTCATTGAGCCAAATGGTAACGTCAGCGTACTCTTAAAAAAGGAAAATCAGCCTCTTACTGCAAAGGATCTTCAATTAAATGTACCACCTATTAAAGAACCTCAAACCGTTATCATGGATGGGCAAGTTCTTGATGAACCACTATCAACCATTGCATTAAACCGGGGTTGGCTCTATGAAGAATTAGAGAAAATTGGGGTGTCTTTTGATAATGTTTTTTTAGGGCAAGTTGATTCATACGGACAGTTAACAGTAGACCTCTATGATGACAAGATAAAGGTCCCTTCACCTCAAGAAAAACCATTGCTTTTGGCATCATTAAAAAAGTGCCAGGCAGATTTGGAATTATTTTCTCTTCTCACCGAATCCAATGAAGCAAAGCAGATGTATAATCATAACAGTCAAAAGTTAGATGACATTCTTAATAAACTAACACCGATATTAAACGACAGTTAAAACATACATGTAAACACGAATTAAAAATCGCTTTCTTCAAAAATACAGAATTCTGTCATCGTATAAAGGATGATGTGAATTTATTAGGTGGTTTTTATGATTTCATTTATAGGTGAATTGGTATTGTTATTTGTCATTGTAACGAGCGCCATTCGATTCATGGGGAAAACGGCATTGGCCCAATTAAGTCCAATTGATTTGGCAGCTCTCGTTTTCCTTGTCACATTAGCTGTAACTCCGATAAAAGTTGACGGAATAATACAGGCAATCATCGGGATCATATTGTTGGTTACACTTTATATCCTTTTTTCCAAGTTAAGTTTATTTCAAGCGCTAAACCGTTTGTTTCTAGGCCAACCTTCCATTTTAGTAAAGCATGGGAAAATTTCAAAAAGAGAATTGGATAAATCTCGATTCAGCTTGATCGAACTCTTATCAGCAATTCGTATAGCAGGATATCCCAACATCGAAGAAATTGAATATGTCATCTTAGAGCCTAATGGTGAACTAAGTATTCTACCAAATCATAGTGTTGTAAATGTAACGCCTCAACATCTGAATATTGAAACAGAGTATAAAGGTATTCCGATCGCAGTTGTTATAGAAGGGAAAATCCAAAGACAAAACTTAAAGAAAATCAATAAAGATGAAAAATGGTTACATAATGAAATCAAAACAAGAGGGGTTGATTTAAAGGAAATTTTTTATGCCTCAGTTAATGATAAAGATTATTCATTTTATATTGATAAGGGAAAACCTTAATTCATTGGTAATCCCTTTTCAAAAACTCTAAAATAAAGAGGGCATAATAGCGCTGTAATGTTACACCTGCTCACCTAAAAATAGACACGGAGTATAAGGGTATACCCCTGGCAGTTGTTGTAGAAGGAAAATTACAAAAACAAAATTTATTGGGCAGGATATTTTGCATATTAAAGGGTTTAATTCGAAGGAAAAATGCTATGGCACTATATCGCTACTGTTTCCACCAATTGGATCGTTCCGCAAGGAGATGATTTCTGTTGCCATACACCATCAATCCCAGCATGTAATGCCGATAACCCATCCATGGCGATCATTGGACTTAAGCATAATGACTTGACCATTAAAAGACGTGATTAAATGATATCTAACTATCCAACAAAAACCGGTTCCCTTCACTTAGAGGGAACCAGTTAAATTATGTCCGAAATAAAAGGATTTGGGAAATCATCTGCCATATTGTGTTAAATATGGCTTGGATCATACCAATAATTACCTTGAAACCAGTAAATAAAAAATAAAGGTGATGAACAAAATGTAAAAGTAAAATTCTTTTTAAGATAAAATGGAGGATCAAATGGAAAATCAAGTTTTATATATTGCTCTAGGAGATTCTCTTACTAAAGGAGTAGGGGCCTCTGCACATGAACGATCGTTTACCGCCAGTTTTTTTCACGGTATCAAACAAACGAAAGATTGCAGGTATATAAATTTAGGTAAATCAGGACGGAGCAGCGGTGAATTGCTTCAATTACTCACTGATTCCAAGATATGTGATTTATTGAAGAGAGCAACCCATGTTACGATTACAATTGGTGGAAACGATATGATACGTGCTTATCAAAATAACTTTAATTTATCGGGAATCATAAGAACGATTCGAACATTAAAACAAAATTTGGAGTACATATTGCAAAGTATAACTGATTTGAATCCAGATACCCATATATTTCTTATGGGCCTTTATAATCCTGGCACGTCGGACCACAAATTATATAAGGTAGCCACTCAATTGATTCGAAGGATAAATAGAATTTATGAAGGAACTGCAACACAATTCGGTGTAAATATTATCATCCCGATGGACTCTTTTTTAAACAAACCTTACCTATTGGCAGACGAAGTCCATCCCAATGATCAAGGTTACAAGATCATCACTGATTTGTTTTTGGGTAATCAGAGGCTGCAGTACCTGCTTCCAACAAAAGATGACCGTGTTTGATTACTTTTATAATCCATTTAATAGTTGAAAGAATTTTGGTAAGGGTGCAAATTATGAACAAAAAAGTGTTGATACTATCAGAAGCCATTGGTACGGGCCATACAAAAGCTGCAGAAGCGTTAAAGCAAGGTATTTCCCATCTTGCTCCTCCTATCTATACACAGATCATAGAAGTGGGTCAGACACTTCATCCTCTTACCACCAAGCTGCTCATTGATTCTTACGTCAATATGATCGTCCTATCTCCTTCATTATGGAGAAAAATCTACCTTTACAAACAAAACAAACCTCTTTCCGATTGGAGGAAATTTGTCATTCATCAACTATTTCATCGTCAAATTGAAAATCTTCTTGACGAGGAAAACCCTCACCTTATTATCTGTACCCATCCGTTTACCAGCTCATCTGTATCCCGACTGAAGAAGCAGGGCTATACGTTTACTGTTTGCACGGTAGTGACCGATTTTCATCTTCATGGGGCATAGGTCCATTCTGAGGTTGATTATTATCTTGTATCGAATCAGGATATGTATGATCAATTAAGAAATATGGGGATTGAAAAAAATCGAATTGCCGTTACAGGCTTACCTATAAGAGAACGTTTCTGGTCCAAGAAAAGTAAACTGGAAATGCGAAAAAAATTAAAATTAAAAAATATGCCATCTGTTATGATCATGGGAGGAGGACTGGGGTTAGGTGGAATCCAACACCTGGCTGATGCTCTATTGAAATGGAAAGAAAAAATTCAGGTAATCATATGTACCGGGAGTAATGAAACACTTCGAAGTTCCCTTTTAGGAGATGAAAGGTTCTATCATCCCCATGTCTATGTGATCGGGTTTGTTGATATCATTGACGAGTGGATGGAGGCAACGGATTTACTTATTACAAAACCGGGTGGATTGACCTGTTTTGAAGCATTATCAAAGGGATTGCCTATCTATATCTATCACCCCATACCGGGTCATGAAGAAAGAAATTGCGAATTTTTAGTAAATAATCATTTGGCTGTAAAAATGGATGACATCAATCATATCGATACTTTAATCGAAAAATTACTCTTTTCCCCCCAAGAGATCGCGTCTTTGAATCATAGAATGAAACAATTTCAACAAACAATAGACCCGCTGGCAAGTGCCAAATTCATAGTTGATCTCCTAGGAGATGTTTAGGACAACGATTAGGATTCTTCGAATAAATAGCTTATGATATCAAAGCAATGATCGCTATTTCTCTATACTTTATGCAATTTCTCATCTATAACGAATATAAAATCGTTTTACGGATAAATTATTATTTGATGTTTTTCCCAATTTGTAGTAAGCAAGTATCCGCCTATAACCACGATATCTTCTGAAATAAAATAGGAGTGAAAATATGAAAACGACACTTGAACCGATTGACCCGGTTGCGATCGATTTCGGTCCGATCCAAATTTACTGGTATGCTGTTATCATCCTTTCTGGTGCACTTATTGGGCTGTACGAGAAAGCGAACGTCTCGGTCTATCGAAAGATACTTTTGTTGATCTCGTATTGATTGGGATTCCAATTTCAATCCTATTTGCACGAATCTATTATGTGACTTTCAAATGGGAATATTATGCCGAACATCCTGGTAAGATTATCGCTATCAGGGAAGGAGGGCTGGCTATACATGGTGTACTGATCGGTGCAGTGTTGACGCTGGTAGTGTTTGCCAAGGTACGAGACATCTCTTTTTGGAAACTTGCCGACATTTTGGCACCAAGCCTCATTTTGGCACAGGCAATCGGACGCTGGGGAAACTTTATCAACCAGGAAGCCCACGGAGGCCCGGTAACGCGGGAATTTCTTGAAAATCTGTATTTGCCCGATTTTATCATCAATCAGATGTACATAGACGGGGTGTATTATCATCCTACGTTCTTATACGAGTCTCTTTGGAATTTTGGCGGTTTTACCTTGTTGATGTTACTGCGTCGGGTAAATTTAAGGCGAGGGGAGTTGTTTTTGACATATATCATGTACTACTCGTTCGGTCGATTTTTTATTGAAGGAATGAGAACAGACAGCTTGATGCTTACAGAATATTTGCGTATAGCGCAAGTGATTTCCGTCGTACTTATCTTTGTAGCGATGCTGATGATCTTGTACCGCAGGAAAAAAGGATATGCTGACATTCGCTATTTCGATATGGCATACGATAACAACTGAATCACCCGATTACTCAATTACTCAACCGTTTCAACCAGAAGATTTTTATACTTATGGGTGTCCTTACGGTGAAATTCGTTTACGTTTATTCATATTTAATTCCCCGTTTTTCTCCATTTGTTTTGATTATAACGGGTTTCCTGTTTGAGTTAATACAAAAATCCTAAATAGTTGGTTTTTTAATAAGTATCTATTATTCGGGATATAGTTCAGTGGCTGCATTTAGTACTCTTTTTAACTTTCTTTGTTTTTTTCTAGTCCTTTTCATGAGATTTAACGGACTTTTTTATCTCATCATGACCTAGTATAATTAAGTAAAAAGGACTCAAAGAGACACTATTTCATTGTCTAGTTAAGTCCTTTAATAACTCTCATTTTTCTGGTAGAAGGTATTAAATATTAATGATTACAAAAGATAATTATTTTAATAGATCAAACAAGTACATCAAAATGTTTATCTCTGAGTATTTAGGGGTTCTTAAATATAGGGACAGTCTACCAAAAACACGATCTCGGTATTATTACAATTATAAAATAAATTTAGCTGAGTTTTAAAAATCCTTAAATCCCCTCTTCATTCATGAAATTCAATTTCCTTTATTACATAGTGTTTTTATACTGAGAGTAACAAAGTGGAAGTTCTCAGACTATGATCATGTCTCGTTGTTAACTAAGGTACGGGATAATTAAAGAAATTACTCCAAGTCCGATTGCCCACCATGCTAAGACTTTCTGTGGGCTAGCTAAACCAATTAATCCTAGGACAACACCAATACTGCCTAACCAGAGTGGGGCATAAAAGAATCCGATTACCGCTGAGAGGATACCTAACCACACAATCCATCTTCCTGTTATAACATTCATTCTTTAACAATTTCTCCTTTCTATTAGTTTGAAATTATATTAGATTCCTTTAATATTCCATTTGTAAATATTATGTTTATGAAATATGTTCCTTTCATTATATGATCCAACGGTTGTTTTGTTACCATTACATAATCAATCAATTATTGGCATATAGTGTATGGTGCTGAGTCATCCAGACTTAGATGATGATTCTTTTTAGCCCTCTTTGCACACTATTTCCCAATTATCTAGAATCTAAGGGCATTATTTTCCTCCAGAGTCCCTTTGGATTGATTGGTATGACTATACAGTTTAATGGATGAAAGAATAGACTTGCCTTTTGGTTCATAAAGACATGGCTTAAAGGAAGAAATCGAGCATTTCTCTAGAAGAAATAGCTGTTTTCTCTGTTTTTGGATGGTTAAAAGGATTATGGACACATAAACTGAAATTTTATCCTTATGAGGTGATTCTATTTGATTGAAATGAAAGAAGGTTTTTTCGCGATGAGTTGATCCGGTTTCGGTAATTTCCCTCTCTTGTAATACACGTTGAGTTTAATACCTTAGTTTGATAATAGGAGTTTTTGTTATTTCTGCAGGTTTAACATATTTTAAATAGAATTACTATTTAATGTTCAGTTTTCAATATTCCTTTGCAAGGCTTTACTGAAAATCTTCTTAAATAGAGAGGAGATTTCCTAATGTATCAGGTAAATGAATTAAAAAGACTGGTTGAATCCCCTTATGTGTACGATAATAATCATAACCTTGTTTTTAATAGGGTTCATATCTATTCAAACACAGCGATTAACCGTGAAGTTTTAGTACAGGCGACGGTGACTTTTAACTCAAATGAACGATATTTTCACGTAATTGTTAATGACCCCGGGTTTGATATGGGGATTTTCTCCAAATACTTTAAATTAAAAAATGTAGTCCAAACCAATAAATCCTATACGGTCTATTGTGTTTATTTGGATGATGACGTTATGGATTAATCAAATAAAAAAGCCATAAGCTGATGGCTAAATTCAAAGACAGATGACTCCTTAGACTTTTTGGTCCAATTCTCGAACTTTACCTTAAAACAGATATTTTGTTATTGCTGTAGGAGTTAATCGCATAGTTGTAGGGTGGGCGGTCAAAATCCCCTTTTAGAAAGGGGGTGGTCTGGCCGTGAGTAATAGTGATTTCGACTTAGACAAAGCAACATTTATGATTTTACTGATCACCTTGATGTTTACTTTACACAATTTCAATTAAAAGAATAATCCACCTTACGCCTGGTAAGCCCTAGTTGCGAATTTACATAAAAAAGTAAACCCGACCAATTTGGCGGGTATTTTTCTTGCATATCGACTTACTTTATATAAGTAAATATAAGGGTTAGCATAGCTTGGCCGGTATAAGAAATAAAAGAATAGAATAGTAAGGAAAGCTGCCATTACCTGCTTTTCATTTATTTTCGGCCTTTTGCATTCCGAATTGAATCCAAAATAGTTTCTGTTTTCCCAACCAAAGTTATTCGTATCACATACACTATCTTACCAATTAAAATAGAGAGGAAAACGATTTTGGCAAATTCAAATTTCGAACAATTCGTTACAGAATTACAACGTTTTATTGTTAGGATTGAACAAAATGATAAGAAAACGGAATCAATAAACCCTTATCTTTTAGATCTTAAAAAGATAATTCAAAAATACCTAAACGATTAAAAAGGATAATCCTAGCTTAAAAAAGAAAAAGTCTACCTTTATAAATCACCATCCCTTATAGGTAACTTACCTCTGTTTTGGCACCTCCAAAGTAATCCTTGCATAATTTTTCCCCCTATTCAACACCGATGATGACCACTTTTTTCCCTCTAAAGAAGAAACCATCGCATGTCGCACATAGTTCACGTGTCGATGGTAGTTTTTCTCCTGACCGTATGACTATGGTCAGCGCGGTGAAGTGCTGAGCATCACGAATGTACAACCAAAAGATAAAATGTGCGGTACCGTAAATGCTGCTTTCGAGAACCCGGGCACACCTGCGTCCCGGATTCCAATATTTCTAAATTTGCTTGGAGCCCTATTTCGGAATACCGCAATAAAGTGAAGAACGAGATTCAAGAGCAAAAACAGGCTAATGACCATACGGCGAAAAAAATATAAAATGGATGATTGTTAATTAAATTATGTTTTACAAACGCTTACCTATTGCTAACTTTAATGGAATAAGCCCTTCGTCATAAAAAAGTAAAAAAGAGCTCCAATCCGAGCTCTTTTTCTTGTGAATTCATACGAGAAACTGTCTGTGAAAAACATGTGATTTAGGCTTGGAATTCCGATTTTGTACCTCAAAACAGAACCCGTTACTTAGATTCAAGCTTTTTTTTTATTTTATGAGAAAATTTATATAACCCATAAACCTTTTGGAGCGGTTCCCCGTCTATTTAAATAGGTAGACACCGAAATGAGGTCATACAATGAATCGTAAGAATTTAAACCATCCAGACATTATGAATATACATACCAAAGAAGAGATGATGGAACATATTATGGATGAATATGGTGGAGCGATCCTAAAATTGATGTTCGTAATCGTACGGTCGCTGAAGATCTAACGCAGGAGATCTTTTTAAAATGTTACCAAAAAATTCATTCCTATCGGGGAGAAGCCAATTTCAAAACTTGGCTTTACAGAATTGCTTCAAATCACTGTAACGATTATGTAAGAAGTGCTCATTATCGCTATACGGTTTTGACTGAGAAAATAGCCAAATTCACAAAAGGGAAAGAGCCTTCGCCTGAAGAGGCTGCAATCCTAAATAGCCGCAAAAAGGAGTTGTCAGAACAAGTTTTATCGCTCCCTATAAAATACAGAGAGGTTATTTTTCTCTTCTATTTTGAGCTATTGTCACAAAAAGAGATCAGCCTGATGTTGGATATCAACCTAAATACAGTTAAATCGAGGTTGTCGCGAGCAAAATTTCTCCTGAAAAACATCTTGGAAGGAGGGGATGAAGATGCAAGATGAACTGAAAAAACTTAAAGAAACACTCGAACAAACGACATTTAAGGACTTTGATTTTGATGAGGAAAAACGGAAAAAAGTGCATGAAACATATAAGCGAAAACAAAGAAAACCGACCTTATTTGGTAAAGTCAACCCTACATTCAGCATGATTGCATGCTTTATGATCTTGCTGGGGATGGCCTTTTATACATTGAAGCAAGGTCCTGGTCCTTCGGAAAATGAACCAAGTACAAGCAAGCCTGTTGAAATTTCAGAGTCCACTGATAGCAGAAAATTTGCTATTGAAGCAAATGTTACAAAAGATAAATTAATCTCGAGAATGGAAAATCCGCTTGCATTTTTTGATTCTGTCCAAGGTTCATTCACCTATCATATAGGTTCCTACCATCATGATATTACGGAGAAAAAACACTACCAAATCCAAACAGGGAAGCATTCCGCTTCTTACATCAAAAGTATCCAGGAAGATGGGATATCTATTGAGAAAATTTCCGATCAACATGATTTTCAGGAGCTTTTCCTTGCTGGTGGTGTAAACCCTTCGATTGCACCGAAGGATTATGCATTATGGTTAAAAACATCGAAGATGACTGGGAAATCGCTGGCTATGAAGAAATGCATGGACTTAATGTGGTACGTATCGAAGGAAAGATGAGTCGGCATTCGGCCACATCATTCAAAGCCTGGGTTCATACTGGTACGGGTATTTTAATAAAACTGGAGGAGTATGCATCAAATGGAGATGTTGTGGATTATATAAAAACGCATTCCATTTCTTTTAACCAAAAGGATTTAACTAGCCTTCGGTCAAATGATCCAATGAGTGCAATTCCTGAGGAATTCAACGAATATCCAGCGTCCTTTAAAAAACATATTAAGGTTTTAAAGAGTGTTCCATACAAGATTATCGAGGCTAGGGTCTCGATAAATACGGACAAAATGACATTTTTCCAGCATTATAAAGGTGAAAACGGGAGTAGAAACGATATTCAATTAAGGATTCAACCAGACAGATTTGAAGAATGGAAAGCAAGTACTGGAGTAAAGGAAAATAACGGTAACTTATTGGATGGTACGGAAGCCGTCTTTATCCGCATAGGAAAACAAAAGCTCGCGGTCAGATGGGAAGACAAAGGGTATTATTACGAAGTGAGTAGTTTCTTATCAAAAGAGGAGCTTCTGGAAGTCATTGATTCCATGGGAAAGTTAAAACTTTAATAAAATAATAAGACTGACTCAAAAGGACATTTGGAATGCGCTATATCTGGTTAATAATAATATACGAGGGGGCGATTGCTGTAAAACGTGATCGCCCTTTACTTATTCATAAACTGAAGCTGGAATATGGTGGATTGGATTTTATTCCTTCTTTAGAAAAGGGCCAATTAACGGAATAAGAAGGAAATTACTCCTATTCATAGAATAGATGAATGAAATAGATGGAAGGGAGAAAAGTAATCATGTCTAACACAATTACTAAAAGTAAAGTAATAAAACGTAATGGATTTAGTTTCATTGGTAGTTCAATACGAACGAGTAATGAAGTAGAGATGAAAAGGAAAGGTAGTATCCCACAACTTTGGGAAAGTTTTTATGAGAATAAAGTATTGGATTCTATAACTAATAAAAAGGATTCAACTATTGTTGCCTTATATACTAATTATGAATCTGATGAAACTGGTATTTATACATATGCTATTGGTACAGAAATAACAGATAGTGAAAAGACTTCTGAAGGTCTGGAGTCTTTTGAAATCGCTGATGATAATTATATTGTTTTTACTACTCGAAAGGGATCTATTCCAGAAGTAGTCATTGAGGCCTGGCAGGAGATATGGGATTGGTCAGAAGATAGAGAAAGGGCTTTTAAAACAGATTTTGAAGTATATGGTGAAAAGGCAAAAGATCCTCAAAATAGTCAAGTTGATATTTATATTTCTGTTAAGTAGTACCAGTAAATATAGAGAAACGTTATTAAAGAAAAGGGCGCTTTTCTGTAATAAGGAAAAGTGCCCATATTACATATAAGGGCCATTTAAATGAGTAAGGGAAGGGGCAATTTATAAGGGCTGGACAATCCGAGTTATCAACAGCAACAGTAAAAATGGAGTGTAGGCTTAAAGGCAAGCACTCCATTTTATATTAAGTCTTTTTAAACCACGGGCTATGCCCGTGTGAAAATTAACCTTTAAGGGTTGTAATAGAAAAATCTCCTCTCGTTATAATAGAAACTGGCCGTCAAACCAATTTCAATTAACGAGAGGAGATCTGCTCATGTCGAGCGACAACAGTTTATCACATACCCGATGGAATTGTAAGTATCACATTGTGTTTATCCCAAAATATAGAAGAAAGATCATATTTGGGAAATTGAGAAAAGACATTGGTGCGATTCTAAGAAGATTATGCGATATGAAAGATGTTGAGATCATTGAAGCTCATGCAATGCCAGACCATATACACTTGTTGGTCAGAATACCACCCAAAATGTCTGTATCTTACTTCATGGGATACTTGAAAGGGAAAAGTTCTTTAATGATACATGACCGACATGCAAACCTGAAATATAATCATGGAAATCGTACGTTTTGGGCTAAAGGATACTATGTGAGTACAGTTGGACTCAATCAAAAGACCGTAGCGAAATATATTCGAGAACAAGAAGCTGAAGACCGTTTGCGAGATAACATGACTAAACGAGAATATGTAGACCCATTCAAAAAATAGGTAGAGAGATAAACGGTTGACGGTCAATTCAAAAGGCCCCTTTAGGGGTTTGTTGGTAAAGTGCCCTTATAGGGCGAAATTAAAACCGCCCGTTTTACGGGCGGATACTTACTTTTAATTTTGAATTTCAGTAAAAATTTGAAAGGTCACGCCGAATTTGTCCGTTACATCACCAAAAGCTGGGCTAAAAGGGGTTTCTCCAAACGGCATATTGATTTGACCGTTTTGCCGCAAGGCTTCAAAAATTCGTTTTGATTTTTCCACGTCGTTCGTTGAAATGCAAATTGTCACCTGTTTACCCTTTTCAATAGTCGAACCACCTGGAGCATCGGAAAACATGAGCTCCGCTTCACCCACTCGTAACTTTGCGTGTGCTACAAGATTCTTCAGATCATCGGTGAAAGTATTAGGCATTTCCGGCATATCTCCGTAAGTAATAATTGTGAGGACTTCAGCACCGATTGCTTGTTCATAAAACTGAATAGCTTCCCTTGCGTTCCCTTCCATATTTAAATAAGGGGTAATTTTTACTGTCATCATTGATCAACTCCTTAATTTATTATTCTTATCAATTGTAGCAAATGAATAATTCTTTGATTTCTTTTCGATTGCTATCTTGAACAACAAACAGCAAACGGTGCTTTTTTATGATCTTTATGTTATACCTTAAACGGAGCACTTCAGTTGATTAACAAATCAAACTGATTAGCATACAAAATTCCGAAATGTAGTAGGTACCAAAAAGAAGTTTGGATGTTCTGATTCTGAGGTTGTCTTTCCTCATTATCAACCTATGAGTATTTACTTAGCCTAATAAAAGGGCAACAGGAGGAGGAATCGTTTTGATAAAGGAAGAATTAATTATAAAGTAGTCAATGAAATAAAAATGTTTGGATGGAGGGGAAAGGAATAATGACTGACAGTTATCCAGAAATAGGTGAAGTGATTGGATATATTCATCAGCATATATACGAACCTTTGTCACTTTCCGAGTTAGCTCGTTATGCTTCTTATAGCCCGTACCATTTTACGCGCATTTTTAAAGAACAAATGGGTATCTCTCCAGTATATTATATTTCAGCTTTGCGTCTTCAAAAGGCAAAGGATTTGTTGCTGCACACGAATTTGAGAGTACGGGATATTGGACTGGAAATCGGTCAAAAAAGTTTAGGAACATTTACGACCCGATTTACTGAGCGGGTAGGCATGACACCTTCCGATTTTCGGGACTCTGTGCAGAGAGCGGAGAATCATTTTCGTTCTTTACAAAAGCTTAGCGACTGGTCTGATTCCCATATTTCCACAGATCAACAAGCAACCATAAAAGGAACCGTTAAAGCGACCGTTCCTTTTGAGGGATTGGTTCTAATCGGTTTATTTGCTAAACCAATACCTGAAGGGCTCCCGATCCATGGAACGCTCGTTTCTTCGTTGGGAGACTTTCACATAATAGATGTCAAACCAGGCGTTTATTACTTAATGGCTACCTCTGTCTCTTGGGGAATGCAGGCCATGGACTTTCTACTTCCTCAAAAAACCTTACGGACGCGATCGAAAAAGCCAATCATCGTAGAATCGTTTTCCTCAGTCCCACATCAAGAAGTAATTCTCTATCCTCCACGGCTCGACGATCCACCAATCCTTATCTCCTTGCCATTGTTAATGAATAATTTTCTACAAAAAATTCAAAAACATAGTAATCGATAAGAAATCCAGAAGGATAGGTGTACGATAACAAACAGTGGAGTAAACCCCCTTTAAAAAAGAGCACGATCTACTTCCATTAAAACAAGGCAGCTTCCTCAGTTCCAAATATTCTTGACAAAATTGACACGAAGTTATTCCGAAGGCTTTTTTAATCCCTTTTTATTAAAGGCTTTATTTAAAATTTTTTCTTTTCTTATTTCCATAGTTCCTCCATTAAACTACTCTTTTCTGGCATAACTTAAATTTCAAGATGCTCTAACTAATTACCTTCCTTATTCCACAATAGGCCCAATTCAAAAAGACGGACTTACTCAAGAAGTGCGCCCGATTACGGAAGATCACTATCCGTTTTGTTGATGGTATTGATTTTCAACTCTTATCTCAATTACTTGTGGAAAAAATTAAATAGAATTATGCTCCAGTAGTCCTTAAATACATTCCTGTAAGTATAATAAATCTTGGTGTTTAGTTTCTGAATGATAACCCATTTTCCTTCAAAGCAGACCTAAGTTTAGGTAAAGAAGCAGGTCCCATACCGTGAAATTGCAAAATCTCTTTTTCACTAAATTTTGATAGCTTATGTAAAGAAGTTATCCCATTGTTTTCCAATGCTCGTCTTGCTGGTGCCGAGAGTAGTGAAAGAAATCCGTTATCAGGTTTGCGTTCTTGCTCACAAGTCGGGCAGGTTGGACAATCGCTACTTTTATAGTACTTATGTCCTTTGTTGCAAGTCCTTAAATTTTTTTCTGAGTTTGTCATTTTAAAATGTCTCCTTTTCTTAAGAAATTTTTTTAACTTTCAACATTCTGCCAATTATTGAATGGATGACTTTTCAGGAGTATCTCTTTTCTAAGTTTGACGATTATGCTTTGATACATGTTTCGCTATCTCCTTTTCCTGCCCTTTAACTTAATAACAATTCTTTTAAATGATAAGATATTTTACAATCTCTTCCTCCTCTCCAAGAAAATGGACCTAAAAAGGAAAGGAGTGCTTATCCCTGAATAGCGCCCGATTGCGGAAGATCGTTATGTACGGTATAGACTTTACAGATATTCATGAAAAGTACCCGATATTTCAATAACATTTTTATGTAAAGATATCATTCATCTAGGGAAAATTTAGTTTCACTTAAGCCATTCTCTTAACTCTTCCGTCAATTGTTCGACTAACTCAGGTCTTCCATGTAACTGAGCTGGAATATTATGGAAAATCTGGATACGCCAATTTCTTTCGATATTTACGACAACTAGAGTGTGATGTGTATTGGCAGGATTGATATCTAATTGTCCACAAGGAACCATACATATTGGATATTTCTAGGACGCGGGACGCCGTCCAAAATAATTTCAGATTACCACCGATTATAGTATTACTTCGAAGCAGATTAAATGTCCGAATGACCAAGTAAGGGGCTGTATTCTCATTATCCCTTGTATGCTTTCTGCAATTCAGCAAGATCAAATTTCTTCATTTTAAGAAATGCCTGCGTTACGCGTGTAATTTGCTCTGGTGTACCCTTTCTCATCATCTCGTCCATCTCTCTCGGCACAATCTGCCAAGACACGCCATACTTATCTTTCAGCCAACCGCATTGCTCGCCTTCAGGAACCGCAGACAGCTTTTCCCAGTAGTAATCAATCTCTTCTTGTGTATTGCAATACACCATAAATGAGATTGCCTCGTTAAAACTGAATTTATGCTCTCGTGCGCTGTCCATTACGGCAAACCACTGATTTTCAAGCATGAAATCAGAGAACATGATTGTTCCTTCTTTGTCAGGTTCCATGCCTTTAGGGTAGCGGGCAATAAGTCCCTGTTTTGAGTTCTTAAATACTGATAGATAAAAATTAATCGCCTCTTCCGCTTTGCCGCATTTATCGCCGACAAACAAAATCGAGGGTACTATCGTAGGCCTCTCTTCACCTTCTGGATTGGTAAGAATTAACTGCCACGACAAACCATACTTATCCTGAATCCAGCCATACCTCTCACTGAACGGATACTTATCAAGCGGCATTAACGCTTTGCCACCTTCGGACAATTTGTTCCAAACCTCATTTATTTTTTCTCTCGCGTCTTTTTCTCTCGATGGGTCAAAATTAACTATGAAAGACACCGACGGATTGAACTTGAACAAAGGCCCTGCGCTGATTGCCATGAACTTCTGCCCCCAAAACTCAAAAGAGACTACATCACAGTTGCCTGATGGTGTGTCGTAGAGTGTTGTTATATTCGTAATTTGTGAGTCCGGGAATATGGAAGCGTAAAACTCGGCTGCTTCTTTTGCCTCCTTGTCATACCATAAATGCGGAACGATTTTTTGATTTGTTTTTGTCATAGTTATTCCTCCTTAATTTTCTGATAATTTTTTCTGCGACAAGAATGGTGACCAAAATTCCAGCGTAAAGAATTGCTAAAACCATCTGGAATAATATCCGCTTGTTCTACGGTAAAGAAATTAATTGACTCAATTGTTTGTTCCCTGTAGACATCATACAGATCATGGCGGTTTTTGCATCGATATACGCACCCTCATTAGTTATCATTCCAATTTATTTTACCATTTTCATTCTGTTGTAATTTCTTATAGATTGCTGAATAACAAAAAATACGTATTGTTAATCCACAAATTCTCTTTTTTATTGACTTTGAACTCTCTAACTGATTCTAGCAAACTGCCTGACTCTCTTTCACCAAGCTCTTCAAGAAAATCGATGAATTCTCTTCTCTGTTTTCATTACTAAAATCATACATTAAGTCATTAAGCTCCCATTCTATGATTTCTAACTCTTGCGATGTACAGGTTAAAGATTTGAACGGTATTGAAACCTTGATCTCAGACTTAATCCTGCAATTATTGAGTTACATGGCTTAAGATGAGCGTAAACGAATAAGGGAAAGGCAGGAAGAAGGGATCCCTTCGCACTCGTCTTCGTTGTAAGGAAATATGGATTGAGGGTGCCAATCGATACTGAAATCCTGATGAAGATCTTCCTCAAGGTTTTGAAGAAAACAAGGAAGAACATTTTCAAGCATTGAAAGTACCCCTCGATGCAGATCTGTTTATTTCGGAAATCATACAGCTAATGAAGGATCGGTTAAGCCTACTGAATCAAGGATTTGAAGATAAAAGTAATCAGCAAGTGAGCATTATAACGAAAAATAATAAAGGATGGATTCGAGTCTCTCCTTTAGATAAGCAGCTTGATCCTCCACATTTGGCTCAGATCAAACAGGAGATCAAGAACCGTTGGTCGGATATTAACTTGCTAGATTTGCTAAAAGAAACGGATTTTCATAAGGGATTTACGAAACATTTTAAGACGACAGCAGATCGAGAGATTTTAGATCGGAAAACCATTCAGCGCCGCCTTCTCATCAGTTTATTTGGATTGGGAACCAATACAGGTCTGAAAGCCGTTTCTGCTGGAAGCCATACAAATAATCGGGAGCTTCTTTATATCCGCAATAAATTTATACATAAAGATCACTTACGTAAAGCCAATGTGGTGGTTACTAATCATATCATCTACAATCGAATGAAAGAGGTATGGGGAGAAGCTACCACGGCCTGCGCTTCTGACTCGAAACATTTTGGGTCTTGGGATCAGAATCTGCTTACTGAACGGCATCCCCGTTACAAGAAATATGGGGTGATGATCTATTAGCATACAGATCGAAAGTCGGCATGCATTTATACCCAGCTCAAGTCCTGTCTTTCTTCAGAAGTAGCCGCCATGATAGAAGGAGTTCTTCGGCACTGTACGGACATGGAAATCGATCGGAACTATGTAGATACGCATGGGCAAAGTGTGGTTGCTTTTGCTTTTTGCCATTTGCTTGGTTTTAAACTGATGCCACGCTTCAAAAATATCGGTTCACAAAAGTTATATCGCCCCGAACCAGGGATGAACGAAGCCTATCCTCATTTACAAGAAGTTTTAAGTCGACCTATAAACTGAGATCTCATTCGTCAACAGTATGAACAGATTATTAAATATGCGACAGCTCTACGATTTGGGACTGCATCAGCAGAAGCCATTTTGAAGCGATTTTCGAGGGATACTCAACATCCAACTTATCGTGCTTTATGCGAATTAGGAAAAGCGATCAAAACCATTTTCTTGTGTGAATATTTACATTCTGAAGAGATTCGAAGAGAGATTCATGAAGGAATTAATACGGTTGAACATTGGAACTCCGTTAATACCTACATTTTTTATGGAAAAAACAGTGATGTCCGTTCTAATTCTATAGAGGATCAAGAAGTGGCTGCATTATCACTGCAGTTTCTCCAAAATTGCTTGGTTTATATAAATACCTTAATGGTTCAGGAGATTCTTTATGACAACAACCAATATTGGTTGAAGAAAAATGACTTCAGAGGATTTTAGAGGACTAACCCCTTTATTCTATAACCACGTGAGTTCATACGGTTCGTTTAAACTTAATATGGAGCAAAGAATTCCTATTAAGTTGAAAATATATTAATGGAAAGCTGCTGTTTAAAGAAAAACCAGTCATAAACATGAAAATAAAGTGTTAGACTGGTTTTCGTTAATTGACTATCGATCCCCGTTACTTCAATAACCTCCGATCAAGAACTTTTCTTTATCCGAACACATTCGCAATGCTTTCACATCGCTAATTGGAGGTAAGTCAAACATCCTAGAATATTCACGACTAAACTGTGACGGGCTCTCGTAACCCATCAAAAAACCGACTTCCGCCGCCTCAGATGACTCGGATAACAAGAGACGCCGCGCTTCTTGAAGTCGTAATTGTTTTTGATATTGCAGGGGGCTTAATCCCGTTACTTTTTTAAAGTGGTTATGGAAGGTTGAGGTTCAAGGAACAAAAGTTGTTACTTTGGCGCAAGAGAGCTTTCAGTATGGTCCTACCGACTTCTTGTGATTTCGGTTGATTTGCCAATTAGCGGACAAGTTATCCAAGCGACAGGGGATTCTCCATACCTGTGTCTCCGCTTAGATTTTGACCCTAAACATGTTTTCGACATGATAAGTGCTTGCATTCTAAAATCGATCATAATAAAGCTAGTTCCCAATACAATAGAGGAGGAATGGACAATGGCGAACAAACAAAATATAACACAACATCCTTATGTTGGCATGTGGGTCACTAATGACGGCTACATCCGACATGAAATCCTACCTAACGGGCGTTATGACGAGGCACGTGGAAATAAAAAAAGTGCCTATACAGGCAGTTATACCATTACAGGTAACCATATCGAGTATGTAGACGATACGGGGTTCACGGCTGATGGTGATTTTCGGGATGACATACTCTATCATGCCGGAATGATCCTTTATCGGGAAGAAAAATAAGCTAGACTCTTAGTTTTATACTAATTATAAATTGGAGGAGAATAATGTCTAACATAATTGGAAAAGTAGTTGTCATCACGGGGGCCAGTAGTGGTATCGGAGAAGCGACCGCAAGACTTCTTGCCCAAAAAGGGGCACGCGTCGTGTTGGGGGCGAGGCGTGTGGGAGCGGCTAGAAGCTCTTACATCCGCCATACGTGAGGAAGGCGGCACTGCTGAATTCATGCCATTGGATGTCACGAAGAGAGAGCAAATGGAGCAGATTGTCCACTTTGCGAAAGAAAAATTTGACCGTGTCGATGTTATTGTTAATAACGCGGGTGTCATGCCACTTTCTAAACTTGAAGAATTGAAAGTAGATGAATGGGATCGCATGATCGACGTAAATATCCGGGGAGTCCTGCACGGAATTGTGGCAGGACTGCCGATCATGAAAGAACAAGCGTTTTGCCAGTTCATTAACATTGCTTCTATCGGTGCTTACACCGTCTCCCCAACCGCAGCAGTGTATTGCGCAACCAAGTTTGCAGTTCGTGCTATTTCGGATGGATTGCGCCAAGAGGTAGGTGATGATATCAGGGTAACAGTCATATCGCCGGGAGTAACCGAATCGGAATTGGCTGACAGTATATCCGATGAACAGGCACAGCTGGTCATGAAGGAATACCGTAAAATATCGATTCCATCTTTCGCTATTGCTAATACTATTTTATTTACCATTGAACAGCCTGCTGAGGTTGATGTGAGTGAGATGATCGTAAGACCAACTGCGAGCCCAAATTAATTTTATTGTCTTTTCACTAACTTATGTTTCAATGCTCCAAAATAAGAATTGACATTGTGATATATAACTTGGATAAAGCAGGGTAATCTTTCAGACCCTGCTTTCGTGACTTGTAATGATAAGAGTTTAAAAGGTTAATTTTTTTACCCCATTTCAAAAATAAAAAAATATTTAAACCTGAATATCCCTTCAAATGACTCACTATATTTAGGAGGTTTTCTGCAATAAAGCTCATTTAAGTCTAATAACGATATTCAGCAAAACCAGCTAATAGTTTGTCAACATTTTTCAATAAAAAACTATATTTCTTCATGCTATACTAAAAATGTCCATGATAAATAACCTTCCATATCCACCTTTTTGGGGAGTATTCCCCCCTAATCAAAAGATTAAGGGGAAATACTATTTGCAGACACTAAATCCGTGATGAGCCCCTGGAGTGTGCCCGTCGTGACCCAATTCATGTGCTTGAGCAAGCGGAACGATATGATGCTGGGCATATTCTTGTCCAGACGGTTGTCCATCACCATTTGTATCATTACAAGGAGTTGCAGTGTGTGCTGACACAGTAGCAGCCATAAATACAAAGGTTGTTCCAGTCATAAAGACAGTAAACAGTTTTTTCATCATTAGAATCACCTCTTTCTATGTATTTTTCTTTCAATTAAGTTAACGAAAGAAAATGACAGACGGTTTGATGAAAATAAAAAATTTTTCCTGAAAATAATTCTAATATACGCCCTGTTCTTAAAAAGGCTTTTCCTTTGTTTTCCACGAAATGTCTCGATCATCCACTACTATGTCATTTAAATCTCCTTTATTTAGTGATTTATCTCGCATCCTTCACAAGACACAACTCCTTCTAGAGAAGATATCGAAGTGACGGAAGGTCTACTTGCAGTAGGTCTCAAAATGGGAATTGAGGTGTTGGATCATATTTCTTATTATGGCGAGCAGGGTATACCCAGCTTAAAAGAAAAAGGCAATGTATAACTGATTAGGAAGGATCTAGTCTCCTTCCTGTGTTTCTATAGAGGTAAATTACTAAACTAGATGTAAAAAACGGAAAGTAGCTTTTCCTAGGAAGAACAAATATTGGTAAAATTACAGGTTTAATAGTATAGGAGTCGGGTTATGTTTGGGTTTTAAATTGAATGAAAAGTTTTAGATAAAAAGGTAATAAATGATTCACTTGGTAATGAGAGATTTTCTGTATAGTAGACATAATATAGTTTTTTACGTAATTGAATCCCTTGAATGGATACTTCTCTGAGAATATTCAACTGGATTTCTTTTTAGATGGTAGATTTTGAAATAATTGATACTCCCATACCAGAAGCAACAGCAGATTTTAAAGACTCAGTGTTTTCGCTCCAAGATAATATTCAGATCCTTAAGATCTAACTGATGAGCACGTAAATGTTCTTCAATCACTTGTCTAGTACCTGACCCAGGCTCACGCATAATTACAGGTAAGGTTAAAAGTTCATCTGGAGTAATTTGTTTTTGCTGGCCTATCGGATTTGACGGTTCGTTCGAAGTAATAATAACTAGCTCATCTTCTAAAAAAGGAGTTTGGCAAAGGCCAGGATAGGAGTTCATTGATTCGATAAACCCTTTGGATCTTCAAGTACTAAATGTAACCGTTGAACTCCAAAAATTGGTCTAGAGATTCTAATTCAAGCTGACAGTACGTACATGTTTTAAGGTGGCGTTCAAATTGTTCAGATTTAGTGAGTTCATTGATGATATATAAAGACAGGATTTTCAAATTAGAAACAATTTATTTAAATTAAACGGATAAGTGTTTCGGTTTGAGGGAAGAGAATCGTACATTATTTGTTCAGATGATACTTCAAAGTTACTGCTAAGTTTATCGGGAGATGGCTGTGAAGCATTTTTGTCATATGTCTTAATTCATCGAGTTTCTTGCTATACATTGTTGTGATGGCGGTTCGATCAATTACCCCCAGCCAGTTTATTAATTCAAGGTAATGCAACTGAAAAAGAGGGTATATTGTACTAATAACAAGTGCCCCTTTAAACCATCTTTACTGAACATCTGACTTAATTGATAAAGGTTTCTTTTAGTAAAGTAAGAAAAGATTCTACAACAGGAGATTTATTGTCTTTATTTGATGCTACTGATGTCTTAATATTATTTGGAGAATCTTTAATTGAAACGTAAGTGACACGGTCGTTTTTTAAATGCTGGATTGATGAGGGAAGGAGTGCAACACCAATTCCTGAACCAACAAGAGAGACCACGGTTTGCAATTCTTTAGCCTCTTGTGTTGTATCAGGGCTAAAACCTGCTTTGTGACAAAGACTAATTATAGAATCGTAATACCCTGGACCAGCGTTTCTTGGAGGCATGATAAATTTATCATTAGCTAATTTCGATAAATTCATTGGTTTAGTTATTTTTGCTAAAGGATGAGACTTATTTAATGCAACGACAAAAGGTTCTTCCCTTATTACCTCTATATCAATCTCCCTATTGTCAATTGGTGGAATCAGAATTCCAACGTCAATTTCATTTTGCTGTAAAGCTTTAATTTGCTCGGTTGTTGTTAAATGATGTAATACAATTTTTACCTCTGGATACTTCATCTGAAATGTTTGTAAAACCAAAGGTAAAAGATCAAAAGTTACCAAACCAGCAAACCCCAATTTAAGTTGGCCTAATTCTCCTCGGTCAATTCTACGCACTTCCTCACATGTATCATTCACCTCTTTCAATATTTTATTTGCTCTATTTAAAAAAGCTTCACCTGCTCTTGTTAATTTTACTTGTCGTTTTGTTCTATAAAATAATACTACCCCTAATTCGGTTTCCAGGTTTTTGATTTGTTGGCTTAAAGGAGGCTGTGCCATTTTTAACTTTTCTGCTGCTCGTCCAAAATGCAATTCCTTAGCGACTGCGACAAAATATTTTATGTGCCGAAACTCCATATAATTCCCTCCATTAATATTAAATAAATATTAATAAGCAATAATATATATATTTCTCATTATACTATATTTATGGTAATTTATTTGTAGGAAATTTTTAAATTTTCAGTTTTTAGTTAAACGTTCTTTTTAAAGATACTAAATTAATTCTCTTCATTATTAGTGGACCATCAAAGGGGAGGGATACCTAAATTGTATTTAAAGAGATAGTGTTTTGGTATGATGTGCCGATGAGTAATGATTAAAAAGTTTAGAAAGGGAGTGTTTACAATATCTATCCATGCCATTGTGATATTAATCTATGCATTTTGTATGATCCTATTAGCGCTTTACTATAATAAGCGTGAAGTAAGTAGCGGGGATGATTTTATTATTGCAGGCCATCGGCTTCCATTGATTGTTGTAATTGGAACCTTAACCGCCTCATGGGTGGGATCAGGCTCCCTTGTTGGTGGGGCGAGCTTTGTTTATCAATATGGTCCCTTAGCGGCAATATTTTATTTCTTAGGTGCTCCATTAGGGATCATTGTAATGTATTTTATTGCGGCAAGAACTCGTGCATTAGCAAAAAGAACTGTACCGGAAATGCTTGAAGTTCGATTTGGAAAATATACACGCCTCTTTTCTACTATATTCATTCTGCTAACCTACCTCAGTGTTCTATCTTATCAATTCATTTCAGGTGGATATGTACTTAATATTACAACTGGATTGCCAGAATCCATAGGTTCTTTATTAACAGTCCTCTTTGTTATCGTATTAGCTGCGACTGGGGGGCTATTTTCAGTCTCATATACGGATATGTTTAGTGCGTTATTAATTATAGTTGGTTTTATCCTAGCTGTTCCACTCATTTTGGTGGAAGTTGACGGGATTTCAAATCTTGTCTCCAATTTACCAGAGGCTAAATTTACTTTCAGTGGAGGATTAACCCCACTACAATTAGTTGGATATTTCCTGCCTTTATTTGTATACATAATTGGAGACCAGAGTATGCTCCAGCGCTTTTCAGCTTCTAAAACGGAACAAGGTGCAAGTAGATCGACAATCGGATTTTTTATCGGAGTTGTAACAGTCTACAGTTTAATTACTTTCTTTGTAACCGCTTCCATTGTGCTTTTGCCAGATATAAAGCCTGACACAGCTCTCATTGAATTGGCAAATCAGAGTTTACCCATCCCGATTGGTGCGCTAATACTGGCTGCGTTCACAGCTTTACTCATTACCACTGCAAATTCCTTTTTATTGTCCATGTCAGGAAATATTGTTTATGACTTGTATGGGCAGTTTAAAGGAAAACTTCCCGAAAATAAATACCTGAAATTCAACCGAATTTCAGTAATCATTATTGGTATTATTGCCTACTTGATAGGTACCTTTTTCACTAGTGTGCTAAAACTGTCTATATTTGCTTATACAATGTATGGTGCTGCTGTTACTCCTGTCATTCTAGCAGGCTTTTTCTGGAAAAGAGCAACATCTCAGGGAGCATTAGCTTCCATTATTATAGGAGGCGGTTCTACGATCCTGATAGAAATGATCGGAAATCCGATTGGTGGCAACACCATATTATTGTCTTTACCTTTGTCAGTAATTGCTTTAGTAGGTGTGAGTTTATTAACGAAGGATAATTCTATCCCCCTATCAACCAATTCATCTATTAATCAATAAACAGCATTACTGTAAAAAATATTTTAAATAAAGGAGTTTTTTATATGTCACCTTTTCCGCATTTATTTAGTGAAATAAAAGTAGGGAATAGAAGAATCAAAAATAGGGTCGTTTCAAGTGCTCATGGGGAAGGACTTGCCAATGAAGGGATAATAAACGAAAAATTCATACGATATTATGAAAGAAAGGCAATGGGTGGGGCTGGAATGATTTTCACATGCGGTTCTGGAACCGTATATGGAAAGGCAGCACATCCAAAGTATGTCAGTCTTTGGGATTCAAAAAATGAAGAATATTTTCTTGAATTAACGAAACGGGTTCATTCACATGGGGCCATTATTTTAGCCCAGGCTACGCATAAAGGACGGAGGATTAGCTCAAAAGCGACCGGGTATCCTGTTCAAGCTCCATCCGCAATCCCAGAGAGCCTTAATGGGGAAATTCCAGCAGTTCTAAGTGTGGAAGAAATCCAAAAGATTATTCAAGCATATGCATCATCAGCCAAAAGACTTGAAAGATGCGGCTTTGACGGGATAGAAATCACTTCTTATGGAGGACATTTGATAGAGCAATTTTGGAGTCCTGTCATTAACAATAGGAAGGATGAGTATGGTGGAGATTTAACTGGTAGGATGCGATTTTCCGTTAAAGTTATAGAAGCAATTGCAAAAGTCGTGTCGGATAGCTTCATTATCAGCTTCCGAATGACAGGAGATCCGCAGACCGATACGATTGGATTGTCCCAAGATGATATGTTTGAAATCGCTAAGAAGTTGGATGAAATAGATAGGATTGACTTATTTAATATTAGTGGGAGCACTGGAAATACCTTAGAGTTGCAAGCAGGGACGATTCCACCAGATCCTTATCCCACTGGATGTTATAATCACTTAGCAAAAAGGATGAAGAATTTACTTTCTGTACCTGTCCTAGTAGCAGGGCGCATACTTGATCCTTATCAAGCTGAAAATGCCTTAATGGCGGGAGATTGTGATCTTGTTGCTATGACTAGAGCAATTATTGCGGATCCTAATATGCCAAACCATGCATATAGAGGTAATGTTTCGCGAATTCGTCCTTGTATAGGCACTAATCAGGGTTGTATTGGGAGGACATATGATGGGCTTTCGATTGGATGTGCTGTAAACCCGGGAATATCGGATGATGCGTTACATGATTTTACCTCGGTTTCTGAAGTACAAAAGGTTGTGGTAGTGGGGGGAGGACCAGCAGGAATGGAAGCAGCACGTGTAGCAGGAGAAAGAGGTCACGATGTAATCCTTTTTGAACGTTCCGATCGATTAGGCGGTCAAATCAATTATGGTGTAAAACAGCCGAACAGGAAGCATTATGGCCTACATATAGAATGGCTTAAAAATGAGTTAACGAGGCTTCACGTAGATATAAAACTAAAAACTGAGGCTAGTATTGAAAAAATATTACAAATTTCACCGGATACTGTGATCATCTCTACAGGCGCTGAGACGATTGTTCCAATCGAGGCTCATAAAGTTAAAATACCATGTGTAACGGATACTGATGTGCTGGAAGGAAAGGTAAAAAATATAAACGGGAAAAGCATCGTTGTATACGATAGGGGTGCAAAAAGAGGAGGTTATGTAGCAAACTTTATTGCGAAAGCCGGAGCTTCAAATGTTGAACTATTGACTCCGCTTCAAACTGTATGTGAAGAGTTGGATTCAACCAATAAGCCATCGATGTACCGCTCTCTTGCAAAAAATGGTGTAAAGTGGACAGCAAATCAAATATTACAAGGAGAAAGGAATGGAACTTTGGTTATTCGGGATGCATGGTCGGATGTTAAACATGTGATTGAAGATGTTGATTTAATAGTATTCGCAGGTTTCAGCAAATCGAATAATAACCTAGAAGAACAATTTATTAAAAGGAACCTTGGGATAGAAGTTTTTGTAATTGGTGATAGTATTGCTCCAAGAACGATAAGTGAAGCTGTAGCTGAAGGCGTCCGAATTGGAAACAAAATTGGATGTAGTGTTTTGGACACTTTGCAAAATCAGTTACGTTAAACATAAATGTTACACCTATCTAACCCCGGGTATGATTCTTAACGTGTTGAAAAGCACTTGTAAACACTGGCTAAGTCATTGGGTTTTATACAATCCGTAACTTCCCACTTGCATACTTTCTCATCCTTCTACACTCGTTTTCGCAAAAATTCCTTTCTTTTCAAACAAAGAAGCTGTTTTATGATAAACAATTTATGAGATTCAACGGATCAGACAGGTGATTTCAGAGGTAGAAGGAGGGCAAACACACATCATCCGTTCTCCAGAAGATGGTGCAAGAGTTGCAGCTGGGTTTATCGGCGAAGATGATCGTGAAGTGTTCTTTGTTATGTGCTAAACAGAGTAGTTGCCGTTCATCGTTGTCATGTAGGTTCAATCAATGCCAGCATTGTTCATCCCAGGGAAGTATTTAAAAGTGCAATCCTGAACAACAGTGCAGCTATCATCCTTTGTCACCAGCATCCTTCTCAAGATACTAATCCATCCCGAGAGGATATCGAAGTAACAAAACGGCTGGTTGAAGCAGGGCATTTAATTGGAGTTGAGGTGCTAGATCATCTGATTGTCAATGCAGTATTTGGATATAGCAGCTTAAAAGAAAAAGGTTATGTATGATTTTTGGAAGGAGCATCGCTCCTTCTTTTTTGTTATTTGCCTTTAGCTTAGATATATTTAAATTTCCCAATCCGCTTAGAAAGGTATTAACTATTTGTCTTTCTTTAAAAATATTCCACTTGTTCTCGGGAGGGGGTTCCCGCTCTTAAAACGAAAATTAGGTCACAAACGATTTAGTACCAATAAACAGAACCAAAAACAGGAATATTTATTCAGCCTTTAATAGGTTACTCTAATATTGATTGTTTTATTCGTACTGAATTCCGTACGGTATCACAGTCATGAAGAAGGAGGAAAGAGATGTGAATAAGCCACTCAACAATGATTTAGATGAACTAGCTCAAAAGAAAAATAATCAGAGTTTAATCCCTCAACCTCGCCAGGTTTGCTATACTGAGTCTTCAAATGGAGTAGTGTATGTTTGTTGTAATGACGACGACGGAGGAAATAAGCAGTGCACAGGTATTGCGTTACGAACTGCTAAAGAAAGTAAGTAAGTTGTTTTTAACAAACCCCAAACCACAAGCACTTGGCTGGTTGGGCACGCAATCGTGGGGCGACGAGGACGAGTACTACAGAAGACATTACGTCTCATCGGGATATCCTGGAACATTCGGAGGTAGACCAGCCGTTGAGCTTGGCATGGGTCTCAGAGATATAGACAACGACAGCCCTGGTAAAGAATTAGAATTCTCACACGCAGGTCACCCTGATATTAGGCATGGATGGTCTGGTGGACCACTTTGGTTGCCTATTGAGAGAAAGGTTGTTGGCATCTGTAGTGGCTCAGAGAAGGAAGGGTTAGACCCGCGATTTATCGTTTACTCTGGGGGCAATGGTATGGTCGACCTTGTGAAGTTCGGCCAAGATAACTGGCATCCCTGAATAACATCCTTTGTCATCAACATCCTTCTCAAGATACTAACTCATCTCGAGAAGATATCGAAGTAACAAAACGGCTGATTGAAGCAGGGCATATGATTGGAGTTGAGGTTCTGGATCATCTGATTATTAATGCAGAAGCCGGATATACCAGCTTAAAAGAAAAAGGATATGTATAAACAAAAAAGGAAGGAGCCAGTCTCCTTCCTTTATATCTTTTTAAGAAGAATAAAACTAAAAAATCTTGATAAGAAAATACTTAAAAAATTTAATAATTTTTTAAAGGGATTTTTATATCAATAAAGAAGTAAAGATTATAACATTATATTTTTATTTTATTAGAAGGCTACTAGAAGGAGCATACTATGAAAATAAATAAAAGTTTATCTTTACCCTTATATGAACAAGTAAAACAATATCTTGAAGAAAAAATATTATCGAGGGAATGGGACGAGGGATTTCGATTACCTACGGAAAAGGAATTAGCCCAGCAGTTTAATGTAAGTAACATTACAATAAAAAGGGCAATCCACGAACTGGTAAATATAGGGCTATTATATCGGCAAAGCGGAAAAGGGACTTTTGTTATAAGGAGGAATGAGCAAAACATATCTAAGTTGGTTACGTTACGGAATGAATCTTGGGAAGATTATCAACACCCTCATCGAACTTTAAGTTTTCATAAAGAGGAAGCTGGTAAGAACCTCAGTAATTTATTTAGAATCGGTCCTGAAGATGACGTTTATAAAATCAACAGGATAAAGTTACAGGATGATCAACCTGTTGCGATAGAATACTCGTTTATTCCAGCATCATTATTTCCGGATTTCCAAGTGAGTACGATTGAAAATGACCTACTATATAATATGTTCCAAGAAAAATACGATATGAAATTAGATAAAGCCAAAATCTATTTCAATACCATTCTAGCGGATGAGTATGAAGCAAATTTATTAAAGGTCCCAATTGGAGAGCAATTAATCGTTTTTGAACGTTTTACGTCTACAGTTGATCAATGGATAATTGAATATTCAAAGTTTATTTTAAAGCAAGAACAATCACGGTACTTCCTAGAAGTTCAGCTTTAATTATAAAGTTATAATATTATATTTTTTTAGGAGGGTTTCTATGTATATTGACCATCATCCGATATTAGAAAACCATGGTAGTGATCAAATCTTGTTTTTTTATAATGGAACACCTCTGAAAGCTAAACAAGGACAGACTATAGCTGCTGCATTAATGATGAATAACATCAAGAAATTCGGTAACAGCAGGAAACTACAACAATCAAGAGGGCTTTTTTGCGCAAATGGAAGATGTTGCAGTTGTTTTGTTACAGTAAATGGATTAGAACATGTCCTTAGCTGTATGACCCTTATAGAAGAGGGGATGGAAATAAAGCCGAATACTGGTGACCCCGATGTTAGGGGAGGAAACCATGAAAACTGACGTATTAATTATAGGTGGTGGTCCCGCTGGTTTAAATGCTGCCTTCGAGACTGCCTCAAGAGGTGTTAAAACGATAATAATAGAGGAATCTTATGCCCCAGGAGGACAACTGAAACAGCAGACTCAATTTTTCGATAACTTACCAAAACAATTTGATAGACAAAGAGGGATACACTTGATGAGGACTCTGATTGATCGACTTAGTCCTCTTCCAATAACCTGTTTATTGAAGCATAAGATGATTGGGGTTTATAAGGATGGACGGATAGGGATAGCGAATGATACTGAAACCTTTCCGATTGATGCAAAAAAGGTAATCGTTACTACAGGAGCTGCTGAAGAGGGGGATCTCTTCCCAGGCTGGACCTTACCGGGTGTAATGACTGTAGGTGCTGCCCAGATATTAATAAACCGAGAGCGTGTAATGCCAGGTAAGAATGCGCTGTTCGTAGGATTGAATTCTTTTTCAGCACAAGTGGCAAAACAGCTAAAGGCATGTGGAATCAATATTTTAGGCATCATAGATAAAAACGTTTCCGTAAATGATAAAAAGTTGGTGGATGGACTTGAGGATGAAAATATACGCGTGATGGTAAATACGACTATTGAGAGAGCAATGGGTGTAGGGGAAGTAGAGACAGTATGCATAAACCATGATGGGCAAAAGGAAGATATTGATATTGATTTGATCTGTATCGGGAAAGGCTTATCTCCGATTATTGAGACTTTTGAAATACTAGATTGCGAATTTAGTTATCAAGCAAAACTAGGAGGTTTTGTTCCAAAATATTACAGTACATTAGAGACGAGTAATCCTTCTGTTTATGTAGCTGGGAATGCTGCAGGCATAACTTGCATAGGTGGAATCTTATTGACCGCAGAGATTGCAGCATTGAATACACTAAAAAACCTTGGGGTCCTGAATGATAATGAAGCGAAAATAAAAAGTTCCTTTTTATGGGACGAACTCAGGAGTATGGAAAGTAAAGAATCCAATGAAACGTTTTTGGCTCGAATTGCCCATATAAGAGAATTCCATAAAGATTGTGAATTACCGTAACCAGGTTTATTTCATACAATTTTGGAGGGGTGCTAAATGGACAAGTCTACTATTGTATGTCGCTGTGAAGAAATAAATGTTGATGAAATAGAGACTGCTATTCGAATGGGTGCTTCTACTTTTGACGATATTAAAAGACTAACCAGGTGTGGGATGGGTCCATGTCAGTCAAAAATATGCATGAACCCTGTGAGGGAATTGATCGCGACTAATCTAGGCCTTTCAATAAATGAAATCCCCCCTCCACGCATGCGTATGCCATTAAAAATCACCAGATTAGGTATATTGGCTGGGAATACATCTTCATCCAATGTGGTGAGTGTTTTTGATGAAGCGTCTTTAGAGTCGGGGGATCGTCAAAATGACTGATCAATATGATATTGTCATTATTGGCTGTGGTGTGATAGGAAGCAGCATTGCCTATCATCTTTCTGAATATAAGCAAAAGAGGATTTTGGTAATAGACAAAGGATTTCCTTTATCCGGGACATCAGGTTCCACTCAAGCATGGGTATGGGTACATAATAAGGTGCCGTCATGGTATGGAGAATTAAGCATGTATAGCGCAGAGCTTTATCCTTTTCTAGAAAGGAAAATAGGGGATGTTGAATACAAAAGGACCGGTGGGATTGCACCGTTCTTTACTCAAACGGATCGGGATAAAGCTTTAAGGCTTGCTGAAGAGCAAGCAGAGGTAGGCATTAAGGTGGAGGTATTAACTAGAGATCAAGTGCTCGAAAAGGAGCCAGCCATTTCCCCCAATATAGCCGGTGCAACTTATAGTGATATGGATGGAAATGTTAATCCATTTAGGTTAGTGGAGCTTTACATTAGAGCTGCTAAAAGAAATGAGGTTGAATTTTCTTTTTATAATCCAGTTATCGAAATTGTAATGGAAAAAGACCACTATAATATTTACACAAAAAATAATAAGGATGCCATTACTACAGAAAAGGTGATATTAGCAGGGGGTCCATGGTCTAAAAAGATCGGCAAACTCTTGGGTTTAGATATACCTGTTAAACAGGTACGCGGACAAGTAATCATTACAGAACCATTGGCTCCTTTTCTAAAACATACGATTGGGGGCATGAGGCAGGCAGAAAATGGCGAAGTATTGATTGGTTTCTCCAAGGAAGAAGTAGGTTATGATCGGAGAACAACAATGGATGTGATACAAGAAACCGCTCAAATGGCGATCAATTACATTCCATCTTTAGCTAAAGCCAATATAGTCAGAAGCTTCTCTGGGGTAAGGGTTATTCCGGAAGACGGTTTCCCGATATTAGGAAAGATACCTGATAAAAAAAATGCTTATATCGCTGCGATGCATAGTGGTGTAACTTTATCTCCGCTGGTCGGCACATTGATGGCGGAATTAGTAATGGAAGGCGAAACTACGATCAGTCTGGAGCGATATGGCCTCAAACGTTTTTTGAACTATGCCTAACGATAGGAACCCGTATTATGTCAACTGTTACCTTGGTTAATCACACTGATATAAAACAGAATATTTAGACTACGTAGAAGGGAGGCGTCAGGATGTAGAAAAGAACCTCTTTGTTTTAAACCTGATGGTGAAACCTACTTAAACGCAGCCAGAAGTTCACATCATAGTACATTAAAAATGTTTGGAGGAAAATGATGAACTCTACATTGGTACTTGTGTTAAGTTCTGTTACTGTATTGTCTGCTGCTGCTATTTTTTCTTTTTGGATAGGAAGTAAGAATAAAAGTAGTGAGAATTGGATTGTTGGTGGGAGATCATTACCCGTATACGTAGTTGCAGGAAGTCAATTTGCAACTGGTATGGGTGGTGGGGTGCTAGTGGCTCATATTGGGATTGGTTATAGTGCTGGTTGGTCCGCTATAACTTATAATTTTCTTTATTCCGTAGGAATCATCATCTTGGTATTACTGGCGAATTGGCTTAAAAAACAAAACTTCTCTACGATGCCGGAAATATTCAAGAGGTTATACGGAGAAAATAAATTAATGATGAGTATGGTCACATTTATGGCCATAGTGGTACCTTTTGGATGGTTATGTACTCAGCTTGTGGCTTTCGGTAATTTATTCTCGAACATATCAGGTCTATCTTTTCCTTTATTAGTTTTTATTTTTGCTGTGATTAGTCTATTATTCGTTTTGCCAGGGGGGTTAACTTCCGTTGCGTGGACAGACTTTATATTTGGATGTGTCATGCTTATCATGTCATTGGTAAGTGGATTGTATATTTTAAATTTAGCTGGTGGTTGGAATGAAATAGCTGGCAGAGTACCTGAAACGATGATTGGCCTTCCAGAAGGTTTAGGAGCCGTAGGAATGGCGACAATCATTTTCTGGATATTAGCTATTTTTCCAGGAGCATTAACCAATCAAATGTCCTACCAACGTATTTACGCTTCCAAAAGCCCCCAGATAGCTAAAAAAGCGTTCGTGATTGCAGCATTGGTTGGTGTGATCAGCGGTATTTGGGCTTCATTCATGGGAATTTCTATTTTCTCGATGAACCCTGGCCTTGAAAATCCGGAATTGGCCTCAGGATGGTTCCTTACTCAAATCCCAAGTTGGTTCATGGCGATTTATTCCGCTTTCATAATAGCAACGATAATGTCTACTGTTAGTAGTGCTATACAATCTGTGGTGGTAAACATTACAAAGGATATTTATCACTCGTACATCAATCCAAATGTTAGTGATAGAAATCTATTGAAATTCTCAAGGTATATGGCTGTTGTCGTGATAGGATTAGCCGTCATATTAGCTTTATATTACCCGCAAGCTTTAGGATGGCTCGTTTCCACATATGCATATTCAGCATCTGGGTTACTTGTACCCATATTCGCAGGATTCTTGTTACGGAATAAGGCTTTTTTAACACCAAAGGGGGCTATTGGCAGTATGGTTTTGGGAATTCTCAGTGCTGCTGTTGCTCAAATCATAGGTACGCAAATTCCCTATGTAGCATTTGGAATACTCGGTTCATTAGTTGGATTTTTCATGCTTAACTACATGTTTAAAAATGTGGATAGAATCCATAATGAACCGAAAAAGGAAGAGATGGGCTAAAAAAATTCTGAATATTAATTAGATTTTGAATAAAGGATATGAGAGAGGTGTAAATATGCATGCAGATGTGGCAGTAATTGGAGTAGGTACAATGGGAAGTATGGCACTATGGCAACTTGCTAAAAGGGGAATTTCGGTTTTAGGTTTTGAACAGTACGGTATTGGAAATGATCGCTCTGCTGCAGGTGGTGAATCAAGACTTTTCAGAACTGCCTATATGGAAGGTCAGGAATATGTCCCCTTACTACAAGAAGCACGTCATCTTTGGAAAGAACTCGAATCTGAAGCCGGCACAACCCTACTGACATTAAATGGCGGTCTGATGATTGGAGATCCAAATACAGAAGTAATGAAGAATGTATTAAAAAGTATTGAAGCATTCAATCTGGAACATGAAATCCTCGCTGGAAAATATGCTGAACAACGTTACCCTCAACATCGATTATTTAGTGAAGACATTATGATATTAGACAAAAATGCTGGCTTTTTACGACCGGAACTTGCAGTCATTTCAGCAGCAGACCGGGCAGAAAATCTAGGTGCAAAAATACACCGCTATACAAAAGTTAAGGATATCCATTCTGATAAATTAGGTGTTACGATTACAACAGATAAGGAAGAATATCGAGTTGGAAAAGTACTTATCACAACTGGACCATGGACAGGAAAGTTTTTGTCTGGATTCAAAACGGTCTATGAAGCACGCCGTCTTGTATTAACTTGGTTTACTGCAAAAGATATCGATATGTTTAAACCCGATCGCTTCCCGATCTTTGCTCGTATGAGGAAAGGTTTTAGATTGACAGGAACACCGACACTTGATGGTACGATGGTAAAAGCCTCTAACACTAAGGACCCTGTTTACGTTAAAGAACCTGCAAATTTGAATAGGGATGTTAATGTCGATGAATTAAGAACAGTTAGTGATGCTGTCAGGGAATTGATACCTGGCCTAAAGCCTGATCCAGTCCGGGCAAGTGTTTATATGGATAGCTATTCACCCGACGATCATTCTGTTATAGGTTCTGTACCAGGTATGGAAAATGTTCTGATTGCAAGTGGATTCTCGGGACATGGGTTTAAAATGTCACCTGTTATCGGAAAAATTACCACAGAATTATTAATAGATGGAAAAACGAGTTACCCTATAAATCACTTAAGTCCGAATCGTTTTTTTCAAAATGTCTCATCAACTTAACTGCTATTTATTTGTTAAGTTAATTTGTTATAGTTTTACAAATAGTGCGAAGACGTTATCAATTTACGTGTAAAAGCTTCAATTAATAAAAGTGAACAGCCTATATGATCGGGATTGAAGTGTTAGATCACCTGATTGTCAGTGCAAATGCTACGTATACAAGCTTGAAAGAAAAAGGATACTTATAAAGCTTTGGAGGAGCTTGGCTCCTTCCCCTTTTTATTGTTTAGAAAACCCCCGGCATAGCCAGGGGTTTTCTAAACAATAATAAAAAACAGAACGCATTGGCGTTCTGTTAAATCGGTACCGTTATATCTTAACGTTTAAATTTTAATTACAGAATCTTGAATGATTTTAGAAGTTGGAATAAACGTTTTATGACTCGAAGTATTATTTTGTTTAATTTTGTTAAACAAAAGTTCAGTACCTGCATCCCCTAACTTTTTTACAGGTATTTCAATTCGTGTTAATGCAGGAAGCAAAAATGGAGAATAACTAGAATTACTGTAACCAACAATTGATAATTCATTGGGCATCTCAATCTTTTCTTCTGTGCAAACTCTATAGATACTCATAACCTTTAGATCATCAGTTGCAAAAACAGCAGTAGGACGGTGACTAGCAGTAAGAAGTAGTTTTTTTGCAGATTCATATGCTTTTTCAACTGTGTACCCACTATCAACTATAAATTCTTTCCGGAGTTCCAAACCATTTTCCTCCATACAATCTAAATACCCATTTAAACGATCGATCGACACATGATAATCGAGTGGGGAATGCATACAGGCTATTTCTCGATGGCCTTTTTCAATCAAGTACTTTGTAAGGTCATAGCTATCCTGATAATTATTCGTATCGACTGAAAAAATATTATTATAATTTCCTTCAACCTTTCCCACCACTACAACCGGAATATTAAACATATCTAATTGCTTGAAAAAAGTTTCATCTGCAGGTGAAGTCAGCATTATAATCCCTTTGATCATTTTTTCTCTAATTTTACTAACACATTTTGTAAGTTCATCTTGTGTATTTTTGGCTGTTTGCAAAATTACATCGAAATCTTCTTCTTCCGCCTTTCTTGAAATTGAGTGAAGGATTTCGGAGAAAAAAGGATTATCAGATGTTGTTTTTGTAGAGCGAGATATTACCATAATCGCATCAAAGCCTGATGAAAGCGCACGTGCTAACTTGTTTGGATGGTAATTTAATTTCTCGATTGCTTTTAAGACTCTGTTTCTTGCTTCCTCAGAAATATTTCTTTGGTTATTAAGCACCCTGGACACCGTAGATTTGGAAACATTCGCAACCTTGGCAATGTCATATATAGTGGGAATCAATTTTTGCTCCTCCTTTAATACATTTCACAGCTTATTAATGGCTTAATAAAAGCCCAAAATAGTAGACACGCTTTTATATGTTTACGCTATTAGCTTCTAATTTTTGGTAAGTTCTCTTTTTATCAAAAAATTGTAAAACATGGAGCGGTACAGGATAAATTATATGGCTGAAACCCAAAAAGTAGCAACCACTAAAAGTTCATCTCTACTTTCTTCTTTGTTTTTAGGTGCTTGAACGTATCGGAATACAGCCAGAAATAAAGGAATTGTCCCCTGTAATCTACCATTAACGAAGAACAAATAGTAGAAAATATTCAAACTATTTGTGTTGACAGAAAGCGCTTCCTATACTATATTAACTTATGGGAGCGGTCCCAACCACTCTTAGACTTTAAATGTTGTTTTTTCTTTTGTCAAAAATAATATTTCATAATTTTTTTATTATTTTTTGGGAGCGGTCCCAAAAGGGAGGAATCTATGGAAACGATAAAAAAAAGACTCGAATTCATTTATGAGGACCAAGATATAATAGACCCGGTTTGGACTGAAATTAAAAAACGCATCCATGAAATAAAGAAAAAGCCTATACGACAAAGGAAACAGAAATGGGATGAAAAAGATATTGTCCTAATTACATATGGGGATCAAGTTAAAGAGGAAGAAATCCCTGCATTAAAAACCTTTAAAAATATGTATGATCGGTTTCTGGCAAAGAACTTTGAAATCGTTCACATTCTTCCTTTTTACCCGTACTCATCGGATGATGGTTTTTCTGTTATTGATTATAAGAAGGTCAACCCGACCATTGGGGAATGGAAAGAGGTCAAAGATTTATCAAAATCCGCAAGGCTAATGTTTGATTATGTGTGTAATCATATTTCGTCTCAAAGTGACTGGTTCCAAAACTATTTAGAAGGTAATCCACACTATAAAGATTATTTCATTGAACTGGATCCTTCCGTTGATTTAAGTACCGTAACAAGACCTAGAGCATATCCTCTTTTAACTAAATTTAAACTTCTAAATGGAGAAGAAAGATATGTTTGGACGACATTTAGTGAAGATCAAATTGATTTAAATTTTTCTAATCCCCAAGTCCTTTTGGAAATGTTAGATGTTTTACTGTTTTACATTGAAGAAGGGGCAGAATATATCCGATTAGATGCAGTTGGATTTATATGGAAAGAGATTGGAACAACCTGTATTCATCATGAAAAAGCACATGAACTTGTTAAATTGTTTCGGGATGTGGTAGACGAAGTTGCCAATGGAACAGTTGTGATTACTGAAACAAATGTCCCGCACAAGGATAATATTTCCTATTTTGGAAACGGTCATGATGAGGCACATATGGTTTATCAATTCCCGCTTCCTCCTTTAGTCCTTTATTCCATAATGAGAGAGAATGGGAAAGTCCTCACCGATTGGGCCAAAACTCTCCATGATACAAGTCAGGATACAACCTATTTTAACTTTCTTGCTTCTCACGATGGAATCGGGATGAATCCAATACGAGGTATTATTCCAGAAGAGGAAATCCTTTCGATGGTTAAGGATCTACAAGAAGAAGTAGCTCTAGTTTCCTATAAGAGAAATCCAGATGGAAGTGAAAGTCCTTATGAAATTAATGTAACGTACCTTGATGCATTAAATAAGAAAACGGATAACGATGATCTCCGAGTTAAAAGATTCATAGTTGCCCATTCTATCTTGTTGACCCTACCGGGTGTTCCTGCTGTGTATATTCAAAGCATACTGGGTTCTCGAAACGATTACAAAGGGGTATCGAGAACAGGGATGAACCGCTCCATCAATCGGCAGAAATATAAATTGGAAGAGTTAGAAGAAGATTTGTTAAATCAAGGTACGTTAAGGCATAAAGTTTACAATCAATTATCCGACATGATTTCCGTACGTAAAGAGGAAAAACTCTTTCATCCTAATATAGCAATGGAAGTAATGGATTTGGGAGAAGCATTTTTCGCTTTTGACCGATTTAATAAGTATGGTGAAAAACTCACAGTTATCCATAACCTAAAAAATGAGGAAGTAGAGTGTAGCATTACAGGTAAATTTATCAATGTACTTACTCAAAATAAGATAGAAATTGATGATTCAATCGTGATAGGTCCATATCAGTTTCTTTGGTTGAAACCGATTAATTAGGAGGTAGGTCCAAATGACAAAAAAATTCTTAAGCCTCATTGTTGCGTTGATCATAACAACAGCAACCTTAACTGCATGCAACAATGACCAAAATGGTAATGAACAAACTACGATAGAGTTTATGCACTCTTCGGTAGAACAAGAACGCTTAGCAGTAATCAATAAATTAGTAGAAAAATTCGAGAAAGAAAATCCTGGTATTAAAATTAAACAGGTTCCAGTCGAAGAGGATTCCTATAATACAAAGATTGTTACCCTTGCAAGTGCAGGTGAGCTACCTGAAGTAATTGAGGTAGGACAGGATTATGCAAAAGTGATGGATAAAGATCAGCTTATCGATAAAGATTCTGTAAAAAAAGTAATTGATGAAGCTGGAGAAAGTAATTTTTATGAAGGTGCTCTAAAACTAATGAAAACCGAAGATGGTAAGAGTTATACAGGATTACCAATTAGTGGATGGGTCCAAGGTATTTGGTATAACAAAAAGATGCTTCAATCAAAAGGTTTTGAGGAACCTGAAAATTGGAATGAAGTCATGGAAATTGCAAAAGCGTTTACCGATCAGGGTAATAAAAAGTACGGTATTGCTTTGCCTACTGCAGAAAGCGGATTTTCAGAACAAGCATTTTCACAGTTCGCATTATCAAACAAAGCCAATGTACTAGAAGCTAACGGGGATTTAAACCTAAATACACCTGCAATGGAAGAATCGTTAACGTATTATAAAGAATTATCCCAATACACCATGCCAGGATCTAACGATGTAACTGAGGTAAAAGACGCCTTTATGAACGAGACAGTACCAATGACTGTTTATTCTACCTATATCCTGCCATCAGTTTTCGAGGAAGGAAATGCTGAAAATATTGGTTTTGCTATTCCTAATAAAAAGGAAAAAGCAGTTTTTGGTACAACGTCAGCACTTACGATTTCCTCTGGTTTAGATGATACAAATAAAAAAGCGGCAGAAAAATTTCTAGCATTTATGGCTGAACCGGAGAATATGACTGAATGGGTATTAATGTCCCCTGGAGGAGCACAACCTGTCAGTAAGAAGGTAACAGAGAATAAAGAGTATCAATCCAATGAAGTGGTAAATGCCTTTGGCGACCTTTCCGCTGAAATCGCGGATTCATTCAATGATATCCAGGTATTTGGTTTAGTAGATGATAAAAACTACTTGAAAATGGGAGACATAACAAGTTCTGGTGTAATCCCTAAAATGATCAATGAAGTAACCGTAGGTAAGAAAGAGGTCGAAAGTGAACTTAAACAAGCTGAAAAAGAAATCAAGGAAGTTCTAAAATAAGATAAAGTGAAGGGTATTGCCTTTTGGCAATCCCTTCAGCTTTTTAATCACCTACTAAAGAAGACTAATTAAAGTGAGTCGACTTAAGTAAGAAAAGAATGAAGTTCCATAGATTGGTCAGGGGGGTATCATGAAAACGAAGCCTAGAAAAAAAACAGACCTGAAACTTGCGTTGATATTACTTTTCCCGAGTATATTCTTGTTGTTGTTACTGGTCGCCTATCCTATGTTATCAAATATTCAAATAAGTTTTTTTCAACAACCCGTTAACCCGCGGCTTCCTTCGACATTTGTAGGTCTGGAAAACTATATAAGTATTTTGAAAGACCCGGAGTTCTTCAAAGCATTAGGAATTACAGTATTGTACACGATTCTAACAGTATTTGGAAGTACTGCTCTAGGGCTTGCGGTCGCAATCTTCTTTAATAGGCAGTTTAAATTCAGAAAAATGTCCCGATCCTTAATCATCTTATCTTATGTAACTCCATCTATTTCTTTGGTTTTTGCCTGGAGATACATGTTTAATAATGGGTACGGAATTGTGAACGTTTTAGGAGTGGATGTCCTCCATTTATTTGACCAGGCACCACTATGGTTTGATAGACCAGTCAGCAGCTTTTTTCTTGTTGTTTTATATGCGATCTGGCGATATTTCCCATACGCTTTCATTTCCTTTCTCGCGATTTTACAAACGATAGACAAAACTTTGTATGAAGCAGCTGAGATGGATGGTGCTTCGAATTGGGATAAATTCAAAATCGTTACTCTACCAGCGATTATGCCAGTATTAATAACGGTCATCACTTTGAGGGCTATTTGGATGTTCTACATGTTTGAGGATGTCTATCTATTGACAAACAAAGTTAACATTCTAGGTATTTATCTATATGAAACAGCTTTTGCGTTCAATGATCTTGGCAAGGCAGCATCTATTTCAGTTGTACTCTTCATTGTTCTGTTTACCGTTATTATGGTAACGAGAAAGAGGGTGAATTTTAATGGCAATGGCTAGTAGTAAAAAAGATAAGGCAATCAAAAAAATAGGGTTTTATAGTGGGTTATTCGTACTGTTGGGAGTTTCACTCTTTCCGTTTTTCATTATGTTGATGACATCATTTAAAAGCACTTCTGAAGCAATCTCTACGAGCCCGACACTCTTTCCGAAAGAGTGGACGTTTCAGCATTATGCCGATATCTTTAATCCAGTAATCTTTCCTTTTTTGTCCTACTTTACTAATAGTTTAATGGTGTCTTTAACTGCAGCTGGATTATCAGTAGCAATTGCGATCTTCGGTGCCTACGCCCTTTCAAAACTAAGATTTATGGGAAGAACAACAATTAATGCTAGTTTCTTCACGGTTTATATGTTTTCTGGTATTTTGCTCGTCGTACCGTTATTTAAAATCATATCTGGCCTTGGTTTATATGATACAAGAACAGCACTTATCATCACGATGATTGTACAGACTTTACCAACAGCCATCTATATGTTGAAAAGTTATTTTGACACTATTCCTGATGACCTGGAAAATGCCGCAATGATCGATGGTTTGAATCGTGTACAAATTATATTTTACATCATCATCCCATTATCCATTTCTGGGATCATCTCTGTCTTTGTGTACGCTTTCATGATAGCTTGGAACGATTATTTGTTTGCGTCAATATTCCTATCAGATACAGGGAATTTCACTTTGCCGATCGGCTTGTATGCATTATTTAGTACTCCAGATTATGTTTGGGGACGAATGATGGCGGCTTCATTAGTGACAGCATTACCTGTAGTTATTTTGTATGGTATTTCGGAACGTTTTATTAAAGGCGATTTGACCCAAGGCGGGGTCAAAGGATAAGCCTACCCTCATTTGAAAGGAAGTTGTATTAAATATGAAAAAATTAGTAGCTGTTAAGCCAAGGGTGGCAGCATTTATAGAATATGAAGATCATACTGTGAAACCACATGAAGTCAAAATTAAGGTTGAATTTGCTTCACCTAAACATGGAACCGAAGTCATCGACTTCCGTGGACATACCCCCTTTATGGATGAACATTTTTCTGAAGAGTGGCGGATGTTTATACCAAGGGAAGAGAATTCAGAAAAAGGAATTGTTTTTGGTGAATTTCAACTCGGAAACATGGTTGTAGGAAAAATCATCGAAATCGGACAAGATGTTACGGAATTCAAGATCGGAGAATCGGTATGTACGTATGGTCCTATAAGAGAAACCGTAATCGTCAATGGAGTCGATAATCCTCGATTACGGAGAATGCCCGAAGGAGCTAAATGGCAAAATGCAGTTTGTTATGACCCAGCACAATTTGCAATGAGTGGTGTGCGAGATGCACATGTCCGTGCCGGGGATTTTGTTGTGGTAGCGGGATTGGGGGCCATTGGTCAAATCGCAATCCAGCTTGCTAAAAAAGCAGGTGCCAGTAATGTAATCGGTGTTGATCCACTTGTTCATCGTCGGGAAATCGCACTAAAAAACGGTGCAGATGTTTGTCTGGACCCTGTAACGGAAGATGTCGGTTATGAAGTGAAAAAGCTCACCAACAAGATTGGAGCAGACTCCATTATTGAAACAAGTGGGAATTCAGCATCACTTCAATCTGCATTAAAAGGCATTGCTTATGGTGGGGTTATTTCATACGTTGCTTTCGGAAAGCCGTTTCCAGAGGGACTAAACTTTGGACGTGAGGCACACTTTAACAATGCAAAAATTGTATTTTCACGTGCCGCAAGTGAACCTAATCCGGATTACCCACGCTGGAATCGTAAGCGGATAGAGGATACTTGCTGGGAACTATTAATGAATGGTTATCTTAATTGTGAAGATATCATTGAACCAATTGTAACCTTTACAGACAGTGCTAAAGCCTATATGAAGTACGTTGATCAGCATCCTGAATTAAGTATAAAGATGGGAATTGAATTCAAGAAGTAAAATAGTCATCATCCATTAAAGAAAGTACTGTTTTCCAGTAGGAATACTTTTGCAGGAGGTTTGCTTAATGAAATTAGGTACACAGAATCAAAGTTTCTTCCCAACAGATATTAAAGAAAAGTTTCATTATATAAAAAAGATTGGATTTGAAGGCTTCGAGATCGATGGCCGCTTATTGGTTGAAAATTTAGATGAAGTTAAGGAAGCGATTGCTGAAACAGGTATACCTGTAACGACTGCATGCGGTGGTTACAATGGTTGGATTGGAGACTTTATTGAAGAACGGAGACTTAATGGATTAGCTGAAATTAAAAAAATCTTGGAAGCCTTACAGGTTGTTGGCGGAAAAGGAATTGTAGTACCGGCAGCCTGGGGAATGTTTACTCATCGTTTGCCGCCGATGGAATCTCCTCGAAGTGTTACAGGCGATAGGCAGTCGATTACAGCATCTCTTGTTTATCTAAACGGAGTTGCAGAAGAAACAGGTACTACCATATTTTTAGAGCCATTAAATCGTTATCAAGATCATATGATCAATACCTTGAGCGATGCTAGGACTTATATAGAAGAAAATAAACTGGATAATGTAAAAATCATTGCGGACTTTTATCATATGAACATTGAAGAGGATGATATTTCTGAAGCATTACATTATCATCGAGATGTTATTGAACATGTTCATATTGCAGATAATCATCGTTATCAGCCTGGTACTGGTTCAATTGATTTTGAAAAGCATTTTAAACAGTTAGAAGTAGATGGCTATGAGGGATTCCTAACGATTGAATGTCGTATCAGAGGGGATAACCCAGAAGATGAGTACTTAAAATCATTACAGTTTCTTAAAAACTTGTTATCCATCTAGAGAGGAGCTATAACGTGGTTAAAAAGAAAGTTGCTGTTATTGGAGGAGGAAACGTTGCAGAGAAAGTTCACGTTCCTTATTACCGCACAAGAGAAGAACTTGAGTTAGTAGCGGTTGTGAGTCCTAATACCGAGCGAGCGAAAAGTTTTGCTGAGCGTACCAACATTCCTCGTTTTTATTCAGATGCAAAGGAAATGTACGAAACAGAAAAGCCTGATATTGTCAGCGTATGTACGCCCAACCGCTTTCATTATGAACATGTGATTTACGCGTTGGAACATGGATGTGACGTATTGTGTGAAAAACCACCAGCAACTTCTGCTAAACAAGCAAAAGAAATGAAAGAGACTGCTGAGAAAAATCATTGCCTATTGGCTTATAATTTACATCATCGCTTTGCAGAAGATGTTCAAATTATTAAGGAAAAAGCATCAGACGGCCTTTTAGGGGATATTTACGTAACTAAAGTACAAGCTTTACGTCGATGTGGCATACCAGGATGGGGTCACTTTATTAATAAGGATATGCAGGGAGGCGGCCCACTTATCGATATCGGTATTCATATGCTAGATGCGGCATTATATGTATTAGAGTATCCAAAGGTCCAAATAGTAACAGCAAAAATGTATCAAAAAATTGGTTCGAAAAAGAATGAGGGAACTCTTGGTAACTGGGATCCTTCACAGTTTAAAGTAGAGGATTCCCTTTTTGGTTTTATTGAATTAGAGGGAGGGCGGCTACTTCAGCTTGAAACATCATTTGCCTTGAATATTAAAGAAACTTCTTTAATGAATGTAGAATTTTACGGGGATCAAGCAGGAGCTACTTTGTTCCCAGCTCACATTTATACAGATCAAAAAGGAGAGTTTTATTCGATTTTAGAAAAGGAATCAGCCGATTCAGACCGTAGCCAAAAAAGCTTAGCAGCATTTGTAGACAAGTGTTTAGGAAAAGACGTAATGGTCGCAGATGGTACCCAGGGATACCTTATCCAACAAATAATCGAAGCTCTCTATCAATCAGCAGAAAAGGGTGAAAGTGTGACCTTATGATAAATCAGCAGGTTATAAATGATGAAAAATTTGATTTGCGTTATTTAAATAAATTTGCCACCTTAATGACTCTAGGAAACGGTTATTTGGGTCTTCGTGGTACGTATGAAGAAGATTATCCAGGCCAAACCCGTGGTATGTACATTGCAGGAATCTACAATAAAATGACTCCAAACGAATCTTCGGATTTAGTGAATTTACCGGATCTGGTTGGTATACGTATCGAAATAGATGGATCTATTTTCTCGTTACAAAATGAGGGAATCCTATCTTATAAAAGGGAATTAGCTCTATCAAACGGTGAAATCAACCGTGAGATTCTATGGAGAAGTCCTACGGGTAATCATTTCCATCTTTCTTTTAAACGTTTTGTCTCTAAAGATGATCTACATACGTTTGCATCAAAGGTGACGATCAAAAGTCTAGAGAAAACAGCTAACGTGAAAATAGTGACAGGAATAGATGCCCAACAAACCAACTTTGGTAGACAGCATCTTATTGAGGATAAGATTCGTGTCCATAACGAACAAGTAATGCAGGGGGTTTATCGAACAACGGAATCTGGACATACCGTTGCGATCGCAACTTCTTGTGTTTCCTCCATCGAGAACGAAAAGACATTTACAGCAAAGAATAGGCAGCTTTTATCAACGATGAATTGCCAAATTCCCATGGAGGAACCATTAGTAATTGAGAAGATTGCGACCATCTATACTTCCCTTGACCAAGGAAAAGAGGCTGGTAGTCCTGAAAAGGTTTCTTTGTCTGCAATTCATCGTAATATAGCACAAGGATATGATGCATTACTTTCCCATTCTACCATAGAGTGGGAGAAGTTTTGGGAAAAAAAACGAGTAAAAATCACCTCGTCAAATAAATTCGATCAGTTAGCGCTTGACTTTGCGTTATATCATATTGAAATCATGACACCTTCACATGACGAACGTTTTAGTGTTGGCGCAAAGGGGTTGACCGGGGAGGGCTACAAAGGACACGTATTCTGGGATGCAGAGATGTTCATCGCACCTCACCATATGCTCACTGAACCTAGCACCGCTAGGAAACTATTAAGGTATCGTTATCTCAGATTGAAACAAGCAAAAGAGAAGGCTTCGAAAAATGGATTTAATGGTGCACTTTTTCCGTGGGAAAGTGCTTTTAGCGGAAAGGAAGAAACGCCAGAATTTGCAGCGATTAACATTAGGACTGGAGATCGGCAAAAAGTAGCTTCAGCAATAGCCGAACATCATATCGTCGCAGATATAGCATTTGCGGTAGTCCAATATTATCAATCTACAAATGATGATACTTTTATGAAAAAGGAAGGCCTTGCCTTACTAAAGGAAACCAGTCGTTTTTGGATTAGCCGTACAACAGAGAAAGATGGCAGACTTACACTAAAGGATGTAATCGGTCCGGATGAATATACAGAACATATTGATAACAATGCCTATACAAACTATATGGCATATCACAATGTAGAGAAAGCACTTTACTTTATGGGTAAGTATGGTGACCTGGATGTAGTACTGGTGAACCAATACAAGGATTTTCTAAACCGGTTATACTTGCCTAAGCCCAATGAAAAAGGCCTTATCCCACAGGATGACACGTTTTTAAGGAATCCTGAAATTAATCTATCTCCCTATAAAAAAAATCAAGGGAGCCAAAGTATTTTATTAGATTTTTCTAGAAAAGAAGTCAATGAAATGCAAATATTAAAGCAGGCAGATGTCGTGATGCTGTTATATCTTTTTCCAAACTTATTTCCGAGTGAAGTGGTTTTAAAAAATCTACATTATTATGAGGACCATACGATTCACGATTCTTCATTGAGTAAAGCGATTCATGCAATTGTTGCATCTCGAACGAACCAGGATGAAACAGCCTATCGATTTTTCCAGGAAGCGTGTTTAATTGACTTGGGGCCTAATCCCCATTCTTCTGATGAAGGTATTCATGCTGCTTCGCTTGGTGCACTTTGGTTGGCAGTAGTTTTTGGATTCGCAAATCTTTCTATAGAAAATGGTGTGAAAATTAATCCTAAACTACCTAAGAAATGGAACGAACTGGTTATTCCATTACACTATCGTGGACGAAGATTAAAAATAAAACTAACCCATCAAGATACTGAAGTTACAATGGAATCGGGAAACCCATTAAAAATTGAAATTAACGGTAAAGTGTTTTTGCTAACCGATAAAATCGTAATGAAGAAAAAAGATGAGAACAGCTTGAGCTAACTTAGCTGTTTCCATAGAAAGGATTTTTGCCATGGAAAGGAATACAATTGAAGCCGTAATTTTTGACCTTGATGGAGTCATTACGGATACGGCCCATTATCATTTTTTAGCATGGAAACAACTTGCGGATGAGCTTGATATTTCAATCGATGCGGAGTTTAATGAGCTGTTAAAAGGTGTCAGCCGCATTGAGTCTCTTGAGCTTATTTTACGGAAGGATAATCGGGAGAACGAATTTACTCCTTCTGAAAAGGAAAAAATGGCCGAAAGAAAGAACATCCTTTATCGAGAATTGTTGAGGGATTTATCATCTAAGGATGTATTACCAGGGATATCCGATTTGATTTCCAAAATCAAATTAGAAGGACTTCCGATAGGGATTGCTTCTGTTTCAAAAAATGCACAAACCGTATTAAAAGCACTAGAATTGGAAGAAACTTTTGATTATGTTGTAAATGCTTCCAACATAAAGAGATCCAAGCCTGACCCGGAAATCTTTTTGACAGCTTGTGAAAATTTGGGTGCAAATCCTAAAAAATCAATAGGAATTGAGGATGCAGCAGCAGGGATTGGAGCTATTCTTGCAAGTGGCATGTTCGCAGTAGGAGTAGGAGAAACCCTTCATCGAGCTCATTTTAAGGTTTCAACCACAGATGAACTTCAATGGGAATTGATTAAAGCAGCTTACAGGAATTCATTTGAGAGTTAAATTTAAGTGAGATATAGTTTGTGAGAAAGAGTTCAGTGTAATGGTACTGTTGTCCTAAGACAGATTAAACCAAAACCTTTAAAGAAAAATTAATTTGATATTTTTCCATAAAGTAAACTCCGACTGTTTTAATAAACTTAACGGGTTCTTTATCCTTCCTTTGTCCACCTCATTATAATTATTTGCTCATCACTCGGTAAAGGATCTGCGTGGTCGAACGGCCACAACCAAAACCAAATCGGCTAAGCCAGCGTAACTATGGCAAAAAAATGAACAACAACGCTGGCTAAGTTATTGGGTTTTGCATATGTCCGTTACCTCCCACTTGATGCTTCTGCATACTTTCGTATCCTTCTACACTCGTTTTCGCAAAAATTCCTTTCTTTTCAAACAAAGAAAGGAGCTGTTTCATGATGGAAACAATTTATGAAATTCAACGGATCAGACATGTGATTTCAGAGGTGGAAGGAGGGGAACTGTATATCATCCGTTCTCCAGAGGATGCTGCAAAAGTAGCTGCTGGCTTTATCGGGGAAGATGATCGCGAAGTGTTCTTTGTCATGTGCCTCAATACAAAAAAAAGGGTTGTTGCAGTCCACCGGTGTCATGTAGGTTCAATCAATGCAAGTATCGTTCATCCAAGAGAAGTATTCAAAAGTGCAATCCTTAATAACAGTGTAGCAATCATACTATGTCACCAGCATACTTCTCAAGATACGAACCCGTCCAGAGAAGATATTGAAGTAACAAAAAGACTTGTAGAAGCTGGACATATGATGGGGATTGAGGTTCTGGATCATCTGATAGTTAATGCGAATGCTGCATATACCAGTTTAAATGAAAAAGGATATGTTTAAGATTCAAGGAGGGAGTTGATCTCCTTCCTTTTCTTAAATGTTTCTTTTATATGGCCATCAAATCCCATAAAAGAGGAAACGAGAGGTTCTATGTTAATTATGGGCTTGTACCAATATGAAAAAGAGCTAGACCGAATTGCACGAGCGATGGCAAGTGGTGAAAAAGAAGTGGAAGCACAAAAAACGCTCATTTAATTAATCCCACGTTTCCTTTTTACGTGGTATACTTGAATTTGAGGTTCCAGAGGTTTCAGAGTCTGTGGGATCTCAATTTTTTATATTTAAGGAGGGTGCAAAATGAAATTTAAAATGAAATTATGCAAGGTGTATAGTCCAGAGAAGGGAGTTACTTTCCATGAGCCATGATTTTCTTCAATCATTGAAAAAAAGTTTAATAGAACAATTAACTTATATCGATGAAAATCGTCAGGAGCTTTTAGACTTATATTTAACAACAATAGATCATAAAAACAAGGATTTTCAATTCTTTGAAAGATATGCATCAGCATTAAAGGAATATTTGTTGACAATCGACAACACAGCTTCCTCCACACTGACCAAAGTTTTTATTGGGAGCCAGGTATCTGTATTGTATGAGGATGATAATGAGGTTGATCATTATACCATTTGTTTTCCGGGGGAAACAGATCCTGATAAGGGTTACATTTCATTTCATTCTCCTGTCGGGAGCCAACTATTATACCGTTGTTTAGGAGAGAAAATGGTATTAATAACTCCAAATGGAGAAACAAGTGTAGTGATTAAAGATATAAATTATTTTAATGGATACCACTTCTAATCGTTAGAACGAACTTTGTTGCTTGGTGAAAATGATGAGTTAAACAAAGGGATGATTCTACAGCTGCTGTGTTTATTGGGTAAGATGATCGCGAAGTGTTCTTTGTCATGTGTCTTAATACAAAAAATCGTGTTGTTGCGGTGCATCGTTGTCATGTCGGTTCAATCAATGCAAGTATCGTTCATCCCAGAGAAGTATTCAAAAGTGCAATTCTGAATAACAGCGCAGCCATCATTCTATGTCACCAACATCCTTCTCAAGATACAAACCCGTCCAGAGAAGATCTTGAAGTAACAAAATTAACTTGTAGAAGCTGGACGGATGATGGGGATTGAGGTTATCTCGTCGTCAATGCTAAAGCTGAATATACCAGCTTGAAAGAAAAAGGATATGTATGAATAACTTGGGGCTGTCCAGAAAGTCAGTGAAAACTGACCTTCTGGCAGCCCTTTTCTCGCTTTTTTTATGTGCAATCTTTCGATTACTACTGAAAATTATAACACGGAAATTACTCCATCTCCAGAGGAAAAGAAGGAAGAATTCAATCCGAAACGAACATTCCCACCTACTTTTAAGCCCTACAATAATCAACAAATCCAAATGATTTTTGATCTTCAAGAATTCATTCCCGAACATCATGTCGCTCGTGTCATCGACGAAATGGTCGAAGCCATCCCTGATGAGAATTTATTTTCGTACTACCCAGGCGGTGGTCGGAGCTCTTTTCACCCTAAAATGATACTTAAAGTAATTCTTTATGGTTATTCTCAGAAAGTGTATTCCTGTCGCGGGATAGAAAAACTCATCCATGAAAGCATCCCAGCGATGTGGCTAGCTGCGATGCAATCCCCCGATTGATTTCCGTACCCTTAATGAATTTCGCGGTGTTCGCATGAAAGCATTAATGGATGAACTGTTTGAAGCAATGATCCAAAAGTTGATAGAAGAAAACTACATCACCTTTGAAAACTACTTTTTGGATGGCACGAGATTGAAGCCAATGCCAATAAGTACTCTTTCGTATGGAAAAAATCCACTACAAAATTTGAAGAGAAATTAAAACAGAAAATCCAAGAAACCTTGCGTCACATTGAAGAAATGACACAGATGGAAGCCGATACGAAGGCAGATCACATCCTTGAAAACCCGGAAGGGGTTCCTGAGAAACTTGAGGAACCAAGTAGAACGAAAAACGCTACTTGGTCTTGTTTTATTTTAGGGGCTTATCAGACAACCCCTTTAATTCAATAAATACTTTTGGTAGCAAGTCATCTTATAACCTATTTTAAAATGTTGGACCTATCAATTGGATTGTTGAACGGTTGATTTAATTGATACTGTATCTTCTTGTTTGTATTGCCAAAAGAATACGATAATTAATAGTGTTAAACCAACTCCTTTAATTAACATAACAGGTATGAATAATGCTATGCTTGAAATGAATAAAAGTATTCTTTGTATGTTATTTAAATGTTTTACTAAATGACTTTCAAAAGATGATGTCAATGCTATAAATCCTGTTAAAGTAGATACAATAGTAATTACAATTTCGATTATAGAGCCATTTAACAAAAGTGGGTTATAAACGAATACAAATGGGAGTACTAAAATACCTATCGCATATTTTAACGATATCCATCCGGTTTTAATTGGATCTCCTTTGGCTATTGCAGATCCGGCATATGCAGCCAAACAAACTGGTGGTGTAACATTAGATAATTGAGTAAACCAAATGATGGACAAATGTGCAATCAGTAAATCTACTCCTAAATCTACTAAAGCAGGTGCAGCCATTACACTCATTACAATATAAGCTGCTACTACAGGCAACCCCATTCCGATAATAATACAAGAAATCGCTACCAATACGAGAGCTAAAAATAATTGTCCATTAGATATATTTATGATAAGTGATGAAAATTGCATTCCTAACCCCGTTAAAGAGAAGATACCAATTATAATTCCAGCACAGGCTGTAGCTGCAGCAATAATTAATGATGCTTTAGCCCCCTCGATAAGGGATTTGAAGATTGTTTCCATTTTCAGTCTTGTTCCTTTACGCAAAGAACAAACAATGATTACAGAAATAATACCCCATATTGCTGCGTTTACAGGCGTACGTCCTTCTATTAATAACCACACCAAGACACCTAAAGGAATAACCAGGTGCCATCCTTCTTTTAGTGTCTCTACAAGGTTTGGCAAACTTTCTGCTTTCTCTCCCTCAATATTGTTTTTTATGGCACTGAAATGTACCATTAAGAGTACACTCAAGAAGTAAATAATAGCTGGTATGATACTAACCAAAATGATATGGGCGAAAGGAATACCTGTGAATTCTGCCATTATTAATGCTGAGGCTCCCATTAATGGTGGCGTTATCTGTCCGCCAACAGAAGCTGCCGTTTCAATAGCTCCAGCATTATTAGGTTTATATCCTACTTTCTTCATTAAAGGAATAGTTAAAGAACCTGTTGTCACAACATTAGCTATAGCAGAACCAGATACAGATCCCATAAGACCACTTGCTACTACAGCTGATTTCGCAGGACCTCCTCTTGTTTTACCTGTTGTAGCAAAAGCAATATCCATATAAAACTTTCCAGCTTTTGTATTTTCTAAAAATGCCCCAAATAAAATGAAGAGGAATACAAAAGTTGCTGAAGTAGATAAAGCTACCCCAAATATCCCCTCTGTTGTTAGAAATAATTGATCGATAATCATTGGTAAACCATATCCTCTATGGCTTGCAATTCCCGGAAGATTTTGGCCATATAAGGCATATAAAATGAATGTGGTCGCGATAATTAACATTGGTACTCCCATAGTTCTTCTCGTAATCTCTAGAATTACAACTAATGCTAAACTACCAAAAATTAAATCATTTGTTGTAACAACGTCAGCTAATGGCCAGCGTTCAATTATTCTTGAATAATCATATATAATCCATAAAAAAGGACTACTGGCTAATATTGTTATTAACCAGTTTGTAATTATATATTTATTTGTTGGCTCTCTATTTTTGGTAATTGGGTACACTAAGAATATCAATATTATCGCAAATAATAAGTGAGTGTTTCGTTGTAACATCCCTTCGAGACTTCCCAAAATGGCAGTATATATATGAAAAGACGACATAGAAATCGCTACTATTATTATTAAATAATGATTAATATTTTTTAACTTCATTTTTGATTCACCTCTTTAGTAGGAGAAGTTTCAATTTATTCCATTACACCAATCTCTTCATAGTATTTTTGAGCTCCCGGATGTAAATCAATTCCAGTATCTTTCCATGCTGTCTCGATATCAAAGTTTTTGAATACTTGGTGTACAGTTGTTAAATATTCAGTCTCTTCATCTAATAATTTTGTGAAATGATAGATTACATCTTCTGATACATCCTCGTGAGCAAAAATTGTCATTGGCATTGTAACCGTCTTCACATCTTCATTTTGTCCTTCATAGGTACCGGCAGGTATCGTAGCTTCGACTAAACCATATTTTTCATTTAAGCTTTGAAGTACTTTGTCACTAATAGATAAGAAATTAGAATCAACCGACATGGTTGCTTCAATAAAAGATGACTGTGGTGGTAATGTATGAGCTGAATATAGATTTACATGTCCGTCCCTCCACAAGGAAAGTCCGTCTGAAATAGAAACAAAGTTCATTTTTCCACCCCATGATTCAATATCATCGTAATTAAACCCATATTCTTCTATCACTTTTGTGGTAATCCATTCATCCCCGGTTCCTTTCTTATTCGGAGCCCAATTTACTCTAATTTGGTTTTCAGCAATGTCTTCAAAAGACGTAATTCCTGAACTTTCTGGAGTTATTACATGCCAAGCCATATCATAAACTTTTGCTACTGCCTTTAAACCATCTAATTTCTTGTTATATGGATCCGTACCTTCTTGAGCAGAAACCAGTGTTGAATTATAACTAAACCCAATATCGGCCTTACCTGTGGCTACAGATTTGGGGTTAGATGTTCCACCTCCTGGTACAGAAGAAAAGGTCATTCCATCAATATTCTCATTCATTAATTCTGCTAATGCTCCCCCAATCGGATACCAACTACCGCCTTGTGCGCCTGTTGTAATTGTTAAGTCCTGAGAACTTCCTTGTGATCCAGATGACTCTTCTGAAGATCCACATGCTGCCAATATTAAAATAAGCGATACAAAAAAGATTATTCTCTTCATAGAAATCTCTCCCTTTTACTTAAGAATCATTTTGTTGTTTTCTTCTGTATTTTTCATAAAATATTTAATAACTGATACAATATCTTCATCTCCAAAGCCTTCGTCAACGGCTTTTTGGTAGAACTGATGGAGTATTTCTAGTAATTCTGTATTTAATTGTTCATTCTTAGCCCACTCTAACGCTAACTTTAAATCTTTTAAGCCTAGATTATTAGAAAATAGTGGTGAATAATCTGCATTAATTACTTTTGGAAAGCGCTTAACAAAATGATGTGAAGTTCCACCAGTTTGTGATAATACGTTATACATTAGTTGAGGGTCCATGCCAACTCTTAAACCTAGGGAAAAGGAAGATGAAGCTACCAGAACATTTCCTAAAGTCATGATATTATTCATTAATTTCATTGCTTTTGCTTCCCCAATTTTCTCTCCAATATAATGGACACTTTTCCCAAGGCATTCGAAAATGTGGAACTTATCTTTATACACTATTTCATCCGAAGATATAATAAAGCTTAATTCACCTTTTTTAACCTCATTAGGACCACCACTAATTGGCGCATCAATCACCTTGACATCGTATGAGTTACAAATAGCTTTTAATTTTTCCATTGTTAGTGGAAGGATGGTACTAATTTCAATAATGGTAATATTACTGGCTTCTTTAAAATTAATATTATTTATCGTTTGGAGAACAGATTCATCATGTGGGAGGCTCATAATAAGGGTTGAGACATGTTTCAATAATTCTTGTGGATTTTCAACAGTTTTTGCTCCTAGTTCCTTCATTGCTATTCTTTTATCTTCGATTAAATCATAGGCGTATACATTGTAATTTAGTTCTATTAATCTTCTTGTGACAGATCCACCAATCTGTCCAAGGCCGATGACACCTATATTTAAATCTGTCATCAAATCACTCCAATTTTTAATTCTGTATACTAAATGGGTCCCGTTGGTCATCCGATAAGTTAACCATTACATTCTTTACTTGTGTGTATTCATAAAGAGCTTCTACACCTCTTTCCTTTCCATAACCACTTGATTTGAATCCACCGAATGGAGCTTGTGCTGCAGTTGTTCTATATGTATTAACCCATATAGTTCCAGCTTGGATTCTATTTGCAACTCGATGAGCTTTTTTTACATTTTCTGTCCATATCCCTGCAGCTAGACCAAACTTAGTTTGATTCGCTTTTTGAACAGCATCGTTCTCGTCCTTAAAAGGAATAACACATAATACTGGTCCAAATATTTCATTTTGAGCAATTGTACTTTCATTATCTACTGGTGCAAGAATCGTAGGGGGGATAAAATATCCTTTCTTTAATTGGCCTAATTGATCTTCGAAATCTTTATAACCTAGAACAACTTTACCTCCATACTCTTTGATTAAATTTTGGATTATCTTAAATTGCTTTTCGTTTGCTACTGGCCCCATTTCTGTTTCTTTTTCTAATGGATTACCTAATTTTATATTGCTTGCCTTAGCTACTAATTGATCTAGAAATGATTCATAAATGGACTCTTGAACAAGAAGTCTTGATCCAGCAATGCATGTTTGTCCACTTGCTCCGAAAATTCCTGCCATAGCCCCTGCTAAAGCAGCGTTTAAGTTGGCATCTTCAAATATAATATTTGGCGATTTCCCCCCCAATTCCAATGTATTTTTAATTAAATTTGCACCGGAATTTTTAGCTATAATTTTTCCGGTTTCCGTACCACCTGTAAAACTTACTTTTTGAATTCTGTCTGTCTGAGTTAATTCATTACCCACTCTGTAATCACCGGTTACAACATTGACCACCCCTGATGGAAAACCTGCCTCATCAATTATTTTGGCTAATTCTAATGTGGTGACACTCGCCTGTTCAGAGGGCTTTATAACAACAGTGTTACCAGTAGCTAATGCCGGTGCTAATTTATTGGTCAATATAGAAATAGGAGAATTCCAAGATGTGATTAATGCTACTACACCAAGTGGTTCACGTTTCGTATAATTGAATAAATCATTATTATCCAACGGAATTGTTTTTCCATATATTTTGTCTGTATATCCGGCAAAAAATCGATAATTTCTAACTGCAAACTTCATTTGGGTTAACGTTTCTCTGATCACCTTTCCATTATCAAGCGATTCTAAGGTAGCTAACCTCTCTGAATTCTCTTCTAATAAATTTGCGAAGGTATTCAATAATTTTGCTCTTTCTTTTCCATTTACATTTCTCCATAATTCAAAAGCTTTGTCTGCAGCTTCTATTGCATCTTGTACATCTTCTGCTGATGCTTGTGTTATCTTTGCCCATTCTTTCTGGTTAAAAGGGTTTACAGAGGGAAAATATTCCTCTTTCTTCCCTTTTCTCCACTCTCCATTAATAAATAAATTATATGTGTCGATTATTATTACCCCCTTGAATACGTATACATTTCCAAATATATTGAATATTTTTGCTATTAAATAAAACCTATTATAAAATTTTTAATAGTGCAAATACATAATATCTATTAATCTTCATAAAAAAATTTTATGACTTTTTTAGGAGGCATTTATGAATTATAAAGATTTATATATGTTAAAAGTTTTAGCAAAAGAGAAAAATATCACAAAAACTGCTGAAAAACTATTTGTATCACAACCCTCGCTCACTTATAAAATTAAAATATTAGAAGAAGAATTAGATACCAAGATCTTATTAAGATCAAAAAAAGGGGTTAAGTTTACAGCTGAAGGTAGCTATCTTATTAAATATGCAGAGAAAGTTCTTTATGACTATCAAAAGCTAAAAGATCACTTACAAAATTTCAATAAATTTGAAGAAGGGATCATACGGCTTGGAGTTTCTCAAAATCTAGCTAGATATGAATTGCCAGATATTTTACAACAATTTTTAGATGTGTATAGTAAAGTTCAATTTAATGTAGTGACCTCATGGAGTCAATCAATTTTAAAAATGATTAAAAAGGATGAAATAGCTATTGCAATAATAAGAGGTAATATTATTTGGAAACATGAGAAGCATTTATTAAATAAAGAACCTATTTGTGTCATTCATAAAGAAGAATTAGATATCAATAATTTACCTAATTTACCACGAATAAACTTTAAGACTGATCCAGGATTACAACAAACAATTGATAACTGGTGGAAAGAAAATTTTGATGAACCTCCTTTTGTCACAATGGACATTGATAATGTGGAGACATGTATAGAATTGGTTGAGAAAGGGTTAGGTTACGCAATTATTCCAAGTATTGGGCTTAAAAAGCACAGAAACATCAAGCAATTTTCACTTCATAATGTAGATGGTCAACCTATTTTAAGAGAAACATGGCTACTATACAGAAAAGAAGATTTAGAATATCCAATCATTAATAAATTTATTGATTTCTTAAAAAATAACTATACTTCTATAGAATGAATCAAATTTTCTATCAAGATTGGTAAAAAGACTTAATAAAAATAAATTATTCATAAAAAATATTTATTGAACTATATAAAAATCAAGTATTTCAATTATATCTATTTGTGTTTTAATCTCAAATTATGAACTATTCAGAAAATGAAAGAGGAGATTAATTCATGGAAAAGTATGATGTAGTAGTAGTGGGAGCAGGAAATGCAGCATTAAGTGCAGCAATATCTGCAAGAGAAATTGGAAGTAAAGTACTTGTGTTAGAAAAAGGGCCAAAGAGTAAAAGAGGTGGTAACTCATTCTTTACTGATGGTGCAATTCGTTTTGCATACGGGGATATTAATGGTATTCAAACAGTTATCCCTGAATTAACAGAAAGAAAAATAAAAACAATTTCAATGCCAATTTACGAAAATCAAGATTTTTATAATGATATTATGCGCGTAACGAAAAATCAAAGTAATCCAGACCTAGTAAACCACTTAGTTAATAATTCTTTTGAAACTATATTGTGGATGAAAGAACAAGGAGTGGAATTTGAATTAAACGAAAATCAATGTTTTGAACGAAATGGAGTATTGAAGTTTTGGGGTGGCTTACCAATCAGAACGAAAAGAAAAGGGATTGGATTAATTGAAGCTTTATTAAAAAAGGCTGAAGAACAAAGTATAGACTTTAAATATGAGGCAAGGGCAGTAGAATTAGAAAAGTCATCTGATGGAATTAGTGGTATTTATTATAAAGATGTGAATAAAAAAAGGTATTTCATTGAAACTTCCTCCGTTGTACTAGCATGTGGTAGTTTTGAAGCAAGCAAAGAAGATCGTATTAAGTTTCTAGGAAAAGAATGGGCTAATGCAATTGTCAGAGGGACAGAATTTAATACAGGGGATGGAATTCGAATGGCAGTTGCTGTTGGAGCACAAAAAGCAGGTCATTATAGTGGATGTCATGCTCATACTACAGACTATAATGCTCCAAAAGTAGGTGATTTCTCGAAACCAGGAGATATCTACAAAAAATCTTCATATCCGTTAGGTCTTATTATCAATAATAAAGGAGAAAGATTTGTTGATGAGGGAGCAGATTTTAGAAACTACACGTATGCTAAATATGGTAAAGAGACATTAAAACAACCGGAGCAAAAGGCTTTCCAAATTTATGATTCTCAGGTGATATCCATGTTACGAAAAGAATATGAGTTAGATGAAGCTACCAAAATTTCTGCAAAAACTTTAGAAGAATTAGCTGACAAAATGGGAATAAATCCCTCCCGTTTTAAAGAAATGATCGACGAATATAATGCGAGCGTACAGGATGGGGATTATAATCCAAGTATTAAAGATGGAAAATCAACTAAAAATATTACTCCACCAAAATCAAACTGGGCATTAAAATTTGAAAAAGCTCCTTTCTATGCTTTCCCAGTTACTTGTGGTATTACTTTTTCATTTGGGGGAGTTGCTACCAATACAAATGGGGAAGTACTTGATTCCAATGGAGAAGCAATATCTGGACTTTATGCTGTTGGTGAGATGGTAGGTGGTTTATTCTATCATAACTATCCTGGTGGATCTGGGCTTATGTCAGGCTCTGTTTTCGGAAGAACAGCTGGTACTTCTGCAGCCAAATATACGCAAAATAAATCAGTAAATTTTATGAAATATTAAAGGGTGGGCCAATTTATTTGAAGGATAAATAGATCTTGCAAAATTTATATAAATTGAGGTTTTGAAGTGTAGTTGTTGGATCTTGTTAAAAGTGCATTATTGATCTACGTCTATTTAGGCGTCAGTGAGCTGTATAGTATCATTTTAATCTTATTTAATTATCAAAAATAAGTTAATTCCAATATTTTATCCTTCCTTTGTTCTCCTCATTATAATTATTTACTCATCACTCGGTAAAGGATCTGCGTGGTCGAACGGCCACATCCAAAACCAAGTTAGCTAAGCCAGCGTACCTGAGATGAGAAAATACCTGTAAACGCTGGCTAAGTCATTGGGTTTTGTACTGTCCGTAATTTCCCACTTGATGCTTACGCATACTTTCATATCCTTCTACACTCGTTTTCGCAAAAATTCCTTTCTTTTCAAACAAAGAAAGGAGCTGTTCTCAAGATGGAAACAATTTATGAAATTCAACGGATCAGACAGGTGATTTCAGAGGTAGAAGGAGGGCAAACACACATTATACTTTCTCCAGAAGATGGTGCAAGAGTGGCTGCTGGGTTTATCGGGGAGGATGATCGCGAAGTGTTCTTTGTCATGTGTCTCAATACCAAAAACCGGGTTGTTGCAGTACATCGTTGTCATGTAGGATCAATTAATGCAAGCATTGTCCATCCTAGAGAAGTATTTAAAAGTGCAATCCTGAATAACAGTGCAGCTATTATCCTTTGTCACCAGCACCCTTCTCAAGATACTAACCCGTCCAGAGAAGATATTGAAGTAACAAAAAGACTTGTAGAAGCTGGACGAATGATGGGGATTGAGGTTCTGGATCATCGCGTAGTCAATGCTAAAGCAGGGTATACCAGCTTGAAAGAAAAAGGATATGTATAAATAACTTGGAAGGAGCTAGCCTCCTTCCTTTTTATCTATTAAATCTTTATATAAAACTAGATTAAAATATTAAAACAAAAGATGTAGAAACAATACGAATTTTCAAAAAACATATTGTCAAAGCGTTTATAGTATGTTAAATTATTTTTAATAAATGGAATACCATTCCACAATGTGGGATGATCAAATGTATACTTAAATGTAAGCGCAAACAAAGGGGGTTAAAAAGTGGTTTATTGGAAAAATGTAAAGGACGTGGATGTGTATTCTCCCCCTGGGCATGAGGGGACGTATAATCGTCGTCTTGTAGGACCTAAAGAGGGTATCGAGAATATTGAAGTCATTTTGGGAGAAATGGAACCTGGTGGAGTAGCAGATCCTCATTTCCACGAAGAGATTGAACAAATCATGTACATATTGAGGGGAAAGGCCCAAGTGATTATTGAAGGAGAAGAGGCTGTATTAACAGTAGGGGATGTTATCTGGATACCAAAGAAGGCTATGCATGAAGTGAAAAATGGAGGGGATACAAACTTACAATTTGTGTTAATGTATTCTCCTCAAAAAGTAAATTCTTCTTTAGTAGATTGATATTTTATTAATATTAAATGGAGGGGGAATATCGTGAAAAGATCTTGGTTATTAATTGTATGTGTGTTATTGATGACTATTGTTACAGCCTGTGGGAATAATCCAACGTCAGGGACAAATGGAAGTGAAAAAGAAGTTATTAAGTTGAAAGTTGCAGATTCTTTCCCAACTTCAAATTACTTGTCTTCAGAAGGTATTGTGTTTTTTATGGATCGAGTGGAGGAGTTGACAGAAGGAAAAGTTGAATTTGAATATTATCCATCTGAACAAATTGGAAAGGCAAACAGTTATCTAGATTTAACTTTATCAAAAACAATTGACATTGGTTACACTTCGTATGCTACTGACCGTCTCCCATTGACAGAAGTTGCAACATTACCTGGTGCGTACAGTACCTCAAAAGAAGGATCTTCTATAATATGGAAGTTGATGAAAGGCTATCTTGCCGAAGAGGAATATTTAAAAAATGGTGTTCGTCCACTGTACGCAGTAGCTCTCCCTCAATATCAGTTTGTTACAACTAAGAAACCAGTTAAAAAGATTGAAGATTTTAAGGGTATGAAAGCACGTGTAACCGGTACTATGGAACTTGCTTTTGATGAACTTGGTGCATCACCTGTTTTCATGCCAGCGACAGAAGCCTATACTGCGATGGAACGTAATACAGTTGATGGGGTAACCTTCCCATTTACAAGCTTAGCTCCGTACCAGATTGATTCAATTGCAAAATATTCTACTAAAGGAGCTAATTTAGGAAGTTTTACAGTTGTGTACTCTATAAATGAAGATGTATATCAGTCACTCCCTGATGATGTAAAAAAATCATTTGCACAAGCTGGTGACGATACGGTTGAACATTTATCAAAATATCTTGATACCAAAAATAATGAATTAGCCAAGGAGTTTTCCGAAAACATTGAAATGTATGAGTTAAGTGAAGATGAATCTGCTAAATGGGATCAAGCCTTAGAACCTGTATGGGATCGATGGGCCGAGGATTTGGAAAATCGAGGCTTTAATGCAGATGAGACAATTAAAAAATATCAGGAAATAAGAGATAATCTAAATTAGGCTTATGTAGGGTAGCGGTCATTCTCATTGACCGCCTTTATTTTTCAAAGGATGGTGAAGGGGATGGATATCCTCGAACGAGGGTTTACAAAACTTGAAGTCTTTTTTTTAAGGCTATCTCAAGTAGCAGTCGTCGTCATGATGGTATTAACGTCTCTAGATGCACTTAGCCGCTATATTTTTAGTAAGTCTATTACCGGGGCTTATGAAGTGACTGAAATGTATCTGATGGTTATGCTCGTATTTCTTAGTATGAGCTATGTTCAAAAGGTGGATGGTCATATTCGTCTTGACATTATATTTGGAAGATTACCACGTAAAGTACAGAACCTTTTAAATATCTTTTTTTATTTGGTAGCTGCAGTATTGATGTATTTTATTAGTTATCAAGGTTATCATTTAACCTTAAATGCATGGCAAAACAACTTAATCGCATCAGGTCTCATCAACTTTCCGTTGTGGCTGTCTTATATTTGGGTACCGATTGGTTCCTTTTTAATAATGGTAAGACAAATTCTTTTAGCCATTATGATCCTGTTAGAGAAGGAACCTGAAGGTGAAACAACGGAAGAGGTGAAAAATAAATGACAATCATTTTTCCGTTGATTTGCCTTGTATTATTTCTTGCATTTGGGATGCCCATTGCATTTGCACTCGGGGTATCTGGTTCAATCGGCATACTAATGTTTAGTGGTTGGGATGCGTTTTTGGGAATCCTTCAGACTACACCCTATGACAGCGTTAAAAGTTTTTTGATGAGTGCGATTCCCATGTTTATTCTTATGGCTGCTTTTATGACCGTAAGTGGGATAATGAAGGACCTTTTCGAGACCGCTTACAAATGGCTAGGTAAATTACCTGGAGGGCTGGCTATTGCTACTGTTTTTGCCGGAGCGATGATGGGTGCAGTATCGGGGTCAAGCCAGGCATCAGCTGCAGCTATGGCAAAGGCAGTTACGCCAGAAATGAAAAAGTATAATTATAATACCGCTTTAACCATGGGAGTTATTAGTATTTCAGGAACGCTTGCTGTTATGATCCCTCCTAGTATCATTCTCATCCTTTACGGTATTTTGACAGAAACAGGAGTAGGTTCACTACTTATTGCAGGGATTATACCCGGTATTCTCACTGCTCTTGGTTACATCATAATCATTGTTTTCTGGGTCAAATTAAAGCCAGAAGTTGCACCTAAAATCCAGTTACAGTTAAGTATGAAAGAACGGTTTAAATCTTTAAAGAAAGTTTGGCCAATGCTTCTAATTATCATTGCGGTTATTGGAGGTATTTACAGTGGTATCGTAACAGCCACTGAAGCAGGTGCATTAGGTGCATTTATTACTTTTGTTGTGGTAATCCTTATGCGTCGAATGAATATAAAGAAATTCAGCATAGCTCTTAATGATACGATTCAATCGACAACAATGATTATGACGATCATTATCGGGGCCCATATTTTTAGCTATTTTTTGACCATGACTCAAATAACCCAAAACCTTGTCATGATGATAGAAGGGATGGAGATATCAAAGTATATAATTTTAACGTTCATTATCTTAATTTATCTAATCCTTGGTTTCTTTATGGATCAAATCGCCATACTTATTTTAACCTTGCCGTTAACTTTTCCTATTATAATATCCCTTGGCTTTAACCCGATCTGGTTTGGAATCCTTGTAACCAAAACAGTAGAAATAGGACTCGTGACACCACCAGTTGGGATGAATGTATTTGTTGCTACAGGTGCAGCTGGAGTTAAGACAACAGAAGGATTTAAAGGGGTAACGTGGTTTGTTTTAATGGATTTATTTATTCTTCTGCTATTAATTCTTATGCCGTTCCTAACATTATGGCTTCCTAGTTTAATGATAAAATAGATAGTCAGAAATAAAAATTGTAAAGGAACAGGAAGAAAAAAATGAAACAAAATGTTATTAATAAAACTTTTTCAGTTCTCCGTGCGTTTACAGATGAAAAAAATGAGTGGGGAGTAAATGAACTTTCAAGGTTTCTCGATATGCCTGTAAGCAGTGTTCACCGAATAATTTCGACCTTAAAAAGTGAGTATTTACTAGAGTATTCTGAGAGAACAGGTAAATATAAGGTTGGTTCTGATCTTATTCGTATGGCTTCCATTATTTCTACAAATGTAGATATAAAAAAATTGGCAAGACCTTATTTGAATGAGCTTTCAATGGATCTTCATCATTCAGTCTATTTGGGGCTTTATTATCCCCAATATCGAAAATTATCTTTTGTTGAAAGTGTCAAAAGTTCGCGTGCATTACAGTATGTACTTGAAATAGGGGTGCTACAACCAATTCATATAGCCGCAAGTGGTAAGAATATACTTGCACATTTAAGTCACTCGAACATTTTGGAAATTCTGAAGGAAGAAATAGATTCTGAGAGCGATAGAAAGAAATTTTTAGAGGAGCTTAAAATTATCAAAGATCAAGGTTATGCGATAACAGCTAATGAGCGGAAAAAAGGAGCTCTCAGTGTAGGAGCACCTGTTTTCGGGGCAAGTGAAGAAGTGATTGGAAGTATTATTTGTGTTATTCCTATTGCGGATTATGAAAAAAGCAAAGAATCGGATTATATAAAACGAGTAAAAAAGGCAGCACAGGATTTATCTTATTCATTAGGTTATAGAAAAATCGAGAGAGGATAGGTTGCATTATGGAAAAATATCGGACATTGCTATTTGTTCCAGGGATTAAAAAGAAATGGTTTAATAATCTTCCTTCTTCTAATGCAGATGCTATCATACTGGATCTCGAAGACAGCGTTCCTATCAATTTAAAGGACGAAGCCAGGCACAATGTTGCAAAGGCAATCCCTCTTTTAAATTCGAAAGGTATAAATCTCTTTGTCCGTATAAATATAAACGACCAAGGATTCGATCAGGAAGATTTGAACATGGTGGTTAAAAAGGGGCTAAAAGGAATAGTACTACCGAAAATTGAGGAACCTGATGAAATTTTATGTATATCTTCTTTCATAAAAGAACTCGAGATTCAAGAGGGGCTTAATATTGGAAGTATATCATTACTACCCATATTAGAGACTGCAAAGTCTATGCAACTATCGTATGAAATTGCTTGTGTTGATCGAGTAATGGGGATTGCAGGGCTTAGTGCAAAGAATGGGGATGTCGCAAGGGCACTTGGTTATCAATGGACACCTGAGGGGTTAGAGACTTTGTACATGCGATCTAGAGTAGTAATGGCTGCGCGTGCTGCTGGCGTCATCCCAATTGGAGGGCTTTGGCAAGATATACATCAGCTTGAAGGATTACGAAAAAGTGCAAAATTCAATCGGCAACTTGGATTTGAAGGTGAGCTTGTTCTTCATCCATCAAACGTTCCAATTGTAAATGAAATTTATTCCCCCTATGAAGAAGAGATTGCCTATTTTCAGGGAATGCTTGAAGCTTTTGAGAAAGCAGAGCGTGAAGGGGAAACCGCAATCACCTATAAAGGGGAACACATTGATTACGCACATGTGAAAACGGCGAAGAAAGTGCTTCAACACAACCAACAAAATTAATGGATAGAGGTGATTATATTTGTCTAGAGGTAAGTATTTTGAAGAGTTCTCTGTTGGAGACATTTATCCTCATCGTCCAAGTAGAACTGTTACTGAAACGGATAATTTATTATTTACGACCTTAACACATAATACACAATCGTTACATCTAGATGAAGAATATTCAAAAAAGACTATATTTGGTGGAATAATTGTCAATAGTCTATTCACCTTATCCTTTGTTGTAGGTGTTAGCGTCGGGGACTTAACAGAAGGAACAACTCTGGGCAACCTTGGATTTGACGAAACTACCTTTCCAGCTCCAGTTCGGGTTGGGGATACAATCAGAGCAGAAACGGAAATCGTTGGGAAACGAGAATCTAAATCCCGCCATGATTCAGGTATCATCTGGTTTGAACACCGTGGTTATAACCAGACGGGAGAGCTGGTTGTTAAAACAAAACGAGCAGGATTAATTTTAAGAAAATCAGTTGAAATATCATCTTAGGAGATTTCGAGATTAAAAAAGGGGGAATTAGAATGAGTGGTCCTTTGAAAGGAATCCGAGTAATTGATTTGACGTCTGTAGTAATGGGACCATACTGCACTTTGATGTTAGGAGATATGGGAGCAGATGTGATTAAAGTAGAGAGTCCTGCAGGAGATACCACACGTTATTTAGGACCATCGAAGAATGAGGGGATGGGGAGTCTCTTTTTACATTTAAATCGGAATAAACGTAGTATAACCCTCGACTTAAAAAGTGAAGAAGGGCGGGATATACTATATTCTCTTATAGAAGAAGCCGATGTTCTTGTCCATACTTTACGGCCAAAATCAATAGATCGGCTAGGGTTATCATATCAAGCCTTAAAACAAGTAAATAGTAGACTTATTTATTGTGGGATGTATGGGTTTAGTAAAGATGGCCCTTATGGTGACAAACCAGCATATGATGACATTATCCAGGGGGCTTCAGGGATGGCTGCGGCACAAGGTGAAATGACAGGGACACCACAATACCTAGCTACTGTATTAGGAGATAAAACAGCTGGATTAGTGGGGCTAAGTTCAATTCTTGCAGCCCTATTTAGTCGAGAAAAAAGTGGGGAGGGTCAAGAGATTGAGGTTCCGATGTTTGAAACAATGGTATCATACACAATGATTGAGCATATGTATGGTGAGACCTTTTCTCCTCCTATTGGAAGGACATATTATTCTAGGGTTACCTCTTCTTATCGTAAACCGTATAAGACAAAGAACGGCTATATTGGGGTCATGATTTATAATGACAAACAATGGGAATCATTTTTTAAGGTGTCTGGACGTAATGACCTTAAATTAGATAAAAGATTCAGTAATATATCAGTACGCTCAAAAAATATTGATTTCGTCTATCAGACAGTCGAAGAAATAATGCTTACCAAAACAACAGAAGAATGGATAGAAATACTTGAAAAAGGGGATATCCCATGTACAAGAATCAATACGCCAGAAGATCTATTAAATGATCCACATTTATCCCAAGTTGGATTCTTTGAGAAAGTCCGTCATCCAACCGAAGGAGAAATACGAAGCATCAAATTTCCAGTGAATTTTGGGAAAACAACTACTGAAGTTAAATGTTTTGCGCCTAACCTAGGGGAACATAATGAGGAGATTTTAAAAGAATTAGGTATTAAAGTTGGGGAGGAAAAGAATGCCAGTTTATAACTAGAATTATATTTTTATAAATTCATTTTTAAAACTGTCCGTTACTCCCATCTAAAGCTTATCCTTCTACACCCGTTTTCGTAATCGGAATGATGAGAAGGAGTGAAGTGCTGGATCACCTGAATGTAAATGCTAAAGCAGGATATAACAGCTTAAAAGAAAAAGGATATGTTTAAAACTCTAGGAAGGAGCTAGCCTCCTTCTTTTTTCTGCTTTTAAAATCCAATTGAAGGAATATCTTCTTTGCCTTTTAGTGATTTTTGTATCGAAATCAATATCTGGTATTAAAAAATATTAAAATTAATGTTGACAGAAAATTAAAATTATTTTAATGTTAAATTATCTTATAAATTTGTTGTGACAACATGATGACACAATATAATAAGATGATTTGTTATGACAACACTATAACACTACTATTAATAAATTAGAAAGTAGGAAAATAAATTGGCACTAATTAGTAGGCAAAACCCACTTCCTTTATACATTCAACTTAAAGAAGTCATTATTGAAAAGGTTGAAAAACAAGTTTGGAAACCAGGTGATACTTTACCTACCGAGATGGAGCTACAAAAGATGTATAACGTAAGTCGTACGACTGTAAGACAAGCATTAACGGAACTAGTAACTGAAGGAGTGTTGGAGAGGATTCAAGGTAAAGGAACTTATGTAGCTGAGCCCAAGTTGCAACCTATACGTCCAGAATTAACAGGCTTTACCCAAGATATGAGTGCCAAGGGCCATGAAGTTCATTCGATTGTTTTAGAAGCAGAAAATGTAGAATGTAGTGAAAAGCTTCAAAGAATCTTTAATTTAGCCCCTATGAGCAAAGTCTTTAAGTTAGTGAGACTTCGTCTGGTTGATAACACGGTTATTGGCTATCATGAAGCTTTTATTAATTATCATCTAACGCCTCATATTGACTTTAAAGATTATGACTTTGCGAAGGAATCATTATATTTAACGCTAGCAAAAGAAGGAATAACTTGGGGAGAGTCTGATGAAACGGTTGAGGCAAGTTTAGCAGGTGATGCTCAATCAAAATATTTAAAAATCCCTTCGACTGCTCCTGTTCTAAAGTTATCACGCGTTACCAGGTTACAAGATGGAAGGCCGTACGAATACACAAATATGACATATCGTGCAGATAGGTACAAGTACTCAATTAAATTACGATAAAAGGAGAGAATATTATGTCAAGCACAATTTTCCCATCTAAATCAAATTATATTGAAGAAATTTTCGGTAAAGATAAAGCGATTATCGGTATGATTCATCTAAAAGCTTTACCAGGAGCACCTCATTATAAAGGTGAATCTATGGAAAGTGTTTTTGAATTTGCACTGAATGACGTAAGAGCTTTTGAGGAAGGTGGAGTGGATGGCTTAATTATTGAAAATGCATGGGATATCCCTTTCTCTAAACCAGAAGATATTGGAATGGAAACGGTAGCAGCCTTAAGTACTCTTGCTGAAAAACTAAAAAGAGAAACAAATCTACCAATAGGTATTAACTGCTTGGCAAATGGAGCTATCCCTGGCTTAGCCGTAGCAAAAGCAAATGATCTTCCTTTTGTAAGGGTTAATCAATGGGTGAATGCGTACATAGCGAACGAAGGTTTTACTGAAGGGCAATCTGCCAAAGCTCTAAGATATAGATCAAATATCAAGGGTGAAGATATTAAAATTTTTGCTGATGTGCATGTTAAACACGGAAGTCACTCAATCGTGGCAGATAGGAGCCTTGCCGATCAAACACATGACGCTGTTTTCTTCGATGCAGATGTGTTGATTGCGACTGGTAACAGAACAGGTGATGAAACTGAAGTAGATGAGATTTCTGGAATCAAGAGTAATACTGATCTACCTGTAATTGTAGGAAGTGGAATGAATAAGGATAATGCTAGAAAAATTATGTCTATAGCAAATGGATGTATCGTTGGAAGCTCACTTAAAAAGGATGAATTATGGTGGAACCCAGTAGATACTGAAAGAGTGAAAGCGTTTATGGAAGAAGTAAATAAAGTGAGACACGAAGCAGGGATCTATGTTGAATAAACAACTTGATATTTTAGTGTATGGAAGTCTCAACATGGATTTTGTTGCCTTTCTTAATAATCTTCCCAAAAAGGGAGAAACACTTAGCGCAAAAGAATTCAGCATGATAGCGGGGGGGAAAGCTGCTAATCAAGCAGTTGCAGCGTCAAGGCTTGGTTCAAGTGTAGGGATGGTAGGACGAGTTGGTGCTGACTACCTTGGTGAACAATTGCTAATGGCTCTTAAACAAGAAGGAATTATAACCGATCAGGTAAAATCAACCCCTAATTGTAATACTGGAATTGCTATGGTTTCAGTAGATGAATTTGGAAATAACATGATTGTTACTGATAAAGGAGCAAATGCATTTCTTAGTAAGGAAGATATTAAGGATTCGGAGGAATTGCTTAGGGCTTCTAAAGCCGTGATACTTCAACTGGAGATGGAGCAAGATGTGGCGGAATATATCATCCGAAAAGCACGAAAAAATAAGAAATACATCGTTTTAAATCTTGCTCCTATCGTTCCGATAGATCCGGAAGTCCTTGCTATGGTTGATCTATTAGTTGTAAATGAAACGGAAGCTACACAACTATCCGGAATCTATGTGAATGAATTTAGTTCTGCTAAAGTGGCTGCTCAGGAAATTCATACAAAAGAAATTGAAAACGTTATCATAACTCTGGGAGAGAATGGAGCACTTTTAAGTTTTCCTTCAGCAATTGAGCATTATTTACCACCCAAAGTTACAGTTGTCGATTCAACAGCTGCAGGTGATTGTTTTGTAGCATCAGTTACGTCATTTTGGATTCGATATGGAGATCTAGGCAAAGCTGTCAAAAAAGCTGTTGAGGTATCAGCACTTTCAGTTACTAAGAAAGGAGCTCAATCCTCATTACCAACTTTACAGGAATATGAAAATTTTATTGTAAAGGAGACAACCCAATGACAGAGACTATTCTTAAGATGGAAAATATCACGAAAGAGTTTCCTGGAGTCAAAGCACTAAATGAAGTGGATTTTGAATTGTATCCAGGCGAGGTCCATGCATTAATGGGTGAAAACGGAGCAGGGAAGTCCACCTTAATGAAAGTTCTATCAGGTATATATAGTCACACATCAGGTGAGATATATCTAGAAGGTAACAAAGTGACGATAAACAATCCTACTGATGCCCAGGAGTTAGGTATCTCAATCATCCATCAAGAATTTAACCTATTCCCTAACTTATCTGCAGCCGAGAATATCTTTTTAGATCGAAATGGCACAACAAATAAATTCGGCAAATTAAAATGGGGATCAATCTACAAACAGGCGAATGAATTAATTAAATCTATAGGAGCAAATATTGATGTAAAAAAAGAGGTCCAATATTTAGGAGTGCATAGTCAACAAGTCATTGAAATTGCGAAAGCGCTCTCATTTAATGCCAAAATTTTAATTATGGACGAGCCATCTGCTGCACTCCCGGAGGACGAAGTTCAAAAAATGTTTGATGTCGTCAATCAACTTAAAAATAACGGAGTAGCGATTGTGTATGTGTCTCATAGAATGAAAGAAATTTTTGAAATTGCTGATAAAGTTACGGTTTTAAGAGATGGAAAAAAGGTATCAACACAAAAAATAGAAGAAACCAACGAAGATAAACTCATTAATGATATGGTTGGCCAGGAAGTTGGAAATCTATATCCACCAAAAACTAATACTATTTCCAGTGAGCCAATTCTTTCAGTAAAGAATTTCAGTTTAACAAAGGGACACGAGGTTTCTTTCGAATTATATAAAGGTGAAATATTGGGTTTTTTCGGTCTCGTTGGATCAGGAACCCATACATTGGCTGAAAGATTATTTGGTTTACAAAAAGGAAACGGAACCGTGAATATTGGTGGAAAAGAAGTATCGATCAATATACCTCGAAATGTAATGGGATATAACATTGCGTATTTACCACCAGATCGTCATCGCCAGGGATTAGTAAAAGAATTAAGTGTTAAGGATAACATGAGTTTACCTGTCTTAAGGAATATATCAAAAAATCTTGTTATCAATAACGAGGAAGAAAGAAAAATTACTGAAGATTATATTTCAAAGTTGAAAATCAAGACTCCAAATCAAACTCAAACTGTCAACCTTCTCAGTGGAGGAAACCAACAAAAAATTACATTAGGGAAATGGTTGGCTACTAATCCTGAGATATTGATTATGGAAGAACCGACCAGAGGGGTTGATGTTGGAGCGAAAGCCGAAATTTACAAACTTATAAACAACATGGCAGCAGAAGGGTTAAGTTTTATATTGATTTCTTCTGAAATGCCCGAGTTAATTGGTCTTAGTGATCGCATCCTGGTAATGAACGAGGGTAATATTACAAACGAATTTGGAAGAGGGGAAGCGACTCAACAATCTTTATTAAAAGAAGCTTCTGACTCTGAAAAAGCTTTGGTGGTGTAGAGGATGAATAAAATAATAGGTAGAAATGAGACACCAATTTTAATCTTTACCATCTTAATTTTCATTGCATTTTCTATCACATCTTCCAATTTTTTATCTATTGGTAACTTTTCATTAATTCTTACTCAAATAACAACAATTGGATTAATCGCAATTGGGATGTTAATGGTGATTTTGTTTGGAGGCATTGACCTTTCTGTTGGATCAGTACTAGCTGTAGTAGCAACTATTGTAGGCATGCTGGTGAACAGTGGGCTAAACCCAGCTTTAGCAGCTGTAATGGGAATTATGATTGGTGCATTGTGCGGTGCATTTAATGGGATTTTTATTACGAGATTTAACATACCAGATATCATAACTACTCTTGCAACAATGTTTATTTTTCGAGGGGTTGCAGTTGCCATAAGCGGTGGAGAATGGGTAACAAACTTCCCGCAAAGTTTTAATTACTTCGGGCAAGGTTCTATTTTAGGTATTCCAGTACCAGTAGCATTCTTGATCATAGCTGCTGTTACCTTCTGGTATATACTTAGTCAAACTCAGTTTGGTAGAAGAATTTATGCTATTGGGGGAAATCCAGAAGCTGCAAAATTGGCAGGAATGAGTACCAAAAAGACAAAATTCTTAGTCTATGTTTATAGTGGAATCCTTACTTCAATAGCGGCCATAACGTTTGCAGCAAATGTAGGAAGTGTTCAAGCTTCTACGGCTGGAAATGGAATCGAATTTACGGTGATCGCTGCTGTTCTAGTAGGTGGAGCAAGTATATTTGGTGGAGTTGGCACTTTAGCCGGAACTATGATTGGCGTGCTGTTAATGGGAATTATTAAGAATGGTCTCGTTTTAAGCCAGGCCTCTGCATATTGGATAGATGCGGCTACTGGATTCATTCTAATTCTTGCGATTGTAATGAATACAATACAGCGTAGCAGGAAAATTTCAAACAAGGGGGTAGAATTGGTATGAATTCGTCAGGTCAGCTTCAGCGAAGTAACCCAATTTTACCATCGTTTAGAATAAATACTATCTTTATTCTCACTATATTGTTAATTGGGTTGATTATATTTTTCAGTACGCAATCTCCCTACTTTTTAACAAAGCTGAATCTATTTAATATTTTAATACAGGTAACTACCATAGGGCTTATTGCGATCCCAATGACTTTTATAATTATTTCGGGTGCTATGGATTTATCTGTAGGTTCGATATTAGGACTTTCAGCAGTAGCACTTGGAGTGCTATTTCAAAGCGGGGTAAACATTTGGCTTAGTGTTCTTGTAGCCATAATAGTTGGGGCGCTAGCTGGTTCACTTAATGGATTATTGATTGCAAGATATAAAATGCAAGCAATCGTTGTAACTATCGGGACATTAGTAATGTTCCGGGGATTGGTTTATATCATTACAGAGGGAAAGCCAATCAGTGGTTATCCAGATGCCTTTTACTTCCTTGGACAAGGGACACTTTTTGGCCTTCCATTTAATGTGATCGTTATGGTTCTCTTGTTTGGACTTGCTTACTTTATCATTAGAAAAACAAGAATTGGTAGATATACTTACGCACTAGGAAATAATGAGGAAGCTGTTAGATACTCTGGAATAAATGTTACTAAAATTCGTTTTTTAACATTTTTAATGAGTGGTGTGTTCGCTGCAATTGCCGGGATATTCTATGTTTCGAGATACGCCAGTGCTCAAGCAAATGCTGGTGAGGGAATTGAGCTAGATGTCATAACTGCAGTTTTAATAGGTGGTACACATATTTTTGGCGGTAAAGGAAGCCTTGTAGGTACTTTTTTAGGTGTATTAATAATCGGTACCTTAAGAAATGGTTTGAATCTTATGGGAGTTTCAGTTCTGTTCCAAACTGTTATCTTAGGAGTATTGATTCTTATAGCTGTTAGTAGGCAAAATAAATAAACCTAGAAGGGGAGATTTAATTGAAAAATTTCACTAAATTTCTTTCAGTAGTTTTGATGGTGTTTTTGTTATTGTTAGTGGGTTGCAATACCCAGGGGCAAACAACGGGGAATAATGGCGGCGGTAATGAAGGAGATAGTGGCTCAAGCGAGGGAGAGACATCAAAAAGTTTCTTCATTAACCCTAAATCAATTGGCCCTGCTTACTGGTCTGCAGCCAAAAAAGGGGCAAACCAAGCTGGAGAAGATTTAGGTGTTGACGTTATTTTTAACGCTCCATCTACTACCGATTCTTCTCAACAAATTAATATGATTCAAGATATGCTTACAAGACAAGTGAGTGGGATTGCAGTTGCTCCAAACGATCCTGAGGCCGTAGCACCTGGGTTTGAAACAGCGCAAAGCCAAGATGTAAGCGTAATCACCTGGGATAGCGATGCACCTGAAACTAGTAGAGAATATTATATTGCAGCAGCAACAGATGAAGAGCTTGGAAAACAATTTGTAGAGATGACTGCTGAACAAATTGGTGGAGAAGGTAAAATTGCATTTATGGTAGCAAGTTTAGCTGCCCAAAACCAGACAGCAAAAGTTGAGGCAGCGAAAGAATTGCTGGCAGCTGAATATCCGGATATTGAAGTAGTGACAACTGTTTCCAGTGATGATGATCAACAAAAAGCATTTGAAAATGCTCAAAATCTACTCAGTACTTATCCGGATTTAAAGGGTATTGTTGGATTTGCAGGAGCTGAGGCACCAGCTGCAGCCCAGGCTGTAGAGCAAGCTGTAGCAGAAGGAAACATTGAAGAAGGACAAATCACCATTTCTGGATTTGCGGTTCCTAGTTTAGTAGAGAAGTATGTAAACAACGGTACTATTGAGCAATTAGTTACTTGGGATCCAACAAAATTAGGTTATGCTTCCGTACATGTCCTAAACATGCTATCAAATGGTGAGGAAGTGACTGATGGAATGGAGATCCCAACAGTAGGAGAAGTAAAAGTACAGGATGATAAAATTCTAACTGGTACAGAAGTTATTACGAAAGATAATGTTGGCGACTTTAGTTTCTAATAAAAAGGAAGGTATGAATGGAGACCCAAATTATCACTCTTACAAAAGAAAATTTCAAAGCTTTTGGTAGAATAGTAGATATTCCTGAATCCTCACCTACTAAGATGGGTGAGGGGTGGGAATGCTGGAATTACATCCAAATGATGGATGTAGATACCAAAGTTGGGATGGGACTAGTAAATTCCCATGAACGACCATTCGTAATCGATTCAATGGAACGTCATGACAGTCGTGAGGAACTATTAATTGCAATCGGCCAAGACATTATTCAGCCTGTAGCATCAACTGAAAACTTGAATGATCCTAATGAAAAGCCTAAAGCAGAGAATGTTCTATGTTTTCATCTAAAAAAGGGCCAAGGGATTATTCTTAACAAAGGTGTATGGCACAGCCCAGCCTATCCAGCAGATCAGAGCACGAGTTACTTTTTTGCGATAGAAAAAAAGCCAGATAAATATGGAGATGAAATAGTTAATCCATGGGTTGAATTTCATAATGCAGCAAAAGTAAGATTTTATTTTTAAAAATTTAAAAAAGATGAAAGAATTCAATTGACTCAATGCGATTTCTAAGAGGGATAAAACCTATTGTATTCCTGCCTATGATCTGATTATTCAATTAAGAAAGAACAATACAGAAGGAAAATGCTCAATTTCTACATTTATACCATGTCTTTATGGAAGGAAAATGCAATAAGAGATATTCCTCATATGCCAGTATTACAGGAAGCAGCTTAGATAACTTTGATTCAATAAATAGGTTACGAGTTCATTATTAGAAATTTGAAGCACGGATTAGTCAGTAGATCAGTTAAAATACGGACAATGATCCTGTCGGGCAGCATGGCTGACATCCACCTCATGGAAAGGTTGAACGAAGGAATTTTGGAGCAGTGACTCTGTGAGATATGGGAGGGTTGACCTCCATGAGAAATGTGGAGATCCATATGTGCGATCATATTTTCGCTCATTACCCACTTTCTGGAATTAGGTGGTTAGGTGGATAAGAATCTTTTTACTCCCAAACTCCATAATTGTCCATTAATTCAACTTAATGCCATGATCTAGATTCATTTTAATAATGAACTACTATAAAATCCTAAGAAAACTAGAGGAATCGAAAGATAACCCTTTCTCTATAGAGCGAGTTTTCTGGAATAACTATTTAAAAAATAAAGGGGATTTATTGTACATTGCTGAAGTGTTCACTTGAGCAAAAATAGATATATGGGGAAAATAGTACTTCAAAATAAATATCATCGTAAATTCATCGCGTTACTCCAACAGGAGAACCAAAAATAATTTTCCGAGCAATCTTCTAATCATCGATGGATAGAGTCTGAAATGTACATGATACAGGAACGAGCAAAGAAGTACTGAAAATGAATAGTGATTAAGATATCCGATTTGGGATAAGTGTCGTTTAACAATTGATCTCCCTATAATTAGCAAAAAATGATCGGTCCATAAAAACATTTCAAAAAATTGGGTTGACTAATAATCTGATAATTGCTACTATATTGAAAACAGTTGAATTAACCAACTCTTTTATATAAGATTAAAAGATATAATATTATAACAATAAATCGTGGTGATAACATGAAATTAAACAAAAATATACCGACTCCTTTTTACCATCAGGTAAAGGATTACTTGGAAGAGAAGATCACCCAAGAAATCTGGGAGCCAGGACATAAGTTACCTGCTGAACATGAACTAGCAAAGCAATTCAGCGTAAGCAGGATCACAGTGAAAAGAGCTATACATGACTTAGTGAACAAGGGTATCTTATACCGCCAACGAGGAAAAGGTACATTCGTCAGTAAAAGAGAGGATAAAGACATTTTTAAGCTCGTCACGTTGAGGAATGAGGCAGAAGATAAGACGCCCCATCCCCATAAAACCTTAAGCTTTAAAGAAAGAGAGGCTGGAATCAAAATAGGTGACGCCTTGGACATTGATCCGAAAGACAAAGTTTATCAGATTCATCGATTAAAAATCGAAGAAGATGTTCCCGTAGGGATTGAGTATACCTATATACCTGTGTCCTTGTTTCCCGGACTATCAAAAAAGGCGATAGATGATGATTTGATTTATAACATGTTTACAAACAAGTACGGGACGAACCTTGATCGAGCAAAAATCTACTTTTCAACCATAATCGCTGGAGAGTTGGAATCAAACCTCTTGAACGTACCAGAAGGAGAACAACTTTTTGTCATCGAAAGGCATACCTACTCCTTAGAGGAACAAGCGGTCGAATATTCTAAATTCGTGATAAAGCAAGATAAAACAAGATACTTTATCGAAGTAAGATTAAAATGACGATATTTAATCACCAAGGTTAGTTTTTTTATTAAAAGTATAAAGTTATAACTTTATATCTATATAACTTTTAGGGAGCTTTTATCCAATGAAAAAGGAGATGGAACGGGATGGACAAAGTTTTTCAATACATAGACGAACATGCAGAACAGTATCTAGATTGGCTTGTTGAAGCGTGCAACCAACCGAGCGTGTCGGCGCAAAACCTTGGGATGACTGAAATGAAGGAACTCGTCAAACGCTTTCTCTCTAAAGTCGGTGTCGAATCTGAAGAAATTGAAACTGAGAAATATCCAATTATTTATGGAGAATTAGACAACCAAAAAGAGAGGACACTTACATTCTACAACCATTATGATGTTCAGCCTGATGATCCCATCGAAGAATGGCTTAGCGATCCGTTCAAAGCTGATATTCGGGATGGGAAAGTATTTGCCCGCGGTGTGGCAGATAACAAAGGGAACTTAATCGCCAGGATCTGTGCTGTACATGCCTACCAACAGGTTTATGGTGAACTCCCTATCAATGTAAAATTTATATTCGAAGGAGAAGAGGAAGTAGGCAGTCCCCATCTGGCGCTTTTCGCAGATAAGTTTCCTGAGAAGCTAAAGACTGACGCCATCATCTGGGAGGGGGGAACCCGTGGAGTTGAGGATAAAAGACTAAATGTCGGTTTAGGGGTCAAAGGGATTTGTTATCTGGAACTCGTATGTAGGGGAGCTAGAACAGATCTGCATTCCTCTGAGGCAGCCATCATAGAGAACCCAGCCTGGAGGTTGATTTGGGCATTAAACACTTTGAAAGATAAAGAAGAGAATATTTTGATAGACGGCTTTTATGATGATATTAAACCATTAAGCGAAAAGGAAAGCGAATTTATTCGATCCATGCATGTCGACGAGGAAAGGATGAAAGAATTATACGGAATCAAAGCTTTCCTCAAAAATGTAACCGGAGACGAACTGAAGGAGGTATTGACCGCTGAACCGACGTGTACCATTTGTGGGATCTCATCGGGATATACAGGGGAAGGTTCTAAGACAGTACTTCCTTCCGTTGCAAAAGTCAAACTAGATTTCCGGTTGGTTCCGAACCAGACTCCTGAAAGAATAGCGAAGCTCCTTCGGGAACACCTAGACAAGCACGGGTTTGAAGATATTGAGATCATTCAATCACATGGGATTCATCCATTCAACACGGACCCTGAGGATATGTTCGTAAATGTAGTACTCGATAGTGTTGCTGAAGTGTACGATGAAAAACCGGTCGTCTTGAGAAACCTGGCCGGCTCAAGTCCGATGTACAAGATGCTTAAAAACACGGATATCCCAGCTGTTCAAATAGGGGTTGCCAACCAACAGTCCAACTATCACGCACCGAATGAAAACATCTTTATCGATGACTACATACAGGGTATAAAAGTTACTTCATCTGTGATTAAAAATTTCAGATAATTAACCATCTTTACAATAGTCTGGGATTTTTGATAAATTTTGATAAATTTTATATGGGGGGAAAAGCATGAAGAAAAAGTATCAGGCCCTATTGACCCTTTTACTAGCAACAGTGTTGTTAGTAGCTGGTTGTAGCGGTGGCAGCGATTCTTCTACATCAGGAGAAAGTGGCCAGGGAAGTGAGGGTGGCGGGGATAACACAACTTTGACGATCGCACAGAGTGCAGATCTAACAACGATGGATCCGCAAAACTCATTAAGTACGACAGGAGACCGCGTTTTTAGAAACATGTTCAGCCGATTGTTTTATCGTGACAGCAATATGGAGATTCAACCAGAGCTTGTCGATACTTACGAAAACATTGATGACGTCACATGGAACTTTAAGTTAAAGGATGGTGTTACCTTTCATAACGGTGATCCATTAACCGCTGAAGACGTAAAGTTTAGCCTTGAACGTGTCATGACTGATGACACTTTAAAAGAGTTTACCTACTTTCAACAGTTTACTGAAGTGAACGTTATCGATGACCTTACTGTAGAGATTAAAACAGATGGCCCGATGCCTACTATTCTACCATTGCTTGCAAAGAGTGGTTCCGATGTTTTACCGAAGAAATACTTTGAAGAAGTAGGATTAGAAGAATTCCAAAAGAATCCAATCGGTTCTGGTCCTTATAAGTACGTTGAATGGAAACGAGACGATAGGGTTGTTTTAGAAGCATACGATGATTATTTTGGAGATGCACCAAAATGGAAGAAAGTCATCGTAAGAGCGATTCCTGAAAGTTCCACACGTGTTGGCGAGTTGATGACAGGGGGAGTAGACCTTGCGACAGACGTTCCCCCAAATGAGTGGGACCGTGTGAACAGTGAAGAAGGGGTGTCGTTGATCAACGGTGATACAACACGTGTTATGTTGATTATGCTTCGTCACACCGATGGTTATGTAACATCAGACCCGAAAGTAAGAGAGGCGATCGATTTAGCTATCGATGACCAAGCGATTGTTGATTCTGTCCTAAAGGGTACTGCGGTGCCTGTTCGCTCACGCGTTCCTGAAGGAGTGATCGGAGCGAATCCAGATTTGTACAATACCTACGTATACGATGTGGAGAAAGCAAAAAAACTGTTAGCTGAAGCGGGTTATGAAAACGGCTTCGAACTAACATTTACGGCTCCGAAAGGAAGGTATCCGCTCGATGGTGAAGTGGCGCAGTTGATTGCGAGTATGCTGGGAGAAGTCGGTATTAAGGTAAACCTGGAATTACTAGAATCAAGTGCATTCCTAGACAAATATAATTCAAATTCTAACGAGGAAATGATCATGATCGGATTAGCGGACGGATTGTTAGACGCTTCCTATTCTTTGGTCCACTATACGAAGGAGCGTGCCGCTGGCCAAACAGACTACTACAACGAAGAGGTGGAAGAACTGTACAAAGCGGCGAATCAAAACTTGAACGCAGAAGAAAGGATCCAACAGTATCAGAAGATCACAGCGATTGTAGCAGAAGAAAGACCCCATATCTTCTTGTTCCAACAAGGAGCTAACTATGGGGTAGGCGATAATGTAAAATTTGCTCCTAGACTAGACGAAGTAATTAATTTCGATGATATTACTTTAAAAAAGTAAATCGTTAACTCAACTAGCGGGGTTCGAAATGATGTTCATTTCGTCCCGCTTATGTTTTAAGGAGGTTAGAAATTGAAGAAGTATCTTTTAAGAAGGTTACTACAAATCATCCCTACCCTGTTTATCATTACATTTGTAGTTTTTGTACTGGTCTATATGGCTGGAGATCCCGTGGCGCTGATGTTGCCGGAAGATGCTTCGGATGCTGACCGGGCAGCCCTGAGGGAGGCTTTGGGATTAAACGAACCATTCCTAGTACAATTCGGCACCTTTTTAACCAACCTGATAACCGGTAACTTCGGGACATCGTTCCGATATAGCCAAGATGCGTTACCTTTGGTTTTGGAACGACTTCCCGCTACATTCGAACTCGCCGTAGCTTCCATGGTCGTTGCCACGATAATTTCTATTCCTTTAGGAATCTATTCCGCGAGGAAAAGGAACAGCTTCGTGGACCTGTTTATCACTGGCGGATCGGTGCTAGGGAAAGCGATGCCAAACTTTTGGCTGGGTATCATGCTGATCTTGTTGTTGGCTGTCAGCTATCAGGTGTTCCCTGTCTCTGGGAGGGGTACGATTTCTCACCTGATCTTACCGGCAATCACTTTAGGGACCGGGATTGCAGCGGAGATGACGAGGTTGATCCGATCGAGCATGCTGGAAATCTTGAACCAAGACTATATCAGGACGGCAAAAAGTAAAGGGGTCAGTGACTCGAAAGTAGTGTACATCCATGCATTCCGAAACTCGTTGATCCCAGTTGTGACGATAATGGGGCTTCAAATCTCATCCCTTGTTAGCGGTGCTTTGATTACCGAAAGTGTGTTTTCATGGCCGGGTCTTGGATTACTTTTAGTACAAGCCGTAAACGGGCGGGATATGGCCATCGTGCAAGCGGCAGTGTTTGTCATCGCAGTGTTGGTTATTGTTATAAATCTAGTGACGGACCTAGTCTACAGGTTGTTAGATCCGAGGATCAACTATTCATAGGAGGTGGGAATCGTGGAAGCAAATGTAAAGGTGTGTCAGAAAAGTACGGTGAAGCCAATGTTGAAAGTAAACCCCTGGATACGTTGGATAAAGCTATTGTTACATAGTAAAACGGGCACGGTAGGGTTCTTCATCGTCTTTTCTGTCATACTCGTTGCAGTTTTTGCTGATGTACTGGCTCCCCACGACCCGGCAGCAAATAACTTAGGTGATATGCTGAAGCCTCCCGCCTGGTCAGATGGAGGTTCACTCTCCTATCTTCTTGGGACAGATAACCTGGGTCGGGACATACTCAGTAGAATCATATTCGGCGCACGTGTTTCATTGTTAGTAGGAATCTTTTCCGTCGTTTTAGCAGGGTTCATCGGCATTATCATTGGTCTTTTAGCTGGTTACTATGGTGGGATGATCGACAACGTGCTTATGAGAATCGTTGATTCGTTCATCGCAATTCCAAGCATCTTGTTTATCCTCGTTGTACTCTCTGTTTTCGATCCAAGCTTAATGGTCCTGATCATCGTCATCGGGTTCACGAACTGGGTCACATATGCTCGCGTTGTGAGAGGGGAAGTATTGAGTATCAAGGAAAGGGAATTCGTAAAGGCTTCTAGGTCAATCGGAACGAAAAACATCACAATAATGATTCAACATGTCTTGCCTAACATCCTGTCTTCGTTTATCGTCATTTCTACCTTAAGCGTGGCAACGACGATTGTTCTCGAAGCATCCTTGAGTTTTCTCGGTCTAGGGATTCAACCACCGGAGGTTTCTTGGGGCGGGATGTTAACTGATGGACGGAACTACTTAGCGACAAACTGGTGGCTGGCAACCTTCCCGGGTATCGCTATAACCGTAACGGTGCTTGGGATTATTTTCTTAGGTGATTGGCTCAGGGATGTGCTAGATCCTAGAATCCAAACGAGAAGATAGAGGGGGAGCTCAAAGAATGAGTCAAACAGAGACACTATTAGAAGTAAAGGATTTAAAGACATACTTTTATACGGAACATGGCGTTGTTCCCTCTGTCGACGGGGTCTCTTTTAACGTGAAAAAAGGAGAGACGATCGGGATTGTAGGGGAGTCAGGATGTGGAAAGAGTGTCACATCCTTATCCTTATTGCAGTTGGTAAGCGAACCAGGAAAAATCGTCGGGGGAGAGATTCTCTTTAACGGGGAAAGCCTAATCAACTATTCCAATAAACAGATGAGAAAGGTACGAGGGAACAAGATCTCTATGATATTTCAGGAACCGCTCACATCTCTCAATCCCGTTTTCACCGTTGGAAGACAAGTATCCGAATCCATTCGGTTGCACCAACATGTGGATAAGAAAAAGGCGAAGGAGTTAACCGTTGACATGCTTTCTAAAGTGGGAATCGTGAACGCTGAAAAAGTTTACTCTTCCTTTCCGCATCAACTCAGTGGCGGGATGCGTCAGCGGGTCATGATCGCGATGGCCTTGTCGTGTAACCCCCAACTACTGATTGCGGATGAGCCCACGACTGCATTGGATGTCACTATCCAAGCCCAGATCATCAAACTGATGAAAGACTTGAGCAAAGAACTGGACACCTCCATTATTATTATCACTCATGACTTAGGTGTCGTTGCGGAGATGGTCGACCGGGTGATTGTCATGTATGCAGGACAGATCGTCGAACAAAACAGTGTGTTTAAGTTATTTGAAAACCCTAAACACCCTTATACGAAAGGTTTGTTAAACAGCACTCCTAAGATCCACCATCTTGAGGACCAACTCGAATCGATCGAAGGCAACGTACCCAGTCCTCAAAACATGCCTAAGGGGTGTAAGTTTCATCCAAGATGTCCCTTTACGATGGACAGATGCAGAAACAGTGAGCCGCCTTTGTTCCGAGTAGACGAGGGATCAGAGGTAAGATGTTGGCTCAGCGAAGAAGAGGGGAGGACGGAACGGTGACGGGTCAAAACGCGATCAAGGATAAAAGTGACGATTATTTAATAAAGATCGAAGGTTTAAAGAAGTACTTTTCTAGCTCTTCTGGACTTTTTAGTAAAACTCAACACCAGGTCAAAGCGGTTGACGGTATCGATCTCTTCGTGAAAAAGGGAGAAACATTAGGCATCGTAGGTGAATCTGGATGCGGAAAGTCTACTACCGGCAATCTTATCCTAAAGTTGCTAGAACCGACCGACGGTAAGATCGTTTTTGAAGGTAAGGAACTAGCAACTCTACCGGAACGGGAGATGAAGAAGATCCGGAAAGATATCCAGATGGTATTCCAGGATCCTTTTTCGTCCCTGAACCCCAGGATGAGGGTGTTTGATATCATCGCCGAACCTTTAAGGACACATAAGATTTCAAGAGGAAAACAGTTGGAAAACGATGTGTATCAGTTAATGGAGACGGTCGGGTTGGACCGTTCCTTTTCCAAACGGTTCCCGCATGAGTTCAGTGGTGGGCAACGCCAAAGGATTGGTATCGCGAGAGCACTTGCTCTAAAACCAAAACTGATCGTCTGTGACGAACCTGTTTCTGCACTTGACGTTTCCATCCAAGCACAAATACTGAATTTGTTGATCGAACTTCAGAAAAAGTTTGATCTAACTTATATTTTTATCGCGCATGGTATACCTGCAGTTAAGTATATCAGTGACCGGATTGCGGTTATGTACATGGGAGAAGTGGTAGAGGTAGCTTCCAAGGAAGCATTATTTCGTCATACCCTCCACCCGTACACGAGCGGGTTGATCTCTGCGGTCCCTGTCCCTGACCCTGCGTTGAGGGAGAGAGAAGACCGTCTCATCCTGGAGGACGACTTACCGACGCAGACTGATGAATTGATCGGTTGCAGGTTTTATTCAAGATGTCCATTCAGACAAGAGAAGTGTAAAGAGGAACGTCCGGTTCTTACAGAGATTCGGAAAGACCATCATGCTGCATGTCATTTCCCTATTCCACAACAATAACAAATAGGGTTTCATGAAAAGACAGGGGGATTATATCGATGAAAGTCATTGTGATAGGTTCGGGAATAGTTGGATCAAGTACTGCTTACCACCTAGCAAGAAAGGGGATGGAAGTGGTGGTGGTTGACAAAGCACATCAAGGACAGGCTACAGCTGCCGGTGCGGGGATTGTTTGTCCCTGGATCACTAGCGTAGAAAATCCCGACTGGTATACGATTGCTAGAAACGGAGCCATCTACTACCCTGAGCTAGTCTCGGCTCTTCAGGAGGACGGGGAGGAAAACTTGGGCTACAAGACAGTAGGGGCGATGGCTGTGAGTTCAGATGATGAAATGCTAGACGTAATGGAAAAGAGAATACTCGAACGTAAGGAAGGAACACCTGAAATTGGTGTCGTGACGCGGTTATCGGCAGAGGTGGCCAAAAAACTATTCCCTCCTTTAAAAGATGACCTTAAGGCTGTCCATGTAACAGGTGGCGCTAGGGTCGACGGGAGATCATTAAGAGATGCGATGCAGCGCGCCGCGGAGAAACATGGTGTAGTCCGTCATACGGGAGAGGCAAGTTTAATGTTCTTCGACGGTAAGGTGGCAGGAGTAAACGTTAATGGAACAGAGATCTACGCTGATAAGGTGATCGCGACTGCCGGTGCATGGACCAAGCAATTGCTCGCTCCGTTAGGGGTCGATATACCGATCGAGCCACAAAGGGGACAAATCATACATTTTAAATTTCCGAACGAAGATACGGCCGAATGGCCGGTCATCCTTCCTCAAAGCAGTTATTATATGCTTGCTTTCGATGATTCAAGAGTAGTCGTTGGGGCGACGAGGGAAAGTGATACGGGGTTTGACTATCGACTTACGGCAGCTGGAGTAAAGGAAGTGATCGACGCGGGACTTGAAATAGCTCCAGGCCTTGCCGACTGCACGGTACATGAAATGCGTATCGGATTTAGACCGATGGGACCGGACATCTTACCGCTTCTAGGTATAATCCCCGATCTTGATGGGCTGATCCTTGCTACTGGCCTGGGAGCATCCGGCATAACGATGGGTCCTTATGTCGGTGTGTTAGCGGCCGAGCTTGCCCTTGAGAACGACGTAGGCATCGATCTAACCCCATATCATCCTTTAAGAGATACGCTAGAAGTGTAAACTGTTATCCTTACTAAGCCATAGGTAGGTGTGAAATGAATGCATATTGAGAACCATCCGGTGTTTAGCAATATGAAACTCGAACCGGTAACGATCTATTTTGAAGGTCTACCATTAAAAGCCTATAAACATCAGAGCATCGCTGCAGCCTTGATGGGAAACGAGATCAATAGGTTAGGAGCAAGCAGGAAAAACGTTCAAGCGAGGGGGCTGTTTTGTGCTCGCGGCCGTTGCTGCAGTTGTTACATGACGGTAAATGGAGAAGACCATGTGCAGGCGTGTATGAAAAGAGTAGAGAAAGGGATGGAGATTTTTACGAATAAAGAAGATCCAGCGATCAGGAGTGAAGGGGAATGAAGACTGATGTATTGATCATAGGAGGTGGCCCCGCCGGCCTCTCGGCTGCGATCGAACTTGGGGCTAGAGACCTCCATGTCACCATCTTAGATGAATCGAACGAGCTTGGTGGCCAACTACACCAGCAAACACAAGTTCTTAAACGTTTACCATCAACCTATAGGAACTTGAGGGGGTTCGAGTTGGCAGAACAACTAGTAAACGAAGTGAATCAACTTTCCGTTCATCAGTTACTGGGACATAGGGTCATCGGATTATACGAAGATGGAAGTGTCGGTATCTCAGACGACCTGAACGTCTTTCCCGTTCGTGCCAAGAAAATTATTGTTTCAACTGGAGCCTATGAGAGAGCTGTTCCCTTCTTAAAATGGACACTCCCTGGAATCATGACCATTGGTGCTGCACAAACCTTGATCAATCGCGATATGGTGCTACCAGGCAAAGAAACGTTTATCGTTGGCCTCAGCAACTTCTCGTTAGACGTTGCAGAGCAATTACGTAGTGTAGGGGTCCATGTGAAAGGGATACTGCAGCCAAAAGGACATGAACAAAAGTACTGCATCGGATCCTTAGAAGCTGTAAGATCTATGGGAATCCCCATCTATAAACAAGCGGAGGTCGTTGAGGCAAAAGGGAACGGAAAAGTAGAACAGTTAGTTTTCAAATATGTGAACCAACTACAAAGTGTTCAGGTGGATTCCGTGTGTATCGATGGAGGAAGGTCTCCCATCCTCGATATCTTCTATCAGTTAAACTGTTCGTTCGGATACCAGGAAGTACTAGGGGGGTGGCTTCCCCAGTACGATTCTAGTTTTAAGACCAGCAATGAAAACGTCTTCTTGGCTGGAAACGCTTCAGGGATCAGCGATCATGGTGCCTTATTACTAACTGGAAGATTAGCGGCTATCAGTGTTCTTGAAGACTTGCAAAAATTAGATAAACAAGACACACAAACCGTTAGAAACTTGTTGTGGAAAGAAATTGAAACACTGGAATCGTGGGACCATCCTGACGTTTGGACGGCGAGGAGGGAACACATCGAACAATTTTTACAGCCAAAGATAAAAGATCAATTCATCTCTTAAAGAAGAGATCGAACAAAAGAAGGTGTATTAATGGAAAAAGAAACCGTTATGTGTAGATGTGAAGAGATCACCTATGAAGAAATCGAAGAGGTGATCCACCATGGTGCAGTATCCTTTGATGATATCAAAAGACTGACCCGATGCGGCATGGGACCATGCCAGTCCAAGGTTTGCGCACATCTTGTTTTGCAAGCCATTCATGAGATAACGGGAAAGCCCTTAGTTGAGATCCCTATCCCACGAACGAGAATGCCCGTTTCTCCTATAAGAATCCAAACCCTAGCGACGAACAGCACACAATTCTCTACAGTCAAATCTGTTCTTGATGAACTAGAACTAGAGAACGGGAAGGTGAAATGAATGATCAGAGACTATGAGACTATCATCATTGGTGCCGGGGTGGTTGGAAATAGTATCGCGTATCACCTTTCTGAAAGAAGTAGAGAGGATATACTGGTTTTGGACAAGAATTTCCCGCTGTCCGGTACTTCAGGTTCGACACAGGCATGGGTGTGGGTACATAACAAAAATCCTTCATGGTACGCTGAATTCAGTATGTATAGCGCTGAGCTCTATCCCTTTTTATCGAAGAAAATTGGAGACGTGGAGTACAAGAGGACTGGCGGACTCTCCCCGTTTTTTAACGAATCTGACCGGGAGAAAGCGGAAAAACTTGCAGAAGCATATAGAGGAATAGGCATAAAAATAAAAGTGTTGACGAGAGAGGAGGTCCTTGAAAAAGAGCCTCACCTGAACCCGGCGGTAGCAGGAGCGACCTATAGCAAGATCGATGGAAACGTTAATCCGTCTCGTTTAGTGGACAGGCTCATGCGAGCAGCGAAGAACCAAGGAGTCGAGTACTCCTACTACACCACTGTATCGGGTGTCGATAAAAAGAACGACATGTATCTATTAGAAAGCAACAAAGGTACTTTCCGTTGCAAAAAGTTGATCCTAGCGAGTGGGACATGGTCCCGAGAAGTAGGGAAGATGTTGGGAATCAATATTCCGATCAACCAGTTAAGGGGACAAATTTTGGTAACCGAACCCTTGAAGCCATTCTTAAATTACACGATCAGCGGAATAAGACAAGCGAATAACGGCGAAGTATTAATTGGTTATTCGATGGAAAACTCTGGGTTTGATCGTTCCACCACATTGGATGTGATACAAGAAACCGCTAACCTAGCCCAGCATTATGTACCCGCTATAAAAAAGGCGAAGGTCGTAAGGGCCTTCTCAGGCATTAGGGCCATGCCGGAAGATGGTTTTCCAATCCTCGGAGAAATACCAGGAAACGAAAACCTATATGTCGCTGCAACACATAGCGGAGTCACGCTGTCACCATTAATCGGAACGTTGATCACCGAGTTGATCTTAGACCGGGAGACATCGATTCCAATCGACCGTTTTTCTATTCAAAGATTCGATTCCTTAAAGAAAACAGTATGAAGGGACATATATCAAGGTTGAGGCTGAGACAAAAGTATTTTGGCCAAAGAAAAATCCGAACTATAATTCATGATTCTACGACTAGAATATTGAATTCGTTCGGATTTTTTCTATTTAATTACTGTACTAACCAAAATTATTCGTCTCTAGTGTAAGGCATTTTAGTTGTGTCCCAGCCTCTTTTTGTAATATGGAAGGTTCAATCATATTTATTCTTTGTTGATTTAGGCTTAACAAGGAATGACAAGCTGAAGGCATAGCTGAAGCCAAAAAAAGAGGCGTTTATAAGGGCAGACCCAAGAAATTTACTGATAAAAACAAAAGTCTATTACATGCGGTCCGGTTGTTTGAAGAATGTGATCAGAACGGTATGACGGTCCTAAAAATCTGCGATATTACAAAAGTGAGTAGAAGTACGTTATATAAATTTATTAAAAGAAGGCATAAAAAATGAAATGCAAACAACTTAAAGCCTTTCGGATATCGAATACTCTGCTTATGGCGGTGGATCCCATCAGGGATATTCCACCGTTACTCACTATCTCTATAATTCACCTTCCTTTGTTTTCCTCATTGTAATTATTTGTTCATCACTCGGTAAAGGATCTGCGTGGTCGAACGGCCACATCCAAAACCAAGTCGGCTAAGCCAGCGTAAACTTGGTTAAAAAAGAACAGAAAACGCTGGCTAAGTCATTGGGTTTTGCGTATGGCCGTAATATCTCACTTGATGCTTACACATACTTACGTATCCTTCTACACTCGTTTTCGCAAAAATTCCTTTCTTTTCAAACAAAGAAAGGAGCTGTTTTCAAGATGGAAACAATTTATGAAATTCAACGGATCAGACAGGTGATTTCAGAGGTGGAAGGAGGTGAAACACACATCATCCGTTCTCCAGAAGACGCTGCAAAGGTTGCTGCTGGGTTTATCGGTGAGGATTATCGTGAAGTGTTCTTTGTCATGTGCCTCAATACGAAAAATAGAGTTGTTGCCGTTCATCGTTGTCATGTAGGTTCAATCAATGCAAGTATCGTTCATCCAAGAGAAGTATTCAAAAGTGCAATCCTGAATAATAGCGCAGCAATCATACTATGTCACCAGCATCCTTCTCAAGATACGAACCCGTCCAGAGAAGATATTGAAGTAACAAAAAGACTTGTAGAAGCTGGACGGATGATGGGTATAGAGGTTCTTGATCATCTCGTTGTCAATGCTAAAGCTGAATATACCAGCTTGAAAGAAAAAGGATATGTATAATAACTTGGAAGGAGCTAGCCTCCTTCCTTACTTATCAAAGTGATGAAAACCGAATGTGTATTGAGTTCAGGAACTTGTTCTACCGTTTCTAAAAAGTCCTTCGGCAAAGGCTTGAAATAACACCAAAATCTAAAATCAGTTTGAATTACTCCTTTCATTGAAATGGAGTTTTTTGTTTATTTTTGTAATAAACAAAAGTAGTTAACTATCTAAGAACGAATGACTACTAGGTTTAAATTTTAGATATTTGAGAAAATTTAAAAAATATATTGACAAGGTTATGTGCTGGTTGCTAACATAGATTTAAAGTTTTATACACAAAAATTTAATTTCATATATAAAACAAGGAGAGGTAGTTTATGTCATCTGATTACAAAGTTCCAGCTATTGATAATATGGTTAAAATTTTTCATACATTGAGTGTTAATGCTTCAAGCGGGTTAACGCAAAATGAAATTTCAAGACAAACGGGTTTAAACCGAAGCACCGTATTCCGATTACTAAAGGGTTTGCATCAATACAATTTAGTTTCCTATGACAGCTCCAAAAAAACGTATAATTTAGGTCATTTGCTTGTTTATTTAGGTGGTAAGGCATCAGAAGTTTTAAGCAATTTAGATAGGTTTCAGCCTTATCTATTAGAAATAGCAAAGCGGACAGGTCAGACAGCTATCTTGACACAGTTATATGGCCACAATGAATTAATTTACATTGCTAAACAAGAAAGTATGAATGACCATCGTATCAATGTCAACATCGGTCAAATTCGCCCACTTAATAGTACTGCAGCAGGTAAAGTGTTTTTGGCGGACAGAACCGATGAAGAAATAGACATGTATTTATCTGAAGATTTGAAAGCGTATACAAATAAGACGTTGGTTGAGAAAGGAGTGTTTATGGAGGAGATTAAAAAGATTAGAGAAAAGGGGTATGCGATCAGTAATGAAGAATTCAAATTAGGACTTAGCGGTATTGCGGTACCTATTTATGATCAGAATCAACAGTTGTTATTTGTTATGTTCATTTCTTGTTTTAGTGCTCAATTAACAGATGTAAAGGTAAATGAATATAGAGATATTTTAATTGAGACTGCTAATCGAATCAACGAGACTTTACTTAGTAATTAGACTAAATCTTTTTTGAAAGGATGGAAACTTTGAAAAAACTACTTACTCTTAGCGTGGTTGCTTTGTTGGTCTTAAGTCTAGTGGCTTGTCAAGACAGTAGCAAGGGAAGTGCCGGGTCAGGAGAAGGAAAGAGTCCTTATTCAGGAGCCATAACAACTGGAAGTGCGGGTGGGGTATGGAACGTGTTAGGCGGGGGAGTGGCAAAAGTTATTAATGAGAACACTGACTATATCAAACTAAATGCAACTACGCCTCCATCCGTAAGCCAGGTTCCTTTAATGCTAAATGATGAGCAGGCAGCATTTGGTATCGGAATGGCTGATATGGTGCACCGAGCCATTAATGGTGAGGATGAGTTTGATCAAAAACATGAGAACATACAAACAGTTATGGCCCTATATAACAATGTCATGTCTGCAATTGTCGCTGAAGATTCTGACTTGAATAATATCAGTGAATTAAAAGGGAAAAAAGTTGGTGTATCTTCTGAATCAACCCAACAAACTGTAGCTGCTATTTTTGAAGAAGCAGGAGTCCCGGAAGATGAAGTCAAATGGCAATACCTGTCATACAATGAGCAAGTTGCAGCTTTAAAAGACGGAGTAATTGATGTCGCTATTATTACAGCCTACCCAAAAAGTGGGTTGTTTGAAGAGATCCACACAACTCTAGGTGTGAAATTCCTAAATACAGATGAAAAAGTAAAAGAAAACTTTGATAAAAAATATCCATTGTGGGCGTTTTCAACCATTCCGGGTGGGACATATGAAGGAATTGAAGAAGATGCAGAGTTTTATACAGTTTATAGTGTTCTTTATACTCATAAGAATGTCCCGGATCAAGTAGTGCATGATGTTGTGAAAAATATCCTAGAACACAACGATATTGTTAAAAGTGTCCATCCGGCTGGGGAGATGATAACACCTGAAAGAACTGCAGAATACGTCGAAAAAAGAATCCTTGATACAAATCGTTTCCATCCAGGTGCACTAAAATACTTTGAAGAACAAGGTGTTCTAGAGAAATGATAATTTTCATTTCTTATGAGGGAACAACGGATTTTTTGAAAGAGAGAATAGAGGAAGGATGAGAGGAAGGTATGAACGATATCGCCACTGATTCGTTGAAACTTAAGCAAAAGCTACAGTATCACTTAATTACTAGTGTTGCGATTATATGGTGTTTGTTTCAACTATATACAGCATATAGTGGCATCCTTTCTGCTTTACTTCAAAGATCTATCCATCTACTTTTTGCATTAACCATGGTTTTTCTGGTTTATACATTTAAGAAAACAAAGAATGAGACATTTAAAATTTCTTCACTCTTATATTTTGGGCTCATTTGGTGGAGTGTAGGTTATATTGCATTAAATCATGTGAATGTTTGGATGCAAACGGGGGCCATCACCTTCCATCAGGAAATGATCAGTTTAATGATTATTCTTTTAATAATTGAAGCGACAAGAAGAACGATCGGGATGCCATTGGCTATTATATCGATTGTTTTCCTGCTATATGCATACTTCGGAAATTATCTTTCGGGTCCGCTGCAACATAAGGGGTACGATGTATCCGAAATCCTCAGATATCAAGTAATGGGATTAGAAGGGGTGTTCGGTGTAGCCTTAGGTGTAGCTGCTACCTTCATTTTTCTTTTCATCTTCTATGCTGGTGTGTTACAGGCATCCGGAGGGGGAGATTTTTTCATCAATATAGCCACAAGTTTATTTGGCAGGGTCAGGGGTGGTCCCGCTAAAATATCTGTTCTATCAAGTTCCCTTTTTGGATCCATATCCGGAAGTGCCGTTGCAAATGTTGCTGGTACAGGGACTTTTACTATTCCGTTGATGAAAAAAACCGGCTATTCCGCAAGGTTTTCAGGAGCGGTAGAAGCGGTATCATCATCAGGAGGGCAGTTCATGCCACCGATTATGGGAGCTTCAGCCTTTTTAATTGCTGAAATCTTGGAAATTTCCTTCTGGGAAGTAGCAATGGCGGCAGCTATTCCTGCGATACTTTATTACTTGTCCATTTTTATTATGGTGGACCTTGAGGCTTCTAAACGAAATATTCGAGGCATGGACAAAAAAGATGTTCCCAGCAAGCGTGAAACATTAAAACACGGCTGGCATTTTATAATTTCCCCAGTCGTACTCGTGTATTTACTTATGGTTGTTCAATGGTCTCCGACCAAGGCGGGGTTCTGGACAATAATCGTTACAATTCTATCCACCTTTATTAATCCAAAAAACCGGATGACGTTTTCACAAATCATCAACAGTATGCGCACAAGCGCTATTGGAACTCTGGAGACGACAGTTGCCTGTGCATGTGTTGGAATGGTTGTCGGCGTCATAATGCAAACTGGTTTAGGATTTTCTCTATCGAGTTTAATTATTCAATTTTCACAAGGAAATGTGATTCTGCTTCTCGTTTTAACGATGATCTGTTCTTTGATCCTGGGAATGGGTTTACCTACTGTTGCAGCCTATATCATTCTCAGTATTATGGTTGCACCTACTCTTATTTCCATGGGGATTAACCCTATTGCATCCCATTTGTTTATTTTCTATTTTGGTATTATTTCTGCCATTACCCCTCCAGTAGCTTTAGCATCCTATGTAGCCGCAGGTCTTTCTGGAGATAAACCATTAGGAACCAGTCTCGTATCCCTCAAATTAGGACTTCCAGCGTTTCTTTTACCTTTTATGTTTGTTCTGGGACCACAGTTGATTCTTGAAGGAAGTGCAATTGATGTCATTTTAAGTTTCCTAACTGCTGTCATTGGTATTTTTGCATTGGCGGTCGGTGTTCAGATGTACTTCACAAGAAAATTGAACTATTTAGAAAGTGGTCTCCTGATTATGGGAGCGTTATTGTCCCTTCATCCTAATTATATTACCGATATTATCGGGATTGGTATGAGTGTCGTTGTAATTTTATTCATTTACCTGGGAACAAAAACAAAACAACGAAACATAGAGGCAGATAAAGAAACTGAAAAACGAGGAGTTGCTATTAATGATTGATCAACGTTTAAAATCGAAGGTGAATCAAACTTTAACCTCACTCTTAAAACCTGAATCAATCGCCATTATTGGAGCCTCCCCAATTTCACAAAAAATTAACGGCCGGCCGATCGAGTACCTTAGAAGATATGGGTACAACAAGAACGTTTATCCGATTAACCCTAAATATAATGAGATTCAAGGGTATAAAGCTTATGGAAGTATCCATGACATAAAAGATGAAATTGATGTCGCCATCATTGCACTTGGAAAGAACCATGTTCTTGATGCTTTACATCAGTGTATCATCAAAAAAGTCAAAAACGTCATCATCTTTAGTTCTGGATTTGCTGAAATGGATGCAAAGGGTAAAGATGTTCAATTAAAAATCAAAGAAGCGATAAGAGGAACCGGTACAAGGGTAGTCGGCCCTAACTGTCAAGGAATGAATAACCTTAAATCAAAAAGTATGATTTCTTTTTCAACCTCTTTTACTGAAGGAGAATTACGGGAAGGAAATGCTGCGATTGTAAGTCAAAGCGGGGCGATCGCATCTATGTTCTATAACCTTTTATCTGAAAAATACGGAACAGGTGTGAATTACTGGTTTGCAACTGGAAATGAAGCCGATGTTAATGTCGTTGACCTAGTGGATGTACTTATTGATGAAAAAGATGTCGATGTTATTCATGTTTACTTAGAAGATATAAAAGACGGTGAAGCATTCAAAAAAGCTGCGTTAAAAGCTCAGCGTAATAAAAAACCTATTCTTGTTCTTAAATCAGGTCGTACTAGTGAAGGGAAAAAAGCAGCTCAATCCCATACCGGAGCACTTGCTGGGGAAGATGACGTATTCGATGTATTTTCTGAAAAATATGGCATCACAAGAGTAGACAATATAGAAGAACTAGCCGGGTATTCTCTCATGTTTCAACAACAGGAGAAGAGGTTCGGGAGAAATGTTGCTTTTCTAAGTAATTCAGGCGGTTTAGGAGTAATGATGGTTGATAAGGCAAAAGAGCTTGGACTTAACGTAACAGAATTTGATAAACAAACCATTGTTAGGTTAAAAGAGATCCTTCCGGTATTTGCCTCACTCACCAATCCGATCGATGTTACCGCTCAATTATTAAACGATCGCAATCTATTTTCAAAGACTCTTCCGGTATTGTTGGAAGATCAGAATGTTGATTCGATTGTAATTGGGCTTGGAACGATAGGCAAAGGGTATGATATTGAAGCCATCGTACAGGATATCGTTGAAGCCCAAAAATCAGATAAAATCGTTGCTGTGTCTTGGGTCGGGAGTAAAAACAATGTTGTTAAAGATTTCGGTCTTTATGGTGTACCGGTTTTTGAAGACACCACACTCTGTATAAAAGCCTTGAGAGCCTATATTTCCTACTGTGAATTCCTTTCTGAGTCTGACGATAATATCTCAACCATGAACCAGCCTTTATTAACCAATAAAAAGAACATTACTGCAACATCCAATATTCTAAGTGAATACGAAAGTAAACAGATTTTAAGGGAGCATCAGTTTCCGACAGTAAGAGAGTTATTTTGCCGAGATTATTCAGAAATATTCGAAAAATCAAGTTGTTTGAATTATCCGCTTGTATTAAAAATGTCGTCTCCCACCATAGCTCATAAAACAGAAATGCATGGAGTCATCCTCAATATCAAGGATGAAAAAATGCTCAGAGATGCTTATCAGACAATGAAAAAGAATATCAAGGATAAAGAAGCGGAAAAAGATATCGATGGATTTCTGATACAGGAGATGATTAATGGAGGATTGGAACTCTCTTTAGGGTTTAAAAGAGACCCTACTTTTGGTCCAGTCATTATGATTGCAGCAGGCGGTATTTATATCGAAGCCCTTAAAGATTTTACGTTGGCATTGCCGCCTATACAGTATGAAGAAGCGAAAAGAAAAGTCGAAGGATTGAAAATTTATCCGTTTTTAAAAGGTGTGAGGGGACAGCCCCCATTAGATGTGGAGGGATTATTTAATATGATCGTTAAATATAGTGAATTCATCCAGCGATATGAAGATGTCATTGAAGAAATGGACATGAATCCAATCATTATAAAAGAACAGGGAGTTCACATTGTGGATGCAATGATTAAGTTGAGGGATAAAGAATGAATAGCTTGTCATTTGAAAACCTGTTTGTAACAGACGAAAAATCCATCAGGACCATTTCTTTAAATCGTTCCTCATCTTTAAATTCTATCAATTATCATGTTTTGGATGAATTGGAAAAGGTAATTGAGGATTCGAGAATTAACAGGGATGTTAACGTCATTATTTTAAAAGGCGAGGGAAGAGCATTTTGTGCAGGAGATGATATCAACGGTATGGGTAATGATCAACTTCCTGTTCCAACTCACACACTTAGAAGAGCAGACTTTGGGTATCCCAGGTTTATTGAGAGATTAAGAGGATTAGAAAAGCCTGTTATTGCTCAGGTCCACGGCTATGCATTAGGGGCAGGATGTGATCTCGCACTATCTTGCGATTTGATTTATGCAGAAAAATCTGCAAAATTCGGACTGGTGTTTTCCAAACGAGGCATGGTTGCAGGAACAGCTATTCTTCCTCAATTGGTAGGCTATCACAAGGCATGTGAAATTCTTTTCACTGGAAACATGTATACGGCTGAACAATGGAAACAGTTGGGTATTATCAATGATGTATGGGATAGAAAGGAGTTAGAGGAAAAAGTCTTCGAAGTCGCTGAAAACCTTGCAGAAAATTCCATCGGAGCAATCGGATATATGAAAAGAGGTTTGAACCAAAGCATTGGGTCAAGTATGCATTCATCAGTCGAGATGCAAAAACATCTTATGGCGATCTCCTATAATACACATGATTTCAATGAAGGAAAAACCGCATTTGTTGAAAAACGACAACCCATTTTCAATAAGAATGTTTGAATAGAGGGAGGAGTCATGAATTTTTATCATTTTGACGATTTTAGTATCGGTGACGAATTCATAACAACATACACCATTTCTGAAGAGGTAGCAAGACCTTATGTTGAACTGGTCGGAGGAACCTATGTAGAGAATCAACCCGTATTGCCATCGGTTTTCCTGATTTATACGCCGCTGTTTGAAGCTATTGGCGGAAGATTTGTAAATGGAACCGTTCATCTTAAGCAAGAAGCTAGTTACTATAACAAACCGAAGGTAGGCGATCAATTTACAGTCAAAGTTACTGTAAAAAATAAATATGTTAAAAAAGATAAAAACTACTTAATCTATGAAACGACGTACTCACTAAAAGATAAGTTGTATTGCCGACTGCTTTCCACCCAATTGGTCGGGCTTACCAGTTAGATCGTAGATTAAAGGAGTGAGTTGCTTTGGTAGAAAACTATACAAGCAATACCTATTCTGTAGATCAATTAAGTCTAAATAAATATGCCGAACTAAGCGGGGGGACTGGGAAGATCCATACGAATCCCGATTACGTAAAAGGTACAGTTTTTAAGAGAACATTGGTACATGGGATCTATCTGTTGACGTTAGTCGAAAAAGAACTAAACGAATTCAACAAAGATGATCATAATAAAGAATTTATTGATTATCAGGTAAAAAGTACATTTATCAATCCAGTATTTGCCGATGAGGAATTTACAATACAACTTACTCGAGGAAATAACCAATACATTGACTTTAAAGTAATGAAAAGTGATGGATGTAAAGCGATAATCGGCCATTTCTCAACAAATTATTCATAGACTAATAATATTTCAGAGGTGAAGATAATGTTTAGATTTGAAGAAAAAGTAGCGGTTGTTACAGGAGCTGGTCAAGGAATTGGAGAGGCTTCAGCGAAACAGTTTGCCGATGAAGGTGCCAAAGTTGCCATTTTAGATATGAATAAAGAAGGAGCAGAACGGGTCGCTTCTAATATCCGAAATGATGGGGGGGAAGTAATTGCCCTGACGTGTGATGTTACTAATGGGGACGATGTAAAAAAATGCTTTGAAGTAATCGATCGGAAATTTGGTCGTATCGATATTTTAGTAAATAACGCAGGGATCACACGTGATTCGCTTCTTTTTAAAATGTCCGATAACGATTGGGATTCGGTCATTCAAACCCATTTAAAAGGCGCTTTCTTATGTTCAAGGGAAGCGCAAAAATACATGGTTCAGCAGAAATACGGAAAAATCGTAATGCTATCATCTAGATCTGCCCTTGGGAATCGAGGTCAAACCAATTATTCAGCTGCAAAAGCTGGTCTCCAGGGAATGACTAGAACGATGGCCATAGAACTTGGTCCTTTTGGAATTAATGTCAATGCGGTTGCTCCAGGCTTTATTGAGACGGACATGACCAAAGCGATCTCTGAAAAGACAGGCATTCCCTATGAGGAAATAAAAAATAACGCAATTGAGGCCAATTCTATCAAACGCGTAGGAACCCCACAAGATGTTTCAAATGCAATTGCCTTCTTAAGCTCCGATGAATCTAGCTTTATCACCGGCCAGATTTTATATGTTGCAGGAAAGACAACGGTTTAAAGATCGAGGAGGAATTTTTATGAGTCTATATCAGTCCGCAGCAATCGTCGGTGTAGGGGATGTGGATCTAGAGAATGGGTGTGTATTAAACAATGAATCGGTAATGCAGATCCAGGCAAGGGCTGCAAAGAATGCGCTAGACGATGCTGGCTTAAGTATAAAAGATGTTGATGGATTGTTTGTTTCCGGACTTTGGATACAGCCTGGTGGTGCCGGTGTTTTTCCAACATTGAGTGTTGCAGAATATTTAGGGATAGAGCCTAAATATTCAGACTCAACCCAAATTGGCGGCTCCTCCTTTGAGGCACACATCGGGCATGCTGCTGCAGCGATGAAAGCAGGATTGTGTAAAGTGGCACTTATTTTATATGGAAGTACCCAAAAGTCTGAGCAGTCCAGATCATTAGGCGGTAGGCCGTCCAATTTAAGCCAACAGTATGAAACTCCGTGGGGGATGCCTGCACCATTAGGAGCATATGCCATGGCAGCTACAAGACATATGTATCAATATGGGACAACATCTGAGGATTTGGCAGAAATAGCGGTATCGACTAGGAAATGGGCTAATTTAAATGAAAAAGCAACATTTAGAGAAGAAATTACAATCGAGGATGTTTTGAATTCCCCGACCATCAGTGATCCTTTACATTTAATGGACTGCTGCTTAGTAACTGATGGTGCTGGTGCAGTCGTGCTCGTGAGTCCGGAAGTTATAAAGGATTGTAAAAAGAAGCCCGTTTGGTTATTGGGGCATGGTGAAAGCCATACCCATTGGTCCATTCATTCTATGCCTGATTTTACGGTAACACCTGCGGCAAAGTCTGGGAAATCCGCATTCGAAATGGCTGGTGTTTCCCATGATGAAATTGATGTTGCAGAAATCTATGATTCTTTTACGATTACAGTTTTATTGACGCTTGAATCGTTAGGTTTTTGTAAACCAGGCGAAGGTGGAAGTTTTGTATTCAATCAGCGTACAGCTCCCGGAGGGGAATTTCCGTTAAACACCAACGGTGGGGGGCTGTCTTATTGCCATCCTGGTATGTATGGGATTTTTCTTTTAATTGAAGCAGTTAGGCAATTAAGAGGAGAGTGCGGGGTTAGACAGGTCTCGGATGCAAAAATAGCGTTAGTTAGTGGAACGGGTGGGCAATTGTCCTCCTCCGCTACTTGTATCTTAGGTGTATGAAGGGAGAATGATGATGAGCCTAAGCGAGATGAAAAAACCGACACCGGTTGTAGATGAGGACTCCAAGATCTTTTGGCAATCATGCAAGGATAAAAAATTGATGATACAGCAATGTGATGAATGCTATGAATATATCTTTTACCCTAGAATCATTTGCCCTTATTGTACATCGGAAAAAATCAGTTGGGTTGAAAGTCAAGGGATAGGTACAGTTTATTCCTACACTATTGTACGAAAACCGGTTAGCCCGGCGTTCACCAAGGATGTCCCATACGTTGTGGCTATGGTTGAGTTAAATGAAGGGGTACGGATGATGACACATATAATCAATGTCGATATAGAAAAAGTGCAATGTGGTATGAAGGTAAAAGTTACATTCGTCGATGAGGAAGGGTTTATTTACCCCAAATTTGAACCTCGATATGCATAGAAAGGAAGAATAACATGGGTGAGCAGCTAAAATATTTTGAGGATATCCAGATAGGTGAAAAATATGAAACCGGGGGTCGGACAATTACAGAAAGTGATATTATGACTTTTGCCGGATTGACCAGTGATTATAACCGCTTGCACATTGATGAGGAATATATGAAGGATAGTATCTTTGGTACTAGGATCGCTCATGGTGTTCTAGTTTTAGCGATGCAATCCGGTATGACCACAACAATTGTCCATCCAAGAATAGCAATTTTAGCCTTTTTAGGTATATCGGATTGGAAGTTTAAAAAACCGGTTTTTATTGGAGATACAATTCATGTTGAAATCGAAGTTGAGGATAAACGGGAAACGAGTAAAGAGGACCGTGGGATATTAGTGTGGAATAGAAAGGTTCTTAATCAAAACGATGAAATTGTACAGGAAGGCAAGCACTTAATTATGGTCTATAGAAAACAAATAGAAAAATCTTAGTTCTGATAAGAGGTGGAACATGAGCAGACATTATTTGTCCATTGGAGAAAGATTGGATCAGGTAGTTGAGGAAAACCTTGATAGCATCTGTTTATACTATCAGGACAAAGTGTATACATTTAAGTTATTTAATGAAATAGTCAATCAGTATGCCAATTTTTATTATAATCATGGTGTTCATAAAGGGGATAAAGTGGCATTACTGGTACCGAACAATGATATCTGTGCGATAAATTTAGTTGCGCTTATAAAACTAGGTGCAGTACCTGTTCCCGTTAACTATAACAAAATTAGTGAGGGTTTGAAGTATATTCTAAATCATTGTGATGCGAAACATCTACTTTTAGATGTTACGTTTAAAGAAAACTTTGCTGAAATTGCACGAAACCTTGAGAAGCTTACAAGTGTATTCACGATCAACTTTTCTGGGAAAGAGACAATCCATAATTCACAGCAGCAAACGTTCATTTCGGTCGAAAAGGCATTACCACATCAATCTGTTACTTTGGAATTCAGATACCCTCAAATTGATCCGCTGGATACTATGGAGATTATTTATACATCTGGTACAACCGGTCCACCAAAAGGGGTTATATGGACCCATAATAAATTTGATAATACACCAGCCAAAACAATTGGTTTTACCAAAGCTGATACAATGTATATCTGTTTACCATTATTTCATGGGTTAGCCCAAACGATGTTCTTCATGTGTCTTCTTGAAGGAGCGTCTTGCGTTCTAAGTCAAAAATTTTCTGCAAGTCGTTTTTGGGAGGATATCCAAAAATACGATGCAAATTGGTTTTGTTATATCGGGGCAATGATCTCCATTTTATTGAAAAAGCAGGAATCCTCTTTCGATAAAGACAATGCCGTTCAATATTGCTACGGGTGTGGAGCACCAAAAGATCCGAAGGTATGGATGGAGTTTGAAAAGCGATTTAACCTTCAAATTATCGAATATTATGGCGCTACTGAAGGCGGGACAGTGACCACAGGTACAAAACCTGGTTCTGTTGGGAAGGTAAAGACGAATTATGAAGTGAAAATCCTCAACGAAAAGGGCAATGAATGTACCAAAAACGCAATTGGTGAGCTATTATATCGAACAAAGGATCCTGAAGACTTCTTTAAAGGCTATTATAAAAATCCAGAAGCTACAAAAGAAAAAATTCAAGATGGATGGTTAAAAAGCGGGGACTTCGTGTATCAAGATGAGGAAGGTTATCTTTATTTTGAAGGCAGGAAAGTCGAATCAATAAGGAGAAAGGGTGAAAATATTTCACCATGGGAAGTTGAAAGTATTATTAATGGACACGAAGCCATCAAAGAGAGTGCAGCAGTTCCTGTTCCTTCTGAAGTAGGAGAAGACGAGGTAAAACTTTGTATTGTATTCAAACGAGGAAAAAAACTCAGTTACACCGAAATCATCACCTATTGTGTAGAGAATATGGCTCATTATCTTGTTCCCCGGTATATCGAATTATATGATGAGCTGCCTAAAACTCCGACTCAAAAAATCGAAAGATCTAAGCTGAAGTTGAGAGGGATCACCCAAAAAACATGGGATCGGGAAAATTCGATTTATAAGGAGTATGAGAAAAGGTAGTGTACGAAAATCAAAGATTTTAAAATCTAAGTCTCTTATCCAAATTTAAGGATAAGAGACTTTAGCATTTACTAATGTTCATCCCTATTTATTGTTATTTTATCATTTGGATACAATCCATTCATTTTTTTAGAGGCTTCGAATGTTTTTTAGATACACCTAATGTTTTTATTTCTTTTCTACTTATATAATCAAAATCATAAACCATGGAGGGAAGAAAATGCCAAATAAAATTGCCATTGTTACAGGAGCTACAAGTGGTATTGGTAAGGAAGTGACAAACCGGCTATCCGATAAAGGTTTTGATGTAATAGCAACTGGCCGAAATCAAGAGAAATTGCAGGAATTATATGCTAAGAATAAGCATGTTTTTTGTTTTGTATTAGATGTCACAGATAAGGATAATATTAAGCACTTTTATCATACGATAAAAGCGGACTTTAAAAGAGTTGATGTTCTTATCAATAATGCAGGGGTCATGTATCTATCAAAAGTGGAAGCAGGTGAAAAAGACGGCTGGGAGGAAATGATAAATGTAAATTTAAGAGGTTTAATTTATAATACCTATCAATTCATTGACTGGATAAAAGAATTTAATGAAGGTCATATCATCAATATCGCCTCATTAGCCGGGCTAAGAGTTTTACCTGAAAGAGTCGTCTACAGCGCCACAAAAAGCGCTGTGCGATCATTCTCTGAAGGGATACGACAAGAAATATCCGAATGGAATGTTAGGGTAACAACGATAAGTCCTGGGGTCGTCCAAACCAACATACTAAAACATGTTACTGAGAAATCAATCCAGGAAAAAATTAATCAAAGAAAGTTTAAGCCGTTATCACCAATAGACATAGCCAATGCTGTTATCTATGCAATACAACAACCAGATCATGTAAATGTGAGTGAAATTGTTATTCGTCCCGTTGGGCAAAAATATTGAATGGAAGAATTCATAAAGATGGGAAAGTTCGTTTAAACCCTAAAAATATAGGAGAAGGGATACCTTGTAAATTTAATTCATTTTATTTCTTTGTTATGTATCTCAATACGAAAAAAATGACATGTATAATAATTTGGAAGGAGCTAGTCTCCTTCCATTCTTTTTGCTTTTCCAATCTTTTTGGGTTGTGAGCTTTTGTTTTTTGTTTAGAGAGGCATCTATCAAACTATATAATAAATTCCTCAAATACTGGCGTCCTTAGTAACCCCTTTTTGGTCAATTTCGGAATTTCACCTTCGCACGGATGGCGGGGTCCAGGTAAACCCTTTGTTGATCCTCATGGGTAATCAGTGATTTGGAAACTTGATAAAAAGCCTTACGCTCATCGGGTGAAACTCCATATTCAATTACACCGACTGGTTTCATTCGATGGTCTTCTTCAATCGATGCAAGCCAGCCGGTTTGATCTTTTTTATAACCTGTTATAAAGACATCCGTGTACTGCCAATTGATAATCTTTAACCATTGGTTGGACCGGATCGGTTGGTAGACACTGTTTTTATATTTAGCGACCATTCCTTCAAGGTTCGCTTTTTTTATTGCTTCAAAGTAGGATACGCCGTCTCCCTCAATAAACCTGATTTTGGAAAAGGTTTGGTTATCCTTTATTACTTCATCCAGAATAACTTTTCGTTCTATTAAGGGGAGCTTTCGAAGTTCCTCGCCCTTATAAAATAAGATATCAAATACTACGAAGTTAGCTGGTTGGGCTATCGCTCTTTGTGTGATTTTCTGTTTGTTTTTTGTTAGGAAGCGTTCCATGACACCTTCAAAATCTATTTGTTTTGTTAGAGGATTGAAGCAAACGACCTCTCCGTCTAGGACGATATCTTCCTTAAATGGGACATTCCATAATTCAGGGAATCGGTCTGTCACAATGTTATTGTGACGTGTATATAAAGTAGGCGTTTCGTTGATTAGACTAAAGATACCTCTAAAACCATCCAGTTTCATTTCATAGATGAAATCCGAATCATTAAAAGCTTTTTTTCTTGTTTGTAGAAGCATTGGATTAATAAACATGATGTCTCACCTAGGCTATATTTTAGCAAAGGTTCCATAAATGTTGTTAGGAGAATGATGTTGGTAATTTTAGGGGGTTTTAAAATAAATCCTGATTATTTTTACTTAATCATAGATTCTAATTCCTTCTATGTATTCGTACCCACTTAAAAAGTTTTTCTTCCTTTCCTTTTAACGAAGATGAAAACATCTTGCATGTGGAATACATGGTAACCTGCCCACAATACTCACAATTTTCATATGCATGGGCTATGTAATGGATTTCCCAGCTTTTCTCTTTCCTAATCTAGAATAAACAAGGGGTGTTATTAACAACACAAATAAAAGATAAATGATAAGGTTTCCCGCTAAAATTACGCTCCACACGTAACGAGTCCCAATTGAATTTTGAAAACTGCATTTTAATTCACCTCACCGTTTTGTATAGTACATTTCAATCATAAGAACAAATGTTCGTAATATGCAAACGAAAACTGGATTAAAACAGGTTTTTTATTGTTAAATTGAATTTTAAGTTATTCCAGAAAAGGGCGTTTTAATGGAATAATGGATAATAAGAAATAGATTGAGTATGTGGGGCAAAAAAGATGGAATTTGAAATTAAAATGATTTTAGAAGGAACCGATGATTTAATTAACGGGGATTTGCAAGATTTATTTTTGGAGTACGAAGTAAAATAGGTAAGTTCCCTTTTAAGATTATCTTGAAATCGAGTCTTCCGTTAAACCAGCTAATAGTTTGTCAACATTTTTCAATGAAAACTTATAATACTTCATGTTACACTAGAAATGCGCATGCCAAATAACCTTCCATAACTAATGATTGGAAGGTTTTGTCATATTTAGATGGAAATCTTAATTAGGCTATATCTTGGAAAGTGGTTCTGTTTTTTAATATGGCATAAATCCAATGTAAGAGCTTATTTACACAAGCAATAACGGCTACTTTATAAAGTTTGCCTTCCTCACGCTTCTTATCGTAAAACGCTCTTAATCTTTTGTTTCTAGGGATGATTTCATCCGTTGTTTTCTGTTTACGACAGTCACGAATACCAGATCGAACTGCCATATATAAGGCGTGCCGCAACCTACTTGATCCACGTTTTGTAATCCGAACGAGAGTAGCTTTAAATTTTCCTGATTCAAACACTTCTGGATCAACTCCAGCGAATGCGACAAGCTTTTTTGGGTGATTAAACCGATCTATCTCACCAATTTCAGAAATGATCGTGGCAGCGATTTTTTCTCCGATACCAGGGATAGATTGGATTATCTTATATTCTTCAATTTCCTTTGCGAGAGTATCTATCTCAGCTTCCAAATCTGATAGATGCTCTTTGTATTGAAGAAGCATATTAATATACATACTAAGACTCAGTAAATGACTCTGATATAGTGTCTTTTGAAACGGATTCCGTGCTGCTGCTTCCTTAAGTTTTTGAGCTTTCTCTTCTGACCATTTCTTTGAACGACTTTTACAGAATTCCTTGATTTTATTTGCCAGCGTATCTTCGCTGACGGCTAAAATATCTACTGATGCTGGGAATTCTTTTAAAATAAGCAAAGACACAACCGAATATAAGTCACCAAAAACCCCTCTGTATTCAGGAAAGATTTGATCTAGTACTGCTTGAAATTGCAGCTTGTTTTGAACATATATTCCTGTCATATTCTCATGTTGCCTTGTAAGATTACGAAGGTTTAAGAGTTGAATACCACGTTTTTTATATGGCTCTAAATCCTCTTTGTAGTAAAGCTCACAAAGGCGATAGGCATCAATGGCATCGGTTTTAACTTTTCGTAAACTAGCACTTTTGGCTCTGTGAGAGATCAAAGGATTAACGATAATTAATAAATAGCGATGTTCATCTAGAAACTGAACAACTGGCGCATGGTAATGTCCAGTAGCTTCTAAAACAACCGAAGGTTGAATACCAGTTTTATCTTTTATACCATCCAGAAACTCAAGTAATGATCCTAGCCCATCAAGATCATGCTTGATACTAAAACTTTTACCGTAAGGTTTCCCCTTATCTAAAAAAGCCTGAACTTCACTTTCTCCTTTTGATACATCCAGACCAACGACTGGATTCATTCTCAATCTCCTCCTCAAATTGAACTTGCCAGTAACCCCTAATTCCTCCTAGTAGTATCATAGCTTCGCTTGTTATACGAGATCTAGGTCCCAACCAGCCTTAAACATGTTTCTACCAGTAGGGGGTGAACGGTTTAACAGACGGGATCTAAGTCCCACGGGCGCTTACGTTCTACCCTGGCTACTGTTATAATAAGACCATATAAAAAATGGTCAACCAGAAATATTTTCTGGCTGACCTTATAATACGAAGGGCGCTTTTGTTGAACAAGGTATTTTTCAACTAACCGCAGCAGGTTGAATATGATGCGATCAATAGTATATGCGAGCAGCCTAAATTCTTAGCAGTTGGAGACTATTTTTCTGAGGTAAGTCATTGTAAGATGAGAAAGGAGTGTGTGCCAATGTTTGCCGTCCTGAATTCCATACGGTTCGAAATACAACTGTAATCAGGGGGCGCTTATTAATGAACCTGCCCCCGTTTGTAAGAAATGGAGGAAAACAGTGTCGAGTATCAGTTCTCTTTTCTGTGGGCAATTGGTTCGCTTGTGTGCTTGCCGTCCCGAAGATTCTAAGACGTTGGCGTTATGGAGTGAAGATCCGGAATATCTAAGGAACTTAGATACCGACTTCGCTATGCCAAGATCGGTTGAATCATTCGAGAAATCGAGCGAGAAAACTTCAAATAGCATGGAATTTCGTTTGCGGACGCTCGAAAATGACATTCTTATTGGATTTGTTGCTTTGTTCAGTATCGAATGGAATAATCAATGTGGAAAAATGGCAATTGGTATTGGAGATCCAAACTTTCGGGACAAAGGCTACGGAACCGATGCGTTGCGGTTGATTTTAAGGTATGGGTTCTACGAACTGAATTTACATCGAATCGGACTAGATGTCATTAGTTACAACAAAAGAGCAATCCATGCTTACCAGAAAGTTGGATTCCAAGTAGAAGGTACGATGCGGGAGTCAGTGCTGCGGGACGGTCAGAAGTATGACCGCATCCTGATGAGTATCCTACGAAACGAATACCAGCAGCAGTAAAGATGAACCAAGGAGCCTGGCAATTGAGCTCCTTGGTTTCAATCTTAAGGTATTCTCTTTTTGAACAACAATTTTATATAAAGATACTAATGAAAACAGTATAATTATTAAAACAAAACGTATTAATCAATTTAGATACATGTTTCAACTACGGTTGCCTATCCTGATATTCCATAATCGGGCCAGATCGTATTATGAGGTCAACCAGTTATTTTCTGGTTGGCCATTTTTCATGGTTTAATATGAGTAGCCGGAGGAGAACGAACGGGCCAGTGGGACTTGAATGATCCCGTCCACAAAACTGTTCCCCTCTACTTGTAGAAACATGTGTGAGGCTGGTTGGGACGTTTCTGAACGATCTCGTATAACAAGCGAAGATATGAAACTACAAGGGGATAGAGGCACCGGCGAAATGGGAGAATTGGAGTGGTTCGAGAATGGATCCAGTCATCGGTCTGGATGTAGCGAAAGAAGAAAGCCAGATTCAGGCGTATTTACAAAGAAAGAAGCCTTATAAAAAGAGCTTTAAATTTAAGCATAATACGGATGGGTTTATGCAATTCCACGCTTTTTACAAAGAAGTAGAAAGAGAAGGACGTCAATCACCTACGGTGATTTTAGAATCGACAGGGCATTATCATGAACCTGTGACACAGTACTTTGATAAGCATGATATCGTGTATTATCTCGTGAATCCCATTGTATCTCATGGGGCAAAGCAAACGGGGATGAGAAAGGTCAAAACAGATGCTTTGGATGCGGCTCATTTATGTGAGTTGTACTATAAAGAAGATTTAGAACCTTATCAGAGAAAAAGTGTTCAAACCTTAAACCTACGTCATCTAACAAGACAACATGATGCGTTAACGGACTCTTATGTCCAAGTGAAATTAAAGTTTCAAACCGTATTAGACCAGCTATTTCCTGAGTACAAAAAGGTGTTTGGACATATCTATTCAAGGGTTTCGTTGACGCTCCTTTTGGATTTTCCTACACCAGAAAAGGTTTTGGCTGAGGATAGCGTGACATTAGGAGAACGTATTAAAACGCACTGTCATACGAGGTCTTATGCGTGGGCAATGACGAAGGCTGAACAGTTGAAAGAGGCAGCCAGGCAGGATCCATTTCAACGGACGCTCTACCAAAGCCAAATCATCAGTTTACAGATGTACATTCATCTTCTGTTGGAATACCAAAAGCATCTATCTGTATTAAAGGAAGAGATAGATGCCCAGGCTCAAGAATTGTATGAATATGATTTAATACGATCAATCCCAGGAATCGGGGACAAGATTGCGGCAACAATCCTGTCTGAAGTTGGGGAAATCGATCGCTTTCATCACCCAAAGAAGTTAGTTGCTTTTTCAGGGATTGACCCCAGAGTTCATGAATCAGGAAAATTTAAAGCAACCCAAAACCGAATGACCAAGCGTGGTTCAAGTAAGTTGCGTCAGGATTTGTATAGCGCTGTGCAATGCGGTTTACGCAAGTCTCGCAACCCAAAACTCATCGCTTATTACCAAAGGAAACGAGAAGAGGGGAAACCCCACAAGGTCGTTATGGGAGCCTGCATGAACAAACTCATCCATTGGTTATATTATATGCTTAAACGTAAAGAAACCTTTGTATAAGGTTAACACATAAACATATTTCCATAACCTTCCATTAGCATTAGGGAGGTTATTTGGTATGTCATTTTTTATTGTATCATGTTTATAAAAAGAATTTCACCTTAGCTATTGACCTCTTATTAGCTGGTATTGTTGAAGATCGGCATGAAAAAAAGCAATCTGGAAGAAACGGAAAAAAGTAGCAGATGGTATAGTAAAGATAAAAATAAAGGAGGTAGTCTGTTTGGAAATGACAAGGGGAGAATTCAAAGGTGGAAATAACATTGCTCTAAAGATTCCTAAATTCAAATACAGCGAGACGGTGCATTTTTATAAGGAAGTGATAAAGCTACCATATTTAGGCTTCATGTCTGAATCACATGCCTTTCAGTTTGGTGACGCCACACTGTGGTTGGATTGTATGGAAAATTATTCTCAACAAGATGTATGGCTGGAGATTCAGACAGACAATGTGAAGATAGCAGCAGAGTATTTACATAAGAATCACATTAATAGAAGAGACGAAGTGGAGGTACACGAGAACTCAGAGGGTTACTGGATTTCGGATCCCTGTGGAACGATCCTCAGAGTTAATCCACGAAAATAGGAATTAAATAAACCCAGCATGCAAGTTATTCCTGAAACAGGCGCGATTCTGAAGTGATATGCTCCCCTTAAAGTAGACAATGGTAAAATTAAAACAACCATCGTTGCTTGAGGGGAGCATTTTGTATGTCCAAAAGGTCTAAAAATAGTTTAGAAGATAAATTAGAAATCGTTATGAAAGTAAATTCTGGAGATGAATCCGTTCTGACTCTATCGAAAAAGTTAGGACTCTCCACTTCAGACATATATAAATGGGTCCATTTTTATAATAAATATGGTGTTGATGGATTGATGCCAAGAAAGAAGAACACACGATATTCTTTAGAAACACAAATTACAGCTGTTAATGAGTATTTAAATGGAGAAGGATCATACGATGAAATTGTTATAAAATATAATATTTCCTCTCGTTCCGTATTAATGCGGTGGGTTGAAGCCTATAAAAATGGTAGATTAAAAGTTAGAGCTCGCTCTTCTTCGCAGAAGAAACATAGAAAACAAAACACAAAAAGGTTTAATTTAGAGGAAAAGATTGAAATTGTACGATATTACCATGAATACAATAACGACTATCATCTGACTGCCGATAAGTTTGGGGCTAGTTACCAACAGGTTTATTCATGGGTGAAAAAATTTGATGAAGGTGGTATTGATGCACTCGAAGATAAAAGAGGGCAAAAAAAGGGAAAACCTCTCACAGAAGAAGAAAAGCTTAAGCAAAGAATAAAAGAACAAGAGATTAAAATGCGAAGACTGGAAGCTGAGAATGCCTTTTTAAAAAAGTTAGAAGAGCTCGAAGGCAAGGAAGAAATCAAGTGAAATACCGTACTATACGAGACTTATCACGTACATTCCCTGTTGTTTTACTATGTGAAATTGCAGGCGTTTCTAAAGCAGGATTTTATAAGTGGCTTAAAAGAGATGTTCCGGAAAGAGAAAAAGAAAACGAATATCTCATCTCCTTAATGAAACGAGAACATGAGAAACGGCAAGGAATTTATGGCTATAGGAGAATGACGATCTTCTTGAATAGAACGATAAAGAAAGCAATAAACAAAAAACGAGTCTTGCGACTCATGAAAATAGCACAAATCAAAAGCGTTATTCGAAGAAAGAAAGTCCATCGAAAATATAAACCTGAACAAATACATGAAAACGTATTAGATCGTGATTTTAAAACAACCAAGCTTAACGAAAAGTGGGTTACAGATGTGACGGAAATGATCTATGGTAATGGTCAAAAAGCCTATTTAAGTGCCATTTTAGATCTACACGAAAACATGATCATTCATTACGAAGTAGGAAAAAGCAACAATAACCAGCTAGTCTTTAAGACGATTCAGGGTGCCATTTTAAAAGAGAACCCTATTGGGACGATGATTCATAGTGATCGTGGGTTTCAATATACCTCTAAAATATTCGGGAAAATGATTCGTGAAGCTGGTATGATTCAAAGCATGTCTAGAGTGGGACGCTGTTTAGATAATGCCTGTATTGAAGGTTTCTTTGGAGCATTAAAATCGGAAAAATATCACCTTAATCGTTATGAAACATTTACAGAACTTAAAGAAGACATTGATGATTATATGTATTTTTACAATCATGAAAGGTTTCAGGAGAATTTAAACAACCTTACACCGATGGAATATCGAAGTAAGGCTGCTTAATATTTTTATTTATTTCGCCTGTCTACTTTACAGGGTGCAGTTCAGAAGTAGTGAATTGCGCTCTTTCTTCATGTATAGGCCATTTAATGGAGTACAGGGCAGGAATATTTTGTGGGGAAGTCGAAGTTGTTTTATCGAATAGCATCTACGGTATCGAATTTTTGAATTTGAACATGATGGCATTCACGAAATAAGGTTCGCAAATATTCCAATAGTAGAGGGTTTACGAAGTGTTGTTAACAAGATGTTATATGACATACCCGAAAACCCAATTTCACATTTTCCTATACTGTGACTTTTATTTGTTATCATGAACTGTGATAAGGTGTTTTTTGTTTGGAAGGAATTTGTAACAGAATAATTATGAAGATGATCAGATAATAAATTTTTACACATAAGGAGATAAAACTATGGCAAAAAACAAATTACTAAGAATGGACAATGTCGGCATCGTTGTAGAATCCCTTGATGACGCAATCTCTTTCTTCGAGGAGATTGGCTTGAACCTCGAAGGGCGAGCCACTGTCGAAGGTGAATGGGCTGGTCGCGTAACCGGATTGGGTTCTCAGTGCGTAGAGATTGCTATGATGGTTACCCCAGATGGCCACAGCCGACTTGAACTTTCGCGATTTCTCACCCCACCTACTATATCAGATCACCGGACTGCTCCTGTAAACGCCCTCGGTTATCTACGCGTCATGTTCACCGTTGAAGACATTGACGAAATGGTATCCAGACTCACTAAGTATGGTGCTCAGCTCGTTGGCGAAGTGGTTCAGTACGAGGACTCGTATCGGCTCTGCTACATTCGTGGAACCGAAGGACTTCTAATCGGTTTGGCGGAACAACTCGGTAACAAATAAGTAAGTGACGTTTTATAAAAAGCCTTTACTGAAATATACATTACTGAAGTAAAAATTGAAACAGAAAAGCAGTGTGAAAGTAACTCGAAGAAGTCGGGTACGTTATATAACACAGCATTCACGCAGCGGGACTCTCCGAGCCCCTTGGTCGCCAGGAGAAGAAGCAGGGTTCGTGAATGCGAAAACGTTATATGCCAATCCGTCTCGATTTTAAGAAAATTCTTATTCAATAAAAGGGCGCGATTGTTGAACATCAAAGGAAGAAAAGGATCAAATTTTTTTATTAAACCGAAACTTAAATCTCTTAGAAAAGAATCTATTTTGACCAATCTTGTTTCAAAATGGATTCTTTATGTTTAACGTAAAAGTGGGTTTGTGAGATTTTTTAATCAAACTAAATTCATTTAGGTGTCACCGAACTGCTCTAAATCAAACATGTCCTTTTCCATCCTTCCCAAGACACAACCCCTTCTAGAGAGGATATCGAAGTAACAAATCGAATGGTGGAATCAGGATGGATGGGATTGAGTTCTGGATCATCTCGTCGTCAATGCTAACGCTGGGTATACCAGCTTGAAAGAAAAAGGATATGTATAATAACTTGGAAGGAGCTAGTCTCCTTCCATTCTTTTTTATTTATCGTAAAATATGGATTTGCAAGGTATTTTTGATGCCTTAATTTATGGACAGTTTAATAAAAAGCCAGATCGCAGTGTAGCTTTGAAATAAACACATTAGATTTTTATTACCTCTAAAGGCTAGTACGCCTTAGTACACCTTTAATGATATCTAGAGCATTTCTATCCAATAATTTTAAAGGAGGTATTGGATCTCCAACGTCATATCCTTGAATTTCTAGTCCTGCTTTAATACAAGTAGCAAGATTATATTTCTGGAATATTTCGTTTGCACTCCATAATTGTTTTTGAGCCTCTAAAGCCTCCTCCCAACGGCCACAAGAAGCTAAGTTATATAAATGGACAGATTGTTCTGGGAATATACAAGCTGGACCTGCCATCCAACCTACACCTCCAAGCTGCATTACAAATACAGGAATATGTGCAGAGGCACTGAATATTTTAATTTGATCTCCAGCTTGATTAATGATGGATAATAAACGTCCTGTGTTACCAGTAGCATCCTTGAAATAACTAATATTCGGCTCTTGAGCAAGCTCAATAACAATTTCAGGAGTAAGATCGACACTACTAAATTTTGGATTGTTATATAAAACGATTGGGCATGATACAGACCTCGCGACTGTTTTAAAGAAATCAAGGATATCCCTCTTAGAAAGAGTGAAATACGTGTTTAAGATGATCACAACACCATCTACTCCGAGTTTCTCAAAATGATTAATTTGCTCAATTGCTTCTGCAGGCGTGTATGCAGTTACCCCAGGAATTACTGGTACTTTCCCCTCTGCTGCATCAACGACCGTCCGAACGATCTCAGATTTTTGATTCGACGTTAGATAATGTACCTCCCCCGTGCTCCCTAAGGGGCTAAGACCGTGAACACCTTTTGCTAATAAATCTTTTACTAGTTGGGTAAGTACTTTCTTTTTGACACTACCAGTACTTTGATCGATCGGGCTGACTAAATACGGAATTATTCCGTGAAAATTCATTGACATCCTTCTTACACTCCAATCAAATTATTATATTTACGAACAGTATCATCTGCCTTTTTAGACTGAATTGCAAAGCAACTAAATTATCATATGCTCCATGACCACTTGGGTTTTTTGGCAGGATCAAAAAACTATTACTTTTCCAAGGCTACCTTTTTTCGTTTAAAGGTCGGACCAATTAATGGTAATAAAATAAAGATTGCTGAAACGATTAATAAAACTAAGCTGATTGGTTGAGTTATGAAGATCATCCAACTTCCATCAGATAATACCATACTCTGTTGAAAGCTTTTTTCAATTAATGCACCAAGAACAACGGCTAAGACAAGGGCTGAGATTGGAATATTAATCTTGTTTAAGATATATCCAATAACACCAAATGCTATGGCAATCCAAATATCAAAGGTATTGTTTCGGTAAGCAAATACACCAGTAAAACATAGACATGATATCATGGCTGCTAATACAGGCTGAGGTAACTTCAAAATGGTTCCTGTTAAAAATCTAGCCATTACGATACCTAATGGGAAAATAAAGATATATGCTACCAAGAATCCACCCAATAATAAATAAGCAATCTGTGGATGTTCGGAAAATAAAGATGGTCCTGGTTGAAGACCATGAATCATTAAGGCACCGATAAACAAAGCAGAAACAGAGTTTCCTGGGATACCAAGTGATACTAATGGAACCATGGAACTGGCAACAACAGCATTATTTGCAGCTTCTGGAGCAGCAATCCCTTCAGGAACACCTGTTCCAAATTTACCTCTTTTATCTTTATAATGACGAGATGTTTGATCGTATGCCATATAAACGGCCATAATCATACCCGCACCTGGAAGAACCCCTATGACACTTCCGAATAAACCGGAAAAAGCTGTCGTAGGGAAAATTCGCTTAAATAACTTACGATCAGGTAAAATACGTGTTACTTTTGGTAATAGTCTTTTTTCGCCATTTTCTTTTACGTGTTTTTCTAGTATTTCAAAAACAGATGTAACCCCAAAAAGACCAATTAATAACGGGATCAAAGGAATTCCATCTAGTAAATTGTAGGAACCAAATGTAAACCGAACTGTACCTGTTTGTGGACTCATACCAATGACAGCAATCAGTAATCCGAGGATCACCGCGATTGAACTTTTAATAACGTTTCCTTTCGCCATTCCAACAACAGTACTTAATCCTAATAGAGTAAGAGCAGTGTATTCAACTGGACCAAATTTAAGAGCCTGTGCAGCTAAGACTGGTGCTAATGTTATTAGAATGATACCACTAATGAGTCCTCCAATTGTGGAAGCTACAGTGGAAATTCCAAGCGCTTTTCCTGGCTCTCCTCTTTTCGCCATTTCATAACCATCAAATGTGGTAACGATAGATGATGCAGTTCCAGGTATTTTTAATAAAATGGCTGGAAAGGAACCTCCAAAACATGTTGCACAGTATATTCCAACTAGAAGCATCATTCCTATTTGTGGATCCATTCCAAATGTTATTGGAATGAGGATCGCGATTGTAATATTATCATTCAACCCGGGTAAAGTACCAACTACAAGACCGATAGCAACACCAGCAAAAAGCGCAAATAAGTTCCCAAAAGTAAATATTTCGGACATTCCAATCGTTAATGCTTCCATTTTCTCCCCTCCTATATATCCATATTGCTTTATTGACAAACATAAAAAAAGCACGTATTATATTCAATTAATAAAAGAGACCTTCTGGTAGTGGAACATTTAGTGCTATTTTAAAAATAGCAAAAATTGCTACGACAATAATAACTCCTATTAAAACACCGAATGTTTTTTTTCTGTACCCAATGAGAAATAATATAGATAGAAATAGGAAAAGGGTGGATAATAAGTAACCTAAATAGGATAGAATAACGCTATAGATTAGCATCGCGATAATCCCTAAAAAGATGTATTGAATATTAGTATATTTAATCGACCCTGCATCTTGTTTCTTCTTTTTAAAGGAAGAGAATAATAGGAGGATAGATAGAATACCTAAAACAATCGATAGAAGAATAGGAAATTCTCCTGCATTAGTTGGCATTTTTAGTGATTTGGCATAAACAAAAACACTTAGAATGAGGAGAAATACAGATAATATTAGATCATTTTTCCAAGTAACCATAAGAACCTCCTTATAATGAGAATAGGGTAAAGTTATTTGATCTATTCTATTAATAAAATCAATGTATATCTTTAATTAATAGCTACTACTTACCCCCCATTCAAAGGTTGTAAGAAATAAACAGAAAACACACATATGTCCATCCCAATATGGGAACTGTCTACAATTGTAGAACTGCTGTTTGTTTGGGAAAACCTAGTTGTCATATCGTAATATGATGAACATATGTGTTTTATTAAATTTACATATTAGCTATCTCTTAGTGAAATTATTCTGCCTGTAATAACGGTAATGCTTTTTGAATGAAATCATATTCGTTACTAATCGTTTCCTGGAATTTTGCAGAATCACTGTAAGTTACTATATATCCAGCTGTAGCCATTTCTTTTACAAAACCTTCATCAGTAAGAATATTTTTATAGATTTCATCTAGAGCCTTTACAACATCTTCCGGAGTGTCTTTAGGAACAGCGATACCACGGAATGGTCCATAGACCATGTCGATTCCAACTTCTTTAAATGTCGGAACATCTGGCAGTGCTTCGCTTCTTTCTTCACCCATGACTCCTAGGATTCTTACAGAACCATCTTTATACTGGTTTTGAACCTCACCATAAGTCATCATCGCAACATCAACGTGATCACCTAAGATCTGTTGTAATTGCTCAGCTCCACCACCAGTGTGTACATATTTAAAGTTTAAACCTTGCTCATCTGCAAGAATTACTGCTGCTGTATGATGGGAAGTGGAGTGACCAGGCGTTACCATATCTAATGTTTCAGTTTTAGCACCTTCAATAAAGTCTTCTAATGTTTCAAATTTAGAATCGCTCTTGACAACTACGACTTCTGGGTCAAACATATACTGTGCAATTGGTGTAAAAGATTCATGTGTATAAGATGTCTCAGTTGTTAGTGGGTTACTTACAACAGAAGAAGTAAATCCAGTGATTGTGTATCCATCAGGGGCAGCATTTGCACCATATGTTTGTCCAACAACACCGCCACCGCCATCTTTATTCTCAATGATCATTTCATGTCCATTAATATAATCAGGCGCATATTTAGCAATTAGACGGTTTGTTACATCGACAGCTCCACCTGGAGAGAATGGAACAACAACTTTAAGGTCTTTCGTTGGGAATTCTACTACTTCGCTTTCTCCTGAAGCTGAATCAGATGAAGTTGAGTTACTTCCACAACCTGCTAAAATAAGAAGAATCGTTAGTAAAGAAACTAAAAATAAATATAACCTTTTCATAAAATTGCCTCCCTTTAAAATTAAATTGAATTGATTGCGCTTTCAGAGTTTATTCTTAAAAGTTGGTCCTCTATTGAGAATAAGGCTGGATTCCCACCTGTGTGTAGAAAGAGTACGCTATGATTTTCAGTGAAATATTTTTTTCTAACTAAATCAATTAAACCCGCCATCGCTTTACCAGTATAGTTTTGATCTACAAAAATGCTTTCTGTACTACTTAAAAGTTTAATTGCTTCAATTCCACTTTCAGAAGGGATTGCATAGCCTGGTCCAATATAGTCATCAAAAACAACAATTTCTTCGCGATCAATAGAAATATTTAAGTTGAAATGATTAACTACTAATTCAATTTGTTCCATTACGAGATCTTTTATTTCTTCAGCACCTCTAGAAACACTAATTCCGATGGGTTTGATACCAGTATTAAATAGTTTGCTTCCAATAAGGAGAGATCCCAATGTACTGGTTGAGCCAGTAGGGGTCACAATATAATCAATGTTTAATTGTTGATTAATTACTTGTTCATAGATTTCCAGAGTAGCAAGCAGATAGCCTAAAGTACCTTGAATAGATCTACCACCTCTTGGCACAACATAGCATTTTTTTCCTTTCTTCTCATAATACTCCCTGATTTCTTCAACTTTTTCATTTCCCTTCAGACGAGATTGCATCGCCCTTTCCACTTTCGGTAAGTTTGGGTCTCCATACACAAAGTGGAGTTCCGTACCTAATAAATAGTCAAGTAATAAATTTCCTTTATATTCGTCAGGCTCCATATCCGTTAAGACAATGACAGGCTTTAATCCAAGTTTCACAGCAGCCGCTGCGGTTAAGCGGCCGTGGTTTGTTTGGGCTCCACCTGAGGTAATAATGATTTCGGCCCCTTGTTGAATTGCATCGGCTAAAATAAACTCCAATTTGCGAACTTTATTACCGCCAAAGGCAAGACCAGTTTCATCATCTCTTTTGATATACAATTGAGGACCATTTAATTTTTCTGTTAGTTTATTCATTTCTTCTAGTTTCGTTGGTAAATTAGCCAACTTAACTCTAGGGATTTCTTTCCAATCAATGGTCACATTTAACACCTCATTTTTTTCAATTTGCAATTCCTTCAATTTCGACCAATGCCCCTTTTGGTAAAGCATTAATTCCTACGACAGCTCGAGCTGGTGGAGGACCATCAAGAACACCTGCATATACTTCATTAATGGCTTGGAAGTTTGCCATATCTGTACAATAAATGGTTACTTTTAATAGATTAGAATAATCCATTCCTTCACTATTCAGAATCGCTTTTAAATTTTCTAGGCATTGCTGAGTTTGTTCAACTACACCACCTTCTACAAGTTCATTCGTTTCGGGATCTATCGGAATTTGTCCCGAAATAAATAGTAGATCATTTTTACTTCTTATTTTGTGACTGTAGGGTCCAATAGCTGCTGGAATTTTATTTGATAACATATGTATGTCCTCCAAACGATTATCTAGACTTAATCAGTGGATTACTTAGTTTTGAATCTTTCACTTTATCTAAATAGTTATAGATAGTGTATTTCGATGTGCCAAATTTTTCTGCGATAATCTCAACCGCGCCTTTTACAAGGAATAATCCTCTTTCATTTAGTTCTCTAATAATATCAATTTTTTGTTCGCGACTGATTTTGTCAAAGTTAGCGTTTCTATCCTCGATGACTTCTTCTAAAATACTATTAACTACATCGTGGATAGTGTTATTGAATTTTTCATAGTTATGGGTTGTCTCTTCTTTTTCTTCTGGACTCAAAAAAAGCTCTGTAAGAGTTTTAATAGTCGAAGAAAAACCTTCAATTAAAAAATTGATGCAAAAGCAGCCAACAATAAAATTGTTATCATCTTTAATAATTGTAGTAGAAGATTTTAATTCCTTCCCATCCATCGTCGTAGTTTTGTATACATTAGATTCCTCACCGGGATTTTTTAATAGTTTTAATACATAGTTGGTTGTGGGGGCATACAGTTCCCGATCAGTAACATTCCCGATAATGGCAACAACTGATTGGTGTGGTTGTGTTAGATCATGAATTACAACTTCCAAATTAGAACCAAATTGTTTTACAAGTGTGATAGCTATTGGTATATAAGGCTTTAACCTAGGGCTAATATTTTCCGATACTTTTAAAATCTGAATCACCTCCTCCTAAATTTTGAAAACTATTTTAATTATTTTTTAAGTTATCACAATTTTCTAAACTAGTCTACAAATTTTTTTGAGACAATTAAAAATTTTTTGAAAATTTGATTGACTTTACTTTTTTGGATACTTATAATTCGAACTAGACAAAATCAAATCAAAAATATAGGAGGAAATATACATGGCATCAGCAGTATATGATTCTATTTTATTCAAACATCTATTTAGTACTGAAAAAATGAGGGAAATATTTTCAGAAAAAAATTTAGTTCAAAAATGGTTAGATGTAGAGGCAGCTCTTGCAAGAGCTGAAGCAAAGCTTGGAATAATTCCTCAAGAGGCTTCTGATGAAATTAATAGTAAAGCAAAAGTTGAATTAATGGATTTAGAGGAAATGGGTAAAGAAATCAAGGGCATTAGCCACCCAATTGTACCTTTAGTTCGTCAACTTACTAATCGTTGCGAAAACGGTCTTGGTCAATATGTTCACTGGGGTGCGACAACCCAAGATATTATGGATTCTGCAAATGTTCTTCAAATCCGAGAAGTTGTTGAAGTTGTTGAAGAAGATATTAAAGAAATCCAAGTAGCATTAGTCGAGTTAATTAAGAAGCATCGTAATACAGTGATGCCTGGTAGAACACATGGTCAACACGGCTTACCAATTACGTTTGGATATAAAGCAGCTGTTTGGTTAGAAGAAATGAACCGCAATGCTGAACGCTTAGAAGAAATAAAAGATAGATTATTTACTGGCCAATTTTCAGGGGCTGTTGGAACTTTTGCTTCTATTAAAGAAAAAGGCTTAGAATTACAAGAAGAAATTATGAAAGAATTGAAATTGAACAATCCACTTGTTTCATGGCATGCTTCAAGAGATACATTTACAGAGTTTGCTAGTTTCCTAGCAATTTTAACTCATACCCTTGCAAAAATTGCTAATGAGGTTGTACATCTTCAAAAGACAGAATTTGGTGAGTTAGAAGAACCATTCTCTAAAGGTAAGGTTGGAAGTAGTACAATGCCACATAAGAGAAATCCTTCTAAAACTCAAAATATCGTGACAATTTCCCGTACAATCCGTCAAAATGTTCCTGTTTTCCTTGAAGGGATGATCCATCAACATGAAAGAGATATGATTTCTTGGCAAACTGAATGGGAAACCCTTCCAGAAGTATGTATGTTAGCTGGATCTGCTCTTTCTTCTTCTATTGATGTATTAAGAGGATTAATTGTTAATGAAGATCGAATGAAACAGAACCTAGACCTAACAAACGGATTAATTATGTCAGAGTCTATCATGATCAGTCTTGGCGAAACACTTGGTAGACAAGTTGCACATGACTTAGTCTATGATGCATGTATGGAAGCTTTCGAACAAAATCGTCCACTTCAGGAACTATTAAGTGAAAAAGAAGAGATCAAACAAAACCTAAGTGAAGAAGCAGTACAGAAATTATTCGATTATGCATCTTATGTTGGATATTCTGTAGATTATGCTGATCGTGTTGTAGCAAAAACTGAAGAACTATTAAGTGCAGCCGCATGCTAAGTAAATGAAGTGAGGGTGACTCAACAGAGTGTCTGAATCCACAAAGCGATATACTGATTGACGGAGTATGTAGTTGTGAGTTCAGATCGCTTAAGGAGTTACCCTTTTTTTTAAAAAGAGCTTTTGAATGTAAACGGATAAATATATTTCTGAAAAAGTAAATAAATGCGATAGGAGAGTAACGTATATGTATATGGATCATATATGTCAGTTTATAGAAGAAACAAATTTTGATAATATTCCTGATAAAGCAAAGGAAGTGATTAAAAAGGCGTTTATCGATACCTTTGGGGTTACTGTCGCAGCCGATGGGGATGAAAACTCAGAGGTTGTGAAAAACATGCTTCCTGATTTATTTCAACAAGAAACATATCCTTCCTCACTCTATACAGCCTTTAAAAGTAGTCCGGTTGCTTTATCATTTCTCATTGGTACAATGTCCCACGTTTTGGATTACGATGATGTTAACTTTACTTTTCACGGACATCCATCTGTCGCTCTAATTCCAATTATTTTAGGGTTAGCTAAAGAGAAACAACTAAATGGAAAAGACATGATCGAAGCTTATGCGATTGGATTTGAGGTTCAAGGACGTATTGGGGAAGCGATTGGCCCTTCACAATACAAAAACGGATGGCATACAACATCAACAATCGGCATCTACGGCGCTATAGCAGCTGCAGCTAAAATTTTAAAATTAAATAGCCAACAAATTAAGTATGCTTTTGGGGTAGCTAGTTCATTATCAAGTGGTACTCGTAAAAACTTTGGTACGATGACTAAACCGATCCATACAGGATTTACTGCTATGCACGCTTATATGGCTACAAAGCTAGCAGCTAGTAATTTTACTGCTACAGACGATATTTTTAGTAATCCAATGGGAATCGATAGCATTATGAGCAGTAAAAAAGAAGATTTCTCTTCGATTCTCAAATTAGGAAAAGTTTGGGAATTGGTAGAGTTCGGCATTATAATTAAAAAGTATCCTTGTTGTGCATTTACGCACCGTTCTATTGATGCGGTGATCGAACTAGCAGATGAAAATAATTTGGATATAAGTGAAATCGAAAAAATTCATACAGATGTTCACTATAAAGTTCCTCCTGTTTTAATTTACCCAAATCCAAAAACCGGACTTGAGGCAAAATTTAGTATGCAATTTTGTCTGGCGGCAGGAATTACGATCAAAAATTTAAACTTAGGCACTTTTTCAGTGGATAATATACAAAATCCTCAAGTGCAAGAATTAAGTTCTAAAGTAGAAATGAGTATTCACCCTAAGCAGGTTGAAGGAACAGGAACTGATGAAAGATTCTCTGAAGTTCAGATCTTCACCAAGGATAAGGTATATAATAAAAAAGTAGAATATCCTATTGGACATCCAAATCGACCATTATCAGAGAAAGAACTGTACCAAAAGTTTTCCGATTGTACTTCCACGATGGTAAAAGAGGACCAGGAGCAGCTCTACCAATTATTATTAAACCTTGAAAGTACTGATTGGAGTCAAGTTGAGAGTATATTTCTTTCAAAATAATTTAATCGAAACCATATGTCCTAAAGGAGGAGTTCCCTTTGAACTATAGAATTGAAAAAGATACTCTTGGAGAAATGAAAGTACCTGCAGATAAGCTATGGGGGGCACAAACACAACGTAGTATTGAAAATTTTCCAATTGGTAAGGAAAAAATGCCCCTTGAATTAATATATGCATTTGCACATCTAAAAAAGGCGGCAGCGGTCACGAACGAAAATCTTAAAAAGTTTGATAGTAAAAAAGCTACGCCTATCATAAAAGTATGCGATGAGATCCTCCAAGGTAATTGGGATGATCAATTTCCATTAGTTGTTTGGCAGACGGGTAGCGGTACACAATCGAATATGAATGTAAATGAAGTGATTGCTAGACGCGGGTCTGAAATATCGGATGAGGAGAAGTTGATTCACCCTAATGATGATGTCAATATGTCGCAAAGTTCAAATGACACATTCCCAACTGCCATGCATATTGCGGCATACACAGCGATAGAAGAAAAGTTATTACCATCATTAAAGGCTTTTCTTGAGACTCTAATAGAAAAAGAGCAAAAATTTATGCCAATTATAAAAATTGGCAGGACTCATCTTCAAGACGCAACGCCGTTGACACTCGGGCAAGAAATTTCAGGTTGGCGGACCATGATACAAAGAAGTATTGAAATGATTGAAAAATCAAAGGAACATTTATTAAATTTAGCTATTGGAGGAACAGCAGTTGGTACAGGGATCAATGCTGATCCAGCTTTTGGGGAATTAGTATCTGAGCAATTAAGAAAACAAACGGGCTTTCCATTCCAATCATCCGACAATAAGTTTCATGCGTTAACAAGTCATGATGAATTAGTCTTTTTCCATGGTGCTCTTAAAGCTCTTGCAGCTGATGTTATGAAAATTGCAAATGATGTTCGTTGGCTTGCAAGTGGCCCTCGAAGTGGATTAGGGGAAATTACGATTCCTGCTAATGAACCAGGAAGTTCAATAATGCCAGGAAAAGTAAACCCGACCCAATCTGAAGCAATTACGATGATTGCCGCTCAAGTCTTCGGTAATGATGTAACGGTCAGTTTTGCAGCAAGTCAAGGGAACTTTGAACTAAATGTTTTCAAACCGGTTATCATTTATAACGTTCTGCAATCAATCCAGCTATTAGCAGACGGTGTCGATTCCTTTAACAAACGTTGTATTGAAGGAATAGAAGCCAATGAAGAAGTCATTAACAATTTAATGGAACGCTCTCTAATGCTTGTAACTGCTTTGAACCCTCATATCGGGTATACAAAAGCGGCTGAAATTGCCAAGCTTGCCCATCAAGAAGGATCCTCTCTCAAGGAAGCGGCTTTAAAAACAGGCTATTTGACAGAAGAGGAATATGATCAGTGGGTCGACCCAGCAAAAATGATCGGATGAGAGGTGATTCCTATGACACAATATGTGGTTTTCACTTCTCATTATACAGTCGTGTAACTAGTTATGCTAAATGTTTTTGCATAGAATTTTATTTGTACGTTCATTTTTCATGAACTTGTCCAGGTAAATCTCAGTTGTTCTTATACTTTCATGATCCAGTGTCCTTTGGATGTCATAAATCGATAATCCTTGTTGAGGGGAGTACAAGTTAAAAAAGTGACGAAAGAAGTGAGGTGTAATATTGTCTTCGCTGTGCTGCAGGCTTTCCTTTATTTGTGGTCAATAGGTAGCTTTGATCCGAGGGATTCAACTTCGTGCTCATTCCCTTACGTTCCCGTAACTTAATCAATAGATGAAAAGCTTTATGAAAAATCACAACTTCACATGGTTTATCGTTCTTCCCGATGACCATCAACCAATAGCGTTCAGTATAAGAATCGTCTAACTTCCACTATCGCCCATATCTCCACTCCTAATGATGTAAATATTCGCTTTTAAATTCAATATTCCTTTTTAAATCAATTTATGGGTACTGAAGAAAATTGGACTAGTCCGAGAATAACACGAAGCTGATAAGGAATTGATAAAACCTAATCATACTTCAGACAACGAATGTATCTTAAAAAAACGTGCCAATTTCGTGCCAAATATGTGCCAATTTTCTGAAGTAGGTGATGTATGATGAATGAACTGACTTTAACAGCAACCGGGGACACTTTTCTTACGAGAAGGCACCCCTCAACAGATCTTCTATCGTTTCAAAATGTGAAAAACATTATCAGCCAGGGAGATGTTCGGTTTACGAACCTGGAAGTGACCCTTCACAATCAAGAAGGTTTTCCGTCTGCATTCAGTGGTGGCACATGGGCGATGGCATCACCTTCTGTTTTAGAAGACCTAAAGGCATATGGATTCAATATACTGGCTTGGGCTAACAATCACACCATGGATTACTCCTATGGTGGTTTGTTTGCGACAAAACGGTATATCGAAGAATACGGTTTTCTCCATGCAGGAGTCGGGAAAAATTTGCATGAAGCTAGCCGACCCGTTTATCTAGAGACCCCAAATGGTAGGGTTGCATTAATTAGTGCCACTTCTACCTTTCATGAATCATGGAGGGCTGGTGAAAGCCGTCCAGATACGATAGGAAGACCAGGAATTAATCCTTTAAGGTTTGAATCACTCCATTATGTAAAGGAATCTGACATTGAAGTATTAAAAAATATTGCTTTAAGAACGGATGTCAATGCTAAACGAAACCTTGATATACAAGAGGGATTTGAAGTAGAAGAGAATGATTTTTTCTTTGGTTCATTACGGTTTGCAAAAGCCCAATCATATGCACAGGAAACAAATCCCTATAAAAAAGATTTATATAGGATTATCAAGCGAATAAAAGAAGCACGAAGACAAGCAGACTATGTTTTGGTAAGTATCCATTCCCACGAAATGAAAGGGGCAAATAAAGAGTTATCAGCGGATTTTTTTGAAAAAGCTGCCCGAAAGTTTATTGATGAAGGTGCAGATGTTATTCTTGGGCATGGTCCTCACATCTTAAGAGGGATTGAAATTTATAAAAATAGACCGATTTTTTATAGTTTAGGAAACTTTATATTCCAAAATGATAGTATAGAAACCCTTCCATCAGATTTTTATGAAAAATATCAGTTAACTAGTGATGCAAATGTAGCGGATGCAATAGATAAACGTAGTGAGAATAATACAATTGGTTTAGGAACGAACCCGAAGGTATGGAAGTCGATTATCCCTGTTTTGAAAATGGATGGAAAAGGATTGGTTGAGTTTAATATCTATCCTATTGAACTAGGCTATGGGCAAAAAAGATACAATCGGGGATGGCCTTCCTTATCTACTGACACAACTATAATTGAAGAATTACAGTTATTAAGCCTACCTTATGGAACTAAAATAAATATTGAAGATGGGAAGGGGAAATTTGTTTTAGAAAGTTAGTGAAAGCACGGAGTACTGGATGTGTTCAACCAAAGGGCATCGACCCGTTCCGTTAGCAAAACCGGCCTCCACCCCTTGGATAGGCATGACGAAGGAATGAGAGGGCTTAGACCCGTTGAGACATGGGAGGGATAGCCTCCAGGGGCGGCGTGGAGAATACGTGCATTATATGGTAAAAGTTGGAGTCTACTACTTACTCCTCTATTTCCGTACGCCTTCATGTAGCCAAAACTATTAAAACTCACTTCATTCATCCATTATTGTTCTATCAAGTGGTTTGAAATCCTGCGAATAAGTGAGCATTCGAGAGATAAATGTATCTAACTGAGGGAGTCATCAAAGCAGCGCCACACTTACACCATAGAGCATGAAAATATAATGCCTTGTCTTTAACTGTTTTAATGGCTTGCGAGGTAGGTCGATACACTATTATCTTTTCTATTATCATCTTTTTTATAATGAGTTACTTTTGAAACACATATTGAGTTTGAGTATAGAGGCTTTAGAACCCAAAAACTACATTGATTTGTTTCAGATGCTGCGTAATCCTTCACATTGAAATTAGGTGATTATTTTGATGAGTGGATTGGTATTTATACATCTCTACCTACAAAAGGGTAGGGAAATTTATGAAAATCTTAGAATCAGTTAGAATAAGGACACTCGGAAAAGTAAAATTTTACTGATCAAAGAAGAATAATATAGGGAAAGATAAAGACAAATAAATTGATGATAGAGTAGAGCGAATAGGCGTAACGAATAAAAATAGCTTAAGGGGTGGCATTATGAAGAAATTTCCTACTTGAAATTGGATTGATAACTAAAAGAGTTGCCATGTATTAGATGACTTTCTTTTTTCTGTCTACTATAAGGGAATCATATCATAATTCCGAGGTTACTTCTTAGCAGCATAACTATATAAAAGCTGTCTATTTTAGAGGAGGCTGTTTTAATGTTACTTTCCCTTTCGGAAGTAGCTTCTTGAATTTATGTTTTAAAAAAGGTTCATTTTTATTAGTACGTGTACTAAAAATTATCATATCTCTTTTTATTTTAAAATACGGTAAAGATCATCAAGTTTTTTATATCTGATTGGCCTATTTCTAATAGGTTATATTTTATCTGTAGCTAGGGTAGAACGTATGGGCGCTGGACATATGATCCCTTCCGTTAAACTGTTCACCCCTGGACCAGCTACAGTTAAATTATCAAAGGAGAATAAATTTTAAAAAGACTGAAAAGTATAAATAATTATGTTTTATTATAAATACATTTTCTTCTCTTAACTGTATTCTAAAGGGGAATAAAAAAGGGGGAGAAGAAAATGGCTCGAACGAAAAAGTTAAGGATGTTTTTATTCGCAACTTTGATGGTATTTTTTTTGTTAACAGGGTGTAATAGTGAATCCTCTGGTTCAGGCAATGAAGGCAGTAGTAGTGATAGTGGAGCTAAAGAAGACAAAATTGTTGTAGGGTTCTCACAAATTGGGGCGGAGAGTGGCTGGAGAACTGCAGAAACAGAATCAATTAAAGAAACATTAGGCAATGATCCTCAATATAAATTAAAATTCTCTGACGCTCAGCAAAAACAAGAAAATCAAATTAAAGCACTTAGAAGTTTTATCGCTCAAAAAGTAGACGTAATTGCATTAGCTCCTGTTGTTGAGTCCGGCTGGGAAACTGTACTACAGGAAGCTAAGAATTCTGGAATACCGGTTATTTTGTTAGACCGCGGTATCGATGTGGAAGATGAATCACTATATACAAGTTTTATCGGGTCTGATTTTATTGTTGAAGGTGAAAATGCTGCTAAGGAATTGATTAAACTAATGGGTAAAGATTCACAAGTAAATATTGTAGAGTTACAAGGAACAGTTGGAGCAAGTGCGGCGAATGACCGAATGGAAGGATTTGCAAATATAATTAAAGAACACCCGAATTATAAAATTATTAAATCTCAATCCGGCGATTTCACACGTTCGAAAGGTAAAGAAGTTATGGAAGCATTTTTGAAATCGGATGGAGAAAATATCGATGCGGTCTATGCGCATAATGATGATATGGCTTTAGGTGCTATTCAAGCAATTGAAGAATATGGACTAAAACCAGGGGAAGATATCAAAATTGTTTCTGTTGATGGTATTAAAGATATTTTTGAAGCTGTTATTGCAGGGAAATCAAATATTATCGTCGAATGTAATCCATTGTTAGGACCACAACTTGCCCAGGCGGCGAAAGATCTACATGCAGGAAAAGAAATTGAAAAATGGATTAAAACAGAAGAAGAGGTTTTTGTAGGGAAAGAAGAAGCAGAAGCAGCATTACCATCACGTAAATACTAATAGTCAATGTAAAAAAATCGAAATTGTTGATCAACAATTTCGATTTTCACATTGGATCTATTTTAAAAAAAATATATTTTACTTTATAAAACTTACTGAAATTCAGTATCGAATTGTTAATAGTACTAAAAAATATTACAGGGGAGAGGGAGAGTCAATTAATAGTTTAAAATTGATATCACATTTTAATAACACAAGTATTCGATTTAAACTATTATTCTATTTTTTTATTATTATTATTTTGTGTATCATAACATTAAGTTTTTTTGGGGGGGAAATATACAAAAAAGCAATTGAAGAAGAAGCGAATATGCACACGTATCAGATGATTGACCAGGTATGGAATAACATTGAGATACTTATTCAAGAGAATAAAAATATTATGTATTATTTAGCTAATGAAGACGTCATTGAACAATTTATGAAAGAAAAAAAACCATCAGAAAAGTTAAAGATGGCAGCAAATGAAAAAATCTATCTTTATAAAGAGCGGCATCAGGAAATTGCAGGAATCATACTGGTGAATCAGTACGACAAATATATTAGTAATGAAATGCATCGTTTCTCTAGAGATCCACTTACGAAAGAGTCCTGGTACATAAGGGCAATACAATCACCTGAAAAAATTCAGTTAATAAGTAAGCCAATTGGAAGAAATCTCAAAAATATATCGAATTATCCAGTTAATAACGTCTTATCACTTGCCAAAGCAGTGGAAAATCCTTCAACTAAAGAAGTTATAGGCGTAATCCTAGTTGATTTAAAACTTGATTTCATGAAAAACGTGATAGAACAAATCAAGCTTGGAAAAAGTGGATTTGTATTTATTATGGATAAAGAAGGCAAAGTTGTCTATTCACCGGTAAATCCGATCGTTTATCGCATCCATCCTAACTGGATACAAAAGAAAGTATCTCCGCCAATTGAAAAAGAAATTGACAATGACAATTTTCAAATTATTTATAATACAGTTCCTGATATAGGTTGGAAAATTGTCGGTGTGTTTTCAATAGATAAAACGACAGAGGTAGTTTCTAAAGTTCAAGGCTTTACATTAATCATTGCTATTATTACTTTAATAATCAGTTCGATTGTATCTTTGATTTTTGCAAGCACAATTACAAAGCCATTGAAAAAACTTAAGACTTTAATGGGGAATGTGGAAGAAGGACGGTTCGACTTACGTTTCCATTCAAAGTATAACGATGAAATTGGTCAATTAGGTAACAGTTATAATAGGATGATTCAGGAAATTGAAGGACTTATTGATTTAGTTTATAAAGAACAAAAAAGCAAAAAAGAAGCAGAGCTCAAAATATTACAAGCTCAAATTAAACCTCATTTTTTATACAATACATTAGATACCATTCAATGGATGGCAATGGAGTATAAAGCTAACAAAATTGTAGAAATGGTTAATGCACTTACAACCTTATTTAGAATTGGATTAAATAAAGGGAATGAATTTATAACGGTAGAAGAAGAGGTCGAACATATTAAAAGTTACCTTACAATTCAAATGACTCGGTATGAATCTAAAATAGAATATGAATTAGATGTTGACGAAACGGTAAAGAATTATCAAGTACTAAAGTTAATTTTACAGCCTTTAGTAGAAAATGCAATCTATCATGGAATTAGAAATAAACGAGGCAAAGGAAAGATCTCAATTAGTATTTGGAACAAAGATCATACGCTTATGTTGTCTGTTAAGGACACTGGAATTGGCATTAAGAAAGATGTCTTACATCGATTAAACCATTCATTAATAAACGTGAGTGGTGAACACAAAAAAGGTTATGGCTTATTTAATGTAAATGAGAGGATAAAGTTGTCGTATGGGTCCCAATATGGATTAGAAGTATATAGTGAATACAATATAGGGACAACCGTGATAGCGGTACTTCCGATTAAGAAAAAGTAAAGCGCATACAAATTCTTCTTCGTGGGGGGGGTAATTATGTGGAAGTTATTAATTGCGGAGGATGAAACAACGATCAGAAAAGGGCTAAGACATGCAGCTAATTGGGAAGATTACTCTATTCATATAATAGGTGAAGCGGAAGATGGGGAAATTGCATTGGAGATGGCAATGGAACAAAAGCCAGATATATTATTCGTTGATATCAACATGCCGTTTCTAAATGGATTAGATTTGATGAGCCATTTGCGAAAACATCTTCCAGACGCGATATTTATTGTCATAACGGGCTATGATGAATTTGGCTACGCTCAACAAGCGATAAAGATGGACGCGTTTGACTATTTATTAAAACCTGTTAAAAAAGAAGAACTAAAAAAAACAGTGAAAAAAGCAACGGAGCAATTGAAAAAAAACAGTAGAAGTAAGGAACGTGAATCGCAATTAGAAGGCAATAAACCATTACTAAAAGAAAAATTTTTACAAAAGTGGAGTTCAGGTCTAAGTACAAAAGAAGAAGTGAACAAGAAGTTCCAATTACTGGATATTAAACTAGAAGGTAATATTGGGATATCAGTTTTCAAAGTCGTAAGAGAGATTGGTAACAGTGGAGCAGAACAGTACTGGAGTGATAGTTTGGTAACATTTTCATTAAAAAATATTATCCGAGATATTTTGAAAGCGCACCCAAATGTTGAATGCTTTGAGGATAATATCGGCAATATTATTGTTCTTAAACCAAACGTTACGATAGAACAGCTAATGAATAGAAATAGAGAGATTAAAGAATATGCAGAAAAATTTTTAGGTAAGGTGATTGTTTGTGGGGAGAAAATGCTCAATCACTTCATGGATTTCCCTTATGAATATAATCGTTTAATAGAGGAAATAAAATCATATAATAGTTTATCCCCAATGGTCGTACTGGCTAAAGATTATATTGATCAACATTATTATAAGCATTCGCTTTCGTTAAAAGAAGTGGCTGATGTTGTACCAGTAAGTCCTACGTATTTAAGTAAACAAATTAAGAATGAACTAGGTGTATCTTTTGTACACTACCTTACAAAAGTCAGGATCAATAAAGCACTGATGCTAATAAAAGACCCCTATCTAAAAATCTATGAAGTAGCTGATATGGTTGGATATAGTACACAACATTACTTTTGCAGTGCCTTTAAGAAAGTAATTGGAATGTCACCTATGGTTTATAAGAGCGGTGTAAAGAGTAATGAGTAAAAAAATAGGTTATCGAACTGTAATTTTTGCGGCGAGTATCGGTTTTTTAATCCTTTTAATATACAATTACTCAATTACTGATGGAAAGGGTGAAGAAGAGCAAGAAATAGACTATGTTATTGGTGTATCACAACCAAACTTACTTGAACCATGGCAATTGCTAATGCATGAGGAATTAAGTACCGAAGCTGCGAAATATAACAATATACGAGTCATTTATACAGATGCTGCACAAAGCACGAAACAACAAATTGAAGATATTCATACATTAAAGGCCTATGGAATTGATCTCTTAATTGTATCTATCGATAATTCTACTGCATTAACGCCTGTGATCTCGAAGATATATGAAGAAATTCCTGTTATCGTTCTTGGAAGAGGAGTTAAGGGGTACAACTATACACTGTATATCGGTTCTGACCATTATTTCATTGGGGAAATGGCTGCAGAAGCGGCAATGGATTTATTAGGTGATAAAGGAGAAAATATTATTGAAATAAAAGGAGTAACGAGTGCTCAACAAGCGGAGAAGAGGAGTAAAGGTTTTCGAGAGACAATACTTAAAAAGTCAGAATATAAGATTACCGATTCAGTTGTTGCAGACTGGCAAAGGGATAAAGCCGAAGATAGGTTAAAGGAACTACTGCAATATCGGTTAAATCTCCCTAACTTGATTTATGCACATAACGATGCAATGGCATTAGGTGCATATAAAGCGATCAAAGCGTTGAACGTTAAAGATATTATCATTATCGGCAGTGATGGAGTAAATAAACCAAATGGCGGCTTACAACTAATAAAAGAGGAAAAAATTGATACAACCTTTATTACACCTACGGGTGGAAAAGAAGCTGTTCAGTATGCAATGGAAATTCTTAATCAAGAAACGGAGATTCCTAAAAAAATAATTTTAAGAAATCACCAAGTGACGAGAAAAAACGTAAATGAGTACCTACAAAAAAAAGATGAAGAGATCCATTTTCAAAAAAAGGAAAATATCGAGGTGACATTAGGTTTTGCACAAGTTGGTAACGAAAGTGAATTTCGAGCTGCCAATACGGATTCGATTATAACAGCAGCCGAAACTGAAGGTGTAAACCTTATTCTAGAAAATGCCTATAATAACCAAGAAAAGCAGATTGAAATTATAAGGGGATTTATTGAACAAGGAGTAGATGTCATTGCATTTTCTCCTAAGGTCGAACATGGCTGGGAAGAAGTATTGCAAGAAGCAAAGGATGCCGGAATTCCTGTAATTCTTTCCGATCGACAGATCAAAGTAAATGATTCTTCATTATGGACTTCGTTTATCGGTTCAGACTTTGTTGAGGAAGGAAGAAGAGCTGCTCGATGGCTAGTCAATGAAAATAATGAGACCGAAGATGTAACACATATTATTGAATTGGAGGGCACTAGAAATTCGGGTCCAGCAATCGGTAGAAAACTTGGATTTGAGGAAGTACTACAGGGTTACCCAACCTATCAAATTTTAGAATCTTTACAAGGAGATTTTACATTTGCAAAAGGAAAAGAAATGATGAACACTGCTTTGATTCGTTATGGTCATGTAATTGATGTAGTATATGCACATAATGATGATATGGCGATTGGTGCGATTGAAGCCATTGAAGAATTTGGACTGCAGCCTGGTACCGACATTAAAATTATTTCAATTGATGCAACCCAAAAAGCTTTTGCAGCCTTAAGTACAGGCAAACTAAATTTTTCTGTTGAATGTAATCCATTATTGGGGCCTCAACTAATGAAGGCTGCTAAAGATCTTAAGATGGGGAAAGAAATTCCAATGAAAATTATTACCTCTGAAGAAACATTTACCCAGGAAGAAGCAAAACAGGAAATGAAAAAGAGAAACTATTAAGGTCAGTGTGAAAAAACAGAGCCCTAGTATCGTGGACTGACATACTAATTTGAGACACAGAAAAAGCCCCGTGCTATATCTGTTCCCTATACTCAATAGTGGACAGGTAGTTTAGTTTTTTTCTGAAGTCGTATTTGATTGTAATAATTAATGAAATTTTCAACTCTTTCAACTACAATAGAATTTGTAACGAACTTTCTTGGCTGAAAGTAGAATGCTTCCGACTTTATGGTGGAGTGGAAGGATTCAATGAAGGCATTATCAAAGCAATTTCCCTTATGGACATGCTTATAGTAATGCCATTTTCTTTGGCTAAGTTCTGGAAGGCATAGGATGTATATTGTGATCCTTGATCACTATGGAGAATGACCACGGTATGACTGATGCGATAAGCAATGATTTCATTGTTGTACAAATCCATGATGCATGAGGTACATCATTGACCACCCTAATGGAAGATAAGTAATACCGTTACCCATTTTTCATTTGGTTTCTTCGCTTTGAACTCCTAGTTTAACCTATTGGCAACTCCTTTGGATTGCTTGGTACTTTTTTAAGATTTTTAATTGAGCTTTTAAATGTTTAACTTGTCTCTTTAGATGGTCAATCTCGGATAATTCCTCTGTTCCTTTCTTAACCCCATATGGTTTCCCAATTACTTGAGTTAGACAATACCGTTAACCTTCTGTAAACGCTAAACTAGAATTAACAGTTTTCCACAAATAAGAGTGAACAGTTTACGACAAATAAGAATAAACAGTTTACCCCTATCACCTTACTTTCAATATACTTAAGTTAGTCTATTGAAGGTGAGGAATTGGGAGAGTGGAAAGGTTTATGATATATAGTGAGATTCATAGGCTTCATAGCGATGGGTTCTCCAATAGTGCAATCGCAAGGAAGTTAAATATTTCGAGGAATAGAGTGATTAAATATTTAAAGATGAGTCCAGAAGAGTTTCACCAGTTTGTGTTATCCCTTCAAAGCAGAGGAAAGAAGTTAGATCCTTATCATCAGGAGATTGTGGAATGGGTTAAGAAACATCCTGATATCTCCGGAGCACAGATTTATGATTGGCTGGAAGAAAAACTAAATTTTAAGGGAGTTGCAGAAAATACAGTAAGAAACTATGTAAATGATATAAGAGATGCGTATTTTATACCTAAACAAACTGTTCAGCGTGATTATGGTACAGTCCTTGAAATACCTATGGGACAACAGATTCAGGTGGATTGTGGAGAACTCAGAGTACAGACTACCAAAGAGGATTGGAAACGACTTTATTTTATCGGATTCGTGCTTTCGCACTCTCGATATAAATATGTGGAATGGCTGGATCGGCCCTTCCGGGCAGCCGATGTGATTCACATGCATGAGAATGCCTTCCGTTATTTTGGAGGAATGTCTCAGGAAATTGTCTATGACCAAGATCGTCTACTGGCAGTCAGCGAAAATGCGGGAGACTTAATTATGACGGCTGAATTCACCAGGTACCAACAGACCAGGAAGTTTAAGGTTTACCTTTGCAGGAAGTCAGATCCTGAATCAAAGGGGAAAATTGAACAGGTAGTAAAGTACGTAAAGAACAATTTCGCAAAGAACCGAATCTTTGATAATCTGACAGACTGGCAGGAATCGTGTTTAAAATGGTTGAAACGGACGGCGAATTATAAAGTCCATCATAATACAAAGAAAAGACCCACTGAGGTGCACGCCCTGGAAAAGCAACACCTACAGAAGGTCCATGGTACTTACATTTTCGAAAATGTTTATGTGTCTAGTATAACAAGAACTATACATAAGGACAATGTGATCCGGTATAAAGGAAATCGCTATAGTGTCCCTCTCGGTACTTATCGAAGAGGAGCTTCCAACATTGCTTATATTCAAACGGATGAGGACTACTTATACATCCGGCTAGAACAGAATGGCAGTGTCTTGGCTAAGCACCTTCTTTCTAACGAGCGAGGACTTGTTATATCTGATCCCTCACACAAGAAGCGTAGTAAAACAAAAAGAGATCTCTTAATTCAGCAAACTGAGGATATGATCAATGACCAGGACACCGTTAGGTGGTTAATTGAGACACTAACCAGTCATTACCCTCGCCACCTGGTTGACCAGTTAAAGATCGTGCAGTCCGTTGGCCTCAAGTATCCAGCTTTTATCGTTCAGGCTGTACTTGAAATGAAACGCTTGAAATTAACCAGTGCCAATGATTTAAGGGATATTGCCATCTCTTTGGAGATTCAGAGACAAAAGAATAGTGACAGGGTTGGCCATTTAAATGAAAAATACAAAGACTTGGCAGCACCCGAACGTAAAGAAGATATTTACATTTCATTGCTTTCAGGAGGTGGGAGAAAATGAGCCACCCTTATATTGAATTACAGGAAAAATGCAGAACTCTGCGATTGGCGGAGACGGCAAAAGAGCTTCCCAATTTTCTTAGAGAAGCTGAGGCAAAAAGCTGGACCTACCATGAGTTTATCCATGAGGTACTTAGTTATGAAATGAGGTGCCGGGAAAGAAAAAACAGTGAGAAGCTGATGAAGTGGGCTGAGTTCCCTGAACTTCTTACATTTGAAGACTTCCGTTTAAACGAACAGTCGGCGATTGGAGAAAAGCAGCTTAACGTTCTAAAAGAACTGACTTGGGTGGATGAGTGTTTTACACTCATTATGATGGGCCCAACGGGCGTTGGTAAGACTCATCTTTCAACAGCTCTAGGTATTCATGCGATTGAGCATGGATACCAGACATCCTTTGTCTCTATGGAAAGACTTATTTATATCTTGAAGTCCAAGGAGTACATTAGTAAATCTAAAACCAGATATAAACGAATTACTTCATCTGATCTTATTATCATAGACGATGTCATGTATATGGCTTACGAGCCACAGGACGCTCATCTTTTCTTTCAGTTTATCTATGAAATGTATGATAAAGCAGCATTTATCCTTACTTCTAATAAAGGACCTAATGAATGGGGAAAGTTCCTAGGCGATCACACACTTACGACAGCGATCCTAGACCGCCTGCTTCACCGAAGCGAAATATTAATGTTTGACGAGAACCAGGACAGTATCAGAATGAAATATCGGAAAGTACTATTTGATGGGAAAACTGTTGAATCTTAATTGGTGGAAACTGTTGAAAATTAATTGTGGAAAACTGTTTATTTCTACTTGACGGTTACACCTTCACGGTACAACTGCATCCATCTTTTGATTTTAGTAACATTTTTAATACCATACTTGTCCATAATTTCACGATTTGAAAATCCTCCTTTTAATTTAAGTTGGATAACCTCTGGTTTTACTTCCTCTGAATACACTCTCTTTATCCCCATAAAAAAACACCACCTATAAACGTATTACTAAATACGACTACAAGGGTACTTTTTCCTCTGTCTCATTTAACTAGGTCTCTCCACCGTGATATGGCATTTTTTTTCATTGAAAAGGTGTTATTTTTAATTCCATTGACTGAAAATTATAAAAAAAGACCCTTTTTTTTAAATACATATAATAATCACTTATCTATACTAATTATAAGGCTTATTTCACGTTCGATTACATGCCCTTGTAAACCAGTGATAAAGAAGGTGTAATAAATGAGTTCAACTATTTTACTAAAGGCTGAAGGGATTTCTAAATCTTTTCCGGGTGTTAAAGCATTGTCTAACGTAAATTTTAATTTGCGAAGAGGAGAAATTCACTCTCTTATGGGAGAGAATGGAGCTGGCAAATCGACATTAATTAAGGTATTAACTGGCGTGCACGCAAAAGACGAAGGTACTTTTTATTTGAAAGGTCAAAAGTTTGAACCAACGTCTACCCAGGATGCACAGCGTTTAGGTATTAGTACCGTTTATCAAGAGATAAACTTGTGTGAAAACCTTTCTGTTGCTGAAAATATCTTCATTGGCAGAGAACCGAAAAAAAAGGGAAGAATTGACTGGAAAGAAATGAATCGAAGAGCTGAAAAGGTACTCTCCGAACGATTAAATATTAACATTGATGTTACCAAAATTTTATCTTCCTACTCCACTGCTATTCAACAAATGGTTGCGATCGCTAGGGCTGTTGATATTTCAAGTGGTGTATTAATACTTGATGAACCGACATCTAGTCTCGATAAAAATGAAGTGAAGCAGTTGTTTGAGGTTATGCGTCATTTAAAAAATGAAAGTATGGGTATTATTTTCGTTAGCCACTTTTTGGATCAGATATTTGAAATTACGGATCGAATCACGGTGTTAAGAAATGGTGAACGAGTTGGTGAATATGAGACAAAAAAAATTTCTAGAACAGAACTTGTTTCTAAGATGATTGGGAAAGAATGGGGAGAAGATTCTAATCAGGATAACAAGACATCAAGAGAAGTTAGTAAGGAAGTTTTTGTGAATGCCGATAATTTGGGAAGACAAGGAACGATTAATCCAATTAATTTAAGTGTGCGAAAAGGAGAAGTTTTAGGGTTAGCAGGATTGTTAGGTTCGGGAAGAACCGAGGTTGCTAAGCTGATTTTTGGAATAGAAAAAGCGGATGAAGGAATTATGTCTATTGATCATGAGACAATCCGGGCGATGAATCCAAAAGTTGCGATAGAAAAAGGCCTAAGTTTCTGTCCGGAAGATCGGAAAGTAGAGGGAATTGTGAACGATTTGACGATTCGAGAGAATATTGTCTTAGGTTTACAAGCAAAGAGAGGATTATTTAATTACATTCCGATGAAGGAACAAAAGGAAATCGCCCAAAAATTTATTGATTTACTAAGAATCAAAACACCTAGTATGGAACAAAAAATCGATAATTTGAGTGGAGGGAATCAGCAGAAGGTTATCCTTGCAAGGTGGTTAGCGACGGATCCTGAATTATTAATATTAGACGAACCAACGCGGGGAATTGATGTGGGGTCGAAGAGAGAAATCCGTAAGTTAATATTAGATTTAGCAGCTGAGGGAATAAGCATTTTGTTTATTTCTGCAGAGTTAGAAGAAGTGGTAGTTTGCTGTGATAGAGTTGTTGTGTTACGTGATCGTATGAAGATTGGAGAATTACAAGGCGATGAAGTGAGCGAATCTAGAATTATGGATATGATAGCGGAAGGAGATAGTGTAAATGAAACGAGTGCTGTTTAAGATTACTCAAACAAAAATATTTTGGCCGCTTGTTGCATTATTCGTACTTCTTCTGCTAAATTTCCTTTTCATTCCGGGTTTTTTTTCGATAGAGATTAAGAATGGGCATTTATTTGGAAGTCTAATCGATATTTTAAATCGTGTAATACCGTTATTAATTATTTCTATTGGTATGACTCTAGTTATTGCAAAAGAGGGAATTGATATATCGGTTGGATCTGTTTTGGCTATTTCAGGGGCATTGGCTGCTTATATGATGGAAAGCTACTCGGTTTGGGTTGCTCTAATTGCAGCAGTTTGCGTTGGTATTGTCTGTGGGCTGTGGAACGGTATATTGGTATCTGTTTTTGAAATACAGCCAATGGTTGCCACTTTAATTCTTCTAACGGTAGGTAGAGGGATCGCCCAATTAATAACTGGTGGACAAATATTAACCATTGATAATGATATTTACGGATATATTGGTTCTGGTTTTTTATTTGGACTGCCATTTCCGATTTTTATTGGTGCAGTCATTTTTCTCATTATGATTTACATGAAGAAAAGGACGGCAATGGGATTATTTCTTGAATCCATTGGTAATAACATCACTGCAAGTAAATTTGCAGGAATTCAACCAAAGAAAATTATCTTGCTCGTTTACACCATTTGCGGGGTGTGTGCAGCTATTGCAGGTATTATTGTTAGTGCAAATGTAAGTAGTGCTGATGCAAATAACGCTGGATTATGGATTGAGCTTGATGCCATTTTAGCAGTTGTTATTGGTGGTACTTCGATGCGTGGCGGAAGATACTTCCTTGGCGGAACAGTGATTGGGGCTTTATTCATTCAGACACTATCTACAACAATCTATTCTGTCGGAATAAATCCGGAAATTGTGATGGTCGTGAAAGCCTTTGTCGTTATCATTGTGTGTCTATTTCAGTCCGAAGAGTTCAGAAAACTATTTCTGCAGTTTAACAAAAAGAAGGTGTCATCTCATGAAGCATTTCAAGTTTAATATAAAAGAGAATCATATTTTTATAATTGCTACGATCGTATTAATTGTCTTGTTATACGGATATGGGTCCTTTTCCTTTCCCGGTTTTTTTAGTACACAGGTGTTTCTAAATCTATTTATCGATAATGCCTATTTAATAATAGTATCGACCGGTTTAGCCTTTGTTATTATTACTGGCGGTATTGACTTATCGGTTGGGGCATTAGTAGCCTTTATTAGCATGGTTTCCGCATCGTTGTTGCAACAAGGTTTAAATGCGTACCTAGTAATCTTTCTTACATTACTAATCGGAATCGCTTTCGGTACATTCCAAGGTTATTTTATTTATCGCTTCAATTTGCATCCTTGGATTGTAACACTGGCAGGAATGTTTTTAGCAAGAGGTGCAAGCTTCCTCATTAGTACGGATAGCATTGTCATTACGGATGAAACCTATAGCACTATTTCACAAGCGAAAGTCTATTTAATCGGAGATAGTTACATTTCAATAGGGGCAGTCATTGCAATCATTGTTGTAGCTTTTGCGATCTATATAGCCAAATTTACAAAATTTGGGCGAAATGTTTATGCTATTGGCGGTAATGTGAAATCAGCCGAATTAATGGGGTTACCCGTTAAACAAACAACTATTATGGTATATGTTTTTTCAGGGTTTTGTTCTGCTTTAGGTGGTGTAGTTTTTACATTATATATGCTATCGGGATATAGCCTGCACTTATTGGGTATGGAAATGGATGCGATTGCAGCCTGTGTGATTGGCGGCATTCTATTAACCGGTGGATTTGGTTATTTAATCGGACCAACACTTGGCGTAGTAAGTATGGGAATAATCCAGACTATTATTATGTTTCAGGGTACCCTTAGTTCTTGGTGGACAAAAATTGCAATCGGTTTCCTACTGTTTTTATTCATTCTCTTACAACGATTAATCGTTATACGAAGAGGAAAAAGGAAAGTCATTCGGCTTGAAAAAATGCCTGGTAATATACAGGTTCAGTCCCATTCTATGTCTACTGAATACAAATAGGTGTATGACCAATTTAAGGTATTAATTTTTTCTAAATAAGATTTGATCCTTGTACTCTAGGTTTACGTATTAGAAGTCTCAATTTAGCCCATTAATTGGGTCTTCTTTGCTTGATGGATTTTTTAAAAGCTATCCGTTTATTTAAGGGGGGTTGATTCAAAATGAAAGGGATTCGAATGTAAATCGTTATAGGTGATTTCTTAGGGTCTGTTCACAAGCGAATAGACTCTAGGAATGCAATACAGAGTACTGATCAACGGGGAAATGTTTTAGTAAATATTAAGCACTCTAGATGGTGTTTACAAACAATTCAATTTAATTAATGTGTGAAAAAAGTTTATATGCTTCCCTAATGGGAGTAAAATTAAATGAAGGAGGAAAAATTATGAAGAGATTGTTAGGATTACTGATGGTAATCTTCCTCTTTTCAGGTACGTTCAACATACCTACGAATGTTCAAGCTGCAGATCCAACGATGGATGGTCACGGATTAATGGGGGAATTTTTTAAGGTTGAACCAAATCCTGAGAATCGAGAAGATATTAGTGTATTTAAATTCGATGATTTTCGAGGAAAAAGAGCTGTTGCAAATTTAAATGGAGACTCCTTTGCAAGTATTTTTAATGAGTTTTCCGGTACACCCGACTATAATACTGCACGATTTACAGGTACTATAGTACCAGAATATACAGAAGATTACAGATTCTATATGGAAGGTGATGATGGCTTTAGACTTTGGATTAATGGAGAGCTGATCATTGACTTTTGGCAGCAAAAATGGGAAGTCCCACAAGTTAGTACTCCAGTTTCTTTGGAAGCAGGAAAACATTATAATATTAAAGTTGAATATTTACAAGGCTGGGGCGCTTCCTGGCTTCACATGGAATGGGAAAGTGCGAGCCAGAAAAGAGAAATCGTTCCAGAATCAGCACTTTATTTGCCGATAGATCATATTATTTCAACTAAAAAAGCTGATTTGACAGCGGAAATTCAAAAAATAGGTTATTTAACAGAAAACTTTGCAGACAAAGTAAATGAAAGCGTATTAAATAACTTAAATGAAACAAGAAAAACTGTGCAGGAATTGCTTGACACGATTGATGACAAAGAAATTAATGATAGAGACAAGGCACAATTATTAATAGAGGCGATTGAGACCGTATCTATTGCTCGTTCCGACTTTATGAAAGAAATGGGAGTCACAAGTTCCTCTGTATATAACAAATTTAACAATCCATTATATCAAGGACAGGATCCATTTGTAACGTATAAAGACGGATTTTATTACTTTGTATCTTCTAGTAACTTAGACTCTAACAATAAAATTTATGTATCCAAATCCCGTACCCTGACAGATCAGGGTGAAAAGGTTATGGTATATGATTCAAAAGGAACAGAAACCCGTATTTTTGCTCCGGAAATCTTCTACTTTGATGGCAAATGGTATATTTATTACTGTGCCGACATAAAAGATTATGGTTACAAACATATGGCAACTGTTTTGGAATCCGTTACTGATAATCCACAGGGGGAATATATCAATAAAGGTGTCTTATATACTGGTGAAAATGGGGAGTATAAAGAAGCAAACGACATTACGGTAATTGATTATAATGGACAACTTTATGCTGTTTGGGGTACCTTAGGCCACGGAGAACCAATCGGCCCGGCCATTGCTCCAATGGATAACCCTTATACGATTACAGCAGATCGTACGATCTTAGGTGGCGGTGGGGAAGGTCCTCGTATATTACAAAGAGATGGAAAAGTATTTATAACAGTGTCGGAAGGTGATTATGCATCCAATGGATATCGCTTATCTTATTTAATGAATACAAATGGAAATATTTTAAACCCGGATTCTTGGAGCCGTACAAATGATGTTTTCGTTTCGACCAGTGATGTATCCGGCCCTGGCAGAGCAGGTTTTGTAAAATCACCCGATGGTACGGAAGATTGGATGATTTATCATTCACGTGTATATCAAGATACTGAACGTAACTGGTGGCGTCAAGTAAATATTAAGAAATTCGGATGGAATGAAGATGGAACACCTGATTTTGGCAAACCTGTTTCTCCATATGAATGGCAACAATTGCCTTCTGGTGATTTAGGACAAGGTGATATGTATCAAGCAGAAGACGCCATTCTCTATGGTGATATTATAATAGACAACAGCCATACAAATTACCAGGGAACTGGTTATATTAATCTACCGGAAAAACCTGGTGCTGAAGCAAGTGTTGTTGTCAATGCACAAGAAGAAGGTGATTATATCGTAGGTGTAAGATATGCTTATGGTAAACAGGTGGATGGGGAATCTACAAATCATCCTACGACACAATTGCCGGCTCGAGCAAAAATCAATGTATATGTAAATGGCGTACATGTCAAAACCATTACACCAGATAAAACAGCAATCAGCTGGGATGAATGGTTTACGGCTTCTGAACGTTTGACCTTACAAGAAGGTAAAAATGTAATCAGTTATCGTTTTGATAGTGGTAGTATAGGTAATGTGAATTTGGATTATTTAACGATGTATAAGGCAGATGTACCAAATCCAACACCAGAAATGATGAGAATAGAAAAACTTAAGCAACTTATTTATGACTATGAAGCAGATGGGAAAATTGATCAACCTTTAGCAGCTCAATTAAACAATCGTCTTGATCAAGCAAAACAACAATTAGATAAAGGGAATAAACAACAAGCGACTAAGAAAATGAATGACTTCCTGCAACATTTAAACAATCAAGAGACAAATAAATTTATAACTGAGGATGCGAAAGAAAAACTTAATAGTATTGCTAAATCATTAATAGAGATGTTGGAAATAGAATCATAGTATTCAGAGTGTGGGTGCCCTTATAATTTCGGACATCCTCTTTTAACATTTTTTATTTTCTAGAGAATATAGAATTAGATAAAAGTATTTAACAAATAATGAGGATTATCCTCTACTCTATTAGGGATAGAACCAGCAGCTGAACGATGAAGCCTATTTTAGAAAAAATGGTAAATCAACCAATTCTAATGTCGGCTCATTCGTTTTAGGTCTAGTGAGACGGTCCTGCCCTAGTCCGTCAAATAAGTTAAATAACAAGGGCGAGTAACAGGTGATTAAGTGTGGAATCTAAAACAACGCATTACTCTCGATAATCTTCGACCACTTCGAGAGAGGAGATACAAACCAAAAACGAATAAACCAAACAACCGACTATTTAACGTGTAGGTAGTCGGTTTAATTGTGTCTAAACACGTTTTTCTCAAAATAATACGGTGACTCCAAAAGCGTGAGGATGAAGAAGCCAGCTACATCAAAACTGGAGAACAAAATCTATGTGACATACCTTTGGTGAAGGCGATAAACTAGCAATACGATCAGAATCATAAGCACAAGGTAAAGTACCGATTAACCGGACATTGAGCCTAATGCTTTATGATACGGCCCCTGCTATCCATAATTATTACCATTCAACTAACGACTGAAAATGACTTGCTTGTTTCAGGACTGTCAAGAGTGGGTACTTTTGTCCATATGCTTGTCCAGAATAGAATTTTGTAAATTCCTAAAAGATACTTATCCATTTATGAAGAAATCCAAAATGTGTACCCTTATGTTCTGAACCAGGATGTGAATTGGATCTTCCTCTTAGCGAGTCTCAAGCTTCAACATATGAGAACTACTATAAAGTTCCTGGTCTTTTCCTGGGTGAGGGGGAGAAGTCGGTATCAAAAAATGAACGGCACCCGTCCGATCTCGTATTTGTGTAGTATTATCGCAACTGTTCATGAAGGATCAATATACTAGCAAACTATAAAGAGGACTGGCACAGCAAATCACCGGGGTTCATTTCCATCAGGATCAACGTCTAGGGTATGGATCCCCCAGATGTATTAGCTCTTTCTGAAACTCTCAGACCAGAATATGAATCGTCAGGGTTGTCTTGTTTCATAATGCATAGTACTTTAATGAACTGAAAAAAGTGAAATAAATAATTGACTGAAAATTACAAAATGTAACCGGATATTATAAATCATTTTTTATAAATGCTTGGTATAGTAGTAACTGAAAATAGAATCATTGGAAAGGAGAAGATAAACGATGACGTAATTCTAATTTTTATTATTTGTGGAAGCTATTATTAAGAGATTTTGGAAGTAATAACAACATTTGTACTGGACCTTACTGTAGGGAGGTAATCTAAACAATATGAGGAAATTAGTATTGAGTTGTTTACTAGTAATACCTATGTTTCTAGCAACTATAAGCGGCTCGCTTACTTCAGCTGTTGAGGACACGAACAATCAAAATCATGGGTTAAAAGGAGAATATTACACATCAACTGGACCTGGAATATTTGACTTTAATCAATTAAAGACTACGATCATTGATTATAATATTAATTTTCCCGATCTTAATCCTGCATTTGATCTGTTTACCGGACAAAATGATTATGTTGCAGCAAAATGGACTGGTAAAATTGTCCCTGAGCATTCAGAAGATTACACGTTTTATATGATTGGTGACAATGGTTTTAGATTATGGATTGATGGGGAATTAGTGATCGATTTTTGGGAGGATAAATGGGACATTGAACAAAAAAGTATACCTATCTCTTTGGAGGCAGGCAAAGAGTATGATATTAAAGTAGAATATTTTGAACATTACGGTGGATCTAATTTAAAGCTATATTGGTCAAGTGAAAGCGTTCCAAAACAAATTATCCCTAGCAGTGCATTTTATTTGCCGGAAGGCTATGATTTTAACGGAGGACTTGAAAGGTTGCAGGTTCTCGAAGATGGCAAACATGTAGAGCTTACATTTGAACAATCTTTAGAAAAATTACCTCGTAATCTCGAAGACCACTTTTCTATCAACCTTAATGGGAGAGATTGGAAAGTTCGCAATGTTTCACTTAAACAGAAAAGAGAATCAACTCTTGTAATTGAAACAGAGCATCCAATTTATGAAAGATCAGGGAATCAAGTTCTCATCTCATATGATGGAAAAGGATCCTTGCGTACAAATGATGGAGGGAATGTACCAGAATTTGTAAATCGCGCCGAAAACTTTTCGCAATTTAATATTGAATCACCGTGGGCAGACAAAGTGAATAAGAAGAAAGTATTACCGGAATACCCTAGACCACAGTTAGTAAGGGATGAATGGCTCAACCTTAACGGTGAATGGGAATTTCAAAGCGTTTCTGAAGGAGATAAACTTCCAACAGGTAAAAAATTAAATGATACGATTTTAGTACCTTTCCCAGTCGAGTCTGCCTTATCTGGAATCGAAAGAATTGAAGATCATATGTGGTATAAGCGTGATTTTACAATTCCAGATAAATGGAACGGCGAGCGTATTAAATTAAACTTTGGTGCAGTTGACTATAAAACAACCGTGTATGTGAATGGAAAAGAAGTTGGCAATCATACTGGCGGTTATGATGCATTTAGCTATGATATTACTGACTTTTTAGTAAAAGGCAAAAATGAGCTAATTGTTGAAGTATATGATCCGACTAACGGCGGACAGGCAAAGGGGAAACAAACGTTAGTACCAGGAGGAATTTGGTACACTCCAACTTCAGGTATTTGGCAGACTGTATGGCTTGAACCTGTTCCAAGTGCAAATATTACTTCAATAAAAACTGTTCCAGAAATAGACTCTGAACAATTAAAATTAACTGTAAACGGTGATGGGATCACAAACGAAACAGTTGAAGCAATCGTATATAAAAAAGGTAAGCAAGTAAGTAAAGCAACTGGCAAGGTCGGAGTGGAAATTGCTATTCCTGTTCCAGATGCACGTTTATGGACGACAGAAGATCCATTCTTATATGACCTAAAAGTTCGATTAACAGATGATGTGAAAACAATTGATTACGTTGAAAGCTACTTTGGAATGAGAGAAATTACGTTAGGTAAAGTTGACGGCAAACTGCGTCCATTATTAAATGGGGAATTTATCTTCCAAATGGGACCGCTCGATCAAGGATATTGGCCAGATGGAAACTATACGGCACCTACTGATGACGCTTTAAAGTTCGACATTCAAAAGACAAAGGAACTCGGATTTAATATGATCCGTAAACATATTAAAGTGGAACCAGCTCGATGGTATTATTGGGCAGACAAGATGGGAATGATTGTATGGCAAGATATGCCGAGTATGGATGGTTCTGAGGAGTATCGAAAACAGTTTGAACATGAATTTAAAGAAATGATTCAAGAAAGGTACAATCATCCATCCATCATACAATGGACTGTCTTTAATGAAGGATGGGGGCAATATGATACTGTACGTTTAACGAATTGGGTAAAAGGATTAGATCCTACGCGCCTCGTAACGAATGCCAGCGGATGGACAGATTATCCAGTCGGAGATGTGATCGATTGGCACACATATCCTAATCCTAGATCCCCTCAAGTTGAAGAAAATCGCATCGCGGTTATTGGCGAATATGGCGGTTTAGGATTAGACGCACCGGGACATGAATGGGGCACAAGCGGCTGGAGCTATGCAATGCAGGCTAATAAAGAAGAGATTACAAATATGTATATTGAATATATTGAAACAATAAAAGGCTTTATTCATGAGAATGGACTAAGCGGAGCAGTTTATACTCAGACGACAGATGTAGAGGGAGAGCTAAATGGTTTGCTCACCTATGACAGAAAGGTGACAAAACTTGATGCAAAAAGAGTAACTGAGGCAAATCAATCTTTAATAAAATCTGCTTCACCAAAATACGTCTTGCATAAAGAAATAGTTGAAGCAAAAGAGGTATTAAAAAACGTTAAAATAGGCAACGAACCTGGTACTTATCCAAAATCAGCTGTAGAGAATTTAGAAAAATCAATTAATGCTGCAGAAGAGATCTATGAAAACGAACAATCTTTATCGGAGGAATTTTTAAATGAGGCAGACCATTTGAAAAATGATATTCAAAGCTTTAAAGACCAAGTAAACTGAACAATCGTAAAAAGCTTCTGTTGTAGGTAAAGTAACGTAAAAAAGTTCATTAACAAGTTAAAAAGGCTGCATAGCACTTCTAAATGCGTGCTTTGTAGCCTTTTTATGGTTCGAAACCTCATTTTATAACTGTACATTGAAAACCAAGAAGGTACCTTTATTACCAGCTCTAGGGCTGCTTCCTCAATTAAAGGACTAAAGTTCCTATCTCCTTAAAATTTAAATAGCGATCAAGGAGAAAGACATATTCGCCTTTCTCTGTGTCACGATAATAGTTTCGATCCATCTCGATTTCTCCAAAAAGGCTGACTATAGTTGGAACTACGCATCTCCTGTAGCCGAAAACGTTTTTTACTTGCTCGTCAATTTCCTCTAAGATACTCTTCATAATAGTGATAAAGCTTCTGTAATTACCTCCATACGATTTGCTCAATGATCCATTGTGATACAGGACACATAGGTAGATATGTGATTTGGGGGCGGGATAAATTTTAACTTAGAGGAGGAAAAAATGAATCAAAAAACGTCTTTACCCAAAGTAAGAACAGATAAAAAGGGAGGTTCAGCCACCATCCCTATATCTTTGCATGAGTGTATTGATCGGATTAGTTCTATACCGATGATACATCCATTAATTGGTCTTTTTGAGTTTCTCTATCCATTGAAAGGAAAGTGGTGAAACCATTTCATTGTTTTCAAAGGTCAGTGAGCTGCCAAAAATCTTACCTCAAAATTGACTGCTCGAGCAACATGGAGCTGCTGAGCAATATCTATACCTTCAATAAGATGTTGGGGAGAAATTCGTTCGATAAGTTAATTTTATCTGTCTTGTATTTTAAACTTCATAGTAGGGCTCCTCTTAGATGGTTGTTTTGGGATACATTCATCTTACAAATGTGCTCTTTTTATATCAAAGCCTAAAATTAACGCTCTACAGGAATGCTAAAAGGTGTAATTCTACAGCAAGAATTGTGCTCTTTTTTTGTTAAGGGCCAGATAGGTGGTATGTACTAAAGGAAAACAAGATTAAACCAAGAAATATTTAGAATGATTTTTTAAAGGGGAATTATGGAGCGACAGCCGATAAAGTTCGATGAATTGCCAGTTGAGATTCTAGATTATGTTGGAGTAAACAAACTTCGACCTCCAAGGCAGGGACACACCTTAGATGTAGGTATTATAGAAACTGGAAAAAGTAAGTATGTTTTAAAAAGAACAAAAGGAAAACAATTCTGTTCTTGGTTAACAAAAGAAGAGATTGTACTTAACTGTTTATCAAAAACTAATCTTCCAACACTTGTTAGTATCAGAATCAGAAACAATCATACAAGAACACAGAAACATTGAACAAGGATATAAAGCAGTTTGAAAATTAAATGAATCAAACAGCCACTGTGGTCAAACAATTGTCTAAAGGCATAACCAGACTATCAAATGGCTTCGATCAATAGGGCAAAGGATTTTCGTCTCTGCAGCACGGAAATCGTCAAATTGGCACATAGCGAAGAATGGAGCTGTCCAAATGACCAATGGTCTTATCCAACTGACTGAAGGGTCTGAAGAACTATCGACCCAATTAAATGAAGCAGCAAGGAAGTCGTCAGGAATCCACACCGATAGTCCCACAACGTCCATGTTTGCCAAGCCTGTTTGACTTATTGAATCACTTGTAAATTTTATAATCCTGACGCTACCCCATACCCATCAAGCTAACACCATTGCATTCCTAGAGTTGACCTGTTTCTCCAAGTTAACCCTTTAAATTACTAAATAATGGTATGCCAAATAAGCCCTAAACGGGGTTATTTTTTTACACTATGCTGCATTCTTGTATAAATGGATTTATACTTGCTCAGTTCTCGTTTTTTCCTGCTGAGTAGCAGCTGCCTCATTTGAAACATGGTAGAGGAGCAGAGGAGGATACCTATTAGTTGACCATATAGGTAACATTCTAATCGCTCTTTTTTGATTTCTTTACAATGAACCATTTCAAAAAAGGACTTCCATGTTTTAAAAAGTAACTCAATTTGCCAGCGAAGTGAATAAAGATCATGAACATGTCCGGTTGGGACGTCTTTCTGTGGCGTATTGGTTATGTATACATTAATGGCGCTCAACCGTTTACTTCGTTCTTTCATGACAACCCCTTTCTTTTTTTCCTTTATCGATTGATCTTTCAACCGTTTTTGGGTTTGTTCTTCCGTAAGTCGGTGGATAATCACTCTAGTCGGCAACTTTTGATACTTGCCAATATAAACATCTGAAATTTCATAGGTTTGGCCCGGTTTTAATTGATGCATGATCTCTTCCATATCTAATTAAATATACTCGGTTTGCTCTGACCGTTCCATTTTTGAAGTATTCGGGATCAGGATTTCTCCGATAAATTCGAGTGTTTAATTTTAAGCGAGAGATATAATAGGCTCCTTTTTCAGCCATTTGATGGAGATCATCCAGATCAAAATATCCTAAATCGCGTAAGCATAAATCACCTGTTTGTACCGTTTTTAAACAAGTGGAACCGTAGGTTCGATCATTTTGTTTCCCTGGTCCTGAATGAACGTGAAGGAATTGGCCACTGAGAAGATCATATTCTAATTGAACCTTTAACCCAGCTGTATGGCTACTGCCTCCAGAGCCTTGATACGTTGAGGCAAATATATCTGGGAGTTGAAAGGTCGTAGAATCCAAGATTCGTATTCGCTGAAACTGAGAACATAGTGATGAGGAAGAACCTGAGAGGAAAATAGATTTCGTGTAAGCAGGGAAGTTAATACATGTCGTAGGAGCCTTACAGCCGAAGGATTAAATCGTTGATTAAGTCCTTCAGGACTTATCAAGACTCCCGTCGAAGATTCTAAACGACTACATAACTGTGTTAGGGAAGTACTCGCTACTTTTTGACTTAACCACACGCACAACGCTATTAAATATTTGGCTTGTACTTACTACTCCTTTGGACAAAACCTACCTTTTGGCCCAGATGTTGGAGAGCTTGTGGAGAAAAAGAACGTTGTAATTCCTGTGAAAAGAGGTAAGTTCGTCTGAAACCATCAAAAACACTATCCTTTCCATCCTGTTACAGAAAGAATAGCGTTTTTTTCGGTTTGGGGGTAATAATTTGCATTAACTTGATGGGCATGGGGTACAGCCAACATTATGTGGTTATCTTAACTTCAATGTGAGAACTATTGGAATATCAATGGTTCTCACATCATTTACATGTATTCAATGTAACCTTGGTTTAAAAAGTTCAATCATTTTATGGCCATCTAGCTTCAGTAACGAATCCGTTTATTAAAAAAGAACGGTTAAAACATGCTAAGCCTGTGGCTACAATAATTAAATACGCATTGTCAATCAATAAAATTAGAAAGACCTGCGTACTAAAAAAACCAGTAAATGAAAAAGATCCATATCCGTACACCAAGAATATGATTCATTCGACTTACTCCAGATATGAGGGTCATCCTCTTATCCTTATTTTAAACTGCTTCTGTAGTTACTACTGCCTTTACTGCTCAGTAAATCCCTTATAGTCTGCACCTCTACCATGCAGACAAATCAAAGGCTGCCGAGAATTTTCGACAGCCTGAGAACTACTGACTGTTTTGTTTATTAAGAGCCTTTATTTTGCAACGGCCTGACCACAATATAATCCAGTTCATAAAATCCTTGATCCTTCATGAACATAATCGTATTGGTACCTTTTTTCAAAGGGACCTCTATTTTCGTGGCCATGAAACGCCCCCAGCCTTGTGTGCCTTGATATGTCAACGAGTGTACTTCGCCATTGACAATCATTTTGCCGGTCGAGGCATTGTATCCATTTCCATTGGCAAACCAAATATCAACATTATAATTTCCCGCTTTAGGAACAACAACTTGATTGAACTTCACATAGCTTTCGGCAAAATCAATTCCGCCTACATAGCTTCTCCCAGATGCATGGGGTGTGTTCGTTCTTACTTCTGCACGGGATATGTCGGCTTTTTCCGCTTCATATTTCGCTGCACCCGTATCTGCCAAGCTCTCCGTCACTTCAGGGAAATAGGTGATACGCAGGTTTTGCGCTCCATATGGAATCAATTCAATATTTTCAGTCGGCTCTGTTGAAAGAATTGGTCCAACAGGCGGTTCGGCTGCTTCTACGTTATTAGCTGCTTTACCCCATGTTGGGATTTTTTTCGCTTTAGCTACCAGCTTAACTGGTGTCGTTGCTTGTTCGAACGGATTCTCAGGCATTGGTCCTGTAATCACATCGATGGATTTCTCTGGATGCTCCCGGTCTATAAGCAAACCGTAGTTCCATGGATTTTCCGCCTTTACACTATACTCATTGAAGCCTAAAGTAGACGCATTGAATCCTGGCACTTCAGCAATCGGCTTGTTTTTAACCTGCCAACTCTCATCCATTTGCAGGGAATACACAAGCGGACCGCGTTCAATACCAATGGAATTATTGACCCATGTTGTCGTTTTCAGCTTCATCGGCACTTGAAGAACCACTTTGTCACCGCTCTTCCATTTTCTGTCGATGCTTACATACTCTCCTGCTTTCACAGCTTTCACAGGCTCTCCATTCACAGTTACGGTAGGATTAACCGACCATGCCGGAATACGGAGTTTAAGTGGAAACTGCACCTTTTTTGAAGCTGTTATGTCAAATTTGATTTGATCTTCAAACGGATAATTTGTGGTCTCATTAATCGTAACGTTTGCATCTTTCAGTTTCACTGATACCTTACTCGGACCGTAGGCAATTACCCCAATGCCTCCGTCTGCAGACGCTGCCCACATATTCTTCACTAAATATGGCCAGCCCATATGCATATTGAAGCGGCAGCACGGAAAACCAGAAGTTGGCGAAGGCATCATACCGTTGGAATAGTTTTGTTTAAAGCCATGATCTGCATAGTTGCTCTCTACTTGATTAGGTAAGGAATAATATTGATGGTTCTTGATTTGCTTATCCAAAGCTCCCGGAAGAGAGTTGAAGGCGATTTTTTCCAAGGCATCTCCAATCTGCGGATCGCCAAGAATCATCGCAGCTTCCTCATTACTTTGCATCCGCTCTGTAATGGCGTTCGACTCCCTGTGTGGAAGAAATTCCAGCTAGCATTTCGGTACCGGAGGGCATGCCGGTTATCTGATTATGATTAGATAGATTCTTCACTCCCGCCGCAAAAGCATCACGATCGTTTTTGGAATGCGAACGCTGGTAATAAATAGCAGGCATTTTAATAGCTTCATTTACATTAACCGTATGAGTAGGATGGAAATCATTTCCGAAATCCTGAAACTTATTATTGTTAAACAGGTCTGCAATTGGATAACCCTGTCCTGCCAGCAAATCTGCCAGGTCAAGCAAGAACTCGTCACCCGTATGGTTGTACAACCATAAGACAGTATCTATATTATCTCCAACCCGTATTTTCCCCCATTCCCTTAAAGGTTGGGTAGGCAAATGAGCGGCTTGATACTTAAAATAGTTTGTCATAAACGGAAGAACGCGTTCATCACCTGACGCTTCGTAATAATCTTTCATCGCATAAAGCGCTACCATGCGAGGCCACCAATCTTCATTCTTAGACGGACCGAAAAAACCATCCTCACGTTGACTCTCAAAAATGGCGTTAATCCATTTTTGAGAAGTGGCGATGAGATCCTTATCTTTCAACGTATAAGCAAGAGGAATCAAGCCTTTTAAATAATAAACAGGTCTTTCCCAATCAGATTCTGGTGCTGTGCCTCCAAGCCATGCTGCATCTGTTCCCAATTCGCTATACAGATCCTCCGCATAACCGGTAGCTCCGTCGCGTTGGAGCTCAAGTTGCTTGAGAAGCCAGCCTTTAGCTTCAACTGAACTAAGAGGCAGCGGAGTAAACGGTGTCTCAACGAGCGGACTTTTGTTTGCAACAGGTTCTTTGAAGGTTTTGTCAGGTATCACATACGCACTTGCAATTAAATCATCAAAGAAAGCTTGGGATTGGTGGATTTGCAATCCAACTCCACCTTTAACGTTATGGACTCGACTTTTATCACTATATTTGATGACTGGAGTGCGAGTATTGTTTACGTAGACCTTAATCGTATTTTTGCTGGTTACGACTTTCAGATGGTAAAACTTATTCGGATCGATACTATTAAACACTTTCGATGTTTTCAGGACATGCAGCTTGTTGTTTTTCATTTGATTAAGAGTTACTTTTCCATCGCCGCTTATTCCAGCATAAAAGCCGCGTACATTGGCTTTTTTCGGGGAAACGTTCTTCATTCCGAATAGAAGACCTGCGTCTCCATTTCCTGTATCCGCAGACAGTTTTACATTAGCTTCCAAAGTCAGGTCTTCGAACTGCATATCCTTAGCGAGAATTTTATGGTTCTCACCCTTATTGACCTTTAGGGAACCTGACACTAATCTCCAACTACCATCAACGATATTCCATGAGTCAATAGTCTGCTCTGGAGCAAAGTCGAACTTATCTAAGAATAAACTGCTGCCATCCATAGTATTAGCCATGAAGTTATCATAAGTTGGCTGGGAATTGTAAATTCTAACTCCGATATCCCCTTCTGTATAAGTACTATCGGTTTGTTCAAGCACCAGGTCATTATTCATATAGACTTGAATTTTGTCGCCAACAGCAGTCACCTTTAAATGATAGGAAGTATTTGGCTCTATTGTAACCGCAGACCGTTTCAATTCGTTCCAGTTGTTGTCCATACGCCCTAGAAACACAGACCCGGTTCCATTAGCTGTCACTCCAGCGTAGTAGCCTTTGACATTGTCAGTACCTGGTACAGCGCTATTAACCCGAAATAATACCCCTGCATCACCATTCTGGTCTGCAAGGCTGATATCGGTCTCCAAAGAAAAGTCTTTAACAGTTGTGTTATTTACGATAGCTTTAAATCCAGCTCCTTTACTTACAGTCAACTTTCCTGAATCGATTGACCACGGACCTTCGATCACATTCCATTTATCATTGATTACTGTTTTATCGAAATGATCCGAGAAATAATTGTGGATTTCTTTACTCTCGGCTCCTTGAGCAGAAAACGGGAAAACAATCGATACAAATAAAGTCAGAATAAGAAACTGAACAATCGTTACTTTGCCTTTCAATGAATTCACCTCTCTTTATTTGTTATTCAAATAAACACTATTACTCTTACAGGTATCAAAGCACCATTCTCTTAAATTGGCTCTTACGTTCCATCACCTCCCACCTCCATTCATAAAATTAAATTGAAAATACTTGTCTAAAAGATTAATAAGTTTACTGCTCAGCAAGACTACCAATCTTCTCAGCCAGCTTTAGCGGGTCCACCAAATGAAACGTATCGACAATATATCCTTCTTTATCGATTAAGAACATAGTAGGCAGCGAATGAAGTTCATAAAGATCAGCCGCGTGCTTATACTCATCTAGCAAAATCGGGTATTGTAGTTTGTTTTTCGTAATGAAAGCCTTAATATTTTCGGGCTGTTCTTCCGTTGTTACATTAATTCCATAGAAATCGATTTGATTCTTATACTTCTCATAGAGCTTTCTCAGCTCCAAAGCTTCGACCGAGCATGCATCACACCAGCTCGCCCAAAAATTCAAGACGATCGGTTTTGTACTTTTTCCTCCGATTGAAACATAGGAGGAATCATCAAGTGATTTCAATGTAAATGAAGGTGCTTTGACGCCAGTTGATTTCCGCACTTCGCTGGAATGCGCCTGACTTACGATTCTTTCCAAAGCTTTCGCATCTAAACTCTTAACCTCACCTATATCTGCCCTGTCGGCTGCTAATTTGTTTACGGCCTGGAAAGTGGCAAAGAATACAATGAGTAAGATGGCAATACATAGCCATATGTTTTTTTTCATAAAAAAACCTTCCTTTTCTTCTCTGAAATGCCAGCGCTATCAATTAATTATTTAGCGAATAATTCTATCGTAAATGATCTCACACTGTCTGTATTTCCAATATTCAAATATTTTTTGTGATTTTCGGCAGAGAATAAAAATTATCTTTTTGGGAGCCCCTATATTTCTAGTGACAGGGTAATTGCTCTAGCCCTCAGGATTCTTTCAATAAAAAAATAATTATTAGCCATTTTCTGATCGTCTTACGATCCCTCCCTAGTTCTTCGGCAATTAGCAGTGGAGAATCCTTCAACTAAAGAAGTTATAGGCGTAATCCTAGTTGATTTAAAACTTGATTCATGAAAAACGTGACCAGAACCACCTCACTTGAATTATGGCAATGATAGTAATGAACATTAAAATAATTATGGGAACGGCTAGTAGAATAAGAAAAATAATCTTCAACAATCGGGCGCAAGTGCGGCTGAGCTTAGGTCGTATCATATAACGGGTGGGATTCCCGTCGAGTAAGAACTAGCCATTCGCTCGTAGCGAGTCTTGGAGGACTAAAGGTAACTTTAGTCTTTAAGCGTAGACAGTGAGGTGGAGCAGCCGTCAAGGCTGAAAATCTGATGGAGTGAAAGTCTCCTGTCATCAATTGGTCGATTCAGATGACTAGCATATCCAATGCGTGGGGAGGTAACAAACCACGTTCTGCTTGGAAGTAGAAGTCACGGCGGCCTGTTCTACACAGAGAGAACAGGGTCGGAACAGTCTGCGTGGCGAGCAAACACAGAGGCCAGAAGGCTTTAACGAATACTGCAGTTCCGAAATCTACGCCCCTCATTAGAAGCTGTTGGAGGGATTATTGCTTAGCGTCGACCTTTGTCTTGCGAGGGAAGACCGATGTCCTACAGGAAGAAACGATCAAAAGCACTGTAGGAGCAGCCGGGATATGGGTTCTAGCATCTGTGGAAAGATTTTCAGAGATAACGACGGGAAGGTCCTACTTCAAATTGAGAAGGTACTTATCAATAAAGACTTTCCATATAAGAGGCAAAATAGAAAATGGAAAGATGATCTAGGACTGGCGCATGAGGTCGTAGTAGCTATGAGGGAAGAGTAATGTCTTCTTAAGTATAAGTAAATTATACTCCTAATCAAGGTAACACCTCTGATAGGGCAAAGGACCTCTGGGCACTTGGGAAGTTCGAACATTATAGACACTGAGCTATGCAGTATGTTCAGAACTAGCTTACTAGTAAACCTACAAACGATGGGGGAATATGTGTACCAACATTTAAGCCTGCGGTTGTATGGGAAGGCTTGTATGTGATTACCAAGGTCAGAACCGGACTCGGGAAATCCGACCGTCCGGGATCGTAGGGGGGCTATAGGAAACGTGATTCAACTTAATGCGCGCGCCTATTTTCTACCCGACAGCGGGCCGAAAGCCAACTGGTTGAAGGGATTGAGCTCCATAATGATTGTAAGTCGAGAGGGCTGATGCTTTTTGCGCTGCAGAAAGCTACATTTTACCTTTCGTTAAGGCAAGAAGGGTAAAACCTCTCTGGAGTCATAGACCTTGGCACGTTATACATTGATATGATACGGCAACTCAGGAGACCCTACCGGTCTTTTCTTTTTTTTAGAAGAGTATGGTGTACAAGCGATAAAAAGCAAGGAAACCAAATGCCGATGTAGGGAGTCGGATAGCAGCGTAGTACCAATGAAGTTGGGTAATGCCGATGGAGGAAAGGCTGCTACCTAGTTTTCACCCTTACTAGGGACACATTTACTACACACAGAGGTAGGTATTTTAAATGGAAACAAAACTACTAAGGATAGCAGAATTAGCAAAGTCTGATCCTAAAATGGAATTTAAATCGCTAGCACATCTATTAAATAAGCAAGCACTAGCTCAATGTCATCATGGATTACCCAATAGGAAAGCATCAGGGATCAACGGTACAACTAAAGAGCAATACAGTGAAAATTTAGAAGAAAACATAGAGGAGTTAGTAAGTAGACTTAAAAGTAAAAGTTATCGTCCTGTTCCAGTAAGGAGAATGTATATTCCCAAGCTCAATTCAAACAAGAAAAGACCATTAGGAATACCGGAACATGAGGACAAGGTTGTGCAAAAAGGCATTACGAAGATACTAAATACCCTCTATGAAAATGATTTTCTAGACTGTTCCTTTGGGTTTCGTCCAAACCGTAGTTGTCATGATGCTTTGAAAATACTGAACTTCTATATTGAAAAGAGATCTGTAAATTATGTAGTAGATGTCGATATTAAAGGATTCTTTGACAACGTTGACCACAAGTGGATGATGGAGTTCTTAAAACTGCGAATTGCTGACCCCAACCTACTAAGAATAATGGGTAGGTTTCTTAAAGGTGGATACATGGAGGAAGGGAAGAAATACAAAACAGACAATGGCACACCGCAAGGGAGACCTCCGAAAAAAGATCCCAAAAATACCCCCCGGTAGTATATAATAATATTATAAGGAGTTTTCAGGGGGGATTTCAGTGCTTAGAAAGGCGAATTCTAAACAACTTTCAGCATTCGACCAGTATTATTATGACAAAACCGTTCCGCAAGATCATTTATTACGCCAAATCGATGAAACAGTGGATCTTTCTTTCATTCGTGAAATGCTTTTGGAGCGATATTCTGATAATCGTGGAAGGCCGGCAGAAGAGCCTGAATTTATGTTTAAAATTTGTCTTTTAGAGTATCTATATAATCTCTCCGACCCTCAAGTTATTGAACACATTCGTGTCAATTTAGCTTACCGTTGGTTTCTCGGGCTAAACCTTGATGATGAATTACCAGATGATACGACAATCAGTTATTTTCGTGTAAACCGTGTAGGACTTGATAAGTTCAATGAAATCTTTCAATGTCTTGTAGACCAATGTATTGAACAGGGTCTAATTGAAGCCCAACCGAAACGAGCTATCGTTGATTCCACCCATATTATTGCAGATGTAGCCATTCCGACATGGCTTACTTTAGTTCGTCAAGCTTTGGAAAAAGTAATTAGCGAAGTAAAAATGACCGATGAATCAAAAGCCAGCGATTTTCAACAGCGTTATAAACAGCTTTGGGAAGAGTTGAAAGGAAAAACCCGTGATGAAAAATTACCTCACGTTTTAGAGCTTGCCACAGAGCTTGTGGAATTTGCAGACCCCTTACTAACATCAGATAGTCAAGATTCGTCGGCTATTACGATGTTAAAAAAAATCATTTCAGATCGTAAGGATACGGCGAAAGATCGCATAATAAGTGTTGTTGATCCAGAAGCGAGAACCGGGCATAAATCCGATATGCGCAAAATACAAGGGTACAAAGATCATATTATGATTGATGAAGAAAGTGAAATTATCACCGCGGTGAAAGTCACCCCGGCCAATGCAGAAGATGGAGATCAGCTCGTTGACTTGGTTACCCAATTTCAAGAAAAACATCATGTGCTGCCTGCCGAGTTATCTGCAGATAAAGGGTATTGGTTTGGAAAAAACCTCCGGTTTTTACACGAAAACAATGTCCAGGCTCACATTAGTTGGATGAAAACGAAACAACATAATTCTGGTCTATTTAGCCCCGAAGACTTTGAATTTGATGTAGATAAAATGCAGGTAACCTGTCCAAACGGAATAGTCAGTACCAAGTATAGAGACCGTACAAAAAAGAGAGATAATAGAAAAGGATACGAATTTACATTCACAAAAACCCAGTGCCGAGATTGTCCATTGCGTTCTCAATGTACAAAGAGTAAAAGCGTGCGAAATGTATTTATCAGTGAATACTTTTTTGATTTGAAAAGAGGACGAGAACACTACCGGACTGATCAATATAAAGAAGCAAGGCAAAATCGGTGGTTGATTGAACGCCGCCATGCAGACAAGGTAAAAAATCATGGATTACGGCGTAGCCGGTATCGCGGTACAGAAAGAACCGGGATTCATTCACTGATGAGCACAATCGCCTCAAACATAAAAAGGATGAGTAAACTCATTGGACAAAAACAATCACGGGAGAAGTCTGCCTGTTTGACCACTTCATAAACAAAAAAGATCGAAAGCAAAGGAATGTTTGCCTTGAAAACGCTCAACTGAACCAACATTCAAGCCCTATGAGCTTCACGTCATCCATTTTATGTAAAATCCTATTTTTTTACTCCGTTTTTTCGGAGGTCTCCAAGGTGGAGTAATATCTCCGGTATTAGCCAATGTATATCTTCATTATGTCCTTGACTTATGGTTTGAGAAAAAGGTCAAGAAACAATGCAAGGGACAGGCATATATAGTAAGGTATGCAGATGATTTTGTGTGCTGCTTCCAATATCAGAGCGAAGCTCAGGAATTCTTCCAATCATTAAAATGTAGATTAAAGAAATTTAACTTGGAAATTGCCGAGGATAAAACTAAAATTATCCCCTTCGGGCGGTTTGCGGAAAAAGATGCAAAACACAAGGGAAATAGTAAACCAGCAACCTTTGATTTCCTAGGTTTTACTCATTATTGCGGTAAAAGTAAAAAAGGGAAATTTCGGGTGAAACGGAAATCGAGTCGGAAGAAAGTCCAAGGTAAACTAAAAGAGTCTAAAGAATGGTTGAAGAAGAATAGAAATAAATCTATCCATATGATCATGGATAGATTTAGACGCTCGCTTATAGGTTATTACAACTATTATTGCATCACTGATAATATCCTAAGTGTCAGCAACTTCAAAGACAAAATCGAGAACTTACTGTTTAAATGGCTCAATAGAAGAAGTCAAAGGAAATCCTTTACATGGGATAAATTCAGACTATTTCTTGATAAATATCCACTACCTTCACCAAGAATTAAAGTGAATATATATGAATTAAGAAAAGAGATTAGCTATATTCTGTGAATGATGACTAGGAGGAGCCGTGTGCATTGGAGCAGCCGTCAAGGCTGAAAATCTTATGGAGTGAAAGCCTCCTGTTGTCAATTGACCGATTCAGACAACTAGCATATCCGATGCGTGAGGAGGTAACAAATCACGTTCTGCTCGGACGTAAAAGCCGTAGCTGCCTATATTACTCAGAGAATATAAGGTAGGAACAGTCAGTACGGCAAGCAAACCTAGAGGCCAGAAGGATTTAACGAATACTGCAGTCTCGAAATGGCTCCCCCTTCAGAAGCTGTTGAAGGGAATGTTGCGATTCGCCGACCTGTTGATGCATTGGGGAAGGCCGAAGCCCTATAGGAAGAAACGGTTATAAGCACTATAGGGGAAGCCGGGATATGGGCTCTAGCATCTAGGGAAAGATTTTCAGAGATAACGACGGGAAGGTCCTACTTCCAGCTGGGACGACAACAACCAGCAAAGACCCGTTATATAAGGTACCACCGAAATTGACAGGAGGATTTAGGACTGACGGATGAGGTCGTAGTAGCTAAGAGGAAAAGGTAATGCTTTTCTAAATATGTAGAAACATATTTCAACAATGGTAACACCAAAGTTGAGCAAAGGACCTCTGGGCACTTGGATGCCATGGGATGTGAAATAGGACACAGAGCCTTAAGAATAACAGTTATTTGTCCCGAATATGGCTAATTATGTAGTAAACCTTGTTATTGATTGGGGAACATGGGTGTCGCCATTTAATCCTAGGATAATAAGGGAAGGCTCATTTATTATATATCCAAGGTCAGAACCGGACTCGGGAAATCCGACCGTCCGGGATCGCAGGGGGGGCTTCAGGAAACGTAGCTTTAATTAGTGTGCGCGCCTGAATTCTATCCAGACAATAGTGCAAGCACGGTTCTGGGAGGGGGTGGAGTACAATTTACCGTAAGGTAGAAAGGCTCCATTCTACTCGACTTCAAGAATATGAACTGCACCCCAATTGTTAGACACAACTAATAATTGAAGGTGCAGGAACTTCCGTAAGTAGAGGGCTTATCGATAGTAAGTAGCTCGATAAACGGATGAAGAACTTCCGCACAAGTTAGTGTATTGCATGGGGAGGGGCTGACTTATAAGTTTAGTCAGCTTCTTTTTTTGATCAGGAAAGAAAAAGTTTTCTGTTAAATGAAAATTTTCAGTATTGACAAATGTATAAATGCGTTCATAATAAAAAGAAAACGTTTTCGTAAAACGTTTTCTTAAACGGTTTACGTTAACCATGATTCAAGGAGTCAAAGATGTCTGTAACAATAAAAGATATAGCTAAAAAGGCCAATGTTTCAATTACGACAGTGTCCCGAGTGTTAAACCACAAGACAGAAGGGATCGGACAAGCTACTCGTAAAAAAGTTTTAGACATAATTGAAGAGCTTGATTATCGGCCAAATACCATTGCGAGAAGCATGATTACGAAACAAACGAACACGATCGGGCTGATCATTCCCGACATAAGAAACCCCTTTTTCCCGGAGCTTGTGAGAGGGGTAGAGGATATCGCAAATCAATCTAAATACAGTGTTTTCTTGTGTAATACTGATGGGGACGTCGACAGAGAATCGGAGTCCTTAAGGTTAATGAAAGAAAAAAATGTTGACGGTATTGTTTTCACTTATGCTTACGCCTCACCAAGTAAACAATTAGAGGAATTGGCGGGTAACAGTAAAGTCCCATTTGTATTGCTGGACCGAGGATTAGATGATCAAAAATTTAGCGGGGTATATATCGATAACGAAAAAGCCGGTCATATGGCTACCAAACATTTGCTTGAGCTTTCCCATACAAAAATTGGATGTATCACCGGCCCGCGCGATATTCCAAACTCAAAGGATCGTCTTAAAGGATACTTGAAAGCGTTTGCTGAGTCTGGGATTCCTGCAGGTGAAAACCTTATTATAGAAGGCGATTACCAAATGGAAGGGGGATACCTTGCGGCTAAGACATTGTTAGGAAAAGAGAATGTGACAGCGATTTTTGCTTTTAACGATCTAATGGCATTTGGGGTATACCAGGCAGCTGCTGATTTAGGGATTAGGATCCCTGAAGATTTGTCAGTCGTCGGTTTTGACAACCTAAAATATAACCAGTTGTTAAAACCAAAGCTTACAACAATTGAACAATCAGCTTACAAAATGGGAGAGATTGCGACGGAGATGCTGCTAAAACAATTAAAAGAAGGGAGTAATGTTGAAAACAAAACCATTTACCTTGAGCCATCTATGATTGTTCGTGAAAGTACAAAAAAATTAGAAAAATAACTTTAGAGGAGGATTTAAATGTCTAAACCAATTATCATTGACTGTGATCCTGGAATTGATGACGCTATAGCACTTCTTCTTGCCATTGCTTCAGACGAGCTGGACGTTAAATTAATCACAACTTGCGCAGGGAATCAAACAATGGAAAAGATTACAACCAACGCATTAAAGCTGCTCAGTTTTATTGGTGAAGAAAAGATTGAAGTGGCAAAAGGAGCAACGAGGCCGTTATTTAAAGAATTGTGCATAGCTGATGATATACACGGTGAGTCCGGATTCGGGGAGGTAGAATTGGGAGAACCGAATTGTTCCGTAAGTGACCGTTCCGCATTGGAAGCGATGAGGGATGTTATCCTAAATTCGCCGGAAAAAGTAACAATTGTAGCAATTGGCCCATTAACCAATATAGCGATTTTAGTAAAATCATACCCTGAAATTGTTAACAACATTGAAGAGCTATCCATTATGGGTGGTGCTTGCTATGGTGGAAATTCGACACCAACTGCAGAATTTAACATCTTTGTAGATCCTGACGCGGCACAAATTGTGTTTAAATCAGGCATCCCGATCACAATGTTTGGGTTAGATGTCACCCATAAAGCTTTCTTGTCTAATGAAGATATCGAAAGAATTCGAAATACTGGTAGCAAAATTGGCGTTGCATCAGCAAGCATGCTGGACTTTTACGCAAGCAGGTTAACACGAGGAATTCATATGCATGATGCTTGTGCGGTAGCATATTTAGTAGATCCTTCGCTGTTTACAATTATACCTTGTAATGTTGAAGTTGAAACAAAAGGTGAATTTACAAACGGCCAAACTGTGGTAGATAAAAATGATCGAACAAACAAACCTAAAAATGCAAATGTTGCTTTTGATGTAGACAGAGAGAGATTTGCAGAAATGCTTTACCAAGCAATTGAAAAGTTTAACTAATTGAAATAATCAAAGGGGAGATTGATATGGCAAAGAAAGGGATTAAAAATCATTTTTCTTTAATGGCATTACTTCTAATTCCGATTGCGGTAGGAATCAATATTGTGGCTTATCAAATTGGACACCAAGTATTAAAGCTTCCAGTTTTTCTCGATACTATCGGGACAATAATGGTGGCAATACTAGCCGGACCTTGGGTGGGTTTAGTAACAGGCCTTGTCACGACTTTAGCCAATGCAATTGTTCATCCTACAATACTGCCATTTGGAATTGTGGCTATGGCAATTGGTGCTGGGGCAGGAATTTTGTCTAAATTAGGAATGTTTCAAAAGGCATGGAAAGTTGCGGTTTCAGGATTTGTCATTGCATCTATAGCAACAATTATTTCAGCGCCTATTCTTGTTTTTCTTTTCGGCGGTATAACAGGTTCTACAGGATCAGCGATTACAGCTGCGTTCCTTGCATCTGGCCAAAAAATCTGGACAGCGGTTTTCTCTTCACAGTTTATCATTGAAATCACAGATAAGGTCATATCTTGTTTTGCCGCTATTACCATCGTAAAGAGCATGTCAGCCAGACAGTTATCAAAGCTACATTATGGAAATCTTTATATAAAGAAGAAAAAATGATCTCCCATGAACTATCAAGCAGCTCTATATTTACCTTCTAAAAAGAAAGTCGGTGAAAATGTTGCAAAACATTAGAGAATTTATTTTAAATATATATCCTACAACGAAATTGTTGTTTGCCCTATTTCTTTCGATTTCCGTTTTTCTCATTCCGAGCTATATTTATGCATATAGTTTTGTCCCAATCCTCATGATAATTGCGTACTTAGCTGGGGAGTTAAAGGGATTTATTAACCAAGCGATCAAAGGGTTGCTCGTTTTCGTTATTTTACTTTTCATTATTCAAAGCCTTTTTTATCCAGGCAATACAATTTTGTGGGAATGGGGCATTTTTTCAATTAAGAAAGAAGGAATAGACTATAGTTTAATGCTATCTTCAAGAATATTGGCAATTGGTGCCTCATTTGTGCTCTTTTTCCTAACAACAGAGGTAAAAGATTTTGTCTATTCACTTGAAAAAATTGGTCTGCCGTCAAAAGCCGCTTTTGTTATGATATCCACACTTCAAATCATACCCGAAATTAAAAAACAGTCGCTCGTCATTATGGATGCTCAAAAAACACGGGGTGTTGAAACGGAAGGTAATTTGTTTGTAAGAGCAAAGGCATTTTTGCCAACACTTAGCCCGTTAATTTTATCATCGTTGGCAAGTACGGAAGAACGGGCGATTACTTTAGAATCTAGAGCATTTTCAGCACCGGTTAAAAAAACGAGCTTGCATCACATTGAAAAAACGAAAGCAGATACAATCGTTCGTGTGATGTTATTAGTTTTATTCATTCTATTACTCGTTTGGAGGGTATTTGTATGGATATCGTAAAAATCAAAGATTTAACTTATAAATACCCAATTGGCGATGAAAACGTATTGAAAGATGTTAATTTAACAATCGAAAAAGGAAAGCTGTATGCGTTAGTGGGCAGCAACGGCAGTGGAAAAACAACGCTTTGCAATGTAATTAGAGGGTTTATTCCACATTTTCATCATGGTGAATTAAAAGGAGAAGTTTTAATTTATGATAAAGATATACGTGAATATGAATTAGGTGAACTTGCCTTAAAAATCGGCTTCGTTTTCCAAAATCCCTATACTCAAATCAGCGGGGTAAAGGATACCGTCTTTGAAGAAATAGCCTATGGACTGGAGAATTTAGGGGTTGAAGTAGAAACCATTAGACAGAAAGTAGCGGAAGTCATTCAATTATTAGGGATTGAATATTTACAAGACAAGAATCCCCAAGAGCTTTCAGGTGGTCAGAAACAAAGAGTTGCATTAGCCTCCATCATTGTGATGGAGCCTGACATTCTCGTTATTGACGAGCCGACTTCACAACTAGACCCGCAAGGGACAGAGGAAGTCTTTAAAATCATTGAGATCATGAAACAAAAGGGAAAGACCATAATTTTAGTTGAGCATAAAATTGAGCTAATTGCAGAATACGCTGATCATGTCGTTCTTTTACAGGATGGAGAAATCGTCACACAAGGAAAAACAAAGGATATTCTGTCCGATGAACGAGCAATGAATTATGGTGTTCCATTACCTCAATATGCGATTTTAGGGATTGAAATGAAGAAAAAAGGCATTAATTTACAACAAATTCCTCTTACCGAAAATGAATCGGTTGCGGTGATGCGAAGTTGGTTAGCAACAAAGGGGGTAAAAGTGTGAGCTTTTTATCGTTGAACAATGTTACCTATTCTTATCCAAACGGGTTTAAAGCCGTTGAAGATATCACGATGTCCTTTGAAAAAGGAGAATCGGTTGCGATTGTTGGCCAAAACGGAGCCGGGAAAACGACCACCGTTAAATTAATGAATGGATTGTTAAAGCCGGCAGAAGGCGATGTAGTCGTAGATGGATGGAATACAAAAAACTATACGACAGCGCAAATATCGAGAAAAGTTGGCTATGTTTTTCAAAATCCTGACGATCAAATTTTTCATAGTGATGTCTATAGTGAGATTGAGTTTGGGCCGAAAAAGCTAGGCTTACCTCCTGAAAAAGTAAAAGAAAATGTGATGAAGTCCGCAGAACTTGCCGGGGTTGTTCCTTATTTGGAGGAAAACCCATATAACCTGCCTTACTCAATGAGAAAATTTGTTACGATCGCCTCTGTGCTTGCGATGGATTCCAGCGTCATCATACTGGATGAACCAACTGCCGGTCAGGATTTGCCTGCCATGGAGAGGTTAGGGTCAATTATCAAATCTTTAAATCAAAAAGGAAAAACCGTCATCACGATTACACATGATATGGAATTTGTCGTGAACAATTTTGAACGGGTGGTCGTTATGGCCAATCGGAAGAAAGTTTCAGACGAGAATAAAAGAGACATCTTTTGGAATTTTGAAGTATTGAAGCAAAGCATGTTAAAGCAGCCTCATATTAGTCGATTAAGTCATTCGTTACAACTTGGAGAGAAAATATTAAACATTGATGAAATGCTTCATCATTTGCAGAAAATAAAAAATGCATAGTTTTAGCAACTTGAGGTGGGTTACTTGAAAAAAATACTAATAATTGGAAGTTTGAATATGGATTTTGTATCACATGTTCCTCACCTTCCGAGAGCAGGAGAAACCATATCGAGTACAAAGTTTCAAAAGAATCCCGGAGGAAAAGGGGCCAATCAGGCAGTTGCCGCTGCGAAGCTGGGAGCAGATGTTGCCATGATCGGCAAAGTTGGCTCTGACGATTACGGTGCTCTTCTTTTAAATAGTTTGAAACAAGCTAGTGTTGATACAAAAGGAATACAACAAGAAGAGACAACCGGAATGGCATTTATTAATGTAAGTAGAGAGGGAGAAAATAATATTGTCTTAGTCCCTGGTGCCAATAGTAAAATGAAACGTTCAGATATCGATCAGTTGAGAAGTATTATTGAAGAGAGCGATATTATTATCATGCAGTTGGAGATTCCGTTTGAGGTAGTAGAATACGCTCTTCAACTAGCTATTAAACTGAAAAAAGAAGTGATTTTAAATCCGGCTCCGGCTCAAACAATGCCTGAAGAGCTGCTTCGTAGGGTTCATACGTTAATACCGAATGAAATAGAGCTGCAGCTTCTAACGGGAATGCCGACTTCAACGGAGCAAGAAATTGTGGAAGCAGCTCTTAATTTAAAATCATTAGGTGTTAAGAGAATCATCGTAACAATGGGAGAGAAAGGGTCCTATGTGATTAATGACGAAACACAGGCCCACATACCTGCCTATAAAGTAAACCCTGTTGATACAACCGCTGCGGGAGATTCGTATATTGCAGCTTTTGCGGTAGGTATCACAAAAGGAATGAGTGATCAAGAAGCAGCAAAATTTGCAAGCAAAGTATCAGCGATGGTTGTGACAAAAGAAGGGGCACAACCATCATTACCAACCTTGGAAGAAGTGGAGAAGTTTGTTTTTTAACTAAAAGAAGGAAAATAACATGCTGAACAAAAATCTTCTTATTCTGATGGGCGGCGTGCTTATTGCTGAAATGGGAATGTGGTTAGACCTGATAGGAAACCTACATTTTTTACAACAGCATGTGTCTTCTCGCTTTCTGCAGTCCGTCATTTTGATTGTAGGTACACTGGTCACTATTTTATTCTCTCCGGCAGCAGGACCCCTGATCGATCTAATGGAATAGAAAAAAATCCTGATGATCGCAAGTGTGATGCGAATGATCGGTGTACTCTGCATGTTTCCTGCGCTCCGGTTCGAGAACCATCAAAAATCGGGGCAGTTCACAGGTTCATCGAGGCTTTGATACTGACGTAGAGACATAAAGAGGAGGATTATAATGCATGTTGATTTACTAGTCACCGATGTTTACCTATACAACCATTCTTACAAAAAAATTATGAAAGGAAATGTTGCGATTTTAGATGGAAAGTTTGCCTATATAGGCGATAAAAATGAGGACACGTTTCGGGCGAATAGAGTGATTAATGGACAAAATCGTTTTATGATCCCTGGATTAATAGACATCCATTTGCATATCGAAAGTACAATGGTCACTCCTGATACGTTTTCGTATGGGTTAATTAAGAATGGTGTAACAACCGTGGTTGCGGACCCTCATGAAATGGCTAACGTTTTCGGGGTGAGGGGAATACAAGAGATGATTAAGATGGGCGAGAAATGTATAGCAGATATTTTGTTCGCTATTCCAAGTTCCGTTCCTGCTACGGCGCTCGAGACAACAGGCGGGGAAATAGATATCGAAGAAATAGATGAATTAGCTAAGGAAGAAAAAGTAATTTGCCTCGGTGAAATTATGGATTATGCAAAAGTCCTTTCAGAACCAAACGGCAAAACGAATAGAATAGTGAAGCATGTTAAGAACAACTACCCACATTTTCCGATTGAAGGCCATTGTCCAAAATTAATGGATGTTCAATTAAGTCAATTTATATATGCAGGAATTGACTCAGATCATACTCAACAAACAGTTGAAGGAATGGAAGAAAGAATAAAAATGGGCATGTTTATTGAAATACAAGAAAAATCGATGACGAAAGAATTAATGGACCATTTAATTGAGCATGATCGAAGTGAACATTTTTGTTTTGTTACCGATGATGTCATGCCTGATACATTTGTAGAAAAAGGACATCTAAATCACCTCGTAAAGAAAGCGATTATGATGGGAATGCAGCCTGAGGATGCCATTTATGCTAGTACCGTAACTCCCGCTAGAAGAATGAGAATGTATGATAGAGGCGCAATTGCACCCGGAAAAATAGCTGATTTTATTTTACTGGATGATCTCGATTCATTTAAAATCGATCAAGTGTATAAGAGCGGTACGAAGGTTTATGACCAAAAAGAAGTATATGAACAAGTAGTCCACCCGAAACAGTTCCCAAGCGATTTTTACAAAAGTGTTCAGTTAGAAAAATTAAAAAAACAAGATCTAACGATTTCGGCACCTGTTGAAAATGGCAGTCTCTCTAGCAGAGTTATGATGGTTTCGGACGGGACAACTTTTACGAAGGCATTAATCGCCCATGTGAAGGTTGAAAATCATCAACTGCAGTGGGAAACGAGCCCTTTTTGCTTAATAGGAGTATTTGAGCGTTACGGTAAAAACAGAAATAAGTCTTTTGGATTAATAGGGGGAGACACCATCAAAGGAGGCGCAATCGCATCGACGTATTCACATGATAATCATAACTTACTTGTAGTTGGAAAAAATCGAGAGGATGTACTGCTCGCAGCCAACACGATTATTGAAAATCAAGGGGGATTTTGTGTCGTAGAAAACGGAAAAGTTTTATCTCTTTTAAAGCTCCCGGTTGGAGGTATCTTGTCAGAAGAACCACTAGACGAAATTGCAAAAGAAATGAAGAACTTACGAAATGCCATGGAGAGCTTAGGGTACAAGCATTATAACCCAATTATGTCATTTAGCACACACTCACTCCCTGTAAGCCCAGAGTTAAAAATCACGGACTTTGGTTTAGTTAACGTGAATGAAGGTAAAGTTGTCAATTTATTTGTATAAGTGTGTGTTCGAAAAGGCAACAAATTAGAAGCAAGAAGGTCAAGAATAAGTGTTCTTCTTTTTCGAGGAACTCTAGGGTTCGCCGCTTATCCATTTGGTGACTTTTTGAACAACCTCTAATAACATATTGGCTCATTCGTTATTTTAGCTTTTGCCCTCTCGGGTGTAATGAAAAACGGATCAGAGCTTTTACTTATAATTTAGTCTTATTTTGCATTACAAAGAAAGTGGTGATTATATGAATAAAGAAATTACTCTGGAGTATATAGAAGCAAAGCTTGAACCTTATCTTCAAAATGTCTATAAACACCTTCATCAGTATCCTGAATTAAGTACAGAGGAATATGAAACACAGAAGTTTATCAAAAATGAACTGGACAAGCTAGACATTCCATACAAGGAAATGGCAGACACAGGGCTTTGTGCCGAAATTCACGGGGACCAATCGGGAAAAACGATTCTCTTACGTTCAGACATGGATGCTCTGCCAATTTCAGAACAAACGGATCTGGAGTATGCGTCTAAAAAGGAGGGGGCCATGCATGCTTGCGGTCATGATGCTCATATTACCGTAGGCTTAGGTGTAGCCTCTTTGCTGCAAGAAAGAAAAGCGAAATTAAGAGGAACGGTGAAGATCATGTTTCAACCATCTGAGGAAGTTCATCCAGGTGGAGCGAAACGAATGATCGAAGAGGGAATATTAGAAAATCCGAAAGTAGATGCAGCGATTGGCATTCATACGAATCCTTATATACTGCCGGGAAAATTTGAAATAAAAGAAGGCTATATGCTTGCGAATAGTGACCGAATTTATATTTCCTTGATTGGAAAAGGCGGTCACGCCGCAGCCCCACATCAAAGCATAGATGCGGTGGCGATGGCTGGTCAATTCATCTCCGGCATTCAAAACATTGCTGCAAGGCAAGTCTCTCCTCTTGATCATGCTGTCGTAACAATCGGTAAAATAAGCGGCGGGTACACATCAAATGCAATCGCCGACCGAGTGGATATGACCGGTACGGTAAGAACGATCAAAAAAGAGACACAAGATGCCATTGATGCAAAAATTGAAGCGTTGTTACAGTCTGTAACGAATTATTGGGGCGGATCTTACACGTACGAATACGAACGAGGCTATCCTTCGACTTGGAATGACAAGCAGATAACTCAGTTGGTGAAAAAGGCAGCGGATGCTTGCATTGGCAAAGATAGCATTGTTGAACTGGAACACCCTTATATGAGCGGGGATGATTTTGCCTACTTATCCCATTCGGTGCCTTCTGCGTTCATTTATTGGGGAACAGGAACAGGAACAGAAGTGGCAGAAAAATTCCCATGGCATCATCCAAAATTCCGTGTGAATTTATCGTCTTTGAAATACGGTGTTGCACTTGCAACACAGAGTATCTTAACTTTTTTAAATGAGGTAACAAGCTGACCAAATAGGAAAAAATAACATTATTAACGTATGTTCAAAAAGCACTGGGCGGGAAAGATCGAGGTGCGGCAATCTCGAGGGGGGGAGCAGCGCATTCAAGCAATGTTGTCCAGACTTTCTGAAACTTATCTTTCAATGAACAACATCGACGAGAAAGAAGGATTGTATCATGTCTAAGCTCTCTTCAGCAACGATCTGGTTAGCCGGGATTCAGTGGCTTTTTTTTATTTTTGCGAACACAGTCGTTGTACCGTTGTCTGTCGGAGCTGCTTTTGACTTGCAGCCGGAAGAGATCGCGGCGTCTCTCCAACGCTCGTTTATTTTCACAGGAGCGGCTTCTATTTTGCAAGCAGTCGCTGGTCATCGTTACGCGTTAATGGAAGGTCCTGCTGGTTTGTGGTGGGGGCTGATCCTAAGCCTTTGCGCATCAGCACCATCCGTTGGTATGAGCCTAACGACAATAGGAGGAGGTCTTGCTACAGGTATTCTCTTAGCTGGTTTGACCACTGTACTTTTAGGGGCGATGGGTTTTGCGAATATATTGAAAAAGGTGTTTACGCCGATCGTCATGAGTGTCTACCTTTTCCTGCTTTCCAGCCAACTAGTGATGATTTTTCTAAAAGGGATGCTAGGTCTGTCCAATGATAATGAACTTGATTTGCCGATAGCCGCGTTATCTATTGTTACAGCGATATTAGTAGGATTGCTAAGCATTAAAGGACGAGGGTTGATTGGTGATTTTTCCATTTTGATCGGTATGGTGATGGGGTGGATCGCTTACAACTTCCTTTTCCCTGTGGAAAAAGCCGTAACTATCAGCACTGAGTCGTCTATTTCATGGTTCCCATGGGGAACGCCCAACCTCGAATTAGGAATCATCATTACTGCTTTCTTGGCCGGGCTGATCAATATGACGAATACAATTGCAGCGGTTAGTGCAACAGAGAAGCTTTATCAAACTACGACAACAGATCAGCAGTATAAACGTACATTTTTGCTAACTGGAGTGTATACCATTGTAGCTGCTGTACTCGGTTTAGTCCCATATGGACCTTATACGTCGTCCATCGGTCTATTAGAAAGTACAAGGATTTTAGAACGATTGGCTTTGGTCATAGGAGGGGCGCTCTTTGTAATACTTGGATTAGTACCTGCTTTAGGCGCCTTGTTTACGATGATTCCGATCAGTATAGGGAGTGCCGTTTTATTCGTTGCATATTTACAACTATTCGGTACGGCACTGCGTACGATTGAAGGAATACATTTTAACTCCAAAACGATTTACCGTATTGCCGCTCCGACGCTTTTGGGGCTTTGTATTATGAACATTTCTCCGGAAGTGTTTGCAACAATTCCGATGTATATACGTCCTCTTGTCAGCAACGGTTTGTTAATGGGAGTACTTTTAGCTCTCGTTCTGGAATCTTTTGTGAATTGGTCAAAATATGAATTACTGGATTCAAGGAAAAATAAACAAAGTATTTAAAGTATAGTCAGCTGAATGTAAACCTTATAGTAGATTAACCGGTGTAGGAGCAGTACTCATTATGATCAAACTTTAAAAAGGAGGGAATTTATTTGTTTGAAAACTGGAAACATGATATTGAAAAATTTTATCCGAAAATGGTAGAAATTCGCCGTCACCTCCACCAATTTCCCGAGCTTTCTTTCAAGGAGGAAAAGACTCCTCGATTTATAGCCGAATATTTACAAAAGTTAGGAATAGAAGTACGTACAGGGGTTGGTGGTAGAGGGGTTGTTGGTATTTTACGCGGAGGTAAACCTGGAAAGACTATAGCTTTAAGGGCAGATTTCGATGCTTTACCAATAAACGACCAAAAAAATGTTCCTTATAAATCTAAAATACCCGGTGCGATGTATGCTTGCGGCCATGATGCACATACAGCCATTGTTTTAGGCGTTGCAACAGTCCTTGCCAAATATAAAAATGAACTGCAAGGGAATATCGTTTTTATTCACCAATTTGCTGAAGAACAACCTCCAGGCGGTGCGAAACCGATGATAGTAGACGGTTGTTTGGATGGTGTTGATGTCATATTTGGTACGCATCTTCAAAATATGGATCCAGTTGGAACGGTCTATTATCGTGAAGGATATATACAAGCAGCCGCAGATAGTTTTGAAATCGAAGTTATGGGAAAAGGGGGACATGGCGCACTCCCGCATGAAACGATTGATCCAATCATTATTTCTAGCCATATCGCTATTAATTTACAACAAATTGTGAGCAGAAGAGTAAATCCTCTAAAATCAGCAGTCGTTTCGATAGGTTCAATACAATCTGGAGAAGCTTATAACGTCATACCCGATCATGCGAAACTGATAGGGACAGTAAGAACGTTTGAAGCTGAGATTAGGGATATGATCGAACAATCTTTTAAAAAAATAATAGCTGGAATATGTTCGGCTCATGGCGCTAATTATAAGTTTAGCTATAAACGAGGGTATGATGCGGTTTGGAATCATAAAGACGAAACGCAATTTATTAAAAATAGAGCAGCAGAAGTGATAGGAGCTGAGAACGTAAGAGAGACACAACCCATAATGCCTGGAGAGGATTTCAGCTATTACTTGCAAAACGTTCCCGGTACCTACTTTTTTACGGGAGCAGGAAATGATTCCATTAAATATCCACATCACCATCCAAAGTTTGACATTGATGAAAAGGCTATGTTAATTGCAGCCAAAATATTTCTTAACGCAATTGCAAAATATAACAATTAAATCATATAGAAAAGGGTGTAAATGGACAAAAAGGTTGTTGTCATAACAGGTGCCGGGAGCGGCCTGGGAGCTTCTTTGGCGAAAAAATATTCGGAAATCTAGGTGCTATGTGTGCTTGCTTGGGAGGACGAGAACAAAGCTTGCCCGGACGGCAGAAACATTAGCTGACGGCTATTCGATCTACGACTTGGACGTTTTGTTACGATTTTCGCGTTTTGCCGGCGGTACCCCTAATAGATTTTAAAAATATAATCTTCAACTAAAAGGGACTTTAATCATAATGAACGAAACAGCTCCCATCGCTTAACGTAGGTTGCACTTGGTCATAATGTTACTACCTAAATAAATAACCAAGTGTAGAGCTACACACGAAAAGGAGCCGATATTATGAAGGATGTACAAAAATTTGTTGGTTTAGACGTATCTAAAGATACTATTGCTGTTGCGATTGCTGATTCTGGTCGTGGTGAACCTAGATTTCATGGAACTATTCAAAATAAACCAGAAGATATTCGTAAACTAATGAAAAAGTTAGGAAATCATGAAAATCTACTTGTTTGTTATGAGGCAGGACCTACTGGGTATGGAATTTATCGATTACTTCTATCTATGGACATTGAATGTATGGTTGTGGCACCCTCTCTTATACCAAAGCGTTCGGGTGATCGTGTGAAAACAGATAAAAGAGATTCTACTAGATTAGCTCAGTTGCTTCGTGCTGGAGAGCTTACTTCTGTATGGGTACCAGATGAAGATCATGAAGCACTTAGAGATTTAATCCGTGCTCGGCATGATGCCCGAGAGGATTTACAAAGTTCTCGTCAGAGACTTATGCACTTTTTACTTCGCCATGAAATACGTCCTCCGCAAGGAGTTCGAAATTGGTCCGTAAAACATCGTGAATGGTTGAAACGATTAACATTTGAAAGAGCTTCTCAACGTATTGTTTTTCAAGAATATCTCCATGCCATTTATGAAGTTGAGGAGCGTATGAAACGACTAGAAGCTCAAATACATGAAGAAGCGATTCAAAGTGAACATGCTCCCGTCATTCAAGCACTCCAAACATTAAGAGGAGTTGCAGAAGTAACTGCCGTTACTTTGGTAGCTGAAATTGGACAATTCTCTCGCTTTTCCAATCCAAGACAACTGATGTCATATGCAGGTCTCGTCCCTAAAGAATACTCGAGTGGGTCTAGTCGTTGGCAAGGTTCAATTACTAAAACCGGAAACTCCCAAATTCGTCGTTCCATAGTAGAAGTTTGTTGGTCTTATCGCCATCGACCATCTCTTAAAGGTGAATTGCTTAAACGTCAAGAAGGACAAGATCCAGAGGCAAAACGTATTGCTTGGAAGGCTCAACACCGTCTTCATATGAAATATCATCGCATCTCTGCTAAAGGAAAAGGTGGAAAAGTAGCTGTTGTTGCTGTCGCTAGAGAATTGCTTGGTTTTATCTGGGCTATCGGCTGTGCTATAGAGAATAAACAGGAAAGTAAATCAAGTGTTGCCTAAGGAAAGTAAAAGTAATTCAATATAAGTCGTAACTATTTGTCCTTAAATTTTATTGGTTAATTGAGATTGAAAATTTGGCTCGGAGGCAAATCTCCGGGAAGGAGAACCCTCATGTTCCATTATGCACTAGGTTCGAAGAACTGAACGTGCGCCTTTAGTCCGAGGCAGCTCCGTGACGGATGGAGTGAAATGTGGTACCCAACCCACGCATATCAGTTTGTATACCACCGTCAGCGTTTTTGCCTTCGTGCCAAGTTTTTAAGGTTATCCTTATTCAACTTTTAGGATTGTATCCATTTCGGATTTAGCTTATCAAGGGAAAGTGCGCACTTGACAAGCTAAATCCGAAAGGAAATTTGGTTTGTAAGTTGAACAAGGAATAACTCTATTCATTGCTGAATAAAACACCATTTAAAACATTTGTGTGTGGTGGGTTGACAGTTTCGTTCATATCAATGGAATAAATCTCTTCCAAGTAGAAAGTTAAAAGAGTTTGAGTCTTCTAAGTTCTTCTTGTATGAACGTTTATAATATAAAAATACTGAAGACAAAATTATCTACATAATACATTTGAAAAGGTTTAGTCCTTTCGAACGACAAATTTATAAGGTTGTCTATGCTATAATAAAATCGCAATAGTATAGGATTTCTCAAGGGTGGTCAGCATCACTCCCCAACTTATAACGGAAGGGGGTGTTGCTGTATGACAGTCTTTGAATCGATCGTGATCATGATTACGTTCGGAACCTTCGTGGTAGCGTTACTATCATTTCATAAAAAAAACTAAAACCGCCCTTGAGTTTTAGCTGGCTCTGGCGGTTTTAGTGTCCGTTATACCTGCTGATCCCCCTTCGAGGGAACCTGCTATTGCATGACCGACTGGTGTTACCAGCACTAACGGTCTTTTTTAATATATGTGAACTATCTTTATTATATCCGATACAACTAAAAAAGAAAACAATATTGTTTATATTAAACCTTTTTTCATTAGTTTATTTACCGCAAGACTGAAGTAATTGATAAAAAATCTAATATATATACATCCAAATGTATGACTTTTAAGAGATAAACGTGCCGATTTTGTGCCGACTTAGATTAAAAAAAGATAAATTGTTTTGAAAACAGGATTCGGTAATGCCTTGATATATCAACGTTTTTACATGAGTTAAAAAGCATTTGAAAATACTTTTTAATCAAGTTCGAGATGGAAGGTTCAACCGGATAAAGTCTAAAAGACCTTGATATTGATCTGAACCCAAAAAGTTAAACAAAAATAATAAGCTGCATCGTGGGCCTGAATTCGGAATTTAACCGGACTCAGGTCTTTTAATTTCGCCTTAATTCGTTTGTGATTGTATTTATACTGCTCAACCCCCATATTCAAAAATTGGGGATATAATTTGAACAAAATCTTTAAAGAAAATTGGATATTTATTTTGAATAAAGATGAGATTGTGAAGGATTATACTTAAACTATCTAGCAGGTTAATTAAGAAGGTTAAGAGGTGCAATCTAAACCTGGGTTTCTGTTTTTTTGTTGAAATTAAAAAAAATAGGGTACCGAGAAGTAGCTGACTACATAATTTTAACCATATTTCTCTAGGATTGCCTATTGCTTAATGGGAAAATCTAATGTTAGCGAAACTTTTACATGACATTTTAGTTATAGATAGGAGAGAAGTGGATGGATTCACTATGGCTAGAATATGCTTGGACATTGTTAATTCTAATTGGATTAGAAGGATTATTATCTGCTGACAATGCCCTTGTACTAGCGGTTATAGCTAAGCATTTACCCGAAGAACAGAAAAAAAGAGCTATAAATTACGGAATTATTATGGCCTTTGCTTTCCGATTTGCTGCACTTTTTGCAATTTCTTTTATTGCAAACGTCTGGCAGATACAGGCGATAGGAGCAGCTTATCTTCTTTACCTAGGATTAAAGCATGTCATTCAAGCACAGTTCGGGAAAGAAAATGAGAATATTCATAAGGACGATGAAAAGGAATCCGCTGGTAAAGGTTTCTGGCCCACAGTAGGGAAAATTGCATTAGCCGACCTCGCTTTTGCAATTGATTCGATTCTAGCTGCCGTTGCTCTTGCCCTTGGTCTTCCAGATTCACCATTAGAAGATTTCGGTGGAATGGATGGAGGTCAGTTTATCGTTGTTCTTCTTGGAGGAATTGCTGGCCTTGTCTTGATTAAGTTTGCAGCAACCTGGTTTGTGCAACTTCTTGAAAAACGTCCAGCATTGGAAACAACAGCATATGCAATTGTTGCCTGGGTCGGTGTCAAACTTGCTGTAATTACCCTTGCCCATGAGGATATTGGTATCTTAGATGATCATTTTCCTCATAGTACCGTTTGGACTCTGATCTTCTACGGAGTATTAGTTGGTATTGCTCTAATCGGTTGGTTTGCACCGGGTAAAAAGTCATTTCAAAAAGATAAATCCTAAAATGTAACAAAACCATTATCATCTATGTGGTGAAGCGCTAATTTTTACTTGATCGGTGGCTAAAGGGTGCGGTAATCCACGAAGGATTATCGCTTCTTTTTGTTGAAGTTATTAAGCTAAAGGGCAGTTTATGGAACTTAATTTTAACCAAATAAAGAGAAACTGAAGAAATAATTAAAAAATATGGAGCAAAAATTAACTCAAACTTACCTATAATCGATTACCAAGGTGTACGAAATAGAGATGAAATTATTAAAAGAGTAACCATAATGGCTGGTATGGTTTATATTGCACATCAAGCCACACCATCAGTAATTAGAGAATGGATTAAAGAACAGGGAGGCTTATCTCATTATGTTACAGAGTTTGAAAAGGGTATCTTAGAAAAAAGTGAGCTGAAAACAACGTCAAAAGAGATATTGAGGTTAAAATGGTATGTTGAAAGCCTGTGGGTTTTAGTTTGGGTGTTAGGTATAAACAATACCTTTTAGGTTAATGAACCAGTAGGTGATAACCTAATCCAAATGGTTCCTGATGTTAGAAAAAGGCAGGATTTTTCTACATTAGAAGCCAAAACCTTAATGCGAAACGAAAAGGAAATTTATGAACAAGTTGATTTATATTATAGACTTCATTGGCATTTAGTGGATGCAAGGCTAAAGGGGATAAAACACAGTGATTTTGATGAAGGCCCAATTATGGAAAGGCGAAAAGCACTTGACTGGATTGTTACCCTTGAAGCGGAATAGGATGAAATAGATTTGAGTACATAACCTTAGTTGTAGCACTAAGGGGGCGATTGCTGCACAAGGTGATCGCCTTTTTCTTTACTAGGAGAATAGTTTAAAAAATACGCCCATGAGATTATTAAGTGTATATAGTTAATTGAAGGTGATTCTATGATTTGGATTTGGTCAATTCCCGATAAATACCCGAACAAAAGAATTCGTGAATACATTAAGGATCTGGAACAGATCGGTTCGTTTTAAACAGGGTATAGCGATTAGCGAGGAGGTCATATCACCTAAAATCGTGTTTGAATGCTCGGAAAAATATTTATTAGATGTACTACCTAATAGTAGTTTATTAATAGTCGATTCAAAAAAAGTTTTAGATATATAAAGGGTGTTTGTCCAAAAGATATACAGGTTTACGATGCAAATGTTTTTGTTGGAGAAAAAAGAATCCCTAATTATTATTTAATAAATGTTGTTAATGCTGTTCAGGTAATAAACAAGGAGGAATCAAAATTTACAACGATAAAAGGAACTGATGCAATACTTAATTTTGAGAAAATAGTGTATAAAACAGACCATTTGATTTAGTTAGAAATGCTGATTATCGTTCACATGTTTTAGTTTCCGATTATTTAAAGGACAAGTTTGAAAAGGAAAAAATACAGGTAGTACAATTCAACTAAAAGGGGGCAATATACGAAGATCAATGTGCTGATCTTCTACTGTAATCTTGTTCATGAACTGGGCAGTTTAATGGAAGAAGGATGATTAGATAAGTCAGAAGAAAGGAGTCTAAAACGAGTCCCATTTAAAGTTTGAAAACTGCAATTTTTTCACCTCAACAGTTAAACATATTTTATCCTAATTATAAGAACAAATGTTCCATTTGCGAAATTTTAGACTGAAATCAAAAGTATCCGTTAATACATAGGTAGAAATCCTATGTGGGTTGACTTACCCTTTTCATTTCTTTATACTTTTAAGAAATGTTAACAGTTAACTTTTCAGAAAATTAAAAAGGGGTAACTTTTATTGAAGATTGAAAAGCAGAATATCAGTAATGGAGTACTCGATTATTTACGTAAGCAGATTATTCTAGGCCATTTACAGAGGGGAGATCATTTAGTAGAAGCAAAGCTTTCCAAACAACTGGAGGTCAGCCGTGGTCCTATAAGGGAGGCGATCGCCAAGTTGGAAGCGGAAAATTTGATTGAAAAGCATTCAAACGGCAGGGCAGTTGTGAAGCGGTTTGACATCATTGATATTAAAAACTTGTACGACAGCAGGATACTTTTAGAAACACACGCAATCAAACAAATCGATCCAGCCGTTTTAGAAAAGAACAAGCATTACCTTAATTTATTTATCGATCAAATGCAGAAGTCATATGAACAACAGCGTAGAGACATTGAATCGGATCTAGCCTTTCATGGCTGTCTAATGAAAATGACGGACAATCATACGCTAATCCAGCTGTGGACATCTTTACGAGAAATTTTCCAAACGTTAATTGACATTACGAGTGAGGTCACAGAGTCCAAGCAGCAGGAAATCATTGATGAACATGTACAAATCGTAGAGGCTCTTGTAGCTGGAAAAGTTGAAGAATCTAAGGAAATTCTGACTAAGCACTTGCAAGAAGCCTGCAATTATTGCTGTGAAGGAAAGAGATTAAATTTGGGGGAGAGATGAACATGTACAATCAGAATGTTAAATGTGCCATCATTGGCTCAGGTAATATCGGTACTGATCTCATGTATAAATTGCTGCGGAGCGATAAGCTTGAGCTAACAACAATGATCGGTATTGATCCTAATTCAAAAGGTTTGGCGCTAGCTAAGGAACATGGCGTAAAGCCGATCTATAACGGCATCGATGGTCTGATAGCGGAACCCGGGTTAGCGGAAATCGTCTTTGAGGCTACTTCTGCAACAGCTCATGCTCATAATGCTCCGATTATAAAAGAGTTGGGTATGAAAGCAATTGACCTAACACCGGCAGCAGTAGGGCCTTTTTTAGTTCCCTCAGTAAACCTGAAGGAAGAAGAGGTTGCTGAATTGGATAACGTAAATATGGTCACATGTGGCGGTCAGGCAACTATCCCTATTGTGAAAGCGATTTCTGATGTTGTGAAAGTGAACTATGCGGAAATCGTTGCTTCAATCTCCAGTAAAAGCGCAGGACCGGGTACACGCCAGAATATTGATGAGTTTACAGTAACAACAGCAAAAGCTTTACGAGAGGTAGGAGGTGCAGATGAATCAAAGGCCATCATTACATTGAATCCTGCAGAACCGCCAATTCTTATGAGAAATACTATCCATGTCCATACGAAAGAACCTGCTGAGTATTATCGGGAAGATATTTTGGCCTCATTGAATTCGATATTACAGACGGTGCAGAGCTATGTGAAAGGCTACCGTTTCAAGGCAGATCCGGTCATCAAAGGACATATCGTAACAGTAGCGGTCGAAGTGGAAGGCAACGGAGATTTTCTTCCTAAGTATGCGGGTAACCTTGATATCATTACCTCTGCAGCAGTAAAAACTGGAGAGGTCATGGCGGATCATTTAGCGAAGGAGGAAACTGCAAAATGAGCAAGTATTCAAAAGTAGTTTTTAATGATGTGACATTACGAGATGGGATGCATGCAATTTCTCATCAATATACAAAAGAACAAATTGCTGAACTGACACAGTTAATCGATGATTCGGGTGTAGATATTATTGAAGCCACTCATGGAGACGGTTTAGGCGGAAGTTCAATCCAGTATGGTTTTTCAAAAGAGACTGAGGAAGACATAATCACTACGGCCGTGAAAAATGCCAAGCGAGCGAAAATCGGTGTGCTTTTGCTTCCTGGCATCGGGACGATCGACCATTTAAAACGTGCAAGAGAATGGGGAGCATCTGTCGTTCGGATAGCAACGCATTGCAGTGAAGCTGATGTTTCTGAACAACATATCAAAAAAGCGGTTGAGATAGGAATGGACACAGTCGGTTTTCTAATGATGTCCCATCGTTCGACGCCGGAAGACTTACTGGAAGAGGCTAAAAAGATGGAGTCTTATGGAGCGGGGACAATCTATGTTGTAGATTCCGCCGGAGCCATGACCATGGATGATACTCGAAGAAGAATTTCCTTATTCAAAGAAAACTTGGGCACCGATATCGGATTTCATGGGCACAATAACCTGTCATTAGGGGTAGCCAACTCTATCGTTGCCTTGGAAGAAGGCGCGAGCCGAATTGATACGAGCTTGGCTGGTATGGGAGCCGGAGCAGGGAATACGGCTACCGAGCAACTCGTCGCTGTGATGAACAAAATGGGAATCCCTCATTCGGTAGATTTATATAAAGCGATGGATGCAGCTGAGAATGTAATGAAGCCGATAATGAAGCGCCCCGTCCAGATCGACCGGCTTAGCTTAACGCTCGGCTACACCGGTGTCTATTCCAGTTTTCTATTATTCGCGGAAAGAGCCGGTAAAGAATACGGAGTAGATCCACGTGATATCCTTACGAAAATTAGTGAAATGGGTGCTGTCGGCGGCCAGGAAGACTGGATCATCGGGGTGGCCCAGGATTTGGCAAAAGAGAAAAAAGTCAAGGTATAGCAAAACATTCAGGCAAGGAAGTTTATTCCTTGCCTGAATATCTTTCATGTATGGTTGCGCTTACATAATTTATATGCAAAGATTAACTATAATCATAATAGTGGGGGAGATGACTATGAGCGTTGTGGTAACAGATAAGAGCTTAAAGCAGTCTGTAGCAGTCGATGAACGGAATATTGTCACTTCGTCATCGTCATTGGGAATCCTACGGGAACAACTAGTCAAAAATATTGGAATAGAGCGGATCAGCGGTTTCCTTTTTCAGTTCGGATGGGAAATGGGTGTGAGGGATGCGAAGAAATCTATGAAACTTGAAATCTCTAAAGAGGAACTGGTCAAAAAAGGGCCCCTGATGCATATTGAAAGTGGCCATATCAGGGGAATTAATCATACATGTAATATTGAATATGACAAGAAAGGCGACGTCCAGTCATTGGTAGGGAAGGGAATATGGGTCGATTCCTATGAGGCCGAAGAACATATCAAGGTCTTCGGTATCTCGGAAAGCCCGGTCTGTTATACACTGTCTGGTTATTCCAGCGGCTTCATGTCTACTGTTTTTGATAAGCCGCTATTAGCAAGGGAATTGACATGTGTCGGAGCTGGTGACGAAGAGTGCAGCTGGATGATTATGCCTCAGGAAGATTGGGAAGAAGACAATTGCAAGGATGCAGTCCATATCATGAATCAGACTCCAATTGTGAAGGAGCTTGAGTATACGTATGACAATCTTCTGGAGCAAGCACGTTTTGTTACGACGCTTGCTGATTTCCAGAAGCGGCTTACAGAAGAAGTTGTCAATGGTAGCGGGCTTCAAACGTTGGTCGATAGTACTTATGAAATGATGAAACTACCTGTAATCATAGAGGATACACAGTTTCAAACAATGTTTCATACCGGCCTTACGGAAGAGGAAATTCAGGAAATTCAAGAGGACACGAAAAAGAATATGCCTGATTTTTTGGTTAAAAAGAATGATAAATATGTTTTGCCTTTCCGGAAAAAGACGATTCGTATGAGTAAGCATGATCGGCTTGTCGTGCCAATATTTGTTCAGAAAAAGGTTTTGGGCTACTGTTCTTTCATACTCGATGAGAATAGCGAAGGAAATCATAAGGAAGAATATTTGTTCCTCGATCATTTATCAAACGCTGCAGCACTCATTCTGTTAAATGCACAATCTGCTTATGAAACTTTTGAGCGTATGAAAGGTAATTTTCTCGAACAAATTTTGGAAGAAAAACTGTCACCATCAGAATTAATTTTAAAGGGGAAGTATATCGGACTTGACCTGAACCAATCCTTTTACGTGGTCATTATGGATTATAATAATCGCCAGGATTCCATAGAAGAAGAATTCAACTTTCGGGAAACGATTTTGGAATTGGCTAACAGGTTTTTTCATCGTAAAAATATTAAGGTACTTGCCGGGCATAGAAACGACCAATTGACTTTACTCCTATTCCACTCTGGTGACACCCAGCGTCTGATAACGCAATTTAAAAAACATATGAATGGATTGTATAAGGGGCATAACTTAAAAATAGGTGTCAGTGGTGAAGGAAAACATATCGAGAATGTCAACAAACGTTATGAAGAAGCAAGAATAGCGCTACGTCTGGCCATTCGCAAAAAAATCGTGTTGTTCAAATCTCTCGGTATTATAGGAATGCTAATCAACTCCGACAATATAACTGGAATTAATATGGTGGCCAGAGAAGAATTAAAAGCCTTGTTTGATACAGAAGATGAAAGGATGATGGACCTTTTTAAAACCTTATACCATTTTCTCACCAATGGTGGAAACTTGAATAAGACTAAGCAAGACTTGGCTTTGTCGATGAGCGGGCTGCGGCATCGAATTCAGAAGATAGAGGAAATATTAGAAAAAGATTTAAGAGATCCTGAAGAAGCGAATCAGTTACTTTTGTTATTGAATGCCTTAATTGTATTAAAAGAATTAGACATGAGTTAAATAATTATAGGGTATGGTGAAACTGGCCTCTGGCATATTGCTGGAGGCTGGTTTTTTTATTGGAACGAACAAATTTTGTCTAAAGTTTTAAAAAGTATGAACATTGTGTGTTCTAGAAGAAATTACGGAGATTTATTAAGTTATAGATACACGTTGTAAATAGTTGAATATGAAAGCGCAATCAAATATGAATTTTCTAACAAAAGGGAGTGTTGACATGAGTCTACAAACAGTAAAAGAAAGACTTACTATAGAAGAACAGTTGTTAGAAGGCGCACAACAAGTTGGAGAATTAGCCGAAGAACAAGCACAAAAAGCTGAAATAGAAGCCAACGTATCAGAAGATGTGGTGAACTTGATGAAACAAACAGAAATCACAAGAATGATGCTGCCGAAAGAATATGGTGGTCCTCAAGTAGGGATCAAAACATTTTCAAAGGTCATCCGAAAAATTGCAAATCACAATATTTCAGCGGCATGGCTGGCCTACCTTTACCCATTGCATAATATGCTTCCTGCTTATCTGCCAAAAGCAGGCCAGGAGGAAATCATCAAGCAGGGTGGTTTGATCGCTGACATTTTTGCAGCTGTAGGTACTGCTAAAAAAGATGGCGATGGATATCGGATCAGTGGAAAATGGAATTTCGTCAGCGGAGTTCTGCACAGCGACTGGGTCGGAGTCGGGGTGAAAATCGAAATGCCTGATGGTGACGGTCCGGAAGTGTGCTTACCGGTTTTAAAAACCTCAGAAGTAGAGATTGTAGAGAACTGGGATACTTTCGGACTGCGTGGAAGCGGAAGCAACCAGGTAATCGCAGATGATGTCTACGTGCCGATGGAAAGAATTTTCAGACCGGAGATTGCAGGAAAGACTCGACGGCCACATGAAAAAAATTACGATAAAGATTATCCGCTTTATCATGTACCGATGTTCCCGGCATTTTACTTCGGTTTCCCTGTCATTGCCCTTGGTGGTGCCGAAAGAGTGATCAAAGAATTCAAGAAAATGACGGAGAAACGAGTGAGACTGATGGATGGCGTCACCGAAAGTAAGTCACCAAGGAGCCAAAGGGTGATTGCGGAGATCACTACCGAATTTAAAGCAGCTGAAGCACTGATGGAAAGGTATATTGAACTGTTGGAAAACTACGAAAAAGATGGGTGTACCACTCCAATGGGAGAGTTTTTTGCCCTACGTACAAAAATCGTCAAGACAACAAGCGAAATTGCTTTGCGTGTCCTGCTTACGTTAGGCGGCGGGGCTTTATATAAAGGTGGGCCAATTGAATTGTTCTTTAGGGATATACTTGCAGTTGCTACACATAAAACGTCACTTTATGAAGATTCAGTAGCGGCTTATGGTAAAGAATTGTTTGGATTTGATAGTGGAGTACGAGGATAACGATTATATTTTTATGAAGGGATGATGAAAATGGATAGTCGCCAATTTCGTACAGCAATGGGGAATTTTACTACAGGGGTGACAGTTATTGTAACAGAATTGGATGGACAGGAATACGGGATGACAGCCAATGCTTTCATGTCCCTTTCCCTCGACCCGATGAAAGTGATTATCTCGGTAGGAGAAAACGCAAAAATCCTTTCCAAAATCAAAGAGAGTGGAAAGTTTTCTGTTAACATACTGTCAGCTGACCAGCAGGAGTTATCGATGATTTTTGCCGGACAAATAAAGGAACCTCGCAAGGTTGATTTTGATTACCTGGATGGCAAGCCAGTCATCCCAAACGCATTGGCACAAGTAACCTGTGATGTATCCTCAGAATATGTGGAAGGAGACCATACGTTGTTTGTAGGTGATGTCACTGATCTTTGCTTGGAAGAAGGAGATCCGCTCGTATTTTACGGTGGCCGTTATTGCAGTCTGGCAAAGGAAGAGCAGGTAGTCTATAAGTAGATACAAGGAGACCATTATGAAGACTATACATGTGAGAAAAGATAATTTATCGTACTGGCAGCAGTCTTCTGAACAGCTGGTTGTCGCATTAGGAAACTTCGATGGCCTGCACCGTGGGCATTGTAAAGTAATCGAAACGGCTAAAAAGATAGCTGACAAAAAGGAGCTTTCTTTAGCAGTGATGAGTTTTTTTCCGCATCCGAAGGCGGTTCTAGGTAAAGGGGATGATGATTTCCCTTATCTGATGCCGCTAAATAAAAAAGTAAAAATACTTCGTGAAATGGGCGTAGAAAACTTTTACATCGTAGAATTCACGAAAAATTTTGCAAGTTTATCTCCTGAAGCATTCATCGAGGAGTATTTAATTAACCTGGGTGTCCAACATGTGGTTGCCGGATTCGACTTCACATATGGATGCAAAGGGGCAGGCAATATGGATAAAATGAAAGACTACGTAGCAGATCGGATTGATATCACTAAAGTGGATAAAGTCGTCCACCGGGGAGAAAAAATCGGTTCCACAGGTCTCCGCAGAAGAATTTTAGCCGGTCATTTAGAAGAAGTACCCTACTTCTTAAAACGGAACTATAAAACTTATTGTTCCTGGGATGGTACGGTATTAAAACCGGATGCTTACTATATTGTCCCGGATGAAGGTACTTATTACGTTACCTTGAAAGATGAGGAGCGAGTATATCACACGAGCGTTCAAATAGTACGTGAAGGAAATCATAAAATTCTCCGTTGCAGCGAAAAGAACCTGCTTATGCCAACAGGAAATGTGATTGTTGAATGGCATAACAGAGTAACAGAATCAAGAGTAGTGACAGTTTAAAATAATCGAAGAAAAGGAATGAAGACATATGATTTTAAGGCTTGGTCAGATTGAACTTTTTGTAAAGGATCTTGAAAAGTCTAAAGAATTTTACGTTGATGTGCTTGGCTTCATAGAAGTTGAACGCACGAAGGACAGCCTTTACTTGAGAGCAGTCGATGAATTCGATAAGTATACGCTGGTCTTGACTGAAAAGGAAGAGGCAGCATTAGGAAGTTTCGGTTTACGTGTCTCGAGCCCGGAATATTTAGAAATTTTGCAAAAGAAGCATGAAGAGATTGGAATTCAGACAGAATTTACAGAAAGTGTCCACCCAGGAAAAGGTCCTGTCCTCAAGGTTGCTGAGCCGAATGGTCACCCGGTGGAGTTCTATCACTCTATAGAACAAATCGAGATAGGACGTGGGGGAGTAGGAGTCGATGCGCTTCCAATGCGAAACACCCATCTGCAACGTGGTATTCCTCCAGTACGGATCGACCACATGAACCTACGTGTACCTGATGTGGATAAAGCGTTGGAATACTGGCAGGAAATCGGCTTTAGTATTTCTGAATATGTCCAGGATGGTAATGAAAAATTTGCAGCTTGGACACGAGTGAAAACCACCACACATGACGTAGCATTGGTGAAACATAAAGAAACATCTTTGCATCACATCGCATACATTGTCGATGGTATTCCAGGAGTAGTAAGAACTGCGGATCTGTTAGCAGATGCCGGCTACCGTGATTCAGTTGAATATGGGCCAGGAAGACATGGGGTCAGCAACGCATTCTTTTTGTATGTCCGTGACCCGGATGGTCACAGGGTGGAAATCTATTCAGGAGATTATAACCGTGATACCGACTTGCCGCCAATTGGCTGGACGAAGGAAGAATATGATTCGAAAGGCAGACTATGGTGGGGACCATCCGTACCAGACAGTTTCTTTGAAACTACTCCAGTGAACAAACATTGGCTTAAACAACCTGTGAAAAATTAAACTCTAGGGAGGAATCATCATGTCAATTTGGACAGAAATACAAGATATTGAATTTAAACTCTATTATTTAGATGCAAACGGAGTTAAAACCAGAGTACTTGAAGCCGGAGAAGGTGATCCCCTAATTCTGCTCCATGGCACTGGAGGGCACATTGAAGCATACGGACGTAATATGAAAGAGCTGAGCAAGCATTTTCGTGTGATTTGTATCGACATGCTGGGCCATGGATATACAGATAAGCCGGACCGTCCATACGGTATAGATTCTTACAGTGACCACCTACTTGATGTGATCCATGCACTTGGATTATCAAAAGTGTACTTATCTGGTGAATCCCTTGGTGGTTGGGTTGCTGCCTGGTTTGCTGCGGAACATCCAGAGTACGTATGGTCCATGGTATTGAATACACCGGGTAACGTAAACAACGATCCGAAGATCATGGCTGGCTTGAGAGATTCCACGGTTAAAGCGGTGGTAGAAGCAAGCTATGAAAATGTAAAAAAGCGCCTGGAATGGCTAATGTATGATAAGAGTCAGGTAACGGACGAGCTTATTAAAATACGATATAAAATCTATACCCAGCCAGAATATCAGAAAGCTGTCTATAATATCGTCTACCTTCAGGATCCAGAGGCTCGCAGCCAATATATCTGGGCTCCATCCTGGTGCAATAAAATTCAGACACCAACACTGCTTGCTTGGACAGACCACGATCCTACTTCTACAGTGGAAGCAGCCAAGCCTATCCAGGAGATGATCCCTGGAAGTGAATTGACTGTGATTGAAAATGCAGGACACTGGCCACAGTGGGAACAAGTCAAAGAATTCAATAAGGTACTGATCGATTTCTTGAAACAGCCGGTCAAATAATTACATTAGGGGGGAAGGGATTGCAGACACAATATACAGCAACCGTCGAATCCGCTTATGAAAAACTGCTCCAGGCTTACAAAAATAAAATCTCGATAGCACCATTAACTTCAAATTTTCCTGACTTATCCATAGAAGAAGCCTATCAGATTCAGATGAAGTTTATCGAAGAAAAAGTGAAAGAAGGGCAAAAGGTCGTAGGGAAAAAAATTGGGTTAACGTCAGAAGCTATGCAGGACCTGCTCGGTGTAGACCAGCCTGATTATGGTCATCTATTGGATGCTATGCAATTGAATGAAGGAGAGCCAATTCCACTTTTATATCTGTTTCAACCAAAAGTAGAAGCCGAGATAGCATTCATTTTAGAAAGTGATTTGAAAGGTCCGGATGTTACTGTCGAGGCTGTGATGAACGCTACAGCATATGTAGTTCCATCTTTAGAGATCGTAGACAGTAGAATCCAAGATTGGAAGATTACTTTGCCTGATACGATTGCCGATAATGCTTCTTCTGGAATGTTTATAATCGGCGGAAAAAAAGTTAAGCCGCAGGAAGTTAATTTAACAGATATAAGAATGCAGCTGTTCAAAAATGGTGATTTTGTTAATGAAGGAACCGGTGCAGATGTGCTCGGAGATCCTGCGGCTTGTGTTGCTTGGCTGGCAAACAAGCTAAGTGACTATGGCGTTACACTGAAAGCGGGAGAAGTCATACTTTCAGGAGCTCTATCGGCAGCAGTTAAAGTTGAAAAGGGGGATAAAATTACTGCCTCGTTTACGTCTCTAGGTGATCTAGAATCAGAAGTTAAATAGGAACTATGAAGCCAGGCCTTTTAATACAGTTAGAAGGCTTGGTAAAAACATAAAAATGTAAGCGGTTACTAAAAAGGAGGAGCTAAATTTTGTCTATTTTCAAACGGAAAACAGGTGAAGAGCAGCCATATTGGCCAGTCGGATCTTATAAAATGAGGCTACCTATTCTCCATTATAAGCTGGAAACACCCGAATTGATTCAGGGGATGGTTTTATTCACCGCAGGGTTAAGCATGATTGAAATCATGACTAATGTCATGGGCATCTCTTATGAAGCTGCATTAACTATTACAATATTGAATCAATTTCTTATGTTGATACCATCGACTTTCGGTGTTCCATTCGTAGCGGGATTCATTACAGCATTGATTCCGATTATCCTTGTTTTTCTAGGAGGATATGACCCAGGTCCAGAAGCGATTCAGGCTGTTATTGCTGTACAATTAGTGTTATCATTAATTTTCTTAATATTTGGAATTACCGGTTTAGGAGAAAGAATCGTCACGAATTTACCTGCATCCCTAAAAGGTGGGATTTTAATTGGTGCTGGGATAGCTGCTATCATGACTGAAATCGAACCAGGAGGACGACTGTCAGAAAGTCCCGTTGCTATTATCGTGGGTGGAATCTTATGCTTGTTTACTATGTTTTCGATGTATTTTAAAAAAATAAGCCAGAAAAGCAGAATCATCCAGTTTATAGCAAGTTATGGCATCATGCCCTCTATCATAATTGCTATAATTGTCGGGTGGTCCATTGGGGAATATCCAGCCCCGCAAATCGAATGGGGAATTACTAAGCCGTCTTTTGAAGCGGTATGGGAAATAAGTCCCTTTGTTATCGGTTTTCCGGGTATTGAAATGTTCATAACAGCAGTACCTACAGCAATATTAGCTTATGTTATAGCATATGGCGATATCGTAGTCGGGGACAAGATTGTCCAACGAGCCAATGAATCGAGAAAAGATGAAAAAATTAAGTATAGCTTAAGCCACGTGCATACATTGACGTTTTTGAGAAATCTATTGAATGGACTCTTCGCGCCCCATCCTGGAATGGCAGGACCTATTTTTACTGCTGGAACAGCCTCGGTTGCAGAAAGGTATACATTCGGCCGCAAAGCGATGGATTCTATCTATTCCGGTACGAATACCATGCTGATCGCATTCTCTGTTGGCATATTTATACTGCCCTTAGTCACGTTCTTCCGTCCATTTCTGCCGCTTGCCTTATCTATCACCTTGATTTTGACTGGATACCTATGTATCACAATCGGGATGCAGCAAATCAAGACAGAAGCCGAAATGGGGGTTGCCGGAGTCATGGCAATCGTACTTGCGGTTTATGGTGCAGCTCCCGCTTTGATTACTGGTATTGTTTTGTATTTTACTATTCAACGAAAAAGCCTTAAAAAGGAAAAATTCGTGGAAAGGGAAGAGGAAGAAGATCGAGAGAATGTAAGCTAACCATAGAGCCTTACCTTTTAAGGATAAAAATAACAGAAAGAGGGTATGTTATGAAGAAAAATAATCCGGTAGTAGCTTTAAGCACTCTGTTTCTATTAATTATATTGGCAGGCTGTAACATAGATTCAGCACTATCAACTGAAAATGATGGAAATAAAAAGAAAAAAGAACAGCAAGAAAATAAAATGGACAGCAATGAAAACAATCCTACTATGAAAGTGACTCTACTTGGTACTGGAACCCCCGACCCTCAAATTAACCGTTTTGGCGGATCTACACTGGTTGAAGTGGCTGGAAAAAAACTGCTTTTTGATGCGGGGCGTGGAAGTGGAATTAGGTTGAATCAGATAGGAATTCCACCTGGAGAGATAAATAAACTTTTCATCACTCACCTTCATCATGACCATACTGTCGGTTTTCCTGATTTGTTGATATCAGGAAGTGTACCAAGTATGGGCGGTAGGCAAGATCCATTTGAAGTTTGGGGTCCGAAAGGTACAAAGAATATGGTCGAGGGCTTATATAAAGCATATAAAACTGATATCGAAAACCGTCAAAACGTGACTAATGCTACGGAGAGTGGTTTGGATACTAATGTCCACGAGTTTGAAGAAGGGGTTGTTTATGATAAAAATGGCGTTGAAATTATTGCTTTTGAAGTGGATCACGGTTCCATGGAACCTGCATATGGATTTAGAGTCAACTATAAAGGCCGTTCAGTCGTTATCTCAGGCGACACCACTTACAGTGAAAACCTAGTAAAATATGCGAAGGGGACAGACCTACTTATTCATGAAGTTCTGGCGGCAAGTTCCAAGCCAAATAAAAAAATAGAAAATGAATCAATAAGAAATATAAAAAGTTACCATAGCACCCCGGAACAAGCAGCTAAAGTATTTAAACAAGTAAATCCAAAACTTGCAGTTTATACCCATGTCATATCTATCGGTGTCAGCGACAGCGAGGGCAATTATATCGAAAGAACAAAAGAGATATATGATGGCAAAGTAGTACTTGGAGAGGATCTAATGACTTTTGAAATTGCTGAAGGAATAACAGTCAGTCAACCATAAAACTGCAAATAATCAAAAAGATCTCCCAGTCATGAGTCATCAAGATATTCCTTAATACCTTATATTCCCAAAAAAGGGACGTCCATTTTTTAAAAGTGTGTTAAATTGATGAGTTAAGTAAGACCTTTAATAATCTGATGTTTACAATTCGTAGGGGACTTTTTAAATAAGGTCCCTCTTTGAATACGATTCTTCTCGGAAGTAATGTGCCCAATCCACTTCTTCCGAAGTCGGGTTAAATCACGTAGTTCTCGTATATCCCCTGTTTTAACTCCATGTTTCATCAATTATCTATCTCCGAGTTTAAATCGATTTATCAAGCTCCCAAATAGCATAAATCTGGCCATCCAAAACATTTAAAAAATGTAGATGCTCATTCTTTCCTAAAATAACCTTTCCATCTTTTATTTCTACTTATACGACATCTCCTTGGGCAAATCCAACTTGCTTTAATAACTCAGGAGGTGATGATTCCAACACTGTTCCCTATCTGGGGAACGGAAACGATTAGCAGATTGAGGGGGTACATGTGTGAAAATTTCCAATCATTATGAATTATCTTTTTCCATTTCCTTTAGCTTGCGATAAAACGCAGCCTGACTGACTCCGGTAATCGTGCATATCTCCTTTACGGTTTTATTGGTAGTTTTGCGTAATTCAATGGCATGATTTATTCCTGGATGTTTATCTGTATATTTTTTTACCCTTCCTCGATATTTGCCCTTTTGCTTGGCTAATTTAATTCCTGAACGTTGCTTTTCTTTAATCATTTCTCGATCTAGCTCACTAAATGCTGCCATTACAGTTAAAAAGAATTTACCAGTTGGTGTTCTTGTATCAATTCCTAAGTTGAGGATAACAAAGTGTATATTCCTTTCCTGAAGTTCTTCAACTAGTTGTAGCAACTGGACAGTGTTTCGACCTAGACGATCCATTCTTGTTACAACTAAGGTATCACCAGAAGTTAACTTGGGCAGAAGTTCATCCAATTGTGGCTTTTGCTTAGAAACACCACTTATTTTCTCTTGAACGATTTCATCTACCTCATATTTTGTAAGTTGTTCAATTTGGCTATCCAGATTTTGGTCTTGTGTACTTACCCGAGCATATCCATAGATCATTTTTCGTCCTCTTTTAATATGTATTTTGATAGGTGTTATTGAGAGTCTATCAAGCTAATAATATCAAGGAACCAAAAACATATCAATAGGGTGCACTCTAATGATACATCATGTGAAACTAAACGTTGTAAATTTCCCTGACTACACTTCAAGTTGTTCTATTCGGTATTAATTTACAATTATAAAATATGGGATGTATATCGATAATTGTAATTATTGGTTATTAAAATTACGGATAGGAGAAATAGTGTGAAAGAATTTATCAAATTTGATACTTTTTTATCTTGGATGGTCGAATTTTATTTTTTTGTTCGGATCATTATATCGTCTAACATTTCGTTCCGTTCTTTGGATCGTGCATTCATTCTGCTTTGATCATTCTTACTAGTTTATTTAACACTCTATTTTTCCCGATTCTATTCGATTCTTTTAAGGATGAGACTAAGTGAATTTGTTCAAGTGGGAACAATATTGAAAGGTGATCAGCGTCCACGATACGAGTTAGTGTGGGTTTGATGTCAAAATGTTGGGTCCCCTATTTAAATTTACTCCGTATAGGTATAAATTTCCTTACATAATACAAAGATAAAAAAATGGTGTTTTTATTGGGATATGGGAAAGGACGATCATTATGAATCATATATGGAAAAAGCTGTTGAAATCTAAAACGGCGAAAAAAACACCAACAGTGGAACAATTCACGCAAGAACAGGGTCCGCTATCTGATAACTTGACTGATAATGAAAACCAGATACGCACCATTTATAAAGATTGCTCTGATGTTATCTTTCGTCCTTTTTTTATAGGTGGAAAAGATAAGGCTATTCTTATTTACATTGATGGTCTGTCAAACATTGAAGAAATAGATGACAACGTACTCTCACCGCTTATGCAGAACACAGAGGAACAATTTTACGACGTTAATAGTTTAATCGAAAAAAGAATATCCGTTTCCAATATAAAAGAAATCAAAACATTTTCCGAGTGCATACAAGAGATCTCTTTAGGAAATCCAGTGATACTGGTAGATAAGAGGAAAACGGGGTTTTCATTAGGCCTCTCAAAATGGGAGAAACGTTCAATTGAGGAACCTTCAGCTGAAATGGTTATCAAGGGACCACGTGAAGCATTTGTAGAAACCTTACGGGTAAACACTTCCTTACTTCGAAGAAAAATAAGAAGTCCCGAACTAAAAATGCAATCCTTGGAAATCGGTCGTTACACCAAAACAAAGGTTGTTATCGCGTATATAGAAGGAGTTACAGACAGCACTTTAATAGAAGAAACCAAAAACCGGCTAAGCAGAATTGAGATTGACGGAATATTGGAAAGCGGAATGATAGAAGAATTCATCGAAGATAACCCATACTCTCCTTTTCCACAGGTTTTAGAGACGGAACGACCTGATGTAGTTACTTCAAACCTACTTGAAGGACGTGTGGCCATACTAGTTGACGGAACTCCTTTTTCTATCGTTGTGCCTACAACTCTTTATTCTTTGTTGCAATCAGCTGAGGATTATTATGGACGATTCTTGATCGGGACGGCCATTCGCTGGCTTCGTTACTTTTTCCTTATGATTTCACTGCTCTTACCTTCCTTGTATGTGGCGGTGATCACCTATCACCATGAGATGGTTCCGACGACTCTTTTGATTAGTATGGCTGCCTCACGTGAGCAGGTTCCATTTCCAGCTCTCGTTGAAGCTTTTATTATGGAAATCACATTTGAAGCGTTGCGTGAAGCTGGACTAAGACTCCCAAAACAAGTCGGGGCAGCTGTAAGTATCGTCGGGGCCCTCGTGATTGGGGAAGCAGCCGTTTCCGCTGGAATTGTCTCTGCACCGATGGTTATGGTCGTTGCGATTACAGGAATCGCCTCTTTTACGATTCCACGGTATTCGGCAGCAATCGCAATTCGTATGCTTCGTTTTCCAATGATTCTTCTTGCAGGGACGCTCGGGTTGCTTGGAATTATGCTTGGGATCATCACAATTATCGTCCACTTATGTACACTGCGTTCTTTTGGTGTACCGTATCTTAGCCCAATGGCTCCGATGAAATTTCGTGATATGAAAGATGTGCTTATACGTGCCCCATTGTGGAAGCTAAAAACAAGGCCTCATTTAACAGGGGAATACAACAAATATCGACAATCCACCGGGCAGAAGCCTGATCCGACTAATGGGGGTGAAAAGTAAACGTATCGATCCTTCATGAGTAAAGAGGTGAGACAAGATGATTGAGAAAGGAAGGATTAGCGCTCTGCAGATGGCGATTATGATCTATCCGACGATTATGGCAACGGCCGTTCTCTTAGTACCGGCCATTACAGGAAAATTTGCTAAACAAGACATGTGGTTATCGCCGGTATGGGCTTCGTCTATCGGTTTTCTTTCGGTCTATATTGCACACCAATTGAATAAACACTATCCGAAGCAGACAGTCATCCAATACAGTGAGAAGATTGTAGGGGTAATTCCAGGAAAAGCGATTGGATTTGTTTTCCTATTCTTTTATTTACATGTAAACGGGATAGTATTAAGAGAGTACGGAGAATTTGTCGTTGGGAATTTTCTTTTAAAAACCCCAATGATTGTTGTAATTGGAAGCATGGTACTAGTCTGTGCCTTAGCTGTACGCGGGGGACTTGAAGTAATAGCGAGAAGTGCACAAATTTTTGTTCCGGTCGTTGTTATTTTACTCTTGATTATCACTATTTTACTTATCCCGGTTCTAGAACCTAAAAATATGTTTCCAGTGATGGAGAAAGGGATCATGCCCTCTGTAATGGGGGCGATTGTCCCATCAAGCTGGTTCTCTGAATTCTTTCTCCTCTCATTCTTACTCCCATTTTTAGGTGAAAAGGAAAAAGGATTGAAATGGGGCATGATCTCGGTGTTTGCGGTGATGGTTACCTTGGTGATAACCAATTTGTTCTCTCTTTTCTTATTTGGGGGCATCACGGCTACCTTCACTTATCCAGTCATGAGCGCTTCGCGGTATATCGACATAGCCGATTTTCTTCAACACCTTGAGTCGATTGTGATGGCGATTTGGGTAGCGGGTACGTTTGTAAAAATTTCAGTATTCTATTATGCCATTGTTATTGGTACTGCAGAATGGTTAAATTTATCTGACTACAGGCCGATTGTTTTTCCGATTGGATTCCTATTAGCGCTCATTGGCATTTGGTCGGCTCCGAATTTAGAAGAGCTGGCTCATTTTCTTGGCACTACTTCACCTTTTTATTTAATCTCGATCCAAACGCTTCTACCAATGTTACTGCTATTACTTGCTATTATACGTAAAGGAAACGGTACAAAAAGATAAGAGAGTTCTAGTACCAGAATCAAGTAACGCAGCGGTAGTGTCTGAAAGGGGAAAAAGATGAAAACTATTTCTTTAACGAAAGCAGTAAAACTAATGCTTACTTTTTCGATATGTTCATTTACAATCTTCCTTACAGGCTGCTGGGATCGAGTAGAACTCAATGACTTAGCACTTGTTATGGCAGCAGGACTTGATAAAACCGAAGACGATAAGATCGAGCTTTCCGTACAGCTGGCTATTCCGCAAACGATGGGGGGAGGACAAGGAATGGGCGGTGGTCAAGGCAGAGGAGGTAAGCCGACGACTGTTGAAAAGGTAACTGGCAACACAATCTTCGATGCCATGTCTCGACTTCAAGAAAAGGTGTCCCGCCGTATTTTCTGGGGACATAACCGGGTGATCATTATCGGTGACAAGCTGGCTGAGGAAGGGATTCAGGAGCACATGGACTTTTTCGCCCGTTACCCAGGTACACGACTCCGGTCATTTTTATTTGTCACTGATGGTAAAGCCATTGATGCTTTGAAGGTTATTCCTGATTTAGAGAAAAGTTCAGCAGAAGTGGCAAGAGAACTAGCAAAGTTCAAGGTTGGAATGAGTGTAACAGTGAAAGACTTGCTGCAGATGTTAAGCGGCGAGGCGGGAGCGTCGGCACTGCCTTGGATTGAGGTAGATGAAGAAGAACCGGAAGAAAAAGGTGGTTTACGTGTGAACGGAACGGCTGTTTTTAAGAAGGATGAAATGGTAGGACGAATCGATGATAGCGTAACTAGGGGAGTGCTATGGCTAAGAGATGAAATCGAAATGGCATCCGTAACGGTGGAACCAAAAGGCGCTGATGGCCAGATTTCCTTCAATCTCCTCCGTTCACGTACGGAGTTGATCCCAAAAATAGACAATGGAAAATGGAAAATGATCGTTAAAATCGTCACGGAAGATGATACGGTGGAAAATGAAACAAAGTTAAACTTGATGAATCCTAAGATTGCGAAAAAACTTGAAAAGCAATTAGAACAAGACATTGATGAGCGAATTCGTATGACACTTGAACAAGTTCAAAAAGAGATGGAAACAGACATTTTTGGTTTTGCCGAAGCGTTTCACCATCAATATCCATATCAATGGTCAAAAGTAAAGGATCAGTGGGACGAGAAATTTCCAGAAATAGAAGTTGAAATCAAAACGAAAGTGTATATAAGGAGACCAGGAATGTCCACTTCACCCCAAGGATTACCGGAAAAAGAGGTGAAAGGAAAATGAATTTGGCATCAGTGTTTGGGATAACAGTCGTTGTTATTCTTATTACGCTTATTGAATGGCCAAAAATGAACAAGAATCAGAAGAAGGAAAAATGGGCATTCGTGACATTAACAATGTCAGGATGGCTTCTAGCTGTCCTTCTTGTTTATTTCCCGGATATGCCAGGACCGACTAATTTAATTGATATGATTTTTAAACCTCTTGGTAAGCTGCTTCAAAAATAAGTAATAGACAGGCTTGTATCCTTCATGATGAGGTGAATGAAAATGATCGAGAAAGGGAAGATTTCAGCTGAACAGATGGCAATCATGATGTACCCCGTAATCGTTGGGACTGGAATTATTTCTGTTCCGGCAGTGACGGCGAAATATGCCAAGAACGACTTGTGGATTTCGCCGATATGGGCTTCCCTCTTAGGTTTTATTGTTGTCTATACTGCCTTTCAGCTACATAAGTTGTATCCAAGGGAGACAATTATTCAATATAGCGAACATATTTTGGGTCGAATCCTTGGTAAAATCCTCGGTTTTATTTATTTGATCTTTTATGTTCAAATGAATGGTGGAGGGATTAGAATTTATGGGGAGTTCGTTACGGGAGCTTTTTTAATAAAAACACCGATTATTGTGGTTATCTCAACGATGGTCCTTGTTTGTGTCTTTGCTGTACGAGGAGGGATAGAAGTATTGGCAAGGGTTGCCCAGTTTTTCATTCCTCTTTATGTTTTTTCTATGGTAATCATTATCATACTGATTCTTCCTGAATTAGATTTAAAAAAAATGTTCCCTATTTTGGAGCATGGGCTTATGCCTTCGATGAAGGGAGCGATTGTACCAGGCGGCTGGTTTGCTGAATTCATACTCGTGTCATTTCTATTTCCCTATTTAACTGACGGTGAAAAAGGCAGGAAATGGGGCATGATCTCTGTGTTTTCTGTCATGATCACGTTTATCGTAACAAACTTTATTATTCTTTTTCTATTTGGGGGAACTACATCAAGGTATTTATATCCGCTATTCACAGCATCCCAGTATATTAGCATCGCTGATTTCTTACAACATCTTGAGCCGATCATCATGGCGATGTGGGTAGCAGGTACGTTCATCAAATTCTCAGTCGTCTTCTATGCTATTGTATTAGGTACGGCTCAATGGCTGAACCTATCCGACTACCGGCCGATTGTATTTCCGTTAGGTTTTCTGACCATATTGTTCACCATTTGGGGGACACCCAGCAAAATGGTAGAAAGCGAGTATAACTTTATAGTATTCCCTGTTTATTCCTTTTTTGTTCAAATTCTTATACCACTATTGTTGCTTATAATCGCTGTTTTACGGAAGAAAAAGCCGGGGTCTGACCCATAAGCATTGCCTAACTTAAAAAATATGTAATTTGGTAATTAGTATGTCAAAAAATTGTTAAGGAAAATGAAGTTGGCACCTTTGGTCGGAATAACAGTTGTTGTTATTCTTATTACGCTAAATGAATAGCCGAAAAATAAAAATAAAAAAAAGGAAAAACGGATCTTTGTGACATTGACAATAGCAGGATGTCTGCTAGCTGTCCTTCTCATTTTCTTATCAGATATACTGGGACCGACTGATTAATTGATATGATTTTTAAGTCTTGGTAAGTTTTTGGAAAAGTAATGGTTAAAAAGGGAGAAATAAATGGTATGATTGAAAAAGGGAAAATTTCATCCTTTCAAATGGGAATAATGTTTTATCCGACAATCATTGCTACAGCTATTCTTTCAGTTCCAGGTAGTACATGGAACTATGCGAAAAATGATTTGTGGCTCTCCCCAATATGGGCTTCCTTTATAATTCTTAGGATTGTATTCAGGTAGAAGAAGAACGATGATGAGGATCAGGGAAAATACATAAAGAGGAATGAGCAGCTGCGCAGCTCTTCCTACGACTTCTAAACCTCCTCGAACAGCAAAAGCACAAACTAGAACCAATGCAGAAATGACTGCGAACATTGGGGTTCGAGGGAGAAAGGCCCCTACAACGAGATCTGCGTATTGCCTAGAGGTAACGCCGTTTGTGAATAATAAGTTTACTATTAATATAAATCCAAAGGCTTTTCCAAGAATCTTACCCAGAATACGTTCACTAAACTTTCCTGAATTGGCAAAGTTTATAGGGACAACCATTGCAGTTATACGAAGGAAATAGAAGGAGAAAGATTGAAATACTGTTTTCCCCATTGGTTTTCTTACCGAATAAAGCGGCTGTCAGAAAGATCTAACAGCTGAGCTGTCGCAAGTAAAGTAATATAGTATTGTACGCTTAGTTTAATAAATGTTTATTTTTCCGAAGGATTTCTGTAAAGGACAATTGTTTTGCTTAATAGTTAATAGAGCGCTAGGTAACCAATATGGTGGGCATCTAAAAACACCCGGGAAACTGTGGTCGCTTCTATTCAACATCTTCAATCTTTAATTAAAGATGGGCTCATCAGCTAACCCTGATTACTGGATAAAGGTATTCTACTTAAAAAGGCACGAAAAGATCTATGAAAATCGTTAAATGTTCGTAAATAATTCTCCTATTTTTGAACGCGGAAAATGCCTATTGAATTTAGAATGTACAACAGCAATAATAAAATGCTCCTGAAAATCGGGCATTTTTCTGTTTTATACACCAGGATAGGGAAATTTGGTGAAAAAAAGAAAGTATCTCCATCGATAATGTGAGATACTTTCTTTTATCACAATCTTTTAGTTTTCATTGTATATCCCACATTCTTCTAAATTCAACCTGAACCACTATTCGAATAAAAGTTGTTCAACTGCACATCACTATCTTTGGTCTTAATCTTCCTTTGTTCTCCTCATTATAATTTTTGCTCATCACTTGGTAAAGGATCTGCGTGGTCAAACGGTCAAATAAAAAACCAAGTCGGCTAAGCCAACGTAACTACGGTGATAAATGGACTGAAAACGCTGTCTAAGTTATTGGGTTTTTCATATGTCCGTAACTCCCACTTGATGCTATCGCATGTTTTCAAATCCTTCTACACTCGTTTTCGCAAAAATTCCTTTCTTTTCAAACAAAGAAAGGAGCTGTTTCATGATGGAAACAATTTATGAGATTCAACGTATTCGACAGGTAATTTCAGAGGTGGAAGGAAGGCAAACACACATTATACGTTCTCCAGAAGATGGAGCAAGAGTGGCTACTGGGTTTATCGGTGAAGATGATCGCGAAGTGTTCTTTGTCATGTGTCTCAATACGAAAAACAAAGTTGTTGCTGTTCATCGTTGCCACGTAGGTTCAATCAATGCAAGTATCGTTCATCCCAGGGAAGTATTCAAAAGTGCAATCCTGAATAACAGCGCAGCCATCATACTATGTCACCAGCATCCTTCTCAAGATACCAACCCGTCCCGAGAAGATATTGAAGTAACAAAAAGACTTGTAGAAGCTGGACGAATGATTGGGGTTGAGGTATTGGATCATCTGATAGTTAATACGAATGCTGCATATACCAGCTTAAAAGAAAAAGGATATGTATAACCTTTTGGAAGGAGCTAGCCTCCTTCCTTTGTTCCTTTTGTATTTATTTTATTTTTTTGCTTTTTAATCCAATTGAAAAAGTATCTTCGTTTCCTTTCAGTGATTTTGTGATTATTTCAGGAGATTTTAGCCTAAAATAAATATCTGCAAAACAAAGAAGTTTAATAGGGGTATATGCCTGATAAGACACCATCTATTTTATTGAAATAACGGGACAATAAAATTTAGAATTTTCTTTAAAATAAGAATATTTTATGATATTATCATAATTAGTTAATGTGAGACTATATTTTTTATAGTATTTTTGAAGGGACTACAATTATGGATGAAATTTGTGAAAAAATTAAACATTTACGATTTGAACGGGGAATGACATTAAAAGATCTTAGTGAGAAAACAGATTTATCTGTAAGTTTTTTATCCCAAATTGAAAGGGGGGCGTCTTCTCTCGCAATTACTTCATTAAAAAAAATTGCTGATGCCTTTGGAGTAACAATGGTTTACTTTTTCGAAGAACCTCAAAATGAAAATTATGCTATTCGTCTTGAAGACCAAAAACCATTTAATTTAAAAGGTTCTGAGTCTACTTATGTTTCACTTAGTTCTAAGTTTCCTGATCGGAAAATAGAACCATTAATTGTAACATTGAGACCAAAACAAAAGGATTTTGAATTTGTTCGTCATCCAGGAGAGGAATTCTACTATGTTATAAAAGGTGCCGTTATTTTGAAAGTAGAGGATAGAGAGTATTTTTTACGGGAAGGGGAAGCAATTCACTTTCCTTCAACGAAGTCTCACATGTGGGAAAACCCGTTAAACCAGGAAGTGACTTTATTATCTGTAACCACACCATCTATCTTTTAAGGATTCTCTCAAAAAATATATAACTTATATCAAAGGAGGAGAATGGTATGTCACGCTACCGTTTAGGTGTCGATATTGGAGGCACATTTACAGATTTAGTTGTGTATGACCGGAAGGAGAATGTTTATCACACAAACAAGACGCTTACGACCCCGTATAATTTAGCCGAGGGAGTACTAGATAGTATCGACCGTTATATTACAGATTTTAATGAAATCGAGTATTTTGTTCACGGTACCACATCCGGATTAAATGCATTCTTAGAAAGGAAAGGTGCAAATGTTGCTTTAATCGTGACGAATGGCTTTCGGGATGTTTACGAAATTGGACGGGCTAACAGAACAGAAATGTACAATATTAAATACCGAAAGCCATCCCCGTTGTTAGAACGGCAGCACATTTATGAATTAGATGAACGTACTACTGCAGATGGATCGATAATCAGAGAAGTTGACGGGGATAATTTAAAACAAATTATTAAAAACCTGGATAAAAAAAACTATGATGCGGTGGCGGTTTGTTTATTACATTCCTACCAGAATCCACAACACGAGCAATTGATAAGATCAGTGATTGAAAAGGAACTAGATATTCCTGTATCCCTTTCAAGTGATATAGCACGTGAGTGGCGGGAATATGAACGTGTAAGCACTACAGTTATAAATGCCTACATCGCCCCTATTGTTAAAAAGTATCTACATACTTTAGAAGAAGAGATGGCTGCACGAGGTTTCTCTAATGATATTTATATTATGCAGTCAAATGGAGGGGTAATGACTTCAAAAGTTGCCAAAAAATTGCCGCTGCAAACATTGATGTCGGGTCCTGTTGGCGGAGCGATAGGCGGTATGAACTTAACCCAATTAACCGGGGACAAAAATTTGATTTGTGTTGATATGGGCGGAACCAGCTTTGATGTTAGTTTAATTATTGATGGCCAGCCTGATGTTACTTCGGAAACGATGATGGAAGGCTTCCCGATTTTATCTCCAATGGTTAATATTCATACGATCGGTGCTGGCGGGGGATCGATTGCCTGGATTGAAGCAGGAGGGTTGAGAGTTGGTCCTACTAGTGCAGGTTCTTTTCCAGGACCAGCGTGTTATGGGAATGGTGGAAAACAACCAACGGTAACGGATGCCAACTTAGTTCTCGGACGAATCGATGAAAACAACTTTTTAGGCGGCGAGATGACACTTGATAAGGAAGCGGCTATAAAAGCGGTTCGTTCTGTTGCTGATCAGATTGGGTTATCGGTTTATAAAACAGCAGAGGGAATTTGCGATATTGCAAATGCAAAAATGGCAGATGCCATTCGGACATTAACAGTGAAACGGGGGATTGACCCTCGTGACTTTACATTAGTTGCATTTGGCGGAGCTGGACCAATGCATGCTGTATTAATCGCTGATTTATTGGATATGAAAAAAATATTTATTCCTAGTGTATCTGGAACATTTTCTGCCTGGGGAATGCTGCAGACGGATATACGATTTGACACTGTCCGAAATTTTGTAGAAGTAATTAAAAACGTAAATAAAGGACAACTGGAATTGCTTTATCAGGAATTGGAACGGGAAAGTATCACAGTGTTAAACCAGCAAAATATTACAACTGACCAAATTAGTTTCCAGCGTACAGCTGATATTCGTTATTTGGGACAAGAATACACCGTGAATGTAACCAATAACTCCGCCGAATTATCTGAACTATCTAATAACTTCCATCAAGCACATTTAGATATATATGGACACCACAATCCGAAAGGAGTAACAGAGATTGTAAACTTGAGGGTTACAGCCCTTGGGGAACTGGAAAAAATCGATTTTGCGGCTGTAGTCGAAGAGGTCGACAGAAAAGCAGAGCCGCAATCTACTAAAAATGTTGTTTGGAATACAAAGGAACAGTTAACAAGCATTTATAGCACAAAGAATTTAACATATGGAAACTACTTTATTGGACCGGCAATCATTGAAGATAAAAACTCAACGATTGTTATTCCGCTGAAATTCCATATTAAAATCGATGAATATCAAAACATCGAAATAGTAAAAGATACAGCAGAAAAGGAGGTATTAGTATGACCGTTCAAAGCCAAGTTTATTTAGAAAATCCCGTTACTACTGAAATAGTCCGTAACGCACTCATCTCAGCAGCGGATGAAATGAATGCAAGTTTAGCAAGAAGTGCTTTCTCCCCTATCATTTATGAAATGAAAGACTGTAGTGTTTGTCTATTTAATCGGGATATTGAGTTATTAGGACAATCAGCTGGTCTTCCAATCTTTCTTGGGAATTTAGATGAATGTATTCGGGTAACAACGGAATTAATTGGGGGTATTGACAACTACAATGAAGGTGATTTGTATATTATGAATGACTCTTATATAGGGGGTACACACTTAAATGATGTGACCACATTTTCCCCGATTTTTTTCAACAAAGAGTTAGTTGGTTTCACAGCGACAAGAGCACACTGGTTAGATATCGGGTCCAAAGACCCTGGTTATCCGATGGATGCTACGAATATCTATCAGGAGGGAATACGGATTCCCCCTACCAAAATATATAACCGTGGTAAGCCAGTAGAAGATGTAATACGGCTTATTATAACAAATAACCGTTTTAATGAAGCCGCTATAGGTGATTTAAATGCTCAAATTGCAGCCTGCCGGACGGGAGAAAAAAGATTTATAGAATTGATTGAAAGGTTTGGAATTGATCGAATTAATCGATGCATTAAGGATATATTCAAACAATCAGAGGAAATGGACCGCAATGTTGTTCGCAACATACCAGATGGTGTATATGAAGCGGAAGGTCATTTAGACAATGATGGTGTAAAGGATGAACTTGTTCTTGTAAAGGTAAAAGTAGTGGTCGAAGGTGATTATATTATCATTGATTTAACCGGTTCCAGTGAACAGAGGACAGGTCAGACAAATTGCGGCTATGCACAGACAATTTCAGCTTGCCGTGTGGCATTCAAAGATTTAATCAGCCCCGATTCTCCGGTAACTGGCGGGAACTTTAAGACAATGAAAGTCGTTGCGCCAAAAGGAACAGTTTTTCATGCGACAGAACCAGCACCGTGCGGATGGTATTTTACTCCTCTCGGTATTCTGATTGATTTAATCATAAAGGCATTGTCTCCTGTTATGAAAGAACAGGCGGTCGCAGCCCATTATGGGGATTCCATGGTTGTTACATTTGCAGGTGTTACAGAAAAGGGAGAACCTTTCTTGTCAGTAGAAGCTACTGCCGGTGGTTGGGGAGCTTATCACAATGGAGATGGACAAGCGGCTTTAATTAACCATGTAAGTGGTGATTTTAAGAATCTTCCTGTGGAAGTCTATGAATCAAAATATCCTATACGAATCAATCAATATGCCCTTAGAGAAGGATCTGGTGGTGCAGGTGAGTTCCGCGGAGGACTTGGGGTTATCAGAGAATACGAGATTTTGAACGAGGAAGCGTGGGTTTATTTATGGTTTGAGCGTTCAAAAACTCCTGCTTGGGGATTGTTTGGCGGAGAAACAGGGGCGAAACCGGATGTGGAAATTCTCCGAAAAAATAATGTTGAACATTTATTAAAGGTGAATGGCAAACAGGTCCAAAAAGGGGATATTGTCAGGGTGAAGACTGGCGGAGGAGGCGGTTTTGGGGAACCGTTAAAGAGATCAGAGACTAATATTAACAGTGATAAACTGAATCAATATATTTAAACGTAGATTGAATGCAGGTGGTGGTTAGGAAGGGCGGCTGGTTCAGGAGTCCTTCTGAATCAGCTTGCCAATCACATTCCTTAAGGGTGATGGCTATATAAAAAAATCAACTTAAGTTTGAATTACGTTAGAACAAGGAGGGGAAATTTAGCGGTTCTGGAAGATCGAGTGCCTGAAACGTGTAATAGTATGTGGGAGGACCTTTCGTTGGAAATGTTGTTAAACAATCCGTGTGGTCAGGCAGGGAGGTGAATTCTTCATATAAAGACTCTAATTCCCCAAAACGTAAAAACAAAACTATATATACAAGCATCGGTTAATTTTGTTATTGAAGAAACGAAGAGACCAATAAAGATTCCCTTGTGTTTGTAATTAACTATGGGGGACATGGGCAAGTAGCAATTGGGATAATGAACCAGTGAATGTATTTACTCTAGTTGATTATAACGATTTTGATTAGTGAAGTCGGAGAACGAGTTTGGCTGAAGGGAACAGAGAAAGTATATTTCCAGCAAGAGAACACTTAATTTCTTTGTTTATGAAAGACTGAGTTCTTAATTAAAAGGAAGGAAGTGTCTAAATGGAAACAATGAAAAAAGATACGGTTCTTTCTGAGGTTCCTAAATCAGAAAGAAAACATTGGTTTGTTCCTGCTACTATTTTCGGGGGATTGGAATTTGCTGTACCTGTGATTATGGTTGGGGCAACATTAGCTGGTAGTTTTGGGTTATCACAAATATTTTTAATACTTTTAGTAGGTTTAGTTTTTATACAATGGATTGGAAATTCATTACAAGGGTATCTTGGGGCAAAGACAGGCCGTCCATCCTCTGTTATTGCCAGAACTAGTTTTGGGGCAGTTCAAGCACGTTTCTTAGTAGGTCTTGCACTCATTATTTTAAATGTAGGCTGGTTTGGAGTAAATACTGCTGTTGCTGGTAATGCATTGGCGGCTGTATTGGGGATTAATTACAACGAACAATGGCTAATTTGGGCATTTCTTACGTTAATTGCAGGCTTACTTTTTGCATTGCCGGCAGTGATTGGATACAACTCGATGAAGTGGACGGATTATTTAGCGGTACCTGCAGGTCTTATTTTAATAGCCTCAGGTGTGTTTTTTGCCTTAAGGGGAACAGGTTGGGAGCAAATCGTTTCCTGGAGCCCGGAGCCATCCATTACTTTCTTCGGAGCAGTCAGTTTAATATTAGGGGCCAATGTTGCCCAGTGGCTCATCGCATCAGACTATACGAGGTATTCCAAGGCAAAATTAAAGGATCAGGCATTAATTCCTCTCGGTATTGTAGTCATCGGATTTGTCTTCTTCATGACAGGAGCGGTTATGTCAGTAGGTGTCGGTAACGCGGACATTGTCGCTGTCATGCAAGAATTAGGCTTCCCGTTCTGGGGATTCATCATCTTATGGATTGCCTTATGGACGAGCCAATTAGTGGCAAGTTATTCCATTGGTTTAGCTGCTGCAAATATGTTTAACATCAATTCTGGAAAAGGACGTGCATGGTTAACTGTTGGGGGTTCCTTGGCTGGTATCGTACTGGCACTAGTAGGAATTTTAGCATATTTTATGGACTTTCTTATTTTATTAGGAGTTGTATACCCTGCCATTGCCGGGGTGATGTTTGTTGACTTCTTCTTCATCCGCAATCGGGAATGGGTAGACAAAAAGGGATGGAATTGGATGGCAACACTCGCCTTTTTAGTAGGGGCAATAGTAGGTTACATGACACAATATCAATATCCCATTGGTATTCCAGCGGTTCAGTCATTAATCATTTCAGGTCTTGTTTATTATGCAGCCATGCGAGTAAAGGCTAAAGTGAAACCGGACAAGTTTACGGAAATTAAAACGAAACAGGAAACTCCAAAAGTAAGTTAAACATTTTTTATGACTAACTTTAATAATAAAAAGTACAAGCTGATTTCAGAATATTCTTGAAACCAGCTTGTCATATGTTAAAGATTATAAGAGTTTTAATATTTTTGAGGAGGGTTACCATGAAAAAACAATATGAAGAAAGGCTCACAGCTCTAAGGGACTATTTGAATGCATCAAATGTTGATATTGCCGTGATTACAACTCCAAAAAATATTTTCTATTATACTGGCTTTAATTCAGAGCCTTATGAACGTTTTATGGCTTTAGTTATTGACAATATAAAAGGGGAAATGTATCTGCTTGTCCCTGCCCTGGATCAGGAACTGGCGTTGGAAAGCGCTAATATTCAAAACATTATACCCATATCTGATGAAGAAAACCCATATAAAATTTTACAGGAGATAATAGGTGATAAAATTCAAACATTTGGTTTAGAGGAAAAAAAGGTTACATTATATCAATGGAATCAGCTAACTAGTTGGATAAGCTTTAGAAAAACTGAAAACATTGAAGAGTTTATTATTGATCAAAGGATGAGAAAAACGGAGGAAGAAGGTGAAAAAGTACAGCGGGTAGTTCACCTAATTGAACAAGTACTGGCTGATGGGATAAAACAAGTTAGAGCAGGAATGACTGAACTCGATTTAACTGCAGAATTTGAATATTTAATGCGTAAATCCGGTGCATCAGGTCCTGCATTTGCAACAACGGTACTTTCAGGTGAAAAGTCAGCACTGCCACACGGGAGCCCGGGGACAAGAACGTTTCAATACGGAGATTTTATATTAATAGACATGGGGGTTATTCTCGATGGCTATTGTTCCGATATTTCACGTACTTTTGTTTTAGGAGAAGAAACAGCGGAACAGAAGAAAATCTATGAAACAGTAAAGAAATCAACAGAAGAAGCGGTTAATGCTGTGAAAATAGGAAACCCACTTGGGGAAGTGGATAAAACAGCGCGTGATGTGATTAAGGAAGCTGGCTTCGGCCAGTATTTCAATAATAGAGTTGGCCACGGATTGGGAATTGATGTTCATGAAGAGCCTTCTATACATAGTAATAATGAACTGAAAGCAGAAGAGGGCTTTTTATTTACAATAGAACCAGGAATATATATCCCTGGTTTGGGAGGAGTAAGAATCGAAGAGAATGTTTATATAGAACCAACTGGGAAAACGAGAGTACTTACTTCTTATCCAAGAGAATTAATACGACTAGGATAGGCAATGGTTTGATTTCCGGGAGATAGAAAATTTCATATAGCGGAGTAGTAAGTGAATTATAGGGGATAGACCTTTATTTATATAAATCGGTATATTTATCTCATCTGCAGCAATTGGTATAGTCAGTCACTATTTTATATTTATTGATTTAAGATTTATCGTCCTGGCGAGTAATCATACATTCAAGAAAAGTCAGTTTTCAAAAGTACTTACTTATAACAGAAACGCTCCATTGATAGGATGCACTTTTCATAACAAAAACTTTAAAGGGGCGATGGTATGCTTGATTTTTATATTGAATCTTTAGGTTTTACAAAAGAAGATATTTAGCAGTGAAAAATCACTTTTTTAAGTGTATCAGCTTAGAAGATTGGGAATCAATGCTATTATTTGGAATGAAGAGCAATATCCATGTATTTGATAATTTAGTTTTGAGCCACTCATCAAGAGTTTGATCACATAAAAAGTGAGCCACCCAATTTCCAAATTCAATAACCTCTTCTATGATAGAAAGTGACCAAACCATCTACATAGAGAGAGGAAGAAAAGGATGATTGACGTGGCTCAATTCCATCGTATCAAATATTTGAACGAGGTAGAAGGACAATCCCAAAGACAAATTGCCCAAAAACTGGGGATTTCAAGAAATACAGTCAGTAAGTATCTTAAGAAATCAGAATCTCCGACAACGCTGTATCGACAGAAAGTCTATAAAACCAAGGAGTCTTCAGACGAGACGAAACGAGTTTTACCGATAATTGATCAGTGGCTTGAAGATGATCTAAAACGGTGGGGAAAACAAAAGCATACAGCTGCCAAAATCTATCGAAGATTAGTAGATGAATATGATTTTGGAGGATCAGCATCAAACATTCGAAAGGTTGTCGCTAAGCGAAAGAAAAAGATGCAAGAAGTCTTTATCCCACTTGAATTTCAACTCGGGCAACAGTTTCAATTTGATTGGGGAGAAGCCGATATTATCCTTCAGGGAAAAACCCGAAGGGTCTTCCTCTTTTGTATTCAATTATCAGCTAGCCGTTTACGGTTTGTAAGGGCGTATCTACATGAAAAGCAAGAAGCGTTCCTGGATGGTTTTGTCCATGCGTTTGAATTCTTTGGAGGCGTTCCAACAGAAGGACTTTTTGATAACTTAAAAACAGCTGTTCAAAAAATACTTAAAGGTCGGGATCGATTAGAACAGGAAGCCTTCATGGCCTTACAAGCCCATTATCTCTTTAAGGCAGAGTTCTGTAATGTAAGATCCGGTAATGAAAAAGGACGAATTGAGGGAACTGTCGGATATATCAGGAGAAATGCCCTGGTCCCATATCCAGAAATACAGTCTTTGGAAGAACTAAATGACTACCTAGAGAAATGGTGTCTGAAAGAAGCTGGTCGGACAAAGGTTCCCTATACCAAAGAAACGGTTGAACAGATGTGGGTACAAGAAAAAGAGCAGCTCTATTCTCTTCCGAATAATAAGTTCGAAGCATGTAAACTTGTTTCTTGTCAGGTAAGTAAAACGTCATTAATCACTATTGAGACGAATCAATATTCGGTTCCATGTAGCTATGTAGGACAAGCTGTATGGGCCAAAATTTTTGTCGACCGTGTGATCGTTGTGGCTCAAAACCAAGTGATCGCAGAACACACTCGTTCTTACGAACGGAATGAAATGACCACTGTTCTTAATCATTATTTAGAAGCGTTATTGAAGAAACCACGAGCGATCCGGGATGCCCATGCCTTTCAATCAGATGAGATTCCAAATGTCTTCAGACGTTTTCATCGTAAGATGAGGGAACAAGAAGGAGCCATAGGGGATCGGAAGTTTATACGTCTTCTCCTCCTTCATCGTGAGATTGGTATGAACACATTAACGCTAGCTTTAGAAGAAGCTGAGAAAACAGAAATTTACCGTTATGAAGTGGTCCATGATAGGATTCAGAAACTTATGAATCGATCCTTCCCCATTCACGATCTATCTAAAGAAAAAATGCCTACGAGTCTACTAGACTATAAAATCCAGAAATCGAATGTCGAACAATACGGACAGTTGACTGGAGGGCGTATGAAATGAACGTAGAATTATTAGTGGATCACATTACCAAACAACTTAGAACTCCAACTATCTCACAAAATTATCGTTCTCTCGCAAGAGAGGCGGAAGAGCGAAACCTGCGATATGAAGAATATCTCCTGGCACTCTTAGAGATTGAGCTACAGAAGAGAGAAGAAAACAAGAAACAAAGACGGCTGAAACAAGCTTCCTTTCCAGTCCCAAAAACATTAGATGCCTATGATTTTAGTTTAATGCCTAGTTTAAATCGAAATCGTTTTCTCACGTTATCAAAAGGAGAATTTGTAGAGAAGAATGAGAACATCATCTTTCTTGGGAATAGTGGTACCGGAAAGACTCACTTGGCAACCGGACTTGGAATCGAAATGATTCAGAATGGATATAAGGTGAAATTTATTACAGCTTCTGAACTAGTGGAAGAATTATTGATGGCCAAAGAAGAACATCAATTAAATACGCTAGAAAAGAAGTGGCTCAAATTAGATGTGATCATCGTAGATGAGCTTGGATACGTTCCCTTCTCCAGAGTGGGGGCTGAATTACTATTTCAATTTTTCTCGAGTAGATATGAACGTGCCAGTACGATCATTACGACCAACTTAGAATTCACTGAATGGACAAGCATCTTTGGGGACGAAAAAATGACGGCAGCTCTCCTAGATCGGCTAACCCACCGTTCGCATATTCATCTACTAAATGGGGAGTCGTATCGCTTTAGGCAAAGTATGAACCAGCAATCAAAGGAAGAAGAGTAATACGGACAACAAGGTATAGGGGTCTTGCCCCTCTCCGGGGCAAGACCCCTATACCTTCCATTCATTCCCTTTACTGGGAGCAAGGAATATCAAAGTGGCTCACTTTTAAAGTGATCGTTCTGGCTCAAATTAATATTGACAAAAACAATCCAAGATAAAGAATCCAAAAAGTGCAATTCTGAATAACAGTGCAGCTATCATCCTTTGTCACCAGCATCCTTCTCAAGATACGAACCCGTCCAGAGAAGATATTGAAGTCACAAAAAGACTTGTAGAAGTTTGGACGGATGATGGGTATTGAGGTTCTTGATCATCTCATCGTCAATGCCAAAGCAGGGTATACCAGTTTGAAAGAAAAGGGATATGTAAAAATTTATTGGAAGGACTAGCCTCCTTCCTTTTTATGTTTTTAAAAAATACACCTCTTAATTTGCTGGAAACTAGAGGTAAAAAATAACTTTTCTTTTATAATTATTGATAAAAAAATGTTTTAGATAAAAAGGTAATAAACGTTTCACTTGGTAATGAGAGACTTTCTGTATCGTAGACATAATATAGTTTTCTACGTAATTGAATCCCTTGAATGGATACTTCTCTGAGAATATTCAACTGGATTTCTTTTTGAATGGTAGATTTAGAAATAATTGATACTCCCATACCAGAAGCAACAGCAGATTTTATATACTCAGTGTTTTCAAGCTCCAAGATAATATTCAGATCCTTAAGATCCAACTGATGAGCACGTAAATGTTCTTCAATCACTTGTCTAGTGCTTGACTTATTCCGGTCATTTCCACAATCTCGCTAATACTGTACTCCTGTGACTGTCTTTTTATGTACTTAATTACAGATTTTCCGAACGGGAAAGCCCATGCAGGGTATAGCCCGCCTTTAGGCATGGGATGAGAGTGAGAACGGATACGGAGTACCGCTAAAATCGGAAAGGTTTTGTGGTACTTCAAGTATCCGAAAATTTCACTCTCTTTTTGTTGTATAACTGTTGTAGTTTATAAACAAAACTGATACATTGTGAATATGAACGAATACAGAAGAACAAACAAAACCGTATCATTAATCAACTATCATTTCGTTTTTTGTCCTCGATACAGAAGGAAAATATTTCTCCGTACTGATGTAGAGGAACGATTTAAACAGTTAGTACAGGAAATATGTGAAGAATTAGAAATTGTCATTGTTGCTTTAGAGTGCGACAAAGACCATACCCACATGTTCCTAAACACACTACCAACACTTAGTCCTGCTGATATTATGGCAAAAATCAAAGGAGTGACTTCTAGAAAGTTAAGAGAGGAATTTCCTCATCTTCAACATCTGCCGAGTCTTTGGACACGTTCCTATTTTGTATCGACCGCAGGAAATGTATCGAGTGCAACCATTAAGCGTTATGTTGAACAACAAAAAACAAGGGGGTGAGCGTTTTGGATAAACAGGAAATCACACTTAATGGACTTGTTGCAAGACAAGTTTCATGAATGGAAACACGAACACTTCCAGCTATATGATGAAGATGGAAACGAATTAAACGAAGATTTGGAAATCGAAATCGACCAAACTCTACATGACTTTATAGAAAATACATCTCATGAGATCTATTCCAACAAAATTTTAAAGAAATGGGGGTGAATATATGCCGACAATCACGCTACGCTTAGAGCTACATAAACCGACTCTTGCCAAACAACAGATGTATAAACGAATGGCAGAGACAAATACAGGATTTGCGAACTGGTTATTGCTTCATCCAGACATAAATCAGGCAACCAGTCGAATCTTTAAGGAGTTTTCAGCAGAGAAATTTCCATCCGCAGTCATTAATCAAACCATTAGAGAAGTAAAATTTCAAAAGAAAAATCAGAAAGCAAAGACCTTCCGTAAAATGTGGTGCTGCTTTAATAATCAAAACTTAAAAATAGAAAAGAAGAGTAAATTGATATGATCCCCACATAGTAGACAGAAAAAAGAAAGCACATTAATCTGTCTATTATGGAGGGGATTTTTCTATGGGGAAAATGAGACAATCATATGATGTTGCATTTAAGAAAAAAGTAGTGGATCTATATATTAAAGATGGTATGGGCTACGATACGGTTGCGAAGGAAGTAGGTATTTCTAGTTCAGTTGTACGTCGTTGGGTTCAACACTTTGAGGCAGAAGGAATAAAGGGTCTCGAGGAAAAGCGCGGGAAAGCAAAAGGACCTGGGAAAGGCAGACCAAGAACCCGTCCTGAGGATCCAGAAGAGAAAATCAAACGATTAGAAGCCGAGAATGAAATGTTAAAAAAGTTCTTAGGGAAGTAAAAGGGGGTATGGAAGCCGTATCAACAGGTACTAAGTATAAAGTGATTCAAGATATGTCCAAGAAACAATACCCTGTCCAACTTCTATGTGAACTTGCAGGGGTATCAAGGGGCGGATATTACAAGTGGTTAAAGCGTCAGGAAGCCCCCTCTTCTAAACAGTTAGAGGATGATAAAATCAAGAAGTTAATCATAAAGTGTCACACAAAGCTCAAGGGGATTTATGGTTATAGAAGGATACATGTCTGGCTTAAGTCGGTACACAATTTACATATGAATCATAAACGGGTTCAACGCTTGATGGGTGAATTGGGAATAAAAGCCATCATAAGAAGAAAACGGCCCTACTACGGAAAGAAGGAAGCTTATGCCATCTCAGAAAACCATTTGAACCGAGATTTTAAAGCCTCTAAGCCAAATGAAAAATGGGTAACAGACATTACATACTTAATTTTTAATGGACAAAGATTGTATTTATCGGCTATTAAAGACTTATACAATAACGAAATCATCGCATATAAAATCAGTCAAAGAAACGACCTTCAACTAGTAATGGATACAGTAAAAAAGGCAAGAAGAAAACGGAGTGTAAAAGGAATTATCCTTCATAGCGATCAGGGATTCCAGTACACCTCAAAACAATATAACCAACTGCTTAAAAAATACAAAATGAAAGCGAGTATGTCTCGAAAAGGAAACTGTTGGGATAATGCTTGTATGGAGAACTTTTTTAGCCATTTTAAAACAGAATGTTTTCACTTATACTCTTTCCGAACCTCTGAAGAGGTTAAGTTTGCCGTCCACCAATACATACGATTTTATAATCACCAGAGATTTCAAAAGAAATTAAACAACCTGAGTCCCTATAATTATAGAGCTCAGGCTGCTTAAAAATGCTTTTTAATTTCTGTCTACTTGACAGGGGTCACTTCAAATTATACACCGTTTCTTTTCCTACACTTGCAAAACGTATAGGGGTTCCAGTAATAGCAAAACCATTTCAAATAAAGTGGCTTGATCAAATGATCAGTGGAAGCGTAAAGATAGGGACTGGAAAGCTTTATCAAAAGAAAAAGAAATGGTATCTTGCCATTTCAATCACTTGGAATGTGGAATCATCACAAGGTAAAAAAGTCATGGGGATTGACTTGGGACTTCGATATCTCGCAGTTGCCAGTATTGGAACAAAGTCTTTCTTCTTTAAAGGCTCAAAAGTCGCATATACTCGTAGACACTTCTCGGCAAGAAGAAGGAGACTAGGAAAAGCGAAAAAACTACAAGCCATTAAGAATTCCAAAGGCAAAGAGTCTCGTTGGATGAAAGACCAGAACCATAAAATCAGCCGTCAAATCGTTAACCTTGCACTCGCCAACGGTGTTGGAGTGATTCGCATGGAAGACTTGACGGATATTCGAAATACTACCAAATCAAAGAAAAACGACCAAGGTAGGAGCCTGCATTCATGGTCGTTCTACCAACTTAAAGAGTTCATCAAATACAAAGCTGAGATGATAGGGATCCGTTTTGAATTGGTGAATCCAGAATACACCAGTCAAACTTGCAAATGTGGTCATCAAGCGAAAGAAAATCGAAACGGTCTCCATTTTCAATGTAGAGAATGTGGCTACACCTGTCATGCTGACCTCAATGGAGCCATTAATATATCGAAAGCGATTTCGGGTTTAGTAGCCTAGCATACTGGTAATAGGTATGCCGCCCATGTGGGTACATTTTAACTGCATGGGACGGGGTAATGAGATACCCTCATCTTGGAGGCTGTTCAAAACAGAAATGGACTGCGAACGCTTAGTCATTCAAGAATCCCACCCCTCACACCGTAAGGTGTAGGGCTTGCGGCTTTAGCCGTGGGAGTCTCAAATTAAGTCTGATAACACTAAAATAGTATATAAATAAGAGTTTTATAATTTGCGTATATATGCGTATATAAAGGTAAACTTAAATTAATTTGAAATCGCACTTATTATAGTCACCAATCGATACGAACATGCAGCTTAATTAAACGTTTGATTAAGCTGCATGTTCTTACGACTACTCTAGTATTCAGAATCCTTGTTAGAAAGTCAGTATAGAATTGAAATTTGTTAAAATATAATAACTTTTGAGTTGTAACAGTGAAATTTAATGAGAAAAAATTTATTGCCTATGATTTCATAGTCTTTCACCTAAGTAAGGTATTCCTTCCCTTTTCGCTCTTCTTCATTTATAAAAGAATTTATTTTGAAAGGATTTTATTCATGGCAACTTGTGTTTTCAAGGAGAGGAAGTAACTTTAAATGTAGTAATTGACCTTATGTGAGGTTTGATTGATAGAGAAATCTTAATTTAAAAAGCTATATTATAAGTAAGACGTAAACTTAAAACATTTACGCACTTTTTATAAATAGCCGAAAGACACCCCCCTTACGGACAATCGTCCCTATTGATCTCGATAACAAGGGATTGATATCCATTTTTGGGATCCGGCGTTAAAAGAAAAGAATATTTACGCCGCGGAAGAATTCCTCTTTATTGTAGGAATACCCTAGTTATTTAAAGTCAATCAAGTTAATTTTGCTCAAACTTTATTTCAAAGCTACAATTAGGTTTTTAATAAGTTTATCATAGTTCTTAAAATTTTTTTCAGCATTCCCTATATGAAATAATCTCATTATGAAAATCAATTTTTGAGGTCAATTTTTATGACTAAGCATACGTGACTAACTCCCTATGGTAGTATTAGCGCTAACATATTCAGTGAAAGGTAATACTTTCGGATCATTATTACTTTCCTCGTTATATATTCTCTCAATATTAAAGACAACTATAATTAGTCTTGATATATTAATAGTGTCTGACAAATAAAGGGAGGTTGGAAGATGGGGAAATGGTATAAAAAATCGGTATCATTGGTTGCTAGTTTAGTAGTAGCCGGAAGTTTATTTGCTGCTCCAGTTGGAGCAGCACCAAATACAGCAAATCCTGCTGTAGAAAAAGCTTTATCTGTTGAAATCGAGGAAGCAACCATCTTTGAGCTGCAACACGAGATGCAAAAAGGTGCTCTTACATCTGAGCAGTTGGTTCAATACTATTTGGATCGAATTGATGAATACGATGATAGTATCAATTCTATCATTACAATCGATGATGATGTTCTTTCTGAGGCAAAGCAACTTGATATGGAACGGAAGGTTGGAAAAGTCCGTGGTAGTTTACATGGAATTCCTGTCATTTTAAAAGATAACTATGATACATACGATATGCCTACTACAGCTGGTTCTTTGTCTCTTGAAGGGTCAATTCCTTTGGATGATGCTTATCAAACTCAGAAATTAAGAGAAGAAGGAGCCATCATTTTGGGGAAAGCAAATCTCCATGAATTTGCTTTTGGCTTCCAGACCTACAGTTCTTTAGGGGGACAAACCTACAATCCATATGATTTAACAAAATATCCCGGTGGATCTAGCGGTGGAACTGCAGCTGCGGTTACATCCAATTTTGCAACGGTTGGACTTGGGACAGATACGGGTGGTTCAATTAGGATTCCTTCATCATTTAATAATCTGGTTGGAATTCGTCCTACAATGGGACTAGCTAGCCGCGATGGCATCATTCCATTGGCGCTAACTCAGGATGTGGGTGGACCAATAGCTCGTACTGTTGAAGATGCAGCCATTGTCCTTGATGCAATTGCTGGTTATGATCCAGCTGATCCTGTTACAGAAGAAAGTATTGGAAAGGTTCCAAAAACCTATACACATTATCTTAAGAAAAATGGTTTAAAGAATGCTAAAATCGGGGTTATACGAGGTCTATTTGGAACTGACCCACAAGTAAATAAAGCGATGGATCAGGCAATTGTAGACATGGAAAAACTAGGAGCGGAAGTATACGTAGTGACAATCCCAAATCTTAATGAAATCCTTGCATATCCAAGTTTAAGCTCCTATGAATTTAAGTCTCAGTTGAATCATTATTTAGCATCGCTAGGTTCTGAGGCGCCTGTGAAATCACTTACAGATATTATTAATAGTGAAAAATATCATCCAAGTTTAAAAAATGCATTAATCTCAAGGAATAATATGGGACCATTAGAGAACAATGAAGACTATCTTGAAATCATTACGAATCGTCCAAAGCTTACAAAGGAAAGCTTAATGATAACCTTCAATGAAAATGACCTTGATGCATTAGTTTACCCTACTTCAAATGCATTGCCAGCAACAGTAGGTGGAGGGCAAGGTGCTGGTAATGCGAATCGTTTAAGTCCGTTCTCTGGTTTCCCAGCTATGTCGGTGCCAGTTGGGTTTAGTGATGATGGACTTCCAATTGGAATGGAGTTGCTAGGAAAAGAATTTGATGAACCAACACTAATCAAGCTAGCTTATTCATATCAAGAAGGAACAAAACATCGAGGAGCACCTGTGTTGCAATAGGTTAAATAAAGAACAGCTTTGGATTGATCACCTTTTCAAAAATACTAATTTACACCACTTAGGAATGTCTACTTGGTTAGGTAATGTAAGAATGATAGTTAGGAATGAAAGAGGAAGCAAGGATAAGAGAAGCAAGGAGAGTAAACGGCAATTACTTTGATGCAATAAAATGGGAATTTTACGTAAAGAGTGGGATGAACTGGATAGCATATAATCTCACGAGTCAATTATATCAGGTTATCTCGATTTCAAGTCTTCCATTAAAGGGCACATTTCTGAAATAAGAAATGTGTCCTTCTTTATTTATAGGGCCGTGGAGTAACTCATTAGAAGTGATGGGGATTTAAAAACTTGTGCTGAAAAGATTTTTTATAATTGAATACTTAAACATCTTGTTTTATTATTATTCAATAACTGTGTGGGGGGATAAGATGAATTATAAAATTATTGAAGAACTATCTTTAAACAATTGGCAGTCTTTATCTACGTTACTTTATGATGGCTGGGTACTACGATTTTCAAATGGTTATACAATATATGCTAATTCAATTAGTTCAATCTATTATTCAACTTATGATTTGAATCAAAAAATTGAAGAATGCGAGAAAATTTACGCGAATAATGATTTGTGCCCTACATTTAAAATCACCCCTTTTATTAAACCGGAAAATTTGGATGATATTTTAGAGGAGAAGGGATATACTTTGGTTGACTTTAGAGGTACCCCTTATATAAGTGTCCAAACCATGGAGTTAGATGGCATCATAGAACCAACCTTGCATTCCGTAAAATTAGATGAAAAAATTAATGCGGAGTGGCTAGACCATTTTTGCAGACTAAATAATGTTGAAGAAAAAAATAAGGATACCATGATACAAATGTTATCCAATATTGCAACCAAAAAGTGCTTAGTATCACTTTATAAAAAGGACGATGTGGTTGCTTGTGGTCTTGGAGTTATAGAAAGGGATTACATAGGGCTTTATGATATTGTCACTGATATTAAATTTAGAAATCAAGGATTAGGCAAACAGTTAATATTGAATTTACTAAAATGGGGAAAAGGAAATGGAGCTAAATACAGTTACCTAACTGTTCTTTTGAATAACGAATCTGCATTAAAACTTTATTCTAAAATTGGATTTTCGGAAATTTATAAGTATTGGTACAGGGTTAAAGAAATTGTTTGATCATGTTCAATAAAACTAACAGGGGCGTATCTGCAATATCGCCGTATCACAGATGTTGTAGAACGATATTCAGCAAACGGGCGTTTTTCTGAAATAAGGAAAGCGTCTTTCTTCATGAAAAGGGCCATTTAACGGTCAAAAAGGGGAGTTTTAATGGTTAGTAATTTAATAACTAAAAGACTATTTCTCCGAGAATTTGAAGCAAGTGATTGGAAGGATGTTCATAAATACGCTTCTCGACCAATTGTATGTCAATATCAACCTTGGGGACCAAATACGGAAAATGAATCTAAAGCCTTTGTAGAACAAATTGTTGTTGATTCAAAACAGAATTCGAGGAGTAGATATGTTTTTGCAATAATTGAAAATGAAAATGGAAAATTGATTGGAGCAGGTGAAATTAAAATCCGGGACTTCAAAAATAAAAATGGAGAAATAGCGTATATCGTGAATCCAGACTATTGGGGAATGAGTTTCGCTACTGAAGTAGCAAAAATTTTAATCGAATTTGGTTTTAAAGAACTTAATCTTCATCGTATTTACGCTACTTGTGATCCTCGAAATATTGGCTCATCAAAGTATTAAAAAAGGTTGGGATGACTAAAGAAGGAAGGATACGAGAGGATTTATTCCTCAAAGATGGCTGGCGTGATTCGCTTTTATTTAGCATTCTTGAGCAAATATGAGATTTGTGAGGTTAAGGAATGGCTTCGGGCGCAAGAATTGAATAAACTATTTACCAACCGACAAGAACAAGACCAAAGAAAATCCGGTCCAAAAAACACCTTTAAACCTTGCATACCAAGAATGATCGAGGTTTTATATTTTCGAAAGATAAAAACATTGGGTATGTAAATTTGAACTACTTAATACGTTCACGAAGAAAAGGTAAGCATTCGGTAACATCCATTCTATAAAAAGCCTGATAAGCAATTAATGGATATTTTCCTTTCGAATCAGAATCTGTCCTGTTCAAAGGTTAGTCAGGATGCGCGGGTGTACGATTCGTAACAACAGGAGAAATTTTTGGTTTAACCCACGCAAAGGCAACCGGATCAGGTAGTAATAATACCAATATCAATAGAGTTATAACAAGTAAGGTTTTTTTCATACTAATCTCCTCATTTAGATTCTTCGATGTTAAAACTTAAAGGATCCAGAAGTTAATTCTATTTTAATAGCAAAATCCATATCATCTATATCTCTTTCCAGTATCACTAGATTTGATATTTTTCGTTTTTTACCATCAAAGATCCAGACGAAAATATTATTATGATATGTACTGGTTAATGAAAATAGAAAAGCTTTAATTCCTTTATAAGGGGTATATCCGGAAAAGGATATGTCTCTTCATTATGAAATTAATTATTGAGTTAGGTCCACTAATTTGAAATAGGAGAATACAACTCAGTACCAGTTTGATGACATCAGATTTTCCCTCGTAACTGAAAGAGGGACTTATACGATTGAACTGTACGGATAAAAAGTCGGCAAGACATCAGTATGATCAAATTAAAATAATCCCAATGAAGGCAACCGAAGAAATGGTTGCCTATTACTTGAGGTTTAAATATTACTTTTGTACTTGATACTTCGAAAGTCTGTTGGGTCCGTCTTCCATTAACTAACATTTGAATGAACCGGGGGAACAGGCACCCATGTTCTATAAAAAGATTAAACTTGAAGCTATTTCCTTCAAATGCGGTTGGTCTGCCCATAAGATGAAGTAATTGTAAGTTTCACCTTGGATATTAATCGGGGTTGGATACCTTACGATTAAAGCGGATTGATTCAACATTTCTGCTGGTTGGTCCGCAGAGGGAAAAATGTAGCAAGCTTCTTGGTTTTGAATTCGTGCCTTCAAGATTCTTGGCATAGATCCATAGGGCATTAATTGATGGAAAGCTTCTCCATGACACACCTCATTCAAATTTTCACCAGCTGAAATAGCTGATATTTGAAAGAAACCGTCAGCACCTTCGTATCTTTCTTCGTTCACTTTTCGCCAGTTCGATGGATATTGAAAACGAACCTTGTAGGTAGTGTTCGTATATGTGTTTTGGGATACATCCATGATGAGTGTTGGAGACCATTGAAGAGAATGGATGTTAACTCCTTCAATTAGTCGGATTGGAACGGGGCGATGGAGGTCGATAGCCCACATTTCACGGGCAAATTCCTGTTCCCTGCACCCACTAAGATATGCTATTTTTGTTCCGTCTGTAGACCATGTGACAGGTGATGCAAAACAATTAGATATAGCCCAAATTCGATCCTCTTCTCCTCGCCTCCCCACCGTTCGAACTTGCGAAAAATATCCTCTATCTTCCAAGGCAGTGGCACTATAAGCAATTTTTAAAGAATCAGGAGACCATTCCGGAAAATAATTCTTTGCAAGGGGCCCGCCTTTTACTTCGAACACATTCCCTGTTGAAAGCTCAACGGTGTAAATGATGGAGATACTGACACCTGGTGTTGTATAAAGTACAAAGCTTCCGTCGGGTGATAGCTGGGCATTATTAAGCCGCCCTTCTGTGTTGCTTGTAATTTGCTGTTTCCCTGTCCCATCGGTGTTAATTCGGTAAAGCTGACTGATTTCTGATTCATCCGGTGCCTGAAAAAGCAGTTCCATACCACTGGGAAACCATTGAACATCTGTTGAATCAGGTTGTTGGATGCTTTGCGCCTGATGAGACAGTACGTTGTACAAGATCATGTGACCTTGCTTTGTATATGCAATTTGGGTACTGTCAGGAGACCAATCCAATTTGAACTCAACCTCATCTCCTAACTGATCGATTTGAGCAATGGAACCTGTTGCAACCTCAATTACATAGATGATTCTGTTCTTTCCTACAAACGCAATTCTCTTGCTGTTTGGTGACCATTCAGGCCTTGAAAAGGAGTCACCTAATCCACTGGTGAGCTGCACGTTCTCTCCTGTCCGGGGATTATATAACCAAACATCATAATTCCCACCCCGATCAGAGATATAGGCAATCCTTCCTTGGCCACCAGGAGGGGCGTATGGAATCATTAACTTCATACCAGGAAATAGTTGAGAGGATGGAAGTTGGTTTACAATCCGGATAAGCTCATGATTTGGCTCCCCGTTCGTTATTACATTAAAGCGCCCTGCAAGCTGATACAGTGTATCCCCTGGTTGGACGATATAATAAGGAACACCTGGAGGAACCTTTAATAATTGACCGATCTGAATGGCATAAGGTGGTTGAAGTTGATTCGCCTCCACTATCACTGAAGATGGAACTTTATAGAATTGTGAAATTCGATACACTGAATCTCCTTGTCTAACCCTTAATATGTCAACCCCAGGCGGAATGGAAAGCTGTTGACCAATATAAACCGTGTAAGGAGCTCTCAGATTATTTGCAGCAATAATGGAATCTGCCGGAATTCCCCATCTCCTGGAAATCTCGTACACCGTATCACCTGAACGCACTGTGTAAAAAGTCTGCATGGTATCCACTTCCCATAAGGTAAAATTTCCATTAGTAAAGTTGAAGTATTAAATGGGAACACTCTCTCTGCCCATATACTATTCGATAAGTGGTGCAAGGTTCACCAAATATGAGGTTTTTAAATTAATTTATAAAAACTTTTTATTTAACCTGAATAGTGTAGGAGTAGTCCCTTTTGCTTCATATTCCATAAGATTACCCCTTTCTTATTTCAAAACCCGCCAACAGGCGAATTCTCCTACCTTTTTTCACCAGTTATTGCCTACGAAAACTCCTTGATACCGAACATCGATTTCCAGTCCTTTTCCCAGCAGTTAAAACGTCCATCGCTTAGCATTGATATGCGATGGGCGTTTTGGTTTTAAGAATTGTACAGTGCATCTATTTTTACAGTATAAGTGAAATATATATTGACTTTTCACTTATACTTCAATTACAATGTGTTCAATTAAATGATTTGTTTCATAATTCAGAATTTAGTCGATTTTAAAAAGGGGGTTCGAGAATGAGGAAAATGAAAGTAGTGCTAATGTTAATGTTGCTCTTTTCGTTGCTGGTTGTTTTAAGTGCCTGTCAGCCGTATCAGACAATTCCTGATGGAGAACAACGCGTCTACAAGTGGCGGATGGTCACGCACCAAATACCGGGGACGGCCCGCTATGAAGGTACAGTTAAGCCATTTGTAGAGGCGGTGGAGAAAATCACTGGTGGTCGGCTCGTCATTGAACCGTTTGGAGCGAATGTTCTGTTCCCGACGAATGAAACGTTCGACATGGTCAAAAACGGTGTAGTAGAAATCGCGTCTATATATACAGGATTCTGGACTGGGAAGAATCCGGTCTTTGCGCTCGGGGGAGGGACCATCCCTGGTGACCCGATTACTGGATTCCAAGAGCATTTCTATCGTTCGGATCAGCTGCAACCAATCATCGATGAAGCATATGAAAAACACGGGATCAAAAATCTCGGAGCTTTTGATTATGCACCGGAAGAAGTATTGATGTCACAGGTACCAATTCGATCAATCGAAGATTTTAAGGGAAAAAACATACGGACCGCGGGGGTGGCGAGCTTGTACTACAGCAAACTTGGTGCATCGGCAATCTCCCTTTCCGCACCTGAAATTTATACGGGCCTTCAATTAGGGACCGTGGATGCAGCGGAATACAACGACTTCCTCGTAAACGGTGAAATGGGGCTGGATGAAGTGACCAAATACGTTATTGAGCCCGCACTTCATGTTGGACCGAGCACGGACAAGGAACTGATTGTCAATCCAAAGGCGTGGGAAGAACTTCCAGAAGATCTGAAAGCGGCCGTTTATGTGGCCCGTGACAAAGTCCGCTATGAATCCGCAATTGCCTATGGAGTTGAGAACCAGAAGGCAAAAAAAGAATGGATGGAAAATCCGAACATCGAGTTCATCCAGCTGCCGGAGAAAGATATCGAGGAAATGCGCGAAAAAGGAATCGAGCTTTTGAATGAGTATAAGTCCAAGAGTGAGGCGAGTAAACAATATGTCGAGCAATATGCAAAGGTTCTTGCTGATCTAGGATACCTGGAAGAAGCAAAGAAACTTGGCTATGAAGAGTAAGGCGGTGAACAGGATGAAACCAATAATGAGAGGGATTGAAGCTTTGTCCACCGTTGCCGGCAAACTCTCTGGGTACCTCATGATTCCGTTGACCATGGTCATTGTGTACACCATCGTAATGCGCCGTTTCTTTTCAAATGCGCCGGATTGGGGATTCGAAGTTCCAATTTTCATCTTCGGTATCTCTATCCTGCTTGCGGGAGCGGATGTATTACGGATGAAGGGGCACATCGCCGTAGATATCATCAATGGACATCTGCCAGAGCGTTGGAACCGACTGCTGTCCACTTTCGCTCTGCTACTCATTATAGTCGTCTGCACATTTCTCGTGTTCAAAGGAACCGGAATGGCAATTGAATCGACTCATATTCTGGAGCGTTCTTCCCACCAAAGTTCGTTTAATCCTCAAATATGGTGGTTTAAATGGTTCATCCCGCTCAGCGGTCTACTCGTCTGGCTTCAGGCATGGGTTGAGGTATACAAAGTCTGGCGTGGAGGTGAGGAATGATGATGTTGATTTTTGAATATGCGCCGATCGCCATGTTCTTGCTGCTGTTGCTTTTGTTATTCCTTGGAGTGCCGATTGCATTCTCGCTTGCATTTGTCGGGGTCTTCTTTGCATTGATTATGTGGGGGATCGACAGCACAAGCCTCCTTGCCAGTGCTGTTTGGGGTGTAATGAATAACTTCACACTCATCGCGATTCCACTATTCATACTGATGTCCGTCTTGCTGGAAAAGACCAACATCATAGCAGATCTGTTCGATTCTGTATATAAATGGTCCGGTAGACTTCGTGGTGGTCTGGCCATTGCCGCTATTGTTGTGGGGGCTATTATCGGTGCAATTTCAGGAGTTGTCGCGGCAGGCGTAATCGGCTTGGGTTTGATCGCTTTACCGCAGATGATGAAATACAAATATAATGAAAATCTTAGTCTCGGTTCCATTATGGCAGGAGGCACCCTCGGGCAGCTTATTCCTCCTAGCCTCAACATGGTGGTATATGGTGCAATAACCGGTGTATCCGTATCCAGCTTGTTTGCCGGGGGATTAGGCGCAGGATATCTTCTGATTTTCTTATTCATTATCTATATCTTGATACAGGCCTACCGCAGGGAAGACATGGCACCTGCACTTGCCAAAGAAGATCGTGCCACATTTAGAGAGAAAGTGGAATCGCTCAAGTCCATTGCACTTCCAATATTGCTGATCATCATTGTCCTCGGGTCCATCTTCACAGGTATGGCCACCCCAACAGAAGGTGCAGCCGTTGGTGTCTTTGGGACGATATTGATCGGCCTTGGAACAAAGCGTTTGGATTGGAAAAAAACGAAGGAGTCAATCAATGAGTCGACAAAAATGACCGGTATGGTCGGTTGGATACTGATCGGGGCTGCTTCATTCAGTGCAGTATTCTCTGGAGTCGGCGGAAATCAGTTCGTTGCAGAAATGGCTCAGGTAGTACCGGGCGGAAAATGGGGAGTTCTTTTCTTCTCGCTTGCATTCATCATTCTGCTCGGAATGTTTCTGGAAACGATGGCGCTGATCATGCTCGCAGCTCCAATCATTTCACCGGTAATCGTGAATGCTGGTTTTGATCCGTTATGGTGGGCGGTTGTCTTTATGGTAGTTCTTCAGATGGCATTTTTGACACCGCCATTCGGTTTCGCGATTTTCTATCTGAAAAGCGCAGTCGGAGCGAAAGTTGGAATCGACAAGATTTACCGGGCAACCATACCATTCATCATGATACAGCTGATTGTAGCGATCATATTAATCATATTCCCGATGCTCGCTGTATGGCTGCCTAATTTACTAAGCGACTAATCAAACAGGAGGAATTCACTATGACAAACTTAAAAGGCGTATATCCGGTACTGATTACACCGATGCACAAAGACGAAACAATCAACTGGGATGGATTTAGAAATAATATCGAGTATTTCATTAACGAAGGTGTCGATGGACTTGCAATCAATGGGAGCACCGGAGAATTTGTAAGCTTGACGAAAGAGGAGCGGTTTAAGGCGGTCGAAGTGGCGGTGAAACAGGTCTCGGGAAGAATCCCTCTCATCGTCGGAACAGCAGCGGAAACGACAGCGGCCGCTATTGAATATACACAGCAGGCCGAAAAGACGGGTGCGGATGCGGCACTTCTCATCAACTCATACTATGCTCATCCGAAGGAAGAAGAGATCTACGAGCACTTTAAGACTGTTGCAGAATCCGTCTCCTTTCCGATCATGATTTACAATAATCCCTTCACGTCTGGTGTTAATATTTCAGTCGAAACTATACTTCGAACAGGCAGGGATGTGGAGAATATTACCCATATCAAAGAATCCAGCGGAGAAATCCGGAACGTTCGCGACATATCTCGCCAAGGTAAGGGATTCATCAAAACTTTCTGCGGAGCAGATGATATGGTTCTTGAATCATTCATGGTCGGAACAGAAGGCTGGATTTCTGTTGCGGGGAACATTGCGCCGCGGACTGCCAAGGAAATGTATGACGCATATGTGGAAGGGGACATCGATTGGGCATGGGAGTTGTACGACAAGTTGCTTCCGCTTTGTAATTTCCTTGAGGGTTCCGGTAAGTATGTCCAAATTACCAAGCATGCGATGGATTTGAAAGGGCTCGCCGGCGGTCCATCCCGTAAGCCACGTCTTGGGTTGAGCCAAGAAGAGCAAGAAACTCTAAAGAAATTAATGGAGCAGTTGGATGTTTTAGAAGTATCGAGAATAAACGGAGAGGGGTAAGACAATGACGGAAGTAAAGGCAAAAACGGGAGAGCTGAAACCGAAAGTTTCAACCTTTTTAAATGAGAAATTGGGACTTTATATTGATGGGGAATTTGTCCCTTCAAGAAGCGGACAGACGTTTGATGTACTGAATCCGGCGACAGAGGAGAAGATTGCGGAAGTCTATGAGGCGGGCGAAGAAGACGTCAATTCGGCAATCGTTGCTGCGCGCCGTGCTTTTTATGAAGGGGAATGGACCAAGATGGACGCAGCTTCACGTTCACACCTCATCTACAAGTTTGCAGATCTGCTCGAAGAGCACAGGGAAGAATTGGCGCAACTAGAGACATTGGACAATGGTAAACCGTATGATATAGCCCTTGCGGATGATGTGGATGGTACTGTTCAGCACTTCCGCTACTATGCCGGTTGGACAACGAAGATTACAGGAAAAACAGTCCAAGTCTCACCGGATTATTTGAACTATATCGTTCATGAACCTGTTGGAGTAGTCGGTCAGATTATTCCATGGAACTTCCCCCTTGCCATGGCGGCATGGAAGCTTGGTGCAGCACTAGCGGTCGGTTGTACAGTCGTTATCAAACCGGCAACCGAAACTCCACTCTCCCTTTTGTACGCTGCACAATTATTCAAGGAAGCTGGCTTCCCTGACGGTGTGGTGAATGTTGTACCAGGAGCAGGTCGGGTAGCAGGAGAAGCGATTATCCGCCATAAAGATATCGATAAAGTAGCGTTTACTGGCTCTACAGCGGTAGGCAAAACGGTGATGAAACAGGCGGCAGATCAAATAAAGGGAGTTACACTGGAGCTTGGCGGCAAATCCCCGGCCATTATTTTAGAAGATGCGGATTTAAGTGAAGCGATTGATGGCGCGTTTGTAGGAACGATGTATAACCACGGTCAGAACTGTAGTGCCTGTACACGAGTTTACGTTCATCGCTCACTTTACAATGAAGTGTTGCAAGCACTAGCCGAACGGGCGGATTCACTAAAGGTCGGACCAGGACTGAATGAGGATACAGAGATGGGACCGCTTGTTTCCCGAAAACAGTTGGAAACAGTCCTTTCCTATATCGAAAAAGGGAAGGAAGAAGGTGCGCGCCTTGTCACCGGCGGAAAACGTGTCCATGACAAAGGGTATTTTGTACGGCCGACTATTTTTGCAGATGTCACAGATGATATGACGATTGCCCGCGAGGAGATCTTCGGACCGGTTATGGCCGTCTTCCCGTATGATACGGAGGAAGAAGTTATCCGCCGGGCAAACGATAGTAACTATGGATTGGCAGCCAGCATCTGGACGACAAACGTCAAAAAAGCTCACTATATAGCGAGTAAACTCCAATCCGGTACTGTCTGGATCAATGACTTTGGCCTTGAATGGGAAACAATGCCGTTCGGTGGGTACAAACAATCTGGAATCGGTCGCGAAATGGGTGGGGAATATGGTCTTGCCAACTATACCGAGGTAAAAAGCGTATTTGTGAACATTAAACAGCCATAATGAAAAAACTCTTGGAGAGCTGTATTGCTTTCCAAGGGTTTTTGGCGCTATTATAGTGCTGAGAAGGAAGTGTGTATTAAAAATGGTTAGAATGGATTGATTGAGTAATGGATAATAAACTAGGAAAAGAATTTAAACAAATACGTAAAAGTAAAAAATTAACTTTGAGAGAAGTGAGTGAACGGAGTGGCCTTTCAGTAAGTTTTCTTTCACAGGTGGAAAGAGGAATTAGTTCAGTAACATTTACATCATTACGAAAGATTGCCGAGGCATTAGAAGTAAACATTAACCTATTTTTTGAAGCGGACGAAGAGACTCCATCAATAAAAAAACAGTCACTTAAAACACGCGCAGTCCAACCTAACTTTACTTACACAAATCTCGTTGGTAATATGGAAAAACCCCAATTTTACCCGGCACGCATTGAATTGAAAGCTGGCGAATCTCACACTGCACCATATACACACCATGGTCAGGAGTTCGTATATGTGTTAGAAGGCGAATTAAAAGTTGTCTTGAAAAACCATGAAGAAACTTTGTATGCTCATGAATCATTACATATCGATTCTACAGAAGAACATGTATGGTACAACGAAACGGATCAGCCAGTGGTTTTACTTGTTGTCAGTACAAACTCATAGGATGAACATCATTTTAGTTACTAGAGGAGCATTAATGACCCGCTACCCATTTTGATGGGGAGTAGGTCATAATCGTTTGTTTATCTGTCTATAATTGAGGACGTAAAATTCCAGCGCTGTTTTTATGCGATCAATTTCTGTATCCAAAAGATTTAACGTTTGACGAATGAACAAATTCATGGCACTCCTTCTTTCTACGTTATATTGGCTTTTACTGACTTATTTGTGGTGTCTCCGTTATTACCGTTCATTTCTGAAGCATATAAGGTTAGTCCAGAGACGACTGGATGGATGGTAACTGTTTTTGCGGTTACATATGCCTTTTCGGCTCCATTCTTTGGTTGGCTTTCAGATAAAAAGGGACGGAGAACAATTATTACGTTTGGTTTATTATTGTTCGCTATTTCTAACACACTAACTGCTTTTGCTCCTTCATTTTCATGGGTAATTGTTAGCCGTATTTTAGCTGGTTTGTCCGTTGCTTCAATCACTCCGTTGATATACGCAATCATTGGAGATATTGCGCCACCAAATCGAAGAGGAACATGGCTTTCGATTGTTGTTTCAGGACACTTAACGGCTCTTTGGGCAGGAGCGCCATTCGGTACGTTATTAGAGTATTTTCTTGGTTGGCGTTCAGTATTTGTTGTAATGGCTATCATAGGATGCATATTGGCAGTAGTGAATTTCAAAACATGGGAATCTATTCCCAAAAGTGATTTAACAAGAAAACTATTAGAAGGAAATTTGCTACGAATACTTGGATCCGTAAGTGTTACCATCATTTGGGCGATTTCAATGTATGCCCTCTATGTCTATTTAGGTGCAGCTCTTTACTCTGAAAATCGATTTTCTTCATCAGAAATCGCATTACTGTTACTTTTTATGGCGTCGGTGCCGTTTTAGGAAGTCTTACAAGTGGGCAATTAACAGATAAATTTGGAGAAAGAAAGATTTCGAAGGCTACGCTAATTTTCTTGACTCTAGTACTCATTTGTTTAGGGATATTCTTCTCATCTGGCGATTGGGTTTATTTCTTTCTGTTTATATGGGCTTTAGTCGGGTATGCAGGATTTACATCATATCAAGCGCGATTAGCTGTCGAATATCCAAAAGAACGAGGAATTGTTGTGGCATGGAATAATACGGCTCTGTATATTGGTATCACCATTGGTTCAATGATTGGAGGTTATGTGATATCTATTTGGGGATATTCTCTACTCCCATATGTTTGTAGTATTGCAACAATCGCTAGCTTTGTGCTTAGTACCCAAAAGGTAAAGAATCAAAAAAAGAACCAACTTTTTCAGTAGATACTTGACCTCAGAACGAGATCTTTTTGTTTTCGTATCAGATGCTTTAATGGAAGATCCCTTTTAGATTTTAAACAATCGTTTTCTAATATCGATATTCAAGAAACGGCCGCGATTGTTGAAGATTAAGCAGATTTAATCGACTTTATTGTTATTTATTTTAAAAATGAGTACAGGGTGAAGAAAATTAAATAAATATTTTTTTGAACACTGTCCCATTTACGAACGGTGTGATGTATGGAATATTAAAATTAAACAACTCTGTTGTAAGTAAACACTAAAGAAAAAAGATAAGGTAAATTCAACAAAATAAGTGAATTTACCCTAGCTTTTTGTGAGTGGCCCAAAACAGAACGAATAGTTGCCGCACTCATAAAAGGATCATACATATTAGTAGGACTATTATATATGATCCTTTTTTTTATTCATGCAAAATAAGTATTAAAAAAAGTGCAAAATAAATCCAAAAGTTACAACTTGCAACGCTAATTTACTAGAGAATAACTACTTTATTATCTATTATTTACTCTATCTCCCTTTACACTTCTACCCGGATAAAAATGATTCTTTTCAACTAGCTCGTTTTCTTTTGCTGTTACATCTCTAGGAATAATTTTATAAATAGCCGTTTTGCTGCCCATGGAGGAAGTGTATTTTTCTACATGGCTTTTGGCCAGAGGCGTGTCATAATACCCCGGTACATACTTATCTAGCATTTCTTGCATAGCTTGTGTCCCCTCTTCTAAATCTGTGACAAGTTCAATATTTCCAAACATAATCACACTCATATAGGCTGTATCAGTATGAGCGGGTATGGGAGAAACGATGGTGCTATATTCCTCACTAATCGTAAAACAAATATTACTATTGTCATTAATCATCTCTATTTTTCGCCCCTCAGCAGCACCATGGAAATAAATCTTGTTATCCCACCAGACAAAATTAAGAGGAATTACATAGGGCTGCTCTCTAGCGGATAGTCCTAGAAAGCCAGTTTTGGCTTGAGCTAAAAAGCTATTAATTTTTTCTGGGTCCTTACATTCACGTTTAGCATATCGAATTGTATTCATCCTCATATACCTCCAAAGCTAATATTGTTATAATGAGTATAATTTTATATTGACCACTTAGAAAGAGACAGTTTAAATAAAAATAATGAGGTCAGATGGAGGAAAAATGATTGCATTAACCCCGCTTCTTAAAAAAATGAGTAAGAAACCACTCTATGTTCAACTATATCAATATATTAAGGAGGAGATAGAAAAAGGAGCGATTTACTCTGGTACACTTTTACCCTCTATTCGCCAATTATCTCAGCATCTAGAGGTAAGCAAAAATACAGTGGAGGGCGCCTATCAGCAATTACTGGCAGAGGGCTATGTTGAAAGTATTCCTAGAGTTGGCCTTCGAGTACTGTCTTTAGAGGACACTCTGGCCTCATATAGACAAATAGAAAGTGATCATACTGCTGCTAAGCAAGCAGCAAGCAATGAAGGCTATAATAATACCGAAACAAATGAGTTGTCAATTCGTTATGATTTCATCTATGGGGATGTTGATGTTGAACATTTCCCTATGAAGCTGTGGAATAAATATCTTCAAAAAGCATTAACAGTTGAGAACAGTAAATTACTCATGTATGGCGATCCTTTCGGAGATAGGGGCTTACGTGAGGAACTAAGTCAATACCTCCTGCAGGCAAGAGGATTTACCTGTAGTTCAGAGCAAATCGTAATCTGCTCAGGGACACAGCATGCCATTAGTATCTTAAGTCAATTGCTCTCACTTCAGGGTTCCCTAGTAGCCATTGAAGAACCAGGGTATGATGGAGTTCGATCAGTTTTTATCAATCAAGCCTGCAAAGTCATTCCTGTTCCGCTAGAGGCAGATGGTATATCTGTCTCAGATCTACAAGCGAGTAATGCTAAGGCAGTCTATCTAACACCCTCCCATCAGCTCCCAAATGGGATGATCATGCCTATTCAGAAAAGATTAATGCTGCTTCATTGGGCTTATGAGCACCATACCTATATCATAGAAGATGATTATGACAGCGAATTTCGTTATCAGGGTCAGCCTGTACCAGCCTTAAAAGCATTAGATAAAAGGGAAAGCGTAATCTACTTAGGTACCTTCTCTAAATGCTTTTTACCATCGATTAGAGTAAGCTATTTAGTTCTGCCACCCATGCTTGTTCAATTGTATAAGCTGAGGCTGTATAACTATAATCAAGCTTCCTCCCCTATTATTCAAAGAGCTCTCTATTTGTTCATGAGGAATGGAGATTTTGAACGGCATATTCGGAGAATGAGGAAAATTTACCATTTAAAGCACAAAACGCTTTTGAATGCTATTGACAGGTACTTGGGTGACAAAGTAGAGGTAATTGGTGAAAAATCTGGACTACATATTTTACTCAAGGTTCCTGGTCAGATGGACCATGAGTTAATTAAAAAGGCTCTAAACTATGGGGTTCAGGTATATTCAACCTCAAAGTTCTGGTATAACAAACAGCAGCATGACCCTTCAACCTTAATGCTTGGTTTTGGTAGTCTTTCAGTAGAGGAAATAGAGGATGGAATTCGGTTATTGCGAGAGGCGATTCGATGAAAAAAAGCTCTGCTAATATGTATTATCCTTAATCACTCCCTTGTTGGTTGTGTAGATAACGGAGGATAAAATTACCATCAATGTTGAAGAAATAAGATATCATTTTACCAAAAAAATATATAATGCTAATTTTATACATGTTATTAATCAGTTAATCATTAAGGCTTGGTGACAGGGTTTCTGATTAAGCTACTGCGGGAAATTTCTTCTGAAGCTTTAAGAGGAAATCAAGTGCTTATAACTCATAGTGGAATGGGCTATAAAACAGCTAAGCTCATAGTAACAATAGGCGTGCGGGTTCCTGTTACTGGAACGAATACTTGAACCTCTCGCTACTTAACGACCTTACGGTCTGTTTGAAGTGGGAGATTCCTAAGAGCACCAGTGCAACCACCGGTTCTTAATTAGGCTATCCCCGCAGTTCCTGCGGTTAATCGTAATGCTTCATTACGAATATTGATACTTGCGTTCATGTCTCGATCGTGATGTTCGCCGCAAGAAGGGCAATCCCATTTACGCAATCCGAGATTTTTAACATCTTTGTTTTTGTATCCGCACTTTGAACATAGTTGACTAGAGGGAAAATTTTTTGCGACAATGACCACTTGTTTGCCATACCACTTCGCTTTGTATTCAAGCATCATACGGAATTTCGACCAACTAACCTCACTGATAGATTTGGCTAAATGGTGGTTTTTCAATAGATTCCTTACTTGTAAATCTTCTATACCGATGATGTCGTGGTTTTTGACAATACCGGTCGAGATTTTATGCAAGTCATCCATTCTTGCATTGGTAATTTTCTCATGCAGTCGTGCAACCTTTATCCGTTGCTTATGCCAGTTGGAAGAACCCTTTTTACGCCTTGAAAGCGTACGTTGTGCTTTGGCTAATTTCTTTTCAAGTTTGCGAAAATAGTTGTGATTCTTATGTATTGTTCCATCAGACAAAATCGCAAAGTCCTTGAGGCCAACATCGATCCCTAAAGCTGAACCGGTTTTAGGTAACGCTTCAACCTCTGTTTCAACAAGGATGGATACAAAATATTTTCCGGTTGGATGACGTCGAACCGTGACATTCAGGATACGACCTTCAACCTCACGACTTTTGGCAAACCTGACTAAGCCAAGTTTAGGCAACTTGATTTTGTTGCCTACAATCGCAATATTGCCGTTCGTGTGCTTTGTTGTGTAGGATTGTACATTATTCTTTTTAGACTTAAATCGTGGTGCTTTGTTTTGTTTCTTGAAGAATCGAGTATACGAATCAGCAAGATTTTTAAGTGAGGATTGTATAGCAATGCTGTCAACTTCTTTTAACCAAACCAATTTTTTCTTAAGTTGTGTTAGTTGAGAAGAACAAGCGTTATAAGTTAATCCTTTGCCTGTTTCTTTGTATGTATCATTCCATTTTGCTAAAAAATGATTAAAAACAAAACGAGAACAACCAATGGTTTTAGCGATTAAGATTTCCTGTTCTTTGTTTGGATAGATCCGAAACTTATACGCTTTTTTGATTAACATGGTTGATCATCTCGTTTAAAGGGAATGTATGTTCTTATTCTAACACAACGAGGTCCACTTTGGCTAACGCCAACCGACATTCATCTCCCACCTACTCATTGGGATACGCCCTTCACATTCCTTGAGGTGGGAGTCTTCTGTCGGTAATACGATAAAAGCTAAAGTAGCTAGAAACAGAATACTCGAATTGAAGGATGCATTAAACTTATTTCCAAAAAGCAGGTGATATTACGAAGGTAGTTGATCGGACGAGCTTAATTAGGCGGAAATTAAGTTAGGGTTTATTAACGTTTTGGTAAACTAAGCAGGAATTGCTGGTGGTGAATTGGTGGAGAATTTGCTGAAGCACAAAGAAAGAATGATGGATTTAATAAATATCATGCGGCAGTGTAATGAACTAATGAATCTCTAAAATCTTTTTCGTTAAAGGTTGTGTTACGATGCAATATAATGTCATTATTATTGGTGCTGGATCTATGGGGATGGCAGCTGGATATTACCTATCAAAGCAAGGGAAGAGTGTTTTATTAATCGACGAAAATGATCCGCCACATTCGAAAGGATCACATCATGGAGAATCTAGAATAATTCGTCATGCCTATGGAGAGGGTGAATGCTATGTGACCATGGCCTTGAGAGCTCAAGAGCTATGGTATGATCTAGAGAAAGCTTCAGGAAAACAATTATTTCTTCAAACAGGAGTTTTAACAGTAGGCGAAAAAAAATCCGACTTCATACAAAATGTGCTGAAAAGTGCGGAGGTACACGATTTGAATGTTGAGAAATTAACACCTACTGAAATTAATCGAAAGTGGAAAGGTTTTTCGATACCAGAAGCACTAATCGGTTGTTTTGAGGAAAACTCCGGAGTACTTTTTAGTGAAGAATGTATTAGGGCATACCGGGATCTAGCAATAGAAAGTGGCGCTATTTTACAAGCAAATTCGAGAGTGAATCATATCTCTGTGGAAGATGGAATCGTTCATGTGGAAACGACACATGGCTCTTTCTCAAGTAATTCTTTAATTGTGGCAGCAGGGAAGGGAACTCCCCAAATACTCACTTTCTTAAATCTAGAATTGCCATTACAATTAGTAAGAAAAACCTTCTCTTGGTTTAAGTCTGAGGAAAGTCTTTATCATACAAGTAGATTTCCAGCATATGCCTTTTGTTTACCAAATCAATTATTTTACGGTTTTCCTAGTATAAATGGAGCAGGTGTCAAGATCGGTCGTCACGATGGAGGACAAACAATAAAGGTAGGCGAAAGTTTAGGAGAGTTTGGTGATTACCCAGAGGATGTTGGTGATGTATCGGAATTTGCCAAAACCTTTATGCCTGAGATCATCGAGCATGAAATTGGTCGTACATGTACCTATACCAATACACCTGATGGTGACTTTATCATTGATCAACACCCGCAGCATAGTAATGTGGTAGTTGCAGCTGGATTTTCTGGGCATGGATTTAAGTTTAGCAGTGTAGTCGGAGAGATATTGTCACAGCTTGTTATTGATGGTAAAAGTGAGTTTGATTTGAAGCCGTTCTCGATGGAGAGGTTTTAATGATGTAGTGTTCGAAGAAGGTGGTAGAGTCTAACGGGCGAGAAAATTAAAATAAACGAATTAAGGGTGCTAAGGGTAACGATAGGTACCTTTTGTAGTCAAGCTGTTTTCTACCATATAGGGAAAATGCTTTTTGTTTTCAATATGACAATTGGTTATATATGTTAAAATGTTTCGAAAAAATCTTCAATCTTTTGGTGGTTAATCCCGTCAGGATACTCCACCACCGTACCCTATCTTATTTTTCCTTCCTTTGTTCTCCTCATTGTAATTCTTTGCTCATCACTCGGTAAAGGATCTGTGTGGTCAAACGTCCATAAACAAAACCAAGTCAGCTAAGCCAGCGTAACTAGGTGAAAAATGACCTGTAAACGCTGGCTAAGTCATTGGGTTTTGTACATGTCCGTAACTTCCCACTTGATGCTTCTGCATACTTTCGTATCCTTCTACACTCGTTTTCGCAAAAATTCCTTTCTTTTCAAACAAAGGAAGGAGCTGTATCAAGATGGAAACAATTTATGAAATTCAACGGATCAGACAGGTGATTTCAGAAGTGGAAGGAGGAGAGCCATACATCATACGTTCTCCAGAAGATGCTGCTAAAGTTGCTGTAGAGATTATCGGAGAAGATGATCGCGAAGTGTTCTTTGTCATGTGTCTCAATACAAAAAACAGGGTTGTTGCAGTCCATCGTTGTCATGTAGGATCAATCAATGCGAGGATCGTTCATCCCAGAGAAGTATTCAAAAGTGCAATCCTGAACAACAGTGCAATGCAAGTAATCGGTAAAAATTCAATAAATCAATTAAACCGAGAGGATTTAGTAACCTTTGATAAGGAGCTTTCTGGATTTATGGGAATAAGGTATGGAGCCTCTAGAAGGTAAATCGGTCTCTTTTCTACGAAGCATCTTCAGAAGGTAGATTACCACAATAAGAAACCTTTTTAAAAATAGAAATAGCTGATTTTACCATTCAAGGCGAAAAATCGGCTTTTCTTTTTTAATTGAACCGTTACAAATCTTAGATTTAACTCATACACTACTTCTAGGCAACTATTGGAGGTAGGCCATGAATAACATTTTAAATCAGGTATTATCCACATGGGAAGGGGCTCCACTTGATGGAGCGATTACGATCATTAAAAAATACGGGTATCCACATGAATGTACGTTCAGTCGACTAATCTGGTATAATAACGGACCATGGAAGCGTACGATTGTTTATCGAGATCCGGTTCCACATCATTTCCCTACACCTCATCCGGATTTTTTGGAACAAACGATCGATTATAAGGTACCTGTACACTTATATGATGAAGTCGCTGCTTTTGATGGAAGTGTTTATCCAGATCGGACGAAAGGAGAGGCTTCCGCAAAATGCCATAAAGAAGCCATGAATTTTTTATCATTGAATTTATTGAATGATCTAGTTACAGGGAAAAGGGATGTACAGGGTGCTAAAGCCTTTTATGCTCAAACAGCACAACAATTTAGTAAATATAATATTTCGTCCCCATATACAGAAGGTTTACTGTTTCCAAAGCAATTTAATACAGCAGATCCAGGAGAAATTTTTTTTAGATAATGTGAGAATATAAATTCTAGAAGAAAACCAATAAAGCCGATGACTTCTTAACGACTTACGAAAATAAACCATTGATGTTAATGGTTTATTTTTTGTGATCTTAAGACAAGCTGCTTTTGCCGGTTTTTACGTACTTCGATTAATTTTTATAGTGGAACAATATGTTTCCGGCTAAAGTTTATTTTGACAACGTGTTGTGTAAATAAAGCTATTATTTCATCCAATCCACTGGATTTATTTTAAAGTATTAGCATGGCTGTTCATTGAATAATTGTAGAAAGACCAAGAATAAATCGAGTATGGAGAAGAAAGTATGATTCTCTTCGTTTGTAAAAATCATAGCAGAAGAAGCGAAAACGTAAGTATGAAAGATTGTTTGGAGTATTGATTTACCGGGGTTTGGTCAAATCTTAAACGGTATAATTTATGAAGAGTTTACTTTTTATAGGATTAATCAATACTCAGTAAAATTTTAGCACAGTTATTTTATTAAGTTCCATGAAGGATCGGAATGGTTTGGCAAACAAATTATGGAAGCTTTATTTTTATCCATGTTTGTTTTTTGAAATGGGATGCTTTTAGAGATGCAGGTGGAGGTCAAAAGCCTTATTCATTTCTCGCTTTAGTCTTTCCGGCTTTTCGTGTAAGGTGTTGTTTATTCATCAGGACTGGTTAGTTATGGGAACCGGTTTGGCTATCAATGCTTTTTGTTATACCCGGTTTACAATTGAGTGACCTTATAGCAGAAATGGTCTTTTTCAGTACCTTTAAAGAGTACACACATCTTTGCTTTTTATCATAATAAATAATTAAATAATCTCCATTTTTATCTACAATACGTTTTCCAGCATTGAGGACTGGATAGTCATGTATTTTACAATTTAAGGTTGGGATGTTTTTCGAAATCCATTTTAGCACATACTTGTGTCCGTACATTTTTTTCACCTTTCATTGAAAACTATATTTAAGTATATACCTTATATTACGTTTTCTGAAACAAAGTCTTAATACATTTGTATTTTTCAAGCAATGTTAGGAATCTAGCAAAATGATTATCCTCAGATTCGGCTACTAGAGGTATCAAAGTTATTGAAGATTCTGCCTATGCGGGATAGGCCAGGATAAAGCTGCCCAATCTAAAGTCTGTATTAAAACACAAAAAACAGACCTTCGGACTGACATTATTCATTACAGGACGACGTCTGAACCTTTGGATTGCTTTGCTTTATGGATGGCTTGGTCATGTGATCATTGATTTTCTGACTCATGTGTGAGATGCAGTACCTATCTTTTATCCGTTAAGTGATATGATTATCAAAGGACTGATTTCCTACTGAGATTCTGAGTTTTATGGTGATGAATTCAGTTTGATTCACTCTATTTTCTTTATTGCCGCTATCATCTTTCTGATTGTTGAAAAAGTTCGTTCGAAAAAGTAGCAAAAACATAGTGAAGGTCTCCGTTCGCTGAAAGGAAGGGAAATGTAAAATGGCTGCTCGAATCAAAGTCATCGAATATGATGAAGCAGAAGGGAAAATGAAGGAACTTTACGAAAGGTTTAACGGACAAATGGCCAATATTTTAAGGGTCCATTCACTGAATCCTAAATCATTAGTGGCTCATTTGGAATATTATAAAGTGATCATGTTTGGCAAATCCCCTTTACCACGAAGGCTCCGCGAAATGATTGCAACGGTCGTCTCGTCAACAAATGAATGCTTTTACTGAATGGAACATCATGGAGCGGCGCTCCATTTGTTGGTGAAAGATGAAAAGCTCGTAGAAGAAATCAAGCAAGACTATAGACGTAGCACTCTAACCGATAAAGAAAGGGCAATTCTGGGTTATGCTGTTAAATTGACGAAAAAGCCAAGTAGTGTCAATGATGAAGACGTAAAACTGTTAAGAGAAAAAGGTTGTAACGATCAGGAAATCCTGGATGTTTGCCAAATCACATCTTACTTTAATTTTGTCAATCGTATGGCTGAAGGCTTGGGTGTCCAGCTGGAACAATGAATATATGAAAAAGAACTGACGAGTTAAGTCAGTTCTTTTTGTCGAGTAGATGTTTTGCTTCCAATAGCCGTTGAAATGTAGTGAACAGTTCAACGATTAAAAATAATAATGTCAACAATGTCAGATAGGATGAAAATAGGATCATGACTGAAAACAGGATAAATCCTTCCGTACGTTCTGCAAGACCTGCTTGATAATAAAAGGATTTTACACCATTCTTTTCTGAAAGGGCACCAACCGTAAGAAAAACGGTCATTGCAAAGATGATGGAAACACTTAATAAAAGTAAAGCCCACATCGAATTCGGATAACGAAACGCGAGCCCTACAATCACACTTATTTCGACTAAACGATCAAATGTGATGTCCAGTAATGTCCCCCAGGGTGAAGTTTTCGTTTTTCGTGCCATCGTACCATCCACTGCATCCAGGAAGCCTGAAATCCACAGGGTGAGTACTGCTATGACAGGGTGACCAAAATAAGCAAAGACGCCGGTAAATATCCCCACAAAAAATCCGAGGTAGGTTACTTGATTTGCAGTGAGTCCTGTTTTCAAAAAGAAATCTGCAGTCTTTTCAATTATCGGTTGAACATATTTCCTAGCATGAGTATCAAGCATTTTTCGACCACCTCAAATAAAATACGGGTTATTGTACTAATTTTAACCATAGAAAGAAAAACATACAGTAACATAACTTACATTTTGAAGCCGTATGGATTGTAAGATTCCTTACATAAATCTTTTCAGACATCTACTATACTTTGATTAGATATAAAAATAAACAACTAAGAGAATGGAGGTTTAATAAAGATGATACATAAAGTGATGGCACTAATAACGGTTTTGACATTCTTTCTTACCGCATGTAATACAAGTGAAGAAGGGCATTCCTCGGATGCACTTGAAAAAGATTGGGATCAGGTTGTAAAAGATGCTGAGGGTTCAACTGTCAACCTATTCATGTGGGGTGGTGACAACGGGGTAAATCGTTATATTGATGAGTGGGTTGCCCCTAAGTTGAAGGAAAAACATCATATTACATTAAAAAGACACCCGATGGATACGAATGATTTTATCCATAAACTACAAACCGAGAAAAAAGCAGGCAAAGAAAAAGGGACGATTGATGTCATCTGGATCAATGGAGAGAACTTTAAAAATGCTAAAGAAAATAAATTACTCCTCGGATCATTTGTATCCAAACTTCCCAACTTCACTAAATATATCGACAGTGATAAGAACTTCACGAAATCTGATATGGGTACAGAGATCGAAGGGATGGAAGCCCCATGGGGAAAAGTTCAATTTGTCATATGGTATGACTCTGAAAAGGTACAAAGTCCACCTGAAAACCTGGATGAGTTGAGTACGTTTATCAAGAAAAATCCTGGTACCTTTACTTACCCAAATCCAAAGGATTTTTCTGGGAATGCTTTCTTGCGTCATGTGTTGTATGAAAAAACAGGTAAGAATCCAAAACTGAACGAAAATGCTGATCCCTCTTGGCTTGAAGGTGAAGATGAGGCGTTTTGGAGTTATTTGAAGGATATAACACCGCAATTATGGAGGAGTGGAAAAACTTACCCCGAATCTTTATCCCAATTAGATCAATTGTATAGTAAAGGTGAAGTATGGTTTACATTTGGTTTCAATGAGGCAAGGGGTGAGGGGTTGATCAAGGAAGGTGTTTTTCCACCGTTTACTAAATCGTATGTATTAGATATCGGCTCAATCGGTAATACGCATTATTTAAGTATCCCATTTAACAGTTCTAATCCTGAGGGTGCTATGTTAGCCATCAATTTTATGGAATCACCTGAAGCCCAGTTGGCAAAAATAGACCCTTCAATGTGGGGAGAAGGTATGGTACTTGAATCTAACCGATTACCAAAAGATATCCAATCAGAACTAAAATCTCTTGATCGGGGAGACGCTGTCCTGTCGACAAAAAAATTGGAGGAGGCTTATTTACCTGAACTTAACTCTTCCTATATTGATTGGATTAAGGAGCAATGGTTGCATGAAGTTGTTCAGAAATAAACAGGTACTTCCATACTTGCAGCTTGCCCCAGCATTTTTATTGATTGCTGGGCTGTTAGCTAACGGCATGATTAATGGGATAACGGAAAGCCTGCATATGGAGTTTTCATGGTCGACCGAAGCCTATCGAGCTCTTTTTACGGAAAGCTTGTTTTGGACTTCACTCTGGTACACCTTTTTGATCACTCTCATTTCAACCATACTCGGTTTATTGATCGGTCTTGGTATTACACACTTTCTTTTCTCGTATCTTATGAAAGACCGATGGAAAGCAGTCATATGGGTTCCTATGTTATTTCCACATTTCGCTGCAGGGTATCTGATTGTACTGTTATTTTCAGATAGCGGATGGATATCAGGATTTTCATATCATTTAGGCGTGATTTCACAACTTGGTGATTTCCCGAATCTAGTAAATGATAAGAAAGGAGTAGGAATCATATTGACGTATGTATGGAAGGAAATCCCGTTTGTAGTGTTGATGCTGTTGCCAATTTATGTGCAACTGGACAACCGCTTAAAAGATGTCGTACGGACGTTAGGCGGAAGCAAATCCAATGTATTTCTAACGGCGCAGTGGCCATTTCTGTGGCCGTCTATCATTGAAATCGCATTTATTTTATTCGCATTCATCTTTGCAGCCTTTGAAGTCCCTTATTTGCTTGGAGTCACGTTCCCGCAGATGACCCCAGTTCTCGCCTACGAATGGTTCTTTGATGGGACCTGGACCCAGAGGCCGCTCGCCTTTGCATCGATGACGGTTATGACAGTCACCATTGTCACATTGACTATAGCCGTCTATTCATCCAGTCAAAAATACCGGCACCGTTTAATGAAGGGGAGTTAATCATGTTTCAAAAATTAATGATTAGAACGTTGTTGGTATTTTCGGTCATTTTGACAATAGGGCCAGTATTACTTGTTATGTTACAAAGTATTTCCTTTCGATGGATGTGGCCCGATTTGATACCTCACCAATTTGGAATTCAAGCGTGGTATGTAGTATTCGACGATCCGAACCTTATTCAAGCATTGAGTAACTCGTTGATCATTACAGCTGCTGTCGTGATGTTAACCATGTGCATCAGTATGCCTGCTGCTAGAGCACTTGCATTTGCACTGTTCAAAGGGAAGACATTAATTGAAACGATTCTAATGCTGCCTTTATTGATTCCGTTGCTGTTTATTGTCATGGGCTTACACTTGACAATGATTCGATTCAATCTAGCTGACACACTTCCAGGTGTCGTGCTTGTTCATCTCCTGCCTACTGTCCCTTATGCAATCAGAATTCTAAGAACCGGGTATGAGCGAATCGGCACAATATGGTATGAACAAGCGACTGTCTTGGGTGCAAGTCGACTAAAACAATTTTGGACGATTACGGTACCCATGTTAATGCCAAGCATACGAAGTGTAATTGTGCTCACTGTCGTCATTACTCTCAGTCAATATGCATTGACAGCGATTATCGGAGGAGGGATCATCACCACATTACCGATGATCTATTACCCCTATTTCAACAGTGCAAACCAATCAATTATGGCTGCGTTCACCCTATTGTTTGCTATATTACCGATCATTTTTTGGTTCGGCATTGAATTGATTTGTAAAAGTGTGACAACGTTGATCAGACAACCTTGATGGAAAGGATATCGTAGGTATGGAGAAATTTATTGACCTAAAGAACATCTCAAAACAATTTAACAACCAAGTGACCATCCTTGACGATATCTCTCTTTCGATTAATAAAGGAGAAGTATTAAGTGTGGTTGGACCTTCAGGTTGCGGAAAAACAACTTTATTGAGATGTATTGCAGGCCTTGAAGAACATAAAGGAACGTTTAAAATGAACGGGCATATTCTCAAAACAAATGTATATGAAAAACGCGGGATTGTCTTGATGTTTCAGGATTCCCTTCTTTTTCCCCACATGAATGTTTTGCAGAATGTGACTTATGGGTTAAAGATGAAAAAGGTTGCAAAAAAAGAAAGAATCCAATCCGCCCAAGAAATGCTTGATAAAGTGGATATGTTTCATTATCAGAAGAAATTTCCATATGAACTCTCTGGGGGCCAGCAACAACGTGTGGCGTTAGCCCGTGCTCTTGTAACGAAGCCTGATTTGCTCCTCTTAGATGAGCCATTCAGTAATTTGGATCAGTCACTTCGTTATGATTTACGGCAATACGTTAGAAATGTATTGGTGGAAGAAGGGGTTACAGGCTTGTTCATCACCCATGATAAAGAAGAGGCATCATATATGGGAGATCGACTGGCTGTAATGGGAAAAGGCAAGATACAGCAGGTCGGAAAGCCTAAGTTCCTATCATTACAACCAGCAAATCCGTTTGTAGCTCAATTCTTTTCAGAAGGGTTGGTTTTTAAGGAGGGCTTCGTACCATCTAATAAATTGGCTGTAATACCTGCTGTCTCCAAAACTTCAAACAATCTAAATATTCTTGAAGGTAAAGTCATGAATGAGAGTCTGGAGTACGGGCAAACGATCTACCATATCTATATACCTGAAGCAGATCAGACGATTACTCTTCCTTACGAAAAACATCAATTCACAGATGGAGACCTCATTTTATTACAATATGATGGGGACAGCATTCATCACTTTGGAGAGAATATTAAGAAGAGTGGAGATAAAGACAATGAAAACCTTGCTTAAGAATAAATGGTTAAAGTGGAGTTCGATCGTTGCGATTGTCGCATTTGTAATCTGGTTCAGCACGACTCAATTGAACTTGGATGCTAATGAAATCCGAGATTGGATCATCGAATTTGGAATATTTGCTCCAATCATTTACATGCTTTTATATACGGTTCGATCTCTGATCTTCTTTCCGGCATCTGTTCTCTCCATTACAGGTGGGCTAGCTTTCGGACCATTGTTCGGTACGATTTTTACAGTGCTGGGAGCGACTGCAGGAGCATTATTATCCTTCATCGTAGCTAGAAAAATTGGAAAAAATATTGCAAAAAAAGAATGGAAAGGAAAAGGGAAAACCATTCAATTACAATTGGAGAAAAGCGGATTCTTCTATGTCCTTTTATTCCGATTCATACCTTTGTTTAACTTCGACCTTATCAGCTACACTGCTGGGGTTTCAAAAGTTCGTTTTCGAGATTTCTTTCTGGGAACTTTGATAGGCATCATTCCTGGGACTTTCGCTTACAACTTTCTAGGCAGCAGTTTGGTAAAAGGGGACCCGAAAATCATCCTTTTTGCAGTAATTGTCTTCACGGCATTAACAGTGGTTCCAATGTGGGTCCGTAATAAATGGATGAAGAGACAAGAAGGCGAGGAAGGGGTTCTTGATGATGAAACCATATGATTTGATTGTTATAGGTGGTGGCGCTGGTGGACTTACCGTAGCAGCAGGTGCCGCTAGCCTTGGTGCCCAGGTCGCTCTTATTGAAAAAAATGAGCTACTCGGTGGAGATTGTCTCCATTATGGATGTGTTCCATCAAAGGCGCTCATTAAAAGTGCGAAAGAAGTCTACGGCGCTCAAAAAGCTGCAGAAAGATTAGGGTTTTCGGTTTATGGTCAACCGGATATAGGGCTAGCAATGGAAAGAGTAAGAGCAGCAATTTCTGACCTTCAGCATCATGACAGCCATGAGCGCTTTGAATCACTAGGTGTCGATATCTTTTCAGAATGTACAGGGCGATTCATAGATGCACAACAATTCGAATTGGATAACGGAAAAATCCTGAATGGGAAACGATTCGTCATTGCTACCGGATCCAGACCGTTCATACCGCCGATTGAAGGCATTGAAGAAGTAGAATACCTCACAAACGAATCGATATTCAACTTAAAAGAATTACCGAAACGTTTGGTTGTTATAGGTGGAGGTGCTATTGGACTAGAAATGGCACAATCGATGGCACGTTTTGGTTCAGAAGTCACCGTTGTGGAAACATCAAACACGATATTTGGTTGTGAAGATGAAGAACTGATTCCGGTCATAAAGAAAGAACTTGAAAAAGAGTTCAAGTTCTTATTCAAATCTCTGGCGAAAAGCGTTCGTATGGAGAATGGCACGAAAGTTCTGACCGTTGAACAAGACGGGGAGTCAGTCGAAATTGAAACAGACGCTATTCTGATTACAACGGGTCGAAAACCAAATAACGATAACCTTGGACTAGAGGAAATTGGAGTTCAGCTTGAGAAGGGGAACGTCGTTGTGAACGAACACCTTCAAACGACTGTCTCGAATATTTTTGCTGTAGGAGATACGAATGGGAAATATCTATTTACTCATGCTGCAGGAATGGAAGGGAAAATTGTCGTACGTAATGCTTTGATCGGCATCAAAGGAAAAATCAACTATGACAATCTCCCATGGGTGACATATACGGATCCGGAAGTGTACCACCTTGGTTTGACAGAGAAAGAAGCTAGAGACACACATGGAGAATCCATCAAGGTATTCAAAGTTCGTATGAAAGATGTTGATCGTTTTGCAACTGACCGGGACGAGGTCGGTATTGTGAAAGTCATCACTTCGCAAAAAGGTGAAATCCTTGGAGCACATGCGGTTGGCAGAAATGCAGGAGATTGGATGCAAGAAATTGTATTTGCGAAGACGGAAGGACATAAAATCGGTAACCTTTCAAATGTCATCCATCCTTACCCGACACACGGTGCTATCCTGGAGAATGCAGCAAATCAGTTTTGGAGGGAAAAGCTGTTTAAAGGTGTCTTTCCTAAACTTACTGAAAAATATATTCGCTTTTTTAGATGAAAAAAGGGGATAGGACTACAGGAATCCTATCTCATAATGAAATGAAATATCTTATGAATAAATGGCGGCATTTAAAGGTTGTTGCAAGAGAGATAATTAAACCTCAATTGTTCTTATCCAGCTCTTTTAAAGCTAGTTCAGCATTGATCTTAAGTGTACTCAAAGTCTTCTTTAGAATCCCTTCCTTTTTTAATTGACTTATGATAGAGCTGACTGTTTCCCTGCTTGAACCGATCATTGTCGCAATATCATGATGCGTAATTTTTACATCAATCGTCTGCCATTCCATATTTCGTTTTCCAAATTTCTCACTTAATTTCAGTAGTAACGATAATACCCGATAACGTACATCCCTCAGAGCAATTTGTCGCTGACCTCATAAATGTCTCGTAATCTTGCTGATAAAATTTCAATCAGTTTAATCGCTAATTTAGGATTCTGCTCAATCAAATTCTCGAATTCAGACTTGCCGATAATACATAAATAAACATCAGACATCGCTTCTGCATAATCCTGATCCTCAGTCAAAGAAAACGTAGAAGTTTCTCCAAAAATATTGCCATCTCCCAGGATATCAACTGTGAATTGTTTTCCATTTTCACTCATCCGGTACAAACGGACTTGCCCTTTTTTCAATAAGTATAAAGCCTGGATCGACGTATCAGGGGTAAATATGGTCGTGCCTTTTTTCAGAGGCTTCATATTACTTATTCGATCTATTTCTTTGAGTTCGTCCATCTGCATTTCCTCAAGTAGATTTATCTGAGAAAGAAATTTCAATTTATTTTCCAAGCAAATCCCTCCTGCCACTATTATATTCTGTATGGAGATTATTTAAAGTAATTTATATTACATACGTAAGATGAACCTTGATGTATTGTATAAACTAAGAGGAGGGGTTGAAAGAATGATGACAGCTATTTTATATACAATCAATGGTTGTTCTAAATGTCAAAACATTAAAAATTTCTTGCAGGAATTTGATTTAAAATTTAACGAAATTAATATATGTGAACAACCTGAATTTAGTAAAGAAGTTCAAAAACATGTAGGTGAATTCTACGTCCCGATATTTATATATAGGAATACTATTATTAAAGGTGATAGAATTAGTGAAATCAAAGAATTGGTTGGAGTAAAATAGGGGGTTTTTAAGGACTGGCTCAATGTAAGCCATCTTACAGAAAAAAATTAACCTTCGATGCTAGTATGATTAATGTAAGTTAATAATAACAAAGGAGGTCAAATTTATGGCAGATAAATCAGTCATTCGTATAAAAGGTAATACCGATGGGATGCAATCGGTTTTGGATGCGGGAAAACATCAAATCACAATTGATGAACCACCAGCAATGGGGGGAAAGGATACTGGAGCAGATCCTCTTTCAGCGCTGTTAGCATCTCTTGCAGGTTGTGAAAATGTCATTGCCAATTTGGTAGCAAAAGAAATGGATTTTGACCTAAAAGGAATTGAATTTGACATTAGTGGCATTCTCGATACAAGAGGCCTGATGGGAGACCCTAATGTGAAGCCTTATTTCGAAAAAATAAGAGTCAATGCAAAAGTATCTACAGACGAATCAGATGAACGTATTCAAGAATTAAAAGAAAAAACAGATGCACGTTGTCCGATATTCACAACATTTGTTGCTGCTGGTATTGAAACAGAGGCCAATTGGACAAGAGCATAAGCGAGTTGTTACAAAGGACTGGTTATAAATCATCCTTTGTTTTCTTTTGTTTCAAAAGCCCGCATCTAATTGCCCACCCAACAAGAAATAAGACAATGAGAAATCCTAGGCTATACAACATCACATTTTGGTATTTATCAATATCCACAAGCCCGTGACCCAATAAAGTGTACGCAATGGTTCCAGGTATCATCCCTATACCGGTTGCAAGGAGGAAACGCTTGATTTGCATTCCTGCCAACCCAGCAGCGAAGCTGATCAAATCAAAAGAGACGACTGGTAAAAGTCTCATAATAAGAACGAACCAAAATCCATAGGAACCTTCCATTTTTTTAAAAGTATATAACCAGTTATCATCCAGTTTTTTCTTAATTTGTTCATATCCAAATACTCTGGATAAGTAAAACGCTGTTATTGCACCAAACATCGCCCCGATCCAGGATATAGCAAACCCTAAATAAATTCCAAATATCGAACCATTAGCGCCAGTGATTAAAAAAGAAGGAATTGGCGCTACAATAGCTTGAAGGATCATCAGTATTATACTGATAAGTGGAGCAAATAGACCCCAAGAACGAACATAACTTACGACTCGATTGATGGAATCCCCGGTCAATAAATCAATCAAGTTACTTCCCTTAAAATAAAATATGACCACAATTAACAAAATGAGCCCTAACCCCAGCTTTTTCAACATCACAATAGCCTCCAAGTAATTAAATGCTTTCTATCATTATCTAGTAATTAGATTGAATATTATGTAATTTATCTTACAGTAATGGCTCCTATTCTTTTATACACTTAATGTATCCCGAGAGAGGAGTGTGTTACAAATGGCAGAAGTTAAAAGTGTTCAAGAACCGAAGACTGGAAAAATTGGTTTCTCCATCAAGGCATCAGTTCTTGGTAGTATTGTCGCTGGTATTATATTTGGCATTGCGATGCAGATGATGGGGAAATTAGGCATGGTGGCAATGTTGGTTGGCTCTGAAAGTATTGCGGTAGGATGGATCATTCATCTAGTAATCAGTCTTATATTTGGTTTAGGATTCGGTATCATTGAATCAGGAAGAAAAAACATATATGGACTGGCCCTTATTTATGGAATTATTTTGTGGGTGATAGGTCCTCTCTTGATCATGCCGACAATGTTAGGCATGGGGGTTATGATTGGCGCCGCATTTACAGGGGCACAACTGATGAACCTGATGACACACATTGGTTTCGCCTTGATTCTGGCCTTCGTTTACAAAAAAACGAAATAGAAATTGAAGGCTGCCCTTACCCGGCAGCCTTCATCACTAACCATTATCATTCTGCTTTCTATCTCGATTTTGTAAACGGTCTTGTGCTAATAAAAAAGAAGAGAATACATTCACTTATATTTTTAATAGACTTTGTTAAATTGGATTAGAGGTATTGCAGGATTACGATGTTTATTATCATGGTGATGATGATCCAAATGAAGACCATGGTCTTCACGGAGAATCCGCCTATTTCCTTATTGATCAAAATGGACAACTTCTATATCAAAAAAGGCAGACAAGTCCATTTGGTAGACCCGGCATAACAGAGATGCGAAAAATAATAAAATATATATCGAAAAATTTAAAGTAATCGCTTAATTTAAAATTGTTTTCCGGTCGATAATTAGAGATAGGTCGATATTGTAATACTGATTTTATCAAGCACCTCATGAAAAGGTAATCCTATTACCATTAATTGAGGTGCTATTTTAATATGGAATATCCTGAAGCACATGGAATTATCATTTTTAGTTAGAGAGTTCCCAAAGTAAATCTGATTTATAATAGAAGTAAATTAGACAGATTATATTCTATTGAAAGGAATTGAACTGTGAAAAAATTATTGCTGGTGGGTGGAGGACACGCACATCTATATGTCATTAAACAACTCCAACGGTATACAATTCCAAATGTAGAAGTCACTTTAATATCACCAGATTGTTATCAATATTACTCAGGAATGATGTCTGGATTCATAGAAGGACTTTATGAACTATATGAGATAAGAATAAATTTGAAAGATTTGGCTCAACGATCCCAAATAAATTGGGTTAAAGACAAGGTAATGGCTATTCATCCCAATGAAAGAAAAATAGTGACCGGAAAAGGTGACTTATACGATTATGATGTCATTTCATTTGATATTGGCTCATTAACGAGAGGTTTAGAATTACCTAGAGTGTCCGAATTTGCTACTCTAATAAAACCCAATTATCATTTCCCCGACGCTATAACGAATACAGAAGTTGCTGAAAAAATTGTTATTGTAGGTGGTGGAGCAGCTGGAATTGAAATAAGTTTGGCTCTTAAAGCAAGACGACAAAAACAGGGAATCAGAACTGAGATTACACTTATTAGTTCAGGTGAATTATTGGCTAGTGAAAACAAAAGGATATCCAGAAAAATAGAAAAAATCATTTTAGGAAAAGGAATTAAACTTGTAAAAGGTGAAACCGTCCAAGAAGTACAAAGCCGTGCTCTATTTACATCAAGTAATACACGGGTGGTATATGACAAGTTAATATGGTTGACTGGTCCGAAAGCACCAGGCTTATTCAAGGAGTCCCAATTGCCAACCGATGAACAGGGATATCTGCTTGTAAAGGATACCTTGCAGGTTGAAAAGTACCCTTCTATTTTCGGGACTGGGGATTGTATAACGCTGGATAATCATCGAGATCTTGCTAAGACTGGAGTATATGCAGTAAGACAAGGACCCGTACTATTCAACAATATCTTGGAATTTGTAAATAACTCGGATAAAAGGGAATACTTCCGGCCTCAACGTCACTTTATCGCAATTCTGTCGACAGGTAATAGGCAAGGATTTCTCATTTATAGAGGAAGAGGGTATTCAGGAAGGTGGGCATGGCATTTAAAAAAGTGGATAGATAGACGTTTTATAAACAAATATCAGAACTAAAACAAATTGAAAAACTCCTGTATGTCACACTCCTAGCCGAACATTTATTTGAACGTACCTATTCATTAAATGCGAATTCAATTTTTCAAAAATCAATAGATACATTCGTGCCAAATTTGTGCCAAGTGAGATTGAAAAATGATAAAACATTTTAAAAAGGAAATCAGAAAAATCCTGATATAACAACGTTTTTATAAGTATTAAAAAAGGTTTGATAGTGTTTTTTAATTAAGTTCGAAATGGAAGGTTCAACTGTGTAACTTTAGGGAGGTTCAATAAGGATTCTGATCTTCAAGATTACAATAATCGTTATTAATATTTAAAGCAGCCTATAGCTTTTGCTTTCTTAACCATTAAGAAAAGTAGAATCCTTGACCAAAATTTGACCAAAATAATTTCAAAAAATATGATTTCCTTTAATATATAAAAAACATAAATGCTGATATTACAGCACTTTTAGATATGCTTTGAGGAGATCTGAAAGGGTGAGATATGTTCCGTACACAAGTTCATCCTTGGGAACAAAACTAAATTAATTCCTTCAACGCTCTTGCTATTTGTAGTTGAGGGTTTTTCTTTTGGGGTTAATAAAATTTTGTTAATTGGCTTTTCCTCAGCATTTGGGGCTAGATCCGGTTAAAGATATATTCAACCTTCCTACACTATCTCTTCATTTTACCTTCCTTTGTTCTCCTCATTATAATTATTTGCTCATCACTCGGTAAAGGATCTGCGTGTTCGAACGGCCACAACCAAAACCAAGTCGGCTAAGCCAGCGTAAACTTGGTGAAAAAAGAACAGAAAACGCTGGCTAAGTCATTGGGTTTTGAGTATGGCCGTAATATCTCACTTGATGCTTACACATACTTACGTATCCTTCTACACTCGTTTTCGCAAAAATTCCTTTCTTTTCAAACAAAGAAAGGAGCTGTTTCATGATGGAAACAATTTATGAGGTTCAACGGATTAGACAGGTGATTTCAGAGGTGGAAGGAAGGCAAACACACATTATACGTTCTCCAGAAGATGGTGCTAGAGTGGCTGCTGGGTTTATCGGTGAGGATGATCGTGAAGTGTTCTTTGTCATGTGTCTCAATACGAAATTGCCGTGCATCGGTGCCATGTTGGCTCTATCAATGCAAGTATTGTGCATCCGAGAGAAGTATTCAAAAGTGTAATCTTGAATAACAGCGCAGCCATCATACTATGTCACCAGCATCCTTCCCAAGACACAACCCCGTCCAGAGAAGATATTGAAGTAACAAAAAGACTTCTAGAAGCTGGACAGATGATGGGGATTGAGGTATTGAATCATCTGATTATTAATACAGAAGCGGGGTTACCAGTTTGAAAGAAAAAGGATATGTAAAATAATTTGGAAGGTGGAAGGAGCATAGCTCCTTCCCTTCTTACTTAAAAATTCTTATCATTCGTTGGTTGTGTCTTCAGCTAATATCTCAACTGTAATCCTTATTTATGGACATTACACGAGGATGGAGTTGATCTCCTTCCTTTTTTTGTACTTCAGTTCGTTCAATGGGGCATCGAACCCCATTGCACAAAAAAGATTTGAGAATTGAATATGTTCCGATCAATGGAAGAAGTTTAAGAACCAGATAATTAATGAAGGATTAATACGGTTACGATTCAACAGTCTTTATGCTTAAAAGGATGTTGGTATGTTAACGGAATCGTAAGTAAGTTTCTTTTATTAATTCACTTAAAAAAATATATTTTAAGATACAATAGTTGTCAAAGTATATTTTAATTGTTATATTTAATATATCAATTAAAACATTGCAAGGAGTTACAATGAGCAAATTATATAAGAAAATTTACTTTGATATTTTAGAAGAAATAAAAAATGGAACACTGAAAACTGGGGATAGAATCCCCTCTGAAAATGAGCTTGCTGAAAAATTCAATGTAAGTCGTATTACAACAAAAAGAGCTTTAGATATGTTAGCTCAAAGAAATATAATAGAACGATATCGAGGAAAAGGATCCTATGTTTCCGATATTAACACCGCTACAAGTAATTTAACGATAGAGAAAGAGAATAACCTCTTTCTATCGAATTCCAAACAAGAATTAGTTGGATTTATCTTTCCAGGGTTTGGGAGTGATTACGGCAGTAAACTTCTCGATTCAGTTGAGAAAAGATGTTCTAAACATAACCTAGCTATGGTCATGAAACAAACATTAGGTAATCCTCAATTAGAAGAAAAAGCAATAAATTCTTTAGTAGATCTTGGTGTTAGGGGATTAATCTTATGGCCGTCTCCAGGAAAGCATTATAATAATGCATTACTAAGGTTAGTTATAGAAAATTACCCACTTGTTTTAGTAGATAGATACTTAACAGGAATACCTTCAAGTGCTGTTTGCATTAATAATAAAATGGCAGCAATTGAGTTAACAAACTATATGTTAGAAATTGGACATAAACATATCGCTTATCTTACACCTCCAACAGGGGGAACTTCTTCTCTCGAAGATAGACTAATGGGATTTCATGTCGCAATGGCGGACAAAGGTGTAAGAATTAAACCTGATACGATTTTACAGAATATAAGGAGTACACTACAAGGAAATTCAGATATTAATAATAGAAAGTTAAGAATTGATGAAAACGATAGAAATGAAATAAAAAAATTAATTCAGAATAACCCAGAAATCACTGCTTTCATAACAAGCGAGTATTTGGTTGCTGTTTTATTATATGAAGTATTAGTCTCATTAGATAAAAAGGTACCAGAAGATTATTCTATTGCATGCTTTGATACGCCAACAGGTATAATAGACAAACCACTCTTCACTCATATATTACAAGACGAAGAAAAAATCGGTGTTAATGCTGTTGATTTATTAATTAAACATGTACAAGAAAGTGATACGCCTCCAATTCACTCTGAGGTTGGATTTAAGGTCATTAAAGGAAGATCTACACAATCGAGATCAATAAAAGCAATTCAATAATAGAAGCTATGTTCATTTGAATGTAGCTTCTATTATTTTTTGTTCTTAAGAATGGAGACTCACAAAACCAAAAAACAGGTGTGAGATAAGTTTTTGTAATCATGAATCAGTTTCATAAATCCCTACCTTACGGTCCCAAGGGTTTTGAAACAACAAAAAAGGAATACCTCCCCAATTATCGATAAAGAGTAAGTAACCACACAAACTTTCGAAACAAAAGGAGGTCTCCTATGCCTATTAACGACAAGAAAGTCTGTTTGACATGATGGAATTATATGATTTGGAACCTACCCAACGATATGATGAGATTTTTTCTGCGGTTTGTATTGATCTAATCGTCAGTGTGGTGGCGAAATAATCCAATCGTGGAAGACCTGTTGAATTGAATTATCCAGCGATGATTCAATCACTTATCGTTCGAGTGGTGGAACGTATTCCAGAAATTCAACTCTTGGTTAACCGTCTTAACTACGATCTTCAATTCAAGTTGGATTGTGGCTTCCTTGTGTCGGACTCGGTCCCATCCGAAGCCTCTTACTCAAGGATGATTTCAAAGATTGAAGAAACGAATGTTCTTAAAGAGACTGATCATCAGGTCCTTCAGGATGCCCTAAAAGAGGGATTCATCGAAGATGACCCTAATGTAGCGATCGATGCCGGTCATTTCACATCCAGAGATAAAGCCTTCATCGCAAAAGAGAAAAAACCAAAACCCAAATTAAAGAAACGCGGAAGAAAAACGAACAAAGAACGTGAACAATGGCGGAAAGAAAAAGAGGCTTACGAAGCCTCCTTAGACCAACTTGATGTACCCTACCAAGTTCTTCGAGATGAGATACCGATAGATCCCAATTGGGGCTATAAGAAAAATAGCGAAGGAAGAAACGGATATTGGTATGGCTATAAAGGTCACTTTACGGTCGATACGAAAAACCAATTTATCCTACATTCCATGATGTCCACAGCCAAATTAAATGATGGAAAGGCAGCGATCCCTTTACTCAAAGGAATCCAAGAAGTACTTCCCACTTTGAAAATTAATCATGCGATATTAGATAAAGGGTATGATTTCAAAGCCATTTACCAACAGATCTATTCAATGAAAAGCTATTCAATCATCGCCCACAGGACGAAAAAAGAAGCTGAGTTCGATGGATTTGATGAAAACTTCGCTCCCACTTGTGTACGAGAGCATTCCTATCGTTATGATAGTTTTGACAAGAAGTATCAAACCCTTAAATATACGCGTCCCAAAGAATGTGCCAGTTGTCCCTTAGCCAATGATTCTCTGAGTCAAAAGGTTTATAAAGTGAAGATCGAGACTGATCTACGACGTTACAGTGCACCAGCCCGAGGCTCAAAGGCATGGGATGACCTATATAAAGAAAGGACCGCAGTGGAACGAGTAATCGCTTATTTAAATGAATTTTTTCAGTTAGGCAATGTACGATACCGATCCGGAAAACGATTAAAAGTCCATTTTGATTGGGTCACACTCGTTTACAATATGATGAAATTAGCTAACGCACGGATTAAAGAACAATCAATCACATTTAACAAAGCTGCTTAAAAAACGATATTTTTATATACTGGATTTTTATCCATTTTAAAAAAGATGAATTATGAAACTGATTCATCATTGTTATAATTACAAATTCTCTTATATTAATTCACCCTCAGCTTCGAGCTTTTTGTAAAATCAAACTTAAATTTTCAGAATCTTGCAAAAAAAGTGTTGACATGTTTAATTTTAAGTTGATATAATAACATCGTAATTAAACGGAATTGATATACCTATTAATAAAAATAGTAATTTGATATATCTTCCGTGTATACATATATAATTAATTTTGATGTCCAAGCATGAGGGTCGGGCAATAGGTTTTAGAATACATCATTTTCAACTAAATGTAAGCGCATTCATTTTGTTGAAAGAGATCACTTCTTTTATTGTGTAAAGTCATCCTAGATTTTATATATAAGGGGATTACAGAGGATTACAATTTTAAGAGGAGGTAAGTACTTGTGAAAAATCGAGGTAAAAAAGTTGGTGTTTTCTACCTGACGCTTTTTCTTAGTTTCAGTTTACTTTTAACTGCATGTTTGCCAGAAGGATCAAGTAGTGGTGGTAATGCAGAAGGAAAGACAGAAATAACTTTCTGGCATGATGCAACTGATATCGGTTTGCAGGCATTAAAAAAAATGGTAGCAGCATTCGAAGAAAAAAATCCTGATATTAAAGTGAAAATGGTATATACCGAAGCAAGTGAAGGAGCAGACCAAAAACTTTTAACTGCTGTAGCTGGAGGTAATCCACCCGACGTTGCGCTTTTTGACCGATTTAAGATTGGTTCATGGGCAGCTCAAGATGCACTTACAAATTTAACAGATATGGCTGCTTCTGACGGTATAACTGAGGAGATATATTACCCATATGCTTGGGAGGAAGCGAACTACAAAGGGAAATTGTATGGTCTTCCTTATACAACAGATTCACGTATGCTTTATTATAATAAAGACCACTTTAAGGCAGCTGGGTTAGATCCGGAAAATCCACCTAAAACAACTCAAGAATTAGAAGCAGCTGCAGAAAAGTTAACGAAAAAAGAGGGAAATCGTTTTAAACAAATTGGTTTTATCCCATGGTACGGACAAGGTTGGATTTACGGTTGGGGATGGAGCTTTGGTGGAGAATTCTACAATAAAGAAACTGGTAGAGTAACAGCAAATGATCCTGAAATTGTTGAAGCACTTACATGGATGGCGGATGTCGCTCAAAAATTCGATGTAGAGGATATTGCTGGATTTGAAAGTTCTGCAGGCTCTGGGGCTATGGACCCGTTCATTTCAGGACAAATCAGTATGAAAGTAGATGGGAACTGGACAATCAGTGCTATAGAGAAATACAAGCCAGACTTGAATTATGGTGTAACACCTATACCTACTCCAACTGGTACTGATTTCACTACTTGGTCTGGTGGTCACGCTGTAATCATACCAAAAGGTGCAAAAAATGTAGAAGCAGCTTGGGAATTCGTAAAGTTTTTCGGTACTGAAGAAGGACAAGAAGTATACTTCGCAGAGCTTCCTGGTGATCTTTCAGTAATACCTACTGTTAACGAGAAGTTAGGTCGTGGTGATAATCTAATGCTAAAGAAATTTATCGATATCCTACCAAATTCTCATAGTAGACCAGTTATACCTGAAGGGCAATTAATGTGGAATGAAATAGTAGATGCAAGAGAAAACACCGTTAGAGGTAAAGGTACTGCGCAAGAAAACTTAGATAAAGCGACAGAAGCAGTAAACAAGGCACTCGAAAAGTATAAGTAACCCTTAGGGCAGGGGGATCTACTTCTCCTTGCCTTCACTTTTTAAAAATTGAAAGGGGGAATCTATATGGCGGAAGTTACTAAAGGTACTCGAGTTCAACAATCAGTAGTTGTGAAGCAAAAGAAGTTATCTACAAAATCAAATCTTCATGGATGGCTTTTTGCTTCACCTTGGATTATAGGATTGTTAGTGTTTTTTGCTTTTCCGCTTATAGCATCGATTTATTTTAGTTTCACATCATACAGTATTTTACAACCAGGGGAATTCGTTGGTTTTCAAAATTACCACGAACTTTTTAAAGATGATTTATTCTGGAAATCTATTTACAATACAATTTATTTTACAATCTTTTTTGTCCCCTTAGGTATTATATTTGGGGTTGCTCTAGCAATGATGTTGAATATAAAGATTAAAGGAATGGGAATTTATCGTACAATTTTCTTTTTACCAACGCTTGTACCCCATGTTGCTTTAGCAGTTCTATGGATGTGGCTACTAAATCCTGGTTTTGGTCTCGTGAATGGGCTACTTGATATGGTTGGATTACATGGACCAAACTGGCTCGGAAGTGAAACGTGGTCTAAACCGTCACTTATTTTGATGTCTCTTTGGGGAATTGGTCAATCAGTAATCATATATCTTGCTGGACTTAATGATATTCCAGAGGAATTCTATGAGGCAGCTGAAGTCGATGGTGCCAATTGGTGGCAAAAAACCCGATATGTCACATTGCCGTTACTTACTCCGGTTATTTTCTTTAACCTGGTAATGGGAGCTATTGGGGCATTTCAACAGTTTACATTACCATACACAATGACCCAAGGTCAGGGGACTCCAGCAAACTCCTTAACGTTTTATGTAATGCATTTATACGATAATGCGTTTAAGTTTTTTAAAATGGGTTATGCTTCAGCAATGGCATGGATTCTCTTTATTATTATTATGTCCCTAACTGCCCTAATCTTTATGACTTCAAATCGTTGGGTTCACTACCAAGGGAAATAGAAAGGAGTGATATTTTAATGGATCCGAAAGCAAAAATCAAATTACAGAAAGGCTTTTCACACGTAGGTTTAATTATCGCATCCGTCTTCTTCATTGTTCCATTTATATGGATGGTATCAACATCGTTAAAACCTTTAACACAAGTGCTTTCCTATCCGCCAGAATGGATTCCTAAACCATTTCAGTGGTCAAATTACCTAAATGCAATGGATTATATACCGTTCTTTACCTATCTAGATAATACGGTTGTTATTACTCTTTTAAGTACATTTGGTGTTGTCCTTTCTTGTCCTCTTGTAGCATACAGTTTTGCGAAATTGGAATGGAAAGGTCGTAACGTTTTATTTTTCATCACCATTGCGGTCATGATGATTCCAGGTCAGGTAACGATGATTCCATTATTTTTAATATTTAACAAGTTTGGATGGGTTGGAACAAATTTACCTTTAATTGTACCTTCGTTCTTTGGTGTACCATTTTACATATTTTTATTACGTCAGTTTTTCTTGGGATTACCAGATACGTTAAGGGATGCCGCCAAAATAGATGGGGCAAGCGAGTTTCGGATTTATTGGCAAATTATGCTTCCGTTAGCGAAACCGGCAGTTCTTGCAGTTGGATTATTCCAGTTCATGGCTAGCTGGACAGATTTTATTGGCCCATTACTCTATTTAACAGACGAAACTCAATATACATTATCATTAGGACTCCAGCAATTCCAAACTCAAATGGGTACTGAGTGGGGCTTAATGATGGCGGTATCAACGATGATGACAGTGCCAATCATCATTTTGTTCTTCTTTTTACAAAAAACGTTTATTAAAGGTATTAAATTTAGTGGAATTAAATAATCGCGTAAATAGGTAGAGAGGTAACATAAAATATCATCTATTAGGAGGTCTTCATTAATGAACCCCAAAATAGGAATGAGAATACCACCAAAAATTGGTTCTAAGGGAATTAGAGGTGTTGCAGAATTCGCAAAAAGTGTTGGATTAGAGGTGGTTGATATTCCAGAGTACACCTCAGAAATCAAACAAATTTTTGAAGAAACCGGTATTGAGGTTGGCTCAATCGATGGTGTTGGTGCAGTTGGCCAAACAAAACTGCTAAATAAAGATGACAACATAAGATCAGAAGCAGCAGAGAAGTTAATACAACAAATTACGGATGTGGCACGTTTAGGAGGAAAGGTTCTCTTTGTTTGTCTAGCTCCAGAAGACATTAATCAATCGAGAGCAGATAGTTTTGCAATTTGGAAAGAAACATTCCCGGAAATTATCAAGCAAGCTGAAAAAGAAGATGTCTACTTTGCGATTGAAGGATGGCCAGGACCTGCACCACAATATCCAACCATCGGCTGTACACCAGAAATGTGGCGGGCAATGTTTAACGCAATTCCTTCAAAACATCTTGGATTAAACTTTGATCCATCACATATGGTTCGACTTGGCATTGACTACTTACGTGTTTTAAATGAATTTGGAGAAAGAATTACTTATTGTCATGGTAAGGATACGGAAATCCTTCTTGATGAGCAATATGATTTTGGGATTCTTCCTGCAACATTTGATGTGAAATATAGCTTCTCTGAAGGTCCTTGGCGATATACAATTCCTGGGTATGGGCAAGTAGATTGGGGTAAAGTGGCTACACGTCTCGAACAGCTTAATTATAACGGACCAGTAAGTATTGAATTAGAAGACCATCGTTTCTGGGGATCTGTTGATGCGGAATCGAAAGGAATCATTAAAGCAAAAGAACACTTAGAAAAATTTTTTGAATAAGTTGACTCTTGTAAAAACATTGTAACTGCTCCCATCTTTTTAGTTAGGGATACTCGTTGATCATTTCGCCCTTAACTTCGTGATGCAAATTGTCAAGCCGATGATCTGACCTTTAAAAGTAAAGACGATCGTGCCGTAACACTGATTCAATCGTATCAACTGTTAGATAGGATTCTTCGCAGCTTAAACTTAGTCCCTTAAAAATATTTTGAGATGAATCTACCTATATCTCTTTCTTACGTAATGTTGTCTAATTTAGCAAGAGTCAAGTTAAATCATCTTTTTTTGAGGTTGAAACATAAGGTTCCTTTAGGGGTGAAGAAAATGGAACAAGTAAAAATCGGCATTATTGGGACAGGTGGTATATCCTATGTTCATGGCAAGCAACTACAAGAACTTGCACACGTGAAAATTGGAGCAGTCGCTGATCCAAGCGAAAAGAAAAGAGGGGAATTCATTACAAAACTCAACTTAGAAAATGCAGAGCAATTCTCTGACTACAGTGCGATGATAGAACAGGTGAATCTTGATGCAGTTGTCATCTGTTCTCCGCACACTTTACATTTTAAACAAGCGACGGAATGCTTAGAAGCTGGCTTGCATGTATTAGTGGAGAAACCAATGACATGTTCTTCATCGGAGGCAACTAGATTAATAGAGACAGCAAACAAAGAGGGGAAGATTTTACAAGTTTCCTACCAGCGTCATTTTCAACCGGAATTTCTTTTTATTAAAGAATTCATAAAGCAAGGTAAGATTGGAAAGCTAACATCTGTGAATGCTTCATTATATCAAGACTGGAAGCCATTGACGGAAAATACCTGGCGACAAAATCCAGCTTTATCTGGTGGCGGTATGTTAATGGATTCTGGTAGTCATATTATTGATATTTTACTCTGGACAACGGGGTTGCAGCCACAGGAAGCTCGCACAAATATTGAGATGAGAGATTGTGATGTGGAAATCAATTCGTTTACAACACTGCGATTTCCAGATGGTTTAATCGGTTCATTAAATATAGTTGGAGATGCTCCTTGCTGGCATGAAACATATGTATTTGTCGGCGAGTTTGGAGCGATCTTTTATGACAATGGAAGGTTAACCATCCGTTATTTAAATGAAGAGCCGGTTTCCCCTGAACTTTCAGAGCAAACAACAAATCAGGATAAAAATTTTATCGATGCATTACTAGGACTTGGAACTGATTATGTAAAAGGAGAATTTGCTCTAAGGGTTGTTCAATTAACAGAAAAGATTTATAAGGAAGCGAATTATCAACCTATTATATAGGATGAATTGTAACGGGGAGGGGATGTTGAAAGGATCCATTGGTGCAAGAGAGACTATAGGTTGAAAGTATACCAAATGAAACAGAACCAGGGTAAATCCTTAACACGCAACGTAAATTTTAGATGCAATTTATGAATCTACGATAAAATTAAGCAATTTACTTCCGCTAAATACTAACTTAAAGGGAGATTATTATGTCACATAAAATTAAGATTGGAATTATTGGTAGTGGTGGAATAGCAGGTTCCCATGCAAGAGCATACCTGAAAATGGATGATGTTGAGATAGTCGCTGTATCCGACATCATACCGGGTAAGGCAAAGGAATTTATTGAAAAGTCAGGTATAGAAAGTGCAAAACCATTTGATAGTCACAAAGAGCTTTTAAAATTAGATTTGGATGGTGTAAGTATTTGTACCCCGAATTTTTCCCATCATGAAATAAGTGTTGATTCACTAAATGACGGAAAACATGTACTAGTTGAAAAACCGATGTCAGTAACACTGGATCAATCTATTGAAATGGTGCAAGCGTCGAAAAAAAATGACCGACTTCTTTCTGTTGGCTTTCAGCCTAGATATGATCCAAATATGAAAGTAGTTAAAGATCTTGTTCAATCTGGTACCCTTGGAGATGTATATTACGTGCAAACTGGTGGTGGACGTCGTAGAGGAATCCCAGGTGGAACATTTATAAATAAGAAACTTGCAGGTGCTGGTTCCATGGCGGATATTGGATGTTACTCCTTGGATCTTGCGTTAAATACACTAGGGTATCCCAAGCCGTTAACGGTTTCTGCCTATACTTCCAACCTATTTGGAACAAATCCAAAGTATTTTGGTCAAGCAGATAAGTTTGAAGTAGAAGACTTTGGTGTCGCACTAGTCAGATTAGAAGGTGGCAAGGTCCTCAACTTCAAGATCTCTTGGGCAATGCACATGGACTCCTTAGGACCAACTATTTTCCTAGGAACGGATGCTGGATTAAAACTTACACCGGCAGGTAGTGGACCATGGAGCGGTGTATGGGATGGAGGTATTGGTTCGATCAGCTTGTTCCATGATGTGAATGAACAGCATGCGGAAACGAATATACCTGTAAAATCTCATAATATAGACATTTTTTATGAAAAAGTCCATGATTTTGTCGTGGCAATCAAAGAAGATAAACCAGCTCCAATTCCTGGCGAACAGATTCTCTATAATCAAGCCATTGTCGATGGTGTTTTGAGATCAGCAGCGCAAGGAAGAGAAGTTGAAATCAAATTACCAGAATAAACATCAATTAAACGAATGAACAATTATACTAATACCAATTGAGTGGAGAGCGTGTGGAGTAACAATGTTAAATTTGAAAACTGAACATTAAATGTAAAAAGATAGAATTCTGATTTTCAGCTGTATCAAGGTAAATCCTTCCTTTGATCTCCTCATTGTAATTATTTGCTCATGACTCGGTTAAGGGCCTTCGAAATAAGAGATCCTCTGGCCGTTTAGATGGGTGTAATCATTCTATACTTTTATTGGAACATAGGCTTATCGATTATAAAACCTGCACTTGTTTTCTTGGGAAAATTCTCTTTTATAAGCGTATGGAATGATTATTTTTGACCGTTAGTTGTATTAACTGATTCAGCTAAATATATATACACAGCAAGTTATAAATCAACTAAATAGAATTTGCAAAACAGACTACGGATTAGTAATCGGGAGTTCGTTATTAGCTACTCTTCCATTAATTATTTTATTTATGTTTGTCAGTCATCGGTTTATTTTAGGTACGAAAAAATTTTGGGTACCTTTTTTGTACCGTTAGGAATTGCGAGAAGGCACAGAATCCGAAGAATAAGCTTTATGGATTTTATCATAAATTGGGAGGAGATACTTTTGACTGTAAAAGTCGGTTTTATCGGGACTGGTGGCATAGCAAAGGAACATTTAAATAATTTAGCTAAAATTCAGGATACAGAAGTAATAGCATTTTATGACATTAATTTGGAAAGAGCACAGAAAGAAGCTCTAGCATGGACAAATGCAAAAGCGTACACCGATGTGAATGAATTGTTAGATGATCGAAGGCTTGATGCAGTATACATATGTGTCCCACCAATGGCACATGGAGAAGCAGAGAATGCAGTCATTGAAAGAGGGATTCCTTTTCTTGTTGAAAAGCCACTTGGAATCGACAATCGCCCTACGGAAATTCTTAACAAGATCGAAAAACAAAAGATTATTACCTCTGTAGGTTATCATTGGCGATATCAGGAAGCATCAAGAAGGGCGCTTGAATTACTAAATGAAAGAAAACTAGGTATGTCGTTAGGATATTGGATGGGTGGTATGCCAATGGTACCTTGGTGGAGAGTTCAAACTGGATCAGGTGGTCAATTTGTTGAACAAACAACTCATATTGTTGATTTATTGCGATATCTTAGTGGTGAGGTCTTTGAAGTTTTTGCTGCATACAGTCAGCGAGTTATGCATGAAAAGGTTGAAGGTACAACAGTTGCCGATGTTGGGACTGTAACAATGAAATTAGAAAATGGCAGTATTGCCACGATTTCTAATACGTGTTTATCTCCGGTGGGCCATAAAGTTGGTCTAGATATATATACAGATCAGGGAATACTCGAAATTAGTAATGCAGGTCTGAAAGATATCAAAGCTGAATCTGTAACAGAGTACAAAGAATTGGTTAACCCTTATTTTGTTGAAGATGAAATCTTCATTAACGCAGTTCTTACAGGAGATTCTTCAATGATTTTATCTGACTATCGAGATGCACTGATTACTCATAATGTAACGTTAGCAGCAAATAAGTCTGCGGAAGTTGGAAAGCCAATCAATTTGAAGGAGTTGTCACATACATGAAATACTCCCTTTGCATTGGGGCTTACAAAGGAAAAGATGTCATTTATCATCTTGAGAAAATAAAAGAACATGGATTTAACGGTCTAGAGTATTATGGTTGGTGGGATTTAAATATTAAAGAGGTGGCTAAGGAACAAGAACGAATTGGGGTAGGAATTATTGCTACTTGCACGAAATTCTTTAACTTAGTAGATGAAAAAAGACGCTCAGAATATATTAATGGCCTAAAGCAAACAATCGAGGCTTGTAATATCCTAGGAACAAAGTCGGTTATTACTCAAACAGGAAATATAATCGAAGGTGTTCCTCGTGAAAAACAACAACAAGCGATGGTTGAAACCTTAAAGAAATGTGCACCACTTTGTGAGAAATCTGGAATTATATTGGAAGTTGAACCGTTAAATGGTTTAGTTGATCATAAAGGACACTTTCTTCAATATTCGGATGAGGCAGTTTCCGTCATTGATCAAGTAAATAGTCCAAATGTAAAGCTGGTATTTGACGTTTATCATCAACAGATCACAGAAGGAAATGTCATTCGAAATGCAAAAAACTATATTGATAGAATTAGTCACTATCATATAGCTGATAATCCTGGTAGAAATCAGCCAGGTACTGGTGAATTGAACTATATCAATATCTTAAATGCCATCAAAGAAACAGGTTTTGATGAATATGTTGGTCTAGAATGTGGGTATACAATTGATACTGATGAAGCATTAGAGGAGTTTAAACAAACTATTTTAAAAAATGTGGAGACATTGACAGCATAGATATTTTTCCTTTCAAGCGAAAAAGATCGGGTTGATAAATTGAAATCGGATCCGAAAGGATTAATTAATGAGGGAATTGGTTCTAACTACGATACATTTGCAGGTATGTATCGTACAATTCCATTAGCTGGCGGCCCTTTCGGAGACACTAGCCAACTCAAAAATAATTAAAAAAGTGAAAGCAACTAAAAGGATCTTCCGATTGACGATCTTTTTTCAATGTCGATTACATCTGATTATTGTAAAATAGGCTGGGAAAAAACTTTTTTATTCTTAATCCGTATTATCCCGTAATCGGGTACAATTCTAGACTCGAGAATCATGCCTTTTAAATATGTGATTACCCTCATTTATTTGAGAATTTTCTAAGTATAAATTTTTTCTTTCCACTTGAAGATACTCAAATTATTTTGACTTAATAAAAGTCCAATAATCACCAAAAAAGCTCCAAATAAAATGATAAATGGTTATGGACTAGATGGTTTATTAAAGTATGTGTAAGGTCTTTGACAAACAAAAAAGGACAAAGTACTCTCTGAGTTATCACCACAATAACCAAACGAGAGGGGCACTTTGTCCATGTCTCATTCTAACACAGAGAACCTAGATACTGCCAATATCCTTAAAATCGCGATGCAGGAAGTACTCAAAGAAAAAACGGAATTGATCCTTCGAGAAGAAATCCAAAATGCGCTGAAAAATGAACCGTTTGGAGAAAATAATGCCCGGAATGGTTACTACTCCCGAACACTCGCCACGGTATATGGGAAAGTGGAAAACCTTAAAGTACCCCGCGATCGCAATGGTGACTTCCAAACAGCCATGTTTCAGCCCTATAACCGTCGTATGGTAGCTGTTGATGAATTGATTATCCAGCTCTATCAACACGGTGTAGGCGTACGCCAAGTAGGAAAGATCATGAAAAACCTTTTGAGTGATCAATATTCCCAAGGGACGGTTTCTAATGTAACATCGGCAGTCATGGATGACGTCAAAACCTGGCAGAAGCGCCCTTTCGTATTATAAGGTCAACCAGAAATATTTTCTTATCTGGTTAACCTTATAATACGAAGGGCGCTTTTCTGAAGTACCTACTGTAATAAACTCTATTTCTTTTTTGTAACAAAGAAAAACAAAACCGCTATTACAAACAAGCCAATAATAAAAAATAAAGGTTCAACAAAAGAAAAAAGATCCTAATAAATCATTTCTAAAGGTTCATAATCTAGAACCTTAGCAGCTACATATAAAGGGATCTTAACAGATGAACGAAAGTACAGTTGAGTTTGATCTTTAACAATATTTATTAACGATCTTCCACGAACGGGCGCGATTCTGAAACAAGAGTTGTGCTCTTTCTTTATGAAAAGGGCCATTTTCTGGAGTAAATAAGCTGATGAGTTTGCATTTATAACCTATCAACTTCCATTTTAAAATCTATCTTATTTTTGATAACACTTTATCGAACGTATCACATAACGTTCATAGGTTTTATATTCAGAATAGAAAAAGTTTTCAGAAAGTATTGACGATTAATAACCTCCATGTTAATTTATATTTAACTACCATACAACATGTTACATGGTAAAACCAGAGTTTTGTAACCGTTATCAACAGCAAATCTATAAAAAATGGGGTGAGAGTTTTTGGAAGAAAAAAATGTTAGTCAAGATAATTTCACAAAGACATGGCAATCGAAGTTTTTAAAGTATATTGGTGTTATTTCAGCCCTGACATTATCGGTGTTTCATTTGTATACTGCCTATTCCGGGATATTTATAACTTCAATTGTTCATTACGCAATACACTTTTTGTTAGTCACTGTAATCTTCCTAACGATTACCAAGCCTTTAAGTAAAGTTAATAAACATTTGATATGGCTAGATCTTTTATTTTTAATCTTAACTATCTACTCAATTGGTTACGTCATTTTAAATTATTATGATGTCTTATCTATTATGGGACCCACCACAATGAGTTTGGAACAGAAATTTTCAGCAACAATATTATTAATCCTCGTCTTATATGCAGCATTTAGAATTAATAAGGCCTTTTTTATACTTAGTATATTAATGCTACTATATGGGCTTTTTGGAAACTTTTTAGGAGGGCCTTTCCAGCACGCTGGAATGAGTATGGACCGACTTGTATACCTGATTTCTTACACTACAGATGGAATCTTCGGTGTAGCCCTGGGTATATCAGCCACGTACTTATTTATTTTTATCTTTTTTGGCGTCGTTTTGGAAAAAACCGGAACTGGGAATTTTATCCTTAAGTCATCTCAAGCTTTGGTTGGAAAATATGTAGGAGGGTCGGCAAAAACATCAGTCATTGCCAGTGCAGGAATGGGGTCTGTAGTTGGTAGTTCAGTAGGAAATGTAGTGTCAACAGGAACATTAACTATACCCGTTATGAAAAAGTCAGGATTTAGACCTCATATTGCAGGTGCAGTTGAGTCGGTAGCGTCTGAAGGTGGACAAATCTTACCACCAATTTTGGGTGCTGGAGCTTTTATAATGGCGACAATGACTGGGATACCTTATGTGGATATTGCAGTAGCTGCGATAATACCTGCTATTTTATATTTTGTTTCTATTTTGGCTGTCGTTGACTTCGAAGCACGAAAGTTTAATATAAAAGGTTTAACCAAGGATAAATTGCCTGACTTTAAAAAAGTGTTTAAAGAGCAAGGTCATTTATTAATTTCAATTTTAATTTTAGTCTACCTCTTATTATTTGACGGAATGGGAGTTATGAAAGCCGGTTTCTTTGCGATTATTTCATTATTCTTGTTAGCGATGCTTCGTAAGAATACTCGTTTGAAGTTTAATGATTTAATTAGAATATTAATTGATGGTGCAATTGGAGCAATTGAAATAGCTGTTATTTGTGCAACTATGGGCATTATTACAGGTGTTGTTGTTTTTAGCGGGATAGGTGCAAGACTTAGTGAAATCATTATAGGGCTTAGTGGTGGAGACATTTTCCTAACTTTAATAGCTGCTATGATTGTCTCTATTATATTAGGAATGGGTTTACCTACTCCAGTAGCATATTTAATGTCCGCGCTTTTTGTTGCACCTGCATTAGTGGAAATTGGAGTTCCGTTACTAGCTGCACATCTATTTTTATTCTACTTTGCAGTTAAATCGGGAACAACTCCACCAATTGCAATAGTTGCAGTAGTTGCCTCGAGTATTGCAAAAGCAAATTGGTTTAAAACAGCAATAGCTGCGAGTTTATTTTCATTACCGAGTTTTGTTATCGCTTATGCATTTGTTTTTCAGCCAGAATTACTGTTGGAAGGAACTTGGGGTAATATCTTGTTAACGTTTGTAACCGCATTGATCTCAGTCATGGGCTTTACAGGAGGTATTCAAGGATGGTGGTTAAGAAAATCCAATTGGATGGAAAGAGGGGGGCTTATTATTTTCTCACTATTTGCAGTCTATCCAAATACTATCTTAACCATCCTAGGCATTTTAGGAATAATTGCAATAACCTTATATCAATACATGGGGTTAAAAAATACTGCGTTTAAAGGGTATGAGAATACAAATAAAAAAGTAAGGAGTGAATTAAATTGAAAAAGTACTTAATGTTGGTGGTTGGTTTACTGTTATTGCTAGTTGGCTGTAGTTCAGAAAGCGGTGGAAATGATGAAGAGGGGGAAGACGTTACTCAATGGGCAATGGGAACATCTTCTTCTGGATCAAGTCCATATGTTCTTGGATCTGCAATAAGTAATGTTATAAATGAAAATAGTGATACACTAAATTTATCCGCACAGGTTACAGGTGGGTATGAAGAAAATTTTTCGTTAATAGAAAGTGGAAATGTAGAAGTGGCCCAGCAAAATTTATATCAATATAATTTGGCGTACTCTGGGAAAGAAGTGTATGAAGGTGAAGCAAAAGAAAATATAAGATCCTTGTTCAATGCATCCCTAATGCCAGTACAAATTGCAGTTTTAGACGAATCCAATATAAAAAGCTTTGAACATTTAAAGGAAAAGCGTTTTAATATGGGAGCACCAAGACAGGCCACACATAATATTGCTTCTATTTATTTAGATACAATTGGTTTTTCCAAGGAAGAGGATATAGTAGCTGGCGTGCAATCAACTGGTGATGCGGCTGCAGCTCTTCGTGATGATCAACAGGATGCTGTATTTCTACTTTCTAACGTACCTCATTCGGGTCTAATTGAAACGGCTTCCACAAAGCCAATCGACTTAGTTCCTATTGAAGGAGAAATAGCTGATAAGTTTATAGCGAATCTAAATAACTCGGTCGTTAAGACAACCATTCCTGCCGACACTTATGAAGGACAGACAGAAGATATTGAAACTGTAGCTTTCCCTATCGTACTATACGTGGATGAAAGTGCGTCTGAAGAAGAAGTTTATGAATTCACAAAAACATTTTGGGAGAATCTTGAACAATTACATGAAACCTTACCAGCAACTAAAAGTCTAACTCAAGAATTAGCAACTGAAGGTGTTCAAGTTCCATTTCATCCAGGGGCTGAACGATATTTCAAAGAAATTGGGGTGATGGAATAATTTAAAGATAAGTCTTAAAAAAATAATGCATCTCTTTCTAATGAAAAGAGGGGGCTGCCTACCTTAATTAACAGTAAATCTCTTACTTAACGATAGCTTTAAAAAATAATACTAAATAGAATCCCTTTATTTTGTTTCGATTTTAAACCATACATACAACGCTATTGGGTCTGATCCCGTGTATGGGCATATTACTATTCTTGTGTACATGAAAAGGACAAATAAACGTTAAGATCAGCGTTTCTTCACTAGATCACTATTCTCCCTTCTCTTTCTTAATAGACGTTTCCACGTACGGTAGTTATTACAATAGTACAATATAACTTTTTATAAATTTCGAATTCACAAAATTGATTGACACTTCAAAGAAAATGTTTTATCTTATAATTATCTTGTATGGTACATACAAGATAATGTGTTTTTGATTCCCACGGACCTATAAAATTAGTAATGATGAAGGAGAAATGCTGCTAGTTTTTATAGGAATGAAACGGTTAAGGAGGTAAGTGAAGCATTTAGCAGAGATTCGTTTCCTAATGTATATTATTGAAAGCGCTTCCTGGTTGGTTATTGAGGTAAATTTTAAAAGAGAGAGTAAGACGGTGAATAGTAAAGCTGGTGTAAAAATAAAACACAATTTGTAAGGGGGCGAAAGGATGAACAATTCTTCTTGGAATGAACTAAAACGTAAGGTGGATTGGCCGGTTTTTAGTATAAGCGGTGGTCTTCTTGTTATTTTTGTTCTTTTTTCATTCATTAATGTAGAAGCGGTTACAAAATTTGTAGGTACCGGTTTTGAGCTATCGATTCGCTTTTTTGGTGCGTATTGGCAGCTTCTGTTGTTGGCTACGTTTATTGTTGGGGCGGTGTTATCTTTTTCAAGGTATGGAAGAGTACGGCTTGGACAGCTTAATAAACCACAGATGAGTTTCTTTAAGTGGGCCGCGATTATTGTAACGTCAGGATTAGGAGCAGGTGGCGTGTTCTGGGCTGCAGCAGAGCCGATGTATTACTTTATGGAAGTGCCGCCGATGCATAAAGGAATTAGCCCTGGCACTGAAGAAGCGATCGGTCCGGCATTAGCACAAAGCTATATGTCATGGGGCTTTACAGCATGGGCTGTTTATGGGGCGATCAGTACGATCATCATTATGTATGCTCATCATAATAAAGGAATGCCACTGAAACCGAGAACGCTTTTATACCCAATTTTCGGTGAGAAGATTAAACATAGTGTATGGGGAACGTTCGCCGATGTGTTTTGTATTATCGGAGCTGCGGCTGGAACGATTGGGCCGATTGGCTTTCTTGGCCTTCAGGTGAGTTATGGCGTAAACACGCTGTTTGGCTGGCCTGATACATTTAGTACACAAGCGATTATTATTGTAGGTCTTACGGCGATCGTGTTATTTTCAACACTAACAGGGATTGATAAAGGGATTCAGTGGCTGAGTAAATTAAATGTGAATATGGCTGTTGCGATTGCTGTTTTCTTACTGCTTTTTGGTCCTGGAGAATTTATTATTAATTCGTTCGTGTCGTCGTTTGGAACGTATATAAGTGAATTCGTTCATATTAGTACGTACCGTGGTGACCAAGAATGGCTTGGTTATTGGATGTTATTCTTCTTCGGTTGGTTTATCGGCTTTGGTCCGTTAGTTGCATTACTTGTTGCAAGAATTTCACGCGGACGCACGATTCGAGAAGTATTTCTTGTCGTTTCTGTCATTGCGGCGTTAACGACAAACTTTTGGTTCACAGTGTTAGGCGGAACAGGAATTTTTTACGAATTAAGCAGTGCAGGTTCTATTAGTGGTCCATTATTTGAAAATGGTTTGCCGGCAGCGATCATTACGATTGCGGATAAAATGCCGCTTGGGGCGATTATGCCGTTTATTTTCCTAGTATTAACGATTCTCTTTGTTGTTACGACAGTTGATACGATGTCTTATTCAATTGCAATCAGTGTAACGGGTGAAGGAGATCCGCCGAAAGTGATTCGTGTGTTCTGGGCTGTCGTGATGGCAGCGATCGCGATTATACTCATAAAAGTGGGTGGCGGTGGAGTGAGCGCATTACAATCCTTCGTTGTAGTAGCCGCTGTTCCAGTGTCGATTATTATGCTTCCATTGCTGTGGCATGCACCAAGAATTGCGAAAGTACTTGCAAGAGATCAAGGAATTGTTGAAAACAAACGTTATCGTGAAGACGTAGAGAAATCAAATCATACGGACAGCTTAAACACATCCAACAGTGAAGTACAAAATAATATTTGAAATTTTCTAATAATAGGTTGACGTTCTTCTTTTCATCTTCTACAATGAGTTTTAGAGCTTGCATGGTACATGGTACAACAAAAACACAACGGAGAAGAAATCATTTAACATTTGCCTATTGTAAATTTTTATCAATACCTACCATGGTACATGGCAACTTGAGAGGGGGAGGTTGTAATCACATCCATTTTAACGACGAGTATCACGTCCCAAGTCACGAACGCGATTCGTGAATCGATCGTAACTGGAAAATATGAACCAAGAAAAAAGTTATCAGAAGCGGCGCTGTCAGAGTATTACAAAGTGAGCCGTACACCGATTCGAGAAGCATTAAAGCAGCTTGAAAGAGAAGGATTAGTCGAAATTATTCCGAGAGTCGGAACGTGTGTAACAAAACCGACTGAAAAAGAATTAACTGAGCTTTTTACCGTAAAAGAAATAATGGAAGGGCTTGCAGCAGGGTTGCTTGCCGAAAATAAAAACGAAAAGGCGATTTATGAAGTTCAACAAGCTGTGGCCGAGATGGAAAAAGCGGTACAAACAGGAGATCACAATCTCTATGTTGAAGCAAACAATGTGTTTCATACATCGATTCATAACGGCGCTGATAATTCAAAATTAAGTTATATGCTGAATTTACTGCTAAATCAAATTCCCTACAGCCGTTATGTGTATATCAGTATTGATGTCCCGAATCGTCTTGAAAATTCACTAAAAGAACACCAGACGATTCTTGCCTACATTTTAAAAGGAGATCGAGATGGAGCAGAAAAAGCGATGCGTATGCATGTAAGGTCAAGTGGCTCCCAGCTTAGAGCAGGCATCGCTAAAAAGCTTTACGTAAAAAAAGAACATTAAGGAGGAGTACATCATGAAATTTGGAATTTTTGCAAACCTTGCAGGACAAGGAAGACACGAAGAATATGATAAGGTGCTCGATGAAGCGCGCGAGCAAGCCGTTTATTGTGATGAAACAGGATATGATTCAATTTGGTACACAGAGCATCATTTTGGACATGAAGGAAACGAATTAATTTCAAACCCGATTTTAATGGGCGTTGATATAGCAGCACGCACAAAGAACATTCGCATCGGGCAGGCAGCAAACGTCATTACATTTTGGCATCCGCTTCGTTTAGCAGAAGATATCGCGATGCTTGATCAGCTTAGTAAAGGCCGGGTAGAAGTAGGCTTAGCGCGCGGCTTATACGGTCGAGAAGCAGCGAACTTAAATACACTTGCAGATCCGAAAAATCAAGAACAAAACCGTGCCCTATTTGAAGAAACATTAGATATTTTAAAGAAATCGCTTTCAAATCGATTCTTTTCTCATGAAGGCGACATTTATCAGTTTCCCCCAAAAGGATTAAAGTGGAGTCATCCGATGAGTCCGCAAAGTCCAGAGTTTATGGATATGGAAAAAGGTGAAATTAATAAAATTTCTCTTATGCCTGGGCCATACCAAAGACCACATCCACCGCTATGGCAGGTCATTGATTCACCTCGATCGATCGAGTGGGCTGCAGAAAACGATATTAAAGGAATCTTCTGGATGCCAACGGTGAAAGAATTAAAAGGACGTTTTGAACTGTATCGTGAAAAAGCTTCAAAAGCGCGCGGCTATGACGTTCCACTTGGGGAAGGGATTGCATTAGTACGCGATGTGTATGTAGCGGAAACAATGGAACAGGCTCGTCAAGATGCGGCAGAAGCTGTATTAAATAACTATCGCTGGATTTGTCACTGGCGCGGACTTGGCAACTTAATGGATCCAGGTGAAGAAGTGAAACCAGGTCAAGAGCTTGATTACGACTTTTTACATCCGCGCAACTTATTGTTTGGAACACCTGATTATGTTGCAGAGAAAATTCAAGAATTAAAAGATGAATTAAATCTAGAGTATTTAATGTTGTGGGTGAATCATAACGGCTTATCGCATGACAAAATGATGAAAAGCTTAAAGCTGTTTACAGAAAAAGTGATGCCAAGATTTCAAGAAAAAAGTGTTCAATTAAACTGGGGGTAAAAAAACATGTTGGAAATTAGAAAAGTATTTACGGTATCAGAAGAAACGCGGATTGAAGGCGGAAAAAACGTTGAAAAACCAATCAAAATGGTAGCGGCAATGGCTGTTATTAAAAATCCGTGGGCTGGACGTGGATTTGTCGAAGATTTAAAACCAGAAATTGATACGTATGCGCCAGGTCTTGGTGAACTGCTTGTAGCTGAGTTATTAAAAGCAATTGGTTCTCCTGATAATGTTGAAGCATTTGGAAAAGCTGCGGTTGTCGGGGTAGATGGTGAAATTGAGCATGCATCTGCTTATATTCATACATTAAAATTTGGGAATAAGTTCCGTAATGCCGTAAAAGGAACAAGTATCCTAAGCTTTACAAATAAACGCGGCGGTCCTGGGACAATGGTAACAATTCCGATGGTTCATAAAACAGATGAATCACAGCGCTCTCATTTTATTACGTTTGAATCAAACATTACAGATGCGCCGCGTGCAGATGAAATTGTTGTTGCAATTGGTGCATCAACAGGTGGACGTCCTCATCCGCGTACAGGAAATCGTCATTTAGATATGCAGGAAATGGGGCTTTCTTAACATGGAAACAGTATCCTTTTTTCAAAAACGTATTCGATATGAGGAAAGAGGAACTGGCGAACCGCTTATTTTGATTCATGGTGTTGGATTGGATTATACCATGTGGCAGATGCAAATGGAGAAATTATCTGACCAGTTTCGTGTGATCGCATATGACATGATCGGGCATGGAGGATCTGAGCATCCTCCTGCTCCTTATTCTCTTTCTCAGTTTGTTGAACAGTTGGCAATGTTATTGGACTATTTACAAATTGAAAAAGCGCATCTTGTTGGGTTTTCAATGGGTGGAATGGTCGCACAAGCTTTTACGCTTGAATATGCTCATAAAGTGAAAACACTTACGATTATGAGCGCCGTAGCAAATCGAACAGCATCCCAGCGTGAAGCTGTGTTAGAAAGAGTAAAAGAAGTAAAGAAAAATGGTCCATCTGCAACAATTGAGCCAGCCATTCAGCGTTGGTTTAGTGAAGACTTCATGATGAAACACAAAGAAATAGTAGAAAACGTTCGGAACCGTTTAAAGCAAAACAATCCAGCTTCTTATTTAGCATCTTACACGCTCTTTGCAACTGCGGATCAACTGTTGTTTCCTAAGCTTCATACAATTGAGGTTCCAACATTGATTGTAACAGGAGAAGAAGATATCGGATCAAATCCAAAAATGGCAAAACAGATGGGAACAGAAATTGCTTCCTCACAAGTCGTGATTGTACCAGGGATGAAACATATGCTTCCGATTGAAGGTGCGGAAATTGTGAATGAAACTATCCATTCATTTATCGAAAAACAAAGCAATGTGGTGAGATAAAGGGGGTATTTCAACATGAAACTAAAAAACTATCAAATGTACATTAATGGAGAATGGATCGACTCGGTAAGCGGTAAATATTTTCCAAGCTATAATCCCGCAACAGGTGAAGCGTGGTGTTATGTAGCAAAAGGAACAGCTGAAGATGTCGACCGGGCTGTAAAAGCAGCACATGACGCCTTTTTAAGTCCTGAATGGTCGAACATGACGTATACAGAAAGAGGCAAGCTTGTTCGAAAGCTTGGTGAATTAATTTCAGATCGAGTCGATGAACTTGCGAAATTTGAAACGATGGATAACGGAAAATTGATTCGTGAAATGCGCGGCCAATTAACTTATTTACCAGAGTTTTTCTATTATTACGCTGGACTTGCCGATAAAATTCATGGCGAAACATTACCGATTGATAAAAAAGATATGTTCGTGTTTTCTTCACGAGAGCCACTCGGTGTTGTTGCAGCGATTACACCCTGGAATTCGCCGCTTTATTTAACAACATTAAAACTTGCGCCATCACTTGTTGCTGGAAATACGATCGTGATCAAGCCTTCTGAATACACATCAGCATCACTTCTAGAACTTGTCAAGCTTGTTGAAGAAGCTGGTTTTCCACCGGGTGTCGTCAATGTTGTGACGGGATTTGGTTTACCTGTTGGCGATACGTTAACGTCTCATCCGCTTGTAAGCCGGATTGCATTTACAGGTGGTACAGAATCAGCGCGTCATGTAGTGCGTAATTCTGCTGAAAACTTTGCGAAAGTGTCGCTTGAGCTTGGCGGAAAATCACCCAATATTGTGTTTGAAGATGCTGATCCGGATAACGCTGCAATGGGGATTATTGCAGGGATTTTTGGTGCTTCAGGTCAAAGCTGTGTCGCAGGATCGCGTGCCTTCTTACATGTTGATATTTATGATCAAGTGATGGATCGCCTTGTAGACCGGGTGTCAAAAATTAAAATCGGTGATCCGCTTTTAGATGAAACGGAAATGGGACCTGTTGCGACAAAAGCACAGTTAGAGCGGGTCGAACAATATGTTACGCTTGGTCATGAAGAAGGCGGTAAATTAATTTACGGTGGCAAGAAACCAGAGCAGATCGGAAATGGCTGGTACTACGAGCCGACGATTTTTGAACATACCGATAACAAAGCGCGTATAACACAAGAAGAAATTTTCGGACCTGTTTTAAGCGTGATTCCGTTTAAAGACGAACAAGAAGTAATAGAACTTGCAAATAGCACGAATTATGGCTTAGCAGCAGGTATTTGGGTAAAAGATGTTGCAAGAGCACACCGTGTTGCAAAAGCGATTCGCGCCGGTATTGTTTGGGTGAATACGTACCGAAGCGTCTCACCAGTTGCCCCAATCGGTGGTTCGAAGCTAAGTGGATATGGCAGAGAAAGCGGTTATGAAGCGATCTATGAATATACACAAACGAAAACGGTTTGGATTAACACGTCATCTGAACCAATCCCTGATCCGTTCATCATGAGATAACGAACAGAAAAACGTAAAGAACTGGAAGGAGTATCGCTATGAAACTATTAGGAATTTCAGGAACGATTACAGGCTCAAAGCCTGGGATCATTGTTAGTAATGTATTAGAAGAAGTGAATAAGCATCATCCAGAAATAGAAGTAGAGCTGTTAGATTTAAAAGACTATGATGTACAGTTTTGTGATGGACGTGATCCTTCTACTTATACGGGAGATACGAAAAAAGTGATTGATAAGATCGCTTCAGCTGATTTTTATTTGATCGGAACACCGATTTTTAACGGCTCGTTTACAGGTTCATTAAAAAATATTTTTGATTTAGTTCCCGTTTCCGTCTTTCGAAATAAAGTAATGGGATTTATCGCAACTGGCGGCACGTATCAGCATTATCTAGTGATTGAAAATCAATTAAAGCCAATTGCCGGCTATTTACGAGCTTATGTGACACCGAGTTATGTGTATGCCAATGATAGTCACTTTAATGAAAAGAAAGAAATTGTCGATCAAGACGTTTTAGATCGAATGACAAATCTTGCAAAAGAACTCGTATTTATGCAGCAGGCATTAAAAGGGTAAGAAGGATAGTAGTTTCAATCATGAGAAGGAGGCGGAGCATATGAAACAAAGTGCTTCTGCGTTAGGAAATGGTGAACTTATTATTTTATTTGACGACCTTGAAACAAACAGTGGTGCTCTTGTAGGACTAGCTGAAAAAGTAAGTGCTGTAGACGTTAATCTTATGACGAAAATTGGTCAAGGATTAATTTATGTTTGTATTGATGAGAAGACAGCACATCGCCTGCAGCTACCGTTAATGGTAGAAAACAATACGAATAGCCGAAAGAAAAACTTTACGGCTTCCGTTGATTATAAAACAACAACAACTGGCATTTCAGCATTTGAAAGAGCTGATACGATTAAAGCCATTACAAATCGTCACACAGTGCCAAGCGATTTTAAAAGACCGGGTCATATTTTTCCGATAATTAGTAAGAAAAATGGTCTATTAGATCGCATCGATGTTGTAGAAGCGTCAATCGATTTAGCGAAGAAAACAGCGCACAATCCGACTACTTTTCTTTGTGAAATTTTAAATGACAGAGGCAGCATGTCAACACGTCAAGAAGTAGAAGAGCTTGCCCGTGCATATCATATTCCATTTATACCGATTAGTACGCTTCTTGAGGAACAGCAAAAAAATCGAATTTGTACATTATCAGGATCTGTAATTAAAGGAAGACAGTTAGGTAGAACGATAGGTTTTCCAACTGCTAATCTAGCAATTGAACAAAAAGATGTTTCACTTCATAGAGGCGTATACGGTGTAAAAGTAAAATATAAAGACAAAGAGTATGAGGGAATTATGAATGTTGGTGTTCGACCTTCTTTTGATGACAGTGGTGTTGACGTCCATCATGAGGTTCACATTCTGAACTTTGATCAATTTATTTACGGTGAAACACTGACGGTTGAGGTATGCTTTTTTATAAGAGAAGAGAAAGCGTTTCCGTATTTAGAGAAATTAATTACGCAAATTCGTAGTGATGCTGCGTATGTTGAAACGCGTTTTGGTCTTATTCATAAAGTATCTGTGTAGTAATGGTAAGCGTAGGGGGAAGTAATGCATCTTGTAGCGGAAGCAGAGATTCATTTACCTGATTTAGCTTTTGTAAAATTATGTGAAGAAAAATACGGGATCAATCGAGGTATATACAATACGATTGATGCTTGGTTTTATGAAAAAGGTGTCACTCATATTGTTCACAGGAGGTCAATCATGATGACGTTTTTTAGATCGTTACCCATAGAGTTTTATGAAAGAAATCGATCAGGAAAAGTCCTATTTGGGCACGGTGGACTTACAAATCAATTAGAAGAATTTTGGCAGTACCACACAAACGATAATAGAAGATAGAAGGTGACGATCTTGAAAAAGAAGTTTTTCATTAACGGAGAATGGATCGAAGGAAATCATTATCAATCATTAACATCACCATATTCAGAAGAAGTGATTGCAGAAATTCCACAAGCTTCTGAAAAAGAAGTGGATCAAGCGATTGAAGCCGCTGATAAAGCGCGGGAAGTGATGGCAAAAATGTCAGCGCATGAGCGTGCAGCCATTTTAGAAAATCTCGTCCGTTTAATCGAAGAGAGAGCGGCTGAAGCGGCTGAAATCATTGCAAAAGAAGCGGCAAAACCAATCACAACAGCAAAAGCAGAAGTAGCACGAACAATTGCAACGTATAAATTTGCTGCAGAAGAAGCAAAACGAATCTACGGTGAAACCCTTCCGTTAGATGCGGCACAAGGCGGGGAAGGAAGAGTGGCTTATACAGTTCGTGAGCCGCTTGGCATCGTCACAGCGATAACGCCGTTTAACTTTCCAATGAATCTTGTTGCTCATAAAGTAGGACCAGCTCTTGCAGCGGGAAATACAATCGTTCTAAAACCAGCGTCACAAACACCGCTTTCTTCTTTATTTTTAGGAGAACTGCTCGAGGAAGCCGGCTTACCAAAAGGAGCAATCAATATTGTGACAGGAAGCGGCCGCGTTGTGGGGGAGAAAATCACGACAGATGATCGCGTTAGTGTTGTAACGTTTACGGGAAGTCCAGCTGTTGGAATAGGTATTCGCAATAAAGCCGGCTTAAAGCGAGTGATTTTAGAGCTTGGTTCAAACTCAGCTGTTATCGTCGACAAAAATGTTGAGATTGATAAAATCATTTCACGCTGTGTGACAGGGGCGTTTTCTTTTCAAGGACAAGTTTGTATTTCACTGCAGCGAATTTATGTGCATGAAGAAGTGTATGAATCGTTTGTGGAGCGCTTTGTTGAACAGACCAGTCAGTTGAAAATCGGTGATCCACTACATCCAACAACAGATGTATCAGCTTTAATTACCCGAAATGATGTCGAGCGTTCCCTAGCTTGGATTGAAGAAGCGAAAGAAGGCGGCGCAAAGGTTGCTCTTGGAGGTAAAGCAGAAGGCAATGTCCTTTATCCAACAGTGATTTTAGAAGCCGATTCTTCCTTAAAAGTATCGTGTCAAGAAGTGTTTGCACCGATTGTGTTAATTAATAAAATACAGTCAATGGAAGAAGCTTATCAATTTGTGAATGATTCACGTTACGGTCTGCAGGCGGGGATTTATACGAATGATGTTTTCACCGCGCTTGAAGCTTCAGAGAAACTTCACGTTGGCGGGGTCATGATTAATGATATTCCAACATTCCGAGTTGATCATATGCCATATGGCGGCGTAAAAGAAAGCGGATTAGGACGAGAAGGCATTAAATATACGATTGAAGAAATGACAGAATTAAAATTAATCGTTTGGAATAAAAACTAAGGACCTTAACCCATCTATCACCTCTTCTTGACGATAAACACTTCTTATTAATGTGTCTATACAAATAAAAATGAAATAATTGAACCTTGTATGGTACATTATAGATAAGAGAAAAATGGGGTGAAATAGATGGATGACAATTATTCAATTGAAAAGGAAAGCATTTCTTTACAAGTGACGAATGCACTGCGTGAGGCAATTGTTGCAGGCCGTTATCGACCTGGGGAGAAATTATCAGAAGCTCTTCTTTCTGAGAAATTTGGCATTAGCAGAACGCCTGTGCGTGAAGCATTAAAACAGCTCCAGCGTGAAGGGCTCGTTGAAATTATTTCTCGCGTTGGTACGTGTGTATCAAAGCCTACCCAAAAGGAATTGTTTGAATTGTTTACAGTGAAAGAATCGCTTGAAGGTCTTGCGGCGGCATTATTAGCTGAACACGGTGATGTTCCCGCGCTTTCTGAGCTTGAAGAAGCGTTTTCGACTATGGAACAATGCGTTGAAAAAGAGGATATAGATGGCTATATAAAAGCGAATTCAAAATTTCATGATGCAATTATGAGAGGCTCTGATAATTCAAAACTGCAGTTTCATTTTAATTTGCTAATTAATCAAATTCCATACACGCGTTATGTATATTTAAGTCTTGAACAGCCACATCGTGTGTTTGATTCACTTGAAGAACATAGACTCGTTGTAGAAGCGATAAAAAGCGGTGATATGGAGAAAGCGGAACGTGCGATGCGTGCTCATGTAAAGTCAAGCGGTCAGCAGTTAAGACAAGGAATTGCCGATAAGCTGTTAAAATAATCGTAAGCATTTGTTAGAGAAACCTTCCCTTTTCATCACATGAGAAAGGGCGAATATCTGTATGAAAGGAATATATATTACAAAATTTGGCGGACCAGATGTGCTGGAAACAAAAGAAGTTCCGATGCCCACGATTAATGAAAATCAAGTTCTAATTCGGACTGATGCAGCAAGCGTTAACTTTGCAGATATTAAAATTCGTAAAGGGATTTATCCAGGTGTTCCTGAGCTGCCCATTCTTCCAGGATTAGATGGTACCGGAACACTTGTAGAAGTTGGTTCTAATGTTACAAATGTAAAAGTAGGTCAGCGAGTGATTGCGTTTCCAGGAAGTGGCTCTTATGCTGATTATTTTGTGTCAGAAGGAAACTTAACCTTTCGAATTCCAGATACAATTGACGTTGAAACAGCGGCAGCTTTTCCGATTGTGTCGTTTACAGCTTATAACTTACTACAGCAGGCAGCTTCGATTGCAAAAGGCGAAACAGTTCTGATTCATGCAGCAGCTGGCGGCGTTGGTACTGTTGCGATTCAAATGGCAAAATTATTTGGAGCAGGTCGTGTTATTGGCACAGTTGGCAGTGATCAAAAGCGTGACATTGCAAGAGCAGCTGGAGCAGATGATGTCATTAACTACGAAGAAGAAGATTTCGTTGAAAAGGTGCGAGCTTCTACAGATGGAAAAGGCGTTGATATTGTTCTTGATTCAATCGGTGGAGGCGTTTTTGACAAAAGCTTCTCCATTCTTCGGATGTTTGGTTGCATCGTCAATTATGGTGCTGCAAGCGGCCAAACAAACCGTATTGAAACAAATAATCTGTTTGCCAGCTGTCGTTCTGTTGTTGGCTACAGTTTAGGAAGCTATCGAAAATATCGACCTGAAGCCTTACAGAAAACAGCGGAAAAAGTGATTCCATTACTAGCGAATGGGGACATTCAAATGGTGATTGGCGAACGCTTTTCACTAAGCGAGGCGTCTAAAGCACACGAATGGATTGAGCAGCGTAAAAGTGTAGGAAAAGTGCTGTTGTTTCCAAAATGAGATTATGAAAAACCCCTGTTTCTATCATTGATCAATGTAGAAACGGGGATTTTTTTATATTTAAAATTCCTTTTTAAATCAATTAGTGGAGTACAGATGGGATGTAAATTAGTCTGAAGTAATTGATAAAAAATCTAATATATGCCTTGAAGTGTATGAGTCTTAAGAAAAAAACGTGCCGATTTGTGCCGATTGAGATTGAAAATAAATAAATTGTATTGAAAGCAGGATCCGATAAAGCCTTGATATATTAACATTTTTATAAGTCTTGAAAAGGGTTTGAAAGTACAAATTAATCAAGTTCGAAATGGAAGGTTCATTTATTTAGTCATCACTCAGTAAAGGACTACATGGTTAAAGGATCACTTCCAAAACCAAGTCGGCTAATCCAGCGTACCTAAGGTGAAAAATGACCTGAATACGCTGGCTAAGTCATTGGGTTTTGTACTATCCGTGACTTCCCACTTGATGCTTACGCATATTTTCGTATTCCTTTTCACTCGTTTTCGCAAAAATTCCTTTCTTTTCAAACCAAGAAAGCAGCTGTTTCATGATGGAAACAATTTATGAAATTCAACGGATTAGACAGGTGATTTCAGAGCTGGAAGGAGGGCAAACACACATTATACGTTCTCCAGAAGATGATGCAAGAGTGGCTGCTGGATTTATCGGGGAAGATGATCGTAAGCATTTTTTGTCATGTGCCTCAATACGAAAAACAGAGTTGTTGCTGTTCATCGTTGCCACGTAGGATCAATCAATGCAAGTATCGTTCATCCCAGGGAAGTATTCAACAAAAGTGCAATCCTAAATAACAGTGCAGCCAGCCATCATCCTTTGTCACCAGTATCCTTCTTAAGACACAAACCCTTCCAGGGAAGATATTGAAGTAACAAAAAGACTTGTAGAAGCTTGACGGATGATGGGAATTGTTGCTGGATCATCTTAATGCTAACGCTGGATATACCAGCCTGCTGCTAAAAATATATACCCGAGTAGATTGGATTTGAAGAACTCAGCTTTGAATGTCTTCCAATACAATATAAAAGATAGATATTTTCTCTTCTGACATGATTAATTTTCTCGTTACTGCAAACATGGCTACAGTAGCTAGAAATACACCGAGTACAATAAGCCCTGATAAAGAACATAAAAACCATAACATATTTAATAGAAATAAAATAAAAGCCCACTCGCCATTCCGAATATACCAACTTGTTACTACCTTCATATCTACTAGTCCTCCAATCATATTGTTAACACCATTACAATTGTGATTGAATAATGAAAGAATACACAACCTTCATATATTAAAAAGAAGATTTGCTTTATAAATTAGTTAAGCGCGAATTCAGTGAGATCATTCAGAAAACCGTTTTATTGACAAATTAATAGATTTTATCTAATCTAGACGTACGTATAAGTAAAATAATAACACGAAAAAACATATCCGTTCAACTGATCATTTTAACTTACCGAATGAAGGGTAGATATAATTTGAAACATCATCAATATGCATTAACACCTCCAATGGGGTGGAATAGCTGGGACTGTTATGGTGCAACAGTTAAAGAAGATGAAGTCAAGGGAAACGCGGAGTATATGGCGACACATCTGAAAAGATATGGATGGGAATATATTGTTTTTGATATTCAATGGTCAGAACCTAGCGCTGTTTCTTCAGTGTATCGTCCATTCGTTCCATTAGAAACGGATGAATACTCTAGATTGATTCTAGCAGTGAATCGTTTTCCTTCAGTCCATGGTGGAAAAGGTTTTAAGCCACTAGCTGAATACATACATAGTCTTGGCCTAAAATTCGGACTCCATATTATGAGAGGGATTCCTCGTCAAGCTGTACACCAAAATACAAAGATACTAGGAACAGATATAACGGCAAGGGAAATCGCTAAGCCAAATTCCATTTGCCCATGGAATACAGATATGTACGGAGTAGATGGTTCAAGGGAAGGTGCTCAAGAATACTATGACTCATTGTTTAGGCATTATGCTGAGTGGGAAGTGGATTTTGTCAAAGTGGATGATATTGCAGATTCGAAGCTTTACGGTAAACACATCGATGAAATCATAATGATCAGAAAGGCTATTGATCGTTGTGGTCGTCCGATGGTATTAAGCTTGTCTCCAGGTCCTGCACCACTTGAACATTCGAACCTGTTTGAAGAAAACGCAAATATGTGGCGGATGACAGATGACTTTTGGGATCTTTGGGAATTGCTGTATGATATGTTTGATCGTTGTGAAGTTGTATAAGTTGTGAATATTTGCAATTTATGCCATTATCAATTCATGAAAACTTAATACTATTTAAGAAAAATGATATTTGTACGAATAACTTACAGTTTTTTTGGGGTGTATGCATGGAAACCAAATACAATATTGTCAAGAAAGCGATTATGTCTAAAATTCTAGACGGTACATTTCAGCCTAATCAAAAGATCAGCTCAGAGAGCGAAATGATGAAAACGTTTAATGTAAGCAGGCATACCATCAGGTTAGCGATAGGAGAATTAGTTAACCAGGGGTGGCTTTATCGGGAACAAGGAGCAGGTACCTTTTGTGCGGATAGATCAGCAAAAGAAGGAAGCAACAATGGTGGCAGTTCAAGGAATATAGCGATCATTACAACATATATATCAGACTATATTTTTCCTTCAATAATAAGGGGTGCTGAATCTTACTTAAGTGATAATGACTATCATGTCACTTTATTTAGTACGAATAATGATCATGATAGTGAAAGGCGGTCTTTAGAAAGAATCATTGCCCAACAGTATGATGGGGTCATTGTAGAACCAACAAAAAGTGCTTTTGCTAATCCTAATATTAATTATTATTTGAATTTAGAGCGATTGAATATCCCATATATCATGATCAATGCTTACTATGACGAGCTTGAACCGATTAACGTAGTTATGGATGATGAAAGAGGGGGATACATCCAAACGGAACATCTCATTAAACAGGGCCATAGCAACATCGTAGGTTTTTTTAAAACGGATGATATCCAAGGGTCTAAAAGGATGAAAGGTTATATTAAAGCTCACCGGAAACATCATCTATCCATCAACCCAAAAAATATCATCTCTTATAACACCATTGAAAAGAAACAAAAACCAGTAGAAGAACTAGATAAACTTTTAAAACAAACCAATGGCGACAGACCCACTGGAATCGTTTGTTATAATGATGAGCTTGCAATCAATTTATTGGATGTTCTTCGGGAGAAAAATTTACAAGTACCAGAGGATATTTCGATCGTTGGCTATGATGATTCATTTTTAGCTAAAGTCTCTGAGGTGAAATTAACCACCATTGAACACCCTCAAAGCAAGATAGGGGAAACGGCTGCAAGAGTAATGTTAGATATGATTAAAGAAACAAGTGGTAATCAAAAGAAACAGAATGAGGTAGAATCTGTTATATTTGAACCTAAACTGATCATTCGAAATTCCACAAGTGAAATTAATTAAAAAAGGCACCATTTTAAAAGGGTTGACTCTATTCATTTGAGTCAATCCTTTTAACTTTGACATTAAAGAACATTATTTTATTTAATATTCAAAAACATTGAAATTTTCCGAACAATTGTATATAATCTAACATATCATAACTTATACGTACATATTTGATATTTAATTACCATTTTTAGATATATGTTCGTACATCAAAGTACCCTGGTTTTGGATCAACAATGGATAGACCTGTATAAGTTTTGAAAGCGGATACAATTAAATTCAAGAAAAATTACCTTTTATTCATAAGGAGTGATTGGAATGACTGATCAATTAAAGGCAAAAATGACATTAGACAAAAATTATGAGATCGCTAAGGTGGATGAACGGATTTATGGATCCTTTATTGAACACCTTGGTCGAGCTGTTTATGGAGGGATTTATGAGCCAGAGCATCCAGAATCAGATGAACAAGGATTTCGTAAGGATGTAATTGATTTAGTTAAAGAACTAAACGTTCCAATAGTCAGGTATCCTGGTGGAAATTTCGTGTCAGGTTATAACTGGGAGGATGGTGTTGGGCCTATAGAAGATCGACCACGTCGTTTAGAATTAGCTTGGCGCACTACTGAAACGAATGAACTAGGGACGAATGAGTTTGCGGATTGGGCAAAGAAAGTTAATTCTGAAGTAATGATGGCTGTTAATTTAGGAACTAGAGGTATCGATGCAGCTAGAAACCTATTGGAGTATACGAATCACCCTGGTGGTACATATTGGAGCGATTTAAGAAAATCCCATGGTTATGAAGCTCCTCATAGCATTAAGACTTGGTGTCTTGGAAATGAGATGGATGGACCCTGGCAAATCGGTCATAAGACAGCTCACGAATATGGAAGAATAGCGAAAGAAACGGCGAAAGCTATGAAATTAGTAGACCCGACGATTGAATTAGTAGCATGCGGCAGTTCGAACACAGGAATGCCAACCTTCCCGGAATACGAAGCAACTACTCTTGACCACGCATATGAGGAAGTAGATTATATCTCGCTTCATCAATATTACGGTAATCATGCAAATGATCCTGCAAACTATTTAGCTAAAAATATGGATATGGACCACTTTATCAAGACTGTCATATCTACCTGTGATTATATCAAAGCGAAACACCGCAGTAAAAAGACGATCAACTTAAGTTTTGATGAGTGGAATGTTTGGTATCACTCTAGGGAAGCAGACAAGAAAATTGAACCATGGACGATTGCACCACCACAATTGGAAGATCATTATAACTTCGAAGACGCTCTATTAGTTGGAAGTATGCTAATCACATTCTTACAGCATGCAGATCGAGTGAAAATGGCATGTTTGGCGCAATTAGTCAATGTAATTGCACCTATCATGACCGAAAATAATGGGCGTTCGTGGAAACAAACGATCTTTTATCCTTATATGCATGCATCTGTTTATGGTCGAGGGGTATCGATAAAACCAATTCTTTCGTCTCCAAAGTATGACAGCAAAGATTTTACGGACGTTCCTTTTATAGATAGTGCCGCTGTTTACAATGAGGAAAAAGATGAAGTGACGATCTTTATGGTAAACAAAAACCTGGAAGAGTCTATCACAGTATCTAGTGATGTGAGAAGTTTTGAAGGATATAGCTTAGTAGAGCATATCGTTCTTGAAAATGATGATTTGAAAGCGGTAAATACAGCGTCTAATCAGGTAGTAACTCCACATGGAAATGGCCAATCCACATTGGAAGAAGGCATGTTGGAGGCTAGATTACCAAAAACATCTTGGAACGTCATTCGCTTAAAAAAATCATGATTGTGAAGTGACCAATAAGGAGGTGGTTTTGATGTTACCTACAACCAAGAGCACAAAACAGGATGTAATAGCGATTAAAGGACCTAATCGTTTAGTTAAGTTTTTGAATTCTAAAAAGGTAGTACCCTATATTCTTGTAGCCCCGTTTATTATTTCATTCTTAATTTTATCGTTATATCCATCTATTCAAGCGATCATCATGAGCTTTCAGAGTGTCTTGCCTGGCCAAATCACATTTATTGGAATAGAGAACTATTCTAGAATCTTCAATCCTACTTTTTATAAAGCGCTATCGAATACAACTATTTATGTCATTTTAACAGTGTTAATTTTGGTAACGCTTCCAATTATCATAGCTGTTTTACTAGATTCCAAGTTTGTAAGATTTAAAACGTTGTTCAGGTCTTCGTTATTCGTCCCTGCATTAACTTCTACCATTGTGGCTGGTATGGTGTTCCGGCTTTTGTTTGGAGAATCTGATTCTGCAGCAGCAAACCAATTCCTTAATTGGATTGGGTTGGAGTCTGTCGATTGGAGATATAACGCTTGGTCGGGCATGTTCTTGATGGTGCTGTTATGCTCATGGCGATGGATGGGGGTAAACATTCTATATTTCCTTGCTGCCTTACAAAATATCCCTAAGGAAATGTATGAGGCAGCGGAGATTGATGGAGCGAATGCATTTCAGAGGTTCATATATGTCACCCTCCCATTTTTAAAGCCAGTCACGATCTTTGTCACAACGATATCGATCATTGCAGGATTTAGAATGTTTGAAGAAAGCTTCGTTTTCTGGCCAGCAGGTTCACCTGGGAATATAGGTTTGACAGTGGTCGGTTATCTTTATCAACAAGGTATTCAACAAAATGATATGGGATTTGGAGCAGCTATCGGTGTTGTATTGATGTTGATCATTTTCGTTATCAGCTTCGTTCAACTGATTCTGACAGGTGCTTTCAAAAGGGGGGATGAATAAATGGAACACAAGGATAGCCAATCATTAAAATGGGTAGCGAATATTGGCTTTTGCATCATCGCTTTTATTGCGTTATTTCCAATCCTCAGTTTATTGCTTTCTTCATTTAGACCTTCTACTGAATTGATGCGTAATGGGATTAGTTTGACCTTTGATCCGAGTACATTGAACTTGGATAACTATACTTATATATTCACGCAAGCAGCTGATTATTGGGCATGGTACGGAAATAGTTTGGCTATTTCAGCAATAACGATTATTCTCTCCTTATTTTTCTCGTCTATGGTTGGATATGCTTTGGCTCTATACGACTTTAAAGGGAAAAACCTTTTCTTTACCCTCGTTTTATTCATATTGATGGTACCCTTTGAAATTTTGATGTTACCGCTTTTCCAGTTGATGATCAGTATGCAGTTGATCAATACGTATGCAGCCGTTGTACTTCCGGCCATTGTCGCACCTATAGCAGTCTTCTTCTTTAGACAATATTGTTTAGGTCTACCTAAAGAGTTGATGGATGCAGCAAGAATTGATGGCTCTACTGAATACGGCATTTTCTTTAAAATCATGTTCCCGCTTATGACCCCTTCTTTAGCGGCAATGGCAATTTTACAAGGGTTACATAGCTGGAATAACTTTCTCTGGCCACTCATTGTATTACGATCGAATGATATGTTCACCTTACCGATCGGATTGGCTACTTTATTAACACCATATGGTAACAATTATGATGTATTGATCGCAGGGTCTGTGATGACCATTGTTCCTATTATCATCCTTTTCATTTTCTTCCAACGCTACTTTGTCGCGGGACTTACAGTTGGAGGGGTTAAAGGATAGATGGAACTTGAAAGAAAGAATAAAGAGGTGGCAGCACAATGAATGGTAAACAAATCGTAACCACACTTGATCTTATTCTCCGATGGATTATGCGCCTTGCCGCGATCAATGTATTGTGGTTCTTCTATTCACTTCTAGGATTCTTCGTTGGCGGTGTTTTCCCAGCGACAGTGGCAGCGTTAGGGGTATCGAGAAAATTGCTCAACGGAGAACAGGATATTAAGATATGGCGTACTTTTAAGCAGATATACCGCCAAGAGTTCGCTAGTGCTAATATCTTAGGGTGGTTATTGTCCGTTGTGGGTGCATTGCTTTATCTTAATTATCAGGTCATTGTCAATTCAGCGGGTGAAATCATATTTGTGATTCCATTTATTTTCTATCTTGTTCTATTTTTCTACATCATTATTGTTTTATGGTCTTTTCCATTATTAGCACACTATCATGCAACTTGGTTTCAACAAATAAAAAACGCATTGATTATCGGTTTGACTAAGATTCATTATACGTTTGCGAGTGGATTGGTAGTTTTTGCAGTCATGTATTTCTCTCTGGTTTATCCCGGAGTGATCCCGTTTTTCTCAATTAGTGTTGCTGCATTGGGATGTATGTGGTTCTCTATGAGGATTTTTTGGAAATTGGATCAAACTCCATCCTGATTATTCCATTAAAAGGAATAGTTATTGTTTGTTGTAATCATTTTCATCAATTTAGGGGGTGGTAATAGTTTTAACGGTTTTGTTAGAATATCATCTTTTTAAATTTGAAAATTATGGTAAAGGGGGAGGATTATGAGGAAAGCAAGTACTTTAGTTTCGCTTTTAGGATTAATGGCATTGGTATTAGTGGCTTGTAGTGGTGATAAGCAAAGCACCGGAGAAGCACAAGAATTAGAAGTGATTGGTGGCGATGTAGAAAATGCTACTGAACTTAAATATTGGACATTTGTAGAATTACACATGGACTTCTTTAAGGACGCTGTACCTCGTTGGAATAAAGCACACCCGGACAAGCCGATCAAATTGGTTGCTGAGACGTACCCATACGATCAAATGCATAACAATCTGCTGTTAGCATTACAATCTGGTACAGGTGCGCCCGATATAGCAGATATTGAGATCAGCCGTTTTCCAAATTATCTGCAAGGTGAGCCGCAGATGTTGCCAATGAATGAATATGTTGATCCGGTTAAAGACAAGTTCGTTACCTCACGTTTCGACATCTATGCTAAGGATGGCAAATATTACGGTTTGCCAACTCATGTCGGGGCTTCTGTCATGTATTACAATAAAGATATTATGGACAAAGCCGGAGTGGATATCAATTCCATTAAAACTTGGGATGACTTCAATGAAGCTGGTAAGAAGGTGGTTGAAAATACAGACGCGGTTATGACAACGATTGATACAGATGATTACCTTAATTTATGGTCTATGATTTCCCAGCAAGGTTCAGATTTTTTTAACGAAAATGGAGAACTTACAGTAAATAATGAAACGAATGTAAAGACACTTAAGTTTCTGAATGACCAGGTTAATAAGCATAAAATTGCAAAGTTGACGCCTGGTGGTGAGAAACATGCGGAAGAATTTTACGCATTTATGAATGAAGGTGGAGCTGCAGCGATCAATATGCCAATGTGGTATATGGGAAGATTCCTAGATTACATGCCAGACCTTAAAGGTAAAATGGTCATCCGTCCAATGCCTGCATGGGAAGAAGGCGGCTACCGTTCTGCTGGAATGGGTGGGACAGGTACTGTTATCACAAACCAAACGGAACATGCTGAACTTGCAAAAGAGTTCTTAGCATTTGCAAAGCTTACAAAAGAAGCCAATATACAACTGTGGAAGGTCTTAGGGTTTGATCCTCCACGCTGGGATGTTTGGGGAAGTGAAGCGATTCGAGAAAATAACAAGTATTATCAATATTTCGGTAAAGATATATTTGATACCCTTGTTGAAATTAAAGATGAAATCAATGCTGTCAATATTACACCAAACACCCCGGATGTTGCGACTGAGTTTAATACAAACGTGTTTAACAGTGTAATCAGACAACAATCGCAAACACCAGAGGAAGCGCTTAAGCAAGCAGAAGAAACACTGAAAGCCAATAAGGAATGATTAGATTACAAGGCACATCATTTTATGTGCCTTGTAACTTTATCACCTAACAACAATGGAGGCTCGATTCTTTATCTAGGTATAACTGAGAGGAGAATAGTACGAGTATGAAAAATTTTTTTTGCGGGAAATTCTTTCTGGCTTTTTTAATGGTTACTTTGCCGGGCTCAGCGGTTGCAAATAGTGACAGTCATCAACATGATGATGGACTACAAGAGGAGGCGCCTGTGTTTATAGATGCATCTGGACATGATCCTTCAGTAATCAAGGTAGATGACACCTTTTATGTATTCGGTTCACACTTGGCTGCAGCAAAAACGAAGGACTTCCAACAGTGGGAACTTGTTGCATCAGGGGTTAATCCCGATAATCCATTATTTGATGATGTAACGCAGGAATTAGAAGAAACGCTATCATGGGCGGAATCGGACACGCTATGGGCAGCGGATGTTGTTCAGCTGGAAGACGGCAAGTTTTATATGTATTACAACACATGTAGAGGAGATTCCCCAAGATCAGCAATGGGAGTTGCGGTAGCTGACAATGTAGAAGGTCCATATGAAGACTTGGGGATTATTTTGAAGTCTGGGATGACTGATGAAGAATCTGATGTGGATGGAACACCTTATGATGAGGGCCTATATCCCGAAAATTATGATGCTACAAAGCATCCGAATGTAGTAGATCCTCATACCTTTTTTGATAAGAATGGGAAGCTTTGGATGATGTATGGTTCTTATTCTGGGGGCATTTTCATACTGGAAATGGATTCTGAAACGGGAAAACCTCTTCCGGGTCAAGGGTATGGTAAAAAGCTGATGGGTGGAAACCACAGCAGAATCGAAGGTCCATATATTCAATATCATCCTGAAACCGACTATTATTACATGTATTTCTCATTCGGCGGACTTACTTCAGATGGTGGTTACAATATGCGGGTGGCTCGATCCAAAAACCCTGATGGACCGTATTACGATGCAGAAGGCAACAACATGATTGATGTTCATGGCAAACCCGGTACTATTTTTGATGACCGTTCCATCGAACCATATGGCGTAAAATTAATGGGCAATCACTTGTTTGAAAGAAAGATCGGTGACCCTGGAACCGGTATCGGTACCGGTTATGTTTCACCAGGTCATAACTCTGTATATTATGATGCTCAAACAGGTCAACAATTTTTAATATTCCATTCACGCTTTCCGGAGAGAGGCGAGACTCATGAAATTCGGGTTCACCAGATGTTTATGAACAAGGATGGCTGGCCGGTCGTTGCGCCATATAGATACGGAGGCGAAACACTTGAAAAGGTTTACCGAAAAGATATCGTAGGCGATTACAAATTTATTGATCATGGGAAAGATATTTCTGCAGATATTAAAGAATCTGTAACGATTAGTCTGGACAAAAACAATAAGGTTTCAGGGGAAGTTAGTGGGAAATGGAAAAGAACAGGCTATAACAGTGCAGCGCTCACTGTGGATGGCGTCACTTATCACGGGGTGTTTCTACGCCAATGGGACCCAACATCGGAAAGCTATAAAATGACATTCTGTGCTTTGTCGAAAGAGGGTGTCGCTATCTGGGGCAGTAAGATGATTTCGAACAGATCAGATGAACAAATCGTCGAGGATGTCCAGGAGGATTTGAACCTCGGAGATACAAGTAACGTTGTTGATGACTTGACACTTCCTACAGAGGGTACACGAGAGACAGAAATCTCCTGGAGTTCCTCTAATCCTGAAGTTGTAACGGACGAGGGCATCGTTCATCGGCCGGAAGCAAGCTCTGAAAATGCGACGGCTATAATAACAGCAACCATTACTAAAGGTGATATTACAGCCTCCAAAAATTTTACAATAACTGTTCTGCCAGAAAAAGAAGAAGGGTTAATTGCTCATTACGCTTTTGAAGATAACCTTATCGACAGTACCGGTAACTTTGATGCAGGTACAATCACTGGCGATCGAATCAATAATACAGGTGGAACTATTACCTACACTAGCGGTGTAGTCGGAGATGCAGCGTTGTTTAATGGTTCAACAGGTGTTCGGCTGCCGAATGGCCTTATTTTAGGTGATGAGTATTCCGTTTCGATTTGGTTGAATCCAGAACAATTAACCACCTATACAACCACCTTCTTTGGTGCCAGGGATTCTAGTAATTGGGTAAGCTTAGTCCCGAAAGGTCACGGTGATGTCAACAATAACACGATGGTCTGGTCAGCAGGATCTACATGGTATGATGCTGCGACCGGATTGCAAATTGGCACTAATGACTGGACACATCTCGCTTTCACTGTTGGTAACGGTACGATAACGGTCTATGTTGATGGTGAGCAAAAGTTTATAGGTACAGGATTCCCGAATACGTTCACGACTACTGACAGCCTCTTTAGCCTGGGAGTAAATTGGTGGGATACCCCATACAAAGGCTTAATGGATGAGTTGCGGATTTATCAGGGAGCATTCTCAGAACAAGAAATTGCAGACCTTGCGGAAGGGTCTCACTAAATTTTATTTAGAACACATCTTAAGGTGATTTTTTCCACAGTTCATTATTCGATTTTGATTTATTCTATTTTGAGGAGCATTCACGTTATGGAAAATAAGATAGTTTTGAATACCGATATCGTTCAAGGAACGATTAACAGAAACATTTACGGTCATTTTGCAGAACATCTTGGCAGATGTGTATATGAAGGTATTTGGGTTGGTGAGGATTCTTCTATTCCAAATACAATGGGCATTCGAAATGATGTATTGAACGCACTCAAAAAACTCGATATTCCTGTACTTCGCTGGCCTGGAGGATGCTTTGCCGATGAATACCACTGGAAAGACGGTGTAGGTCCTCGAGAGTATCGCAAGCATATGGTCAATAAACATTGGGGCGGCGTAATAGAGAATAACCATTTTGGTACCCATGAGTTCATGTTGCTTTGTGAGTTGTTAGGGTCAGAGCCATACATATGTGGAAATGTCGGCAGCGGAACCGTTCAAGAAATGTCTGAATGGGTAGAGTATATAACATTTGATGGCGAATCCCCTATGGCTGACTGGAGAAAAGAAAACGGAAGAGAAGAGCCTTGGAAATTAAAATACTTCGGTGTCGGGAATGAGAGTTGGGGATGCGGCGGTAACATGCGACCCGAGTATTATGCTGATCTATACCGGCGTTATCAGACCTATGTACGTAATTATGGCGATAATAAGATTTATAAAATCGCCGGTGGTGCGAATGTAGATGATTTTAATTGGACAGACATGTTAATGCGAGAAGCTGCACAACGTATGGATGGTCTAAGTCTGCACTATTACACGATTCCAGGAGACTTCTGGAAAGGAAAAGGATCTGCTACCGATTTCACAGAGGATGAATGGACCATCACCATGCAAAAAGCTTTGCATATGGATGAATTGGTTACGCAACACGGAACCATTATGGATCGGTATGATGCAAATAAACGTGTGGGCTTGATTGTTGATGAATGGGGAACTTGGTTTGATATAGAACCAGACACAAACCCGGGATTTCTTTATCAACAAAATACAATCAGAGATGCCTTGGTTGCAGGTGTTACCTTAAATATATTCAATGATCATTGTGATCGGGTTCAAATGGCCAACATTGCTCAGACGGTTAATGTTTTACAAGCAATGGTACTGACAGAGCAGGACAAGATGATTGTAACACCGACCTATCATGTGTTTGAAATGTACAAAGTGCATCAGGGTGCGGAAAAGTTATCATTAAATTTCAATGTTGATTCGATTAAACTTGGTGATCAAGAAATACCGCAGGTCACTGCATCTGCTTCTAAAGATAAAAATGGAAAAGTAAATATCAGTCTTTGTAACTTAGACAATAAAAAGGCTTCAACGATTCAACTTGATATCCGTGGTGACATCAAATTAGCAAATGTATCTGGCCGTATCCTTACATCTTCATCTATGAATGCTCGAAATACATTCGAACAACCAGAGAAAGTGAAACCAGTTCCATTTGAAAATTACAGAGTTGCAGAAAGAACATTAGAAGTCCAACTCCCAGCAATGTCAGTGGCCGTCCTATCAATTGATAAAAGATTATAAAAAGGAGTGTACACTTGTACCTTTTTTAAAATCAAAAATTGGGTGGTGAAATTGTGCAGGCTATAAAGGATATAAGGAATCTAGCAAAAGACGTTCAACACACAAGGACTAGTCTTCCTGAAGTTACGATTGAAAAAGGAGCCATGCAACTGATTCCTTCTTATATTGAGTCGGAAAATTTCAGGAAAGTTATTTTAGTAGCAGATAAAACTACAAATGAAGTCGCTGGAAATCAACTTTCAAAAGTATTACCTGGCCATATTGATCATAACCTGATCACTTTACAGCCTAATAAATACGGTCAGGTAGTTGCAGACGAACAGACACTCATTCAATTATTTGCACAGACCCCGCAATCTACTGATGTTTTGATAGCAGTGGGGGCAGGAACCATCCACGATATCGTTCGTTTTGTAGGGTATAAGATGGACATTCCTTTTATATCTGTGCCGACAGCCGCTTCAGTCGATGGATTTACTTCAAAAGGTGCTCCGTTAATTTTCCATGGTATAAAGCAAACCGTTCAAACGTCTTCTCCCCTGGCTGTTTTTGCGGATATTGAAATTTTAGCTGCAGCTCCAAGGGAACTGACTGCTGCTGGCTTCGGTGATATTTTAGGGAAGTTTACGTCATTACTAGATTGGAAGATATCTGAGTTAATCGGAAACGAACCCTTTAATCAATTGGCTGCTGATATTACAAGACGTTCACTCGAAAATTGTGTCGAAAATGTAGAAAAGATTGCACAAGGTGATGCTGAAGGGATTGAAATTTTGATGCATTCATTAGTGGAATCCGGATTAGTCATGCTTCTTCTTGATTTTTCAAGGTCTGCTTCTGGCGGCGAGCACCACTTATCTCATTATTGGGAAATGGATCTCTTGAAAAAAGATGAAGTACAGCTACTACACGGTTCAAAGGTGGGTGTAGCGACCGCTATTATTACTGAATTATACAAACAATTAGGAGAACAATTAGATGTGGAGAACCTGCCAAAAGACACTACCTATAATGTACGTTTAAGAAAACATTGGGTTGACATTAAAAGCTTAATTGACAAACTACCAGATCCGAGCAAACTTAGAAAACTATTAAAAACAGCAGGGAACCCGACAACTGCTGCTGATTTGGGCATCTCTAATGAGCTAGTTCAAGAGAGTTTAAATGAAGCTTACCAATTAAGAGACAGATGTACAGGTTTGTTTTTAATCAATCAATTCAAGCAATCCAGCATTTCATATCCAATCCATCCGTTACCCATACAGCCTTTTGACAAATGTGCAAAAAGGAGTTGTTAAATAGTGAAAGAAATACTGGGAAAACTAACTGGCGTAAAGATAACCGATAACTTTTGGCGTCAATACATGGATGTTGTACGTGATGAAGTGATCCCATACCAATGGGCTGCTTTAAATGATCGAATCCCCGATGCAACCCCAAGTCATGCGATTGAAAACTTTCGAATTGCAGCAAAAGAAGCTGAAGGTAAGTTTAAGGGTTTTGTGTTTCAGGACAGCGATGTGGCGAAATGGTTAGAAGCAGTCGCATACAGTTTAGAAACGGATCCGGATCCCGAATTAGAAAAAACAGCTGATGAAGTGATTGATCTTATCGGAAGAGCACAAGAAGAAAACGGCTATTTGAACACCCACTTCACGATAAACAAACCTGATGAAAAATGGACAAACTTGCGGAATCTACATGAGCTTTATTGTGCAGGACATATGATAGAGGCAGCGGTTGCTTATTATCAATCTACTGGAAAGAGAAAGTTATTAGACATCGTGTCTCGGTTCGCAGATCATATTGACTCGATATTTGGGCATGAGGAAAATCAATTGCCTGGATACCCTGGTCATCAAGAAATTGAACTAGCCCTCGTCAAATTGTATAGAGTGACAAAAAATGAACGATACTTGGCTTTGAGTAAGTATTTTATTGATGAGCGTGGTCAAAGCCCACATTATTTTAATATGGAAAAGCAAAAAAGAGGAGATGACAAAAAGCCCTGGTGGAGTGACGAATATGGAAATTACAGCTACCACCAAGCACATTTGCCAGTTCGTGAGCAGGAAGAAGCCATTGGACATTCTGTTCGAGCCATGTATATGTATACAGCAATGGCAGACCTGGCTTTAGAGACTGACGATCATACATTAAAAGAAGCTTCTCAGAGACTGTGGGAAAATGTGACTCAACGACAAATGTATATTACTGCAGGAGTAGGCTCTATGAGGCATGGCGAAGCGTTTTCCTTCGACTATGATCTGCCAAATGACTTATGTTATACCGAGACTTGCGCCTCAATAGGATTAGTATATTGGGCAAATAGAATGTTGAATCTTGAAAAGGATCGTAAATATAGCGATGTAATGGAACGTGCGCTTTATAACGGAACGATCAGCGGAATGGATTTAGACGGGCAAAGGTTCTTTTACGTCAACCCATTAGAAGTATCGCCAAAGGTTTGTTCGAAAAGGAACGATCAAGCACATGTGAAACCTGTACGGCAGAAATGGTTCAGCTGTGCATGTTGCCCACCAAATTTGGCAAGGCTGATTGCTTCAATTGGTCATTATGTTTACTCTGCAGATCAAAACCAAGCTTATGTGCACCTTTATGTTGGAAGTGAAGCTGAACTGGACATCGGAGACCAGAAAGTTAACATCAATCAGAAGTCGAACTACCCTTGGGACGGAGACGTCAAAGTTCAGATCAATCCAGAAAAAGAGGCTGAATTTACAGGTCAATGGTGAAATCATTGATCTTGATTTTAATGTAAAAAAAGGCTATGCCTATATTTCTCGCTTTTGGAAAAAAGGGGGCGAAATTCAATTGCATTTCCCTATGGCCATTGAAAAAATGAAAGCTCATCCAAAAGTACGAGCGAACGTAGGTAAGGTAGCCATTCAACGTGGTCCAATCGTGTATTGCCTAGAAGAAGTTGATAATGGAGGGCATTTACCGAGCATTTCACTTCCTTCAAATGCCCAACTTGACGCTATTCATGAAGAGATTTACTCGGAGGCGTTACGGTTATTACAGCAGAAGCTGAACGAGTGGATGAAAATGGATGGGGTGAACAGCTTTATCAACCGGAGGTTTCTAAACAGAAACCTATAAGGATCAAAGCAATACCCTATTATGCATGGTGTAACCGAGAGAAAGGTGAAATGCTTGTTTGGATCCGTGAGAAAAACTGATTAACAATTGATTTTTTTAAACATGCTATTTAAAACCTGAGCAGGAGTTCCTCTTCCTGCTCGGGTTTTTTGTCGTTTACAAACATCGTTTTTATACTATTTTTCAAAATCAAAGGTTTGTTTTTATAAAATATGCAATTATAATGACAAAAATATGGAAGGAATTTTCCGCGATTTAAACTGTGCCCACAGAATTTGATGAAAAAGTATTGTCGAAAAAAGAAAGCGGACCATAGTAGTAATCCACCCGAACTATGTATTTTGGTGTTTGAGGGAATGGATTTATTCACCACAATATCATGGGAGTTTATGGTGTTTATATATCCCGAAGATAATACAATCTAAACTCCAAATCCGCTTTGACGTGGAATTCAGCTCTTAAACCTTAGGAATCTCACAAGGCAACATGAGAATATTACGGGGATATATGTTCAAACCAAGCTGCAATTTCAAGCAGTACTAGATCAAATCTTTCCTGAATACAGAGGAGTTTTTGGTGACTTATATTCCATTGTGTCTTTACTTATTCTAAAGGAATACCCAGCATCAGAAGATATTTTAGCTGTTAGCGAAGATACGTTAGCCAATAAAATCAAGGAGTTCTGTAATAGTCGGTCAAAGAAATGGGCAGAAGAAAAAGCTCAAAATCTTAAGAAAGCTGCAGCACGGAATCCATTAAAAAAGACACTCTATCAGAGTCATTTACTGAGTCTTGGTATGTATATCAATATGCTTCTTCAATACAAAGAGCATCTATCTAGGTTGGACACAGAGATAGATACTCTCGCAAAGGAAGTTGAAGAATATAAGATTATCCAATCTATCCCTGGTATCGGAGAAAAAATCGCGGCCACGATCATTTCTGAAATTGGTGAGATAGACCGGTTTAATCACCCCAAAAAGCTTGTTGCATTCGCCGGAGTTGATCCAGAAGTGTTTGAATCAGGTAAATTAAAAGCTACTCTCGTTCGCATTTCAAAACGTGGATCAAGTAGGTTGCGGCACGCCTTATATATGGCTGTTCGCTCTGGTATTCGTGATTGTCGTAAACAGAAAACAACTGATGAAATTATCCCTAGAAACAAGAGATTAAGAGCGTTTTACTATAAAAAGCGTGAGGAAGGCAAACTTTATAAAGTAGCCGTTATTGCGTGTGTAAATAAGCTCTTACATTGGATTTATGCCATATTAAAAAACAGAACCACTTTCCAAGATATAGACTAATTAAGATTTCCAACTAAATAAGGCAAAACCTTCCAACCATTAGTTAGTGGAAGGTTATTTGGCATGCGCATTTTTAGTATAACATGAAGTATTTTAAGTTTTTATTGAAAAATGTTGACAAACTATTAGCTGGTTTAAGTGAAAACCTATACAATCTGTATGCAATATTTAACTGAAATATCTTTTTCCGAGTCTGGGACCCAAAAAACTGCTTGTCCCATGCCCATAAGACGGTCACAGGCTTCGCAGATTTGAAAAAATAGTTGACATTTTTATAGAGAGTATATTATATTTACTGTAAATAGTTAAATAGTTAAATAGTTCTCCTAAAGGGGAGTAGCTTTTACAACAAAGTCGTCATTTCGGAGTGCTACCGCTCTCGGCTTTGTTGGCAACATAGCGTTGTTAGCAAGACCTTTACCGATCGGTAGAGGTCTTTATTTGTATAAAAAACCTTTACCACATTTGGTAAAGGTTTTTTTGATGAAGGTATGGAAAACGATCAGCATTTACTTGATGGTATATCAGAAAGAAGCTATTGGACCGGTATTCTTTGTAATAAAACGTGCTCAATAACAAGACACAATTCATTTAGGTAAAGCCAAACATTAGACAATTTGTTTAACTAACAACACTGAAGGGAGGTTTGATGCCACCATGAATAAAGTAAAAGTATCCTTATCTGAGTTAATCAAAGAAAATAAAGAAGAGATCCTTAAAGATAAGGAACGAATTGAAAAAATTGAAAAACGTATTGATGAAAAATATACAAATCTAGCAAAATGATGCATTCAGGAGGGTGTTCAATGTTACTAAGGAAATACATGGCCCTTTTAGGAATAGGGTCGGCACAAATAGATCTTATCCTGCCTAAGGAAACGTATAGGCCTGGTGAACATATTAGCGGATATTTCTTAATTAAAGGCGGTACCATCGAACAACAAATCATACGAATTGACTGTGATTTGGTCATGATTAATCAAGCTACAGGCATCGAAAAGGTAATTGATACAATAACCCTATTAACATCAAAACTTATCCAGTCTGGAGAAGTTTATAAAGAATCACTGACGTTTAAACTATCAACTACAGTCCTGGTTACGACAAAGGAAATATCGTACCGTTTTAAAACAAAGGTCACTTTTAAAGAAGGAGTAGAAAGTAGAGACCAAGATATTATTCAAATTATCTAACAAGTCCTTTTTTGATCAATCGGATTCGGTGTTTCCATTAACTTTAGACATGTAAAATCTTAACAAAGCTTAGTACTAATTATTAAGTTTTGTCCTTTATCTATGCTAGACTAAACAAAACAAGAACACAAGCTTTATAAAAGATGAAAAGAGGATAAAAATGTTTAAAAAAATCATGAAGCAAATCAAGCAACTCTCCCAAGGCAGCAGCGAGCGAAGACATGGTCATTATCGCCGAGGCAGTAGTAGCAATAACCGACGGTATAAACGATCTCCAATGAGTGGAAGTAAACACTACAAACGGAAGGGTCGTAGCAGCAGCTAATCTTTTTCTCTGCGGTTAATGTACTTTTTCTTTCGCTTTGAGTGCAGCATGAAGATCGGCTGAAATTTCACTAATATTTGAATAAGGTTCTTTAATTCTTAAAAGTCTTTTTAGCAAATAAACGGTTCCCTTTTCTAAAGAAAGTTCTTCTGTCCATGGAAGAGCTTTTTTATTTTTGGAAGAATACGTCGTATAAAGCAAATATAAAAGTATTTCTCCTAAATCATAGTAGTCCTGTTGTTTCATTTCTAGGATACCTTCTTGTTTGTTATGTGAAAAACTAGGTGGTGATTGAAATGCGTCGAACGAGACTCTCTGTTTAGATAAACCAAAATCGATCAAAAAGGGCTCATTATTGTTCAATAAAATGTTTGGAATACGTAAATCTTGATGGTAAATGCCGTTTTTGTGAAGATATTCGACCAATTCAAGCAGTTGATCAAGAATTAGTAGAGACTCTTTCTCGTTAAAAGTTTTCTTACTAATAAAAATTTGGTCTTCCAAATTGTCCCCTTCAATGAAACTCATTGCATAAAAAAAATATTCGTTATTTGAAAAACCTTCATATAATATTGGCATATTTTTGTGGTTCAGTGTATGCAAAACAGAAGTTTCACTTTGAAACAGCTCAACCTCTTTTTTGTTACGACGTTTACTTGGACGAAGCTGTTTAACCACCCTATTCTCTTTTGACTTCAAATCATTACAGAGATAAACAATGCCATAGCTTCCAGTCCCTATAACACTCAAAACCTCGTAGCGATTGTTCAAAATCGTCCCTTCTTTAATAGGTATATCTACAATAGACTGATAAATTTTTCGAAATGAACGCAAAATCGAAACTTTCCTCACATCCTCATTTCAAACTGTTTTTTTAAAATTTTGTACTAATAGAGTTTTCAAAGTCTAGTATAAATTGAATATAAAAGAGTATGCACGTTAATAAGTTTACTCTTTTAAAAGACCTCAATAGATGTGGCAACCGAAACCTTGGTACTTCTTCAATTTTCTTTACTGTCATTCTTAGAGGATACATGACGATATCTTGATTTAATTTTACCTGATTAACCTTAGGTCTTTCCAGCTTACGGCCTCTTGCTCTAGCTGTCTCAGCTATCCACAAATCCTTAATATTATTAAAAATGATCGTAAGAGCTTGACTGATTCTCCGTTGGTACTTGGGACTTTTATTTCTCCAAAGTCCACCTGCATTTGTTTGCCCATTGGCAGCTCAGGTATCGCTCCAAATGTTCTGATAGAGGCTTGTTTAGGAATGTGATAGAGCTCTCTCATCTCATTTACATAATTTCTTACGGTGCCTTCTGAAACGTTCCTCATTACAAACCTTGAAGGTAATATGGAAGATATAGATGACGCAATAGAGGAAACAATAGTACCAATTCTACAAGAGACTTCAAATGGAGAGTAATAATCAAACACTCTTCAAGAAAAGGGGGCTTTTCTGAGGTAAGAAAAAGCAACATTTCTTATTTTTAGGGAGAAAAATATTTGAATTCATTATTGTTAGAATCTAACCTGAACACGCACTAATAGTAGTTTTTCATCAGGTTATATAGAATATATAAAGAACAAGCCATAAAACACTAGTTCATGAGTGAGCTAAGAATTTTATGGCTTAATTTTTTCCCTAAATTCTTAGGTTGTCTCATTGACCATAATTCAACTTATTGTAAGAAGCATTTCGAAACTTTTAACACTATTCAGATGTAAAAATAATTCTGTGAAACGAAACAATGTGAACAGTTTTATCGTCAAACAGAATAGGAGAGGTAAGGGGGAATGGTAAAGTTGGAAGATACGATACATATTGGGAAAAATGAAACACTTGAAGAAATTATAGAACTGCTAATAGATGAATACGGAGATACAATCAAGAGACTAATTTATACATATATTAAGGACTGGAATATTACTGAAGATGTAACACAAGAAGTATTTATTACCTGTTACAACAAGTATCATCTTTTTCGTGGAGAATCAAATATTAAAACATGGGTTTATCAAATTGCAGTCAATAAAGCGAAAGATACATTAAAACGTAAATCTTTTAGACAGTTTTTACGCTTTGAGCCCCTAAGGGATAATCTACAACATGGTCAACATTCTATAGAGGAACAAGTGATTAAGGAAGATGAAAAGCTAAATTTTTCAAATAAGGTGTTATCACTCCCAGTAAAATATCGGGAAATCATCATTTTTTTTTATTATGAAGAACTCACAATAAGGGAAATTAATGAACTTACTGGAATCAATGAACAAACAATTAAAAGTAGACTCAGAAGAGGGAAATTATTACTACGAAGAAAGTTTGAAGGGAGTGAGTAATTGAACATGGAAGAAAAGTTAAATAAATTACGAGAAAGTATGAACGATACAGTATTTAAGGAAACTGGGATTAGTAATAAAGAAAAATACAAAATTCTTAGTGCATTAGGTAATAGAAGAAAGTCTGGTTGGTTTACAAGTAAAATCCTTAATCCTACTCTAACGATATTAGTTGGTCTGATACTTATTCCCTCCATCATCTATTTTGGATATGAAAATATGACTGAATCAAAGATTGCACCAATCAATCAGCAGAATTCAGATAGGAATCAAGAAGGAGAAGTTTATAATAGTATATTTTCGAGTAAACATATTGATGATGCTGGTGTTAGGGCTGCAATTAAAATGGGGCATGGCCAAGTTCTGGATCAAACATTTTATGATAAGCAACTTGATATTAAAGTGAATTTTGAAAGGGTGATGGCAGATGATACAGAGACAAAACTTTTATTAACCTTTCAAAGTGAAAAAACAACGTTAAAGAACTATTATCTTGATATATTTGAAGGTAAAACTTCCATTAACCTAATTGTTGGAGATAAGAAAATTGAATTAGATAACGTAGGTTGGGGAAGCAGGTATTACGACAGTGAAAAAAACATAGTAGCTGAAGCCTTATCTTTTGAATCGATAAAAGAATATGAAGGAGAGGACATTCGGTTAGAAATTAAAGATTTGACAGTATATGATAATTCTGAGACACAAAGAGTAAAAACGACATGGCCACTTGAGTTCAAAATCAATCAATCTGCCATCTCAAAAAGAGAAACGATAAAGGTAAATAAAGAATTCACTTTTAAAAATGTAAATTATAAGATTAGACAGGTAGAGTTTTCACCTTTTGAAACAAGAATTGTGGTTACTGGACCAGACACTAAACTCCTAACTGATGAAAATGGAGTTCAATACCAAGTAAAGAGTAAATTGGAACTTCAGTACCTTAATGCAAGGAAAATTGATAAAGAATTTGGTTACATTGTTAATGAGAAAAAATCTGGTGTGTTCTTGAAATCAGCTGGAGAGAAAGTTATCCCGATTTTTAGTAAAGGTGAAATGCAGGGAGCAGATGACGAATATATTATGGTTTTTGCTCCTGTTAAAGATCACCAAGACACTGCTCTCTTAGTTGGTGATGAAATAAAAATACCTTTAACTAATTAGAGATAAATATACGAAGAGGCATATCTGAAATAGGAAAAGGATATGCTCTTTTTTAATGTGAAAGTAATTATTGAGTTAGATCTTATAATTTGAAATAATTGGTATTAAGCAATAGGGCAGGATTTTAGAACAAGAGTCAATTACGTTAGAGTAAACAAATACCATTACAAAAAAATAAATAACGCTGTTATTCTATTCCAGAAAAAAAGTGAATAGTATTGGACAGGAGGGGATCATTTTGTACAAATTAGTAACCTTATTGTCCATATTTTTATTACTTGGATGCGTTAAAGAAAATCAATCAACTATAAAAGAAGGAAGTGTTAAAGATTTAAACAAATATACTTCAGTTGCTGAAGTAAAAGAAGATTTGGATGGGAACGGGATTACAGAGAAAATCTCATTGTATGTAGGACCTGTTATACATAAAGACGCTGCGGTTTCTTCCTTAGCGGATCAAACTTATTGGAGGTTAATTGTAGAAGATGGTGATAAGACTTTCTCATTAATAAATTATAAATCATCTTATAATGATTCATTTGACTTGTGGCTTGAGGAAAATGGTAAAAGGAATAACATAATAGTATTCTTAGGAGGACACAACAAAGAAATTATCTCTTACCATTATGAAGATTCCAGGTTTATCAAAGAAAAGAGGTACAAAAGTAAGGGAGAAGTTAAAGAATTTGCACATGAGTATACTAGGATTAATTAATTTTTTTATGGAACATTTCGTTGATCCTTTAGAAGTCTAAATCAATTTACAATTATTCAAACGAGGCTTTTTAGTCACAAGAAAAGCCTCGTTTTGTATTTTTCCCTTAATTTATAATGTGAAATATTGAAAGTATAAATCAATAATACAGCATACATATTTCTTGAAATTAACATTTATTGGGGGTTATTGAATGAATAAAAAATGTCTTACATTATCGGGCATTGTATTTGTATGTATTATTGGGGTTTCGTAATATAAGGTCAACCAGTAAAAACTGGCTAACCTTATATTACGAACGGGCGCGCTTCTGGAATAAGGACAGCACAATTTTTCATTTAAAGAGCCAGAATATAGAATATAAGAAGCAAGGGAAAGAGGAGGAATCTAAATGGATTATCATCCGATTAATCTAAGGGAAAAGTTGTCTAAATTTAGTGACCAATGGTCGCCTAAAGTCATTGGTGAAATGAATGACTATCAGTTTAAGCTGGTAAAGGTTCTAGGGGATTTTGTATGGCACGATCATAAAGAGACTGATGAGGTATTCATAGTACTTGACGGCGAGATGGCTATCGCTTTTCGTGATGGAGAGGTCAAACTCTCCAAAGGAGAAATGTATGTTATACCAAAAGGTGTGGAGCATAAGCCCTATGCCGAAAAGGAATGCCATATAATGCTGGTGGAGCCAAAAGGTGTAGTCAACACTGGTGAAACCAAAGGCGAATTAACTGCTGAAAACGATGTATGGATTTAAGCTAATAAGTTAGTATGTATTGAACAAACCAATTACCGATTACTTTCACCAAATAGGATATGGACTCACTAATGTTCTTCAAGAAACGGGCCCAGTTCAGGAATAAAAAATGCGCTCTCGCTTTGTGTATAGGTCCATATTATGGTATGCGTTGGTATTCTAATCATACTCATGATCTAGGATAAATAAAAATCGGAACTGACTGTTGTAACTTTTCAAACACACTGTGGTAGGTTTAAATGCTAAATGATAAAAACTGATAGCAAGGGGTGGACAAATTGCCATCGATGCAGGACAATTCGAATTTATCACCTAAAAGTGATGAAGATCTCCAGAGATTGGAGAGCGTAAACCTCATAATGCGCAGATCACACTTCTAGAGTATGATCCGTACTGGCCTAAGCTATTCGACCGAGAAGCTAAACGGATTCGTTCCGTACTTGGGAAAAAGGCATTGCTAGTGGAGCACGTTGGATCAACCTCAGTACCAGGACTGTGTGCCAAGCCAATCATTGATATTCTGTTGGTCGTGACGGACTCTGCTGATGAAAAAACCTATGTTCAGGACTTGGAAAAAGCCGGCTATACGTTACGTATTCGAGAACCCGATTGGTTTGAGCACCGTGTGTTTAAGGGTCCCGATACAGACATCAATTTGCATGTATTCAGTAAAGGGGCGTCTGAGATCGATCGAATGTTACGCTTCCGTGATTGGCTACGGAACAACAAGTCCGATCGGGACAACTACGCACGCGTCAAGCGTAACCTGGCACAGCGTGAATGGCGTCACGTTCAACATTACGCAGATGCCAAAGACTCGATAGTCCAGGAGATCATGGAGCGAGCAAACTCGGTCGAGTAGAACGTTTAACATACTCTGGCCTGTTGGTCTGATGATCAGACTTATTCATTGTGATAATTTGGATACAAACTGGTGATACAACCTATGTTCAGTAATAGGGCTCTCTTCTGAAGTACCTACTGTAATAAACTCTATTTCTTTTTTGTAACAAAGAAAAACAAAACCGCTATTACAAAAAAGCCAATAATTATAATTATAGGTTCAGCAAAAGAAAAAAGATCCTCATAGATCATTTCTAAAAGTTCATAATCTAGAACTTTAGCAGCTACACATAAAAGGATCAGTATTATAAATATATTTCCTATTTAAAATCTCCTTACCAACATTTGTATATGCCTATATTTTAACAGATAACGAAAAGTACGATAGAGTTTGATCCTTACAAAATTCAAGAACGATCTTCCACAATCGGGAGCATTTCTGGAACAAGAAATACGCTCTTATTAATGAATTGGGAGTTTGTTGAATAAGGAGGAAAAGCTTTTAAAATCGAGAAGAAATCTTTAGGAGACATAAGTGATAAACTTAGGAACATAGGAGGTATGATATATGAAGATCCATAGAATAGATCATGTGGGTGTAATCGTATATGATCTTCCTGCCGCTAAAGCCTTTTTTCTTGACCTTGGACTTGAAGTGCTAGGGGAAACAGAATTGAAAGGAGAGTGGGTGGAACGGATAATTGGGCTTAATGACGTTAGAGAGACGGTTGTAATGTTTGGGATGCCAGACGGCCAGGCAACTTTGGAGCTGGTCAAATTCCATACGCCGTCAGATGAAAAAGGTATTCAGCAATCTTTTGCAAATACCTTGGGTATCCGGCATATTGCATTTGCTGTTGAAGATATTGAAGCCGTTGTTGCCAAATTGAAAAAGAAAGGCGCGGAACTTTTTGGTGAGATACAAAACTACGAAAACGCTTATAAATTATGCTGCGTTCGTGGGCCAGAAGGGATTATTTTAGAGTTGGCGGAGCAAATTAAATAAATATTGAGGGGACTTTGTTAAGCAAACGGGCGCATTTTTGGGGCAAGAAATGCTCTCATCTTTAATGTTGGTCACATATGTGGAATATGTAAGTGGGCTTACCCATAAAACAATTGGACACCCCCTTTTGTTTTCTATTAACTTAAATAGTTAGTTATCTATCATAGATTTTTTTCTTCTGCTTCTACCCCGTACCTTTCTAAATGTTCTTTAGGTACAACATTTTTTCTATTTGAGATGAACACACCTAACAACGTAATTAATCCACCGGTTATTGCAAAAATATTCGGAACTTCTCCAAGCCAGATCAATGCAATGAGAAAAGCAAAAACAGGGGTTACATAAAGAGAACTTGTTGCTTCCGATGCCCCAGTTTTTGAGGTAATATATGCTAGAGCCAAATAAGGAACAACAGTTGGGAAAATCCCCAGATAAACACTACAAGGGTGATATCGATAGGAGCTTGACTAACGGCGTCTGTAAGACTACGTGAAAATACCAGCATGAAAATAGTACCTGACCAAATCGTATACATTGTAAAGGGAACAAACCCGTATTTTTTTAGATAAGCATTCTGAAAAACAAAATAAACACTTTCAGAAAGTGATGCAACTAAAACTAGGATTATGCCAATATTGAATGAAAAACCTTCAATTGATCCTCCTAAAGAAATGAGTGCCACACCACAAAATCCAATCCACGAACCAACCCAGCCTGATAATCCAAACTTCTCACGGTAAAAAAGCAAAGCCAGCAAAGCAGTGAATATAGGTGTTGTTGAAACCAATAAACTTGCAACCCCTGCACTTATCGTTTGTTCCCCCCAATATTGAGTGCTGTATGATAAACCGAAAAACCTAAGAAGCCAAGCAAGAATATGATTGGTATATCTTTTCCTTCTGGTAAACGAATTCTTAGGATGAATGCAAGAACAACCAACGCTAAAGACCCAACTAATAATCGTAAAAGTGATAGATGTTCAGGTGAATAGGCCATCAATGTAAATTTTATCCCTGGGAATGCGGAACCCCATAAGATGATTGTTATCAAATGTGCTAAAATGATTTTTGTTTTTAAAATATTCATGTGACCCCCTCATTTTTACCCAACCATTTAATTCTGATGTTTTTATCTTAATAACACTTTGATAAAATGTCTCCAACAGGTTTAATAGAAAAATACCAACCAATTTTTAATAAAGGAGTACCCATGAAAAAGCCAAAATACCAATTGATCGTTGATTTTATTAAGGAGAAAATCTCCAAAGGTGAGTGGGCAATAGGAAGTCGAATACCAAGTCAGCGTAAACTAGCAAAAATGTTTGTGGTGAACCGCAGCACGGTCATAACAGCACTAGAAGAACTAATGGCAGAAGGACTAATTGAAGGCAAAGCAGGGATGGGAACAGTTGTTACAAATAACACTTGGACTTTGATGGGGAATCAATCCTCATTAAATTGGACAGAAAATATTTCGTTAGGTACTCATAAACCGAGTATATTAACAGTCCAGGAGATCAACGAAGCTGAATCTGATAACAATCTGATTCAATTAAGCAAGGGTGAACTATCGCCTGACACATTCCCTCTAGAAGAAATGAAGTCCATTATTCAAAAGGTTTCTGAACAATTAACACCGTTCGGGTATGAAGAGCCAAAAGGAAATATAAAGCTACGTGAAGCAATTAGCGATTATCTAAAAAATAGAGGGATGGATGTCTCTCCATCATCCATCCTTGTCGTTTCAGGTGCACTTCAGGCTTTACATCTTATTTCAATAGGACTGCTGCAAAGAGGGTCAACTGTATTTTTGGAAATACCATCTTACTTATATTCGTTGACCGTTTTTCAGTCTGCGGGGATGATGTTGAAAGGAATACGAATGGATAAGGAAGGGATTATGGTCGATTCAATTTATCCAATTAATGAAAAAGGAAAAAGTATTTTATATACCATTCCAAGTTTTCATAATCCTACAGGTACGTTGATGCAGGAAAAACGACGAAATGACGTAATAGAATACTGCGAAAGAGAACAACTCCCTATTATAGAAGATGATGTATATCGTGACTTGTGGATTGACGCACCACCGCCTGAATCATTGAAATCAAGAGATCGTTATGGGAATGTATTATATCTTGGGAGCTTATCAAAAACATTGAGTCCTGGATTGCGAATCGGTTGGATCGTTGGCTCGGAATCCGTAATAAATCGTTTATCCGATTTAAAAATGCAATCAGATTATGGATCAAGTACGTTGTCTCAGCTCGTTGCAACGGAATGGTTATCGTGTGGTTTATATAACCGACACCTTGAAAATGTAAGACAGCAGCTGAAGGTTCGGAGAAATAAGGCTCTAGAAGCTTTGAACAAGCATTTACAGTTTTATGCTACATGGGAGATCCCAAAAGGTGGCTTGTTCATATGGATTAAGGTGAAACCACAGTTTAAGGTGAAAAAGTTATTTGACAAAGCATTATCCAAAGGGATCCTTCTTAATCCTGGCAGTATATATGCCGAACATTCAGGGCATTTTATACGATTATCCTATGGAGCTGCATCGCTAGATGAAATTGAAGATGGAGTATATCAGTTAAGCGAAATCATTAAAAATCAATGAGATTTTCATCCATAATAGATATTTATCTAGGTATTGTAGAGGGTAATTATTTGTAATGAGAGAAATGGACATAACATCGATCTTCAGTTGCACTCTATTTGTTGATTTGTTTTAGGTCTATAAATATAATTTCTAAGAAAAATACATATAAAACTTAACAATAACGTGAGTACTCCTACGAATAAAATATATTCTGTACCAATTTGTTCGATAATGATTCCGGCTATATCGGCACCAATCGTTGTACCTAAATTAACAGAAGTTAGGAATAAACCATTAGCGATATCGGGAGCTTCTGGAGCAGAAGACATAATCCAGCTTGATTAATGTTAGCGCCAACACCTCCCAATATCCCCCAAATCAGAATGATAATAGCTGTAGGAACAGGTACTCGGTAAGGTAGCTATATACTCCGACGCGGCATCGTTATTACTCTTGTAGGATATAAGGATGGAGAGCGAACGGGCATCGAAGGCACATACAACAAAGTGGCCGGATAGATGATGGGGATTGAGGTTCTTACAAGTCTTTTGTTACTTCAATATCTTCTCTAGGCGGAAATTCCATTGCAGAATTGATTTCGTTAAACATCATCCAGCAAGTGCTTTTATTTTTTTATCTTTCGCTAAGCGGAACTTACACTATTTTATTAGCTGCCGGAAATGCTATATTTTATTTTCTTCCCATTTTCTCGGAATTACTATTTCCGATTCCACGTTGCAACAAAGATATGACATGTTTATGGAACGTAAAGCCAATGGGTTATACTCCTTGGGGGTGTATCGATTTAGTAAGTGCTTCAACCGGGGGAGGTGCTAATGCTGCAAATCAACTTGAAGGCTCGTATGATTTAGATGGAAAGGGATTATCTGAAGGAGAATTTAATAAATGAGAAATCTAGAGAAACGGTGCTGTCAGAAGCTTACTTGGAACAGTAGCGGTAGCATATGCCTTTCCTTCTTTACTAAGTGTTCCAATACCTTGTGTTACACGATCTCCTTGCTTAATAGAAGAGGAGTGGCAGGGTTGGGCCAGCGATGGCAATGGCTAGCGCATTCCGGAGCTGTTGCATTGTATTCTCGCAGCAATTGATTGAAATAGCTTGCACGAGCAATGGCAAGTGATGAAAAAGAAGTGGAAGAACAAAAAAACGCTCATTTTAATTAATCCCACGTTTCCTTTTTACGTGGTATACTTGAATTTGAGGTTCCAGAGATTTCAAAGTCTGTGGGATCTCAATTTTTTATATTTAAGGAGAGTGCAAAATGAAATTTAAAATGAAATTATGCAAGATGTATAGTCCAGAGAAGGGAGTTACTTTCCATGAGCCATGATTCTCTTCAATCATTGAAAAAAAGTTTAATAGAACAATTAACTTATATCGATGAAAATCGTCAAGAGCTTTTAGATCTATATTTAACTACAATAGATCGTAAAAACAAGGATTTTCAATTTTTTGAAAGATATGCAACAGCATTAAAGGAATATTTGTTGACAATCGACAACACAGCTTCCTCCATGCTGACCAAAGTTTTTATTGGGAGCCAGGTATCTGTATTGTATGAGGATGATAATGAGGTTGATCATTATACCATTTGTTTTCCGGGGGAAACAGATCCTGATAAGGGTTACATTTCATTTCATTCTCCTGTCGGGAGCCAACTATTATACCGTTGTTTAGGAGAGAAAATGGTATTAATAACCCCAAATGGAGAAACAAGTGTAGTGATTAAAGATATAAATTATTTTAATGGATACCACTTCTAATCGTTAGAACGAGCTTTATTGCTTGATGAAAATGATGAGTTAAACTAAAAAAGATGGCTCTACAGCTGCTGGGTTTATTGGTAAGGATGATCGCGAAGTGTTCTTTGTCATGTGTCTCAATACAAAAAATAAAGTTGTTGCCGTTCATAGGTGCCATGTAGGCTCAATCAATGCAAGTATCGGCCATCCTAGAGAAGTATTCAAAAGTGCAATTCTTAAAACAGCTCAGCCATCATATTATGTCACCAGCATCCTTCTCAAGACACAACCCCATCCCGAGAAGATATTGAAGTAACAAAAAGACTGGTAGAAGCTGGACAGATGATGGGGATTGAGATTCTGGATCATCTGATAGTTAATGCGAATGCTGCATATACCAGTTTGAAAGAAAAAGGATATGTAAAATAATTTGGAAGGAGCTAGTCTCCTTCCATTTTTGCTTTTCCAATCAAGGGATTTTTCACTTATGAGCTTTTGGTTAGAGAGGCTTCTTTCATGTTATATAATAAATTCCTCAAATACAGGAGTCCTTAATAGCCCCTTTTTGGTCCAATTTCGGAATTTTACCTTCGGACGGATAGCGGGGTTCAGGTAAATCCTTTGTTGATCCTCATGGGTAATCAGTAATTTGGAAACTTGATAAAAAGCCTTACGTTCTTCGGGTGAAGCTCCATATTCAATTACTCCAACTGGTTTCATTTGATGGTCTTCCTCAATCGATACAAGCCAGCCGGTTTGATCTTTTTTATATCCTGTTATAAAGACATCCGTGTACTGCCAGTTGATAATCTTTAACCATTGGTTGAACCGGATCGGTTGGTAGACGCTGTTTTTGTATTTGGCGACCATTCCTTCAAGGTTCGCTTTTTTTATTGCTTCAAAATAGGGTTCACCCTGTTCCTTGATATACCGGATCTTTGTGAAGGTTTGGTTATCTCTATCACTTCATTTAAAATCCTTTTTCGTTCGTCTAAAGGAAGTTTTCGAAGGTCTTTTCCCTTATAAAATAAGATATCAAATACTACATATGTGACCGGGCTAGATATGTGTATAGTTGAATTCAAGAATAGTTGATACATACAATTTTGAAAATTACATATAAAAAAAGGGTAAGTTCGTCCGAAACCTCGTAACCCATAAAAAACACCATCCTTTCCATCATATTACAGAAAGATTAGCTTTTTTTTTCGTTATAGGGGTAATGATTTGCCTTAGCTTGATGGGCATGGGGTTCCGCCAGAGTACGCTAAGCCGAAGATGGCGGAACCCCTTTTGGGGGTTTTTTGTTGATTCAAGCTAAAAAACACAGGAACCCTCCCCGTATCACTAGGGAAGGCTCCTGTGCCCACGTACAACTATGACGCAATTTCATTGTAGCACGCAAGGTCAGTCCTGGATGTTGACCCAGAACGGATCCCGGTTATACAGGATACGATCGCTGAAGTAGTACCAGCGGAGCAGTGCGCCTGCTGCGGTGTTCTGGCTCTTGGGGACGGCACGGACTGAGAAGTCCCATTCGAGGTCCGAGGCGCCTTCGTTGGTGGTGGAGAAGGGGTACTCGTCACAGTCGTATTTGCTCGTGTCATAGGGCGGCAAGCCCCGCCAAAAGTAGGGGGCCTTGCGCTGGCAAGCGCGGTTCTTCATGTCCTCGTTGGCCCGGTCGACGACGCTGCCGCTCGGTGTGCGGGTCAGTCCCCGGCCGTCCCTGGCACCGGTGTACTTGCCGGGGATGTCTTTGGGCCCGTCTAATTCCACTGGATAGGTTTGGGTGGGGTTGTCCTGGGCGAACTGGATGTGCCGGGCCACGGCCTCGACGCGGTCGTCGCTGATCCGGTAAGTGAGGTGCGGGACGACGTTGTAGTTAACGCAGGCCTTGGAGTAGTCCACGCCGAATTGGGAGAAGTAGTCGGCGGAATCGCAGCGGATCTGCCAGGAATCGGTCTTCCCCTCGGGCCCTTGGTATTCGTCGTCCTCTCCACCGCCGAAGCGGAAGTACCAGTCGTGGTAGAGCACCTTGTCCACGGCCGTGCTGGCTTCCTCGTGGGAGAAGATGTCCCAGTACAGCCAGGAGTCCGTGTAGTCCCACTCGCTCCAGGTGTTCTCGACGGCACTTCGCGTGCCGTGGCAGTATTCGGAGCCCTGCGCGCAGTCGGAAAGGATGTACAGGTGCAGGTCGGGGGCGGTAAAAAAGCGGTCCCAGGGGTCCCAGTCGTCGTAGGAGACCGATCCTTCCTCCGCCCGGAAGTACGTACGAATGCCCCGCTGCTTACCGTTCCCGATTGCGACGGCCTGGGCGACCAGCGAGTTGGTGCCTTCGTAGTCCCGTTCGCCGTTGCTCTTGATCTCCCAGTATTGCAGCCCGATTCGCATCCGGTGGCACCATGTCCAGCGGTTAAGGGTGTGTCCGCCGCGCTGGTTGACAGCGTCATTCTCCAGGCAGGTCTCGCCGTTCTTCGACGGGGTTTCGCCCCAGGAAGTTGGTGGTACCGCGGCCGCGGCGGAAACCTCACCGGTTCCCTGCTGAAGGGGGACCTTCGAGGTGTCGCCGTAGTTGTCGTCGGCGGCTCTTAGCTGAGCATTGGCCTGAGCCTCGGTCAACTGCTTGCCCTTGTCGGAAGAGGTGACCGCCTTCGTCCAGTCGGACGCGGAGAGGGTTCCGGCCGCCTTGAGTTTCTGATACTTGGCCTCGCTCATAACGACGGGTTCAGCAACGAACCGGGATTGTGGATCTTTGGGTGATTCGACCCCACTCTCAGACTGAGCCTGTACTGGGGTAATAAGCCCTGTGGCTAGAAACAAGATGAGCATGACTGAAACGATCGGCTTGAACATCCTAGACATACAAAACAATACCTCCTTTTTCGGATTGAAATTGATAGGGGAGTGTCTCTTACAACGAATGGACTAGATCGATTAGTTCGACACCTATCTAAATCGCAGACAGGATACTACAAGAAAAAACAAATTACAATAGATTCCATGGTAAATAATGCTATTAACCTACATTACTTAACAAAAAATGTTTAATTAGGAAGAAGGTGACCACTTCGATGGACCGATATATCTTAAAAGGCTGTTGTGAGGGAGTTGACCTTTTACTTGTTTAGTAAAAATCTTAAAGCTGTGGATAACTTTTGATATAAAATAAGAGTGAGTTAAGAAACAAATGATGATGGAAATTAGAAGAACGGTAAAATTCCGTAAAAAGCGGACACCAGAGGCCTTATTTTTACGTGAGAGTTTTGCATAATTTTTAGCCCTTGTACCTCAAGGGATTGAAAGACACAAATTATACGCTAAGCAAATTGCAAACTAAAAAAGTCGAATTCCTATGGAGGTTAAGGAACCGACTTTTTTTAATTTGGCTTGTTACACTAACGCCCCCCGTTAGCTAAATAACAAGACCTCGTACTGAGGTCATCTATCTTCTGAAAAAACATATTCTTTTTTGGCTTCTTGTACCTTTTGGGTACTGAGTACAAAACTAACGATTGCTGCGCCGCTACAAACATAAGGGAGCAGTGAATATCCCCAATTAGATATGACATAACCTCCAATCATTGAACCAATCGTGATACCTATATATAAAGCTGTATTATTCCATGCCATAGCAATTCCTCGTTCTTTTGAATATTCCGTTGCTAATCTTGTTTGATACGATGTGAATCCTGCATAACCAACCAAAGCCCATATAAACAGAAAGAAATAAACCCAATCGCCAGATGAGAAGAATATCCCTAAACAAATGAGTATAAGAGTCAAGAAAATTAGTGTAGCCTTTGAAATTTTTCTTTCTCCAAATTTATCTGTTAATTGTCCACTTGTAAGGCTTCCTAAAACCGCTCCGATACCATAAAAAGTAACAGCTAATGCGATTTCTGATGATGAGAATCTATTTTCGGAGTAAAGAGCTGCTCCCAAATAAACATAAAGAGTATACATCGAAATTGCCCAAATGGTAGTAACACTTACAGAACCTAATATTCGAAGAAGATTTCCTTGTAGTAGATTTATGGTTGAATCACTTCTAGGAATAGAAACCCATGTTTTGAAATTCACTACTGCTAATATTGCTCCTATGATAGCCATTACAACAAATACTGAACGCCAACCTAGAAAATGCTCCAATAACGTACCGAACGGCGCTCCTGCGCAAAGAGCCGTTAAGTGTCCTGAAACAACAATTGAAAGCCATCTTCCCCTCCGATTTGGTGGTGCAATATCACTAATGATTGCATATATCAAAGGGGTAATTGAAGCAACGGACAAACCAGATAAAATACGGCTTATAATTAACCATAAAAAAGAAGGAGCAAAAGCGGTTAGTGCATTAGAAATAGCAAACAGCAATAAACCAAACGTAATAAATATTCTCCGTCCCTTTTTATCTGAAAACCAACCAAAAAAAGGAGCTGAAAAAGCATATGTAACTGCAAAAACTGTTACCATCCATCCAGTGGTCGATGCACTAACCTGATATGCTTCCGAAATAAACGGTAATAACGGAGACACCACAAATAAGTCAGTACCCATAAGAAACAAAGTTATCCAACCAACACTTAAACTTATCTTCCCTTGTAACTCCATTAAATCCCCCCATTGATATGTATATTCTCAAAGGGGCATAAAAAGAGTTACGTTGGAATCATTAATGATGAAACATATCACTACAAAATGCATTTCCTATTGTTTGTTTTTGAATTTACGATTGAAGAACCCATCACGATTCCTTTAAAATAAGACGAACGACTATTTTGAACCGCGTTAAATGTGGCATAATAACAAAGATCATTTTTAGAGAGGGAGATTAAATATGGTGTTATACTTAGTGAAATATACTTTAAAAGGTAATGATAAAGGGGCACATTTAAAGCCTGATCACGTTGATTATCTAAAAAAACTATATGATGAGGGAACTTTACTGACGGCAGGATTGTTTATAGGCAAGGTCGGGGGGTATCTATTGTTTAAAACAGAGTCTTATGAAGAAACGCAAGCATTGATTGAGAAAGACCCCTATATCGTTCATGGGGTGAGAGACTTTGAAATTGAATCTTGGGATGTCTCACCGTTTCCTCTTAAAGTTATTGAGTAACCATATTTTTAGAGCATGTGGATCTATCTCAGTATCAGTATAGAATAAAATACAAATTACATTTTAAGGGGAATTGAAAATGGCAGAAATAAAAAAGATGATAACGGACCAAGACATTTTAGGAACTTTTCCATTATTCAAACAGTTACGTCCACATTTATCAATTTTTCAGCTTTATTTCGAGCTCTTGTTTCACCGTAACGTCCCTTACTTACACGGTTTAGTAACTCAGCAAGTTGGTCTGTATCAAGATTTAATAAGTCCTCTGGTAAAGGATATTGTAGAAGAATTTCAGTGGAAGACATCCCGAAAACATCAGAAAATATCTGTTCATATTCAGGGAAAACCTGATCTAATAAAGCAATGATTTTTCTCTTAACATCCGAACTTTGATCCACTAACGCATACCGTAACCGTTCTAAATGTCTAAGTTGAAGTAAATCCTCTTCTACAAAAGGAGTCCTTTAATCCAAGTTTATGTAGGAAAGAAAAGACAGATAACCAATAATGCCCTGTGGCTTCTAATCCACAAGTGCAATTTTCAGGTGTTAGTGTGTGTTGATTTAAAAATTCAAGAAGTTTTTCACTACCAGATTTTGAATTAGCAAAGCGAACCGTCTTACCGATAGGATCGCCTTTTTCATTAATTAATCCAGCTTCATGATGGCGTTTTCCAATATCAATGCCAAGATAGATCATAATTAGCACCACCTATATTCCAATTAATCAGATGGCAGGAAATCCTCTTTATCTTTATAGATATCCAACCTCGTTCCATATACGACAACTAAGTGTCATCCAGCTCATTCGAATAGTTCTATAAAGAAAGAGGTGTCAGTCTATAATACGAAGACAAAGCTTCAAGGGGGCGATCGACAACCTCTATCTGATTTAAATCCATTATACCTTGATATAAGGTATAAAGAATTTAAAGACCAGAAAAAATCTGGTTAATAATAATATACGAGGGGGCGATAATTTAATCGTCCTCATTTGTATTATACTGGTAGGACTATTAACGGGAGTTGTTGAAGAAGGTATTTGTTTCGTCAATTAATAATAAGGAGAGGATTTAATTGACTTCAAAAATCATCTTTTCACTAACAAATCAGGCGTAATAACCGATGAACAATTACAGGAAATGCTTGATAAATTTAATTTAGGAAGGCCTTCTCTTCAAGAAGTACAGAACAGGGTGTAATGAAACAAACAAGATTTGTTTTTTCAACTGAAGGAGAGTTCGTCTTCAAAGGAAATCCTTTGTACCCTGGACAATTGATAGAAGAAAAGTTTTTGTAGAAGAATTACATAAACGGACAAATGTTAACGTCCCTATTCCTTATCTTTTAGATGAGACAGATGATATTTTGGGCTGGAGTTATTCATTAATGCCTCGCATATCAGGAGAACAAACAACCATACAGTTGCTTACATTTAACGAGCAACCGTAAAGTTACATATACTTGTCAGGTAACCGTAGGGTTGCTTATATTCAAGGAGGTAAAACATGGATTACATTTCACCGAAAGAAGCGGTGTTAAAGGTGAAACGGTGGCCTAAAGATACCATAGCGGCGGGTCGTCGTCATACCGTTGGGCTTAAATCTGACGGAACGGTGACGGCTGTGGGTGATAATAAATATGGCCAATGTGATGTAAGCGGCTGGCGCGATATTGTGGCAGTCGCGGCTGGTAATGTTCATATGGCGACGAACACGGGTAATGCTCATACAATCGTTCTTAAATCTGACAGTACTGTGGCGGCTGTGGGTTGGAATAAGCATGACCAATGCGATGTAAATGACTGGCGCGATATTGTAGCGGTTGCGGCGGGTTGGCGTCGTACCATTGGGCTTAAATCGGATGGCACTGTGGTAGCAGTGGGCCGAAATAATGAAGGTGAATGCAATGTAAGCGGCTGGCATGATATTGTGGCGGTCGCGGCGGGTGACTGGCATACCATCGGTCTTAAATTGGACGGCACGGTGACGGCTGTGGGTAATAATCGGTATCGCCAATGCAATGTAAACGGCTGGTTCGATATTGTGGCGGTCGCGGCGGGTTATCTTCATACAATCAGTCTTAAATCGGACGGAACGGTGACGGCTGTGGGTTTGAATAAACATGACCAATGCGATGTAAGCGCCTGGCGCGGTATTGTGGCGATAGCGGTGGGTAGTAATCATACCATCGGCCTTAAATCGGACGGTACTGTGGCGGCTGTAGGTTGGAATGAGTATGGCCAATGTAATTTAAGTGATTGGCGCGATATTGTGGCGATAGCGGCGGGTTGTTCCCATACCGTCGGGCTTAAATCGGACGGCACGGTGGTTGCTGTGGGTGATAATGAATATGGCCAATGCGATGTAAGCGGCTGGCGCGGCATCCAACTGCCTGGCAATTAGTTTTTAATAACAACAAGCCAGAGAATCACTGAACGAGTTAATGAGCATTGCTTCAGAAATAAGGCTATTCCAAGCCGTGATATGGGCTCTAGCATCTAGGGAAAGATTTTCAGAGATAACGACGGGAAGGTCCTACTTCCAGCTGGAACGACAACAACCAGCAAAGACCCGTCATATAAGGTATCACCGAAATTGACAGGAGGATTTAGGACTGACGGATGAGGTCGTAGTAGCTAAGAGGAAAAGGTAATGCTTTTCTAAATATGTAGAAACATATTTCAACAATGGTAACACCAAAGTTGAGCAAAGGACCTTTGGGCACTTGGATGCCATGGGATTGTGAAATAGGACACAGAGCCTTAATAATAATAACAGTTATTTGTCCCGAATATGGCTAATTATGTAGTAAACCTTGTTATTGATAGGGGAATATGGGTGTCGCCATTTAATCCTAGGATAATAAGGGAAGGCTCATTTATTATATATCCAAGGTTAGAACCGGACTCGGGAAATCCGACCGTCCGGGATCGCAAGGGGGCTTCAGGAAACGTGGCTTTAATTAGTGCGCGCGCCTGAATTCTACCAGCCAATAGTGCAAGCACGGTTCTGGGAGGGGATGGAGTACAATTTACCGTACGGTAGAAAGGCTCCCTTCTACTCGACTTCTGTAATAAGAAATGTGTCATTCTTTATAGTGCCATTTAATTGAATAAATGAAATAAGTAACAGTATTATGAAGCTGTTCGACCATTTGAAGTATAATCAGGATTTTTATAAAGTAAATTAGAAGCTAAGGAGATTGCAACAACGATTTCTTTAGCTTCTTTTTTTGAAAAAACATTCAAAATCACAACTTTTATTTTATCAATACGTCTAAGTATTGAACATTGATAAAAAAGGAGGGATGATAATTTGTCGGACTTTAAAAAAGAAGAAATTGCGGATTGGTATGACCAACATAGTAAATCCGTTTTAACCTTTATTTTATTGATGGTAAAAGACTATCAACAAGCAGAAGATTTAACCCACGATACATTTGTAAAAGCATATTTAAATTATGATTCATTTAAACATAACTCAAGTGAAAAAACATGGTTATTCAGTATTGCTCATAATCTAACGGTTGATTTTTCAAGAAAGCGTAAGCCAAGCATCTTCTTGAAAGAAGTTTTTCTTCCGCAAAAAGATAATAATCTATTGCCTGAAGAAATACTCAAAATAAAAGAAAACTCATATGAACTTTATACCGCCTTAGGTGAAATCAAAGATACTTATAGAAAAGTAATTGTATTAAGGAAAATCAAGGGTTTTTCCATTGAGGATACCGCGAAAATTTTAAGTTGGTCTGAAAGTAAGGTTAAATCAACACTTTTTAGAGCAATTCCAATTCTGAAAAAAAAGTTAATAAAGGAGGGGTTTTTAGATGAAAAAATATTATGAGGACGGTTTTGATGATCAATCTCTAGAAAAGTTGGAAGATGATATTATGTGGAATAAAACACAACGAAGAGAACTGAAGGACCGAATTTTTATTAATGTGGAAACATTTGAATCACAAGAAAAAATGATCCCTACCAAGTTAGTTCGTATCAAACAAATAAGTTTGGTTAGAAAGTTAACTTACTCAGTTCTTGCTTTCATAATTTTATTTGGATTATTTGTTGGTTCTGCATTTGTATCTCCTGCGATGGCAAACGTTGTTTCCAACATTCCATATATGGGCCAAATTTTTCAATCGAAACCAATATTGGGCTTGATTAACGATGAACTAAAGGAGAAAGGCTATAATATTGGTTCTATAGGAATCAGGTATCAGCCGAAAAAAGTAATTGAAGTAAGTATCGAGGGTTCAGATGATTATTACAAAGAAGTAAAAGATGATGTCGAAAAGATTGTAAAAGGTATTCTAAAATCAAGAGGCTATGATGCGTATTCCTTAAACGTAAATAAATTTGTTGCAAAAAAAGATTATGTCCTAAAAGTTGCTAATACGAATGAATTTAAAATTTATACAACTAATGTAACAGGAGTACCAGTGAATGCAACCAAAGCCGATAAAGGAACACAAATTATATCTACGATCAACGAAGGGCTTATGTCGAAAAAGGAATATAAAGTAACAGAGGTAGGTTATACAAATAAACCATTGACCTTTATCATAAAGACCTCCATTTTAAGTTCCGATCCAACTGCTGAAACTCTTGGAACCGAAATCGAAACAATGATTACTGAATTCGTGACATCAGAGGAAGTTTCTTCAATATTAGAGAATGAACCTTATGAAATAATTGTAAATAGCAAGGATAATAAGAAGATAAATTAGGTTGTTTAGACAGCTAAGGTATTCAATGATCTTCAACAAACGGGCGCTAGCGGCCGAGCAAGGTCGTATCATATAACGAGTGGGATTCCCGTCGAGTAAGAACTAGCCATTCGCTCGTAGCGAGTCTTGGAGGACTAAAGGTAACTCTAGTCTTTAAGCGTAGACAGCTAGGTGGCGGGCCGAAAGCCAAATGGTTGAAGGGATTGAAATAAAGATATTCATGATCATGGACAGATTTAGACGCTCGCTTATTGGTTATTACAACTATTATTGCATCACTGATAATATCCAAAATGTTAGTAACTTCAAAGACAAAATCGAGAACTTACTGTTTAAATGGCTCAATAGAAGAAGTCAAAGGAAATCCTTTACATGGGATAAATTCAGACTATTTCTTGATAAATATCCACTACCATCACCAAGAATTAAAGTGAATATATATGATTTAAGAAAAGAGATTAGCTACATTCTGTGAATGATGACCAGGAGGAGCCGTGTGCATTGGAGCAGCCGTCAAGGCTGAAATTCTAATGGAGTGAAAGTCTCCTGTTGTCAATTGACCGCAAAGCAGGGTATACCAGCTTGAAAGAAAAGGGATATGTATAAATTTATTGGAAGGAGCTAGCCTCCTTCCTTTTTATGTTTAAAAAAAATTTATAAACCTCTTAATTTGCTGAATACTAAAAGTGAAAAAATAACTTTTCTTTTATAATTATGGATAAAAAAATGTTTTAGATAAAAAGGTAATAAACGATTCACTTGGTAATGAGAGACTTTCTGTATCGTAGACATAATATAGTTGTCTACGTAATTGAATCCCTTGAATGGATACTTCTCTGAGAATATTCAACTGGATTTCTTTTTGGATAGTAGATTTAGAAATAATTGATACTCCCATACCAGAAGCAACAGCAGATTTTATAGACTCAGTGTTTTCAAGCTCCAAGATAATATTCAGATCCTTAAGATCTAACTGATGAGCACGTAAATGTTCTTCAATCACTTGTCTAGTACCTGACCCAGGCTCACGTAGAATTACAGGTAAGGTAAAAAGTTCATCTGGAGTAATTTGTTTTTGCTGGCCTATCGGATTTGTAGGTTCGTTCGAAGTAATAATAACTAGCTCATCTTCTAAAAAAGGAGTTTGGCAAAGGCCAGGATAGGAGTTCATTGATTCGATAAACCCTAAGTTAATTTCTTTGTTAGAAAGCTTTTCAATTATTTGTTCTGAGTTATAGACTTTTAGAATAATATTTACATTTGGAAATTCATTTTTGTATTTACCTAAAATAAAAGGAAGTATATATTCACCAATGGTTAAGCTTGCACCAATAACTAAATCCCCATTTATTGACTCAGAAAGGACTGCAAGCTCCTTTTTGGTCCTCTCAACAAGATTCAGGATTTTTTCAGCGTACTCCACTAATAGTTGCCCTGATGGTGTAAGGGCTATTCTTTTTGTTGATCTTTCAAATAATTTCGTATTCAGCGATGATTCTAACTGTTGTATTTGTATACTAATACTCGGTTGAGATAGATGTAAGATTTTAGCTGTTTCAGAAAAGTTTTTCTGTTTTGCTGCAATATAAAATACTTTTAAATGTTCTATGTTCAATAATATCCACTCCTCCCCAACATTAGTGATTACTCTTAAGTTTAATATTACATACAAATAAAATTATTTTCTATGAGAAAGTGTACTTTAAAGTAGGAGGAGAAGGATTGGCCCTAAACAAATTAATAAAATAAAACCAATAACTCCAAGTAAAACTGGTTTTACACCTACTTTTTTGAAATCAGAAATATTAATACTTAAACCGAGCCCGGCCATTGCCATAGATATTAAGAAAACACTTACCATGATTAAAAAATGAGTGACAGAATTTGGTATCCATTGTAACGTGTTCAAGATACTCATGGCAAGAAAACCAAATATAAACCACGGGATAGGTAAGTCTTTGAAACTTCGTTTTTTTAATGTTCCCTCTGACTCTTTCTTTGAAAAAAAGAACCCTAGTATGATAACTACAGGGATTAACAAAGCAACCCTTCCTAACTTCACAAGTATAGCGATTTTACTACCTACTTCACCTCCTGGAATTGAAGCAGCAATAACGTGCGCTAACTCATGCAACGTTGAACCGACTAAGACACCATAAAGGTATGCGTCCATATCAAGAAATGGATACGTAAATATATATCCAATTGCACCAAAAGTGCCTAAAATTGCGATACATGCAACCGCCAAGGCAATATATTCTTTTCGTACTTTAATTACAGGAGCGACAGCTACTATTGCAGCTGCTCCACAAACAGCTGTTCCAATAGCAATCAATGCTGCCAAATGGTTATCTACCTTTAAAATTTTACCTAAACCAATCATTATAAGCATGGTAAATCCAATTACAATCGCATCGATTATTAAAATAGAAATTCCAGCATCGATAATTTGGCTAAGATTTAAACGAAGCCCCATTAAAATAATTCCAATGCGTAACAGCACTTTGCTGCTAAATGCAATACCTGCTTCCATTTCCTGCTGTGTTCCCATAAACCCTTTCCACGCTGTACCTAATAAAATAGATAAAATCATTGTCCCCATAATAGAGAAAAAGGGGAATGTTGCGATCTGTCCGGCAACAGTAGCAAGAACAACTGTTAGAGCGATACCTCGGATAAGTTCTTTATATTTAGGTTGCTGTTTTTTATTTTCTTTTGAGGGTGGCCCGTAATGTTCATTTAATTTTTCTATTGTCATAGAGTTTTTCTCCTTTCGTGACCGTTGTAATTTTAGGTTAGCATAAGGAAAGGGGATGGGATAATTTTACTTTTATATAGTATTTATTAAAGAATTTAATAAAGCGTAACTTCCGTATTATGAATAAAGAAAATAGTAGAAATATTTAAATTATTAAAAATTTTATATTGACGTTTTAAGTGAGTGAATGTAACATTTTATGTGATAACTGGTACGTACGTTATGATGTCATGTCGGTCGTGAAAATGGTCCTGCTATTTATTTTAAACTTATTTAATTTAAGAAAAATGGAGGGATAGCAATGCTGCAAAAATCAGATTTAATAATAACCAACGCCAATGTAATCACTCTTGATAATAACAATAGGCGTGCAGGCTCAGTTGCTGTAACCAATGGACGAATAACTGGAATTTGGTCAGAGAAGGAACCACCGCGTTGTGAAGTTGAGTACAGTATTGATACTGAAGTGATTAATTTGAAGGGTCGTACGTTAATTCCTGGCTTCATCGACACCCATAACCACATTCTTATGTATGGTCAAATGAAACAACAGATTGATTGTAGTTCCCCGGTAAATGAGTCGATTAGTGACATTCAATCCCGCTTGAAAACAGTAGTAGAACAAACTCCAAAAAACCAATGGATACTAGGGTATGGTTACGATGATACTCTCCTTAAAGAAAAGCGGCATCCAACTAAAGATGATTTAGATACAGTAGCCCCGCACCACCCTGTATTTTTAAGGCATATTTCAGGACATTTGGCAGTTGTCAATTCGGCAGCCATGCATCTTGCTAATATTGATGAATACATATCTGAACCATCGGGAGGGCATTTTGGACGAGACAGTTCCGGCAAACTCAATGGTGTTTTATATGAACCTGGGGCAATGAATACTGTTTTTTCCAAAATCCCTGTCCCATCTACACAAATGTTAGTTTCACAACTAGGAGAAGCAGCCCGCGATTATTTATCACAAGGTATCACTACTAACACAGACGCTGCAGTCGGCATGTTTAACGGTGAGGTAGAACTTGAAGCACACCTTACGGCAGTGGCAAATGGTGTAAATCCACTACGTATGAGATTAATGGTCATGCATGATCTATTAAAACCGGTTTCCCTTTTTGGTTCATTATCTGCTAAAGAGGTAAATATTGAAATCCTTAAACGCTCTAATGGACGTGCCTATCTGGATGGTGCCAAATTGTTTCAGGATGGATCTATTCAAGGTCTAACAGGTGCATTGCGTAAACCGTACCATTGTAATGCTGACCTTTATGGGGACCTGATCCATAATCAAGAAAGATTCAACTCAGAGATATTGGATTTGCATAAAAGAGGTTTCCGGATTGCAATCCATGGTAATGGGGACCGTGCTATTAAATCGATTTTAGATGCCTATGAATATGCATTGGAAAACTTTCCTCGAGATGACCATCGTCACCGGATAGAACACGTCCAAACTGCTACATTAGATGATTTGAACCGAATGAAAGAGCTTGGTGTGGCGGCTTCATTCTTTATCAATCATGTCTATTACTGGGGGGATCGACATAAGAAACTATTCTTAGGTCCACATAGAGCAGAAAGGATCAACCCAATAGCTGATGCCATACATCGTAAATTGTTGTTTACGCTACATTCTGATTGTCCAATAACACCGATCTCTCCTTTGTTCTCAATCTGGGCTGCAGTAAACCGTTTAACAAAGGAAGGGGATATACTCGGTCCGGATCAACAGTGTGATGTGGAAACAGCACTTAAATCGATGACGATTTATGGAGCCCAATTGAATTTTGATGAACAACACTCGGGAAGCATTGAGCTTGGTAAACACGCTGATTTTGCGGTGCTGGAAGAGGACCCGACAGCAATAAACAAGGAAGGCATTAAGGATATCCCCGTCACTGCAACAATAATTGGTGGAAATGTTGTCTATGAATCTGACCTGACATCCATTGCTTCCTTGTAATCAGGTAAACAGGAAATTGTTCAAAAATAATTACATCTATAAACCAATATTGAGAAAGGAGCTGATTTTTATAAGTTTTAAATCTATCTCCATACATTGAATCGTGTAACTTTGTCAAAGGTGGAATGTAAAAAAGAAAAGGGTGATGATTGTGAATTGGTGGTTAGTATGGCTTGTCGCGTTTATAACCGGGATAAGTATACTTGGAATTTATTACTCTCGCAGGATCAAATCAGCTGATGACTATGTAATGGCGAATTTCAGTTTAGGTTTTTTTCCAATTTGCGGAAGCATAATTGCTACCGCTTTAGGTGCCTCTGCAGTAATTGGAGCATCCGGAAAAGGCTTTACGATTGGTTTATCATGGTTTACAGCAAACATCCCTTACGTATTGTTTTCCATTTTACTTGCTATGATTCTTGGCTCAACGATACGCAAACTTAAACTATACACACTTCCTGATCTTTTTGTACGTCGATTTGGTAAAGCTACAGGTCTTATTCCGGCATTAGTAATTAGTATCCTGTATATGACCCCAACCTTTGGAATGCAAATTGTAGGGATGGGTTCAATCTTAACATCTATCATCGACGTCCCACTAACGTTAGCTATGCTTTTAGGTTTTGTCGTATGTGTAGCGTTTACCTTGATGGGCGGGCTTCCGAGTGTTGCGTGGACGGATGCAGTCCAGTCTGTCCTAATTCTCCTTGGGCTTATTGTGCTGTTCCTAATAGGGGTGAATTATGTTGGTGGATTTAATGTAGTAATGGCTAATACACCTGAGAATATATCGAGCTTTTTTAGTTTAAGTAAAACAGAAATGTTTAACTATCTTGTCATCTTTGGCCCCTTCTATTTAGTATGGCAAACTACTTGGCAGCGATTGGCTGCTGCTAGAACAGATAAAATAGCGGTTAGAGCTGTTTCCATTGGTTATTTGCTGAGTGGATTTGTTGGTCTTTTTGCAATCGGTATTGGGATCGTTGCCCGTCAAGTTTTACCATTAAATACAGTTCCTGATTTAGTTTATACCGAATTTTTGACCACTATCGCTCATCCATCAATAGGTGGATTATTTATGGTCTCACTTTTCGCTGCCGTATTAACAGGAGCTACATCCTTTCTATTAAGTGGTGCGGCGAACATTTCAAAGGACATCTATCATGGATGGATTTCTCCTGACGCCAGCGATAAGAAGGTATTGAAAGTTTCGCGTCTTTCCGTTGCTATTATGGCTTTTTTAGGACTAGGAGTAGCTTTGTTTATAAAAGACATCGTTGCAATCTACACTTATGCACTATCTTTATCTGCAGTAACACTCGTTATGCCCGTTATGGCAGCGATGTTTTGGAAAAGAGCTACTAAATCAGGTGCCATAATAAGTATCATAGGATCACTTGCTTTTGCGCTGATTTGGAATTTTGCCGGAAGGCCTTTTGGACTGCATGAAATCATTCCTGGATTAGCCGTTTCTTTTTTACTATTAGTTGTGGGAAGTTTAGTAACAGAGCATTCTTCGGAAGAAGAGGTTATTGCATACTATTTTGCATTAAAAGAATTGGACGATCCTTCACTTGAATCGGCCAATAGTGTAGTAGATACCAGTGTCAAACAAGAAAGAATGGACGCATAGTTATCTAGATTCCCAGAGGTGATTAAATGATAAAAATTGAACGTTTAAAATCACGAATGATAGCAATGGCTGACATCGGAAGAACAGAAAAGGGGGGTGTAACTAGATTAGCACTTTCAGAAGAAGATCGTAAAGCACGGAACTTATTTATTAATTGGATGGAAGATTTAGGTATGTACGTTCGATACGATGATGTCGGCAACATATATGGAAGAATAGAAGGGACAGACCCTACAGCACCTGTTATTGTTGCAGGCTCTCATTTGGACTCTGTTCCAAAAGGTGGTAAATTCGATGGGGTTTTAGGAGTGTTAGGGGCATTGGAAGCAGTAAATGCCATTTTAGAACAAGGAATAGACCACCGTCACCCTATTGAAATTGTTTCATTTACAAATGAAGAGGGTGCAAGATTCACTCCTCAAATGTTAGGAAGCGGGGTAGTTTCTGAAATTTTTTCTTTAGATTACGTATATGATCGACAGGATCAACACGGGCTTTATTTTAAGGATGAGCTTGAAAAAATCGGATTTATAGGGGAACGATCGAATCGGTTGAAAAATGTTTCCGCGTTTATCGAATTACACATTGAACAAGGACCAGTATTGGACTTTGAACAACAATCCATAGGAGTTGTTCAGGGTATTTCGGGTTTCTCTTGGATGGAGGTAAACGTAAGAGGTGATTCCAATCATTCAGGTTCAACACCAATGAAATTAAGAAAGGATTCTCTTGTGACGGCAGCATCCATTATAGCAGAGATTGATAGCTGGGCTCGGCAAAGAACAGATGGAACAGTAGCCACAGTCGGTCAAATTCATTCAACTCCCGGAATTATAAACGCAATTGCTGGAGAAACCAACTTTACCATAGATGTTCGGCATTCAAACACCAATCAGTTAGAAAATTGTAAAAAAGAAATCGAACAGATCATTAAAAAAGTAACGACCAAAAATGAGATGAAGTACACATTAAAAGAAATATGGTCTCATGATCCAGTACGTTTTTCTCCTGACTTGGTCAATGTTTTGGAAAGGATTTGTCAACAGCATGATTTTTCTTTCAAGCGAATGAATAGTGGAGCTGGTCATGACGCGATGTACATTAGCAAAATATCCGAGACGGCAATGATCTTTGTCCCTAGTAAGAATGGTAAAAGTCACTGTGAAGATGAAGATACACCATGGGAACAGATTGAAAAAGGGGTAACGGTACTTTACGAGACATTATGCTTCTTGTCGACGGTTAAATACCCATTAAAAAATTACAAAGGGGGATAAGTGGATGGAGGAGAGGACACAGCTGGAAAAGACGTTGAAACCTCATTGGGTACTAGCAATTGCATTTGGTTCCGCTGTCGGATGGGGGTGCTTTGTACTACCAGTAGATTGGCTTACGAAAGCAGGTCCGTTTGGTGCAATCATTGGATTCAGTGTTGGAGCATTATTGATGATCGTAATCGCTGTGAGTTATGGTATTTTGATCAATAGATTTCCGGTTTCTGGTGGAGAATTTGCTTATGCTTATCTAGGGTTTGGACGTAAACATGCCTATATAGGCGGTTGGTTTTTAGCTTTAGGATATATTTGTATCGTTGCCTTAAATGCGTCAGCACTAGCTTTATTAGGGAAGTTCGTTCTTCCAGGTATTGTGAAACAAGGTCTGATGTACAATATTGCAGGTTGGGATGTATATTTTGGTGAAGTTTCGATTGCTAGTATAGCACTTCTGCTTTTTGCATATTTGAACATTCGTGGAGCAAGCATTTCCGGAAAGGCGCAATTTGTCTGCTGTGTATTGCTTGTGTTAGGTGTGCTATTGATCGCAGGCAGCATGTTTTTACATCCTTCTGTTTCATTCAGTAACCTTCAACCATCATTCAAACCAGGAGTGTCGGCTTGGTCAGCGATCATTGCAATCGTAGCTATCGCACCTTGGGCTTATGTTGGATTTGACAATGTTCCGCAAGCAGCGGAAGAGTTCAGCTTTTCACCGAAAAAAGCTTTTAAACTGATAGTCTTATCCCTCATTTGTGCGGCTGTCGTATACTCATTAATGATTCTTGCTACAGCAGTTGCAATGCCATGGCAAGAGCTTGTCCATCAACAATCGATTTGGGGAACTGGTGACGCTATATCAGGCCTTTTAGGTAATAGTGGTGTCATTTTGCTTACGATTTCCGTGTGTATGGGAGTTTTTACCGGACTGAATGGTTTTTATGTTTCCGCGAGTCGTTTGTTGTTTGCTATGGGCCGGGCGCATATTTTGCCAAAATCCTTTTCGAAGCTTCATTCGAAATATAAGACACCGTATGTAGGAATTGTTTTTACATGTATCATTTGCCTATTTGCACCATGGTTTGGCAGGCAAGCCCTGTTATGGGTTGTCGACATGTCGGCCATCGGCGTAACCATAGCTTACTTTTATTGTTGTCTTGTCGCTTTTAAGTGTCTGAAATGGAATAGTGAACAGAAGAGCGGGGATCTGGAAGATGTTGCCCCTGTAAAAAAAGGATTAACTCTTCTAGGAACCATCAGTTCGGTCGTCTTTTTAGGGTTACTGGTGGTACCAGGGTCACCGGCATTTTTAGGAATACCTTCTTGGGTTGCATTATTCGTATGGGTAGTCTTAGGAACCATTGTCTACTTATCCAGATCAAAAGAGCTTAATCAAATACCTGAAGAAAGACTCGACTACTTAATCCTCGGTAAATCTGGATTTAGAAAAGAGAATCGTTCACAGAGCAGTGATCTCTATCCACCAAAAGTGGACGTAAATTAAAAAAGGCCATTAAAATATTAGAATTTTTAGATTTATTGATTGACTTTTCAACAAAGTGGGTTGTAACATATGATTATCAACTGGTACGGACGTCGTAATGACCATGTTGAATATGAAATATACTTGAGGAGGAAAAAATAATGGCAAAAATTGAAACGAAAAACGTAAGAGGAACAAAAGTGAAAATGACACCGAGTGAGGCTATTGTTGAAACTCTGGTTGCTGAAGGAGTAACTCATATATCTGGTATTTTAGGATCTGCGTTCATGGATATGCTAGATTTATTACCGACCGCAGGAATTCGCTTTATCGGAGTACGTCATGAACAAAGCGCTGCACATATGGAGGATGCATACACTCGTGTTTCTGGTACTGCCGGTGTTGTAATCGGACAAAATGGTCCTGGAATAACCAATATGGTGACTTCAGTTGCTGCTGCCAACCAGGCGCATACCCCAATGGTTGTCATTTCTCCATCTGCCGGGACTCCAACAGTTGGATGGGATGGTTTCCAAGAGTGTGATCAAGTTTCGGTTTTTAAGGCGATTACCAAAGAAACAGTAAGAGTCACTCACCCAGGCCGAGTTGCAGATTGTTTAAGGACAGCCTTTCGAATTGCTTATGCAGAACGTGGTCCAGTTTTATTCGACATCCCGCGTGATTATTTCTATGGGGAAGTGGAAGACCAGATTCTTCAGCCGCATCAATACCGTGTCGATGCACGTGGCTGTGGTTCGACCGAATCATTGGATCGAGCTGCTGACTTGTTGTCCAAAGCGGAGTATCCGGTGATCATTTCAGGTCGAGGTACAGTGGATTCAGATGGTATTGAAGCGGTGAAAGCAATTGCCGAGCATTTGACAGCACCTGTTGCCGTCTCCTATATGCACAATGATGCGTTTCCAGATGATAATCCACTTGCCGTCGGACCTATCGGATACATGGGTTCAAAGGCTGCGATGAACACATTGAAGAAGGCGGATGTTGTTTTGGCAATTGGTACAAGATTATCTGTTTTCGGAACACTACCAGGCTATGATATTGATTATTTTCCAAAGAATGCTCAAATTATCCAAATTGACATCAATCCTAGAAATATTGCTCGAACACATCCAGTCGAAGTAGGGATCATCGGAGATGCTCGTGAAGCAAGTCTTGAAATCATGAAGCGTTTAAAATCGCTGATCCCGACCCGTAAGCAAAACAAAGAGCGTTTACTAGAAGTGACGAATGAGAAGCAAAAATGGGAAGAGGAGCTCATTGAACTGGCGATGAAGGATGGAAATCCGATTAACCCTCGTCGAGCGTTATTGGAGCTTGCAAAGGTACTTCCAGAAAATGCGATCGTTTCTACTGATATCGGAAATGTTTCATCGACAGCAAATGCGTATTTAAAATTCAAACAAAGCCGAAAACATATCGCTGCCCTTACGTTCGGCAATACAGGGTTCGCCTATCCTTCCGCTCTTGGTGCAAAGCTTGCAGAACCGGATTGCCCTGTGCTTGCGATTGTCGGTGATGGAGCATGGGGGATGAGCTTACATGAAGTCAGTACAGCCGTTGAAGAGAACATCCCAGTCATCGCGTGTGTTTTTAATAATGGTGCATGGTGTGCAGAAAAGAAAAATCAAGTTGATTTCTACAATAACCGGTTCGTAGGTGCTGATATCCAAAACCCTGATTTTGCAGAAGTTGCTCGTTCGATGGGAGCAGTCGGAATCAGAGTGGAGAAGGCCGAAGAACTAGGTCCTGTCATAGAGAAGGCTATAGTGTCCAACCAGCCGACTGTCATTGATATTCAAGTGGATGGAACACAATTAGCTCCACCATTTAGAAAAGATGCCTTGAAAATGCCTACGAGGTTATTGCCGAAATACGCACACCTTGATCACAAGAACTGGTGAAAATTATTTAGATCTATAGGGGCGTGATGACTCTAACAGGATTAGAGCGTCACGTCCACCTATAACAGGAGGAAATCATCTGATGTGGCATGAAACAACTTGCATTATTTGTGGTGACAAAACGATCTGTTATGTAGATTTAAAGCAATGCAATGGGAGAAAATGCACTTTAAATACAATAACAAACATTACTTGTGAGGATTGTGAAGACTGGCATCGTCTGATCATAGAAAATCGCGTCTTTGCTGGATTGTAAGACTACAATAAAAAGGGTGAAAAAGATGATTTTAGGTATTCCTAAAGAAATAAAAAACAGTGAAAATCGAGTCGGTATGACCCCAGCCGGTGTGTCTACATTTAAAAATAATGGACATGACGTATGGATTGAAACAGGTGCTGGATCAGGGAGTGGTTTTTTAGATCAGGATTACAGGGATGCTGGTGCTAAAGTGGTCGCTTCGGCTGAGGAAGCTTGGTCGGCTGAGATGGTCATTAAGGTAAAAGAGCCGCTTCCAGAGGAATATAAATATTTTCGGGAGGGGTTGATCCTTTATACGTATCTCCATTTAGCACCAGAACCTGAATTAACAAAAGCATTAATCGATAATAAAGTAACGGCCATTGCATATGAAACGATTCAATTAGAGAATGGCTCACTCCCATTATTGACTCCGATGAGCGAAGTAGCTGGACGGATGTCGGTCCAAATCGGTACGCAATTTTTAGAAAAAACCAAAGGTGGCAAAGGGGTTTTACTAGGTGGTGTACCGGGTGTAGCCCCAGCAGAAGTCGTCATAATTGGTGGAGGAATTGTCGGTACAAATGCGGCTAAAATGGCGATAGGACTTGGTGCGAGTGTCACGATACTCGATATCAACCCAGATCGTCTTCGCGAATTGGATGATCAATTTCGAGGACGATTAAGGACTGTGATGTCAAACAGCCTGAATATAAGTCAAGCGGTCAAAAAAGCGGATTTGCTTGTAGGAGCAGTACTTATTCCAGGAGCACGAGCCCCTCGTCTTATTTCAGAAGATATGGTCAAAACGATGCAAGAAGGTTCGGTTATTGTAGATGTCGCAATCGACCAAGGTGGGTCTATTGAAACCATTAACCGAATTACAACACATCATCATCCAACCTACGAAAAACATGGGGTCGTTCATTATGCTGTTGCTAATATGCCTGGGGCTGTCCCACGAACCTCTACGATTGCTTTGACGAATGTAACGATTCCTTTTGGTGTGCAAATTGCAAATAAAGGATTTAGGCAAGCAGTACTTGATAACATGGCACTAGCGAAAGGCATCAATGTAGTGAATGGTAAAGTAACGTACAAAGAAGTAGCAACTGCCCACAATTACGAGCACCATCTTCTCGATTCTGTTTTAAATCAAACCCCTGTCGCAGTTTAAAACGATCAACAAAAAAATAATCAATAGGGAGGCCATATCATGCAATTAGAAATGGAAAAAAAGGATCTTGTCCAAAAAGATAAAGATCACTTATGGCATGCGATGCATCGTTATAAAGAGAAAGCAAATCCTTTGATCGCTTCACAAGGTCAAGGTTCCTGGTTCACAGATACGAATGGAGAGAAGTATTTGGATGGCGTTTCTGGATTATGGTGTTTGAACCTAGGGCATGGACGTAAAGAAATTGCGCAAGCAGCTTTTGATCAGATGATGAATTTATCATACTTTCCTCTTACGTTAAGTCACAAGCCTGCAATTGAATTATCCTCAAAGATAAGTGAACTACTGAAAGGATCTTATGCAACATTTTTTGCAAATAGCGGTTCTGAAGCGAATGAAACCGCATTCAAAATTGCTCGTCAATATCATGCTCAAAACGGGAATCCAGGAAAATACAAGTTCATTTCCAGATATCGTGCTTACCATGGAACGACTTTAGGTGCATTAAGTGCAACGGCACAAGCAAACCGGAGAGTAAAGTATGATCCGGCCGTTCCAGGATTTCTGCATGTCCCACCACCATATAGCTATCGAAGTACATTTGGAGATAATGAAAACTCAGACCTTCATGCTGCGGAATATATCGATCAGGTGATTACTTGGGAAGGTTCTGAAACAGTTGCAGGACTCATTCTTGAGCCATTCATCTCCGGCGGCGGTGTTATGATCCCTTCAAAAGAATATTTAACAAGGGTATCAGAAATTTGTAAGAAACATGATGTCCTTATGATTGTTGATGAAGTCGTTTCAGGGTTTGGAAGAACAGGAAAGATGTTTGGATTTATGCATTCTGAAGGTGTTCAGCCGGATATCGTAACGATGGCAAAAGGGTTGACCAGCGGTTATATTCCGTTAGGAGCTACAGCTGTAAGATCTGAAATCTATGAGAAGTTTAAAGAAAACGGAAAACAAAACCACCTCAGACATATTTCTACTTATGGCGGGCATCCAGCTTCATGTGCTGTTGCACTCAAAAACATTGAAATTATTGAAAATGAAAAAATCGTTGAACGGGTCTCGCAGTTAAGTGATTCAATCCTCAGTAAACTCCATGATTTAATTTCCCTTGATAAAGTTGGAGAGGTTCGAGGAGTTGGATTTTTATATGGAATTGAGCTAGTTGAAGATAAGGAATCTAAGGTACCAGTTACAGAAGAGTTTATGGGAAGTGTCATAGCGGGTTGTAAGGATAAGGGCCTTATTATAGGCCGAAATGGTGATACAGTTCCTGGATATAGTAATGTTTTAATAATTGCACCACCATTATCCTCAACAGAAAACGATTTATATTTTGTAGTAGAGACTTTAAAAAAGGTTTTATACGAGCTATGTTAATTCTTAATATAGGGACATGCTAATATTGGTGGGCATGATTACGGTCTAAATATTTATACCAAATCATTTCATAATTTTAGCTTGTTTTGAAATGTTAATAAAAATTGGGAACTTATAATTTAAAAATATTAATCCTATCTATGGATGAAAAGATAGGATTAATATTTTTTAGTTATTCACTTACAAGTTCTTTCTAGACATTTTCATTGCAAATGAATACATATCAGATCTGAAATATCCTTTATAATATTCTGTCAAATTTCCTTCTTGATTATAAATCATTCTTTCTGTAATCAATAAACACATATTTTCAGAAACACCTAAGTATTCAGCATCCTCTTTGGTAGGGTGGCCACAAGTAATAATCTGTTCAGCTTCCCAGAAATTAATATCTAGATCATTTTCAAGAGTATCGTATAGAATGACAGTGTTCAAATCATATTCAGCTAGCGTTTGTCCAAGCGTTAAAGGGTAATAATGTAATTCAATAGCAAGAGGTTCATCATCTTTGAGCCTTAATCTTTTTATACGATAGGATTTATTGGAAAATCCATTTACATTATCTATATTAGTAGGTGTAGGGGCAATTCCATGATCTAGTAATTTAATCCCCATTTTCTTTGTCGTTTCGGTAAAGCTTATCATTTTTAACCATTCTTGAACAGGTTTCAAAGATACAAATGTGCCCTTCCCATGCCTTTTTTCTAAAATACCTTCACGGACTAAAACTGAGACGGCTTCTCTTACTGTGCTTCTACTAACACCGTACATATCCATTAGTTCCCTTTCACTAGGTATCTTCTCCTTATATTGACCTTTTAGTATTTGTTCTTCCAAAATATTTTTTAATTGTACATGTAAGGGAATCGGATTATTAATGTCCAACGTCATAATAAAACCTCCAAATCAAAAAATCACATCATGATGTACGATCCAGTTTAGATTATTATAAGTCCCATTATGATATTAATCAATTTCTATCCTTTAATTTTTGAATCCTGCAGCAACTTAAAAAAATAATCCACCCTTGAGTTAGTGGTTCAGGTGGATTATTCCGTCCTTAGCCGATCCCCCTGCAAGGAACCTGCATTGCATAACCATTCGGTGTTACCAGACCAACGGTTTTTTTTATTATATGTCAACTATCTTTATTTTTATCTGATACAACCAACTAAGGAAGAAAACAATATTGAGTATATAAACTCTTTTCATTATTTATTAACCACAGACTTACAAATCCTCAACATCTTTAGATTTGCCAGTATTCCTTATTCATTTATTTCCTGCGTATGACAGTACGAAGTGTTCAATTCACCACAAAGTATTTTATGTTAAGAGGGCTTTAATGGGAATATTTAAATTTATCTATAGAGAATGCATTGTGTACGTTTAAAAATAATGGTATTATCTTTTTAATAGTATGTCATATATACGTATTATCAGTTTAATAGTATAACATTAAAATTGATTGAGAGGTAAATGTGTTGAATTAGTAGTTAAGAGTCATCAATTTCATTGATTTAATAAGAAATCATTAAGATATCCTTTTTTATTCTACTGTACAAATGGGCCGTAGAATTGTAGAAGAAGGATAAAAGATAAGGAGATCGGATGTGTATAAGAATAAGACGAAAATAGTTTATGTCGTTTCTGACTCGGTAGGAGAAACAGCGGAGTTGATGGTGAAGGCAGTTGCAGCTCAATTTAATGGGGGAGATGTCGAAATCCAACATATTTCTTATGTAGAAGATAAGAAAGATCTTCAAAATATCATTACTGCAGCAAAGTATAGCAACTCGATTATTGCCTATACAATTGTAATCCCTTCTTTAAAAGAATATCTTGATGTAAAGGCACGTGAACAAGGCATCATCGCAATAGATTTAATGGATCCACTTATAAAAGCGTTTATGCAAAAATTTAATCAAGAACCTAAATGGGAACCAAGATTAATGAGAAAATTAGATGAAAACTATTTTCGACGGGTAGAAGCGATAGAATTCGCAGTAAAATATGATGATGGACAGGATAAACGTGGAATTACCAGTGCTGATATTGTACTGATTGGTGTTTCTCGGACATCAAAAACTCCTCTTTCTATGTATCTTGCTCATAAAAGGTATAAAGTGGCAAACGTCCCTTTGGTACCGGAAGTGGCACCTCCTGAAGAACTTTTTCATATTCCGAGAGATAAATGTGTTGGGTTAGTGATAACACCAGAAAAACTCAATGAAATTCGTAAGGAAAGATTGAAGAATTTGGGATTAATGGCTCAAGCAAATTATGCGAATTTAGATCGGATACTTAAGGAATTAGACTACGCGGAGAAGATTATGAGGCGCATAGGTTGCCCGATCATTAATGTATCCAATAAGGCAATTGAAGAGACTGCTGACTTGATATTAGCTATGTTAAAAAAGATAGGGGTTGGAAAGGTTGAATAAAGTTGTATATATGTTTAATGAGGGTAACGGTACAAAGGAACTTCTAGGAGGTAAAGGCGCTAACCTGGTAGAAATGACCAGGATTGGTTTGCCTGTTCCTTATGGCTTCACCATTTCAACAGAAGCATGCAATTCGTATTTTAAAGCTGGAAATTGTATTCCTAGAGAGATGGAATTTCAAGTATTAGAGTCTCTTAAAAAGCTTGAAGAAGAAACGGGTAAAAGGTTTGGAGATCCTTCAAACCCACTGCTTGTTTCTGTACGCTCTGGTGCTGTACATTCAATGCCAGGGATGATGGATACAATATTGAATCTCGGGATGAATGATGAAACAGTAGAAGGATTGGCAACCCTTACAAAAAACCCGCGTTTTGCATATGACTCATATCGTAGGTTCATTCAAATGTTTAGTGACGTTGTCCTTAAAGTGGATGTTTTTTATTTTGAGCAATTTTTAGAAGAATACAGGACTGAAAGAGGATATAGTTCAGACCCTGAATTGTTAGCAGAAGATTGGCAAAAAGTGATTATTGGATACAAAAAGATTGTTAAAAAGCATACTAAAAGAACTTTTCCTGAAGATCCTAAGGAGCAATTATTCCTATCTATAAGTGCTGTTTTTGACTCCTGGAATAACCAACGAGCTATCGTATATCGACGTCTTAATAAAATTTCTGATCATCTTGGAACAGCTGTTAATATTCAAAGCATGGTGTTTGGAAATATGGGTAACGATTCTGGTACTGGTGTCGGGTTTACACGTGATCCTTCTACAGGGGAACCAAAGCTTTATGGTGAATATTTAATAAATGCACAAGGAGAAGATGTTGTAGCAGGAATTCGTACCCCCCAACCGATTTCATCCCTTCAAGAAGAAATGCCGGAAGTATTTCAACAGTTTGTAAATACATGTCGTCTTCTCGAAGAGCACTTTCGAGACATGCAGGACATAGAGTTTACAGTAGAGCGAGGACAATTATTCATACTTCAAACACGGGTAGGGAAAAGAACAGCTCAAGCAGCCATTCGAATAGCGGTTGATTTGGTGAATGAACAAATCATAAGTAAGAAAGAAGCCCTTCTCCGTATAGACCCAGATCAGCTTAATCAACTACTCCATCGCAGAATAGATGATACATTTGTACGAAAGCCGTTAACTAAAGGTTTACCTGCTTCACCTGGTGCTGCAACAGGGCAAGTTGTATTTGATTCCAGTGAAGCAGAAAGGTTATCGAAAGACGGAAAAAAGGTTATTCTTGTTCGTCCAGAAACAACACCCGAGGATATCAATGGCATAGTTGCTTCTCAAGCAACTATCACTAGTCGTGGTGGAATGACTAGTCATGCAGCAGTGGTTGCAAGAGGTATGGGAAAAGCCTGTATATGTGGTTGTGAATCATTGAATATTGATTTAAAATTAAAACAGTTTAAAGTCGGCGATGTAATTGTGAAGCAGGGTGATGTGATTACCATTGATGGTTCAACTGGTGAAGTCATCCTGGGTGAGGTTCCAATGATAGATCCAGAGCTTTCAAATGAGTTTAAATTATTGTTGACGTGGGCAGATGGACATAGAAAACTCAGGGTAAGAGCAAATGCCGATAGTCGAGAGGATTCAATAATTGCATTAGAATTTGGAGCTGAGGGTATAGGACTGTGTCGCACAGAACATATGTTTATGGATGAGGATAGAATCCCGATTGTTCAGGATATGATACTAGCTGAAACAATCGAGGAACGTGAAGAGGCTTTATCAAAATTATTACCAATGCAACAAGGGGATTTTGAGCATATCTTTGAAGTGATGGACGGTAATCCTGTCACAATTCGTTTATTGGATCCACCTCTCCATGAATTTTTACCAGATAAAGAAGAGCTAATTATTGAGTTTACAAAGCTTCAAATGCTAAAGTCAAATTTTCAAGAATTAAATAAAAAGAAAGAGCTTTTAAGAAAAGTTTCTCATTTAGATGAATTTAATCCGATGCTAGGGCTGCGTGGCTGCAGGCTCGGGATGATATATCCAGAAATATATATTATGCAAGTAAAGGCGATTTTTTACGCAATTGCAAATGTATTGGAAAAGGGAATCGAGGTAAAACCTGAAATTATGATTCCATTGGTTGGCCATGTAAATGAATTAAAAGAAATGCGTCAATTGGTAATCACTGCTGGAGAACAAATTTTTGAAGAAACGGGTCATAATTGCAATTATCTCATTGGAACAATGATTGAAGTGCCTCGAGCAGCCTTGACGGCTGACAATATTGCTAAGGAGGCAGACTTTTTCTCCTTTGGAACTAATGATTTGACTCAAACCACTTTTGGTTATAGTCGTGATGATGCAGAAGGAAAATTCCTTCAAACCTACATCGACAATAAGGTTCTCCCAGAAAATCCTTTTGTATCTCTTGATCAAGAGGCAGTAGGTAAACTTGTAGAAACAGGTTTAAAACTCGGTAAAGATACAAAACGAGGGTTAAAAACTGGTATTTGTGGAGAACACGGAGGAGAAAAACAATCAATTCAATTCTGCCATGATATAGGCTTGGACTATGTTAGTTGCTCACCATACCGTGTACCCCTTGCACGACTTGCAGCAGCACAAGCAAATATAAAAAGTGAGCAAAAACAGTGCATAGACAAATTGCAAACTCACATATAAGTTTTTTATATGTCTAAGTTCGCTCCCAGATACAAATCCCTTTAAAACAGGACATACCTTTAAAGTTAGAAAACTGTATATCAATAAAGAGGCTCTCGACACTAGACGAGTGCCTCTTCTTACTTTCATTATTTTTCAATTATAGCGTTATGCTCGATCGTATCTCTATTGATCCACTTTACTGTAGTACCAGGTGCTATTTCAAGCGTTTCTGGTGTATAAGTGTAGTCTTTTATTTCAACTGTTTGTTCCTCCATCTTCTTACCATCTTTAACAATGATCCTCATTGTCATATAGGGGTGCGGCTCGCAATGGATTAGGTATACTCCTGGTTCATTAAATAAATACGTATAAGTTTCATTAGTTTTTAAAAGAGGGGAGCTTTCAATTGCTGTTTTTGATGCTTCTTGTTGTGTATTATTCGAGGTCTTTTGTTTTTCAGTTGAATTTTTTTCTTCATGAGACCTTTCCTTCGTTGATGCTTTAGTAAAATAAGCTGTACCTCGGCTTCCTATTGTCGCTGTGAAAAATGGAAATGCGTCTGTTTCAAGCGTTTGGATCACTTCATTCGTTGTTGTATTAATGACGACAAGTTTATTTTCTTCTGTCACAGGTACATAGAGTTCTTTATTGTCAGGTGTGATGGCAATACCATGCGGACCTTGTCCTACTTTAATGGTTTTCACGATTTCTTTTGATCCTGTATCAATGACAGTAACGGTATCGTCTCCAATATTTGCAACATATGCAAATTTACCATCGTTCGTTAAGTCAATAACATGATGCCCCTTGCCAACAGGGATTGTATCGGTCATTTCTCCTTTTTCCAAGTCCACAATTCCAATGGCATGTGATTTTGTTAATGTTACCCAAAGAGTTTTACCATTTGGTGTAATCGTTAAATTATGCGGAAGGTCTTTTACGCCTTCAATCGTATCGATTACAGATTGACTCTCTGTATCAATAACGGATATCGAATTGGAAGATGTATTTGTAACATAAAATTTGCTGCTGTCTGGACTGGAAATGCCGTTATGAGGGAATTTCCCTGTTTTAATCACAGTACTTTTCTTCATTTGTGTAACATCAATAACCGTTACAGTGTCTTCGCCTTCATTTATGACATAGGCCCATTCCCCGTTTGTTGTAAAGTTTACACCTTTAGGCGTTTTACCGACTGGGATTGTTTTGATTACTTCATTTAATTTGGTATCGATAATTGAAACTTCTTCTGATTTGCTATTAACAACATATGTGTAGTTCCCATCAGGAGTTACTTGAACATAGGTAGGTTTTTCTCCTACATTCACCGTACTGACAACGTTGTATGTCGTTGGATTCACGACTTGGACTGTATTTGCTTCCCGGTTGTTTATATACACTAGAGGTGTTTTTTCATTTTCTGGCGCAATACTTTCTTCAGTTGAGCCTGCAGTATTTTCCTTATTTTCGGGTTGGACGTTCTGTTCATTGGTACACGCGCTAACGACTAACATCAACAATGTAATAAGAAGCAGTGTGGCATAAGATGTTTTTAGATTCTGTCGTATCATTAAAAGATACCTCCATTTTATTCTTTTAATTTAGTAAACGAATAAAAGGAGATATCGGTTTGTATAGTATAAAAAAATTGTGACAAAAGTCTTGCTTTTAAAATCAAATAAATAAAACTCATTTTATATCAATTCATACATTTTTTCGTATCTGCCTCCTATTTCTAGGGTTACCTGATTAGGAACCATTGGAGACATGATCGGTGTAAATCTTGAGTTTGATAGATGTGAAGGCCGACCCTAAGACGTTCCCATCACTTTTTGTCCCTGTGGTTGGGTGTTATATGGGTTTGGTTCTAATGTAATCCCAATATCATCAAACGAGTGGTTTTCTGGTAAGCGGTAAGTGATGAGGCCGTTACCGTTTTGATCAGGCTTTAAAGTACCGGCACTTTGCCGATTTCCGTTTTTTAACAACCATACTTGGTATACTTCATCATCTCTCGTACTTGGCATATTATTTAACTCAATGATAAGGCTGGTGTTGTTGCCTTCTTGAAGAAGATAGGCGGTACCGTTTGCCGAATCGGCTAAATCCTGTCCTTTTAAGGAAATTGTCGTAACAATTTGCGTAGGGGAAATAGTTTTGTTTTCTAAAGCTGTAATCGTACCTTTTAACTGCAAGTTATTCCAATATAGGCCAATTAAACCGATCACTAAAACAGCAGTAACAGCAATTGATAATGGTGAGAAATGCTTTTTGGAGATTACTTTGAATCGTTCTAAAAAGCTTTTCTTCTCAGTTTCCATTTTTTGTTCTTGTTCTACCGTCTCGTTTTCTTCAAAAATAAAGTCCATGACATCTGATTTCAATGAATCTGGGACGTCAACCTCTTCGATATCATAAGCAAGTATCTGCCATGTTTCCTGTAGAGATTCTAATTCATGCTGACAGTGCGTACACGTTTTAAGGTGGCGTTCAAATTGTTCTTTTTCACTTTTAGTGAGTTCATTGATGATATATAAAGACAGGATTTCGCATTTATTTTCCATGCCGAACCCCTCCTGTTTCTTGGACGAAATAATTCCGAAGTTTTTTTAAAGTTTGATGTAGTCGGCTTTTAATTGTACCGAGCGGCGTTTGTTCAATTTCTGCAATTTCGCTTAAGGAGTAACATTCCCAGTATAATAAATCGATAAGACGTTGTTGTGGTGCAGAGAGATGACGTTTTGCTTCTTGGATTTCCTGTTTTAATAGGTTTTTTGAAACTTGCTGCAGTACATCTTCTGTCTGCTGATCTTGCATTTGTCGCCATTCATCAACTTCTAATTGGACTGTTCTTTTATGTTTTTGCTCCTTACGGCTGAGGTCGATGGCAATGTTTCGGGTAATGGTGAGAAGCCAGTTTGCAAATCGTCCTTGTGACGGATTATAAGTACGTTTTGTCGTCCAAAGTCGAAGAAACACCTGTTGGACAATTTCTTTCGTTTTTTCCGTATCCCCCTTTGTTATTTTTAAGGAGAAGCTATAGATGAGCTTTACATAACGGTCATATAGCTCTTCAAGTGCCGGACGATGATTATGAACAATTAAGTGAATCAGTTCTTCGTCTGTCTTAGATTTCATTGCCAAATTCTCTCCTTACATTGAAATCGTTTTTTATAGTATAAATCATAGCTTGGGTTGTGGTAATTATTTAAGTGAAGAGAGAAAAAAGAACTACCTAGCATGAGGCAGTTCAATCAGTTAGCATGTATTATTGTGAAAATGTTGTCTCGGTATTTACAATAAACCAAATATCTTTGACGCCTTGTCCATTTACATCCCCAGATGCTTTGTCTTTTATAAAGTAGTAAAGCGGATAGCCCTTATAAGTGTTTTGTTTCTCACCAGTGTCTTCACGTGTAATCGTTCCGAAGTCGTCTTTGTTAAATCCTTCTGGAACTTCAAAGTTTTCAGAGTAGAAGGCAGGCCAGTTTTCAAGACATTCGCCACTACAGTTTGTTGTATTTGGTTCATCCTTAGTAAAATAGTAAAGTGCCATACCATTAGCATCAGCAAGATATTTACCAATTTCCTTATTTTCCATCAATTGAAGTGCTCCATCCAATTCTGTAGAATTTTCTTCTGCATCGTTTTTAACCTCCGATGTTGTTTCTTCTGCATGATCATTTGTATCCGTATCTTCTACGTCTTCTTCTGTACTGCATCCAACAAGAATTATTCCTACTAAAAGAAATGTAAATATCCAATTCCACTTTTTCATTTTTAACTCCTCCTTAAATTATTCTTTTCAATAAAAGTAACGGAAAAGAGTTAAAAACAGTTCGATTTTATTTTTATTTTTTTCTCTGGTTCTTAAATTTATAGGGGGTTGGTATAAACCTATCCATAATCTATTACAAAAATAAGTCGGTTAAGCCAGAATATCAAACTGATTCTTTTGAACACTGGCTAAGTCATTGGGTTTTGTACTGTCCATAACTTCCCACTTGATGCTTGCGCATACTTTCGTATTTTCCTACACTCGTTTTCGCAAAAATTCCTTTCTTTTCAAACAAAGAAAGGAGCTGTTTGATGGAAACAATTTATGAGATTCAACGGATCAGACAGGTGATTTTAGAGGTGGAAGGAGGGGAAACACACATATAATATGTTCTCCAGAAGGTGGTGCAAGAGTGGCTGCTAGGTTTATCGGTGAGGATGATCGCGAAGTTTGCTTTGTCATGTGTCTCAATACGAAAAATAAAGTTATTGCCGTTCATCAGTGCCATGTAGGTTCAATTAATGCAAGTATTGTGTATCCTAGAGAAGTATTCAAAAGTGCAATCCCGAATAACAGCGCAGCCATCATACTATGTCACCAGCATCCTTCTCAAGATACGAACCCGTCCAGAGAAGATATTGAAGTAACAAAAAGACTTGTAGAAGCTGGACAGATGATGGGGATTGAGGTTCTGGATCATCTGATTGTTAATGCGAATGCTGGATATACCAGCTTAAAAGAAAAAGGATATGTATAACTTATTAGGAAGGAGCTAGCCTCCTTCCTTTTCTGTTAATACTCTTTTTTTGCTTTTTATTCTAATTGAAAAGATTATTAGTGAAGTTCTAATGAGACGGAAGTTCCTTTCCTAGATTATGCCAAGAATCATAAAAACAAACAAACTTTTATTTAGAATAAATAAAAGTTTGTTGACAAATAATTATAGAAGTTTTAAAGTTTTATACAAATACAAAATTCTTAAAATTCAAACCAATAAAGGAAGGTTCGTGAAATACTTTGGAACACATAAATGAAGAAATTGAATTTTTAAAATCTTTTATAAAAGGAATAGCAAATCATTTTGGTGAAAGTTGTGAAACAGTTTTGTTAGATGTATCTAATCCTAAGGAATATGGAAGCGGTTTAATCGTTGCGATTGAAAACGGCCATATCACTGGTCGAAAAGTTGGGGACACTGGAACTAATTTAGGATTAGAAATATTAAGGGGTACCGATAGCGCAGGGGACAAACATAATTATTTAACCCAGACCAAAGATGGGAAAATGCTTCGCTCCACAACAATGTATATTCGTAATTCACAAGGGGTCCCTGTTGGCTGTATTTGCATTAATTTAGATATAACAGATCTGGTCATGGCAGAAAATACGATTAGACAATTTACTAAAATTGATGATATCAACACTAATGTCAATGAAGTTTTCGTGAATAATGTAAATGATGTGTTAGATATGCTGATTCAAGAGGCACAAGACCATATAGGTAAACCAGTTGCACGTATGAATAAAGAAGAAAAAATGAGAGGAATTCATTATTTGGATAAAAAAGGGGCTTTCTTAATTAAAAAAGCTGGAGACACAATTTGTTCCTATTTCGATATATCCAAATATACTCTTTATAACTATCTTGAAAAAATGAGAGATAATGATTCGAAATAAAAATTAGAGATAAGGCTTACAAGTAAAATATCACATTTGTACAACTCGTTGATGATTGTAAAAAATAAAAAGCAAATGAGGGATAAAAACATGCTTAGTACACCTTATGTCTATATTGATTCGGAAAAACTAAATACAAATATTAACACGATGCAAAATCGATTAAGCAGAGTAGGAATTGATCATTGGCCACATATTAAAACGCATAAAAGTGTTGAAATCGCACGTAAGCAGCTTGCAGCAGGTGCAAAAGGAATAACATGTGCAAAATTATCAGAAGCAGAAGTCTTTGCGGATGCCGGCATAGTAAATATTTTTATAGCTTACCCGATTGTTGGGCAAGAAAAGCTAGATAGACTTCAAGCATTGGCTGAAAAAATTAACATCCGAACAATTGCTGATAGTCATACCGTTGCGGAGGGGCTTTCAAAAGTAGGGGAAATAACTGGGAATAAGATTGAAGTTCTAATTGAAATAGATGGAGGCAGTCATCGCGGGGGAGTTCAATCTGGGAAAGACACCTTGGATTTTGCCTTAGAATTATTAAAATTGCCAGGTATAGAACTTAAGGGTCTATTTACATATGTAGGTCAAATATATGCATTATCAAAAGAAGAAGAGGTAAAGAAGGAGACACTCCGAGAAGCGAAACTTTTACTTGAGAATAAGGAACTTCTACACTTTAACGGTATTGGTGTACAGGTAACATCGGGCGGGTCCACTCTTTCTTCCTACTATGCTGACCAATTAAAGGGTATCACGGAGAGTCGCGCCGGTAACTATGTATTCGGAGATATAAATGCAGTGGCACATGGTATCTACACGCCAGAAGATTGCGCTCTAAGGGTTTGTTCCAGTATTGTCAGCCTTCCATTACCGGGATACGCTACAATTGATGCTGGTTCTAAAGCGCTAACAAGTGATTTATCGGTTGCAGGAACTACCTATGGATTTATTATTGGTTATCCTGATGTAGACATTGTGAAGCTTAATGAAGAGCATGGGTATCTCAGGTATGATCCAGAAAAATATAATTTTGAAATTGGTGATCAGATCGAAATAGTCCCTAATCATTGTTGTGTTATTCCCAACTTAAATGAATTTGTACATGCTTTTAAAAACGGAGTGTATAAAGGGGAAATTAATATTGATGCTAGAGGTAAAAACTATTAAAAGGGGCTGAAAAAGAAACTTATGGTAAATAACTTAGTAGATTTTACCGATTATTTTCAATCAGAGGAATTAATAGAGATTTTACAAGGACTAATTACAGAAAAAAGTGAAAATCCAATAAGCACCGAAGAATCAGTAGCTTACTATGTAAGAAAGCTTTTAGTTGATAATGGAATCGAGGCAAATTTACACTGGGCAGCAGATGGTAGACCAAATGTTTTTGCAGAACTAAAAGGAGGCTCCGGTGGACCAACATTATTATACAATGGTCATTTGGATGTAGTCCCAGCTGGGGAAGGATGGGAAAGTGACCCATTTGAAGGCGTTATTCGTGGTGGGAAGCTTTATGGAAGAGGATCTGCTGACATGAAATCAGGTGTAGCAGCAATGATTTACTCTGCTATTGTGTTAAAACGTATGGGTAATCCATTTGAAGGGAAATTAATACTCTTTTTCACTGTCGACGAAGAACGAGAGAATCTGGGTATGCGGCACTTTTTAAAGGAGAATGTGAGTGCTGATTATGCAATTATAAGTGAACCTACTGAATTGAATATTTGTATCGCACATAAGGGTGTTGCACGATACCGACTAAGAACAAAAGGGACACCACAGCATGCGGCAAAAGTAAAGGAATCTGATAATAATGCTATTACAAATATGGCTATCTTTATTGCGGCACTGGAAAATTTAAATAAAGAAATCAAGAAAATAAAGGATCCAATACTAGAAAATGCATCATTAACCGTTACACAAATTAAAGGCGGAATAGCAATTAATGTAGTTCCAAGTCTTTGTGAAATTGAAATTGACCGAAGATTACTTGATGGGGAAACTGAAGAAGTGGTAATGAAGCAAATAGAAAATGTACTTCAAAACATTGCCAAAATAAACAACATTGACTATGAATTAGAAAACTATCTATTTCTCCCGGCAACTAATATTTCAAGAGATCATTTATTAGTCGAGAATTTAGAGGAAGTTGTAAGAGAACTTTACAAAAAAGATGCAAAAGTCGACGTGTTTGGGGCAACATGTGAAGCACCTTTTTTATCCGTCTATAAAGGAATACCGACCGTGATTTGCGGGCCAGGTTCGTTAGAACAAGCGCATATCGTTGATGAGTATGTAGAAGTTCAGCAAGTAATTGATGCATCTAACATTTTTATCAGTCTAGTACTAAAAATACTTCAATCAAATTAGGCGTTTGAGTTAAAAATATCAAAAAAGGTGAGGTTTTAATATGTCAATAGAAGATAGATTACAAGAATTAGGTATTACATTAGAAGAGGTAAAAACACCAAAATTTTCATATGTACCGGTAACTCAAGTAGGGAATTTAGTTTATACATCTGGTCAAGATTGCCGTGTTAATGGGGAACTTATACTGGAGGGTAAGTTAGGCAGGGAATTAACAGTCGAGGATGGAAAAAAAGCGGCAAGACAATGTGCAATTAATTGCTTATCTGTTATTAAATGGCATTTAGGTAGTTTGGATAAGGTAAAAAAGATTGTTAAGGTATTAGGTTTTGTACAAAGTAATGATGAATATAAAGACCAGCCTTTTGTTATGAATGGTGCATCTGATTTATTTTTAGAGATTTTTGGAGAAAAAGGGAAGCATGCACGGTCAGCTATTGGCACAAATGAACTTCCATTTAATACTCCAGTAGAGATAGAAATTATTGCAGAAATAGAAGATTGATTCTTTTATTTTAAACTATATTTTTGAAAGCGGTAACAGTTTGTTTTTTCAAAATTATATTAATAATTGGAATTAACTATTAATAGGAGGTTACGGAGGATGAAGAATAATACAAAAGCAAAACGAATTGTAATTGTGTTAATTGTTCTATCAATATGTATGACAGCAAGTCCTATTGTTATGTTAGCGAATAAAGTAAGACCTTTTGCATTAGGAGTTCCATTTTTCTTCTTTTGGAACTTGTTCTGGCCGACTATGCTTTTTATTCTTTCTATTGTGTATATAAAAGTAGCCGAAGAGAAAAGCGAATAGAGAAAAACACGATAATCACAATGAGTAAGAGAGGATGTTAATTGTGACAGTAATTATTATAATATTTGCATTCTTGTTTATGACATTAGGTGTTGGATTGTATCCCGCAATCAGAGGGAAAAAAGAAAACAGTGCTCTTTCCATCGATGAATATATGCTTGGTAAGAGAGGTTTAGGTGTAGTGTTGATTTTCTTTACCTCAATGGCGACATGGTATAGCTCTTCCTTATTTTTGGGGGCAGTTGCAGAAGTTTACACAAAGGGGCTAGAATGGGTATTTGGTTTTACTAGTAGTGCAATTGCAGGTTTAGTCTTTTTCTTTCTTGGGCCTAAGATAAAGGAGGTTAGTGACAAGAAACTGTACACTACCCAAGCAGATTTATTTGCTGATCGTTTCAAAAGTAACTTTTTAGGTTATTTAGCTAGTTTTATTGGAATTGTTTTTATGATTCCTTATATTGTTATTCAAATGGTAGGAACAGGTTATATTCTCGAAGTGTTTACAGATGGTAAAATTCCTTATTGGTTAGGATTATTAGTTGGGTTATCTATTTGTCTTATCTTTATTTATTTTGGTGGTGTAAGAAGTGTAGCTTGGACTGATGTATTTTTAGGTATTGTGTTTTTAATCAGTATCTGGGCTGTAGTTCTTATGGTAGCTTTTAAAGGATTTGGATCCATTCCGAACCTTTTCAGGGAAGCAGAGCTAAAAGTTCCAGAATTATTAACTCTGCCTGGGCCTGAAGGTGTAAACTGGTCGTACTTTATTTCGATGGCATGGGTTATAGGGCTAGGGGGATATATGTGGCCACACATGTTTATGCGAATATACTCCTCAGAATCTGCAAAATCAGTAAGAAAAGTTGGGTCTCTAGTTATTTTTGCAAGTTTGATTGCACAATTACCTATTGTTTTAGGTGCGATTGCAGCTGCGATCCTGCTACCTAATTTGGAAGTTGCAGATACGGCCCTTTTAGAATTAGTAAAATTGTATGCACCTGTTTGGATGATTGGGATACTTGGTGCTGGAGGAATTGCAGCGTCACTCTCAACTGTTAATAGTTTAATACATGCTGAAGGGGTATTAATATCCAAAGATTTTTATTCCAAGTTTACTAAGAAAAAGGCTGATAATATAAATGTTCTAAAAGTAACAAAATTAATCATTGTTTTTATCTCAGTCATGGCTTATTTCCTTTCATTAACTCAACCTCAGTTTTTGTGGTCCATTTTAGCTCAAGCATACGGTGGAGTATCTCAATTTTTCCCATTGATTGTAGCAACCCTATTTTGGAGAAAAGTTACCAAACAAGGAGCTATTACTGGAATGATTGTTGGTGTATTGGTTTCGTTATTCTTTAATTTTGGACCAATCCCATCACCACTTGGAATTGTACCAATGCTTTGGGGCATGCTTGCAAATACATTATGCTTGATTATTGTAAGTTTACTTACTCAAAATGAGGTTAATGTAAGGAATACGAAAGAATTCTTTGGTGAGAATGTCTTAGAACAACATTATGAAGCGAAATAAATATTTGGATTATTGAAGGTTTTGTGGAGTTCAGTCCCATTTCAGCATCATGTAGGGGTTGATCAATGCTAGCATTGTCCACTCTAGTAAAAGTATTCAAAAGTGCAATTTTGAATAACAGCGCAGTCATACTATGTCACCAGCATCCTTCTCAAGATACGAACCCGTCCAGAGAAGATATTGACGTAACAAAAAGACTTGTAGAAGCTGGACGGATGATGGGGATTGAGGTTCTGGATCATCTGATTGTCAATGCTAAAACTGGGTATAACAGCTTGAAAGAAAAAGGATATGTATAATAACTTGGAAGGAGCTAGCCTCCTTCCATTCTTTTTGCCTTTCCAAACTTTTTCGCTTATGAGCTTTTGTTTTTTGTTTAGAGAGACATCTATCAAGTTATATAATAAATTCCTCAAATACTTAGTAGCCCCTTTTTGGTCCAATTTCGGAATTTTACCTTCGCACGGATGGCGGGGTCAAGGTAAATCCTTGTTGATCCTCATGGGTATCAGTGATTTGGAGACTTGATAAAAAGCCTTAGGCTCATCGGGTGAAGCTCCATATTCAATTACTCCGACTGGTTTCATTCGATGGTCTTCCTCAATCGATGCTATCCAGCCGGTTTGATCTTTTTTATATCCCGTTATATAAACCTCCGTGTGCTGCCAATTGATGATCTTTAACCAATGGAGTGATCCTATCGGTTGGTAGTTTCAAAGTATGTACGAATTTTTCGAAAATTGTTGATTTATAGAATATTTTTTATTATTATAAAATCAACAGTCGACAGTATACTCTGATGAACTTCTTATACTTTTTGATGTATTCATGAGTAAATCATACTTAGATTAAATTCACTATCCTATCCCATTATATGGTTATTATTGTTTACTCGGAAATTAATCCTGAAGAGTTAAACCCAGGTGTAAATATTTAGAATGACTATTCCGAGGGGTTGGAACAGAGTCTCCAATAAGTTGGCTTTGTTTTAATGATTAGAAGGGCTTGTAGAAAGAATTCCAGACAGGACCGACTGTAAAGGGCTATATGGAAAAGAAGTGTATGTCGGTTGGTGGTATATATGATGCAGGAGGGAGGGAAAAGATTTATCTCAGTTTTACGATTTATTTAGTCGACAATTGACTAAGGGAAAAGAAGTTAATAGATAAGTTACGAGACTAAGAAATTAATAGCTTTTTATTTGAAGGAAAAGAAGTGTAGTTAGAAAGATCGTTTTGCTACTAAACGAAGGTAATCCACAAAAACAGTGCAATGAGGTGCTAGGCTTGAGAGAACAAGTTTTGCTCTAATAGACAGTCATGCTGAAGACATGATTAAAACATGGAAGGGTTGGTGAACATTGGATGTTACTCAAATATGTCTTCTGAATTTGAAAAAATGGGTTTCAACACTCGCAATTTAAACGGTAAGTTAGTCTTAGGACGTAAAGGGGTCGGCAACAAGTTAATAAGAAAAAAGAGGTTACTGTAAATGTTGGGTTGATACAGGGTGGGAGCGCAGTCAATGTAGTTCCTGACAAAGCAGAAGCTAAAATAGATGTAGAGTTCATGAGGACGAGCAATTTTTTGAATTAGAAAAAGAAATTAAAGAATAGTGAAGAACATAAGCTTAAGTGGTGCAAAAATCTCGGTTGAGAGCTTTATTAAATATCCTGCTATCAAGGTAACAGATCAAAGTGTTAGACTATTTTAAAAACATTCGTTGAAAAATAAATACGTTAAGGTTTAGGCGTGTGTAGACTAGGAGACGACTATAGCCACAGCCACAGCTTTTAAAATATAGAAATGAGGGAAACAAAGTGTTAAATGAACCTGTAGTTGCAGTAATGTTTCTGTTAGCGCTATTGGCAGTAGGTGAATTTTTGTCGATCATCTCAAGAGCGAGAATTCCAATGCTACTTGTTGCTTTATTCGGTTATTTGATTTTGATCTGGACAGGCATTTTTCCGAAAGATCTTATTGACAAATCAAACCTTGCAACTTTCGGAGCCGTGATGGTTGCGCCACTCATTGTCCATATGGGCACACTTGTGCCTTTTCGGTTAATAAAAGGCCAGGTAAAAGCGATATTAATTGCCTTTTTCGGTGTGGCATGTTCAACTGTACTAATCCTACTTATAATCGCTCCGATTTTTGGCTATGAAGCTGCTGTTTCTGGCGCGGGGCCGCTGTCGGGAGGAATTGTTGCCACCCTTATTACGTTTGAAAAGCTTGAGGGGATAGGCTTGGCAAGCATGGTTACCATTCCGGCGTTAGTATATGGATGTCAAAAGTTTATTGGTATGCCGCTTGCCTCCAATCTTTTGCGTCGTTATGCATTAAAACTTCGGGCTTCGATTGATGCGGGAACGTTTGCGGCTGCTAATAAACCGAAGGATGAAGTTTCCGCTACAAAAGAAGAAAATGAAAAAAGCTGGCTCCCGGAAAAGTACCAAACGAACATTATTTTGTTGTTTCAATTGTTTCTCGGCGGTACTCTTGCCGTCTGGATCGAAAATCTTACAGGCATTCATTACAGTCTTTGGGCGCTGTTTATCGGGATTATCGGCACTTATTTCGGTTTTTATCAGCCAAGAATGATGCAACGTGCAAACACATTTGGTATTTCCATGGTAGGACTCCTTTTTGTAATTATATCTGCGATGAACGATATTACGATTGATATGTTTGTAGATTATCTTCCAGCAGTTCTTTCGATTCTTGCGGTTGGAGCGATTGGCATTTTGGCCGGAGGTTTTCTTGCTTCAAAAGTGTTGAAATGGGATCCGTATTTAGGCGTTCCGGTAGCACTTACGGCTATGTTTGGATTCCCCGCAGATTATATCTTGGCTGAAGAAGTAAGTCGAAGTGTCGGCAGGGATGAAGAGGAACAACAAGTCATTCTCAATGACATTTTGACACCGATGCTTGTCGGCGGTTTCACAACGGTAACAACAGCTTCGATTGTTATTGCTACGATTTTGATGGGTACACTTTAAACCGAAGCTTTTGCGTAATTGGTACACAAAAGTTTGCAAAGGAATTGTCTCGTACGGGACCCCTTTCGATATGCATTTACAATTTCTACCGGGTAGTTCCGGTTGTATGGCCGATGCTGGATGGGACCAGCCCGATGTCACTATTTGAAGAGACTTGATGTACCGGTAATTATTATTGTCTTGGAGCACCTTTCGTATTTGCGAATACGCATGCGCCGAACGAAAATATCGGCGTTGCCGATTATCTGGACGGTATAAAATTAATGGAAACAATTTATTACAAATACGGGAAGAGGGAAATGCAGTGAACTTATCTGAAATCTCGAATGTGATTGAGCAAGGAAAGGATCAATATTTGGAACATTTATTCACATTACTGCGACAGAAAAGCATTAGCGCACAAAATATCGGAATCGGAGACTGTGCGGAATTATTAAAAAGCATGATGAAGGATATCGGTATAAACACCCGCCTGATCGAAACTGACGGACATCCGGTAGTGTACGGTGAAATAATAAAGGATCATGATGCGTTTACATTATTAATTTACGGTCATTATGACGTTCAGCCGCCGGATCCGCTTGATGAGTGGTTATCACCCCCGTTTGAGCCAACCATTCGCAACGGAAAAATTTTTTGCCGCGGCGCAGGTGATAATAAGGGACAATTGATGGCGCAAGTTTTGGCGATTAAAACTTATTTAGACACGTTCGGTGAATTGCCGATTAACATCAAAATGGTTTTTGAAGGTGAAGAAGAGAGTGCAAGCGTAAATCTCGCTTCATTCGTTGAGAAAAACAAAGATCTTTTAAAAGCCGATCTGGTATATACATCGGATGGCCCCATGCATGACAGCGGTGCACCGTACGTTTTACTCGGTGTCAGAGGGATGTTATACGTGGAATTGACGGCAAAAGGTGCTGATTGGGAAAACCATTCCGGTAATAAAGGAAATATTGTGCCGAACCCGGCATGGAAATTGATCGATTTGTTAAGAACGATGCGTGATGAAAACGGACGGGTTTTAATCGAAGGATTTTACGATGATATCCGCAAACCGACGGAGAAGGAAAAAGAGATTATTAAACAGCTTCCGTTTGACAGAGAACAAGTTGCAGAAAAAATCGGCTATAAGCAGCTAGATATGACCGGAGAAGAGTATTATCATAAATTAACGATGGAACCGACATTTAATATTGCCGGGTTTACGAGCGGATACGGTGGAGAAGGACCGAAAACGATTATTCCTTCGCAAGCAACGTTAAAAATGGATATGCGGCTAGTCGTTGATCAGGACCCAAATAATATCTATAAGAAGTTCTGCGCTCATGTCGAAAAACATGCGCCTGATATTGAAGTAAAGCATCTTGGAGACATGAAACCGTCAAGGACGCCGGCTGACCAGAAGGTTGTCGATGTTGTCACAGGGGCGGTGAGCAAATCCTTCGATCAGGAGCCGATTTTACAGCCGAGTCTTGGCGGAAGCCTTCCGGATTATATATGGACAAAAATATTAGGTTTGCCGTCTGTCGTCGTTCCTTACGCGAACTTCGACGAAGCCAACCATTCTCCAAACGAGAATATAGGGGTTGACAACTTTATCAACGGGATTAAATGTACCTGTCATGTCATTCACAAGCTTGGAGAATATTCGAAACAGCGCTAAACAACAAAGAGATTCTGTTCATAGGCTTTCTTTCAACCTATAATCGTGTCCAAAAGGAATTTTTAAAAAGGTATCAAAACAAGTATTACCAGAAATTTTAGTAGAGATTGCAAGCTCAGTATAACCCTAATCACCCAATAAAACCCCCCTTTTAAATTACTGATGATTGGACAGAAAATTAACTAGTTATTCCGTTTAGAGGAATATCCATAATGATATGCTCCTCTCATTGACGCAAACATTTAACTTAGTTCTTTTGAAAAAATGGCAACCTGAAGGGTGGTCGGCACACTCCCACGTCAGATTCAAAAGGGGGTGTTGCCTCCATGAGGGTTTTTCAGGCACTTTCAATCATGCTCACATTTGGGCTTCTGATCGTTGCTATACTGTCTTATCACAAAAATAGACCGCCCTTCAGCCTGAACAACTAGGGGCAGTCTATCCTTGATATATAAGCCGATCCCCTCTCGGGGAACCGTCTATTGCTTGGCCGTGGGTGTTACCAGCACCAACGGTCTTTTTTAATATATGTCAACTATCTTTATTATATCCGATACAACTAAAAAAGAAATCAATATTGATTAAATTAAACCTTTTTTCATTAATTTATTTACCACAAGACATGCAAATTCTTCAACGTCTTTTGATTCAACAGTATTCTTTATTTCATTAATTTCCTGAAGGAACGTATGACAGTCCGAAGTGTTTATTCACTACAAAGTATTTTTAGTTAACAACATAATACGTGAAATACCTTCATCTAATTCTCTTTTCTTTACGCTTTCATAATAGCTCATAACTCACTTCCTTATAATGTAAATATTCTCTTTTATAATCAACTTTTTAAATCAATTTAATGAAGTAAAGTAATACATTTAATTAAATTTTGTGATAAATATATATTCACATTTTGAAAATTAAGGATTATAATTAGGGCTATAGTAACCTTTAAAGAAAGGTGTCAAGACAGGTCAAAGAGAGATGAGTACTATTCTTAAAGAGTATTTTTAACAAAAGTAGGTGATAGCTAAAACGTAGGTTAAAAATGAGTAGGTCTGAAGAATTACAATCTAGTGCAATTAGGATACCATAACACTTTAATTATAGAATTGACATCATTTACATAATGGACTAATGTGTAAAAAAATCGTAGTGAGGAGGTATTCAATTGGAAACTCCTTTAAAAACGGACGACCAAATTGTGCTTATACAAGAAATCCGGGGTTTGATTCATGAGTTTCAAGATGACCCTAACCAGGCTACATTTGATAAAGTAATCGAACTGACTGACTATCTATGTAAATTAGAAAACATTAAGCATCATAACCGGGATTTATAGACATTCAGAAGATGCTCAAGCTCACGGCTGCATTGTAAGGTCTCCTTACTCCTTAAGCCCTTCAATTGAGCTACCCCGATCAACTCTTCTTTTTTCTTTGATATTTCTTCTAATGCTACTTTTTCCTCCTTTTTAACATATAACATCTTTTCCGCCCCTCCCCAAGTTACGACTTTAGTCAACTCTTTTTAATACTATTATGCAAAAACCGAAAATGAATTGAAATGGTTTCGAGTAAAGATGTCAAGATATGACAAATCCCCCCTCATAACACTAAGAGAAGAGAAAAAAGTGGATATAAAAAAGATGAACTGTTTTGATTGAGGATTCCATAAAACCTTGATATATCAAGGTTTTCACATGAGTTGCAAAGGGTTTGAAAGTGCTTTTTAATCAAATTCGAGATGGAAGGTTCAATCGGATAACACTTAATAACCGGCATAACAACAATTATGCCAAGGGTTATTATTATAAAATTTGTGTAGTTTTTTATTATGACGGTTTGTCAATCTAACTCCGACACTTCTTCCCAAAATGCTTCGGTTATGAGGCCTTCTGATAGGACTTTTCTACAAATTTTCCTGATTGTGACACTCCTCATATGACATTTGTCATACATCATAGTGACGTTTATGACTACTCCAGTACATAAGTTTTCTCTACAATAGGACTAGATGGTTTACCCACAGAAGTGATTTGCCTTAAGGAGGAAACATGAGGAAAAAACTAGCAGAACTAAAAACAAAAGTAGCGCCTTATGAAAAATCTGATACCAAATCAAGCATTTATCAGCTCATCAATACCATTCCGCCATTCTTCTTGATTTGGTTCCTTGCATATCAAAGTTTGTCTGTTTCTATTTGGATATCGTTTGCATTAGCAGTCGTAGCAGCATGTTTTGTCGTCAGAACGTTTATCATTTTTCATGACTGTACACACCAATCTTTTTTCAAAAACAAAAAAGCGAATCGAGTTCTCGGTACGATTACTGGAATCATTACCCATTTTCCGTTTGAAAAATGGAAACGTAGTCATACGATCCATCACGCTACAAGCGGCAATCTAGATAAACGTGGAACGGGAGACGTTTGGGTAATGACGGTTGATGAATATGTTGCTGCGACTGTTTGGGCCAGATTGTTGTACCGCTTATACCGGAATCCAATCGTTATGTTTGGGTTAGGGCCATTCTATCTTTACTTTATATCGAACCGTTTTAACCGAAAAGGGGCAGGACGAAAGGAACGATTGAACACATATTTGATCAATTTTGCGATAGCTGCTATCTATGGGCTATTAATATGGGCCATCGGCTGGAAGGCTTTGCTGATCATACAACTCCCTATCCTTTTCGTTTCAGGCTCGCTCGGCATTTGGTTATTTTATGTCCAGCATCAATTTGAGGATTCCTACTTTGAAACGGAAGATGAGTGGGATTATGTAAAAGCGGCTGTAGATGGGAGTTCCTATTACAAGCTTCCGAAGGTGATGCAATGGTTAACAGGAAGTATTGGATTCCATCATGTACATCACTTAAGTCCACGAGTACCTAATTATAATTTGGAAAAAGCACATGAATCGACACCGCCGTTACAAAAAGTAACAACGATTACGTTTACTTCAAGTTTGAAATCGATTCGTTTCCGTTTATATGATGAGAAAAACAAATCATTTGTTAGCTTTAAAGAGGTTAAAAAACTTCTAGATACTCCAAAATCCAGAGTACACCTGAAGAATATAAGGCCAAGCCTGCAAGAAAAATAAATACGAATGCAAAAGCCCTCCTATTTTGACTGGAGGGTTTTCTTGATAAATTAAGAAAGGTCGCCTTACTGTAAAGATGGTGTGTATGCTTTTTGTTATACTTAATGAAAGAGCTGGATGATAGACTGACGGACATAAAGTAATAAAACAAAGGAGGCCGCTATGCAGAATTGGTTTCACATCATTCCGAAAAATACGGGGCTTAGCTCCTATGTATGGATCATCTTTTGTATTTTGCCTTTCTATTTTATTTTTCGATCATCATCAACATTGGAAATTATTTTTGGTATTTTGATGTTTTTGCTGTTTTTTGTATCGTACCGGCTATCCTTCCTTTCCAAAGGTTGGCCAGTCTATGTATGGGTGAGTATAGAAATGGCTATAAGCATCGTCATGACTTTGCTTTTTGGCTATGTTTATTTTGCACTTTTTTTAGCGTTTTTTATTGGGAATATTCAAAATAAAGTTGGATTTATAACATTATATGTGGTTCATCTTGTTAGCACGATCGCAACGATCAGTATTGTCTTCTTTAAACAAAGTGAAATGATGCTATCCCAATTTCCCTTTATCATCATTAGTTTGATCGGTGTAATCCTGTTGCCGCTTACTATGTACAATCGAATCAAACATGAAAAATTAGAAGGACAATTAGAAGATGCAAATGAAAGGATTTCTCGGTTGATGATTATAGAAGAACGTCAGCGGATTGCGCGTGACTTACATGATACCTTGGGACAAAAGCTCTCACTCATCGGATTGAAAAGTGATTTGGCTGGAAAATTAATATACATTAATCGTGATGCGGCGAAAACCGAAATCAATGATATCCACCAAACGGCCAGGACTGCACTAAAAGAAGTGCGTGAAATGGTTTCAGACATGAGGGGAGTAAAAATCAAAGATGAAATCGCCCATATTAAGCAAATGTTAGAAGCTGCCAATATAGAGTTCATTATAGAGGGAGACCCAGAAAGTATCACGACTCCTTTATTCGTTGAAAATGTGTTGAGTATGTGTTTAAAAGAATCTGTAACCAATGTTGTTAAGCATAGCCAGGCATCTTCCTGCAGCGTCGCAATTGAGCAATCACTGAATGAAGTAGTTATTATGATTCACGATAATGGAATCGGTATCCCTGCTCAAGAAGATTTTTTCACAGGGCATGGCCTGCAGGGGATGAGAGAACGTCTGGAATTTGTGAATGGAAGCCTGGAGATTGAGTCATCAAACGGAACGGTACTTACTATTCGGGTTCCTAATTTTATTCAACAAACGAAACAGGAGGGGTTAGTGTGATTCGAATTATCATTGCCGAAGATCAACGAATGTTGCTTGGAGCTCTTGGGTCTCTACTTGATTTGGAAGAAGATATGGAAGTCGTCGGTAAAGCAAGGAACGGAGAGGAGGCATTGGCTCTCGTTAAGGAACACCAGCCCGATATCTGTATCATGGACATTGAAATGCCGTTGAAAAGCGGACTTGATGCGGCGGAAGAATTGAAGGATGATCCTTGTAAAGTGATTATTTTAACAACCTTCGCCAGGGCGGGTTATTTCGAACGTGCACGGAGAGCCGAGGTAAAAGGCTATTTATTAAAAGACAGTCCGAGTGAGGAATTAGCAAACTCCATCCGCGTCATTATGGACGGTCGACAAGTCTACGCTCCGGAATTAGTTGATATTGCGTATGGCGATGGTAATGAAAATCCACTGACTGAGCGTGAAAAACAAGTGATCAATCTGATTGCCGAGGGGAAAAATACCAAGGAAATCGCAAGCGAGCTCTATCTTACCAATGGGACTGTCCGTAATTATGTTTCCGTCATCCTTGATAAACTCAATGTAAGTAACCGGATTGAAGCCATTTCCCGATTTAAGGAGAAGGGTTGGTTTAAATAAGCCCAAGGAGTTCCATTTTTGATTGTAGGTTGTTAAGAATGATACAACAATAAAAGAAGGGATGCTTTTATTTTAGTACACGAAAGGCTTCCCAACTTTCCGAGCAAAAGACAATGGCGGTTCCACAGATTGAAAATGGATATATAAGATGTTCGGTTTGGCAAAAAGCAAGTGATTATAAAGCGAACTCATAATGATACCGTTCCGTAAAAGAATACTTGAAAAAGGGGGGATTTCTTCCTCAAGAATGGCCGTTTCCCCCATATTCAGGTCATTGCCGTGTTGATCCAATGACTCCAACATCAATTCAGCATGAAGTTCAGCACGACTTTACCCCCCTGGATCGTAACATTCATATCTCTCTGAATCTCAATAGAACAAAACCCGTGTTCCACTTTGGCTCTCCGTTCAGTATTTTCCCGTAGTGCTGACAAAGTGTATGGAAATCAAGTATACGACACATCTTCACCATTTTTTATTCAATTTATGTTCTGGGCAAGAGTTGATGACAACTAACAACGATATGATATTTATCACCTTTTAATGACAGTCATAACTACAATCCGAATCTCCTTTTAAGTGATGGTAGTATCATAACAAAGGGAGACATTCAAATATGAAAAAAAGTTTAAGTGTAGGATTAATGGTCGGTATTATATCAGCATTAGCCGGAATTGTCACGGCTTATGGTATCAGTGCATCGACAGGGTTATGGTTCGATCAGTTAACGTGGCTTTCAGTCGGACTCACTTCAATCGTTACGAATTTGGCAGGTGCAAACATTTTCGCAAAATGGTTCAAGAAAACGACTAGACAGAGAATCTATTATACATTACTCGTGGCTGGGGTCACTTTGTTGATGACATTTAATGATATCGCAAATACACCAGAGGGTGATTTCGGAGTCGTCGCACATCTCTATATTGTCGTTGCTTTAACGTCGATCTGGTTCATTCCGACATGGCTGAAGCAAGAAAAAGTAGCCTTCCGTCTAAACCAACATGGGTAAAAATACATCTAATGCCCACCATTAAATGTTCATTGTACGGGTTTTTGCTGTACTATTCCTTCTTATACAAACTTTTCCATGGTATCAATTAATGGGGAAGAATGAATACATTGCGTTCAATTAAATATCCGAGGGTAGCAATGCTTCGACATTTTCCAACTTTTCTCTCTCCTAATTTGGAATAGACACAGTGTTTTATTAATCAGATAAATAAATGATATATGATATGGTTTTCCATCAAAATTGCGCTCTATACGTAATGAATTCCAATTGAATTCAGAGAACTTCAATTCTATCCTCCTTAGCGGGTAGTTATTATATTCACTATTATCATGGGAACTTACGTTCTATTTTGCAAATCAAGTGTTCTTATATAATTAGACCTATTTTTAAGTGAAGAAGGGATTAAAAGGGTTTATATTGAATTCTAGGTTATTCCAGAAAAGGGCCAGATCGTATTATAAGGTCAACCAGTCATTTCTGGTTGGCATTTTTCATGGTTTAATAGGGGTAGCCGGAGTATAAGAAAAGGTGGGGTTTCTATGGCAATGACAAAAGGGGTAAACCATGTAGGGTTAAGCGTAACGAATTTGGAGGAAACAAAAGATTTCTTTGTAGAGATCCTTGAATTTCAAGTATTAAAATATGTGGAAGGTGGACATGCTTTTGTCACTGATGGGGATACGATAATTACCTTATGGCAAACAGCGGAGGAGAAAGCAGATGTAAAAACAGCAGGTTTACATCATCTTGCTTTTCAGGTAGAATCTGTGACTGTCTTGCGCAAAATCGAAGAGCGAATGAAACAAAAAAATATTCGCCTGCAATTTGACGGCATAGGCGTACGGGGGCAGGAAGATGGGTTTATTGCACTTTTCTGTTATGAACCAAGCGGAATTCGCATTGAATTAGCTACATCAGAAAAAGACCTGTTAGGGGATATTCCCATCATTGGCGGCTGCGGTGCGTTAGATTAACAGAAAGAATAATGTGGCCTTTGCTGCGAGGAATCAAATATATCTATTTCAGGTGAATAGCCAGAGGAAACATTTGCTGAAGCACTTCAAAAAGTGTGGGAAAACCCTGAGCCGAAATTGCAGCATCTTTCTTCAAGGAGTACAGGCGGTGTAATTTTGTGCTGATGGCAGCTACGTGTTCCCACCACTCTGCCGTTTGATAAAGATGTATCAAAATTATCTGGTTGGAGCTCCTTTTAGAAAGCTTTTTTACTTTACCTTCTGTAACTAACAGGTTACGTTAGTACAATAAGAAACAGTCTTAAATATATCAAACGAAAACGAATACCTCTGGCTATGAACAAAGCTACAAGATTTACGAATGTAAAGATTGAACAGGGTGCCCACTAAAGCCTCAATGTACAAAAGCCAAAGGACATCGTCAGGTACATATCAATCCTGTATATGAGTAAATAAAAGCAAAGGCAAAAGCAGCCCTTGAATGTGAAACCGGAGCTTCGATCTATGCTCGGCGTAAAGTAGAAGTAGAAAGCGTGTTCGGTCACATCAAGGACAATCGGTCGTTCTGCAGATTTTCCTTGCGGGGGATTAAGAAAGTCCATACGGAGTTTGGAATTGTGGCATTGACACACTTCTTGAAAGTAGCAGGCATCCTCCTCGCTAATTTTAGAGATAAAGCCAAAAAAGGAAAGCAGATAAAGAGAAACACTTGGTTCTGTTTATCTGCTTTATTTAAGGGACTTTTCGACAGCCCCTTTGTTTCATTCCTGGCAGACAGAGTTGGTATTCTAAGGTTTATAATAAATGTTGTTACACGTTATGGGGAGACTTATTTTATAAACCGTATGTATTTAGTACAGCTCTATACAATATATTCACTCCATGCATCAGTGCTTGATCATTAAATGTCATATGAGGGTGATGTAATCCTGGCTTCAAGTCACATCCTAGTCCTAGCATAGTAGCTTTTAAGGAAGGTCGTTTAATAGTGTAAAAATGAAAGTCATCTCCTCCAGGAGTGACTAGTGGTTGATCAATATTTTCCTCCCCAAGTATTTCGCCAATCGATTTTTTCATAATTACGATTGCTTCTTCATTTGTTTTCGCAGCTGCAATCTGGTCTGTATTAGATATACCTATTTCCACATCATACAAATTTCTAATAGCATCAAATATCCTATTTACTTTAGTTTCGAGTTCTTCCATTAGTTCGTTATTTTGTGCTCTTAAATCCAAGGAAAAGGAAGCATTTCCTGGTATGATATTGGCATTTTTCCCCCCAGCCTGAAAGTTAGTCATCTTGACAGAATGTGGTACACGGGGATCCAGGTGGATCTTGTTAATCATATTGACAATTTGTGCTCCAATTTCAATGGCGTTTTGGTTCTGATGTGGCCTTGCTCCGTGTGCATCATGGCCTTTTAACTCAACATTGTACATTTTAGCTGCCCCATGGACTATCACAGGGGTAGCTCTTCCCATTTTCGTTTCTTGTTCCGGTCTTAGATGGATACCGAATAAATAATCAACGTCATCAACAACTTCTTTTTCTACCATTTTTAACGCTCCAGCACCTTTTTCTTCAGCCGGTTGAAAGATCAATTTAATAGCGACTTTATCCTTTAACCCTTCATTTTGCTCCAATCTCCACAGCAGCCCCAGTACCATTGCCATGTGGGCATCATGGCCACATGAATGATTCGCTTGAAATTTTCCATTAACCTCCTGCCATAAGGCATCGATATCTGCGCGAACTGCCACAACAGGAAGCCCCTTATTAAAGTTTCCGTATTTCCCCATGACCCCCGTACAGTCCTTAAAGGTTGTAATGTCACATCCACTGTTTTCTAACAAGGATGAAATATAATTAGTGGTTTTTACCTCTTCCCAACTAATTTCAGCGTGATTGTGTAAATATTGAAAAGTATCTTTTACTCGTTGTGCTATCGTTTCTACTTTCATTACTATTCGCCTTCCTTTATGAAAAATTTATATGTAGATCGAATTTTTCCTCGATCCTCTACTCTTTGAATCATTTCATGCAGCAAGGAATTGACCAGTGAAAGTGTGACTGGACCCTTGCTCAATAGAGTTTTGTTATTCGAGTTAATAGGAATCACCAGATCTGCAAATTCCACAATTGGGGATACCCTGGAATCTGTGATTGCTACCACCTTGATCCCTTTGCTTTTAGCCTCCTCGGCTAATCGAATGGTATCCAGTGCATACCGATAGAAAGAAAAGATGACAATGCATGCTTTTTCAGGTAGCAAATCAAGTAATCCAGCGTCATTCTCAGGGCGGTATAAAACTGCATTTCCTAAAGTGTAATTTAAATTAAAATACATCCAGTGGGCATATGAAAACGAATGATAATAACCGGCTACCACTACTCTTTCACTATTGATAATGGTATCTACGACTTGTTCCATTTTTTCTATTTCTAGATGTTCCATATTGTTTCTTATATGGGCTATATCTGTACTCATGCTTTTGGAAAAACTGTTGGTTTCACGAATGTCTTCATCATAAATTTCATTTGTTTGTTTTAGATCTAATAGGTGCTTTCGTACTTCTTGTTGTAAATCACTGTAACCTGAATACCCGATTGTATGGCAAAATCGGATCACCATTGTTTCACTGACACCAATAATACTTCCCACTTTTTTTGCTGGATGTATAGCGAATATCATTGGTTCTGATAACAAGTGATCTGCTACTTTTTTTAACCCTTTGGTCAAGGTTGGAAAATTTTTGTTGGTCTGAATTAAGTATTTCGGCTGCATATGCTCCCTGCCTTTTTAAAGTTTTTGCAATATTTAGTATTGAATTAAAGTATAAACTTTATTATAATCTACTGCAAGTAAAGTTTTTTGAAAAATCTAACAATGGGAGGATAATTATGAATGAAGAGGAAATGAAGAACGAAAGGCATTACAATCCAATAAGCAAGCGAAAAAAACTAGTATTACCCGATGCTTACGTCATTTTATTTGGGATATTAGTATTGGCTGCACTGCTCACTTATCTCATTCCAGCAGGAAGTTTTGAAAGAGAAACGACGGAATCAGGAAAATCTCTTATTATACCTGGCAGTTATGAAAGAATCGAACAGCAGCCGACAGGCTTTATCGAACTGTTCCGAGCTATACAAGATGGAATGGTACAAGGTGCTAGTTTAATTTTTTTAGTGTTAATCATCGGTGGGGCATTTGCCGTTATTGAATCCACCGGGGCTATTGACGCCATGATCATGAAAACCATCAAAAAAACCAAAAATAAAGAGTATTTGTTAATTATTTTTGTGTCATTGGTATTTTCTATTTTTGGCGGATTAGGAATTATCGTTAATGCTGTTATTGCTTTTATTCCTATCGGGATTATTCTTGCGCGGTCTATGAAAATGGATGCAGTAGTCGGGGTGGCCATCATTTATTTAGGGGCTTATTCGGGATTTTCCATCGGTTTTCTTGATCCTTTAACCACAGGGTTTGCACAACAAATTGCAGGACTCCCCTTATTCTCTGGTATTGGTTACCGTATTCTTATATATATTACTATCTGGTCAGTTACGGTCGCTTATATATGGTGGTACGCCAATAAAGTAAAAAAAGACCCTTCGAAAAGTGTTTTAGGAATCAATAGATTTCCAAATTACAATGAAAAGAGTATGGAAGATGCTCCATCCGAATTAACTGGCATACATAAGTTAGTGGTGACCTGGTTAGTAATTGGAATTAGTACTTACGTTTTTGGAGTGTTCCAATTAGGATGGTCTTTGAATGAAATGGCTGCTATGTTTATCGTAATCGCAATAGGTACTGCCATTATAGCTAAAATCAGTGCTAACGATTTAGTGGCAGAATTTATGAACGGGGCAAAAGGAATCGTTTATGGAGCCTTGATTATTGGTATGGCAAGATCCATTGTAGTAGTACTTGAAAATGGCATGATCTTGGATACCATTGTGCAGGCTATGGCTGTAGTCATGGAACCTTTTTCGAATGTTACAGGAGCAATCATTATGTTTATCGCTAACGGAATATTTAATCTGATTGTTTCATCTGGAAGTGGACAAGCTGCAATAGTGATGCCAATCATGACACCTTTAGCAGACTTGATGGATGTCCCTCGACAAGTTGCTGTCCAAGCCTATTCCATGGGGGATGGTTTTACCAATATTATTACTCCACTTTCTGGGGTCTTGATGGCAAACCTGGCAATCGCAGGGATACCATGGACGAAGTGGATTAAATTTGCTTTTCCATTAGTCATTATTTGGTATGTAGTAGGGGTCATATATTTGAGCATAGGTGTTTTAATGAACTGGGGGCCAATATAAATGAAGATTAAGGAAATCAACTTATATAAAATCAATATGCAAATGAAACATCCTTTTACGACGAGTTTTGGTACGGAGTATGATCGTATATTTATATTAGTGGAAGTGAAAAATGATGAAGGGTTATCCGGCTGGGGAGAGTGTGTAACCTCAGATCGTCCGTTATACATCGAAGAATTTACGGATGCCAGTTGGTTAATGTTAGAGAAATACTTAGCTCCCCTTGTATTGCAGGATGATATCAATCACCCGGAAGATTTGCAAGATAAATTCAAAATTTACAAGCGAAATCATTTAGCTAAAGCTGCAATTGATGAGGCACTATGGGATTTATATGCTAAATCTAAAGGGGTATCATTGGCAAAAGCTTTAGGCGGTGAAAAGTCTTCTGTTGAAGTGGGTATCAGTTTAGGTATTGAAGATAATGTTGATGACTTGCTCACTAATATCCAAAAAAAGACTGAAGACGGTTATAAGCGGATAAAAATAAAAATTAAACCAGGTAAAGATCTAGAAGTTTTAGAAACGGTAAGAAATGAATATCCAGATATTCCATTAATGGTGGATGCGAACTCTGCCTATAATTTGGAGGATCTCAATCTATTTAAAGAAATGGATCGATATAATCTAATGATGATAGAACAACCGTTAACTGCGGGAGACTTGCATGACCATGCCAAATTACAGCGTGAAATAAAGACACCGATTTGTTTAGATGAAAGCATACATTCCTATGAAAATGCAAAACAAGCCATTGAATTAGGCAGCTGTAAAATTATTAATATGAAAGTTGGTCGAGTAGGTGGATTAACGGAAGCTGTAAAAATCCATCAACTATGTGAAAAGGAAAATATCCCATTATGGTGTGGCGGAATGCTTGAATCTGGTATTGGACGGGCTCATAATGTTGCGATAGCATCACTAGCGGGCTTTACTCTACCTGGTGATACTGCCTCTTCCTCTAGATATTGGGAAAAAGATGTGATTAAACCAGAAGTTGTTGCAAGAAATGGAACAGTTACGGTGCCCGACAGTCCAGGTATTGGATTTCAGGTTAACAAGGAAGAGATATTAAGCCATACAGTTGATAGTACGAAAATCTGTTCATAAATTTTTATTTATAATAAATTTGGTACTTGGGCACGAGAGGTTCTTGTAAAAATAACTAAAGCCACAAACGTTTGCATCAACGTAAACGTTTGTGGCTTTTTAAGTTCATGAAAGGTACTGCCTTATCGCTTCATTGACAAGGCGGGTCTTCTTGCCTTTTTCTTTCCCTGCCTGCTTGTCCAGCTGTTTGATGATGTCGTTCTCTAAGTCAAGAAAACGCCTTGTTTCAGGCACCGAGCCTTCACAAGCCGACTATATCAACGCTTTGCTTATGATATAGCACGCTCTTTGGATTGTTTTATTTCTTGACGAATCCAAACGATTTCTAGTGAATGTGATTAATGTTGAGCAAATATGACACATAGCCTATAATTATAATAATTCAAAATAGAATAAATTATTTAATATTTAATAATATTGAAAAAGTTTTATTATGACGGGCTCTAGGGGTATTTTTAAAAAACAAGTTATTTAAATATGAATCGTTATCTAGGTAAGATCAAGATTGGGGGCTAATCTATGAATCAAAAAAATTGGGATGAATATGAAGCAATTCTCCACTCTTTAAAGGATGACATATTGGTTACAAACGTTAAAGGTATTATTTTAAAAGTTAGTGAAGCAACATGCAAAATATATGGAGTGAATTCAGAGGAACTTATTGGAAAATCAGTTTATGACCTTGAGAAGGAAGGGTTATTCACTCCACTTGCTACACCAATGGTTATTAAGCAAAGGAAAAAAGTAACCTTTATCCAAACTACAAATGATGGTAAAAGGTTACTCGTCACAGGCGTTCCGGTCTTTGATAAAATGGGTGTTCTTGTGAGGATTGTCAGCTACTCGCATGATGTCACCGAGCTTATCGAAATGAAGAAATATTTGGCTGAGATGGAAAGTGAAATGGAGCTTGTAAAAAGGGAGCTCGAAATGTTCCGGAATCGCAATATAGTTAGCAAAGGACTAATCGCCAAAAGTAAAGAAATGAAAAGTGTGATCAGTATGATGTTGCAAGTAGCTGCAGTAGACGTAAATGTTCTCTTGCTAGGTGAAACGGGTGTAGGTAAATCACATATAGCAAAAACAATCCATCGGAATAGTCCACGAAATAAGGGGCCTTTTATTGAAGTTAACTGCGGTGCGATTCCCGATAACCTCTTTGAAGCGGAGTTTTTTGGGTATGAATCAGGGGCGTTTACAGGAGCAAACAGAGGTGGAAAACCTGGATTGGCCGAACTTGCGAATGGAGGCACCTTACTCTTAGATGAAATTGGAGAACTTTCCCTATCAAATCAGGTTAAGGTATTAAAGTTCATTCAAGAAAAGCAATTCTACCGAGTTGGAGGTACGAAAATGAGAAAGATAGATTTTCGCCTCGTTGCAGCAACTAATCAAAATTTAGAGAAAGCAGTTGAACAAAAAAAATTTCGTCAGGACCTCTACTTTCGTTTAAATGTTGTACCAGTTACAATCCCACCACTGAGGCAAAGAAAAGAGGATATTATCCCCTTAGCTGAGCACTTTGTCAAAGTCTATTCAAAAAAATACAATCGTCAAAGGTTTTTAGAAGAAGACGCAGTGCAACAGTTGTTGATTCAAGAATGGGCAGGAAATGTCAGGGAGTTAATCAACCTGATCGAACGGATTGTTGTAACATCTCAATCGCATCTTATTAAGTTGAATGATTTACCGCTATCCTACCGTCAAGTTACTCCTTCTATAGAACCGTTTCATGAATCGCTACCAAAAACGCTCGAACAGGTAGAGAAACATATACTTCAAAAGGCGAGAGCCAAACATAAAACAACTATTCAAATCGCCAAGTATTTAGGTATTAGTCAACCCTCAGTAGTAAGAAAATTAAAAAAATATGAAATTGAGTGAAGTTGGTACGAAACTTGCAATTATAAATTAGTAAAAATAAGCGTACAAAGGTACGTGTAGTTGAAAGGGGATCAATACCATTGACGAGTTGGAATCATCTTACTAATACATATCAAATCTGCTTGCTCCAAGTATGGCCAAAATGGTAAGGGTGTGTTGCAAATTTTAAATTATGCACTTGATAAGGGTGTTTTGTTTTATCTTTGGGAATTCAAGCGAAGTTATTCGGATGATCCCCCCTTTAGGTGTTACTCAAAAGCAAATTGACAAGGGTCTTCATGTGTTAGATCAAGCATTAACAAGGTACCAACAGGAACCATTGATCAATCATCAATAAAAAACAATTGAAAGGAGTGATGGGATGGAAGCTTTAAAAGAACCAATTGAGGAGAAACAGAGAGGTGAAAAGGAAACAACAGGAATAAATGCATTTGTATTGTTATTCAGTGTCATCGTCATTGCAGCCATTTTGACGTACATTGTGCCCGCTGGACAGTATGAAAGGGTTGAACAGGATGGCCGAGAAGTCATAAATCCTGATTCGTTTCAATTTGTAGACTCGAACCCAGTTAATTTTCTTGGGATATTCAAAAGTATACATCTTGGGATGTTAGAAGGGTCGAGCATCATTTTCTTTGTCTTTATTATAGGTGGAGCTTTTGGAATACTGAACGCTACAGGAGCTTTGGATGCATTAATCGTTCTACTGACAAAGAAATTAGCCAATCGTGAGAAATTACTGATTCCAATATTAATGCTCTTTTTTGCAGCTGGTGGATCTTTAATGGGGATGGCAGAGGAAACGTTGGTCTATATTGGGATTTTGGTCCCTCTTGCTATTGCGTTAGGGTTTGATGCGATTATCGGTCTATCTATCGTTTCTCTGGGGGCATCCGTTGGTTTCACTTCTGCAGTTATGAATCCATTTACAGTTGGAGTTGCCCAAGGTATTTCTGATCTTCCGACATTTTCTGGAATCGCCTTTCGTTTAGTTTTATTTGTGGTCCTTTATTCCGGTGCTGTTTTTTTCGTATATCGTTATGCAAGTAAAGTTAAGAAAGATCCTGCATTAAGATTCTATGGAAACTTCAAACCGGGAGAACAAGATAAGACACTCAAAACTAAAACCAAAATGGAAACCAAACATAAATGGGTCTTGATCACGTTCTTAGTGAATTTTCTTGTTCTTGTATTCGGGGTCTTAAAATTTGGTTGGTATATTACAGAAATAGCCGGGTTGTTTTTGTTATTCGGTATTTTGATAGGGATTGTTGGGAAACTGTCAGCAGGTACAATAGCGGATAGCTTTATAAAAGGGGCCTCAAGCATGACTGGTGGAGCCTTGATCATCGGGGTTGCACAAGCCATTCTTGTCATTTTTACGACGAGTGGTCTAATGGATACGATTCTTTATTATGCATCCAACGCCATTGACCAAGTTCCAGGTGCTCTAACGGCCATCGGCATGTTTTTCTTACAGTTATGTCTGAACTTTCTCGTTCCTTCCGGAAGTGGACAAGCTGCATTAACGATGCCCATCATGGCCCCTTTATCCGATCTCGTCGGCGTCACTAGACAAACTTCGGTTTTAGCTTATCAATTAGGAGATGGAATTTCGAACATGGTTTTCCCGACGTCCGGCTTTTTCATGGCTGGGCTCGCATTAGCCGGAATTCCTTGGGGGAAATGGATTAAATGGGTCTTTCCATTCATATTATTCCAAATCGGAGTTGCAGTCGTTGCCTTGGTTGTAGCACAGGCAATCCAGTACGGCCCATTTTAAGCGAAGAGGAGAATGTATGATGAGTACATCAGTTATGTCTTCAAAGTTATTAGAACAGGCCATTCAGGATAGAAGATATTTACACGAACATCCCGAATTATCGGGTGAGGAATATGAAACGTGTGCTTATATTCGTTCCCGCTTAGAATCATTAGATATTGAAATTTTAGATTATCACCCTCCGAGTGTAGTTGGTTTCATTAAAGGAATAACAGGAGAACGGACGATTGCATTAAGAGCGGATATAGATGCGCTTCCAATTGAAGAAGAAGGCAACAAAAACTACATTTCAAAAAAGTCAGGAGTGGCCCATGTATGTGGGCATGATGGGCATACCGCGATTTTATTGGCCGTTGCGGAGTGGTTGTCTAAAAACCGGAGTGAATTTGAATCGGATGTTATGCTTATTTTTCAGTCATCAGAAGAAGTAACCCCATGTGGAGCAGATCTTCTAGTTAAACAAGGCATCCTTCAGGAGGTAGATGCGATCTTTGGAATTCACTTGTGGCAAGGTCTTAAAAAAGGGAAAATCGGGTTATCTCACGGCCCTATGATGGCTTCGGCCGATGATTTTGAAATTATAATTGAAGGAAGCGGGGGTCACGGCTCGATGCCGCATGAAACGGTTGATCCCGTGTACATTGCGACACATGTAATCCAGGGATTGCAGTCGATTATCAGCCGAAAGCTGAATCCGTTAACACCCGGGGTCATTTCAATCGGAAAAGTTGAAGCCGGGACGACATACAACATCATTCCTAATTCCGTAAGACTAAGTGGGACGGTTCGTGGTCTGACGTATGCATCTGTTAAATTACTGCGAGAAAACATTAAAGAACTGACTAAAGGAATTTGTACAAGCTTCGGGGCGAAAGGGGAGGTCAGCTATATTATAGGAACGCCTCCTCTTGTCAATGATTTAGAACAGAGCGGTTTTGTAGAAAAGGTTATTCGCAACCATTTTGGAAATGAAAAATTTGCGTTAGTCGAACCGGTAATGGGCGGGGAGGATTTCTCTTATTATTTATTAAAAAAGCCTGGGGCTTTTGTGTTCGTTGGTATGGGAGGTGAAAAGAGTTCCTTTCCGCATCACCACCCTAAGTTCGATATTGATGAGGATGTTATTCCCGATGCGATAGAGCTGTTTATCCAACTTGTAAAAAATTTCAAGTAGAATATTTGTTCAGAAAGAGTCATTCTTACGAACATAAAAAAAGTTATGGAGTGATCAATGTGCAACTTAACGTAACCTTCCAAGATGTTTTAAAAGCGAATAGAAGGCTAAAGGGAAGAGTCAATGAAACACCACTTATTCACTCAACTATTTTATCGAAAGAAGTAGATTCAGAGGTTTGGTTTAAAATGGAGAGCTTACAAAAAACCGGGTCTTTCAAAGTCAGGGGGGCTTTAAACAAACTAGATTCATTAACAGAGGATCAATTACAAAAGGGTGTAATCACCGCATCAGCAGGGAACCATGCACAAGGTCTAGCCTATGCTTCCTCTTTGAAAAACGCTTCCGCAAAGATTGTTGTTCCTGAAACCACGCCAGAAACAAAAAGACAAGGAATTGTTAGACTCGGAGCTGAGCTTATTGTATATGGAGCAAACTATGATGCAGCTGAAGAGTACGCACTTCAAGTAGCGAAAGAGACTGGCCTAGTCTTCGTCAACGCATTTGAAGATGATGATATTATCGCAGGTCAAGGGACATCCGCATTGGAAGCCTTTTTGGAAGAACCCGATTTTGATGCAGTCATCGTACCAGCAGGGGGTGGTGGATTGATTTGTGGAGTCGCACTTGTCGCGAAGGCGGTCAATCCAGAAATCAAGGTCATTGGCGTCCAGACTCATGCTTCACCTCCATGGTATTACTCCTTTAAAGCTGAGAAACTTGTACAGGTTGAATACCAGGATTCTCTTGCAGAAGGTCTTCATGGTGGGATAACACAAGGGAACTTGGATCTTGCATTAAAAATTGTCGATGATTTTGTATTGGTCGAAGAGGAAAGTGTTGCAAATGCGATGCATTGGATGGCTAAAGATCATCACTACATGACCGAAGGATCTGGGGTGGTTGGTGTCGCTGCACTTCGTGATGGATTGTTACCTGAATTGAAAGGGAAGAAGGTATTAACGATTATTACAGGTAGTAACGTTGATTTTACCAAATTAACCGAAGTGGGAAGGACAGTTGTGGTATGAAAACAGCAAGATAGGTTGGCTACTCGGTATGAACGATTGGAAGTTCACCTCTTATGAAAGTGAGAAGTAATAGGGAGAATGTTCTAATGAAAATTAAAAAAGTTGAAGTGTTTGCTATTCGTTTACCGTTAAAAGAGCCTTTTGTCATTGCTTATGATCAATATGATGATATGCCTACCATCGTTACAAAAATATCAACAGACAATGGTTTAGTAGGTTGGGGTGAAGCGGTTCCTGATCAACATGTTACAGGAGAAACCTGGGAATCTACTTTTCAAGTGATTCAGCACGAATTAGGCCCATTAATAATAAATAAATGTCCTTTCTCAGTTGATCTCATTCATAAAAAAATGAATGAAAAAATTTTCGGTGCACCAACTGCTAAAGCAGCGATCGATATTGCTTTGTATGACCTGATGGGCAAGGAAACAGGACTTCCTCTTTATCAATTGATTGGTGGTAAGTCCAATTCTTTACTAGATATACCGCGTGTTATCAGTATTAAAACGCCAGAAGTAATGGCTGCTGATGCTAAGGCGGCTGTTGAAGCAGGTTGCCAACATATCAAAATAAAAGTAGGAAGTGATCCATCCGAAGACATCAGACGCATTAAATCAGTTCGAGAGGCTATTCCTAAAAAAGTAAAGATTAGGGTCGATGCAAATCAAAGTTGGAGTGTGACTGATGCGATCTATGTGATTGAAAAAACGAAGGATTGTTTGGTCGAATGGTACGAACAACCTGTTGGGGCAGATGACTTATTATCTTTACAAGAAATCAGGCATGCTACCAACGTGAACATCATGGTGGATGAAGGGGTTCACAACTGTCATGATTTGTTAAAAGTTTACCAATTACGTGCAGCAAATCTGTTGAATATCAAGTTGATGAAAACTGGAGGCATTTACCCAGCTTTAGCACTGACAAGCTTAGCCGAGGCAGCTGGAATGGTGTGTCAGGTTGGATCGATGGTAGAGTCTGCGATCGCTACAATGGCTGGAGCTCATCTTACCATTTCAAGATCCATCATTCAGACGAATGAGATGGTTGGTCCTCTTATGTTTTCCAGGGATATAGGATCCATTCGTCTTGACCATTACGTATTAGAGGTTAGAGAAGTAGCAGGACTTGGTGTCGAGGTCGATGAAACGGCTATAAAGGAATTTTCAAGCGATTATTATTTAATAGAGGATGGTCGTTAAGACCAGCGCAAACAAGACTAAAGGTTTATTAACGAGAATGTTGCTTCCTTCGGCTCTTTATATCATCCTTTTTTGAATATACACCCAAAAGAAAATATATTGAAAGGGGTAATAAAATGAAAATCAAAAACTTTGCGATTGAAGAATGGATGAATAAATATGAACAAGATGCTGTATACAATATGGCTGAAACATGTGTAGATTCATTAACAGTAAATGAGTTAGTCTCGATCAACGGGGATGAGCCTGAGCAATTTTTACGAACACTCCTAAACAAAAAACTTACTTACGGTTATATTGAGGGCTCTCCTGAATTTAAAGAACAAGTTTCAAAGCTTTATAAGAACCAGTCACAAGAAAATGTGTTAGAAATGAATGGGGCAATAGGCTCGAACTTCCTTGTACTGTATTCTCTTGTGAAACCAGGGGATGAAGTAATCTGTGTTCACCCGACGTATCAACAACTTTATTCTGTTCCAGAGTCGTTTGGAGCAGAGGTTAAACCTCTGAAGTTACGACCGGAAAATGGTTATCTACCTGATTTAGAGGAGTTGACATCCCTTGTCACGGATAAAACGAAAATAATTATCATTAATAATCCGAATAACCCTTCAGGAGCAATAATGGGGGAGGGCTGTTTACGGAAAATTGCAGATATCGCACGTTCTGCCGATGCGTATGTTTTATGCGACGAAGTTTATCGAGGGCTCGTGCAAGAACCGGATCAGACTGTCCCATCGATGGCTGATCTTTATGAGAAAGGGATTAGTACCGGCAGTATGTCAAAAGCACTATCTCTTGCTGGTTTGAGATTAGGGTGGATTGTAGGACCTAAAGAAGTAATTACGGAAAGTATAAAGCACCGGGATTATACAACAATCAGTTGTGGAATGATTGACGACATTCTAGCAGTCCATGCATTAAAGAATTATGACAAAATCATGGAACGCAACCTAAAGATCATAAGGGAAAACGCGAAAATTCTTGATGACTGGGTTAAACAAGAACAAGCCATCAGTTACGTAAAACCACAAGCCGGAACAACAGCAATTTTAAACTATGATTTCGATATGACATCAGAGGAATTTTGTTTAGGTTTGTTTAAAAAGAATGGTGCCTTCTTAGCTCCTGGTAGTTGTTTTGAATTAGAAGGAACAGTAAGAATTGGCTATGCATGTGATTCCCAAGTGTTAAAAGAAGGACTAGCAAAAGTATCCGAATATATTGAGGAATTAGCAACAGTAAAAAGCTGAAATTCGTTTAAATAAGTTGGTCCAGACAATCAAAAGTTAAGAGACAAATCTTAAAGATAGAAAATCTCCGTGGAGTAATTTTGCCCCACTGTTTTATGCATAAGCTATACTTAAACAAGTACTAAATCAACTCTAAAAAGTAGAATTCATTCAAAATATAATGAAAAAAACAAGTGGGTGGGAGAGATGATTTTCTGCTACCCGCTTGTTAAGTTCAAATTGGACACTTTTAGGATTATTGAGTAGAATAGTTCAAAAAATAAGTGCTTATAAGGGACGGCCTAAGAATTATAGAAAGAAACAAAAGCCTATTGCATGCAGTCCGGTTGTTTAAAGAATGAAATCAGAACGGTATGACGGTCCAAGAGATCTTTGATCAGCACGAAGGTGGGTAGAAGTACGTTAAATAAGTTTATTAAAGACATAAAAGTACAAAAAATATCTAAAAAGAACCATACATTATCCGTTCTCCAGAAGATGGTCCAAGAGTGGCTGCTGGATTTATCGGTGAGGATGATCGCGAAGTGTTCTTTGTGATGTGTTTTAATACGAAAAACAGAGTAGGTGCCGTTCATCGGTGTCATGTAGGTTCAATCAATGCCTGAATGCACCCGTAATATCCGTTACGAAATTCAATTGCGGCAATGTACTGAACGTCATTCCACAAACTGTAGAACTTGGTGGAACCATCCGCTCTTTAGACCCCGATAGCCGTATCAAATCGAGGGAATATCTCGAACAGATTATCAAAGGGATTACCGATGCACATGGGGCAAATTACGAAATCCAATGGGATCTAGGTTACCCAGCTATCGTAAACCATATCGATGCGGTCAACATCTCAAGAACTGTCGTCGAAGAGGTTTATGGAAAAGAAAAAAATTTAATTAATGTCGACAAACCTTTATTCGGGACAGAAGACTTTTCTTCTTTTTCCGAAATCGTTCCTACTTCGATACAGTTCATTGGTGTTCATAACAATACGTTCGGAAACGGTTATCCATTACACCACCCTAAATTCAAAATCGATGAAAAAGCGTTACAGTATGGGGTTGATTATTTTGTGAAGATCGTGGAAAAAACTGAGCGCATGCTGAATGATATGTGACCGAAAAATCCTTCAACTTGAAATGGTAAGGAGCCAGCCGTAGATTCCAGGCCAGCTCCTCACCATTTTTTAGTTCAGTAGATTCGCTACTTTCTACTAGCCTAGATACCCTAATTTTGCAGAAATCCGTTTACCCGTTTCTACAACTTTTTCAATTAGGAATTCGAGGCGGCTGTCCGTCAGGTTAAAATTGACGAAACTGACGCTTACAGCACCTTCCACTTTACCTGAATGACTCAGGACCGGTACAGCAATAGAAGATGTCCCCTCCGTTCTTTCCGAATGACTAACTCCATAACCCAATTTCTTCGTTTCACTCAAAGTCTCCCGAAGCTTCGGTCTTTCCTGCTCAGGAAGGACTTCCTCGATAATGGTATCCGCTTGTTTTTCGGGCATATTGGCGAGCATTACTCTGTTAGCCGCTCCGATATGCATCGGAATTCGTATTCCAAGTTGATCATATACCCGAATTGAACTTTTCTCGGAATCGATCCGTTCGATGATGAGAGCCTCGGTCCCTATAGGCTTGCTGAGATAGACGCTTTCCTCTACTTCGTGAACAAGCCTTTCTAGTTCGGGTCTTATTTTGCTTACATAATCCATCGTGTCATATACTTGTAGGCCATATTCAAGCCAAACCGTTCCAAGTCCATATAATTTCGTCCGCTCGTCTTGCTGGATCATTTCATGCTTGATCATTGATTTCAGCAGGCGGTGCATGGAACTGACGGGAAGTTCGCATTTTTTGGATAGTTCTGTAATGGATAGCCAGCTCTCCGTTGAATTGGATGCCAGTATTTTTACTACATTCATGGCTCGATCGATTGCTTGCATTGGAGCACCCCCCTAATACTCCTATTATACCTTTTGTCATTTTCGAAGTAAAAAAACAAATTTACAAACAATTAGAAATATATTGACATCAGTTTATCGGTTCTTTATATTAATAATATAAATTCCTTTATACGGAATAATATTCCGATCAACGGAAAAAGGGGTGAAGTTATGACGTATTGTTCATCCATGTTCAGATCGTTGGAACGTGTGATTGTAAAGCATCCAAAAGAAGCATTCATCAGCCAGGAGAATGTCAGCAAGCAATGGGAATTGTTCAATTATATCGAGGAGCCCGACTTCAATGAAGCACTACGGGAATATCAGGATTTCATATTAATTTTGGAAAAGCATGTCCCGCACATCGATTATTTGCCTGCTTCCTCTGAAGTGGGTTTGGATTCCCTCTATGTACATGATCCTGTTAAGTTCACGAAAGAAGGAGCGATCCTTTTAAAATCTGGGAAACGTTCAAGACAGCATGAAACAGAGTCATACAGAAAATTTCTCGCAGATAAGGATATCTCGATAATCGGTGAATTGATAGGAGATGCTGTTGCTGATGGAGGAGACATCGTCTGGCTTGATGATAGGACACTCGTTGTCGGGCGCGGTTACCGTACAAACGATGAAGCGATTCGCCAGTTAAGGGAAATGACTGCCCATCTTGTCGACGAATTCATTGTGGTCCCTCTTCCACATGACAATGGTGAGGAAGAGTGTCTCCATCTTATGTCGATAATCAGTATGGTGGATGAAAATCTTGCAGTCGTGTATTCAAGGCTTATGCCCGTATTTTTCAGACAGCTTTTGATCGATCACGGAATCCGCTTGATCGAGGTACCGGTCGATGAATACGAGAATCTTGGTTGTAATGTACTTGCGTTGGCGCCGCGTGTCTGCGTGATCGTTTCGGGTAACCCTTCGACAAAACAGCAGCTGATTGACGCGGGAGCTTCGGTTTATGAGTACAATGGATACGAAATCAGCTATAAAGGTACAGGCGGACCGACTTGTCTCACTTGCCCAGTCGTTCGCAAATAAACAAATGGAGGAACTCAGTTATGTATAAGAACGTTATTGTCAAGAAACCAGGGAAAAGTTACGTGAATGGTTTGACCACATCCGACCTTGGAAAACCCGTTTATGAAAAAGCGTTGGAACAGCATGATGCTTATGTTGAAGCTTTGAAAAAATGCGGTGTTTCCGTTACTTTTTTACCTGCAAATGAGGAATTTCCGGATTCGACTTTTGTAGAAGATACTGCTGTCCTGACACCGGAATTCGCTGTTATATCAAACCCAGGGGCTGTTTCCCGGAATGGGGAAACGGGAGAAATCGAAACGGCTCTTAAAAAGTTCTATGATACGTTTCATTACATAAAAACACCCGGGACGCTGGATGGTGGGGATATCCTTCAAATTGAAGATCATTTCTATATCGGTATTTCCGACCGCACGAATGAAGAGGGTGCACGTCAATTGAAAGAAATCCTAGAGTCGGAAGGCTATAAAGGGAAGATTGTTCCCTTGCAAAAGTTCTTCCATCTTAAAACAGGTATCTCCTATCTTGGTAAGGAGTTGATTATAGCTGCGGGTGAATTCGTTGACCATCCGGATTTTCAACACTATAAAAAAATCACTGTTCCACTTGAAGAAGAATATTCGGCCAACTGTATACGTGTCAATGACTATGTCATCATTCCGAAAGGGTACGAGGAGACGATCCGCCAAATCAATGAAGCCGGGTTTGAAACGATTGAACTGGAAATGTCTGAATTTCAGAAACATGACGGCGGTTTAAGCTGCCTATCCTTACGGTTTTAAGATTGATCAAATATATCTATGTGAGGGGTAGAAAGGTGGGATGAGTTTTGTTGGAACAGGTTCAAAAACAGGATGAGTTGGATCAAGGTCAAAAGCACAACCAATTAAATCGCGCCATGAAGAGCCGTCATTTGTTTATGCTGTCGCTCGGTGGTGTCATCGGAACGGGGCTGTTTCTAAATGCAGGCTTCACAATCAACCAGTCTGGAGCTGGAGGGGCCCTTCTTGCGTACTTGTTCGGTGGGTTGATTTTGTACATGGTCATGGTCTGTCTAGGGGAACTAGCGGTTTATATGCCCGTAACCGGATCATTTCAGACCTATGCTTCACGGTTCATCAGTCCATCAGTTGGCTTTTCGCTCGGCTGGATGTATTTCGTCGGCTCGGCCGCAACAGCCGGAGTGGAATTTACAGCAGCCGGCATCCTCATGCAACATTGGTTTCCGGATTCACCTGTTTGGATCTGGTGTGCGATTTTCATTGCTGTTCTGTTTTTATTGAATGCATTGACCACCCGTGGCTTTGCCGAGGCTGAATATTGGTTTGCAGGTATAAAGGTTGTTGCTGTCATTTCGTTTCTCATCATTGGTTTTTCGGCGATTTTTGGAATCATTCCATTAAATGACCGCCCACCCCCCTTTTTTGAAAATTTAGCTCCCTCGGGATTGTTCCCTGCAGGAATTGCAATTGTGTTCATTACGATGATGAATGTCATCTTCTCTTATCAAGGTTCTGAACTGCTCGGAATTGCAGCTGGGGAAAGTGAAGAACCGGAAAAAAATATTCCGCGTGCGATCCGGAATGTATTGATACGGATCATCGTGTTCTACATTGCCTCGATCGTAGTGTTGTCAGCTATTTTCCCTTCATCAGAAGTCGGTCTGCTTGAAAGCCCGTTCGTGTCGATGATGGAAATTGCCGGTATTCCTTTTGCAGCAGACATCATGAATTTTGTCATTCTGACTGCAATCCTTTCTGTCGGGAACTCTTGTATTTACGCATCAACACGCCTTCTTTGGTCGATGGCCCATGAAGGAATGGCACCGAAGATCTTCGGCCGTCTTTCAAAACGGAAAGTTCCGTTCACAGCTTTGGTTTTTACGATGCTCTTTTCGCTCTTGTCTTTATTGACCAGTTTTATGGAAGCAGATACGGTATTCGTCCTACTCATGTCGATTGCAGGGATAGCCGTTACGATTTCGTGGATGGGGATCGCTTTGTCGCAGTTCATGTTCCGCCGGACCTATTTGAAAGAAGGCGGAAAACTGGAGGATTTGAAATTCAAAGTTAAGCTTTATCCTTTTGTTCCATTGTTCTGTCTCGCTTTTTGTTCGTTCATTCTCGTATTCTTGGCGTTTGACCCGACGCAGCGTATCGGACTTTTTTATGGAGTAGGATTTTTCGTATTTTGTATGCTGTTCTATCGGTTTAAACTTTCTAGATAAATAAGCACCGAAAAATTTTGCGGATTGCCTCAGTGGCTTGAACAAAGCAGTCCAATTCAATCATATAGTTGAAAACATTTTAAAGGAGGAGGCATTTGCATGAGTCGATATTTATGGGATACGCCCGATTCACTACGTGCACTGTTATGCGAGCTTGTCAGCTGGGAAAGTCAGACATTCACGAAAGGGGAGCGAGAATTCGCTTCGAAAGTCCAAGCGAAATTGATGGAACTCGATTATTTCAAAAACAACCCTGATCAAATTACACTTCATGACGCGGGCTTCGGGCGGGATCTTGTAACGGCTATGTACAAGCGTCCTGACGTAAAGGAAACCATTGTATTGATCAGCCATTTTGATACCGTCCAGACCGAAGAATATGGTGATCTTGAGCCGCTTGCGTTCCACCCAGAAGAACTTACAAAAGAACTGTTTAAGCGCAAAGACGACTTACCGGTAGAAGTACGTAAAGACCTTGAATCGGGTAAATACCTCTTTGGTCGGGGAACGATGGATATGAAAATGGGGCTGGCACTTCACATGGCCATGATTGAAAAGGCGAGTGTTGAACAATGGCCAGTCAACCTGCTGCTGGTAACTGTTCCGGATGAAGAAGTCAATTCAGCCGGTATGCGCGCTGCAGTGAAAGAACTCGTTCTTTTCCGTGAAAAATATGATATCTCTTATAAAATGTTCTTGAATAGTGAACCGACGTTTACACAGGAGCCAGGGGATACAAAGGATTATATTTATACTGGAACGATCGGGAAGATCATGCCAGGTGCACTTTTCTATGGAAAGGAAACGCATGCAGGTGAGCCGATGAAAGGGATTACAGCGAACTACATCGCTTCTTTCCTTACTCAGCGTATGGAGTGGAATTCGTTGTTCCGTGAATCCGATCTTGGTGAAAGCACACCACTACCTGTGTCGTTGCAGCAAAAGGATCTGAAAACGCAATATTCGACACAGACACCATACCGTGCCGCAGCGCTCTATAATGTATTCATTTTTAAACGTACTGCTGATGAAGTAATAGATTTATTCGAGCAAGTTGCACAAGAAGCCGTGGCATCATGCAATTCTGCATACAAAGCTATTTGCGAAAAGGAAAACGTTGAAGGTGTTGGCACTGTACGTACGATTCGGTATGAAGAACTTATCCATTATGCAGAGAATAAGTTTGGTGCTGAATTCATTGGAAAATTAAAGGAAGAAACGTTTAAAAATACAAGTTGGGATGACCGTGAAAAATCGATAAACCTCGTCGATAAGCTGATGATCCAATGCTATGAACTTGCACCAGCTGTCGTCTTGTTTTTCGCACCGCCATATTACCCGGCTGTCAATTCATCGAGAGATCCGCTCATAATCAATTCTGTAAAATTGATGAAGGAAGTGGCCAGCCGTTTTAATGTTGAGGTGAATCAAATTCACTATTTCAATGGTATTTGTGACCTTAGCTATGTCAATTATATCGACGAAGATGATGGCTGGATCACCTATGAAGGGAATACGCCGGTATGGGGTGAAACGTACTGCATTCCATTTACCAATATGCTGCAGCTCAATGCTCCAGTTCTCAATGTCGGTCCGTTCGGAAAAGATCCTCACCAACTTACGGAGCGTCTCCATATTAATAGTGCTTTTATCCAAATGCCCGTCCTGCTTGAGAGCCTGATCAAAAGTATGTTTCCGAATCGGAAGAATGTGAGTGAGCACTCTATGATGAACAAAATTTCTTGATATAGAGGAAAGCCTGTCGGGGGCTTTCCTCTTTTTCACTAGCCTTTGATTTTATTAGTATCTTTCGCTACCGAAAATAATTACCAAAAAGATTACCAAATACCGCACGATAACCATGATGTCACCACATCATTTGCCGCTCGTATTATACGTTGTTCTAACGACTTAGATTACTGGGTAGCTACCAGTGAGAGTTTTTCCCCTTACACGAAGTTTATAAAACTCGTTATATTCTCGACCTATTCAACGGTAAAATTGTTACGTACAGGTAGATAAAGAAATATGTTATTCATAATCCATAATCAGGCGCGTGCAACAGTTCTGTTATAAATGCTTTGAAGCCTTAAAAACAGGAAGTTTACCAGACTATTTTTACAACGGAGGATAGGAATGATGGAGCCATGTTTAATCCCATCAATACTCCTGCATGCGTCAGTGCAAATTAACGCTAGAACAAAAAGGGTTTTTTATGGTTGTGTTTTAAACCACTCAAATGTAAACATCTAATGAGATTGGATTCAATTTCTATTATCTTTTAGATTTGTAGGAGTGTTTCCATACACTAAAAAAGACTTCTGTTATTGTATTACAAATTTAGTTTTTAAAGTATCGATCAAATACATCTCTTTGCAACTGGGCGGCCACCCTGATAATTTTTGGTTTTTGTTTATTGGATCAAAGGTGGCCATAAAGGAATAATTAATATTTTAAGAAAATTCTAAAAATATTGACATGATACGAAAGGATTTTTATACTTTAACAAATCATAATTCCCTTAATTGAAATTAAATTCCGATATACAGAAATTCGGACGGCTGTTAGTGATTTAATAAAATAAGATAAAACACTCAAGAATGCTTTTATTTTGCAAGAATATTTAGTGGAAAGAATTAATCAACCAAATCATAAACATTTTAGTGTTTTTTGGAGGTGATTGTTTTGATAAAAATCAAACTAGTCGTTCCGGTTCAAGGCTATATTACGGACGCTTTTGAAAGATTTGAAGAGTTCAATCTACTGGAGGAATTGGAGAATACGAGCAGTGGGACCATGAAGATTGAATTAGAGGAAGTGGTGGTTGCTGCTGATCAGATTAGGAATTTGGATCTTGATGCAGATGTAGTGATCTCAAGAGGATTGATGACCAAACTTCTGAAGGAATACAACGAATCCATTCCAATCATCGATATCCCGGTACAAGGAATCGATCTTATCAGAAGCTTGTATGATAGCAAAACACGTTTTGGAAGTAAAAAAGTAGCTGTCATCGGGGCAATGAATATGATTTATGGTGTGGAAACTCTTGCGGATATCGTTGATTTACCTATTCGGTCCTATATTTTAAATGATATCGAGTCGTCAGCCAAGTTAGTAGATTCAGCTACCAGTGATGGCTGTGAGGTGGTGATAAGTGGACTGAGTACGTGTAAATATGCTGAAGAGTTAGGATTGGGAGCCATTATAGTCGAGACTGGAAAGGAATCATTTCGGCAGGCGTTAATTGAGGCAAAGAGAGTTGCTCTCGTTAGTAGAAGAGAACAGGAGAAGGCTAAGCGTTACCAAACGATACTTAATCATGCCTATGAGGGAGTTATAGCGGTAGATTTAAAAGGGAAAATATCTGTATTCAATACGGCGGCTCAGGAAATATTAGCGATTTCAAAGGGTGTATTAATTGGAAATTCAATATACAAGATCGTAAAACAAGGAAAATTTCGTAACATGCTGCTAAGTGATGATGAATATCAGGAAGATATCGTTGTCTACCAATCCAGTCAATTATCCGTAAAAAAAGTTGGGATCTATTTGAAAGGCCAAAAAGTCGGGAATATGGTCACGTTTCAAGATGTAACAGGTATTCAAGAGATGGAAGGTAGAATTCGTAAGAAGATTTATTTACGTGGACATGTGGCGAAATATACGTTTGATGATATTTTGTTCAGAAGTTCTGCAGTCAAGAAGACGATTGAAACGGCACAACGATATAGTGAAGTGGATTCAAATATCCTTATTATCGGAGAAACCGGAACAGGTAAGGAAATGTTCGCTCAAAGCATACATAATCACAGTAAGCGGAAAAACAATCCATTTGTAGCCGTGAATTGCGCTGCGCTTCCCGAAGATTTATTGGAAAGTGAGCTGTTCGGTTATGCTGAAGGAGCTTTCACAGGCGCAATGAAAGGAGGAAAACAGGGATTTTTTGAACTGGCCCATAGAGGTACGATCTTTTTAGATGAAATCGGGGAAATCTCCCCGAAATTACAAAGCAGACTGCTGCGCGTCCTACAGGAGCGAGAAATAATGCGTATCGGTGATGATAAAGTTATCCCGGTTGATGTCAGGATTGTGGCCGCAACGAACAGGAACCTCATTCAAATGGTCAGAAACTATGACTTCCGCGAGGATCTATATTATCGCCTGAGTGTGCTTGACCTCTTATTGCCCCCTCTCCGTGAACGTAGAGAAGACATTCCGTTATTGATTAATAATTTCATTCAGGAAGGGCTTTCGGAGCAAAACCAAATTACAATGACGGATGCTGCAATGAAACGATTGAGTGAAGAGAATTGGGAAGGTAATGTTCGCCAATTACAAAATTTCTGTGAACGATTAACCGTTCTTTATGAAGACAAAGTTATTGATGTGTACGATATTGAAACGTATTTCTGGGACAAGGGTGAGGAAAAAGTACGGCTCGATCAAGAGTCGGATGGGGAATTGACATATGATAACAATCTATCCGATCGAGAACGAATTCTCCTGACATTAAAAAGGGTTCACTATAATAAAGGAAAAGCTGCTTCAGAGCTAGGAATGAGCCGCACAACTTTATGGAGAAAACTAAAGGATTGGGATATTGAAACACAATGAACGAATGAAACACTTTGTTTCATATTAGAAACGAATTGTTAACCTTATTTGCTGACCAATTGGACAACTGGTTGGCTATTTTCTTGCACCTAAGAAAAGTATAACTTTTCAGCAAAATGGAAATTGACGTTGTAGAAAAGTTTAAGTCCCTAGTAATCGCAAGGGCCATTAGGTCATCCTTTAGGGCTATGGCAACCTGCGCCAATAGCTTGACTTTTCCAAGGTTTCTTTAATTTACTGCTGATTTTAATTTTGGCACGATTATTGCATCTATAATAAATAAAGGGCTGAGGTCGTTTTCCCTTGAAAATTAAAAACCATTTTATTATGAAAGGAGGGATGACGTGAGTCAATTGGTGTATTTGCCTCAGGATATCGAGGAAGAGGGAAAAAATCATTTATTAGAAAAAGGTTACAAAATCAAAATAGGCTCTGATTTGGCTCAAGAAACTCTAATGGAAGAAATTAAAGATTGTGATGCCGTATTAACCAGATCCATGGCCGTCATTAGGAAAAATGTGATCGAAGCAGGTGAAAATCTGAAAGTTATCGCTAAATATGGGGTGGGTCTGGACAATATCGATATTGAAGCGGCTACTGAACGAGGTATATTTGTTACGAATACACCAGAGGCAAATGCGAATGCTGTAGCTGAACATGTAATGGCATTGATTCTATCTTTGTCCAAAAACTTACGGTTGGCTGACCGTGAACTACGGAATGGACATTATGGTATCCGTAACCAACCGTTCGGCATCGACCTCGAAGGAAAGACCTTAGGGATTATTGGGCTTGGAAGAATCGGAACAATACTTGCGAAAAAGGCTTATCATGGCTTTGACATGAAGATCATCGGTTACGACCCTTATGTGTCAGCCAAACCGAAACTGGAGTTCGAAGTCGTAACGGATTTGGAATGGGTATTCAGAAATTCTGATGTTATCAGCCTTCACGTTCCTTTAACGAATACAACAAAAGGTGCAATAGGGAGTCAGGAGTTTTCCTGGATGAAATCCTCAGCCTATTTTGTTAACGCTTCCAGGGGTGGCATTGTAAACGAACATGATTTAGTTAAAGCTTTGCAAGGAGGTAAAATCGCCGGAGCTGGGATTGATGTGTTTGAAGTTGAGCCTCCAGACGCAGGGAATCCTCTTTTTCAATTGGATAATGTCATTGTAACGCCTCATAATGCTGCTCTGACGAAGGAAGGTTCGGTTCGTATGGCTGTACATGCGGCCATGCAGGTTGATCAAGTTCTTACTGGTGGAAAACCGGACTGGGCTGTGAACAATCCCGACTTCAAAGGGATTTCAATCTAATTTTATCAATTGAATTATCTGTCCATTCCGAATAATGGGATAACGGAGATATATTGTGAATGATTTCATTATAGGACAAAGGATGGTGAAGAATGAGGAAAGTAGTTTATTTCACGAGTGTAATACCTGCGATTGGTTCACTTGTGGTGATCAATCGGGTTGAACCCTATGTATTGGGAATACCATTTGTTCTATTTTGGGCCATATTATGGGTTTGCCTTACATCTTTGTTCTTAATCATTACGAATAAACTGGATCCCGCTAACAGGGAGGGTAAGGATTCATGAATGCAGCCTTTCTGGTTATTCTTTTCTTCCTGGTTTTATGTATCTGGTTAGGGCTTCAGGCGCGTAAAGGTAAAGATATGAACCTGGAACAATGGGCTATAGGCGGTAGAGGCTTCGGCAGTATTTTGATCTTCTTTCTGATTGCAGGTGAAATGTTTACGACCTATACGTTCCTGGGTGTAAGTGGCGGCGCTTATTCATCTGGTGTTCCTGCCGCACTTTACGCTTTCAATTGTTTCTATTTTGTAATCGCTTACTGGCTGCTGCCCCCGATTTGGAAATATGCGAAAGCAAATAATGTCATCTCCCAATCGGATTTTTATGCGAAAAAGTATAATAGCCAAGCTTTAGGTATTCTTGTGGCAATCATCAGTGTCATATCGATTATTCCTTATTTGGTTATGCAGTTAAGAGGATTAGGCATAATCGTTTCCCAGACCTCTTATGGTTCTATTTCACCAAATATGGCCATCGTTGTGGGTGTCTTAGCAATCACCATTTATGTAACCGCTTCCGGTATGCATGGCGTAGCTTGGACGGCAGTTATCAAGGATATCATGATATTGGCAGTTGTCGTCTTCATGGGGATTTATTTTCCGATTCATTACTACGGTGGTTTACAACCGATGTTTGAGGCAATCGACACAGCTAAACAAGGGCATTTGATATTCCCTGAACAAGGACTGAGCATTTCTTGGTTCATTTCCGCTACGATCATGACAGCACTGGCATTTTATATGTTTCCGCATATGCTAGCGGGTGTTTTTTCAGCAAACAGTCCAAAATCACTTCGCTGGAATGCCGGGATCATGCCTATCTATCAAATGATTATCGTTTTTTCATTATTCATCGGTTTCTCTGCAATTCTTCAGGTTCCGAATTTACAAGGGGCAGAAGCGGACTTAGCTTTATTCAAGTTGGCCAAAATGTCGTTCGATCCCTGGTTCGTCGGGGTTGTGGGAGCATCAGGGGCAATGGCTGCTCTAATTCCTAGCTCACTGGTGTTGACAGCAACCGCAACGATACTTTCAAAAAATGTATATAAGGTATGGAAACCAAATACATCTAATGACCAACTGGCAAAATTGAGTCGGATTTTGGTTCCTATCATTGCATTGGTAACCCTTTTCTTTACGTTTAAGGGTGGAAAATCGATTTTTACGTTGTATCTTATGGCCTATAGCTTCATGGCACAGTTGTTCCCATCTTTATTCTTCAGCTTGTGGAAAAAGAATCCTGTCACTGTACAGGGCGCAATAGCAGGTATGATCTTCGGGATTCTAATCGTCATCTATTCGACGATTTCAGGTACAACACTGGGAACATTGTTCCCATCACTTCCACAGGTCATAAAGGACCTTGATGTCGGATTAACAGTATTGCTTATAAACATTGCAGTCACATTGGGGGTCAGTACCATCACAAGGAGACCTGTATTCAAAGAGGATGAAGGAAATAAAAAAGTTTCATAGCTGTATGTTTATCTAGCAGGAAATGTTGATATTCATTTTAACACTATATTAATAACGAAACAGGAGGCTTATTCATGAAAGTGAGTGGAGGCAGAGCAGTTGTTGAGATCATGAGGAAAGAGGGGGTGAAAAAAGCCTTTTGCGTACCAGGTGAAAGTTATCTCGGTGTGATGGATGCACTGTATGAACATCCTGAAATCGAATTGATTTCCGCCCGTCATGAAGGGGGTGCTTCTTTCATGGCGGAAGGGTATGCGAAAGCATCTGGCGAGGTAGGAGTTTGTATGGCTACCCGTGGAGTGGGTGCTGCAAATTTAACCATCGGCATTCATACTGCTGCTCAGGATTCAACTCCTTTGGTCGCGCTTATTGGCCAAGTTGAACGTCCTTTTAAAGAAAAGGAAGCATTCCAGGAAGTAAACCTGGCTGATTTTTTCAGTCATTTATGTAAATGGACAGTAGAAATCGACCGTGTAGAAAGGATCCCGGAATTGTTACATAGGGCTTTTCATATGGCACGTTCGGGACGTCCGGGTCCTGTTCTCGTTGCTTTGCCGCATGACATGCTGGAGGACGAAGCCGAGATGGTCAGCTATCCTTCTTATCGACCGCTTCCTCCCCAACCTCATTGGGAAAATGTGAAGCATGCGATCGAGATGATCCGAAAGGCGGAGCGCCCGATTTTAATTGCAGGCGGTGGTGTAATCCATGCCAAAGCTGGTCCGCTACTTGTGCAATTTGCAGAGGCGATGAATCTTCCTGTTGCCACAGCTTTCCGCCGTTTCGATGCGTTCCCAAATTCACATCCTAATTATACAGGATGGCTTGGTTTTGGAACACCTCACTATTTACTTAAAGCGATTCACGATGCAGATGTGGTTGTGGCATTAGGGACCCGTTTCTCTCAGGTTGGTACACAGGATTACTCCTTGCTTTCTGAAGATTCTAAACTAATCCATGTGGATATTTGTCCTGATATTTTCGGTAAAGTGTATGCTCCATCTCTTGCCATTGAAGGAGATGCCAAAGGGTTCCTGACACAAGCGCTACAGGTGGCAGGCTCACAATCAACGATTTCATGTAATGAGAGAGTCACTGAACTTCATGCCGACTACATGGAATTTTCTGAGACAAAGGCTGACTACACAGAAGATTTTGTCGATATGGACGGATTTATGCATGATATCGTTGCCCAGCTTCCGAAGGATACGATCATTACAAATGATGCTGGTAACTTCTCTGGATGGCTTTCCCGATACTATCGGTTTGATCAAGAAAATACGTATGTAGGACCGACGTCAGGAGCGATGGGGTATGGACTCCCTGCAGCGATTGGAGCAAAACTGGCGCAGCCACACAAACCTGTCGTGTCTTTTTCGGGGGATGGCGGCTTCATGATGTCACACCAGGAGATTGAAACAGCTGTCCGATATAACATTCCATTGATTTCAATAGTAGTGAATAACAATATTTACGGGACCATCCGTGCCCATCAGGAAAAGCATTTCCCAAAACGGGTGATTGGAACGGACTTGTCAAATCCGGATTTTGCTGAATTAGCCCGATTATTCGGGGCGCATGGTGAAAGAGTTGAAAAGAACAGTGAGTTTACGCCGGCGCTGCAAAGGGCGATCGCTTCAGGCCGTCCTGCTGTCATTGAAGTTATCGTCAATCCGGAAATTCTATCTGTAGGCCATGATAAGAAAAAAGTACAGGAAAAGCTGATTTCCAACAAATAATCGCGGCCAGGTAATTTTTAGAAAATGTGTTTAAAGAAAACTTGGTAAAGCCAAGCCACTGGCGGAAGCTGAACCTTAGCCCTAAAGGATGACCTAAAGGCCCTTAAATTTAAACTAGGAACTTTAACTTTTCCATGACGTCGAGTTGCATCTTAACTGGAAAGTTATACGATCCTTACGTGTAAAAAAAAGAAAACTGGGGGAAGAGAACATGCGTTATTTCAATTACATTGATGGACAATGGAAAGAACCAACTTCAGGAGAGTACAGGGAAAATCTCAGTCCACATGATGGAGACAATCTGGGTGAGTTTCCATCCAGTGCGGCAGTAGATTTGAATGATGCGGTGGAAGCGGCAAAGCGTTCATTTCCTGCCTGGCGAAAACTCTCATTTCAGCAACGGGCATCGTATTTGCAGAAAACAGCTGATCTTTTGAAGAAGAATATGCAAGAAATCGGTCAGGACCTGATTAAGGAAGAGGGGAAACCGTTAGCGGAGGGAATGGGAGAAGTCAATCGTGCCATAAGCATCCTCGAATATTATGCAGCTGAAGCACGGCAGCCGTTTGGAGAAGTAATCCCCTCAGTGAATGCGGATACGTTTCTGTACACGACCCGTGCTCCGCTGGGACCGGTCGGATTGATAACACCGTGGAATTTTCCGATTGCAATCCCTGTATGGAAATTGGCACCCGCGCTCATATATGGGAATACGGTAGTGATCAAACCGGCTGATCTTACGCCGAAATCTGTGTACCATGTCATGAAAGCATTTGATGAAGCAGGGCTGCCCGCGGGTGTGGTCAATTGTGTATTCGGCAAAGGATCTGTCATCGGTGAAGGAATGGTCGAAAATCCGGATATTAAAGCGATCTCGTTTACCGGTTCCAATCAAGTTGGTATTCAAATTCAGAACAAAGCTACAGCCAACGGGAAAAAAGTGCAGCTGGAGATGGGCGGCAAAAATCCATTGATCGTACTTTCAGATGCAGACGTAGACAAAGCGGTTGAAATTGCTGTCGGGGGTGCATTCAAGTCTACTGGACAAAAATGTACAGCGACAAGTCGGATTATCGTTGAAGAAGGGATTTATGAAGCATTCCGTGATCGGCTTGTCCTCCGTACAAAAGAGCTGAAAGTAGGCGATCCGTTAAATGCTGATACCTTCGTCGGTCCTGCGGTTTCTAAAGCACAATGGGCCGGTGTAATGGAAATGATTAAGACTGGAAAGGAAGAGGCAACCCTATTGTGCGGGGGTGAGATTCCGCTAGAAGAAGAGCTTGTGAACGGCTTTTATGTGAAGCCGACGGTTTTCGAGAATGTATCCCCTGATGCCCGTATTGCACGTGAGGAAATTTTCGGACCGGTAACTGCACTCTTCAAGGTGAAAAATTACGAAGAAGGAGTGAGGATGGCCAATGATACTGAATATGGGCTGAGTGCAGCGATTTGTACGAATGATTTGACTTTGGCACAGCGTTTCATTGACGACATCGAGGTAGGACTTATACATGTCAACTCGGAAACGGCCGGTTCTGAACCGCAAGTTCCATTTGGAGGATGCAAAAGCTCGAGCACCGGATCACGTGAACAGGGGAAGACGGCGATCGAGTTCTATACACAGGTCAAGACGGTATATATGGACCGGATGTAGCCTGCTTTCACCCGTTTTTGCTGTTTTCAATCCAGAAGGCTTTCACACGACGCAATGACATTGATTTTGCAAGTAGTTTATCGGACATTAAGTCATCATTTTCGCGGCTCACTGTCCAATTGAGTAGAAGTTTCATAGGAATTAAGATATATGACAGAAGATGGAGGTTTCACGGATGTTAAAACCATATTTAATTGTCGAATGGAATGATACCGAAACGGATGCAAAGGGTTGGCTGGTCGTTCATAACTTTGTGAAGGGCTATTCAGGCGGCGGTACGAGAATGCATCCAACCGTTACAAAAGAAGAGGTCCTAAGGTTAGCTGAAGCAATGGCTTATAAGTATACAGCCTGCGGGTGTGAGACGACTGGCGGTTGTAAAGCGGGAATTGCCTATGATTACAAACGGCCGGATGCGTCTGCGGTATTAAGAAGATTTTTGATTTCAATGATGCCCTATATAGACGCAGGGGTATCTTTAGGTAGTGATTTAGGTACGAAATATGAAGATGTACTCAAAATATTCAATGAATTCGGGATTGATATCCCCCTGACGAAATCGATGAGACAGAATCCAAGTGTCCTGAAGGGAATAAGGGATTTCAATAATCTGTTGCTGACAAAAATTGATGGTTTGCTTTTAAATGATGTGGTAACTGGTTATGGTGCCGCATTTTCAGCAGATGAGGCCTGGAAGTTTAGAGGCGGAAAAGAGTGTGCGAGAGTCGTTATTCAAGGATTCGGCTGCGTAGGGGCAAGCTGTGCATTGAAAATGTCCCAGTTAGGATATAAAGTGGTTGGAATATCGGATGCCAACCTTTTGGTGACTTGTGAAGAAGGATTGGATGTACAAAAGCTTATTGATCATAAGAATGGGTACGGAGAAATAGATAAAGACTATTTTGAACCGAATTATCAAGTAAAGCCGAACACGGAATGGCTCGATGTAGATTGCGATATTTTGATTCCGTCAGCACTAGAGGATGTCATTCATCAATCCAATGCTGAAAACGTTAAAGCAAGGTTGATTGTGGAAGGAGCAAACATTCCGATTTCCTTCGAAGGAGATAAAATCATAAAACAAAGAGGAATTGATGTGGTCACTGATTTCGTTGCAAATCTTGGGGCGATCAGATTCTATGATGCGGTCATTTTCGGATTAGTGAAACCGGACCCACAATCTGTAGTTGATGATATAGAAAATCTATGTCGGAAAAATACGTACCGATTGTTTGATGAAGCAAAAAAACAAAATAAATATCAAAGAGAAATAGCCTATGAAATATTCAAGCCATCGATCTGTGATTTATTGGAATATGCTGAGCCGTCCGAAGTTTTACGTGCACAATAATGTTTTTAAATTCAAGAGCAGAGGGCACTCTTATCATTTTGTGCTGATCAAAAAATATATAGTAGTCTATCAATTTAGTACAGGGGGTAGTCAATGCAAACAAGACATGAAAGTCAGCCAAAAAATTTGAATCGTTCGATGAAAAGCAGACATTTGTTCATGCTTTCCTTAGGGGGCGTTATTGGAACAGGTCTTTTCTTAGGATCAGGTTATGCGATCGGTGAAGCCGGACCCGCAGGAGCGCTTGTTGCCTATTTGGTCGGGGGATTATTAATGTACCTGGTGATGGTTTGTCTCGGTGAGTTATCATTAGTGATGCCGGTGTCAGGTTCCTTTCAGGCCCATGCTACGAAATTTATCGGACCCGCCACTGGATTTGTCATCGGATGGATTTACTGGCTGAGCTGGGCGCTTTATGTCGGCTTAGAATTTATAGCAGCTGGGTTCCTCATGGCGAGATGGTTCCCGGATACCCCTATATGGGTATGGTGCGCAATATTTACTGTAATTTTGTTCGGGATCAATGCGTTGACAGCTAGAAGCTTTGCAGAGACAGAGTATTGGTTCGCCGGGATCAAAGTACTTGCCGTCATTCTGTTCATCATTGTCGGTGCGGCTGCGATGTTTGGATTGATGAGCCTAAAGGGACAACCCGCTCCGTATTTCACTAATTTTTTCGGTGATGGAATATTTCCAACAGGATTTACGGGTGTGTTCATATCTATGATGACAGTCGTATACGCTTTTCAGGGATCGGAAATCATGGGGGTTGCAGCAGGTGAGACGGAAAACCCGGAAAAAAACATTCCAAGAGCGATCCGAACCATCGTAATACGTGTACTGCTCTTCTATGTCCTGGCAGTCTTTGTATTGTCGGCTATTGTTCCATGGCAAGAAGCGGGAGTGCTTGAAAGTCCGTTTGTCACTGTGTTTCACATGGTTGGTATTCCTTATGCAGCTGACATTATGAACTTCGTAATCTTGACGGCGATCCTATCTGTAGGTAACTCAGGTTTGTATGCTTGTACAAGGATTCTTTATTCACTATCGCAAACCGGAATGGCGCATCCTGTATTCGGAAAACTCAATAAGCGCGGTGTACCTATTAACGCTTTACTTGTCACCCTTGTCTTTGCCTTATTGTCTTTACTTACCAGTGTTGTTGCGGAGGAAACACTCTTTGTTGTGTTACTTGCAATAAGCGGGGTTGGAGGGGTACTTACTTGGATGAGTATTGCAATCGCGCAATACCGATTCCGTAAGCAGTACATCAGGAAAGGCGGAAAGGTCGAGGATCTCAAGTTTAAGGTACCTCTCTTCCCATTTGTCCCGATTCTCTGCATCTTGATGTGTCTCGGTATTTTTGTATTCACCGCTTATGATCCGACACAGCGGACTTCGTTGTATTGGGGATTCGGTTTCGTTATTGCTTGCTATCTCTATTACCACTTTAGATATAACAGAGGGAGTACAGATGCTGTAGTAGTAGATGAACAACCTGAAAAAGCAGTTCAATCGAAGTAATCATGCCTTCCAAAAAGGGCAGTACTTATGCTCATATTTCATAAAATGTGTGTCTAAAACCTCATTTCTGATAACTAATAGGAGGGATTTTTCATTATGACGACGAAAGAAAATGTAAAGTTTAATTCAACACTACCTTATTCAAAATATGTAGATCTAGAGGTATTTAATGAAGAAAGAAAAAAGATTTTCAAGAAAAACTGGATATATGTAGGTCATGCCAGCCAAGTTGAAAATGCAGGTGATTTCTTGACGCTTGATGTTGCAGGGGAGCCTATTATCGTTACTCACGGGTCAGATGGTAAACTCCGGGCATTTTACAATATTTGTCCACATCGCGGAATGAAAGTTGAGCAGCGTGAACACGGAAATAAAAAGTTGCTGCAATGTGGATATCATGGATGGACGTTCAAATTGGAGGGAAATGTAAATCGAGCGCCTAACTTTAAAACGAATGAACTGGGAGAGCACAGCTGTATGAAACCAATTCGGCTGGAAGTGCAGCATTCTATGATATTTGTAAATCTAGACAACGATGCTCCTTCTCTTTCAGAGACATATGAGGAATTTTTAGGGGAGTTGAAAGCGTATTCTTTCTTTGACTCTGTGAAACTAGTCAGGGAAACCAAACGTGAAGTGAAAGCGAATTGGAAAGCAGTGGTTGATAACTTCCTCGAATGTGATCATTGTGCCATCAATCATCCGGGGTTTGCAAAGTCTTTTGATGTATCCAACTTCTGTACAACGACACACGATAAATTCACTTATCAATATATGACAGTAAGCAAAGATGCTGAAAGTAATCGTGCCCGTTTTTATTGGATCTGGCCGAATATGATGGTAAACGTTTATCCAGGAGAAGGGAACGTTAATACAATTCAAGTCATTCCTGTTGATGCGGAAACGTCGTTGGGAATTTATCGTGATTATTCAGTCGACGAAAACATCACTGCGGAAAAAGAAGAATATTTTAAATTTGTCGATCAAGTACGTAGAGAGGATTTTGAACTGGTAGAAACTTTGCAAAAAGGTCTGCATTCAAATGCATTTTCAAATGGTATCTTCTCACCTACTGAACATGCGGCAGTATATTTCCATGAACTGATTGAAAACGCATTTAAGCAGCAATAGCTATTTTGCATAACAGTTACGGTATAGGCATCACATTGTCACCATCTTATAGTGATTTCGACATTTACTGATGAAGACGATATTACACTTATGCAGCAAAAGGGAAAATCTTTAATAAATATATTAAAAGAAGGTGCTGGTGTGACAAAAGCTTTGAGTAATATACGTGTCTTAGATTTGTCAAGGGTATTAGCTGGCCCATATTGTACGATGATCCTCGGTGATCTAGGTACTGATGTGATCAAAGTAGAAGCCCCAGGAGGCAGTGATGAGACACGACAATGGGGGCCTCCTTACGCCAATGGAGAAAGCGCTTACTTCCTGTGTGCAAACCGAAATAAACGGGCGATCACCCTGGATCTTAAATCTGAGGAAGGCAGAAGAATTTTAAAAGAACTCATTGTAAAATCAGATGTAGTGATTGAAAACTTCAAACATGGCACGATGAAAAAATGGGGGTTGGACGAAGAAAGCTTGAACGAGTTGAACCCGAAAATAATTCATTGCTCGATTACCGGATTTGGCAAAAATGGACCGTATAAACATCTCCCAGGATATGATTTTATCATTCAAGCGCTTGGGGGATTGATGAGTATAACTGGAAGTGAAGAGAGCGGGCCTTTAAAAGTGGGTGTAGCGATATCCGATATTTTGACCGGGTTATATTCAGCGATAGGGATTCTTGCTGCCATTAATGAAAGGAATCAATCACATGAAGGACAAAGCATTGATATTTCATTGTTAGATTCACAAGTAAGCGCTCTTGTTAATGTAGCAAGCAATTATTTGATTTCAGGAAGGAACCCGAAGCGACTGGGTAACGAGCATCCCAATATCGTCCCTTATCAATTGTTCAACACATCAGATGGGGAAATGGTCATTGCTGTCGGAAATGATCGCCAATTCACAAGGCTTTGCAATGTGTTGGAACTCCCAAAAGTTCCGGCTGCCCCAAAGTTTTCAACAAATCCGAACCGAATTCAAAATCGTGATCAACTCATCGCATTACTTTCAGAAAGAATCAAACAGAAGACGACGAAGGAATGGTGTAAAATTCTGGATGATAGTGGAATTCCGTGCGGTCCGATCAACAGTATAAAGGAAGTTTTCGAAGATCCACAAGTGAAATCGAGAGGAATGGTCATTGACCTGGAACACCCAAAAGCAGGAACCATCAAGGTTGTCGGAAGTCCGTTAAAACTTTCCAGGACCCCTGTAGAAGTTAGGAGACATCCCCCTCTTCCCGGTGAACATACAGAAGAAGTATTGAATGAAATAGGGTATACTCTCAACGATATAAAAGATTTAAAGCATAAAAACATTATTTAGGAGGTTACTAGAGTATGATGGACTTTAGCTTCACAGAAGAACAAGAAATGGTCAGAAAAATGGTACGGGGCTTTGTGGATAAGGAAATTATGCCATACATTGCAGAGTGGGATGCAAAAGGACACTGTGAAACCCGAATATTCGAGCGATTAGCGGAGTTGGATTTGATGGGAGTGTGTATTCCAGAAGAATATGGTGGAAGCGGGATGGATTATAATACCCTTGCAATTGTATGTGAGGAACTGGAAAGAGGTGACACAGCATTCCGTACTGCCGTTTCCGTTCATACGGGTTTGAACAGCATGACGCTTCTGCAATGGGGGAATGAAGCACAAAAACAAAAATTTTTAGTCCCACAAGCAAAGGGTGAAAAAATAGCAGCATTCGGTTTAACAGAACCAAATGCTGGATCGGATGTTGCAGCCTTACAAACTACGGCTATGAAAGATGGAGAACATTATATTTTAAATGGGTCGAAAACATGGATTTCGCTTTGCGACATTGCTGATCACTTTTTAGTTTTTGCCTATACGGATAAAAGCAAAAAACACCATGGGATTTCATGTTTTATTGTTGAACGGGATATGCCAGGATTCTCGTCAAAAGCAATCAAAGGGAAGCTCGGGATCCGTGCAGGGAATACTGGTGAAATCTTTTTTGATAATTTAATCGTTCCTAAAGAAAATCTGCTCGGTGAAGAAGGAGAAGGATTCAAAATCGCCATGTCAGCATTGGATAATGGAAGGTTTACGGTTGCAGCTGGCGCGTGTGGAATAATCATGGCTTCTTTAGAAGCCTCTATAAAGTATTGTGAAGAAAGAAAAACATTTGGTAAAGAAATCGGAAAACATCAACTTGTACAGCAAATGATTGCGAAAATGGAGGCTGGACTGCAAATGTCAAGGCTTCTCGTGTACCGGTCAGGCTGGTTGAAAAATGAAGGAAAACGGAATACGCGTGAAACCTCGCTTGCAAAATGGCAAGCTTGTGATTTTGCCAATGAAGCAGCAAATGATGCCGTACAAATTCACGGTGCATACGGTTATTCGAATGAATACCCTGTTGAGCGGTACCTTCGTAATTCGAAAGCTCCTGTCATTTATGAAGGAACAAGAGAAATTCACACGATCATGCAAGCAGAATACGTACTAGGCTATCGACAAGACAAACCTCTTAATAAGACACTGCCTGCATGGCCGTTCAAGAGTACCGTAAAGAACATATAAACGAGAAATATAGATGATCACGGACTTATCGTAACAAGTAAGTCCGTATTTTTTATGAAATTCTTTATCATAGAGGCTTTATGATGCCTGACAAAAGAAAAAGTAGGAAAAAACGATCCTGGTTAAACTCACTGATTTGACAGAAAAAAATTAATTGTATCATTATTTAATACTATTTTCTTAAACTAATAGATACGTTGAATTTAACATTTATCGTGCGGAGATGTTTTAGGAGCCCAATAATATACGAGGGCGCGTTTATTTATGAACGCGTTTTTAAATGTATTGGGCCATATTTTGGTGCGAAACGTTTCTAATTTAAATTTAGAATGGATACATTACTCAGGTAAAGGTTAGACAGTTCTTTACAGAACTGAAGGATTATATCGAAGAGTCAAATGAAAGAGTAACGTCTTGAAGGGCTCTCTCTCAGTCGAATAGCACTTGATTTAGTAAGAATGATAGTGTTATAAGCTCGGCAAAGAGGCGTAAGAATTTACCGTATCAGCTCGGCTGACGAAAGCCTACCCGCGGGGGTGGTGTAAATCATGATGCTTGAGTTGAATGAATAGGGTGAGAATGCAAAAGAACCTAAAGTAAAAGGTTAAGCTGACGAACTTCTGAATGTACGGGTCTAGAATGGCAATACATAGAAATGTGTATATCACCTAAATGTGAGGTTAGCAGTGGATAAGTAAGACTCAGAATTATGAAAATCCATGATATGTTATAGGCATATGAACGGCTAACAGGCTTACTGGAAGCACCTAAACTCATTCTATAATAGATATAATTCAACGTTGTAAGTTGATAACGTGGAGGACTTACTTCCTATGAAACGGTGTTAAGGAAAGCAATAGTGAAAATAGCTACTGTATAACTTATCTTTATATCAGTGAAAGTGGTGGCACAGTACCAATGAAGTGTCTAATCAACATGGAGGGATAGCCACTAGACTAATGAAGAATCATTCAACCATGTAAGGTAGTTCTTTATCGATTAACAAGGTTCTTGTGAGACTAAAAGAGGTTCAACTCCTAAGGGAGTCACCGACTTGTTGAAACGGAAGAAACTGAGACACAATGAGTATTATGATATACAACATTGTCTCGACAATTTGTACGCACAAAGTGTTAATGGTCAAAATTTCTATGAGTTAATGAAATGGATTCGTTCTGATGAAAATATACGTCTTAGCCTATCGAAATATCAAACGAAATACAGGAAGTAAAACGGCTGGTACTGATAAATTAACCATTGAAGATGTCAAATGTTTATCTGTTGAAGAGGTTATTCTGAAGGTTCAAAATATGCTTCAATCATATGAACCAGAAAGTATTAGGCGTGTTTTTATACCAAAACCGAATGGCAAAGTAAGACCGTTAGGTATTCCAACGATATGGGGCAGAATCCTTCAACAGTGCATATTACAAGTGTTAGACCGATTTGCGAAGTGAAGTTTCATAAACACAGTTACGGTTTTAGACCGAACAGAAACACCCATCATGCGAAAGCAAGGTTTAAGTCCCTCATAAACCTGGCAGGTCTCTATCATTGCATAGATGTAGACATTCAAGGATTCTTCAACAATGTAAATCATAGTAAACTATTGAGGCAAATTTGGTCACTAGGTATAAGAGATAAATCTCTACTTACCATCATTTCGAAACTATTAAAGGCAGAAATTGAAGGAGAAGGCATACCCACTAAATGCGTACCGCAAGGCGGTATTTTGTCTCCATTATTATCTAATATTGTTTTAAATGAACTTGATTGGTGGGGAGTGACCAGTGGGAAACATTTAAAAGTAATTATCTATACAAGCACAATGGAGGTAAAATACAGGCGCTCAAGAAATCGAATCTAAAAGAATGTTATATCGTAAGATATGCGGATGATCTCAAGGTTTTATGTCACACACGATCGCAAGCGATTAAAATGAACTACGCTTTAAAGGATTTTCTTCATACAAGATACACCTTGAGACAAGCGAAGAAAAATCAAAGGTTATTAATCTAAAGATAAATTCGTCAGAATTTCTTGGATTCACATTCAAAGTAAAAAGAAAAGGTAAGACAAGGAAGGGCTATGTAGCTCAGTCCAATATGACGAAGAAAGCAAAGTCCAATGCCTTCATAAAAATCAAGGAATCGATCAAAGCCATTCAGAAAAAACCTTGTAAAGAAACAGTTTGGCATTTTAATACGATCGTAATGGGGATTCAAAATTATTACTCAGCCGCCACTCAAATTACAAATAATCTAATTGAGTTGAACTCCTGCCTCCACAAGACGCTATACAATCGACTAAAGAACGCCAGAAAAGAAGCAAAGTTTACTGACATGACGATTACGTTGCAGAAACGCTATAAGGGATATGAAGCACAATATTATAAAATTCAAGACATGGTGTTTGTCCCAATTTATACCCAACGACATAAAACAAATCTATGTTTCTCTCAATACACATGTAACTATACGGTCAAAGGCAGAGAAAAAATACACCAAAGCCTAAAAGCGAATAACAAAAACGTATTAAGGTATGTCATGAAAAATTTTATTCCAAATCGAACGATTGAGTACAACGATAAACGCATAAGTAAGTTCATCGCCCAATACAGAAAATGTGCAGTCACAGGAACGAAATTAGGATCAGCTGATTGGCACTGTCATCATAAAATTCCATATCATCTCTCAAAAGATGACAGATTTTCACACCTGATAGTGCTTCACGAAGACGTTCACCGACTTGTTCATTTAAAAAACGGTGGTAAAATTCAAGACTTACTTCATTCATTAAAGCTATACAAAAAGCAAAAAGAAAAGGTCAATGAGCTTCGAAAACAATGCAAAAATACCGCAATCTAATTTTGAATTATAAATTTGCTTCATTAAATACATAGAATTGAATGAATTGGATTAGTTGGAACGCCGTATGCGGTGAAAGTCGCACCTACGGTGTGAGCGAGGGGAAAAGGGAGCGATAACTTCAAACCCTTACCTATTCGTTATGAGTAAGAAAGGAAATAAGACGGTACATAAATCGTCGCCATAAAATTTATGTTAAATATTTTTTTACTTACTTTTCACTCAATATTTATAATCTATCAACATTTCTATCCTACGATTAAGTAAGAAGAATGATAGGGATACGGGCGACATAATTCTGCTTTACAATTAGCTCTTTATGTTGTTATCAGAATTGTATTTTCGTTACTTATCAAATGCTTTACTTTTAAAAAATTGCGTACGGATTGGGAGGCTTTTATATGAGTAATCAAAATTCAGTCAGAAAGATGGACAGAAAGAACTTTATAAAAATAAGCGGGCTGAGTACACTTGCCTTGACACTTGGAACAACAGGATTACCAGTTGATTTTTTAACCAGTACAGCCGAGGCAAAAACGCAGGACGAAGCTAAACTGAAATTTAATCCAAATGGAAAGTTAAAGATCGTACAGTTTAATGACACACAAGATGATGAGCGTATTGACCGCCGAACCATTCAGCTAATGGAGAAAGTGCTTGATACAGAAAAACCAGATTTTGTTGTGCTCAATGGCGACAATATTGCCGGTGGCTGCGACACAGCTCTTGAGATGAAACAAGCAATTAACAACGTTGCCCAGCCGATGGAGAAAAGAGGAATTAAATGGGCAATTACCTATGGAAATCATGATGAAGATTCAACTCCTAACAGCGGTCTTGACGAGAAAGATATGCTAAAAATCTATATGTCTTACAAATACAATATGAACCAACCTGGAGAAAAAGATATTACAGGAACTGGAAACATGAACGTGCTCATAAATGATTCCAAGGGTGAAAAAGCAGTGTTCAACCTCTGGCTGCTTGACAGCGGAAGATATGCCCCAAAAACTATTGCCGGTCAGGATTTTGAAGGCTATCCTACCTGGGATTGGCTTCGAATGAACCAGGTTAAATGGTATTATGAAACATCTAAGAGTTTAGAGAAAAGATTTGATCGCAAAATACCTTCACTCATGTTCATTCACATTCCTCTATGGGAGCATCGTTTTATGTGGTACGGAAGTGTTGACGGACGAACAGCTGCTAACCATGAAGCAGCTGTAAAAAAACACAATATTGTAGGAGAACGTAATGAAGACGAATGCCCAGGACCGATTAACAGCGGCATGTTTTCAGCCATATTAGAGAGAAACGATGTCAAGGGGGTCTTTTGCGGCCATGACCATATTAATACTTACTCGGGCAATTATTACGGGGTTCTACTTGGTTATGGAGGCAGCGCTGGCTTTGGCACATATGGCCTTTCAGGAGCTGAAAAAAACAGGCTCCGCGGCGCAAGAGTATTCAACCTAGATGAAAATAAAGAGGGAGTTCTTACTGAAACACACATGGTCTTTGCCAAAGACTATGGAATCGATTTGACTGCAAATGATCAAAGTATTGATCCTGCACCGTTAAAAGAATCGGTAAGAGCTTGAATTTAAATTGGAGCTGTCCATCATTAGCACTTCCAACTGATGGACAGTTACTCCCCACCCTTTATTAAACTACTCAGTAATAGGTGAACCGGTTGAAGTATGTTCATTTATCCAATTCAAAGTAGAATTCGAAACTTCCTGCCAATTAGGTATCTTATCTCTATGCTGTTTAACCTAGCTCATACAAAATTGTGGGTCAATATTATGCTCTTGACATTGAGATAAAAATTATAGAACATTGGATACATTGCAGTTTTGCCATGTCCGGCAGGATGTTCTCCAAATGTCCTCTATTTTCTCCTGTATAGGGGTCTCGCCACATGCCCATCAAGTTAAGAAATTGAAATCACCCCAAAACGAAGATTTTGCACAAGTTGCTCAATTTTTCGTTTTGGGGATAGTTTATTTTATTAGGTTTATGGCTATGCGTCGGGACCCCTATACGAGATTGTTTATGTAGACTTTCCGCGCCCACCGGGGTCTATTCGAAAGGGTTTGAGGGGGAGAATCGCCCCTCAAGGTTTTGATTTTTGCTATAATGACCACTATGTAGCTTTAATTTTTAATAAATAGGGGAGTGGAATATGGAAAATAACGTTTTTGAACAGATGGCAAAAAGATATGATACAGAAGAGAGAATTGAATTAGCTAAAGTTATAGTTAAGGAAGTAAGACCAGAATTACGAAATAGTAAATCAAAATCTTTAATAGACTATGGGAGTGGTACTGGTCTAATTAGTTTAGAATTATCAGATTTAGTAGATTCTATTTTGTTGGTAGATTCATCAAAACAAATGTTGGAGGTTGCGAAAGCTAAAATTTCTCACAAAGGAATTACCAACTCAAAAGTACTTTATTCAGATTTTACTCAAGAAACTCCTGAACTTAAGGCAGACATAGTTTTAATGTCACTAGTCCTTCTTCATATTCCGGATACTAAAAAAATTTTACAAGAATTGTTCAACATTTTAAATAATGGTGGCAAGCTAATTATTATTGATTTTGACAAAAACGATAAAATAAATCATCCGAAAGTTCATAACGGTTTTTCGCATGAAGAACTGAAAAAAAGATTATCCGAAGTTGGATTTAAATCAATTAAAATTAAGACATTCTATCATGGTTATCGTATTTTTATGAATCAAGATGCCTCAATGTTTATATCCAGTAGTATAAAGTGATTTCTTGTTTTTTTATTTCTTAGTTCACACAATCTCTAAAAAAGAACCATTCATATCAAGGGTTTTGGCCTTTGACATTGTGAAATGTCATTGGTCTAGTTTATTCCCTGTTGATGTGACTGGTTCTTTGGACATTTTTGGTTTGTTAAACTTTCTGTTGTTGATTGTTTAATTGGTGTTATTTTTATTTTTTTGGATTAAGGATTAGAAACGAGATTTTGCGGAGCGAAAATCGAGTTTCTTCTTTTCTTAATACGTTATGTAGCATATAACCTTTTATATGGGGTCCCGACGCATGCCTATCAAGCTAAGTTAAAACAATATCCCCAAAAACGAAAAAACGCTATGCTTATCGTAAGAAGTTTACGAGAAAGGATGGTGTTTTTTATAAATCCTAACAACTCCAGTGAACTGACACTTTTCGCACAAGAATTACAAAGCTTTCTATCTCCGATAGTCCTACAAGAAATCGCCAAAAAAGTTGGTTTTGTGCAGCGATCTAGTAAGTATCAAGCAAATGAACTCATTGCCCTTTGCGTTTGGCTCAGCCAAGAAGTCGCTAGTACATCGCTTTCGCAACTATGTAGTCGGTTAGAGTCTTCAACGGGTGTACTAATGAGCCAAGAGGGACTCAATCAACGCTTTAATCCAGCAGCTGTCGCATTCCTCCGAGAAGTCTTTACTTCACTCCTAACACAAAAACTCTGTGCGACACTATCGCTATCTTCACACTTGATTTCATCTTTCGAACGTATTCGGATTTTAGATGCGACTGTGTTTCAGTTACCTGATTCCTTCTCCACTGATTATCAAGGCTCTGGTGGGAGTCGTAATACGGCAGGCGTGAAAATCCAATTGGAATATGATTTACTGAGTGGTCAATTTCTTACAGCTTGGACCAGGAAAGAATAATGATAAAACATACGATACCATCTGCCTTGAAACCGTAGAGGCGGGCGATTTATGTTTGCGTGATCTAGGTTACTTCGATTTAGGAGACTTACAAGCTATTCATGATAAAGAAGCTTACTATATCTCGCGATTGAAGCTGAATACACGCATTTATATCAAGAACCCTGAGCAAGAATACTTCAAAAATGGCACGTTAAAAAAGCAAACAGAATACATCCAGCTTGATATGACACAAATGATGTCTAGTCTAACCCCTGGTGACACGATGGAAATTCCCGATGCATACATTGGCCAAAATCAGAAGCTTCCAGCACGTGTCATTATCCATCGATTAACTGATGATCAAACGCAAACTCGCCTGAAAAACCAATTGATACGTGAAAAGAAGAAAGGCATTGTCATGAAAGATAAAAGTAAACGTTTAATGGGAGTGAATGTATATATCACGAATACGTCGCTAGAAAAATACCAACGAACTACGTACATTCATTGTATTCACTTCGTTGGCAGATTGAAATTTTGTTTAAAACGTGGAAGTCATTCTTTGAAATTGATGAATGTAAAAATATTAAAAGAGAACGCCTAGAGTGCCATTTATACGGACAACTCATCGGCATTCTCCTCTGTTCTTCCACGATGTTTCAAATGCGACAGCTTCTGCTTGAAAAGAAAAAGCAGGAGTTGAGTGAATACAAAGCGATTTATATGATTAAAGATTACTTTTCGTTACTGTTTCAAGCGATAGCAGTTGGCACAGAAGAACTTTTGGAAATTCTGCATCGCCTTTATCAGCTGCTCAAAAAGAACGGTCGTAAATGTCATCGTTATAAGAAGATGACAGTTTTTGATATTCTAGGGGTTGTGTATGAATCGACAGTGAAGCATAGACAAGCTGCCTAGCAAAAAAATGGCGTTTTAATAGGCTTCTTTACATGCTTACTTTTCTATCACTTGCTAGTTTTATAACAAGGATCATTTCATACATAGTAATTTAGGTTGTTAGCTTGATGGGCATGGGGTCTCGCCAACATTTTGAAAAAAATCCTACGCTAAGATCTTCTGCAAACGGGCGCGATTCTGTAGCAAGAGTTGTGCTCTTTCTTTATGAAAGGGCCAGCATTACTTAAAGAAGAGTGGTACATTTTGTGTTAACTTATAGGGGAATTTATAATATGGAATTTTTCTTCTGGAGGAAACCCTTTTATGATTTTTGAGATTATTACATTGGAAGTATCGGACAAGATAACTCTTTAAATACAAAGAAAATAGATAAACATATTGAAGAATTAAGAAAATATGACTGGTTTAATGACTTATATGATAATGAAAAGTATCATCGTTTGTTCTTGGTTAATAAGCGAGTTAGGAAGTTTTTTACAAAGTACATTTCTAACTACAATACTTTAATGAAGTAAAGTAATATATTTAATTAAATTTTGTGATAAATATATATTCACATTTTGAAAATTAAGGATTATAATTAGGGCTATAGTAACCTGTAAAGAAAGGTGTCAAGACAGGTCAAAGAGAGATGAGTACTATTCTTAAAGAGTATTTTAACAAAAGTAGGTGATTGCTAAAACGTAGGTTAAAAATGAGTAGGTCTGAAGAATTACAATCTAGTGCAATTAGGATACCATAACACCTTTAATTATAGAATTGACATCATTTACATAATGGACTAATGTGTAAAAAAATCGTAGTGAGGAGGTATTCAATTGGAAACTCCTTTAAAAACGGACGACCAAATTGTGCTTATACAAGAAATCCGAGGTTTGATTCATGCGTTTCAAGATGACCCTAACCAGGCTACATTTAATAAAGTAATCGAACTGACTGACTATCTATGTAAATTAGAAAGCATTAAGCATCATAATCGGGATTTATAGATGGTAAGAAGATGGTCAAGCTCACGGCTGCATTGTAAGGTCTCTTTACTCCTTAAGCCCTTCAATTGAGCTACCCTGATCAACTCTTCTTTTTTCTTTGATATTTCTTCTAATGCTACTTTTTCCTCCTTTTTAACATATAACATCTTTTCCGCCCTCCCCAAGTTACGACTTTAGTCAACTTTTTTAATACTATTATGCAAAAACCGAAAATAAATTGAAATGGTTTCAAGTAAGATGTCAAGATAAGACAAATCCCCCCTAATTACGTCAAGAGAAGAGAAAAAAGTGGATATAAAAAAGATGAACTGTTTTGATTGAGGATTCCATAAAACCTTGATATATCAAGGTTTTCACATGAGTTGCAAAGGGTTTGAAAGTGCTTTTTAATCAAATTCGAAAGGGAAGGTTCAATTGGTTAAATCTAATAACCCTTGGTATAAGAACGATAATGCCAAGGATTATTATATGAAATTTATGCATGCCAATTTTCGTTCCAACTCATATTTATTTTAATTATAGACGAACTTTCTAATTCGTCGTTTTCATGATGTACAAAAGTATAAAAACAATATGACCACAATCAACGCCTTCTTTTAATTTACCCACGAATCCACCCACAAAACACCCACAAAAATTTGATTTAGATTGAAAGTATTTGATTCCCTTTTTAAAATAAACATTGATATATCAATGATTTTGAATAAAGATGATAGGGTTTATTCTTATAAAACATGTTCCGTACTAGTCCACCCTTGGAATGTGAACAATACATCCAACTATACTAAAATTTAATGTTTTGGTTAAAAGAATGTTGACCAAAATTGAAAGCCTTATTCCACAAAAAAGGCCAGAATGTTGAATTGGACTTAGTATATTTAGGGGCAGGCTAGATGAATAAGGGACGTAACTAAGTCAGGTTGCTTCGGAAGTGAGTGAAATATTTAAAAAATAAAAAAATTGACAACACTTTTAATACTGTGTTAATTTTTAAATAAAGTTAATACTCGTGATGGAGAATATGGAGATCCACAGCAATTCTTTCCCTATAAGGGCGAGTTATTTGCTGTGGATTTTTGGATATTACATTGTGGTAAAGCGATAAAAGGTTTTCTCATCTAATCTATTTAACTTATTCTCTATTGCAAAACTTATTAGTAGGGGGGACGTTTTCTTATAATAATTTGGAGGAGCAATTTTCTTAGCTTTAGGCATTCTTCGTGTAGAGATAATTTAACAAAGATAACTTAAACATAAATAAAATAAGTTCAAGTGGTTCTGACTTAACAATTGTGGATAAATAAATCCCCCAGTAGCAATATCTGTGTTTCTGAATTCAAAAAAGACAATAAAGACATATACTTAGGGAGTTGGTAATATGAAGAATCTTTTCATGATTGTTTTATCTTTTTTGTTAACGCTTACTTTTCTGACTTTGGGAAGCGGTAAAACAATGGCAGAAACTACAGGAGATTTCTTGTTAAAAGAAGGATTCCCGCCGCCTGGAGCAAATGATCCAAGCTGCCGGCCAGATGCATCACATCCCGATCCAATCGTACTGGTTCCAGGCACATTTGAGTCCATGGATCGGAACTGGGTTGACCTTGCACCTTTGCTTAAAGCGAAAGGCTACTGTGTTTATTCTTTAAACTATGGTTACAGCAGCGCAGGTTATGCCACAGGTCCTATTGAAGACTCAGCGATGGAACTGAAAATCTTTATCGACAACGTCCTTGAACATACAGGGGCTAAAAAGGTATCTCTTGTCGGACACAGCCAAGGAGGAATGATGCCGCGTTACTATATAAAATTTCTTGGAGGAGATAAAAAGGTGAATGATCTAATCGGACTCGTACCATCCAACCATGGTACAAAAGGCTTTGCTGGGCTCGATACGTCATGGACTGTTACTGATTTGATTTCCTGCACCGCCTGCAGTCAGCAGCAGACCGGTTCGAATTTTCTTGAAAAACTCAACCAGGGCGACGAGACCCCTGGACAAGTTTCATACACAGTGGTCGCAACCCGTAATGACGAGTTTGTTGTTCCTTATACGTCGTCCTTTCTTAGTGAGTCAAAACAAGTGTCGAATATAACATTGCAGGATTATTATCCATTAGATCAAATCGAGCACCAGTTTATAACCTATGACCTGAATGCATTTAATTTTGTTTTTGATGCACTTGCACATGAGGGACCAGCTGATCCAGAAAGAGCTGTGGCTCTCTTCAAGTAAAACTTTTCCTAAATAAAAAAGCATTTAAAAAAATTAACGTTGACGGCTCATTGAAGATGGACTTTACTATGATTTGAAACTAGAACATAGTTTAACTTCCAATGATTTACTTGCCATTGAAAAAGAGATGAAAAACTTCATGACCGAAAATCTAGAAATCAAACGAGTTGAAGTTTCTTATGAAAAAATAATTTGAAGAAAAAAAGCTGAACCATTCAAGTTAGAAATATTATGTGCAATCTGTGCGCTTAGCCAAATATGAAATTCGCTTGTTGAGTTTCATTAGTAACAGAAAAGTAAGTTTTAAATATTTAAAGGATAGCTTTTTCTTGTTCAACTATCGAGGAGAAGTTACCTTTTGAATTTTAGATGATTATTTACTACTAACTATCTTCAGCTTTTGGAGAACGCGATTAAGGAAATGATTCATCAACAGGGGAAGGAATAAAACCCATACTGAGATCAGCTATTCCGTTCATTGAATGAATTCTTTCCATCCCCCGAATAGAAAAGACCATCATTATCATGGCTTCATCTTAAACAAATCAATGTGTCGCCGTATTCAACGCGGTTTACATAAAGGAGAAGTAATGAATGCTCTGGAACAAGCCATTCTCTTTAATAAACATGGAGAACTAAGAGAACGTGCTTTACAGTCTCAATTACAGCGTCCGAGTGCTTTGAACATCTTGGTTAATTCGATTAGTGTGGATTTGAAATTCCTTTAGATATAAGTGAGCACGAATTATACTATACTCTATCGTAGTATGACCTTGAGATTATCAAACACTACCTATTACAGTTATATGGATCGAAATGATTTTAGAATTTCTATTTATAAAAGGACAGTGATTAGCCGTCACTGTCCAATGGCAGGAGAGAAAAACTCTTTATCGAGTTTATGCGATAAAGTATAAATGATTGCAAAATTAAGTAAATAGATCGAATGGGTCAATTAAAATTGGTTAAAAGAGTTACCTTATTCAACAAGAGAAAGAGTAAAACTGTAATTAAATCCATATGCTTGTTAAAGGGGGGCTGACCTAAAATATAGGTTGCCCCCTATACAATTAAATAAGTAAAACGTAAAATAGGCTCGTCCTTTACTTTAAATTATTATTTTTTCAAATTTACCAGTCAGTTTCTGAACTATCATTGGTTCCCTCTCCATTTGCAGGATCTTCAGTGTTTGTTTCTCCGTCCGTTCCTCCATTTGTGGGATCTTCAGTATCTGTTTCTCCGTCCATTCCTCCATTTGCGGGATCTTCAGTATCTGTTTCTCCGTCCATTCCTCCATTTGCGGGATCTTCAGTATCTGTTTCTCCATCCGTTCCTCCACTTGCGGGATCTTCAGTATCTGTTTCTCCGTCCGTTCCTCCACTTGCGGGATCTTCAGTATCTGGTTTTCCTTCCACACCACTATCTACTGGTTCTTCAGCAGGGGGATTATTTACATCCTCATTCTTGTTTTGATCTCCAGTTAGATTACTACATGCTGCTAACATAACTGAAGTTAATACTAAAAATAATGTTTTTAACATGGTTCTCCTCCTTAAGTTACAAAATAGGGGACAAAAATTTTTAAAACTTTCAAATAGTTATCCAAGTATTGGAAACTGCACCCTCCTTTCCTCAAAAATTCAAACCTATTATAGTTACATCTATTCCAAAAACATGTCGAAATGAAGGAATAACCTCCAAGTGTAATCACATTCTAAGATTGTTAATATCCGCTATATCATATTTCATTTTTAGTCAATACCTTTTGATTAGATTAGAACTTCTAGGGACAAGCTTCTCAGAGATAAATAGGTTAAAAGGTTACATTCGAAAGTAGTGACATTTTGAAATTATATGTAATTTAAAATTTAAAGGATAGAAAAATATGATAGAAATGTTTAAAGAATTTTTAATTTCTATTTTCCAATGATAAGAAAAACACTGATTTCTTTACTTGTTGAAAGTTTAATTGATTTATCTATTTAACTTATAATTAAAAAATCAAATAAATTAACTCAACAAATAGTTCTGGAGAATAGGTGAACGTTATGACATATAATGGTTAATAATTACAGATTTTCCGAACGGGAAAGCCCATGCAGGGCATAGCCCGCCTTTAGGCATGGGATGAGAGTGAGAACGGATACGGAGCACCGCTAAAATCGGAAAGGTTTTGTGATACTTCAAGTATCCGAAAATTTCACTCTCTTTTTGTTGTATAACTGTTGTAGTTTATAAACAAAACTGATACATTGTGAATATGAACGAATACAGAAGAACAAACAAAACCGTATCATTAATCAACTATCATTTCGTTTTTTGTCCTCGATACAGAAGGAAAATATTTCTCCGTACTGATGTAGAGGAACGATTTAAACAGTTAGTACAGGAAATATGTGAAGAATTAGAAATTGTCATTGTTGCTTTAGAGTGCGACAAAGACCATACCCACATGTTCCTAAACACACTACCAACACTTAGTCCTGCTGATATTATGGCAAAAATCAAAGGAGTGACTTCTAGAAAGTTAAGAGAGGAATTTCCTCATCTTCAACATCTGCCGAGTCTTTGGACACGTTCCTATTTTGTATCGACCGCAGGAAATGTATCGAGTGCAACCATTAAGCGTTATGTTGAACAACAAAAAACAAGGGGGTGAGCGTTTTGGATAAACAGGAAATCACACTTAATGGACTTGTTGCAAGACAAGTTTCATGAATGGAAACACGAACACTTCCAGCTATATGATGAAGATGGAAACGAATTAAACGAAGATTTGGAAATCGAAATCGACCAAACTCTACATGACTTTATAGAAAATACATCTCATGAGATCTATTCCAACAAAATTTTAAAGAAATGGGGGTGAATATATGCCGACAATCACGCTACGCTTAGAGCTACATAAACCGACTCTTGCCAAACAACAGATGTATAAACGAATGGCAGAGACAAATACAGGATTTGCGAACTGGTTATTGCTTCATCCAGACATAAATCAGGCAACCAGTCGAATCTTTAAGGAGTTTTCAGCAGAGAAATTTCCATCCGCAGTCATTAATCAAACCATTAGAGAAGTAAAATTTCAAAAGAAAAATCAGAAAGCAAAGACCTTCCGTAAAATGTGGTGCTGCTTTAATAATCAAAACTTAAAAATAGAAAAGAAGAGTAAATTATACACCGTTTCTTTTCCTACACTTGCAAAACGTATAGGGGTTCCAGTAATAGCAAAACCATTTCAAATAAAGTGGCTTGATCAAATGATCAGTGGAAGCGTAAAGATAGGGACTGGAAAGCTTTATCAAAAGAAAAAGAAATGGTATCTTGCCATTTCAATCACTTGGAATGTGGAATCATCACAAGGTAAAAAAGTCATGGGGATTGACTTGGGACTTCGATATCTCGCAGTTGCCAGTATTGGAACAAAGTCTTTCTTCTTTAAAGGCTCAAAAGTCGCATATACTCGTAGACACTTCTCGGCAAGAAGAAGGAGACTAGGAAAAGCGAAAAAACTACAAGCCATTAAGAATTCCAAAGGCAAAGAGTCTCGTTGGATGAAAGACCAGAACCATAAAATCAGCCGTCAAATCGTTAACCTTGCACTCGCCAACGGTGTTGGAGTGATTCGCATGGAAGACTTGACGGATATTCGAAATACTACCAAATCAAAGAAAAACGACCAAGGTAGGAGCCTGCATTCATGGTCGTTCTACCAACTTAAAGAGTTCATCAAATACAAAGCTGAGATGATAGGGATCCGTTTTGAATTGGTGAATCCAGAATACACCAGTCAAACTTGCAAATGTGGTCATCAAGCGAAAGAAAATCGAAACGGTCTCCATTTTCAATGTAGAGAATGTGGCTACACCTGTCATGCTGACCTCAATGGAGCCATTAATATATCGAAAGCGATTTCGGGTTTAGTAGCCTAGCATACTGGTAATAGGTATGCCGCCCATGTGGGTACATTTTAACTGCATGGGACGGGGTAATGAGATACCCTCATCTTGGAGGCTGTTCAAAACAGAAATGGACTGCGAACGCTTAGTCATTCAAGAATCCCACCCCTCACACCGTAAGGTGTAGGGCTTGCGGCTTTAGCCGTGGGAGTCTCAACTGAATGAATGATATATCCAAGCTAACGTGTTGAAAACGAACCATCAAAATTTGGAGAAACTGAACGACCAACAACGAAAGCCTAATAGTAGATAGAATTGAAGGAACCGCTCACTTTTATTACAGAACGGTTCCTAGATAATTTTTATTGAATGGTTCTGTCAAAGCAATAATGTATTTTTTGAAATCCAGAACGATTCGTTTGGTTGAAAGAAGTCGATAGCACTGCAATTCATTCCTCCCTCAAAAACCTCGCTGAGGCATATGCTCGATTTTATGAAAAACAAAATCATGCACCTCGTTTCAAATCTAAAAAGAACAACGTGCAGTCCTTATACTACGAAACACACAAACGGGAATATTGCTGTTATTGACAACAAAATCAAGTTACCTAAACTTGACTTAGTCCAGTTTGCTAAAAGTCGTGAGGTTGAAGGTTGTATCCTTAATGTGACGGTTAGACGTTATCCTACCGGAAAATATTTTGTATCCATCCTTGTTGAAACAGAGGTTGATAAGTTACCTAAAACAGGTTCAGCTTTAGGGATTGATGTTGGACTCAAGGACTTTGCTATTTTGCCTGATGGAACAATCTATAAGAATCACAACTATTTTCCCAAACTTGAAAAGAAATTAGCCAAATCCATCAGTAAGGTTAATTGGTCGTTATTTCGTATGATGCTTGAGTACAAAGCGAAGTAGTGTGGTAAACAAGTTGGCATTGTCGAAAAAAATTTTCCCTCCAGTCAACTGTGTTCAAATAGCGGTTACAAAAATAAAGACGTTAAAAATCTCGGATTGCGTGAAGGAATTGCCCTTCCTACAGCGAACATCACGATAGAGACATGAACGCAAGTATCAATGTTCGTAATGAAGCATTACGATTAACCACAGGAACTCCGGGGATAGGCCTGATCAAGAACTGGCAGTTACACTGGTGTTCTTAGGAACCTCCCACTTTAAACAGACCGTGGCGAGAGTTCAATAGAAAATTCACCTGTTTAAATGAAATGGATCGAATATGAAAAAGGGGTAGACGCCATGAAATATAACTTTGATGAAATTGTAAATCGGAGAGGAACCTATTCACTAAAATGGGATGGGGGTGAAATTGTAAGGGAAGTGGGTCTTACTGAAAGATATGATGAAGAGACGTTACCTTTATTTACGGCAGATATGGATTTACCCGTACCACAGCCATTAATTGATGCATTACATAAAACAGTCGATCATAAAATATTCGGTTACTCAGTTTTACCTGAAGAGTATTACGAAGCCATCCAACATTGGTTTATAAAGAGACATAATTGGGAGATCAAGAAGGAGGAAATCGTATACAGTCCCGGAACTGTACACGCTTTAAATATTGCGGTTAGAGCATTTACAGAACCCGGTGACGGAATCATTATACAGCGCCCTGTTTATCCGCCATTTACTGCATCGATAGAAGGGAACGGAAGGCAAGTCAGGAATAATGCGCTTACATGTGATGATGGAGGCTATTATTCTATAGATTTTGAGGATTTTGAAGCTAAAGCAAAAGAAGAAAAGACGAAAATGTTCATTTTATGTAATCCTCATAATCCAACAGGAAGAATCTTTACTATGGAAGAGCTTAAAAAATTATCCGATATTTGTGCAAAAAACGATGTGATCATAATAGCAGATGAAATTCACGGAGATTTAATAAGACGTGATCAAACATTTATTCCAATGGCAAAAGCTACTGAAAATAATGATCATATTATCACCTATACAGCAATTAACAAAACATTTAACGTAGCAGGGCTCCATTGTACAAATGTCATCATACCTAATCCAGAGCTGAGAAAAACGTTCAGTGGGGTATTGGGAATGCAATTACCGTCTCCATTTACTATATCTGCACTTATTGCTGTTTACAATAAGGGAGAAGAATGGTTAGAACAATTGAAAGAGTATATAGATGGCACAATGGAATTTGTCAAAAATTTCTTAGCTGAAAGAATGCCTGAAGTGAAGGTAAGAATTCCAGAAGGAACTTATGTTATGTGGATGAATTTTAGCGCTTACGGTATATCTCCCGAGGAAGTTCATGATCGTATTTATAACAGAGCAAATGTCCTATTAGAAGATGGAAGTATGTTTGGCGAAGAGGGTTTAAACTATCAGAGAATTTGTATCCCTTCTCCTAGATCTATCATAAAGGAAGCATTTGAAAGAATCGCAAGAGAATTTGAAGACATCACTCATATGAATCCGCTTAAAAGGAGCTAATTGAATCAAATAACAGAATCTGCTAAATAGGTTATGGAATTGAGAAGAGATGCACACTGAGATTAGTTGCCAAAAAAAACGCACAATTAGGAGTTAGTCCCTACTTAAGGTTAACCAAATTTAAAACTGAAATTATGAACCACTTGATAAATAGAGTTTGTGAAGTCCTATTCGATTTTACACTCTATTTTTTCACGTGCTGGAAGCTCTTTTGGATCAAGTTACAAGGCATTTTGCAGATGATATACTTGATGAATCAATGATTGTAAGGCGCGTTTTTGTTTTGAAAGGCAAATGTGTCACATTCCGCGAATTCGGAAGTACCCAAAATGTTTTAAAAGTTGCCCCCTTCATAACCAGGAATTGCTGGCAAGAAAATCGATGGAATATGCCCCTCTAACGGCCGATTGATAGGGAAGTGCTTGTGGGAATGACCGTTACATAAGGCGAAAGTGGATGTTAAGATGTTTCATCTGCGATATTGGAATCAACAAGCATCGGTACAAACTTGGCAAGAAACATTCATCAATTTGATGACCTTAATAATCAATGATGAATTGAGACGATTTTCCATTTTAACCTGATGGATGTACAGGAGGCTGTCAGTGTTGCTGAATCCTCGGGAAGTAATAAGAGGGAAGTATACTTAACCAATTACGTAATTAGTGTCGAATGCAATATTGGATAGCTAATTGAATAAATTTGAAGAAATTGCCGTATTCTAAATCCATGAAAGGAGGTTCTTTCGTGGGAAGAATGGATCATGGGCAAAAGGGAAATAACCATAAAAAGAAAATTTCACAGGCTCCAAATCAAGTTGGTAGTTTGAGCAAAGAAGAAATCGAGCTTTCACAAGAGCTTGATGAAACGTACAAACTTGAACAAAAACCCGGATTTGAACCTACAGGTGTTAAACGGAAAAAAGAGTAGATTGAAAAACTCCCCAGCAGTTCAAAAATGAATGCTGGGGTTTTACATCGTTCATATTTTTACAAGGTCCTTTTTCGATAAATAACAGGCGGCCATGGAAATGTAACACCTCAACATCCTAAACAGAGGATAAAGGTATTCCTATCGCAGTTGTTATAGAAAGGAAAATCCAAAAGACAAAATTTAAAGAAAATCAATATTATTTAGGTTTGTTTACTAAATGATGATTAAAGGAGAGATTTATTTGCTCATTGGTTATGCACGAGTCAGTTCAACTGGTCAAAATTTAGATCGGCAAATTCAGGAGTTAAAAAACTATGGATGTGAACATATTGTTATCGAAAGATCCATTGAAAGACCTGAATTTGAAAAATTGATGCAACAAATTCGTTTTAAGGATGTCATAGTATGTCATGATCTTACACGTTTCGGACGTTCTCAAATACATATTCTTAAAGTTATCCAAGAATTACGATCTAAGAAAGCAGGACTTGTTACACTTAAAGAACGTATTGATACACGAGAAGATAATCCATACAGTGACATAGTTTTTTCTATTTTTTTTGCAACAGCTGAATTTGAACGTCTGATGATTAAGGAACGACAATGGGAAGGGATTGAAATCACTAAGAAAAAAGGGACATATTATCATACAAATGCAAAGGGTAAGAGAAAAGTACTCTATGATAAAGTTGTTGAAATGTTAAATCAGGAGGTAAGCGTAATGGATATACATAAGGCTACGGGTTTAGCTCGTAATACAATCTATAAAATTAAAAGGGAAATAAAAAGTGAAAGTATACCTCTTCATTCCAGTGGCGATGAAATGATGTTAGAGGAACTTGATCTTCCAACGAAAATCTTTTTTTCATTAAAGAGATACGGGATCAAAACTGTTAATGATCTGATTCATATCGGTATAGAAAACCTTCAAAAAATCCCTGGAATTGGTCAAAAATCAGTCAGAGAAATTGAATCAAAACTAAAAAACATTGATTTGAGAAATGAATAAAGAAAAACACTAAAGGCTAGAGAATAAAAGCAAACTTATGTGTCCAACTATAGCAAGGGGTCTTCCGAACATGATCTCCGCAAAATCCGCTATCTCCATTAACTCCATCTCGCATCGTTTTTGCAGTCTGTTGATTCCTGATAAAATTTCAACTGATTTTACAAACTTTTAGTTCACACTTGAAACTTCTCTGAAGCTTTCCATATACTCATATAATTTATAGGAAAATAGTTTAGATTCTTCGTATTTCTCTTTCCATTTATCTGTTAATACAACATAAGAGACCATGGGGTCAGAACTCTTTTTAAAGAGCTTAATGAGGCATATTAGTTTGAGACGAGTAATGTGAGGTTGAGACTATCACGGTTTAGTTAATGAGGTCCCAAGCTCTTTTTGCTTTGAATTTATGTGTGAATTCTTGTGGGATTCACCTTACCTTGCGATTTAGACTACGAATTCCGTTTTTGTAACTCAAAACAGAACCTGTTATATTACTATAACCTTTTCTATTTTCTGTTTGGTTATCATATTAGGGTCTAAAGTTCCGAACGTACCTCATTAATTCAGTATATTGCTGTTTTATGGAAAAATGGCACAGAGATAACTATTTTTCATAGTGTTCTGATTCTTTACGAGGTATCGGGAGTTTGAAAGTAAAGGTGGTGCCTCTTCCTACTTCACTTTCCACTAGAATATCGGATTGATGAAGATCTAAAATATACTTAACAATAGACAAACCAAGTCCAGCACCTGTTTTTTGGGTTCGTGCTTTATTCGCTTTATAAAATCGTTCCCACATAAATTCTATATCCTCTTGTCTAATCCCAGATCCATAATCTCGAATCGAAATGGCCGCATGTTCTTCTTTTTTCAAAATCACTTCGATGGAACTGCCATACGAGGAAAATTGTACTGCATTTTGAATCAAATTAACGATGACTTGATCAATTCGATCTGGATCGGCGAATACTTGGATGTCTTTTGCTTTTTCAGTAATCAATTCCACATTAACTTGTTTTTTCACAAATTCAGGTTCCATACGAGCCACGACTTGGCGAACCATCTCGGATAAATTAAAGATGACAGGCTGTATTTTCAACTGCCCGGCTTCCATTCGCGCCATATCAAGAAGATCATTTACGAGCTTGATCATTCGCTCGGTTTGTTCTTTAATAAGTGTAAAATAATGGCGCTTCTTTTCGTCCGGAATTGTTTCATCGAGAAACGCTCTGGAAAATCCATGAATTGAAGTTGACCCGATACGGGTGGCGAAAGAAGCAAGAAAGAGTCCTAAAAAGACGTAGCCATAATTGAAGCGTGATTCAAGAAAAGGGGACATTTATCGAATTAAAGCCCCCTACATACTATAAATTTGCAATATACATGATGAGGTGAAGGGGAGATATAAGTGCGAAAAGAGATATTGATACTTAGTTGGTTCTTATGTTTCTAAATGGCTTTTCGTATCTCATAAAAAAATTTTGAAAAAATGTCTTTTTGCCTATTGCATACTATAGGGGGGTATCGTATATTGTTAATAGCTTCAAATAAAATTTAATGGAGGTAATCAATCATGGAACACAAAACTTTGAAAGTTTCTGGAATGTCTTGTGGACATTGTGTAAAAACAATCGAAGGGAATATAGGGAAATTAAACGGAGTCACATCTGTTAAGGTGAATCTTAATGAGGGAACAGTAGATCTCTCTTTTGATTCCCAAACCATTCCTTTAAATGAGATAATGACTGAAATTGAAGAATCGGGCTATGAGGTTGAAACAACAAGTTGTCATTAAATCCAAAGGTAAATGAATCGTGCTGAAACTCCAGCACGATTCATTTTAAGAAAAAAATATACCCCTACACGGTATAGGGATCGGAGTGAAACAAATGGGAGTTATGAAAGAAACAAATCTAAAGATATCAGGGATGACATGCGCCGCATGTGCTATACGAATTGAGAAAGGATTAAAAAAGATCGATGGGGTTCAGGATGCAAATGTCAACTTTGCTCTTGAGAAATCCAGTATAAAGTATGATTCCGAAAAAGCGGATATTAAAAAATTCCAGGATAAAGTAGAAACATTGGGGTATAAGCTGGTTAGTGAAAAAGCAGAATTTGATGTTTCGGGGATGACATGTGCCGCATGTGCAAATCGAATCGAAAAACGCCTGAACAAAATAGAAGGTGTAACGGAGGCAACGGTCAATTTTGCGTTAGAAACAGCACGAATTGACTATAATCCTGATTCTGTAACTACTAAGGAAATGAAGGATGTAATCAAAAAACTTGGATATTCCTTAACATTAAAAGAAGATGAACGTTCGGAACAGACTGATCAAAGAGAAATGGAGATCCAAAAGCAAAAAGGGAAGTTCATATTCTCAGCAATACTATCGATCCCCTTGTTATGGGCGATGGTCAGTCACTTTGAATTCACCTCATTCATATGGTTGCCAGAAATGTTCATGAATCCTTGGGTACAAATGGCGCTGGCGACACCTGTTCAGTTTTTGGTCGGTGGACAATTTTATATAGGTGCATATAAGGCATTAAGAAATAAAAGCGCAAACATGGATGTGCTTGTTGCCCTTGGTACATCTGCAGCTTACTTTTACAGTATCTATTTAAGCATCGCTTCTATCGGTTCGGATTCACATATGGTGGAGCTCTATTTTGAAACCAGTGCCGTACTCATCACCCTTATCATTTTGGGTAAACTTTTTGAAGCAAAAGCCAAAGGAAGATCGTCTGAAGCGATAAAGAAATTGATGGGCTTACAGGCAAAGACAGCTACGGTTGTACGGGATGGGCAAGAAATCAACATTTCTATAGAAGATGTTATCACTGGGGACATCGTCTATATAAAACCTGGAGAAAAAGTCCCTGTGGATGGGGAAATCATCGAGGGAAGATCTGCTCTCGATGAATCTATGATCACTGGTGAAAGTATTCCGATTGATAAGACGATTGGTGATACAGTCATCGGATCTACCATAAATAAAAATGGGTTTATAAAAATCAAAGCGACAAAAGTAGGTAAAGATACCGCATTAGCTCAGATTATCAAGGTAGTGGAAGAAGCACAAGGATCAAAAGCGCCAATCCAGCGCTTAGCAGACAGCATTTCAGGGGTTTTTGTACCGATTGTCGTCGGTATCGCATTTGTAACTTTTCTCGTCTGGTATTTCATGGTCGCTCCAGGGGATTTTGCAGAAGCCCTTGAAAAATTAATTGCAATTTTAGTCATTGCTTGTCCTTGTGCCTTAGGGTTAGCAACACCAACATCAATCATGGCTGGATCAGGACGTGCTGCGGAATACGGTATTTTATTCAAAGGTGGGGAACATCTAGAAACCACCCATCGTTTGGATGCCATTATCCTTGATAAGACAGGTACTGTTACAAATGGTAAACCTATCCTTACAGATGTAATCTTAGCAGATAAAATGGATGAAACAGAATTTTTAAAGCTAGTGGGTGCCGCTGAAAGAAATTCCGAACATCCACTTGCAGAAGCGATTGTAGAAGGAATTAAGGAAAAAGGTATCGATTTGGGTAATTCTGAATCCTTTGAAGCGATCCCTGGTTTCGGTGTCCAATCGAGTATAGAAGGCAAAAACTTATTGATCGGCACTCGGAAGCTTATGGCAAAAGGAAATATCGATATCAATAATCAATTGTCCGAGATGGAAGCCCTCGAAAAAGAGGGGAAAACAGCAATGCTCGTTGCGATTGACAATGCATTCGCAGGAATTATAGCTGTAGCCGATACGGTTAAGGAAACTTCAAAAGATGCGATTACACGGCTGAAAGAAATGGGCTTGGACGTGGTGATGATTACAGGCGACAACACCCAGACCGCAAAAGCCATAGCCAAAAGTGTCGGTATAGATCATGTAATAGCCGAAGTGTTACCAGAAGGCAAGGCGGAAGAGGTCAAGAAACTCCAAAAAGCAGGGAAGAAGGTTGCGATGGTAGGGGATGGAATCAATGATGCTCCTGCACTTGCAACTGCTGATATCGGCATGGCGATCGGAACCGGTACAGATGTAGCCATGGAAGCAGCAGATATTACCCTGATCCGTGGAGACCTGAATAGCATAGCTGATGCTATTTATTTGAGTAAGATGACAATCAAAAACATTAAACAAAATTTATTCTGGGCGTTTGCATACAACAGTCTTGGGATTCCTATCGCTGCAATCGGATTTCTTGCACCATGGGTTGCAGGTGCCGCAATGGCATTCAGCTCTGTATCTGTTGTTCTGAATGCCCTTAGACTACAAAGGATTAAGCTTAAGTAGATTGCATTAACCATGAAATAAAAACAATTCTGATCTTTACGTGAATTGGTTGAAACAACCATTTTATTAATAAGGAGGTCCATAGGGTTGAACGGAGCTGAGAAACATATATTGCTTTGCAATGGTAAAAGCTGTACGAAAAACGGGGCTGAAGATGTTACGAATGCTATCCGTGAGGAAATTAAGGCATTAGGACTAACTAAAACCATTCATACTACCAAGACTTTGTGTAATGGTCAATGCAAACGTGGCCCAACCGTTATCACCTACCCCGACGGAGTATGGTATCAATATATGACATCTGAATCTGGGAAAGAGTTAGTTCAACGGCTACTAAAAGGAGAACATCTTGAAAGTCATATTTCCTTATCTCACAATGGAAGAAATTTTGAAATATTTAAGAATTTAAAAGAATGATAATCAATAGAAGGTCTGTATTATGTCCCATGAAAACTATCAATCTTTGATCGAAGTTTAAATGAATGTATCCTCGCATGTAACCATTGTTATGATGCATGTCTAAAAGAAGATAATGTAAAGATGATGGCTGAATGTATTCGCCTGGATAGGGAATGTGGGGAGATTTGTTCATTTCTCGAACAATCTCTGGCCAGAGACACTCCGTTTTATTCTGAACTTGATAATGTATGTGCACAAATATGGAAAGATGTGGGACGGAATGTAAGAAGCATGACCATAAGCATTGTCAAAAATGCGCGGAGGCTTGTTTCGACTGTGCAGAGGAATGTAAAAAGCTAGTCGCATTATGATTTTTTCATTATGTTTTATAAAGGCAATATTTTAGAGTTCAGTTATGACTGAGCTCTTTTTATTTTTAAAAAAAATAAAAAAAGGCGATTACATACTTTCTACATAATTTTTCTGTATAGTATCTTTTAGGATTTTATAGAAAGGGGATAAGTTTATTTTCAGAATAATTCCATTCACTTTTCTTTTGTTTATAATGACAGCTTATCCAGCACTTGGAAATGAGAACTCCGAGCAACATAATAATGATGAATTGGTATCAACAATTATTACATTCAGCCTTACTTTAATAATAACTTTCGGAGTACTTTATTTAACTTTAATGTATTTAACAAGAAAATAAAGAGTACAAAAATTTACTCAATTTATAGTAAAAAAGGAGCTTTAAAACAACATGATTTCAACTGGCAAATTAATTGATATTTAATTTACAAAACATTTTTATACCAGGTTATTGTTATTAAACCAACTCCATAATGGTTCAAGTTTGGTATTAATTATTATAGGTATGATTTTAATTACTTATCGAAGAGTTTCTAGGAAAACGAATAGAGATATCAAGAATAATAGAGTTGATAATTGATTTATTTCTATTTTAGCTACTCAAAATACATCATTTCTTCACACTTTCCTTGTAAACTTGTTCTAAAATAAATCCTTACTAAGAAGGTGATTATCTTGAAAATACTGAAAAATGGAATTCCAGTGTTTATATTTTTCATTCTAGCTGCGTGTTCAAATAGCCCATCAAGTGAACATGACAGTCATGAAATGAACAATATGGGACAAACAAGTGAGAAGACTGCGTCAACTACTAATGAAGTAAAAGTGATCAACGAGAATAAATTCACTATTTCTGCAAAAGAAGGATCCTTGGAAGTCAATGAGGCTAAAAGTTTGCCAGTTTGGACTTTTAATGGATCAGTTCCTGGTTCTGAAATACGTGTTAAAGAAGGGGAAAAACTGACCATCAATTTGAAAAATGAGTTACCCGAACCAGTTTCCATCCATTGGCATGGGTTACCTGTTCCAAACAAGATGGATGGTATCCCTGGTGTCACCATGAATGCTGTACAACCAGGGGACACATTCGAATATACTTTCACAGCTGATGTACCCGGAACGTATTGGTATCACTCACACCAAGACGGGGCAAGCCAGGTAGACAAAGGGTTGTACGGAGCATTTATTGTTGAACAAAAAGACGACAATGAAAAACCTGACCGTGATTATACACTTGTATTAGACGAGTGGATGAGCAATAGTGGAATGAGTGAGGATATGGAAGGTATGGACCATTCCGGTATGGACATGAATGGTACCAATTCTTCAGATGAGCATAGCCAATCGGAAAATGGAGTTGGGGGGCATGACATGAGCATGTATGACCTTTATACAGTAAATGGTAAAAGTGGAGAGTCAGTAAAACCATTGAAAGTGAAAAAAGGTGAAAAAGTTCGGATCCGACTGGTGAATGCAGGTTTTATATCCCACAATATCCACTTGCATGGTCATGAATTTAAAGTTGTGGCATCAGATGGGCAACCAATAGAAAATCCAGCTTCAATTAAAGACCAAACGATACCGATTGCCCCAGGTGAACGTTATGACATCGAATTTATAGCTAATAATCCTGGGAAATGGTTCCTTGAATCGCATGACAGTGATGAAGCAGCTAAAGGAATGAGAACATTTATTGAATACGAAGGAAATGATACAAAAGACGATCAATCAAACATGACAGAAAACCTACAAACATTGGATATCACGAAATATGGGGGGTCTGGAAAGGCTTTGTTTGATTTGAATCAACAATATGATATTGAATACACGATGGATCTAAATACAAAAGTAAGAGATTCTGAATCAGTATTCACAATCAATGACCGAACATGGCCGGATACTGAAAAAATCAATGTTCAAAAAGGAGATTTAGTAAAAGTCAAACTTAAAAATAACTCAAAAAAAGATGACCATCCCATGCACCTTCATGGACATTTCTTCCAAGTGTTGAGTAAAAACGAGAAAACGATTTCGGGTGCTCCTATTATGAAAGATACACTTAATTTGAAACCCGGAGAAGAATACATTGTTGCATTTAAGGCTAATAATCCAGGGAATTGGATGTTCCATTGTCACGACCTACACCATGCTACTGCTGGAATGGTGACGCAAATCAATTATAAAGGATTTAAACCTGATTTTACTCCAGACCCGGAAGCTGATAATAAGCCTGAATAATTTTATAGTATTTCTGTTATATAGTAAACGAGTCAAAAGGCTGGTTGTTAATTATGTATGATCTGTTCACATCACTTACGAGATTCTTCTATGATCCCTTAATAAATGCAGTAGCTCGTATGGTGCTGTATTACCATCAGTCTTTGCTATCGGAACCTCGATTCCGATTCTTCTTGTAATTTTTTTAATGTGGTATTTTGGTGTCAGTGGTAAGGTATTGAAGTTCAGTCGTAAAGTCGGGCTCATTCTTCAACGAATTGCAGGATTGATCATCCTAATCCTAGGGTTATTAGATACTATCACCTATTGGGTTTGATCTTTTAACATTATTAAATAATGGTACTCATCCCCCCTTTGAACGAGGCCACTGAAAAAGTCCAATATTTTAAATATCAGCCCATCTTTTTTCCGTTATTGGAAGAAAGATGGCTGATTTCCTTTACAATTAAGGTAATACATAAAAGTGAGGGATTGGATGATTGAACGTCAACTGTCGATGAACCTAAGTGATTATGCAGGGTTATATGATGCCATTATTCCAGAAGATCATTTACTAAGACAAATCAACGAACTTGTTGATTTTTCATTTGTCTACCATGAGTTGAAAAATAAGTATTGCCATGATAACGGACGAAACGCCGTGCATCCGATTCGTATGTTCAAATACCTTCTCTTAAAAACGATTTATAAGTTATCCGACGCGGACCTTGTGGATCGTGCACGGGTTGACATGTCTTTTAAGTTCTTTCTGGAGATGGCGCCGGAAGATGAGGTTATTGATTCCAGTTTATTGACGCATTTTCGCCGTAAACGTTTAAAAGACAATGATCTTATTGATCTTTTGATTGGAAAAACGGTCGAGATCGCTATTGAAAAAAACATCATTCAATCCAAATCAATCATTGTGGACGCCACTCATACGAAAGCGAAGTACAATCAACTGACACCGCAAGAAATACTCCGTAATCGATCCAAAAAGGTTCGAAAAGAGATCTATTCGATTGATGAATCCATGAAAGAAAAGTTCCCGAAAAAGCCCCAAGCGGATACAATTGAAGCCGAAATCGATTATACTCAAAAGCTTGTTGAGGTAATCGACAAAGAACCCACGTTGAAAGAATACCCCAGAGTGAAAGAACCTCTGAACCTCTTAAAGGAAACTGTGGAGGATGACATCGAGTTCCTTGAACACTCCGAGGACCCTGACGCCCGTGTGTTGGCCACAAATCAGCGGACTCCTCATTCTTTGGGTATAAGACCCACCTGGCGATGAGTGAAGAGCGCATTATTACCGCAGCGACAGTTACAACAGGAGAAAAAAATGATGGGAAACAACTCGAAACCTTGATTCAAAAAAGTAAAGAATGTGGTATGGACATCGACACCATTATTGGGGACACTGCTTATTCCGAGAAGGACAACCTGAAATATATTTCTGATCACCAGATAAAATGAGTGGCGAAACTGAACCCCACCGTTTCTCATGGAAACCGTAAAGAAGAGGATGAATTCGAGTTCAATAAGGACGCAGGTATGTATGTGTGTCCCGTAGGTCATATGGCGATTCGAAAAGCGAAACAAGGAAAGAAAAACCAGAGTAAGAACCAGAAGATGACGTATTATTTTGATGTGGAAAAGTGTAAACGATGCTCATTAAGAGACGGTTGTTATACACCGGGGGCGAAAACGAAAACGTATTCCGTAAGTATAAAATCGGCAGAACATACGAACCAACTTGAATACCAAAATAGTGAGGAGTTTAAAGAAAAGGCTAAGCAGCGATATAAGATCGAGGCAAAGAATAGTGAATTAAAGCATAGACACGGATATGAGGTAGCCTCATCTTCGGGTCTTGAAGGTATGCATATACAAGGTGCGATGGCAATCTTCGCTGTTAATTTAAAAAGAATCCAAAAGCTGATGAAATAAAAAGGGGCAAGATATTCCGTCTCGTTTCAAAAAAACAGCTGTTTCGGTGAAAAATGAATCCGAAACAGCTGTTTTTCGTGAGAAACCAAGTGAAATTTTTAAAAACAGACAGTTCTTCAGTGGCCTCCCTTTGAACAAGGGGGGCTTTTTATGTTTATTTTGTGCTTAAAACACTTCAATCGTGCCACTCATGCCAGACTCTTCATGACCAGGAATTGTGCAGATAAATCGAAACGTACCAGATTCCAGAGGAGTGAATAGGAAATTTTTTTCCTCACCAGGTTTTGCATGTACATGTACGGGATTTGCCTGTTGTGAGTGATGATGGCCGTATGGTGAAGTATCGGCTTCAAGCCCAACAATCTCAAAGTCATGTTCTACCTCGCCAATATTTTCAAACAGGATTGAAATACTTTGTCCTTTTTCAATCTTGATATCAACAGGTGAAAAATTATACTCATTTGCTTTTATTAATATTGTTTTGGAATGTTTTGTTTCATTGTCATCATGATGCTGTCCTTGGTTGTTTAATTCGGGACCTGCTGAAAAAAAAGACTCTGTGTATTCGAAACTTAAGAAAATCAATCCGAAAATCAATATGATGCTAATCGGATTTTTAAGAATAGACATAAATTTACCATTTGTACTCTGTTGTAGCAGGAGACATAGGATCATCATCATACCTACAAAGATTATAATCATGATCTTTACGGCAGCATCTCTATATTCAGGGGCAATCATTTCACCTAACATGGCCCCCATCATTCCCCCCATTGTGCCAGATAGTATACCATCTAAAACCGCCATTAAACCTAAGGGGATACCCGAAAGGATCCCTACTGTTATACCAACAATCACTCCTAAAACTGTAGAATAAAACAGGTTTCCGGAATATAGAATCCCCAATATCAGTCCTATAGTTAACCCAACACCCATGCCCAGCGTCATCGATACCATTTTACCAGTCATACAGGAGATCTCCTTCCGATGGTAAAAGGTTAAACCGAATATAATTAATGAGATTCCGATTACTATTATAAAAAGGAACAATACGATATTTGTCATGTTAATACCCCTCTACTTTGTCCAAACCAATTTTACTGATTTATATGATTATCAATGCGATATTTATGCAATAACCTTTATACTTATATTTAAATTGAAAATACAGAAAATTCTATATTTTATATTGAATACACTACAGAGGTATAGTATATTAATTTTAACAATCATATACATATGGAAAGGGATAAAAATGCTATCGATACAGAAGGTTACGATCGCAGTAAATGGAGGTATAGAATTTGGTGCGAAACTGACTCCAAAGCAGTTAATGATCCTTTCAAGTTATGATACCGAAATCGAATTAAGCACATTTCAGCAATTGTATGTTGAGGTAAGAAAGGAAGATGTTAAACAAATATCACAAGAACTACAAGAATTTGGTTTGAAAGTTATTTGGTCTGTATAAATAGTATAATAATACTAACTTTCAGACTATTAAAAATATTTTATTTACATTTTCTATAGTATCGTTTTACAATAAAACTAAACCTCAATATACATATAGGGGGTATGAGTAATATGATTGAGAAAGGGAGGCTGGTTGCGTAATGGCAGAAGGAAAAAGGTTACTGTTTTTAGCGGTCTATGGAATGGAAGTTGTAGAATGCGGAGGTGCATTAGCAAAAAATATTTTGAACGGCGGAAAATCCTTCGCATCAATAATGCTGAGTTCTGAAAAGAGCCGCCCGCAAATTCAACAAGCAGCGGAAATGTTAGGTGTAAGTATTGAATTTACAAATTTTCAATATGGGGAAGTTGATCTTAGTGTCGATTCAAAGAAAAAAATTGCCCAGATAATCTGAAACCCGATATCATCATTACGCAAGATCCTGAACATTCATTTCACGATTTGGATCCAGATCGAAGACAAGCAATGATTCTAATCTTAGAAGGAATTGCATTAGCAAGCAGAGATTTCTATCTGGACGAAGAGACCGGATTAGACCCTCATCCTATACCGACAATCTACTACATGACTCCACATCATCCCAATACTGTAGTCAATATTACCTCTGTATGGAGCAAAAAAGATAATGCTATGAAGGTACTCGAAAGTCAATTGGAATTCAGTGGTAAACATTTTGAACGCGCTTTGAGCAAAGATGATCTAGAAGTCTTGTGTCCTGGTTTTTCTGAAATTAAAAATGATTTTGAAAAGGGCAAGGAGATCCATAGAGTTCTAGATAAAGCCATCCACGTATATCATGGCCTCGCCACTCATGGACATTTTGCATTTGCAGAAGCCTATAGAAGAGAAGGTAACTTCCATTTGGAAGAGTTGATTAAGTAAAATAAAGGAGGTTTTTTCATGAATCGATTGTTTATCACTATCCTGGTCTTATTAGTAACTTTTTCAGCCATCCCTTTTTACACATATGCTGCAGAAGGACAAGCACAGACGATGAAGATCGCAATCTCTAAAGATGAAAATACACTAACCCCGTATACATATGTAACAGGTTATCCAGGGTTAGAATTGGTCCATCTCCTTTACGATACATTATTTCAATTGGATGAAAAAAATTCTCCTCAACCTTGGCTTGTGGATGAATTCAATATAAGTGCTGACAAGCTTACTTATGAGTTTATTCTTCATGAAAATGTGAAATGGCATGACGGAGAACCCTTTACAGCAAATGATGTAAAATTTACAGTTGACTATTTCCTCGAACATCCTAAATCAAGATTTACAAACCCTCTTAAAAATATCGACTCCTTAGAAGTATCAAGTGATACAAAACTTGTAATGAAACTAAAGCAGCCCGATCCAAATTTCATGATTCAACCCTTAGCTGATCTTCCAATCATACCCGAACATATATGGAAAGAAATATCCAATCCTGACGAAGCTAAAAATGCTATCGGGAGCGGACCATTCCAGTTAGTAGAATATAAAGCTGGACAATATTACAAAATGGAAGCCAACCAAGATTACTTTAAAGGTACCCCAGCTGCCAAGGAATTGATTTTCCCTATCATCGAAGACACTACCGCGATGTATACCGCACTCAAGGCAGGAGAAGTTGATGGTATTTCCTCTAGTCTTACACCTGAAGTTGTCAAAGAATTTGAATCGAATCAAAATCTTAAGGTAGAAACAGGGCCGGGGTATTCCACTACACTCTTTCAATTTAATTCTGAGAAATACCCTATGAATGATAAAGACTTTCGGCAAGCTGTTGCATATGCAATCGATAATCAATACTTGGTTGATACCGTCACCCTTGGGTATGCAGAAGTAGGAAGTCCCGGATTCATCCATCCTTCCTCACAATTCTACAATGATTCTTTGGAATTCAAACCTGATAAAGAAAAAGCTAAAGAAATTTTGGAATCAGCGGGTTTCAAGGACACAACAGGAGATGGGTTTGTTGAAGGTCAGAATGGTGAAGCACTAGAGTTACAATCTCTGGTCTATTCGAGTAGTCCATTACGGATAAGAACTGCTGAAATCATAGCCGAATGGCTAAACGATATTGGAATCAAAACTGAAGTAAGAGCTATGGATGCTACCACGGTCGATTCACTAGTTTGGCCTGACTTTGATGTAAGCAAAGGGCGTAACTTTGATCTTGCAATATGGGGATGGTCAAGTACGATGCAGTTATTCCCTGATCGGATGACAGAATTGTTTCATTCTGATACAGCCATTGGTTCAGTAAATATTGGAGGTTTCAGTAGTGAACAGTTTGATGAATTGGCAAATAATCTAGCTGACACTGTTGATGAAGGAAAGAGAGAAGATATCATAATGCAAATGCAGGAATTGGTCGCAGAAGAATTTCCATTTGTCACACTTTACTATCAAGAAATTATTAACGCATATAATCCAAATGTATTTGACGATTATGCATTTCAGTTGGGAAAGGGGATTATGAATAAACTGTCCTTTGTTCCAGCTGCTCAAGGAGATGGAACCGGAACATCTTCTAAGGAAGGGAACCAAAGCAAAGCAGATAAGGAAACACAAATTGACAACTCTTCTCTAGGGGGGAATAATACACCTCTGATCCTTCTGTTAGTAATCGTTGCTGTTATAATTGGCGGAATCTTTTTAGTTAAAAGGAGATCAAAGAATAAAGATGATTATACCGCATAATACAATAAATAAAATGGATAATCCGCTTTTGCGGGTTTTCCATTTTATTTCATAGGAGGGACATACAATTGGTAAAGGGAAAATACATCGGCTCAAAAGTACTCCAGTACTCATTCGTTATATTACTTATTCTAACGTTGAATTTTCTGCTACCTAGACTAATGCCTGGTAATCCTCTTGTCTTTTTGGCAGGGGAAGATGTCGGATTCATGAGTTCGGAAGAAAAAGCTGCTATCCTTGAAAAATATGGCTTAAACGACTCTGTTACCTCTCAATATTTTACATATCTACAAAACACTTTTACTGGAAATCTAGGGTATTCCTATCAACGGAAAGTCCCGATCATCGATCTCATTGAAGAACGATTACCATGGACCTTATTATTGACTGGTCTTAATCTAGTGATTTCTACAATATTAGGTATCATTTTTGGAGCAATTTCATCCTGGAGAAGAGGAACAAAAACGGATGTGAATCTATTGACGGGATTCATGTTTTTAAGTGCTATGCCCTCCTTTTGGATCGGAATGATACTGGTCTCTATATTTGCGTCCACTCTAGGTTGGTTTCCCGTATTCGGTGGCGAGACTTCATGGGCAAATTTCGAAGGTTGGAGAAGAATCATGGATGTGGCTCATCATCTTACCTTACCACTGATAACGATGATATTGATCTCCGTTACTACAACTTTTATGACGATGCGTTATTCCATGTTGAATATCCTTGGAGAGGATTACATCATGTTGGCAAAAGCCAAAGGCGTTAAAGAGAAACTTATCATGTATCGTCACGCCATGCGGAATGCCTTACTACCCGTTGCTACAGTTTTCATGCTAAGCCTTGGATTCATGCTTGGTGGAGCAACCGTGATAGAAACGGTATTCGCTTACCCTGGTGTCGGCCGACTAATGTTTGAAGCTGTATTAAGTAGAGACTATCCACTCATCCAAGGAACTTTTCTTATCATCACATTCAGTGTCATCATAGCTAATTTAATAGCGGATCTCATTTATCCGCTTATAGACCCGAAGGTAGGTAAAGATAATGGATAAACAAAAATGGAAACATTATTGGAACGTATTAATATCTAATAACCTAGGTCTGATAGGAATCGGTATTCTTGTATTATTTATTATGATCGCTGCGTTCGCTCCATGGATTGCACCTTATGATCCGATGGCTCGAATTGGTCATCCCTTACAGCCACCTAGTGAAAATTTTTTATTAGGGACGAATGATGTCGGTCAGGATATTTTCAGTGAACTTATTTACGGGACTAGGATTTCTTTACTAATTGGGATTATTGCCGCCTTTATTTCTATTTCCATTGGTTGTCTTGTTGGTATGATAGCAGGTTATTTTGGAGGCAAAATTGATGCATTTTTAATGAGGTTAGTAGATTTAATCCTCGTTATCCCCTTTTTACCATTGATGATTTTATTAGCTGCTTTTATTGGACCGAGTTTTTGGAACATCATATTAGTCATCAGTATTTTAACCTGGGCAAGTCCAGCCAGGGTAATCCGTTCCCAGGTCCTTACTTTGAAAACCAAGGGATATGTTGAAGCTGCAAAATCCATTGGGACAAAAATCTCCACAATACTATGGAAACATTTACTTCCCGGGGTAATACCTATAGCACTTTCACAATTTGTCATGGCAGCGAGCCAATCAATCCTGATTGAAGCATCATTAAGTTTCCTAGGACTCGGCGATCCATTCAGCAAGAGCTGGGGGAGTACCCTTTATTACGCTCAAGCAAGAGGGGCGTTTTTGACAGATGCTTGGATATGGTGGATATTACCTCCTGGACTTTTGATCACCGCACTAGTAGTAGGTTTTGCATTTACGGGTTATTCCATGGAAGAAATCTTGAACCCTCGATTGAGAAAGGAACGCTAATATGGAACCAATTTTAAAAGTTGAAAACCTCACAGCACATTATATAACGGATAAAGGTGCGGCAAAGGCGGTCGATGATGTATCCTTTTCGGTTGGGAAGGGGGAGATGCTAGGTCTTATCGGTGAATCCGGATGCGGGAAAACCACTGTTGCACAATCGATATTACGACTATTAGAGTACCCCGGCAAAATCATGGCTGGAAAAGTGACCTTAGGAGAAAAAGACCTAATCAAGGCAAGTGACAAAGAATTGGAGAATATACGGTGGAAAGAAATTTCTGTGATCCCTCAAAGTGCCATGAATGCCCTTAACCCTGTTTACACGATTGGAGATCAAATCATTGAATCAATTCTTATTCATGAACCGGTTACAAAAAAAGAAGCTATAACACGAACGAAAGAACTTCTAGAACTTGTTGGTATTGATCAGGAAAGGTGGAAGGCATATCCTCATGAATTCAGTGGAGGAATGAAACAGAGAGTGGCGATTGCGATGGCCCTGTCATGTAATCCAAAGCTTATCATTTCAGATGAATCTACCACAGGGTTGGATGTATTGAACCAAGCGCAGATCATTGCTTTATTAAAGAAACTTCAACAAGAACTGGATCTTTCTATCATACTCATCTCCCATGATTTACCTATGGTTACAGCCGTTTGCGATCGAATTGTTATCATGTATGCAGGAAAAATTATCGAATGGGCAGATACTAGTGATATTTTAAAAAATCCTCGCCATTCATATACCAGAGGATTACTGAATGCAACTCCAGATATAAGCCAACTTGATAAAAAAGTAACATCAATCCCAGGAACGGTCCCGAATTTGATTTCTCCTCCAGAAGGCTGCAGATTTTATTCAAGGTGTCCAGATGCAATGGTTCTATGCAAGATGGGATCACCAGGCTTAACAGAGGTCGGTAAGCATCATTATACGGCGTGTTTTTTAGAGGAGGCTGTCCAAAATGAATAGCAATTTAATAGAGGTTAAAAATTTAAAGAAAACATTTGTTAAGAAAACCGGTTTCTTTTTAAAACGGAGCGTTAAACACGCCAATGCAGTAGATAATGTAAATTTTTCTATACGTAAAGGAGAAACTTTAGGGATTATTGGAGAAAGTGGATGTGGAAAAACAACAACTCTACGAATGATCATGAGGCTGATCAAGGAGACAGATGGAGAAATCCTGTTTAGTGGTAAAAACCTTTGTGATCTTTCTGATAAAGAGACAAATCAAATAAGGAAAAAGATGCAGATGATTTTTCAAGACCCGTACGACACCTTGAATCCTGGTATGAGAATACTGGATATTTTAATGGAACCTTTGAATGCACATGAAAAAAATTTATCATTCAAAGCAAAATGTGATCGGGTATCTGAAGTTTTGGAAGAAATAGAGCTTAAACCACCTTCAGAATATATGTATCGCTATCCACATCAATTAAGCGGGGGACAGAGACAAAGAATCGCAATTGCCAGAGCAATCATTTTAAAACCAGAATTTATCGCTGCAGATGAGCCCACATCTATGTTAGATGTTTCTGTACGTGCTGGAATATTAAATATTCTTCACTCCCTTAAGGAAAAAATGGGGTTAACCATGTTATTCATCACACATGACCTGGCTACCGCCAGTTACATGTGTGACAGGATTGCTGTTATGTATAAGGGGAAAATAGTCGAAATCGGATCCACACGGAAAATAATTCAAAATCCTTCTCATCCATATACGAAGGCTTTAGTCTCAGTCGTTAAAGACCTAAATCATTTCATCGCTAACCGTCATTCGATTATCCAAGATGGAGAAGTAGATTCAACTCTAACTGAAAAAGGATGCCCCTTTGCAGCAAGATGTCCCCATGAACACCTAACATGCAAACAAGTTGAACCCATCTTAAAAAAAGTTGGAAGTGAACATTTTGTTTCATGCCACCTCGATGATTCAGCTTTTCAAGTTTCTAAACCTCAGGAAAACAAAAAAACGGTAGTTCACTGATAAAAGATGGAGCTAACAACCGAGAACCTTACCGTATCCAAAAAACTTAGAATAATTCTTGCACTTGCCTTACCAGCAATAGTGGAAAATTTTTTTCAGAGCATAATTGGTTTTGTTGATATTCTTTTTATTTCAAACATAGGTCTGATTGAAGTTACCGCAGTTGGAGTTACTAATGCTGTTTTACAGGTTTACTTTGCGATTTTCATGTCATTAGGAGTGGCGGCAAATATCTATATTGCACGGTTTATAGGGGCCAATGATAAGGTCAATGCAAAAAGAGTTGCGCAGCAATCGATCCTATTATCCGTTTTGTTAGGTATTTTTCTTGGTATAATAACACTTCTCTTTTCCAGGGAACTATTAAGTTTATTAGGAGCAGACACAAAGGTTCTGGATGCTAGCGAAGTTTATTTTAAAATTGTTGCCATACCCTCCATCGTAATATCATTAATGTATGTTCTTGGTAGTATTTTAAGGGGAACTGGTGATACGAAGACCCCGATGAAGGTAAGTATATGGATCAATATCATACATTTGTTTTTAGATTATGTTCTGATTTTCGGCTTTTTCTTCATACCAGCACTTGGTTTAGTCGGAGCGGCACTGGCAACTTTATTCGTAAGAGTAATCGGTTCTGTATTTTTATTTTATTTTGTCACGAAATCAAAAAAACTCGAAAAATTTCCGGTCTTCGGTTGGAAACCAGATGTTTATATTTTTAAGAAATTACTTATTTTGGGGTCTCCTGCAGCCGGAGAACGTCTCATCATGAGAATTGGTCAAGTATTATATTTTGGTTTTGTTGTACAACTAGGAACTAGTACATTTGCTGCCCATACAATCGCGGGAAACATTGAGATCTTTTCCTATATGGTTGGATATGGGCTTGCAACTGCAGGTACTACCATAGTTGGACAACAGCTAGGTGCAGGCAATAAAAATGAAGCTACAGAATACGGTAAACTGACCATTTTGCTCTCAGTTATCATAATGAGCGTATTTGGTATAATATTATTTTATTCAGGCGGATGGATTGGCTCTTTTTTCACAAATGATTCAAATGTCATTGAGCAAATATCTATTGCATTGAAAATCGATGCATTCATACAACCTATTTTAGGTGCTGTACTGGTTCTTACTGGAATCTTTCAGGGAGGAGGGAATACAATTTTTCCTATGTATGTTACTGCAGTAGGTATTTGGATTGTCCGGACCATTGGAGTTTACCTTCTTGGAATATCCTTAAATTTAGGTATTACAGGAGTTTGGATAGCGATCGGATTGGATAATTTGTTCAGGTTTACTATATTATGGTATAAATATCATAAAAAAAAATGGATTCGTATTGACTTTAACGATTTGTATCAAATAAGATAACGAAAGACTCCTATGATCAGAAAGGATTGGGATAGGTTGGTCAAACAAGAAATAGAATTGAAACCTCAATTTGACAATAGTCTTAATGAAGAGAAACAAGCAATCATCAATCGACTTAAACGAATAGAAGGTCAAGTTCGCGGGATTCAAAAAATGGTAGAAGAAGACCGTTATTGTGTCGATGTAATCGTACAAATTTCTGCTATAAATGCCGCTTTGAGAAAAGTTGGATTAACATTGATGGAAAGACACACGAAATCATGTGTTTCCAATGCTATTAAATCAGGCCACGGTAATGATTCAATAGAAGAGCTAATGAAAGTGATAAAACAATTTTCTAAATAATTCATTAGTATGAAAGGCTGTCATAGAAGAATATTATGACAGCCTTGGCTTTTTGTTTTGTTATAAAATAGATGTTTATTCAGATGATAATTCACTTTTAGTTACCCATTTATGATTTGTCACTTTTTCTCCACCAGTAGTTGGTGTATAGGAAACGGTATATACTGTGGTATCATAGGCACCTACAATTGTCGCTTCAGCACCCTTCATCCCTTCCATATGGTCCGTTTTGATGATAGCTTGACTTCCTACTTCATACTTAGGGTTATCCGCTTCTTTTAAACCTTCTGGGACTTCACCAGAACCTGAATGATCCATGTTACCGTGGTCCATGTCTTTTTCCGTTTCCTCATTTTCATTCTGACCTTGTTCACTTTCATTATTACCACAGGCAGCTAATATGAGCGATGTAGAAAGAAGTATATTTCCAATTAGTTTGTATTTAAACTTCATTTGTTGATCCTCTTTGTTATTTATCTTTCCACTCTAAAAGGTTGTTGTAAAGAAAGTGTGAAGAGAATATGGTGATATTTTAAATTACCTTTATTTTTGTTGATTAATCGTAATTCTAATAATATGTATCGATATACCTATACGGGGTTAATGTTTAGAACAAATACTTTCGAGTAATAGAGATAGTAAACGTATTTAAAATTTAATGTGGAATTTTTCTTTAGATTACACATTATAAGTAGAAGATATGGAAGGAGTAGGATTAATGAAACATTCAAAAGGCCATTCCCATCATTCTACACATGGAAAAGATCATGAAAACACTTACCATCAAGATGGCCATCATGAAAAGCACGGAGGCTATCAAGAACATGAAAGCCATGGAGGTCATGACCACCACGATCACCATGCCCATATGGTAGAAGATTTCAAAAAAAGGTTCTATATTTCACTAGGGGTTACCGTTCCAATATTGATTCTATCCCCTATAATCCAGGAGTTCTTCAATTTTCACATCGACTTTACGGGGGATATGTTTATCCTTTTCTTGTTATCAACGTTCGTATTCTTTTACGGAGGTTGGCCATTCTTAACCGGAATGGTTGATGAAGTCAAAGTTAAGAATCCTGGGATGATGACTTTGATTGCATTGGCAATCGTAGTGGCATACGGATTTAGTTCACTCGCTGTTTTTGGATTAGCGGAAAAGAATTTCTTTTGGGAATTGGCTACATTAATTGACATCATGCTCCTTGGACACTGGATTGAGATGAAGTCTGTGATGGGAGCGTCAAGAGCACTGGAAGAATTAGTGAAACTGATGCCATCAGAAGCACACTTGATCAACGATAAGGGAGAAACGGAGGATGTCCCCGTTGCTGATCTTAAACAGGGAAATCAGGTATTGGTCAAACCAGGGGAAAAGGTACCCGTTGATGGGATCATAGTCAAAGGTCATTCTTCAATTGATGAATCGATGTTAACAGGTGAATCTGTACCAGTCGAAAAAAACATAGATGAAGGTGTGATAGCAGGTTCCATCAATGGTGAAGGCTCCATCACCGTTAAGGTAGATAAAACGGGTAATGAAAGTTACCTCTCTCAGGTAGTCAATATGGTAAAAGAGGCCCAGGAATCTAAATCAAGGACACAGGATTTATCCAACAGGGCTGCAAAGTGGCTGTTCTACGTAGCCCTGGCAGCAGGTTTTTCCACACTTACAATCTGGTTGTTGATCGGATATGAATTTTCTTATGCGCTTGAGAGAATGGTAACTGTCATGGTAATCGCTTGTCCGCATGCACTTGGACTGGCTGCCCCGCTTGTCGTAGCGAGGTCGACTGCTATTTCAGCCAAGAAAGGCCTGCTCATAAGAAATAGAGCAAGTTTTGAAGGAGCAAAAAACTTAGAAGCAATAGTCTTTGATAAAACAGGGACTTTAACTGAAGGGAAATTCGGTGTGACAGATATCATCATGGAAAATGACCATGATGAAACAGAAGTCTTGCAGTTGATCGCATCTCTTGAAAACCAATCAGAACATCCAATTGCTCATGGGATAGTTGAAGAAGCGAAAAAAAGAGAGATTTCTTTAAAGTCCCCCGAAGAGTTTGAGTATATGACCGGCAAAGGCCTTGTTGGAAAAGTAGATGGTAAAGAAGTCAGCGGTGTCAGCCCCGGTTATGTGAAAGAGAACAATTTAACATACAATACTGAGAAGTTCGAGCAGATGTCTGAAGAGGGTAAAACAGTGATTTTTGTGCTGATTGAAAATAAACTAGCCGCGATGATTGCCCTGGCGGATCAAATTAGAGACAGTGCAAAACGAGCGATAGACAAATTAAAAGAAATGGATATACGATCAATCATGCTGACTGGGGACAATCATAAAGTAGCCCAATGGGTTGCAAAACAAATCAATCTGGACGAAGTTTATGCGGAAGTTTTACCGGATCAAAAAGCTGATAAGATAAAAGAGATCAAAGGGAAGAACTTAAAAGTTGCGATGACTGGAGATGGAGTAAACGATGCACCGGCTCTTGCCAATGCTGATCTTGGAATCGCCATCGGAGCCGGGACAGATGTCGCAATGGAAACCGCCGATGTCATCCTGGTTAAAAGTAATCCAGAAGATGTAGTTTCTATCATTGAACTCTCAAAAACGACCTATCGAAAAATGATCCAAAATCTTTGGTGGGCAACTGGATACAATATAATAGCAATTCCACTTGCAGCTGGTATCTTATATCCCATCGGAATTGTGCTGAGTCCAGCAGTAGGTGCAGTATTAATGTCTCTTAGTACTGTGGTTGTCGCCATAAACGCACAATTATTTAAAGGTAATTGATAATAAACATTAATATAAATCAAGATTGATTCAACTGAATTTTGTAAATCATAATGGTTTTCAAAATGACACTAAATAAAAATAAATGGTAAATTAGCAACGATTTGTCTGGTTAGTTGCACATAATAGTTAAAAGTCTGCTATGGAAAAGGACAAAGGTAATTTTAGTTGTCAACCATAAATTTCATATAAAGACAAAAACCATCGATTGTAGATGGTTTTTACTCTGAGGTCAATATTACAATTAGAAGTGACACCTTATATTTTTTGACAAAAAGGTATTAAGATCTTCCAAATGATACACTCTTCATAGATTCTTCATATTTCTTAGCTATAATTTGCTATTATAAAAACTTCATTATAAGAAGGCTTTTTAATGAAAAAGCATTTTTGTGATAAAAATAACCAATGAAAATGTAAAGAAGGTATTTAATATGAAGAATCGTATCCTTGTAGTTGATGATGAATGGAACATGAGAAATTTAATAAAGATCTATCTTTCTGGTAAAAACTTCCAAATTGATGAAGCAACAAATGGACATGAAGCTATTGATTATGTATGTAATAGGTCTTATGACCTTTTGATATTAGATATCATGATGCCTGAGATTGATGGGTGGCAAGTATGTAAGACCATTCGTGAATTTAAAGATGTCCCTATCCTGATGCTTACTGCAAGGGATGATGTAAAGGATCGTGTGCAAGGACTGAATATGGGTGCTGATGACTACCTGGTAAAACCATTCGCACCTGAAGAGCTGGTTGCCAGAATGAATGCCTTGATACGTAGGAATAAAAAAATCATCAAGGAATCTGAAGAGGGAGCTGTATTCGAGCTTCCAGAATTGATCATAAAATTTGAAAGTAGAGAAGTGAAGGTGAAAGACAAAAGAGTTGATTTGACACCAAAGGAATTCAACTTACTATATCTCATAGCGAAGCAGCCGAAAAGGGTATTTACTCGTGATATGCTATTAAACCATATTTGGTCTGTCGATGATTTCCGAGATTTGAGAACAGTGGATACACATGTGAAAAACGTACGGGATAAACTTCGCAAAGCGGGAATCAGCTACAACGCAATTAAAACAGTTTGGGGAGTAGGATATAGATTCAATGAATATGAGGAAGAAACATGAAATCCAATAAAGTCGTACTGAAACTCGGCGGCACCATCTTAATCCTTTTTTTAGTCGTGCTACTCCCTCTTGGTTATGTCACGAGTCAAATTTTCACTAATTTCTACTATGGCCAGGTTCAAGAAGAAATAGATGGACTTTCCCGTAAATATGCTAACTCCATACAATCTTTGAATGATAAGAAAATCTTAAGCATGTTCGGTACTCTTGCAGAGTTGACGAATAAGGAAATCTATATCATCGATCCTAAGGCTCGGGAAGTGGTCAATTCCGGTATTAAAGAGCCTACATTTACAAATGACGAAAAAAAGCGATTGACTGCCGGAGAACCGATGAGAAAAAAATTCATTGGGTCAAAGAATGGAGAAGTCTATCTTGGCTCGGGACAACCGATATACCAATCAGAAAAACATATCGGAACCTTTTTTGTCATCGAATCTGTTGAAGGGATAAACGAGTCGATTGAAAAAGTAAAGGACCTTCTTATTCTATCAGGTATCGGTGCTTTTTTACTTGCAATCGGTTTCACCTTCATCGCTTCTAAAAGATTATCAGATCCTTTATTACAGATGGAGAAAGCGACCAGGCAAATTGCTAAAGGAAATTTGGATGTCCGTTTAAATTTAAACTCTAATGACGAATTAGGTTCATTGGGAAAAGCAATCAATGATCTGGCAAAAGATATTGACCATTATCGGACGAACAGAAACGAATTTTTTGCCAATATATCTCACGAATTGCGTACTCCCATTTCCTATATTAATGGATATTCTACGGTTTTAAAGAAGGGCTTATATAATTCAGAAGAGGAGAAAATACAATACCTCTCGATTATCGAAGATGAAACACAACGTATGACCCGATTAATCAACGATTTGTTCGACTTGTCAAAAATGGAAGAAGGGAAAATCGATCTCAATCCATCTTTTCTTGACTTGAATGAGATCTTTGAATATGCATTATTGAAAATAAAAATTAAACTTGATAAAAAAAATCTTATTTTAGTTACAGAAGTAGAAGAAAATATGCCAGAAATATATGCAGATGGAGGACGGGTTGAGCAGATCATTACGAATCTTATTGAAAATGCCGTCCACTATACTAACAAGGGAAAAATCACCATAAAAGCTTGGTTCGAACGCCAAGTGGTCAAAATACGAATAAAGGATACAGGTAGTGGAATTCCCAATGCCGATCTTCCATATATTTTCGATCGTTTCCATCGTGTGGATAAATCCCGCTCTAGAAAGCTTGGGGGAAGCGGTTTAGGATTGGCAATTGTAAAGCAGCTTGTGGAAATACAAAATGGGACCATTACAGTAAAAAGTGAAGAAGGAAAAGGGACGTTATTCGAATTATCATTTCCTATTTCCGATAATAAGGAGGCACCATGAAAGCAAGAGAATGGTTCTTAGCAACGTTCATCATCTTGATAGGAATTATTTGTCTAACTATATCCGGTACTCATAAGCTGGGCTCTGAATCAATCCATTCCTACGTCATGACCTTCGTGAACCTCTGTATGTGGATTGGATTGCCATTGCTGATTGTAGGATTCATTTATTTATTTCTATTAATCCGGGAAAAAAAGAAAGGAACCAAATCATGAAATTAATTTACAAATCACCTGTTTTTGTCTTTCTGCTATCACTAATACCAGCAAACGTGTTTGCACATGGTACTGAACAACAACATGAAAAAGAAATGCTACTTAATGAGTTAATTCAATATACCATGATCATCTCTGTAATTTTCATCGTTTTATTCTCCGCTCTTATGTCTTTTACAAAAAATAAAATTTCCCAAACACCCGTAAAAACAAAAGATGGAAGGGAGTTAAGGAAACGATTGACACAGAAAAATAAATTTTATATGTGGTTCGTTATCATTTCATCTTTGATACTTATCATCTCATTAGCATTAAAAGGTTTTACAAACTCTTCCGGAGAAGAAACATCTGTGTCATTTCCCGATATTCATGGAATCGGATACTCAAACAATGGGGAAATAATTTATGTACCCGCTCATGACGGAATCAAAGCTTTTGAGAATGGCAGATGGTCAATTCCCGATTTAGAAAAGCATGATTTTATGGGGTTCTCGAAGGTTGATGATGGTTTTTACAGCAGTGGACACCCAGCACCAGGATCTGATAAGAAAAATCCATTAGGTATTGTTAAATATACGAATTCAAACCAAACGCTCGAGCCACTGGATCTATACGGAGAAATTGATTTCCATGGACTGGCTGTAGGTTTTGAATCCCATGCGATTTACGCCTTCAATCCGAAACCGAATTCCAAAATGGATGAAGTAGGGCTTTATTATTCTACAGATAATGCGAAGTCCTGGAACAAGTCTGATATGAAAGGACTTGATGGCAATCCTACCTCGATGGCTGTCCACCCTTCAAAAGAATACGTGGTGGCAATTGGAACGCCGACAGGACTTTATCTGTCTACAGATTCAGGAATGACATTCAAGGAAGTGGTTGAAGATATTCAAGTCACCGCTATTACATTCAGTATAGAAGGAAACTTATTGGTCGGAGGAGCTGGTATCGATGAATTGCAGGATCAAGGCATCATGCTGGTCACATATGATCTTGAATCTGATGAACAAAAAACACTGTTCAATCCAGTAGAAAAAGAAGATTCCATCATGTACCTAGCACAAGCCCCTACTGATCCCAGAACAATCGCTTTAGCAACTGGGAATAAGGATATATATGTGACACAAGATCGTGGCGAATCATGGAATAAAATTGCCGACAAAGGTGAAAGTAAAACGTTAGAATAAGGATAACTTTTTTTAAAACCTTTTCTAAGAGGAAAACAGTTATTGTAAATGTACAATAAATAAGGAGAGAGATTCAAATGATGATGGGCTGGGGTATCCTTAACATGATTCTTACGATTCTTATTGTAGGGTTTATTATTTATGGGATCATTTTAGTGGTAATGAAACCCTTTGAAAAGAAGCAAGATTCATCACTAGAAATTCTTCGTGAACGGTTTGCTCAAGGTGAAATCACTGAACAAGAATATGAGGAAAAGAAAAAGATTTTACAACGTAAAGATTAGCACAGCTAGTATTAATCAATAAAATAATTAAAGAACCAGTTTTTTCAGGATATCATTTAAACTTCACAGATTTTACAAACTTGTTGTTTATACTGAAATTGTATTGGAAGAAAGGAGGGTAAACCGTGAAAATCAAAAAATTTACACTGGTTTTCTCATTTACTTTAGCTACCCTATTGGTAGTAGGACAGGCTGGATCTGCTGAAGGTACTATGAACATGATGAATGGCAATGGGATGATGAATGGCAATGGGATGATGAATGGTAATGGAATGATGGATGGCAATGAAAACATGTCTAAAATGATGGAGGCCATGAATTCACCTGAGGGCCAGAAGATGATGAAGTCTTGCGGCGACTTCATGGAATCTCTTGATAACGACCACAAAACGAAGTAAAACCTTATAAGACCCCCCTTATGCATAGGCCTCGTTTTTGAGGCCTTTTATTTTTAACAGGTATATCATTTAATTACCTGTCTTTGGGTCGTGTATCTTGATTTAGACACTTACAAATTTTAATTCATAATTAACCACTATAAGGGTGGTTTATCGATTTTTCCTTCTTCAAATTAATTCTTTGAACATATGTTTTGCATAGCCTGTAGCTTGTCCAAATGTTATTTTTGCTGGTAAAGGAGCTTCATTGGCATCTACAACAACATCTATGATACAAGGTTTATTTTGTGCTATAGCTTGTTGTAATGCAGGAACCAGTTCATCCGGCTTTTCAACCCGATAGCCCATGCCACCACATATGTCGGCAAAGCGGGCATAATCCAGTTCGTTGTCATGAGTTTATTTCCGCCTTTAATAAAACGATCCATAATCGTTTTTAGCTTTAACCCTTGAATGATATACAATCCAACAGAAGCAATAATTGTAATCAATAAAGCCAATAACATCATTCTTGATGGATTATCACTTTGCCACATCAAAATAAAACTAAGTGGAATCAGGATGAGAATCGGAACGACAAGATTTAAAAGCCGAGGCTTTAGGGCAGGCTCATCATGTTCCATGCCCATTTTCATCCCCTTCATGTCATCCTCTTTCCCGTTCATTGCCACTCCCATCTGATCTTTAGCAGTATCGGCTTTTTGATGGTTTTCTTTGTCTCCGTCCATTTCTTCAGAAAATTCAATGGCATACTCATGATTACGTTCTGGATTTTGTTTTTCTTTGTTCCCATCATCTTGTCCCATTAAACTTTTCATTCGCGAAAAATTAAAAGCAGGGATAAGAGAGAACAAGACAATCAAAATAGAAACATAGCTAAAAAAATGAAAGGGTAATGAACGAAGAAAGATGGTGATCGGCGCACCTCCCAAATTTGCTGCGTCCATTCTTTTACTGATCACACCAGTGGTATAGCCAATAAAAGTAGTTGCCATCGGAATCAGAACAATTACTGTGCTTGCTGAATTATTTAGCATATAAGCAAGTCGTTCTTTTGCTACATTAAACCGTTTTGCCAAAGGATTGATGATTGCACCACCCGCTACGACACGAAATCCACAGTCCATGAATGTAATCGGTAATAGCGCCCAGGACATCAATAGGGTTTGATTAGGTCCTTTAATGTATTTGGAAATCAGGGAGGCAAAGGCTTGAACACCACCTGAAACTTGAATTAAAGCGACCATTCCGCTAAAGGCGTAAAGGAAAAGTAGAACGTCCAAGTTGCCGGTGTCCGTTAACACTCCCGAAATATAACTGATGGTTTGGTCTAATGATTCAAATATACTACCGGTGTATAACAAACTTCCAATCCATTAATCCAACGAGTAATGATGGTATTACTTGTTTTGTCCAATGGCCATAACAATTGCAGCAAGGGGTGGAACGATTGATAACCACAATTCAGTTGGGATGAATTACTGTTCAAGGGTAAATTTCATTCTAACTTTCATCGTTTCTCTTTTTCTTCTGTATAATAGCAAACCGCTTCTGCTTACTATAGTTGTAAATACTCCAAACACCAACAAGTCCGACAATCAAAGCAATCAAATACAATAATTCATCCATAAATTCACTCCTAACCCAACTTCGTTAAAGATTAGGATAACCAACAGGCCATTCAACATTCATATGCCTGATATGTTTATCAAGAAACGGAAGAAATAAAAAATGCCGGGAATACCGGCAATTCAATTGAAAAGATACCCATGATAAGAAGTTTTTCAATCTGTTTACAGTTTTTCATAATTAAACTACTTTGGAAACATTAAACCTTCCGTATATGGAGAAGAGATATTTAGTTTACTGAATACTATAATAGTTGGAAAAAGGCTATGGAAACTTGAAAGAAGGGAGGATGTTCTTGAAAGGTTTTCTAATAAAATTAGTTGAATGTCCGGTCACTTTATAATAGCTCACTTGATCTTTCCAAAAAGTAGATTACTCCAGCTTATGGCAATCTATAATTGTTGGATTGGTTTAACAGTTGGAGGTCAATCATGGAGTGGATTTTGTAGCAGCTGCCTTTATCGTTTATCTGGTGTATCATTTTAAGTTACTTGACAAAAAGGTAAATCACGTAAACCTCCCGCTTAAATTCAGCTATTGTATACTGGCTTTCTTTATTGTATAGGCCCATTCTCGATTATGGTTTGTTCAAAACATGTTAACGCAAGCCTTATTACACCCAAAATAGTCTCCTGGACTAGCATATTCCCCAGCATCTAACCTTATCTAAATCATTAGAAATCCTCTGATTCCTCTAAAATAGAAATGATTTGTTGCAATACTAATAGAAGTTACTCGGATTCTACCAGCTCTTCTAAGACAATTCTATTAAATCTCGATTCAACAATACTTAAAATTCAGCCTATTTTTTGTAGTAAAAGCCTCCTTTCATCTTTTTTAGCATAAAGTAACACGAAGCAACATAATGGGAGAATCCGATCTGTCGAAGAAAAGGCATTTAAGACCTCCATCAAATGTTCATTCGACCATGCTCTAAAAGTATTGTTGTAGAACTTATTGTTTTAAAATGGGGGGGTGTATAAATGGACAATTTCAAAAAGGAACTTCGGAACTTGAGCGTTGACGAATTAAGAGAAGCTCAGATGACACCTTGGGACGATGATGATATGGGTCAACAATTCAGTGGTTCGCATTGTCATCATTGTCATGAGCAATCTTATCATTGTCACCACTGTCATGGTCAGTCTCATCATTGCCATGCACATTGTCACCACTGTCATGGTCAATCTCATCACTGCCATGCACATTGTCACCACTGTCATGGTCAATCTCATCACTGCCATGCACATTGTCATCACTGCCATGCACATTGTCACCACTGCCATAGTCAGTCTCATCATTGCCATGGACATTGTCATAGTCGAAATGGTTGAGGTGATGGTCATTGACAATATTTCTTGCGGAAATTTTATTTACCTGTGGAGGTCACCCCTGTATCAAGTTTTTCAGTAAGCAGGGGTACTTCCTCTTCACTTAGTAATGAAAGAGGACAACCAGGTAGAGCATAGAATAATACCGAGCGTGAAGTGGGATGAAATTTCCTCATGGTCAGGAGGTAAAGAATGACAAAATTAGACCCTTCTATGCGTCTGAAAGTGAAAGGAGATATTTTTTTTATTGCTGATCCGAATGGTGGTGTATATTTTCGAAACAATTTATGTTCGTTTCGAATAGAAGGCATGAACATCGATAAGTGGGTTGAAAAACTGATACCGATGTTTAATGGGGAACACACATTAGAGAACTTAACTGAAGGATTACCGTTACAATACAAGGACCAGGTATATAAAATCGCTGAAATGTTAAAGAAAAACGGATTTGTACGGGATGTAACCAAAGATCGTCCTCATCAATTATCGGAGAAAGTGTTACAAAAGTATGCTTCTCAGATTGAGTTATTGGAAAATTTAAGTGATTCTGGTGCGTATCGTTTTCAGACCTATCGTCAGTCGAAAGTGTTGGCTGTTGGATCAGGCCCATTTTTTATTTCTTTAGTTTCATCCTTGCTAGAATCTGGCCTTCCAAAGTTTCACATGTTGATTACAGACTCAGTACCGACTAGGAAGCATCGATTGGTAGAGCTAGTTGCCCATGCTAAAAAAACGGATCCCGAGGTCATGGTGGCGGAGGTTGCCTTGAAAAATGATAAAATAGGTTCTTGGCGGCAGGTTTTACAGCCGTTTGATATTGTTTTGTATGTTTCACAGGAAGAAGATATCAAGAAATTACGGCTTCTTCAAACAATTTGCAGAGAGGAGAAAAAGGTGTTTGTCCCAGCTACGATTCTTCAGCAGGTGGGTTTAGCGGGTCCACTGGTACAACCGGATTCTGAAGGGTGCTGGGAGTCAGTGTGGCGCCGCATACATCAGTCCGCGATTTGCAAAGATTCACAGCATACCTTCTCTTCCACTGCAGGAGCAATATTGACGAATATAATCGTATTTGAAATGTTTAAGGCGGTTACAGGTATAACAGAAACGGAACGGAATAATCGATTTTTCATGCTGAATCTGGAGACTTTTGAAGGAGATTGGCATTCGTTCATCCCGCATCCGCTAGTAACTGGACGTATGGCAGCTGAATGGATTCAAGATCTCGATAGGCTACTCGTACAAAGCTCGGAAAGCGAGGCGAGCGGATTATTTCCTTATTACAGCTTTTTGACATCGGCAGAATCAGGTATTTTCCATAGTTGGGAGGAGGGGGATTTAAAGCAACTTCCCTTGTCTCAGTGTCGTGTTCAAGTTGCCGACCCGCTGTCAGAAGGACCAGCCGGGCTTTTGCAGGAAATGATCTGTACAGGGATAACGCATGAGGAAGCACGCAGAGAAGCAGGCCTGTCTGGAATTGAGTCATATGTATCACGTATGATCGGTCAAGTCAGTATAACACTTCCTTCATACCATAAAACAGGGAGTAGAATAGTAGACCTTCAAGAGGCTATAGGCGTAGGAGCAGGGGATACCGTTACTGATGGTATATATCGCGGGTTGCAAAAATGTTTGGACAAACAACTGGATAAACAACTGGCAAGTCAAGAGCCTTTTGTCTTCCTAGTGCGTTTAAAATCTGTAGAAGATAAACGTTGCCAGTTTTATTTACGAGCATTAACCAGGATAAAAGGAGTACCGAATATCGGTTTGGGAGAGGAAGTGTGTGGATTCCCAGTGGTATGGGTCGGTACTGGAGATCGCTGGTATAGCAGTACAGGAATGAATGTAACAATAGCGTTGCAGAAAGCTTTACAACAGGCAGTGTCTATCGAACAAAATAGAGGGGCCCAAGCGGTGGGGGTTTCGTCTGTTCTTCTTCAAAAAACAGAGCAACAAAGTCTTGTGATCACTGCTTGTGAGGAGACAGGAAGATTGCAGATTTTGCAGACCGCCATACAGGTCTTAAAAAGGAACCACAAAAGGCTTTTGGTATTGGATCTTGCACTAGAACCATTTTTAAAAAAGCCACTAACAGGAGTATTTGGTGTACTTTTGCGAGAGGAGGCATCTAGGTGAGTGCTGTTGTGGTATTTGGAGAAGGATTATTGGCGGAGTTTGTGGACGAAGTACTGACCGGCCAGTGCCAGGTCATTCGTCGTACTGATTTGAGGAGTGGAGTACCAGAAACTACGGAATTAGCTCTGGTATTAAACGATACTTGGAAACCCCACATTCATCGTGAGGCGGAAGAGATATTTAAATCAGCTGGCATCCATTGGCTGCGCGGTTTCGTTTCATTTGGCAAAGGGGTGATAGGGCCACTTGTTCGCCCGAGTATGCCAGGTTGTTCACAGTGTGCGGACTTAAGATATATAAAGGCAGGACTCGATCGCAAAGAAATGTGGGGAATGCAACAGACAGAGGGAGCTTACGGGGGAATCATACGTAACGCATGGGCATCCCGTACCGGCCTTAAACAAATGGCTCATCTATTAGTAGCGGAGACACAGAGACTATTGCATGTTAGATGGCCTCAATTGGAAGAAAGGCTGTTGTTGATTAACCTGAAAACGCTAAAGAGCTCTCAGCATTTCTTTCTACCCGATCCACTGTGCTCGTTTTGTGGACAATTGCCGGATGATTCATCAAAAGTGGCCCGAATTTCGCTACAACCAAGTCCGAAGATTAACTTGGATAGCTATCGCTGCCGCTCTATGGATGATTTGGGCGAATTTCTTATCAATGATTATCTGGATTATCGGACGGGGATTTTAAATGGAAAAAGAATTGACGTCTTGTCGACGTTTGCGGATACGAGTGTGAATCTACCGTTGTTTACGGAGGATGTGGCAGGAGGTGGACGTACTCATTCCTATATCAAAAGTGAGTTAACAGCTATTTTAGAGGGACTCGAGCGTTACTGTGGCCTTAAACCACATGGCAAACGGACGGTGATCCGTGACAGCTTCTGTAATCTTTCAGATCAGGCACTTCATCCAGCCAAGACAGGGTTACATACGGAGGAACAATATGAACGGCCTGATTTTCCGTTTAAACCGTTTGATCCTGACCGCCCAATCGATTGGGTATGGGGTTATTCGTTTTTACAAGAGCGTTCCATTCTGGTTCCACAGACACTCGCCTATTACGGATCAAGTTTTTATGATGCCTTTGTATTTGAATCTTCCAACGGATGCGCCTTGGGTGGAAGTTTAGAGGAGGCTATTTTCTACGGCATTATGGAAGTGGTTGAACGCGATTCATTCCTAATGACATGGTACGCGCAACTTCCTGTCCCAAGACTTGACCCCTATTCGACTGACGACCAGGAACTAAAATTGATGGTAGACCGTTTCCAGTATGTGACGAGTTTTGATCTATATTTATTTAATACGACGATGGAGAATAGGATACCAAGTGTCTGGGCAGTAGCAAAGAACAGAAAACAACAGGGAGCCAATCTCATATGTGCAGCTGGAGCTCATCTAGATCCAGTACGGGCGGTGAAAAGTGTAATTCATGAGTTATCAAGCTCTATAGGTATGATTAATAACAAATTTATGGCGAATCAGGATAAGTATGAACGTATGGTAACCGATCCTTTCCTTGTGCAAAAGATGGATGACCATTCCATGCTTTACAGTTTGCCGCAAGCACAGGAGCGCCTGCAATTTTTACTGGATGAAAACCGACCATTGCGAAAATTTAACGAGGAATTCAAGGCGCATCGTAGGCAGCCGGATCTGACCAGCAACCTGAAGGACATTCTCAAGGTGTTCCACCGGTTGAATCTCGAGGTAATCGTTGTAAATCAGACGACACCGGAAATCGACCGGAATGGGCTTCGTTGTGTGAAAGTGCTGATTCCGGGGATGTTGCCAATGACGTTCGGACATCAATTTACCCGTTTGTCAGGGCTTGAAAGGGTATTGAAGGTACCTATGGAACTCGGGTATGTGCAACAACCCTTGACGCTTAAACAGCTAAATCCACATCCTCATCCATTTCCATGAGTGGTGATTTATCAATACTTCCAAAACACGTATATAAAAAATCAACAAATGACGGTTAAATAGAATCTCGTAAATCCAGAGGTTTCTGTGATTCATGTTCCTCTAATGATGATTTGGGTAGGTTATTGGTAGGAATCATTGCGTTTATATGATGACTGGGAAATCAGTCCTTCAAGCATGATGGATTTATTGAAGTAAAAGTAAAAGAACTATTGACTAATGATACATGGTTTGGCAATTCGTTGACTAGAGATATATTTATTATTCCTTAGGCACATACTGATTTTGTATTTGCAACGTTAACTTATTCGCTGGGATGGTTTTTTACTAATGGTTTAATTATTTTACTTACCTTAATATTAATCCGTATGTTATATATACTAACCATCATTAAAGATCCTTTCGGAAAGCTATTACTTGTAGGATCCAATCACTTTATTTACAGTACCATTTGCTTTTAATATAGGCATGACTTTCGGTGTGCTTCCAATTATAAACGTATATTTACCTTTTATCAGCTATGGCACTGTACCAGTTATTACAAACTACATCATATTTACAAATAGATAAAGCAAGAAAGTGGGGAAGAAATTAATACAATGTGAGTATTCCTACTTTTACAAATAGCTAATTTAGGATTTGATAAAACATTACAATACTGTGAGAGATGTATGGATAAGAACGTGCCATTTTCGTGCCAAATTCCGTTCCAACTCAGATTTATATTAATTATAGACGAACTTTCTAATTCGTCGTTTCCATGATGTACAACAGTATAAAAACCATATGACCACAATCAACGCCTATCTTTTAATTCACCCACGGATCCACCCACAAAACACCCACAAAAATTTGATTTGGATTGAAAGTATTTGATTCCCTTTTTAAAATAAACATTGATATATCAATGATCTTGAATAAAGATGATAGGTTTTCTTATAAAACATGTTCCGTACACAAGTCCATCCTTGGGAACGCGAACAATATATCCAAACTATACTAATTTCCATAATCCCTTGGTACCATTGGTATCAGGGGTTTTTATTTTTGGATCAAATTAATGATTTCATTTGCAAGTGATGCTTGACCAAAATTCGACCTAAAAATTTAATGATTTAGGTTTTTGAGTAGCAAGGTTAAGAAAATGATAATCCCTGTTTTTCTCAAAATTAAAGATAAAAGTTAGTAGAAAGAACCGCTATTCTTTAAGAGAAATGATCGGTTTCTAACTTTTTTAACCATATGGTATTGGGTTAAAAAGATGAGACTCTCTTTGGAAATCGTTAAAGCATAGTTATAGGGGATGTAGACCATATCTTGAAGTCTCTCCGGGGATAAGAAACGTGTAGGAATAGGAATGGAGATATTATCGGCCAGTACCTGACTGTTCGTCGCCATACAAAATCCATAGTCTTCTTCATATTCCACTATGACATCGAAATGATAGGGCAATACATAAAATTCTACCGCCATCAAGGTTGCTTGTACAGACCATAAGTACTCTGGTATCTTGGCTAATGAAGGACAGGAAACGTTTATCACTCCGTCCGGTTCAAGTCGTTCTTTAAGAAGTTCAAAAAATTCCCAACTAAATAGGCGACTGAGTGCAGGACATTCTTCACTCGGCTCAGGAATGTCTATGAAAATCGCATCCCACTTTTCAGGGGTACTCTCCACGAATGCTCTCCCATCTTCTACAACTGTTCGCACTTTAGGGTGATTTAAGGCCCCTTCATTGAATTTGACAAGGGCTTCATTATTTTTACCAAGATTCATCATCATTTCATCTGCGTCCACTGTCGTTATTTCCTTCACATCCGGATAGCGCAGCGCTTCTCTTGTTGTAATCCCGCCACCGCCGCCGATGATGAGAATCCTTTCTCTTTTTCTTGCTATTGCCATAGGCACATGGATGAATGCTTCCGCATAAATTTCTTCGGCCTCAATTGTGCCAAACATCAAATCTCCTTTGCCGTAGACCAGCGTTTGTCCTTGATTTTCGACCAAGGCGATTTGCTGGATAGGCGATTTAATCTTGCGGATAATGCGGTAATCCCCATCCGGCTCCTCTTCTTCTGATACATAATCTCGGATCGATCCCGCACCCCAATAACGCCAATAGAGCCAGCCCAAGGTTTCAACGAAAAGGGTAAGACCTGCACCTATGGAAATCCAAAATAGTTGATTTATATCGATCGTTACCTTCACCTCCTCCCCTGTATATAATTATGTTATTTATTCTTTATTGGAAATGAGATAGGCAAAAGTCTTTTACAATTGCATCAAATTTGACATAGATATCTAATGTTTTAAACAGGACAATTACGCCGAAAAAGTTTTCCATCGAGTAAATTAGTGATAAAGCTCTAAATTAAACAAACTTCTTTATTCAATTAAAGTGCAGTTTAATGGAATAAATGGATTATAAAGTTATTCTACATAATGGCCATATTCTGAAGTAAAGAAGGGAATTAATTGGCTTATCTGGAATTGCAAGTTAGGACGTTAAAGCCGTATTGTGGAATAGGGCGGGAAGTTTATTATTTTCCTGCTAACGGACTGAGATTCCGCTATTTATAAAAAAGCGACATTTTTGGGAACTGATGGACACACGAGCCGCTAATGCATAAAAAAACGGCCATTTTGGAGCATATTTAAGAAAATAGAGGATTCCCTGTCCGTAGCATCTAATAAAATAAACTGTTTTAGCACTAATGATGCACGAGTACTGCCAAAGGGGGATATTACAATGAACCGAATGACTAAAACATATAACGTGAACTCACCTACATTTACCGTTTTTCCACCACGGGAGGCCTTAAGAAACGATATTGAATACTTTAGGGTTGCCGAATACGCCGGTACGGAAGGATTGGCGATAAAAGTATGTCCAAATGGGTTACCAGGTATTGTCTTTCAACATAACAACTGTCAGTCTGCAATCAAAAATATAGTCACCAACTCAGGGCGTATTGTGCGTATGCCCACATTATATATATACGGACAGGTGACAGAGCTTGCTGTTATGAATTTCAAAAGTGGGCCGTTCACTACGATACAAGCAGTTTTAAAACCTCACGCCCTGAAAACACTATTTGATATAGACGCATCGACACTAACCAATGGATCTATGGGATTTAATGAATTTGCTGCTGAAGACCTTAACACTCAGTTGATCGAGTCTAATAATATTCAGGAATGTATAACGCATCTTACAAACTTTTTATTGGCCAGACTCAAATCAGCCCAGCCCTGTGATACATTAGTAGAAGAAAGCCTACGTTTCATCCACACAAACATTAATTCCACGTCCGTAAAAGTAAAAGATTTGCTGGAACATTTGCATATATCAGAACGCCAGCTTGAAAAAAAGTTTATGCAGAACGTAGGCGTTTCACCTCAATTTTATATACGAGTAAAACGGTTTAACGAAGCCATAAGGCTGATGGATACTGGCCAATACGAGCGGCTTGGTGACGTTGCTTATGCTCTCCATTTTCATGATCAATCTCATTTTATTCGTGACATTAAAGTATTTTCCGGAATTACTCCGAAGAGTATATCTCAAAAGGTTAACGACTTCCACCACGATCAAATCGGATCTTCTTATTTAGTCTAGATCGACGGGATTATACAATTATTACAGTAATTGCGGTAGTAATATGTACTTATAAATGAAGGAGGTAGTATTGATGAGAAAAGTGATCATGTTAAACAGAGTTTCGGTTGATGGATATTTTGCCAGTCTAAATGATGCCACCTTTGGAATGGATTGGTTTGTGCAGGATTCTGAAGTTGACAAAGCTGTACGTGCCGGCGACAAGGGGGATGTTGACACACTTATCTTGGGTGGAATAACATATCGGGGTTTTGAGCGCAGTTGGGTCCCTGTATTGAATGATCTCAATGCGCCCAAAGAGATGAAGGCCGTGGCCGAAGAATTAACCAAAATGACCAAGGTCGTCTTTTCGAAACAACTGAAAGAAGTTACTTGGGAAAACACTAAACTATATGACGGGAATCTTGCAGAAGTGGTACGGAAACTAAAAGATGGGGAAGGTTCTGATATACTTATCATGGGGAGCGGTACAATCGTACAGCAACTTACGAACGAAGGCTTAATTGATGAATATTTATTTATAGTCACTCCAGTTGTTGCAGGAGAGGGAAAACCACTATTTAAAGATGTTAAAGAAAGGAACCTTAAATTGTTAGAAACAAGAGAGTTTCGATCAGGAAACGTATTGTTACACTACAAAACTGACTACAAAAGATAAAAGGGAATTGAAAAGCATTTAAAACCAATAGATCTTAATATTGGTGAGATCTCCGATCCTGTCTGTTGTTCAGTTTCGGAAGTGAACTGCTGTTGTTTGGTGATTTCAACGGCACCTTCCAAGAGTACATTTAGAGTAATGAAAACACAGATGATATTCAGCTATCTGGCGCGATAGTGGCATAACGGTAAAGAACTTTTTAATCAATCATAAATTTTGTGTGTACTGGTCGGGCGAATGAGAAAAGTAAAGAACTAACTTTTGAAACAGCCGCATTTTTCAACGGAAGAATGCGGCTATGTTAAAAATAGATTAAAGTCCATTAATGCTTCCTCAATCAGTAGTTCCCAATGTGCAAAAAAGAACTGACCTTGTTCAACAACATTAAGGCTAGTTCTGTACAATATATCCAATCCAAATCCCCATAAAAAAGCGGATTACATTAAAATACAATCGTTTTATTTTCATGAACAATGATACGATCCTCCAAATGCCATCTTACTGCTCTGGCCAACACACTTCTTTCTATTGAACGACCGATTTTTTTAAGCCGATCAACATCATCTCTATGATCAACACGGCTAATATCTTGTTCGATAATTGGGCCTTCATCAAGATTATTTGTCACATAATGTGATGTTGCTCCAATTAATTTTACACCGCGTCCATATGCTCGTTCATAAGGCCTTGCCCCAATAAACGCTGGTAGGAATGAATGATGAATATTAATAATTTTATTAGGGTTTGCTGCTACAAACTTGGGTGTTAAGATCTGCATATAACGAGCCAATACGATTAAATCAATATCATACTCTTTTAGCAGCTGTAATTGTTGCTCTTCAACTTGCTCGCGAATATCCTTATTTGCTGGAATATAATAAAATGGAATATCAAGTGATTCAACCACATCTCTCGCTTCCTCATGATTACTAATAACGAGGGCAATATCCGCCATTAAATCACCACTTTGCCATTCCCATAAAAGCTCTAGTAAGCAGTGGAGCTCTTTTGATACAAAGATCGCCGCTTTTTTCACTTTATAAACGTGAGTTAAATTCCATTCCATTGAGAACTCCTCAGCTATTCCAGAGAACTGCAGCTCCATATCCTTAGCTTTTTCTTTTAAACCCCGGCATTCAAATTCGATACGAATAAAAAAAGTCCCGCCCTCAGGATTTGTTGAGTACTGGCTTGATTCAATAATATTTGCATTATGTGAATACAAAAACTTTGAAATCGTCGAAACAATTCCAGGTTGGTCTGGACAACTAACTAAAAGACGACCACGATTTTGATTACGTTCTTGAAATAATCCAATTTGATCTTTAATAAATGAATTCATAATAAAAACCTCTCTATAAGTGATGAAAAACATTATACATGAGACAGAATAAATGGTTAAGAATTTTAATGAATTTATTCTTAGGTAATAACATCCAAAAATGTTACTGAATGCTCTTCCTAAGACTAGCCTTTCGAATAATCTGATTGATCACCTCTGATAAAACTAATCCTATTGCAATCGTACCAGATGTTTTTTGCAGCCACTTCTTTAGCTAAAGGCCAGGATTCTGGAATAAGAGGTTCCTATATTTAGCCACAAAAGGGCCAAATAATTGAATAACCAAACCTCTATATAAATGTTCATTAATTTCAATTATGAGATATAATGGAAGCTGAATAGGGGTGGATCGATTGAATAGAACTATGGAACAGGTACTCGTTCATCCGGACGGAACGACAATTACACTTCTAGATCAAGGTACAGATGAACAAGGGGAGTACTTGATTGTTGAACATTTGGTAATGAAAAGAGGTGCAATGAACGGCCCACATTGGCATCCAGTTCTGACGGAATCATTTACGGTTAAGGAAGGGATGATGCGCTTCATAGTAGATGGCACGGAACAGGTTCTTGGACCTGGCCAACATATAAAGGTTCTTCCCGAACAGGTGCATCAATTCTGGAACGAGAGTGGAGATCAGTTGATAGCAATCCATGAAATTCGACCACCAGGGAATCATTGGAACATGTTCAAGCTCATGCACAAATTAACCAAACAAAACCGATTAAATTCGAAAGGCGTTCCTCGGAATCCATTATGGTTAGGGATGGCATGGGAGTGTATAGATGGATATATAGCAGGACCTCCTATCATATTTCAAAGAGCATTATTCGGTGGGTTGGCACGACTCGCCCGTTCAGTCGGATATCGAATATAAACTTTTACAATCAAGACGAATTATTCAATTAAAGGGTGCGCGCGACAAGTTCTGTTATAAGCGCATTACTGCGCGAAAATACAGGGAGTTTAACAGTTTAGACTTCAACTTTACAACGGAGGATGGGAATGATGGAGCCATGTTTCTTGAAACCATCCCGTCAATACTCCTGCATGCGTTATAACTGACAGGTTATAGGGTATGAAGCACAGGTAGATTCGGCAGAACGAAGGCTGAAGCCAGAAAGGTATGCCAACGGATATGCCGCACGGCTGAAAAACTAGATATGGTGAGAATGTTCTTTGAGAAAGGAACTGACGAACTTCCGAATGTACAGGTCTAGATTTAAAACATGGGGAAACTTATGTGTCATCCAACGATGACGTGAGTGGTGTGGAGTAAAAGTGCGCCCTCTGAAACACGCTATATCGAACAAAGGCGATATCCAGCTCACAGGCTTATAGGAAGCACCTAATTCTAGAATGGATAGCTACGTTGTAAGGGACTTGGAAAGCAAGGAACGTTGAAATAAAGGACTGTTATCCGAAACGGTTGCCATAAAGATCATACTGAAAGGCATTTATTCTTGTGAGGGTAGGGGTATGACCTAGGAATCTCCTGTAATGGGAGTGGAGGAACAGCCCCAAGTCTAGCGAAGTGGAATGATTATTTTCCAAGCGTTCATCGCACCGATCGGGTAGGAACGTGGGAACATTGCCTCCAGCAGGAGGGATGCCACAGTGCGAGCTTTTAGTAGGAATTATAAGATACTTCCTGTCTAAAGGTAACGAGGAACTTATAGTCTAGTACAATTCGTTAGATGGAGCGCCGGATGCTGGGAAACTAGCACGTCCATGGTGTGGAGCAGGGGAAAAGCTGGAGATAACTTCAAACGCTTACCTACTGCTAACAGTTCAAAAGTATTGAAATGCGCTCGTTATTCCATTATAGGGGGCGCTTCTGGAACAAGGACATCGCTCATTTTTCATTTTTAAAGAGCCAGAATATAAGAAGCGAGGGAGAAGAGGAGGAATCTAAATGGATTATCATCCGATTAATCTAAGAGAAAAGTTATCTAAATTTAGTGAGCAATGGTCCCAAGTCATTGGTGAAATGAATGACTATCAGTTTAAGCTGGTAAAGGTTCTAGGGGATTTTGTATGGCACGATCATAAAGAGACTGATGAGGTATTCATAGTACTTGATGGCATTTCTCTAAGAAGGAGAAATGCACTCTTTTGTTGAACTAGAGCAGTATTATTTGAAATAAAATACGAAATGGACACAGGGAAAATATGATTATAAAAAATTATTATAAGGAGGAGATGACTTTAAATCGAATTGACTTGCTTTTAAACATACTAGATTCTACGTTTGATAAGGAAAGTTGGTATGCTCCACTCAAAAATGCAATTGAAGGAATCACGGTAGCACAAGCCAGCTGGAGACCAACTGGAGAGGCAACCAAAACCATCTGGGAGAACGTTAATCATCTCATTTATTACAAAGAGAGACTTGTAGCAAACATGCAGGGCCTTAAGTGGACACATAATCTCGACGGTAATGAAACCTTCTATCTCACTGAAGAGTCTAACGAAGATAAGGAATGGAATAAAGTCGTTGAACGAGCCGAGAACGTTCATCACAGTTTACGACAGTTGCTGATTAAGACTTCTGTTGAAGATCTTGAACGAAATTCACTTGAAGGGAAGCTACTGGACATATTTCTCCACGACGCCTATCATACGGGTCAAATTATTCAATCAGAAAAATGCAAGGGTCCTGGCCTCCTCATCGTTGATCGAACGAAGAAACATTTGTTATGGTGACATACACTATTGGTTATTTAACTATTTATAAGAGTCTCTAATGGCAGCTTAAAGCTGTCTTTTTGTATGTTAAGGTATTAGGCACTACTGAAAAGAATCCTAGAGTAAGAAATAAAACCTATTGTTTATTCAATTAAAGGGGAGTTGACCCATAATGTCTGAGTCTCTCATACTTAATGACATTTTGAGAAAAATCGTGTTTTGATACGAAAAGTTCCCGTTTGTTCATTAAATAAGTTCCCATGAAAGTTAGCGGGCAAGCGTTTGAAGTGCTAGTGAGGAAGGTTCAATTGGATAGAACTAATAACCTTTGGTATGACAACGATTATGCCAAGGGTTATTTTTTATGAAATTTTCGATTTCGCGCTAATTCAGATTTTTTTAAGTTCGTCTTTTTTCCAATTTAACAAGCTGAAAGACGGCAGATTGCCCCAAAGGTACTTCCAATATGAATAGACTGTTAGAATAACGAGTCATCAATTAATTATAGGGTTCGTAATTTATTTTGTCTTTAGTGCCAATGTTCAGACAACTGACAAAGGATTGTCAAATGTTTTTAGCAAATTAGTGACAAAGTTCACAACTTCACAAAGTAGCCGGATAATCCTGATAAAATAGAGCCAAGAAAGTTAATTGATACTTATATTCATAGATTTATCTAATGAGAAAGAGGGGTACTTGTATGAAACTCAAATTGGCTTTGTTTGCAATCATGATGAGCATTGTCACAGTGCTGACAGGTTGTGAGCAACTAACCGTGTTGGATCCGAAAGGACCTCAAGCTGAAAGGTTAGCCAGTGACATCATGTTGACCATGTTGATGATGGCGGGAATTGTGATTACCGTTTTCGTATGGCTTGTGATCATGTTGGTGAAATACCGTGCATCCAAACAACCTGCAGACTATGAACCACCTCATATTGAAGGCAACCCATGGGTGGAAGGAATATTGGTCGGGATTCCGGTCTTGATTGTTGCTTTCCTTTCTTTCGTTTCTGTTCAAAGTAACTATATTGTGGAATCGGCCCCGCAAGGATACGAAGAGAAAGAACCTTTGGTCGTCTATGCATCATCATCGGACTGGAAGTGGCATTTCAGTTATCCGGAAGAAGGGATCGAGACGGTCAACTATTTATACATTCCAACTGATCGCCCACTTGAATTCAGACTTTACTCACACGGACCGATTACGAGTTTCTGGATTCCTCAGCTCGGCGGGCAGAAATACGCAATGCATGCCCACTTAACGAAGCTTCATCTGGCTGCTGACGTTGAAGGAGATTATATGGGACGAAATGCGAACTTCAGTGGTGAAGGATTTGCTGAAAACAAGTTCGATGTGACAGCTATGTCCCAGCAAGAATTTGATGACTGGGTAAAAGAGGTAAAAGTAACCGCTGAACCGATCACCGAGAAAAAATTTGAGAAATTGCTTGAACCAGGCCATCTAGGACGGATGACGTTTACCGGGACACACTTAGAGTTTTCACCGGCTCCAGAACATCATCACGAAGGTGACAAGTATGAAAATGAACATAAACATTCTGATGAACATCACTCAGCTTCCGATAAGGAAAGCTCTGATCACGACGATCACATGAATCATCACGAGTAAACGAACGGGTTTTACCGATTAAAGATATTCTCGAAAGGAGTCAAATCGTATGGAATTCTTTGAACGATTTGCCATACCACATCCGAGTTTTGCGATATATGCTTCAATGGTGGCTGCCGGTCTTACGTTTATCGCGATCATTGCCGGCTTGACCTATTTTAAAAAATGGGGCTATCTCTGGCGGGAATGGATCACGACCGTTGACCATAAACGCATTGGGATCATGTACCTCATCTCTGCTTTACTGATGCTTTTCCGTGGTGGCGTCGATGCCATCATGATGCGTGCTCAGCTTGCTGTGCCAGACAATACGCTTTTGGATTCACAACACTATAATGAAATCTTCACAACCCACGGGGTCGTCATGATCCTGTTCATGGCAATGCCGTTTATCATATTCTTTATGAACTTTGTTGTACCACTGCAAATCGGGGCGCGTGATGTCGCGTTCCCACGCTTGAATGCACTCAGTTTCTGGTTGTTTTTCATGGGTGCGATGCTGTTCAACATTTCATTCATGGTCGGCGGATCGCCTGACGCAGGGTGGACATCGTACTTCCCGCTTGCAGATGGAGAATCTGTAGGTTCGCATTATTATATGATTGCGATTCAAATCGCTGGTATCGGTACTTTGATGACAGGGATTAACTTCATTACAACGATTCTCAAAATGAGAGCTCCTGGCATGACATTGATGAAGATGCCGATGTTCACATGGGCTTCTCTTATTACGAGCGTGATCATCGTGTTCGCGTTCCCTGTATTGACCGTTGCACTAGCGATGGGGACGATGGATCTTTTATTCGGAACACAGTTCTTTACACTGGATAATGGCGGAATGGCGATGCTCTGGGCAAACCTGTTCTGGGTTTGGGGACACCCTGAAGTATATATCTTGATTCTACCGGCATTCGGAATCTACAGTGAAATCATTTCAACCTTTGCTCGCCGTAATCTATATGGCTATAAATCGATGGTTGGATCCATGGTACTGATTTCACTTCTATCATTCGTCGTATGGGCCCACCATTTCTTTACAATGGGTCAGGGAGCATTCGCGAACAGTATCTTTTCCATTACAACAATGGCGATCGCGGTTCCGACAGGCGTCAAGATTTTCAACTGGCTGCTGACATTATGGAAAGGTAAAATCGAATTTACGACGCCGATGCTCTATTCGATCCTTTTCATTCCGCTCTTCACACTAGGTGGAGTGACAGGTGTCATGCTTGCGATGTCAGCTGCAGACTATCAGTACCACAATACGATGTTCCTGGTCGCGCACTTCCATAATGTGATTATCCCAGGTGTCGTGTTTGCAATGCTTGCTGGTCTGACGTTCTACTGGCCGAAAATGTTCGGTTTCATGTTAAATGAGAAAATCGGAAAGTGGACCGCATGGTTGCTTTCGATAGGTTTCCTGCTCGCCTTCATGCCGATGTATGTGACAGGCTTGGACGGTCAGGCACGACGTATGTACACGTATTCTGAATCGACAGGATTTGGACCGTTGAATATGGTCTCATTCATTGGAGCGGCGATCATGGCAGTCGGATTCGTACTGATCGTGTACAACATCTACTATAGTGTCCGCTATGCTTCAAGAGACATCAGCGCAGACCCTTGGGATGCACGTACGCTAGAGTGGGCTACCCACACACCGGTGCCTGAATATAACTTTGCGATCACACCGGAAGTAGCATCCAGTGAGGCGTTATGGGACGTCAAGAAAAAAGATCATGTCTTGTTTAAAGGGAAATATGAAAAGATCCACATGCCGAACAATAGTGGTGTACCGTTTATCATGAGCTGTATTTTCTTTGCATGGGGCTTCTCGCTCGTCTTCAGCTTATGGATTCCGGCAATCATCACAACAATCGGAATCTTTATATGTATGACATTGCGTTCATTTGAGAAAGATCACGGACATTATATTTCTGTGAAAGAGATTGAAGACACAGAATCAGAAATGCGAGGTGCTTAAGGTATGAAAATTGATCACTCGCTGCCGTTAGAATATAGCACAGAAGAGAATCGTTTGAAGATCTTTGGATTTTGGATTTTCCTTGGTGCGGAAATCATGCTTTTTGCGACGCTTTTCGCATCCTATTTTACACTCTATGACCGTACTGGAAGCGGTCCGAACGGAGCAGAGATTTTCCATATCACGCCTGTGTTATTCGAGACGATTTTACTTTTGACAAGTAGTTTTACAATTGGACTTGGAATCCATGCGATGCGTCTTGGCAGACAGAAAGCAATGATGGGATTCTTCGTCGTTACGCTATTGCTGGGTCTAGCATTTTTGGGCGTTGAAATCTTTGAATTCGTCACGTATGTGCATGAAGGAGCAGGAATACAAACAAGTGCGTTTACCTCAATCCTGTTGACCACATTGGGAACACACGGAACACACGTAACACTTGGACTTTTCTGGGGTCTTTACATCCTCATTCAGGTGAAAAGGGACGGTTTGACTCCTGAAACAGGGAATAAATCCTTTATTTTCTCGCTTTACTGGCACTTCCTGGACGTCGTTTGGATCTTTATTTTCAGCTTCATCTATCTGAAAGGGATGATGTAATATGAGCGAATTATTTCCTCTCAAACAGGTCATGGGATTCGTCTTTTCATTGGTCCTGACTGCAGTTGCTTTAGGGGTATATGTCTTTGACATGTCGTTTGCGGTAGGGATGACAGTCCTTCTTGTCACTGCATTCCTGCAAGCAGGTCTTCAGCTCGTGGTGTTCATGCATGCAGGTGAAACCGAAGACAAGGGTGCCATTTATACAAATGTATACTACGGCGTAATCATAGCTCTGGTTACCGTCTTTGGTACATTGCTAGCATTGGTCTGGGATATGGGATAAGTTAAGAATATATAAAGAGGAGTGCCTTTATGATATGATCCCCACATAGTAGACAGAAAAAAGAAAGCACATTAATCTGTCTATTATGGAGGGGATTTTTCTATGGGGAAAATGAGACAATCATATGATGTTGCATTTAAGAAAAAAGTAGTGGATCTATATATTAAAGATGGTATGGGCTACGATACGGTTGCGAAGGAAGTAGGTATTTCTAGTTCAGTTGTACGTCGTTGGGTTCAACACTTTGAGGCAGAAGGAATAAAGGGTCTCGAGGAAAAGCGCGGGAAAGCAAAAGGACCTGGGAAAGGCAGACCAAGAACCCGTCCTGAGGATCCAGAAGAGAAAATCAAACGATTAGAAGCCGAGAATGAAATGTTAAAAAAGTTCTTAGGGAAGTAAAAGGGGGTATGGAAGCCGTATCAACAGGTACTAAGTATAAAGTGATTCAAGATATGTCCAAGAAACAATACCCTGTCCAACTTCTATGTGAACTTGCAGGGGTATCAAGGGGCGGATATTACAAGTGGTTAAAGCGTCAGGAAGCCCCCTCTTCTAAACAGTTAGAGGATGATAAAATCAAGAAGTTAATCATAAAGTGTCACACAAAGCTCAAGGGGATTTATGGTTATAGAAGGATACATGTCTGGCTTAAGTCGGTACACAATTTACATATGAATCATAAACGGGTTCAACGCTTGATGGGTGAATTGGGAATAAAAGCCATCATAAGAAGAAAACGGCCCTACTACGGAAAGAAGGAAGCTTATGCCATCTCAGAAAACCATTTGAACCGAGATTTTAAAGCCTCTAAGCCAAATGAAAAATGGGTAACAGACATTACATACTTAATTTTTAATGGACAAAGATTGTATTTATCGGCTATTAAAGACTTATACAATAACGAAATCATCGCATATAAAATCAGTCAAAGAAACGACCTTCAACTAGTAATGGATACAGTAAAAAAGGCAAGAAGAAAACGGAGTGTAAAAGGAATTATCCTTCATAGCGATCAGGGATTCCAGTACACCTCAAAACAATATAACCAACTGCTTAAAAAATACAAAATGAAAGCGAGTATGTCTCGAAAAGGAAACTGTTGGGATAATGCTTGTATGGAGAACTTTTTTAGCCATTTTAAAACAGAATGTTTTCACTTATACTCTTTCCGAACCTCTGAAGAGGTTAAGTTTGCCGTCCACCAATACATACGATTTTATAATCACCAGAGATTTCAAAAGAAATTAAACAACCTGAGTCCCTATAATTATAGAGCTCAGGCTGCTTAAAAATGCTTTTTAATTTCTGTCTACTTGACAGGGGTCACTTCATTAGGGTGCTCCTTTTTTTATATATAGAAAAGCAAAAATTTGCCGTATGTCGTTATACGGCAAATTTTATCGTTTAAATGTAAGTTTACTATACCTTTTCTTCGTCTTAAAACTTGTCAAACGAGTTTTCTTTAGCTTTGAGTGGGGTTACATGAATTCCTTTATAACTTTTCTCAAGCATTTCTTCCGTCGCTGCAAAAAACAATCCGATAAGGAAGATAAAAACAGAACCTGTAATTGTTCCAATACCAATAGAAATTAAAAATTCGAAACCGCTTACAATAAAACCGAATAGAAACATCATAATGCCTAATGCAAGGACTGATCCGCCAACACACTTGGTAGCGTTCAATAGTTTTATTCTAGATTTCATGTTAATCATCCCCTTTCCTCTATTATTCATTTATCTTCACAAAGTTGTCAAATACTTTTCACTGTTTGTACACACTTTTTTGTTTCTGGGTAAAATGTATGTTTTACCAACCAGGTTCGTTACCACTTCTTCCGAGTGATTTGCTTACGCATACTTTTGTATCCTTCTACACTCTTTTCCATAAAACAGCTCCTTTCTTTTTTTGAAAAGAAAGGAGCTGTTTTATCAATACACCAGTATCGTGCATCCTATGGAGTATTCAAAAGTGCACTTCTCATTAACAGTGCTGTTGTCAACATTCTCACAGACCGTCCTATTGTTTTATGGCATGCAAAAAGAAATCTGCATAAGTAGCGATACGGTCTAAGTCAAAGTAAATGTTCTCTCTTTCCATTCCGTATCCTTATAGGCTTTCGCTATCCCCAACTGGTGGATATCTGTTTTCTTTACATTTTTGACTTTTATAGATACAACGGCCGGAGAGGCTAAAGGAAAAGGATGCAGAGATACATGCTTCGAGTCAAGCCACTCTGCAATGATCTTATTTCCCTCTGCAAAAGGAAAAATCTGTTTAAATCCATCTTTAAACCAAGGGAATTCCTCTGCCTTTGGGGTTCCAGGTTCTTGCATGCATAAATATAATGAGAGATCATCACAAAATTGGACCATAAGGAAGTGATTTTTTAATAGGTCTTCATTAATTGCACCAAAGAGGTTCAGTTGTTCCATCAAACGGTCTTGCCGGGCTTTTTCCTGTCTAGTGAATTCAATTGCGGCAGGCTCCTTGGCCCCGACCAAAAAGGAATGGTAATGGAGACTACACAGTAATCCGGCGTACGGAGACTGTCTTTCAACTTCCGCAATTCCTTTTTTATAAAAGGTAAGTTTCGGGATCAGAGGAAAATCGATGAAGGAATAAGGCTTCTTGGCACTATCATTCCAAAAAGGAGATTCATCCAGATCGATCCAGGCACGGTCATGTTGTGCGATTGCAAAAATCACATCACTCCATCTTTCGGTTCCTTTGATATAAGCAGAATTCCAATGCCGAGCAATATCCCCTGAAAGCAGACCATGATGATGCTGCGGAATCATTACCCAATCGTCTTCTCTTTCATAGATGACCAAGCTATCACCCCATTCTACGTTATTAAAAGTTGTTTCCTCTACTATATTTCATATGTTTGCAATCAGGCAAGGCTACTTAGTCGAAGTCTGGAAAAAGGATGATTTTATAATAAGGGTGAAAGTTTATGCGTAAGATGAACAAAGGGATATTTACGGGGCTTTCGACGATGAGGATTGTACATGGACTGAAAATTTTCACACATAGAGGTTGACGGGCAAGAGGGATATAAAACAGGTAGCTACGACAGGCGGGATGCCAAGTTCCCATTCAACGGCCGTATCATCGCTTGCTACATATATAGTAACCAATAAAGGGTCGCATCACATGGAAGTAGCACATGCTATCATTTTGAGTATGGTCGTCATGTATGATGCCCAAGGGATACGCCGTCATACAGGGGAAATTGCTCAACTCGTAAACGATTTGTAAGATAAATTCACAGCATTTTCAGGTGATTTTCCAAGCTTTGAGTTTGTTCAGAGGGATAAGGAACTGAAGGAGCTGTTAGGACTTCAACCGAAGTTCTTGGTGGTGTAATTTTAGGACTGTTTTAGGTTATATTTCTGATAAATGTGAAAATAAGTAGGAGGACCGGTTATTAATGATTTTGCGGAAAGTTCATCTTCCTCAACTTCCTTAATATATATCCTAATCTCGCCCATTTTTAGAAGAAGAACCGATAACTCCATTTTGGAATACTTAAAATCCAGGTACTCCTAAATGACAACCTTGCCGTATATTTGTCCCAATATGCCATTAATATGATCGTCATCAATGCCACTTGTGGGGAGAAAAGTACATAATCAAAAACTCCGGTCAACAACATGACAGGTAACGAAAGTAAAAAAGAGTCGAGATATTTGTTGTTTTGTTTGGTGAAATAAAGATAGATCACCTTGTACATATTGATAAGAAGTACAATGAGACAAGCGATCCCACCTAGAGCACCGTATTCGGTGAACATACCCAGAAGCAGGTTATGGGCGTGGGGGATTTGTTCGTTAAAATAATGGAAATATTCTTCCTTGAATCCCATGGGTGTCATACCAAATAAAGAATGCTCTTGCCATAGACTGAACGAATTTTTCCATATTTCTTTTCTCGTTTCTGCTGATTGTAGAAGATGTTCATTCCTTGGCATCCAATCCAGGATCAACCTCATATTCATTCCCATAGCTAGAATGAGGATGAATGTTACTGGTTTATTCCATCTGAATAAAAAAAGTAGAAAAATGACCAGCATTGCTGAGAAACCTGCTCTGGAGCCTGTTAAAATGATAGCATGGGCAAGGATACAAGTAATGACCGCTTGAATGCTTGTTTTTAAATAATCTGCTTTTCTAAGATTTTTTAAACATTCCGATAGGAGGAACGATAAACCTAATAACAAGAGAGCGACTGAAAAGTTTGGATTATATGCGGCACCGATTAACCTTTTGTAACCCTGTATGCTACCTGTCCCGATTAAAGCTGTACCAGAGATATAGTTTTGGAAGGTAGGACTGATCAATAATTCTTGAAAAGGATACAAGCTGTAAAAATAAACCCCTCCGTAGATCGTGATCCACTTGAATGCTAAGAAAGTTTTCTGGACGCCATTTCTCGTTATTTTCATATAAATTCCCATATACGATAGGATTAACGCTGGAACCAAGAAATACGACTGATCATCCATAACCATCGAGGAACCGATGGATGAAACAAACATACAACCCAACAGGAATAGACCAGGAGTCAAACTCAATCCCGCTCCATTTTTCCAAGCCTGGTGCAAATGGTAGCTTCCGATTACTAATAAGAGAAAAACACCAATCGGAGGCAGTATGAAGCTTAGAAAAATACACATTTCCAGGAGATATTTCTTTAAGAATAATAGTGCAGTTTTCACCATAGTTAACCCCTCAGTTGGAAGAATTGAGTTATGTTTGGTAACTATCATACATAAAAAGACAGATATATTTCTGATTTTTACATTAATTAAACGAAATTTTTACTATTTAACAAATAACGTAAGCGAGGGTTTATAATAATTTGTTCCATTTATCTAACCACAAAGCAAAAAAGAATGGCAATCCAAGACTGCCACTTTTTTCTTAATTGGTATGGAATATTGCATCCTCATCCTTTCGCTTTTATATGAATCTGATCAATAGTTCATAAAATTAACATAACACGTACACCTCCTTAATTAGAGGTTTATAGACTTCTAGTAAGTTAATACTTGATCAATTACATAAGGAGGGAATGGGTTTTGAAAAGAAATCATTTCAAACCGATGTATTTACTGTCGTTCGTACTTTTACTTTTAGTCAGTTATTTGAACGGGAGTCCGACAGCATTCGCGAGCAAGGATGAAAATGCTTCTAATTTGGATTTAAAGGTGATGACTTTCAATTTGAGGTATTTAAACGATTACGATCCATCACCACATACTTGGGCAGAGAGGAGACCAACGGTAAAAAAGCTGATCAATATGGAGAGCCCTGATATTTTTGGTACTCAGGAAGCGGTTTACCAGCAGGTTGAAGATGTAGATAAGGATTTACCTAAATACGATTGGATTGGTTTAGGTCGTGAAGGTGGCAGTAAAGGGGAATTCATGGCAATCTTTTTCAACAAAGAACGCTTTACACCGTTAGAGTATGATCACTACTGGTTATCTGATACACCAGAAGCTGTAGGTTCCACCTCCTGGGGGAACACCATCCCAAGAATGGTCACATGGGTGAAATTCCTGGATGAAAAAACGAAAGAATCCTTTTATTTTGTGAATACTCATTTTGATCATCAATCCGAAGAAGCGAGACAAAAAAGTGCAGAATTGATTTCAAGAAAAGTGGAGGAATTCGATCCATCCCTGCCGGTCCTTTTGACTGGAGACTTCAATGCAAGTCCAAAGAGTGTGCCACATGAAAAACTAACTGCCACAGGACCGTTTATTGATCTATGGGAATCTGCAGAAGATAGAGTAAATGAGAACCTAGGAACCTTCAATGGATTCGATGATCCGACAGGTGGGGGATCGGATAGACGTATTGACTGGATTCTTTCCAAAGGTAATGTAACAGCCGAAAAAATTGAGATATTGGACTATAAGAAAAACGGTCAGTTCCCAAGCGACCATTACCCTGTCATAGCTGATGTATCCCTTCACTATTAATTATGAACGACCTCCAAAAAATATGGAGGTCGTTTTTCTTAACGGAACTTTTCCTTTTCCATAATGTAGCAAGGTTTTTTAGATAGGTATCGTATACATAGTTTTCATAATGGAAAAAGTATGCACGAAAGGAGATGGTTATATGGATAAGAAAAAGAAGGAGGAGCCTACAGTCGCTCCAGGAATGGATAGTTACGAACAGCTGAAAGAAGATGCCACAGAAGAAGAAATCAAGAAAGGCGACTATACAAAAGTCACTAGGCTTTCTTTGGATGAAGTGGATCCAAGCTAAGCAGACACAGCTAAGTTTAATTTTGGGACTAACAACAAGCGTCTATACCCTAGATACCATTGGTGTCTAGGGTTTTTAAATGTTTAAGGTTAATTATTTCTCATCAGTTTTATTAGGTGATAGTAAATGATTTGTAATATTTGAGCGGACATGTAGATCGGTACGGACCAATACATTCTGTATCCCTTTTCATAATGAAACAATCCGACTTCTCTTCCAACCCATTCAAGAAACAATGATAGAACAATCCATGATAATATGTAAGCGATTGTCATAAATCCCTTGATTTTCAGCCTTACATAGAGATACATGAAGAAATAACTATAGGGACCATACATCAGATAGCTGAAGAAATCGATTGATTGATAACTGGAATTGTCATTCACATCATAGAAATCCCATGGGGATACACTGATTGTATGGTCATAAAACATCCCAATGTACACCCCGTATACAAAATGTGCAGTTCCCTCTATAAATGAGAAAACTTTTGGGGTTACCCAAATGAGAATAATTAATAAAACTAGACTGATGATGACATACCATTCATTTAAGTCAAATGAATTTTCATAAACCTTCATATTGACGCTCCAATTGGAAGTAACGAATTATTTTGACCAAACCTAAGCCAATTAAGAAGTAGGTTGTATCCACGATGGTCTTATAATAGAAATTAATTTTAATAAACTCGATAACCTTAAAATGATCCGAGAGATAATTCACTCCTAGTAAAAAGGCGAATATACAGATGAAAATGCTAGCCCGTTTCCCGATTGACGCAGTTCGCATATATAAATTGATAAAAATAAGCACGAGTAGAGGTATCAGGATTTCCCTGTTCAAAAGGAAAAAAAGGAATAAGAAATGTTCCTCTGTCGTTTTTATAACTTTCAATTCCATTGACATGACCGTTGTGAAATTTTTGGTCAGGATAGATATCAACATGAACAGCAATGAATTTTGCAAGAAGGGCAAACTTTTATTGAGAAAAAAGAAAACCAATGAGACTAAGAAGGTTATTGTAATGATAAGCGTTAATGCCATTTAAATCATCCTTTCATTAGACCTTTTGAAAGGTATGAGATAATCATTTAGTCTCTTTTTTCTTGATGAGATCTTGTTTATCTGTCGTCCCAGGAGGTTCCTCCAACCATGAGTTCTGAATCATAAGATCTGCTCCATCTTTTGCATATTGGGCGATTTCAAGAGATAGTCGTTGGTAATTTCCTATCAGGTCGCTTCTCTGGCTTGCTGCAGATGCAGTTGCATAATTCCCCATACCAGATGCACTCATGAACCCTATTTGAAAAAGAGCCAGTTTGTCCGAAAATGGTGGTGTAGTCGAATCGGTTATGGACGCATCGGATGTAATTGGTGGCTGGATATTATTATCAAGTAGGGTTTTTGTAAATATTTGAACATGTTTCTTAGAAATGTCCCTTCCTCTTTGCATATATGTTTGGATGTTTTCTCTTGGTGAACCTTGTGCAAAACTTAGAGCAAGTTTGCTTCCCATCAAGTTAGTCTGAATGTTCATATATAAATGTGAAATTTCAACAGCATTTAATGGCCGCTGTTTACTGAAAAATGAAATCCCGCTCAAATATTTTTTAGAATCTACAAAGTCAGTTTTAGTCTGATAATCAATATAAGGAGCTCTTACAAAAACGCCTTTTGAGAGGGCAACCTGGGAGCTTAAGTCATACAACTTGGCGGTTTCTTGCAATCCTTCCATGAAATTGGCTCTCATATCGTCTCTTACACTCATAGATAGAAAACCGCTGTATCCAAGCAAGCCTACTTTTGCCATATGATTAATGTATGTGAGTATGAAAACATCACAGTACATACGGGGGGCGTTCAAATTAACGTCCTCTTTTATGGTGAAGCCTACAGGTACAGGAATCCCTTCTTCATTGAAAAGACTCGTCAATTTTTCGATATGAGCGTTAGAGAGATCATAGGAATATTGGACGATGGGCTTTATCTCTTCATCTTCTACGATTTTAAGGAAATAACTCAAAACACATTTTGACATGCAATCCTCGATATAATTCGTCCATGTCGAAGCGATTTCAGAAGCGGTCAATTGTATTTTTCCAGTCATTGTCTGGTACCTCCGATGAATAATAAATTCACTTCAAGTTATATTCTGTGTAAATATCCGCATATTATCACGGCAATCCGGGGGAACTTTGAACGATATGAACTAGTCCAAAAAAACTATAAAAAATTGTGCGAAGGAATATAGAAAAACGTTGGCTGTTCTATGTGCAGACAAATTCTTTTTCGAATTTCTTGATTGATACATACGATTTGGAGACGTTCTTGGAGATCTACAATAAATCACAGTTGATAACAAAAATAGTAGTAGTCTATGGGAAGGATTTACAGGAATTAGAAGAAGAGTAGTTAGAATTCCTAGCGGATCAGAAAATCAATAAGAAACATAGGAAGGAGAAAATACCGGATGGACTACTGGAAAAATTTAAAAAGGAATTCAACACGTAAGCTGTCCCACCTTCATGTAGATCCCTTGGGTTTCATAACCACCTGGTTTTCAAATTGATAGACAAATAAAAAATAGAGCTGTCCTTATTGATATGATCCCCACATAGTAGACAGAAAAAAGAAAGCACATTAATCTGTCTATTATGGAGGGGATTTTTCTATGGGGAAAATGAGACAATCATATGATGTTGCATTTAAGAAAAAAGTAGTGGATCTATATATTAAAGATGGTATGGGCTACGATACGGTTGCGAAGGAAGTAGGTATTTCTAGTTCAGTTGTACGTCGTTGGGTTCAACACTTTGAGGCAGAAGGAATAAAGGGTCTCGAGGAAAAGCGCGGGAAAGCAAAAGGACCTGGGAAAGGCAGACCAAGAACCCGTCCTGAGGATCCAGAAGAGAAAATCAAACGATTAGAAGCCGAGAATGAAATGTTAAAAAAGTTCTTAGGGAAGTAAAAGGGGGTATGGAAGCCGTATCAACAGGTACTAAGTATAAAGTGATTCAAGATATGTCCAAGAAACAATACCCTGTCCAACTTCTATGTGAACTTGCAGGGGTATCAAGGGGCGGATATTACAAGTGGTTAAAGCGTCAGGAAGCCCCCTCTTCTAAACAGTTAGAGGATGATAAAATCAAGAAGTTAATCATAAAGTGTCACACAAAGCTCAAGGGGATTTATGGTTATAGAAGGATACATGTCTGGCTTAAGTCGGTACACAATTTACATATGAATCATAAACGGGTTCAACGCTTGATGGGTGAATTGGGAATAAAAGCCATCATAAGAAGAAAACGGCCCTACTACGGAAAGAAGGAAGCTTATGCCATCTCAGAAAACCATTTGAACCGAGATTTTAAAGCCTCTAAGCCAAATGAAAAATGGGTAACAGACATTACATACTTAATTTTTAATGGACAAAGATTGTATTTATCGGCTATTAAAGACTTATACAATAACGAAATCATCGCATATAAAATCAGTCAAAGAAACGACCTTCAACTAGTAATGGATACAGTAAAAAAGGCAAGAAGAAAACGGAGTGTAAAAGGAATTATCCTTCATAGCGATCAGGGATTCCAGTACACCTCAAAACAATATAACCAACTGCTTAAAAAATACAAAATGAAAGCGAGTATGTCTCGAAAAGGAAACTGTTGGGATAATGCTTGTATGGAGAACTTTTTTAGCCATTTTAAAACAGAATGTTTTCACTTATACTCTTTCCGAACCTCTGAAGAGGTTAAGTTTGCCGTCCACCAATACATACGATTTTATAATCACCAGAGATTTCAAAAGAAATTAAACAACCTGAGTCCCTATAATTATAGAGCTCAGGCTGCTTAAAAATGCTTTTTAATTTCTGTCTACTTGACAGGGGTCACTTCATATTAGACGGCTCTATTTGTGTTTCGATTAATGTAACGTTCTATAAACGCCGATTACTTTACCAAGAATGGTAACGCTGTTAAGAATGATCGGTTCCAACGAAGCATTCTCTGGTTGTAGACGAATGAAATCTTTTTCCTTGAAGAATCGCTTGACTGTAGCTTCATCCTCCTCTGTCATCGCAACCACGATATCCCCGTTGTTAGCTGATGACTGCTGTTTGACAATAACCATATCCCCGTCATAGATCCCAGCCTCAATCATACTGTCTCCTTGTACAACTAATGCGAATACATTGTCATCTCCTACCATATGATCTGGTAAAGGGAAATACTCTTCTATGTTTTCAATTGCGGTGATAGGTTGACCTGCCGTTACTTTACCGATTACTGGGATATTGATAGATTCACTTTTTGGAATGGTAGTATCCATATCCTCCGTAATCACTTCGATCGCTCTCGGTTTTGTCGGATCGCGTCTGATGAGTCCTTTTTTCTCCAGACGGGACAGGTGTCCATGAACGGTCGAACTTGAAGCGAGCCCGACAGCTTCACCTATTTCACGGACAGAAGGGGGATAACCCTTATGTTTCACTTCGAACTTTATGTAATTAAGTATATCCTGTTGACGGCGTGATAGTTTCATTCTGTCCACCTCTTTTCTCCTCGATTATTGCATTAAGTATATCACTTGTTCGACAAAAATACAAACATAAGTTCGAGAAAAAACTATTGACAGGAACAAACGTTCTTAATACAATGAAAACAACAAATGAGAACAGGTATTCGTATGGGAGGGAAATGAAATGAAAAATACGAACAGAAAGAACGGTTGGTCTTTTGTTATTGTATTGATAGCTGTAGTTTTGACAATGGGTACTTATTCTTTTGTGAATGCGAAGTCAGATACAACAGAGAAATACATAAATGTTAGAATCGAACAAGGGGACACTCTTTGGGAATTATCTAGAAAGTTTAAGGAAAACCATACATTTACAAGCGAGGCCTTCGTAAAATGGGTCGAAAGCAATAACAGAGTAAAAGCGGATCAGTTACAACCTGGTGATACAGTCATCATTCCAGTAGAAGCAGATGTAAATCAACTTGCATCCAAATAACTCTTCGTGAAGGGAACATAATATGAATGCAGTCATCTATTGCAGGGTAAGTACGGAAAAAGAAACACAGGCCTCATCTCTTGAACGTCAGGAGGCGGAACTGAATCGGCTGGCTGACCACTTCAACTTTAATGTCATCTACTCGATTCACGAAAGGAAAAGCGGATATGATGTGGATCGTGAGGGAATGCTCGAAGTCTTGGATATGGCCAAAGAAGGAAAAATGGATGTCCTCCTTGTCCAGGATGAAACCAGGATCGGAAGAGGCAGTGCAAAGATTGCGATCCTTCATACACTCGGAAAATATAATGTAAAGTGCTTTACGATCAGTGAACAGGGGGAGCTTCAACTAACGGAGGCCGATTCAATGGTCTTGGAAATCGTGAGTCTGGTTGAAGACTATCAGCGGAAGCTTCACAATGCAAAAATTAAGAGGGGGATGAGACGTGCAGTCGACGGTGGATATCGGCCAGAAAAAAACCTCACTAACCTGAATCAGGGCGGGCGTGAGAAAAAGGAGATCCCAACCGAAGAGATTGTTCGTCTTAGGAATCTGGAGTTGACCTTCCAGGAGATCGCCACTACATTACAAGGATTTGGTTATGATGTTTCAAAAGCCACAGTCCATAGGCGGTATCAAGACCATATAAACAAAAATGGCAGGACAGAAGATTAGAAATCTCCTTTAAAATACGTTAGAATAAGACAAACAAGGAATCAAGTCTTTGTAAAAGGAGTTTGACAATGCTGCCGAAACAAAAAATAGATCGAATCAATGAGCTCGCACGGAAATCGAAAGATGAAGGGTTGAGCAAAAAAGAGCAAGAAGAACAACGAAAACTGCGTGAAGAATATTTGAAAGCATTCCGCGGTGGTTTTAAGGATCAATTGCGTTCTATCAAAGTTGTTGATCCAGAAGGAAAAGACGTTACCCCTGAGAAATTGAAAAATGAAAAGAAACGCTACCATTAATAAACGAGCCTGGTTTGAAAAATAATTCAAATCGGGCTTGTTTTTGTATTGCATCAGTCGCAAATTCTGATATACTGTTATATAACAATGCTAAGGGAGTGGATTGACTGATGTTCTCTATTACGAGTCCAGTAGTAGAAATGTACAGGCAAGAAATGGGATTGCAAAATGGGGATGCACTTCAGCTCTTTTGTCGATATGCTGGCAGTGAGACAGGTCTTTGTATTGGAGTAGAACGGGGAATGCCGATGGACGGCGATTATGTACAAGAGGTAGATGGAATCCGCTTTTTTGTCCGGCCGCATGAAACTTGGTTTGTTGAAGAAATGAAAATGGATTATGATCATTCGACTGATCATTTTAAAATTGAATTACCGAGTATTGCTTAATTGAAGATACTTTAAACAAAGCCTGTACCATAACAGATGGTAGAGGCTTTTTAATTGTTCTCCCCGGCATGGGCACGTACTCTAGGATTCAAGTCCGGAACGGTTAAGGTCGTTGTAGCCGCTCTCTTATATCAATTTTTTAACCACTATTAAATTTTTCAAAGCCTATATTTAAGACCCAAATCCCCTGAAATTCAACATTATTTTGAAATTTTATGCCGAATGGCCGCCAGTCTTGTGAATTTTGTAGAGAGAGTATATCATGGTAAAGGAATGAAAGAATAATGGTGTAAGAAGAAAGGATGAATCGCCGTGTCAACTTCAATTGAGCAATTAACAATTAATACAATTCGTACGTTGTCGATCGATAGCGTAGAAAAAGCGAATTCCGGACACCCTGGCATGCCAATGGGCGCTGCGCCAATGGCCTATGCATTATGGAGTAAGCATATGAACCATAACCCTTCAAACCCTGACTGGTTCAATAGAGACCGCTTCGTTTTATCGGCAGGTCACGGTTCTATGCTTTTATATAGTCTGCTGCATCTATTCGGATACGACGTATCACTAGATGATTTGAAAAATTTCCGCCAATGGGGAAGTAAGACACCAGGACACCCTGAATATGGAGATACCCCAGGTGTTGAAGCGACAACCGGACCGCTCGGACAAGGAATCGCGATGGCAGTTGGAATGGCGATGGCAGAACGCCACTTAGCAGCTACATACAACCGTGATGATTTCAATGTCGTCGATCACTTTACCTACAGCATTTGTGGAGATGGTGATTTGATGGAAGGCGTTTCTGCTGAAGCTGCGTCTCTTGCAGGACACCTTCGTCTCGGACGTTTGATCGTCATGTATGACTCTAACGATATTTCACTTGATGGGGATCTTCATATGTCCTTTTCTGAAAGTGTGAAGGATCGCTTCGAAGCTTATGGATGGCAAGTTATTTATGTAGAAGAAGGGACAGATTTTGATACGTTGGACAAGGCAATTGCTGAAGCAAAAGCAAACACGGATCGACCTACCCTGATTGAAGTGAAAACCATCATCGGCCACGGTTCACCAAATAAATCAGGTAAATCCGCTTCCCATGGGGCACCGCTTGGAGCAGATGAAATCAAGTTGACTAAGGAAGCGTACAAGTGGACGTTTGAAGAGGATTTCCATGTTCCTGATAAGGTTAAAGACCACTTCAAGCAATTGAAAGAAGAAGGCGCTCAGAAAGAACAACAATGGAATGACTTGTTCGAAGCGTATCAACAAAAACATCCGGAGCTTGCAGATCAATTATCAATGGCGATCAAAGGTGAGTTGCCAGAAGGCTGGGATGCAGAGTTACCTCAATACGTTGCAGGGGAAGACAAGCTTGCAACACGTGCTTCATCCGGTGAAGCACTGAATGCAATCGCAAACCGTGTACCTCAATTCTTCGGTGGTTCTGCAGACTTGGCTGGATCGAATAAAACAATGATGAAGGACAAAGGGACCTTCTCCCGAAACGATTACAGCGGCCGTAATATCTGGTTCGGTGTACGTGAATTTGCAATGGCGGCAGCACTTAACGGAATGCAGTTGCATGGTGGATTGAAGGTATATGGCGGAACATTCTTCGTATTCTCAGATTACCTCCGCCCTGCAATGAGACTATCCGCATTGATGGGATTACCTGTAACGTATGTTCTGACTCACGATTCCATAGCTGTGGGAGAAGATGGACCTACTCACGAGCCAGTTGAGCAGCTTTCTTCATTACGTGCGATGCCTAACCTCAGCATCATCCGCCCAGCGGATGCCAATGAGGCTGTCGCCGCATGGAAGCTTGCACTTGAAAATCAATCAAAACCGACTGCACTTGTACTGACAAGACAAGGTGTTCCGACATTGGAAGGATCCAATGAAGAAGGTGTACGTAAAGGTGCTTATGTTGTTGCACCTGCAAGCGAAGGTCCTGCTGATGCAATGCTACTCGCTACAGGTTCAGAAGTTTCCCTAGCTGTTGATGTGAAAGCTGCGCTTGAAAAAGAAGGGATCAATGTTTCGGTTGTAAGCATGCCTTCATGGGATCGTTTTGAAGAACAACCTCAGGACTATAAGGAAAGCGTCATTCCTAAAGCAATCAAAAAGCGTCTCGCTATAGAAATGGGAGCTTCTCATGGCTGGCATAAATACACAGGTGATGAAGGGGACATCCTGGCAATCGATCGTTTTGGAGCTTCTGCACCGGGGGATAGAGTCATCAAGGAATATGGGTTCACTGTTGAAAATGTCGTAGCAAAAGTGAAAGCTCTATTGAATTAATAATAGAATAAGTTTTAAAACACCAAGTCATCTGGCTTGGTGTTTTTTAGGTTCGACAAAACTAGTCATTGACATCCTACATCGATTGACACCCCTATTCACATCGCTTCGATATACTAAATGGACAAGAGTGGTAATAGGAGGGAATCTGTGCGAAACTATGACATTTATTTAATTGAAAATGAAGTTGCTTCTCATTATTTTGGTCGTGAACAAGTTCTGTATCATTTCTTTGTGGAAGCTTCACATCCTGTCCCATCGCTAGTTAATATCATTGAACGACAATATAAATATATTACCCGTTCGATCCCTTATCACGTATTCGATTATCATATAAACAAAATTGATTCGATGAGGAAAGGTTTCAAAATTAAAAAGGAAGACCAGCAGATGACGATCTATTCTACAGGGAGCAGAGCGGTGGTAACGAATAGGGGGAGGAAGCTGAAGCTGATTTCGACAGGAAGTTTCGAAGCTGAAACATTGGTATTCGAGCATTTACGGAAAATTGAAAACTCCTTTTTAGCAGTTGATCTGGAGGGAAACAGCATCGGTTGGCTAAGCCCGATCAAACAAGCTTATTACATTTTATAGTGCTAACAAAACATGCAATTCCCGAAAAAATTATAGCCCAAATATTGAGTTTGAAACAGCATTTATAGTACACTAGTTCTAGACAACCAGAAGGGAGAAGTTTTAGCATGGATTGGATGTATTTTGTTGTGGGCTTTGTCGCGCTGCTCGCTGGTGCTGCGCTTGGATTTTTCATTGCCCGCAAATATATGATGAGTTATCTTAAGAAGAATCCACCTATTAATGAAAACATGTTACGCGTGATGATGATGCAGATGGGACAAAAACCATCACAGAAGAAGATAAATCAGATGATGCAAGCAATGCAGAAACAAATGAAATAGATGGTGGACAAGCACTCAATTGATGGGTGCTTTTTTAAATGTTTTTATATCGGTTATAATAATAGAAATGACTAAATGATGAATTAAGTCGTATATACCTTGACGGATATAAATTAATACAGGTACGATTTGAATAGTCAGAAAAGGAATTGATAGTATGTCAGAAAGCAGATCAGTACCAATTGTTTCTATTGAGTCGATCAATCTATCAGATTTTCATATAATTGATGTCCGATCCCCAAAAGAGTTCGAAGAGTTTCATATTGAAAGTGCCACTAATGTACCGATTTTCACCAATGAAGAGAGGGAACAAGTCGGAACGACCTATAAGCAGATTGGAAAAGATGATGCGAAGATGCTTGGACTTTCCATCGTTTCACCCAAGCTTGTCCAAATGGTTGAAACATTGAAAGACCAAGAGAAAATACACAATAAACCATTCTTAATTTATTGTGCTCGTGGCGGTATGAGAAGCAATAGCTTTGCAACAGTCATGAAGCTCATAGGGTTAGATTGCTGCCAGCTGATGGGTGGGATCCGATCTTATCGTCAATCTATCATGTCTGGACTAGAACGTTTATCCAAGATGGCGAAACCATTCATCGTATTGGAAGGATTAACTGGTAGTAGAAAAACGGATATTTTGGAAGTCCTCCAAGAGGAGGGATATCCGGTCATCAACCTCGAGGAACTGGCAGGTCATCGCGGATCCATATTTGGAAAAATCGGAAATGAAGGCCAGTCGCAAAAACAGTTTGAACGAGACATGTTCAAGCGTCTGCAGGAAATTGAACAAGCCGCATACTATATCATTGAATCCGAAAGTAAGCGGATCGGCAGGGTTGTCGTTCCTGAGTGGATTCTGAAAGGTAAGGAGACAGGGAAGCGAATCCATATCAACTATCCATTTGAACGCAGGGTCCAATCGATTTGTGAAACATACCAGCCGGGGTTATACCATGATGAGATTGGTGAAGCTCTGCACCATCTAAAAAAACGCATCAAGCCAGAGGTATATGAGATTATGCTTCAATCCTATCATGCCGAAAACTATGAAAATGTGGTCCGGTTATTATTACAATCATATTATGACCCTAAATATAATTATGCAGCTGATCGCTATAGATCCCCTGTCATTGAATTGGAAATCGAGAATCTCGATCAGGGCAAAACAATGGTAAAAAATACCATTGAAAAAATACAAACTCATTCTTATTGTTAGTTGAAAGGAACTAAATGAATTTTAAAGCGAAACGTGTTTACGAATGAATCGACTAATAAAATGAATCAAAATGAATGTAAGGAGAGAGGGTAATGGGTGATACAATCATCAGTTTGTTTCGGGATTACCCTCAACTTGCTGTTTTGATAAGTATAGGCTTGAATATACTGATTGCAGTATCCGGCGTTCTTCCAAGCTACTTTCTGACAGCAGCTAATATTTATTTTTTCGGATTTTATTTGGGGACAGTTATTTCTTTTGCTGGCGAAGCGATCGGTGCGCTTGTTGCTTTCGTCTTATACCGGAAAGGGTTTAGAAAATATTCAAGAGCAAAACTAGAGCGTTATGCGAAAGCTAAACAATTGATCGAGCTGAAGGGAAGGAAAGCGTTCCTTTTTATTTTTGCACTGAGGCTGATGCCGTTCATGCCATCTGGAGTGGTCACTTTTTTCGCTGCGATCGGCGTTGTTTCATTATGGACGTTTTTTATTGCAAGTACGGTAGGGAAAATTCCTGCCCTTCTTTTAGAAGCATTAGCGGTCAACCAAGTCCTTGAGTGGGACTTTCTCGGTAAAACGATTTTATTGGGAGTCAGTATTGCGTTTCTATTTAGCCTCAGAACCATGTTAAAAAAACAGAATTAAAGATATAAAGGTGTGAAACCATGAAATTACGTACGGTCTTAATCAGCTTCACGTGCTTTTCACTATTATTATCAGGTTGTTCGTCTATCCCGAATCCTTTTTCGAAGGACGATCAAACAGAAGAACAGCCTTCAGGACAACCGTCCGAAGATAACCAGGACGAAAATACAAAGAAAGACCAAAATGACCAGGAACAAAATCCAGAAGATAAAGAAAAAGAGGCTGACAAAGAACCAGATCTACCATCATCTGAAGAAACAGTAGAAGTAAATGCAGACGGTGAAAAGATAGTAACGAATGTTATGGATCCCTTGGTATTAGTCAATAAAGAGAGGAACCTTCCAGCAGACTTTGTTCCAGAAACATTGACTGTTCCAGACATTCCATTTGCTTTTGAGGGAGATCATCCAAAGAAACAAATGCAACAGGTGGCAGCAGAAGCGATTGAAGACATGTTCGATCAAGCTGATAAAGATGACATTCCTTTATTGGCACAATCCGGATACCGTTCTTATTCGACTCAAAAAGCAATTTTTGCATCGAATGCCGAGTCGAATGGCCAGGAGGAAGCGAATAAATATAGCGCACGTGCGGGGCAAAGTGAGCATCAGACCGGGTTGACGATGGATGTTACGTCCCCTGAGGTCAGCTTCCAATTGATCGAGGAATTCGGTGAGACCACGGCAGGTAAATGGGTGAAGGACAATGCCCATAAGTACGGCTTCATCATCCGTTACCCGAAAGGAAAGGAAGGAATTACGGGTTATCAATATGAACCTTGGCATTTACGCTATGTCGGCAAGGAGCATGCGGCTCGAATTCATGAAAAAAATCTGACACTTGAAGAATATCTGGGTGCGCCTGTTGAACCCGTCAACTCTACAGAGTAAACTAAAAGAAGATTGTTCAATAGCGGATGAGGGGTTGAGGTAATGGCCGCTGATATAAATGTATTTTTAGCTTTAGGTGCTGGTTTCCTTTCTTTCATTTCACCATGTTGTCTACCGTTATATCCGGCATTTTTATCCTATATAACAGGGGTTTCAGTGCACGAGCTGAAAGAAGAAAAAGGGATGCTCAGAAAGCGTGCTATTCTGCATACCGCACTTTTTCTTGTAGGTTTTTCAAGCATTTTCATTTTCCTTGGTTTAAGTACGTCCTGGTTTGGAGCGTTCTTTTTCCAATATAAAGATATGATCCGGCAAATTGGTGCGATCCTGATTGTTATCTTCGGATTAGTTGTCCTCGGTGTGTTCAAGCCAGACTTTTTGATGAAAGAACGACGGTTCAAGTTCCAAAAACGACCTGCAGGATATCTTGGCTCAGTCGGGATTGGTATGGGATTTGCGGCAGGATGGACACCGTGTACAGGACCAATTCTATCTGGTGTCATCTATTTAGCAGCAACCAACCCAGGACAAGCGATGTTTTATATGATGGCGTATGTACTTGGGTTTTCCATTCCATTTTTCATCATGTCCTTCTTCATGGGACAGATGAATTGGATCAAGCGGCATAGCCGAAGAGTGATGAAGGCGGGTGGCGCGATCATGATCTTCATGGGTGTGTTTTTATACTTCGATTGGATGACGAAACTGACATCCTTTCTCGCTAACCGATTTTTTAATGGATTTTACGGATTTTAAAATGAATGCAGGGATGGTTACTGATTTTTAAAGTAATCACCCCTTTTAATTTGACCTTGATTTATGATTTGTTATATCGTTGAAGGGGATACTAGGACTTCCACGAATAAAAAATGTCGGTTACCAACTCAGGAGGTACTAGTACCGGCGTTATAATAGGAGATGACGTTCTTATCTGGTGTCTTTTGTTATCCGTTGACAATACGGTGCATGGATTTGTTTACAGTAATCATACATAAATAGAAGGGATAGAAGTGGGAAGATGCGATCAAATGATATTATCTTAAAGACGACTTCTGCTATCATCGTCTTCGTCATATTGGCTTTTTCGGTCAATTTGTTTTTAGCAGGCCATAATGCTCCAGGGGGAGGATTTATTGGAGGCTTGATGGCAGCGGGTGCCTTTATCCTGTTGTACATTTCATTCGGATTGAAAACGATGGACAAGATCTTAAAAGTAAATTTCCGCTACTTTATTGGTGCAGGTCTTTTGATAGCTTTTATGACGGGAATAGGCTCGTTTGTTTTCAATCAGCCGTTTTTGAGCCATACATTCGGCTATTTCCATCTCCCGTTATTAGGTAAGACGGAACTTGCGACAGCAGTGTTTTTTGACCTTGGTGTGTATTTGACGGTCATTGGTGTGACGATGACGATCATCCTGACGATTGCTGAGGACCGTGGTTAGGTTTTTGGAAGGGAAGTAAGTGTTGTGTGGGTTATAGCTAGTAGTATTTTCGCTTTTCTTATGGCATGTGCTGTATTGTTTATACGTATGAAAGCTGCACGAAAGCCGACATCCATCAGAAAAATAATATTGCCGCCATTATTCATGTCGACAGGATTTTTGATGTTCCTTTATCCTCCCGCACGAGTACCTTTGAGTGAAGCATTAGAAGCATTCGCAATGGGAGTCGTCTTTTCATTTTTGCTGATTCGAACTTCATCGTTTGAGCGGCGTTCGGATGCGATCTATTTGAAGAGATCGAAAGCATTTGTTTTCATACTGCTTGGATTATTGGTTTTACGGATCGTGCTGAAGCTTTATCTCGGTCAATATATTTCAATTGAAGAAACTAGCGGGCTGTTTTTCATACTTGCATTTGGAATGCTGGCGCCATGGCGTATCGCGATGTATTTCAAATTCAAAAAACTGCAAGCTGTACATTAAAGAAGGCTGATCCTGGGGGATCAGCCTTCTGTTCATCCTAATAACTGTTTATATGGGGTCATATCGATATTCTTCTGATTCAATTTTTTAATCAAAAACTTATGATCCCGTTTTGGTGTTGCGATGATGTAACCTCGGATGATCAAATCTTCATCAATCCTTTTTACGTTCTCCTGAATGGCTAATTCACCGATCTTACCGGCGATTTTATCTCTGGCAACGTCCCTGAAAAGCTCTGGAACAGGCTCGACGAGTTCTTCGAGTAACTGTTTTTGCTCGGGTGACCACATATGTTTTGTTTCTTTTATATAATGATCCTGCCAATCTAATATGGACATACCGTCTTCTTTCGGAAGCCTTTTGAGGAATTTACGGAACATGAAATATCCCCCGATTGCGAACATCGAAATCAAAAAAAGCGTCCATAAGACGATGAACCACGCAAACCAACCTTCTAACATTTTGCCACCCCTGTTTATCGTACATTCTTTCATTATTATACAAGCACCCAAATAATGAAATCAAGCAATGTCACAATAATGATAAAGTAAAAGAAAACCATAAAATAATTATGTAAACTTATTTCTCTAAGTTTGATAATGTTTTTATATTTGTACGGGTCAACATCCAAGTACTGGCCCGGTATAACGTCATCATCAGCTTTGCCAGAAAAATAATTGATGCGAAACTTGCCGGCAAACCCAGGACTGGTAAAGTACAAATCGCTTTGGTTCAGTGAGGAGCTCGCTAAAAAGGACATGTACGATATTCTGGATTTTGTATACCTAAATCAGGAGAATTCGTTGAATTCACGTGTAGCCATCGTAGAAGGAAAAGCTTCAGAAGTCATCAATATCAAAAAGGTCCAAGGAACCCAAAGAGCTATCTTTTCCTTGAACTCCGGAAAAGAAGAAGGAAAACCAATCGGTATGAACGTGTTAAAAAACGATAGAAAAATGAAAGTGAAGGTGGAAGGGGACTCTTTAGAAGTACGGATCCAATCAAGAATGGAAGTAGCGGTCAATGAATATCCCGCAGGAGCCGCAAAACCTAAAAGCGAGTAATTGAATAAAGAAATCTCCGAAATGATGACCAAAAAGGCAGAAAAAGTCATAGAAAAAATCCAGGCGGCGAATTGTGATTACTTCGGGATCGGAAGAAAACTGGCCTCTTATTATCCAGAGGCATGGAATAAGATGAATTGGGAGGAGGATTATAAGGAAATCAAAATCATCCCGGAGATCGAAGTTGAAGTAGTTGATACAGGATTATTAGATTGAAAAATGAAACATAATAATATTATGTAAACTAATTGTGTTTTAAAAATCAGTAAAAGATATACATATAGAGTAGAAGGGAGGAGAAGTTATGAAGAACAAGAAGGACTTTACAACGAAAAGAAAAGATGAACATATCGATATTACGTTGAACAAACCTGTCCAAAATGTCAATACCACTGGTTTTGAGCGATATCGTTTTCGCCACAATCCTCTCCCTGAACTCGATTTTGAAGCAGTGGACCTGTCGACGACTTTTTTAAACAAGAAATTGAAAGCCCCATTTCTAGTCAGTTCAATGACAGGCGGTTCAGAAAAAGCGAAGCGGATCAATGAAAAGCTTGCAGATATAGCTGAAGAGAAAGGATGGGCAATCGGTGTCGGTTCCATGAGAGCAGCGATTGAGACTGAAGGCACCATTGAATCTTTCCAAATCCGTAAGTTTGCTCCGACTGCAGCAATTCTTGCCAATCTTGGAGTAGTCCAGTTGAATTATGGATTCGGTGTGGATGAATGTAGAAGAGCTGTCGACTTGATTGAGGCTGATGGCCTTGTCTTGCATCTGAACTCAATGCAAGAAGTCTTCCAGCCGGAAGGTGATACGAATTTTTTCGGTCTGCTTAAAAAAATAGAATCCGTCGTCAAAGCGCTTGATGTCCCTGTAGGAGTGAAGGAAGTAGGGATGGGGATCGATCGGCATTCAGCAAAACGGCTTGTGGAAGCGGGAGTAGATTTCATTGATGTGGCTGGTGCTGGGGGGACTTCCTGGATCCAAGTCGAGAAATATCGGAATAAGAATCCTATACAATATCAGGCAGCAGACGCATTTCGTGATTGGGGAACTCCGACTGCGAGTTGCCTGGAAGGGATAAAAAGCAGCCGATTGACTGTAAAGGTGATTGCAAGTGGAGGGTTGAGCAATGGAGTGGAAGCAGCAAAGGCGATCGCTTTGGGAGCTGATCTGGTCGGTTTCGGCCGTACACTTTTACCACAGGCTATAGGTGATGACCGTATCAAGATGATCGATCAATTTGAACAGATCGAATTCGAATTGAAAGCGGCAATGTTCGGGATTGGACAGTCAACGATCAAGGAATTGAGATACACACAGTGGCTGGAACAAATATAAAAGGGATGACCCGAATCAGGTCATCCCATTAACTTATCTTTATGAGGTTGCGTTTGGCTGTTCTCTTTCCTCAGGCATTTTCAATGGCATCGGGGCACACCGTTTTCTCGTTAACTTGGAAACTACGAAAATCGTTATAAGGCCACATACCATTGCGAATGTTCTGAATGGGAAGAGGACAACGCCGTCTTCGATCATTGGATACGGAATCCATGTCGGCAGGTGCAAGACGGGTTCGCCTCCACCTACACGAAGGATGAGTGAAACGATAAATCCAGCGATGGCGCCATACTTGTTCGCCCCTTTGAAGAAAAGAGCCATAGTAAGCTGCGGGAACAAGATGACATACACCAAGTCTGCACATAGATACCATAATGCATAGACACTCTTGACGTTCAGCGCAATGATCGTTGAAGCGATCCCGACCATGATGATCGATCGCTTGATGATTTTCTTTAAGTCCTCACCTGTCGCTTCTGGCTTGACCAATGGACGGTAGACGTTCCATGCAGCCATACTCGAAGCTGACAGGATGGATGAATCCATTGAAGACATGACAGCTGCAGCAATCGCGCCAAGGCCGATTGCACCGATCACTTCTGGTGTCAAGAAGTTCAATACATACGGTAGAACCATCGCAGCATTTTCCGGTTCACTAGCGCCGAAGCTTGCCCAGTCGGCGTTAAGTCCGATCATACCAATGAACACTGCAGGAATTGCAGCTATGATACAAATAAACCCTGCTATAATTGATAGCCACATGGCTATCTTTTCAGTTTTTGCAGATAGGACTCGTTGGAAGTAGACTTGCCATGGAATACCACCAAACACAAGCAGTAAGGCGTAATCCCACCAGTTCCAATACCAATTGCCCCAAGCTGGGTCCGTCCAACCATCCAACGGAGGGAAGAGACTGAAATAACCAGCCATCTCTTCTTTATAATTGGCAATCGTATCTGTATAGCCACCGACATTTCCGAATGCGAATGGCACGACTACGAAAAGACCGATCATGATGAATAGCATTTGAATGACATCCGTCAATGCTACAGACCACATACCGCCGACTACGGTGTAGGCAATTGCAATTGCAGCGGAAAGGATGATGGATGTCTTAAAATCAAGGCCCAAGATTGTACCGAATGTCGTTCCTAGGGCTGTCAATATTGCTCCGCTCCAGAATACTTCCCCGAGTAAGGCCGGTATATATAAGAGTCCTGCTGTTTTCTTGCCGAACCTCATTTCAATCGGGTCAAGCATTGTCATGAATTGATAGCGTCTCATTTTACGGGCATAAAAAATACCGCCGATGATCAAGCTCAACGCATAACCCCATGGTGCCTGTACCCAGACAAGCCCATCAGAATATGTGTATTCAGCGGTACCAGCTATATAACCTCCGCCAACCCACGTAGCGGCCATTGTGAACATGGCGATCCAGAGCGGCATTGAACGTTTTGCAATCATCATGTCTGAAATAGAGTTTGATTTCTTTTTCGCAAGGACAGCTCCGATATAATAGACGATTGCATAAAAGATCAGCATGGAAATGAAACCGCCCCAATTGATGCCATCATTAGTTACCATGATGTAAATGAAGGCTGCTGCTACTAGTCCTAGAAAAATCCACATGTTTCGTTTAGGTGTTGTTTGTTCTGTTGTTTGCTGTGACAAAGCGTATATCTCCTCCTGGTGTAAAAATCAAAGTAAGTTTTAATTTAAAAGTAAGTTCGATCCTGTATAAGGCAAGATCAAACAAACCGAATGAACTTCACCTCCTATTCAGGATAAATTGTTCCTATTCTTCATTTATATCAGCAATAGGGACCAAATCGAATATTTCCCCTGATCTGAAACTCATTACGAGATCAGATAACCAGTAATAATACTTTTTCGATTCTTTCAGAAGTGTGAGGCTATATTCAGCTTCCTCACGGACTTCATTGTCCAAACCGGGATGGGACAAGAGAGCGTTGATTTCATTACGTGTATCTTCAATCGCATCGAGATTGATCTTCACTTCACGTTCCCACATTTTACAGAAATACTGGATGAACAGCTTAAAGAAATCTTTTTCGGAAACAAAGTGATCTCTTCTTGACCCTTTCAACCAAGTTTTTTTGATCATATCGATTTCCTGTAACGATTTTACTGCAGTACTCATGCTCGGTTTACTCATCCCTAATTCATCTTTCATTTCATCCAATGACATCGATTTGTTTCGGAAATACATCGTTCCATACAATTTTCCTACCGAAGGGGTAACCCCATAAAGGTCCATTGTTTCGGCTATAGAACGAACGACATTGTTCCGGGCTTTTTCCAATGCTTCTAACTGTTCTTTTTTATCCACGAGAACAATCACCCTTTAGATTAAAGATTAAAAAGTATATAAAAAACGTTAAATATAAATTTTACATACTTTATGATACAGGTCTCAGAGATAAAGTCAAATGCCTGGACGTAATTTTTTCGAATCAAGCTCTTGTAAATGACTTTGAAGAAAATTTTATAAAAAAGATTGCCGAAATCCTACTTATATATAGAAAAATTTAATAACAAAAAAACAGGATTTCTTAAGCATTTGCATTTGCATCCTAAATTAATCTCTGGTAGCATAAAAAATGTTCAAAACGTTAAATTTAAATTTAACAAACTTAACGAGGAGGGATTCCATGAAACGCCAACAGATGTTCATCAATGGAAAATGGATTGATTCCGAATCTGGAGAAACAAGAGAAATCATTAATCCTTTTAACCAGGAAGTCGTGGCGTGGGTTACTGAAGGTGACCGTCGTGACGCTGCTAAAGCGATTGAAGCAGCCCGTGCTGCGTTCGATGAAGGGGTGTGGGCAATTACTCCAGCTAATGAACGTGGCTATAAGCTGTTCCAAATTGCTGAAAAAATCCAAGAAGAAAAAGAAGAGCTTGCTAGGTTAGAAAGTTTAGATACTGGCAAGACCTTGACTGAGAGTTTTGCAGATATGGACGATATCACAGAAGTCTTCCGTTATTTTGCAGGATTAGCGGATAAAGATGGTGGAGAGATCATCGAATCACCAATCCCGAATTCTTCTAGTAAAGTCGTTCGCGAGCCAGTTGGTGTCTGTTCTCAAATTTCACCTTGGAACTATCCTTTATTACAAGCATCTTGGAAGATTGCACCTGCTTTAGCCGCGGGGAACACAATCGTTATGAAGCCAAGTGAAATCACACCGCTGACCACAATTAAAATCACAGAAATCATGGAGGAAGTCGGTTTTCCAGACGGCGTGGTCAATCTTGTACTTGGTGCAGGTGCTACAGTCGGCCAAGAAATGGCTGAAAACCACGATGTCGATCTTGTGTCTTTTACTGGAGGCATTGAAACAGGACGTAAAATCATGAATGCGGCGTCTGGAAACATGAAGAAACTTGCATTTGAACTTGGTGGAAAGAACCCGAACATCGTGTTTGCTGATGCTGAATTCGACACAGCGGTAGACCAGGCATTGAACGCTGTTTACTTCCACGCAGGTCAAGTTTGCTCAGCTGGTTCAAGATTGCTTGTAGAAGATTCGATTCATGATAAGTTCGTGGAAGCACTTGTTGATCGTGCAGGAAAAATCAAACTTGGAAATGGGTTTGACGAAGCAACAGAATCTGGTCCTTTGATTTCTGCAGAACACCGAGCAAAAGTTGAAAAGTATGTAGAAATCGGGAAAGAGGAAGGAGCAAATCTGGCCGTCGGTGGTAAACGGCCTGACGATCCAGAACTGCAAAATGGCTTCTTCTATCTGCCAACGATCTTTATAAACTGTGAAAACGATATGCGTATTGTTCAGGAAGAAATTTTCGGACCTGTACTGACAGTAGAACGGTTCAAATCTGAAGAAGAGGTCGTAAAACGCGCCAACAGTACAACTTACGGCCTGGCTGGTGCAGTTTTTACAACCGATTCTCAAAAAGCCGAACGTGTGGCGAACAAGCTTCGTCTCGGGACTGTATGGATCAACGACTTCCATCCGTATTTCGCACAAGCGCCTTGGGGTGGATACAAGCAATCTGGCATAGGACGCGAGTTAGGTAAGCAAGGATTAGAAGAATATACCGAAGTGAAGCACATTTTTGAAAATCATGAACCTGAACCAATCAACTGGTTCAAGGGATAATTTAAACAGAGACATTTATTTTATTGAGGAGGAAATTAATCATGGCACTAAATATGAACATTGAACACATGAACAACTTCCATACATTCGAAATTCCAACGGTCATCAAGCACGGGATCGGAGCGATCAAGCATGCTGGGGAAGAAGTGAAAAACCTGGGTGTATCCAAAGTGCTCCTCGTAACTGACCCTGGTATCTACTCTGCTGGCGTAACGAAGCCGGTTACAGATTCACTTGAAGCAGCCGGAATTGAAATCGTTGTATTCAATAAAGTGGAACCGAACCCTCCGGTACGAATCGTAAATGAAGGTTCGAAAGTATTTATTGAAGAAGGTTGTGACGGATTGGTTGCAGTAGGTGGCGGAAGCTCGATGGATACAGCAAAAGCGATTGGTGTAGAAGCTGTACACGGTGAGTCAGTACTTGAATATGAAGCCGCCGAAGGTAAAAAACCTTTAACAAAGCGTATCCCACCGCTAACGACGATTCCGACAACTGCCGGAACAGGTTCTGAAGTGACACAATGGGCGGTCATCACAGACGAAGATCGTGAATTCAAATTCAATACTGGCGGTCCATTGATCGCTGCACACATGACCATCATCGATCCGGAATTGCACATCTCCATGCCTCCGCATGTAACGGCAATGACGGGTGTGGACGCACTCTCCCATGCAATCGAGTGCTACACAATGCATTACGCTCAACCAATCACAGATGCAGTAGCATTACTGGCAATCGAATATGTAGCAACTTACATCCGTCGTGCTTATGCTAATCCTGAAGACGTTGAAGCACGTTACGGAATGGCTCAAGCGGCAATGCTTGCCGGCCTTTCTTATGGTAGTGAATCTGCAGGTGCGGCGCACGCGATGGCACAGACACTTGGTGGTATCGTTCCAGTAGCACACGGTCAGTGTGTCGCGACTATGCTTGGACCAGTAATGGAATTCAACTGGAAAGGGAATCCTGCGAAGTTCGCACGAATCGCAAAAGCAATGGGTGTCAACACGCACGGCATGACAGAAAACGAAGCTGCGAAGGCAGCAGTCAACGAAGTCTACAAGCTTGTTGAAGAAATGGACATTCCAACATTAAAAGAACAAGGCGTACCAGAGGACATGATTCCACGCCTGGCGAAGGAAGCAATGAAAGATCCGCAAACAGTCGGTAATCCACGCAAACTGAACGAAGAAAGCTACGAGTGGATCTATAACCGCTGCTACGATCTTACTCCGAAAACAGTTTAATATAGAAGAAAAAAATACTTGCGCTGAAAACGGCGCAAGTATTTTTATGCCTATTAAGCTAGTTTATATGTATTTGGCGGGACTGTATGGGAATCGAACCCACAAGGAGACAGCACGCGCCTCCCTCAGGGTTTTGAAGACCAAGTGTATAAAAAAGGTCCAAAAAATTGATTATTAATATTTTTTAGGTGTCATTATATCGAATTAGAATTACGTGGTTAGAATCGACTTCGAGGGTATTTAGTGAATGACCCCTCCTTAACACCCTTTCGGGATGTTTGAAGAAGGGGCTTCCTGTTTCGCAGACCGTTGCGTAGAGGGGTTTCCCACTACGTCTTACATAATCTCCATAGGCGTAGATTATACTGTTCGGACACAACCTTGCCCTACAGTTCGTATGATTCAGTTTGTTACAAGTAATTCTTCTAATGCTTTTTGTAGGATGTTTCGTGCTGCGTTTTGGTCTCTATCCAACACTGTTCCGCATTTTGTACAAATATGAGTACGAATAGAAAGTGACTTCTTTACACGATTCCCACAATAGGAACAGTCTTGAGAAGTGTATTTTGGTTCTACTTTTTTCAGTAGTCCTCCATGCTTTTCGCATTTATACAAAAGCATGTTTCGGAACATTCCCCAACCTGCATCCGAAATGGATTTAGATAACTTTCTATTTCTGACCATGCCGCAGATATTTAGATTTTCTACAGCGACAACAGAATAATCTTTTGACAGGTTGTAACTTAGCTTGTGAAGAAAATCTCTGCGCTGGTTTGCGACTTTCTCGTGTAAAGAACGAACCTTTTGTACTTGTTTGATGTAGTTGAGAGAGCCTTTTTTCTTCTTAGAAAGAGTACGCTGTGCCTTCTTTAGTTGTTTCTCTTTCTTACGAAGAAATCTTGGGTTTTTAATCTCTAACCCATTAGAAAGGACCGCATACTTATTAAGTCCAACGTCAATTCCTATTGCACGATTCGTATCAATAGAAGGTGGTAATGCTTGTCTTTCGACACAAAAAATCGCATACCATTTCTTTCCTTGACGTTTGATAATAAGTTGTTTAATTGTTCCTCCTAATGGTCTATGAAGCAAGATATCTATTTCACCTAGCTTTTTATTGTATATCTTACCATTATCAGAAAAGGACATAGCATAACGATGTATTCCATTTGGTTTGAAACCGAATTGAGGGAAAGTCATACTATTATAATCTTTATACTTTTTCTGTTTTGGATATTTTGCATCTTTACGAAAGAAGCTTTCAAACGCTTTTTGTAGACGCACAAAGACTTCCTGTAAAGGCTGGGAAGGTACTTCTTTTAGAAAAGGATATATCTTTTTATCTAGTGTTTGTTGGTTTTGCATATCATAACGACTGTAATTTTCTTTGTTTTGTTTATATTTCCGTTCTTTATCTAAAAGAGCAGAATTATAGGTTTGACGACAATATTGTAACCAACGTTCCAGTATTTCTTTTTGTTCTTCTGTTGGATAGATTTCATATTATTGATTTAGCAACATTGTCACCACCTCCAATGGTTTATGTGGATAATTATACTAAGAAGAGGCGATGGGAACAAGTGTTTTGGTTTGAACCAACCGAAATTCATCCCCTCCCTATCCTTGGGCTACGCCCTTCACAGGCTTGAGGAAGGAGAATTCTTTCGGAATTTGTTAAAGTTTCTTTCCACTTTGTTGCTTTCTTGTCCAATTCTGATATGTTCATTCTCTTTTGGGGTTTGTTTTGACATTAGGGAAATATCTTTTTTCTTTTTCGAGTTGTAAAAGATGGTTTTTATCAGTTGTCGCATTACATCACGTTTGTTCAAATCAATCACCTCCAGAGTAATTCTATGTAAGAGGGATCAGATGAATTCAGTCACAACACTAAAAAAAGCATCAACCGGAATACTATTTAATTGTTTAAGTTGTCAACACAATTTATACAATTTATTTCAATAAAAAAAAGACAGTGATTTTATCAATCACTGCCAACATACATGGGGGTTAAAGGGGATGTCCCCTTTAATAAGGTCATGCTTTAAATTATAAAAGTAAAATAGTGCTTAGTAAATACTACTATAGTTGTAGTTTATAAAAGAACGGTGATTCTGATTAGATAAAAAACGGTATACTCCTAATTTTATTTAGAAATATTCACTATAAAATGTTTGTTTTGCACAGAATTGAAAAGTGGTAGGAAGGATGGAAAAATATGATACATCTAATATAAAAATTTATTATGTAGGTAATGTAAGAAGTATCAACTTAAAGAATTAGAAAGAAACTGCAAGTACATAAAAGATGAGACACAGATTCATAATTGAAGAAGTGTACGAAAAATCTTTGCCTAAAGTGGATGGAAGAAAAAAGGCATTAACAATGTCTATGGTGGACTGATTCAATTGTTGATATTAGACCTACTCGCACAAACTAAAGGTAATCTTACTATCAATATAAGTAAGTTGTAAAATCAATTGATATGCCCAATTCATGAGCTTCTAATTGAACAGTACCTGCAACTAAGTCCATCTTATCTCTCTTAATATTAATTAATTCAGAGCAACGTACCATAGTATCTAATAGAATATATACAATAATTAAATCTCTGAACCCTCTAAATGTTGAATCATCTATAGCATTCATTAATGATTTAACCTCTGCTTCGAATGTCTCGAATACTTTCTTAAAGTTTTCCTAGACATGAAAAAACCTCCTACAGAATTTAGTGTAGAAGGGCTAAATATACATAAATATAAGGTTTGTCCCAGTTTTTATGTAATAGGTCGCAAACGATCTGCCTAAAAACCCGTTATGAAACTAGTTATGGATAATTTTAATAATCGTGAAAACCATTATTTTGGCGGGACTGTGTGGGAATCGAACCCACCGGAGACGGCACGCGCCTCCCTCAGGGTTTTGAAGACCCAGGCACTCACCAGATGTACAACCAGCCCCATCATTCTCACAAGAATTAATTATAAAGAGACTTTGACAAAATATCAAATGCTTTGAATTTGAGCGGCAGATTTTATATAGTCAACAAAGTTCTTTGCGGACTATAGTCGCCATATGCCGAATATGATAATATTTTCACCTGGAAAAGATATGTGATTGACCAAGCACAAAAAATTGATTAATATAAGACACGTTGTTCTTAAAATTAACATGCAGAGTCCTGGAAAGTAGCTTCGCAAAATTACGAATAAAATTCTATATATTACGGTTAAGAATAAGAGGATCTTGCCGATATAAAACATGGCGTATAATGTCGAAAAGCGAACAAAACATTGTAACAATTCTGAAATAAAGTTATCCCCAATTCATAGAGTTATCCACGAAAAAACAAATCGTCTCAAAAACATCAATATATGTAATGATTTCCCATGTAACGAAAACATTACAAAATTATCCCCAGTTGTCCAGAGTTTTCCACTGGTTATTCTATGTATCAAAACTCATATTTTATGATACAAATTCTCGGCTTGTCATGATTGTAATAAAGTTATCCACAGTCACCCCCAGTTATCCACTTCATACAATCGAATACCAAAAACATGTAATTATGATACAAATATAGGCAAAAAGAACTATGTCGGATAAGTAGTCTCATAAAAGTGTCTCAATATTTATGTAAATTGAGACAAAATTATGATACACCCCTTTTTTGTTATATCATATAGGTAACAAAAAATGATGGAGGGAGCAAACAAATGGCGAAACTTGGGTACGCAAGAGTAGCAGCACGAAAGGATACACTTGAGAAACAAGTGGTTGTTTTAAAGGAGTATGGATGCAATAAGATATTTACGGATGATCATACGACCAAAAACAATGATCGGTCCGGCCTGAAGGCGATGCTTGAGTATGCAAGGGAAGGCGATGTTGTAATTGTTTTGAAGTTGGACCGGCTGGCAAGGAGCATTCAAGATCTTCAACAGATTACAGATGAATTGAAAGAGCGCCAAATCGATTTCATCTCCCTTACACAGAACATTGATACTTCTTCCGAGAATGGTGACGCTGTCTTCAACTGGATTGATATATTTGCAGATTTTGAGCGAGAGGTACATAGTGACAGGATAAGATCGGGAATTGATAATGCGAGGGAGAAAGGCGTTAAGCTAGGAAGATCCGAAGCGGATATCGAGCTTAAAGAAAAAGCATATGATATGTATCGTGCTGGGGATCATACGATGCGTGACATCGTCGATGCGACTGGATTAAGCAGGGCAACCATCTACAGATATATCGAGAAAAAGAAAGTAGCTGAAAAGAGTGTATGACTTGTTTGAAATTTAAAATAGGAACATTTTCTATTTTGAGTGGAAATTCTTGCTTCTCAACTTGTCAGTGGATAAAGTAGAATAAGAATCTATGTCAGTAGGTGAAATGCATGGCCGATACATATTTTACGATTGGTATGGCAGGCCATATCGATCACGGTAAAACTTCGTTGACAAAAGCGTTGACGAATATCGATACCGACCGTTTAAAAGAAGAAAAAGAACGGAATATTTCCATTGAGCTTGGCTATGCTCCGTTTGATTTAGGGGAAGGATATCACGTTTCGATCATCGATGTACCAGGGCATGAGCGATTTATCCGGCAGATGATTGCTGGTGTTGCCGGTATTGATTTCGTGATTTTAGTCATTGCTGCTGATGAAGGAGTCATGCCGCAGACAAAAGAACATGCTGAGATCTTAAGTTATCTCGGTATCGAAAATGCTGTCATTGCAGTCACGAAAACCAGTAAAGTTGATTCTGACATGCTAAGTCTTGTCGAGGAGGATATCAGGAGTGACTTTACCGGTGGAACCTTTTCGACAGCACCGCTCTATTTTGTTGACAGTTTGACTGAAGAAGGGCTTGAGAACCTTAAAAAAGGTATTATTGAACAATTACCGCAAATCAAGCAGCGTAGTTCAACTTCACAGTTCCGGATGCCGATCGATCAAGCTTTTACATTGAAGGGAAAAGGAGCAATTGTGCGAGGCACAATTTTTGAAGGAAGCGTCCATGAAGGGGATGAAGTCATCCTTTTACCTCGAAATGAAGGTGTCCGGGTTCGACAGTTGCAGGTGCACAAGCAAACTGTCAAACATGCAGTAGCTGGACAGCGTGCTGCGATCAACGTAGGTGGAGTTTCCTCGAGGGAAATTGCAAGAGGAGACCAGCTAACGACTAATGGTTCGCTGAGCCCTTCAAAGACAATCGATATTGTTCTGGATGTATATCGAAAGCTTGACTATGACTTGAAACAAAGGTCCAGGGTAAAGCTTCATACGGGAACGACTGAAGTAATAGGTACGATTGTCTTTTTTGACCGGAATGAGTTGCATGAAGGCGAGTTGAAGAACATCCTTTGTCAAATTCGCCTGGACGAAGGCATTTCCGTATTGAGAGGTGATCGATATATCATACGGAGACCTTCACCTGTTGAGACAATCGGCGGGGGATGGGTACTCGATCCGTTTGGGGAGAAATATAAATTTGGTTCTTCAACCCTCGATATGCTCCAGCAAAAGATGGAGGGGAGAATCGAAGACCGGATTACAAGGGCACTTGAAGAAATGAAAGCTGCTACGATTTCTGACATAAGTAAAGAAATCGGTGAATCAGAAAAAGACACTGACCAAACGGTTAAAGAAATGAAAGAACAGGCATTTATAGTCAGCGTTGATACAAATCTCCTTTCCTTGCAATCGGAAGTAGATCGAGCAGGAAAACGGATTGAAGACTATCTTACAGACTATCATGAAAGTTACCCAATGAGGGTTGGACCAGGAAAAGCAGAGGTCATCCAGGAATTGAAGCCTCTGTTCTCTGGAGTGCTGATCGAATATGCGGTATACGAATCTATCAAAAATGAAGTAATCGAGAAAATCGGTCATTTCCTCAAGAAGTCATCACATACCCCTTCTTTTCCGAGACAATGGGATAAGCGTCTGCAAAATGTCGTCAAGAAATTAAAAGAAGGGGGATTCAAGCATGAAGGTTTGGAGAACATGTTCAATCAGCAAAACATCCCACAACAATATTACGAAGAATTGGAACGATATCTGATTGAGACGGACCAAGCTGTCACGCTTGAAGATGGCACCTTCGTCCATCGTGATGTATTTATCGGTGCATTGGTAAAGCTAAGGGATAAAACAAATAAGGAGTCCTTTAACGTACAAGATGCGAAATCAATCCTGGACCTATCCAGGAAATACTGCATCCTTTTCCTGGAAAAAGCAGATGCTTTAGGTATGACGGTACGTATGGACGATCAACGGAAGTGGGTGAATCATAAGCTTGAAAAATACCTCTCAGACAATCAGAACAACTAGAATTGGATTCTGGAGCCCTTATCTTCATAGCAAGCGGGGGAATTCTACTACTGCACGAAGGATTGTCACAGGTTTGCGTCAAACTGGCTTTTCGGTAGAGGTATACGCTTATGAAGAGGACGAGTGGACTCCACAAATACAAACAAGAATGGATAGTTGCGATCTTTTTCATATTCTGCACTTCGATCGATTTGCGAAATGGATGCAGAAAAAGAATGTTGAACTGACAAAACCGTATATTGTCACTTCAGGCGGAACAGATGTAAATGAAAAGATGGAAAACCCGATTTCAAAGGATCTATTATTGAACGCATCCGCTATCACGGTTTTTACGGATGATGCAAAGGATAAGGTAACAGGTGCTTATCCACAACTAGATGGCAGGGTGGAGGTCGTACCGCAAAGCTTCTGGCTCCCAGAGGATGGGGATTTTAATGATATCGACCTTCATGAAGGGTATCCTAAGATGCTTTTACCTTCAGGAGTCCGAAAAGTGAAAGATGTGTTGTATGTAATGGATGAGATCGAATCGTTGACAAAAGAGTACCCTGAACTGCGATTCGTCATTGCGGGCGAGCCGCTTGAAAAAGAAGAAGTTGAGCATGTCAAAGTCTATGAGGATAAAAACTCCTGGTTTACCTATGTCGGAAGTTTGCCATTAGCTTCGATGACGTCGGTGTATAAATGGGCAGATATGGTCCTCAACACGTCGGTTTCGGAAGGGCAGCCGCTTTCGTTGATGGAGGCGATGTATTACGGGAAACCGGTAATCGCCAGAAGAAATGGGGGCAATGAGAGCTTGATCACTGATGGAAGCAACGGTTTTCTGTTTACTGATCCGCCTCAATTCAAACGACAATTGTTAAAATTGATGAATAGTAAAGAGCTTTATGCTCAAATGGCCGAAAAAGGAAGGGAAAGGATCGCCAATGACTTTTCCTTAAAAAAAGAAATTCAACATTATCAAGGGATTTATCAATCAATAAGAGGTGATCATCTATGAAAAAAATAGTACCATTTATAGTGGTTCTCATGTTGGCATTACTTACAGCCTGTGGTGGGGAAGGGAATAATGAAGAATCAGGTAACAAAGTGGAAGAATTGACGATCGGTGTCATCCCTTCTCAAACAGAAGGTGAGATGCAAGGTGCGATGGACAAGCTCCAAACGAAGCTATCTGAAGAATTAGATCGTGAGGTTAAAATCGATACATACCCGGACTACAACGGTGTGGTTGAAGCGATGAACTATGATAAGATCGATATGGCCTTTTTCGGCCCATTGACGTATGTCATTGCACATGAAAAAAGCGGGGCTGAAGCGATCGTTACACAACTCGTTGATGGCGAACCGTTTTATCATTCCTATATCATCACCCATAAAGACAGCCCTTACGAGTCTCTAGAAGACTTGCTGAAGGACAGTAAAGAGGTGGATTTTGCATTCGGTGATCCGAACTCGACATCAGGTTCATTGATTCCCAGCATCGAATTGCAAGGCCGTAAAGTCTATACTGACAAAGACAATCACGAATTCAAAACTGTACGATTCACGGGATCACATGATGCTACGTCTTTAGCTGTCCAGAACAAGCAAGTGACGGCTGGAGCGGTTGACAGTGCGATTTATAACCAGCTTGTCGAGGCAGGAACTGTCGATGGCGAACAAATGAAAGTGATCTGGGAATCTGAGAAGCTGTTCCAATATCCGTGGGCTGTCAAAAAAGGTATGGATGAAGAGACGAAAAAGCAATTGCAAGATCTCTTCATCGGCATCAAGGATGAAGAGATTTTAAGTGCGTTCGGGGCTTCTGGATTTACCGAAGCAAGCAATGAAGATTATGAAAGTATCCGTAAAGCTGCAATTAAGCAGGGAGTTATAGAGGAGTAGGTTCAATGGCTTGGTTTAAGCGGCAGCACCTATATATTCTTATAGGTCTCATCATACTGATTTACTTCAGTATGCGCGCAACTGAATTCAATCTTTCTAAGTTCAGGGACTTCCGGAATATGATCGACTTTTTATCCGGTTGGTTTCCGATGAACATGGAAATTTTACCGAGGATGATCATGGAGAGTTTGGATACCTTGGCGATGGCGTTTCTAGGAAGTTTTCTTGGACTCGTTTTTGCATTGCCATTGGCATTCGTAGCGGCTCGGAATACGAGCCGTTCTCCTTTTTTATATGGTTTTTTCAGGATCAGCCTTAGTTTCTTGAGATCGGTGCCAGAAATCGTTTTTGGTTTGATTCTTCTCACAGCATTAGGATTAGGACCTTTCCCTGCAGTACTTGCTATCATTCTTCATAATATCGGTGTCCTCGGAAAACTGATTTCAGAGTTGATTGAAGCAGCGGAAGTAGGGCCGCAGGAAGCGATGAAGTCTGTCGGGGCGAAAAGATGGATTGCGAACATCTTTTCCATTCTTCCTCAAATTTGGCCGAATGTTTTATCTCATTACTTCTATCGGTTCGAGGTGGCGATCCGGACATCACTCATTTTAGGGTTCATTGGCGGTGGTGGTATCGGCCAGCAGTTGTTCAACCATTTTAAAGTATTCGCCTATCCTTCCGTGGCGATTGATGTCTTGTTAATCATGATCATGGTGATTATGGTGGATTTCGCTGGAAGTAAAATCAGGGAAAAGGTGATTTGATGAATAGTGGACCGATCATTAAACTCGAACATGCCCGTGTCCGTTATCATGGATCGAATGAAGATGCATTGACTGATTTCAACCTGGAGATGCACCCCGGTGAATTCATCTGTGTATTAGGGAAAAGTGGTGCCGGAAAGTCGACGATGATCCGGTGTTTGAACGGATTGCAGCGGCCGACAGAAGGCAGTGTCTATTTTTTGGGAGAAGACATCACTAAATATAATGAGCAGGGATTGCGGAATGTCCGGACCAATATGGGAATGATCTTTCAGCACTTCAACCTTATTCCTCGTCTTTCAGTCCTGCAAAACGTCCTGACTGGAACGTTTGGAAAGAGGAGCGATTGGAAAAACCTGATCGGCTATTTTTCAAAGGAAGAGAGGGAACAAGCGCTAAGGGCGATCAGTAGTGTTGAATTGACAAATCAACAGCACAAACGTGTTGAACATTTAAGTGGCGGACAGAAGCAGCGAGTGGCTATTGCCCGTGCATTGCTTCAAAAGCCGAAAGTGTTCTTAGGAGATGAGCCCGTAGCGAGTCTCGATCCTGGAACTGCGAATCGGATATTCAATCTCATCCTGCGGATTCATGAAAAGCATAAGCTGGTTACGCTCATCAATGTCCATGACGTCAACCTTGCGAAGCGGTATGCAACAAGGGTGCTTGCCCTGAAGGATGGCAAGCTGATCTATGATGGATCGCCAGAGGATGTAACGGAAGAATGGTTAGTGAAGATTTATGATGAATGAGAAAGAAGGGCTAACTTGGAGCATAATTGCTGTAGGTTAGCTCTTTTATTGTTCAGAAACTTGGAAGTTATTCCACGTAAATGATATCTACAAACCGTTTTGTAATCTTCAACAAGCATTGCAGCTATTAAAAGACATGAAAATAGCGGAGAGCGAAATGAATATTCGGATCTGAATAGGGAAAAAACACCTATGGATTTACTTTTATTAGCTGACTATGTGTACTGGAAGTTAGATATCTTGCCTTAAAAATAAACAAATCGGAGCATTTACAGTTTGCCGCTTAATACATACACTTGTCACAAACAGACTGTTCAAACCAAACCGAAGGAGCGGGATAGGTTGTGAAAAAGCGTATAGGTATAATTGGTACTGGAACTGCAGGTCTACATCTGGCTTATGCACTTAAAGAAGATTTTGATGTAAGCATTTTTCATTCGACTTCACCAGAAGAAATTCGAAATGGGCGAGTCCTATCGACACAAGTGCACTTTGGATCCGCAAGAGCACGTGAAAGACGCTTTCAAATGCCTGAGTGGCATACGAGGCTGATCGAAAGCATCCACATTACGATTGGTGCCCAAAAATTATTTGCTGGGAGGTTGAAAGAGTCTGCTTCATCTGTTGACCAACGCCTTTATGTTTCGCATTATATGGATGATTTGAAGAACAAAGGAGTATCTTTTTGCCATACGAAGGTGGAAAAGGATCAATTCGAAAAATTGACAGACGAATTTGATCTGGTGGTTGATTGCTCAGGGAGGACGGGGCAACTGTTTTCTTTTCCAATCGAAGAATCATTAACTCCTTTTCAACAACCACAACGAAAATGCATCGTTGGGTATTTTAAAGGAATACAAGATAACAAACCGCTTGGAGTCAATGTGACCATCCTTCCTGGTATGGGTGAAATGTTTGAAATCCCTGCGCTCACTGAAGTTGGCGGGGTAACGATTCTATTCATTATGCCTATACCTGATCAAAAGCTTGATGTCTTTAAGGGTGTCAAAAATCCAGTGGAGTTTACAGAGAAAATGCGAGAAGTACTGGAAACTCACTTCCCGAATGTCAGTAAACGTGTCGATAAAGAGAGATTCTTTCTAGCTGATGAAAATGGCTTTCTTCAAGTTGCGGTAAAGCCGGAAATTAGGAGACCACACATAACATTCAATGAAAAACTGGTCCTCGGGTGTGGTGATAGTGTATTTTTGAATGACCCGATCACGGGTCAAGGTTGTAATCTCGCATCTTATTGTGCAGAACAATTATATGAAACATTGATCGATTACAAATTCGTAGACTGGGACAATAGCCTGGGAGAGGAATATTGGGCACGAACTAAACCGTTTGTGAAAGAAGTGACAGAATGGACGAATGCGATGACCCAGCCGATCCCTGAACATATCATCGGATTATTGTTGAAAGGAGCAGAAGATTCATCAATTGCTGACCAAGTTGCAGAGTGGTTTGCCCGGCCCGACACAGCACATGAAGCCTTTTTCCAAAAGACGAATATATGACTTAAGAACAACATATGAGAATGTCTAGATCTTGAAAAGGTAGTTCAGTTAATACTCTTAATCTTGTGGATTCGATTGTGAGATTGTATATAATTCATAGGGTGATTTAGGTTGGGATTTGCCTTAGTAATTCAGATTTTATATCTCGGAATTGAACCTGATAAACTAGCTGGTCACTCTTATTTTTCGTATGATTTGATTTTCGCTGCAGGTTCGGTTGCCATATTCAGTATCTGTTTGACAACCTTCGTCCTTGTTTCAAAATCAAACGGTTCACCGCATGGGCGTCCTAACTTGAAACCAGTCATGAACGCTCTTGGGATATTAAGTTTCTCTGCCATCCCTGGAATGAGACTTACCATGACGGTTGAAATCCCTGCCTCTTCTAAAGCTCGAGCATACAGCCCGAGCACATTATGGCAGGCACCTCAGCCAGGGACGAGCAAAGCGATATTAACTTGATCATCCTTCAACAGATCGACGACAAGTGGAGCTGTTTCTTTTTCATGTCGTTCTGGTTTCAGAGTCCCGCCATTCAATCCGATATTCACATTCGAAACGGAACCGATCTTTCCTTGAGCAGCTAAGTCCCTTAACTGCGGTAGGGGAAAGACGATGGTTTTATCTACTTTAGCCTGTTTCGTATCATAATAGATGTGTGTCACCTCAAGCTCCTCGACTTCAGTATCAGCAGGAATGACCCGATAACTGTAATCCCCATCGCTTAAGGCATCAAAGGGCTCATCCTTTTTCAAGTGGACTCCCGCACTGGTGATCAGCGTCACGCGAGCTTCACTTAATGGTTTGTCTAATGACGCTGCCACTTTATCCTCTTTGTTTTCCGTCAGCTTCAAGGTGAACCGGTTGTATACTGAAGGCATCGCTTTTGCAAGCAGTACGACCATTTTTCCTTTCAATTTATGGTGCCAACTCATACATTGGACCTCCTATATGTACGGATATATAATCAGTTTAACAGATATATCCAGAATATAAATAAAAAAGCATGCGGAAACCACATGCTTTTTCCATCCTTATTTACTTGCATATAAAAATCGATCTTGCTTTTCAGTCACTTTTCCGATGATCGATGCAGCCTCGACACCTTTTTCTTTCATTCGTTCGACGTATTGCTTCGCTTCCCCTTCAGGAAGACTGATCAACAAGCCGCCGGACGTAACTGCATCGCAAAGGATCCATTGTTCAAGTTCAGACAAATCAGTATACTGGACATTCTCTTCAATCCATCGGTGATTTGCTTTCGTCCCGCCTGGAACAACACCTTGCTCAGCTAGTTCCATCGTTCCGTCAAGGATGGGGACTTCATCATAATCGATATGGAAGGATACATTGCTGCCGCATGCCATTTCCGAAGCATGACCCAGCAAACCGAAGCCGGTGACATCCGTGACGGCGTTCGGATTGAAATCTGCCAGCACTTCAGCGGCCGTTTTATTGAGAGTCGCCATCGTTGTCGTCACTATCTCAAGCTGCTCTTCAGTCAATCGTTCGTTCTTGATTGCAGTCGTTTGGATTCCGACGCCGATCGGTTTCGTCAATACCAGTGCATCACCAGGCTTCGCTCCAACATTCTTAAAAATTTTATCCGGATGGGCGATACCTGTGACGGAAAGTCCGAATTTCGGCTCATTATCATCGATGGAATGACCGCCGGCGATCACAGCCCCAGACTCGTTCACTTTGTCAGAAGCACCTTTTAAAATTTCCGCTAGGACGTCGGGACCGAGTGATTTGATCGGGAATCCAAGTATGTTCAGTACTGTTTTCGGTTTTCCACCCATCGCATAAACATCACTCAAGGAATTGGCAGCCGCAATTTGACCGAAGTGATAAGGGTCATCGACGATCGGTGTGAAGAAATCGACAGTTTGGATGATGGCTAGGTCATCTGTCAATTTATAGACACCCGCATCATCCGATGTATCTAAACCTACAAGGAGATTCGGGTCTTTTTCTCTTTCAGGTAATTGACGCAAAACTTGCGCCAGGTCTTCAGGACCGATTTTGCATCCTCAACCACCTTTGGATGATAGGGTGGTCAAGCGTAATTTCTCTTCTTTATTCATTACAAACACCTCCTTTCTATAGTATAAACAACTTTTTTGCGAATTGAGAAATAATATACTAGAATGAAATTAAATCATGGAATTGTAAACTCTTTCAAACGATGATAAGGGGGCTTTGTATCATGAGTTATAAAGTATCAGTCGAATTCTGCATGCAGTGAAACTATGCACCTAAAGCCGCGAGTTTCGCGGAGGAAATGTTCAACCGTTTTCGCTCAGAAGTGACTTCTCTGGATTTGATCCCTAGTTCTGGAGGGGCATTTGAAGTGACGGTCAATGACCAGAAGATCTATTCAAAGCTTGAAACCGGCGAATTTCCAGAAAATGAAAAGTTGTTTGATGAAATGGAAAACTTGAAAGGATGATCATGCACCTCCTTTGGGCCTCGTCCCTGGAGGTGTTCTTTCGCCTCACTGGTACGGTTTTTACAAGGAGGAAAAACATATATGAAGGATCAACTACGTCTACTGCCAGCTGTTCATGCTGTCCAATCTGACGACCGTTTTCATGATTTGGTGAAGAATGGCCTTTTCTCACTGAATGGTTTGACTATGGTGGTTCAGGAAGAACTGGATGGTATTCGTAAACAGATTTTGGCCGGAAATTGGACACGCTGTGATACGAAACACGAGATGATTGATTTCATTTTTGAGCGGCTTGTCAAAAGGGCGAATCATTCAGACGTACATAAAATCAGGCCGGTGATCAATGCAACAGGTGTCGTAATTCATACGAATTTGGGTCGTTCCAGGTTAAGTGAAAAAGCGATCGAGCAGATGACCAAGGTAGCACGTCATTACTCGAATCTTGAATATAACATCATAGAAGGGGCAAGAGGTTCCCGACACAATTTGGTCGAAGAATTGTTATGTGACATCACAGGTTCGGAAGCTGCAATGGTCGTCAATAATAATGCTGCAGCTGTCTTCCTCGTGTTAAGAGCTCTTGCGAAGGATAAAAGTGTTGTCGTTTCCAGAGGAGAACTGGTCGAAATCGGCGGTTCTTTCCGTGTTTCTTCCATTATGGAGGAGAGCGGCGCTACGCTAAAAGAAGTGGGTACGACCAACAAGACGCATGATCGTGATTACGAGGGCGCGATTGATGAAGATACGGCGATGCTCATGAAAGTCCACACCAGCAATTTTAAAGTCGTAGGATTTACCTCATCCGTTTCCACACAAAGCCTTGTCGACATCGCCAAGCATCACGATGTTTTGACTTATGAAGACTTGGGCAGCGGTGCCTTATATGATTTCCGTGAGGAGGGGATTGGTGAGGAGCCGATCGTGAAAGAAGTCCTTACCTCGGGTGTCGATCTCGTTACGTTCAGCGGAGATAAACTTCTTGGCGGTCCTCAATGCGGAATCATTGCTGGTAAAAAATCGTTGCTCCAGAAGCTGAAAAAGCATCAGCTTGCCCGGGTTTTACGAGTCGATAAATTTACGTTGGCTTCCTTGGAAGCAACGTTGCTTTCCTATAAATATGAGCGGATCGAGGAAATTCCGACCGTACGGGATATTTTACAGCCATTGGAAGAGATCAGAGAGCAGGCGCAGCGTTTTTTGGAAGCAGCAAGCTCGATTGAAAGCTTAGTATTTACTCTTGAAGAAAGTGTTTCCAAAATAGGCGGGGGAACAATGCCCGAAGTGGAGCTGCCTACCTTTGTCGTTTCTGTGAAACACGAGTCGATGTCGAGTAAGGCATTGTTTGCGGAACTAAGAGGAGCGGAACTTCCTGTCATTGGCAGGATCAAGGATGAACAGTTCATTGTCGACTTCCGTACAATCACGAATGAGGAACAATCAGAAATGGTGAAGATTTTTGAGAAAATCTTCGTTTAAATTGTATAAATGAGGGTACAAAAACCGTATGTAGACCTAACTGAATGTCTATCATACGGTTTTTTCATGTAGTGGAACGTTTTGACAGAGTATTCTACTTAAATCACGCAGGAACCTTTTATACTGCTGCATTTTTCGTTAAAAATGATCCTGGTGCAAGTCCGAGATCATTCTGTTCAGATTTTTCCGCCGTGGTTTTGCCTCGTATGGTTGCGGTTTTTTACTTTTTTAGATCCATCCAAGGGTTCTGGTTGACCAGGATTTTCACCTTTAGGCGCATTTTTTCGTTGGTCTTTAGAAGTATTCCTTTCAGTCATTGAAAGCCCTCCTTTACAGGCAGTTGGTGAAAACTTTCTTAATAATACTCAGCCTCCGACAAGGCTTTGCTCTGTCTGGTTTTCTCTATTAGTATGGAAGTGGCGGGGTGATGATATTCATATTGGCAGTGGAATAAATCCTAGTCCAGTGTCTCATATTAATGACAGGCCGACATTATAAAAGGAGGAATTCTCATGCCGTATCATAAAGATAAGCAACAAGCATTCCAAGCCGCACAGCAAGGATACGAACAGGCGATCCAAGCGAATGGAACTGCACTTGAGAGTTCAGCAGATCCTGATTTTGCAATGAAAGAACATCAATTCGAGCAAGAATTAACAGAAGCACTACAACAGATCGATAATGCCTTGGAAGTCGCGAGTGAACACCAACGAACACAGCTGCGACAATATCAAGAAGACCTTTATAATTTGAGAAAAGACTTGTATTAGATAACAACGTTCATACCTAAATTTCGCGGACACCAGAGACTCAATTTGTGAACAAAACTCCATTTTCGAAGACTTAGCGGACAACAAAGACCTTATTTGCTGAAAATCTGTTGGAATCAGCCTGTTTTGGCACAGATAAGGGATCTGATGTCCGCTACTGTTTTGAATCTCCACTTTTATGCTCACCTCATGCCCGCTAATGGTCATACGGACAGTCAAGCGTGAAAAAACGGATGGAGTTGCTCTATGAACGCTTCATAGGCAGGTGATAAAGGGCTCGCCATTGTAAGCAAGCCCTTACATCGCGTGAAACAATCATTGATTCTTTTTTTACTTTTTGTTATTCTGCTTTTCGTTTTCAGTCAGTGGCTCGTTGGCAAATTCATGATCAAAGCTACTTGGCTGTTGAACGGCTTGTCGATCAGAAATCCCCTGTTGTTTTTTATTGTTCTTTTTCGGTTTCGCCATCATGTTTCACCTCCATGTGTTTAGTTTGTATCTGTAACCAAAACTCATGCACCTTATAAGAAATACTTATTAACTTTAATAACTATATTGAAATTTACTTATGAAAGAGGTTCCTTTAAACTAGTAATGAAGGAAGGATAAAACATATAGTAACAATTAAAGTAATCTTTCGACAGTATACCCTATCGTGGGGTATCATGGTTAGGAGAAGGAGGGTTTTCGCATGACTACAAACGATGTTTATCATGCTAGAAAAACGTTTGAAGCAAATGGTAAAACGTATCACTACTATGACTTGAAAGCACTAGAAGATGCAGGAGTCGGTAATGTTTCAAGGCTCCCATATTCAATTAAAGTGCTGCTTGAATCTGTACTACGTCAATACGATGGAAGAGTCATTGACAAAGAACACATTGAAAACCTGACAAAATGGGGTACGAAGGACGTCAAAGACATTGATGTACCATTCAAACCTTCACGTGTCATCCTGCAAGACTTTACTGGGGTCCCAGCAGTTGTCGACCTTGCATCATTACGGAAAGCAATGGCTGACATGGGCGGATCACCAGACCAGATCAATCCGGAAATCCCAGTTGACCTTGTCATCGACCACTCTGTACAAGTCGACAAGTACGGATCAGATGATGCACTTAAATTCAACATGAAACGTGAATTTGAACGTAACCTTGAACGTTATAAGTTCTTGCGTTGGGCGCAGACATCATTTGATAACTACCGTGCAGTACCACCAGCAACAGGAATCGTCCATCAGGTGAACCTTGAATACTTAGCTTCAGTTGTTGCGACAAATGAAGAGAATGGTGAGCAAGTCGCATTCCCTGATTCCCTTGTTGGAACAGACTCCCATACGACGATGATCAACGGTATCGGTGTACTCGGCTGGGGCGTAGGTGGTATCGAAGCGGAGGCAGGAATGCTCGGCCAACCTTCTTACTTCCCGGTTCCAGAAGTAATCGGTGTCAAATTGACAGGTGAAATGCCGAACGGAACGACAGCGACTGACTTAGCACTTAAGGTGACGCAAGTCCTTCGTCAGAAGAACGTTGTCGGTAAATTCGTGGAATTCTTCGGACCAGGTCTTCAAGACATGACATTGGCAGACCGTGCGACGATTTCCAACATGGCACCTGAATACGGAGCAACTTGCGGATTCTTCCCAGTCGATGAGGAAACGTTGAACTACCTTCGTTTGACAGGACGTTCTCCTGAGCAGATCGAGGTCGTTGAGAAATACACGAAAGCGAACAGCATGTTCTATACTCCTGGTACAAAAGATCCTGAGTTTACAGATGTCGTTGAAGTGAATCTTTCTGAGCTTGAACCGAATCTTTCTGGACCGAAACGTCCACAAGATTTGATCCCGCTTACGCAAATGAAGGATGCTTTCAACCGTGCGTTGGTCGCTCCAGCTGGAAACAGCGGATTCGGTTTGGATAAAGATGAAATCAACAAGTCCGTTGAAATCAAGCATCCAAACGGAAAAGTATCAAATATGCGTACCGGTGACATCGCGATTGCTGCGATCACAAGTTGTACGAACACATCCAACCCTAGTGTCATGCTTGGTTCAGGATTAATCGCGAAAAAAGCGGTTGAAAAAGGATTGGAAGTACCTGAGTATGTAAAAACAAGTTTAGCACCAGGATCGAAAGTCGTTACAGGCTACCTCGAAGACGCTGGACTTATGCCTTACCTGGATAAACTTGGCTTCAACCTTGTCGGTTATGGTTGTACGACTTGTATCGGTAACTCCGGTCCATTGGCTGAAGAAATCGAAGAAGGAATTGCGGAAGCTGACTTGACAGTTGCTTCTGTCCTATCTGGTAACCGTAACTTCGAAGGTCGTATCCATCCGCTTGTGAAGGCGAACTACCTTGCTTCACCACCGCTAGTAGTAGCTTATGCTTTAGCTGGATCCGTCGACTTCGACCTTGAAAAAGATTCATTCGGTAAAGACAAAGACGGAAACGACGTATACTTCAAAGATCTATGGCCTACGACTGAAGAAATCAAAGCTGCAATGGACGACGCAGTCAAGCCTGAACTCTTCAAGAAGGAATACGAGCGTGTATTTGATGACAACCAAGAATGGAATGACCTTGATACAACTGAAGAAGAGCTTTACAGCTGGGATGACGATTCAACTTACATCCAGAACCCGCCATTCTTCCAAGGTCTTTCTGAAGAGCCTGGAAAAGTTGAATCACTAAATGGTTTACGCGTTGTTGGTAAGTTCGGCGACTCTGTCACGACTGACCACATCTCGCCTGCAGGTGCGATCGCGAAAGACAGCCCTGCTGGGAAATACTTGATGGATAACGGCGTCAAACCTTCTGAATTCAACTCTTACGGTTCTCGTCGTGGTAACCACGAAGTGATGATGCGTGGTACATTCGCGAACATCCGAATCCGTAACCAGATCGCTCCGGGTACTGAAGGGGGCTGGACGACTTACTGGCCTACTGAAGAAGTCATGTATATCTATGATGCTTGCATGAAGTATCAACAAGATGGTACTGGACTTGCAGTGCTTGCAGGAAAAGACTACGGAATGGGAAGCTCACGTGACTGGGCTGCCAAAGGTACGAACCTTCTCGGCATCAAGACAGTCATCGCTGAAAGCTTTGAACGAATCCACAGAAGCAACCTTGTGTTGATGGGTGTTCTTCCTCTTCAATTCAAGGAAGGAGAAAGTGCAGAAACACTTGGACTTACTGGAAAAGAAACATTCGCAGTTGATATCGATGAGAACGTTAAACCTCGTCAAACGCTAACTGTTACAGCGACAGACGAAGAAGGAAATGATAAGAAATTCGAAGTGATCGCTCGTTTCGATAGTGAAGTTGAAATCGACTACTACCGTCACGGCGGAATCCTTCAAATGGTCCTTCGTAACAAACTGCAAAACGCATAAGTCAGCTAAGATAGCAGCTCCAAAGGGGGCTGCTATTTATATACATAGAAGGAGAGAACATAGCTTGAAAAATTTGATATACATACTCAGCCTGATCTTGTTTGTTTTGCTTTTTGCAGGTTGTTCGGATGCAACTCCTGATGGCTCATACAAAGTAACGAAAGTGGTAGACGGCGATACCTTCAAGGTGGATTACGAAGGGGAAGAAGAAACGATCCGGCTGTTGTTGGTCGATACTCCAGAGACTGTACATCCAAATAAACCCGAGCAGCCTTTTGGAAAAGAAGCGAATAATTTCATAAAGGAAAAACTCGCAGGAAAACGAGTAAAGCTTGAACTGGATGTTTCAGAGCGTGACAAATACGGCCGGATTTTAGCATATGCTTATGATCTCGATGGAAATATGCTGAATGAAATGCTCCTTGAAAAAGGGCTGGCGAGAGTAGCTTATATTTTTCCGCCAAACACGAAATACGTAGACCGGTTTCAAGAAATTCAGAGAGGTGCACAGCAAAAGGAAATTGGGATATGGAGCATCGAGAATTACGTAACTGAGGATGGCTATGGAGATGAGCATGCGAATGAACAGGAATCTTCGAAACAAAAAGATTCCTCCTGCAACATAAAAGGCAACATCAATTCGGATGGTGAAAAGATCTATCACATGCCGGATAGCCAATATTATGAAATCACAAAGCCCGAAGAAGTGTTTTGCAGTGAATCCGAAGCGAAGGATGCAGGCTTCAGACGGTCCCAAAGATAATTTTTGCATCTCCTACGGACAAATTCAAAAACTTTCAGATAATTTGAATAAAACGGCAGGTACCTGGGAATAATTGTATCAATAGTCGAGTTTTGTGCGAGGAGGGTACATATGCGGAAAAGCAATAAGCAATCATTCAAGGAACTTGTGAATGCAAACAAGCAAGAGCTTCTGAAAGATCAGGAGGCAATGGAGAGGCTTGAAATCAAGCTTGAAAACAGACATCTGAAAAACGGATGAAAGTAGGACATGTCCTGCTTTTTTCTTTTTTTAAGCCATAATCGATCATGAAGTTGGGCAGGCTAGTAATGAAGGGAGGCTGGATCAATGAGCAATCCGAAACGTCATCCTGAGGAATTCGTTCCGAACCATCTTGGTACTCAGCCAAGAGAAGCTGGCGGGAACAAAGGTAAGCAAATGAGCAACAAATCGAATGAGAAACCTGACTATGTACCTCCGAAGGGGTGACAGAACGAATCCGATGTTTCTGAAGTCCTTTGATCAGAGTATTTAGATCAGACATCTTTCCAACTTAGGATGGAATTCCCATAAGTATGATCCGTGACCATACCGAAACCTGAAACGTCTGACTCAAAGTTTTTTACGTTTTGGGATCGGTATGTATTTATTCAGCCTATGATAGAACTTTTTCCAAGATCATTTCCTCCGATAGTAGATTCCACGCAAATTTGAAAATTAAAAAAGGATGACTCATTCGCATTTCAACGCTTTGAGTCAACCCTTTATATCCGGTATGTTGTTAACTGACAATCAGGCTCTTGAAATAAACCAGGTGTATAGTTATATAATTTTCTCAGAAAGTAGCATGATTCAGGAAAGTGGTGCTGTAAAAAACGCAGCGTTGCTCTGTTGAATACTTTATCATTCTTATATAAATCAACCACTCTTTCGACCAATTTTGAAAATCCATAGACAGCTTCAGCAGACTCTTTTGCTAGTTCCCTTTGCCCAGGAAATCCAGCATGAATGAATCGTAAGTACCCTTTGATGACTTCATTCTTCAACATAAGAGACCGGAACACATTCGAGAATTTTTCAGCTTCATTCAGTAATAGTGACTCAATTGGATCCAATGTATTAATTGCATGCCCCAATTGATCTTCCAACCAAAGATCCAGTATCAACCAGTGACAGTTCTTCCGCATTTTTTCCGTGAATATAGAACATGAGTAGACGGAGATACTCTTGGTTTTCGTTTAAGGTTCCGTTCAAGTAGGTTGGTGTAAGGTTCAAGTTTACTTGATTCAAGATCCGCAACTTTTGCATATAGCCTTCAAACTTATAATAACCTTCTGCCACTGGTTGAATTTCCTTTGCCATTTCAATCATGGCAGGTGAAGAGGGTGGCAGATTCTGATTGATAAGTTGAAGTTTTTGTCTTAAATAATTGAAAGCTTGAATATATTGATTTGCTAGATCGACCCATCTACCTTCAGTTGGTGATAGGTAATCCCGTAAAAAATGAGCATGATCACCTAATATTTCCAACCAAAATGCGTGTTCTTCCCAGACTGAAATTCTCTTTGCCATTGGCCCCCCTTGATAGAAGATTCATTCATCCTCAAAAAACAACTTCTCCCTTACCATGATATGTATTTAGGATGAGAAATTATGTTAGCAAAAGGATATTCCTGAAAATCTACTGAAAAAGGATTCTATTTCCTATGGTTTCTGGTTGCATAAATGAAAAAAATGTCGAAAAAGCCGTCGCTAAAAGTGGCCCCTATACGAAAGTTATTATGAACGATTGGGGAGGAGTGGAAGTAATGACAGTCCAAGCAATAATACAACCACTAGATGTATCACGAAATAAAGAAGATAAAGATCCGTTTTACCGTAAACTTGAAATACAAATGCAACGGTTAGGACATCTCATCCCTTTTAAAGAACAGCTTAATTGGGATTCACCGATAGCATCGATCGATTTAGGTGATACACAGACTTTACAGAATTTCAGGAAGAAAACCGCAAAGAATGACGGGGTTCTTTTGCTTTATGCAAAACTTACAAAAGGTACGATCTATCAGCACATCATCTTACATCCGAACGACACAGGGATCTATCTCCCGTTCCGATTCGAAAAGCCATTTTACATACCGATTGGTGACAAGAAGGTATGGATAGGTTCATCCGTTCGCCTCTTAGAGGAACTCGGATGGTTGGAGCTCGCGATGATGGAAGAGGAAGATGAATCAGTCGTCAGGTACTGGAACAACTTGAAAGAGGCATGTGAATTATCCGTTGAAAACACGACACCGATCATGCTGGAAACTTCATAACATTACAATGAAAAGCTGTCACTGTGCGTGATGGCTTTTTCAATTGGTCCATGAGTGTGAAGTCGGAAGAACCCATGGTCTGTATGATATAATGGGTTTGATTGGTATGTTTCAGGTGGTGAAATAAATTGAATGCGAATCGTAATGAAATTGATGATATAAAAAAACAAATACTAGAAATCCATAACGGAAAAGAATTTTCTCCGAATGCGGAAATCGACCTTTTAAAGAAGCTGCAGATCGTCGAAAAGCATCATGCTGATGAAGCTGCCGATGAGACGGCACAGCTGATCGGTCAATTGAACGCTATGATCGTGAAAGTGAGGTTGGAGCGGACAGGTCTGATTGATGATGCAATGAAACAAAGAATCGAGCAAGCCGAAACTTTCGCACGAGAAGATCGTCTCGTCAATGAAATGGGTTTTAAAACAGCAACCGTTGAAATAGAGGAATGGATTGATCTGCTGCAATTTCCGAGAATCAGGGAAACGGATAATGTCCCCGCGAAGAGAAAAGCGGCAGATGATTCGATTGAAACAGCAAAAAGCGTACTAAAAAAAGAAGAGAGAATCAACAGCTTGATTATTAAAAGCATTCATGCTGCGGAGGTACTTGGAGACAAAGCGAAGCTGGATGCAGCACAACAAAAAAAGCAGGAAGCAGATAACTTGTTTACGGTGATTGATCGACTGATCGTTGTAGCTGAAGAATACCGTTCATCATTATCTGGTTCGTTTCATCCGTCTGCTCTGCAAAATGAGATGAAACAGCTTATCAGCGATATATTGACGATCAAGGAAGGATGGCTCGAGGAAGGTTCGTCGGCGAACGATCATAGTACTGCCCTCGTGCAGTTGAACGAAATGATCGGAATGGAAGAAGTGAAAGAGCGGGTACACAAGCTCTACCGGTTTTTACAATTTCAAAAGCGCCGTCAGCAGCAAGGCTTTCACATGAAAGATGAGTTAAGTTTGAATATGGTTCTTACCGGTCAACCTGGGACAGGAAAGACGACGATCGCCCGATTACTTGCAAAGCTTTACTATGATCTAGGTCTGCTTCCAAAGAGTGAGGTCATAGAGGCTGATCGATCCCAGCTTGTCGGTGCGTATGTCGGCCAAACCGAAGAAAATACAATGAAAATGATCCACCGTGCTTTAGGTGGTGTACTGTTCATCGATGAAGCATACAGCCTGAAGCGTGAGGGGGCTTCCGGGAACGATTACGGTCAAACAGCGATCGACACACTCGTATCAGCAATGACAAGCGGTGAATACGCAGGGAAGTTCGCTGTCATTTTAGCAGGGTATCCTGAAGAGATGAGGCAGTTCCTTCATTCAAATCCAGGTCTGCATAGCCGTTTTCCTCACAGCAACCATATCTACCTTCCTGACTACAGTAACGAGGAGCTTCTGAGGATCGCTGAAAAGGTCGCCTTCGAGAATGATTATACGTTTACACAAGCAGCCCTCAACCGAATGGATGAAAAGATCGATCATGCACGTGTTGATGATACATTCGGGAATGCGAGGACGGTCAGGGATCTTGTACTGGATGTCATTTTTCATAAGGGTGCAAACCTTTCATCCGATACAGAAGCAACGCTGGAAGATTACACACAAATCAATAAGGAGGACGTACAAATTGATACGCCTTCCTTCTATGAGGATCCAGATGACCAGCTATCTGAGCTCGTCGGACTAGACGAAATCAAGCAAGAAATGAAGATCCTGAGCTCATTTATAGAGGTACAGCAAAAACGCCGGGATCTGGAGCTTCCCACTGTACCGATCCAGCTTCACTCTGTTTTCGTGGGGAATCCCGGGACAGGAAAAACAACAGTTGCCTCGATATATGCGAACCTTTTAAAAAAGAAAGGTTTCTTGAAAAGAGGGCATCTTGTCGTTGCAGGACGGTCGGACCTTGTAGCAGGGTATACAGGTCAAACCGCTCTCAAAACGAAAAGGAAAGTGCGTGAAGCGTTAGGCGGCGTTCTATTCATAGATGAAGCCTATTCATTGTTCACAGGCCAGGGAATGGATTTCGGTAAAGAAGCGATCAATACGCTTGTTGAGGAAATGACGAAGCACAATGAAAATTTGGTTGTCGTTTTAGCGGGATACCCTAAGGAAACGGAGCAACTGCTCAACAGTAATCCTGGATTGTCTTCACGTTTCAAGAAATTCTTCCATTTCGAAGATTACATCAATGATGAATTGATTGAAATCATGAAACGCCATTCTGCAAAATACGGATATGAGTGGGATCCACAATCTGAAACGTTTTTACAAGAACGATTGCCGGAAATCAAAATCGACGGAAACGGAAGATTTGCCACTGATCTCATTGAAACAACCATCCAGCAGCATGCTGACAGGATCATGAACGAAAAATCCATGACAAAAGATGAAACTGTGTTGACGATACTCACAAAAATGGATTTTGAAGCAGCTATTTCAGAATACAAATAGGGGGAAGTAATCATGCATCAATCACAGACTCAAGTCGATGTAAGATATGCTGAAACTGATCAGATGGGTGTTGTCCATCATGCTACCTATCTTATATGGTTCGAAGTGGGCAGAACCCAATTCATCAAAGATCTCGGATTTAGCTATGCCAAAATGGAGGCAGACGGTTTTTTAGCTCCGGTAACAGATATTTCGATTTCATATAAAAGGCCATTCAAATATGGAGAGACAGCTGAAATCAGGACTTGGCTCGAAAACTACAACGGCATTCGATCCGTCTATGGTTATGGAATCTATAACGAAAACGATGAGTTATGTATTTCGGGGACATCAACCCATGTTCTCGTCAATAAAGAGACGTTCAAACCGATCAGAATGGAAAAAGTTCTGCCTGATTGGCATGAAGCTTATCAAAATAATGCATTGGGACCCAAAAGAGAAATTTAATAGAAGGGTAAGAGGAGCTGTAAATCAGTCATGGCTTTTGGTATCAGACGAAAAGAACTACAAGCTTGGAAACAGAAAGCCCAACAAAATGAAATTGCCTATCTGACCCATTTTTGGATTGATGAGCGTTTCCCGGATTGCAACACCGTCACAAAGGTTGCATGTTGCAATCTCGAGAAGCTTTTCGCTTGGGGACGGCGTCATGGTTTAAAACCGGAATGGATCGATCACCGGGCGGATTTTCCGCATTATGATCTATTCGGTGACAGGCAGCTGAGGATTTTAAAAGCAGAAAACCAACTTGAGCAGATCAACCGGTTCAAGCTTGATAACTAAGAGTGCCAGCGCTGAAGCAGGCGGCGGGTATTTCTTACTGTTTTACAAAAATAAATTGATATTGAAAACAAACACCCATGAACCTATACATCCAGGGAGTTCTAGTCATCTATTCGTGTTCGGAATAATCATATGATATTTCATCATATTTTTTACTGTACTTAATTTTCAAGTCATGATCATTGAAATACCAGAGATCTTTATTTTCGATAAAAAACGTGATGCCTTCAGATTCGAACGTTTCCCCGGCTTCCATCGGTTCTTCTTTAGAAATCCCAAGTGAATAACCAGACTGGACAGTACTGCACCCTCCGACACGAGCGAAGAATCGTACATTGTCCCCTTCTGAAAGATCAAGTTCTTTTATAAACCATTTGACTGCAGGCTTTGTAATGGAAAATTCCACGGCGAACCCTCCTGTAATATGTGAAATTTTTTTGCATGTGATCGTTTTTCAACCTTATCAATGGAGTTTCATGTTTGCAACTCATTTGCAATTTTTGTCGATTTGTATATTAAAATAGATATATGAGTTTATACCCGATATACTTATAATGTAAAATGAATTTTAATGAATGATTGACTGTAAATTTCGCTAATCACTTACTTTAAACATAAACTGTTTCGCATAGAGGGGATAACATGAAAAAACAACAATTGATATTGTTCATCCTCATACCACTTGTCATCGTTTTTGGTGTGATCTTATTTTTGAACAGGGATAATCCGACAACAACTCCTGTAATGAACCCTTCAATCGAAGAGGAGTTTCCGAAAGAAGATGAACAAGTTGAGGAACCTCCACCTAAAGAAGAGGAGAAAGAGGATTCGAAGGATGATCAAAAGCCAAAGGATGAGCCAGTGGAAGAAACAGTCATTGAAGACATCCATATTGTCGGGCTTGGTGATTCTTTGACGAAAGGCTCCGGGGACAAACAGAAAGAGGGTTATATCAACCCAGTCGCCAGATACATCCAGGAAAATTCCGATGATCTGGTCAGTTTGAAAAATTTCGGCATCCACGGTCTTCCGAGTGATAAACTTGCTGCGAAGATGGAGGAAGAAGATGTCCAGAACCATATCAGAGAAGCTGACCATGTGTTCATCACGATTGGCGGAAATGATATTCTCAACATTGTGGAATACAACTTTTTCAGTCTGAATATGGATCTGTTCGAAACAGGTCAGCAAAGATATAGAAGGAACCTTTACGTCATCGTACAAACGATCCGGACATTGAACCCTAGTGCCAACATTTACTTGGTGAGCATGTTCAATCCTTTCCACAATTTCTTCCAGGATATAAAAGAAATCGATGGGGTGGTCAACGACTGGAACTCGACAGCCCAGACAGTCGCTGAAATCAATGATAATACGACATATATCCCGATCAATGATCTTTTTCTAGAGGAAGGCAGTGAAAGGCTCTTTGCCAATGATAAACTTCATCCGAACCATGAAGGGTATTTGATGATTGCTGAGCGGATTCAAAATTACCTGGTCATAGATGATGAATGATATATTTAAAGTATAAATGTGATACCTGTGTACAAGGCAGCTGAGATTGCGACGGCGATCAAGGCTGCTTTTAGTTTGAAGCGGGCATATTCCATCACTTGAAGGTTCAAGATCCGGCTTACTGTGTTTACATCATCACTCAATGGAGAAGCGAACGCCCCAAAAGTACCGCTTGCAAAAACTGCACCGATGACAAGAGGCAAAGACACATCCGAAAGCGCGGCCATCGATATTCCGAGGGGCATCAAAATGCCCCACGTCCCCCATGCTGATCCGATGAAATAAGACACAGCACAGCCGAAGAGAAACAAAATCGGAGGGACGAACATCGAAGGGATCCACCCAGCATGATCAGTTATGAATGTCGAAAAGCCCAAATCCTCGGTAACGGATGCTAACCCCCAGATAACTGATAGCAGCAGGATGACAGACATCAAATTGTTGCCTCCGTACACGAAACTTTCGATGAGCAATTTCATTCCGAATTTTTGAAACAGAAAATAAATGATGGTCAGAAAAGTCGTAATGAGCAGGGCGATCACCATCGCATCCAGAACGTCCGCCTTGATGAATGCTTTAAAGAAGTTAAATCCTTTCTGAAATCCGTCCAACCATGTTAAAATTAATGTCAAACCTATTACGAAAATTAATGGAAGCAGCAAATTCCAGGGTTTAGATGGTAAATCGAGAGACACGGCTGGATCGCAGTTATGCCAATCCTCCTCGTCGGATTCTTCCTCTCTCGGCTCTTTCTGCTCCCCATCAGAGGAATGATGGAAAAAGCTTAAATAAATACCCACAAGGAAGATTCCAATAGCGAAGAAGTTGAAAGGTATACTTTGGATGAAAAGGCTGTAAGGATCCCCTTTCAGATTTTGGTTGTGAAGACCAAGTTCCACCACGGATACCATATACCCGACAAAGGCTGTGGCAATCGGAATAAGTACGATGATCGGCGTAGTCGTCGTCTCGATTACGAAACCCAATTCTTTTTTCGTCATGTTTACCCGTTTCAACAATGCCCTCATAATCGGGCCGATGGTGACGAAACGAAAGCTCGGTGCACTGAATGTTCCGATTGTTGATACATATGTTAAAAGTATAGCTTCCCTTTTCGTATCAACCCGTTCGGAAGCTGCTTCGACAAAGCCTTTGATCCCGCCAGCTACCTTGATCATACCGACAAGTCCAGAAAAGACATACAGAAAAACGATGATTTTAATATTATTTTCATCCACTAGTGCGGTAACCAAGTATTGGAGCATCGTTTCAACCCCGCCGATCGGGGCAGGATTTATCAGATAAGCACCTGCGATCAGTCCAATCAATATGCCGGGCAATACTTGCTTTGTCACCATAGCGATCGGAATTACCAACAAGAAGGGGATAATCGACAGCCAATTTCCATCCATAGGATCACCTTTATCTTTCTTTTGGCTCTGTTAAACGATTCTTTTTTTTAGTATCATTTGTCACTTTGTATAGCTTGTGAATCGGAAAAAATATTATACTGAGGAAAGCGGAGGGGAACACATGATTTTAGTTCAAGATCAATTGAAAGATCAATCCGAAGTACGAATCGATATCGAGGATAGAGGATATCAATTCGGTGATGGTGTGTATGAAGTAGTGAGGATTTATAATGGTCAGTATTTCGGTATGGAGGAGCATTTGATCCGCCTTGAGCGAAGCGCAAGAGAAATCCAGATGACGCTTCCTTACTCGATTGAGCTTTTAAAAGAACGTTTAGAAAAATTAGCAAAGGCTAATGATATAAGAGACGGACATGTCTATCTACAAATCACCCGTGGTGTTGCAGAACGTACACACCAATTTCCTTTACAGCAGGCCCCATTCCTTGTAGCCTATGCCCGAAAGTCTCCGCGGCCGCTGAGTAAGATGAAAGATGGAATCACTGCGATCACCACAGAGGATATCCGTTGGCTGAGGTGTGATATCAAGAGTTTGAACCTGCTCGGTAACGTCCTCGGTAAACAAAAAGCGATGGATACAAAGTGCGATGAATCGATATTCATCCGGAATGATATCGTCACTGAAGGTAGTTCTACAAATGTATATATCGTTAAGAATGGTGAGATCTGGACGCATCCAGCTAACAATTTTATCCTGAACGGTATTACAAGGCAAGTCGTACTGGATATTGCGAAGGAAACGGGTATTACAGTACATGAAGAAACGTTCACGAAAAACGAATTGATGGATGCAGATGAGGTCATCATTTCGAGTACAACGATGGAAGTGACACCAGTCATCTCAATTGATGGGACACAAGTGAGCAACGGTGAACCTGGTAAAGTGGCACGAACATTGCAAGAAAAATTCAATGAGCGCATTGCCCAATTGCAACGTGTGAAAAATTGATTTCTTGCAATTCGAATACGTCCATGATAAATTTATCTTTGGATTAAAAAACCGGCAGCTCATATTTATTTGTAAAGATGATGAGGCACTTCCGGCTTTCTCGGGAAGTGCTTTTTACGTTCATGAAATGAATTTCCTTAAAAATTCGGGCGTTATAGGGAGATTTGTGAAAAGGAAACGGCTTTCTTTACATTATTGAAAGCGGGGCACTTTCAACGACAATATTAGCCAAAGGGATATAGCTGATGCCAAGCGAAAACGAAGCATAGGCACAACTGTGAGAACATCCTGTAAGAGCTGGTCAACTCTATCAAACGGACCAAGCTCATTCTAATCTAGGCACTGTTAGTTATAAACCATGATTAATACTACTTGAAATTAATATTTGGAAAAAATAACTCATTTAAGAGTATTTCTCTTTGCCAATAAAACGTGATTGTGAGCAAGGAGCCGGAAATCAATATTCAATGCTAACGTTGCCTTCTATCTAAAAAGGAGTTAGATGAATTGACAACATTTAAAGATTTAGGAATTGAAACACGTACATTAAAAGCGATCAATGACATGGGATTCGAAGAACCAACCTCAATTCAGCGAGATGCGATTCCAGTTGCTCTCAAAGGAAAAGACTTAATCGGGCAAGCACAAACTGGAACAGGTAAGACAGCAGCATTCGGGATACCAATGATTGAAAATATCGACAAGGATCAAACAGGCGTACAAGCACTGATCGTGACACCGACTCGTGAACTTGCCATCCAGGTCGCTGAAGAGTTGAACAAGATCGGTCAGCACAAACGGATCCGCACACTTCCGATTTATGGAGGTCAGCATATCGGCTTTCAGATCAAAGCGTTGAAGAAAAGACCGCAGATCCTTGTGGGTACACCTGGACGTCTTCTTGATCACCTGAACCGTAAAACGATCCGTCTTGGTGAATTGAAGACAGTCGTCCTTGATGAAGCAGACGAAATGCTGAACATGGGATTCATTGATGATATCAAGGAAATCCTCGGACAGATTCCTGAAGAACACCAAACGATGCTTTTCTCTGCAACGATGCCTAAAGCCATCAAAACGCTTGCAGATCAGTTTATGAAGCAGGATCGTGTCATCGTTCAAGTGAAAGCAAGTGAAATGACGGTAACAAAAATCGAGCAACGATACGTCAAAGTCCATGAAAAAGAAAAGTTCGATGTGCTTTGCCGACTTTTAGACATCCAGGCACCAGAACTGGCAATCATTTTCGGCCGTACGAAAAAGCGTGTCGATGAAGTGACCGATGCTCTCATCAAGCGGGGTTATTCCGCTGACGGCATTCATGGTGACTTGTCTCAGCAAAAACGTGATCGGGTCATGAAAAAGTTTCGTTCGAATCGGCTCGACATCCTTGTTGCAACAGACGTTGCGGCACGTGGAATTGACATCAGCGGTGTAAGCCATGTATACAATTTCGATATCCCTCAAGACCCGGAAAGCTATGTTCACCGTATCGGACGTACTGGCCGTGCCGGAAAAGAAGGGGTAGCAATCACGTTCATGACTTCTCGTGAATTCGATCATCTGAAAACGATTGAACAAATTACGAAGAAACGCATGGAACAAATATCGATTCCGACCACTGATGACGCGCTGGAAGGTCAACAACGCTTTGCGGCAGAGCAATTGACGAACACGATTGATAAGGATGAACTCTCTTCTTACTATGCAATTGCGGATGAATTGCTTGGAAAGTATAATGCACGCGAAATAGTGGCTTCTGCGTTGAAGAATGCAACGAAAGAGCCAGATAAGACACCAGTAGATATCACACCGATCAAGCCGTTAGATACGAAGAAGAAATCTTCGAATCGACGACCATATTCCCAAGGCAAGGGCAAAGGTGGACGTCCATACAACCGCGGTGGCAATCGTTCTGGCGGTGGAAATCGGCACGGAGGCGGTAACCGTTCGAACAGTAACCGTCAAAACCGTTCACACCGTTCCCATCGTCAACGGATAAATAAATAATTCTATACAACAGACAGGAAGTGATTTTTGATGAAGATCATCCTGATCAGTGATACGCACTTAAAAACTTCTGGGAAAACCTTTCCAGAAGTTTTTCTTTCTGAATTGAAAAAAGCGGATCTCATTGTTCATGCAGGTGATTTCGTAGAGGAAAATGTTTATGAAGGGCTGCTTGAATATGCGCCTGTGAAGGCTGTATATGGAAATGTCGATACGAAAGAACTACAAGAACGCCTTCCGGCAAAGGAGCTTTTTACAGTCGGTGGCATTACGATCGGTCTTACCCATGGCCATCTTGGTAAAGGGAAAAGCACACCTGAACGCGCATTACGAGCTTTTGAAGGGGAGAGCCCAGACATTATCGTTTTCGGTCATTCGCATATTCCGTTTCATGAAAAACTGGACGGTGTGGTCTTGTACAACCCTGGCTCTGTCACAGCCAAACGGTTTCAGAAGCATTATTCGTATGGCTGGCTCACAATTAATGAGACATACAAAATTGAGACACACTACCTCTAAAGAGTCGTAATAGGAGGAAATCGGTGTGTCACTCAAACAAGAACTTCATATCTATACCTTTTCAGCCAAAAACGGGGCGCAAGTCGTCATCCGCCCAGCGGTGAAAATAGACGCAAAAAAAATCATCAAAGCAGCTGAAGCAATCGTCGAAAGCCGGGAATATATCCAAAAGGAAAAAACGCGGAGCCTTTCTGAAGAGCAGGCTTTCATCGACAAGGTTGAAAGAGAAGGACACTTGTATGCTGTAGTGGAAGTCGATGGGACCATCCACGGTATTGCTCGCGTATTACGTGGAGAACTTGAGATGAAACGACATTGTGGTGTTTTCCGTACCTGGATTTCTGAAGACGTTCAAGGGATCGGTATAGGGAAGATCATTATGAAATATGCGCTGGATTGGTGTGAAAAAGAAGGGCTTTATAAGTTGTGGCTGACTGTGTTTTCGAGTAATCCGTTCGCCCATAAACTATATGAACGATACGGTTTCGTAATAGAGGGTACCCAGAAGGACCAGCTTTGTATCAACGGGGAGTATGAGGATGAAATCTATATGGCGTATTTCTTTGATAAAAAATAAAAGGGATGACCTCTAAATGAAAAGATCGTTAGGGTCATCTTTTTTTGTTTTGGCAGGGGCAGCAATTAATATGTTGGTTCGAAATTAAAACCATCTTTGAGTCCCTTGTTTTTCGAGTTTCGCAAAATCAGGGTGTTAAAACCCGTCTTTGAGTCCCTCGTTTTTCTATTTTCGCAAATTCAGTACCTCATAAAGCTTTCATGAGTACCGCTGTACCATTTGGTCCTTTGAAGTAATAAAAAACACAAGCGAATTTCATTTACTTTCGTTCATTTGAGTTGATCTTCATCCGAATGAAGTACAACTCGTTCACCCATGTCTTCCCGTTCCAATAGATCCCGGACATACCTTTTTTCTTTACTCGTGATTTCATCAGAGATGATGTGCCGGGTTTCTAATTTTTCAAGTGCTTCATGTTCAGCATATAACGCTTCGCGGATCGCTCTGGCTGTAGATTCCTGACGAAGCTTTGGTTCACGTTCATAGAGGGATTCAAGTTCCTCGTTCAATTGCTTCAACTCGTCTTCGTATTGGTTCGAGAGTCTGGTGAACACGATCGGAGATAACGTTCCTTCCTCTGCCATTTTTTCTAGATGTTTACGACCGGAATGATAGCGGTATAGCCGGCTCTGGATACGATCATATTCTAGTTTTTCTTCCTTGCTTGATTTCTCGCCTAATAAGCCGACAAGTGGTTTGATTGTCAATCCTTGAACGACAAGCGAGAAGAAGACGACACCGAAAGCCAGCATCAAGATCTCTTCCCGGTATGGAAAATCAATTGGCAGACTAAGTGCTAATGCTAACGATAATGAGCCTTTCAACCCGCCCCAATTGAAGATGTGCTTCCAATTATTCGGCAAGGAACGTACAAAACTGACTGTTGAATAGACCGCAATGCTTCTTGCAAGCAGGACGATCCCGATGGCGATCAATACCTGCATCCAGTTGACCGTCTCGATGATCCTCGTGATTTCAAGGCCGACAAGTAAAAACACAAGTGAGTTCGCTACCAGGGACGCGACATCCCAAAATGTACGAATGCTCAGACTGGTCGTCGGGCTCATTCCGACCTGTTTTCCGAAGTTGCCGAAGATGATTCCGCCGATCACAACGGCGATAACGCCAGAAACATGAAACGCTTCTGCTACGAAAAACGATCCGTAAAACAACAGCATCGAGAAGACGATTTCGAGCGGATAGTCATCATAAAATGAGCCAAGACGTGAGAAGAAATACCCGAATGCGCCACCGACAAGCAGTCCTCCGATCACGACTTTAAAAAATGCGCCGAGTGCCAGGGTAATCCCAGCTGCACCAGCACCCAGAATCATATCGTATTGGTAGGCAGCGATCGTGAATAAGACGACGGCAAGTCCATCATTGACTAAGCTTTCGCCCTCCATCACAGTCGATAGTTTATGGTTCACACCCATTGACTTGAAAATCGACAAAACACTGATCGGATCGGTAGGTGCCATCAAGGCTGCGAATACAAGTGCAGCCTGGATCGATAAGCCGAGGAACACAGCAGTCATCCAACCCGCAGTCACGAAAGTAATCATGGTTCCAGCAACGGCAAGAACGAGAATCGGCAGCTTATTTTCGCGAATATGGGCAAAAGGTAGATTCAATGTTGCTTCCCCAAGTAAAGTTGGGAGGAAAATAGAAATAATCGCGAATCTGAAAATCTCATCCTCTGCAAAAAAATGCTTCAATTCCTCGAGACCTTCATAAGGTAAAATGCCGATGAGGGCACCGATAATGACAAGGGCGATCGGATATGGCTGCTTCAATTTCTTTGCGATTGCCGTAATCCCTGCTGCAATTGCAAGCAATAAAAGTATTAGTTCGAATTGTGTCTCCATATGTACTCCTTTCCTTAAGATACCAGCCTGTCTGGTGTAGTATTCCATTGACGTTATCTTCTATTATATCGAAAAGATGCTCATAAAAACTTAAGGTGCCCACAGATGTTTTAAAATGTGATAAAGTAAAGATAAAACAACGTGAATCAGGTGTAAACATGTGTATGAATAAACAGAATGGTAATACCCATTGGGTCGACTGTTTTTATCGGCTTGATGACTATCTTAAGAAAAATAAAGCAGCGCCTTCTTTGTTACATAAAGTGAAGGAGTTAGCAAATAAATCATACCAAAACGAGTTGACGATCGCTTTTTGCGGCCATTTTTCTGCCGGAAAATCGAGCATGATCAACCTGTTGATGGGTAGCGATCTTCTGCCTTCTTCACCAATCCCGACCAGTGCGAATATCGTCGCAATCAAGAACGGCGAGCCGCATGTCCTTATTACGGATCAAGATGGGAACAAGATTTCCTATTCAGGTGAATTGGATATTTCTCAGGTCAAGCGAGCTTCGAAAAACGGTGAAGAGGTCAAGACCGTCGAGATTTATAAGTATCACCCCTTTTTAGAAAACGAGACGGTGGTCATGGACACGCCTGGAATCGATTCAGTAGATGATGCTCACAGGATTTCGACCGAATCTATGCTTCACCTTGCGGATGTGATCGTTTATGTGATGGATTACAATCATATCCAGTCAGAGCTCAACTTCAATTTTACGAAAGAGATGCAGGAGCTTGGTAAAGAAGTCTACCTCATCATCAATCAGATCGATAAACATAATGACGAGGAACTATCTTTTAGAGATTACTCTGAACAAACGATCCATGCATTTAAACAATGGGGTGTCAATGCAAAGGGGATCTATTTCACTACATTGAAGGAAGCCGATCATCCACAAAATCAATTAGCTGAATTACAGAATGAATTACAGACGATAAAAACGAACAAGGAAGCGTTCATTTATCATACTTTGAACAGTATGACGGCAAAAGTGATCGATGAATATCTCGAAAGGAAATATCCTGATGTCTTGGAGCAAAAAGCAGATTCAGAGGTTGCTGGGTTTAAAGAAGAAATCGAAGCATTAATAGCAAGGAAAGAACAGCTTGAAGCACAAGGGGATCAAGTGGAAATGGATTTCATCGATCAACTGAAAAAGCTGATCGACAATGCCCGGATCGCCCCTTATGAAGTCCGTGAGTTTGGTCGTGCTGTTTTGGAAGCGATGAAGAAGGACTTCAAGACAGGATTCTTTTTCGCCCGTAAAAAGACAGAGGAAGAACGAGCTGCCCGCATTGAGAGTTATGTCGAAGCGGTAAATGAAAAGGTCACGTCTGAACTAGAATGGCACATAAAAGAAGAGCTTCAACAACAAATTAAACAACTCAATATTCATGAGCCGGGTCTCGAGAGCCAGGTACATGAAATTGAACATCGTTTCAATGCAGAAGACGTCGACCGATTGCAACAGAGAGGGGCTACGTTCAATGAAGCGTATGTGCTTCAGTACAATCGGGATGTGGAAGATGATTTGAAGAAACGCTACCGCCGTTCGGCGATGGATATTTTTCAGGATATAAAAACCACCTATGTAAATGATCACATCAAGCCAGAGCTTAATGATATTGAAGACAAACTTGCAGAATTGGAAGCTGAACAGTCAAAGGCGGATCATGCCCAGCAAAGGGAAGATGCTTTCAATAAAGAAAAAGATCGGTTGATTGAAATATGCCAGTCTGATGAACCTGCAACTGAAGCTTCGTACTGGCTTGATCAAGTGCTCCAATTCCTTAATGTCCAAGCAGAAGAAGGCGCTTGGACCGATATAGCAGAGGAAATGAAAGAGAAAGTGGACGCCTTCATGGAACAGGGTGAAGAACCTGCGAACATTGTTCAAGGACAAGTTGAAGAAGCGGCAGCACGTCTTGACACGACAGTGGAGTTATTATCCAAATGGGATTCGTTGAGTGATTTGACGAACCGGATGAAGACTCGTTCTGAAAAAATCAAAAACCAACAATATACGGTCGCATTGTTCGGAGCCTTCAGCGCTGGTAAATCATCGTTTGCCAATGCCTGGTTGAAGGAGAATGTCCTGCCCGTCTCACCGAACCCGACAACAGCGACGATCAATAAGATTTTACCGGTCACAGAAGAATACCCGCATGGGACTGTCAAAATCGAAATTAAATCTTCTGAAATCTTGTTAGAAGAGCTGAAGCATTCGCTGCACAGATTCGATAAAAGCTGTGAATCGATCAAAGAGGGGATTGAAGCTATCAAAAGGATTGACACTGAAAGACCGGATCCTCATTATAATTTCCTGAAAGCTGTGGAAAAGGGCTTTCCTGCGATGAAGGATTATCTCGGTACAGACCAGCTCATCGATCATGCGAATTTTGCATCGTTCGTGGCTCAGGAGGACAAGGCCTGTTTTACAGAATCGGTCGAGCTCTATTATGACTGTGAACTGACGCGGCAAGGAATCACGTTGGTCGATACACCAGGTGCTGATTCGATCAATGCACGGCACACATCGGTTGCCTTCGATTATATCAAGAATGCCGATGCGATCGTTTTCGTGACCTATTACAACCATGCTTTCTCTAAAGCTGATCGTGATTTCCTCATCCAATTGGGACGGGTGAAGGATACGTTCTCCATGGATAAGATGTATTTTGTCATCAACGCAGCAGACCTTGCGAAAGATGAGGAAGAGCGGGAAGATGTTGTAGATTACGTAACAGATCAATTGACCGAGTATGGAATCCGGTTCCCGCGCATGTATGCATTATCAAGTAAACAAGCGCTGCTTGAACGTACTAGGGATCTTGAAGGTTTTCAGTCCAATTTTACTCATTTTGAAAAAGAATTCAAATCCGCAACGATCAGAGAACGGGATGAAGTATCCGTCAACCAGGCGAATGAACTGATGAAATCAGGGTATATCCGTCTGTCCGAATGGATCGAACATGCACAATCAGATGAGGCGCATCAGGAGCAGGAGAAAAAGCGCCTGAAAAGCGAAAAAACGGAAATCGTCGATTATATCGGTTCATACTCGCATTCTCCTTTTAAAAAATCAATGAACCAGGAGACGAAGGAACTGCTCCATTACGTTATACAACGGTTGATGCTTACGTTCAATGATGAATACAAGATCGCGTTCAATCCATCAGTCCTGATGAAAGATATGAAACAGAACCAGCTGAAAAAATGTCTCGATGAATTGTTGGGATCGATGTTGTTTCAGCTTTCTCAAGAATTGAGAGCGACGACTCTGCGTCTTGAAAAACATCTGAATGAACAACGGAACCGTTTTTATGAAATGGCGGAGAACTATACGTCGGACCGGAGCTCCTGTCAATTGATGGAGTTGCAGGAATTGAGTATGAATACGCCGGAAATCGATCCTGAGTGGCCGGGTCGGACGGTCGTTGATCTGGAGCCTTCATTAAAAAAGTTTAAAAATCCGAAACAATTCTTTGAAGGGAATGGGAGAGAAGTGATGCGCCAAGAACTCTCAGAAAAGATCCAACCACTGCTACAAGAGATCGTGCAAACGTACACGAATCACTTCAGCACCTTTTACGGAGATGGTCTTGAACAAGAAATCGAGAACATGAAGAAGCAATTCGCCGGCGAGATTGAGCAGTATTATGCAGGTATCCTTGAAGCCTTCGCCTCAAAAGATCAGCTTGATGAATTGATAGAGACGAGGCAACAACTGGAGGACATTTTGCACCAAGGAAAAGAGGCAAAGCATGAAGGGTAGCCGGTTCCATTGCTGTGCAACCTGTGTCCATTTCCAAGTCCAAAAAGAAACGGACTCGGTCCGGTACTTCTGCAGTCGGCTTGGATATGAGACGAAGCCAGATTACCGATTTGACTGCTGGACACCGAAAGAGCATGTCAAAAAGCTGATGAACAAAGAGAATAAGAATGAATCCTAGGAGGAATCCCATGTCAGTCCACCAAGATATTTCAAAGCATAGTAACGAACAGCATGAAAGAGTCCGACTATTTGCTGAGCTTGATCATAAGCGTGAGCAATTGATTGAAGATACACTGTTAAAATGTAAAGAAGACCAGCCTTTTGAAAAAGAATTGGCTGAAATCAACCAGGTGACCGATCAAATCAACGAACTTGCAAGGAAAGGCATCGTCCCACAGCGGAAGAATGTCACAAAAGAAATGGTAGAGGAGTACTGCAAGCGAAGCTGACCCTAAAGCACTTTTCGTTATTCTTACAAAACTTGGATTTAATAAGACAAAAGTAGAATTAATTTTGACAAAAGCATCATTAATTTTAACAAAGTCGTAAATAATTACGACAAAACAGACGAAAATTACGACAATGACAATATTTGGAGTGATCTTAAGGAGCTTCCCGACATCAAGAAGGATGTTTAGGGGAGCCCTTTTTATAACAAATTTATAAAAAGGAGATTCTCCGTATAATAAAGAAGTAAGACAGAAATGAATTAAGTGCCGAAAAGGAGTGAGTCCAATGAGAGAGATGAGCGATCTGCATTCAATTGAAGAGGTCGATCTATTCATAGATGAGCATCGACTAATCTTCCTATACATTTCCCGCACAAATTGCAGTGTATGTCATGCATTACTTCCACAGGTTAAAGAAATGATGACCAAGTATCCAGAGATCGAATTGGCCCATGTAAACGCTGATTATTTGGAAGAGATCGCGGGGCATCTATCAATCTTCACGGTTCCTGTCCTCCTTTTATATGTAGATGGAAAGGAGACTATCCGGGAAGCTAGATTCGTACAGATAGAGCAGTTGGATCGTAAATTGAACAGAATCTATGAAATGAATACATAAGCCTTGGAAGGAGAGGAGATTATGTACACTGGTATATTGCTCTATCCGAGATTCAGTGAATATGAATTATCCGTTTTATTATCCATACTGAAGCAAGGCAGAAAACCAATTGTTCTCATCGGGTTGGATAAAGATGCAGTAAAAGGGGAAGCCGGGTTGGCTTGCATCCCTGATGTCAGGGTCGAGGAAGTAGATGTAGAAGCACTGGATAGCATTGTTCTCCCGGGAGTAGACGATTTCCAACACCTTGACCGACACCCCAGCCTTATCTCATTTCTCGGAAAGTTTCGTAATAAGAACGTTTGGATTGGAGCTATTTCCAGTGCACCCTATTTCTTAGCGATGAGCGGGTTGCTGGATGGAAAAAAGTATACAACTGGTCTCACTTCTGAACAACGTAGTTTCCTTGATACATTCAATAATGCAACTTTGATAGAGGCACCAGTAGTAGTAGATGGAAAGCTCATCACCGCGAGAGGCTCTCATTTTATAGAATTCGCCATAAAAATTGGAGAGGCTTTGGATCTTGATTTTGATAGAAGCAGGTACAAACATTAAATAAAGATGGATAGGGGTTAATATGTATTTGTTGTTACCATTTACTGGATGATACACAAAAAAGCCTAGCGCAGATTATGCCGGAGAATGATAGAGTACAAGAAGCATAAAAGGAGTAGTTGAAAGAAAGGGAAATCCATTAGAGAACATTAAAAAACTAGCTGGAGCAATCCAAGCTAGTTTTTATGTGCTAGTCTTCCTTTTTCAAGCTGCCAATGAACCGTTCAAGGCGATCAAGTCCTTCTTTCAGTTGGTCTTTGTGGTAAGCGTAGGATATCCGGATATAATCATCACCGTAATCGGAGAAGGCGATTCCGGGTACGACCGCGAGCTTTTCTCCTTCTAGCAGCTTTGTAGCAAAGTCCCAGGAATTCATGCCGAATTGTTTTATAGAAGGAAAAAGATAGAATGCCCCTGTCGGCTCATCCATCTCCAGCCCCATTTTGAGTAAACGATCATACGCATACTCCAATCGCTCTTTGTATATTTCACGCATAGGCATCGCGTCATCTTTCCCTGTTGTCAATGCTTCGACCGCTGCGGCCTGGGTAATCGATGATACACAGGTTACGTTGTATTGATGGACTTTTAAAATATGTTTTGTAATCGCACCGTCCCCGAGTATGAATCCGATGCGCCAGCCTGTCATCGAGTGGGATTTCGATAACCCGTTGATCACGATCGTTTTTTCTTTCATGCCAGTGAAATTGGCGATCGAACGGTGAGATTCACCATATGTCAACTCACTATAAATCTCATCAGATAGCACGAAAACACTTTTATCTTTTAAAAGTAACGCGATTTCTTCAAGCTCTTCCTTCGTTAACGATACCCCAGTGGGATTCGACGGATATGGAAGGATGATACATTTCGTCCGGTCCGTCAGATGTTTTTCGATCAGGGCAGCGGTAAGCTTGAATCCTGTTTCCCGTGTATCGACATGGATCGGTTTAGCACCGCATAAGCGAATGACAGGTTCGTAGCCAGGATAGACAGGCCCCGGAAGGATGACTTCATCGCCTTCTACAAGAAGCGTCCGCAGCGAGATATCGATCGCTTCACTTGCACCGGTTGTCGCGATCACTTCATCTTCAGCCCGGTATTCCAAACCATATTTTTCAGTGACGAATTTAGCGATGGCATTTCTCAACTCTATCGAACCAGCATTATGTGTATAGGTCGTCTTGTTTTCATCGATTGCTGTTTTCCCTGCTTCTTTTACATGTTCAGGTGTTGGAAAATCGGGTAAGCCGAGAGTAAGAGAAATCGCCTCTGGAAACTCTGATACGCGATTGAAAAACTGCCGGATACCGGATATTTGTATTTCTTTGACTCTTGGATTGATGAATTGTTCCATAATGGGTCCTCTCCTTGTCCGATTCGCTTGGTATGTAATCTATTTGAAGTTTAGCGTTTTAGCGAAGTGGCGTCAACGAAAGCGCCAATCATTTGTGTTTTCCAAATAGACTTCGATACAATGAAAAAAACTCTATCAAAGTAGGTGTGATCCATGAAAAATATCGTTTCCGTAGACTGGTTGTACTCGAAACTTGATGATAAAGACGTAATACCCGTTGATTGCCGGTTCTATCTCCAGGAAAAAGAACGCGGTATGGAAGAATATCAGGATGCCCATATTCCGGGTTCCAGCTATGCCGACCTCGAAAAGAACCTTTCAGGACAAGTACAAGAACACGGTGGACGACACCCATTGCCTGTTCTCGAGGAATTTTTACAATTCTTAGGTTCGATCGGAATCGATCAATCAAAAACGGTCGTCGCATATGATGCACAGAATACAGCCATGGCGGCGAGATTTTGGTGGATGCTCAAGTATCTTGGCCATAAAGAGGTATACGTACTGGATGGCGGGATTCAGGAATGGGAAAAGCAAGGCTACCCACTCACTGAAAAGTTACCTGAGGTGGTTAAGACGACTTACAGACCGAATTTACAAGAGGGTATGGTCGCAGATCTTACAGAGGTCAGGCTTGCTTCACAGCTTGATCAAACGTTGCTGATTGATGCGCGCGATGTGGAACGTTATGAAGGGAAATCAGAACCGATCGATGCAAAAGCGGGGCATATCCCATCGGCTGCGAATAAATTCTTTGCCGACAACTTCGAACAAGGAAAATGGAAGTCTCAAGAACAATTGAGAGATCACTTTGAAAACCATTTGTATAAACCGTTAATCAATTATTGCGGCTCAGGTGTCACAGCCTGCGTCAATGTACTCGCATTGGATGAAATCGGCAAAAAAAGCAAGCTCTATGTCGGCAGCTGGAGCGACTGGAGTTCATACGAAGGCAATCCAGTCGAAACAGAAGAGGATTCGAAATAAAAAATTTCACGTACCGTACTGAAAGCGTTTTTTAGAAAAATCTTTTAAAAACGTCTTTAAAAGTCTTTCAAAATCATTGCTACTCCCATTGAAACGTTGTACATTCTATTTTGGTTTTGACTTTGTTGAATTTTGATGTTGATTTCTAATAAAAAAATGCTTTAAGTCAAATTCGCGACACTCCAGCGGGAAAAGCGAGCCAGGCGAGACCACGTATCGATTTAAGGATCTTCGACTAAAATAATGAACTTCGACTAAATACCACCACGTCCTGTAGTGAACGTCGAAGTCAGTACATCCTGTACAAGTACGTCCTGCGCCTGCGGTTACTCGGCGCAAAACTACCAGGATGGAATTTAAGTACGTGTCTTGTGGTGAACGTAGAAGCCACCATAAGGAAAGCTTCTAAGAATTCCATCGCAGACACGAAAATGATTTCATTTTTGTGTTGAGATCCATGTGGAAAGTGAGCGAGGAGTTTTCGGATCGCCCGCGGAAGGGGAGTGAATTTCGCGAAAAATCAACAATTAAGTATAACAGAGCCTTGGTTTTTAAAAGATATGGGAATAATAGAGATAGATTCAATGTGTAAAGGGGAGAGTGCAATTGACATGGGACGTCCTCAATGTAATCGGCACATTGGCATTCGCGGTCAGTGGCGCGATTGTCGCTATGGAAGAAGATTATGATTTGCTAGGTGTAATGATACTCGGCCTCGCCACAGCATTTGGCGGAGGGATCATTCGAAATATATTGATAGAAGTACCGATGTCGACGCTTTGGCAGCAAGACATCCTGATTAAAGTTACGGTCCTCTTGATCTTCATCGTCTTCATCATTCCAGATACTTGGATTCACTTTACTAGGGCCTGGTTGAACTTTTTCGATGCGATCGGATTAGCGACATTCGCTGTACAAGGTGCATTGTACGCAACGGTTGCCGGTCATTCGCTCGCTGCCGTCATTATGGCTGCGGTCATGACCGGGACGGGTGGCGGGATTGTTCGTGATTTGTTGGCTGGCCGAAAACCGACTGTTCTGCGCTACGATATCTACGCCGCATGGGCGATTATTGCAGGCTTATTCATCGGTCTCGAAATCACGAATGAACCCTGGGAACTTTATTTACTGAGTGCCATCCTCATATTCTTAAGGATGTGTTCAGCAAAATACCGCTGGAAGCTGCCACATCGATACCTTCAGACATTCTAGCATTGAAAGATCACAGTCTTTTTGAGAGGCTGTGGTCTTTTATGTTTAGATGCTTTTTCATTAGTCGTCCTATTTTGAAGGAAAAAACCATATACATATGGAATTTAACATCTATAAATGTAGTCACTATATCTCGAAAGGGGTTTTTGGCAGGATGAGAGAGGTAAAGGTTATGACAGAGGATCGCGTGGTGACTTCCACGGATTATACGATGGACGTGAGTTTGGATTTTTTTAATGAGCGTATGAAAATTGAGGATTATCGCGGCAATGTAGCCTCCATCCATAAGCAAATCATCCGTCTCCTGGATGAACATCCGTTTACCAAGGTCATCGTAAAATCAAGGCAGGAAGATTGGAAGACATTCATTGAGCTAGGCTATCAGTTTGAAGCACTTTATACCGGTTACTTCAACGGAAGTGACGCTTATTCCATGGCTCTGTTTACAGAAAACAGCCGCCGGACGAGTGAGTACTGGATTTATGAAGATGAAACGATCGAACAAGTAAAAGAAATCCCTTGTACTCTGGAGCTTCCGAATGCACCTGGCTACACGGTCAGAAAAGCAGAAGAGAAAGATGCTAAAGAGCTCTCTAACCTGTATCAAGCTGTTTTCGAGATTTACCCGACTCCGATGAACGACCCGGATTACATTGAAAAGTTGATGAAGCACGATTCGATTTTCTATGTGGCCGAATTCGATGGGAGAATCGTAAGTGCAGCATCCGCGGATATCAATCCTACCTACCACAATGCAGAACTGACCGACTGTGCAACTCTGCCAGACCATCGTAAAAATGGCCTGATGAAAATTTTAATAGCCAAGCTTGAAAATGATTTGAAGGAACAGCAGATCTATTGTGTATACTCGATTGCACGAGCATTATCGTTCGGAATGAATGCTGTTTTCCATCAACGGAAGTACGTTTATACAGGACGGTTCACAAAGAACTGCAACATCTATAATAAATTAGAGGATATGAATTTGTGGATATGTGATTTGTCACGTAGATAAGCAGAGGTGCCGAAGAATCGGCACCCAGATGATAAAAATTTGGCATCTTGTTTTAGGAGGGTTGTCCGCATGCTTTTGGATGTAACGAACACCCGAGAAATGCTGCAAGCGATCTTAAGCTCGATTGATGAAGGGATTCATGTGATCAATAGAGAAGGGATCACCGTTTTTTATAACGAAATAGCTGCCTCACATGACGGAGTTTTGGTTGAAGATGTGCTCGGGCAACATCTTTTAGAGGTATTTCCCTCTTTCTCGAAAGAAACGAGTACCCTGTTGAAGGTGCTTGAAACTGGGGAACCGATATACAATCAGCATCAACGGTACCCGAATGTAAAAGGTCAGTTGATTGTTACAGTCAACACAACGTTACCGATCAAAGTCGAAGGAAAAATTGTCGGAGCAGTTGAGATTGCGAAGGATTTTACGAAAATCCAACAATTGTCCTGGAAACTCCTCGATCTGGAGGCGCGTGTCAAGGGGAATGACGTGGATGACACGCCAAAGGAATATGAAAACGGAACGAACTTTCGGATGACCGACATTTTAACCCAGGATGAAGAATTTTTAAAGATGAAAAAGATGGCTTTGATTGCAGCAGAATCTTCTTCTCCAGTCCTTGTATACGGAGAAACAGGGACGGGAAAAGAACTGTTGGTCCAGTCGATCCATAATGCATCAGATAGATGCAATCGTTCCTTCATTGCCCAAAACTGTGCAGCAATCCCATCGTCACTTCTTGAGAGTATTTTGTTTGGTACCGCGAAAGGCAGCTATACCGGTGCTGTCGATCGCCCAGGTCTGTTCGAACTTGCAGATGGAGGGACATTGTTTTTGGATGAATTGAATTCGATGCCGCTTGAAACCCAGGCGAAATTGCTTCGCGTCTTGCAAAACGGAAAAATCCGCAGGGTTGGAAGTACATCGGAAAAAAGTGTGAATGTTCGAGTCATAGTCGCTATGAATGAAGATCCGAAAATCTGCATTGAAAAAGAAACACTTCGAAAAGACCTGTATTACCGTCTAAACGTCATTTACTTGAAAATTCCGCCACTGCGCGCAAGAAGAAAAGACATACCGTTACTGACGGATCATTTCATCCAGAGGTATAATTTCAAGTTCGGGAAACTCGTCACAAGGGTTTCAGATGAAGTGAAGCATCTATTCCAGGAGTATGAGTGGCCAGGAAATGTACGTGAACTCGAGCATGCAATCGAATCGGCGTTGAACTTAATATCAGATGATACATTGACTCTCGACCATATTCCGGTCCATTTGATTGAGGCATCTGAAATCCCTGGAGAAATAGGCGGTATTCCGTCACTTCGGGAAGCGATCTCAGATACGGAAGAAATGTGGATCAACAAAGCCATGACCGCAACAGATGGTAATATCCAGCAGGCGGCAAAGCTTTTGAAAATACCGCGACAGACCTTGCAATATAAGCTTTCGAAACTCAATGACAAGAGCACTGCCGAAAATTAGGCGGTGTTCTTGTCATACCCTCTGATTACGACCAATCCAGCGCCACTGGAAAAATAGTCATTCACCCCTTATAGATCCCTGCACATATGATATATTGCAACCTCAAAATTCAGAACAATAAAAATTGGCATAAAACTTGCATTATAGATAGATGAGTAGATTTTAAATGGGAGGAATGACATGAAAGACTTCGTTTACAAACCAGACCGTCACTGGAAGGACATTGAGCTTTGGAAAGATGTCACTGATGAACAATGGAATAATTGGCTGTGGCAACTTACAAATACGATCCGTAACGTCGACCAGCTGAAAAAAGTCGTGAACCTGACACCTGAAGAAGAAGAAGGTGTACGTATATCAACCAAGACCATTCCTCTGAACATTACACCTTATTATGCATCACTTATGAATCCGGATGATCCGAGATGTCCGGTTCGAATGCAGTCTGTGCCAATCTCAGCGGAAATCAACAAAACAAAATATGATCTTGAGGATCCTTTGCACGAGGATGAAGATTCACCTGTACCAGGCTTAACGCATCGTTATCCTGACCGTGTCTTGTTCTTGGTGACAAACCAATGCTCGATGTATTGCCGTTATTGCACGAGGCGCCGCTTTTCCGGCCAGATCGGGATGGGTATACCGAAAAAGCAATTGGATGCAGCGATCGATTATATCGCGAAAACGCCTGTTGTCCGTGATGTTCTCATCTCTGGTGGCGACGGCTTATTGATCAACGATAATATTTTAGAATATGTGTTGAAAAATTTAAGAGCGATTCCACATGTAGAAATCATCCGGATAGGGACCCGGGCACCGGTCGTGTTCCCGCAACGTATCACGGAGAACCTGTGCAATATCTTGAAGAAATACCACCCAGTATGGCTGAATACACATTTTAATACATCGATTGAAATTACCGAAGACTCGAAACGTGCTTGTGAAATGCTTGCTGATGCTGGTGTACCGGTCGGAAACCAGGCCGTCATCCTGGCGGGGATCAATGACAGTCCTTACATCATGAAAAAGTTGATGCACGACCTCGTCAAAATCCGAGTTCGTCCTTACTATATCTATCAGTGTGATCTGTCAGAAGGAATCGGTCACTTCAGGGCACCGGTTTCAAAGGGAATTGAAATCATCGAGTCGCTCAGAGGGCACACATCTGGTTATGCGGTACCAACCTTCGTGGTCGATGCACCGGGTGGAGGTGGAAAGATCGTAGTCCAGCCAAACTACATCATTTCCCAAAGTGCAGATAAAGTCGTGCTGCGTAACTTTGAAGGTGTGATCACCACGTATCCGGAACCAGAAAATTATGTGCCGGGCCGTGCAGAAGCATATTTTGATGAAGTATATCAGATTGCAGAAAAACCGAAGACAGTCGGCATTGCCAGCTTGATGCGGGATGAAGCATTCAACCTTGTTCCAGAAGGATTACAGCGCTTGAACCGCCGCAAGACATATGAAACGGATCCGGAACACTCATCACTGAAGGACCGTCGCTCGAAACGTGATGAAATGATCGAGCGAAAATGGCAAGCCGAACAACAAAAGACAGCTGAGTAGGGAGGTATTCGATGCAGTGCATGTGGTGTGATTCAAACCAAGCAGAAGAAGCGAAAATGACGGGATATTGGGAATTGCCTGATGGCTCACGAGCAATCGAAATAAAGGAAATCCCCTCTGTTACATGCCCGGATTGCGGCATGGAATATCAGGAGGAAACGCTTGTTGAAGAAATAGAAGACCAGATGATGTTAATTGATACAAAACCGCTGCCGAATTCGCTCACGTTCAAAGAACTGATGGATGTGCCGCGTTTTCTGAAGCGGAATTACTTCAAGTTGTAAATATTAAATGTCGGAAGGGCCTATCTTGACAAACCTTCACTTTATTTTGCCATAACAGAAAACTATTCTGACAAAGGTGCAGTTAATTTTAACAAAACCAATAATTACTTTGACATTTTATTAAATCAAGTCCATTTCCAACATCACGAAGCGGGGAAGCGGCGATCATCTCGCTGCTTTTTCCGACATAGGAAAGAGGTGTTATATAGCCATGGCCAAAGAATCTCATCTGATCAAACCATTACTTGGAGCATCATACCCGGAAGTTGCGTACGGGAAAGGGATCTATTTGTATGATACGGAAGGTAACCGATATTTGGACGGCGCATCTGGTGCAGTCACAGCCAATATTGGGCATGGTGTTGTTGAAATCATTGAAGCGATGAAGGAACAAGCGGAAAAGATCTCATTCTCCTATCGATCACAATTTACGAACCGTCCGGCAGAAGAACTCGCAGACAAACTTGCACAAATGGCGCCTGGAGATCTCGATTACACGTTTTTTGTGAACAGTGGGTCAGAAGCGACCGAAACGGCGTTGAAAATTGCCGTTCAATATTGGCAGGAAAAAGGACGCAAGGACAAAGACCGTGTCGTTTCTAGGTGGACCAGTTACCATGGAATTACGCTCGGGGCTCTATCGATGTCCGGACATGTCCTGCGCCGTAATCGATTCGCATCTTTACTTGCAGATTATCCGGTCGTGTCACCACCGTATTGCTATCAATGCCCATTTTATGATACGTTCCCGACTTGCGGAATGAAGTGTGCTAACGAGCTTGAAACAGCCATCCAGCGGATTGGAGCAGATAAAATCGCCGCTTTCATTTTCGAGCCGATCATCGGGGCAGCGGGTGGAGCGATCGTCCCGCCGGAACCTTATTTCAATCGGATAAAAGAAATATGCCAGCATTATGAAATCCTGCTGATCGCTGACGAGGTCATGACAGGTTTCGGCCGTACGGGGAAAACATTTGCGATGGAGCATTGGGGCATTGAACCGGATGTCATGGCACTCGGAAAAGGCCTGAGTGGTGGGTACACGCCGATTGCTGCGACGATGGTGTCGAAGCATATTTATCAAACAATCGAGAGTGGATCGAAAGTAATCATGAGTGGCCACACTTTCAGTGGGAATCCGCAATCCGCAGCGATAGGCCTTGCTGTTCTCAATTATATTGAACGCCATCAAATCATCGACCATGTGGCCCAGCTTGAGCCATATGTTGAAAAAGAACTTTCACAGCTTTCACACCGTTATCCGGTCATCGGGGATGTGCGTGGCAAAGGGATGATGTGGGGGTTTGAATTTGTCAGCAACCCTGATACGAAAGAATGCTTCCCAATCCACACTTTCGTTACCGAGCGGATCATCAAGAAATGCTTTGAGAAAGGGCTGATCGTCTATCCGGCAGTCGGTGGTATCAATGGAACGGCTGGTGATGCGATCATCGTCGCGCCACCACTAATAATCAGTAAGGAAGAATGGAAGTTTTTATTATCGACACTAGAAGAAGCGATCGCTGAAATCAGCCAGGAACTCGACCAAGAGGGACTTCTGCAGCATCGCTCGATCAGTTAGGGGGAGGACTGCTTGAATCCGAATATTCCTTCAAAAGTTGTCAATATGGAAGACCTTGCTTCACATTTTAAAGATGGAATGACCTTGATGTGTGGTGGATTTGGTGGAGTTGGTGCTCCTCCGAGCCTGATCAATTTCATTTTGGATCTAGGAACGAATGACATCGAGTTGATTTCGAACGACGTCGGTTTCCCGTGGATCGGGCCAGGCAAGCTGATCACCGAAAAGCGGGTCCGACGCATCGTTGTTTCACATATCGGTTCAAATCCGGAAGCCGGCAAGCAGATGCATGATGGTGAACTTGATGTTGAATTTTATCCACAAGGGACATTGGCTGAGAAAATTCGTGCAGGTGGCATGGGGCTCGGCGGTATCCTTGTCGATGTTGGTCTCGGGACACTTGTTGAAAAAGGAAAGCAGAAGGTGACGGTTTCAGGTCATGAATATATGATCGAGCCGGCACTTACTGCGGATGTATCGATCGTATACGCGAAGGAAGCGGACGTTTACGGCAACCTCACCTATGATAAAAGTGCCCGCAATACGAACCCGCATGTTGCGACCGCTGGAAACATTACGATCGTTGAGGTAGAACGGATCGTTGAAGCAGGTGAACTTGATCCGGAATGTATCGTCACACCAGGGGCATTCGTCGATTATGTCGTACCAAGTAAAGGGGTGGATTGGCAATGGGTTTGGGAGCTGAAACGCGCAGACGGATCGCCAAACGTGCCGCACAAGAAATAACCGAAGGGATGATCGTCAACCTTGGCATCGGGATTCCGACGTTAGTAGCTGATTATCTGAAACCAGAACTAGGTGTGATGCTGCATACGGAGAACGGCATCCTCGGGATGGGGCCTTCTCCTGCCGAAGGGACGGAAGACGGCCACCTATCCAATGCTGGTGGTTATCCCGTAACATTGATTCCTGGTGCTTCTTACTTCGATAGTGCTACAGCATTCGGAATCATCCGCAAAGGGTATCTCGACATGACGATCCTGGGTGCACTTGAAGTGAGTGAAGAAGGAGACATCGCCAACTGGATCGTTCCGGGAAAACGAGTCCCTGGAATGGGTGGTGCCATCGACCTCGCACAAAAAGCGAAGAAAGTGATCGTTCTCATGAACCATACGAATAAGGATGGCGGCTCCAAAATCGTCCATCGCTGCCGTTTGCCACTTACTGTCCAAAAAGGCGCGAATATGATCATCACCGAGATGGCGGTTTTCGAAGTGAATGACAACGGCCTCGAACTGATCGAAATCATGCACCCATACTCACTAAAGGAAATTAAAGAAGCAACAGAAGCGACATTCAAAGTCAGCAGGACTTTGACGATCAATTCTTGAAAATTACATAGTAGGAAGGAGGCGATTGGTGTTGCAGGCGAAAGTGAAACAGTGGATCGACCATAACAAAGATGAAGCAACCAGATTGCTACAGAAGCTAGTCCAAGAAGGTAGTGTTCAAGAAAACGAAGAAGGTGTCCAGAAGTTAGTCCGGGATCATCTTGAAAAATTAGGTCTTGAAGTCGATTATTGGATTCCGTATGAAGATGAGTTCTTGAATCATTCATATTTTTGTGCAACAAGAACAGATTTTTCTAAAAGTCCGAATGTAGTCGGAACCTGGAAAGGCACAGGCGGCGGGAAATCGATCGTTCTTAACGGTCATATCGATGTCGTACCGGCAGGGGATCTCAATCAATGGGACTATGATCCTTACAGCGGTCATATTGAAAATGGAAAAATGTATGGACGAGGCGTCACCGACATGAAAGGCGGTAACCTTTCTCTTTTACTCGCGATCCAATGTTTGAAAGAGTCAGGGGTCAAGCTGAAAGGTGATGTCCTTTTTCATAGTGTCATAGAAGAGGAAAGCGGCGGGGCAGGGACGCTTGCAGCTGTATTACGAGGATATACAGCAGATGCAGCCCTCGTTCCTGAACCGACCAACATGAAAATCTTCCCGAAACAGCAAGGATCCATGTGGTTCCGCTTGAAGGTGTTCGGTGTGTCGGCACATGGCGGTACACGTTATGAGGGCGTCAGTGCGATTGAAAAAGCGATGCCTGTCATCAAGACGATCCAAAAGCTTGAAAAAGTACGCAATGACCGGGTGGACGACCCGCTTTATGCGAAAACACCGATCCCGCTGCCGATCAACATCGGTAAAATCCAGGGCGGCAGCTGGCCATCGTCTGTACCGGATGAAATTTTAATAGAAGGTCGTGTCGGAGTCGGTCCACAGGAAACATTAGAAGATGTGAAGGCGGAGTTTGAAGATGCGATGAGAAATATTGAAGACGAATGGTTTGAAAAACATCCTGTCCAAATCGAATGGTTCGGTGCACAATGGCTTCCGGGGTCAATTGATTTAGAACACGAACTGATGGGGATTTTACAACATCGATTTAAAGAGGTACTCGGAACTGAACCAGAAATCGAAGCCTCACCCTGGGGGACAGACGGCGGCCTGTTGACACAAGTCGGCAACACGCCATCAATCGTCTTTGGACCTGGTGTAACCGCTTATGCCCATTACCCGAATGAATATATCGAGCTTAAAAAAGTGTTCCAGGCAGCGGAAATTTTTGCCCTCGTCATCTACGACTGGTGCGGCGGTGAATGATACGATTTAGAAAGACTTCATCTTACGCAGGTGAGGTTTTTTTAATTTGCCTTTTTTAAAGAGTGATATTTTTTTAGGAAACTTTCTAAAGCGAAATTTGCGACACTCCAGCGGGAAATGCGAGACCCCGCAGCGAGGAACGAGCGAGGAGGCTAGCGGATCGCCCGCGGAAAGGGAGGGAAATTTGCATAAATCAACAATGACATTAACAAAGCGTTTAATTTGAAGAATACTAGAAAATATAGATGAATACTCCTAAAAAATAGTATTTATGGTAGTATGATGAAGGAGGGGGTAGAAAGAAATCAATAGAAACATAGTAGTGAAAAAGATCATCCCTATCCTATTGGTCTTAGCGGGATTTCTTTTTATAAGTGAACATATACAAAAACAAGAGAACGTCACTGGAAATGCAGATGAGAAGGATTTCACCGTCGTTGATACATATGAAGAGGTCAAATTATATGAGCAAACAACTTCAGGCTATGGTATGGAGATACTAAAGAAAGCCGAACAACATGGCTTGATACAAACGTTTGATAATAAAACCATACCTGTGATGGGAAGTAAACGCACGGTCCAGATTCATGAAGCTTGGAGCAACAATCATGAGGTTTACCTTTTATATAGTGCGAATCTATTGCTTCCGGATCAGAACCCGAAAGACGTTCCGTATCTCGATGTTGGGGGACTTACTCTCCATCATCAAAATGGAAAATCGATTGACATCCCTGCCGATTTTTATAGTACGAACGAGATTGAAAACCGTACCCGTTACACCAACGACGGTTTCGTTTATAACGACAGGATGTATCGTAGCATATGGATTTAACCAAGGCTGTATGATGCTTATGAAGAAGTGTTGAGTTGGAGCGATTCAAAGACTGAAGATAAACATGAGGTATTCGAAAAGAACTTACAAGAAGTCAATAACATAACGCTTTCTACACTTCAACTGAATGATAGCGGCCTAAAGCAACCACTCGAAGATGTGTCAATCCAAAATGAGTTTCATGAAGAAAAACAATTTCCTTGAAACCATTGAGATCGATCACACTTTATCACTAGATGAAGAAAATGAATTAGATTTAAAACGGCTCGAAATCCTTCTACACCAAAATCGCCTGTATGTTGATGTGAAACCCGATGAGAAACGATTCTCCAATTATTCTTATCAATTCAACGGAAGGGACTACTGGTCTGAACTTTACTATGATGAAAAAGGGGAAACATACCTCTGGGCTGACGAGACCAATTCCAAAGTCGAATTGCAAATAAAATTCAATGGTGCAATGATCCCGACAGATGAAGAAATTCAATTCGAAATCACTCAAGATGATATTACGGATTTCAAACATCAGTAGACGACCGATTCATCATTTTTGGATTTCCATCGGGATATTGGGACTTTGTCCAGCGGACTATCCTTCAAATTAAACGGTATGGATTTTGAAAATTCAGATCAAAATTTCGTGAAAATTTTTGTGACGATGGAAAGTGGTGGGGAAGATCATGGTCAATTTTGGTTCCGCGATTATTTTGGTGTCCATATGCAAAAAGAACAGAGCCAAGAATCTAAACGGATCGAATCCAATGCCTATATCGACGTCAAAAACGACAAAGGTGAGTCCTGTTCAGTTACTTGGAATCAGTGGACACTCTACTCCAAAGGAGAGTTCATTCGAAATCGCAATCGAAACAGCCGATTTCATGGAGTCTGACGGATTGTCATTCCGGATGTTCCATTTTTCAAAGCCGGTAAAATTCAATGCTGAAGAAATCACGATACCACTAAAAAAATAGACTGATTGTAAGCTTAAACCGTTGTGAGGGGGAAATGATGAAAGGAAAAAGTAAATACATCAAAATCATCCCAGTTATCTTGATTTTGATAGCATTCATTTTTATAACCGATAAGTTCCAGGAAAAAGAACGATCTTCATTTGCGGTTGATAAGGAAAAATTCGATGTTGCCGAGAATGAAAGTGAACTGAAAGAGAAGTTAAGTAAAATTGTCCCAAATTACAATCCTGAAGAATTCGAACTGATTGATAAATATGACCTTATGACGGAAATCGATGATGTTGAAGTGAATATCTTAGAGGAACAGCGTAAGTTCAGAGTTGACTCTGTATGGAACGAAGACATGCGTCTACTGGTAACATACAGTCTGGATTTATCACCATTTGATGAAGACCCGGAAGATATCCCATTCTTGAAAGTGAATCGATTGGCCTATCATTTGGATGGAAAAGAGCCATTTGAACTGGCGGTGGGAAGTAGAAACCAGCCAGGAGCCACCTTTTGGCATCATGATGGTGTCGTTTATAAAAATCGCCTATATCGCCGTACATGGCTTGAACCTGAATTTAGTGAAAAAAAACATCAAGAATTTTCTAAGTGGATAGGAGTCCAACAAGCCCATACATACAATGCAGAAGCCATCACAAATATAAATAAATTCGAATTAGGGGACATCCAATTAATCCAAAAAACTAAAAATAATAGTGAAAAATCCTATGCGATCGATGATCTCTATGTTAATTATGATTTCAAAAGCTGGAACCCGTTATTAGAAAAGAAGCCGATCAATGAAACTGTAACTTTAAGGAAAGATTCGAAAATTACGTTCACGGATTTCGAAATGAGGCTGCATTTCAGCCAGCTGAACGTGGACTTGGATTCCCCTTACGAATTCACAAGATTAAATTATAAATACAATGATCATATAGACTTTGCTCCACTCCAATCCGGTCCTGATGGTCAACGGTTTATCGGGCTACCGCATTATCAACAGATGAACTTTTTAGATACTGAGGAAATTAACTTGAAAATTTTAGGTGGTTCATTTCCGACTGATGAAGAATTATCGCATGCCATTACTCCAGAAGATCTAAAAGAATTTCGTAACCAAATAGAGGCAGGATCAGACAGTATTGAAATTAATCGTGAAATTGGCCAGGTGAATGGGATTGAATTCAAGTTGACGAAATTAGGTAAGAATGTTCATGGACCAAGGGAATATGAATATGGATTTTTCATTTCAATAAAAGCGAATAAGGAGATGCAAAATCTTCATTTAAATAATTACACGGAATTTCTAGAATTTCGAAAAGAGAATCCAGACACTCCTTTTTATGGGGAAGCACAAGCGTTCTATGAAGTTACAGATCAAAATGGCAAATCAGTAAAGTCACGGGGGGAGTACTCTCATTGGATTGAATCAGATGAAGATAGGTTCGCCCAGGAACAATATTTCGGTATCGAAAAAGAGGATTTCGATCAACTTGATGAAATAAATATAAGATTGTTGAATATACCAAGGTATATCGAATTTGATGAAAATGAACTAACAGTTAATTTAAAGAATTAAAAAGCACCTTTTTTACGGGTGCTTTTTTCTACGATAAAAATGGGTTTTGTGATGACCGTGCACGAGCTTGAAACGTTTCCTCGTTATCAATCAAGCCGCAAGCTCCGCATTGAACACGATATTGCGAGCCCTGGTAAGGCATATGAAACACTTCCAGGTTATCGTTGGAGAACTCCTCAACGACATCACCAGATTGCGGATCCAGCTTTACACCTTTTGGAATCTGTTCAATCACATTGAAGCGGGTTCGATTTGTTTTACAGCCTGGACATAAATAAGGTCCACTCATAACGAACACCTCCTATCTTTAGAATGACCAAGAAAAAAAGAATTATGAACAGCAAATGGTCCATACTAAGAAAAAACATAAGTCAGGAGGGTTGAATGATGGGCAGACAAAAGAAAGGGAACGCCAACGCACAACGCAACAACAATGCTAAAAAGATGGAAGAACGCTCAAAAGCAGCCGACATACCAAACTATGCAGATAGCGAAGTTAAAAAGATGCAAAGTGAATAATGTTGTAATTTTCCGAAAAACAGTGTTAGTTTAGGTAAAAAGACGTATTATAATAAGACTGAGTAAAACGTATTGGTGGGAGACAAGTGAAATGCATTTCAAAAGTGGACACTTGGAAATGTGTGGAGTTACGAGTGCAACCGACCCGATCTGTTTAAAGATGGGGTTTTTTGTTTGTTTATCTTTTTAGTAACTAGAAAGAAATTCATTTTAAGCAGAAACATAAAAGTTGAATGAACGATTCCCGTATCGAAAGCATAGACAAAGAATGGGTTGCACTGATCCTCCGAAGCCAAAAAGCTTGGACTATCAAAGCAGAAGTCCAAATCTTCCTCAGAGCAATACATGAAGTAAAGTTAAAAACAGTAACGAAATAACCCCTTATTAAACTTGATGGCCGATCATCAAGTTTTTTAATGAAATTATGTTCATTTTAAAGAACGTAACCTATTTTAAATGATGTATGTATTTAGGCCAGTTCTTTAAAAGAAATAGTAAAAAAGTTGAAAAAGTAAGAAAATTAAAGGAATAGGAAGGTAATTTAAGAATAATTTCTTTAAAACGAACAATATGACTGATTCCACAGGTTTTCACGTTCGTTATATAGGTATATAATCCAATCATTTAACGTTCTTTAAAAAGAACATTAAATTTCCAACCTATCAGAAAAGTAGGTGAAATGGTTGCTTGAACTACCTAGTAGAAAAAGAAGAACGCGGAGTTCGCCAAATAAATTGAAGAAAAAATTTAGACTAATCCTTAATTTCACATTAATGCTTTTTATTTTCTTCCTATTTGGTTTTACCGTTCAGAATACTTATTCATTCTTTAGCGATTCAAGTCAAGTAAATGGAACGATAACAGCAGCAATTGATTTTTGCGCAGATAAAACTTATAAAAAATCCCATAAAGAAATCTGTAAAGATAATGCGGGGATAGGAAATGGACCGGAAAATGGTGACGAGGATACTGGGAACCATACAGATCCAGACAATCCAGGACATAACAATGATGATTGTGATGATCACACCAGCGCCTCTTGTTCAGAAAAAGGTAAAGAAAAAGACAATACCGATAATTCAAGCACTGAAGAACTGCAACAAGATACGGAACAGGAAAGTTCAGATAGTAAATCGGATGAGACTGAAACAAAAACAGATACTAGTAATCAATCTGATGACGTAAAAGAAGAATCTAATACACCAGCTAATTCGGCTTCAACAGAGACTGAAGAAGCAACAACAACGAGCAATAAATCAGAACCAGAAAATAAAGAAAATGAAAATGGTGAAAAAGAAGCAAATCAAGAAGTTGAAAAGAAAGCTAAATCAACTGATAAATCAGAATAAACGGAGTGATGCATATGAAAACAGTTTTAAAATGGATCAGTAACATTACCTCATGGTTATTATTTGCAGTATTCATTGTGATGATTTTCATGGTGGTAAGTACAAAGGCTTCGGGTGGGGAACCGAATTTCTTCGGTTATCAACTAAAATCAGTTTTATCTGGATCGATGGAACCTACATTTGATACTGGATCTGTTATTATAATCGATCCGTCGGTCAATAAGGAATCTTTAAAAAAGGATGACATCATTACCTTTAAGGAAGATGCTGAAAAATTAATAACTCATAGAATTTTTGAGGTTAAAAAAACGGAGAACCATGTACAGTACATCACAAAAGGAGACAACAATGATGGAGTGGATCTAAATCCAGTACTATCAAAAAACGTTGTCGGTAAATATAACGGTTTCAACATTCCTTTTCTAGGATACTTTATGAACTTTGCAAATTCAAAGCTCGGTACGGCCATACTGTTAATCCTACCAGGAGTACTGTTGATAATATATTCAGCTTACTCGATCTTGAAAGCAATTAGAGAAATTGAGGTACCCAAAAAAGAAGAGTCTGGTACCACATCAAGTAATTAGTTGTGTTGAATTTCCGCTATTGCGGATTCAAAATAAAAACTTTACATACCCAAGTGGGTGAAGGAGGAAAAGGGAAAATATGAGTATTAAGAAGAAGTTAGGTTTGGGCGTAGCATCAGCAGCACTAGGATTAGCATTAGTTGGGGGAGGGACTTATGCATACTTTAGTGACACAGCCGCAGCAAGTAATACTTTTGCGGCAGGTAAATTAGATCTATCAGTTGATCCAACCACAATCATTGATGTAGACAACTTAAAGCCTGGAGATACTATGATTCGTTCTTTGGAACTTGTTAACGGCGGTACATTGGATATTAAGAATGTTGTCCTAGATAATGCTTATACTGTTAATGATCATGGATCCAATAACACTCGTGATTTGGGTGAGCATATTCGAGTTAATTTCCTCTTTAATGTTGATAAGTTAGACGTACCAGTTTATTCAACTACTCTCGCTCAGCTATCTGCGATGTCTCCTGAAGCAGTAAAAGATACATGGGAGCATATCTTCGGAGATAGATGGGGTAGCGAAGGGTTAGTGGCAGGTTCTAGTGATTTACTTTACGTGCAATTTGAATTTGTTGATGATGGTAGTGATCAGAATGAATTCCAACAAGATTCATTGAATCTCCAATGGACATTTACTGGTAACCAAACTGATGGTGAAGAAAGATAACTTCAATATTCTTGAATGATGGGAAGGTGGGATCATCCCACCTTCCTATTATTTAGTATGAAAAATGAGAAACTCCTTATCCAATATAAAATTATTATAGAGGAGTCATTGTCATAATGGTTAAAAAAATACTAATACAATTAGTAATGATATATAGCGTAGTCATGTTAGTGAATGTTTTCTATCAGCCTGTCATGAATACTGGTGCTGACGAGAGTCCTTCAGTGATAGATATAAGTACTTCTCCTGCTAACTATTTGTTTGATATTAAAAACTTAAAACCAGGGGATTGGGCAGAACGAAAAATTATTATTGAAAACGATGGAAATGTAGATTTTAAATACAACACATTGGCAAAGTTTAAAGAGGGATCTGAAAAACTTTATGAACAGTTAGAAATGAAAGTTCAAGATCAAGACGGTCATATTTTATTTCAAGATAAACTTAGTAAATTTGGAAGTTTAGCTGAACGGGAGCTAGCCCATCACAATAGTGAAGAGTTCGTTGTCACTGTCACTTTCCCACCTGAATCTGGAAATGAATTTCAAGGGTTAGATACATCGTTCGATTTAGTTTTTACTGCTGAAGGTAACAAAGAATCCGTGCCTCCAAAAGATACTGAAATACCAAGTGAAGGTGGTTCACCAAATGAAAAGACACCTCCATCTAAAGATGGACGCTTACCACAAACAGGAGAATCCAATCCAATTTGGTATTACTTATCTGGAATCATGTTAGCTGGTTTAGGTGTCGGTATCATGCGTAAACGCTTGAATCGTGATCGACCTCGAATCCGGTTAAGAAGGTAGTCATTATGAGATTGCTTCTAGGATTTTTCATATTTCTCATCGGTGTCGGAATCACTATCTTTCCTTTCCTAAAGTCACAACACAGCCTCTATCAACAGGATCAGTTACTTGAAGAGTGGAATCAAGCAGACTCATTTAAAGCTGAACAGAGTTTCACTTCGTTATCAACGGTTTATGCTTCAGATACGGAAAGTACAAAGGCTCCTTCTAGTGGTGAATTGGTTGGTATGGTTGAGATTCCTGGAATCGATGTCAAATTACCAGTTTTAGAAGGAGCTACCTTATCTAATCTAAAGAAAGGTGCAGGACATTTGGAAGGGACTTCTCCCTTAGGTCAGGCAGGGAATTCTGCTATCGCTGCACACCGCAGTTATACGTACGGGAAAGACTTCAACCGTCTAAACGAAGTGAAGCCCGGTGATGAAATCATAATAAAGACAAAAGAAAAAACATACACATATATCGTATATGACTTAACTAGAGTCCTTCCAGAAGACACTTCTGTTCTAAAATTAGATCCTTCCGAAAACATTGTTACTCTCATTACCTGTGACCCGATGAAAGATCCTACTCACCGCTTGATAGTTCAAGGGACACTTAAAAATCCATAAAGAAAAGGGGGTTTACCCATGATTCGCAGATTGAATGGTGATTATATCTCTTATATCAACAACCGAAAGATCAGTCTTAAATACCATAATGACGACATCGGCGAAATTTCAATCAATAACCACGTGATGGGAAAGTGCCCGTATTCATACACGAAATATGTAATCGAAAAACTAGAACAGAAAAATAGAAACCTTAAGATCTTCATTCAGGATGATGAAATTCTATTTAGGGAATTAAAAGTAGGTACGTTGATTGATATTAAAACATAACAATGAACTATTAGAGGGTGGGATCCTACAGATGTACTTATGGAGCAAGATTAGGGATGCAAGGTTAGAGCGGCAAATTTCGGTCATTGAACTAGCTGAACGTGTACAAATTACCGAAGCTTACATATTAAATTTAGAGAATGGAAAAATACAAAACCCCTCATTCTTTAAAATGATGAGGGTTTCGAAGGAACTAGGTTTGGATTTGTATGAACTGGAGGAGTTATTCGTAGATCCAGAGTGGTTAAAACTTATGAAAGAGGCTATAGAGCTAGGTTTATCAAGGAAAGAGATTCGTAACTTCATTTTTCAACAAAAAGACATGAAACTTGGAGCAAAATAAAAGCACTGCTAAACAGTAAATGTTTGCGGTGCTTAATTATTGTCTTGTTGTTTTTTCCATTTGTTGTACTCTAGGAAACTTCTGAATTCTTCTTTCGATACTCCGGATTCCATAGCTTCTTGTACTAGTTTCATCCATCCTTGGTCCAGATCGTCAGACTCAACATCAACAGAGTCATGCAATAAACTGTCTAGAGGAACATTCAATACATTAGAAATTTTTTCTAGGAATTGGATAGAAGGATTGGTTTGTAGATTGCGTTCAATTGAGCTCAAGTAGGATTTCGCGACTCCAGCTCTATCAGCAAGTTCGGACAATGACATCCCTTTTTGATTTCTGTAGTGTTTAAGACGATCCCCGATCATTTGTGAACTCCTTTAGTATAATTAATTCAATTATACCATAAACAATCTGAAAAAATAGCTTATGTATGCGGGTTTATGCCTTTTGCTCCAAGGATTTTATTGGGAATTTTCCGATAAAATCCCTTATTTCATTCTTCGTCAAACCAACTTGTTTTGCGACCTTCATTAATTCAATCCATTCAACATCCAATTTTTCTCGATCTTGAAGCTTTTCCACTCATACATTCCCCCTACAAAGTATACTTCCTCTTGGTAGACCAGCCATCGTAGTAAAGAATACCTTAGATCTGTGACTTTGCGTCCCCGCCTTTCGATGGGTTTGCCTTTTGAACAGGAGGGTATTGTGCCCAGATAATACTTATATAATAGATGTTGCATAATACAAAGGTTGTAGGATTACGCTGAAAATAAGTTCTAATTTTGTCAAAACTTCAAAAAATTACGACAAAGTACCTGAATGTGCGAGCTTACAAGGAAAAGATATACAAAAAAATGTGATAAAAGTTTTATTTAGAAAAGTTTGTTGTTCTATTACGATCAGTTGTACTACCTAATCCTTTCCGAAAAATAACACTTATAAAAGAATAGCATCGAACTTTACAAAAAAACTATTCCTCGATATAATTAAGTTCCTGCATTGTTAGTGACACGTTTATGTCTTAAACCGATGACATGACAAAGGGAACCTTATATCTCGATCTAGACGTCATGCCGCAACTTCGGAAGCGGAAGACGAACGGATTGATGCGGGTACCCACCTACTAATGTGGGTTTATGAGTCATGAAGTGTCACGGCAAGTGCGGGGATTACATATTAAAACAAGCTGGCTCCAAGAGTACGCAAACTCGAGAGCCAGCTTTCTTTTTTAAGAATTAAGAAAGTATAAAATTTCATAGAAACACTGTCTAGCTCCAGCACCCAGCCACTTGAATCACTTCAGCCCTACTGCGGCGGCGACAGCCTCCTCGTTGGACTTCCAGTGACCTTCTTGGCTAAACAGGGGCACTTACGCTTTTCTTTTATGCTACAATGGTAAAAGGATTTTGACGGGAAAAGGGGATGGGAACATGGAAAACCGTTTTATCATAATTGATGGTTTCAATTTGTTGAGCCGATGTTATTTTGCGACAAGTTACGGCCGTGAAGATCATGAACTGACGAAAAACAGCCAGGGTTTATACACGAATGCGCTTCGGGTTAAAGTGCAGAAGCTATTAAACCTGATCGAGATGTACAACCCTTCGCATATTGTGATTGCGTGGGACGTGAAGCGAGAAGAAACGCTGCGTCGTCAGCGCTTTCCAGATTATAAGGATACGCGCAATGAATTGCCGGAGCCTTTGATCCAGCAATACAATACGATAACCGAGCTTCTCGATATCGTCGGGGTAACTCAATTGACGATCAGTCCATACGAAGCAGATGATATCATCGGAACGTTGTCGCGCCGGTGGTCAGAGGAAATGGATGGGGAGTGTTTTATTTATAGTAATGATCGCGACTTGCTTCAGCTTCTTACCAACAAAGTTTCGCAAATCATTGCTAAGAAAAAAGAAGAAAATGCATATACCCTCAAACATTTTACCGATGAATACGGGATTACGCCAGCTCAGTGGATCGATGTGAAAGCATTGTTAGGTGACAAAAGTGATAACATTCCCGGTGTTCATGGTGTCGGTGAAAAGGCGGCACTGCCGATGATCCAGCAATACGGAACGGTTGAAGCGATTTACGAAGAGGAGGAACTTGATCCGATCTTCAAACGCTATTTGAAAAAGATTGCGGCTGGGCGTGAAATGGCATTTTTAAGTAAAGAGCTGGTCACCATCGATACGGAGATTGGGATCTTGAAAGAAACACCATGGGATGGTTTCTCCCTGAGACTGGATCGCGACAAATTAAGAGGAGAAGTGGAACGACTCGAATTGCGTGTTAGAATGTAAGATGAAACCTCGCTTTAATATAGCGGGGTTTTTTAGTTGTCTAAGAAAACAACCTCGGCTATCATTATAATTATAAGAATTTTCAGATCGCAAGGAGGGCAATATGGATATAAAAGAAGCGACGATCGGATTTATCGGTACAGGGGTAATGGGAAAAAGCATGACAAAAAACTTGCTTGATGCGGGTTATGAGGTTTTGGTCCATACGAGGACCAAGTCAAAAGCCGAAGAACTCCTGGAAGCAGGAGCGGTGTGGAAAAATTCAGTAGCGGAACTTGCTTCAGAATCGAATATCACTATAACGATGGTCGGTTATCCGCATGATGTAAAAGAAATTTATTTCGGAGAAAACGGAATCCTCGAAAATGCTAAGTCTCATTCTTACGTCATCGACATGACGACATCAAGCCCGATGCTTGCCAAAGAAATCTATGAACAAGCATTGACGAATAAAATCTTCGCATTGGATGCTCCGGTTTCAGGCGGGGATATCGGTGCTCGAAATGGTAAACTTGCCATCATGGTCGGTGGAGATCCGGAAGTCTTTGAGGCAGTCAAGCCGATTTTTGAAGTGATCGGGGGGAATATCATCCTACAAGGAAAAGCAGGCGCAGGCCAGCATACGAAAATGTGCAACCAGATCGCGATTGCCTCCAATATGATCGGCGTTTGTGAAGCGATCGTCTATGCGGAAAAGGCAGGGCTTGATCCAACAAAAGTTTTAGAAAGCATTACGACAGGGGCTGCTGGAAGCTGGTCGTTGAGTAACTTGGCTCCTCGGATGATCGCAGAGGATGACAAGCCTGGCTTCTATATCAAACACTTCATCAAAGACATGACCATTGCCTTAGAGTCAGCTAAAGAAATGGGGATGACAACTCCTGGATTGGAATTATCGCTTTCACTTTATAAATCCCTGGCTGAAAAAGGAGAGGAAGACTGCGGGACTCAAGCTTTGATCAAATGGTACCAAACTCAGTAAAAAAGCCTCTCTTAAATAAGGCGCTGTCATAGCAAAGTTCTTTAAGCGAAATTCCTGACACTCTTGCGGGAAAAGCGAGCCAGGCAAGACCCTGGGACAAGGCTCGAGTGAGGTGGCTTGCGAACCGCCCACGGAAAGGGAGGGAATTTCGAAAAAATCATCATTGAAGAATAACAGAGCCTTAAAAAAGCGGAAAGGTTATTTTATCCATTCAACTGAATTGCTGAACGGGCGAGCTTATCTGCGTTTTTATTTTGCGAACTTGGAATCCATTTGATGAAAAAGAGATCAAGTTCATCTTTTAAAAGAAGGATCTGTTGGAGAAGAGGCTGATACAGATTCTTCTTTACGTATTCTTTATCGACGGCTTGCTCGACAAGCTGGGAATCAGTTCGGAAGGAAACGATCTTATATTGTTTATTGATACAAATTTTCAAAGCATGGATGACGGCATGGTATTCGGCTTCATGGTTGGTCATCGTCCCGAGTGGGATCGAATAGGATTCGGGTCCATCCGGTAACCCTTTGATAAAAATGCCCGCACCAGAGGGGCCGGGATTTCCAGAGCTAGCACCATCAACGTATACATCTATCATACTTATCACCTTTTTTATTGTTAATCCTAACGTTTATCTTATCATAGAAACCGGGTAAAAGTACTCCATATCCCCAGTGGATAAGAGTACGGCCTTCAAGAAGGTTATTACAACGAATCTTATTTAAAAGGAGGTTCAGATGATGAGGCTGTCGAATAAACGTATATTGGCTTTTGTAGAAAATGACTTTGAGGACCTTGAACTATGGTATCCTTTACTCCGTTTGCGGGAAGAAGGAGCCACGGTGCACCTTGTCGGTAAAGAGGAAAATAAAACGTATAAAGGGAAATATGGTGTTCCGGCAGTTGCGGATTACAGTTATGATGATGTGAACTACTATGAATACGATGGTGTTCTCGTCCCTGGCGGATGGGCACCTGATAAATTGCGCCGTGATTCAAAAGTGTTGGAAATCGTGCAGTATATGGACAATCAGAAGCGGGTGATCGGACAAATCTGTCATGCTGGATGGGTTCTGATTTCTGCTGATATATTGAACAATAAAGTGGTGACGAGTACCCCTGGAATCAAGGACGATATGAGGAACGCTGGTGCGGAATGGCATGATGAATCCGTCATCGTAGACGGTCATCTTGTTTCCAGTCGAAGGCCGCCTGATCTTCCAGATTACTTGCGGGAACTGATCTCAGTTTTAGAAAATGGAAGCACAAGAGATTAACCACTCCACTGTGAGTGGTTTTCTCTTGGTATATTAACAACCTGTCCATCAATAAAATAAAACAAGAAATGGAATACTTAAAGTGGAAGTTAGATTTAATTTAAAGCATATGGGAATTATTTCGGTGCAAATCCGGATTAATTTATAGCAAACTAAAAATATTTCGGTGCAAGTCCAGGTTATTTCAGAGCAGATCCGGAATATTTCATCAAATTGCAGGAGTGAGTCATGTGGAAAGAAGGGTTGTGACAGAAGAAATTGAATGGACGTTGAATACGTTCTGCCGCGATTGTTTTGTCCGCGATGCGTTCAAGAAAGATTATGGGAAGAACTATGCCCAGAGTTTTTGTAATCGTGACTGCAGTGTCGGAAAGCGTCTTCAAGCACTTGGAGAATCTTTATTACAATATAAGAAAGTATGAATACTTTATTAAGTATAAGTGAACGAGCTGGTTACTTCGGAAGCAACTCTCCGCACGAAGGAAAAGCATTTGCTTTCTCGAGGGGCTAAGGCTCAGCCGTCGCCACAGGCTTGGCATTGCCAAGTTTTCTTTATCGAAAAGTGTAGAAAAATAGCTAAATTCTGAACCTTTTGCTTCATTCTCTCTCGTTTATGATAAAATAAGAGTATCACTTTTCATAAAAGGGTAGGGCTTAGGGCATATGCGAATTGATTCTACGGGTGAATTTATCCAGTTTTTAAGCAGCAAAGGCATTCATTTGACAGAAAATCATATTGCATTCATCTATTTCGGAAAAAAATACACAGATTCGCAAGATGAGGTTGTGAATGTGGCTATTGAAACGACCTTGAAAGTCCAGGTCAAGTTCGATGGCAGCTATTATATTGCCTTGTTAGAGGCTATGAAACAAGCCGATGTTAACAACTATTTTGAGGCAAAACGGTTTGTACGGAAGAAGCAAATCGTACCGACTACTTTACATATACAGAAACAGAACAGCATTTAACAAGATGCTGTTTTTTCAATGTACGTAAGGAAAGTATATAATACTTTCTTCAGTATTAGCGCAGCTAAAGCTCAGCTTTCGACAAAGGCTTGGTAAAGCCCGAGTTTTCTTTATGAGGAGAGAAGTGTATGGAACAGATTCGAGCAAATATCGAAACGATAGTAAGAGAAAGATTGAAGGACGATCACACAGGTCATGATTGTAGCCATATCGAACGGGTACGGTCACTTGCTTTGCATATCGGAAAAATCGAAGGAGCGAACCTGTTGATATGCGAACTTGCTGTGCTGCTCCATGATTTGATTGATGATAAGCTTGTAGACGATGAAGAGAAGGCATTAAAGGAGGTCACTCAAGTTTTATTGAATGAAGGTTTGCCAGAAAATGACATCGATCACATTGTGGAAATCATCACGACGATGTCGTTTAGCAAGGGTACGAAAAAGGGAATGCGGACATTGGAAGGACAGGTTGTGCAAGATGCGGATCGGTTGGACGCGCTCGGTGCGATAGGGATCGCCCGCACATTCATGTATGGAGGTTCGAAGGGTGAGGCCATGCATCTGCCGCATCTTCCACCAAGAACGGAACCTATGACAAAAGACGAATATAGATATGGGGATAGTTCCATAATCAATCATTTTTATGAAAAACTGTTCAAGTTGAAGAATCTGATGAACACAAATGCAGGACGAAAGCTGGCAGAAGAACGTCACCATTATATGGAAGATTTCATCGAGCGATTTTTAGCCGAGTGGGATGGACGTAAGTGAGCACGACAACATTTTTAAATCATAACATGTCCTGATAATTCACGACAAAATAAAAATTATCACGACAAGATTGAAATGTATCGTGGCGTATCAATAAAAAAGGACTCCGCCACTCGAAGTCCTTCCACTACTTTTGTTTATTATTCCGCTGGCCGTGGCCCAGCGTCCATGTTGGAGTTTTCTTCCGTCATGATCGGACGGACTGTGGCATCATCATCGACTCGCACTTGACAGGATAACCGGAAACCTTCCTGCAGTCCTTTTCGTGAAAAGGCTTCTTTTTCAATATCTGTCAGTTCGCCGAAATCGCCTGCTTCCACTTCCACACGGCAAGTCGTACATTTGGCTTTACCACCGCAACGGTGGAGGATGTTGATTCCATTGTCCTCAAGTACTAATACGAGTTTTTTACCTTTTTCAACTTCAAATGTTCCATGGTCTGGCACTGTAATCTTTGGCATGATCTTCCTCCTTAGAGATGAATTACCTATAATTATACAATACTGTTGCCTTTAATTCCTAAAGTTAAACTGTAAACTTACAGAGGAGTGATTACCTGATCTATGAAGAAGACTCTTGATCATATAGGCATTGCAGTCCGTGATATCGATGAAGCGCTCAATTTTTATGTAGGCATATTGGGTGGAGAAGTCGAACATCGATATACAAGTGAAGCGCCAGGAGTTGAGGTTCATGTAGCGGCTGTCCGAGTGGATGGAAATCTAATCGAATTGCTCCAGCCAACTTCAAATACGTCACCTGTAGCTCGTTTTATCAGGCAAAAAGGTAAAGGCGTCCACCATATCGCTTATTGTGTCGATGATCTTGACAGAGCGATTGAAGAAGGTAAAAAGCAGGGAATCCGTTTCCTTGGAGATACCTACCGAACGAACCAGCTTGGACGACGGTTGATTTATCTCAATCCGATTTCAACAGAAGGTACAATCGTAGAATTTTGTGATTATCCACATCAATCATTTTGATATAATGGGAAATAATAATGACAAAGAACGTAAAGGAAGTTGGTAAATTGAATTCATTAGAAGCTGGAAATATTGTTAATCTGATAGTCAGTCGTAAGACAGAATTAGGATATATGCTGACGAATGCGAATAGAGAAGAGGTCTTTTTGCATAGCTCAGAAACTGAAAATGATTTGGAAAACGATGAAAAAGTGAAAGTGTTCCTCTATCACGATCATAAAGGGCGGCTGGCGGCAACAACGACCATGCCATTTATCGATATGAACAGCATTGCGTGGCTGGAAGTCGTAGGTGTGAAGCATAATTTAGGTGTTTTTTTGAATATAGGTATCAAGAAGGATGTCTTGCTTTCAAAGGATGATTTACCGGCCGAACGCTCATTATGGCCAAAAGAAGGGGACAAGTTATACTGCGGACTGCGTACGGATAAAAAGGGAAGGCTGTTTGCGGACCTTGCTACGAGTGAAGAAATCGAGACACTTTCTCAAGAAGCGCCTGAAAACCTTCGAAATCAATATTTGACTGGTCATGTCTATCGTTTCAAGGAACAAGGGGCGATGATTTTTACGGATGACCGTTATATCGCTTTCCTGCATGAAGAAGAAGCAGATACAAAACTGCGTCTCGGTCAGCGATTACAAGTGCGAGTCACTTTCGTCCGTGAAGACGGCAGGATGAACGTATCCCTCAAAGCACCCAAAGAGATTGCGTATGAAGAAGATTCTCAGCGTTTGATCGATTATTTGGAGCAGAACAGTGGATTCATGCCGTATCATGACAAATCTGGTCCAGAGGAGATCAAAGAAGTATTTGGGCTTTCTAAGGCAGCGTTCAAAAGAGCGATGGGTAAATTGATGAAAGAAGGAAAAGTGAAACAGTCATCTGAAGGAACAGAACTTTTACAGAAATAGTAAAAATTTCCTTCATTTTTCATGAAAGTGCTTTCATTTTTCGGAGAGTATTGTTATCGTAATAAAGGGCGTCGTAATCGAATATACACTGCAAATTAATAAAAGAGTCATGTGTACTTAGATGATGGAGGGATTGTCACGTGGTTGAGAACACGAAAGTGAAGACTGACATTGAAATTGCACAAGAAGCAAAGCTTTTACCGATAAAAGATATTGCTGAACAATTGAATCTATCAGAAGAAGAGTGGGAGCCATACGGACGTTACAAAGCGAAAATCTCACTGGATGTGATGGATCGCTTGAAGGATACAGCTGAAGGAAAAGTTGTCCTGGTCACATCAATCAATCCTACATCTGCCGGGGAAGGTAAATCGACGGTGACAGTTGGACTTGGCCAAGCACTTAATAAAATCGGAAAGAAGACGTTGATCGCTCTACGAGAGCCATCCCTTGGCCCGAGCATGGGAATAAAAGGCGGAGCTGCTGGCGGTGGATATTCTCAAGTGATGCCGATGGAGGAAATCAACCTGCATTTCACTGGGGATCTGCATGCGATTACGACAGCAAACAATGCGTTGTCAGCGCTGATTGATAACCATATCCACCAGGGAAATGAACTGAACATCGATACACGCCGTATCGTTTGGAAGCGTGTCGTCGATATGAACGACCGTTCACTGCGTAACGTCGTTGTCGGCCTTGGCGGTCCTGTTCAGGGGGTTCCACGTGAAGATGGTTTCGATATCACCGTCGCTTCTGAAATTATGGCCATCTTCTGTTTGGCGCAAAACATCGGAGACCTGAAGCAGCGTCTTTCCAGGATGGTTGTCGCATATGATACCAACAAGCAGCCGGTGACGGTCAAGGATCTTGGTGTCGAAGGTGCGCTTACCCTTCTTTTAAAAGATGCGATCAAGCCGAATCTTGTTCAGACATTGGAAAGTACACCAGCGTTGATACACGGCGGTCCTTTCGCAAACATCGCACACGGTTGTAACAGCGTCATCGCTACAAAAATGGCGTCAAAACTAGGTGATTATGTTGTCACAGAGTCTGGATTCGGTGCCGACCTAGGAGCTGAGAAGTTTCTTGATATCAAAGCGAGGTATGGAGAAATTGATCCGAACCTTGTTGTTGTAGTGGCGACGGTTAGAGCTTTGAAGATGCACGGTGGAGTTCCGAAAGATCAGTTAGGTGAGGAGAACCTTGATGCACTTGCAAAAGGGATGGTGAACCTCGAAAAGCACCTTGAGACTGTGAAAGCTTTCGGCCTGCCTTTTGTTGTAGCGCTTAACCACTTCGTGAAAGATACAGACCGTGAAGTCGAGTTCGTCAAGGAATGGTGTGCGAAAAACGGCGTGGAGGTTGCGGTTGCGAAGGTATGGGCTGACGGAGGGCAAGGTGGAGAAGAGCTTGCGCAAAAGGTTGTCGATATGATCGAATCGGCAGAAAACAACTATAAGCCACTTTACACGCTCGAACTGCCGATTGAAGAAAAAATCGAAACGATAGCTCGTATTGTTTATGGCGCTGAGGGTGTAGACTTCTCCAACAAAGCGAAGAAACAATTGAAAGAATTTGCGGGGAACGGATGGGATAACCTGCCTGTATGTATGGCGAAAACACAATATTCATTGTCGGATGATCCAACACTGCTCGGACGCCCTAAAGGATTCAGAATCCAGATCCGTGAGTTTCGAGCGTCGATCGGTGCAGGGTTTATCGTTGCATTAACCGGTAATGTGATGACGATGCCCGGTTTACCGAAAAAGCCAGCGGCATTGAATATGGATGTGAATGACGAGGGTCAAGCTGTAGGTTTATTCTAGGATCGACGAATGATAAATTGCGAATTTCGGCGTTACTTGGCTTTTCCGGTCCTCATGTATTAGACCTATACACTCTGGTCCTCAAAACCATCGTGCCTTGAACTTCTTGTTTCTAATTCGCCGACAGTCGACGAAGGATAAACGGCGGATTTTTCAATAAATGAAAAAGCACTCATTATTGAGAGTCCTGCAAAACGAATACAGTAACTGGAAAAAGCGCCTTTCGGGGCGTTTTTTGATATGATGAAAGAAAAATGCAAAGGAATTGGATAAATGTTAAAAGATCAATATCAAGAAACTCTTTCCTTTCATGCCGAGTTGTACAATTTAATACCAGAAGATCACCTATTAAAGAAAATCGATAAGGTGGTTGATTTTTCATTTATATATGACCTTACGAAGGAATCATATTGTATGTATTACGGACGACCAGCGACTGAACCAGAGTTACTACTTCGAATTCTTCTCATCCAGACCTTATATGATTTATCCGATGATCAAGTCATTCAAGATGCCAATTTACATTTAGCTTATAAGTGGTTTTTACGATTGAATCCCGAAAGTTCTTTACCCCATCCTACACAATTAAGTCGATTTCGAAACCATCGATTAGGAGCTAATCGTGTAGAGGAAGTATTGGAAGAACTCGTCAAGCAGTGCCAGGAAAAAGGGATCATCCAATCGAAAGCACTCATTTTAGATTCTACACATGCCCAAGCAAACGCAAGTAAGCGTTCGCCTCTACAAGTGCTAACAAAAGCAGCTTCAAGGCTCTCCAGAGCCGTTAAAAAACAACATACCAAACTACATAAAAAATTACCTAAAGCTCCAAAGCTTAATGATATTCCAGAGGAAGAACAAGCTAAAGAAATGCTTCGGTATTTAGCCCATTTAGGTGAACAAATCGAACAGGCTCTTCCAGATGCGGAAGGCGCGATAAAGGATAAGCTGGAGACCGCAAAGAGAATTGTCGAAGACGAAAGGCTTCTTTCGAAGAAAGGGATTCTGTCAGCAGTAGACCCGGATGCGCGTTTTGGATGGAAGTCTACTACAAAATCCTTTTATGGTTATAAGAATCATCTTGCGATGACCGAAGAAGAAATTATTACGGGTGTTCAGGTCACTCCAGGAAATGTAGATGACGGTAAGCAATTAAAAGAATTAGTGAACCAATCTAAAGCTGGTGGAATGGAAGTTAACGAAATTCTCGCTGATACGGCTTACTCATCTAAGCATAATTTATCCTACTTACAACAAAATTTAATCACAGCATCCATCCCACTCAATCCATCTGTTTATGGAGCACGAGAAGAGGACAACTTTCAATATGATAAAGAAAGAGATCAAGTGATTTGTCCAGCAGGACACCATAGTATTCGAAAAGCTCGAACGGGTAAAAAAGATACTGGAACAAACCAAATGAACACTTTTTATTTTGACGTTGATATATGTAAAGAATGTCCGTTAAAAGAAGGGTGTTATAAAGAGGGGAAAAAATCAAAAACATACTCCATTCGGATCATTTCTGAAGAACATCAACAACAAATGAAGTACTTAGACTCGGAAGAGTATCAAGAACGGAAAAAGGTACGTCCATCTATAGAGCATAAGAATGCGGAATTAAAAAGATTCCATGGGTTAACCAGGGCGAAATACCGTGGTTTATTAGGTATGAAAATACAAACCTATCTCTCGGTGTTCGCTGTAAACATTAAAAGAATGACAAAATTATTACCACAAAATGAGCTGGGAAATGTGTAATATCAGCCCATACTTCTTGAAACAATGTAAAAATCCACCAGAAAGTTAAGGTCAACTTTTCTAACTGGTGGATTTTTCTCTATTAAAGATTTTTTCGCCCTATTTTGCAGGACTCTCTTATTGGGTGCTTTTTTCCGTTATAATAAAGAAGAATGTGATAGGGGGAATGTATTGTGAAGGCTTTGATTGTCATTGATTATACGAATGATTTTGTAGCGGATGATGGACGATTGACTTGTGGTGAAGCAGGCCAGTCGATTGAAAACAGGATCACTGAATTGGCAAGATCCTTTGTAGAAGCTGACGAGTATGTCGTCTTTGCGGTGGATGTCCATGATGAAAATGATCCGAACCATCCGGAGAGTGCTTTGTTCCCGGCGCATAATATTCGCGGGACATCCGGCCGGTACCAGTATGGCATGCTTGGTGAATATTATGAAACAGTGAAGGACCAGGTTTATTGGATGGATAAAACGCGTTACAGTGCGTTTGCGGGTACGGATCTCGAGCTGAAACTCCGGGAACGTGGCATTCAGGAAGTCCATCTCGTCGGTGTCTGTACAGATATTTGTGTACTGCACACGGCTGTTGATGCTTATAATAAAGGATTCAACATCGTTGTTCACGAGGATGCTGTGCAGACATTCAATCCAGCCGGCCATGATTGGGCTCTTGAGCATTTTAAAACCACGTTAGGTGCTGAAGTGGTCAAAGCAGCCGCAGGTTCAAATGTCACAAAGTAATTTTGTAAGGGTAAAAGAAAAGCTGGCGATTGCACTAGAAGACTGGGAGCAGATGCAGAAGACGTCTGGGGATGAAGGGGCTGAGTGGGCAGAACGTTTTGAACGCCATTTTTACGAAATGATCGAGGCTTTGAAAAGCTGGTATCTTTCCCTTGAAGTTAAACCTGACAGCTATAAAGACTTGGAGTCCATGCCTGAAATGGAAGAAATTCAGGAACAGCTGCCAGGTCCCCTCCAATTGAATTTCCTCACTGAACTCGAAGACATCTATGACGGGATAGATAAAAAATCGTATGATTGATAGTGAAATCTGATCCTGGCTACGGCTGGGGATCAGATTTTTGTATGTAGGCCATTTATTCTCCAAACGGCTCATAAACCTCGAAATCGGCTCATAAATCTGGAAACCAGCTCATAAATCTCGTAATCCGCGGCAAATCTTATTCAAAGTCCCTGCAGATCATACCAACCGTAAGCGATTTCTTCGTGAAGTTGCCCTTCAATTTCCAATTGTGCCCGTCCTGCTTCTTTTCCGCCCATTTTTTCATAAAAATGCTTGGAATCATTCTTTTCCAATACCCAGATCAGCATCGAATCCCATTTCCGTACTTTAAATTCCTCGACCGCATGAACGATCAGCTCCCTTTCGATCCCTTTCCGCTGATATTCTTCAAGTATGTAGATGGCGTACACCTCCGCATCGAAAGGGAGATCTTCATTTCTGCTTTTCCCCGCACTCACAAATCCGACGACTCGTTCACCTTCAACCGCCACAAGTAGAATCGGATCAGGCTGTGCCAGATTACGGGTCCATTGCCCAACTTTCTGTTCTGTATCCAGCAAATCGAGGAACTCATCCGAGACGATCCCCCGATAAGTCGTCTTCCAACTTGCCACATGTACTTCAGCAATCTGTCTGATGTCCTTTTCCTCAGCTTTTTGTATCAATAATATCTCACCCTTCCTTGAGAATTCTGTACCAAAATATTGGGAATTGAATAACATATATCATCATGATAATCGCCCACGCCCGAATTGAAAAGAGGTTAAAGGATGTTTGATCCAATCAAGCCGGTGAAAGTGATCACCATCACAAGTGAAAAAGGACCGACGAAAGTGATGTATCCAAAAATTGTCGGGATGAAAGATAAGAAAGTCGAGGGACAGATCAATAAAGATATTCGCAAACTTGTCAATTCCTTAAAGGAAGAGGCGGAGGAACCAGATACAAGCGTCAACATTTCGTATACTATAAAAGTGAACCGTAAAGGCGTATTAAGTCTCATTATCCTTTTGGATTTCTATAAGGAACATGCAGCACACCCCATGCAAGTGCAAAAAGCTTTGACATTTTCTACACTGACTGGTCAAAATTTCACCTTTCCGGAATTATTCAATCCGACTAGTTACTATAAGACGAGATTGACCAGGTACGTCAGTGATCATATAAAAGCTGAGAAGATCCCGGTTTTCGATCAGCCTCCTAAAGTGACTGACAAACAAGAGTACTATTTGACGGACCAAACATTGGTTTTATTTTACCAGATCTATGACTATACCCCTTATGCCTATGGGTTCCTCGAAATCCCGATTCCGTTCGATACTGTGATGCAAATGCTTTCCAGAAACAGTCCGATCCGTCAACTGACCTCAAGATGAAAATCCAATTATGACTCATCATCTGGCCACATAACTCACATACTATGAAGCAGGCATGTGAAGGGAACAGAATATGATGGGTCTATATTTCACTCCTCTTTCCTACCCATCCCTCAGGTTGATAAGACTCTATTCGGGATACGATTTATAGATTTCAAGAAATATGATAAAATAGACGTTATGTACTAAATTTGAGGAAACTGTATTCCAATGGGAGTTAGGCGATGATTACATATTATCACTTGCAAATGACATTCATACCGTCCCTTGATGAAAGAGGGAAGTTTTTGATCTGGGTGACCCGACCGAACGGAGAACCGATTTCCATCAGTAAATCACGCTTGCAATGGCTTTTAGGTGAGTCGGGGATCTCTCATGTTTTTACAAGTGAACAAGAAGAAACCAAAATGCTCATGGTTGAATGGAATGATGAGTTTTACGAAGTCGAGGGTATGCTCGTTGATATGTGGCGGGTGTATTTATACATGCAGCAACCTGTTGCACACCGGACAGAAGGTTCCTTCTATTTCGGTGAAAGTTTCGTTTATTGGGAATCTGTCGCCAGGAGCATCGAGGCTCTTATCCGCGGTGGACAATACTATCCGACGATTTATGAAATCGGGAAGGAAAAGCGGCACTATGTGTATGCGCAATGGATGCTGTCTAGAAAAGTCCTGGAAGGCGGTGCGCTTTCAAATTGGCTAAAAGCTGCTTCTCCGCTCATTTTTTCATTCGAACATTTATCGACGTTTCCGATTCGTGAATGGCAGAATCTTATGCTCGACATTTGGTCCGACCAGATCTTGAAGCTCTTTGTTTCTTCAGGGGCGGAAATCGCACTCGACCAAGGAAAATCGGAGTTGATGCACCTTTGGGAGAAGGCGCTTTTGGATTCGAACGTGAGCTTTTTCCATATCATCGAGAAAAAAGATGAAGTACAAAAACTGCATGTTTTGATCCGGGAGGTCCGCAAGTGGCATTCTCCTTTAAGTGCCGATGCCTATCGACCGCTTGAAAAAGGGTTGTTGCAATTCAAACAGCAATTCATTCAAACCGGTTTCACCGCGACATCATTGGATATCGACTGTTTCCCTCTATCGGATGAGAACATGGCATCATGGGCGGTACGCATATTCGTCAAAGGGATCGACAAGGACAAAGCCATGCGCGTTCCATTGGACGATCCGAAGGTTGCACGTTCCCATATCAAAGGCTGGGTGGATGATCGCTTGAACTATCTCGTCCAGATGGATGATCACCTTTATAAATCCCAACGTCAATTAAGGGAGTATGGATCCACTGAAATCAGCCTTGATACCTTACGATCCCTGCATGGAAACTTGAGTGTATTGAAATCAATGGATATCAACTTGACCTTTCCTGCTGGTTGGTTTTTCCGTTCGCTCGAAAGTAAAGACGTCCAAGTCTCATTGAATGTGAAAAATAAAAGCGACCAAGGAATCGGTCTAAGCAGTCTGTTGGATTTCGATTGGCAAATTGCCATTGGAGATATCGAATTATCAGTGGAGGAGTTCAAAAGGCTTGTTCTCACTCAATCCTATATCATCCAAAAGGACGATACCTGGATCATGCTGCCGCAATCGAAAATCGAACAGATTTACGATGAAATTACTGAGCTGGAACCCCTTGTAAGGAATAAAAGTTCGTTTGCAACACTGGTCGGTGTAACATCTAACCAGAATGATTTCGACTCGGAGATCAACTTCCAGATCGATCGGGAGGTCCATGATTATCTAGAGCAATTTTTAGCGCCGACGGAGGAAAAGTATGAGGTGCCGGAAACATTCAATGGCATCCTAAGACCGTATCAGCAAAGAGGGTTCCAATGGCTCAGGTCACATCGGGACAGACGGATCGGAGTCTGTCTTGCAGATGATATGGGACTCGGTAAGACGATCCAAGCGATCTCCTATCTTTTGGATAGCGGGCAGAATGAAGGAATACACCTGATCATCTGCCCGACCTCGGTATTGGGGAATTGGAAGCAGGAATTCGAACGTTTTGCTCCGTCGTTGAATGTTTCACTCCATCATGGGGCAGACCGAGCGCAAGATGATCTGGCATTCCAACAGTTTTTATACGGCAAGGATGTCGTCATCACGAGCTATGCGCTAGTTTTGAGAGACTACGAACTCTTCCAGCCGATCGAATGGAACACAATGATCCTGGATGAAGCACAAATGATCAAAAACCCGACGACCAAACAAAGTAAGATTGTCCGCTCTTTAAAATCCGTTCATCGGATCGCCCTTACTGGAACTCCGATGGAAAACCGTTTGGAAGAACTCTGGTCGATTTGTGATTTTCTCAACCCAGGGTATTTAGGAAACCGATCATCCTTCAGCCAGCAATTCATCCGGCCGATCGAAAAGGAAGGTAATACAGAACGGGTCGAGGTGTTGAAACGCCTTATCCAACCGTTTTTATTGAGAAGGTCAAAAATGCAGGCTTCGATTGTGGAAGAACTTCCAGAAAAGACAGAAACCAAAATACACTGCCAGTTGACGAAGGAGCAAGCTTCCTTATATCAAACCGTAGTGGATCAGATCCGAGAAAAATTGCTTAACGCAACTGGGATGGAACGTCGCGGAACGATCCTTGGCGGTATTACGAGGCTTAAGCAGGTTTGTAACCACCCAGCATTATTGAGCTGGGAGGAACCGGATGCTTCACACTCCGGGAAAATCACGAAGTTTCTCGAAATTTTAAAAGAAGAAGTTAAAGACGGTGAAAAGGCTTTGGTATTTACCCAGTATGTGAAAATGGGGGAACTGCTTGAGAAAATTCTGGGGAAAGAGGATAAGGAAATCAAAGTGTTCTTTTTACACGGCGGTATTCCATCTCAGAAACGGGAGCAGCTTTTGAAGAAATTCAGAGATACACACCATAAATGTGTATTCATCCTATCTATCAAGGCCGGGGGAGTAGGCTTGAACCTGACTGAGGCCAACCATGTCATCCATCTCGATCGGTGGTGGAATCCAGCGGTTGAGAACCAGGCGACAGACCGGGCATATCGGATCGGACAGGAACAAAACGTACAGGTGTACAAAATGATCACCCAAGGAACGTTAGAAGAAGGTATTGACCGCCTGATCGATCGAAAGTCTGAGCTGACCTCCCAAATTGTGAATCATGAGGATCAATGGGTGACAGAAATGACCGATAACGAATTCATTGAACTGATCCAGCTGCGGGAGAAGGTGTTGAACTCATGACAAGACGTAATCGGATAACAGATAGTAAGCTCCATCATTGGCTCACTCAATTTACAGACGGGGTCGATTACGGAAGATTCCAACGTGGAATGAGCTTGTACAATGACCATCGCATCCATGGCTTTCAAGTTTTTCCTAACCATTTCGAATGTAAGGTAAATGGGATCCAGGCAGAGTATGAGGTTCGGTGCTATTTTGAGCTGGAGGATGGGGTTCCTCTCTTGGATGGATATGAAGTGACGTGCTCCTGTCCAGACGAAACGCCAATTTGCAAGCATGGTGTAGGAGCTACGATGTATTTTGTCCTTGATCAGTTGAGCAGCAATGAAGACCGATCCGGACAACAAGCTCATGCTGCCCGTGGACAATTGATTGAAGAGCCCCTACAGGAGTTGACAGGGAACATCCAGAGAGCTCATGATTCACTGCTAACCCTTCCTGATAAAAGAGAGAGCAGGATCATCAAGAATAAAATGTTCATTGAAAAAGCGCACGGGCGCATCTTGGACGTTATGGAAGAACTTCGAAAAAGAAATACTGAATGATGACATGCAAAAAGGGCTGACCCATAAGTGTCTGAGTCTCTCCGTACTTAACAACATTTTGAGAAAACGTGTTTTGATGCAAAATGTTGTGTTGGAGGTGTCTGACATTTTTCTTTTGGGTCAACCTTTTGCATGTTTTCAATTAAGCAGATTGACTGTGAAAGGCTTGATGGTCGATTTCATAATAGGCTCGGTTATACGTAAACACTTGTTCACCTAGTACTGTAACGATGCGGTCACTCGTAATCCTTATAATTCTGCCTTCAACTGGGAGCTTTCTCATAGAAATCCACTCTCCTCTCAAATTTAGGAAAAAATAAAGACTCTATATCCTATACCCCCTTTTTTTGAAAATAACACTTTTCGGTTAAAAATTTAGAAATTTCTAAATATATTTTCAGGGCAATAAGGAGAGAACCCAATAATTACAAATACAGTATGGTTCTATGTTATATTTTTAAATAGTAGGAAGAAGAACCTATGAAAGGAGTTTTCACACTATGAACCTGCGCGGTATAGAACCAACACCAAGTCCGAATACGATGAAACTGATTGTAGATAAAGCTTTACCGAGCGGTAAAAACATGAACTTCAAAGCAGATCAGAAAGAAGAGGCACCTGAACCTCTTGACCAGTTGCTCGCGCTAGAAGGGGTGAAGGGATTATATTATGTTGCAGATTTCATTGCACTAGAACGGAATCCGAAACATGATTGGAAAGTGATATTGCCGAAAGCTCGTCAAGTTTTCGGTGAAGAAGCTGATGTAGCTGAAGAAAATGATGAAAACGAGCACGATGAAGATTTTGATGAAGTGAAGGTGTTCATTCAAAAGTTCCGTGGAATTCCTATGCAGATCAAGTTGATCAAAGGGGAGACCGAGGAAAGAGTCGGACTACCAGAACGATTCATGACAATCGCGATGGAAGCTCAATCTTCCTCAGACAATCTCGTAATGGAGCGCCAATGGGTAGAACAGAGCGCCCGTTATGGTGATATGGAAGCAGTCGGAAAGGAAGTGGCAGAAGAGATAAATGCCGCGTATGACAAAGAACGTTTGAAACGGTTGAAGGAGCAAGCCTTTGAACAGAATAAGACTTCAGATATTCATCATAAGAAGGAATCTTACAAAGTGACGATGAAAATGATGGAGCAACCGGATTGGAAGGATCGTTATGCGGCTTTGGACCAAATGGATCCGACAGAAGAGGATCTTCCAGTACTGGCAAAAGCCCTGGAGGATGAGAAAACCTCGATTCGACGTCTTGCCACCGTATATCTCGGGATGATTGAAGATCAAAAAGTGCTTCCATATTTGACGAAGGCACTACAGGATAAAACCGTAACTGTTCGACGTACGGCTGGCGATTGCATGTCAGACCTAGGGTTCGAAGAGGCGATCCCAGTCATGATCGAATCGTTGAAGGATAAGAACAAACTTGTACGTTGGCGTGCAGCCATGTTCTTGTACGAAGTCGGGGATGAATCTGCAATACCAGCATTGAAAGAGGCCAAAGACGACCCTGAATTCGAGGTTGCGATGCAAGTGAATATAGCGCTTGAACGGATTGAAGGCGGAGAAGAGGCGAAGGGCTCTGTCTGGAAGCAAATGACGGATACGTTACAAGGGAAGAAATAAATAGAGGATTGATCCGCATTGATGTTTCGAAACACACGTGATAAAGTTAAAATCAAATGATCAAAAATGGAGGTATGTTCCATGTCAATGGCATATGAAGAATATATGAGACAATTAGTACAACCGATGAGAGATGAATTGACAGAAGCGGGATTCAATGAGTTACGGACACCTGAAGAAGTCGATGAATATATGGAAAGCGCTGAAGGAACGACACTGGTCATGATCAATTCTGTTTGTGGATGTGCAGCTGGACTAGCGCGCCCCGCAGTGCGCCAGGCAATCGAAAATGAAAACCGTCCAGATCATCTTGTAACCGTATTTGCTGGCCAAGATAAAGTTGCAACCTCTGTTATGAGATCCTATTTCTTGGATATCGAACCTTCTTCACCATCAATTGCACTATTGAAAGGGAAGGAAGTCGTCCACTTCATCCCTCGTGAGGAAATTGAAGACCACGAGCCATCTGACATCGTGACAAATCTTGTAAATGCATTTGAAACGCATTGTAAATAACACGAAAAAACCTACCACTTTTTAGAGAGGCCACTGAAAAAGTCCAATATTCTAAATATCAGCCTATCTTTTTTCCATTATCGGAAGAAAGATGGGCTGATTTCCTTTACCTATTGAAAAAAACATCATTCAATCCAAATCAATCATTGTGGACGCCACTCATACGAAAGCGAAGTACAATCAACTGACACCGCAAGAAATACTCCGTAATCGATCCAAAAAGGTTCGAAAAGAGATCTATTCGATTGATGAATCCATGAAAGAAAAGTTCCCGAAAAAGCCCCAAGCGGATACAATTGAAGCCGAAATCGATTATACTCAAAAGCTTGTTGAGGTAATCGACAAAGAACCCACGTTGAAAGAATACCCCAGAGTGAAAGAACCTCTGAACCTCTTAAAGGAAACTGTGGAGGATGACATCGAGTTCCTTGAACACTCCGAGGACCCTGACGCCCGTGTGTTGGCCACAAATCAGCGGACTCCTCATTCTTTGGGTATAAGACCCACCTGGCGATGAGTGAAGAGCGCATTATTACCGCAGCGACAGTTACAACAGGAGAAAAAAATGATGGGAAACAACTCGAAACCTTGATTCAAAAAAGTAAAGAATGTGGTATGGACATCGACACCATTATTGGGGACACTGCTTATTCCGAGAAGGACAACCTGAAATATATTTCTGATCACCAGATAAAATGAGTGGCGAAACTGAACCCCACCGTTTCTCATGGAAACCGTAAAGAAGAGGATGAATTCGAGTTCAATAAGGACGCAGGTATGTATGTGTGTCCCGTAGGTCATATGGCGATTCGAAAAGCGAAACAAGGAAAGAAAAACCAGAGTAAGAACCAGAAGATGACGTATTATTTTGATGTGGAAAAGTGTAAACGATGCTCATTAAGAGACGGTTGTTATACACCGGGGGCGAAAACGAAAACGTATTCCGTAAGTATAAAATCGGCAGAACATACGAACCAACTTGAATACCAAAATAGTGAGGAGTTTAAAGAAAAGGCTAAGCAGCGATATAAGATCGAGGCAAAGAATAGTGAATTAAAGCATAGACACGGATATGAGGTAGCCTCATCTTCGGGTCTTGAAGGTATGCATATACAAGGTGCGATGGCAATCTTCGCTGTTAATTTAAAAAGAATCCAAAAGCTGATGAAATAAAAAGGGGCAAGATATTCCGTCTCGTTTCAAAAAAACAGCTGTTTCGGTGAAAAATGAATCCGAAACAGCTGTTTTTCGTGAGAAACCAAGTGAAATTTTTAAAAACAGACAGTTCTTCAGTGGCCTCCTGTTTAGATGGTAGGTTTTTTGAGTGGATCGGAAATTTTATAGGACATTTATTCCTTTATTTGTGACAAATAAGGGTGATTCAAGAAATTAGAGGACATCTATTCCGTTATCCGTGTCTAGAAAGGTCCTTTTTGATGGTTTTGGAAGGATTAATGTCTCTGGTCCTCTAATTTCATCGGTCACCTCTTTTCCTTGGAATTCGGTCCTGTTAGGTTTATTCTAATGATTTTTGCTTGTTCTTCTGATATCCCGGCAGCCACCAATTCCAATGGCCCATCAGTTTCATGAGCGAAGGGACGAGTACCATACGGACGAGCGTTGCATCGATCAAGATGGCGAGCGCAATCGAAACGCCCATTTGTTTCACCGGTACGACACCGGTAAATGCGAAGGCGCCAGTGACGACGATCATGATCAATGCTGCTGAAGTGATGATTTTGCTGGTAGATGTGAGCCCCATCAATGTAGCGTAATCATTATCCTTCGATTCTTGATAATACTCCTGAATTCTTGAAATCAGGAAGACTTCGTAATCCATGCTTAGACCGAAGACAATTCCGAACGTGAAGACAGGGATCATTAAACCGATCCCGTCTGACGGGTTGACGAAATGGCCTTCTTGGAAAATCCAGACGACCAAACCAAACGTTGCGCATAAGCTGATGACGTTCATCACGATCGCTTTCAATGGTATGAAAAGTGAACGGAATGCAACGAGTAGGATGAAGTAGGTTGAAATCAAAACGAATCCTACAGCATAAGGAGCTTTGTCATAGATTTCATCGAAGATCTCTTGCGTGAATTTACTGTTGCCGCCGAGTATCAGTTCGAACTCCTCGTAATCACCGTTCCATTCTCTTACCCAATCCTGTGCTTCCGTCGAGGTCGTATCTACATTGAGATAAGCCCGGACGATGGCTTTATCTTTTTGAAGAAATGCTTCTTTCGCTTTTTGCAGTCCTTCAGGTACGTTGTCCTGCTCGAGAGCATGTTTTAACTGTTCTGCCTTTAATTCAGTTTCTGAAAAAATCGATTCGACCCGCTTGACGATCTCTTCTTTTTCAAGCCTTTCTGTTAACGATTCAAGGTCATTGAACTGATTGGTAGAAAGAATGTCCCTATCTGCATCTACAATCATGGTAACCGGGTACAACTGCTGTTCACCGAATGTATCCTTGAATGTTTCAAATGCTTGCCTGGATTCATAGGATTCCGGAAGCGCTTCTGCTTCAGGTATTGTCAGCCTAAGATCCGCCAATGGCACGATTGCTGCAGCAAGTAAGATCAATGCAAGAAAGAACATCGAGACAGGCCTTCGCATCACCAATTTTGCGAAGCGGTACCAAGTGCTTTTTTGTTTGTCTTTTTCTTTTAAAACCATCCATTTGTTGATGTTCGATCCTAACAGCCCTAAAACGGCTGGCAGGAAGGTCAGGGCACATATGACAGATAGGGTCACGACCATCATTCCCCCGATTGCCACAGTCCGGAAAATATTGATATCGATGAAAAGCATGGAAGATAATCCAAGGAATACACATAAACCAGAAAAGGCGATCGACCGTCCGGCGGTTTGGATGGATGTGCTGATTGCAGCTTCCACTGAGCCTTTTTTGATTTCTTCTCGGAAACGGTTCACGAGCAAGAGTGCAAAATCGATCCCTAATGCCAACCCGATCATCGGGACGACGTTCAATAAGAAGATTGACATATCCAAATCCAAGGCGAGAAAATAGAGGAGCCCCATGGCACTGATGACGCTGAATATCCCGATCAATAAAGGGATCAATGCAGCGACAACACCCCCAAACGCAAAAAGAAGAATGACTAATGCGGCAGGAATTCCGATCGCTTCAGCTCTCTTCAAATCATTTTGACTCGCTTTGTTCATGTCTTCCGAAATGACTGGACCACCAGTCAGACTTGCCTTGAAATTTTCATTTTTTTCAAGACGATCACGGATTTGGTCAACAGAATCCTTCAAGTCATTAAAACCTTGATCGAAGCCGAGCAGGATATATGCTATGTTATCTTTAGACATGTTTGCATTATCCAGAGGTGAAGTGATGCGTGAAAGATGCTCAACATCATCTAAATCATCAATGGTGTCTTGAACGAAAGATTGGAATTCTTCAGATTGCATATCATGGCTTGAAGATTCAATTACAATCGTCATTGTAGATTTTGGTTGGTTGAACCCTTCTTTTAATATCGTTTGGGCTTTATTAAAGGCGCCATCTGTTTCAAAGCCGCTGCCGTGAAGGATCGATGGCAGCTTGAATGCGAATACGCCTAACGTTATGGTAAACAGGATCCATAAAAAAAGAACAGATTTTTTGTAACGGTAGATCAATACAGCAAAATTATGTAAGAATGAATTTTTCATAGTTTCCTCCAAATCTTTCCTGTTTCACATGGTATTATTATACACCTGAATGATTGTGGAAGACATCATTTCGAGAGATCGTTTGAAATAGAAAAAATCTGGCTGAACAGGTTCAACCAGACTGACTGAATATATAGTTCCAGAATGAACTACATACGAAAAGACAAACTCATAGATGAGTCATTTAAATGTAGGCAATGAGCTCGACAGTATTTATTCTGGATTAGCAGTCTTTACCTTTTCCCCCGTGATGAAAAGCTGCTGCCCCGACAATGATTAGTAAGATGAACAACACAACAATGATCGCGAATGTGTTACCGTGACCGTAATCGCATCCGTATCCATATCCTCCATGGTGGTAATGCCCGTGGTGCATTGGATAGCAATGATCATGTTCCATGTAATGAGGTACTTCCATATGCATCTCTTTTTTATGAGGCATATACTTTTTCATTTTTTCCAACAGTGTTCCCCTCCAATGTTTGGTGTTATCTGGTCTGCTATACTTACAAAATATGTACAAATGCCTCAACTGTAACGGGTACAGGAGTGGAATTTTTGTGTACAAACCCATATTTGGAGGAGTCTGCAATGATAATAACGACAGGTGGAAAAGCAAGATCAGCGTTGATACAGCGAGCGAAAGAACTAGGTGAGTTGCTTGGAATCAAGTATGTGGAGCGGAGGGATCGCTCCATTGAAAATTTGATGGCTGAGGAGAGCAAGGGGGTCATCGTTGTTCAAAAAGAAAGAATCCTTTATTATGACCCTGAAATTGAAGGTCCTGTGTTCTTTCATCCGAATTCAGCGATATTTCGGATTAAGAGATTGAAAAGGGGTGAAGAGGACCCTTTCATTCGAAATGCCGGTTTGGAAAAAGGAATGACGTTACTCGACTGTACACTGGGCTGGGCATCTGATAGTATCGTGGCTCAATATGTTGTTGGAAATCAGGGAAGAGTCGTCGGTATTGAAGGGAGCCCGACGATTGCCTTATTGACAAAACTTGGATTAGAAGTTTATCAGGACAAGGATCCGGAAATCGAAGCAGCCATGAGGAACGTGGAAGTACACGAGGGAGACCATTTCGAATTTTTGAAAGGATTGGAAGATAATTCTTTTGATGTCGTCTATTTCGATCCGATGTTTGAAGAGAAAATCCTTAATTCAGATGGTATCAAGCCGCTGAAGCATTATGCTTTGTATCGATCGATAACAGATTCATTGATCGAAGAAGCGAAAAGAGTCGCCGAACGCCGTGTCGTCCTGAAAGACCACTGGAAAAGTGATCGTTTTACACAATTCGGATTTGACGTTGAAATCCGGAAAACATCTAAATTCCACTTCGGAGTCACTGTACCAGGCACCTTTCAGGAACATTGATATGGCGGGCTTGAATTTAGGTGCCTGGTACAGTGAGTTTAATTGCCATATCAAAAACGACAAATTATTCTGTTTACTTTTGTAAAGGTTTTCTCTATACTTGTTTTGGAATCGTTAAAATATGAAAGGAGTGGGTATCTATGACAATCGTACAATGTAAAGCAATCCAGCAACAACCGAAGGTTTTTTATGATGGATACCGCCTCGCTTCATGAATGACGGGATTTGATTCTTGATTTTGTATTCAGAGCTGTGGGAAGTATTCCTGCGGCTTTTTTTAATGCGATGAAAATAGTAAAAAAGTACTGGGGAGTTGGGGAAGATATGAAAGAAACATGGAGGGCTTATCGGGAAATGGATCGCAATGTTTGGATCCGATTCATCGGTGAGTCGATCAATGGAATCGCTTTTATGATGTTATTGCCGTTTTTGGCGTTATATTTGAAGGATCGTGTCGATCATATTTGGGAAGTTGGAATTGTCATGGGGGTGTCCCCGCTCGCTTCTGTTATCGGGACAATGATTGGAGGACGACTGGCGGATATCTACGGCCGTAAACCTGTCATGGTTGGTTCGATGGCTGGAAATGCAGTAGTCATGCTCGGGTTCGTATGGCTGGATGATTTTTGGTCGTTCGTCATCCTATCCCTGTTCTTAGGGTTCTTCAATTCCTTGTTCCATCCAGCAGCGTCTGCGATGGTTGCTGATGTGACGGCACCTGATAAAAGGACAGAGGCGTTCGGGCTTCTAAGGATGGGGCACAATATCGGTGCTGCGATCGGCCCGTTGCTTGGGGCATCTGTCGTTATTTTTTCGAAAGCTGTCATTTTCATGATTTCAGCGGGTAGCATGTTTTTCTACGCCATGATCGTTTTGATCTGGATCAAAGAAAGCTTACCGAAAAAAGAAAAATCAAAATCAGTTGAAAAGGAAGAAGAGGAAAAGCTGCCCAGTCCGTTCAAGGTCATTTTACAGGATAAATTATTGTTCGTCTTCATCATCACCGGAGTAGTCATATCAATGTCCTTTACTCAAACGGAAGGGATGCTTCCTTTACACTTCGACCAGACGTTATCGAATTTGACTGATGCTCAAAATCCATATACGTACATGCTTGCGTTCAATGGATTACTCGTCGTTCTGTTTCAGTTTCCGATCTCACGTTGGGCAGGAAACAGAGCAATTGGAAGAGTGATGTTATATGGATGTATACTCTTCGGCTTCGGTCTATTGGCTGTCGGATGGCTTCCACAAGCATTCTACGTCCTTAATGCCAACTATCTGACCGTAATGATTGTGTTCCTTGCGATTTATGGAATCTATACCCTTGGTGAAATGCTTATGTCTCCAGTACAGATGACCTTTGTCGCGAATCTTGCACCTGAAAATCTGCGCGGAACATATATGGGAGCAGCTGGCCTCCAATGGATTCTAGGAGGTGTGACAGGACCTTTGATCGGTGGAATTTTACTCGAGCAGAAGCTTGGGAACGTGTTATTTACGATTTTAGGGATCGGATGTGTCATAGCCGGGATTGTCTATCTATCCCTTGATCGCTGGGTTGAGAACCGTCATATGGCAGAGAATAGTATACAACCGGAAATTTCATCAGCTAAATAATCCATTGTCAGTCACATTCCTATGATAAAATAAAAATAGAAAATTCAAAAACCCTTACTCACCAACATGAGTAGGGGTTTCCTATTCGCTTTAATACATGGAGGTGTGGGATGAAAATCATTGATGCTCATATGCATTTGTCGAAAATTGAAAGTTTCCATAAAACCGCGGTTGAACTTTCAGGGGTGGATTATTCATTTGAAGGGATAAAGAAAGAGTATCAAGAGGCGGGGGTATCTATTGGAATCGGCATGGGATTGACGGAAGCCAAGGTGAACGGCTTTCCAGATGAGCATGCAACAACTCCGATGGGCCTTGATCTCGCTGAACATACTCCCTCGATCGTCTATTGTGCTGGAATCAACCCTCACCAGTTAGATGAACATGTGATGGAACGCCTCCGAACTGAGGTTCAGAAGCCGGAAGTCGTCGGTTTGAAAATCTATTTAGGCTATTATCCGTTCTATGCTTATGATGAGGTATACGAGCCAATTTACGCATTGGCAAAAGAATTCAACATGCCTGTCGTATTCCATACAGGAGATACTTATTCGGAAAGAGGTCTCTTAAAATACGCTCATCCGCTTACATTAGATGAAGCAGCCGTCAAACACCGTGAAATCAATTTCGTGATGGCCCATTTCGGTGATCCGTGGACACTCGACGGTGCTGAAGTGGTTTATAAAAATCGGAATGTATTCGCTGATCTATCGGGACTGGTCGTCGGGAATGCAGAAGACATCAAGCGAAACAAGGAATCACCGAGATTTTTCAATCATCTATTACATGCATTGACGTTCACCGATGACTACAGCAAATTCCTGTTCGGGACCGATTGGCCGCTCGTTCCAGTGACACCTTATGTTGATTTCATCAAGAGCATCATTCCGAAAAAGCATCATGAAGACGTTTTTTACAACACTGCACTTAATGTATTTCCAAAATTGAAGCCATTCATATAAAAAGCTGTTTTAAAAGTTAATTGGCGTCATATGCGAAATTCACTCCCTTTCCGCGGGCTTAAGAAAAGCGGAAGCGACCACGCTTAGTCACGTAGGTCACTGGAAGACTGACGAGGAGGCTCGAACCAAACAAAGTTCGGTTCTGCGTGGGCTCACACATAAGATGTTAAATCAGTGTGTTGCCGCCGCAGGAATTCTGAAGTAATCCAAGTAACTGGTCGCTGAGCTAGACATTACTTCTCTGAATTAGGCTAATTCCGTAAGCCTCCTCACTTGCACAGGATGTCAAGGTCCTTTTAAAGTGCGGGGTCTTGCCTGGCTCGCTTTTCCCGTAGGGGTGTCGCTAATTTCGCTTTTTTACCTTTAAAACCAACATTAATATTTAACCAAGCTATATAAAAAGGGAGAGGATCAAAGTGATCGATTTACGCAGTGATACAATCACAAAGCCGACTGAAGAAATGAGAAAAGCGATGTATGTAGCTGAGGTCGGTGACGATGTGTACGGTGAAGATCCACTCGTACAAAAATTAGAAGATAAAGCGGCAGAGATTTTAGGAAAAGAAGCGTCCCTATTTGTGACAAGTGGGACGCAAGGGAACCAGATCGCCGTTCTCACTCACTGTCAACCAGGAAACGAAGTATTGTTGGAAGAAGACGCCCATATTTTTTATTACGAGGGCGGTGCGATATCAGCTTTCGGTGGTGTTCAGACTCGTACAATCAAAGGTAATAGAGGCGCAATCAATCCTAATGATTTAAGAACCGCGATCCGTGGTGAGGATGTGCATTTTCCTGAAACGGGAATGATTTGTCTTGAAAATACCCATAACCGGGCAGGTGGGGCCATTGTCCCGATTGAAAACATGCGGGAAGTGTATCAAGTGGCCCAGGAACATAACATACCAGTCCATCTTGATGGTGCCAGGTTGTTCAATGCTTCAGCTGAACTTGGTGTTCCAGTGACAGCATTTACAGAGCATACGACCACTGTACAAATCTGCCTTTCAAAAGGACTTGGTGCACCAATCGGATCGATCATCGCCGGGAGTGATTCGTTCATAAAACGTGCCCGTAAATGGCGAAAAAGGCTTGGAGGCGGGTTGCGTCAAGTGGGTGTTGTTGCTGCGCCAGGTCTGATTGCACTCACGAAAATGGCCGATCGTTTGAAGGAAGACCATGTGCGTGCGAGACGACTTGCAGAAGGGCTCCGCAATATCCCTGATCTCAAAATCAACAATAGGGTTGATACGAACATTGTCGTCGTTGATATAGAAGCGACAGGAAAATCTGCTAATGAAATTTTAGCTCTGCTTAAAAACAACGGAATCCTTGCTGTACCATTTGGGCCGACGACAATTCGATTGACGACCCACCACCATATAACAGATGAAAATATCAATCAAACCCTGAACACGTTCCAAAAGCTTTTTGACACTGTGAAAAAATAAACCTATTCCCCAGTTACAGCAAATTCCATTAAAATTCACTTGCCAAACGACAGTCCGATTTGCTAATATATAACGTTGTAACTGGTGTTGTACCTGCAATACAATATCAAAGGAATAGGTGATCAACAATGACAAAACCATATCGAGTATTACTTTATTACAAGTACACTCCGCTTGAGAATGCGGAGCAGTTCAAGGATGAGCATCTGCAATTTTGTAAAGATCTCGGCTTGAAAGGTCGAATCCTCATTGCAGATGAAGGGATAAACGGTACAGTATCTGGAACTGTGGAACAGACCGATGCCTACATGGAATCTCTGCTCAATGACCATAGATTTGATGGTATTGAGTTTAAAATAGATGAAGTCGATGGACATGCTTTCAAAAAAATGCATGTACGTTATCGTCCGGAGCTAGTGAACTCTGGCGTTTTGAAAGAAATCAATCCAAATGTAACGACAGGAAAACATTTGACACCAGAAGAATTTTACGAAGCAATGCACCGTGATGATGTCGTGATTATCGACGCACGAAATGATTACGAATATGATATCGGTCATTTCAGAGGGGCGATCCGTCCAGACATCACGACTTTCCGGGAATTACCGAAGTGGATCAAACAAAACCGTGAGAATTTTGAAGGTAAAAAGATCCTTACTTATTGCACTGGTGGAATCCGATGCGAAAAGTTCTCCGGTTTCTTGAAAAATGAAGGATTTGAAGACGTAAACCAGTTACACGGTGGAATTATCAATTATTCCAAGAATGAGAAAACCCAAGGGCAACTGTACGATGGAAAATGCTACGTCTTCGATGAGCGTATTGCAGTACCGATCAACCGTGTGGAAGATAAAGTAGTCGGTAAATGCTACTATTGTGGTAAAACTGAAGATCGTTACGTAAATTGCGCTAACCCAGAATGCAACCGCCAACACGTTGCATGTCATAAATGTGAGGAAAAATATAAACGTTCTTGTTCTGACGAATGTCGTGAACATCCGCGTAACCGTTATGAAAAACCAGTTGAGCAACAAGCATAACGATAGAGCACTGTCTTTTAAAGGCAGTGCTTTTTTTGTAGAGATATTTCTCTAGTTGTTGAGATAATTTGATTTTCGACCATTTGGGAGGTTTTGTCATCAAAAATGTCAATTTCAAGCTGAATCAAGGCAAGTGTGTTACTCTATTAACTCGGAGTATTGGTCATTGTGTTGATGACGATGGTATGATTGCCCGTAAACGGAAAAGCGGAGTAGCAGAACTTATTTTAGTCAAGCCGGTGAGGTTATAGTACATATATCACCGCAAAGTGGGCTGTAACGACTCTACTTGTTCTCATTTCGTATTTGTGGACTGTTCATCTCATGGTATTATACGAATATCTTATTTGGAGAAATTACATTCAATCAATTTTTCCTAGTATGGTTTTTCTATAGTCTATGGCTCATTCTTGTTGTGTAGATATCTGTTTTCATGAATACTCTTGTGAAAAATTCAGGATTGGTAGCGTTTTTGGCCTTCCTTACAATCTTCATGGCAAGTATTGTGACGAGAATATTTTCCAAGTATCTCGTGTGGAGTCCGAATAGGCTTTCTGAATATATCATGGATACAATGAACACAGGATCGATCTCTGCTGAATTGCTGGGAACCTCAATCGTGACTCTTATTCTGATCATACTTTTGGTAGGTGGTTCTGCTATAATGCTCAGGACGAAAGAAATAGCTTAATATAAACATGACTTAAAAAAACCGGTTGATGGAATTTTCTGAACGTTCCACATCCGGTTTTTTTCAGTTTGGAACGAATTATTACAGTAAGTAAAACAAATTTAACATAAACGTATGTTTAAAAGTATTTCGATAAAGGAAATAAATTTACATGATTTAGAATTCAACTAGAATTTCCAGCAGGATATAAGTCGATTTCATGGAGGGGTTTATATGAAAGGGATCATTCTTGCAGGAGGAAGCGGAACTCGGTTGTCCCCGAGCACAGACAGCATCAATAAGCACCTGCTCGCTGTGTTCGACAAGCCTATGGTCTATTACCCGTTATCAATCTTGATGTTAGCTGGTATTAAAGATGTAATGATCATCAGTACGCCAGAAGACAAAACTCGATTTGAAAAATTGTTAGGTGATGGTTCTTCTTTAGGACTTTCACTTGTCTATTGTGAACAAAAAGAGCCGAACGGAATTCCAGAAGCATTCATCATCGGGGAAGAATTCATCGGCAAAGATGATGTAACGTTGATTCTTGGTGATAATATCTTCTACGGCCAAGGTTTCACCAATTTATTAAGACAAGCGATAAAGAGCCATGAGCACGCAACGATCTTCGGGTATCGGGTAAAGGATCCGCGGAGGTTCGGGGTTGTGGAGTTCGATTCCGATCAGAAGGTTGTATCGCTCGAAGAAAAACCTGATGATCCTAAATCGGATTTTGCAGTGACTGGATTATACATCTATGACCATAAAGTGGTTGATATAGCAAAAAAACTCAACTTTTCAAAGCGCGGTGAACTTGAAATCACGGATGTCAACAAAGAATATCTGAAGAAGGACCAGCTCCACGTCCAACTGTTAGGAAGAGGATTCGCTTGGCTGGATGCTGGAACGCATGATGCTCTTTTCGAAGCCTCTGAATTCGTGAAAAACATCCAGCAGCGTCAGGGCTTCAAACTTGCTTGCCTTGAAGAAATCGCCTTTTATCTAGGATACATTACAAAAGAAGATTTGAAAGATAAAGGTACCTCCATGAAAAAAACGGATTATGGACAATATTTGTTGGAAATCGCCCAAAGGAAACACAGTCAGCAATATTGGGATTCCATTGACCATAATCCTGTGCTGGGGTTGGTTGAGAATGAGTAATGAGAAACAAACGATCCTGATTACAGGCGGTGCCGGTTTCATCGGCTCGAACTTCATTCATTATTTGTCAAATATATATCCAGATTACGAAATCCTTAATGTTGATAAGCTCACTTATGCAGGTTCTCTTGACAACCTTCTCGAGATTGAATCACATGATAACTATCACTTTCTAAAAGGTGATATAGCAGACCAAAATTTTGTTGCAGAGATATTTTCCAAATATGATATCAACGGTGTGATCCATTTTGCTGCCGAATCCCATGTCGATAACTCGATCGACAATGCCAGCCCTTTTGTCGTGACGAACGTAGTAGGAACGGTGAATCTTCTCCAGGCGGCAAAACAAACCTGGGAGCAAAAGGGAGAGTTGGCAAAACGACGTTTTCATCATATTTCGACTGATGAAGTGTATGGATCATTGGAAAACGAAACAGATAAATTCACTGAAGACACACCTTATGCTCCGCGGAATCCTTATAGTGCTTCAAAAGCAAGCGCCAACATGCTTGTAAAAAGCTTCGGCCATACCCATGGGATGAATGTCATTATATCGAGCAGCTCCAATAATTATGGACCGCGACAGCATGAAGAGAAGCTGATTCCTACAATCATCTCTAAAGCCTTGGCTGCAGACCCGATTCCGATTTACGGTGACGGTCAAAACATAAGAGACTGGTTACATGTCGAGGATCATTGCCGAGCCCTTGATCTTATCTATCATCAAGGAGTGGCAGGGGAAAGCTACAATATCGGCGGGGGAAACGAATGGACGAATCTCGACCTGGCCATGAAAATTTGTTTGATTCTTAATGATTTACACCCAGATGTATTAGAGCAAGCTTCTATCATTAGTTTTCAAGACTTGATTACATTTGTAGAAGATCGTCCAGGTCATGACCGTAGATATGCAGTCGATGATCGGAAAATCCGTCAATCACTAGGGTGGGAACCGGTCATGTCATTAGATGGAGGACTGCGCAACACTGTCGAATGGTACAGCCGTAAATGGGGAGAAGTTAGGATTTGATATCTGTTGTCATACCGGTCTATGGGTGTGAAACATGCCTGGACGAACTTAGTATACGGTTAAAATCTACACTTGAAGAGATTGTTGGAGATTATGAAATCATCATGGTCAATGATGGAAGTCCTGATAATGCATGGGCAAAGATCAAAGCTTTAAGTGATGAAGATAGGCAAATCAAAGGAATCGATCTTTCTAGAAATTTTGGCCAGCATCATGCTATAACCGCAGGGCTCGACCATTCTTCCGGAGATTGGGTCGTCGTAATGGATTGTGATTTGCAGGACCGACCTGAAAATATCAAGGATTTGTATAAGAAAGCTAAAGAAGGTTATGAAGTCGTCTTCGGTAAAAGGGTTGAACGTAAAGACGGATTTTTTAAGCGTCTTTCTTCAAAAATGTTCTATAAAGTTTATGATTATCTCACTGATCAATCATCTGATCATACAATCGCGAATTTCAGTATCTGTTCAAAAAATGTCGTCGAGAGTTTCAGAAGGATGAGAGAGCAAAATCGTTTGTTCCCTCTCTTCATCAAATGGATGGGATTCAAGACGGCGACAGTCACAGTCAATCACAGCAGTCGGAAGAAAGGCAAGAGTTCCTACAACTTGAAGAAATTGATCATGTTAGCCACTGATGTGATTATTTCTCAGTCAAATAAACCATTAAGATTATCCATCCAATTAGGTTTTTTGATTTCTCTTGGATCATTCTTATACGGACTCTTCCTCTTCATACGATACTTTTTCCTATCCGTGCCAGTCCAAGGATGGACGAGTGTAATGGTTTCACTTTATTTCATCGGCGGGTTGATTTTCTTCAATTTTGGCATACTAGGCCTTTATTTAGGGAAGGTATTCAATGAAACGAAGGGGCGTCCACTTTATCTGATCCAGGATAAAACAGAAGGATTTCATAATGAAAAGGACAGGAGGTGATGGGATGCCACCATTTTTGAAAGAAACTCCTTGGGATAAGAGAAACTTTGGAATCGATACCTACGAGTTGACCTCGTCAACTGAAGAAGCACTTGTTCAAACGGATCGAATTAAGGGCCATTTTACACTCAAAGTGGATCCGCTCCAGAGTTCGGAATCACTTTTAAAACATGGGTTTTATTATACAGATACGATGATTGAACCGGAATGCAGTCGTGAGAAGTTGAAATATTTTGATCAGGAAGACATCTCCATCTCCAATGAAGGAGATCTTGAGGAGATCACCAATATTGCGGAGGAAGCTTTCACACATGGACGCTTCCATCGTGACTTCAACATTCCTTCATCATTGGCAGACCTGAGATACGCGAATTGGGTAAGGGATCTGTATGAGAAAGATCTTGTTTTTTTCATGCTATTTAAGGGCGAGATGGCGGCCTTCTATGCTTATGAAAATGATAAAGTTTTGCTGATCGGGGTTAAAAAAGAATTCCGGCAGAAGGGTTTGACGAAATATATGGTAAGCAAGGCTTGTCATGAACAGCTCAACCTCGGCGGGTATTCCCATCTGAAGACGTCGATCTCAGCTGCAAACCTTCCATCCTTGAATCTATTCCATTCACTCGGATTCAAATTGACCCGTACAATTGATGTTTATCATAAATTGAACGGTCCAGCCCCAGGACAAGGTGAATGATGGGTTATTTCTATATTTTCGGGACGATCTTTTTTACCGTTTACGGTCAACTGGTATTGAAATGGAGGATCGCGAAGTTCGGTTCCTTGCCTGAAGGATGGAAGGACAAGCTGATATTCCTGCTACAGCTTTTATTCGACCCGTTGATCTTTTCCGGATTCATCTCTGCATTCATTGCGTCATTGTTCTGGATGGCAGCGATGACGAAATTCAATATCAGTTATGCGTATCCATTCATGAGCCTTTCGTTTGTGTTGGTATTTTTACTATCCGTAATTTTATTCCAAGAGCCGGTCACAGTCCATAAAGTGGTCGGATTGGCTTTGATCGTGATAGGTATAGTAGTAACTAGTCAATCTTTATGAGGTGGTAATGATGATTCCTTTCAATAAACCATGTGTAACTGGAGATGAAGAAGCCTATATCCAAGAAGCGATACGAAATGAAAAACTATCGGGGAAAGGTGAATTCGGTAAAAAGTGTACAGACTGGCTTGAAGCTCGTCTTGGCTGCGAAAGAGCTTTGCTTACGCCTTCCTGCACTCATGCTCTCGAAATGACGGCTCTATTGACTGATATCCAGGAGGGTGATGAAGTGATCATGCCTTCCTATACGTTCGTTTCAACTGCTAATGCCTTCGTGTTGAGAGGTGCAAACATCCGCTTCGTCGATATTTCACCTGATACGATGAACATTGATCCTGACCTGATCCAAAACGCAATCACTGAAAAGACAAAAGCGATTGTCGCTGTCCATTATGCTGGTGTTGCTTGTGATATGGATGCCATCATGAAAATTGCAACCAACCATGATATATGGGTTATCGAAGATGCAGCGCAAGCATTATTGAGCACATATAAAGGAAGGCCTTTAGGAACGATCGGACATTTCGGGACATTAAGTTTTCACGAAACGAAAAATTATACGTGTGGTGAGGGAGGGGCATTGATCATCAATAGTGCCAATTCTATTCAGCATGCTGAAATCATTCAGGAAAAGGGAACAGACCGCTCCCAGTTTTTAAGAGGGATGGTCGATAAATATACATGGCAGGATGTAGGTTCCTCTTATATATTGAGTGACCTGAATGCAGCTTATTTGTATGCTCAATTTGAGAATGCAGATTTGATCAATGAAGAAAGACTGCGCTATTGGGATCTGTACAAAGCAGGCCTTCAACAATTGGCGGGTAAAAACTTCATCAAGACCCCTCACATTCCAGAAGATTGTCAACATAATGCCCATATGTTCTATATCAAAACTGAGAAGGAGGAAGATTGCACACAGCTTAGAGAGTATTTGGATGGGCAAGGGATTATGGCAGTACCGCATTATGTACCTTTGCATCCGACAAATGCTGGAGAAGCTTATAGTGAATTTTGCGGGGAAGATAAATTTACGACATCTGAAAGTGATAAAATATTACGCTTACCGTTATTTTATGGAATGGGAGATGAGGCTGTAACTCATGTTGTCGACCGTATACTCGCTTATTATAAAATATAGACATTTATTAATACCTGGCATTGTGCTCCTGATTTTCTTAGCACCTTATTATATTTTAGGAGAGGATACGCATATTCGGGTCCATGATAACCTTGACTCGAATATTGTATGGTACAAGCTGCTTGCTGAAAGTGGTTTGTTATTTTCGTTGGATGGCACCCTACCGAACGTCATTAACGGTCTTCCAAGGGATGCACTGCCCTCCAGTTTAGATGCGATGGTATGGTTGTACATCATGTTCAAACCGTTCACAGCTTATGTCATCAATCAGACGATCATGCGATTTGTCGCTTTTTATGGGATGTATAAGCTGTTGAAATCTCACTTTTTGAAAAGGATCAATTCAATATGGTTGCCTGCTGGAGTGGCTCTTTGTTTCGCATTGCTACCATTTTGGCCATCCGGAGCTTTGTCTATTGCAGGTCTGCCTTTAGCTCTGCATGTGTTCCTAACAATCCGTAAACTAGGGAAAAAAACACCAAAACGTTATTGGGTGCTATTATTTCTGATCCCTTTCCACTCGAGTTTCATTTTGACTTTTTTGTTTTTCCTCGGTGGTTTAGGTGTCCTTTGGTTGCTGGACTTGTATCGAACCCGGTGTTTCAATGGATTTTTTTTGGCTGCGATCAGTTTCATGACGTCCATCTATCTGATGAAGGAATATTTATTGGTCCATTCAATTCTTTTTAATGAAGAGCACATCCCGCATCGCAATGAGTTCAACCTGGGGCACAAAGATCTTAAAGGTGTTTACGAACTATTTGTCCATAACTTTTTGAACGCTCATACCCATGATTGGATTTTTCATAAAACGATTATCCTGCCGGTCGTTTTAATTGCTATTTTGATTGCATTATATAGAAGGACCGTCCCTGTTCACTTGATTTGGGCGATGGTAGCGAATGTTCTCTTGTCTGCCTGGTATGCGTTATGGTACTGGGAAGGAATGAGAGTGCTGAAAGAACAGTTCATGTTGATGAACACGTTCAATTTCGGAAGGATCCATTTTCTCCATCCATTATTTTGGTACCTCAGCTTCGGGTTGGCGCTGGGAATCATATGGAAGCATGTTAAATTTGCTAGAGGGATCGTTATCTTACTAATCGTCTTTCAATCGTATATCCTCTTCCAGACCGGTGAGGAGATGAAATATGAGAAACTCGGTACACCTACATTCAAAGAATTTTATTCGGCTTCGTTATTTGAGGAGATTGAGGAATACATAGGAATGGATCAATCTGATTATCGGATCGTCAGTGTCGGACTTCATCCAACGATTGCCCAATTCAATGGTTTTTACACGCTTGATACGTATAATGTCAGTTTCCCGCTCTACTATAAGCATCAATTCAGAGAAGTGATCTCGCCTGAATTGGAGGAAAACCCGGTTCTGGAAAATTATTTTGATACATGGGGCAGCAGGCTATATATGTATGTCAGTGATCTCGGTAAACATTATTTCTTTACGAAAAAAAGTGACCGGACGATTGAACATTATGATATTAACACACAGGCGCTAAAAGAAATGGGAGGAGATTATATTTTCTCTGCGCTGCCGATCGAGAACTATGAGGAACTCGATTTGACATTTGAGGATACCTTTGAAAATGAACAATCTCCATTGAGAATCTATCTTTATCGAATAAAATGACCTAGTACTGAAGCATACTACTTGCGGATAGAATTCACAGTTGATATTTTAAAACAAAGGAGTTGAATAGTATGTCCCAACAAAAAGTGATTGTTTATTCGCAGCCTTCCTGACCGCCTTGTCATGTGGTGAAAGAGTTTCTTTCACATCATAATGTTGATTTTGAAGAGTACAACGTGGCTGAAGATACTCAAGCAAGAGATGAAATGATCAACAAGTACGAATCGATGTCAACACCTACAATTGTGATCGGTGAGCAAGTCTTGACTGGATTCGATCCAGAACAGCTTACAAAAATATTGAATCTGTCAGAATAAAGAGCAGCGGTTGCTGCTCTTTTGTATGGTGGCGGTGTGAAAGGACACCTCTATGATTCAATATAATGTATTTACCAACAAAATGACTGTGTTGACCAATAAAATTGGTCCATTTACAATTAAATTTCTACCATTTACCAATAAAATAAGAAGGTTAACCAATAATAGATGTAATATTACACTTTAATCTTCAGATCTCATCCTACTGGAAAAATATACTTTTAATTCCTATAACCTCCTATTGTGTAAGTCATTAGGGCCTATTAAACTTATTGGCGTACACTTTTCAAGGAGGTGTAATTATGTTTACAAAGCTATTGAAAGTTACACTAGTTGTTGCTTTTGCAGTGGGAACGATGGTCACATTACCGACACAAGAAGCAAGTGCTCATTCCAAAACAGTAAAGATGGGTGATTCTCAAGGATATGTGTGGGATGTCCAACATCGTCTTCAACAGTTAGGTTTCTATAAATCCAATGTAGATGGTGTATTCGGTTCATCAACGAAAGACGCAGTTATGAAATTCCAGAAGGCGAATGGAATCAAAGCGGATGGAGTTGCAGGACACGAAACATTTGTAAAACTATATAGCCAAACATTCGCTGTCGATGAGATTCAAATGATGGCTCAAATGGTACATGGTGAAGCTCGCGGTGAATCGTTCAAGGGGAAAGTTGCGGTAGCAGCCGTTATCATGAATCGTCTTAACTCATCTAAATTTCCAAATGACGTCAAAGGAGTTCTCTTCGAAGATCTTGCCTTCACAGCTATTGCAGATGGACAATATAACAGAACTCCAGATGCTGAGTCATATCGAGCAGTTTACAACGCAATCAGAGGTTGGGACCCATCAAAGGGTGCGACTTATTACTTCAACCCAAACACAGCTACATCCGATTGGATTTGGTCTCGTGAACAAATCATCCAAATCGGAAAGCATATCTTTGCAAAATAGAGAGAATATATGGGAATGGCTTATGAGTCATTCCCTTTATTATGTTAATAAGTACATAACTTTATCATGTGAATGATACATCATTTTTTGGTAAGATATATTTTGGAAAATAACTTGGTTAAAGGTGAGTGCAATGTCAGAAGAGAAGAATACCTTTGAAGTATTACTTTTTTATAAATATGTTACGATCGAAGACCCCGAGTACTTTGCAAGAAAACATCTGAAGTTTTGTAAAGAAATAGGTGTGATGGGGAGGGTCCTCATTGCAAAAGAAGGAATCAACGGAACAGTATCCGGGACGTTGAAACAGACATCTGCTTATGTGGAAGCTCTCCGTAAAGATCCTAGGTTTGAAGATATGGAATTCAAACGTGAAGAGACAGAAGAGCATACCTTTAAACGAATTTCTGTAAAAGCAAGGGATGAAATCGTCTCATTAAAACTTGAAGATGATCTCAATCCCAATGAGGTGACGGGGAAGCATCTATCCCCGAAAGAGTGGCTGGAAACGATGGAGAATGAAGATGTAATCGTTCTTGATGCAAGGAATGACTATGAGTATGATATCGGCCATTTCCGTAACGCAATACGTCCGGATATCAAAGCATTTCGAGACCTTCCTGAATGGATTGAAAAGAACCTTGCCGATAAAAAGGATAAAAAGATACTCACGTATTGTACAGGTGGAATCCGTTGTGAAAAATTCTCAGGTTATTTAGTTCGTGAAGGATTTGAAGACGTCAATCAATTACATGGAGGCATCATTAAATATGGACAGGACCCTGAGACAAAAGGCAGCAATTTTGAGGGGAAATGTTTTGTGTTTGATGATCGGATGTTAGTCGACGTCAATCGTACGGAAGATCAAAAAGTGGTAGGCAGATGCCACCATTGTGGTGGGGAAGCTGAAAAGTTCGTCAATTGTCCGATTGATGAATGTGATAACCTGCACATTGTCTGTGATTCATGTCAAGTTGAATATCGAAACTGTTGTTCAGATCAATGTAAAGAAAAACTTATTACTTCGTAAAGAAAGGTGGTTGCCATGACGATAGAGATTGGAGATAAAGTGACAGCTTCTTATAAAACAGGACGTTACGTAGGTGAAATCATAGATATTAAGCCGAAACTGGATAAAGCAGTCGTAAAAGTTTTAGCAGTCATTGCTCATCCTAGACAAGGGGATCTACATGCACCGAACCAGGTTGATGTCCAGCTTTTCCACGAAAGAAGGGCGCTCGCCCATACTGAAAAAGCGCTGGTACCCTTATCAAGCATCAAACCTTTTGAAGATGAAATTCCTGATTACCACTTTTCATTGATCAAGGCGATTAAGGACCAAATGGCGAAACTAGTGAAAGATGATAGTGAGTATGCTAAACTATCCTATCAAAAACTTGAAATTCTATTAAAAGGTTATGAAAAGAATATAGATTAACATCGGAGATTACCGTATCAGTCCAATGCTGATACGGTTTTTTGTTCTATCAAAAAACTCGTGCTGAGAGAAAAATGACTTCTACTTTTTCTTACTTGTACATATTCATAGGATATGACACTGTTTGAAAGGGATTGAATGTCAATGATGAAAAAAGATCGCCTTTTATATAAATTGAAAAAACCACAAAACGAAACCTTTCTGAAGCGGGTATTTTTCTTTGCTGTGATTGTGCTTGTATTATTCGTCACTGTATCGATATTAGCCTCTTCTTTTTTTGAAAAACGGTTTCAATCCAGTTCACTGAAAGGTACCCTTCACATTTTTTCCACAGAACAACTGGTGGCTTTTATGGGGACAGTCAATCCATATTTCCAGCAAGGACTACCGAATTCCTATAAGCCTCCTTCGATTCAAAGCTTATCCTTTGAGTTGGCGACCAATATCAAACCTGGTGATATTCGTTCACTTCTAGGACGGGAACTACCAGGCTTTGCGATATTCGATACGGAAATCGTCGTTGCAGGAGAGGGGACAGATTATACAACATTACCGATAGAATCAGCTCCACCGCTAGATGTTCTTTTAAAGGAAAGGGAAGTAGCAGAGGAAAAGTTGAAAGTAGAGGAATCAGAAGAAACTCCAAAACCTGATATGACAACCAACGGACGGAAGGTCGTCTATCTGTATCAGTCCCATTCCTACGAATCCTTTTTACCATTATTGAAAGGCGCTGAAGTATCGGATGATGCAAACAGTTCCAACCCAGAGGCAAATATGATCCGTGTTGGGGGAATGTTGGCAAATGAACTGGAACAACGAGGTATAGGCGTTCAGCAAGACCGTAGCAATATAGGGGAAAAGTTGAAGGATCGAGGCTGGAACCATGGGAACGCTTATCAACTGTCAAGGGAAATTGTCCAAACGGCTGTTGCAGACAACAAAGATATAACATTTTCATTCGACTTGCACCGGGACTCTCAGAGAAGAGATAAAACCACAGTGGAAATCAATGGGAAGAGCTATGCGAAGTTGATGTTTGTCATCGGAAAAGCGAATCCGGATTATGAAAAGAACCTACAATTAGCAGAAGAATTACACCATTTATTAAAGGAAAAATATCCGGGACTTAGCAGAGGAGTTATCTTGAAATCAAAGACTGAAGGGAACGGTATATACAACCAAGACTTGTCTGATCAGGCTGCATTGTTGGAAGTCGGTGGAGTTGATAACAACTTGGAAGAAATCCAGCGATCAACGGAAGCCTTTGCTGAAGTGTTCGCAGAATATTATTGGAAAGATGAAAAAGTCAATGCAGGAGGGCAGTGATTTTTAGCGAATACAGTAAATGATGAAAAATCATTCACAATTTTCTCGAATTTACATCGGGATGGATGCTGAAGTCTATGAGAAAATGGGAATAGCAAATACTTAAGAGACTGAGGTTGGTTAGGATGCCTGTTTGGTTAAGGAAAACGCTCGTCGTTTTGATCACGGTTTTTACACTAGGAACCGTTTCACCACCACCGCATCTCCTGGCGGATAGTGATGAAAAAGCGACTGCTGAATCTACAGCTAACTATATCGAAGAAAAGGAACTTGTAAAACCAAGTATCGAAAAAGCTCCTGAACCGGACTTCCAGACTGCTTCATGGAATGAAATCGCGTCTGCATATGAAGATACTGAAGATCTTCAGGAAGCTTTCGTGACTTATACGGTCATCCAAGCAACGGAACAGACGAAAGAAAAATTCGGTGAACGGATCGAGTCAAAGCGCGGGGAAGAATTCCGGGCCGTTATCCTACCTAAGATCGAAGAAACGATCGGCCAGTTAAGCTCGAAATTAGACGAAGAAACGATTCGGAGCCTTTCAATCAGCGACCGTCCTACAAAAGGTAAGGGCGAAAAGATCTTTCACATCAAAAACGCTGTCACAGGCAAAGACGTCTTCCGTCTTCATGTTCGTAGAGAAAATCCTCCAGGGCAGGGCCACTGGTTTTCATTTCACTATCATGACGCTCGAGATGATTTCGCATCCCATCATGAATTAGGAAGCATCTATTGGGACCGTAATACACCTCCAAATTGGATGAGTTAAATATTTTAAGTGAGATAAGCGTGCATTTAACATAATGCATGCTTATTTTTTATCTTTGCTAATAACCTAGAATAAAGATATAATCATTTTTTCTTTACATAAATGAAACTTTTTTGTAATTCGCACGTAATTATTAGGGATAGGAGGAGATGACATGAAGGTGTTTATCGGGTCAGTCATAGTCGTCATTTTACTATGCATTGGTCTATGGCTCTTGTTGTCACCAACATATACAAAGGTAGGGAAAGCTGCCAAGAAGTACAAGAACTTTTGGGGGGATCCAGAGAATGGAAACAGTACAGATGCCAGAAAAGAAGAAAAATAACCGTAAGCTCATCGGTGGAATTATCGTTGGGATTACAATCGCATTGGTTGTGGTAATGGCAACATTTTTCATCCAAAGGATTCCGAATGGCTATGTCGGTGTCGTATACAGTCCAAACGGTGGGGTGCAAGAGGATACGTTAGGCCAGGGCTGGCACATCGTCGGCCTCTTCGATAAGATCACGGAATACCCGGTCAGGATGCAAACAGTCGAGTACCAGGATATCCAGGTGGCTACTTCAGATGGAAAGAATATAACGATGGACTTTGCGTATAACTACAGCATACAACCAGATAAGGTCGTTGAGCTGTTCAATAAATTCGGTCCGGTACCAGTTAAGGAAATCGAATCGACTTACTTGAGAACAAGACTATGGGATGCTGGGCGTAAGGCGATAGCAAATTACTCCGTCATTGATACGTATGGACAAAAGTCTTCGGCAGCCGGTATGGATGTACAGAAAGTCTTTTCAGAAGATGTCGGTGATCTAGGTTTCATCATTGATGACTTGACAATCGGTGTTCCGAAACCTGACGAAGCTACACAAGAAGCGATTGATGCAAGGGTAAAAGCTTCTCAAGAGCTAGAACGTAAACAGACTGAATTGAAAATCGCAGAAGCCGAGGCTGAAAAGAAACGGATTGAAGCAGAAGCGACTGCCGATTATAACAATATCATCAATGAATCGATGACATCTGAAGTGATCCAATACATGTGGATCCAGAAGTGGGATGGAAAAATGCCGAAAGCAACTGGAACAGGTAATCTCATTCAAATCCCGCTTGAAGACGAACCGGCTCAAAGTCAACAAAACAACTAACTAATACGAAATGACTTCAAATTGGTCCCCTCATGATAGATACATGGGGGGATTTTTGTTGTACTTTAAACAGTTTGGAGTCCAATTAGGATCCTTTTCAAAGGAACAGGAGAACGATGTGATCAAGTGACATAAGATAATTCAATACGAGTAACAAAGCGGTGATAGCATTGAGTATAGGTAAACCACTTCCTGCATTCTTTTCCAATTCCATACCCAAGAGTGGCACCAATTTAGTGAAACAACTTGTATTAGGTATACCTGGAATTTCACATAATCTTGTGAATCATACGATTTATGGGCATTTCGAGCAGGAGAAGGCATCCAGACTACGGAGTTTGCAGCAAAATCAATTTGGGGCAGGACATATTGTTTACTCTGAAGAATGGGTTCGAATATTCAAGGAACTTAATATGAAGCAGCTGATCATCAGCAGAGACCCTCGGGATATTGTAGTTTCCTATGTTCCGTTCATGAAGAAGTTCCCGAATTTAAGTCCGATTACATCCTATATTGTGAACGATCTGAAGACAGATAAAGAACGCTATTTAACCATCATCCGTGGAATGAAAAATTCCAAATATGATGATATCAACCGTTTTTATCGAAGATATATGGGTTGGTTCAATGCTCCGAACACTTAGCATTTCACTTTTGAGGAGTTGACATGCAATACTGATTCCCAGAATAAGATTGTAAATGAAATCGTTGGCTTCTTATACGGGTCCTCATTAGATACGGATACGAAATCCTTACTTGTCGAACAAATGATAAAAAATGTAAATCCTTCAAAGTCCATTACCTTCCGGAAAGGTCTGATCGGTGATTGGAAAAATGAATTTGATCTAGAAGTAACTAACGCTTTCAAAGAAGTAGCAGGTTCCCTTCTCATCGAATTAGGATATGAAAAAGATTTAGAATGGTAAAATTATATCTTATGGCTACAATCAGTATTGGTACAAATACGAGTCCCATTTGAGCTCCTATGTCATCTGAACTCATACCTACCTACTGAAATCTTGTTCTGCTATAATTGAGACAGCCTAAGTGAAAGAGAGGGGTTAGATGGAACAGTATAAAGAGTTATGCCGTCATATCTTAGAGAACGGCGTGAAAAAAGAAGACCGGACAGGGACCGGGACGATCAGTGTTTTTGGATATCAGATGCGTTTCGACCTGCAAAAGGGATTTCCGTTGCTTACGACGAAAAAGCTTCATTTGAGATCGATCATCCATGAATTGCTCTGGTTTTTAAAGGGTGATACAAATGTCAAATACCTGCAAGAAAACGGTGTACGTATATGGAACGAGTGGGTAGACGAAAATGGTGATCTCGGCCCAGTATACGGAAAACAATGGCGATCCTGGACAAAGCCTGATGGCGGGACGGTTGACCAGATCTCGAGAGTGGTGGAAGAGATCAAAAAGAACCCCGACTCCAGAAGATTGGTCGTCAATGCATGGAATGCAGGAGAGCTTGAAGAGATGGCATTGACCCCATGCCACTGCCTCTTTCAGTTCTATGTATCAGATGGAAAGTTATCGTGTCAGCTCTATCAGCGCAGCGCGGACACTTTTTTAGGAGTGCCCTTTAACATTGCGTCTTACGCGTTATTGACGATGATGATTGCACAGGTTTGTGATTTGGAACCAGGAGAATTTGTCCATACATTCGGTGATGCACATATTTATTTGAATCATCTTGACCAAGTGAACCTGCAATTAGCGAGGGAGCCTAGAGAGCTTCCGACTATGAAGATCAATCCTGAAGTAAAGTCCATCTTTGACTTCAAATATGACGATTTCACTTTAGAAAACTATGATCCGCATCCTCATATCAAAGGGGCTGTTTCCGTATGATTTCGTTACTGCTTGCAATGGGGAAGAATCGTGTGATCGGAAAAGATAATGATCTTCCTTGGCATTTGCCAGAGGATTTGAAATGGTTCAGACGTGTTTCGACGGGACATACGGTCATCATGGGTAGAAGAACGTATGAATCAATAGGTAAACCGTTACCGAACCGAAAAAATGTCATCGTTACAAATGATAAAAACTATCAAGCTGAAGGATGTATCGTAACCCATTCAATAGACGAAGCTCTTCAGCAAGATGGTGATGAACAGATTGTCATTGGCGGGACAAACGTATTCAAGCAAGTCCTTGACAGGGCTGAACGTATTTATTTGACTTACATCGATGAGGAATTCGATGGAGATACGTTTTTCCCAGAAATCGATGAATCTGAATGGGAACTTAAGTCAAAAGAAAAAGGGATTAAAAATGAAAAGAACCCTTATGATTATTATTTCATGATTTACGAACGGAAAGGGAAATAAACATCCTGTAAAGTGCCTGACTCCCTTTTTATAGAGGCGTCTGGCACTTTTCTATCATTCTTGAGGTGATTCGTTTTGTATATTGAAGACCGTCTTTATGGAATTTTCACGATAGATCCTATTTTGGAGAAGTTGATCCATACAGATGCAGTCCAGCGTTTAAAATATGTCCATCAAAACGGAGCCAGTTATCTCGTGAACCCGAGGTGGAGCAATACGAGATTCGACCATTCGATCGGTGTCATGCTGCTTATCAGGAAATTAGGCGGTACGATTGAAGAGCAAATTGCAGGACTCCTACACGATGTTTCCCACACAGCTTTCTCACATGTGGTCGATCAAGTGTTGAAAATGGAAAATGAGGATTATCATGAACAAATAAAACATTCAATCATAATTGACTCAGAGATTCCTGATTTGCTTCATAACCAAAATTATTGCCTAGAAGATATCTTAGATGATTCGAATTGGCCGATTCTAGAACAGTCAGCTCCTCATCTCTGTGCCGACCGTATTGATTACACATTAAGAGATCTCTATGAGTACGGGGAAATTTCTAAAAGGGAAGTGGAAAACTTTATAAACACTCTGACCTTTTGTAAAGGAAAGATTCACGTAACCACTTGCGAAGCCGGAGAATGGTTCGTCCAAGTATATTATAAAGAAGTACTGGACTTTTTCTTGAACCCTTTGAATATTTATAGCAACCATAAGATGGCGGAAATATTGGGATCAGCTTTTGAAAAAGAGATCATTAACAAAGATGATTTCCTGAAAACAGATGAGGAACTTTTACAAATTTTGACCAGGAGCGGAGATGAAGCAATACAAAAGGAGCTGAGCAAGTTGAATGCAAGCGTTGAGGTCATTGAAAGTTCCGAAGATTACTCGATACATATTCGGAATAAAGTAAGGCTTGTTGATCCCGACCATTTTGATGGAAAGTATAGTAAGCCTATCAGTGAATGCTCAGAAAAAATCAGAAAAACAAACCAGATCGCACGGGAACGAGCATTAAAAGGAGTCAAAATAAAAGTAATCAGTTCATAAAATTTCACGTACCGTACTTATTATATATTAATAAAAGGATAATCAATAAGAAACGACATGGTAAAAAATAGGAAATATCATGTATGAAGGGGAAGTCGCTATTGAAAGGAAGTTCAAAGATCTTTATGGGTTACCTACCAGCAGGGGATGTCCTGTGTTTTCCCTCTCATTATTTTTACAAGTCTATTTGTCACGAAAACATTCAGTGAAAACTTGTTGATACCTCGATATGGTATATTGCTGCTGATTGGTATTACAGCTCAAATCTTGACTTATCCAGAGGATCGAAGTACCGATATATAGCGATTCATGTATACAAGTGTGTCAAGTTATATGTGCCAGGCGTGGAGGCGTCTGAACTTGAAAATCAACCGATGGCCTGATTCCCGTTTGTCTCTACTGCTTCATACGTTGATTTACCTTAACTTTTTTACACATCATTACATCATCGACCTAAGATGGTGACTGATTTTCTTTCTGTTTATATTAGTTCTTCGTACGTGCGTTTCATTTAAAATCAGGACTAATGTTTCAGAAGTAAACATGATCCATTGTATAGTAAGATCCCATTTTACTACAGATAATTGTAGGGACCATATCATAGATACGCTGAAAGGCTCTTCTTCGTTCAAGCTTAGTATATGAATTGAATGATTAAGCGGGTTTAATCTATTGCGATTAATGTAATGTATGAGATATGAGGACCACGTAAATGATAGATATAGAATATCCGATAAGGAGCATGGAAAATGACGCTGAAAGAGAAGAGAGTAAGTGAGTCAAGAACAGTTAAAAGCAGTCATGTGCTTCCTCCAGATACAAATACACATGGGACCTTGTTCGGGGGAAAATTGATGGCACACATTGATGATGTTGCTGCAATCGCAGCAACGCGACATGCCCGGCAAAACGTTGTCACTGCATCCAGCGATTCGGTAGACTTTTTACACCCGATTAAAGAAGGTTATTCCGTATGTTTGGAAGCGTTCGTTTCCTGGACACATAGGACGTCTATGGAAGTGTTCGTCAAAGTCATCGCTGAAAACTTGCTGTCGGGTGAACGACAACTTTGCGCACTTTCTTTTCTGACATTTGTTGCAATTGATGAAAATGGCAACCCCAGTCCGGTTCCGAATGTAGTTCCTGAATCGGAGGAAGAAAAATGGTTGTTTGAAGGAGCAGCGAAACGTGCTGAGAGACGGAGAAAGAGAAGAGATGAAAGTAAACAGCTCGCAAAGAAATTCGGAACAGAAAAACCTTGGGAAAAGTTATGAAGCAAAAAAGGGGCTAACCGAAAATGGTTAGCCCCTTTTTACTGTAAATTACCTGAATGTAGGTTTTTCGTTTAAAGATGGTAATACGTTCATCCTTTCAATCTCTAATTTCGTCTTCGGCGTTCCTAACGTATAAATCCACTTATAAACTTCAAGGAGTTTACTATGGGTTATATTTCTGTCTTTATCCACTTCCTTCTCTTTGAAGTGGGCGAGGGACCAGAAATCCTCTTTTTCAGCATCCTCTGAAGAATTAAACTGCTCAACGGCAACTCTAAATTGATTCAGTTCATTTTCGGTAGCTTTTATCTCGAATAACTGTAGACTTTGGTCTGTCTTGATTGGAAACACATCGCCTTTAGGTGACACATAATAGATTTTTCGGTCTTTCATGATAACCACCTCTTTGTTGTGTTATTATGGATACCATTCCCTTTCTAAATGATCACCTAAACTTTTTTCAATTACACTATACAACGACAGAAGTTTAATATTTTCGACAAATAATCACAAAATTTATCTCTTTAAAAAAGAGGTTATGAACAAACAATGTCAAACTATGTATTATGGACTATAAATATATTCAGTGAGGTACCTTTAATTATGCATGTTAATAAACGATTAAGCACCTCGGAATTAAAAGACTTACAACAAATGATACCAACAGATACGTATCAATGTTTGTTTGACTATAGCAGTGATGCTATTTGGGCAGTAAACCTTGAAGGGATGATCCTTCACATGAATTCTGCATGTCAAACTTTATCACCTCACAACTATGAACATAGTTTATACGCCTCAATTTCACAAATCCTATCGTTAGATGATGAATCAAGTTTCTTCGATAGCATGAGGTCACTTGAGACACATAGCTTCACCGGAACTTTGGAAGACGATAGATCATTAAGGAATTTGGAATTAAACAGTATCCCTATAATAAAACATAATCAAGTAATGGGACGGTTTATTCAAGCGAAGGATCGAACCGAACAATTGGAAGAATTCGAGCAACTAAAGTCTGAAAAGGCATATTGGGAATCCTTTATCAACCATTCATCTGATGCAATTGGACTTTTCGATATGGAAGGGAATATCGTAAAATTGAATCGAGCTACAGAAGATATTTTCCTTTACACGAAAGAAGAATTGCTTGGAAACAAAGTCATCACAATTCCAGACGAAAGCTATCGGAAAGAGGTTGAATTCCTGCAGAGGAAAGTAAGGTCCGGGAAATCAGTCGTCGAATATGAAACAGTACGAAAAAGGAAAGATGGAAAACTGATCAATGTAGCCATCACCTATTCGCCGATTTTTGACCAAAAGGGAAAAATGATAGCAATAGCCAATATCCTTCGTGATATTACCGAACGGAAGAAGGCGACCATGGAGCTCCGTGAAAGTGAAGCTAAGTATCGATTAATAGCAGAAAATACTGGGGATATGATTCGTGTAAGAGACTTAGGTGGTAAGATTACTTTCGCTTCCCCGTCTCACCAATTGATACTTGGCAGAGAAGAGAAAGATTATATTAAAGAGGACGGCTTTTGTTTTGTCCATCCAGATGACTTACCAAAAGTAAAAACACATTTGGAAAAATTGATGGAGACCAAGCATCCGATTAACTTTGAATACAGAGAATTACATAAGGATGGGCACTGGATCATGTTAGAAGCTCATTGCACACCTGTAACCAATCATTCAGGTGAGATCAACTCCATAGTGACAGTAATCAGAGATCTGACAGAACGAAAGGAAACTGAAGAATTACTAAGGAATTCCGATAAACTTGCAGTCATTGGCCAGATGGCAGCGAGTATCGCCCATGAAATCCGTAACCCGCTGACATCATTGAAGGGTTTCCTTCAATTTTTTCATTCGAACAGTGAAGAATCGAAAAAACATTATTATAAGCTGATGCTTTCAGAGTTGGAGCGGATCAATGTGATTGTTAGTGAATTTTTGATGATCGCAAAACCGCATACATCCCATTTCAAAAAAACTTCTATCAACATCCTGTTAAATAATCTTTTAACTCTTGTGGAGAGCCAAGCGGTGATGGAAAACATAGAAATCACCACAGATTTCGGGGATGGGTTACCGCTGATCCATGGGGATGAAAATCAGCTGAAGCAAGCGTTCCTTAACTTTATTAAAAATGCAATAGAAGCGACCTCACCTGGTGGGAATGTATCTATAACATTAAGGAAAGAGGACCAATACATCTGTATAAATATAAAAGATGAGGGATGTGGAATCCCGGAAGAAAATCTCGAGAAAATTGGCACACCTTTCTTTACTACCAAAAATACTGGAACTGGACTAGGATTGATGATCAGTCAAAAGATCATCGATAATCATAAAGGAATAATCCATTTTACAAGTGAAGACCAGGCAGGAACTATTGTAACCATCAAACTTCCGATAGATTTTTGATACATCTTTTTTCAATTTGGGGGAAGGACATTGGAGTCAGAACTGTTGAACATATATGACGATGATAGAAAGCTTTTAGGGGTAGCAACAAGGGAAGAAGTACACCGTCTTGGATACTGGCACGATACCTTTCACTGCTGGCTTATCAGTTCGAATGATGGAAGTATTATATTTACTTACAGATCCGAAGTGAGAAGAAGAAGGATTACCCGAATTTACTTGATATTACGGCTGCAGGTCATATTCTTGCAAATGAGACCATCCACGACGGCATTCGGGAACTAGAAGAAGAGATCGGAATACGGGCTGAGATGGATGAATTAAAGGCCCTCGGAGAAGTTGAATATTCTGTGACTAATGATGACTTTATCGATAAAGAGATTGCACACGTATACCTGTATGACAATCCATTGAGGATGGAGGATTTCACACTACAGCCAGAAGAGGTGTGTGGAATCGTAAAGGCCGAATTCGATTCTTTTCAAGATTTCTGGAAAGGTAGTATTCACAAACTCGAGGTAGATGGGTTTAAGTTAGGCCCTTCTGGTAATAACAAGCCTTTTAGGATGAATGTAGACAGATCACATTTCGTTCCTCATTTTGACTATTTCAAACGAATTACTAAGATGATTCGAAAGTATCTGTATGAATGAGAAAAAGGAGATGCCGCGATACGGTCCATCTCCTTTTTTTCTATTAATAAATTGGATTCAAGTTTTCATTCAGTCCAAGTGAAGCGATCATTTCTGTGATTAAAGTAATCTCATCTTCAATGTCTCGAAGACTGGCTGTTTCGACAGGCGAATGCATATATCGGAGTGGAAGAGAGACTAATGCGATCGGTACCCCTTTTCCAGTCAATCTCATCCGGTCAGCATCAGTACCTGTAACGCGGGGAGTAAGTTCATATTGGACATTGATGTTATGCTTACGAGCCGTTTCTTCGAGCATATTATTCAATTTGAAATGGATTGGTGCACCTTTGGCGAGGACAGGACCATGATCCAATCGGATGTCACCATGCTTATTTTTGTTCACCCCAGGATAATCGGTTGCAAACGTTACATCTACAGCAAGGGCAAAATCAGGTTGGACCTGTGAAGCTGCGAAATAGGCACCACCCATATTCGTCTCTTCATTTACAGTACTGACTGCATAAACACCGACTTCTGGATTTTTCTCTGATAACCTTTTAAGTACCTCAGCTACGATGAAGGCTCCAGTTCGATTATCAAGTCCACGGCCGCTGATCCTATTATTAAGTAAAAACTCCATCTCACGCTTATAAATGGCTAGATCACCGACTTGCACAAACTTCTCCATTTCTTCTTTACTTCTTGCCCCACAATCTATGTACAAATCCTCGAATCCATAGTCATCCTTAATCCCACCATGGTGCTCTGCATTTACTCCGATGACTCCTGTAACCGTTTGTTGATTCCCTAAAATCTCGACCTTCATTCCGATCGCTGGTTTATGGCTTATTCCACCGAGCTTTGTGAAGTGCAAGAAACCGCTTTCATCAATGCGATTGATCATAAAACCGATTTCATCACAGTGTCCTGCGATCAATACCTTGAATGGAGCATCAGAATTAATGACACCGTAAGCATTCCCGACATTATCTGTCTCGATTTTATCTGCAAATGATTGAACATAGTCAATCCATTTACGTTGAATTTTCATTTCAAACCCTGATGGGGACGGAGTTGAAAGCAATTCCTTTAGAAATTGTTGTGATTCTTGTTTCATATGTTGGACCTCCTAAAACTTCTGCCTATCTAACATCATAACTGAAAAATCGAAAATAAGGAAATCACTTTAATCTAGTCTCCAACATAACCGCTGCCTACTAGTAATATTGCACAATTTTCCCCACTTAAACGGTTGTCCATATCATACAACTGGCAAGTACATAAATTAATATGAACACATTCAAATATACATTAGGTGAACGTCAATGGACGAAAATAAATTAAGGTACACAGCATTGGGGGATTCCCTGACTGCAGGGGTAGGCACTCTTTTTTCCCCAGGCTTTGTATCACGCTACAGCGAGTCTTTAGAAGGTGCATCAAACCGCAAAGTCATACGTACTGTATTTGCCAGAAACGGTGCTACTACTAAACAGATTTTGGACTTCCTATCCAAAGACAATGTAAGAGATGCCGTTTTCAATGCTGACGTCATTACGATCACAGCGGGTGGTAATGATTTGAAGAAAGCAGCAAGGACCTATTTTATTACAAACGATCAGAATGTTTTCCCGACTGTCATAAAAAAAATCATGAAAAACATCGCCATGCTGATTCAACAAATCTATAATATTAAAGAAGATTCCGATATGCCTTATATCATTCGTTTGGTCGGTTTATACAATCCATTTCCATTTCTCTCATACAGTGACACCTGGATTAAAACATTCAATCATCGTCTTGAAAGGTTTCAGTCTGACAATCTTAAGGTTGCAAATATTTATGAGGCATTTAAAAAGGGGGGTGGAAATGTCCTCTCGATTGATGGAATGCATCCAAATGGTTACGGCTATAAAATCATTGCTGATGAACTTGCATCCTTAGGATATGACCCATTATTAAGGCGGAATAAAAAAAAGTTCCTCTTTTCGATTTTCGATTAAAAAAAGCTGATTATAAGCCTATTTCTACGTGACTTAGACTTAAATCAGCTTTGTTTTATGACGCGGCATTACTTGATGCTTTAGATTTAGTGATCTCTACTTCATGGATTGTCATTTCTGGACGTGAACCTACACGGATGTTGATTCCTGTTTGTCCTAATCCTTCACTTATATAAAAAGGTTTTTCATACATATGATGAAGTCCCTGTATGATCTTTTGACGAGCTAATTTACCCATCTTAGCAAGGTGAAAAGGCTTTGGCCAATGGATTTGCCCATTGTGGAAATGACCGGATAGCAAATAATCAAAATGACTTTGATTAAGTTCCAATACGATATTCGGGTCATGGGTGAGTACTAAGTTGTAATCTGAAACAGGCAACCCTTTATAGGATTTTTCTACATCACTATTCCCAGTCCCATAATCGTCAATTCCGATCAGATTGATTGAATGGCCATCAACATTGAGGAGCTCATACTCATTTCGCAACGTTTTGCAATCATATTCATTCAATATCTCTTCAAGCTTATTGAATGATTTTCCTTTTAATACATAATCGTGATTACCGAATACAGCGTAGATCCCATAAGTCGGATCAAGCTTTTTGAAGACCTTCAGATAATCAGGAAGCTTGGTTAAAGTCCGTTTACGATCGAGATAATCTCCTGTGAGCGCGATTAGATCAATCTTTTCATCTTTTAATGTATGATAAATTTTTTCAGGTGATATTGAGATGTTCTCAAGGTGCATATCAGATATCTGTAAGATTCTTAAGTTTGTTTGCGGCTTTGAATCCATGCTCTTTATTTCAATTCTTTTCAAGTTTACATCTTTTGTATTCTTATAAGCTTTAAAAAGTCCAATAAATAAAAAAAGTATAACCATCATTCCGATAAACAATGTAATCCCCTCCCATATACAATTATAGGTAATTGGGAGAGGATTGGAACCGGTAAATGTTGTAAAGCCTCAGTTTTTACTGTGATATCGCTCAATAAGCTGTTCTTTGGACATCATCAAATACCTTGGCTCAGTACCGAAAATAGCATGTTTATTTTGGTTAAACAACAAATAGATCGGTAAAAGGGAGGTAAGTTTAAACATACGGTAAAGCTTGCTCTTTAATGAGAATGATTCGAATCCAAGTTTCTTTGTCCCTTCATTGAGGAGTGTTATACCAATGATCCCTTTAATCTCGCCGTATTGTTCATGCCCCTTTACATAAGCGGCTAAAAATGGCATTGACTGTTGGACATGCCGATACATTTGAATCACTTTTTGAAAATCATTGGTTGACTGACGCATCTCTTGGAGAAGGCGGACATTATGAAGGTGGATTTTTACCAGTAGATCATTTTTGTTGATTTGGGTACCATCATTCAATAATGTAGGTGAGCCTTTGTATTTTGTCAGGCGGACTCTGAACACGCATTTAGCCGGTTCTCCTTTTTCGATATATGTTAATCGTGTAAGCGAATAATATAATGGGTCCCATAAGCTCCATATTGAAATTGCATAGCTTCTTATTATTTCCATTTCCATAACTCCTTACAAAATACAATTTTTCGTCCCCATTATTTTTACCTGCAGATTCCGATGTAAAGATGGTAATAACAGGTTAGAAAACCAAAGGAATGTTTTTAGCTTTTTCCCAAACAATAAGTTTAAAAAAAGAGAAGAGTTAAGTATCAATGAATAAAGTCTTAATTATGCCGCTTTTAACAATTTCATCAGGACACCATCATGTTGCAGACACAATTAGCCGTGAATTAAGAGAAGTATTTGATTGTGAAAAGATCGAATTGATTTCTTATGTATATGGGAAAGGTGAAATGGCCGTATCACATGCTTATTTAGGATGGATAAGAACAGGTCCGGCGATTTACAGTAATGTCTATAAAAGATTAGCCAAATCAAGAAATGAGAATAACTTTTCCCATAGGTTTTATCAGAAAATGTTTATGAAGAGTATACGGCAAATAATCGAACGGTATAAACCAGACCTCATCGTATGTACCCATGGGTTGCCATCATGCTTGTTGAACCATTTAAAAGGCCAAGGAGCTGTAAAGGTTCCGATTATTAATGTCTATACGGATTTTGTGATTAACAATCTCTGGGGAAAGGACTTTATTGATTTACATCTTGTGCCTGATACTGATTTAAGAAATGAACTTGTACAAAGAGGGGTGGAAGATCACCTTATTGTGACAAGTGGTATCCCGGTAGATCGAAACATTATCCCGATCCAACCCAGGAAACACCAGGTGAAAAATAATTTTCGAGTCATTATTTCAGGTGGGAACTTAGGTACAGGCCGGTTATACGACTTCATTAAATCAATCCAGCCCTCAGGAAGAATCCATTATAGTGTCCTATGCGGAAAAAACTATCGGCTTTTAAGCCAAATCAAATCACTCAATAACAAGTTCATTACTGCCTACCCATACATCGAATCAAAAGTTGAAATGAATGACTTGTATGAACAAAGTGATGCGATCATCACCAAACCAGGTGGTGTAACGCTCTCCGAATGTCTGATGAAAAGATTGCCCATATTTATCTACGATTGCTTGCCTGGGCAAGAGGAATACAACCTGGCTTACCTTAAAAAGCATCAGTTGTGTTTTTCCTTCATACATGAAAAAGATATTGAAAAGCAAATACTATACCGGTTAGATAATGAAATGGATTATAGGCAGCTGCAGGAAAAAATACAGCAATACCATCAGAGAATCGAACCAGTGAATTTTCCCAATATATTTATGAATTTAATCCGAATCAATCGAATGATTGGGCTTACAAAATAACAGATAGAGAAAGGTGAGGACACGATGATAGGAATGAAAGCAAGAGCAATGAAATGGATGATTGTTTTAACTGTTTTTTCTTTTCTTGCAGGGTGTAACATCAAACAAGAAACTGAAAAACAAAATACGATCACCACACAGGAGATGGGCCACAATGAGGGAACTATATTAGAAAAGAACATCCAAAAGATGGAGGGGGTAGATGATGTAAAAATCATACAAGCCCAGAATGATCTGCTTGTTGCCATAAAAGTTACAACAGTAGACCGCTTTCAACTTCAAGAAATTACAAAAAAGGTGAAAAAGAAAGTGGAGGATAGACATCCTGATATGGAAGTTACGGTGTCACCTGATAAAAAAATATTTTTAGAAATGGATAAATTCGAAGCGAAGCATGCAGAAAAGCAGTACAGTGAAGACAAAATCCATAAGAAAATAAAATCTCTAATCAAACTCTCGAAGGATGAAGGATAGCATAACATTATTATGTAAACATGGGAATGATTGATGTACACATTCATTTAAAATGCCATATATTACAGAGCGAGCTTAGAAGGGAACATTACAATGTCTCTTATGGGGGAAAGGGCTTTGTTTATGAATATGGTCATGAAAATGTTGAAATACAGTTCGATCATTTCCTTTTTCATTTTTCTTGGCTGGATCGGTCGGCATTATGTGGATTATGATACAGAAAAGTTAAGAGACTGGATCATTTCCTTCGGGATTTTTTCCCCAGTCATCTATGTTTTGTTTTGTTCACTTCGTCCATTCATTTTCTTTCCATTTCTAATCTTATCCATATCCGGAGGACTTGCCTTCGGTGTGATAGTAGGAACATTACTTACGATGACAGGAAGTATTATCGCTGCAGCACTTTCATTCGGTATTGCAAGGAAGTATAGTCACTACTTTCATATTCAAAAGTGGAAGCGGACGCTGAAGCTTCAGAAAAGTATCGATGAAAAAGGATTCTATTATGTTCTATTCTTAAGAGTAATGCCTTTTTTGAATTTTGACTTGGTTAGCTATGCTTCAGGTCTGTCGAATGTGAGTTTCCGATCTTACCTTACAGGAACCTTTGTTGGTATGATTCCGGGGACATTCTTATTGAATTTTTTCGGGAGCAGTCTGGCATCAGGTAACCCAACCTATATTGTCATCACATCCATTGTTCTTACCACTGTATCCTTGTTAGCCTACATTCTAAAAAAACGCTTTAAAAAAGCTAGATTACCGATTGATTCAGATCAGTAACTCAATGGAAAACGTTCGTATTCCAAGATGTCAAATCATAATAACCTGAATCAATTTGATGTTTTTCATCAATGAGTAGCTGTTTCAATGATCCAGGGATGTCCGGTGACAGGGGATGGTCCAAGTCGATTGAATCATTTTCTGAATATACCAGGACAGAAAAAAGCTTTCGATTGACCATATCCATTCCTGTGATTGTGAGAAAATTCAAATCTCTGGTGCGAAATGTATAGAAGATACGGTATAATTCCATTTAAAATCACCTTTTTTAGTATCCATCATCGCCAGTTTTACATAAGTCCATACACTTTTTACGAATAAGGCGAGGAAGAAAGGAGGGGGCTATGGAATATCAATTCATGATCGATTTACCTTACTTGAAAGCTGAAGAGGTAATGGAAAAGCTGGCTATTGAGGGTTTCTTCAATACATATTTTGATAAACCGATAGAAGTTACAAGGAATGAAAATAGATATGCATATAAAATAGAAGAAACTCGGCATGTATGCCTATATGTCATCAGTGAATCAGCTTCACCAGAAAGTACAGTTGATGTATTAAGTAAGCTGTTGGAGATTGAAAGGGATAAAATAACGTATCAGCAGCATGGAAACCAGGACTGGCAACAGACGATTCCTATTATTCCGATCAATGAAAGTTGGGAAATCATATCTCCTGGACATAAACCGGTTCCGCTGAGCATTCGATCATACTTGATTCAATGGGCGGGTTCGGAACCGGAGCTCATGAAACAACGAAAGACTGCCTTAGAATGATTTTAGGGAATGATTTCAACGGAAAAACGGTCATTGATGTAGGCACATGTTCTGGAGTTCTTAGTATCGCCTCAGCACTGAAAGGTGCAGAAACCGTGCTTGCCTTTGACATCCAGCCTTGTGAAAGGGAAGTGAGTTCAAACGCCGAGTTGAATAAGGTCAACGATGTTCATCCCTTTCAAAGAGATTTGATAGCGGAAAAAATACATACACCAGTGAAGATCGATTGGGTATTCATTAATATAGGGAAAGATGAAACAATTCAAATTCTTGAAAAACAGGATTTTATTGATCGTAAAGTGACTCATTTCCTTATTTCAGGCGTCGTAGAATGGAGCAGAGAGAAACTCACTGAATACTTTTTATCCAATGGATACCAGTTGATCGACTGGAAAAAAAGCAATGAATAGATGACGATGCACTTCAACTTAACCCCGTAGATATTGGGAATGATAGAATATCTTAAAAACAAAGGAGAAGCCCACCTGGAGGGTTTCTCCTTTATACTTCCTTTATTCCCCGAATCGGTTCAGTTTATCGTAAAATTGCTTCAGGAATTCAAAAAAGATCCTTTCAGATGGGGCGAGCTGCCGATTTTGCGGAATGATGATACCAACTGTCCGTTTTACATTCGGTTCGATGATTTCTATCGCCTTCCATTCTTGTTCACTTGATCCATATAGCGTGATTTCAGGTAAAAGACTTACCCCCAGTCCAGCAGAAACAAGTCCTTTTATCGTATCGACATCTTCACCTTCAAATGCGATGCGAGGGTTGAAACCGACTTGTTGACAAGCTTTCATGACGGTATCCCTCAAGATGTACCCCTGCCGGAACAGGACAAAGGGTTCATGACGTAATTGGACTAGACGTAGGTATGGTTCATCCGCCAAGGGGTGATTGAGCGGAAGCAGTGCCATTACTTTTTCAGTGAAAAAGATCTGTCCTTTTACATCTGTCTGTTTATGAGGTACTGGGGAAACAAACGCAAGATCGATGTGTCCTTGAATCACTGCTGTGGTCAATTCCGGTACAGTTCCCTGGCGTAGTTGGAAGCCTATTTGAGGATGTTCCTTACGGAATGCCGAGATGACTGAAGGTAAGGTTTTCGCTGCTAGACTTGTTGGAAATCCCAGCCGGATCGTACCAGTTTCAGGATTCAGGAATTCATAAACTTCTTGCTTTGCTTTTTCCAGCTCAACCACAGCGATTTTCACATGATCCAGAAAAATCCTACCAACTGGGGTCAACCGGATGTTTCTTCCTTCCCGGAAAAATAAATCCACACCTAACTCTTCTTCAAGATTCGCAATTTGACGACTTACCGCTGATTGTGCAACGTGTAATTCAGCTGCAGCCTCACTGACATGTTCCATTTCTGCAACTTTTATAAAATATTTGATTTGTCTAAGTTCCATGTATATCAACCCTTGTAAGCGCTTAATCTCAAAATGAGATCAATTCTATCGAATTTATATATTGAAAGCATAACAGAAAACCCCTAAGATGAAAACAAACCTTTTGTCAGAAATTTTCGAACCAAACATGTAAAAGTAAGAATTTATCAAGGATAGATGTCTTAAGTTATAGCTCAGTTTATAACTCTTCTTAATTCCATGCAATTGCTCCGTTTCCAACGATTAGACCAAGTTTACCTTGCTCGCTCGTTTAAGAAGTGGAGCAATCTTTTAAAAGAAGGCGCTGTTAAATCCTGTTGTCGATTTTGCAATAGCGAATTTTCTTCAAGCGAAATTTGCGACACTCCTGCGGGAAAAGCGAGTTAGGCTAGACCCCGCAGCGAAGAGCGAGGAGGCTTGCGGATCGCCCGCGGAAAGGGAGTGAATATCGCATAAATCTATAGGATTAATAGCCAAACGAAATAGAAGTTTGTGAGAAAACCTTTTACAAAATGAGCTTAAAAACTTAAAAGCCTAAGAGAGGCTATATCGAGCCAAGATTTAATTTTGCAGATGGGGTGATACTATGATTCGAACTGGTCTTCCACAGAAACAAGGACTTTATGATCCTAAATACGAAAGTGATGCTTGTGGAATCGGATTTGTCGCAAAAGTTGACGGGGTAGCTACACATCAAACAATCAAGGATTCTATTACCATGCTTTGTAGACTGGAGCATAGAGGTGGCCAGGGAGCAGACCCAGACTCCGGGGATGGAGCTGGAATCATGGTACAGATACCAGATCAGCTATTCAGGGAATCATGGAACAATTTCCTGCCGAAACAAGGAGAATATGCTGTCGGTATGTTGTTCCTGCCACAAGATTCCAAGATACGTAAACAGATTGAGGATTTAATAGAAAAAATTGCATTAGAAGAAAACCTTCAATTGATAGGCTGGAGATCAGTACCTGTTAATGAGGAGATTATTAAGTCCGCATCTAAACGAACAATGCCTTACATTCGTCAACTCTTTATTAATAGGCCGGATGATATCCGCTCGGTTCAAAAATTTGAACAACGTCTTTACTTGATCCGTAGAATTATTGAAAAACGTGTTGTTAAAGAAATAGATGTAAAGGAAGGACCGTTTTATATTGCAAGTCTATCTCCGAGTACGATTGTCTACAAGGGAATGCTTACATCCTATCAATTAGATCAGTTTTACCTAGATCTTGATAATCCATTATGTAAATCCCAGTTCGGTATGGTCCATTCGCGTTATAGTACGAACACGTTTCCTTCCTGGGAAAGAGCACATCCTAACAGGATGATCATGCACAATGGCGAAATCAACACCATCACAGGTAATGTAAATTGGATGAAAGCCAGGGAAAGTGCAGCTGTTTCCAATGTTTATGGAGAAAGACACAAGGAACTTCTTCCTGTCATTTCGACTGAGGGAAGCGATTCAGGAATGCTTGATCAGGCATTCGAGTATTTGGTGATGAATGGACGGTCGATCTCGCATACTGCAATGTTGATGGTTCCTGAGGCTTGGGATTTCAATGAACAGATGAAAGATCCAGAACGGGCTTGTTTTGAATATCTAAGCTGTATTATGGAGCCATGGGATGGTCCGACTGCACTTGCTTACACAAATGGAAGACAGATTGGGGCATCCATTGACCGAAACGGACTCCGTCCAGCTCGTTATTATTTGACAGAGGATAACACGATCATTTTCTCCTCAGAGGTAGGGGTTTTAGACGTTGAGCAGGATAAAGTCGTACAAAAAGGACGATTGGCACCTGGAGAAATGATCTTGATCGACCTTGAAAAGAATGAAGTGTTATTGAATGAAGATATAAAGCGTTCAATCGCTATGGAACATCCGTACAGAAAATGGCTGAACGAGTCATTGGTCCAATTGAATGGACGTATCGATGGACCTAGCTTTGAAAACATGTCTGATGATCAATTAAGGACGTACCAGATCACACACGGATTCACTAACGAGGAGATCAACAAAAATATTGTACCGATGGTCAATGAACAGAAAGATCCGCTCGGTTCAATGGGGAATGATACTCCTTTAGCAGTGTTATCGGAAAAACCACAATTATTATTCAATTATTTCAAGCAGTTGTTTGCACAAGTGACCAATCCGCCGATCGACGCGATCCGAGAAAAAGGTGTCACATCTACAACTTCTTATCTAGGACCGAAAAGCAATGTATTAGAGGAAGGGCCACAGCATTGTAAACGGATCAGGCTTTATACACCAATCCTGCGCAAACAGGAATATGAGGAAATCATCCATAATGGACGGAATGATTTCCGATCTAAAAAAATATCTTACTGTTTTTCTGTAGATAAGGGAGCTGAGAGCTTAGAGACCCGTTTAAATGAAATATTTGAAAAAGTTGAATCGACGATTGCTCAAGGGGCTCCTTTGATCGTCCTCACTGATCGTGAAATGGACGAAAATAATGTCCCGATTCCTTCACTGCTTATGGTAAGTGGATTACATCATTACCTTGTCCGTAAAGGACTTCGTACAAAAGCCAGTATCATCGTCGAAACAGCTGAAGCTCGGGATGTCCACCAGTTCTCGATGCTGATCGGGTTCGGTGCAGATATGATTTATCCATATCTCGCTTATCGTACAATTGAAGACTTGATCAGCCAAGAACATATCACTGAGTACGATTACGAAGAAGCTGTAGAGCGATATAGAGAAGCAGCTACTTCCGGTATAGTCAAAGTGATGTCCAAGATGGGAATTTCCACAATCCAGAGTTATCGAGGAGCACAAACCTTCGAAGCAATAGGGATCGATGAAGATGTCATGTTGAAGTACTTTGCAGGAACAGCTTCAAAGCTGGGTGGTATCGACCTGAAGACGGTCGGAGAAGAATCGTTGAAACGGCATAGAAAAGCATATGTTGAGAAAGACTCGTTGTTGGAATCTGGCGGTGCCATGCAATGGCGGAAGAACGGGGAATATCATTCCTTCAACCCTGAAACCATTCATACTCTCCAGCATGCTTGCAGAGCGAATAACAAAAAGTTGTATGAACGATTTTCTGAATTAGCGTCTAATGAAAACATCACATATCTTCGTGATTTACTGGATATCAATGCGAAAAGTGAGCCAATTCCGCTTAACCAAGTGGAGCCGGTTGAATCGATCTTCAAGCGTTTCAAAACCGGAGCAATGTCATACGGTTCACTAAGTAAAGAAGCACATGAAATCCTAGCGGTGGCAATGAACCGTATTGGCGGCAAAAGTAACTCAGGTGAAGGTGGGGAAGACCCAGATCGTTTCATCCCTGATAAGAATGGGGATATTCGAAAAAGTGCGATCAAACAAGTAGCCTCTGGACGATTTGGCGTGAATAGCCATTATCTTTCCAGTGCTGATGAAATACAAATCAAAATGGCTCAGGGAGCGAAACCAGGAGAAGGCGGTCATCTTCCTGGTAAGAAAGTCCACCCTTGGATTGCCGAAGTCCGTGGCTCTACACCTGGAGTTGGATTGATTTCGCCGCCTCCACATCATGACATTTATTCGATCGAGGATCTATCACAGCTCATTTATGACCTGAAGCATGCTAACCCAGAAGCACGTATCAGTGTAAAATTAGTGGCCAAGTCGGGTGTCGGTACAATTGCAGCTGGTGTCGCAAAAGGAAAAGCGGATGTCATCCTCATCAGTGGTTATGAAGGAGGAACAGGTGCTTCTCCGAAAACGAGTATCCGTCATGCAGGACTCCCGTGGGAGCTCGGCCTGGCAGAAGCTCATCAAACACTTGTATTGAACAATTTGCGTGATAAAGTCGTCGTCGAAACAGACGGTAAATTAATGACTGGAAAGGATGTCGTAAAAGCAGCGCTTCTTGGTGCTGAGGAGTACGGCTTCTCTACAGCTCCACTGGTCGTGCTTGGTTGTATCTTGATGAGAGCATGTCACCTTGATACATGCCCAGTCGGAATTGCTACACAAAACCCTGAACTTCGTAAAAAGTTCATGGGTGAGGCAGATCATGTAGTGAATTATATGCGTTTCATCGCAGAAGAGATTCGCGAAATCATGGCACAACTCGGTGTCAGATCAATGGACGAATTGATTGGAAGGACCGATCTTCTTAAGCTGAACGAAAAAGCACACAATCATCCTAAAGCGAAACAGATGGACCTATCCCCATTACTCGTCAAAGCAGATGGGGCTTGGAAAGAGAAAGAGCGGCCTTACCGAACTGAATATGATGAAACCCATCTGGATGTAGCTGAAATTTTACCGAGGGTAAAGGACAGTATCCTTCATCAAAAACCTGTATCATTGACGCTACCGATCCGAAATACAGACAGAGCAGTTGGAACTCAGTTAGGTTACGAAGTTACCAAACGCTATGGAGGAAAAGGTCTTCCTGAAGATACCATCAAGCTCACTTTCAATGGATCTGCAGGGCAAAGCTTCGGTGCTTTTGTGCCGAGAGGTATCACGATGAAAGTCAATGGGGATGCCAATGACTATGTAGGAAAAGGTTTATCTGGTGGGAAAATCATCGTCTCTCCGAGTTCACAATCCATCGTCCGTCAGATGGAAGAAGTCATCATCGGAAATGTATCCTTGTTTGGGGCGACTGATGGTGAAGCCTATATCAACGGATCAGCAGGTGAGCGTTTTGCTGTCCGTAACAGTGGCGTACATGCGGTGGTTGAAGGTTTAGGAGATAATGGCTGTGAATATATGACAGGTGGTAAAGTCATTGTACTAGGTTCGATCGGGAAGAACTTCGCTGCCGGAATGTCAGGTGGAATCGCTTATATTTGGAATACTGATCACAGAGCTGTGAAAAAGCATTGTAACCGTGAAATGGTGTTGTTTGAACAACTTGAAGATTATGATGAAATCCAGCATCTTCACACGATGCTTCTGAAACATGTCCAATATACCGGGAGCCAGAGAGCTAAACACATCCTGAGCAATTGGAACGAATCGATATCTCAGTTTGTGAAGGTCATTCCTGAAGAATTCAAACGCATGCTCACTGAAAATGATAATGAACAGAAAAAGGTTACAAAAATTTCAAATTAAATCGAAATCGGGGACTGATCTGGAAACAGGTCAGCCTCTTACCTTTAATACGAGGACTGATCAATGATAGGATCGGTCAAACACTTCAAAGGAGGGGTCATTGTGAGTAAAGTTAAAGGATTCCTTACGTATCCTCGGAAGAAAAACCCTGAACGCAACCCATTAACGAGGACTAAGGATTGGGAAGAGTATACCCTTCGACATTCAGAAAAAGATATGAAAGAGCAAAGTGCACGCTGTATGGATTGTGGAACACCATTTTGTCATACAGGAGCAGAGTGGGGGCGTTCCTCCATCGGATGTCCGATCAATAATTTGATTCCTGAATTCAACGATCTTGTCTATCAAGGAAAATGGAAGCAAGCACTTGCTCGATTGGATGAGACGAACAATTTCCCTGAATTTACGGGGAGGGTCTGTCCGGCACCATGTGAAGGTTCGTGTACCCTCGCAATTAATAGTGATGCGGTCACGATCAAATCGATCGAAAATGAAATCATTGAACGTGGATTTGACAATGGTTGGGTACAGCCAGAACCTCCAGCATACAGGACTGGTAAGAAGGTAGCGATTGTCGGGTCTGGTCCTGCTGGATTAGCTGCTGCTGATCAGCTTAATAAACAAGGTCATTGGGTCACTGTTTACGAGCGGGATGATCGCGCTGGCGGTTTGCTCATGTATGGGATCCCGAATATGAAGCTCGAGAAAGAAACGATTGAAAGACGGGTAAACCTATTGATGGAAGAAGGAATCCGGTTTGAGCTAAATACAGAGATCGGGGTAGATATAAGCAGAGAACAGCTCAAAAATGAGTATGACGCTGTCATTGTTTGTACAGGCGCACAACAACCTCGTGACCTGCCTATTGAAAAACGGGAAAGTAATGGCGTTCACTTCGCTATGGAGTATTTGACAAGTTCAACAAAAGCCTTGAACGATGGATCCAAATTCTCGATTTCAGCAGAAGGAAAAGATGTCATCGTTATCGGTGGCGGGGACACTGGTGCAGACTGTGTCGCAACAGCGTTACGACAAAACTGTAATAGTGTCGTCCAGTTCGGTAAGCACCCTGAACAGCCTAAGGAACGTCCTGAAGATAACCCATGGCCGCATTTCCCTCTTACATTTTCATTGGAGTACGCATATGAAGAAGCGTATAAACAATTCAAGAAAGACCCGAGGGAATATGAGATCTTAACGAAGAGTTTTCAATCTTCTGAGGATGGTTCGCTTAAGTCACTCCGTACAGTCCAAGTTCAAAAAGAATTGGTCAATGGGGAGATCATTACAAATGAAATCCCAGGTACTGAAAAGGAATGGTCGACGCAACTCGTGTTGATCGCAATTGGTTTTACGGGACCTGAAAAGGAATTTCTTGACCAATTCAATCTGAAAAAGACTGATAGAGGGTTAATCTGGACGGAAAAATCCAGTTACAAGACCAATCAGGAAGGCGTTTTCGCAGCAGGAGACGCTCGACGAGGACAGAGCCTAGTTGTATGGGCGATCCGTGAAGGTAGGGAAGTAGCAGAAGAGTGCCATTCCTTTTTGATGAACCAGGAAAAGGCTGCTTTTATAGGTTAAGATTTGTATTAAACCTCCCGCGGTTACGAGTAAAAACACCCTCTATAGGTCATCCTTAAAATACAAAAGAGTGTAAAGGAGGTTAAACCGTGGGTAGAGGCCAAAATTTTAAACACAAACGTCAAGGGAACATAAATCGTCCCCCAAAAGGTTCAAAAATTGCACGGGAAGAATTTGCAAGAGATGAACCAATTGATTTGGAGATTAAAGAGGATAAAGAAAAAGAACGTTAAATAGCGAGGATTAAACTTTCATCATTAAAACTGGCGATATACTCGCCAGTTTTTTTGTTGGGTTCTGTCGTGTTTGCAGGTTATTGAGTAAGGGAAGAGTTCCACATAGAAAAAGTATGAAGTTGAAGAAAGGAGCTAACATTTTGTCAATCATTGATCAGAAATCCAGTTTATTGCTAAAACGATACCAACAAATCAGAGCCTTTTCCGAACAAATCGTAAACCCATTAGAACCAGAAGACTATGTCATTCAATCGATTCCTGAAGTAAGCCCGCCAAAATGGCATCTTTCACATACAACCTGGTTTTTTGAGACGTTCATACTCATTCCTTATTATGATTTCTACGAGTGTTTCAATGAGACATATGATTATTTGTTCAATTCGTATTATGAAACACATGGAAAACCTTATCCGCGACATAAAAGAGGTTTGCTATCAAGACCATCCGTTAAAGAAATCTTCCAATATAGGAACTACGTTGATGAAAACATGGTTAGTTTCTTAGATCAATATAAAGAAAGCATATACCAAGAAATAGCACCGATCATGGAAATCGGGTTACAACACGAACAACAACATCAGGAATTACTCATCACTGACATTAAATACAACTTTTCCATCAATCCTTTAAATCCCGTTTATCATGAAAAAGATGAAGTATCATGTTCAGATCTCCCTGATATGGAATGGAACTATATAGAAGAAGGTATTGTGGAAACAGGTCATTCTGGTGAAGGATTTTCCTTTGATAATGAAAGGCCGGTCCACAAGTCCTGGTTAGATGCCTATTCTATCGCAAACCGTCCTGTAACAAATGTAGAATATTTAAACTTCATTGAAGATTGTGGTTACCAAGAGCCTGCCTATTGGTTATCAGAGGGCTGGACTAAGATAAAAGAAGAGCAGTGGCAGGCTCCATTATATTGGGAGAAGATCGATGGCATCTGGTACACCTTTACGCTCTCAGGAATGGAAAAGGTGGAAATGAATGAACCAGTCACCCATATCAGCTTTTTTGAAGCAGATGCATTTGCGAGATGGTCCGGAAATCGCCTGCCTACAGAAGCTGAATGGGAACATGCAATGAAACAGGTAACAGTCAAAGGTAATTTCGCAGACAATAAGACGTTTCATCCTGATGGCGATTACACAAGCGACAATAAAATGTATAAAGTTTTTGGTGATGTTTGGGAATGGACATCAAGCCCTTATACCCAATATCCAAGGTCGAAACCGTTGGATGGAACGTTAGGTGAGTATAATGCTAAATTCATGTGTAATCAAATGGTACTTAGAGGGGGATCTTGCGCGACACAATCTACACATGTAAGACATACGTATCGGAACTTCTTCCATCCGGATAAGCGCTGGCAGTACAGTGGAATAAGACTTGCAAGAAATGAATAGGTGACCGGGCTTATACTAAAAGGTCCTGGGCTGATCCAATAATGGGTGCCAGAGACCTTCAAACGACTGTTATATCAAGAGAAGGTCGGACACTTATGGGTCAGCCCCTTTTTTGCATTTATCAGGACAACTCCCTATACCAATACCTTTTCATTTGAATCTACTAAGTATAAGAGAATGTGATTTAAGTGAAAAGGAGATAAATGCATGTCAGACCTGAAACTGTTTCCCACTAAGATACGGAACACGAATGAACTTGGCCAGGAGATTCCCTATGGTGTTGAAATGATCAATGCAAAGAAGATGTGGGACCTAGGCTATAAAGGTGATGGAGTAGTAGTTGCTATTCTAGATACCGGCTGTCAACCAAATCACCCTGATCTCCAAAAAAGAATCATTGGTGGAAGGAACTTTACACCAGACCATAATGGGGACCCAAGAAATTATTCAGACAATCACTTTCATGGAACGCATGTTGCTGGCACAATCGCTGCAGAATTGAATGGACAGGGCGTAGCGGGTGCAGCACCCAAAGCGAACTTATTGATTTTAAAAGTCATTCGTTCAAATGGTACAAGTTCTTATGATAGTTTGATCAGAGGTATTCATTACGCAATCAATTGGAGAGGACCGAATAAGGAGCGGGTAAGAGTCATTTCAATGTCATTGGGGGGACCAGTCCATGATCCCCGGTTGCACTCTGCAGTGAGACGAGCTGTCTCTAAAAACATTCTAGTCGTATGTGCTGCAGGGAATCTAGGGGATGGGATTGCGAATTCATTTGAACATACGTATCCTGGCTTCTATCCTGAAGTGGTATGTGTCGGAGCTTTGACAAAGGATGGAAAACCTGCAACTTTTACGAATACAAATGACCAGATTGACCTGGTAGCTCCTGGAGTAAATATTTTATCGACGTATATTGGTACAAGATATGCTGAACTATCGGGAACGTCAATGGCTACTCCCCACGTAGCTGGTGCCGCTGCTTTACTGATACAAGGGTATGAAGAAAAGCTGAATCGTAAATTGACTGAGAGAGAGATCTATAATCTGCTCATCAATAATACACAAAAATTGGATTTTGATCGTGCAGCAATCGGAGCAGGATTACTAGATGTGTCACGCGGAATCAAGTCTAAGAGATAATGGAAAAAAGGGCTAACCACTACAGGTCAGTCCTCATCATTTACATAATGCAACTTATGCATTCGCTCTATCGTAAACCAAATGGGTGAAAAAAATATAAAGGGAGAAAGTATACGGATGACGAAAACGAATAAAGGCCCCAGTGAAATCATGAAGAAATTGTTTAATGATGAAATCCTTGAAGGCATTGAACTGGCTCCAGGTTATGAAAATCATGCCAGTCATGTTTGGGACGTTAAAACATCCTGTGGAAGCTTCATAGTCCGGACAACGAACTTACATAACACGAGAGAAACTGAATTCTGGTACGGTTGTCGTTCCTTATTTGGAATCATACCTTTTTGTTCAGATTCAATGATGATTACGAATGATATGCTTCGGAAAACAAGCTTGATCCCAGTTCCGAAGGTGTAGGCTAAACGATTAATTGATGGCCAAATTTATTTGATCGTGGAGAAATTAGAGGGATCAACGGTGCAAACATTCCTTAGTGCATCACATAACGTTTTGAACGAATTAGGGAGAGGGATCGCTTCCATTCATAAGCAAAAATTTGCTTATATCGGCCAACCCGACAAAACCGTTCAATATCCGATTCAACAATTTTATACACGTTTATCGGTTGAGATTGAAAACTTATTAGAGCGATTCAACTCTGATCAACCTTTTTTTCAAGATTTCTGGATAACATTGAAACCACAATTGTTGTCATTGCATCTCCCAAAATATTCATCACTAGTGACGATTGATATGGATCCGACGCAATTCCTTGGTGTCTCCATTTAACAGGTCTCGTTGATACTGAAGCTTACGCAATTGCACCACGAGAACTTGACTTGATTGGACTGGAATATGTCTTGGATGAAAAATCATCACTTTTCGTAAAAGAAGGATATGAAAAAAATATCTCCTCTTCCCGATCTTGAAATGTGTCGAAATGTCTGATGTCTATCGATTTCTATACCGATTGATGGAAGTCCAGGGGGACGTCGATTTGAATACGTGGATGGATCACCCGAAATATTTTTAACGATTTTAACTATCCCACACAAGGAGGACGAATCATGCAACCGATCGCAGTAGCAGTTATACATGGTGCCGGAATACAGAGAGAGGATTTCGCGGAAATCCTTATTGAAAAACTACAAAGCAGATTGGAAAGATCAATGAAGGATAGAGGAATCGATTACACAGGGAATGAATTTATCTTCCAACCAATATACTGGGGCGAAGTATTCAATCAAAGAGAAAAGGATTTGTGGAAAGCTGTTCAAAAGGGGCGGCGGCTTGATTTTGCATTTCTTAGGAAATTCGTCGTTGAATTTTTAGGTGATGCCATCGCTTACCACCCGACTAGCGACCAATTTCAAAATTATGAAAATGTACATGAAATCTATTTCAACGCGTTGACTGAATTAAGTAAGAAAGCAGGGGCCGAAGCCCCCCTCTTTGTGATCGGCCACAGTTTAGGGACGGTAATCACAAGTAATTTCTTTTATGATCTGCAAAAGAAAGAAGACCGAATGGATTATATTGAGGAGTGGACAGAAAATGCATCTCCAATGGAAAAAGGGGAGACACTCTCAAAATTCATTTCTCTCGGTTCTCCTCTAGCGCTATGGAGCTTACGATACACCAACTTTGACAAACCAATACTGGTTCCATCTCCAGAATTCTTTAATCATTATCCAAGTGGAAATGGAGGCTGGTGGAACATATACGACCGGGATGATATTTTAGCCTATCCATTAAAAACCATCAGTAATGCGTACGGAAAAGTGATTCAGGAAGACCAGGAAGTGAATACTGGTAATCTGCTGACAAGCTGGAATCCCGCTTCTCATTTTCAATATGTCAAAGACAAACAAGTGCTTTCTATCCTGACGAACCAATTGATCGAATTATTCCATTCCATCAACAACGATATCTGATTGAATGGAGAAGATCGATGCTTTGAATAACAACGAAACGGTTCTGGCCTGACCCTGATAATTTGTTTTAGAAAAGACTCTTGATATACCATACCAGGATATTGAAGAGTCTTTTTCTGTTCGGCCTTATTCCGTGTTGATCAGACTCATATTGACCACCGGGTCAAGATAGACTATAATAAACATTGACTAGGTGGTCAATGTTCAAAAGGGGGGACTATGATGAGAGCCATTGAAATGAAGCAACTTACGAAATATTATGGTAAACATCGAGCAGTATCTGATCTTACTTTCTCGGTAGAAGAAGGAGAAGTGTATGGTTTTATAGGTCCAAACGGTGCTGGGAAGAGTACGACCATCAGGACTTTGTTGAATTTCATTTACCCGACGAAGGGTTCTGCAAAGATTTTCGGTAAGGATATCATCACAGACTCAAAAGAGATCAAACAAGAGGTGGGTTACCTCCCTTCAGAAGTCCATTATTATGAAAATATGAAAGTAAAGGAACTTCTGAAATATTCGGCGAGCTTCTATAAAAAAACAGCAACTAAAAAGAAAATCGACGAACTTTCAGAGCGTTTGGAACTGGATTTGAGCAAACGGTTTGAAGATCTTTCATTCGGTAATCGAAAGAAAGTCGGGATTGTTCAAGCGTTATTACATGAACCACGTATATTGATCATGGATGAACCTACTGGTGGTCTAGACCCATTGATGCAACACACATTCTTCGACCTCTTACTAGAAGAGAAGAAGAGAGGGGTTACAATATTCTTCTCTTCCCATATTTTGAGTGAAGTACAAAAGATGTGTGACAGGGTAGCCATCATAAAAGAGGGGCGTTTAATTGCTAATGATACGATTGAAAACCTCACAAAAAACCAATTCAAGAACGTGACCATTCTATTAGAAGAAGGTCAGTCTCTAAACCTTGGTCTTGATGGAATCATCCAACAAGAACAGATTGGTCAAACGTTAAGAATTTTGTTCCGAGGGGACATTCATACCCTTATCCATGCCTTAAGTCAACAATCTTATAGGGACGTGGTGATTGAAGAACCTTCATTAGATGAAATCTTCATGCATTTTTACCAGACTGAACCGATTGGAGGGGCAGAACAATGATTTTCAAACAGGAATTCAAGTGGAATCTACGTGGTTTACTCATTTGGTCAGTCATCCTTGGCGGATTGGTGTTTTTGATGATGCAGATCTATCCTGATTTTGCAAAACAACAAGAAAACCTTGAGGCTTTGATGGACGCTTATCCTGAAGGCATCAAGAAAGCCTTTAATATGGATCAGATCAGTCTTGGCACAGTCCTTGGTTTTTATGCGGTTGAAGGCTACATGCTTATTACTTTGATCGGCAGCATCTATGTGGTACTACTGTCAGGGAATATGGTGGCAAAAGAAGAAAGCGAGAAGACGATCGAATTCTTATTGTCAAAACCAATTTCAAGAACAGCAATGCTTACGCAAAAAATAATTCTTGTGATTGTCAACATCCTACTATTCAATGTCCTTGTCTCCCTGATCAACCTGGCTGCCTTCATGATCGTAGATGATGGATCATTCAAATTTCTGCCATTCCTGCTTATGACTATTGCACCGATTTTATTGCATCTTACATTTGCAGCAATTGCATTTTTGTTGTCCACCTTATTGAAAAAGGGACGACAAATTCTTTCCGTTACAGTAGGCTTAGTCTTCATCACTTATTTTTTGCAAGTGATTTCAAGTGTGTCTGATCAGTTAGAAGTGTTGAAATACTTCAGCCCATTTGAATATGTAGATCCTGCTGATATCATAGTGAATGAAACGATCAATGTCTTGTATATTTTGATCATGACAGGTATCATGTTGATTTGTACAGTAGGTGCATTTTTATATTATAAGAGAAAAGATATCGCAGTCTAAGGGTGGTTATAAGTTCATGAATCCAGCTTTTGAAAGGTTGCCAGATGAAAAGAAAAAGCAAATCCTCGATGCCTGTCTCGAAGAATTCGCTGCTAATGGTTTTGAAAATACTTCTACGAACAAAATCATCGAACGTGCAGAGATTTCGAAAGGGTTATTATTTCATTATTTCAAGAATAAGAAGACCTTATATTTATTCTTATTAGAACGATCTGCACGTTTAGTTTCCGATCAAGTTTTCGCACAATTGGAATCTGAAAAAGCGGATGATTTCTTTAAACGGATCAAAAAAGTCGCCATACTCAAAATGAATTTCTTTTCAAAGCATCCTAATGAATATCTTATCTTGATAAATGGATTCTTTAATACGCCAAAAGAGTTAAAGGATGATATAGCTGCATTGTACGATAGGATATATAATCAGATGATGCAGTTTAATGCTAAACAACTCTTCGATTATCTTCATGAAGATCAACTGCGAAATGGTTTGACGAAAGAGTTTGTTCTAGAGTACGTGTTGAAGGTGATGGAGGAATTCAATCGAGGGCTGATGCAGAAATATAAAGGACATGAAGAAGAGTTATTGATCGATTATGATCCTTTGCTCAGTCAATTGGACAAATATATCGATGTCCTCAAATATGGGGTTTACGAACAAACATGATATAATGATATAGGAATTGGATGGGGTGACACGAAGGCTGATTCGTCTTCTGGGGTCACTCCTTTTCTCTATTAATTTTCGGTTCATTCTTTTTTGGAGGTTGACATGAAAGCATTAGCAAAGAATTTTTTAAATGGTATTGTAACTGTTTTACCCATTATCCTGGTAATCTATGTGGTAATCAAAGTATTTGAATTCTTGGATAACATTCTTGGAAATACGTTCAGAAGCATCATGAAGGAAGATTATGTACCAGGACTTGGCTTGCTTGCATCAATTATTTTGATAACGATTCTAGGTTGGCTATCAAGACAATATTTAAGCGGGAAAATCGTAGAGCTTTTGGATAAACTGCTTGATCGGATTCCCATCGTGAAAAGTTTATATTCAGTCATCAAAGATACGATCCAATCATTCTTGGGAGAAAAGAAATCATTCTCAAAGGTCGCGCTGGTCCATATTCCAGGTACGAATATGAAATCTATAGGATTCGTGACTTCGGAAGATATCGACTCGATAGCTGATCCTCTTGTTGATCATATAGCAGTGTATGTTCCGCAGACATTCCAGGTTGCAGGAATGACATTTCTAATCCCAAAATCCGATGTAGAAATATTGGATATGAAACCAGAAGAAGCGATGAAGTTTGTGCTCTCCGGAGGCATGACTGTTCGGAAGAAAGATGAAGCGAATAGGCAAGGAGGAGTGTAATGCTTGAACCGATCCCAGATGTACTTGATTACAATTTGAAAATCGTGTTTGTAGGTTTCAATCCAAGTATCCGATCAAGTGAGACCGGCCACAATTTTGCTAATCCAAGAAATCGTTTCTGGAAGATTCTTCATCAATCTGGATTGACTGACCGATTGTATGCTCCTGAAGAGGATCAAACTCTGCTTAACAAATTCGGCTATGGGTTCACTAACATTGTGGAAAGACCGACAAAAGAGGCAGCAGAAATCACAAACAAGGAATATAAAGAGGGTAAGGAAAAGTTGAGGAAAAAATTAAATAGATATCAACCAAAGGTTGTCTGCTTTGTTGGGAAAGGGGTTTACAACCAATATAGCGGACGGAGAAAAGTGGAATGGGGATTGCAGAATGATCCTGTGGGATTTGGGATGAAAGAGTTTGTCACTCCATCATCAAGTGGCCTTGTTCGAATGAAATTAGAAGAAATTGTGCGGATTTATAAGGAACTTCTAGAAATCATTGAATAATGGTAAATAATTCCCAGAGTAAGTTTATCTTCGCTTCAGAACGGATACAGTTTATTAACATATTGTTGGAGGCGTGTGAAATGGCGATAGAAAGAGATCAGAACATCATAGAACTATGCCTTTCATGTAAAGAAATGTGTTCAGAGTGGTTGAAAGAGAACAACATAAAATCACCTGCACAAGCTTCTGACGATTGTGAAAAACTCATGTTGGAATGTTTTGATATTTGCTCCTATACAATAACTGCTTTACAACGCGAAACGCCTTTCGCAAAAGAAATCTGCCAACTGTGCGAGTTGATTTGTGAAGCATGTGGAAATGAATGTTCACAAAGCGAATCCCCTGAAACACAAAAATGTGCAGATATTTGTTATGAAGTCGCTGAGAGCTGCAGGATACGATTGTTTTAATGTCATTTAACCATCCTTAAAGATCTGTTAATCCTTTTTAGATATAATAATGAATTAATCGGAGTCGACTCTTAAGAAATTAACTTACATTTCTATAGGAGTCTTCTCCGCTTTTTTCATTCAACCTTTCAAATCGAAGTTATGTCCAGAAGTAGGATGCTGTGCTTGGACAGCTTGTTGTGCTGCTTCAAAATCTTTCAGCATGACAGTACTCTGGGCTGCCTTAGTCGCTAGACTCCCATCTAACAAATTCATGTTAAAGGTATGTCTTAACTGCTGAAGGTTATTTGCCATGAATGAAGAGATCTCCATCTTTAAAACTTCACCTCCTGATGCTTTCGGCTTTCATCTGTTATCGGTTTCTACATGAGATTCTTAAGGATGTAAAGGATTCTTTTGACGTCTCGCATAACTGCGTTGCAAATGTTGAAGTCTCAAATACAACGTAATAGCACCGCTGGTCAACCCCGAGCTTAATCCAATCCAATATCCGAATGGTCCAAATGCCGTGTAGTTCGCAAGGATGTATCCTAGTGGCAAACCTACGAGCCAATATGAAATCAAGGCCATGATCAGAGTCATATTGACATCCTTATACCCCCTCAGAGCACCTTGAATTGGAGCTGCAATGGCATCTGAAAGCTGGAAGAAAATCGCATAGATCAAGAAATGTGCAATCAATTTCAACACGGCTTCATCTTTCGTATACAAACTAGCGATCTGTTCATTGAAGAACCATAGAAACACTGCTGACAAGGATGCTAAAACAATGGCAATGCTGATTCCTAATACGCTGTACTGCCGGGCATCTTTAATGCGTTTAGCGCCTACTTCAAATCCGACAGCGATCGTCAACGTCATCGATACACTGAGGGGTCCCATATATAACAGAGAGGCAAAATTGATCGCAGCCTGGTGAGCCGCGATTGTAATCGTATCAAAACGACTCATAAACAAAGTGACAGCTGCAAATATGCTCACTTCAAAAAAGATGGCAAGTCCGATCGGTACTCCAATTTTCAAAACTTCTTTCCACGTATCCAAAGAAACACGGAACCACTTTCTAAAGACCCGGTAAAGAGAAAACGGAGGATTCCTATGAACGACTATGATAGCCACGAAAAAGATAAACCAATAAGTGATCGCCGAAGCATAACCTGCTCCAATACCTCCCAGTCTAGGAAAACCAAGCTTACCAAAGATAAGTAGATAATTGAAAAGGACATTGATAGGAAGTGAAAGTAAGGTGATGAACATCGTCGTCCTCGTTTCACCCAATGCATCAATAAAACTCCTTATCGCTGTATAGATGAATAAGGGAAGAATACCCATGGATAAGCCGATCAAATAATGCATAGCGATATGTCTTACTTGCTCTGTAAGATCCATCGCATTCAATATAGGCTTTAAGACAAATAAACCGATTATAACCACTGCAATTGATAGGAATACAGCCAAATAAAGGGTTTGTATGACTGAGAAAGGAACCTTTTCTTTCGTGTTACTGCCGATGAGATGGGACACGATGGGAGTCAAGGCCATTAGAATACCGCTTAATCCCGTAAAGACGGGTACCCAAATGCTTGATCCAATCGCAACTCCGGCTAAATCTTCGGCGCCTGCTTGGCCACTCATCAGCGTATCGAAGAAATTCATCGCCAACAAGCCGACTTGAGTAATCAATATCGGAAAGAGAATGTATAGAAATTGTTTCAGCTTCTGACTAGTAGTATATGTCTGGTACATTTTTTAAGCTCCATCTTCATGTAATCAAGTAATTATATCACAAAATACGTTAAATCAATCTCTCTACAATCCAAGCAATCTATTTTATTTATAATGTCCAGGAACTTATAATAAAAGGATATTATGGTAAAGGTGGGATCGAGAATGAGTACTACTAAATCAAAACAGATAAGGCTGGCAAAAAGGCCGGTAGGGATGCCGAATCACGAAGACTTTGAATGGACAGAATCACAATTGAACGAACCTGGGAGCGGAGAAGTTTTACTGAAATCCTTATATATATCCGTCGATCCATATATGAGGGGAAGAATGAACGACCAAAAATCATATGTAGAACCTTATGCATTAGGACAAGTCATCACAGGGGGAGTCATTGCTGAAGTCACTTCCAGTAACAGTACAGAATTCCAAGTAGGAGACCTCGTGATTGGAAATCTTGGTTGGGAAACATTCCAAATCGCTTCAGAAGACGCTCTTCGTAAAATCGATCCACAACTAGCTCCAGTTACAACTCACTTAGGAGTACTTGGTATGCCTGGAATAACGGCATATTTCGGTTTACTTGATATCGGAAATCCTGAGCCGGGTGAAACGGTTGTTGTTTCAGGTGCGGCTGGGGCAGTCGGTACAGTTGTCGGCCAAATAGCAAAAATTGCTGGGGCCAGGGTCGTAGGGATTGCAGGTTCCGATGAAAAATTATCCTACTTAAAAGAAGAGCTTAATTTCGACGAAGTGATCAACTATAAGTCGGAAAACTTCAAACAACAATTAAAGGATGCTTGTAAAGATGGAGTTGACGTTTATTATGACAATGTAGGCGGTGAAGTATCGGATGCTGTCTTACGTTTGATCAATAAAGGCGCACGTATTCCGATCTGTGGTCAAATTGCATTATATAACCTCGAAAAACCTGACCTTGGAATCCGGGTACAGCCGAACCTACTTATCAATAGTGCTTTGATGAAAGGGTTCATCGTTTCTGATTATGGTGCGTATTTTGAAGATGCGGTCAACGATCTTGCAAAGTGGCTTCAGGAGGGTAAACTATCTTATCGTGAAACAATAGTAGAAGGGTTTGAGAACATACCAGATGCATTTCTAGGATTGTTTAAAGGTGAGAACATCGGTAAATACATTGTAAAAGTGGCTGACCCATCTCAAAACCTATAGCAGGAAGAAGGGCTGATTCAGAATCAGTCCTTTTTTGACTTTTATTTGGTATGATAGATGCATAGTTTAATTACTTTTAAAGGAGAACTTACATATGGACATAACTACGATTGGTTATTTTCTATTCGCATCTGTATTACTAACCATTACACCTGGACCTGACTTCATGTTTGTTTTTGCGCAAAGCGTTTCCCAAGGTAAGAAAGCAGGTATTGCGACCGGGCTCGGCCTTTGTACGGGGCTGATTGCTCATACATTAGCTGCAGCAGTCGGGATCTCGGCAATCCTTTATCAGTCAAGTTTAGCTTTCACAATCATTAAGGTTGCTGGGGCAATCTATCTCTTGTATTTAGCGATCCAAGCGTTCCGTGAAAATTCTGAACCAGAACAGCAGAAAGTTAAGAAATACTCAATGATTAGCCTTTATCGAAAAGGCATTTTGATGAATATATTGAATCCTAAAGTCTCTATTTTCTTTTTAGCTTTTCTGCCTCAGTTCGTAAAGGTTAGCAATGGTACAATCCCCTTTCAAATGATAATTCTAGGATTATTATTCATTGTTCAAGCTTTACTTATTTTTATACTCTTATCCATTTCGGCAGGTAAAGTCGGCGAAAAACTGTGGAGCAATGCAACAGTTTTACGTTGGATCAATCGACTTAAAGGAACTGTATTCGCGTTTTTCTCGCTTCGTTTATTGTTAGATCAGAAATGATGATAAGGGGGTGTTGATATGGCAAGAATACTTGGACTCGGTTGGGATGTTGGAGGTTGGATGGGTTCCAAACAAGGTATTGCAGCTTGTCAATTTGACACCCTTTCAAACGAATTTAAGTGGGTCGGTCAACCCCAAAATGAAAAAATCATTGATCATAATGATTGGATGCCTGGAAAAATCCTTCAACTACTGGATCCTGAAGCCTCACTCGATGATTTTGTTGTTATTGTAATAGCGATGGATGCTTCGTTAGGTTTTCCGATCGAGTATAAAAAACTAGTCAACAATGAATCAACTTCCATAGAAAAACCTTCCAAAGATATTTTCAATCCATATGCTTATCGTGAGACGGAAAGGCATATCTATAAAATGTTTAGTAAAAAGCCTTTGTCAGCACCTTTCGATAAGTTAGGTAACAATGCGACACTTGCTATCAGCTATGCCAACCATTGGACTCAAAATCAAAATTTTAATATCCATCCTCAACAAGGCCATAAAGCAGATTCGAGGGTAATCATTGAAGTCTATCCTGCTCTAATAAAAAGTTATGAGCTTTTACATTTACAACAAAAAATCCTTGCCTTGATCCCTGAAGTGGTCCAGAAAAACACAGATGCTTATGATGCAGCAATTTGCGCTATACTTGCCCTTTTATATGCAGGAAATGGAGAGATCATAGAGAATATAACCCTTAGCGACCCTTGTATTAATTTGGAAATCGCTAAAGAAGAAGGTTGGATCTATTATCCTATGAAAAGGGATGTAGATTAGGCTTACATGATAAGGGGAGAGACTGTTGAATTACTTATCTCTGTTTGATGAAATAATTTCAATTATGCATCATGATTATGCAGGCGTATAGCAAGATACAATCGACATATGTTGACTATAGTCCGCAAGGTTTTTGCTTCTATAATTTTTTTCATTTTAAACTATACTCTTTGGGAGATGTTCAACGTGAAAGACTTAATTTCCTATGACGCCTATGAAGAATTAGCCGATTATTATGACCGATATGTCGACATTAAACCATCTAACGCGTATTATGAACGTCCTGGTACACTGTCTCTACTTCCTGATATAGAAGGGAAAAGGGTCCTTGATGCAGGTTGCGGAGCGGGTTGGTATACGAAGTGGTTCATTGAACACGGGGCTAAGAGGGTGACTTCGATCGATTTCAGTCCTAACATGATTAAATTGACGAAAAAACGTTCAGGTGACAAAGCTAGGGTTTTTCTAGCTGACCTTAATCAACCACTGGATCAGATAGAAAGCCAGTCAAAAGATTTGATCGTTTCTCCTTTAACTTTACATTATCTAAAAAACTGGGAAACACCTATGAGAGAATTCAATCGAATATTAAAAAATAGAGGACGGCTTGTCTTTTCGGTCCACCATCCTTTTATGGACTATATAGTTTTCAATCGCGATAACTATTTTACAACTGAATTACTGGACGATGAGTGGAATACACCGGATGGTAAAGTGAAAGTCCAATTTTATCGAAGACCATTGAGTGAAATCCTCAAGCCGCTCCATCTAAACGGGTTTGTCATTGAAAAGTTAATCGAGCCGATGCCAACCGATGAATTCAGAAAAGCACAACCAGACACATATGAAAAATGGACGAAAAGACCACAATTTCTCTTCATCCGTGCCCAAAAAACGACGACCATAAAATAATTAGGTTAAGACATTTATCAAAAGAATATAGGGGGAATAGATGAAAAGGAGTGGTGGATCCTTGCACTATTAGGGTTTGTTTATATGACGATAGCAGTAAACTTGTTAGAAATTATATAGTAGAACACTATTACAAATATGATTTGGTCTAAGGGTGATAGAAGCTCCCCCTTTTTAAAAATTAATTTTATAAAATAAATAACAACATCCAAAAACTAACCACAAAACCTATGGAACCCAATAGGGCTTAGTTGTGGTTTTCTTTGTTGGCTACTATTAATTTTACATCAAACTTTTCTAATATTCGAATGAATTCGCTATCAGGGTTATGGTTCGTAATCAAAATATCGATTTCCTTGAAAGAGAGACTTTTGAATAATTCTTGTTTGCCAAATGATGCAGAGTTTGCCAGTACGATGATTTGATCCCCGCGTTTTGTCATCGCGCGTGTTACCATTCCTTCTTCTTGATTAGAATAAGAAATTCCCTCTGATACAATCCCATCAGCCCCAATAAAGACTTTATCCACATAATACCGTTCTATATCTTCTAATAAGGATGAGCCTTGTAGAGACTGCGATTTTTTGTTCAATCGACCGCCGATAAGATGAATATCTATATTTGTTTTATCAGCAAGCAGCCTGGCTGATTTCAAAGAGTTCGTAATGACCGTCGATGGAATAGCGAGAATATCAGCAAGATATTGAACAGAAATAGAAGAGTCGAACATCAAGTTTTCTTCAGCTTCAATCAGGCTCATAGCCTTTTGAGCGATGGATCGATCCAATTTAGAAGTCAGCATCAACTCTCCAGAATCATCTTTTGGTTCAGCATAAGTTTTTTCAGTGGAGAGGAGCGCGCCACCTCTAGTACGTGTAATATCTCCTTGTTTTTCTAACTTAACTAAATCTCTTCTAGCCGTATCCCTGGAAATGTCATACATATCCATCATTTGAGTGACTGTTATACGACTATGCTTATATAAGTAATCGAGTATTTTCACTAACCGCTCATCTTGAAACATAAAAGTCCCCATTTCTCTATTTCTGCTTTTATTCATTATAAGTGATATAAGCGAAGTAAGCAAAAGCAAAAATAATTATATTGATTAAAGATGCTTATTGTGCATTTGTGCTTAATTACTTATAATCAATTGTAAATACTTAAATATGGGGGCGCGCGTATCTATGTTTGGTTTTATAGCAATGGTTGTACTATGTATCCTAGAACTAGGTTTAACTTTTTTGGTATCAACAGACCGAACATCTTCAGAACATATAAATAATCCATAAAACTCCAATGTGAATTAATTTTATTATGTTAAGTTACAGGAAATTTTTAAGGTGCACGGATAGGATTCCGTGTTTTTTTGTATAAGTATAGGTGAGCTAGAAAAATAGTTGGATATGGGCTCCAATATATGATGAAAGGATTATTTTTTAATGGGATCACGTATTATGCATTTGATAACAGCAGATATGGTATTGAAGGAGCTATCAATAAAGAGTGAAAATGATTTTCTGCTTGGTTCCGTTATCCCAGATGCTGTCATACCGAAAGATCTTAGCCATTTCTTCGAGTATGATAGTGATGGATTGACCATTTCCGTTAATTATCCGAAATTCGCTGTAACGTATAAGAATGTAATAAATGAACCACTCACATTGGGCTATTTATGTCATCTGATCACTGATGACATCTGGCTGAAGGATTTTTATCTTTCTTGGATCAAAGAGGAAATAGAAGCGGACGATTCTTTTTATTACGCCTACCATAGAGATTTCAGACGTTTCAATTATCATCTTTTACAACACCATGGAAACTTTCAGCTAGAGGAAAGACTTGCTTCTGGCCGGTATTTTGATTTTTATGAGGAATTGAATCACCAATCGGTAAAGCAGTTTCTACTGTCGATGGAGGAAGACTTCAAAACCCCTTCTTGCAAACATAAGGAGACATTTGAAGTCTTTCAATTTGATGACATTGTTCGTTACTTAGAGAAGTCCAAGCAAGAATCGATAAAATATTTACAGTCTTTTATATCGACCAAAGGGGAAAAGAGTCATGAATTTTCAACGATACAAGAAAGCGAGTGAACTAGCTCGTGTTGGACAAGCATTTTTGTTGAAAGATGAGGCATTAAATAACCTTCCGCTTGGTATTATGCATCGGTGTATTGAAAATGAGGAAAAGGGGATAAGTGATGGTACAACTCCATTTTTCGCATCTATTACCGATAGTAAGCAAAACATGGTTTTAATATTGATCATGACACCGCCTTACAATTTAGGGATATTCGGTGATCGTTCTCATCCTCACCTAAAAGAAGCTATAGAACTAGCTATCGAAAAGCTAAAAGCACTTCCGGTAAATATTCCAGGAGTCATTGGTTCTGGTATACTGGCAGGCTTGTTCGCTGAATCCTGGTGCGCAGCCAATAAAATCAGTTACGAGACTGCAATGGAACAATACATCTTTAAACTGACAAAGGTGAATAATGTTTGTCAGAGTCCAGGTTTCATAAGATTGGCAACAATGGATGACATCGACCTGCTTTCAAAATGGGGTTATGAATTTTCATACGTAACAGAAACTCCATTTACTAAAGAATTAGCGAGGAAAAAAACGAAGGAATTCATTTTGCAAGAAAGCCTTTATGTCTGGGAAGATAAACAACTGGTTTCCATGGCGCGAAAGGCTAGGGGTACATCTAATGGGATTAGCGTCAATTATGTATACACTCCAAAAGAGTATGAAAAGCGTGGATATGCAACATCTTGCGTGGCAGAACTGAGCAGGATCCTTTTAAGAGATGGCTATGGGTTCTGCACGTTGTATACAGATCTCTCAAACCCGACCTCCAACAGCATCTATAAAAAGATCGGTTATAAGCCAATCGGGGACTCGATCGTGTATCAATTCAAAGAAAAATAACAAGAAAAAGATGGAAACCAAACTGTCCCATCTTTTTTAGTTACAAGAATCACATTCACCATCTGAATATTCAATTTGAACCGTTGTATGATTGATGTGGAAGACGTCTTTAAGATGGTCGGATGCTTTCTCTAATATCTCCTGATGATCGGTCTCCTTATCAATCGTAATATGACAACTGAGGGCGGTAAAACCTGATGTAATCGACCAAACATGAAGGTCATGTACATTTTGGATAGATGGGAGGGTACAGAGTGATGATTTGATTTCTCCAATGTCGATATGCCCTGGCGTACCTTCCATCAATACATGGATAGCTTCCTTTGTGACGCGCCATCCGCTGATTAAAATCAAAACAGCAACCACAATACTTGCGATTGGGTCTGCATATCCCCATCCCAGTGAGATAATGAAGATTGCAGCGATAATTGCACCTACAGAACCTAAAAGATCTCCTATAACATGCAGAAAAGCACTTTTTACATTCAAGTTGCCGCTAGTGTCACCTTTCAGAAGGATATTAGCGACAATCAGGTTGATCAACAACCCGATGATAGCTATTGTGAGCATCCCGTATCCCGCAACAGCAGGGGGATTCACGAAACGGTGATAAGCCTCATAAATAATGATGAAGGAAATGACGATAAGAGCAATTCCGTTAATGAAAGCAGCAAGAATTTCAAACCGTTTATATCCGAATGTTTTATTAGGACTGGGTTGCTTGCTTCCAAAATGGATGGCTAAGAAACTTAGTCCTAAAGATGCCGCATCACTGAACATGTGGCCGGCATCAGAGAGCAACGCCAAACTGTTAGTAATAAGACCACCAATCAATTCGACGATCATGAATACACAGATTAAAAGGAAAGATATTCTCAAGGCTTTTTTATTTGCCTGATGATCATGATGATGGCCCAAAATAACCCCTCCCTCAGTAACCATTTTATCTTACAGATAATAGTTTTTACAATTATTGCTTTTTTAAAGCTTATAATTGTGATACAAATCATTATTCCAATAAACGGTATAAAGCCGTGTATTTATAGTGGACCATCAGCACATACCAGAAACAACTATACTGCACAGTGCATATCATTTATCATTCAAAAAAGTAATTTTGTATACTATTCATATTAACTAGAAGAGAGGGATTTTCATGAAAAAGATAACTTCTGAACAAGAATTCAATGATCTTATCAATCATCAGCAGCAAACAGTCATTAAATTCGAAACGGATTGGTGCCCGGATTGCAAACGTCTCGATATGTTCATCGGAGAAATAATTGAAGAAAATCAGGATAAAGATTGGTACCAGATCGATAAAGATCAATTTCCAGAAATCGCTGAAAAATATGAGGTAATGGGGATACCGAGCTTGCTTATATACCAAAAGGGAGAAAAGGTTGCTCACTTACATAGTGCAAACGCCAAAACACCAGAATCCGTCAAAGAGTTTCTCAAGAGTGTTGATTGAAGAATGAAGAGACATTTTTTAAGTCTCTTCTTTTTTATTGAATATAGGCATATATCCGTACCGAAAAATGAATTTGTCAATACCTTAATAAGAGATGGTTAATATGCCATGGTTACCTGACGTAGTTACAGAAAGGGGGGATTTTCATGGCAAAGAAAAACAACGAAGAAATGGATATTAAGAATGAAGATATGGAATTTGAAGAAGAACAAGAGGGCGTAAATCCTTGGGATGCGATGTGGGGTTTCGGTCCAAATAGAACTCATGATGAAGATGAAGAAGAAATTGAAGTGAAAAACGAGACCTCATATGATGATGAGGATGATGAGGATGATGAGTCAGAAGAGGATGAAGACTCCGATTCTTGGTTTTCCTGGTAGCAATCAATGCGGCTGAGATCAAACTGGTTCTCAGCCTTTTTTTACACTAATTTCTTAAATATTAACGTTGATTTTTACAGGAAATTTTCTAAAAAGAAATTCGTGACACTCTAGCGGTAGAAGCGGGCCAGACGGGACCCCGCAGTTTGGATGCAGAAAAGTGATGTCCAGCTCAGCGACCAGTCACTTGGATCACTTCAAACTTCCTGCGGCGGCTGACACATTAATTTATGTCGAAGCGTATCCCCACGCAGAACCAAATTTTTGTTTGGTTCGAGCCTCCTCGTCAGTCTTCCAGTGACCTACGTGACTAAGCGGGTCGCTTCCGCTTTTTCTTCAGCCCGCGGAAAGGGAGTGAAATTGCATATATCAACAATGACTTAGCAGGGCCTTTTACAAAATTGAAAGAGCAGCCACAAAAGGCTGCCCTGGCAAATAGTATCTTAAAAAATGATGTGTGCCATCAATACGATAACTGGTAATGTTACTATTGTTCTCTCTAAGAAGATGAGAACTAAATCTTTGAAGTTTACTGGAATCTTAGAACCGAGTAACAGCCCACCAACCTCAGACATGTAAATGAGCTGTGTTACAGATAGACATGCTACGATGAATCTAGTCATTTCGCTTTCAATTACTTCCACTCCGATAAGGGCTGGTAAGAACATATCAGCAAATCCTACAACAATGGTTTGAGCAGCGTCAGATGCTTCAGGCACCTGCATGATTTGCAGAAGCGGTACAAACGGTTTACCGAGCCATTCGAAAAATGGAGTCACTTCTGCTATCACTAATGCAATCGTTCCAATTGCCATGACGATAGGGATTACACCCATCCACATATCAAGCACATTTTGGAATCCACCTTTAACAATGACATCATAGCTTTTCGTTTTCTTAGCCGTGTGTGCGGCCGATCTCAATCCCCAAGACAACATTTTTGCTCCTCTAGGGATATCCTCGCTTTTACTAGCATCCGATTCATCCACATATGCGTCCTTCTTGTTTGACAACGGTGGGATACGCGGTAAAATCAGAGCTGCTACGAATCCAGCCAATACAATCGTCAAGTAGTATGGTCCGAAATAAGCGTCTAACTCCAACTGTTTCAGGACAACAATCGTGAATGTAATTGATACGACAGAGAAGGTAGTACCGATTACTGCTGCTTCTCGTTTGGAATAATTTCCTTCTTCGTATTGCTTGCTGGTAAGAAGAACTCCGATTGTCCCGTCTCCTAACCAAGAAGCAAGACAGTCAATCGAGGACCGTCCAGGAAGGGTGAAAACAGGACGCATGATTTTTGATAATAAAGCTCCAAATAGTTCTAGCAATCCAAAGTTCAGTAACAATGGCAGGAACAAACCTGCAAATAAAAATACTGAGAATAATACCGGCACGAGGTCGTATAGTAGTAGACCACCTGTATTCGGTGACCAAATCCATTCCGGTCCGATCTCATTCAATGTCATGATTGCAAAAATCATACCTAAGAATCTTGCTATCAACCAAATTGGACGTACCAATAAGAGAGATTTTAAAAATGTATTATTCATAATGAATGCTGGCTTTGCCAAAACAGCTACAAATGATAGCAGGACTGTAAGAACGATTATCCATGTCATGATGACTGGGATGCTGTCACCAAGCAAGCCCTGTAACCAGTCCGCGAGCAGGGCGACCGGTATGGTCACTTCACCTTTGTAATTAATCGGGATCATGAACAGAAATATTCCGATCAAGGAAGGTATAAGGAACTTAAGGTAATTCGATGTACTAGGTTTGGGCAATGTTTTCTCCTTGTCCATTTCTAATTGTTCACCTCGTTTAAAATGTAGTTTTGATTGATCCAACTTTTCACAATAATTAGACGATGGTCTGTTCCTTTTACCATAAAACTTACGCAGATTGTATAAACATGTAAAATAACCAGACGTTAAGTACTAATAAAAATCATTCTAAAGTTGGAAACACTTTAAATAAAACACATATAAAGATGCATTTATAAAAATCAAACAGCATAATTATAACATACTTAAATTTTCAAAAAAAGATGAAATTTCGACAAAATTCGATGATTCGACTAGTAAAAATTTACATAATAAAATAAATGATCATTACATCCGCTGTGTATCGTGATAGGTCACTAAACAATTGTCTCAAAAAACTTTTTAAAAAACGGCGAAAGATATCTAAAATATCGCCACTTGTCCCTATCAAAACCTGTACTTCTACATAGTATGTAATGAAAAGACTATTCTCTAGGTAGAATAGATTCTTTTAATGACCTGAAGGAAGGAGGATGTCTTTCATGGGTTTCGGGCATGGGCATGGAGCAGGTTTTGCTTTGATCGTAGTTTTGTTTATTCTCCTCATTATCGTGGGAGTAGCTTTTGTAAGCTAATTTGACGAATACGATCATAAAAAGGGTAAGCAAAGGAGTTGTCGGACTCCTTTTGCTTCCTGAAATAAAAAATTATATGTTTGTCATCTTACAAAAGGGTTTGATCAAATCAAATATCAGGCTACTTCAATACGTTATTTTGTATTTCATAAAGCAAGATGACGTTTATATTGGAGTAAGCATGATTGATAAGGTCAATCCCTTTTCATGCATTATGGGATAAAGGAGAGTGGCTATGCCGACAATAATCATTGCACCCATCAAAATTTCCGCTGTAAATGATGGAACGGTTAATTTCGGGGACTTATTCTATAATTCACCCGTATCGACTTCAAAGACTGCACAAGGCTCTGGAGGAGGGAACACTGGAGATTTCTTGACAGAAAACAACTTTTTCAGTGTAACGTTCACTATAGATCCAGATGCTTCAGACAGTAATAATATAGGTAACACATAGATGATAGGGAGGGTTGACCTGAATTTGAGCGTCAGCCCATCCTTAATCCGGGTAGTACTTTACCTCGACTTTTTTCTTGGATCGATCATCTGTCAATAGACGATACAGCCTTATATAGAGAATTCCTTTTTGATAATAGGCTTCAATAGGATCTTCCCGGACTGAGTAGGGTAAGGTTACTTCTCGCTCGAATCTTCCTTGGAATATTTCATTCTGTTTGAGCGACATGCCATGTGTGTGTATAGTCGTATTCCCGATGACCTTTATCGAACTTTTGTATACATAGACTTCTACATCATCGATATTTTTCAGGCCGGGAAGTGAAACCAAGCATAAGAGTTCATTCTCTGACTCATAGATGTTTACTTTTGGGCCGGATTTTTCATTTTCTTGTTGATTCGGAAAGAAATTTTGATTGATGTATTTATCAGCCATTTGTTTCCAATCCATCATTTTTGACCATGAATCCATAAAATCTCCTCGCCTTTTTCAATTGATCATCTTTGTGGCGCCAATGGCACCAATGGACCAGCTATAGGTAGTTCTTGAACCCCGCCGAATGGTTGCTTCAATTCGGGGGCGGGTTCGGTGAATCCTCCCGTATTGGCACTGTATGAAATGGGTTTTATGACACCGCTCGTGCCGATTTGGAGGACAGATGAATTTGATAATCCCTCTATGCGCAACGTTTGGATCGTGATCGTTTGATTGACATACACATTCATAATCATCCTCCTATTCATAAGGATTGACAGTGAAGTGGCGAATGTGCTTGACACGGGATTCACTCGAAATGAAATCCGTTTTCCCGATACGGATGGAAGAGGAGGCCGCCACACCAATGATATTTATGGATTTGACATGTATGGCAGGCACTTCTTGGACAGTATTTACGGGAACGCATTCATAAGATAAAGGCGGAAAAGGTATCGAGAAAATCGAATACATATCAAGCCGATGCTCATCAATATCATATGTCGATTCTTGCCTTTGTACAGCTAACGCCCTGGAAACCGGAGTCATGATTTTCGTGTCGCCAGCTTGAACGACTGAAGAACTGACGACTGAAACGATATCGATATATTGAACGACAGAAACACGATCCATTTTAAGATTCCGTCGCCAAAGGTACGAGAGGGGTCCCGATGATCAATGATTCTGGCGGTGTATCGAACATGGATTGACAATTGATCACATCACTGTCCCCGACCAAAAGCAGTGAAGAAGTCGACAGACCCATGATACGTATATCCCCCACAGATAGCTCACGATTGATGACGTTAAGTTCCATCCTGATTCCCTCCTTGGGATTTCTTCTTCTCATTATTCATATAGATTTCAATCCCGCTTACAATGTCTTTTTTAATTTGCTCCATGATCCGGTCAGCCTCTTGATTAGGATTTCGTTGTACATTATCAGGGTTTGTTGCCATCATATAATGGGGAAGACGATGCTGCATCTGTTTTTTGATATCCTCTACAATCACTTTTTGCTGTGACTTGGTTAAATTAAATCGAGTCCGCTTTTCCACTTTTTGAATATCATTGAAGATATCATGGTTCAGATAATGATCGACTCCTTGATTGATCCATTTATACATATCATCTGTAAAGGGAGATTGGGTTTCAGAGGAATTATTTTTGTTTATCTGGATTTTCTTACCGTTGACGCCTAGATCCTCAATATTATCAAGACCGCTCCCTCCAGGAGAGAGTCCGATATTCAATGTCCCTTCCAACGTTTCAATTTTCAATTGATCGAAATTATATTCAATTGAGGTTTGAGGCGAGTTTTTCAATTGTGCAACTTCATTTTGTAAACCTGCAACGATGGACTCGATCGATTTAGTTTTATCTTGTAAGTGCCTGATGATTTCTTCAAGCTGCTGGATCCGCTGTTCGAAATAATAATCATTACTCAAGCCCATCACCCCCTCATAATTAACCTATGCAATCTGATCAGCAATTTAACACAAGGTTGTTCAGAAAGATGATGATATTTAGCCTGTATTTCCAATTTGACTGTTATCGATCACATCTGAATCTAACGTATGAGTGATGCTGTAGCCATTATTGACTTGCAAGTTGTCACCTGTATTAAAAGACCCTGCTCCCGCAAAAGTTTTCGATACACTGTTAGGTGCTATATGATAGACATCCCCGATGTTAAAAACAGCTGACCCTGAAACTTCGTTGATTTTTATCGCTCCGACCATAGCAGGCATATTGAACATCCTTTTCAGGGGTTATTAATACAACATATGCGTATACCTAATCCCGTGTTAATGGGTACCAAATATTGATGAAGTGCATAGGATACGGTAGAAAAATGTGCCCATGAGAGAGGAGTAAACAGCTATGCCTTCAGTCATATTAGCTCCGATAAAGATCAGTGCAGTTTCAAGCAGTGCTACAGTTAATTTTGGTGATACTCTATATATTTCTCCAAAAATGACCTCTAAATCATCGAGTGGTTCCGGCGGATCGAATACAGGTGACTTCATGCTTGTGAACAACTTCTGGAACTTCACCAATACGATTGATCCAGATATCAATGATTCTAACAACCTGGCGAATTTTTAAACTAAGTAGAAAGGAAGAAGAGAAGGATGGATTTTTGGAAAAATCAGTTGAGTAATCTTTTCAATGATGAACGTATGGATGCTTTTTTAAACTCCATCGATCAGCAATTGCAAAAATCCTTTAAGGAATTTGATAAGCAATTGAATCATTTACACTCGAATTATTTTTTCCATGTAGATGTAGCTGAATCAGAAAATGAGGTTGTCATACAGGCAACATTACCCGTTGAAAAAGATGACCGTGTCAATTTAGAAGTCATCAATCATCAATTGAGGATTTTAATTCAAAAATTCGAAGAAGAACAATTACAAAATGATAAAGGGGAGGTTTTAAGGAAAGAAAACTATTCTAAACGCATTGAAAGATACTTGCCATTGCCGCCAAACGTGTCACATGAAAAAATCAAGGCTTCGATGTCAGGGAATCAACTTACCGTCAAAATACCGAAAACACCGGATGACCATTCGAAAATTATCCATATTGAATCAGAATGAACATAAGTGGCCTGCCCATCTTACTAGGTCAGTCCTTTCTTCTTATAAGACTAATTATTCTACGTGATTCATGTGATGTGGCGGTACTTCTTCATTGTGACTACCCGTACCTGAGAAAATCATGATGGAATACATCCCTGTACTTATTAAAATCACAGTTACCCCAATGATAAAACGAAAGGTTTTCGGGTATTTCTTTTCTGACCTTTTGTATAAATAAGTGACATTGACCAATAAAATAATTACCAGCATAACAAGAAGGAGTTTCATCATCAAATCCCATTCCTGGACCGGCAGCATCGAGCCAAGCATCACACCCATCATCCCGCCCATACTGCCTGCAAGCAATCCTTCAATTGCTGCAAGTAAGTGAACAGGGGCACTAATGATGATTCCCACGACACTTCCGATCGCCATGGCGATGAACGTTGCAAGTGTAATTTCTTCACTTAAAAAGTACATCAGGTATAAACCTGAAGCCAGTCCTAATGTCATACCGGATGACATTGCAACACTTTTCGCTTCCATCATAGTTATTTGGCTTCGATTTTCTACCATAAGCAAGAAGCAGAACAATAATATGTTGAAAGACAAAATAGAAATAATTACGATAGCGAATGTCATTGGAACTCCCCTTTATGATTTTCCTTTTTCAACTATATGAACAATTTATGGAAATCATGTTAGGGGTATTCCTTTACATACAAACACCAAAAAATAGACTGATGATTTAAGCAGTTAATTTTTGTAGAAAAAGACGAAGTTCAAATCGTTATATTTACTATTTAATCTCACAATAGAATCAAAACGCTCAGAGAATTCCTCTGAGCGTTTTGATTTCTTCATATTATCATTATTAATTGATCACTCTCGAATTCTTTTTAACCATTCACCGAATCTGCCATACGACTCTTCCTGTTCATAGGTCGAGTCGAGGGCAGCCGCAACATTGATAACACCATGTCCAGTGTATGGATCCTTTCCGATTGTCCCTGCATCATCCGTTGTATCTTTGATAATCTGTATTACTTCGCTGTTTTTAAGATCTGGCTGAGAGGAACGGATCAATCCGGCAAGCGCGGCGACATGAGGGGTTGCCATAGAAGTACCAGACAAGGATGCATACTGATTATCAATATACGTACTGGCGATGTCTACACCAGGGGCTGCGACATCAATGTAATCACCATAATTAGAAAAATCCGCTCGTCGTAAATTAGCATTGACTGCAGCTACACTAAGGACATTTTCGAAAGCCGCAGGATAACTAATTTGATTGGTATTATCGTTCCCTGAAGCTGCAACAAGGATGACATCTTTGCCATAAGCATAATCGATGGCTTCAGCTAAAGCTTTTGATTCTTTATAATTTCCAAGGCTGAGATTGATAACGTCAGCTCCATGATCTGTCGCCCATCGAACACCTTGTGCCACATCAAATGAAGTGCCATAACCATCTGCGTTCATCGCTTTGATCGGCATGATTTTGTTGTACCAGGTCATACCAGCGACACCAAGGCCGTTATTTGTCTCAGAGGCGATGATTCCGGCTACATGGGTTCCATGTCCATTGTCGTCATCCGGGTTTGGACTATCATTCAAAATATTATGCCCCTCAACGAGTCTTCCCGATAAATCTGGATGTTTCATATCGATACCGGTATCAATGATCGCGATAATCACATCTTCATTCCCGCGTGTAATTTCCCAGCCTTCTTCAGTACGGATAGCAGGCAGGTTCCATTGATATTGTTGATAGAATTCATCATCTGTCACAATTTCATTTTGTAAATAGAGGTAATTAGGCTCTGCATATTCAACATCATTTCTTGAATTGAAATAGCCAATCAATTGCGGAGTACTTAAGGAGTCAGATTTAAAAATATAAGTTGAATCCAATTGCTTAGCCACTTCACCATCGATTTCTTTCCGAAGGGTCGCCATGTCCTCTTGATTTGGTTTTTCTTTAAATTTAACCGTAGCCTGTCGCTCTTGATAGTGACTTTTAACTTTTGTTTTGTGCTGAATCACTCCTACGGAAGTACTTGTATCAAGCTTTCTGACGAGTCTTTCTCCATACTCGATTGAATTCAATTTCACAAGTTCCCTGGATTGTCTTGTATCCGACTTATTTGGGATAATCCTTTTATCAGGTTGTGTTTGTTGAACTCGAGGGGCTTCAACATTGTTAGCAGGGTAAAAGAAATATACTGCAAATATTGCAACCAACGAAACCAATGCTACTGTAACTACTTTAAATCTCAACCATATCACCTCCGAAATACACTTCATGATTTAGCTTGTGTATTTCAAAGGCAAATTATTTAATGAAAGGGGGCTTGTAACAGAAAATCCCCCTTTGCTTAAGGGGGATTTTGCCTTAACTTAAAATGTGGCTGACCATACCCAACGTAGAACCTGCCAAAATTCCGATGAACAACAGGCGTAAGCGGAACAACCGAAACCCTCCAAACTAAATGGTTTTCAATGGCGAAAGAAGCAAGCACTGTATTTTATTGCTATATCTTTTGCCATAAATTTTAAACCTCTTCAAAAACTTGGTAAATGACAAGTTGTTTATTGAGTCCTTTTACAACCTATAAGTTTTACTTATTATAAAATTGATTCATTCAACAGAAACATTGTTGCAGTCTTTGCAATAAACAGTATTCATGCTAATGTGACGCTCTTTTAAATATTCTTTTACCCGGTCGGTTGATAATAATCTTCCTACAATAAAGCCATATTGCTCTGGGTTATTCAATAGATCTTGGTCATAAGTATGCAGATTCCAATAATGATTATCCACAGACCATTTCATAATCATCGTATACAGTCTTCCTTCATAAACAAACGCAAACCTTATCTCGTCATTTTGAAACGAACGGATGATCAATGAATCCATGGAAACTACCTACTTTCTAAAAAAATTCAATCGTCTAGAGGAAAATAACTTCTTGATGTATATATATGAAAGAAAAAGATTTGAGGGGATAAAAAAAGAGAATATCGGACAAAAAACTTCTGTAACGGATTTAATACGGACAGTCTAAATCAAGTTGGTTCTAATTATATAGAAGAATAGGCAAGAAATAAATATTTCCACCTTAAAATTAATACAATTTTCAAATAATCACATCAATTGACCTATAGAAACAGGGGATTAAAACATCCAAAACATTTCTAATACGCCACATATTTTTTCTATACAATTTGTTTACATATTTATCCGGGGTGGTAGTGGATAGTAACAGCAAATTACTGGGAGGATCCAAATAATAATGGATGCAAAGTATAAGGAATGTATCGATTGTAGAAATTAGAGGAAAATTGTTCCATAATTCAAGTGAAAGAAAACTGATTTTCATTGACTTTCGGCAAATAGGGTCTCTGGTGTCCGCTAAAAATTCGTTACACTTAAGAAAAGGAAAAGAGCTTGATATTCAAGAATATTCAAGCTCTTTTTTACAATTTATTAGGCATACATCGTTTCAAGTTGTTTTTGGATTTCTTTATTTTCTAGATATTCATCGTAAGTCATTTGCTTATCCATGACCCCATTGTCCGTCAATTCAATGATACGGCTAGCGATCGTTTGGACGAATTGATGGTCATGAGACGCGAAAATCATTGAACCTTTGAATTTGATCAATCCATTGTTCAATGCAGTGATGGATTCAAGGTCAAGGTGGTTAGTCGGTTCGTCGAGAAGCAAGACGTTTGCATTGCTTAACATCATCTTTGAAAGCATGCAACGTACTTTTTCTCCTCCGGATAGGACACTGGCTTTTTTCTTCACTTCCTCACCAGAAAAGAGCATACGACCTAAGAATCCTCTTAAGAACGTATCGCTGTCATCCTCAGGTGAATATTGGCGCAACCAGTCCACAAGGCTCAGTTCACAGCCATCGAAGTAGTCAGAGTTATCCTTAGGAAAATAGGCTTGAGAAGTCGTGACCCCCCATTTGTAAGTTCCGCTGTCTGGTTCCATTTCACCCATCAAGATCTTCATCAAGGTTGTCTTCGCAATTTCATTTTTTCCAACTAAAGCGATCTTATCGTCTTTATTCATTATGAAGCTAACATTATCAAGAACTTTTTCACCGTTGACCGTTTTGGTCAATCCTTCAACACGTAACAAGTCATTACCAATTTCCCTCGCTGGCGAGAAACCGACAAATGGGTAACGGCGAGATGATGGTTTGATGTCGTCTAAGGTGATCTTTTCCAAGAGTTTCTTCCTGGAAGTCGCCTGCTTCGATTTAGATGCATTAGCACTGAATCGTGCGATAAAGTTTTGTAGTTCTTTAATCTTTTCTTCTTTTTTCTTATTCTGCTCTTGGGCCATCTTTTGGGCTAGTTGACTGGATTCATACCAGAAATCATAGTTTCCGACATAAATTTGAATTTTCCCGAAGTCCAAATCCGCAATATGTGTACACACTTTATTTAAGAAGTGCCGGTCATGGGAAACAACAATGACGGTGTTCTCGAAATTGATCAAGAATTCCTCCAACCAATGTGTCGCTTGTAGGTCGAGTCCGTTTGTCGGCTCATCGAGCAAAAGGACATCTGGATTGCCGAATAGGGCTTGCGCCAGCAATACTTTGACCTTTTGACCGCCAGTCAGGTCAGCCATTTTTTTGTTATGAAGTCCTTCTTCGATTCCAAGACCTTTTAATAGGACTGCCGCGTTAGACTCTGCTTCCCAGCCATCTAATTCAGCAAACTCACCTTCAAGTTCAGCTGCTTTGATTCCATCTTCTTCGGAAAAATCAGGCTTTGCGTAAATTGCGTCCTTCTCCTGCATGATTCCATAAAGGCGCTCGTGTCCCATTATGACAGTACTTAATACTTCATATTCTTCATATTCGAAGTGATTTTGTTTTAACACTGCCATACGTTGCCCCGGCGGTAGATGAACATCACCTTTTTGAGGTTCTATTTCACCAGAAAGGATTTTCAAGAAAGTAGATTTTCCAGCACCGTTCGCCCCGATCAAGCCATAACAGTTACCAGGGGTGAATTTTATATTAACATCTTCAAAAAGCTTGCGATCTGCAAAACGCAAACCTACATTTGTAACAGTAATCATTCTTAACATTCCTCCATATTTCAGCTATTAGAGATTATATCATTTTCTAAGCTGCAGGGCGAGATGAGAAGTGTGGCCTCTTTAAAATAGTAGGAAAATGACCAAATAAATCAAATCGGATCATTTAAACCGTTTTACCTATTGATTAAACCTCTATATCTGTTATAGTTGTTGTAAATATATCAACATCGAAAAAGTTGATGTAATTATATCAATCTATATTATGTAAGAATAACTTATTGCGAGGTGTACCAAAAGTGTCATGTATTTGTATTGCTTGTGATGTAATGCACTCTAGACAATTGGATAAAAAGCAGCTTCTAGAAGCTTTGTTGAATTGTGCAGACAGCATGAATGAAGAATGGAAAGAGGAATTACTTGTCCCATTCGACGTTCGTAACGGGGACGAGCTGATTGGAGTCTTGAACAGTTATTCTTTAGGGTATATTGCTGCTGAAAAGATCAGCAGAACACTGGCGGCTGATGGGATATACTTATATATCGGATTAGGGATTGGCGAACTTGAAACGGCTAATTCGACGATCCATACCATGAATGGATCAGCCGTATTAAATGCAATAGATGCGCGAGATTTATTTCTAAAAAAGAATCATCCAAAATCAAAGTATTGGCAATTGAATGAAGAAAACAGCTCGTTCTTTTTTCACTCTGAAAAACTCCCTTATCAGTCACTTAATGCGTTGACCTATTCCATTCATGAAAAAATCATCAACCAAAGTGACAAACAAAAGGAAGTGATCAAAATGGTAGAAAAAGATAAGGAAGCCACCTATGAGGAAATAGGAACCCGACTTGGGTACAAGTCACCTAAATCCACAATTTCGTATCTCTTATCTAGATCGAATTATCACACGGTAGTTGAAATGAGAAATAGCTTGATACAACTATTGGATTATTTGCAAAAACCAGCCGAAAAGGAAGAGGGGTAAAGGATGTTCCAATTACTCCTTTTAATAATATTAGCCCACTTCGTGGCAGACTTCGTACTTCAAAAAAATTCCGTAATCGAACTCAAGAAAGCAAGGTTGCATAAAGGTTTACTTAAGCATATTTTCACACATTTCATTGTCCTTTTTATTGCTGTTGTTATTTATTTCATATTACTGGTTGAATGGCGTTCGGATACAATCTATAAGATCACAGCAAGCATGTTTTTCATTCTACTTATCCACTACCTCGTGGATTGGGTGAAAGAATCTATAAATAGGAAACACGATCAGGTCCTTGTCGGTTCAACATTATTCTTAGTAGATCAACTTCTCCATGTCTTATCCATCATTTTAATATTGAATGTTACGGGTTTGGTTTCTTATACTGCAGCTGACATTTCAATCGGTATCTTACAGTTTTTATTTGAAGGAATTGAAATGGATCTTGTTTCGAAGTTTCTCTTTACCAGTATCCTGTTTGTTCTGGTGACAACAGGTTCAGGTTATTTTCTCGGGATAATTTTGAGAGATCTCGGGCCGAACCCAACATTATCAAAAGATAAATATAGTATTTCAGACGAGAAGACGGAAATAAAAACACACTATAATGAAAAAGGAGAAGAGGTAAACGAAGTAACAAGAATTCGAACCGAACAGTATTATAGAGATTCACCTAAAAGTGTAGGCCGGTACATTGGAATGGTTGAACGGGTATTGATCATCATTTTTATCGTACAAGGGATCCCGCATGGAATGACTTTCCTCATAGCAGTAAAGTCATTGACGAGATTCAAACAATTCGAGAACAAACAGTTTGCAGAATACTATTTGATTGGCAGTTTACTCAGTGCTCTTATTGCAGTTGTCATGGGATATCTTGTATTAAGAGTTTTGTAATCAAACCATGAAAAATCACACCAGCAAACAACTAAATAATTGTGTGTATTAATGCCAGGGGTTTCCTAGTAGAATTTCACTAGACGAACCTGGCGTTTTTTATGCTTATTGACCATTTTTTAGCTTTATCACAGGATTTTTTTAATAATCATAGAAACTTATGTAAACATTTAACGTCCAATTAAAGAGGACTACCATAATGAATACTTGCGAAATTAAGGGGAAATTATGAACAACAAACCAATTCTAAAACTTCAAAACATCTTCAAATCAATTGGTAAGAAACAAATACTAACTGATATAAATCTGCAAGTTGAACATGGAGAAATCATGGGTCTGCTCGGTCCGAATGGTTCCGGAAAAACAACACTAATCCGACTTATCGTAGGATTGATGAAAACTGACAAGGGGCGTATTGTAATTAATGGTCATGACTTGCATAAAGAGTTTACAAATGCAATCACAAATATTGGGGCGATCGTTGAAAATCCTGAGTTCTATGAACATTTGAGCGGACTACTAAATCTACAACAATATTCTGCGATGAATCCTGATATATCCGAAAACCGGCTACATGAAGTAATAGGGATCGTCAATTTAGGTGAAGCAATATACGATAGAGTGGAGTCCTATTCGTTAGGAATGAGACAACGATTAGGAATTGCTCAAGCTATTCTACACCGCCCAAAATTACTCATTCTTGATGAACCAACAAACGGCCTCGATCCACTTGGAATGAGGGAATTCCGTGAATACATAAGTGCGTTGCGTAAATCGGAAAATGTATCGATCATCATCGCTAGTCATTTGCTTCGTGAAATAGAAGATTTGTGCGATCGAGTCGCTATTATCAAATCTGGTGAAATTCGCGATGTTCGTTCTTTAAGCCAAAATGATCAACGGACAATAAGAGTTTTCCGAATGGAAGTAGAAGAAATTTCTGAGACCGCACAAATCCTCGCAGGCATGGGCATTGAAGCTAAACCATCTGCTTCAGGACTTGATATTCTTGTAGATAAACATCAAATTCCGAAGTTGGTTCGGCATCTTGCTAATGAGGGGATTAGTATATATTCCATTTCACCCAAGAACCAGTCGTTGGAAGAAGCGTTCTTTGAGGCTACGGAGGAAAATGAAGATGTTTAATCTAATACGGAATGAACATATTAAAATATTTTATAGAAAAGGCAATCAAGTTCTTCTTTTAACATTTGCAATTGGATGTTTGTTACTTGCATTGATGACGAAAAATATCTTATCGACCTCTGGAGAAAATGAGAGCTTTGCTGATTATTTCATTTTCAGTACAAATTTCTTGTTCTTGCTACAATTCGTATCTGTCATCATTGCAGGTTCAATTGTAGCAAATGAATTCGATTGGGGGACGATAAAGTTTTTATTGATCAGACCGGCACAGCGATCAAAAATCCTATTTTCAAAGTACATAACCGCCTTATTATTTGGCGTGTATCTTTTTGTTTCTTATTTGATTTTAGGCTTATTGTTCGGGCTTCTCTTTTTTGGGGTTTCTGACCTGACGGGGGATTTTGAAAATTTTGGATACATAATACTTCGGTATATGACAAGTTTTATTGAAGTGGCGGTTATGGCGACATTTGCCTTTACGCTATCAACAGTGTTCAGAAGCAGCGTCATTGCTACAGGAACCTCCATTTTTTTGATATTGACAGGCAGGACGTTCGTTGAAGTACTGGCTCATTACCAGGTTAGTTGGGGAAAATATATACTTTTTGCCAATACCAATCTTACTCAATTTTTTTCAGGGAACCGACCTTTATTTAGTGACATGACCTTATCAGGTTCCCTTGTCATTCTTTTCATCTATTTAGCAATCCTTCTGACTGCGTCCTGGTACTCGTTCTCTAGAAGGGATGTATCTATATAATAGAAGAAAGAGGAGTAGATTTTACTCATGTATATTTTCAGGCATAGGTTTCATCCTAATATTAACAACCTTAAGAAGGAGGAATCAAAATGCCACATAAACGAAATCAAAACCAGGAAGCAGTTGAACGAACTGCAAAAAATATTAAGGATGGGGCAGATACTGCTTTTGATAGTGTAGAGAATGCAGTCGAAGCAACAGAAAGTGCTGCCATGAATGCTGTTGATAAAACAGCAGATGCAATCAACAAGCAAATCGAAAGAAATAAAGAATAACGAGCAACAAAAAAGATCATCCATAGTGACAGGATGATCTTTTCACGTCCTGCACCTGCGGTTACTCGGCGCAAAACTACAAGGATGAAATGTAAAGTCCGTGGTCTGTGATGAACGTCGAAGCCAGCATAAGGAAAGCTTCTAAGAATTCTCATCGCAGACACGAAAATGATTTCATTTTTGTGTTGACATCCAGTGCAAGTGAAGAGGCTTTCAGTCGCCCGCGGAAAGGGAATCAATTTCGCAAATATCAGGGCCTAGTTAAAAGAGGAACAGCCTTACAAAATCGGCAATTTATTTATTGATTAACATAAGTTGCCAGTGCTTTTTGGACATCATAAATGCTTTTGTCTTTACGGAACTGCTTGGAAATAGGTTGAGTTGTACTGGATATATAGATTTTTAATTCTGCATCCATATCGAATGTCCCAGCCGTTTCAACACTATAATGGGTGACACTCCGATAAGGGACGGAATGATACTCAATTTTCTTTCCTGTCATACCTTGTTTATCAATCAAGATCAGTCTCTTATTTGTAAAAACGATCAAGTCGCGTATAATCTTAAACGCTTTTTCAACTTGTTCATTCTCGGTAACAATTTTTTGCAAATCTTTTTCAACTGCATTCAAATCTGCTTCAGAAGCATTACCCATAAGTCCATCTAAAATCCCCATACTTATTTTCCTCCTTAATTAGCTATATATAGGTTGTTCGCCGAAAATGTTTATTTTCCTACTAGGTATTCAGAGTCTATTGTTCTCTTGCGTGTTTGTTCGTTGCGATGACAGCCTCTTTAATCATTTCCTTCATTTTATTTATTTCTAGTACCTCAACACCCGCAGCAGTAGAACCCCCAGGGGTCATAACCTGATTCCTTAATGTTTCTACAGGAGTGTCTGTTTCTAGCATTGCCGCTGAACCAGCAATCATTTTTTTCACGAGGTATCGTGCCTGATCTTTTGTAACTCCATAACTGATCGCTGCATCTTCAAGTGCTTCTGAAAACAAGTAGAGAAATGCAGGAGCGCTCCCCGTTATTGCAGTTAAGTTATGTACTTGTTCTTCAGTCAATTCTTCATAATCTCCGATCGCCTTCAATATTTGTTCAATAACAGCCCGATGTAATTGGTCAACATTCCTTCCACATGCGAAGGTAGTCATCGACTTTTGTATCAGAGCAGCAGTGTTAGGCATCATCCAACAAACAGGTGTGCCCTCAGGTAAATTTGCTTCCATTGCAGCAGGATCAATACCCGCAGCAATCGTGATTACTAACTGGTTTTCAAGATACTTTGACAACTCGGCGAATAAAGAATCATGAGCATTTGGGGGAGCTGCCAACAAAATTACATCTGAATTAGAAATCGATGCTTTCCAGTCCGCCGTTTTTTCAACATCATACTTTGAAGATAATTCATTCAATCGGTTGGAATCCGATCGGTTTGCGATCGTTATTGTAAAAAAGGGGGGCTCAGTTGTTTGAATGCCGGATATAATTGCTTCTGCCATACGACCAGCACCTATTACCAATAATCTGGATGATGTCATTATACATCCACAACCTTTCTTTTTTCTAGGCTTTGTTAAATTTTAATATTGATCACTTAAAGAAAAGGATCGCCCGCGGCAAGGGAGTGAAATTCGCCAAAATCAACAATTAAGTATAACAGAGCTAATTTCTAAATTAAACGTACCAAAGAGAGTGAATGATGAAAAGTATTACACTGAAAAATTGGGAATTGTAACCTTTTTTGTATGACGTCCGTCTTTGGGAAAAGGGGGCAAGCAAATGAAGAAAGTATGGTTAATAAGCGGAGTGATCGTATCTATTGTGATTGTTTGTATCTATTGGGTCAATCAGCCTAAAATATTGAATGAATGGGCTGGAGATAACGAAAACCCTGTCATTCTACAAAATAAAACCTGGAAGATGGTGTTTTCTACTACGATCGATCCAAAAACCGTAACAACAAGAAATGTCTTTGTGATCGATTCACAGGGCGACCGTCAAGAAGTATCTGTTTTTCTTGATGATGATCAGCAAACTATCCACATCGAACCACCGAAATCAGGGTATGAACTTACAAGTGAATATTTTACGCTTCACCTTGATGAGAATATACGTTCAACCAGTGGTCGGAAAATCAAACGGATTGAGCCTATCAAGTTTTTTGTGAAGCGAACGCTTCCAGTCATTGGTTCAAAAGAAAAATTGAATGACTATTTTGCTCAAGCAATCAAGGAAAATAAACAAAAGGCAAGTCTCTTTTCACAGGGAGATTCAGGTGGCGCAGAAAATTCAATGGCTGCAAATGACAGTGCCGTATCAGATAGCAATGGTTCCAGAACTTTCTCAGAAACAAATGTTCAGCTTAAAGGAATTGATGAACCAGATTTGGTAAAAAATGACGGTACCTTTTTGTATCAGGTGCTTGAAAATCGAGTTGTCATTACACAAGCTTATCCAGCAGACGAAATGAAACAGGTGTCAACAATCACATTTCCAGCACGGGAATTTGGGCCACAAGAATTGATTCTATATGAAGACCGATTAGTCGTCATTGGACATAGTTATAAAGAAATGCGTGCAATCAAGGATAGTGGTAATTCTGCATCCGATTCATTCCTATTACCGATGAATCATACGCTGAAAGCCATAATTTATGAGATTAAAGACCGCTCAAATCCAATTTTAGAAAGAGAAGTCGAAATTGAAGGATCTTACGTCTCTGCGAGAAGATCGGATGATTTTCTATATTTAATTTCAAGCCATTATCCGAATTTTTGGTCGTTGGAAGAAAAGGAAAATGAAGATATTGACCTTAGGCCAAGGGTAAGGGATAGTTCTAATCAAAAGGGGACGAGATACATTGATTATGAAAGAATCAATTTTCTCCCGCATTCAAAGGATACTAACTTTACAATCATTTCATCCATACCGATAAACAAACCGAAAGAAGAAGCAAACTTCACAACCTATTTAGGAAGCGGAAATCAACTATACATGTCCCATGAAAATTTATATCTAGCTGTCAATACTTATCCTGATATGTCTGGTGACTCACAAATTGCATATTCACCAGACACAACCATCTATAAATTTTCCGTTGATCGAAATAAGGTCCATTTCAAATATTCGACTGAAATTGAAGGCTCTGTATTAAATCAATTTTCAATGGATGAATACGATGGCAACTTCCGGATTGCCACAACGGAGGGGGATTCTTGGAACGAAAAAAATCCATCCTCCAACCATTTATTCATTTTTGATGACAGGTTGAAGAAGATTGGAGAGATCACAGGTCTTGCGAAAGGGGAACGTATATATTCCGCAAGATTTATGAATGAACGTATCTACATTGTCACTTTCAAACAAGTGGATCCTTTATTCGTCATCGATGCCAGTGACCCAACGAAGCCTGAAGTAAAAGGTGAGTTGAAGATCCCTGGTTTCAGTAATTACCTTCACCCGTACGACGGCAACCATATCATCGGATTTGGACATAATACCAAACTGGTTAAGGATGCTTCAAGAAACGAACCAATCGTTCAAATCGATGGTATCAAAATCTCGATATTCGATGTTAGTGATATGAATAAACCTGTTGAAAAGTTCACAGAAATCATCAGTGGTAATGGAACGTATTCTCCATTGAATCATGACCATAGAGCATTGTTATTTGATAAAAATCAAAACTTATTTGCTTTTCCTATCCATATATACAACTATAAAGAGGGGAAACAAGCAGACGAAAATTTCTTTCAAGGTGCATTGATCTACAAAATTGATTTAGATAAAGGATTTAAATTGGCGACAAGTCTTTCCCACTTTCAAAGTAAAGGTGGGGCCGATCATAGACAATGGGAATCGGAGATCCAGCGTCTGGTTTATATCAACGATACGATTTACTCGTTGTCGAGAAATAAGATACTTGCACATGATTTAACCACTTACAAGGAAATTGGGGAGCTGAATCTTAATTATTAAAAATACATCCAGGACATTTCACATTTGTATTGAATATATTTATTATAAGGATATCATTCACATATGAAAGGTCGGAATTAAAATGAAAGATAATACTCAAACAATACCGCGACCATTAGTCAGGGCAAATCAATGGGTTATATTGGTTTCTGTACTAGGGACATGGTTCACTGGTCAGGAATGGTTGCTATGGATCCCACTACTATCAGGATTATGCGGGTTGTTTTTCCATTACAACCCAATAATGGCAGTCGCTAAACGGTTCCTCCGACGCCCATATTCCTACTATGTTTTGGAAGATAAACAGCAACAACAATTCAACCAATGGATTGCCACGATCCTATTGACTATCGCAATCGTCAGTCATTATTTTGGATGGACAGAAATTGCAATTCTCTCATCAGCCATGGTTGCAATTGCTTCATTTGTGGCGATCCTTGGTTTTTGTATCGGATGTTATTTACGTTATAAATGGAGTCAACATCGATTTAAGAGAACACAAAAAACTTTATAAATTCTACAGGCGGGCGAAATAAGCTCGCCTTTTTCTTCATTTTTCGAGATATATTTTGGGGTATACCCAAAGAATTGTGAATTATTACGATTAGTCTAAACAACGAAACAAAGGACTTCTTTCCTAAACCCACTCATTTTTTTCGGCCAAAATCACTACATAGCATAGACCACTTTAACTACTGGATATTATAAGGGAAATCGGGCTTTTGATAGTTATTTTCTCGACAACCTTCTTGTAGGATACTGCAGAAAATTGTTGCAATATTTTTAACATGAACATATAATTGTTCTTGAGTAAATATTCAGAAAAAACAAAAAACGAAAAAGGGGTTAGGTAATGTGCTGGAAAGCTTAGTAGGAGTTTTAAACGAGTATTTATGGGGGTATGTCCTGATAGCAGGATTGCTCGGACTTGGTCTATATTTCACAATCGCAACAAGATTCGTGCAATTCCGTTACCTAGGGGAGATGGGACGAGTTCTTTTTGAGAAATCCACTCTTCAAGATGGAAAAAGTATTTCTTCATTCAAATCGTTCTGTATAGGTGCAGCCACCAGGATCGGTACTGGTAACTTAGCTGGTGTCGCAGTTGCAATCGGTCTAGGAGGTCCAGGAGCTGTATTCTGGATGTGGATCGTAGCATTAGTCGGTGGTGCAACTAGTTTCATCGAAAGTACGTTGGCACAGGTTTACAAAGTGAAAGACAAAACAGCTTTCCGTGGTGGACCAGCCTATTATATCGAAAAAGGTTTAGGAAAAAGATGGTTAGGAATCATCTTTGCGGTATTAATCGCTATCACATTCGGACTTATCTTTAACTCTGTACAAAGTAATACGATTTCTGAAGCTTATGCTAATGCATTCGGTTTCAATGGAGCAGTCGTTGGAATTGTCATCACTCTTCTTACTGGATTGGTTATTTTCGGTGGGGTACAACGTATCGCAAACGTATCTGCAATTGTCGTTCCGATCATGGCAATTCTTTATATCATCATTGCGTTTATCGTATTGGCTCTTAATATCTCACAAATTCCAACAATGTTTGCGCTTATTATTAAAAGCGCTTTCGGACTTGAACAAGCTGTTGGCGGTGGAATCGGAGCTGCGATTATGAATGGTGTAAAACGAGGTTTATTCTCTAATGAAGCAGGTATGGGTAGTGCTCCTAATGCTGCTGCAACAGCAAGTGTTTCCCACCCAGCAAAACAAGGGTTCATCCAGACGCTTGGTGTATTCGTGGACACGATTGTTGTATGCTCTGCAACCGCATTTATCATCTTGATGTCAGGAATCTATTCATCTGGAGATGTAGCAGGTATCCAGTTACTGCAAGATTCACTTGGAGATCACATCGGTGGCGCTGCAAGTATCTTCATTGCCATTGCGATTTTCTTATTCGCATTCAGCTCGATAATCGGAAGCTACTATTATGGTGAAACGAATATCGAGTTCATCAGGGAAAGTAAACCTGCGATTTTCGTTTACCGTTTGTTGACGATGTCATTGGTAATGGTTGGATCAGTCCTTCCACTTGCTTTCGTCTGGACCCTTGCTGACTTATTCATGGCTCTGATGACAATAATCAACCTTATAGGTATCGCCTTACTTGGCAAAGTTGCCTTCAAAGTCCTTAAAGACTACGAATTGCAACGTAAGGAAGGTAAAGACCCTACATTCAACCCTAAAAAGCTTGGTATTCACAATACTGAGTGCTGGGGAGACGATGCTAAGAAAAAGGATGAATTAGTTGGTTAATTGATCTATAAGATAAAAGGGCGGGAAAATCTCCCGCCTTTTTATTTTGGATTTAATTTTATGATAAAATTCATTTAAACTATGTGTATACTAAAAAGGAAGATGATTATGGATCGCAAAAAGTCACTCTCAGGTACTGTTGTAAAGTAAATTTAAGAAAAAGAATTGCATTAGGTGATCCTGGGTGCGAGGTGACCATCTTCTTCCAACCAAATGACGAAGAGGGTCTTGTGTATAAAGATATACTTATTACACCAGAGCACGGTACCATTTATATGGGAAGAAGAGACGATTCGAAGCTTAAATGAAGAATTACGGAAAAGTGATGAAATGGTCTTTAGTTTGTTAAATAAGCTAGAAGACTTACGTGAACAAGTAAAAGAACTACATAAGATATGAGTCAATTTTTATTGTCGAAGCATGAGAAGTTTAGACGAAAGGGTATTAATATTTAGGCATTGCCTTCATACTAAGATCATAAACAACTTCCTTAAAATACGAGATTTTACTACTCAATTTTTTAGGGACTATGTTGTTTTGTTTATAAAAGAATGGATGTGAGAAATGATTGTGGTTAAATGATTATGTCCAGTCGAATACCCAAAAGAGATGCATGGATCATCTAGATCTGTTAGGGGTAGATAAGAAAGTAAAACAACTTGTATCCATGTACATAGAATTGGCTTACCACGAGGGAGAAAGAAATAAAGAAAACGAACTGAATCATAACAAGGTGAAGATATGAACCTTTTGGATCAAGAAATAATCCAAAAGGTTTTTTGTTTTATAAATCGATAAAAAAGAAAATCTTGACAATAATAATAGAAATGACAGTAAAGGAGAATTACTCGTGAAAATAAAAGATGGAACTGTTTATCAGATTATGGATAACTCATTAGGTAACTTCAATTCCGCTAAGACCTTGAAAATTACATCCCATCATAGGAGTGTCGTATCATTTAACCTAGGGAATCAACAAGGCTATGGGTCAATGCCCATCCAACATTTAAGATATCTATTGAAACGAAATTATCTTACAGAATTAATAGATGAACGAAAGAAGGTAAACTGAGAAGGTATAGCAGGTTCATTTCCAATGCTTAGTAGTTGAAATAAATCCGACATATTTAGTACGATTTGTTTATTAAAGAGGTTGGAGTGAATGCTGATGTGGGATGTATACGAACCTTTTATAAAAACAAAGCGACAGAAAGAATTATTCAGCTTATCAGAGCATCTTGCAGCTAAAGTCCGTAAAAGAGCTGCGGAAACAGACCGTAAAGGATCTTTTTCCCTTGAAAATCTTAAAGACCTGAAAGATACAGGCTATGTGGCATTGTCACTCCCAAAAGAACTCGGTGGAGAAGGTCTTTCACTCTATGAATTTGTTCTGTTACAAGAAAAACTTGCTGAAGGGGACGGTTCAGTTGCATTGTCAATTGGATGGCACCTTGGTATCATCATGGAGATACGCGATGAAAATCTATGGGAACCTAGTACATTTGAATGGCTGTGCTCGGAAGTGTCAGCACATAAAAAGATCATTAATCGTGCAGCAACTGAACCTGCAACTGGAAGTCCCACAAGGGGTGGGATACCTGAGACGAGAGCTGTAGCAAATGAGTCTGGATACACCATCACTGGACGTAAATCTTTCACGACAATGGCTGAAGTCCTGGATTATTATCTTGTTTCGGCCTATATCGATGAATTTGATGAAATTGGCTGGTTCCTCATCGAAAGAAATCAAAGCGGAGTCTCTGTTGAACATACTTGGGACACGCTGGGAATGAGAGGGACAGGAAGCCACGATTTAGTTTTGAACGGTGTTCATGTCGACAAAAGCAAACTTGTTGAACTTAAAGCATCCAAACAGGAAAAACCAATTCCGAAAGGTTGGTTATTACACATACCTTCATGTTACCTCGGTATTGCTATTGCAGCTCGAAATGAAGCCATTGAATTCGCTAAGAATTATCAGCCTAATAGTTTACAGACACCGATATCTGAAGTCCATCATGTAAAAGAAAAGGTTGGACAAATGGATCTTGAATTATTGAACGCCAGGCACTTTATGTATGCTGTTACGGAAAAATGGGATCACTACCCAGAAGAAAGAATAAGACTCGGACCAGAATTAGCTGCAGTAAAAACGATCGCAACAAATGCTGCCAACAAAGTCGTAGATCTAGCAATGAGAATTGTTGGTGGACGAGGGCTGTCAAAAACGTCCAGCTTTGAACGATATTACAGGGATGTGCGAGCCGGTTTGCACAATCCGCCTATGGACGACGCTGTAATCCAAACCCTTGCACAAAGAGCACTTGATGATAATTAACTTTTATTTAATGGACTCTGCTACGCAGAGTTTTTTCTTTGTAAATTTGAAAAAAGGTTCGACATCTAGTAAAATGGAAAATCGTGTGGCCCCCTCTAGGTAAATTAAACTATTCTATATAACTTAGGAAGGAGATAACAATGTCACTAGAACTACGACAACCATTTTCTAATGAACGTACTATGGACCCTGAAGAATTGGAATTTCAAGTGTTCCGCATGCAAGAAGACATGAAACGTATCGCGAAAAAGTGGGATGTAATAGGAATAGATCAGACTAAAGAGGAAAACCTAGTCATCATTTATAAATCTGAAGAAAAGAAACGTTGTAACATCATGCTCAACGATTGTGAAAGTGCTTTTAAAGGTATCTGGGACTTTTCAGTACAAGCCTATTATCCCGAGCCAGATCGAATCCATATTGGAGATATAAAAGGACCCGCTAATAAAGGTTACGGTTCCATCTGCCTGAATTATTTGAAAGAAATGGCAAAAGATAACAATGTCCCTAATATTACTGGTGATATTGCTGAACGTGATTGGGATCATGTAGATCGACTCTTGCATTTCTATGAAAAACATGATTTCCATGTAGAATTGGATTATGAGAATAAAGAAGGAAAAATACGTTGGAATCATGGATATTAGAACTCTAAATACACTAGGACTGACTCTAAAGCGTCTTTAACTCTACCAATAAGAATGGAAGTGAAGGGACTTTAGAGTCAGTCTTTTTTTAAAGATTGTGTTGGATCAAAACATTTTTAAATTGTTTTCCCTCAAACAATCGTCTAATGATTGAAGCGATTAAAAAGGATGATCTGATGTAGAAAGCATAATCGAACAATATAAGTTACAAAAGGTTGATAAAGATGACGTTCTTGGATCAGGGCTCACTCGTTAGCTTACACTTATGTAAAGGAACAAACGACTGCAGAGGATATCACACAGGAAGTGTTCGTCAAATGTTATATGAAATTGGATTCGTTCAAAGGGATTCACCCACCATTCAGTTGTTTTCCATATCGAGTGCAAGTTCATTTAGGGTTTGCTATTCTGAAATAGAGTAGAATTTCTTCAGGATAAGAGGGATGCAGCAAATGAAAATCATTCTGAGCAGAAAAGGATTTGATTCATCCGCAGGAGGTTATCCAAGTCTCATCTTAAAGGATGGTACCTTGCTGTCCTTACCGATTCCTGATGAAGACAGTATGGTCCATTACAATCATTTAAAGAAAGATAACACCACTTACTATAATCTGATGAGTTCGTTAAAAGAAAAAATCAAAAACGGAAGTAAATGGTCAAAACTTCATAAGCATACGAGTTGTCACTTGGATCCGGATCTAGATGCAAACATTATGGAAAGGAAAGAAGGCTGGAGAGGCATCTTTGGCCAAAGTGGTGGAGCACAACGTCATTTGGAAAACCAACGAGTTGAAGTGGGAGATCTTTTTCTTTTTTTCGGATGGTTCCGCAAAACAATCTAGGACGGGAAACGGATTTCTTTTGATCCAAAAGATCGGAATGGAAGACATATCATATATGGATATTTACAGGTGGGAGATATCCTTAAGGTGGATTCCTCTACTGAAGTACCAGACTGGATGATTGAGCATCCGCATTGTACACCTTTAAAACGAAGAAGAAAAGGGAATACAATTTATCTAGCCCGGAAACACCTAACCTGGAATGATTCCCTTCCTGGGCATGGTACCTTCAAGTTCGAAGAAAAACATGTCTTAACGAAAGAAGGCATGAATAAATCATGTTGGAATCTTCCAGAATGCTTTAGACATGTTCCGATCAGTTACCATAAACCTGAAAACTGGAAGGAAGATCATTTTCGATCAGTAGCAAGAGGGCAAGAATTCGTGGTAGGTGTCTCCAATGAAGTTATCCAATGGGCGAAACAGATCATCTCCCCTTGATTTCATGATATGTTTGGAAAGACATCAACCTCTATATTCCCCTTGATTGCACGAGAAATCATACATGATTTCTCTGCTTTCATGACAAGTTTCTCAACCAAACGGATATTGCCTTCAGTTGTATCTTTCAAGACGATTGAGGGACGGTGGATGATTTTTTTATAAGTGATCACTTGATTTGAAACATCCACAATTCCTTCAGATTCCATAGTAAGAGAAATTTTTTCGACTTTACTTCTTTCCATCATCGCCGCAAGGGTAATGATGTAACACGTGGCAGCTGCCCCTAATAACATTTCATCTGGATTGGTACCGATACCTGGACCGTCCATCTCAGGAGGGATAGATATCCTGGTTTGTAAATTCTTCGTTTCGATTTCCCCTACATCATTTCGAAGTCCCGGCCAAATAGCTTTTAAATGAAAACTGTGTTTTGCCATCAATATCAATTCCTTTCAAAATTACATCTATCTATATTTTATTTGTTCAACATTTTAAGCACAAATGTTTAAATCTCATTGAAGAAGGTATACAATAGAATAACACCACTTACTATTAATAAGTATACAAGGATCGGAGTGACCTTACATGGATCGGATGCCTTTAAAAGGAATCCATCACGTCTCAGCAATTACTGGAGATGCGAAGAGAAATTATGAATTTTACACAAAAACATTAGGTCTGCGCCTCGTAAAAAAGACGATCAATCAGGATGATCCTACAGTTTATCATTTGTTTTATGCAGATGAGCGCGGGAACCCCGGAACTGATCTCACCTTTTTTGAAATACCGATGGCCGGAAGAACGTACAAAGGAACGAATAGCATTTCAACTACTTCATTACGGGTTCCAAATGATGAATCTTTAGTTTACTGGAAAAAGCGTTTTGTAGAGCATGAAGTAGAACATGGTGAAATTACAGAAGAATACGGTCGTGCGACCTTAGCTTTTCAAGACTTTGAGGGTCAGCGTCTATTGCTGGTTTCAGATGAAAACAACGATGGGGTGCCTCCAGGAAAACCATGGGACAAAAGCCCAGTCCCTGTAGAATATGGCATTCAAGGTCTGGGGCCGATCTTTTTGACAGTACCTAAACTCGATCTGTCTGAAGCGATCCTACTAAACGTACTTGGGTTCTCGAAAAATGGGACATACACGAATAGGGATCATCATGACGTGTCAGTATATGAAACCGGACTAGGCGGAACCGGTGGAGAAGTCCATCTGATTCATCGAGAAGATTTACAACCTGAACGACAAGGGCGTGGAAGTGTACATCATGTTGCTTTCAGAGTCGAGAATGAAGAGGAATTGAAAAAATGGACCAGTTATTTGAAAGAACTACGTATACCGAATTCAGGTTTCGTAGAACGGTACTACTTTAAATCTTTATACTTCAGAGAACCGAATGGCATTCTGTTTGAGCTAGCGACAGATGGACCAGGTTTTGAAGGAGATGAAGATTTTGAACACTTAGGGGAAAGCCTAGCATTGCCTCCTTATTTCGAACAGGATCGTAAAGAAATCGAAGCCCGTTTGAAGCCGTTGGAAACGAAGCAATAGGACTAGTTAGAAGGAGGATGAGCATGGAGCACATTTATACAGAAGGAAAAGATAAAAATGCCCCGATATTATTATTGCTGCATGGAACAGGAGGGAACGAGAAGGATTTGTTGCCTCTTGCTGATATGATCGACCCGAATGCTACGATTCTAGGTGTCCGAGGTAATGTATCAGAAAACGGGATGCCTCGATTCTTCCGTAGGCTTCGCGAGGGTGTTTTTGATGAAGAGGATCTGAAATACCGAACAAAAGAGTTATATGAGTTTATCGATGAGATGGCTTCCCAGTACGAATTTGATAGAAATAAAGTCGTCGCCATCGGGTATTCGAATGGTGCGAATATTGCTGGGAGTCTAATGTATCATTACCATGATGCATTAGCCGGTGCGATCCTTTTTCATGCTATGGTCCCATTACGGGCCATGCAATTACCTGATTTAGAAGGTACACCTGTCTTCATTGGTGCTGGAGAAAACGATCCACTCATCCCAATGTATGAAACGAAAGAATTGGCAGAAGCCTTACGAAATTCAAATGCCGATGTGAGGGAGTTTTGGACGAAAGGCGGACACCAGTTGACGAGGGAAGAAGTTCTCGAAGCCCAAAAATGGTACGCTTCTAATATGAAATAGTGCGATTTAGTGAGTGACCTAGAAAAGGCTGCCATTTCTAGGTCATTTTATTTTTCATCTCTACAGGTATCCATAATCAAAATCCTGAGCAGATAACACTACAATATAACCATAATTGGTGTAAGATGGTATAAGGACCTACTATGAAAGAAGGCATCATCAGACATGAAGAACCAAAATGTTTTACAAAAAGATAAAATATGGACACGTGATTTTATATTCGTTTGTTTATCAAACTTTTTTATTTTTGCAGGCTTCCAGATGACCTTGCCCACACTCCCTTTGTTCGTCAATGAACTAGGCGGTAAGGATGAAATGATTGGGATGATTGTGGGTATCTTTACATTCTCCGCTCTCATCATACGTCCTTGGGCTGGCCACGTTTTAGAGACCCTTGGCCGGAGATTCGTCTATTTGATCGGTCTCGTAGTCTTTATTGTTTCTGTCGGAGCCTATTCATTTACATCCAGTATCGTGTTGTTATTCTTATTGAGGGTTGTACAAGGTCTGGGGTGGGGGATGTCCACAACAGCAGTCGGAACGATCGCTACAGACTTGATACCACCGAAACGTCGTGGAGAAGGAATGGGCTTCTTCGGCCTAGCCGGAACCCTGGCTATGGCATTCGGACCAGCTCTTGGGTTGATGTTGGTAGCAAAAGCGAGTTTCTCCGTCACTTTTGCTATCGCAGCTATATGTGGATTGTCATCCTTGGTGATCGCCTCACTTATCCACTATCGTCCTGGTGAAAAAAGCCATGCTCCCCAAAGAAAATGGGATTTGTATGAAAAAACAGCACTAGTACCAGCATTATTACTGTTTTTCATCACCATGGCATTTGGAGGTATAACCTCATTCCTGCCATTGTATGCCGAGCAATTGAATATCGGGGGAATTGGTTGGTATTTCACTGTTTTCGCCATCTCCCTGATGGTTGTCCGACCGTTCTCTGGTAAGCTTTATGATAGAGCAGGGCATAAAGCCGTCTTCCTGCCTGGCACCTTTTTAATACTGATCGCAATGATTGACCTAGCTTTCCTGGCCAATGAATGGATGTTACTTGCTGCGGCTCTGTTTTTCGGTGTCGGTTTCGGTTCTGTCCAGCCAGCGCTCCAAGCCTGGGCTATACAGCAAGCACCGAAAAATAGGAGAGGCATGGCCAATGCTACTTTCTTTTCATCCTTTGATTTAGGTGTAGGTACTGGAGCCATGGTTTTTGGAGTCATCGCATCCTGGGCAGGATATAGTGAGATTTATATTGCTTCCGCAGTATCAGTCACCATTTCGATGCTTCTATATGTGTTCATCACGAAGATGGTCCCTGAAAGGGGACGAACACGACAAGGACAACTTACCAGGTAGAAAAACACACCGCATTCTTTGGAGGCCACTGAAGAACTGTCTGTTTTTAAAAATTTCACTTGGTTTCTCACGAAAAACAGCTGTTTCGGATTCATTTTTCACCAAAACAGCTGTTTTTTTGAAACGAGACGGAATATCTTGCCCCTTTTTATTTCATCAGCTTTTGGATTCTTTTTAAATTAACAGCGAAGATTGCCATCGCACCTTGTATATGCATACCTTCAAGACCCGAAGATGAGGCTACCTCATATCCGTGTCTATGCTTTAATTCACTATTCTTTGCCTCGATCTTATATCGCTGCTTAGCCTTTTCTTTAAACTCCTCACTATTTTGGTATTCAAGTTGGTTCGTATGTTCTGCCGATTTTATACTTACGGAATACGTTTTCGTTTTCGCCCCCGGTGTATAACAACCGTCTCTTAATGAGCATCGTTTACACTTTTCCACATCAAAATAATACGTCATCTTCTGGTTCTTACTCTGGTTTTTCTTTCCTTGTTTCGCTTTTCGAATCGCCATATGACCTACGGGACACACATACATACCTGCGTCCTTATTGAACTCGAATTCATCCTCTTCTTTACGGTTTCCATGAGAAACGGTGGGGTTCAGTTTCGCCACTCATTTTATCTGGTGATCAGAAATATATTTCAGGTTGTCCTTCTCGGAATAAGCAGTGTCCCCAATAATGGTGTCGATGTCCATACCACATTCTTTACTTTTTTGAATCAAGGTTTCGAGTTGTTTCCCATCATTTTTTTCTCCTGTTGTAACTGTCGCTGCGGTAATAATGCGCTCTTCACTCATCGCCAGGTGGGTCTTATACCCAAAGAATGAGGAGTCCGCTGATTTGTGGCCAACACACGGGCGTCAGGGTCCTCGGAGTGTTCAAGGAACTCGATGTCATCCTCCACAGTTTCCTTTAAGAGGTTCAGAGGTTCTTTCACTCTGGGGTATTCTTTCAACGTGGGTTCTTTGTCGATTACCTCAACAAGCTTTTGAGTATAATCGATTTCGGCTTCAATTGTATCCGCTTGGGGCTTTTTCGGGAACTTTTCTTTCATGGATTCATCAATCGAATAGATCTCTTTTCGAACCTTTTTGGATCGATTACGGAGTATTTCTTGCGGTGTCAGTTGATTGTACTTCGCTTTCGTATGAGTGGCGTCCACAATGATTGATTTGGATTGAATGATGTTTTTTTCAATAGCGATCTCGACCGTTTTTCCAATCAAAAGATCAATAAGATATTGTCTTTTAAACGTTCAACGAACTTGTTGATTTTTCATTTGTCTACCATGAGTTGAAAAATAAGTATTGCCATGATAACGGACGAAACGCCGTGCATCCGATTCGTATGTTCAAATACCTTCTCTTAAAAACGATTTATAAATTATCCGACGCGGACCTTGTGGATCGTGCACGGGTTGACATGTCTTTTAAGTTCTTTCTGAAGATGGCGCCGGAAGATGAGGTTATTGATTCCAGTTTATTGACGCATTTTCGCCGTAAAGCCCATCTTTCTTCCGATAATGGAAAAAAGATGGGCTGATATTTAGAATATTGGACTTTTTCAGTGGCCTCCATTCTTTGCGGTGTGTTTTTTTTGTAGCACCATTAGGGGCACCTGATGCAATTATTTTTATTTTGGTGCAATTCATGAATTTCAATAATCAGAAATACGTCAACCTGATAAAAGTTGATGAATTAATATCAACAATATTATTCCTAAGTACTTTTATAAGCCGGGAAATCGGTTGTAAGGTATTCAGTGAGGTCTACTCTCAACCTCTTACAGCTTTCGCATCGAACACAAATGGACCGAACGGGAGGACAGAGGCGAGAATTCCCAAAGCCGCTTTCGTGAAGCTCCAGTTCTGATTGAATTTCAAATACACGACCATCATACAATAGAGGACGAATAACCCCCCATGGATCGCACCGACAACCGTAACTGCCATTGGATAATCGAACATATATTTCAAGGGCATTGCGATACCTAACAAGAGGAGAAAAGAAATTCCCTCTGAGTAACCGACGATTCGAAACGTTCTTAACATATTCATCAAAGCTTCAACTCCAATACATCGTAGTTTCTTAGACTCTGTGGATCACTTGTACAGAAATTATCCCAAAGTCATTATAACAGGCAAGGCTTCTGGAAATACGCTGGCTTTTTATAAGATTTATGACAATTTCATTGGATTTAAGTCTATATTTTTTTATTCTTTTTTACTCTTGACAAATACTGAGGTTCTTTAATAGTATAGGTATAAGTTTTTAATAGTCAGACGATTAGTTGAGATGAGATTAGAGTAGAGTTTGAGAGAGTTGAGGAGAGCTAAGGTACGTTTTACAGGAAACGATTCCTTGGGCACCCTTATGTCCAAGGGATTTTTATTTATACCTTCATATATTTTAACCTCAGCTCTATCAGTACTCCATTAAAGGAGCGTGATAGAGATGTCTTTCAATAACCTTCAAATTGTTAGCTTTATTCCACCTTGAACTTCTTTTGATCCAACCCATTTTAAAAAAATAACGGATCGGAAGGAGCTTTCACATGATTAAAACCCATTTAAAAAATGCAATGGATGGAGCAACATTTTCACAACGCGAAGCACAATCAATCATGGATCAAATTATGAGCGGTAACGTCACTTCAAGTCAGATCGCCAGCTTATTGACATTATTAAAAATGCGGGGAGAAACAGTCGAAGAACTGACTGGATTTGCAAAGTCAATGCGCAAACACGCAATTGCTTTTCCGGTTAATTTACATGATACAGTAGATACTTGCGGAACAGGAGGAGATGGTTCCGGAACATTCAACATTTCTACAGCTTCGGCTATTGTCATGGCTTCTCTTGGCGTGAAAGTCGCTAAGCATGGGAATCGGTCCTTTTCTTCTAAAAGCGGAAGTGCAGATGTACTTGAACGACTGAATATGCCAACCCAATCTGGGGTCGAAGAGGCAATGAGAGCGTTGAAAGAGCATTCGATGACTTTTCTGTTTGCACCGCTTTATCATCCCGCAATGAAGCATGCGATAGGTCCTCGGAAAGAAATTGGATTCCGTACGGTGTTCAATATTTTAGGTCCATTGTGTAATCCGGCTGGGTGTCATCGTCAATTAATTGGAGTCTATGATTCTCAGTTGGCTTCTAAAATGGCAGAGGTTGTCCAACGGTTGGGTATTAAAAAAGCGATGATCGTTTCAGGGGATGATGGACTGGATGAGTGCACGATTACGACAACAACAAGCATCCTGGAAGTTACCCCTAATCGAATTAAAACCTATAAAATCCATCCAGAGGACGTTGGACTCTCAACAAGCCATTTAAAAGATATTCAAGTCGACTCACCGGAAGCAAGTGCCGAGCTCATAAGAAAGGTTTTCAGCAACAGCTCGAATTTGGCGGCTAAAAATATCGTCATTCTTAATGGAGCTGCAGGACTAGTTGCTGCAGATAAAGCCGTTGATTTTAAAACCGCTGTACCGATTGTAAGGGAAGCCATCGAGTCAGGCTTGGTCGAGCGTCACTATAACAACATGACCCACGTACAGGAGAGATTCTATGCTTGAACAGATCGTTGAAACGAAAAAGAATGAAGTTTCGAAGTATCCGAGCTCATTTCAGAAACGCACATTCACTAACCGCTCGTTAAAAAGGGCGATGATCAACAGTGATCGGAATATTGGACTGATTGCTGAAGTCAAAAAAGCATCGCCTTCAAAAGGAATCATCCGTGAAGATTTTCGTCCTGTGGAGATTGCAAAAGCGTATGAGAATGCAAAAGCGGATGCAATCTCAGTTTTGACAGACCAAACGTATTTTAAAGGACATCCTGATTATTTGACACAAATAAAACAAGCAGTCGATCTTCCTGTGCTGCGGAAGGATTTCATCATTGATCCTGCACAGATTGAAGAGAGCAAATCAATTGGGGCTGATGCAATATTATTGATCCAGGCAATCCTGGATCCAATTCAGGCGAAAGAATTATACCTTTGTGCCAAAGAGCAGGGTCTTGAAGTATTGCTGGAGGTCCACTCGAAAGCTGAAGTGGAAGAGGTTCTCTATCAATTTATACCGGATCTTCTCGGGATCAATAATCGGGATTTGAATACATTCAATACCTCGGTAGCCCATACCAGTGAAATAGCAGCTTACATTCCGCAAGGCATCCCATTCATCAGTGAGAGTGGGATCAAGACTTCAGAGGATGTGAATCATGTCCATGCGGCTGGCGCATCTGGCATTTTAGTCGGTGAAACCCTGATGAGAGCCGACTCGATTACACAATGTATCGATAGATTGTTTGAGGAGAATCAATGAATGCCTTATTTGAAAATTTGCGGGATGCGTGGACAGGAAGATTATGAAGTTGTCGAAAAATCCAGTGCGGATTACGCAGGCTTTATATTTACAGACAGCAAGCGTTATATTTCACCGGAGGAAGTGGGCAAATGGATCAATCCCGATTCAAAACTAAAACATGTCGGTGTATTTGTTAACCCGACTCTCACGGAAATCGAGAAGACACTGAAGCTTGTCCAACTCGATGTCATTCAACTTCACGGAAACGAATCGAAATCTTATGTCAGTGAAGTAAGAGAAAACTTCGGCATTGAAATATGGAAGGCATTAACGCATAGTGAAGTAACGCTTACACATATGGAAGATTACTGTAGTGTTGTAAACGGATACGTCATCGATACAAAAGTAAAAGGAAAATGGGGTGGAACTGGCATTACCTTCGATTGGAAAGCCATCCCATCTTATGTGGAAAAAGCGGAAAAGATGAAAAAGGGTTGCTTCATCGCTGGAGGGATAAAACCTTCTAATATAAAGGAATGTTTGACATACAAACCGACTGGAATCGATTTATCGAGTGGGGTAGAAGAAAACGAACGGAAAAGCCCTCGACTCATCAATGATCTTATAGAGAGGATGGATATAAATGCAGACCACTTATCCAGATCTTAGAGGACGTTTTGGCCAATTCGGTGGCCGCTATGTTCCTGAAACCCTGATGTTTGCTTTGGAGGAATTGGAAGAAGCATTCAATAGTGCAATGGAGGATGAAGATTTTATAGAAGAGCTGGATCATGAATTGACCCATTATTCAGGAAGACCTACTCCACTTACGTATGCAGAGAATAGCACGAAACGTTTTGGGGGGGCACGTATTTATTTGAAGCGTGAAGATTTGAACCATACAGGAGCACATAAAATCAACAACGCTATCGGCCAGGTTCTGTTAGCAAAGCGTATGGGGAAAAGCAAAGTGGTAGCTGAAACAGGCGCGGGTCAACACGGCGTTGCAGTGGCTACTGCGTGCGCGAGGTACGGATTGACCTGCAAAGTTTTCATGGGAGAAGAGGATGTGGAACGGCAATCGTTGAATGTGTTCCGCATGAAACTGCTAGGGGCTGAGGTAATCTCGGTGCAAAGCGGAAGTAAGACATTGAAGGATGCTACGAATGAAGCGATCCGATACTGGGCAGGTGCAGTACAAGATACGTTTTATTGCATAGGATCAGTTGTAGGACCGCATCCATACCCCTACATCGTCCGAAACCTGCAAAGAATCATCGGTGTCGAAACAAAACAACAACATACTACACTTGAAGGAAAGTTACCTGACAGGATTGTCGCATGTGTTGGCGGTGGAAGCAATGCAATGGGCATGTTCCATCCATTTTTAGAGGATAAGGTGGACCTCATCGGCGTTGAAGCGGGTGGGCATGGAATCGAAACTGGTGAGCATGCTGCATCGATTACGACAGGTTCAATAGGTGTCCTGCATGGGTCAATGACATTCTTGAATCAGGACTTGAACGGTCAGATCATCGAGCCTTATTCGATTTCTGCAGGGCTTGATTACCCAGGTGTCGGGCCTGAACATGCCTTTCTTGCAGATTCGAAACGGGTTACCTATAAAACGATCACTGATGATGAGGCGGTCGAAGCTTTGAAAATTTTATCTGAAGAAGAAGGGATTCTGCCCGCAATTGAAAGTGCCCACGCTATGGCGCAAGCTTTTAAAGAAGCTGCAGAAATGGAGCAGAATCAATCAATTGTTGTGTGCCTTTCAGGGCGTGGCGATAAAGATGTAGGGACGATCATGAAAGTAATGGAGGGGGACCAGCAATGAGCACGCGGTTTGAGAATCTGAAAAATAAACCAAAACCTTTGTTTATCCCATTTATCATGGCTGGTGACCCATCACCTGAAAATACAATCGATTTGGCACTTCTTTTACAGGAAGAAGGGGCTGACGTCTTAGAGTTAGGAATTCCTTATTCAGATCCACTAGCAGATGGACCTGTCATTCAAGAATCAGCAAAACGAGCAAAGGGAATGACAATTGAAAAAGCGATGCAGCTTGTGAAGAAGATGCGAAACAGAGGTCTTGAAATACCCGTACTGATTTTCACGTACATCAATCCGTTCCTTCAATTAGGGCAAGAAATTTTCTTCCAGCTGGCTAAAGAAAATGATGTCGATGGATTATTGATTCCGGACTTGCCTTTTGAGGAGAGTGAATCGCTAAGACAACGTTGCAAGGAAGAACAAATCAGCTATATTTCATTAGTCGCTCCGACGACATCACCAGAGCGATTGTACCAAATTGCGCAAGAATCACAGGGTTTCCTGTACTGTGTTTCCTCTCTTGGTGTAACAGGTGAACGAAAGGATTTCCACCCAGAAACGAAGAGATTGTTGCGAGAAGCCAGATCCTTTACGGATATTCCTGTAGCATTAGGTTTCGGGATTTCAACACGTAAGCAATTCGTAGAAGTGGGGAAAGTCTGTGATGGTGTCATCATTGGAAGTTCCATCATACGAAAAGTTCACCAACTTTACAGGGAACATCCGGATAGTTGGCAAGAGGCGTTCAGAGCTTATATATCGTCGTTCACAAAAGAAGAGGCAAGCGTAAATTGAAATTTGATATAAATAAGAGATGAGCAGAGTAGAGACATGATGAGGACGAGAGATGAATCTTTCCCATGTCTCCTTTTCAAAAGGAGGTATAGAATTGCAACATTATTCCAGAGCACCATATACAGAAGTTAAAGAGTACGAAACAGCAGGTGGGATAAAGATTACGCGAGCACAAAAATCACTCAGCCCTGATGAAGCTGTTGACCAGATTTTAATGGAAATCGATAAATATAAAGGAGCCTTGTATTCGAGCCGGTATGAATATCCCGGCCGTTATTCAAGATGGGATGTAGGGTTCATCAATCCTCCTCTTGAAATAAGAGCCAAAGGATTGGATTTCTCAATCGAGGCTTTAAATTATCGAGGTAAGTTGTTACTACAGATGATAGGTGACACTTTGAGTCAGAAGGCAGAAATTGAAGAAGTTGAAAAGAGTGAATCTCTGATAAGGGCCTCAATCTTACAAACAGAAGGAAACTATTCAGAGGAAGAACGCAGCAGGAAACCGTCCATATTCACTGTCATACGTGCAATTAAGGACATTTTCTTTTCGAATGAGGATTCCTTTTTAGGCCTTTATGGTGCGTTCGGATATGATTTGGTTTTCCAATTCGAGCCTATCAAGCATAAACGAAGCCGATCTTATGACGATTCGGATATAAAGCTATTTCTTCCAGATCAAATTGTTGTCGTCGACCATCAATCAAATTATGGTTATGAATTATCCTATGACTTTCAATATGATTCAATCAATACGGATGGATTGCAACGAACCGGTTCTCCAATTCCTGTTCAACCCAATCGAAATACAAAAATAAAAAAATATCAACCAGGAAGATATGCAGGTCTGGTGGAGCAAGCTCGAGAACGTTTCAGGCAAGGAGATATGTTTGAGGTTGTTCCATCCCAAACCTTGTATGAGAAATGCGAATCAGCCCCATCAGAAGTGTTTGAAAGACTTCAGCAAATCAATCCCAGTCCTTATGGTTTCATCATCAATCTAGGTGTGGAACATTTGGTGGGGTCTTCACCGGAAATGTATGTCCGTGTAGAAGGGAACCGTATTGAAACATGTCCGATATCTGGTACCATCAAACGGGGTAAAAATGCATTGGAAGACGCTGATCAAATCCGAAAGCTGCTGAATTCGAAAAAAGATGAAGAAGAACTTACCATGTGCACGGATGTAGACAGAAATGACAAATCGAGGATCTGTCTCCCTGGTTCCGTGAATGTCATCGGGAGAAGACAGATTGAGATGTACTCTCACTTGATCCATACTGTCGACCATGTGGAGGGGTATCTACGACCCGAATTTGATGCGCTCGATGCTTTTTTGACCCATATGTGGGCCGTCACCGTGACCGGGGCTCCGAAAAAAGCAGCAATCAATTGGATCGAAGAACACGAAGATTCACCACGGGGCTGGTATGGAGGTGCCGTTGGCTGGTATAGCTTCAATGGCGATTTGAATACTGGATTGACATTAAGGACGATATGTTTAAAAAATCAGTTGGCTGAAATCAGGGTCGGTGCTACCTTGCTTTATGATTCGATTCCTGAGGACGAAGAACAGGAGACGCTGACCAAAGCTGCCGGGCTTCTAAAGGCGATCCGTGAACCTCTATTGCAAAAAGGGGATCAGGAGGTACAGTCATATGGTGATTCCAAAAACGTTTTAATAGTTGACCATGAGGATTCGTTTGTCCATACGTTAGCGAACTATTTCAAGCAGACTGGTGCAAATGTGGTTACGTACCGAGCCGTACAAGCCCGCGAACTGCTGCAAAAATCGGGGAGTTTTGATTTGGTTGTACTTTCACCTGGTCCTGGGAGTCCTTCCAAATTCGATGTATCAAAAACTATAAGGTTATGTTTGGAAAGTAAGATTCCTATCTTCGGAGTTTGTCTCGGGTTTCAAGGCATTGTCGAATATTTTGGAGGGAAGCTAGGGTTGTTGGATTACCCGCAGCACGGTAAAACATCAATCATTACTCAGTTGAATCCTAACGCGATGTTCGATGGATTACCTGAACAATTCAATGCAAGCAGGTATCATTCCATTTATGCTGAACAGATTCCAGACTGTCTGACATTGACCGGACATTCGCAAGATGAAATACCTATGGCAATCGAGCATAAGGACCTTCCTATCACCGCTGTACAATTTCATCCTGAATCCATCGTAAGTACTGAAGGAGATATCGGTCTGAAGATCATTAATAATGTGATGATACAATTGAAGAAGTCAGGTGAAAAACTTCCTGTGTGAAGATAAGGGGTTGACCTAAATGTCAGCCCTTTTTCCTTTGGTTCTTTTATACTTCATTGTTGATATTTGCGAATTTCACTCCCTTTCCGTTGGCGAATCCGCAAGCCTCCTCACTTGCAGAGGATGTCAACACAAAAATGAAATCATTTTCGTGTCTCGATGAGAATTCTTAGAAGCTTTCCTTATGCTGGCTTCGACGTTCACCACAAGATCACGGACTTTTCATTTCATCCTTGTAGTTTTGCGCCGAGTAACCGCAGGCGCAGGACGTACTTGTACAGGATGTACTGACTTCGACGTTCACCACAGGACGTGGTGGTATTTAGTCGAAGTTCATTATTTTACTCGCGAAGTTCATTATTTTACTCGAAGATCCTTAAATAGTAGGTCGCTGGGTCACGACTGGCACGCTTTTCCTGCAGGAGTGTCGCGAATTTCGCTGATCATAGAAAGCCGTCCTGCACAAAATTACGAAACTCCTACATTAAAGGTTAAAAAGGGATAGACATAATGGGGTAGATTGGACTGTTCAACTTTTATATTATATAAATGTATACTGGGATATTTAAATAAAAATAGAGGAGGGAAACTATCATGCAGCCATTTACTGAAAAAGTCGTTCATATTATTCAACATATACCTGCAGGTAAAGTAATGACTTATGGGCAAATTTCAAAATTGGCAGGAAACCCAAGAGGAGCTAGGCAAGTCGTACGTATCCTTCACTCGATGAGCCAGAGATATGGATTGCCTTGGCATCGAGTCATCAATGCCAAAGGGGAAGTTGCAATTCAGGATGAAGAGCACAACAACGAACAAATGGCTGCACTTAAGCAAGAGGGAATACAATTTAATAAGCAAAATAAAGTAGACCTGTCTCTATATCGATATGATCCTGAATGGAACGACATAGATATTATATAAGGAAAAATCAAATCCTTACTACTGTTTTATTTGATGCTAATGAGGCATTTAGCCTAAATTCTCGTAAATAAGTTTAATCTCTCATGATTGTGTGAACGGAATTATAACACAACATGTAAGGGGGTATAGCTATGAAACGTTGGTTAACTTTGTTCCTTATGATAATGGTCCTTTTGTTGCTCGGGGCATGTGGCACAAATTCTGATGAAGGAACCGATTCAGAAAAGAATTCTGATGATACTTCATTAAGTGGTAAAGAAAACGAAGGAAATACCAGGGATGAAGTGATTCCAATCTCAGTCGAACTTAAGAACGGAAAAGGTGAAAAGGTTGGCACAGCAGACCTTGAACAGCATTTATCAGGAGTAGTCATCAACATCAAAGCTTCTAATCTTTCACCTGGGAAGCATGGATTCCATATTCACGAAAAGGGGGTTTGTGAGGGGCCTGATTTCGAATCAGCCGAAGGGCATTTCAATCCTACTGATGCTAGTCACGGCGCTGAACATGAGGATGGTCCACATGCAGGAGATCTCGAAAACCTTGAAGTGGAGGAAGATGGAACTATAAAAGCTAAAGTAATCAATGATAAGGTCACATTAAAAAGCGGAGAAGAAAACTCATTGATTGCTTCTGATGGAACTAGTTTGATCATCCATAAAAAAGCAGATGATCATCAGTCACAGCCCTCAGGAGATGCTGGGGATCGTGTGGCATGCGGTGTAATAAGTGAAGGAGAAGGATCCTAAATATCATTCTACAAAGGTTATCTGAACGATAGCCTTTTTTGTCTAAATAAACCTAAATTCCTATACTCACATTATGTCACTTCAGATTCCTTGTTTAAATAAATGAATATTTTTAGTATTTTCATCATAAAATTCACCACTTACCTTTTTTATTTTAACAACGAAAGGAAGGAGTGGCAGAGATGGACGGAATCTTAACGTATTTCGCTGCTTTGGTCGCTGGTTTCCTCCTGTTGGAAGTGTCATTGGCTGGTACATTTTTAGAAAGCTTCAGTTCGGCGTTGAACGTTATTGGAATTATAACTGTTATCGTTTTTGCAGCCGTCATTATATTCAAGGCAGTAAAGCTGCTTATAAAGAAAGCGTAAAACTTGCTTTGTATAACCTGGGGCAACCATAATTAAAGGGGTTGCCTTTTTTATATATTTATATACTTTAAAAAGGAGTTGCAGGTAATGGTAATAAAAGCCACGCTCAAGGATTTGGACAAGCTCGCTGAACTATTCAATAAGTATCGCGTTTTTTACGGAAAACCTTCTGATTATGAAGCTAGCAAAGCATTTCTGCAAGAGCGAATTGAAAATGAAGAGTCGGTGATCTATTTAGCTCTGGAGGAATGTGAATCCAAGACAGCTATGGGATTTGTCCAGCTATATCCGATATTTACATCCGTAGGTTTGAAAAGACAGTGGTTGTTGAATGATTTATATGTGGATCAGGAATTCAGAAGGCAAGGTATAGGAGAAAAGCTACTATCCAAGGCTAAAGAACTGTCTCATCAGACAGGTTCATCAGGTATCCTTTTAGAGACAGCTGAAGATAATATAGGTGCTCAACATCTTTATGAGAAATTCGGATACAAGAAAGATACAGATCATTTTTATTACTTTCTAACTACTTAGAGTGCAACTTGACCCCATAGGAAACCATATTGAAGAATTCATAAATACGAAGGGAATCAAACCGATGTGCGTCTTATATTTCGCTTTTAAAAAACACCTTGATCATCCGCTTGTTGTAGCAGCGAATCGGGATGAATTTTATGAAAGACCTACAGCCCAGGCACATTTCTGGGAGGATGAGCCAACGATTTTGGCTGGGAGGGACTTGAAGCAAATGGGGACGTGGATGGGTGTATCGACTGATGGACGATTTGCAGCATTGACAAATTATCGCGATCCTGAGGAATCAAAGGAAAATAAAATCTCAAGAGGCCAGATCATCCGGGATTATTTATCTTCTAACAAAGACACTGAAGCATTTTTGCATAGTATAAAAAAACAGCGGGCCAGCTATCAGGGATTCAATCTAATTTTAGGGAATAAAGATTCTTTATGGTATTACTCAAACATCCAGAATGAAGTTAAAGAGTTGTCTCCAGGGATCTATGGGCTGAGTAATCATTTTCTCGATACTCCATGGCCGAAAGTGGAAAGAGGGAAGACAGATTTGAAGCGATGTATAGATACATCAAGTACCATTGATAAAGAGTGTCTGTTTCAACTTCTTGCTAACAGAGATCGGGCAGTCAGGAACGAGTTGCCTGATACGGGAATCGGGATAGATTGGGAAGAAAAGCTATCGTCTATATTCATTGAAACGGATCAATATGGAACTCGGTCATCAACAGTCATGATCGTCGATAATCATGAGATGGTTGATTTTACAGAACGAAGTTTGATTGATGGGAAAGTCAACAGAGTCAACTTTACATTTAGAAGAAGTCTCAAAAAGAACAAGTGAACCTAGTAGGATCACTTGTTCTTTTCATTCCGAGTTTCATTCATTAAATCATCTTCGGATGGAGTGAACTCTTCACCGACTTCGGTGGCAAATTTTTGTCCATTAGGATCTGTGACATCCGCTTTGGAAGGACGCAATGGATTCGACACTTCGATGAAGATATGATACACAAACTCTGATATCGAAATGAACAGGGCCGCAAGTGCAGCACCGAATAATTGGTTCGCTGGTGATTCGATGTAATGGTCTGCGAACAACCAAAATACGAAAAAAACCAACCCGAAATCAATTATCGTAGCAATGAAATTACCTAATTTCTTCAATACATATAAATCACCTATTGGATATCCCACAACTGTGATCAATGCTGACATCCACAGTATATTTCCGATCGGCACCCCGAAAAAGATAGTTAACGTAACATAAGCAATACATACAACGAACAGGAATTTCGATAGTAAAGCTACAATGTGTCTTATGTTCAAGTCGATTTCTCCTTTATGTGTATATTCAATCATCCCTATTTTTACCATAATAAGTTGTATTATTTATCAGATTTCCAATGATGTTTCATTTTTTCAGTCGTTTAGTGGAACGAAATATTATCGAAAAGACACTGGATCAATGTATTTTGACCTAGGAAGAAATGGAGCTAGAATGGACCAATATCAATGATCCATTGCCTCCATTTATCTATGCAGCAGTCAGCAATTGATTCACTATGTCTGAGTGGTTATTAACAATGGGAGGGACCTATAGAAAAGAAAGGGACTCCGAAAGATAAGTTCAAATTATTACTGTCATTGAAACTGCATCAAAAGTACAGGGAGAAAAGTACAAACATCTGTCTGGCAAAAATTGGCGTCTTGGAACTGTCCATTTGTTGAATCGCTATGATGTAATCTGGAAAGCCATGAATGCATCAACTATCCTCATAAGAATCCAGCCCAACTAGTCTCATCAAACTCCCCCGTCTTTCATTAAATTGTCAGTAACCTTTCTGGTGTCCCTTTTAGAGGCGGAATAGAACCGGATCTTATCATACTTGATGAACCGACTGCCAGTCTAGATGTTTCCATCCAAGCAAAGATTTTGAACTTGCTTAAAGACCTTCAAGAAAAAATGGGGCAGCTTTTACCTTTTTATTTCACATGATCTATCAGCGGTCAATTTTAGAAGCCAACGAATTTTAGTCATGAAAAATGGTCAATTCGTTGATCGATTTAAAAGACAAGATTTGTTTGCCCGTAACAGGCATCTGTATACCAAAGATTTGATAGCAGCATTCCAAGCTTAAAAGACGTCATTTCAGGGCTGACTTCCCAATCCCTGAGTGAGTCTCTTTTGTTTCGTGTTTAATAAAATGGCCGGACCCCAACCATGCTGATAAAGCAAACATGAGGTAGATGGCTTGGGTCGGATGGTTCCCTTGGAGAATCAGTTGCAGTCCTACTCCTATACCTAGAGAAGGAATGACAATTAATAATGTGCGCATGATCCGTTCAAATCCTTTATTACGCGGGAGTGGCCAGATCCTGGAGTATATAACCCCTAATGCGACTCCAAGACCTGTGACTATGATGATTTGAAAGATGACTGTGGGAGTCGGGAAGGGCCAACCTGCAAGGAAATGCCCGATCAAATAGAATAATTCTAAGAAAAGAGCAATCCCAAGGGCTTTACGTATAACTTTCAAATCTAAATATGGCTGGAACATATATAGCCCTAATGTCACGATTCCAAAAAATGTTGTCATAAAAAATCCTCCTGTATAAAAAAACTTAGCCAAAACGCTTATGTATTATAAGGGTAGCTCAAAAGTTTCCACAAAAATTTTTAGGGGACTTATTTGCTTAAAAACCCCATGTTTTACTAAAATAGAGGACACCATAGACCTTATTTGGTTACATCCACCAAAAATCAACAGTCTTTAACCTAAATAAAGGATTAGATGTCCTCTAATTTTTCATATCACACCATTTTGTCAAAATAACGGAATGGATGTTCATGTACATCGTTGAACTCAAGAAGGATAAACCCATGAAGAAGTTTCATTTTTTCTCCGTGGGTTTTCCTCTTTAAAAAGGCTTTTTAGCCAGCCCCGTTTATTTCTTAACCGGTCTTATCCATCACTTTAGGAACACGGATATCTTCCACCATCTGTTGGATCTCTTCCGGTGGAGGAGCTGTACGTCTTGAAACGATGAAAGAAATGACAAAGTTCAGAAGTGCTCCGATAACACCGATTCCTTGGGCATTTATTCCAAGGAAGCTCTCGATTACTGGTGTTTCTGTTCCGAAAACTTGTGGTGAACGCATTAGTAATATCATGATCACAGTAAAAGCCAAACCTACAGAAATTCCCCAGATCGCCCCTTCACGATTCATCCTTTGATCAAAAATTCCTAAGAGAATGGCAGGGAATAAGCTCGCAGCGGCCAAACCGAATGCAAACGCAACAACCTCACCGACGAATCCTGGTGGGTTGATGCCAAAATAACCAGCGACTATGACAGCAAGGAAAATCATGATCCGGCCAACTTTCAAACGCTGCTGTTCAGTTGCGTTCGGCCTATAGATCCGATAATAGATATCATGAGATACCGCACTTGACATTGCGAGCAGAAGACCAGAAGCAGTCGATAGGGCTGCTGCAAGTCCCCCGGCAGCAACCAGTGCAATCACGAATGGGGCAAGCTCAGCTACTTCAGGGGTGGAAAGGACGATGATGTCTGGATCGATGCTCACCTCATTAACTGCAGTATCAGAAGAGAATGCCAAGACCCCATCACCGTTTTTATCTTCCAATGTCAGGAGACCTGTTTCCTCCCATTTGGTCACCCAGGCTTCTTCACGAACTTGCTCAATTGATTGATCATTAAAGCTGTTGATCAGGTTGTATTTTGCAAATACTCCGATTGCAGGTGCAGTTGTATAAAGGAGGGCGATGAAAAGTAAAGCCCACCCTGCTGACCATCGTGCTGCACGGACACTTTTGACCGTATAGAAACGGATGATGACGTGTGGCAGTCCGGCTGTACCGATCATAAGTGCCAGGGTAACAGCAAAGACATTCAGTGCCGACATGTTCGTAAATGGGGCAACATACTCCTTCAAGCCTAATTCAACCTGTAACACACTCAGCTCTCTAGCAATGTCACTGAACGTTAATGCAAACTGCGGCACTGGATTCCCAGTCAACTTGAACGAAATGGCAATTGCCGGGATCAGAAAGGCCACGATCAGAATCGTATACTGGACAACCTGTGTCCAAGTGATCCCTTTCATACCGCCAAGTACAGCAAAGAAAGCTACAATCGCCATGCCTATCAGTACCCCGACAATGATATCCACTTGTAAATAACGGCTGAAAACAATTCCCACACCACGCATCTGACCCGCTACGTATGTAAGGGAAATAAAGAGCGTGGCTACTGCAGCTACTGCACGGGCACCATTCGAATAATAACGATCACCGATGAAATCCGGCACTGTATAGCGCCCAAACTTTCTAAGATAAGGTGCAAGTAAAAGAGCAAGTAGAACGTATCCACCTGTCCAGCCCATCAGATAGATTGTTCCATCATAACCTAAGAACGATATCAGTCCAGCCATCGAAATGAATGAGGCTGCGGACATCCAGTCTGCTGCAATCGCCGCACCATTCGCTGCGGCAGGAATATCTTTACCGGCTACGAAGAAGTTGCTTGTATCTTTTACTTTCGACCGCCATCCGATATACAAATAGATGGCAAATGTAATGACAACGAGGGTAAGCGTCAGTGCTTCTACACTCATGTCGATACCCCCTTGTCTTTAGAGGTTGATTCTTCAGTTAAAATTACTTCTTGGACGTCATACTCCTTATCCAGCTTATCCATCCTTTTTGCATAATAAAAAATTAAGATTAGAAAAATAATGATCGATCCCTGCTGTGCAAACCAAAATGCCAATGGAACACCAAAGAATTGAATACTACTTAGAGGCTTTGCAAGGATAATCGCAGCGACTAAAGAAACAAGTGCCCAGATCACCAATAAGATACTGATCAGTCGGGTATTTTTCTTCCAATATTCTTTTTGCTTACGTGTTAAATCCTGTTGAGTTTCTTTCATGATATTTCACCTCCATACATCGTTCCGTGACACAAAGGACTTGATACCACCACTAAAGATCTCTTATCAACCACCACCTTTCAAGTTGAACCACCCTGAAGCCCTACCATCTCTATCTTTATCAAAAATTATACATCAGTTATTCGAAAGTTCAAAATATTAAGCCAATTTAATCTACTATCCTCAATTCTTTATAAGCGGCTTTTAAAAATAGGCTACTTTAAGAGATTCATCGGTAAAAATCAGCATGTATCCTCTAACTCTTAAATATAGTAGGAGTAGATAGGCGAACTAAGCATTTTAACAAATCAGCGATTTTCGTAGTAAAGGAGAGGTGTCAAATGCTGCATATCGTCGCTTGCATCAAGCAAGTGCCTGATACGAAAATCATCAAGATGAATCCGAAGACGAACACGATGGATCGGGCAAGTGCACCTGCAATTCTAAATCCTTATGATGCACACGCCGTTGAGGAAGCGGTACGCATCAAAAAGAGATATGGTGGAATCGTTTCGGTTTTGACGATGGGGCCACCACCTGCAGTAAAAGCTATCAAGAAATGTATCGAAATCGGGGCAGATGAGGGGTACATGATATCAGATCGAAGGTTTGCCGGAGCGGATACACTTGCAACCAGTTATGCCCTTACCAAAGCTTTGGATAAAATTCAGAAAATCAAACCAGTAGACCTCATTTTATGCGGAAAGATGACCATTGATGGTGATACTGGACAAGTTGGACCCGGTATTGCACGTCGTCTTGATATTCCACCTCTCACATCGGTAAAAAAGGTCGAGGCCGTAAATCAAGAAGAGGGCCATATCATCGTTCACCGTAAGATTGAAGATGGCTACGAAGTGATCCAATCAAGTCTTCCATGCTTACTATCCGTTGAAAAAGAGATCAATGAAGTCCCTTACTCCTCTTTCCCTAATATGGTCAAAGCCGCAAGATATGAACCACACATCTGGTCTGTAGATGAATTGGAGGATGTAAATATCAAACAGCTTGGACTGAAAGGTTCCCCAACCATTGTGGCAAAGGTTTGGGCACCGCCGAAACCTGAAGGGGGAAAAATATTCGAGGGGACTCCAAAGGATCAAGTGGATCAAATTCTCTCGGTCATTTTAGAAAAGAACGAATTATTTCAAGCGAAAGGGGGATATTGATGAATCTCGAAGATTATCATGGTGTATGGGTTTTTATAGAGGAACAAGAAGGTACAATCGCCACCGTATCGCTTGAGTTGTTAGGTGCTGGAAGGCAGTTGGCCGATAAACGAAGGGTAGAGCTTGCTGGTGTAATCATCGGCAGTCAAGTGACAGCTCTTGCATCCACTGTATTCGAGTATGGAGCAGATATTGTTTATGTTTATGACCAACCGATTTTCAATGTTTATCGTACAGAATCTTACATGAAAGCACTCCTGCATTGTTGTGAAACGTATAAGCCTGAAATCATTCTATTCGGGGCTACCTCAACCGGCAAAGACTTGGCAAGCGCTGTAGCAACTGACTTGCCGACAGGATTGACCGCAGATACTACGGAATTGGATGTCGAAGAAGATACCGGCTTGCTACTTGCTAGCAGACCTGCATTCGGCGGGAACATCATGGCGACGATCCTTTGTAAAAAATACCGTCCGCAAATGGCGACCGTAAGGCCAAAAGTGATGAAAGCACTGGAAAAGGAACCTGGAAGGACAGGGAAATTGATAGAAGAAAAGATTGATATAAAAGAAGAAGATATCCGGACGAAGGTGCTGGAAATCGTTCGAGCAACCACAAAAAAAGTCAGAATTGACGAAGCGGACATCATCGTTGCTGGTGGTAAAGGATTGGGAAGTACTGAAGGATTCCAGCTGATACACCGATTGGCAGAGACGCTTGGAGGAGCTGTCGGTGCAAGCCGGGATGTCGTTGAAGCTGGATGGATCGAGCATCATCATCAGGTTGGGCAGACAGGGGTAACCGTTACTCCAAAGATTTATTTTGCGATCGGAATCTCCGGTGCGATTCAACATCTTGTCGGTATGAAAAACTCCAGTATGATCATTGCCATCAATAAAGATCCTGATGCTCCGATTTTCGAAGCCTGCCACTATGGTATCGTCGGGGACGCCTTCGAAATCATACCGCTATTAGTTGAACAATTCAGTCAAGCAATAGCGAAAGAGGAGGTCAACCATGTCGGAGAGGTTTGATTGTATCGTTGTCGGAGCGGGTCCAGCTGGAATTGCCTGTGCGTATGAGCTCGCCAAGGGCGGCGCAAAAGTGATTCTAATTGAACGCGGAGAATATCCAGGCTCAAAAAACGTCATGGGTGGTGTTCTCTATCGCCAAATGATGGAGGACGTCATCCCAGAATTCTATAAAGAAGCTCCTTTAGAACGTCCGATCGTCGAACAGCGATTCATGATGATGGATAAGGAATCCGCAGTAACGTTTGGATATAAAGGTTTGGAATGGGGGAAGGAGCCATACAACAACTTTACTGTATTGCGTGCTAAGTTCGATCAATGGTTTGCTTCCAAAGCTGTCGAAAAAGGCGCTTTACTGATCAATGAAACAGTGGTAACAGAATGTATCGTTGAAGAAGGAAGAGTGGTCGGTGTCCGGACCGATCGGCCTGGTGGAGATGTATACGCAGATGTCGTCGTGCTCGCCGATGGGGTCAATTCATTATTGGCAAAATCACTCGGTTTTCATAAAGAGTACAGACCAGATGAAGTCGCTCTTGCGACAATGGAAATTTTAAAATTGGATAAAAAAATCATCGAGGACCGGTTCAATCTCGAACCGAACCAGGGATGTACGATAGAGTTATTTGGCGATGCGACTAAAGGGATCCTTGGGACCGGCTTCCTTTATACGAATAAAGACTCGTTAAGCATCGGCGTAGGTACGTTATTATCCGGGCTCATCAAGCATAAAATTAGACCATACGAACTTTTGGAATATGTCAAAAATCATCCAATGATCCGCCCATATCTTCAAGGAAGCGAGCAACAGGAATACTTGGCTCATCTCATTCCTGAGGGAGGTTATAAATCAATGGGCAAGGTCGTAGGTGATGGGGTCATTGTCGTTGGTGATGCTGCCCAGCTCGTCAACGCGATCCATCGTGAAGGTTCCAACCTTGCCATGACATCCGGCCGAATTGCAGCAGAAACGATTCTATTAGCCATGCAAGCTGGTGATTTTTCAGAAGCGTTGTTAGACCGGTACCGCGTCAAGTTGATGAATAGTTTCGTAGGTCAAGATATGAAAAAATATAAAGATTCAACCCATCATTTCGATAAATTCCCTCAGTACTTCGATCAATACATCCCTATGGTCAACCGGGCAGCAAGTCAGATGTTTACAGTAGATGGAAAGTCGAAATGGGAAAAGCAAAAGAAAATCTGGAAGGACATTGGCTCACCTCGGGAAAAAATCAAAATTGCTCGAGACGCTTATCGAGCTTGGAGGGTGATGAAATAATGAGCGAAGAGAAGAAAAAGGGACAGTCAATCGAGGAAAAACAATACCTTGTCCGTTTCAACGCTGATACGAAGTCTCATCTCCATGTAAAAAATCCAGAGATCTGTATGACAGACTGCCCGGATAAAATTTGTACGATTTTCTGCCCTGCAGAAATCTACAAATGGGAGGACATCAGGATGCATATCGGTTACGAAGGCTGTCACGAATGCGGAAGCTGCCGAATCGGATGTCCGCACGAAAACATCGACTGGGTCTATCCGAAAGGCGGTCACGGAATCATCTTCAGGTTGGGGTAACAGAAGACATGTGAGGGTGGGCATGAAGCTCTCACATGTTTTTTGTATTGGAATTGTCGAATAAGCGCGATTGGCCGATATTTATCAAAAATCGCCGATATAATTCCAGAATCGCAGATAAATCGGGATTTCCGCCGATAAATTTCAAAAATCGCCGATATAATATTGTGATGCTACAATAAAAAGTAAGAAGTGAAACAGGGTTAAATCTGAAGTTTGGAAAGGAGGAGGAGAAGCTACGTTATATGTATTCGTCTTACTTTGTACATTGGTTCACATATATGTTTAAAAAGAGGGGAAAAATCACGGTTGATTTTTTCTCTTTTTAGCTTGAAATGGTATACAATTGATCTCCTTTTGCCTTCTTTTCGAGCTGAACGGTGTAGTCAATGGCCTCATGAATCGATTGGAAGCATTTAGATACGTAGAATGGTTTCTTGTAGTTGAATCCCCCGCACTTTTTAGAAGGGAAGACAAAGACATTCCATTGATATGCACCGGTTTCTTTATCCATTTCAGTTCCTTCAAGGGCGATGAGCCAGTGGGTATAAAAATCACATTTTGATTTTTCCTGGACTGAAACAGAGTCAGCTTCCCCGATCAAAACCAAAGACCTTTGATAGAACTCACCGTAATTAGGGGCATTTTTCATAGGCAGCACTCCTTTTTTAATTCATAACCTGTCTTATTTTACAGGTTCGAGGATGAATAGTTGATATTACTTTCAGTATATGTTTCAATTTCCATAAAGATTTTAATTTTTTATAATTTTAAAAATAATTATATGAAATTAAAGGAGTGATCAGATGTTACTGGAAAAAATGCCATCGGTTACACTTACAGCCATGGATGGACAAGCCTATTCAACTCAACAATTACACGGTAAAAAGGCTTTGATTTTCATGTGGGCGTCCTGGTGAAGATGTAGGGAACATCTGCCTGGATGGCAGGACTTTTATGAAAAATATAAAACCGAAAACTTCGAGATATTATCGGTAGCGGTTGATCTGCAAGGACCAGAGGTAGTAAAACCTTATGTTGGTAGTACAACTTTCCGGACAGTAGTCGATACAGAAAATGCCCTTTCGGATCTGTTTGGTTTTAAAATTGTTCCAAATGGAATTTTCGTAGATGAAGAAGGTACGATCCGTCTTGTAAAACAAGGTTTCAAAGTCGGGGAAGAAGAACATGTCCAAGCTATTGAAAAACTGATAAACGGCGAAGTTGAGAAAGTAGAACTAGAGGACACTTACTATGAACCGAAATCTGCTCAGCAACAGATGGAAATAGAGCTGGCGAAAACGAAGTTCAAATTGGGCATGGAATATTTAAATAGCGATAAACAAGATGAAGCCCTTAAGGAATTGGATGATGCCATCCGTTTAGATCCTGATAACTTTTTGATTCGCAAACAACGCTGGTATATCCGGTATCCCGAGAAATTCAAAGAACCGATTGATATCGAATGGCAACAAGCTCAGTTAAAAAAAGAGCGAGAAGAGGAAGCGGATTGCGGTCCCGAAGGTTGTGAAATACCGGGGACGAATCATTAATAGCATGGAGCTCTCGAATGGGAGCTTTTTTTTCATGTTCCATAACAACAGAAAGAATGAAAAGAGGACCTCTGGAAACGAAGCCCTCTGGAAAAATATCTTAAATTTTAGTAGCCATATCCTCCGTCGCAGCATCCGCCATAGCCGCCGCCGTAACCGTCATAACCACCATAACCGCATGCTGTTGCTCCGATGATCACCAACAAGATGAATAAAACGACAATCAATGCAAAAATGCGTCCATGGCCAAAACCTTTACCACTCATATTCTCATCCTCCTAAAGTTAATCGACACAATAGCAATATATGTGGACGAAAAATGATGGTCTACAAATTTGGACGAAAAACCTTAAAAATAGGCATTTGTATACTTGTCTCTTAAACATACACCCAATTGGAGCAGGAACAGCCTGCATGCTCGTTCGTCAAATTAATCTTCCTCAAAAAGTTTTTCACCTTTATGAAGTCTCATCGCAATGCGGGCTGTGTGTGGCATTTCCCGAGCCGTTGGAGCATGCCCCGCTAAATACCGGGTAATCGCAATGATCAGCGTTTCCTGTGCTCGCTCCGATAGAGGCGAGTCTTCGTCTGCCCAGTAATCATGTTCAACGATACCAGCTTCATACATCTGAAATGAATGGAATTCGGCATCTTCTCTTAACAATGCATGGCCCAACGTATTATAGAGGGGTCCTTTTTCACCGCCACGGGCCAAATAAGTCATCACCCAACGTGCACTTTCTGTTACCTGTTGCTGCTTATTCATGAGATCCAGCAATTCTGAAGGATCCTGTGGTTCGGTGATTCCTTCAACAGGTTGTGGTTTTCTAGCTGATGGCATATTCAAAAACCGATCGAGATAGACGCTCATCGCGCCGTGGAAAACAGCCCTTGTCAATTCAACCGTTGTAGAACGTGTTAAACTTTGGTGAACCGCATGGGCATGAGTGAATGTATGAAGGACAGTGATCCAATCACTGAAATCATTCTGTGTGTGAAATCTCGTAATCCTTTCGGCAGCCGCCAAAGCGACTAACTGTGAAAGTCGAACCGGAGAGACTCCTGACTCTAATGCATCCAGCATCATTTCGACCGTTTCGATTGGCTGATCAGACAACAATTGTTCGACCATTGCTTCTTCATCAAACTTTTGTACATTCATCGATTTTTTTAAGCCAATGATATGTGGCAGCTTTTCAAAAGCTTCGTTTAATGGAGTAACTAAGTTTACGGGTGATTGCCAGCTGTGAGATTCCTCACTTCGCGAAACATCCGATATCCCCGGCAGTAATGAGGTAAGGACAAAAGGACGATAATCATCACCGACATGTTCGAGTACTTCAAAGGCCTTATTATGAAAATCAACGGTATGACCAGTATTGATATAAAAATGATCAGTAACTGCGGTCATCATCATATCAGCTAATTGATCCTCTGACCAACCCGATTCGATCGCAGTAAGCAAAACTCTTTCAGCACCTTGTGAATCACGGACTTCTACACAATGACGGTACCATGTGGTCAACGTATCGACAGATTGTGTTTCCATTTCATCGGTTCCAGGAAGGGAGCCTAGTAAAAATCGCGTTCCCATACCTGAACTTTCCCTGGCAACATGTACAAGGCCCTGATACAAAGCAAGAATCTGTCCGGTTTTATCAAGTTTGGGCAAGATATTTGTCATTGCTGTTAAAATTGTGAGTCCTGATCGCCAGCCACTTTGTCGATGTTTCGTCCCGAACTCCACCCCGATTTTGGCAATTTCACCTGGTTCTATTCCTGCATCGACCAATCCTACGACCGCTTTTGCGATTACCAGGCTTAAGCTTTGCTCAAGGCCTTCCCTGAGCCGCAGCTGTAATTTTTCCACGGTGACTTTATGATGTGGCACGGTCTTTACCCATACTTCACCATCTCTAACTTCTACAGGATAGGTAGGTACATCATCCGCCCAAGGATCTAACGTCCCACCGCTTTTTACATCGAATCGTGCATGGTGCCAGTGACAAGTTAGAATTCCGTCACAGAGGCTGCCCATATGTAAGGGAAAACCCATATGAGGGCACCGGTTATCTACTGCGTGAAGCTCTCCTTCATGGAAAAACACAGCAATACCATTGTTCCCATCTTTTACGATTTTCGCGCCATCCTTTTTCAACTTTTCAAGTGGACCAACAAGGATCGATTCTGCCATGAATACACTCTCCTTTTAAATTCGATACCTCTCATCTACTACTTTAAATTAATTATTAATAAGTGAAATCCTTCATAAGTTGAAAGTTTTCTCATTCGAAAGTCTGAGATTCAAATGGACGTTTCAAGAGATTTTTCGCACTGACCACTTGAACAATAACCAAAGCATCATAAAGAAGAGCATATATCCGAAAAAGGAAAATACATGAGACCAGTGAGCGCTATGTTCGAGCAAACCTACTTTTTCGCCGACCATTTCACCAACCATCATGATGAAAGAGATGACAACTATAAAAACGATTCGTGATTGTTTTTCCAATACAGTTAAAGCGAATAGGACAAAAGAGGTCAATACCGGTATCCCGATCAGTGTAAAACGGATATCGATCGGGAATAGCTGAGGAAAAGGGCGTTGGGGAAACGAATAAAAGCCAAGTCCTGAAAAAAGCAATTCCAGATAGGTACATGACAACGTGCCGGCTAATACTACAACAAAATAGGGGATTATATTTTTATTCTCTCCTGAGAAAGATTGCCTTCTTTGTGAAAATCGTAAAAGCGAGTTTTTCAAGCGATTTACAATAGGCATGCTGAATCTCTCCATCCACTTTTTCTGGAATATTGATCAGGTGATCGATCGCATTGGTATCTTTGAACCAATCTGCTCGCGAGGGTTTTGTATGGTTGATATCTCCCCAGGCGTATTGAAATGCAGGGCTGTACAAATGGCTTGCTCCCGATTTAAGACTGCATCCTTTAACCTGTGGATTGTAAAGTCGTCCAGGAATCGTTTGTTTCACATTTTTGAAGAGGTGGGGCCAATAATCACTTCTTGATCCAGTGTGGGCTTTATTTTTTGCCCATTGAAGAAAATGCGTGTATTTCACTGAATCGGAAAACAGTAATGTGTACATTCGTTTTCCTAAGTCTATTCTTTCGTGAAGAGAAGTAAAATGGTGCAGTGTTTGTCCCATCAATTTTGTCTTATCATTCCGAGCAAAGGGGAAGAGAATGTGATTCAGGCTTAATACATCCTGTAGGCTGAATTCGATCGTATTGAGAACTTTAGTATATTGTTCATCTTTCATCAATTTTTCTTTTAAATAGCTTTGCTCATTGATAATCATTGAAATAGCTAACAAGCGACGATCATCAGCTCGCCAGAAAAATTTCCAAATCGTCTCCATGAAGAGTGAAACCGAGAGGCAAGGCAGGAGATGAAATAAAGGTCGCTGAAGCTGTCGGCTTTTTTCATAAAGAAGCAGCTGCGGAAAAACATCCTGGAAAATCAACCAGTTTCCTCGTTCTAAAAAAAGAAAGAAAGCCTTCTGCTCTTTCTCCGTCAGAAGTCTGGGAAGGAACTCACCCTTCAAATCGGTCATGTTCCATCCACCATTACGGGAGACCATATGTCCTAAAAAAGCCCAATGAATTTCTGGATTCCGCAAATAAAAGTCGAGGTAAGCCTTGGTTCTAGTGATATTGTTTAAGTTCCAATCTCTTGTTCTCGTTTTGATACCTTCTATGATCCTCATATCATCTTTTGATATTTTTGAAATTGAAAGGTCTTGTGAAGATGGCTGATTAGATATGTTATCTTCAAGTTCTTCTTTCAGAAGCAGTAAATACCCAGGAGTCTTTTCATGAAGCGAATTTTTCTTGCTGAATTTGAAATTCATGACCCGCTCCTCTCGTATGAATTCGAATCGAATTAACCGAATATGTATGGTTGTATGGGAGGTTGATGAATTTGAAAGATGGTATCGAGCGCGAAATGAATCGAATCATTTCAATCTTGTTAAGGGACCAAGCTCATGACGGTTCATGGAATTATGCATTCGAAACAGGAATTGCAACAGATACGTATATGATCATATTATTACGGTCATTTGAAATAAATGATGAAAGGTTGATCCAAGCACTGGTCCGACGTATCATTAATAACCAGGACCAAAACGGCGGGTGGAAGTTATTTCACGATGCAGAAGGAGGAGACTTATCTTCTACGATACAAGCTTATTACGCGTTAATGTATTCAGGATATCTCCATAAATATGACCCGCGTATAGTAGCGGCGAAAAACTTTATCATTGAAAAAGGGGGGATTGAGAGGGCAGAGACCTTCACCAAAACCCTTTTAGCGATAACGGGTCAATATTCATGGAAATCACTAATTCCTTTACCGATCGAAATCATGTTGTTCCCACAGAGTACCCCGCTTAACTTCTTTGACTTCTCTGTTTTCGGGAGAGCTAATATAGCACCCCTGCTCATTCTTTCACATTTTAAATATGAACTAACAACCTCTCGTACTCCTGATCTCTCTGACTTATATGTCAATCACAGGACGGATCGATCCGTTAAAAGAAATGAAGACTGGCGTGATTTGCTTAACTCTATGAAGGATCAGCTTCAAAAACTAACCGCCAAACCAGCAGAGATAACAAAAAAGGCAGTGAATGCCGCTAAGCAATATATACTCCAACGGATTGAGCCTGATGGCACTCTTCTAAGCTATTTCAGTTCGACCTTCTTAATGATTTTTGCATTGAAGGCTCTCGGATATAAGTCGACTGGTCATTTGATCAGTAATGCTATTGACGGATTAAAAAGTATGGCTATTCGGATTGACGACGATATTCATATGCAATATACAACTGCAAATGTGTGGAATACAGCACTTATTTCCCATGTACTGCAAGACGTAGGTGTACCCAGTTCAAATCCCGCCATACAGCGCACCAATCACTATTTGTTATCTCGACAGCATACCAAATTCGGAGATTGGGTATTGAGGAATCCAGATACTATGCCTGGTGGATGGGGATTTTCAAATATCAATACGATCAATCCGGATGTAGATGACTCCACTGCAAGCCTTCGATCGATCTGTAAGTGGGTCGAAGTTAAACACTCCTATCAACAAGCATGGATTCGAGGAATCAGATGGGTTTTATCTATGCAAAATGACGACGGTGGTTGGCCTGCTTTTGAACGCGGCGTCAACAAAAAATGGCTGGCTCTCGCTCCGATTCAAGGGGCTGAATATTTGTTACTAGATCCCTCCACATCGGATTTGACAGGGAGGACGCTAGAGTTCCTAGGTAATTACACTTCAATTAATAAAGATTCACCTATCATGAAAAAAGGTGTGACTTGGTTGAAAAACAACCAACGAGACGAAGGCTCATGGTATGGGCGATGGGGCATCTGCTATATCTATGGCACATGGGCCGCCTTGACTGGCATGGTTGCTGCCGGAGAAACAACGACCGAACCATCTGTTCAGAAGGCAGTTGAATGGCTTAATTCGATCCAGAATAAAGATGGGGGATGGGGTGAATCGTGCAGAAGCGACATTGAAAGAAAGTATATCCCGTTAGGTGAAAGTACCTTGACACAAACGGCATGGGCTTTGGATGCGTTGATTGCTGTTTCGAATAAAAGTACACCCGAAATTGATAGAGGAATTTTATATCTGATTAAAAATGGTGAAAAAGACGACTGGACGACCCGATATCCGAAAGGCCAAGGGATGGCAGGCGGTTTCTATATTCACTACCACAGCTACAGATATATTTGGCCATTGCACGCATTAAGCAATTATCGAAAAAAGTTTTCCGAAAATAACAGCCGTCAAACTCCTGACTAAAAAGAGCCTTCTATTTGTAACTGGGTCTGTTTTGGAGTTAACACAGGACAATTCACCTAAGTTAAAGAAATTATGATACATCTAACACTATAATTTGATACGTAAGTTCCTGAAGGGCTAAAATCTATCTTTAAATAACTGTAATTTTACTTGGTTGCTTATTCTGCCAAAGGGGCAATAGTCGAAGATCTTTGGCTGTTTTTCTTAACTAGAAGAATCAACTAAAAGGGGATGATGTCCTAATGAAATATGCTATTGAATTATTTTTTGATAAAAAAAATGAAAGGTACGTAAAGGGTATATGGGAAGGGTTGAAAGAAAAAGGAATTACAACGAATATGGCAGATATCGAAGAAATAAGACCACATATAACCTTAGCAGTTTACGATTCAGAATTACCAATTGACCAGTACATTCAGACATTTGAAAAGGCTACAATAATGATACCCTCATTTAAGGTCAAATTTCAAAGTCTTTCTATCTTTCCGCCATCTGGTAATTACCTTCTTGGTTTTAGTCTTTATATTACTTTTTATTATTCGTATCTTTACTCGCAAGCGTATATTGTCTTATTAAAAAAAGAAATATTAGCTTGTCTATTGTTGCGATTGTTTTTATTATATCTACACTTCTAATTGGTCTGATAAATAGTATAGGGAGAAACGCTGGAAACAACGAATTGGAACATTTAATTATTCATTTGGAAAAGTGATAGAACAGGGGCGAGAATCCCGACAAACTTCCGATATAGAAAAAGCCATAAAAATACTCATCATACGAAGGCGGATCGTCCAAATGTTTTTAATACTTGAAACGCTAGTGATTCATCATAAATGGCTTTCAACTCAAAAGAAAGACCTTATTTCGGGGCAATTGGGGAAAAAGAGTAATTTTTCGATTAATATATCGATATGATTTGTGTCATCCATTTTTATAGCCAAATGATACCGGGATATTTGAAAAGCTATTTTGCGGTATAGCAGAGCTTAGCTCCCTATACATCTAAAAAAGGATCAATCGTAAACGGCCAACAGAGCCTTTTCCTTTTCTATTTCGTATAGAGATAGTTGGTGAAGTGTGATTTCAGGGCGAGTTCCAATCCGTATGTTAACAGAGGTTTGTCCTAATCCTTCACTTATATAAAAAGGTTTGTCATCATAATACAGAAGGCCTTTGATCATATTCATTTGCATCATTGTCCGTGCGAGTTTCGCTAGATGATAAGGCTTAGGCCAGTGAATTTGTCCGCCATGGAAGTGGCCTGAAAGAAGATAGTCATATTGGTAGTCTTTCATAGTCAGAACAATGTTGGGATCATGCGTCAAGACCAAGTCATATCCTTCCTTCAGACTGGAAAATGATTTGTGCAGGTCGCTTTTTTTTGTGTGAAAATCATCAACACCGATAATATTAACTCGTTTTCCTTCGAAAAAAATGACCTCATGTTCGTTTTGGAGTATTTTGCAGCCATGATTCTCCAACACTTCCCGCAACATTTCAAGTTCATTCTGTTTCAAAACGTAATCGTGATTTCCGAATACGGCATATAATCCAAATGGTGCATTTAATCGCTGTAAGACTTTTAGATAAGGAATAAGTTTCGGAATCGTACTTTTTTTATCCAGGAAATCGCCTGTAATAGCAATTAAATCAATTTTTTCGCCGGCCACCTTATTGTAAAGTTGTTCGGGGGAAATGGAAATGCGTTCAATGTGCATATCTGATATCTGTAAAATATATAAAAGAGGGCCATGTTGATGATGAGAATCTGGAATAGGTAAATTGACTTTATTTAAAGTAACTTTTTGAGTATTTTTATACGCTTTATAGATAATGAGCAGAATGCTGATGAACAGTACCATCAAGAAAAGTACTTTCATTCTATTTCCTCCCTTTTCGACGTTAGTATCGAGGAACCGAAAGTGGATTATTAGAGGTAATTAATGGGATTTATTGAATGGAGATTGGTTTTCTGTCATGGCATTTTGGAAGGCAGCCTCCGTCAGCTTTATAAGATAGGCGATAATAACCTGGATATCGATTCTTTGAAACGGACCAATAGTGGACTTTGTTGATACTCTTCAAGAGTCAGTATCCTTGACACTTTTATGTCCTTTTTAAATGTTGTTGCCATTTCTTGAGCAATTCCTTCATCATATAGAAAGGCATTCACCTCAAAATCCAATTTGAAGCTTCTAACATCAATATTCGCTGTTCCGACAGATGCTATTTCTTCATCTATAACAATGGTTTTGGCATGGATGAAACCATTATCGTAAATATAAACTGTCGCCCCGCTCTTAAGCAGCTCACCAATATAAGAAAGGGTTGCCCAATATACAAATATATGATCTGGTTTATTTGGGATCATGATTTTGACCTCGACTCCGGTTGAACATGCAATTTGAAGGGCATCCAATAGACTCGAATCGGGGATAAAATAAGGTGTTTGGATGAGAATCGATTTTTTTGCTGATAAGATCATTTTGATGTACCCGTATTTTATGTGTTCTAATTTAGAGTCAGGTCCACTTGTAACAATTTGCATGCCGACATTCCCTTGGGAAATATCTTCTAGAAAGTGATTTGGATCATAGGTAATCTGTTGGTAATGGGATGTATGATTCCAATCGAGAATAAAACGGGTCTGAATCGCATGGACGGCTGTCCCCTGTATCCTTAAATGCGTGTCCCGCCAATAACTGAATTTTGGATGTAACCCTAAATATTCATTGCCAATGTTAAATCCGCCTACATATCCGATTTTTCCATCAATAATGACTAGCTTACGATGATTCCGATAATTCAGTCGGAAATTGAAAACGTGAAATTTGGAAGGAAAAAAGACTTCCGCTTCACCACCAGATGAATGAAATTCTTTGAAAAATCGTTTGGTCAATCCCCGCGAACCTATTTCATCATATAAAACACGTACTTTAATTCCTTCTTTTGCTTTCTTCGTTAGAACTTCCATGAGTTTTTTGCCGAGCTGGTCATTTTTAATCATATAGTACTCGAGATGAATATGGTCCTTTGCCCCTTCCATATCTTCAAATAACCTGTTAAACTTCGCATGCCCATCCGTAAACAATTCAACCGAATTATCTTCAGTCAGGACAGCATCATTGTTCATTAAATTCATATATATCAATTCTCTGCTGTTTCTTGTAGATCGATTGCGAAATTGGAATTGGCGGGAATTGAGCTGGGCCATTTGGGTTCTCAACATTTTTTTGCATTCGCCCTCCCAATGAAAGAGCTGATAACGGCTGAGGTTTTGTCCTAAAAGAAGATACAAGACAAAACCGAGTGGAGGTATAAAAAATAGAACCAACAACCAGGCCCATGTGGAACTAGGATCTCGTTTTTCACGAAAAATAATAAGAATCGAAAAAACACTATTCAATACAATAACCAGCCCAAACAATAGGGAAGTAATTTGCATAATGATATCCTCTCGAAAAAGTTATGGGTACTTTATAAAATAACGAAAAGATTGTTTTGATGGAATATTTTCCTAGAATGTTTAGTTTATTGTTCCACCTTTTCTAGTTGATATCGTTTCCAATTAATAGGATTATGGGCTAGGTGACAACTTAAGGGTTTTTAACATAACTCGAAGGTACGTTTACTGTATTTTCGACTGGATGCATTGAATTACGTTTTCCAAGCTCTCTAATTCGATCCATAATAGTGGTAGAAAGGAAAGAGTAATCTGAATCATCGAAAGAGGTAACCGGTATTTGTGATCCAATCACAATTTTGACTGGGGTTCTGAAACCTTTCTTTACCCCAATAATGGAAACAGGCAGAACCGGTGTTTTCGTGTGATACGCCAAAAAGGCAACCCCTTTTTTTGGCTGAACAATCTCCCTGTTTTTACATCTTTTTCCCTCTGGAAAAATTCCGAATACTTCTCCATTGTTAATTACTTCTAAAGCCTTCCGAACTGGCCTTATGACGACTCCGCTTTTTCGGTCAACAGGAATAGTGTGGACGCTTGTAAAAAACCAGTGTAATAAACGATTACGAAACAATTCGGCTTTAGCCAAAAAATAAATTTTTCTCTTTAAAAGACAACAAAGGAGAATGGGATCATAGTTACTAACATGATTTGCAGCAATAATGATTGTCTTATCCTCGGGTATATTTTCCCGTCCGATGATTTCGATTCGAAATTTCAACTGTATCCATAGTTTTGCGATAGGTTTTAGAACGTAATAAAGCATTGGGTTTCAACTCCACATTTCAATGATGATGATATTAATTGTTGGTTATTATTCCTCTTTGCTGTTGCCGCGTGGGCTGTTTGTCCAGTGATTTTACTCCCGAACGTGCAGATTCAATCTGTATTGTTAGAGTTGCTTATAAAAAATATGCGTTCGAAAAGAACTCTTTGTGCTTCTGTGTAATGAAATAATAGGTAGATAACTACAGCTCCTGGAAATGTATTAATGCATATTAACTATTTAGTAGCGAACAAGATTTCCTATATTTGACACTTGAAAATGATCTTCCTAGAGGATTCTTTGAGTAATAAGTTATAGCGTTTATTCATCTCATCTTCAACAAACGGGGGCTTTTCTTGAATATTCCTGATCAGAAATTATCAGAACGATCCTCCATTATCGGGGGCCATTCTTTTCTTTTTAAATCGGTCCATATTCTTAAATAAAAGAAGGTAAAATAGAAAAGGGTGGGTAGATATATTCTTAACGTCAAATTTTAGATTAGCGGAGGGTTAGTTGAAAAGAGAAATGGGTAACACTCATGATACAAATTAGTTAAATGAGGAAGTAAAAAAAGTGAGAGGATTTTATTAGTGCTTAAAAATAGAAAAGTAATAATAACGGGTGCGGCTTCTGGAATTGGAAAAGAAATTGTTAAACAATGTTTACTTGAAGGAGCTTCAGTAATTGCATGTGATATTAATGAATCCTCCTTACATGAGTTAAAACGGTCAACAGATGACCAGTATGTTCTGCATACATTTCAGTTAGATGTAAGTAAGTATGAAGAGGTTGCCAATTTTTTTATATATGTTGAAACAGAACATTCTGATGTAGATAGTTTAGTAAATAATGCAGGGATTTATTTGGCAAAGAATATACTTGATTATCAAGTAGTCGAAATTAATAAAGTCCTTGATATAAACGTTAAGGGATGTGTTTATTTCTCACAAATGTTCGGGAGGAAATTACTCCAAAACCAACGTAAGGGAGTGGTCGTGAATATGTCTTCAGTGTCAGGTATAGAAGGCAGTTCAGATGCAATTTATGGGATATCAAAAGCTGCCATACTAGGTTTAACTAAGAGTAATGCAATGAATTTTTCACCTTATATCCGAGTTAATGCTGTTGCGCCTACGATGGTTAATACTGCGATGATGGGTACAATACCTGATTGGAGAAAAGAGGAGTATTTAAATCACCAACTCATCGATACACCTGTAATGCCTAAAGATGTTGCTGATACAGTTATCTTCTTATTATCAGATAAATCTAAGCATTACACAGGGGCAACATTTGATTTAAATAATGGAGGATATATAAGATAGACTTGTTTTTGTTCAACTGTACCAGCTATTATAAGCTAATTGTTAATTCAAGAATCGGGCGCTTTTCTGAAATAAGAAATGCGTCTTTCTTTATGAAAAGGGCCAGTTGTTGAACAACCCATTCAAATAAAATTGGATATCTATATTAAAGTTTAGAAGAGATTGCGAAGGTTTGTACTTAAACAAACGTGACAGGAATGTTGAACAAAAATTATAATAAAAATTAGTTATATATGAGAGAGAGAGGAGATTTTGAAATGAACGAAAGGACAAGGGTATTAACTGGTTCGCCTTGGGAGCCAGTTGTTGGTTATTGTAGGGCGATTCGTGTGGGGAAACGTGTTGAAGTTGCTGGGACTACTTCGATGAAGGATGGTGAAGTATTTGGGGTTGGTGATGCGTACCAACAAACGAAATACATTTTAAAAACCATAGAAGAATCACTTAGTAAAGTTGGAGCAAATTTAACTGATGTTGTTAGAACAAGAATGTTTGTAACTGATATTTCAAAGTGGGAAGATATTGGGAACGCCCATGGAGAGATTTTTTTAAAGATATTCAACCTGTTGCCACAATGGTAGAGGTTAAAGCACTTATTGACCCAAGACTATTAGTGGAGATAGAAGTAGAAGCTATTGTAAGTGGTGAATAACTGGAATTTTTTCATTTAACGGAGGCGTTAGTTGAAGATAATAAGCTTATTTTCGTCTGTGTTTCTACTTTTGTTACTCCATTAAAGGGCGCGCGCGACAAGTTCTGTTATAAGCGCATTACTGCGCGAAAATACAGGGAGTTTAACAGTTTAGACTTCAACTTTACAACGGAGGATGGGAATGATGGAGCCATGTTTCTTGAAACCATCCCGTCAATACTCCTGCATGCGTTATAACTGACAGGTTATAGGGTATGAAGCACAGGTAGATTCGGCAGAACGAAGGCTGAAGCCAGAAAGGTATGCCAACGGATATGCCGCACGGCTGAAAAACTAGATATGGTGAGAATGTTCTTTGAGAAAGGAACTGACGAACTTCCGAATGTACAGGTCTAGATTTAAAACATGGGGAAACTTATGTGTCATCCAACGATGACGTGAGTGGTGTGGAGTAAAAGTGCGCCCTCTGAAACACGCTATATCGAACAAAGGCGATATCCAGCTCACAGGCTTATAGGAAGCACCTAATTCTAGAATGGATAGCTACGTTGTAAGGGACTTGGAAAGCAAGGAACGTTGAAATAAAGGACTGTTATCCGAAACGGTTGCCATAAAGATCATACTGAAAGGCATTTATTCTTGTGAGGGTAGGGGTATGACCTAGGAATCTCCTGTAATGGGAGTGGAGGAACAGCCCCAAGTCTAGCGAAGTGGAATGATTATTTTCCAAGCGTTCATCGCACCGATCGGGTAGGAACGTGGGAACATTGCCTCCAGCAGGAGGGATGCCACAGTGCGAGCTTTTAGTAGGAATTATAAGATACTTCCTGTCTAAAGGTAACGAGGAACTTATAGTCTAGTACAATTCGTTAGATGGAGCGCCGGATGCTGGGAAACTAGCACGTCCATGGTGTGGAGCAGGGGAAAAGCTGGAGATAACTTCAAACGCTTACCTACTGCTAACAAGAGCTGAAGATCTTTATAATGATCTCCAACTTTCACTTCATTCAAGAACTGGGCAGCATTCCTGATAAAGTAATATCCGATTTGAGAAAAAAATAAGCCTCTTGGTAAGATTGTCTTTGAGCTGGCCAGCAAAAAGAACAATATACCAGGAGGCTACACAATGAATTATAACCAACGATCTCTGTTATCGGGCGGGTTCCCCAACAGGAAGATACGCTTTTTTTAATCAGGCTGATTTAACAGAATAATGGACACAATCGGGGGTAAAAGTAACATTTCAAGAAATAGTATAAACATTAATGAATACCATAACAAAAGGGAAGAATCATTCACAAATTTCACAAAAGCCTCTCTCCATATAGTCATGGAAGAGAGGGTTTTATGCACTCGCTATGGAGAAACGCTGTGTCCTTGTCTCAATGTGTAATAGTCAAGGGATCACCTCTACACAATGAAAAATAATTGTTTTTTAAGATACCACTCTTTCTGCATTTTTTTCTTCATCTTTTTCAAAGGTTTGTTCTACAATTGCCTCCATATCTGGCTCCTTCAAGAATAATGTGCACAAGAAGCAAACAATCGCAGAACACCCAATCGTAATAAAGAAAGCCTTAGGACTAACAAAACTAAAAATTGTTAAAAATATCGTTGCACCAATATTTCCGTATGCTCCTACCATTCCCGAAACCTGTCCTGTTATTCTCTTTTTAACGAGTGGCACCATAGCATAAACTGCACCTTCACCTGCTTGAACGAAGAATGAGCAGCACATTGTAATTACGACTGCAAGCCATATAGGCCAGGTAGAACCAATTTGTGCCATAGCGAAATATCCTAATGCCAAACCTAGCATTAAAATGGTTAACGTCTTCTTTCGACCGAATTTATCACTTAACCATCCACCACCTGGACGTGACATTAAGTTCATAAATGCGAAACTACTTGCAATTAAACCAGCTTGGGCAATGCTTAATGTGAATGTTTGTTCGAAAAATAATGGTAGCATTGAAACAACAGCCAGCTCAGAACCAAATGTACAAAAATAAGAGAAGTCTAAAATTGCTACCTGCTTAAACGAATACTTCTCTTTTTCTGGAATTCCATTTTTCAATGCTTCTTTGTTAACAACAAGAATTTTGTTAATATTTAGAATTAAAAGTCCGAGCAATGCCGCAAAAACGATATAAGCAACTCCATCACTAATGAAATTCAATTGCCATCCTAATCTATAAGTTAAAAACCCAAGGATACCGTAAACAGGTAACGTCATTATGATTAATCCGATCATATCTTTATAGCTGGTAACCTCTAATGCTCCACTTTTCTTAGGACGCATATATTCAATTCCTTCAGGCGTGTCCTTTACTATACGACTAAAGATAAACCCATATACAAGTGCGATAAGACCTGTTAAACCAATTGCATATCTCCAGCCATCTTCCCCACCAAATATGATTGCTAATGTCGGCAAGATCATCGCGGCAGCTGCTGATCCGAAGTTACCCCAACCTCCATAAATTCCTTCAGCGAAACCAACATGTTTAGGTGGGAACCATTCTGATACAAGACGAATCCCCACTACGAACCCGGCACCTATAATAGCAAGAAACATTCTTGAAATCATCAATTGGATAAATGAATTTGATAAGGCAAATGCAAAACAAGGAATACTTAAAATCATCAATAATCCAGAATACACTTTTCTTGGACCAAATTTGTCAACAAGCATTCCAATTAATACACGAGCCGGTATTGTTAAAGCAACGTTTGCTACAGCCAATATAGCTACCTCATCATTTGTGAGACCAAAAGTACTTTTCAAGGTTGACATTAATGGAGCCATGTTAAACCAAACGACAAAAGTAATGAAAAAAGCTAGCGTTGTTAACATTAGAATTTTTTTATTGCCCTTGTAATAGTTCGTTTCCATATTCTAACCACCTCTAATGAATTGATAATGTTATTTTTACATGAACAAAATATGTATTCATTAAACATGTTAGTTAATCTAACATCATAAAAGGAGGAAGATTAGTAAATAGAAATTCCAATATAAATGAAACGTTTACACTATAGAAATTGCTAGTTAGTGTACCAACAACATTTTTTGTCAGGAAACCCACACTGAGGAAATTTCTGTAAACGTTTGTTCTGTCTTTATATAAGGATTTTGAATTAGGGAGGGGTGACTTTGCTGCTGGTATTATACGGAATGTGTTAACGATGTTTTTAGTCTTTTTTTACTAATGTTATTGGAATACGTACAGCTTTTTTAGGGACAATTATCTTTTTCTCTCGGTTTCTTGAAGTAATTACAGACATTGGAATAGGGATTATTGTTTACCGAACAAAATCAAAGCATGTTAAAGCACGTCCTTGGATACTTTGGATGGCGATCCCTTATGCTATTTGTGGTTACCGTCCCCGATACTAGTTCGACAGTTCAGATCGTATATATTGTAATCACAAATAATCTATTAACATTAGCTTATACAGCGGTAAACATTCCTTATGGTGTAGGAAATTCATTAAAGACTCAGGATCAATATGGACGCTCTTTATTAAGCATCATTCGAATGGTGTTCGGAGTTGGTACAGTTGTACTCGTGGGATATATTATTCAACCTTTAGTAGAGGCTTTTGGTAGAGGACAAATAGGTTGGGTTTGGCAATGGCTTTTTTAGGTGCTATTGAAAATATCTTTTTATTCCGCTGCTTCCGAAATACACAAGAGCGTTTCAAACCTGAAATTTAAACATTAGATGCAACACCAGAAAGTACTGATTCAATAGTTGAACAAGTTAGTATTTTACTTGAAAGGATAAGAAGATTTTTAATTTCAAATATGGGTTTGCATAAATAGCTTCCAAAACAACTCGTTGATCAAGCTAGTTTTGGACAGGAGTCATTTTTTTTGGAAGTTTTCGAGTGGATAAAGGAAAAGGTATATTAACCTTTTAGTTTATTTTTTAACGTTGATTAGATAGAAATACAAATGAAATTTCGCTTATAATGCCATCTAATAAAGGTAATTACACAAAAGGGCACAATTCAAGAGTATTGGATTGCGCCCCTAGTTAATACGAAGGGACTTTAGTGGAATCAGAAGATATTCAGCTCCGGCAAAGATAAACGAAGCTTGTCATTCAAACTATTATTTTTGAATTGCACTTAAAAAAGCGGAACCCTTTACCTGGAGGATAAGTTGTTTTTTATGGGGTCAATCAAGAACCCGTATTCTTTTAATGACCTATTTTACGATAGTGGAAGCACGATGTCCTTTGCATTCATAATGAATAGTGTAAGGACTAATACAAGAAATACGAGTGCGGGCGCCGTTTTGCCGAATGGGTCTTTTACTCTGAAATGCGCTAGGCACGCCATCAGCATTGTAACGCCTAGCCAGATGCCAGCCAATACAACCGCCCCTTCAATCCAGTAGCCGATAACAAGTGCAGCTGCTCCGATTAACTGGACAATACCAGTGACGACTCGAAACCATTGAGGCAATTTTAGGTTTACGAAAATATCGGTCCAGTATTTGGCGCCTATAACTTTTACGATACCTGAGAATACAAAGTAAGCGGCCAACAAACTTTGAAGAATGATGGAGATGACGGTCAATGAGTTCCCCTCCTTAAATTTACATGATTCATTTTAAATCCTGCTAACACCTCATCGAGCTCTCTGCCCATTTTCACCCATCCGTATTTCGCCCCGTTGTATGATAGGCTCTCGCTTTGGAATCCAGTATGTTCAAGATGCAGATAGGTGTTATCGTCCACTTTTTTCAGTGTCCATGTAACCTTTGTGTTTTCACCGGCAGTAACCCAAGTGTAGGATAATTTGTATGGCTCCTCCACAATGAGTACTTCGGAGTCGACAATACCATTCCAATACTTGGTAGGCTCGGTACGAAACTGAAATTTATAGCCGACGATCGGTTTAAAATTGTTATCCATTACCCATTTCGCCAACATTGTTGAATCGGTTAACGCATGCCATACCTTTTCGATGGAAGTTGCAAATTGAAAGTCCAGTGAAATTTCAGTTTTCATTTTGATCCTCCTGCAATAATTGACGTAAAAGCTCTGCTCTTTCATTCCAGAATTTCGTGTAAAAAGATACCCAATCTTCGATTTCCTTGAGCGGCTCAGCATTCAGACGATAACGGGTTTCCCGTCCTACTTTTCGGTCTCTTACCAAATCAGCATCTTTCAGGATTGCCAAATGTTTAGAAACCGCTGTACGTCCCATTTGGAAATGCTCCGTTAACTCATGGAGGGGCAACTCTTCAGCTTCAGCTAATAATCGAAGCAGCTTACGCCGTGTTGAATCGGCCACGGCGCTATAAACATCTCTCATTTCGTTTTTCTTATTCAATTCCACCCTTCTCCTCATCTTCATCAATAATTGATTGGTTACCAATTGGTGTCTTATTTATGTTTTTATAATATGACACTATATGGTGTCCTGTCAAGTTATGTAAATTGTTTTTCCGATCCAAAAAAATAAACGTCAGCAAGAAGAAGGGCTGAGCGTTTAAAAAAATAAAAAATGTTACCTATGAAAGAGTATTTATAGATGCTAAAGAAAAGCAAGGTGTCCCTGGACCTGTTACCGTGGTCAGAAAGTTGGATGTAACAGCGCCATATGAAGTATTCGCTGCCGCGGGAATGTACTCCGGAGGGAGAATTACTGTGGAATTTGTATCCGCAGAAGGTAGGTGTTCTGTCCCGAGCGGTATGAATGAGCCCGCCCTCGAAGCACAAGCAACATTAGACCCGAATAGTTCCGTAATTATTTTGGTGCCTGGAGCTGCGGGTAAGCCGGCGGGAAATTCGGAAGATGCCATCCCGAATATATTAAGGCAAGCCAAGGAAACAGGCTTAACAAATATAATGAAACAAGCTTTTAGCAATAGGAAGTCACTGTGGGTACAGTATGTGGAGGTTCATTGCTGCTAGCTATGCAAGGTTTGTTGAATGATAGACATGCAGTTACCCATCATATAGGTATGGATGCGTTAGAAGCTACCGGCGCAATTCCGATTAATGCAAGAGTCGGTTGAAGATGGTCCTTGCTAAGTGAGCGAGGGAGGCGTGACTTCAGGACTTGACGTGTCCTTGTATTTGGTTGAGCGTGAATCAGGGTCCCAAAATCGCGAGCCGTAGAAAGGTTATTCGAGTACGAGCGAAGAGGTACGGTGTGGAAAGCGAAAGGCTTAGTACCGATCGATTTTACGACGAGTCAGTAAGGTCAGCAGAAGAACAAGAAGCTACTATTTCCATGAGTAATCCCGATAAGGGAGGAATCGAGGGCAATCGAAGGATGGCAAAAAAAGCAAGGGCTTTAGGAACATCTGAGTGTAACAGTCGGGCACTGTCGGTAGGTAAAAATGTTCAACAGATGATGATCTACTATATGCAATACTAGTAAGAAAATATTTATGTTCGCTCTTGTCCGGGGGATTAAACCCTTCATCTAGGGGACTTTAATCATAATGAACGAAACAGCTCCCATCGCTTAACGTAGGTTGCACTTGGTCATAATGTTACTACCTAAATAAATAACCAAGTGTAGAGCTACACACGAAAAGGAGCCGATATTATGAAGGATGTACAAAAATTTGTTGGTTTAGACGTATCTAAAGATACTATTGCTGTTGCGATTGCTGATTCTGGTCGTGGTGAACCTAGATTTCATGGAACTATTCAAAATAAACCAGAAGATATTCGTAAACTAATGAAAAAGTTAGGAAATCATGAAAATCTACTTGTTTGTTATGAGGCAGGACCTACTGGGTATGGAATTTATCGATTACTTCTATCTATGGACATTGAATGTATGGTTGTGGCACCCTCTCTTATACCAAAGCGTTCGGGTGATCGTGTGAAAACAGATAAAAGAGATTCTACTAGATTAGCTCAGTTGCTTCGTGCTGGAGAGCTTACTTCTGTATGGGTACCAGATGAAGATCATGAAGCACTTAGAGATTTAATCCGTGCTCGGCATGATGCCCGAGAGGATTTACAAAGTTCTCGTCAGAGACTTATGCACTTTTTACTTCGCCATGAAATACGTCCTCCGCAAGGAGTTCGAAATTGGTCCGTAAAACATCGTGAATGGTTGAAACGATTAACATTTGAAAGAGCTTCTCAACGTATTGTTTTTCAAGAATATCTCCATGCCATTTATGAAGTTGAGGAGCGTATGAAACGACTAGAAGCTCAAATACATGAAGAAGCGATTCAAAGTGAACATGCTCCCGTCATTCAAGCACTCCAAACATTAAGAGGAGTTGCAGAAGTAACTGCCGTTACTTTGGTAGCTGAAATTGGACAATTCTCTCGCTTTTCCAATCCAAGACAACTGATGTCATATGCAGGTCTCGTCCCTAAAGAATACTCGAGTGGGTCTAGTCGTTGGCAAGGTTCAATTACTAAAACCGGAAACTCCCAAATTCGTCGTTCCATAGTAGAAGTTTGTTGGTCTTATCGCCATCGACCATCTCTTAAAGGTGAATTGCTTAAACGTCAAGAAGGACAAGATCCAGAGGCAAAACGTATTGCTTGGAAGGCTCAACACCGTCTTCATATGAAATATCATCGCATCTCTGCTAAAGGAAAAGGTGGAAAAGTAGCTGTTGTTGCTGTCGCTAGAGAATTGCTTGGTTTTATCTGGGCTATCGGCTGTGCTATAGAGAATAAACAGGAAAGTAAATCAAGTGTTGCCTAAGGAAAGTAAAAGTAATTCAATATAAGTCGTAACTATTTGTCCTTAAATTTTATTGGTTAATTGAGATTGAAAATTTGGCTCGGAGGCAAATCTCCGGGAAGGAGAACCCTCATGTTCCATTATGCACTAGGTTCGAAGAACTGAACGTGCGCCTTTAGTCCGAGGCAGCTCCGTGACGGATGGAGTGAAATGTGGTACCCAACCCACGCATATCAGTTTGTATACCACCGTCAGCGTTTTTGCCTTCGTGCCAAGTTTTTAAGGTTATCCTTATTCAACTTTTAGGATTGTATCCATTTCGGATTTAGCTTATCAAGGGAAAGTGCGCACTTGACAAGCTAAATCCGAAAGGAAATTTGGTTTGTAAGTTGAACAAGGAATAACTCTATTCATTGCTGAATAAAACACCATTTAAAACATTTGTGTGTGGTGGGTTGACAGTTTCGTTCATATCAATGGAATAACCTGCTCGATAAAAAGGCGTACTCCGATAAGCATCGGTTACGCCTTTTCTCAATAGCAGCAATCTTTTAGATAATAGCCTGAATTTTGCTAGCCAAAACCTCATTTGCTAGGTTTTTCATCCAAAATGGAGCGTAATTCTTTAATGTCATCTTCTGACAAAGATTCCTCCTGTATGAACTGCACAAGCATCGACTTCACTGTGCCACCATAAATTCGATTGATAAAGGACTGTGCCTCTGCACGCTGACATTCATCCTGTGAATAATAAGGGAAAAAGGTATAGACTTTCTGATTTTTATTTACCCCGACCACCTTTTTTTTGGTCAGACGATCCAACAATGTGCGTACGGTTTTTGGTTTCCAGTCTTTTTGCTCCTGCAAGGAGGAAATGACTTCATTGGCTGTTAAAGGAGCCTTATTCCAAAGTACGTTCATGACTTCCCATTCAGCTTCTGATATACTTGGTACTTCTTTTGACATAATTCATCCTCCTTTTGCTTTATTTATACGGTTATCTAATAGATCGCTTTATCGTTCAAGATAGATTTCGTGATCATTGCCGCCTTGCTTCCATAAGAATCATTTTCACTTTGTATATTCGTTGCAAAGAAATAAGTGGTTTCGTTGGTCTCTACAAATCCGATGAACCAGCCGTTGATATTTTTCCCATTGACACTTCCTGAACCGGTTTTTCCGAAGAGGGTTGCATCACCTTTTTCCTCTAATTTCATCGCCTCTTTAACGGTTCGAACATTATGATCCTTATAGCCAGGTTCATTTGTATAAAACGCTTTGAGGAGTTGCACCTGTTCGATTGGAGAAATCTTTAAGGAAGATTCCAACCAATATTCGGATAGTCCGCCAGAAAGATTGGAATTTCCATAGCCGATTTGTTTGAAATAAGCATGGAGTTTCTCTCTGCCGACTTTCTGATCCAGTCCTTGGAAATACCAGTTCACTGAATTTTTTAACGCTGTAGATAAGTTTTGATCCATATTCCAAGATTCATAAGGATATTGCTTACCATTCCATTTCATTGTTGAACGTTCACTTGTTATAACGTTCGACTCCAGGGCAAACAGTGCACTATAGATCTTGTAGGTAGAATCGGGAGAAACACGTAATGTGCTTTTGTTTTCATTATAGATACGATATTGATCAGCTTGCAAATCATATAGTACAAAGGATCCTTCATATCCGTTAAAATACTTGTCCAGATGATCAAATTCGGTCCGATCACTTTCAAAATCGTACCGTTGATCGTCATGAGCCATGACAGAAATGACTGGAACCTGACCTGTAACCACTACACCTAAAAGTATGAAAATGACGACGCTTTTAAGTTTCAACAGCTTCGATTCAGTTGTAAAGGAGGCTATGATTTCGATTCGTCTTTTTATTTGCTCCTTGGAATCGTTCAGCTGGTTTGCTACCGTGGAACACTGTGACCGTGTGGATTTGTCAACAAACTTAAGAATCGTATGCCCATATGCTGTATGACGGTTCTTATTCAAAGCGTTCAAGACAGCAATGTCACAAGCGATTTCACGGTCCAGTTTCATTTCTTTGAAAGCAACCCAAACAAAAGGGTTGAACCAGTATAAAATTTGATAAAAGGCGATAAGGTAGTTCGTTACTATATCTTTATATTTATAATGATTCAATTCATGCAAAAAAATATATTCGATATCGTCCATGGACAACCATTCTTCAAACTGCTCTGGTAGCACAATATAGGTCTTAAAAAGACCGAAAGTAAGCGGTGATTTTATAAGCGGTGATTCCCCAACCACTATATCGCCCCTTATTTTTAAACGTTGCTTGCACTGTCCGAATAAGTCCATGACTTTTTTATTTTTTATGCAATTTGATGTGCTTTTTATCCTCTTCAGCATTAGCCATGAACGTACTGTCAGAACAGTCATTACAACTATTCCAATAATCCAAATGCTCGCTAAAATTTCATTTAGGAATGTCAAATCAAAACGGTTGACGGACACTGAAAAATCCTGCATCCAATTTCCTCTTTCCAACGCTGGATCTCCAGTAGAAGCAGCACTATAACCTTTTTCATTACCCTGATTGAACTCGAATGTAAAATAATTTCCCAACTCAAACCATTCATTCGGTATAAAAGGAAGCGTCAGTGCAATCAACAAAAGAAACCATAGATTATATTGCCATTTCGCTGATAATTGCTTCTTGAACCCTTTCCTGATCAGCAGGATGACTGCAACAGTAAAAGAAGACACGATCAAACTTACAACAAAATAAGTAAAGAACATAAAATTCGTCTCCATTTCTAAATCTTTAATTGCTATAAGTATAGTTTGTTTGCTTTTTCCTGTGAAGTCTATTGTCCAGTGAACAGTCTTTAGATCATTTTACCAATCTAAACATTGGTAGTTTGATGAACTTAATGAATTTTTCAAATCCTCGTTTGACAATGAAAGATTACATGTGTAAGATTGAATTACGTTTGTAATCTGACTAAATGTTAGGAGTTGGAAGGATTGAAATGGTATGGGAAAGTGTTAATCTTGATTGGTTTAGTTGTTGTTATTTCAGGATGTTCAAATAAAGCAACACCACAGGATATTCTTAATGAATATCTTTCTGACTGGGGAGAAATGGACTATAAAAAAATGTATGAGCACCTCTCACAAGGATCCAAAAGCCGAATTACTAAAAAAGAATTCGTAGAGCGCTATCAGAAAATTTACAAGGGAATCGAGATAGAGAATTTACAGGTAAACGGCTTATATGAGCAAAACGACGACGAGGAACCTGATGGGGATTCTGTGACATTCTCTTATACGATAAAAATGGAAACGATGGCCGGTCCTATCGATGCCACCCATCAGGTGACGTTGGTGAAAGACAAGAATGGGTCGAATCAAGAATGGGTCGTGGAATGGGATCCTTCCCTTATTTTCCCATCATTAGAAGAAGGAGAAAGAGTAGTAGCACAAACATTAAAAGCCTCCCGAGGAGAAATTTTCGACAAGAACGGAACAGGTCTCGCTATAAATGGCGTAGCTTACGTGGTCGGTATCATTCCAAGCGAGCTCGGGGATGATCCGGCGAATAGCAAAACAAGATTGGCAAAACTGTTGGATCTATCTGTCGAACAAATTGAGGGTAAGTTAAATGCGTCATGGGTCGAGTCTGATCTATTTGTTCCGATCGCAACGTTGACCATGAAAGAGAAGAACCTTGAACGCTATACCGAAATTCCTGGTGTTACATATCGGGAAAAAATCGTACGTACTTACCCGATGGGGGCTTCAGCGGCACAACTGACGGGATATGTGCGTGAAATCAGTGCTGAACAACTTGGTAAATTAAAGGATAAGGGGTATTCATCAGGGGACATGATCGGGAAAAAGGGGCTTGAACAGATTTTTGAAGAAAAGTTGAGGGGGAAGAACGGTGGCCATATTTTTATTGTGCGACCTGACGGAAGCTTTAAAGAAACGTTGGCAAAAACTGAACCTGTCAATGGAGAAGACATCATGCTGACCATTGACGCTGAACTTCAACAAAGGATATTCAATCAATTCAAGGGAGATTCCGGAACCGCAACAGCAATCCATCCAAAAACCGGGGCGATTTTATCTCTTGTCAGTTCACCTTCCTATGATCCAAATGCTTTCGTCCGGGGATTGACATCCGACCAATGGGACGAATGGAGCAATGATCCTGACAAACCGTTATTAAATCGATTCACGAATCGTTATGCACCAGGATCCGTGTTCAAGACGATCACCGCAGCCATCGGGCTGGAAAATGGTGTTACGGAACCGGACGATACCAGACAAATTGATGGTCTTCACTGGGCAAAGGACAATTCTTGGGGAAGCTACTATGTGACACGTGTATCTGATATAGAGTCGGTGAATCTACGTGATGCATTCGTTTATTCCGATAATATTTATTTTGCGCAAGAAGCCCTTGAGATTGGGAAAGATCGCTTTATTAAAGAAGCAGAGACATTCGGATTCGGTGAAGAACTTCCCATTCCGTATTTCATCAAGCCTTCTCAGCTTGCGAATGACGGAATCGATCATGAAATACATCTGGCAGATTCGGCTTATGGCCAGGGTGAAGTCATGATGAGTCCTCTTCATTTAGCGTTGATTTATACTCCATTTGCGAATGAAGGTGATATGGTATCTCCTCATCTCATGAAAGATGAAGAAAGCAAAGTATGGAAGGAGAACCTTATCAGCCCGGAAACTGCCAACTTGATTAAAGAAGATTTAATCCAGGTTGTCGAAGACCCGAAAGGTACTGCTCACAGTGCTTCTATCTCAGGAATGACTATTGCGGGCAAGTCTGGTACGGCCGAAATCAAGAAAAGCAAAGAGGACAAAACAGGGACGGAAAACGGATGGTTTGTCGGCTTCAACACAGGGGAGCCAAATCTTCTGCTGGTAATGATGATTGAAGATGTGAAACAGCGTGGCGGAAGCGGTTACGTGATTCCGAAAGCGAGAAACGTTTTTAAATCTTTACAAGAGTGATCGGGTGGATTTCAGTTGTATAGAGTTGCGGGGAACAAAAATTTCTGAAAGGATTTGATATATAATGAAATGCACGGTTACGCCTGTTAAGATAATTGTCCACTACTTTTTGATTCTCTTATGTATAACGCTTGTCGGTTGTTCACAGAATGACGAACATCCTGCTCATCCTGAACAAAAGATTCAAGAAAACCCATTGAAAGATGAACTTGCCAAACTTGAGGATGAATTCGATGCGAGGATTGGCGTATATGCTTTAGATACCGGGACAAACCGAACAGTCACGTATCGGGCAGATGGACGTTTTGCCTATGCATCTACTTTTAAAGCGTTAGCTGTAGGCGTACTGTTACAACAAAAATCCATAACCGACCTTGAACAGAGAATCCATTATAACCGTAATGATCTAGTCAATTATACACCAATTACAGAAAAGCATGTTGATACAGGAATGACGCTAAAAGAGCTTTGCGATGCGGCTATCAGATACAGTGACAATACTGCTGCAAACCTCATCCTTGAACAACTGGGGGGACCTGATGGGTTTGAAAAATCACTTAGGGATATGGGGGATGATGTGACCAATCCGGAACGATATGAACCAGAGCTTAATAATGTCGAACCTGGAGAAAAGCATGATACAAGTACACCAAGAGCGCTTGCTGCCGACCTTCAGGCTTTCACTATCGGAGATGCGCTCCCAGAAGAGAAGCGGACGATTTTAATCGATTGGCTTAAACGGAACACGACTGGAGACAACTTAATTCGTGCTGGCGTGCCCGAAGATTGGGAAGTTGGAGACAAAACCGGGGCAGCATCATATGGAACCAGAAACGACATTGCAATCATATGGCCGCCAGAAGGAAAGCCGATTATTCTTGCCATCCTATCCAGTCGCGATAAAAAAGATACGGAGTATAACGATAAGCTTATTGCACAGGCAACAAAAGAAGTAATCGCCGTCCTGAAAGCGGAATAATAAATAGAGCTTAACCAACCTAAGACGTTGTCTAATTACAATCTCATTAACTCATGTATCTTCAGGTTCATTAATAGCGAACGCAATTGAACGAGCCACACTATAAGGAGAAATGCTAGGATAATTTTGATACTCAGAGAGAATACCTGTATCTGTCATATCTGGTGAGATGTTGGTAATCCGGATATGTGAACTAGGTGACTCTTCTTGACGCAGACCTTCCGAAATAGCGCGGACTGCAAATTTGGTTGCACTGTATACAGCTGTATTTGGGATCACCTTATGACCCATAAGTGAGGAGATATTAATTATATGTCCTGATTGCTGTTCTCTCATTGTCGGCAAAACTGAGGCGATGCTATAAAGAACACCTTTAATGTTTACATTAATCATTTGGTCCCTTGGATACATATTGATAGGGAGTCTATCTTTAATAGCAGCATTAGCAGTATCTGATTCTCCAACTTACGGCGGTGAGATTTCTTAAGGTTTAGGGAAGGAAATGGAAGGGCATAATTAAGTTTTCTTAATTCAACAAACGGGGGCTTATCTAAAATAGGGTAAGTTTCCTTTATATGAAATTTATGATTGAGTTAGATCAATAAATTTGAAATAATTGGTATTGAATGAATGATCAGATAATTATTAACGTGGAGGTGAAATTTATTAAGAAAAATGGGATATACACTTTTATCGATTACTTCCTTTCTTCTTACGCTACTTCTTATCATATTGTATTTTAAGGGCATCGATCCTGGGCAAGATGAATTCTTTATCCCACTAGTGATCATAGGAATTATCACCACCATATACTCCATACCAAAGATCGAGAACCACAAAATAACAAAAACGTTATTTGGTATTGTTATAGCCATTTTAATTATACTGTTTTTAGCGATGGCTATCTTTTCTTTCTTGATGCATAAAATCTAAATTCGGCATTATTCATTGGATGTATCATACTCAACAAACTTTGAGAGAATTTCATAATGCTTAATTTACTAATGAAGCAGATTGTTAAGGCTTTCACTTCAATTAATGGGCAAGATAGTGATAGAAGGCAATATTATTTATATAAATGAAAGAAACAGGAAAAATCAATAAATTCAATAATGAAGGAGAAGATATATGAGTAAATTTGGATTGTATGGTAAGTTCACAGTTAAATAAGGTGAACGTGACACATTAGTTAATATTCTTTTAGAGGCAGCAGGATCTATGCAGAATTTGGATGAATGCGAGATATATCTAGTAAATATATCTGATGAGGAACCAAATTCTGTATTTGTTTATGAAGTGTGGAGCAATGAAAATGCACATCAAGCATCGTTATCACTTGAAACTACTCAAACATTAATTAGACGTGCGAAACCAAACATGACAGGAATGGAGAGAATCAGTACCTTGAAACCAAAGGGAAGAAAGGGCATTTTAAACTGATTTTTATTAAACAAACGGTGGCGCTTATGAAGTGATTAATAATGAGAGATTAAACTTTATTATTCGGCGCTATATAACACTAACGGCTTAATCTATAATAGTGGTAAAAAGTAAGGGAGTTTTTTAATATGAAAGACCAAATTGACGAACTTACATTATTGCTATTGTATTTAACTTCATTTAAAGATGATTATGGTTTAGGAGAAGCACAGAGGAGTTGGAAGGGTTATCCTTTTGAATCATTGAATGAATTAAATGAAGATAAATATATTGTTGGTAGCAAACGTTCAAAATCTGTTTATTTAACTGATGGTGGTATTAAACAAGCACAAGAGCTTTTGAAAAAATATAATATTGTAGATTAACAGTGAAAATTCCCTCTTAGTTGCCTATTTATTTATGGTAGGTGAAATAACAGTCCTAAGTCAGATGTGGACTAAAAATTATGTGATCTTTCATTTTCACAAAAGATAAATGGACAATCGTCAAGAACAAGAAAAAGAGTTTGGTTTCAAGCTCTTTTTCTTGTGAATTTATTTTTCAAATTATTTTGTGACACATTACGTTATTTGGGCTGTGATATACGTGACGAAGTTGGTTTTTGCCCCTCAAAATACAACCCGGCATCCTGTTGGAGATTTTTATTCTTAGATATTCTTCAGTGCAACTCCATTCGGATCTTCTGACTCCTTTTCATCTAGATTCGTTATTTGAACTACTTCAAGGCCTGTCTTATCACCAATTGAAGTTTCGATGGAATTAATATCTTTGTGAAAGAGATACGTCAAATCGTTTTAAGGCCATTTCGATTCGTTGATATTCGCATTTTTTGGATAGAAGAAGTATCGTTCCTCTGGTAAATGACATCCTCATGCGTTTGTAGTTCAATGGAAAATCCATAGGGAGATAATAAGAACGTTCGTCTTTCACCGATTTTCACACCCCAGTCCATTTTACTAGCTCGATCACAAATAGCATCATGCTCATCCTTGGTGATCAGAAAGCCAATGTGGTCGAAACTAGGTCGTTTACCATATCCAAACGTCACATTTACTTTACCTTTTTTCATCTCAATAGTTCTGAACATGATGTCTTTGTCTCTAAAATCTTCCCATCTCAGATGTGGATTGAAACTGGAACTCACCGTCAAGCTATCCAATTCGTTGAGAAACGCGAAATCCTAATTTAGCATAGTAGTTTTCCATGCTTTCTATAAGTGGTGTCCAATAGTGAAAGTGAAATAGCACCGAACTCACTCCTTTTAGCTTTATCCCTTCTAATTTTATTCTAATTTATGGGGCTAAAAATCCTTCATAAGTAGAAATTTTTCTCATCCAAAAGTTTGAAACTGTAAAATCGACTGTCACAAAGATAAAACATTTTTTTCCCCTCAATTGAAAAGATAGTGTTATGATAGACGTGAAAATACACAATGGAGTGAACATGGAAATGAAAAAATTCAGCAGTTTATTCTTGGTATTAATCCTTAGCATCCCGCTTTTAGGTGCCTGTTCTGATGAAGAACACGAGGACCATGAAGGCTCGCATCAAGCATCAAATGGCGATTTACGGCAACGAACGGAATCAGCAGAAGTGGTTCCAACATTCTTGGATGACAAATCTGAAGATATGCAAAATATATACAGAGCTGCAGCCATGCATCAGGAGCTCCTTGAAAACATACCTTGCTATTGCGGTTGCGGGGAATCAGCTAACCATAAAAGCAACTACGATTGTTTCATACATGAGAACAAGAAAGATGATTCGCTTGTATGGGATGATCATGCAACAAGGTGTAAAGCATGCCTGGATATTGCTGTGAAGTCGATGTTGGAATATAAAGACGGAAAATCGATCAAAGAAATCCGTACCATGATTGATGAACAATACAAGGATGGATTCGGTGAACCGACTCCTACACCTGAATTGTAAAAAGCCCCTGATCTGGACTTACCCCTGTCAAGTGGACAGTAGAGAAAAAACTATGCAGCCAGTGTGGACCGATACTCTATTGGAGCACACTGGTTTAATCGTTTTGGGAATCGTTTGTGGTTGTAAAAGTTAATGTATTCTTCAAGTGTTTGCTTGAGTTCTTCAGCTGTTTTACACTGAGTGAAATAAGAGGTTTCCACTTTGAGATGTAAAAAGAACGACTCAATACAAGCATTGTCGATGTAGTTTCCTTTGCGAGAGTGGCTGCCGACCCATGCTCATGTTCTCAATGTGGTTACTGTAGTGTTTAGACGTGTATTGGAACCCTTGATCTGAATGGATCATGGCTCCTCTCACGTCTCTTTCTTTTTTTAGAGACGCTACTGTATTGATGACAAGAGGTAAGTCATTTCGATGCGACAACTCCCAAGCTACAATTTCATTGTTAAATAAATCTTGGATCGCAGAAAAGTGATAGAATCGATCTCCTACTCGAATGTATGTAATGTCCGTTACGTAAACTTTGTTCGGTTTATCCACTTTAAATTCTCTCTTTAGTCGGTTTGGATAAACTACCGAAGGTTGCTGACCAAAATATGTTCTCTTTTTTCGTATAGTCGATTTGATCTCCAATTCTTTCATGAGTCTATACACCTTTTTATGATTAACTTGAAAGCCCTTCTTTCTCAGAGCAACCTTAAGTCTAGGCTTACCATAGAAGGGATATTTTCGGTGAATAGCTATCAAGTGTTCTTTTACATATAACAGATCAAGGGGTTTTTATTTTTAGGCTCTGTTAAATCTTGAGCGAGGAGGTTTGCGGATCGCCCTCGGAAAGGGAGTGAATTTCGCAGATATCAACACAGAACCTATTTTCATAATGAAATTTATTTTCAGAAAGACCTTGCGTATAGCCGGCGATTGTAGTGTATAATCAAACATAGCGGAAAATTTCATACATATAACAGAGTTGGTGTCTTTTTAAACGAAGACTTGAAAGGGAAGTTGGTTAGATTCCAACGCGGTCCCGCCACTGTAATTGAGAGTTCACTGCAAAATGCCACTGTATATCGTACGGGAAGGCGTAATGAGCGATGATCATGAGCCAGGAGACCTGCCAACACCTGTATGCACTGAAAACCTACGCGGATAGGGGGTGTGTCAATCGGTAGATTTCTAAATTTAAAATCTATTTCTCGGCATCTCCATGTTCTATGTGGAGATGTTTTTTTATTCCATCAATCAAAAGGAGGCTTTTTTAAATGAACAAGTTACTATCGCTCATACTCATGTTAATATTATCAATCGGATTGGTAGCTGGATGTGGAGATGACAAAACGCCAGCTAATGAAAACACTTCTAATGAAGGAAGTGAAGAAAGTAATCAGGGTGGTGAGGCATATCCATTAACCATAAAGGATGCCCTTGATGAAGAAGTCGTCATAGATGAACAGCCTGAAAGGATCGTTTCGCTTATCCCTAGTAACACGGAAATAGCCTATGAATTAGGCCTTGGCGAAGAAATTGTAGGGGTCTCAGACTTCGATAATTATCCAGAGGATACGGCAGACAAAGAAAAAATCGGCGGTCAGGAGCTGAATATTGAAAAGATCATTTCTCTTAAACCTGATTTAGTATTAGCCCATGCATCAAGTGCACATAATTCAACTGAAGGATTACAGCAATTGAAAGATGCAGGTATCCCAGTACTTGTGGTAAATGAAGCTCAAAACTTCGATCAAGTTTATGAATCTATTGAAATGATCGGGAAAGCAGCTGGAAAACAACAAGAAGCAGGTCAAATCGTAAGTGAAATGAAAGAAGAAATAGAAGCAATTAAAGAAAAAGCCCAAAGTATTTCAGAAAAAAAATCCGTGTTCATAGAGGTTTCTCCTGCACCAGATATATATACTCCAGGAAAAAATACATTCATGGATGAAATGTTATCCATCATCAATGCAGAAAATGCAGCAGGTGATTTAGAGGGTTGGGCAAAAATCGATCAAGAAGCAGTTGTCGAGAAAAATCCGGATGTCATTATCACGACGTATGGCTATTATACTGAAAATGCAGCAGAACAAGTTTTGTCAAGAGACGGATGGAAAGATATAACGGCTATAAAAGAAAAACAAGTCTATGACGTTCATTCAGATCTTGTAGCCCGCTCAGGGCCTAGACTTGTTGAAGGAGTAGAAGAAGTTGCAAAGGCGGTTTATCCAGAAACGTTTAATAAATAATAGAATACTAGCATATCTATCTGCAATTACTTTTCTATTCATTTCAATCATTTTAGGTATTTCAGTCGGGACCGTTTCTGTTCCTGCCTCTATGATCATTCAAATAGTAGGTCATGAAATTTTTCCGTTCTTAACGATCCCTTCGATCGACGCGATGTACACAAGCATTGTCATGGATATCCGGCTTCCAAGAGTAATTCTTGCCGGCCTTGTAGGTGCTGCCCTCGCTATAGCGGGTGCAGCCTTCCAAGGTCTTTTAAGGAACCCTCTAGCCGACCCATACACGCTAGGTGTATCATCAGGTGCATCTGTAGGGGCTGTCATTACGCTTTTTTTCCAACTATCGATTCCATTCATCGGGTCTTTTACACTGCCTTTGTTGAGCATTCTCTTTTCCTTTATCACGATTTTCCTTGTCATCAGTTTTGCGCGAAAAATCGAACGTTCTATGAAAGTGGAGACCATCATTTTGACAGGTATCATCTTCAGCTCCTTTCTTGGAGCGCTCATCTCCCTCATGATTGCGTTGACAGGAGATGAATTGAGGCAAATCATCGGATGGCTATTAGGAAGTGTTTCCATGAGAGGGTGGGAATACATAAAGATCATATTGCCATTCTTCATAATTGGTTCAGCTATTCTTTTAATAAATGCAAATGAATTGAATGCGATGTCATTCGGTGAAGAAAGGGCTCATCATCTTGGAGTGAATGTTCAACAAAGAAAGTTGATTGTGTTGACTGCTGGTTCGATATTGACGGGAGCAGCAGTAGCAGTTTCAGGGACGATTGGATTTGTCGGATTGGTCATTCCACATTTGACAAGGTTGTTATGGGGGCCGGACCATAAACATTTATTGCCATTGTCGATTTTAACAGGAAGCGGGTTCTTGATACTTGCAGATCTTGTTGCAAGGACAGTGATTTCACCAACTGAGCTTCCGATCGGTGTTATTACAGCTCTAGTAGGAGCACCTGTATTTGGACTGATTTTAATCAAACGAAGGACGGAAAGAAGTGGTTGAATGCTAAACGTAGAAAACTTATCAGGCGGATATGGCGATACGAACATTTTGAAAGAGATATCCTTTAAAGTGGAAAAAGGGGAAATGTTTGGTGTCCTAGGTCCAAATGGGAGTGGAAAGACCACCTTGCTGAAAATGATCAGTGGAATCCTTTGCTTCCAACAAGGAACGGTTTCCGTCAAAGAAAGGCCTATAGAAAGTTACTCATCAAAAGAATTGGCGAAAATCATTGCAGTCCTTCCGCAGCACTCTGATCAAGGATTTTCTTATTCTGTAAAAGAAACGGTTTCTCTAGGAAGGTATGCACATCAAAAAGGCTGGTTCCAGTCGTGGAGCATAGAAGATGAATCCATCGTCCAAAAAGTGATGGAACAAACAGGGATTACAGAATTTCAGGATAAAAATATCCAGTCTCTTTCGGGCGGGGAACGTCAACGAGTATTTTTAGCTCAAGCTTTAGCGCAAGAACCTGATATCTTATTGTTGGATGAACCGACGAATCACTTGGATCTTTCCTTTCAGAAAGAGCTGTTGGACTTGTTGAAACAGTGGACAGAGGAACGGGGATTGACGGTCATATCAATTTTCCATGATTTGAACCTGGCAGGACTGTATTGTGATCGGCTGTTGTTATTGGAAAAGGGTGTCATCAATATCCAGCATACGCCGAATGAAGTCTTGCTGCAGGAACGGATCCAGACCGTTTATCGAACAACGATCGAAAAGCAGCCTCATCCGACAGTTCCCGCACCCCAAATGGTTCTGCTTCCGAAAAAGTCGTCCAATAAGCGGGATGGAGTCCATGTCGACTCCTCATTCGTTACCATATCCGATGAACGAATCGTATTACGCACTCCAATTCCATTAAAAACGATGTCTTCCGGTGTAGTCGGATCTGGAACAGGCTGGCATCAGATTTTTATCAACAGGCATGTCAGCCTTGATTACGATTGCAGCGACCACAAGCAAGAAATGGTTCAATATTTGAAAAAGCATGGATTTGAGCCTTCTGATACTGTGGGGATGATGACAGCAGTCCAGTTGAAAGATGGAGCATTACGTCCTTATGAAACAGATGGATTTTCCATTTTCGTCATCATAACAGCCGGAGTAGGAAACGCCATCGACGCCTCTAAAAGTTATCTGCATGACTTTCAGATGCAGCCAGGAACCATCAATACATGGATATTCGTAAATGGTGAAATGACAGAAGAAGCCTTCATCCAAAGCATGATGACAGCCACAGAGGCTAAAGTCAAGGTGTTGCATGACCAAGGGGTGACAGATAAAGTAAGCGGAACATTAGCAACAGGGACGTCCACTGACAGTATTTTGATCGCTGCTACCCAAACTGGAAAAAAGCTTGAATTTGCAGGTACGATCACACCACTTGGGAAACTGATCAGTAAAGCAGTGTACGAATGTACGAAAGAAGCGATTCAAAACTACGAAAAAAGGAAACAGTCATGATTCTCTCTCACTTGTACGCAATTACACTTGCATTTGTTATCGATGCACTTGTCGGTGATCCCCCTGAGTGGCCTCATCCCGTCCGATGGATTGGAAGATTGGTAGCCTATTTGGACACAAAAATGAATAAGGGATCGATCCGATTGCAAAAAGGTGTTATCATGCTCCTTTTTGTTATATTGACGGTCGGCGCTACCACTACCCTGTTGGTATGGTTCTCTTATCAAGTAAATCCATATATAGGTGTAACGATAGAGGGTGTGCTCATCTCGACAACCATTGCCAGAAAGAGCTTGAAACAGGCTGCGATGGAGGTTCATCAACCACTTGTACAAGGCAATATCAACAAAGCACGTAAAAAGCTTTCATACATAGTCGGCCGTGATACTAAAACATTGGATGAGGGAGAAATCACTCGTGGAACTGTTGAAACAGTTGCTGAAAATACAAGTGATGGAATAACCGCACCTTTGTTCTGGGCACTGATTGGCGGTGCTCCTTTCGCGATGGTCTACAGGGCTGTCAACACCTGCGACTCGATGGTTGGATACCGGAATGAAAGATATCAACGATTCGGGTGGGCTTCTGCCAGGATGGATGATATCGTCAACTGGATTCCGAGCAGATTCACTGCTTTTGTCATGTTGATTTGCAATAAACCAAAACATCACACCAGAATAACGTCCTGGGGGGTGTTGATCCGTGATGCGAAAAAGCATCCCAGTCCGAACAGTGGTTGGGGCGAAGCGGCTGTAGCAGCGTTGCTAGGTGTTTCACTTGGCGGTGCTAATTATTATGGCGGGACCATATCCCGACGGGCTGTCATTGGTGATACGGTCGTACCTTTGACAAAAGATCATATTATAGATGCAAATAACATCATGGAAAAAACACTTTTAGGATTTTTGTTAGTTTTATGGTTAGGAGGGACTTTGTTTGAATTGGCCATCTCATGGTTCTAATCCAAAATATCTTTTTGAAGCTCTCGATTTACCAATCCCCAAGAGATTGATAGACTTCAGTGCCAACATCAACCCGCTTGGTCCGCCACCTGAATTGGAAGCACGGTGGATGGATATTTTCAATAGGATCACAGATTATCCTGACCCTGATGCCTCGGAACTTAAAAAATATATATCGGAAATTGAACAAGTCGATCCACAAACGATCTTAATTGGAAATGGTGGTGCAGATCTGATCAGTCTCGTATCAAGGATGTTAAGCGGTAAAAACGTTTTGATCATTCATCCTACATTCTCAGAATATGAGAAAAACTGCAGTATAAACGAATGCAAGATCCACTATCACCAACTTGATGCACCCGGCTGGGAATTGGATGTGAAAGCACTTCGAAATAAACTCGATGGAATAGATGCCCTTTTTCTATGTAATCCGAACAATCCTACTGGCGTCCAATATCAGTCTGAAGCAATCATGGAACTTCTTAAAGCCAGTAAAGAAGCCGAGTGTCTATTCATATTGGATGAAGCCTTTTATGACATGCTGTCAAACTATCAGCCGATCATCCCGTTTGTGGAGGAATTCCGGAACCTGATCATCATCCGTTCGATGACGAAGATGTTTGCGATACCGGGCCTGAGATTAGGATATATGATCGCTCATCCGGAAGTCATCCGACGAATAGGGGGCTACCAGACACATTGGAGTGTAAACGTCCCTGCACTGGCTGCTGGGGAAATCTGTTTACAGAACCGGTCTTTTATGGTCGAAACAAGGAATTACATAATCGAGGAACGTCATAAACTGTTTACGTTTTTCAGCAATGAACGATATGTGCACTCACCCTCTGAAGTTAATTTTTATTTATTAAAAGATACAGATACTGAAGATCAGTTATCGCTGCTCCGTTATCTATTGACACATGGAATCGTACCAAGACACACGTTCAATTTTCCTGGATTGGATGGAAGATGGCTTCGTTTTGGAATCAAACAATCATCTGAAAATGATCGGTTGATCGAGGTGTTGAAGCAATGGAGAAAACACCATCTATGATTTTCATTACTGGCGGAGTACGCAGCGGCAAAAGTAGTTTTGCCGAAAAGATGGCTACGGAAAGAGCGATTGCCAGTAATGGAACGCTCAATTACATCGCGACAGGGTTACGTTCTGACCTGGAGATGGAAAGGCGTATTGAAAAGCATCGACAGGATAGACAACAATCTGACCAGATAGGGAAGACATGGGAACAACCCAGGAATATTGGAAAACTCGCTGAAAACTTTACTTCCAGGGATATCTTGCTTTTGGATTGTTTGACCACCCTCTTGAATAATGAACTCTTTGACGTGGACGCAGTTCCCGATAACATGTTGATTGATTCCATCATAGACGGAATCGGACAGTTAAAAGAGAACTGCCATTCACTGATCATCGTCAGCAACGAAATTTTAAACGAACCGATACAGAATAACGAACTTGTCTTGACTTACAAAAAGACGTTAGGGATCTTGCACCAACATATCGTCTCAAATGCAAATCAGGCATTTTTGGTCGAGTCTGGTGTGCCGATTTTAATGAAAGAGGTGACTTAATGAAGGGAATCATGATTCAGGGAACAGCTTCAGACGTAGGGAAGAGTTTGATTGCAACAGGGTTATGCCGTTTACTCGCGAATGAAGGCTGGAAGGTTACCCCATTCAAATCACAAAACATGTCAAATAATTCATATGTCACCATTAATGGTGAAGAAATCGGCAGGGCTCAGGGGGTTCAGGCTGAAGCATCGAAAGCAGAAGCCTCTGTTTGGATGAATCCGATCTTGTTGAAACCACGATCTGATCAGCAGTCAGAAATCGTCCTTCTTGGAAAAAGCTTTGAAACAATGTCCGGGATTGGTTATCGGGATCAGTTTTATGAAAAAGGAATTGAAGTAATCCGCTCCTCCCTTGAATATTTGGAAGGACACTTTGATATTGTGGTTATTGAAGGTGCAGGAAGTCCTGTTGAGATCAATCTGAAAGACCGTGAACTTGTCAACATGAAAGTTGCTGAGATGGCGGATGTACCCGTGCTGTTGGTCGCAGACATCGATCGAGGAGGGATCTTCGCCAGTATTATCGGAACACTTGAGTTACTAGCACCCGAGGAACGGAAAAGAGTCCGAGGATTGATCATCAATAAATTCCGAGGAGATATAGGCTTGTTCAGAGATGGTATTCAATGGCTTGAGGAACGGACTGGAATACCTGTTCTAGGTGTACTGCCCTATATCCATCATCACGGGATCGATGGGGAAGACTCCTTATCCTTGCAGGAGCAAATGAACAAACACCAAGGTAGTGAGATCGATCTAGCCGTCATATATCTCCCCTATGTTTCCAACTATAGTGACCTGGAACCGTTCACATATGAACCGGATGTATCCGTACGATGGATCAAACATATATCTGAGTTCGGGAACCCTGATGCAGTCATCATTCCAGGCACGAAGAGTACAATCAATGACTTGCAGTATTTGAAGGACACTGGCCTCGATGGTCTTATAAAAGATTTTGCAGAAAAAGGCGGCATCCTTATCGGGATTTGCGGAGGCTACCAAATGTTAGGTGAATCCATCATTGATGAAGCTGGGACAGATACCGGCGTGATTGGCAAAAAAGTTAAAGGACTGGGCCTTATACCTTCGGAAACGGTATTCCATCCGGTCAAAGAGACGATCAGGGTCAAAGGCTCTATTAACTCCAATTCCATCAACGTAAACTTACATGTCAATGGTTATGAAATCCACTTAGGGAAGACGGTCCATTTCAAAAAGGATCAATTTTTCATCCAGCTCGAAAATGGCCAAACTGATGGGTACTGCAATAGTGAGGGAACAGTTATCGGAACGTACCTGCATCATCTGTTCCATAATGATGGCTGGAGGAATGCATGGTTGAACTTTATTCGTGAAAAGAAAGGAATAGAAAAGAGGATTCCTATTTATGCTGCTGATTTAAAGGAAGATCGGTATAATGCCCTGGCTGCACACTTGAGAGAAAATATCGACTGTGATCTTTTGAGAACAATCATTTGTGACAAGGAGAAGGTATAGGTGAAGTATATAAAAGGCTTTATCATCAATCTGCAATTTTTCACGATGATACCTATACCGTTAGAGGTTCCAATGGATGAAGATCACCTGGAGAAAGCTGTAAGGACCTTCCCGTTGTTAGGCTTGTTTCAGGGCTTTATATATGCTTTTCTTGTCTATTTTCTCGTTCATTGGACACCCTTTTCAAGCCTTGCTATCGCATTTTTCCTTTGGCTTGTGATGATCCTTCTGACGGGCGGAATTCATCTTGATGGCTGGATGGACGCGAGTGATGCCTATTTTTCATATCGCAGTATCGAAAAACGCCTGGAAATCATGAAGGATCCGAGAGTAGGAGCATTCGGGGTTCTTTCTGTCATCATTTTATTAAGCACTAAATTTTTATTCATTTATGAAATTGTAACAACGCTTACTTTGACATCCTATTTAGCGATCGCTTTCCTGCCAGTCTTAAGTAAAAGCCTGATGGGAATTCTTCTTATAATGGTGGAACCTGCTAAGGAAGAGGGACTCGCACATCATTTCAGAAATGCTGCGGTCTCCTCTTTGTTCGGGATTTATTCCGTGTATATGCTGTTGATCATCGGAGCCCTTTCGTTGGTGGATATGAGAACTCTCCTGACTTTCATGATCATGCTTATCGTCGCGGTGATGGGTTTCGCTTTCTTACACACCAAAGTAGGTAAGTGGTTTGGCGGCATTACAGGGGATGTTTTAGGTGCATCTGTCGAAGGAGTTGAATTGATGTTATGGATGACGTTATGGTTATTGCATTATTCCGTCATGCTCTAACCGAAGAGAATAAACGAAGGGGGTATCTTGGTTGGTCCGACTCGCCTTTATGTCTCGATGAGGCCAGATCCATCCTGCCATTGACCCGGTCATATAACCTTCTTTTCTCAAGTGATTCCGGAAGATGCGTCCATACCGCAGAACTCCTGTTTCCAAACAAAGCAAAGATAAGTTTATACGAATTACGAGAGATGAACTTTGGGGAGTGGGAAGGGAAGACCTATTCTGACTTGAGAGGTCATACCGAATACGAAAATTGGTTGAAGGATCCTGGTAATCATTCTCCCCCACAGGGTGAACATTTTACAGAATTCCGAGATCGAGTCCATGCTGGATGGGGGAGAGTGTTGAAACATATGATGCATGACAGGGCTTCACGGGCTGCGGTCGTGACACATGGAGGCGTGATCAGATTATTATTGAGTGATTTTGCCCCAATCAAGAAGGAGTTCTGGGAATGGAATGTACCACATGGATATGGATTTGAGCTTATCTTTAAAAAGGAAATGCTTAGGAGGGGTGGACGATGCACTTCATTACAGGAGGTGCCTTTAATGGCAAAAAAGCATGGGTGAAAAACTATTACCGAATTGAAAGACACCTGGATTATCAATGGGTATCGTCCTATGAAAATGAAAATTTGCCGGAAGATCTCTCGCCCTTCAGAAAAAAACTTCTGTTCCTTGAAGGGATTGAACTTTGGGTCAAGGGAATCCTCCTTAAAACGGATGTCGAGGAATGCAGAAGAAGATGGGATGAAAAATTGGCCAAATGGCAGTGTTGGGAAGACGCGGCCCCCGAAAACAAGGTCATACTGATCGGGACGGATATATCGAAAGGGATAGTCCCTTTGGAAAAAGATGAACGTGCATGGCGGGATGTAACAGGATGGTGTTACCAGGATACGACCCAGATAGCTGATCGGGTCGATTTGGTCTGGTATGGAATCAATCAACAAATCAAATAGGAGGAGTTAAACATGAGAATCTACACACGAACAGGCGATAAAGGACAAACTAGCTTGATTGGAGGAAGAGTAGATAAAGACGATGTGAGGGTAGAAGCTTATGGGACGGTTGATGAAGTGAATTGCTTCGTCGGCCAAGCCATGACAGAATTGGATTCGGCTATTTTTCAAGATGTTCTCGGAGACCTTGAAAAAATCCAGCATGAATTATTTGACTGCGGTGGAGACTTAGCGAACGTTTCAAAAAAACGGGAAATGAAGCTGACAAAAGAATCGATCACTTACTTGGAGGAAAGAATCGATGTATTCATTGAAGAAGCCCCTGATTTGGAAAGGTTCATTCTACCAGGCGGTTCCAAACCTGCTGCCTCAATCCACATTGCAAGAACAGTTACGAGAAGAGCAGAACGGTTCGCTGTACGATTGATGAAAACTGAACAAGATGTTCCAGAAATTCCTCTGCAATTCTTGAATCGTTTATCTGATTACTTTTTCGCGCTTAGCCGTGTCATCAACTTTCGTATGAATGTAAAAGATGTGGAGTACGTTCGAAGTGCAAAGGTTTTCAGGAGCGGTAAGAGGAAGAGTGAGGAGAAATGACCAGTAAGAAGATCAGCTTATCAGGGCTTTTCACCGGGCTTTCTGTTGTAGGGGCTTCCATTAAGATCCCTGCAATCATAGGAAGTATCGCACTTGACGTCTTTCCGGCATTAGTGGCTGCCGTAATGGTAGGGCGTTTGACAGGAGCGATTGTGGCTGCTGTTGGACATATCGTTTCCTCAATACTTGCCGGAATGCCTTTAGGTCCGTTTCATTTCATGATTGCTCTAGAAATGGGCTTTTTAGTATGGATATTCGCGATCCTTTATCAAAAAGGAAGAAGGATGTATGCTGGTTTGATTTTTATAATTGGAAATGCAATAGTCGCTCCTTTACCATTCATATACTTGATCAGTCAGTCTTTCTATGTCGCCATCGTACCATCCTTACTGATTGGTTCGATTATCAATGCTGTAATCACCTTCCTGCTTGTACATAGGTTCCACACCCTTATGATCAAGAACAACACGCAAGAGGTGGGAAGATGAGAAATGCGGTTATCGTTCCTTTTAATGAAGATGAAAATCTTATCATGACAAGTGATAATTGTGGAGCGATAGGAGAAAAAGATAGGGATAAGGTTGAAGTTCCATATGAGATCGTCTCCTATTATTCCTTTAGAGTTGCTGTGATGGAGTGTATGGCAGCTGGAGGAGAACCAATATCCGTCAATTTACACAATTTCTGTGGTAATGAGGCGTGGAGATCACTCGTAAAAGGTGTAGAAAAAGGGTTATCAGAACTAGAAATGGACCAAGTTGTGATCACCGGAAGTACGGAAAGTAATTTTTCCATGGAGCAGTCTGCTATTGGAATTGTGGTGACGGGAAGAGGAGCACCTACTGAAATGGAAGTTCCATTTGAAGAGTTACAAGTTGCCGTTATAGGAAGTCCTTTAGTCGGTTCTGAAGTGATTGAACAGAATCAAAAGGTTGCTTCGTTATCTGTTTTTAAACGTCTTTTGCTATTAGACGATCTTTACGTTTGGCCAGTGGGTTCTAAAGGAATCCTACATGAGTTGTCACAAATGAATTCAAGATGGGTTTCACCTGATCTACATATAGATTCAGATCTTGATTTGACTAAATCCGCAGGACCTTCTACATGCTTAATTGTATTATATCCCCCTGAACTTGATTCCCACATAAGAGATATAACCGGTATCCTATACCATCCTTTGATTGTACGGACCTGAATCATTACTATTTGGTTCAGGTTTTTTTGATTCCTTCTTCCGGAATTCCCGCATAATACTCCTGTTAAATTCATTTATTAAAACAGAGGACCTCTTGACTTGTTCACTCATTGAATGAGTAAGGAATAGTATAGTATAAGTAAATTAAAAACCACCTACAATAAATAATATAGGGCATGTCAGGTTATTTTAATAGGACAAGAAAACGACAAAAGGAGATGGATGCAAGTGAATGGCAGTTTCTTTGCAGACCAGCCAATGGCGTTTAAAAACCTTACCTATCCATATTTGACTTTTGAAGATGTATTTCAACACATCGTGACCTTTATGAAAAAAGAACCGATGGGTAACTATAAACTTATGATCGGAACGGATTCACATGTCTATCAGAATGAGACGATCTTCATTACCGGATTAGTTATACAAAGAGTAGGAAGAGGAGCATGGGCCAGTTACCGGAAGTTACGATACCCTGAAGCAATCCGTAACCTGCACCAAAAGATTTCAATTGAAACTTCTTTAACGGAAGAAGTTGCTTACCTGTTCAGCGAAGATTTGAAGAACAGGCTGGTCCATATCGTCTTACCCCATGTTTACAAAGGCTCAAGTTTCACCATGGAAGGGCACTTGGACATCGGGAAAGGAAAACGTAATAAAACAAGGGAGTTCGTCGCAGAAATGGTCGCGAGGATCGAAGCGCATGGGATAGAAGCAAAAATCAAGCCAGAGTCTCTGGTTGCCTCAAGTTATGCCAATCGATATACAAAGTGAGAAAGTGCCCATCAAAAAAGCTTGTACTTTAATAACATACTAATTTGTGGAATTATCGAAAACAGGTTCGAAAATACGGAGCTGTTTTTTTATTTTTCGCAAGTGCATAAAGCCCTATGAGGACAGTATTTTAATTCGTATTATCCGTGCCAATATTTGCCGAAAAATAAATCTATCTTTTTTTATTTTTCAAGATTATACTATTCTAGAAATTACTACATTTTCAGGGGGAAAGATCAAGTTGAAACGCATACTGTCTGCAATTTTTATTCTGGTTTTATGTGTTGCGGCAATACCACATTATGCTTCTGCTTCACCAGCAGAAAAAAACCTTCAAAACTATTTGGATCAAATAGGATGGACGAAAGAAGGACTAATAGAATATCTTGATTTCTATGAGATGGCACTGGAAGATTTCAAGGACATCGAGGAATTGAAAGACTTCTTAGGACCTGTCCTAACGGAAGAATTATTAAATGAGTTATTAAAAGAGCATGGATTGACGCTTGAAGAAGCAACTGAACTACTGGTTTCCAATGGTGAAATTGAAGAAGGAGAAGGAATTCTAGATGTCTATACTTTTGTAGATGACTTGGATAGTGATCTTTATTTCTTTTCAATGACTCCGATTACAGACGATAGCTTAAACGAACTCCTAAAACAATATGATATGACGAAAGAAGAATTGGAAGCTCTTTTAGCAGAGAATGAGGATGATCTTGCTAACTATGAAACAATCGAAGACCTTGAATTCATGCTTGAGTTCTATATCAACGGTCCAGAGGTCGATATGGCAGAGTTTGATGATCTTCTAAATCAAATCGGCTTTACAGAGGATGAATTCGAGAGATTATTCAATCACCTGGAAACAATAGACTATGAGGATCCTGCTTTTCTTGAGAGATTGGACAACCTTGCCAACCGTATGATGGCATTTGAAGAGTTTGACACAGTAGCAGAATTGACTGCTGAACAGATTGCAGAATTACTTGATATTTTCCACGAATTGATGGACTTATTTGAGCTAGATGTGAAATTTTATCTCGTAAAAGGAGATGAAGTAAAAGCAATTTCATTTAAGGCATTGATGGCCATGGAAGACTCTCAAGGGTACGACCTTCTTATTGAACTTTACAACAAGAATGGAGAATTTCTTGCTGATTTCCTCTTTACGGCAGATATGTTCGGTTCGGAGTTTGTAAAAGAAGTAGGAATTGATTTGAAACAAACAGAACAAGTCGTTCAAAAACCAGTTACCAAAACAGTAAAGGGTGCAAAACTTCCGAAAACAGCTTCAAATTACGTTGAAAATACAGCCGCTGGCTTATTCTCAGCGATGTTAGGGTTCATTATATACCGCCGTTATAAAGTGAAGAATACGTAAATGGCAAAGATGACAAGAGGAAGAATCAAGCAATTGATTCTTCTTTCCCTATGTATTGGACTGATTGTTGGCGGAATCGGGTTTTCGGGTACCAACGCCTATAAATTTCTAAAAGGTTACTTCTTATTTAAAACGGGGCAAGTTTCAACCGTAGAAGCTTCACCTGATAGTGAAATTCAGGAGTCAATAAAAGATTCCGAGCGAAATGTTAAGGAGAGCGTTCTATATCCTGAGAGACCTGAAAAGGGTGAACGGATCGGGGAGCTGATCATTCCGAAGCTTGAGGCGACATTACCAATCTATCATGGTACAGAGGAAGATGAATTAGAAATAGGGGTTGGTCATTTCGAAGGCAGTGTCCTGCCTGGAGAAAATGATAATTCAGTACTTGCTGGCCATCGGGATACCGTCTTTCGTAAATTAGGGGAGGTTGGCGTTAACGATATTTTGATCGTGAAGACTTCAGCCGGAGAGTTCACCTATAAAGTTCGAAAAGTGAGGATAGTGGATGAAGACGATCGTACCGTCATCGTTCCGAAACCCCGAGCTACGCTTACGGTCTCGACCTGTTATCCATTTGATTTTATCGGTGCTGCTCCAGAACGATATGTTCTTATTGCAGAACTGAAAGGAAAAACAAGCAAAAGCCGTTGACATTGTTCGACGGCTTTTTTGTGATTTTTATAAGGAAAATTACCTATATTGAATTGTCGGAATACCTTTAATTTCGAAATAATGGTTCTTTTCAACTATTTTGGAAATTAGTGATAACGCTCTATTTTTCCAAATATTTCTTTCAAGTTTAATTGAACCAAGTAACAAAAGGGTATTTTTTCCTAGACAAATTTTTCTTCTTTACACGAAAGCCAAGTGAATGAAAAAAGGCAAACCCGTTCGAAAGTCGGGGACGCAAAGCCGCGAATCTAAACCATCTTTACTAAGATGGCATGACCGTCGGGCCGTTCAAAATACTTGGCTTTTTATGTCTTTTTTTGGTGAATGAATTCGATTCTATCTATAGCTAATAAATTCAAGGAGGTCCATATGCGCATCGGTGAACTTTTGATCATGAATGGTTTGATATCCGAAGAACAACTGGAAAAAGCACTACAGCAACAGAAGCACTCGTTTAAAAAAATTGGTGAGATTCTCATAGAAGAAGAAATGATACTGAACGGCAATTAGTAGAGGCATTAGAATTCCAGCTAGGGATTCCTGTAATCAATATGGCTGAAGCTGCACCGAGCCGTGCAACCTTGCAACTGATTCATGAATCGGTTGCTAGGAAACATTGCATGATACCGATCGAACAAAAGGATGGAAGCGTAAAGGTAGCAATGGTGGACCCCTTGAATAAAGGGGCGATGAAAGATATACAAGTTGCTTCAGGAATGGTGGTCCAACCATGTCTGGCCACACGTAGCGAACTGGAGATGGCGATCATTGATCATTATGGTTTATTGGTTTCAGTAAAAGAATTATCCGAAATCATCGACTATGGTCTCCAGAAGGAATGCGAGTGATATTCATTTGATGCTGATAAAGAAGGTCTTATAGTTCGATATCGTATTAACTATATTCTTGAAAAACAAAAAACCATTCCAAAACAATTACAAGAAGCTGTCATTGGAAGAATAAAGACGATTTCGAATATGAACACCTCAGAACGGAAACCGCCACAGAGCGGATACATACATAAGAATTTTTACAATAATGACTTTGACATTCGGGTTTCAACTGTACCGACAATCGATGGAGAAAGTGTTGTCCTAAGTCTGATGAAGCATTCAGAAGACTTTTTCAAACTTGATGATTTCGGTTTTACTGAAAAGAACAAGCGTAAATTGGAGGATGCAATGGATCGGAGTAAAGGATTTATCTTGATTGCCGGTCCAGCAGTTAGCGGTAAAACAACGCAACTGTATTCCATCTTGAATCATATGAACATCGATAAACGGAAAATCGTATCAGTAGAGGGCCCTGTCGAGCGCAGAATCAACGGCATCATGCAAGTAGAGGTAAATGAATCTTTAGGCTTTACATTTTCAAATGGACTGAGGTCAATCATGAACCAAGACCCGAATATCGGCATGGTCATTGATGTGCCTGATGCTGAGACAGCAGAGGTTGCAACAAGAGTAGCACTCTCTGGCCGATTAGTGGTCGGCTCAATACACGGTTATGATACGATCCATACCATCAGACGCCTGTTGGATATGGGGATTGAACCATACCTGATTGCTTCATCACTATCATGCATCATCGGTCAAAGGCTGGTTCCACGCATTTGTGAACCGTGTGCGAAAAGCATGCCTGCTTCAGATGATGAGTCGAAGCTCTTTGAAATACATAATCTTATAGAGGTGTCAGATCAAAAGGAAAAAAGCAAAATCGGCAATTTCCGCTCCTTCGTCACAACGAATAAAAGTTCAAAAGTAGCAGTCGTAAAAGGGGACGGTTGTAAGTTATGTAACAATTCAGGCTTTAAAGGTTACATTGGCATCCATGAAGTTTTGAAAGTTGATGATGAACTGCGTGAATTAATCTTGAAAAAGAGCTCAATTGAAGAATTCAAAGAATATTTGAAGAAAAATGAATTCAAAACCATGCTTTATGATGGACTATCAAAAGCACGCGATGGAATTTCAACAGTAGATGAAGTCCTGAAAGCGGTCAATTGAAGCAAATCATTAAAATATAGGGGGAATGAGGATGTCTTTTAAATTTCTAGTTGTGGATGATACAAGCTTTATGCGTAAAATGGCGGCTGATTGCCTCAACCAGTATGGTCATATTGTAGCTGGAGAAGCAGTCAATGGAAAGGAAGCGGTACAAAAGTACAAAGCAATTCAACCGCAAGTGGTCATGATGGACCTTACAATGCCGGAAATGAATGGAATCGATGCGATTAAAGAAATCTTGAAGTTTGATGCGGAGGCAGTGATCCTTGTTTGTTCAGCAAGCAATCAAAAAGATATGATCAAGGAAGCGTTGGATGCTGGAGCAGTAGGATACTTGATGAAGCCATTCAAGCCCGAGTATATGAATGAAATCATCAAGAAATATGCTGAACCACATCTAGTAAAAATTAAAGAACCTGTGGAAGAAGAAAATGTGGAAGAGGTTGAACAAGTAGAAAAAGAAACTGAAAAAGTTAAGTTAGAGGATGCAACGTCTATTGAGGCTGAGGCTGCAGTCGAAGAAACAGAGGCACCAAATTCAGAAGCAGCAGTATCCCTGGATACGCCTGCAATGGAAAAAGTTGATCCTCCTGCTTCCTCAGCAGAGCCGGTGGATGAACATACAAGTGAAATAGCCAAGGAGCGAAAGCCATCCCGGAACAGTAAAATCAACTTTGTAACGAGTTACATGTGTAATTGGGAAGAAGAGATTCAAGGGGAAAAGAAACATTTCGCCTTCACTTATACAGAAAATGATCAAAACATCCGTTTAGAGATGATCGATGGAGCTAATGAAAAGCAAACGATCTGCCTATCCCTCGATGGTTTCCGTGACCTTCATGGATGGCTGGAACAACGAATCGAGGAAGGGAAAAGCATGTACTAAAGCAAAAACTACATCCACAACCGGGTGTAGTTTTTATTTTTCAAAAGGGAATTCCAATTTATTGTAGAATAGAACTGAGAACGATTTCTACTTACCAGGAGGCAGACATGATGGTTAAAAACGATATATTGATCGAATCCAAAATAAAACGAGTCATTGAAGACGAAGCATTTTCCGGCACGATCCATATGAAAAGGGACGAGGAAGATGCCATTCTTATGGCAGCAGGTTATGCCAACCGTGCAGAAGAATTAATGAATAAAGTGGATACAAGATTTGGGATCGCTTCTGGATGTAAACTTTTCACAGCTGTCGCAATTGGGCAACTGGTTGAAGAGGATGTGATCTCTTTTGAAAGTCGCTTGACAGACTGTCTCGATATTGAGTTTCCGAACTTTACTCCTAACGTAACGGTCCATCATCTTTTAACACATAGTGCCGGAATTCCCGATTATTTCGACGAAGCCGAAATGGACGATTTCGAGGATTTATGGAAACAGCAGCCAATGTATCTTTTGAGGGATTTGAAGGATTTTTTACCAATGTTCCAAGACAAGAATATGATGTTTAACCCAGGGGAGAAATTTCATTATAATAACGCAGGATTCATTCTATTAGGTTTAATCATTGAACAAAAGACGCAACTTCGATTTATCGATTATGTGAAAAGGAACATTTTCAAGCGATGTAAGATGTATGATTCAGGGTATTTCTCCTTGGATCAACTTCCTGAAAATACTGCTTCAGGGTATATCGATGAAGAGGATGGGACCTGGAGGACAAATACATATTCAATCCCGATAATAGGAGGGGCAGACGGTGGGGCTTATGTCAGTGGTCCGGATATGAACAGATTCTGGGAGGGTCTACTCAGCAATAAGCTGTTGAAAGAACCGACTAAAGATAGGTTGTTGAAACCACATATTCAGGTTAAACAAGATGTGTATTATGGATATGGCATTTGGATCAATAAAAGGGCAGAGGAGATATTCAAATATCACGTGATGGGATACGATCCGGGTGTCAGTTTTCATTCCGCAGTCTATCCAAACTCTGGGATCAGCCTCACGATTCCTTCTAATAAAAGTAATGGCCCTTTTAAAATCATGAAATTTCTTGAGGATGAATTGATCATCAAATAAAACATAAAAAAAGGACTGTAAATATTCAGTCCTCTTTCCGATTCTTCAATTCGATTTCTTCCGTTTTTCAATTTCCTCAGTGACAACATAGACTAGGTCTTCGTTACCAAACATTGATAAGACGCCTAGTAGAGTCTGATCTCCGATTTCGCCCGCTTCCTCTTTAGGTACTGTAAGCTCACATGCTTGTTCAAGCGCAGAATTCAAAGCTTGATGAGGATAGGCTTTTTTATAAAGTTCTTCAGGATCGAGATCATGATTAACACACCACTGTGCAAATACAAGAATCATCATCTGTTCATCACGTTGATAATTCTCGATGATCTTCTCCTGCATCTCTTTTGAATTCATATTTATTCCCCTCTGTTATTCATATATGGCTCATTATAACGAAGAATCTTGCCTATATATACACCTTTTTATTTTTTACGTTCAAAATGTAACTAACGACCGGTAAAAAAAGATAAAGCGTATCCTAAAAGCTTTAGGACACGCTTTATTTAAGAACATTCACTTATTACTTAATCCCTATTCAAAAATTCAATGAACTCCCGCACGATCTCAAGATCCCCTGTAATCAATAGGGCAGGGAGGAGCATGATGAATCCAAATACTGCAAGGTTTGAAAGTACAATGATTCTGAACGCCTTTTTGAAAGCTTTCATTGCTTTCACTTCCTTACTAAAAGTTGTAAACCTTCCTATTTTACTTTTAATACTCGGATTCGATATAATCCCTGTTCAAATATGATTCGACCAATTCACTGATCTGATAGGACACTTGAGGTAGGTCATAATTTTCAAAGGCATGTTCACATACATTTTTATAATTCATCGTTTCATCATAATGTGTCATATGACGGCGGATAGCAGCAGCATCATCTTGGCGTTCTTGCTGTCTTTTGATGACTGTATCCCGATCGGCATAGATGAAAATCCTGATCACATTCTCACCGTACATGTGTTTCAATTTATCCGCACCTTCAGGATTTAAAGCAAGATAGACTAATTTATGATCTTTGAAAGTGTCAATAATATCCTTTTCCCGTATACCGTAGCGGAAACCATCAATTTCGACACTTTCGAGGAATTCATTTTGCTGATGCATTGTCTGGAAAGTTTCTTCGCTTACAAAATGATAGTCTTTTCCATCAACTTCATAATGTCTGCAGTTCCTTGTCGTATATGATATTACCGTTTCCATATCAAAAACAGTAGCGACCATCTTCGCTAACGTTTTTCGGCCTGAACCGTCCGGCCCTGTATAAATGAATATTTTTTCATCGTCTTTTACTTGGTACATATAAAACCTCCTTTTTAAATGTTAGAAATTTCAGTTATTTTCATTATAACATATTTATGATTTCTAAACTGCCAATCTTTACAAATTTTTAAATCCTTTAATGAATTTTTGTTTAACTGAAAAAACATATAGGGTATTGCACAACTGTACAGAAAAATTCAAAGGAGGCTAATTATGTCACATGAGAAGTACCAGTCCTTGATTAATACCTTACATGAATGTATGGTAGCTTGTAATCACTGTTATGACGCATGCTTAAGGGAAGATGACGTTAAAATGATGGTGGATTGCATCCGCCTGGACAGAGAATGTGCAGATATGTGTGCATTTCTAGAACAAGCACTAGGAAGAGGAACTCCTTTTACAACAGAATTAGTAAAAGCATGTGCAGACATTTGTGAAGCATGTGGAAATGAATGTAAGAAGCATGATCATGACCATTGTCAAAAATGCGCAGATGCATGCTTCAAATGTGCAGATGCATGCAGAAATCATGCCGCATGATCAAATTACAGACTTCGCTGATACATTAGTGTCTGGCCATTGCAGTTTTATACCGATGTTTATAGTTGCATCTCAAGACTCCGGACACTTTGCCTTCGGTATATTACAGACAGGGACGTACTATAAAGTTCCTGTCTTTTTCATTTGATTCATTCAGAACGTTCTGTCATATAGAAAGTGAATATTTATATATAATTAAGCAAAAAATGTTGAGGTGCAATACATTGTCTAATAAACCATGTAAAAACTGATGGAGACTAAAAAATGAATGAGAATAAGTTTGCTCTGTTGGCTTTAGCCTCGATTCCCCTGATGATGACATTAGGGAATTCTATGTTTATCCCCGTCCTTCCAGTCATCGAGAGGGAGATCAATATTTCGGCTTTCCAATCAAGTCTGATCATCACCATTTACTCCATAATCGCCATCATTCTCATCCCGATTGCAGGGTATCTATCCGATCACTTCGGTCGGAAGAAAATCATCATTCCGAGCTTGATTCTCGTCGGGATAGGAGGCATTGTTTGTGGATGGGCATCCATTTCCGCAGACAATCCATACCCATGGATCTTATTTGGTCGGTTTATACAAGGAGCTGGGGCTGCAGGTGCATTTCCAGTAGTTATTCCAACTGTGGGGGACCTATTTAAAAACGAAGAAGAAGTAAGTGCTGGCCTTGGTCTTATCGAAACTTCAAATACTTTTGGGAAAGTTCTCAGCCCGATTTTAGGAGCTGCCTTAGCAATTTGGGTTTGGTATATTCCTTTTTGGTCGGTTCCACTGTTTTCAGCTATCGCTGTCATCTTGATGTTACTTTTTGTCAAAGCTCCAACGGAAGAAAGTGAACCTCAACCGTTCAACGCTTTTGTAAAAACGATCAAGCAGAGCTTCAAAAAAAATGGCCACTGGTTATACGGGGTTTTCATGATTGGCGGCATCAATATGTTTGTTGTCTTCGGGTTCCTCATTTATTTGTCATCTTCTTTAGAAATCAAGTATGAAATTGCAGGGGTTCTTAAAGGTGTGTACTTAGCGATTCCACTTCTTGCACTTTGTGTCGCTTCCTATTTGACAGGGAAAATGATCGGTAAGGACAAACGAATTATGGACCGTTTGATTTTTATCGGAAATTTAGTTTCTACGATAGCTTTATTTTTATTGTTGTTCACAAACTCCTTATTGATGATCATTTTATTTCTGTCTGTATCAGGATTGGGAATCGGGATCAGTTTGCCATGTTTAGATGCATTGATTACAGAAGGTAGTGAAAAAGAGGAGAGAGGAACGATCACCTCTTTTTATAGCAGTATGCGTTTTATAGGGGTGGCTGCTGGTCCGCCTGCCATTTCTCTATTATTAAAAGCGTCTGAGAAACTGGTCTTCATCACGCTTTCTTCAGTTAGTGTATTGGCAATCGCTATCACGATATTCGCTTTAATTCGGAAAACTGCAACGGTTGGTGAACATATATAAAATAGGAGCTGCCAAGGTGTTAATCCTTAAGCCAGCTCCCTTTTCATTTCCTTATTGATGACCCTTATTTTTCAAGAGCACTTTAAGCCCTTGACCCATATCAGAAGCGAGAATGAAGTCACGATCTACGAATACACCCCAGATGTATGCCTTTTCTGGTACATACTTACCGACTTCAACAGGCGCTGCTGGATCCGTGATGTCAACTGCACGAACGCCTCCAGCATAATGGGAAAGATACAATGTGTTACCATGAACTTTTGGATCATGGACAGTGTTCGCAAATGTCACCCCATCTTCTACATTGTCTACCAAGTCAGTCTTGAAAGTACTTAACAACTTAGGGTTGGTTTTATCTTTGATATCAAAAATCCGGGTATAACCGTAAGATTCTTCGTATCCTACTCGGGTAGGTGCGTAAACTTCTCGTGTTTCAATCAGTACATTTCCACCTTTTGAAATAGCTGCTGAATGTGCTGAACCTTGGACTTTAGGTGCGAAATCAGTACGCCCTAAGTATTTTACATCGTTCGGATTGGAAATATCAAGAATAATAGTTCCCAGATCCCAGAATGAAAGATAGGCTGTCTGACCGTTCCCATCAGTCATCGTACTATGGTTGAAAACAGGTCTTGTCTTCCCGTCAGGAGAATTCCAGTGGTACCCGTTGAAATCTTCAGGTACTTCTTCTAACATTCTTGGGTCAAATTCATAGACGGTATTTGGATTAGTTGGATCAGACACATCAACCAGTGCAAAATCTTTCTGCTCTCCATGAGTGTAATAATCGGCATAGGGGTTCGCTGTCAAAACAAGCGGTTTGTTTCCTTGAACCGTCAAATATAACTCATGTGTACCAGGTACTCTTTTATCGAGCTCCCAAAAACCCAGGCGCTCCGGATTAAAAGGATCTGTTACATCGTAAAGTAGGAAACCACCTTTTGACAACGGGTTATCACGGTTCAATTGTTGAACACTTACAACTGCTAGGTCTCCTTTAAAATGGGGTGTATTAACGGTTTTTACGATGACTTTTTCTTGCCAAGTTCCAGGGATTTCTTCTGCGAATCTTGATATTTCAACAGGATTAGATGGGTCCTTCAGATCAAAGACTCGGACCCCGCCGTTACCGCCCCCAGAAGTATGTGTTCCCAGGTAAGCATAACCTTTATGGGCATACACATCTGCAGTTGAATTCTTTTTGCCGTCATATTCCTTAAGAGGCACTGCTGCGGCTTCTTTCCAGTTACCCAGATTTTTGGATCCTTCAAGTGTCGGAATTTCGTTCAACTCAGCCTCATGAGAGCCTTTTTCAATTGAGATATCATCTAAGGTATCATGGGCAGACACCCCAGGTGCAAATAAAGAAAAGCTCATAATTCCTGCTAATGCTGTATGTAGGACTACTTTCTTATTCAATATAATTCCTCCAATTCAAATCGTTTCCAACAAAATAGCACACCTCCTCTTTAAAATCAGCAAAATTCTGAAAAATAATCCGATAAGCAGGGGCTGAAAGTTTTACTTGATAGGATTGATTGACTAGTTATCTAATCGATCAGCCTGTAAAAATAGTTTAATAAGGTTCTTAGTCACGATTAATAAATCCAGGGACGGTTTCAAATGTCATGGAAGGTGGAATTAGATGATAAGGGGTAGAATAGAGGTGCATTATTATGAAAGAATTGTCAAACGACTTATTGGAAGAGCTCGTAACGGAATGCAGGCCTTATTCAAGAGAAGGACAAGTTGTGAAAGACATACCTGGCCAACGAACGATCGATCAAAATAAATTAGGGGTCTGTATCATCAATATGGATAATGAAGTATTCTCTGCTGGAGATACAGATATGAAATTCTCACTTCAAAGCGCGTCTAAAATCATAAGTTTAATGATGGCCCTTGATGACTTTGGAAAGGAAGAAGTCTTTCAAAATGTCGGGATGGAACCGATGGGTGATTTTTACAATTCAATCAGTCATCTTGAAGCACATGATGTAACAAAACCCTTCAATCCGATGGTTAACGCTGGAGCGATCGCAGTAGCCGCTATGATCAAAGGGAAAGATGTAGACGAGAAGTTCAATCGTGTCTTAAAAACATTAAGGAAGATCATGAACAACAATTCAATCAAATTGAATGATGAAGTTTATGAATCTGAACAGCTTAAAGGGGATCGTAATCGCTCGTTGGCTTTTTTCATGAAAAGTACTGGAGCGATCGCCCACGATATAGATGAAACATTAGATTTATATTTTCGTATCAACTCGATTGATGTTCATACAACCGATCTTGCAAAACTTGGCGTATTCTTTGCGAATGGTAGTAGATCCCTTAAGACAGGTGAGCAAATCATTCCAATGGATCATATCAATACGATTGAAGCGATCATGATGACATCCGGAATGTATAATGAAGCTGGAAAATATGCTGTAGATGTCGGGTTTCCGGTCAAAAGCGGTGTCAGCGGTTGTATCATAGGTTCCGTTCCTGGACGGTATGGGATTGGGATCATAGGTCCCTCTATTAATGAGAAAGGGAATAGCACTGCTGGAGGAGCGCTCCTTCACAGGATTTCCCGGAATTTAGAACTGAACGTTTTTTCGGTAATCCGTAAAGACAAAGAATAGCCTTCGAGAAGGGGCTCTTCCAAAAGTCTTCGCGATAGAGACGATAATTGTACGAAAAAGCCACGCTAAACACCCAATTTTGTCACAAATAACGGATCAGATGTCCTCTAATTTTCATAGGTATGTCCAAAAAATGGGAATGCTGGTCGCCATGTGCTGAGGTAAGCATATACACTTTATAAGTGTAAGGAAAAGAAAGCCCGTAGAAAGTTCTCAGTGGGCTTTCTCGTTTTTGGGACAGCACTTTTCCAGTTCAAAAACAATTTTTAAAACATATCTATTATAAAGATGTTAACTTAAGGGGGGCAGGGGTTGAAAAATGTATTGCTGTTTGCAGATCCTGGGATTGATGATTCCCTTGCATTGATCTATGCTGTATTGAACCCGGAGATAAACATCGTCGGTATAGTCCCTAGTTATGGAAATGTCACGAAAGAACAAGCTGTACAAAATGTCGCATATTTGCTTGAGCTAGGCAAGCTGGAAAATATACCTATCATTCGTGGGGCAGAAGGTCCGGTGAGTGGGAAATTCACCGTATTTTATCCAGAAATCCATGGACCAGAAGGGTTAGGGCCGATTCAACCTCCACAAGTCATTAGTAGTGAAATGGCTCCATTCAGTGATATCTTTACGATCATCAGTCGTTTTGAGGGTAATATCACTGTGGTAGATATAGGGAGAAATTCCTCTCTCTCTATTGCCTTTACGCTAGAGCCAGCCATTACGTCCATGGTCTCAAGTTATGTTCTCATGGGAGGAGCTTTCTTAGTTCCTGGAAATGTAACACCTGTTGCTGAAGCAAATGTCCATGGTGATTCAATTGCTTCTAGAAACGTATTTGCCAAAGCAAAAAATACAACATTGTTACCCCTTAATGTAACGAACTACGCATATGTTACTGCGGAAATGGCTTCGATCATTGAAAGAGCTTCACAAAACCCTTATAAAAGCCTCATTCCCAAAGTTTTAGACTATTATATTCAAGCATATAAAAGAATGGTCCCTGGAGTTCCCGGTGCACCAGTCCATGATGTGCTCACTCTGATGGCACTGACGAAGCCCGAAGTCTGTAACTATGTTATGAAATCTGTTGATGTTCAAATTGATGGGCCTGCACATGGACTAACCATTGCCGACTTCCGAAACCGTCCCAAAGAACAACCTGCACAACCTGAAAATGAAATCAAAATTGCCATGCAGCTTAATTACAATCTTTTTTATGAAGATTTTCTAACGACGATGACAAGAAAAATACCTCCATCCATATAGTCTCCAACTAAATATATGATAATTTATACGACGAGTTTTCTTGTTTGAAGACTCGTTTTTTTACATTTGGGGTATATAAAGTACAGGATGATCCATACATCCTTACCGCAAACTTCCAATATCCTTACAAATTTTAAATTTTGACACACTTTTATTTGTACTGAAGGCATGAAAACGATACACTAATAACAGCAAATTTCTTTATAATACCCAACGAAACCACAAAAATCACCATTAGCACTTTGGAGGTATTGACAAATGAGTACTAACCAACCCAAAAAGGGACAACCATGGGCGGGCTTTGATGGACCCAACCTTGGCTATGCGATCGAATTATACGATCGATATGTAGAGGATCCCGAGTCTGTAGATCCAGAAGTAAAGGAACTTTTCGAGGACTGGGGGGCACCGCCAGCTTCTTCTGATAAACTTACAGACAAAACTTCAGAAACATCTCAAACGATGAGTGAAGCAACAACAATGAAAAAAGTTGTTGCTGCAGTCAAGCTTGCGGAGAATATACGAACTTACGGACATTTAGCCGCCGATATCAATCCCCTGGAAGAACCGCAAACAGATGCGCCTTTCCTTGATCCAGAAAATTATCAACTTACCAATGCAGATTTGAAAGCGATTCCTGCAAAAGTTGTTTGGGAAGACGCACCAGAAAATATCCAAAACGGTCTAGAGGCAATTGAAAAACTTAAACAAATCTATACAAAATCTTTAGCTTTCGAATTCAGTCATGTCCATGATGAGGAAGAACGTAAATGGCTCGATGAAATGGTGGAATCGGAAGCGATCTATCCATCACTGTCTTCTGAAGATCGTATCGAACTTTTACATCGATTGACAGAAGTAGATGGATTCGAAAGGTTTTTGCACCGGACATTCGTAGGTCAAAAACGCTTTTCGATTGAAGGACTCGATACAATGGTACCGATGCTGGACGAAATCATCCATGCAGGTGTGCATGATGGGGCCCGCAATGTCATGATCGGGATGGCTCACAGAGGACGTTTGAATGTACTCGCTCACGTATTAGGAAAGCCCTATGAAAAGATTTTTTCTGAATTCCATCACGCTCCAAACAAAGAACTAGTACCTTCCGAAGGTTCCATGGGAATCAATTATGGATGGACTGGGGATGTCAAATACCACCTTGGAGCAGACCGGGAAATTGAAGAAGAGAGCCATGAGCCTGCTTGTATCACCTTAGCAAACAATCCGAGTCACCTCGAATTCGTCGATCCTGTAGTGGAAGGGTACGCTCGTGCAGCTCAGGAGGACCGTAGTTCAGCAGGTTATCCAAAACAAGATGTCTCCAAATCTTTCTCAATCTTGATTCACGGTGATGCTGCTTTTCCTGGAGAAGGCATTGTTGCTGAAACCTTGAATTTAAGCCAACTTCCTGGGTACAAAACTGGTGGTACCGTGCATATCATCGCAAACAACTTGTTAGGGTTTACAACCAAGAGTTCTGACTCAAGATCCACCAAATATGCAAGTGATTTGGCGAAAGGTTTCGAAATCCCGATTGTCCACGTGAACGCTGATGATCCTGAAGCTTGTCTAGCTGCAATCAGCTTAGCTTACCAGTATCGGAAAAGGTTCCAAAAAGACTTCCTTATCGATCTTATCGGATATCGCCGTTTTGGACACAACGAGATGGATGATCCTTCTGCGACGAATCCGCAGCTTTATGATAAAGTCAACAATCATCCTACAGTACGCCATCTCTACGCTGAAGTTTTACAAGCTGAGGGGGTATTAACTAAAGACCAAGCCAAAGAAATGGAAAAGGATGTACAAGATAACCTGGATGATAAATACGGAAGAGTATCGAAGAATCATGATGATAGTGTAAATGAAATTGAAGCACCGGAACAAATTGCCCACGGGCTGCCTGCTTTAGAAACGTCAGTACCGTTGAATGAACTTGAAGAAATCAATACTGATCTCCTTAAATGGCCTGAAGGATTTACCGTCTATCCTAAATTGGAAAAAATCCTGAAGCGCCGTGAAAAATCCCTTACTGAGGGTGGGAAAATCGATTGGGCATTAGCTGAAACGCTCGCATTTTCTACAATCCTTAAAGATGGTACACCAATACGATTGACAGGGCAGGATACGGAACGTGGCACATTTGCTCATAGACATCTTATACTCCATGACCCTAAAACTGGCGAAACATACTCGCCATTGCACAAGCTTCCTCAAGCGAATGCATCTTATGCCATTCATAACAGCCCATTGTCTGAAGCATCGGTAGTTGGCTTTGAATATGGTTATAATGTATTCGCCCCTGATACGCTCGTACTTTGGGAAGCGCAATATGGAGATTTTGCTAATGCTGCCCAGGTCATTTATGATCAATTTGTTTCTGCCGGAAGAGCAAAATGGGGACAGAAATCTGGACTCGTCTTGTTGCTTCCACACGGATATGAGGGACAAGGTCCAGAGCATTCAAGCGGACGTTTAGAACGTTTCTTGCAGTTATCGGCTGAAAACAACTGGACAGTAACAAATCTGTCGACTGCTGCACAATATTTCCATATTTTACGTAGGCAAGCAGCGTTGACTACTAAAGAAGAAGTCCGGCCTTTGATCATCATGACACCGAAAAGCCTACTTCGTAACCAGCGCGTTGCCTCAACGCCTTCAGAATTCAGCGAAGGGCAATTCAAGGCAGTTTATAACCCATCAAATGTCGGTACGAAGAAAGAACAAGTCAAACGACTGATCCTATGCAGCGGTAAAGTTTCGATCGATCTTGATACCGCTGTAGAAACCAATGAACAAGATTGGGATTGGATCGATATCCTCCGAATCGAGCAGCTTTATCCATATCCAGAAAAAGAGATGGTAGAATTGCTTGATCAATACAAGAATTTAGAAGAGGTTGTTTGGGTTCAAGAAGAACCAAAGAATATGGGGGCATGGTCTTATATCGAGCCAAAAATAAGAGCTTCGGTTTCAGATGACATGAAAGTGACTTATGTCGGTCGCCCTGAGCGTTCCAGCACTGCTGCTGGAGAACCGAATGTCCATAAAAGAGAACAAGAACGCATCGTCAACGAAGCATTGAAATTGAAAAAGACAGACACAGTTACCACTGAAGGAGGAAATGTATCGTGAGCGAAATCAAAGTACCAGAACTAGCAGAATCCATAACAGAAGGGACGATCTCAGAGTGGTTAGTCGAGGTAGGTGATAAAGTCACTAAAGGGGATTACCTCGTCGAATTGGAAACTGATAAGGTCAATGTCCAAGTTAGTGCGGAAGACGATGGCGTGATCACTGAGTTGTTGAGAGAACCTGGCGATACAGTCGAAGTAGGGGAAGTCATTGCAACCCTCGGTGAAGGTGACGAGGAAGCAATAAGTGAAGAAGGAAGATCTGATAAAGAAAAGGAAGAACCAAAAGAAAAAGAAGAAAAGGCTGAGAAGAAAGAAGAAAAGCCTGAAAAAGAAGAAGCCCCTGCTAAAGAGGAGCAAAAAGAAACGGATCGTCCAGTAGCTTCTCCTGCTGCGCGTAAGCTGGCAAGAGAGCTCGGTGTTGATTTAAGTGAAGTGAAATCGAAAGATCCAATCGGACGAGTCCGATCCGAAGATGTAAAGACCCACGCTGATCGATCTTCTTCTAAGACAGAAAAGGCTGAAACAAAAAAATCCAAGCCAGAAAAATCAAGCAGTCCATCACCACAGGCTACTGAAGAAAAATCAGACAAGCCAGTTGAACGCGTAAAAATGTCACGTAGAAGACAAACGATCGCGAAAAGACTTGTAGAGGCTCAACAAACAGCAGCGATGCTGACAACATATAATGAAGTTGATTTGACTGCAATCAATGATCTTCGTAAACGACGCAAAGAGCAATTCCTACAGCAAAACGACGTGAAATTGGGCTACATGTCCTTCTTTACGAAAGCAGTTGTTGCAGCATTGAAGAAGTTCCCTAGAATCAATGCAGAAATTCAAGGGGACGAAATGCTTCTTAAAAAGTTCTACGATATCGGTATTGCAGTTGGAGCTGAAGAAGGTCTTGTCGTGCCTGTCGTTCGGGATGCGGATAAACTGAGCTTTGCGGAAATCGAAAAGGAAATCAAGTCTCTTTCTAAAAAGGCTCAGGACAAAAAGTTGACGATTGATGAGCTTCAAGGCGGTACATTTACGATTACGAATGGGGGAGTCTTCGGTTCACTGATGTCTTCTCCGATTTTGAATACACCGCAAGTAGGTATTCTTGGAATGCATAAGATCCAGTGGCGTCCGGTCGCAATCGACGAAGAGCGTATGGAAAACCGACCTATGATGTACATTGCTCTTTCCTATGACCACAGAATCGTTGATGGCAGTGAAGCTGTACGCTTCCTCGTCAAAGTGAAGGAACTGTTAGAAGATCCAGAATCCTTATTATTAGAAGGATAAATGAAGTGCTAAGTGGCTGACCATTAAGTGTCAGCCACTTTTTTGTACATCATTTTCCGTGTAGATAATCAAGTGTGGATAAAGAATAGAATAGCTTTCTCTCGTGAATAATGAGGTATGATATACAACTTCTGGAGGTGACAATATGAATGAAGAGGTAAGAGATGCTTTCCTCCCTTTGACATCTGTCTCAAGCGGTAAAGGAAGTCTCGTCATACCTGATGTATTTAGTTATACAAATCAAATCGTTAATTTGTGTTTTGCCATGAATAAAAACGAAGATTGGGTTTTGGTCGATGCTGGTATGCCGAAATCAAAAGAAAAAATACTAGAGGCTGTCCAAAAACAGTTTGGACAGGAACACCCTCCCAAAGCAATCATCTTAACACACGGACACTTCGATCATGTTGGAAGCGTTGAAGAGCTGGCAACCTACTGGGATGTCCCAGTGTATGCTCATCATCTGGAATTCCCTTACCTGACTGGCCAGGAGGATTATCCTAAAGGGAATCCGAAGGTAGATGGGGGAATGGTCAGTGAAATGTCTCCACTTTTTCCAAACCATTCGATCGATATCAAAGAATTCTTGGAGGAACTACCATCTGACGGGACAGTACCATTTTTAACAGATTGGAAATGGATTCATACACCAGGGCATACACCAGGCCACATTTCTCTATTCCGCGAATCTGATCGAGCGCTGATTGCAGGAGATGCTTTTGTCACAGTAGACCAGGAGTCCTTGTATAACGTATATACGCAAAAGCAAGAGATCAATGGACCGCCTGCCTATTTCACAATGGATTGGAATCAAGCAGAAAATTCCGTAAAGGTTCTCGAACAACTCAAGCCTTCTATAGCAATTACCGGACATGGGGTGCCGATTTCCGGTAACAAGCTAGAGAATGAACTGCTTTATCTTGTCAATCATTTTGATGAGGTTGCCGTCCCAAAAATCTATCAAAACAAAGAGAATGAATAAAGCTGACCATCCCGGTCAGTTTTTATTTTGATCTTCTATAAGCTTTGCTGCTTTTATCCTTGAGGTTACGGCTCCTTCCATGGTCGCAAAATACGGCTGCAAGGTATAATCTCTAGCAAGGTACAGGTCTTTAATCGGGGTTGTTTGTTTTGGTCTATAACGATTGTTTCCTGGAGCTAGGTTATAAAAATCATTCGCACGATCAATTTTTTGATAATCGATGATTTGTTCTTTATCGATGTTGATCCTTTTAAATTCACACCTTCAATAAAAAAAGATACGGTTAGTATTCACTTTAAATAATGACTTAATAATCCTTTCCTCAACTTTTCCTTCAATACATAAAAGATTAAATTATTTTCGTACATGGTAATGGTTTAATGTACAAGAAAGGAAAGGAGAGGATTCGTTTGAACCTGAATGCGGTAGTGTTAAACTGCTCATTGAAATCCAGTAAGGAAAGTTCAAATACACAGGCATTGTTAGAAGAAGTGGTCCAAATTTTTGAAAAGAATGAGGTTCACACAGATATCTATTGGCTTACAGACTATAACATTCTCTATGGGATTTCGGATGACATGGGTGAAGGAGATGAATGGCCATCGATCTTCCAGAAGATCAAAGAGGCAGATATTCTGCTTATTGGAACGCCATTATGGTTAGGTGAGAAAAGCAGTGTGGCAAAACTTGCGATCGAGAGACTATACGGTGGAAGCAGCCTTACGAATGATAAAGGACAAGGGATCTACTATAATAAAGTAGGTGGAGTTGCTGTCACCGGGAATGAAGATGGGGCAAAAAACGCATGCCGTTCAATCCTATATTCACTTTCCCACATTGGGTTTACAGTTCCACCGAACGTTGAAACCTATTGGGTGGGTGACGCGGGCCCGGGCCCCTCTTATATCGAGGCAGAAGGATACAAGCACGAATTCACACAAAAAAATGCAAAGATGATGGCCTATAATCTAATCCACTTCGCAAAAATACTTAAAGAAAATCCAATCCCTGCTGAAGGAAATGTTGCCGACTGAAGAACTGCTTTAAAAGCACTTTAAGGGGGCAAAGAGGCAAATCAAATGGAATGTATTTACGAGTGAAGTTTACAAAGATTCTTGATATAGAATAGGCTGGCCTAAAGGAAAATTCTTCAGGTCAGCCTATTTTGATACTTAGTCATATAATTCGGTATTTGGATTTTTATCTTTGAACCATCTTAAAGCAAAATCACTTTCGAAAATGATCACAGATTTTCCTGATTGATCATGGACCAAATAATTAGGACTATCAAGTTTCAAATCCTTGTCATCAGATACCCATCTTGCACAAGTGTGGGGGAGGGATTGTATCTCAAGATCTACGCCATATTCGGTTTTCAAGCGTTGTTCAAACACTTCGAATTGGAGGATCCCAACAACTCCTAGAATGGATTCTTCCATTTTGACGGTTTTATAAACCTGGACAGCACCTTCTTCAGCCAACTGAGTAACACCTTTATAGAAATGTTTCTGTTTCATGGCGTTTTTTGCACGGACTTTAGCAAAGTGCTCTGGTGGAAACTGTGGGAGCTTCCCATAAGAATACGTATTTTTTTGACCACAAAGTGTATCACCAATTTGATACAAACCGGGATCATACAAACCGACGATATCTCCCGGATAAGCTTCATCGATATTTCCTCTCGAAGCTGCAAAGAATTGTTGTCCTTGAGCCAATTTGACCGATTTGTTCGTTCGATCGTTCCACGCTTCCATACCTTTTGTGAATTTTCCTGAGCAAACTCTCATGAACGCGATCCGGTCGCGATGGGCAGGATTCATGTTCGCTTGAATTTTAAAAATGAAACCAGAAAAATCATTATCAGACGGTTCTACATACCCTTCATTACTTTTCCGTCCCTGTGGTTCTGGCGCGAGTTCTAGAAAATGTTCCATGAATGCAGGAATACCGAAAGTAGAGATGGCACTTCCAAAGAATACAGGAGTCTGTTTCCCTTGTTTGATCGCCTCTGAGTTCATCGAATCTCCCGCTTCATTTAATAAGGAAATGGTATCTTGTAATTCAAGTATTTGTTCAGTCTCTACCAAACCATTTAAGTCATCATTAGACAAGTCATCACTCTCTAACTGAAAGGAATGATGTTCTCTTTGTTCATCATAAAGATGAATTTTGTGTACTATACGATCATAGACACCCTTGAAGGAGTTCCCCATCCCGATCGGCCAGTTCATCGGGAACGATTGGATTCCGAGGACTTCCTCGATATCTTCAAGGAGATCAAAAGGGTCCCGGCCTTGACGGTCCATTTTGTTGATGAACGTAAAGATCGGAATACCCCTATCACTGCAGACCTTAAAGAGCTTTTTCGTTTGTGCCTCGACACCCTTGGCAGCATCAATGATCATGACCACACTATCAACCGCCATCAACGTACGATAAGTATCTTCACTGAAATCCTGATGGCCAGGGGTGTCAAGAATATTGATTTTAAAATCGTTATATGTGAATTGCATGACACTAGAAGTAATCGATATACCACGTTGTTTCTCCATTTCCATCCAGTCAGAAGTTGCATACTTACCAGATTTTCTTGACTTAACAGTACCCGCAGTACGGATCGCACCGCTTAAAAACAAGATTTTTTCTGTCAGTGTGGTTTTTCCTGCATCGGGATGTGAAATGATTGCAAAGGTCTTCCTTTTATTGATTTCTTCTTCTAGTTGTGATGGTTTCTTCATAATACATGCCTTTCTGTTTATAAGATAAAATCAGACTTCCATGATTACCGGGAGGATCATTGGGTTCCGTTTTGTTTCTTCAAAGAAATAGGAAGTGAGGAGGTCGGAAATCTTCTTCTTCAGATCAGACCATTTGGTCACCCCGTCTTCCAACATGGAGTTGATTTCCTTTTCAACAAGTCGTTCAGCTTCACTTAATAACTCTCCGGATTCTTTCATGAAAACAAAACCTCTTGATACAAGAGCAGGACCAGAAAGTAATTTCGCATTTTTCGAATCGATCGTAATGGTTACAACGACTGTTCCACATAATGAGAGGAGACGCCGATCTCTGAGAACAATATTTCCAATATCCCCAATACCCGTTCCATCCACATAGACTGGATTTGCAGGGAATGATCCTGAAACCTGACCCCCGTCCTCATCTAATTCGAGGATATCTCCGTTATCCAATACAAAAGTATTTTCCGGTTCAACACCACAATCAACTGCCAATTTCACATGATTGACAAGCATTCGATATTCTCCGTGGATCGGAACGAAATACTTCGGTTTCAATAGACGGATCATCAATTTCTGTTCATCTTGGGTTCCGTGTCCAGATGTATGGATATCACTCATTTTATTATGTATGACATCCGCACCGATTCTTTCCAACTGATCAATAAGCTTATAAACTTGCTTTATATTTCCAGGAATAGGAGAGGAAGAAAAGATGACTGTATCCCCAGGTATGACTTGAATCTGACGGTGAAGTCCTTTGGCGATTCTTCCTAAAGCCGCCATCGGCTCACCCTGGCTCCCTGTACATAAGATCGTTATTTTACTGGATGGATATCGGTTGATTTCATGCCCTGATATGAACGTATCCTCTGAGGCTCGGATATAACCTAACTCACGTCCGATGCGAATTGATCGTTCCATACTTCTTCCGAAAACCGCTACTTTCCGGTTGAAAGCAATTGAAGCTTCAATCGCTTGCTGCAATCGATAGATATTTGATGCGAAAGTTGCAAAGATTATGCGACCATCGATTTGTTCAACGATATCAAATAAGGTCTCCTTTACAGCCGATTCTGATAAAGAGAACCCAGGTATTTCACTGTTCGTACTATCTGACATTAAACAGAATACACCCTCGTTTCCAATTTCGGCTATCTTGCCGATATCATAGGAAGCTCCACCAGGTGTAAGATCGAATTTAAAATCGCCTGTATGGACAATGTTTCCGTAGGGAGTATTTATACATATCGCTAAGGAATCAGGAATACTATGGCTTGTCCGCATGAAGCGGATCGAGAAATGCTTAAATTCTACAAAGGAGTTTTCATCAACTGTTTTTAAAATAGAGGCGCCTAGTAGACGATGTTCCTGCAATTTATCTTTTATGAATCCGATTGATAACTTACCAGCATAAATCGGTGCGTTTAAGCGCTTCAGCAGGAAAGGGATTGATCCTATGTGGTCTTCGTGTCCATGTGTGATGAAAACACCTTTAATCAGATCTTTATGTTTTTCTAGAAATGTGAAATCCGGAATGACATAATCTATTCCACGTAGTTCTTCATCTGGAAACTTGATTCCGCAATCAACCAAAATCATTTCATCTTCATATTGAAGACCGTACATGTTTTTTCCGATTTCACCCAGGCCCCCGAGGGCAAACAATTTAATAGGTGGGGTAGAATTCATAAATACTCCTCCATGACTCATTTTATTTATGATTTGATTTTTTCCTATTCAACCTTAAACGTTTATATCGGTAAGTTCGTTCAAGTATGCGTCCTGTCCCAATGCAATGAGGGCAGCTTTTCATACCCCAGAGGAACCCTTTCCTTTTCACTTTTCCAGTTCCTCTGCATTCGTCACAAATTACGAAAACCGCCACGTCACATAAACTCCTTCTTTCGATCATCATTTTCTACATGTACATCGGATATTTTTATATCCTGTTCTGCTAAAAAATTCAGAATTTCCCAGTTTGAAAAGAATTCATTCAACAAGTTCTTGTAATGGATCGGATTCTCAATCAAGTCCTTATCAAACGTTTTTAATAACCAGTACGATTCCTTGACCATTAATAAAGTATATAAACGTCCGTGGTTCACGAATGCAAAACGGATTTCATTTTCATGAAATTTCTTGATAATAACATTTTCCACACAATACACCTTCTTTCAAACCTGATTTTTGAAGGCAGCCCATTTTTATGGCGTCCTATGTGTGTTGATACACCCCCTGGCTGGGTTGTTTATCAAACTATTTTTTACAAACAGCTACACCGAGCGAATATTTCGCTTCATTTCTAGGTGGTTCAATCGTTACACCGCGTTGATGATAGATTTCCAATTCAGAGAATTGATAAGGAGTGAAAAGTTCTTCAAATTCTCCAGGGGTTAATTGGAAATAATGAAATGGAGAGCCACATGGTTCATACCTTCCTTGACCAAAAGGGGTTGATAAAATCAACATCCCGTCAGGATTTAACAATCCATATAAATTCTTGAGGAATGCTTTTTCATCTGGAACATGTTCGATTGTTTCGAAACTCAGAATGGTATCAAAGGTTCCAATAGTGTAAACCAACTCTTGGTCGAGAGCATTCGCTACATGATATTTAATAAGAGGATGATTGTAACGTATAGAAGCATAATCGATTACTTCTGATACATTATCTACCGCAATCAGCTCAGTTATCGTCTTTTTCTTTGATTTTGCAATGAATTGACTTCCATACCCTGAACCACAAGCAATATCTAAAACCCTGCCTTTTATATATGGCAGGGAAAAGTAATATCGGGCTATATGTTCTAGATAAAGACCGTTTGTAGGCTTCATTTCATCAGGTATAATGCGCTCACCACTATTTTTTAACACGAACATTCACCGCTTTGATTAGATTTTTTCACCATTTTTCAATTTTTCAATAAAAATAGAGAGGTCTTCTTTTTTCACCCGCCAATGACGGCCGATTTTAAAACCGGGGATTTTCTTTTCCTGCACGAGTTTGTAAGTTGTCATTTCACTGATCTGCAAATATTCCGCAACCTGTGAAACCGTCATTATCTCAGGATATTTATCTTCCATCAGGACAACGCTCCTCTTCAGAAATCTAATTATGATTATAACAAAATAATTTTATGGATAAAAGTAATTGAGCACAATAATTTATAATCAGTTATAAAAGAATTGATTCAAATAAACTTGTTCATACAAAATTAAAACTGTTTTTGTTACACTATACTACAGATCAAGAGTTAGGAGAATACTTATGAGTTCCAATATGGAGACCTATTTGGCTGAGGAAGAATTCATACGCTTCAAAAAACTTGACGATATCTTGTTACGAGAGGTTGATGCAGTATTAGGCGGGGCAGATGTGGCCATTGATTGTGTAGGGATGGATGGAAAAAAATCACCTCTCGAATTCATCGATCAAAAATTGAAAATTCAAGGAGGAACGCTAGGACCGATTCAAATTGCAACAAAAGCAGTACGAAAATATGGTACATTTCAAATTACGGGTGTGTATGGAAGTAACTACAATAACTTTCCTCTTGGAGCATTTCTCTCACGGAATATCAGCCTAAAAATGGGGCAGGCACCTGACTATATGCCTGAACTTTTCCAAAAAATCACGGATAAAGAATTCGATCGACAGACATTATTACTCATTAAATCACTCTTCACGATGCAAGCAAAGCTTATAAATTATTCAATGATCATGAAGACGACTGCATCAAAGTTATATTGAAGCCTTAGAAAAAGAAATAGGAGCTGTGTCAACACAGCCCCTCTCGTTCAAAACTTTCTCGTATTCGTTTCAATTTATGAGGATTTCACCCAAAAAGCTGCTTCATTACTTGAAGGTGATGGGGGAAATTGATCACCTTCTTCAAGTTTTACTTCGGTATTGTCCTCATTTGAATTGTTTCCATTGACTAACTTATCTACCTTGTACGTGCCTGATTCAGGAGCTTTTTCACCAGTCTTATAATTTGTTGCCATCATAAACACCTCCAAAGTTATTTTAGAAAAGTTGTTGTGCTTTTCTATATTGAACTTGTACCCGAATTCTTTCTTGATAAACAACATTTTTTCAATTTTACTAAACATATTATTTTCGTACTATTACTTTCAGGGAATAGGAAGTAGTTTATTTGGAAATCTCACTTAATGCGTTACCCGCTGCCTGATCAGCTTGTTTAGAGGCAGCTAAATCTCCAAGAGAAACAATCCCTTTCAGCTTTCCATCTTCAACGATCATTAACCTTCTGATTTGATGATCTTGCATGAGTAAAGAGGCATCTTCCACCGGCATATCAGGTTTACCCGATATGATTTTTTCTGTCATGATGTCACCTACAAGAATTTCGTTGCTTCCAACATCTCTTGCGAGGCCATTGACCACTATATCCCGATCCGTCACACATCCTACTAATTTTCCATCACTTTCAACGGGAACCATACCTACATTTTCATCAGCCATTACACTAGCAACCGATCGAATATCATCGGATGGGCTACAGGTCTTAACGTTTTCAGTCATAAACTGTTGAAGGACAGCCATAGTTGATTCCTCCTTCTAGTAATAGGATCTGTACTTTTATTTGATTTGTAATACTCTATAACCGATTCATAGGGAATTAAACATAAAAACTGCCTTTCTTTAACAGAAAGGCAGTTCATGCTTAACAAAATGTATCTTTTGGTTTTGGGACAGACATTCCAAATAATGGTCTGAGATAAAGCGCGATGAATGTCCCGGCGAGTGCCATCACCATCCAGACCCATCCATGGAGACTGAATGAAGCAATCCCTCCAAAGTAAGCACCAATGTTACAACCAAACGCGATCCGTGCGCCATAACCCATCATAACGCCTCCGATGATGGCAGCTGAAGCTCGTTTAGCTCCAATTTTTTTAAGTGCGAAGACCCCTCCTGCAGCAGAGGCTAAGAATGCACCTAGGATGACACCGAAATTGAGTACACTAGTAGAATCAAACAGAACTGACTGATTCAACGCAGCAGCTTTATCTCCAGACCAGTAGGCCCACTGTGTAACATCAATTCCAAGGGCCATAGCTGCCTTTGATCCCCATAATGCAAATGCGGATGTAACGCCCCAAGGCTGGCCTCGGACAATAAGTGTGATTGCATTAAGAACCGCCAATAAGATTGCTGCAGCCCATAATGGCCAAGAACCACGCAGGATACGTGAAAAACCTTTGCCGCTAGGCAGTGGTTTCATCGCAGGTACGTTCCTTTTCCTGGCAATTAGATATGTTGTACCGAAAATAGCCGCGAAGGCTAGGATTTGAACCATCCAAGCGCCTGTATAACCGAGACCAGTACTTGTCGCTAAAGATATCGGTTCAAACGATGGTGTCTGGTTGACCCAGAAATCCCAGTGCCAAGCACCAAGTACTGAGCCTACGATAAACGCAATCAACGTAATGAACATTGCGGACCGGCCACCCCCGACTGCATAGAGAGTACCAGAGGCACAGCCGCCGCCTAGCTGCATGCCTATACCGAAAAGGAAAGCACCAACAACGACACTCGTGCCAACTGGTGAAACATAACCAGCAGGTGTGTTACCGAATGCCCCGATCCCCATACTAAGAATCGGTGCAAACAATGTACATGCCACAGCCATCATAATCATATGCGCCCGTAATGCTTCTCCGTTTCCGACTGCCAACAAGCGCCTGAACGCTGATGTAAAACCAAATCTTGCATGGAATAATGTATAACCTAATAAAAGACCAATCCACATCGTCATACTTTGCTGAAGCCCAGCTGTAGAAAATATCACAACGCTCAATGCTAATGCAGTTATGAGGCCGCCTGTAACCAGCAAGGTTTGAGGAGAAGGCAGACCAGGATGTTCTAATGTATTCGTCTTATTGTCAATGGCAGGTTGTTGCATAGCCATAACGATTACCTCCATTTCCTATGTGATTTATCAGAATTAAATATATAATATTATAGTACGACTAAATGGTGATTGTAAACTTGATTGTTTTTGAGGAGCATAATTAACGGAATTTGCTTTAAAAGATGATGATATTTCATCAACAAATAAGGAGTTGCCATTTTTATGACAACTCCTTTAAATTTATTGGACTTTTGTTGTTTCATACCGCCCAAACCACCTGAAACGGTTTTTAGAAACCCACATATAGATTGGACTGAAGACTTTTTCAATGAAAGGGAGATATAAAATTAAACTAATTGGAAAGGAGACTGGCAACAACAAAAAAATTCTACGGACCGTGTTAAACCCTGTAAGAACTTTTCCTTTAGAAGTGATCATATGGATTTCGTCATATACTTTACGGTTTTGGGTTATAAACGCTTTATATTCGGTTTTTTCAATTTGCTGAATTGGAATCCAGTATATTCTCTGGAACCAATCCAATCTTTCAATCACAATTCTTGCTTTTGAACATAAAGGGCATTCTGCATCATAAAACACAACATGCTTCATCCAGCATCATCCTCAAATTCATATTATATATGTATTATTCCCGCATGAAGATCATTTGCAAACTTTATTTGGATGAGTATGTTAGAAAAAATACTGGCCTAGGTTTTACATATCTTTAGTGGTCACAGCTCCAATTTTGATTTTGATGTCACTTTATACAGTTTTCGTTCTAATAAATGCACTGCTATTTAAGGGATAAACAAAATTTAATTGGTGCTACAGACAAAAATCAGACAGTACCATTGGATAGGTCTATTCTAGTTACCTTTTTGGAAGTCGTCTGAAATGAAGTTTAAAGTGTAAATTGGTAAACTATTGATAACCCAAATGAAAAGGAGCTGTACAACATGCAATATGTAACGTTGAACAATGGACTGAAAATGCCACAATTAGGCTTTGGTGTATGGCAGGTAGAAAATGAAGAGGCGGTACATACAGTAAAAAAAGCATTGGATGTTGGATATCGTTCTATTGATACGGCTGCTATCTATGGCAATGAGCGTGGAGTCGGTGAAGCACTCAAACAGAGTGACATACCACGGGATGAGCTTTTTATCACAACAAAGGTATGGAATTCAGATCAAGGAAATGAAAATACTCTCCGTGCTTTTGAAGAGAGCTTAGAAAAGCTTGGACTCGACTATGTCGATCTATATTTGATTCACTGGCCCACACCAGAGTATGACCAATACGTTGATACTTACAAAGCACTTGAAAAGTTGTATCATGATGGACGTGTAAAAGCGATCGGCGTCTGTAATTTCGATCAGGATCATTTGCAGCGCTTACTTGATGAATGTGATGTGACGCCTGTTCTCAATCAAGTAGAATGCCATCCTTATTTAGCCCAAAAAGAACTTAAGAAATTTGGCCGAGATCATGATATCTATGTTGAAGCATGGAGTCCTCTTATGCAAGGTGGAGAAGTTTTGAAAAACGAAGCCATAGGGGAATTAGCGAAAAAACACAACAAAACACCAGCTCAAGTCATCCTCCGATGGCATTTACAAAACGATACGATCGTCATTCCGAAATCTGTAACACCTTCCCGCATAGAAGAGAATTTCAATGTATTTGATTTCGAGCTAAGCGGGGAAGACATCGAAAAAATTGATTCGTTTGACCGTAATGAACGGAAAGGACCTAAACCGAGTGAGATGAACAAACGATAATCTAAAAAGGCGACTTCATGATGGAAGGCGCCTTTTTTGAGGTTATCATTTTACTTCTACTGTCCATTGATGTCGGTCTTCAAGGTTACCTGTCTGAATGCCTGTAATCGTATCGTACAGCTTCTGTGATAACTCACCTATTTGATGGTTGTTGATCACCATTTTCTTCCCGAGCCAGTTCAATTCTCCAACTGGGGAAATGACTGCAGCCGTACCAGTACCGAATGCTTCTTCCAACCCACCATCCTCGTGAATCTGATACAGCTCTTCAATGGAGATTCTTCTTTCTGTTACGGGGATTCCCCATTCCTTCAGCAGTTCAATCACAGACATCCTTGTTATTCCTTGTAATATACTTCCATTTAATGCTGGTGTCACGACTTCTCCATTGATTTTGAAGAAGATATTCATGCTGCCGACTTCTTCAATATATCGTTTTTCAATCCCATCAAGCCATAATACGTCTGCATTTCCTTCAGAGTATGCTTTTGCTTGTGCCTGATAGGCGGAAGAATAGTTTCCTGCCGTCTTAGCCATACCGGTACCACCTTTAACAGCTCGAGTGAACTTATCTTCTACCAGGATTTTAACGGGGGTCAACCCACCTGAAAAGTAGGGTCCTACCGGTGAAAGGAGGATCATGAATTTATACGTTTTAGAAGGAGTGACAGAAAGGTTCGGCTCTGTCGCGATGATGAAAGGACGAATATACAGTGAAGTACCAGGAGAAGATGGTACCCAGTCCTTTTCCAACCTTATCAATTCCTTCAAATATCCCATCACTTGTTCTTCATCGATCGGCGGTATGCTCAATCGTTCACTGGAACGATTCAACCGTTCAAAGTTTTTCTCCGGTCGGAACAGTAAGATACGATCCCCAGACCGATAGGCTTTCAATCCTTCGAAAACTGTTTGCCCATAATGGAAAATCATTGCGGCTGGGTCTAACATAAGGGGTTCATAAGGGACAATCCGCGGCTCATACCACCCTTTTCCCGTTTCATAATCCATGATAAAAAGATGATCTGTAAAGTTTCTACCGAATCTAATCTGGTCCGGTTGTGGTTTTTCTTGCATGTTTGCGCTTTTTACAATGGTAAGTTCTTGACTCATCTTGAAAACTCCTTATTTTTTTGTTATTAGTTTGGGAAGCGGATAGATTATGTTCCATTGTACGCCCAAACTCTGCTTAATTAAAGTGTTAAGGAACTAAAAGATAAAATTTTTAAGGTTTTCAACCAATATTACAATTTCCAAGTCAATAATTAGGAAGAAAGCCGGAGACTGTTAGACCAAATTAGTGAATTATCCCAATTAGTGTTTAGTTTAGCAGATTCTGTGGAAATGCTGTGGTAAAACCCCGAAGAAAGGTGGATCAATATGAAACGACTTCAATTGTTAAACTTCATTCTTATCCTTGGATTATTTTTAGGGGCTTGTGGATCAGAAGAAAATCAAGAAAACAAGAACGACCCGGAGCAAAGTCAAAATGAAAGTGAATCAGGACAGCAAGATGATCAAGAAAGCGAAGACCGAGATCCTGATGAAGATTTAAGTTCGGAAATTGAAAACTTTCGAGGCACAGTTGAATCTATGGAAACCACTCTTGATCAATCTTCCGATGATGTGGAAACATTAAATGAAAATGGAAAGACCATTGAGGAAGAGTGGGACATGATTGAGAAGAAAGTAGAAGAACAGTATCCTGAGCATTATGAAAAAGTCGAAGAAAGTCTTTACCCTCTAATTAATGAAGCACAAAAAGAACAGCCTGATGTGGAAAAAGTAGATGAATTGACTCAAGCGACTATAGACAGCTTGAAAGATCTCCAAAACACGATTGATAAACAATAACATGAAGCCCAAGAATTGTGAGGTGTTGAGTAGCGTATGAAACGGCTTGAGAACAAAGTTGCAGTCATTACAGGTGCTGCTACAGGCATCGGTAGCTCGACCGCGGAAGTGTTTGCGGATAAGGGAGCCGATGTCATCTGCGCAGATGTGAAAATAGAGGAAATGAATGAAACAGTTGAATCCATCAAAGAACGAGGCGGAGAAGCGAAAGCATTCGATTTGGATATATCCAAAGAAGAAAGCGTTAAAAATTTCGCCGAGAATGTAAAACAGGAATATGGTGCGGTTGAGGTTTTATTCAATAATGCTGGCGTTGATCAGGAAGGCGGCAAGGTTCATGAATACCCGCTAGAATTATTTGACGAAATTATTAAAGTTGATTTACGAGGAACTTTCTTGATGAGTAAATATATCATACCATTAATGCTTGATCGTGGTGGATCTATTATAAATGTTTCGTCAATGTCCGGTCGTGCAGCAGATCTCGACCGCTCTGGTTATAATGCGGCGAAGGGCGGCATCATAAATTTGACAAAGGCTATGGCCATAGACTACGCAAGAGAAGGGATAAGGGTCAATTCCATTGCCCCAGGCACGATCGAAACACCGCTCATTGATATATTAGCAGGAAGTAAAGAAGACGAAGACGGCCGCGTCTTCCGGGAAGCCCAGAAATGGGTTACTCCTTTAGGACGCTTAGGAAAACCGCATGAAATTGCAAATGTTGCACTATTTCTTGCTTCAGATGAAAGTTCCTTTGTAACAGGCGAAGACATTCTAGCAGACGGTGGTGTTCAAGCATATACGTGGCCCGGAAAAATGTTGTTGGATGATAGCTGGAAAGATACAGGAAAATAAGTTTAAAAATTCGAGCTGGCTAAAACTGAAGCCAGCTCTTTTTTTCTGTTCTTTTCTGTGTTTTGTGAGAGGGGTATATTTTCGAATTTTTATTATATTCAAAATTTAACTAGACAAGCCCATGCAGGTAAAAGTTATAATAGGGAAAATAATGTGATCATAAAAATACATTAAAAATCTTCGTGAATGAGGAGGAAAAAAGTGGAGCATTCCAATCATGTCAGAAAAGAAAATAGAGACATCTCCATCTCGGATATTTGGTCGGCTAAAAAGAAGATTTCTTCTCTCCTCCATAAGACACCATTGATTGAATCTTACATACTGTCAGAAAAAATAGGACGTCCTGTTTATTTAAAACTTGAAAATACACATAACACTGGTTCATTCAAAGTAAGGGGTGCAGCGAACAAAATACTGAGCTTAAGTGAAGAGGAGAAAAAGAGAGGAGTCGTTACTTTTTCAACTGGAAATCACGGGCTTGCGGTTGCCCATGTTGCTAAAAAGCTAGGAATTGAGGCGGTCATATGTATCTCCAATCGTGTACCAAAAGCAAAAATTGATTCATTAAAAAGAATTGGCGCTACTATTGAAATCTATGGTGATAGTCAAGATGCGGCAGGGGAACGTTGTTATCAATTGGAAAGGGAGAAAGGAATGACAGTCGTTCCCCCTTTTGATGATCCTTATGTCATTGCAGGCCAGGGGACAATCGGTCTTGAACTGCTGGAAGATGTCCCTGACTTAACCGATGTCATCATACCACTATCTGGAGGAGGACTGCTTTCTGGTATAAGTCTCACATTGAAATCAAACGATCCGGGCATAAAAATAACTGGAGTATCAATGGAGCAATCAGCAGTAATGTATGAGAGTTTAAGAGCAGGAAAACCTGTCCAATTAGAAGAACAGTACACCCTTGCTGATAGTTTACTAGGTGGTATAGGACTTGCAAACCGGTATACATTCAGGTTAGTCCAGCAATTGATGGATGACATCATTCTTATTCCGGAGAAAGAAATTGCTGGCAGTATGGCCTTTATGATGGACCATCACCGTATGATCATGGAAGGCGCCGCAGCAACAAGCATAGCCGCATTGTTAGATGATCAATTCACACCACAAAAGGGACCAATCGTTGTCATTATAAGTGGAAACAATGTGGATCTATCTGTAGTTCAAGATATACTTCACAATTACAGCGGGAAGGATATCACAAAACATACTAGATAAATTTGATAAAAATTAAAATAGCCCTCTAAATACGAATTTCCTGAGCAGGCAGAGGAGGGAAAATGATGAAATTATCGGTGAAGGACTTTTTAGAACTTGATATCATGAAAGATGCGAGAGTAAGAACGGGTGAAAATCTTCTTGAGGACCGCTACGTCCAATGGATTTCGGCCATGGAAATGCCGGTAGAGAATTTTGTACGTAAAAATGAAGTTGTGTTAAGTACAACCATTGGTTGTGGGCAGGACCTTGAAACACTAAAACAATTTGTAAAGGATATAATTGAATCCCAAGCATCCACCCTTGTTATTGCCTTAGGTAGGCATATTTTTGACATTCCAATAGAAGTGATCGAATTAGCAGAAAAGAATGATTTCATCCTCATTGAAATCCCGTGGGAAGTCCGATTTGCAAACATTGTAGAAGAAGTGATGGCGCAACTGAATGGAATTCACCGGGAAGAACGGCTTAAATCTGAGAAAATCCAACAAGAATTCCTGAACTTGATTTTACAAGATACGGATATTCCGGCAATTTTAAATTTGATCCAAAAACATACTGGCTACCCAACCTTCTTGACTGATGAATCTGGAGTCTTCCAGGGGAAAAGCGATAAGTTTAGAGGATTCTCTGAAAAAAGCGAGAGAGGCGGCACTTATTTGCCAAAAAGTGTTCCAGTTGAAAGTGAAGATTCGCTTGTTACGCATGATCCTATGTTCCAGAAATTCAAAGCGTTTGAAATAGGGGGCAAGTCTGTATTACGATTACCTATTCTAAAGGCATCAGGGAATCCTCAAGGTTATTTGTTTATTGCAGTTCCTTCGGATATGCCGATGGATTCATTTTTGACACAATTTCGGGTCAACGTTTTGGATCACGCAGCAACTACAATTGCCCTTTGGCTTGCACGCAAAAATGCTGTGGAAGAGACAAAAATGCGTCTTCGAAGTGATTTTGTGCAAGAACTTGCAAAAGGAGAATTCCATTCATTTGATCAAGCAGATTCAAGAGCAAAATTACTTGGGTACAATCTGAAGGTTCCATATATTTGTATTGTTGGGCTTCCAGAAAACCTGAAAGCGGTTTTTGAGAAATACAAACAAGATTACCATTCATACGAACATTGGTTTAAGAGCATGATTCGTTATATAGAGGAAGAAATCATCTATGCCGGCCGGTCACTTGATCGAAATGTGATGATGACGGATCAAGGGGAACATTTGATTATTTATCTCCAATCTACAGGGGAGCAAATAAGTGAGGATCCTGCTGACTTCTTGGATCTTGTCGAACGTCGTTTACGCAATCTTCTTCCTGGGGTGATCAATTCATGGGGGAGCGGCGACTACCATGAAGGTTTAGAGGGGTTCAAAGATAGTTATCAACACGCACAGGTCGCATTAAAGATCGGAAGAACTAAAAAAGGAATCGGGCAGCGTACCTTGTATGAAGATACCCGGGTGGACCGAGTGCTTTTGAGTCTGTCGGAAAATCCAAATATGCAGGACGTCATCATGTCAACGATCGACCCGTTGATTCACTATGACGAACAGAGAAACATGGACTTGATCGGAACATTCCAAACCTATAATCAATTTAACGGAAATGTAAGCAAGACATCCCGGGCGTTAAATCTGCACAGACAGTCTCTGCTATATCGTTTACGAAAGATCGAATCACTGACCGGGCTATCCTTGATCGACCCCGATGATCTATTTTTATTGGATTTAAGTATAAAGACATGGAAAATCAGTTTGTCGAAAGTCAGTGGATCTTAAAAAAGAAAATATAAATAAGTGTATAGCAGTTAATATAGCTGACCGATTGCCTGGATGGAGACGATTGAACTCTGTCCAGGCTTTTCTAATGGTTAAGATTATTATCAAAATTGACTACTGGATGATTAAAAAGTTCATACATTTTTGCAGATGAAAAAAATACTTTACATTTACTATAATGAAATAAAAATAAATATTCTAAAAATTTACACAACTAAAAAGTAAGGGGGATAGCCTCATGTCATTTGGAACAAAGGAATATAAAGAGAGGATCCGCAAAACAAAAGAAAGAATGGCATTACAAGGAATTGAAGTTTTGCTCATCACCGACCCTGCTAATATGTATTATCTCTCGGGTTATAATGGATGGTCTTTCTACGTTCATCAGATGCTGGCAATCATAGATGATGAGGATCAACCGATTTGGATCGGCCGGGGACAGGACGCGAATGGAGCTAAATTAACCACTTGGCTGTACCATGAAAATATTATTCCGTACCCTGATGATTATGTCCAATCGGACTCAAAACATCCCATGGATTTCGTAGCTGAAATATTAAAACAGATTGGCCAGGAACGGCGTTCAATCGGTGTTGAAATGGAAAATTACTATTTTACTGCCAAGTGTTACGAGCATCTGAAAAAAGGGTTGCCGAATGCTGCATTTAAAGATGCTACCTTACTCGTCAACTGGGTCCGTATCGTGAAATCAGATACTGAAATCGAGTATATGGAACGTGCTGCAAAAATCGTAGAAAATGCCATGATGGCAGGAATCGAGATGATTGAAGAAGGTGTGAGGGAATGTGATGTAGCAGCTAAAATATTCCACACACAAATAAGTGGTACCTCTGAATTTGGCGGGGACTATCCGGCCATTGTACCACTTCTTCCATCTGGTGAGAAAACATCAACCCCGCATATGACATGGACTGAAGAGCGTTATAAGAGAGGCGATGCTGTCATTTTAGAACTCGCAGGTTGTTATAAACGGTATCATTCCCCACTTGCAAGAACATTGAATATCGGTCCGCCTACAGTAAAAGTCAGGGCACTTTCAGATATTGTGGTTGAAGGATTGAATGCTTGTCTGGATATGATCAAACCTGGTATTTATTGTGAGGAAATTGAAGAAACCTGGAGGAGGACCATCGTGAAAAGCGGGATCATCAAGGAGTCACGTCTAGGATATTCCGTGGGACTAAACTACCCTCCAGATTGGGGTGAGCATACAGCAAGTATCCGTAAAGGCGATAAAACAGTTTTACAGCCTAATATGACTTTCCATCTGATCCCTGGAATCTGGTTGGATCATTACGGATTTGAAGCAAGTGAAGCTTTACGGGTGACAGAGAATGGGTGCGAGACGTTCGCGTCACTTCCGCGTCAATTGATCGTGAAGGATGGATTGATCACAAACTACTAAATAAGATCAAGAGAGGAGAACTTATGCTTATTTTTACAGAACAAGAGCTTAAAGAACATGTACAGTTGAACCTTGAGGCAATTTCAATTGTCGAGGAAGGGTTCGTAAAATTGGCTAACGGCGAAGTCACAATGCCTCCAATCATGAGGGTCGATGTCCACGATCAGAATGGGGAAGTAGACGTCAAGTCGGCTTACGTCAAAGGAAAAGAAATGTTTGCGATAAAAGTTTCTTCTGGCTTTTTCAATAACTATAAGCTCGGATTACCAAGCGGGAACGGGCTCATGATGTTAATCAGTACAAAAACGGGTATTCCCCAATCACTTCTATTAGATAACGGTTATTTGACACATATCCGGACTGCAGCCGCTGGGGCGATCGCCGCAAAATACCTTTCAAGGAAGAACATTCAAACGGTTGGTGTCATAGGAGCCGGAGACCAAGCAAGGTATCAAGTCAGAGCATTGAAACTAGTCCGTGATTTTAAGAGAGTTCTCGTTTATTCCCGATCACTCGATCGTGCTGAAAGATATGCTGAAGAAATGCGTGCAGAGCTCGGTTTAGACGTACAGGCTGTGGAAAACGCTGAATCCGTAGTACGGAATAGCGATACAATTATTACGACAACTCCGGCAAATGAACCATTGATTAAAGCAGAATGGGTACATCCGGGGCTCCACATCACAGCAATGGGATCAGACGCTGAACATAAACAGGAGTTAGAACCTGAAATTTTACGGCGGGCAGATAAGCTTGTTTGCGATACAAAAGCCCAGTGTACCAGATTAGGAGAATTGCATCATGCACTAGACAGTAAAGTGCTTGCAGATGATTCATCAGTCCTCGAACTAGGTCAACTAGCGTCAAAGCAAATGAAAGGACGTGAAGATGACCAACAAATCACCGTGTGTGATTTAACAGGTACTGGCGTCCAGGATACGGTGATTGCGCTGTTCGCCTACAACGAAATGGTGAAACGAAATAAGGGATTGGCGATTGAAAAGAATACATTTGCCACCAAAAACTAATAGGAGAGTGATCAAATGAAAAAGGATACAAAACAAGGAACCAAAGCCGTTTGGGCTGGAGAAAAAGAATACTTGGTACACGGAGCGACTCAAGTCCCTGTTGTCCTAAGTGTGGCATACGGATATGACGATATGGATGAATGGTATGATGTCGCAATCGGAAAGAAAAAAGGGCATATTTATGGACGGAATACAAATCCGACCGTCCAAGCCTTCGAGGACAAAGTGAAATTCCTGGAAAGTGCAGAGGCTGCTACTAGTTTTTCTACAGGGATGGCGGCAATCAGCAACACTTTGGCGACATTTCTAGTGCCTGGTGACCGTATTGTCTCAATTAAAGACACGTATGGCGGGACGAATAAAATTTTTACCGAATTCCTTCCAAGACAGCAAATTGAAGTCGTCTTATGTGAAACTGGGAATCATGAGAAAATTGAAAAAGAGGTAGCAAAAGGCTGTAACATTTTATACTTGGAAACACCGACGAATCCGACTGTCAAAATTTCAGACATTGAACGATTAGCAAGGGCAGGACGTAACGCTGGGGCACTTGTAGTAGTCGACAATACATTCGCGACGCCAATCAATCAAAACCCGCTTTCATTGGGGGCAGATCTTGTCATTCATAGCGCTACGAAATTTTTAGGTGGTCATGCAGATGCATTAGGCGGTGTGGTATGCGGCAGGGAAGACCTTATCGAAAAAATCTATCATTATCGTGAAATTAATGGAGCGACAATGGATCCAATGGCTGCTTACTTGATGTTAAGAGGTATGAAGACCCTCCACCTGCGTGTCCGTCAACAATGTAAAAATGCGATGGAGCTTGCAAACTATCTCAATACAAAAGAAATTGTAGAAGGTGTTTATTATCCAGGGGTTGAAACTCATCCGCATCATGAGATTGCAAAAAAGCAGATGAAAGACTTTGGGGGTATGCTCAGTTTTGCTGTAAAAGGCGGAGTAGATACTGTAAGACACTTGCTGCCAAAACTACAATTTGCCAATCGCGCCGCGAATCTAGGTGCAGTTGAAACAACTGTCGGACCTGCTCGCACGACAAGCCATGTGGAATGTACTCCGGAAGAACGCGCTGCAATGGGTATTCCTGAAGGATTGATCCGTGTTTCTTGCGGCATAGAAGAGATAGAAGATATCATCGCAGATTTCGAGCAAGCTTTCAATTACGTTAGAAGTGCTTTGGAAGTTTAATAGTAACCTTGCCATGAAGGAGGTGTACATCGAGTGGCCAACATAGATCCTATCATTCAAACGGCTAATAATATCGCGAGTCAACTAATTGAATGGCGCCGCAACTTCCATCAACACCCTGAGCTTAGCTTTCAAGAATACAGGACTTCCCAATATATTTTGGATGTGCTTGGGCAATTGCCAGACATGAAAGTTGAGAAAGGAATAGGGGTTGAAACAAGTGTGATCGGTACCTTAACTAAAGGGGAAGGGCCCATTATCGCGATAAGGGCAGATATAGACGCACTTCCGATCAAAGAAAAAAATGAAACGAGTTATGCTTCAAGTAACGATGGTGTCATGCATGCATGCGGACATGATGCCCATACCGCCATGCTGCTAGGTACAGCTACTATCCTCGCAAGTCTCTTTAAAGAGGGAAAAATAAAAGGAACGGTGAAATTCATCTTCCAACCTGCAGAGGAAAGAACGGACGAAAAAGGACTTTCAGGATCTCCCAATATGATGAATGCTGGGGCTTATGAACATGTAGATACCGCTATCGCACTCCATGTTTGTCCGTGGCTTCCCGTTGGCGGGATACAAATGAATGATGGGTTCAGTATGGCGAATGTGGATGTGTTTGAAGCGAAATTAGCCGGTACAGGCGGCCATGGAGCTTATCCAGAACGCGGCACAGACCCGATTTGGATGCTTGGTCCAGTCATGCAGGCCCTATACGGGATCGTTTCCCGAAAGATTTCCACCCTGGATGCCGCAGTGATTAGTATCGGGCAAATAAATGCAGGGACAGCAAGTAATATCATTCCATCGGAAGTATCGATGACTGGAACGTTACGCAGTTACACACCGGAAGTACGCAATCAATTGGGATTGGAACTGAAGAAAGCACTGTCGATCGTGGAGCCTCTAGGGGGAGAATTTTCACTTACTATAGAAAGAGGCGAACCAGCATTATATAACGATCCTCGTGTGAATCAACTAATCCGTAAAGTGATTACTGAAATCTATCCAGAAATAAACATTACGGAAAGTCCCTTTGGATTAGGAGGAGAAGACTTCGGTTATGTGACTCAAAAGATTCCTGGATCGATGTTCTTCCTTGGAGCAGCTCGGACAGATGGAGTGGATAGAGATTTGCACACCCCGATTTTTGATATTGATGAATCGTGTTTGCCGATAGGAACCGCGATTCTCGCGAGAACTGCTCTTAAACTTTTAAAAGGTGAGGGGAACTTAACAACGATCAATCGTAACTTGGAGGTTAAAATACATGAAGCATAAATTAGTATTTATTGGTTTCGGTGTAGTTGGTCAAGGACTTGCTGAAATTTTACGGGATAAAAAAGAAGCTTTAAGACAAAAGGAAGGATTTGAACCGTTAATCGTCGGCATAGCTGACTTGATGAAAGGTTCGATCTATCATCCAGATGGCTTGGATATTGATACAGCCCTTCAAGTTTTAGAAAGAACTGGGAATTTGGAACATTACCCATCTACGACAGGCCTAGTGACAAGCTGGGATAGCTTTAAAATGATCCGAGAATCTAATGCAGATACGATCATCGAGGTGTCCTACACAGATGTTAAAACAGGGCAGCCAGCAATCGATCATTGTAAAGCCGCATTCACGAGCGGAAAAAATGTTGTAATGACGAATAAAGGACCTGTCGCACTTGCTTACAACGAACTATCCAAAATTGCTGAGGAAAACGGGGTTCAATGGGGCTTCGAAGGAACAGTGATGAGCGGGACACCAGCCCTTCGTATGCCTGTCACTTCCCTAGCCGGAAATACGATTACTGAAATTCGCGGAATTTTCAATGGAACGACTAACTTCATCCTTACGAAAATGGAAGAAGAAGGCGCTTCTTACGAAGAGGCGCTTAGTGAGGCGCAGAAACTTGGTTATGCGGAAGCTGACCCGACAAGTGACGTGGAAGGTTATGATGCGAGGTATAAAATCGTGATCTTAGCAAATCATGTCATGAATATCCCCTTGACCGTTGAAGAAGTATCATGTAAGGGGATTACGGACATCTTAAAAGATATTGAGGAAGCTAAAGGTGAAGGGAAGCGCTGGAAGCTGTTGGCGAAACTGCAAAATGAAAAAGGAAAGGTACTTGCTTCAGTAGCTCCTGAGAGGGTTGAGGTTACCGATCCACTTGCCTCCATCAATGGTGCAACCAATGCGATTACCTATGAATGTGATCTTCTCGGTCCTGTCACATTGAGTGGCGCCGGTGCCGGTAAAGTAGAAACGGGATTTTCACTTTTGATTGACTTGATCAATATCCATCGGGAAAAAAAGCTAGTCAATATTCAATAAGAAAGAGGGGTCTTGATGAAAACGCAATATGGAGGCCGAAAAATGTACGTAGCAGGACAATGGACGGATCGTGAACGGGTCATCGAAGTACGAGATCCACAGGATAATCAACTGATCGATACCGTCCCCGCTGCATCCGTTGCCGACATGCTCCAATGTATAGAGGAAGCAAAAGAAGGAGCAAAAACAGCAGCTTCAATGCCTGTTCATGAACGTATATCAGTCATCAATAAAGCTGCAGATTATATCGAAGAAAATAAAGAAATATATGCCTACACCATTTCACGAGAAGGAAGCAAGACGATCCGTGAGGCAAGAGGTGAAGTGGCCAGGTGTATCCAAACGCTTCGAATCAGTGCAGAAGAAGCAAGAAGGATTCATGGAGAAACGATTCCTTTTGATCAAAGGCCTGGAAGTGAGAATCGAGTCGGGTACTATTACTATGTTCCAATCGGGATCATCGGTGCCATCACACCGTTCAATGATCCGTTGAACCTTGTCGCACATAAGGTTGGACCGGCGATCGCTTCAGGGAATGCGATTATCGTAAAACCTGCAACGGCTACACCTTTGAGTGCTCTATTACTTGCCGAAGCTTTTGCACAAGCAGGGCTTCTACCGAAGGTCTTATCTGTCATAACTGGTTACGGGACTGAAATAGGAGATGCGCTGGTAACACATCCAGCCGTTCGAATGATTTCTTTTACCGGAGGACTCGAGGCAGGTGAAGAGATCACTCGAAAAGCAGGTTTGAAAAAAATCAGTATGGAGCTTGGATCGAATTCACCTGTAATCGTACTGGAGGATGCCGATTTAGAAGAAGCCATTGAAGCATCCGTCTCAGGAGCTTTCTCAGCAGCCGGACAAAACTGTTTGAGCGTACAGCGGATCTACATTCATGAAAGGCTGATCGACTCCTTCCAAGAAGGGTTTGTGGAACGTACGAAGCAATATTCGGTCGGAGATAAACAATCTGAGCTCACTGATATGGGACCCCTTATCAGTGAAAAGGAAGCCATCCGTGTGGAGAGTATTGTAGAAGAAGCGGTCGGAAAAGGGGCTGTACTGTTGGAAGGCGGCAAACGTGATGGTGCTTTCTATACTCCAACGGTCTTATCGAATGTCCCTGATGATTGCACAATCGCTAAAGAGGAAATTTTCGGTCCTGTCGTTCTTCTTTATCCGGTTGCAGATTTAGAAACAGCCATCGAAAAAGCGAATGATGTAAGATACGGATTACAAGCAGGGATTTTTACGAATGATGTACGGAAAGCTCACTTGGCCATCGAAAAGATGAATGTTGGCGGACTCATGATCAATGATAGCAGTGACTATAGGATCGATGCGATGCCATTCGGCGGCATGAAAAATTCCGGGTTAGGAAGGGAGGGAATCAAATTCTCTATTAAGGAAATGACGGAACCGAAAGTCGTTTGTTACAAACTCTAAAGGCAAAAGAGAAAGGGGTAAATTCAGCCCCTTTCTCAGCCATCATGATAGGACAAGCTGCTCCTCTAATATCTGCAGGCTCATGATACAAGATTTTAAAAACAACCACATACAAAAGGGTGATTGATTTGGAGAAACGAAAAAACAAAGCTTCTTACAACAATCCGGTTTTTAAATTATCTGCCATCGTCATTGCGCTTTTTACAATTTGGGGAGCACTTTCGCCAAACAATCTTGCGAAAAATGCTTCTGCTATTTTCAATTTTACAAGTTACTCCTTCGGTTGGTTTTATCTCGGTTCCGTTGCATGCTTTGTTGCGTTTTGTTTATTTCTTGCCTTCAGTAAGTACGGGAAAACCAGACTGGGAAAAGATGATGAAAAACCGGAATTTTCTCTTTTTACATGGATCAGCATGCTGTTCAGTGCCGGCTTTGGTGTTGGAATCGTCTTTTGGGGTGTCGCAGAGCCGCTGACACATTTTGCAAACCCTCCTTATGCTGATGTCGAACCTCAATCAGTGGAATCTGCTCGCCTTGCAATGCGATATTCATTTTTCAACTGGGGTATCCATCAATGGTCAGTATTTACGATTGTGGGATTAGCCCTTGCTTATTTCCAGTTCCGAAAAAAGAGTAAATCGCTCATCAGCGAAACACTTGAGGGGATTCATATAAAAAGAGGAAAGGAATCAATCAAAAAATCCGTCAATATCCTGGCTGTCATTTCGACAGTCATTGGCGTATCCACCTCACTCGGCATGGGGATCTTACAAATCAACGGTGGTCTCAACTATGTCTTTTCTGTGCCGAACAATGCCTGGATGCAAATTTCTATCGTACTTGTGTTGCTTGCGCTTTATCTTGCCTCGGCTACTACAGGCCTACATAAGGGGATTAAAATATTAAGTAATACGAATATGATCCTGGTCATGATCCTGATGGCGTTTTTCCTTTTCAGAGGTCCGACCGTTTTCATTTTAGACAGCTTTGTATTAGGTATTGGAGATTATCTTCAAAACTTTACCGAAATGAGTTTTTATTTGACACCTTATAGCGGTGATTCATGGGTGAATGATTGGACAGTCTTTTATTGGGCATGGGTTATTGCCTGGTCACCTTTCGTTGGGTCATTCGTCGCCAGGATATCAAAAGGAAGGACCATTCGGGAATTCGTTATGGGAGTATTGATTGTGCCACCTGTAATTGCTTTCATGTGGATGGCGATTTTCGGAGGGACCGGACTATACATGGACTTGTTCCAGAATACAGCCATTGCCGATGCGGTATCCAGGGATGTCACAACAGCCATATTCATTTTACTGAAAGAGTTTCCGCTTTACTTTTTCTTTTCCATCATCATCATGGCATTGATCATGATTTTCCTGGTAACGTCAGCAGACTCTGCGGTTTTTGTGCTAGGAATGATGACGTCGGATGGGAGCTTGAATCCAACTAACACAGTAAAAATCATTTGGGGAGTACTGATAGCTGGGATTACAATCGTTCTCATTATCAGCAGTGGCCTGACTGGATTGCAGGCAGCATCCTTAGTTTCGGCACTTCCATTTACGGTCATCCTGATACTGATCAGTATTTCACTCTATAGATCTCTCGTTAAGGAAACGAAATCCATCCAAACTAGAATCGATGATTCCGAACTTCAAGAATTAGAAAGAAAAGCTCAATAAAATAGCGTAAAAGTGCAAGGTCGGAGATGTTTTCCTTCCTTGCATTTTTACAAAATATCATCAAAGATGGATTTATGCTCTACAACAGTAGATAGCTTCACCAAGGTAGAGGGTTCACCAAAAGCCAATGCTGCGTCAATGAATTCTTCTAGCAGAGATACTGATTCTGTTACAACCTTCACTAAATAACTATACTGGCCAGCCAGCCGATGACATTCCAACACTACGGACTGGTCTTTGCAAAATGTCCTGAACTGCTTCCCCCGTTTGGTATCGAACAAGATGAATGCTGTAACTTTCTTATTAAGCTTTTCCGGATCGATGACAGCTCGATACCCCTTTATGATTTCTTTTTCTTCTAGTTTTTTCACCCTTTCATTTGTGGCAGGCGTTGAAAGTCCAACTCTTTTCCCAAGATCCGTCATGGAAATCCGAGCATTTCCTTGGAGTATTGAAAGAATATGTTGATCGATCTCATCCAAAGAAGTCACCATCCTTTCCTAATAAGTTTAAGATTAACAGGAGAAAAACGAGGAATTTTAAATTATAAACCAAAATTTCATTACTATGTTTATGTACTCCATCTAACATAATTCGTAAAATAGAAGTAATATAAAATACAGTTGAAATGAGGGATGTGATTGTATCTACATGGGAGCAGCAGAATCAATCAACACCGCCATCTTGAAATTGGAGGCCTCGATACGACCGACTTAGCTGCTGAATACGGAACTCCTTTATACGTCTATGATGTTGAATTAATCCGTAAACGAGCATCAGCGTTCAAATCAGCGTTTGATAAAGCGAAAGTAAAAGCAAAAGTAGCTTATGCCAGCAAAGCCTTTTCTTCAATGGCAGTGATCCAGGTGATGCATGAAGAAGGATTATACTTAGATGTAGTATCAGCAGGTGAACTTTATACTGCGATTGCAGCAGGGTTCCCAACAGAAAGAATCCACTTCCATGGGAATAATAAAAGTCCAGATGAAATAAGAATGGCACTCGAACATGGTGTAGGATGTATTGTGGTTGATAATTTTTATGAAATTGAATTGTTGGACCTGTTTTGTCGGAATCTGGGAGTAAAAATGAAAATCCTTTTACGAGTGACACCTGGGGTAGAGGCATATACACACCATTACATTACGACAGGCCAAATCGATTCCAAGTTCGGATTCGATCTCAGCAATGGCCAGGCCGATGAAGCTATTCAAATTGTAACCGCATCATCCTCTTTTGAATTGTTAGGTTTCCATTGCCATATTGGCTCACAAATTGAGGAGACAACCGCATTTGTTCTTGCAGTGGATGAAATCTTTAAGCGTATCAAGAAATGGATAGAACACCTTTCCTATGTGCCACAAGTCCTCAATTTTGGCGGGGGATTCGGAATACGTTATACGGATCAAGATAAACCATTAGCACCTGAAATATATGTCGGTAAAATCATTGAAGCAGTCAAAAGGAAAACCAACGAATTACACATCGAGATGCCTGAGATCTGGATTGAACCTGGCCGTTCATTAGTAGGGGAAGCGGGAACAACTTTATACAGAGTGGGGTCACAAAAAGAAGTTCCTTCGGTCCGGACATATCTAGCAATAGATGGCGGGATGAGCGACAACTTAAGGCCATCATTGTATCAAGCAAAATATGAAGCTGCTCTTGCCAATAAAATGACTGAACCCCATGATCGAATAGTCACTATTGTTGGAAAATGCTGTGAAAGCGGTGATACGCTGATATATGATGCCTCATTACCAGAACCACGTGCAGGAGATCTTCTCGCTGTTTTTTGTACCGGCGCTTACGGTTACTCGATGGCCAACAACTATAACCGGTTTCCAAGACCGGCAGTCATCTTTGTTGAAGATGGAGAAGCACAACTTGTTATCAAACGGGAGACATGTGAACATATTCTACAATTGGATTTACCATATAAAGCAAAAGTCACCAAATAAAGAAGAAGGTTTTTGAAGAACTGACAGATCGAGTCAGTTATTTTTGTATAGGTTTTATGTATAATCGTATAACGAGAAAAAAGTACGGGGTATATTACAACCCGTACTTTTTAGCGTTAATTTGTTTTATTCTTTTCCTTATGAAGCGGAGGTGGTACGAGCCATCCTTTTTCCTTATTCATCTGTAATAGCTTTGCACCCATTTGCGCTTTTTTCATATGCATTTGCCCGAACAACATGGCAACATCCTCACGGATAGATTGTCCAATAACTTGACTATCAGCCACAAGCCCCTGAGCGATATCCTTGGAAATCGTCATAGCGATTTCTGGATCATTGATTCTTGCCCCAATAGGTATATCGTCAAGATCAGCCTCTGAGCGTTCAGGTGGAGTAGGGGATAGAGGGACTCGATTCTTTTTCAAAACTTCCTCTAAGTCCTCAATGGAAGGCTTTATGACCGAGTTTATCATATCCTCGATAAAACGTTTCAGGTCTCGATCTCCAGTATGATTATAATAAACTTGATAGGCGACTAATGAAGCCTTAGCAGTAGAATAAGCACTCCATAGCCCGAATACTTCACCGTAATGCAGCGGTTCATTTTTTGGATTTCCACTTAGAATTCCCATTTTGTATCCTCCTCGAATGTAATGTACCTTTGTATTATGATTTATTAAAAGAAAAAGCATCCCTGCCAAAATTTATCCAGTCAATGACACCAACCACTGCCTTAAGCTTCATGTAGTCCTCCTCCAACTAATAAATCTAGAAATGATGTTCAAACTAATGGATATGGTCCTCAATTAAGTATAAAAAAATGGGCAAAGCAGGTGTCATTATGAAGTCTGGCCTTATTTCAATCATCATTCCATCTTATAATGAAGCAAATAATATTGAATTGTTATATAAATCGTTGGAAAAAGAATTTACGGACATTGATTATGATTACGAAATACTTTTTGTTAATGATGGAAGTACGGATGACACTTTACTTGTCATTAAAAGGCTTGCTAATGCGGTTCCAAATATAAAGTATATTTCTTTTACAAGAAACTTCGGTAAAGAGATGGCCATATGGGCAGGATTTCAACATGTGAAGGGTGATGCTGTAATCGTCATGGATGCCGACTTGCAACATCCTTGCTGTTTAATCAAACCTTTCATAAAAGGATACGAAGAGGGCTATCACCAGGTCATCGCTCAACGTAATCGGAAAGGGGATAACCGAGTACGCTCGTTTCTTTCATCCCTTTATTACTGTGCCATCAACAGGATTGTGGAAGTTGATATCCGAGACGGGGCAGGGGATTTCCGCCTATTAAGCCGTAAAGCAGTGGACGCTCTCCTGTTGTTGAATGAAGGAAATCGTTTTTCCAAGGGGTTATTTTCGTGGATCGGAATGGATCAGAAGATCATTTATTACGATAATGTCGTACGGAATAATGGCAATTCGAAATGGTCGTTCTCCAATTTGTTGAATTACGGAATCGATGGGATTGTATCTTTCAACAATCGCCCTCTGAGAATGTGTTTCTATACGGGAGCATTCATTTTGATAGCCTCTCTCCTCTACATTTTTGTCAATCTGATCATCATTATGAACCAGGGGATTGTGGAACCAGGATACTTTACAACAATATCGGCTGTCCTTTTTCTAGGAGGAATCCAGCTGCTCAGCCTGGGGGTTATTGGTGAGTATATCGGCAGGATCTATTACGAAACGAAAAAACGTCCGCACTACCTGATCCATGAAACAAATGTAGAGAGTGGGGAAGGCAATGCAAGTACTGAACCTGGAATTCACGAGATTCATCGTAGTTGGGATCATTAATACGTTCAATTATTATACGATTTATCTCTTCTTACATACCCTGATAGGTGTGCACTATTTATTGGCACATATAATCGCTTTCATGGTCAGTATGATCATTTCATTTTTCCTGAATGTAAACTTTACATTCAGGGTGAAACCGTCTTGGTCCAAGGTTCTGCAATTTCCGTTGACACAACTCTTCAATATGGGCTTATCATCTCTCCTTGTCTATCTGTTAGTGGAGCATTTCGGTATGAATAGCACTGTGGCACCGTTTTTATCTGTTATCTTTACGGTTCTGCCCACTTTCTTCATCACGGGAAAAATATTAAAGAAGTAACGAGGAACCTTCATGCGAATCTTCATCCTGTTAATCAGCAGCTTAATTCTTTCTGTACTCACTCATATGTTTTTTATAATCGAATGGATAAATGACAGATATATGGTCGGACCTAATGATGGCCTCGGGCAGATTTTGACATTCAAAAAACTCCTTTATGAGCAATATACGAGCGGAAATTTGTTCTACTCCTATGCATTTGGGTTTGGAGCAGGTACCTATAGTCAATTAGCCTATTACTTCTCAACCTCGATCTTTTTCATCTTAACCTTAGGCGTCATTGTTGTTTTGCAGTCCGGCCATATAGTTGAAACAGTCGATATCCTTTTCTGGTCGAAAGCCGCAGTCTACCTTAGCATTTGTCGCCTGACGCTTATCATATTTATCTCGACCCTTGTGTTTCGTTATATGAAGAGCAATTGGTTCGCCTCTTTCATTGGGGCGAGTGTATATGCCATCACAATCCTTTATTTTCGCCATGCAACATATTGGGAGTTTTTTGCTGACGCGCTCCTTTGGATTCCGTTACTTGTTTTCGGAGTGGAAAAAATATTCAGAGAAGCCCGGATCGAATGGTTCATGTTTGCAGTGGCCATTACATCATTCGATAATTTTTATTTTGCATATATCAATTTGATTTTTATAGCTGTGTATATCCTCATCCGTTGGTTCATCAAGTTGGATAAGGAAGAAGTGGGGAGTTGGAGGAAGTTCAGATTGCTCCTCATCAGTGGAGTGACCGGTTTTGGAATCAGTCTGGTATCCTTCATTCCAGCTGTTCATGGGCTATTCAACAATCATCGACCACCCTATAATAAGCCGATTCCTTTTTTCCATTGGGACAATATCTTTTTTGCGAGTGGATATGTGATCGTCCCAATCTTATTTTTGATCTTTCTGTATAGCTTTTCATTATATAAAAATCCCGTCTTCCGCTTGTTTACTATTTTGAGTCTATTTTTGCTCATCCTACACTTCAGCCCGATGGTCGCAAGTTTCTTCAATGGATTTTCTGCACCCCAGTATCGATGGGAGTATATTCTTAATTTTACGATGGGTGGGACAGTTGCTTCTGGATTACACAACTTGATGAAGATAGGTAAAAGAGAATTGGTTCTTTCAACCATTCTAGTCATTGCTACATATTTTGGCGCTTTCCTATATAGCCAGCGGTGGAGTATCACTTCATTCCCGATCCTTATCATGTTTACATTGCTTTTCCTGACGATTGCACTGTTGCTGGTCTTCAATTGGAGAAGGAGCAAAGCGTTGAAATACGTATTACATGTATGGATACTATTGATCACCTTAGTCTTAGGAAACATTTTTCAATATTCGATTTCCACCTATGGACATGTGAACAACGTATCTAAAGAGCATCTATCAAGCGAGAAATACAATGGTCCAGAACAGCAAGCTTTGTTGCAGCAACTCAAACGATACGATCCTGATCCGTATTATCGAGTAGATTGGAAAATCGGCTATTCGAATAACACCCCTATAATACAGGGCTATAATGGCATGAGTGTTTATTCAAGTATCTTGAACAGGCACTTAATTTCCTTTTATTTACATGATCTGCACATCGATATGGGACGTGAAAGTGTAAGCCGCTATGCCACTCTAGGAAACCGTGCTAATCTGCATAGCATGCTGCAAGGTAAATATATGATGATTGAAAAGAAACATCGTAAGAAGATTCCATATGGTTTCAAAAAGATAATGGATTCAGAACACTATGCTATTTACGAAAATACAAATATTCTTCCATTTGTACGTACAGCCAATCGTATATTCTTAGAAAAGGACTTGGAAAATTCGCATGCTCTGGAACGGGAGCAGGCGATGTTAGAAGGTGTCATAGTTACAAGTAGGGCCTCACAAACCGGAACTACGCCGAAAATATCCGATATCATCGATCAAGCAACCATAAAAACACCTGGTGCCACATATAAGGATGATCTATTGTCAGTAACTAAGAAAAGGGGCGGTATCGATCTGTTTATCAACGAATCCAATAGGGATACGAAAGATTACTACGTCAGTTTTCATTTAGAAAGTTTAGCTGAAAGCGAAGGATTTGCATTGAAAGTCAACGATTATCGTACGACTCGTAAACATAACCGATCAATCTATAAAACGTTTGTAGATGATCTGACCATACGTATTCCAAAAGCAGAAAAGATTAAAATCCGTTTACCAAAAGGTGAGTATATCTTAAAAGACCTGGCATTGTATGAAGAAGATTACCGTTCGCTTGAAAAGGTAAAGAGCAGTGTATCCAAGCCGATTGATTTCCACTGGGACGATAACAGGATCAAAATAACCTATAATAATCAATCGAATGCGCAGTATATGGTGTTACCAATCCCTTATGAAAAAGGTTGGAAGGCTACGATCAATAATGAGAATCAAACAGTAGAAAAGGTAAATTACAGCTCTGTGGGGATTCCACTGAAAGAGGGTATGAACCGGATCGAATTCGTATACGCCCCACCATATTTCTGGAGTTCATTGGCAGTATCTGTCACTAGTCTTATTCTCGGAATCTGGTTGATCTGGAGACAAAGAGAAATAAGAAGAGAATAGGTGAACCTACTAAGTGAAGTGATTTTAAGAAGGAGTACACATTGACTGTAAAGAAATTATGTAGAAGGAAAATCAAATCATGAGGTAACGTGCTAAATAACGAAAAAATTGACTATGTACTGGAAACGAAAAAGGTTCACCTTCGAACATTGACGAAAGACTCCAAAGAGGTTTTCAAGCATTTCTCGGACCATGCTGTAACAAGATTTATGGATATTGATTCCACTATTCAAGAAGAAAAATGAAGATTTTAATTGCAGAGATTAGTTTTGATTTAGCACAGCAATATAGGTGTCATGTCTGAAGTGGTGAGGGAAGTCATTCTATGCGGTTTTAAGCAAATGAGATCTAATATGATTGATGCCACACTTCATCTTGATTTGTGACTACTAAAAGTGTTTTACCTTTGTCTAATTCTTCTTCGAGCTTTTGAGCTTTTGAGCTTTTGATTGGTCAAATCCTATTTCCTTCATTTTTGAAAATAGTTTATCAGGTTTACCTCTAAATATGTTCTTTGTGGCAGTGCCAACGCCCGTCACTTTGACTCCGATTATGTTTGCATCCGTTTTCTTTCTTGCACGCCTATCATGGTCATTATCATGAGCAGGGATGTAAATATCATCATCTCTGACACCGTTTTTACGAAGCTTGTCAATCGATTCACATAAATGTTCATCGTTATGAAATATTTTAAATTTAGGTTTCAAAGAAATCCTTCCTATAGAGGCCGATTACCCTATCCTAAAATAATTTAAAGATACAAGGAGGAGGGCGTTTATATGAACTTTGATATGAAAGAAGCCATTGAAGTTTTAGAGCGTACACCGCAAACATTCGAGCAATTTTTGTCTGGCTTGTCTGATGGATGGCTGAAATGTAATGAGGGTGAAAATACCTGGAATGCAACTGAAGTAATTGAACATCTCATCGAAGCAGAGAAGTATAATTGGATGCCAAGAATAGAAATTATCCTTCAAGAAGGGGGAAGCAAACCATTTCCACCTTTTGACCGTTTTTCTCATTTGAAAGGGTCAAATGAAAGATCAATCGAACAAAAGCTGCTTATATTCAAAAAAATCAGGAACGAGAACTTAGCGAAACTCAAATCATTGATTGACCCTGAACAGCATCTTGAATTGACGGGTTCACACCCTGAATTTGGAGTAGTGAAATTAAGAGAATTGCTTTCTACTTGGGTAGTTCATGATCTTACCCACATATCCCAAATCGTACGGGTACTGGCTGAAAGATATAGAGAAGACGTGGGGCCATGGAAAGAGTATTTACGAATACTAAAAAAATAACCAGAAAGGACCCATAATCTCATACCAACTATCGTTCGTTTATAAATTTAAGGGATCGTCATTGCCAGCATATAAGTGATTACATGTTTTACACTCATCATTTAAGGGAAAAGGATACTACATTTATCATTATAAGTAGTATCAATTGCGATTTAATTACTTCCTCATCCAATAAGACCATATGCTGTAAAATCAACATGAAAGGGATGATCAGAATGAGCTTAATCAAGAGAGTCCTTGTTGCCTTTGATGGTTCTAAAGGAAGTATGGATGCTTTACGTCAAGGAATAGATTTAAAGAAAGAAGGCCTTAAAATTGAGTTGACAGTCGTTCATGTAGTTAAGGCTGACCCTGATCCAGCTTTTTTAACCGTAGCAGCAGTTCCACCGGATCTTCAACGAGGCGAGATGATTCGGGAATTCAACAAAAGAGAAATAATTAAACAGGGTGAGCAAACTGTTAATCATGCTAGAAAAGTTTTGAATCAAGAAAGGGTCGACGCTCAAAATATAATATTAGAAGGGGAGCCCGCTAAACAAATATGTGATCATGCTCAGGAAAAAGAATTTGATTTAATTATCATCGGAAATCAGGGTCTCAATAAATTGGATAAGATGGTCCAAGGAAGTGTAAGCCAAAGAGTTTCCCAACATTCAAACTGCTCTATTTTAGTTGTTAAATAAAAGTCATACAGGAAGCGACTGATAGTTTCAAATGAAGCTATCGGTCGTTAGCACCTATAGCTAAAAGAACATTAAGTGTAGAAGAAATGAGTCTATATAGTAATAGAAATGTTGAAATCCAACAGAAGAAAGGATCAAAGGATATAACCGGTATCATGATCTATATCAATGATTCCTTTTACTCTGACGTTTCACTCCCCTCCTTATCCCGGCAGTTCCATATGAATGAACAATATACCAGAAGGCTATTCAAACAAGTAACTGGACAATGCGGTACGTGTAGGGGAACCCGTTAACACGTTGGGTATAATTAAAAATGTCGGGGAAGGGAAATCGCCCTTCCTTCCGATATAGCATTTATGTAAGCGCTTCTACTTGATCGTTTTAATTTACATAGAGGGAGGAAAAGGTTGGCATGTTTAAAGAAAACGCAGTTAAACTTGGGATTTGCCCTATTGGTTGGACTAACGATGATATGCCTGAATTAGGAAGTGAGTACACTTTTGAACAGTGCATTAGTGAAATGGCACTCGCAGGATACATGGGGACAGAAGTAGGGAATAAATATCCTCGTGACTCAAGTGCGTTAAGAAAAGCATTAGAATTACGAAAGATGGAAATAGCAAGTGCATGGTTCTGTACATTTTTAACCATCCGTCCATATGAAGAAACCAAGTAAGCATTTATAGAACATCGGGATTTTCTACACGAAATGGGGGCCAAGGTGATTGTCGTATCTGAACAAGGTCATAGTATCCAAAAAAGGATGTTCCATTGTTTAGCGATAAACCAGTTTTTACTGAAGAAGAATGGGTGAGATTAGCAGAAGGACTCAATGATCTCGGAAAACTAGCTAATGAAAAAGATATGTCTATCGTCTTTCACCATCATATGTGTACGGGAGTCCAAACGGCGGAAGAAATCAATAGATTGATGGAGATGACCGATGAAGGCCTCGTATCACTTTTATATGACACAGGCCACCTTTATCTGTCTGGTGAAGATCCATTGATGATATTGAAGTCTCATTTCTCACGTATTAAACATGTACATTTGAAAGATGTCCGTGATGATGTGGTTGTAAAACTGAAACGTGAGCAGAATTCTTTTTTGGAGTGAGTACGTGAGGGTGTATTTACTGTACCCGGGGATGGAGATATCGATTTTCGTCCAATTTTTGAAACACTGTCTGCATTTAATTACACGGGCTGGATGCTAGTTGAAGCAGAACAGGATCCGTATAAGGCTAATCCACTTGAATATGCCAAAATTGCACGTAGATACATCAAAGATACAGCAGGTGTATAACATTGCTGAACAGTATCATAATTGCATATACTAAATATACCATTTGTTCTCAAGATTATTAGCCCGTGCAACCAATCATTTGATCTAAACAGTATGTTTCCATAATATAACACGTTCTTTTTACACTAATGAACCCTCGTACTTATTGAGAAAGCAGAGGGTTCATTTTGTATATTATAAGGGGGAGGCATGTGTATCGTAACAAATTCCAGAGGGTTGTATTATGAATATGGGAACATTTTGATAATGTAACCTTGACGATCCCAAGACGCCATCTACCACCAAATAATTAAAGAGCTTGGATACCTGGTATTAGGGGGTGCTGGAATAAAAAGGAGTTTTAAGGGTCTGATTGAAAACCTTAGTTATTCAGTTAAAGAGGGCCATTTAATTGAATAAGACTTCCAAACAAATACTGGATATTTATGTTAATATAAGGACTGTGATAGGGGAGGTACAGGACTAAAAATGAAAGAGTGTACTAATGAAACTCAATCATCTAAATCTAACTGTTACTGACGTTTCAGCTTCACTTGAGTTTTGTTAGAAAAGGGGAGCGTTACTGATGAAAGTTTACAAGAATGAAAGGAGAATGCTGCATGAAACTACAGGTTGTATTAATTGATGAATTCAAAAATGAATTAGAGATGACACGTAACGTGCTCAAACGGATACCAGAAGATAAGCTGACGTGGTGCCCGCATCCGAAATCCATGTCAGTCGGACAGCTCGGTCTACATACAGCCGTCATTCCGGGGAAACTTGCAGAACTGTTCAGTGAACTGGAAAGAGCGATACCGACAGTCCCCCTTCCTGAACCAGCTTCCTTGGATGAGATCCTGTTAGCACTAGAAAAAAGTAAAAGAGTGGGAATGGATCACTTATCACAATGGGGAGAAGAAGATCTGGAAGCAGAATGGAGGATGACTGACGGTAAGAATACGCTGATGGCAGCACCCAGGTTGGCGATGGTCCGTTCGTTGATGTTGAATCATTGGTATCACCATCGCGGACAGCTCACTGTCTACCTCAGGCTACTTGATGTGCCGGTCCCAGCCGTCTATGGTCCCAGCGCGGATGAAAACTAAAGGTAGGGTTAACATTACCATGGAGGGAATCTTTGACAATTGGTGCATCCCAAACGATTTCTGCAGTTGGAATTCCTCTGATGGCAGGAACTCCTCTATAACTTTATAGATATCCAACCTCGTTCGATATACGGCAACTAAGTGTCATCCAGCTCATTCGAATAGTTCTATAAAGAAAGAGGTGTCAGTCTCTAATACGAAGACAAAGCTTCAAGGGCGTAAGCGACAATCTCTATCTGAAATAAGTACATTATACCTTGAAAGAAGGTCTAATGATTAAAAGCCAGAAAAATCTGGTTAACCTTATAATACGAACGGGTGCTTTTATTCAATAAGCCCTTGCAATGATCTTCAACAAACGGGCATTATTCTTCAAGATAGCTTTTTTTATTAATTAAGAATGTGTCAAATAACTAACCCCTCAACAACACTCTTTTTGTGTTGATTGAAATTAATCCAATCCAGATCATTATGTTACAATCTTTATATCATTTTTCCCCGGAAGGAGTGCGGTTGTGGATATTAACTTGACTCACAAAAGAATTAAAGAATTGTGCGGAACAGTCTCCTTCAAAAGGGGGGACGTTTTCTTCCGAAATAACAAAGTAACGATTAATCAAAATAATGCTGAGAGCTGTGAAGCAACTGTATCGGTAGCGGAAGATTTTTTTGTAACGGTAAAGAAAGATACAGAAAGTAGCTTTAAAATAACCTGCAGTTGTCCAAAGCTTGCTTCCTTTGATAAAGAATGCCAGCATGTAGCGGCTGTGCTGCTAACGATTTATGAACAGCAGCAGAGTGGATCACCGCAAGTTAATGATTTTGATGAGCATGCAGCTGTGCCGGAAATTTCACTTGCAAATGGGTTGCTGACGCTTTTCAGTGATCAGCCTGTAAGGTCAAGCGGACATCAGCTTCATTTTGAGAACAGGGAAGTGCTTCAATCAGAATTTACATGCCTGCCTGTTCATTTAGGCAAAGACCACTATCTGTTTGCCTTAAAATTAAAAATTGGACCTATACCCGTGCTTGATATCCGTCAGTTTCTCCAGTCAGTAAAAGAAAGGAAATCCAGCCTATTATCCCAATCATTTACATATTCACCCAACCTGCACTGCTTTACACCCGAATCTGATGCTGTCCTCCAGCAGCTGATTCAAGTCGTCCATGATGAATCCGTTTATATAAATGCTTTAATGGATGATTATGACTACTCTGCAAGCAAAACTATGCTTTTGATTCCTCCAACATCCTGGGAAAGGCTAAAGCCTGCACTTGCACATGTTGAAAAAGTGAGGCTGCAGATAACCGGAAAAACATTTGATCAAATGGTGTTTTCGAATGATCATTTACCTTTAAGGTTCGAACTATCGGAAATAGAACGAAATTGTTATTTAAAGATCAATGGTCTTGACCACCTGCTTATATTAAATTCATACAGTTCAGTTCTATTTGGTGGAAAAATTATCACATTAAAAAAAGAGGATTGCCAGCGGTTGTATGACATTACTCAAATGCTGGAGGCCACCGGGAAAAATCAGATTCCGATTGCTCAGGAGCAAATGGAAATTTTCTTGGAAAAAGTAGCACCAGGATTGAGAAAACTGGGAGATGTCCAAATTTCTGATCATTTGGCACAAAGATTTATGAAAACACCTTTGGTTGCCAAATTATACTTGGATCGCTTGAGAAATCGTCTTTTGGCCGGCCTTGAATTTCACTATGAAAATATTGTAATTAATCCGCTCGAAAGAAGAGAACCACGTGGCGGAGCGCGTATTATCAGAGATGTTGAAAAGGAAGATGAGATTCTTCAGCTAATGGAGGAAAGTTTATTTGCAAAGACGGATGGCGGCTATTTTTTGCAAAACGACGAGCTGGAATATGAGTTTCTTTATCATGTCGTTCCCAAGTTGCAAAAACAAGTGCAAATATATGCGACAACGGCTGTCAGAAACCGTATATTCAGAGAAAATACCAAACCGCAGATCCGGATAAAAATGAAAAAGGAACGGACAAATTGGCTGGAATTCAAGTTTGAAATGACTGGGATTTCTGATCATGAAATCCGTAATATTTTGTTTACGCTTAAAGAAAAGCGGAAATTCTATCGTTTGAAAAACGGGGCGCTGCTATCATTGGAAGCAAGGGAGTTTGAGGAGATCCAAAGGTTCTTAAGAGCTGTTCCGGAGCAGGCTGAAAATCTGGAAAGCGGATTGAATATGCCGATTATCCAGGGGTTTAAAATGCTGGATACTGTTAGGGATCAGCATACATTCAAGCAGGAAGAATCTTTCCGCTCTTTTCTAAAAACCCTTGAGGATCCATCCAGCCTGCAGATACCAGTGCCGGAAAGTCTGGACCATATACTGCGTGATTACCAGAAGCACGGTTATAGATGGCTGAAGACACTGGCCCATTATGGTTTTGGAGGCATATTGGCAGATGATATGGGACTTGGTAAGACGCTGCAAAGTATTGCGTTCATACAATCTGAGCTGCCAAACATCCGCGAAAAGAAACGGCCATCCTTGATTGTGTGTCCATCATCCTTAACGTACAATTGGCTAAATGAACTGATGAAGTTCACACCTGAGATACAGGCGGTTGTGTTCGACGGTAATCTAATCGAACGGTTACAGCTTCAGAAGGAATTAGCCGACATTGATGTAGTGATTACTTCCTATCCATTGCTGCTTAAGGATATTAAATGGTATCAGATGCAGTATTTTCACATTGTATTTTTTGATGAAGCACAGGCGTTTAAAAATCCAGTAACCCAGACAGCAAAAGCAGTAAAAAAGTTAAAGTCAAACCATCGTTTCGGGCTGACAGGTACACCTGTCGAAAACTCGCTTGAAGAGCTGTGGTCCATTTTTTACGTCATCTTCCCGGAATTGTTCCAGGGCTTGAAGGACTTTAGCAATCTAGCCAGAAAAACAATTGTAAGAAGGATCCGCCCATTCGTGCTGAGAAGACTTAAGGAGGACGTACTTTCCGAGCTTCCTGAAAAAATGGAATTGATTGATTCTGCTGAACTGCTGCCTGAACAGAAAAAGCTATATGCAGCTTATTTGGCAAAACTGAGGGAAGACACGTTAAAACATTTAAATAAAGATACAATCCGGAAGAACCGAATTAAAATCCTTGCTGGTTTAACTCGCCTGCGGCAAATTTGCTGCCATCCAGCCTTGTTCGTAGATGGATATAAAGGCAGCTCCGCAAAATTTGAACAGCTCAAGAGAATTATAGAAGAATCAAGGTTATCAGGCAGAAGGGTGCTTATATTTTCACAGTTTACAAAAATGCTGGATCTCATAGGAAGAGAGCTGGCACTTGAGGGTTTGCCGTATTTCTACTTGGATGGACAGACTCCTTCGGAGGAGAGGGTAGAGGTTTGCTGCCGCTTTAACGAAGGAGAAAGGAACTTCTTTCTGATTTCACTTAAGGCTGGCGGCACTGGATTAAATTTGATTGGAGCGGATACAGTCATCTTATATGATTTATGGTGGAATCCAGCGGTTGAAGAACAGGCTGCCGACCGCGTCCATCGCATGGGACAGAAGAATACAGTTCAAGTCATTAAGCTGCTCGCCCGAGGAACGATTGAGGAAAAAATGAATGAACTGCAGGAGAAAAAGAAAAACTTAATTGAAGAGATCATCAACTCTGATAATAGGAACACCAAAAGCCTGACCGAAGAAGATATTCGTGAAATATTAATGATATAGGAGATAGAGGATGTCGGAAAATCAATTTAAAGGAAGTGATCTTCCTGAAAAGCTTGCCAAACCAGCAAGGCGGGCGCTTGAAGGGGCAGGGTATTTTCGCCTGGAGCAGCTTGCCGCTACGGAAGCAGAAATAATGACCCTCTTATAAAAATTCTGTCTAAATAAGTGAAGCCGATTCATACTAAGTCCTTCAAGTGTATGAGATACTTTGAAACTCTTACGAAATGGTTTACCCTTATCCAAAAATGATTGAACCTGACTTTCCCCCTTTGATACATCCAGACCAACTTCATTCTAAATCTCCTCCTAAACTAGTGATTTGCCAGTAACCCCTAGACCTCCGTGTAGTATCACAGCTTTGCTTGTTATACGAGATCAAAGTCCCAACCAGCCTCAATCATGTCTCTACAAGTAGACGCCCTAAGTCAATAGAATGATAGAGTGTTTAAAATAAAAAAGGCAATAGGGGACCATAGGAGTAAAAATTCAGTCTTTAACCCCCTCTTGGTGAAAATTAAATTATAGCCCTTTCCTTTTTTGATAAAGGGCTTGATAACTCAGTTCGAACGCCTTAGGTTTAAAAAGCGGAAAAGTCATGTTAGGCTTCCGAAGAAATGCACCGTTTAAGCAGCCTGTTGCTGCTTGGCTTTTAAATAAATATCTGGATCATATGGAACACGTTTTTTCCACATGGCAAATAAAATTTTGAGCCATTTGTTTGCCACAATGCGATAACATTCACTTTTACTGCGTCCGCGCCGTCGGTGTTCAAGAAAGAGCTTTTTACTCCACTCGTGAAAACGAACCATTTGGATCGCAAAGTTTTGCATGGTATTTCGAAAAGATTTTTGACAGGCACGCCTAAACCGTACGGTTTTCTTCTTACCACTTCGTCGGGTCACAGGAGCTGTTCCGGCTTCACATTGGACTGCATTGGCGTGGGAATAATAATCTCGGTCATCACCGAAATGGACTAAAAGTCTGGCAGCGAGATTGGCTCCAACCCCTCTGAGATTAAGGAAAAGGCCACTGTCTGGATGAAGCTTTACCAACGTATCAATATCTTTTTTGTATTGAAGAAGATCTTCAAGAAGCAGTTCAAGTTGTTTCAACAAGGTCATTAGAAATCGACTTTTGGTTCTTATGGTTGCCTGATCCACGTGAAATTGCTGGCGTTTGGCCAATTTTGCTAGTTCTTCGGCCTTCGTTCTCCATTTCGGATGATGACCTTCCTTAAAAATTTGAGCCAGCTCGTGATACGATGCATTATTGAATGCCGTTGGTGTAGGATAGCGACGTAAAAAGGCAATCGTAACCTTTTGGTCCAGTTTTGAGAAACATTCTAAAGCTCGCGGATAATAATCCTTAAGGCAGGAACGAATTTGGTTTTCAACACTTTTTAGATTAGAAACTAAAGTTTCCCGATCGTGAACCAAATGTTTAAGTTCAATAAGAAAGTCATTGTCGACCCGTATTGGCCGGTACTGATGACGATCTGTACGTAAGAGATCCGCTAACACACGGGTATCTCGTTTATCATCCTTCGCTCCGGCTGGAGAAAAGCGATCACGTGCACGGTCAACACTTTTTGGATTAATACCAAACACCGTATAACCCAACGCATGAAGATACTGAATAAACAGATATCTAGGTGTTTCTGCCGCAATGAGAATCGGTTGATCCTCCGGTATAGAACGAATCGTATCCAGTAATTGATCGAGCCCTTCGGGGGAATGAGAAACAATAAATTCGTTTAAGACTTTCCCCGAGGGGTCTAAAATACAAATGTCGTGTTTCTTGTCAGCGAGATCAATACCTATAAAATGCATAAAAATCACCTATCCAACAACATATTTTTTAAATTTTACCGTAGCGATGGCCTCGTAGAATCGGTATTTTTGTGGTACAACGCCCTAACAATCGTCAACGGTAAAAGGGGTTGGTTCCCCAGGGATTAGTCTACTCGTAGCCATATCCTTCATACAAAAGGCTTGTCGGGGGGTGAATGAATCTCCCGGGGAACCTCCTACCTAATATTAGGTTAGACAAAACGAAGAGACTTTGTCTATAAATCTACTATAAACTACGAGGGGGCGAACGGTTTAGCTGACGGGAATAAAGTCCCACGGGCCCAGAATAATCTGCCTGACCTTATAATACGAACGGGGCAGTAGAGTTTAATAAGAAGGGGTATTTATGAATTGTAAAAGTGTATTACATCAAATTGAAGTTGCTGTAAAAACAATAATTGAAATAATAGGAAGTTTAGAGGAAGAAGATTTGACCTACATCAAATAAACATTCTGTCGGAGAACTGTTGGAATATTTAGCAGTAATTTGTGAAGCTAATTGGCGTATATCACAAGAAGCAACAGAAGAAGAAATGGGAAATTTTTATTCAGGAGTGTCATATAAAACCTTAGACTTAATAAAAGAAGGTTTGCTTACCAATTTTAGAGCGTTACAAAAAAATTATATGAAGTTGTCGGAAAGAACTCATACATATCGGAAACTACTTCGCACTTGGGTTTCTCTTACACAAGATATGAGTGGTTGTTAGAGATTTTAGCAAACGTTTATCACCATAGGGGACAATTACACGCTATTCTTGTTCACTGTTATGGTCAAAAGACCCTAAAATCTTAATGTTTAAATAATTCTTCTTAAACGTTGATCCAAGAATGATTAACGCTTTCTTACAACAAACGGGGGGCAGGAAAATAGACGAAGCCCCTCTCAATTTTCATTTTCAAAAATTTTTTCTTGCCATATTTGATATAGATATAATATGAAGGCAATTGCGGTCATTAGTAAAAGATTTTGTATTGGAGAAATGATTCCATTTTCTCTTATTTCTAACTTGTTTAAAATTCTAACAAAAACCACCCCGTAAAAGAGATCAATTATTATATTAACAATGAGATATACCCAAAATTTACGGAAAGTAAAATAAAATATCCATATTGTCCCGACTATGAAAATGCTGTATACAGTAAACAATGGTGCTATTTTATCCCACGCAAAAAGAGTTTCTTTAAATTTCCACCAATTATAATGCCATGCTAGTTGAGCCAATATAGTATTGAGTACTGCAGTAAGTAACGCTACAGGCATATACCTTCGTATTGATAACCGATTTAAAAAAATTAGAGAAATCCAAGGAATAAGGAATGTAGACCAAATCACTAATCTATCCATTTTATAGTTCCCTTCACTTTTACAATATATTTTCACTTATGATTAGATAATATATATCTGTTTATTCACCAAGGAAGGACATAATTAAAGGGAGTTCGTAAAATAAGAAAACCATAAAACTCCACTCTAAAATGAGAAAAGGGTATTTTAAAGGATGCTCTACAATATTTAATTTCTATGTACTCGGGCAATACTATCTCTCAAAAGGGGTATAAGATTTTTTAGGATATATAGTTCAATTACCGATGGGAATCATTTTATCCTCATCGGTAATTTTTGTAATAATATTATGTAGATAAATATGTATCCGAAAAGTAACTAAAAGTAGAAGAATAAATAGCTTTACGGACAACGTACAAAACAAACCGACCTAAATAAGAAATTTTAAATTCATTTAGAGGACATTAAATACCATGACTTAGAGGTGTTAATGTCCTCTGGTTTTATTATTGAAATTATTAAGAAAACTTAAAATATACCTTTAAAGGAATATTCCTTATATAGTATATTTAAATAAAGGAATAATAATAAAATAAAGGTCGGTGTTAAAGTGCATAAATTTTAAAAGAGGATGGAAACAGTCTTTCGAAAAGCTCGTTGATTTTTTAAAGTGGGAGGAGTATATAATGACAAATAATAACAGGAAGAGCAAAGTTGTCTTTGATATCAGCATTTCGCTGGACGGATTCGTTACGGCTTCGAACCGTTCTGCCGAAGAACCCATGGGGGCTGGAGGAGATCGGTTGCACGAATGGGTGATGGACAGCGAAGACAACCGGTAGGGGAAATTTTATGATTACTTTAAAGAAGATAAAAACGATCCTATTTTTTTTGCTTGGAACTTTAGCCCTCTTAATCGGCCTTGCAGGAACAATCCTCCCTGTTCTGCCAGGCGGTCCTTTTTACTTAATTGCTGCTTTTTGCTTTACGAAAAGTTCAGAGCGGGTCGATAACTGGTTTAAGAGCACCTCGTTATATACAAAATACGTTGAGGCATTCCTCCTGAAAAAAGGTATGAGCCGAAAGGAGAAAATCAAAATAAATCTGATTGCGGATCTTTTTATTCTGACCTCTATATTATATGTGGATATACTTTTAATAAAAATCCTCATGATTGTTCTTGCCTTCTATAAACATTATTATTTCATTTATAGAATTAAGACAATTCCTGCGAAAAATACCGCACAAAAAACTTCTTGAACGAAAAATCTTGATAAAATGGTGATCGTTTAGCTGCAATCTATTTTTTTATTCTTATATAAGAGTCAATATTTGAAGGAAAGGTAAAGAGTCTCAGGTTTTTCTTTATTCAGCAAACAGGCCATTTTCTTGAATTACACAACTGTAAGATACCTGTAATTATACATTAGACCTTAGCGGAAAAGAATCCTTTTTTGCAAACCCTTAGAGGCCATTAACACCTTTAATTCCTGGTGTTAATGACCTCTAATCTTTATTATCGGAGATTAAAAATTCATTGGTCTCACAAATTTTTACTTCATTATTGCAGACCTAGTGTTACAGATTCTTCCAGGATGGCGCAAGAAAAGAGTTTTATCATAGTTAACTACTTACTATATAGTATTAGCGTTATAACTTATCACTATCACCTAATAAGTAATCTTTTACTTTCATGTTGTAGGTGACCAGGAGTAACAAACTCGAGCCTAAATTAATCTAAAGTGTGATTGTAATTCAGCCAACTTATTTGATTTCAATATCCTCACCATCAAAGTCATTTATTCTTGCATTTAAATCTTTGTTGCTTGTTCGCTTCCGATCAGGTACTCGAGATACCTTCTTGCCGTGTAATCTTTATTTAAGTAAGGGGGCGATTGCAGCACAAGGTGATCGCCTTTGTTACTTAAGATAAGGGCCATTTTCTTGAATAAGAGAAGGAATTGTTAGAAAGTGAATCGAATGCTTAATGTTATTAAATTAACTGGTGCGATTGCTTAATTTAATATTTAAATTTATATGCTATCATTTTTATAACTTTTTATAACGGGGGTGAGATTAGATGAGACGGGAAGAGCAGAGTGATTTAGGAACAAATAAGGAAGTTGGTTACAGAAAAGCAATAAGTAAAGACAAGGAAGCACTTTATGTATTAGCAAAGAGTTTAGCAACAAGTTTTTATGTGAACGAAGTAGACTTTTCATATATTTTCAACCTCCTTATTGAAGATAAAAATGTTGATTTAATTATTGCTGAAAAGGATCAAAAACTTATAGGGTATGTATTTGTGCTTCACCATCCAGCTTTTTACGCGAACGGCATAATCAGTTGGGTTGAGGAACTCTTTGTGTTAGAAAAGTATAGAGGAAAGAGTATCGGAAAGTCCTTAATGGAAGAGGCAGAAAAGTTATCTAAAGAACGAGGTTCTAAATTAATTGCATTAGCTACGAGAAGAGCAGATAAGTTTTATAAATCAATTGGCTATAGTGAATCTGCCACATATTTCAAGAAAGATTTTACTTAAAAGAAGGCTGTTCATCATTGAAGTAACGGGTGCTTATCTTGATAAGGTATAAGCAATATCTTCAACAATATCTGAAATATTACTGAAAATAAGTATTGAGGTAGTTGTCTGATTTTGAAATAATTGGTATTAAGCAAGTTGGCAGTTTAAACAACATAAAAGATAAACATGGTAGTATAAGTGGAACTCCACTTATTAGTAGGGCTAGCCAAGATTTTTTCCATAGACCCCATACAGTTAGAAGCAATCCAAGTCCAATTAACAACCAAAAAATGAGACCAACCAAATAAAAACCTACTTGTTCCATTTGTTCATCCCCTTGTTCATTTACTGTTTGTATATATTGGTGGTGCAGAGAATTGGTTCAGATTGCTCGCCCTTATTCCATTAATCCCTTTCATTTTTGCTTATTACACAAAAAAAGATAAGAACTCTTCTAATTAACATTTCAATTGTTTCTTTACATACTTAATTAAAGTGGGCTTACCAGAAATACTTGATGAGCCACTTTCTTTTAGACTAGTGAATAAATCTTATTAAACAAACGGGGGCGATTGCAGCACATAAGGTGATCTCCTTTCTTTTGCTCAAGAATTGGGCAGTTAAACGGAATAAATATTTAGGGGATGAGGAAGAGAAAAATGAAATATGTTACTGTGCTTATAGTCTTTTGTTTTACAATATTGTTGGCTTATGATTACTTTCCAAATATGTCACAAATGATATCAGTTCCAGATACCGTATTTATTTTTCTTATCATTGGATTGTTTTTAATAAGTATGTTACTTAATCGGAATAAAAGTGTTGATATCAAAGATGCTTTAAAGTGGCAAGTGTTTTTTACATCTTATGTCCTTATTCTAATGGGCATATTTACTGTTTTAGGTGGAAAATCTGCTATCGGAATATCATTTAGTAATGGTGTCTTTTGGCTTGTGTTATTTATATCTCTATTTGAAATGTTTTTGCAATTGAAGAAAGTTAGGAATTCACAATCGTTATTAATAAGCTGGGATTATTATGTTTATTCAAAATAAGGGGGTCGCTCGACAAGTTCTGTTATAAGCGCTTTAAAGCGTGAAATACAGAGGATTATTGTGTTTAATCCTAACTTTACAACGAAGGATGGGAATGACGGAACCATGTTTCCCGAAACCATCCCGTCAATACTCCTGCATGCGTCATGACTGACAGGTCATGGGGTTTGAAGAACAGGTGGATTCGGCAGAACGAAGGCTGAAGCCAAAAGGTATGCCAACGGATATGCCACACGGCTGAAAAACTGGATAGGGTGAGAATCGTTCTTTGAGATAGGAACTGACGAACTTCCGAAGGTACGGGTCTAGATTTTCAACATGGGGAAACCCATGTCCCATCTCACGATGGGGTGAGTGGCGTAGAGTAAAAGTGCCCCCTCTGAAATACGCTATACCGAACAACGGCGGTATCCAGCTCACAGGCTTACAGGAAGCACCTACATCTAGTATGGATAGCTACGTTGTAAGGGACTTGGAAAGCAAGGGACGTTGAAACAAGGGCTGTCACCTAAAATGGTTGCTATAAGGCAAATGCTGAAATACATTTATCCTTGTGAGGGTAGGGGCATGACTTATGAATCACCTGTAATGGGAGTGGAGGAATAGCCCCAAGTCTAATAAATGAAACGATTATTTTCCAAAAGTGAATGGCACCGATCGGGTAGGACAGTGGGAACATCACTTCCGTAAGGAGGGATGCCACAGTGCCAACGCTGCGAAACTGGGATTATTACGGTATGACGGAGACATTTACGGGACTATATGAAAAAGCTAGCGACGGAGAAACGTTTTCGTATCTATACGACACCATCGTATCAAGAGAAAACATCCTCCTAGCCTACCGCTCAATCAAAACCAACAAAGGTTCCAAAACACCCGGTACCGATGGAAAAACCATCGACGACATGAAAGAGCTATCAGAGAACGACCTTGTTACAAAGGTCCGAAACAAACTCAAAAACTATCACCCGAAGAAAGTGCGAAGGAAATGGATTGAAAAAGAAAATGGGAAATGGAGACCTCTTGGTATCCCCTGTATTCTGGATAGAGTAATCCAACAAAGTTTTAAACAAATCCTCGAGCCCATCGCTGAATCCAAGTTCTACAAACATAGCTATGGATTCAGACCCCTTCGGTCTGCTCATCATGCTATGGCAAGGATACAATACTTGATTAATCAAGCGCAACTACACTTCGTAATAGATATAGATATCAAAAGCTTCTTTGATAATGTTAATCATACACTATTGAACAAGCAACTATGGAATACGGGTATACAAGACCGTAAGGTGCTAGCCTGTATATCAAAAATGATTAAAGCAGAGATTGATGGTGAAGGAGCCCCAGAAAAAGGGACACCACAAGGTGGGATTTTATCTCCCCTTCTATCAAATATCGTGCTAAATGACTTGGATCAATGGGTTACAGGACAATGGGAATTCTTCCCGCTAACCAAATCGTTTAAATCAGATGTTGGAGCGAGACTTGCGAAGAAGCGTACAAACTTGAAAGAGGGATACCTCGTCCGCTATGCGGACGATTTCAAAATTCTCTGTCGAGATGGAAAGACTGCCCAACGTTGGTATCATGCCGTTCGGCTATTCTTGAAAGAACGTCTACATCTAGACATTTCTCCAGAAAAGTCCCAGATTGTCAATCTGAGAAAAAGAGAATCCGAATTTCTAGGATTCACAATTCGTGCGAATAAAAAGGGTGAAAAGCGTGTCGCACATACGGGCATTGTCTCTTCTAAAAAGAAGAAAATCAAACAGGAAGCGAAAAAGCTTATCCAAAGATTAAAAGCTTCCCCTACTGCTCAAAATGTCCAGCGCTTTAATAGTTTTGTGTTAGGGCTTCACAATTACTTCAAACGAGCGACACATGTCAGCCTAGAGTTCTCACGTCTTGCCTTTGATTTAAAACCATTCTTGTATAACCGCCTTCGACAAATTGGTACAGAGGAACATCCGTTTAATCCACCACCTATTTATAAGAAGCTTTTTAGCTTAAAGACAAAAACCATCAAGATAAATGATATGTATCTCTTCCCAATAGGTAATGTAAAAACTGTCAACGCGATGAACTTCAGTCCAAAGCTTACGCTTTTCACCGATGAAGGTAGAGAGCGTTTCTATAAGAAACTTCGACCGGATATTCAAAATGAAGTCAGTCAATTGATGAAAGCAGTTCTGCCCAATCGAAGTATAGAATACATGGACAATCGGATTAGTCGCTACAGTATGAAATTGGGGAAATGCGAAATTACAGGGCAGTATTTGCTTGCCCATAATGTCCATTGTCATCATTATCTCCCGAAACATTTTGGAGGCAATGACCAGTTTCATAATCTCCGTATCCTCCATGAAGATGTTCATCGCTTAATTCATATGAAGGATGATCAAAGGATTGACTCATTCCTCTACAAGCTGGGAATAAATCAACCGATGCTAAACAAGATTAACCAGTACCGCAAGGTGTGTAAATTAGATAGCATCGAATCTTCCCGTCTCGAAGGGTAACAAGGAACTTATAATCTAGTACATTTTATTAGATGGAGCGCCGAATGCTGGGAAACTAGCACGTTTGGTGTGGAGCAGGGGAAAAGCCGGAGATAACTTCAAACGCTTACCTATTGCTGACATATCTGTAATAGGATATGTCTCTTAATTATGAAAATTAATGATTGAGTTAGGTCTGAAAATTTGAAATAATTGGTATTAGTGAATTTGTGGGATTTATTGATAAAAAATGTAGAGGTGAAATATGGTTGAAAACACTTGAAAAACAAACCGTAAATCGGTGATCTCTTTAACCACTGGGATTCTGTCCATAATAATACCTTTTATTGGGTTAGTGCTTGGTGTAATAGGTGTTGTAACATCAATAAAAGCAACAACGGAAATCTCAAAAACAAATGAAACTGGAATTGGGTTAGCTACCTCTGGGTTAATTTGTAGTATAGTTGGTGTCTTCATTCAACTTCTTGTAATAATTCTTGCAGTAGTGGGTTTTATTTCTTTCTATTCTGGAACAAATGTAGGGTAGTATTACAGCCTATTACCCCATAATCGGGGGTGTATCTAAAAGAAGACATATAAATGAGGGGGGAAATTTATGAAAAAACATTTTGGATCACTTTCACTATTATTAATTATTTTTACCATTGTATTTTTCGTTGTAGCTTGTTTACGAATATAAAAATGGAGATTTCTATATTTAGAGATTATAGATTGTATTGCGAATCGTTGTGAAATAAAACATATTCAGTTTACTTTATTCCCAATTATTTTTAGTCATACATAATTTATTAACCCCATAAAATGATATATCTAGTTTATATGGGAGTGTCAGGATGGGTGAATATAAAGTAACAGAAGCAATGCTTGAAAAATTTTATAGTCTTAATCAAAAGAAAAAGGAAATTGAATCTGCCATGAAGGAAATGAAAAAGCAATTCCATAATTACTTTGATGAGACGGTAGGCGAAAATGTTAAAGGGCAAGTAACAGTTGGGGATTACATATTACAAAGGCAAGTTAGAGCAATTGAGAAATTTAATGAAGCGAAGACGGTAGAGAAATTAGAGGAACTAAAATTAGAAGATTTAATGATGAAAAAACCGGATATTGACAAAATGAAAGCAGCGATTAACCTTGGTATTTTAAAGGAAAATGACTTAGAAGATTGTCGGGTTATCAATATATCTCCAGCTATCTCAGTAAAAACTAAATGAACAATTGAATGATAATTAATATTCAAGAATGGAATTAAGCTAAAAGAGCGTTCCTGTAATAATCAGGAACGCTTCTTTCCGTGACTAAACATGAAAAAGACATCTAGTAGGATAGTTGGTGACTATAAAGAATTATTTAAGAAACAATCTTTTAATGGAGGTTCTTATGATTAAGGATCCATGGTATACCATTCAACAAATAAATGAAAATACATACGCAATAAGTGAGGGATATTACATTACAAACTAATGACATAATTGTATTGTCTTTATAAACCACAAGAAATCCATATTCTTTAATTTAAGACAACACTTTCATGTCAAGTTTACTTGACGTGAAAGTGTTGTTTTTTTGGGAAAGTGAAGACAAAGAGTTGTCTATATAATAACTCGTTCCTTTAAAAAAGAATATTGGTTAAATCAGGAAAGAAAATGGCTTTGAAAATGTTTATCTTAAAACATGCTTGTCACTTTAAACTTTATTTTGCACTTTTTAAGGCGCTATTTTGCACTGTAAATAAATATATAAAGCCTAATTTCCCCGCCCGATTACTTAATAAGAAGACTAAACTGTATGGGGTCAGATACTAACATTTGAGCACTGTTGACCGAGCACGTACAAAATATATGATTTGTACATGAATGGTGCCTGTCACCAATATAATTTACACTTCTACAACATTTTGCTGCTGGTAAACTTCGTGTTCAAATTCACCCGTGGCTCTGCTTGTTAGGACACCAGATGTCATTGCTCCACTGACGTTTACAGCAGTACGGCCCATGTCGATAAGAGGTTCAACTGAGATTAACAGCCCAACAATCGCAATTGGAAGATTCATGACGGATAGTACGATGAGAGCTGCAAAGGTTGCTCCTCCCCCGACACCTGCGACACCAAATGAACTGATTGCCACTACCAAAATTAGAGAAATAATAAATGATGGACTTGTAGGGTCAACACCGGCGGCTGGAGCTACCATAACGGCTAACATTGCCGGATAAACACCAGCACATCCATTTTGACCAATTGAAAGTCCAAAGGAACCAGCAAAGTTTGCAATCCCTTCCGAAACACCAAAATCCTTTGTTTGTGTCTTAATTGTCATCGGCAGTGTTCCAGCACTTGTACGTGATGTAAAGGCAAATGTTAAAGTTGGCAGCCCTTTTTTTACATAATTTACAGGGTTTAGTTTTGCAAATGACAACAACAGTAAATGCACAATAAACACCAAAATTAATGCCACATAAGAAGCCACAACAAACTTGCCTAATTTCATGAATGCGTCATAATCACTTGTAGCAGCAACTTTTGTAATAATTGCCAGGATAGCATATGGTGTTAGACGGAGAATTAACGTTACAACTCTCATGATAACAGCGTATAAACTATCGATAATTTTCGCAAAAAATTCAGCACTCGCTGGCACACTTTCTGTTGAGGTGAATCAATCATTTATAATGATGGAGCAAGCTGAACCTAAGCTAGGAAAAATATTTGATGATTATGATTATTTATCTGGTCTTTTTAAAATTGATAAAAGCCAAATAGGAAATATAAATTTTAATCTAGTACCTCAAGCTGCGGTACTGGTCTTTGGGATATAATGCTTCCATGCCATGTCACAAATCCCCCTCCTATTTCGTCACTATGTGTGGTTGAAAATGAAAAGGAGGTATATTTTATGGCGAAAATTCATTCATCTTCCAAGGTTGGCTTTGGTAGAAAGATAATATTCACGCTTGCTCAATCGAAGTTGATGGGTAAATTAACGGAGAAATACCCCAAATTAATTGATCGAATCAGTGTAAAATTGGGCAGTGAATGGAGTGGGGATGTTCCTTGGACTCCATTAAAGAGGCCGATTGAGGAAAGTCGGGTGGCTCTCGTTACCTCGGGAGGCATCATCCTGAAAAGCCAACCCCCTTTTGACTTGAACGATCCCAAGGGGGATTGCTCCTATCGTGTGATTCCCTCAAATACACCCCCAAGTGAAACGGTGATAAGCCATTTATTTTATGATCATAGCGATGTCAAGGTTGATTTGGAAATCATGTTCCCTTTAGCCACGCTTCACCGCTTGCAACGGGAAGGTAAAGTAGGGAGTATCGCTCCGCGTCACTTCAGTTTTCAAGGAGGAATTCATGATCCTTCTCCATTGGTTGAAAAAACAGGACCGGAAGTTGCGCGCAGTCTTGTGAATGACCAGGTTGATTTGGCCATTCTGACTCCTGCCTGAAACCACTGTCATCGGTCCGTGGGACTGATTGCACGAGAATTGGAAAAGCAGGGAATAGCGACAATCACAGTAACCCTGTTACCCGAAACGACAAATGCTATGGGAGTACCCCGATCGATTTATTTTCCCAACAAACTGGGAAGTCCAATCGGTCGCGCCAACAGAAAGGAGGAACAGTACTCCGCTATGTTACAATGTTTGGATGCATTGAGTAAAGCAAAAAAAGTGGAGATGATCACCGGTACGAGATGAAACCATCTCGTACCAACGGATAGAATAGCCCTATTGGACCAAAATGTGTGCTAAAATATTGAAAAGAGTGCAATTCAGGGTGCTCACAAACAAAAGGGTGTGTTTTAAATGGCGGACGGCTCTGAATCTAAACATCTTCCACCTGATGATGATATGTCCAATATGGCTGATATGACCGAAATTTACTCTTCTTATAAATCTACTCTTTTTTCGCTTGCTTATCGTATGTTGGGAAGTGTGACCGATGCGGAAGACATCGTGCAAGAAGCTTTTTTGAATTTGGATCAAGTTTCTTTGCATTCGATTCATCATGTGAAAAGTTATTTATGGAAGATCACAACCAACCTTAGCATTGACTTCCTGCGTTCTGCCCGAAAGAGGAGAGAAGTGTATGTCGGCTCCTGGTTGCCGGAACCGATCATTAACGGAATGGGGGCCGATCCCGCAGACCGGGTGATTACCAATGAGGAGCTATCCATCGCTTTTTTACAACTACTTGAAAACTTAAATCCGGTGGAAAGAGCGGTGTTCCTTCTGCGGGAAGTTTACTCTTATTCTTACGATGAGATTGCACAATTAATCGGCAAATCTACTGATAACAGCCGAAAAATCCAAAGTAGGGCGAAACAAAAAGTCGGCGATTTATCCCCGAAAAATAGTGGAGATAGGAGTAAAAAAGAAGAAACTGTGCGTGACTTTATGCAGGCTATTCAAAGCAACAACATCGAAAAACTTTTGGCCATTTTATCAGATGACTTTACTGTTTATTCCGACGGAGGAGGTAAAGCAAAAGCAAACGTGCGTCCTATCTTTGGAATTGAACGAGCTGTCGCGTTTTTAATGGGTGTTAGTCGTAAAATTCCATCCGATTTGATTGTCATAGAAGCGGATGTGAATGGACAACCGGGAATGATTATGAAGGTGGACGATCAAATTTTTTATGTATTGGCATTTCAATTCGATGACGATAAACTTTCTGCTTTATACAACATAGTTAATCCGGATAAACTAAAGCATTTAAAAAAGCTGAAGTGACAGAGTGAGTGAAAAATGATAGACACCAGAACCCCTACTTTAACTGAACCGTTTGTGAAAGTGAGTAGTAGGAGGTTTCATTTACATAAAGTTTGTTAAATCAAATTCCCCAATGATAAAACATTAATATCTGTTACCGACAATCGGACGCTTTCCTGTAGTTATATGCGCCGTTTTTCATGTTAGGGCTTAACCGTATTAAGGGTAATTAAAAAAGAATGTTTTGGTTGTATTGTAGCTTCATCCTGTTTGAAATTCTCAAAACATTAGATAAACAAGTCGTTTTTACAGAAAATACTCTTTATATCTTTATCTTTGTGGTTATTCTTTTAATTGGAACATATAAAACTTCATTTAATCAAAAAAACAAAGTAAAAAATAGTTTTCAACAATCGGGGGCATATCTGAAATAAGAGATGCCTCTTTTTTTGTGAAATATTGAGTTAGATCTAATAATTTAAAATAATTGGTATTAAGCAATAGGGAGTTTTGCGGAATAAGACATTGGAAAGATAGGATCACTTTATGGAACTAAATTTCAATCAAATAAAGAGAAAATCTGAAAAAATCATTAAAAAATATGGAGTAAATATCAATCCAAATTTATCCTTCATTGATTACCAAGGTGTACGAAATAACGATGAAATTATTAAAAGAGTAACCATAATGGCTGGAATGGTTTAAATTGCGCACCAAGCACCAACATCAGTGTGTTTTGCAGTGAAAAAATACACAAAATTGCAATTGCAAATACATAGTGTTGCAACTTGACATGGAGCCTCTACGGGTATGCACTACCAGCCAAGAAGCCAGCAGTATCAAGGGCTGGCTGTGCCAACCAGGCTAGCATACCCGCCTCTCCAAGTAAAGTTGCTATGATGTTTTAGGCTTGCAATACTCTGTACTTTTATTTTGCACTAAACAAACATCAGTGATTAGAGAATGGATTGAAGAACAGGGATTATATCAATATTACAGAGTTAGAAAAGGGGATTTTAGAAAAAAAGCATTACAAATCCACCTATTCAGAAAAATATTTTCACTGATCCAAAAGACGCATCTCTAGTAAGCACGATCATCAGCATGGCATGTAACGAAGCACAAGGATATTACTTCAGAAAACCAATTCCGACAGAAGAAATGCCAATGATTTTCAACAGTCAATTCATTTCTGGAGTAAACTGAAAGCTTTCATAAGGTAAAAAAAGACTATAATGATTTCGTCACTTGTCGACACAGCTGATTGTGTGAGAAAATTCAGATATCGGATCCGATAATATAGTGAAAGGAGGCTGATTGAAATTGATCACTAAATATGAGGTGATTTCCGCTTAGTCGGAAATCTCATAGTAGGGCCGCCATAAGCGGCCCTTTTAATAATTCTAAAATTCCATCTTTTCACGACTGTAAAATCCACTTATACTTAGATTATATTGTAAACTAGATCCATGTTAAACTGTACAATCAATTTCAAGCGAAGGGAGAGAAGCACGTTGAAAAATGTAAAATTGTATATACACGTACACCTGAATAATAAGGAGGACGTCAATTTTGCAATACAAAAACGGGAAAGAGGTGTTCCCTCCTAGCTTGCTGAAAGAAGTACAGAAACATCTTCAAGGAGAATTAGTCTATATCCCCAAGAAGAACAACCAGCGGGCTGGGTGGGGAGAAATGAACGGTTCACGTCAGCTGCTTGCTCAACGTAACAAAGAGATTTATCTTTTATATAAGGATGGTCTGTCATTTGAAGAATTAGAACAAAAGTTCAATCTATCTATTGAAAGCATCCGTAAAATCATTTATAAAACACGCGGTTCATGTAACAATCCAAAAAGTTAGCATACTAGGAAAATCTGCTACGATTAGATCATCAATATACAACGAAATCACGAAAAAACCTTAGACCAGACACTGGACTAAGGTTTTTTATAAAAGGGAGTGTGTTTATACACTCTTTTTTAACTTATATAATGGAGAAAGATTAAGGATATATTACTTACCCCATACAATCATGATAATAAAGGTACCATAACTAAGGAATCTTTCATGAAACATTGTAAAGAATTTAGTGTTGTTACGAAGGGGGCTTTTATAAGACGCTTTAATCAAGCAAGCAAACTTAGCCCTTACCGATCAGAAAGAAATGAGAGTACCCCTAAGTGAAATAGGATACGCCAATTTTTTTATAGTGAATAGCAACAATCTTTTAGAAAAGCCTTTATAAAAAAGATGTTGAAGAATAATTTCAAACACATACTTACCAGGTATTTCCTATATGAAGTCTAATTTCTTTGTGAAAATCTACACTTTGAAATGTTTTTTCTATGTGCAGATGGTACCCTTATAATCAGAGAAGATAACCGGAGGAGGATAACAAGTTTTGATACAAAGAGCAAAAGAGATGCTGGAGCAATATTATGGTTATTCGTCATTCCGAATGGGCCAAGAGAGAGCGATACAGAAGGTATTGAATGGGGAAGATACCCTTTGTGTGATGCCGACTGGTGGAGGGAAATCGATTTGTTATCAGATTCCAGCGGTGGTATTTGAGGGAACGACGATCGTCATTTCTCCATTAATTTCTTTAATGAAAGATCAAGTAGATTCATTACTTCAATTAGGCATTCCCACTGCCTTCATCAACAGTTCACTCACTGAATTGGAAATGAGAGAACGAATTGAAAAGGCGAAAAGCGGAGAATATAAGCTATTGTATATGGCACCTGAAAGACTGGAATCCTATGACTTTATGGCACTTTTAAAAGAGTTGAACATTCCTTTGATAGCAGTGGATGAAGCCCATTGTATCTCGCAATGGGGGCATGATTTCCGGCCAAGTTACCAGCGCATTCAGAGAATGATAGGGAGCCTGCCGAAACGACCGACAGTATTAGCGTTAACGGCAACGGCGACACCGAAAGTCCGTCAGGATATTTGTAGTTCGCTTGATATTGATAAGAACAATTCGGTTCTGACAGGTTTTGAGCGGGAAAATCTATCGTTTTCAGTGATCAAAGGACAAGACAGGCTGGGATTTTTAAAAGATTTTATTAAAAAGAATGGAAACGAAGCAGGCATCATTTACGCAGCAACCCGAAAAACGGTGGATAAGCTGTATGAACAATTGAAGAAAAGCGGTATTAACGTATCACGCTATCATGCAGGAATGAATGAAGTGGAGCGGATAGAAGAACAAGAGCAGTTTTTACAAGATCAATCAACAGTGATGGTTGCCACAAATGCGTTTGGTATGGGAATCGATAAATCCAACATCCGATATGTGATCCATTTTCAGCTACCGAAAAACATGGAAAGCTATTATCAGGAGGCAGGACGTGCCGGACGTGACGGACTTCCGAGTGAATGTATCCTTCTGTTTTCTTCCCAAGATGTTCAAGTACAGCGTTTTTTAATCGATCAATCGAGTGAGTCTGACCGCATGTCGCAAGAATTAGAAAAGCTGCAGCTCATGGTGGATTATTGTCATACAGAAAGCTGTTTGCAAACTTCGATTGTAAGGTATTTTAGCAACGAGGATACTCCGCCATGCGGTCGATGCGGCAACTGTACAGATTCGCGTGAAAGTATCGATGTGACACGAGAAGCTCAAATCGTACTGTCTTGTATCGTGAGAATGGGGCAGAAGAGATTCGGAAAGACGATCATCGCTCAAGTACTGACAGGTTCTAAAAATAAAAAAGTACTGGAATTGCGTCTCAATAAACTTCCGACTTATGGTCTGATGAAAGAAAAAAGTACGAAAGAAGTGACGGACTTTGTCGAATTTTTCATATCACAAGAACTGATAGCTGTAGAACATGGTACATTTCCTACCCTTTACATAAAAGAAAAAGGGAAGGGCGTTCTCCTGGGAAAAGAAATCGTGAAGCGAAAAGAAGCAGTTCAGACGAAACAAGTTGCAGTCAATGATCCGTTGTTCGAGGAGCTTCGAATGGTTCGTAAAGAGATTGCGGAAAAAGAAAACGTTCCGCCTTTCGTTATATTTGCAGATACGGCAATAAAAGATATGTGTGTGAAACAGCCTCAGTCAAGAGAGGAATTCTTAACAATAACGGGAGTGGGGCAAAATAAACTCGAAAAGTACGGAGAACAGTTTATTGAAGCCATCACGGATTATTTAGTCCAGAACCCTGGGCGGGAAGACGAAGCAATAAAGGGAACTGACGGTATTGAAAAGCCGAAGAAAGCAACACCGAACTCACATCGACGTATACGTTTTATAAAGAAGAGATGAGTGCGGAAGAAATTGCAGAACATCGCGATCTTGCTTTGAGTACGGTGGAGAATCATCTCATTCAATGCATGCAAGAAGGAATGGACGTTCAAATGGAAGACATTATTCCCCAAGAATATGTCTCAGAAATTGAAAATGCCATTGAGCAAGAAGGCGGCGAAAAGTTAAAGCCAATTAAAGAACTGCTTCCTGATGAAGTGAGCTATTTTATGATCAAAGTATATTTACTACAAAATGAGAGACAAGTAACATGATAATAAAAATCGTCAAATTAAATAATAAATAAAGGTTAAATTTATTAAGAGACTATGGTAGATAAGAATCACAGTCTCTTAATAATCCAAACTAATGACATAATTATATTGTCTTTAAAAGCCTAAAAAAAGTCAACTTATTAATTTAAGACAACACTTACATGTCAAATATATTTGACATGTAAGTGTTGTCTTTTTTAAGAAATGAAAACATATAAATGTCTTTTTTAAAATAAAAACATTGTGTTATCAATTGATTTTTGAAATAATTGGTATTAAAAGGGATTAAGTAAAGGGAGGATAACTATCTTAATCCTATTTAACATAGGAATTTGATCTTTAACTATAGAACAAAGCATTATATAATCCTACATACCTTGGATAAGGTTCATTTATAAGAGAGGGTGATATTGAATGAACCATATAAAGTTTTTTGAATCAATTAATATCGAACTAATTTCACTTAAAGATAAAGTCAGAAATTTACTTAACAACGTACATTGGTTAACAGATGGTGAACTTAAAGAATCCATACTTAGAAATATTATAAGAAGACATATGCCTAAAAATATTGAAGTTGGTAGAGGGTTTATCATGAATGATAATAATTGTTCAAATCAAATAGATATTCTACTGTTCGATAAATCTTATCCTATATTATTTAGAGACGGTGACCTTGTTTTTGTAACCCCTGATGCTGTAAAAGGTATTGTAGAAGTTAAAACTACTGCAAGTTCAGGAAACGTATTAAAAGCTTTCAGAAATCTTACTTATAATACTCAATTTGTTCAAAGCACAAATTGTTTTATAGGTTTTTTTGCATATGAATCTGAATTGAATAGCCAATCTGTACTTAATCATTTGCATAATTTTGCAGAAGAAGATAGACAAAAAGTCATTAATCACATTTGTATTGGACCTAATGATTTTTATAAATTTTGGGATAGCGACCCTTCAAATAACCAAAATGAATTTAATAGATGGAATTATTATACTTTCCCGGAAGATATTGCTCCTGCATTCTTTATTAATAATATGCTTGATTGGTGTTCAAACGGAAAGGTCAGTAATAATTCATCAATTTGGTTCCGTATTGATCCACAAAATAGAGCAAGAACTAAAGAAACATATATGTCAGATTATAAACAATTAAAAAACGAATAAATTAAATAACACTCGCCTAAAGATCTTTTTAATTGATTAGTGTATAGAGTGAATTTATGATTAATTGTAAATATAAATGTATAATTCTTCTACATGGATAGGATCAGTATCAACAAGCTTATCCTCCAGTTTTGGGAAGGATAATAACCACCATGTGAACATCAGTGGCTTCAATAATCTCCACACGGTTTTCTTCCAGAGTATTTCTCCACTTTCTTTTTGTTTTTTCTATATTATGTCATTAGTTTATTACCGACTCCAATTCATTCACTTCATTTTAGTTAACATAATATCTATTATATATAGCAATGAATAAAAAATCAATCTCATCTCAATATCATAGTATACTTCAGAAATTGAGACGAAATTGATTTTTAACTAGAGTTCCAGATAAAAATACTGGCTTCATTTTTATTGGTATGACATTTAATTTAAACTCAGATCTGTAACCGGACTTACTTTAACGGCACAAACTTTAAAGCCAGGCATTTTACAGGTTGGGTCTAGCGCTTCATGGGTAATCTGGTTCACATTTTGGTCATCTCCCCAATGAAAGGGAACAAAAACGGTATCCTCCCTTATTTTATCCGTATATTTACTTCTCACCGTAATCTGTCCTCTTTTTGATGTAATTTTCACTAATACCTGGTTTTCAATTTTATATTTCTGTGCAGTAGTCGGGTGAATTTCTATAAACGATTCAACATTCCGAGACTTCAATGCAGGACTGTTCCTTGTTTGTACACCTGTCAAATAATGGGATATGACTCTTCCCGTCGTAAGGTAAAGAGGAAATTCTTCGTCGGGTCGTTCTTTTGGAAAGTTGTTTTGAACAGATACTAATCTTCCCTTACCATCTGGATGGGTGAACGTTTTCGTGAAAAGACGACTTTCTCCAGGATGGTCTAGTTCAGGGCATGGCCAATAGACACGTTCATTCTTTAAACGATCATAAGTAATCCCATAGTAATCCGCTACACCACCTCTACTTGCCTCCCTTAGCTCATTAAAAATATCTTCAGGTGAAACGTATGGGAAAAATCTACTTTTTCCAAGGACGGTAGCCAACTCACAAATGATTTTCCAGTCTTTCTTGGCTTCACCAGGACATTTCCGGGTTGCTCGTCTTAACGTCACGCGTCCTTCTAAATTCGTCATTGTTCCTTCATTTTCCAGGTAAGATGCGGAAGGTAAGATCAAGTCTGCTAATTTTGCAGTTTCAGAAATGAATAAATCAACGACCACAAGACATGATAGTTTTTTTAGTGATTGCTCAACGAAGTTCGCGTTGGGATTTGAAACCACAGGATTTGACCCCATTACGAACAGACCTTGGATTTCTCCAGAATCAATTTTTTCCATCATTTCATAAGCTGAAACGCCCTTTCGAGGTAAGTCTGTTTCTTCAATCCCCCAAACCTTCGAAATATAATGGCGATGCACGTCGTTTTCTAAATGACGGTACCCAGGAAGCTGGTCTGCCTTTTGGCCGTGTTCCCTGCCTCCTTGACCATTTCCTTGACCTGTTATAGCGCCATAACCACAACCAATTTTACCTATTTTCCCTGTTACTAATATAAGGTTCAAAAAATTTCTGACTGCCATATAACCATCTGTTTGTTGTTCGACTCCCCTGGCCGTGAAGATCATCCCTGTTGAGTTAGCAGCGTAGTTTACAGCTGCAGATCGAATCGATTCAACTGGAATTCCGGTGATTGTCGAAATATCCTCTAAACAGATGGTGTCAATATGTTCTTTCAGTTCTTGAAATCCGTTTGTTTTTTCATTTATGAACGACTCATCGGCTAATCCCTCGTTAATGATCACTTTAAGGAAACCATTGACTAATGCTGCATCCGTTCCCGGTTTAATTTTTAGATGCAAATCCGCAATTTCTGTAGTAGCTGTTTCCCTCGGATCGATCGCAATGATAAATGAACCATTTTCCTTTGCCTTCGTGAAATAAGGCATTAATGTCGGTTGGCATTCAGCAATGTTCGTTCCCGCAAGGATAATGCACCGGGCAAAGGGAATTTCCGACAATTTGTTTGTAAACCCGCGATCCATACCGAAAGCTTCATTAGCTGCTGAAGCAGCGGCTGACATGCAAAATCGACCGTTATAATCGATATACTTTGTTTTAAGCGCCACACGGGCAAATTTTCCAAGTAAATAAGCCGATTCATTTGTAAGTGACCCTCCCCCATAAACCCCTATACCGTCAGAGCCAGTATTCTGTTGAATATCAGTAAACTTATCCTTTATATACGCCAATGCTTCTTTCCATGAAATCCGTTCGAACATCCCGTTCTTTTTTAACAAAGGATAATGGATCCGTTCTTTATGCAGTGCGTGTTGGTGGGCATGTAACCCCTTTATGCATAATCTGCCCTCTGAAGTAGGATTATCCTTCGAGATAACTTTGTAATTTTCACGGCCGACAATACGTTGTTCCACGAGCTGCATGGTACACTGTACACTGCAATAAGGGCATTGTGTATCCGAAACTTTTTCAGTTTCAGTTTCTTTCTCTTTTTGTCGGTAGTAACTTAGAAAATCATTCATAACTGGTCCACCTTTTGATTTCTCTGTTATACATATACATAAACGTTCTTATCTTGAATCTCTACTCTGAATGTTTTCACACAACCTTGATCAGGTGCTTGCACTTCGCCATCTTTCATACAAATCTTCCAATCGTGTAACGGACAAAATACATAGTCACCGCTGACGAGCCCCTGAGAAAGCATACCTCCTTTGTGAGGACACTTGTTTTCAATCGCCCTTATATCTCCATTCAATAGTTTAAATAATAAAGCTAGGTTGAAGTTTCCAATTTTCATAGATTTACCTATCTTTTCTGGCAGGTCACGAACATTGGTTATTTGTATTCGTTCCATCCGTCTTTTCCTCCTTAGACACACTCAATGCAGCGAACCCGTATTTATAAATTTTGGAATAACTTTTCTTGTTTTTCTTGGCTTTCTGCAATTTCTTTCCAAGGGTCTCTTGTATGCGTCAAGGCTTCATCCATCCGCTCGATCAACCGTTTTCTGTTTTCCTCTTCAAATATTACCTCTCGGATTTGCTCTATCCCCATACGGTTCACCCACTTCGATGTTCTTTCCAAATAACTTGCCGTTTCGCGGTAATATTGGAGGAAAGCTGCTGTGATATCAAAGACCTCTTGTTCCGTCTTCACCGCGCATAATAAATCTCCACCACGCAAATGAGTTCCGCCGTTTCCACCTACATAAATTTCAAAACCGCCATCAACCCCTACGATTCCTACATCTTTAATTCCTGATTCCGCACAATTTCTTGGACAAGCTGACACGGACATTTTTACTTTATGTGGCGTATTAAGACGTTCAAATTTCTTTTCTAAGTCGATGCCAAGCTGAGTGGAATCCTGGGTTCCAAAACGACAGAATTGGCTGCCAACACAAGTTTTTACGGTTCTTAATGCCTTTCCATATGCATATCCCGAAGGCATATCCAAGTCAGCCCATACTTTAGGAAGATCCTCTTTCTTGATTCCTAAAAGATCAATACGTTGTCCACCAGTCAGTTTGATCATTGGAACTTGATATTTATCGGCTACATCTGCAATTTTTCTTAAATCATTGGCATTGGTCACCCCGCCATACATCCTCGGAACAACAGAATAGGTTCCATCAGCCTGGATATTGGCATGCAAACGCTCATTGACGAACCGGGATTCTTCTTCATCGTCATAGTCGGAAGGATATAACATTCCTAGGTAGTAATTGAGAGCGGGTCTGCATTTGGAGCACCCCTCTTCGTTCTTCCATTCGAGGACATTCATAATCTCTTTGACGAATTTTAATTTTTTATCCTTGATTTCTTCAATTACTTCTTCACGGCTTAATGAGGTGCATCCACAAATTGCTTCTTTCATTTCACTTTGGTCGAAGTCGTCACCCAGTGTGTATTCTAATAGATCCTGAACTAGTGGTTTGCACCCCCCACAAGATCTTGAGGCATTTGTATGATCTTTTACTTGATCAGCCGTCGTCAGCCCGTTTTCCACAATAGATTCACAGATTTCACCCTTTGTGACACCATTACATCCGCAAATAACTTCATTGTTATCCATCGAAACAACTGCACTCTCAGCTGATTCAGTACCCGAGTCCTGAAGGAACGAAACCTTTGGGAGTTCTGAAATATCAGTGCCGTTATTGATTATACTTAATAATTTAGGTCCTTCTTTAATATCACCGAATAATACAGCCCCAATTACCTTGTTACCTCTGATCACAACCTTTTTATATGTTCCATCAAAATCGTCATACACTTTGATGGAATTCGTATCATCGTTATCCAAAAAGTGACCTGCAGAGAATACATCGACCCCTGATACTTTCAATTGGGTCGAAACCACTGAACCTTCATACTTTTTCCCTTCCACACCGCAGACTTTTTCAGCTAAAATTTTACCTTGATCATAAAGAGGGGCTACCAACCCGTAAACAATTTCCCGGTGTTCTGCACACTCCCCGACTGCATAAATGTTAGGGTCATCGGTCTGCATATAATCATCCACGACAATTCCTCGATTGACCTGGATACCGCTGTTCTTAGCCAACTGAACGTCTGGTCTGATTCCGACAGCCATAACAACCAAATCAGCAGAGACTTTTGATCCATCTTTAAAACGCAAACCCTTCACGCGCTCTTTTCCGAGGATCTTTTCGGTCTGTTTGTTTAGGCGGAAGTTCATTCCTTGTGACTCTAGTTCTTTTTGAAGCATTTTAGAAGCAGTTGGATCAAGCTGCCTTTCCATCAGATAATCGCATATATGGACGACATCCACTTCCATGCCAAGATTGAGCAATCCCCTGGCAGCTTCTAATCCTAAGAGTCCTCCCCCAATGACTACGGCCTTTTCATACTGCTGGGACGTTTCGATCATCGTGTGACAATCTTTTATATCCCGAAAAGCTGTTACCCCTTCCTTGTCTGCACCTGGTAACGGAAGCATGAATGGTAAGGAACCCGTCGCAAGTATCAATTCATCGTATTGTACTTGCTTTCCTTTGTCTGTATACACATGTTTTCTGTCTTTATCAATCTTTATCACAGCTTCTCCCGTGTAGAGTTGGATGTTATTCTTTACATACCAATCTCTCTCGTTGAGCGTGATATCATCTATAGAGGTGTCCCCTTGCAGTACGGTCGATAAAAGGATACGGTTATAGTTTGGATGCGGTTCACGGCCGAAAATCGTGATATCGAATGCTTCTGGATCGATTTTCAAAATTTCTTCAATACAGCGAACCCCTGCCATTCCATTTCCAACTAATACTAATTTTTTCTTCTCCATTTATGTTCCCTCCGTTTTAGTGAATCGATGGTAGAGCTTTGACATTTTTCTTCTGCTTGCTTGTTTCTCCATCTCTGATCATATGTTTTAATGCGACTAGACATATCATGGCATTGATCGAAAAAAGCCCGAATCCCAGTGTGTAACTCCCTGTCAACTCTTTTGTGAATCCAAGGATCAATGGTAAGACGAATCCCCCGATCCCCCCAATTGCGCCAATGATTCCGGATGATGCTCCTGTTTGTCCAGGTGCAACATCGGGAACAAGTTTAAATACTGCACCATTTCCTGCCCCTAGAAAAGCACCCATCAATAAGAATCCAATGCTGAATACTATAAAATTTCCAACTGCGAAAGGAATCAAAATCGAAGTACCTACCATACCGATAAACAGAATCGTTAATAGCTTTATAGCTCCAAAACGATCTGCAAGGTACCCTCCTAAAGGTCTTACGAATGTAGCAACCACCACAAATCCTGCTGTTTTTATCCCTACATCGACCAAAGAAACGTCGTAAAGTCCTTTTAATAATGTTGGTAAATAAAGACTGAATGCTACGAAACCTCCAAAGGTAAGAAAGTAGAATAGAGATAATATCCACAGGGATTGATATTTCATAACAGATAACTGTTCTATCACAGTTGTATTTTTATGGGTAAGAGGTGCCTCTTTTGTACACAACCAAAAAATGATGCTCATCAAGCCTATTAAGAGGGCGCCTCCCCAAAACGTCCATGATAAGCCGAACTTCGAAACCATAGTAGGGACAGTAAAGGCTGAAACAGCAGTTCCGATATTCCCTAATCCTACAATCCCTAATACATACCCCTTGCTTTTCGATGAATACCATTGAGAAACGTAAGTGATGGCAATTGCAAAGGTAGCCCCGCCTAGTCCAATCAAAAAAGCCCAAAATAACAGCATTTCATAGGAAGTTGAGAACCCTGCCCCTATTAGAGGAAAAATCAGGATCAGCATTGTCAACGTATAGACCTTCCTCCCACCATAACGGTCAGTGGCAATCCCCAGTGGTATTCGCATCACTGAACCTAAAAGGACAGGTATGGCTATAAGCAAGCTGAGTTTCGTATCGTTTAATTGGTACATTGTCTGGATTATAGGCGCAGCCTGGGCTATCAACGACCAAACGGTAAATGATAGTATCATTGCAATTGTTGAAAACCATAAAGCCACTTTTTGGTCTTCCATGAATGATTGCCTCCCCTCATGGTAGAATTAAAATCTCTGGAACCATACCTGAATGGCTAGAAATAAAAAGGTTAATACGCCACTTCCTCTCTTTTTTGAGACCATTGTATTCCTCCTCTCCATCAATAAAAGTTTGACGAATGATTAATAAGATAAAGCTTTAAATTGTTAAAATCCCTAAACCGACCTGTTGATAGTTCAAAAAATTGAATGAAATCCCGCTCTTCTTTCTCCATAACTCATTAAAGCTGACGAAGTATTAGGTAAAAGTATTTCATAACTTTTTAGATATGGACATTTATACGTAAGAAAATCTAACATGGTTTTTTCTTTTAACTTTACGACTTCTTTCCTTTGTCATGATACCTAACATCTTAAGGAGCGTTAATAAGGTAAACCACCTATATTCCCTAAACACTTAGATGTTGATTTTCCTGTATAAAAAAACAACCTGCATAATATGCAAGTTGCTAATAGAAATTTATATTTCTTTATTTATTTTTGACGAATATTACTCAGGATGAATCCGCTTTTCGGTAATGTCGGCATTTTTAAAAGAGTGTAACTTAAGTCCTGACCAGGAACCTCATATTCAATCTTGTTTACAAGGAAATCGAGGCTCGCTTTCATCACTTCTACTGTGATTCCCTCTCCGGGACAGCGATGCCCCTTTTCGGCCTCACCGCCGCCTTGTGGAATGAAATCAAATAAATTTCCGTCCCAATCAGAGAATCTTTCAGGTCGAAATTCTTCCGGATCCCCCCAAATTCTTGGATCATGGTTCGTCCCATACATATCTAATAACACGAGCATCCCCTTTTTAAATTCACAATCATTCCATACAAATTCCTTTTTCACTCTCGCCCCGACGAATGGACCGAATGGATAGTACCGACGTACCTCTTGGGCAAACATTTCAAGAAATCGTTCGTCCCTTGACTGGAGTTTCTCTTTATACTTGGGGTGGGTTTGTAATGCTAATGCAGAAAACGTGATGAAAGTTGCGATGGCAACAATCGGGCGTAACACATTGATAAGTTCGATCGCAGCCATTTCCGCGTCTAATTTTTTCCCGTTCAGTTGCCGGTGGAACGCCATTTCATAAAGCGCAGATCCTTCGTCTGCTTCAAGTTTACCGTTACGGACATCTTCTATGATACTTTGAATCCATTTTTCCGTTCTTCTTCTGGCTTTCCTCCCTTTCCTGTGCCGTTGGCCTACCGCACCAAATGCATCAACCATATCACTGAAATCATCTGCTCGTTCCCTTGCTTCTGATTCTTTCAAAGGAACGCCCGCCCAATTACATGAAATCCGGCATAGCGTCTCTTTCGCCTCGTCAAATAAGACGATTCCCTCGGTATCTTGCCAACTACCGATCGATTTTTGCCATTCTCTCATCATGAGATCTGCCAATCGTTTTTGATGAGGAGGGGTCATTAGTGACATGAAGAGCAATTTTCTATGAATATGTGCTTCACCATCCATCGTTTGTACTGCGTTCTCACCAAACAATGTCTTCTGGACCCTCTTAGGAGCGGCACCCTTACGTTGAAAACGTTCTGAATCATAAAAAATCTTGGCAGGTTCTTCCCCACTCATACATATGACCTTTTCTCCTAATAAACGGGTTTCAAACAAATCAGATTCATATCTGTCAATTCGGTTTCCAATAAAAAGATATCCTTCTCTCATCAGAGCAAGACTGTTATCGATCGTTTTCTCGTGTGGAACATTTTCGTTTGTGGACATAATGTTGATCTGCTCCTTTTTTCAAATTTTAACGTCTTAAATGTCACTCTTTAGTAAACCCATTTTCACGAAAATACAATCTTTTAAACATTTACTTTCTGAAATGCTCTGTTATACATCATTGGTGATACTTATACGGGCGAGCCGCAAGCCTCCTCGCTGTGGGGTCTCACTTGGATCGCTTTTCCCGCATGAGTGTCGCGAATTTCGCTTTGCTGTTGAAAATGAACAACAAAATTTAACAGTTCTTTTTGCAAAAGTAAAAACCGTTCTGGTATATCACCAATGAACGGTTTTTACTAGTATTATGTCCACCACATTTGGGAAGGTTTTTCCTCAATAAGCACAGTTTTTAAATTAGTGACTGCACGGTTGAATCCTTCTTCGATCGACATGATCGGGTCTTCATGTTCAATACTTACTACATGATCATAGCCGTATATACGAAGTGTACTGATGATATTCGACCATTCTTCCAAGCTATGGCCGCAACCAACCGATCTGAATGTCCAAGCTCTTGTTTTGACATCCCCATACGACTGCATATCCGTCAAACCATACATGTTGACGTTATCCTGGTCAATGTACGTATCTTTTGCATGAAAATGATGGATCGCATCCGCTTCCCCGAGGATTTTGATTGCTGCCACTGGATCGATCCCTTGCCACCATAAATGACTAGGATCAAGATTTGCGCCAATAGCATTACTTGTTGCGTCCCTAAGTTTGAGCATGGTATAAGGAGTGTGTACTAAGAACCCCCCATGAAGTTCAAGGCCGATTTTTACTCCATGCTCTTCAGCTAATTGACCGATCTCTTTCCAATACGGAATAAGTTTATTCTCCCATTGCCATTCATAGACGTCCCCATACTCGTTCGGCCAAGGTGTTACAGGCCAGTTTGGTTGTGTAGCATGTTCGTGATCACCCGCTACTCCCGAAAAACAATTCACCACCGGGACATTCATCAATGAGGCAAGCTTGATGGTTTTACGAAGAGTTTCATCCGATTCATGGGCGAAACCTTGATCTGGAGAGATCGGATTACCATGGCAACTGAATGCACTGATTTTCAGCTTCTGCTCCAGAACTTTTTGCATGTATTGTTTCCGGGCAGCTTCATCCTCTAATAATTCGTCCAATGGACAATGAGCATTCCCGGGATAACAACCAGTACCTATTTCTACTGCTTGTAAACCACTCTTTTTGACATGATCGAGCATTTCTTCAAAAGACTTTTCTGCAAATAACACTGTAAAAACACCTAGTTTCATGTTTGCCACCTCTACTCTTCAGAAATTTGAACCCATTGCTTTGTTTTATGACTCTTCATAATTGCCTCAATCAATTGCATGATCCGATGGCCTTCAGAGAGGGACGCAAAAGAAGGCCCACTATCGTAACCCACTTCTTCTTGTTGTGTGATCGAGCCGTAAAAGTCCAACATTAAATTTTTCAAACCATCTGGCCATCCCTCTTGATGCCCACCAGGATAATGAGCAAGGCTTGCCGATTCAGGAGAAAGGAGAGCCGGATCCTTTACTAATTCCCTGTTGGGTTCATTACGCTGACCAATCCATAATCGGTTCGGTCGTTCCTGATCCCATGAATAAGTAGCATGGTCTGTTGTGATATCAAAATAAAACTTGTTCTTACGGCCGGGGCTTACTTGTGACACGGTAAAAACACCATGAATGCCGTCCTCAAAGTGAACGAGTACACTGCCGTAATCTTCCGTATCGATCTGTACTTCTTCTGTATCGGACCCATCACTCTTCCCGAACGTCTGAACTTCAGCTTTCGGTTTCTGGCGGGTAGAATGGATTGTTTTCAAATCGGCGAAAACTTCAACAATCTTCTTGCCAAGGATATATTGCACGGTATCACACCAATGAGAACCGATGTCCGCTATCGCCCGTGACGGTCCGTTCTTTTCAGGGTCCATCCGCCAGCTGTAATCTGTATCATATAAACACCAGTCCTGTACATAACCGCCATAAACGAGGTTTACTCTTTGTTGGCTGGTGAGGAGATCTTCTTTCATTTGTTTGACCATGGGAAAATGCCGATAGTTGAAACAAACGCCTGCCACACAATTATTTTGTTTTGCTAGTTCATCCAATTCCTTGGATTCTTTACTATTCATCGCAAGAGGCTTTTCAGAAAGCAAATGCTTGCCAGCTTGCAAGATATCCTTGTTGAATGGAAAATGGAGAAAATTATAGGAGCAATTATGAATGACCTCTACTTCAGGGTCACCAATTAAATCTTTCACACTATCATAGGCTTTTTTGATATGGTGATGGTTGGCGGCTTTTTCCGCTTTAGAAAGTTCGCTTGAAGCGATTGCGACTACTTCCACGTTCGGTAGTCTCTTCAAAGCTTCAAGATGAGACATCGCTGAAAAGCCGGTACCTATAATCCCTGCTTTTATTCGTATCATGGACTCACTCCCGTCTCTACTTTCGATTTGATTCTCTGTAAGTTTTCTAGATTGATCATTAGACTTTCATACGGATCTCTTTCAAATTCCTCTTGTTCTACTGTAAGCCAGCCAATGCCATATTCCTTGGCGGTTCTCACAATTCCTTCAAAGTCCAATTTTCCGTTCCCGATTTCAGTCCCTTTTTTATGGCCATCTTCCATTTTCATGTCCTTGATATGGAGAGAGACGATCCGTTCTTGATACTTATGAAGGATTTCTTTTGGCGTACAATTTGCGAACTCGGCCCAATAACAATCAAGCTCCATTTTAACGAGGGCAGGGTCGGTATGTTCAAAAAGCAATTCAAACCCTGTCTTTTCTCCAAATCTAGCAAACTCGAAATCATGGTTATGATAACCGAAGACGAAGCCCTCCTCTTTACAGGTTTGACCAATGTTGTTGAACGTCTCAGCTATTCTCATGTAATCATCAGCTGATTGACGCTTTTCTTCAGGGATTGCAGGACAAATGATCAGGTTGTTTCCGATCATATCCTGATAGTCGAAGGTTTTAGGCAATTCATCCCCAAACAGTTGACTGAATCCGATATGGGCACCTGCACTAACAAGTTGATTTTCATGAAGAGTCCGTTTCACCTCTCTTGCAGGTGTTTCATAAAACCCGGCAAATTGAACACCTGCATACCCGAGATCAGCCACTTTTTGTATCGTTCCTAGAAAGTCCTTTTCCGTTTCCTCCCGTAAAGAATATAACTGTAAACCGATTTTGTTCATTTGGTTACCTCCTATTTAAAATATCGATATCAATTAGAGAGGGCTCGTTCGATCTTGACTGCCTCCCCTTTTTCTGCCGATTCATAGAGGCCATTGATGATCTGTTGTAAATAGACACCTTCTTTAGGAGTACTGATTGGAGGAATACCCGTCAGACATGACTCGACAAACCGATCGATTTCAAGCTCGTGATAGCCCTTCCTAGGTAGAAAAGAAGGAGTGGTATCAATGAGTACATCATGTTTCTCCTGATAGATCTTAAGCGGAAAGACATCTGCACCGCCCTGATCGCCCATCAAAGAAACGTTCATTTCTTCATGTTTCTCTACATTGGCTGCGAACGCTGAATCCAGGAGGATGGATGCACCATTTTTAAACGTAATCATACCGCGAGCCATATCTTCAATGGTGAAGTTCTCCCAATCCCATTCACCCATAATCCCGACGCCCTTTCGCTTTCCAAGCTTTTGATAAGTTACACCAAAAACAGTGTCTGGTTCTGGGTAACCCATCAAATACAAAGCAGTATCAAGCATATGAACACCGATATCAATCAGGGGACCACCGCCCTGGAGTTCCTTGTTGGTAAAAACACCCCAACCAGGGATGCCGCGACGACGTATCGCCGTGACTCTAGCAGCGTAAATGTCACCTAAATCATCATTGTCGATGAAACGTTTTAAAGCTTCGACTTCTGGGGCATGGCGGAAATGGAAGCCGTAGGTTAAAATTTTCCCTTCTTTATTTGCAGTTTCAGCCATTTCAACTGCTTCTTGTACAGTAATTGCTGGCGGTTTTTCACATAATACGTGACAACCAGCTTCTAGCGCAGCAATCGTGGCAGGATGATGGAACTTATTCGGTGTGCAAATACTGACCGCATCAATTTCGACTGATTCGAACATTTCTTGATAAGTGGAAAACGCATGAGGTGCATTGACTTCAGTCGCCAGTTGACTCGCTTTCTCCTTGACCACATCACATACTGCTACTATCTCGACTTTGTCACCGCATTTCCTATAATTGGGTATATGTACATCTTTTGCGATCGCACCAGCACCGATGATCCCGACTTTTAAGTTTTTAGCCATACTTTACTCCTCCTAGTGTGTTTGCTGAATTTTATTCATGATTTCGGTTATGGTAACTCTTCTGCCTTGTTCATGTGAAATTTTCGAAGCTTCGTTTATCAATGTAAGTCCTATCGCATCCGTTTCTGAAATGGTGGTTAGTTCACTGTCCAGTATTGCACGTACCCATTGGTTGAAAGGAGATGGGTGGGGTTCAGGGAGTGAATCAGGTACAATCCAATTTTCACTCAGCTTTTTACTTTTCAGACGAGTTTGATTATCTTCAATTAACAATGTTCCTTCGGTTCCATAAAGCTCAAATTGGAACGGACTGCCGCCGGAGACAAAACCAGTTTCAAGGATTCCAAGAGCACCTGATTCATACTCGACTATAGCGACTGCGTTATCATCAACCTCATGACCTTCTGTGTTTTGAAGGCGAGCGGTTACAGCGGTTGCAGGTCCAGCTAAACGGTTTGTTAGATAAATCGGATGGGCACCAAGATCAATCAACGCTCCTCCGCCACATTCCTCTTTATTGAAAAAGTGATCCGGAAGCCATCCTGTTGCCTTACCATCAAGCGGCACAGCCCCGTTGTGAGCTAACCTGCAACGGATCGTTGTCAGTTTTCCTAATAGACCTTGATCGACTATCTCTTGGGCATATAAATAATAATCTTCCGTAAGTCGAGGCAAGGATACCATCAGCTGCAAATCGTTTTCTTTCACTGCTTCATAGATTTCTTCACAGTCTTTCACAGTAAAAGCGAGAACTTTTTCAGTGAAGATATGCTTTTTGTATTTAGCAGCTGATAAAATGATCTCTTTATGTAGATTCGTGGGTGCATCAACAATCACAGCATCGATCTCTGAATCACCCAGAACAGTTTCTAGATGGCTGGTGAATGGGACGCCAAGTTCCTTAGCCCATCTCTCCCCTCGCTCTGTATTTTCATCCCAAATGACTTTAATTGAAACGTTTTCATTTTGACGTGCTTGATTTGCATAATCATCTGCATGGACGTGCCATCTGCTTAGCAGGGCAACATTGATCATTGGATTACCTCCTTGGATTTTAAGAAAACGTATGAGGTAAGAGTATTTTAATATCATAAGGTTGTCAAGATTTCGAATTTTCCCATCATTATTTGGGGTTTAAGGTTTAAATGTGTTCAAGTCCTGTACTTATAACGCAATGCAAATCTAATAATAAAACCGGCTAAGACGTCATCGTTCTGTGACAATCCCGGTTCTAGTACATCCTGTACGCCCCTGAAAATACTAAAAAAGACCTACCGCCATAAACTGCGGTAAGTCTACCTATATACTTATACTATTTTTCCTTCCACACAGCTCTTCAAGTTCTGCTTCAGGTGGTATGGAAGCTTCAAGTTCATTAACTTTTTCACCATCTACCACATGTGAATAACATTAAGTCTCACCTTCTCCATCATGTTTGATGGCAATATCAAGATCATTCAGAAAAACTTTGGAATACAGCATTGCCTTTTTCATTGTTTCACTTTTAAAGCCATTTCCTTAACCGTTTGATGTAGCGTTTTGACCGGAAAAGCAACTCTGTTTTTATGTATTTAGGTGCATCGATCGCATTGATCGTTTTTATAGCGGGATAGACGCCATCTTTATTGAACCTAACGTTGAAAATGCCCTTATAGATCGTCTTTCCGGACTCTTTATCAATCACTTCAGCATCAACTGTCGCTACCTTATTAATTAGTTGAGGATCTTCTAATCCATCCTTCAACGTCTCGACCTCTATCACTTTAAATAAAAATTGTGGCATAAAATCATCCCTCATCATCGGTTCTGAAAATATCTTATCACGGATTCTGCGGTAATAGAGATTTTTTGCTTGATGAATAATACTGAATTTTTTTCATAATCTAAAGGAGGACTATGGTACTCCATCGAATTAACTATTTATCAATGAACAATGGGGGTTGTTCTAATGTATGATCACAGAAAAGATATACCGTTCCATGATATGCCGTTTTTTGAAAATGTGAAGAACGACAATAAGTTGAACGATTCTGTACTGGATTATCAGAACGGAGCAGTGCACTCAGAATCATTTTCTTATGACTACTCAATGGCTATTCCGTTGAATCAAGTTCCGTTTAGACCACATGATGAATAAAAAAACGTCCTGGTGTCTCCAGGACGTTTTTTTATATTAGAATTTTGCAGCGAATTGTTTTGCTTCTTCTACTGCTTTTGATTTGATATCTTCCGTTTTATCCGGCATTGCCGCATGTCCTTCGATGATGATTGATTCCATATCTTGAACACCAAGGAAGCTCATTACGTTACGGATATAGCGGTCTCCCATCTCCAGTTCCGCAGCAGGGCCTTCTGAGTAAACGCCTCCACGCGCCTGTATATGTAGCGCTTTTTTGTCATCCAGTAATCCGACAGGACCTTCTTCGGTATATTTGAATGTCGATCCCGCTATTGCGATACAGTCAATATAAGCTTTCATTTTGGGAGGGACACTGAAATTCCAGAGAGGTGTGACGAAAACATATTTATCTGCTTTTTTAAACTGTTCGGTAAGAACATTGATCCTTCTCACCTTATCCTGCTCATCAGCACTTAACTGATCAAAAGCATTTCCTTGCTGAAGCTTACCCCAACCATTGAAAACATCTGTATCGATGTAAGGAAGGTCATATTCATATAGATTTAACCGAATAACTTCATCTTCAGGATTTGCCTCGCGATAAGAATTGATGAATTCCTCCCCTACTGCCAGGCCTAATGATTCGTCCGCGGTTTTCGGATTTGCTGTGATGTAAAGTACTTCTACCATTTTCTTTCCTCCTAGAATTATTTAGTTACTTTTATTTAGTAACTCCTTTTTACATAGTGATAATACCATGATTTTTTTATAACACAAAACATTTTGCTCAAAATTACGAGAAAAATGTAAGTTTATTTTTGGACAATAAAAAAAGCTGGTACTACCAGCTTTTAAAAAATAGGCAGACCGTCTAAGTTATTTTCCCTGCGGTTATCTGGATTGGAACGGATATAAGTCTCCCCGTCCTCTTCACGAACAACGTTTACACCTTCGATTATCTCATTATCTACCTCTTTAATTGCGTCAGAGTACGATAATTCTCTACCAGAGCTAGTTTGAAACATTTGAATTTTTCCATTTTCATCTCTTCGTACAGCAACAAAGTGTTCTTTATCCATATCCAAAACCTCCTTATATTTCCTATTGTTTTCGAGATTATGAATAATATGCGTAAAGCAGTTTGTTTTACGAATCACTGACTCACAATATCAATCATAAGGTAAAAGAGCCTACTATTATGGAGGGATGGATATGCCTGTGGAGTTGTTAGATCGTAAAACTGGTGATGTGAACGGGGATGGAATCCAGGATGTCGTTTTTTTGACCGGTACACTTCCATTTCCTGAAAGTCCTTTTCGAGAGAATATCACCTTATGGATACAAGATGGACATAGCGGGAGGTTTTATGACTTACCTTTAAAGACCTTGATGGGATATCAACCCTCGTTATTCTTAGGGGATCTTACAGGGGACAAAGTCAACGATATTCTAATCAGTATGTTTTCTGGAGGATCGGGAGGATATACCTATAATTACGTCTATTCATTCGTGCATAATAATCCCCGTATCCTTTTCAATTATGAGGTATTCAACGACTTATACCATTATAAAGTAGAATATCTTGATGGTTTCAAGGTCAAGGTGACTGCGTTGGAAACCGGAAATACATTCATCATAGATATACAGTATAAAGGGGCGGAATATTTAGCAGAATTATATGATCAGATTGGAATATTAAAAAAGCCTGTAGAAGGTTCCGTCAACGCGCTTGGCGGTTTATACCCGGTTGATTTTCAAGGGAATGGGGTGTACGATCTGTTGGCATATCAACGGATCATCGGTTTGTACAATGCAGACGGGCTTGGTCAGTTGAACACCTACTTGAGATGGAATGATCATTCATTTCATCCTTATAACCAGACAATCCAAATTTATTGAAAAGGAGCCGACCCTTTACCAGTCAGCTCCTGTATTTATTCCGAGTATAGTATTTACTCACTATAGATTGCATTTGAGAGCAGACGGAACAGATAGTCTGTATGATCTCTGAATCCTGCTTCTATCCCAATCAATGCCACATCTTGGTCCTTTTCTTTCACAATGACAGGTTTACCCTGGGCACCTTCACGGTTTTTCCAATGACCTGCAACAAAGAAATCATCATTATCATCGAATGATGCATGAATGTTGACCCCTTCTGTATCTGTATACCAAACTGGTTGATAAACAAAACCAAAATCGGTTGCATCATAACCTGAAGTCAATGCTGATTCATCATAATCTACGTTGACGATACCGTTGCTATTGGAGCTCCCTTTGTTGACCGTTACATCTGTCAATCCAAGTTGCTTCGTTGCATCAGATGCTCCAGCCCCAACTGCGATATATTTTCCTCCATTTTCCACGAGTGAATATACATTTTGCTTAAACTGATCATATTGGCTTTCATTTTCGAGACCGAATTCTGCATTCGCCCTGGAATTATTGTAGGTAATCAATCTCGAGGTTCCGCTGTATATGAACACATCTGTATCACCGAGTCCCTCTTCAGCAAGTCGTTTCGGGGTAATCTCTTCCACATCGAAGCCTAACCGCTGCAATGCCAATAATGTACCTGCATGAGACTGTCCTTTATTCATCCCGCCGTCTTTTAAAATCGTTACCTTCTGAGGTTTCAGTTTCTGTTCCACATCTCCCTTTTCTGTAGCTACTTTGATTCCTGATTCTTTAACTAGCTTTTTCAATTCAGAAGTCGGTTCAGCATCTAAATGGAAATGACCATTTTCTCCCCAGTTCAGTTCATAGCCCTTTTCTATTAGTGTGTTAACAAGATTTACGGCTTCAACTGAAGTATTAGGGATTTTGTATGGACCATCACCTATTAATTCTCCGTCATCAGTAGAAACCTTTTTCACTTCTGATGTTTTAACTTCAAAGTCACTTCCTGCGTCAACTTCTATTGCTTCAAATCCCCATAACTCAGGTAAGCTCCAAGCAGAAATATCATACATAGATGGTGTAATATCGGTAATATCTTCTCCATCCCATAACATCGTGTTGGCTAGCCCTGCTTTCGCCTGGCTCATATCAATAATGTAGGTTCCAGCTGGATAGGTTTTCCCTTCAAATTCAAAACCTTTTTTAGCCTCTGATACTTTGATGTCATTGAACTTTAAATGTTCAACGGCCTTTTCGGTAGCGGTTGGATCGGTTTCATCCACAGGTAAAATATAAGCTTTCGGGAAAAAACCTTCCGAATGATAAGGATGATCGAATTGAATTCCCCGTTTAAACACTTCGATTTGATCCTTGATCATTTCTGCTTTATTTTCATTTGAAAATTCGAGTGCACCTATTACGGCGTCATAGTGCCATTTAACGCCATCCCAATCGTTTGTCGGAGCTTCCAATGTGTAACCGTAAGCTCCGTGATACATTGCATACATTGGTGTAAAGATCGGCGGGTAGTCATCCCAACCTGCTTCGTCATCACGCTGAGGAATATAAGTGCCTGTCATGTTCTGATAGTCGACGTTTGATGTTTCTGTATTAGTGTTTTCATATTCTTCACGGTGGTCAACAATGTTTCCTTCCATAGCTTCTGCCTGATCGAGTGCCCACTTGGAATAAAGATCGTACTCATAATTCGGGTTATGCGGTGGTGTACATGGCTCAATCAATCCAGGGTGGTCCGGGCCGCCGTAGGATTTCACATAGCCATGAAGGTCAAGGAATACCATTGGATTCCATTCTTTGATCAAATTAACGGTATGTTTGGTTTCAACCTGAGATTGTGTAATGAAATCACGGTTCAAATCAATACCATTCCCGTTGAAGCGTGTTGCGTCTATTCGCCCATCTGGATTTGCAACAACATTGAAAATGAGAATGTGGTTTTCAAGTAATTGTTTCGTTTTTTCATCATTTTCGATTGCGAATCGTTCAATCAATTGAAGGGTAGCATCTGTACCTACGAATTCAGTACCATGAATCGAACCATTGATCATGACTGGAACTTTGAAGTCGGGATGTTTCTCGATGAATTCTTCAGCCTTGTCAGGATTTTTGAACATTTTCTTTCTTAAGGCTTTTTGATAGCCGTATTTTCCTTTTGTTGAAGGATCCGAAATTGTTACGACGTACATATCATGTCCCTGAGAGGACTGGTCAGTTGTTTCGATGGAGATTCGATTGCTTTTTTGGGCAATTTCTTGAAGTTTTTCGTTTACCTTCGAATATTTCACAAAATCATAGTTTTCACTATTAAATAGACTGCCGTCCTCCTCTTGGATCGTTTCATTTACATTGACGTTATGCCACTTAGTTGTTTCCGCTGTTCCGGTTAGAGGAGCAGTCAATAAACCAATTACAGCAATTCCTGATAGCAATGAATGTTTCATCATATTCCTCCCTAATGGTTTTTCTGGTAGTACATTACTAGTTTAGTATTTTTATTCATAGAATTGTATAAACCATTCATCCTGTTTAATAGGAGGTGCTATTGTACTAGTTGATCTTATCTTAAAGTCAAAAATAGGTAGGAGTTTCAAGATAAATGCGCCGATCTTTAATAATTAAGCGAATTTGTATTTTTTCAAGCCAATTTCTGAATGTATAAGCCGAATCCAGATATTTATTCGTATTTCGAAATTAAGAAGGGCTGATCCAAAAATAGATCAGCCCTTCTGCCAACATATTCTATGCTCTTGTACGGAACTCCAAATTATGCTTTTTCAAGGTTTCATCCTGTCCGAATAAGAAATGCTTTTCCATATTCGGTGAATACCTCGAATTCGGAGCAATGCGGCCGACTGCTTCAGCCACTGCCCGGATCATGGCAAGTGATGCTCCGTAACATAACCCGATGAATTTGATATCTGTTTCATAATGTGCTTTCTTTGCCCATTCAGCTAGTTCATAACGATTGTGATACAGCGGATCCAGCGAGGTCGGGAAAGTCGTTTCTGTGGGCAATGTACAGCTGCATCCACCATCCGCTAAATTGAAAAAAGTAGGATGTTCTTCCGTAGTTCGGTATGGAAGCGGAAGAGCCCCAATGTATCCTTTTACGTTTTCACGGATCTTTTCCAGATGGGGCTGCATCGTATCAGGTCCTCTGAAGCAGTTCATTCCGACGACCAGCGCCCCGTTTTCCTCCAGTATTCTGCAAGATTCTTCAACCGTATAATCATCACGTAGAATCCCTTCTCCCATCAGCCCTAACGAGATCACGGCATCCAGTCCGTTCCTTTTGATTTCCTCAAGTGCGATCAACGCTTCCTCATGATAGTAGAATGTCCCCCCTAAAATGAAATCGACGCCTTCATCCACACACCATTCAACCATCTCTGCAAACATTACACGGACCTCATCTTTCGATTTCTCATCATCTAGATAGTTTAGCTGGGACCTGGAAGTTTCCACAGACCGGGTCATCGGACAATATTGACTAACTGATGTTTTCCAGCCTATTCAGCGATACTTTTATTCACATTACGATGATTAGTAGCAGCAATGACAACGAGAGCACCTGAAGTCGGCAGCCTCCACATGTTTTCCACCCACGTTATCTTTTTCGTAACAACCAGTTTTTTCACACGTCATTTATCTCGAAACTTGCAACCGTGACAGTTGCACCAGCTTCAACAAGTGAATTGATTTTACGATAAGCGACCTTTCCACCGCCAATGACGACAGCCTTTTTGCCTTCTAGATCGCATGATCGGGTAATGGCTCATGCAATCACTCCTAATGTTTCAAGCGTTCGCTCAGAGACCACTTTTTGAAGATTCGGGTGGTAACCGAGGTACTTGCACAAAATGAATTCCTGATCAGCAGGAATCATTTTTCTGATCGTCTTTTCCATGCTTTTCATCAAGATCCCCGTAAATAATAGATAGGGGACCACAAACACTTGCTTGTGACCGAATTGTTCAGCTAGTTCAAGCCCTTTCTCAAAACTGGGTTCTGCTGCAGCCAAAAACGATGTTTCCACTCTTTTGAATGGATATTTCTCATGCAACAGATCGGCAATTTTACGTAAATCTCTTTTCACATCTGGGTCACTGCTGCCTCTCCCGACTAGAAGGACCATCGCATCGTTAACCGGTTGTTGCTGCTCATAGATTCGTTCGACCAAAATATCGATGATACCCATATGAACGCCAAACGGTCGCCCATACGTAATTTGTACATCCGGCCATCTCATTTGTAATCGCTCCAGCTCTAAAGGGATATCTGTTTTTGCATGTCCAGCAGTGAGCAACAGGACTGGGACGACTGCTATCCGAGTGGCGCCACGTTCAAGGCATCGTTGAAACCCTTCTTCAATCGTCGGGTGTGCCAATTCCAGAAAACTGATTTCCTGGATCGGTACTGATTGGTGCTCCATACTTTGTTGCATGAATCGAGCGGCTTGATTCCTTGCTTCTTCAACCCTGCTGCCATGACCGATGTATAGAATGGCTTGCATCTCATCCCTCCATCTTAAAAAGCAACTTGTGTCTGCAATTCATTTTCTGGCTGGATCAATCGTTCAAACCAGTTGATTTTGTCGCGCAGGCGTACGACCTCACCAACGATGATCATGCTTGGATTTTTAATATCACTTTGTTCAACAATCTCGACAATGGAGTCTAATGTTCCGGTCACGGTCCGCTGTTCCTCGATCGTGCCCCAATGGACAAGGGCGACAGGTGTAGCAGCAGGACGACCATGCTTCAACAGTTGTTCACAAATATAGGGAAGGTTTTTTACTCCCATATAAATGGCAAGTGTATCGATCCCTTTTGCAAGGCTTTCCCAATGGAGGTCGTCCCCTTCTTTATCCTTACGTCGATGTCCAGTCACGAATGCGAAGGTTGAGCTATGTTCCCGATGTGTGACAGGTATACCCGCATATGCAGGAGCTGCGATTCCAGATGTGATTCCTGGAACGATTTCAAACTCGAGCCCATGCTTCGCTAATTCTTCTGCTTCTTCTCCGCCCCTGCCATACACGAACGGATCGCCGCCTTTCAACCTCGTGACGATTTTACCCTTTTTCCCGTTTTTAACGAGAAAACGATTGATCGTTTCCTGTTTCATGAGATGATAGTCTGGAAGTTTACCGCAATAGATCAGTTCTGCATCAGGCTTTGCATAGTTTAATAGTTCCTTGTTGATCAATCGATCGTAAAGTATGACATCTGCTTCTTCTATACACTTCATTCCTTTAACTGTTATCAATCCTGGATCCCCTGGACCTGCCCCCACTAGATAGACTTTACCCATTTCATCCTCTCCTTCACATGTTTAACTGCCGGTCAAAATCGTCTCTTGTTCATGTAGGACAAAACCGTTGCCTCTACGGATCTTCTTTTTCTCATATAGCGATATATCATCAACCTCAGGTAATCTCAGAAAATATTTTTCAAGTTCAACTTCTACGAGATGGAATGCCGCATTATCATTTTCTGCAGCGATGATGACTGGAATCACTTCACCATTCGCCGTCACTTCAAACCGGTATAAGTTCATTCATCGCCCCTCCTATCACGAAACATTCTCGGTCACATTTCCTAAAATATGATCCAATTCTTCCTGTAGCGGCTCTATACCGAGACGGCCGACGAAATCATAGAACGATTCCCCAGGGATCTTCGCTTCTTTAAAATAGACAAGAAACTCTTTTAGAACAGCAGGAAGGTGTTCGCCATCAATCTTACCTTTCAACTTCTCATTGAATTTCCCGCCGTCATTTAATGTACCGCCGACATAGATTTCAAATGCCTCAATCATGCCTTTTTCCTTCGATTTCATTTTGATCCCTTGCAATCCGATATCAGCGATTTGCCGTTGTCCGCACGAATTCGGGCATCCAACCATATGAAGCCTTATCGGGACATCCACCCTGATCTGTTCATCGAGGTATTCTGCTATCCGACGCATCCGCTCTTTCGTTTCCACTAATGCAAGGTTGCAAAATTCAATCCCCGTGCACGATACAGAATATGCAATGAAGCGTTTCGGTTCAATCGTAATCCTCTCAAATATCTTTTCTTGCAAGAGTGTATCGACTTTCTCGTCCGGGATGTTCGGTATAATGATATTTTGAGAGTTACAAGTCCGGATCTCGCCATTTCCATACTGTTTTGATATTTTAGCGATTTCCAAAACCTCATCTGCATCCAACCGGCCGACTGGAACGTTGAATCCGATATAATTCAACCCGTCCTGTTTTTGTTTATGCACACCATAAAAGTAGCCTGCATTCCAATCCTTTTGGACATCCTCACCTTTTGAAGGCAAGGGACCTGTAAGCTCAACTAATTTTTCTTTAAATTGCTCAGGACCCCAATCCGCGACAAGAAACTTAAGCCGTGCACGGTGACGTTTCTCCCTGTAACCGAAGTCCCTGAAGATCGTCGTGATCGCAATCGCTGTCTCTTTGACTTGCTCCGGCTGTATGAAGACATCCAATGTTTCTGCAAGATATGGTCTTGCCGCGAGACCTCCACCTACCTTTACATGAAACCCATTGACTTCCTCTCCATCGATTTCTTTGACAGCCGGGGTGAAGGAAAGGCAATTGATTTCAGCATTCGATGCATTATGGACATTCGTGCTGATTGAGACCTTGTATTTCCGCGGCAAGTTCGAGAAATCTTGATTATGTTGGAAATACTCATAAATCTCTCTTACAATCGGTTCTGTATCGAACAACTCATTCGGATCTATTCCAGCCAGCGGATTTCCGACGATATTACGTGTGATATCCCCGCAAGCTCCCGCAGAAGAAAGACCTACCCGTTGTAGACGGTTGAAAATATCCGGGATGTTCTCGATTTCCAGCCAGTGGAACTGGATCGCCTGGCGTGTAGTGACATCGAATACCCCGCGGCCATAGTCTTTACAAATCGATGCCAGTGCTTCTGCTTGTTCGTAATTCAGTACACCTGACGGGACATTGACCCGCATCATGAAATAACCATCTTCTTTCGGCCGTTGTAGATACAGGCCTGCCCATTTGAATGAATCCCACTCTTCTTTAGGAATTGATTCGAAACCATTTTCAGCGTAATGCGGGATATCTTTAAAGATTTCAAGTCCGTCTTTCTCAAGCTTTTTCAATTCGGTTTTATTCAGCTTTTCGTTGTCTGCCCAGATTTTTTCATATGCCAATGGAACATCCTCCTCTTAAAATAGGTTCTTTTCTTTTAAATACGTGATCACTTGATCGGCACATTCCTCAACTGAATAGTTGTTTGTTTCAATGACCAGTTCTGGTGATTCGGGTTCTTCATATGGCGAACTTACGCCGGTGAAATCAGGTATCTCTCCTTTGCGCGCCTTTTCATACAACCCCTTCGGATCACGTGTTTCACACTCAGCCAATGGACATTTCACATAAACTTCGATGAATTCATCGGCTTCAACCATCTCCCGCACCCGATTCCGGTCCTCCTTAAATGGGGAAATAAAAGCGGTGATGGCGAATTGACCACTATCGACAAACAATTTCGCGACCTCACCGATCCGCCTGATGTTTTCTTGCCTGTCCTCTACTGAAAAACCAAGTCCTTGGTTCAAACCATGGCGGATATTATCCCCATCCAGTACGTAACTCCTCAACCCTAGATCGTGCAGCTTCCGGTCGACAGCGTTTGCCAATGTAGACTTCCCGGATCCAGAAAGACCTGTAAACCAGATGATACTGCTTGTCTGTTTATTCAAACGACGTCGTTCGCTTTTCGATACAGCCGATTCGTGCCATATGATATTTTGAATTGCCACTTATCTCACTCCTTCAGTTGTTCAAGTTGTTACCGGTTCTTGTTTCAATCCTTTTATCAAGACTTCGGCCACTTCTGGGCGGCTGAACGTACTTGGTGGGGTCGATCCATTTCGAAGAAGCTCCCTCACCTTCGTACCAGACAACACGACATGATACTGCTTGTCATGTGGACATGTTTTCGTCGAAGCCATATTTTCGCATTTTGAACAATAAAAGCTATGCTCGAAAAATAATGTTTCGATTCCTAACTCTTCTTTTGTAAAATGACTGAATATCTTTTGAGCATCGTAAGTTCCATAAAAATTCCCTACGCCGGCATGATCCCTGCCGACAATGAAATGGGTGCAGCCGAAATTCTTTCGGACAAGTGCATGAAAGATCGCCTCTCTCGGACCGGCATAACGCATAGCGGCTGGGAAAACCGCTAGAAAAACGCGGTCCCTCGGATAGTAATTTTCAAGAAGGACTTCATAGCTTTCCAGCCTCACATCTGCCGGTATATCATCCGCTTTCGTCTCTCCGACAAGCGGATTCAGGAATAAACCATCAACCGTTTCTAGTGCGGATTTTTGAATATACTCATGTGCTCGGTGGACAGGATTCCGTGTTTGGAAACCGACCACCGTCTTCCAACCAAGTTCGTCAAATTGTTCACGTGTTTGCTCCGGATCGAGATAATAATCTGCGAATCGGTCTTTTGCCGGGCGTTGGACGAGATGGATAGGGCCTCCTATGTAAACATTAGGCCGCTCTAGTAATTTTTTCACACCGGGATGGGCAGTTTCTGCCGTTTTGTAGACATGTAGTGCCTCCCGGAGCTTATCGGGAACATACTTTTCATGGATGCTAATCACCCCATATACCTTTCCATCTTTCACAAGCTTTACCTGATCACCGATTTGTAATTGAGAGGCTTTTTCTTCAGTTACCGGTAGAGTGATCGGAATGCTCCATGGCAATCCATTGTCAAGTCTCATATCGTTAACGACACTTTTATAATCTTTTTCTCCTAAAAATCCTTCAAGTGGACTGTACCCACCGATTGCAATCAATTCAAGATCACTGAGTGCGGTTGCATCCAATTCGATTTCTTTTTTCAATGACTCGTAATCAAAATGTGGATTGATACGATTGATCAATTTCCCTCCATGTGGAATGCTTGTGCTCATGTTAAATTCCTCCTTGTTCATGTATGGTACGTTTTTCTGCTTTGATCGTTTTGATCAGACTCAATGATCCAATGGTTGCAATGAATACACTCCCTATGACACTAAGGGTGTAGAAATCGCTATCCAATAAAACCTTGACCATCCCGTATGAAATGACAAGTGAAAATACAGGTGAGACGACCCAAACTTTTATCATTTGCAAAATGATGTTCTTTTGCAGGAAAGAAAGACCTTTCTGCCCCGTCCCGATTCCGATGATGGCTGAGGTTGTGATTTGTGTCAGTGGAACAGGTATTCCAAAAATGGACGCGATGATGACTAACGTTGCACCTGTTCCTGATATGGCACTACCTTCAAGAAGTGAGAATTTCGTAATACGTTTACCGTTTGTCTCCAACACCTTTCCTCCAAAGAGGATTGCTCCTAAAGCAATGAATCCACCTCCAATCAACGTTCCATGTGAGATAGAAATCATTCCAGCCCCAACCAACGGACCAATCGCATTGGCGACATTGTTCATTCCGGCTGAAAAAGCTTCCAAAAACCCCATCAGGATCAAAAGAACGGTCAACCATTTCTTCCAATTCCCCTCTAGAACAGTATGGTATCTATTCTGGATGGATTGGATCATTTTCCCGAAGATCAGGGCAATTACGAAAGCAATGATCGGAATTAGAATCCATATCAGGACAACGGTCAGTAAGCTTTTTACATAGAGTGATTGGTACGCCAGCCCCACACCAACGACCGATCCGACAGTGACTTCACTCGTGGATAACGGAATCCCGATCAGATTGGCGAACCCTAATGAAATGGTGGCCGCACCAAGGATGATGACTGCTGTCTGGGTTGTGATGATGTCTTCAGGGACGATTCCGGAGCCGATTGTTTCGACGACTTCCCCCCCACCTATGACCGCTCCAAGAAAAACACCTGTTCCACAAATGACCAAAGCGATGATTTTCTTGTTTATCGCACCCGACCCGTAAGAGACGCCCATTGATGCGGCAGCCCCGCTCGCCCCCATATTCATGGCGAAGAAGAAAGCAACTGAAAATGCAATCAGAATCATTTAACGTCTGCTCCCCTCATGATAGGTGCAGACCGCATTCTGTCTTCTTCAAATTCGTCCATCTCCCTGCTCGTAAATCAGCAGCATCATCTGTCGGTAAAGTGCATTTCTCACATCCGATGCTTGGATATCCCTGATCATGGAGGATGTTATAGGGAAGGTCATGGTCATTGATGTATCGCCAGACATCTTTCCAGGACCAGTGAATCAAGGGACAAACTTTGATTGCTCGAAACTTTTCGTCTTTATTGATGAACTCTGTGTCTCTCCGCGTAGGTGATTGTTCTCTTCTAAGCCCCGATATCCAAGCTTTATATCCTGATAAAGTCTGCGCGAGCGGAACCACCTTCCGGATGTGACAGCATTGGGTCGGATCATGTTCCCAGAGGTTCTCTCCATACGTTTCAGATTGTTCTGCTACTGTCAATTCAGGTCTTTTCATTTCAATTTGTAATTGCGGATAACGAGCTTTCACTCTTTCAATCAATTCATATGTCTCGTCGAAGTGAAGCCCGGTATCCAGGAAAACGATTTTTGCATATGGTTTAACTTTAGAAATCAAATCGACCAATACAATCCCTTCAGCCCCGAAGCTGCAAGCATAAATGAGGTCCTCCTTGTACTGGCCGTAAGCCCACTCCAATACCGGTAAAGCACCTTTGGTTTCAGAGTCTATGGAGATATCCAGTTTATTGTCAGACCATGTTTTGTACGTTATTAATTGTCCCAAATTAATCCCTCCTATCGTTTCTGTGAAAAAAGAAAGAGGCAACCCTAACCTGTTCAAAGGTTAAAGTCGCCTCTAGTTTGTCTAGTCAGCAGCCTTTTCAACTTTTCAATATTTGAGAATAAATAAAAGCCTTCCAAATTGGAAGACTCTCAGGCTAATCATCGTTTCACCTTATCTACCAAAATGGGAATCCATTTTGCTGGATTTAGCACCTTGCATACATGCAGGTTGCCGGACATCATTGGGCCAGGTCCCTCCGTCACTCTTGATAAGATTTAATTTGTTTACCATTCTAACTATTCCAAATGCAAAAGTCAACAGTCTTTTTTTGATTGTTTCGATTATTTTTACAGGTCGTTCTTCTCGATCCTTGCATAGCAGTATACAGGAGTCAATTTTTATTACACTTGGACAGGTTTTCTTTCTACAAGTTCAAATGCTTCATGCAAGCATTCAACTGCAGAGATCATTGCTGTGCTATCGACAATCGTAGACACTTTGATTTCTGACGTGCTGACCATCTTGATCTTTATTCCATGAGAAGCGAGAGCATCAAACATTTTAGCTGCGACACCTGGATTGGAAATCATTCCTGATCCCACGATCGATACTTTCGCAAGATCTCCATCATAGGTAATATGATCATAATTCAATTGAGGCTGGTATTCACTCAACACTTCCAATGCGTTATTGAGCACCGCTGAATCCAATGAAAAAGAAATATCCGTGGATTCATTGCCGTTCGTGTTTTGGATGATGATATCTACATTGATTTTGTGATCAGAAAGAATGGTAAATAACTTTGATAAAGTAGATATATCATCCTGCAATCCATGGACCGTCACTTTTGTAACATTATCTTCAAATGCAATTCCCCGAACTGTAAGATTTCCTTCCATAGAAACTTCCTCCTCTATCATTGTTCCGGTTTCTTTTTCCATACTTGAACGAACCTCTAATTTCACGTTATAATTTTTGGCAAATTCGACTGATCTAGGATGTAGGACTCCCGCCCCTAGATTCGCCATTTCAAGCATTTCATCATAAGAAATGGAATCCAACTTTCTTGCTTCTTTCACCACTCTTGGATCAGTAGTATATACACCCGTAACATCTGTATAGATCTCACACTTTTCAGCTCTTAAAGAAGCAGCCAATGCTACGGCGGTCGTATCGGATCCTCCTCTTCCAAGCGTGGCGATTTCATCGTCATCCGTCAGCCCCTGGAATCCAGCAACTATGACAATGTTTCCAGCAGCTAAGTACCCATTGAGTCGTTTTGTATCGATATCTAGAATCCTTGCATTGCCATGAGTGTTTTCCGTTTGGATCCCAGCTTGCCAACCTGTAAGTGAAACAGATTGATAGCCATTTTCTTGTAACGCCATTGCTAATAATGACATCGAAACCTGCTCTCCTGTTGAAACGAGCATATCAAGTTCCCTTTTTGAGGGATTGTTAGAAATATCGTTCGCCATTTGAATCAAATGGTCAGTGCTTTTTCCCATTGCTGAAACGACGACAACGACATCCTTACCTTGCTTGTAAGTATCGATGACCCGATCGGCCACATTTTGAATTCGTTCAATTGAACCTACAGATGTACCACCAAATTTTTGTACAATTAATCCCATCTTTACATTCCTTTCGTTTGAAAAAGATAAAGAAAACTTGGCAAAGCCAAGCCTGTGGCGACGGCTGAGCCTTAGTTCCTCGAAAAAGCAAATGCTTCTCCTTCGTGCGGAGTATTGCTTCCGAAGTGAACAGCTTGTGCACTTATACTTAAGAAAGTATTTATACTTTCTTATAGTGTAAAAAAGGATTGACTCATTAAAAGTGTGACGGACGTTTTATTTGAACCATCAAAAAAAATGGTTGAAATAAATAAACAAATCGTCAGACCTTGAGAGTCAATCCTCAAACGTCTGCCACACTTATTCCCTTTACGTGAGATAGTCCTCCATACGACAGCTGGGACTCTGGTCGTATGACAGCCCTGTACTTATTCAGTACAGGTCCAGCCAAATGCTCGTTGAGAAACAATTCGGCTTCGGCGAATCCCCCTTTCCTATGCACTCATTAGAGCTCAACCTCTTCATGCAAAGTACTTTTGGTTTTCGCGCCTCTACCATCACTTCAATGAAAATGTACTTGAAGTGTGGCCAATAAATTTAATTGTTTGTTATTTTAACAGATACATAAAAATGAAACAAGGCTTTTTTCAGAATAATTATTTGATGGAAATAATCATTAAAAAAGACACATCTCATGTTCCATGAAATGTGTCCACCCAGTACACTCATATTATTCCTATAGACAAATATAGCTGTCTTTAGTTCTTTGTCAATGGTTCATATGCTTTTTGTAAATCTTTTATATTTATTTTCTTCATCTGAAGCATAGCTTTCATGACTCGTTGCGATTTTTCAGGATCAGGGTCATTCAACATTTCTCTCAAAACGGCAGGAACGATTTGCCAAGATACGCCATACTTGTCTCTAAGCCAACCGCATTGCTCTTTTTCCCCACCAATGGATAGCTTATCCCATAACCCATCCACTTCATCCTGCGTCTCACAATCCACTAAAAATGAAATGGCAGGTGAGAAAGTGAAATGTGGGCCACCGTTCAGCGCTACGAACGATTGACCCTCAATATCAAAAGTTACAGTCAATACACTTCCCTCAGGACCAGGCCCTGCTTCTCCATACCGAGTCACATTCACAATCTTTGAATCCTTGAAAATTGAAACATAAAAGTTGGCTGCCTCTTCAGCTTGATGATCGAACCATAAGTTTGGAGTGATTTTTGACAGAGAAATACCCAAATCATTTTCCTCCTTCAGTTCATATATTTTCAAATAAAAAAGTTCGATCTATGTACTACCAAATCCTTCAACAATCTAACCGTCATCATAATAAAAAAGCAAAAACAGTAAGGACCGCGAATTCCCTTACTGTTGATTAACGTTTAAAAATCGTATTCATTAACAATTTTCTTTGTAATCAATTTATAGCCTTTTTTATTTGGATGGAGGGAATCACTGAAATACTCGGTAGATTTTTTTTGAAAGAGTTCATTGGTCGATATGAATTTTACACGTGGGTATTCATTGATGATCTCATTACTGGTCTTATTCCATTCTTCAATTACCTGCTCAATTTGTACTGAGTCAGGAAATGGATTGTATAGGCCGAGAAAAAGAATAGGCGCTTCCTGATTTTTATTACGGATGATACTGAGAATTTCTCTTATATTATTTTCATAGTCAGCTTTTCCAACTTCTAGCCGTTTTTCATAGATTGGCAGCAAATTGTGGCCATTACTTTTAAGTACATCATTTGTCCCGATGAAAATGATGAAATAATCTGCATCATCTAAGTCATCCTTTACATCTGTATTTTTTATTTGATAAAGCAAACCATCGGATTGTTGCCCTGGAATTCCATAATTATGAACTGTGACCGCTCCACCTTTGTTTTGCGAAAGTAACAATTGAAGATCACTGACATAGCCGTTTCCCGTATTGTCTCCTACCCCGTAGGTCAACGAATCACCTAACGCAACTACCTCTTCATGTTTTTTCGTCTTTGCTTCTTGCTTTTTATTAAGTCCCACGATACCAGCGATGGTTGAGATGATCAACACTGATCCAATGATATATAATAATATTTTTATCATATGCTCCTCCTAGGGCTTAACCTACCCTACTGAATTCCTGGTTAAACCAATTGGTCCATCGGAGGAGCTAAATTAGAAGCCATTTGATTGGAAGATCTCCTCATGTTTTCCATAGGGGTAATTTATTCTCATCTCCATCAAACAAATAAGCTTCTGCTGAACCAAGAACATTCATGCTTTGTCCATTTACAAAAATGCGGTTCCTTCTGGAAAGTCTATGATAGGAGATTCCCCATCATAAACTTGTGGTATTGTAGCTGCCTAGAATTTGAACGTCGTGGCCATAGGTTTCCAGGATTGTTTTCGCTCTTAACATATCCGGATCATCCACGCCCTTTTGTGTTTCAACAAAAAATCGATATTCGCCTAACTTCTTTTTAGTAGGACGAGATTCAATCCAGGATAAATTAATCGATAAAGATGAAAAAACGTTTAATATCGTTACCAGGACACCTGGACGTTCTTCGAAAGGAGTAATGACCAGCATTGCTTTATTTGAATGGGTAATCGTTTCTGGAGTATTCGTAACAATTACAAACCGTGTATGATTTTCCGTATAATCTTGAATATTTTTCTTGATTATTTGTAACCCGAAGGCTTGAGCGGACCATTCAGATGCTATTGCTCCGAATTCCTTTTCCCCTTCATCTTTGACGGCTTTAGCAGCAGCAGCGGTACTGCTGAAATGTCTGCTTGAAGCCCGCAGCGACTGTATATAATCCCTGCATTGAGCTAAAGCGGGAGGAATTGACCATACTTCCTTGATTTGATTGATTTCTGCCCCTTTTACGCTAAGCAAGTGTAATGCTACAGGTAATATGACTTCACCATCAATAAAAAGATTGTTTCTCAACAATCCATCAATTGTGATATTGATCGTTCCCTCAATGGAATTCTCAATCGGGACGATCCCTTTATCGACTTTCTTTTCTTTAATAGCCTCCAATACATCGATAATTGATTCACACATCAGCCATTCCATTTCATTTGAAGAAAAATATCGAAAAGCTGCTTCCTCTGAAAATGTTCCTTTAGGTCCTAAGTAGGCGACTTTCATATCGTGGCTCCTTTTAACAGTAGTTCATTAATTTCTTTACTCTAGCTTAAATTTAGTTTTAAATCAACTTCATATGATAGATTTATTAAAGCACTGAACAAATAAGAAAAGCCCCCTTGAGATTATAAAGGGAGCGAGTAAATCTTTTTCTACTTGAGTTTCCTTTCGATTTCATTATGTACAGACTCAATTTTTTCAGGAAGGACAAAGAGGTATTCGATCAAGCCTTCTAGCAATTCCATCAACAACACGGCTGTTTCATCATCAATTTCCCTTTCCAATTCAAGCATTTCATAAAAGGGACTGTCGGGATGGACCAAATGGCTGAGAGATTGAATAGGTTTACTTAAATCAACATGCTGGGGTAACAGTTCAAATTGTTGAGAAAGAGATTGTTCTTTTGTTTTCTCACCAAGATAGTTTTTGAGGACACTCTCAATGACACGTTTTGACATGACTGCTGTTGCAGAGTTGTCTTTTGCCTGACTAACATTCAAGGCAGACACATACGATCTGACAAGATCCTTCGGAATGTGTTTATTTCCTTCGATTTCATCCAGATGGCCTTTCGAAGCCATCGGGTCATAAATATAAACTTCGGCTTCTTGAACGCCTTGATCTGACCTGTCATTTAGCATGATTACGAATATGGATGGTTTCTTACATTCGGAACAAAGACCCTCAGCAAACAATCCCGTTTTCTTAACCTGATAATAATTTGCCTTCAATATAAAATTACCTGATCTACCACATTCCGGACATTGACTTTTGAGAGTTTTGGCAACCTTTAGGTAACCATATTGGGTATAAGATAGAATGGATGCTGGTAATATTTTTCTCACTGTGAACCTCCTAGATACTCCGACAAGAAATGTAATCTTTATTACTTACTTTTTCTATATATCGACATAAATTTCCTCTTAAAACTAAAATAAAATTATTATCTTCTGAAAATAATCGCGGATATAAAAAACACGCTCTCAATAGATCAGGAAAGCGTCAGATATAGCATATAGGAGTTTAAAACAATTAATAATACTTACAATCTTCAACAAAGTATACTCTTAATTGATCCATATCCAGTAGTTCTTTTTCCATCTTCACTCTCCCGTAGTTCGTCTTTTATAGGCTTAAGCCTCATAATCCATTAAATTTACTTTTATATTTTAGGACATACCATCCTGAAGATAATCTCGATACCAATTATTTCAAACCCCTGCTTTTAACTCAATCACTAATTTTTAATAAATGCCATAATAAAAGACGCGTTTTAAGTAACGCGCCTTAATCGGTTGTCCTGATTATTATTCTGGTTTTTCTGCCTTTTCTTTTGATGTGGCAACTTCCTTTTTTGCATTAGATACAGCATCCTTTTTGAACTCATCCTCAATATTTTTAATGTTGATATATTGAGTTCTTCCATTGTTATACATGTCTTCTTTCTTACTATTATACTTTTCTTTCGACAGCATTAAAATCGATTTCCCAGTGCGAGTACTCTCTTTTTTCAAAAATAACATGACTCCACCTAAAAACCCTGTTATAAAACACGAACTGACAATTCCCAATAATTTGAGGTTTCCGTAATTGTTTTTACCTTTTTTCATCATTAATCAATACTCCTGTTGTAAAGTTTTTTTAGCATTTCGTTTCTGTTTCCAATAATAACAGATTGCAAGTGCTCCGTACAAACCGCTCAAGTCCCGCTTACGGGTTATTTCCTTTCCTTCAGAGGTATTTTTCTTCACAGCGTTCGTTGCATCTACTAGTGATGAAGATAATTTTCTAGTAGTATCACCAATATCTCCGACAATATAAAATAAAGGGCTTAAAGCTCTTAATTTCTCATTTACATCTGCAAGAGTATCTTTGCTTGTATCAATTAACTCTCCAGTTTGCTTCGTCACTCTATCCAACTGTCCAGGTAATTGTTCCACAGTTTGATCGACACCCTTTATCGTTTACCGACAGAAGACTCCCACCTCAAGGAATGTGAAGGGCGTATCCCAATGAGTAGGTGGGAGATGAATGTCGGTTGGCGTTAGCCAAAGTGGACCTCGTTGTGTTAGAATAAGAACATACATTCCCTTCGGACGAGGTGGTCATTCATGTTCGTCAAAAAAGCGTATAAGTTCCGGATCTATCCAAACAAAGAACAGGAAACCTTAATCGCTAAAACCATTGGTTGTTCTCGTTTTGTATTTAATCATTTTTTAGCTCAATGGAACGATACCTACCGTGAAACAGGCAAAGGGTTATCGTATAATACTTGCTCTTCTCAATTACCGCCATTAAAGAAAGAATTCGTTTGGTTGAAAGAAGTTGATAGTACTGCACTTCAATCCTCCCTCAAAAACCTCGCTGATGCGTATACTCGATTCTTTAAAAAACAAAATCAGGCACCGCGGTTCAAATCGAAAAAGAACAACGTGCAGTCCTACACGACGAAACACACAAACGGGAATATTGCGGTTATCGACAACAAGATCAAGTTACCTAAACTGGGCTTCGTTCGATTTGCTAAAAGTCGTGAGGTTGAAGGTCGTATCCTTCATGTGACGGTTCGACGTCATCCTACCGGAAAATATTTTGTATCCATCCTTGTTGAAACAGAGGTTGAAGCGTTACCTAAAACCGGTTCAGCTTTAGGGATCGATGTTGGCCTCAAGGACTTTGCGATTTTGTCTGATGGAACAATACATAAGAATCACAACTATTTTCGCAAACTTGAAAAGAAATTAGCCAAAGCACAACGTACGCTTTCAAGGCGTAAAAAGGGTTCTTCCAACTGGCATAAGCAACGGATAAAGGTTGCACGACTGCATGAGAAAATTACCAATGCAAGAATGGATGACTTGCATAAAATCTCGACCGGTATTGTCAAAAACCACGACATCATCGGTATAGAAGATTTACAAGTAAGGAATCTATTGAAAAACCACCATTTAGCCAAATCTATCAGTGAGGTTAGTTGGTCGAAATTCCGTATGATGCTTGAATACAAAGCGAAGTGGTATGGCAAACAAGTAGTCATTGTCGCAAAAAATTTTCCCTCTAGTCAACTATGTTCAAAGTGCGGATACAAAAACAAAGATGTTAGAAATCTCGGATTGCGTAAATGGGATTGCCCTTCTTGCGGCGAACATCACGATCGAGACATGAACGCAAGTATCAATATTCGTAATGAAGCATTACGATTAACCGCAGGAACTGCGGGGATAGCCTAATTAAGAACCGGCGGTTGCACTGGTGCTCTTAGGAATCTCCCACTTCAAACAGACCGTAAGGTCGTTAAGTGGCGAGAGGTTCAAGTAAGTAATTTTGGTAACTATTCTGCAACTTATGGAAGTTTAGGTGGAATTATCGTCATGATGATCTGGTTCTTCTTAACTGGGTTGATTTTAATGGTTGGAGCAAAAATCAATGTAGTCAATCATAGAAGAAAACCCCTTCAGAATCAAACTTCTCAACCAGGTGAAATGAATGTGACCCACTAATTTCTCTTCATCTATGTTAAAAAACAGGGGGTAATGGCTATCATTACCCCCTTTAACAATGAAAACTTAAGAGTACTTTTTTTCATATCGAGATGAATTAATGAAGGCGTCCCGACAAAGAGTACGCCTTTTTTCAGTGCTTCAATTCTTAACTTGCTTTTTTAACAGTGACGACTTTTTTATCGAACTTTTTGGATTTTACTACCTTAGTTATGAACCATATGAGAACTGCAGTCCAGATAAATGCGCCAGCCACCATTGATGTCATGTACGGTAGAGCAAATCCTTCTGGGGCATAGAAAATATAAGTACTGACCACAGCTGTCATGAATAATGCCGGTATACTACAGATCCAATGAAACTTTTGATGTTTGATCAGGTACATGGCTCCAGTCCAAAGCATGACAGTAGCAACTACCTGATTGGACCAGCCCACGTAACGCCAAAGAAAGCTGTAGTCCATTTGTGTCAGCAAAAAGGCAGGGACCGCTACAGGAATGACGAGTAGAGCGTTCGTCCATTTACCATCCCTTTTAAGAAACGGCTTGAGAAGATCGCCAAGCATCATACGGGACGACCTTAATGCTGTATCACCTGTCGTGATCGGCAAGATGATCACACCGAGGACAGCAAGGATGCCACCTAGCGTACCAAGTGTTGTAGTACTGATTTCATTGACGACTCCAGCAGGTCCACCTGAAGCAAGAGCTTCTTGGAGACCACTGGTACCCCCGAAGAAAGTCATGCCAGCCGCAGCCCAGATAAGAGTAATAATGCCTTCACTTATCATTGCACCGTAAAAGACTTTACGCCCTTCACTCTCCTTCTTGAGTGTTCGTGCAAGAATCGGACTTTGTGTACTGTGGAAACCTGAAATAGCACCACAAGAGATCGTCACCATCAGGAGTGGCCATATCGGCAGTTCTTCTGGGTGAAAACTGCTTAACGTCAAGTTCGGAACGGGATGATCAAAAAAGAACAATCCCACACCGATCGAAAGGGCCATGAAAATGAGAATTCCTCCAAAGATCGGGTAGACACGTCCAATGATTTTATTGATAGGCAGTAATGTAGCTATCAAAAAATAGGTGAAGATGATAAGCAACGACACTATAAAACTGAGTGGTGTGATTTCAGCCATCAGCTGAGCAGGTCCTGCAGTAAAGGCTGCTGCTACAAGAACCATTAGTCCAATGGAGAGCAGGTTGATCATAGATTGCACTGGTTTGCCCAGGTATTTACCAACAATTGTTGGAAATTGAGCACCATTATGTCTAAGTGAAAGCATACCAGAAAAATAATCATGTACAGCACCTGCGAAAATACTGCCGATGACGATCCAAATGAATGCCACAGGACCATACAATGCACCTAAGATAGCCCCAAATATAGGGCCAAGGCCTGCGATGTTAAGCAGTTGAATGAGGCTCGCTTTCCACCAGCTCATCGGTGTGTAGTCAAACCCGTCATTATTGGTGTAAGCGGGTGTTTGGTTCTGGTCGTTGATACCAAAAATTCGTTCAACCACCTTTGCATAGAAAAAATAACCTAGAAGTAAAAACATGATGGATGCAAGAAATGTAACCATCGCGAAGCCTCCCTTCAAAATGAATGATAGAGAGTATTTTATACGGATTTTTGTCGAATGACAACAGGTTTTCTGAAAATTTTCTTTATTGCCATGATTTTTTCAATTATGAAACGCTTACATTTTAAAAGAGTAGATTTTTTACGAAAAATCTTCATAAAAATGACAATTTCATACTTAAAGATCCTAACCTGACTCTGAACGATCGTCTGTAAAATCGGCCACCAATAGGAGAATTGAAGTCAAGATAATTGCCCAATTAATGCTACACATAATGCCCAGTTCTGCATATAGTGGCATATCGAATCATATCATCATCCATCGAAAAGGGGATTGTAAGCATGTATCATAACCATCCACGCCAATTGCCTATTGGATCGATTGTTCCAGGAATTGGTGGTCTAGGAGGTTTAGGAGTACCTAGTCTTTTGCCTGGTCAATTGACCCTACAACAACAACAGCAAGTCCAACAGATTCTGCCGACGCTTTCTCGACCTGCATCTTTGCCACCACAGCATCTGGTAAATCTTTTCACTACTTTGTCAGCGTTTCCTCAATCCCAACTCCAATATCTACTTGGACAGCAGCCGCAAAGCCCTACACAAATTTACTCTCTGCTCGGTTTACAGCCGCGTCCATACTCTGACTCAACGAATTATTCCAAAAGAGATGGGAGAGTAAACGGAATCTGGTTTTGCCAGGGCAAATGGACATTGATTTTTTATCAAACACCATTCGGAGGAATCGGCATCGCTCTTGCGTGGGTAGCATTCGTAAACTTCTTCATTACAATTGGCTTTTGTTACCCGACATTCAATCCATGCTTCTTCTATACACCTCAAATATTCCTCGCACTGTGTTAGTAGTTACCTGAATATCTGTTGATAAATAATAGGCAAAAAAGTAGAAGGTTGGACTTCTCCAACCTTCTACTTTTTCATGTCAGTCTTCTTCTTTTACTCGTTTCCAGGCGTCTACAATTTGACCTTCTGTTGTTACGTCTATGACAAAGGATCCGTTGTTATATCGGTCTGCAGCACGGAGCTGGTTTGGATCGACGACTTCTTCTTTCCCTTTTTCAGCCTCAATCCAGACGAGGTTCGTTTCATTTACAGGTAGTGCTTGGATGATCCGATGCGGATTCGACTTAAGTTCACGCAGCATAATAACACCACGCTTCGCTCTTGAAGTACGCTCGAATTCACTTTCCAACCGCATTTTCTTAACCGCACCACGATTCGTGACGACGACGATTTCTGTACGTTCTTCTTTCTCTTTTACAAATCCGCTTACGACAAAATCATCGTCCTTCAGATTGATTGCTTTCACTCCAGCAGCACGCTGGCCGACGACACTAACTTCTTCTTCCTCATACCAAAGTCCATATCCTAGATTAGTGGCAATGAAAACATCTTTCTTACCATCTGTAACATAGACATCGACAAGCTCATCTTCCTTCTTCAATTTCAATGCCATCAACGGCTTGGAATAACGCTGGGCTTTATAATTCGAAAGCTCTGTTCTCTTGACCATTCCATTTTTCGTAAAGAACAACAGATACTCATCTGCCTTGAATTCTTCGATGACCATTGCTTCTACAACACTTTCATCTCGATCGATCGAGACGATGTTCGTAACATGCTGCCCGGCATCCTTCCAGCGTATATCTGGCAATTCATGGACTGGAATATGGAGATAGTTCCCTTTATTTGTGAAAATGAGCATGGTATTGGTCGTATTTCCGTTGAAAATCTTCAAGACACGGTCGGTATCTTTCATCCCTGGCGGTTCACCATTTGAAGCAGAATAGGATCGCGGGCTCGTACGCTTGACGTATCCTTCATTCGTCACTGAAATGACAACATCTTCAGATGGTATCATCACTTCAAGGTTGATCTTGATTTCTTGAATTTCTGCTTCGATGACAGAACGACGTTTATCTGCGTAAGTCTTCTTCACTCGTGCGAGTTCTTTTTTTATGACGGTAAGCAATTTGCGATCGCTGTTCAAGATCGCAAGTAGTTCTTTGATTTGCTTTTCAAGATCTTCTGCTTCTTTTTCTAAAGTCTTGATATCAGTATTCGTTAATCGATAAAGCTGTAACGTAACGATTGCTTCTGCTTGTGCTTCCGTAAACGCATACTGTCCGATCAAATTGTTCTTCGCATCTTTCTTGTCTTTTGATGCTCGGATCGTCGCGATAACTTCATCTAAAATCGAAATGGCTTTGATCAATCCTTCAACTACATGTTGACGGTCTTGAGCCTTTTTCAATTCATACTTAGAACGGTTTGTCACCACTTCACGCTGATGCTGGATATATGCATCGATCAGCTTTTTAAGTCCCATTAATTGCGGAGTCCGGTTGTGGATCGCGACCATATTAAAGTTATACGAAATCTGCAAATCCGTATTTTTGAATAGATAGTTCAATACCCCTTGGGAATCTGCTTCTTTCTTTAATTCAACAACAATACGTAAGCCTGTTCGATCCGTTTCATCACGCACTTCCGAGATGCCATCGACTTTTTTATCGATACGCAGCTCATCCATCCGTTTCACGAGGTTTGCTTTATTTACTTCATACGGGATTTCTGTAATGACGATCTGTTGCCGTCCACCTCGTTGATCCTCGATCTCTGTTTTCGCGCGGATGACGATCTTACCTTTCCCTGTTTCATACGCTTGCCTGATGCCATCAACACCTTGGATAATGCCCCCAGTCGGGAAGTCAGGACCTTTGATGACAGACATCAATTCATCGACAGTGCTTTCTGGTTTATCGATTTGCATCGTGACGGCATCGATCACTTCTCCCAGATGGTGCGGAGGAATTTCGGTGGCATATCCGGAAGAAATGCCTGTCGACCCGTTCACAAGCAAGCTTGGGAACAATGCTGGAAGAACAACAGGCTCTTCTTGGGTATCGTCGAAGTTCGGTGTGAAGTCGACTGTCTTTTTATCGATGTCACGAAGCAATTCAGATGCGATCGGGGAAAGGCGTGCCTCAGTATAACGCATTGCAGCAGGCGGATCCCCGTCGATACTACCGTTGTTCCCGTGCATCTCTATTAATACATTCCGTACTTTCCAATCCTGACTTAAACGCACCATTGCATCGTATACGGACGTATCGCCGTGTGGATGGTAGTTGCCGATGACATTACCGACGGTTTTAGCTGATTTACGGAATGGTTTGTCTGATACATTTCCATCCTGGTACATAGCGTATAGAATCCGCCTCTGTACAGGCTTCAGTCCATCACGTACATCAGGTAAGGCACGTTCTTGGATGATGTATTTACTGTATCGGCCGAAACGGTCGCCGATGATATCTTCTAATGGTAAATCCAAGTATTTCTCTGCATTCGTCAAATCTTACTCCCCCTCAACAACTTCAAGGTTCTCATTTTCTAAGATGTTCGTCTCTTCATCCATTCCAAATGCCACATTAGATTCGATCCATTTACGTCTCGGTTCTACCTTGTCACCCATCAGGACAGAAACACGACGTTCTGCACGCGCGATGTCTTCGATCTTCACTCGGATCAGTGTACGGGTATCAGGGTTCATCGTCGTTTCCCATAATTGATCCGCATTCATTTCACCAAGACCTTTGTAGCGTTGGATGGTATAGCCCTTTCCGACCTTCTTGATGGCCTGCTTCAAACCATCTTCGTCCCAGGCATATTCGATGACTTCTTTTTTTCCTTTACCTTTACTCACTTTGTAAAGAGGCGGTAGTGCGATATAGACTTTTCCTGCCTCAATCATCGGTTTCATGTAACGATAGAAGAATGTCAACAAAAGGACTTGGATATGAGAACCATCTGTATCGGCATCCGTCATGATGACGACTTTGTCATAATTCGAGTCCTTGATTGTGAAGTCTGCTCCGACTCCAGCACCGATTGCATTTATGATCGTGTTGATTTCTTCATTTTTAAAAATATCCTGTAACTTCGCTTTTTCTGTATTGATGACTTTTCCTCTAAGCGGAAGGATCGCCTGGAAACGTCGATCACGTCCTTGTTTTGCGGATCCACCGGCAGAATCTCCCTCTACAAGATACAATTCATTCTTGCTGGCATTCCTTGATGAAGCCGGTGTCAGCTTTCCACTTAGCATCGAGTCTTTTCGTTTATTTTTCTTCCCGTTCCGTGCCTCCTCACGTGCTTTACGTGCAGCTTCACGAGCTTGCGCTGCTTTTACAGACTTACGGATCAGCATTTCACTGATTTTCGGGTTTTCTTCTAAGAAATAATTCAAATGTTCCGATACGACCGCATCTACAGAAGATCGTGCGTCACTTGTACCGAGCTTGCTTTTCGTCTGCCCTTCGAACTGGAGCTTTTCTTCCGGAATACGGACTGAAACGATTGCTGTCAGGCCTTCACGGATATCCGAACCGTCCAAGTTCTTGTCTTTCTCTTTTAAAAGGCCAGTCTTACGGGCATATTCATTGAATATCCTTGTCATCGCTGTCTTTGAACCGGATTCGTGCGTTCCACCATCTTTCGTACGGACATTGTTGACGAATGAAAGCATGTTTTCTGAATAGCCGTCATTGAATTGGAATGCGAACTCAACATCGATCGCATTCTGAAACCCTTGAAATGAAACGACTGGATGAAGGATGTCTTTTTCTTCATTCAAGTAATCGACGAATGCCTTGATTCCAGTTTCAAATTGGAAAACAGTATTATCATTCTCGTTATCACGTTGGTCGATCAACTCGATTTTCATCCCTTTTAAAAGGAAAGCAGCTTCACGAAGACGTTCGCTCAACGTTTCATAATTGAAAGTCGTAGTTGAAAACACCGTCGGATCCGGTTTGAAATGGATGATCGTTCCGGATTTTCTTGTTGAGCCTATTTTTTCAAGAGTAGTTGCCGGTTTTCCACCATTGACAAAGCGCTGATTATAAATGACTCCTTCCCGGTGGATGGTGACTTCAAGCCACTCAGAAAGCGCGTTGACTACAGATGCTCCTACACCATGCAGTCCTCCACTCGTCTTGTATCCACCTTGACCGAATTTTCCACCAGCATGGAGAACCGTCAGGATGACCTCCGGTGTAGGCTTCCCTGTCTTATGCATACCAGTAGGCATACCACGCCCCTCGTCTTTTACACTGATGCTGTTATCTTTATGTATTGTTACAGTGATGGCCTTTCCATACCCCGCCAATGCTTCATCGACAGCATTATCTACGATTTCGTATACGAGATGGTGTAACCCTCGACTATCGGTACTGCCAATATACATACCAGGTCGTTTACGGACAGCCTCAAGGCCCTCCAATACTTGGATTGCATCATCATTATATGAAAGTTGTTCTCTCGTAGCCAAAACCCTCGTGCCCCTTTCAAAACTCAGACAATCATTTTTTATTGTATTGTAATGTTATCAGAACATTTGTTCACATACAATCTCTATTTTTATATGATGTTCATGAAAAATATCGGTATGTTCACTGAATATGTGAAGTTCTCATCCCACAATGAACCATTATATCATACCGTTCAACTTGTCCAATTTAACTTATTATCATTCGTTTTTTCCGAAAATAGTGATTTTAATTCAAATGTCTTTAAGCTCTAAGAAAATGAACCACCCTGGCTAGAGTGGTTCATATCCTCACATTGTAGCGTGTTCCACTTTAATACAACGATCCATTATGATTATCGTATCCTTCTCATTTAAAATCTCAACAACCTCTTCATTCAAAAGTCCGAGCTGAGACCAGAATACACTTGCTTCAATTTCCTTCATATCTCTTGCAACCCTGGGGAGTTCTTCACTGCGCCTGAACACATTGACGATATCGATGGGACCTTCCACATCCTTAAGAGAAGGATACGCTTTCAATCCCATAGTTTCATCAATGGTCGGATTTACCGGAATGATTTCATAACCATGATCTTTCATGTATTGTGATACCTGGTACGATGTTCTATGTGGCTTATCAGATAGGCCCACAACAGCAATACGCTTTTTGGTCTTTAGTATGTCGTTAATGGCTGCTTGATCTGGATTTTGGAAAACCATTTTCAAATCCTCTCCTTTATCCTGTTCGTTATTTATTAACCTTTCACGAAATAAACCGTTTCAAACCTTTCACTTTATAAATTTCGCTTCATATCCCTTAAAACCTTCTTTACAAATGTCTCATTTTTCGTTAAACAACATATATTGTTAGTAAGAAAAAGAGTTGCATTAAAGAAAAAGGAGGACGACAGATGCCTACAAACATTAAAAAGAAGTTATCTTATTATACGATGATCCTTCACTTTTTCTCGCTCATTGAAGATCAGGAACGAGATGAAATCTTACAAAAGCTTATGCAAAGAAATCCCCACTCCTAATTCTTATTGGACGCGGGGATTTTCTCTTCATTTAGTTGATTTTATAGACATCGCGATACTTATCTGTCAAGTAAGTGATCAAGTGTTGGGCGTTCAACCCTTCTCCTGTTATATCCTTGATGATTTCAATCGGCTTTTTCATCTTGCCATGTTGATGGACATTTTTCGTTAACCATTCTTTGATCGGTAAGAGATTTCCTTCTTTGAGTTTCTGATCGAAGTCCTGCAGATCCATAAGCATTGCTTGTTTCAATTGGGCTGCATAGATATAGCCAAGTGCATATGATGGGAAGTAACCAAAATCTCCGCCCGACCAGTGGATATCTTGAAGAACGCCTTCCCCATCATGCTTCGGTCGAATGCCAAGGTATTCGTTCATTTTCTCGTTCCAGATCTCTGGTAGATCCTTCACTTGAATTTGATTACTGAATAATCCCTTCTCGATTTCATAACGGATGATGATATGAAGTGGATAAGTCATTTCATCTGCTTCAATCCGAATCAACGACGGACCGGCAACATTTATGGCACGGTAAAAGTCGTCCATTGAAACTTGATCGAACTGCCCATTGGTATAAGACTTGAACGTTTCATAGTTATTTTCCCAGAACGACTGGTTACGGCCGACAAAGTTCTCCCAAAATAACGATTGAGATTCATGAATACCCATTGACGTCCCGGTGCATAGAAGTGTTCCGATAAGGTCCTTGCTGATGTTCTGTTCATATAAAGCATGTCCACCCTCATGGATAGTGCCGAACACAGCGGTCCTGAAATCTACTTCATCATATTTTGTCGTGACACGGACATCTCCAGGATTCAATCCAATTGCAAAAGGATGGTTCGTCTGATCCAGTCGGCCTGCAAGGAAATCATAGCCCATCTGCTTCAGGACATGCCTGCTGAAATCCCTTTGCTTATCCGCAGGAAAATGCTTGAACAGGAAAGATGTTTCAGGCTGATGCTTCGAGTTGACGACCTCCTGGACGAGCGGTACAATTGCTTCTCGTAGTTGTTTAAAGACACGATCGATCGTTTCTACATTGACACCAGGCTCATATAAATTAAGCAAGGTGTTATATGGGTGATCCTCATGTCCCCAGTAACTGACGAAATTCTTTTTGAATTGAACAAGTTTTTCTAAGTATGGTTGAAGTTTGGAGAAGTCAGATTCAGCTTTTGCATCTTCCCATACATTTTCAGCTTTTGATTGGGTAATAACATATTCTTTATATTCAGCTTCAGGGATCCTTTCATTTCTTTCATATTCCTCTTTTGCTTCCTGTACTGCCCTTTTCGTTATTTCACTCAAATTCGGGTGCAGTGAAGAAACGCTTAACGCATCCAAGCATTCTTTCATTTCTTTAGATGTCGATAATTTAAATACCTCAGAAGACAGCATTCCGATCACTTCGGAACGTTGCTCAACCCCTCGTTTCGGTGCACCAGTCCTAAGGTCCCAAACCATTAATCCAATTGCTTCATTATAGCTGGTGATCCGTTGTGTCAGGTCTTGGAATCTTTGCTCCATTTTGTTTGCTGTTGTACTTGCCATCTATTCCATCTCCCTAATATGTAAAATGATTGCAGCCATCCTAATTATTTGACGTCATACCAAGAAAACCCTTTAATGTTCCTTAATTATTTATTGAAATAACATATTAAATTCCAGTACGGTACGTGAAATTTTATGTGTTAGTCTGTTTTTCAAGATAATTTTCCTTTTTTGAAGATACATTCTGCCTTTTAAGGATAATTTTAAAATTTCAAAGGTATGGCGATGATTTTTAAAGATAATCAACAATCCAGCAACTTTTAGAAGTTTCTCTCATCTTTTAGTTCTATAATTATATCTGGATGGTCTATTTAGTCGCGATTTTTAATTGAATGAAGATCAAAACTCATTTGAAATGAATTTTTACCACATAAAAAGAACTGACCCTATGAGAACTATTGGGCAGTTCCTTCAATGATCGATGTATGTATTGACGAGTATTTGCTCATGTCCCGATGATAACCAGATTCATAAGCGACCGCGTTATCGAGCTGATAACGGATGTTTTGACATGCTCTATCGTAACAAGATTCATTCATATCCTTTAAAGCCTTTATCGCTTTCGCCACACTTTCGATGTCATTATATCGTTCATACATTAAAACCACCCACCCTAGTATTGTTACTACTAGTATGGGTGGATTCATCCAATGTTAAACTTGAACATGTCTCCGTGGCGGCTTTTTACCGAAGAATTGATAATAGTGACATTTCAAGTCCCCATTATACAATTTCCGTTTTTTTGACGCTTTTTCCCCGTATAGTGTTTCGAATCCATCATGAGATGTGAGGACATAGAACGACCAAGTGTCCAAACGTCGGAACACCTCACCAAGGTCCCTATACAAAGCTTCCACATAGTCTCTTTCATTCAACCGTTCACCGTATGGAGGGTTTCCGATTGCATATCCATATTCCGATTTCGTATGGAAATCCTTCACCTGCATCTGTTTGAAACGGATTTCTCCTTCAAAACCGGCTTCATTTGCATTATTTTCTGAGAGTTCAATCATTTTATGATCGATATCTGACCCTAAGATGTCCACAGGCAGATCGAATTTTGCGAGGTCATGCGCCTCTTCAACAGCCTCATACCATAATTTCTTGTCTAACCAAGACCAGTTTTCAGAGGCGAATTCGCGGTTTAGTCCTGGCGCGATGCTTTTTGCAATCATCGCCGCTTCAATCGGTATTGTTCCGGAACCGCAGAACGGATCCAAAAACGGTCGATCCGGCTTCCAGTTCGTCAATTGTATCAACGCAGCCGCCAAAGTTTCTTTCAGCGGTGCTTCATTATGCAAATAACGGTAGCCACGTTTATGGAGACCTTCACCGCTCGTATCGATCGTCAGGGTAGCAATGTCCTTATGCAAGGCAACTTCCACACGATAAAATGCACCATTTTCCGGTAGCCATCCCTGGACGTCGTAAGTTTCTTTCATCTTTTCGACTATCGCTTTTTTGACAATTGCCTGGCAATCAGAAACGCTGAATAGCTTTGATTTTACAGAACGGCCGATGACCGGAAACTCTGCATCTTCTGGCAGAAAATCTCCCCAAGGAAGGGCTTTTGTCTGCTCGAATAACTCTTCAAAAGACAGTGCCTTGAATGAACCGACCTTCAGTTTGATTCGATCGGCTGTCCTAAGCCATAGATTCAAGCGTGGAATCGCGCGTTCGTCCGCTTCCACGATGATTCTGCCGTTTTCAACTTGCACATTCTCATATCCTAATTGACGCACTTCGTTGGCGACAATTGATTCTAAGCCCATTGCTGCAGTTGCAATCAACGTAATCGGTTTCATTTTGAATGCTCCAATCTTTATGTATGATTCTCCTATTATACTGAATGGAATCGGACATTTCTAATCGTAGTAGTTCATTTTTATGAAAATCGTTCCTTTTCCGCAGGCGATCCGTATGCCCTCCTCAACCATTCTGTCAAGTTGTCGAAAAGCGTCAAATGTTGATAAAAACGAAAATATGTACATATATCATGGGAAATGTTCAATAAAACCTGGGAAATGTACATAAAACGAAAATAATGTTCAATAAAAGGAGAAAAATGTCCATATAATTTTCCCTATATTAAGTGGAATTGCCTGGCTCGCTTTTCCCGTAGGAGTGTGGCGAAATTGAGTTAAAAAAGCAAAATAAAAAAGCCCTCCAAATGTGGGCTTTCGGTCATCTCGTTTTGTAAGCCATGTTCTGTTCCCCGTACTCAAACAGAGCTTAAGCTCCTCGTACGCAGGCGGTAATCATCTATCTCCAGATGTTCTCCAACATCTGTCCTTCTCTTCGTTCATTTCCTCAGAGAAGACTCCCCTACCATAATTTGGGTTTCTCGCTCGTGGGGTTTACCTCGTTCCACTCCGGCAGTTTCCTGCAGGACTTCGTCACTGTGGCACTTTCAAGGTATTCACACCATATCCGAAGACGTAGGTGTTTTCCCTGCCGTTAGTCCAGTCGTAACCAGACTACCCTGACTTATTTATTGATCAGGCACGAACATTACAGCCATCTCAGACTGTGCGAGCATGGACTTTCCTCTATACTTCGAAAATGAAGTACAGCGATTACCCAAACGATATGACCTTATTAGAGTCGAATTACATTATATCGTACGTTTGAATACTTTTCAATGTCAATTATACCCAAATCAATCGTAAAGCTTACTACCGAAAACATGCTTTTCTAAATTAGAAAGACGTTTCAAGATGTCATAGTTTGTTATGCCTGCACCATTGCTTTGTGTTTTCGTCTGTTCACCAGAGCGCTGAAGCTCTTTTCTCAATTTCACGTTTTCTTCATTCAAACGGTCAATTTCTTTGTGGAACTGCTCATAGTCTTTTATTACTATGTCTAAAAATTGATCGACTTCATCTTGATCATAACCGCGGAATCCTGTTTTGAAATCTTTTTCTAAAATTTCTTTAGATGTCAATTGTACTCGTTTATTATCCATAATAAATGCGTCACCCCATTATTGATTTCTGTCATTCGTTTCATTTATAGTTGTTTTCTACACAACATTATACCAAGTTTCACATAATATTCATCTAATATTAGGTTACCCAATCATCCTCATTTGATTTCTGTGATTCCTCGATATAATCATTTATATCGAAAAAGGAAATTGACAATATAGGATATTCGTTACCAAGTTCTACATATTTGTGCGCCGTTTTCAAATAAAATTCTGGCGAACCTGGCTGATCTGTGTCATAAAGCACTAACAACCCGTCCGTTTTTTCAATGATGAATTGATTTGCCGCTTGCAACTGACCAGGGTTTTCATAAGATCTTTTCGAAATACTGTCTACAAAATCGGCTTTAGACAGGATGAGTTGGTAGTATTCCTGGGTATTTTCTTTCCACCTTTGTTCCTGATGTTGAAAGGGAGTCAAGACCGCTAGCTTCAGATCAGGATAAGAATCCTTCAGCTCAATGACTGCCTCACCAGCCCATAATTCAACCCCAAGTTGTCCACTGATGACTACCCATTCCAAACCCTCTTCAACTAAATGTGCAAGACGATTTTTTAGTATACCTTTTATGTAAGGTACTGCTTCATGCTTGTTCGAAAATATCCCTAATTCATGACCTTTATACCCAGTCACTGCTAAAACCATGATCATCCCATGACTCCTTTGTTAAACCTGTGTTACCTTGATGTTATTTAGGCTTTTGAAAACATAAATCTTTCATCACGTACCAAAAATTGGACTCACTATAAGTGTATCATATTCCATAATCAAAAATTGTTGAAAAAATACAGTTTTCATGAAAAAGTAATGTATTTTTTTGTCTACATTCAAAGAAATTCTGCATTAATTATTCTCTAAAAAAAGCGAACCGAATTAAACTCGGTCCGCTTCATAAATTACCAGTCCCAGACGCCTCCGGAGCCCCCACCGTAGTGGTCGCCTCCAAAGCCTCCGCCATAGCCGCCGTGGTGACAGCCGCATTTAGGGCGCGGCGGGACCATGCAATGCTTGTGTTGAGTCGTACAGCAAGATTTTTTACAATGCTTCTGCATATGCTTATGCTGTATGATATTGTGGTGCACATGTTCCTCAATCACTGGATGGATATGAGGTACAACCTTGTGATGACAAAAATGCTTGACACACTTCTTCGGTGGATGGACCACCGGGCACATCATTTGAGGTTTATGATAATGCATCCCATAGATTCTCCTTTATGATTTAGTAAAAAGCTTTGTTATAATGTATGAGAGATCTATGAGACTTGTCTAAGACATCCGCCTTCTTTCATTGAAAACGGACGAAAATGGTCAAGCACCTAAGTTCATGAAATATACAGTCAAGCCGATCATAAGGAAAAATAAAACCACTATAATGTTGCGCACTGTCGGAATCCCCCTAAATATGTAAATGCTACATCCCCTATTTTATGGCGATTCGACATTTTTTTCAATATTTCTGTTACAAAAGACTAAAAAATTTTAAAAAATCCCAGGATAGCACGAAAAACATCGTTTTTTGCGCTTACCCGGGGAATATTAACCATTTATCATTATTTTCATTTCCCTACTATTGACCTACCCGATTTTCCCTTCAATCCGGTTGATCCGTTTTTTGAACTCCAACCGGTCCCTATCTTCCTGTTGACGTAGAATCCGTTTCGAGGATTTCCATGCCTCATATCCCCTTCTGGCGAAAAATAATGCCTTCTCGAAATCTTTGTATTTATGCTCATGGATTTTCGAGAGTTCAACATAAGATTCCACATCTTCCTCTGTTTCTATAACCAATTCCCAGTAAAAAACCGCTTTATCTATATCCTTTTCTTTCTTATATAGACTTGCCAGGGCTTTTTTTGCTTTTAGACCTGCTGTTGAATCAAGCAGGCTTTCAAAGCGTTGTCTCGCTTCAGTAAAATCATTTATTGCTTCATACCATTTTGCGATTTCATAGCGTTCAGAAGTAGAGAGTGATGCATGACTTGGATCTAACAAAACATTAGAAAGATGTGTATATAAGGAAATGAGGGTGAGAACGTCCAATTCATTATGTTTGAATACCCCATTTAGAATGGTAGGGTCCTTTTCCCGCAAGTATTCAAAGTATAACATCGGAGCTAAGTAACCTGGTGTATCCTCGATCCTATCTATGTTCAACAATTCTTTCTCCACAATTGAGAGTCGTAATGATTCATATGTTTTTTTCCAGACTCTTCGTGAGCCATGAAGCAAATCAAAGTGACCAAAAGGCGGAAGCTTCGGCACCATCTCCCGGACGAAGGTATGCCGGGTTTTCACTTGCGGCCAATCGAATGCTTTCCCGTTATAGGTCACTAAATTGGACGTGTCCTGGACATCGGTCAAAAAGTGATGATACAAAGCCACTTCATTCCCTGGTCCTGGGAGAAAATACTGGCGCATTTGGATGTCATCGTCAATTATTCTTGCCACTCCAAGTAAAAAGATCGTATTACCCGCTCCACTGCCTAACCCTGTCGTTTCTGTATCAAAAAAGAGGAGGTCTCCCGCCTGTTTGCCTTCAGCAGATAGAGGATGGGATTCCTTCCTTTCGTTCCAACGCTTGACCGCATCATGCAGGTCGTCAACTGTATATTGTCCGATTTTAAAATCTTTCGAGAAATTCTTTTCCCGAAGAATGCAATGCTGATCATCAAAACGGACGGCTCTGGCTTGCAACGCCTCCCATTCTGAATCGTCTTCCATCACTTTTGCTTTTACAGGCTTTTTAGGATTTTCAGAAGTTGAATCCGTACCGACATGTGTCAGCTGTTTCTTAAAACGATTCAATTTATTTTGAAGTGACATAATTGGAATCGTTCCTTCCCTCTTTTAAGAATTTCAACGCAAGACTTTTCACGTCTGTATACTGCACTTCATTTCCAACACATGATGGACATCCCTTTTCGCAAGGACAACGCTCAATCACGTGTTCTGCTTCATTCATGATTTCTGATATATGGTCATATACGTACTCACTAAGCCCTATGCCCCCAGGATACCGATCATAAAAGAAAATCGTCGGCAGCTGCGAATGTGAAGCTTTCACTTGAGGCACGACGTGAAGATCGCTCACATCACACATGACGAATAATGGAGCGACGTGACGCATTACATTCGAAATTCCAATCAATCCTTCTTCGAGTTCCTGTTCAGAAAGACCTTCAATCATATCCTCCGAAAAACTGAACCAAGACGCAGAAGTATGAAGTTCTTCTTCTGGTAACGTAATCGGCCCAGAGCCGATGTTCTCGTGCGTGCCGAATTTGATCTTTTTGAAAATCGTCGCCATTGCATTGACGGTGACGTCCCCAAAAGCGACCTGAGAGTCTAGATACGTTTTTTGCTTATCTTCCTCGAGTACTTTCAAAGAAACTGCCAAATTTGCATCTGTGTAGTAATCCACGTCCACTTCTCGGATGTAAGCCTTCTTTTCTTCATAATCCAACTTCTCGACTTGATATTGGATTCCTTGATGAAGATAGATCGCTTCTTCATGCAGCAACGTCATCGAACTGAACCGGTCCATTTCGCCGATGACCTTCACATCCGCAACATCTGTCTGATCGATGATAACGACATTTTCTTGAGAAGCAGACCGCAAACTGATGTTATGTGCTGGGAACGAATCGTTCATCCAATACCACCTGTTCCCCTGCTCATGGAGGACACCTTCCTCGGTTAAGAAATACATGATGTCATCGATTTCTACTCCTTCGAATGTCTCTCCGTTTTTAAACGGCAATTCATATGCAGCACATTTCAAATGGTCCACCAGGATGATCAGGTTATCAGGGTTAATCCTGGCCGTTTCAGGATTCCGATTGAAAAAATAATCAGGATTCTGGATGATGTATTGATCAAGAGGGGTAGAGCTCGCAACGAGTACTACAACAGATTCATCCTGTCTCCGGCCAGCTCGTCCCCCTTGCTGCCATGTACTTGCAATTGTCCCTGGATATCCGTTCATGACACAGACTTGGAGTTGACCGATATCCACACCCAGCTCCAGGGCGTTCGTGCTTACGACACCCATGATTTCACCGCTTCGAAGCCCCTGTTCGATTTCTCTCCGTTGCTTTGGTAGATAACCGCCGCGATAACCACGTATCGTCTTATTCGCGATCTTGCGGTTGATCAATTCTTGCAAATATGTCAAAAGGATTTCTACCCTGACCCTGCTTCTTGCAAAAACGATCGTCTGGATTTCGTTTTCTAAAAATAATGAAGCAAGCTTTTTCGATTCAAGCGTTGCACTCCTGCGAATGTTCAGCGGCTTGTTGACGATCGGAGGGTTATAGAAGACGAAATGCTTTTTCCCTACCGGAGCGCCATTGTTATCGATCAAGCGCACCCTATCCCCTGTCAATTTTTCAGCAAGTTCTTTCGGATTGGCAATTGTTGCGGATGTACAGATGAAAATTGGGGTGCTTCCATAATAGGCACATATTCTTTTCAATCTTCTCAAGACGTTGGCGAAATGACTTCCAAATACTCCCCTATATGAATGGAGTTCATCGATCACGATATACTTCAAATTTTCGAACAAGGAAAACCATTTCGTGTGATGAGGGAGGATTGCCGAATGCAGCATGTCCGGGTTCGTCATCACAACATGGCCTGCCTTACGGATGACCTGTCGGATATTCGAGGGGGTATCCCCGTCATATGTATAGCTTTTTATATCGATGCCGATTTCTTCAATCAATTCGTTTATTTCACTTTTTTGGTCCTGTGCCAAAGCTTTCGTCGGAAACAAGTACAAAGCACGGCTGTTTTCATTCTCTGTAACTTCTTGGAGAACAGGAAGGTTATAGCAGAGTGTTTTGCCTGATGCGGTCGGCGTGACAGTAACAAAGCTTTCATAAGACCGTGCCGCTTCAAAGGCAGAATATTGATGGGTATATAAAGAAAAAAAACCTCTATTTTCCAATGCTTTCCGGATTTTCGGGTGAATTTGATCAGGGAAGGCAACTGAACGGCCCGCTTTTTCCGGGATCGTTTTCCAATAAGCGATATTGGCCGCAATCGTCTCATCTTGATTCATGATTTTAAGGATTTCAGGTAAGCTCTTTCGAATTTTCATTCCGTTCACTCCATTCTGCCTTTATTTTAGCGAATAAACGTTCGTAAGGAAAGGGGAACGTTTAAGGTTTTCTCCATAGTCGAATAACTTTTTCAATATAGAGTCAAGCCGAGTAAACAATGAAAGCCAAGAGCCTCGGATGTACCATACCTGGTGTTTTGAAAATCAAAATCACAGGGATATGGTGCCCGTAGGTACTTGGCCATGACACGGATTCTATTCGTTATCGTAATTCAGCTAATACTTCGTCTATATCTGTCGTCGGTCGATCACACGCAAAGTTCTTACATAAATAAACCGTCGTATTATCTTCAATCGGCTTATATTCTCTTGCAAATGGAGCGATATCTGCCAAATCGCTGCCGCTGGTTATGTTATGGATTGTAACTTCAGGCAAAAACCGCCGATTAATCTTTTTTATAAATGACTGACGGTCTCCACCCTTATCGGGACCTATTACGACTACTTCTTTACCATCCAGCTTCGTCAGTATGAAAGCTTCCAATAGATGAACTGCACCGCTGGGATAATGGGAAACATCTTCAGAAAATACTGTGAAGAGTTTGTCTAATCTTTCTTCATACTTCGTTTCACCGGTCAATTTCGCAAGCTTCCACAATTGGTTTGCTGCCACGCTGTTTCCTGAAGGCGTTGCTCCATCATGTAATTCTTTCGGCCGTAAGATCAATTGCTCAGAATCATGGCCGGAGAAATAGAAGCCCCCGCTCTCTTCATCCCAGAACAATCGGATCATGTCATCTGTAAATTGTTTTGCATTTCTTAAATAGCGGATCTCAAAAGTCGTTTCATATAATTCAATCGACGCCCATACGAAGTTCGCATAATCATCCAAATAACCGTCATATGCCGTCTGCCCTTCCCGAAAACGTGCTTTCAGACGATTCCCTTCGATCAAGTTTTCCTCGACGAATCGATATGCCTGTTCTGCTGTTTCCGTATACTTGTCATTTGCAAATACTCTCCCAGCTTTAGCGAATGATGCAATCATATACCCGTTCCATGAGGTCAATATCTTATCGTCTTTATGAGGATGGACACGCTTCTTGCGAATACCATAGAGAACCTGCATCGCTTCGCCCATCTTTTTCATTAAATTTCCGGTTGAAATCCCTTGTTTTTCAGCAATTTCGTCAAAACGGGAATCGATCAGATTCGGGATGTTTTTTCCTTCGAAATTCCCTTCATCTGTAATATCATAAACTTCACAGAAAAGTTGTCCTGTTTCCTCCCCTAAGTGAACAATGATTTCCTCCTTACTCCAAACATAAAACTTGCCTTCTTCCCCTTCGGAATCAGCGTCTTCTGCACTGTAAAACCCACATGCTGGATCGGTCATATCGCGTTGGACGTATGAGAGGACCTCTTTTGCAACACGTTTATAAACCTCATTAGCAGTTGCAGTGTATGCATCGATGTACGTGTTTGCAAGCAATGCATTGTCATAGAGCATTTTTTCAAAGTGTGGAACCAACCACTTCTCGTCTACTGAGTACCGTGCAAATCCGTATCCAACATGATCATAAATTCCGCCATCCGCCATCGAATCCAACGTCTTCGTCACAAAATGGAGAGCACGTCCATCGTTGGACCAACGATGATATTTCAATAAAAAAGTTAGCAAGGGTGGTGTTGGGAATTTCGGGGCTTGGCCAAAGCCGCCATGAGTCATGTCAAATGAACCGCTAAGCTGACTGTAGCAATCGCGGAGAATCTTTTCATCCAACTGCTCTCCATGCTCCACCTTCATTTTTTCCTGCAGGGCATTCGTGATTTTCTCTCCGATATCCTTAATTTTTTCCGGGTTGCCTTTGTATTGATTGTATAGCTGAGTGATCACATCGATGAATCCAGGTTGGCCATACCGGCTCTTCTTAGGGAAATAGACACCTCCATAAAACGGTTTCTGATCCGGAGTCAGGAAAGCATGCAGGGGCCAACCACCCTGTCCGGTGATTCCCTGTACCACTTTCATATAGATGTTATCAATATCCGGCCGTTCTTCACGATCGACTTTGATGGCTACGAACCTCTCATTCAAAAGCTTTGCCACTTTCTCATCTTCGAACGATTCACGCTCCATCACATGGCACCAATGACAAGTACTATACCCGATAGAAACCATAACAGGCTTATTTTCACGTTCAGCCTTCTCGAAAGCTTCCTCTCCCCATGGATACCAATCGACTGGGTTGTAGGCATGTTGTAACAAATAAGGCGATTTTTCTTGTATTAACCTGTTGGCTTTGCTATCAGATTGGTCTAAAGAAACCACAATGCACCTCCTTTAATTCATTGCTTTTTTAATGTATTCCCATTATAGTGCCAATTGAACATAGGACTCAAAATGACATGGTAAAGTAAATAGAGACCACTCACTTAATTCTACTTGTGATGTGATCTCATTATTGATAAAAGAAAAGTGTTAGTAAGTGCCTTGTCATTCATGCTCTTTTTCTATCAGGTCAATCATTTGTGAGTTGTCTTCTCGTTTGTTATTAAGGCTTTCATCAACTGGGTTCTTTTGTTGATCATATTCCTTCTGTGCTTCGATCGTCCTTTTAGCATAAGGGACGGCCTCTAATCGTTCAATTGAAATTTCCTTCCCAGTATCAACACAAATGCCGAATGTACCTTCTTCAATTCGTTGTAATGCTTCATTGATTTCATCTATTAACTGTTCATCATTTTGCGAAAGCGTCATTTCCCTTGCGTGCTCGTATTCAGCTGTACCAGCATTCCCCATATGGTTCTCATTGCCCCTTACTTGGTCAATATCAAGGTTTTCCTCTCTATTTTTGTTTCGCTGGAGAACTTCTTCCCTCATCGATAGTAATTGAGTTTTGAAATTCTCGATCTGTTTTTGAGTTAGTAACATGGTTCCTCCTCCTTTTTTGGACTTTTCCCAATCATCCTTAAAGGTAAACACCCTTAGAAGTTCTTCCTGGATAAAATGAAAAAGACGCTTTTTTAAGCGCCTCTTTCTAACATATTTTTTATCATTCGTTAGTGGTCAAAGCAATTGAAAGTTTTGACGTTATATTCACATTATCAAAGTCGATTCCCAATTGAACTGCAGTTTGCGCAATTTCAGGGCGAATACCCGATAAAGTTGTTTCAATCCCTAACAATCTTAGTGAATACAGCAATTGGAAAATTTCATGGGCGACCATCGTATCGACCATGAATACACCCGATAAATCGATATAAAGATGTTCAATATGGCGATCGGAACATTGCTGCAATGTACTATCAAGAATCGTTTTAGCCCTATGAGTATCTATATCTCCTACGATTGGTAGTAAACCTATTTTATGGGATAAGTCGATCACTGGAGAACTTAACTCATTGATCATCGCCTTTTGAGCAGTTAACTGATCATTAAGATAGTTGTTCCTTTCTTCGGTAAAACGAACCATAGCAATATCGGATTCCTTGATGATCATTTCTTTCCATAACCCGATTTGTTCATTGGAACACTTATCTGGATGGATTTTCACGAAATCATTGATCAAATTGATGTATTGTTTACGGACACGAATGAATTCTCTCATGATATAGTGGGTGGGAGTTTCGATATGATCCTTATCTCTCGCTGTTCTAATCACCCATTCTTCAAAATACTTGAAAAATTCATCTTCTTCCTTATCAAATATTTCAATCAGATTCAGGTGAAATTCATAATTTTGCTGTTTCAAATTCCTAATGACTTCAGGATCGGTAGAAGAATATACCCCTGTAGGATCACTTTTCTCTAAAGTATTATACCAATCTTCTGTAAGCTGTTCTGCTTTATCAAGAAGGAACTTATGCAACTCTTTATTTCTCTGCACCTTTTAATGACCTCCATAAAGACGTTTTTACTCTTTTTCCTCTATTTTAAATTAATCAAACCATGCGGACAATTTTTCTTGTCTATTCATTAGCTTTTTTATTCTCAAGGGAAATAAAAAAGCCTCTCGAAAAGAGAGACTTTATTAACGCGTTGAAAGCCATTCTGAAGTTCTTATTCATTGTTCACTTGTCTGCTTACCTTTATTAAGAAAACCTTTTTCTCTTATCAAAACCCCTACACCCTCTAAATCTTTTTCCGTGTTTAAGAAAAACATCGAAATCGCAGTATCTACATTGTAGTCAAGAGCCTCCCGAATCACTTGCAGTTCGAACGTTTTGTTGATATTGCTTTGTAAGCTTTACAGCAGATGCAGGTAGTTTTTATATACGTTTTGCTAAACTGAAAGCTTCGTCTTGTAGCTACTCCTTTTTCACCACCTTATTGAAAATTCCAATTTCACGTGCTTCATAAGCATCAATTACATCCCCAGTCAAAAGTAACTCCTTCGCCTTCCGGATCCCAATGACCCACGGCATCATGAGTGTAGGCGGTGCTGCAACGAAGCGTATTTCAGGCTCACCGAACTTAGCACTTTCGGATGCAATCGCTTAATCAGAACTTAATACCCAGTCTGCAGCTCCTCCGAGCACATTCCCATCAACAGCGACTATCACCGGCTTTTTAAGTGACCATAATTTCAATGATACTCTCAGTAAAAATTCGAGGTGTGCTCGCCAAACCTCTGATGGCTCCTCTCCAATCGTGTCGGGTAGTCGGACGCTTTCCTTAGATCTACACCAGATGAGAAATGCTTACCGGCGCCTGTGAGGATGACAGCTTTCACATACTTATCCCCTTCAACCTCACATAACGTTTTTTCCAGTTCATGGGCAAGTGAATCACTTATTGAATTCAACTGATTCGGTCGGTTTAAAGTTATCGTTGCTACATTTTCTTTCTTTTCAACTAAAATATATTCCTTATCTGTTTGTTTTGCTGTTGAAACTGTCATTGTCACAAGACTCTTTATTTTATTCTCACTTTTTCATTCTTTTCAATCTGAATGACTTTACCGTCCTGCACAACCAAGGTGACGGATCCAAATTTCATAGTCTTCAACATTTCATTTATCCGGGGCACAATGTTTTTTAATTCATCTCTCTCCTTCGACATTCTCTACTCTCCTTTCTTCAAACGAATTACCAGGTTTGGAATTCCTCAGAAAAATAAAAAGGTCCCTCAAAAATGAGAGACCTGGTTTCACGTACACCAAATGGTATGCACCTTATCTCTCAAAATGGAATTCCATTTTGCTGGAATTAGCACCTTGCAATAGCAGGTTGCCGGGCGTCGTTGGGCCAGTCCCTCCGCCACTCTTGATAAGTGATTCAACTTATTTTTTTGAATTTTACAGTAGTTCGATAGGAATTGTCAACAATAAAATCAAAACTAGTCTTAAATGCCCAGGTTAAGAACTTTTTTTAACGCTGGATTTTTTTCCTCTTGTATTCATTTAGCCCAAGTCCGTTACAGCGGAACATCACTTCCTCAAACTCCTTCCTTCCATGATTAAAAATCACCCTCCCTTTCAATACTTCGACTGAAGCATAACAAGCGATTGAATTGCCTCTGAAAGTAGTTCCGAGCGGTTCCAAGTTGCCTTTAAATCCTAAAAGCAAAAGTGAGCTTAAAGGAAAGCCTGAAGCTATCCTGTGGCAATGGCCTTTTTATTCGATATGACAAGGAAGCTCCAGGATGCAACCAATCCTTTGTTCTGCCCTTAATGGATTTAGATTTCGACTCATTTCTCAAAATCTTACTTATAGCTAATCAGCCTTGATTATAAGACAAAAAGAATACTCGGGCTTGGCGAAGGCTGAGCCTTAGCTGCACTTATACTTCGTTCGTAAACTTTTCTGCTACGTCGATTAGCTACATCGCTGAAAAGTTATTCCTTCTTAACGTATAAAAAAAAGACGCCTTTACTGTCGTCTCGTTCTTACGTCTATATTTGTTCATATGTATTAGCTGGTAAGTCATTCCGTGAGATTCAATAACTTCATACCAGCCGAGGTTCCGTGCTCTCTAAAGTGGTGGATAGTGATATGCAATATATTTTGTGAGTTCCACTGTACAACCCAACTGATTGCGAAAAATAACTCAAACAACGAAAGCCCTGCCTCTCTTCCGTCCTTACGACTCCTCGGCCGCGCCAGTGTGATTCAGTTACCGTACGTGCTTTTAACTCCCTTCTACTCAAATTGTTTCCTTGTCTGAAAAAATAGATTAAATGGAGATCAAAAGAGGGGTTGAAAATGTGGATTAAACATTTTTTAGTGCACGCTTTGTAGAGCACATAATACCCTTTATGATTCTTCTCACAAAGGAAGCTTAAACCAATTTTTCTTGGAAGGTCTTTTTTTTGAGGACCCAGAAAATGCAAAAAGGGTGGCGTACTAACGTATGCCACCCAATAAGACTCAAGTTTTAATACTTAGACTTTTTGTACGTTAGAAGCTTGTGGTCCGCGGTTACCATCAACGATTTCGAATGAAACGTTTTGACCTTCTTCTAAAGTTTTGAATCCGTCACCTTCAATTGCAGAAAAGTGAACGAATACGTCGTTACCTTCTGAAATTTCGATGAAACCAAAACCTTTTTCTGCGTTAAACCATTTTACTGTACCAGTATTCATATACTGTACCTCCTGAAAATCTTACAAATTCACCAAAAGTTTACCGTTATATTTATCATTCTGACTGTATAAAAAAACCGCACCCGCATGACTGTGAGACAATTAAATTCGTCCACACAATTGCAGCTACGACTTCAATCTATCCACCATTTATATAACCAACTTTATCGGCGTTAATCATATAATAATTCATTTTTAGGAGAATGTCAATAAAATGCTCATTTTACTGTTAAGGATTTTTATCTTACGTATAATCATCATCAGAGGAACATGTTTAAAAAGGTAATGAATATAGTTTACAAAAGGAAAATTGTAGAGGTGATCACATGAATAGCAGCTATCCATTTCCGAAGTGGGATGAAAATATAAAAACTTCAAAACCAGTAATGGAGCTTTATGGTGATGGTGAATTGACAATTGATGCTGATGAGATATCGCTTACAATAGGAGTTATCACGGAAGGTCCTGATGTTAAAACAGCCTCTGCTGAAAATGCCAGAAGGTCCACCCAAGTTCTGAATGCATTATTGAATTTAGGAATACCATCCAATCAAATTGAAACATTGGTTTACACGATCCAACCGATCTACGCTTATGAAAATGGGCAATCGATCTTCAAGGGTTTTAGAGTGGAACATTTGTTCAGAGTAATAATCAATGATGTTCAATCAGCTGGTAACGTTTATGATGCGGCGATCCGGAACGGGGCAAATTTCGCTAGGGACATCTCATTCGATGTTTCAAATCCTAAGGCTTTTTATTTAAAGGCTTTAACAATCGCCTACCAGGATGGTATACGAAAAGCAGTAACACTCGCTCAACAAATGGGAGTCCGGTTAAACCCAGTACCGGTCAAGGTCGTCGAACTAAAAGAGAGAGAAATAGCGCCTTTATATAAAACCCAAATGCTGCAAGCTGCTGGACCTACCCCGATCCAACAACAAAAAGTGGCAATAAATGCACAAATGAAAATTTGGTTCTGCTATTCCTAATAATTTTATTGTTCAATCGACACTCCTATACTAAAATAGAGATACGTTGACTATAGTCCGCTGTCATTTTATGGATTGTAATGGGGGATTTTTGGTATGAAACTTGAACAAGCTGTTGGGCTGGTAATCCGCAAGCACCGGACTGTTGAGAAGATTTCACAGTTCAAACTTGCTGAATTGACTGGCTACGATCGTTCTTTCATAAGTCTACTCGAAAGAGGCCGGCGTATGCCGACACTGAAAACGATATTCGTTTTAGCAGAACATTTGGATATCCCAGCTTCACAGTTAGTTGAGGAAATTCAGCAGCTTGTCAAAAGTGATATTATGGAATATTAAGTGTTACATATGTGATAAGGGACCGTAGAGAATTTTTCAACGGTCCCTTTTTTTCTATGCGGACCTTTTGATTTGCTGCTTTTCCAATTCTTTTTCCAGACTGCCTGTCAATGTATATCCGAACATTTTAAAATCAGCCCGTAAAGACCAAAATGGGTGCCCAAATGTGGCAGGTTTGTTTCCTTCAATAAAAAAATGACTGATCCAAGCAAATGAATAAGCGATGATAGGTGCAGCTAACATATACCAGAAATTTTGAATAGGAACGAAACACAGATACATACAAAAACAAAACTCGTCCCGGCAAAATGCCATGCTCTTGTAGCGGGTTTTGAATGCTGCTGTAGGTAGAACGGCCAGAATTCCTGAAAACTCTTAAATTCTTTATTCATAATCCGGTCCCTTCCAAAAATTTTTAACAATTGATCAGTTTCTTGAAATCCCCCAAATATCATTTCTTTTTTTCATCACGAAAACCCTCTATTTGTAAATGAGTATTTAGTTGATGATCACTTCTTTGCTATATCGTTCAGATATACAGAACCTCTTCTGCTTTTTCAATAAATGATTGTTGTTCAGAATAAAAGTGATTGACAGTCTGTGGAAATGAAAGGAACCATTCTATGGATGATCTATTGATTGCTAGAACCCTGTTCGGCACAACGATGGGTGTACATATCATTTACGCTACTCTTGGGGTCGGCATTCCGACGATGATCCTGATTGCAGAGTTGCTTTATCAGAAAACGGCTTTGCCATCTTGATTCCTGGTTTCATATACTTTTGAATGACCGCAGTTATCTCAAATCCGGTGAATTTGGATCTTGATGATAAGTACGGTACGTGAAATTTTTTATTTTATTTAAAAGGCTCTTTTAAAGTGAATTGTTGATAAATGCAAAATTCACTGCTGGCTTCGACGTTCACCACAAGACCACGGACTTACATTCCATCCTTGTAGTTTTGCGCCGAGTAACCGCAGGCGCAGAACGAAGGTGGTATTTAGTCGAAGTTTATTATTTTAGTCGAAGATCCTTAAATTGCAGGTTGCTCCGGGTCAACGCCTGGCTCGCTTTTCCCGCAGGAGTGTCGTGAATTTCGCTTTAAAATTTCTTGAATAATCAACACTCTATTTTAACAAAACCATTTAAAAAAGGCCCTTTACATCCTTATAGATGTTTCGAGCCTCCTTCTAGTTTTTATCTGAACCCGATTCATTCGCTTGTTTGTTCGTTGCTTTCAAATTCGGTTCTTCATTTTCCCATTTGTCTAGCTCTTTGGCAGAATGTTTCCGGATAAAGATTGTTGCTGCAATCGCCATCGTCATAAATATAAGCAACATGATCACTGATGGTATGTATTCACTTTTATCATCTGGAAAATACAAAAATTCCATCATAAGGCAAACACCCTTTCTCCTAATATTTCTATTATAACAAATGTCTACTTTCATATGTCATGGAAGGGTTTAACAATTAAGTGAACATCAAGAAATCAAACAAAAAGAGGTTGACCTATTTGGTCACCCCTCACATTTTAAAGTTGATTTTCAATCGATTCGAGAATATATTCAATTGATTTTGTCATCGAAGTGAAACGTTTCCGCTTCGTATCCTTCTGAAATGCTTGAACAGCTGCAATCGTCATATTCTCATAAGTGTCATTTATTTGAATCGGATAAACATATTTAGGCTTTTCTTCAATCGCCCATTTCACAGCAAGAGGCTTCCATTCATCGGCAAGTATCTGCACTTCATCAACAAATGGCTTCACTTCCCCATAGAAGTCGACTTCATATCCTTCTGTACAAGTTCTTTCTTCATATTGGCGATAAGCCTGTTCATTGAGTTGACGGAGCCTTTTCGTCAACTCTTTCAAACGTTGCTTTTCCGTGTCCATAGTCTCACCTCTTCTGAACCTATCCTACCAGAGGAAGTTCAGAAATGCCATCATGGGGACGACATACTAATAAAAGTGAACGTATATCTTCATTTACAATTTTAAAACAGACTGACTAGCCAGTTCCGCTTCTTTGGTTTAGGTGGGCTATATTCGGTTCGGATTTCGTTCGTCGCCGTCACCTGCAGTAGAAGTTGCTCCTCGAGATCAAGCATTTTTTCTTCGAGCTCAGTCAGACGGGTGGCCATCTGGTCCATATCTTTACGTTGCTGCATGACCTGGTAGGACAAGACTTCATCCGCTTTTTGAGAAACCTTTGACTCTAAGATGTTCAATTGATCTTGAAGCTGTTGAAAATAAATATCCAATTCTTTTAGGCCGTTTCCATTTTTCATAGGCATCTTTTCATTGGAACTTCTGTTCTGTAATTTGATATCACTCATCTGTAAACCTTGTTTCAATTGCTTCTGGATTTCTTCAAGCTGTACGATGTCTTCTGATCGGAATAAGTAGTGGCCGTGATCATTTTTCGGACAGGGAATATCAAAATACTTCACCCATCGCTGAATGGTCGTCGGATTAACACTGAGCTTCTTGGATACCGCCTTCGTTTTCACCAAGCTTTCCATATTTACGGACCTCCCGGGAATATTGTACCTGTACTATTCGATGGCAGTTTCCCTTCCCCTCCAAGCTTGACAAAACTAGTTTCCTTTCGGCAAAGAAAGTGTATTTTCCTCTCCGCATCAAGAATTCGACAGCAGTATATACTTTTGAATAGCAGAGGTTTCTTAAAACATACTAATAGTAGGAGGTGACTCACTTGAGTAAAAGAAGGGAAGCATCAAAAGAAGACAAGTATGCGGCACAACCGAACAAAAAAACAGGTTACGGAGACAAAAAAATAGAAGGACCGAACCGTCCATCAACTTAGACACCTGTTATTAAGGTGCTGACTCTATCCTTTTCGAGTCGGCCCTTTTTAATGGAAGAAAGACTTCAATTTTGCTAAAACATAAAGTTCCATACGTTTATGCTCATACCAGTCATTCAACTGGATTTGTCTCGGCAGTCGTACATTCTGAAAATATTTTTCGGGATTTCGTTCTTTTAATGACCAATCATTGAACTCCCTTCGATGATGACTGATGATTGGATAAAGCAACCGCAGAGGGAAATGATGCCCTTGTCGTGTTTGTTGGACTAATAACCGTTCGTAATCGTATCGGCTTCCAGATGGCTCCGTCATTCTCGCAAATCGAAAAAAGTGTTCGGACATTTTTGGATCCGACAAGATCTTGAGCAACCGCTTCCCAAGATCGATCCTGTTGGACACTTTACGGAAGCCATGTACCGATATACCATAAAGCTTTCCTTCTATGGTCGGAAACAAAACCGTACTGAAATGAAACCGATCTTGAAGCCAATATGGGAAAGTTGCAAAAACCTCACGCTTATATACAGTCTGTTCAAGGACAGGTTCTTGGATCACATGCTGCTCATTGATGATCAATGCAGTATCAATCCTATTCCTATCATGTTTGTACCAAAAACGTCTCCATTCTTTTACCATGAAACTCGACACCCCGAATTCCCTCAATAAATGAAATAAAGGTAGTCCTAAGTTTTTCGATTTTTCATACAGAAGAAGCTGTGGATAAGCATCTGAGAAAATCAACCAATTGGCTCTTTCATACGTATAAAAGATCCACCTGCGGTCCTGTCGAGGCATGATCTCCCTAACCTCTTCCTGTTGTAAATCAGTCATATTCCAACCAGCATTCCTTGAAACCATGCTTGCAAGGAATGGCCAGAAAAAATCTTTGTTACGAAAATAGTAATTTTGATACGCTTTTGTCCGAGATATGTTATCTACATTCAACCTTTCAGTTTCCCGCTTGATATCCTTGATTATCCTCGTTTCAATCGCTATTTTTGCAAGCGCTTCCTTGTTTTTGGACTGTTCCATATGTTCACCCATTCCGCAAACATTCGTTCGTAAAAACGTGTTATTACACTCGACATTCTCCAATAATATGGTATATTCTTAATGATGCCCTACACCCAAGGATTTATTTTGAAACTTTATCGTCTTTCTTTCGTCTAGAATGGTGACGACTTTGTAGGGTTTAAATAAGGAAGGTGAATCAGATTGAACTTTCGCTATCCAAATCGAAAAAGCCGAACCGTACAGCAACCCATCTCCCCATCTTCCAGATTGAAATTGAACAATTCCTATGCCAACAGGGGGATGACATTCGAAGAGGATATCAATCATACCAACGCCCATTATTTACAAATTGGAAAATCGGTGATCCACAAGAAACCTACACCTGTTCAGATTGTGTCAGTGGATTACCCGAAAAGAAGCGCAGCAGTGATCAAGGAAGCCTATTTCAAACAAGCATCGACGACCGATTACAATGGCGTGTATCGTGGCAGATATATCGATTTTGAGGCGAAAGAAACAAGGAACAAAACTTCATTTCCATTAACGAATTTCCATCAGCATCAGATCGATCATATGAGACGTGTCATAGAGCAGGACGGAATTTGTTTCATCCTGGTAAGATTCAAAGCTTCTCAAGAAGATTATTTGATGGAAGTTCCGCACTTATTTTATTTTTGGGACCAAAAGGACAACGGAGGGAGAAAATCCATTCCGAAAACCTATTTTGAAGAAAATGCACATTTGATTCAATTAGGTTACAACCCGCGTATTGATTATTTGAAAATTGTTGATGAATTGTTTTTTCTACGTCCTAAGGGGTAAGAAACATACGGTTTGATTCGAATGATTATTACGTTAGGTTACGTTTAGAAAGGTAGGAACAACGATGAGTGACAATAAATACAGCTCAAGACAGCAACGCCGTCAAGGAGCTCCTTCACAAAAAAAGAAAACACCCAATACGCAGAAGAAAAGTCTGCTTAAAAAGATCACGGCTCTTCTTCTCATATTTGGCTTGATAGGAGTAACAGCAGGGGCAATCGCAGTGTTTGCGGTCATCAGCCAATCACCTGAACTTGATCCGAAAGCACTTGACACACCAGCATCATCCAAGCTTTTTGACAAAGACGGAAACGAATTCGGCATGATGTTTAAAAATGAAAAACGGATCAAGGCTCCTCTTGATGAAATTCCCCAAGTGATGAAGGATGCGGTCATTGCGACAGAAGACGTCCGCTTCTATGATCATTTCGGTATTGATGTACGCCGTATTGGTGGTGCAGCAATTGCTAACGTTACAGGTGGTTTCGGCTCCCAGGGCGGTAGTACGATCACACAGCAGGTCATTAAGAATGCATTATTGACCAAAGACAAGAACATGACACGTAAAATCAAAGAAGCATATCTTGCAGTCAAGCTTGAACAACGCTATTCCAAAGATCAGATCTTGGAAATGTACCTTAATAAGATTTACTTCGGCGAAGGTGCATATGGGATTGGGACAGCGGCCAAGACCTACTTCAACAAAGATATACAAGATTTAGAATTGCATGAAGCTGCTCTTTTGGCAGGATTACCAAAAGCGCCGTCTTCATATAGCCCTATCGATTATCCTGAAAAAGCAGAGAAGCGACGCAACGTCGTCCTCTCGCAGATGGCGAAATACGGATTCATAACTGAAAAACAAAAAGAAGAAGCTTCATCCATTCCGGTTACAGAGTACGTAAAGGAATCGAAACCAGAAGAAAAACAAAAATCTTACGAAACATTCAAAGCCCAAGTCATTAAAGAGGCTGCAAAAATGGCTGGCTTCGAGGATCCGGGCGAGGTCTACACAGCAGGTTTGGAAATCCATACTACACTGGACCCGAACGCACAAAATGCAGTCGAAGAAGCGCTTTATACTAACAGCATAATAAAAGAAGAAAATATCCAGGGCGGTATCGTCCTGACCGATACAAAAACGGGAGCAGTCAGAGCGATAGGAAGTGGGCGCAAAAACACAGCTAGCTCATTCTATGCGACACAGATGGACCAACGCCAACCAGGCTCTGCAATAAAGCCGATTCTTGATTACGGTCCAGCGATTGAACATCTAAAATGGCCGACTTATAAAAAGGTAAGTGATGATAAACTTGTTGTAAACGGCCACGAATTCCACAATTGGGACAGGAAACATCATGGCGATGTGACAATACGCAGGGCATTGTATGATTCTTATAACCTTCCTGCTATCCGAACTTGGCAGGAAGTCGGTGCTGACAAGGCGAAAGATTTTGCAGCAAAACTTGGTATCGAAGTGGATGATAAGCATTACAGCCCTGCTTATGCAATCGGTGGATTCCATAAGAGTCCTTCACCGATGGAAATGGCAGCTGCCTATGGTGCATTCGGGAACAAAGGAGTTTATAACAAGCCTTTCACCGTAACAAAAATCAAGTTCCCTGATGGCCGTGTGATTGAGCATAAAGCTGATCCGCAAGTCGCAATGGAAGAATATACAGCTTATATGGTGACAGACATGTTGAAGGACGTCATCACTAAGGGGACAGCACGCCAACATGTGAACTTGAATTTCCCTGTAGCAGGTAAAACCGGTACGACGAACTATCCTGCTGAATACGGCGAAGAATTCAAAGGCAAGACGAGAGATGCCTGGTTTGCCGGTTATTCTTCAGAACTATCGGCAGCGATATGGACCGGATATAATGACAGTAAGGATGACGAAGGAAATCCGCAATATTTGACCAATGAAACAGATGATTACGCAAAATTGCTCTTCAATGATATTATGGCAAAAGCAAGTGCCGACTTAGAGAATTCTGATTGGAAGCGTCCTGACTCGGTCATTGAGGTCCCAATTGAAAAAGGGACCAACAAACGGGCAAGTGAATTTACTCCTAAGGATCAAATCATCAAGGAGCTTGCTGTCAAAGGTACGGACCTGCCAGATGTATCTAAAGAGTATAATAAGCTTGAAGTGCCACAAGGACTGCAGGCAGATTATGATGAGAAGAAAAAAGAAGCCAAATTGAAGTGGAAATATCCTAAGGAACAACTTGAAAAAGGAATCACATTCAAAGTTCTATACTCTATAGATGGTAGTGGATTCCAGGAGCTGACAAAACAGAAAGAAATGGAATTAGTCGTTCAGAACTTGTCTCCTGGCGCAAATTACACATTTGCAGTAGTAGCTGTCGATGAAGAACAGAATAAAGAAAGTGAACCTGCAACCATTCAAGTCCAGACAAAAGAGGAAGACAGTGGCGAAGGTGATGGGAACGGTAATGGTGGAAACGGGAATGGGAATGGGAATGGAAACGAAGATGGAAACGGGAACGGTAATGGGAATGGAAACGAAGATGGAAACGGGAACAATGATGGAGAAACGCCTCCAAGTGACGGGGAGACTCCACCAGATGAAGGTGGAAACGGTGGTCAAGATGGAGATGAAGATGAAGATGATGGTGACACTGGTCTTCCATTCGGTATTGGGACCATCCCTCCTCCCTCATCCAACAAACAAGCTTCATAATGTATAGAAAAGGCCTGAGTGGAAAAATTCCACCCAGGCCTTTTCTTTTTTTATCTCTCGATATTGAAACGATCTTTTATCAAGGTCCATAACGGCGTATACGGAAACGCAAGATTCCAAAATGACATCCCTGCAATATCCAGCTTTTTGATCAAATTGAATTTGGCAGACATACTCCTCAGGTCTTCAAACCAGACGATGTGTTCCTTTCCGTTTTCATCATAATACGTATAATAAGGAGCTTGATCCTCTTCATCATACTGTATTTCAGTTTTCCTTGTGTAGGCAAGCCTAGTTGCCTGAGGGACACTCAAAGCTTTGGCAAACGGTCCGCCCTCGAAATACGGCAATGTCCAGTCGTATCCATATAAGTTTATCCCCATCAACAACTTTTCTTTAGGAATTTCTGTTAAACCGTATCTTAGAACTTTTTCAACTTCTGGCAATGGACTTACGGGTAAAGGCGGCCCCCCGCTCCATCCCCATTCGTAAGTCATGATGATGACATAATCGACGATTTCCCCATGTGCTTTATAATCATGTCCCTCATAAAGGACTCCTTTTTGATCAGCACTTGTTTTTGGAGCTAGTGCCGTTGAAACAACATACCCCTGTGGCCTTAGTTTATTCGTCAACCTCTGGAGGAATCGATTATAGGGCTCTCTATTTTGACTCCCTAAAAACTCAAAATCGATATTGACGCCCCGAAAGCCTTTGTTTTTCATCACTTGTTCAATATTGTTTACTAGAGTAATCTGTATTTGATCGTTCTGGAGAACCGCTGACGCCAGTTCTGTGTCGAACTCAGCTCCCTCTTTTATATTCGTGACAGACATGATCGGTTTTACATTGTTCGTTTTAGCCACTTCGATCAAAGCATCGTCGTTCTCTAATGGTCGGATATTCCCTTGATCGTCAACATGATAACTGAATACGGATAACCAGCTTAAGGCATTGCCAGCCGTTTTTGTATTATCAACTGATTTTTCAAATGGTTCTGCATACGCATTGACAAGTGCTGAAGTTTTTGGTTTTTGAGGAACCCGGAGTAGCTGGCCAGGATATAAGATGTTCCCTTCAATTTGTGGATTCGCCCTCCTAAGTTCATCCACAGAAACACCAGTTTTATTCGCAATACTAAAAAAAGAATCTCCAGGTTGCACAGTATACCTGTTCTGCGTCGGAATCAGCAATGTTTGCCCGATCGCTAACTGATCTGGAGATTCCAATCCATTTAAATCAACGATTGGCTGCCATGGTATACCATACTGTTGAGAGATTCCCCAAAGAGATTGCCCTCTTCTTACAACATGGATTAACATGATCTAGTACCTCCTGCTCGACATCATCATGCTATTATCCTATGTTGTCATTTCTTGTCCATATGCTGTTTTTTGTGTATTGCCTTCACCCACTTCTTCTCAAGTTCTTCAAAAACCTGAGCCAATTGGATGAACGATTGGTAGTGATCTGGATTTTCTATTAGGAATGTGAGACGTTCATTCAGGTTTACAGGCTGGATTGGGAAAATTGAAAGGTCATCCTTCAAATGAGTCAAACGGTCAACCTTCTTTCCATTTATCCAAAAAATCGAAGTAATGAACCATCCGATACCTAGAACCATCTTAGGGCGTGCAACTTGCCGATTTCGTTGGGAAAATGCCTCTGATATGTGTTCTTTTTCTACTCTCCAACATTCAAAAAATCTGTTGATGTAAGCTTCTCGATCAAATTCAGGATAGGTAGAATCCCTTTTTTCACCTAAAATATCCAGTAAAAAAGGGATTTCCGCCAATTCATGAACATCTAAGGTATCTTCAAAGGTAATTTCATTGGTATTGAACCATAATGGGTGATGGAAGCAGGCTGGTATCTGAATCGTTCTTTCAGACATTCTCTTTCACTTTCTTCATTCTTTTTTGCCCCTCACGACATAAATAAAGGAGGGGACAAACAGTACATTGAGGATTCTGAGCTTTACAGTGGTATCGGCCGAAGAAAATTAGACGATGGTGCGTATCCGACCATTCTTCCTTCGGGACCTTTCGCATCAACGTTTTTTCCACCTCAAGCACGCTATCCTTCCACCGACAAATCCCTAACCGTTTCGAAACCCGTTCTACATGTGTATCAACTGCGATAGCAGGTTCGCCAAACGCCACTGAGACGATGACATTCGCTGTTTTCCTTCCGACGCCTGGAAGCTTTACAAGTTCATCTCGGTCTTTAGGGACTTCTCCCCCATACTCATGAATGAGAATTTCAGAAAGTTTCCGGATGTTTTTAGCTTTATTGCGGAAAAGACCAATAGAACGGATATCGTTCTGCAATTCCTCCAATGGTACTGCCAAGTAATCTTCCGGGCTTTTATATTTTTCGAATAAGCCAAGGGTAACTTTATTTACGAGCGCATCAGTACATTGTGCAGATAACAAGACAGCAATCGTAAGCTCGAAAGAGTTTTTATGATGCAGCTCGCAATGTGCTTCAGGGAACATTTTTCCTATTTCATCTAATACGTCTCTGATTTGCTTTTTCGTCAACATGAGTGATCTCGTCCTTTATTACGATTGTTCAAGCCAATTATAGTATGGAAAATCTGTTTTTTCTGGTGGTGAATATGTGTTCTCGGTTCTTCTATATCTTTGCTGTCGGAATTTCTCACCGTATTGTTTCGCCTCATCCACCGACTGGATTCCGTTCTTTTTCCACTCGAACAATATACGATCGATGTATCGGAAGTTCAACTTTCCTGACAATACTGATTCTTTCAAGGCGGCAATGATGATCGCCGGGTCATGATTGTCCTGATCAAGCCACATCGTCAATGTCTCACACTCGATCGGTGATAACGGCCTGCCGAACTCCTTTTCCATGATTGTATAAATCTGCTGCTCATCTTCTTTATTCTTTACAGACTCTTCATCAATTTCATCTTCTTCTAAGACTCTGATCAACTTCTCCCATAGCGGGCGGAGTGTATAGGTTTCAGAATATATGTTTTGTACGGGATCTTCTTGTTCTTCTATTTTCAACATTCCTTTTTGAATACAAGTCCGTAGAATTTGCATACATTTATGAGGAGATACCGTCATCCTCGCTGCTAATTGTTCAGGAGTAGGAAAATAATTTCCCCTTTCCAGGAACGAATGCATATGTATTAAAGCCATCACTTCTTCTTCATCAAGACCAATACGGTTATAATTTCTTAAAAGAACACTCGGGATTGAGACTGAGCCCATCTCAATCCAGTTAAAAAAACTCTCTCTATTCATAAAACACACCTCCTCTTCATTATATCAAAATCAGACCGTCTATAATTACTCCAAAGAGGGAAATACGCAATTTATTGCGAAATTGGCTCATAAATTTCAAATCCGGCTCATTTATAAATTTTTGTGCAAAGCGAAGAAAAAGCACTAGTGTAAGTAGATCGTCATGCTTGCATGTAAGACTCTATTACACCAAGTGCTTTTTTATGGATCCCTTCCCTGAATAACTTCAAAGCGATACTACCGAATACCTTCGAATCCGATTCTTTGTTCCCGAAATAATGTAATTTTGAGCGAAGCGAAACAAAGGCACTGGGAAACAAGTCGCCATGCTCGCATGTAAGACTATGTTTCCCTATGTGCCTTTGTAGGGAACAAAACAGCTCTATTTGAATCAAGGATATAAACGATTTAGCAAGCGTGGGAACGGAATAGACTCTCGGATATGCTCAATTCCAGACAACCAAGCAACGGTACGCTCTAGTCCAAGACCAAATCCAGAATGAGGTACACTGCCGTACTTGCGCAACTCTAAATACCACTTATATGCGTCATCCGACAAGTCATGTTCTTCATAACGTTTCTTCATCAATTCGAGGTCATCGATACGCTGACTTCCACCGATGATTTCACCATAACCTTCAGGTGCAATCAAGTCTGCGCACAAAACGACATCATCACGTTCAGGGTGAGGTTTCATATAAAAAGCCTTTATATCCTTCGGATAATTCGTAATGAAAACTGGTTGATCGAAGCTTTCTGCAATCGCCGTTTCATGAGGTGCTCCGAAATCTTCACCCCACTCGATATCATCGAAACCTTTTTCTTTAAGAAGCTTGATGGCATCATCATAAGATATACGTGGGAATGGCGCTTTGATCTTTTCAAGATTTTCAATGTTCCGGCCAAGTGTTTCAAGCTCGATTCGGCAATTTTCAAGCACAGACTTTGCTAAGAAAGCGACGTATTGTTCTTGAATTTCCAGGCTTTCTTCATGCTCGACGAACGCCATTTCAGGCTCGATCATCCAAAATTCGATTAAATGGCGGCGAGTTTTAGATTTTTCAGCACGGAAGGTAGGTCCGAAAGAAAACACACGCCCGAATGCCATTGCTGCAGCTTCCATATAAAGTTGTCCACTTTGAGATAAATAGGCATCTTCATCAAAGTATTTCGTATGGAATAACGTGGTCGTTCCTTCTGCAGAACTGCCTGTCAAAATAGGAGAATCAATCTTGACGAATCCTTCTTTATTGAAAAATTCGTATGTAGCACGGATGATTTCATTTCTGATCCGCATAATTGCATGCTGTTTTTTTGAACGTAACCACAAATGACGGTTGTCCATCAAGAACTCGGTTCCGTGTTCTTTCGGTGTGATCGGGTAGTCGACGGATTCATGGATCACTTCCAATCCAGAAACGACAAGCTCTACACCGGTAGGGGAACGGTCATCTTTTTGAACAGTTCCGGTTACATACAAGCTTGACTCCTGGGTAATGGATTTTGCTTGTACCCATACGTTTTCATCTACTTCTTTTTTTACCACGACACCTTGGACGAATCCTGTGCCGTCTCGTAATTGTAAAAATGCAATCTTTCCACTCGATCGTTTATTTGCTAGCCAAGCTCCGATCGTCACTTCTTCTCCAATATGATCACGTAATAATTGAATCGTGGTTTTCACTATATTCCCTCCACATATGTAAACTCGGGTAGTACAATTTGAATTGCTTTTCTTATTTTACATAAGGCTATGTTAAAGTTCAATGTTGGTATATACGAAAGATGTCAACACAAAATTGAAATCATTTTCGTGTCTGCGATGAGATTTCTTAGAAGCTTTCCTTATGCTGGCTTCGACGTTCACCATAGGACGTGGTGGTATTTAGTCGAAGTTCATTAATATACCCGAAGATCCTTAATGGTTGTTGGCCTGTGCAGTCTCGCCTGGCTCGCTTTCCCCCCGCAGAGTCTCACTAATTTCGTTTTAGAAAATTTCCTGTAAAAACCAACATTTCTATTTAACAAAGCTTTTCATAAACAAGAGCCGATAAACAACCGGCCCTTATTTTTGATGTATTTCCATAAAATTCTTGATACGAGCCAATGCATCCTCTAACACAGAAAGGGATGTAGCATATGAAAGACGTACATTATCAGGGGCTCCGAACCCGCTTCCAGGGACAAGTGCCACTTTTTCGTACTCGAGGATCGCTTCAACCCAGTCATCTACTTTCTTAAAACCTGTAAGCTCAAGCGCTTCAGTGACATTCGGGAATAAATAGAACGCTCCCTTCGGCTTTTCACACTTAAAGCCGGGAATCTGGATCAATTGCTCATAGACTTTGTCCAGACGTTCCTCAAAAGCTTTCTTCATCTCTTCAACTGGTTCCTGTGTACCATCATAAGCTGCGATAGCCGCATGCTGTGCGATTGAAGTCGGGTTTGACGTACTGTGGCTTGCGAGATTCGTCATTGCTTGAATCACATCCCGGTTACCAACAGCATAGCCAATTCTCCAGCCTGTCATCGCATGTGATTTGGATACCCCATTGATGATGATCGTTTTTTCTTTCAGCTCCAGAGAAAGCTGCGCAATCGAAACATGATGCTCTCCAAAATATGTGAGTTTTTCGTAGATCTCATCTGAAACGATGAGAATGTCATGTTTGAGGCAGACTTCGCCGATAGCCCTCAATTCTTCGGATGAATAGATTGCTCCAGTAGGATTTGATGGCGAATTTACGATCAGCACCTTTGTTTTTTCACTGATAGCATCATTCAATTGTTCAGGTGTAATTTTAAAGCCATTCTCCTCTTTACCTTCCACGTGTACCGGAACACCGCCAGCAAGCTTCACTTGTTCAGGGTAGCTTACCCAATATGGCGATGGGACAATAACCTCATCCCCTTCGTCAAGTAATACCTGGAACAATGTATACAAGGCATGCTTCGCACCAGTCGTGACAATCACTTCTCCAGGATCATAAGACAATTCCTGATCCCGATGTAGTTTTTCGATGATACATTCTTTCAGCTTCGGTAATCCTCCAGCAGGTGTATACCTCGTGTGCCCTTCATTCATGGCTTTCTGGGCATTTTCTATGATATGTTCAGGAGTGTTGAAATCGGGCTCTCCTGCTCCTAGGCCAATGACATCATGGCCTTCTGCTTTCAATGCATTCGCTTTTGCTGTAATCGCCAGTGTGCTTGATGGTGTCAATGCTTTAACTCGCTTTGCTAATTTCATTACAAACCCTCCATAAAGAATAGTTGGTACAAGCTATATTTGAAGATATCTACAATTGTGTACTATAATTTTTGGTTCATCGTGTACGTCTTAAAAAAAGTGCCATCTTTATATCGTATGTAATGGAACGTATATCTGGCTGCACCTTGTTTATAGACAATTTCCCATACTGGGGTGAACGCGGAGGTTTCACGATATTTCTCCAAACCTAAGCGGATAGATATCAAATCGTCCGGGCTCAGTTCTTGTTGTATATATTGCTTCACTCTTTGAACATTCCAACCATCTTCAACTTTGATGACTTTAGCCTCTTTTTCCTTAGAAAGTGGCATGAAAACATAGCTATCTTCCTCATCTATCTTAGCACGAATCACATCGAACGCACCATGTGATCCATAATAATGTTCGATGTCCTTTATTTCAGTGATATTAAACCTATCCTTTGCCAAAGCAACACTTTTCTGTTGGCTTTTACCATAATCATTAGACACATAGTAATAAAAAGACACACCTAGTATTAATGTGACAAGCAATAATGCTCCCAATATGTAAAACGTTTTTTTCATCCAAAAACCACCTAGGTACGATAGATGGTAAATACCATCTTTTCTTGATCTTCTTTATCAAGCGCTAAACCGAACATCAAATCCTGATGTTTAAGCGTCCTGTTCAATGCATCCACGATTTTGTAAAGGTCAGTTGAAGATTGGACCTTCACGGTAGAAAGTATTTCTATTTTACTTTCCATCTTTATTACACCTCATCCAGTTCTCGATATTGTGCCATGTAACGCTTGCTTCCTGTTTTATCCTTAATAACTCTTTTGTTTAGGGACAAAATAAATGTATCAAGCAAGCAGTTCTTTATACGACTGCACCACATAATTTCCTTCCCTACACCTTTTTAGGCTGACTTCTCAGAGTCAGCCCCATTTTTCTTACTTACTTGTATATTTTCAACGATTCCCTTGCCTTTTTCAATACCTTTGGAGAACATTTTACGGTCATTTGTAAGCCAATTTAGGTCTGAATAACGGTATTTGGGTGATTTCATATTCTTTTTGATTGGTTTTTACCATTACGATCCCTTGTTCATATGGCTTGAAAATTTCTGTCCATCGGTCTTCAAGCCGGAACATCACCTCATCACTCGCTCTATAGCCTGAACGCTTAAAAATGACAGCGACCTCAGGGTTGATATGATCCAATAATTCCTCACTTGTGCCGAAATAATGACCGAATCCACCTATTTTGATCAATGAGGCATTTAATGAACCGTCTTGAATGATTGCTTTCTCAGCAGACTCATTCGCAACGCCCATAAAGAGAAAATGCTTGATACCGTATTGAAAATCCAATGCCATACCGCCTATTTCATTCTCTTTATGTTTTTCAAGATATTTAACCTTAACAGAAATTTTATCTAACAGTTTGAATTGGTTGCCTGTTTCCAGCGGTTTTACAGTCCCATCAGGCACCTGAATACGTTCTGTGAGATCATTGACGACATTCTGGGCTACGAATACCTTTGAAATATCAAATTCATCGGTTAGCCACTCCAGATTCCCAGTGAATTGTTCCCCTTTATTCGTCAAAATCAACGTATCGATTTGATCGACATGAAAGACCCTCATCTGCTGTTTGAATTCCTCAGCGCTTTGTTCACTTCCGGTGTCGATCAGAACATTTCTACCCTCACTGTCTTGTATGAGGGTCGCTTCCCCGCTTTCAAGTTCGAGGAAAGAAATGGCGATGTCGTCTTTTTTCAAATTCAAATCGATATTCTTTACAGCATTCCCTTTCATCTCTCCATCCATAAAAAAGACCGGTTCATCTTTAACCGGATTGTTGGTGGCTAAGACAAGGACCAAGAACAAGCTGAAGATCATTATTGGCCGGATATACACACATAATCCCTCCGAAAATACGGTAGTCTTATATCTAGTGTATGCTGGCCTTGATAACTTAACCTATAAAGTATTCGAGGTCATCCAACAGCTTATCCATTGTTCCTTCCTGTACCGGTACATCAGGAAGTGAACTGAGAAACATTTTTCCATATTTTGTCGTAACAATCCGACGGTCGAACACAAATACTGCTCCATGATCCGAAGATGAACGTACTAAACGTCCGAATCCTTGTTTGAACCGGATGATCGCTTGTGGCAATGAAAGTTCCATGAAAGGGCTCTTCCCCAGTTTTCGAAGTTGTTCACTTCGAGCTTCAACTACAGGGTTATCAGGTGGATTGAACGGAAGACGAACGATAACCAAACAGGACAGATCGTTTCCTGGAATATCAACACCTTCCCAAAAACTGCTCGTACCGAATAGGACTGCACGATCCAACTGCTTAAAATGCTTTGTCAACCTCGCACGACTTCCACTGTCGATTCCCTGGCCAATCAGAGAAAAGTCCTCTGGGGCGGCTAGTTCTTTAAATCGATGGTAGGTCTTTTTCAACATATCGTAACTTGTGAACAAGACCAACATCCTTCCATCTGTAACATGAGCGATCCTGTATATTTCCGCTGCAATCGTACTTGCATATGCGTCCGTACTCACATCTTTAATCATCGGTAAATCGGTTGGAATCATGATTTTCGCCTGGTTTCTGTAGTCGAACGGGGATTGCAGCTGTACAGTTGCCGTATCATCGCCTATACCAAGCCTACCCCTCACAAAATCAAAACGGTTGCGGATCGTCAATGTAGCAGAAGTCAAAATGACACTCTTTTTCCTTTCAAAAAAATCTCTCGAAAGGCGCTCAGATATATCAATCGGTTGATTATATATCGACACAGCATTCCTTGCTCCGCCAGGATCGGTCTCTATCCAGCAGACTTCATCTTCCATTGACGTAAGAAGCATATGGGCAAGAATGTGCCGGTCCTCATCCAGTTTATTTAGAAGTCCGTTGTAATCAACCAGTGTTCCTTTTTGAGAGACATTCAAATGTTCTTCATGTTTTTGTGCTTTTTTAATTAGATCACGACAATCACGAAGCAAATCATTGGTATGCAGCTGAACTCTTGCGAAAACCTCCTTCAACTCACCATACCAATCAGGGTCTGCGTCCATGGCGGTGAAACGGAAGGTGATTTTACCCACTTCGGACTTTTTATGGCTCTTAGCAACCACATACGTTTTGATCATACTGAACAGCTGATCAATCTCGAACTTCAGATCTTTGAATCCATTGAGGATCTTGCTTTTATCATACGTGATTTCAACAGAATTCAATATTTCTTCAAGTTTGAAAAAAAGGTTTATAGTCGTTTCTTCCGATGTTCCGAGTCTTTCCAAAACTCGATGAAATGAGAAATAATCGGTTTGGAGACCGAAATGGTCACTCGCCACCTCATCCAAGTGATGCGCTTCATCAATCACAACTTCCTGATAAGCAGGAATAAGCGCATGGTCATTCACAAGATCCGTAAAAAGCAAAGCGTGATTGGTGATAATGATGTCAGCCTCATAGGCTTCCCTTTTCGAACGATGATAGAAGCACCTGGAAAACCAGGGGCATCTATGATTCAAACAGGAATTGGCGTCACTTTTCACTTGATGCCAGAATAACTGCCCGCCAGAAGGAAGGTTCAACTCCTCGATATCTCCTTCATCGGTCGTGGTCAACCAAACTAACAATTGGGCTTTTGCAAGAAGCACATCATAATTGTTGTCATAGATCTGGTCCAGTTGCTGCTCAAATTTGCGTAAACATAAATAATGATTCCGTCCCTTCAGTACAGTTGCGTTGAAGTCGAAGGGAACCATCTGCTTCAACAAGGGGATATCCCTGTCAAGAAGCTGTTCTTGCAGCTGTATAGTATGGGTGCTGACGACCAGTGGTTTCCCTGTCTTTTTAGCATGAAGCAGACCTGGAATCAGATATCCGAGGGATTTTCCTATTCCAGTACCCGCTTCGATCATCGCGTGGCGTCCATCATTGAGTGATTGACCGACGACATCCATCATTTCAAGCTGCCCGTACCTTTTTTCATAATTCGGTAGCGATTCGGCAAACCGTTCTTGTATATCAAGATGTGTCAGTGATTCGTCCACAAATTCTTCCTTATTAAGGCCTTTTTCTTTCATTTGCCTTAAGACAAGTTGACGAAATACATCCAGTTCAGGTACGTCCTCTTCCAACTGGCCTAGTTTACGGTTGATACATTCCTGCACAAGCTCTGCTACATCACTGTGCAGCCCTTTAAGCAAAGGATGAAGACGTTGCAATGTCAGTAAATGAAGGTTTTCAAGACGATTCAACAATTCAATTAACAATAACCCTGTTGCTTCTGCATCCGAGTCTGCCTGATGTGGTTGTAAATGTTCCAGGGCGAGTGATTCGGATAGCTGACTGAGTTTATATGAATCCAAATTAGGCATAAGGATCCGAGATAGCTCTACAGTATCGATCAGCATTCCTCTCCATTCAAAATAACCGGCATTTTCAAGTTCAGCATTAAGAAAGGACAGATCGAACTGGATATTATGTGCTACTAAACAAGCTCCATCCAAGAGCTTCAAAAGTTGTGGTGCCACTTCTTCAAAAGTAGGTGACTGATCCACTGTGGACTGCTCAATGCCTGTCAATGAAGTGATGAATGTAGGAATCGCGATCCCTGGATTCAAGTATGACGAATAACGGTCGGTAATCGTACCATTTTCGACGACCACAAGACCGATTTGTATAATTTTATCTTTCTTTTTAGGAGAATGTCCTGTAGTTTCTAAATCCAGGACAACATATTTATGGTTCATGGTTTCACCTCAAGATAGATGCAAACGAATGGTTCCTATGATAACTGCCACTGTCTCAAGCAGTGCAAAGAAAAAGCGGGTGCTCATGCTTCATAAGCACTCCGCTTCAAGAAAAACTTATCCTCTTAACATTTTACGCCTTCATACTTATTCGTGCAATGAAAGAAGATTGATGATTCTAGAGAAGAGGTTATATGACTTGAAGTGACAGGCAATAGAAACAACAAAAAAGCTCTCATGCGGAGAGGTTTTAACATTCACCTTTTATAAGATGGTTGCTTCTGGTTCATGGGAAATCCGTTCGATGATCGTGTTGTCCTCATCCATGATGGCAACAGTCGGCGTATGAGTGCGGGCTTCTTCCTCCGGCACCATAACATAGTTCAGGATGATGATCACATCTCCCGTATGGACAAGGCGTGCGGCTGCACCATTCAGGCAAATCGTGCTACTCCCTCTTTCTCCTGGAATGATATACGTTTCAAACCGTGCCCCATTATTATTGTTCACAATTTGCACCTTTTCATTTGGCAGCATATCGACCGCATCTAAAATATCCTCATCGATCGTGATGCTGCCTACATAATTGAGGTTCGCTTCAGTAACTCTTGCTCTATGGATTTTTCCTTTTAACATTGTGCGAAACATTTCTTGTTCTTCCCCTTTCCTTTCTCTATCGAATATCTTCAAATGATGATATTATCAATCAGGCGTGCGCTTTCAAACCGATATGCCAAAGCGATGATCGTCTTCTGATCAAACGTTTTGATAGGCTCCAACTCTGGATACGATAAAATCTCGACATAATCGGTTTCTCCACGTTCCAAACGATCAAGAGTATCGCTCAACGCCTGGCGGATTTCAAAGACAGTTTCACCTTTTTGGGCTTTTTCCCTTGCTTCATTAAGGGCTTCATATAATTTAGGTGCGATTTGCCGCTCATCATCATTCAGGTTCACATTCCTTGAACTTTTCGCAAGACCATCCTCTTCACGTATAGTCGGACATACAACAAGTTCTATCGGGAAAAAGTAAGAATTGATCAAGTCATCGACAACTGCAACTTGTTGTGCATCTTTTTGACCGAAATACGCTCGGTCAGGCTGGATGATATGGAACAATTTCGTCAATACGGTCACGACACCGTCGAAATGACCTGGTCTCTTTTCACCACAGAGCCTATTTGTCCTCTTCGTTACAGTGAGTTTTGTGCCAGCTTCATTCGGATACATTTGTGTACTGGAAGGATAGAACAGCACATCCGAACCATTATCTTTTGCTATCCTCTCATCCCATTCAAAATCACGGGGGTAACGCTCAAAATCTTCGTTCGGACCGAATTGAGTGGGATTTACGAATATGCTTGTTACGACGATATCACACTCTTGGTTTGCCCGATGCATCAGTGAAACATGGCCTTCATGTAAAAAACCCATTGTCGGAACGAAACCGACTTTGAAACCATTTTGTTTTTGCTCCTTGATGTAGCTTTGCATTTCTCCAATAGTCTCAACAACGATCATACTTTTCCTCCGTATAAGGATGCCAATTGCTCTTCTTTCATCGTAAAAGTGTGTTTTCCTTCAGGGAAATTCCGTTCTTTTACATCCTCAACGTAATTTTTTATAGAAAATCCGATTTGTTCGGATACATTCGTATATTGCTTTACAAATTTCGGAACCCGATGTGAACCATAACCGACCAGATCATGATACACCAAAACCTGGCCATCAGTACCAAGACCTGCCCCAATCCCGATTGTCGGAATCGATAATCGTTTGCTTACCATTTCAGCCAGCTGTCGTGGGACACATTCGAGGACCAAAGCAAAAGCACCTGCTTCTTCGATTGCCAACGCATCTTCAATCAACTTCTCAGCTGCTGCAGCATCTTTTCCTTGGACTTTGTAGCCCCCCAGGACAGCTACAGATTGCGGTGTCAATCCTAAGTGGCCCATCACAGGGACACCAGCATCCGTGAGACGATCGATGACTTCGATCACCTTCCCTGCCCCTTCTACTTTAACGGCATCAGCGGAGGCTTCTTGCATCAAACGGGCAGCATTTTTCAATGCGTCGGCGATCGATGTGTGATAACTCATAAACGGCATATCAGTTACGACAAAAGTTTTATCAGCCCCTCTTTTAACTGCTTTCGTATGATGGATCATGTCCTCCATCGTCACAGGGATGGTTGATTCGTAACCAAGCACAACCATTCCAAGAGAATCCCCTACCAATATCAAGTCGATATTCGCTTCTTCAGCGATTTTGGCTGAAGGGTAATCATAACTTGTGAGCATCACGATCATCTCATTTTGGTTCTTCATCTTCTTAAAATCACTAATCTGTTTCATACTTCTCCTCCTTTTTAATCAGAGGAAGATGAAAGCGGACATTCCTTTACGCAAGGCTCTGTTAAAGTTCATTGTTGGTATATGCAAAGTTCACTCCCTTTCCACGGGCGACCCGCAAGCCTCCTCACTTGCACATGGATCTCAACACAAAAATGAAATCATTTTCGTGTCTGCGATGAGAATTCTAAGAAGCTTTCCATATGCTGGCTTCGACGTTCACCACAAGACACGTACTTAAATTCCATCCTTGTAGTTTTGCGCCGAGTAACCGCAGGCGAAGGATCAACATTACTATTTAACAAAGTCTCACACATAAAAAAACCTTCTTTCAGACAAAGAGAAAGAAGGGAGTTGAAACGCTTACAAACTTTCATCCCTCTGTCCATGTCCCAGGTTCGGATCAAGGCAGAACCACAATCAATAACAAAAATATTACTCATGTCGGAAGTGCAGTTCGTCGATACGATACCGCCTATATGTGTAGTATAGCAGATAATTCGTCTTCTTGTTCTATAATAAAACTTTTACGATTTCTAAGTGAGTTCGATATCCGCAGAGTAAACACGATGTAAGGTTCCTAAATCGTCTTCTACCAATAGGACACCCTCCTCTGTAATTCCTTGTGCTTTACCAAACAATTCGCCTGTAATTGTCCGAACCCGCACACGTTTACCTAAACTTGCTGCAGAGCCTTCCCATAACAGTTTAATCGGAGAAAACCCATGTTCTAGATAAAGGTTATACAGCTTTTCCATCTTTTCTAAAATAGAACGGACAAGATTCGCTCTTTCGATTTCATTTCCACTCGCTATTTTAAGCGAAGTCGCGATATTGGAAATTTCATCTGGAAAAGCTGCGGTATTTACGTTGATACCAATTCCGATGATGACTGAATTCACTCGATCTGCCTCAGCCTGAAGTTCGGTCAGGATCCCGACAGCTTTTTTTCCGTCGATCAAGATGTCATTGGGCCATTTGATCACTGCGTCTACACCCGTAACTTGTTCAATTCCTTGCACAACACTGACAGCAGCAAGCAAAGTAAGTTGTGGTGCTTTTTGAGGGGGAATGTTCGGTCGTAAAATGACGCTCATCCAGACGCCGCTTCCTTTCGGGGAATGCCACGATCTGCCAAGTCGTCCTCTGCCGGATATTTGCTCATCTGCAATGATAATCGTCCCTTCAGGAGCGTCATTCAGTGCATGTTGATGGGCGATCTCCTGTGTCGAAGACACGCTCTCTTCGTAATGGATCTCTTGACCAAGCTTTTCGGTGTCCAGCTGGTGCTTGATTTCACCTGGAAGAAGATTATTAGGTCGAGTTGTGATTCGATAACCCTTCTTCTGGACTGCTTCCACTACATATCCTTCTTTTCTCAGCTCCTCAATATGCTTCCAGACAGCCGTTCTTGAACACCCTAATTTTTCACTCAACTTCTGTCCAGACTTATAATCTCCCGAATCAGAAAGGAGACTGATCAATCTCTCTCTTGTGGTCGTTGCCATTTTTCAATCCACTCCTTCACTCCTGAGGGGGTATTGTCGATTTTCCCCTCGATGACACACCGCTCTATTTTTTCAAGATATTCCGCAATCCATGGACCAGGCTTTTGTTTAAAAAATTTTTGCAAATCATTCCCATCGATTGCCAGCTCTGCTCGATTCTTAATTGGAAGCTCAGAAAACCGATCTTCGAGTTCTGATTCCTCTATTTCTACCTGTTTACCAAGGAAACGTTTCACTCTAATTGATGCTTGTAAATCTCCCAGCCCATATTTATATATCGTATAGGTACATGTAAAATCAATTTCACTGCGGACCAGCGTTACAATCCGATTCACCTTCGCCTTCCTTTGATTCGGAAGTTTCCAAACAAGAAGCCATTCATTAGGATCTTCAGCCTGGTTCCGTACAAGAAACCCTGCCCATTGCTCCTCGACCGTAGCAAGCGCACTCCATCGGTACATGTCAGGTTGAAGCTGCAATTCAAATGGCCCTCTCGGCAAATGGTTGTCCACTTTTGTCTTCTTAAGCAACATCAGGGCTTTTTCACAGTATGGTCCTGCTAGCATCTTTTCAAATTCATCACGGATCCGTTCGACTGAGATCTTTTCAAGCAGGTCAGCATTCTCCACAAGTGCTGAATAGGTTGTTTCTTCGAATCTGAACCCCAATATAGAGACAAATCGGATTCCCCGCATCATTCTGAGGGGATCTTCTTGGAATCTTTCTGCCGGGGTTCCGACGGCTTTCAAAATGCCCCGTTCTAGATCACCCTTTCCTCCGAATGGGTCGATGATGTTTCCATCACGCGCGAGTGCAAGGGCATTGATCGTAAAATCCCGTCTCGCTAAATCAGCTTCGAGCGATTCATGAAATTCGATTTCAGAGGGCCTCCTGAAATCTAAATAACGACCTTCTGAGCGGAATGTCGTCACTTCAAAGGATTGCTTGCCATGACGTACAATGACTGTTCCATGTTCAATGCCTACAGGTATCGTATTCGGGAATACCCTTTGGACTTCTTCAGGCTTGGCGGAAGTAGCAATATCGATATCCCCTGTAGGACGATCCAACAGGCGGTCTCGTACTACACCACCCACGATATAAGACTTGAATCCATGATTTTGTAATTCCTCAATCACTTGATTGGCAAGTTTAAAGGACATGATTAACGTCTCCTAGACTCGGACAGATTTAAGACCGAGTGTTTTAGCATAAACCTCGAGATAATCTTTCAATATCATTTTCGAATGGAAATTATGATGAACGTGCTTGATGGCGTTACGTGACATTTTCGTTTGCAATTCATCATTTTGCAAGATCTCCAAAGTCTTCGAAGCGATCTGATCGATATTTCCTATTTCACATATGTAACCGGTCACCCCTTCATCAATCACTTCCGGAATTCCACCAATGTTCGTACCGATGACCGGAACTCCGCAAGCCATCGCTTCAAGCAAAACCAAACCGAAGCTTTCTTTTTCTGATAAGAGGAGTTTGACATCACTGATCGAGAACAATTCTGCAATGTTTTCCTGTTTTCCGAGTATGAGGACATCCTCCTGCAGACCAAGATCTTTTGACAAACGGCAAGCTACTGTCAATTCCGGTCCATCCCCGATCAGCATTAGCTTTGCAGGAAGCTGTTCCCGAACTTTATGAAAGGTTTTCACGACGTCCGGAACGCGCTTCACTGTCCTGAAATTCGAAACATGGATCAAGACTTTGTCGTCAGGTTTTATTCCATACTCTTTCCGTAGATCTCGATTATGCTTCGGTTTATATACAACTTCATCGATGAAGTTGTATACACAATCAATTTCCTTTTCAATGCCTAAAAGCACCTTCGTCTGTTCAATGAGACTCCTTGATACGGCCGTCACTGAATCGGACTTTTCAATTCCGAATTTGATCAACTCGCTCAAACTTGGATCATGGCCTAGTACAGTGATGTCTGTCCCATGCAGGGTCGTCACGATCTTCAAATCCCCTCCGACCATCTGCTTAGCAAGGTAAGCACAAATAGCGTGCGGGACGGCATAATGGACATGCAGAAGATCTAGTTTTTCGCGTACTGCGATTTCAGCCATTTTACTGGCAAGGGTCAGATCATATGGAGGATAGCGGAATACTGAATATTGATTGACTTCCACTTCATGAAAATGGATATTATGATAGAATTTTCCCAGACGGAATGGAATACTTGATGTGATGAAATGGATTTCATGTCCTTCTTTTGCAAGCATCTTGCCGAGCTCGGTCGCAACAACTCCTGAGCCACCGATTGTAGGATAACATGTGATGCCTATTTTCAGTTTTTTCATATTCAATCTCCTAACAAATCATTGATCACGATAGGATTTCTTGAGCGAAATCCCTCTGCATGGCTTATACCAGATTGTTTCCCGAAAAGTGCATCTCGTACTTCTACTGTATCAAGGTAGCCGTTGTTCAACGGAGTCGGCACCCCGTCTCCGCTTTTCATGAATTGACTCTTATAAGCTTTAAGGCAATCCCTTTTCTTTTCATAAACCGTGGTTATATCGACACTGAAATGGGGATGGTCGTAACCGTTGATGAAATAATAATACAGTTGGTCGACTCGATGTGCCGGCAGTTCCCCTTCGACCTGATATTTCCGGATACCCGCTGAAAAAACTGCTTCTTCTACTAATCGGCTGCAATTTCCGTGATCAGGATGCCGATCGACAGGGTGAGGAAGGAAAACCACTTTCGGTCTATAAATCCGGATCGTACGGGCGATTTTTTGGATATAAGATTCGGTTAACCGTAAACCTCTGTCTGGAAGCTCAAGATTGATCCGTTCATGAAGCCCCATCATTTCTGCCGCTTTTCCAGCTTCTTTCTGACGGAGCTCTACATTCCCATTTGAGGAGAGTTCTGCCAAGGTCAAGTCACAAATACCTGTCTTATAACCTTTCTCGGCATGAAGGATCATTGTACCTGCCATGCCGATCTCTACATCATCTGGATGGGCTCCGAATGCCAGGATATCAAGGCTTGTAGTCATGATTTTCCTTCCCCCCGTTCATGAATCACTTTACGCCAGTTGAAATCGCCTCGTCTAAGAGCATGAATGAACAACTCTGCGCTGGCCATATTCGATGCCAGGGGGATCTGATAAACATCACATAGACGGATGAGCGCAGCAATATCTGGTTCGTGGGGCTGAGCAGTCAAGGGATCTTTGAAAAAGATGACGAGATCCATGCGATTATCGGCAATCATAGCTCCGATCTGTTGATCACCGCCGAGGGGCCCGGATTTAAAGCGATGGACATCAAGCCCTGTCGCTTCTGCGATTTTCATCCCTGTCGTCCCAGTCGCAAACAGGTCGTGTTTTTCCAATACGGGCTTGTAGGCTACTGTAAAATTGATCATATCTTGTTTCTTCTCATCATGGGCAATCAAAGCAATATTCATAACAAATCCCCTATTCCATCAAGTTTTCCAGGCCGTACACGAGCACGTCAAGCTTCATGACGGTTTCTACAGCCATTTTAACACCAGGCATGAACGCACTTCGATCAATTGTGTCATGTCTGATGGATAAGGTCTGACCGGTGGTTCCTAGCAATACTTCCTGGTGCGCAACAAGACCTGGTAAACGGACACTATGAATTCGTAATCCATCGTATTCCGCTCCTCTAGCACCACTCATATCTTCTTTTTCTTCAGGGTGTCCTTGTATCTTCGATTGTCTTACTTCCTTGATCATTTGTGCCGTCTTAACAGCCGTTCCGGATGGTGCGTCCAGCTTTTGATCATGATGCTTTTCGATGATTTCTATATCTGGCATGTATTTTGCAGCCATCTGAGCGAATTTCATCATCAGGATTGCGCCAACAGCAAAGTTTGGAGCGATTACTGCACCAAGCTCTTTCTCCTCAGCAATGCTGCTGAAATTTTGGATCTCTTCATCAGTAAAACCAGTCGTCCCGATGACCGGTCGGATACCATTCTCTAACGCTGCCTGAAGATGCTTTTTCCCAGAATCAGGCTTCGTCAAATCGATGAGTACATCCGCATCTACTTCATTGATGCATGTAAGGAAATCATCATATACAGGGATGTCCAAATTCGGTTGATCTTCTAACTCACTTAGCTTCTTCCCTGCATTTTTCGTATCGACTACAGCTTGTAAAGTGAAGTGATCAGTATTCATCACCATTTTCACTGCTTCTTTTCCCATCTTACCTCTTGGCCCAGCAATAATAATACGGATGCTCTCTTGACTCATTCTTCTGCCTCCTCGATTTTTGTCCAACGATCTTTATCTCTAGTATTGAATTTCTCCATCACGATATGAAGTGCTTTATCTAAATCAATATGTAAAGAGTTTGCAAAACAAATGATGACGAATAGAAGATCGCCCAATTCTTCTTCAATAGATTGTTCACGTTCAGTGGATTTCTTCGGCTTCTCACCATAGTGATGATTCACCTCACGGGATAGTTCACCTAATTCTTCAGTCATTCTTGCAAGCATGGCTAACGGACTAAAGTAACCTTCTTTAAACTGTCCTATATAATCATCTACTGTTTTCTGCATTTCTTTCATCGTTCGTTCATCCATATCTACACCTCATTTCATACTACTATTCATGTTAGCTAAATCAAAACCGTTTGACAAATGTTTAGGACATGGATAGATTGATTAAGGAACGATCTTAATAGTAGGATTGATTCTCATTCAAAAAAAGAATATATATCAAGTATCACCAAGCTTTCACCCAAACAATATCGATTATTGGAAAGGAGGCTTCCTATAATGAAGATCAAGATCAGGAACGTATTGTTCATTTTGTTAGGTTCAGCAATATTCGGTTTTGGCATCATCCATTTCAATATTGAAAACAATCTGGCAGAGGGTGGGTTTACTGGAATTACCCTTATTCTCTATAATCTCTTTGCTATCGATCCTGCAATCTCTAACCTCGTCCTGAACATACCTTTGTTCTTAGTAGGTTGGAGGCTTTTAGGAAGAAATTCTTTCATCTATACGATCATCGGGACTGTAGCTGTTTCGTTTTTCTTCTGGCTTTTCCAATACCATTTCAGGCTATCGTTCCCCCTCCATGAAGATTTGACTTTAGCAGCACTATTTGCTGGTGTGTTCATCGGAGTCGGACTGGGAATCATCTTCCGTTATGGTGGTACGACAGGCGGTGTGGATATTATCGCACGACTCGTGAATAAATATATTGGCTGGAGCTTCGGAAAGACAATGTTCCTGTTCGATGCTTTCGTTATATTATCCGCTACGATCACTTATTTGAATTATAAAGAAGCTATGTATACTTTGGTAGCTGTTTTTGTAGGGGCAAGGGTAATCGATTTCATCCAGGAAGGTGCATATGCTGCAAAGGCCGCAATGATCATATCGGAAAAGAATGCCGAAATTGCCAACCGTATCATTCAGGAGCTTGACCGCGGAGCGACAGTATTGAATGGAAGGGGAACTTTTACGGGTCATCAGAAAGAAGTTCTCTACTGTGTGATCGCACGTAATGAAATCTTCAGGTTACGGAACCTGATTCAGCAAATCGATCCGCATGCATTCGTCGCTGTCAACGACGTCCATGATGTACTCGGAGAAGGCTTCACACTTGATGAGAACAAAAACCCATTACATGATTAACATTCAAGAGGATTGTGCCGATTGGCGAAATCCTTTTGAATACATAAAAAAAACCGTTGACAGCACATCCGTCAAACGGTTTTTTTTATTCCATTTATACTCAGTCAGATTGGTTCATTCCTAAAAAAATGAGTACGAACCTTGCCAGCTCCAATACAGCGACCAACGCAGAAGCAACGTATGTAAGTGCTGCTGCATTCAAGACTTTCTTCGCTTGTCGTTCTTCATCATTTCGAATCACACCTAAGTGTACGATCTGGTCCATAGCCCGATTACTTGCATTAAACTCCACAGGCAAGGTGACAAGTTGGAATAATACGGCTCCAGCCATTAAAAGGATACCAGGCAAGATTAAATTCGCTGCATTCATCAGAATCCCGATTATGATCAGGAAATAGGATAGATTCGAGCCGATCGATGCAACAGGAACTAACGCATGTCGGAATTTTAAAGGCGCATAATGATTGGCATGTTGGATAGCATGTCCGACTTCATGCGCTGCAACAGCTGTTCCAGCGATTGAATGTCCATAATAATTATCTTCTGAAAGCCTGACTACTTTAGTTCTGGGGTCATAGTGATCTGAGAGCTTTCCCCTTACAGGTTCAACTTCGACATCGAAAAGACCATTGTCATTGAGGATTTTCCGAGCTACTTCCGCTCCTGACATTCCATATGCAGAACGAATCTGCGAATACTTGCTGTATACCTTTTTCACTCTGAACTGTGCCCATAGCGGAATCGCAAGCAAAAGCAGAAAGTATAATAAAAACATGGTAGGTCCCACCTCTAGTCATTTTTTGTTACATACCCTAACGGAACCGGTTGTATTCTTTCTCTTTCGAAAACGTTTGATATTCTTTCTTTTCTCCTGAATATTTTCTCCAACCCACATAAAATAATGTAGAAATAATTCCTCCGCCGACCGTAAAGATGAGCCAAAGAATCGAAGGATCAGCACTATCTTCTTTCGTCGTTTCAAAAGCATCAATCAATCCTGCTTCAATGACATGGATCTGTTGAATCTGATGGTCGGTTGTTACGATCAATGATCTATTTTCATCTAAGTAAGTTATATACGAATCAATACGGCTCAATAGCTCAGGCGGTAAATCGACGCTCAATGCCGCATGGATCTTACCGTACTCTGATAAAAATTGATTGAAATAAGCGTAAAAGCTTTGCAGCTCTTGATTGGCGGCCGCATCTTTCATTTGTTCCAGCGGGCGCATCAATTCATTTTTTGTCGATTTCCAAAGCGGCTGGTGAGTAGAGTAGACTGCATCTACCAACAGATGCAACTGAACCAATGCATCCACCCGTTCCTCGTGCGTTGCTGAGACTTTATTCAAAACCTTGACAGATTCCTCATAGCTGGTGGAAAAAACCCTTAGATTATGCATCGACAATTTCTTTTGCTGATCCGATAAACTGAGGTATTCATCTTCAAAGTAACGTAAAACATCTTTGGCATCGGTGTATTTTTCGGCTTTAGTCAATTGAAGCGCTTTATAAGATATGTCGCTCAGCTTTTTCCAATGATCACTTCCGTCTTCAGCAGCGAATATCGTTGTAGGTAATTGAATGAGTAACATGATGAGTAGTGCAACCAATACCCCTCTCATAAAACTTGTCCCTCCTCTAAAGAAACTAGCTCCTCATACTTTGTACAAGGGGAGATGACGTTCTGATAAAACACCATCTCGTCTTATAGTCCATCTTATGAAGAATGGGACAAGAGTAGAACGCTATTCTATTTTTAAACGAGAAGTAGAACTAGACCGGATCGTCAATTGATAGACGATCGTGATAGACAGGATGCTAAGCCAGAATGTATAGTAACCGATCTGGGTGGTATACATATCCAGCACCGAGTATGTCGGCTCCATATCATAGAGATAATCTATCATTTCATTATGTATGACCCAAATCGCGGCAACATATATATGCCACCTTTTGATCTTATAAAATGGTGAATATAAAAGCCCTTCAATTGCCATACCAAGATGTGAGAAAATCAACATGAAATTCACCCAGGTTAAAGACCCACTGACGTATCCTCCAACCAAATTCATCGCAACTGCCCAGATGCCATACTTGAATAGGGTGATTACCGCTAGGGCTTCTATTAATGGCCAGTTCCTTCCCAACAAGAACGCAATCAGCACAAATACGAAAAAAAGGCTAGCAGTCGGACTATCTGGGACAAACGGCAGAAAGTACCACGGGGTCGTTTTCAATTGTTCAGCATACCATATATATCCGTATATCGTGCCCAAAATATTGATGATCAGTAGCATCCAAAGAACGGATCGATGACGTAACAGCATTAAGATATTGTACATTGGTGATCTCCTTAACATTATGTATCTTCAAGGACTACCCATTGGTATGTTTGAAAAAAGCTGACTTTTTCAAGTCAGCTTTTGGGTCATTATTCATTTTCGAGTCCTGCGATGAACTCGGAAAGTTCTTGTAATTCTTTATCAGAACCTTGGAACTGATCAGCTGGCATGCTTCCAACACCGTTTTTGGCAATGTCAGCGATTTCTTCCGCTGAAAGCCCTGTTCCGATCAGTGATGGTCCGCTTCCACCCTGTAGGTTGTTACCATGACAGCCTATACAGGTCTGTTCCTGATAAACCTGATATCCAGGGTCTTCTTTATCGATCTCCACTTCAACTGGTTTACCTTGTTCTGCAGCTTTTTCCCAGTCATGGTTCACGACTGATTCCCATGTCAAGAAGATGATTGAAATCAAGGCCAACAACATCAAGCCTGTCGCTACTGGCCGTTTCTTAGGACGACGCTCTGGTCCGCGATCTAACCACGGAGCTAGCAATAGGGCACCGAATGCCAAACCTGGCATGATGACCGTACCGATCAGAGTGTAATCTCCAGCTGCATATTTATACTTCAATAATTGATATAAAAATAAGAAATACCAGTCTGGTAACGGAATGTAACTTGCATCCGTTGGATCCGCTTTACGCTCAAGCGGTGATTCGTGAACGACTGTCAGGATGAGATAGCCAATCAAGAATACGGATCCGACCATCCATTCTTTTAAAAGGAAGTTTGGCCAGAACGCTTCTGTTTTCCCAGGATACTCGGAGTAGTCCTTCGGAATGTTAGGTTTGCGTTCTGCAGGGATACGGGAATCCCCGACAAACTTCATACCTTTGCCACGATGCATCTTTCTCCCTCCTTATCCTATCGCATCTTTTACAGTGGTCCAGAAATTCCTTGCTTTCGAATCATGATGAAGTGCGCTCCCATTAGACCGAGAAGAGCACCAGGCAAGAAGAATACATGGATCGCAAAGAATCGAGTCAATGTTTGGGCACCGATGATCGTAGCATCACCTGCCAGCAGCGTTTTCATTGCCGGCCCTATGACAGGAACCGTTTGCGCGATCTCAAGTCCAACCTTTGTTGCAAATAGCGCTTTCATGTCCCAAGGTAAAAGGTAACCTGTGAATCCGAGTCCAAGCATGACTCCGAAAATCAATACTCCGACAACCCAGTTCAATTCACGAGGTTTTTTGTACGCACCCTGGAAGAAAACACGTAAAGTATGTAAAAACATCATTACGATTACTAGACTAGCACCCCAGTGGTGCATTCCACGGACAATAACGCCAAATGCGACTTCATTTTGCAAATAATGAACCGATTCATAGGCATTGATAATGTCCGGAACATAATACATCGTCAAGAACATTCCAGATAGAATTTGGATTACCGTTATGAAAAACGTCAATCCGCCGAAACAGTAAACGAACGCTGAGAAATGGTGAGCAGGGTTGACATGCTCAGGCACTTCATGGTCTGCAATATCTCGCCACATAGGCGTAATATCTAGACGTTCATCTACCCAGTCATACATTTTTTGTAACATCAATTACGCCCCTTTCTACTGTGGTTCTGCTTGACCTAAATAAAGCTTACCGTCCTTTACCTCTTTCTGATAAACATCAAGTGGCGCGAGTGGCGGCGTACCCTTTACATTCGTCCCATCCTTCGTATAACGTCCACCATGACATGGACAATAGAATTGATTTGGATGAGAAGGGTCTGTTCCCCAGTCTACTGTACAGCCAAGGTGCTTACAAATTGGTGATAATGCAACGATGTCACCGTTTTTGTCTTTAAACACCCATGCAGCTTGTGTGACTTCTGATTCATACCAGCCATCTTTTTGGTTTACTTTGAACGTAAATCTTTGCGGTTCTTCTGTGATTTCACTCTCTTCGACAACAGCTACCATATCTTGACCTGCACCCTGTTTCAAGACAGGATCGATCGCAAAACGTACCATCGGCAGGAGCATGCCCGCAGCCATGAATCCACCGACACCGGTTAAGGTATAGTTCAAAAATTGTCGTCTGGAGACCTCATCTTTGTTGGCCATTGGTTTCCCCCCTTACGCAGTAGACTAAGTCCAACCGGACAATTCATTATATTACACATATATTACTAGGACATTAACATGATAGCGTAACTTAACACCATCGTCAATAATATGATTGTCCATTTCAATCAATCTATTCGCCTTAAAATGTGTTTTGCCACTTTTTTGTGACAATTTGAAGAATATGCTTGACTTGTTCAGAGACGATCTCTCGTTGATATTCTTCATCCATATGCTCTAACGGAACTGGCGGTATGTTCACAAGCCGGTCTCCTAGCTCCTCGGATCCTGTCCATCTAGCATCTGATGTAATGAAAACCGGGTAAGGCATCCCTTCATTTTCAAGTTCACTAGTAAGGGCTGATAGCCGTTTCAGTACATCTTCATCAGGCTCACTGACCAAATATGTAATGGCTGGGAAAAGGAATACACGCCCTTTCAACTGACGCTCGATCTCCTCTGATAAGATTAACGGAAATTCCCCTTTTAAAATGACGTTCTTCTTATGAGTCCCCCATGTAATCGGGATCAACGGCACAATAGCTGTGTCCACATACTCTGAAGCTTTCAAATACATGTCCAGATCCTTTGAGCACCATTTCATAATCGTTCACATCCTTCTAAATGCATTCCTACTCAGTTTACCATTATGAATCCTGCAAGGAAAAGATTAACCGTTGAACTTTTTGTTAAATGTAATGAAGAGTGCTTATTCATCCAAGGCAATCCTTTTTAAAGTAGGAAAAATACCAGCCTTATATATACGGAACTGTTCCAAAAGACAATGCATCTGGATGACCCCGCCATTTCCATCCATAATAAAAATAAAAAACAAACCCGCAATTCCAAACTGGACCGGGTTTGTTCGTTATGGCGAGCAGCTACTTAATCCTCGAATTCCGATTATCATAGCTTATTAAGTTCTTTAGTCAACCGCTCAAAAGATTCATAATCCTTACGATCAAGTGCCTCATCAATTTGTGATTGAAGCGACTTCTTACGGAAATGGCTGAATGACTGATCAAGAATCATTTCTGCCCATAATCCATATTTCTTGTCTGGAACCATATTTTCTGGAATATGAGGATTTTCCTCCAGTACGGCTACGTATTGTGGCGTACGATAAGCACCTTTGAACTTCAATTCAATATACACATCTTCATCCTGATTCAGGCGGATATCGTGGAACGATTTTTCAGCGTCCGTTGTCAAGATATTCTGTTTATAGAATCGGAAAGGTACACCATCCACACAGTTGGTAGACATGATGATCGCTTTCGGACAGTACTCAGCGTTTTCCACAAAATGGACGTTTTCCATCAACGCCTCATCGCTCACTAAATAGTTAAGCAGCCATACGCATTCACGTTTTTTCAGTTGATAATGGTTTAAAAACCATTTTAGAAAATCTTTTTTTTCTAAGACGGTAACGGTGCTGCCCATTGCAATCCCTCCATCATTCCCATGTCATTCGAGATCTTACAATTTCTTACAGCCAAACAGCTTTACATAACTGATTTGATGATTACTTACTATGTTCTATCTTAATTGGTTTAATTCCTTCTTTTTTGTGAAATTTTTGTGTATTAGATGTACCTGCCCCTTGAATGAATGATCCGTTCAAACAAAAAATACATCTCATTGATCCTGTAACCGGAGAATTTCTTCTTCAAGATGATGACGATCAGGATCAATTGTCATTGCTTTGCTGAATAATTCTTTCGCCTTGCCACGCTCACTGATTTCAAGTGAATACCATCCGTAATCTTCTAAAAACTCTGGCTGGTCTTTGAGTTCAGTATATGCTTCTTGATACTTTTTTAATGCGTGTTCATCGTCTTCTAATTCTCGATAGGCGACCGCTGTTTTCCAATTGGCGTCAGGTGAGAGGTCCCCATAACGTCCAATTTCCCCAGCCAGGTCTGTAACAGCTTCATACATGTTATCCTGAAGATATTGTTCCATCAAGACAGATGTGGCATTCATGTTAGAAGGATTCAGGCTTAATGTATGTTTCAACAGTTCGATCCCTTTGTCCTGGTCTTTTAACCGAAAGGCTAGCTTTCCTGCTTGTAAGTACAATTCTTCGTTAAATTCATCCCACCGGATACCTTCCAAACAAGCTTCCATCGCCTCTTGCAAAGCACCTTCCTCCTCATAAGCCCGAGCTAATGTAGGGTATAATGTGGTGTATTGAGGATCCAGGTCTTTCAAATGGTTGAGTGCTTGGATCGCTTTCTGGTGTTCGCCGATCCGGCTTGCCGTCAATGCGTATCCAAACCAATCATCTGGATTAGACTCTTCTTGAAGTCCTTTTTCATAACAGGTCAAAGCCTCTTCAAATTGTCCCGATCCTGTCAGTGATTCTGCCATTCGTAAATGAATCGGGATCTGATTGAAATCTTCATGTCCAGCTTTGATCAATTCCTCATAGTAGATCCTGCTTCGATTAAAGTTCCCTTGATGTAAATAAAATTCCCCAAGACCGAATGTAATAACTGGTTCATTTGGAGCAATTCGCTTTGCTGTTAACAACTTCTGTTCTGCAACTTCAGATAGTCCTTGTCTTTCATATAGATCAGCCGAAAGTACCAAAGCCTCAAGATACCGCTCATTCTCAGATGTGATGGAAGAAAGCATCTGGAGCGCTTCCTCTTCGTGTTCTATTTCGATGTATAATTCTGCGGCAAACAATTTCAAATCATCAACCTCTGGATAAAACGCGATCAATTCTTCAATGACATCTAATGCTTCCTCAATAAACCCGAGTTCATTATAGATTTGTGCGATTTCAAGGAGGGTATCATGATCAGCGTTCTCTCTCAATTTTTTCAATAAACCGAGCCCTTTTTCAATTTCTCCACGGTCTATCGTCTCTATAGCTTCTTGCACACTCGGCATGATAGGACATCCTTTCTTTCTATAACAAGTCGTTGGCCATCGCTCGGAATATACCCGGCCGGATGATTTTCAATTCTCTTCCGGTTCCTGGTTCGAGGCGAACTTCCTCTCCAACTTTGATGACTGTTCCATTTTGTACGACGATTGCTGGATTATTACTTCCATCATACTTCAGTATTTGTTCCCCATCAACCGAAACGTTTTCCTTGTAAATCAAATAATCTACATCACTTCCGGATACCCATGAGCCTTTTTTAGGATATATACCGAGCCCTTGTAATTGATCCTTCGACAATCGTTCTCCCTCATCTGGGAATGCATCAATCGTAGCAATTGATTTTTCTTTACAGATCCTTCTCCACTTTTCTTTCAGTTGCATCAATCTTTTTTCATGGACGGGGAGTTGTGACCAATCAGCGAGGATAGGGATCGTATAGGGGAAATTCACATTCCTGATCCATTCCCAGATGACAGTGTCAAGATCTTCCTCCTGCTCGACAATCGCATTGATGAATGGGAGTTTATGCTTTTGGCAGGTCCGGATAAGCGAAGGAGAGATTCTAGTCATCGGAAGCTCTACACCTATGACGTAATCAATTGGTAAATTGGAGAGCTGTTTCCTGAATGATTCTAAGCAGTGTTCGAATTCTTTTGTGTATTTTAAAGGAAAAGCCGTCACTACCGTGGTACATCCTTTAAAGACGAGTTCTTTACAGTGCTTGATCAGTGATTCTTCATCCTTGCAACTTAAAGAAAATTCTCTCAGTATATGTCCTGGGATCACATTCAAACCAGTAGAGTTGACAGTGTAACACTTCATTTTAAGAGGTCTTTCTGATACATAACAAATGACATTATTTTTGATGTGGACATGCTTCTTTCGAGGATCTTTATCTGTGGTCCAGACATTTTCTAAAATATATTCCATCCCAACGGTCCCCTCCTCATATTGAACAACGGTGTTTATAGACAGGCTATGAAGGGAGCGCTGAATTCAGAACATTCGGTGAATCATTTAAGCATAAAAAAAAGCCCAGTTACATGTAGAAATCTACAAAGTAACTGGATCAATTGTCCATTTTTATATGGATAGGAGTGGAGAGAAACCATACTACAATTATTATAACAAGCTATAATCAAAAATCAATATATTTTTTGAAAATTTATATAATTGTATCTATTCTGATAAAATTAAGACGCAGTTTCTTTGTCCAGCCAATTGGATAGACATTGGATGATCCCTTCATTTTGTTCTTTGCTCCCTACTGTTATGCGTACACTTGTAGGGAATCCCAGAGCGTTACCGGAACGGACGATGTACCCATTCTTCAACAAATAATTGAACACTTCATCCCCTTGTTTCGTTTTAAAATCGATCAAGATAAAGTTTCCTTGTGAAGGATAGAATCTTAAATCATAGTTTTCACAAAAAGCCTCATACTGCTCCATTCCTTCCCGGTTCCTTTCACGGCACATCTTTATGAAGTCTAAATGATCAAGTGCCGTGATCGCAGCTCTCTGGGCAACACGGGACGTATTGAAAGGTTCACGAACTGGATCTACAATTTTGATGAGATCCTCATGAGCGACTCCATAACCAATCCGTAAAGACGCTAATCCAAAGGCTTTGGAGAAAGTCCGGAAGACGATCAGATTACGATACTCACGTTGAAGGGCAAGGGTATCAGGATAGTCATCTGCCACAACGTACTCTTGATATGCCTCATCACAGGCTACAATTACATCAGACGGTACTCGTTCTAAAAAGGAAACGAGTTCCCTCTCCGTCACGATCGTGCCGGTAGGATTGTTCGGGCTGCAAATCCAGACGATTTTCGTATTCCTATCAATCGCTCCATACATTTTATCTAAATCGTGTTTCCCTTCTTCTGTAAGAGGCACTTCAATGATCTCAGCACCCTCGATCACCGAATTATGCTTATATTGAGGAAATGTCGGGGCTGCCATCACCGTATTGGATTCAGGAGATAAGTATGTCCGGCAAAACATTTCAACCACTTCATCTGAACCATTCCCGAACAAAATTTGTTGTGGTTTAACATTCAAGTAATTTGCAAGCTTGAATCGTATTTCAGCTGCGTACCCATCCGGATAAATCGATACACTGTTCAACTCATCCATCACTGCATCTTTAACCGCGGATGCACAACCAAAAGGATTTTCGTTCGATGCCAGTTTCGTTACTGAAGTAAGACCAAGTTCTCTTTTGACCTCTTCGATAGGTTTACCTGGTTGATAAGCCTTCAGAGATAAAATTTGCTCCTTTGCTTTCATAAAAACACCCCTGTTCCATTTGATAGTAAGTTAGTAGGTTTATACCCTGTTTCTACTCCTGGTAAGATGAATTCTAGGTCATAACGTCAGCTTTCACCCATGCCTTGAACGATGACAATTGATCAAGAATGAATTGATCGTCGACTTTTTCAAGAGTTGCTTCTCCGCATTCCTTCAATAACACCATATTGATCTGTTGCCTGTTGTTTTTTTTGTCTTGCTTCATTCTCTCAAGTAATAAGCCGGATCTGTTCATGGTAGGATGCCACTTAGCATAGCCTAACTGTTCTATCCACTGATAGAAGTGTTTAGACACGATCGTACGGTTCATATGTGCTTCGCTTAACTTGATAGCATACAGCATACCGATCATGACCGCTTCACCATGGGAAATGCTTTGATACCTGCTTTCTGCTTCGATAGCATGCCCCAACGTATGCCCTAGATTCAGATAAGCACGTATTCCTGCTTCACGCTCGTCCAATCCAACGATTTCAGCTTTCAATTCAATTGCACGCTTGATGACTTTTCCCAGAAGTTCTTCCTTTACTGGCAACGACTCTATATTCGAGGAAAGAAATTCATAGAATTCAGCATCTCGTATGAGTCCAAGCTTCACAATTTCCGCAAATCCAGACCGCCATTCCCTTGCAGGCAAAGTTTCAAGAAAATTGACGTCGAATAAAACCGCTTCAGGTTGGTGGAATGCCCCAATCAAATTTTTACCTAAAGAATGGTTGATGCCGACCTTACCACCAACACTGCTGTCATGTGCTAGAAGTGTGGTAGGTATTTGGATGAACCGTACACCTCGCAAGTAAGTAGAGGCTATGAAACCAGCAAGGTCCCCGACCACTCCTCCTCCAAGAGCAATGATAAGAGCATTCCGATCCAATTGACACCTCAGTGCATAGGAGATCCCCTTTTCATATTCCCTTAAAGACTTGCTCGATTCACCCGCTGGTATGACCCACTCATTCACTTGAAAGTCTTTAAGCTCCCCCTTTACTTGTTGTAAATAAAGAGGAGCGACATTACTATCCGTTATGATCAAAATACCGCTGCATCCAGGAACAGATTCCTTTATTAAATTACTAAGTTTTGAAATCGTCCCTTGCCCCACATAAACTGGATATTGCTTACTTACTGTTTTCACATCAATGGTTTCCAATTTAAAACTCCTCTGACTAAGTCACATTAGTTGTTCATAGACTTTATTTTTTAGCATAAAAAAATGTCGCAATTGATTCAAGCCCAAATTGATTCGGATTAAAGATCTGTTCCGTACTTCCAACGAACAAAATACCTCCAGGACGTAAAGCTTGGCTGAACTTTAGATAAAGCTGACGCTTCGCATCTTCGGTAAAATAGATCATGACGTTCCGGCATACGATCAAATCGAAATTAGTCTTGAAAGGTTCAGCAAGCATGTTGTGTTTTTCATAATGGATATTGCCTTTCAGCATATCATTTACCTTATAACCAATTCCATCTTTTTCGAAATATTCCTTCTTCATCTTTATTGGTACATCTTTCAAACTTTTTTCCAAGTAGTAACCTAGCTTTGCCCGTTTGATGGCTAACTCATCTATGTCCGTGGCTAAGATGGAAAATTTCTGAGAAGGGATCATCTCTCTTAATATCATAGCAAGAGTATATGGTTCTTCTCCAGTTGAACATGCTGCACTCCAAGTATTAAGTGAATCTTTCCCTTTCAACAATATCGGGATCAGTTCGTTTTGCAGCACTTCCCACCTTGATGGATTTCTGAAGAACTCTGAAACATTGATGGTCATTCGGTCGAGGAATTCCTCTAGCAAGATATTGTTTCTTTTCATTGCATCATAATAATCGATGAATGTGCCGTACCCTTTCTTATCCCTCAACGCAATTAGACGACGTTTCATTTGCCCTTCTTTATAAAGTGACAAATCTATCCCTGTTTCTTTTTTGATTCGTGTTGAAAACAATGAATAATCTTGATCCATGCATATTTCTCCTCATTTGTGTTTTCTACTATATATATCGGTAAATAGCCTGATTATTTATGAAAGAATTGGATAAAAAAGAAAAAAGGAGAAAATAAAATGGAAATCAGTGTACATGAAAGATTTCTCTCGGACTATATTCCGCTATTTTTGATAAAAAGGGATTGTTCTAAAATTAGAAGACATCTGTTCCGTTAACTTAGTAAAGGTCGCTGATTTTTTATGATTTTTCGGTAAATAAGGGCTAGGGTGTCCGCAAAAAATGATTTGATTCTCATGTGAAAGAAAATCAGAACTTTCCAATGACTTGGTTACACTTCATTCAAGTGTAAAAAATATGAAAAAACCAGCCGATCAATTCGGCTGGCTCTGGGTTGCTTAAACCCACTTTGCAATTGTTTTGTCATAATTCACGAGCTCTTCTTCATTGAAAAACAAGTTGATTTCTCTTTCAGCGCTTTCAGGAGAGTCTGAACCATGAATGATATTTTGTCCTACCTGTACAGCGTAGTCGCCACGGATCGTTCCAGGAGACGCATCCGAAGGATTCGTCTTACCCATCATGTTACGTGCAGTCGCGATTACATTTTCACCTTCCCAAACCATTGCAAAAACCGGGCCGGAAGTGATGAAGTCCACGAGTTCGCCAAAGAAAGGACGCTCTTTATGTTCACCATAATGGTTCTGAGCCAATTCTTCAGAAATCTGCATAAGCTTCGCTCCAGCCAATTTGAATCCTTTTTTCTCGAAACGGCTTACGATTTCTCCAATAAGGTTACGTTGAACGCCATCAGGCTTTACCATCAAAAAAGTTTTTTCCATGATCACTTACCCCTAACTTATGTATAATTTTCGGACGTCCATGATTGTCCGAAATGATTTTAACAAATTTTAAGCGTTTTCACAACTTTTAATAGTTTCTCCGGCCGATATATTCAGCGATTTGTCTTAAAGAGCGTTTTGCCCGGTTATCTGGAAGGTCGCGGAGTGAGTTGAACGCCTTTTTCAAATAACGATCAGAGATTTCCTTTGAGTTTTCGATCGCACCCATCGCCTTGATGTCACGGATCAATCCTTCAATTAAATTCTGAGGAATCGGTTGGTTTTCAAAAACTGATTGGAGGCGTGCCTTGAAATCAGGATCCTCCATTGCAAAAAATACAGGCAAAGTGATATTCCCTTGTTGAAGATCCCCTCCCGCGGGTTTACCCAGCTGTTTTTCAGTCGCAGTGAAATCCAAGATGTCATCTGTAATCTGGAAAGCCATGCCCACGTTATAACCGAACTGTTTAAGCTGCCTCTGGACATGAGGTTCAGCATCTCCGGCAAGCGCACCTAATTCACAGCTGACAGAAATCAATAAAGCTGTCTTACGCTTGATTCTCCTGAAGTAGTCCCTCGCATTTTGATTGAGATCATATTGTTCCCTGATCTGCTCGATTTCTCCGAGGCACATTTCCATAATCGCTTCTGACAGTACTTTATGAGCCTCCAGTTTATTCAAGTGGGTGATATATTCCAAGGAGCGCGCGAAGATATAATCCCCCGTATACATCGCAACTCGGTTATCCCATTGGGCTTTGATAGTTGATTTACCGCGACGGAGTGAGGCGTCATCAATGACGTCGTCATGGACGAGGGATGCCATATGGATAAGTTCTAACGCTACAGCAGCCCTTTTGACGCGATCAACATCATACTTGCCAAATTGAGCAGACAACAACACAAAAACAGGGCGGATCCTCTTTCCCCCTGCTTTCAATAATTGTATTGATGCATCTTGAAGAATCGAATGCTGTGCCTCGATTGTCTTTTCAAGGTCATTTTCAATTGTCGAAAGTTCATTACGCAAATGAGAATAGATCGTTGTTAATTTCATAACTTCACCTTAGCCCTGACGTTCTTGTGTATCCTCGGGTTTATAACCGATATGGGTGGCAGCTACTCCCCCTGAATAAGAAATGATTTCAACCTTTTCAAAACCAGTATCTTCGAATTTTGCCGCTAATTCCTTTCTGCCTGGAAAATCTTTTGCAGATTCTTGGAGCCAAGAATATTCTTGATAGCTTTTCGCAAAAATACGCCCCAATGCAGGCATCAGATACCTAAAATACCCAAAATAGAGTTGTCTGAATACCGGAATAGTCGGCTGAGAGGTTTCAAGACAGACTACTTTACCACTGGGTTTTACCACACGATACATTTCACTCAACACTTGATTCAAATCTGGAACGTTACGTAACCCGAAACCGATGGTGACATAATCGAAGGTGTTGTTTTCGTATGGCAGTTCCATTGCATTCCCATGCTTCAACTGGATATTGGCCAGTCCTTCCTTCTTAACCTTCTCTTCACCGACTGACAACATATTTTTACTGAAGTCAAGCCCATATGCTTTACCACCTGGGCCGATCGCCCTTGCCATTGCAATCGTCCAATCACCTGTTCCGCAGCATACATCCAAAGTAGTCGAGTTTTTTTGTACATCCATTCTTCTCATCGTATCACGACGCCAAGCGATATGCCGTTGGAAGCTGATGATCGAGTTCATTTTGTCATAATGATTCGATATGGATTCAAATACTTGGTGGACACGCTGTTCTTTTGTTTCTTGTTGCACTGGATCACCCTTCTTCTGCATATTTCTTCACTCTGAAACCTGATTGCTCGATGTACCGATCGATCCGCTTCTCTAACATCGAATGCATGACAGGCTCCTCCGCCCACAATTTTTCTAAACGAATTTTCGAATGCAGGATATAGGAATCGACAACTTCAAGAATTTGATTCTTCAAAGAGAGCCAACCGCCTTTTGAACGGTTGAATTGATTCATGATTTTCGCTACTAAAGGGGTATACGTATTGTTTTGAATGCTCTTTCTCTCCATTAACATCCGTTTCATGAACGTAAACTCATCCGCTATTCCCTTCCAAAGAGGTAGATGGAAGTGTTCAGCCGTTTTAAGCAATAGCGACGATTCAATTCGATGGATATTTTCCATTGAATTTTCAATCGGTTGATTCTCGTTCTTGTAGAATTGCATTTTATTTTCATTGATTTCTTGAATAGCCTGTGCAAGCGTTCTGATCATTGTTAAATCTTTTATTTCAGATAATAGATAATAGTAAAGGCTACTATAGTAATCCCCTGCTAAAACCGTCAATTGACGGTTCTTTTTATCATAGTCACCAGTCAAATTATGTGAGGTAATCTTCTCATGTGTATCTAATGCAACCTGGACGAGCATAGTAGATACTGCGTAATACTCCAGTTCAAGGTCACTTAACTCTTTGTCTTTCAGCATGATATACGTTAAAAGAAGCTTGTCCTCGTCTATGACAGGTTCATCGATGAAATGCATCAGATATGGATGCTGTAGTTTTTGGTTGATCTGAAGTAGCAGATCCGAAATTTTCCGACCAATATCGTTGTTATTCATTGATTTAAGCCCCCAGGATTCAAGAAATCTTTCGTAATTAAATATGTATGTATTACCGACCACATTGTACTGATTATTATATCATAAAATCCCTGGTATCATGCGAGATGATTCTCAAAGGTCGTGATCATACGTAAACTTCTTTTAAAATGAAAGAGCATTTATGTATGAAAAACGGATCGAGTGCCGGTGTTTTAGTAAAAAGGTTACACTGACACTCAAATAAGACCTTAAAAAGCTATTATTCAATCTTGATCCGTGTGCATCTCACCATGTCTTGTCTGGATGACAGCTTTCCCTCTTACTTTTACGGCAGATGTATGCTCAGTGAACTGGGCAATCATAACTTCATTCTTATCTAATTTTTCAGAATGGTGGAAACGGGTATCAGAACCTCTCGTCAAACCGATTACGTTTACACCGTTTTCCTTTGCTCTTATGACAAAAAATTCGTGTTCTGATGTCGCCATTTTACTTCCTCCTTATTTAGGACTTGATCAAGCCCATTACTTCAGCACGGGCTGCCTGATCTTTTTCAAAGATCCCACGCACAGCTGATGTGATTGTTTGGGAACCTGGCTTCTTGACGCCACGCATTGTCATGCACATATGTTCCGCTTCAATGACGACCATCACTCCATATGGTTGAAGTGAATTTAGTAAAGAATCTGCGATCGTTGAAGTAATACGTTCTTGAAGCTGCGGTCGTTTCGTCACTGCTTCGACCGCTCTTGCCAATTTACTGAGACCTGTAACTTTTCCACCCTTTGGAATATATGCGACATGTGCTTTACCGAAGAAAGGTACGAGATGATGCTCACACATAGAGTAAAATGGGATATCCTTTACCAAAACCAATTCCTCGTGATCCTCGCCAAAGACCGTTTTGAAATGTTCTGCAGGATCCTGGTTCAGTCCCTGGAAAACCTCTTCGTACATTCTTGCAACTCGTTTAGGGGTATCTAAAAGTCCTTCACGTTCAGGATCTTCCCCTATCGCTTCAAGTATCATTTTTACCGCTGTTTCTATTTTTCCGTGATCCATTTCTAATCTCCTTCATTCAATACATTATCAAACAGATAATAGCATAATAGCCTCTTAATAAGCAAAAAGAAGAGCCGATTGAATCGACTCTCCTTTATCGCCCTATGTACATATTACTTTACAGCGTCTTTAAGGGCTTTACCTGGTTTAAATGCAGGTACCTTGCTTGCAGGGATTTCAATTTCGTCTCCTGTTTGCGGGTTACGGCCTTTACGAGCAGCACGCTCACGTACTTCAAAGTTACCGAAACCGATGAGTTGAACTTTGTCCCCACCTTTTAACGATTCTTCAATCGCTCCAAATACAGCATCAACTGTTTTAGAAACGTCTTTCTTAGAAAGTTGGGTTTGCTCAGATACTGAATTGATAAGATCTGTCTTGTTCACAACGACTCACCTCCTCTCAAATGGTTATGTTTCAAATAATCGAGATTTTTAGTCATTATAACCAATTATTCAAAGAACTAACAGCGTGAATACGTTGACATGCCTTATATTAAACGAAAATGTAAAGGAATTCAATATTTTTTCTAGATATTTGTATAAATGACTGTAAATTTCAAACATTTTTACAAATTCCTTGACTTATTCACGTTAAAAGGCTCAATATCCGCTTCATATCAACGTGTTATAAAATCATAACATTCTTATCGACTATAATTCAAAAATTTTTAGCGTTTTTTCGTATTTTCCGTATTCTTCCTTTACAAATCTTTATTGAACTAGAAAATATTCCGGACGATCCGCTAAAAAGGGCAATAAAAAAGACTCCTCGAATTGGAGTCTTCTGAATTATAGGATGATCGCGATCAGGCCGCCTGAACCTTCATTAATGATTCTCTCTAATGTTTCCTTGAGTTTGTAACGTGCGTTTTCAGGCATTAACGAGATTTTAGCCTGAATGCCTTCTCTTACGATTGAGTTGAGCGATCGACCGAATATGTCGGAGTTCCAGATCGATAACGGATCATCTTCAAAATCTTGCATTAAATAACGGACCAGTTCTTCACTTTGTTTTTCCGTTCCGATGATCGGTGCAAATTCAGACTCTACATCCACCTTGATCATGTGGATCGATGGTGCAACAGCTTTCAATCTGACACCGAACCTTGAACCTTGACGGATAATTTCTGGTTCATCCAAACTCATATCAGAAAGGGCTGGGGCTGCAATTCCATAGCCAGTTTGCTTTACCATCCGAAGGGCATCAGAAATCTGATCGTATTCAGACTTCGCATGAGCGAATTCTTGCATCAGTTGTAGGAGATGATCCTTACCTCTGATTTCAACTCCGACCACATCTTTTAATATTTGGTCATACAAGTCGTCTGGAGCATATAGATCGATTTCTGCAATCCCTTGCCCCATCTCAATCCCAGCGAGTCTTGCTTCATCGATGAATTCGAAATCGGTGAAGTTTCCAACGACACGATCTACATCACGTAATCGCTTGATATCTTTAACGGTTTCGCGTACAGACTCTTCATAGCTGTGCCTTAACCAGTGCTCGTTATTCAACACCATTACCCAGCTTGGTAAGTTGACGTTGACTTCAAGTACTGGGAATTCATATAATACTTCTCTTAACACATTGTTGATGTCATGCTCAGTCATACTTTCCACACTTAATGACAGTACTGGAATATCATGCTCTTCTGCTAGTTGTCTTCTAAGCTTCTCTGTCTCTGGGTGATGTGGATGTACGGAATTGATTACCATGATGAATGGTTTTCCTACTTCTTTCAGTTCTTCAACGATTCGTTGCTCGGATTCCACATAATCATATCGCGGTATTTCACCGATAGAGCCGTCTGTCGTTACAACCACACCCAGTGTCGAGTGTTCCTGTATTACTTTCCTCGTTCCGATCTCAGCTGCTTCGTGGAACGGAATCGGCTCTTCATACCATGGTGTATGGATCATTCGAGGACCATTTTCATCCTCGTAACCTTTAGCGCTAGGCACTGCATATCCGACGCTATCAACTAAGCGTATGTTCACTTCCAAGCCCTCATCCACTTCGATCTTCACTGCATTGTTCGGGACGAATTTAGGCTCTGTCGTCATGATGGTTTTGCCCGCAGCACTTTGTGGCAGCTCATCTTGAGCGCGTGCTTTATCTGATTCGCTTTCAATGTTAGGCAGGACGACAAGTTCCATGAACTTCTTGATGAAAGTCGATTTACCGGTTCGAACAGCCCCCACTACACCCAAATAAATATCGCCGCCAGTCCGTTCTGCGATATCTTTAAAGATATCTACTTTTTCCATTAGTTCCCCTCCCCATTCCAGAGTAGTGTTTGGGTAGTTATAGACAATATATGTCTATGATGTTGTCCATTGAATATGACTGATTCTGCATTAATTTCAAAAATATCATTGTAAAAGATCAATTTTCATCTTTTACAAATAGTAAGATATGAAGTATTTCTATTTTACCGGCGTTGATGGTACTTCCTATTGAATCGTTTTATTACGTACAAAAAATCCCTCCTTTTCTACACTTTATTGGTAGATAGGAGGGAACATACCTATTTTAGTAAAAAAACAGGTTCATTATCTTCGACTGTATAGGGTACGGAAAACGCAGGAACAAAAGGAGAGTCCTCAACAAGTATATCTCTGATGTCGTCTCCCTTTTTATAGTTATGATCTTTTTTTTCAAGAGCCTGGTACAGATCCATCGAGTAATCGATATATATATTATTCTTATTATCGACGATAAAGGGAAGATGATTACCGGTGAATGGACTTTTTACAGTTGGTTGTTTTTTATAACCTAATTCTTCATGCTTCAAAGTATACCTTTCGTTTGCCAGGACCTTATCATATGGTGGATATTTATGTTTTTGGATATAGAGCCTCAATTTCGTCTTATAATCTTTCACCAGTTCTACAGTTTCCAGATCGACAAGCTTTACCTTCGGATCCTTTTCCACATCCCAGAGGACATATTGATAGACTCCCCCATTTTCGTATGAATTGCCTGGTGGCTCTGACATATATCGAGGTACTAGTTTTCCGAAATTAATAGGGTATTTAACATATATGGGCGTATCCTGATCACGGTTTTCAATTGGAAGGACGCCTGTTGCTTTCCGATATTCGATAACCGCATTCTGGACACTTTTCAGTTGATCTTCATATGGCACACGATTTTGAGCCAATCGCTCTTCAGGATAAAGGCATCCTGAAAGAAGAGTGATTAATAAGCTGACCATCATCAAACGGATTAAAAGTTTCATTGTATCACCTATTTCACTAAGCTGTGGTATGTATGCATTTGTTTAATATCATCCCAGGATTAAACCTGGAACCGGGCCACTGAAGACCACAAACAGGATTAGGATACCGGCTGTAATCATGCAAACATATGCAAATAACGTGACGATAAATTTGAGTATACCGTTCAATTTCATACGACTGAATGTAATCGAAATCACTGCGAAGAACATCAACCCGATCGCCCCGAGTGCTATCCACATTTTTAATAAACCTTCAGACATCTCGATACCTCCTTGATACCGCTATAATTATAGCACATTCTCTTTCTTGTCCATATGGAAAACTGGTTAACATGTAGTTCGTTTATAAGCTTTCCTGACATAAGCAAGCTGTCGCTTGCGGCATCACGCTCTCAGGGTGATACTACTCGTAGAATGATGATTCCATTCGTCACCTTACTTTTGGATGTAAGAAAAGCCTTTTTGATCGTATGTAAAAATTAAAAGCTGAAGAAAAGGGCGCCCCTTTCTTCAGCATGACTAAATAACTATTTCCCACTGCAGCTCAAACTGGCCATTCCATGCTAGTTTATGCAAGATTTATGGATACTGTTTCGCTCAATCGCCTAATTTTTACATTTATCTCTTATTGAACATTTTCGCGATCGAGGTCATGTCCAGAGGGATATTATTATTTTTGATCGCTTTCACAATCTGATCTTCTTTTTCTTTTGAAACCGGGACACCAGCCATACGAGATACCTGTGAAATCAATTGTCTGATTGTTTTCTCATCACTTAAATTAGCACCTTGCACAGAATCTGCTAATTTGAAAATGTCTTCTTTTTTCACACCCGTTTTTTTCTCAATGTCATCCATAAAATTTCTGTCCATCGAAGTCCTCCTCACACGTAACATTCATAATATCCTATGCGAGATGAAAGACTTCGTGAGCTCTATTCAGGATTAATTTTCGTATAAGGTATATCGATCAGAAACCAGAGAACTAAGATCTTCAGATTCATGTGTACGGCTTCGTCTCATCAACGAATCAACTGCTTCTTTCGGAGACTTGGAGTCAAATAGGACTTGATAAAGTTCATTTGTAATCGGCATTTCAACGCCTTCCTTTTGGGCAAGCTGATAAGCCGCTTTTGTTGTCCTGACCCCTTCAACGACCATGCCCATATTTTCAAGGACCTCTTCCAGGGAATTACCCTTTCCAAGCAGATTTCCTGCACGCCAGTTACGGCTGTGTACACTTGTACATGTAACGACAAGGTCCCCGATACCGGAAAGCCCCGCAAATGTCAACGGTTTAGCCCCCATAAATGTACCAAGTCTTGCAATTTCCGCTAACCCTCGTGTCAATAGCGCAGCTTTGGCATTATCTCCATAGCCAAGACCATCTGAAAGGCCTGCCCCAAGGGCGATGATGTTCTTCAAAGAACCTCCGAGTTCGACACCCACAATATCAGGATTCGTATAAACACGGAAATTCGGGTTTATAAACAAGTCTTGAATCTCTTCAGCAACCTTTATGTTTTTTGAAGAGACCGTGACAGTTGTAGGTTGTCTTAAGCTGACTTCTTCAGCATGACTTGGTCCAGAAAGTACAACCACTGCCTTACGCAACGTTTCTGGAATTTCGTCTTCGATGATTTCAGACACTCTGAAGAGAGTATCAGGTTCAATACCTTTACTTGCATGCACAAGTGTTACTGGTTCAGTGAAGATCTCTTTCAACTGTCCCAGTACTTCCCGGATTCCTTTTGTAGGCGTAACCAGGAGTATCGTATCTATATCCTTGACAGTTTCCTCCAAATCGTTTGTTGCCACCACGTTTTCAGGGAGTTCTATGTTAGGTAGGTATTTGTTGTTCGTATGTTTTGTATTGATTTCTTCCACTTGTTCAGACCTTCGCGCCCAAATACGAACATCATGTTCATTATCAGCTAATACTAATGCAAGGGCGGTCCCCCAGCTCCCCGCTCCAATAATAGCAACTTTTTTCATCAACCGGTCACTTCCTTCTTTTGTCCAAGTTTACTTTCCGTTCCTTTTACAAGACGTTGGATATTTTGTCTATGACGCCATAATGATAGTAATCCGATTATGGTAGCCAATATAATATAATTCGTATTGTAGGTATCAAATATCATGGTAAGGACCGGAGTTAAAAACATGAAAATAAGTGAGCCTAATGAAACATATCTTGTGAAAGCGATGATAAGTATGGCAACAATACCAGAAATAAGTGCTGGAATGAAAACGAGTATAGCAAACACGCCGATTGTCGTCGCCACGCCTTTACCGCCGCGAAAACCATAATAGATCGGCCAGTTATGTCCAATGATGGCAAACAACCCAGCGATAAATGCAATCCATCCCTCGACACCTACAAGGTAACTTAATAATACGGCAACGATCCCTTTTGAGGCATCGAGTAAAAGAACAGTTATGGCAGGTCCCCAGCCAAGTAACCTCAATGTGTTGGTAGCCCCTGCATTCCCGCTGCCTTGCGTACGGATGTCTATCTTCTTGATTTTTTTGGCAATCAGATAGCTGAAGCTTATTGATCCAATCAAATAGCCAATGAGACTGACCACGATTATGTTAACAAGTTCCATAAGTTCCCCCTATTCATTTTTCCGTCGTGCAATGATACGAATTGGAGTTCCCTTAAATCCAAATGCTTCCCGGATACGATTTTCAATGAATCTTTTGTAAGAGAAATGAAGCAGCTCTGGATCGTTGACAAATAAAACAAAGGTCGGCGGTTTTGTCGCTACCTGTGTTACATAGTTGATTTTCAGGCGTCTTCCTTTGTCTGTAGGAGTAGGATTCATCATGACCGCATCCATGACCACATCGTTCAGTACGTTGGTCTTGACACGCATCGCATGGTTCTCCGCTACAGTATCGATCATCGGCAAGAGTGTGTGCAGGCGTTGCTTCGTCTGTGCGGATACGAATACGATCGGTGCATAATCAAGAAACAAGAAATGATCCCTGATTTTTTGTTCGAATTCCCGCAGTGTCTTATCATCCTTTTCAATGGCATCCCACTTATTGACGACGATCACGACTGCACGTCCTGCTTCATGCGCGTATCCAGCGATTTTCTTATCTTGTTCGATGATCCCCTCTTCAGCATTTAATACGACAAGGACCACATCCGAACGATCTATCGCTTTAAGTGCTCTTAATACACTATACTTTTCTGTAGACTCATACACTTTTCCTTTTTTACGCATGCCAGCCGTATCGATAATCACATATTCCTGACCATCCCGGGTGAACCTCGCATCAATGGCATCCCGTGTCGTGCCAGCAATGTCACTGACGATTGCACGTTCCTTTCCAACTATAGCGTTCACCAAAGAAGATTTCCCGACATTCGGCCGCCCGATCAGTGAAAACTTGATGGTAGATTCATCATAATCATCAATTTCTTCCTTCGGAAAATGCTTGATTACTTCATCGAGCATGTCACCAAGTCCTAGACCATGTGCCCCTGAAATCGCAACCGGTTCACCAAAACCAAGTGAATAGAATTCATACACCTCGCTCATCCGTTCAGGGTTATCGATTTTGTTCACAGCTAACACGACAGGTTTTTTTGAGCGAAACAAGATTTGTGCGACTTCTTCATCAGCAGCAGTGATCCCTTCGCGCCCGTTGACCATGAAAATGATGACTTCAGCTTCGTCGATAGCGATTTCAGCTTGTTGCCGCATTTGTTTCAACAGGGGTTCATCACCAAGATCTATCCCCCCGGTATCGATAATATTAAACTCTGTGTTCAACCACTCCGCTGAGCTGTAAATTCGATCACGTGTCACCCCAGGTTTATCTTCAACAATAGCTAAACGATCTCCGATTATGCGGTTGAAAATCGTAGACTTTCCGACGTTAGGTCTTCCTACAACTGCTACGACCGGTTTACGCATATAATCACTTCCTTTTCTAAGTACAGCAAATCTACGCTGCACGTATATTCCGGTTTTGTATGTATGTGGGCTGTTCAATGTAACTTTCCCTTTACTGAAAAGAGAAGGTTTTGGACAAAATCAGAACTCATTTATTTTAGCAAAAAACAGTTATTGTCACAACATTTGAAAATTCATGTAAGAAAGCTTATACCTATTGAGCATTTTGTTTCACATGCTTGAAAGGCCTGTCTATTCTCATCCTTATCCTGCCTGCAAAATCCTCGTAGACCGTCCACAGAAAAACGATAAGACACGACAAACTTAAAATATCAAGAAAAATAAAAGAACCGATTATATATTCGGGGGCAAGATCGTTAAATAAAAAAATATAGGCTATTTCTCCATGGGCATAGCCTGTAATAAGCACGGGAAGCCTGCTGTGAAATCTTTTCGTCATGAATAAAACGACCAGAGAAAGAGGAATGGCAATGAAAAAATTCAAATCTACAAAAATCCAAACTGGATCATACACGACGATGAAGTGCATTCCAACATAACATAAAGAAATAAGGATGCTCACAAAAATGGAATACCAAAGCTCGGTGAAGTTTTGCAATCCAAGATAAGAATAACTGATAAAGATCATGATAAAAAGTGTCGAGTTTACAAGTTGACCATCAATGTTCAAAGTAATGCCCGAGCAATAAATCAACACTAAAAGCAATGCTGATAAGAGAAATCTTTGCTGTGTTTTCGAAATCAGAAAAGTTGTTATCGTCCAACCGATCCATGCAAACCAATAAAATAAATTTCCTTCCATACAAAGATCCCAACCTTACTTACAGTTTCTATTAAAAGTATGGAAAAAAGAACTCCTTTCTAAACCTTCTCGATTGGTGAAGGGCTGAATAGAAATAACGCTTTTCCGAAAAACTATCATTAAAGGAGTGATATGCATGGGAAAAGACCGGCAAGAAAAAAAGCTGAAGCAATCCAAACGTGTTGAATCAGATCGTGACCAGGCTTTGCATTATGAAGGAGCTTCAAGAATTGACACACCGGAGGAAGCGCGTGAAGATAATCGGGGAAGATAAGGAAAGAAAAATGGAATCGCCCTGGGAGCTACAAAGGTCACTCGAATGCCGACGAGGAGGCTGTCGCCTCAGGAGGTCTGAAGTGATCCAAGTGACTGGTCGCTGAGCTAGACATCACTTCTCTTCATTCCGATTTTTTACAGTCTTAGACTTATACTGAATGCCTCTTCGTTCGTTCCTCACTATGGGGTCTCGCCTGGCTCGCTTTTCCCGCAGTTTCATTCAAAAACATTAAAAATTCAACAAAGCCATACTTAACAAAATAAAGGGCTGATCCTCTGCTTCCTGCCGAAGCGTCGAATCAGCCCATTCCTTATATTTACTTATACTTTTTAAGTTGATCGCCAATCATATCTCCAAGTGAGAAACCAGTATTGCCATCAGTTTCCTTGTTATACTCTGGATCGATTTTAGATGGGCGGTTTTCTTCCTCTAATGTTGCCCGGATGCTAAGAGATACACGCTTTTCATCAGGGTTGACGTCCAGTACTTTAACTTTGACTTTGTCACCCTGTTCGAGAACCTCACTTGGTGTTCCGATATGCTTATTAGCAATCTCGGAAATGTGAACAAGCCCTTCTACACCAGGTGCTACTTCAACGAAAGCACCGAAAGAGACGAGACGCTTTACTGTCCCATCAACAACCTGACCTTTTTGAAGAACTTCACTTACATTGTCCCAAGGTCCAGGCAGCGTTTCTTTGATGGAAAGCGAAATACGCTCATTATCGCGGTCTACTGAAAGTACTTTTACTTTGACTGTATCGCCTTCCTTGACTACTTCAGACGGAGTTTCCACACGATGATGCGCTAATTGTGAAATATGGACAAGGCCATCGATTCCACCGATATCAACGAATGCACCGAAGTCAGTAAGTCGTTGGACTGTACCTTCCAATACTTGACCTGCTTCTAATGATTGGAGAACATCTTGTTTTTTCGATTCTTCCTGCTCTTCTAAAACAGCACGATGAGACAAGATGAGTTTATTATTTTCTTCCTCAAGTTCTACGATTTTCACCTCTAATGTCTTACCTTTATAGGAAGAGAAATCTTCTACAAAGTGTTTTTCAACTAGAGAAGCCGGGATGAAACCACGGACGCCAAGATCTACCACAAGACCACCTTTTACGACATCAGCAATCTCGACCTCTAACGTTTTGTTTTCTTCCTTCGCTTCTTTCAACTCAGACCATGCCTTTTCAGCAGAAATCGCGCGCTTGGAAAGTACAAGTTCTTCCTCTGTTAGTTTGATCACCTTAAGAGTCAATGTATCTCCATCAGATAAGACATCACTAACTTTTTCGACATGCAAGCTTGAAAGCTCACTGATCGGCAGGATTCCATCCATCTTATACCCTGCATCAATCAATGCATGTTTTTCCTCAACCTTTGTAACCGTACCTACTACGATATCACCAAGTTCCAAAGGTTTAATTTCTGAAAGTTCTTGATTCATTTCATCAGTCATTGGCTTTACCTCCTTAAGTGTCTAAACGAAGAGAAAACATATATTAGACCCTCCACGTTGTGAAAGAGTATGTATAAGGTTCATTTCCCTTTACTCTAACTTCTTATAAATAGCGTTTTTTGTCAAGTAACTAAACTCCGATATTCATTACTTATTCGCTTCGTATAACTTCCGTATTTCTTCCATGATTTTTTCTGTTGCAACCTTTGCGGAAGCCTTTTGTTCTTTCAATTCAGAAAAATCAATCGGTGACCCATAAACGATTTTTACTTCCTTGAACAATTTATATGGCCCTATGATTGCACAAGGAACGACCTTCGCATCAGTTTTCAATGCAAAGAATCCAGCACCTGCAAGTCCGTCCGCTATGGATCCAGTTTTACTCCGTGTCCCCTCTGGAAACAGACCAACAGCTTTCCCATTACGCAATAATTCCAAACCTCGTCTTAAAGCTTGTTTGTCGCTCATACCTCTTCGAACAGGGAATGCGTGGATACCCGGAAGAATGCTTTTCAATACAGGGACTTTAAAGAGCTCTGCTTTCGCCATGAAATGGACTGTACGGCCGGATGAACAACCGACAAGAGGCGGGTCCAGAAAGCTGATATGATTCGTACAGATCAGGACGCCATCCTCCTTAGGTACGTTTTCAAGACCGCTCACCCTCAATTTATATCCCGCAAAGAAAATGCCATTGAATAAATTACGCCCTAAATTATAAAGATTCACCCGCCATCAAACCCTTTCGTTTTCTCGCACGATCTGAAGAATCGCTTCGACGACATCATCAATTGACATCGTTGTGGTATCAAGTTCAATTGCATCTTCCGATTTCATTAATGGTGAGGCTTCACGTTTAGAGTCTAGTTCATCTCTCTGTTCGATCTCACGTTTTATTTGTTCGAGATCTGAAGGAATCCCTTTGGCCACATTCTCCTCATGCCTTCTCTTCGCTCTTTCATCAACTGATGCAATTAAGAAGATCTTTACCTGCGCATCTGGAATTACGTGCGTTCCTATATCACGGCCATCCATGACAACCGATTGTTCCCGGCTTAATTCCTGTTGGCGTTTGACCATTTCAATTCGTACTGCTGGATGCTTCGCAACTTCAGATACATTGTTCGTAACTTCCGAAGTTCTGATTTCTTCCGTCACATCTTCCCCATCTAACACGACGAACTGTTGATCCGATTTTTTTTGAAGGCCGATTTTTGTCGTCTTCAGTATATCTTTCAGTGCATTTTCATCACTCACATCGATATCATTGCGAAGTGCTTTCAATGTTATAGAACGATACATAGCACCTGTATCGATATAAACATACGATAATATGTCAGCCACTTTTTTGGCGACAGTGCTTTTTCCTGCTCCTGCAGGTCCATCAATGGCAATTCTCATAAAGTTACTCATAGTTCCTCCTGCTACCTTTGACAAATCTAATTTTAAAATGATTCGAGGCAGATAGGCATTTTTCTGCCCATATCACAGTGAAACTTGGCCCTTTTAAGGAAACCATAAGGCTCCAAGTGCCAAGTTCGATGGTGACATTATACCTCAAAATCATAATAATACTTTCAATTTTCAACCCCTTCATCATACCATAGGAAATTTGAGCGGTCTATCGCTTCAACGGTCTCTCCACTGCTCCCTTTTGTAATTCCTTCATATTCATATAAACGATTGAAATAAGTGCCAAAGTCCCAATTAAATAAAAGATATTGGGCAGCAATAAGAAATATCATCTGACAAATGATCAACTTGATCAATACACGTTCAATCAACTTCATCGGTTAATCGCATCCTCAGTATGTTCTTATCACTATCGTTTCCAAAATAAGGCTTCTCTAATACGAAAGATAGGAAACCAACGATTACCTGACTATAATAATCCTTTTTTCTTCAGCATTAATTGCTCCTCGAAACAAAAACGCAACATATGCTGCTTATCTTGCTCGGATATTTTGAGGAACTGCAAAGGCGCTTTATCCCTTTTTCCTTTTTCCCCTTTTATGACTCGGATGACTTTTGCTTTTTGGTTTATGTATTTATGTCGTTCTTTTAAGGGTAACACCATCCAGCAATATTCCAACTTTCAATTGATACCGCTCTGGCATGATGACTGCACAACCGCCTGCACTTACATCAGAAGTAATGCAAGCGAAAGGTTGAAATTGGCGCTCTGTCGGATGGATTGATACATCTATTGCCGTTTCAACTCGTACGAATTCCCGTCTCTGGATCTTCTCCAAATTGGTTGAACCAGGAAAGGATAAGATGAGCAACGGTATATGTTCTTTTTTCCGATCTGTCATTTCAGTATGGAACTTATTTGTAATTTTAACTTTTGTCGTAAAATGTGCATAAAATTTTGTTCTTAACCATGAAAAATTCCGATTTGTTTGTGCGAAGGTCGGATGGATAAGTAACGAGTAAATGATCCCCCCTGATATCTTCGACTTTACATTGGAACTTTTGCGGTTCTTGCCCTGTTTTCCGGATTTCGAGAAAAAGGGTATCACCGATTTTGATCATGGCATATCCCCCTCACCTTTTATTCTTTAGGTCATTTATTTCATTTTAACAAGAAAAGGAAAAGCAAAATTTGCTTTTCCTGATTCTTAATTCACTATAGGTTAGGATAATTTGGCAGCAAGGAGTCATTCGATTTAGTGGCCAATTTTAGCAAAATAGTATAAACGCAACTAAGTCTCTGCCTTCGCCTCAACCAATCGCCATCGGCAAGTTTCATTTACCTACATACTGTTGACTGGTGTATTAGGGTCATCCAGTTTTTTTACTTTTTCTTCCATTCCTGTGCTGGCATTAATGAAAATTCGGAATGTCTCATTACCCATTGTTGCTAAGAACTCATAGCAATGAACCTCTTCACCAAGATCATTCGTGATGATTCCCTGGTGTGTTTCCATGATTTTAAGCTTCGGATTCAACTTACCTTGTGCTTCTTTTTGGGAAATAGCCGGAGAAGTGATTTTCCGATCTTTTTCACCAATCAGATAGTTCATTCCTTCATAGCCAATGATATCACCGGTATCAAGGGCTACTTTGATCGTTACTGTTTGGGGATAGATCCGTACATCATCCTGCTTTTTCACATAAGTGTAGATTCCAATGTTTTCAAATTGGTTGCTCGTTGACATTTCCATCTTATCCATTGCATGCTGGTTCAAGAATTGTACTGCTTTTTCACTTCCCTGATATAAGCTGATCTTAGCATCTTTAACCTTTCGATCTTCTAGTATCCAGGTTGGATGACCGCCTTTTTTGGTCAGTTCCATATAGATGTTGGAATCGCTCTTTGGTTCATTGACAGAGATGCGGTATGCCTCATATGGAGAACCTTTTCCGTTTTCCTCTACAATCACTTTACTGTTCTTATCCAGCTTAAGGTACTTGATAGCAAGGTTCTTAGCCTCTTCTTTCGTGATTTGCTTACCACTCAAGGCTTTATATTTATTATCTTCAAATTCGGTGATCTTCGTCATTTCCGGACCCCAGTTCACTTCTGAGTAACCTTCGACAGATTTGTCGACTGTTTTGAGCCCATTGATGACTGTATTGTCCATCGGATCGTTTTCTGTGGCAAGTGCCAATTCGACGTCCATCCATCTTAGATTTTCCTTCATGACAGTCGATTGCACATTTCGTAATTCATTTTTGATTTCGGTAGCGTTTTTATGCAAACCTTCAAGAGTAGCATACTCTTTATCAGAGAGTGGTTTCTTCTCCAAATCTCTGATTGCGATTCGATAACTGAACTCTCCGATTTTCGTCAAGAATTCTTCCGTTTTATTAAATGGAAGCAGTGCTAATGGCAGTTGCCCCACATCGTTATGTGCCTCCGAAGTCAATCGCCATACCTCTGCAAGTGAGGGGGAAATCTGTTGCCGGGAATTCATAGCTAATGTGGTTCCGATCTTTTCTTCTAATGCATCGATATGGAAATTCAAATCATGGAATGCTCGTTGATAGTTATTTTCAGCGTTGATAAGGATCGCGTTTTTTTCTTGATGTTCTTTATATCCCCAATAGCCGGTACCGATTACTGCAATAGCCAATATCGTTATTAAGATTGTTCTGATCATGTCTCTTCACCTCCATTATTTAGCAAAAATATGCTTTCCGATTTGGGTAACTTGTGAACGTGTCCAAATCCAACCGGATGTAGCAGTATCAGGATTGAAATAATAAATACATCCGTCCGAAGGATCCCAACCATTGATGGCGTCAATAACTGCTTTTTTCGCTTGCTCATTTGGTGTAAGCCAGATTTGTCCATCTGCTACAGCAGTGAACGCTCGTGGTTCAAATATAACGCCTGAAATGGTATTTGGAAAAGAAGAGCTTTCAATACGGTTGAGAATGACTGCAGCTACAGCGACCTGGCCAACATAGGGCTCACCACGGGCTTCACCATAAACCGCATTCGCCATTAGCTGAATATCGTTCTCTGAATAACCGCTTGGTACATTCTTCCCTTGTTTCGGCTTTTGTTGTTTAGGTTGTGCTTTTCCCCCTTGTCCTGATGGTTGCTTTGCAGGGGCTTTACCTTTCTGGGTCTGTTTTTCTAGTGGTGTTCCACCGTAATGGGTGAATTTCTTTCCTTTTTGAATATTCTTTTTTACAAACCCTTCATGATACTGTGACGCATTCGCGAGTTTCAATTTTGTCGTTGGACCGGCAAGTCCATCCACCTTCAACCCAAACTCATACTGGAAGTTTCGAAGTGCCCAGTATGTACCCCAACCAAATACCCCATCAATTTTCCCATTATAAAACCCTAAATATTGCAATCTCGATTGGAGTTCGATTACATCTTCACCCGTTGCGCCATGCTGGATCACTTGAGCAGTGAACGCGTCTGTTTTATCAATATGCACAGCGCTCAACAACGGAATGACCAATAGTATCAATGATAAGCATACTTTTACGAACAAATTTCCACTTTTCATCATTACAGCCTCCTGTTGCATCCTGTATAACTTTTCAATGTTCGTAGTTTCTGTCATTGAAGTGATTTTATACAAAGAGAAAAATCAATAGAAAAAACCTGGTCATCAAGTGGACGACCAGGCATATACGAAAAGAGAAATCAATTTACTGCTCCATGATTTTGTTGTTCATAATTTTCCTGTGAAACACCTTGTGCATACTTGATTTTTCTCAAACCTAACCACCATAAAAAGATCATGAAAGGCAGCATGAAAACCATCCATTTTTGCATCAGTGATAAAATGATATAGTCATAAAACCCATGAAAGAATATCGGTACTAATAATGAAGATATTAAAAATAACCTTTTGGAATACACTTTTTCAGACGATTTACCCCTTGAAAGATAATATCCCATAATCACTCCGAATAATGCATGACTCGGAACGGGGAGTAACGCTCTGATCATTGCTGTTTCAATTCCATTCGCCAATAAATACAATACATTTTCAGCTGTAGCAAACCCTAAGGAAATCGAGACACCATAAATAATACCATCATAAGGATCATTGAAATCGATATGTTGATATGCTGCAAAATAAAGAAGGAACCATTTGAAAAATTCCTCTAAAAAACCCGAAACGAAGAATGCATCTATCCATCCTGTAACTTGCAACTCTTCATAAATGCCAAACTGCAATACCATCACTGGAAATACGAGAAGGACACCTATGATAAAGGTTCGTAACACCATTAAGATCGGCTCAGGCTTATATTTTTCTTTTAAATAGAAAAATGACAGCAAGGCGAGACCTGGAGCGATCCCTGCAGATATGACAGTAAACATTTACATCGTCCCGTTTCCAATCCATTTTTTTCTATGGTATCACGAACAGCCATGATTTTGTTATATTAATTAATAGCTATTGAAAGAAACAAGGTTTAGACGGATGCATTCAAACATGTTATGTTAAGTGTTTGAGAATACATTTTGGAATGAGGTTGAGATTCATGAAAGAAATTCTTGTAATTCATACGGGCGGGACAATCGCAATGAGTGAGGATAAAGAAACCGGTAAAGTCATTCCTGGAGATGTCAATCCCCTTCATGAGACCTATGCACTTCTTTCCCACATTGCGAAGGTTACGATGGATGATTTCTTAAATCTGCCATCTCCTCATATCACACCAGCGCATATGATCAAACTGTCGAACTATATACATATGAAAATCAAACAAAAAGCCTTCGACGGAATCGTGATCACACACGGAACAGATACACTTGAAGAAACAGCTTATCTCCTGGACTTGCTACATGATGACGAGATCCCAATCATAGTGACGGGTGCAATGCGTTCCAGTAATGAATTAGGTTCAGATGGACCCCATAATCTCATAACATCCGTAAGGGCAGCTGCCAGTGATGATGCGAAAGGCAAAGGAGTATTGGTTGTATTCAATGATGAGATCCATGCTGCTAAGAATGTTACTAAAACCCATACGAGCAATATTGCGACTTTCCAGAGTCCTCAATCCGGTCCTATCGGAATCATTACTAAACGGGGTGTGTTGTTCCACCATAACCTCGTCCATCGTGAGCATTATGACACGTTAAGTCTTTCGAAGAATGTCGTCTTGTTAAAAGCATATGCGGGCATGCAAAAGGAGCTGCTACAAGCTGTTCGTACTATGGAAATTGATGGGCTTGTCATCGAAGCATTGGGACAAGGTAATCTCCCTCCTGACTTGATGGAGGAGATTGGTCATTTCATTGACAATCAGATTCCAATTGTGATGGTATCCCGCTGTTTCAATGGAATCGTTCAAGACAACTATAGTTATGAAGGTGGGGGACGTAATCTGAAAGACCGCGGTGTAATATTGACTAATGGATTGAATGGCCCAAAGGCTCGCTTGAAGCTGATGGTGACATTGGAAATGAACTACAATATGGAACAATTGAGAGCGGCATTTTTATCAAATTGAATGGAAAAGCGCAAACAAACGCCCTGGTCAGACACGAAGGCCTACGCGGAGGCTGAAGTGATCCAAGTGGTTGGGCATTTGAGCTAGACATTACTTCTAAGAAAAAAGGACTGTACCAATCCAGGTCAGTCCTTTTTTTCGTTCCTATTCAATAATTCGTTTGCAATCAATCCTCCATGGAATCGACCATTTTCAATAAAAATCTCATTTGCATTATTGCCTGCCGCAATTACACCCGAAATAAAAATGCCATTTACGTTTGTTTCCATCGTTTCAGGATTGAACAACGGTCTTCCCGATTCTACCTCAATCCCTACCCCCATTTTCGTTAAAAACGTATGATCAGGATGATATCCTGTCATTGCAAAGACAAAATCATTCGGAATCTCTTTCAGTCCACCATTGATCTCATAAACCAGTGTCTTTTCTTTAATTTCGATAACCTTGGCATTGAACTCCATCTTCACCTTTTCATTTCTGACCAACGCTTCGAATTCAGGCAGGATCCACGGTTTTATACTCCCTGAATACTCAGAACCTCTATATAAGACAGTTACCCGAGCTCCGACCTTCTCCAATTCAAGGGCAGCATCAACAGCTGAATTTTTCCCTCCGATGACAGTAACATCACGATCAAAATATGGATGGGCCTCTTTAAAGTAATGGAATACTTTATCAAGGTCTTCTCCAGGCACACCCATGTAATTCGGATGATCATAATATCCCGTAGCAATGATGACATAAGGTGTTTCGTAAGTCTGTTCGTCTTCATTCTGTTTCTTAGAACGTATGATAAACAGGCCGTCTTCTCGTTTAACTACACTCATGACTTCTTCAAATGCATGGATGGTGAGCCTTTTCCTTTTTACGACTTCCCGGTAATAAGATAATGCCTGGTTCCGTTTAGGTTTCCGTTGTTCGATGACAAATGGCACGTTTCCGATTTCAAGCTTTTCACTCGTACTAAAAAACTGCTGATGGGTTGGATAATTATAAATCGAATTGACAATGTTCCCTTTTTCAATGACGATTGGTTTCAGACCGATCTCCTCTAAAGCAATCGCTGCAGAAAGGCCGCAGGGACCACCGCCGACAATGATAGCGTCAGCTTGCATGGTTTCCTTCACTCCTAATGACAACTTCACACTATATTATTCTTCTTCCTCGAGCTGTTAACCACTTTTACCTTTGGCTATGATGTAAAGCTCTAATATCCTTAATTGTTGATATCTGCGAAATTCACTCCCTTTCCGCGGTCTGAAGAAAAGCGAAAGCGACCCGCATAGTCACGTAGGTCACTGGAAAACTGACGAGGAGACTCGAACCAAACAAAGATTTGGTTCTGTGTGGGTATACGCTTCGACATAAATCAATGTGTCGGCCACCGCAGGAAGTTTGAAGTGATCCAAGTGACTGGCCGCTGAGCTGGACATCACTTCTCTGCATCCAAAATTGCGGGTCGAATTTCGCTTAAGGAATTTTCTAAAAAAATCAACATTTAGATAGGGAAAACAAAAATTCCCCTATCATACATATTGATGATAGGGGATATTAACATTCGTTTCAACTGAATTGCCTTAGATCCATCCACGGAAACGGGATGCTTCCGCCATTTTACGGACACCGATCATATAGGCCGCTAGTCTCATGTTCACTTTTCGGTTGGTTGCGGTTGTCAAAATATTATTGAAAGCTTTGACCATGACTTGCTCAAGCTTTTCTTCCACTTCTTCTTCCGTCCAATAATATCCTTGATTGTTCTGCACCCATTCAAAATAAGAAACCGTGACGCCGCCTGCACTTGCAAGTACATCCGGTACAAGAAGAATATCTCGCTCAGTAAGTATGTTTGTAGCTTCGATCGTTGTAGGACCATTCGCCGCTTCTACGACAATCGATGCTTTGATGTTATGAGCATTGTGTTTTGTTATTTGGTTTTCAATCGCTGCAGGAACGAGAATGTCACAATCCAATTCAAGGAGTTCCTGGTTTGTGATTGTTTCTTTGAACAATTTTGTCACAGTACCGAAACTGTCACGACGATCAAGCAAATAATCGATGTCTAATCCATCAGGGTCATGCAATCCGCCATAAGCATCTGAAATACCGATGACTTTTGCACCTGCATCATACATGAACTTCGCCAAGAAACTTCCCGCATTACCAAACCCTTGGATGACCACTCTAGCGCCTTCTAGGTTGATCCCCTTTTTCTTCGCTCCTTCACGGATACAGATCGTAACCCCTTTAGCTGTGGCTGATTCGCGTCCGTGTGACCCACCGAGCACCAATGGTTTCCCTGTTATGAACCCTGGAGAATCGAATTCACGGATACGGCTGTACTCATCCATCATCCATGCCATGATTTGTGAGTTCGTAAATACGTCAGGTGCTGGTATATCCTTTGTCGGTCCAACGATCTGACTGATTGCACGGACATAGCCGCGACTTAAGCGTTCCAGTTCGCGGAAAGACATATCTCTCGGATCACATATGATCCCGCCTTTCCCTCCACCATAAGGCAAGTCCACAATCCCTGCTTTCAGACTCATCCAGATGGAAAGAGCCTTTACTTCTGTTTCGGTTACATGCGGATGGAATCGAACCCCGCCCTTTGTCGGACCAACTGCATCATTGTGTTGAGCACGATAGCCAGTGAATATTTTTATAGAACCGTCATCCATCCTGACTGGGATTCGTACAGTCATCAATCGGACTGGTTCTTTAAGTAGCTCATATACCTCCTCTGGGTAACCCAGCTTATCTAATGCATCATTAATTACAGTTTGTGTAGATATCAATACGTTGTCTTGTCCATTTTTTTCTTGTTCATTATCTGAAGTATTGTTGGCAGACATGGTTTACCTCCCGTGATAATACCAATAAAAGTATGATTTCAATTTCTCAATGCATAGTATACACCCTACTAGGCGTAATGAGAAGTGATATCTGCAAGTTTTCCTGTTATATTTTGAAACCGCTTTCTCCAGTGTTTATTGCTTATTTATTAACAATACCCTGAATTTGAAAAATTAAGCCATACAACATCAATTTATTACAGTCTAACCGGATTATAGCTGTAAGTGGAACAGAAAAGGGCTGGGCACTATTCATATCTGCCAGCCCTTATGTTTCATTCACTATTTTTTAAAAAGTATCTGTTGATTTGTTCCATTGAATTCCCTTCCATGATCAACTTTCCATATTCTCTTACACGCCATTTCGTGATCGTAGAAGGACTTCCAAATTCAGATAAAAGTGCGACGAACATATCGACATCAAGGAATTCATACTCTTCTTCTTCAAACGAAATGTAATAATGTCCGTTATAATAAGTAATTTCTCCACCGGTGATCCCTAACTGGTAGACTCTTGAAGCAAGTGCAATTATATCATCGAAGCCTTTAAATTCATATATGATATCATCGCTTATATCCATTGTCACTTGTAATTCTAAGTACTCATCATCGTAATCTTCATCATCACTTGTTGCTTGCCCTTTCGTTACAATGACTACCATTCCTTGAGCAGGCAAAGAAAACACTTCAACGGCGATTGGACCATCTGCTTTGAATCCAAGTTCGTCATCTGCTTCAAGCATCATATCCCTGAATAATTCATGGACCTTAGGCAGGTCTTGCCACATTTCTTCTTTAGAGATGCCGCGCTCGTCTAAATCATCCAAAGTTAAAAACACTTTAATTTTATTATATGTTAAACGCTCCAGTCGCATATATGGTCCTCCTCAACAGCAATACTCCACCTTTCTCTACACTATATGATGGCGATTACAGAAGGTTCTTGGTGGTCATGTAGTTCTGAAAAGTTCTTGATCTGCAGTATGGAGGATTGCTTGAAATCCAGGAACAGCTATTTACTTTTTCGAAATAAAGTGAGCACATGGGTTTCAGCTGGTGCACAGAGTCTTAATGGAAGCTTTGTGTATCCGAAACCATTACTTATGAATACTTTGGTGTGCCCATGCTCTTTAAAGCCGCCTCTTTCAGCAATCCCCCATTTGAATAAACGGATCTGTCCCCCATGGGTATGGCCGCTCATTACCAATCCGATTTCATGTTTCTTCTGAATCTTTTCGACAATTGAAGGATTATGACTGGCGAGGATCTTGAAGCTTGTCTCCCTTTCATCTGCATCAGCGACAGCTAATTCCAACTGATCCCGTTCCATAGTCGGATCATCGGTACCCAAAAGTGTAAGTGTCTCTTCTCCTGCTTCAAAGCGTGTACAAGTATTATCAAGAACCATGACTCCTTTTTCTCTGAGAAGTACATCCAACTTACGAAAATCTGCTTCATAATCATTATTCCCCCATACGAAATAATTAGGTGCAATCTTTGAAAGTTGGTCTAAGTTTCTTGAAACACGCTCGAATGGAACTCCTCTTTCCATTAAATCCCCGCCAATAATGACGAGATCAATAGAATCGTCTATTTGTTCCAGTAATTTATCATCAATCTCCCGTGTATGGATATCTGAAATAAAAAAAACCTTTAAGCCATTGAAGCTTTCAGGAAAATCATCTAGGTAGAGTTTGTGGGTTTTCACCACAATCCGATGGGCTTCATGCCACATATAAGCAAGCAATATCAGTCCTAAGCCCACCAATAAAACTAAAATAATGATCATTCTGCACCTTCCTGTTCCCGTTCGATAACTTTACGTTGAGATAACGAAATAATACCATAAATAACGGAACAAGGTAAGAATATCAAAATAAGAATCTGGTTCATACGATAGAGAGAAAACATACTCACCAGGACGAGTGCACAATAAATAATACCCACCAACAAAGATTGGGTGCTCCTGTGTTTAAAATCTGCGATGACCGTTTTGATCATAATGCCATATGCTATAACACCGATGAGTGCCAAAAAGGATGAAACGACAAAATGAAAAGGGTTCAAGATCAAGCTCGAAACCCATTGCATAAATTCATCATACGACGCAGTCGGGATATCATTTACAACAGTATACAATGATAAATAACCGATCAATAATGCGATGATTCGTTTAAACACAAAAATCCCTCCCCTATACCGTATGAAAAGGGAAGGAATTTCATGTTTTCAATCTTCCTTTATATCAAGAACTCGAAAACCGGAGGCTTCAAGTTTTCTTATGAATTTATCAATGTTCTGTTGTTTTTCGACTTTCATGACGATCCTTCTGACGAACTTATCCGTTTCGTCAAAGGTTGCAAGAGATATGATATTTTCATGAAATTGCTTGGCTATCTCAGCAAGCCTGGCAATTCGGCCTTCTGCTTCTGATGAGGAGACGAAATACGGACACCCTTCCGATTCATACCGAAAGCACTTTGGAACTGTTCGAGGGTATCATATCGTGTGATGACACCTTTCAGATCACATGATTCATCAACAACCGCTACAAGTGGACGGTCCTTGACTATCAAAAGTATCTTTTCAAATATCTCTTCTTCATCGATGAAATCATCCTTATAATCAGCTATGTCGCCAGCAACAGTTGAACTGAGGAATTTCTCCCTTTCTGCGCCAGATTCGAAGAATGCCTTATAGATCCTGTTCAACGTTATGATACCTGTATATTTGTTACCATTGACGACTGGCATCCCATCGATTTGATACTGATCCAACTTATGTAATACATCTTTCAGAGTATCTGTACTTTCAACAACATATGCTTTCGCTTTTGGTATCATAATACTTTTAACAAACATCTTATCCCCCCTGATAAATTGGTACCTAACTCTTTTCGATAATACTTTAGGTAATTCCTACTAGGAGTTAAAAAATTTATTTTTTATCAGAATATTTAAACAAATGAGGTTGAAAATTATGTAAATTTCCTATAAGATTAAACTAAGAATTTGAGTATGAGAAAATTCAAAAAATTAAAGTTAGGAGAGGACACATCATGACCATATCCAAGTTTACGAATAAGTCTCTCGTTCTAGATCAGGATTTGGAATACAGCCAGAAGATCGGACTCCCAGTTGAAGTGTTTTGCATGAAAGAGTATGAAACAGTTGCATTTGGCAGAATTCAATTGATTACAAAAGATCACGTACAGATAAATGACCAGTTATTTTGCAGAAGCGAAAATGCCTTCTTCGGCTGTCCTTGTCCCATGTAGGATTATTTGTGATATAAGTTGATATCATGTTCACGTTTCAGCCAATCAAATACCTCATGTCTATGTTTCCATGGAACTGGTTTTTCCCACAGTTCTTCTCCTCGTTCTATTGTTGCTACCCTTAATTCTTCGTACTCGTTTTCAGCCTTGGTATGTTTTTTCTTGTAATGGACCATTTGAATCACACAAAAAACTCCTGCAATAAAGAGAATAAATAACAGCTTATCCTGTGTAAGACCACTCATTACATCCCGATTCGTCAAAAACATTCGTTCAAGAGCTGGAAGCTTGTAGAAGTAAGTGTATACAATACTGAAGAAAAGGACGACAAATAAAGATAAAGACCACTTCAATAAGAGTTGCTCAAATCGTTTTTCTTTTGTCCTTCGTTCAATCAAATTTTTGACCACTTCCAAAGTAACTTCTGAAACAAGATATTGTTTAAACTTCCAATACTGTAAGCCATCCATTTAGATTCCCTCCTATTCAAAACTATGCTAGGAGGGAATGCGGTATACATCAGTTCACCTGATGTTTTTTCATTTGATGATATTAATCAGTCGGACTGTATCTTTTTTCATTTCTTGATCCATGTCCATATCGGAGGATAAATAATAAACGATAAAGAAGATCATACATAGAAAAGAAATGACGATCCCCCGTGTAATCCATAAATGAAATTTACCTTGGCTAATCGTCTTTTTTTGCTGTGCTCCTGTACCTGAATGTTTTTCGCTTCTTGGAGGCAGATTCATAATATCCACTTCATTGCTATGTAAAGATGGATCAGCGATATCATTCACTTTTTCACGCAATAACGTGGCTTGATCTTGCTTCTCCAACTTGATGTCCTCCCTTTCAGAACATTTTCAACTCTTCAAACCTGCTCACTTTCCATTACCATCGTGGTTCCTTATACCCTTTGCTAAGCGGACAGAGAGAAAGTTATACCGGATGAACAATCCTAAGAGAAAATCAATTGCAATATGAATAAAGATCGGGATCAATAAATTTCCTGTGAAAATAAAGATAGCGCCTAACAAGAAACTTAACAATATGGCAAACAGTAATAAAACCGGTTTTGTAATATATCGAATATGCATGAGAGCGAATAACAAGCTTGCTGGGACATATCCTATATTCGTCTGTAACACACCTCGGAATAATAACTCTTCGCAAAGTCCGATGATAACCGTGATCAGAATCAAATGCAGCAGAGAGATGTCAGAAAAGATCCGTTCATTGATCCCGCCATCATCTATCCAACGCCTAGGAGCTTTTTTCCATAAAATCAGATCGATTAGTACAACAAGTATTATGACAGGAGTCGACCAGACGATGATCCTGATCCATTCCAGATGGAAAAGTGCGATCCAGTCTGCGAAATTTTGTTGAAAAAGAAAGGATAAAATCACCGTCAACAGGAGGAAAATCCCTTGAGTCAGGTATAAATTAAGGTAAAGATCTCGCTGTGATAATGATTTGATAAGTTCTTTCTGATTCAACCAATTAAACATTAACATTCTCCTGATGAAATATGAGAGAAAGTTCTTCTTCCCATGATTTCTTTTCTAGTCGGGACGATCTCTCTGTGGGTGTTTTGAAAGAATCAAGGGAAAAACCGCAAACATGACAACAGTTCAAAGGACGCCTGACCAGCTTTTCTGAAAAAGCACTTAATATTGATTCTCTTTTGCATTCCTTCGAGAAAATCCATTTCTTCATATATCGGATTCGTTCACGCTTTTCTTTAATCCTCATTTCTATGAATTCCACTAATTGATCTTGCCAGGTTTGGAAATCCTTCTCGTCTTCCATAAAGAACCTTTCAACGTGAAATTTCAAGAAACGTCCAGCTGTTTCGGAGAGATTCAAGCGCGTGATACCTTGTTGGAATAACGCCAAGTCAGCCTTGTCCCCGTCAACCAAATTACTGAAATTGTTTATGTCTTGTTTTGTAGGTAATTCTGAGGTGATGAGACGTTCTGGAATAAAATCATCATCCTCATGATAAAGCATCAAAGCAAGGCTTTCTTTTCCATCTCTTCCTGCCCGTCCAATTTCCTGCAAATACGATTCTATATTCGAAGGAAAATGGTAGTGAATGATGAATCGAATATCCGGTTTATTGATCCCCATCCCGAATGCATTTGTACAACAAATCACATCCAACTCATCATAAATGAATTGTTTTTGAATTAATAGACGATCGTCATTATCCATTCCGCCATGATAATATGCCGCTCTTTCCACTCCATTTCGCTTCAATGTTTCTGTTATGGTCTCAGTGGCAATACGGCTTGAAGTGTAAATGATGCCGGGACCTTTCAACGTTTGAACATAATGGATCAGGATTTTCATTTTTTCGATAGAACTATCTGCAATCTCAGTCTGGAAGGCGATGTTTGGCCGATCGACAGAATAAATGTGCATTTCCGGTTTGTCGAGATTCAAGAGCTTTATGATATCTTCCTTTACTTTTACAGTTGCCGTAGCGGTCAATGCTAAAATCGGTGGTCTGCCAATCCTTTTACAGACTTCACTGAGTTTCAGATAATCAGTTCGGAATTCATGACCCCATTGTGATATACAATGTGCTTCATCAACTACAAATAGAGCAACCTTCATTGTTGAGAGTGTATCGGACAGAATATCTGTCTGCAAGGTTTCAGGGGATACATAAAGGATTTTGTATCGTGAAAGATTCCGTAAAATATTCATTCGCAGATTATATGGCATCCCACTATGGAACGTACAAACCCTTTTTTCCCCTTGACGTCTTAACTGCTCTACTTGATCTTCCATCAAGGAAATAAGTGGAGATACGACGACCACAATACCTTCCAATAGATAAGCGGGAAGCTGGTAACAGATTGATTTCCCCGAACCTGTAGGCAGCATCGCAAACACATCGTTACCGTCCAAAACATCTTCGATTATTTCTCGTTGTCCTTGACGAAAGGTACGAAAACCGAATTTTTCGTATAAGATGTGATCAATCGACAATACCTATCCCCCCCTTATTATGCGGATGTCCGACTGCATGTTTAGCAAGTGTCAGCCGGATCTGAAAGTAATCAAAAGCCTCATCCAGTTCTTGTTTGATTTCTTTCAGTCTTTTCGTTCTTAATATTCTTGAAACCTCTAAAATACGCATCTGATCCGCTGCTGGTATGTATCTGTCAATATCCATCCCTGGAACATGGATGGCGAGTTCTACAATATGGTCTTCGATGGTACTAGGTTTCAATTTACGAATGGTAGCCACTTCTTCTAATTGAAGCCCTTTGTTGATCAATTGATACGTTTTCCTAGTAGATTCAGTAAGAGCGTGAGACTGCTTCATATCTGCCAGGAAAGCATAGAGGACCGGGTATGATTTCTGGCCTTCTAGTATCCTATCAACCATAAAATGGAGAGCTGCTTGAAAACGGACATGACATACCATTGGATCGAATTTTAATCTCTCAGCCACTTGTAAAGTGGTTTGGCCGATTCTGCCTGATCTAGTCAACCTAAGGACAACATTTTCTGCATCAGTGTCTTCCATCCTGCAAAGGAGTGTCATAAGCTCTTTGAACAGCAATGATGATGCCTTTGTACGACTCTTCTTATCTCTTGGAAAGAAGTGTTTGACCCATTGCAATGTGTCAGGATCATTTTGTATCGGATGGAATTGGTGGTCTTCATGCAGAATATGGGAGAGTGTCTGGACAAACAGTGTCAAACGCCGCCAGAATATAATACTAAGGTCTCCATAACGCCAACCATTCAAGAAAGGCGGGAGTGGTTGTCTTTCCAATTGTTCATGCAGCTTGATCCTGCCTGATTCCGACAAACGAGCATAGGTTCCATCATCTGTTTCAATCAAGCCATTATTATGTAGTTCGGTCATCTTTTCCTGGAAGTCATGGTAGCTGTATCGTTTTAATATTCCGAATAAATGTGATAGATCAAACAACCTGCCATCTTGGATAGTTTGGGATGATTTTTTACCGTTGAACAAATGATACAGACCTGAGGTAGTCCTCTCGCCGTTCAATCGATCAATACCCAATAGTAAAATGGAATCCAAATAGTTCATGCCCTTTTCACCTCCTGTCCCTTTATCCTCTATTGTATCAAAGAGAGTTTAAATTGGGACCGTTTTGGAAAAATTGGCTCATGTAGTCGTTAAACGCTTTCAAAGCCTTATTTGATAAGGATTCTCAATGAATTTAATTGTTGAAATCTCAAACTAACAGTTTTACAATAGTAACAAGGATAGAAAAATGGATTCATTTGGAGAATATGAACTGTTTTTTGAAATGATAATAAGATAGGTAATGAAAGAACAGATTCATAAATTTCTAGGAGGGTAATTTCGATATGCCAAAGTACACAATTGTTGACAAAGAAACATGTATTGCTTGCGGAGCTTGTGGGGCTGCTGCACCTGACATCTATGACTACGATGATGAAGGGATTGCATTTGTTACATTAGATGATAATCAGGGAATCGTGGAAATCCCAGATATTCTTCATGAAGATATGCAGGACGCCTTCGAAGGTTGCCCGACTGATTCAATCAAGATCGCGGATGAGCCTTTCGATGGAGATGCAACTAAATTCGAATAAAATATCACAAGTGACGTCTTCCTTTTTTCGGAAGGCGTCTTTTTAATCCTTTTACATTTTAAAATAACTGATATTCATTGTAAATTACGAAAAAACTCTTCTTGCATGAAAACAACTGTCCCCTTTTGTACGACCCTCAGTTTTCAAATGAATCTTGAATTGCTATAATAGGGTATTGTAAGTTATACATATTCTAAGGAGGTTCTATAGTATGGCAAAAATTGTCGACGCATTTATTGAAATTCCGACTGGAAGTCAGAACAAATACGAATACGATAAAGAAAAAGGTGTATTCAAGCTTGATCGTGTCCTTTTCTCCCCGATGTTCTACCCTGCTGAATACGGATATCTTGAAAATACACTTGCACTTGATGGCGATCCGTTAGATATCCTTGTCTTAGTGACAAATCCTACTTTCCCTGGCTGTGTGATCGAATCCCGCGTAATCGGATTCCTGAACATGATCGACAGCGGAGAAGAGGATGCAAAGCTTTTAGCAGTTCCAGTTGAAGACCCACGTTTTGATCATGTTCAATCGCTTGAAGACGTTTCAGAACATACACTTAAAGAAATCTCTCATTTCTTCGAACGCTATAAAGATCTACAAGGCAAGAAAACAGAAATCGGTTCTTGGGAAGGTCCCGAAAAAGCTGCTCAATTAGTTGAAGAATGCTTAAAACGCTATCAGGAACAAAAATAAATGTCTAGATTGAAAAAGACCTGCGGAATATCCGTAGGTCTTTTTTATCCAAGGCTTTGTTAAAGTCATTTGTTATATATTCAAAATTCACTTCCTTTCCGCAGGTGATCCGCAAGCCTCCTCACTTGCACAGGATGTCAACACAAAAATGAAATCATTTTCGTGTCTGCGATGAGAATTCTTAGAAGCTTTCCTTATGCTAGCTTCGACGTTCACCACAAGACCACGGACTCATATTCTATCCTTGTGGCTTTGCGCCGAGTAACCGCAGGCGCAGGACGTGGTGGTATTTAGTCGAAGTTCATTATTATACTCGAAGATCCTTAAATTGCTGCGGGATCTCGCCTGGCTCGCATTTCCCGCTGGAGTGTCGCGAATTCTGAAAAAATCAACATTACTATTTAACAAAGACTTATGTATAAAGGAGAATGACTTACAACTTAAAGAACCTATCCTACAGAATTTTATAAAACTTCATGTAAGCGCAACCAAGACTAATCCCTCGCCGATTTGTTTTTGCAAGATTTCTAAATCGTACAAATTTTCAGTTGACATACATTGTGAACAGTAGGAGAATCAGAAATTAATAATAGAAGATGAGGTGAAGAGTTTGTTTCAAATCGTGATAAGTGATCCAATAAGCAAAGCGGGATTAGAACCGCTTGTAAATACTGCAGGAATGAATCTTATTGAAAAAAATATCCATGAAGTAACCTCCAAAAAGGAAATCGACGCAATCCTTGTACGAAGTGGCACAAAAATCACTCGGGAACTCATCAACGAAATGCCAAAACTTAAAATCATCGCACGTGCCGGAGTCGGAATCGACAACATCGATTTGGATGCGGCCACCGAGCAAGGTATCGTCGTGGTAAATGCCCCAAACGGTAATACGATTTCCACTGCTGAACACACATTTGCAATGATGCTCACTTTAATGAGAAATATCCCTCAAGCGAATCGGTCTTTACGAAATTTAGAATGGAAGCGTTCGGCTTTCACGGGTCATGAAATTCATGGAAAGACCCTGGGCATCATCGGAATGGGTAAAATCGGTTCAGAACTTGCAAAGAGAGCACTATCCTTCGGGATGGATATCCATGTCTTCGATCCATTCCTTACAAAAGACCGTGCAAAAAAACTACAGGTGGAGCTTGTTTCTTTGGATCAGTTACTTCAAACTGCTGACATCGTGACGGTTCATACCCCGTTGAATGAGGATACAAAGAATCTCATCAATAAAGAGTCGATCAAAACAATGAAAAAAGGCGCTTATATACTGAATTGTGCACGCGGCGGAATTATTGATGAGAAAGCTCTCGTCGAGGCGTTGGAAGAAGGACAAATTGCTGGAGCTGCACTGGATGTCTTTTCAGAAGAGCCGTGTGCAAATGAATCTTTACTTTTACATCCTAATGTAATTGCGACTCCACATATTGCAGCGTCGACGACCGAAGCCCAGTTCAACGTCGCGAAACAAGTCAGCGAAGATGTTTGTAACGTGCTGCAAGGACAACCCGCACGTAATGCGTTGAACTATCCTGCGATTTCCCGTGACGTCCATGATTACATCTACCCGTTCATTGAATTGGCGAACCGTTTGGGAACGTTCTTATCTCATTGTATAAAGACACCGATAAAAGAAATACAGTTGACCTATTCAGGGGAACTGACCGAACATGAAACACTACCCGTTACGAGGAGTCTGTTGTCCGGCTTCCTTAATTCGCGTATCGATCAACCTGTCAATATCGTCAATGCCAACCTGATTGCCAAACAGCGTGGAATCACATATGGTGAAACAAAAGCATCTGAAACCTTCGGCTACTCTAGTCTGATTGATGTGAAAGTCATCGGGGAAAACCAAATGGTATCTATCCAGGGGACACTGCTTCCAGGACTTGGTGGAAGGGTAGTAAATCTGAATGGATTCGATATTGATTTCACCCCGAAAGGGCATCTCATCTTCATCACTCATAATGACCAGCCGGGAGTAATCGGTAAAGTCGGAGAAATACTCGGAAGACATCAGATGAATATCGCGACGATGCAGGTAGGGCGTAAAGAAGTGAGCGGAGGTGCTGCTATGGTGCTGACTTTTGACGAACCCCTCAACAGTGAGACAATCAAGGATCTACAAGAAAATACTGGCATAATAACACTTCTATCGATGTCGTTGGAATAAAATAAATGGGGTTGACTCTTGGATAAGAGCCAACCCCATTTTATATTTGTCTGTTACGGAATTTAGAGGACATATGTTCCGTTATTGTGGACAAAAATTCTTACTTCAGCAAGACTTCTTCCCGCTTTCCTTTATTAAACGTCATCAAATGGGTATATCCTGCTTCTTTTGCAAATTTGACTGCACGTTCATATGCAAACCCGACATGTTCAGGATAATGTGCATCTGAAGATAAAACAATTGGAATACCTTTTTGATGACACATTTTCAACAGATCTTCGTGAGGGTACATTTGTTTTACCGGTTTACGTAAACCAGCAGTACTGATCTCAACACAAGTTTTTGATTCTTTCAAAGCATCCGTTGCACGCTCATATTGTTCCAAGAGAAAATCATTGTCCTCAGGTACGTAGTTGAATATTTTCACAAGATCGATGTGGCCTAAAATATCGAACATATTGGATTGAGCTAATGTGACAACCTGATCGAAGTAACGACGGTATACATCAAACAGATCCCTTCGGTCCCATTCTTCTTTATATTCTGAAAGGTCAATACCAAAATCGTCGATCCAATGGATCGAACCGATAACATAATCGAAATCATATTGATCGATGAATCGCTTCATTTCTTCGTGCTTTCCGGGAGTATAATCCATTTCGATCGACATCTTCACATCTATATCCCGATCCCATGCTTGTCGGAACAAAGCCACATAGTCTTCCATATCGTAATAACGCCTAGCTTCAACCCACGGGTTAGAAAGGATGTCTGCAGTTTGATAAAAATGATAAGCATGTTCGGATATCCCGAAGTGATCGATCCCTTCTTTCACCGCTTTGTCTGTGAACTTCGTAAGATAATCCAGAGTCAGTGTCCCTTTTTCCAAATGGTTGTGATAATCTGTCCTCATGTTCTTTCGTTCCCCTCTCCCACTTTCGTTCGTTATTAGATCTTCTGTTTCAAAACATATAGAGTTTGGCCAACGATGATCAAGTTCGAATCGAGATCGTTCCATCCTATCAATTCATCTACTGAAACATCATACTTTTGCGAAATGCTCCATAAAGTATCTCCTTGAGCAATGGTAATCGCGACTTTTTCTTTGTTTTCGATATGGGGCGTATTGACATTGACTGCCTTTTGTTGATCCGTCAAATAAGCCAGAGGATCTACTGCGTTGGTTTTATTTATATTCCATTCATCCATATGGACTTCGAAATGCAAATGGTCCCCTCTGGATTTACCCGTGTTACCGATCAAGCCGATGATTGAACCTTTATCTACCTTCTCGCCTTCTTCAGCCAGTCGTTCACTCATATGGGCATACAAGGTTTCCATACCGTTCGGATGCTTAACAAATATGACATTTCCATAAGAATCGGAATAATAGGATTTGGTTATCGTTCCTTTTTCCACAACGCGTATCTCTTTCCCTTTTTCGGCAGCTATATCCACACCGAAATGAGACCCTTCTCGTGTACCGAAATGATCAGTCAACATACCTTCGACCGGCCAGTCCCATTTGATTTCCTCCTTGACCTTTGTTGAACTCTTAGCAGATACAATATCAGAATTCGCCATATAAGACAAAACAAAAAGCGTTCCCAGGAACAACATTAGTACTTTCTTCATATTAAAAAAACCTCCACAGTCTATTATCAAGTCTTGGACAGGCCAAGGGCACGATAATATCGTATGGAGGTAAACATTTTTTTATAACATAATCGATTAAAAATATTTCACGGAAGCTGCGTTCCTTGTAGTCTTCCTACCAATCTACCGTGTGGGTGTTACTCATGGAACAAGATTTATCGTCATTTTCCACTCTCATTCTTATTTTTTTGTGGAATGAAGAATGAAAATGTCGTACCTTCATCAATTTTACTATGAACAGAAATTTTCCCCCCATGAGCATCAATAATGTTTTTAACGATTGCAAGTCCCAGACCAGTACCGGAACGCCCTCTAGTCCGAGCTTTATCCGCTTTATAAAACCGTTCGAAAACGAATGGGAGATCCTCCTTAGGAATGCCTGACCCTGTGTCCATGATTTCAACGTTCAATCCGCTGGAAAGGCTTGTCACCTCCACGGTTACTTTTCCGCCTTTTCTGGTATGTCTTAATGCATTGTCTATCAGGTTCGTCATCACTTGTTCCAATCGATCTGCATCGGCCTCAACATGAGTCACTACTTCTGGTAGCTTCAATTCAATGTCGATCTCTCTTTCCCTGGCTAGTCCTTGGAATTTATGGACGACTCTAGTGAAAAATTCCCTGCCATCTATTTCAATCAACTCAAGGGATACGTGCCCTGCTTCCATCCGTGCAAGATCAAGCAGTTCATTGACCAAGCGTCCCATTCTTAGGGATTCATCATAAATGATCTGGGCTATATCCTTCTTTTCTTGTTCCGTTCCCGCAATGTCATCAATAATAGCTTCACTATATCCTTGCAGCATTGAAATTGGAGTTCTCAGTTCGTGGGAGACATTGGCTATGAAATCCTTCCGCAACTTATCGTGTTGACGCTCTTCCGTCATATCCCGGAATACAGCGACAGCTCCCCGGACATTCGATTGATTATATAGCGGCGTCATTAAGACGACCCAGCTTCTCCCTTGAAGATCGATCTCAGTCATTTGTTCACGTTCAAGATTCACAACACTTCGGAATAGGTCATTGATCTGTTCAGGGACTTCCTCTCCTTCCCGTTCTTCCATGCCCTGCTCATAATACCAAGCTTGTATGAACCGTTCCGCAGGCGGATTAGTAACGAGAATCTTCCCTTTTCGGTCAAAGGTGATGACGCCATCTGCCATACTGCTTAAAATACTAGACAACTGCTCTTTCTCTTGACTTAACGCATTGATGTTATTTTTCAAGTTGCGCCCCATTCGATTGAATGACAGGGCCAGTTCACCAATTTCATCATGAGTCAGGATCGGAACCTTTGTGTCGAACTTTCCTTGTGCAACCTCTAAGGCTGCTTCCCTCATCCTCCGGAGGGGGGAGGTGATCCGTGTTGATAAAAAGAAGGCAAAAATGGTAGTCAGGATGATTGCAATTCCTGCAGATAAGAAAATGATCTGCTTCGCTTTTTGATTTGTCTCTTCGATCAATTCTAATGATTGATAGATGAAAACCGCGCCGCGTTCATTTTCAGAAAGCTGTACAGGTTTACCCACTATCAATATCTCATTGTGTTCAGTCTGATCTCCTTTTTGTACAGGAAAATCACCTTGGACACTCACTGTCTCACCATTTTTCAACACTCTGGATAATTCCGGGTCCTCCCGGAACAGCGAATAGGGGAGTCGGGATAGATCCGTTTGCTCAGAGGAATGCGAATATTGTGTACGGTCACTGAGGATGACAATGTTGCTTGAATGCGCATCAACCAGACTGGATATAGTGTCCTTAGCCTCTTCAAATCGTTGATCACTTTGGATGATTTCCACCAGTGAATCTTCCAGCTGGGAAAGTTGCTTCTTCGCATTATCGACAATGAAATTCTCAAAGAATTGCATCAATAGTACTGTTAAAATGAAGAGGACCACGGATACAAGTAAAAGGATGGTCCCCCAGAGCTTGCCAACTACACTCCTCCAAATCATTCTTTTTCTTCTACCTCGAATTTATAACCTACACCCCAAACAGTTGAAATCATCGAGGCTGCATCAGGAGAGACCCGGTTCAATTTTTCACGAAGCCGTTTCACGTGTGTATCCACAGTTCGCAGGTCACCGAAGAACTCATAGTTCCAGACGTCCTTCAACAATTGTTCTCTCGAATACACTTTGTCCGGTGTCTTCGCTAAATATAGTAGCAGTTCATATTCTTTCGGTGTCAAACTGATCTCTTTTCCATCAGCTGTTACACGGTGAGCATCATTATCGATCGTCAAGTGAGGGAATACGATCACATCTTTGCTGACTGTGTCTGTATGTAGATATTTCGTTGCGGTAGAACGCCGTAACAGCGCTTTCACACGTAGAACGACTTCTCTCGGGCTGAATGGTTTGACCACATAATCATCTGCCCCTGCTTCAAAACCTTGTACACGATTCGATTCTTCACCTTTAGCTGTCAACATGATGATTGGAGTTGCTTTTTCTTTGCGAAGTTTTTCACAAACCTCGATTCCATCCATCTCTGGCAGCATCAAGTCAAGCAGAATGATATCAAATTCAGCTTCACTCGCTTCTTGCAAAGCTGTTTCTCCGTCTTCTGCTTCGACCACCTCGAAATTTTCACGCTCTAAATACATTCTTAGTAATTTCCGGATTCGTTCTTCATCATCGACAACTAAAACTCTTTGTTCTTTTTCCATTATTCTCATACCCTCCATCTTCTTACATACTACATATTCTTTCCAACTGTTAAGAAAACCTCCACTGAACGTGAAGGTTTTCTGTTATGCATAGGAATGCAAGCCTACAATTACTATATTGACCGCTATCAAGTTGAACATGATGATGACGAAGCCTAGCACACATAGCCATGCTGATTTTTCACCATGCCAGTCCCTAGCAAGCCTTAAGTGGAGATAAGCAGCATAAAAAAGAAATGTAATCAAAGCCCATACTTCCTTCGGATCCCATCCCCAGAATCGCGTCCAGGCTGCCTGAGCCCAGATCATAGCGAAAATCAATGCACCTAATGTAAAGACCGGAAATCCGATCGCAATAGAGCGATAACTGATTTCATCAACCAACTGCGTATTAATGTTTTTCATTAAAGGTTTTAAAGCTGCTCCTAAACGCTTTCTCAAAGAAAGCCTTAATAATAAGTAAAGAATGAGTCCGGAAAATAATGACCAGATGAACGTGTTCAGCTTCTTCGGTGCATCTACACCTTCCATCCATGCAGGTGCTTCGAACAGTGGTCCGAATGCATTTTCTGTCAGCTTCACTCCATCATGTGGACCAGCAATCGCTGGCATGTGATAGACAAGTTCTGCTTGATTTCCACTCTCGTTCACCCATTCAAAGCTCGCTTGATAATTTGTAGCTCCAAAGCCTAAGGACACGAGAATGAAGCCAAGTGTGCTGAGCAGAGTGTATAGGACAAATTCCAACCATCCTGTTTTCTTCGATCCCTTGCTCTGATCGATCGTAGCCACAAGATAAATCAACCCAGCTACAAAACTGATCGCTAAAATTCCTTCCCCTAAAGCTGCTGTCGTCACATGAATTTTCAACCAGTTGCTTTGAAGAGCGGGTATCAATGGTTCTATCTCTCTAGGGAACATACTCGCATATGCAATCACAAGAAGTGCGACGGGCATAGCGAATACACCAAGTACATTCAAACGATAAATGGCATAGATGATAATGAATCCGAATACCATCATCATACCGAAAAATGTCGTGAATTCAAAAAGGTTGCTGACAGGAGCATGACCAGCCGCAATCCACCGAGTGATGAAGTATCCCAACTGGCTTATAAATCCGATTATGGATAGGATATAGCCCCATTTCCCCCATCTATTCGATTTCGTGCCATCTTTTTCTTTAACCGTCAAGGAAACCACAAAAAGGATGGTCGCGATAAAGTAAATGAAAAATGCAATATATAATAAACTACTGCTTAACTGAGCCAAGAGTCTTCCTCCCTTCTAAGCTTTTTTCGACTCTTCCTGTTGGTCGACAAGCTGGTTCATATTGAGTTTTCCAGTTATGTCATCAAGTTCTCGTCTTATACCGTGCCAGTTTTTATTCGTGTGGACTGCCATCCAAACATCTTCTTCTTTCACTTTCACCCAAACACGGCGATGATTCCAATACAGTCCTTGAACGACTCCGAGCATAAAGATGATACCGCCGATCAAAATGATTGGCAATGTGTAATCCTTCTTCACAGTCAGTCCTGTTATGAACTCTGTTTCTACACCGTCGAAAGCGACTTTATATTGGTTATCACCTGAAGGATCGAGATTCTGACGGATTGCAATGAAAGCAACTTCTCCTTCTGGTGTTTCAGGCGTGAACATTTTGAAAATGAAAGCCGGATTGTTCGGTATATTGGTTTTCGTAGCCGGCTTTTTCGTTTCTTTATCAAAATAAAAATCAGGATAATAGCCTTGTAATTCCACACGGTTGCCATCTCCAAGATCAAATTCATCTTTCGGGTTTAATAGGTCGACCGAAAATGACCCGACCGCCTCATCTGTTTCAGAGTTTTGCAATTCGAAGTGCATGTGTCTCATTTCTTGTCGATAGTCTACTTGATAGAGGGAATAACCATCAAAATCAAGCGGTTTATTAACCTGGATCGAATAATCTTTTACTTCAGAGAGTTCGGGCTTTGCGCCAGGCAGCTTCTCATCTGCTTTATAAAGAGTGACATCACTCTGATAGTTTTTAGGCACAGGCTGCTGTACTCGGTTCAATGCATCCGAGAACCTTTCTTCCTTTTTATCGTAGACTTCAAAAGTAAATTTATCGTGTTTTAAATAATATTCTTGATCCGTACCTTTGATCGCTTTCGTTTCGCCCTCGCGGATCCACATATCTTCATCCAAATACATCCCTGGTACGATTCTAAGCATTGAACCCAGCAGGAAGATGATCAATCCGACATGGTTTACATATGGACCCCATCTAGAAAAACGCCCTTTTTCTGCTAAGATACTATTACCCTCTCTGCGTACCCGGTAGCGCTTTTCCTTCAACCTGAAAAGAATTTCTTCCATGAATTGCTCTTCATCTTCAGGTCGCTTAGTGATTGCGAACATCCGTTGTTTTTTAAGGAAGTTATCATGTTTCGCAACCCGCTGGTTCCGTAGGGAACGAAAGAGAGGAATCCCTCGGTCAATACTTGCAACCGTAATGGAGACGCCGATCAAGCCTAGCAAAAGCACAAACCACCAGGAACTATAAAGATTGTGGAAGCCTAATATATAATAGATTTCCCCAAGCATACCATACTCTTCTTCATAGTATGCTGCTGGATTGACTGTAGGCGGTATATACATCTGTTGCGGAAAGATCGTACCAATTGCAGAAGCTATCAGGGTGATGACGATGAGCCATACCCCTACTTTTACACTTGAGAAGAAATTCCATACCTTATCGACAGCATTTGTATTATAGGTTTGCGAACGTCGTGCTGTCCCTTCATACCTCATATTCAAAAGCTTATCGGGTGATTCTTCCTGTATCGGTTTACCACAAGCTTCACAAATGATCGTACCGTAGGGATTCAGATGGCCGCAATCGCATTTAATCTTATCCATTTGAACACCCCATTATGGCTTGATTTTTTCCATGTAGTTACGAACTAACGTATCATTCAGCTCTCCCGTGATTTTATCGACCACCTTGCCTTCCGGGCTGATCAAGTACGTTGCTGGCAAGTTACCAACACCGTATTCATCTACTACTTCACGTTGTTGGTCTAACAAAATAGGGAAAGTCAGATTTTTTTGTTTAGCGAATTTTTCTACCGTGAACTTCGGTTCAGCGATATCTACTGCCAGGACGACTACATCTTGGTCTTTATATTTGTCATACTGCCGTTGGATGGCAGGCATTTCTTTTTCACATGGCGGACAATATGTACCCCAGAAATTCAAGAAAACGCCCTTCCCTTTATAATCATTAAGCTCTACTTGATTACCTTCCAAATCTTCGAGGACAAAGTTCGGAGCTGTGTCTCCGGCTTTGACAGGTTCCTTTTTGTCATTGAAAACGGTGTTATAGAGTGTATATCCCAGGGCTAGGGCAATTACAACCAAAATGACAGAACGCATGATTAACCGTTGTCGTTTTTTCATAATGGCGATCGCTCCAATCTAATCTTCTACCCTTCCTACTATAACGTTTATTTGTCCAGTATTCATGGGTTTTATTTGACGTTTATGTGACAGCTAGATTCCGTAATTGCTTGACTTCATGGGGTGTCATTGTCCGGGAGTCACCTGGATTCATACCTCTGAGATCAAGATTGCCGTACCCTTCACGTTTTAGTTTTTGGACAGGATATCCAAGGGTCTCGAACATCCTTCTTACTTGTCGGTTCCTGCCTTCGTGGATCGTCAATTCAATGATTGCCGTCTGTTTCTTTTTATCTAAGCTTTTCATTTTGACTTTTGCTGGCGCAGTCTTGCCGTCGTCGAGCATAATTCCTTTCGCCAGTTGGCGTAGCTCAAGCTTTGATGGGATCCCTTTCACTTTGGCTACATATCTTTTCTCAACGTGATATTTCGGATGCATCAACGCATTTGCAAAGTCACCGTCATTCGTCAGTATAAGCAAACCAGAAGTGTCATAATCAAGCCGGCCTACAGGAAATATCCTTTGTTCGATATCAGGGAAGTAATCTGTGACGACTTTACGCCCCTTCTCATCCTTTACGCTTGAAATGACGCCGGTCGGTTTATAAAACAAAAAATAGACAGGCTCTTCTTTATCAATTGGTACCCCGTTTACTTCAATTTCATCAGATGGAGACACTTTCGTCCCCAGTTCCTTAACTATGTTACCGTTTACTTTCACTTGCCCGTCCAGGATCAACTTCTCGGCTTTGCGGCGGGAAGTGATGCCAGCTTGCGCAATGACTTTCTGTAATCGTTCCATGATTTCACCTCAACCTCAATCATACTCTTCGAAATTTGAATTCTCAAGTTCCGGAAGTGTTGTTCACTGTTTTTCCATATGCGTGAATCTTTAAAACTGAAAAATAGTAGACGGTCAAAATTTTTTGCATAAAGAAAAGGACCGGCGAAACTCAGTCCTTGTTATCTCTATTTGATAGCACTGTTGTTAGAGTCACTAGACTGAACTTCCAAAAACGATAGTGACAACGATGATCGCAACAATGATGCCGACAAGGTCAGCAAGTAAGCCGACCTTCAGCGCATCCCCCATCCTTTTGATTCCGACAGCGCCAAAGTAAACGGTGAGGATATAAAGCGTCGTATCGGTGCTGCCTTGCATCGTAGAAGCCAATCGCCCGATAAAAGAATCAGGTCCGTAAGTGGAGATCAGATCTGTGGTCATGGCAAGAGCGCCTGTCCCAGAAATGGGCCTGATCAATGCAAGCGGGACGATTTCGGATGGAACTCCGATCGCAGTCAGGAATGGCTTGATTGAGTCGATCATGAAAGCTAAAGCGCCAGATGCTCGGAAAACTGTAATCGCAACAAGCATGCCGACCAAATAAGGGATGATTGAAACTGCAATTGAAAAGCCCTCTTTACCACCTTCTACAAACTCTTCGTATGTGGAAACTCTTTTAAAGGTCGCATATAAAAGGACGAATCCGATGAGACATGGAAGGATCCATATGGATATTGTCGAGACAAGCCCCATTTCATGATCGCCTCCTTCTTTGGCGTCTATGATAAAAATAGCGGTCGATCATGATCGCTGCTAAGGTCGAACATGCTGTGGCAACAAGCGTTGTTCCGACAATATCAGTTGGAGACATGGAATCATAATTCATCCGTATGGCAATCACCGTTGTCGGGATGATGGTCAAGCTTGATGTATTTATCGCAAGGAACGTGATCATCGATCTGCTCGCGTCTTCCCGATCAGCATTCAATTTTTTCATTTGTTCCATCGCTTTTATCCCCATAGGGGTTGCAGCATTTCCGAGTCCGAACAGGTTTGCAACCATATTTGATAAAATGTATCCCATCGCAGGATGGTCAGGCGGTATTTCTGGAAAAAGACGTTTGGCAATCGGGCGGAACAAACCCGAGAGTTTTTCCAACAACCCCGCTTTTTTTGCAATGTTCATCAAGCCTAACCAGAAAACAAGTATACTGATCAAACCCAGGCTTATCGTTACAGCTTCTTGTGCACTTTTGAATAATACTTTGTTCACTTCCTCCATCGTCCCGTTGATTGCAGCATATAGGATTCCAAAGACGAACATGAACACCCAGATCAGGTTAACCATGTGGCACCGTTATAAGGAAAAACTTTGTAACGACGTTCTTAATCGTTCCCCAAAATGTTTCCTCTTCCAATTCCCTGTATGTTCCTTTTATAAATAGCGGGATTTGGCCAATGTCTTTACCATCTAAAAAGATCGTCAGCTGTCCAACAGGACTAGGTGGATTTTTCCATTTGCCATTTTTAGGCGGTTTCATCAATGTTATCTCATTATTGACAAGTTCACGTTCTTCTTCATTCAACGGATAATAAAACGTTCTAGCAGCCTCTACTTTATTCCTGTAGGCTTCGTTTTCCAACCCGGTGATTTTTCCTTTTTGTACTATGGACACTAGATCATATGTATCAAATGCCCAATTGAAAAGGTTCATATGATCGTTCCAATCGTTGCCATCATTCAAGGTTACCGCAATCAATTCGAGATCTTCCTTTTGTGCGGTAGATACGAGGGTCCTTTTTGCACGGCTCGTATATCCAGTCTTACCACCGGTTGAATATTCGTACATCCTTAACAGTTTGTTTTTATTTTTAAAGATCCGATCCCATTTCTCACCATCCTGCGGGGCTCTATGCGTTTTTGTTCCAGAAATCTTCCTGTACTGCTCGTTTTCCATAGCATATCTCGTCAGCAGAGCCATATCATAAGCAGTCGAATAATGATTTTCATGATCGTCAAGTCCATGCGGGTTCGAGAAATACGTATTTCTCATCCCGATCTCAGTCGCTTTTTCGTTCATCATATAAACGAAACCTTCTAAACTGCCACCAACATGTTCGGCGATTGCGACAGCCGAATCATTTCCAGACCTTAGCATCAGTCCATAAACGAGATCTTCCAAGACGATCTTTTCACCTTTTTTTAAATAGATGGACGAGCCTTCAGCTTGAAGTGGACGCTCACTTACTGTGACCGTTTCCTCCATTTTGCCGGACTCGATTGCTAAGATGGCCGTCATGATTTTCGTAATGCTTGCAATCCTCATTTTTTGATGCTCATTTTTCCCGTACAACACACGTCCTGATTCTTGCTCCATCAATATGGCGCCCTGCGCATATACACCAGGTCCTTCCGCATGCGCAATCAGTTGTAACGGTATGCTTGCGAATATGATGAAGGCTAATCCAATTAGGATTCCAGCTCTAATTAATGCAACAATCATAACATCCCGTCCCTTAGCCAGTTTTGTACAAGTTTATGCTGTAAATGACGGGATATGAAAAAAATTAAGTATACATAATGATGTTATGGACTACTTGCTTGAGGGCTTTTTGTCATGTTTTCGATCTTGGGGAAAGAAACGTGGGGTATCAGCGAATTGATCGGTATAGTCTGATTGCCGGGAAAGGGCCTCTTCTTCTACCGGGATCCTGACATATCGTAAAAGTAATGCATTCAATATCGTAAAAATGATAGCTGTCCAGTAAGCATTAAACATAAGAGGAATAATGAGTAACTCCATAGCGACGACGACATAGTTAGGATGTCTCATAAAACGGAATGGACCTCTCTTCACTACCTTCGCCCCTGGAAGAATGATGATTTTGGTGTTCCAAAACATACCTAATGAACGGATGGTCCAGACCCTGAATGCTTGCAAACCTATAAACAACATAAACAATACCGGGAAAAGAAACGAAACCATGAATCCTCGCAAAAAGGCTTCGGATGCTAAGGTAATAAAAAATGTCGTATGTAGAAGGACGATCCACTTGTAATGGTCTCCAGCAAACTCTTTTGCTCCTCTAGCTTTCATTTCATTTTCATTTCGCTTCGCTATCTTCAATTCGTATAGCCGTTGTCCAATAATGAATGAAAAAACGAGCATGAAAACCATCTGTCATCCCCCTTGGCTTATTCTACCCATTCTAATAAAACGACCTCAGAACTGAAGCCCGGTCCTAATGCTAGCAAAAGTCCTTTTTCTCCAACCGATATCTTTTTCTTTAAAAAACGATTCAATACATAGAGGACCGTGACAGATGACATATTGCCAAAACGTTTCAATACTTCCAAAGAGTCCTGAAGCATAGAAGGTGGAAGGTTCAACGAACTGATATATGCATTCAACACTTTTATCCCGCCAGGGTGTGCGATGATATGTTGGATATCTTCCAACTGGAGGTTTTGATCTATCAAAAATTGATGGATTGCAGGATAGAACCAGCTATCAACGATTTGTGGAATATCTTTCGAAAAGATGACATAAAGTCCTTCATCCTTTATATCCCATCCCATCACCTCTTCTGAATCCGGCATTAAAGTGGATTGACTTGCTAAAGTTCGCGGCAAGGTCCTTTTAAGTGATAATTCATTCTCTTTCACTTCATCCCCTACCATCAATACAGCAGCAACGCCATCTGCAAATAGGGAAGTCCCGATAAGATTACTTTTCGAATAATCTTCCTTCTGGAATGTCAAACTGCAAAGCTCTGCACAAATAAGTAGAACCTTCGCTTTAGGATAGGCAAGGCAATAATCATGAGCCCTTGCTAATCCTGAAGCGCCTCCAGCACAGCCTAATCCCCATATAGGAATCCGTTTCGTATGTCGGGAAAAAGGCAGTTCGTTCATAATCCTCGCTTCAATGCTCGGAGTCGAAAAACCAGTGGTTGAAACAAAAAAGATCGCTTCAATTTCATTGTAGGGAATTTGTTTGTCCATATATCGGTTGTTAGCAAAACAATCTTCAATCGCTTTTACACCGTACTCTATAGACTTTTCAATATATATATCATTTTTCGCTTGTAGGGAATGATCATCCTTGTACCACTGCACATCGTTCACAAAATTCCTCGTGTCAATTTGTCCATTTTCAAAAACACGTAATAAACGATCGATATGAGTGAAATGATCACTGAATAACTCCCTCGCGAATTCGACTGTATCTTCTTGATCCATTGTATGCTCCGGATCACAGGTGCCGACCGATAAAATATACGGCATATTTCCCCACTTCCCTACTTGTTTATTTCTATCAGTTTGTACTTATCCTAACAAAATATGTGAAACCGGTACAATCGTCTAGTCCGCCTAATAGACGAATGCATATAGTATGGGTGAATGGCTTATAAAGGAATAGGGGGACATCGAAATGTCAGATGGATTTGGTAAGGGATTCATCTTGCTTGTTGTTTTGTTCGTGTTATTGGTGATAATCGGAATTACCGTTTACTCAGGATATCACGGCTAAACTATACATCGGAAAGAAAGAGGCTGATCCATGCATCAAAATGCATAGAACAGCCTCTTTTCGTATGCTGTTAAAATAGAAGGTAATTCTGTGAGAGGTTATTATACCTTTTGTTCATTCAATTCCAGCCGTCCATCTGCAACAATCTTCTTAACCATTGTCTTGAGTGATTCTTTTTCTATCGCTTTAAATAAAGATGCGAATTGTACTTCATCATTTATGTAGACACGATGACGTTTTGCATATTCTGGATGAGCTTTAAGGGCTAGTAACGCGACAATCTCCCGTAAATGGATAAGGCGCCCTTCCACTTCAAAGAGTTCTTCTGTTTCAAAACTCGAAAATTCGGATATTTTTTCATCAAAATATCTTACATACAATACAGCTAACGTCTTTTCATTTTTGCCATCCAGGAAGGTTACTTCAGAGCGATTGAAAAATTCTTCAGGAGAGTTTGATTTCGACTTTTCCAGCTCTTTTCCTGTTATTGAAGTAATAATCACGGTTATTCCCCCTTATCGTTCGGTTCCATTACGGTTTCGAAATTCTCGAAAAACAAATCTGCTTCGTCTTCGATGGAATCATCTTCAAAATGTTCCGGTAATTTTGGAAGGTCTTCCTTCGACTTCAAACCAAAGTATTCAAGAAACTCCTTCGTTGTTCCATAGAGAATGGCCCGCCCAGTTCCTTCTGCTCTACCCACTTCTTTCACCAGATGTTTAGCTGTCAAGGTCTGGAGCGGTTTTTCCGTCTTCACTCCACGGATGTCTTCTATTTCAGCCCTTGTTATCGGCTGTTTATAGGCTACGATTGCAAGAGTTTCCAGAGCCGCTTGCGACAGTGAGCTTGTTGTTGGTGATTCAACGAACCTTTCATAATAGGAGATATGTTTTGCTTTTGTCGTTAATTGATAGGCGCCTGCAATTTCTACGATTTCAATCCCACGCTCTTCAGCCTGGTAATCTTCAATCATTTCCCGAATAAGTTCTTCGGCTTCTGAAAGCTCGATTTGAAGAATATCAGCTGCTTGCTTTCCTTCCAGACCTTCATCCCCGACGACAAAAAGCAGACCTTCAATTACAGCTTTTTGCTCATTTCTTGTAGTCAACTAATATCCTCCTCCATCAAATCAATTACAATTTCATTAAAGTTTTCACTCTGTTCACAACGTATTTGCTTTGTTTTCATCAATTCAAGAATCGCCAGAAAGGTCACTACCATATGATCTTTACTTGGATATGGAAAGAGGTTTTGGAACGTCTGCTTTCCATTTCGAAAACGTAATTCTGAAACAATCTCCGTCATACGCTTGTCAATCGGAATATCCTGGCGATCTATTTTGGTTTGGGGTGTTTTCTTTGTTCTTTTTTTATCGAAAAGGGATTGAAAAGCACCTACTAAATCAAATATCGTCATATTCGAAACTGGATTGACTGGTTCTTGTTTTGATTCGACATGATCAAGATTGCTCGGTGGTTTTGAAAAAGTCCAACTCCTCTTACTCTCGTGCTCTCTCAAATAAGAGGATGCTTCCTTATATTTGCGATACTCGATGAGTCGACGGACTAGCTCATCGCGAGGATCCTCCTCCATATCCATTTCGAGCTGTTGATCATAATCATCTTCTTCATGCTTTGGAAGCAATGTTTTGCTCTTAATGGCAATAAGTGTAGCCGCCATGACAAGATACTCACTAGCGATGTCCAGCTGAAGTTCCTGCATGGTATGTATGTATTCTAAGTATTGTTCCGTAATCTTAGCAACTGGAATATCATAAATATCAATTTCATATCGGTTGATCAGATGAAGCAATAAATCCAGCGGACCTTCGAATGCATCCAGTCGAACGTTATATTGGGTCAAGAAAATCACCATTCTCACATTCTAAATATGTAATGAATCATACCTAAAAACAAATAGCTTTCAAAGTATGAAATATGTCGATATTATAGCATACAGCAGGCATACCCACAATTTGTCTTTTCCGTCAGCTTATATTAAAGAACCCTGCTTTATATGATAAACTAAAAATACTTAACAATGGAGGTATCATTCCATGTATCCAAAGCCATATATTGACTTTTTAGTCCATTTTCATGGATTGCGTGATTACTTCGAGTGCCATGAAATTCTAGAAGAACATTGGAAATCGGTTCCGAAAAACGAACCCAAGGACCACTGGGTAGGGCTCATACAGATTGCCGTGTCCCTTTACCATCAAAGAAGGCAGAATTATCCCGGAGCCTTACGGATGATGCAGAGTGCTGTCCGAATCATTGAATCAGAACAGCCTGAAATCGAGGCTTTAGGATTAGATTCCCGACAACTACAAGTCCTTCTTCAAAAAAGGTTCAAAGATATCAAAAACAACCAACCATATGAAAGCTTCAACCTGCCGATCAAAGATCAGCTATTAATCACTCTTTGTAAACAAGAATGTGAAAAAGTCGGTTGTACTTACGGTCTTCCCAGTGATTTAACAAATGAATTCTTACTTCATAAACATACCCTTAGAGATCGTCAAGAAGTTATCAATGAACGACTAGCACAGAAGAATCTAAGAAAAAAGAAACGGGAAGGATAATCCTTTCCGTTTCCACTAGTCGTTTTCAAGTCTGACTTGTTCTTCACATTTTTCTAAGAAGGAGCTTGTTTCTTCGGTTGCAGTCAGGTGATAGTCGTCCTTCAGAATTCTTTTCAGTGCATCGACCATCTTTTTTCCGATACCTTGATGACGATGTGAAGGATTGACACTTACATGCTGCAGTTCAGCTGTCCCATCTTTCATCTTCAAACCGATAATCCCGATGATATCTTCCCCTTCTTTCCACAGGAACAATTGATGATCAGGCTCTGTTCCATATTGCTTTACCGTTTGTTGCAGCTTTTTTACGTCTTTCTGGTTCGGCATGAAAGACAGAAGACCCATTGCAATTTTTTCATAGGTTCGTTTATAACGAATTAGCATAAATTCTCCCTCATTATCGAATTAACTTCCCGACAAGTGACAACATCAAGAGGAAAGCAACGATGATACATATAATAATAAGAATTTGTTCTTGCTTTTTATTCTTTCGATTCGTCAACTTTCTCATCCTCTTCTCGTCCTAGACCTTAAAACCTTTGGGGAACAAAGCCTATTATAAAGAAAAGTCGAGCGATGTACAAAGTCATTTATATTATAGTCGAAAATAGATGACTTTGCGAATATAGGCGTAGTATATACTATAAAATATTATCCTAGTATGGTTTCTCTATACTTGTTATGATAATAAAATTCGATGATTCAGAGATCGTTTTTTTAGCTGTTTTCGTATAGATTGTTGTTTTTAACAAATTGGAAATATACTCGCTTTCCGCGGGCAATCTGCTAACCTCCCCAGCTCGTCCCTCGCTTGCGGGGTCTCGCTTAGCTTACTTTTCCGCAGGAGCCTCGCATATTTCCACCACGATAGGTCCTAGCCATCATCATTCAATTTGCAACAAACTTTTCGAAAACATCCTTTGTTTTTTACTTATTGAAAGAACGGCACAAGTTGCCCATTTCAATCGCAGATACAGCTGCTTCCCATCCCTTATTGCCAGCTTTCGTACCAGCGCGTTCAACTGCCTGTTCGATCGAATCCGTTGTCAAGACTCCAAATATCACAGGTGTCCCTGAGTTCAATGAAAGGCTGGAAACACCTTTCGCCACTTCATTACATACATAGTCAAAATGTGGTGTAGAGCCTCGGATAACAGTCCCTAACGTAATGACAGCATCATATTTGTCTGACTCCACCATCTTTTTGGCAATCAATGGAATTTCAAATGCTCCAGGGACCCAAGCCACATCAATGTCTTGATCATTGAGGCCATGCCGCTTTAAAGCATCCTCGGCACCTGATAACAGCTTTCCTGTGATGAATTCATTGAATCGACCAACTACAATTCCTACTTTTAATCCTGTTCCTATTAAGTTTCCTTCGAATGTCGTTCCCATAATTAGAGCCTCCTGAATTGTCATATAAATGTGGTTAAATTCTAACAAATGATAGACTGGCGATGCTAAATTATCAAAAGTGGAGCATATGCCCTAGTTTGCTATGTTTTGTTCTCAAGTATTTTTCGTTTTCAACCCGATGAGGCATCTGAATCGGCACACGATCCACAACTTCCAGACCATACCCGCTCAGTCCCTTGATTTTACGAGGATTGTTCGTCAGAAGTTTCATTTTTGTTATCCCAAGATCTCTTAATATTTGAGCTCCGATACCATAATCCCGAAGATCAGGTGCGAAACCGAGTTTTTCGTTGGCCTCCACAGTGTCTAATCCCTCTTCTTGAAGCTTATATGCCTTCATCTTATTAAGGAGCCCGATTCCACGTCCTTCTTGCCTCATGTAAAGGAGGATACCGTTGCCCTCTTGTTCGATTTGGGACAATGCGGCATGGAGTTGCGGGCCGCAGTCACATCGATAGGAACCGAACACATCTCCTGTCAGACATTCCGAATGGACCCGTACCAATGTTGGCTCATCCGGTATGATTTCACCTTTAACTAGAGCTACATGCTCTTTTTGATCAAGGATGTTCGAATAGCCGATTGCCCGGAATTCACCGAATTCGGTAGGCATTTTTATCTCGATCTCTTTTTTGACCAATTTATCTTTGCGATTCCGGTATTGAATCAGATCCTTGATCGTGATCATTTTCAGATCATATTCATCTGCAATCTTACGTAGCTGAGGCACTCGTGCCATCGTACCATCTTCATTCATGATTTCACAAATAACACCAGCTGGTTCAGCACCCGAAAGCCGAGCAAGATCGATGGCAGCTTCTGTATGTCCTGCCCTTCTTAAAACTCCGCCTTGCTTCGCGATCAAAGGAAAGACATGCCCTGGTCGCTTGAAATCAGCAGAGACGGCACTCGGGTCTAACAATGCTTTCATCGTCGCAGCGCGTTCTTGAGCTGAAATCCCAGTGGTAGCCGATTTATGGTCTATACTTACCGTAAAAGCTGTACCGTGGGGGTCAGTATTATGATTCACCATCGGGTTGAGGTCCAGCTTTTGAGCGAGATCTTCAGTAATCGGTGTACATACAAGGCCCCGCCCATGGGTTACCATAAAATTCACAACCTCAGGCGTGACACGATCTGCGAGTGCAATGAAGTCACCTTCATTCTCACGGTCTTCATCATCACAAACGATGACAATTTTTCCTTGCATCAGTTCATATATTGCTTCTTCAATTGGATCGAACATTTGCTATCACCATCCTCTATTGATCAAAATCCATGTTCCGATAGAAATTCTTCAGTCAATCGACTTGATTGTGTTTGATTAGTCCTTTTTTGTATTAAGTTATCCATATATTTAACTAACATGTCACATTCGATATTGACGAGATCCCCTTCATTTTTCTTACCCAGCACTGATTCTTCAACAGTATGGGGAATGAGTGATAGGGTAAATGTCGAATCCGTGACTCCGAAGATTGTAAGACTTGTCCCATCTACTGCAACAGAACCTTTGTTCATAAAATAAGGTTGAAGTTCCTTTGGTGCTTTAATTTCATAATAGATGGCGTTTTGTTTCCGAGTCTTTTTGATAATTTCGCCAACCGCATCGATATGGCCTGAAACGAAATGTCCTCCAAACCTTCCATCAGCTGCCATCGCGCGCTCCAGGTTGACGCCATCCCCTGTGCTTAACGATTTCAAGTTAGTGTGGCGCAATGTTTCCGGCATTACATCGACCGTGAAAGAAGAAGATTCGAATGATGTGACTGTCAAGCATATTCCGTTTACGGAAATACTGTCACCAAGATGCACATCCTCAAGTACTTTCTTAGCTTCAATCCGAACCACATAACCTTCATTGGATTCTTTTACCGATTGTATTTTTCCAATCTCTTCGATAATTCCTGTAAACATCAAGATCTCTCCTTCGGTATCGAAACGATTTTCAAGTCCTTCCCGATTTTTTCATATGAAATCATTTCCAGATCCATCGCATCTGTTATCCTCTCAATCCCTTCCCCACCTATGATAGAGGGACTGGACTGCCCCCCGACCAACATCGGGGCAAGATACGTTACGATTTGTTGGAATGCTTTTTCTTTTATAAAACTTGCATGGACTGTTCCCCCGCCCTCTACAAAGAGGGAAGTGATCCTTTCTTGGGTGAGGCGATCCAATAAGGCATGTATGTTTATTTTTGATTCGTCCATTTTCAAGATTCGAACATGATCATTTTGCAGGGTTTCTATATCTGTTTCTGATACTTGATTACCGGTTATGATCCATGTTGGTGCTTCCTGATCGTTCAAAATCTTGCAATGTTTTGGTATTCTCAAATGTGTATCCAGTACGAGGCGAATCGGATTTTTCCCTCCAGATGGAAGTCGTGTTGTCAGTGAAGGGTCATCTTTTATGATCGTATTGATCCCGACTAGAATCGCATCATGTTCATGTCGATAAAGGTGGACATCTAGTCTTGCTTCTGGGCCTGTAATCCATTTACTATGCCCTGTTTTCGTCGCAATCTTGCCATCCATGCTTGAAGCCGATTTTAATGTTACGAAAGGCCTGTTCGTCGTCATGAAATGATTGAAAATCGGATTCAGCTCAATGGCATTCTGCTCATTCAAACCGACATGTACATCTAGACCAGCTTCTTTTAGCCGTTGTACTCCCCTACCAGCTACCAACGGATTCGGATCCGTTGTCGCCACATAAATCGTCTGAATCCCTCGTTCGATTACAAGGTCCGCGCACGGAGGTGTTTTTCCATGGTGACTGCAAGGCTCTAATGTTACATACATCGTTGCCCCATTTGCTTTGTCACCAGCCATTTGTAATGCATGGACTTCGGCATGTGCTTCCCCTGCTTTCAAATGTGCTCCTAAACCGACGATTTCTCCGTTCTTTACGACAACAGCGCCAACTTTAGGATTGGGAGCAGTTTGACCAGGGGTTTGTTTTGCCATTTCAATAGCTAAATTCATATAACGAGCGTGTTCCATAGTATCTCCTCTTTCCACCATTGCCGATAGGATGTTCCTGTTATTTACAAATACTTAATGTTGATTTCCGAAATTCACTCCCTTTCCGCGGGCGATCCACAAGCCTCCTGGCTCGTCCTCGCAGCGGGGTCTAGTATGGCTCGCTTTTCCCGCAGGAGTGTCGCGAATTCGCTGAAATTTCTATAATGCAAAAAAGAAAAACCCCAAAGATGCATTAAGCATGTTCGGGGTTTGAGAGCATTAGAAATAAACCTCGCTTTTTCAATGGCTGAACGATTGTTCAGAAAAGACGAGTGATAATAAAAGTAGATATCATTCAAGAATCCTGAATGACGTCAAGTACCTTTTTCAATAAAGCAATGACAAATTAAACCCAGGTACCCGATCATTCACGGTTACTTTGAGAATCTCATCTACTTCTTGTATAAATTCCTTCTCCCATCCAGACTATACTGTCGGCTTCGGAATTGCACCGAATCCACCGTTACAAAAGCAACGGGTCACGGACTGAAAAGCTTCATGCTTTATCACCGCCGGTTGGGAATTTCACCCTGCCCCGAAGGAAATGTTTTTTTATTGTACCTACATGTTACTCTTAATTCGACTCTTTAGCAAGGAAAAGGTAATATTTTAAATAAAGACGATGCAAGCTGCAACTCAAAAAACGGATTATGAGTCCCTCGTTTTCTGTTTACCTCGTTTTCTGTTTCTTGCAAAACCAGGGCGCCATAGACCTTCTTTGAATACCTTCCATGTTTTTTTCCACACTCAAATGTTCTTATGAGGCTGTTATCCGGATTTTCCGGACTCAAACAGTCCCATGACGGTAAAAAAATAGATCGACCCAAACTGAGTCGATCTTTCACTATTTATTCTTCCCAGACTTTAACTTCTTTCATAACATCGCCATTTTCCATTGATCTAGCCGTTTCAAGTCCGCTTGTTAATTTTCCAAATACAGTATGAACTCCATTTAGGTGAGGCTGTGGCTCATGTACAATGAAAAATTGGCTAGAACCAGTGTCTTTACCTGCATGGGCCATAGATAATGATCCCGCTTCATGTTTGTGTGGGTTTCCTTCAGTTTCACATTTAATCGTAGTTCCGCTTCCTCCTGCACCAGTTCCTGTAGGATCACCACCCTGACTAACAAAACCAGGTATTACTCTATGGAATGTCACTCCATCATAAAAACCTTCATTTGCTAATTTCTCAAAATTAGCTACAGTATTAGGAGCTTCTTCAGGAAAGAATTCCAATTCAATTTTTTCCCCATTTTCCATAAGGATATATCCTTTTTTAGCCATGTATAACATCTCCTTTGTTATATAAACATCAATTTACATGATATCATTTTTTTAACCAAAGCCATAGTAAGACATATGGAGCCTCATAGTTTTCAAAAAGTGAAATAAAGGAAGAAACCCCTGAGGCGTCAGGGGTTACTTGCTTGATACAAGTGTTTTTTTCAATGGTCTATCCAGATGGATCAGATCTTTATAGGATTCTCTTTCCACTACTAACTGTGCTTCTTCATTTTCAACAAAGACGACAGCTGGTCTTGGCAAGCGATTATAATTGTTCGCCATCGCGTAACCATACGCTCCCGTACAGAACATCGCTAAAATATCTCCTTGGGAGGTTTTCGGAAGCTGGATGTCATGGATCAACATGTCTCCGGACTCACAGCATCTTCCGGCAATTGATACTGTCTGCATGTTTTTTTGTAACAGACGGTTTGCGACCACTGCTTCATATTTCGCCTGATAAAGAGCAGGACGAAGATTATCCGTCATCCCTCCATCAACAGAGACATAATTTCGAATACCAGGGATTCTTTTTTCCGATCCGATCGTGTAAAGCGTCGTGCCAGCTTCTCCAACCAGGGAACGTCCAGGTTCGATCCAAATCTCCGGCATGCCAAGATCATGGTTTTCTACTTGTTTTTCCACTTCATCGATCAAGACGTTGATCACCTTCTCAATCGAGATAGAAGTTTCTTCAGAGGTATGAGCAATGCCGAAGCCCCCACCAAGATTTACAACTCTCGCTTCAAAACCATTTGAACTTTTCCATTCTAAAAGCTGATCGAACACTTTTTGGACAGCCATGACGAAACCATCTGCTTCAAAAATTTGCGAACCGATATGACAGTGGACACCGAGAACATCCATATGTTCAGATGCCAAACATTCATGCAGCGCTTGATCTGCTTGTTTACTGACGATATCAAAACCGAACTTCGAGTCTTCTTGGCCTGTCAGAATGTAATCATGCGTATGAGCTTCAATTCCAGGTGTAATTCTCAACAGAACAGGGATGACCTTGTTCAACTCTTGTCCTACCTGCTTTATTAGATCAAGCTCGTAAAAGTTGTCGACGACAATACACCCTACACCTTCTTTGACCGCCATCTGAAGTTCTTCAAGACTCTTATTATTTCCGTGAAAGTGTATCTTTTCAGTTGGAAAACCTGCATGAAGTGCAGTATACAGTTCTCCACCTGATACAACATCAAGGCAAAGGCCTTCTTCGTCAATCAATTGAAACATTGCTACACTAGCAAAAGCTTTACTTGCATAGGCAACTTTCGCTTCAACCTTCCTCTTTTTGAAAGTTGAACAGAATGCATGCGCTTGTGCTCTTATTTTAGCAACATCATAAACGTAAAGGGGGGTACCGAATTCCTTTGCCAATTCGATCGTATCTACCCCGCCGATTTCCAAATGTCCTTTTTTGTTCACTGTTCCAGTTCCTAAAAATGCCATTAATCAAATTCTCCTCTCTCTATTTGGAGAAAGCGTATTAACTGATAAAAATACCAAAAACCAGCCTATGTTGCGGTACATAAAAACTGGTTTAAACCCGTACCCTCATCAGTCGGAATAGCTCTCCACTACATTTGTAGTGACAGTCCGTTACTTATTCAGCAACGGCCCAGCAACCTTAATTGGGATTAAGTTTGCTTCGGCAAATCGACCTTTCATTGTCCGTCATCGCCCCCCTGGCTATGGACAGCTACTCATTCTCTCTGCGCCTCTACCCCATCACGTCAAATGAGGCAATTATTAAATTAAGAACTACTGTAGCATAAATAGCAGATTGAATCAACACCAAATATCAAGCATCGGATTGTTTTTTGTTCTGCTGTGGACGAACAATGCTTGGCCGAACCTTCGATAAAGGAACAGAGACCCTGACCAACACTTGCATCAAAGCTTGTGGATTGAAGGGGATGAAAGGCCATAGATATGGGGTATTCAAATTTTTGATACTGCACATGAATAACATTACGAAGGTACAGCCGATCATGAACCCTGGGACTCCGAAAAGGAATACGAGTGTAATCAATATCAGCCTCACGATCTTATTGGCGACACTCAATTCATAACTCGGTGTGGAAAATGAGCCGATCGCTGCGAGTGCAACATACAAGATGACTTCCGACACGAATAAACCGACATCTATTGCGATCTGGCCGATTAACACCGCTGCAATCAATCCCATTGCGGTTGAGAGGGCTGATGGCGTATGGATCGCGGCCATCCTCAAGACATCGATACCTAGTTCAGCAAAAATGATTTGAAGATAGATCGGGACATTCGATTCTTTGGTCGGTCCTATGAAATTCAGGTTGGGTGGAAGTAAATTTTCATTCAAAACGAACAACAACCAAATTGGCAATAAAAAGAGCGAAGCCAGCATACCTCCAAACCGAATCCATCTTAGAAACGCACCGATCATCGGAGTCTGGCGATATTCTTCGGCATGCTGGACGTGATGGAAAAATGTAGTTGGTGTAATGATGACACTTGGGGACGTATCCACGAATACGAGGACATGTCCTTCCAAAAGATGGGTTGCAGCAACATCGGGCCGTTCAGTATACCTTACAAGCGGATACGGATTCCAGCCTTGATTCACCAAAAATTCTTCAACAGTCTTATCAGCCATCGGAATCCCATCGATCCGGATCGATTTCAGCTCTTTTCGTATCGTTTCAATCAATCCAGGATCTGCTACATCTTCTAGATAAGAGATACAGACGTCTGTCTTCGAACGGTCCCCAACCTGCATGATTTCGTTTCGTAACCGTTCATCCCTTAACCTTCTTCTCGTTAGAGCCGTGTTTTCCACGATATTTTCTGTATATCCATCACGGGCCCCACGGACAACTTTTTCGACATCAGGCTCCTCTGGGGAACGTCCTGGGTAACTCCTTACATCGACAATAAAGCCTTCATTATGACCTTCGATCAAAACTGCAACCAGCCCTGAAAGGACTCGGTCAATGACTTCGTCTAAGTTCTTCGCTGTAGAAACCTGCTGATGAGCGAGGTGATTTTTAATGACATCTTTCGCTTTTGCGCTCGTCCGATATTCATGGTCCGCATCAAGCAGTTCTTTCAATAGCATGATGATGAATTCACTGTCACAGAGACCTGTGCAGTAATATATGTGGATTTCTTTATTCAAGATGTTCATTTTACGAACACCTACATCAAAGCTTTTTCCGATCCCCATCTTATCTTTCAGGAACTGTTCATTCTCTGCAATTTTCTTATGAATGGGTGTTTCCTCTTTCTTGGGATGCATTTCGGGTACTCCTTTCTAAGATGAGTTGGACCGCTTGCCTTGTAATCGGAGCTCCTCTTTCAGCAGTATCGATCCCTGACATTTTTCCGATATCCCCCACACCGACGATAAATGGAATATCCAGTTCATCGAGAACATAGACCGTGTCACCATCCAAACGGCCAAACTCCATATCTGGAAGTCCGCTTTTATCTACACCATAAGCTGACAATTCACCAAAACGGTCGATGCTCACATCTACATGGGTCCATTCAGCCAGGTGGGTTTTCGAAGCGACAGCAATCGCACCTAGTATCTCGATGTCTGGATGATTCGCTACATCACGCATAGCCCTTTCTCCAGGACCCTCACCTCGATACCCGCAGTCATCGAACATGACCAGGACTGGATCATAGGGTGTGGACAGGATCATCGAGACAATCTCGTCACCGGTGATTTTTGTCGGATTTCCCCAAGATTGGGAAATACAACGGCCGCCTATCTCTTTTGCGACTTGTTCCACAGCTTTCAATGCGTATAAATCTCCGTCAGTGATCATGATGACTCGTTTTTTCATATATAATCATCCTTTTGGTTTAAAAAGGACCGCCACGATGAAACCGAAAAGTATAGCAGAAGAAATACCCGCAGAGGTCAACTGGAAGATTCCCATCGCAATCCCGATAAATCCGTGTTCATCGGCTTCTGCCATCGCTCCATGAAGGAGAGAGTGACCAAAGCTTGTAATTGGAACAGTAGCGCCTGCGCCTGCAAACTGAATCAATTTGTCATATAAACCGAACCCATCAAGTGCAGCTCCTGCAACAACGAAGCTTGAGGTGACATGGGCTGGTGTCAATTTGAATATATCCATCAGTAATTGACCGATTACACAGATGAGACCTCCCACTACAAAAGCTATAAAATACTCGACCATCAAACACCACCTCCATCAGTAGCTTCTATCACTACACCATGCGCAATCGTAGGAATTGTTTCCTTTTGCTGGACCATCATCGGATTCATCAGGGCTCCTGTCGCCACAACGAATATCCGCTTCAGCTTCCCTTCTTTCATTTCTTTTAGAAGGTGTCCATACGTTACTACAGCTGAACATGCACAACCGCTTCCTCCAGCAAAAACCGGTTGATCTGGTCGATAAACCAGTAAGCCGCAGTCCTGATGATTAGACGACAAATCATAGTTTTTTTCACGTAATAATTCAAGCAAAATCGGTGAGCCGACGGCTGATAAATCACCGGTCACGATCAAATCATAATCATCCGGTGACCGGCCAGTGTCTTCAAAATGTGTTGCAATCGTGTCAGCAGCAGCTGGTGCCATCGCTGATCCCATATCGAAAGGATCGGTTATCCCAAGATCCAGCACGCGACCAATAGTAGCCGCTTTGATTTGGATCGGTGATGGTTTTGCACTGACGATAGAAGCCCCTGCACCTGTCACTGTATAAGTCGCTGTATCCGGTTTTTGTCCCCCATATTCTGTCGGGTAACGGAATTGTCTTTCAGCTGTGGCGTTATGGCTACTTACGGCAGTAAGCACTGTGTTGGCAAAATCCCCGTCAACCAACGCAGAAGCCAGGGCCAGCGTCTCCATCGATGTAGAGCATGCACCGAACAACCCAAGGTAAGGAATCTGGTTTTTACGGGCCGTGTAATTTGCGATGACAGTCTGATTGATGAGATCACCAGATAAAAATAAATCCATTTCATCCGGGCTTTTTCCAGCTTTTTTCATGCAAGCCTCAATTGCTTGCTCCATTAAGTGGCGTTCGGCAAGTTCCCAATTCTCTTGTCCGCAATGAAGATCACCGAACGTGATATCATAGGTTTCGCCAAGCGGACCAGCTGCCTCCTCTGGACCGACTGCAGTGCCTGTTGCATTGATGTATAAAGGTTTTGAATATGTCCAAGTTTGTTTACCTGTAAGCTTCATTGTTGTTGATCCTCCTAAGGCGTCATAATACCATCTGGAACAAATATCGGAGCATACCGATTATATAGGCAGCGACAGCACCGAATACAATCACGGCCCCTGCCAGTTTGAAAAGGTTTGTTGCAACTCCCAGCACGAGCCCTTCACTTTTATGTTCAAGCGCTGCACTCGTTACAGCATTTGCGAATCCGGTTACCGGAACGATTGATCCCGCTCCAGAAAATTGTCCAAGCTTGTCGTAAACCCCTAATCCTGTGAGTAAAGATGCAGCAAGAATCAGAGTTGCGACTGTAGGGTTTCCAGCTGTTTTCTCTGTGAAATTGAAAAAGGTGATGTAAAAATTAGTGATTCCTTGTCCGATCGCACATATCAATCCTCCGATTAAAAAGGCCTTTAGACAATTCACAAAATAAGGTGGTGTCGGTTGTAATGGTTTGATCTTTTCTTTATATGCTTGTTGTTCGGGTGACAATTTGTTCTTACCCATTTGTAACAGCTCCTTTTTGCCTTTAAAATTTACAGATGAACGAAGAAAATCCAGTGAAAAAGTGATCCTATTACTTTTCCGAATAAAATCGCCATCAACAAGAGAAGGACTTGTTCTTTGAAACCAACACGTTTCATAAGTATCGGCAGAACATTCAGGACTTCTGTCAAGGCAGCAGCCAGCATTCCAACAAAGGTACCGCTTGCCAGACCAATCGGGATCAGCAGCCATTGGCTCGAGGAGATTGTGAGATCCCTCAATCCGTACCAACTCGAAAACAAGACGCCGCTAATGATGCTTAATTCATAACTTCTTATTTTTGAGTTGGTTTTCGAAATCTGCATTAACCGGGGGATGATCCCAAACACCGTTAAAATGGCAACGAATCCTGCCCCTACCGCAAGTCCACCGCCTAAGCCTATTAACATGACGGTGATGATTTTAATTGTCATGAGCTTTCTTCTCGTTCTCTTTGTTCTCATGCATGATGACGTACTGGTCCAAATCTTGTTGATAGTTGAACATTTCCACTTCAAGCGGGCTCGGTTCTTCATTGAAACGTTTTTTGAAGATGTGGTTGAAAAAGAGGACCATCCCTAATCCAAGGCCAATAGAATAAGGAACTTGTAAAAGGAGCGGATAGTCATTTCTTCGTCCAGTCACCAAATAATAAATCTTTTGATGAACCTGCTGCATGCTTACATCCTCATGGAAATTCATGATAGCAAGTGCTGCACCGATGAATAATAGGATCCAAACAACGACAAAATAAACCCCAGTAATTTTCGGTCTCTTGTACTGGACTTCTATGATTGTTTGTGGTGTACCGACCGTTTGAATATCTAATTTCGGAAATTTTTTTCTGATGGTCTTCAACACTTTCATAAGATCTACGATGACGATTGTTTTGTCTTGTACCGTGATTTTATGAACAATCATTTGACCAATTTCTTGAATGACATCTTCAGGGCCAACGAGTTGAGCAAGGTCTTTAATTCGTATCGTCTGTCCAGGTGAACTAAGTAGCCTATGCCGCATACGCAAATAAACCGCTTCAACCTCCAAAAAAAGTCCCCCCTTATGCCAATTCGTTTATATGTAGTATGTTTCTTCCAAACCTCTCTCATTCTGTCCACCCAATCTATCCAGTAATTACCTATTGGGTTGATCAGATCTATGGTCTTTAACCTCCACGCGCAAATTATGATCAATTAGCGTGATATCATGAATTTCCGCATGATTATGTAAAAAACGGCGTGATTATGAGGAATTTCGGCGTGTTTCTAATTAAAAATAGAACTTAGAGGAAAAAATTGAGGAAAATAGGAAGTATTTGCTGAGGACTATAGTCACCATTACTTGAAAATAGACCCTATCAAAAAATAACCCAGATAGACGATTCATTCGTCCATCTGGGTCTTCATTTCTTGGAGGATTTTCTTTTCAAGCCTTGAAACCTGGACTTGTGATATTCCAAGCCGGTTTGCAACTTCAGACTGCGTCTGATCTTTATAGTATCGCAGATAAACAATCAGTTTTTCCCGTTCATTCAAGGTCTGGATCGCTTCCTTCAAAGCGATCTGGTCGAACCACTTCGAATCACCTTGATCAGAAATTTGGTCAAGCAATGTAATTGGATCTCCATCATTTTCATACACCGTTTCGTGGATCGATGATGGAGCACGTACAGCTTCTTGAGCCATCACGACATCCTCAGGACTGATACCAAGTTTTGTCGCAATTTCATTCACTGTTGGATTACGGCCAAGGTCTTTTGAAAGTTCATCCCGCACCTTCCGGACTTTATTCCCGAGCTCCTTCAGCGAGCGACTGACTTTAACTGTCCCATCGTCACGGATAAATCGCTGAATTTCTCCGATGATCATCGGAACTGCATAGGTTGAGAATTTTACGTCATAACTAAGATCGAATTTATCTACAGATTTAAGCAACCCGATACTGCCGATTTGAAAAAGGTCATCCGGCTCGTATCCCCTGTTCAAAAAGCGTTGTACAACAGACCAGACTAACCGCATGTTTTTCTCGACAATGGTATCTCTTGCTGTCTGATCGCCTTCTTGACTTCGTTGAATCAATTCTTTCATTTCCTTGTCATTGAGAAACGTATTTTTTTTGTCTTGTTTGACGTCCAAATCCATGGCTCATGCTCCTTAATTACAAAGCGCTTTATGATTTGTCAAATACTTCTTCAAGCGAATCGTGGTACCGAAGGATTTTTCTGTTTCGATTTCGATTTTATCCATGAAATTTTCCATTATCGTGAAGCCCATACCGGATCTTTCTAATTCAGGCTTTGTTGTGAATAAGGGCTGACGCGCTTCGTCCAAGTCATCGATACCGATCCCTTCATCACGGATCGCCAATTCAACGCATCCCTCATCCAGGATGCATTCAATGTAAACCATCCCGTCTGCATTGTTATCGTATCCATGAATGATTGCATTCGTAACAGCTTCAGAAACGACGGTTTTGATTTCAGTCAACTCATCTACGGTCGGGTCAAGCTGTGCGATGAATGCTGCAACTGTAACCCTGGCAAATGATTCATTTTCACTACGAGCAGAGAATTCCATCTTCATGACATTTTTCATTACGCCACCCCCAGCGTGTGCAAAGCTTTTTGTTCACTATCTTCAAGACGAATGATCTTGAACATGCCTGACATTTCAAACAGCCTTTTGACAGAAGGGGAGATTGAACATACGACCATTTCTCCACCTTGACTTTTTATCAATTTATAACGTCCAAGGATTACTCCTAATCCCGAACTATCCATAAATGACAAGGCTTCTAAATTCAATACGATATCATGGATATTATTTTCCTTAATCGTTTGATCAACTTCTGTCCGTAGCTGTTCTGCTGTATGGTGGTCTAATTCGCCGGCTAATCGAATACACAGTACACGATCTTTGACTTCGAGTTTCACACTAAGACTCACTAACCTCTCCTCCTTCATCTCGGTAGTGAGTCATTTCTATATGGTGATAATGGAATCCTCCTCGCTGACAAAACTAGTGTTGAATCGATTTATAATCTGATAATATGCGAAAATTTACGGTGTCTGCGAAAACTTGCCCACAGTTCTCTTGAACAGTCCCCACCAGTTTGCTGCTTCTACATTTTCAGATGCAACCAATGGTGATTCTGTCACTGTTTTTCCGTTGTTTTTAACAACCAGCGTCCCAAGACGTTCACCTTTTTCGATCGGCATTTTCACTTGTTTGTTGATTTTAATTTCTGTGGTCAGCTTCATCTTTTTCTCACCTTTCTTCATTAAAAGGGAGATCGGTTCTGAAGTCGCCATTTGTACAGTCTTCGAAACACCTTTGTGAACCGGAATTTTATCGATCATCTGGTGTCTTTCGTAGATTCGTTCCGTTTGATAATTCGCAAAAGCGTAATCAAGCATTTGGGTCACTTGGGCATTTCGTTCTTTTGTCGTTGGTGCTCCCATGACTACAGCGATGACTCGCATATCGTCTTTTTTAGCTGTCGCTGTCAAACAATATTTCGCTTCGGTCGTATAACCTGTTTTGAGTCCATCGACACCAGGATAGAATTTTACAAGCTTGTTGGTATTGACTAGCCAGAACTTTTTGTCAGTATTCTGACGTAGATAATCTTCATACTTGCCTGTGTAATTTGTAATCTGCTCATACTTCAAAAGTTCCTTTGCCATCAAGGCCATATCTCTTGCAGTACTGTAATGGTCTTTTTCCGGCAGCCCGGTAGCGTTTTTAAATTTGGTGTTCTTAAGGCCAAGCTCCTTCGCTTTGTCGTTCATCTGTTTGACGAAAGCATCGTTCGTACCTGCGATGAACTCTCCAAGGGCAACTGAAGCATCGTTCCCGGATGCCAAGGCAACACCCTTAAGCATCTCTTCGACAGTCATGATCTCTCCTTCTTCGAGGAAGATTTGAGAACCACCCATAGAGGCTGCATATTCACTTGTTCTTACTTTATCTTTCAGATTGATTTTGCCTTTATGTAAAGCTTCCATTACGAGAATCAAGGTCATGATCTTCGTCATACTCGCCGGAGGAAGCTTTTCATCAGGGTTTTTATCGAATAGAACAGTACCTGTATCTCTTTCAATCAATATTGCAGATGATGCTTTATTCGCTAGAGAATTGACTGTAACATGATCTTCATTGGCTAAAGCTGCTGGTGAAAGGACTGATACCCCCATCACGGCCGCTATCATACATGTAAAAAAGCGTTTCATAGACATAATCCCTCCATTCTTAGTATTCTTATATTTTCCAATTTTGGGCGGTTTATACTTTCTTCTGAATTTTGGAACTCGATTGATGGTAAGATATTTTTGTTTGGTGAGATCATGTCCGAGTTTTGCGAGAATCTCAGGCTTTAATAAGATGACAATTTTCCATAATAAGAATAGCTAAAGGACTGACAATCGTCAGTCCTCAGGCTTATGGAATGCGTTTTTAAAATTTTCGACTGCTAATTATCTCTATAATGGAATACTCCAACATCGCAAAAAAGCTGCCCATAAGCTCTAACCAGCTTACGAACAGCTCTTAATGTGTATTTTACATGATTTCTTTATAAACGAGTGGTGGTGCTGCCACTTTTTCAGCTGAAATCGTATATGCACCGTTCAATTTCTTCAAGACATCGTTGGCATGTTCTTGGTTACTGTGCAATGTAGCGATCGTGTCACCCTTCTTCACTTCATCGCCAACCTTTTTATGAAGGACGATACCGACTGCAAGATCGATCTCCGATTCCTTTGTCGCGCGACCAGCCCCTAACAGCATAGCGGCAGTACCGACTTCATTAGCCTTGATTTCTGAAACATATCCGTCATTTTCAGCTGTAAAAGGAATCTCGTACATGGCTGTCGGTAATTTGCTAAGATCATCGATGACGGTTTCGTCTCCGCCTTGCGCCTTCAGGAATGTCTTGAACGTTTCGATCGCCTTTCCATTCTTCATTACATCAATCAGCATTTGGCGCGCTTCTTCCTTCGTTTCGGCTTTCTTCGCAAGCATGACCATGAAGGAACCGAGTGTCAGGCATAGTTCTTCGAGGTCTTCAGGACCTTCACCACGTAAAGTGTCAGCCGCTTCTTTCACCTCAAGTGCATTTCCGATCGCAAAACCAAGTGGCTGGCTCATATCTGAAATGACCGCCATCGTGTTACGTCCGACATTCTTACCGATCTTCACCATCGCCTGAGCCAGCTCTTCTGCTTTTTCCACTTCTGTCATGAATGCTCCTGCCCCTGTTTTAACATCCAATACAATAGCATCAGCTCCAGCAGCTATCTTCTTGCTCATGATCGAGCTTGCAATCAACGGAATCGAGTTAACTGTAGCTGTGACATCACGAAGTCCATAAAGCTTTTTATCCGCTGGTGTCAAGTTTCCACTTTGACCGATGACTGCAATTTTATTTTTATTGACTAGTTCGATGAATTCACTATTATCGATTTCAACATGGAAGCCTGGTACGGCTTCGAGCTTATCGATCGTCCCCCCAGTATGTCCGAGGCCACGCCCGGACATTTTCGCAACAGGAACCCCTACAGCCGCAACAAGAGGTGCAAGCACAAGAGTCGTGGTATCACCTACGCCCCCGGTCGAATGTTTATCGACTTTGATCCCTTCAATTGCGGACAGATCGATCTTGTCTCCAGAGTCAACCATGGCCATCGTGAAATTCGCACGTTCTTCTTCCGTCATATCATTAAAATAAATCGCCATCGCTAAAGCTGACATCTGATAGTCTGGAATATCTCCGTTCGTATAACCTTCAATGATGAACTCGATTTCATCTTTCGACAAGTCAAGTCCGTTCCGTTTCTTTTCGATCAAATCTACCATTCTCATCCTATATCAGTCCTTGTATTATACTTTTTCAATTACTGAACGCAGTAATTGCTTGAATTTCGGTTTCGTGCGGTTCGCTACTTCCATAACCTGTTCGTGTGTAAGAGGTTCCAGTTCCTCGGCGATCGCCATGTCTGTAATGCACGAAATCCCTAACGTTTTCATATCCATATGGCGGGCAACGATCACTTCTGGTACCGTAGACATTCCAACAGTGTCTGATCCGAGTGTCCGCAACATCTTCAATTCTGCACGAGTCATGTAGGTCGGTCCACTAATGGATGCATATACGCCTTGTTGGAGGGTAACTCCCTCTTCATTCGCGACCGATTTCACCAACTCGATCAATTCGGGTGTATAGGCTGCGCTCATATCCGGGAATCGTGGTCCAAGCTCATTATCATTCGGCCCGATAAGTGGGTTTGCTCCAGTCAAATTCAAGTGATCTTCAATTATCATCAAGTCCCCTGCTTCGAAATCTGGATTCATTCCGCCACAGGCATTCGTGACAATCATCTGTTCGACACCAAGTCCTTTCATGACCCGGACTGGAAAAGTGACCTCCTGTAACGTATACCCTTCATAAAAATGAAAGCGCCCTTGCATCGCGACGACAGTCTTTCCATTCATCGTTCCAATGACCAGTCTTCCGGAATGTCCTTCTACTGTAGAAACCGGGAAGTGTGGAATTTCGCTGTAATCGATTTTTGTAGCCTCTTCGATTTCTTCAGCAAAATCTCCAAGACCGGATCCTAAAATCAATCCGATTGTCGGCCGGTGTTCGGTTTTAATCGAGATATATTTGACAGCATCCTGTATCTTTGTTCTTAACTCTGACATATTAATCTCCCCTTAAATACTCTTTACGATCTGTTGTACGAAAGCCATGAAGTTCGCTTTGACTTTTTCAGTCGTTTCGATCACTTCATCATGTGTTAACGGTTGATCAAGGATACCCGCTGCCATATTTGATATACAGGAGATTCCGAGCACTTCCATTCCGCCATGGCGGGCTACAATCACTTCAGGTACAGTTGACATGCCGACGGCGTCACCACCTAAAATACGAAGCATCCTGACTTCGGCAGGAGTTTCATAAGATGGACCAGAATTGGCGATATAGACACCTTCTTGAATCGATATGTTCAAATTCTCAGCCACTTGTTTTGCAATGCCTTGAAGATGTCCAGAGTAAGCATCGGACATATCAGGGAAACGGACGCCCAGACTATTATCGTTCGGCCCAATCAATGGGTTATCTCCAATATTATTGATGTGATCCGTGATGATCAGCAAATCTCCTGCTTCAAAGGATTCATTGATTCCTCCAGCAGCATTGGTAACGATCAACGATTCCACACCGATTTCTTTCATCACACGTACAGGAAAGGTCACTTTTTCAATTGGGTATCCTTCGTAATAATGGAATCGACCTTTCATAGCTACAACTGTTTTCCCTTCGATCGTTCCTATGACCAGCTCTCCGGCATGCCCTTCAACCGTCGATACGGGGAATGAAGGAATTTCTGAATAAGGGAGCGAAACTGGATTCTTAATTTTATCTGCTAAAATACCAAGCCCCGACCCAAGGATCAATCCGATCGTCGGCCTTTCATCAATTTTGTCCTGGATGTATTCTGCTGCTTGTCGAATTGAGTTTGTTAATGTCATGATGACCTCCAATTATAAATCTTTTAAAAAGCTCTTTCCAAATTGTGGAGCTTTAATTTTGAAATTATCAGCAATCGTTGCGCCTACATCTGCGAATGTCTTGCGCAAAGGAAGCTCTTTTCCTTCTTCAATGTTCTGATGATATGCAAGGAGTGGCACAAATTCTCTCGTATGGTCTGTTCCATGATGAACCGGGTCGTTCCCGTGGTCAGCCGTGATCAACAACAGATCGTCTTCTTTAAGCTTTTCAAGCAATTCAGGGAGACGAGCATCGAATTCTTCCAATGCTTCACCATAACCGATCGGATCCCTTCGATGACCGAACTTTGCATCGAAATCGACGAGATTCAAGAAACTGATCCCAGTAAATTCTCGATCAGCGATCTTCACAATCTGATCCATTCCATCCATATTCGATGTCGTACGAACTGAATCAGACACCCCTTCCCCATCATAGATATCAGAGATTTTTCCAATCGCAATGACATCATATTCAGCATCCTTCATTTCATTCATGACAGTACGTCCGAAAGGTTTCAGTGCATAGTCGTGGCGGTTTGCAGTTCGTTCGAATGCACTAGGCTCCCCAATGAAAGGTCGCGCGATGATACGGCCAACCATATACTTTTCATCCAGTGTCAATTCACGTGCTATTTTACATATCTCATATAACTCATCGATTGGAACGACGTCTTCATGAGCTGCGATCTGAAGGACTGAATCCGCCGATGTATAAACAATCAACGCCCCTGTTTCCATATGTTCTTTTCCTAGCTCTACCAAAATTTCTGTTCCAGACGCTGGTTTGTTTCCAATGATTTTTCGGCCTGTTTTTTCTTCTAGTTCATTAAGAAGTTCCTTAGGGAACCCATCCGGGAATGTCTTGAATGGCTGCTCGATGTGGAGCCCCATAATCTCCCAGTGTCCTGTCATGGTGTCCTTTCCATTAGAGGCCTCCTGCATTTTTCCGAAATGCGCTGAAGGTTTATCAGCTTTATCAATGCCTTGGATTTCACGGATGTTGCTGAGTCCGAGCTTTGCCATGTTCGGCATATTGAGGCCATTCATTTTTTCTGCGATGTGGCCTAATGTATCTGCTCCTTCATCATTGAATCTGGCGGCATCCGGCGCTTCACCGATCCCGACCGAATCCATGACGATCAAAAATATCCGTTTGAATCTTGAGTCCGTCATAAATTTTCCTCCCTAATCTACGCTATTTTATACCATTTCCATTGGTAAGTTTTATCAAACAACAACGCGTAAAGGTCAGAAGTCTGACCTCTTTAATTAATGAAAGCACCCTTCCCTGAGGGCACTTATAGAGTGTACCATGTTTTTAAAACGTTTTCACGTATTTTTATCTATTCTTAGGCTCTTGGATGATAGGTCGAATAGATGTCTTTCAATCGTGTTTTCGTCACGTGCGTATAAATCTGTGTCGTTGAGATGTCAACATGACCTAGCAACTCCTGTACCGCTCTTAAATCGGCACCATTTTCCAGCAAGTGTGTTGCAAACGAATGTCTCAATGTATGAGGAGTCAATTCTTTCTGGATGTTTGCGGCTCGAGACAGTTTCTTCAAGATTTTCCAAAAACCTTGTCTTGTAAGCCGGTTTCCATGATGGTTCAAAAACAAGGCATCTGTCGTCTTCTTTTTCAACAGCTTTCCTCGTCCCTTTTCGATATAGGCGGTCAACGCTTCAGTCGCCATTCTACCAACAGGAATGATACGCTCTTTGTCCCCTTTTCCAAGGCATCTTACGAATCCCATCGTCAAATGGACATCTGATAGATTCAGTTGAATAAGTTCAGAGACACGTATTCCTGTTGCATATAATAGTTCGATCATCGCACGGTCTCTTATACCATACGCTGAATTGCTTTCTGGTGCTTCAATCAAATCTTCAACTTCTTGTGAAGATAAAATCTTCGGTAATTTTCGTTCCGTCTTCGGTGTTTCAATATGTACAGATGGGTCCTGGTCTGTGACCCTTTCACGGATTAGAAATTGGTGGAACGATCGTATCGATGCAATCGTCCTTGCAATCGTCGTTGAAGCTCGGCCTGAATCCTTCAAATGATATAAGTAAGTCATGATATCGTTCCTGCGTATTTGGTTTAAGTCTTCATAATTCAATTCTTTTTCTAAAAAGGTCGTATATTGTTTCAAATCCCGTTGGTACGATTGCAACGTATTTTCAGAGAGTGCACGTTCAACGGTCAAGTAATGTAGATAATCCTGAACCTCGTCCTTCATGAGCAAACGCTCCTTATTCCCCAATTTCATAAAATAAATGTAAGCGATCAATCCAACCAATTTCATTCTCTTCATCCGAATAGGCCTGGAACACTTTGACTGCTCGTCCATCAGGCTCATCATAACGATGGAAGTCTTGATATTGTTCATTCAACCATAAAAGGCCATAATAAAATAATAGCGTACAGCATGCAAAAGCAAGAAATACCTTACAAGAATTCCACAATAAATGAATTAGTGAAACCATCGTATTGCCTCCCAGTTTGTCCTTCTTACAGGATATGCCTGTAAACATGCAGAATATACGTCAAAACTGGGAACATAATAAAGAAAACCTGGCAATATACCAAGCCCTCGCTCACAACTTATGCTTTCTTCAGGTGAAAAGAAAACTGACCCTTTCTATGATTCTTTGCGGGTCAGTCTGTTTCCTTGCAAAAACTGTTTTTCAGCGAGTCCTTTTTTATTTCGTCGTAACTTCTTCTTCATTTTCCATATCTGCTTTATCATGGCAGCGATGGCAGATTCCGTGGAAGGTCAGCCGATGATCTTTTATTTTGAAATTCCAGTCCTTCTCGACCACTTGTTCCACTTCACCAAGCAAGTCTTCCTGAATCTCATCTACTGCACCACATTCAATACAAACTAAATGGTGATGGAAGTGGGCTGCCCCTTCTTTCCGAAGGTCATACCTGGAAACACCATCCCCAAAATTGATTTTATCGACAATTTTCAATTCAGTAAGCAGTTCCAACGTTCGGTATACAGTCGCCAATCCGATCTCTGGCGCTTTATCCTTGACGAGTAAATACACGTCCTCCGCGCTTAAATGATCTTCTTCACGCTCAAGTAAAACGCGGACTGTCGCCTCACGCTGGGGGGTAAGTTTATAGCTTTGTGAATGGAGCTGTTTTTTGATACGGTTGATACGATTTTCCAAGACGACCCCTCCCACACTCTATGTATATTCTTATTATAAGCACGGGTATAAGGGGTGTCAAATTATAATTATTTTAAATTGGATATTAGAATCATTATCATTTAATAAAATTATTAATTGAAAATACCGATTGTCGCTTTGATTAATGTTGGTGATAAAAAAGCTTCAATGAAAGACGCACTTGCACCTAAAACCATGATAATGATCACCGTGGCTGTGTACCTTAATAACAAAGGCATCAATGGAGTCTTTATCCTATTTGAGAATTGGGCCTTGATCAGCGTCAAGGAGATGGCGACCGCTGCTGTAGTGACCAAAACAAAAGCAGGAATCAGGATCAGGTTTTGAGGCATGACCGAAACGAAAGACAACAAGAATCCTTGCCAGCCCATTTGGTTGACCAGAAAACCGACAGTAAATCCAACAACCATCCCTTTTAAAAACAATAAGACAAGGATGACCGGTACACCGATGATCGATAGCCCTAAAAGCCAAATCAACCCCATATATTTTATATAATGAAAGAAACTTTGGGTGAACATCGCAGAGGCACTAGCCACTTCCCCATCTGAAACTTGTCCAAAAAAACGGTTCAGATAATGGAATAGGTCTTCTTTCTGCATCAAACTCAAGCTATTGACGATGACTGCACCGAACACGATCCCCATCATGAGTAGAACGATTGTAAATGTATATAAGGAAGAATGTTCTTGTAAATGTTGTGAAAATGTTCGTTTCATATTATAGGTAACCCGTTGCTCCATCATATTTCCTCCCTCATGATCTCTTACTTTTAATTTATGAAAGGAAATCATAGAGTATGACCGGGTTATATCATTTACTTATTTCTGCGAAATTCCTCCCTTTCCGCGGGCTGAAGAAAAACGTAAACGCCCTGATCAGCCACGAAGGTCCCTGGAGGTCCGACGAGGAGGCTCGAACCAAACAAAGTTCGGTCGTGCGTGGGCAACTTCTTAAGTAGTAATTCAATGTGTTGCCGCCGCAGGAGGTCTGAAGTGATCCAAGTGATTGGGCGTTGGAGCTGGACATCACTTCTCTGTATCCTCGTTGCGGGGTCTCGCCTTGCTCGCTTTTCCCGCAGGAGTGTCGTGAATTTCGCTTTAAGTGCAAAATCTAATAGTTAATCGAGTTTGCCGTAACGTCCTCCACCGCCCTCTTTCAGGCTCAAATCCCCATTCCTTGAATCTATGATTTTATTTACAAGATGTGCTGGAAGAACCTTCAGAAGATTTTCATCCGTAACAAAATGAATGACCTCCATATCTGTTCCGAACATTTCTCTTAATTTCTTCAGCATTCTTGGTCCGATGCCAGGAATGAACTCAAGAGGCACATGATGAGTGTATGGTGGTCTGGTTGAGGTAGAGTTCCGTTTTGTAGAATCAGACAATTCATTGATACGATTGGAAACACCTTTGACTAAACGGCTTTTTTCACATTTCGGACATTTGATGTCTTCCTCAGCAGTGATCAAAGTCCCGCATTTTGCACAGCAAGTTCGATAATATTTTCCAAGTTGTGGATGAAGTCCGTAATTGCTTGTTATTTTTCTCCCTTCCATCCCTTTCAATGCTAGAGAAAGTTCCCTGAATGAAAGGTCCTTAACCTCAATTGCCTGGTACTCCCGTCCGATCTTTTCCAGTGAATGTGCATCAGAGTTTGATAGAAAAGGAAAATCCTCCAGCTCTTCCAGCTGGTCAGCCATACGGGTATCACAACTTAGACCTAGCTCGATTGCATCAATCTCTTCAGGTTGGAAGACTTCTACCAAACTTTTTTCAACACCCTTTCCATACAAACTTTTAAAAGGCGTGAAAGCGTGGGCAATTACAAATAATCCTCCCAGTTCTTTCGTCTTCTTTTGCAAGTCGGCAGCTTTACCATAATAACGCTGAGAGGAAAGATTACGATTTGTCATCCGTTCTCCCAACCAATTGCTGAAATGTTTCATGCTGCTTAAATAAGGTAAAAAGACTAATACGTGGATGGGTCCATGGCAGTATTCATCATATACCTCAATTTCCGAACCTAGAATCAAACAACCGTTTTCTTTTATCAACCCTCCATCTCGATGCTCAGATAATTCGCCTTTTTCCATCATTTGTTCAAGCTCACGAATGACCCCAGGTACATGACAATCGATGATCCCGACCATCTGGATCCCTTTATCACGGAACGACGTCTCCAACACATTGGGGAGCGTCAAGTTTTTAGAAGCTGATATTTTTACTGGCTTACCTGCTAATGTCCTTCCTAAATGGATATGAAAGTCTGCAAAAATTCGTTTCATTTTAAGATTTTGCTTCCTTCAGCTGTAGATATTGGATCGCAAAAGCGGTTTTTGCATCGTAAATATCTTGAGTATTCACAAGTCTAATTGCTTCTTCCAAGGTCACTTCCATTCTCTCTACAAACTCATCTTGATCCAATTGGACCTCACCCTGTTCCAATTGATCTGTGAAAAAAATATGAATAAGTTCATCTGCAAAACCAGGAGATGTATAGAATGATTGAAGATAAGTCAGCTCTTTGCTGCGATAACCTGTTTCCTCTTCCAATTCACGGAGAGCACATACTTCTGGGTCTTCCCCTTTTTCAAGCTTACCTGCAGGTATTTCGATGATCTCACGGTTCAGCGGCTTTCGATACTGACGGACAAGGACGATTTTATTCTCAGATGTAATCGCTAAAATGGCTACCGCACCTGGGTGCTTGACGACTTCCCTTTGGCTTGTCCTTCCATCAGGCAGTTCGACCTCTTCTAGGTGGAGATCGATAATTCTACCATTATATATGACTTTAGAATCGATTGTTTTTTCTTCTAACTTTTTCATATCACTAACTCCTTGTGCTAAATCTACTTTTCAATACATAAAGTCTATCATATGCGATTATCCTAATCCTAATGATGAGAGACGAAGGGAGTCAATTTCATGAAGGTTTATCTGCAGCCAAACAGCGTGACATTAGTCGGGAAAGCATGGCAAGTACGCTACATGTTAAAGAAATATATGGCGGAATACAACACGGTCAAAGATTGGATCGAAGGGCGCCATAAGAAATGACAGGTAAGAGACGACACCTTCGCTGAGGTGTTGTTTTTCGTTCTGAATAAAAATTCGAACAAATAACCCGCGTTAGCACCGATATATTTTGAAAACGTATCAATATTTTTCTGATCTCCACCGATAAATTTGAGATCTACACCGATATAATTGATAAGACCCCGTTCAGAAGTAAATCCAGGTCAAGAAAGATGTTTTCACCTTTCCTCTTGTGGTAATGTACTAATCAGGAGGTGCTTTAATATGAGATTGAACAGACTCGGATCTTCAGAATTACAGGTATCAGAACTTGGATTAGGATGCATGTCACTAGGTTCTGATGAAAAAGAAGCGACAAAGATCATCCACAAAGCACTCGATAAAGGCGTTACATTGATTGACACCGCTGATCTTTATGATTTTGGGAATAACGAAAAATTAGTAGGTAAAGCCTTAAAAGGAAAACGGGAGCAATGTGTACTGGCAACAAAGGTTGGAAACCGTTGGGACCACGTTGATGAAGGCTGGGAATGGGCACCGAATAAAGATTACATAAAAACAGCGGTCAAGCGTTCCTTGCTGAGATTGGACACGGATTACATCGATTTGTACCAGCTTCATGGAGGTACAATTGATGACCCGATTGATGAAATCATCGAGGCTTTTGAAGATCTGAAAGCGGAAGGGCTAATCCGTGAATATGGAATATCATCCATCCGCCCCAATGTCATTAAAGAATACCTTAAACGTTCCAATATTGTCAGCATCATGATGCAGTACAGTCTATTGGACCGCAGACCTGAAGAATGGTTGAACATGATCCATACCCATGATGTATCTGTCATCGCACGTGGACCACTTGCAAAAGGGAACCTTACTGATAGGATTTTTACAGGCAGAGTTTCGGAAAAAGGGTTCCTAGACTACGCACCTTCCGAAATCAGAAATCTTATGGAAAAGGTCAAAGATATATCTGATGGAAGGAAGCTTTCTCACCTCGCACTCTGCTATCCATTGCATCATCCCGCTGTCGCGACGACAATTCCGGGAGCCAGTTCAGTTGAACAGGTGGATGATAATACGGAAGCAGCCAATGTTGACCTGAGTGATGAGGAAATCAGACTATTCAAGCAATGGACCAAGCAGACATACTATGATAAACATCGTGACTAGAGAATGAAACTCAGCTGTTGATTATGTAAGACTCATATATATTTGTAAAAAGGTCAAAAAAAGAACCTCGAGACTTGACTCGAGGTTCTTTTATCATATGTTTTCATTTTCAATGACCATCGCGATTCCTTGCCCGCCACCAATGCAGAGACTTGCGACCCCGAATCGTTTGTTTTGAAGCAGTAATTCATAAGCAAGCGATAACAATAATCTAGATCCGCTAGCTCCGACTGGATGGCCAAGCGCAACAGCCCCACCGTTCACATTGGTTTTTTCACGATCCAGGTTCAGTTCTTTTTCAACAGCCAAATATTGTGCAGCAAAGGCTTCATTCACCTCAAACAAATCAATCTGGTCAATGGATAGTTCTGCTCGTTCCAAGGCAAGCTTGATTGCTGGTACCGGCCCGATCCCCATGACTGATGGATCTACTCCGCAAACAGCCCAAGAACGGATTTTCGCAAGAGGATTTATACCTTTCTTTCTCACAAAAGGTTCGGTGGCGATTACCATCGAAACAGCGCCATCGTTAATACCACTGGAGTTACCCGCTGTCACGGAACCGTCCTTTTTAAAGGTCGGTCTCAGTTTCGCCAACCCTTCTAAAGAAGTCGTAGACCGGACATGTTCATCGGTCGCTACAGTCAGTACCTCTTTTCGCTCCTGCACTTCAACCGGTACGATTTCTCGCTCAAAGCGCCCTGAATGGATCGCTACAGAAGCACGTTGATGGCTGATGGCAGAAAATTCATCTTGTTCTTCCCTTGATATGCCGTACTGCTCGGAAAGGTTCTCCGCGGTGATACCCATACCATTCCCAATCGCTTCATCCCTTAAGGTCAATAGCAGCATATCCTCGAATAGGACATTCCCCAGCTTAGGATGACCGAATCGATTCGTAAATGATACGTGGGGACTCATCGACATGTTTTCCACCCCGCCAAGAAGCGCTGTGGTCCCTTCATTCAAAAGCAAGGAATGCACACCGGAAATGACAGACTGCAAGCCTGATCCACAAAGACGGTTTACGAGCATGGCAGGTGTCTCTGCTGGAATCCCAGATTTTGTAGCGATATGACGGGCTACATATGGAGCATTTGTACTGCTATGAATCACATTCCCATATATGACCTGTTCGATTTCTTGCGGAGATACTTGTGAACGTTTCATCGCTTCTTTCGCTGTGGCTACACCTAACTCTGTAGGACCTACCGTTGCAAATGACTTACCGAATGATGTAAAAGCCGTTCTAGCTCCCTCTAAAATGTAAATATCGTTCATTTTGTCCCCCTTCTCCTGAAAGTATCCTTAAATGAACACCAGTCCAATCGATATGAATAATCCGCTGACTAACATGGCGATGACACAGAAGCCCATGATGTCCTTGGCAGATAGTCCAGCGATGGCGAGTGCAGGAAGTGCCCAGAATGGTTGGATCATGTTCGTCCAAGCATCACCCCACGCTACCGCCATTGCAGTTTTCGCAGCCCCGATCCCTAACTCCTCTCCAGCCATCAGCATGATCGGAGCTTGCACAGCCCATTGACCACCCCCTGATGGAACGAAGAAGTTGACGATCCCTGCGCTTAAGAATGCAAAGAATGGAAAAGAAAGTTCATTTGAAATGTTCACGAACCATTGTGACATCTCAGCAGCTAATCCACTCGCCACCATCATCCCCATGATCCCTGCATAAAAAGGGAATTGGATGATGATTCCGCCGGCACCTTTAACAGCATCAGCCACACTATTGATGAATCTTCTAGGCGTCCCATGCAATATGATCCCAAAGAAAAGGAAAATGAAGTTGACAATGTCCAAGTTTAAGCTGAACCCATTTGTTGTGAAGTAATAAACCATGAATGCCAAGCCCAATACACCGGTGATCATGGACAGGATCCAACTGTTTTCCATTTTTTCTGCAGGGGTGTTCGCCTCCACTGCAGCTGCTTCGACATTCTTCTCTTCTAAAATAGAACGATCGACATAGAACTGGTTATCTTTCTGGTTCATCATCAACCTGTTTACAATCGGTAATGTAACAAACAAAGCTATTACGATGAAGATATTGAACGGTGCAAAAATCGTTTCTGATGTTGGGATAACACCGATGATGTCACTTGTAAAATGCTCTGGTGTTGCGATCGTCAATGGAATGGATCCCGAAAAACCACCATGCCAGACTAAAAAACCGCTATATGCACTGGCGATCAATAACCGATAATCCACTTTTTCCACTTTCTTCGCCAGTTCTTTAGCGAATAGCGCACCGATGACAAGTCCGAATCCCCAATTTATCCAACTTGCTGCCAGGGATACGAGTGTAACGAATATAATTGCTTGACCTGGTTTCGAAACGAGAGAGGCCAACTTACGCAGTCCATTTTTAAATAGAGGACTGCTCGCTAAAACGTATCCCGTTACAAGAATAAGGACCATTTGCATAGCAAAAGTCAACAAGTTCCAGAATCCTTCTCCCCAGAAGGTGACCATTTCTACCGGGGTGCTTTTTGTAATGATCATCCCCATCACAAAAACCACTAATGTAAGGATGACCACGAATAAGAATGGATCTGGAAGGTACCGCTGCATGATCCGATTTGAAAGTGCTGTTAACCGCTTCACTTATTCCTCTCCCTACTTGGCACATATAAAATTAAAATGCGTTTGTTTTCACATCATTTGCGATGATCAATCTCGGTTCTGTCGATTCTTGTATTTCTTCAGGAGTGAATCCTTCAGCGACTTCTACAAGTTTAAGACCTTCCGGTGTTACATCGATGACTGCACGATCGGTGATGATACGGTCCACCACACCACTTCCAGTCAGCGGCAAGGAACATTTATTGAGGACTTTCGGCTGTCCGCTTTTATTGACATGATCCATGATGACGATGATTCTCTTTGCACCGTGAACTAGGTCCATCGCTCCCCCCATACCTTTGATCATCTTCCCTGGAATCATCCAATTTGCAAGGTCGCCATTCCCTGAGACCTCCATACCCCCTAGGATAGCTATATCGATATGGCCGCCGCGGATCATACCGAATGACTCTGAGCTATCAAAATAGGATGCTCCTTTTGTCGCAGTCACTGTCTCTTTCCCTGCATTGATCAAGTCTGGATCCACTTCATCTTCAGTAGGATAGCGCCCGATACCAAGCAAACCGTTTTCGGATTGAAGAACAACTTCCTTATTATCTGAAATATAATTCGCAACTAATGTCGGCATCCCGATGCCAAGGTTTACATAGAATCCATCCTCAATTTCCTTCTCTGCCCGTCTTGCAATACGTTCACGTACAAGTGCTTTATCTACTTTTGTCATTATTATTTCCTCCTCTGCTGTTATTTCGTAACGGTCAAGCGTTCAATTTTCTTCTGCTGCTCACCAACGATCAATTTCTGAACGTAGATGCTCGGTGTATGGATTCGATCTGGATCCAATTCCCCGATCTCATAAAGTTCTTCTACTTCTGCAATGGTGATTTTCCCAGCTGCAGCAATCATCGGGTTGAAATTCCGGGCAGTCTTGTTGTAAATGAGGTTTCCCATTTTGTCTGCTTTCTGAGCTCGGACCAGACTGACATCAGCTGTCACGCCATATTCCAATAGATAATCTTTTCCATCAAAGTTGCGGACCTCTCGTCCTTCAGCTAACGGAGTACCTACTCCCGCAGGAGTATAAAAAGCAGGGATTCCCGCACCGCCTGCACGGATCCGTTCTGCAAGCGTGCCCTGAGGAATCAATTCAACTTCGATTTCTCCAGACAGAACCTGCCGTTCGAATTCTTTGTTTTCACCCACATAAGAGCCGACCATTTTCTTGATCTGTTTGTTCTTCAGAAGTAGGCCAAGTCCCCAATCATCGACTCCGCAGTTATTGGAGATCACCGTCAAATCTTTGACACCGCTTTCAACAAGAGCAAGAATCAAATTCTCAGGGATCCCGACAAGTCCAAAGCCCCCGACCATGATCGTAGCTCCATCTTTAATATCCTTTACCGCTTCTAAAAATGATGTTTCAACTGGTTTCATGTTTTTTCATCTCCTTTTTTATGCTTCATTTTCTATGATTGTCGCGACTCCCTGGCCGCCACCGATACATAAAGTCGCAAGCCCATATTGTTCATTCCTTCGTTTCAATTCATGGATCAACGTAACGAGAACGCGGGTTCCACTAGCTCCGATCGGATGTCCAAGTGCTATCGCTCCACCGTTTACATTGAGGATTTCCTTATTGAAATTCAAATCTTTACCCACCGCTAATGATTGTGCTGCGAAAGCTTCATTCGCTTCAATCAGATTCATTGCATCGATTGTCAGATTCGCTTTTTCCAACGCCTTTCTTGTTGCCGGAACAGGACCGATTCCCATGATACTTGGATCAACACCAGCGGAGGCATTGGCACGAATAACCGCCAATGGTTTCAACCCAAGCTCTTCAGCTTTTTGACGGCTTGTGACGATGACGGCTGCTGCCCCGTCATTGATCCCTGAAGCATTCCCTGCAGTCACCATACCGTCCTTTTTGAAGGCAGGGCGAAGTTTCCCTAATTTTTCCGCTGTTGATTTCTTCGGATGTTCATCTGTATCAAAAACGATTGGATCTCCCTTGCGTTGAGGGATTCCTACTGGAACAATTTCATCTTTAAAACGTCCGCTTTCAATCGCATTTGCAGCTTTTTCCTGGCTCCAGGCAGCAAATTCATCAAGCTCCTCACGCTTCAAGCCATGTGTTTCACATAAATTCTCTGCCGTGATACCCATATGATAGTCATTGAAGGCACACCAAAGACCGTCAAGAATCATTGAATCGACAATTTTCTGATCTCCCATTTTATATCCGTCACGTGCTCCTTTTAAAAGATAGGGAGCCTGGCTCATATTTTCCATCCCACCAGCCACTACAATATCTGCATCCCCTAGAAGGATCGATTGAGCAGCTAGATGGACAGTTTTCAATCCGGAACCACATACTTTATTTATCGTCATCGATGAAGTCGTATCAGCAAGCCCTGCTTTTATGGCTGCTTGTCTTGCAGGATTTTGACCAAGTCCAGCCTGGAGTACATTTCCCATGATCACTTCATCAACTTCAGCAATCCCTGCACGTTTCAAAGCTTCTTTAATCGCGATACCACCGAGTTCTGTGGCCGATATTGATTTTAAGCTTCCGCCAAAACCCCCGATTGGTGTCCTGACCGCACTAACTATGACAGCTTCTCTCTCCATCTCTTTGTTGCCTCCTTAAATTTGTTGTTATCTGTCTTACCTTGTCTATTTCTCAATCATTTCTGAATTCTCCTTCTTATCACACAATATTTCTTTGAAAGAATGAAAATACTTGCCCTTTAAAATTTCTTCACGTTACAATGAAAAGATAAAGTACATAAATTCAGTTTAATTTCAACGGATTAGAAACAAGAAGTTCAAGGCACGAAAGTTTTGAGGACCAGTACGACGGGCAATACTTGCATAAAAGCTACGAGTTGTAACGAGGAAGCTAACTTCATAGGTTACACTTGTAGACGCAGGTAAATATGCTCTTCTTTGGACCGGGAAGACCGAGTAACGATGAAATTCGATGTTTATCATACGTTGATTAATTAAACGATCATTATTAAAGCGCTTACATCGATTGTTAAAATCGTTGGATTATGGGAGGTTATTATGAACTTACCTGGGAAAGTCACAATCATTGAAGTTGGTCCAAGGGATGGTTTACAAAATGAGAAGAATCAGGTCCCTACAGAGTCAAAAATTTCGTTTATAAAAGAGCTGAAAAACGCCGGAATAACAGAAATGGAATTGACATCATTCGTGTCCCCGAAATGGGTCCCCCAAATGAGTGATGCAAAAGAAATCATTGACGCTTGCCTCGACAAAAAACGGAACTTTGTCCTTACACCGAACCGGAAAGGAATTGAACGACTTTACGAAACTGATGGAAAGGACGTCGCTGTCTTCGTAGGTGTCAGTTCTGCTTTCAATAAGAAGAACATCAACAAGACAACAGAGGAGAGCATGGCTGAGTTGAGACCGATCCTCGCTGAGTTAAAACAAAAAGGGTACTTTGTACGTGCATGTATTTCCACATCCTTCTACTGCCCTTATGATGGGAAGGTCGATCCCAAAGCGGTCGTTGCCCTATGCACTCAATTTACAGACTTTGGTGTCGATGAACTAAGTGTGGCTGATACAATCGGAATGGCAAGCCCTCTCGAAAGCTACCAATTATTCAATGAATTGAATACCCGATTAGGAGACAGAGTCCTGCTTACGGCACACTTCCATGACACCCGCGGGATGGCTCTAGCAAATATCTATGCCTGCCTGCAAGCTGGGATTACTAGATTTGATACATCGGCTGGTGGATTGGGAGGTTGCCCATTCGCCCCTGGTGCTACAGGGAATGTCGCCACTGAAGATGTCGTTTTTATGCTACATCAGATGGGGATTGAGACTGGTATTGACCTAAAGGCGCTCCACAAAGCGATTCAAGGCATTTCCGAACATGTTTCAAGGAAAATTGAAACCAAGTATTATAATTTAGTAGAGCAAACGCCCTCCTGCACATAATCCTATGAAAAAACTAGGCCAGTCCAAGCCTTGGGAAACGCCTGAGCATTAGCTGTCCTAATATTGATTAAAGAAGAAATGTGGCCCCCATACTGAGTGAGGCCACATTTTTTATTATTATATCCTTGAGGTTTATTGTTAGTGGACAAATATTCCGTTATTTGGGTAAAAATAAACTGATTTTGTATGATTTTGCTCTGGTGTCCACTAATCATTTATCCGTAATATCACTTCTTTTTCAGTTCTTTCAAAATTTCGATCGCCCATTTCACACCATTAAATCCAACTTTCCAAGTGTCATCGAAAAGAAGCAACGAACCGGCAGTCGATTTTATTTTTCAGTTTCCAGGCGAGTTTTCCAGTCGTCGAAAAAGAGCCAAATTTCAATAACGCTTTCTGATGACCAACAGAAACGATCGACAATGGTCGTTTTTGTGGTTCAAAATGGTACCCCTCACCTGACCCCAGGTATCCTTTAAGGTTATCAGCCAACACTTCTCCTTGCTTTTCTGCCATAGTCCCATTTCTAGGAAGGTTTGGATGATTCCTGATGGTCACACCATTTCCCGCTCCAAATATAAAAGGAAATTCTTTGACTTGAAGAGTATCTTCAACAAGTAAATACCCCTGATCATCTGTTGGAAGCTTAGAACTAGTGTATATTTTCGGTGCTTCCGGGCCTGTCATCCAGAAAAGGCAATCATAAGAAATTGTCCGTTTATCTGTTATAATGGATCGTTCACCAACTTCGACGACCTTTTCATTTTCTTGGACTTGGACGCCAGCGTTTCGCAACATAGCTTTTAATCTCTGTGATTCTTGATTCCCGTTCCCTTCGCAGCTATTTTTTGAACTGATTAAAATGACTTCTTCATCATCTCCATGTGTTTGTTTCCACGCCTGGAACGCAAAGCTTATTTCAATGCTCGGCGCTCCCCTACCCACTATTACGACTGTTCCATTTTTACTCTCATGGTTTTGAAAACGTTCGATTTGATGCTTTCGATCATAGCGGACGATATTCTCTTGTTCTGGAAGAATTTCAATTTCCTTCTCTCGTGTATCGATATCTAAAGATAAGCAATCGAAAGATAAAATATCCCCTTTTTCAGTAAGGACCATTTTCTGTTTCACATCAATAGACAGTGCGGCCCCTTGAATTAATCTAATTCCAGCCTTCTCTGTAAGATCAGCTAAATCGATCTGAAGATCCTCCAACTGATAGATCCCTTCTACAAAACCAGAAAACATATCAGAGTAATGATATGTATAAGCAGGATTAAGCAATGTGACCTCACAATCTGATAAAGGGTTAGTTTTCAGTTTTCTCAATAAAGAAAGGTGGGCTTTGCCAACACCGATCAATAAAAGTTTTTTTGACATAAAATCTCCTTAATCCAATAATCCCGTCAGATCACCTATAATGTGGTCAGGTTGTATTCCAAACTCATCCATGACATCTCCAGAGCGGTTGACCCAGACCACTTTAAAACCGAATGTTTTTGCCCCAGCTATGTCCCACGTATTTGAGGATAAAAACAGCACTTCATGCCTCTCAACACCAAGATGCTCTAATGCGTAAAGATATGAAGATGGTTGTGGTTTGAATTGCCTGATTCCATTCACAGAAATCAAATAGTCAAAGTGGGTCTGCAGACTATAGTGTTCAATCAGAGGATGTAGCATATCCTCTGAACCATTTGAAAACACAGCCAGTTGATGCCCTTTTAGTTTTTCAAGGACCCCTTCCGCTTCTCCATAGGGTTTTAATTTCAAATAAGACCCTAGTAACGCTTCCTCAATCGTTCCAGTCAGTTCCACATTTTCACTTTTACAAGCAAATCTTAACGCATCCTTAGTGATCGACCAAAAAGGACGATAATTTCCCATCAAACCTCTCAGGAAAGAGTACTCAAGCTGTTTCTTCCTCCATACCTCACTTATTGACTTTCCTTTTTCGGGAAAATGCTTTTTACACTCGTCTATTACTGAATGCACATCAAATAGAGTTCCATAAACGTCAAACATGATTGCTTTTGTATTTTGAATAATCATTCCTCACCTCTCACTCTTGATCAAGTCTTACAGCTAAAATGGAGGACAGCTTTTTTCTGAATATGATCGGCAGCGCTGTCAAAACCACTAGGCAAACGATAGAAAAGATAATCAGTTCATTTCCTCCAGTATACGTACTGTTACCGATGCCACAATAAATAAGTGCACCTGGCACCAATCCAAGTAAGGTTGCAAAAAAATAATGAGAGAAACGGATATTCGATACAGCGCTAAGATATGTAACCAATTCGAAATGTAAAAATGGGAGCAGACGCAGGATCAATAAAATGATAAACCCTTTTTTATCGATTTGTCGGCGTAGAGTGTCATATTTCTCAGAAGATGGTATCCTTCCAAACGTGATTCCTAATTTCCGTATCGCAAGAAATGATATGGTCGCTCCTAAACACGCACCAATGATGGTCAAAAGAACACCGTACCAGAAACCGAATGCTAGTCCGCCCACAATCGCTAACAATGAAGCCGGAAACAATACAAGTGGCCGCACAGTAAACATGATAAGATAAATACCAGGTGCTATCCAACCAAAAGACATCACCCAATTTCGTATTTTCAACGGCGGGATTTCTAAAAAAGTCTGGTTCAGCCATATGAAAAATCCAATTACGATAACTGATATCATAATCTTGCGTACCCATTTTTTGTCCATTTTTCAGCCCTCTTTTTGTAGAATCCTGCTCCGCTGAATTTACTTCAATCATAAAAAACCTTTCCCTTTAATTATGTCCCCTGAAACGTATATGTTATCACTCATCTAAAACAAACAAATAACGCCTAACTCGATAACGAATAAGGCGCACGTTCCCATCTATTTTAAGTATAGCCTACATTTTTAATAAAAAATAGACTTCAATTTACATTTAATTCCTTTTAAGATTATACCTGCTTTATTATTGGGGGGTGGGTTAATTTTATGTACCTTACTCTTCATTATTGGACATTTTCCATATACAACAATCATTCTTTTATTTCCATTTTTGTTTGGATTCCTCATGACGTTAATCGTCACCATGCTTCAGATTCTCCTTCAAGAAAAAGTAAAAGACAGACTCTTGGGCAGAGTGTTTGCAAGCTGGGGGTTCATCGCAATTTTAGGAGGAGGTTTAGGTGCCTTCAATGTAGGTTTGATAAAAGTTAGCTGTGGGATGCAAAAAGGAACAATGATACTTGCCTTTATTACAATTCTGTCTTTTTTAACTTCTTCAATTTCAATCCCCTAATTCACTTATAAAAAAGCAGAAAATTTTGATTCACAAAACTTAGAAATGGCCATATATATCTTTATTGAGCTTATTTAAGGTTACGATTGTGTGAAACTGTGGTATTCTAATGATAGGACAACATATACTAATAAAAACCGCAGGTGCTGCAACACCTGCGGATAGATAGTGCAATAGATTTCCCTCAAAGGGGAAGGCTATTGAAATGGATAACCACCCTGTTCAGGTTCCAACCTCTAGGGTGGTTATTTCCTTTTATCAGGAAAAGACAACAACGTAACGACGAACAGTCCGAATGTGATCATCAGACTAATTGCTTCGAACGCTGTCAATAGCTACACCCCCTTCCTACACTGCTTGAAACAGTTGCAGGGGACAAGCCTTCCACCCTCGATTATCCTCTATTGCACTCATACTATTATACCATGGTTCCATCATTTCCCTCATCGTCAATTTGAGCTAAATTACGCCTGAAAATTTTAAAATGTTTTATGTTCCACCCCCACAGGCAAATTGAAAAACCCGAACCTTATTACCACAACCCCCTTAAAAGTTATTATGGAAGGACACTTCGGATGTAGCATCCCCTGCATTCAAAGTGTCCTTTTTGTTTTCTTTTAAAAAAAGCGCCCCTTCTGGAGGAGCGCCCGCTTGAATCATACACTGATTTACTTATTAAGTTCGGCCTTGATCTGTTGTCTTGCACGGTATAATCTCGATTTGACAGTTCCGATCGGCAATTGGAGCCTCTCAGAAATCTCTTCCTCTTTCAAGCCGTCTTCGTATTTGAGAAGAAACGCCTCCCGCAAGGCTGGTTTAAGCTGTTCAACTTCCTGTTCGATTTCTTTTTCCATCCATAATCGCTCTACGATCTGTTCTACAGCATTCTTTTCCTGAACATGTTCATTTATAGTGTAGACGACGTCTTCGACCAGGATCGTACCGGATCTTTTTTCTTTCCGAATTAAATCTATCGCTGTCCTTGACGCAATTGTTGAGAGCCAAGAACCGATTTTTTCAATATCCAATATCGAATCGATCTTCTTGAAAGCTTTAATGAATGTTTCCTGTACGATATCTTCCGCCAAGTATTTGTCGTGGGTAATCATGACTGCAACCTTGAACACTTTATGCCAAAACATTTCATATATGAGAGTCAAATCAATTTCTTGTCTCTGTACCTGGATTTGGGCTTCCATTCTTTCACCTCACCTTACTCAAAATACTCTTTCACAAAATCAGGGACATTACTTTCATGGAAACTGTGTAATTCATCTATTTTAGACTTATAATGAAACACAATGAAATATTGATTACTCGGATCACCCCATGTAGATTTTTCAATACTTTCTTGGATTTTTTCTGTTGAGGTAATTTTCAAAGCATCATCAGAATTTAGGATCTGCTTGCTGACACCTTTTTCATTGCCATTGAAATCAATTTCCTTTGATGGCACGATCACTGTATATTCGACTTCTTCGGGTGTAACCCTGGCATTGTCGAGTTCACCTTCGTCTTCCAGCCATTTTTCAAACTGATCATACGTCCATTTGAATTCCATATGGACTTGGTTCTCTTTGTTCCCAGAAAGGTGAATCATGATTTGGGAAGTTAAACTGCCATGCTCCTCAAATCCTGTGAATTGCTCGTTTTTGACATCCTCTTTTAAGGCTTTCAATGCTTCCGATATTTTTTCGGGTTCATGGATGATCGTTTCTCCATCTCTTGAATTTATTGTAATCCTTGTCACATCTTCGTTGCTGACTTTGAAGATCCGATTCGCCTTTTCTTTGTATTCTTGGGCTTCATACACTGGTTTTAAATATTTCACAATTTCTTCTGTTTCTTTAATTCGATATTCTCGGATAACTTTTTCTCCGTTTTCCAATTCATAAGCGATGAAAATATTTCTTGTTTGATAATGGTAAGGAATGAACATATCTTTCTGCTCAATCAAGTATTGATGGAGCCTCTGTATTGCCTGGATGTTTTCCTTATCCGTCAAAACGGCATTTGAATAGTCCGGAGAATGGACCGAAAGCTCTTCCTCCTGATATTTAAAAGCATGTCTTCCAATAAACACTTGATCGATGTTTTCCAGCTCAGGTATTTTATTTTCATAACCTGTGACATCAAACTGTAAAAAGAGGATGGAAATCGCAATGAGACCTGCATACACAAACAGCCCTTTTAAATGAGCTAAAACACGCCAAGTCTTTTGCAGAAGCATCTCAGCAATCAAGTATCCGACAACAGCACCGAGTACATAGCCGACGATCAACCAGCTGAAGGCATGCTGGGTTTCACTGAAGTAAACACCGCCTAACAGCATCGTACAGAAGGTTACACCGTATTTGAAAATCGGTTTAAGCGGTTTGAATACAAAGGCCTGTGAAACTCCCTCAAGATTCCTTCTCTTATAAACTTGCATTCCAGCAAAGTAAAGGATAGCCGAAATGATGAGATAAATAATGATTTCGAGAGCATTTAGTAGCTCATCATTACGTTTGCTTAAAGAATCTGCGAATGCCGAAATGGGTGAAAACCTTATGATTTGATTACTCATGTAATAGTCCGTTGAAAATCCATACAGGAAATATGTCATATTCATAAAAAGTAAACCTGTGATACCTAACGGGAACAAGATAAGAATGTAGGCCAATACTCCTTGAACAGCTGATAATCCAGTCACTGTACCGACGAATATGCCAGTCGTGAAAATCAAAAGAGTGATAACTAAGGTATAGCCCATCCATTGAAAAACATCTAACATTGAATAGTAGTCTTGAAAATCCATTACACCTTGCATGGCCAACAAAACCAGTCCTGTTACAACAACCGGCAGAACAAGATATAGTACCCCCATACCCACATAGATGTTATAAAGGTCTGTTCTCTTAATCGGTAGACTATGCATGAAGTCCGATGCATTTTTCACATGTAAGAACCGGAATAAAAAGATAGCAAGTAAGACCGGTATTAGAAGATTCAACACGAGCTGAATTTCGCTGCTGTACGCAAATACATTTTCATAGTGGTTATAATAGTTGTGCTGATTTTCACTGCTCCAAATCATCAAAATCCGCATCGGCACAGCCAACAAGAGACCTGTAAGATAGATGAGCGCTACCCACCCTACACTACGGAAGCTTTGGATCATCATCTCTTTATTAAACCAGGACGTTTTTGATCGCATAGCCGACATCCCCCATTTCATATATGAAGATTTCCTCTAGTGTAAGCGGTAGAAGATCGAATACGACCGGATTGTATTTCTCGAAATGGTTCGAAACTACATCTGCCTGGCCCCTTACGATGCAGAGCTGGACACTTCCACGTTCCTCTTTATAAAGGAATTGGACCCCATCGAACATCTCTTCTGGAGTTTTTCCTTTAAAGGCTATTTGGATCTTCTGGGTATCGGATTTTAAATCGTCGAGTTCTTTTTCAAGCAAAAGCTTTCCTTTATGTAGTATCCCGACGTGGTCACAGATGTCTTCAATCTCCCTTAAGTTATGGGAAGAAATAAGGACTGTCATTTCACGTTCTGCGACATCCTGCAAAATCAGATTTTTCACCTTTTTCCGCATTACTGGATCAAGCCCGTCAATCGGTTCATCCAATACCAGCAAATCCGGCATTGTAGACATCGATAACCAGAACGCCACCTGCCGCTGCATCCCTTTTGAAAATTTATGGATTTTCTTATCCAATCCAATATCGAATACTTCCCTCAATTGTTGAAAACGTTCCTCGCTCCAGTTCGAGTAGATGCTTTTATAAAAGTTCGCCATCTGTTGGATGGTGTATTGCGAAAAGAAATACAATGTATCCGGGATGAAAATCATCCTGTCTTTCATTTTCGTATTTTCAAAAATCGGCTCTTTATTGATCGTTACATTTCCTTCATCTTCACGTAATATGCCTGCCACGATACGTAATAACGTCGTCTTCCCTGCACCATTCGATCCGAGCAAACCATAAATCGATCCCTTATTGACCGTAAAGGAAACGTTTGATAAGGCATCAATATCATCTAACCTTTTTGCTACATTATGAACTTGAATCATCTTGTTCCCCTCCCCCAATCGATTTCTCTATGTCTGAAATATACGCTTGCAGCTCTTCTGCTGTCATACCAAGATAAAGAGCTTCCGATACAAGCTTTTTGAAATCGGATTTCACCTTTTCCAGCTTTTCGGTGTTTATGGCATGTTTTGTCTCACTAACGAAGCTTCCTTTTCCTTTGATTGAATAGATGTAGCCTTGTGACTCCAGTTCCCGGTACGCTTTTTGAATCGTGTTCGGATTAATCGTCAACTGCTGTGCCAGCACTCTTACAGACGGAAGCTGCTCATCTGTTTTCATCACTTCATTGATGATAAGTACCTTGAACCTTTCGACCAATTGCTCGTAAATCGGTTTACGGCTTCGAACATCGAGATCAAACATCGACACCCTCCCATCTGCAACAAACTGTACTAAGTGTATTATCTGTACTAACTGTATTATTATTATTAGTACAGTTGTCATTATATACGAATTTTTCCATGTTGGAAAGAAAAAATTTACATAAAATGATGTAGAACAAATAAAAAAACCGCCTCGAAATGAGTGCGGCTTTGTGAAAGGTAGTTATAATCTGCTTATTTTGATTGATCAGTCAGCAGTTTTTTTGATAAAGGATATACGCCTATGCTTTGTACAATCAATGATATGAGGACCACCGCAAATGTAAGGGAAATGATGAACTCTGCATTCTGGTCTGCTTTTGATTGAAGGCTCAACAGTAAAAACACAGACATGGATCCTTTCAGTCCAGCCCAGCTAAGCAGCAGTGATTCTTTTCCGGTGATCTTTTTCCGCCAAAAGGGGAAGATTCTAGTCGCCCCTGTGATTATGATAAATCTCACAACTAATGAGATGACAAAAATGAGGAAAGCTAGGCCCCAGAACTCAAACGAGAATAGATAGTTCGCAGATGTGATTCCGATAAGCAAAAATAACAACGATAAAATGGAAATTTTAATCACGCCCCAAAAGCCGTCCAAAGACTCTCGAAAATGCTCCCCTTTTAGCGTGCGATCAAATTCATACGAAAGCGTTATCCCGGCGAAAACGGTAGCCAATACTCCTGAAAAGCCAAAATGTTCGGCAATATTAAAGATACCGTATGCAAGAATGATGCTAAGCATCACCTGGTATTCTTTATGGTGGGTAACATGGACAGCTTTGCTGAACAGCCATCCGAACACCAAACCGACAACAACACCACCAAAGGAGACAATCAAAAATTCACTCAAAAAACCCGCAATTGAAAAAGACTTATCTTTCAGGAAAACCCCTGAAATTACGGAGAATATCACAATACTTGTCCCATCATTTATCATCGATTCACCTTCAAGGACATCAGCCATCATCTCGTCTCCTGAAGATTTTTGGAGAACAGAGACGACAGAAACAGGATCTGTCGGTGTCAATATGGAAGCTGCCAAGATAGCACCAAGAAATGAGAGCGATCCTCCTATTCCGCTGACAACATAAATCAATGTCCCTAAAAGAAGTACAGTGAGCAAAATACCGATTGTAGCTAGAAAGCTGATGATTCCCCCATTTCTTTTCAATGCCGAAAAGGGAAAACGATAGGCCGCAGTAAACAAAAGTCCAGGTAAAAAGATATGGTAGATCGTATCTTCTGAAACTTGGATGGAAGAAAAATACGGAATGAAAAAAAGCCCGATGCCCAGAAGTATCAAAACCGTCGGGACAGGAAAACCTTCTTTCTTTTTATCAATTGTAAAGACGAAATAGCCTATGAATAAGAGAATGATGTATGGTGCAATAGACATTTCTTTTCCTCCTATCCATTTTTGTTTTAGTTGGTCAAGTATCTGTTAATACTATTCCTAGGTAGTTTGATAGTTAAACCACATTTCATTTAAGGAGACTAAAGAGTCGGTCGCTCTGTCCCGCAAAAAAATACAGCTTAAGGAGCCATTGGTATGGAAGCGCATCCTCGAAAGAGTCATAAAACGTATTGCAATAGTGAGTATGGAATATTGAAAAGGGTCATTCTGTGTGAACCTCATTACATGAGGATCCGTGATATCATCAATGAAACTCAAAAAAGGTTCAAGGAGGAAGGCATACATATCGATCTTGCTGTCGAACAACATAACCAATTTATCAAAACTTTACAAAACCATGGGGTGGAGGTAATCCTACTCCCTTATCATGAAAAATTCCCTGAACAAGTGTTTACACGGGATATCGGCTTTACATTGGGTCAGACCCTTTTTGTTTCTACGATGGGAAGTGATATAAGAAGAGGGGAAGAAAATGTTGTCAAGCAATGGCTTGATGATGAGGAACTGCCTTATTTCAAAATCGGGGAAGACAAAATCGAGGGCGGAGACGTCATCATTGACCGGGATACCATTTATATAGGTTTAAGTTACCGTACAGCTCAAAAAGCAGTCGATCATTTAAAGAGCGTTTTGACCCAATACGATGTGATTGCCATTCCATTTACAGAAAAATATCTGCATCTCGATTGTGTCTTTAATGTTATTTCCCCTGATGTGGCTTTGATTTTTCCACCTGCCCTGAATAAAAGAGAGATCGACTTTTTCACTTCTCGTTATGAATTGATAGAAGTGACCGGTGAAGAACAATTTACACTCGGGACGAATGTGTTAGCGATCGGAAATAAAAAAATTTTAAGCCTTCCGGTCAACAAAAAAGTAAACAAAAAGCTGCGTGAGAAAGGTTTCGAGGTAATAGAAGTGGATATATCTGAAATCATCAAATCTGGAGGATCTTTCCGTTGCTGCACTCTTCCATTATTGCGTGGCTGAATTCAAAAAGACGCTGATATCAGCGTCTTTTTTCACTGTTCGTTTTGTGGATTGAAAATATGGATTTCTTCTTTGAAATGGATTTCTTCCGGGAGAGCAGTCGAAGCTTTCGGTACTTTCCGCGGCTCATAATTGATCACTTCAGATGAATAAAGTTTTACGACCATGCTTCCACCATATCGTTTAGCGCGTATCAGAATCGGTTGGTTGTATTTGTTCTGAAAGCGGAAATCGGGTCCATACCAGCTTACGGTCGCATCACGTCCAGATGGTACATAGGGAACCCGTTTACTATGCGAATACCGTTCCACGATTGTTAGTCCTGCCCGGTCAACCGCATTGAACAAGGTTGAAGAAACCTGGCAAATCCCTCCTCCTATCCCCTCGGACAATTCACCCCTGACAATAATAGGAGCCCGCATATAACCCTTTGCTTTTGTCCGCTTCCCGACAACTTTGTTGAATGAGAAAGTCTCACCAGGATAGATGACGTGATTATCAATCGCTTCTGCGGCAAGAGTTATATTGTGCGAACGGCTTTCATTTTTGGAATTGAAGTAGGTTACGTATTGACCGATCTGATGAACACGGATATGTGCAAGCAATTCACTATCGACTTTCGGGTAGATGTCCATTTCCGGCACTTCTATTTTCGATGGCCCATCCCCATAGAAATAAGCATTGAACTGCTCCCTGAACATTTGCCGATCAAGCCTGTAACCAACCTCACCAGGAATGATTTGCCCAAGATCATCAAGCTTTGCATTTACAGGAGCACGGTAAATCTGTTGATCAAGTTTTTGGATAAATAGGTTGTATTTTTCTATATCGAGCATCGGAGTATCGGGAATGTGCATGGAAAAGTCTTCCCGATTAACGACTGCAATAGTCTCTTCTTGCTGCGTCACCGTTAAACTGTCAGGTTGCTCGATAGGCTGAGCAAACATAAAAAGGGCAGCCATCCAAATATGTAGCATCGTACATTACCTCCCTGCCTTAGTATGGACTTGATGCTCTCCTTTAATGTAACTGTTCTTCCCTTTTGAACAACTAAATTCAAGACAATTCAACCAATAAATTTTGACATCCGGAAAAATATGATGTAAATTACATGATAGACGAACATTTCATTTTATTTATAGTTAAAACATTCGTTTTTAGGGGTGTGAATGATGGAAAATGTGTTTGATTATGAAGATATCCAATTGATTCCCGCAAAATGTATAGTGAATAGCCGATCTGAGTGTGATACAACGGTAAGATTAGGCGACCATACATTCAAGTTGCCAGTGGTGCCTGCAAATATGCAGACGATCATAGATGAGAAGATCGCAATTTCCTTAGCGGAAAATGGATACTTCTATATAATGCATCGTTTTCAACCAGAGGAGCGACTCTCCTTTATTGAAAATATGAAATCACGTGAATTGATCGCTTCCATCAGTGTAGGTGTCAAAGAGGAAGAGTACGGATTTATCTTGCAACTGGCAAATGAGAACCTTATACCTGATTTCATTACGATCGATATTGCACACGGCCATTCCAATGCTGTGATAGAGATGATCCAGCATATCAAAAAACACCTGCCTCAAAGCTTCGTTATTGCAGGGAACGTCGGAACCCCGGAAGCTGTAAGGGAATTGGAACATGCTGGTGCAGATGCCACAAAAGTCGGTATTGGACCTGGAAAAGTATGCATCACGAAAATTAAAACCGGATTCGGTACTGGTGGCTGGCAATTAGCTGCGTTACGTTGGTGTGCAAAAGCTGCAAGCAAACCGATCATTGCTGACGGAGGCATCCGTACCCATGGGGATATTGCTAAATCAATACGCTTTGGCGCTTCTATGGTCATGATCGGTTCATTGTTCGCTGGTCACGAAGAATCTCCCGGAAAAACGGTTGAGAAAGATGGAAAGCTCTATAAAGAATACTTTGGTTCTGCTTCCGAATTTCAAAAAGGTGAAAAGAAAAATGTAGAAGGCAAGAAAATGTATGTAGAGCACAAAGGGGCTTTGAAAGATACGTTGATCGAAATGGAGCAAGATCTGCAATCCGCTATTTCTTATGCAGGAGGAAACAAGCTGGAAGCAATCCGTAATGTAGATTATGTAATTGTTAAGAATTCTATTTTTAACGGTGATAAGGTTTACTAAAGGTACTGGATTTTCCCTTTTAAAACCGCTCCCTTTCTTCGGGAGCGGTTTTCCGTTCATAAATAGCGGATATCAAGAATGTCTTTCAATTTCAGATCATAGCGGTCACCGAATTCATCGACGATGCGCAGTTCTTTCCTGAAAGGATCGGCGTAATGGATGTCGCCTACGAGAATACGGTATTCTTCCCTATCAAAATAGACGAAGGACAATGTCTGGTTGAAGGCCATCGCCTCGTGGATGATTTCGTTCATTTCTTCAAGCTTCTGTTCATCGAGTTCGGGTTTTTTCTGTATCCGATCCTCTTCCTTCCAATCCCTGAGCAGCTTCACATGCTCCGGAAGCATCATCGCTGTCCATTTGATGTTGCCGCGGTCACGAATCCCCATTCAGCTGACACTCCTTTCTACGCTTTATGCCCACCGACAAGACGACTGCGATGTCTTGCGGTCCCGGCTGGTGTATACGATACTGCACGTAAAAGGGAGTCCCCGCCATATTTTTCCCGAATCTGATCCATCGTGTATCCCAGAACACGCTTTTTCGGACGATCGAGCTCGAATAAGGATAGCTGCATCTCATCATCCGGATAAACGTTTGAAAGCGTGATTGAAAGTTTACGGACGGTTTCTCCAGTATAAAATTCATCAAATAACTCAAGGCAGACACGATAAATGTCCATCGTGATGTTCGTCGGCTCTGCAATCGTCCGCGAGCGATGGAACCCACCGCCTGCTTCATCTTTACTGTAACCGACACCGAGGCTGATCGTACGGCCCGCTTTGCGTGCTGTCCTCGCCCGCCTGCCGACTTCTTCACACATTTCCAAGATGACGTGCTGCACTTCTTTACGGTCTTTATAATCGCGTAGTAAAATCTGTCCTTTTCCATAGCTGATCTGGCCTTGCATGATCGGAGCACCGATTTCTGAGAGATCGATCCCCCATGCATGATAATAAAGCTGGTTGCCCATAACTCCGAATTTTTTCTCGAGCATCTTCAACGGATAGTGCGCAAGCTGCCCGACGGACATGATTCCCATCCGGTTCAGGGTGCGCTGCAGACGCGGACCGATCCCCCACATGTTACTGAGCGGGGAAACCTTCCAGAGCTTCCGTTCCACATCTTCATATGTCCACTCGGCAATGCCTTCCTTCTTCGCTTCAAGATCTAGGCAGATTTTCGAGAGCAGCATGTTCGGTCCTATTCCGATGGCACATGGGAGGCCGTACTTTTCCCAAATTTCTTCTCGGATCCGGTGCGCAACCTCCCACCCATCTCCCCAGAGACGTTCGGTTCCATCCACCTGGAGGAAGCTTTCGTCAACACTATACGTATGGATGGAATCCTTCGGAACATATCGGTTGAACAGACATGTCAAATCAGTCGAACGTCTTAGGTACAAACGCATCTGTGCGTTGACGACATGGATACGCGGATCATCAGGTACCTCGAACAATCGACTCCCCGTACGGATCCCGAATTCCTTCTTCATCATCGGGGACGCAGCCAGCACCACACTTCCCTGCCGTTCCGTATCTCCTACGACGACGAGGTAGCACGTTAAGGGATCGAGCCCCATTTCCACTGCACTGCAGCTTGCAAAAAAGCTTTTCATATCAATACAAAGGATCGTTCGTTTTTCAAAGGTCGAATAATCAATCTCCATCCTCAGTCACTCCCAATAAGAACGTTTGTTCCATATCTTATGTCTTATTGTAAGCGAATATACGTTCGCTTACCACTGGAAATTTTCACCGTAGTCCTATTTATTTGTGAATGGGCGGTGTTGAATAGGATCACAGACCTAGGAAATCATCGATATATCTTGGGCTTGCTACGAATTATTCTGAGTTTGCATCGAATTAAAAAAGCCGCACCGGAACCCCGGTACAGCTTTGTGATTATTGTTTGGCTTCATAAGTTCGTCCCTGATCCTCTAGGCACGACCGGGATATCGAACTCTGAACACAGTTTCATCCTTCACTGATCTCTTCTGTGGACCCAGGTTCAACAACCAGCTCTGGAAGCGATTGATAATCCGGGGTTGCATCATACGAGTATGATAAAAGCGAAACACGGTCTGAATGGACATGTTCTTTACCGATGACGTTGGTCAATCGTTCTACAAAGGATCGATCCAGCATATTTCTCCTCTTCCTCCTCCTGTTGTCATTTAATAGCGGCAAACCGTTTCATGAACGGTCTTTCGAAGGGTGTCCAGGTTCGCAGGCCCATCCTGGTGCAATCGGTTTGTAAGCAGGACAGCAACTGTCTTTTGTGAAGGTCGGACGAACATCGAAGTCCCCGTAAACCCTGTATGACCGAAACCATCTGGAAAAACGGGTGTGAATTCGAAGCCTAGTGCGCGATTGTCGATAAGCTTTGTTCCCGCCGCTTGAATGAAGCTACGGTCAATTCCAACCTGATCCGCTATGGCAGCATCAGTATAGATCCGGCCGATTTTACATACATCTTCCGCCGTTGCAAAAAGACCTGCGTGTCCAGATATACCATCGAAAAAGTAATGGGTGTTGCCATCATTCACTTCTCCACAAATCGGTACCTCTCTGTTCCGCCAATTTGCAAACGTCCGTCCTCGCTCTCTACACATTTTCATCTCAATCTGGTTTCCGAATTCTGTCGTTGCTACATTATCCGGCTCAACAGGTCCGTACGCCATCGATTTTAATTTCAACGGGGTTTTGATCAATCGATGAAAAGCCTCTTTTATGGATTCTCCCGTAGTCTCTTCGATCACTTTTCCAAGCAGGATAAAGTTCAGATCACTATACCGTACTTTTTTTCCGCAAAAAAATCGAGCCTCGAACTTCGCCATTTGCTCAAAAAAATCCAGGTTTTCTGTATAGAATGGATGCCAGTTCAATAGACCTGAAGAATGGGTCATAAGTTGATAAATAGTGATGTCTGCAAAATGAGCTTGTAAAATAGGATTTGGTTCGGATAAAAGACGATCCAGGCTAGTATGTAAATGAAATTTACCTTCGCTCATCAATTGCAAAATCATTGTCGTTGTCACAATCTTGGTCAGGGAGGCGATATCGAATATCGTATCAACCGCCAGAGGCAGCTTCACGGGAACCATTTGCCTGTACCCGACCGCTTTTTCATATATTGTCGTGCCGTCCCTGATCACGGAGACGACACATCCTGGATCTGCATGTCTAATTGCTTCCTCTAAAATGGCATCCAACTCCTTCGTCAACCCCATCGAAATTCCCCTCACCTCAGGTTTTGTAATTGGACCGGAAGTTCTCCTACAGCTACTTTTTCACCAAAAATAACGTCTCCAGTCATTTTAAAAGAAGTATGATTGTCAGAATATTGGGCGATCGCAGCATCAACATCAGCTAATACAGCAGCGTCATATGGATTCCTTGCCATAATAAGGATGGACTGTTCAGAATGGTCGACGGCTTCCTGTAGCCCTGTTTTCTCCCAATCAGAATGACCATCTCCAAGGACTGTCGCCGATTCTGTGACCATAATCGTGACTGCCCCATCTTCAATCTTTTGTTTTTGATCAGAGGTTAATGATCCACTCTTCAATTGGATAAGATGGAACTTCTTATGGTGATTCCACAGCGCGTTTTTCATAGCCTCAAGATTCCCTGCATCACTTGATATGATTGTGATCGGGTCATTGGGCGAGCTCGATAATGGAATTGTGTTCCCTGCATTTTCAAGAAGGGTGATCGATTGCTCGGCGACTTTTTTCTCAAGATCCATGGCTTTTTGTGTGATCGAACTGTTCGGCGCATTTATCTCTTCTTCCACCCATTTAACTTTAGCTTGTAAAATTCGTTGGGCTGATTTGTCGAGACGCTCTGCTGTTATCCGGCCTTCTTTCACCGCTTCAATCAACGCATCGTAGGCAACCTTGAGATGGCCCGGCATGACGATGACATCTACGCCAGCAAGGACAGCTTGGACAGCCGCTTCACCTGGTCCAAAATGATCAGCGATCGCTTTCATTTCCATTGAATCTGTGAATACGAGTCCATCGAAATTCATTTCTTCCCTGAGAAGCTTCATGATTTTTGGGGATAAAGTGGCAGGTACCTTTATCGGCAGTCCATCCTTCTGAGAAATGAATTCGGATTGATCGATATTCGGGAAAGTGATATGGGCGGTCATCATCCCTGATACCCCTTCATCGATCATCTTTTGGAATGGGGATAGTTCCGTCCGCTTCAATTCATCAAGTGATTGTTCACTGACAGGCAATACGTAGTGTGAATCCATATCCAATCCGCCATGTCCTGGAAAGTGCTTGGCAACTGCCATGACGCCAGCCTCCTGAAGGCCATTCATGAACGATATGCCCATTTCGCCGACAAGACTCGGATCATCCCCATACGATCGGACACCGATGACAGGATTATAAGGATTTGTATTGATATCTATCGAAGGAGCAAAATCAATATGGATTCCAAGCTGTTTGAGCTCTGTACCTAACACTCTCCCGGTTTCCTTAGCCAGATCGGGATTACGCGTTGCTCCTAACGCCATGTTGCCTGACAGTTCAGGGAAATAAGACAACCGTGTGACCAATCCCCCTTCCTGATCGATTGACATGATCAATGGTATTTCACTCTTCACTTGAAGGTCTTCATTCAATTGTTTGACCTGTGTCCGTGACCGCACATTCTCGTGAAACAGGATAATCCCTCCAGGCTGATATGTATCAAGCAAGTCTTCCAACTCTTCATTCATTTCTGTCACAGGGGCATTATCAAAATCGCGGATCGCAGGCATCAAAAGTTGGCCTACTTTTTCTTCTGTAGTCATTTTATCGATAAAGCCATCGATATCTTCCACTGAATCGACGTCTTCCCATTTTGTTATTTCGGCATTTGGGAATAAGGCTATTTTTAAAATGATCACGAGTAAGATGGTCGTCATCAATATTAAAGTCCATCGAAGCGAACGCTGCAATTACAACACCTCCAAGGTGAACACTATGATGGTAAGACGAGTTTACCCATGAGGACATTTCGAGTCGCCCCCGTCGCGGATGGAAGATTGTTGGCCTCACCATGGAGAAACTGGTTTCCGAGAACGGTAAAGGCGATTGCTTCTTTCGCATCACCATTGAATGAAACCTCATCCATTTTTGAAACTTTGTAAGGGAGGGCTTTTTGTAAACCGTCCATGATCGCCTTGTTATGTATCCCCCCGCCGGAAATGATGAGTTCGTCGATATCATGATCACTGTGAACATATAATTCGAGACTTTGAGTAATCATTTCCACAGTATAGGCAGTGATTGTCGCAACTATATCCTCCATTGGAAGATTCAAATCCTGTGATTTTGTAAGGATCCTTGCTAAACGTTCTTCTGTGTAAAGCTCCCTGCCCGTGCTTTTCGGTGGCTTGATCGGTAAGAATTCATCCTCCTTGATTAGCGTCATCAACAAATCGTAATGAATGTTCCCTTTTTCAGCTAATTTCCCACCCTGGTCAAATGTCTGTTCATTTCCAGTCAATCGGCGGACCGCCCCATCGATAAGGACATTTCCTGGACCGACATCGAATGCTTTGATTTCTTTTATGGTGGAGGAGTGTGCTGGTACTACTGCCAAATTACTAATACCCCCGATGTTCAACAGGATTCGATTCTCCGTGGAGGAAAATAACAACGCATCGACGAACGGGACAAGCGGTGCTCCTTGCCCTTGATAGGCCATATCACTCGGCCGGAAATCGCCTACAGTCAGAATTCCCGTTTTTGCTGCGATGTTTGCCAGTTCACCAATTTGTAAGGTTGCACGTTCTTCAGGCCAATGATAGATCGTCTGGCCGTGGGAACTGACAAAACTCACATCTTTTGGGGCCAAACCTGCTTTCCGGATGACGGCGAGTGCTGCTTCACCAAATCGGTCTCCGAGGACAATGTTCATTTTACAAATCTTCTCCACAGTTGATTTAGAAGGATTACAAAGTTCAATCAGCTGCTCCCGTTCCTCGACCGTATATGGTATAGACTCGAATTCTACTAATCTCACATCGGTTTGGGAACCGACCCCTTTTATTTCAACCAAAGCTGCATCAATACCATCAAGTGAGGTCCCGGACATCAAACCGACTGCCAGTTTATACTCTCTTTTTACGAGTTCCGCTAGTCTATTTAACATTGAACCACCTATTTCCTTTGCTTTTGCCGAATATATTGGATTGCGTTACGGCTCTCATCCAGGTATTGGATTGATTCCTCGTATTGAGTCGATGCTACACACATGAACAAGATATCCAGGACATGAAGCTGCGCCAGACGGGAAGAGGTTGCCCCGCTTCTGAATGTCGCTTCTTTGGAAGCTGACGTATACAGCTTGACGTTCGCTTGATCGGACACTTTAGAAGATCCATATTTTGTAAGACCGATTGTGGTGGCTCCCTTTTTATTGGCAAGTTCAAGTATATGGGCAACTTCCGTCGTTTCACCCGAAAACGAAATTCCTACAACGACGTCCTCCGGCTTCACATTCCCGACAAGCATCGCAACCATATGGAGGTCTGAGAATGCCGTCGCTTTTTTATTGATGCGAAGGAACTTTTGTTGTGCGTCCTTTGCAATGATGCCAGATGCCCCTACTCCGAAAAAGTGGACCGTTTCTGCTTTTTGCAATGCTTCAACGGATTTAGACAGCTCACTTAAATGCAATACTTCAGCCGTTTCCTTCAATGATTGGATGCTGTTGTTCGTCATCTTTTCCAGTACCGAAGCGTGTGTTTCATTCGGCTGGATATCGCGGTAGCCTTCTTCAACATTTTTCTGGAGATCACCCACGACCTTCAGTTTCAATTCTTGGAAGCCCTTCAGTCCCAACGATTTACATAGTCTGATCACCGCCGCACTGCTCGTCTGGCTCAATTGCCCGAGTTCACTTGTCGTACAAGAAACGGAGGCTCTTGGATTGGTTAAAATATATGAAGCGATCTTTTTCTCTGATGGTGGCAGTTTCTCAAGCATTTCCTTCAACATGACAAGTCCACCTGTTGTATTCGTCATCTAACATTCACCTACTTTTCCAACAGTCATTTCATATCCTGGATTGAGACAGGCAGTGTACCGCTCACCTTTTCTAGTCCAAATAACGAATGTACAGCCAATCGTAACGCAGGAGTGGTAAACTCAAAAGTTGCTACTGATACATCTGCTTCAGGAAACAGTCCGAGATCATATGGACTTCTCATCGCGATATGAATGAGAGGTTTATTCAAGTTCAGCATATCGCTCATCATCCTCTTTTGGCCTTCAGAACGTGTAGCGGACAGTGTTCCGACGATGATCGTATCAGCACTGTTTGCTAGGAACTTCATGAAATCGATCTCGCTTTGATCCGGAAACTGTGACACTGAAATCACTTTTGCTGTCTGATTCAATTCTTTGACCAATTCACCAAGTGCATTTTCAGAAAAACGTTCATCTTCAACTTGAGTCAGATAACTATTTTCCGGATAAATGACGAGAATACGGTGGCTTTGCTCTTTTGGAAGCGGTAGGATACCTTTTTTATGCTCAAGTATCGTGATTCCTTTCCTCATGACATCCTCTGCTATGTTTTTATGTGTTTCTTTAGCTGAAAAGACCTTCAGTTCCTCATTCCATTTCAACGATTTACGCTTCAACCTCATCACACGCTCATAAGCATCATCAATCGTTTTTTCTTCGATTTCACCCGAGATGACGGCTTGATAAACATGTTCGATCGTTTCATGCTGTAACGATGGAAGGTGAGAAATCATGATCAGATCGACTCCAGCTTTGATCGCTTCGACCGCTCCTTGAGCAGTCCCTATTCCATCCGCGATCGCCTTCATTTCCATACAATCTGTCGTAATCACCCCATCAAACCCCAGTTCATCCCGTAAAAGCCCGGTCATCACAGCTCTCGACATCGTTGCTGGCCGATTCGCTTCAGGCTCGATTGAGGGAAAGTAGACATGGGAGGACATCACCGTATCTGCGCCACTGTCTATGCTCTCTTTAAATGGAAGCAGCTCTATATTTCGCAACCGATCAAGGTCATGGGGGATGACAGGTAATGCAAGGTGGGAATCAACTTTCGTATCTCCATGCCCTGGAAAGTGTTTCAAGGTAGTGATCAAGCCTGAGGATTGCATCCCTTTCATCAACTGCTTTCCAAATTCAGCAACCATTTCAGGTCTTTCCCCGAACGACCGGACATCGATTACAGGATTGTTCGGGTTATTATTGACATCCACTACAGGAGAGAGATTCCAGTTGATCCCTAAATCGATCAGTTCTTCCCCTGACGCTTTCCCTATTTCATATGCAAGTTCCGAGTCACCTGTCGCACCGAGCAGCATTGCCCCAGGGAATACCGTTGTCCCTTCTCCTAATCGCCGTACGACACCATTCTCCTGGTCAATACAGATGAACAGCGGCTGCTCCTGACCTGCGTTTTTTGCCGTGGCTTGTAAAGTGGTTGTCAGTTTCTGGATTTCATCAGGCGTTCCGATATTCCGCCCGAATAGGATGATGCCGCCGACATGGTGATTTTCAATCAAGTCCTTGATCTCATCTGAAAGCTTGGATGGATGTTCCGCTTTGAAGCCGAACACCATCAGTTGTCCGATTTTTTGCCTTAAATCCATTATTGTTTCACCCCGCCCATAGATAATCCTTTTACGAAATAACGTTGGAATAAGAGGAAGAATACGATCATCGGGATCGCCGCAACCGTTGCCCCAGTCATCAATAGCTTAAAGCTGGCAAGGTTCGCATCTTGTAAGGTCTTCAATCCTGCCGGTAAAGTGAGAAGATTTTCATCATTCAACACAATGATCGGCCAGAGGAATGAATTCCACATCAATACGAAAGTGAAAATACTGAGCACTGCCATCGCTGGTTTCGCAAGCGGCACGATGACTGTCCAGAAGATCTTCCATTCAGAAGCCCCATCGATTTTCGCAGCTTCGATCAGTTCATCAGGAATCGCAAGCAAAAATTGCCGCATCAAGAAAACACCGAAGGCTAAAGCAAGACTTGGGAAAATTAAAGCCCAATGCGTATCGAATAGCTGTAGTTTCTGAACCATCATGAATGTCGGGACCAACGTAACCTGCTCTGGAATCATCATCGTGGCAATGATCGACCAAAAAATGATCATCTTGCCAGGAAAATTCTTTTTCGCCAGGACATAACCCGACATCGTATCGATCAGTACGATGGCTATGGTGGTGACTACTGATATATATAGACTGTTCAACAGCCATTTCATGATTTTCGTCCGTTCGAATAATATCACGAAGCCTTCAAAAGTTTTTGTGACAACTTCCTTCATTTTTCCATCATGGTACGCCGCTTTGCTCGCATTACCAGTATCCTCAGCTGCTTCGCGCATCTTCCATTGATGAAAATATTCCTTCACCCCTACTGGATAAAGTTTTGGTGGTGTCGACTCTACATAGTTTATCGGTTCTACCATCGTTTCATTCTGATAACTTGGTAATTGAAGCGATGTTGCAAACACCCAGTAAAGAGGAAGCAATGAAACGATCGCCATGAAGATGAGCGTAATATAAATAAGCAGTTTACCGATTTTTTGATTGACCTGTTTCTGTTTCATAGTTACCTCCTGCCTAGTGATGGTCCCGCAGTGCGCGGTATTGGAAAATGGCAAAGACCATGATGATGAAGAACAATATCACAGATTGTGCTGAAGCCAGTCCGAACTTGAAATCACGGAATGCTGTTTTATAAATGACATGGACGATGGTTTCTGTAGAATTTCCCGGTCCTCCTCCAGTCATCATGATAATCTGGGTAAATACCTGAAAAGAACCGATCGTACTCAAGATCAGTAAGTAAAGCGTAGTCGGCTTCAACATTGGAATCGTGATTTTCAACCAACGTTGGAACGCATTCGCACCATCGATCTTCGCAGCCTCATATAAGGATTGATCAATGTCGTTCATCGCTGCCAAATAGATGATGATTCCTGCTCCAGGCGGGATCAGGATCGACATGATCATCAGTGCTGGAAGCGCTGTGTCACTCTGCCCGAGCCAGTTGACAGGCTCAATACCAAACCAGCCGATGATATGATTGAAGATCCCGAAACGGTAGTTATACATCCATCTCCACACCATCGCAATGATGACCATTGATGTAACAGTCGGCAGATAAAAGGCAGCTCTGAAAAACGATTGGGAGAGTTTTCCGAGCGGTTGGACGAGTGAAGCGATGATCAATGCTGTAATGACGAATGCAGGGACTGTTACAACCGTGTAAATGAACGTATTCCATAATGATACTTTGAACACCTTACTCTGGAAGGCGGTTATATAGTTATCAAAGCCAACCCAAGTTGATCCCATGATATTGAATTCTTGGAAAGATAGAATGGAGGCCCAAACAATCGGCACAAGCATGAATAGGAAAAAGAATAATAATTTCGGCATTAAAAAGAAATAAGCGACTCTGTTTTTATACATTTTTTTCAAGAGAGAGTTCGATCGTCTTTTCGGGATCGTAGTATGATTGACTTTGTTCTGGGTTATCGGTTTTGTTTCCAAGGTTGCTCCCCTTCCCTTCTAAACCAAGGACAATTAGTATTATGTAAAATTGTAGGGATTGGCTCATCAGTTTCCACCCACTTTAAATCAGGCGGTGTTTCAACTGTTCTCTTGAGCCAACCCCATGGGATAATGTTTATTCGCTTAGAATACTATTTACTGCTTCACCAGCATCCTTCAATGCTTCTGCTGGTTCCTTTTCACCATTAAGAGCTAACTGAAGTTCTTTTTGTATCGCTTCATCAATACGTGCCCAGTTTTCATGGCGAGGAACTGGTACAGCATGCTGCGAAAGCTCTTGTGCTCTAGCCATTTGAGGGTTATCCGCAAATGGTTCTTGATCTGCTGCAGAAACCCTTGCAGGGAAAGTTCCATAATTTTTAGCCATTGTCACTTGCTCATCAGTGCTTGTGATATGCTTGATGAACTCTGCAGTCATACGTTTCTTCGCTTCATCTTCAGAGTTGAACATGACATAACCGCCAACTCCCCCGATGGTTACAGGTTCACCCGTATCACCAGTCGGATATTCAGCAACCATGAAATTCGTTTTGAAATCGTCTGTTTGTGCGGATGCAATCGCCCAGGTAGCCCAAGGTTCTACAGCAACAGTACGTTGATCGGAAGCCGCCCATGCTTTCCATGTGCCACCTACATCTTGGCCGCCCATACTTTCAGGTGCTACATCGTGCTTGTATTTAAGGTCGACGAGTTTTTGCAAGCCGCTTATCGCTTCTTCTGAATCAAAAGTATATTCCGTCATGTCTTCGTTTAGCGGATATCCACCATCCATCAACAAGAACGGCCATGCTTCATAGTAACCTGGAAGGATATAAGTAGAGAACCCATCCACACCATCGCCTGTCAGCGCTTTCATTTTTTCAACGAACTCATCATATGTCCATTTACCATCTTCAGGTGGTTCAACACCTTTTTCTTCAAAGATATCAAGGTTCAAAAGCATTGTATGTACGCTGATTGAAGTTGGAACACCATAAAGCTTTCCATCAGTTGTATAAGCTTCTAATGCATTTTCGTAAAAGTCACTTTTATCTTCATCAGTAAAATACTCATCCAATGGAGCGATGACACCTTGTTTGATATGGTTTTGGTTTACTGAACCGCCGCTGATATCAACTGGTGCGATGTCTGGCCATGCGCGTCCAGCGATTGCAACGCTGAGCTTATCATTCATTTCAGCCCAAGGAGTTTTGACCAACTTGATCTTTACATTTGGATATTCCTTTTCAAACTCTGAAATCTTCTCCTCGATCCAGTGGTACTTGTTATCATCTTTATCAGCCCAACGCGGACCTTCCCACATTGTGATCGTGCCTTCCCAGTCTTTCCAATCATCCGAATTCTGATCTTTGGAGGCGTCCTTATTGGAACAGCCTACGAAAATCCCAAGAATCAGCATCACTGAAATGAACCCCATTACCCATTTCTTCATTTTCAATGTGAATCCCCCTTACCAATTTTAAAATTATTACGCTTATTTAAAGCGTCGAGCAGCTTCAATCGCCTTTTTGACAAACCCATTTGATTTCTTGATGCTTTCCTTAGCAACAACCAACGGGACATCAGCTTTATGCATGACGATCGCCGTCTTCACTTCATAACCTGTCTTTTCAAGTAATTCTTGAGCATCTTGATACGTAATTCCTGTCACATTCATGACAATGTGTTTTGCTCTTTCCATCAGTTTCAGATTCGTGGCGTTTACATCGACCATGAGATTTTCATACACTTTGCCTATTTTTATCATCGACGCCGTTGTCAGCATATTCAACACCATTTTTTGAGCAGTAGCTGCTTTCATCCTTGTGGAGCCTGTCAATATTTCAGGACCGACGACCACTTCGATGCTTTGATCGACAAGCTTGGAGATGAGTGAATCCGGATTACAGCTTAAGCTGACCGTTTTCAAGCCTTTCTCTCTTGCTGCCTCAATCGCTCCAATTACATAAGGTGTTCGACCGCTGGCAGTGATGCCGACCACAACATCTTGTCCAGTCAATTGGTGAGTTAAGAGATCTGCTCTTCCTTGCCACTCATCATCCTCTGCTCCTTCAACCGCATCAAACATCGCCACAGCCCCACCTGCTATGATTGCTTGTACTTGCTCTGGTGGTGTACTGAATGTGGGAGGACACTCGGCTGCATCAATCACGCCCAACCGGCCACTTGTACCAGCTCCTATGTAAAATAATCTCCCGCCGTTTTCAAATGCATTAGAGATGAAATCCACAGCCATAGAGATTTGTGGTAAAACTTTCTTCACTGCGAGAGAAACGACTTGGTCCTCTTGATTGATCTTTGTCAAAATATCGAGTGTACCGAGTGTGTCGATGCTGCTGGTTTGCAAGTTGCGTTGTTCTGTCATTAATGACGTCAAATCTAACTCCATATGACACCTCAATTGTAAAAGATTTAGATTGTGATCCCCCTTCCATCCCCCTTTTTGATCACTTATTTCGATTTATTTTCTTCTTTCATAAAATATTATTTCGGCCTTCATGTTTGAATCCCTTCTTCATTAAAATATTTTTTTATATTTTTACAAAAAGTTTTAAAAGGATATTTCACTCAAACGCCGAAAACTTTTTCTATACCCGAAACACACTAATTTTAAGAGGAGGTTTTTTTGTGTTCAAAAGAAGTTGGTTCATTGTTTTGTTATGTTTATGTGTAAGCGCTTTCTCGTTTTCTGGTATTCAGACGGCCAAAGCGGATGACGGTCAGGATATCCGTATCGGTGTCATCCCTGAAGCTGAATCCATCACACTAGGAAGTGATGATTCTTTTATCATTTCAGAGGTAAATGGAGAAACACTCTTGGAAGGTACGAATGGCACAGCAAATGTATCTTTAGAAAGTTCAGGAACAGTCGATACGTCGTATCGTCTCCAAGTAGCATGGACCACAAGTACTACATATGTCGATGATTGGTTACATCGTGCTGAATTAGGTAATTATGATACCTATGTGGAGGATTACAATGGCGGGTACAGACTTTTTATTGGTAAATTTCCGGCAGATGCAAGCTGGGGAACCCGCGATGCCTTTAGAAATGAAGTGATCGCAAACGGCTTAGCTGGAACTGATTCTTTCTGGAAGCAGGTCACTATTACAGAAGGTACTTCTTCTATGAAAATCATCTATCAAGGTGAAGAATTAACAACAGAAAAGCCTGTACAAATCATTTCACCCGATGGATTGATTGAAATCGGCGGTAAAAAATATCGTGGGATCGGTGAAGTTGCTTATAACAGTAAAGGAACGTTAGCTGGTATCAATCAGCTTCCGATCGAACAGTATTTGTATGGTGTTGTTCCAAGAGAACTTCCCCCAATCCCATATGGTGAAATGGAAGCCCAGAAATCCCAGGCTGTTGCTGCTCGGACATATACGTTAGCGAACCTAGGCAAGAGAAGTTCAGACGGTTATGATCTTCTCCCTACACCATCTGATCAAGTTTATGGTGGTTTTGAAGCAGAACATCCTATTTCCACACAAGCTGTCCAGGAATCAGAAGGCATGGTCGCAATGCATAATGGTAAGCTCATAACAGCTGTCTATCACTCTACTACTGGCGGCTACACCGCAAACAACGAGGACATCTGGAGTTCAGATGCTGTCGAATATTTAAGAGGTGTTCCAGATTCCAACAGAGGCAAAGCGATCGAGCATGTTCCTACACTCGAGGTGTTCAAGAATCATGCCAACCCGACATCCTTACGAGCAGCAAAGGAAGGCGATTATGAATCGGATTGGTCGAAATATCACCGTTGGGAATTCCAATGGACGAATGAAGAGCTTTCTGAGGTACTAAGTGAATATTTCGCAGTGGATATTAAGGAAGTTTATGAGGTCAATGTATTGGAACGCTCTAACTCCGGACGGGTTTTAGAAATAGAATTCGTCACTGATAACGGATTGTTCTATGAGCAAAAGGATCAAATCAGATGGGCGTTGAAGTACATTAATGCTAGCGGTGGGCACAGCGCATTGCTCAGCACGTTGTTCTTTATTGAACCAACAGACCAAAAAGCTGAAACGCCTAGCTTCAAAGTGTATGGCGGTGGCTGGGGACACGGAGTTGGCCTTTCTCAAACTGGTGCAGTCGGTATGGCAACGAAAGGAGCAACTTACGAAGAAATCCTCAAGCATTTTTACCAGAATATCACCTTAGTGAAGCAGTATTAAAAGAAAGTGGCCGGCGTTTCGTCGGTCACTTTTCCTGTTTTTAAGATAATTTTCAAGAATTAAAGATAAATTTGTGTTTTTAAAGATAAATCAGTATTTTTAAAGATAATTTTGATTCTGTCACTTTTGAACAGGCTTTTTTAAAGATATCGATTAAAGGGACGGTTTGAGGGCCGTGTCTGCTTGGTTATAAACCAATAAAAATGGTTTTTGGAGCTGAAAAAGCACTGCCTCATTTAAGAAGCAGTACGCAAAAAACTAACCCATTATATTATAGCCTGAATCTACGTATACGATCTCTCCAGTTACACCTCTTGAAAGGTGGCACATCAAAGCCATCGTCATATCGCCCACTTCTTCCTGGGTGACATTTCTTTTAAGCGGGGAGTTTTCCTCGATCTCATGGAGAATCTGGTTGAATGAAGGGATACCTTTAGCAGCGAGTGTACGGACTGCTCCCGCTGAAATTGCGTTAACCCTGATGTTATGTTTTCCTAGATCAAAAGCTAGATATTTTACGGATGATTCAAGTGCTGCTTTTGCTACACCCATAACATTGTAACCTTCGACAACGCGTTCGGCGCCTAGATAACTCATTGCGATGATCGATCCGCCCTCAGTCATGAAAGGTTTGGCTGCTTTTGCGACAGCGATCAAGGAATAAGCACTGGTATCTTGGGCATATGCATAACCCTCTCTGGATGTATCGATGAAATCACCCTTCAGATCTTCAGCATGGGCAAATGCGATTGAGTGCAGAACCCCATGGATTGTGCCAACTTCCTCTCCTATTTTCGTAAATGCTGTTTGGATACTTTCATCGCTGTTCACGTCACATTCGATGGTAAGCTTTGCTTCGTGGTCATCTTTTTCGAGAATTTTATTCAATTTTCCTAGTGAACGTTCTTTCCGATATGTAAAAATAAGGTTAGCTCCTGCTTTGTATAGGGACTTTGCAACACCCCATGCAAGACTCCTTTCATTCGCAACCCCCATGATCACGATATTCTTATCTTTCAATTTAAGTAAATCTTCCATGATGTCCTCCAATAAAAATTATATCTACTATTAGTACCAGTTACCAAACCGATTATAACATAACTGATGCAACGTAACACAAGTATTCATGTTATTTACAGCTGTCGATATGGTGCGTAAGTACGGCTGGACCTAACTTGTCTGTCTTTGAACTGGAAGGTTTTTGTTCATTTTCCCCTTCATGGTCTTGATTTATTACCTGGGATGTGAAATCTATGGCTTTGTCGTGATTATTTATTTTTGTGTTGAAAAATCTTTGCTGTGATTTTTCGGGATCCTATCTTGTTTTATAACTTCGTTCCCTTGAGACGCCACAGCCCCAAAATCCCTGCACCGATTCCCAGCACTCTTCATACGTTGCAATGGGGGGATTTTATGAGCGCTATGTTATCGTTATTCGGGGAAATGATGATGCTCTATTTGATTGCTATTGTCGGATTTATCACTCGTAAAACCAGAATCCTTCCTGATTCCTCTGATTATGTATTGACCCAGCTTGTCCTTTACATCACATTACCTGCACTCATTTTGTATTCTATGGATTTCCCCTATGATCCGAAATACTTACATGATTTTGGCTGGCTGTTTGCATTATCTTTGATCGCTATTGTTATAGCTTGTTCCTTCGGAATCATATTGCGAAAAAAAGCCACCCTTCCCGAGGACCAGAAGGGTGTGTATGAAGGTTTGATCGTCTTCGGGAATCAAGGGTTCATCGGTTATGCGATCATCTATATCCTGCTTGGTGAAATCGGAATTTTATACACCGCGGTTTTCAATTTCTTGTATATCATTTTGATTTGGACATACGGAATCTATGTAGTCGGTCGCAGTAATGCTTCATTTTCTTGGAAATGGCTCCTGCTCAACCCAGGTGTCCTTGCCACAACTGTGGGATTCATCATGTTTTTGCTGCCATTCCAATGGCCCGCTTCATTCCATGACCTTTTTAAAACAGTGGGCCTTCCGACCGTACCCCTTTCCATGTTGGTCATCGGGGTTTTACTTACCAATTTGAATATGAATGAGATCCAGGTCTATCTCTGCAACAAATATCTATGGTCAGCAGTGTTTACACGGTTGATGTTCATTCCTCTTTGTCTTGTGCCGTTCATTATGCTGCCCTTCCATAAGATCCTTATACTAGTTGTTGTACTTGTTGCAGCAACTCCTTCTGCTCCTACGATTGCGTTGTATGCCAGAAAATATGGCGGGGACCCGTATTTCGCTTCAGTCGGATCCTCTGTTTCAACAATCCTCTCAATCCTGACAATCAGTTTCCTCTATAGCCTTCTAAAATGGCTCTTCCTTTTTTACCCTTAAAGCAATTCTCCGGTACAAGCCAACTAAGGCTCACCCTGTACCATAAGCACGGGATTGCCCGGTTTTCTTCGACTGACTGATCCAAAACAAGCCTACTAGACATAATAATCCACTTGTTAACCAGTACAAGACGTGGATCCCGGTCCACTCCAAGATCATGTAACTCAATAATGGACCTAGCGCTGAACCGAGATCTACTGCGACAGTATAACCTGTTATCACTTTGACCTTCGAAGTATTGGAGGCGACATCTGAGGCGATCGAATCGTTAATCGTCACCATCATCGTAGACATAATCTGGAAACCTAGTAACAGAAATAACAAGCTATAAACCGAAACACCAAACGGAATCAATGCAAAAAACACTGCCCCGCCGAATAAAGCAAAGATCAATAATGGTTTTCTTCCCCATTTCAGATCGGATATCCTACCGATGAATGGGGCTAAAAATGGATCCCATCCCCAACGGATCGATTGGATGATCCCTGCAAAGGAGGCTGCTCCAATAGCCATCCCTAGAAATATGAATGACGAAGATAACTGGGTATCAATCACTGCACTAGTGTTGAGGCAAATATCCCGAAAATAATCAAGGGGATGAGAAGCCCGGATATGAGGACAGTGACTACTTCAGGTTTTTTAAAGAGCGGAAATTGAATTTTTGATAGACTCCCTTGTGGCTTGGGAGAACCGTCAGACATAGCTCTGGTTGCAGGTACGTACTTCCATACGAAAGGAATTGCGATTAAAGCTACAAGACCAAATGTATTGGTGACCGTTTCGATCCCGACTAAATCTGCAAGTATCCCACCTGCAAGCATACCGACTAAACCACCTAGTCCCCACAAACCGTTATATAGTCCGATGAGGTGTCCTCTGGTGTTGTCTGTTGAAGTATCGATGACTGTAAGGTATCCCCCTAGACGAAGGAATGCCCACGCTACACCCCACAAGCACCTCATGATGAATAAGGGCCAAAAGCTCTGCAGCCAACCATATGAAAAGGTAGTCAGCATAGCTAAAATTACGGCAAGAAGAACTCCTGTCCGTTTATTTATTCTTAAATAACACCAACCGACCAACGGATTGATCGGAAGGCGGATGAAACGGTTGATGGAAAGAAGGATCCCGACTTGCCAAAGTGAGGTCAGTCCGAATTCCTGCCAATAAAGCGGCAATACGATGAACAGCATTGCGTCCCCCAGGACACAAACTGCAGTGACGAGAGCAATTATGACGACTGGTTTTCTATTCATGATTTCCCCTTATGTATAATAAATAGTTTAATATTTCCATATTACTAGTTAAAAGGGGAAAATAATATACAAAACCTTCAAATTAACAAAAATGGTATGAAAGCGTATAAGAGTACAAGGATACAAAATGCTGCAGTACTCCAAATCCCGATCGTAGGGACAAACCCTGCCTCCCCTCTCACTTTTGCGAAAAGAGCAATAAGGAGGGCGATCAGGCTGACTAATAAAATCAATTCTCTGGACAATGAATAGCTGAACACGGCAAATAAGACCAGGATACAATTTATGCCCAATAGAATGATAGCAAATAAACTTAATGGATTTAAAATTTTCATGATGTCCTCCTCTATAAACACTACTTTACATCCTTCGTCTGCACATTTCTTTTTCATTACCTAAAACCGAAACATTTAAGTAAAAATTTTTCAAAAATAAGTACCTCTCCAAGTTCGAAGGTACTTAGGCAGAAAATCATTCCTTTTTCACGTATTTTTCATATTGGAGATATTCCATCCAAGGATTGAAGCCGAAGGACTTATAAAATTGATCCAACTCTGTCCAGTCGATGACAAGGTGGCGGCAACCGCGTTGAATCGCCTTGTTGATTGCTGTTTGCACAATCGCTGCTCCATACCCTTTCTTCCGGTACTCTTTCTTAATTCCTAAAGGACCGATGCCGCCAAGCTTTCCTTCAAACAATCCGTTCCAATATATATTAGGGCCGATGACTGGACTATTCAAATCATTCAGACGAACAAAACCGATTATTTCATGCCCATACCTTGCTGCAATGAAATGGGAACCATCTCCGCCTCGTGTAAAATACTCCCGTGCCTCGTATTCCCACCTCCCTGGAAACGACTCCTCCATGAATGTGAGAAATTGAACCTCTTCATCCTTTGATATTGGGGACATGCAAATGTCTGTTGTTTTTATTTCTTCCGCTTGAGAGGGAGCGATCCTGTAAAAATCTTTAACTTTATTGACCTTGCTATATTGTCTTTTTTCAAACCAAAACGAGATATTTGGATCCGTAGATGGAACTCCAGGGAAGTAATGATGGATATCCCTACCGATTATGATTTTATCAACTCCACGGTCTGATAATGCTCGTTCTGCTTTTTTCAGTAACTGACTACCGATACCGTTATTCCTGTATTCTTTTTGAATGAGTAAGGCTTGGACCCAACCAATCCCAGCAGGCAGTAAATTCTCATTTTCTTTTGTATATTTCGTTGTAATAAAGCCGATGGCCTGACCCTCATCCACTACATACCAGGAACCTTCTGAAAATAAATGTTGGCATTCCAGGCTATTTTGTACGAACAACCTTTTTGAAATCGGAAAATGTACCGCCAGCTCTTCGTTCCACAATTCACATAAGGCTTCTACAGGTAAATCCCCTTCATCCCATCTCACAAATTTCACAGGTATCTCTCCTTTTTACGGGTACAATAGATACTTATCACGTTTCTCTGCAAAGTCATCAAGTGAGGATTCTTGTAAGTGCAACCACTCGAGAATCGGTCTCTTTTCCTCCAAGTTCGTCCGGAATTTATCTGTTCCGAGAATCAAATCAATCATATATCTCTTGTCCTTGAGCTGGATCCATTCAAAAGATGATGGATGTATGAACTTCAGTGATTCAATCATGGCACATGCTGTTTCGATCGGTCTAAATCGGTCACGGTCGACAACATGGATTTGCACACCTTGACAGGTTTCTCCTGTATATTTCGAATTTGATGGCTCAAACACTATTTCCCTGAAAAGGACTCCTTCAAGATCATAGGAATCTAATTGCTCCTTCCATTTGTACGAATCAACCCAGGGTGCCCCGACCCATTCGAACGGTTTAGTGGTACCACGACCTTCTGAAACATTCGTTCCTTCAAAAAAACATGTCCCGGGATAGGCCTGAGCCATCTCTATTGAAGGGGCATTCGGAGACGGAGGTACCCATTGCAATCCTGTTTCCTCAAACCACATCTTCCGCTCCCAATTTTTCATCGGAATGACGGTGAGGTCTGCTTTGAACCCAAATCCGATATTGAGGTATCCCGCTAATTCTCCTGCCGTCATCCCATGCCTGATCGGCAGCTGATAATTCCCTATGAAGGATGAAAAATGCAAATCTAATGGATTCCCTTCGATCCTGTTCCCGGAAATCGGATTGGGGCGATCACATACGATATACTTTTTACCTAATTTCCCTGCAAGTTTCATCGTGTTTGCCAATGTATAGATGTATGTATAAAAGCGGACGCCGAGATCCTGGATATCGAACAACAACAAATCGACCTTTTCCAGCCACTCTTCTTCAGGTGTCTTGTTCTTTCCATACAAGCTATAGACAGGGAGACCGGATCTTTCATCTGTTTGGTGACCGATATGTTCCCCTTCTTTCACCTGTCCGCGCAGTCCATGTTCGGGCGAAAAGATCGTTGTCACATTCAGACCTTTAGCAAGCATGGCGTCGATGCTCATCTGCATATCATCCGTGACCGATGTGTGGTTAATGATAAGCCCGATGTTCAATCCTTTATACTTATCCGAGTCTTTCAATAATTCCATTAAACCTGTCCGTATCATCCTTGTACCCTCCTAGAGAACGATTCATGCAATGCATGTACAAAATCTTCAGGGCAAGTTCCATGGATCGTTTGATAGCTTTCAATTACAGAACCTACTACTGGAGGGCATTGCGGCAGAATCAACTGGACACTGCCAGGTAACTTTTTTTGTAATAAAGGCAACAGGAGATCGCTGCTTTTGAAAACACTGCCTGTCAGGACGACCTTATGTTCGGCCTCATTTTTAAAATGACGATCAATCAAGTGAGAAATGTTTACAGCCATGTCATCAGCACACTGGTCGATTATATCTACAGCTTTTTTGTCATGTAACCGTGCCGCTACAAAAACATCCTCACAAACAGAGGCGATCCGACTTCTGCTTTCACTTGTACCATAGATTAACGAAATGAGATCCGGTGGTGATTCAACCCCGAATCTTTTGAGGACTAGGTCTGTGAGCACTCTCGTGCGACTGAAACCATCGTGGGCTTCAAAGACTTTTTGGAGGGCAAGCCTGCCGATGCCGAATCCGCTCCCTGTATGATCCAGTAAGTAACCCCATCCACCTGAACGGACTACGCTTTTATCTGGTGTGACACCGAATGTGATTGAACCTGTTCCTGCAATATTGACAATACCCGGATCACCGTTCGTCCCTGAATAGAGGGCTGTCAAGGCATCATGGCAAAGTTGCACATTTATGTCTTCAGGAAAGTACGCTTTCAATAATTGGTGTAATTCACCTTTCAAGTGACTGTTTTCTGTACCGGCGATACCAGCGCATACACTTTTAATCCGCGAAAATCTTTCGGGATGTTTTCCTTTAATATGTCCGAATAACTCATCCAGTGTATTTTTGATATCAGATAATGGGACTGATACCGGATTACTCGGTCCACCGGTGTGACATGCAATTAGTTCTCCTTTATGGTCTACCAGTGCAGCAGTTGTCTTGGATCCACCGCCATCAATCCCTAGAAAATACATGTTCATCCTCCTGTTCATTTTCCATTTCAATAGAAAAATGATAACGATCAGCCCGGAAGACTGTTTTTACCGTCTCGAATGGAACGCCGGTACTTAAGTAAGTTGTCCGGTTCACGATCAATACTGGACTCCCTGGACCAATGTCCAATAGGAAGCCGTCCCTTTCTCCCACAATAGCGGCTTCGATTTGTTGTTCAGCACGGTGAATCTTCAGCTTCAATTCTTTCCTGACAAAATCATAGATCGATCCACCCGTATCCTTCTCGGACAAATTAGAAAACAGTTTAAAGGACAGAAAGGCTGTTTCAATAGCGACTGGTTCTTCGTTTGCAAAACGGATCCGTTTAAGCTGGATCACTTTCTTTTCAGATTGGCAATCCAATTTTTTCAGGATATGTTCAGGTGGATTGGATATCGTTTTAAAAGAAACCACTTTCGCCGAAGGCTCAAGACCTCGCCTTCTCATATCTTCTGAAAAACTGACAATACCTTTCAGTTGATAGCCGATTTTGGGGTCGGCCACAAAAGTCCCCTTTCCCCTCTCTCGATACAAAATTCCTTTATTCACCAGATTGTTGATAGCCTGCCTGACTGTCATGCGACTGATCTGGAATTTTTCGGACAGCTCACGTTCCGAAGGCATGAGGTCTCCAGAATGGTATCCACCATTTTTGATTTCAGTGGTCAAATAACATTCTACCTGAGTGTAAAGTGGCAGAGAAGAATGTTTATTGATCATTATATGAGTCCTCCTCTGTCTCAAGAGCATCTTTCGTAACAACCAATGTGACGGATGGATGCTGATTCAGAACAGTAACAGGCCATTTCTGGTCTACAGCACCGCTCAATAGTGCTTTGACAGCTTCAGCCTTTTCCTTACCTGAAGCCAATAACAGTATCGACCGGCTTTCCATGATTGTTGATATGCCTACTGTGATTGCTTGAGTAGGCACTTCTTCTTTATGTCCAAAGAATCTTGCATTCGCTTGTCTTGTACTGTCCGTCAACTCGACCACATGCGTTTTTGATTTAAATGGCGTTCCTGGCTCATTGAACCCTATATGTCCGTTCCGACCGACGCCCAAAATTTGAAGGTCAACACCACCAACTTTTTGGATTGCCTCCTCATACTTGGTGCACTCTGCCTGTAAATCATCGCTTAGACCATATGGAACCAAAGCACGATCCGGCGACAGATTGAGGGGTTCATATAGGTGGGTGTAGATATAATGCCAATAGCTTTCTTCATGGTCACGAGCCAAACCGACATACTCATCCAGGTTTACCGTCGTGATTTCAGATAAATCAAGATTGGCGGCTAACACTTTTTCAACGAGCTTATTATAAGTACCTGCTGGTGTTCCGCCAGTTGCTACACCCAGCACAAGGTCGGGATTTCTTTTAAGCTCATTAAAAAGAATGGCAGAAGCCTTTTCGCTCATTTCCTGTTTGTCATTTACGGTAATAACATCCAAATTCCTCAACCCCTCGTGTATGCAATTTCCCCACGGCAAATCGTCATTTTCAGCTTACCATCCCGATCAAGGATAATCAGATCTGCGTCTTTCCCGATATCGATGGACCCTTTCCGGTCATAAATTCCATATTGTTTCGCGGGATTGATCGATGACATGAATACGAGTGCTGCATTCTCTGCATCAGTGTACGATTTCATATTTTTAAAGGCAGCCTGCATTGTCAAAACACTGCCAGCTAAAGTACCGTCTTGTAAGGTTGCTTGTCCATCTTGGACCTGTACCTCTTGACCGCCAAGATCATAAGCGCCATTTCCTAAACATTTTGCTCTCATCGCATCGGTAATCATCAGGAGGCCTTCTCTGCCCTTTACCTCATAAGCTAACCGGACCATGTCAGGTGCGCAGTGGAGGCCGTCGACAATGATTTCTGCAAGTGTATCCGATCTTAGAAAAGCTCCACCAACAACGCCAGGCTCGCGGTGATGCATAGCTCGCATCCCATTATACAAATGGGTAAACTGATTCGCTCCTTCTTTAATGGCCCTCTGAACATCTTCGTAAGTCGCATCACTATGACCGATTGATACAACAATCCCTTGTTTTGTGATTTCTTTTATGAAAGTGAGGGATCCTTCTATCTCAGGTGCCAATGTAACAACTTTGATGTTACCTCCTGATAATCGATTCCAATGGTTGAAAAGTTCAAGATTCGGTTTCTGGATGTATTTCGGGTTTTGTGCGCCTCTCTTTTTCTCAGAAATGAACGGACCCTCCAAATGGATCCCGATCACTTCTGCTTTTCCAGTTTCATTTTTTGCAGATAAATACTTGTAAATAGAACTCATTGCCCGTTCGACTTCATAATCCGGATCTGTCATCGTTGTCGGCAGAAAACTAGTTGTCCCTTCAGCAGGCAGGATTTTTGCCATTTCATCGATCGCTTTTGCTTTACCATCCATGACGTCATGTCCATTTGCTCCGTGGATATGACCGTCAACCCGACCAGGTAAAACGAGATCTTTGTCGTCGAGCTGGACAGATGGCTTTTGAATCTCTCTACCGCACAATCCTTTAATCTTGCCGCTCTCGATATGTATATTAGTTGGTTGGAAACCTTGTTCACCAACGAAAACTTTGCCCCCAATAATTGTCTGAATCGCCATACACTTCACCTCTTTTGTCCAGTATATTAAAAACTGGTACAGTTGTCTATACCAGTATAAACCTTATACCGGGAGGGATGGGAGTTCAACTTAGAGACAATACCCCCCACATTTTGGTAGGATTTCCTAACTTCGATGATTTATTTCTCAACCTTACGAACTTGTTTTGTAAAACTCCAGAGTTGTCTTGGAGAATCGAAACGTCCATTTTGTAAATAAGCAGGAAAGGCTTGCCGAGCCTAAACCCAGCAGACCTTGATTTTTCTCGTAAAAATTCAATCAAAATTCCGTAGTCCTGGTACTTTCATGAAGACCAATATTGCAAAAACGATAATAAGTGATGCACCAGTCAGCATGATCGAGGTGATATCAACCCCAAACGAGAGAACACCTGAAGTAATCGCAAACGATACTGGAACGAGCCCAAGTGATGCCATGGAAAGCAAGCTCATCACACGACCGATCATCTCTTGTTTCACAACAGATTGTATGGCCGCAATGATCGGAATATTGATGACTGAGAACGTGCTTCCTAACAACGCAATCAGCACCAAACTTTTCCATAAAACTTCTGTAAAGCTGAAGAGGGCGAAAAACAAGCCGGACCCCAAAACCGCAAAGATGACGACAAGGCCTCTTTTCTTTCTGATATTCAAGATACCAACGAGGAAAGAACCTGCCAGCATCCCTCCTGCAAAAGAACCTTCAAGATAACTGAAATCAAGGGAATTTCCACCGATCACATTCTTCACAAATAACGGCAATCCCATTTGAAGCGGTCCCACCATAAACAAATTGATAAAGACGGCAAACAACAAAAGTGAACATAAGAATACGGATTGTTTTACATAACTGATCCCTTCTTTGATGGAAAAGAGTAAATTTGATAGGGACTTGTAGTCTGATGTTTCTTCCTTTTTTTCGATCCTGATCAGGAGTATGGCTATACTTGCGATCACCAGTAAAACAGCAGTTATGGAGAAAGACAGTACGTAGCTCCCTAACGCGATGATTGCCCCTGCAAGCATCGGTCCTACTATGAAGGAAGACTGGCTTGTCATTTGAATGACGGAGTTCGCTCTCGTCAGTTGCCGCTTATCAATCAACGATGGTAAAAGTCCGCCGTTTGCAGGCCAGAAGAACGCATCCAATATCCCGAAAACAAGTGCGAACATAACGAAAGACCAGATCGTCACATCTCCTAGCAAAAGCCATACCACAAGGGCTAATGCCACCAAGGCACGAAGGATATCTGATAAAAACATGATGACATTTTTATTGAACCGGTCAGCAACCGCTCCACCCAATATCATGAATAATACACGAGGTATGCTTGACGCGATGAACACCAGTCCAAGAGACGCTTGCAGATTCATCACTTCAACGACGTACCAGGATTGGGAGAACATGAAGATGGATAAACCGAAGCTTGAGCACAGTCCGGCAATCCATAACAATAAAAAATTCCGGTTTTTCCATATTGCCGGGGAGAGTTCCCCTTGTGGCCGTGTTTCAACAACCGCTTCCATACTATCGCCTCCAACTAATTGACTCACTACCATTTTCTTCTAAAGTCCAAAATGTTTGCACTGTCTTAAGGAGGTTTTTAAACTCAGTCTCAAGACTGAATTTAATTTTGCAGATACCGGTAGACCATCTGCTCATATAACTGGATCATACGTTTATGCTCAGCATCGTTTTTATGGAAAAGCAAATGCAGTACGATGCCGTCCAGCATGGACCAGAAAAGTTTCGAAAACTCGTCGATTTGAACATCTTTCTTGAATTCCCCTGAAACGATTCCTTCTTCTACGATTTCTTTAATTAGAGTGGTGAACATTTTCACCCTTTTATCGAACAAGCTTTCTTTATCATTTTTTGAAATATAGATCCAAAACTCAAACTGGACAGCGATTGTATTGAAGGCCTCCCTTTCTACCGTCCTGCTCAATAAATACCGGAAGAGATATTCAAATTTAGCTGAGGCACTAACTTGCTCGGCAAGTTGTTTTTTTATCTCGAAGAACTTTTCGGTACGCCTTTCGTTCAACCTGTAAAAGATCTCCTCTTTGCTGGAGAAGTATAAATAGATAGACCCTTTACTCGTTCCAGAAGCTTTTGCGATGTCATCAACCGTCGTGTCATTGTAGCCCTTATTTGCAAAGCAGTGTGCTGATGCGTCTAATATGGCTGCAATCTTTTCTTCCTTATACTTTTTTGATACTTTTGGCATCGACTTTTGTTGACTCCTTTATGACTTTTTTCATATAAACCTGTTGAACCATCGTTGAAAATCCCCGGTTTTTCACTGCTTCATATTGTGGTTTCGCCTCTCTAGAGAGGTTGATAATCAGACGTTTGCACACTTCCTGTGGCTTTAGGACTTTATATAACATCGTGTCGACTAAAGTCATTGGATCATGAAAGTCAGAGCGGACAACAAGCTGATGCAGTACGATTGAAGCTAACCTTCCATCTGGTTTCAAATTCCGTTTATACAGTGTATAACCCACCTGTCTACCTTCATATGTAACAATCATCGCTTCCCCATTGACCACACTCTGCCATTGCGTCTGCCAGGGACCTTCTTGAGTATAAAAAGGTAAGCGGATCAAGTTTTCAGTTGAAGTATGTTCAAATTGATATTCCTGATCCAGTTCAAAGTCTTCAAAATTTGCATGTAGCTGCCCGTCTTGTTGCATGAATTCAACATGGTCGATAATTTTATAGCCTAACGATTCATATAGTTTGATAGCACCTGTGTTCTCGCTGATCGCCTCAAGTGTGGCAACATCGACATCTTTCTTTTTATAAATTTCCAACACAGATTCCATCATCTGTTTTCCAATCCCGGTTCTTCGATATTCCGGAGCTACACCTGTTCCGCCGTTATAACTGATTGTTTTTCCATCTATTGTTCTGAATCCGTTTAAAACAATGCCAGCTGGAACTCCATTCACATATGCAATGACTGAGTCCTCGGCTGATAAACCTTCTTGAACCATCCGTTGCAAAAAGCGATCCACTGACATCGTCATATCTGTAAAATACCCATTGAAACCTGAATTCCATGCTTCAATGACATCTAATAATGGACAGGATGTAAGCCGTTTTATTTCGATCATTAATTGCTCCTCCTTATATAAAACTGACTGGTTAGTTTTTTATATTATTATTATGAATCTGAGGTGGTTCAAAATCAAGAAAAAATTGGTAAACGATTCACTCGAGAATTTCGTAGGAAGAAATGTGGGAAGGATTGATATAAAGCGAAGGATGGATTTCGATCAACTCATCACGAACAGCATCGTCTTCCGATGTCACCATTAATTGGAAATCGTACTTTTCCATTTGCAAAACATATTCTTTACCACTATTCATCACAACTTTTATTCTCATCCTAAATTCCCCCTCTTTATCACTTGTATAACTATATTCGAAGCAGATCAATTCATTTCCTTCTACCTGGATGATCTGCCAAAAAATATTGTTGACTGACGACTTCCACTGCTCTATCGTAAATGCAGGACGGTGAATAACATGGAGAAAAAATTAGTCAAAAAAATGATCGATCGGTGTTTAGTGGATTATTTCGGGGATTTGGAGTTTTCACCCATCACCGAGGTGGAATATGACGCACTGATTGATGACATTGTGTCTGAGGTGCACAACCAACCACATGAAGATGTCTTCGCACTTGTGCATGACAAGATATATTCATACCTGGCATCAAGTTCCTAAACTAATAAAAAGTTTATCTGGACAAAACTCCTGTTTTTCTCAACACCTTACCTTCTTTAAGGTATTTTAGTGCGTAAAGAAGACTGCTCACAACATAATGCGAGGAGCAGCCTTTTCTTTCTATTTTTGACGGAACGCTTTTTTTCCTATCTTTTCAATAATAGAGGGCATGAGCTGGTACATTTTGCTGCCTGCTTCCATCCAACCTGGGATATTGATTTCTCGTACCGGTTTCTCAATTGTACCAACGACCTTGTCTGCAACTTCTGATGGTTGAAGTATCCATTTTGCAATGTTTTTCTCATACTGGCCGGATTGATCGGCAATCTTAAAGAAATTGGTCTGTATTGGTCCTGGATTAACGGTCGTCACTTGGATACCGAAGTCCTTCACTTCCATTCGTAAGCTGTTTGAAAATCCCAATACAGCGTGTTTGGTTGCCGCATAAACGCTCCCTTTCACCGTAGCAAGCTTGCCTGCTTGAGAAGCAATATTGATGATATGCCCCCTCTTCCGTTCGATCATTCCAGGTAAAACCGCTTTTGTGCATGCCATCAATCCTAAGACATTCGTGTTGAACATTCCCTCGATATCTTCCATTTTTGCTTCATGAAAATAATCGAAGATACCGAATCCAGCATTATTTATAAGAACATCAATCGCTCCAACTTCAAGCTGCATCTGGTTAAATACCGATTCAACATGATTTTTGTCTTGAACATCCAGTTGAAAAGTATGCGCAGTCGTTTTATAATCGTTCTTAATTTCATTACGAAGGTGTTCAAGCTTATCGAAGGATCGAGCCATCAATACTGGAGCCCAACCTTTAGATGCAATCATTCTCGCAATCTCTGCTCCAATACCACTAGAAGCACCGGTGATGACGACGATTTTATCCTTGCACACTTATACTGCCTCCTTCGCTTGGAAATAAAGGACACCATCTTTCTCTGTAATCTGAATCTGATCATTACTGCTCAGCAAATCTAGATGGCCAAGCGTTTCTGACATGGTGAGACCAAGCTCTTTTAAAAATATGGATGGGAAGAGCCTCTGGCATATATCAAAACCCGTCAACGGCCGATCGATGATCATGTTCAAGATATTATCTGCACGCTCTTCTTGTTTCATTAATCGTTTCTTTATCAAGGCTTTCGGGTTGAAAACTGGTTTGCCATGGCCCGGATACACGGTGTACACTTCCAAATCTAACAGTTTCCTGAGTGAATCCCTGTATTGAAGCAAGGTTTTCGGCCGCTCTGGAACGCCGATCGGCGGAGGTTCGATCAATGCATTCGAAGAAATGTGCTGGATGAGATGGTCACCGCCGATCATGACGCCATCCTCTTCCCTTAGAAGGGACAAGTGCCCTTGAGCATGTCCGGGTGTCTCGATCACTTTCCATCCTGGCAATCCGTCAATGCGATCACCTTCTTTTACAACGGTATGTATGTTGATGGAACATGAATAGGATAAATACCCGCGTATGCGTTGCATTGCTTTTTCATGAAATTTTTCAATACCCATTTCTTTATAAACTCTCAAGTAGAACTCATCATGATGATCGAGAAATTCAGGGTCCTGACGTAACCAAGGTTCGTTGTATGCTAATCCAATAAACTCCGTTCCCTTATCTTTCAAGTAGTCTGAGAGACCGACATGATCAGGATGATGATGGGTGAGCACCACCTGCTCGATTTCAGATACATTGAAACCTATTTCATTGATTTGGGTAAGAAAAGCTTCCCATGCTTCTTTCGTCTTCGGGCCAGTATCAACGAGCGTCAGTTTTTCACCATCTATAAGATATACATTAACATCACCAACCGCAAATGGAGTCGGTAACGTAATGGAGTGGATATTCGATGTTTGATTCAAAATAAAACGCCTCCGTATATTAGGACTGAATCAAGTAGTCTAAAAGTTGAAATACTATTTTAAACTTGATTGTACTCTTGGAAAGATAGAGTGCTTTCATTTTAGCAGAAGGGAGAATCATTTGAAATGATTACAATCAATCGCATCACCTTTGTCGGCGCAGGATCGATGGCAGAATCAATAATAAAAGGGCTTATTTCTAAAAAAATGATTCCCTCTCAAAATATCATGGTGACCAACCGGACTGATGATGAGCGGTTGGAATGTCTGGAAGAAAAATACGGTATCCAGGTTTCCTATGATGACGAACGTATTTTGACAGATACCGACCTGATCATCCTGGCAATGAAACCGAAAGACGCCCGATCAGGCCTACAACGCATCCGTCCTTACGTAAAAAAGTCCCATATCATCGCTTCCGTCATGGCCGGGATTACAACTGGCTTCATAGAAGAAGTTCTTGAGGGTCCTTATCCTGTCATCCGTACGATGCCGAACACTTCCTCTGAGATAGGCTTGTCTACCACAACCTTATGTAGGGGTAAAAATACAACAATCACACATGCTCAAGCTGTCGAAGAGCTTTTTAAAGCTGTCGGATCGGTAACAGTCGTCCAAGAACAGTACATGGATGCAACTACTGCTCTGGCAGGGAGCGGTCCTGCATATCTATATTATGTTGCAGAAGCCATGAAACAAGCAGCACAGACCCTTGAATTGGATGAAGGCAAAGCGAGAGAATTGATTGCCGACACAATGATAGGAGCAGGCCATATGATGAAAGAATCTACGGCCAGCCTGAATCAACTTCGAATAGATATTACAAGTCCTGGCGGGACAACTGCAGCTGGTTTGAATGCCTTGATGGAACACCACGTTGATGAGGCGTTCAAACGCTGTGTCCTAGATGCAGCCAAGCGATCTAAAGAGCTTCAACGACATTTTTCCTTAGAGAAAAATCCAGCCCAGCGTTAACTTTAGAAAAAGAGCCCTTTTGAGCTCTTTTTCTTTTAGGCTTTGTCATGCTGTATCAAGCGAAATTCGCTATACTCCTTCGGGAAAATCGGGCCAAGCGAGACCCGCAGCGAGGAACGAGCCCTCGTCGGACTTCCAGTGAACTTCGTCGCTGCCCGAGGCGATTCCACCTTTCTTTAGCCAGCGGAAAGGGAGTGAACTTCGGCAAATATCATCAATCTATTTAAGCAGCTTATGGATGGCAACACCGAGCATATCAGGGAAAGCTTCAAAAGAGTAGTCGATATTCAATCGCTCTGTCCATCGATGAGGGTCTCGACCGAGTGGCCCGAGATTCATGACAGGAATTTTTAGCTGCTGCAGCTCATCAAGGGGGAAATGATAGCCGTTTTCATAGAGCGGCATATTGCGGAATAACGGGACGAGCCCTTCCACCGTTTGTGAAAGACTTGTAAAACTCAAGTCGGACAATCCTGCAAAGTAGTGCTGGTTCTTCAAAACAACATTGTGTTTGGTTTTGGCATATTCGATCATCTCCCCTACCACTTGCTTGACATGGGGATTCTCTCGTGAAGATACAGCAGGATAAAACGGCGGACTGTAAAATAAAACGATCATCGGACCCTCTTCTTTACAAAGTGACGCAAGGTCAAAAACAAGCCGGGTTGAAAGGTCTCGATCTCCTATCGTTCTGAAATTTCCTGCGATATAGGCCTGGCGGCGGACAATTTCCGCTTCACCATATTGTTTAATCGCATTCTCGAGTAACTCTTGATACGTATAAACGGAAATATTACTATCAATCGGCTCGAATTGTTCCCATTTGTTAAAAGCAGCCGCTCTTTCATGCAGCTGCTTTTCAATTCGTCCAGCTACTCTGTGTGCAAGGGACAGCAAGTCTTTGTTGATTTCATTTACGGTACGTTCCATCACCATCATATTAAAAAGTGTAACAGCAACATGCGGGATTTGGACAGAATACTCTTCTTTCAAATCCTTTTGCATCAAGTTGGTTGGAGGTGGTGTAACCTCTCCATCGATCATTTCACAAAATTCCGTATTCAGCTCCAGTTCTCTCGTCAATTCAGCTGCCATGTAATTGGCATTGATTCCTGAAAAAGGCTCTCCTACATGGGTCTCCATTCCGAAGCACAAAAAGCCTGGTAACAGCTTGCCGACTGAACCAGTGTACACATACTGATTCGTATCTCCTGGATACCGTGTGAAAACTGGCTCTGAGTTCAAGCATGCCTTATAGTGCAGCCCGTGTGTCTGGGACATCTCAAGAAGAACTTCGACGGCTTCCATCATCCCTGCGGAGTTCGCTTCTTCATCTGGCACGGAAAGTAATAAGATGTTTCCATCAAATTCACCGAGGCTCGCTCTTTCCATCATCGACATTTGAAGAGCCAATCCTGCCTTCATATCCATCGATCCTCTTCCAAACAACCATTCACCCTTCTTCAAATCGTCTTGGACTGCTGCTGGAAGGTCATTCCTGATCGACATGTATTCGGCTGTCAGTTCTTTTGGCCGGAAAGCGAGGTTTTTATATTCACCATAATCTTCAATATCAACGACATCCATATGACTGATCAGAATCACTGTATCAGAACTGTTTCCATTCCGAACCAATCCAGTGACAAACTTACGGCCGTCCCTTGTCGGATGAATTTGCAGATCCAATGGATTCTCCTTGAAATAAGGAAGATCGTTCAGCTTCATATGGATGAATTCACTGATTGCAATTTCAGCATCAGATCCCGTAATACTTGGAAACTCTACTAAATGACAAAGCAATTCTTTTAAGCTTTCTTTATCCTGCCACTTCTTCATAGATGTTCACTCCCATGCGACACGCTGTTTTTTTTGTCGAATTTGGTACTTATATAGAAGTAGATTTCGGTATTCGAGACTGAAATCCTTTATCCTATTCAAACTTTAATTATGATAGATATACCACGAAAAGCAAAATACGAAGGAATCGTATATACTATTTAAATAAACTTCGTGAAGCCGATCCTTTTTGGGAAAGCTAAGCCATAGTTCCACTTATATTATAGAAAGTATTATATACTTTTAAAAACAGAAACTATGTTAAACTGATTGTCAATAATATAAAGAAAACTTGGCGAAGCCAAACCTTTGGTGAAGGCTAAGCCATAGTTGCACTTATACTGAAGAAAGTATTTATACCTTCTTTAAGTGTAACAAACAATGAAACGTCTTCTATCAAGGAGCGATCACTATTGACTTATATATTTGCACACCGCGGAGCAAGTAAATACGCACCAGAGAACACTATGTCATCTTTCAAGAAAGCACTCGAAATGAAAGCAGATGGTATTGAGCTTGATGTACAGCTTACAAAAGATAAAGTCCCAGTCATCATTCATGATGAGACAGTAAAACGGACCACCGATGGCAAAGGATTTGTCAGCGAATTCACTTATAAACAATTACAAAACCTTGATTCAGGGAAATGGTTTTCAAAACAATTCACGGGGGAGCGGATCCCTTCTTTGGAAGAATTCCTCATTTGGATGAAACAGACAAAGCTTTTGTTGAATATCGAGTTGAAAAATACAATCATGCCCTATTATGGCATGGAAAAAATCGTCTACGATCTAGTAGACCAACACAAATTGAGGAATCGGGTCATCTATTCTTCCTTCAATCACTATAGCTTACAGGAACTAAAAAAGATGGATCCAAATGTAGAGATTGCACCACTTTATTCTTCTGGCTTATACCAACCATGGAATTACGTCAAAAGTTTATCGACTGATTGTGTGCATCCGCATTGGAGGACCTTGCATCCTACCATTTTGAAAGGGTTTAGGGATTGCAGTATAAAAGTCAGAACGTATACGGTGAACGATCCGAAAAAGATGAGATGGTTATTTGATCAGAAGGTGGAAGCCCTTATAACCGATGTGCCTGATATAGCTCGATCTGTACTCGACGGTTCCCTTGCAGTCAAACCATCCGTGATCGGTAATGTTTTCCATAAGTTCAACCCGAAGAGTTATCTTTAGAGCAGGCTGACTATTAAGTCGCCTGCTTTTTAGTTAGGCAAATTCCATTAACCTTGCTAGTCATTGTGATAAACTAAATTTCAGGCTTTGTTATTCTTCATTGTTGATTTTGCGAAATTTGCTATTCCCAAATTCAACAACTGGATTTAACAGCACCATATTACAAAGAGAGAGATTGGAGTTGGAAGTATGACTGCAAAATTGTTTGAACCTATTACATTTCAAAACATGACCTTAAAAAACCGGATCGTCATGTCTCCAATGTGCATGTATTCTTGTAATGCCCAAGATGGGAAAGTGACGACTTGGCATACGACACACTATACGACCCGTGCAGTAGGTCAAGTGGGGCTGATCTTCGTGGAAGCCACTGCAGTGACCCCACAAGGCCGTATTTCTATGGAGGATCTAGGCATTTGGAATGATGATCATGTGGAAGGTCTTGCCTCCCTTGTTGCTCTTGTGCATGAACAAAATTCAAAAATCGGGATCCAGCTTGCTCATGCAGGCCGTAAAGCGATTGTCGAAGGACCGATTTATTCCTCATCACCGATTCCATTTAAAGACGATATGGAAGTTCCAAAGGAAATGACTGTTAAGCAGATTAAGGAAACTGTGGAAGACTTCCGACAAGCTGCCCGCAGAAGCCGTGAAGCTGGTTTTGATGTCATTGAAATACATGGAGCTCATGGGTACCTGATCAATCAATTCCTATCCCCATTGATCAATAAACGAACCGATGAATATGGCGGGACGAAGGAAAAACGGTTCAATATCTTGCGGGAGATCATTACAGCCGTGAAATCAGAATGGAACGGTCCGATCTTTGTACGGATTTCAGCCAACGATTACAATGCTGCAGGGTACTCTGTCGATGATTACATAGATTATGCTTGCTGGATGAAAGAACTTGGCATCGATCTAATCGATTGTAGTTCAGGCGGTGTTGTCCCTGCTAAGATCAATCCTTACCCAGGGTATCAAGTCCAATATGCTGAAAAGCTACGGACTGAAGCCTTGATTGCAACAGGTGCTGTCGGCATGATCACCTCTCCAATGCATGCAGAAGAAATTTTACAGAACGAGCGGGCAGACCTCATTTTCTTAGCACGGGAACTGTTACGTGATCCGTACTGGCCAAGAAGAGCGGCTCATGAGTTGAACGTGGAAATCACCCCGCCGAAACAATATGAACGTGGCTGGTAGGATTATTCCTTACCAAAAGGGCTGACCCCAAGTGTCAGCCCTTTTCTCACTCTATATCTTTTTTCGTGGAGCGATATTTCTCTTTCGCCCAGGTGACCATTTTCGCAATTGAATTACGATATTCTTCAGCTTCAGTTTCTAAAACCTCTTTATCCCCGTATCGGACCCTTTTATAAATCCGGTTAATTTCACCTTGTAATTCTTTTGGTGCGTTGATACGTTCCATCCATTCAGACACAGATTCATGGGTGTAACGACCAAAAGTATATTTACCCATTTTCTTTTCCAACTTATATAACTGTTTACGTATAGGGTTTGAAGGTGGTTTTGACCTTCTGAATCCATTATAGACGCTTTGTTCCAATTCACCAATTTTTCCAGACTCCATCGTTGCTGTAACTGCCGAGTATTTCATCAATTTGATTTTATTCTTATAGAATTTATAACCAAGCCATGCCGCTAGGCTGAGGCAAAGCAAAATGAGCATGTTGATGAGCAGGTCTGGAGGCTCCGTTAACATTACATCCCCTTGCTGTACTTCCACTATATCATCTTGACCCTCTCCCCCTTCATTTTCTATGGCTTTAGGATCAATGATCGAAGCAAACCAAGTGAAAAATGCATTTAGGGGGAGGTAAAAGATACCCGATAAAACAGTGGTGACCACCTTCAATATAAAGAAAGCAGTTGATTTGATCACCGGAAGGAATACAGCAATGATTACAGAAAACAGGAAAAAGCTTGAAATCAAGTAGACTAGAAATCGTTTAAGCTTTTTATTTCCAGGTTGATGCATCATCATTCGGTTGAGCCTGACGAATGAGAACAAACAAAACTGTACGATTGATATCCAAAGCACGTAAAACATTTGGTCGTTTGTCTGGTAAAGAAAAAAGAATAACATCGTTCCAATAATTGTAGAGACGAAGATAGGGAACTCTTGTTGTATATCAGGATCAGCGTAATGCTTGGAATAACGGAAAGCAGTGACGGGTCCGAGAATTGCCAAATAAAACAACTCCCCGTCTAAACCGGTGAAGTAACCAACCGTCCAGACAACGGGAATCGATAACAGAACTTTGCCACTCGTAAGCCGTAGTCTTGGATAGACCAATTCATAAAGTATCCCGCTACCAACCATGACGGTCACTGTAGGGATAAATACATTATCATTATATGGAGCATATAACCACATCGTAATCAACAAAACGAGAAGGATATCCATGGAATAATTCAACCACCGGGATCGGATGGAAGCCCATATACTCATGAAATCGACCTCCTCACCATATACCTATCCAGCTTTGCTGTATCTTCATCAATAATGACTTTATGTAGATTGATCCCTTGCCTGATCCATCGATTATAAAAAGCTGAATCTGTTTGATCATCACCAAGTAGAATGACCACGGTAGAGTCAATCTGTTGTCTATTGAATAGGGATAGGACTCGGAACATCGGCATTTTGATGCTGTTGATATTCAATCTTGCCAAAAGCTCTAACGCTTTGACCAGATGAGGTTTTCCTTCCCCTATCTCCAAGTGCAGATAAGGGAGTCTTCCCATCGTTTTGATATTCACGTAGATTTCGAATGGGATATGGTTCTGTACTGCATATTGACATAAATAAGCTGTATAGCTGATCTGCCTTTCAAGCAGTTCTGATTCGCCTACACGGGCCACTTCCTTAGGATCGAGGATGACATTCATAAATATTGTCCATGATTGTGATACGGTTTTTTCATGAAGCTTAGTCTGCATTTCTTCCATTCTAGCAGAGGCTTTCCAATGAATCCTTTGGAAAGAATCACCTGGGAGATAATCCCGTGTGCCGACAACTAAAGTATGGTCCTCATACAATGAGGACGGAACCGGCCGAGTACCTTGCTGCAACTTTATCAGGTCTTCTACGCCCGAGACTGGAAGAATCGTAGGATATATGATGAACTCGGTTTGGACCAGACGATCATTGATCATTTTAACTGATGCTAAGCTGAGTAAATCGGATACATGAAATTCGAGATTCGAAAATTTCGCTACACCACGTTTAAGTCCTTTGACATTGAATGTAATACACTTTTCCTCTTTAGGAAAATAGGAAACCGGCAAGATGTATTCGTTTGCATTTCTTCGTTCCTCACTCGGTTTTACATTTGTAAATTCCGCATCATTGGTCATTAAAAGCCTTAACTTTGTATTGAACACAGGCAATCTGCTATGGTTGGACACCGTTAGTCTCCATGGAGTTTCATCCCCTGGAAACATCCGTATTTTCTCTTTAGGGTTTGGATAAAAGAGCTTCCTTGTAAGTACATCCATATAATAAATCGATAAATAGGAACTCAATCCTATCAATATCCCTGCCCAAAACATCAGATACGATTTACCGTATAAGGCAAAAATAATCAGTAGGATTGCAAGTACTCGAAGGATCCTCGTACTTCTATCCGAATCCATGATTATTTTCCAGATCATTGTTTGACAGCTCCAGATTCGACTGGAACCTCGATAACATCCAAAATGTCCGTGATCACTTGTAATTGTGTTTTTCGTAGTTCCCCCTCCATCGATAAAACGAGGCGGTGTGCCAGCACGAACGGTGCGAGCTTCTTACAATCCTCCGGAATGACATAATCTCTTCCATTGAGCCAAGAATAAGCTTGTAATGCTCTCATAAAGGCTAACGTTCCTCGCGGGCTTACACCTACTTCAATATTTTTTGATCGTCGGGTTTCAAGGATGATCCTTAGTATGTACTCCTCAATTTCCTCGGATAATCGGACTTCTTTAATCATCTTCTGCATTAATATGATTTCTTCTGTTGTAAAGACAGGCTCTAACCTTTCAATCGGCTCTTCATTCCGATAAGCCCTCATCATTTTTTGTTCCTCATGTAAAGAGGGGTAACCGACATTCAATTTTAGTAGGAATCGATCCATTTGCGCTTCAGGCAATGGGAAAGTTCCATGTGATTCGATCGGATTTTGTGTAGCTAATACGATAAATGGATCTGGGAGGCCATTCGTCACTCCATCAATTGTTACCTGTCTTTCTTCCATCACTTCTAGCAGACTCGATTGTGTCCTTGGTGTAGCACGGTTGATTTCATCAGCAAGAAGGACATTCGTCATCACAGGACCGAACCTTGTTTCGAATTCTCTCGATTTCGGGTTAAGGTATTGAATCCCCGTAATATCTGAAGGCAAAACATCTGGTGTAAATTGAATCCTGCCGAATGAGCCTGCAATCGATTTTGCGATGCTTTTCGCGAGCATCGTCTTACCGGTGCCTGGCACGTCTTCCATCAACACGTGTCCTCGCGCCAATAAAGCTACTAAGATCAATTCAACGCTTTCTTCCTTGCCGATCAATACCTTCCCGATCGACTCCTTCACTTCATTCAGTTTCATTTTCACTTCCATTACCGACATCCCCCTTTTTCTCTACACCTCTTCGAATTAATCGATTACCATACTTACGATTAAGACGGTCCAGCGTTTCGAAAAGTTGCTCATCTTTCGTATGTTCTTTATATGAAAACAAGTCCAATTGTCTGGTGGCACTGCTTTTATCAATAACCTGGGTGGCAGTGATTCCTAACAACCGGACTGGTCGTTCATCCCAATGTTCTTTGAACAGTTTATTGGCGATTTCAAATATTTCTTCTTTCTGCTGGATTGGATTAGAAAATGTCTGGCTCCGGGTGATTGTTTTGCGGTTTGCATAACGAATGGTGATTTGGATCGAGGTAGTAACGACTTTCTTTCGTTTCAATCGTTGTTCGAGTGACTGTGAAAGCTCTCTTAGAACTTTTGCAGCTTTATCGACTTGTACTATATCTTGAGGTAAAGTCGTGGACGTCCCTACTGACTTGAATTCATTTGAGGCCTCTGGGTCTACAAGTCGATCATCAATCCCTTTTGATCTGTTCCATAACTTTTCTCCATTTTTGCCAAGTTGTAATTTGACTTCTTGAAGATTCTTGGATGCAAGGTCGCCAATTGTATATATGTTCACCTTATGGAATTTTTCCATCGTCTTCTTTCCTACACCATGCATTTCTTCAATCGGTAACGGCCAAAGTTTTCTAGGCAGTTCTCTTTTTCTTAATATCGTAATTCCGAGGGGTTTCTTCATATCAGATGCCATTTTAGCTAAAAACTTATTCGGCGCGATTCCAATACTGCAGGGTAAATGCAGTTCATCCATCAACCGGCTCTGAATTTCCTTCGCCATTTCGATTGGTGAATGATCAGAATACCTTTCTGTAACATCCATATATCCTTCATCAATTGATATCGGTTCGATTAGATCGGTATACTCTAATAACAAATTGAACATCTTTCGAGATGCATTACGGTATCGTTCAAAAGATGGCGGCATAACGATCAGGTCTGGACATTTTTGTTTCGCCTCCCAAACCGTCATAGTTGTACGTACACCTTGTGCTCTTGCCTCATAACTGCTTGTAACAACGATTCCTCTTCTCTCCTCGACATTTCCAGCTATTGCAAGGGGTTTTCCACGTAAACTCGGATCAAGAGCACATTCTACTGAGGCGTAGAAACTGTTCATATCAACATGGAAGATTATTCTAGCTGTTTTTGCCTTTTTCAACATGAACCACCTCACCTCGGTACAAAACGCCGAATATTTCGAATGTTCTACAAAATAGTGATAAAAGAAGCTATAAACGGAGGGAGGAAATTTTTATGTACAATCGAATTCGACATTATTCATGTACGCCTTACCCAGCTGTTCAGTCGAAGGTTTTCGATTCTTATGAACACCTGAGGTTCCTCCATCAACGCTCCCCCACGATTTATGAGCTTTCCATCCCTGTCGGCAAATCAGTTGAACGGATCATTGATGCAATGGAGTTTTAGTGGTTAATATTCGAAGACTCTCCGTATGATCCACTATTGTCATTAACTACCCTTTTTCATCGCTTTTGCAGTCTGTTCTGTCCACTCTATGAATTCACTTCCATGGAAATGCCTATTCAATTCCCGATGAAATTTCAACAAATCTTCAACAAACTTTTTGTTTTCATTTGAATCTTCCCTGAAGTCTTCAAGATACTCGTATAATTTATACGAAAATTGCTTGGATTCTTCGTGTTTTTCTTGGCCTTTATCTGTTAATACAGCATAGGAGACCCTGCGGTCAGAACTCTTTTTGATGAGCGTGATGAGGCCTTTTTGTTTGAGACGTGTGATGACTTGCATGACAGTTGATACATCCCACAATCCAATCGTTGCGATTTTCGTTATGGTTGCTTCTTTTTCTAGGTGTACAATCCAAAGTACGTGTTGTTCTGCCTGTGTAAGTCCGATGCTTCTCGCTGATTTCTGCCACTCTTCTTCTAGTATTTTATAAGTTCCTCTCAGATAATTCATCATGATATGTAGATTAGGTATATTCACTACCAGCGCCTCGCTTTCTATATTCTATTTCATAGGCATTAAAAGGTAGTTTAATATTAACATATATTGTAAAAGCCGACACCTTTCAATGCTTATCTTACAAAATTCGCTGCTTTAGGCCTGAATTTGCCTAGAACTATGGAAGGATATAAAATAAGCTGTTAAATAGGAGAAAGTAAACTTAATACGTTTACAGTTACATCCATAGTACCCCGTTACTTTCATTATAAGCAAAGTCTGTTTTCCTTCATTGTTGATATTTACGAAATCCACTCCCAACGCCTAAGCAAAAAAAGAAGCTGACCGGAGGAGGTTTTTACTCCGTCCAGTCAACCATTATCGATGTATTACTTTGAACTGCCAACCTCTTCAATTATCCTGACGACCAACTCAGATGTTTTGACAAGCTCTTCAATCGGCATGCGTTCATTTGTCGTGTGAATCTCTTCGTATCCTACAGCTAAATTTACAGTTGGAATACCGAAGCCAGCAATAATATTTGCATCACTTCCGCCGCCGCTTTGTTGAAGCTCTGGTTTTCTCCCTACTTTTTCAACAGCTTGTTTCGCTACTTCAACGACATGGTCACCATGATCATATTTGAATCCTGGATACATGACGATTATTTCGATATGTGCTTGTCCACCCATTCTCTCGGCTGTGCTTTCGAACGCATCCTTCATCTTTTGAGCTTGAGCTTCCATTTTTTCAGGAATCAATGAGCGGGCCTCAGCTAAAATATCGACATGATCGATGACGATGTTCGTATTGGTTCCTGCACCGCCTTCAAATCTACCGATATTCGCTGTCGTTTCTTCATCAATTCGACCAAGCGGCATTTTTGCGATTGCCTTAGCAGCAATCGTGATCGCGGATACTCCTTTTTCTGGTGCAACCCCTGCATGTGCAGTTTTACCTTTAATCGTTGCCTTGATTTTAGCCTGGGTCGGTGCCGCAACGATGATATTCCCGACTTTCCCATCTGAATCAAGTGCAAATCCGTATTGAGCATCAATATGGGCCGGGTCAAGCTCCTTCGCCCCCACAAGTCCAGATTCTTCTCCGACTGTAATGATGAATTGTATCTTACCATGAGGGATTTCCTGTTCCTTTAACACTCTGATCGCTTCGAACATCGCTGCCAGTCCTGTCTTGTCATCTGCACCAAGGATTGTTGTCCCGTCACTCTTTATATATCCATCTTCAACGGATGGTTTTACCCCTTTGCCTGGAAGCACTGTGTCCATATGAGAAGTAAAATAGATCGAGTCGGCTTTTTCGTTTGTAGCTGGTAACGTGCAAATCAGATTACCAGCTCCATGGCCTGTCTTTTCTTTTGATTCATCTTCAATTACTTCTAAGCCTAGATCGGAAAATTTCTTTTTAAGAATTTTTGAGATTTCTTCTTCATGTTTTGTCTCAGAGTCGATTTGAACCAATTCTAAAAACTCCTCGACGATTCGGTCGTGGTTTATCATGTATGTCTCCTTTCGCAAGTATCCAAAATAAATCACTCTTTATAGAGGGATGTTTCCATGCTTTTTATAAGGGCGGTTCACTTTTTTGTTACGGAGCATATGTAATGCCTGTGTAAGTTTGATTCGGGTTTCTCTTGGATCGATGACATCGTCTACCATCCCTCTGGCTGCAGCGACGTAAGGATTCGCAAATTTCTCGCGGTATTCTGCGATCTTTTCCTGTCTTGTCTGCTCAGGATTTTCACTATTGTTGATTTCTCGTGCAAATATGATGTTCGCTGCTCCTTCAGGTCCCATGACAGCGATTTCCGCATTCGGCCAAGCGAACACAAGATCCGCCCCGATTGACTTGCTATTCAGCGCCACATAGGCTCCACCATATGCTTTCCGGGTGATCACGGTAATTTTCGGAACAGTAGCTTCTGAATAGGCATACAGAATTTTAGCTCCATGTCTTATGATACCGCCATGTTCCTGTTTAATGCCAGGAAAAAAACCTGTTACATCCTCAAATGTGATCAACGGAATATTGAAACTGTCACAGAAACGGATGAATCGCGCTACTTTGTCAGAAGAATCGATATCTAAACCTCCAGCCATCACCTTAGGTTGGTTACAGATCAAACCGATCGCTTCACCGTTTATTCTACCGAACCCAACAACGACATTTTTCGCAAAATCCTTGTGCACTTCCATAAACGAGTCTTCATCGACAATCTCCAGGATAACATTTCTTACATCGTAAGGGCGAATCGTCTCGAAGGGAACGACATCGGCAAGGTGTTCTCGGTAGTCGGTTTCGTTTTCCACTTGTTTCGGTTCGGGCTTCTCCTCACTGTTTTGAGGTAGATATTCAAGTAGACGACGTACTTCAATCAGTACTTCTTCTTCAGTAGGTGCTGTAAAATGGGCATTACCGCTTTTCGTCCCATGTACCTTTGCGCCTCCTAAGTCTTCCGAACTGATTTTTTCTCCTGTTACCGTTTCGATCACTTTTGGGCCAGTGATAAACATTTGGCTCGTTTTTTCGACCATGAAGACGAAATCAGTGATGGCAGGGGAATAGACGGCGCCTCCAGCACACGGCCCTAAGATGACAGAAATTTGTGGGATGACCCCAGAATAAATGGAGTTTCTATAAAAAATCTGACCATAGCCATCTAAAGAAACGACCCCCTCTTGAATTCGAGCCCCGCCTGAATCATTTAGGCCGATAAAGGGAGCGCCGTTTTCTGCCGCTAGATCCATCACCTTGGCTATTTTTTGCGCGTGCATCTCTCCGAGTGCTCCACCGAAAACGGTAAAGTCTTGTGCGAAAAGATAGACGGATCGCCCGTGTATCGTTCCATATCCTGTTACGACCCCTTCTCCTGGTGCATGGTTTTTATCCATGCCGAAATCCGAGCTGCGATGTTCTATGAACGGGTTGATCTCTACGAAGCTCCCTTTATCAAGAAGCAGGTCGATCCGTTCCCTTGCCGTCAGCTTCCCTTTTTCATGCTGCTTTTCAATTCGTTCATCGCCGCCGCCCATCTCGACCCTGCGGCGTCGATCATATAGCTCATTGATTTTATCATAGATGTCCATTCCTACAAACGCTCCTTCGATGGTTTCTCACATAACTCAAAAAGTACACCATTTGTTGATTTTGGATGCATGAATGCAATGGAGGCCCCACCTGCACCAGGCTTAGGCGTATCATGAATCATCCGGATGCCCTTTTGCTTGATTTCATCTATCCGGTCTTGAATGTTTTCTACTCCAAAAGCCACGTGATGAATTCCAACTCCGCGTTTTTCTATAAAGGATTGGATAGGACTTGTTTTTGAGGTCGGCTCCAACAACTCCAGCTTGACGTTGCCTGCATCAACAAACGCCACTTTCACTGATTCTGAAGCAACCTCCTCAATACCTTCTAACTTCAGTTGTAGTGTTTCTAAATAAAAAGGCAATGATTCGTCGAGAGACTGGACAGCTATACCTATGTGATCGACTTTTTCAATCAAATCCACAGGGTGTTCAAGAGAAATCCCATCACGTTGGCACACGACTTTCTCAATGTATTTAGCGGTTTCAATGGAAGGTGTCCCTGGCGTAAAGATTTTTTTGATACCTTGCTCCTCTAGAAACGGAATGTCTTCCCAAGGAATAACACCTCCGCCGATGACGATGATATCACCCGCCCCTTGCGCTTTCAAGCCTTTTACGATTTCAGGGAAAAGTTCATTGTGAGCACCCGATAAACAGGACAAACCAATCGCATCGACATCTTCCTGTATAGCTGAAGCGACGATCTGTTCGGGCGTTTGTCTTAACCCAGTGTAAATAACCTCCATGCCATAATCACGCAATGCCTGTGATATGATCAAAGCTCCACGGTCATGACCATCCAGACCTGGCTTTGCAATCAATACACGTATTTTCTTTTTCATCTCCACTACCTCCGTATCCCTGCGTATAATTTATTTGTGCAGGTTTAATCACAGTTGTGCACCTGTATTAAATGCCTGTAAACTCTCCGAATTCTTCACGTAAAACGCCGCAAATCTCACCGATCGTACAATAGGAACGGACACATTCCACAATATGAGGCATCAGGTTGTCTGAGCCTTGGGCGGCACTTCGGAGCCTTTCTAACTGAGCGCTCGCTCGTCGTTGATCTCGCCTGGACCGTACTTCATCCAATTTTCTTATCTGATTGGCACTTAGTTCTGGGTCAAGTCGATGAAGTTCTGGCTTCGGCTCATCATCTAATTGATATGCATTCATGCCGACGACAATCTGCTCGCCTTTTTCGATGGCCTTTTGCATTTCGTAAGCGGTATGATGTATTTCACGCTGCATATATCCTTGTTCGACAGCAGATACAGCACCGCCTAAATCGATTATTTTATCTAAATAACGGTTCGCTTCTTTCTCTAAATCATCTGTTAAAGATTCTACAAAATATGAACCAGCAAGCGGGTCTACCGTATCCGCTACACCGCTCTCATGCGCAAGGATCTGCTGTGTCCTTAAGGCTATTCTAGCAGATTCCTCTGTCGGAAGCGCGAGCGCTTCATCTCGTGAGTTCGTATGCAAGCTTTGTGTTCCCCCAAGAACCGCAGAAAGTGCTTGCACAGTGACACGGACGACATTGTTGTCTGGTTGCTGGGCAGTCAGTGTCGAGCCGCCTGTCTGTGTATGGAACCTTAGCTGCCAGCTCTTCGGGCTCTTCGCATGATACACTTCCTTCATGATTTTAGCCCACATTCTCCGGGCAGCCCGGAATTTTGCGATTTCTTCAAAAAACTCATTATGTGCATTGAAGAAGAATGCTAAACGAGGCGCAAACTGATCGATATCCAATCCGGCTTCAAGGGCTGCTTCTACGTATGCCTTCCCGTTCGCGATGGTGAAAGCTAATTCCTGAACTGCTGTCGCACCTGCCTCACGAATGTGATAGCCTGAAATACTGATCGTGTTCCATCTTGGTACGTGTTCCGCACAATAGGCGAAGATATCCGTAATCAATCTCATGGAAGGCTTCGGTGGAAAAATATACGTACCTCTAGCAATATATTCTTTTAAGATGTCATTCTGGATCGTGCCCGAGATTTTGTCTGGCGATACTCCCTGCTGTTCGGCCACAACGATGTACATCGCTAAAAGGACAGCGGCTGGAGCATTGATCGTCATTGACGTACTTACTTTATCTAACGGGATATCTTTCAACAAAGCTTCCATATCTTCCAGAGAGTCGATTGCAACACCGACTTTACCTACTTCCCCCTTTGACATGGCATGATCTGAATCGTATCCGATCTGAGTAGGAAGGTCGAACGCTACCGATAACCCAGTCTGTCCTTGATCAAGAAGGTAACGGAACCGCTTATTCGTTTCTTCAGCAGAACCGAAGCCCGCATATTGGCGCATCGTCCAATGCCTTGCACGATACATTGTAGGTTGGATCCCTCTCGTATAAGGGAATTGGCCAGGAAAACCTAACTTCTCCATATATGTTGAATCTAATTGTTCTGGGAGATATAAACGCTCTATATCAATGTTGGAAGAAGTTTGGAACGCTTCCTTCCGTTCAGGAAATCGATCCATCAACTTTTTTGTCGTATCTTGCCATTCTTTAAACAATTGTTTAAACTCATTTTCATGTTCCATTCTAGAAGCCTCCTTTTGCATACATGTTTACCATCTATTTCACTTCTCTATGAAAGCGGTTAACTCCTGCATTTTCACAAAAAAACTCGACACGCTTTGCGCTTGTACCGCCATCTGTTTCTCTGTACAATAGGATGTAAGAATCCTAGGAGGTAATATCTATGCGCAATAAATGGATGAAAATCATGATTTATTTGATGATCATCGCCATGTGTATTTCACTTCTTGCAAATGTGGCATTCATGTTTTGATACTGGTCGTTTTCAACCCTAAATCTCGACAAGGATGAAGGATAAAAAGAGATGAAATTGGAAATGATGGTTGAATATGGAGAAATCTTTAAAGAAAACGTGGCAAAGACTAGCCTTTTGCGTAGGCTGAGCCATAGATACCCTTTTTTGAAGAAAGTATTTTATACTTTCTTTAAATGTAAAAAGGAAGGTGAGAAGCAATGTCTGAAAACTTCCAAGAGTTGAAAAACATATTTTCGAGAACTGAGGATGCATTGAAAGTTTTCATGGGTATCCTTGAACCGACAATCGAAAATGCTAAAGATGAACATGAACGACTTTATTTTCATCATATTTATGAAGAAGAAGAACACCGTCAGGACCGACTGGCGATGGTGAATCCTAAGCTTGATTATTTTATCGGTAATCCTGAGGCTTCCCATTCATCCAATCATGAATTCATCAGGCTTTTACAAGATATCAGTCTTGAAAAATTCGGCCTTCATAATTTCTTAGAGCACTTGGATCTCGCTTTGTTTCAATTCAAAGATACGGAGCATGAAGCAAGCTTGAAAAGCTTACGAGATATGACGTATGAGGATTATCAAACGATCAAGGCGATGCTGAATGATTTGAATGATCAGTTCGAAGGAGTAGTGAGCACTCGGGCATCGATTCCGACTGATGAAAAGGAAGATAAAGCAGAACATTTGAAAGTGGAATTGTATACAGACCAACCTTCACACCAGAACCCAAGAAAACCATCATCACCCGCAGGACGTAATAAAAAAGGATTGACAATAGGAAGCCTTAAAGGGAGGTAAATAAAATGAACAAAATTGACGTATTTGCAGATTCCCCGTTAAGTGATCGCGATTGGCAGCAATTAGATTCGACGATTATGGACAGCATCAAACGACAGCTGATTGGCAGACGATTCATCGACATTTATGGTCCTCTAGGCCAAGGGGTACAAACGGTAACAAACGATGTATATGAAGATAAAGAAATCGGTTCAATGGGCTATCATGGTGAGAACCTCCAGCTTTCTGAACCGACCAAACGTGTCAATCTCACCATACCTTTGCTTTATAAAGACTTCATCCTCTACTGGAGAGATATCGAACAAGCGAAAACGCTGGACATACCAGTCGATTTTTCTGCAGCTGCAAATGCTGCAGCACAATCAGCTCTTCTTGAAGATGATATGATCTTTAACGGTGCAAAAAGATTCGATCTAGAAGGATTGATGAATGTAAAAGGACGGCTGACCCACATTCGTGAAGATTGGATGAAATCAGGCAATGCGTTCTCCGATGTCGTCGAGGCGAGGAACAAACTTTTGAAAATGGGACATAGCGGTCCGTACGCTTTGGTGTTATCCCCTTCCCTTTATGCGTTGATCCATCGTGTCCATGAAGGAACACACGTATTGGAAATCGAACATATCCGTGAATTAGTGACGGATGGGATCTATCAGTCACCTGTCCTCAAAGAGGATTCTGGCGTTTTGATCGCTACCGGCCGAGAAAACCTGGATCTTGCGATTGCAGAAGATTTTGATTCAGCGTTCATGGATACTGAACATATGAACTATCTTTTCCGTGTTTATGAAAGTTCAGTGCTCCGGATCAAACGTCCTTCGGCGATCTGTACACTCGATTCCCCAACCAAAAAGTAGAATCCTGAATGGGATTCTACTTTTTTACTAAGCGATTTTGAATGAATTTTTAAGCGGCTGTTTCTTCAAGTAGGTCAGTTCCGCATCCTGGTAAATGGCATCTTCACCGATATCATTGATGATGGCTGCAACCTCTTCTTCAAATATCGGTGTACAAGCACCTTCGTTAATTTCGCATAAACGTTTCAAATATTCGATCCGTTGACTTGTTTTTTGTTCTTTATAGTGGCTGTTTTTCAATTCTTTTATCGGACAATGGCGACAAGAGGCCATCATACTAATATCCTTAACGTTCACAATGTATTTCTCGCCATCATCGGTAACGAACCCGACCGAATAAAACGTCGAGCCAGAAAAATCGATGTTCGTAATGACTGGATATGTAAATTCTTCCCCAGTGCTCAAACGTATACGACTTGCTTCAATTGCTCCACCAATTTTCCGCTCATTTGTCAAAAGTGTATGCATATCAGTGAAGCCATTTACATCGTAACCCATTTGAAAAGCCTCCTATAGTAATTATGATAATCATTCTCAACGGTATTTAATTTCATTGTAAGTGAAAATGATTCTCAGGTCAATAACATTTTTGGGCGAAAATATTTGATTATTAAGAAATGGAGGATTGTTTTATTATGAAAAAGGCTTTGACTGTCGGTTCTTTGAAAGAGGATTCCGCCACATTGAAAAAAACAAGTCACGGAAAATTTCAGGCGAAGAAGTCTTCTGGCATTGATATCGAGCAAAACAAACCCACTAACATAACTAATATTTATCTTATTCAAAAAGGAAGGGCATATTCGGTAAAGCCTGAGCAAAATATGACTTTGCTCGATTCAGCGCTGAAACAAGGAAATAGACTTGATTTTAAATGTAAAAAAGGGACTTGCGGGAGATGCAAAGTCCTCGTATTAAAAGGGGGCTCCTTCCTGATCGAGCCTAACGATCAGGAAAAAGCGAAGTTTGACGGCCAGGTTGATCAAGGATTCCGTCTCGCTTGCCAGACCCAGTTTAATTAAAGACTCTTTATAGTGGTAACAAGATGTATTTATTGCAAAACGTTCTAGTCGTTTGCTATTTTATCAAACGGTTTATCAGTTGTAACGATAAGAACTTTCGTGCCAAGTGGAACATGGTCATACAGCCATCGGATGTCATCTTCATAAAAGCGGACGCAGCCTGCTGTAATGAATCGCCCAATTGCCTTTGGCGTATTCGTACCATGCAGACCGTAAGTCCGGCCATCCGTATCCTCGGCATCAAAGCCGATCCACCGTGAACCTAATGGGTTGTCTGGATCACCGCCAGGTATGTCCTTTTTACGATAATAGGGATCGACCGCTTTCACAATGATTGTGAATTCTCCTTCCGGTGTCAAATCCCTGGACTTCCCAGTTGCGACCCGCCCTATCTTTTCGATTTCACCATCATGGATATAAGCAAACGTATTATTCGACTTATTGACGATCACATAAGGGTCCCCAGGTAACGGATTCTCTCCCAGCGGCCATATCGGCGACACCACGAAAATAAAAGAAGCTAGAAACAGCGAAAATTGTCCCATACCTTGATCCTCCCTACACAAGCTTTATTCTTTAGTTTGCCAAGAGGGCCAACGGAATAATCACTAATCTCTAGCTTTGAAATATCTTTTTAAAATCAAATATTGTTCCATTTCTAGTAAAAAATAATGGAGTGAAGATCTTGTCTCAAACTCATCCCGATCCTTAGGTAAATCCATGTTTCTGAAAGCTTGCTTCATTCTTTCAAGTTCATCAAGAAATTGTTGAGCAGTATTCCCTGGGTGGATTGCCTCTGCTAAATCATCCAGAAAATCCGCAATCCGGAAGCTTTGGACGTAGGTATGATCCAACGAGGAAATGACCGGCATGACGCGCCCGAGGATTTCATACTGCTTCTCTCTCATTTTAAAATAATTGTAGTATTGGTTTTCATGTCTTGTCAGATGGTTTTCAACGTCCCGGAAAGCAAGACTCTTCGCTTCTTTTAATAGTCTGTCTACAGTGACGATTTCTTTCCCATCCCAGTCACTGTCCCCTTCCCTCAAAAATCTCGAAAATTCCTTGAGGATCTTTTCGAAATCCTCTTCAACCTCCACTTGATATTTCTTCAGTTTACGTTCCATACTCGGCATATACAGATTCATAATCAAGGCCATACCAATCCCGATCACGATAATGGCTAACTCATTCAATACGATGGATATGGAGAAATCCTGAATTACAAGAAAATGAAGGATGATGACCGCACTCGTTATGACGCCTTCCTTCAACTTTAACGCTACCAGCGTCGGTATGAAAACCAATAAAAGTAATCCGAGCACGAGCGGATGGTAGGCAATCCCTTCAAAAAAGATGAATGCAAAGCCGATCCCGATCACGCACGATGCAAACCGTTCCCAGGAGCTTATGAAGGATTTCTTTTTCGTAACTTTAATACAGAGAACAGCAAGGATACCTGCAGATATGTAAAATTCCAGCTGGAAAGCCTGGGCAATCAAAATAGCCAGAGGTGCAGCAATCGCAGTTTTCAACGTACGATATCCAAACGGAAAAGTCACTGTCTTTGCCCCCTTTCGTGGTGTATGTAGGATGTGATAAGTCATTTAAAGATCACATACGGTAATCAGAACATTCCCTATTGTAAACCATACCCCTAGTTTTCGTGAAATAAAGACACCCTATGTGGAAAAATTGCAGCTAACACAGAATGAAGGAATTGAGGTCGAGGCGGTAAACTCTTTTACTTTTTTCCCCACTATAAGAAAGACTAGCCGAGGTGAGCAATTTTTTGGTGACATTACTTGATTCTAAACTCAGGAACTTCTTTATTGAACTATTCGTAAAGTGAGGACTTATCAAGAGGGCATAATCTTTTAGAGATGCTTTATAAACGTCTTTTGAACTGAAATCACATTTTTCACATTGCCATTTCCCCCAAAGTTTCTGCATTGGAATGAAAGCACACCTTGGACACCTTATACCTAGTAACAACTCGTCTCAGCCAACATTATAACGGTGAAGTACATTTGAAATTAGTTCAGTATGCTCTGAAAGTAAAGATTTAGCTATTCTTTCTAGGTCATTATCTGTGAGATGATTTTTTGAATGGATTATTTCTAACTGGTTAATTCTTTCAATGAGATCTTCGCAATGGATAATTAGTGGAGCTCGATAATACTTAGAAGAAGTTTTTAAAATGGTTTTTGAGTTGGTGATAATAATTTGAGGTTCAATGATTCGAATCACTGGAGATGGAAAGGAGGAAAGGTTCCGAACCCTGTAACTCAAGTCCGCCAACAAAAAGAACAACTGCTTTCATGGCTTAAATATAACAACCTCCCAATACCTCCAATCATTTGATTGAAATTACCATCAAAAAATAGTGTCCCAGAGATGTTCTTAATTTCAATGAGAATAATCATTTTTAAAGAGACAAGCAAAATATCAATTTGAAAATAATCCATTTTAGAAGGCAATCTAAGGTCATGAAATATGTAGTAATCATTATGGGGGATTCGTCGCAAATAATATTCAAGCATCTTCTCTCCTTTATACCCAGCCTTACTTTTCATGAGGTTTTCAACAATGTATTGCAAACTTGGATGATTTAAGGGTGTTCTATTAACAAGCGCCATCAATTGTTCAAGATAAATGGGCAATCTTTTAGGTTTTACTTCCAAATAATCACTCTCCTTATTATTACATAAATCAGAATTCTCTACTGATACAGATATTCCTCTATATAACATAATTTTGATACGGCCAAAAAACAGTGTTATACGGCCAAATTTAAGCGTATATCGGCCAAACGACACTGCTTTGCATTTTTAGCCAAGTTCCGCACCCGCCTTACAACCCCTAAGAAAAACAAAAAACCCCACTTATGCGGAGTTTGCGGTTAAATATCAGTATGGCGCGCCCACCAGGATTCGAACCCAGAATACGAGAGCCGAAATCTCGTGTGATATCCATTTCACTATGGACGCATTTATTCGACAGGATTTTAGTTTACGACATTTCGCATTCCCTGTCAAGATTCTACCGTGTAAAAAGGAAATGTCACCGGTCATTAACCGGTGACTCTCATTCTAACAATACTCTTTGAACGCGTCTTGCAGCTTGTGCACTACTTCGATCGGTTCAGACCCTTCTATATCATGCCGCTCGACCATCGTCATCAGCTTTCCATCCTTCAGAAGGGCGAAAGACGGAGATGACGGGGGATATCCTGTAAAATAGGATCTAGCCTTTTCGGTTGCAGCTTTATCTTGACCCGCAAAGACTGTAACTGTATGATCAGGCTTTGTATCGCTCTTATGCAAGGCGTAAGCAGCAGCAGGTCGCGCGATTCCACCAGCACAACCACAAACCGAGTTCACTAGAACAAGCGTGGTACCCTCTTTACTGAATGCAGCCTCTACTTCTTCAGGAGTCGTCAATTCTGTAAATCCAGCTTCATTTGCTTCGTTACGTGCAGTGACAACCACATCATTCATGAACATGTTGAAATTCATATTCAAAACCAATCACACCTTTCCGTAATCCTGTTACATTCTATTCTATTCGAAAAATGGTAGGTATCGCAAATTATCAGATTCCCTTATGGACTCAACCAAAAAAAAAGCAAGCACGAGGCTCGCTTTAGAAAGGGGGTTAGGGGGTATAGAGGTGTTGTACTGCTTATTTACCCCTTTCCCAGAATTTAAAACTTTTTTCCATAAATTTTTAATTATCATTCAGAGCTTTTTTTAATGTCTCTAAATTCTCTTCCATGACACTAAAGTAGGTTTCGTCTGCCTCTATCTGATCTTCAGTTAGTGATTCTAAGTTGTTCAGATAAAGAATATCCGCACCCACTTCTTTTTGGATCATTTTTGCGACATTCGAGCTGATATTTTTTTCTAAGATAATATAAGAAATATTTTTTTCACGAGCATATTCAATAATCGTCTGGGCTTCTTTTTGGGAAGGTTCATGGGATGGCGATATGCCTGCAACAGAGATTTGCTTAAATCCGTATCTATCTTCCCAGTTTCCATAGGCACTATGAGCTACTATAAACTCTTTACGATCTGAATTTTCAGCAAGCTCCTTGAATTTTCCGTCCAAGTCCTCTAGATCTTTTTTCAACACATCGAAATTTTTCTCGAATTCTTCTTTCTTCTCAGGGCGTTGATTGATCATCTCGTCTTTTATCTTGTGGGACATTTCAATTGCATATAAAGGGTCCAGCCACAAATGTGGATCAATTTCACCGGATTCATGATCCCCATGCTCATGGCCATCTCCCTCATGACCTTCTTCATGCTCTTCTTCATGCTCTGACTCATCTTCTGTAATGTGAGCGGATGCATTCAAAAAGGTTACATTTTGTTTTTCCAAAGACTTTTTCGCCTTGTTGATGAATCCTTCAAAACCTGCTCCATTATAGATCAGTAGATCTGCTTCGGAAATTTTTACTAATTCTTTTGTTGTAGGTTCGTAAGTATGACCATCTGACCCTGGCGGAATGATCGATTCAACTTTTACCGAATCGCCGCCGATTCTCTCCGCAAAGTATTGTAATGGGTATATGGATGTATAGATTGTAAAGTCAGCACCCTGCTCCCCTTTTCCGTTCGACTCGCTCTGACCGCAACCTGAAAGGATTAGGGTGAACGTAAGTAAAAGTGTAAATAATCGCAATGCTGTTGCTCCTTTCGTAATGATTCCGATTTGTTTTCAGAAGCAATACTATTATATCGTAACCATTACGATTTTCAAGAATTTTATCTTATTTATATTATTAAAAACTAAAGATATTCTCATTCTTCAATGAATTGATGCCATATAAATAGGAAAAACGTGCTGCGGCGGACCACTGCACGTTTCCTCTCTCATATTAATAAATAGATGTATTTTCTTTACTGATATTCTCAACAATTTCCTTAACTCTGGATAGGAAACGTCCACAAACCAATCCATCAAGGACACGGTGGTCAAGTGACATACAAAGGTTGACCATGTCACGGACCGCAATCATGCCATTATCCATCACGACCGGTCGCTTCACGATTGATTCTACAGAAAGAATCGCTGCTTGAGGATAGTTGATGATCGGTGTAGATTGGATCGAACCGAATGAGCCGGTGTTATTGACTGTGAAAGTTCCACCCTTCATATCATCCCCGGAAAGTTTGCCGCTACGTACTTTAGAAGCGAGTTCATTGACGTCTTTAGCGATACCCTTCAGACTCTTTTCATCCGCATTTTTGATAACAGGGACGAATAAGGAATCTTCTGTAGCTACAGCGATGGAAATGTTGATCGCCTTCTTCTGGACGATCTTATCGCCAGCCCACATGGAATTGATCATCGGGAACTCTTTAAGTGCTTCAACAACTGCTTTGATGAAGAAAGGAAGGAATGTGATATTGTAACCTTCTTTTTGTTTGAAGTCACCTTTCACACTGTTCCGATACTCTACAAGATTCGTTACGTCCACTTCCATCATCATCCATGCGTGAGGTGCTTCATGCTTACTGCGGACCATGTTATCGGCAATTGCACGACGGACACCGCTTACTGGAATTTCGATATCGCCTTCTTCCACCGGGATGTTCATAGGTTTCGCTGCAGGCTTGGGCGCTGCTGCTGCAGCTTCCTGAGCTGGCTCTGGTGCTTTCTCAGGAGCAGGTGCTGCTTCTTCCTTCGACTTCTCTCCTGCTTTAGGAATGTCACCAGAATCAATCAGCTTCTGAAGATCCTTACGAGTGATACGTCCATCGCGACCCGTACCTTCCACTTGTTCAAGGTCGATATCATTCTCCTGTGCTAACCGTAAAACTGCAGGAGAATATCTAGCTTTTCCGTTTTTAGGCTGCTTAGGCCTCTCTTTCTTTGGAGCCGTTTCAGCAGGTTGATCCTCAGCGAAAGCCTCTTCTACTGGATCGACTTCAGTCGGTGCATCTTCTTTTTCTTCGACACCTGCTCCACCTTCTGTTTCAATGTAACAGACGAGCTCACCTACTTCGATCGTATCCCCTTCATCAGCTACAAGCTCTTTGATCGTTCCAGTATAGGATGAGGGGATTTCAGCGTTTACTTTGTCTGTCATGACTTCTGCGATCGGATCGTATTTTTTAACTTCGTCTCCAACTTGAACGAGCCACTTACTTATCGTTCCTTCTGTAACACTCTCACCAAGCTGGGGCATGGATATTTTTTCTGTTGCCATTTCGTTTCCCTCCTTGGAGATTAAAATTCCGCCAAATCACGCATAGCTTTTTCGACTTTATCAGGGTTGATCATGAAGTATTTTTCCATCGTCGGTGCATAAGGCATCGCTGGCACATCAGGTCCTGCGAGACGTTGGATCGGAGCATCAAGATCGAATAAGCAATGCTCACCAATGATTGCAGATACTTCGCCCATAATGCTTCCTTCTTTGTTGGCTTCAGTCACTAACAAGACTTTACCTGTTTTAGATGCTGCTTCTATGATTGCCTCTTTATCAAGTGGATAAACCGTACGCAAGTCAAGCACATGTGCGGAAATTCCGTCTTTTTCAAGCTTTTCAGCAGCCTGAAGAGCGAAGTGTACAGAAAGTCCATATGTAATGACTGTGATGTCATCTCCTTCACGCTTCACATCAGCCTTACCAATTGGAAGTGTATAATCATCCTCAGGTACTTCCCCTTTAATCAAACGATAAGCGCGCTTGTGCTCAAAGAAAAGTACTGGATCCTCATCACGGATAGCAGCTTTCAATAAACCTTTTACATCATAAGGTGTTGAAGGCATTACAATCTTAAGGCCAGGAACATTTGCAAAAAGCGCTTCAACAGATTGGGAATGATAAAGAGCTCCGTGAACCCCTCCACCATAAGGTGCGCGGATCGTGATAGGACAGTGCCAATCATTGTTTGAACGGTAACGGATTTTAGCTGCTTCAGAAACAATCTGGTTGACAGCGGGCATGATGAAGTCAGCAAACTGCATTTCAGCAACTGGTCGCATACCGTACATTGCTGCACCGATTCCTACTCCGGCAATTGCAGATTCAGCCAATGGCGTATCAATTACACGCTCTTCTCCGAATTGTTCGTAAAGGCCTGCTGTTGCACGGAACACACCTCCGCGTACTCCGACGTCTTCTCCAAGTACGAAAACTTTGTTGTCTCGTTCCATTTCTTCACGTAAAGCTTGCGTTACTGCTTCTATATATGAAATTACTGGCATTTTTTTGTCCCCCTATTCCGCATACACGTATTTGAGCGCACTTTCAGGATCTGCATACGGTGCTTCTTCAGCATAGTCCGTCGCTTCATCCACTTCTTCATCAATGCGATCAGCGATCTCTTTTGCTTTCTCTTCTGTCAGGATTCCGACTTCCTCTAAATATTTTTTAAAAGTGATGAGGGAATCCTTTTGTTTAGCTTCTTCAACTTCTTCACGCTCACGATATGCACGATCATCATCATCACTTGAGTGAGGAGTCAAGCGGTAAGAAACTGTTTCGATCAATGAAGGTCCTTCTCCGCGGCGTCCACGCTCAACAGCTTCCTTTACAGCTTCATAAACCGCTAGCGGATCGTTACCATCCACCGTTACACCTGGCATTCCGTAACCGATTGCACGATCGGATACTTTTTCACAAGCAAGCTGTTTAGAAATGGGTACTGAGATCGCGTATTTATTGTTTTCACACATGAAAATGACTGGAAGCTTATGTACTCCCGCAAAGTTTGCAGACTCATGGAAATCACCTTGGTTAGATGAACCTTCACCGAAAGTGGTTAATGTCACAAGATCTTTTCCTTCCATTTTACCTGCCAACGCGATACCAACTGCATGTCCAACTTGAGTAGTTACTGGGGAAGAACCTGTAACGATATTGTTTTTCTTTTGGCCAAAGTGACCTGGCATTTGCCGACCGCCTGAGTTCGGATCTTCCGCTTTAGCGAAACCTGAAAGCATTAGATCACGTGCAGTCATGCCGAACCAAAGTACGACACCCATATCTCTGTAGTATGGAAGTGCGTAATCCTTTTCCTTGTCGAGTGCCATAGAAGCGCCTACTTGTGCCGCCTCTTGACCTTGACATGAAATGACGAAAGGAATTTTCCCTGCACGATTCAATAGCCACATTCTTTCGTCGATTTTCCTTGCCATCAACATCGTTTCATACATTTTGATCACTTGATCATCGGATAAACCTAATCTTTCATGACGATTTTCGGCCATCATATTACCCTCCTTAAGATACCTTTATCTACTTAGTTATGAATCGCTTTACCATCAACTGCTAATGCAGCTTCCCCGATAACCTCTGACAAGGTCGGATGTGGATGGACTGAGTGAGCGATTTCCCATGGTGTTGCATCTAGGACCTTCGCAAGTCCTGCTTCCGAAATCATATCGGTTACATGAGGTCCTATCATATGGACACCAAGTAAGTCATTTGTTTCTTTATCAGCAATCAGTTTTACAAACCCGTCAGACTGACCGTAAACTAGCGCTTTACCGATTCCTTTGAATGAAAACTTGCCGATTTTGACCTCGTAGCCTTGTTCTATTGCTTCGTCCTCCGTCAAACCGACACTTGCCATTTCAGGGTTTGAGTAGATACATTTGGAAATCATCGTATAATCGATCGGGTGAGGAGCCTCGTCAGCCATATGCTCTACAGCCACGATTCCTTCATGAGATGCCACATGTGCCAGTTGTAGTCCGCCGATTACATCTCCGATTGCATAAATGTGCGAATCCTTCGTTTGATAAAATTCGTTCGTTTGGATTGCACCATTTTCGACTTGGATTTCAGTGTTTTGAAGTCCGATGTCTTCCACATTCGGCTGCCGTCCGACAGATACTAATAATTTATCTGCAGAGAAAGATTTCTCTTCTCCTTTATGCTCCGCTTTGATTGTTACACCTTCACCTTTTTCCAATGTGTCTGGAAGTACTTTGGCTCCAGTAACGATTTTCACGCCTTTCTTTTTCAAAATACGAGTCGCTTCTTTAGAGATTTCTTTATCCTCTGTCGGGACGATACGATCCGCGTATTCTAGAACGGTTACGTCAAGGCCGAAATCTATGAACATAGAAGCCCATTCGATTCCGATGACTCCCCCGCCAACAATGATGATGGAAGATGGAAGCTCTTCAAGTTCCAATGCTTCATCCGAAGTAAGGACCAATTCCCTATCGATATCAAGGTCCGGTAACGTTCTTGGACGTGATCCAGTTGATATAAGTAGGTTTTTCGGTACCAGGATGACATTTTCGTCACCATTGTTGTACTCAACTGAAACGGCCCCAGGCATCGGAGAAAAGATCGATGGACCTAATATGCGCCCGTGCCCTTCGTAAACATCGATTTTCCCTTTTTTCATCAGATGTTGGACACCCTTATGAAGTTGATCCACGATCCCCTGTTTCCTTTGCTGGACACGTTCGAAGTTCAAGGCGACGTCTTTCGCGATCACACCGAACTCTTCACCTTTTTTAGCGGTTGCAAAAACTTCTGCACTTCTTAATAACGCTTTACTTGGGATACATCCTTTATGAAGGCATGTCCCACCCAATTTTCCTTTTTCAACGATAGCGACAGATAATCCAAGCTGGGATGCTCGAATTGCTGCTACATATCCACCAGTTCCTCCACCGAGGATGACGAGATCATAATTCTCAGCCATGATTCATTCCCCTTTCAGTTAAATGCTTTGTTCGATCGGTTGATTTGGATAATCTTTCGCATCTTCTTCACCTCGAAGGACGCGTAAGCCACCTTCAGCTAAAGCTTGGAGTTCATTTTCACCTGGATGTACAATCACATCACTGATCCATTCGATCCGTTCTGTGATTTCATTTACAAAATCCTTACCGTATGCGAGACCGCCAGTTAGAACGATTGCATCGACTTTTCCATACAATACCGCACTCGCTGCACCGATTTCCTTGGCCACTTGATAAGCCATAGCTTCATAGATCAACTTTGCTTTTTCATCGCCAGCTTCAATTCTCTTTTCGACTTCTACAGCATCATTTGTGCCGAGGTAGCCTACAAAACCTGCGTTCCCAACAAGCTTTTTCATGATTTCCTCAGCATAATATTCTCCTGAAAAACACATGGAAACGAGATCACCAACCGGTACTGTACCCGCTCTTTCAGGAGAAAATGGTCCTTCTCCGTGCAAACCATTGTTTACGTCAATGACTCTTCCTTCTTGGTGTACACCGACTGTAATTCCTCCGCCCATGTGCGTAACAATCAAGCGAAGATCCTCATATGGTCTGCCTAGCTGTTTCGCTACTCTTCGTGCAACTGCTTTTTGGTTCAGGGCATGGAAAATACTTTTTCTTTGTATTTCTGGCACACCTGAGACTCTAGCAAGCGGAGCCAATTCATCAACGACTACGGGATCGACAATATAAGAAGGGATATTCAGACCGCGAGCGATCTCGTGAGCGATGATCCCGCCTAAATTCGAAGCATGTTCTCCTGAATAACCATTTCGAAGGTCCTCGAGCATCAAATCATTCACATTATATGTGCCACCTTCAATCGGACGGAGGAGACCTCCACGTCCTACGACAGCGCTTAACTTTGAGACATTGATCCCTTCATGGTCCAATGTTTCAAGAATGACGTTTTTGCGGAATTCATATTGATCGATGATATGTTCGAATTCATTTATTATTTCGCTATCATGGCGAATGGTTTTCTCGAACACAGAATGTTCATCATCAAATATTCCGATTTTTGTAGATGTTGATCCTGGATTGATTACAAGTAATCGATATTCTCTTTGTTGCAAAACGGAACCCTCCATTGATGATTCTAAAAACGATTTTTTTAAAATGAGGCCCAGTTATTCTTAATTGTTGATTTTTGCGAAATTCCCTCCCTTTCCGCGGGCAGAAGAAAAGCGGAAGCGACCGGCTTAGTTACGTAGGTCACTGGAAAACTGACGAGGAGGCTCGAACCAAACAAAGTTCGGTTCTGCGTGGGCTCACACATAAGATGTAAAATCAGTGTGTTGCCGCCTAGGAAGATTGAAGTGATCCAAGTGACTGGTCGCTGAGCTGGACATCACTTCTGCATTCAAACTGCAGGTTCTCGTCCGGCTTCCCGCAGGCGTGTCGCAAATATCGCTTAAAGATATTTTCTCTAAAAAATCAACATTAAAATTTAACAAAGCTAAAAATTATTGACCGATACGTTGGGATAAAATATGTCTGCTATTCAATAAGAATTGACTTCTTGAATTCTTGTTACGTTCGATACGTTCTTCTGCAAGACGGTCTGCAGCCATATACGTAGGGATGTTATCCCGCATGGATATTTCAAATACACTTGCAATGTTGTCATAGATTGTTTCGACCTTTTTCATTGCACGTTCACGGTTATATCCGTATAACTCATCGGCCACGTTGATGACACCACCAGCGTTGATCACGTAATCTGGTGCATAGGCAATGCCCATTTCATGAACCCTATCTCCATGTTTCGTTTCTTTCAGTTGGTTGTTTGCTGCACCGGCAATAACTTTCGCTTTCAATTGTGGAATTGTGTCATCGTTGACTGTCGCTCCAAGTGCGCATGGTGCATAGATATCACATTCAACAGAATAGATGTCGTCTGTATCCACAGCTTTTGCTCCGAAATCATCTACTGCACGCTGCACAGCTTCCTTATGGATATCTGTAACGATAAGTTGAGCACCTTCTTCATGCAGATGCTTACAAAGGTTATAAGCCACATTACCTACCCCTTGCACAGCAACTACTTTCCCTTCGAGGGAATCTGTACCGAATGCTTCTTTAGTTGCTGCCTTCATTCCTCTGTAAACTCCATATGCTGTTATCGGAGACGGGTTACCTGAGGAACCGAATGCAGGTGATACCCCGGTTACGAATTCTGTTTCTTGACGGATGAGATCCATGTCTGCAACAGTGGTTCCAACGTCCTCAGCAGTTATGTAACGTCCGTTCAAGCCTTGGATATAACGACCAAACGCGCGGAACATTTCTTCGTTTTTATCTGTTCGAGGATCACCGATAATGACTGTTTTTCCTCCGCCAAGGTTCAATCCTGCTGCCGCATTTTTATATGTCATACCTTTTGCAAGTCGAAGAGCATCTTCAATCGCTGCATCCTCCGTTTCGTATGTCCACATTCTTGTACCACCAAGTGCAGGCCCCAGCGTCGTATCATGGATACAGATGATCGCCTTTAAACCAGATTGTTTATCCTGGCAAATCACCAATTGTTCGTAATCATAAGTCTCCATATACTTGAAAATTTCCATGTTCATCTTCCTCCTTGAAATCTTATCTTTTTTTTGACGGACCGTAACCGCCTGTGTGAAGGTAAAAATCTCTATACGGCACGTACAGCAAGGGCGATCGAATACAACTTACTCTCTGCCGTATCAGCTCGGGATGTCAATACAATCGGAGCTTTTGCTCCAGCAATGACTGCACCGACTTTAGCGCGGGCAAAGTATATCAATGATTTATATAGCGCATTTCCAGTCTCGATATTAGGAACTAGGAGGATATCTGCCTGTCCAGCCACTTCCCCTCCGATACCTTTATGTTCAGCAGCTTCCTTAGAAACTGCATTATCGAGAGCAAGCGGGCCATCAACAACACAATTCTTAATTTGCCCCCTGTTATTCATTTGACTAAGAGCTGCTGCATCAAGAGTGGCTTCCATCGATGGATTGACGACCTCTACTGCAGTGATCGGTGCAACCTTTGGGGTTTCCACGCCTATCCTGACCGCCACGTCAACAGCATTTTGGACGATTTCTGCTTTTTTCTGTAAATCTGGTGCAATATTCATAGCGGCATCTGTAACGAATACCAAGCGGTCATAACCTGTCACTTCAAAAGCTGCGACATGTGAAAGTACTTTCCCAGTTCTTAGTCCGTACTCTTTATTCAGAACTGCCTTAAGAATACGAGCAGTTGGAACCATACCCTTCATCAACACATCCGCTTCGCCACTGCTCACAGCTTGAACCGCCTTCGCCGCAGCTTCATCTGGATGACTGCATGGAATCACCTTAAGATGCTCAAATACATCTAACCCTAAGGTTTGAAGGAGAGACATCGTCTTGTCTTCATCACCAAATAATCGAAAAGAAGCGATTTGTTTATCTAACGCCATTTTGACTGCTTCGATAACCTCTTTATCTTCTGCAGCGGCTACCGCAACAACTTTATTTGGCAAATGGGTTGCTTCTTCAATGAGTTTTTCTAAATGCATGACCTGAGTTCAACCCTTTCTAAAACATAATCTTTTTCCATCGTCTAACTTGTGCAAGATTCATGCCAACTTTTCATCCCTTGGTATGATAACGTTTCCAGAAATATTACTGTGCAAGTTTTTTCAATGTATGAAAAATATTGCGTGCCAATTTATTCAATATTGTATATTGTACTTATCAATTTTGTAATAGAGATTTCGTAAAGACACATCCAATCTTTTAGCAGTCTTTGTCTTATTACCGTTACATTCCTTAAGCGTTTTCTGAATCAACCCTTTTTCAAACTGTTCAACTTGCTCTTGTAACGGTTGGTCACTGGCATGTGTAGTTTGTAGTTCTGATCTAGGTTGTACTCTAGTATCCAATGAAGGTATTGATGTGACGCCAATCCAAGATTCATGGAACGAGAGATGAATGATTGCTCTCCCTAAGATATTCTCTAACTCACGGACGTTTCCGGGCCAGTGGTAATTACAAAGGTACTCGATCCCCTCCTGTGTAATCCCTTCAATGTTCCTCCCATAATCTTGGTTCAATTTCCTTATCAGATGCTCACACAGTTTGCCGATATCTTCTTTGCGTTCCCTTAAAGGAGGAATGAAGATCGGAAGCCGATTGATCCGATAATATAAATCTTCCCGAAAAGAACCCTCGATTATTCTTTTTTCAAGGTTTACATTTGTAGCAGCGATCACTCGCACCTTTATAGGGATGGATTTGGTGCCACCCACTCGAATGATTTCATTTTCCTGGAGTACTCGCAAAAGCTTAGCCTGAGTATCACTTGATAACTCTCCAATTTCATCCAGGAAAATACTTCCGCCGTTAGCTTCTTCAAAAAGCCCTCTTTTACCGCCCTTTTTCGCTCCCGAAAATGCACCTTCCTCATAGCCGAACAGTTCACTTTCAAGCAACGATTCAGAAATGGCCGCACAATTCACTCTTACGAACTTGTTGTATTTCAAGTTGCTTCCGTTATGGATAGCATGAGCGAACAATTCTTTGCCGGTTCCAGATTCTCCTCTCAAAAGCACAGTTGCTGGGGTGGAAGCTCCCAATTTTGCCTGATCAATCGCAAATTTCATTTCACTTGAATCTCCGATAATATCTGAAAATGTATATTTCGCTTCCAGTGTACGTATGATTTGCCGGGCTCTTTGCAACTCTGCTGTCAATGACTGGATTTCAGAAATGTCATGAATGACGCCGACACTCCCTTTCAATTTGCCATCAACTATGACCGGCGCAACATTCACCACTACATCCCTGCGTTTAGGTCCGACCTTAAGACGGACACCACGGACAGGTTTACGGGTCCTCAAAACTCTCATATGCATACTTTCTCCCTCGGAAATATCAGTAGTGGCCGGTTTTCCGTAAATATCTTCGGATTTCAGACCGGTCAATCGCGTATAAGCTGGATTGACCATAAGACCTTTTCCTTCTTCATCAACTACCGATATCGCTTCTTGTGAGGAATGTATGATTGCTTCGAGCATTGTCTGCACACTCTTCAAGCTTGTCACTTCTTCTGCCATTTCGACTACTTCGGTGATATCTTTGAAAACAGCAAAAGCTCCAATGATATTTCCATGGTCGTCAATCATCGGGGTACGAGTCGTGATGATTTTTCTGCCATTACTTAGTACTTGCTCTTTATTTACTTCTGTTTTACCGTTGTCGAGGATCCGAGGCAATTCACTATTAGGAATGACTTCTGTAATTTCTTTACCTATTACTTCTGCGTCTTCGAGGCCCGTCATGATCTCAGCACTTTTATTCATGATGATGATCCTGCGGTTATAATCTATGGCGATAACACCGTCATGCGATGAACTTAATACGAGATCCTGTTGTCTCGATTGCCTTGATAGTTGATTGATGAGGTTTTCTTGTTCTTCAATCAAGTTAGATACCAGAATTGCAACTGAGGGAGGGATGATCACCCATTGGCGATCTTTTATTTCTCTTAAGGAAGTGAAGGTTTCTTCATCTCCTGTCGTTTCAATGACAACATCTACCGGTTGGTCTATGTATTTTTTCCAACTCGTCCCTGTAACAATATTCTTTTCTTGTGCTAAGTGGATGCCGGGAGCATCGTGGTCTGGATCAATGACAGCCATCAAGTTCAGCGCATGGGACTTTACGATGATCTTGACGAGTGCAATCCCTACCTTGCCAGCACCAATGATAATTACGTTTTTCATTTTATCTACACCTATTTTTTACCATGCAATTTTTTTCACACTTTCATTTTACCTTTAGTTTTACACATTCGCAAACACATATAGACAGGGAACGATAAAATCGGTACAATGAGTGCGACAGAAAAGGATGATTAACATGACAAGAATTATCGCACTTTTGATATTATTGATACCTGGGATTGCCGGAGTAGTCGGGATAAAATTAATACGCGATTCCTTGTTCGGGATCGTACATCCGATTTTCCCGAATTTCATCATTGAATTGATCGCCGGAATACTAATGTTCCTGATCGGCTTCGGATTTGTAGGGGGATTTATTTTTTATAGAGATAGGAAAAGAAACAAAGTCCAACAAAGATTCCGGACCAGAAGGAGGAATTAAAATGGAACAGTTCAGTGTAGCTTTTTTCGAAGAAAACTTCAAAACATACGCAGAACAGAATGAAGATGTATTTTCCAAACAACAAGCAATGAACAGTTATTATGTATCCATGGTGTCGACAATCATCAACGACAACATCAACAAAAATTCCGAGCTTGTTAAACGTATTCGAAACTTGAATGCTGCTTATCAAAATTGTCGATCTTAAGTTATCTCATTTTAAAAATGTACAATAAAAAGACACCACTTATTGAATCCTAATAAATGGTGTCTTTATTAACTTATTAATGCAGTTTTCCTTTTATTTATGCCCATGGAGTAACAAGGATGAATCAGTCCTTCGGTACTCCAGTTTACCTACCCCTTCAGCCAGCCTTATGTTCAATACGTAATTTGTCAGCCACCATTGCAATGAATTCGCTGTTTGTCGGTTTCGCCTTCGACATACTCACCGTGTATCCGAAGAGATTGGAAATCGAATCAATGTTCCCTCGGCTCCAAGCAACCTCAATAGCATGGCGGATTGCACGTTCAACACGTGAAGCAGTTGTATTGAATTTTTTTGCGATATCAGGATAAAGGACTTTTGTAATCGAGCCGAGAAGTTCAATGTCGTTATACACCATTGTGATTGCTTCACGGAGGTACATATATCCTTTGATATGTGCAGGAACCCCGATTTCATGGATTATGCTCGTTATGCTCGCATCAAGATTTTTCGGCTTATACTCTTTCGAAAAAGATCGAGAAGTTGTAGCAGAAGAATTCTTGACAAAGGACTTTTTCGATCCACTGATCTGACGGATCTGGTTCGTCAGGTTTTCCATATCAAATGGCTTCAAAATAAAATAGGAAGCTCCAAGTTCAACAGCTTTGGTCGTTACATCTTCTTGTCCAAAGGCGGTCAACATGATGACGTTCGGTTTTGTGCTCAAATTCAAGTCATGCATATTTTCAAGAACGGCCAGGCCATCTAAGTGAGGCATAATGATATCAAGCACCAATACATCAGGCATTTCCTCTTCCAATAACTCCAGACATTCTTTTCCGTTATAAGCAACACCTACCACTTCCATGTCTTCCTGGGCTGAAATATATTCATCAAGAAGACCTACAAGTTCCCTATTATCATCGGCTAAACACACTTTAATTTTTTGCAACGCTGTTCCTCCTCATAACTAAATCATTTTTCATGATTTTCTCTTTCAAAGTCTTATGTATGATTTCCACACACAAATCACATTTCCTTTAATAATTTTAAATTTTTATCGAAAAATATTCTATACTTAACCATACTTTATTTTCCTTTAATTTTCGACCTAATATGGCATTTGACACATCATATTTTAGTGTTCTTTGTCGAATTTTCTTTATTTTATTATATCAGATGCCGTTGATTATTCCGAGAAAAAGTTAAAAACCTCAGTATTAGTCACTTTTTTCTCTCGAAATATTCATGAGAAATATACGTTATTACTAATGCAAAAAACGGCGGTTTTCAATATCTCCAATCATATTTTACTTTATTTTGTCATAGGAATAACTTTTTTGTACAAAGCTGTTTCTAAAAGTTTGTTGCTAACTGAATGCTGATAAGAAGAAGAATAAAGACCACAAGAAGTGGAAATATGCGAGACTCCTGCGGGAAAGCAAGCATAAGCGAGACCCCACAAGCGACTATATTCCAAATTGTAAAGAAAACTTGGCAAAACCAAGTTTCGGCGTAGGCTGAGCCTTGTGCGCTTATACTTAGTTTGTAAACTTTTCTGCTACGCCGAATAGTCATCCAGCTGAAAAGTTATACTTTCTTAATGTGCAAAAATATAATCTATACGAAAACAGCCTTGTACAAACAAAAAAAGGCGAGAATCAACTCGCCACTTTATCGCCATTTCTATTTTCTTCATAAATATTGATCCCGGCTTCTTGAAGCATCCATTCGATATGCACACCGTATCCTGAAGTCGGATCATTAACAAATACATGAGTCACTGCTCCGATTATTTTTCCATCCTGGATAATTGGACTACCACTCATCCCCTGTACAATTCCACCAGTAGCATCTAATAACTCGGGATCTGTAATTTTGACCACCATTCCTTTTGTTGCTGGAAACTTTTGAGGAACTGAGCTTACGATTTCAACATCGTATTTCTTTACTTCCTCTCCCTTTACTACAGTCAAGATTTCAGCATGGCCTTCTTTTACTTCATGGGATAACTTGATCGGCATTGCTTTATCCATAATACCATTACGTATCGGATCCTTCAGTTTGCCGAATATACCGTATTGCGTGTTTTTGTAGATTGAGCCGAGGATTCTTTCACCGTTGTTAAAGCGGGCCAGTTTCTCTCCAGGTCTTCCGTTTGTTCCTTTTTCAATCGAGGTGACCGTTGATTCGATAATCTGACCATCATTTACGACGATCGGTTTTTTCGTATCCATATCTGAAATAACATGTCCTAGAGCCCCATATTTACCGCTTTCTGGATGATAAAACGTCATTGTACCCACCCCGGCGGCTGAATCACGAATATATAAGCCGATTCGATATGTTGCATCAGAGCCATCTTTCACTGGTGTCAATTTTTTATGGATCGTTTGCTTATCCCTTTTGATGGTGAGGTCAAGTGATTTACCGGTTTCTCCGCTTCTCTTTACGAAAGGGCCAACATCACTTAGTTTTTGAATGGATTTCCCATTGATTTCTGTAATCATGTCTCCTACCTGGATCCCAGCCTTTTCACCAGGTGAAACATCTCCATTTGAGGTGCCGACCAAATGATGTCCTACCACTAATACACCGACTGTATTCAATCGGACACCGATATTTTGACCACCAGGAATGATTTTGAATTCAGGAAGCACCTTTACATTCACTTTTTTGACAGGTATATTCGATACCTGCATTGTAACTTCAGTGTCTCCATCCTGGTTTGCCTCTATGGAAAAGGAGTGAGGGTTGTTTTCAACACTTCCAAGCGACGACAATATCGATTCATCCTGATCGGACGAATGAACCGTAGCATTTGAATGTTTCTGATCTATTGTTAATCTCTCTCCCTGGAACACGGTTATATCAGTTGGGATACTGAGATAGTCCTGAATGGGCTTTATAAAACCCAAGCTTATTAGGAATCCAAGGAGAAGAATGCCGACTATTTGTCTGATTTTGATTCTTTTCATTCAGTCACTCTCCTCATTCCTTACCCTACAACTTTTTTAGTTGCATTTATAATTTGACCTTTAGAGAGTGTTTCTATAACCATTAGTTATAAGAAAAAGCTACCCTTAAATGGATAGCTTTTCATGAAGTGATTTTCACTTCATCCGCAAACTGGATCATTTCTTTTGCATGACGTTTGGTCAAGTCGGTCACTTCTACCCCAGAAATCATCCGGGCGATTTCTTTTACCTTCTCATCAAACGACAAAGGTTTGACGACAGTCAATGTACGATTGCCTTTGATGCTTTTTTTAATATAAAGGTGCCGATCCGCCATTGCAGCAACCTGTGGCAAATGGGTGATACAAAGGACTTGTGAACCTGTAGAAAGCTTTTGGATTTTTTCTGCAATCGCTTGTGCAACCCGACCGCTGACTCCTGTATCAACTTCATCAAAAATGATGGAGGCGACTCCTTGCTGATTGGAGAAGATCGCTTTCAATGCAAGTATGATTCTCGATAGTTCTCCGCCAGACGCAATTTTCACTAGTGGTTTTAAAGGTTCTCCTGGATTTGTTGAAATTAGGAACTCAACTTCATCCATTCCGCTTTTCGTGAAACTGATTTTGCTTCCGTCTATATCCGTAGAAACGGTGGAAATACCGGAAACCGCTTCGAATGAAACCTCGAAGGTTGTCTTTTCCATATAAAGATCTTTCAGTTGCTGGTGGATTTTTTTCTCAAGTTTTTCAGCTGCCTTCTTTCTTAGAATGCTTAACTGTTTTGCTTCTAAGTAAAAATCTTTTCCGATTTCTTCAAGATTTTCTTTTAGTAGTCTGATCCGATCATCTTTATTTGTAAAGGTATCCAATTCTTCTTCAATACGGGAACTATACTCTAAAATTTCTTCAACAGAATTTCCGTATTTCCGCTTCAATGAATTGATTTCATGCAGACGTTCCTCAATAACGTCCAAACGGCCAGGATCAAACTCCATTGCTTCGACATAATTTCTTAGTTGATGTGCGCTGTCTTCCAATGTGTAATAGGCATTCGTAACGGCTTCTTGAATCGGTATCAACTCTGAATCAAAGTCTGAAACATCTTCCAAATGGCTCATAGCGAGACCTAATACATCGATTCCTTTTTGTTCACCATATAACGCTTGATATGCATCAGTCACAGATTGGTATAACCGTTCGAAATTACTTAAACGCTGCTTTTCCTCTTGTAATTCTTCATCTTCATTAGGTTGTAGTTTAGCCCGCTCGATCTCTTCCAATTGATATTGGATCAGATCAATACGATGCGCCATCTCCTGCTCATTTTCAGTCAAGTTCTTCAGCTGTTTCTGCACCTCTATGTAACGCTTGTACAATTGCTGATACTCTTGCAGGGTCCGTTTCAAGTCAGATGAATTGTATTGATCCAACAAACTTAAATGTTTATCACTTTGCAATAAAAACTGGTGTTCATGCTGACCGTGGATATCTATGAGGGATTGGCCTATTTCACGGAGAATTGCAAGTGTTACCAATTTTCCGTTTACACGGCAAATGCTTTTACCTGAACTCGTCATGTCACGTTTTAGAACGACCATTCCATCGCTCACTTCAATCCCAAGCCCTTGTGCTTTGTCGATTACAGAGTGATCTCCCGGAATATAAAAAAGGCCCTCAATTTCCGCACGATCTGTGCCATGACGGACGTACTCTGTTGATCCGCGCCCACCGATCAACAATCCGATTGCATCAATAATGATTGATTTCCCTGCCCCTGTCTCCCCTGTCAAAACAGTCAGCCCGTCGTCAAAGGGAACAGTCACTTCTTCTATAATTGCAAAATTCCTAATTGAAATTTCGGTAAGCATATTTCCCCTCCTAACATTACAACATATCTAAAAACTGTCGTGTAATATCAGGGCTATCCTTAGGAGATCGACAAATGATCAGTATCGTATCGTCACCGCAGATTGTACCCATGATTTCTTCCCAATCAAGATTGTCAATCAAAGCACCTACTGCGTTCGCATTGCCAGGTAACGTCTTCATGACAATGAGGTGATCTGTATGATCAATATTGATGAAGCTGTCGGTCAAAGTCCGTTTCAGCTTTTGCAGGGGGTTGAATCTCTGGTCGGCAGGCAGACTGTACTTATATCGCCCATCCTGCATCGGGACTTTTACGAGATGCAATTCTTTAATATCACGGGATACAGTAGCCTGCGTGACATTGAAGCCTGCATTTTTCAACCTTTCTACAAGTTCATCCTGAGTATCAATATCGAAATTTGTTATGATTTCCCTGATTTTTATATGCCTTTGTCCTTTATTCATCTAAATCACTCCACAAGTTTGTACACACATGTATATGCCTATCATATAGGAAGTAGCTAAAATTGTACATCTTTTATGAATAAACATGAATATTGCTGTATATTGTTTTGTTCCCGTTTGGAATGAATTATATACTTTATATTTCTCTCCAAGAAAAAAGGGATCCCCCGAGAATTTGTATGACTACAACCTCTATAGGTCAATCCCCTCAATAGATTTAATTGGTTAAATACTCGATTGTTTCTGAATCTGATGAAGTCGGAAGTGAATAGCTTTGTTTATAAGTCTCATGTCCTTTCCCTGTTATCACGACCCAATCACGGGAACCGGTGATTTCAAGCGCATATTTGATCGCCTCTGTACGATCCGGGATGATGAACCCTTTTTGATTTCCGTATGTTTGATTCAAATTTTCCAGCGTTTCAATCATATCTTTTTCAGATACTTCGTTCAGGTCATCAAAGGTCAGGATATAATAATCACTATGTTCTGATGCGATTCTGATCATATCACCTCTTTTATCTGTATCTGCATCTCCTCGAAAACCGAAAACATGGATGACTTTATCAGCTCCATAATCATTTGCCGCCTTTAAACAGTGCAAGATTGCACTTGCTGTATGGGCATAGTCTATGACTACCGTAGCATCGTTATGGTGCTTATATATATTGAACCGACCTGGAACTCCAGGAAATGTTACTAGTGAAGATAAGATGTGTTCTCTTGTCAGATCAAATTGGGATGCAGCAGCATAAGCCATGACAGCATTGTACAAATTGTGCAATCCCGGCATATTGAAATCAACCTGAAAACTGGAATATTCGTCCGCTATTTGTAAGCTTGAATGTTTTATATCTTCGATGTGTAAATCAGCTTGTGAAGATTGTCCGACGGTGTAAACTTCTTCATTATTTTTCCTCACTACCTTTTCAAGCTTGACACCCCAAGGATCATCTACATTGATGATCGCCTTGCCATTTTCTTTCATTTTATAGAAGAGACTGGCCTTTGTTTCAAAATAACGCTCCATTGTACCATGGTAATTCAAGTGGTCATGAGATAAATTCGTAAATAGACAATAATCAAATGTCATACCTTCTAACCGATGTTGTGATAACCCATGTGAAGAAACCTCCAAAATCACCACTTGATCATTACTTTTATAAAGCAATTCATTTAATTTCAACACACTCGGTGTCGTATTACATGTATCAATCTCTTCTCCATTGATGATGTTTTTTATTGTGCCAAATAAACTGCAGGAAACCCCATTTGATTCTAAAACATGTTTCAGGAGATAGCTTGTAGTCGTTTTTCCGTTCGTTCCGGTAATACCGATCATGATTTTATCTTTTGCAGGATTATCATAAAACTTTTTAGAGATTGCTCCAAGCGCTATCCTGCTATTTTTCACTTTTATATAAGGTATAGAAAGGCCTGTAAGATCATCTTCCCCGATTATAGCTGCGGCACCTTTATGGATCGCGTCGTTTATAAAAGAATGTCCATCTGTTTTTTCCCCTCTAATGGCAACAAATAAAAAGCCTTGCTCAACATTCAGCGAATTGTCGGTAATCCTTTTTATTTGGGTAGGAGGCAAGTTTCTATATTGTGCATCATCAACTAAACTTTCAACTAAATACTGTAAATCCATCCGGCTTTTTGCTCCTTAATACTTTTTGGCTTTTATTTACCCTAAAAGGGGCATTTTCATCCGAAATAGTGGAAAATTAAAAGCATTGCTCTTAATTCGTGTCTAGTTATTAGTTTTTCCAGATAAATAATAAAAACCCCTAGCATAAACATTCGCAACTTTTATGTAATTTGGGTCAATAAAGAGACTTAACAGAGCTAAAAACACTAAAGAGCTAAACCTCCATCATCCTTACCGATGTTTTTGGTCAGCTCTTTTTTGTCAATCTTTTTTCGATTCATGCGCTTCATTTACTACAGTTTCCGTATTACCCGTCCATTTGATGACCGCAGACTCATTAATATCAGGTTTTCTCAAATGAAGCAGAAATTCAATGTTTCCTTCTCCCCCGCGGATTGGTGAGTACGTACAATCTAAAACATGATATCCTTTTTCATGACTGAATTTAATCATTCGATCGATAACAGCCTGATGAATTTTACGGTCACGGACGATCCCTTTTTTTCCGACTTCTTCACGTCCTGCCTCGAATTGCGGCTTGATGAGGGCAACGACTTCACCATTATGGACAAGGATTTCTTTCAATACAGGCAGAATAAGCTTCAATGATATAAACGAAACATCAATTGTGGCGACGTGTGGTAAGCCATTATCAAAATCTTCAGGTTTCGAATATCTGAAATTGGTCCGTTCCATCACCTGTACACGGGAATCATTTCTCAGCTTCCAGTCCAATTGATTGTAACCGACATCGACTGCATACACGAACTGTGCCCCATTTTGCAATGCGCAGTCGGTAAATCCCCCAGTTGATGAACCGATATCAATCATGATTTTATCCCTTACATCAAATCGAAAGGATTGCAACGCTTTTTCCAATTTCAAGCCGCCTCGGCTTACATAGGGGAGTGGATTGCCCTTCAATTCGATAGGAATGGATATATCAACCTTCTGACCAGGTTTGTCCATTCGTTCTTGTTCTGAATAGACAAGTCCAGCCATGATTGCTCTCTTGGCTTTTTCTCTCGTTTCGATCAAGCCTCGATCGACGAGAATAACATCAAGCCTTTCTTTCTTTTTCATAATTAATAAGCCCTTTGCTGTTTCTTTGGAATCATTTGCGAAACACGCTCGATGACCCCTTCTGGTGTCAATTCAATTTCTTCAAGCAATTTAGACACACTGCCGTGCTCAATGAATCGATCTGGAATACCCATACGGTCAATGACTGCATCGTGTATACCGAGGTCATGAATGAACTCTAGTACTGCACTTCCGAAACCACCTTGGAGTATCCCTTCTTCTATTGTCAAAATCGGAATACGTTTTGTTACAAGTTCGGTTATCATACCGTGGTCCAAGGGCTTAATGGAGCGGGCATTGACGACGATCGCGGAAATTCCCAGCGTCTTCAGCTTCTCTGCTGCTTTTAATGCAACAGGAATCATCGTCCCTACTGCAAGGATTACAATATCTTTACCATCCTTCAAAACTTCCCATGTACCGATTTCGATCTTTTTCAATTCCTTGTCCATAGGAACACCAAGGCCCGTCCCTCTTGGGAACCTAACTGCGATAGGTCCCTCGTTATATTCCGTTGCTGTGTAGACCATGTGCTGTAATTCGTTTTCATCTTTTGGATTAAGGACGACCATGTTAGGTAAGTGACGTAAGAAAGCAATGTCAAACACACCTTGATGCGTTTCGCCATCTGAACCTACTAATCCGGAGCGGTCCACCGCAAAGACGACATTCAGATTTTGGCGGCAGACATCGTGTACAAGTTGGTCATATGCACGCTGAAGGAAAGTGGAATAGATCGAAAGGACCGGTTTCATGCCCTGGGTGGCAAGTCCACCTGCCATGGTTGTAGCATGCTGCTCAGCTATACCAACATCATAAAGTCGATCTGGGAACTCCTCTCCAAACGCTTCAAGCTTGGAACCAACTGTCATGGCAGGAGTCAGCACGACAAGCCTTTCATCTTTACGAGCTATTGTCCTTAGTGTTTCAGAAACGACCTTGCTGTATCCTGGTCCTGCAACAGTAGGTTTTATAAAATCTCCTGACTCGATCTTGTAAGGCCCTGGACCGTGCCAAGTCCCAATCGCATCCGTTTCGGCAGGCTTATATCCTTTCCCTTTCTGCGTCAAGACATGTACAAGTACAGGTCCCTTGGTCTTTTTGGCGTACTTGATGTTTTCCATCAGGTCATCAATATTATGTCCATCTACAGGTCCCAGGTACGTAAACCCAAGTTCCTCGAAAAATATCCCTGATACAAGCAAATATTTAAGGCAATCCTTCATACGTTCAGCAGTTGAAGCAAGACGCCCACCTGCAGGAACTTTTTTGATCAATGCTTCGAATTCTTCTTTTACGCGTTTATATTTCCCTGCCGTTCTTAAACGGCCTAAAACGTTGTGAAGTGCCCCAACATTCGGGGCAATGGACATTTCATTATCATTCAAGATGACGATCAGGTCTTTTTGTTCGTGGCCGATATGGTTCAATGCTTCCAGAGCCATACCACCCGTTAGAGCCCCATCCCCTATTACTGCAATGATATCTTCATCAGTTCCTTTAAGGTCCCTTGCTGTAGCCATTCCCATTGCAGCAGAAAGGGAAGTGGAACTATGCCCGGTCTCCCAAACATCATGATCACTTTCAGAGCGTTTCGGAAATCCGCACAACCCTTTATATTGTTTTAGCGTATCGAACTGCGCTGCTCTCCCGGTTAAAATTTTATGGACATACGCTTGATGTCCTACATCCCAAATGAACTTATCTTTCGGGCTTTCAAACAGTTTATGCAGGACTAAAGTTAACTCAACTACCCCTAAATTAGGACCTAGATGCCCACCTGTTTTAGAAATCTTTTCGATTAAAAAAGTGCGAATGGTCGATGCCAACTCTTCAAGTTGTTCTCCATCTAGTTTTTTCAAAAATTTAGGATCTTTGATTGATTCCAAATTCATGGAACATCCTCACTTTCCTTTTGTATTACGTTTAAGTTTATTTTCGGCGGGCTGAGAGATCAATTGCTTTAACTTTAATCTTTCCTCAAAGAAATAGATTACTCGTCCTACCTGAAAAATAATGGAAGTGGAAAAATGAATGGCAAATGATTTACCAAACGCCTTCCCCCCAACGGTAAGCGCAGCAACTACGCTTGTAAATACAATTGATACGATATATTGAAAAGCAGTCGCGTCATCCCCACCGAAGGCATTCGTCAACTGTACAATGACTACGGCAGAAGCGGTACCGCTTATTATACCAGATATATCCCCAATGACATCGTTGCAAAAGCTTGCAACACGGTCAGCGTTACGGCTAATGGTTATCGCTTGCCGTGCGCCTTTTACTTTCTCGGACGCCATCGCATGGAATGGAACTTCATCTGCAGCCGTAGCAGCCACTCCTATAATATCAAATATAACGCCAATTAGCACAATGATAAATACAATGATTATACCGACTGCCCAATTGACGCCTTTTATGGACAAAGTTGAAACCACTGAAAAAATAGCCGCTAACACTAGCGTGATAACGGCGATTCCAGTACTCCATTTTAGGGATTTATTGAAAACTTTATTCATGGATACTCCTTTTGAATATATCTTCTACCGATCATGCATATAAAACGGCCCTTTAATAATCCTATTTAATACTAGTTATGTTATACTTAATTGTGGATTTTTACGACATCCCAAAGTCAATTGAGACTATAGAATATCCTTAATCCTCATATGTATTGTGGAGTGGTCATTCAAAGAGTAAACACTGCGGCTTAGGTCCAGTAGGTTTTCCCAGAGAGGTACCAATGCGTTGCCACACTGGAGGTTTCCCTTTAATCCTCCCTTGACGTTGTCGCCAATCGTCAGACTAGATTACCACTTAGTCCGCACTATAATCCCCTTTGAACGTCACATGGAACAGTCTAGGAGTTTTCCTCAACAGTCTTTACCATTTCCTAGCCTCTTTCGCAGAGTCGATTTCATATGGTATAGAATACTCTTCAGCGGCCAACCGAAGATTTTTCCTCTTCCATAATCCCCTCAAACACCACTCAAGGCAGGCTACGCTGCTCACCAGTAGTTTCTAGCGACCGAAAAAACCGGTGAAAACAGGTTTATAACCCCAGTTCGCAATAAGGTATTAGCACACAAATCGCAAAGTTGAGGTCCTCCGCGGCAAAAGGGTCAACGCCCACATGCCATTGTGGATCGCCCTTCAGCCTTAACTCCCAGTGCAGACCCAAAGCTGGGCGCTTCGAGCCTATACAAGGAACTTCATCGATGTGCCCTTTGGCGGATTTTTAGGCCCGCCCTCAGAAATGGGAGACTGACTAGAATACTGCACCACTCCTCATGTAATTATAATATACCACAGAAAGGGTTATGTCTCAATGTTTCTAGTGATCCCTGCTGACCATATAGTCTGTGAAATGCTCTAACCATTCATGTTTTATACTTGCTTTATATAAGTGTTGCTTTGCATCATCTACTTCCTTGAACAATTGGTCTTTTGCTCCTGTAATCGTCAATAGATGGGGGTATGTACTCTTGTTATTTTGCACATCGCTGCCAATTGGCTTTCCAATTTTCGCTTCATCACCTTCTACATCCAAAATGTCATCCTGGATCTGAAATGCAAGCCCTAGATGTTGGGCAAATTGAATAAGATGATCCAACTGCCGCTTATTTCCTCCTGCGATACGCGCGCCTGCATAAATCGCGTATCCTAAAAGTGCTCCTGTCTTTTTACGGTGGATCTGTTCTAAGTCTCCTATGGAAAGCGATCTTCCTTCTCCTTCAAGATCAGCTGCCTGGCCGTAAACCATGCCCTCTGGACCTGCAGCTTTGGAAAGATTCATGATCAAATCGACCTTCAGTTCATCATTCAAATGTTCAGAACCGGAAATCACTTCGAAAGCATAAGTCAGTAAAGCATCCCCTGCAAGTATCGCCATCGCTTCCCCATAAATTTTATGGTTGGTAAGATTGCCTCTTCTGAAATCATCATCGTCCATTGCCGGCAAATCATCGTGGATCAGGGAGTAAGTATGGATCATTTCGACAGCACACGCAGCATCCAGACCTAAGTTGCTATCCTTTTCAAAGGCTTCGATCGTCATGAGCAACAAGGTGGGTCGAAGCCGTTTGCCGCCCGCTAATATCGAATACAGCATCGCCTCTTTTAAGTTTGTATGCCCTTGGAGCCGGTCCACCTTTCCTGGTAATGTTTCATCAATTAAATTTTTCTTTTGTTGAAGAAGCTGCAAGAAAGTATTTTTGTCCAATCTCAGTCTTCCTCCTGTATCGCAAAGGGTTCTGTTTCCCCATTTTCCTTCAATAACTCATCCATCTGCTTTTCAACATCCTGTAATTTATCATGGCATAGCTTTGAAAGCTTCATCCCTTCTTGAAATAAGCGAATGGACTCTTCAAGCGGTACGTCACCTTCTTCTAACTTTCCGACGATATCTTCAAGCTCCATCATCGCTTCTTCAAAGCTCTGTTCTTTTTTCTCTTCCATTAATTCTCACTCTCCTCAAGTCCCCATACTTGGCAATCCAATTTCCCATCCTTCAAGCGAACAGTAACTTGGTCACCTGGCTGTACTTGCTTCACACTTTTAATAAGATTGTCGGTTCCCTGGTCATAAGCCAGGCTGTAACCCCGTTCCATGATACTTAATGGGCTCAAAGCGTTCAGCTTACCAATTTTGTTTTGAAAGTCTGAGCTGTTATGATCGATAAGGTTTCGCATTTCCTTTTTCAACATTCTGACCAGCACTTGATGCTTGTCTTTTGATCGGCTAAATAGCTTTTCAGGATGGTTGCGATCCAAACGGCTTTTAAGCTGATCGATTTGTTGAGCTTTCCGGTCAAAAGTTCTTGAGCGTGTTTTTTGAAGACGTTCCATTATACGATCAAGGTCTTGTTCTTTCTGTTTAACGAGCTGAAGCGGATATTTGAAGGCGTATGATTTTTGTTGATGATCCAGCTGGTTCCGCAACCTTTTCACATGCTCAGTTATGGCTCTTGTCAATCTTAGCTGTCTTTGAGTCACTCTTTCCTGTAATTCCTCAATGTGAGGTACAGCAAGTTCTGCTGCTGCTGTCGGTGTAGCCGCTCGTATATCAGCAACAAAATCAGCAATCGTAAAGTCTGTTTCGTGTCCAACCGCAGAAATAATCGGAATGATGGAGTGGAAGATACTACGAGCGACGATTTCTTCATTGAAGGCCCATAATTCTTCGATGGAACCACCTCCACGGCCTACAATCAAAACATCCCAATTCCCTTGTTCATTTGCAAAATCAATCGCTCTGGAGATGCTTGGTGCAGCATTCGGTCCTTGAACAAGGACAGGTATAACGGTTACCTTCGCGATCGGAAAACGCCGTTTGATCGTGGTCAATACATCTCGGACTGCTGCTCCTGTTGGAGAAGTAATAACCCCTATTCGTTTAGGGGTTGCTGGGATCTTCTTTTTCCGTTCAGGAGCAAATAGCCCTTCCTTATCAAGTTTCTTTTTCAACTCTTCGAATGCAAGGAACAAGTTGCCGATCCCATCTGGCTGCATCTCTTTAACATAAAGTTGGTACTGTCCATGCGGTTCATAGACTGATACCTCTCCCCGGATCAGAACTTTCATCCCTTCTTCAGGACGAAATTTCAAGAACCGGTTGTTCCCGGCAAACATGACAGAGTTGATCCGGCTGTTTTGATCTTTTACGGTAAAATACATATGCCCCCGGCTATGGTGTTTTACATTTGACAGCTCGCCTCGAAGCCAAACGTCTTGGAGCTTTCCATCCATATCGAATTTACGTTTTATATATCGAGTGAGCTCTGTGATGCTTATATATGGATTTTGTTGCATTAAAGCACACCTTCTATTTGATGACTCCACTTCGCAGAAAGGATCGTATTTCGAAGGAGCATGGTAATCGTCATTGGACCAACACCTTTTGGAACCGGAGTAATATATGATGCAACCTGCTCGGCTTCTTCAAAATTGACGTCACCTGTCAACTTTCCATCATCTTTACGGTTGATTCCAACATCTATCACAACCGCACCAGGCTTGATGTAGTCTTTTCCAACAAAGTTCATCTTGCCTACAGCAACGACTAATATGTCTGCCTGCCTTGTGATCTCCTTCATATTGGCTGTTCTGGAATGACAATATGTAACAGTAGCATTTTCATTTAAGAACAGTTGTCCAACAGGCTTTCCTACGATGTTGCTTCTTCCGATTACGACAACATGTTTTCCTTCAATGATAATATCTTTTGACTTCACCATTTCGATGATGCCATATGGTGTACATGGCAAAAACGCACGTTGTCCAGTCATCATCCTGCCGATATTGATAGGATGGAAACCATCTACATCCTTCTCTGGAGAAATAGCTTCGATAATTGCTGTTTCTGAGATATGCTCAGGTAAAGGTAATTGGACAAGGATCCCATGACATTCCTCATCGTTGTTATATTGCTTGATGATTTCTAGGAGTTTACCTTCAGAAATATCTTCAGAAAGTTCAACGAGCTTGCCCTCTATGCCTACTTGCTTACATGCTTTCGTTTTTCCTCTTACGTAGGATAAAGAAGCAGGATTATCACCAACGATAATAACGACCAAGCCAGGAATGATCCCTTTGCTTCTCAGTTTTTGTACTTCCTCTTTCATATCGTTCCTTTTTGCATCTGCAATTTCATTTCCCTTTAGAAGCTTTGCAACCAACAATAACCCCTCCACTATTGAATCGTTTTGCTTATTTTTGAAAGTACTGCGTTTACAAAGCGACCGGATTCGTCTCCTCCGAATGTTTTAGCAAGATCGATCGCCTCGTTGAAGGTAACCTTGATCGGAATGTCATCAATATATAACATTTCGTAGACAGCAAGCCGCAAGACAGAACGGTCGACATTACCGATTCGATCAAAGCTCCAGTTTTCAAGGTGTTCTTTAATGAGCGTATCAATTTCTTCCTTATGGTCTGTTGTCCCTTCGACTAACTGGACAAGGAAGTCATCACGTTCTTCACCTTCCTCAAGAACATGACCAATTGCTTCCGAACGGTCTAATTGACTTACATCTATTTGAAATAAAGACTGTAATGCCTTTTCTCTTGCATTCCTTCTTTTCATATCGTGATACTTCCTTTCATTTCTTCTCTATATGATGATAGCATAGAGACCGTTACCTTTTCAGCATACACATATTTAATATGTAATAATCGAAAAAACCGACCCAAAACCGGCAGACTCCTCTAGTTTTTCGAATAGGTGGTGGATTCGAGAAGTCTAACGCTTGTTTTGAGCCAGTTTGCCGATTAATATTCTTGATCTTCTTCAACTGCTGGATTCACTTTACCTTCAAATTGCACACCGACCACATGCACATCGACACGATTTGGTTCTAATGCTGTCATCGTGTGGAGTGTATGTCGGATGTTTTCTTGTATCTTTTCAGCCGTATCTGGAATTGATACACCGAAATTCATCGTTACAAAAACATCAATGTTGATTCCTTCCTCAGAAAGCTCGACCTTTACACCTTTACCAAGTGATTTTCTGCCGAAACGTTCAACTACCCCTGAGGCAAAGTTCCCACGCATTGCGGAAACTCCCTCTACTTCGGTAGCAGCAAGACTGGAGATTACTTCAATTACTTCTGGTGAGATTTCAACCTTGCCTAAGTTAGCATCTTTTTCTTCCATTTCAAATGTTTGATATTCGTTCATACTACTCACCTCCATTTGAAGTCCGCTTTGATGATTTTGATGTTAAATCATAGTTCTCTAAGAATTTAGTATTGAATTCACCGATATTGAATTTTTCATGATCGAGTAAGCGCAGGTGGAATGGAATGGTTGTATCCACACCTTCAATGACAAACTCACTCAATGCACGTTTCATTCGGCGGATTGCTTCTTCCCGTGTGTTTCCATAAGTGATGACTTTCGCAATCATCGAATCGTAATATGGTGGAATGAAATAACCTGGATAAGCAGCCGAATCGACACGTACACCTAGCCCGCCTGGCGGTAGATACATTTCAATCCTGCCTGCAGAAGGCATGAAGTTTTTATCAGGATTCTCCGCATTGATCCGGCATTCTATCGACCATCCTTCAAACTTGATGTCATCCTGGCTATAGGATAACCGCTCACCGCTGGCAACTCGAATTTGTTCTTTGATCAAGTCGATCCCTGTAACCATCTCTGTAACAGGATGCTCTACTTGGATCCGTGTATTCATTTCCATGAAATAGAAATCACCGGTATTGTGCTCGAAGATGAATTCTACAGTACCTGCTCCAGAATAATGTACAGCCTTGGCTGCCCGCACTGCAGCTTCTCCCATTTCTTCACGTTTTTCGGGATCGAGGGCTGGAGATGGGGTTTCTTCCAACAGCTTCTGCAAACGACGCTGAATCGAGCAATCGCGTTCACCCAAGTGGATTACATTCCCGTGATTGTCACCAAGTACTTGGATTTCAACATGGCGGAAATCTTCAATGTATTTTTCAATGTATACCCCTGGATTTCCAAATGCTGATGCAGCTTCTTGTTGAGTCATATTGATCCCTTTTACAAGCTCTTGCTCAGTGCGGGCAACACGGATTCCTTTCCCTCCGCCGCCGGCTGTTGCCTTGATGATTACGGGGTATCCCATTTCCTCGGCTAATTTTATCGCTTCCTCTTTGGTTTCGATGATCCCTTCAGAACCTGGGACGATCGGGACCCCAGCTTCCTTCATCGTCGACCTGGCAACATCCTTCGTCCCCATTCGATTGATCGCTTCTGGGCTCGGTCCAATGAACGTAATATTGCATTCCGCACAAATTTCAGCAAAATCAGCATTCTCTGCCAGGAATCCGTAACCTGGATGGATTGCATCAGCACCTGTCAATGTAGCGACACTCATGATATTTGTAAAGTTCAAATAACTTTCCTTTGCAAGGATAGGCCCAATACAATACGCTTCATCCGCTAGGCGTACATGCAATGATTCCTTATCGCCTTCAGAATATACAGCGATTGTTTCAATATTCATTTCTTTACAAGCTCGGATGATCCGGACAGCAATTTCTCCTCGGTTCGCTATAAGTACTTTTTTTATCATTGAAATCACCTTACTGTTTTTTCACAAGGAATAATGGTTGTCCATACTCGACTAGCTGTCCATTCTCTACGAGTATTTCTACTATTTCCCCATTCACTTCCGCCTCGATTTCGTTAAAGAGCTTCATCGCTTCAATGATACAGACGATCGAGTCGTTGGACACTTTGTCGCCTGGCTTTACATATGAATCTTCATCCGGTGACGGAGAAGCATAAAATGTACCGACCATAGGGGATTCGATCTTATGTAAGGATTCATCCGCTACTTTTCCTGGTTTTTCATCTTCGTCCGTTTCAGGCTTTTCTTCCACTGCTTGTGGCTTTGGTTGAGGTGCTGCTGCTTGTGCGGGTGCCTCAGCCGTTGCTTGAGGTGCCTGTTGTACTATCGGCTGTTCCCCAGCCCCTTTTTTCATGGTGATTTTCGCACCTTCTTGTTCATATTCGAATTCATTAATAGAAGATTGATCGATCAATTTGATCAATTCACGAATTTCTTGAATTTTGAGCATTATTTCCACTCCTTCAGTGTGTCTACTATTCTGTAATCATTATAGCATAATTCAGTCCTTCTAAAACTTACCACCTTACTATGTGAGCTGGTGCTAATTCGTTTATATCATAACACACTCCATTTGAGGAGGGTACCGATTATATTTTTTGGGTTTTCTTAGGACTTTAGCTATGTGCGTCAAAGCCTTTTTTCGAGTTCTCGGTTTTTCATGATTTGGTTTTTATCATTAGTTTCCGAGGATCACTATCTATGTTTAAAAACTCTCTAAATGGGAAGAAGGCAGCCCTGGGGACTGCCTTCCTTTTATGACCTATTAGTTTTTAGCGATTTGGAATTGGACGGCTACATGTTTGTTACCGATTTGTTCTTGAGCTTTGCGCATGATAGCGTTAGCTTCACTTTTACTTAGTTCTTCATCAGCGCGAACAATGATCTGAACTTCCGAATCCATGGTATTGACAAGGACATCTTCATAGCCCATTCCTTTGATCAATGTTTCTAGAGTATCTTCTTTCATAGCCAGTTCTTGTAATCCTTCCAACTGGCTAAGAGCCTGGGATTGTACTTCGGCTGAAACACTGGTAGAAGCAAGTACCTCATTGTATTTCGCTTGAAGCTCAGATCGCTTATCTTCAATTTTCATCCGGAGTTCTGTAAACATCTCGTCGCTATCAACCTCAGTGACGACTGACTCACCATTCGCTTCTGTAGCGCCTTCTTTCTTATTTTCATCCTGAGCAGCAAAGTCTGTCGGAGATTGTTCTGGTGTAGTGATATAATAGACGGATAACACGATAATCAAGCTCAACATTGTCAATAACCAAACCGTTTGTTTTTTCAATAACATTCATTATTCCCCCTTCTGCTTTTTCGGTCCTACACTCACTTTATGACTGGGTACATCAAGCACCCTCGAGACCGCTTCGATTATCCAACTTTTCACTTTCATGTTTTGAGCCCCATCAGCTAAAATAAGTACTCCCCTCACCTCCGGCTTTTCGGTAGTGACTTCAATCGGCTGTTCGCCGTTTTCACCTTGGATGATGATCACTTTTTCTTCCGTCTGAAGGTTTGTGGATTTACGCTTTCCCCCATGTTGGTCAGTTTCATCAGTCGTGGAATCTTGTTTAGATATATCCTTTTCATATATTGTCTTAGAGGTTGAATCTAGAAAGACCATTACACTGGTATCTTGAACCCCCATCATTTCGTCGAGGATTTCCTTCAGTTGGTTCCCGTAATGTTCTTCCATCTCTCTTATCGAGGAAGAATCGTCTGATTTTTTTATCGAGAATGTCGACTTAGATTCCTCGTCATCTTCTGTTGAATTCATAGCTGGAGTTGGATCTGGTGTACTTATCAGGTTTTGGACGAGCATCATGGCAATCCCGAAGCCGAGGATAAGTAAAATGTATTGGGATTTGCGGTTCAGCTTCATGCCCTCTTTTTTGGGTTTCAGAATCGATTTCAGCCAGTCATTCTGTTTCTTCTCATCAGACATTTTGCATTACGATCCTCCTTCCTCTACAAGTACGATTTGATCAGGGGACACTTCCCACTCTTTGGAAAGAAAAGCCTTGATTTCTTTCATGTCAGACGATTCCTCGTCAGGCTCCGTGATTTCCGCTGTATCGATCTTCACTTCTTGGATCGCTTCAACCGCATCTTCCTCACTCGACTGACTTTCCAAAGTGGTATGGATGAGCCACTGACTCTTTTCTGGACCAGCTTGGGATTTTTCCTGTATCACCACATCCTTTAATCGTTTTTCATATTGGTCTGCAAGCTTATCTTCTACCTTTTGTTGTAGTAGGACAGCCATTTGTTCTAAAATATATGCATCTTGTGAGGCTTGTATTTCACTTTTCTTATTTTCTATCAAATTTTTCATCTCACCATCTTTTATCACAGTTTCATCAAGCCTGAGTGATGCCAGTTCCTGATTGAGGTCTACGGAAAACATCTTGATCATCGGATTCAGGATAGCGATGATCAGGAGCAGGCCAATGACGACTTTCACGTATTTCTGGAATGCGTTCGAAGGTAGTAATAATTCAAGTATTGTCGCCAACAGGATGATAAGAATGATATTCGTCACCCATTCATACACAAATGACACCCTAACCCTCCTCCTCACTCAACGCATCATCAACGTCAGATTCCCTGCTGCAATCATCATCGTCACTGCTAGGAAAAACATGAAACAAACGATGGACAGTGCCGCAAAAATAAACATGACATTCTTGCTGATGATCGTTAAACATTGGATGATCGGGCCACCACCCAGCGGTTGTAAAACGGCAGCTGCAATTTGATAGATCAATACGAGAGACAGGATTTTCAGGGCCGGAAATGCACATAGCAGGATCAAAATGACGACCCCGGCAATTCCGATTGTGTTTTTCAATAATAAGGAGGCACTTAAGACAGTGTCTGTCGCGTCTGTGAACATCCGACCGATGACAGGGATGAAGTTCCCTGTAATAAATTTAGCGGTCCGGATTGCCACTCCATCGGCAACCGCAGCAGTTGCGCCCTGAACACTTATAACACCTAGGAAAACAGTAAAAAACACAAGCATGACACCTATCGCTACACCGCGTAATAGATTAGCCAGCTGGGTTACTTTATAATGATCGGTCAAAGTACTCACAATACTGAGCAATGCTGAAAGGAGCAGGAGCGGAAGGACAAAATGCTGGATCAACATCCCGCTCGTATTCACCAGGAAAATGATGAATGGGTGGAAAAAAGCGACTGATGCAATACTTCCTGTTGTTGCCATTAAAGCCAGTAATAAAGGAATAAGTGCGATGATGAAAGAATTCATGTTTCTGATCGCATCAATGGTATAGTTAGCTGCAACATGAAAACTATTGAGTGCAATGACGATCAACACCATGTAAACAATCCCGTAAGCGACTTTACTCACAGCCTGGTTTTCAAAGGCATTTTGCATCGTCTGAAGGAGCATGCTGAAAACCGTCAACATGATCAACATCCCAAGAAGCTTCCCGTTTGTCAGGATTTCATGGAATAGATATTTAAGAAGGCCAACCGCCCATTCCTTCAATGAAAAATCTTGATCACTCTGGATGAACTCAAGAATGCTGCCCTTTTGGCTTTCCGGTAAAAATCCGCCATATTCACTTCGGATTTTGTTCCAATATTCACGGATATCATCGAGATGTTCGTCTTCCACCTTCAAACTCATTTTGATCTGTTCTTTGTCACCCGTTTGCGCACTGGCATGACTGAGGGGTTGTCCCGCATATATAAAAAAAATGACAGCCATGACTATTCCGAACACTACTTTTATTCGCGAGTTGATTGGCATGTCATTCACTCCTAATTAGGCAGAAAATCAATAATCGTTTCTATCAAAACAGTAAGGATCGGAATCGCCATTACTAGAATCAAGACCTTTCCAGCCAATTCAATTTTTGCAGCAATCGATCCTTGTCCCGCGTCCCGTGTGATTTGAGCGCCAAATTCAGCGATATAGGCAATCCCGATGATTTTCAAGATCGTCTCGACATACACCATGTTCAGGTTGGCGTTTGTGGCTAGTCGTTCCAACATCAGGATCACAGCCTGTATTTTTCCTATCAAAAACAAGAAAACAGCAGCACCGGCAAAAAGAATGACTAGAAAAGAGAAGGCAGGTTTCTGTTCCTTAATTACGATGGTAAGAAATGTAGCGATCAAGCAGAACCCGACAATCTGGATGATTTCGATTGAAAACCCCTCCTCATCCCTGGAAGAGGAACACACCTCTTATTTGTTGGAACAGGTCATCAAGCAAGGTGATGACGATGAAAAGGACAAGGACGAACCCGATCAACGTGATCCAGTGGGCGATATCCTCTTTTCCCATCTGTTTCAACACGGTATGTAACATGGCGATTACGATACCTATTCCAGCTATTTGAAAAATGGTGTTTACATCGTAAGGCATTCTGCTTTCTCCTCTCCGACTAAATCAGCAATATGACAATCAATAATCCCACTAAAACCCCAAGACTCTTAACCATATTTTCATAGCGACGCTGTATGTCTTCTGCTTCTTTTTCTTCCCGCTCAAGGTGAACAATCGTAAGACGGATCTGCTTCTGTTGATGATCGCGGTCATGTCGGCCTAGTGTGGCTCCAAACTGCTTCAAAATTTCGATTTCGCCTTTTTGGAAGGCTGTATGCTTTTTTATGATTTCAAGACTTTCCTCCCATGCTTCTTGCACAGTACATCGACCCGTATACAAACGACCGGCTACTTCTTCAAAGAAAAGGGAGAGCGGTGCTTTCATTTGTTTGGAAAGATTGATACTTGCTTCATATATGGGGGTTAGTCCATAAACGATTTCAGCTTCAAGTGATTGGAGAGCAACCTTCAATTGTCTTAACTGTTTCGGCCGCTCTTGGAGACGCTTAGCCCATTCGAATCCTGCCCAAGTGGTTGCCAGAATGATGCAGACAGCTCCAATCACATTCATGTAGCGGCTCGTTCCTTTTCGAAGTTGATCACCTTGAATTCGCGATCTAAGATTCGCTTGATTCGACTCGGACTACTATTTTGAGACATTTCCACAAAGCGATCGAACAATTGAATGTCTAACAGCCTTTTGATGGTAGGTCGTTTCAAGACATTTTCGATGCTGTAACCATGGGCTGTCATGATCATTTGCACCCCCGCATTCATAGCTTCTAAAATAGCTTCAGAATCTTCTTGCCTGCCGATCTCGTCAACGATGATGACTTCAGGGCTGAGGCTTCTGATCATCATCATGACCCCTTCTGCTTTCGGACACGAATCAAGCACATCGATTCTCGATCCAAGATTATGTTGCGGAATACCCTTGATGCAACCGGCTATTTCAGAACGCTCATCCACGATCCCTACCTTTGATGTTGGTATGTTTCGTTCTGGCATACCTGAGCTTGCGACTCTGGCCAAGTCCCTTAAAAGAGTTGTTTTACCAGACTGCGGAGGGCCGATGATCAAGGTATTCATCCACCTTCTTCTGAAAAGAATTGGTGCAACCGGCTCTGCAATCCCAACTTTTTGTCGAGCAACCCGGATATTGAAAGAACTGACGTCTTTTATCGCTTTGACTTGTCCGTTTTCAGTAATGACTTTTCCAGCAAGCCCGACCCGATGTCCGCCTTTTATCGTGATATAACCTCTTTTCAGTTCTTCTTCAAAGGCATATAATGAAAATTGGCTCAACTTGTTCATAAGTTGGATTCCATCTTGAAATGTAACGATATACGGATCCCCTAGACTTGTTTTCGGATACTTCGGCTTCCCCCCACAAATAATCTCGAGCGGGCGATTGACTCGAACTCTCACTTCCTCGACTAACGCCCCTGGATTTTTGATAGGAGAACATATGAGATCCCTTAATGAATCTGGTAGCATCTCAAGAATTTCTTCCATGGTACATCCCCATTTCTTTTTATGGGCTTGTTCTCAATGTATGGTTGAACAAGCTCTTTTATGACACTGTCGAAGTGAGAACACTCATTTCAAAACTCCTACCAAAATCAAGAACACACCGATCCCGATCAGAGCTAATTTACTGAAAGAGAGATCCCCAGCGATCCCCATCAGGCCAAGCGCCATCGTGAAGATGAATATCACTGGCCCTACAAAGGCCAAAGAAGCATTGATCAGAACCGCCTTCTGAATTGAATTAAAATGGATCATCAGGAAAACAGCCGTAAGTTCAAAGGTGGCAGACAAAAGTCTCAATCCCGCCATATTGAGCACAGTAGGGTCAAAATGATCAAAGAGATGCTTCATAACTTCCTCCACTTTTTTGTACAACCTATGTTGGAAAAAGAAGAAGTAGACTAGTGAACTGGACCTTTTTAGGTGGGGAAAATATAAGTTGAGAGCGTATTAAAGATAATTTTCCTGTTTTAAAGATATTTTTTATTTTTAAAGTTTTTGAGGTGTTTTTTTAAGATGATTTGAAATTTTTTAAGATAGCGCAACAAATTTTAAAGATCCATAAAAAAAGACCGGCCCGAACCAAATTTGGTTCGGGCCAGTCCTTATTTTCAATACTTTTTAACTATTTAACTTTACGCTCTGGATACATATTCTCCAGAACGCGTGTCAATGATCAGAACGTCTCCTTCGTTGATGAAGAAAGGTACTTGAACCGTAAGACCCGTTTGAAGAGTAGCCGGTTTCGTACCGCCAGATGCTGTATCTCCTTTAATACCAGGTTCAGTGTCCGTCACTTCAAGTTCTACTGTATTTGGCAGTTCTACACCGATTGTCTCTCCTTGATACATTTGTACTTGTACAGTCATATTTTCAAGAAGGTACTTTAGCTCTTCTTCAATTTGAGCCGTTTGAAGTTCAAGCTGATCGTACGTTTCGTTATCCATGAACGTATGCACATCACCCGAGGAATAAAGGTATTGCATACGGCGGTTGTCGATGTGTGCCTTCGCTACTTTTTCTCCACCACGGAAAGTTTTCTCCTGGATTGCTCCAGTACGCAGGTTACGAAGCTTTGAACGTACGAAAGCAGCACCTTTACCTGGTTTCACGTGCTGGAAGTCGAGTACTGTCCAGATTCCGCCGTCTACCTCTATTGTTAATCCTGTTTTAAAATCGTTGACTGAAATCATATTGTTTCCTCCTGTTTTTTACTCACCAATGATGAATAACTCTTTTGATGAGGTTGATAATTTTTCACAGCCCGTTTCCGTTATGACAACATCGTCCTCAATTCGGACACCGCCCAGCCCAGACACATAGATTCCTGGTTCAACCGTTACCACCATGCCAGGCTTCAAAACTGTATCAACTTTAAAGGAAAGTCCTGGTCCTTCATGGACATCCAAACCGATTCCATGTCCAGTCGAATGACCAAAGTTTTCACCATACCCTCTTTCCTTGATATAATCTCTTGTCAATGCATCCGCTTCTTTACCAGTCATTCCCGGTTTCAATCCTTCTAATCCTTTCAACTGCGCATCCAAAACGATTTGATGGATCTCTTTCATTTTTCCACTCGGTTCACCGACCGCAATTGTCCGAGTAATATCTGAGCAGTACCCTTTATAAAGCGCTCCGAAATCCAATGTAACCATGTCTCCCTTTTCAATCACCTTTTCAGTTGCGACACCGTGCGGCAGGGATGAACGTACTCCAGATGCTACAATGATATCAAATGAAGATGAGGTTGCACCATTTTTCCTCATGAAAAATTCAAGTTCATTTGAAACATCAATCTCTCTCATACCTGGTTTGATAAACGCCAAGATATGTTCAAATGTTTTGTCGGCAAGTTCTGCCGCTTCTTTTAAAATATGCAATTCCTTTTCATCTTTTATTAAACGGAGCTTTTCAACTATACCTGAAACAGGTACGAGGTCACTATCAACCTTATCACTATAAGACTGATGGATCGCATATGTAAGGTAGTCTTGCTCGAATCCCAGCTTTGAGATTCCCATTTTCTTCGCCTGTATGGCAACTTCATCCGGAATCATTGCCGTATGTTTGACGATTTCGTACCCCTTCGCTTGCTCGTTTGCTTGATCGATGTAACGGAAGTCCGTGATCAACTTCGCCTCTCGATCCGAAATGAGCACAACTCCCGAAGAACCTGTAAATTGGGTGATGTACCGACGATTGCTGGCACTTGTGATCAACATTCCGTCAATTCCATGTTCACCGAACAATGCTCTTAAACGTTCAATTCGATTCAATTTTCTTCCCCCTTTAAATAGTGTAAAAGCCCTTTTAGAGCAAGTTCATATCCAATATTTCCGAAACCGGAGATCTGCCCGATTGTAACTTCAGAAATGACAGACGTATGTCTGAATGATTCACGTGCATATATATTGGATAAATGAACTTCTATTGCAGGTATGTCAACACCTGCAAGTGCATCTCTGATTGCATAGCTATAATGTGTATATGCTCCCGCGTTGAGAATCAACCCGCTGTAACCTTCGGCAGCTTCATGAATCCAATCAATTAGTTCACCTTCATGATTGGATTGGCGGGCATCAATTTCACATCCGCTTTCCCTTGCAATCGATTCAAGAGAGTTCATGATCTGTTCCAATGTTTTATGTCCGTAAATATGAGGTTCTCGTTTACCTAGACGATTTAGGTTTGGACCGTTCAACACCATCAATTTCATTATGTAATTCCCCTTTTTTGCACAATTAGGAGTCCTGTCACTGGTTATAGATATTTACGTAAAGCTTATTATTCGTGAATTTTTCCGAAATTCACTCCCTTTCCGTGGACGATCCGCAAGCCTCCTCGCTCGCTTGCACAGGAAGTTCTGACTTCGACGTTCACCATAGGACGTGGTGGTATTTAGTCGAATTTCATTATTATACTCGAAGATCCTTCGATCGCTGCGGGGTCTCGCCTGGTTGCTTATCCCGCAGGAGTGTCGCGAAATTCATTCAAATTTTCTCTAAAGCTTTACGAAAAAAAACAGAATGTTCCATGGAACATTCTATCATAGGTCTTTGTTTTTGAATAGCTCAATGCCCCTCTTGCCGCGCTTTGGTCAACTCATCATACTCGAAGGAAATCGAGAAACCGATAAACAATCCGTATAACACATATAAGCTTAAAGTGGTAGTCAATGTATTCTTCCCTAATTCCTGAATCGGCTCTAAAGTTGGAAAAATCGGTCTTAATAAGTAAAAGACGATCCCCCAGAGTACGATTCCATAAATTACTCCTGTTATCATATGCTTGAACTTTGCAAGCAGGATTTTATAGGCCATTGCCACTAACATCGACAATAAAGCGATAACGAAAATCCCGATCCAATTTCCTAACGCTTTATCTTTCCAATCTGCAACCACCCATGGGGATAAAACTAGAGCAGGCTTTATTTTCGTGAAGTTCAACAGATACAATAGGTAACCAATCAGACTCCAAAACAAACCACCTGCAAAACCGATTGTCAAAACCCTACCGGTAAAGGAAACCTGTTTCTCCTTTTGATTCTGTTCTAAAGGTTCTCTGTGATCATTTTGTTCTTGACCATTACGTTCAGATTCCATTCTTACACCTCCAAAGTTATCCTTCAGCTATCACATATTGAAAATCAATTGAAAAAATCCAGTTTAAATGTGTTAAATAGATGGAAAAAGGGAAAATATAAACTGAAAAACAAAGCCCTTCATACTTCTATAAAAGTTTTTTCAGCGGGCTCTCACTGATAATATGTTCCATTTATCAGGAAGTTATTAGCTTGAAGGAATTTGAAAATTGAATAACAAGGAGTCCACACATATAGCGGTTTCGCAGACTATCATGTAGAATAGAGTTAGAATGGTAATGCATAGATAGGTTGGTGGATGTATGTCTAAACAAAAAACTCCAGCATATGGCGGCCAGGCAGTAATGGAAGGTGTCATGTTCGCTGGAAAATACACATACGTAACAGCAATTCGGAGGAAAGACGACTCAATCGAGTACTTCGAAGTTAAAAAAAAGCATCGCCCCGTTCTTAACTCTCTAAAAAAAATACCATTGATCAGAGGGTTTGTGGCGATCATAGAAGCTAGTGCGAACGGTGTGAAGCATTTGAATTTTTCCACAGATAGATACGATGTGGCACCAGAAGATGATGAGCAAGTTCTGGCAGAAAATAAACCGTCCAAATTGACTTTGATTCTTGGAACCGCATTAATTGGTGTCCTCTCATTCCTTTTCGGTAAATTTTTGTTCACTTTGCTCCCGGCCATTGCCGCTGAAGCATTTCGACCGATCCCTATATTTTCAGGACATGTTGGACAGAATATCATTGAAGGTTTCCTTAAATTAATCTTATTGCTTTCATATTTATACTTTATATCGATGACACCATTGATTAAAAGAGTTTTCCAATATCATGGTGCTGAACATAAAGTCATAAACGCCTATGAAAACAAATTGCCTTTGACAGTCGAAAATGTTCAGGCTCAATCGAGACTACACTATCGCTGTGGCAGCAGTTTCATATTGTTCACCGTAATCATCGGGGTCTTCATTTATTTACTTGTACCATCAGAACCCTTATGGCTGAGATTGATTTCTAGAGTGGCACTGATTCCAATCGTTTTAGGAGTTTCTTATGAAGTGCTGCAAGGTACAAATAAATTGAGAAACATTCCTGTACTACGTTACCTTGGCTATCCTGGTTTATGGCTCCAGCTATTGACGACAAAGGAACCGACTGATAAACAGACTGAGGTAGCCATCGCATCATTCAATGAAATGCTTGAAAGAGATGGAAATTACGAAAAAGCAGCCACAGAAAAAACTGCTGAAGTCGTTTAATTTTTTAAGGAGGTGAGTCTTGTTGTTTCGAAAGTTCAACGTTTTAATCATGTTGATACTTGGTCTTGCAGCATTTGGCTTTGTGATAACCGTGATCACTAATCCGATGTACCTTGTGCGTATGGTTCTGATTGTCGCGGCAGTAGGTGGAATCTTTTACTTCTTGTATAAACGATTCCTCGCAAAGCGGTTTGGTGGCGGTGGCGGTAAGGATGTAAATAAATACAAGCAAGCGGCTCGCTATTCTGCACAAAAATATCAAAACCAACCAGGGAAAATTATGAAAAAACCACCAAAGATAAAGCCAAGTACAAAGGCGAAATCCTCCTTATCGAAAATGAAGAAACGTACAAATGATCATAACTTCAAAGTTATCGAAGGTAAAAAAGGGAAGAAGAAAAATCGAGCATTATAAAATGCTCGATTTTTTTGTGGAAAGCTTTGTTTGGGGTCTATAATGACGCCAATTCCTTAAAAATTTCTCGGTGCTTTGGATTCCGAAATCGGTCAATTCATCGATCACTTCTGAAGAAAGGTTAAAATTAATCATGGAAATTTGTTTTACGGGGATGAAAACTATATCAGCGATGTGGGCTTCAGAAATGTGCCTCGCATCGTGCGCATCCATCATCGTATCGAACAACCCATGGAATAAAGAGATCGCATTCTTGACATTATTCGGTCTTTGCTCGAACTGTGAAGGCTTCAGCTGAAAACCCAGCGTCGGCCACTTGATCTCCGTTTTCCCATCCTGGAATAACCAGATTGGAAAATTACTTAACACCCCGCCATCTACGATGATGTTTTTCTTACCAGTCGCATCGTACAATTTCATCGGATCGAAAAAATAAGGGATGCTCGCACTCATCCTGACAGCTTTAGCAATTTTGAAGCGTTCCGGTAAAATACCATACCTCTTCAAATCATCCGGCAAAACGATAAGACGCCCATTCGTGATATCAGAAGCAATGATTTTAAGGGAGCCTTCAGGGAGATCACCGAAAGTACTTATTCCTTTAGCCGCAAGCACCTCTTCAACCCACTGTTCCAACCGCTTCCCTTTATAAAGGCCTAACTTCCAATACAACATCAGCCACTTCATGAAAGGAAAAGCCACTGATAGCCTTCTTGGGTCGAGAAATTCTCTTATATCCACCTCATGGAGTAAAGTTTTAATTTCATCTGCTTTATATCCTGCAGCCACTACTGCCGCAAAAATAGCCCCAGCACTTGTCCCGGCAGTTCTTTTAAAAGTAATCCCTTTCCGCTCTGCTGCTTTCAAGGCTCCAATAAATGCGATTGCTCTTACACCACCGCCTGAGAATACGCCATCTACATCCATCGTTTCACCCCTCTCCATTTTATATATGACTGTATGCAGGAGAGAATTCATACAGAAAGCTTAGAAGAATTGATGTTGAAAATTGTTCGCCAATTAAAAAACAATCACAACACAAGGCTATGATTGTTCCTGTTCCTCTTCATTTTTACGTTGAATTTCCCGTAGTCCGTCAATCCGGGACGTATCTTCATCAAAATATTGAACCAGATCCCCGATCCGGTCAATCGCATTCCAGCTCAAGTGATGTTCAATTCCTTCAACATCTTCATAAATGTTTTCTTGATCAACCCCAATGACTTTCAGGAAATCTTCCAAAAGTTCATGTCGATATACAAGACGTTTTCCAAGTTTCTTACCATTCGGTGTGAGTACGAAGCCACGATATTTTTCATAAACGACATATTTGCCTTTATCCAGTTTCTGTACCATTTTCGTAACCGATGATGGGTGAACTTCCAGTGCTTCTGCAATATCTGAAACTCTTGCGTATCCTTTTTCATCAATCAACTGGTAAATACGTTCAATATAATCCTCCATACTTGGAGTTGGCATGTTCTTCCCCTCCAATACCTGCTGATTTTGTAACTGGTTACAAAATCAAAACATACTAAAAGGATACAATAATAACAGGCAAGTGACAAGCGTACTTGGCGTTTAAGTGAAGTATTCGATTCTCGTCTCAGGAAAGTATCGGTGTATATAACCCTCGATCGTCTCCCTCAATTCTTGAGCCTCATCCTTTTTTTGTGAGGTCGAGACCGATTGTTTGCACTTATGTATTAATTTGGAATTCAAACAGGAAAAAAATGCAAGAATGTATGAACTGTGGATGCAACAAAATACATAAAAGCGTTAATATCAGGAGGTAGTGATTTGAGAACATTATCGATTATCCTATCCATGCTAATAAGTCTTACCATACCTTACACAGCAAGTGGTCAAACAGATCCCTCCTTAGTCGCAGCGTTTATAAGAGATGGTGACCTTTGGATAATAAAAGGGAGCGAAGAACAGCTAGTGACAAAGAAGAAAGAAATATCCGGTCCTAGGTGGTCTGATGATGGAAAATGGCTAGCTTACTTGGAAGGGGAAGAAAAACAAAACATTTGGCTGTACAATTTAGAGTCTCGGAAAAAGGAATTGTTTTTTAAAGGTGATGCTTCCAACATACAATGGGCTCCAAAAAAAAATTCTCTTGCTTTTCAGGTAGGTGAAACACTTTATTTAAAAAACATAAACAGTGAAACAGCTAAACCAATAGCCTCCGATGTCGGAAATTACTCCTGGTTCCCAACAGGGAATGGTTTCTTAACATCCACTAATTCAGAGCTGACCCCTGACGGCTGGACTGATATAGAATTCTATAAAATAATACTTGAGAACAATCAGATAAAAAAAACAGATTTCTTCAAGTTGCCTGCTCTAACACTGGAAAATGATGAATTCGGGATCGGGACTAGCATTTTCAAATGGTCACCCGATGAAAAATGGATTTCTTTCATCAAATATCCAACAGCTTCATTATCTGCAGATGCCAACATTTTATATGTACTTTCTTCTAATGAAAAACAATTGATCAAACTCAATCAAATGCTCAATGAACCAAGCTGGTTTCGCTGGGCACCAAACCACAATTCACTTGCCTATATTGGTGGAGTTAATCGAATATCGATTATGAATAAATTCTTACAAGTCAAAGAACTTCCAGCTTCAAAACAGGGAACGTTTACACCAGATGGATATGTAGACAGGGATTTTACCTGGCATAATGATCAGTTGATTACAGTTGCAAGGTCAAAGGAAAGCGATTGGTCAAATGATCCAGCCCAACGTCCATTACCTGCTTTGTATCAGATTGACTTAAAAAACAAAGAGCAAAAAAAGATTACAAATCCTAAAAATGGTTTTGGTGATTTCACGCCTCACTATTTGCCTGGATCAAATCGACTTATTTGGGTTCGTACTAATCGAAAGAATAATAACGTGTGGATTGCTGAGGAAAATGGCAAACATGCAAAAGTGTGGATTTCTAATATTGATCAAGGCGGAAACTTTTACGAAAAATGGGATTGGAGCAATGTTTTGAGCATCTATATTCCTAAGGAAGTAAGTATCCGCCCGTAAAACGGGCGGTTTTAATTTCGCCCTATAAGGGCACTTTACCAACAATCCCCTTAAGGGGGCTTTTGAATTGACCGCCAACCGTTTATCTCTCTACCTATTTCTTGAATGGGTATATTCTCATTTAGTCATGTTGTCCCGCAAACGATCTTCAGCTTCTTGTTCTCGAATATATTTCGCTACTGTTTTTTGATTGAGTCCAACTGTACTCACATAGTATCCTTTAGCCCAAAACGTGCGATTTCCATGATTATATTTCAGGTTTGCATGTCGGTCATGTATCATCAAAGAGCTTTTTCCTTTTAAGTATCCCATGAAGTAAGATACTGACATTTTGGGTGGTATTCTGACCAACATGTGTATATGGTCTGGCATTGCATGAGCTTCAATGATCTCAACATCTTTCATATCGCATAATCTTCTTAGAATCACCAATGTCTTTTCTCAATTTCCCAAATATGATCTTCCTTCTATACTTTGGGATAAACACAATGTGATACTTACAATTCCATCGGGTATGTGATAAACTGTTGTCGCTCGACATGAGCAGATCTCTTCTCGTTAATTGAAATTGGTTTGACGGCCAGTTTCTATTATAACGAGAGGAGATTTTTCTGTTACAACCCTTAAAGGTTAATTTTCACACAGGCATAGCCTGTGGTTTAAAAAGACTTAATGAAAAAGAACCGAGTAAATTGCTTCACTCGGTTCTTCTATATACAATTTAGATTCCGCACTTCAACTGTGCATTACAATTTGTACATGTGTTACATCCACCGATTTCTTTTACTTTACCCTTACGGCAGACCGGGCATGTGTTTCCTACTTCATTTCCAATCGTGACATCCGTGGAACGAAGGTCGGAAATCGTATCGACAAGGACAACTTTCTTCTTTTCTTCTGTTTTAGACGCTACAGAATCATCATCGAAAGTATTCTCTTCGGCTTTTAGTGTCAGTACCTGTGAATCACGGCTGCCATCCACGTATACTGTTCCGCCTTTTGCTCCACCGTTATATAGACGTTCGTAAACAGCTTGTACTTGCTCAACTGAATAGCCTTTTGGAGCATTCACCGTCTTACTGATCGAACTGTCAATCCAGTTTTGGATGACACATTGTGTATCTGCATGTGCTTCTGGCTTTAGATCCATCGCAGAAACAAACCATTCAGGCAGGTTTTCAGCATCAGCTTCAGGATTTCGTGACAGGTATTCGTTCACGATATCTGCCTTGACCTCAATGAACTTTCCTAGACGCCCACTTCTAAAATAAGAGAATGAGAAGTAAGGCTCTAATCCAGTACTTACGCCAACCATCGTACCAGTGGATCCAGTAGGTGCTACAGTCAACAAGTGTGAATTGCGGATACCATGTTCCAGGATTCCCTGGCGGATATCTTCAGGCATCTTCTTCATATAACCTGTATTGATGAAGGCTTCACGTAATTCTTTTGTTTCTTCATTTGTATTTCCAACTAAAAATGGAAAGCTTCCTTTTTCTTTCGCTAATTCAATCGATTCACGATAAGCTGTAGTGGCCATCGTTTCGAAGATTTCATCAGCAAGTTTGTTTCCTTCTTCTGAACCGTAAACCGTTTCACAGTAGATAAGAAGATCATGAAGACCCATGACACCTAGTCCAACACGACGTTCTCCAAGAGCTTGTTCACGGTTCTTCTCTAAGAAGTACGGTGTCGCATCGATAACGTTATCCTGCATGCGGACCCCGGTTCTAACTGATTGTATCAACTTATCAAAATCAACACGTTTATTTTCTTTATCTGCAACATTAGCCAGATTGACAGCAGCCAAGTTACAGACGGAGTATGGTGCGAGTGGTTGTTCCCCACACGGATTGGTTGCTACTACTTTCTGTCCATATGCTTTTGCGTTGGTCATGTCATTCGCGTTGTCGATAAAGAAGATTCCTGGTTCTGCCGAATAGGTTGCGCAGATATTGATCAGATTCCACAGTTCTCTTGCTTTGATCCTTTTATAAACACGAATGCCGTAACCTTCAGCTTCCCATTCTCGAACATCTCCGTATTCATGCCACTTGGTGTTGTACTCGAGCATTTCTTCAAATGTGTAATTTTCCACATCCGGGAATCGAAGTTCGTACTCTGTATCATTTTCAACAGCTTCCATGAATTCTTTGGTCACGCATACCGAAATGTTCGCACCTGTTAAAAATTCTGGGTTGTGGACACTATAGTTGCCGCCGGTTTGCAACTTTTCTTCAGCTTCCTTGATGGCTTTATTAGTGAAACCGCCTTGTCCAGGGATAGCTTTATAGTTTACAATGCTTTGATACATATCTCGCTCGGTTTCAGTAAGTGGTGTGAATTTCAATTTATCTAAAGCTAATTGCTTTATGGTTTCATCTTCTGTATTTTCAACTAGGAACCTGAGTATCCTTGGATTCTGCATTTTTGAAATGATGAATTCGATAATGTCGGGATGCCAATCCGTAAGCATTATCATCTGCGCACCTCTGCGGGATCCGCCTTGTTCGACAAGATGTGTCAGCTTTGCGATGTCATCAAGCCACGACACCGATCCTGATGATTTTCCGTTTACGCCTTTTGCCAGTGTGTTTCTCGGTCTGAGTGTCGATCCGTTCGTACCGACTCCACCGCCCCGGCTCATGATCTCCATCACTTGTTTACGGTGGTCAGAGATTCCTTCTCTCGAATCTTGTACGAATGGCATAACATAACAGTTAAAATACGTTACATCCGTTGCGGCTCCTGCTCCATATAGCACCCGGCCTGCTGGTACGAAGTTCAAGTTTACAAGTTCATGGTAGAACTTCTCGAATGATTCCTGTCTCTTTTCTTCTGTTGTTTCTACGGAAGCTAGTCCTGTCGCATTTCGTTTAGCGATCTGCTCGTAATAGATTTCTAATGGCTTATCGATCGTATCAAGAGATCTCTTTACGATTCCTGTCTCCATTTCACCCGGCTTGTCGAGGACGCTACGGTAATCCTCATCCACTTTCACCTCTGCCGTTTTTTGTTCCCGATCTATGGAAACGATGAACCCCAAACCCCTTGCAGGAAATTTCGGATCATCTTTAACCGTCAAGATGACAAAATCTCCTTCTCGTAATGTTCTTTTCTCAGTATCCTTGAACGAATACCGATCCAACATCACCAATCTTGATACCCCTTTGTGAGTCGTATGCATGTCCGGTGTGATCGGATGCACCTGTTCGAATTTAGCAATGTCTTCATTCAACCGGTCAATGTTGATATGATGTCGTTGCTCCCCTGTTACAATCGCCATCCAGGATCCTCCTTAATAATTATTAATTTTTATAATTTTGTTGTTTGTTTTAATGTTACCCAAATCATAGCACAGCAAAACCTAAAACATCAATATATAGTGCACATTATTTTAAGATAATACAATATATTGTGTCTATGAGAACAAGTCAACTTAATCTTGTCAAAATCAAAAACATATAAAAAATGTAGAATAAGGGCGAAAAGTGTCCAATTTACACCCCAGACATTCAAAAAAGACAAATTTACAAAGTTGCGGGAAGGAGTCTTTTTTGAGCCTCTGATGACCGTTGAACTTCACAAATATCCTTCTTTTTTCCAATAAAAAGATTTAAAAACTGCGACCATTTTGGTCACAGTTAACGTCTAAATGTCCACTCATCATTCGCATATCGTCTTTTAACGATTTCATCTATATATTGATTTTGTTCTTCGGTCAATTCCAAAGGTATGAATTCGATATCGAGGCCTTTTTCGAAGCCGTCCTTAAAAGCTTTCTTAGATTCCTCGATGGTCACCCTTTCAGGTCGGAGATCATTAATCGCTACAGCCTTCTTGCTGAACGCTTTTTGCATCCGTTCTCTCACTCTCTCGTTCGTAAACTTGAAGCAATCGAACAATTTGTCTTCATCGATATCGAGTAGGATCGACCCGTGCTGTAGGATGACACCCTTTTGTCTTGTTTGGGCACTTCCCGCTACTTTTCTTCCTTCAACCACGAGTTCATACCAGGATGGTGCATCAAAACAAACGGCTGAACGAGGATTTTTAAGCCCAGCCTTTTCTTCCTCCGTTTTCGGAACTGCAAAGTATGCCTCTAATCCCAGGTTGCGGAAACCGCCTAATATTCCTTCGGAAATCACCCGATATGCTTCAGTTACAGATTGGGGCATTTTAGGATGTTCTTCCGAAACGATGACACTGTAAGTCAATTCTTTGTCATGAAGTACAGCTCTGCCGCCGGTTGGCCTGCGTACGAATCCATAGCCGTGTTTTTTCACTGCATCAAGATTGATTTCCTTTTCCACCTTTTGAAAATAACCGACTGATAGCGTAGCAGGATTCCACTCATAGAAACGGACTACGGGATGAATTTCTCCTTTACTATGCCAGTCCAACAGTGCTTCATCCAAAGCCATATTATATGCTGGTGAGCTTGCACCAGATTCAATGAAATACCATTTTTCTTTCATCTTTATGTACGCCTCTTTCCATTCGTCATCCATTCACCTTTCATAGTTTAACAGAAACCTATCAATCCATACAATTCATTGATTTTAGAAACTTAGTTTTGCGAATAAGAAAATTCCTGTATATAATGGACATGGTATCTTTATAGATATGGTAGAAAGTTTCTAGGGGGAAAAGAAATGGAATGGATTTTTTGGGCACTACCAGCAGCTATCATCGCATATATGATCATCGCTGGGCTCTATCAACGAAGACATCTGAAAACGTTGACAGAAGAAGAATTCCGCAGCGGGTATCGAAAAGCTCAACTGATAGACGTGCGGGAACAAAAAGAATTTGATAATGGACATATTCTCGGAGCACGGAATATCCCGTTGTCACAGCTCCGAATGCGTCATAAAGAAATCCGTAAAGATCAGCCTGTATATATGTACTGTGAAAGCGGAATGCGTACAGTTCGTGCAGCAGCTGTCTTAAGGAAGAAGGGCATTAAAGACCTTTATAACCTTAAAGGCGGGTTCAAGAAATGGAACGGAAAAGTAAAAAAAGGAAAATAACCTGAAGATAAGGATCATCCAAAGACTTCATTTATGAATGTTGTAAAGGTGGTCCTTTTTTATAGGTAAGACAGGGGCCATTTAAGACTGTATTTGAGAGGACAGCACACCTTATCTTTAAAACAACAAAATTATCTTAACAACGTGAAAAATCCCCTTCACCAATGGAGTGAAGGGGATTTATTATACATAATTATTGTTTTTCATAGCGAAGAATCGGTTTACGGGCTGCAGTTGTCTCATCCATACGTTTGATAACTGTATTATGAGGCGCTTGTTGAACAACCTCAGGAGATTCCTCCGCTTCTTTCGCAATCTGGATCATCGCATCGATGAATTCATCCAACGTTTCCTTTGATTCCGTCTCTGTCGGTTCGATCATCATACATTCCTCCACATTAAGAGGGAAGTAGATAGTCGGCGGGTGATAACCGAAATCAAGTAAACGTTTCGCCATATCCAATGTCCTTACGCCAAGCTTCTTCTGACGCTTACCGGAAATGACAAATTCATGTTTACAGTGCTGTTCAAATGGAAGAACAAAATACGGTGCAAGTTTACGCATCATATAATTCGCATTCAAGACAGCATAGTCACTGACCTTTTTCAATCCTTCCCGGCCCATCGTTTGGATATACGTATAGGCACGGACATTGATTCCGAAGTTTCCGTAGAACGGCTTTACTCTTCCGATTGAATCAGGACGGTTATAGTCGAACACGTATCCATCTTCTGTTTTGGCAAGGATCGGCTTCGGTAAAAATGTAATCAGATCTTTCTTGACCCCGACTGGGCCTGATCCAGGACCTCCACCACCGTGCGGGCCTGTAAACGTCTTATGAAGGTTTAAGTGAACCACATCGAATCCCATGTCTCCTGGACGTGTTCTTCCCATGATCGCATTCATGTTCGCACCGTCATAATAGAGCTTTCCACCAGCTTCATGGACAATGCGTGCCATATCGAGAATATGCTCCTCAAAAAGACCTAGGGTATTCGGGTTCGTCAGCATCAAGGCTGCCGTGTCATCCCCGACTACACGTTTCAAGTCTTCCAGGTCGACTAGGCCATTCTCATCCGATTTGACTGTAACCGAATCAAAGCCTGCTACTGTCGCTGAAGCCGGATTAGTTCCATGAGCAGAGTCAGGAACGATCACCTTCGTACGGTGATGGTCACCATTCTTTTCATGATACGCTCTGATCATCATCAAGCCTGTCCACTCACCATGGGCACCAGCAGCTGGCTGCAGGGTGACCTCATCCATACCTGTGATTTCTTCAAGAGATGTTTGCAAGTCGTACAGCATTTCCATTGCCCCTTGGACTGTATCTTCATCCTGATAAGGGTGGATATGCGCAAAACCTGGAATCCGCGCAACATCTTCATTGATTTTCGGATTATATTTCATCGTACAGGATCCAAGTGGATAGAAACCTGAATCCACACCGTGATTACGTTTAGATAATGCTGTGTAGTGGCGCATGATCTGAAGTTCGGATACTTCTGGTAATTCTGGCTCCTCGTCACGGATATATTCAGAGTCAATCAGTTCTTCAATGGGAGTTTCAGGGACATCGAGAGCTGATAAGCTATACCCTACCCGTCCAGGTTTAGACAGTTCAAAAATGAGTGCTTGATTCTTTTCGTGGCTCATTGGACTCCCCCCAATTCTTTTACAAATGTATCGATTTCTTCTTTAGTCCGTTGTTCCGTTACAGCGATCAACATATACTGATCGAGTTCAGGATAATATTGTCCGAGATCATAACCACCTACGAAGCCTTTTTCAAGAAGCGCCTTGTTCACTTCTTTTACAGGCTTTGATACTTTAACGACGAGCTCGTTAAAGAAAGCTCCTTTAAAATGGACTTCCATGCCACTTTCTTCAAGCTTTTTCTTTGCATAGTGTGCTTTTTGAAGGTTTTGCATAGCGATCTCTTTGATTCCTTTTTTACCAAGTGCTGTCATGGCCACAGAAGCAGCCAAAGCATTCAAAGCTTGGTTCGAACAGATATTGGAAGTCGCCTTGTCACGACGGATATGCTGTTCACGTGCTTGAAGTGTAAGAACGAAACCACGTTGCCCTTCTTCATCAGTCGTTTGTCCAACTAATCGGCCTGGTACTTTACGCATCAACTTCTTCGTAGTCGCGAAATAACCACAGTGCGGTCCTCCAAAAGCTGCCGGGATACCGAATGGTTGTGCATCCCCGATTGCGATATCTGCCCCGAATTTTCCTGGCGGCTTAAGCGCCCCAAGAGAAAGCGGGTTGCTGGAAACGACGAACATCGCTTTTTCTTGGTGGACGATTTCTTCAATTTCCTTCAATGGTTCGATTTGGCCATAAAAGTTAGGATATTGGACGATGACGCAAGCTGTATCGCCATCAACTGCTGCTTTCAATGCTTCCAGATCAGTAGTGCCATTCGTCGCTTCAACTTCTACTACCTCGAGATTCGGGCCTTTCGCATACGTATGGAGAACACTCAACGCTTCTGGGTGGACACTTTTCGAAACGATGACCTTCTTTTTACGAGTATGCGCTGCACTTAAGAAAGCTGCTTCTGCTAGAGCTGTTTGACCATCATACATGGAGGAGTTGGCTACTTCCATTCCAGTCAACTCACAAATCATCGTCTGGAATTCAAAAATTGCCTGAAGCTCACCTTGCGAAATTTCTGGTTGATATGGTGTGTATGCCGTATAGAATTCCGAACGTGAAATCACATGATTGACAATCGACGGGATATAGTGGTCATATACCCCTGCTCCTAGGAAGGAGGTATAGTCTTTCGTGTTTACGTTCTTCGCCGCGAGCTGCGACATCTTTTTCATCAGGTCATTTTCCGGAATCGCTTCGGTGATGTTCAAGTCCCCTTTAAATCGAACATTCTCAGGGATATCACTGAACAACTCATCGATTGAATCGATACCGATTTCTGCTAACATTTCCTTTTCATCTTGCTCTGTCATTGGTAGATAACGAAATTTCACCTTTTATTCCCCCTCTTCCTTAACGTTTATAGAAAGGTGCTTTTACGACTTCTGCTTTCAAGCGTCGTTTACGGACTTGGACTTCTACTTCGGTTCCGAGTTCCGTATACTTCGAGTCGATTAAAGCTAACCCAAGATTTTTACCAAGTGTAGGAGATTGCGTACCAGTCGTGACCTCTCCGATTTTCTCATCATTTTTGAAAACTTCATAATGGGTACGCGGTATACCTTTATCAATCATTTCAATACCGACTAACTTGCGTTTCAATCCATCTTCTTTCTGCTTGCGCAAAGCATCTTTTCCGATGAAATCAGGCTCTTTGTTCAATTTGACTGCAAAGCCGATTCCTGCTTCCAGCGGAGAAATCTCAGCAGTCAACTCTTGGCCGTATAAAGCGAGTCTCGCTTCAAAGCGTAATGTATCACGAGCTCCTAGCCCGATTGGAAGAACGCCGTCTTCTTTACCCGCATCTAAAATGGCTTTCCATAGGTGTGCAGCATCTTTACTTTCGATATAGATTTCAAAACCATCTTCTCCAGTGTAGCCCGTACGAGAAACCAGTGCTTTCTTTCCATCGATTTCTACGTCTTCTGCAAACTTGAAGAAACCGATTTCGGAAAGATCGTGTTCTGTAAGCTTCTGCAAGACTTTTTCTGCAACTGGACCTTGTAACGCTAATTGAGCAATATCCTCCGAAAGATTCTGAATTTCAACATTTCCTTGTTTATTCTTTATAAGCCAGTCATAATCTTTTTCAATGTTTGCAGCATTTACAACGAGAAGATAATCACCTTCCCCACGCTTATAGACAAGGAGATCATCTACAGTTCCACCATCTTCGTAGCACATAGCGGTGTACTGAGCACCACCATCCTTCAGCTTAGATACATCGTTGGTCATCACATATTGAAGAAAAGCTTCCGCTTCCTCACCTTTTACCGTAATCTCTCCCATGTGGGAAACATCAAACAAACCGGCTTTGGAACGTACCGTTTCGTGCTCTTCCTTAATGCTCGAAAATTGGACAGGCAATTCCCAACCACCAAAATCGATTACTTTTGCTCCGTATTCTTTGTAAAGTTCATGCAAAGGGGTTTGCTTTAGGGATGACATGAGCATCTCTCCTTCTATTTTAATTTTCTTCCAGCTACTAGATTTAGTCTTATAAAAGTTAAACGAATAATGAAACCGGCTAAAAGCGTCACGTCCTATGACAACGCCGGTCCTAGTACATCCTGTACGTCGGAGGACCGGTAAAACCAAGTAACGATCACTGCCTAAAAACGTCACATCCTGAGACAACGGCAGTACTAGCACGTCCTGTGCGTCGAAAATTCGCCGTTTATCAACGAGCAGTACTTGCATTATTTCTACGAGTTGTACCGAGGAAGCGTTCATCAAAGGTACACTCGTCGACGCAGGTACATGAGCCCTTGGATACTTTTTGAACTTCCTCCAAAAAAAGAGAGGACAAAGAAGACTTTTATAACAACAAGCCCTCTCTGTCCTCGTACCTGAAAGTTTGATCACAGAACGGTTAGTCCTGCGACTTTCCCCTTTGGTGGCTCCATAACCGAGCACTCTCCAGAGTTGCGTCAAACAAGAGTCCGTTTGCCTGAGAGATTCGCTTTCGCTTGCTCCTTCGGCGCTACCCTGAATTAGTAGACTCTCCCCTTGTTCTCACTCGCACTATATGATTGAACATCACTCACTTCATACACCATAAAGACTAAATCGGTAACAGCTATTATATTTCTCAGTTCGCTTGTTCATACTAAGTATGAATCTAGTTATATCTTATCATCGAAGAACGTATAATCGCAATTATCTTTTCTATAGAAAGCGTTCTATTTTAAATATTAACGAACATTATGAGCCGAATCATCATAATTCGTTCGATAATCAACCTAATTTTACATTCGGAAAGGGTTTTCGTCTATGACTTTTAAAATCCAGCATGATCAAACCTGGAGTTCTGATTTCATTAAGCGCCTGGATGAAGACGGTCCATGGTCAAATTGGGAACTCTATAAGCTTGCATTAGAGGCAGAAGAGAGTTTAATAATACCCGATTTTCTCGGCCTTCAGGCACCAAAGCATATCCCCCATGTCCAAATACTTCCGCATCAGATGGAGGTTGCCCGGAAAGTCATTGAGGACATGAACGGAAAAGGGATCTTAGCTGATGAAGTAGGTCTAGGAAAAACGATCGAAGCCGGTTTGATATTGAAAGAATACATGATTCGTGGTTTAGCAAAGAAAATCCTGATTCTCGTACCGGCTTCCCTTGTTTTGCAATGGACCCATGAATTGAACACAAAGTTTCTCATCCCTGCTATACCGCAAAAGAAAGCTTATGTCTGGGATCAGTATGATGTGGTCGTATCATCGATCGATACTGCGAAGAGAAGCCCTCACCGTGATATTGTTTTAGATCAAGATTATGATTTGATTATTATTGATGAAGCACACAAGCTGAAAAATAAAAAGACGAAAAACTATGAATTCGTCCAGCATTTAAAGAAAAAGTACTGTCTTCTTTTGACTGCAACACCGATCCAAAATCGGATTGAAGAGGTTTTCAACCTTGTTTCGTTATTAAAACCTGGTCATCTCGGGAATGAGGAGTATTTTGATGAAGCCTACAGGTCAGGACGATATAATGTTCAAAATGAAAAAAAGCTCAAGCAGCTGATCAATAAAGTGATGGTCCGTAACAGACGAGAAGATACAGGCTTGAAATGGCCAAAACGTATCGTGAAGACTGTGCCGATTACACTTTCACCTACAGAACGTAAACTCTATGAATCCATTACACAAGCACGATCAAATACCGATTACGAACAACAACATGCTTTTTCGACCATTACCTTGCAACGAGAAGTCTGCAGCAGCCGTGAAGCGGTATTCTTAACGTTAAAAGCAATGGCTGAAAAAGAAGGTATCAGTGATACTGCTAGGGAGACAGCAATCACCTTAATGCACGAAATCGAAAATGTCGATCGGAACTCGAAAGCTGAAAAAGCTTTAGAAATCATCCAATCCATTGATGGAAAAGTAATCATTTTCACTGAATACCGTGCTACTCAATTGTATCTGCAATGGTACCTTCAACAGCATGGCATTAGTTCTGTACCTTTCCGTGGAGGATTCAAGCGGAATAAGAAAGACTGGATGACCCAACTATTCAAAAATCATGCGAAAGTGCTGATCGCCACTGAAGCTGGTGGTGAAGGTATCAATCTGCAATTTTGTCAGCATATCATCAATTATGATTTGCCTTGGAATCCGATGCGGATCGAGCAAAGAATTGGCCGGATCCACCGAATCGGCCAGGAGCATGATGTACACATTTACAACTTTGCAACTGAAAATACGGTTGAAGAACATATCCTGCGCCTTTTATACGAAAAAATCAATTTATTTGAAAATGTGATTGGCGATTTAGACGAAATCCTTTCTCGTGTTGGGATGAAGAACATTGAACAACATATACGGGATATTTTTTACGAGTCTGATACAGAAGGAGAAATCAGGGTTAAAATGGACAATTTGACTTCGTTGTTGACTTATTCAAATGATGAGGGGGATGCTTATGCTTCAGAAGGACATTCATAATTTTCTGGACCGCTATTTTACAGCAAATGAATGTGAAATGCTCGAGCGAGAAAATCACCTTCTTCATGTCCAATTGACGATTGAACTTGATAAACTGTTGATGAACCGTCCTTTTTATTGGCATTATCAGGAGCTGACAGGTGCAGAGCCTAACCCTCTGAAGCTTAAGCTTCGGACGGAGCAGTCTGAAGAAGATAAAGATGGTGAGTTTATCCATTTCGGTTCACCAAGGTTACATCAGATTTTCCAGTCGACTCGACAGCTCGGCTCATATATCCGGCTTTTTGAAAACGTCCAGCAAAATGAAAATGCTTATGTACCACTTGTCCCATGGATCGGCTTGAACATAAAAGTGTCATATCATTGTGACCGCAAGAAGGATTTCCTTCATTCTATAGGTCTGAACCTGATAAATGGGATGATGGTTAGTGAATTCCAAGGTTTGTTAGAATCAAAAGCTCTAACGCCGAAAATTCCCGATTATTGTTATACGATGAGCTCTTTGATCAAACCTGTAAGTGGGATAAAACGCATTGAGCATTATATCGAGCAGGTCATACAAGACGATGATCCACAATGGTCGATTGATGCAAGAAAACGATGGCAGGAAGATGAAGAACTGTTGGATCATTTCTATCAGGATATTGAAGAGCTTCCAGAAAGCTATCATCTTGAAAAGCAAGCGCTGAAAGATCTGTATGAGCCGAAGGTTGTAGTACAAATCATAAATGGTGGAATGTTCTACCTATCCAATAATACTTTGATGAATTTAAGTTAATATAAAAATGAGGGACAAGCCTAAAAAGCTCATCCCTCATTTTTCATTTCCGTTTGATTAACATTGAAATCGCCATTGGCAACAATCCGAACCATTTTACTGAAAGAGGGGGTTTTTGTTGTTTACGTTCCTTCCTCTTCTCCACCCGATCTACCTTGGGCTGGTCAACATACCGTACAAATTGCTGCGTTAAAAATTTTACGAAATCATTCGTCGACACCCGAATCACCCGTTTTTATTACACATTCTAGGCAATCTCAACGGATTTTATCCATGTAAAAATTTCATCTGTAATTTGTTCGATTGTTTTTCCATCAGTCTGGATGGTTAAATCAGCGTCTTCGTAGTAAGGTTGCCTTTTTTCTGCCAATTGTTCAATTTCACTCTTGGTCTTCCCTTTTGCAAGCGGGCGCCCATCCTGTTGATACAGCCTCTCGAATATTGTTTCGACATCAGCCTCTAAATGAATGACATAACCGTGCTTTTTCATATGAGTACGATTTTCTTTCCTTAAAACAACTCCTCCGCCTGTTGTCACGATGATATCAGAGATCGGTAATTCTTGAAGGGCATTTTGCTCTTCGTCCCGAAAATAAATTTCCCCTTTTCGTTCAAAAATCGAGGGGATATCCCATGCTAGCTTCTCTTCAATGTAGTTGTCCAAATCAATGACCAGTAAATCCATTTTTTCAGCTAATGCTTTTCCTACAGATGTTTTACCAGCTGCCATGAATCCAGTTAAATAGACTGCTCTCACTACATCACCACCCATTGGATAACTTCTTTGTTAACATAATTATAATACATTAAACCTGCTCCTTTTCCAGTATCGTCTATTTGCACATTAAAATGTACAGCGTAAACTTCTTCTGAAATTTGAGTAACCAAGTAGCCCGCCGTTCCATCCTGGAATGTGAGGGATCCATCATCACCTGAACGGAGGCTGCCTGATTGTAATCCGTCGAAAACCTCACCTCGTGCCAATTCTAATGTTACATTCACCTTAAACCAAACTACGCGCTTTTTAAGAAATTTACGCTCACTATCCAAGATTCTGATATTGAATAGTGTTACAGAAATCAAGATTAAAGAGATGATGATAGAGAAAGCAGTTATATAACCGCCTTCCCTTCTCATGGATTTCTCCATTGATTGACATAGGGTTGGACAAGGAGAGTATTATGCTCGTATTCCTGGTCAATCGAATGAATAATCAGTTCGACAGAATATTGAGTGTGTATGACTTTAACCGTCCGGTTGTATCAAATACAATCGACTCCATCGGGTTTCTGCATTGATTGAGCCTTGGATTTCTTTATCAGCTTGTTCAAAAAACAAACTGATCTCTTGGTAATACAGAGATTTAAGGCTTGTTGAAAATATGACAGAAAACATCAAGGGAGTCAATGCTGCCAATGTAAGAAAAAGGGTTAAGGACAGAATCATTTCCAACAAAGTATATCCCGCCTCATGCTTCTCCACAAATTGACTTCGGTCGTCCATTTGCTCCAATCCAATCTAAACATATTTTAACATGATTATCCTGAATCTCTGTTGATCTGATGTTATATTCTATCCCATTAGCTTCTACAGCCGTATTTAGTTCTTGCAAACTTTTCGTTATTTTCCATTCCTGCAACAAGCTATGGCATTTTTCAATTGCATACTCCTCTTGTTGAATAGAAATCCTTTCTTTATAAACAGTTCCTAAGTTCAGGGGTGACCCAGAGCACAGCACATGAATATACTCATGCCGATCATTGCATCAATAAGGGTGAAACCATTACAATTTTTCAATGTAAAACCTTCCCTTCCCAAGCAGGAAGACGATTTTATATGTCTCTTTCTTTGTACGTAATAATATCGTTCCACCTTTTTGAATCGTTCCATTAGCGCCATATTCCAGTATCAAACTGATGTAAGGTCTTGAAAATAAACACCTTCTGGAAAGTTGATCGTCTTAAGTTTTTCCTTGTTCATAGAGTCCGTTTCAATGGTATATTTTTCTTCAGAATTATTGAACTTGATCTGTACTTTGGTTTTTTCGGTCAATGCATATTGTTGGGCTTAATGTAAATCAGCGGTCAACAGTTGGATGAACTGCTGCACCTCCCTGTTTTCCTTCATTGGGACCATGTTGATGACAACCATCCCGGTCATGACAACAAGAATCGAAAGAACCATTAAGAGCTCAATCATCGTATATCCTTGTTCATAGAGTTTGATCTGCATCTGGCCTGCTGACTTTTCCAGTCACGGGATCATATTCGAGAATTTGATTATCGGGGCAAATCCAAGCTTCATCTTCGATATATACTTCAGTTTTTAAAGCTTCCAGGTTAGTTGGTAATTTTGAAAATTCCACTTCATAAGCCGCTACCTGGCTTTGAATCAATTTAACCGTGGCATCACAGCTTTTGTCCTTGACGACTTCATTGATCTTCGCCGTATTCGGGACCGCAATCAATAGTAGAATTGAAATGATCAAAATGACGATCAGCATCTCGATCAACGTAAATCCATGTTCATTGGGAATCCGACCAGACATAAATATAACTCCCTTCGTATCTTTAAAGTGATTGAAAGAGTTGAAAAACCGGGATCATAGCCGATAGGAAAAGAACCAATACAATCGATCCGATGATAGCGAACAAAACTGGTTGTATTAGTGCCATCATCCGCGACAGTCCTTCTCGTAAGAAAGGGAATCGCAACCAGAAGGATATCTTGTCATGTGCGTTTCTATGCTTGAATCGAATATGGTAGACAAGAAAAAACACTAAAATCAAAGTCAAATAGATGAGTAGTGGAATGAACTCTAGGAAAGTAATCAAGTAACGTGTAAAAAGCGGAAGGGGTAAATCAACGGCATGAAAGAGCTTTGAAAACTGGGGAAATAGAAATTTGAGCATAAAAAACATCATGAGCATCAATGTGCTTAGAAGAACGGTTGGATAATGGATGGATTGCAGGAAGGATTTTTTCAGATCTTCACGCTTTTGGAGAATGGAACAGCCTACTAATAATCCAAAAGATAAATTCCCTTGTTCGGATGCGAAAAAAAGGTATCCAAGTATGTCTGGAGGTACCCTTTGACGTTCAAGTGCCTCAAATAACGGAATCCCTTTGACAAGATCTGCTTTGATCGAATCAATCGGAAAGTTTATCTGACGATTATGTTGAAGGCTGAGTAATGTAAGTGACTCTGAGATTGAATAACCTTTTTCAAGTAATGTACCGAGGCCTTTCAAAAACAGGGCTTGTTGGACATTTGTCCATCTACGTCTTCTCATAACCGATGACTTTCTCTACTCCAAATGGTCGCAATGGAGTATAAACCATCGCCATTGCGCGTATTTGATAATCATGCAATTGCGGAAACCTTTTAAAGTTGCTTTCATTTTTCTCAATAGAAGCCATAATTTCTTTCAGCAGATTACCTTGGTAACGTCTCATATATCCCCATTCTCCGATTTTTTCTCCTCAGCATGCAATAGAAAGAACAATCCGATCTGCAATAGGGACAATTAATTTCAAGTAATCTTTGGGAGACGAGGCCCAGCAATGTCTGCTTCAAATCTTCCAATTTCAATCCAAATTCAAGCAGTCTGTACAGATATCCTATCGTATCTTTCGCATGGAGTGTCGATAAGACTAGGTGACCGGTTAAAGAGGCACGTATCGCTAAATGTGCCGTCGCCTCATCCCGTATCTCCCCGATCATGATGACAACCGGGTCATGACGCAATATCGACTTGACTCCATCTAGATACGTCACACCTGCTGGCTCATTGATTTCAATTTGCAGCAAACTATCCATTCTTTTTTCAATTGGGTCTTCCAGCGTGATGATCTGTCGCTTCAAGTTATGTTGGGATTCTTTCAACAAGGAGTATAGGAGTGTGGTTTTTCCAGATCCATCCAGACCTGCGAACAAAAGCAAACCTTGTGGTTGTGAGAGGAGGTTGAAAATGTTTTTGATGGAACTGTGGAAAATGGAAAGGTCCGTGTAGGTGTTTGAATCATTTTGAGGTAAAAAAACGTATGGCTAAGGCTTCATTATAAGCAGATGGCAGGGTCGATAACCTCAAGTGGATATTACCATTGACCGGTAGGTAATGGTGGATGGAGGCGTTCTGAGGCTTACGTCTCTCTCCGATATCCATACCAGCTAAGTATTTGAAGTGGGAAATCAATCGTTCACTTTGCTTTAATGGCATCTCTTCAAGGGTGAATAGACGTTGATCGACTCTCGCTTGAATGATTGCAAACCGACGCTTCGGGATTACGTGTATGTCGGTTGCATTCATAGATAGAGCATGTAATACTAATTCTTCACTCTTTGTTTCGACACTAACTTCTATAAAACCATCTTCTTTCGGGAAGTATATGAGTAATTCGACAGAATTGAAATTTATCCTCTTTTTAACTTCAAATTCCTGTATATTTTTTCAAATTACCATTATACTATGTATAGCTTTGAAATAATTATGGCCTCGACACAAAATTGACATAGCAAATGTAATTTACTTTTTTGATTCATTTGATTTATAATACTAAAAGAGTCCATTTAATTTTGGATGGAGAATCGTTTAATCGCACTTATCTATCCGTAATGATCATTGCTACAAAGGAGGATTACATATGGCAAGAATGTACCGCATGATGGGATTTTGGACGGCAGTCATCGCTGTAATGGCTTATGTAGGTGACATGCAGGCGTTTTCCCTTCTGTTTGTAGGACAAACGGTAATGTTTGTTGCACTTGGATACCTTAACCTATCAGAAAGAATGTATATTTATATTTTTGGTGCGTACCTGACAGTCTTCTTTATCGGTTTCACATACTGGACCACTTTCATGATGACACCTGGTTCAGGCGGACATTAATTAGAGCGGAAAAAGATGGACCCTCCAGTCCATCTTTTTTAATGTTCTTTTTCTTGTACGATCACATGAAATGCATCGCTGATCCCGCCTGGTGTCACAAAGGAACGGATTGCACGATTCAACCTATGTTCTTCTGAAAACGGATCACGATTGTCATGCTCAATCAAATGATTAAACAAGCCGTTCTCCAGTAAAAAATCCCTCTGTTTGCCTAAACACCTCATCTTAAGACCTAGTTCGTCCCCTTTTTTAATCAAGGCATCCAACTGGATATGCGTCGTCAAATCCATCTGTCCAGGATGTAAGAGTGGATTCTCAATAAGTTGATGATCCAGGTATCCCCTAAGGCTTCCATTGCGTAATGATACATCCAGTAGTTCAACGTTTTTATACCCATAGTCGACTGTTACTAGTATTCCTGATTTAAGAAGTTTTGCAATATCAGAAAGCCAATCCATCATCTTCAACGGAACTTCGAATCGGTGTTTTTCGGGAAGCTCAATACCGCTCCACTCCAACCATTGTAAGATATCATCGTTAACTGCTTGCTCCAATACTTCCTTTAAAGTATCATGCCTCTCATCGAACGTAAGCTTAACTTCATATAGGACCCCTTCACGTTTCTCGACCACATGAACAGGAAAAGCATCTAACAGTTCATTTGAAAAAATAATCCCTTTAAATTCAGTCTTATTTTGTTGGAACATAGATAGGGATGAATAATACTCGACGTTTTCATGGTCCGAAAGGTTCAACTGTGCTGTTATCAAATGATCTTGACTTACATCAATGAAAGAATAGGTTAAGTCACTATATCGAACTGGCTTAGTTCTTTTCAAATAATCGAGAACTTGTTTTGTAAATGCCCCATTACCGCCTCCTATTTCACAAATATGGAACGGAAGCTCCTGATCCTTACAATATGTGTCAAAATAATCGGCAAACACCCAAGCAAATACAGGATGGATTGAGCTTGACGTATAGAAATCTCCTTTCTTCCCGATTTTCGAGTTATCTTTTTGATAATATCCTGTCTGATGATAAAGAACAGTCTCCATATAGCTGGCGTAGCTGATTCTTTGGTCATCGGTCGATTTGATCCTTTCATAAAGGACCTCTTCAATCGTTAATTGCTCATTTTTCATCGCGAAAAGCCATTCAAGAATGGGTTCGAGTTCATTTCATCGCCAATCGTTGTAGATGGACCATGTCCTGAAAGAACGAGGGTCTCTTCATCTAAGGAGAGCAATTGATTATGGATGCTTTTCAAAAGAAGTTTATGATCGCCACCAGGGAGATCTGTACGCCCGATACTGCCCATAAATAACGCATCTCCACTTACAACTAAATCACTTTCTTTGAAATAAAACGATACACTTCCTGGTGAATGTCCAGGAGTATGTAGAACTTTGAACGTAAAGGAACCTACTTCAAGATCTTGCCCGCCTTTCAATACATGATCCGCCTCGTTCATGACGACAGATTGAACCATCGGGAAAAAGCTAGAACCATTTAGATCCGGATTCCCTAACCACTTAAGTTCCTCTTTATGGAGATAGACTGGTGCCTTCCATCTAGAACGCACCTCATCCAACGCCCCGATATGGTCAAAATGGGCATGCGTCAGGAGAATCGCCACCGGTTTCAAACCTAATCCTTCTATTTCCTGATTTATACGATCCGCTTCACTTCCGGGGTCGATGATCAACGCTTCCCTTTGCCCATTCCACAGTAAATAGCAATTTGCCTGTACAGGCCCTACTGTAAGTTGTTTCCATTCCATTCGTATCGCCTCCATTGCCAATCTTCTTAATTTATTCTACACTATAAGAAATTCAAAACCGAAGTACGTATTCCATTCTAACAATACCAATTCTATTGGTATAAGGAAAGCGAGGTAACTATGCAATTTGTCTATGGCGTTGAACATCGTGATTTAAAGGCTCACTCTTCTGGTTTCTCCAGCCAATTTGTACGTAAAATTGCCGATACGGCTAATATCCTTGATCGTGACGACCGCTTGTGCATTGTCCAAACTGAATCTGAAAAACAAGCACTTCAAGATCTTTTTGAACAAGAGAATCTGTTTGAAGAGGCATTTGAGCTATACCCGCTTCAGTCACCTGTAGCTACATTCAATACGGATTATGGTTTCGTTTCATCCTCGAATCACGTTTACCTGTATAAGGAAATGACGGTCCCTTTTCGAATAGATGAGGGAAATGAAGAAGAAATCAAGATGGCCATTCTTCAAATGGAAGAACATATAATCGCAATCGATGAATCTGTAAACCCGTTCGTCTATTTTGCAGATCGACAACAGGGAGACCTCATCAAACAAATCGCTTCAGCTTATCAAGTGTCCGTCACACTTTTGTAAGGAATGGAATCTCGACAAGCAAACAAAAAACAGGTACAATAGGATAGGCAATCATTCTATTACATAGATTGTTTTCGGAAGAATAGGTTATAGTAAAACTAACAAACAACAACATAAGGGGGGAAAGTTTATGGCATTGGCAATCATCTTTGGCCTTGTAACCCTTTTCGCACTCTGGGCGTTATTTAGAGAATTTAAAAGGAAAAATATTTTTGCATTAGGTTTTGCCTTCTTGACTGTTGCAGTATTTGGATGGTTTACGGTGATGACCGTAATCGATATCTTCCATACTGGTGGTTGGGGCGGCGGACACTAATCCGTCTACATGAAGAAAGATTGACCGACACGGTCAATCTTTTTTCATTAGTTTTATAATTTTTGATCTACGGATTCTACTTTGTCTTCCATGCTCACTTGCTTGTCCCGTCGGTCATCTAAGCGGATGTTCGTTGAAACCCGTTCAACGCCGTTCTTGAATGGAACTTCGTGAATTTGCTGAATCACATCGAATAAATCAGAAAGCTCCCCTTCGATCAAGGTACTCATCGGAGTCAACTTATAAGTGACCTTGTCTGAATTCTTATCAAGGACCTTTTGGACTTCTGCTACCTCTTCACTCATACTCGGGGTTTTCGTTCCTAGCGGTACTACCGTTACATCAACTATAGCCATTGTAACCCTCCTCTAAGAATTTATATCGATTAGTTGCATTTTATCATTAAAATAAAATCTGTAAAGTAATATGGTCACCATCATCGCACAAACTGCGACAGAAACAAAAATGCTTAGTGAGATGACGATTTGATATCGGACAGCATCCATCGGTGAAACACCGCCTAGGATCAATCCAGTCATCATACCAGGTAATTGAACTAATCCGATCGTTTTCAATCCGTCGATATTCGGGATCATAGCCGCCTTCAGTGTCTTACGAACGATTTGTAACGATGCTTCCTTTGGAGTAGCACCCAGGGATAAGGCTGCCAAAACCCTCCCTTTCTCTTCTCTGAACTGATCCTGCAATCGCTCTAAAGCAAGTCCAATTGCGATCATGCTATTCCCAATCACCATTCCGCTGATAGGAATCACTTTCTCAGCAGAAAAAGGGATGTACCCGAACAATAACCATAAGGAAAGTATAAACACTTCTGCCAACGCAATGATCATGAATACAACAGGAAATACATAAGGGATGTTCTTTCCTTTTCTGGCTGCGTTTAAAGTAGCTACAACGACCATCACTGCAACCCATAAACCGATCCCTTGCCAGCTAGGCAAATCAAATAGAAAGGACAATACATAACCGATAATGAAAAGTTGCGCTACTCCACGAATGGAGGACCATATGATTGTTTTCGACAGATCCAGCGAAAACCAGTAAGAAAGGGATACTGGAATGAAGACGAAAACGATGATAAATAATAACGATAGGTTCGATATTTCAGTACCTTCCATTGAATCCTACTCCTTTAAAAACTTTTCAAAATGGTTTGTCTGCGGATGCTCGAACATTTCAGAAGTAAGCCCTCTCTCAATAAGACTCCCTTCCTCAATATATAAGGTTTGTTCTCCCATTCTTTCTGCCTGTTTGAGGTTATGAGTGACCATCAATATCGAGACTTCTTTTTCATCCCTTAAGCGGATTAGAATCTCTTCTATATGTTCCGTTGTCTTTATATCCAAAGCGCTCGTTGCTTCATCGAGCAGTAGGACAGAAGGCTTATTAGCGAAAGTCCTCGCTATAGCTACACGTTGCTGTTCCCCCCCTGATAATGATGTTACATGACGCGACTTAAAGGATTGTGGAAGTTCCACCAGATCCAGCAGGCGGTCAACATCGCACTCTTCTAATTCATCTCGTAGTTTTGGTCCATATTGAATGTTTTCTTCTGCTGTTCCATCAAATAAATAGGCCGATTGAAAGACCATCCCGATTTCACACCGCAATTGGGTGACAGCTATATCTTTGATGTTCTTACCTAAATAATAAATTTCCCCTGATGTCGGTTCTTCTAATCGGTTCAATAAAAATAACAAACTGCTTTTCCCTGCTCCTGAAGGTCCTACCACTGTTGTGATCTGTCTACGTTTAATATCAAATGAAAGGTTTTTCAAGTGATCTGTAGATACATCCTTACACGTGATGATCGATTGATTCCTGTCCATATAATTCCTACTCCAATTTTCTTTATTGTCTAATAGTCTTTACCTGAAACGCCGACTTTACAAACCCTAAGTGAAAGTTTAACACAGAATAATCAAACAGAATTTACTTTTATATAAAAAGCAACACATAGTTTATTGGACGTAAGGGAATAAGTCTTATATACTAGGTAATTCCGGCCTATTTTTAAATATTCACATTAGACAAGGAGAAATTTATGAAAAAAGTCACTTCAGTATTTTGGATTACCTTAGCCATTACGTTATTTGCAGCTGTTTGGGGTTCGTTAGCCCCTAAGAACCTCGAAGAAATTACTGGAACGATCCAAACGTATATCTCTGTTCATTTCGGCTGGTATTATCTATTGATTGTTTCTTTGTTTGTAATTTTTTGCTTATATATGATCTTCAGTCCATACGGTAAAATAATACTCGGAAAACCTGATGATGAACCTGATTATAGTTATTCAACTTGGTTTGCTATGCTCTTCAGTGCTGGTATGGGAATCGGGCTTGTTTTCTATGGGGCAGCAGCACCGATTTCGCACTATATGAAAACTCCTCCACTAGCTGAGCCTGGTACAGCATCGGCAATACAGGATGCGATGCGCATATCCTATTTCCATTACGGTGTACATGCCTGGGGGATCTATGCTATCGTTGCACTCATTCTCGCCTATTTTAAGTTCCGTCATGGAAAGCCCGGGTTGATCAGTGCAACGCTTGAACCAATCTTTGGAGATAAAATGAAAGGTCCTCTAGGTACAGCAATCGATGTTATCGCTGTATTTGCAACGATTGTAGGTGTCGCAACAACTTTAGGATTCGGTGCAGCCCAGATCAATGGTGGTCTCACTTATCTGCTTGGAATCGATCAAGAGTTTTGGATTCAACTTGTCATTATCATAGTGGTTACAATCTTGTTCATGATTTCTGCTTATACTGGATTAAGCAGAGGGATTAAGTACTTGAGTAATCTAAATATGGGTCTTGCAGTCCTTTTGTTCATCATTATTCTCATAATCGGCCCGACACTTTATATATTGAATACTTTCACAAATACTCTGGGTACTTACTTGCAAACTATAGCAACAGAAAGCTTCCGTCTATCTCCAGAGAATGGGGATGAACAACAATGGGTCATGGATTGGACTGTCTTTTTTTGGGCGTGGTGGATTGCATGGTCTCCGTTTGTTGGAATTTTTATTGCACGAGTATCAAAAGGACGTTCAATTCGCGAGTTTTTATCAGGAGTCTTACTCGTCCCTTCCCTTGTCAGTTTCTTATGGTTTTCGGCGTTTGGGATGACAGCTATCCAAACTCAAAAAAATGGTGCTGACATTGCTGGGCTTCCGGATGAACAAGTGTCATTCGGTGTGTTCGATCAGTTCTCTTTTGGTGTTGTATTATCTATTCTCGCCATGTTGTTGATCGGAACCTTCTTCATAACATCGGCCGACTCGGCTACATTTGTTCTAGGAATGCAGACGACCAACGGGGCCTTGAATCCTTCTAAAAAGGTCAAATTTGTGTGGGGGATCGCACAATCAGGGATTGCAGCTGTATTTTTATATACCGGGGGACTACAAGCCCTTCAGAATGCATTAATATCAGCAGCATTCCCATTCTCTTTAATCATGGTGCTTATGGTTTACGCATTCTTCAAGGCAATTAGAAAAGACAAAGCAGAAGTTGAGAGAAACAAACTGAAGAAATTAAGAAAAACACTCAATCGTCCCTAACTAAAAAAGGCGTGTCCTGCAGAGTGGCAGTAGACACGCCTTTTCCCATTCAGGTAGTCAAGAATTTATCCTACTTTTGTAACTCTTTGGATTTCCAGTTCAAAAATAAAGGCATAACCCCTTTAAAAGTCATGGCCCTATATATTGTCTATTCTTTTATTGCTTCATATGTAATGGTTTGGTTTGCTTTGGTTGGATATTGATCGTACTTGTAACTTGCCGATATTACGATTTCAGTAAATCCGATATTTTCAAGAATCATCCTGAACTCTTCCACTCCATACCACCTTAGGGGGAATGGTTCCAGTTCTGTTTGTATCAACGTACTTGTCTCCATTTTTCATAACGTCCATATGAAACCGTATATTGATTGACATAATCAACCTTTACTACTTTATTCTCCATAGTTATTACATCGCCGTTTTCACAATCCCAAGTTCGGGTGGAGACTTTACCAATTGGAATATCCGTTTGGAGAAAGGTATCCAGGATCAGCTTACCTCCATGATCAAGATGGTCATAACGTAAAAGATTCCATACCCGCTTCAAACAAATGTGCATCCAGGCCTCCGGCTTCACAATTTGCACGGAACTCAATGATGTCTTTTTCAGTTTTTATTCTCAACAGGCATTCCCTCCATTAAAGCATACAGTGTTACATAAGGATTAAGATCCATTATGATTATTATTTTTGCCAAACCAAGGTGCAGTTGCTTTTTCGTATGCTTCATCCTCTTGTTTCTGTTTATTTTTCTTTTTGTTCAATTCGTCACCATAAAATTCATTGGATTTAAAATTAAATCGGATCACTCCCCAAAGGAGCGCGTAGAGCAAAAAATGAATTATGCTTAAAGGGATCCAGACGCTGCTACTCATACTACCTCCCTCCACTTTTACTTACGTTTTAGATAATAGAATGTTTCGTGTGTTAAGAGCATTTACATGAAAACCCCTATTTCCAAACTAATAAGCTTATTATGAAAGCTTTCCGTTGAATTCCGATTTTGAAAAAGTAAAAAATCACACCTTTAAGTGTGATTTTTACATATATAGACTGGCAAGCATGATACCTAAAGTTTCTTGATAGATTTCATCATATTGGCTTAATGGCAGAGGGTTGACACCTTCACCGAGTTCGACGGTATATCCTGGACGTTGCCATTCTTGAATATACCAATCTTTATAGCCAGCATAACTGTCTAAATACCGAACCGCTTTATAACCGCTTACTCGTTCAAATTCATTTACAATCGTTTCTGCGTATGGTGGCTCTAACCCTTCATATCCCCAATAGATTTCTTCTCCTTGCGTATGGAAAGCGATGGTCCGGTCAAAATCCTCTCTACGTGTCAATTCTGCCATAGCAATCGTTTCGGGCTCACTTAATGGTCTTTCTCCTGGATAGTCTCTTGGAGCAGGAGCTTGTGGCTTCCTAGGTTTTTCCACCTCCCACTCAGCGGGGAACTGGTTGTTCAAGTCTACTCCTCTTATATTGGCCTTCCATCCTGAGAAATCTGTATTCCCTTGATTCAGTTCTAGCACATAATCCTTATAATACTCACATTCAGTGGGTCCATTCAGGACCAGATCGACTCCATCGGGATTTACCATGGGAACAATCGATATGGTAACCCCATCATAAAAAGGCGACATGTCCAAAGCTCGGATCATCCATTTGTTCGTTAAAGCTAGCAAATAGTCATTCAAAAAATTCATTATGACTGCTGTGGTGATCCATTCCTGAGCATGAAAAGCCCCATTCATATGGACTTTCTTTTCTCCATTCCCAATTTGGATCTCTGGAATTGACTTTCCAAGCACTGAGTTGCCAATCGATTTCGCCCTGATAAAAGGATATATCTGTCTTAAAGATCTCAAGTTTTTCATCATCGTTACCGAGTCATAATTCATTTTAGGATTCACGTAAGGAGTGACTACTCTAACAGGCAGGGTAATGATTTGTCCAATTTGAAGATTGCTTGGAGACAAATCAGGATTCATAATTGTGAGGGCATCAAGTGCCAGTTTTCTTCTTTGTGAAATCTTATAAAAGGTATCCCCTTTTTGTATGGTGTATTTTTCTGTTTTGTATGCTGGTATTTCTATGTCTGAACCTACTTGTGGACTAGATGGATTGAGCTTACGGTTTGAATCGATTACAAGGCGGAGAGGTACATTGAACAATTTGGCAAGATACCATAGTGTATCTCCTTTTCGTATTCTTACCTTCATTTTAATTCCCTCCAAATAACCATTCTCCCACCATATATATGGCTCAAATGTTCAGTTATGAATCATTTTATGTATGATTTTAAGGAAGGCTGGGTAGGGCTTGATTTTGATAGATACTTGGCAAAGACAGCCCTTTCTTAAGGGTTGAGCCTTAGTAATGTTGATCAGATAAAAAAACCGTGCCAACTTTCGGTTGACACGGTTCTGGATCATCTATTCGTCTTTAATTGTACCTGTCTTCGGATCGAAGAAACGTAGCAAGTCTCCATAAACGATACGATCAGAGTAATCAAGCTCTTTCTTCGCTTTTTCCATATATGGCTCACAAGCTGTTTTCTCTACTTTTTCACCAGACTCTTTATCGTAACAAGTGTTATCAGTATATACGTGATCTTTAGTAATAAAGCTTCCGTCACGTAATACTGCAAAGTCTTGACGTTCTTTAGAGAACAAGTCAGATCCAAATTGGATGGTATTCTTGGTATCTTTTCCTAGTAAGTGCATGATCGTTGGTCTTAGGTCGACTTGCCCCCCGACAGTATCCATCACTTTACCATTTCCATTTCCAGGAATGTGGATATACATCGGTACACGCTGCAGCTGTGTCGATTCGAATGGTGTGATTTCCTTACCAAGGTATTCTCCCATAGCTTTGTTATGGTTTTCTGAGATACCATAGTGATCTCCATAAAGTACGAAAACAGTGTCTTCGTACATGCCTTCATTCTTCAGGCTATCGAAGAACATCTTAACAGCTTCATCAGTATAACGTACCGTTGTGAAGTAACGGTTAACTGTGCCATCATTGGACGTCCACTCTGGGATGAATTCATCTTCCTCTTCCAATGTGAATGGGAAGTGGTTCGTCAATGTGATGAACTTCGTGTAGTAAGGTTCAGGCATTTCTTTCAAATGATCAACGGATTGTTGGAAGAAGAATTCGTCCTTCATGCCCCAACCGATCGATTGCTCAGGTTTAACATCATAATCCGTCAATGAATAGAACCTATCATAACCAAGTGATTTATACATGATATCACGGTTCCAGAAACTTTTGTTGTTAGCATGGAGATTTGCAGTATAATATCCATTATCCTTCAACAGCTCTGGTGTCGCTTGATATTCATTTTGTGAATGAGTGAAGAATACTGCTCCACTTGGTAAAGGATATAATGAATTATCCAATAGAAATTCTGAATCAGACGTTTTTCCTTGACCTGTTTGGTGATAGAAGTTAGGGAAATAATACGTATCCTCATCATTCTTCAAATCGTTTAGGAATGGTGTGATTTCCTTCCCTTCCACTTCGTTATCAATTACAAAATTCTGTACTGACTCAAGTGAAACCATCACTACGTTTTTACCTTTGGCTGCACCGAACATTTCTGGGTTCGGTTCTTTGTAATCAGCTTTTACGTAGTTTTCAATGTCAGCAATTTCACTCCCATCAGCAAGAGCACGTTGAGCCTTTGCTTTTGACTGAATGATCGCATCATAAGCATGATAGTTATACGTACCGATATTCTTGATCAGCATTTCACGGTCAAACGAACGTGTCAATAATTGCGGACGCTCAGTTTCAGCAATACCGACGTTTACGATAAATATAATCAAACTTGATGCGAAGACAAGTCCAATTTTTTTGGATGACAATTTAGGTGCTTCTATCTTACGTACTTTCATGTATATTGCCAGAACAATAATATCCACGAATAGTAAAAGATCATATGGATAAATTAACGATGTGATACTACTTCCTAGGTCACCCATGTTACTTGTTTGGAATAATACCGGAATCGTAATAAAATCATTAAAGAAACGGTAATACACCATATTCGCAAACAAAATGAATGACGCAATAAAATTCAATAGCAACGTAGCAATGTTTCGGGTTCTTCCTGAAAAAAACAATGCAAAAGCCATGATGAATACTACTGAACTAAGCGGATTGATAAAAAGGATTATTTCTTGAACAGCATTTTCTATTTTAAGATCGAACGAAATTTTATATACCAGATACGATTTCAACCATAGTAAAACACCTGTGATGATGATAATCTGATATTTTGATAGGGTGTTTTTCAGCATCGTATAGTTACCTCCTTGACTTGATGACTCATTATATTTTTGTTTGGATCCTCATAGTTTTCGTACTTGTAATTTCTTCACTTTTGTATTTTCTTCACATTTGTATTAACTTCACTCGTTTTTCACATGATTGTTATAATACTCCCTTTTATATATTTTTTCAAGAGAAATTTAGCCTTTTTCAATTAATTGTAAATTATATTACGCTTACGTTAAGATACCTATCCCCTATTGAAAATACCGTTAAACCTATAGACGACCAAATAAGAAAAAAGTTTTAAGTTTGTATACAATTTGCAATAATTTCACACTTTGTTCATACTTTTTATGTAAACGTCCTAGGATCATATCGCTGAATCTTCTTCCAGCCATTACTTTTCGCCTACATCAGCTATTTTCAAGCCAAGCCATTATATGAAAAAAAAGAGTCAAAAATGACCCTTTCTAGATTTGTATAGTATTCGATTATTCTAAGTACTTTACGAGGATACGAATATTAATCATTGCGTTTTAAAAATAAAAGACGAGCGGAACCGATGACTCCTGCGTCATTCCCTAAGCTCGCAATTGCAAAATCGGAACCCTCCTGGACTCTCGGCAGTGCAAACTGCCCGAATACTTTCTTCAACGGATCCATCAACTGATCACCAGCTCGTGATACACCGCCTCCAATGACAATTCGTGAAGGATTGATTACATTCGCCATGTTTGCAATCGCAAGTCCGAGATGATGAGTGATAATTTCTATCACCTTATTTGCCCATTCATCCCCTTCAGCTGCACAGGTAAACACATCTTCAGCCGACACATTCCCCTTTTCATTCAACTTTTTATGAAGCATGCTGGCAGGGTTTTCTTCCAGTCCTTCAGTAGCGATTCTTGAGATGCCTGTCGCAGATGCGATCGTTTCGAGACAGCCTGTCTTTCCGCAGTTACAAGGTGCACCATCTTCAACGATCGATGTTATATGGCCAATTTCCCCAGCCATCCCATTCGCTCCATGAAGAATTGTCCCGTTTGAAATGATGCCACCACCAATTCCAGTACCTAATGTGATACAAATCAAGTCAGATGCTTGTTTTCCTGCACCTTTCCACATTTCGCCGAGTGCAGCAATATTCGCATCATTTTCCACTACGACCTTCAGACCGGTCTTTGACTCTAAGTCATCTTTTAGTGGGTAGTTTTCCCATCCAACATTCACTGCATGATAAATAAAACCGTTTTCCATATTGATGAAACCAGGTGCCCCAATTCCGATGCCATCTATATCGTTTTGTTTCCAGCCTCTGTTTTCCACCTTTTCTTTGATCGAATCGGCAATATTTTGTGATATATTTCTACCATTATTGCTTGTATCCGTAGGTATCCCCCATTTATCTACAATATTACCATTTCGATCTACAATGGCCATTTTGATCGTTGTTCCGCCTAAATCGATTCCAATCGACATTCTATCCGTCATATAACTCATCCTTTAATTCAATTTATTCTGTTCACTTTTTATGATTAGGATTGCTTTTCTAAATTCTTCGTTGCTGATCATCCCATTTTGGAATAGTTCTTGTATTTCGGAAGAATACATTTCCAAGTCTGCACTGCGATTACCAGTATATATAAATGTGCCGAAGCGCTTCAAAAATTGTTGCACGTCCAATATTGTCTTCATAATGAATTCACCCAATCGTATTATATCATTATTATTCATTTTAAAAAGGAATGAAAATATGAAGAAAATCAAAGACAAAATAATAGAGAAGCAATAGCTGCTTCCCTAACGATCGGGGTCTTTCGGATGTAATACTGTAGGTCTTCGATTTTTGAGTGGAATCGGAGAACGGACCAGTACATCTCTGAATCCTTTATATGAAAATGGGATGAACGGCCACAAATAAGGAATGTGGAAGGATTTAAGCCGTGAGAGCAAAATGATCCATAATGTGGTCCCTATCACATAACCAGGCAGAGCGAATAGTGCTGTCAAAATCAAAAGTAACAAACGAGTCAATCGATTCGCAAGACTGAGTTCATAGGTCGGTGTAGCAAATGACCCTATAGCGGCGATTGAAATATACAGGATGACTTCATTGATGAACAACCCTACATCTACTGCCACTTGTCCAATCAGTATCGCAGCCACTATTCCTAAAGCGGTTGCTAATGAGGATGGTATATGGACAGTTGCCATCCTCATGATATCTAAACCAACCTCAATAAGGATGAGTTGGATGAACAGGGGTACATCCCCTGCTTTTTCCAGCCCGATAAAGGCGAGCTGGACAGGCATCATCTCAGGGTTGCTCGAGAACAAATACCACAGAGGCAGAGAAAAGATGGACAGTAAAACAGCGAAAAAACGAACAAATCGAAGATATGCCCCGACCACCGGTTTTTGTCGATATTCCTCCATATGCTGCAAATGGTGCCAAAAAGTTGCGGGGGTTATCAAGACACTTGGTGAACCGTCGACAAAAACGAGCACATGTCCTTCATAAAGGTGGACAGCAGCAGTATCAGGCCGTTCTGTATACCTCACTAATGGGTAAGGGTTCCAATGCTGTCCGCATATAAATTCTTCAATGGTCTTTTCCGCCATCGGAATGCCATCGGTATCGATCTTTGACAATGAGTCTTTTATCTTTTCCACAATTTTAGGATCGGCGATATCTTCTATATAGGAAATACAGATGTCTGTCTGTGACCTTCTTCCGATCTTCATATATTCCATACGTAAGGAACGGTCACGGACCCGTCTTCTTGTCAAGGAGGTATTAAAGATAATCGTCTCGACAAATCCATCCCGAGATCCACGCACAACCCTTTCCAAGTCAGGTTCCGATGGTCCCCGGACTGGATAGGTCCTTGCGTCAATCACTATCACAGTGTCTACCCCTTCAACGATCAGAAGGCTTGGTCCCCCTAGTGAGAAATCAATCGCTTTTTCAAGATCCTTCTGTTCTTCTATCTCCATGTACGGAAGGTGAGTACGCATCAACTTCGTCAAAGGATCAGGGTCAAGATCCTCAGGTTCGAGTTTTGATAGTAGCTTCATCAAATAGTGCATGATTTCATCTTTAACAAATCCATCAATCATGAAAAGACTCATGCTTTTTCCGGCATAATCCAGCTCAAGATGGATCTGGTCGAAGCTTTTGCCTATTCCAAGTTCTTCTTTAATATAAGCAATGGTTGCATTGTAATCTTTGATCTGTGGAACTTCTTTATCTCGAGTCATTTTCCCCACCCTTTCAATTACCATCATTAACCAATCATAATATTTACATACTTGGACAGGGGTTTTTTGTGGGAAAAAGAAAAAGCACTGATCAGCTCAGTGCTTTTTCCTTGGCCTTGTTATTCTTCAGTGTTGATTTCTGCAAAATTCACTCCCTTTCGGCGGGCTAAAGAAAAGCGGAAGCGACCCGCTTAGTCATGTAGGTCGCTGGAAAACTGTCGAGGAGGCTGCGCCGCCGCAGGAGTGTCTTGAATTCGGTAAAGAAAAATCGCTATTGGAAATCAACTACTGGATTTAACAACGCCTTTCCTTTAAGAATTCATATTCGATTTCAGATAGTGATAAATCAATCGTGCTGTATGTAACAGTGAAGTTTCATGAGTACGTTCGAATGCGTGGGATGCATCGATACCCGGACCGATCAAAGCATGTTTCAGATCGTAGCCGGCTCTGATAGCAGCAGAAGCGTCAGAACCATAGAAAGGATAGATGTCCATCTTGTATTCAATATGATTCTCTTTCGAAAGGTTCTCAAGGTGTTTTCTCAGCCCGAGATGATATGGTCCGCTGGAGTCTTTTGCACAAATGGATACAGTGAATTCGTCTGTTGCCTGTCCGTCTCCGATCGCCCCCATATCAACCGCCAGATACTCTTCTGTTTCACTCGGTATGTTAGAGTTACCGCCATAGCCGATTTCTTCATTATTGGAAATCAAGAAATGGGTCGTAAACGGAAGTTTAATGCCCTCTTCTTTTAAAAGCTTGATGACATGCATCAATAATGCAACACTCGCCTTATCATCAAGATGTCGGGATTTGATGAACCCGCTCTCTGTGATTTCGACACGAGGTTCGAACGACACAAAGTCCCCTACGGAAATCCCTAATTCTTTGACATCCTGTTCGGATTTTACACGCTCATCTATACGGACTTCTATATTATTTTCATCTCGTTTGGCATCGCCTGCTTCTTTGTAAACATGAACTGAAGTTTGGTGCATGAGGATTGTACCCGTAAAACGTTTGTTTTCAGCTGTCTCGATTTGACAGTATTCCCCTTCGACATGGTTCCACCTGAAACCACCGATCATCGTTAATTTCAATCTTCCGTTCGATTTGATTTCTTTAACCATCGCACCAAGCGTATCAACATGGGCAGTCAAAAACCGATGCCGATCATTATTTTCCCCAGATAAAGTTACGAGTAATCCGCCTTTATGATTTCGTTGCGTTTCCAAACCTAGCTTGTTGAAATATTCGTCTACATGCCTGATAACTTGTTCCGTATTCCCAGATGGGCTTGGGATTGATACCAAATCTTTGATCAATTCCATTATTTCATTCGTATTGACTTTCTGGCTCATATTTTCCGTTCCCCCTCAAAACTATTTCCTTCTAAACTACCGGACAAGTTCATATTTTATATGGATAGGATGTCGATGGAGGTTTAAAAGGTATGAAAAAACAAGTGCTTATCTTTCTAATTCTAGTGACGGTTACGGCAACGTCCCTCTATATGTATAATAACCAAACTTCCAAAGTAAAGGAAAGTATTATCTATTTTCCAATTGATCCATCAGTGTCTTTTACTTCAGCAGAAACAGAAGTAATCCTTCTTGAGGAAAAGGATGAAGACGAATATGAAATCAGATGGAAAGTGAATTCATCTCTTGGTAAAAAAGCTTATTTAAGGCAGGACATATCGTTACTGTATGAAGATGGGATGTTAAAAGATACGATGTCTAAATGGGAAGAAAACACCGATACACTTCAACAGAGAAAAGTTGTCACGAATGAAGACAGCGGGCATTTTGAAGCAATCAGCTTCCATCATGCAGAATTACATTACCCGAATGACATAATCAAAAGCGCACAAACCATGAGCTATGATCAACTCTATGTCATCGACACTCCGCTCCAACCGCTGGAATCATTCAAAACTCCTGAGAACGAAGAGGACCTTGACAATAAAAAAATGTTGGACCATGCCACAAACCAACAGCTAAAAGTTGTGTGGCATAACTTGATACGCTACTTCAATGTGCCTATAGAAAATTATTATGTTCTTCCTTTGACTAAACTTTATGATTATTCAATGCTTCCATTACCAGGCCTATCTAAAGAAAAAACCGACCAAGTGATCGGCGGCTTGTGGGAAGGAATTTATAAAAATTATTTTCTTGGGATTAAATTGCCTGACGGACAAATCGAATCACCAATCGGCAGTAGTTTGCCACTTATTTTGGTAAGTAAAGATATGAGTCATTTGATGTTCCTGACAGAATCAAAATCAGGAGAAAACATACAACTGATTCAATATATCAACCCTTAATGTATTGGAGATATTTAAATAAGAAGAAACTCGTTGCACAGAGAAAGACAACTAGTAACCTTTCCTCCACTTAAAACATGTCTTGTACTATTTTATCACGAACACCAGGCATTCTTAAGAATCCGCGGATTGCAAGTGTACGTAAAATTTTCATACCAAGAATCAAATTTAACAGCTTGTAGCGATTCTGATACATCAGAAATGCAGCAACAGCTAGGAGCATCCATTTCACTAAACCATATCTCATCATCCAAACCACCTTTCCTTTCATCTATACTATCTGATAATGGCAAAGGAATTATGCAATATTTTTTATGAATGTAAGCAACCCTGCTCAGTTTTGCGTTTAATCAAATTTAAAAAGAGACCAACCTTCAGAAGGTTGGTCTCTTCATCTTTATCCGCGTATGATTTGAAGTTCTTTAGGAAATTTGGTCAGTGTCTCATATCCTTTCGAAGTGACAAGAACATCATCTTCAATACGGACACCGCCAACATCAGGTAAATAAATTCCTGGTTCAATCGTGTAGGTCATACCTTCTTTTAATAGATTGTCGTTATTTTCACTCATAGACGGATATTCATGTACATCGATTCCGATACCGTGTCCGATTCTATGAGGGAAAAAGTCACCATAACCTGCATTTGTGATGATTTCTCTCGCTTTTTTATCAAGATCACCAAGACGAGTGCCCGGCTTTGAAATTTCTAATGTCTCAAGCTGGGCTTCCAAGACAATGTCATAAATCTCTTTTTGCTTATCACTGACCTCTTCAAAAGCCACAGTCCTCGTTATATCAGAACAATAGCCATCCAATACAACACCGAGGTCGAACAAGACAAAATCGCCTTTCATAAGTTTTCGATCACCGGGATTTCCGTGAGGCTGGCCCGATTTTTCACCGAATAAGACCATTGTGGAAAAAGACATTTCACGAATCCCTTTTTTCTTCAATTCATATTCAATCGTAGCAAGGACTTCCATTTCTGTGCATCCTTCTCGTAATGCGTTAATACCTGTTTCAACTCCAAAATCAGCTAATTCAGCCGCTTTACGGAGGATACCCAGCTCTTTTTCATCTTTTATAAGCCTTAGTTCGTGGAGCTTTTCCTCTGCACTTGTAAAAGATACAGAAGGATACATTTTCATAATTTGCTCTGCACGCTCATATGAAATTGTTTCTTTTTCAATGGCAACTTGATCCACTGTAGTTATGCCTCTTGTTTTAAGTGCTGATTGGATCATTTCCCATGGATTATCTGCATCACCATGTCCGATGATCTCATATTCCCACCCTGCATCTCTTGCTTGAGATACTTCCATACCGGGACAAACTAGGAATGGTTCATGTTTTGGAAAGATGAATATACCTAATAATCTTTCATGGGGTTCACAGTTGAAATTCGAGAGATAGAAAACATTGGCAGAAGAATGAACAAATGCTAAGGTTTGCTCTGTTTCTTGCAGCCAATTTGAAAACTGCTTTAAACGTTGATTCATTGTAAACCACAACCTTTTGATATTATTCTATTGAAAACATACCGCTATGTATAACGTTAGTCAACAAAGACACCCCCTATCACTATATATAATGGAATACAGAGTAAATAGGGGGCTCTATAATTGGAGAAAATGATCAACATCATAAACGGTGTCTGCGTCTAGGAAGCAGACCTCTGAAAAGTGAACGTGGAATAAATGTGACCAAACGTATTAATCCACTTATAAGTCGCATTATTTTCCTCCTTTTTTACTTTTAATACACTGGTTCACTTTTTATCATCATTTGAAACATTAGCTCCATACCCCTCATGCCCTTATCCAAAATATTCTTTAATTTAGATGAACCCGATTTTTCTACTCCGAAATTTCTCCCGTTCACTAAAAATTGTTTAGTCATATTTCTGCAAAAAAAGGCATTACTTCTGCTTTGAAGTAATACCTTAATATTAAACAGCCCATATAATCTGTATGATTGCTGCTGCAAGATTAGGTATCCCGAATACCAGGATGCAATACGCACACTTGTTTCGATTCTGTCGTTGATACCTCGTTTCGGTGTTGTAATTCGCCCGTAACTGAGTTCCGCTGATAAAGGCGCCTAAAAGGATTCCACTTAAAAGAACAGATATGAGTCCGACCGTACCGCAAAATTTATAAACAAAAGTCGGGTCATCCACTATTACACTTGTGATAACTGAAATGACCAATAAAAACAAACCTGCACAAAAAGACTTTTTCACATCTGCTCCTCCCATTACGTGGAAACTCGCCTGACTGAAATAATTATTCTTTCTCCATTTGCTCTTCCAATACCTTTTCAATTTCTTCATCAGACACGACTTCTTCCGGATATTCTTTAATTTCATAATGCTTCATAATCATATCCAGTTTAGATTTGATCAATGAAAGGCTATACAGTACATACAGGATGATAAGGAGCGGCAATAGATACAACACATACCCGAACAAAATCTCCATATGATCAGCCCTCTCTTTAAATTAGGATTTCTCACCTCATGTCTATATTTAATTTTATGAATCCAATGATTGAAAGTATTACTTTTAGAATCGGCACCCCTGGTGTTGCGTCCGAAGTGACCAACTTGTGCGCTTATACTGAAGAGTTAAATACTTTCTTACAGTGAGAAATCAACATCAACCTTTAACAACACCTTAAACAAAAAAACTGCTTGGATCAGCGTTCCAAGCAGCGAAAGAATAAAATCTTCAATCTATGTCTCACATCGTTTCCTATACCGATTCCTGAATAGCCGAGCAGAATTGTAAACAAAGGTGATAGGAAAAGGAAGAATACATAAGGCAAATAACTGAGCACGTCAATTCCTAGAGTCGAGGCAAAAAATGCACCGCTGACTCCCCATGGAATCAATGGGTTGACGAGTGTTCCAGCATCCTCTAACGTCCTCGATAAATTCCTCATATCAATTTGCTGTCTTTCAAAATGAGGTTTGAAGGATTGGCCTGGAATCAAAATCGATAAATATTGTTCACCAGTCAGTACATTCACACCAATTGAAGAGAGAGCCGTAGTTGCAATTGTGTTGCCCCGGCTTTTGATTTTTGTTTCCAGCAGACTCACGAATGCTTCAAGCATGCCAAGGGCACGAACCAGTCCTCCTAGTGCTAAGGCAATCCAAATGAGGGAAATAGACCACATCATAGACTGAATTCCACCACGATTGACAATTTCATCGACAGTTTTGTCGCCAGTCTGCATCTCAAATCCATTTTGCAGCATGTTGATAATTGCCGAACCAGACATTTGCCCCTGAACAAGCAGTATGGTGAGGATTCCTGTAATGACACCAGTCACTAATGCTGGAATTGTAGGGAACCGCATCAGGGCTAATACAATGACCACAAGAGGTGAAAGTAAGGTCCAACTACTGATGTTAAAGGATTGGGTCAGTTGTCCTTGAACATTCTCTATCGAAGTTAATGCTCCGCTCCCATCAGTTCCTGTACCCATGATGAGAAAAATAACGATTGTTACAACCAATGCAGGGATCGTCGTCCACATCAAATGCTTTATGTGGTTGAATAATGAGACACCAGCTACAGCAGGTGCAAAATTCGTTGTATCTGAGAGTGGAGACATTTTATCACCAAAACATGCTCCACAAATAATCGCTCCAGCTGCTAGGCCAGGATGGATACCTAGACTTGCTGAAAGTCCCATCAAGGCGACACCGACCGTACCGATGGTTGTAAAAGAACTGCCCGTAAAACTTGAAACGATAATCGTGACGAGTAATGCACTTATCGTAAAGAATTGTGGTGAAATGAGATCTGTCCCGTAGAATAACATTGTCGGTACAGTCCCGCTCATCATCCATGTCCCGATCAACATGCCGATCACCATCAATATAAGGACCGGTTTGATTCCAACGATGATTCCATCTATCAACCCTTTCTCCATCTCATCCCACGTGTATCCGAATCCTTTTGCAAGAAATGCAATGGACACAAGGGAAAGGAGAAGAGGGATATGTGGTTCGGTTTTTAAAATCAGCATTGAGTATAAAATAATTCCTACTAGCAAAATTAATGAAACAAGTGAAAAAGTTAAGCTTTTCTTAGATGTCATCTTTCTGTTCCTTCCTTCTTTTCCATCTATTTTTAGATTAACCATTAATCAAAGAAAAAAGCTGTCGACTTAGGCCACAGGGGCAAATTCATCGCGGTACCACCCTGCTTGACGTGTTCAACAGCATCAACTCTACATTGATAAAGGTTATGAAACCTATAAGCTCCACGAATGTAATTTCGTTCAGTCCCTTCCTTAGCTTCCACCAACCGCTAAGTCTCTGATGTTTTGAAGAAGACCAACTACTGCGTTCGCTTCAATGCTTTTATGCGTTCAAGTATGAATGTATTTCTACTATAAAACCTTTTAGACAATACGTCAAGAATTTTTCCCGATAAACAACTTAAAAAAACACTTTTACAGTGATTTCTGTAAAAGTGTTTTTCAATGGGATATTTCTGTATAATCTGACGGTGTATTCACATTTTTGAAACATGTAATCATTTCTTCCGATTTATAGGAAACGTAAATACAATCTATACTTCCGAATAAATCGGTCAGACGTCTTTTTTTATTCTTCAATAGACCAATAATGTGAGGGAGAATCGAGGATGAATATAATGCAGCTAAGGGCTGAACACAATTTTCTGTACATGGGATTACACTACATTCAGGTTTTAAGAAGGCGTGGATACTTGCCAACTGCTTAAAGATCCGTCCCTCCATGAGAGGCATATCACATGCTAGGACCAGATAGTGAGAGGCTTCATAAGCTTTCATCCCGCTATAGATTCCGGCAAGTGGACCTTCACCTTTGACCTTAGGTTCATCCATGATGATTGTGACGCCTTTTTGTACGGGTATGGATTCTCTAATTGAAGGATGGACAACAATCACCAGATGTTCGACAAATGGCTCAAGTATGTCTATTGCCTTTTTATAAAAAGGGATGCCATCAATTTCTTCCAAGGCTTTAGGTGTTCCATATCGCCTTGACTCACCACCTGCTAACACTATCCCAGCATATGTTGTTGCCATATGATCCCTCCTAAACATTATAATTCTGTATTAAGAATTTTATCGGGCATCACTAAAAGATCAACAGGTTGATCAAACGATTCTGTCGGTACCCTTTCCGTCAGTTGGACTGTATGCAAAAGCGATATGGTGGGACCATTGTAACGCTTTAAATAACGATCGAAATATCCACCGCCAAACCCGATACGATAACCGTTTGGATCGTATAATAAACCAGGAACAATCAATAAATCAATTTCGACGGGGTCAACTATTTCTGTCTTAGACACTATGGGTTCTTTAAGCCCGAAAAATACGATTTCAAGTTGGTCAAATGAGGTCAGCTTTCTAAAGTCCATCGAGTGATCATGGGAATTACATTTTGGTACAACTACCGTCTTTCTTTGTTCCCAAGCTTCTTGGATGATTGGATATGTATTGATTTCATTCCCTCTTGAAACAGTGATCCCAATCGTTGTCGCCTTCTTCCATACATCAAGCTGGAATAATTGTTCCCTGATTTTTTCTTCATTGATTTCCTTTACCGATTTCGAGAGTCCAGATAATTTTCTCTGGGTAGATTTTCTGAGCTCATTCTTCTCTGTAATCATAACTTATCCACCTTACTCGACAATTTTTGCAGGAGGTTTTTAAAAGGTTAAACCGTTAGATTGATATAGAAAAAACAGCAGGAATTCCTGCTGTTTTACTTAGTTTCACGATGTAAAGTGTGACGCTTCAATCGTGGGCTGTATTTCTTAAGCTCCATACGATCTGGATTTGTACGTTTGTTTTTAGAAGTGATGTAGTTACGGTCACCAGTTTCTGTGCAAGCTAATGTTACTTGTACGCGCATTTCGTTTCCCTCCAAACTATCTTCAATGTTCCAAGCGTATGAAACGATCATCCCAAAAAGATGACCGATCGCTTTAAATGTTTAATTTAAATACTAATTGACACCTTAAGTATCATATCAAAATTTTTCAAAACAATCAAGACGTAATGAAAGGGAATCCCCACACCATATAGGTTGTTGACAAGATTACATCTGTTGGAAAGTCTTTATTTTATGGATGAAAGATTCGGATGTTCTTCGCGCAAACTCTATATCTGGTGCTTGGGAATATACCGTGAATGTCGGATCTACGATGTCTGGAAGTATTAGGGTCCAACCACCATTCGGGTGATAAACTTTAATTCCATCTACAAGATCTGTCATCTGATCGCGAGTTTCTTCCATCAACCTTCGCATAACTCTACCTTTTACTCTTGATGGACATTCCACCTGTTCACAGATCAACTGGATATTAGGAAGCATTTTGACAAGCTGGGATAAAGGCTTCTGTTGGTTTGCCATCATATTCAGTATAGAAGTGAGAGCCAGGATTGCATCATATTGGACATTCAATACCGTCCCTCCAATTTTCATGATGGAACGCGCATCAGCCTTCGTACGGACTAATTTGCCACGCAGGGAATCAGCTAAGTGATCGAGCTCAGATGACCCGTAAACCGGGATGGCATATTCGTCAAACTTTAACTCCCCTAACGATAAGAGAACATAAAGTGAGAGCATTTGATCATCACTTAGCCACTCACCCTCCTCTGTCAATAGTTTCAGATTTTCTCCTGTTTCATCAATCCATACCCCAATATGCGCATCTGTAACATCTAATACACCATGCATCTGGGCTGCAGTCGTATTCATTGGTATTGAAACAATTTGACACTTCAGGTGCTCCAACACTCTTGATACAGCGGATTCACGTGATTTGGATGCTATATTCGTCACAATCCTGAACTCACATGCTTGAATATTCGATTGGTTGATTCTTTTAAATATAGCCTTTTCATAATCTTCGTTTTTCCCATAGACCGATTCACGTTTACCAATCCGGTCATAAGGTGAGCGGCGATAATCTTCCTGCCAAAATGCGTTTTCTATTTTTCTTTCAAAATCTGTGGAAACCGGGTATCCCTCTTCGTCATAAAATTCGATGACCGCATGTTGATGATTTTGAAAATTACCGAATCGTATGAATACTCCCCCTGCCCATTCTTCTTGTTCAACCGAATACCTTAGAACGGGGCTTAACGTAGGTGAAAGATGGACAGTGTGTATGCCAGAAGAGTGCAATCCCTGTTCAAATGATTGTAAAATCAATTGCGAGAATGGATGATTATCAGATGCGATCCCCAACTTTTTGCCCTGCATGAGGCAAGCTCCATATGCTGAAGCTACTCTAGCCGCAAAATCAGGCGTGATTTCGATGTTTGCAATACCTCTGATGCTTCTATTAGTGAATATGGACCTTGAAATTCTTTTACCCCAGATTAAAGAAGTATGAATGGTTGAGTTATCGATAATCTCTTTTTTCGGCCACACTTTGACTTCAGGTTTGACGATAACTTTTTTACCGATTTGGACTTGATTTCCAATCACACTATGTTCGTACATACTCGTTCCTTCATCAATAAATGTCCCGTTTGCAATAGTCGAGCCCCTTAATTCTGTATTTGCACCGACATATACGTCATTCCATAAGATCGATCGTTTCAAGGATGCGTTAGAAGAAATGATACTATGGGAACCGATTACGGTATAAGGATAGATTTTCGCATTTTGACGGACTGTCGTCCCGCTTCCGATATAGGCAGGTGTTTTAATCGATGCATGGTGCTCGATCACCACATTCTCCCCGATCCGAAGGCCTGGAAGGACTTCCTTGCCTGGAAGAGGCAGATTGATCTGTCCATCCAAGAAGTCCTCATGGCTTTTACGGTATTGACTCAGACTTCCTATGTCCGACCAATACCCCTCTGCCGGATATCCGTATAACGGCTTTTGCTCTTTCATCAATAACGGAAACAGATCTTTACTGAAATCCGTAGGCACTCCAGTGGTCAAGTAATTGAAAACTTCCGGTTCAAGAACATAGATACCTGTGTTGACTGTATCACTGAAAACTTCATTCCAACTTGGCTTTTCAAAGAATCTTATGATCCGCTGATCTTTATCGGTCATGATGACGCCGTATTCAAGTGGATTTTCAACCTGTTTCATGAAAATCGTTACGAGTGCTTCTTTTTCTTGATGGAAATCGATCCCCGTCTGCAAATCGAAATCAGTAAGGGCATCACCGCTTATAACGATGAATCGCTCGTCAAGAAAGCTTTCAGCGTTTTTTATACTTCCAGCTGTACCCAGTGGTGACGTCTCCTCGAAATAATGGAGATCAACCCCAAAACGGCTTCCATCACCAAAATACTGTTTGATATGTTCAGGTAAATATTGAACAGTCACTGCAATTTCAGTAATTCCATATTTCTTAAGAAGTTCGATGGTATACTCCATTACGGGTTTTTCAAGGATCGGTACCATCGGTTTTGGTAAATTGCATGTTAATGGACGTAATCGAGTTCCTTTACCGCCTGCCATAATGACTGCCTTCAATTCACTTCACTCCTGCCATTGTCGGTTTCTTTTTGTAACTGTTTAAGACTTCAACAGTTTTTGTGGAGATTTCTTTCCAGCTGTACTTCGTATGAACATCCTCTCGAGCTTGTTTGCTGATACGAGTTGCCAGTTCTGGATCTTTATATAGACGAATGATTTGATCCCGGATGCTTTGAGGATTTCCAGGATACACTTTCAATCCATTCTCCTCGTGATCGATGATATCGCCTAACCCTCCTGTGTCACTGACGATGACGGGTGTATCAGCTGCCATCCCTTCTAACGCGACTATACCGAACGGTTCATAGTGGCTAGGGAAAATGACTGCATCTGATTCGTGCAAATAATGGTTCCGTTCCTCATCGGATACAAAACCGACAAAAAACACTTGATCTTCCAAACCTTTATGTCTTGCCATATGACGGTATTCTTCAAGCATCGGTCCTTTCCCAGCGATGATGAATTTAATGTCAGGGTAATCATTTTTCAATAAGGCTGATGCTTCAATAAGTGTTTGAAAACCTTTTTCCGGCACCATCCTCCCAAGTGAAAAAACATGAAAACACGATCGCCCTCCAAAATTCTTTTTCCAATCTGCAGATTGCTTTTCCGTTTCAATCAAATCACTCTCTACTCCATTCGGAATGATCGTGATTTTGTCTCTCGGAATATGGAAGACTTCCATTAACTCTCGTTTCATATATGCGCTGCAAACAATGATATGCTTCGACTCGTACATTAATTCCCATTCTTTATGATGAATCGCCGCTTGCCTATCATTATGAATACCCTTATTCCTTCCGTATTCCGTTGCGTGGATCGTCGAATGAAGCGGGATTTGCAACTGGTGTTTCAACCCTTTGGCAGCGACACTTACGATCCAATCATGAGCATGGATGCAATCGAATGTAATTTGTGCCCCTAATTGTAATCCAAGTTCAGACATAGCTAAATTCAAGCTGCCTGCCCAATGATAAAAATCGTCATGATGAGGCTGAGCCCCTCTAACACGGTAAACATAAACACCTTGATTGATTTCATATTCCGGATAGCCATCAACCGCACAAGTAATGACGTATACTTGATGTCCTTGCTTGGCAAGCGACCTCGATAAATCGAAAACATGTCTGGACAATCCGCCAACGACCATTGGAGGGAACTCCCAGGACAACATCAAAATGTTGAGTTTATCATCGTTCGATTTAACAATTGGTTTGGAAAGAATATATTCATCGTGCGGTGAGGAATATATCGAAGCCTTCTGCCAATGGAAAAATGGATACCTTTCTTCATGTTCCTGCACAATACTCTCAAATACCTGTTTTTCGTTCAGTTCTTTCACAAGTTGATTGAATACAGATATATGCTCTTTCAATCTGTAATCGGCATATTCAGAGGCGCTTTGCTGATCCATAATGAATGTCCAGTCACTGCTCGTAGCCAGAAGCCATTCTCGATTCAATTGATCCAAAGCCCTCTGTGTAAGTGGATCAGGATTCTTATGGATCGTCATTTGTTTTATGAGTTCATGCTCCATTGCGTGAAGATGTCTGTAAATCCAGGCATTGGATTTATTCAACCAGACCTCACCGTAACCATTTCTTCCCCATGTCGAGAAGCACGTATGATGGGTCTGCAATTCTTGGTAATGACGAATGATGAATTCTTTAGGCGTTATCCATGGTATATTTGTTTTTTCAGACTTCACCAACGTTTGAAGCCATTCAGGCCCTTCAAACCACCAATGTCCAAACAGTTCAGCATCAAAAGCTGCAAGAGTCACGCTAGCTGAGCCAGTGTTACACTCTTTTATACTTTCGCAGACAGTATCGATGAAGTCTTTAGAATGTTGTTCTGCTTTTCTAAGTGCATTTTCTCTGACATATATTTCTTTAGCTTCCGTATCTCCAGTTATGCGGTAATATTTTAATCCTGTATCCACCCTGATTCCATCAGGATGGATATGAGGAGCAATATAGTCATGATCTCGGTCATACCCGACGTCCCGATAAAATTCACGGTAATCATAATCTCCTGGGTAACCCGTGGTGGCATCCCACACCTTTTTAGATGTATTCACACACCTAGGGAATAAAACGATTCCATGAGGCGAGAATACGGGTGTGTTTGGTCGTGGTGATTCTGGATCAAGCTTTCTGATCGTATCCTCGTCCACAAATACATAACGGACCCCTTCTTCATATAGCACCTTATCGACACCAGGAGAAAAGGCACATTCCGGCAGCCAGAAGCCATCCGGTTTAAAACCAAAATGATGCTCAAAGCAATTCAAGCCATATTGGATTTGTGATCGAATTCCTTGTTCGGTTTGAATATAAGGAAGGATGGCGTGTGTAGCAGATGAGGTGATGCCCTCTACTTTATTTTCAATCATGAAATATCGGTAAGCTGAAATGAGATCGCAGTTCCATTCAAGAAAAGTCTCTTTGATTTTCTTGAAACGTTCTATGTAAAATTCTACGACACTGATTTCTTCAGGCTTTGTAACATAGTCCCTTTCTTTCAACAAAAGCTCTTGAGTATTTCGAATATGGGCCAAATACCGTTCCTGAAACGTTTTGTTGGCAAGCATCTCCAGTAATGGAGGTGAAAGCGAGAGGGTATACTTCACTTCTGATGAACATGATTCCAACCCCCATAGGAGAGGAATATAGCTTTCAGAAACTGCTTCAAATAACCATCTTTCCTCAAGACGATCCGGTTCTCTATGTAAAACGAAAGGTAAATGGGCATGTAATACCAATGAAAAATAACTGTTCAAGTCGATTCGCCTCACTTTAATAAACTGTAAATCGAGTAGGTTGAGAATTGTTCATACCACTCAGGAGACTTTTGGTCACCTGACTTCCACCTGTTCACACCCTCACTGTGTCTCATAGAACCTCCTTCAGTCCGCGGTGTTTCTACTGGATCAGATCGTAATACTGTAAAGAATTCACTAGAATCAGGCTGTATTCCGAAATCAATGATAAACGTTCGATTCTCTTCCAAATCGTTGATGAACCAGTTGTCGGTCATTTCCGGTAAGCAGATATCGAAATACAAGTGACAGTTATGACCATTGAAATGTAAATCACTGATATCATAAACTCTCAATTTTTTATTCAAATCCGACCACGACTTCGTGAAATGATGAGCAACCATATTGCGGGTAATAGCTTTCAAATCCCAGTAAGCATAGATGGTGTGGGGACCTTGTGGTAAAAGTACAATGCGATCCAGTTCGTAAGAGGAAGGGATGTTTCTTGGAGAAAGAACACTGGTTACTTGAACCCGAGCCTTTTTGAATGAAGATTTTTGATCAAGTTTTTGTAATTTCCGAAGCCGGTATTGGATTTTCCCGACCGTGCTGTCCATTTCTTCAGCGATTTGTTTGATTGTAAGTCCTCTTTTCTTCAGTGCTAAAATCTCTTCAACCATGATTGCCTCCTATGACAGCAATTTTAATAGTTTTCAACATCGTATCACCGCTTGAAAACCGCATCAATAAACGTAAAATGTAGAAAATTGCGGTTCCTATGTATATCAATTTAAAAGGGGTTTTATTTTATTTTTGTAAACGTATGCAATACATAAAACGCTATTTTCTCCTTTGTTTTTCTCTCGGTTTGACTAAAAAGGTGAGATAATCGGTGGAAATTGTCGAATTTTAATAGGAATTTAGTATTAGATTTAGTAAAAAAGCTACCTCCTCGACAAAGTCTGTGATATAAAAGTATGTGAGATCATTTTTTATAGGGGGAGCAAGATGGAATTCACAATATTGGCACTATTGGTTGCTGGAATAGTCTTAATCGTTCTATCGTTTTTTAAACAGAATCGGACTCAACAAATCGAGACTCAACTTGAAAACGTATCGATTCAATTGATGAAGGAACTTTATCAAATCAATAAGAAGATCAAAGTTTTAGAAGAAGAAATGATGATCACAGACAGAAGAGAGATTAAATAGCATGAAGAACAGTGGTTTAAGGGGTTTTGGTGCGGGACTGATCGTTGCATCTGGCATCCTGGCACTTGTACATTTCCAAGGAACAGGCAATTTGGATTCCGAAGCCAAGGCAGAATCAGCTGAAGAAATTACATATGAAGAAGTAAACAAATTTCTTGAAAAAGAAGGTCTTGTAGCGATCGACCAGGGAAAACTGGATCAGCTGGAAGGTAATCAAAATACTGAAGATGAAAATACAACAGAAGAAGCTCCAGCAGAAGAAACTGAGAAAGAGCCCGTTGTCACAACAACTGTGGTGATTTCGAAAGGAACGTCTACTGGGCAGGTTATAGAGTATTTAGAGAGTGAAAAAATCATAAAAAGCAGTGATGGGCTGTTAAATTATCTCCGTTCCAACAACTTGGAAAATAAAGTGAGATTCGGAAATTATGAAGTGAACAGCAAGATGACAATAGCTGAAATCGCAAAGGTCATTACTTCACCATAATAAAAGGGACTGTCCCCTAAGCTTTAGACACTCAGGGGACAGTCCCTTTTTCTTATTCATTTAAATCATAATGTTTACCTTTTACGAGATACACGATGCTTTCGGCGATATTCGTTGCATGGTCTGCAGTACGTTCAATATAACGGCAGATGAAGCTTAGCTGGATGATCTGGTTTGTTGAATCTGGGTATTCCTTCAACTTTCCGAGAATTTCTTGAATCAATTGACCATACTTCTCATCAACATAGTCATCTTTATCGGCCATATTTTTTGCCAAAACGATATCTTCCTCTTTATAAGCTTCAATAGCCTCTGTTAGCATTGACTTCGCAGTCTCAGCTAAATCAGGGATGTCCTCTAAAGGTTTGATCAATGGTTCATTTCCGATACGGATAACGGATTTTGCGATATTTACAGCAAAGTCTGCAATCCGTTCAACATCAGAAGAAATTTTGATCGATACGATGATACGGCGAAGGTCACTTGCAACAGGTGCCTGCTTCGCGATTAGAAGAATCGCCTTATCATTGATTTCTTCTTCAAGATCATTGATACGGTAATCATTATCGATAATACGCAAGGCTTTGTCGATATCTTGATTTTTCAGAGCATCAATTGCTTCCTCCAACGCGTTCTCTGCCAGTTGCCCTAATTCAACCAACATTTCTCTTAATTCGTCCAGTTGAGTTTGAAAACTTTCCCTAACAACCATTCAAAACACTCCCCTATCCGAAACGACCTGTGATATAGTCTTCGGTTCTTTTATCCTCTGGATTAGAAAACAATGTATCTGTATCTGAGAATTCTACAACTTCACCGTTTAAGAAGAAAGCAGTCTTGTCGGAAATCCTTGCTGCTTGCTGCATGTTATGAGTAACGATGACAATACTGTAATCTTTCTTCAACTCTTGTACCAATTCCTCTACTTTCAAAGTTGAAATCGGGTCTAGGGCAGATGTAGGTTCGTCCATCAAGATGACATCCGGTTCAATCGCAAGGCAACGTGCAATACAGATACGTTGTTGTTGTCCGCCAGAAAGACCATATGCATTTTCATTCAAACGATCTTTTACTTCATCCCAAATCGCAGCTCCCCGTAAGCTTTTTTCTACAATTTGATCAAGAACTTTCTTGTTACGGATGCCATGGATACGTGGGCCATAAGCGATATTATCGTAAATGGATTTCGGGAAGGGGTTGGGTTTCTGGAAAACCATACCAACTTGGGTCCGTAATTCTTCCACACGATATTTGGGTTCAAAGATATTCTTTTCACGATATTTGATGGCACCGGATATCTTTACGATTGGTACCATTTCAACCATGCGGTTCAATGTTTTTATAAAAGTCGACTTACCACAGCCTGAAGGTCCGATGATTGCAGTCACTTCATTTTCAGGTATGGAAAGGTTAATTTCTTTTAATGCATGATCTTCACCATACCAAAGATTTAGATCTTTTGTTTCAAATACATTTTTTTTATTCATATGAGTAGCGTTGGTGGAATTATTCTTTTCTGGTTTTCGAGTGTTCTTCTTTTCTTTTACAGTAAGAGTAGTCATTTATAATACCTCCGCATTTATAATCTTCTTTGAAATTTATTCCGGATGATGATTGCTAACGAATTCATTAAGAATAGAAGCATCAGTAAAACGACAATTGCTCCTGCAGCTAAGTTCGCATATTCTTTCGTTAGAGCAGAGTCTATTGTCCAATAGTAGATCTGCAGCGGCATTACAGTGAATTTATCAAAAATACTATCCGGAAAAGGAATTAGCAACGCTGGGATTCCTAAAACAACTAGTGGAGCTGTTTCTCCTATGGCACGAGATAGAGATAAGATTACTCCAGTTAGAATTCCCGGTATTGATGCAGGTAAAACAACATTTTTTACCGTTTGCCACTTCGTAGCACCCATACCATAAGAAGCTTCTCTTAAATATTGAGGTACAGCCCGGATAGATTCTTGACTAGCTACCACCACAATCGGAAGAACTAGCAGGGACATCGTCAATCCACCAGCCAACACTACATTCCCTAAATCAAAGCCTTTTATAAACACAGTGAGACCTAATAAACCGAAGACGATGGAAGGAACACCAGCCAGGTTGGCAATATTGGTTTGGATAAGTGACTGAATGCGCCCTTTTTTGGCATACTCTTCTAGATAAATCGCCGTTCCCACCCCAAGAAACATGGTCAACGGGGCAACGACTAACATTAACCAGAAAGATCCTAACAGAGGCCCCATCACCCCGGCATTTTCGGCAAAGGTAGATAATTTACCAGTCAGGAATTGTAGATCGATCCATCCGATACCCTGTGAAAACACACGATAGATCAATACAACTAGCACAATCAATCCAAACATCGTCGATAAAAAGAATAAAGACTTGGCTAATTTATTGGTAGTAAGACGTAAATTCATCCTTTTTTGAACTTGATTCGCATCAACATATTTCATAATCAATATTCCTCCCTGAACCTACGAGAAATATACTGCGCAATTAAGTTCATAATTAAAGTGAATACAAATAACGTCATTGCAACAGCATATAAACTGTAGTAAAGAGTAGATCCTGCTGGTGCTTCTCCGCCGGTAACTTCAACGATATAAGCAGTCATCGTCTGCATCGATTGAGTAACGTCGAACGTAAAGTTTTTTGAACTTCCACTCGCGATCGTCACTATCATCGTCTCCCCAATTGCGCGCGAAATGGCGAGGACAAACGAGGCAACGATACCCGAGATCGCAGCAGGAATGACAATTTTCCAAGTAACCTCTAACCTGGTAGCTCCAAGCGCTAACGCACCTTGCCTCATTTCTGAGGGCACTGAACTCATTGCGTCCTCAGAAAGTGATGCTACCATCGGAATGATCATTACTCCCATGACAATACCAGGGCTAAGAATATTGGTTGGTTCCAATCCGGGTATGATAGACCGCAATATAGGTGTAACAAAGGTAAATGCGAAGAAACCATATACGATTGTTGGAATACCTGCAAGTATTTCTAATAAAGGTTTTAACGTTCTTCTTACCTTATCAGAAGCATATTCACTTAAAAATACAGCTGTCATCAGACCGATTGGTATCGCTACAATCATGGCAATGAGCGTAGAAATAAGGGTACCGGTTAATAACGGTAATACACCAAACTGTGCATCTGCACCTAAAGGCTTAAGTTTCGTTCCAGTAAAGAAATCAAGAAATGGGACTTCCTTGAAAAAAGCGATTGTCTCGACTAATAAGGTAGATAAAATACCAATTGTAGTAAGAATGGATATGATTGCAATTGCTAATAATATTTTCGGAACAATCTTCTCCCATATTCTTGTAAAGCTCATTGACTTTCTGTTCTCTTGGATCATTTCGTTTATATTCAATTTCTTTTCCAATTTAGGACCCCTCTCACTCTAGACATTCTATATATTAGGGAATTTCAAAGTTTACATATAAAAACAAGCCAAGAAGATGAGAAGTACAACGACCCCTCATCCTCTACTATCTTCCAATTAAGTGAATGCTTTATTTTTGTAATCCTTTTAGCTCATCAACTGTTTTCTTGTATTCTTCATCACTTAATGGGGCAAATCCAGTTTCCTTAGCAACTTCACCAGCATTTTCCATACCGTAGATAGCAAAGTCTAATACTTGTGGTTTTTCTTTCGCCTTGTCTTCGTTCAAGTATGTGAATACTGGTCGAGTGAATGGACCATATTCGCCATCTTCCTTGATTGTTTCGATTGAAGGTTCAACTGGTCCATTACCAAAGTCGATTTTTACTGCTTTCAATTTATCACTGTTACTTTCGTAGTAACCATAACCAAAGTATGCTATCGCATTTTTATCTTTTGAAACCATGTCTACAAGAGTTGAGTATTCTTGTTGAAGACTAACATCCTCTCTTATAGGTTGCTCTTCTAGAATCGTTTCGTAGAAGAATTCATAAGTTCCATGGTTTTCATTTGGGCCATAAGCCTTAATTGGTTCATCAGGGAAGTCTGAACGTACATCAGACCATTTCTTTTTATTTCCGCTAGCAAGGAAAATGTCAATTACTTCTTCTTGCGTTAGGTCGTCAATCCAATCATTCTCTTTGTTCACTACAATCGTGATTCCATCTAATGCAAGCTTTAATTCTTTATAGTTGATGCCAAGCTCTTCAGCTTTCGCTTTTTCTTCATCTTTGATTTGACGTGAAGCATTACTAAGATCTGTACCATCTTCAGTTAAAAACTTTTTGAACCCAGCACTTGAACCCGCACGTCCTACTTCAACAGAGACGTTTTCTTGTTCATTTACCATGTAATTCTCAGCTAATTTCGCCATCAATGGATATACTGTTCCGGATCCATCCACAACAACACTACCTTCAAGTTCTTCACCGCCATTAGCAGATCCGCTTTCGTCATTTCCACATGCTGTCGCAACGATTAGTAAAGCTGCCAGCATAATGAAGAATGTGCTTCTTTTAAAAGCTTTCATTTTTGAAATCCCCCTGTTTTGTATTGGTTAGTGGAGGCATTTATGAGAAAAGTATGACTCTCTTAACCTCCCTTGGGCGAACGCCCTACATTGCCTATAGTATCTTCTGCCTATTAAGCATATATAAATGGAATGTTAAGGTTTTGTAAAGATGTGTCGGAAAGTGTCTACATTCCATTCAGAGCAAATAAAAAAGATCACTCTTTGCATCCTAAATCATCATCCTCCAAGATTTTTCTCAGAAGAAACGAAGCTTCAGATAATGCAGAGCAATCTTTCTTGATTATTATTGTTCTTGAATTTTTTCGGAAGGCTTTTCATCAATGATATTTTTCTTATGGCCTTCTTTTTTAATATCAAAATAAGCATCCAGGATTCCGCGGCCGATCTTATTGTTGATACCACCTTCTTCAGCATAAGGGCTAACAACGATAAAAGCGACTTCAGGGTTATCATGTGGCGCATAACCGACTAGTGAAAGCAGGTAAGAATCACCATCATATTGGGCTGTACCTGTTTTACCAGCAGCTTCGTATCCTTCAATATTTTTAAAGTAAGAGCTGGCAGTTCCTTTAGTCGTATTCATGACCATATAAAGCCCTTTTTGAACCCTTTCAATCCATTCTTGCTTCATATCAACACGGTTTAATATATTCGGTTGGAATTCATAGATCGTATCGCCCTGCTCATCAGCGCTTACATCCGGTTTCTTAATTTCCTTTAACAAATGAGGTTGCATACGATAGCCACCATTGGCAATTGTCGAGATATATTGGATCATTTGCATCGGGGTATACGTATCAAACTGTCCAATCCCCATATCCATCAAGTTTCCAAGTGCCTGAGATCCTCCGTTATAACCATCATCTTCATATGGTAGATCAATCCCTGTAGGAACCCCTAAACCGAATTGATTAAAGTAGTATCGCATCGTCTCAAAAGCTTCCTCACGATTATTGAAACCTCTTTTGTTCTCATAATCATAACCAGCAATCCTCATTGCAATCCGGAACATGTATACGTTGGAAGATTGCTGCAAGGCTTCTAGATCGCTCACATAACCCATATTTCGATAGGATTTTTTGATCGGTGTGCCTGGTAATTTCAGGGGTGTATCATATAATACTGTGCCAGGTTCTATTACACCCGTCTGATACCCTGTCAAAACGGTAGCTCCTTTTACTGTAGAACCCATCGGATATTGATTGTAAACATTTCCAAACGGGGCATCCTTGAATTTACCATCTTCTAAAACCTTACCTACCATAGAGTAGATTTCACCCGTATGAGGATTTGCCATGACAACGTAAGAACTGTTTAATTTATTGTTGGCTGAATATTTTTGGCGAGCATCCAAGATTTCACGTTCCACAATCTCTTCGACTCTCTTTTGAAGTTCCATATCGATGGTGAGAATGATATCATGACCTCTTGAGCCCTGATCCTCTATAGGCTTTCCAATTGGATTTCCAGATTTATCAGTAACATAGTTAATTTTCGTTTTGGATCCTCGAAGGACGGATTCATATTGTTCCTCAAGAAAGCTGGTCCCTACTAAGTCGTTACGGTCATGCCCCTCTAATACATAGCCGTCGATCAATTCACTTGGAATTTGACCTACCTTCCCAAAGATCGATTTAAGAGTCCCGTCAAACGGATATGTTCTTTGGGCATCCGGTTTTATATCGATCGTTCCATCGAACTCCTCAAGATGCTCACTGATCACAGCGATTTCCTTTTGGGGCACATCTACTTTTACTCGCTGTGGAGTAAGGGAATAGCCTCTGATCATCTCACGCCAAATTGCCGCAATTTCCTCATCTTCCTCTGAAAGGTTCAGTTGATCTACTTCGAGGCGATCGATGACGAGGAGATATTGCTCTTTATCATCAAGGTCTTCCATTTCTTTTCTCGTCAAAAGCTTTTCATAAATTTTGCGCTGGTCTGCTTTATAAGATAAATAAAAGTCTTTCTTATCCCTTTCTGTAAGCTCATCTGTGCCCTTTTCAATATATCCCGATAATTTTTTAGCTATTTCATATATTTCATCTGGCTTCATATTATTCGTACGTGTAAATGTGATCGAAAACACCGGTTCGTTATCCACTACTACTCGGCCATATCGATCGTACATTTTCCCGCGTGGCGCATCCAATTTTGCAGTAACATTCTCTTGGCGTTCTGCTTCTGCTTTGAAAGAATCACCATGGACGATCTGAACTACACCTAATCTTAAAATCAGAGTCGTAAACAATAAAAAAACCGCTAAAAACAATATATTCAAGCGAAAAGGAACGTGGCTTCTCTTTTTCTTCTTCGCCTCCATATCCTCTCTCCTTTATGTAAAATAGACACCTGAATAGGTGCCTTTATATGACAATAAACGCCATTATATTGTAACGCAGTTATATATTAAAAAAAAGAATAACTTATACATTTGATCCATTTTCGTTTGATAGTACGACTGGTTCTTCTGGAATTGGGTTCAAATTGATTTTTCGGACACATAAATAGATGAGTGAATGGCCTATTCCGATGATTGGAATTAGATATGGTATGCTTTTTTGTTCATCAAATAATGTAATTGCGATGATAAACATTACAATTGAAGTAATTCGTCCATAGTTGAGATATAGTTCCCGCACGACAATATACTCGATACGCATTTCTTTAGCGTTCCAGCTTCGTCCTATGACATCGTACGTCAATGACACATAAGGTACCAGCAGTATAGGATAAGCGATGGATATGATCACCCCATATGTCAGCAGCTTTGCAAATGTCAATTCGAAGATGATCAAAGCTAAAGCGGCATATAATATGATTCCCCCGACTAATATAGCCTTTTTCCTGTAAGAGGTCTTAATATAGCGGGTAGCAATGTAATACGCTAGAAAAGATACAGCAGAGTTGATCAAACCGTAGGTCCCCAACGCCAACTCACTATTTGTAGTGATGAAGACCCATACGACAATCACAAATACGAAAGTGCCTTCACGTAAACCTTGAAAGAAATGAGCATATAAGATCCTGTTCCAGTTTGGATTCACTTTACGCTCTTTTATGATTCTCACAAAAGAATAAATCCCTTTCGCGGTCCGGCGATTAAGCATGAAACTCATGATTACAGCTACAAAAAACAGCCCTAACGATATCGCAAAAATGGTTTTATAACCGATCATCTTATCCATCCGAGTAATGATCCAACCGGCTAGAAAAGGGCCGACCATCCCTGCAAAAGAAGTAAGAAGTCCAAGAAATCCATTAAAAAAATCTCTCGTATCAGGCTCTGTGATTTCGAATGTGAGAACATTGAACGCAAGCCAATAAAACCCCATTCCAATCCCAAGCAATCCTCCAAGAAGGATGAGAAAATCCTCTGCCCTGGCACCGAGCAACAAGACGGTTAAGTAAAATATCGATAAACTGATGACACCTAATCGCAGTACAATGACTCGATCGATCCGTTTAGCTAACCGTCCAGCAAATATAAATGTAATGGGTTGGAAGATCACAATGGATAAATTGTATATTGCTATATCAATGAATTCACCCGATTGTTTCCATAGAAAAACATTGACGAATGTATTCGATAAAGCAATGCTTAATGCGTATAAACCACCGATAATCAAAAGAAACATCAAATCTTTTGTTATCTCAATATTGCCGATCATTTTTTGTAATGCCTTCATAAGAACGACTCCCCTTTGCTCACAACCCTAGTTTTCCTTAAACCGACTACGTTATTCTCAATTAAGTATTTGTATAAAGTGGGAAAATGGTGTGTAAATACAACTGGCTATGGTGAAAATGTGAAAAAAGGAGTGATGATCATATACGAATTTCTCATTTATGCTTCAAGAGATTGTTCTCGGCCAGACAAACAGCATATGATTCAGGAAATAGTGATGAAATACGCTGGAGAGAAAAATTGTGATTGTTCCGAACACCTAGCAGGGAGGGAAGTGGTCTACCGGGTCGCCAATGAAACGGTTACTGTTTTTAACAACGGCGTCCAGTATGTACTCACCTCAGATGAAGATTTCAAAGATGGGAATGGATTGTTGGATAATGTCATTGAAGGGTGTTTGAAGGAAAATCATTGGATCAAGTTAGTGCACTTGTCGGGTGTTCTGTTGAAAAATTAGAGGACATCTGTTCCTATAACTGGGTAAAAAGCTGCTGATTTTCAATGTCTAAGTAAATAAGGTCTCTGGTGTCCTCTATTTTTTTAAAAACATGAAGTTTCCTAACAAATAAGGTCTCTAGTGTCCGTTAACGGTTTACTGTGATACAAAAAGAACACCCCGCCTGCAGTACAGGTCGGGGTGTATTTTTCTGCTAAAATTTACTTAGCTTCCTGGTAACGCTTTTCAACTTCATCCCAGTTGACAACATTCCAGAATGCCGCAATGTAGTCTGGACGACGATTTTGATAATTAAGGTAGTAAGCGTGCTCCCAAACATCAAGTCCTAGGATTGGTGTTTTACCATCCATTAATGGAGTGTCTTGGTTTGGTGTGCTTGTTACTTCAAGCTCACCGTTGTTAACGACCAGCCATGCCCAGCCTGATCCAAAACGGCCAGTTGCTGCACCAGCAAACTCGTCTTGGAACTTTTCAAAGCTTCCAAATTTTGAATTGATCGCATCCGCTACTTCACCTGTAGGATTTCCTCCACCATTCGGGCTTAAAAGTTGCCAGAACAATGTGTGGTTGGCGTGTCCTCCACCATTATTACGTACAGCTGTACGGATGTTTTCAGGAACAGCGTCTAAGTTGCTGACAAGTGCATCAATCCCATTGTCTTGTAGGTCTGCATGTCCTTCAAGTGCATCATTTAGCTTTGTTACGTACGTGTTGTGGTGTTTACCATGGTGGATTTTCATTGTTTCTTCGTCGATGTGCGGTTCTAGAGCATTGAACTCATATGGTAGTGCAGGTAGTTCATGTTTTGCCAATTGAATCTCCTCCTTTAAATAGTATGTAGTTCAAAGCACGAAAACTGTGCCTTTACATCTAACAATATCAAATTTACCCTGGGGTTTCAATTTTAAAACACTGTAGATTCTTTACTTTAAGGTATAGAAGGTATAGACATTCAACTTACTACATTAAAATAATGCTCAGATTCATCCTGAGCATTTTCAGATGAAAACAAAAAAACTTCTTTAATCAAGAAGTTTACGTAAATAAATGGTGGCTCGAGACGGAATCGAACCGCCGACACGAGGATTTTCAGTCCTCTGCTCTACCGACTGAGCTATCGAGCCAATATGTAATTGGTTGCACCTCTTCAGGTACTCCATATGTTCATTGAAAGGACGATTATTCGACGTAGTACAATGAACTTAAATTGGTTGCGGGGATAGGATTTGAACCTACGACCTTCGGGTTATGAGCCCGACGAGCTACCAGACTGCTCCACCCCGCGACGATAATATGATATAAAATAAAAATGGAGGAGGTAGAGGGATTCGAACCCCCGCGGGCTGTTACACCCCTGGCGGTTTTCAAGACCGCTCCCTTCAGCCAGACTTGGGTATACCTCCATATGGTGAGTGGTGGACCCTGTAGGACTCGAACCTACGACCAATCGGTTATGAGCCGACTGCTCTGACCAACTGAGCTAAGGGTCCATGATTATGTACTTGTATATAGGGTTGATGGGGCGGCTGATGGGAATTGAACCCACGAATGCCGGAACCACAATCCGGTGCGTTAACCACTTCGCCACAACCGCCATGCGATTATTAAGTTGGTAGCGGCGGAGGGAATCGAACCCCCGACCTCACGGGTATGAACCGTACGCTCTAGCCAGCTGAGCTACACCGCCATGGCTCCACAGGCAGGACTCGAACCTGCGACCGATCGGTTAACAGCCGATAGCTCTACCACTGAGCTACTGTGGAATAAAATAAATTTAACGACAAGATTTAGAATAACACTTTTTGTGTTAGATGTCAATGTTTTTTCTCATCTTTCGACAAAAGTAAAACAGGGACAAGAAATAATATATCATGTTTTGCCCCTACATGCAATAAGTATTACAAGACTTTTACTAAGAAATAAATGACCATTCCACTTTGGATGATGAACTTTACTGCACTTCCTCCAATAAAACCTAACAAAGATCCTATACCTACTCGGACAGCCTGTTTCAAGTCACCTTTTTGGTGGATCCACTCTCCTACAATCGCACCAACAAAAGGACCGATCAGGATTCCGATGATTGGAATAATAAAAGGGCCAACAATAATACCGATCGTACTTCCCCATATTGCATGTTTACTTCCACCCCTCTTTTTCACACCGAAGTAATTACTTGCATAATCGGTGGCATATAAAAGAAGGATGAGAATTCCTTGAATGATCCAAAACCAAATACTTAAAGGGGTAAAACTGAACAGCCATCCATAGACAAGAAAACCTGCGATAAGAAAAAGAGAAGCCGGTAAAACCGGATAAATAAGTCCAATGAATGACAGGACAAATAATGATCCGATTACCAGCCAAGCAATAATTGTCATATTACTCTTCTTCTCCTAAAACATATTCCGCGATATTTACAGCGTGGTCCCCAATACGCTCAAGGTTACTGATTATATCGACGAATACGATTCCAGCAGCCCCACTGCATTTTCCTTCATTTAAGCGGAGGATGTGTTGTTTGCGTAGGGTTCTCTCCATTTTATCAATCGCGTCTTCCATTTTAACAACCTTACGAGCTTTTTCTTTATCGTCATTTTCTATTGCGTGAAATGCTTCATCAATCGTTGACATGGTCAACTGGAACATTTCCTCTAGATCGGCTTTCGCCTTTTCTGAAATGATGACTTTGTGTGTCAATTGATAATCCACTAATTCAACGATATTTTCCATGTGGTCTCCTATACGTTCAATGTCACGCACAGAGTCCATCAAAATCGAGTGTTGTTCAGAATCATGAGCAGACAACGTGTAAGATGACAGTTTTACTAGATAATCTGTTATACGTTGGTCCAAATTGTTGATTGCTTCTTCATATTGATACGCTTTTTCAGCGTTCTTTTTATTATTTGTATCTAGATATTCGAATGATTCTGTTAAGGCATTCTTTGCATATTCCGCCATTCGCATGACTTCCAGTTTAGCTTGTCCTAACGCAACTGCCGGTGAACGCTCTAGGAATATTGGATCAAGATGTTTCGCTTTATATTCAATTACTCCATCGTCGCCAGGGATGATTTTCGTAACAATATATGCGAGGGTACCTATGAACCATACTTGAATTAACGTGTTCGCCACATTAAACGATCCATGGGCAAAAGCAATTTGCATTTTCGGTTCTAACCCTAACCAAGTAGTAAGAAAATCGACATACGCTCTGAATGGAACGAGTAATAACAAGAAAATAGTTGTTCCGATCAGGTTGAAGATAACATGAGTCAATGCTGCCCTTCTTGCTGCGACACTCGCTCCGATAGCTGCAAGAACTGCCGTAATCGTCGTCCCGATGTTGTCACCGAATAAGACAGGTAAAGCTGCATCGAGAGTCAGGGATCCTTGTGAATACAATTCTTGAAGTATCCCGATCGTTGCACTTGAACTTTGAACGATGACTGTAAACAAAGTCCCGATTACAACTCCTAACAACCCGTGTTCACTCATATTTACAGTCAAGTCTTGGAATGCTTGAAGACTACGTAAAGGCTTCATTCCGTCACCCATCAGCTCGAGACCATAAAACAGGGCACCAAAACCGAACAGGATTTGTCCGATATGTTTAGCTTTTTTGGAATTAAAGAAGAAAATCATTAAGGTACCTGCTGCAATGATCGGTAATGCATATGCTCCAATATCAATACCGATGATAAAGGCAGTTACGGTAGTACCGATATTGGCACCCATGATAACCCCAATTGCTTGTCGCAGGGTCATGAATCCTGCGTTAACAAGACCAACTGTCAATACCGTGGTACCAGAACTTGATTGAATCAAGATTGTCACGATAATTCCAGCAAGAACACCCATGAATGGGTTCGATGTAAATCGATCAAGAATATCTCTTAAACGATCGCCTGCAGTGTTTTGAAGTCCTTCTCCCATATACTTGATTCCGAACAAGAAGATACCAAGTCCACCTATAAATTCAAATATCAGTTTCTGAATATCTAAATCCAAGTTTTTCAACTCCTACGCATTTATTCGACAGAATTTGCCCCATTCATTATTAACTAACTTCATTTTGTTTGTAAAGGCTTTTAATGTTATTTAATTTTTTTGTAAATTAATTCAACCCATGATGGCATTTTATCCCTTAATCGCATTTTTTATCTTGTCCGTTCAATATAGTAAAGATACAATGATTTTAGATACTTAAAGGGGGTTACCAATGAACATTTTCAAACAGTTTGTTATGAGCTTGTACTCTCCGAAAACCATAGCCATGGTCCGATTCCAAAAAATAGGCAAGACAATCGGTTATGTTTTCGTTATGATGTTGATTGCTTTTATCTTCGTAGGAACGAATATCGCATTGTCCATCACGAATGCGATCAATGAATTTGATCAAGCACTTAAAGACGACATCCCGAATTTTCAATTCCAAAATGGAGAATTGAAATCGGATATTTCTGAACCGATCATTCGTCAGGATGGGAACCAAACGATCATATTTGATACGACTGGAACGATTACTCGAGATGACTTGGATCAATACTCGGATGTCATTGCAATTTTGGAAGATCGGTTAATCATTGTAACAGCCGGAAGTGCAGATACGTTTGATTATGGAATGATGCAGGATGTAAGTTTCCAAAAGAGTGATATTGTCAATTTCTTGAACTCAGCTAATACTTTATTACCCTTAATCATCAGTGTCATAATCCTTATTTCGTATATTTTCATGACTGCGCTTAAATTCATCGGGATTACGGTCCTTGCATTGATTGGATTGATCCTTAAAAATACGATGAAGCGTAAGTTATCATACGGACAATTGTGGATTCTCTCTGCTTATTCAGTTACATTGCCAACAATATTTTTTGCAATTACAGAATCTTTAAGCATCATCATCCCTGGTCAATTTTTACTTTATTGGGCAGTAGCGATATTTTTCTTGTCACAGGTCATCAAGTTTGTACCGCTTCCAAAGCCTAAAGAAACAGAATGATTTTGCAGACACAAATCAAGAGGATGACGATAGCGTCATCCTCTTGATCAATCATTATTTGAAAAGGTTTTTCAATGCTTCGATCAATGAGATCAAGAAATCGAGAATTGTTCGAATGAATCCTTGTGTTTCTTCCTTATTCAAAAATTCACTCAAGTTGTTCCGAACATTTTCAAGGTTACTTTTCACTTGATCCCAATCAATGTTCAATTCTTTCATTCGATTGAACAGGGAAACTAGCCCATTGAGTTCTTCATCTGTCAATTGGATGCCGACATCCTCTGCAACACGTTGGATTAATGCCCGAAGGTCTTCTTCAGTCTCAACAGGGTTTTCAGCTAATTCTTCCTTGATTTTAGTCATCAGTTCAGTCGCTTTCTCAGCACCAACACGATCACCAAGCTTAACTGTTTTAACCATTTCTTCATTGGCGACTTGCTTCTTCTCTTCAGGAATTTCAACATCTGCTTTGACTTCATATGCTTTTAAGATACCTGTAAGTCCAGCTGTACCTGAAACCTCAAAAGGAGCCGTGACATAAATATCAGCATCGGTTACACCAGCGGTCGTCAGGGCGTTCGCATACATTTCTTCGGTTACCCAATTGATATTGTTCGTTTCGACATTCAATCCCGAATCTTTTTCACCGATTGTAATTTTAGTAGAAGAAATTGCTTTTGAACCGATTTGTGCTTTGGATATATATTCACCTAAATATTGATGTTCTTCCTCATTCGTTACCGTAATTGTTTCAACATCTGCCGGAACGTCCATTTCTTCTAGTAAATCTTGTTTTTGACTATCCGTTAAATCTTCCCCCAAAGTGACAATGACATCACCAGGCGCTGCATCAGCTAAAGCAACTCCTGGAACCATACAAGCTACTAAGATCATGATAGCAATCCATTTTTTGAACCTCATATTTTCTCTCCTTTGATTGAAAGAATTCCTTATACCATACGTTTTTTATTTGTTTTTCTGTAGGTACTGTTGATATTTTACAATGCACACCTCCGCATGGCTATATTTATTTATCAGGATGCCTTAATGATAATAGACGCTTCAAAGAGAGAATCGTTTCAAGCGATTTTGATAAAAATTGGCATAAACTTTGTCTTTATATGAATAGTAGAGTGGGACTGGCATATACATTTACTAGAGGGATTAATAGATTTGTTTTCTGATCCAAGGGAGGGTATGATTATGAAGAAATTCATCATCACATGTGTGGTCATTCTATTTCTTTATAGCGCCTATTTTGATTTGAAAGTCGGTACTTTGCCGACAGAAGCTAAAAATGACATGCAAGTTCAGGTGGCAAATTCTGTACCAACAGAAGAGGTAGCTTTTAAGGAAGTCCAGGTCCAACCAGGAGAGACGGTTTTGAGCATTCTTGAACAAATCCATCATGGAAGCCTTCCAGTTTCGATAGAAAAAGCAGTTGCTGAATTCGAACGGTTGAACCAGAATACTTCCGCTCATTCGATCCAGGCAAATGAGACGTATCGCTTCCCGCTGTTTCAATAAAAACACATTTCCTTGCCAAAACCTTCGATCCATTGCTAAAATGAAAGTCGGGAACAAATGTAATTTACGTCCTTAAAGGAGCGATATATACATGAGTGAAATTACTCACCGTACGAAAACAAGACCTGTAAAAGTCGGTAATCTGACAATTGGCGGGAATAATGAAGTTGTTGTTCAAAGTATGACAACAACTAAAACACATGATATTGAAGCAACAGTCAAAGAAATTCATCGATTAGAAGAAGCAGGCTGCCAGATTGTACGGGTAGCTTGTCCAGATATGAAAGCTGCAGAAGCGATTGCGGATATTAAGAAACAGATAAACATTCCATTAGTGGTCGATATCCACTTCGATTATAAATTGGCACTCAAAGCAATCGAAGGCGGAGCTGATAAAATCCGGATCAACCCAGGGAACATTGGTAGAAAAGAAAAGGTTGAAGCTGTGGTCAAAGCAGCCAAAGAAAAAGGGATTCCAATTCGGATCGGTGTAAATGCTGGCTCATTGGAGCGAAAAATCCTTGAAAAATATGGTTATCCTACTGCGGATGGTATGGTTGAAAGTGCTTTAAGCCATATTAAAATATTAGAAGACCTGGATTTCCATGATATCATCGTTTCGATGAAAGCATCTGATGTGAATCTAGCTGTAGAAGCGTATGAAAAAGCAGCGAAAGCATTTGATTATCCATTACATTTAGGAATTACTGAATCTGGCACACTTTTCGCTGGAACGGTTAAGAGCGCTGCAGGACTCGGAATTATTCTGCATAAAGGAATCGGGAACACCGTACGTATTTCCTTGAGTGCAGATCCTGTTGAAGAAGTGAAGGTTGCTCGCGAATTACTGAAAACATTCGGTTTAGCATCTAATGCGGCAACACTTATTTCTTGCCCGACATGCGGTCGTATCGAAATTGATTTAATTTCCATTGCAAATGAAGTTGAAGAATATATCTCGAAAATCAAAGCTCCCCTGAAAGTTGCCGTATTAGGATGTGCAGTCAACGGTCCCGGTGAAGCGCGTGAAGCAGATATTGGAATCGCCGGGGCACGGGGTGAAGGACTCCTTTTCCGTCACGGAGAAATCATCCGGAAGATTCCAGAAGATATTATGGTTGATGAGTTGAAAAAAGAAGTAGATAAGTTAGCTAAAGAATATCACGAAAAAAAAGCTAAGGAAGAAGAACAACAAGTTTAATCGGAAAAAAGCTGGCTGAGATTGATCGGACCAGCTTTTTCTTTATTAAAAAGGTGTTGTTAAAGGTTAATGTTGATTTCTTTCACTGTAAGAAAGTATTTAATACTTTCTTCAGTATAAGGGCAACAAAGGCTCAGCCTTCGCCAAGGCTTGGCTTTGCCAAGTTTCTTTATAGAAAATTGCTTTTAGCGAAATCCAGGACACTCCTGTGGGAAAAGCGAGCCAGGCGAGACCCCACAGGGAGGGACGAGCGAGGAGGCTTGGGGATCGCCCGTGGAAAGGGAGTGAATTTCGCAAATATAACCGAGCTATTAAAAAACTTTCAGGTTCCGTCCCGCAAAGCGTTGTCAGGTGCCTCTTATACTCAGCGCTAAAGTGATTTAACTTCCATCCCACCATTGTGTTTTTTCTGCAACCGGCCTTCGTGGAGAAGATTTCGGTTGCGCAGCAGGGTAACCCAGATATAAAAATCCGATCAGCTGACCTTTTTCAGAAACCCCGAACCTGTCTTTCATTTTCTGTGTATACGTTGGTTGACCTGTACGCCAAATGGATCCTAAACCTAGAGAATGTGCGGCTAACATCATATTCTGTGCAGCACAAGCACATGCAGCTATTTCCTCAAGCCAAACAACTTTTTCGTTATCACTTGGCTCCATTACGATGACGATGATCACAGGGGCTCTTCTTGCTTTTTTAAGGCCTTTTTCTCTCGCTTGTTCAATTTCTTCATCCATAGGATCCGTTAATGATTTCACGGCCATTTCACCGTATATTTCTCCTAATGCATCTCTACCTTCGCCCGACAAGACAATGAAATTCCACGGTTCCGTCCGATAATGACAAGGTGCCCATGTACCCGCTTCGAGGATAGATTCAATCATTTCCTTATCGGGTACTTGTTCTGTAACCTTTCCAATCGATCTTCTTGTTCTTATCGCTTTTATAACATCCATAAGGTTCACCTCTAATTGATTCTCATTATCATATGTATTTATTTTAAATGAAGAAAATACACCTTCCAAATAATATCTATAGAACCATATAAAAACGAAGGCAGGATGAAACTGCCTTCGTTACACTTAGAAAAATGGAACGAATATCAGACTTATTACAATTGAAGCGATACCAAGTCCAATTGCCCAGTTCCCAAGTGTCTGTGCTCCTCGTCGTCTTGCAAAAAATCCTACAATGATGCCCGCGGCACCTAATAAAACGGGAAGAAAGAATAAGGATAGAATCGATAAAGCAAGTGCAAATATCCCTACGCCTCGACCCTCAGTATCTTCTGGATCCGCATTTTCGTTATACGAATCTTCACGTTCTTTATCCATAACACGTTCTTGCTCAGGTAGAGGGAGAACCTCCGCTGCTGTTTCTTCCATGAAATCCTCTTCATACTCTCTGTGATTTTCGTTTTCACGATCGTATCGATTTTCCATCAGGATCCCTCTCTTTCATCAAAAGTGGAGGAGCCTTCTTATTATTGGTTACGTGTTACGGTTTCATGATGTCAATCATTGTTAACCTCTACTCCCATAACACTTGGAAATTTTTAACTTTAATTTCGCTTTTCCTTTTACAAGCAGGAGACATGTAAAAAAACCCACCCAATTATTATCTGGATGGATTTCAGAAAAGATTTAATGCTTAGCACGGAACGTGTGGCAGCAAGTTTCTGCAACGTTACTCGCCTTGTCTTTGTGGAGAGCCTCATCAACAAATTGTCCGGCCGCAGACATATCGTAATTTTCATTCGCATGTTGGTCCACTTCAACCAAAATCGTATCAGCATGACAATTGTTTCCCTCAGCCCAATATATACAGTTCGATACATTACATTTTACTTCAGGCATTTTAATCTCCTCCTTTAAGGATTAGAATGCCACATTCCTCGGTAATTCATTAATAAAATCATTGACACTCCTGGCAATAGCCGTATATCTCAAATTTATGATCGGTAATAATAAAATTATTAGGAGTTATATCTTTCATTGGACATGCTTCAATAGCGTTTGTTTTGCCACATTGAAGACAGATCATATGGTGGTGATGACCTTTTGTCGAACAAGAAAACCTGAAATGCTTTTCTCCATCAAGTTCGGTCTCTTCTACAATTCCTAACTCGGTAAAAACAGAGAGGTTACGATAAATGGTATCAAAGCTAAGACCTGGATAAGATGGTTTCATGTATTCCAATACCTCTTTTGCCGTCAAGTAGCGTCTCTCATTTGAAAAGAGCTCTAAAAACATTTCCCGCTTACTTGTATACTTGTACCCATTTTCTTTAAGGATATCGAGAGCTTCACTTACATTCATGCTTCTTCCCCCACTTTTCTGTTTGTCCCGAAAGAATACCTGAATTTTTTCCAGATAATCACAAGGACAAGAATCAGCGCTGCTAACAATACTATTGTACCACCAGGAGCTAAATCAAAATAGTAAGCTGATACCAATCCTGTTATTACGGAGGTTTCACCGAGAATGATTGCAATGATGATCGTCTGTTTAAACCCTTTCGCAATCCGGATACTTGCCGCTACAGGTAATGTAATAAGCGATGATACAAGTAAAATACCGACGATTCTCATTGAAGCTGCAATGACAAGTGCAACCATTACCATGAACATGAAATGGATGGAACGTGAGCGAATTCCAGAAACCTGTGCTTGATCTTCATCAAAGGACAGCAGAAAAAGCTCCTTATAAAAAAGAACGACCGCAATTACTACAAGGATCAATATGGAAAATACCATCCAAACATCCGATGCTCCTACCGCGATGATACTGCCGAATAAATAATTGAACAAATCAGTATTGAAGCCGTTTGCGAGTGAAATGAAAACGACACTTAATCCGATCCCGACAGATAAGATGATCGGTATAGCTAATTCTTGATAATGTTTATATTCTTTTCTCAAACGTTCGATCAATATTGAACCCGCTACAGAAAAGACCATCCCTAAGTAAACTGGATTCAACAACTTTAAAGCGGTGACCTGTTTACTCAATAACAAACTGGCTGCGATTCCTGCCAGAGTGATATGTGATAAAGCATCTGCAATCAATGCTTGCCTGCGGACGACGATGAAGACACCCAGCAACGGTGCCAAAAAGCCAATCATCAGTCCGACGAACGCAGCATTCCGTATAAAATCGTATTGTAAAAAATCTTCGATCATGTATGTGCACTCCTCATTAATGCTGGTGATCCATCATATGGACTGGATGACCATAGAAGGATGATAATTCACGGTTATCAAGGTCTTTATATTCATGTGTGTCACCGTGAAAATGCAGTTGTTTATTCAGACAAGCTACATGGGTTACCAGATTTGTTACGGGGCCAATATCGTGCGTAACAAGCATCAAGGTGATCCCTTTTTCTCGATTCAACTGCTTCAAAAGTCCATAAAAGCCTTCTACTGAAGAAGCGTCGACTCCGACAGTCGGTTCGTCTAGAATCAGTAACTGAGGATCACTTACCAATGCTCTAGCGATAAAAGTACGCTGCTGCTGACCACCTGAAAGTTCTCCGATATTTTGGTTCGTATATTCTGTTAATCCTACTGTTTCTATCGCTTCAATAACCCTTTTTTTATGATGTTTTTTCAAGAAATTGAACATCCCGACCTTGCCAAAAAGACCCATCGAGACTACTTCAAACACCGTAGCAGGAAAACCACTGTTGAAGCTGTTCGCCTTTTGGGATACATAACCGATGTTAGGCCAGTTCTTGAACTTTTTCACATTTTGGTCAAACAAAGAAATTGAACCTTTCTGTAACGGTAAAAGTCCCAAAATCATTTTGATGAGCGTCGATTTTCCCGAACCATTCGGACCTAGCAAAGCAAGAAAGGATCCTTCTGGAATTTCAAGGTTTATATTTTCAAGCACTCTGCGATCTTGATAATTAAAAGAAACGTTTTGTATGGATACGATTGACGAATTCATCGTAATCCCCTTTCAGTATTAATATTCAAATAGGAAATTAGGAATGATTCCGATTTACTTTAATAAGTATATCTCAAATAAATCATTTGTAAAGAGACGCGCTCAATATAAAAAACTCCGCAACTTGAGCTGAACTTAGTTTCGCTTACACTTTCTTTATACAAAAAAGAGGCTGATATTATTCAGCCTCTCCATAATTAACGATCTGTAACTGCTATAAGTTCTTGTTCTTTCGCTTTTTGTTGAATTTCTTCAGCATACCAGCTATTCGCATGGCCTTTTTCTTGAAGGTACTTTTCCATCCCATATATGCCTCGGTGATAAGCTGTCAGGGCTTTATCCCAATCATCATATTTAGCATCCAAATAATCTAGATAGACTATGGCTAGCTGGATGGAATAGTAAGGGTCGAATAACTGCTCTTTACTTTTGTATTCCAGCCCCGCCATTTCTGAAATCCATGGTGCTGTGTTTTCCATGAACTGAGCCATACCGTAAGCGCGGCCATATTTCGTTTGGGGTCCTACTGCTTTTGGATCAAATTGATTACCTGTTTCTATGCGTAAAAGTTCATATACGATGTAAGGATCGATATCCTTCTTTATTGATTCCCGGACGAGAAAACGTCCCCACTCTTCCTTGAACCTTCCATCACTTTCTTTTGCAAATTGTTTTGCAAGCTTTCTGGATTCCATCATCATTTTATAACCGCTTATATTCGGTTTGCCGTCTTGATATTTTTGTTTATAAAAGGTAACCATTTGCTTGAAGTCATTTCCTGCTTCGAGCATTTGGGATTGTTGTTTTTCTTTCTTCAAATCATGTTTCAATTCGCGGTTTTCAAAAAAGGTATATGAAGACGCAAGGACCAGCGTAAATATGATTGCTGAAATGATATATAACTTACGTTTGTTTTTAAACATTAAAACACCTCACTGATTTAGGTATTTAGACACACGTCTTTCATCATAGATGATGTAAGTGAGCAAAACAAGCAGTCGAGGTGTTTTATCCATCATTTTACAATTAAACCTTAATGGATTGGGGACTTGAACTTCGCCCCTTTTGTTTCTTGCGTATTCATGATCGTTATGAAGGCTTGTTTATCGATATCGTAAACAATATTTTTAAGCTTCGTTACTTCAAGCCTTGTGATAACAGCATAGATCACTTCTTTCTGGGCATCGGTATATCCACCCTTCCCCATCAGTTTCGTCGTTCCTCGTCCCAATCGGTCTAGTATAGCACTTGAGATTTCCTCATAATGGTCTGATACAATAAGAACGGCTTTTGTTTCATCAAGCCCCTGGATGACGGTGTCGATTGTCTTGTATGCGATATAGTATGTAAGAATGGAATACATCGCACGTTCTGGCCCGAATACGAATCCTGCCCACGCGAAAACAAAAATGTTTAAAAACATGACAATTTCGCCAATAGAGAAAGGAATTCTTTTTGTGATCAGGATTGAAAAAATCTCCGTACCGTCCAAAGATCCTCCATGACGGATGACAAGCCCTACGCCAACACCTAAGGTCAATCCCCCGAATACAGTCGCAAGAATCAGTTCTGTAGTAAATGGCTCAAAGTGATGAAATTGCGTCTCGAATATCGCTAAAAATACAATCCCTACCAGTGAAGAAATTGCAAACGTCTTCCCGATCTGTTTATATCCTGAAAACATGAAAGGGATATTCAAAACGATCACTAGTATAGCAAAATTAAGTGGAGTGATGTAATCCAAAATCAAAGATATCCCGATGATCCCTCCATCGATGATTTGATTCGGTATCAGAAACAGCTCAATCGAGACTGCTGCAAGACCCGCTCCTAAAATAATCATCGTGAATCGGTAAATTAAATGTGGAATGCTTTCTTTTTTATGCTGTTTAATTGTTTCCATGGTTCACTCCTCATAAATCCATTTCTTGTGCAAATCGGAATAATTATATCATGAATACTTGAAAGTCCTGAAATTTTCGCTATAATTAACAAACGTGACATCTTGTTCTGTCATGGGTGGGAGAGGGATCATTTTAGAAAGAAAGGTTATTGATGAAACAACTTATTGAAAATTGGTTCCGATTATCTGATCACGGCACAACGATGCAGAAGGAACTGATAGCGGGGATCACCTCCTTTTTCACGATAAGTTATATCATTATCGTCAATCCGTTAATTCTAGCTGATGCTGGAATCCCATACTATGGCGCTTTAATTGCAACCATTTTAGTCAGTATCATTTCTTGTATTTTCATTGGAATATACGCAAATGCGCCGATCATATTATCTCCAGGTATGGGTGTTAATGCCTTTTTCACCTATACGATTGTTCAAGGTATGGGATTGACCTGGCAAGAAGGACTTGGGGCAGTAGTGATGGCAGGAATACTTTTTTGTATTGCAGCTTTTACACCGATCAAGTCGTTATTATCTCGTTCTGTACCGGAATCGCTTAAGCATGGCATTACGGTAGGTATCGGTTTGTTCCTAGCATTCATCGGCTTACAGAAAGCTGGTATCGTAGAAAAGAGTCCGGATACTTTCGTTAAACTTGGCGATTTGAGTGAACCATCAACATTGTTGGCCCTTGTAGGGTTCTTGATCTGCTTGACGTTGTTTGTGAAAAAAGTAAAGGGAGGCTTCATACTCTCAGTCATTTTCATAACACTGTTGGCTTATATCTTTGGTCATACACCTGCGCCAAGAGAAATGAGTGAAGAATCTGCATTGATACTTTTCAGTGCTGATCTATCCAGTTGGATGACAGCGAATTTCTGGATTGCCTCATTCTCGTTAGCACTCATATTGATTGTTGAAAATATGGGGTTGTTGCATGGCATGTTGCCTGATACATCCAAATTCGATCGTTCCTTCCAATCGAGTGCTTTTTCCAGTGTGGTGTCTGGATTTTTCGGGACAAGCCCTACGATTTCAACAGCTGAAAGTGCTTCAGGGATCGCTGAAGGCGGACGGACAGGATTGACAGCGGTCATTGCCGGATTGTTATTCATACTATCAATATTCATCATACCCGTCCTTACAGGTATACCAGATGCCGCAATTGCCCCGATTCTCATCATAATTGGAGGGGTGATGATGCAATCGATCCAACATATTCCGCTTGATGACTTTACGGAAAGTTTTCCGGCATTTATGATCATCGCATTGATCCCGTTAACTTATAGCATCGTTGATGGTCTTGCATTCGGGTTCATCGTCTACCCAATCATCAAAATAGCGGTTGGACAATTTAATCAAGTGCCAAGAACCATGTATGTGATGGCTTCATTGTTCATATTGAATTTTGTATTCCATTTTTATATGTAATTATATGAATAAAAGAACAGCTGATCTTTCAGCTGTTCTTTTATGATAGGATCTGTTATACTTCATCGTTGTTATTTGGGAAATTCACTCCATTTCCGCGGGCTGAAGAAAAGCAGAAGCGACCCGCTTAGTCACTTAGGTCCCTGGAAAACTGACGAGGAGGCTCGAACCAAACAAAGACTTGGTTCTGCGTGGGCTCACACAAAAGGTGTAAATCAATGTGTCGACCACCGCAGGAAGTTTGAACTGAACCAAGTGACTGGTTGCTGAGCTGGACATCACTTCTCTGCATACTCGCAGCGGGGTCTCGCCTGGTACGCTTTTCCTGCAGGAGTATCACGATTTTCGCTAAAAGTGATTTTCTAACAAGAAATCAACATTAACCTTTAACACCTTCAGATAAAAAAGGCAAACGGAATTTGATCGTCGTTCCTTCACCAAGTTTACTGATGATATTAAATGTGCCGCCATGTTCTTCAATTATTTTTTTACATAAAGGTATGCCAATGCCGTTCCCTTTTTCTTTCGTAGTGAAGAAAGGTTTCCCGAGCTGCTCTAGGACACTTTGCTCCATGCCTGGCCCTTGGTCCTTGAAAGTAATCTCATAATAATTCCTCGTTGCTTTTCCTTGCAAATGGATTTGGCGATTATTTTGCTTATCATTGTATGCTTCTATGGAATTTCGGAGTAGATTCAGAACTACCTGCTTGATCATTGATTCATTGACCATAGTATAGCCGTACACCTCTTCCACATCCCATTCAAAGACGAGATTATGTAACAAGCATTCTGATTGAATGATGTGGATCAGAGATTTGATGATAAGATCAGGTCTCTGTTTTTGCTTTTGCATCTTCCGTCTGGAAACAGACAAGAAATCTTCGATGATTTCATTCATTCGGGCTAATTCTGACAAAACGGTATCGTAATACTTGCTGAAATCTTTCGTTACAGCTGATAATTGAATGAACCCTTGGATCACTGACAAGGGATTCCGCAATTCATGTGCCACCCCTGCTGCAAGATGAGATACCGACTCCATTTGCTTTTTGTACATTAATAGATTTTCAAATCGTTGTTGATGTGATCGATCATATAGCAAGAAACGGATGCTTTTATCAGAATCAAAATACATCCCTTTTACCTGGTATAAGCAATCATCCTCGTAATAAAACCGTTCGTTTACAATCTTCGTGTTCCGGATTTCACTAGTCATTTGACGCATTTGTGATAAGAGGGGATGCTCATAATCCAGTTGGAGGAGGTTTTGTCCTATCAACTGATTGACGGAGTCCAAATCGACAAACAATTTCATACGTTCGTTACAACAATCAATCTTATTGTCTGCTGTGATTGTCAAGATTCCGATTTCTAATTCACGAAACATGAATTTACGGAATTCATACTCTTTTTCATATTTTTCTTTATAATCGTGATCGACCAGTTCATTCTTGGTCTTTGAATCTTCGAGCACTTTTCCGAGAAGTACGATTTCATCATCGACCATTTTCCCAAGATACTTGATTTTAATCTTCTCCTCATTTAAATAATGGTTGAAAATCTTTTCAGAAGCATTCTTTGGGGTGAGCTTTTCAATGAAACCATAAACAGCTGGCTGGTCTTCTTTTAAGAATAAATTATAGAAATTTGTTTGTCTTTCACTCAAAATCGACTCCTGAGCTATACGATTGGATTCTATGATCGAGCCATTCGGCTTGATTAGCAAGTAAATGTCGTCCGTTAGATCATTCATAATATGTTGAAAGGCTGCAAAAGTGTTGTCAGATTGACAAAATTGCATAGCACGCCCCCACTTATAATTGACATGGTATATACATTATACTAAATAACCCTTCCAATACCTAGTGCAACAACCAATAAATCCCTAGACATATATCGCTAAAAAACAACAAACTCAGGCATGATTTTCATCTTCTATGCTTTATGTTCATACAAGCACATAAATTCAGCCCGCCTCATACATTATGCAAAGAGGAGGGGAACGGGGATGAATCCTTTTCTACAACAAATGATCAACCACAAACTCAACAATCTGTCCGCAGAGGAATTGACTGCACTGGCCTCACAATATAATATCCAATTGACAGATACCCAAGCAGTGCAGATCATCCGTATTCTTAGACAGGAAAAAATCGATGTTGCAGATCTACAACAAAGAGATAGAATCATCAGACAAATTGAAGCTGTTGTTGGTCCACATACTGCCCAGACCGTCAAGGTAATGTTTCAGTCGATCATCCGATGAACATATGGTAATCAGAAAAGCTGACCCCTAAATGGTCTGGCACCTCCTTTCTGAAATTGGAGGCCCAGACATAACTTTCAGGGTCAGCTCTTGTTTATAGTCGAGTGTAATAATGTTAGAAATGATCAACCCTATGCTTGTACGATTTTTTCTAATAATTGATCATCGTACTTTTTCCCGTGGAGCATCTCGATTTCAAATTTATATGGAGGTTTCTTGTTTTTCTTGTCTCCATTCACTGCTACATAAGGTGTTTCAAGGATTTTAGGAATATCCTCTAACTGGGAATGGTGTACGACATAATTCAAAGTATCAAATCCGATTTTTCCAAATCCGATATTTTCATGACGGTCCTTACAAGCACCGCATTCGTTCTTACTGTCATTGATGTGGAGGACTTTTAATCGATCCAGCCCGATGATTTTATCAAACTCATTCAAAACACCGTCAAAGTCGTTGATCAAATCATAACCCGCGTCATGAGTATGACAAGTATCAAAACATACTGAGAGCTTTTCATTATGAGTGACACCATCTATGATCGCAGCTAGTTCTTCAAACGTTCTACCGCATTCAGACCCTTTTCCTGCCATAGTTTCTAATGCAATCTGGACATCTTGTTCAGGAGTTATAACTTCATTCAAACCCTCAATGATTTTTTGAATACCTGCTTCCGCACCTGCTCCCACATGTGCACCAGGGTGGAGAACGATTTGTTTTGCCCCTATTGCTTCTGTTCTTTCAATTTCGGATCTTAAGAAGTCTACCCCTAATCGGAATGTCTGCGGTTTGGATGTATTCCCGATGTTGATGATATAAGGAGCGTGAACGACAATCTCCTCGATTCCGTTCTCTCTCATATGAGCGACGCCATTCTCGATATTAAGCTCTTCAATTGCTTTACGGCGCGTGTTCTGAGGAGCGCCAGTATATATCATGAAGGTGTTGCCTCCATACGAAACCGCTTCTTCACTTGCCCCTAATAACATCTTTTTTCCACTCATTGAAACATGAGATCCTAATTTAAGCATGTTAATTCCCCCTCTATTTATTTCTCTTACGGTTATACTGTTTCTTCTTCTCCTGAAATTTCTTCTTATACCCCGGTTTAACTTTCTTAGGTTTTGGCATGATGAACTCATTCGGATCTTTAGCTTTCTTTTTTTGGCGTGACCGTTGGACATTCACGTTCACCCATTCCTCATCTTTAAGATCCTTATGCTCGAAGGAAATCCCTTTCTTTTCAAGCTTTTCGAGTTTCTCAATTTCATCACGCTCATATAAGACCGCTGCAATTCCACTCATCCCAGCACGTCCTGTACGTCCAGACCGATGGATATAGTAATCGAGGTCGGTTGGAATTTGATAATGGATGATATGGCTTACACCCTCTACATCGATTCCTCTAGCTGCTAAATCGGTTGCGACCAGGTATTGACATTCAGCATTTGCAACACGTTTCATGACATGCTTTCGCGTACGTGGAGGAAGATCCCCGTGAAGCCGATCGACATTCAATCCTTCTTGAATCATGGTATCTGCCACTTCATCAGCATCCTTTTTCGTATTAGCAAAAATGATTGCCAAAAATGGATTGAATTTTTTTGCAATATCAATCGTCAATTGGATACGATCACGGTGTCTTACAGGAACCGCAATATGTTCGATTTCGGCAGGTGTGGTTTCTTCGGGTTTAACATGAACATACTTAGGGTTATTCATATATTTGCGTAAAAACGGGTTTAAATTTTCAGGGATAGTTGCTGAAAACACCATCATTTGCAAGTCATGCGCCATTCTCGAAGCAATCTGGTCGACATCCTCAATAAAGCCCATATCGAGCATTTGATCAGCTTCATCGACAACAAGCATATCAGCATTGAAAATCGATATGCCTTCTTCAATAACAAGATCCTTGATACGACCAGGTGTGCCTACAATCATGTGCGGTTCATTTTTCAATTGATCGACCATTCGTTTACGATCTGTACCGCCTACCACTGTCTTTACGTTAATGGGGGAATTTTCAACCAGTTTTAAGGCCTCATTATATACTTGTCTCGCAAGTTCCCTTGTAGGTGCTGTAATGACAGCCTGAACTTTCTGGGTTTCAGGGTCGATTTTCTCTAAAATTGGCAGCAAGAAGGCAAGCGTCTTACCGGAGCCTGTCTGTGACTGACCGATGACATCATTCCCTTTGATGATGCTTGGTATGAGGCGTTCCTGGATTTCAGTCGGACGATCGAAGTTCTTCTTTCTTAATGCCTCAAATAAAAACGGTTTTAATTGGAATCGTTGTTCAAACACATTATTTTTCATTTCTAATATCACCTTCAAATGTATTTCCCACTTTAAGTATTATAGAGGATAGGAGAAAAAATCTCCATGTTTTTGGGGATATACCCATTCTTTTGTTGGATGGACACCATTCATCCGAATTTCGCATATCTTGTTTATCAGAATAACCAATTTTCTGTAATGTTATCGAGAGTAGGAGAAAGGAGCATCTTAATGTACCGTATGCCTCCCGGATATGGACCCTATGGTATTGGGCCAATGTCGCCATTCGGACAAATGATGCCATTTAGAGGGGGATTTCCCGCTGCGCGATCTGCCGGTTTTTTGACTCGGTTTCTTTCACCCAACCCAGGCGGTGGACTCAATCTCATAAGTATGGTTGAAAATGCACAAAAAGTGATGAAAATGGCTGATACTTTACGACCTTTAATCCAGCAATATGGTCCGATGGTGAAGAACATACCGTCTATGCTTGAATTATTAAAAGAATACCAAAATTACTCTTCTGATTCTAATTCGACAGAAGAAAAGGACGAAGATAAAAAAGAAGAAATCAAAAATGCCGATGACAAAAAGAAAAAATTGTCTACCATCGTGAAAAAGAAGAAATCCTCTGCTGATAAAAAGAAGTCTTCAACTACCGCTAAAAAGACATCTACACCAGTTAGCAGCAGGAAGCCTTCCGTGAAACCGACTAAGAAAAAAACCATTCCAAAAGTGACGCATGCTAAACCAGTACCCCAACCAATTAAACGGGATTCAGTTCCTAAACTCTATATATAGACGGTATTTATTTGTCAACGGTATCGGTCCTCCTTTATAATAAAACGAGAAGCGTTTGTTATTAAAGGAGGACCTTTTCATATGAAGGTAATCAAAGTCTCACCTCGCGGATATTGTTATGGAGTGGTCGATGCAATGGTCATTGCAAGACAAGCTGCAAGTGATCCTAAAATACCTAGACCAATCTACATTCTTGGTATGATTGTTCATAATAAACATGTTACTGATGCCTTTGAAGAAGAAGGAATCATTACTCTGGATGGGCCTAATCGTCTGGAAATATTGAAACAGGTTGATCAAGGTACCGTCATCTTTACAGCCCATGGTGTCTCCCCAGAGGTCAGACGCATTGCCCGTGAAAAAGGGCTGCATACGATTGATGCGACTTGTCCTGATGTGACTGTGACACACGACCTTATCAAAGAGAAGAAAGAAGAAGGGTATCACGTAGCCTACATTGGGAAAAAGGGACACCCTGAACCTGAGGGGGCAATGGGGATCGCACCCGATATCGTCCACTTGATCGAAAGTGAAGAAGATGTCAAAAAGCTCGATATCAAATCAGATAAAATCTTGATAACCAATCAAACGACGATGAGTCAATGGGATGTTCAACATCTTATTAATATGATTCAAGAAAAGTACCCACAGGCTGAAGTCCATGAGGAGATCTGCAAGGCCACACAAGTTCGCCAAGAAGCAGTTGCTGTACAAGCAGTCGATGCTGATTTGCTCCTCGTAGTAGGAGATCCCCGAAGTAATAACTCTAACCGTCTAGCCCAGGTTTCTTGGGAAATTGCAGGAACCCCATCGTACAGGATTGCAGATGTTACGGAAATCAAGCTCGAGTGGTTGGAAAACGTTGAAACGGTTGCAGTTACAGCTGGAGCATCCACCCCGACTCCAATCACAAAAGAAGTTATCATGTTCCTTGACCAGTATGATCCTGAAGATGAGTCAACTTGGAAGAGAGAACGAAAGGTTAAATCCAGCAAAATCCTGCCTAAAGTAAAAGCAGCGAAAAAATAGTACAGCAGGACTGCCGAGCCGGCAGTTCTTTTTGTATATTTAGATTTACAGCCAATTTTTTAGACTTAACCCGTATACAGGGACGTGGTTACAATGATTTTTCCTTTAAAAAGAGCTGAATATGACCTAATGAAGCTATTTTGTGTGGTCAATCAGCTCTTTATATCTAAAACTCTGGAACGAAACCCGACAAATTTAAAATTATCTCTACTAATCGAAATTTATCTCTACAAGCAAAAAATCTCCACCCGTACTTAGGCTTAAGAAAAATCTCCTAAATGAATTGGAATGGGTCAGTATGTTCTTTGCAACGATAGACTTCCGTGTCGAGGTTCCTTTGGTTTAGCCAGTCTTCCAATATGTCTGCCACCCCATCAATCATGACTTTTTCGATATTGTGACCAGGGTCGATGATCGCCATGCCTTCCATCCAGGCATCATGTGCATAATGATATTTAATATCTCCTGTAATGAACACATCCGCACCTTTGAACTTCGCTTTACTGATGAAATCATTACCTTCACCGCCAGAAATGGCTATCTTTTTCACTGGCTTCTGAAGGTCGCCGACAATACGGACTCCTCCCAGATTGAAGGACTTTTTAAGCTGTTGGGCAAGGTCACCGACTGTCATTTCTACTTGAGGTTTCCCAATTCGTCCAATCCCTAGTGATTTCCCTGGATTTTCAAGTGGCAGAAGGTCGTACGCCACTTCTTCATAAGGATGCGATTTACGTAAAGCGGCTAGGACGTCTTTTTCAATACTATTAGGATATATTGTTTCAATCTTAACTTCATCAACAAACTCCATTTTTCCTTGTTCTCCGATGTGAGGTTTTGTTCCTTCATGAGGTATGAAGGTCCCTGTCCCGGGCGTATTGAAGGTACAATGACTATAGTTGCCGATAAAACCTGCTCCAGCATTGCCCAGAGCATTGCGAACGTCTTCAACATGAGTTTCAGGAACAAACACGATCAGTTTCTTCAATTGATCTTCTAGAGTCTCGACAAGAACTTCTGTATCTTCTATACCAATGACATCTGCAAGCAGGTCATTTACCCCGCCTGTGGCGATGTCAAGGTTGGTATGAGCAGCATACACCGTGATATCATGCTTTAACAGCTTTTGAATCGTGCGGCCATGGGATGTATCAGGATCAATTTTCTTTAATGGCATATAAATGAGAGGGTGATGTGCGATGATTAGATCGATATCCTCCCGGATCGCTTCATCAATGACAGGTTCTATGACATCGAGTGTAACCATGACTTTTTTTACCCGTTTTCTTAAGGAACCTACTTGAAGCCCTATTGGATCTCCTTCCATCGCCAGCCATTTAGGAGCAAGTTGTTCCATTCGTTGGATGACCTCTTGAGCGTGTGCATGTTTTTTATTCACTTTATCGCCTCCGAAACTGCAATGATTTTTTGCTTTAAAAGCTTTTTTCTTTCACTAACTTCATCAGATGGCAGAGCTTTCTCCAGTTGTAGGAGAATTTTTTCCCAGTTATCCTTTTCCCGTTTCCACTTCTTTTGGAACGTGCTGTTTTTCTGTTTCATCAATATAGGACCTAATAACTTCTCAGCCTCGTTGAAAACAACTGGTGTATTTGTTCGTTCTGCGACAAGGATTTCATAGATTTTTTCATCTTCTTCAAGGATCGACTCTTCGATCAGTTTCCAGTTATTCTTTTCAAACCATTCACGTATGAATCGAGCTCCCATATTCGGTTGAAGAATAAGCCGCTCTACTCCAGGCAATCGATCTTTTCCTCTTTCTAAAATGTTACTGATCAATTGTCCTCCCATTCCAGCAATCACCACAGTGGATACCTCGTGTGCGGAAATGACTTCAAGCCCATCCCCCAGCTTTACTTCGATTTGATTTTCTAATCCTAGTGCTTTTACTTGGTTATAGGCTGATTGGAAAGGACCCTGGTTCACCTCACCAGCGATCGCCCTGTTGATTATTCCTTTCTGGATACAGTAACACGGAAGAAAAGCATGGTCAGAGCCGATATCAGCAATGATAGAGCCCTTTGGTATGTATGTAGACACTTTTTGTAAACGGTTGGATATGGATATCATATATTTTCACCTATTCTATTATGTATAATGAAATACAGACCTACTATAGCTTTATTCTTAGTATCATTCAACTTTAATAAATGTACACTTTCAAATCACTGAACAAACACAAAAAAGGCATGACTCTTAGATGTTTGTGTTCCAGGTCCTGGAGGTGACAGACATTTTTATTGAGTCAGCCTTTACTGTTGTCTTGCTATTCTTATTCTTCTCCGCCGCCTTCTTCGCCGCCATTAACCAGGAATTCAGCAACTGCTTGTGCCTCTTCGGCACTTAATGACTGAGCTGGCATCTGGCCTTTACCATTTTGGATGATTTCAGCGATCTCTTCAGGTTTATACTTTGAACCGACATCTGTAAGATTAGGCCCCATACCACCTTCAAGGTTTTGACCATGGCAGGATGTACAGTTTTGTTGAACAAGTTGTTCAGGCGCTACTTCTTCTCCTCCGCCTGCTGCTTCTTCTTTCGCTTCATGAACCCCTACTGCAGATAAAACAATCATAATAGCAATGCCGAATACAGCAGTAATGGCGAATGGAATCAATGGATTTCTTTTCATCTCTTATCCTCCTTCTGGTGCAGGTTGATTCTGTTGTTAGTGTTTCCTACCTATGTAATAGTAAACAAGCCATTTACTATTTTACTTGAAAATCAATAGGAAGGAAAGCCTTAACTAGAGAGAGGAGATATTTGTCATGAATTGGACACGATTCTCCGCCTATACTGCTGGAAACCAATTAACTTCAAATGATTTTCACTGATTTCTCTTTCAATTCTTCTGCAAGTTTACGCAGTTTGTATTTTTGTATTTTACCTGATGCAGTCATAGGATATCCATCAACGAAAAAGATATATTCGGGGATTTTATACCGAGCGATTTTCCCTTCACAATAAGAGCGGATCTCTTCTTCCGTCACAGATTCCCCTTCCTTTATTTGCACACATGCCGCAACCTTTTCTCCATATTTTTCATCCGGTACTCCTATCACTTGCACATCGACGATCGAAGGATTCGTATATAGAAATTCCTCTATTTCCCGTGGATAAATGTTTTCACCCCCACGGATGATCATATCTTTCAATCTTCCGGTTATTTTTACATAACCTTCCTCATCAATTGTCGCTAAGTCACCAGTATGGAGCCAGCCATCAGAATCAATTGCCTTCGCTGTCGCTTCAGGCATATTATAATACCCCTTCATGACGAGGTAGCCTCTTGTGCATAGCTCTCCTGGCTCCCCTGTAGGTACTTCTTTACCTGTCACTGGGTCGACAATCTTCACCTCGACGATCGGATGCTTCTTCCCGACCGTTTCCACTCGTCTCTCGATGGGATCATCTGTCCGAGTTTGTGTGATGACAGGTGATGATTCAGTCTGGCCATATGCAATTGTGATTTCATCCATCCCCATCAGATTCATGACTTTCTTCATGACCTCGATCGGACATGGAGAACCAGCCATGATGCCAGTTCGTAGGGTAGACAGGTCATAAACATTGAAACTATCAAGATTCAATTCTGCTATGAACATGGTAGGGACCCCATGTAGACCTGTACATTTTTCCTTTTCAACTGTCTTTAAGACAAGCTCAGGATCAAATTGGATAATCGGAACCATCGTTGCTCCGACTGAAACACACGCAAGTACACCAAGCACACAGCCGAAACAATGGAAAAATGGGACCGGGATACATAGGCGGTCTTTTTCAGAAAGGTTCATCGCGGTAGCCACCTGATAGCCATTATTGACGATATTATGATGTGTCAGCATGACTCCTTTCGGAAAGCCTGTCGTCCCGCTCGTGTATTGCATATTGATCACATCATGGGGGTCCAGGGTGTTCTCACGCTCGGACAATTCATTATCGGTGATCGATTCTCCCAGTTTTATAAAACTTTCCCATGAGAGCAATCCAGTTGCTTCATTTTCCTCCATGAAAACAAGCTGCTTGAGCTTTGGAAGACTGTTTGATTTTACCTGACCGTTATTACCAGTTGTCCCCACAATGGATTGTACGATTTCAAAATAAGACGTATCTCGGAATTTATCCATCATGAATAGGATCGTCGTATCAGATTGCTTTAATAGATATTCCAATTCGCTTTTCTGATAGTTTGTATTGACTGTTACAAGCACCGCTCCCATCCGTGCGGATCCGAATTGCAATAATAACCACTCAAACCTGTTCGTCGACCAAGCTGCGATATGATCCCCTTTTTGGACACCTAAAGCCATGAGTGCTTTTGCAACTTGTCCAGTCAGCTCATAGAACTCTTCATATGTATGTCTTATACCCTCTTCACTATAGACAACTGCCTCATTACCTGATAAACGTTGTGCTTTTTCCTTCAATAATTGACCAATCGTTTGATCCAAATACATGCCAGCACCTCCGCGTTTTCCATTATGAATTTTCAAAATTATCTGTCTTTAAATGGTGTAAAAAAGGGGCAGACTCTTTACTTTGAGTATCCCCCTTATTTGTAAATCAGCTGTTAACAGCCCAGCTCTCGAGCTATAACCATTCGTTGAACTTCAGATGTACCTTCTCCGATTTCAAGAAGCCTTCCATCGCGATAAAATCTCTCAACATGGTAATCTTTCATATAACCATAACCACCATGGATTTGAATCGCCTGGGTACATACTTCCATACAGATTTCTGATGCGTAGAGTTTTGCCATTGAAGCTTCTTTAGCGAACTTACGCCCTTGATCTTTCAACCATGCAGCTTTATATACCATAGTCCTTGCGAGTTCAATCTTCATTGCCATATCCGCAAGCTTGAATTGGGTTGCCTGGAATTTTGATAGCGTCTTTCCAAATTGCTTTCTTTCTTGCGCATAAGCCAATGCTTTTTCGTATGCAGCCTGGGCTATTCCTACACCCATAGCGCCGATGCCGATTCTTCCGCCATCAAGCGTCATCAGGAATTGTCTGAATCCGTTCCCTCTCTTTCCAAGCATGTTCTCTTCTGGGACGCGGACATCCTCCATAATCAATTCAGTCGTATTCGAAGAATTCAATCCTAATTTTTCATAATTATCGATAACCTTGAAACCAGGTGACTCAGTATTTGCGATGAATGCAGTAATTTCCTTTTCTCCATCCTTGCGGTCCGTCAAAGCAGTCAGAGCCAGGTTTTTTGCATAGCTTGCATTTGTAATGAAGCATTTGCTGCCGTTGATGACCCACTCGCCGTCCTGTTGGACTGCGGTTGTTTCGGTTCCACCCGCATCTGAGCCAGCGTTCGGTTCAGTGAGACCAAAAGCACCCAGGGACTCCCCAGTACATATCGGTGTCAGATATTTTTGTTTTTGCTCTTCAGTTCCAAACATGTTTATGGGGGCTCCACCTAGCGAAATATGCGCGGAGTATGTGATCCCGGCGGATCCGCAAGCCCTGCTCAATTCCTCTACAACAATCGCGAAGCTGACGGTGTCTGCTCCCCCTCCACCGTATTCTTCGGGAAATGGAAGACCCATCATCCCGAGATCCCCAAGCTTTTTAAAGATTTCAACTGGGAATTTCTTATCTTTGTCCCGTTGCTCTGCTCCTGGGGCTACTTCCTCTTCAGCAAATTCCCTGATCATTTTGTAAATCATTTTCTGTTCATCTGTTAAATCGAAGTTCATATACTCCACTCCTGACTGTTCTTTTGTAATCCCTTTGTATACGCTTACATCAATTATACGTATAAATACAGCAATTTTTCAACAGTTAAAAAAAGTCCGAAAATATTGAGAACAGAAAATTGAATACCAAAAATTTCCGAACAAAGTTTGCAAATAACGATGAAAATAAGTAAAATAAAGGACAAAGATGAGTGATTTTTTCTAATAGATGGGAATCGAGGATTGATTGCCTTCTACGAAATCCACTCCCTTTCCGCGGGAGTGTCGCTGATTTCGTTTTAAGCAAAACAATAAAAAACGAACCATCTCATTTTCAGAGATGATTCGTGTTAAAGGAATCCTATTCTAAAAAGTCTTTCAGACGTTTGCTTCTGCTAGGGTGACGAAGCTTACGCAATGCTTTCGCTTCAATTTGACGGATACGCTCGCGTGTAACACCGAATACCTTACCTACCTCTTCGAGTGTTCTCGTACGGCCATCGTCTAGTCCGAAGCGGAGACGTAGGACGTTTTCTTCACGATCTGTCAAGGTATCTAGTACGTCCTCTAATTGTTCTTTCAATAGCTCGTAAGCAGCTGCATCGGAAGGAGCAAGTGCGTCTTGGTCTTCGATGAAGTCACCTAGGTGGGAATCATCTTCTTCACCAATCGGAGTTTCAAGCGAGACAGGTTCCTGGGCGATCTTCAGGATTTCTCTTACTTTATCAGGTGTAAGCTCCATTTCTTTCCCTATTTCTTCAGGTGTCGGTTCACGTCCGATATCTTGTAAAAGTTGACGCTGTACTCTGATCAGTTTGTTGATCGTTTCAACCATATGGACAGGGATACGGATTGTGCGTGCCTGGTCTGCAATAGCACGTGTAATCGCTTGACGAATCCACCATGTTGCATAAGTGCTGAACTTATACCCTTTACGATAGTCGAACTTTTCAACAGCTTTTATCAGACCCATGTTCCCTTCCTGGATCAAATCCAAGAACAACATTCCTCGGCCGACATAGCGCTTCGCAATGCTTACTACGAGACGAAGGTTCGCTTCAGCTAATCGACGTTTTGCTTCTTCATCGCCTTGTTCAATTCTTTGAGCAAGACTGATTTCATCATCGGCAGATAATAAATCCACACGACCGATTTCTTTCAAATACATCCTGACTGGGTCATTGATTTTTACTCCAGGAGGTACACTTAAATCGTTCAAGTCGAACTCGTCATCCCCGCTTTTCACTACCTCTTGAATATTTGGGTCATCTCCATCCTCTTCATCCACTATTTCAATACCTTGATCACCCAAATACTCATAGAAGACATCCATTTGCTCCGAGTCTTGTTCAAATGGGGCAAGTTTATTGGTTACTTCATTATAAGTGAGGACGCCTCTTTTCTTACCGAGTTCAACTAATTGTTCCTTTACTTGATCGATGGTTAATTCACCTTCCGCTTCTTGGCGATTAGGTTTCTCAGCCATACGATCCCCTCCTTCCATACTTCTAACTTCTGTTGCTGACTTTCAGAGCTTTCTTTAGCTCGACGATTTCCATCGCGATTTGTGCAGCTTCAACCATTTTTTGTTCACGTTCTGCACGTTTTTTGTCTTTCTCTTTCTCTTGTATCTGAATTAATTTAGGATATTTTTTTATTTGATTGACATAATCATATAATTCCTGATCCGATATATCCTCATTAATTGTAAGCATCGCTAATTCAGTAACGACTTGCTTCAAACGCTGATCGTCCACCCTCTCTAAGAATAAGCTGATGTCAGGTGTATGACCTTCTGCGTAAAAAGCATATAAGTAAGCAGCAATCGCACTATATTCCTCAATGTTGAAAGCGCCACCTAACAGTTCTTCTACCTTCTCTGCAAGGCTCACATCCTTCAGCATATGGGCTAACAATATCCTTTCTGCATTATGAAAAGCAGGTAACAGCCGTGAGGATTGCCCGATATATTTCTTACGGTTATTCTCCCTATTTCGACCATCATTATCCTTTTTCCTTTTTATACTTAAAAATGCTTGATATTGTTGCTGTTTCAGTGCGTCTAACGAGAGGTTGAATTCTTCGGCAATTTGCCTCAAATAGTGGTCTCTTTCAACAGCTTTAGAAAGTTTTGCAATTTCATGTAGTATCTCTTCGATATAGCGCATGCGTTCTCCTTCATCTTGGAGATTTTTTCCTCTTCGCATGAACTGCATCTTGAAAGCCATTACCGTCAAACTTGCCCCTATTACATCCTGTTTAAAACGATCCCCGCCGTGTTTTTGGATATAGTCATCAGGGTCTAGACCTTGAGGCATCTGGGCGATCCTCACATTGCAATTCACTTGTTCAAGAAGCTCTGTGGCACGGAATGTTGCAGTAATACCGGCATTATCTGAGTCATAACAAATGATGACCGTGGTGACATTCCTGCTTAAAAGTTTTGCTTGGTCCGGAGTCAGAGAAGTGCCGAGTGTGGCGACACTGTTCCAAATGCCGGCTTTCCATGCTGCAATCACATCTACATAACCTTCGAACAAGACCACTTTATCTTCTTTCCGCATGACAGGCCGAGCTAGATGATATCCATACAAAATCTTCCCTTTGTTAAAAATCTTCGTTTCTGGGCTGTTCAAATATTTCGGTTCTCCATCTCCAAGGATTCTGCCGCCAAATGCGATGTTTTTCCCCTGGCTATCCCAAATTGGGAACATGACACGGTCTCTGAACCGGTCGAAGAACTTCCCGTCGAATTCACGCTTTGCTACAAGCCCAGCCTCTTGCATGGCAGGAAGTGAATAGTTCCTTTTCTGCAGGAAAGTACTTACGAATTCCCACGAATCCGGCGCATAACCGATTTGGAAATGCTCGATCATTTCATCGGTAAATCCTCTGTTATACAAGTACTCTTTTGCTTTTTGCCCGTAATCGGTATTTGTTAAACAATGGTGATATAAACGAGCAAGCAATCCATGTCCTTCTTTCATGATTTCTTTTTCTTTACTAACCTGATCATTTTGATTGAAGGAAGATAACTCTGGTAATTCAATCCCTACCCGATCTGCAAGGTTCTTGATTGTTTCTATGAAAGTGAAACCCTCGACCTCCATAAGGAACGAGAAGACGTTTCCTCCTTTACCGCAACCAAAACACCGGAAAATCTGCTTTTCGCCAGAAACAGAGAATGAAGGGGTATTTTCGTTATGGAACGGGCATAGGCCAAAGTAGTTACGACCTTGCTTCTTAAGTTGAACATATTCTCCGACAACATCAATGATATCGTTGGATTTTTGAATTTGTTCGATTGTTTCTTCAGGAATCCGTGATCCCATGTTATCACCATTCTTTACTGTTCTATCCTACTTTAAAACAAGAAAATGAGAAGATGTCTTTAATTTAGTCTTGAGAAAAGATTTTTTCAAAGTTCTGACTGAACCTTCGGGCATCTTCCTCTGTAAATCGGGGCGGTCCTTTCGTCCGATGTCCTGATCGTCTCAGTTTACTTGAGTAATAGCGGGATTGTAATAATGAAGGCATTTCTTCCTCTGTAAAACGTTTCCCGCGCGGTGATATGACATTAACGCCTTTAGATACCAGAAGACTCGCAAGGCCATGGTCCTGGGTGATGACAACATTACCTTCTATTGAATGGTTGACGATGTACATATCCACAGATTCGGGTTCTGCATCAACCATGATCCAATCTGCGTTTTGATGTTGATCTGTAGCATGACTGTATGAGGCAATAAAAAAAACCTTGTACTCATAGAAATTCGAGATTTCAAGGATTGCCTTCTTTATTTGATTTGGACAAGCATCAGCATCAACCAACACATTTCGCGTTTTCTTCATGTACTTTTATTTCTACATCCTCTCAATAATTCCTGCCTGCAATCCAATGTTTTATATTTCAGAATATTGTCGAATTCTGCTTTTATAGTATAACCAAATTGTGGTTAGCCCATAACTAGAGTGTCAAATCGTACAAAATCCACACAATAGAGTATTATAACGTATTTTCCTTTTGTTGACTATCATAAAGATTTCGTTTATCTATACATTTCGACAAAAAATGCAAATATCCTTTTCATACTTGATGAAAGATTGAATACTTTCTTCGCAAAGGAGTTGCTTAAAACTGCCACTATGGTTAGGCTTCACAAGGTTTCAATCTTAATTCCGTAATAAGTTTCGTACTGGCAAACAGAAAAGAAGGGGCTGACAGACTACTTTTTGTCAACCCCTTCAATCTATTCATTTCATACTAGGATTATTACTTAACGATACCGGTTTTTATGGATATTCAAAATGTAGTTCGCTGTTTCCTCCACCGCTTTGTTGGAAACATCTACAACTCTGCATCCAAGACGATCGACGACTTTATCAAAGTATTCCAGTTCGTCTTTTATACGGTTCATATTCGCATAGTTGGCATGGTCATCCAATCCTAGAGCTTTTAAACGTTCCCTGCGGATATCGTTCAACTTTTCAGGACTGATACGGAGACCATAACATTTGGATGTAGATACTTGGAATAATTCTTCAGGCGGCTCCACCTCCGGGACAATCGGAACATTAGCAACCTTAAAACGTTTTAACGCTAAGTACTGTGAGAGAGGAGTCTTGGAGGTTCGCGATACACCGACTAACACGATGTCCGCTTTCAATATCCCTCGCGGGTCTCTTCCATCATCATATTTTACCGCGAATTCGATCGCTTCTACTTTTCTGAAGTACTCTTCATCTAGTTTATGGACAAGTCCTGGCTCATTTCGTGGACTTTTTTGAAAAACACTTGCCATTTGTGTGATCATTGGTCCGACAATATCAATTGCAGGTACACTTTCACTAGCAGCCAACTGTATCAGGTAGTTTTTGATTTCTGGCACAACCAGAGTGAAGCCGATGATTGCCTGGTTATCCTTTGCTAGAGCAACCACTTCTCTTACTGTTTGTTCATCCTCGACGTATGGGAAACGTCTGATTTCTATGCTGGTAGAATTGAACTGGCTTGCTGCAGCTTTTACAACTAATTCAGCTGTTTCACCCACTGAATCGGAAACGACATATACAATTGGTCGTTCTATTTTGTCTGACATAGGTACCTCCTTCATCGATATTGGTGTCATTATTATAGAATTGCGTCACTAGAAAAGTCTACTAGTGCTTTTGTTATATTCGTTTTCGTAATTCTTCCGATTACTTCATACGCATCTTCTCTTGATGTATCTTTTACAACAGGGACTGCGTCAATCTGCTTATCAATCAATTTCGCTGCTACCTCGATCAAGAGATCTTCTTTCGTACACATCGTAATATTCGGCATCCGGGTCATGATGATATTTACTGGAATTGAAGTAAGCTCTTGATTCCCCATACTGGCTCGCAATAGATCTTTACGGGATAAGACACCTGCTAATCTGCCCTCTTTATTGACGACAAACAATGTTCCTACATCTTCTAAAAACATTGTACATATAGCATCGTAAACAGTTGCTGATTCTTGGACAACAACTGGAAGTGATAAGTATTCCTTGACCTTGATCTGTCGGACCTTTTCAGTCAATAGCTGTGCACTTGTTTTTCCTGTATAAAAATATCCGACGCGAGGACGTGCATCCAAATAGCCTGCCATTGTCAAAATAGCTAGATCAGGGCGAAGTGTAGCTCTGGTCAGATCTAATTTATCTGCAATTTGTTCTCCCGTTATTGGACCGAAATCTTTAACGATTTCAACTATTCGTTCTTGTCTATTATTCAGTTCGATTGGTAACACCACCTTACTGCCCAGTATATGCTATACTCTTTTGGATACATTATATCCTATACAGAATTAAAATAGGAAGTATTTCTGAATAAATATAACCTAAATCCATCAATAGTAAAGCATATTGACATTAACCCATCCTTTTCAATTGAATGCAAGCTTTCAGGAACGGGAAAAAGAAGACCAGAAATTCGTACGGTCTTCTTTTTTCCGTTAAGACTTAAACCACTAACTGATTGAAATCCGCGAATGAGTAGATCACTTTTGATAAGTTCTTCATCTGAGCTTTGCGATTTTCCCTGATACCCTCGTCCTCGGCATTGACCATCGTATTATCGAAGTAACGATCGATCACACCAGGCAGTTCCATCAATTTAGCATAAAACACTGTTACGTCCTCAGGTTGTTGAATGTCAGCACTTTGTTTTTTACAACTTAAGTAAAGTTCATATAACGCTTTCTCTTCATCATTCTCAAATAATTCCGGATTTATTTCGCGCAATGATTCATCCAGATTTTTAGAAATATTGAGGACACGCGTCAATGAAACATTCGCATCCTTGAAGGATTGGTGTTTCAGATTTTCAGCAATCAATTCTGCCCTTTTGAGCAGAAGGTCTACACGTCCCAATTCCCCTGTCAACACAGCGTCAATGATATCATAACGGATACCTTGATCTTGCAGGATCGTTTTCAAACGGATATTGAAAAATTCAATCAGTTGATTGAAGACTTCCGATCGGTCATTCTTTAATAATCGGTTGTCTTCATAGACATCAAGAGCTGTATTCAATAATTCTTCAAGTTCAACCGGCCAACCTTTTTGAATCAAGATTTGTAAAATACCGGCTGCTTGTCTTCTTAGTGCATATGGATCCTGGGAACCTGTTGGGATGATGCCGATGCCGAAGCAACCTACAATCGTATCCAATTTATCAGAGACACTCAGTACTGAGCCGACGACCGTTCCAGGCAAAGCATCTCCAGCAAATCTAGGTTGATAATGTTCATTGACAGCTGCAGCTATGATTTCATCTTCTCCAAAAAGCTTTGCGTATTTCTCCCCCATCACACCTTGCAGTTCAGGGAACTCATACACCATTTGAGTGACAAGATCGAATTTACAGATTGAAGCAGCACGTTGGATGGAACTTTCTGAATCTGAATCTAACTGTAGTAATTCACTTGAATAGGCAGCATGGGTCTTGATACGCTCAACCTTATCAGCGATCGTGCCTAATTCTTCATGGAACACGATTGACTCAAGCTTATCCAGGTAATGCTCTATGGACTTTTTCTTGTCCTCATTGTGGAAGAATTGAGCGTCTTTCAATCGCGCCCGCAATACTTTTTCATTCCCTTTCACAACATTCGCTAGATGATTGTGATCCCCATTTCGAACTGTCACAAAATAAGGTTGCAGCTCCCCATCTTTGTTTTGCACAGGAAAATAACGCTGATGTTCTTTCATAGAAGTGATCAGTACTTCAGGCGGGAGTTCCAGGAATTCTTCATCAAATTTCCCATGTAAAGCAGTGGGATACTCTACCAGATTATTCACTTCCTCCAACAGCCCTTCATCAATCGGGATTTTCCATCCTTCTTCCTCCTGGATGTTTTCCAATTGATTTTGAATCCCTTCCTTCCGTTCTTTCGGGTCAGCAATGACAAATTGACCAAGTAAATCCGTCGGATATTGTTCAGGTGACTCGATTTCAATTTCCTCACCAAGAAAACGGTGCCCGTAAGTTTTCCGATCAGATTGGACCCCTGCGATTTCTAGTTTCGGTATTTCTGTCCCATATAAGAAGAGGATCCATTTGATCGGCCGGACGAATTTAAAGTCCCGGTCTCCCCATCTCATGTTCTTCGGAAAATGAAGGTTTTGAATCACTTTGTCCAGTTGAGGCAATAACTTCATTGTGGATACCCCAGTTGTAAACTTATTCGCAAAAACATATTCTGTATTCTTCACTTCTTTAAAGAAGAGATCTTCCGGGTTTACACCTTGACCTCTGGCAAAGCCTAATGCAGCTTTCGACCAATTCCCCACATCATCAATAGCGATTTTTTTTGCAGGTCCTCTTAGTTCTTCTTCTTGGTCCTCTTGCTTATCAGCAACTTCCGTAATTTTTACAGCTAGTCGTCTAGGTGTTGAATACGGCAATACTTCACCGAAGGGAATCCGGTTTTCCGTAAACCAGCCTGCTATTTTATCAGAAAGCTGATACATCGCATCTGTAACAAAACGTGCAGGCATTTCTTCCAGACCGATTTCCAATAAAAGATCCTGTTTACTCATCGACATTCGCCCCTTTCAACATTGGAAATCCTAATTGCTCTCTTTGCTCATAGTAAGCTTTCGCACATTTTCTAGCTAGATTTCTGACACGGCTGATATACCCTGTCCGTTCTGTTACGGATATGGAACCCTTCGCATCAAGTTGATTGAACACATGAGAACATTTCAGCACATAATCGTAACCTGGGAACACGAGCTGATCTTCAATTGCCCGTTTTGCCTCTTTTTCATAGATGTTGAATAGGTTGAACAACATATCGGTATCAGACACTTCAAATGTATATTTCGAGTGTTCATATTCAGATTGATAATAAAGATCATGATACGTTATGCCTGAGTGCCATTCCAAGTCGAATACATTCTCTTTGTCTTGTATGTAAGAAGCAAGACGTTCAATACCATAAGTGATTTCAGCAGATACAGGCTTTGCATCTAAACCGCCTACTTGTTGGAAATAAGTGAATTGGGTGATTTCCATGCCATCTAGCCATACTTCCCAACCAAGACCAGAAGCCGATAAAGTCGGCGCTTCCCAATTGTCTTCAACAAAACGAATGTCATGCTCATCCGGGTCGATACCGATTTCCTTCAAGCTTTGCAGATAAAGCTCTTGGATGTTATCCGGCGATGGCTTCATGACGACTTGGAACTGGTGATGCTGATAGAGACGGTTTGGATTTTCCCCATACCTTCCATCGACTGGTCTTCGAGACGGTTCTACATAAGCTACATTCCATGGCTCTGGTCCGATACTTCGCAGAAATGTCATCGGATTCATCGTTCCCGCACCTTTTTCTACATCGTACGCTTGCATGACAAAGCATCCTTGGTCAGCCCAATAACGCTGCAGTGTAAGAATCATATCTTGTAAATTCATAATGCACCTCCACGGTTCGAATTTTTGTTTTCTTCCTTTTTTGAGTCTGTTCATAGGTTTTCAAGCATAAAAAACTCTCGTCCCTATGTCTGACTCGACATAGGGACGAGAGTTCACCCGCGGTTCCACCCTATTTGGGATTGAGGAGGTCTGTCTCAAGAAATCATCATTGGATGAAATCAAGAGCACAAGTTTCTATCTCAATCCCCGCTTTATTGTAATGCTCCAGAGCGCCCTTCCTTACTTTTCAATCTCTAGCTCCCACCAACCTAGAGTCGCTTGAATTGAGGTTGTAAGTACTCCTCTCCATCAACGCATCGTTTTAAATTTGTTGAAAGTATCATAATCGTTTTTATCCAGTTTGTCAAATCTCATTCGAATTTCTGCAGTTGGTCAAGAAAACGTTTCGATTTTAATCGAATCCCTGTGTATTCATCGAGGTATGTAGTTAGGATTTTATTCAACGCCTGTTTCGTTTCTTCTTTTACAGAAACATTGCCTAATCTAGACAGGTCCATGTAGTAAATCAGATTCAAAAGCCTCGCCGTTTTCGGAGTTAGCCCAAGGGCCTTCGGATCAGAATATTTGCACTGAACACAGAGAAACCCTCCCTCTGCTATTGAGAAGGCAGAAATACCCTCTTTTCTTCCACAAAGGACACATCGGTCTACCTGAGGACCCACCCCTGAGAGTCGTAGCATCTTCATTTCGAATATGGCTTTCAAAATGTCAGGATCTATCCCTTCATCCAAATAAGTCAAGGATAGCTTCAAAAATTCGAATAGAGCTGGGGATGCTTGGTTATCCTCAGTCGATTTATCCAGTAGTTCCACCATATAAGCTGCATATGCCGTTTTAAAAATATCCTGCTTGATCCCTCGAAAAGTATTGATGATTTCTCCTTGGCTCAAGCTCCCTAGTCCACTTCCCTTTTGAATAAGGAAATGGCCATGAGTGAATAGCTGGGAAACAGAAGAGAGGCGACTTTTCGTTTTTTTCGCCCCTCGTGCCATAATCCCAAGTTTGCCAAAATCCTTTGTATAAACGGTTACTACTTTGTTGGATTCCCCGTAATCCGAGGTACGGATCACGATCGCTTCTGACTTGATCAACATCACGATCACCGCCTGATTTCAGTGTGATGCAATCAAAGCTCTGTTTCTAAATAATCGCCTTTCCTTTCTTCGATTTCCAATAGGTCAGATGATTGGTCATTCTCACTCTCAAGTTCTTTTAACAAGAGATACGTATCGATATTACCTGTCTCGCAAAACAATTTCCAGGTAAAGTCCCTCATGGAATGTCTCCACCTTTCGAAAGAAAATAAGCAATCCTTTTCATTAGAGTGACCTTGATTACAAATTTCATGTTATGGAATTTTTGACAATTTCACTTTAAACATCTGGCTTTTTATATTTGTTGATTTTCACGAAATGCACTCCTTTTCCGGCAGGCTAAAGAAATGCGGAAGCGACCAGCGTAGTCACATAGGTCACTGGAAGACTGACAAGGGCGCTGCCGCCGCAGGAAGTTTGAAGTGATTAAAGTGACTGGTCGCTGATCTAAACACCACTTCTCGGAACCCATTTTTTTACATTCATAGCGTAATTTGACAAGCCTCCTCGCTGTAGGGTCTTGCCTGGCTCCTTTTCCCGCTGGAGTGTCGCAAATTTTGCTTAAGGCAAAATTTTCTATAAGAAATCAACATTAAAATTTATCAAAGCCAAACATTTAAAAAATCCTAAGGAAAAAAGCTTGAGGAACAAGTCAAATTCAATATGTGTCCTCACTGAATCCAAAATCCCTCAGATTGAACGGACGATTCCGCCAATCTTTCTGAACTTTAACCCACAGTTCAAGGTAGACTTTTGACCCTAACAGATGCTCGATATCCTGACGTGCCAGAGAGCCGATCTTCTTCAGCATTCCACCTTGTTTTCCAATTAGAATCCCTTTTTGTGAAGACCGCTCTACGACAATCGTCGCGGTTATATCTACCATGTTTCCGTTCTCTCGACGTTTCATCTCATCAATGACAACCGCAACGGAATGCGGTACTTCTTCGTGTGTCAGGTGCAGAACTTTTTCTCTGATCAACTCTGCCGCTACAAATCGTTCAGGATGGTCTGTCACTTGATCTTCAGGATAATACTGCGGTCCTTCTTCCAAGTAATTTGTGAGCTGTTCCATCAAAGTTGTAACATTGTTGCCGTTAAGAGCTGAAATAGGCACGATTTCTGCAAAATCCAGTTTTTCACGATATTGTTCAATGATCGGCAGCAAATCGTCTGGATGTACTCTGTCTATCTTATTGATAACCAAAAATATAGGCCTGTTCACATTTTTAAGACGGTTCAGGATAAACTGGTCCCCTCGTCCATATCCTTCTTCCGCATTGATCAAAAATAGGATGATATCGACTTCATTCAATGTTTCTTGAGCAATCTTTGTCATGAAGTCCCCAAGTTTATGCTTCGGTTTATGGATTCCGGGTGTATCAATGAACACAATCTGTTCCTGTTCCGTAGTGTAAACGCCATGAATCTTATTGCGTGTCGTCTGCGGTTTATCACTCATGATGGCGATCTTCTGTCCAAGTACATGGTTTAACAACGTTGATTTCCCGACATTCGGACGTCCAATGATTGAAACGAAGCCTGATTTGAATCCTTCTCTACTCATTTAAATCCTCCGGTGAAAATGCTCCTGGCAGCAATTCACTTACTTTCAGTTCCTGCAGGTCACCATTCAAGTTAGTCAAATAAACTGGCATAGTCGGCTTACATAATTCTGATATAACTTGTCTGCATGCACCGCAAGGCGGAACGGGACGCTTCGTATCCGCAACGACTGCCAAAGCACTGAATGCCTTGTCCCCTTCTGAGTATGCTTTGAACAAGGCTGTCCGCTCTGCACAATTACATAGACTGTAGGCAGCGTTTTCAATATTTGCTCCACGATAAACTTTTCCATCTTCTGTAAGTAATGCGGCTCCTACCTGGAATTTAGAGTAGGGTGTATATGCAAACTTCCTTGCTTCAATTGCTTCTTGTATCAGTTCTTCTTTATTCAAATCTTTCACCTCTATAAAACGATTTCAATTATTGGTACAGCAAATAGAAGGAATCCTATTATAACAGCAATAATACTGAAAATAAAGACGGAACCTGCAGCTAAGTCTTTTGCTTTTTTCGCAATCGGGTGATATTCCTCAGTAATCAGATCCACGACTCGCTCAATGGCAGAATTCATCAATTCAAGGCCAAGTACAATCCCGATGGTAAGCAAAAGGACCAACCACTTTACGGTTGAAAAACCAAGCAGCAGAGCCATGATAACCGTAAAAACCGCAAAAATACAATGGATGCGAAAATTTCGTTCCATTCGCCAGCCTTCAATCAAGCCCTCAAACGCATAGCGAAAACTTTTCGCAATATCCCTGATCATGACCGTTTCAATCCGAAAGAGTTCAAGATGGAATCCTGTCTTGTGAACATTTTTTTCTCGTCCTCATCGTTCATATGATCATATCCTAACAAATGCAGAAATCCATGAACTGCAAGAAAACCAACTTCACGCATGAAAGTGTGGCCATATTCATCAGCCTGCTCTTTTGCCTTTTCAACTGAGATGATGATATCACCAAGCAATACCGGAGTATCGTCATCGATGATTTCCATTTCTCCCTCTACCTCATCTTCAAGAGCAAATGAGATGACATCAGTAGCACGGTCTATCCCTCTAAATTCGGAGTTGATCTCTTGGATACGCTCATTCGTCACAAATGTCACAGATAACTCTGATTCTTGGGTGATTGTCTCTTCTTTAGCAGCATACTGCAGTAAATTTTCAATTTCATTTAATATTGCTACATCCAATTGTTCAGTTTCATCATATAAATCAATGGTTAGCATTATGCTTGACTCACTTTCTTTTTATGAATTTCCTCAGGATATTCAATACGGGAATGGAACATCCCATTCAACGTCTGACAGATACTGACTGTGACGGTTTCGAGTTCCTTCAAGGTAATCGAACATTCATTGAACTGTCCATCCTCCAAACGGTCAGCTACTATTTTCCGTACTAATGATTCTATCTTAGTCGGGGTTGGCTTTGCAATGGATCGGACAGCAGCCTCTACGGAATCTGATATGCTGATGATGGCTATTTCTTTCGTTTGTGGCTTGGGTCCAGGATAACGGAAGTCCGATTCCTCGATTTGTTTATCCGATTGCTGCATCGCTTTATGATAAAAGTATTTCAATAATGTAGTTCCATGGTGCTGTTCTGCTATATCGATGATTTCAGTTGGCAGATTATATTCCGCTAGCATTTCTGCTCCGTCATAAGGATGGGCGATGATGATCGTTTTACTTAGCTGCGGCGAAATTTTATCATGTGGATTCTCGATATTCATTTGATTCTCAATGAAAAAGTGAGGCCGTTTAGTCTTCCCGAGATCATGGTAGTAAGAACCGACCCTTGCCAGCAGACCATTTGCACCGATCGATTCACAAGCCGCCTCTGCCAGGTTCGCCACCACCACACTATGATGGTAAGTTCCCGGTGTCTCCATCAGCAATTTCCTCAGTAATGGATGGTTGGGACTCGAAAGCTCGACGAGCTTCATCGAGGTCAAAATTCCGAATCCAGCTTCAAAGAATGGCAAAAGCCCAAGTGTCAATACAGCAGATAGAAAGCCAGAGAAAAGTGCATATCCAACCTGCCAAGAAAGACTGAGCAGTTCAAATTGTCCGTTCGTTAGCGATAAAATAAGCAAGACGACGATCGAATTGATTAGAGAAACGAAAAAGCCGGTTTTCAAAATCTTTGATTTTACATTTCTTTTGCCGAGGAAAAGAACACCTGCAAGTGAACTGGTAAGGACATAGATCCCTATGGCAAAATTGAATGGACTTGTTGCGTTCTCGTTAAAGATTAAACTTCCACAAATCGCAAAAACGATACTTGAAATGATCGCAGTCTGTTCGTCAATCAACATCTTGATCATCATTGTTCCAAGTGCAACTGGTACGATGAAAGCTACACTAGGATAATAGATGCTGAGCAAACTCGTTATTTTCATAAGAATAAGGGTGATTGAAAACATCAAGATATAAATGATCAAATTGATGTTTTCTTTTTTCTTTTCTCCAATCAAGTCACGTAGGAAATAAATCAAAAACGCTGTGATCAATAGGACTAATATACCGAGGCCGATATATGGATAAGGAGAAAAGCTTTCTTTCAACAAACCGACAAGCTCAAGTTTATAGAGAGCGTCACTGGTGATCTGACTTCCTTTTTCAACGATGATTTCCCCTTCACGGATCCAAACAGGGTCAGTATTCGCTACCGCCTCTTCACGCAACTTCTTAGTCGTTTCGGCATCAAAAGTATAATTGGATGTAATCGCGCTACCAGTTATATCGGCTAAAGCTGGTTTTACACTATCAGAAATAAAAGCATTTTCAATGAATGGTGCCACTTCTTTCTTCTTTCCGTTGATTTGTTCGACCGTGATTTTATCATTCATGACTGTTTTTATCGTAGAACTTGCGACGTCTTTAGCCATTGAAATATCAGCTTTTGATGCATTTAAAAATGTAATGAGTGAATCATCATTGATGCCTTTTGAGATGAATTCTGGCAATCCGTTACGAAGTTCTGCAATTTGTTGTTTAGTGGTGGTGATTGATTTATCGTCCGTTTCCGGTGTGTCTTCTTCCTTTTTTGGATCTCTCTCGGTTTTCGTTTCACTTTCTTCTGATTTTTCGCTCTGCAGCTCCAGAATTTGATTAAACAATTTTTCAATATAGACCACTTGATCTAACACGACATTTTCTTTTTCAACATATTCATCAGGAACCGAGGCAGCGGCTTGTGCTTCCTTGGCATTGGTTTCTCTTGGATTGACAACACGATACGGAGATTGAATATCATCTTCAGCGATCGAATTTAAACTGACGTCCAGCTTTTCTGGGATTACGTTACTTATCATCGTAACCACCATGACGAAAGCCAGCGATATGTAAAGGAGGAATCGACTGATTTTACTGTTCTCTATTTGATTCCATTTTGTTTTCAGTTCATTGATTACCTTGGGAGACATTCAATCTCACTCCTTTTATGCGATGGCAAGTACCGAAGTATTGTGATTTCATTCTATCACGTATTTCAAGCAATAGGGAAAGCCTCAAGAAAATTTTGTAAAAGAAAGCATACTTCTAATACCTCTTGGAAAGGAGAAAAGTTTCAATATTTAGGAAGGCACTGTTAAAGTTCATTGTTGATATATGCAAAATTCACTCCCTTTTCATGGGCGATCCGCAAGGGTCTTGCGCTCGCTTTTCCGCTTTCCCCCAGGAGTGTCGCGAATTTCGCTTTAGAAAATTTCCTGAAAAAATCAACATTACTATTTAACAAAGCCAAAAAGAAAAAGACCATCCGACACAACCTGTCAGGCGACTCTTCCCAAGTTTTCAAAAGAGATGGCCTGACAGAAGCAGGATTGGTCTATCAATCGTGATCTTCGACTTCATATGCATTTATGATTTTTTGGACAAGAGGATGTCGAACTACATCGGATTGTTGCATATGCATAATCCGTATACCTTGAATGTCTTTAAAGATTTTTTGTGCTTTTCGCAGTCCTGATTCTTTTCCGCGTGGCAAATCGATTTGGGTAATGTCTCCTGTTATGATCATCTTAGACCCAAAGCCCAGCCTCGTCAAAAACATTTTCATCTGTTCCGGAGTCGTGTTCTGAGCCTCATCCAGGATAACGAAGGCCTCGTCTAATGTGCGCCCTCGCATATACGCTAAGGGAGCTATTTCGATCGTTCCACGCTCAATAAGCCTTTCGGTATGCTCTACTCCGAAAAGGTCATGGAGAGCATCATAAAGCGGTCTCAAATATGGATCCACTTTTTCCTTCAAGTCCCCAGGAAGGAAACCTAAGCTCTCCCCGGCTTCAACTGCAGGTCGTGTTAGAATGATCCGCTTCACTTTGCCTTCTTTTAATGCTTTGACGGCCATGACGACAGCTAAAAATGTCTTACCGGTTCCTGCTGGGCCGATACCAAAGACTAGATCATTCTTTTTGATTGCATTGATATAATGCCTTTGACCGAGAGTTTTAGAACGAATTGGTCGCCCTTTGATATTTGTCGTGATCTCCTCATCAAACAATTGATCCAACTCTTCAAGAATACCCTCATGTGAAAGCTGTACTGCGTATATAACATCTCGGTCTGTGATATTGACACCTTTACGAATCAATGAAAGCAACGCGTTCAACACATCTTCTACAAGCTGTGCCGTTTCTTCCTCACCAGTAACCGCGACTCCTCCGCCACGTGTAACAATATCAACATCCAACGTTTGCTCAAGGGTTTTCAAATGGGAATCATTCGGACCAAAAAGAGCAATGCCTTCAGACGGATTTTCTATTTGTAAATTCTTTAAATTCAAGCGTTCTGACAATATGGCTCAATCTCCTCCAATTATTGGTTGTTCCTTCACGATGTTCTCAATAACTTTATAGTACATCGATACTTTTACTTTACCATTGTCCAATGTATGGTGCAAAATTTTTCCGCTTTTAATTTTTGCTTCATCATCAAGCTTGCTTTTCAGATCTTTATCAGCCATTTCCTTGGCTTTTTCAATCGCTTCTTTCTCCGTATATTTACGCAGGACACGTTCTGATTCCTGTACATCTTTTTTTAAATAAGAGATCGGTAATTCCCAGATGAACATTCTGAATGACTTGTCTTCCTCTAAAACTTGATAATTTTCATAAGGGACTTCACCAAATCCCCAAATCGGAATGTTTTTACCAAAAACGGTCAAGTAATGTTTGTGCATATTGTTCCCTGTATACGTTTCAAAGCTCGACTCCAACGGCAGTGTCACATCTCCACGATACCACACTTCACCGAACACTTTTCCTTTCGCAGCAACTGTGCGAGTGTTTTTATCTTTTCCAATATATCCTGAAACTAATAATTCTCCCTTTTGGACCATTTGATTCCTTTCAACTTTCGGCTGACCTTGTTCAATGAACATATCGGTGACGAACGCTTTCTTTTTTGCAATTAAATTTTGAGGTCCAGTCACTTTTACTTCTTCAGGTAATTCTTTCTGTACAACCTTGAATTTGAAGGTCGTCCCATCTAATGTGACACCTACCCAGGTGACCTCGTCCATTTTTTCTGTAACAAAATATTGAACCTCGCGAGGATCCGGTAATCGGAATAAAAGCTTTCCTCTTTTGATTCCAAGCTCATCAACCACTTTTCGAAGATGATGCTCTGTTTGCGGGTCAGCACCACTAACTTCGATCTTCCAAACCATATTGGAAAGGAGAAATACAATCACGAAAAAAGACAGCATTCCGATTATGAAACCGCCTCTGGAAATCATCCTCCTTATTATGAAAGGAGCACCGCTTTTCCGAACGACTCTGAATCTGCATCCCGTTTCCCTTAGAGCTTTTTTTATATGAAGAGCATCTTCTGTGAACATATGAAGCTCCAACTCTGATTCCTTCATACGCTTTATATCCCATAAATGAATATTGTGATTCAGGCAGTAGTTGAGGAAGGTTTCTGCATGCTCGCCTTCAACTCGTACAATGACAGTTCCTTTTAGGTATTTTGTCCAAAATTTTTTCATGGTCCTCCCCCTATTGGTTTTAAGAAATATTTATGTAACGCACGTCGATGATTTTACCTTCTACTAAAATTTCTTCTGGGAGAATCGTCTTCAAAACAAAGTCCTTCCCTGTTATCAATAATTCGCCCTGCTGTAAGTTTAATCTGAGTTCTTCATTGGTGAATTTCTTTACTCCTTTATGGTTCTCGATATATATGTGCAAGTGCCCGATCATCGTAATCCTGGGCAGGTCCATGACGACATCAGCTGGCAGTTCTAATGATCGGGTCATCCATTTTTTCACTTTCTGTTTCAAACGCGCCATAAACGAACCCCCTCTCATCTCATTTTTATGAATGAAGAGTCTAAACTATCACTGTGGATCCATACTTCCATCATTATATTTTTCATATTAGGATTCATGCTGGAAATATAGCGGTGAAAGTAATCAGCTCTTGAAGATATCGTTTGAACTTTGAAAGGTGCCAGAGGGAAAGTCAATTAATAATAGCCAGCTTATTTACATAATTAATCAAATACGATAATGAAACCAGAGTACGGTACGTGAAATTATATAGTGGGTTTCATTTAAAGACTTTTTTGTGCATAAAAAAAGCCATGTGCGTACTATGCACATGACTTTTAAGATTATCTTCGTTTTAATCGAGCCGTTGAATGTGGTTTTCTTGAGCGGGGAGGGCCGAGGATTTCTGCCCAGATGACACCCTGAGCTACATTGTCCGGGTTCGGCAACAGTTCACTTTGTGCAGGTCTCGGTCCTGGCTTCGTTTTTGGTCTAGGCATTATCGGCTCTCTCGGTACATATTCTCTAGATGGCTGTTCTTGGATTGTATTCTCCAAATCTTCCCGCTTTTTCTTATACATTTCTTGTAAGTCTGTCGTCAGCTTTTCTCTGCGTTCCTTCCACTGTCTCTCTGTTCGAGTCCTTTCCTCTGAAGGAGTAGTTCTCGTTTCCGCAGGACGCGGTTGCTGAGGTCTACGTCCAGATCTCTGTTGCTGTTCATTTTGCTTATCGATCTGACGCTTGAAGAAGCTGTAAATTCCACCAATGACCAATATCACAAAAAAGAGGTTTGACATCAGCAGTTCGATGATCGCTTCAAGCACTATCTAGTGCCTCCTCTAGGATTTTCGTCTTCATCTTTAGGATCTGTAGCCTTACCGATTGAGCCTCTCATATCGGTATCGGCTTTCACGTTGTTGTAGTTCATGTAATCCATTACTCCGATGTTTCCTGAACGTAATGCTTCAGCCATCGCCATAGGTACTTCAGCTTCAGCTTCCACAACTTTCGCACGCATTTCCTCAACACGCGCTTTCATCTCTTGTTCTTGTGCTACAGCCATTGCGCGGCGTTCTTCAGCCTTCGCTTGAGCGATATTCTTATCTGCTTCAGCTTGTTCGGTCTGTAGTTCCGCACCGATGTTCTTCCCGATATCCACGTCTGCGATATCAATCGAGAGGATTTCAAAAGCCGTCCCTGCGTCAAGACCTTTTGTAAGTACAGTTTGTGAAATCAAATCTGGATTTTCTAAGACTTTCTTATGGTTATCAGAGGAACCGATTGTCGATACGATCCCTTCACCTACACGCGCGATGACAGTATCTTCTCCAGCACCCCCGACGAGACGCTCGATGTTTGCACGTACCGTGATCCTAGCTTTCGCCTTCACTTCAATCCCATCCATCGCCACACCAGCGATGAACGGTGTTTCGATGACTTTCGGGTTGACACTCATTTGCACTGCTTCGAGTACGTCACGCCCAGCAAGGTCGATCGCTGCACAACGCTCAAAGCTCAATTCGATGTTCGCTCTGTGTGCTGCGATCAATGCATTGACGACACGATCCACATTACCACCAGCTAAGTAATGGCTCTCTAATTGGTTCGTACTAAGTTCAAGACCAGCTTTTACCGCCTTTATCAACGGATTGATGACTCGTGAAGGAATGACTCGTCTCAAGCGCATTCCGATAAGCGTGAAAATACTGACCCTTACACCTGCAGCTAGTGCGGAAATCCATAGTGCTACAGGAACAAACGTAAACAATACGGCGAGGGCGATGACAACTGCCCCGATTAAAATGACCATGGTTAATATGTTTGCATCCATTGTTAATTACCCCCTTGATTTTCTACTTCTTTTATTTCTCGAACAATGATCCGAGAACCTTCCGTTTTGATGATTTTAATTGGACGATTTATGGCGATGTAACTTCCTTCGGTCACGACATCAAAGCGATCGTCTCCGATCAATGCAGTACCGGATGGTCGCAATGGTGTCAGTGTCGTACCTGTCAGACCGATCAACTCGCTTCTCGTAACACTGGAAATGTAGCCTCTGTCATTCGAAGTTGAGTCAAAAAGTATGATTTTCTTTAATGGCCCATTGTATCCAAAATATTTTAAGAAAAGGATAGAGACAATGACTGTCGCTACAAGAGCGATCAGAATCGACAGCAGTATATTTCCTAGAGATCCTCCGGCAAGCACAATACCTACTAAAACGGCGATGATACCACCAATCCCGAGGATCCCTCCCGGCACGAACACTTCAGCAATAATCAGACCGATACCTACAACAAAGAGGATGAGAGACTCCAAACCAGCAAGTCCTGCTATCATATGTCCAAAGAAAAACAATAATAAAGCCCCGAGTCCTAACGTACCTGGAATTCCAAAGCCTGGTGAGTAGAGTTCCAGCACAAGACCGATGCTTCCGATCGAAAGTAAGATCGGAACAACGACCGGGTGCGTCACATAACGAGCGATCGTTTCAGCAAAGGAGACCTCAATTTCTCTTATTTCAGCATCAGGTATTTCAAGAAAGCTAAGAAGTTCGTTACGATTGTTGACAATCGCTTCAGCATAACCTACCTCTTTTGCTTGTGTCGCATTAAGCGTGAGGAATTCACCTTTTTCTACTCCTAATTCCTTTATCTCTACATCTGAATCCGCCATTGCTCTTGCATAGATTGGATCACGGTCGTTCAATTCTGCGGAAGCTTCCATGGTTGCTATCCAAGCCGACTCTGCTTTTTTTCCTGCCGCATTCCCCTGAGAATCGATTACACCAGCCGCCCCCATGGTAGTCGACGGCTTCATCACGATTTGATCGGCGTTCAAAGCGATATATGCCCCAGCAGATAAAGCATGTTTTGTGACATATGCAATGATCGGTACCTCCGATTCCCTCATGATCTTGGCGATGTTTCCAGCAGCATCTACAAGTCCGCCTGGTGTATCCAATTCAAGAACCAGATATTCAGCATTGTTTTCTTCAGCAGTTCTGATGGAACGTTTCAAGAAAGATTCTAAACCCCGTTCCACGGCATCCTGAACTGGTGCGACATAAACGACCGGTTTACCGTCTTCAGCTTGGGAAGGATTTATTTGCACGATAAGCATCGGCAATAAAATCAACATAAGATACAAAGAGATTTTTATATTTCTTTTCATCAGTTTCATATAGCCCACCCCCTTTATTCTCTACACTTTCTTACGTTTAATGATACAGTTAGGTTTCACATTTATGAAGTGAAATATTTTCTGAGTGTATTGTTTCAGGAATAACGCTTAATCTTCAGGGCATTCTGTCAGACCGTTATCACGCAGTTTTCCAGGTAATCACGCCGTTCGCAACTTTTTTAATATGAAAAAAACGCCTTGCAAATGCAAGACGTTTTTATTTCATTTATTAGGATAAGTTCTGTTGTACTAAACGGTTCACTAGACCACCATCTGCTTTTCCTTTTACCTTAGGCATGATGGCCCCCATCACCTTACCCATGTCCTGTTTAGAAGTTGCGCCAACCTGTTGAATCGTTTCTTTCACAAGTTGTTCAACTTCTTCTTCGGATAGTTGTTCTGGGAGATACTCATTGAGTATTGTAATCTCTTGGCGTAAGTTTTCTACTAAGTCGTCACGACCAGCCTTTTCGAATTCCTGGAGGGAGTCTTTCCGTTGTTTAACTTCACGTGAAAGAACCGTTAATTCCTCTTCTTCATTCAATTCGTGTCCTAACTTGATCGACTCGTTCTGAAGAGAAGCCTTTACCATACGAATGACCGTCAGTCGTTGCTTTTCCTTGTTTTTCATCGCTTGTTTCATATCTTGATTCAAACGGTCAAGTAGACTCAATTAGAACACCCTCTCTTAGTACTTACGCTTACGAGCTGCTTCAGACTTCTTCTTACGCTTTACGCTAGGCTTTTCGTAATGCTTACGCTTACGTACCTCAGCCAATGTTCCTTCTTTAGAAACGTTGCGCTTAAAACGACGAAGTGCATCTTCTATAGATTCGTTCTTACGAACACTTGTTCTAATAGACATATATTTCCCTCCCTCCAAGCTCCTTCAAAAAAATAGAAAAGGAGCGAAAAACCATATCTTTAAACATTATAATATATGCCTATTTTTTTAGTCAACTTTATTTCCGTCATTCGTGCAATTATTTCGTCATGTCCAAAACACCTCGTCCATAAAATAGACTAGGTGGTGAAGATGGATGACACAGATAATCTCATTATTCGCAGTCTTCTTGACAATATTCCTTTTCGGAATGACTGTGATGCGGCTCGGTCTGAATACTGCTTCTCAACAAAAACTCAAGGTGTTGTTACTTCGCTATACAAACAAAACCTGGAAAAGCTTTTTATTAGGGACTTTGATTACAGCTGTCGTACAGAGCAGTTCTGCTGTCATGGTCATCGTCATTGGTCTCGTAGCGGCGGGACTTATGAACTTTCGGCAATCAATCGGGATCATACTTGGCGCGAATATCGGTACTACCGTTTCAACTGAGATCATCACCCTTGAAATCGACCAGTTGATCTTACCTTTTTTATTCCTAGGGTTCATAATGATTCTATTTTCAAAAAAATGGTCGTTCTGTTGTGGATCAGCCTTGTTCGGTCTCGGTTGCATGTTTGTCGCGATGAATGGGTTTGAAGCTTTAGCCGGTCCCATCACGCAACTTACCTGGGTCCAGCATTTCTTACAATTGACGAATGAGCATATTTTATATGGACTTGGCCTGGGAACGACAATGACAGCTGTCATCCAATCCAGTACAGCCACGACTGCCATCATCATGTCACTCATGCATGAGAACATCCTATCTTTGACTTCAGGCATCGCAATCATGTTAGGCGCAAATGTGGGAACATGTGTCACTGCCATGATCGCCTCTATCGGTACGACTCGGGAAGCTAAGCTTGTCGCTTTTGCGCATATTTGGATCAATATCATCGGGGTGTTCCTGTTTTTACCGTTTCTGAAACTTTTCTCAGAGTTCGTCATTTTGCTGACTCATTTGCCAGATGTTCAAATTGCGCATGCAAGTGTTTTATTCAATGTCATTTCATCGTTATTGCTGCTGCCTTGTGCAGGACTTCTAGCTGCCATCATTACAAAGCTGCACGGAGAAAGAGTTGTTAAACTTTGATCATACAGATCGTTAGTCATCTTTTTAGGTTTTTGACTCCATTTTTAGTCGTTTAATAACTGTTTGTTTCAAATGTAATCCACCTGAAACCTTAGTGTTCATGGCAATGATAAAGCCTAGAGCTTGGTCTTCAAGCTGATTTTTCCCTACAACTGGGGGCAAAACAGCACACCTTCAAAATTATCTCTACAAAAAAGAGGCTGGCACTTAAGCCAGTCCTCCTTAATAATCAGATTGAGATGTTTCCCCTTTTACGATCGCAATACCAGAACTTGCTCCAATTCGTGTTGCTCCGGCATCGATCATTTCTTTAGCTGATTCAGGCCCTCTCACACCGCCGCTTGCTTTTACACCGATTTCTGGCCCGACGACTTTCCGCATCAATGCCACATCTTCTGGAGTCGCTCCTCCAGTTGAGAAGCCAGTTGAAGTTTTAACAAAATCAGCACCAGCTTTTACAGAGAGTTCACAAGCATGCTTCTTCTCGTCCTCAGTTAAAAGACATGTTTCAATGATAACTTTCGTAAGAGCTTTCCCTTTTGCAGCATCTACGACTGCTTTGATGTCTTTTTCAACGAGTTCATAGTTTTTGCTCTTCAATGCACCGATGTTGATGACCATATCAACTTCTGTCGCTCCATTTTCAATTGCATTCTTTGTTTCGAACGACTTCGTTTCAGGAGTTGACGCCCCTAATGGAAAGCCGATCACTGTACAAACTTTTACATCTGTATCTTTTAAAATATCATAGGCAGTTGCAACCCAGGTAGGGTTTACACAAACAGAAGCAAATGAATATTCCTTCGCTTCCTCAGCTAGTTTAACGATATCTTCTTTTGTCAATTCAGGTTTTAAAGCTGTGTGGTCAATCATTTTTGCTATATTCATACTAGCAGCTCCTGTCATTTATTTTATTTTTATTTCTGACGCTCATTCATGCAGTAGCAGTCGTTTGTTCTGGATCCATGATTCTTACGAATTGACCTTCGTTAACAGGGTATCCTGCTTCCGTGATCTTTACACGAACGAGTTTGCCGATCATGTCCTCAGTTGCTGGTATACGGACTTTCATATAGTTGGCCGTATAGCCGATATACATGTTCCTATCTGGGTGGTCCTTATCAATTTCCTCTGGGATGATATCAAGCACTTCCCCTTCGTATTGGGAGGCATATTCCTTCGCTAATTGATTAGACAGTTCAATCAAGCGATGTACTCGCTCGTTTTTAACATCTTCAGGTACTTGGTCTTCCATATTTGCTGCTGGCGTTCCAGTTCTGCGGCTGAACGGGAATACATGAAGTTCGGAAAACTTATGTTCCTTGACGAAATTATACGTTTCCATGAATTCTTCTTCTGTTTCACCTGGGAAACCAACAATCACATCCGAAGTAATCGCGAGACCTGGAAGGGCTTTTTTCAACTTATTCAATCGATCAGCGAACATCTCCATGCTGTACTTCCTTCTCATCCGCTTCAATACGGTGTCAGAACCAGACTGTAATGGGATGTGGAGATGAGGGACGACGATTTCAGAACGATCTAGCACATTAATCACTTCGTCGGTCACCTGACTCGCTTCAATTGACGATATTCGCAACCGCTTTAAGCCTTTCACCTGTTCATCGATATCAGATAAAAGCTTTGCGAAGTTATAGTCCTTCATGTCCTCACCGTAACCGGCTGTATGGATACCCGTAAGGACGATTTCTTGATATCCTGCGTCGACAAGCTGTTGGGCTTGCTCAATGACATGTTCTGGCTTTCTGGATCTTAAAAGCCCACGTGCCCAGGGAATGATGCAGAACGTACAGAAATTGTTGCACCCTTCCTGGATCTTTAAAGAAGCGCGTGTACGATCCGTGAATGCAGGTACTTCAAGCTCCTCGTACACACGGGCTTTCATGATATTCCCTACTCCATTGATCGGTTGACGTTCACGTTTATATTGCTCGATGTATTCGAGCATCTTTACTCGGTCTTGTGTACCAACGACTACATCCACACCAGGGATCGCCATGACTTCTGCCGGTGAGGTCTGTGCGTAACACCCTGTGACACAGATGACGGCATCCGGATTTTTACGTATGGCACGCCGAATGACCTGGCGACTTTTTTTATCCCCAGTATTCGTTACTGTACAGGTGTTGATTACATACACATCTGCATGCTTTTCGAAGTCGGTACGCTCGTAATTTTGGCTTTTGAATAACTGCCAAATCGCTTCAGTTTCATAATGATTCACTTTACACCCTAATGTATGAAACGCTACAGAAGGCATTTTGGTCACCTCAATAATTCTAATTGATAGGAAACAGCAGAAAGCACATAGAGTGATGCTGTTTCAGTCCGAAGGATGCGGGGTCCAAACCCGCAAACGACAAACCCGGCATCTTGAAGACGCTGGACTTCGTCTTTTGTCAAACCACCTTCAGGGCCAATGACGACGATGATGTCATCGTTTTCAATGTCCGCATTGCTAAAAAGCTTGGCTAATCGGGAAGTTTCGTTTAGTTTTGCCTGTTCTTCATATGCGACGATTTTGATCGTAAAAGATTCACTTAGAGAGATCAATTTGTTAAAGGAAACCGGCTCTGAGCATTCAGGCATACGATTCCGATGGGATTGTTCAGCAGCTTCTTTAATGATCTTCTGCAGCCGTTCGGTCTTCTTTTTGGACTTTTTCGAATCCCATTTCACAATCGACCTGGATGCTTGAAATGGGATGAATTGATTTGCACCTAACTCGGTTCCTTTTTGGACAATCATTTCTAGTTTATCATGCTTTGGCAGTCCTTGTGCAATCGTAACAGAAATTGGAAGTTCCGTTTTAGAGCTGATCCATTCGGAAATTACAAGTTGCACAGAAGTATCTGTTATTTCTGTGATCGTGCACCTGGCGACACGTCCATGATTGTCACTGCAAATCACTTGATCCCCAGTACCCATCCTCATCACTTTCGAAATGTGCTTTATATCTTCGCCGGAAATCGTTACAGTTTCATCTGTCATTTGATCAGGCTGTACAAAGTACCGTTGCATCAATGATTCTCCTGAACTTCATTTATTGAAGGCTTCCTGACAATAAAGGCAACCCAGTCTTCCATCAGTAACGTTTCATCAATCTGGAATCCAGCATCTGTGAGAGATTGCTTCACTTCATCTTTCTTACCTTTGATGATTCCTGAAACGATGAACCTTCCATCAGGTTTAAGTAATTCAAATGCATCTTTATCAAAACGAAGGATGATTTCTGCTAATATGTTAGCTACGATGACGTCATACTCACCGCTGATATTGTCCAGCAGATTGTTTTGACGGACGGTGATCTGCTCCTGGGATTTGTTCAGCTTGATGTTCAATCGTGCACTTTTCACAGCTATCTCATCCAAGTCCAGTGCAGTTACATGTTTTGCTCCGAGCTTAGCGGCAGCAATACTGAGAACACCTGAACCTGTCCCAACATCAATCACTTCATCATCAAGTCTCAAGGTCTTTTCAATCGCCTGGATACACATGACTGTCGTCGGATGTGTGCCCGTTCCGAAAGCCATCCCAGGGTCAAGTTCTACAATGAGTTCATCCGTGCTCACTTTTTCATACTCTTCCCACGTTGGGATGATTGTAATTCGTTCAGATATTTTCACCGGCTTATAATACTTCTTCCAAGCAGTGGCCCATTCTTCTTCATGGACTTCACTGATCGTGATCCTATTGTGACCCAGGTCGATATTATAAAGAAGCAATCCATTGATCGCTTCCTTTATTTCTTCAACGGTCTCTCCTAAAAAGCTGTTAACTGGCAAATAAGCTTTTACAATTACTCCTTCTTCTGGGTAATCGTCCGGATTAAGCTGATAGATCTCACCCATTGAGGTATCCCACACTTTAATCAAGTCCTGCGGGTCTTCTATCACTACTCCACTAGCTCCTGATTCATGCAGAATATTCGAAATCGGTTCAATTGCTTCCTGTGTTGTATGAATACTAATTTCAGACCATTTCATGAGATCTACCATCTTCCTTTCGTTTTCATTCATCACGATCATCCGGACCCTTTTTTTTATTCGCCTTTAAAAGCTCTTTTCACTTTACTGAACAAATTATCATGCTGTTCATCTACTGTTTCGCCACTGATTTCAGCAAACTCACGAAGCAATTGCTTTTGTCGGTCGCTCAGATTTTTCGGGGTGATCACTTTCACTTTGACATGCTGATCCCCTTGACCGTAGCCACGTACATTCTGAACACCTTTTCCACGAAGACGGAAGCTTGTTCCAGACTGTGTTCCTGAAGGGATCTTCAGCTTCACTTTACCATGAAGGGTAGGAACCTCGATTTCATCACCTAGTGTAACTTGTGTGAATGTAAGCGGCATATCGATGAAAATATCATCTCCATCACGCTTATAAAGTTCGTGTGGTGCTACACGCACAACAACATATAAATCTCCTGGAGGTCCGCCGTTCTCACCCGCTTCACCTTTTCCTGCTACACGGATTTGTTGTCCATGGTCGATTCCAGCTGGAATTTTCACATGGATTTTCTTTTGTTTACGAACCTTGCCTTTTCCACCGCATGTATTGCATTTCTCTTTGATGAATTTACCAGTACCATTACAGTGGTGGCATACACGACGGTTGACGACACGTCCAAAAGGTGTATTTTGTTCCACATTCAACTGACCGCTGCCACCGCAATGTGAGCATGTTTCAGGTTTCGTTCCAGACTTTGCTCCAGATCCGAAGCATGTATCACATTCTTCTTCTTTAGGTATTTGAATATCTGTCTCTTTACCGAAAACAGCTTCTTCGAATTTTAGAGTCATCGTATATTGCAGATCTGCCCCTTGGCGAGGAGCATTCGGATTCCTGCGTCCGCCGCCGCCTCCAAAGAACATATCGAATATATCTCCGAAACCACCGAAGTCTGCTCCACCTGCCCCAAATCCTTGGTTAGGATCGGAATGGCCGAATTGATCATAATGGGCTTTCTTCTGTGAGTCACTCAGGACATCATAGGCTTCTTTGACTTCTTTAAACTTCTCCTCAGCATCCGACGCTTTATTGACATCCGGATGATATTTTCTAGCGAGTTTTCGATAAGCTTTTTTAACTTCATCAGTCGAGGCGTTCTTATCAACGCCAAGGACTTCATAATAATCACGCTTACTCAACACTCTCACTCCCGGTTCTTTTACATAACGATTATCATATCACTATAGTCTATAACTCCGCAACATGTTGCCATGAATTCGTTTTAAGCATTATGCTCCGAATACTCCTTGTTGATTTTTCCAAAATTCACTGCCTTTCCGCGGGCTGAAGAAATGCGGAAGCGACCCGCTTAGTTACGTAGGTCACTGGAAAACTGACGAGAAGGCTGTGGCTGCCACAGGAAGTTTGAATTGATCCAAGTGACTGGTCGCTGAGCTAGGCATCGCACTTCTCTGCATCCTCGCTCACTTGCACAGGAAGTGCTGGCTTCGACGTTCACCATAGGACGTGGTGGTATTTAGTCGAAGTTCATTATTATACTCGAAGATCCGATCGCTGTGGAGTCTCGTCTGGCTCGCTTTTCCCGCTGGAGTGTCGTGAATTTTGCTAAAAGCAATTTTCTTAAGAAATCAATATTAAAAACAAATACTGAAGATGTAAGCACCCTGTCTTCCTCATGTATTTCTCTGAAGGTCGAACAATAAGGAAAAGAATGATCCAAGTGGCTAGGTGCTGGAGCTAATTAATTTCGTTGCCAAAAACGAATCCATTCTTTTCATTCATAGAAAAAGTCAAAGCCTTGAAGACTGACTTTGACTTTTCCTTATCATACTTACTTCTTCTCGTTATCGTCGTTTACTTCTTCGTAATCAGCATCTACTACATCATCATTTTGCGCTTTTTGATTGTCTCCGCCTTCTTGTGCAGCTTGAGCCTGCTGTGCAGCTTGTTCGTAAAGTTTTGTCGATAGCTCTTGGACAACCTGTTGCAATTCGTCTTTAGCAGAACGGATTGCTTCTAGATCGTCACCTTCTAGTGCTTTTTTAACTTTATCTTTTGCTTCGTTCGCTTTGGTTACTTCAGCTTCATCCACATTGCCTTCAAGATCTTTCAATGTCTTTTCGGTTGTGAAAACGAGTTGATCCGCTTCGTTACGAAGGTCTACCGCTTCACGGCGCTCTTTGTCAGCTTCTGCGTTTTCTTCCGCATCTTTAACCATCTTTTCGATTTCTTCTTCAGATAGCCCTGAAGAGGAAGTGATCGTGATGGATTGTTCTTTGTTCGTTCCAAGGTCCTTCGCTTTAACGTTTACGATACCGTTCGCATCAATATCGAATGATACTTCGATTTGTGGTACTCCTCGTGGTGCCGGCGGAATATCAGTCAATTGGAAACGTCCAAGCGTCTTATTGTCGGCAGCCATTTCACGCTCACCTTGAAGGACGTGGATATCAACGGACGGTTGATTATCAGCCGCTGTAGAGAATACCTGTGACTTGCTTGTAGGGATTGTCGTGTTACGTTCGATAAGCTTCGTATTCACTCCACCCATTGTTTCAATACCAAGAGAAAGTGGAGTTACGTCAAGTAAAACGACGTCTTTTACATCACCAGTCAATACACCCGCTTGGATCGCGGCACCTAATGCTACCACTTCATCCGGATTGACACCTTTATGAGGATCTTTTCCTGTTATTTTCTTGATTGCTTCTTGTACAGCTGGGATACGTGTAGATCCACCAACCAGTACTACTTTGTCAATTTCAGATGGTGTAAGGCCAGCATCTTTAATTGCTTGACGAGTAGGTCCCATTGTACGTTCTACTAGATCAGAAGTCATTTCATCAAACTTAGCACGGGATAAATTTACTTCCAAGTGCTTAGGACCAGATGCATCTGCTGTGATGAATGGTAATGAAATTTGTGTTTGGGTTACACCAGAAAGGTCTTTCTTCGCTTTCTCTGCAGCATCCTTCAAACGTTGAAGAGCCATTTTGTCTTGAGAAAGGTCGATTCCGTTTTCCTTTTTGAACTCATTTACGAGATAGTCGATGATTGCCTGGTCGAAGTCATCTCCACCTAGTTCGTTGTCACCAGATGTTGCTTTAACTTCGAAGAAACCGTCACCTAGTTCAAGAAGTGATACGTCGAATGTTCCTCCACCCAAGTCATAAACCAGGATCGTTTGGTCATCTTCTTTTTCAAGGCCATACGCTAGAGCAGCAGCTGTCGGCTCATTGATGATACGTTCAACTTCCAAGCCGGCGATCTTGCCAGCGTCTTTTGTGGCTTGACGTTGAGAATCATTGAAGTAAGCCGGTACTGTGATGACAGCCTTAGTAACCTTCTCACCAAGATATGCTTCAGCGTCAGATTTAAGTTTTTGAAGGATGATCGCTGAAACTTCTTGTGGTGTGTACTCTTTTCCTTCTGCTTCAACCTTATAATTCGTTCCCATATGACGCTTGATAGAAATGATGGTGTTCGGATTCGTAACCGCTTGGCGCTTGGCAACTTCTCCGACTAGACGCTCTCCATCTTTAAATGCAACGACAGATGGTGTCGTGCGGTTTCCTTCTGGATTCGGGATGACTGTTGCTTCCCCGCCTTCCATTACTGCAACACAAGAGTTAGTTGTACCTAAGTCAATACCAATTACTTTGCTCATGACAATTCCTCCTATTTTAATATGTAGCTTTGATTTTTAGTTTGGAAATTCAATTTCTTTAACTAGAACTCTACTTCGAATTCACTTTCACCATTGCAGGACGGACAACTCGGTCTTTCAATTTGAAGCCTTTTTGCAGGACTTCAACGACAGTGTTGTCTTCATAGCCGTCCTCTTGAACTTGCATGACAGCCTGATGCTGGTGAGGGTCAAAAGCTTCTCCTTCACCTGGTACTTCTTCTACACCTTCATTCTTAAGCACCTCGATCAACTGATTATAAACCATCTTCATTCCTTGATGATAAGAATCAATTTGTTCACTATCTGTCTGCACATTCAATGCACGTTCAAAATTATCAATGACTGGAAGCAACCCTTCTACAATCCCTTGAGCTCTATATTTCGCAGCCGCTTCTTTTTCTTCTCGCGTACGGCGGCGGAAATTATCATAATCAGCTTGAACACGGATCATACGATTTTTTATATCTTCGAGTTCCTTTTCTAGTTCGGTCACTCGGTTATCTTCTTCATTTTCAATCTCAATCGCTTCATCATTAGATTCTTCTGCCTTTTCTGCTGCAGCTTCCTCTTGCGATTCTTCATTTGATTCTTCCTTCTCCTGAAGATCTTGTTGTTGCTTGTTTTCTTCCATTTCATTCACCTCCCTGAACTAGTCAATGGCCTATTTTCATCAATTTGATTTTGATCGAAAACATGCTGAAAAATGGGTGATAAAGAGATCTCCCACTCTTTAAGCGTGACGTGCTATCGGTTCATCTTTAAAGCTATTACCACAATCAGTTTGAATAATACCGCTGCGTTAGCACTTTAGTCAAATCTTTTGAAAGAAGATCAAGCAATCCGATAACACGAGGATATTCCATACGAGTCGGTCCTAGGATTGCAAGGGTCCCCATGTGCTGTCCTCCAATTGAATAGCTGGCAGTGATAAGGCTGCAATTCTTCATCTCTTGGATAGAGTTTTCCGCCCCGATTTTGACGTTGACCCCATCAGTAGTTCCTTGATGAAGGAGTTGATGCACCAGCTCTTGTTTCTCTATCGCATTATAAAGAGCTTTCACTTTTTCAACATCCTGGAATTCAGGCTGGTTAAGAATGTTCGTTTTCCCGCCATAATAGACTTTATCCGATTTCTCATTCTGGAAAAGCTGTGCTAAGAAATCAAGCGTCTTTTCATAATTTTGGAGGTGTGCTTTCATTAAACCTTGAACCTCTTGATACAGCTGAATTTTAAGCCGCGAGAACGAGACTCCCTTTAATCGCTCATTCAAAATATTGACAGTGCGCTCAAGATCGGAAGCATCCATACCATCGGGTAATTCAACCGTGTATTTCTCTACATGACCAGTATCAGTGATCAATATCAGTATGGCAGTTTCAGCTGAAATAGGCACGATCTGCAAATGCTTCAGCTTTGTTTCATAAACTTCAGGCCCCAGGATGATGGATGTATAATTTGTGATTTCAGAGAGCAGATTCGCCGAATGCTCAATCAACATCTCTAGTTCAAGCATCTTTTCATGAAACAAAGAACGGATTCGCTTCATGTCCCTGTTCCTCATAGTAACAGGTGATAACAGATTATCGACATAGAAGCGGTACCCTTTTTCAGAAGGGATCCGCCCTGAAGAACTGTGAGTCTTTTCGATGAAACCCATTACCTCAAGATTAGCAAGCTCGTTCCGAATCGTTGCAGAACTGAATGAGATATCCTGACGTTTAGAGATACTTCTTGATCCGAGAGGCTCTGCATTCTGTATATATTCATCTATAAGAATCTGGAGAATTAACAGCTGACGATCCGTTAACATCGAGTCTCATCCTCCTTGTTAGCACTCGTTCTAATTGAGTGCTAATTCTAATTTATAAATTACCAAATGAGAAAATACTTTGTCAATGTTTATATTACACCGATGAACTCTTGGAAAACTTCATTGCCGAGAAAAAGCCCTCGGTTCGTCAGACGAATACTTTGAGTGTCATTGACAAGAAGACCTTGAGCTGTGAGTTTATCAATTTGTTCTGAAAAAACATCTTCAATATGAAGGTTGTATTTTTTATAGAAGGTTTCTTTGTTTACGCCATCCATTTTACGGAGCCCAAGAAAAACCTCTTCTTCCATACGATCTTTTTCTTCTAGTCTGGTTACGATTCTTTGAGGCAACGCATCTTCCCGGATTTTACGGATATAATGCGGCAGTGGCTTCACGTTTTCATAGCGTATATCGTCAAGGTATCCATGTGCCCCTGCCCCGATCCCGTAATAAGGTTCGTTCTTCCAATAGACCCTGTTATGCTTGCTTTCGTATCCCGGCTTTGCAAAATTGCTGATTTCATATTGGAAGAAACCTTTCTGTTTCAAGGTATCGATCAAGTACTCGAACATAACCGATTCTTTCTCTTCACCCGGAAGGGATAACTCGCCTTTCTTGTCACGAATGCCAAAAACGGTCTGATTCTCCACTTGAAGTGAATAGGCCGAAATATGAGGAACATTCAATTGAAGTGCTAAGCTGACGGATTCCTTGAACATCTCGAGTGTTTGGCCTGGTAAACCGAACATCAAGTCGATCGAAATGTTTTCAAACCCGATCGCTTGTGCTTCATGGATCATTCTCGCTACATCTTCACGGCGATGATTCCTGTTGAGCGCAGAAAGGAGCGTATCTTGAAAGGCTTGCACTCCAATGCTCAAGCGATTGGCACCTGCATTTTTTAATATTTGGAGTTTGTTTCTTTCAGTTACAGATGGGTTCGCTTCAACCGTAAATTCGATATTTTGATCGGTTGGCTGTAGATGTGTAGTGACGATCTCCAACATCCGCTTGAGCTGTTCATCATCAAGAGCTGTCGGTGTTCCTCCGCCAATGTAGAAGGTCTCAATCGCTTTTGCTGGATATGCTTCTAATAGTTTTTTGATTTCAAGCTCCATTGCATCCAAGTAATCATCGACCGGCTGACCTTGGATCAAAAACTTATTGAAATCACAATAATGGCAGATCTGCTCACAGAAAGGGATATGGATATAAGCCGCTTTCGTCATATTCATCACACTTTCCAAAGGAATAATCATTGTATGTTCCATGTATAAAAGAGAGGATGACTCAAACCAGCGAGCCATCCTTCAAACAGCATATTATCAATCGTCTGAATCCATACGCAATACAGACATGAAAGCTTCTTGCGGCACCTCTACGTTTCCGACTGTTTTCATTCGTTTCTTACCTTCTTTTTGCTTTTCTAACAGTTTACGTTTACGTGAGATGTCTCCCCCGTAACACTTCGCAAGCACGTTTTTACGCAATGCTCGGATGTTGGTCCTTGCAATGATCTTTTGTCCGATTGCTGCTTGGACAGGAATTTCGAATTGGTGTCGCGGAATAAGCTCTTTCAATTTATCAACCACAGCTTTCCCACGATCATAAGAGAAATCTCTGTGGACGATGACAGACAACGCATCGATTTTCTCACCATTCAAGAGAATATCCATCTTCACAAGTTTTGATTGCTTGTATCCGATCAATTCATAATCCAGCGATGCGTATCCTTTCGTACTGGACTTCAATTGGTCGAAGAAATCATAGACAATCTCGGATAGCGGAATTTCATAAATGACGTTGACCCGGATATCATCCAAGTACTCCATCGTAATGAAATTCCCACGCTTTTTTTGGCAGATTTCCATTACTGCACCGACATAGTCGTTCGGTGTCATGATCGATGCCTTCACATAAGGCTCTTCAACGTGATCGATCGTCTGTGCATCAGGCATATTAGCCGGATTATCAACGATCAACTTCTCCCCGCTTGTCAAATATACATTATAGATAACACTCGGCGCCGTCGTAATAAGATCGATTCCGAATTCTCGTTCAATACGCTCCTGGATGATTTCCATATGAAGAAGGCCAAGGAAACCGCACCGGAAACCGAATCCTAATGCTTGAGAGGTTTCAGCCTCATATTGAAGTGAGGAATCGTTCAACTCCAACCGTTCCAACGCTTCCCGGAGATCGTTGTAGTTATTTGAGTCAACAGGATATAATCCACAGAACACCATCGGATTCATTTTACGATAACCAGGAAGCGGTGTATCCGCTCCACCTTTTGCTGTCGTGATCGTATCCCCGACACGAGTATCTCCTACATTTTTAATCGATGCAGTGAGGAATCCGACATCCCCGACTGTCAATTCGTCCTTCATGACCGGTTTCGGTGTGAATACGCCTAATTCGTTCACTTCAAATTCTTTTCCGGTCGCCATCATTTTGATTTTGTCACCGACTTTTACAGTGCCTTCCGTGATCCGGATATAAGCGACCACACCACGATAGCTATCGTATAAGGAATCGAAAATCAATGCCTTTAATGGAGCTTCCGGGTCACCTTGAGGAGCAGGGACCTTTTCCACAATCTGCTCTAGAATGTCTTCGATCCCTATTCCATTTTTGGCAGAGGCCAATACCGCATCCGAAGCATCGAGCCCTATGACATCCTCAACTTCTTTACGGACACGCTCTGGTTCAGCACTTGGTAAATCGATTTTATTGATGACCGGCAAGATTTCAAGGTCATTCTCAAGTGCGAGATAGACATTCGCCAAGGTCTGTGCTTCTATCCCTTGAGCAGCATCAACGATCAATAAAGCACCCTCACAAGCTGCCAGGCTCCGGGATACTTCATATGTAAAATCGACGTGTCCAGGCGTGTCAATAAGATGGAAAATATACTCCTCTCCATCTTTTGCTTTATATGTCAATTGAACGGCATTCAACTTGATTGTAATTCCACGTTCACGTTCTAAGTCCATAGCATCAAGCATTTGCTCTTTCATTTCACGTTGTGTCAAAGCGCTTGTCTGTTCAAGAATCCGGTCTGCCAACGTTGATTTCCCGTGGTCGATATGGGCGATAATCGAAAAGTTGCGGATTCTTGATTGACGTTCTAATTTTTTCTCTTTACTCATTCTCTTCACTCCTAAGGTCGTACAACTAAGCTAGCATTGATTATAGCAATAGCACTCTGTTTATTCAATTGTTTCTGTATATATTGGTGATGTAAGGGATGGTGTGGAAAATGCGGTTATTGAGGATTACTTGGCGAAGGGGGAAATTCCTTCATAAGGTTGAACTTCAGATAAATAAGCCGATCTTAGAATTTATAAGCGGAATTTGAATTTTATGAGCCGATTTCTCAATTTTATGCGTATTTCTAACTATAAAAAGAAAAACCGACCTTCTCGTATCGAGATAAAACAGATACTGTCAAAGGCGGCTTTTCAATTTATGAGAATAAGAAGTGCAGGATCTTATCCAATACTGTTCCGATGACTGTCATGATGACGGTCAGTATTTCACTGACCAACGATGATACCATTTTACCTAATTTGGAAAATAAATTTAACGCTTCAACTTCTTCAAGCTTCTTCTGTTTTTCTTTTATATCGTGACTCGTAATTTGCGAGCCGAGTACTTCAGCTTCAATGTTCCCGCTGTCATTGACTTTCCATTCTAATGCACTATTGCTTTCAGAACCTTTCATCTTGTCCATTTGAACGCCGACTTGCTGCATTCCGATCAGAATACCGAACAAAAGGACAGATATCAGTATGAAGCTCTTCATCATGAACCGAACCATCCTACTTCCTCCTACCATTCGAAAAACGTTATAAAACCAGTGTTGGTACAAGCCTATGCGGATTGTCAATCCCTTAGAACTTAATGTGTATAGGAGCCGCTGTTCTGTTGATCGACTTGTCCATGTAATGCAGTATTCAAACCACTTGCTATCACGTTGGCCATATCTTCGATGAAAACGTCCACTTCTTTCGGTGTGACCATCAAGTTATGTCCAAGCGGTGACAAGACTTCTTTGATCAATTGTCTTTTTTGCGTGTCTTCGAGGGTTCCGATCATCCCTAGAAATGCTTGCCGATTTTCTTCATCAGGCATATCCTCATCTGTGAGGTTTTTACGTTCGCCAAATGTCATTCCTGCTGGCGTCAATGCTTTTGTCGGATCATCCTTTTCTCGCATTTCCCGTCCGAAATGCTTCAGAATGTAGTCGATTGTATCACTCGTAATCGTGACTGCGTCAACTACGGTAGGAACTCCAATAGCAATGACCGGTATTCCTAAAGTTTCTTTACTCAACTCTTTACGTTTATTCCCGACTCCTGAACCTGGATGGATACCAGTATCAGATATTTGGATAGTTGCATTGACACGTTCTACAGCTCTGGAAGCCAAGGAATCAATCGCGATGACGAAATCTGGTTTTGATTTTTCAATGACCCCTACGATGATATCGCTCGTTTCAATTCCAGTCGTCCCCATCACTCCAGGGGATAATGCGCTGACTGGACGGAACCCTTCCTCTACGTTTTCAGGTGCCAGCTCAAATAAGTGCTTCGTGACTAAAAGATTGTTAGTTGTTCGAGGGCCGAGGGCATCTGGTGTAACATTCAAATTCCCTAATCCAACTACTAGACAGCTGGCTTCTTTCGGAATCTTCAGTTCTTCAAGAAAGTTGGCAAACTCATGGGCGAAGACATCTTGAACCCGCTGCTGTAGAGCTGAATCCTTCTGACGGATTCCTTGCATCTCCATTGTCAAGTAGATACCGGGCTTTTTACCTGTCACTTTTTGACCGGCCTCTTCAATCTCTACTCTTGAAAGTTTGATTCCGTCCATATCACGTTCTTTGACGATGACGCCGTCGATCGTTTGCTTCGATTCTTGTTCCTGTTCTTTCGTGATCATCTCTTTGGATTCAATCGCCAAATCCGTTCTGACGTTATATATTTCTAGATCTTTGTCCATTGGCACATTTCACCCCTGAATTATTGTTAGCATTATCAAATAGGATAGCCGTCTTCCACTTCTTTCATTCTTTTCGTCTCGGAATTATACAAAAAAGATCTTTCAACTGATTATCTTTGTACAAAAGAGATTGCATTTATACGGACGGTTTGATAGAATATCTTGTGTTGTATTTTCCGCAATTTCGGTTGCATTCAAGGAGGTGAACGGAATTGGCAAATATTAAATCTGCTATTAAACGTGTTAAAACAAACGATAAGCGTCGTGCACATAATGCAGCGATGAAATCATCCATGCGTACTGCTATCAAGAACTTTGAAACGAAAGTAGCTAACAACGATGCTGAAGGTGCTAAAAGTGCATTCTTGGTTGCAACCAAAAAGCTTGACAAAGCTGCTGGTAAAGGAATCCTTCACAAAAACGCTGCAGCTAGACAAAAATCTCGTCTTGCAAAGCAATTAAACGGCCTTAGCGCTTAATTATAAGTGAGCAATACTGGAATCTGAAACGACCTACATATCAGGTCGTTTTTTATTTTGTTTCGGTTTGGTAGCCAGGTGATAAATTTTTGTCGAATAATGCAGTTTCGCAGATAAACATCTAATTTGGGCCGATAAAATTCAAAAATCGCTGATAAATCTCAAAAATCGCCGATAAACAAAAAACGACTCCCCGTTTCCAGAGAGTCGGCTTGAAACAATCTTAATTGGTTTGAGGCTGCCGAGTAAGGCCGGTCAGAAAAAGCTCCAGAGTCAACGTTTTGTCACGCTGGCCGGTTTTCATTTCAAAATCTGCATCTGCTGCTTTGATCAATAAAGCTTTCAGTTCGTCTTCCTGAAAAGATGCACTTTGTTTCGCCGCTATTTTTACTGCATATGGGTGTAAGGATAACGTAGATGCAATGTTTTTCTCAGTATATCCTTGCGCACGTAACTGTTTGACCTGGAGGATGATCCTGAACTGTCTGGATAGCAAAGCCATCAATTTGATTGGTTCTTCATTCTGTTTCAATAAATCATAGCAGATCCGTAAAGCAGCATCGATCCGTCGGTTCGCCACATGTTCAACCATGGTGAACACATTGCTTTCAAGGGAACGTGAGATCAATTCATCAACAGTCTGAGGATCAATTTCTTTACCTTCGCCAACATAGAGAGCCATTTTCTTGACCTCACTGATCAGAAGGGCCAAATTTTCACCTTGAAGTTGAATCAACCTTTCTGCCGCATCATTTGAAATCGACACTTTAGCTTCTTTTGCAGCAAAATCAATCCATTCTTTCTGTAGCCTTACATTCATTTTATCTGCTTGAATTGCTTCTCCTTGCTTTTTCAATGTTTTGACGATCTTTTTCCGCTCATCCAGTTTTTCATATGGTGCATTGAAAATCACGATTGCCTGTTCTGAAGGATTGTTCAGATAAGCTTCCAGTCGTTTCAAATCATGCTCCACTTTACTTTTTGTTTTTGCTCCTGTCAGAAAATATGGATTCTGTATGATAACGACTCGATAATCCCCCATAAAGGGGAGGGTTTCTGCGTCTTCAATCGCGGTATCAACGGATTGCTCTTCCATATCATAAGCGGAAAGATTAAAATCAGCCGTTCCTTCATCTAAGACAGCTTGTACAATCATTTTTTGAGTATATTCCAATATGTATTTTTCCTTGCCATATAATAAATAAATTGAAGAATATGATCTGTTCTTCAGCTTTTTTGTCAAATCCTTTATGGACAATTTCATCACCCCACTATAATATCATAAGCATATATGATAAAATTGCCAAGGTACAGGGTAAAGGAGGCTCAACCGCTAAAGTCGAACCTCCATTTATATAAACGTTAGCGGTCAAGACCCGGGAAGCTTCACCACTAACGATAAAACTCTTCCCCGTAAGCTTATTGTTATGTTATCCTATGCAGGATGAAAGTATAGGTGTCAACTCTTAGCAAAATGGGCAAGATTTTAGGAAATGAAGAAGGACATAAATCGTATAAGTTTCACTTAATCGTAAAAAATAGATATATGGATTTTTTACGCCTTATACCGTATACTTGAGATGAAACAGGAGGGTTGCGGAAATGAATGATTTTGAAAAAGATGTACAGGCAAAAACCAATGACGTTATCGACTCTGGTCTCGGTTTTGTTTACTCGTTCTTATTCTTCACCGTCATTTTCTTTACAGCAGTGATCATCAAAGCTGTTGCGTTATAAAGCACCCGGACTCTTGGGTACATATACGTTTTCAAAAAGTGGAGGCATGTCCTTCACTTTTTTATTTGCGTATGTTTTACACGGAAAACATAAAATATATAGCTCTAATTATCATCCTTTGGAAGTACTGTACTTATACGCTCGTGATCAGGTGTAATAATTACCATTATCGCACCGTTCTGATCTGTTCGATAAACTTCCGTGTTGCGCTCCTCTAACCTTTTGATGACGGTTGGTGATGGATGGTTGTATCGATTATTTTCTCCTAAAGAAATGAAAGCAGCCTCTGGATTTAATTGGTGAGGTGGATGTTTCACTTCCATGATGGGCAACTTTCAAATAATCCACCTTCAATTCAGGATAATGACCTAAAAGCCGGGCTTCGACTCCTTGGTCGATATCACCTGTGAACAAAAAGGATTGGCCATGAATTCTTACAAATAAAACAAGCGATCGATTGTTTCGGGATTCCTTCGCTTGATCTGGATTCAACGTCTGAAAAAAAGACGAACCTACTTTCCATGAGATGTTTTCTTCTAAAAAGACGGTCGGAGCATTAATTCCTTTTAAAAATTCCACCTCGGAAGCTTCTAAATGTTCCAATTTCCCATAAACGATCCGCTCGACTCTCACTTTCTCCAACAAACCATCCACACCACCGATATGATCAAGGTCACCGTGCGACAATATCAATGCATTCACCTTCCGTAGCCCACGACCTTTTAGAAATTCTGCAACTATATCTTCACCGGTATCAAATTTTCGCCTTCTTTCCATCCATTCTTCTTGTTTGAATGTAATGATCCCGCCAGTGTCAATCACATAGACTGCTCTCCGGTACGGCAACTCGATAACGATCGAATCACCCTGACCGACATCTAGAAAAGTCACATAGGCCTTAGCATTCATTTTCGGATAATAAAGTTGGACACCAATTACGAGCAATATACATAAACACGGTAAAATCACCCGTTTAGCGCCTTTTTCCCAGGCAATCACTAACAAATAAAAGGATAAACTCATTCCAAACATCATAATTACATTTAGACGCCCCAGCGTGACAACCCCTAACTGAAGATTTTCCACCCATTGCATTACAGCATGAAGGATTTTAAAACAAACACTTAGGAAATCACTGAGAACAAGGGAAAAATAAAAATAAACAGAAGGTGATCAATATACAGGGCAGAATAATGATGGTCATAAAAGGAATGAAAATCATGTTGAGAGGAAGTGACCATAGGGAAAATTCATAAAAGTTCCAAATGACTATTGGTAAGGAGGCTAATTGTGCAATGAACGAACCGTATAAAAGTTGCCTGAAAGGTGATATATCACGTAAAATCGTCTTACTTGATAAGATCAGAGAAGCTGTAATAAGAAGCTGAAAACCGATGTTGTATACAAAAGTAGGTTTATAAAGCAGTAATCCGAGTAAGATCATACATAATTGGCTGAAGGTGGTTATTTTGATACGCATCAAGGCTACCAGGCAAACGTCCGCAGCCATCAAACCTGCACGTATGACAGAGGCAGCTCCACCAGTCAGTAATATGATGAAAGGAATAAGGAGAAGAATTAGCCATAAAGCTGTTTCTTTTATGATTCCAAATCTGATAATAAGAAAATAAAAAAGCCCTAAAATCGTACCTACATGTAACCCCGAAACTGCTAAAAGATGGATGAGGCCCAGACTTTGATATTGTTCTTGTAACGATTCGTCAATCCCGCTCCTGTCACCAAAAATTAATGTATTCATCATTCCTGCGAGCTCTCTCGGGAATTCATCATTGATCATAGCTATACTGTTCTGTCGGAATCGATATAACCTTACCTGGAGACCTTTTCCTGGTGTACAATCACGTATTGATAAGGTTTCGGTTTTATATATCCAATGGATATTGTATGAACGTTCCAGATATGTGCGATAATTGAAACCGTAGAAATTGCGATTGACTGATGGTTGTTCGAGTTTTCCAGACAAGCTGCACCGATCACCATAATAAAGCTTTCTAAGTTCTTTTTGTTCAATTTCGGTTTGGATTACATAGCGGACCATTATCGTTTCTTTATGAGGTAGTTTGAAATGGAAAGTGATGCGGTTCCATCCATGACCGGGGTAGAAATGATTTTCCCATTGATAAGTACAGTATTGGAAGGTAATTGAGTTCCATGATAAGAAATATAAAATGGAGTATAAACGAGGAAAAAGAGATACGTACTGATAATGAGGATACATGCAAAAATCGAAAAACGGTGCTTATTGAAAAGAAAATAAAGGATGAGGAACGAACACAGCCACCATCGGGATGGTGAAGTGAAAATCCCGAAGATGGCTGCAATTGCAATTGTATGGATTTGTATTTTCATTTATCAAGAGGACCGTTAACTTCATATAATTTAATAAACTTTTCATTCAGACGCCCTAAAATGTTCTCATCATCTGTGTGTTTTGATAATTCCTCCAGTAATTCTGCGGCCAAATCCCGTTTTGCTAAAGAAGTCAGATCATATTGATCTTCAAGTGCTACCAGCTCTGTTTCCACGCCTGATTGTTTAAACAAATCGATCGCATATGGATGGTTTTTATAATCCGCAGCATAATAGACTTTCTTGATGCCACTCTGGATGATCGCCTTGCAACATTGAAGACATGGAAAATGAGTCACATAAATCTCAGAGCCTTCTGTCGGTACACCGAACTTAGCACATTGAAGGAGTGCATTCATTTCAGCATGGATGGTTCGTACGCAATGTCCTTCAATGACATAACACCCTTCATCCCTGCAATGGACCCCGCCGGAAATCGATCCGTTATAACCTCCAGCTATAATCCGTTTATCTCTTACGATCGTCGCACCGACCGCTAATCTCTCACATGTACTCCGTAATGCGAGCAAAGAACTTTGTGCCATAAAATATTGATTCCAAGAAATACGCCCCAAAATCGAAAGCCCCCTTCCCTTGTTCCTTTAAGTTTATCGATAGATTGTCCACTGTGCAATCCTATTTAGCTGCTGTGATATATTCTTTTAATTGTTCAAGTGTTTTTTCCCCTATACCCGGAACATTGACTAGATCATCAATAGAAGAAAACCGTCCATTTTCCTCACGATAAGCGTTGATGGCTCCTGCTTTCGATAGCCCGATTCCAGGAATCGTCTCCAGTTCTGTACGCTCTGCGTGGTTGATGTCAATCTTCCCCTCTTCTTTTTCATTGGTAACTACAGGAGGTGCTTCCTCTCCTACTCTTGCGACGTATATGACCATCTCATCGACCAGGACTTGCGCTAAGTTTACACTATTAAGATCTGCATCGTCACTGAAACCTCCAGCAAGCTGCACAACATCATTCACCCGCTGACCTGATTTCATTTCAAAAACGCCTGGTGTACGTACAGCTCCTTTTACATCAACAACCAATGTTTCTTGCTTGATGTCTTCGTCCTTTTTTCAACTTGATTATATAGTGAGCTGTCATCTGATTTTTCAAAAGAATTATCCGCGAGACAACCAAAAAACTCCTCCTATAAGAACTACAATCACTAAAATGAAAATTCTTTCCCTATTCAATAAGGAATCCCAATTCAAAGTATCACCTCGTTCACTCAATCGTGTTCATGCAGTTTGTTTTATTCATAAATAGAAATAGCCCCACATACATTTGAAGATAGAAGACGGTCAAAAGGAGGGTGTATATATGAAAGTGGGCATTATAGGGACAGGGAACATGGGGACGATACTGATCTCTGCTTTTATGGAATCGTTAGCTGTAAGGCCGTCCGATTTAATGATCATCAATCGAACTGCTCGAAAAGCGGAAGCGTTAAAAGTTCAATACCCTGGCCTGAATGTCGGAAAATCGAACAGTGAAGTCGCTTCCTTTGCAGATATCATTTTTCTCTGTGTTAAACCACTCGAGTACTATGCTTTAATAGAAACCATTGCTCCGTGTTTGACGAGCGATAAGTTGATCGTTTCGATTACAAGTCCAATATCTGTTGAACAACTGGAAGAAGTCAGTCCTTGCTCTGTTGCCAGAGTAATACCAAGTGTTACAAACAGGGCATTTTCCGGCGCGTCTCTCATGACATATGGCAAACGTTGCACACCGACACAAAAGAAAAATCTGAAAAAGTTGATGAGCAAGATTTCCTCTCCGATTGAGATCGATCAATCAATTACAAGGGTAGCTTCCGATTTATCAAGTGTAGGTCCTGCTTTTTTCAGTTACTTACTCCAAGCTTACATCGATAGTGCTGTTGAAGAGACGGCTATCTCTAAAGAACAAGCAACTCAACTTGCGAGTGAAATGATCGTGGGGATGGGTAAATTGCTAGAGAAGGAGATATATACGTTGCCTACATTACTTCAGAAGGTATGTGTCAAAGGCGGGGTAACTGGGGAAGCGTTGAAAGTGTTTGATACGGAACTCGGTCCTTTATTCAACAATGTCATTAAAAGGACCCATGAAAAATACAAGGAAGACTGTGAAGCAGTTGAACAACAATTCACAAAGCAATATTAGGATCAAGGTATAATTCTACAAAAGAGACCTTTTTCCTTTTTATATTTATAATGGCTTTGTTAAATTTTAATGTTTGTTATAAAAAATGCTTTTAGCGAAATTCGACAAAATAATGAACTTCGACTAAATACCACCACGTCCTGCGCCTGCGGTTACTCGGCGCAAAACTACAAGGATGGAATGTAAAGTCTGTGGTCTTGTGGTGAACGTCGAAGCCAGTATAAGGAAAGCTTCTAAGAATTCTCATCGCAGTTACGAAAATGATTTCATTTTTGTGTTGAGATCCATGTGCAAGTGAGGAGGGTTGCGGATCCCCGCGGAAAGAGAGTAAATTTCGAAAAAATAGCCATATAAATAAAAAACTCGAATCGATGAACCTTTAAAGGAGTCATCATTCGAGTTTTTCATATTAAAATGGATAATTTAAAATTTCACTTGATCACGCTTTTTTTCTAGCTACAAAAAACACACGCTCTGAGGTTTCCACTGGTGTGCGATCCGTAAAATCTGCTGTAAGAGCGAGAATCTCAAAACCTGCTTCATTCAATATAGATGTATATGTTTCTATAGAATAGGTTTTTTGAAAATGATTTTCATCATATCGCCGATAGACAGCATCCCCTATATGCAGGAAGAATGATAGGTCATGATAGACACTTCCCTCTTCTTCGCCTGGATGGCATTCCCATATATAACTGATTTCCTCATCATTCAACGCAAATGTATGTTCAGAGAATACCTCTCCGATCTTATATAAGGTATGAACATCGAATAAGAGCAGGCCATCATTCCTCATGGACTTGAAAACTGCTTGGAAAGTCGTCTTTACATCTTCAGTCGTCCGAAGATAATTGAGGGAATCACAAAATATAACTGCAATGTCTTGATCTGTGAATCCATTCAAATCCCTCATGTCTTGTTGATAAAAAGGGATTTCAAGGCCGTTTTGCTCTGCTTTCCCTCTTGCAACAGCAAGCATTTCTTCTGATAGATCGATCCCTGTTACGTGATATCCGATTTGGGCTAAACGAGTTGAAATCTCGCCTGTTCCACAGCCTATATCAAGTAAAGAGCTGGCAGGACCATTGCTGTATGACTCTATGGCATTGTTGACGAAGCTGACCCACATATCATAAGGCGCATCCTCCATCAATCGATCATATAATCCTGCAAAATGTTGATAGCTCATGATTTCACTCCGTTATGTCAACATTGATTCAATATTCAACGTCGGGGCGTCTCCCCATAGTTTTTCTAGGTTATAATACATGCGATCATCTTTATGGAAGATGTGGACGATGACATCCCCAAGATCAATCAGTACCCAGCGAGACTGTTCCAATCCTTCCAAACGTTTGACTGGGTACTCCTTTTCCTGAGCACGGTCCTTTACTTCACGAGCAATCGCCTCAACTTGCTTTTCTGAATTCCCATGACAAATCATAAAGTAATCTGCTACGAGTGAAATCCCTTGAACGTCCAACACGACTATATTTTCAGCTCTTTTATCATCAAGAGCTTGTACGGCCAATTCTACCAATTCATTTGATGTCATTCATTTTTTCCTCCTTGTTGACGAACAATATCGTTAAATGTGTGTAGTGTTTCAGGATAAACCAGCTGATTTCGTTTCATTAGAAATGTGATGGTATTCATCAAAGATTGTTTCACGGCATTATCGAGATTTTCCTCAGCTGTTGATCGGATATCTTCCACTCCAGGAAAATGTCTCCCCGGCTCGATATAATCAGCTAAGAATATAATCTTCTCTAAAATTGTCATCCCTGGCCTTCCTGAGGTATGACTCTTGATTGCAAGCAGGATTTCCTCATCCTCAATTCCGGCTTCTTTTTTGACAAGATAAGCACCGACTGGAGCATGCCAGAGTTCTGAGCCATAACGCAATAAATCTTCTCCAAGGTTTTGTTCAATAATGATCGATTTCATCTCATCCTTTGGCCGGAATTTAGCATAGTCGTGAAAAATGGCTGCCATCATCGCTTTTTCCGGGTCTGCCCTAAACCTTCCCGCTAATCGTATTGCTGTATCCATAACACCAATCGTATGTTGATAGCGGTGGTCAGTCAATTGTTCTTTGACAATTTTCAACGCTTCATCTTTTGTCATATAACCGATTCACCTCGACGTACTCCCTTACTTCATCAGTGACATAATATTTGGTGTTCTTATTATGACGAAACCGTTCCCTTAACATTGTAGAGGATATTCCGATCAAAGGCGTTTCTATTGCAATGATCTTATCAAGATATGGGCTTTCAAATTCATGTCCTGGCCGCTTTATGCCGATGAAGGTGATGATTTCCACCAACTGATCGATTCTATCCCATGTATGCAATGCTTCGACACTATCTCCACCGATGATAAAAAAGAATTCGATATCAGGATGCTTTTCTTTCAGCTCTTTCATCGTATCGACTGTGTATGAAGGCCCTTCTCGTTCAAACTCAATTAATGAAAGTTTGAACCCTTCAACATCATCAATCGTTCTTTTCACCATTTCTATACGGTCATTTCCGGCTGTCACCCCATTCATTTTCTTATGTGGAGGCGATGCGCTCGGCATGAACCAAACCTTATCCAATTTACATTGCTCAACCGCTTCCTGGGCCATCATAAGATGACCGATGTGAGGCGGGTCAAATGTACCTCCGAGTATTCCTATCCTTTGTTTATCCATATTAGCTCAGGAAGGCAGCTCAATCGTTTTTTTCTCTTTTGATTCTTTATATAAAACAATCGTATTCCCGATTATTTGAACGAGCTCAGCCCCTGTTTTTTCGGTCAGGTTCTCCGCTACTGTATCCTTATCTTCCTCACAGTTTTGCAGGACACTGACCTTGATCAGCTCACGAGCTTCAAGTGCATCGTTGATTTGTGAATACATATTTTCATTCGTACCGCCTTTTCCGACCTGGAATATCGGATCAAGGTGATGCGCTTTTGAGCGTAAAAAACGTTTTTGTTTTCCTGTTAGCATGTTCATTTCCCTCCAAGCTTCTGTTCTACTGTTTTTTTCATCAAACCGAGGTCGGGTTGCATCCCTGTCCAAAGTTCAAATGAAAGTGCTGCTTGATGTATAAACATTGGCACACCATTTTGGATCGTGCATCCTTTTTCCAGCCCTTGTTTCAAGAACTTCGTCATCAATGGATTATAAATGATATCGACTACTCCTGTATGGGGTTCCAAATGCTCCGTAGAAATCGGTGTTTCGTGGAGGTTTTGGATCATTCCGATCGGGGTCGTATTGATGACGATATCATATTGCCCTAGGTTCGCTTCCGCTTCCTCTAATGATAGGGCCAGCCCACTGCTTCCTTCAAGCAACTGTTGGGCTTTTCCCGGTGTCCGGTTCGTGACAGACACCTTTTCGATCCCCCGCAAAAGGAATGTCTTTACAATAGCCCTAGCCGCCCCTCCAGCACCGATCACGAGAATATTCGCTTCTTTCAGATTGAAAGGATGGACTTGAAGTAAAGATTGATAAAACCCAGGACCGTCTGTATTGTATCCTTTCAGTGAAGATCCTTCAACGACTACTGTGTTCACTGCTCCGATCGCATCAGCGAAAGGGTCGATTTCATCCAATAGTCCGATGATATCTACTTTATGAGGGATGGTCACGTTGAATCCTTTGTAACCGGATTGGATGAGGATCTCAACTTTTGATGCCAATTCCTCTTTACGAACATGGACTGCGTCGTACTTCGCATTCATTTCCATTTGGTGAAAGCATGCATTATGGATATCAGGGGACATCGATTGCGAAATCGGGTCCCCGATGACCGCATATTTAGATAAGGGCTGATCGTACATAGACACCCACCCCTTCAGGTGCATATGCTGCCACTCTTGCAGGGACAGAAGATACAGTGATCCAACCGAGACCTGAAAATACGATATCAGTCTTGTCTTCTTTAATCGTAAATTCGTGCTTTGTCAATGTTGGCAATAGTTCAACATCTTCCGGATCAGGAGGACTGAGCAGTTCACCAACCTGTTTATCATAAAGATCTGAGGCTTTTTCAAGCTTGGTGCGGTGGATCGGTAATTCGTTAGACAAGTAACAGATGAACGACTGCTTTGGGCCTGCTTCGAAGTCAAAGCGAGCAAGGCCTCCCAAAAATAAGGTTTGTCCATCATTGAGTTGGTACACCTTTGGTTTGACCTCTTTTTTAGGTGTAATCTTTTTAAGGTCTTTCTTATTAATATAGTGCGCAATCTGATGATGATTAATAATCCCTGGTGTATCATAAAGTGAACTCTTTTGGTCTAAGGGTATTTCAATGAGATCCAATGTGGTTCCAGGATAATGAGAGGTCGTTATCAATGAGGAGGTTTCCTCACTGAATTCTTTAATCAGTTGGTTGATGAATGTAGATTTTCCGACATTCGTTGCACCGACTATGTATACATCTTTGTCATTTCGATATTCTTCTATGGTCGCTGCAACCTCTTTGACCCTCATCCCCTTTTCCGCACTCATCAATTCTACATCAATTACTTTCACCCCTAACTGTTTCGCTTCATATTTCATCCAATGTTTGATTTTATTCGGTTTGACCGATTTAGGCAGGAGATCAAGCTTATTACCAATCAGCAGGATCTTGTTCTTCCCGACGAACCGATGAATCCCAGTCAACCAGCTTCCACTAAAATCAAAAATATCGACAACCTTAACAATTAAAGCATCCTTAGAACCGATGCCAGACAAAATCTTACGGTAATCATCATCTGTAAGTGATACATCTTGTATTTCATTATAATGTTTCAGACGAAAACAACGTTGGCAAATCACTTGCTCTCTATTGAGTGCTGATGGAGGAGCATATCCTAACCGATCAGTCTTTTCAGTTTGAATAGGTACTCCGCAGCCCTCACAAAAAATCGGATTACTCAACAATCATTCCTCCCAATTAATTAAGCCTTTACGTTTCATCCACTGTAATACATGACGCTCCATATATCGATTCAGCTTTGTAGCCAGCCCATCACTTTTAGCGACAGGTACGACAAGGATGGTGTATAATCCTAGTCGATTTCCGCCGAGGACATCCGTGAAGATTTGATCTCCTACGACAACAACCTCATTATGTTGCAGTTTCATATTTTTCGCAGCTCGTTTGAACGCTTTAGTCATCGGTTTACGAGCTCGGAATATAAACGGGAGATTCAAAGGATAAGAAAAACTCCGAACCCGTTCCTCATTATTATTAGAAACGATCGTAACTTGCAACCCTTTATCCTTCAGCATCGCAAACCACTTGATCAATTCAGGTGTAGCTTCCGGGCGGTCCCATTCGACCAAGGTATTATCAAGATCAGTAATGATTCCTTTTATACCTCTTTCCAATAACTCATTCGCATCTATATCATAAATAGAAGGAACATGTTCATTCGGTAATAATTGTTTAAACACTACAAAAACACCTCGTATCCAATTCTTCTTCAGTCCTACCTTATTGTATCAATATTTTACCCTTCGACAATGATTTTTCCCATTCTAATCTTTAAAGTATTTCAGAAAACCGTATTTAGAAAGATGCAAGGTAAAAATCCCTTTCCTACACAAATCCAAACATCTTTTTTCAAAGAAAAAGCTCACTTGGAAGTAAAAAAACAAAAACTTTTCGACAAAATTCGACGTTTTCAGAATATGTGGATAACTTTACTCACAATATACACATTGAAATTTAACCAATTATATACTTTATAAACATCTTACCCACAAGTTATCCACTTCTTTTTGTGGATAAGAGAACGATTGTTCCTCATTCCATTTCATGGTAAGCTAGGTTTACATCATAACATAAAAGTTTATGCCAACTTCGATTTCAATATGACTTACAAATTATCTTTTTTGAAACCCCATGCTTCCTCTAAGTTAATCAAATTCGAACTTATAACTTTCATAAAAACAAGAACTTTTTATTAAGGACCGATCCTATTAATTTCTAAATGAGTCTGGAGGTGCGAAGCCCAATTTCGGCGCTGCTTATGGAAAATCTATCTGACGAACTCTTGATCGAATCCTATCACAAAGCAAAAGAGTTGAAACTGAGCCACGAATTTATCACACTGATCAAAAAAGAGATTGACCGAAGGCATTTGTCTACCAACTTGATTTCTACGCACTTATAACCGAACCAACATTCATTGTTGGTTCTTTTTTTTACTTCTTTTCAACTCATTTAATAGAATCTGAGTAACAGGTCCATTAGATCAAAATAGTTGCTGTTAAAGTTTGGAACTTGGGTGATAATAAGATTAGTAAAGCAACTTGGCGAAATCAACCTTGGAGTAGGTTGAGCCTTGTTGTGCTTATGCTGAAGAATGTAACTTATCCTTTCTCCATGTGAAAAAATTTTCAGTAGATTGTAACAACCATAGTTTTTTAAGGTCATTTGACGTTAAAATTGTTGATAATCATGAGTTATTGTGATTACAATGGGAATGGTACATAACATTATTTGATACGGAAATCTTGATAGGAGGATCTTTTTTTATGTTGCAATATGCAGTCCTTGCTCCGTTCCTTACGGCATTGGTGGTGCCGTTTTTCTTTAGATACATACGGGCAATTCATACAGGATGGTTAATCCTCCCAATTCCTTTTGGGATCTTTGCGTATTTTTTATCACAGCTTACTAATATTTCAGAAGGCAATAATCAGCTTTCAGTGGTCCAATGGGTACCTTCGCTTGGCATGAACTTCAGTTTTTATTTGGATGGACTTAGTTTACTGTTTTCATTATTAATCAGCGGAATAGGGACACTTGTAGTTTTATATTCCATTTTTTATTTGAATAAAAACGAAAAGTTGCATAATTTCTATGTATTCTTGTACATTTTCATGGGTGCGATGCTTGGTGTCGTACTTTCCGATAACATCTATGCGTTGTATTTGTTCTGGGAGTTGACGAGTTTATCCTCCTTTCTGTTGATCGGGTATTGGTATGAGCGTCAAGCTTCCCGTTACGGTGCATTAAAATCTATGATCATCACGGTATTAGGTGGTCTTTCCATGCTCGGTGGGCTTATCCTGCTTTCAATCGTTACAGACACAACGAGTATACGGGAAATGATTGCGGCGAGCGACACAGTCCTTGAAAGTCCTTATTTCACTGGCATATTAGTGTTGATCCTATTAGGTGCGTTTACAAAATCAGCACAATTTCCTTTCCATATCTGGCTGCCAGATGCAATGGAAGCACCTACCCCGGTCAGTGCATTCCTTCACTCGGCAACGATGGTTAAAGCTGGAATCTACTTGACTGCTCGCCTTTTCTTATTGTTCGGAGGCACCGATATCTTTTTCGTTTTAGTCACAGGCTTTGGTCTATTGACCCTCTGCTGGGGATCCTATATGGCTGTCCGGCAAACTGATTTAAAAGCGATCCTTGCTTTTTCAACGATCAGTCAGCTGGGGATGATCATGACGATGCTGGGCTTTGGAACGAAGGCTGCAGTTTTCGCTGCGGTTTTCCATATTTTCAATCATGCGACTTTTAAAGGAAGTCTGTTCATGGTGGCTGGAATCGTGGACCATGAGACAGGTACTCGTGATATTCGTAAGCTTGGCGGTTTGATGACATTGATGCCGATCTCGGCGACATTAGCTTTCTTTGGCGCCTTTTCAATGGCAGGTTTTCCATTGCCGATCTTCAACGGCTTTTTAAGTAAGGAAATGTTCTTCCAAACATCATTGGAATTAGAAACCACTTCTACGTTGGTGGCTAGCGTTGCACCATTTGTGCCGGTCCTGGCTGTGTTGGGAAGCATTTTTACATTCGTCTATTCAATGTATTTCTTTTTCCATACATTTACGGGAAAGACACGTGGCGAATTGAAGAGCAAGCCACACGAAGCACCTATTGGGATGCTAATATCACCTATCTTATTGGTCGTGTTCGTTGTCGTTGTCGGCCTGCTTCCAAATCTGATCAATGACCCTATTCTAAAGCCGGCTACTGCGGCGATATTTGGTGAAATACCAGACAAGCATATTGCATTCTGGCATGGGTTTGAGCTTCCGTTATTTATGTCATTGATCGTTGTCGCTCTAGGAACAATCTTGTATCTGACACGAACGAAATGGCAGGCTGTCTATAATTGGATACCTGGTGTTTTAAGTGCGAATAAATCATACGATTACCTCTATAATATGCAATTCCGTGTTTCTGAAAAGATAACCCGGACTTATATGACTGGATCGATCAGACATTATGTGCTCTATATCCTAATTTTCATAATTGGAGCAACAGGCGTGACGCTGTTCGTTACAGATGGTTTCGTCATCGATACGAGTGACCTTGCGCCGATTTCTTGGCCGGAAGTCGTAGTCGGCTTGGTAATGGCGATTGCTGCATTTGCCACTATTTTAATGAAGAACCGGATTGCAGCCATCCTGGTTCTGGGGATTGTCGGGTATGGTCTATCCTTATTATTTGTTTTCTTCAGAGCACCAGACCTGGCCTTGACACAATTGATCGTAGAAACAGTTACGGTTGCACTGTTTCTACTGTGCTTCTATCACTTGCCGAAGCTCGATACGAAAAAACAACCTGTTGGAGCAAAAACACTCAATATCATTATCTCTGCTTCCGTAGGTGTCTTAGTGACATTGGTAGCCGTAGCATCACATAGCTCGAAGAAATTTGACACGATCGCACATTATTTCATTGAAGAATCTCACCATCTCGGGGGCGGGAATAATGTTGTGAACGTAATACTTGTAGACATGCGTGGATTGGATACCTTGTTTGAAATCACCGTACTCGGATTGGCCGCATTGGGGATCTACGCAATGATTCGACTCCGCGATAAGGAGGAGATGGATTAATCATGGAAATCATCATGTCGATACTGGCCGGCATTCTTTTTTCTACCGGTGTCTATCTATTATTGCAAAGACAAATAGTGAAGATTGTCTTTGGTACCGCTCTATTATCTCACGGGGCCCACTTGCTTATTTTGACAATGGGGAAATTGAACAGAGGTGCTCCTCCGATATTGGAAGAGGGGATCAAAGCATATACCGATCCCCTTCCCCAGGCACTGATTTTGACTTCCATCGTCATCAGCTTTGGGGTCACTTCATTTTTACTCGTGCTGGCATATAGAGCCTATAGAACGAATAAAACAGACAACATGGAGCAATTAAGGGGATCTGATCATGACTAATTTAATTTTTCTGCCAATCTTGATACCGCTCATCGCCGGTACCATGTTCGTCTTTTTCAGAAAGAGACTTCCTCTGGTCCGTGCTGGAACTCAAATTGCCACAATTCTCAACCTGGTTGTAACGGCCTTTATCACTTATTATGTTGTAGAAAATGGGACGCTCGTTTTACAAACTGGTGGCTGGATCGCTCCATATGGGATCATACTTGTAGGTGATGGCCTGGCAATGTCTCTGATCCTTACGACAAACGTCATTGCAGTCGCCGCTGCATTTTATGCACCCTATTCATTAGACAAAGGTAGAGAAGAATTTTACTTTTATACCTTTTTTCTGATCCTTATCGGAGGCGTTAGCGGAGCGTTTTTGACTGGGGACATATTCAACCTTTTCGTTTTCTTTGAAGTATTGTTGATGGCGTCATACGGTCTGATTGTCCTCGGTGGCACGAGACAACAGCTTCGTGAATCGATCAAATATGTATTGTTGAACCTATTCTCTTCAATTCTTTTCGTAACGACGGTAGCCTTCCTGTACTCCGTAACGGGTACCGTAAACATGGCTCAATTATCTGTGCGTGTAGGTTATGTCAATCAAACCGGCATCTTAACGACAATTGGTATCCTCTTTTTTATCGTTTTTGCAACAAAGGGGGCTTTGTTCCCGCTGTATTTCTGGATGCCTAATGCATATACGAAACCACCAGCGGTCATTTCTGCATTGTTTGGTGCTTTATTGACCAAAGTAGGGATTTATTCGATCATACGGATTTTTACATTGATCTTTAACGGAAATATCGATTATACCCATACTTTCTTCATCTTATTGGCCGGTTTCACGTTGATTTTCGGTGTTGCAGGAGCATTATCGACGAACAACATCAAATTGATCATTGCTTACAACATCATTCCTGCTATCGGCTTTATGATCATGGGGGTAGGGGTGTTCAGTAGTCTATCGCTCTCCGGCTCCATTTATTATTTGATCCATGACATGGTGATTAAAGCTGCCTTGTTCTTGTTAGTGGGGGCAGTTGCCATTGCAGCCGGTACATCCGATCTTCGGAAGATCAGTGGTTTAATCAAGGAATACCCATTTCTCGGTTGGATGTTCTTCATTGCTGGAGTTGTTTTAGCAGGATTACCGCCGTTCAGTGGATTCATCGGTAAATTACAGCTCTTGCAAAGTGCCTTTGAAAACGGTCACTATGTGATTGCCATTGTCGGGTTGATTACTAGTTTATTGATTTTAGTATCGGTCATGCGGATCTTCATCCTTGGATTTTGGGGTGAGGGAATGGAATTACCACAGCATACGCGTTCGATCAGACCATTGTATTTCCCAATTTCCTTTCTACTGGTTTTTTCTATCGTTTTGGGAGTTGGAGCAGAATGGTTTCTACCACATATCCAACAAATCGGTGTTGATTTGACAGAGCCTTCTGTTTATATCGACGCGGTCTTAAAGGAGTAGTTAGATATGGCATTTCAACTTTTAATCAACCTTGGAATCGGGCTGATATGGATGTTCTTGATGGAATCATACGATTTTGGCACGTTCCTGATCGGATTCATCATCGGGATTTTTCTCTTGCTCTTAATGAACAGGTTCATACCTGATACATTCTATTTAAGATATGTGTTTGCTATATGGAAGCTTATCCTTTTATTCATTAAAGAGCTTCTGATTGCGAATATAGAGGTCTTGAAAATGGTCTATAAACCAAAGATGGATATGCAACCAGGAATCGTAGCGCTTCCGATCGATTTGAAGACCAACTGGGAGATCACGCTGCTGGCTAATCTGATCACATTGACACCTGGAACATTATCAGTAGATGTTTCGGTAGATAATAAATTCCTATATATCCACGCAATGGATCTGCCTGATGTGGATGAAACGATCAATCAAATTAAGGGAACTTTCGAGAAGGCGATAAAGGATGTGACACGATGAGCTCATTACTACACAATGTCATCTGGCTATGTATGGTCATCAACTCGATTTCAATCCTCATGCTGCTCTATCGTGCCATCAAAGGTCCTTCAAATCCTGATCGAGCGGTAGCAATCGACACAATCGGGATCAACCTGATATCCATGACAGGTCTTGTTGCTATACAATTGAGTACGATCAGATTGAATGATGTAATCTTATTAATTGGTATTTTGACCTTCATCGCAACGATTGCGATTGCGAAATTCTTGGAAAAGGGTGTTATCATTGATCGAAGTCGTGATTAGTGTCCTAGTATTGATCGGTACATTCTTTGTATTTTCGAGCTCACTGGGAATCCTGCGTTTTCCGGATGTGTATTCAAGGCTTCATGCTGCCACCAAAAGTGCAACACTCGGTGTATCAGGTGTATTGGTTGCTGCATTCATCTTCTTTATTGTAGAAGAAGGTATGTTGAGTGGAAAACTGATCCTTGGAATCCTCTTCGTCTTGATGACTGCCCCAGTCGCAGGTCATATGATTTCACGAGCAGCGTATCGTACGGGTGTACCTCTTTCCGATCGTACGATAAAGGATGAACTGCAAAAGAAATATAATGAGGAATCTTAATAAAATAGAAGGCAAACAGCTGACAGGTTATCGTGTTCTGTCAGCTGTTTCATTTACCAAATGCTCTGTTTATAGACATGCATTTCCGTATAGTTAAAGAAGTGTGAACATTTTACAATAAAGTAATTTGAATTGTTAAGCATTTGTAAAATAAGGCTTTCTTATTATGAAGTTGTGGCATATAATAGTTTTAATCAGCTCAAAGGGATTGGATTTTTCATTTAAGTGAGAAGCCAATAAGGAGTGACTTGTATAATGTACTTTTTGGACCGGGTTGACCATACACTGAAGCGGATGAAGAGTCAAACCGCTAACGCAATGACACTTTTGAACATGACATTGGGTGCTATAGCCATTGTATGTATTTTAAAAGGTCAATTGGAGTTGAGCTTTTGGTTCATCTTTTTATGTGCTTTGTTTGATCGGTTTGATGGAATGATTGCGAGGAAGCTGCAAATAGAATCAGAGTTTGGTAAACAACTTGATTCCCTTTGTGATTTGATTTCTTTCGGAGTTGCGCCGGCATTCTTGATCTACCAAGCGGTCTTACATGAGTTTGGTACTCCGGGCATCGTCTTTATCATCATTTATATGCTTTGTGGTGCAATCCGTTTAGCCAGATTCAATATTACTGAATTTGACGGACATTTCAGAGGTGTTCCGATCACTGCAGCAGGATGTATCGTAGCCCTTTCCTTCTTGACAGTGAATATGATACCGAACTTTATTTTCATGTTCCTTATCCTCATCCTCTCATTCCTGATGATCAGTAATGTAAGTGTCAAAAAACGATAGTATAACAAAAAGGTGCTGTTCACTTGAACAGCACCTTTTCTATTGGTTTTATTTTGTCAATTTCAAGAATTCCTCTACATCCTCTACTGCAAGTTGGATTGCATTTTTCCAGAAGTTCGGTTTAGTAAGATCTTCTCCAAGATGTTTCTCAGCTAAATCCTCTACTGACATCGTCCCTGTGTCTTGAAGCAAGGCGATGTACTTCTCTTCAAATGCTGATCCCTGTTCTCTTGCAATCGCATAAATTCCAGCACTGAACATATATCCGAAGGTATACGGGAAGTTATAGAACGGTACGTCTGTGATATAGAAATGTAACTTGGAAGCCCAGAAATATGGGTGATATTCCCCTAAAGCATTATGATATGCGTCTCTTTGTGCTTCTTCCATCATTTCTTTCAATCTAGTAACTGGGACGAGTCCCTTTTCTCTCTCGCTGTAAAACCGTGTCTCGAAAAGGTAACGTGCATGTATGTTCATGAAGAATGCAACGGAACGCTGGATCTTATCCTCAAGGAGCACAATCCGTTCTTCTTCTGTCTTTGCTGTTTCGACAGCTGCATCTGATACAAGCATCTCTGCATAAGTAGAAGCTGTTTCTGCCACATTCATCGCATAATTTTGATTCAAGTATGGAAGTTCATCCATGACATGTTGATGATAAGCATGACCAAGCTCGTGAGCAAGTGTTGAAACATTGCTTGCAGTACCAGAGAATGTCATGAAAATCCTTGTTTCTTTGGTATTCGGAAAACTAGTACAGAACCCCCCAGGACGTTTTCCAGCTCGATCTTCTGCTTCAATCCATGCTTTTTCAAACGCTTGACGAGAAAACTCACCCATTTTAGGATTGTAGCGATTGAATTGCTCAATAATGAAGTTAGCTGCTTCATCATAAGTGACTTTCGTCTCTACTTTTCCTACTGGTGCATCAACATCAGTCCAGCCAAGCTTTTCAAGACCTAGCATTTCTGCTTTTCGATCCAAATATTTCACAAAGATGTTTTTGTGCTGTTCGATGACCTTCCACATCGTATCGAGCGTCTCTTGACTCATACGGTTGATGGTTAAAGGTTCTTTCAATACAGAGTCCCAATTACGATGTTGATACGTGTTCAATCTGAACCCTGCCAGGTGATTTAATGCCTCTGAACAAAAATCTTCTTGTTCTTCCCAAGCTTTTTCATAAGCTTCAAACGCACGGTGGCGGATTTCCGGGTTTTGACTGGACAATTTGTTATCCAACTGACCGACAGAAAGGTCTTTTTTCTCTCCATCTTCTTCAAAAGGAATGCTCATCTTTCCAACGACCAAGTCATAAAGGTTGGACCATGCGTGATAGCCGTCAACTGCCAAGTCATTAATAAGTGATTCTTGTTCGAAACTGAGCTTTTCCACAGCGTTTTTACGGCGTTCACTTAAGGCATAGTTATATGGATAAAGTTCATCGTACTGGAGTAGCGTTTTCAATTCATTATCGGTTATTTCTGTCAATTTAACATCGAATTGTGTCCACAATGAATGATATTTTGCCCCGATTTGATCGAGTTTACCTCTGATGGCTACTGCCTCTTTGTCCTTCACATCCTGTGCGACCAGGCATCCGACATACGCACTGCTTTCGTGGAGACGAGAAGATAATAGACTCATCTCTTCCACCACTTTTGCAAGATCCTCATGATTCTGTGGATTACACTCATCGATTGTATTCTTAGCTGCTACAATCTGTTCTTCAATAGATTGTATGTATGCCTTCAATTCTTGAGATGAACTGCCACCTTGAAAAATATTTTCCAAATTCCACTTCTGAGGTAACTGTGTTAATTTCATCGACATCCTCCCAACAAAATATGTAATAACTTTATTATAAAGAATATTCATGAATTTAAAAAGAGAATGCATTCGACCTGATTGTTCCCGTTTTAGAAGTAAGGCTCTTTTAGCAAAGATTGTGGTTTTTAACAATCCTATCGTAATGGAGTGGAAATATACTTGCTTTCCCAATTTTTAGAAAACATCCAAAAATAAAAAAACAGACACTTGAGGTGCCTGCTTTTTAATCGTATGCACACGCATACATGAAGTAAACGAGCATTAATATCAGGGATATATTGAATATGATTTCCATACTGCCCAAACTCACCCCTCTTCTCCGATTATTATAATGTATATTTCCACAAACCCCTACTGATTAACCTTCTTTTACTCTATTTTCTTAAAATATCATACAGTTCTTTGTATGTATGTACATAGTAATCCATACCCTCAATGGTGTCATTTTGGAAGCTGCAAGTCGCAATACCGAGTTCCTTAGCTGGAATCAAATCCAATTCACGGTCCCCGACTACAACATCGACAGAATACTCTTTCAAAATGTGTTTATAAGCTGATGTATCCGGCTTCCTCGGAAATTTATCTTCGTAGCCGATTATTTTTGTAAAATGCCCTGTCAACCCGTGATGATCCAATACATTCTTAACGACTTTTCTCGAGTTATGCGTCACGATGAAATTATAGTCGGCAAGCTCGAGTACTTTCTCCAAATCTTCAAAAGGAATGAATTCTGAAGGTTCCAGTTCATTCACCAATTTCCGTAACTTCTCTTTCAACTCTTCTGAAAAACCGTAATGTTCAAAAGCATGTGTGAAGGAAATTTTCAAATGTCTGAAAATCTCTTCTTCAGCTGTATCGTCTGCCAGTATTTTCTTAAACAGTTTTACAAATAGACGATAACTATCTACCAGTGTCCCATCAAAATCCCAAAGAATATTCATTTTTACCTCCCTTCTTCCTCTATTTTGTATATTTTTACTGCCCTCCATTCAATTAGTTCCATATATGTGTAAATTAGTCCTATTTATTTTTCAATCTCACCATACTATCATCCCTAATTTTCGCTTTAATTAGAATTATCTAATAATTACATTGACCTTGCAAGCAAATCTTGATAGGTTATTAATATCTTCAAATACTAATTTCAGGAATAACTGTTCGTCTAATCGACTTTACTGGTCAAAGTAAAGCAACTCTTTAGATGCAAAAGCCAGTTATATGTACAGGGGGTAAGTATGTCAATTTACCTGTGCTGTCCATATTCCTGGCTTTTTTTCACATATAGGCTACATAAATAAAATCAGGAGGCAGGTTTCATGAAATATGAAAATTTGATTTTCTTAAATGGCGATGTACTGACGATGAATGATGAAACCCCTACAGCTGATGCTGTGGTCGTGAAGAATGGGATCATCACCTACGTCGGTGGCGAAAAAGAAGCATTATCCTGGAGGGAAGATAATACTGAAATCATCGATTTGGACGGGCGGACCTTGATGCCGAGCTTCATCGAAAGTCACATCCACCCTTCCATATATGGACTTACGCTATTAGAAGTTGATTGTAAGCCCACCTCCACACCATCAATTGATCACCTTTTAGATAAAGTGCGTGGTAAAGTAAGCAACACGCCCAAAGGCCAATGGATTAAAGGATGGGGATGGGATGATAGTAAACTAGTAGAAAAACGTAATCCCACACGATGGGACTTGGATCAAGTGGCACCGGACCATCCTGTCGTTTTAAAGCGAACTTGTGCCCATATGTCAGTGGTCAATTCAAAAGCCCTGGAGTTAAGCGGAATTTCAGAAGATACACCAAATCCTGATGGAGGGAATCTCGAACGGGATGAACATGGAAAACTGTCTGGCTTATTACAAGAAAAAGCCCAAGGTCTGCTTGCTGCTCCAAAGTATGGCCATGCTGACATGATCGAGGGAATGAAACTTGCGCAAAAACAGTTTGCTCAATGGGGCATCACCACTGTGCATGACATGTCGACTCAAACTGCTGACCTTCAATTATATCAGTATCTGCTAGAAAAGGATGAATTGGATGTAAGAGTAAGACCATGGATATGGGCCATTGATCAGAATGGATTTGACGGATCCCTTGATGAAGTGGTCTCTGTCGGATTAAGGAGCGGTTTCGGAAACGATATGTTAAAAATCCAGGGCTTGAAATTCATGCTAGATGGAAGTGTCGGGGGCAAAACAGCTGCAGTTACGGAACCATTTGAAGGCACGAATGAGACAGGCATTCTGTATGATGACGAAAGTGAAATTTTCCCATTGATGAAAAAAGGGATCGAATCTGGCTTGCGGATCGCCATCCATGCGATTGGTGATCGTGCGATAGAGGTTGCCATCAGAGCGTATGAAAAAATCAATGAAACGAATGATTTGACCTCTATGCGCAACCGGATTGAACATTGTGCCTTACCTGCCTGGGACCATCTTCAACGTATGAAAAGACTTGGATTGGTTGCTGCTTCATCTGTAGGCTTCCTCTATCATATAGGTGATAATTATTTAAACAAGCTAGGTAAAGAGCGCATGAAAGGTGTTTTCCCACAAAAATCATTCAAAGAGTTTGGTATTGTTGCACCTGGCAACTCGGATCTACCTGTCAACGATGGAAACCCTTGGTTGGGAGTTTACGGTGCGGTAACTAGAAAATCATCCAGTGGACAAGTTCTTGATGATTCCCAAAACATTTCAGTCTGGGATGCTTTGAAAGCTTATACAAGAGATGCTGCATATAGTTCCTTTGAAGAGCAGGCTATAGGGGTCATCAAACCAATGGCCAAAGCGGATCTTATGGTCATATCAGATAATCCCTTGAAAGTTGATGTAGAAAAGTTAATAGATATGAAAGTTGAAAGAACTTACTTAGAAGGAAGATTGGTTTATTGTGACTCTACCATTTTTGAAGCCATGAAAGGATGAACGTGATGTTTAGTGAACAGCAACAGTTGATTTTAATTTCAGTCGTAGTGGTTTACTTCATATTCCTGTTCGGTTTATCCCTCTACGTAAATCGTAAAATCAAAACGTATGATGATTACAATGTAGCGAGCCGTTCGGTCTCCCTGCTCCCCCTTATCCTTACTTTTACCGGAACGGCGATCGGTGGATCGATTTTACTTGGGTACATGACGAATGGTTATCTGTTCGGAATGGGACAACAGTGGTTGGCAATCGGATTCACTTTGACATCTATCGTGATGGCGATCTTTTTATTGAAACGGATCCGTTTACTCGGAGAAAAATACAATATGGTCACGCTAGGTGACTTCACTGCTTTACGTTATGGAGAGGGTGCAAGAATACCGACTGTCATCAGTATCATGGTTGCTTATTGTGCGATAACTGGTATGCAATTCGTATCGATTGCCACCATTTTGGACCTGACTATTGGAATGAGCATGACAGCCGGCATCCTCATCAGCTGGGTCCTTTTAACTTTAAAAACGTACTTTGGAGGACTTAAGTCTGTCATCTGGCAGGATGCAATACATGGGACCATACAGACGGTTGGGGTATTCATCCTTTTTGCGGTCATTTTGTATACAGTCGGTGATTGGGGTGCAGTTGCAGAAACCGCCAGTAATACGGAAAACGGAAACATGTTGAGCATCTTCAATATTTCGACTTCAGACTTCTTAGTCTATATGCTGACGATCGGTGCTTATCAATTCGTCAGACAAGATCTTTGGCAACGTTTCTGGGCAGCAAAGGATATCAAGACAGCTAAATCTGGATATTGGGCAGCGATTATTCTAGGGTTCTTGACTGCTGCAATTGTCGTGGCGATCGGAGTTTTCACCAAGTTCGGTTTGAATATGACGAACCTAGATCCGGCATTGATTTATTATGAAGTCATAGGAGCTGTATTGCCGTTTACAATGGTCATTGTCATGCTGATCGCCTTGTTAGCGACTGTCATATCCTGTGCAGACTCGTTTTTCATAGCAGCATCTTCCTCGATCGTCAATGATATCGTCAAACCGAGGATCGGCGATATCAACAATCGAAAAATGCTCCTTTACAGTCGTCTATCAGTTGCGATCGTCTCAGTCGTATCCCTTCTTTTAGCCCTTTATATTCCGCAATTGGTCACTCTGTGGATAACAGGCTCTGCGATGCTCGTTTCAGGACTTCTTGCACCAGTGTTGTTCGGATTATTTTGGAAACGTACAACGAAAAGCGCTGGGATCATGGCAATGTGGTTCGGGCTGGTTGTTGCACTCATCTGGCAAATAGCAGGACATCCTTTCGGGCTTCACCCGGTATTCATCGGGCTCCCTGTATCAATTGCGACCATCTTGTCAGTAACATTGCTGTCACCACGGGAAAGTGAAAATATCCTGTATGAAGATTTGAAGAAAACCGTTTAAAAACTGATAGAAGAGCCCCAGCCATTGATATATTAATGGCTGGGCTTTTCTATGAAACTGTCCTATACTCTTTTTCTATGATTTATTGTAATATAGTGAATAAGGGGAGGCGTTCAACACATGAGGAAGATTTTTATTATTAATCTACTATTTGTTCTATTTGTTTCTTTAGCCTTCATAACCCCTTATCAGCAATTTGATCAACAGACCCTGACGCCTTCTGAAGAAAAAGTACTGTCCTCTTTTGGATATTTGGCTCCTTCAGAGAGCGCAGCCTTATCCACCACCATACTTATTCCGAAAGTGCATTCCAAAACACTTTTCAATGATCACTACCTATTCGCAGAATTATCCGAAAGTGTTGCTTTCGACTTGGTAAGTGGATCTCCTCACTTTTTAAATGCTGCCATTTTCATTTATGCAGTTATGTACCAGTCCAATTATCTCTCCTAAAAAGTTCTTATCAAGACCGGGTTATCCCACAAATGGATATCATGACAAACTCTTTCTGTTTTTTCACGACTCAGATAAGAGTGATTTTGTGTTGGGAAATTAATCTATCCATTCAAACTAATCGAGGAATTATAGGAGAGATGATCTAGTGAATAATAAAAAATCAAGCAAAAAAGATTCGATTGATACTATTGTAATCATGTTATCGATCAGTATTGTATTTTTCGGTGTGATGATTATGGCTGGGAAAGTGACAGGGAATGATTGGCTGACTTTATTACCTGAAGTCTCATGGGAAAACCTTATTTCGGAAAAAGCCTTGAAAGAATTGTTCTATTTAAAATGACTATAAAGCAATAAAAGGGGCTGTCCCAAAAGCCCTTTTCAATGAGTAAAAGCCACTGAGAAAATGAAAATTCTCTGTGGCTTTTTTCCTTTTTGAATCTTGTTTAGAAAACAGGCGGTTCTGTTCCGCCTGTTTCAGGAAGTTGTGGGCTATGGCGATCAGCCCGAATTCGATATTCACTTTCTCAAGGCCTCTCAGTGAAAACCGGCGGAACGATCGATTACCCTTGATATGACCAAACACACTTTCTACTTCAACTTTCCGTTGTGCGTAGATTTGTGCGCCCTCGTCAGAACAAAGGTTCTTCTTGGCTTTTTCTTTTAGTTCCTCATACACAGGATTGAAATGGACTTGCCGGTTCCCTTTTGCTTTTGTTTCTCCTTTAATGGACATTCACTACAGTCTTCACATTCGTATATCTTGAAATCTCTGGTGTATCCATATTTATCTGTTCGTTGAGAATAGTGCTTGAATAGGACTTTCCGTTGGTTGGGGCAAATATAATAATCGTCTTCGGCACAATACGCCCAGTTATTCACGTGACGCGGATCTTTTTTATAAGCTCGAGATTGTTCTTTTCGCAACGTATTGTAAGGAATCAAGGTCTTAAATTCTTCTTCCTCGGCATACACATAATTGGCCTCTCCTCCGTAGCCAGCATCTGCGACGACATATGTAGGGATCGGAAGTCCTGTAGCTTTCAGCTTTTCGATATGCGGTTCAAAACAACGCGTATCCGTTGGTCGTTGATGGATTGAGTATCCCACGATAAATTGATTTTCGGTCCCAGCTTGCACGTTATATCCAGGTTTCAATTGACCATTCTTCATGTGATCTTCTTTCATTCGCATAAACGTGGCATCGGTGTCCGTTTTCGAATAGCTGTTTCGATCGCCAAAGGTCGCTTGTTGGGTCTCATACTTCTGAAGGCGCGGGAGAAAATCTTCCTTCAGCTTTTTATGTACTTTACGTTTGGCTCGGAGGACGGATTTCTTCTCTTTTTTCTTTTCCTTATCTTTTTCCTCATCAGCTTCGGTTTCGGCTTGGATGACCTGCTTTTCCACGTGTTGCACGACTTTTTCTAACTGTTCGGAAGTCACACGTTGAACCGATTCTTCCTCCTCTGAGAGGATCTTTTCATCTAAACGGATAGCGTCTTCAATGTATTGGAAGGTTTGATGAATGTTCTGTTGAAGCTTTTCTTCGTATCGATCCGTTGCTTTTTTCCATACAAACGTGTACTTATTCGCATTCGCTTCCAGCTTCGTCCCATCCAAAAAGTAATTTTCCATTGATATGTATTTTCGATCTAATAAGAGCTTGATCAGTTCTGTAAATAGAGGTTCGATCATTTCTTTCATCCGTTCCGAACGGAAACGGTTGATTGTTCGAAAATCTGGTGTTTGTTGTCCGGCTAACCACATCATCGGAAGATGTTCTCGAAGAGACTTCGCGATTTCACGGCAGGAATAGATCTTTTGAGTATAGGCATAGAGGATCACTTTTGTCATCATTTTGGGATGATAGGAACTGCGCCCGCCTCCTGGAAAGTGAGAAAAGAAAAGGTCGTCGTTTATCTGATTAACCATAGAATTGATAACTCGTACCACATGATCTTCAGGAATTAAATCACTGTGATCCATTGGTAGAACCAATTGTCCCATGTTATAATCAATAAAAGTAGCTGAAGAGTTACTCAAAAGAATCGCCTCCGATTTTGTTTAATTGTGGGTTTGGTCGCTTACATTATAACGAATCAGGCGATTTTTTTGTATAAATAAGAGGGGCTGCCCACAAAAGTCTATGTGTAGACTTTTGGGACAGCCCCCTTTTTTGTTCAGGTAGAATTTCCATACAATTTGATAAGTCGTTTCGTATGGATCACGATTACTTTCCCGACAGCATAAGTAGGGATTGCCAGGATTAGTCCTAGCACACCGCCTATTGCGCTGGCTACAAGTAACAGCAATATAACGGTCAATGGGTGAACATCCAATCGCCTCCCCATAACCTGCGGAGAGATCAAATTGCTTTCAATTTGCTGGATGACAACAACTCCTAGTATGGCGTACAAGGCGGTCATCGGTGATTGGATCAATCCAACGATTACTCCAGGTACAGTTCCGATTATAGGGCCCACAAACGGTACGACATTCAATACCAGTGCTATCAAGGCAAGGATCAACGCATAATCCAGACCGATGATGAGGTACCAGATATATACGAACGTTCCGATAAACAAACTGACGATCAACTGCCCTTGGATGAATCCACTTAATGCTTCATCCATATCTCTTAATATCGTCATTCCTTCATCGCGGTGTTTTGCAGGTAAAAACCTAAGGATAGAACCTGGAAGCTTGTCTCCATCTTTAAGCATGTAGAAGAGAATAAACGGCAGCAGTATGAGAACGATGATGATGTTCGTCAGTATGCTTAAAAATGATATGATATAACTGCTGACAGTGGATGAAATATTGCCGATTGATTCGGATAAGCGTTCGGAGAGATTCCCTTCTTTTATCATTTCACTACCTAAAAAACGTGAAACCGCAGGGTTTTGCTTCCACTCCTCCATTTTCTTTTTGAAATCTTCCGCTAATTCCGGAGCACCATTCACCAATCCTTTCACCTGTTCTTGTAAAATTGGACCAACTGACCAGAATACCCCTGTGACAATCCCTGTAAATACCAAGTATACGATCAAGATGGCCAACACTTTAGGTATCTTCAATTTTCGAATCCATTTGACTAATGGCCGGAACAAATAGAAAAACACACCTGAAACGACGATAGGGAAGAATAAAGTCGTGATCAGGATTCCAATCGGTTTAAATAAAAAAGATATTTCGGTCCCTATCCATACGATGATAAATAATAATAAAACCCAAATGAGTGCACGAAATAATTTTGACTGTAACACCCCTCCAACCTCCTCTCTACTTTTCAATCAATACCCTTTCAGAGATGTTTTCTAACTTTTTGGACATGAGAAAAGCCCTGGCAAGTATGCCTAGGGCTGTTGTTCGCTATCCCTTCTCTTTGTCATTCCTCTGTCTGTAGAATTCATGAAACAGTTTCATCAGGGCGCGCTTTTCGATTCGAGAGACATAGCTTCTTGAGATTCCCAGGTCTTTTGCAATCTCTCGTTGGGTCCGTTCTTTCTCCATATCGAGTCCAAAGCGGCCGACGATGACTTCTTTTTCACGATCATCGAGAATATGGATGTGTTCGTAGATTTGTTTCTTTTCCATCTTTAACTGAATGGTATCGACAATGTCATCAAGGTCGGCTTTGAGGACATCGATAAGGGTGATTTCATTCCCCTCTTTATCTGTTCCGATCGGGTCGTGTAAGGAAACATCCTTCTTCGTTTTCTTGATTGCCCTCAAATGCATGAGAATTTCCATTCTAATGTCAACAGTATAGCGTTAAATAATGAATTAGAACGTATAGATTTTTATACGATCTTCATACACTCTGATCTCTTTTACAACATGTCGGATAAGGGATCTTTTATCTTCAAAGGTTAGCTCCTTTTGTCCTTTTGAAAAGTAAAATTCAGCTGCTTCCTGGAGCAACCTCTTCCCATAAATGTGTTGATCTATATTCTTTCTTGCTTTCTCCAGATCTTTTAAATCTTTCGTAAGTCGTTCTTCTTTATCTTTTAGCTCCCTTAAGGATTCCCTGATTTCTTCTTCTGAAATCTCTAATCCTTCTGAGAATAAGGTCAATAATTTTTTTCTCCCGTTTTTCATCTTATTGATTTCAGATTTTAGCCTTTCCATCTCTATCTCCTCAAAATTTGGTTTTTCTTCTTCTCCAGCTCTTTCTGAAGCAGCTGCAATTTCTTCTGGTGCATTTAGCCATTGAAGAATTGTATCCCAAACTTCTTGGTCCAATTTTTCAACTTTTATTCTACGACCACACCCGGGATGGTTAGCACCGGAATAGTTCTTATAATCTGAATAGACAAGTTCCTTTACTCCCCAATTTGAAACTTTCATACCTACCATTGTATTATTACAATTTCCACAACGAAGCAACCCACTTAACAAATAATCATGTTTTGCTTTCTTTGCCCACCTACGTCTCGACTCGTTCAACAACCTCTGCGCATGTTCAAATGTTTCGACATCGATGATCGCCGGACACTCGATTGGAATCCATTCTTCTTTGGGCCGTTCTCTCATTGGAACTCGATCTTCTTTGGATTTATACTTATTTCCAAGCATCCCCTCTGTGTTCCATCGATTTTGGTAAAATTCACCCGTGTATACACGATTCATCAATAACTGTCGAACCACTTGACGGTGCCAGACTTTTGCACCGCGTTTTGTAGGTATACCTTTGTTTGTAAGATATTTAGCGATTCCGTTGATTCCTTCAACAAGATCATTTGGTTGCGTAAAGAGGTTGAAAATAAGCCTTACAACATTTGCTTCCTCTTGATTGATGATAATTTGGGAGTTTTCCTTATCATAATCATAACCGTAAATTTGGAAGTTCCTTAATACTTTTCCTTGTCGGGCTTTCTCCCTTCTGCCACGGCTCATTCTTTCATTGATCTTCGCTTTTTCAAATTCAGCGATAGCTCCGCGCATGCTATAAAAGAGATTGCCTTCTGGTGTCTTGGTATATTCACTAGTCACAAAAACTAGCTCTACACCGCGTTTTTCAATTTCATCGGTTATAATCAACTGATTCATCAACTTACGTGAAAGTCGGTCAGGGTCTAAACATATAACTTTCGTGATCAGACCATCACGGACGTCATTCCTTAATCTTGTTAATGCGTGGCGATCTAGAATTTCCCCAGATATTCCTCGATCAACATACTCAATGACTTCACTTGAATTTGCTTTCTTCCGGCACTCCTTTAATTGATCCTCGAGGCTGAATCCCTTTTTCGCCTGTTCTTCTGTGCTCACCCTTGCATAAATCGCAATCATTGAGTTTCTCCTTCCTGTATTTTTCCTTCAGATAAGAGTAACAAGAATACCGAATCCGGTCAGTAGAACTTCCTTCAATGATTTTGACATGCATCTTGCATCACCTCTTTAAAAAGGTATGCGAATATGGCTTGCCCACTTTCTTGTATAAGCAATTGAAAAATAATTAAAAAGAGTGTATGGTTTTCTTTTTCAAAAGTATCGGGTATAATAAAATTAGAAAGTTTGAATACAATAAAAAAGACCGTCGGTGCGGGTAACACCAACGGTCAAGCAATAGCAGGTTCCCTCAAAGGGGGATCAGCGACAAAGCGGAATAATCCACCTGAGCCACTAACTCAAGGGTGGATTATTTTTTATGGTTAAACGACAGTACGACAACAATTAAAGTTGTAAACGCGCATGCGCACATCAACGCTTCAAATACCGTCATTCAGCACCACCCCCTTTCAGTTGGGAGTGTGCCGGCCACCCCTGAGAAATCCTATTCTATTGCCCGTTCATTAAACATAGATACCCTTATCATTTTGTCGTTTAAAAAGAGAATCGATGACGAAACCTGTCCAATAGATGTACGGAACATATAATTGGTAGTTATAAGTCGCTCAGAAAATGACTTATGAATCAAATAAACCGCCAGAATATTAGAGGTATATACAGGGATATCAAGTTGGCAGACACATAGTCAAATCATGCGTATGACGAAGGCAGGAAGTTCTCAATATTAACTTAAATAACGTGTTAACAATCCGATCATTGCTCCAAGAACAACAGCAGGAAGAAACATTTTTATGAATTTCATAGTAATTGCTGTGAAAAGACAGGCTATTAGAACCGAAAATGAAATAACAAGTTGTCCATCAACCGGAACTAAGATTTGTTTGATGATAAGTGCTGATATAATTCCAACTGGCACATAATTGAAATATAAACGCAAGGTAGGACTCATCTCTCGTCCTGACATTAATTCGACGCCAATGATGCGTGTCATATAAGTAGAAATTGATAGTAAAGCGATTAGAATCCAATGGTTGAACATTCAGGACCTCTTCTTCAAATAGAGACCTACTAGTGGTGCAAGAACTCCAGTAATGATGATTGTAAATTGATTGCCTGGCATGAAATATTCAAGACCAATAGCTATCACAACTGCAGCCAAGGCCGTCGCTATTACTGGTCTATCTTTAAGACTAGGGATAAGAAGAGCTACAAAAGTGACCGGGAACGCCAAGTCTAAACCCCACTTTTGTGGATCCACTTGATTGCCGATCATAGCGCCAATGAGTGAAGAGAAAAACCAAGCTATATAGAAAGTAGAAGCTACAATACCAAAATAAAGTGGATCTGAACCAAGTCTATTAAACCTTGAACTTCCCAAAACAAAAGGTTCATCTGATACCCCAAAAGATAATAGCCATCTCCATTTTTTTGCAGGTGCAAGACCTTCTGCAAGGGCGGCACCGTATAACAAATTGCGTAAATTCAACAAAGCTGAGGTGAAAAGCACACTTACAACACTTGCACCAGCTGTTAACATTGCGACAGTAACCATTTGTACAGATCCTGAAAACACCAATAACGACATTGCTACAGTACCTAATATAGTAAAATGGGCTTGACTTGCTAGTACGCCATAAGATAAGCCATATGCCGCTATAGCAATTGCTAATGGTAAAGATTCCATAAAACCAGCTCTTATTGTACTTTTTTTATCCTCCACAACTACACCTTCCTAGTAATGGCAGACGTTTTAATTTATCCTTGTGCTATAATCAAGAATGGTATAATATAATATACCACTTATTATATTATAATTTTTATGTTTTGCAAACTATAATATACTAATGATTAATTTAAATATATCGAAATTATAAATGGACTGATGGATTTAAGGAGGAATTTGAAATGAACTCAAAAACATCTTGGGAAGATGGAGATGCCGGTAAACGTATTGGAACGAATCTTCGGCAATTCCGAAAGAATAAGGGAATAAGTATTGAGGCATTGGCTAAACAAGTCGGAGTCAGTAAGTTAACATTGATTAAGATTGAAAGTGGGGAAGGCAATCCGACACTGTCAGTAATCTGGAAGATTGCAAATGGTCTAAATGTACCTATAACTACACTTTTATCTATCGAATCTGATGTCTCGGTAGCTCGGAAGGAAAAGGGGCTACAACTAGCTAGTTCAAATGAAGTTTTGGTTGCTGAGCCATTATTTCATTCTCGTGGTCTAATGGAGCTTTACCGTGGATACCTACAGCCAGACAGTGAGTATCTCTCTGAAGCACATCAGTCTGGAGTGATGGAATATGTTACAGTCATGTCAGGTCAATTAATCATAGAAGTAGACGGTGATACTTACCACTTGGAAGAACACGATTCAATTCGTTTTGCAGGCAATCGACCGCATAAGTATATCAACCCTACCGCTTCCTTATCAATCTTACACTTTGTCATTTCTTACAATAATCTTTAAATGAATTTCGTTATCATAAAAGCAGCTGAACTGTTCGAAATCGGCTGCTTCATAACTGTTGTATGTTCGTAGTTTAAAAAAATGTTTCAAGTATTATTAAAAAACACCCTAAGCTTTGGCAACCAAATCATCATGATCATCATAAATTACACAATCGGCGTGAGTAAGGTTTCTGCCTTCCTTGACTACATGTGCATGCGCGAGTAACAATCCCCTTTTGCGCCTTTTAAAAAGGTCACATTAAGATCCACTGTCACTACTTTTTGTTTACTGTTTTTATCAGCCTCTATTGTATTGCACATCGCTACATCAGCGAATGATGAGATGATACCCCCGTGTAACCCCTAAGCTATTTAAATATAGTCGTTTAATAGGTAAAACCACTTTAACACTTTTTTCGTAAATCGGACAAAGGAAGGATAGAACTATAGATGTTGATTCGAATGTTTGGGCAAGTCCATATTTGTAAGCACCTATTAAATTTTCCCATAATAAAGAAGGGTAAGATTGATATCGATCATAACGATATTATATAGACTAAGCCCTAATCTTCATTTTTCCTATATGTAATAGAGCCCGGAACATTCCAGGCTCTATTTACTACTCATGAAGAAGTTACGACCAGGCTTTCTTGTGCTTGTTCATATTCTTCCTTAAGCTCGTCGACGATTTCTGTGACGGATTGGACGTGGTGGATTTGGTTAACACCTTGTCCGGCGGACCATATATCCTTCCATGCCTTAGAATCGGATTGATTGAGAGAGGAGAGATCAACCTTCTCCTTAGATTTTAATTGTTCGATATCGATACCTGCTTTGGTGATGCTGCTTTTTAAGTAATTGGCTTTTACACCTGTGAACGTATCCGTGTAGATGAGATCATCTAACTTGGAATCAATGAGCATATCCTTATATTCGGCAGGTGCAAAGCTTTCTTTTGCAGAGATGAACCTTGTCCCCATGTAAGCCATATCCATCCCTAACGCCTGTGAAGCCAGAATATCTCGCCCGCTTGAAATACAGCCCGCCAGTATCGTAATTCCATTCCAAAACTCTCTCACCGCACCAGCGAATGCAAAACTGTTGATCGTACCTGCATGTCCTCCCGCTCCTGAGCATACGAGGATTAGTCCGTCTACCCCGGTTTTAGAAGCCTTCCGAGCATGCAGTACCGTCGCTACATCTGAAAAAACGAGCCCTCCATAGCCATGGACGATTTCTACGACAGCAGATGGATTACCTAATGACGTAATAACAATTGGTGGCTCATATTTTTTTACTAATTTAAGATCCGTTTCGTAACGTTTATTGGAACTGTGGACGATCAGATTTACTGCCCATGGGGCTACTTTTCTAGCGGGATTATTTTCTTTGGCAGATACTAATTCAAAACGAATTCTTTCCATCCATTCTTCTAAAGTCGCTTCTGTTCGGGCATTCAATGATGGAAACGAACCAATGATCCCTGCTTTACAGCTTTCAATGACAAGCTCTGGGCTAGATACGAGAAACATTGGTGCAGAAATGACAGGTAAAATAAGTTCTTTTGAAATTCGCTCAGGAAGCTTGGTAGTCAAAGGGAAAAACTCCTTCCATTATTCCTTATTCACTATTAACTTAATTACGCCATAAACGGCTGTATCTCCTTCTTGTTTAACGATCTTCTGTCTGGCAAAACGCCCACCTTTTAATTGTATTTTTATAAAAATGATTCACTCCGAGCTTATAAATCCTCTGTCTTCCCCCAAAAAAAGACACATCCTTCTTTGATTTGGATGGAGCAAATTCTTTATTGGAGTAAAACTAAATCAAATTAAGATACTAACCATCATACTTACCGAATCCTATTATTTCGTTATCCTGCCCAATTCTTCAGTAAGATAAGGGCGATCACCTTATGCAGCAATCGCCCCCTTCAAGACGCAGATATCATGATCGAGGCCAAGATGAAGGATAAGGCTGCATTAAGCCTCGTTGAAGAATTATCGACTTTACGGGGATACAAACGGGTAGATGGGGCTGTGATAAAGGTGTAGCTTTCCATTTAAAAATAAGGAGAGACTGTCATGAGGACAGTCCCTTCAATAAAATTTGAACCGATTTCGAAAACGAAGCTCCTGCTCTTTCTATAGCTATGGCTTCATATTTTTGTAACTTTGATACTTGTGTATTGCCTGCCCAGCGTATCCAGATTCGTTTGAGTAAAGCTGGTCAACGATCTCCAATTGTTCATTCATATATCCTTCTCCCTCTTCATAGAAGGAAACCTGTGGTCCCGAACTTGTTTCCTACCATGTAGATGATATTTTTTACATCTGGCAGTCCTTTCAAATGAGCTTCATTCAACAGATCAGCTGCTATGGTTACCACGCCTGCCTCCTCCAGCTCTACCATTAATGAAGAGGTATGGGTAGAGATGGGAGAAGAATTGCAAGGGAAAATGCTGGAAGCAGTTGAAGAAGCTCGCGAACATGTAGACCAAACGAATTTAACTGCAGAAAAAGATGTGCAGTAAATTAATCATTTATTTTTGTATAAGACTAAAAGAGTTTACCAAATCATCTTTGGTGCAATACGCTTAGTTTTTGGAATTTTAATCGTTTTGAAGCTTTCCTAGCAGTTCTTCAGTCGATCCAAAAGTTCAATAGTTCCTTCTGACATACCAGCTTTCATCATACCAACCCGACCTTCTACTGATTGATATACCGTAGTCTCGGTAAACTTCGCCTTGCCATCAGAAATCTCTTCGAAGAGAGTCGTGACACACCCGAAAAACCAGGGTAGCCTTCAACCTCAAAGGTATTGATCAGCTGTTCAGGAGTGCTGACTTCATGATGAACGCCATTTAAATGCATATTCGTTACCTTCAACGTCCCGATGAACGAATCGCCAAATGCCTCCTTTTTTCATGTCCATCTTTTTCACTATTGTCGTATATCTTTTCGGACCCCACCAGTCAGGAACAGTTGTTGGATCAGTATACGTATTAAATACAAGCTCCCGAGGTGCTTTGAAAAATGCGAGAAACGACAATATCTTGCGTTCCTTTTTTAGCTACAATACTTGTTTTTGACATAGTATTCGCTCCATTATTTGAAATTAGGGTTATTCTATGATCCTTTCTCAAGAGTTAAATTCTCATTCTACTGCATTACAAAAATACAATACCCCCATCAATCACTACAGACTGGCCGGTCATACCAGACCGGTTACAAGTTCCACCCTTTGATTTGGCATGACTTTCTCCCTTCTTTTATTTGAATTAGTAGTGTTTTAAACTAGCATTCTGAATGGATTTTCCAAATATCCCTTCACCCTACTTAAAAACTCACTGGCAGGAGCACCGTCAAGCACTCGATGATCAAACGTCAAACTAAGTGGAAGGATGAACCGCTTCTCAACATTTTCTCCGACAAAAACAGGGGTTGCTTCTGCCCGGCCGACACCCAGTATCCCTGCTTCAGGAGGATTAAGAACCGGCGTGAAGAAATCAACTCCGTAAGCACCAAGGCTAGTAATCGTAAAGGTGGAACCTTTCATTTCTTCTGGTGCTAGGTTCCCTTCTCTCGCTTTTTGGCTGACGGTTCGGATCTGTTGAGAGATCTGACCGATTGATAGTGTATCGGCGTTTGGAATGACCGGTACAACGAGCCCGTTCTCAAGTGCGACGGCGATTCCGAGGTGAACGTTGTCATAGGTTGTAATTTCATCGTTCTCATACGTGCTGTTCATTTGTTGGTGCTTTTGAAGGGCAAGGACGGTCGCTTTTGCGATGAAATCTGTGATCGTCAGTTTGATTCCTTCTTCCTGCAAATCTTCCTTCGCTTTTTTCTGGATTTCCATCAGCTCTGTTACATCAGCTTTCATTGTTATCGTTAGTTGTGCTGTCTGTTGCAGACTGTTGTACATTCTTTCTGCAATGACCTTGCGCATCCCGCTGACTTTTTTAGGATTGCCTTCTTTTCGTTCAGGCTTTTTCTCTGGCTGTGGAGGTGCTGCTTGCTGGACGGCAGGTTTTGGTTTGTTGGATTCTTGCTGTTCTTTGACCGCTCGTTCTACATCAGCTCGTGTTATTCTTCCATTCGGGCCTGTCCCTACTAAACGATCCACCTCGATGCCTTCATTTTTTGCCAGTTTCCTTGCAGATGGGGACAGTCGCGGTTTGTGGCGTTTATTATCAGGGGACTGTTTTGTTTTCGGCTCCTCTTTTTTTACAGGTGCTTCCACAGCTGCGGCAACTTCTTCCTGGCTTTGAGATTGGACCTGTTCAGCTTCTCCGGGGGTTACCTTCTCATCCTGTTCTCCTATATAGCCGATTGGTTTTCCGACTACGACAACGTCGTCCTGTTCTGCTGCGATTTCAATGAGAAACCCTTCACCAGGTGCCTCGATGTCTTTTTCGATTTTGTCCGAGCTGATTACGGCGACCGTTTCGCCCTTTTTTACAGGATCGCCTTTTTGCTTGAGCCATTCGACGACCGTTCCTTCTTCCATGCTCATTCCTAGCTTTGGCATGATGATTTGCACTGACATGAATGGGAGTCCTCCTTTATTGCTGTAAAATTAATGAGTTTAGAGATATGCAACTTTCTTTACTTAAAGTCTAATAGACCTCTCTGATCTTCAATGAACTGCTCCGAAACCAGAATAAACGGTCCCGAAACTCCTATTTCTACGTTGGAGCCTTTTAAATGAGCGTGCTGCCGGGGCAACACGCTATTTTAGGTTCTTTAAACCACCAGCTCTCCACCAATCAGTTCATCAACAACCTGAAGCACTTTCTCAGGTGTCGGCAGGTACAGGTCCTCTAATGCCGGGGCGAATGGTACCGGCGTATGAGGCGCTGTCACCATCTTGATTGGTGCATCCAGGAAGTCGAAACCTTTGTCAGCAACAAGTGCTGAGATGTCTGTTGCGGCACTGCAACGAGGGTTCGCTTCATCGACGATCACTAACCGGCCAGTTTTTTCAACTGAAGAAAGGATTGTATTTTCATCAAGCGGTGAAAGTGTTCTGGGGTCAACCACTTCTGTATCGATTCCTTTTTTCGCAAGTTGATCGGCTGCTTTCAGTGCCGTATGCACCTGCTTGCCAATCGCCACAATCGTAAGGTCAGTCCCTTTCCGCTTGATATCTGCTTTTCCAAATGGAATCTTGTAAATGCCCTCTTCCACTTCGCCTTTCATGTTATAAAGAGTCTTGTCCTCAAAGAAAACTACCGGATCGTCATCGAAGATCGCATGAAGCAGCAGTCCTTTACAGTCTGCAGGGGTCGATGGAACGGCGACCTTGATTCCTGGAATCGCCGTGAACATGCCGTATAAGCTCTGAGAGTGCTGGGCAGCCGCTCTGAATCCTGCTCCGTGCATTGTACGAATTGTTACCGGCACTTTCGCTTTTCCACCGAACATGTAACGAAGTTTAGCACCCTGGTTCATCACCTCATCAAGACAGCTTCCGATGAAATCGTTGAACATCAGTTCAGCGATCGGTCTTAATCCAGTCGCTGCAGCAGTAACAGACGCTCCGATATATCCCGCTTCTGCGATCGGTGTATCAAGAATCCGTTCTCTTCCAAACTCTTGAACAAGCCCTTTTGTAACGCCCATTACGCCTCCCCAGGCTTCTTCATCCTGAAGGTGGTCAACCTCCGCACCTCCCACAACATCTTCCCCCATCAAAATGACATCTTCATCTTCTCTCATCGCAAGGCGAATCGCTTCGTTAACAGCATCTGCAAAGGTAATGATTCTCGCCATTATTGATCACCTCCAGCTTCTTTATAAGACACATAAACGTCAGTCAGTAACTCTTCAGGTTGCGGTTCAGGGCTATTTCCCGCAAATTCAACTGCCTTTTGGATTGCGTCTTTTACGTTCTGATCGATTTCATCAAGCTCTTCTGCATTTACAATATTTTCAGTCGTTAAGTATTCACGGAACTTAAGAATCGCATCCAACTCGCTGAGATGCTGTTCTTTCTCCGCTCCTTTATATGTCTGGGCATCACCTTCAAAGTGTCCGTAGTTCCGATACGTCTTGCATTCGATCAATGTCGGGCCTTCGCCGTTGCGGGCACGTTCGACCGCTCGCTCGGAAGCTTCATAGACAGCAAGTATATCTTTTCCGTCGACCACTTCACCCGGGATGTTATAACCTGCCGCACGGTCAGCAATCGATGTACAGCTGGACGCATATTCGAATGGTGTTGCTTCGGCATAGCCGTTGTTTTCTGCGATAAAAATAACCGGAAGCTTCCAGATAGCGGCCAGGTTGATTCCTTCATGGAACGTACCGTGGTTGTTCGCTCCATCACCAAAGAAGCACACCGCAACCGCGCCATTTTTCTTCACTTTCGCCGTAAGCCCTGCACCTGCCGCGAGCGGGAATCCTCCGCCAACGATTCCATTTGCCCCGAGCATCCCTTTCGATACATCGGCGATATGCATCGAACCGCCTTTTCCTTTACATAGGCCTGTCGCTTTGCCGTAAATCTCTGCCATCATGCCATCGAGGTCACAGCTTTTCGCGATACAATGGCCATGTCCTCTGTGCGTGCTCGTAATGCTGTCTTTATCATCAAGATGGGAGCATACGCCTACCGCTACCGCTTCTTCCCCTGCATATAAATGTACAAATCCAGGTAACACACCAGTACTGAAGATCTCATGTACCTTGTCCTCAAAATGGCGGATCTCACACATTTTTTGGAACATCTTTTTCGCTTTTTCATGTGTCAACTTACTTTGTTCTGATTTAACAACTGCCATTGTCCATTCCTCCTCATTTATAATTTTTTGAAAAGGTGGATCCTCTTCACTATTTTTGATTGCAAGTTTCATGCCAAAAAAGAAAACGCTTACAAATAAGCGTTTTAAAAAGATTTCGTTTATGACTTGTCCAATAGAATGAGACAGTTATAGACAGTGTCCCACTTTGTCTCATTTTTTCTCATTCTAATTGAGCTGGAACTTTTTTAGCTTGCGATAGAAGGTGCTTCGCGGCATGTTCAGCTTTTTGGCCGCGAGTGAGACATTCCCATCTGTTTGTTCGAGCATCTTCATCATTTTTTCTTTTTCAATTTTTTCACGATAAGATAAATCTTGTTTTTTAACTTTTTCAAGTGTGCAGTCTGTTGGTAAATGAATGAGCAGGTTTTTCATTAATTTGTCTGGAGGAAGTTCGGCATCATATAAAATTCGCATGCGGTCTAATAAGTTAAAGAGCTCCCGGATATTACCAGGCCAGTGGTAGTTTTGAAGTTTTGTTGTGATTTCATGAGGAAACGTTACTTGCCAGTTGCTCTTCTTCTGATAAAAGTCGATGAAAGAAAGCAGGTCTTCTTTTCTTTCCCTGAGTGACGGAAGATAAATTGGGAACACAAAGATTCGGTAAAAGAGATCTTCACGCAGCTGTTTCTTGCTCATTAATTCCTGCAGATTGCGGTGTGTCGCTGTAATCACTCTAACATTGACATTGACCGGCTTTGTTCCGCCGATCGGGGTGACCTGCTTTTCCTGGAAAACACGGAGAAGTGCGACTTGCATGCTGTGAGGGATTTCTCCGATTTCATCTAAAAACAAAGTTCCGCCGTCGGCCTGCTGAATCTTTCCTTTGTAGCCGTTTTTGCTGGCACCTGTAAAAGAGCCCGCTGTATAGCCGAAAAGCTCGCTCTCCATTATCGCATCAGGAATCGCACCGCAGTTGATTGCAATAAAAGGGCCGTCTTGCCGGTCGCTGTTTTCGTGGATAGCCCGGGCGATGCTTTCTTTCCCTGTCCCGGTCTCGCCATGAATATGGACGGTCACGTCTGTTTTTGCGACCTTCTCGGCATTCCATAGCACGTTTTGGAATGATTTGCTGGTTCCAATCACACCGTCAAACTGGAACCCGGCATTTTTGCTCGGAGGACAGGTAGCTGCTTTCTCCTTTCGTTCGATCTTCATGCGGCATCCGATCACACCATTATGATCCGAAGAAGAAATCGGCATTTTTGTTTTTGCTGTATAGCCAGAATCCAGCACTTCCATCATCGTAATCCGTTCTCCAGACGGAAAAGCCTGTTTTACGTTTTTGCTCATCCAAACGATCTCGTCTTTGTTATTTACGAGGATGACGGAGGATGTAAAGTCATCATCGCTTGAAGCATACTTCAACAATTCAATCTCATCTTCTCTCACGCGTCTCTGCCATTCCTGTTCAATGGCATAAACAGTGGAAGCCACTGCTGCGAGTGCATGTTCATGCATCGATTGATCGATTGGACTTGTGACATCAAGCACGCCTACAAGCGTCCCCTCATCATCATGGATCGGGGCTGCGGAACAGACAAACGGTTGGGAAGCGACAGAATAATGCTCAGTTCCGAGGATCGTAATCGGCTCATCTATTCGAAGTGCAGTCCCGATTGCATTTGTACCTACTTTGTCTTCTGTCCATTTAACGCCTTCTTTAAAATTTATTGTCAATGCACGTTCAAGTGTATCGGAATGCCCTGTTGCCTTTAAAACATATCCATTTCGGTCTGTCAGCAGCACCATCGACTTTGCATTTCCAAACAACTTTTGGAGCTTTTCTACATACGGAAGGGCAATCTCAAGAAGGGTTTTATTATCCTTAAGCCTGCGGTCAAGCGAAGGACCTGAAAGAATCTGATCCCCTTTTCCGTTATACGGATTCACGCCCTTTCGCTGGCAAAGATACCATGACTCGGAGATTCGCTTTCGTATCCGGGCAGAATCGAGAACACCTTCCTGCATAAACCGGCTCCATACTTCTCGTTTCAAAGGCACAGCAATGTCCACCTGTTTCACCTCGTTTAACAGATTGATCCCCGGTTGTCTTACTTTTTCCGTAACTTATCAATATTAAGAACTTCTAGGTGTTTAGGTAAAAACCCTTCCTTAGATGAAGAAGGATTTTATAACCGATTCCATGCCGTTATATTTATTCTTAAAGCAAATCACTTATCATACAATCCACATTTTCATGGTTAATCACATTAGCATTAAAAACTGGTATTAAAACGTAAAAATTTTAATACGATCTTCAAATACCCTTATTTCTTTAACAACATGCCGGATAAGGGACTTTTTATCTTCAAAGGTTAGCTCTTTCTGTCCATTTGAAAAGTAAAATTCAGCAGCTTCCTGAAGCAACTTTTTTCCATACATTTGTTGATCCCTATTATTTCTGGAGCTCTCCAGTTCTTTTAAATCCTTTGTTAAGCTTTCCTCTTTTTAGGGTCTTACGAGGTGAAAGTTGTTTTCGTTTAGATATATCGGTTATAATAAAACTAAATAGTTAGCATATATTAAAAAAGACCGTCGGTTCCGTAAAACCAACGGTCATGCAATAGACGGTTCCCTTCAAGGGGGATCGGCTAAGGGTAGAATAATCCACCAGAGCCTCTAACTCAAGGGTGGATTATTTTTTATGGTTAAACGACAGCACAACTACGATTAATGTTGCAAAAGCACATGCGAACATCAATGCTTCAAATACTGTCATGGAGCACCACCCCCTTTCTGCTGGGAGTGTGCCGACCACCCTTGAGAATCCTATTCTATTGCATCATCATTATTTCATGGTGGGTTGTAATAAATACGTCGTATATTAATTTTTTATGTTATTATTTCGAGTCAAGAAAAGGTAATGTTTTCTCTAAATATTGCTCCCAGTAGTTTTCATCACCTTCTAGATCATGTATCCAATAGTACCTCATCAAAATTTCGAACTCCTGTATTCTCCCCCTAGTAAATGTCTTCTTAGGCATTTTTCTATATAGGGAATCTAAATTAAACAAGTTATTTTTTTGTTTTATATCGTAGTCATATAAAGGATGCTTTTCCCATGTTTGTTGAATCCATTCATGTATTTCATTAGAAACAAAAAAGCATCCTTTTCAACTCGTTTTTCTTGACTCATTACCCGGTGATAATCCTTTATAAATAAAAATAACATTTCAGTGTGGTCTTTTATAAAAGGTAGTTTCTTTATTAAATTTGAATAGAAGTTATATGACAATGATCGAAACTCTTTATCAGAATTATATAAAAAGAAAAATTCATCCGATTTTAAAATATTTCCTAAGCTTTTGTTTATTTGTTTGCCGTACTCTGAATAAATACCAGTCAACCAACTTATAATCTCAGGATCATAATCCCTAAGTTGTTTTCTGTACGTCCAGCTTTTCATCTTTTAAGGCTGTTTTTTCTTCAGCTTCGGTAATATTTAAGTAGTGGTTAAAATATTCAAATACATAATTAACGCACAATCTCATATTTTCATTTTGTTCATCTACATTAAGTTCATCTATTTTATCCTCTTTTTTTCTTTTAGCAACATATTCTTCGATTGTAAGCAAATCCATCACCTCACTTATATTCCAAGGATAAAATTGGAAATAAAAACTCAATAGCTTCTTATCTTCACTTAACCCTCAAAATTTAATTCATATGATTTAAATTTACCGTTCTTATAAAGTGTTTTAACACTTTGTAGGTAAAATAAATAGGAAATGATAAGGGATTTCATTTCCTATAATTTGAAATATTCTAACTACACATGTAGAATACAAACTATTATAATTTATTGAAAATTTCGATAAAGGAGAGTGGTTATAATTAAACAACTGTTTGACAAACTGCATGAGCTTTATCCTCAACTAGTAGAGATTAGGCGTGACTTACATATGTATCCTGAAGTCTCAAATAATGAGGTGGAAACACCTAAGAAAATTTCAGAGTATTTAATATCACTCGGAATTAAAGTGAAAACAGGTGTCGGAGGAAACGGCGTTGTTGGGTATTTACAAGGAGGAAAGCCCGGAAAAACAATCGCTTTACGTGCTGACTTTGATGCATTACCCATCCAAGATGAAAAAGATGTACCATATAAATCCAAAGTGCCTGGTGTTATGCATGCCTGTGGACACGATATACATACTACTGCATTACTTGGAGTAGCCCATGTGTTAAGTCGGGTAAAAGAAAACATTATAGGTACAGTTGTATTTATTCACCAATTTGCAGAAGAAGTAGCCCCTGGTGGTGCAGAATTAATGATTCGAGATGGCTGTCTGGATGGTGTAGATGAAATTTATGGAGCTCATGTCTGGTCTAATGATTCCATTGGTCAAGTATCCTTCCACGAAGGATTTACGATGGCAGCCGCAGATACATTTGAAATAACCATTACCGGAAATGGTGGACACGGGGCCATGCCGCATGAGACTGTTGACCCAGTTGTTATTGCGAGTCAACTTGTGCTTAACCTCCAGCAAATTGCCAGCAGAAAGACAGATCCACTTAAGTCTATCGTGGTTACAATCGGTTCTATAAAGAGTGGGGAAGCACTTAATGTTATTCCAGATACAGCATACATCGGTGGAACAGTACGTTCGTTTGATGAGGATGTTCGGAATGAAGCAGAAAAACTTATACGGCACATCTCCGGGTCGACCTGTCACGTCTTTGGAGCAAATACAGAAGTTAAATATAATCGAGGTCACGCTGCCCTTTATAATCATCCTAATGAGACAAAAAAACTCAAGTCTTTAACCACTGATTTTTTAGGTAAGGCCAAAGTTTTTGATAAAGAACCGATTATGTGCGCTGAAGATTTCTCTTACTACTTAAGAAAAGCACCTGGCACCTTCTTCTTTGTGGGAGGAGGAAATCCTGAAATCGATGCAGTTTTTCCCCATCACCATCCTCACTTTAATGTGGACGAACGATCGATTATTACTATTGGACAGGTGTTCTTATCACTAATTTCCCATGAGCTAATAGATAAAAAAGACACATTGGAAGTACAGCCTATGCAAAATTTGGGAGGTGCTCCTGTTGAATAAACTATCTCTTTTCTTATCCTCTATATTGTTGATTGGTTTGGTTGCATGCTCATCTGACAACACTACAAGCGGTGCTTCAACTACACCACAGGATTCATTAGTTTACGGACGGGGTGGAGATTCTGTTTCTCTTGATCCTGCAACAGTAACAGACGGAGAATCGTTTAAAGTCACTGAAAATATTTATGACACACTTGTTAAATTCGGAGATATGGACACAAAGATTCATCCCTCTCTCGCTACTGATTGGAAAATTTCTAATGATGGTTTAACATATACATTTACACTTCAAGAGGGTGTTAAATTCCACGACGGATCTTCTTTCAATGCTGATGCTGTGGTTTACAACTTTAAGAGGTGGATGGATCCTGAGGAAAGTGAGAAAGGCAAATTTGCGATGTATAGGGCAATGTTCGGTGGTTATAAAGGAGATGAAAGCCACATCATCAAAGAAGTGAAAGCAATCGATGAAAATACCGTCCAATTTACCTTGAACCGTCCCCAGGCACCATTCCTAAAAAATTTGACTATGACTTCTTTTGCCATTGCTAGTCCTAAAGCTTTGGAAAAATACGGGGAAAAATTTAATGAAAACCCGGTGGGAACAGGGCCTTTCATTTTTGAAAAATGGCAAAGGAATGACAAGATTGTGTTGAAGAAAAACGATGACTATTGGATGGATGGTTATCCAAAATTAAAAACGGTTATTTTCAAAGCGATTCCTGAGGGTTCTGCTCGTCTTAATGCATTAAAGGCTGGTGAAATCGACATGATGGACGGTGTATCCCCAAGTGATGTTTCAGGCATTGAGAAAAGCTCAGATTTAAAAACTTTCACAAGGCCCTCAATGAATATTGGGTACCTGGGTTTAAACGTTACAAGAGGTCCATTGAAGAACAAGGATGTTAGAAAAGCTTTAAATCATGCAGTTGATAAGCAAGCTATCATCGATGCCTTTTATGAGGGACAAGCAAAACCTGCAAAAAACCCAATTCCTCCTACTATTCAGGGATATAATGAAGAAATCGAGGCCTATTCGTTTGATTTAGAAAAAGCTAAAAGCTTACTCGAAAAAGCCGGATATCCTGATGGCTTTGATATGGAAATATGGGCTATGCCAGTATCTCGCCCTTATATGCCTAATGCTCAGAAAGTAGCTGAAGCTATACAATCAACATTTAAGAAAATTGGCGTAAACGCGTCGATCAAATCATATGAATGGGCAACTTATATTGAAAAAGTTATCGGTGGAGAAGCTGATTCATTCTTGTTAGGTTGGACTGTTCAAAATGGTGATGCAGATAATCTATTATACACACTATTAGACAAAACTAACGTTGGAAGCAGTAACTCTGCCCGCTATGAAAGTGAAGAGTTCCATCAGTTACTTACGGAGGCGAAAACAACTGTAGATCCAGAAAAAAGAAACGAACTTTATCACAAGGCATTAGAAACCTTTCATGAAGATGCACCTTGGATCCCTCTTGTTCATTCAACACCAGTCGTAGCAGGAAAAAAGAACATCAAAGGATTCAATCCTCATCCAAATTCCAGTGTTCTGATGACAAAGGTTGAGTTTAAATAAATAACTGTTGCTTCATAGTGTATAAGTATTTTCTAATTAAGACGTTGACCTATCTTCAATGCTCTATTTTTAAAGGCTGTTTTCAAAAGATTGTTGCTATTGTCTAAAAAAATAAAGGCGTACCCTAATTTATTTAGGTGTACGCCAATTTTAATTATATTTTGCTATTTTGTGGTATTCTATAGTGAACTTTAATCCTGCTTACCAGGGCACCTCTATCAGGTGCCCTGGAATAATTAGTATTGAAATTCTTCTTTTAATACTCCCATCACGATGGTGTCATAATATTTTCCATCTATATAAGCATCATTTCGCAAGCACCCTTCTATCACAAAACCACATTTTTCATATGAACGAATAGCTTGTAAATTTCCGCTCCATGTATCGAGTTGGACACGATTTATATTCATTGTCTTAAACAAATAGTGTAAAAGTGTCTTCATGGCATCCGTGCCAAAACCTTTACCCCAGTATTCTTTAACTCCAATTCCAATCCCAACCGTACATCGCCTTGAGACACTGCTCAGTTCACGATAACCAATTAAACCAATATGCATAGGATTTTCGCCAAGGGTATAAATAGAAAATTCTCCAACCTCACGTTTGTCAAGTTTTTTTATTGCTTTATCATAGTCATCTTCGATTTTTTCCATAGGAACAAGACTATGGCGAAAGAAACCAGCACCAGCTTCCAGCTTTGCTGTTTCTTCATCGTTACGCCAATCGTAAGTTCTTTTAAAGTCTTCTAGTGAAACAGGTCGCAGTTCTACTTTTAATCCTGTAATCATAGGTGTGATCCCATCCTTTTAATTGTTTTTCACAATGCGAAAAGAAGCGACAGATAAAATTATTAATACCCATAAGCGTCACACCTTTCTAATATCTGATACTAGGTTAAGGTAATTGATTTACCCTTTATATAATTCTTTAAGAGTTCCTAATTACCTTCATCGATTAATCTGTGTTCCTGTTAAAAGCTATGACTTCACAAGAAAAAGAGCTCGGTTTCGAGCTCTTTACTCATTTATGGACTAAGGCCTTATTGTATTAAAGCCCCCTTTTCTTGAATAACACTTTCATAACTAAAATTGTTCAATGTCGCTTATCACACTTTTCAAAACATCAATAGATTTAACAGCATCATCGTCATATTGTAAACTATGATTCGCATCTGCAATTAACTTTGAAGTCATATATGGATCTTCTAGGACTTTAGAAAATCTCTCCTCGGTGTAGTATGCATAAGAGGGTTAACAATAAAGTCTTCGGAATGTTTATATTGATTAAATTAGTAACACTCTTCTAAATTAAGCTTAAAGCGCTCCTCCAGTCTAGATGCAAGAAACACTTTCACTCCATAATCCCCAAGTTCCTTAGTTGTTTCCTCACCAGGATGCCAACCACTTTAACCTCAATGTTCGCCAAAAAGAGAATGTCCTTTTCCTATATTATATTATGCCTCCAATTTAATACCAGGATGATAATAGACAACGATTCTTTTTGTGGAGATACCTTGCTTGCCACATTTTAAAAAAGAAAACTGTTCAAAAATCGCAATAATTACGAACCTTTGATTCAGCCCTCTTTACACGTAATCTAGTTCCACTTTCCAAGTAAGTACTTAGCGTTAGCATCGAGAATTCCAAATGCCTTGTCTGAAATAAGATTTTGCTCTTTATGATTTTCAAGCAACTGTCTGAAGTTATACATGTGATGCTTGGTTTTTTCCATTTCTCCACTTTGTTCGAAATGGTTTACTGTATCCAATTGTGCTAGTAAAGATTGTGCTGCACCATTATTTTTAAACTCACCATCTGTCTTATATTGTTCTACAAGAGATACCATCTCATCTACAGTTGTAGGGATATCTTTGAAAGCGTTTTAAAATCTTGATATTTTAATGATCTCGATTTCTTAATCACAGTATAATCCGTTTTATAGTTTTTGTAAATATCAAAAAAAAGAAAATTTTCGACTATTTTAGTACTAGCCTTAACTCTTTGTACAAAAAAGAGGTAGAAAAACAAAAACTGGTTTTCTACCTCTAAACAATAAGATTATTTACTTACTTTCTATTATATTTGCGCATTTAATGTTATATCTCGTATATATTCCATCGTCTTTCTTGAAGCTTATGACGGGGATTCAATTACATTTTGTAGCCGACAATTACACGGATGTAAAAAATTGAAAAAAATACATTAAAAGCAATGTGGATAATGACTCCTCCTACTTTTTGATACATGTTTTAACAACCATATTTTATAATTCTCCTAATTGCAGCGTCTTCTGGAGAACGGATGATAGCTCCCTATCATAGATCAAAGAAAAAATTCTCCTAATTGCAGCGTCTTCTGGAGAACGGATGATAGCTCCCTATCATAGATCAAAGAAAAAATGCTCCTAATTTTAGGAAGCATTTTACTATGACGCGCCTATTTAAAAAACGACCTCTTATGAAGGGACCCCTATAATGGAAGATCGTAATTAAAACGATCCCGTTAGATTGATTACATTTTACTGTTTGTACACGTTACCGTTTGTACACGTAATGACGCTCTTTTAACTAATCCAAAATAAGAAAGCAGAGCTAATAAACTTGTCGATAAAATGACAACACCCATTGGAATCGCTGTAAATTCTCCTGCTGCCCCTACAAGTGGAGCAGTTACTGAGCCAAGTAAAAATGGTAATAGCCCTAATAATGCAGAAGCACTTCCAGCAATATGTCCTTGTGTTTCAATTGCTAATGCAAATGAAGTTGTCGCAATAATACCAATGGAAGCTACTAAAAAGAAGATTGGAATGGCAACCACTAATAGTGGTGCTTTTAACAGAAGAGCCGTTAGTAAGACACTACCTGCTGTGGTAGAAAGAAATAAACCGATCTTCAAGAAGGTTCTCTCTGAAATGACATCTGTTAAGCGCCCAACCGACTGGGTTCCAATAATTAAAGCAATCCCATTTACTCCAAATAGTAGACTGAATATTTGAGGTGACACACCATAAATATTTTGATAAACAAAAGGGATACCTGATACGTAGGCAAAGATGCCTGCAATGATAAAACCTTGTGTCAGTGCATACCCTAAAAACTCACGATTTCTGAATAAAGACCTAAAATTCTTCAATACTTGAATGAGGTTACTTGGTACTCGATTTTCCTCCGGTAATGTTTCTTCAAGCTTTGATGAAACGGTCAGAAATAGTATCAAGCCCACTACGGCTAACACAATAAAAACACCATTCCAACCAGTAAAAGCAAGGACACCACCACCAACAATTGGTGCAACAATAGGTCCAAGATTCCCAACCAGCATTAATAAAGAAAAAAACTTCGTCAGTTCCTTTCCACTATACACATCACGAACAATCGCTCTCGAAATAACAAGTCCACCTGCTGCAGCAAACCCTTGCATTAGACGAGCAATAATAAAGATATAAATGGATGGTGAAATCGCACAAATAACGGAAGCTACTAAATACATGATAAGAAAAGTTAGCAATGGTTTACGACGACCTTGAACATCACTCATTGGACCAATAATCAATTGGCCCAATCCTAGTCCTATTAGACATGTCGTCAAACTAATTTGTACCAAAGAAGCATTGGTCTGATAATCCTCTACAATCGTAGGGAATGAAGGCAAATACATATCGATGGTAAACGGACCTAAAAGCCCAAGTGACCCTAATAGTAATGCTAGCTGTAATCGTTTCTTTCCTGTAAAGTTATTCAAGATGTTCTCGCCCCTCTGTATAAATGCATGCACATGCATACAAATTAGCATATTAAAAAAAACACCGTCAAGCTAAAGAACTCAATAAAAAGATGGTTGCCAGTGACTTAACTTGTCCCATCATTCATTTATTTGATGAATTAAACGTTCTAGCTCTTCTTGAATCAGTTCATTAGAAAATGCCTTTTTAAGAGTCTCATTAAACGTAACGAACGCCTTATTCAACTTTTCTTCTCCTTCCGCTGTTAAGGAAGTATAAATCGCTCTACGGTCGTCTCCGCAAATGTGTCTTCTTAAGGTTCCACAGCCCTTTGCTTCAAACCGGCTAACAAGTCTCGACATCGCACTTTGACTTAAACCGACCATATTCTGTAGCTGCTGTAATTTTAATTTCTTTTCAGGAGCTTGGGATAAATATAACAGGACGTAAAATTCATTTAATGCCAATTGATGATGCTGTTGGAGTACGCTTTCTAACTCATTTGAAATATTCATTTGTATAGTAGATAAAGTCAACCAATTTGTTATCAGTTGTCGATTTTGATTTAATTCCATGTTCCACCTACTCTATTTCTTCCTGTCTTTAGTATCCATAACAGCAACACCTATTATAATTGCACCTAACGTAACAAGTAAATGAATTTTTCGTCAAATTCTATAATACTCTTTTCACTCAGAAATAACTCATCACGGTTCTTCTCCCTCTACTCCAATATCACCTGTTTAATCCATTGAATTTCATAAAATGTTTCCATCTTGAAACAGCTCCTTTCTTGGATTGAAAAGAAAGGAATTTTTGTGAAAACGAATGTAGAAGGATGTGAAAGCATCAAGTGGGAAGTTACGGAAAGTACAAAATCCAGCGACTTACCCCAGCGTATAAAGGTGCTATAAATATTAAAACCATGCCCTTTCACTACTCTGTCATTGCGGTTACCCTGACGGTTCATACGCAAAGAAGTCGATTGCTGCGCAATCCACTTCGTAGCACCCTTGCATACAGTCCTAATTTGGTACTTATAGAACAGTTCTAATCATATTCTTATAAAAGAAAACAATTAGAAGGGGTGTAAAGTGAGTTGATAAAAGTTAAGGTTAGTTTACGTCCCATTGTAAATAGGATAAATTTACCCACTGTTTTGAAAACAACTATACTTCCGGGTGACTCAATCGAAAGATTATTCATTGTAACCCAGGTAGGAGAAATCTTTTACATAGGGAACGGGGATATTAGGACTTTTTTAGATATTCGACCGCGAATCTTAAAACTAGGTGGTCCTGGTGGTGGATATGATGAGCGGGGATTGCTAGGACTAGCGTTTCATCCCCAATTTTATTATAACGGTTTGTTTTATCTTCATTATTCAGGTGCTGGAACACAAGGTCCAGGTGCTCTTCCTAATTCAGAATCTGCAAGACAAGGTCTTCCTGAATTTTTTAATCCTAACCCGTGTGATCCTAAAACTTTAAACCTAAGGTGGACAAATAGAGATACTCAATATGATCATATTGATACAGTTGAAGAATGGATTTTACAATCGAATGGTCAACCTCAAAAACGACGGACATTACTTAACTTGAGAAGACCATTTTTTAATCATAATGGTGTTAATAGCTTAAACTTTTCACCTGAAACAGGAAAACTTGTATTAACAACCGGAGATGGTGGATCAGGCTATGATCCATTTAATTTAAGCCAGGATGGGATGGAAATCGCGGGTAAAATAATTGAAATTGATGTAGTTAAAAATACAGCTATCTATAATCCACCCGTAGTCACACGTTTTAATGAACTACCCGCACCTATTCAGGAAACACTTACGGTAATTGCCAAAGGGGTTCGCAATATACCAGGAATTTCATTTCAAAGGTATTCTAATCAGTATATTAAATATGTGGGGAATGTCGGACAGGATTTGGTAGAGTCGATTTTTTCATTCGTTCAATATAAACCAATACCGGTTACTCAGCTTATTCAAGCTTCTTTAATGAAATCTGAACCTAACCAAGAAGGATTTGTTAACTTTGGTTGGCGAGGGTGGGAAGGTGCTTTTCCTACTTCGATTATGAGAAGCTGCTCTACACATCCGAATTTGGATGAGAAAACGATTGCTTATTACGATGAAGCAATTAAAACTTCAGTGAGGCGGATTCAGCCTTTAACTAGTTATTTCCATAAAGATCCCCGACCCGATAAGTTTGGGGGAACTGCACTTACAGGGGTACAACCATATATGGGGAAAGGAATCCCCGCTTTAACGGGAAGCATTGTGTTCACCGATATTGCCCGGAAGGAACAATCTCAAACTCTGGTTAAAGGGGTTTTAGCTTATACTAAGGTAAGACCAGATTGTAAACTAAGTGATTTTAGTGTAATTGAAACCGATTATGATTTCGGGTCTCAATCTGCTTATTATGTTAGTCTGGGAACGAATCTAGACCAAACCAGATTATATTTAGGGGGTTATGGCTCTTTGAAAGTGACTGATTTTAACCAAGGCACTGTTTTTGAAATAGTTCCATGAATCATAACTATAAAATTCTACTTAATCTTGATAAATCTCTTACATGGATTTAATTGAATCCTAAATAACAACCAAGGGAGCAATCAGGCTCCCTTGGTTGTTATTTGCCTGAGGATTAAGAAATCCTTTCAGGCTAAAGTTTGATAAGCAATATCGTTTATTTTGCGGGAATCACTGGATTGATGTCCGGGCTAGTCGGCTTGTTGAGAATTATCCTGACGAATTTCGATACATTTAGCAAACAAAATGAAATGTACATCACCTACTTTGGAATCTTTAAACCACCTGAAAAAAATGGGTGTAGTTCCTGAGACCGGGGTGATTTGTAGGATCACTTAATTATAATCATTTTTAATCTTTTAAAAATGATTAAAGCAATTTCAACCCATAACCAGCTATAAAGAAAAGCAAATAAAAAGATACTTCCAGTTGTAAGAAATGAAAAGGAATCAGAGACGGCTGGACCTAAAACTGGAAAGTGAAAAATAAATAGTAGACTCATAATTCCTAACATTAAAAGAATTGTACCAGTAGCAATAATACTTAATCTTTTCCTAAAAAAGTAAAAAGACGCCCCTATGCCAAGTCCTAACAATCCTGTTGTAAAAGGAAATACAATTAGTTCAGTTGGCTGTAGGATGAATAACAACATAATTGTCAGAAAATAGGACATTACTCCAAATGGAATGGAAAACATGGAACATAACAGAATAGGTGCAGTGGCAAGCGGACTTAAAAAATATCCTATACCTGGTAAATAGCCACCAGCAGCCTGTAGAATAGCAGCCATACAGGCAAATATAGACCCTAAAATGAGCTTCATCGTTTTTTTATGTCTATTGAATATTAATTGAGATAAACGAACCTCATCAGAAATAGGTTCAAAAAAATACACCTTTACACCTCATTCTAAATGATTTATACGTTACCATACATTATATTTATATTTATTAGAGATTGAACTATTATTAATAATCCAAACGTCAATATCCTGTGTAATCGCTGCCAACAGTTTTGGCAGCCTTAAGGAATGTGTTCTGTGCCGTCCCTGGGGCTGTAAAACCTATTGCCAGATTCTACGGAAGCCTCAAAACGACAGATCGATTTCCTGAATTATTGAATGTCCCTTTCAAGGAAGATAAAACAATTTGCTTTTTATAACAATGAAAAACTCCATGATTTTCTTCACGGAGTTTTGCTATTGCCTTTATTATGTTTGTTCATGATAAAAGGGGGCTTTCCATTTCCCATTCATGGACATCTAGACCTATCCTATAGCCCTTGGAGAACATATGGACCATTCTCTGCTATATTCATCGCTTCTTCCAGTGAGGGAGCTATAAATATAACCTGTCCCGTCTAAAAAACGCCCTTTTACGTACACCCTTCCTTATTCCTGTTGTTCATCAGGATATTCCTAATGTTGAGGACGGTAACGACTACCTCTTTCCTAATCTTTCATAGGTAAGATGCGGCTAGATATATCATAGTCCCCCTCATCTTTAACTGGTATGAATATTTGAAAACGGTCTTATTATCTTTTAATATGTTTATTTCATTTTGTCTTCCTTTATAAAAATAACACTACTAGTGGTGTTGAATGGTAGATACCAGATGTAAAAATGATTCTTATCAACTTTGCTGGATCCTGATACAAATAATTCTCCTACTTCAAATGAGCCACCCCTTTTTCCTTACTTTAACTCTCTAGGCTTTGATTGTTAAGGAAGAGGCTGCTGTTGAGTGATACAGTGTATATTTCCCCCGCCAACTGAAATTTCCCGTGTGTTGATAGGAAAAATTTCTCGGTCTGGAAACATGTTCTTAAAAGCTTCAATTGCATATTCATCCTGTGGGTCATTGAAGGTCGGTAAAATGACTGCCCCATTACATAGGTAACAGTTAATATAGGTTGAAATGAAGGTTACCTCAGGCGAACGTTCAAAACTGTAACAAGAGTAATCAATTTCTAGACTTTCTGTTTCACTCAAGGTAATTTGATTGGGTAAGTGAATTTTATTGATCTTCAACTTCCTCCCCTTGGCATCCGTAACTTTCTCCAATCGTTGGTAGGCATCCTGAAGCACAGCATATTGTGGATGGCCAGGGTCATCTGTCCAACTCAATGCTACCTCACCCGGTCGAACGAAAAACACTACCTCGTCCACATGACCATCGGTTTCATCACCCACCAAGCCATCCTTTAACCAGATAACCTTTTGGATATTTAAATATTGGAGGAGTTTATCTTCAACTTCTTCCTTTGTTATGTTGTTATTTCGATTAGGATTCAATAGGCATTGCTCTGTAGTTATGAGTGTGCCTTCACCGTCTACCGTTATTGCCCCGCCTTCAGTAATAAAGTCAGTAGCATCATAGCGGCTGATTCGTTCGATTTCCAGTACCTTTTGTTTGACCAGTAGATCGAGATCCCAAGGGAAATACAACCCTTCTTTTATTCCTCCCCAAGCGTTGAAACCCCAATCGATCCCTCGAACCTCACCTTTATCGTTTTTAACAAAGGTTGGACCAATATCACGCATCCAAGCATCATTGGATGAAATTTCAACAATTCGTATATCATGTGGCAAAAGTGCACGGGCATTTTCGAATTGTTCCGCCCGCACGCACATGGTCACAGGCTCAAATTTTGATATCGCTTTAGCAACCTCCACATAAACTCTTTGGGCTGGCTTAGCACCAGCTCTCCACGTATCGGTTCTCGTCGGCCAAAGCATCCATGTACCTTTGTGTTTTTCAAATTCTCCAGGCATTCTGAACCCGTCTTTTCTCGGTGTACTATTTATGGTTAAAACCATTTCTTATCCCCCCAAACACATAAAAACTCATATCGACAACATAGTGATAAGATTCCAATATAATAGAGTTCTTTTATGAAAAATCCCTCCCTAATGTGTAGTTGCTAACTAGTAATGCAACTTTCATGCCATCTTTTATTTTTCTGAAATCAAAATTTGATTTTCTTAGGGGTTTTCGGGCTTTACCATCGTTCTGATTCTCATTTAAAAGAATAGTAATACCAAATTTATTTAAAAAACATCATTTCTGTTTTATTGTTTGAACCGAAATCGATTCAGCTAAGTGTTAAGTTCTGCATCCGCATCGTACTATATTAGAGATTGTATTTTTTCAACCTTCTCATGAATGACGATTGGGTTAATCCTAACGATTCAGCTGCTTTTCTTGTTGATGGATGGTTATTTTTCGCTTCAGTAATCATTTTTTTTTCGATTTGCCCTAAATATTCTGGAAGGCTTTGATCATTTAAACTGGAAAATGAAGCCTCTATCTGTTGTATTTCCTGCAATACTTTATCTGGAAGATCTGACTTCTCAATAACATTTGCTTTCGTCGTAACAATCAAACGTTCAACCATGTTTTCTAACTCACGGATATTACCCGGCCAGCTATAGTTTTGAAGGTAGTCAAGCAGTTCCTTACTCAACGTCGAATTATTTCTATACTTGGCCTTATATAAATCAAAGTAATGGTATATCAGAGGAAGGATATCATCTTTTCTTTCTCTCAAAGCAGGGATTTGGATAGAAACAACATTGAGTCTGTAGTACAAATCCTCCCGAAATCGTTTTTCCTTCACCATCTGTAGAAGGTCTTGATTGGTTGCCGTTATGATCCGGATATCCACCTTTTTTAAATCGGTAGCACCAATTGGGATAAATGACTTGTTTTGTACCAATTGGAGAAGTTTCGGTTGAAGGGAAATTGGCAATTCTCCGACTTCATCTAAGAAAAGTGTGCCTCCATTCGCTCTTTCAACCAATCCTATTTTTCCCCTGTTGTTCGCTCCCGTGAATGCTCCTCTCTTATAGCCGAACAGCTCCGATTCGAGTAGCGTTTCTGGTATAGCACCACAGTTTATCTGAACAAAAGGCTTATCAGGTCTTTCACTGTTTTTATGGATTTCCTCTGCAATCATACTTTTTCCGACACCGGTCTCACCATTTAACAAAATGGTCGCATCTACTGTAGCAACTCTGCTTATCAGATCCATCATTTCTTCATGTTTCTTGCTCTTGCCGATTACGGCCTGCCTATGGCCTTTTTCCGTTTCCTTCATCTTCAACTGCTGGAGTTCATTCCAATACTTCTTAAGCAGTGATTCAGCCTTCTCAAGTTTAAATGAGGCTCTAACCGTTTCTGTAATGTCCTTTACCTGGACCAATACATATTCAGTGTCATCCTTTTGAACTTCAACTAAATGTCCAGTAGCCAGATACTGCCGTCCTTTTGATGTCTGGACCTTCGTAACCGTCTCCCGTTTTTCTAATACGATCTTTGTTACTGATGGAGTGAATAGTCCATTATTTTCTAACTCCGTAACGCTTTTACCGATTATTTTGGACCGAGGTGCCCCCAATTGTTTTGTACTTGTATCATTGATCCAAAGGGCAACCCCGTTATTATCAGCTATAAAAATTCCATCCTTCAAATGGTTAAAAATCGTATTAAAATGCTTGTCCTTAAAAAATCCTTTATTCATTGAGTCGAACCTCCCTAGAACAATTATACAAACGCGAATTGAGTCGAAATCGAATCAGATCGATTCGAAATCGATTCAAATTTTCATTATATATTACCAATTTTCAGAATAAAAGGCTACTTTTTTAGTAAATTTACAGAATTTATTTTTTGGCATGGAACTTGCATTTATAAAATTACGAGGAGGAGACATATGAAATCATTACTACTAGGAGTAAATAAAAAGCGTCTACTTGAAACGATTAAAGTGAGCTCTTCTATTGGCTCTTCTGAAAAAGGAGGTCTAAATCGTCTAGCCCTGACGCAAGAAGACAAAATGATGAGAGATGTATTTGTTCAATGGCTGTATGAAGAAGGGCTGGATGTCAGGTTTGATGATTTTGGAAACATATATGGAAGGAGGAAAGGTAGGATAATCGATGGCCCTGCCGTTGCTGTTGGATCTCACTTAGATACTCAACCATGTGGCGGACGCTATGATGGTATTCTAGGCGTTCTTACAGCATTAGAAGTGATCCGGGTATTAAATGAAAATAATATAGAAACCGACTACCCGATCGAAATCATTAATTTTACGAATGAAGAAGGAGCTCGTTTTGCTCCACCGATGCTTGGTTCCGGGGGGGTTGCTGAGGAATTTACAAAAGACTTCATCTACAGCACGAGGGACGATAATGAAATATCCTTCCAAGAAGCTTTAAGAGAAATCGGATATTTAGGAGATAGAAGAAATCGATTAAAGAATGTCAGAAGTTTCATTGAACTCCATATCGAACAAGGACCTATTTTAGTAAATGAAAATAAATCAATTGGGATTGTCGAAGGCATCCAAGGTATGAGCTGGTTCAGCGTTAAGGTAACAGGCGAGACAAACCATGCCGGTCCTACACCGATGGAAAATCGGAAAGATGCCCTCGTTCCATCTGCGAAGATGATTTCAAAGGTGAACGAAATCACGAAAAAGATTGATGGCTTGAAAACAACGGTAGGTAAAGTGAATGTCAAACCGAATGTGGCGAATGTGATTCCAGGTGAAGTGGAGTTCATGATTGATATTCGACATAAGGATGATGAGATCCGTTCATATGCTATTGAAAGATTGAAAGAACAGTTGAGTACCATTGCGTTGATGAATGACATGGAGGTAACGATCACGACAGATTGGCACTCTGATGCTGTCAGATTTTCACCTGTAGTGACGGATGCTATCAAGGAAGCAGCTGACAAATGGGGCTATTCTTCAATAAAGCTTTTCAGTGGTCCTGGCCATGATGCAAAATATATGAACAAGATGGCTGGGAGCGGTATGATTTTTCTGCCAAGTATCAACGGCATCAGCCATAACGAAGATGAACTTACGTTAGATGATGACATCGAAAAAGGAGCCAACGTCCTTCTTTATGTAATCCGAAAACTAGCAAATAACTAAATGATCAATTGACCGTTTTATTATTATTAAAATTTTTGATCAGGAGTGATGAATATGAGTCAAATGAAACTAGTCGATCATGCGAATGGCGAATCATTGCCAGCTGAATTATCTGTGTCAGACCGTAAACACCTTCTTCATCCATCTACGAATCCTAAAGCCCAGGTAGAATTCGGCCCGAAGATCATTTTTAAAGGCGGAAAAGGCATCCACCTGAAAGATCTCAAAGGCAATACGTATATTGACGGTGTTTCGATGCTATGGAATGTCAACCTTGGGCACGGGAACAAGGAATTGGCAGATGCTTCGTATCAACAAATGACAGAACTCGCCTATGCATCAACTTTCTACGGATATGCCAATGAGCCGACCGTCCGTCTGGCTGAAAAGATTGCATCTTTGACCCCAGGAGATTTGAATACCGTTTTCTTCACGTCTGGCGGCTCAGAGTCCAATGATACGGCATTCAAGTTGTCAAGATTTTATTGGCAGCTGCAAGGTTACAAGGAAAAAAGGAAGATCATTTCTTTACGTAGAGGCTACCATGGTGTAACCGTAGCGGCACAAAGAGCGACAGGAATCGATGTTTACCGTGAGTTTTCTGGTTCGACGGACCCTGACATTGTCAATGCAAAGGCTCACGTTACCGACTGTGAGCTAGGTGATAAAAGCCATCCAGACTATGAGGGCAGTATTAGAAGCATCATAGAAAAAGAAGGAAAAGATAAGATTGCTGCCGTCATTGTGGAACCGATCCAAGGGGCTGGTGGGGTTCATATTCCTCCAGAAGGGTACCTGCACGCTATCCGAAACCTTTGTAATGAATTTGATATCCACTTGATTGCCGACGAAGTGATCTGCGGCTTTGGGCGGACTGGAAAAATGTTCGGTGTTGATCACTGGGGGATTGTCCCCGACTTCATGTCGGTCGCAAAAGGGATCACAAGCGGGTATGCTCAGCTTGGCGGTGTAGTCATGAGAGAACATATCAGGGATGCTATTAATGAGTATGATGCTATGCTGGCTCATGGATTCACCTATAGTGGTCATCCTACAGCTTGTGCGGTCGGATTAAAAAATATTGAAATCATAGAACGGGACGGTCTTGTCGAAAATGCAAGTCTACTAGGAAACGTGTTAGAAAAAGGACTCCATGATTTAGAAGACAAATACCCCTTTTTTACAAAAGGTAGAGCCAAAGGCTTGCTAGCTGGATTCGATTTAATGAAGGATCCCGAGGAAAATGTTCCTTTTGATGAATCTGTAAAAGCTGCCGCCACCATCGTAGAAGAATGCTATCAGCGAGGTTTGCTGATCAGACCGTTCGATTTTGAACCAGGAATGAATATAGTAGCGATTGCCCCCCCTCTTATCATCAATAAAGATGAAATGGAAAGGATTATTACGATTATAGATGATTCCCTAGCTGTCTTTTCTAAAAGAATTTAGGGCTGGCTACCGGTATATACAAATATCACCTCTTAGTCCAAATATACGGACCTTATTATGGCCAGGCAGAAGGACTTTGGACGGAAAATCTGAAACATGCTCATCCTATATTACGAACCGACTATAACCTCACGGATGAGGCATCATCTTTTGAAGGATTAAGGAATCTAGCTACGTCCGAAAAATAAGATCTTACTCTTTAGATAATTAAATAGTTTGTAAATAAACCTAGATTAATAATTCATACCTGACAATCTTCTACATATAAAGAGGATTGTTAGGTAAGATTTACTATTATTCCATTCAAATCTTATATCCCCTTTTCTCTTCAGATGGTAACACATGACCCCTGATTGTAAGCGGATACATCAGAATGGTAATAAAAGATGTCTAATCATTTTCCTCAAGTAAAAAAAGATTGGAAGGAATGGTTCTATGAATCAATCAAATCAATTGAAACGAAGGTTAAAGTTGTTTCATGTAGTAGCAATAGGAATTGCGTATATGTCACCCTTTGCTGTTTTTGATACTTTCGGAATCGCATCGGATGTATCTTCAGGACATGTGCCTGCAGCATATATTGTAGTTTTTCTCGCAATTCTTTTCACCGCTTTAAGTTATGGAAAATTGGTAAAAAGATATCCTGCTGCTGGCTCTGTCTACACATATACTAAAAACATTTTGAATCCATATGTCGGTATTCTGGTGGGATGGGTTACTTTTATAGCCTACTTAGCCCTTCCCATGATCAACGCCTTACTTGCTGAAATTTACCTTTCAGCAGCATTACCTGGCGTTCCTAGCTGGGTCTGGGTTGTTGGTCTAATTGTTATTATTAGCTTTTTGAATATCTTTGGTGTCAAACTCGCAGCTTCGGTGAATTTGTTGCTTGTCGCATTTCAATTTTTGGTTGGAACAGTCTTCATTTACCTTAATGTTCGTTCCATTACAAAAGGACCTGAGCATTTTAATTCGTTGAACGAGCTATTTCCTTCCAACATGGAGTTTTCAGGGCTATTTGGGGCAGCAGCTTTATTAGCTTTATCCTTTATAGGGTTTGATGCAATAACAACCCTTTCTGAAGAAACCGTTGAACCTAAAAAAAATATTCCTCGAGCTATTTTACTAGTTGCATCAATAGGGGGGATCTTTTTCTTCACTGTCACCTACTTTATGCAGTCCCTATTCCCTGATGTATCTGTGCTTAATGATATTGAAGGTGCCTCACCTGAAATTGCTTATATCATAGGTGGAAACTTATTCCTCTCTATTTTCACCGCCGGAGCCTTATTTTCCGTATTTGCTTCAGGTTTGGCAGCACAAGTTAGTGCTTCTCGCTTGTTATATGCCATGGGAAGAGATGAAGTATTGCCTAAGCGTTTCTTTGGGTATTTACATCCTAAACATAATTCACCTGTTCCAAATATTCTCTTAATCGGTGTATTAGCATCATCCGCACTTTTGTTAGATTTACGCGGAGCAACATCTCTCATTAATGTTGGTGCATTCACTGCTTTTTCATTTGTTAATATATGTGTGATTGTAACCTACTTAAAGACTAAGGAGTCACGCTCTCTATTATATACCTTAGGTCATTTGATTGCCCCTCTTATTGGTCTGCTCTTTATTGTGTATCTATGGAGTAACCTTGATTTGTTTTCGATTACGATTGGTTTAATATGGGCCTTGATCGGTTTCCTGTATTTGACATTATCTACAAACTTTTTCAAAAAAGAACCACCTCAAATTGATTTTGATGAACTTGAGGTGTCGTAAAAATTGAAATCTATAAAGAGCTTTAAATTTAAAAGGAACCTAATTAAGGGAGTGAATGTTATGAATAGTAGATTACCTTTTCCTAATCTATCATTTTTGGTAGTAATATTTTTGCCAGTCTTACTGCTGTTAACTGCCTGCACCCAACAAACAATAGAAAAGGATACGGAGGTATCTAAAGAACCCACCCAGAAGTCTGAAGGAAAAGCCACCCTAGTTCTTAAAAACGGAAGTGTATATACCATGGAAGAAGATCAGCACACTGCTGAAGCGATAGCTATCAATGATGACCAAATCATCTTTGTTGGCAGCAATACTGGTGTGGAAAAGTATATAAGCGATGACACTCAAGTGATTGATCTGAAAGGGAAGATGGTCTCCCCAGGCTTTATGGATGGACATACCCATCCACCGGGCCAATGGACTACTAAGCTTTTTCAAGTAGACCTTACGAATGTTAAAAGTCATGAAGAATACATCCAGGCTATTGCCGATTTTAGGAAGGACCATCCTGATGTGAAAATAATCACTGGCCGTGGTTGGAAAAATGGATCGTATGAACAAGCAGATGGTACAAACCCAGGTCCTAAGAAAGAGGATATAGATGCGGTGGTTTCCGATATTCCAGTAATCCTCAACTCCATTGATGGCCACTCTGTATGGGTAAACTCCAAAGCACTTGCAATGGCCGGGATATCCAAGGAAACAAAGGCTCCGAAAGGCGGTATGATTGAACGTAACCCTGACGGTTCCCCTCGCGGTGTTCTCCGTGAAGGTGCAACCGATTTACTAACAGATGTACAAGCTTTGTTTGATCTAACTGGGGAGCAGTATAAAAAGGCTTTCTTGAAATATCAAGATGAAGCAAACAGCTTTGGTATAACCGGAATTCTGAACATGTCTGGCAGTACTGAAAACATGAGTTTACTGCATGATCTGGAAAAGGAAGGGAAGTTGACGATGCGAATTGCCAACGCCTTCAAATTTGACCCAGGCACCAATCCAGACGAAGCGGTTAAAACGGTGCTTGATTCTCGTGAAAAGTATAGTTCAGATTATCTTCAAATTAATACTGCTAAACTATTTGCTGATGGAGTAACTGAAGGCAAAACCGCCGTTTTCCTTGAGCCCTACACTGAGAATGCCGGAATGGGTGAGCACTATCATGGTGACGCAAATTGGAAAGTTGAGGATTTTAATAAAATGGTTACCTCTCTGGATAAGGACAGTGTTCAGTTGCATATTCATGCTATCGGTGATGGAGCTGTCCACGCAAGTCTTAATGCGTTTGAAAAAGCACGTAAAGCTAACGGAGAACGTGATTCCCGTCATACCATAACCCACATTTCCGCTATTAATGATAATGATATCACACGAATGGCTAAAATGAACGTCATTGCAAGTTTGCAACCATTCTGGTTTTACAAGGATCAGTACTATGAATTGGAAAAGGCAATGATTGGAGAGGGCCGTGCGCTGGACATGTACCCTGCCCGCAAGATGTGGGATGAGGGAGTGACTATTGCTAGTAGCAGCGACTATCCTCCAACCCCTGACTACCGACCCCTTAACGGTATAGAGATTGGAGTTACTCGAAATAGTCCTTATCCGGATGAACAGGAAACGAATATGATCCGTAATGATGCTTACGCGCTAACTGTAAAGGAAATGCTCCAGTCATTCACAAAAAACGTTGCTTATCAATTATTCCGGGAAGATGATTTAGGCTCCCTGAAGGTTGGTAAGAAGGCAGACATGGTAGTTCTTGATCTAGATATCATCAATTCCGACCCTAAAGACATCTCAGAAACAAAGGTGGTCTACACAATTGTTGGCGGGAAGATTGTTTACGAGGGAAAATAAAAAAATGAACTTTAACAAAACTGATACCAAAATGACGTTTCTCTGACTGAATTGTCAAGAACAGGTATTACTCTTCCAAAGTGTCACGTTTAAAAATAAACCAGGCGGATTCTACGAATCCGCCTGGTGTTTGTCTTTATATATTTTCTTTTTGAACGATAGCTTCATCTTACAAGTTAAGATATGTTGATGACAATAATAAAATCTACCGCTTCCGCACTCGGTAATTTTTCCTTTAATTTGACAACAGGGTATATTTCTCTTCGAAGACAACATCTCCGTTCATAATTGTCATCAACACCTTCGTTTCCCTTATCTTTTCCGCAGGAATCGAAAATAAGTCTTTATCTAAAACAACGATATCAGCTAGCTTCCCAGGTTCTAATGTCCCAAGTTCATGATCTCTAAAGACACTATGGGCAGCACCTGAAGTATACGCTTTTAAAGCAGAAGCAAGCGGAATCCGTTCTTGTTCATTCCAAACTCTTGTGCCACTGTAATCCATCCTGTTTACTGCATAATAGATTTCCTTGATTGGATCCAATGGAGATATTGGAAAATCAGTTCCAAATGCTAGATTTCCAGCCGCTTCGTATAATGATTTACACGTATAAGCATATTTATCTTTTTCTTCACCAATCCTTGACGTATGATTTTCACTTGGCATAAGTGCTAAATGAGACGGCTGGATGGAGGGGATCACTCCCAAAGTTTCAAACCGTTTTATATCCTCTGGATGTATGACTTCAATATGTTCCAGGGCGTGCCTTGAATCCCTATTCCCATTAATGTTCTGAGCTTCTTCAAACGCATCTAGACCTAACCTGACCGCCCCGTCACCAATTGCATGGAAACGAATCTGAAACCCTTCTTTATCGGCTTCAACAACCCATTTTTTAATTTGTCCTGGTGAAAAAGCTGTCTCCCCTTTAGTTTCTGGGCGGTCTTTATATGGGTCCAACATAAAGGCTGTATAGCCCGTAATGACTCCATCTATAAATTGCTTCAATCCTGTAAACTTCAATTTTTGTGAATTGTATCTCTTTCTAAGATTTTTCACACGTTCAAAATCCCCATCCAGTGCCGGGTATAGGTGAACACGTACAGTCAAATTCTCTTGATCCTCAAACTCCTTATAAAACTCATAATCTTCTATACCAGCTAGCGCCCTACTGGCGTATAAGTCATTGACAGATGTTACACCACATTTTGCTGCGTGTTTTAGAAAACTTTCCATCAATTCATATTGCCGTTCTCTCGGAAACAACAATGCTTTATCCGATACTAATGATACAGCTGTTTCAAGCAGTACGCCTGTCAACTCTCCATTGTCATCCTTCTGAATATCTCCATAGGGCGGGTTTGAAGTTTCTCGGGTAATATTTGCAATTTCCAACGCCTTGCTGTTCACCCAAGCATAGTGTCCTTCAGCATGAAATAAAATCACTGGAGAATCAGGAACATGCCGATCAAGTATCTTCCGATTTGGAGGGACACTCACGTCCTCCCAGCTTCCTTCATCCCATCCATTTCCAATGATCCATTCGCCATCATCTTTACTACGCGAAAATTCTTTTACCTTCTGTACAACTTCCTCAGAGGAAGTGGCAGTCGATAAATCGATCGAAAAATCAGTGAATAAACTTCCGAGCATCAAATGTAGATGTGCATCATGAAAACCAGGCATGATCAATTGATTTTTAAAGTCATAAACTTTGGTCGATGTCCCTATATATTGATCTCCATTACCGTCCTTTTCTACCGCTGTAATTTGGTTATCCTTTATCGCAATGAACCCTGACATCGGCTCATCTTCCACCCCTGTGAATATCACATTACCCCGGAGTAAAATATCAGCTGTATTCATCATATCTCTCCTCATAAATAAATTTTTATTTTCTAAAAAATTTTAAAAGCAGCTGTTTAAGGTAAGTCATGAAATATTTTCTTCATATTGAATTTCTGGGAGTCTGGTCCGGAATCCTTTCGTCAAAAACAACAGATATACAACACCTAACACGAACCAAACGCTTCCTAGAATCAAAGAATACTTGTCAAGATTAATAAGGAGCCACAAGTCAAGTAATGCACCGATTAAAGGAACGACGACATATAATGCAATTCCTTTAAAGGACCTCTCTTTTTTCCTTCGGAAGAACAAAAAGATGACTGAAATATTTACAAAAATAAACGCTAGAAATGCTCCAAAGTTAATGAATGATGCCACCAAAGTGAGACTTAAAAATAGCGCTGACAAGGATAAACAAGATATCAAAAGGATGTTGTTGACGGGGGTCTTATATTTCTTATGCAGCTTCCCAAAAAATTTCTCAGGAAGCTGTCCATCCCTTCCCATTGCAAACAACACACGGGAAGCACTTGCTAATGATGCTGTTGCGGAACCAAAAACTACAAAAGCGGTTACTACTAAAAATGTCGTGCTCAGGACATTTCCTCCGACTAGTCCAATGATTTCATATGCGGCTGAGTCAGGGTTACTAAAACTCATATAATCCGGCCATAGATTGTGTGATAAATAGGAAACTACAATAAAAATAAAGCCGCCGATCAGCGTTACCAAAATAAGACTGCGGGGAATATTCTTTTTGGGGTTGACGGTCTCCTCGGCAAATGCCGTTACTGAATCAAATCCTAAAAATGAAAAACAAAGCAACGCAGCTCCGGCAACGATCAGAGAAAATGTTTCATCAGGATTAAAAAACGGTTCGATATTGAATAGGGTCCCTGTACCTGTCCCTTGTAGAATTGATTTAATAGATAGAATACAGAAGATCAGTAAAAACAATACCGAGAACACAATAACAATCATGTTTGCTCCTGCTGCGAGTTTAACTCCCCTTATGTTTACAAGGGTGACGAGGATTAATAATCCAGTGATCCAAACCTGAGGCGGAACCCCTGGTATTGCTGCAGAGAAGAAAATACCAAATAACAAATAGTTGACCATCGGTATGAAAAGATAGTCCATTAAAATTGACCACCCGACCAAAAATCCGACAAAAGGATTGATCGCTTTCTGTGCGTAAGTATATGCTGATCCGGAAATGGGATATTCTTTCGCCATTTGTCCATAACTATATGCAGTAAAGAGCATTACGATCAGAGCAAGGATATACGACCCTGCTACCATGCCATGTGATAGCTGCGAAGCAATACCATATGTACTAAAGACAGTGGTTAAAGCCATAAAAGCCAAGCCGAATACAACAACAGAAGATAATGATAGAGACCTTGAAAGTTGTGTGTCATATTTCAAATTTAATTCCCTCCTTAAATTTTAGTTATTATTTATATTGCAATTTCTATGCCAATTAGGAATTTTTAGATTATTAACAATATTCCCCTCCATTTTCCTATTGCATGAAACAGCTCTCTTCAACACCCCTAGAGATGCCATGCAATATCGCATAATCTATGAGTCTATGCATAATCTAATTGATAACATGACCCCTGCTTTAATGTGAATGAGAGTCAGCTTGCTCTTCTTTATTAAAAGGGTGAAGGTAGATCTTGTTAAACACATAAAAAGTGAAGCGATCTGATTCCAAGTATTTGGAAAATTAGATCGCTTCAAGTAAAAGTTTTTGTTTATTTTACGGTACCTGTATACTCTTCCTTACGTGTTTTCAATAATGTGCCGGCTGCTTTCACTCGGATTTTTGTTGCGTTACCAGGTACGTAAGACAATGGTACATCTTCAAGATCGACTATTGTTAGGTCAGAAGGATCGGCGCCGGCTTTGATTGCCTCCTCACGTGCCATATCCTTCGCCTGCTCAAGAGTTTTCTCCCTGCCAAGCTCATCCATGGAAAAGATTCTTTCCACTTGCCCGCTTACTTGGGAGATCGCTGCCCCCATTGCGTTCGCAACTCCGAAATGATTCGGTTTCAACACTTCTGATGCTCCTTTTAGATCGTTCGGGAACAGGATACTTCCTCCGCCTACTAGAACGACTGGAACAGGCTCTGAACTTGTTTTCATTTTATCGATTGCTTCTTCCAGCATTTCAACCATTTTTGCGTACACTCTTTGTAATAAATCTTGATCTAAATGAGAGACTTTTTCTCGATCGCCTAGATCAGCGATGCCTAATGCAACGGCTACATCCGTTGTCGTAAGAGTCTCACCGCCGAAGATCAAGCTCTTCTCAGGCAATCGATGGCCAACACTTTCAGGCCCGACCTTTATTTCCCCTTCGTCCAATACCTCGATGATCGTCCCGCCGCCTAAACCGATTGAAACGATATCAGGCATGCGGAAATTGGTCCTCACTCCGCCGACTTCTACAGCGAGTGAGGATTGACGTGGAAACTTGCTTATCAGGACACCGATGTCGGTTGTCGTTCCACCGACGTCTACCACCAACGCATCCGAATGGTCCGTGAGATAGGAGGCACCTCTCAAACTGTTTGTAGGTCCGCACGCAATTGTTAGAATTGGATATTTCACCGTGTATTCAACAGACATTAAGGTTCCGTCATTTTGCCCGAAGAATACCTTTGCGTCAACCCCTTCCCTTTTTAACGCCTGCGTGAATCCATTCGCTGTCGCCCTTGCCACATCAACCACAGATGCATTCAAGATCGTCGCATTTTCACGTTCGATAAGTCCAACACTGCCGATTTCGCTCGATAACGAAAGAGGGATTTCATCACCAAGCACCTCTGTCAAAATCTCTACAACCCGTAACTCATGTTGATTGGATACGGGTGAAAAGACGGACGTGATCGCAACCGAGTTCACTTTTCCTTTGATCTCATGAGCAATTTTGTAGATTTCAGCTTCATCCAGTTCAACGATTTCACGGCCATCGAACTCATGTCCGCCTTTGACAATATACGTATTTTGGTCGAGGATCGCTCTTAAATCATCCGGCACTCCGACCATTGGTTTTATCGCTAATGTTGCAGGAGCTCCAATACGGATAACCGCAACTTTGTTCAATCTTTTCCGTTCCACAATCGCATTCGTGCAGTGTGTCGTACCGAGCATCGCGTAATGAATGTCCTCCACAGCGACACCTGACCCCCGGATCACTTTTTTCAATGCTTCATAGATCCCAGTACTTACATCCTCTGTTGTCGGGTGTTTCACCTCGGAAACGACATGATAGTTTTCATCCAAAATGACCGCATCTGTATGGGTTCCACCTACGTCTATTCCAATCCGATAACTGCACATTTCATTTCACGCCCCCTTCTACTAGCTCCTCGATCGGTGTATATTCGACATCGTAGCCGAAGTACCCAGGACCCGTCGTTTCAATCCCTTTCGGCGTCCTCCATTTCGGATCACACGGCATACCGATAACGACACAACGCGCACCGTATCGCAATCCTTCTGTCGTGATCGGGATTCCCGTTTCTGCATCTAATACCGCAATCAAGTCGGGGGTTACACATTTTACGTGATCCTTCGTACGGGCCAGTAAATGTTCATTTTGAAATTGAAGGTACAGCTCATTATCCTTATTTTCATCAAGGCCATGAATCGTAGCCGTCCCACGAGCAAATCCTGATTCCGTCTTCCGGTTGATATCCATCACTTTTCCTGTAAAAAGATTATAACCTTTCGTTACATCAAGGATTTCTTCAATCGGGTTTTTGTTGGCTTGTTTGGCTTCGCGAATCCTACGGCCGATTTCCTCTTCCAATGTCAAAATGTTGAGGATCGATGCTTGCTTCACTGTCTTTCCTTGCATCGGATAGATCGAAAGCATGACCGACCCACCCATTTCTACAGTAGCAGATCGAGCAATTCGTTCCGCCCATACGTTATTGATCGTATTCAATACGGTATTGTTGCCCTTTTCATCGGCTAAAACCATAGGAGTCGCCGAAATACCATCTAGATAAAAGGTCACCATTTGAAGTTCAGGAAACGCTCTTCCCATTCCGTCCGCGTCAATGACAGGCAGACCCAATCTCGCTGCCAAAGCAAAAGGGATCATCGAGTTGACCCCGCCCGCTTCAATCGGCATCGTCGCAAATATTTCTTTTCCTAAGTAATTTTTTAACGCTTCAAATGCCCCGATCGCTTCCTCACCACTTGGCACTTTTTCAATCATGACGGTAGGAGCGCCCATCATTGCGGAAGGAACGATCAAGGCGTCATCCGGAACTTCATCCACACTGATCAACTTGACCGGGCCATATTCCTCGATCGCCTGGAGTGCCATCAGCTTACCGATATACGGATCACCTCCGCCGCCCGTCCCTAAAAGAGCAGCTCCAACGGCGATATCCTCGATTTCCTGCTTGCCAATAAGTCTCATAATCTCTTAACCTACCTCTCTATATTCATTTCGTTTAATTTGTTTGTTCTTTAAAATGGTCGAAACTATCAATTGTAAGCCAAATGCCACGATGAAAGCATCCAATCCTGAAGCCCCCGTCAGAGTGAATAAACCGAATCCATTTGGAGCAGGTGTTGTCATGAAAGCAAATAGTGCTGACAAAATCCATACAATCGAGCTCGTTACATTCACGTTTTTCATCTGACCGATATATTGAAAGTCATATTTTTTCGGATTGACGAAGTAATCGCCGACATAGATCCCCCCGATTGGCGGAATCAATGCACTTAAAAAGATCAAAAACGGGATGAAGTTATCATAAATACCGCCGAGGGCCATCATGGTCCCGACGAATCCAGCAATGATCGTCAATACGAATTTCGGTGCTTTACTGAAAATGACAGAGAACCCAAGTGCTGAGGAATATAGGTTGTTATCATTCGTTGTCCACTGAGCTAAAATCAGGATGGCCATCGCTGCAGCTCCCCAGCCCAGCCCGAGCATGATCTCGACGATGTCTGCCTTGGAGGTCGCTTTTGCTAGAATGACCGCAATGATCAACACGACACTGAAACCGGCAAAAAATCCGACAAAGGATGAGATGACAGCATCTTTCGTAGATCTTGCATACCTTGAGATGTCTGGACCGATGATCGCACCGATTGCAAGAGACCCGATAATCAGGGAAATCGACAGTCCGACCGTCAATGGGTCCCCACTTAAAGGGGTATCGATAATCGAAGAAAAGGATCGGTTGTCCATAACTTTTGCAAGGGATGCCACAAGCAATAGGCCAAGTAAAGGCACCGCGAGAAAACTTAGCTTTTCTATTGCGTTATAACCGATAACAGCAGTCGTCGTCATCAAGATCCCGCCTAATATGACCAATGCTTTCGCTGGAACATCAACCGAAAAAACTTCCAGCAGTATATAGCGTAAACTCGAACCGAATAAATCGAGCTGGACACCGAACCACCCGAATAATGCAATCGCTATGATGACCGATACAGCATAAGAACCGTATCTACCCAACGCGAACCTTGATACTAAGGAAGTGGAGAGTCCTGTCTTGGCTCCGACAACTCCACACAATGCACTTAAAACTGCCAATACGAATGTTCCGACGAAGGTGGCTAGAATACTCTTGCCAAACGATAAACCACCGCCAAGTGTTCCGCCTAGAACAATTGCGGATAATGCAATGATTGCTCCCAACCAAACAATCGATAACGCAAACCAGCCTTTCCGCTTTTCCTGTGGCACTGGTTTCCTTTCATAATCATTGACAAATTTCTTTTCTGATCCCTCAACCATAACATTTCCCCTCCTTTTGATTGATCTATTTTTTAATAAAAAATAGGCTACCAATAATCTGGTATCTGATTGATGATGTTTTCGATCATTTCTTTACCTAGTTCCAGTTGGATAAAAAAGTTTTCTTCCTTGTACACATTGAATGACCAGAACACTCCGTTCGCGATGAGGATGAATTTTTTTATGATTTTATCCATCTCTTCCTCTGAAATATGGGGATAATCCCGGTTCAGATTTGAATATAGAGCATCTACCAGCCATTCATTAAAAGAAAGCATATTGTTTTGCAAATACATCTGTATCTCTGGAATCGGCGCTGTAACCAATGATATATATGCCTTCGTTTCCCGCGGGTTTGCCCTATGATAGGCAATCGAGCCATCGATCAATGAAGTGAAGATCACCTTGATATGGCAATTTTCGACCTCTTTCATGATTTTTTTCATCTCAGTAAAATGGTTGTCCAGCAGCTGCTGAAACGCATCGATGAACAAGCTTTCCTTGTTTTTGTAATAGAAATATATCGAGGCCGGCTTGATCCCCAATTCCTTAGCGATTTTCTGTAAAGTAGCCCCTTGATAACCGTTCAATGAGTACTGGTTGATCGCTGCGTCAATCACTTCCTGTTTCCCCAAAAAATCACCACCTAACGTTTATTAGGTTATTTTATAGAAAAGTAGTACAAAAAGCAATAATTTTCAGAAAAAATTTTTATTTTCATCTAGATGCCGTAGTCAAAGACTAAGAACAATTGCTCTTCAAACAAAAAAACTCCATGATTTTCTCTTCATGGAGCTTTACTATTACCTTTATTTTGTTTGTTCATGATAAAAGGGGGCTATCTATCTCTCATTCATGGACCTCAACATCTCTCTTAAAGATTCTATAAAAGAAATTGATAGCTATAATGTTTTTTCAGGGTTTCCAGCAAGTTATTTTACACTTTCTACAAAACGATTCGGACTTAAGTGATTTATAGGGTAACTCGTTTTTCCATCTATTAATAATTCTGTGGTAATTTTTCCGATAACAGGTGACATTTTAAACCCATGTCCTGAGAATCCACTTGCAATCAGAACGTTTTCCATACCTGGTACAGAACCTATAACAGAATGATCCTCGGGTGAATAGCTATCCATATAAACACTTGCCCGGACTGGATCAGGTTGTAGGCCAGGAATCAATTCCCTGACATTTTTATCGTACAATGGAACATCTGCGCCATTTTAAGTATGTTTTGTGAGAAAATAGATTACATGGGTTGAGTGAAAAAGTTAGATGTACCCCTAGATTATAAATTAGTTGACTGAAAAAGGGCCTACCTCTTATGTACTAAGAGATTAACCCCTTTTCGTTTATCCTAGTAGAGCGTCGAACGCGTTTAAATAAATAATCAAGAATAAGATACTATTTTTATTTAGCCTCATCAATAGCTTGTAACATTTCATCTACAAGCCCTTCATCAATTTTGCTTTCTAAATATTCTGACACTTGTCCGATTACTACGTCCTGAAAGGCCTTAAATTGCTCTGGGGTTAATTCTGTAACTTCTACTCCAGCATCTAAGATTGTTTGCATATCTTTTTCTGTATTTTCAGTAACATGGTCAAGTAATGCTTGGGTAGCTGCTGCTTCAGCTTTTATAACAATCTGTTGGTCAGCTTCACTTAAGTTATCAAAAAAATTTTTATTTATTAAGGATACGGCTGTATTCATAACATGTTTATCTAAAGTGAAATATTTCGTTACTTCTTGTAATTTAACCATTAACATAGTATATGGTGCTTGCTCATGTCCATCGACCACACCAGTTTGAAGTGCTGAGTATAACTCTTCAAAAGCTATTACCTGTGGAGTTGCTCCTAAAGCTTTTACCATTTCTTGATGAACTGGTACTTCCATTACACGTATCGTTAACCCTTTTAAATCATCTGGAGAAGTAATAGGATGTTTATTATTCCCAAAGTTTCTAAATGACGACGGGATGAAAGACATAAGCTTCATATTACTTGAATCAGCTATACCGTCTTTAAGCTTTTGTCCAAAATCACCATTTAGTACAGCTTGTCCTACTTCAAGTGTTTCAAAAGCATACGGCAAATCAAGTACTTGAATGTTAGGATTATACGTGGCTAGTGTTCCAGTGTTTTGTCCTGCGGTCATTTCCAAGTTTCCATTATTAACTTGATCCTTCATCGAATCCAAATTTCCGAGTTGTGAGTTAGGAAAAACCTGAAGCTTGATTCTACCATCGGACTCTTCTTCTAATACTTCACTAAGTTTTTCGGAATAAGTATTATAAGGGTCTGATTCTAATCCATTTCCAGCATGACCAAGTCTTATTGTAATTTCTTCACTTTCCCCCTCATTATTACTTGTAGATTCACTAGAACAAGCAACTAGACTTAGCATCAACAAGGTCAGAAAGAGGACATTGACTAATTTGAAATTAAACATAATTATCTCTCCCATAATTTTAATTTTATTAAAGCCCTTAATTAGCTAAAGTAGTTATCAATAGAAATCTCTAAATCAAGTGTTAATTTCTCGATCTCTTTATACAAATTCTCATTTATTAATATCCCGTCTTGTTCGCGTTCTTTCTTTTTTAAGTATTCGATTTCTCCTGGAAGATAAATCGTATTATTCTCATTTCCCTTCTTCGTACTTTTCACCATTGAAATTAAGCTATCAAGTCTTTTATTAAATATTTCTTTTGGCATTATTTGATCAACATCCATTGCCATCATAACGAATCCTATATCGGAATGTCCCACATTTTTACCATAACCGGAGCCAGTTAAAACCCCAGCTAGAATATCCATTATTAATGCCAAACCATACCCTTTATGATTTGCAATTGGTAATAAAGTTCCTCCACCTTCATAACCCTCATTGGGGTCTGTGGTTGGATTCCCTTCTTTATCTAATGCCCATCCTTCAGGAATTATCTCATTTTTTTGGTTTACAAGTATTAACTTTCCTGCAGCAACAACAGATGATGCAATATCGAGAATAACTGGATCTTCATTTTGACGTGGGATAGAAAAAGATATTGGATTGTTACCCAATATTCTTTCTGCTCCACCAGTTGGAGCCATTAAAGGCATTGTATTTGTAGTAGTAAATCCAATCATTTTATGCTTAGCAGCTAATTCCGTATAATAACCTGATGCACCATAGTGAGTGGCATTCTTCACTAAGACAAGACCTAGTGATTTCTCCTTTGCTATTTTTATTGCCTCCCGCATAGCTAAATGTCCCATAAAGTGCCCCATACCATGGTCACCATCAAGTACAGAAATAATCTCACTTTTTTTGTCCCATTTGTAGTTTGGATTCTTACGAATGATTTTTTTGTTAATTCTATCAATATAAGTATTTAATAAAATTAAACCATGAGAATCAATTCCTCTTACATCTGCATAATTCATTATTTCACTTGCCATCTGTGCTTGTTCGCTTGTTAGTCCAATTTTCGTTAGGACATCTACAATTAGTTCAATATGTTTTTCTTTTTGAATTCTAATCAACCGTGGACAGCCCCCGTGGTAGTCTCAATCCTTTTTAAAACTGATTTGGTGTTTTTAGATGGTATTATTAATGGTAAATTTAGATTACTACTTGTTAATCCCTTCATTTCAAGTAATGTTTTTAAAGGTCCTGGATTACCCTCCATAAAAATCGCCTTGAAAACTGAGTAATATTTTTTGTTGGTTTCAATCGCCTTTTCTGTTTCACCTTTACGGATAAGGTCATAAAGCTTGACCCATAATGCAGGCATCACATTCGCACTAGCCATTACAGAACCCTTTGCTCCAAATATCATTGAGGCTACTGCTGCAAACTCTTCTCCTGCAAGAACTGTAATCTTATCGCTTACAAGGTTAATTAATTCAACCATTTGACCAAAGTTTTCTGTACACTCTTTCACACCGACAATATTAGAAGTTTCATTAACTATAGTTTCAACTGTAGTTGGCAGCATGTTTACACCTGTTTTATGAGGTATGTTGTATAATAATATAGACATGTCTAAAGTTTGATCTAATTTCTTATAATAATTGATTAAACCTTGTTGAGTTGGTTTAACGTAATAAGGAGTTACGATCATCAGCGCATTAACTCCAGCATCTTTAGCATATAGGCCCAAATCAATCGTATTGCCGATACCTGGATCAATGAGACCTATAACAACTGGTACTCTTCCATTTACTATTTTTAACGCCAAATCAATTACTTCTTTTTTCTGTACAATACTCAAGGATGTATACTCACCTGTCCCACCTAAGAATAGTAAACTATGAACTCCACTTTCGATTTGAAAATTAATTAAATCTCGAAATTTAGCTTTATCCACTTCATTTTGATTCGTTAATGGTGTTACTAACGCTGTCATAATGCCTTCGTAATTCATTTTTTCCCCTCCCTAAAATTTTAGATGTTGTAAATACTTCTTTATTTACAATGTTTTTAGAAACTTTTCCACCTAATACAATAGCAACTTCTTCAGATAAGATCTTAGAACACCGATCTTTGGCTTCTTTTGTATCCCCAGCAATATGAGGGGTAAAGATTACATTTTCCAATTTGAAAATGGGATCATTGGGATCAGGGGGTTCTTTATCTAAAACATCTAATTGTACACCTGCAATTTTATTTTGCTGAAGTGTATACAATAATGCTTTCTGATCAACAATTTGACCACGACTTACATTGATTAAATAGGATTCTTCTTTCATATGATTGAATTCCTCTTCAGAGATCATTTTTTCTGTACTTTTCATTAAAGGGAGATGTAATGTTGTATAATCTGCTATTTTTAAGCCTGCAATCAAAGAGTCTACGACTGTTACCTCATCACCTCCTGCTGTAATATATGGGTCGTAAATAAATACTTTCATATTGAATGCATTTGCTAATTTTGCAACTCTTCGTCCTATATTTCCAAAACCGATAATAAATAAATTTTTATCTGCAATCTCAGAAGGTAGAACCTGGTCTCTGAAATCCCAGTTATTTTTTTTCACTTCCTTATGATTACGAACTAAGTTTTTACTGAGAGCCAATATAGACATCATTGTATGTTCTGCTACAGAGACAAAATTAGCATCCGGTACATTAATGACACAGACACCTTCTTCTGTTGCTACTGAAACATCAATGTTATTAACACCCACACCATGTTGTCCTATTACTTCTAGTGAAGGACAGCTACGTATTAAATTTGCAGTTATCGTTTCAGTCCTTGTAATAAGAGCATGAATTTCATTTTCATTTATCATTTTTATTAAAGTTTTTTCTTTACCATTTGAAGCATAAAAGGTACTAAATTTATTAGATAAATAATCAACTCCTATCGGTCTTATTGTTGGTTCAATAAACAACACATTCTTCATACTATTCAACTCCTAAATTTAATTACATAGCACCAAATAATTTAGGTAGGAATAAGGAAATTCCTGGAACCAAGGTGATGAGTAGCAATATTAGAAGACATGCTACCAAAAACGGTAGTCCTTCTTTTACGATGGCGGTTAATTTTGAATCACTAATCGCGGAAGCCAGATACAAGGCAGTACCATATGGTGGAGTTATCATACTTATCATTACATTTACTACCATGATAATCCCAAAGTGAATCGGATCTACTCCCAATCCTATAAATATTGGTGTAAAAATTGGAGCAAATAATAGTAACTGTGCTACATCAGAAAGCCACATACCATTGATCAAGAAAAATACATTAACTAAAAGTAATAAGACAACAGGTGACAAATTTGCATCTGACATAAAACTATTAATCATACCAGGAACTCTTTCAATAGATAGTATCCAACTTATCACCCCTGTAAAGGCTATAATTAGGAAAATAGAACCTGTTACTCGTGCTGTATTAATCAATGCCTGCGAAAAATTTTTTATCGTTAAATTTCTATAGACAAATGCAGTAATTATAAATGAATATGCAGCAGCTATAGCAGCCGCCTCTGTTGCAGTAAATAAACCAGATAACATACCTCCAAGAATTATCACAGGTAAAAACAAAGCATATAACGAGGCAACTGTATCACTTAATGCTTGTTTCCACGTAACCTTTTCATAGTTCTTTGGAAAGTTTCTTTTCTTTGCCATAAAAAATACCACGATCATTTGTACAAGCCCCAGTAAAATACCAGGGATAATTCCACCTAGAAATAAAGCTCCTACGGAAACATTTGTTAAACTAGCAAATATTACAAAAGGAATACTAGGGGGTATAATCGGACCTTGCAAAGCTGATGTGGCTGTTAAGGCAGCTGCAAACTCCCTTTTGTAACCATCTTTTTCCATCATTCTAACTTGAATAGGTCCTAAGGCAGAAACATCTGCAAGTCCCGAACCTGATACTCCTCCAAATAACATACTCCCTAATATATTCACGTAGGCAAGTCCACCCCTTAATCCACCTACTAAAAGCTGACAAAATCGAACCAACTTATCCATCATTCCTCCAATATTCATTAACTCTCCTGTTAGAATAAAAAGAGGTATTGCAAGGAACACAAAGCTGTCCATACCAGTATAAAAATTGTGGACGAGTATATTCATAGAATCAAACATTCCAGGCTTAACCAAAAAATAAACCATTCCTGATGTACCGATCGCTAAAACTACTGGAGCTCCAATAAATAAAAGTGTCACTAACGTTAGAATTACGATAATTAAAGCTACTGACATTTATCGAACCTCCTTAATACTTACAATGTTATTAACAATTTTATAGAGATATTGATATAACATTAATGTAGTCCCTAAAGGAATAGAAAGATATGCATAAAACCATGAAATACCTAGTGTTGGCGTAGTTTTGTTAGCGCTTTCAATTGCTTGAATCCAACCATAATATGTCATAACGAGAAGTAAAAGAATAAATACAAATTGATACACTACATTTCGAATTTTTTTGAAATTTTCAGATAATAAATGATCAAAAAAATCTACATTTATCATCTCATTCTCTTTTATTAGTACATTTGCTATAATCATTACTGCCCATATAACAGAAAAGGTTGAAAACTCAATGGACCAAGCTAACCCAGAATCAAAAAATGTTCTTAGAATTACTTGAACCACTAATACTATGGTTAGAGCTGCTATAAAAATACTAGCTAATATTTTAGAAATCCATGAGATAGTATTACTTATTATAGTTAGAATGTTCATGACTCTCAGCCCCTTTTAGTAATCAACTTCTTGTTATCCTTCAAACCTTATTTTGTATTTCCATACGTCTGTTCTTACGTGATAAATGTTTAAATCAATTAGATTTCCATTATGATAAGAAAACCTTTTGATCTCTAATAAGGGAAATCGAATTGGCACATTTAACCGTTTAGAAAGATTTTCATTTGCTACAACTGCTTCCATTTCCTCTTCAATGTGGGAAAATTCAATGTTTAATTCTTCTTTTATCAATTTACCTACCGCTGAAACAAAGTTATAGTCTTTTTCAAAAACAGAAATAGGGACAACTGGTTTTATATAATGTTCCATATATACAAGCGGTTCGCCATTAAAATACCTTATTCGACTTAAATGGATTATATTTGAATCAGTTGGTAAATTTAGTTCTCTGGCATACTCTTTGGATTGAATATACCCTAGGGAGAGAGTTTTAGCAGATATTTTCCTCCACTCTTTTGAATATTGACTTCCGAAACCTGTTGTCATGGTCCAACGCTCTGTTTCAGAAATATTTGAAACAAAACTTCCTTTCCCCTGCAAGCGATATATATACCCATCATTTTCAAGTTTTTTTAAAGCTTGCCTTACCGGTGTTCTACTAGCCTTATACATTTGTTCCAATTCCATCTCTGAAGGAAGTAAATCACCTGTTGTATAAGTACCATCCTGTATTTTCAAATAAATATCATCATAAATTACTTTATAAAGTGCTTTTTTCATTTTTTACCTCTCTTATTTGATCTTGGTATACTTATAATACTAAGTGTTATAAATAATATACTATAAAAAACATTCAGAGTAAATATTATTTTCTGAATTTTCTATAAGGTGACTCGCATAATTTAATACAAGGGAGGAAAAAGATATCTACACCATTTTAATGTGCTTTCATCACAATGTGCTGCTTTATACATGAGGGTGATAACAGGTAAAAAAAAACAAAAATCCTGGAATTCGTTAACAAAAATGAATTCCAGGATTTTTAATATATGATCAGTGAAAGCATATAAACGGTTGAACTTTTTTCTAAACGGTACGACTTTCTTTCAAATCAACATAATGAAAGACTGCTAATTATAAGAAAATTCATTTGAGACTCCCACGGCTAAAGCCGCAAGCCCTACACCTTACGGTGTGAGGGGTGGGATTCTTGAATGACTAAGCGTTCGCAGTCCATTTCTGTTTTGAACAGCCTCCAAGATGAGGGTATCTCATTACCCCGTCCCATGCAGTTAAAATGTACCCACATGGGCGGCATACCTATTACCAGTATGCTAGGCTACTAAACCCGAAATCGCTTTCGATATATTAATGGCTCCATTGAGGTCAGCATGACAGGTGTAGCCACATTCTCTACATTGAAAATGGAGACCGTTTCGATTTTCTTTCGCTTGATGACCACATTTGCAAGTTTGACTGGTGTATTCTGGATTCACCAATTCAAAACGGATCCCTATCATCTCAGCTTTGTATTTGATGAACTCTTTAAGTTGGTAGAACGACCATGAATGCAGGCTCCTACCTTGGTCGTTTTTCTTTGATTTGGTAGTATTTCGAATATCCGTCAAGTCTTCCATGCGAATCACTCCAACACCGTTGGCGAGTGCAAGGTTAACGATTTGACGGCTGATTTTATGGTTCTGGTCTTTCATCCAACGAGACTCTTTGCCTTTGGAATTCTTAATGGCTTGTAGTTTTTTCGCTTTTCCTAGTCTCCTTCTTCTTGCCGAGAAGTGTCTACGAGTATATGCGACTTTTGAGCCTTTAAAGAAGAAAGACTTTGTTCCAATACTGGCAACTGCGAGATATCGAAGTCCCAAGTCAATCCCCATGACTTTTTTACCTTGTGATGATTCCACATTCCAAGTGATTGAAATGGCAAGATACCATTTCTTTTTCTTTTGATAAAGCTTTCCAGTCCCTATCTTTACGCTTCCACTGATCATTTGATCAAGCCACTTTATTTGAAATGGTTTTGCTATTACTGGAACCCCTATACGTTTTGCAAGTGTAGGAAAAGAAACGGTGTATAATTTACTCTTCTTTTCTATTTTTAAGTTTTGATTATTAAAGCAGCACCACATTTTACGGAAGGTCTTTGCTTTCTGATTTTTCTTTTGAAATTTTACTTCTCTAATGGTTTGATTAATGACTGCGGATGGAAATTTCTCTGCTGAAAACTCCTTAAAGATTCGACTGGTTGCCTGATTTATGTCTGGATGAAGCAATAACCAGTTCGCAAATCCTGTATTTGTCTCTGCCATTCGTTTATACATCTGTTGTTTGGCAAGAGTCGGTTTATGTAGCTCTAAGCGTAGCGTGATTGTCGGCATATATTCACCCCCATTTCTTTAAAATTTTGTTGGAATAGATCTCATGAGATGTATTTTCTATAAAGTCATGTAGAGTTTGGTCGATTTCGATTTCCAAATCTTCGTTTAATTCGTTTCCATCTTCATCATATAGCTGGAAGTGTTCGTGTTTCCATTCATGAAACTTGTCTTGCAACAAGTCCATTAAGTGTGATTTCCTGTTTATCCAAAACGCTCACCCCCTTGTTTTTTGTTGTTCAACATAACGCTTAATGGTTGCACTCGATACATTTCCTGCGGTCGATACAAAATAGGAACGTGTCCAAAGACTCGGCAGATGTTGAAGATGAGGAAATTCCTCTCTTAACTTTCTAGAAGTCACTCCTTTGATTTTTGCCATAATATCAGCAGGACTAAGTGTTGGTAGTGTGTTTAGGAACATGTGGGTATGGTCTTTGTCGCACTCTAAAGCAACAATGACAATTTCTAATTCTTCACATATTTCCTGTACTAACTGTTTAAATCGTTCCTCTACATCAGTACGGAGAAATATTTTCCTTCTGTATCGAGGACAAAAAACGAAATGATAGTTGATTAATGATACGGTTTTGTTTGTTCTTCTGTATTCGTTCATATTCACAATGTATCAGTTTTGTTTATAAACTACAACAGTTATACAACAAAAAGAGAGTGAAATTTTCGGATACTTGAAGTACCACAAAACCTTTCCGATTTTAGCGGTGCTCCGTATCCGTTCTCACTCTCATCCCATCCCTAAAGGCGGGCTATGCCCTGCATGGGCTTTCCCTTTCGGAAAATCTGTAAAGAAATATAAAATACTGAGAAAGAGAAAAACTATAAAACTGTATCCGCAACCTCTCTTCCTGATGCTACAGAGATTTTCTTTTCTGATTTCTCCTCATAAACACCGTCCCTTATTTCTGATTAGTAATGTGTTTTATCTTTTGATTTTTCCCATGTTTTAAACGGTAATTCATATTGATTTGGAGAAATTTGTTTCATAGTAATATTACGCTGGTCAATTGGAAGGGAAAGCTGTTCATAAATAAACTGATCGTCGAAACCTATTTTCGCCGCATCTTCCTTCGTACATGCATAATAAACAGCTTTTGGTCTCGCCCAATAGATTGCTCCAATACACATCGGACAAGGTTCACAGCTCGTATAGATCTCACAATCGATAAGCTGGAAGTCATTTAAATATTGGCAAGCTGCCCTTATGGCCTGCACCTCAGCATGTGCAGTTGGATCATTTGATGCTGTTACTTCATTTCGGCCGGTACCGATTATTTTACCGTCTTTAACAACAATGGCCCCAAATGGTCCACCTTGGTTGGACATGACATTTTCTAAAGCCAATTCAATTGCTTTTTCCATAAAAGAGTAACCTTTCATACAACCACTCCTCGGTTCATCGTGCATTTATGCTAATATTAACAGGTATGTTGTTAATACCTTCAACAATTTGAGCTTCCCAAATGGATACCCATCTACCATTATGTACAAATAACCTCTAAAAGCAGAGTAAACATTTATTAAATTTAATTAATCCATCTCCCTCTAATTCAAATAAACACTTTTATATAAAATCGTGGATTCGATAAAGAAGTAAAGATATTAAAAAATAAAGTAAAAATTCCAAAACAAAATTATCTGAATATTTTTTATAATTAGACAAACATTAAATTTTTGGAGGTTATAGTCTATGAAAGTAAAACGGGGGTTAGGAAGATTTTTTCTAGTCATGTTGATGCTGTTTGTGGTTACCGGATGTTCAACAAATAAGGATGTCAGTAAAGCTGAGGATGACAAGGGCAAAGCATCTAAGGATGGCGGTAGTTTAGTTATTACTCGCTTATCAGATGCTGAGAACTTGGATCACCATTTTATGTCGACAATCAATGCTGCAAGTGTTACCCATGGCAAAATTTATGAGGGCTTAGTAGGGAGAGATAAAAACGCCGAAATACAACCCTTGTTGGCAGAAGAATGGCAGCAACTGGATGAGACAACATGGGAATTCAAGCTTAGAAAAAAAATAAAATTCCATGATGGAACAGATTTTAATGCTCATGCAGTAAAAGCGACCTTCGATAGACTCTTAGATCCGAATGTTGCTTCACCTAGAGCAGTTGTATTTAAAATGGTAGAAGAAGTAAAGGTGGTTGATGACTATACTGTTCAATTTATTTTATCAGAGCCGTTTTCTCCACTACTTTCGATTTTAGCCAGTCATGAGGGCGGTATTATCAGTCCAAAAACAATTGAAAAATACGGCAAGAACATTATTCAAGAACCCAATGGAACGGGTCCATTTGCCTTTGAGTCGTGGACGCCCGGTCAGGAAATTGTATTAAATAAAAACAATCATTATTGGGGTACTAAAGCAAAAGTAGATAAAGTTATTTTTAAGGTAGTCCCAGAAGAAACGACAAGAATCTCGATGCTGGAAACGGGTGAAGCCCATATCGCTGAACCGCTTTCTGTTTCCATGAAGAATACGGTAGAAGCTTCGTCAGCGGTCGAAGTCTACCGTAGCGAAGGATATGGTACAGAGTATATCGGCTTTAATGTTCAAAAGAAACCATTTAATGATGTCCGGGTTCGTAAAGCAATCGCTCATGCCGTTGAAATGGATTCGATTATTAAAGGGGTTTATAATAATGTCGGAAAAAAAGCCAATTCAACATTAGGATCAAAGGTTTTCGGATATCATGAAGACATGAAGGCCTATGAATATAATTTAAATGAAGCAAAGAAATTATTGGCTGAAGCGGGTTATCCAGATGGTTTTGAAACTACACTAAAAACAATGGACAGCAAAGAAAGAATAAATTTAGCAGAGGTCGTTCAATCACAGTTAAAAGGGATTGGCATTAAAGTAAATATAGAAGTCTTGGAGTATGGGACCTTTGTCGAGCAAGCAAACAGTGGTAACTCCGAAATGTTTATCCTTAGCTGGAGGAATGCTACTGGAGACGCTGATTATAATCAATATAATCTTTTCCATACGGACTCACAAGGAGCTGCAGGAAATACCTTCTTCTACAGCAATAAAGAGGTCGATAGCTTAATAGAAGCTGCCCGTCGTGAAAAAGATCAAGAAAAACGTAAAGAACTATATGCACAGGCGCAGGAATTGGAAATGGAAGATGCGGTATATATTCCTGTTCGTGTAATTGAAAATCTAGCTGCTATTTCAAGAGATATAAAAGGTTTTTCAATCAGTCCATCAGGCTATTTAGAAATTAATGATGTCTCAATAAAATAATCTATTAGAGATGAGAGGGATATTCATATTTGAATACCCCCTTTTATCTTTGTTTTTAAGTAAAAGAAAGGGTGAATAAGTTGACACGGAGTTACTGGTTGAAGAATACACAATTAGAATTTGGTTATAAAAAGGAGGATGGAAAAGTAGTAGGAACATTAACCGAGCTGTATCATTTATTAATAAAAGATGGGAAAATTACGAAGATCATAAAAGCTAAAGAGCCTCTTTCTGATAACTTGCCTGTCAGAGATGCAAAAAGATTGTTGCTACTACCTTCCTTTGTTGAAAAGCATGTTCATTTAGATAAGACCTACATGAGCGAGGATTGGAGAGCTTGTATTCCTGCTTCAAGTGTGGTTGAACGGTGCGAAATTGAAAAAAATATCCTGGCAACTATCCAATCGAGTACAAGAGACCGGGCTGAAGCTTTGCTCGAGATTTTATTGTCTTTCGGTTCTACTCACATAAGATCTCATGTCGATATTTACCCTGAAGTGGGGTTAAAAAATTTAGAAGGTGTTTTACAAGCATTAGAAACATATTCTAATAAACTAAGCTCAGAAATTGTTGCATTTGCCCAGCATGGCTTGTTGCGCTCAGGAACTGTAACCCTTTTAAGAGATGCTTTGAGAAACGGTGCAGGGATCGTTGGTGCCGTGGATCCCGCAACGGTAGATAATAATATTGAAGCATCTTTAGTACAGTTAATGGATTTGGCAGTTGATGGGAATGCAGATATTGATTTGCATTTACATGACCCTGGTCACCTCGGGACTTTTACGATGAAGAGGCTTGCCTATTTAACGAAACAAGCTGGCTGGGAAGGAAGAGTTGCAGTCAGCCATGCCTTTGGACTCGGAGATGTTTCGACAGAAGAAGCAAGTGAAATGGCTCATATATTGAGAGATGCAGGTATTTCAATCGTGACTAGCCTTCCAACCGGCCGAAACGTTCCTCCTCTTGATCTATTAGACGATATCGGCGTGGATGTTGCAGTAGGAAACGATAATATCTATGACTCGTGGTGGCCTACAGGGAACGGTGATGTACTGGAAAGAGTAGCTCGTTTAGTGGAGCGTTACCGCTGGACAGATGAAGTCTCGCTCTCGCAAACTCTAAAATATATTACCGGTGGTATCACTCCATTAGACAAAGGCGGTAATCAAGCTTGGCCAAAACCAGGCGATGACGCTAATATGGTTCTTGTTGATGCTAGCTGTTCTGCGGAAGCCGTTGCAAGACGGTCGGAGCGTAAGGCTGTCGTTTACAAAGGAAATATGGTTTCCGGCTTTTTAAACTAGAAAACTCAATCAATTAAAATGCAATTTTTTAGAGGATGAAAAAATTCATCCTCTTTTTGTTATTCCGGATTTTAACAGTTTACCGATATAAAAAAATGAAAGGTAAAGAAGGATTGCTAATAAAATTCCGGTAAACCAAGAAATACTGTAGAAAGGTTCAAGGAAAGGTATAAAGTTACCTAATAAACTAAATAACCCTGCCAATAGAGTTGCAAGTATTGCAGGCATGTTCACCCTGCTTGATCGATGGGCCTTACTGCCTGAATAATATAACTCTTGTATATTAATTTCTCTTTTACAGATGACAAAATAATGTATCAGCATCACTCCGATAACAGGACTCAACAATCCACCAACCATATTCAAAAAGGCAAAAATACTTGTGGAATTCTCCATTAACTTCCATGGCATAATGACTATTCCAATAATAGTGGCGATCAGAGCACCTGATTTAAAGTTTAGTCTTTTCGGAAAAAGAGAGGTCAACTGATAACCGGCAGGAATGATATTAGCGACAATATTAACGGATAATGTAGATAAACAGATCGTAAGTAAAGAAAGTACAATGGCAAATTTGTTATCAAATCGGTCTACTACATCGAGAACATTCCAGATTGGAACACCAAATGCAATTTCTGACCCGACTATGATCGTAATGCTCACTACGGAAAATAATAAATAAGTAATGATAAGTCCTGAGATTTGTCCGATAGACTGGTCCCTATTGGAACTCGAGAACCTTGTTACATCAGAAACACTTAAAATTTGTGCGACCCAGGTGGCTAAAATGGCAGAAACACAGGCCAGGAAAATGAGAAAACTATTCCCTTCTACACCTTTCGCACTATAGTTCAAAATCGGGGAAATTCCGCCAGCCAGATTGATTGTCCAAACCGACATTCCTCCGAAAACAACAAAAACTAAAGGTGTAACCAGTTTTGTCAATTTCCCTAATGAATCCATTCCGGTATAAATAAAAAAAACATTGATGATCCAGAATAGGAGAAAGGAAAGAAGACTAGATAAGTTTAACCCAAAAAAACTCCAATTTCCGCCTAATGATAAATAATCCGGCCAAAATTCCCCAATTAAAATGGATAATGCGAAACTACCTGCATATGTTTGAAGACCAAACCACATAATCGCTGCAATAACCCCCCTCATCACCCCTGGAACAATCGCTCCTTTTGTACCATAGCTCTTACTGAGCAGGATAGAGAAAGGGATTCCGTACTTGGTTCCAGCATGACCATTCAACACCATCATGATCGCAAGTAGAATGGAGGAAATCGTAATGATGAAAAATACTTGCCAAATGGATAACCCAATCGCAAAGAACCCGCCAATTGTAACATAAGATGGTATGTTATGGACGGAACCTATCCAAATAGTGAAAAAGTGTCCAAACTTCCATGTTCTAGCATCTGGTTTGGTTGGTAATAAATCAGAGTTATAGGTCGATTTATTTTCAAGCAGTGCCTGTTTTTTTCCCAATGTTTCTTCCCTCCATATTTCCTCTATATCTTCAGCTTGCTAGATATTCTTTTATAAATAAAGACAGGCAAATAAAACCAGAGATGGAAAAACTAACCCAAATAGCTTTTAAATCATTGGTCAATGGTGATGATAAATAACCTCCTATGACACCAATCAACGATGAAAAAGGAATGATGGCAGGAAGGTTTTTTTTACTGAGAATGATATATAACATCGGCACAATGATGGAAGCGTATATATTCCCAAAGAAAAATAATAACTCGAGAGGATTTGGCGTGAGAATACTTGCGATTACAAGTAGTAATGCGCATACCCCCCCAGAAAAAGTATAGGTATATCTCCATTTATCACGATCAGTTAGAGGACGAAACACTGCCATGACATTTTTTACGAACAAGGTTGTCGTAGCATGCAGTTCTGCACTTATGGCAGATGAAATCGCACTAAAGCAAAATAAAACAAATAAGATGATCAGCATTGTCGTTTGAATTTTGTCGACTAGTTCAAACAACAGTGAATAAATATTTTCAAAGCTTCTTTCAAAGATAATGATCATCAATAAAGATGATAATGCAAGAGGAATGGTTGCCCATATCAATCCAGCTAAAGTAAAGGTCATTTGTACCTTTTCTTTTTGAATGATAAAGATTCTCTGCCAAGTGGCTCGATCAGTTATGACTTGTCCACAACCAATTAAAACAGCTGTAAAAATAAACCAAATCGCTTCTGTATTCTTAAAGAACAATATATAGGGATGATAAAGCTTAATTCCCTCGTATACAGGATGAACACCTTCTTGAATATAGAAATAGACAGGAATTACGATGACAGCCCCAAAAATCAATACGACATTTACGCCAGAAAGCTGATGGAGCCGATACAAACCACCAACTCCACCGACTAAATAGCAAAATCCTAAAAGCAACAACATCCCGAAAAAAACAGGAATCGGGAAAATTATGTGTATAAGAATTCCTGCTCCCATTGCCTGTATAAATAAGGAATATAAGCTCGTCAAAAATAGAACAGAGATCATATACCAATATCCACTGGCTGTCAACTTTTGTTTTAATACATCTCCAATCGTCTGTTGATCAGGAAACTTTTCACGGATTTTTTTAGCTATAAAGCCAAAAAAAATGAGAGCGAAAGCCCCCATTAGGGAATAGCCAATTCCACCGGTGAGGCTGTATTTTATTAACGTTTCAGGAGCGGAAAGAATGGTGTTTCCTGTCACCCATCGTGCCAACAAACTGACAATACCAAAGCCAATCCCAAGTTTGGCGGCACCACTTATATAAAATTGATAATCATATCTTTTCAACGGTGTGTCTCCTTTATTCGATAGTCACGAGGAGATTGCCCTGTCATTTTCCGGAAGATTTGGCTGAAATAATGCTGGCTGTTAAATCCACATCTTTCTGAGATGGTACATATATTTAAATCGGGATAATCAATTAGCATTTTTTGAGCTTCCTTTAAACGATAATCATTTAAGTATTCAGAAAAGCCCATCCCTACTTCTTCCTGAAATTTTCTACTTAAATAGGCAGGGTTGATATGAATTTTAGAAGCTAAATAATTTAAAGTTAATTTTTCGCTATACTCATGATGAATAATGTGCAAAGCGTTCATGACCTGGTCTGAATAACGTCCCAGCCTTTCATACCTAATTAATACTGCCATCAGCTCTTCTTCAATGACGGGTTTCGTAACGTAATCTATCACCCCGATCCTGATGGAGGTTTTAGCATATTCAAAATTTTGAAAAGCCGTAACTATGATAATGTCCATTGTATATGAATCCGTTAGTTCCTTTGCTAATTCTAATCCTGTTTTTCCGGGTAGTTGAATATCTAGCAATGCAAGAAAGATGTCATGTTGTTTCACGATTTGAATCGCTTTTGATGCATCTTGTGCCTTAAAAATTGACCAGGTCGGGAACCTTTTTTGAATTAAATATTCAAGTTGTTCTAATTCAAGTAATTCATCGTCTACTAGCAGAACATTCATAATGAATGGGCACCTCCTAAATCTCTGACTTTAGTACAAACGGAAAAATAGCTAAAACGCTCGTACCATCTTCGGTTTTCGTTAATTGTACAGATCTGTGATCTGTTGGAAATAGAAGCTTAAGCCTTTTTGTAATATTCTCTAACCCGAGTCCACCTTTATAAGGTGGCCCCTCAGAGGTTTCATAAGCGTTGTTCCAAACCGTTACATGGACTTCCTTTTCCTTTTTTTCAATGATTATTTTCAGAAAGGCTTCATCGATCGATTTTTCGAATGAGTGTTTAAAAGCATTTTCGACAAATGTTTGAATTAAAAAAGGGATGATGATGGCCTGATTAACCTTTGGATCTGTTGTAATTTCATAATAAAGTTTATCTCGAAACCGAATTTTTTGTATTTCCAAATAATGATTTACATAGGATAATTCCTCTTCAATGGTTATGAACGTATTGTTTGTTTTGTATTTATATTTAAGGAGTTTTGATAAAGCTTCAATGGAACGAATTAATTCTGTTTTTCGGTCCAGCCTGGCTAAGCTTAAAATGGAATTTAACGTATTAAAAAAGAAATGTGGCTGGATTTCTTGGTTTAATTGATTATAAAGTGCAGTTTGCAGCTCTTTTTCTAAAGCAATTTCCCGTGTTTGCTTTTCTAGCAGATCAATTCGTTTTTCAAAAATAAATAAAAATAGTAATGTAAAAGCGCCTAACAAAGGGGCTAACACACAGAACATAATATAAATGGAGAAAGCTTCTATTGTCAGCATTAGGTAAGTATCTCCTTTAGATGTAGAAAAAGGGAGGCTGTGTAACCCCCTTTTAATATAAATACTAAACAATTCACTATTTTTTGAAAATGGTTTTTTATACCAATTCCTCTGCAAAGTGACAGCTTACAAAATGATTCTCGCCCAATTCTCTTAATTCAGGTTCCTCTTCTTTACACTTTTTTGTCACAAATGGACAGCGTGTATGAAAACGGCATCCTCTAGGCGGATCAATTGGGGATGGCACATCTCCTTTTAGAATAACGCGCTCCTTTTTTAACGTTGGATAAGGAACAGGAATTGATGATAATAATGCTTTAGTATATGGATGGAGCGGTGAACCGAACAATGCTTTTTTCTCCGCAATTTCAACTACTTTTCCTAAATACATCACCATTACCCGGTCAGAAATATGTCGAACGACACTCAAATCGTGTGAAATAAAGAGAAAGGTAAGTTGAAACTGTTTTTGCAGATTTTTTAATAGATTAAGGATTTGTGCTTGGATGGAAACATCCAATGCTGATACCGCTTCGTCACAAATAATTAATTTCGGATTAACAGCAAGTGCTCTAGCAATCCCAATTCGCTGCCGCTGCCCGCCGCTAAATTCGTGTGGGTGGCGCTCTAGTGCTTCTGGTGGAAGTCCCACATAGCCGAGTAATTCTAGCATTCTATCCATTCTTTTTGATTTTTCGACGACTTTTTGAATGGCCATTGCTTCATTAAGTATTTGCTTTACTGTTTGCCTTGGGTTAAGAGAGGCAAAAGGATCTTGAAAAATAACCTGTAAATCTCCCCTAAGTTTTCCCATCTCTTTTTTATTAAGGTTTAAAATGTTTTTCCCCGAATAATAGACTTTTCCATCCGTTGGTTCATCTAGTCTTAAAATCGCACGCCCGGTTGTAGATTTACCACATCCTGATTCGCCGACAATACTTAATGTCTCACCTTCAAAAAGATGGAATGATACATCGTCAACTGCTTTTACATATGTTTTAGGTTTAAAAGTGGAGTCTTTTTTAACTGGGAAATATTGCTTCAAATGATCCACTTGTAACAATACTTTTTTTTCTGTCGCAGCTTGTATCATTATAGAACCTCCTCTTTTTCAATTTGACCTGTCCATCGATCGGTATACATCCAACAACGTACCTTTGCACCATCACTTTGTTCAATTAACTTCGGATGTTCTTGGTGACACATTGGTTCTTGTAAAGGGCATCTTGAGGCGTAACGACACCCAGTCGGCATATTATATGGACTTGGTACTGTACCTTCAATCGTACGTAATTCTTCCTGATCCTCATGAATTTTAGGTAATGAATCGAGTAAGCCTCGGGTGTATGGATGTTTTGGATTGGTGAAAATCATTTCAGTAGGTGCCTGTTCGACAATATTGCCAGCATACATGACCGCAACCGTATCACATGTTTCAGCAACAACCCCTAAATCATGAGTAATCATGATGACGCCCATGCCTAGCTTTGTTTGCAAATCTTTAATTAACTCTAGTATTTGTGCTTGAATAGTTACATCCAATGCAGTTGTTGGTTCGTCAGCAATTAAGACTTCTGGAGTACAGGCAAGTGCCATTGCAATCATTACACGCTGCCTCATTCCACCGCTTAACTGAAATGGCTCCTGTTTCGCTCTTTTTTCGGGAGAAGGTATTCCAACCAGCTTAAGCAATTCAACTGCTTTATCCCAGGCTACCTTTCTCCCCATTTTTTGATGCAGCCTTATAGCTTCTGCAATTTGTTCCCCGGCAGGGATCACAGGATTTAACGAGGTCATGGGCTCCTGGAAAATCATTGAGATTTCATTTCCACGAATTTTCCTCATTTCGTCCTCTGGAACCACCACTAAATCTTTTCCTTTAAAAAGTACCTGCCCACCTGTAATTTTACCAGGAGGAGAGGGAATTAACCGCAGGATGGAAAGAGATGTTATACTTTTTCCACAGCCGGATTCACCTACAATACCTAGAGTTTCGCCCTTTTGCAGTGTAAAATCAATGCCATCGACCACTTTACTTACACCGTGTTTTGTATAGAAATATGTTTTTAACCCTTTTACTTCTAAAATGTTTCTGTTATTCTCAGTCACTACTCTTCACCACCCTTTAATGTAATTCAATCCGTTTATTGAAGAATCGATACAAAATATCAACAAATAAATTCACAATGACGAAGACTAGGGAGGCAACTAATACTCCGCCTTGAACCATTGGCAGATCTCGCATACGAATCGCATCAACAATCATTCTCCCAAGCCCGTTAATGGCAAATATCGATTCAACCAGGACAGTTCCTCCAAGCAAGGCACCAAACTGTAATCCGACAACCGTAATAACGGGAATTAATGCATTTCGTAGCGCGTGCTTATAAATAATCACTCGTTCGCGTAGTCCTTTAGCACGTGCTGTCCGGATATAATCCTGCCGAATGACCTCGAGCATACTGGATCTAGTCATCCGAGCCACGATTGCCGCCCCCCCTGCCCCTAATGTTAGGGCTGGAAGGATAATATGCAGGATGCTATCCCATCCTGTAACAGGAAGAATTTGCAGCTTTACTGAGAAGAAAAACATCAGCATCAAGCCAAACCAAAAACTTGGTAATGAAATACCGAATAAGGCAACTAACATCACAATTGTATCAGTGAGGGAATAAGGTTTAACGGCTGAAATAATCCCTGCTGTCATCCCTAAAATGACAGTGATAATAGTACTAAAAAGAGCGAGCTCTATAGTGATTGGTAATCTTACCAATATTTCATCAAGGACAGGCTGGCTATTCTTCAATGAAACGCCCAAATCGCCTCGGAATATGTTTGCTAAATAGTCGAAATATTGAACAAATAATGGGCGGTTTAACCCCAACTGCTCACGGATTGCTTCAATAGTTTCTTTTGAAGCTCCTTCACCTGCAAGCAATACAGCAGGATCACCGGGCACAAGCTGCATGATGAAGAAAACAACAAATGTTACCCCAATAATAACCGGGATGGTTTCCATAAGTCGTCGAATAACAAACATTAACATTGGTCGTAACCTCCTCTAATACTATGATTTATTTTTTCATACGTGGATCAAACGCATCGCGAAGTCCATCTCCAAAAATATTAAAGCCTAAAACAAGAATCGAAATCGCCAAACCTGGAAATAAGGCGATATAAGGTGCTGAGAATAAGAATTCTCTACCGTTACTTAACATCGTCCCCCATTCAGGAGACGGAGGTTGGGCTCCAAGGCCAAGAAACGATAAGCCGGCAGCGGAAAGAATTGCTGTGGCGAGACGTAAAGTTCCTTGGACAATAATTGGTGAAAGAATGTTCGGAAGAACATGTTTGAAAATAATTGTTAAATCATTTGCACCGAGGCAGCGGATCGCATCAATATACTCCAAACGTTTCACCTCTAAGGTAGACCCACGGACAATTCGGGCAAATAATGGAACGGAAAAAGCACCAACGGCAATTGTAACGTTAATCAGACTTGGTCCTAGGGCACTTATGATAGCTAATGCAAGTAAAATTCCTGGAAAGGCAAGCATGACATCCATCATTCTCATAATGATTGAATCAATCCATTTGCCATAATAGCCGGAAACTAGTCCCAAAATAATCCCAAAAAATGCGCCAAACATTACAGCTGCAAATCCGACTCCCATTGAAAGTCTTGAACCATATAAAATTCGACTTAAAATATCTCTTCCCTTATCATCTGTTCCCATCCAGTGATCGGCAGATGGAGGCATCAACTTATTTTCCAATTTGATTTCATATGGATCGTACGGAGCAATTAGCGGCGCGAATAAAACGATAAAGATATAAAAAAGGATAATGATCGCCCCAACCATCGCCGCTTTATTTAATATTAAAATAGAAAAGAAATCTTTTAGTTTAGATTGTTTTGGTTGAGTAATAGTTTGTGTGATAACAAATGGTTGTTCTTTTTTTGCTTCTAGTGACATATATAACCCTCCTTATTATTTTTTCTAAGAAATATGGAGTAATGCTAGTTGTCATGGTCCCCCTTCGTAAATTTCATTGTTTTTTATTGATTATGTATCAACATTCAGTTAAAAGTGAATATTTTTTTAACCAGTTGTCAAAATATTTAAATTTTTAGTAAATATTCTGTAAATGTTCAAGTTCATCATTTTTTATAATACAGATAAGCAATTGACGGAGGATGGTGAATAAGTTCTAAAATCAAGGAATTTTGAAAACACAACAAAGGAGACAGAGAATAATGCAGAGAAGAAAACGCGGAATAAGAAGTGTAATTCTATTTGTTTTGATTGGCCTAATGATATTGTTTGCTCAGGCGTGCTCAACAAAATCAACTACTTCAAACGAAACTGCAAACAAAAAAGAAACGACAAAAGATGGTGGTACATTAACAGTTGTTCGGCTTTCCGATGCAACAAAGCTAGATCCCCATTTCATTACCGATATTCCTTCTGCGAATATCGTTTATCAAAAGGTCTATGAGGGACTAGTTGAACCAGACAAAGATTTCAAAATTAAACCGCTGTTGGCGAAAGAATGGAAAGTTGTAAATGATACGACTTGGGAATTCAAGTTAGAAGAAGGTGTTACATTTCATGATGGAGAGCCTTTTAATGCTGAATCAGTAAAAGCAACCTTTGACCGTTTGCTCGATCCAAACACTAGTTCACCGCAGCGTGAGAAATTTGCAATGATTAAAGAAGTGAAAGTTATTGATGAGTATACAGTCCAATTATTGCTTGAATATCCATACGCCCCGCTTCTATCTATTTTGGCAAGTAATGAAGGAAGTATTATTAGCCCAAAAGTATTAGCTGAAAACCCCGAGAAATTATCAGAGCATCCGGTTGGTACAGGTCCATTTGTTTTTGAATCTTGGAAGACCGGTCAAGAAATTTCATTAAAGAAAAATGATAACTACTGGGGCAAGAAACCTAACATTGATCGTGTCATATTCAAAGTCGTTCCTGAAGATGCAACTCGTCTTGCAATGATTGAAACAGGTGAAGCTCATATTAACGACCAAGTACCTGTAACTGAAATTGAGCGAATTGAAGCTTCCGATTCTATGGGGCTTTATCGTACAAAAGGACTAGCTGTTGAATATGTAGGTTTCAACATAAAGAAAAAGCCTCTCGATGATGTTAAGGTTCGAAGAGCAATCAGCCATGCGATTGAAAGGGAAGCAATCATTAAAGGTGTCTATAATAATGTTGGAACCCTAGCAAACTCAGCAATGAGCCCGATGGTGTTCGGTCATAGTGACAAGGTAAAGCCATATGACTATGACTTGAACGAAGCAAAGAAATTACTGAAAGAAGCAGGCTATGAAAATGGACTTGAGCTCACATTATTAACAAGTGATCGCAAAGAACGTATTAACATGGCAGAAGTTATTCAATCTCAATTAAAAGGGATTGGAGTGGATGTGAAAATACAAGTGATGGAGTATGGTGCTTATATTGATATCATCGACAAAGGCGATCATGACATGTTTATCGGTGGTTGGGGAAATGCAACAGGCGATGGGGACTACAATCAATACAACTTATTCCATTCGGCATCACAAGGAGCTCCAGGCAACCATTTCTATTATAGTAATCCAGAGGTAGATAAATTAATTGAAGCAGCACGTAAAGAAACAGATGAGGCAAAACGTTTAAAACTATATGAACAAGTAATGCAAATGGAAATTGAGGATACTGTTTATATTCCAATCCGTAACTACGAGCATATGGCTGCACATAGCAAAAACGTTAGTGGTTTTTGGCTGAATGCTGCAAACTACCTAATGATTGATGATGTGGTGATTAAGTAAAAAAGTTGTTTGTTACTTGAACTTGTAATTGCAAATGATCGAGGAAAAGTACTTTTGTTTGAAAAGGTACTTTTCCCAATTTTATGAATTGGAGGAATCGGCATGACAGATTTATGGATAACAAATGTCCGTTTAGAAAAGGGTTTTATTTACGACAATGATCGTATTGCCGCAACGGAGACGGAAATTTGCCACTTGAAAATAGAAGATGGAAGAATAACAGAAATCACTCACATAGCTCCAGAATCAGATGATCAGCAGTTTGATGCAAATTACCAGCTTCTACTCCCCTCTTTAAGGGATATGCATATTCATATCGATAAAACCTACTACGGTGGGCCATGGAAGGCATGTACTCCGATAACCAAAGGGATTTTCACAAGATTAGAAGAGGAACGAGAACTGTTGCCAAAGCTTTTACCAACGGCCCAAGAACGTGCAGAGAAAATGATTGAATTATACTTAAAACATGGTCATACCCATATTCGTACCCATTGTAATGTCGACCCAATCATTGGTCTGAAAAATCTTGAGGCAACCGTAAATGCCTTGAAAAAATATGAAGATGTTCTTACCTACGAAATTGTTGCTTTTCCACAGCATGGGTTGCTTAGAAGTGACTCTGTTCAACTCATCCGTGATGCAATGAAAAATGGGGCAACACTTGTTGGTGGAGTTGATCCTGCGACAGTTGATCGAAATATAGAAAAATCATTAGCGACAATTTTTGAAATAGCCGTTGAGAACAATAAAGGTGTAGATATTCATCTCCATGACCCTAACACCCTTGGTGCTTTTACGTTTGAAAGAATGGCTCATTATACGAAAGAATCTGGTCTTAAAGGAAGAGCAACGATCAGTCATGGTATTGCTTTAGGAGATCTGCAAGGTGAAGCCCTTTATGAAATGGCTGCTATTTTAAAGGACCAGGAGATTGATGTCACTACGACCGTTCCGATTAACCGCGCTACGATTCCGATTCCAACCCTTGATAAATTGGGGTTTCCTGTATCCGTCGGTCATGATAGCATTACCGATCATTGGTCACCCTTCGGAACTGGGAATACGATTCAAAAGTTAGGAATTCTCGCAGAACGATTCCGAATGATTAACGAATACTCACTGGCTTCTGCTTTAAAATATGCAACAGGAGGAATAACTCCATTAAATGAAAAGGGAGAACGCGTCTGGCCAAAGGTTGGCGATGAGGCAACGATGATACTGGTCAATGCTTCTTGTTCAGCTGAAGTAATAGCAAGACGGGCAGAAGTGCAATCATTATTTTTTAAAGGAAAAAAGGTTGAAACCAAGCTAATAGAACCAAATAAAGTAAATATTTAAACTTATATGGAGGAAAAAAATGACTACTGAATATTGGTTAAAGAACGTTCGGTTAGAGACTGGCTATTTACAGGACGAAAAGGGAGTCTATGAAACAGAGACAGGGCTTTTCCATTTAAAAATTAAGGATGGCAAAATTGTAGAAAAACGTAATTCTACCTATGTGATTCCTCATGAAGAAAAAACAGTTGATGGGAAGGGATTTTTAGCGATCCCTACCTTTAAAGAAATGCATAATCATTTAGATAAAACCTATCTTTCTCTCGATTGGAAGGCTTGTAAACCCGTCAAAAACCTAGAAGAACGCTTACATTATGAAGCGATGGAGCTTGAAGAGCTTGGTCCGACAACGAAGCAGCGTGCAAGTAAAATGATTGAATTGATTCTTTCAAACGGATCAACACATATACGCACCCATGTGAACATCGATCCATATATCGGTTTAAAAAATTTAGAAGGTGTGAAAGCAGCACTTGAGGATTATTCTGATAAACTAACCTATGAAATTGTAGCCTTCCCGCAGCATGGACTGTTAAGAGAACATGTCATTCCTCTAATGAAAGAAGCGATGAGGTCAGGTGCTCATATTGTTGGTGGATTAGACCCTGCTGGAATCGACAAAAATATCGAAAAATCGCTCTATGAAGTAATGAATCTTGCAGCTGAATTTGATGCCGAGGTTGATATCCATTTACATGACAGTGGGCATGTAGGATATTATACCGTTGATATATTAGCAGAAATGGTTGAAGAAGCGAAATGGCATAATCGTGTTGCAGTAAGCCATGCTTTTTGTTTAGGAGAGGTTCCATTTCCTCAACAGGAAGTGATTACCGACAAATTAAGTGAACTGGGAATGTCAGTTATGTCAACCATTCCAATTACAAAAACACTGCCGCCAGTTGCTCTACTAGATCGTAAAGGAGTAAACGTTTATCTAGGATGTGATGGCTTCTATGACTCCTGGGGTCCATTTGGAACTGGTGATGTATTAGAAAAGGTAACCACTTATGGTGAACTTTATCGGAAAAGTGATGAACGTTCATTAGCCCAATCACTAAAATGGGCGACAGGCGGAAAAACACCATTAACGAAAGAGGGTGAAATTGCCTGGCCACTAGAGGGCGATGAGGCAAACCTCGTTCTTGTAAATACATCTTGTACAGCTGAAGCGGTCGCAAGAACACCAAAACGAGAGGCTGTTATTTTTAAAGGTAAAGTAGTAGCTGGGCAAATTTAAGGATTGAAATTCTTCGTCCTCCCATGTTGAGGACGAGGATTTTTTTATGAGGAACTAGTAATGGAGGTTCAATCCTTCAGCAGAAACCTAATTTATACTTTTAGCAGCTGTTAAGCAGCTTTAAAGATGGCGTAAAAAGCGCTGATTATAAAGATGCTGAAGGTCGTACGGCTTTAATATCTGCTACACTGCCGTAGTAAAAAGATACCTTTCTTTTTCAAGTAGAAGCTTATCGCTTCCCATATTGTAAATTTCCTTTTGACAAACCAGGTCTTGATAGCATTTACCTAAGTCTAGTTCTGCTGCCACATATAATGAATATGAAATATATTGCGAATAGGCTATGTAAATAATCATAAAAAAGTGTTGCTGTTGACCATATATTCATGAACATAATCAAATAGATTAAGGGATAGGAACCTTACCTCCTACCCCTACATTTGACGTAAAACCAAAAAAGCGAAGATTTCCGTACACTTTAAAACAAAGGAATTCTACCTTTATATTTTTGAACCAGACTTTGATTATAATCATCAGCGTTATCAAGGTTGCCGCTTTTGAATATAGGAGGTTCATATCCATTTTCAAGCATGATCTCAATGGCCTCTACGATAATTGCGTTCAAAATAGCGGCTCCTACAACCGTTGAGCTTGGACCAAATCGTTCAGTCGTCATTTCGTGTGACATGAGTGCATCACCTTTTACACAATGATTATCAATATACAGATCAACGGAGTTTACCAAATGCTTACCACTTACATGTTTTGAGGGTTGACTTTTTGAGTATTCAATTGAAGTCAGACCAATGACATAGGCGCCTTTTTCTTTTGCTAACAATGCAACATCAATCGGGACTGGATTTCTTCCCGAAGTTGAGATAACAATGACAATGTCCTCAGGCTGAATCGATACATCTTTCATAAATGATTTTGCATAATCATTTTGCCGCTCGAGTTCCGTGGACCGAATAGCTCCTTTGTGGAGCATTATCTCTTCAATTAATATCGGATATATGGAAGCTAAGCCTCCTGCCCTATAAAAAACCTCTTCCGTTAGAATATGCGAATGACCAGAGCCAAATAAATATATAATGCCTTCATTTTGAATACATGTCGCAATTTTTTTTCCTGCGAACTCTAATTTTTCTTTTTCCACTTTTTCAACTAACTCCAATTGAGCTTTAATTTTATCTAGATAATCATGTAGCATCTTTTCCTCCAATACACTGAAACGTTATCTTTTAATATTAATTGTGAATTTATACCGGTCAGCACGATAAGCTGATTTCACCATTTCAAATGGAACGCCATTTTTCAGATACGTATTACGTCGAATAAATAAAATAGGAGCCCCCTTCTCAATGGCCAAAGCATCACTTTCCTTTTGTCCTGCAATAGAAGACTCGATTATTTGCGTTGAATAATCAATTGTTAGTTGTTGTTTTTCCTCAATATATTGATACAGAGACTGGGAAACGATTTCCTCGGTTAACCCCTTTATGAGATTAGCGGATATATAATTTGTCTCCAACGCCATCGGGACGTTGTCAGCAAGCCGAATGCGCCGAATTTCATATACGGGAGCATATTCTTTTATACCAAGTTGTTTCGCTACCTGGATATTCGCAGGAATGATTTCAAAATGGAGTAATCGGCTGCTCGGCTCCATTCCCCTTGCTCGCATATCTTCAGTAAAGCTTGTTAAGCCAATCAGTTTTTGCTCGATTTTTTGCTCGCTAACGAAAGATCCCTTTCCTTTTCTACGATATAGATAGCCTTCTTTAACGAGATTATTAATTGCTTGTCGGACGGTCATTCGACTTATATCGTATTTTTCCGCGTATTCTCGTTCAGATGGAAGAGAATCTTCGGGCTTTAACTCCCCTTTTTCTATTAAGCTTTTAATGTGCTCCTCTAACTGGTGGTAGAGCGGCAGCGGAGAGTTTTTATCCATCATCTTCTTACTCCTTTCAAGGGCTGACCAAACAGCTCGATATCGCTTTTTTGTCCGCTATTATTGTAACATTATTATGCTTCTTTAACACTGAGGCTGGAAAGCTTTCACTAATTTCTCCATGCTGTAACCTTTGCATGGCCTCTGCTTTATCCTCACCGGAAACGAGAAGTAAAATTTCTTTACTTTTAAGAATCGATGCAATTCCCATTGTGATTGCATGAGTAGGAACATTGTCAAATCTGTTAAAATAGCGGGCATTAGCTTTCCTTGTCGAAGGAGCAAGTTCAACGATATGTGTTTTTGAATTAAATGGAGTCTGTGGTTCATTAAATCCGATATGTCCGTTTCTGCCAATCCCTAAAATCTGAAGGTCAACTCCACCTAATTGATCAATTACATAGTCATAACTACGACATTCCTCTTGAAGATTTGTTGCTGCACCATTCGGAATGTGAATATTCTCAAAATCAATATCAATATGGTTAAAAAGGTGCTCATTCATATAATGGCGATAACTGTTTGGATCAGTTGCTCCTAACCCTATATATTCGTCTAAATTAACCGTTTTAACGTGTTGGTATGTTGTTTGGTTTTTCTGGTGATTTTCAATTAGGTGTTGATATGTTCCTTCAGGTGTCCCCCCCGTAGCTAATCCGAGGGTAATCTTGGGATTGTTGACAACTTTATTTATAATGATTTCTGCTGCCTTTTGGCTCATCTCTTCATAATTTTCAACTTTTATCAAGTTCATTCATCATTCTCTCCTTGTTTATACGCCAATTTTCCACGACAAAACGTCATGACCACATCAAGATTCTCGTTAAGAATGACGAGATCGGCATCTTTTCCGGTTGCAATACTACCTTTATGTTCAAATACGTTTAATTGTTTTGCGGGATTAACCGCTGTGATTTGGATAAGGTCACGAATTGTACAAGAAGTATAAGAAGAAAAGTTTCGGAGAGCGTCTTTCATTTTTAAAATACTTCCTGCTAATGTGCCGTTTTCAAGTGTTGCCTTTGTTTCACTTACGTTTACTTCCTGTCCACCTAAATCATACCTTCCTTGCTTTAAACATTTCGCCCTGATGGAATCTGTGATTAGGATAACTTTATCTTTTGTTTTTTGCTGAAAAGCTAACCGTATCATTTCCGGTCGGATATGAATTCCGTCAGCAATAATTTCTACAAATAATTCATCCCGTAATAATGCCGCGCCTGCAACGCCTGGTTCCCGGTGATGTAAACCTCTCATTCCATTAAAAAGATGCGTTACATGCGTTGCCCCTGATTCAATAGCTTGATCGACTTCTGCATAGGTCGCATTTGAATGGCCAATAGAAGGGACAACCTCTGTTTCTTTCAGATGGCTGATCAGCTCTAAACCTCCAGGTTCTTCTGGTGCCAATGTCACCATTTTAATGTTACCTTGTGCAAGCTTTTGCCACTTTTTAAAGACGTTTACATCCGGTTCTGTAATATGATCCAACGGTTGTGCCCCAGCTCTTTTGTCAGAAATAAATGGACCTTCGAGATGAATCCCTAAGATTTCGGATTTTCCGATTGTTTGAGTCTTACCCATGTAATCAGCTACATTTATCAATGCCTTTTCAATTGCTTCATGCGATTGAGTTATTGTTGTGGCTAAAAAGCTTGTCGTTCCTTCATTTGGTAAAGTTTGAGCCATTGTTTCCAATGCTTCTGTTGTTGCATCCATCGTATCGGCTCCTGCCACACCATGGATATGAACGTCAATCATCCCAGGAATTAAGCAATGGTCCTCCGGCATTATAATTACTTCATATTGCTCATTATGCTCAGATAGGGTATTAAGATCCCCTACTTCCACGATCTTCCCATCGACGACCTTCACATACCCTTTTTCGCAAACTGTATTTTCGTTATAAATTTTTAGGTTTGTAATGATAAAAGGTTGGTGCATTCCCATTCATCCCCGCTCCCTTTCAGTTGGTTCACAAAAATCATATCATCATACTAGGATAGTTGTCTATACCACTAATTTTCAACTCAAAAATCGGGAAACATATGAATATAGTTTGATTATTAGCTTTTCAATATGTCATGACAATGTATATCCAATTATTTCTGGTATAGACAACTATATAATTCATGTTATTATTAGAGGGCGAAAACGCTCTCATAATATAAGTAAAATTAAAGGAGTTGGAATAATGCTTGGTTTTCTTCAAAAAATAGGTAAATCATTAATGCTTCCAATTGCTGTACTGCCAGCTGCAGCCTTATTGTTAAGACTAGGACAAGACGACCTACTTGATATTCCTTTTATAGCAAATTCAGGTGATGCAATCTTTGCTAACCTAGCACTTATTTTTGCGATTGGAGTTGCAATTGGATTTTCGAAAGACAGTAATGGTGCTGCAGGATTAGCGGGTGCAATCGGATTTTTAGTATTAACCAACGGAACGCAAGCCATTAATAAAGAGATCGATATGGGAGTTTTGGGCGGTATTTTATCGGGTATCATCGCCGGCCTTCTCTATAATCGTTACCACGAAGTTAAGTTACCTCAATGGTTAGGTTTTTTCAGCGGAAAACGATTTGTACCAATCGTTACCGCTGCGACCATGGTCGTATTAGCCTTCATATTTGGTTTCGCTTGGCCCCCAGTTCAGGAAGGTATTAATTCGATTGGTCAATGGATTATTGATGCCGGCGCACTTGGAGTCGGAGTATATGGATTTTTAAATCGACTTCTTATTCCAGTTGGCCTACATCACGTTATAAATAGTCTTGTCTGGTTTGTGTTTGGAGATTTTAACGGCGCTACAGGCGACTTAAATCGCTTCTTCGCACACGATCCAGATGCTGGTATTTTCATGGCTGGTTTCTTTCCGATCATGATGTTCGGTTTACCAGCAGCATCATTAGCCATGATTGCTGCTGCAAAGGCAAACCGTCGTAAAGAGGTTGCAGGATTGTTAATCGGTATGGCGTTTACCTCTTTCTTAACAGGGATTACTGAACCAATTGAGTTTTCGTTTATGTTTCTATCACCTTTACTTTATGGTGTACATGCCTTGTTAACAGCGAGTTCATTTGTAATTACCTATGTACTTGATATCCATCATGGATTTGGCTTCTCAGCTGGAGCCATTGACTATATCTTGAACTTTGGTATTGCCCAGAGAGCTTTGCTCTTGCTTGGAATAGGACTTATATACGGCGCGGTTTATTTTGTGATTTTCTATTTCCTTATTAAGAAATTTAACCTTAAGACTCCAGGACGTGAAGATGAAGAAGAGCTTGATGAAGAGGAAGACAGTAATGAAGAGCGGCAGATTGTCGGTTCTGGAGACAAATATGATGAAATGGCCTCTCACTTTCTAAATGACTTAGGTGGAAGAGAGAATATCACATCTTTAGATAATTGTGCGACGAGACTCCGGATGACGGTAAAGGATATGTCCACAGTAAATGAAACAAAATTAAAAAGACATGGGGCAAGAGGGGTTATGAAGCTCAACAAAACCAATTTGCAGGTTATTGTGGGTACTGACGTTGAATTTGTTTCGACTGCCATGAAGAAACAAATAAGCCAGAAATCAACACCAGCAATCAAGGAAGAAAGCATCTCAGATCAATCAGAAGTAGATCAAAAGCTTGCTCCACTTAATGGTGAAGATTTTGCGGCACCTATTGGTGGAAAGTTGATTTCCTTGACAGAAGTACCTGATGAAGTGTTCTCACAAAAAATGATGGGTGACGGATTAGCGATTGAACCAACCGATAACACGGTCGTCGCGCCTGCAGACGGAGAAATTATTAACATATTCCCGACAAAACATGCGATTGGATTAAGATTAGAGCAAGGGTATGAACTATTAATTCACTTCGGGCTAGATACCGTAAAGTTAGATGGAAAAGGTTTTGAGGCATTTGTTACGGAAGGAACGAAAGTGAAAAAAGGGCAGGAACTTATTAAAGTCGATTTAGACTATGTTAAGCAAAATGTCCCTTCGATCATAACACCGATAGTTTTTACCAACTTACCTGAAGGAACATCAGTAAACCTTGAAAAGACGGGCATTGTCCGAAAAGGTACGGATGGTATCATAACAGTGAGCTAAAAGAAATGTGAAAATTCTTCTTTATAGGAATGTAATACATCCTTTGACCTTAGGCTATTTCTTTATAAAGTAGAAGTTAAGATTAGGCCGACACCTATTTGGGATCGAATCCGTATATAATACCGACTTCTTCGCTATCGTTTTTGAGCCTACACGACTTACATTGTGCATAAAGAAACCTTGACGCCCTCCTTATCATACGTTCTTAAGAACGACTCCTTTCAAGGGGGATCAGTCAAAGGCTGAATAATCCACCCAAGCTGACCAAGTCAGGGTGGATTATTTTTTAAGGTTAAACGACAGTACTATAACGATTAAAGTTGCAAACACGTGAACAACACTTTAAAGACTATCATGTGGCACCACCCCCTTTCTGCTGGGAGTGTACCGACCACCATTGAAAAATCCTAATTAATTTGTCGTTTACTTCTCCTTATATTATTAATGCTGAATATTATATATTTTGGGGACAACATTATTACTAAAAGGAAATTTTGGATTGTTTACATATGTACAAAGGGGAATTCATAAGTTGTTTCACTGTTTGAAGTGTTAACAAAATATTAGGTTGTTTTCTAAAAGATTGTTATCATTTTGGGGAAAAGGAATATACCACATATGTAATTACGTACCTTTCTAGGTTTACAATACGGACTAATGCTAAGGGAAGGCTTGTTTTAGCGGACGATATAAATAAATAGAACCCATTTTGAAAAAATATTGATCAAAATGGGTGTCTCCAATTGGTTTAAGTTTGATGATTTTCCAGCTGTATTTATATATCCATAATAACATCACATAAAATTTTTTATGTTTTTTCATCGAATTTAATTTATATGTGTCGATTTTTCAATATATGCGTTAATCTCAGTTGTTATTCCCAAATAATAGCTGCTGAAACTTTTTTCAACAGCTATAATCTGTTTCTTTACTTGAGATTTCCATCTGTTATTCGAAGTTAATCTCTGTTCCTCTTTCACTAGATTCATATATACCAAGCAATATCTTCATCATTTCTACGCCGTCTTGAACAGGACTGATTGTTTCTGTTTCACCTTTAACACAAGATATAAAATGATCAATTTCATTTTGGAATCCTTGATTAAAATCAAAAGATAAAGAATCTATTTGTGGAGTAGAATTTAAAATCGTATTATTTTTTTCTGTTATAATTTGAAGTTTAGGTTCGATTTCTGCGCCACCTTTGTCTCCAAACACACTAATAGCGATAGATTCTTCCTTTGCATGGAGAGTAAAACTGACATCTACCATTAAAGAAGCACCATTTTCAAACCGGATAATGGCATTGGCCAAGTCCTCAACCGAATTCTTGTCAGGGTCATAATCTGCTGCTTTGTAGAATGATTTGTTTACAATATTTGAGCGGTTACCTAATTTATTGTACGTGTTTCCGCTGATTGATTTGACCTTCGGTTTCCCCATTAAATACCAGCACAGATCAATAACGTGGACTCCTAAATCGATTAAAGGCCCGCCACCTGATCTTTCCTTATCAGTAAACCACCCCCCAGGATTACCTAAAGCTCGGATGCAGGATGCTTTTGCATAATAAATTTCACCAAGATCTCCTGAATTAATAAAACTCTTTAATACTTGGGTATTTGTGCCAAAGCGGCGAACGAAGCCAACCTGAAGTACTTTTCCGCTATTATCCATTGCAGCTTTTTCTATCTCGTACGCTTCTTCAACTGTTTTACATAATGGTTTTTCAACTAAAACATGTTTCCCTGCATTTAATGCAGCAATTGATATTTCCGCATGTGAGTTATTCCATGTGCAAATACTGACTATATCAACCTCTGAATCTGATAGTAAATCCTGATAGTTTTTATAATATTTTTGGGCACCATATTTCTCTGCTTTTTCTTGTGCTCTTTGTTCATTCATATCACAAACAGCATAGATTTCAACATCGTTATTATTTTTATAGGATTCAAAATGCATTTGGGAAATAGAGCCTGCTCCAATTACACCAACTTTTAGTTTCCCCATTTTATGTTAACTCCTTTACCTTATAGTTCTTCCCAAATTCTCCTAACATTATCTAAGCCTATCTTAGATCCTCGTTTACACTCTTCTAATCCTTCAAACTCGATGGAAATATACCCATCATAGCCAGATTGTTTAATAACGTGTAGAACATCATATAAATGAATATCACCATGACCGATAATTGCCCCTCTTAAATAATTACCTGAAGCAGATTGGAACCAACCTTCACCAGGATAATAAGAAGAAGCAGGTCGGTAGTAAAAGTCTTTCATATGAACCATTGATGCATAGGCAATATTTTTCTTCACTGCTGCAATTGGACATTCATCCACACATAGGAAATTTCCTGTATCAAGTGTCGTTTTAAAATTAGGTCGGGATACATTCTGGATTAATCGCTGGATCCTTTCACTAGCCTGAACATAGAAACCGTGATTTTCCACACTTGTCACTATGTCATATTGTGCTGCATAATTAGCGATTCTTTGGCAAGCTTCTGTTAATCTAGGTAAATCCAGTTCGAATTGTTTAATGGTTGCCACTTGAGCGGGCTTAAATGCTACATCATGTCTCATTAGCTTTACACCTAATAGATTTGCAATGTCAACTTCTTTCTTTACTCTTACAATTTCTTGTTCAAATGCTTCCCTATTACCCTTCAGAAAGTCAGCACCAATTGCATAGTTTGAAATTTCAATACCTGCTTCTTCCGTCTTTTGAAGAATCTCTTCTATTAACCCTGGATTATCCGTCAAGCTATAACTCATTGGAACAAGCTCAATATGTTCTCCGCCCTGATCAGCCGTCCATTGGATAGCATCCAAAATCGTCATTTCCCCTGAGTTAATTGCTCCTGCTAAACTGTAGGAACTCATACCAAGCTTCATTAATAGTCCTCCATTTAACTAAAATTACTCACTAACTATTCATTCTCATTACGTTTTAAAGAACAGTTTACCGCAGTAACTTAACCGATTTTTCCATATTAAATGATATCTTTCACGTTTTGGATAGCCGGGACTGGATAGGCCACTTGTAAAAAATAACACCATTTTTTTCGCAAGTAATAATCATTGCTGTAGCATCTTCGACTTCAGTAGCAATCGGTTTTTCACATAAAATTTGTTTGTTTATAGCTTGCCAATTTCAACACATGTTCTTAATGATTCACATTTTCAGAACACATGATTACTGCGTTAATGTCAGTCTTTAGTAATCCATCCAGATCCACAAAAGTCTCAAAGATACACGATTGGATATCTTTTACAGAAGGGCTTTAAAACGAAAAGTGCAGAAAAAAGCCATCATCGCAGTTGCGCATCTAATAATCCGAATCATTTACTACATGTTAAAAACAGATACACCCTATCAAGAAATGGGCGATAATATGGTAGATAACCGGTGCAAAGGCATTTTTCTTGCGATTTTTAACTAAAAGATTGTAATTTTCGTAAAAATAACTACGATTTTCAGCCTTGCTAAAATAATGATCAATTAGGTTAGCCTAAATACGTGAGCGATCGGAGTATCTCCTTCCTTTTCCACTATTTTTGGCATTCTTACAGATACTCCTCCTTCCGCCTGATTAAATACAAGATATTCTTCACCGCAAAGCATATCTATACGAGAAACCTTTTCATTATAAGGAATGTAAACATATTCATCCCTATAACGATCATCTTTGTCTTGATATAATCGGAAGCAATAAATTGTTTCACCCTTTCTTGTAAAAGCAAAATTGTCTTTAAAATATGGTGCACAAATACGAGTGCCATAGATAGCCTCACCGTAAACTTTCAGCCAAGCTCCAAGCTCTTTCATCCTTTTTATTGCTCCCTCAGGTAAGCGCCCATCAGGTTGTGGTGGAACATTTAGAGCAAGATTTCCACCTTTAGATATGACTTCAATCAATGTGTGTACAATTGCTCGTGTAGACTTATACTTATCTTCATATTTAAAAGAAAAAGAGGTCCCTATTGTAATACAGCTTTCCCATGGCACATTCATCGGACTGTCAGGAATTGTCTGTTCAGGGGTAATGTAGTTTTCAAACTCCCCACCTATAGTACGATCAGCTGTAATTAACCAAGGCTGTACTTCACGTGCTCTTTCCACCACTTCTGCAAGACGAATATCTTGTTTTCCTTTACCAACCCAGCCTGCATCTAACCACAATACGTCAATTCGACCGTATTTGGACATTAGTTCCATAATTTGATTATGTGTAAAGGCCACAAACTCTTCCCACAACCATGGATATTCATCTGGATCATAAGAGGGCCCGCGCCACATCTCCTTGCCCCGAGCCATGCCAGGAGCCCAATAGTAAGGTGTATGCCAATCTGCCTTAGAAAAATATGCTGCAATACTCAAGCCCTTCTCACGAAAAGCATCAAAAACATGCTTACATATATCAGCATACTTATGACTGTGAAAAGAACAATCTGAAGAAGTAATACGATAATCCGTTTCTTTCGTGTCCCACATACTAAAGCCATCATGATGTTTCGTCGTGAAAATTAAATATCTGAAACCACCTTCTGCCGCTAAATCAGCCCAAACTTCTGGTTGAAATCGAACAGGGTTAAAGGTTTTATTTAGATTAAAATATTGTCTCTTGAATTCCTCACCATCTTTTTCCCAGTCAATATCTGTACGAGACCAATCAGAATCTTTATCACTTAGAGCCCATGATTCCACAATACCAAGCTGAGAATATGGCCCCCAGTGCATCATCAAGGCTAATTTTTGGTCCTTAAACCATTCCAAACGTTCCAATATCACGAGATCTTTCGGTTTCATCCATTTCTCTTCTGCACTATAATTATGGATACCGTGATTTACTTCCTGGTCTTTCAATATTTTCATTCCTTTCTAATTCATCGGTTCTATGAATATCTTAATCTCCTGAAATTACTTTTTAAGAATTAAGCTTCCTCCCAAAATCGCCTCAGATTATCCATTCCAATTTTACAAGCTTCTCTACATTCTTCCATTCCTTCAAATTCAAGTGTGATATAACCGTCATAACCGTAATCTTTAATCAATTTTACAATTTCTCTTATTTCAATATCACCTTGTCCAACAATTGCACCTCTTAAAAAATTACCGTTAGATGTTTTAAACCATTTTCCTGCACCAGGGTCTTCATAGTAAGGGCGGAAATAAAAATCCTTAAAATGAACAAGAGATGCATAAGGTAGATTCTTCTTTACACCTATAATGGAGTTTTCATCCACACACATGAAATTTCCTACATCCAATGTTGTTTTAAAGTTAGGTCTATCCACTGCTTGGAGGACTCGTTGGACACGATCACTATGTTGTACAGCAATACCATGGTTTTCAATTGTCGTTGTTATGTCGAATTTTGCTGCATAGTCAGCGATGCGACAGCTTCCTTCAATAATTTGCGGTAAGCTGTTTTCAAAGTATTTAATTGTTGTTTTCTCAGGTGGTAATGTAAATGCAGTCACATCATGACGCATATGTTTAATACCCATACGGTCTAAAAGATCTACATGTTCCTTTAGCCGTGCAACCTCTGCTTCAAATTCTTCCTCGGTATCCTGGACAAAATTTGCTGGCATTGAATAGTTTGATAGTTCAATGCCAACGTCTTTTGCTTTTTCTTGCACTTTATCTGCAAGTTCCACGTTATCTACTAAAGTAAATCCATAAGGGACAATTTCCATATGCTCTCCACCATTAGTAGCAATCCATTCAATAACATCTAAAACATCCATTTCTCCCGCTTTAATTGCATCTAACAGACTATACGTACTTAATCCTAATTTCATCTCACATTACCTCTTATTTAGTAGATTTACATTCTATTCGATAGATTTTTCGTTATTATTTCTATTGTTCGATATAACTCGTCAAGCTCTTCTAATTTTTCATCACTTCCGAAAGGATTAGGTGGCATAGTGATAAATCTTTCAAAAGATTCTTTATCCCAGTTGTTCCATGATGTTACTATCATGCCGGGCATTTTATCTCTCGCCCTTTTTTCTTTTGCCTGATGTCTACTTTCGTTTAATAAATTTATAGCGGCATCTGTTTTGAACCAACAGGCAGGAATAACGGTAAAGCCTTTTTCAATAAAATTTCCAATTGAAGGATACGAATCCAATCGTTCATAATGCCAATCCATCATCACAATATCTTTAGGGATAAGATCAATTGCTTTATGTGTACCAAACGTGTCCCCTTCCCATTGGTCATAGCCCATTTTTTCACTTTCGTTTAACCGATCTCCCCACATAAACATTTCAACGCCGCGATCTTTAACTAAATGCCCATGCATATCATTGACGGCCTTTGCAAACAAATCAGCTCGATCCTTTCCTTTGCAGCGAGGACAGTTATCATCTGCTATTTCATATACTTCATCCATCCCAACATGAAATGCATCAGCATCAAAAGCTTCAATAAGTTCATCCATTAGCTCAAATACAAGTTGATTCACGTCTGGATGTTCCGGACACCAGCTTCTACAGAAAATCTCCGGCCACTTTGCATCCAATGGCACATACGGTGTTTCATCAAATTCAGGATACGCTTTCAATATTGAATTAGGCGCCCCACCCCAACCTTGGTGCCCAAGACATTGGAATAATGGGATAAGTCGTATCCCGTTATTTTTACATACTGCTGCTATTTCCCTTGCATCCTGCTTTGTTAATGTTCCGCCAGTGATTTCTGGGTGAGACTCAAATACAAAAGATGTATTACACTCCAAAAGCAAATGGTTTATTCCTTTTGGCGCCAATACTTTTTCGATAAATTCCTTAAATAGCTCAACCAAGTCATGTGATCCAAACCTTAAATGAAACGCGCGTACAGGATCTATTACATTCACTTTTCGTACACTCCCTATTAAACTTTTACTATTTAAATGAAGTTTCTTTATCACATACCTGTTACTTTGCTAAAGCACTGCCTTTCACAAACAGATTACATTGACTTAGTAAAAATTCACTAAACATCGAATTGGCCCATGAAAACCATGGTCTCGTAAATTTTTCAGGTTCATCAACATGGAATCCTTCGTGCATAAAGTTTGTATTTGCATCGGTGTTTTTAAACAGATCAAGAATATCTTCTTTCTCCTCACTTGTTAATGCTGTCATCCCCTGAATCGCAAGAGCAATATGCCAAATATACTGCTCAGGTGTATGTGGACTGCCAATCCCTTTCGCCACCTTCCCCTGATAGTAATAAGGGTTTTCTGAGCTTAAAATGAAATTTCTTGTGTTTTGATAAACTTGATCCTCCACATCACAATATCCTAAGTAAGGAAGCGCGAGAAGACTTGGCACATTCGCATCATCCATGAGGTTATAATTTCCAAGGCCATCTGTCTCGTAGGCGTAAATTGTTCCATAGACTGGATGTTCTACCTTACCAAAATCTTGAATCCCCTGATCAATTTCATTTGCCAATTCAATTGCTGTTTTCGTAAGATTTTTATCATTAAGGACTTTTTCAGCAATTTCCTTTAATTGTTTCAAAACAACTACAGCAAACATATTGGCAGGGATTAAGTAGCCATACTGACAAGCGTCATCACTAGGACGGAAACCACTCCAGGTCATTCCTGTGTAGCCTACAGGAGCCCCTTTTCCTTCATGTGATAATGTATCCTGTATAGGGCAGTTATCCCTTTTAAACAAGTAGTTGGACTTGTCTTCATGGTTTTGCTCCGTCTTCCAGGTTTCAATTATTTTTGCAACAGCTTCCCGGAACATTGCATTAAAATGAGATGTTCTTCCCGTTGATCTCCAAAATAAATAAGACAGCTGAATTGGATAGCAAAGTGAATCAATTTCATATTTTCGTTCCCATAGAAGAGGGGTCATCTCCGTCTTGTCGTCATGAAAACGGTTTCCATTTGCTTCTTCGTTAAACGCATTTGCATATGGATCATGGATAATGAAGGAGAATTGTTTATTTATAACACCTTCAATCATGTCGGCCATTTTCTCATCATATTCAGAAAGTATTAAATACGGACGAACCTGTGCAGCTGAATCCCGCAGCCACATTGCAGGTATGTCACCGGTAATTACAAACGTCGTTCCATCACCTTGAGGTCGAATTGTTGTTTCATACGTATTTGAAAAACAGTTTTCAAACATCGCTTGTACTTTTTGATCATGAGTAAATGCTGTTTTCACTTCATCTATTAATGCTTTCATTGATCGTGGTAACTGTCCTTGCATAAAGTACCTACTTCCTTTTTTAGTGTTCTTAGGTTTAAAAAGCTGCCCATTTTTCTTGCTGTACACTTTTCGAACGCTTATTTACGGATTCATTTTTCAAATCCAACTGTAACGATTTCATACTTACGAACCGGGACTTGAACACCTTCATTGCCATCTGCATGTAATGATTTCCCTTTTCCTTCAATCACATTACTTATATAAGCATCATGAAAAGGTGCTGAAGACTTAACTATAAGAGTATCGCTTTCATCAGCCATATTAAACCAGCGCACCATGACATCACCAGACTGTTCAGATACTTTCATAGAAGAGAAAGCTAGATTTGAAGATTCCCACTGGAGAAATGAATGCACAGGTAGTAACTCCCCATCATGAAGACCTGTCTGTTTCAATGACCACGGTACCTGGTATTGATATGCATCTTGATATGCCTTCGTTGTATCAGCTTTTCCCTCATGTGGATAAATACGAAATGAAACAGAATGTTCTCCTAAACACTGTGCCTCAGGTGTCGCGAAGTAGCCCCAATCACCAAGCTCACCTACAGAACGCAGCAAGGTTACCGCGATCGTATTCCGCCCATCACGGATGATTTCATACTCATTTAATCCGAGATTAGCAATCGTTAAGCCTTCGATATCATTCCTTACATCTACAAATGCTTGTTGATGCTGTGAATGATCCGGGTTTGCCCATTCCTGTGAAGGCTCGTTGGCACGTTTTGCTATTTCAAAGATTGAATCAGCATAATGTACGTCTGTTTGAATATCCGTCGGAAATAATGCTCTAAGACGGTGATCTTTCGCTTGGTTGTTGTAAGATGTTTTTACATTTATACCTTTACTGTTCTTTTCTAACGTTACGACCGTTTTTATTACAAATGGGACCGTTTCCTCCGTTCGTTCAGACGTCCTGCCAGTAAACCAGACAAGTTCCTTTTGTTCTTTTTCCAGTATATCTGCTGCGCTTTTAGGGATTTCCCATTCATGGACAATCTCATATGCGGCCTGGAATGGTGTATCTTCAATAATGTTTACTTTTGCAATTAAATCTTTTGTTGTAAGGGCCTTTTCATTATTTGGTTGCTTATACATATATTCGTTTCCAATATCTCCTGTATCTTCATACACACATAATTCTTCAAATGTACGTCTATTTGCTTTATCAGTTACAGTTAAGGAACCATTTTCATTTATTTTTACATTTACAAATTTATTTTCCATTTCATTTTCATTTACGATCAATGAACTAGGATCCTTATGTTTTGCAGCTGAAACCCATGCGTATGTCTTATACCCTAATGCAGGAACTTTTTTTGCTTCAAATGTAAGGCGAATCCTTCTCGCCATGTACGGTTGACGGAATTTCTCTTCCGGCAGATCATAATCAAAAAATATTCCTAAATCTTCCGCTTTATATTGATATTCAGTGCCTGTATCATCAACTAATGTTCTTTCCCCTAATGGAAATTCTTTAAGCTCTTGTTTGTTTACTCCTGTTGCGAAGTAATCCCTTCTTATATCAAGTGTAATTGAAACTACTCCAGTACGATTCCATCCAGTCGTATTATATACAGTAAATGGAAGGGCATCATCACCCCATTTTTCAAAAATAGCTGTACTAATTTTTTCGGAAATGGACTCGAGACTTTCATCAATTATCATCTCAGCTACATGTTTACTCTTCTCGAATCGTGTAACCATTTCACGGTGAACCTCATCGACACTACAGCCGCAAATACTGTCATGCGGGTGATTTTGCATTAATGTCTTCCATGCGTATTCAATTAAGTGATGCTGGTAATCTTCTCCTTGTAAGTATGCGAATACAGACAAAGGTTCTGCCACTTTCTCAAGGAGTGCCTGATTAAGTTGATTCATTTGTTTTATATATACACGCGCTGATGCTGTATTAACGAGAGTTCCCCATCCGTCCGTTTGCTGACTTCGTAGCTCTCCATCAATTACTTTTAAATTTTCTGGTCGTGTTGCTGCAAGTTTGTCCACATAATCATTAAAGTTTGAATGAACAAATTCGATATTCGGATATAGCTTTTCAGCCGTTCGAATCGCTTCTGGTAAATCGGTTTGTATAGGCTGATGATCACAGCCATTCAACATGAGCATGTGTGGAGTTGCAGCATATTTTTCTAAGGATGCAATATGGTGATCCCAATATTTCTGTGCTTGTATTTCATTTGTTGGAACTTCATTTCCATTACAGTACCAATTGGCAAATAAAATACCGAGAACAGATGACCCATCTGGGGAGCGCCAGAGCATTTCTGAATATGGTGATTCAAAATTTTCTGCTTCACTGACGGCATTATTAAATCCTGTTGGCTTCACACCTCTTCCAAAGACAGCATTGTTAATTCCAGCCTGGCTTAAGATTTGTGGAGCCTGACCAATATTTCCAAATGAATCCGGAAAATAGCCTATCTTTGCAACGCCTCCCCATCGTGCTGCATCTTTCATCCCGTATTGAAGATTACGGATGTTAGCCTCACTACTGGTCAAAAATTCATCCTGCAAAATATACCAAGGGCCGATATGAAGTCTTTCCTCTTTGACGAACGTTTGAAGCTTTTCTCTCGTATCAGGGTAAATTTGTAAATAATCATCTAAAATGATTGTTTGTCCATCAAGATGAAAGCTTTTAAAATCAGGATTGCTTTCCAATGTTTCCAGCAGCCTATCCATCAGCTTCGTTAAGAGGACATGGTGTTTCTCATATGGCAAGTACCATTCCCTGTCCCAGTGGGTATGTGAAATAATGTGGATAACCTTTTTATCTTCCAATTTAAACCTCCAAAACTACTTCATAATGTGATATGTACTAATCTCGTATGGATGAAATTTCCGACTGATTTGCCTGTCTTTCATAGACAATTTAGTCACAGGTTGCTCAAGTAAATTCGTTTCATTTATAGCCTTTATCGTTTGTCCAAATTGCAAAATAGCAGAAGTTTCACTTCCTTTAGATTCATACATTCTCAAAATAATCCCATCTTTATTTTCAGCTTGTTTAATTGAATCAACGATTACACTCTCACTCTTTGTGTTTATAAATGCCATCAAATCTGGTAATTTACCCGAATGTACAGATGTCATAGCAACAGTAATTGGAGAATTTAACTCTTGGCCTTTTTTAACTGTATCTCCGTTTCTCCAATCCCCTTCATGAGGAAATAAGGAATAAGTAAATTCATGCTTCATTAGATCTGCTTGGGTATCAGGCCATTTTGGAGCACGCAAAAGTGAAAGTCTTATTTTATTTCCTTTTATGTCATAACCATATTTACAATCATTTAATAAACTTACACCATAATTCCCCTCTGAAAGGTCTGCCCATCGTTGTCCACATACTTCATATTGAGCTTGTTCCCAACTCGTATTATTATGAGTAGCACGTTCAATCGAACCAAACGGAATCTCATAAGTCGCTTTAGAGCTATAAATATTTACTGGGAATGCAACCTTTAAAAGTTTATGTTTCTCTAACCAATCTACTGTTGTTTTAAAATCTATTTTTTTACTGTTATGGTAAAAGGTAATTTCTTGCGTAACCAATGAATGATTCACTTTCCAAATGAATTCTAATTTATCAGAAATTGACCCTTTATAAATTACTTTAGAGTCCATTAAATGGGGATTTATTGCACGCTGCTTTTCAAAGTTCGGATCTATGTCCCAAGCATCCCAATCGGTTGGTAAGTCATCGAATATTTGCAACTCATTCGCATATTCTCCATTTTTAATAATCTCTTTATCAGCTTCCTTATCATATAATCGACTAATCCAACCATTATCCGTAAATTCTACTTTATAAACAGGGGTCTCCCAATGATCACTGAATTCCTTAGAAAGTGCGACTTCTTGTTGATCAGCATCCTCTAACCACACTGTTTTATAACCCATTTCAGGAATACGATCGATGTATGTATTGAGTGTTACACTTTCATTATCACTTACGATAAAATCTGTTTTATAGCTATTCCCCTGTTTATCAATAATTTTTTTAGTTAATAGTTCTTTTCCTCCGGTAATCGTTACCATTTCATCACGAGTCCAGCTAAGGCTGTTTAGTAGAATAATTGGTTGACCAGGTCCCTCAGTGTTAATCGATTGAGTAATATACTTAACTGCTTCCTCTTTTAATCTTGTTCCTTTTTCAAATAACTCATTATATTGTTTTTCTGATAAATCATATACAGGTGAAATGGATGTACCTGGTACAATATCATGGAACTGATTGATCATGATTAGCTGCCAACCTTTGTTTATTTCCTCCAGCGGATATGCAGTACCTAAAGTGATGTGGGCTAAGCTATTCCAAATCTCTAGTTCACGATAAAGAGACTCTGCTTTTCTATTATTCTTTTTCGTTTTTGCATGAGTAGTATAAGTACCACGGTGGAGTTCTAAATATAAATCTCCATACCAGTTAGGTAATTGCGGCTTTTTCAAATCTATTCTGTCAAAAAAGTCATGCACCTTATCAAATTTTACATCTGGAAGGCCTGGAAGATTGCTAGACCGTTCCAAATACTCAATCATTTCCCTTGTGACACCACCGCCTCCATCACCATAGCCATATACCAACATTCTCTCAGGAAATTCGTTCTTTTGGTTATAATCCTCCCATGTACGATGAATATCTGCTGGTTCTGTTTGCTGGCCAAGAATATTATGCAAGTAAGATAGTATCTTAGTACCATCAATTCCTTCCCAATTAAATAGATCATATGGGAAACGATTGGTATCATTCCAATTTAGTTTTGTTGTCATAAAATAGTCTGTTCCAGCTTTTTTTAGTATTTGTGGTAAAGATGCACAATAGCCAAATGTATCTGGTAACCACTCTACTCGGGGTTCTACACCAAATTCATCTTTGAAAAACTTTTTTCCATAAAGTAGTTGTCGGACAAGTGATTCTCCTGAAGGAATATTCAAGTCAGGTTCTACCCACATACCACCAATAATTTCAAACCGGCCTTCTGCAACTTTTTCCTTCACTCGTTCATAAACTTTGGGTTGATATTCTTTTAAGAAAGAAAATAACTGAGGTTGACTTTGAGAAAATTCAAAATCGTTATACTCTTCTAATAATGTACAAACACTAGAAAATGTACGAGAGCCTTTTCGAATTGTTTCTTTAATAGGCCACAACCATGCAATATCAATATGCGATTGACCAATGGCTCGAATTGTCCCTTCTCTAAAACCTGATAAATCATTAACTGTTTGATTTAATCCTGCCTCCATCTTTCTAAGTAAATTCTGGTCAAGGAGTGTTTCTTTACTTGGCATACCAAGCTCATCAACTACCTGCCCCATAGCTTTGTGGAGTAAATGGTAGCGGGTATCACTTTTATCTAATAATTTAGCGGTCTTATAACAAACTTCCAATGTGTATAAAAGACTTTGAACTTCTTTATTTATCAGAACCAAACTACTCTGTTCTAAATACCCTGGTGGTGGATCTGTTTCTAGACCTGCAACTAGGTTAAATCCACGGAGATGATCTTTAGGAATCCCAACTGGGTTAAATACTTCAACTTGTATATGCAACATTTTGTTTCCTGTCTTTTCAGGAGGAATTATTACTAGATCACGATTTCGATCCAGACCTTGTGTTGGTATTCCTTGTATTGAGATAAGGCTTTCACAATAAGATTGCATTCCATTACCATTTACTTTAAATAAAATCCCTATAGTATCATTTTGCCAATTTCTAGGGATCTCTACTTCTTTGTCAAGAAAAGTTGTAGTACCAGAATCCGCAACTAAATCACCAATATTTATCAGTAAACCTTCTAAGTTTTCTTTATGGTAGGAATACTCTCCAGGATTAACATATTGAGCTTTTTTTGATGTCCAACCTTGAATTTCAAGTAAATCCTTATATTGATGAGCCTGAAAGATCCGTATTAAACGTTGAATACGCCGCATTCATTTTTCCTCCCTATTCTGCTTTTGTCTAATGATGTGAGCGATCCTTTATGATTAAGTCTTTTTCGATCACGTTATTAGAAGACCCACCTACCATAAGCTTTACTAATCCAGGTTCAACTTTAAAATTCATCTTAATATCCCATATAGCTAGCTCCTCAAAACCAAGAGAAAAAGTAACAGTCTTGGTTTCGTTTGCTTTTAGCCATACTTTTTGAAATCCTTTTAGTTCTTTATTCCGTTGTGTCACTGTAGCTTCTACATCTTTTATATAAAGTTGGACTACTTCATAACCATCTTTATCCCCAGTATTTGCGACTTCTACAAATAGCTTAACTGGCTTGGAATTCTGAAGCTCCATTAAGGTGATCGTTTCATTTTCTTCAGAAAGAAAACGATATGTAAAAGATGTATAACTCAAACCATGACCAAAAGGATATAATGCCTTGCCACTCATATCAATGTAATCTTCTTTAGCACCACTATCCTTGTAGTTATAATAAACCGGTAATTGCATTGACGAACGAGGAATAGAAACAGGGAGCTTGCCATTTGGATTAACATCACCAAATAGAACTTCAGCTATAGCTCTCCCACCCTGTTGACCTGGATACCATCCTATTAAAATAGCATCACAATATTGGGTTAGCATTGGAATTGAATAAGGACGTCCTTGAATAAGAACAGAAATGATTGGCGTTCCAGTTGAACGAATTTCTTTCATTAGCTCATGTTGTACTCCACCAAGTTCTAAACTAGCTACATCAACATTTTCTCCACAATCCATTTCTGTTTCATTGGTTTCCTTGACAGCACCGTTATTTTCAAATTCCATTCCAAACTCTCTAGCACTCGTTCCCCCTAAAGCTAATACTACAATATCAGCTTCCTTAGCCATCTGCTTTGCAGTGGCAAACTCGGATTTATCATTCCTCCTGATTCCACACCCTTTTGCATACAATACATCTGTATTCTTGCCGACGATCGATTTTATACCATCAAGGATTGTGACAACATATTCTCTTCGCTGTGGTGGTGTATAGTCTCCGAGTAAATTGTATATATTGTCAGCATTAGGGCCAATAACCGCTATTTTCTTTATCTCATTACTAATTGGTAATAGATTATTCTTGTTTTCAACTAATACAATAGACTGTCGAGCCATTTCTAAATTCGTTTCGATGGCGTTATTATTTCTTATAACAGTTGAAGGCTTTTCTTTATTTATAGTTGGTATGTCATCAAAAAGTTTTAACTTGAATTTCAAATACAATACTCTTGAAACTGCTTGATCAACAAGTTGTTCTTCGATTTTCCCACTTTCCACACCAGCTTCGATCGCCATATAAACATCATCCCATAGACTTAAATCTACTCCCGCTTTTAAGCCATATGCAGCTGCTAATTCCTTGTCTCCAGTTAGCAATAGCAACCTGTCAAGTGCAGTACCATCTGCCATTACAATTCCTTTGTAATTCCACTCTTGTCGAAGAATCTTAGTTAATAGATGATGGTTTGCGTGACAAGGAACACCATCAATCTCATTATAAGCAGCCATACAAGCTAGAACTCCAGACTGTACCCCTGCTTTCATTGGAGGTAAAAAAATCTCACGCAATTCTCTTTCACCAATTAATGCTGGCCCTGCATTGTGCCCTCCAACTCCTGCCCCTTGTGCAGCAAAATGTTTTAGCACTGGGAGAACTTTTGGTGTACCTTCTTTCTCTCCTTGCATTCCACGGACTACAGCCTCCGTCATTTTCAAAGATAAATAGGGATCTTCACTAAAACATTCTTCAGTTCTTCCCCACCTAGGATCACGAACAATGTCTAGAGTGGAGACTAAACCTAAGTGCCCACCCCTGGCTTGCAACTCATCCGCTACTTGTTGTGAAACCTTTTGCTGTAGCTCTGGATTCCAAGAGGCTCCAGACCCAATATGTGTCGGAAATATGGTGCTTTCCAATGCTTGATGCCCATGTGGACATTCTTCAGAAAATAGCACAGGTATACCTAATCTTGTATTTTCTTCCACATACGTTTGGATCATCTTAGTCACAACTGTACTATCTTCTACATTAATACCATTTGAAAAATTAACCTTTGACCACGGATCTGCTCGAAACAAACCATATAAAGCACCCATACTATTAAATTTGGCCACTTGTTCTTTGAAAGCTTTTGTTAATTTATAGCCGTTTTCTGTTTTTCTATAGGCATCCCATCCGTACATTTTCTGATTTAATTGACCTATTTTTTCTTTTAAAGTCATTTGGTTTATTAAACTTTTCATTCTTTCTTGTATGGGATAATTATGATTTTTGTATTTTTCCATATGTATTCCTCCAAAATAATAGCTGCTAGGATTAAACATCCAAGTAGTAACTTTCATAGCACACTATTTTTAAATATAACGATGAATCGTACACCTACTTTATTTAGTTATACGATTCATCTTCTATTATCATATGAACCTACCAATATACCGTAATGTTAAGAATTTTCAGTCTAATAATTAGCTGTCTTTCCAACGATCGTAAGCATCTTGATAAACTTGAACATATTGTTCAATATTCATATTTTCAATCGTTTTTACGTATTTATCCCAGTTAGATAATGGTTCAACCCCAGTGATGAATTTAGCTTCCATTTGTTCTACGTAAGATTGTAAATCCACTTCAATGGTATTTACTGTAGATTGTTCTTCATTTGTTAAATACATAAGTGGAATTGGCACTTCTGCATAAGGATCAATTTTCGCTTTCGTTTCATCCTCAATAAATTTATCAAATTCTGTTAGTTCCACACCTTCAATTCTAGCCGTTACAGTTGGTGCAGTAATTCCATATGCAGGTGTTAATGTTCCTCGATAATCTTCTCTACTATCAAAACCTTCAGGTACCTCTAAATATTTTCTTGCACCATTTTCACCTTTTTCCCAAAGATATCCTTCAGGTCCATCATTTAAGTATTCACGACCTTCTTTTGAATAAAAATAATCAATCCATCGAATTGAAGCTTCTGGATGTTCATTGTTACTTGTGATAGCGAACGCACCTCTATTAATTCCAGGACTACGAGGAAACAATAACTCATCTGAAACTGAACTGGTTAACGGATGAAACATAGGATTGTTTATTGCTTCTTCTTCTGATTCACCAGTAGTAAAGAATGAGAAATAATCTGGGAATAATCCAAGACGGTTTGCTTGTCCTTTTGCTTTTTTCTGTTCATCAGATTGCGAAAATGTCTCTGAATCTAATAACCCTTCTTCATAAAGTTTATTCATGTAAGTTAAGTATTCTTTATAGTTTTCTGTAATCGGAGTATACCTGACAGTTCCATCAACCTCATCAATACCCCATTCTTTCAACCCAAAAGCACCGAGTAACCATGGACGTGTGCTATCCATTTTCACATCAATTAATGGAATTTCATCTGCTTCTCCATTCCCATTAGGATCTTCTGTTTTAAAACGCACTAATAAATCATAAAGTTCATCAGTTGTCTTAGGTAGTTCTTTCACACCCAATGCATCTAGCCATTGACCGTTGAACCACATTGGCCCTCTATACCAACCAGATGTTGGGTGCATATTAATTGCGGGTAATGAATAGATGTGTCCATCAACTGTTGTAATGGATTTTTTAATTTCAGGGTTTTCTTCAAATATTTTTTGAATATTTGGAGCATGTTCTTCAATAAGGTCTTCTAAAGGTACCAATACTCCTTGTTTTCCATAATCCACTTCCATACCAGCAGTCAAATTAGATGATCCTGCTGCATAAATAATATCTGCTATATCTCCACTGGCAAAGGCTAAATTTAATTTTGTCTGAAAATCACTCATTGGTGGAGTGATATATTTAAAATTAATATTTGTCTTCTCTGAATACTCTTTTAAAGTAGGCATGTCTTTCCATTCTGCCAAACCAGTACCAGGTGCCATCATTGTTAAGTTTATTTCTTCATCTACAATGGGAAAGCCCTCTTTATTCACTTCAACCTCTTTAGAAGGTTCTTTACTTGCCTCTTCTTTTGAAATGCATCCTGTAAGTACTAAAATAACGGTTAAGAGCAGTGTTATTATTTTTTTCATCCTGCATCTCCTTTTCATTTTTTTTCCCTTAAATTGACGCTTTTTTCTTTTTTGAATGATCACCCCCCATAATTATCAATTTAGTGAAGACAAACTACTTACCCTTTCAGTGAGCCTATCATCACACCTTTAACAAAGTATCGTTGTAAAAACGGATAGACAATAATAATTGGAAGTGTAGATACAATCATTACACCATACTTAATAATCGCGGCAAGTTGTTGCTTACTATGTATCGCCTCAGCCATACTGCCTGTAAGATTCGAGCTTTGTGCTGACATTTCTTGCAATACAAGTATTTCTCTTAAAACTAATTGAAGCGGAAACATGTCTTTGTCAGATAAGTAGATTAATGCATTAAAATACCCATTCCAATGGCCAACCCCATAGAATAATGCCATAACAGCTATAATTGGTGCTGATAAAGGTAGAATAATTTTAATAAACATTTTAAAATTTGAGGCACCATCAATGATTGCTGCCTCTTCTAATTCTTTTGGTATAGCAGTTTGGAAAAATACACGGGCAATAACGATGTTCCATACTGCAGCTGCATTCGGTAAAACCATCGCCCAAATTGTGTCAATAAGTCCTAAATTTTTTACTACTAAGTAAGTTGGAATTAAACCGCCACTAAAGAACATTGTCAGAACAAACATACCCATGAGAAGATTTCTACCAGCAAAATCCTTACGAGACAGTGCGTAAGCTGCCGGGATCGTAACTGCTAAGTTTATGAATGTCCCTAATGCTGTATAAAAAATTGTATTGAGATACCCCCTCCAAATAGCGCCATTTTCAAAGATTAGCTTGTAACCATCAAATGTAATATCAATAGGATAAAGCCACATTTTCCCCGAGTTTACAGCTGACGGATTACTTATGGATGCACTAATAATATAAATCAATGGATAGAGTACGATCACTAGTGCGCCTGTAAGAAAAATATAAACAAATACCTTAAACATTTTGTCCGTTTTTGTTTCATGTATCGAAGTATTCATCTTTTTATACCTCCTCTTACCATAGACTTGTTTCACTCGTTTTTTTCGCGATTTTGTTTACAACTATTAGGAGAATCGCATTAATAACAGCGTTAAACAATCCAACGGCTGACGCAAAACTATACTGTGCGTCTAATAAACCTGCTTTATAAACGAATGTCGCAATTACATTCGAAGACTCAAGATTAAGTGGATTTTGCAAAAGTAAAATCTTCTCAAAGCTCAGCGCCATAATGCTGCCTACGTTCAAAATTAATAATATAATCATTGCTGGAACAATTGCCGGAATGTTTATATGCCAAATACGCTGAAAACGTGTCGCACCATCTACAATTGCGGCCTCATGATGCTGTGGATCAACACCTGAAAGAGCTGCGAGATAAATAATAGTCCCCCATCCTGTACTTTGCCATACACCAGATAATACATATACCGTTTTAAACCAATCAGGATCACTCAAAAAAGCAATCGGTTCAAAACCCAAAAATTGAATACCATGATTTATTATTCCTGTCGCTGGAGACAAAAATGCTATGATCATCCCAGACATAACAACAACTGAAATAAAATGAGGGGCATATGTCACTGTCTGTACAGTACGCTTAAAAAAACTGTCTTTTACTTCATTTAATGCCAACGCTAAAATGATCGGCAATGGAAAACCTACAATTAATTCGTAGACGCTAATTCCTAATGTATTCTTTAATAAATCCCAAAAATAATATGATTGAAAAAATCGAGTGAAATGATCAAATCCTACCCATTCGCTTCCCCATATCCCTAAAGTTGGATTGAAATTCTTAAATGCAATTTGCACCCCGTACATAGGAATATAATGAAAAATAAAAAAGTATAAAAATGCTGGTAGGACAAATATGTAAAGCTGCCAGTTTTGTAGAATCTTCCTTCTCTTCTTCAATTTTCGTGGCTTTTCTTGCTTTAATTTATGATATGTAGAACCTCTATTAATTTCTTCTTCCTTTTGTAATGGGGAAGTTGCCGTACTTGAACTCATTGAATGACCCCTCCTTCTATTTTTCTTTGAAACTACCTCTATGTTAGTGTTTTTTTGAAAATGTAATCAATATGTCGTTTTTATTAAGCATTGTCAACTCGATAACTACACTACTGTATCCGCTTTCATTTATAGACTTCTCAACGCTGGAAATATGTCATAATTGTTTTACTATGTAACCCTTTACAATTTATTAGAATGGCTTTATAGCGGTACTTAAAGGGTTAAAAAGAATAATATAGCAAAGCTTCCACCTGTTGTATTTGCTTATGGTTAATCGGCGATACTCCTTTTTCTGAATAGTTTAAACAGACACAAACATTCATAAAAATAACCTAAACTGAAAAAAGCTATGATTTATAAAAATCACAGCTTAAGTAAAATGATTCTATTACTTGTTTAAATTACGATATTGTCCAGGTGTTACACCTACTAGTTTCTTAAACTTACGGGTGAAATTCGCAACATCCAAATATCCTACTTGAACGACGATATCTTTAATTGCCTTATCAGTTTCCTTTAACTGCCTCTTTACATCTTCCATACGGAGATCCTGTAAATATTGCGAAAATGTAACACCTGTTTGTCCTTTTATAAAGCGGCTAACATAAGATACCGATAGTTGAAATTTAATCGCTAAACTTTCCAAAGATAGTTCATAATTATTGTAGTTTTGTCTAATATGCTCCAAAATTTCATTTTTCAGTTTATCATTATGACTTTCTTTCTTATCCTCAACCTCTTTACATATTATTAATACTAACGTTTCGAGTTGTTTATGCAATCGTTCAATTGAATGAAAATCTACTATGCTATTAAAATCCTTAATATAATTACTCATTCCAATTTCAGAGGTTGTTTTCACTATCGTATTGATAATATCAAAGCAAATACATTTTATTGTCTGGATAGACAAATCTTTCTCAGCCAGATTTGTAAACATGTTGCGTAATGTTTCAGCAGCAACAATATGATCCCCTTGTTTTAAACTTTGGACAAGCTTTATTTGTTCTTCTTTCGGATATCCAAGTGACTGTTCAGGCTGTATCACGATTTCCTCAAAATAGATCATACTTCCTTGTGGTTTCGTAAATTTATATTCCAATGTTGTAAGAGCTTCAATATATGATCGGTTTATCCGGGCTTTTTCATGATAAAGCCCACCTACCCCAATGGTAGAATCCAAATGACAATTTTTTTTAATATACTGCTGAATGAATGGGACAAGCTTTTGACGCTCTTTGTTAGCATCTTCATTCATTCGATCCATACTTACAATTAAGGCTATTGCATCATTATATATCAAATCCACACCATGTGCTGAGGCGTTTTTCAGCGTAATATTCGATAGGATGTTAAAAACCTTTTCCCGTTCTTCTAAATTATCCTCTATAAATGTACCTTTTTCAAAATAAATAATCGCCACAAAGTAGTGCCCATCCTTCATTTGAATATTTAACGTATGCAGTAATGAATTTATTTCATTTCCATCGCTTAAATCACCTTTTAATAGTTTCACTAAAAATTGATCTCTTACAAAAGGCTTTTGCATATACATTGTTTCATTCAAAATTTGATGGTCTTCAAACACATGAGTAATCGTTTGGCGAATGGTCTCTAGTTCATTTCTGCCTTCCAGGTTAACAGTTTCCTTTCCATTTCTGTTTGTTATTTCAAACAGATTTTGAATCGGCTTGTACTGATTTTTCCCAAGGAATACAGCCAATACAAAGCCAACAATTAAAAGAACAATTAATACCGCAATAATTAATATTGTTGTATTATCTAACCGTTTGAAAAATTGATCGGCATCCATCAACGTTATAAATTTCAAGCCACTTAACTCCGATTTAACAGACACAAGTGAATAATCTTTTCCATTTAATTCAACATTATCGACCCCGTAATGATCAATAGAAAGAGAAGCTAATTGTTCTGTACTAATTGATTCATCATTAATGGCAGATGCAATAACCTGATTATTTTCATAGACTATATATACATTGCCTTCAGATTCACCTAGTATGTTTTGAATCAGATCTGTGATCGTGGATTCCTCTATAAAATACATTACTGTACCATAAGGATTGAGATTATTTGGAGCTATCGGAAATAAATAAGCAATCATATTCTTATATTTATCATTGTTTTCATTTTTAATAACTACATTTTTAACAGGCTTTATCAATGGTGTTTTCGTATACAAATCACTAATGAGATCCTCTTTTTGCCATTCACCAAACCGATATTTTTTTTGCATTAAGGCGTCTATAGTATACGAACCACTGGTAGAATATATTGTCTCATCATCATGATAATAGACAAATAGTTCCTCAATGATCGAACTGTTTGCTTTATATTTCTTTAATTCCTCAATTGCTTCTCTACTGTAATAACCATGACTGATCATATAAGGCGTCAGTCTTGGATCATATGAGATTCTTGCTGCTAGTGTTGCTAATTCTTTCATACGTTCATTTGTTAGATTTTCTACCTGTTCTAATTTATTTATGTTTGAATGTTCAATTTCCTTCCGAAGGCTTGATACAGAATGATAATAAACAATAGTGCTCATTATAAGAAAAGGAACAAGAAAAACAAGTAGATAGGAGACGATATATTTATATAATAGTCGAGATTTGATCCTATTACGCAACACACTCCCCCCTCTAAATCTCTGAAAATATAGAATCAATATTTAGGTTAATTTTTTCCCTCTATTTGAACAAACGCTCGAAATGCAAACCAAGCAAGCGGATAAGCAATAATGGAAGATCCTGCAAAAAATAGAAGAATAGGTAGAAAACGAAATAGATAAAATAATAGAAAGAGACAAATGATCATTGCGACCGTTTCCAGCGGGCGAGCTAGTGCGACATAAAACGATTGTTTAAAATACAAGAAAAACTTGAGCTCATAACGTACAAATACAGGAAAGAAATACAGAATTGTAAGCATATACAAGAAAATTATTATTAATAGAAAGAGATGAACATAAAACGACTTGATATATTGTTGTGAAATGTTCATATCTACATATAAAAATATCCCTAAACCAATCAAAATAAATCCTAAACTATTCGATTTTAAAAAATCGGATTTATATACAGAATAGAAATTCTTAAATATTGGAATGTCAAAGTCTTCTTCTAACCACTTATGTATAACTGAGAATAGTGCAGCCGTTGCTGGTGATATTCCGAATACTCCCAAACCCAGCAATGTAAATATCAACCAAAGAAAATGAAGATACATTACTTTAGCCAACCAATTCCCCATATCATACACCCATTTAAATAGACCATTTATAATTGTCATTTCAGCCCCCCGAACCGAAAACAATTCCATTTTTTCTATAATAAAAGACGATAGTAGGATAAAAGAAACCGACTTATCTGCCGATTTCTTTTACCAGCCGCTAATATTATTTTTAAGCTATATACGCCAACTAACATATTGATGCTTGGTTGGTCACCTAAAAGATGAACTTCACCTCGAAGGATTTATTTTTACACCATCTTTTTTGGCTCTTTAACCGTATCGCATCATTCTAAAAGCATCTGGGTCTAAGTTTAAAGAAAGCATTTCTAAGTCTTTGAGTTCGTACTTAGCGGAGTGGACTGGAGAACCGAGCAAGCCCTCAATTGACTCCACCTTCGAAATCCCCAGACGTTTTTAAGACTCCACTCACCAGCTCACGGAGCGGAAAAGGATCACTTCTTGTAGAACTCAACTAGCTGTATGTGTAAATCTTTTTTTTCGCCCATAGTGCAGGCTTATTTGCCATGTTTTTTTACAAACACCATGAATATAACTATGATTTTGTTATTTCGTCAGAATATTTAGCAAATTTATTGCAAAACGAATTTGACTACCCCTTTATTCCGGGATTCTATGATTTATTTTAGCATAGTTTTGGTTTTTTCTGCACTTTTTGTCTGATTATTATGACAAATAAATCTTCTCAGGATATAATTTCAACCTCATTAGGACGGTAAACAGATATAACATTCCCCTTTTTATCTGTGGCAAACATAACCGCTCTTTCAGCCTCAAGGAGAAATGAATAAGATCTATTTAATACAGGATCCTTAATTTTAACAGATGTGTCTCCAGCAAACTCGGACACAAAAATAAATAAAGAGCCATTTTCAAAAGAGAGTTTTCTCCCGTAATTGCCTGGTATATCACCTTTTTGCCAATCCAGCTGCTTATTGACTCCTGCTTTCTTTATTGCATATTCGTATAATGCTATTATCGACTCACTTCTTTCATTTAGTTCAATGGGCAATGAACACCAGATCATTTCACCTTTCCCATATGAAATTTCCTTTATTCCCATTGGATTTTGCTCAAATTGCAAAACCTCTTTCAGTGCTTCTGCAATTCGTTCTCCACCAAATGAAACTGGATAATGTTTTTCATTGATTTTAAGCATTTCCTCACGAAGGATATTTTTAATGCTAGTTGAACCAATGATATCGTTCATTCGTCCTGTAGCGTGCCAATATTCATCTAAGTTTATAGGTCCTGTAAATAATAGTGTTATACCTTGTTCTTTTACAACTTCCAAAATGGTAGTCAGTGCACTGCTGCTAAAATTGTGCGGACTTGGAATAACAACTAGTTTTGGCAGTTTGTTTTTTAATTCATCAAGATGATATTCACTTAATGCACGAAATGGCGTGTTCATCTCATATGCCAATGTTCTTGTAAGCTTCATTGTTGCATCCAAGGCTAGTCTGCGATTTGAGAAATCATTTGAATATGGGAAAACTACGGCTATTTCTTCTAGTTTCCGGCCTTTGAATAAATCACGTGTCTCTTTAATAAACGCACCAAAATCATAAGAAACATTTGTTTCTGGCTTTTCGGTACCGTCAGCACGAATTGCCCCGATATTTGATTCATTAATATTATCCATAAAGTAATTTGTATTCCATAGCCATTGCACAGCGCCAGCCCCACCGGTCGAAAAGGAATAAGCATATTTTCTTTCAAGTATGTTGCGTAATTCTTCTTCACTTCTTTTCGCTTGATTATTTGGATTTTCTACGTACATAATTCCCGTTTCCTGGATCAGATTTGGCTTTGTAGGAGTTTTCGTGAAAATTCCATTCCAGACTAATTGATCCAGCAACCACCATGTGTGGTTCGTTGTATAATTAACCTCATCACAGTAAAATAACGGCGATGGCCGCTGTGAGCCTAGTGCCTCATCCTGTCCAACCGTAACAGGTTGATCTGGTGCTAATCGCTTAATGGTTTCTGTAAGTTTTTTTGCCCATTTGTTATGCATATCCATCGTATACAACGTATAATCTAACCATTTTAACCCCTTTTTTCCAAAGAGCATGTCTTTGATTCCGAAGTTGATCTCACTCGGTTCAGGTGGTTCAATCACATCAAAGGATGGTAATTCCTGTTCGGTCATGTTCCATTTTTCCTGAAGTTCACGAATGGTGGTATGACGCTCTTTAAGCCATTCTCTATATGCTCTACGATCATACTTATCATGAAGTGATCTGGGGCCTGAGAACGTACGACTTGGATCAAATATTGAAGGCTCATTGATTAGATCCCAATTTATATTTGTTGTTTCTGTATGTCTTGAAACGATCGTCGTAATAAAACGTTTTTGCGCCTCAATACTTCGGGGATCAAGATATGGGTTTTCTCCTTCCCATGCTTCTGGTGTAAAGGAAAAGAAAGTAAATGTTACTTCAAGATCATGTTTTTTCGCGCACAAGATAAAAGCGTCGATGGAACGTAACACATTCTCATTAACATGACCTTCGACAAACATCATGTTACGCCAAGCTGTCCAAATTCCTGTGCGAATATAATTTATACCAGCACGCTTCATTTGTTCCATATCCCGATCCCAAATATAAGGGTTGGGTAAGAAAAGAAAATAACGAGCAACATCCGACGTCATATACGTCATTCCCACAATTGGCATCGGGCGTCCATCCTTTTGGAAATAGTCCCGATCACATGTCAATTTATCCCCTATTGTTAAAAGCTTCTTATCCATTCCCCAGAAACCTTGGTGAAGTATTCGTTTTTCCCCGAAACTTGATATAGCAAGACAAGTAAGATCATATAATCCTGATTTAATATCGATTGGGATAATAAATGAAAGGGTATTAAATTGCTCCGAAGCTTCTATTGCATCTGTTTTAGAAAAGACTTCATTTTCATTTTTTGTAACAATAAATTTCAATGTCCATTCCGTAGTCTTGTTTTTAAACGACTGTAATTGATAGGTTACTTTTGGACGTTCTCCTTCATCGTAGGTAGCATAGTTTGTTTTCAGCCACATTTCGGTTACTCCATTTGTTACAAACAAAGCTAATTCCTGCATAGTCTTTGCGCCTTTTACTGTCCAAAATTGTTTATTCACCTTTTGATTAATAAAGAGCCATCGTCCTCCAGTGAATTCCCCTTTCGTATTTTCAATTAAGACACTAGGAGCGGCTACTTCACGACCACCTTTCGAAACACCTTTAAGCAACGGATAAATATGTGCATCCATGGGACCCATTGAACCCATTTCGGCTTCAATTGTACTAGATTTCGTAACATGTAGCACAAAGTTCCAAGTATCCGAAATTTGAAATAGGTCTTCTTTACCAGCGAACACAGGAATACCCTTATTATGCTGTAAAGAAGCGATCGGTTCGGAATTAACATGCAAAGCCTCATGAATATTTAATTGTTGATGGTAAGCCGTTTGCGCACGTTCCCTTTCCCAATTTCCATTCGCCATATAGCATGGAACTCGAAATGGAATACCGCCAATATGTACGATTCCTTTACCACTTTTAAGGTGATCATATATTGCTTGCCAAGCCTTTTTTGGAAAATAAGGACCATGAAAATTTATAAAACAGTCCACCTCATTATTTGATAAAATTTCTTTTAAAGAAATAGCATCTGCAATGATTATTTCATTGCTGAAGTTTTCAAAAAATGAACTGTCCGGTCTATGGCCATCTATTGGAAAATGAGAATCATAGAAAATGACGATGTTACTCATGATTAATAACCTCCATTTTTTATTAAATTTCAATCATTTGTTTTTTGATAAAATTTGGTGGAAGACAAAAATAAAATTGACGATAAAAGAATATGGGTTACATAAAGTTGGACACTCTCCTTTTGGTTCAAGATTGTGTGTGGCAACCACAATTTTCACCAATAAGGTAGAGATGTCCTTTTTTTATTTTCAGAATCCGACAAAGTTTCAAGGCAAATACTCAATTAGACAAAATTCTTCATGACATGTTTTTTGCAAAGAATCAAGTTATCTTATAGTACTAACGCGACTCGTTTAAAACCATAAAATCTTTTTTACGTTAGAAGTTGAAATATAATTATAATTTTCTAATCACCTATTTTCCTTTAATTGGGAAGGAACTTTTCAAATTGTATCGAAACATTACATCAGCATAATAAGGATACACAACTATATAGATTGGTCTTAAGTTTTACTAAATAATTTGGGAGGATTTTCATACATGACACGTCGAATAGTTAATTACCTTTAATGCTAAATTTAGATGGACTCGGGAAATCATTGCTTGGAATTTGGCCATCAACACTACCTCCGTTAGGGGTGAGCTATTCCAAAACAACATATACTTTGGCAGCAGTTGACGAATAAAGCAAAAAGATTTTGTCGAAAATACCTTCCTCGAGGTAAAAAAATACGAAAACGGCGAAAATGATCATATTTTGTTTGAAGATGAAAGTATGATTCGCGATTATCAGCTGGTGAAGTACACAGTGGTTTCGGAATACCATTGCTTGGTATCACTTACCAGTTTGACACTTTCGAAAATTTGCACTAAAATTAAATCAGTGATTAGTCATTAGAAAAGATAAATTCAAATAGTGAGTTGTAGATAATGTCATTAAATAAGGAACATCGCATCGGGCGTCATGCTGCTTTATTAGTACTAGCTGACGACAAAAGTGAACAGCAAGAGGTAACGAATAAATTCAATTGGAAAAGTTGCTATGGCAAAGTCGGTTCAATGGAATCACAAAAGGTAGTTGCAGCAATTGAAACGGCTGCAAAACAGCAAGGAATCATCAAAAATGATGTTTACCGGGAAACCCATTCTTTATATCACGCCATTATGGAAGCGCTTCAAGGCATCACCCGCGGTCAGATGCAATTAGGTTCGATCATGCGTACCGTCGGTTTACGTTTTGCCGTTGTACGCGGCAATCCATATACGGATGACAAAGAGGGCGAGTGGTTGGCCGTTGCGATTTACGGGACGATCGGAGCACCGGTCAAAGGATTGGAACACGAAACGTTAGGTCTTGGCATCAATCATATTTAAATAGCTTACTAGTTTTTAGCCCAGAGTATTTAGTCAATAGGGGGCTGTACTGAAGAATTTACGTGATTTCTTCAGTATGGTCCCCTATTTTCTTTTTGCTTTATCAAATTAAAGTACAAAGGAAGAAGGTGGCGTCATGGTCGTTTTAACAGGCCAATCATTAAAGTTGGAAGAGATGAAGAACGTTCTTTATGATTTTGAAAAAGTAAGCGCTTCTGAGGAAAGCTGGAAACGTGTTGAAGCAAGCCGTGAAGCGGTTGAACAAATCGTCAAAGAAAACCGGGTCGTTTATGGAATCACGACCGGGTTCGGAAAATTCAGTGATGTGCTGATCAACCCTGATGACGTTAGTGCATTGCAATGGAATTTGATTCAGTCACATGCATGCGGGGTTGGCGAGCCGTTTCCAGAACTTGTTTCAAGAGCAATGTTAGTGCTAAGGGCAAATGCATTATTGAAGGGTTTTTCAGGAGTAAGGAAAGTTGTGATCGAGCGGCTGCTTCAGTTTGTCAATGCAAGGATTCACCCTGTCGTTCCACAGCAAGGCTCTCTCGGAGCAAGTGGTGATTTAGCCCCATTATCGCATCTTGTTCTCCCGCTGCTTGGCGAAGGTGAGGTCTTTTATAAAGGGGAATGTATGAATGCGCTAGAAGCGATGACGAAAGAGGGTATATTCCCGATTTCGTTGACTGCTAAAGAAGGGCTTGCATTGATCAATGGAACGCAAGCGATGACGGCAATGGGGGTTTTGACCTATTTGGAGGCTGAGAAGCTAGCTTATCAGTCGGAAGCGATTTCATCGATAACGATCGAGGGACTGAAAGGAATCATCGATGCTTTTGATGAGGAAGTTCATATTGTACGTGGTTATCCTGAACAGATCGAAGTCGCCCAACGAATGCGGCGATTTTTGAAAGACAGCAAACTGACGACAAAACAAGGTGAAATCCGTGTGCAAGATGCCTATTCACTTCGTTGTATTCCCCAGGTTCACGGTGCAACGTGGCAGACGCTGAACTACGTAAAAGAAAAGCTTGAGATCGAAATGAATGCTGCAACCGATAATCCACTGATTTTTGACGGAGGGAAAAAAGTGATCTCTGGCGGGAACTTCCATGGGCAGCCGATTGCACTTGCAATGGATTTTCTCGGTATTGCAATCGCGGAATTGGCGAACATTTCCGAGCGTCGGATCGAACGGCTTGTGAACCCGCAGCTGAATGACTTGCCTGCTTTCTTAAGCGCCGATCCGGGACTTCAATCCGGAGCGATGATCATGCAATACTGTGCAGCTTCACTTGTATCAGAAAATAAAACGCTCGCCCATCCAGCAAGCGTCGATTCAATCCCGTCTTCAGCAAACCAGGAAGACCATGTCAGTATGGGAACAATCGGTTCACGGCATGCCTATCAAATTGTCTCCAACACAAGACGGGTACTTGCGATTGAATCGATTTGCGCGATGCAGGCAGTTGAGATCAGAGGGACAGATAAGATGTCACCTGCGACAAAAAACATACTGGACAAAGGACGAAAGAGAATTCCATTCATTGAGAAAGACCGAGTATTCTCAAAAGATATTATGGAAGCCGAGAATTGGCTGAAGTATGGATTTTCCATCGAAGAGATGAAAACACCTGCCACTTTTTAATCACAGTTGAAAAGACTTGTAAGTAAATATTTAATTATGGGAACAGCAAATTTGAGGTTTTAATCGATCCCCTCTGGTACTGTTCCCATTGCATCTAAAATTTACTGAAAGTTTCATATTTTCAAATTAAAGGTAGAAAGGAAGATCTTATGTTCAATGCAGTAGTAGTATCAGTTATCGTCCTAGCAGTATTGAGCCTTTTAAGGGTCAATGTCATTCTAGCAATTTTACTTGCAGCAGGTGTTGCAGGGTTGATGGAGGGCATCTCACTAACCGAAACGACGAATATGCTCATTTCCGGGATGGGTGGACAAACAAATACGGCGCTAAGTTATATCCTGCTTGGTATATTCGCTGTCATGATTGGTTACTCAGGCATTACAGGATTTCTTGTAAAAAGACTCGTGAAGGTTTTAAAAGGAAAACGATCAATCATGTTATTGACGATTGCGGGTGTTGCTTGTTTATCGCAAAACGCCGTTCCTATCCATATTGCGTTCATTCCGATCCTGATTCCACCTTTACTTAATTTGTTCGATAAAATGAAGGTAGACCGGAGAGGCGTCGCTACAGCACTTACGTTTGGATTAAAAGCACCTTATATCATGATTCCGGCAGGGTTCGGGTTGATATTCCACGGAATCATCGCTGATGAAATGAAAGCGAACGGAATGGAAATCACTCTTTCTTCCATCCCATATGCAATGTTACTGCCAGGGCTTGGAATGATTGTCGGGTTGTTATTTGCCATTTTCATTTCTTATCGTAAAGATCGGAACCTATCCGATCTTGATCAGGATGCCGGTCATGAGGTAGCAGCATCAGAAGAGGTCGAATTGTCTTTCACAAAGCGCCACCTGTTCACGATCATTGCGATCATAGGGGCACTTATCGTACAACTTACCACTGGTACTCTTGTTTTGGGAGCGCTTACAGGAGTCATTCTCATGTTCTTGTTCACGATCGTGCCGTTTAAACAAGGAGAAAAGGTTGTTCATGATGGAATTACAATGATGGGTATGATTGCATTCGTCATGTTGATCGCTTCCGGTTATGCAACGATTTTGAAAGAAACTGGCGCCGTTGAAAGTCTCGTACAATCAGCAACGGGGATCTTAAGTGATAGTAAGCCGGTCATTGCAGTCGTATTGCTTCTAGTCGGTCTTCTGATCACAATGGGGATCGGCTCCTCATTCGGTACGATTCCGATTCTTGCAGCATTGTTCGTTCCACTCTGTGCAGCAGCCGGTTTTTCCCCATTAGCGACAGCTTCATTGATCGGCACAGCTGGAGCACTTGGGGATGCAGGCTCACCGGCATCAGACAGTACACTTGGCCCGACATCAGGGTTGAATGCTGATGGAAAGCACCATCATATTTGGGACACATGTGTACCGACGTTTTTGCATTATAATATCCCTCTTATTGTCTTCGGCGTCATTGCAGCCCTTGTTTTGTAATTAAAAACACACTGAAGCGCGGCTTCCTGTATAAGGGAGCCATTCTATTCCTATTAAACTATTTTCCTAATGTGTTTATAAAATTAAAAGAAAAGGATTGATAATACGTGTCAAGATCTGTTAAATTATACCAACTAAGCCGAAAGGTCCACAAATGGACCGGTTTAATTTTATCTGTCGTTTTTATGTTCATGGCTGTGACGGGCCTCTTACTTGTTTATATGATTCCACTCGGATTGGCCGATGAGTTGAGGATGGGAAAGGAGGCGAGTCCAAGTGAATCGATATCCATGGAAAAAGTGGTATCCATTGCGACTTCTCAAGATCTACCTGGTGCAACATCGGTAGAAGATATCTTTAGAATTGAATTAAGGCCGAGCGCGAATGTTTACCAAGTTCGCTTTAACAACAGTCAAGATGTTCAAATCGATGCAAGTACAGGGGAAGTTCTATCTACAGATCCAGATTACTCAACCTATCTTATTACTTTACATGATGGATCCTTTCTTGGAAATTGGTATCGATACAGTGTGTTGACAATGGCAGGTTTATCCTTAATCCTCCTATCATTCTCAGGATACTATATGTTTGGATTTTCCCTTTATAAGCGACTAATGGCAAGAAAAAAGACAAAAGGGAATTTGCAAATTTAAGAAGATAAATCTGCAACATTTAGTACCAATTATCCCGTTCAAATCAATGTGATTTTATTCGCATATATGATATCGAATAAAACTTGAATTCCTTGAGAGTTATTTTTCACAGGTAGCGGACTACGATTGGTGATGGACTAGGCATTGTGTTTACTTGACTTTCACCTAAATCCACAACATATTGATTTACTGGTATTTCTAAGTAAAAAGCCAAGATTGCAACTAATGCAATTACAGAGATGATAGTCTTGAAGAATGACTTCTTCAGAATAGACATCCACCGAAAATTTTTAATATTTCCACAAAAAAGGATGTGGAAAATAATGAAAAATAGTAATGACGACAATAAAAGCCGTAACTCTCTTTCACAAGCAATTTGGCGGTGGCATTTTTATGCAGGCATGATTTTCGCCCCTTTCCTGCTTATATTGGCTATTACTGGAGGTATTTATCTGTTTAAGCCTCAGATTGAGTCATTCATATACAAGGAACACTACTACATACAAGATAAAGGACAGAAGATGTTACCTTCCGAACAACTTGAAGAGGTAAAGAATACCTACCCGCAAAGTGAGATTACACGATTTAGGCCAGGGGTTGAAACCAATCGTTCATCGGAGGTGGGGGTTCTTGTCGATGACCAATCCTCAACCGTTTATGTAAATCCCTACAATGGGGATATCGTTGGAAAACTGGCTGACGAAGATCGATTTATGGTTCAGGTTGAGAGGTTACATGGTGAATTGATGGCAGGTATATTTGGGGATTTATTGGTGGAACTCGCAGTGTGTTGGGGTTTAATTCTTCTTATCACCGGTATGTATATCTGGTGGCCGCGACATCGAAAAGGTGTAATACGTAGAATAAGACTTCGACTGAATCGAGGTAAGCGTTCCTTCTGGCGGGATATACATTCGGTGACTGCCTTTTGCATGTCAATAGGTATCGCTTTTTTGATTTTAACTGGTTTACCTTGGACTGGGTTTTGGGGCCAGCAACTACAAAAAATAGGGGTAATCACCGACACGGGGATTCCGGCGGCCGTATGGGGTGAAAAACCAACCTCAATTGTACCTGACGAGCCGACAGATGGCAAAGTTTCGCCGATTTCCATCGATGAGGTAGTACAGATTGCTGATTCCCGTGATGTAAATCCTGGATACGATGTATATTTCCCTGAAGGTCCTAAGGGAGTCTACACAGTACAGGTTTTCCTTCCTAAATCCGTAAATGAAACCACACTTCACATCGATCAATACAATGGGGAAGTTCTAGGCGATTATCGATACCAAGAGTATGGTCTTTTAGGAAAGGGTATTACCACTGGATATACCCTTCACATAGGATCTGAGTTTGGCTTGATAAATCAAGTCCTAGGGCTTATTGTCTGTATGGGCATAGTGGTTATCGTTATTACAGGATTAATCATGTGGTGGAAACGAAAACCTAGCAATACATTGGGGGCACCTCCTCAACCTAAGAATGTCAAGATTGTAAAGGGAGTAATCGTTATAGTTGTTATATTAAGCATTCTCTTCCCGTTAGTTGGTGCCTCTTTACTCCTTGTTTTACTTTTGGATTGGTTAGTGATGCGAAGGATTCCCCGAGTAAAGCATTGGGTTGGGTAAAGGATTTCTCCTGAACCGAAGAAAAGTTGTGGTTAGAAAGGGGGAAGTTCGAAAAATGTCAGGAAATGAACCTCCCCTCCCTATCGCTTCGCGCTTGAGGAAGGGGTTTCCTGTTTGAAGTTCACAAGACCAAAAGCCGCCCCGAATGGAACAGGTGTCCGCAATACCGCCTTTGTTCTTGGAACCAAACATCCCTTTCAGGATAGTGGTCTTCACGTTTCGTGTCTCTCGACACCCTATCTATTTGTCTTGTGTAAAAGATGGGAGGACAAGACGAGAAATTTTAGTCTACTCATTACCAACATCCTTAGGGATAATACCCCTGCAGAATCATTCTTTGGCCATATGAAGGATAAGATGCATCCAGTTGTAAGACAAAAGAGGATTTACAAAATAAAGTAGAAGATATCATAGACTACTACAATTCCTCAAGGTATCAATGGGGAATAAAAAAGGTGACCCCGGAACAGTGGACTTACCCCTGTCAAGTAGACACGGTTAAACTAGGTGCTTTTCATTAAGCAACCTTAGTTCTAAATTCAATACGACTAAGGTTGTTTAGTCTTTTTTGAAATCGTTTATTATTGTAATATCTCATATATCTTCTTATGGCTTTAATAACTTGTTCTTTCTCGAGAAACTCATATCTATAAAAACATTCTGTCTTAAGGTGGCTAAAGAAGCTCTCTATACAAGCGTTATCATAACAATTACCCTTTCTAGACATACTTACATTCATCTTGTGTTTGTCTAGAAGCTGGTTATATTTTTTTGAAGTATATTGGTACCCTTGATCACTATGTAGTATTGTTCCCTGAACATTTCTTTTTCTTATGGCTTTCTTTATTGTGTCTAGTACTAATCTTAAGTTGTTTCTTTCACTTATTTTATAAGCTACAACTTCATTATTGTAAAGATCCATTATGGCAGACAGATATAAGCGCTTTCCGTTAAAAGTAAGATAGGTAATATCTGTAACCCATTTTTCATTTGGTTTATCCGTTGAGAATTCTCGGTTTAAATGATTATCTGATACAACACATTGTTCCTTTAAGCCAAAGTGTTTCCACTTTTTCTTCCGAATCTTAGCTTGTATCCCCATTTTCTTCATTAAACGATATACTCTTTTATGGTTGATCTGTAAACCATATGTTCTTATAAGCCATCTACGAACTCTCGGATAACCAAAACTACCATTAATATCGGAATCTTGTTCGCATTCCAGTATTTTAGACATAATAAATATGTCTTCCTTGTCCTTTTGAGATGGATTCCTTTTTCTTTTTTCCCATTTATAATATCCACTTCTTGACACCCCAGCAATTTCACATAGTAACACAATAGGGAAATTCTGCTTTAATGAATAAATAATACCAAACTCTATTGATCTGTCTCTTTTGACCTCATCTCCCTTTTCGCAGCTAAGAGCTTTTTTAAGTATTCGTTCTCCGCTTCTAATCGTTTTATTCTGTCGTCCTTATTAAGCTTATTTGAACCTGTATTTTGTCGTGATTTTCCTCGTTTTTCTTGTAGGCCTAGAATACCCTCATCCTTATAGTTTTTAATCCACCTATCAATTACGGAATACGTAACTCCTAATTCTCTTCCGATTAGTTTACTACCCATACCTTTGTGTAAATACATTTCAATAGCCTTCATTTTAAAATCAACAGTAAAAGTTCTTCTTTTTTTCCCCATAAAAAATCCCCTCCAGAATAAACAGTAAAGTAACTTTCTTTGTACTGTCTACTAGAAGGGGATAATACCACAGTTCCGAGGTCACCTCTTAGCTGCATAGGACCTTTTATTAAACTGTCTCATTTTCAAGGGTACATGTCACTCAGTCATAGGCAAGGAGTTTTTTAACTCTAACAGATAGTTGGGCTTTTTGGTTCCATTCATTTAGATGGTTCTGAATAAGAATCACTTTACTAATAAATCACCTCGGTAAGGATCTTATGGCCTTGAATTCTTTTAAATGCCGCGGTCGCTTCCTTTTCAGTGTCAAATTCGAACATTTTGATGTTATTGTTCAAATGGACTGTGATGATCCACACAACGAAATCCCTCCTATTATTGGTTCGCTGCTAGACTAAGATTTATCTGAGATTAATCTATTTTATATGAAACAAGGCTACTTTATGTTTTCGTCTAAAGGATGTAATAGAATTGTCACCACACGAAAACATTAGAGATATTATCAGGTTTCTGTAATGTCAAAGTAATAAATACGCAAGTGGTGTCACAAGTATGAGAGTAAGAATAACGCGTTCAATCCAAATAATGATAAGCGTTGGAACGGAAATTGGAATTTCAGTCGAAACAATACATGGAACGAGCGCCGAGAAAAAGATGATCGCCGAAACTGAAACGACACCAATGACGAATTTCACGACCAGAGAAGACTTTGCCACCAACAGAGCAGGCAAGAACATTTCAGCAATACTGACAGCACTTGCTTTCGCCACAAGCATTGGTTCGGGTAATTGCAGTGCGGAAGTGAACGGATAGAAAATGTAACCAATCCAATTAAATACTGGCGTATATTCTGCCAAAACCAACCCTAAGAGTCCAATGGATAAAATAGATGGAAGAATCGCCATTGCCATAAGCAGCCCGTCTTTTATATTCATCCAAATGTTATCAATTAAACGAGGTGATCGATCCAATGTAGCTTTCGCCTCATCCCATGCTTTCCTAAGTAGACTTCCACTGATTTCAGCTTCTGGTTGAGGAGTCGATCCCTCATAATAGTCGTCATTGATTTTGGATAATGGCCAAATTCGTACCGTGATTGCTGTAACTAAGAACGTGACAATTAGCGTTGACCAAAAATACATGTTCCACATTTCCATTAAACCTAATGTTTTCGCAACAATCACCATGAACGTAGCTGAAACTGTAGAAAAGCCTGTTGCAATGATGCTGGCTTCTTTCGCCGTGTATTTTCCTTCTTTATATACCCGATTCGTGATAAGAAGGCCGATAGAATAGCTGCCGACGAATGATGCCACAGCATCAATCGCTGAACGTCCTGGCGTCTTCCAAATTGGACGCATGATCGGCCTTGTCAATACACCAATGAATTCAAGTAAGCCATATCCTACTAATAGTGCCAGAAAAACAGCTCCAATCGGAACCAACAGGCCGACAGGAATAACAAGTTTATTGAATAAAAACGGTCCCATATTCGGGTCAAACAACCAGGCAGGTCCAATATTCAGTATAAGCATTAATCCAACCATCAGACCGAGTATTTTAAAAATTGAAAAAATAAGGTTGACAGTTGTTTTTTTCCATGTTCCTGATAGAAATGGATAAACGGCACCTGCTGAAATGATCAGTAACGCATAATAAGGTAAAACAGGTTTTGTGTGTGATTGAATATACGAGACAATATGATCGAGCATGATAGTGCTTTTTTGTTCAATCGTAATCGGTACAAAGAAAATGAAAATACCGATAAAGCTGTATACAAAAAACTTCCACGTTTGGGCAGGTTCGAGGTTTTTTTCAACAGTTGTTTGGTGCTCTTGTACCTTTTGGTTCATCCCTATCCAATCCCCCTGATTCTACATTAGTTTTGTAACACGCAACCCGTGATGAATTGTAGCCATGCGTATACCCCAGTCTTGACAGTGTCGGCAGTCGACGAATCTTTGCTTGGATCCAGACAAACAAAATCAATATGTCGGACCATCGGGTGCTGACCGATTTCTAGCAAAATATCGAACAGCTCAGTCGATGTCATGCCGCCGGGTGTGGAAGCGGGTACACCCGGGGCAACAGCAATATCGAGTACATCCATGTCGACTGTGACATAGATGCGGTCAACTTTTGCTGAAAGTTTATCGAGGGCATCCTGAACCGTATTGATAAGGCCCTGCTTTCGGGCCTGCTTTAATGTTACCATCTGAATGCCATGTTCTTTCGCATAATCAATGAGTGGTTTCGCATTAAAATAGCCATGTAAACCGATATTGATGACATCCTTTCCTTTTACGGTGTTGCCATCAATCAATTGCCGGATCGGTGTTCCGTTTGCAGGGCCTAATTCTGCCGGATCCCGTACATCAAGGTGTGTATCGAGCTGCAAGATTCCAATCGATTCATTCTGGTGAACGTCTTTAATCCCCCGGACAGCACAGGCTGTAGTAGAATGATCACCGCCAATCATACACGTAACGGTTTGCGGAAACCGTTTTACAAGATAGGCCGTCGACTCCTGTATACGGTGATGGGATAAAAGAATATCGGTTGTATGCATGGCAACATCACCGGCATCTGCCACATTAAAGGAAGTCAGATCGACATCTTCATCAAGATTGTACGTGGCAAAACCCTTCCACATTGTGCGAAATTCCGCCGGATATAAGGAAGCTCCGGACACACTGATTGAAGAACGGGAAATCGGAGCCCCGTATAGGATCATGTCGGGTGTATTTTCATTCTCGTCAAGTGGCTGAATCCAATGATGGACATACGTCGGCTCGTATTGAAATGTATTGTTCCAAGACCATACAGGGGCTTGAAGCCAATGTTCACTCATATCATTACACCACCTTTACACCCTTTTTCCATACCGATTTCACATGATTGACCCCGAACAAATATTGCAGTTCCTGATAATTTTTTACGTTCCACATAACAATATCAGCCTGCTTACCGACTTCGAGTGACCCCACATTTTCCTGTCGATTAATTGCACAAGCAGCATTGTATGTCGCAGCTGTCAACGCTTCAGCTGGAGTAAGACGCATTGAGATACATGCCAGATTCATGACAAGAGGCATCGAAGTCGTTGGTGACGACCCGGGATTACAATCGGTGGAAATGGCTACGCTCACACCCTCGTCGATCATACGTCTTCCTGCAGCTGCTTCTTCCCGTAGATACAGTGCTGTTGCTGGTAGCAGGCAGGCAATCGTACCAGATTCCGCCATAGCCTTGATTCCTTCAGCAGAGGCTTTCAATAAATGTTCTGCTGATATGGCTCCTACTTTTGCAGCTAATTCTGCTCCGCCATAAGGTTCAATTTCATCTGCATGGATTTTCGGTGTCAATCCGAAGCGCTTTCCTGCTTCAAGAATCCTTTCTGATTGTTCTGGTGTATAAACGCCTTTCTCACAAAAAACATCGTTGAACTCGGCCAATTTTTCCTCTGCTACTACTGGCAGCATTTCATCAATTAATTGATTGACAAACTCATCTTCACGCCCCTTGAAATCCGGTGGTACAGCATGGGCGCCCATAAATGTCGGAACGATGTCGATCGCATGTTGCTCCTGCAGCTTCTTCATTACTCGCAACTGCTTCAACTCGGTTTCCAGGTTCATTCCGTAACCACTTTTTCCTTCGATTGTTGTTACACCCTGAGAAAAAAACGAATCAAGACGCCGCTTTGTTTGGTCAATCAGCTCTTCTTCTGTTGCCTCCCGTGTCATACGGGTGGTCGCATGAATCCCTCCACCCGCATTCATAATGTCCATATAAGATGTACCTTCAAGACGCATTTCAAATTCACGTTCCCTGCTTCCTCCATACACAACATGTGTATGAGGATCGACAAGTCCCGGAGTAACTAAATGGTTGGAAGCATCGACGATTTCTGCTTCATGCACCTTGTCTGCAAAGCGTTCTTCAAGCTCTTTCGTTGTACCGACAGCTTGGACTATCCCATCTTCAATCCATACGCTGCCGTCTTCAATCAAACCAAGTTCAGACATTTTCTCTTTAGAGCGCGGACCTTTTACTTCTGAAGCAAGTGTAGCCAACTGGGCTGTATGTTTAATCCAAATCGGTTTTGTCATCACTGATCAGTCCCTTTATCAAGCATTGGAATATTGATTCCTTTTTCTCGTGCTGTTTTTTCCGCTATTTCATATCCGGCATCCACATGACGGGCTACACCCATACCTGGGTCAGTTGTTAGCACTCTTTCAATTCGTGCTTCCGCCTCTTTCGTACCATCTGCAACAATGACGACACCGGCATGTAAAGAGTAACCCATTCCGACACCGCCTCCGTGGTGTACAGATACCCATGTAGCACCGCCAACTGCATTTACCATCGCATTTAAAATCGGCCAGTCTGCTACAACATCTGATCCATCTTTCATTGCTTCCGTTTCACGGTTTGGTGAAGCGACAGAGCCGGAATCCAGGTGATCGCGCCCGATAACGATCGGTGCTTTCAGTTCACCACTTGCAACCATGTCGTTCAGGATTTTTCCAAAACGAGCACGCTCTCCATATCCAAGCCAGCAAATTCGGGAAGGCAGACCTTGGAACTGGATTTTATCCTGTGCCATACGAATCCAGTTGCACAAGTGCTCGTTATCACTGAATTCGCGTAAAATAGCTTGGTCAGTTTTGTAAATGTCTTCAGGATCCCCTGATAGAGCCACCCAACGGAAAGGTCCTTTTCCTTCACAGAATTGGGGACGGATATATGCCGGAACAAATCCCGGGAAGTTGAACGCTTTTTCTAAACCTTCATCTTTTGCGACCTGGCGGATGTTGTTTCCGTAGTCGAACGTCACTGCGCCTTTTTCCATCATCGTAAGCATCGCGTCTACATGCTTTGCCATCGAAGCCTTGGAACGTTTCACATACTCTTCAGGATTGGATTTTCGCAGTTCTCCTGCCTCTTCAAGCGACATTCCTGATGGGATATACCCGTTCAGCGGATCGTGAGCTGATGTTTGGTCCGTCAATGCATCCGGGATGAAGTTCCTCGCAATCATTTCAGGAAGAAGATCCGATGCGTTACCTAATAAACCGATCGATAAGGCTTTGCCGGCATTTTTCGCATCCTCAGCTAACTTTATGGCCTCTTCAAGTGTATAGGCCTTCACATCTGTGTATCGAGTTTCTATTCTTCGATCGATTCTGGATTCATCGATTTCAATAGCGATGCACACACCGCCATTCATCGTCACTGCAAGCGGCTGTGCACCACCCATTCCGCCTAGGCCCGCCGTTACGGTTATGGTTCCTTTAAGTGTATTATTGAAATGTTGTTTCGCCAGCTCCGCAAAAGTTTCATATGTGCCTTGGACAATTCCCTGTGAACCGATATAAATCCAGCTCCCTGCTGTCATTTGTCCATACATCATCAACCCTTTTTTATCGAGCTCATGAAATGTATCCCAATTTGCATAAGCGGGTACAATGTTCGAGTTTGCAATAAGGACGCGTGGTGCATCCGCATGTGTTTTAAAAATGACCACAGGCTTGCCTGATTGAACAAGTAAGGTTTCATCGTTTGCCAGTTCTTTCAAGGATTTAACAATAGCATCGAAAGATTCCCAGTTACGTGCCGCTTTTCCAATTCCTCCGTAAACTACAAGGTCTTCAGGGCGTTCTGCTACGTCTGGATCTAAATTATTCATCAACATACGAAGCACTGCTTCTTGCTGCCAGCCTTTCGTATTCAATTCTGTACCTTGATAACGTTTGACTCTGTTCTGTGTAATCGCATTCATTTGTTTCTCCTCCTTGCTTTGATACGTTCATTCTATTATAAAAATTCAAATATTTATATATAAAATAATGATATATTTATAATTTATCTCATTTTATTTCTTTATTTTGACCATTTTTATAAATAATTTCAATGCTGCTCAACATACAATTAAAAAAGACGATCCAGTAACTGAATCGCCATTATTTCAATCCGGACCGATACACCGTCGGGGTACATGCTTCAAACTGTTTGAATTTAGCATTAAAATAAGTTTGGTGGGAATAGCCTGTTAAACGTGCGATTTCCTCCAAAGATAAATCCGTTTCCTTCAATAGACGTTTCGCCTCCCGAATCCGTACTTGATGAAGTGTTTTCCCGAATGACTGGCCTGATTCTGCTGCAAACCGGCGACTGAGGGTGCTTTTATTGATGCGAAGCGCATCAGCGCATTGCGCTAAATTCCAGCTGGCATCCCAATAGTTGGACTCAATCAACTCCTTTGTTTTTTCCACGAGTGTACGAGCCCCTTCCTGTAATTGATCTTTTCCCTCCAAAAGTAAACGAGTTGTAAAAGCAAGCAGTTCTTGAACAATTTGATAGATGACTGGCTGATGCACGATAGTCTGAAAAACTTCATGATAGTTTGTTTCCCAAGAAACGCTTTTTATATTGTATGACTTCATATGCCTGCGAATCTGTGCAAGCACACTTGTAAGGCGAACACGAACAATTTCAGGGTCGGGGTACGGCTGCTGAAAAGTCAGGAATTCGCGCTCCACCCAATCACGGATGGCTTTTGTGTCCCTTTTTTCAAGCATTTCTATCCACTGGCGCTGTTCAAAGGGGGTAAGGAATGGATCCATTTCTTTCGATGCCATTTGTTCGTCATCCGCCAAAATAATATCATATCCTTCGAAAAAAATTCGCCTCGTCAATTGACGGGTTTGCTGATAGATTCTTTTTAATGAATCTCCGGAAGAACCTTTTTGGATTACAATGGCAAGAGGCTCATCCATCCTCCTTTTCCAGTTTGCGAGAAATGCGTGGTATTCCTCACGTATCAATTCGCTCTTTTGTATTTCCTGTACACATAGAATTAAATTGGATAAAGCAAATATTCGAATCTTTCCAGTAAAAGAAAAACGCTGTAAAGCGTCATATACAAGAGGAAGCGCTTCTGATTGAGGGGTCAAAAATGCAACCATGGTCAACGGGTTGACGTGTTTACGTTCCGTTAAAAACAGATCAGGGTAATCAATGTCGAATGAACCCATTTCTTCAGGTGCTCTATTTGTAACGTAACGTTTATCATTCCGTAATTTGTAACGGGTCTGTTGAATTAATCTGATCAAGTCTTCTTGGGAAAACGGGCGAAATAATACATCTTCTGCACGATACCGAAGTGCACGATATGCAGTTTGAAAGATTCGTTCAGACGATAACCCTAGCCATCGAATACTATGTTGCCGTAACCACTCGCCGAATCTTTCACTGTCATGCTTCCATCCATCCATGTCCAATATGACAAGTTCAGGTATCTTACTCTTTACACCCTTTTCAAACTCCCCCAATGTTTTCCATAGAATCAAGTGGACTCCCGTAAAATGCGATTCTACGACCCATCGGATTCCCTGAGTTTCTAATTCATCTTTAGCAACTAAATGAATTTCCATTCTGCTACACCTTTCTTGTTGCCTATGCACGGATTATACTAAGGCACTTTTCCCTCATCTATTTTATTATGTTCCGAATTCTCTCTCCGCAATTCGGGTGTTTGAGCGAAGAAGGGTTTCCGTTCTTTGAAGGTCAGGATCCCTACAAAGATCAACCTAATAGTTCATAAAAAAGCATCAAGCCTTTAGGTGAATGACCCCTCCTTAACACCCTTTCGGGATATTTAAAGAAGGGGCTTCCTGTTTCGCAGACCGTTGCGTAGAGGGGTTTCCCACTACGTCTTACATAATCTCCACAGGCGTAGATTATACTGTTCGGACACAACCTTGCCCTACAGTTCGTATGATTCAGTTTGTCACAAGTAATTCTTCTAATGCTTTTTGTAGGATGTTTAATGCTGCGTTTTGGTCTCTATCCAACACTGTTCCGCATTTTGTACAAATATGAGTACGAATAGAAAGTGACTTCTTTACACGATTCCCACAATAGGAACAGTCTTGAGAAGTGTATTTTGGTTCTACTTTTTTCAGTAGTCCTCCATGCTTTTCGCATTTATACAAAAGCATGTTTCGGAACATTCCCCAACCTGCATCCGAAATGGATTTCGATAACTTTCTATTTCTGACCATGCCGCAGATATTTAGATTTTCTACAGCGACAACAGAATAATCTTTTGACAGGTTGTAACTTAGCTTGTGAAGAAAATCTCTGCGCTGGTTTGCGACTTTCTCGTGTAAAGAACGAACCTTTTGTACTTGTTTGATGTAGTTGAGAGAGCCTTTTTTCTTCTTAGAAAGAGTACGCTGTGCCTTCTTTAGTTGTTTCTCTTTCTTACGAAGAAATCTTGGGTTTTTAATCTCTAACCCATTAGAAAGGACCGCATACTTATTAAGTCCAACGTCAATTCCTATTGCACGATTCGTATCAATAGAAGGTGGTAATGCTTGTCTTTCGACACAAAAAATCGCATACCATTTCTTTCCTTGACGTTTGATAATAAGTTGTTTAATTGTTCCTTCTAATGGTCTATGAAGCAAGATATCTATTTAACCTAGCTTTTTATTGTATAACTTACCATTATCAGAAAAGGACATAGCATAACGATGTATTCCATTTGGTTTGAAACCGAACTGAGGGAAAGTCATACTATTATAATTTTTATACTTTTTCTGTTTTGGATATTTTGCATCTTTACGAAAGAAGCTTTCAAACGCTTTTTGTAGACGTACAAAGACTTCCTGTAAAGGCTGGGAAGGTACTTCTTTTAGAAAAGGATATTTCTTTTTATCTAGTGTTTGTTGGTTTTGCATATCATAACGACTGTAATTTTTTTTGTGTTTTGTTTATATTTCCGTTCTTTATCTAAAAGAGCAGAATTGTAGGTTTGACGACAATATTGTAACCAACGTTCTAGTATTTCTTTTTGTTCTTCTGTTGGATAGACTTTATATTTTTGATTTAGCAACATTGTCACCACCTCCAATGGTTTATGTGGATAATTATACCAAGAAGAGATTATGGGAACAAGCGTTTGGATTACAGCAACCGAAATTCATCCCCTCCCTATCCTTGGGCTACGCCCTTCACAGGCTTGAGGAAGGGGAATTCTTTCGGAATTTGTTAAAAAAGGACGATCAAAATTTTCTATTGATTGCCCCTTTTCCTATTGTTGATTACTGGCATTCATTTTAAATAAACACTATTGTGTATTCAATTACTTTTCTTCTTTCCAAATAGGTAAAACTGTAGAATATTTAATTTCCCTTAGGGATAAGCTAGTTTGAATACGTGTGATTCCAAGCTTATTTAATTTTCTAATAAAGCTCTCCAGTTCCTTCCTATCTTTGTTCGCTACCTTTAATAAATAATCATACTCTCCAGTTAAGAGGTGACATTCTAACACTTCGGGCATTGCTACTAATGCCTTTTCTAAAACATTAAGTTTTTCTTCCTGATGAATATTCGTGCTTATGAAAATAAAAGATAGTAAATCAAAACCCAACTTCTCTTGGTTTAAAATTGAAACTTGTTGATTTATATAACCTTCCACTTCTAATCGTTTTATCCTTGTATGTGTTGCAGGCGGAGACAAATTTACACGTTTGGCAATTTCAGAATTGCTTACCTGAGCTCCTTTTTGCAGTATGTCTAATATTTGAATGTCAATATCATCGAGTACTTTACTTACTAAAGATTCCACCTATCTCCACTCCCTTACATTTCTTCTAAAACCAAAAAGGTTTAAACTTTAAAATCGAATTAAATTTCGAAAAAACTAACCTTAACTTAATTTTATTTCAAGTTAATCAAATTATACAATAAAATATATTGTGTTAACAGGTTAAATGTTAAAATTATTAATGACAACAAATATTATGTACATATAGATTCAAAGATATAACATTTGAACAGTTTAAAAGGAGATAAGAATATGCCTTACAGATATTTTTTGTTACTACTTTTAACAAGTTTATTATGGGCAGGAAATTTTATCGTTGGAAAATCTCTTGTCGAACACGCTTCACCAATGACCTTGACAACCATACGGTGGGCTATTGCTGTTTTTTGCCTTTTCCCTCTTGTATGGTGGAAGGAAAAAAGGATACTACCCCCACGAAGTGCCATTTTTCCTTTAATTTTAATGGGAATAACCGGTGCTGTTTTATTTAATCTCTTTCAATTTTTTGCACTAGAGTATACAACCGCGACGAATGTTGGGTTAATTTCAACATTAAATATGTTTTCAATTGCTGTTTTTTCATTCGTTTTTCTTAAAGAAAGAGTGAGTATGCTACAAATAATTTCTATGTTGTTTTCACTTTTTGGAGTGATTCTGGTTTTGTCGAAAGGAAACATAGACCTCATCCTTTCATTACATTTTAATACCGGTGATTTATGGATGCTTGCTGCTGTATATGTATGGGGGATTTATTCTGTTTGCAGCAAATGGGCATTGACCAAGACATCGCCAATGATGTCAATTTTATATTCTGCTATTTTTGGACTTATGTCACTTATACCTTTTAATGTTACTGATTTTACTGTTATCAATATAACTTCTTCTTTCATAGGATCGATTTTGTTTACAGGCGTTATCTCAACAGTTGTATGTATGGTCCTTTGGAATATTGGTATCCAAAAAATAGGTGCAACAACATCAGGAATCTTTTTGAATTTCAATCCAATTTTCACCTCAATTTTAGCTTTTATAATATTAGGCGAACAAATGACATGGATTCAAGGAGTCGGCAGCTGCATTGTGATTATAGGATGTTATTTATTCTCGCACTTTAAAACAAAAGTGATTCCAGTCAGAAATGTAGTGAATCCAAGCTTTCAACGTTGATGAATTTATTTATGTATTATTGTTATTATAGAGATAATAAAGGTATTGGACCTGTTTATCCAAAACGCTCACCCCCTTGTTTTTTGTTGTTCAACATAACGCTTAATGGTTGCACTCGATACATTTCCTGCGGTCGATACAAAATAGGAACGTGTCCAAAGACTCGGCAGATGTTGAAGATGAGGAAATTCCTCTCTTAACTTTCTAGAAGTCACTCCTTTGATTTTTGCCATAATATCAGCAGGACTAAGTGTTGGTAGTGTGTTTAGGAACATGTGGGTATGGTCTTTGTCGCACTCTAAAGCAACAATGACAATTTCTAATTCTTCACATATTTCCTGTACTAACTGTTTAAATCGTTCCTCTACATCAGTACGGAGAAATATTTTCCTTCTGTATCGAGGACAAAAAACGAAATGATAGTTGATTAATGATACGGTTTTGTTTGTTCTTCTGTATTCGTTCATATTCACAATGTATCAGTTTTGTTTATAAACTACAACAGTTATACAACAAAAAGAGAGTGAAATTTTCGGATACTTGAAGTACCACAAAACCTTTCCGATTTTAGCGGTGCTCCGTATCCGTTCTCACTCTCATCCCATCCCTAAAGGCGGGCTATGCCCTGCAAAGACTTTCCCGTTCGGAAAATCTGTAATAAAAGATCAACCCTCACTCTAAAAGTTTATTTTAATTATAGATCATTAGATAAGTCGAAACTCTTATTATAGAATCGGAAAATGTTAGGTACCTATTTCCTCATTCCAAACTAAGCTCAATCACAGGTACTACATGGTCTGGCTTAATAACTGGTAGCTCTAGGACTGTTTCATTATTCCCGATAACCGGTATGTCGTGATGAAAGACATCCGATTCTTCAAAGGTTTTGACTGGTATTTCGGAATAGTCATGAAGAAATCTCGCATATTTCACTTTTTGCGAAAAATTCTTCAAGTGGATCGTTCTGAAAGGCCATGAAAAGATATGTATAAATACCTTCTCCCCTTTTTGCGTGAGTCTACAATCTTGCGGACATTCAAACGAACTTGATCCAGCACCGTAGATCGCTTCACTGTGGAAGTTTATCCACCCCTCTATTTCTTCAAGTACTTCCAGCGTCCTTGTATCGAAATTTCCTCTTGCAGTCGGACCGCAATTCAATAAGAGATTTCCATCATTTGAAACGGTATCAATTAACAACTTGATCAGCATCTCCGATGATTTCCAATGAAGATTGTTCGGATTATAACACCATGTTCCATTCAGCGTCTGACAAGCTTCCCAAATTCTTTTTGCTCCTTCGGGTGTATAAAGTGGTTCTGCCGGCTGGTACTGCTCCGGTGTATAAACTCCTCGATCCAACCCTAACCGATTATTGAGCAGTATATGCGGCTGATGGGTCAGGATCAGTTGTTCAAGGTCTTCCGATTTCCAGTCATCAGGTCCTTTCCCTTTTGACCATCCCCAATCTCGATCTCCGTAGGAAAAGTCGAACCAGAAGTAATCAATCTTCCCATATCGGGTTACAAGCTCTTCTACTTGATCAAATAAATATTGTTGGTAAATGGACATGTCCCGCTGCTCATTCCTTGCATTCTCATCTTCCCGCTGAGGATGGAGACCGTCGATTGTAAAATGTTCGTGGGACCAGTCGATGACAGAATGATAGAAGCCGATTTTCATCCCTTCCTGACGACATGCTTCCACAAACTCACGAAGAAGATCTTTTCCATAAGCGGTATTTGTAATTTTACAATCGGTATACTCACTGTCCCATAAAGCGAATCCTTCATGATGTTTTGTCGTAAAAACGATGTATTTCATTCCGCTTTTCTTCGCTTGCTTCACCCATTTTTCCGGTTTAACAAGATCTGGATTGAATTGTTGCAGATACATATCATATTCAGTTTTTGAAATTTTATCCTGCGTCATGATCCATTCATCTTTTGCTTTTAACGAGTAAAGCCCCCAATGAATAAACATACCAAACCGGTTATGTAGGAACCAGGTTGGATCCCCGTATTTTTCCGGCCAGTCATATAACCCACTCATGTTCAACTTCCTCCCCTTAAGGTTTTCTGAATAAGCTTGACGACGTCCTCATCAAAGGTATTCCTAAAAGAATGATCGATCCTGACAGCTTTACCAAAATGGTATTGATTTGCATTTACGGTTTCATGGATTCCTTGAATATTATCGAGTGTCAAGCCTGCACCAGGCATTATGTCAGGTCCGTTCATTTTTTTTGTAATATGGACAAGTTTCCTGAGCTTCCATTTCCCTTCAATACAGCTTTTTTCCCCGCCTGAAGTGAGGATCCGTTTCACATTCATTTTGTATTTGATCAGCGATTCGTAGGCTTCATCCAAAGAATGAACCTCATCGAAAGCTCTGTGAAACGTAATGTCCAATTGTGGATAGGTTCCGATGATTGTCTCTAAGATTTGTTCATCGATCCTGTTATCTTCAGTGAGTGCCCCAAAAACGATCCTGGCCCCCCCAAGTGATAACACCTTTCGGATATCTTCCCGAATGATTTTCAAATCGCCATCCGTGTAACAATAGTGGTAGCTGTGGGGACGGATCATCACCTGGACCGGTATCGACACGCTTTCCAATACTTGTTTTATCGTTCCATAGCTTGGTGTCAATCCACCTTCCTGGATGGCTGATACCAATTCGATTCTGTCCGCACCTAGTTTTTCTGCTTGTACTGCCTCCTGACCATTTTGAACAATAACCTCTAACACCATTTCACTCTTCAACCTCCATATGAATCAGTTCGGCCAATAATCGAACACCATAGCCTGATGCACCCGGAACATGATAGCCTTGTACTTTCCATGGTCGTACGGTATTTGCCATATCAATGTGTACCCATTTCCGCTCCGCTACTACGAAGTGATTTAAAAATACAGCAGCCGTGATCGCACCTCCGAAAAGTGAGGAACCGACATTATTCAAATCCGCACAATCACTTTCTAAATACGTTTCATAATCGTGGATCAAAGGCATTGGCCATACGTGATCGCCGGTATGATCGCCTAGTTCCTTATAGGACCACAAATCTTCTTCAGGATTGCTGAAGATGCCTGCTGCTTTCAATCCAAGCGCTTGACCGATCGTCCCGGTCAATGTTGCGATATCAATAATTGTCGTTGCACCTAATTCTTGCGCATGTAAAAGACCTTCTGCTAGGATCAATCTTCCCTCACCATCGGTATTACCAACCTCGACAGTTGTTCCATTTTTGTACTTGATCACATCTGAAGGAAGAAAAGCATCCCTTCCTGCAACATTTGTAACTAACGGTAAAACGGCAGTTACGTGAACAGGACTATTCAAGTCTGCCAGTAATTTCATTGCCCCGACTACCGCGGCAGAACCACCCATATCCATCTTCATTTCACCGATATCACTTGCTGTCTTGACATTTACACCGCCTGAATCGAACGTTACACCTTTTCCGACAAGCGCAATATGTTTTCGGTCACTATTTTTCAATGTTAATACAGCTAGTTTCGGCGGATAACCACTTCCATTCCCGACCATCGCAGTCGCTTCGAATCCTCTTTCCTTTAACTCTTCTGATTCGATGATCTCGACTTTTACTTTTGATTGATGGAAGATACGTTTCAACCGATCTGCATATAATGCTGGTGTCAATTTGTTCGCGGGCTCATTACATAAATCACGTGCCAGGTTCACTGCATTGGCACGGATTTGTGCGATCTTGATGTATACATCATATTGATCAGTGTTTAACTTAAAGGTCGGGTACTGTTTGTTCTCCTCTTTTTTATAGGCCAAAAACTGATACCCGCCTAAATACAAGCCCTCCATGAAAGCTGCAACGATCTCTTCTTCTGAAAGTCCTTCACAATGTGGTATGAGTTTTTGAAAATCGATCGTTACTTCTTCACATGGATACTCCTGGATTGCTTTAATCGTCTCGCCGCCGAGAAAACGAATATCCTCTATCGATTTTCGTTCTTTCTTAAACCCTATTAGTAGATAAAGTTGCTTTTTCATTTGTATAACATTTGTTTTTCCGAAATCAATCATGTGTCTATGGATGACAAGATCTTCATTTTCATCAACCTCTTCAATCGCAATTACTTTTATATTCACCTATCTATCTCCTCGTACGTATGCATTACTGACCCTTTGGGAACAACGTCTTTAATCAATATAAATGACATGCTGTATATTGTTCTCTACCTAGTTGCTTGAGTTCCGGTACTATTTTCCTGCAGATCTCCATCGCAGCCGGACATCTTGTATGGAACTTACATCCGCTGGGAGGGTTTGCTGCACTTGGAATCTCCCCGGTTAGTACAATCGTTTCACGTTTCTTTTTTGGATCTGGTTGGGGGATGGATGACAATAACGCTTGTGTATAAGGATGTTTCGGATCTTCGAATATTTGTCGTTTCCTAGCGATTTCGACCAGATTCCCTAAGTACATCACGCCGACTCGATCGCTGATGTGTTCAACTACACTTAGATCATGAGAAATGAATAGATACGTAAGACCGAATTCTTCTTGCAGATCTTTCATCAGATTCAAAATTTGTGATTGGATAGATACATCTAAGGCCGAAACTGGTTCGTCTGCAATGATCAGTTCAGGTCGTAAAATCAACGAACGGGCAATTCCGATTCTCTGCCGTTGTCCACCGCTGAACTCATGTGGGTATTTTTCCAAATGGAATTCGCTAATTCCGCATTTATCCATAAGCTCTGTTATAAGCTTTTTCTTCTCATCATTTGGCATTTTGGGATAGTGGATCTTCAATGGTTCCAATAAAATATCTTTGACCTTCATACGTGGACTAAGAGACGCATATGGATCCTGGAAAACCATTTGCATAGGTTTGCGGTATTTCTTCCAATCTTTTTCAGAAATATTCGCGAGGTTCTTTCCTTTAAAGTTGATCTCGCCTGAGTCTGCTTTTATCAAACCATTGATCAAACGTCCTGTGGTTGATTTGCCACAGCCTGATTCTCCGACCAATCCGAACGTTTCCCCTTTTTTGATGGAAAATGAAACCCCATCCACTGCCTTTACATACTTCTTTTCAGCAAACCACTTTTTTGAAAGTGGAAAATGTTTTTTAACGTCTTTTATGTCGATCAATACTTCATCCTTCATTCGGTCATCGCCCCCTGCCTTTGGTCTTGATAAAGCCAACACCGGCATGAATGTCCGTCTTCTTCGATTAAACCTGGTTCTTCCGTATGACAAAAATCCATCACATCTTTACATCTCGGTGCGAATTTGCATCCTGTCGGCATATTTGTCGGGCTCGGAACTGTACCTGGGATTGAATGGAGCCTCTTGCTGCCTGATCCGATTTTTGGAACGGAGGCAATCAACCCTTTTGTATACGGGTGTTTCGGATTTTCAAATAATAATTCTACAGTCGTTTCCTCGACAACTCTTCCCGCATACATGACGATAACACGATTGCAAACTTCAGCAACGACCCCTAAATCATGTGTGATCATCAAGATCCCCATGTCATTTTCCTTTTGAATCTCTTTCATCAAACTCAATATTTGTGCTTGAATCGTAACGTCCAATGCCGTTGTCGGTTCATCCGCAATCAACAAAGATGGTTTACATGAAATCGCCATCGCAATCATGACCCGTTGTCTCATACCGCCTGATAATTGATGCGGGTATTCATCCATAATGTCTTTCGCCCGCGGTATACCGACAGACTCCAGTACTTTTACCGCATGTTCAGCCGCATCTGCCTTTGACATCTTCAAATGGAGCTGGATCGGTTCTCTCAGCTGTTTACCGATTTTTAGGACTGGATTCAAGGATGTCATCGGTTCTTGAAAGATCATCGCCAATTCTTTCCCGCGATAACCTTTCATACTCGATTCGGGTAATCGAAGTAAATCATAATCGTTATAATTGACTTGCCCTCCTGTTATTTTCCCAGGTGTATCATGTAAAAGTCTCATAATGGATAGGGAGGTTACACTTTTCCCACACCCGGATTCCCCGACGATCCCGACGATTTCACCTTTATCAACATGAAAGCTGATCCCATGTACGACAGTTTGCATCCCTTTATCAGTTTTGAAGGCTGTTTGTAGATTGTTTACTTGGAGTAAGTGATTCATCATTTCCCTCCTTAGTCTTTTGTTTTAGGGTCTAACACATCTCTCAACCCGTCACCTAATAAATTGAACGCTAAAACGGTCAGGAAAATAATCAACCCGGGAAAGAAGACGAGGTGAAAGGATGAATCGATGTAATCTCTAGATTTACTTAGCATCGCACCCCAGTCTGGAGATGATGGTTCTGCACCTAATCCTAGAAAACTCAAACTCGCTGCAGCTAATATGGCTGTTCCTACTTTCATCGTAAAGTACACTATGATGGTCGGTACGGTTTCAGGAAAAATATGTTTCCAAATGATACGTCGATTGCTTGCCCCGATTGATCTTGTTGCCTCAACAAAAAGCATTTCTTTCGTCTCTAACGTGGCACTGCGGACGATTCGTGCAAATGATGGAATACTGAAAAAAGAAACCGCAATGATGACATTTCTTAAACCAGGTCCCAAAATCGCAACAATACCGATTGCCAAAATCAAGTCAGGGAATGCAAATAACACATCACAAACCCTCATGATCGACCGATCCAGCAACTTCCCGAAAAAACCGCTGATCAATCCAAGAATCGTACCGAAAACCGCACCCAGCAATACTGCTGAAATACTGACCGATAACGTTAATCTCGCTCCTACTGCCAATCTGCTTAATATGTCTCTGCCAAATTCATCCGTACCGAAGAAATGCTCGAGGGTAGGAGACTCAAGAACTCGATTATAATCAGGTTTTGCAGGATCATATGGAACGACAGACGGACCGATGATCATGATGAGAATCAGGAAGAGAATGAAGAAAAGGGAAATGAGTGCAGGCTTTTTCTTACGGAACTCTTTCCAGAATTGATGAAAGTGTGTCTCTTTTCGTTCATTCACAATTCGGTCCGTGGTAACAACTTCAGGTTGTATGTTACTCATATTAAACCTCCATACAAACTTTTTTAATAAGTTTTTTATGCACAGATGTAATGTCTAGCTCCACCGCCTTGGTGATCGAGGTCGCTTCGATTCTTCCGCAAACACAAACAGCGTGTTATCTCCAGTACTTGCACTCCAAGGATAAGTGAAACTTAAGTAAGCTACTTCGCTATGCTCGGCGCTGACTTAGTTTTCTTTATCGAACCTGATCAAGTCGCTTCCGTTTTTCTATTTATTGGTAGCGTATTTTCGGATTTAAAAAGCTGTAAACGATATCGACAAGCAGGTTCACTAAAATGAATTGTAATGAAAAAAGTAAAATTTCCGCTTGGACCACCGGGTAATCTCTCATTTGAATCGAATCGATCAATAGTCTTCCGAGTCCCGGAAAGCTGAAAACGGTTTCAACGACTACTGAACCTCCTAATAGAAAACCAAACTGAAGCCCTGCAATCGTTACGACAGGAATCAATGAATTCTTCAAAGCATGTCCAAAGACAATTGCATTACCACCAAGCCCTTTTGCTCGACCAGTACGTATATACTCTTGCTTCATCGTGTTCACGAGCGAAGATCGCATAAATCGTGCAATCATCGCCATAATGCCTGCTCCTAAAGCGAACGAAGGCATCAGGTAGCTTTTCCACCCCTCAGCACCCCCAGTCGGCAACAACCCCAATTGGACAGAAAATAGTTGAATCAATACAAGACCTACCCAAAAGTTTGGAAGGGATATACCGGATACAGCCGTCAACATACCGAGATGATCCGGCCACTTGTTTCGAAACACGGCAGAAATGACTCCAAGTAAAATACCGACAACGAGTGCCCAACCGATACTCATGAAGGTCAGTCCAAGTGTGGGCATGATTCGTTCACCGATCAACTTGCTGACAGGTGCACCGGATTGGATCGAATATCCCAAATTACCAGAAAGTAAATCTTTTAAATAGAGTAGATATTGTTCGATTAAAGGTTTATCCAGACCGAGATTTTCCCGGATTGCTTGTACTTCCTCTAACGTTGCTTTTTTACCAGCTATCAATCTAGCTGCATCTCCAGGGATTAGATGAATGAACATGAAAATTACGAATGACACAACAAGTAAGAGAGGTATTAGACCAAGAACACGTTTCAATATGTACTGCCACATTTCGTTCAGCACCTCCAAAAAAGGGGAGCTAATCGTGATCAGCTCCCACAGGATCTTATTTTAATTGCGCCTCTTTAATGCTGACGGATCCATCAGGTAATACGTAAACACCTTCTAAATGATCGTGATACCCTGATAATATCGTATCTGATGCTAAGAAAATCCATGGTGCATCATCATAGACTTCGCTTTGGATCTTCGCGTAAATGTCCTCTTGAGCCTTTGTATCGGATGTTTCATTAGCTGCATCGATCCATACATCTACTTGACTATTATTATAGTAAGCTGTATTCGCTCCATTCGGTGGGAAGTGCTCACTGCTGAATAGAGAGCGGGTTGCTCCATCCGCATCACCTGATGAAGGAGACCAGCTTACATACCACATTTGAACCTTTGCCTCTTCTGGAGTTTTTGGTGTGTAGATCTCATCAGATAATGTCCCCTCTTCCATCGACTTGATTGTGACATCAATTCCGATTTGTGCGAGCTGCTGCTTTATGAGTTCCATCCCTTTTAAGGTTTCAGAGCTCGTATTACCCCAGATTTCGGCTTCAAATCCATCTTCGTATCCTGCTTCATTCATTAATTCCTTCGCTTTTTCCAAGTTGAATGTATATGGTTCCTGATTTGAATAATATTGTGTTTCAGAAGACATGGTTGAACCCAGTATTTTTCCATATCCATTTTTGACAACTTTTATATATGCCTCTTTATTTACAGCATAGTTCATTGCCTTACGAACTTTTTCATTAGTGAATGGTTCTTTGAATGTATTGATCGATACATACCTTGCGATTGTTGAAGGCGTTTGTTCGATAACGACGCCATCTACATTTTCCAGTTCTTTAACATCTTGTTGAGGAACCGGATAAACGAAATCAGCTTCCCCCGTTTTCAACATGGCAGCCCGTGCCCCATTTTCCGGGACCGGCTTGAACGTAACTTTTTCGACATTGGTTGATTCAGGATTCCAGTATTCATTAAAACTTTCAACAACGAGTGAATCACCTTGATTCCATTCTTTAAATTTAAATGGCCCTGTCCCTACAGGATTCAAACGAATATCTTTGCTGTTGTCATCAATTGCTTTAGGGCTGATCATTGGGACCATGGCAAATTTGTTCAGCATAGCACTAAATGGCTGATTAAGGACAAATTTAACCTCATAATCATTTGCGATTTCGAGACGATCGACGTACTGAAAATTCCGTTTTGCACGAAGATCATCATTTTCATCCATGATCCGATCAAAGTTTGCCTTTACAGCAGCAGCATTAAACGGCTCACCATCATGGAAAGTAACACCTTCTCTAAGTTTGAATGTATAGGTCAACGCATCTTCACTTACGGAGTAATCCTCTGCCAAAACAGGTACTACGTTCATATTTTTGTCAAACCCGACAAGCCCTTCATACATAGCCCTTGTACCAAAAATTGAAACCGTATCTCCAGCGTTATGTGGATCAAGTGTTACAAAGTTTTGATCGATGGCAATCGTGATTTCCTTGTTATTACTTTTAGCAGCTCCATCGGTACCTGAAGTAGAATCAGATGAACAAGCCGAGATTACCAGCAGGACGGTGCTCAGCAAAAATAGTTGACCTAGCAATCGTTTTTTCATCTTTATTCCCCTTTGTCATAGTAAAATTTTTGTTTCACCTATGTCTTTCCCATTGTCATTTTGTATGTTGTAGGATCGTAATTGTAATAAACGATCAATCGTTTCTGTATTGCTGTAATTCAACGTTTTCAATAATTCGGCAACCAATACCGGCCAAACGAGTTCAGATCCGCTTAATACTTTTAATGCGATGCTGATTTTCTCCTTTTTCAACGCGAAACAGTAAACCCCCTGTGCACCTCCTTTTGCAATGATATTTGGATCTTCAAGCAATACCGTGCAGATGAAGTGATGCGATGCAACGATTTCTGGTTGTGCATTCATTACATTGGCGATATTTTTAACCGCAGTGGCTGTTTGTGTATCTTTAATAAGATCCGGGACAACAAATTTCAAAAACGAAATCGCGATATTCTTCAAAGGAACACCATGCACTGGGACACCGCATCCATCAATCGCAGTATTTATTTGGTTTACAGGTGTTTCAGACAGTTCAGCTACATCACGGAGAATTTCTTGCTGCAAAGGGTGGTCGAGCTGTTCATATCTAGTTAACTCATAACCTCTGTCCCTCGCATATGCCAAAAACCCTAGATGTTTGCCAGCACAATTATGTAATAGTTTACGTTTTGGCTTATGGTCCCAAATGTATTGCTGTCTCGGTATTTCGTTCAGCGGATAGCTGTGATTGCAGACTAGAAGTTCTTCTGACAGCCCAAGTTTATTCATCAGACTTTCTAATGCAGCCTGGTGATAGTGTTCTCCTCGCTGTGAAGCGGTAAATAAAGCAGCCTCGTGATCATCAAGATGATACTTCTCGATGACATTTGTCCGAAACACTGGTATTGCTTGAATCGGTTTCATTGCAGATCGATAAAATACTGGATGATCCGATCCCCCCTTCTCATAGACGATTTCTTTTTTATCATTAAGAACACAAATTACTCCCTGGTGCGTATTTTCCAAACTTCCTCCCCTGTGTTCTTCAGCAACTATTGGAAATGTCATCATTTATACCTCTCTATTAAAATAAATCGTTTTAATGAAATGGCGCTGGACACTCATTGCTGCTCCTACTACAACCCCATCCACCCCTGTTTTTGTCTTTCTTAATTGGAAGGTTTGGGTGACAGGAGTCCAAATTTGATTTTTACACTTTTCTAGAATTCGTTCTGTTACTTCCGGATAATCCTCGATCAGACAACCAGCCAGGACAACCGTATCTGGATTGTACATACAAACGACATTATTGATCGTAATTGCTGCGTAGGTTATCGCTTTGTCCAATATGTTCACTGCCCATTTTTCTTCCTTTTTGTATGCCGTAAACAATTGATCCATACTGTTAACCGGCATTGTTTTGGACGCCTCTTCCAAAAGAAACTTCTCTGCGATATACGTTTGCAAGCATCCGAAATTACCACAAGGGCAATAAATACCATAAGGATCCACGATCGTATGACCGATCTCTCCTGAAAAATTCCCTTCCCCACGGTAGATTTCACCTTTCGTAATCAATGCAGACCCGACACCGCTCCCAAATCCAATCATCGCCATCGTTTCATGTTCAGGATCAGCTTCCATGTTATATTCAGCCAGCGCTTTCAATTTCAATTCATTATCCACAAATACCTGAAAACCTGATTGTTCTTGTAACAGTTCCTTTAATGGAACCTGCTTCCAATCGAATTGTGCAGATAATTTTATATTCCCCGTTTCATTTTGAATAAGACCAGGCAAACCTACACAAACACCAACTATCCTTTCCAACGTGATATTTTCCCGCTCAATGATTTCACGAATGTTATTGGAGATGAATCGTACCGTTTCACCCGGATCAGTAGGCTCGTAATCAATATGTTCTAACACGATCAACTTTCCAACAAAATTCATAAACCCGATACGAATATCCTTTTGGTCAATCTCTACACCGATCGATAAAACAGAATTTTCATTTGGAATAAAATATGTTGCCTTTCTCCCAATCCCTTCACTCATTAAATTGACTTCACGAATTAGATCCTCATCTAATAGAGAAGCTACAATCCTCGAAGCGGATGTCGGGCTCATCAGCGTCCGTTTCGCAATTTTAGCGCGGGAGATTGGTCCATCATTTAGGATCATTTCCAGTACTAGACTTTGATTTTCCCGTTTCAAAAAATCTTGGTTTTTGATTTTCATTCGATCACCTTATTAACATTATGTTATTTATTATTCTTAATTTTTATTATATACTAGTAAAAAAATGAATAATAAGACTTATTTGGTCGCTTTTTTACTTTATTTTCTCCTGTGGAGTTATTAAGTAGTATAAAGTAGCAGGAAATGTCCGTCAATAGATTTTTGAAAATTTCAATGTTTCAGAAAGGTGTGTGGGTTTTCTTGTGAATTGAAATCTAAAGTATAGATAGAAGACACTGATCACTTCCGATTATGGATTTATGCAGGATATCGATTTTTTATTGTAAAGGAGACTGTTTACGTGTTTAGAATAGGGATAGATATCGGTGGTACGAAAATAAAATGTGGATTATTTAGTCAACGAAATCAACTTTTGTACATTGAAGAGATTCAGACCCCGAAACATGCGATTGTGGAACAAATCATCTCGACTCTTAAAACACTCATTGCTGGAAAACAGATACTTGGTATTGGAGTTGCTTCGGCTGGAATTGTAGATTTTAAACAAGGGATGATTACGAGTGCAACAAATCTTCCATCACTGGAAAAAGTGCCATTAAAAGATTTATTAGAAATGACTTTTCATGTCCCTGTCATTGTAGATAATGATGCAAACTGTGCTGCATTGGCCGAGGGTGTTGCGGGGAGAGCAAGATCAGTAAGTAACTATATTTGCATTACGCTTGGGACAGGAATAGGCGGAGGAATTATACATAATAAGAGATTGGTGCATGGGAAGAATGGTTTTTCTGGAGAAGTAGGTCACATGTCGATTTTTCCTGATGGCATCCCTTGTAACTGTGGTAAAAAAGGTTGTTGGGAAAAATATGCATCCGGAAAAGCATTGGAAAGAATGATACAATCCGATCCACACCTGGTTTCGAAAAAGTTTACCCCGAAGCAAGTGTTCGAAAGATACGTAGAGGATGGTGCAAGTAGAAAAATCATCGACCAATTTATTGAATATTTATCTATCGGGATTGTCAACCTTCAATATTTAATTGACCCTGAAATGATCGTAGTCGGAGGCGGGGTTATAAATTCAAGTGAACAATGGTGGGACGCTTTACTTAAAAAGGTTGCAAACACTTCATCTATTCCAGTCAATTTACAACAAGCAGAATTGAAGAATGATGCCAGTATGATCGGTGCAAACCTGTTGATAAATAATGATTTAGTTGTCAGCAATTGATAATGAACAATAGGCTGTAGTCCTTCATACTGTTCGTTATTATTTTGTATTTTTTGCAAAATAACATTTTAAAGATTTGACAGGGTTCAGTTTTGCCTCTGTCCCATATATTGAAAACACGTAAGGAAGAGTTTACAGGTACTGTAAAATAAACGAATACTTTCACCTGAATCCTTGAAATTCATCGTTTTTACCTCATTTTTAAATTATTCACATGTGTAACCAGGTTAGTAATGGTACTAGAATCAAACCTACGATATACATTGATATGCAGCCCCCCAAGAGTAGAGTACTCCCTAACTAAAGAAGGAGTAAATCTAGTACAAAAACTAGAATCCCCGGCATATTAGGGTAAACATATGCAAAATAAATAACACATTTAGATATGAACTGGATACATAGTAGAACACTAGTTATGTAATTAAAACCGGCTTGGGAAATCCGATCCCAGCCGGCTTTTTGTGATTCTTTATCGTTCCACAGGAACTTGAGATTGTTTCCTCGCGTATTCAATCACTGCTTTTCCAAGCGTTTTTGCTGCTACCAACATCGCTTTTTCATTAACCTTAAATTTAGGATGGTGGTGAGGATATGTTTCCTCCCATTCCGGATCTCCTGCTCCTGTGAAGAAGAACGTTCCTTTTACATGCTGGAGATAGTAAGAGAAGTCTTCTCCGCCCATTTGCGGAGCAGTTTCATATACATTTGTCACTCCTGGAACTGATTCAGCAATCTCTGCTACGAATTCTGTTTCTTCTGGATGGTTTACACATGCCGGATAACCTCGAACAAACTTATACTTATAATCAGCGTCTGCAGAAAGGCACGCTCCTTTTACGATACGCTCGATTTCCGCTTCTACTAAATAACGCACATCCTCTTTAAAAGTCCTTGCTGTTCCTGTTAGCTCCACTGAATCCGCGATAACGTTAAACGCATTTTTTGCAACAAAATTCCCAACGGAAACAACCGCTGATTCCAGTGGATCAACGCGGCGCGCAACGATTTGCTGAAGGTTGGTTACAACCTGGGAAGCGATCACAACAGAGTCTTTGGTTAAATGAGGCTGGGCACCGTGGCCACCTTTCCCCTGAATAGTAATATGGAATCGGTCTGCCGCTGCCATCGCTGGTCCCGAACGGAATCCTATTTCTCCAACATGTGCGTTAGCCCACAAATGAGTACCAAAGATAACTTCAACGCCTTCGAGGCAACCGTCTTCTATCATCGCGATTGCGCCGCCAGGCTGATACTCCTCTGCATGTTGATGGATGAATACAATTGTTCCTTCAAGCTCGTTTTGTATACGATTAAGAGCTTTTGCAAGGATAAGCAGTTCTGCAGTATGGCCGTCATGGCCACATGCATGCATAACGCCATCGACTTTAGACTTGTGAGGAAGATCGGTTTCTTCCTGAATCGGCAGCGCGTCAAAATCAGCTCGGAGAGCGATCGTCGGACCTGGTTTCGCCCCTTTTAGTTTAGCAACAACGCCACGACCCCCGACCCCTGTACGAACCTCATGGCCTAACGCCGTATGGTAACTGGCAATATACTTAGGAGTTTCTACTTCTTCAAAAGAAAGTTCAGGGTGCATATGAAGATGACGGAAAACCTCCACCATTTCAGGGTACAATTGATCAAGCTGCTGGAATAACTTTTCCATACAAATGACACCATCCTAATTGTTTATTTAATGAAATGATACGACTTATAGAAATCTATATACTTACTACTGCTTGCTCCTTTACGTTATTAGAAAAGTAGCATTGGCCTTCTTTAAATACTTTGGCAACCTTGCGTAAAACTGAGATGTCATCAAGTGGATTTCCCGGGACAAGCAGCAAGTCCGCCACCTTTCCTGCTTCAACAGTGCCTGTTTTATCATCTAGTTTCATCGCCTCTGCTGCTATCTTTGTCGCTGAACGAAGGACATCATAATGGTTCATACCGTTCTTTGCCATCAGCTCAAGCTCTGTCACAAAGTCACCGTGTCTGTTAAAAGGTGTTCCGGCATCGGTTCCTGCCGCAATTTTTACACCTTTCTGGTAAGCTTTATAAAAGCTCTTTTGATGGTCTTCCATTACTCGCTCCGATTTTTGTACGGCATGTGCCGGTATTCCAGCTTCGAGTCCATGTTCAACGATATTAAATGGTGCTGCAAGTGTTGGCACTAGGAATGTACCTCGCTCAAGCATCATGTCGATCGCTTCGTCATCTAGGTAAATGCCGTGTTCAACTGTTGTAATTCCAGCACGGATTGCATTTTTGATCCCTTCCATGCCCTGTGCATGAGCAGCAGTTGTTTTTCCTGCATTAGTGGCCTCTGTACAGGCGCATCTTAACTCATCTTCATCCAGCTGTTGAGAGTTTGGATCTACTCCCGGAGTCATCACTCCGCCCGTGGCCATTAACTTTAGAAGGTCAGCCCCTTTTTCAACTGTGTACAAGCAGCTTTTCGGACTTCATCGACACCGTCTGCTTCAATCGCCATCGAGTGTCCATGGCCACCTGTCATTACGATTGGTTCTCCTGAAGCAACGATACGGGGGCCTTTTACGACCCCTTTCTCAATCGCTTTCTTAGCGCTATATCCACGTTGTCTTTCGAGCCCACATTACGGACTGTCACAACACCGCTTTCGATTTGCTTTTGAGCGTTGCGGTATGCTTTATAAGCATCATCGGCTTCTGTATTTCCAAGGCTATCTACAAAGGATCTGCATTTCCGTCCATTGTTAGATGAACGTGGCAGTCGATCAAGCCAGGTAAACAGGTTAGGCCTTTACCATCGATCACGTCATCTGCATCCGCATCTTTCACATTCTCTCCGATACCGATGATTGCTTTTTCATCGAAAAGGATCGTGGTTTCTACTAAATTAGAACTTGTCCCATCAAACAGCTGAATATTCGTTATTTTTGTCCTCATACGTTCCTCCATCAAACTTAAAGTTTAATCGGTTAGTTATGAAAAAGTGCTCATTAGAATACTCGCAATTAAAATAGAGGCGGTGGTAACTGTTGTAAACCCTCCTACAAGCATCGGGGATAAAATTTCGTTAAAAATATAATCCTCCTCATCTTTGTTTTCCCCAACACTTCGGGCCACTTCTTCACATACAAGATAATCACCCGGGAAGCCGTACATCGCTGTTAATGCAACCGGAATCCCTTTGTTAATATCCCACTTTACAAGCTTTGCTCCAAGGATCCCTCCAAGGATAATACCAACAGCTCCAATTAGTAAGATCGTGAATACTGCAGGTATGTTTTGTATAAATAAGCCAAATGTTACTTGATTCATAGAAGGAATAATAACAAAGATTACACCGACCATTCCCACCCCGAAGGAATTCGCCCGTTCCATCATTTTGTCACGGTAGAAACCACCCAGTGTTCCTACCAAACCAATCACAAGTGCCCAGATACTGTAGTGAATGCCAGTAAGGTTTCCTACTAAAACCGCTATTGACCCACCAAGGAACAGTTGGAAAAGCAAGATAGAAGGCGTCGCATAACGGTCTGGAATCCAGTTTTTCTTAGTAGCTTTTTCAACTTCTGTTTCAACCGATTTATGCTGAACAGGCGCTTCAGCAGTAGCAGCAACGAATGGCTTGCTACCCATTCCCTCTTTAACTTTTACCGCATATTTACGAAGGAAGTAAGTAGTTAACGGAAGACCTATTAAACTCTGAAGAGAAAGGATAAGAACCGGAATTGTAACCAGTGCTGTCAGACCGAGAGCCTGTAACTTTTCAGATGTGACAACATAAGCGATGATTCCACCGGTTAACGGGCCAGTTCCTGCGGCAGCTGTCTTATAACCGAAAATCGGAGAAACAATTAATAGAATTGTCGTAGCAGCAATAACGATTCCGATCAACGCAATGATAACCGACTTATACTGCTGCCTGATTATTTTCATAGGGATAAGCGTACCCATATGAACGATTAACGGAGCAATTAATACCGCCCCAACAGTTGAGAATGTAGAGTTCGCAACAAGATCTTGCGGAAATACTCCGACCCAAAGTAAGACTAGATATCCTAACAAAACAACTAATAACATTGGTACCCTTGCCCTGGTTTTGATGGAAACCACTTCTCCAACCGCAATCAAAGCAAGAATGATCATTGTGGCAATAACCGGTTCATTTAACAAAGATATCCCTTCCCCTCAATCATTTTCACATTACGTTTTCCCCTTTTTATATACTAGATGAGTTCAACTTCTTTCTTTACAGCCTCACCATTTTTATAACGTTTTCCACCGACGTATACTTGTTTGATGTTATTTGTGTCTAAAAGAACAGATATATCCTCGGCCGGGTTTCCGTCTACAATGATTAAATCAGCAAGCTTCCCTTTTTCAATAGTTCCAATTTCATCTCCAAGCCCGATGGCCTCAGCTGAAGTTTTTGTTCCCGAAACGATTGCCTCCATCGGTGTAACACCAACATCGTTTACGAGCAACTCGAGCTCTAAAGCATTCCCGCCATGAGCGACAGGATCACAGCCTGCAAAGTCAGTACCAGCGGCGATTTTCACACCAGCTGCATAGGCTTTTTTCATGTTTTGGATGTGAAGGTCATAATAAGTGCGTGCTTTCCTAAGTCCAAATTCCGGAACGCCGTATTGGTCTCCAACATCTACAATTCGTTTCACGATGGCTAACGTAGGAACGAGGTAGGCTTCGTTTTCAAGCATCAATTCGATTCCTTCCTCATCAATCAAAATTCCGTGCTCAATGGTTTTTACGCCGGCTTTAAGTGCATTAATAATACCCTGGGTGCTCTGGGCATGGGAAGCAACGTAAGAGCCTACTGCTTCCGCTTCATAAACAATCGCCGAAATTTCCTCTACAGTCAGCTGTGGAGAACGCGGATCGTCTTTTTCAGAAAGAACGCCCCCTGATGAGCAAATCTTAATGAAGTCTGCACCGGCACGGAATTGTTCACGCGCTGCTTTACGGCAATCGTCAACCCCGTCACACGTACGGTTCATATTGAATTCTGGAGGGAGCATATGGATGTCACCATGTCCGCCTGTTTGTCCCAAAATTTTGTATGAAGTCTTCACGCGTGGCCCTTCATAGACCCCATCCTTAATCAAGTTTCTTATGTGGAGGGCTACTGGACTTCCGACATCACGGATTGCGGTCACGCCTGCGTCAATAAGTTTTGGCAAATCTTTTAAAGCTCGTCCCATCTGAATTTCTGTCGGTTCGAGTACCGCCAGCATTAGATTAAGGTTTTTGACGCCGATCAAATGAACGTGGGCATCGACTAGACCTGGCATTATCACCTTGCCTTCCACATCTACTATTTCGACATTTTCGGGAACTGGGATTAGATCAACCGGGCCAACCGCAGTTATTCTCTCTCCGTGATTTAAAACACCTGCGTTTTCAATGACACCACCGCCATTTCCATCAATTAACAAGCCACCTTTTAATAAAACTTGATTAGCCATCACTTACTCCTTTCAAAATTATTAAAATTTTCTGTAAGTTTATCTTATTAAAATTGCATAGTCAATGCTTTACATTAAAAAATTTTTTATATTCTAAAAATTTGGCATAAATTAAAAAGGACGGAATATTATCCATCCTTTTGCAAGTCGTCATTATTATATTGGTGAGACTGTAGTAGTTCTAACCTCTAATCGGGTTCCACCTTTCCCTTTGTTTTTCACTTTATCTAAGACTACTCCTCCGATTTCTTTCGTTTGACCAACGTGTGTACCGCCACATGCCTGTTCATCAATATCACCGATTTTTACGAGGCGTATTTCCTTTACAAAAGAAGGAATGAGATTAACCACTGTTTTAATCGCACCTGAGATTTGTTTCGCTTCTTCACGCGGCAGCACTCTTGAGCTGATAAGATGGTTAGCCTGGATTTCCCTGTTCGCCTGTTCTACGATTCGGTCAAAATCCTCTTTTCCCAGTGAATGGATTTCTGTTAAATCAATACGTGCCCGGTCTGAATAAATCTGGTTACCGGTACATAACGAGCCATATACTGTATTGAACACACTTGCAAGAACATGGAGCAGGGAGTGATGTTTCATAAGGCTGTAGCGTCGATTCCAATCAATGATTGCAGTTACTTCTCTTTCTTCCAATCCCTCGGGATCTTTTACATAGTGGACAATATCGCCATTTTCCTTTTTCACCTTTTTTACTTCATATTCCCGTCCGTTTTGTAAGAGGTGACCTGTATCATGCTCCTGCCCGCCACCTGTTGGATAAAAAACCGTTTGATCCAGTTTCACTTTGTTCCCTTCCACTTCAACTATATTTGCCTGACATTCCTTAAGGTAACTGTCTTCTAAAAATAGTTCTACTGCCATTGCTCTCCTACCTTCCCCTTCATTCCATTCAAATTTAAAACTAGGGTAACATAATTCACTCATAAGTTAACAAAAAATTGTTATAATTATAAAAATTTTGTTGTTTATATTGAATTTTTAGAATATTTAGTTATAATTAGTTTACTATCTAACAAGGAGGCCTTTTATTTGCTGATCGAAGACAAACTTAAAGATCTTGGCTATGAATTTCCTGATTCCCCTCCCCCATTAGCCAATTATGTGACGGTTAGAAGAAGTGGGAACCGGATCTATACCTCAGGTTCAGGTCCAATCGTTGACGGAATTCCCAGTATCCAGGGTAGGGTCGGGAGTGAGGTTACCCTTGAGGAAGCCTATGAAGCAGCGAGCTTAACAGCAGTAAATTTATTAAGCATGCTGAAATCCGAAGTCAGTGATCTCAGTCGAATCCGAGTGATTAAGCTTTTAGGTTTTGTAAACAGCAGTCCCGATTTCTTTCGACAGGCAGAAGTAATCAATGGTGCATCAGACCTTTTTGTAGAAGTGCTTGGTGAAAATGGCAAACATGCAAGATCTGCAATCGGAACAAGTATGCTGCCTTTTAATATTCCAGTAGAAATCGAAATGATCGCAGAAGTAATCGATAAATAGGAGGAAATAAAATGATCGTCAGTTTAAATGAAATTAGACAAGCCCGCTCGAACCTAGCTGGTGTTATTAATAAAACCCCTCTTCAATACACCAAAACTTTCTCAGACATCTCTGACAATGAAATCTATCTAAAACCTGAAAACCTTCAAAAAACAGGATCTTTTAAAATTCGTGGTGCCTACAATAAAATCGCTAATTTAAGTGAAGAAGAAAAAAACAACGGTGTTGTAGCCTTTTCCGCCGGAAACCACGGAGCAGGAACTGCTTATGCCGCTCAACAGGCTGGAATCAAAGCAACGGTCATTATGCCAGAAAATCCAGTACCGAGTAAGAAAAACGCGATTACGCAACTATACTGTGCTGAAGCGATCGAATATGGTACTGATTCGATTGCGATGTTCAACAAAGCACTTCAGATCAAAGAAGAAGAAGGACGAGCTATGATCCACCCATTTGATGATCCGTTTACAATCGCAGGCCAGGGGACAATCGGATTAGAAGTTTTAGAAGAACTTCCGGAAGCAGATGCGATCATTGTCCCTGTAAGCGGAGGAGGCTTGATCTCTGGAATCGCTGCAGCCGTTAAAGAAATTAAGCCAACCATAAAGGTTATCGGCGTTAATACAGAGGGTGCTACTGCGATGTATACTTCCCGTAAAATGGGAGTACCAACAGAAGTAGAAGTCAACACGATCGCTGACGGTCTCATGGCCAAAAAGCCGGGGGATTTAACGTTCGCTCATACCCAGAAATACGTAGATGACCTCGTTCTTGTTTCTGAAGAAGAGATCGCCAACTCTGTAGCTTTTCTTGCAGAAAGAGCGAAGCTGGTCGTAGAACCATCAGGTGCAGCGGCTATCTCGGCAGTGCTGCATCACCATACGAGTCTTTCAGACAAAAAAGTTATAGTAATGGTAAGCGGGGGCAATATCAGCTTCGAACTCTTCCAGGACCTCATTCAAAAATACAATGAGAAAATTTATGCGGGTGTTTGACGATGAAGACAAAGATTAGGAATATCAGGTTGGTTACGTGTGCTGGTGATGAAGTTATCGAAAAAGGAGACATACTGTTCGATGAGTCAGGAATTCTCGATTATGGCCCAGACATCGAAACGGGAACTGGTTTAGAGGTAATTAACGGAGAGGGACTCACTGCTCTACCAGGTCTTATTGACTGTCATGTTCACCTTGGCATGGACTGTTCTCCTGATCCATTTAAACAAATTGCACAGGATGATGAATCCCAGACTTCCCACCTAGCCCGTAAACAGGGACAAGAATTTTTAGAAGCCGGAATTACAACCGTTCGCAATCTTGGTACCCGGTACAATGCAGATATTAAGTACCGTAATGCGATTAAGGCAGGCCATGCGACGGGTCCTCGTATTTTTGCAGCAGGAAGGCCGATTGTAATGACCGGCGGCCATGGTCATGTGATGGCGATAGAAGCTGACGGAGAAGCAGAAATAAGAAAGGCAGCAAGAACACAGTTGAAGGAAGGTGCTGATCTGTTAAAGCTGATGGCGACCGGTGGAGTATTAACAGAAGGGAATGAACCTGGTTCCACGCAGTTAAGCGAGTATGAATTAAGCTGTGCCTGTCAGGAAGCACAAAACGCTAACAAGACAACTGCCGCCCACGCTATCGGAAACGAAGGAATCAAGAATGCGATTAGGGCTGGCGTTACAACAATTGAACATGCTTATCTGCTCGACGACGAAGCCGTAGCATTAATGAAAGAGAAAGGTACCTTTGTGGTGCCTACTTTAATTGCACCTACTCTTATTCTGGATCATACGCAAGGCATCCCATCTTACATGATTGATCAGGTTACGGAACTGATCGAAGAACACCGGATAAGCTTCAAAATGGCTCGTGCTGCAGGCATTCCGATTGCATCAGGAACAGACGCCGGTACTCCTTACAACTATCCAGGATTACTGGCAGATGAACTAGCATTGTACATTCTTGAAGGAATGACAAACTTGGAAGCAATCCAGTCTGCGACCATTACAGCTGCAAAAACCATTAAATCTGACCATATTCTCGGATCTTTAGAAAAAGGAAAAAAAGCCGATATCATTCTTGTAGAGGGTAACCCCTTAGAAAACATCCTGGCATTAAAAGAAGTAAGAACTGTTTTCCTTGGAGGAAAATCTGTCTATCAAAAAGAAAAATCGTTATCAACACTACGAGTGGGGTTAAGCACATGATTACTGAAAAACAAAGCATGAATCCTTTGTTAAAACCATATATCTCAGTCGCCGAAGGAATCGCAAAGACTTTTGGAGAATTCTGCGAGGTTGTTCTTCATGATTTAACAGATTATTCATCCTCGATTATTGCCATTTTTAACGGCCATGTTACAGGAAGGAAAGTCGGTTCCCCGATCACAAATCTCGGATTAGAAATTATTAAAAAAGGGTTGGATGGCGAGGATAATCTAATAAATTATTCCAATACCTCTCTTCAACAAAAGTCTATAAAATCAAGCTCGATGATTATCCGAGATGAGGCTGGTAATATAATTGGGTGTTTATGTATTAATATTGATACCGCTTACTTAAAAATGGCAAAGTCGTTTATTGAAAACTTGATCTCTAATGAACCGGATAACCATAAAAAAGAAGAATTCTCCCCGTCGATTAATGATTTAAAAGGACAACTAATCAATGAAGCGGTCGAAAGAATAGGGAAACCGATTCCGCTTATGAACAAAGTTGAAAAAGAAAAATTTATTTCTTACTTAGATAATAAAGGCCTGTTCTTAATCAAAGGGGCTATTCAAACGGTTGCTGATTTACTAGGTATTTCTAAGTATACGATGTATAACTATTTAGATAAGAACTGCTAAACAAACAATAAAATTTTTGTAAGTTTCTAAGTCTTAACTGTATTTTCCTGTGTCATAGCCGAAATGATGGAAAACCACATACGCCACAACTTCAGCCTGCGCTTCTTTGATTCGGCTTTCTTCCTGTTTGAATTTCGCCTCCTTTGAATGGAGTAAATTATCCGCATATTCATGGATCAGCGTCTTTAATTGCTGCTTCGGGTTCCGTTCTTTATAAATGGCGATAAAATTTTCTTTTAGGTGAAAGTACCTGTTCACTTCTCCGGTGTTTTCAATTTGAACGGGGATCCTTTCGTGAAGAAGGCTTTTTTTTCGGTTTCTCCCCCATCTTCCAGCATTTCAACGGCGGAATCGGGAAGATTTTTTCCATCCGTTTAACTGCAACGAAGATATTCACATACCGGAATCCGGAAAACTCCTTTTTCTCCTTGTCGTCGTCCTCCTTGTCCTTCTTCTTCCGGATCAGTGGCCCTAAGATTTTGATCGCCTTTTCCCCCTTTCTTGACGTATCGTCCATCCTTCTTCCATTCATTGAATCCCTTGACAAGCGTAGTTTTCCGGCTTCTACATAAAAATAAGAATCGTATTGGAACATCAGTTAGTTTTTTCAACGATCCAAAAGGGTAGACATAAAAAATGAACTCATAATTCCTGTACCAATGAAAATTAAAATCCCAGTCTTTCATGATAGTATAAATGAGAAATGGGAATTTATTTTAAAAATATCTTTACATTGCAAAGCTGCGTTTTACTGGTGGTACCCCAAGTAGGTAAAGAATTGTTTTTCATAAAGTAGCTTAAAAAGATTCTTTAACTATTAATAAAAAATTAATAAATTTTAACTTTTTATTTCTTTTTTAATATTTGATGCAACATAATTTTTAATTGCTTGAATTAAACGGTCTGTTTCATTTTCGGTATTATAGGGAGCAAAGCCAGCACGGATCCATCCGCCAGTTTCATTGATTCCTAGTTTATCGGCAAGGGTAGATGCATAAAAGTCACCACTTGCGATGAAAATCGCATGTTTTTCTGCAAACCATTTACAAAAATCATTAGACTTAACTCCATTGATAGTAAATGCGATTGTTGGTGTCTTTGTAACATGATCTGGTGCTTGATATAAAGTGACTTCAGGGATGCTTGCTAGTTCATGGCGAAATTTACATGCCAAATTATTTTCATGTTCCTCAATAATTTGAAAAGCATTATGAATTCTTTCCCTCCGGTTCGAACCGATTCCTAAGCTTGCAATAAAGTTAACCACAGCCTCGATGGATGAAATTGCTTCATGGTTTTGTGTACCCGTTTCTAACTTATCTGGAAAATAGCTTGGAGCTGGTTTTACTTTGTATACAGGAATATGTTTGAATACATCTTCTTTAATCACTGCAATACCAATATGAGGACCAAAAAATTTGTAGGCAGAGCATAATAAAATATCAACATCTATTTGATCACGATCAATAAAAAAGTGTGGAACAGCATGAACAGCATCCACAGCTATTAGAGCACCCACTTCACGGGCTCGTTTAACAATGGCTGTCACATCTACTATGGTACCGATGACATTTGATGCAAGTGAAACGGCTACAAGCTTTGTATTTTCATCAATTAACTGATGTAGCTGAGATAAATCAAGTGTTAATGTCTCTGTGTTTACAGGAATATAGCGGATCTCTGTATCAGAATCTTGTGCTGCGGTTGACCATGAGTCCACATTTGCGCGATGATCTATTTCAGTCACTACAATATTATCTTGAGAAGTCCATGTTTTTGACAAGCTACGTGAAATGGAAAACATTAATGAAGTAGAGTTTTGACCGAAAGCAACTTCGTTTGGTTTGGCACCAACAAGATCCGCTATTGCTTTTCTAGCATTTTCAAAGTGCATCTCTGTTTCTTTGCTTGTGGGAAATTCTCCATGAAGGTTAGCCCCGCCTTTTGACATATACGAAACCATAGCATCTATTACACTTTCAACAACTTGTGATCCTCCAGGTCCATCTAGATAGACAACCTGTTTACCATTATAATGACGGCTCAACGCAGGGAATTGCTGACGGATTTCTTCAATTGGAAACATGCGATCTACTCCTTTTATAAAATAAATTGATATTTTAAAAAAAATTGACCGAATATCATTAGCAAAGCCGTAAAAAGTTCCCATCTATTAATTTTTCTATCTCATTTCCCTATATCCTCTCCTTAATTTTTCTCATGATAGATCAGTAGATTATTTAGGTCGAAGTAAGACCGATCAAAAAAGAGAAGGACAAGAATTGGCTTTTCCTGTTGGGAGAAATCCTCCTGTACGACATGGATTTATATCTTTGATTTCGGAAGGCCCTGTATTTCGAAAAATGGATCGACATTGGAATGTCCTGGGACAATTAACAGCCCAATCCATGCGCTTAATCGTACCAGGATTGTTGTGAAAAAGTAGAAATTGGTCTCGATAATCTTGGGGACCATACCTCATGAATTGAGTTTTGATGTACCCCACCAAGGCTAGGAAACCAGACATAAAAGATCCGATTCATTGCGTCCAAAAAGCAAGTTTGTTTGAGGATAATGAGGTGAGTAGTATTGGTTTATAGATTTCAATATTTACTTTTTTAAGAGCATTTTGATAGCCAAAAGTTCGAGATTATTGGGGGATTATTTTACTAGCAAAAAATTTATTGTAGAATTATTCATCCTTTAACCAGTATCCTTGATAGTCCATAAAATAAATTTTCAAATAACCCTTTCTTTGGTATTCATAGCAAGTTTTTAATTTTGGTTATAATTCATTGTGCAGCCTCCTAGTATTGTTGTTCTTTTTGCTGGCCAGCTCAAAGACAATCATACCAAGGGGCTTATTTTTTTCTCAAATCGGATTTACTTTATAACAGGAATGCTGCCCTTTTCTGGAATAACTAGTAATTCAATATTACCTCTTTAAACCCCTTTTCACAATCAACTTTGAAATAAAGAAAGGAATGCTTGATTATTAATCGGATATTTACAATATAAGGAATTAGAACAGGAGGTGCTTTGTTATAAGGAAAAATGAAATAGAAGAAGGAATTTCTCGTGTTATATTTTTAACAAAAATTATCTGTAGTTGTTACCTATACAGGATCTTCATGAGTTTCTTCAAGAAATTAAAGAAATAAGTACAACTGTAGAATTTAAAGATGTTGAAGAATTTGCAAGTATTGTGGTCAAAAAACTCCTCCAAAGAGGTTTAGTTTAATAAACAATGAAAAAGAAGGGAACTTGGATCCCCTTCTTGAAGTTTAAATACATAACCAGTCCAAATTAAAATGATTCACATTTTAAAATCCCAGAAATGCTGTCATAGAGCAATTCTTCCTATGCACTAGTAATGACATTAGATTCTCGTTTTCTATGCAACGTGCAGCATAAGTTGCCAGCTTCGTCCCTTTCCCCCTTGAGTAACTCTCGATCGCCTTGATCAAGCCGATCGTACCGATGGAGATTAGATCTTCTGTGTCCTCCCCTGTATTCTCGAATTTTTTACATATATGTGCGACGAGTCTCAAGTTATGTTCAATCAAGCGATTCCGGGCGTCTTCACTGCCTTCCGCCATTTCTTTCAGATATTTTGTTTCTTCTTTAGGCGACAATGGCTGTGGGAACGCATTATTCTTCACGTAAGAAACGAAGAACATGACTTCTTTGAAAAAATAAGCCAGTGCTGCGATGATGCTTGACACACCCTCACCTCCATAGGCTGCTATCACACATACTTAATCCTATGTAAGACTGGGCTTGGGTGTGTCTGTACCAATTTATTATTACGATAATCAAAGGAATATGAAAATATAAATGTTACGGATGAGTATTAGGTTCTCTAACCAAAATAGGTGTTGTGACAGGGTTGAAATAGATCATATCGTTTCACACTACCGTCACAAAACGTCTCAATGTGCCCAGTTTTTTGATGTATACCGTCATTAAAAAAGGCGTACGATTTTTTTCTTTTCATTTGACTCAAGGGCGGAAAGAATGATCTGTAAGGATCTCAAGCCTTCCTCTCCACTAACAGGGGACTTTGTATCTTTTACGATACAATCTACAAACTTTTCGATCACATGTGTATTCGTTTGGCCCCCTGATTCATTTGATTGTATACCGGACAGTTCATATTTCACTACTTCGCCATTCTGGAATTGCGCAATTAAAGAATTAACAGGGTCATCTTCCAATCTCAAAATCGCTTTTTCACCATAAATGATAGTGGAGTTGTCTTCTTTTGACACGTATGACCAACTTGCCGTTAATGTACCAACTATGCCACTGCGTGTTTTCAGTACACAAACCGCATTATCATCAACATCGATATTATCTTTTGCACTCGTTTCAACAAAAGCCCCAACTTCGACTATTTCTTCTCCTAGTAAATAGCGAATCAAATCTGCTTTGTGTACACCTAAATCTCCCATGGCACCAATATGGGATTTTTCCTTTTGGAAAAACCAGCTGTCCTTCCCATCTATACTCCAGCCTTCTGGCCCACCGTGTCCAAAAGTTGTCCTGAAGCTATACACCTTGCCTATTTTCCCATTTTCTATCAGCTGCTTTGCTTTTACATGGGAAGGTACAAATCGTTGGTTATGGGCAATCATAAGTTTCTTATTATTTTGGATAGCTGCTGTGATCATTTCCTCTGCTTCCTTTTTTGAAACGGCCATTGGTTTCTCACAAAGGACATGTTTTCCTGCTTGAAGAGCGGCAACGGATACTGGAGCATGCAAGTAATTCGGTGTACATACACTGACTGCATCGATTTCGTCGTTGTTGACTAATTCCTCATAATCGATATACGCCCTTGCACCGTATTTTTGAGCTGTTTCATTTACTCGATGTTCAACAATATCACATACAGCTATAATTTCTGCATGTTCATTCGCCGCATACTCTGGAAGGTGGCGCCTTCTTGCGATGTTTCCGCACCCTATGACCCCGATTTTCAATTTTTTCATTCAACACTCCTCCTAATATCTGATAAAGTTATTTTTTCGTAATCTTCTCCAAGGGCTTCGCATTACCATATACAGGTGTTGGACGTTCGGTCGGCTTGGACCAATGAACCGCATTTATAATGACTCTTTGAATTTCCTTATTAAAGTATGTCGGGTATGTTTCATGTCCTGGACGGAAGTAGAATATCTTACCCTTTCCTCGTCGATATGTACATCCGCTTCGGAATACCTCTCCACCCTCAAACCAGCTCACAAATATTAGCTCATCTGGTGCAGGAATATCGAAGTGTTCACCATACATTTCTTCCTTTTCAAGGTCAATATACTCTCCAACCCCTTCTACGATCGGATGGCTAGGTTCAACAACCCAAAGCCGCTCTTTGTCATCTGCTTCACGCCATTTCAAATCACAAGATGTACCCATCAGCTTCTTGAAAATTTTTGAAAAATGACCAGAATGCAAGATGATCAGCCCCATTCCGTCTAATACACGCTGGTGCACTTTCTCGACCACTTCGTCGCTGACTTCTGCATGGGCAATATGTCCCCACCATATAAGAACATCCGTTTCGTTTAAACGTTCATCTGATAATCCATGCTCGGGTTCCTCAAGAGTTGCTGTTTGCACCTCAAAATCTGCTTTCTCGAGAAATTCCCCAATCGCACTATGAATGCCTTCTGGGTATATTTCCCGAACCTTTGGATTTTTTTGCTCATGACGGTTTTCGTTCCATACGGTTACTTTCACCATTGAATTTGTCCTCCTTTTTAAACTCTTACTCTTATTCTTTTACCGATCCTGCTGTCAGTCCTCCGACGTAAAGCGCAGGCCACTAATATATAACCAATTGTCCTTTTAGACATTTTCTTCTTAATTTTTTTGGGTTCTGTTTTTATCTGGGTAATTCCCTTTGGCCTGATGTTTCCAGATCATTTCCTTTCACACATTTTATAAAGAAAAATGCTCCACTTTCAGAAAATACATAGCCTCCAGTTACGAAGGCTAATGATTTTCCTGTTTCATATTACTTGACTAGGTTTGCTTCTATTTCAGTTTGCATATTTTCTACAGCTTCATCAGCAGTTATATCTCCAGCAATAGCTTTAGAGACTTGTATTTGAATAATCTCAGATATTTCAGCATAGTTTGGTGCGACAGGACGTGAAACCGCTGCATTCAGTGCTTCCTGAAAACCTTCATTACCAAAGAACGGATTTGCTTCAATGATCTCCTCATCTTCATATAAAGCTGGTATTGTTGGTGCATGTCCACCGATGATTGCATCGATTTTTTGTCCTTCAGGACCTGTCATGAACTTCAAGAACTCCCAAGCTTCTTTTGGATGTTCAGAATGTTTATTAATGGCTGCTAACCACCCGCCGAGTGCTGCTGCTGAGCCTGCGTCACCTTCCGGAAGTGGGGCTACTTGGACTTTATCAACGATTTCCGATTGTTCCGGGTCATTTGCCAGTGCATACTGATATGGCCAGTTTCGAATGAATGGTGACTGTCCTTCAATAAAAGAGGTATGAGATTCTGGTTCGGTAAATGTTATGATATTATTCGGGACGAAATCAGAATTCGCAATTTCAACTAGCTTTTTTATTCCTTGGATACTATCTTCACTATTGATAACTACTTCGCCATTATCATTAATAATTTCACCGCCATAGGCGGCTATGAACTCTACTGCGTTACAAACTAATCCTTCATACTGCTTTGCTTGCATCAAATAACCGAATTTAGTCCCTTCCTGTCCCTTCAATTCTTTAGCCTGGGTGATCAAATCATCCCAAGTTTCAGGTACTTCTTCTACAATGTCCGTACGATAAAATAACATTCCAGCATCAATGAATTTCGGCATTGCCCATAGCTTTCCGTTAAACGTTGCTGCAGATATCGGTCCTTGATTGTAATCCTCAAGATTGATTCCATCTTGTTGAATGAAACGGTCGAGTGGTAATACATAGTCAGCCTGAGCGAATTCTGCCGGCCATATGACATCCATCTCAAAGACATCGATTTCAGAAGATCCTGCATTTAAAGCTGTTACATATGCATCATGTTGAGCACCGGTATCAGTTGGCATCTCACGATATTCTACATTGATGTTCGGATGCGTCTTTTCAAACGCTTCAATCTGTTTGTGCGGTGATCCTGTCGGGTCTTTTCCTGCTGCATACACAATAGTCACTTTTTCCTGTCCTTCAGAATCTTCCTTTTTATTCCCTTCTTCATCTGTAGATGTATCTGTTGAATTTGAATTACATGCTGCAAGAAGGAACAAAAGAGTTAAGATGACCATAGCCAGCTTACTGGTTTTTATACTTTTCACTATTAAATCCTCCTTTGTTATTAAAGATTGAAATCGATTTCAGAATGCGATGGAAAAGGTTGTCCCTCAAGTGGACTCTCTCACAATCAGTTTTAAAGTTAATCCCTTTAGATTAGTATCGATTTTCTGTTGATGCAAAACAGCAACCATTGTTTCCATCGCCTTTTCTCCAATCTCTTCACTTGGCTGATCGATCGTCGTAAGCCTCGGTTCAATCAGCTCAGCAATAGGTTGATTATCAAACCCTATGACAGCTAAATCATCAGGAACCTTCAACCCTAGTTCTTTCGATTCTTTAATAATACCTGCTGCTACCTCGTCACTATTCGTGAATATGGCTGTCGGACGATCCTCCATTGCAGTGATTTCTTTCATAAGCTCTCGACCGTCCTCTATGCTGTGCCTTTTGTGGAAAATCCTATTTGGATTTAACGAAAGCCCTGCTTCTTCTAATGCTTTTTTGAGGCCGTTTTTCCGATCCTTTGATAGTCCGCTGGTGCCTCCGCCGCAATATCCAATTTTTCGATGGCCTCTATCAATCAAGTGTCTTGCCCCTATGTAACTGCCTTCATATTGATTGAGCCGAATCATTGGTACAGTGGCATTATCATAATACTCATTACATAGTATGATGGGGCCGTAATCTACATAAGGACTGAATTGTTCCCAATCGTTTTCAAGTGAGGTCAATATAATTCCATCCACTTGTTTTGTCCTCAATAGTGTAAAATAGTTCAGTTCTTTTTGCTTATCTGACTTTGTTTGACAAATCAATAACTGGAGTCCACTTTCAGTAGCAATCTTTTCAATACCTTCTATGATGTTTATGAAAAATGGATTTGTAAGCCTTGGGACCAATACCGCAATTATGTTTGTTTTTTGGTTTCTTAACCTTTGGGCAGAAGAATTGGGGTAATATCCCAATTCATCCATAGCATTACGTACTAGCTTTTTCTTTTCCTCTGAAACATACGGACGATTATTAATTACACGTGAAACGGTAGCCCTTGATAATCCTGCATGATTAGCTACATCTGCTATAGTGATCATACGATCCCTCCTAAACTATAAAAATTTCCTCCTTTCAGAAGCTTATGAAAACGATTTCTGAAAACGATTACAATTATGATTCTAATTTAGGGCGTTTAAAAAATCAAGAATTAATTTTGAATTTTCTAAAATTTTTTACGTAAATAAACCCAGTTATAGCAGCATTCTTTCGGCCATCTCCAGTTGATCCTCAATTCTGAATAGAAAATGATAATTAAAAAATACTATTAAAAAAGTGTAAGGTGGTGAAACGATGAAAAAATTGATCAATATCAAGATGATAATTGTACTCTTACTATTGTCCTGTTTTGGTCTTTCCAATGACAGTTATGGCCAACAACCCGACTATGCAAAATGGGGGAAATCGGCTGTACAGGAAACGATGAAACAATATCCAAACTTCAAGATCGTCAATTATGAGTATGATGGAAAAGTAATCATTTCTGATGAGAGGAGCCAATACAATTTCGAGTTCACCCTTGAACAGGATGAAAAAGAGAAAAAAGTAAATGTTTATGTATTGGTAAATCCAAAAACCAACCAATTAATTGATATCCACTTTGATGAAATTGAAGATTTAAGTTAACTCCAATTAGGTGACGGATAAAAGTATTCTATTACAAAGCCTATAAATCACTTATTTAAACAATGTCATACGGAATCGATAAGCTCAGGATTTTTATAGTTCAAAAAAGCAAGCGGTGGCGATCCCCGCTTGCTCTTCATGTTACATCATATTCATATATTGAGCTGTTTTATCATGTGCTGCATCCATTAAAGACTGGACGCGTGCATTGTGTTCGATCAAATGTGAATCAGTTTCATCAGTCCGTACTTTTTTAATGATCGCTAAAATGAATAATTGAAATGGCATCATATCGTATCCCTCCCGTCATCATGAATTTCCTTTCAGGTCGTATCTTTCTCTGTAATCATCCAATCAAGAAAAACCTTTCCTCTTATCATTGTTTTCAACCTCCTCTATTTTTTACATCATGGAAATGTAATAGAATGCTTTTTCACGTGTTTGGTTATACAAGTCTTCAGCTTGCTTTTGTTTACTGTAATCATCATAAGTCATTTCTGATTTCAATATTTTCTGGATAATCGTCAGTAAAAATAAATTTACCGGCATCATAGCGGATCCCTCCTTTCTATGAGTGCTTTTAGTCCCGGGGATTACCTCGCTCTAGCCAATGTTCTTTTCCTGCTGTCTCAATCCACATTCCGTCTGCCTCCTTTCATTTGATCCATTAAAAAATGCCACAGGAGTAACTCCCTGTGGCATTTTAGACCCATCTAGACATACTTATACTGTCTAAAAAAGTCATAGAAAAGCCACAGGTAGTCGCCGACCTGTGGCGTTTTTTAACGTGTTTGAATAACGGTTAAAATTACGCTTGTTTCACCGGTCGAACTTTTGAATTATTCAATTGTGCTGTATTGCCTTTTCCAATTGCGAATACGATCATCATATCGCTCGACCTCCTTTAGTAAATTTAACCTTCAGAGTAAATTATAATCATTTAGCTAAGAAAAGTAAACTAATTTTCAGAAAAAATGTTTTCTTTTTTCTAAAAATGGGTTCTTCCACTCCATCAATACCCCAAAATCATCTGATTCTGGATCATCCAAGTAATTGGGCAGAAGCTTTATCGGGGAACGTCCAGCTTTCATTAAAAAAGAAACGACCGGGTCGTTATGTTCGCCGGTAATGATTCCTTCAAAATATTTTTGTGGACTCATTTGATTTTTAACTTTTTCATAACCAGGCATGCGGCTTCCACCTAAAACTGCTTCAAGTTGCAAGTGTACAACTAAGTGATAAAGAGATTGCATGAGCAATTTGCCCATACCCGTTTTCCGGTACTTATGGCGAACACTGATATCCACGACATACAAAACGTTTCCGTTTGGATCATGTGTACCGATCGATCCGTTATCTGTAACTTCTTCCCACGTGTGGTCTTCCCCATGATTGTCCGCGATTAAAGTAGTGATTGACCCAGCTAACTCACCCTCCACTTCCGCACAGATCGCTCCATCAGGAAAAATATGAACGTGGTTTGCCAATTGGTCTTTCGTCCACCAAAGGTCAGATGGAAAAGGTGGTGGGAAGCATTCTTTTTGAATATCGATAAGCTGATTGAAGTCAGACGCATTGTAGTTCCTGATCGTTGTTTTGAACGGTTTATCATCCTGGTACAGATATTGCGAGTAAAGCATTTCGATCGGGGTCTCCTTTTTATGTATTCATAACAGTATTAGCTTCTTTTAAGGAAAATCCTGCTTTTTTTATGAAAATCAGGTAAGTAGTCGACAAACCATAGGAGTTCTATAAAATTGCATAACTTCAGAGAGTAATTGAAACGACTCGAATATCAAACCAAATAAAAAAGAAAGGACTCCAACCGTCCTTTCTAATAAGTCTATGACTCTTCTTTCAATAGTTTCTTCCATTTTGAAATTTTTCGATAAAATAACAGAGCGATTCCGATTGATATATAGCTTGTACTCAATAACACGAGCTGATCGGTTGTCTCTTTGCCTTCAAATGGGATAATACTCCCAATATATAAAAATACACTTAACGATAGGAGTACAAAGCTGAAACGTTTGAAATCCGCAATTTTATCTTCAGTATCCTTTACCATTTCCTTTGACATACTCCCACCCCTACTTGTATCATCATCGTAACATGATTCCTTTGAGAGGATAAGAGATTATCAGAAGATTCCTTAAGTTACCAGGTCCTTTCGAAGTTCATTATTATACTCGAAGATCCTTAAATCGCTGTGGGGTCTCGCCTGGCTCGCTTTTCCCACAGGAGTGTCGTGAATTTCGCTTAAAGGAATATACTAAAAAACAAGCAACATAGAAAAAAGACCCACCTCCAGTGAGGACAGGTCTTCTGGTTATCAATGTTCCAACGCTTGCTTCAAGTCGTCGATCAGGTCTTCTGCATCTTCAATTCCTACTGAGATCCGCAGCAAACCGTCAGTAATTCCAAGTTCTTCACGGCGATCTTTTGGGATTGACGCATGTGTCATCCGTGCTGGTGCGGAAATCAAGCTTTCAACCGCTCCAAGGCTTTCTGCAAGTGTAAAGTAACGCGTTTTGCTCAACACCTGGTCGGCACGTTCTTGGCTTCCGACATCAAACGAAATCATTCCTCCGAATCCACCTGCTTGACGCTTAGATAAGTCATGACCAGGATGGGATTTCAATCCAGGATAGAAAATTTTCTCTACAGCCGGATGGGACTCAAGGAATTCTGCTATCTTCTTCGTATTGCTTTCGGTCGCTTCCATACGGAGACCGAGTGTTTTGATACCGCGGATCAACAGCCATGAATCCTGTGGTCCGAGAACTGCTCCAGCTGAGTTTTGGATAAAATGTAGTTCTTCAGCCAACTCCTTCGTGTTCACGACAGCAAGACCTGCGACAACATCACTGTGCCCACCGATGTATTTTGTCGCACTGTGCAGTACGATATCTGCACCGTGTTTGATAGGAGTCTGCCAATATGGGGTATTGAACGTGTTATCTACGATCATCAAGAGATCACGATTTTTTGCGATTTTAGATGCTCCAGCAATATCCGTCACTTTCAATAACGGATTCGTCGGCGTTTCTACATAGATCGCTTTCGTGTTGTCTTGGATTGCTGCTTCAATATTATCAAGGTTGCTCGTATCTACAAACGTAGATTCCAATCCTAAACGGTTCAGTACCTTCGAAACGAGGCGGTATGTTCCGCCGTATACATCATCCGTAAATACGACATGGTCCCCTGTGTTGAACAGCATCATAATCGAGTTGATCGCGGCCATGCCTGAACCGAATGCAAATCCTGCTTCACCCTCTTCAAGGTCCTTGATCAATTCTTCGAGTGCATGGCGAGTCGGGTTTCCTGTACGGGAATACTCATACCCTTTAAAGTTTCCGACACTTTCTTGTTTATAAGTGCTCACCTGATAGATCGGCGTGGTTACTGCACCTGTATGCTCATCACCGAAGATACCAGCGTGGATCATTTTCGTTTTCGGCTTCATCTAAATGCCTCCTTGGTAGATCTTTTTACTTAAATAACGTTCACTGCTGTCTGGAAAGACCGTAACGATATGGCTTCCAGGCTTAGCTTGTTCTGCCTCGATCAATGCCGCATGCATTGCAGCTCCTGAGGAACTTCCAACGAGTAAACCTTCTTTTGAGGCGAGCTCCTTTACCTGTTCAAAGGCATCTACATCTTCAATTGTATGGATTGCATCAAAGTAGCTCGTGTCCATATAATCGGGCAAGAATTCCATGCCGATCCCTTCAGCCTTATGAGGACCTGGTTCTCCTCCATTCAGGATCGATCCTTCTGGTTCAACAATGACCGTTTTGACATCTTTGCTTTGCTCTTTCAAATATCGGGCTGTGCCCATGAAAGTACCACCAGTTCCTGCTCCTGCAAGGAATACATCGATTTTTCCTTCAAGTGCTTCCCAGATTTCAGGTCCTAGTGTTTTATAATACGTATTGGGATTTTCTGGATTTGCAAATTGTGCAGGATAGTAGGAGTTCTCGATTTCCTTCTCGAGCTCCTTTGCCTTTTCAATTGCCCCACGCATCCCTTTTTCGGTTTCAGTATTGACGATTTGGGCACCTAATGCCCGCATCAATTCTTGCTTCTCGACGCTGAATTTTTCAGGCACAACGAAAATAACGTTGATCCCCTTGTTGACAGCAGCTAAGGCAATCCCAATACCTGTATTCCCGGCAGTCGGCTCTATGACCGTCCCACCAGGCTTAAGTTTACCGCTTATGAACGCTTCTTCAAGCAGTTCTTTTCCTAGCCGATCTTTGATACTTCCACCAGGATTATAAAACTCAAGTTTTGCGAAAAGCCGTACACTGTTAGGGAGATTAAAGTTGGATATCTCCACTAACGGTGTATGACCAATCAGCTCTTGAACGTTCTTAAAATACCTCATGCAAGTTATTCCTCTCCAAATACATCTTTCCATTCGCTTCGTTTTTCAAGCATTTCACTAGCTATCTCTTTTGCCCCTTCAAGGCTGTGGTTCGCAGCCCAGCCACACTGCACTTCGTTACATGCCGGAACTTCATCTGCATTAAGGACATCATTCAATGTTTTTTCCAACACATCCATGATTTCCTCTTGGTCGGACTGGTTCAATACAGACAGGTAGAAACCAGTTTGGCAACCCATCGGACCAATATCGATGACACGGTCATGATGATTCCGTATATTCTCAGCCATCAAATGTTCAATAGAATGAAGTCCTGGCATATCCATATGCGCCTTGTTAGGTTGTTTGAAACGGATATCATACTTGGAAATCTCATCTCCATGTTGACCTTTCGTTACCCCTACTAGTCGTACATACGGTGCACGCACTTTTGTATGGTCCAGATTGAAACTTTCCACATTCATTTTTTTAGCCATGTTTCTTCAGCTCCTTTACCATTTTTAAAATCAATTCAGCGGAATTCTTTGCCGCTACTTTCAAAAACTGATCGAATGACATCGGTGCATCCTTACCTGCGATATCGGATAAAGAGCGAATCACGACAAACGGTACTTTGAATTGATGACAAACCTGGGCGATAGCGGCAGCTTCCATTTCGGCAGCAAATAATTCTGGGAACTTGCCTCGGATATCTTTTACTCGATCAGCATCGTTCATGAATGAATCACCAGATGCAATCAAACCTTTGACGATCTGCATATCGGTAACGTCCTTCGCGCTTTCTTCCGCAATCTGTACCAACAATGGGTCTGGCATATAAAATGCTGGTAATTGCGGGACCTGCCCGTACTCATATCCAAATGCCGTCACGTCGACGTCGTGATGCCGTATTTCCGTTGAAATGACGACATCTCCGACATTCAAGTCAGGGTTGAAACCTCCTGCTGATCCTGTGTTGATCACATAATCAGGCTTATATAACTGGTTCAATAGTGTTGTCGCAATTGCCGCATTCACTTTCCCGATTCCTGATTTCAATAGGATGATATCTTGGCCGTACAGTTTTCCGGTATAGAAGGTGCAGCCGGCCATCGTTTCCGTTTTGCACTCTTCAATCAACTCTTGCATCAAAATGACTTCTTCGTCCATTGCTCCGATAATAGCGACTTTCATATCCACATTCCTTTACGTATCTTTTTTTACAGCATGAATCAACCACACATACCTGTTGAGACGCTCAAAGCTTACATCGAAACCATTTTTGTCGAAGATCTCTGTTAGTACGCCAAGCGTAGTGTAGTACTCCGTCAGCAGATCATGAAGTAAGTTTTTATAGCCTTGATTCCTAACCCGTTCATGAATTTCTTTTTTAGCGTCTTCATGTTCGTACACGGTATCTGCAAATACAATTTTACCATTGTTGCCAAGGAGCTTTCCATAATTACGAATGGCTTGTTCCTTTTCCTTATCTGTCAAGTGGTGGAATGCATACGTACTGACAATGGTATCGATTGTCTCATCAAAATCAGGAAAAGATAAGAAATCACCATCGACTACATTCAATTCCGGAAAGCGCTCTGCTGTCTTTTCTCTCATGACAGGCGATGGCTCCACACCGATCACATTCAGCTTTTTATTGATCAAAACATTCGTCAAATTACCGGTCCCCACCCCGAACTCAAGAACGGTACCGTACGATTCATTCGCAACACGATCAAGAATTTCTTCATATTGGTTAAATACCTCATGATATTCGTTATCTTTGCTTGAAACAGTCTCATCATAAGATTCTGCCCACTGGTCAAAGAGATCGATAAACTCTCTTCCCACGTTACTCACACTCCTATTATTAAACTTTATTATTCCTATCTTTATAGTATGAATTAAGATCAATATGGCTACAACATACCACATTCCTTATTATCTAGCAATATTGAAACCATTCTAAAAACTTTACCTCTTGACATAGAACCCTTCCAGATAGTATAGTTAGGCTCGTTAATAGTTAGAGTGTCTAATCATTATATGCTTGGAGGTCTTTTTATGGACAGTACTTTAATGAATGAAATCATAAGGCGTTATGAAAATGTTTCTTTTTCTGTACAGAAAAAAGCGGAAACATTGATCAAAGAAGAGATAAGTGAAGATTTGACGAGCGATCAGCATTTCGTTTTGAGATACATACACTCAAAAGAAGAATGCACATCTACAGAGCTCGCTGAGGTCTTTCATGTCAAAAAAAGCTCTGTTACAGCCATCATCAATAGGCTTGTGAACAGGGGATTGATCGAGCGGAGGCGTGATAAGGATGACCGTCGAATCGTCTATCTATCCCTTTCTGCAAGTGGTGAAGAACTATTTCAACTCTCCCAAGAAAAAGTTCATCAGCTTGTCGCTTCGTTCATTCAAAAATTTGAAAAAGAAGAAATCATGCAGTTCATCAATACTTATGAAAAATTGGATGGTTACCTTGATGACCTGATCAAAGGCAAGGAGGAAGAAAAGTGAGATTTATCGTTAAGGCGAGATGGTTCATCATCGGGTTATGGATTCTAACAATTTTCGCTTTAGTTTTCACGTCTCCAGATATGGAAGACTTAGTCCGGGATAAAGGGCAAATCCGCGTTCCGGATGGATATACTTCCACCCAAGCGGATGAAATACTGGAAGAGGCGGCTGGTGAAGATGAGAACGGATCTCGTGTAGCCCTCGTTTTTCATAATGATCAGGGACTTACAGATGAAGAATTAGCAGAAGCAGAACGAAGTGTAGGGGAAATAAAAGAACAACAAGAGAAATTAGGTATTACGGAAATCACAACGCATTTCGATGCGCCTGATTTGGAAGAACAACTCGTTGCAAACGATGGAAAGACGATCCTTGTAGGTATTGATGTCAACTTCAAGGATCGTACACCAGCGGAAACACGCGATGACCTTTATCAAGCGATTGATTCAGCGAAGGTAGAGCATTATTATACGAGCAGTTGGATGATTGATGAAGATTTGATTTCAAGTTCACAAGAAGGGCTTAAGAAGACGGAGGGCATTACAATCGTCTTTATTTTATTGGTGCTCTTTCTAGTTTTCAGGTCACTCGCCGCGCCGATCATTCCATTGTTGACGGTAGGGGTAACTTATATCACCTCACAATCCATCGTCGGATTTCTCGTTGATCAGTTTGACTTTCCACTATCAAATTTCACTCAGATCTTTTTAGTAGCCATCTTGTTTGGAATTGGAACAGACTACTGTATTTTGCTTTTGAGCCGATTTAAAGAAGAAATCCCCCATCATGACACGGTTGATGGAGCAATCATTTCAACCTATAAGAATGCAGGACGGACAGTTATTTTCAGTGCTTTGGTCGTTATGATCGGATTCTCATCGATCGGGCTTTCGACCTTTAAATTATATCAATCAGCAGCTGCCGTGGCAGTAGGCGTCGGAGTGTTGATCCTCGCCTTGCTCACGATTGTTCCATTCTTTTTAAAATTGTTCGGAGCAAAGTTATTCTGGCCAGCTAAGGGAAATCTTGAACATAAACAGAGTCGTTTATGGGGCTGGGCTGGGCGTTTTACGTTTGCCCGTCCGATGATTTCCTTATTGATCGTCGGTTTGCTCACCTTGCCGTTCCTTCTTACGTATGATGGGAAACTTTCTTTCAATTCATTGAATGAGATTGGAAATGATTACGACTCTGTAAAAGCATTTGATGTCATTTCAGATAGTTTTGGGCCTGGGGAATCATTACCGACAAAAGTGGTACTCAAACATGATGAAAAACTTGATTCAAAAGTATATTTACCGATTATAGAAGAGATCACCCGATCAATTGGCAGGATTGAAGGAATTGAGACAGTTCGGAGTGCAACTCAACCAAAGGGAACACAGATTGAAGACTTCTTAGTTTCAAGCCAGGCCGAACAATTGAATAATGGACTTGGTGAGGGGAAAGATGGACTGAATCAGATCGAGAACGGTTTATCCAAAGCGACTACTAACCTGAAACAATCAGAGCCGGAACTGACAGAAGCAACTTCTGGTATCAATGATCTCATAACTGGGACTCAAGACTTACAATCCGGTGTCAATCAACTAGGCGGCTCCTTAGAGAAAATTGAAGAAGGACTACGGAGTGGATCGGCAGGTACAGGTGAACTGCAAAAAGCGGTCGATGACGCACAAGCTGGTACGCAATTATTGATCGAGAAGCAAAAAGAATTACTTGAAGGGTATCAACAACTCTCCCATGGTGTGTCAACCCTGCACAATGAGTACAAGACTATTCAAGAGAATTTGAACGGTCTGTCTCAAGCTCTATCTTCCCTGCAGGGTGACTTGGAAATACTTGCTGAAGATCATCCAGAATTAAAAACTGATAAAACATATCTAGCAGCTGTGGAAAAGACTAAACAATCAAGGGGAGCTGCAAAACAGCTTGGAGATGGAATGGATACGTTGAATCAAAACTTAGAAGGTATGAATACGAAGTTCCAACACGCTGACAATGGCTTTGATAAGCTAATTACTAAACAAGTGGAACTTGCAAACGGCCTCGGTCAAATTTCAAAACATCTTGGAGAATTGGAAAATGGCTTGAATCAAACGGCGGAAGGACAGCGAGAGGTCATTGATCATATTCCTGTCCTTTCCAACGGTTTAAGTTCTGTGAATAGCGGCCAACAACAACTTCTCGACGGATTCAAGGGCTTCAACACTCAAATTAATACATTGACGAATGGATTAGACCAGAGTGTAAATGGCCTAGATGAAATATCGAATGGATTGACTTCAGCACAAGATTATTTATCTTCATTGAGTAGGTCCGGCAATCAACAAGCGACAGGTTGGTACATTCCTGATGAGGCTTTAGAAAGTAATGAATTCCAACAATCTATTGATGCCTATATGACCAAGGAACGCACAGTTACGACGTTCGATGTAATCTTTACGGATAATCCCTATTCAACCGATTCGATGGATAAAGTGGCTGAAATTGAAGAGGCCATCGAGCGTTCGACTGAAGGTACAGCCCTTGAAGGAATTGATTATGGCATTGGTGGTGTGACAAGCATAAACCATGACCTGGAAGGAATATCGAACGCTGATTATAGTCGTACAGTACTATTTATGCTGATTGGAATCTCAATCATCTTGATTATTTTACTCAGATCTATCGTCATGCCGATCTACCTGGTTGCTTCACTGATACTTACCTATTTCACTTCAATGGGGATGACAGAAGCGATATTCGTCAACATTTTGGGCTATCCAGGCATCAACTGGACGGTACCGTTTTTCGGGTTCGTCATTCTCGTAGCCTTAGGTGTGGACTATAGCATCTTTCTAATGGACCGCTTTAATGAATACAAGGAGCTGTCGGTAAAAGAGGCGATGATCCTATCGATGAAAAATATGGGTACGGTGATCTTATCTGCTGCTGTGATCCTTGGCGGTACATTCGCTGCCATGTATCCTTCAGGCGTCCTGTCACTCTTGCAAATCGCGACAGTAGTTTTAACCGGTCTGTTCCTTTATGCACTCGTGCTCCTACCCTTGTTCGTCCCAGTCATGGTAAAATTATTTGGGGAGGCTAACTGGCTGCCTTTCAAAAGAAACTAGCCCTATGTTTAGTTTTTTACCAGGAGTGTGAAAAAAATGGAACTTCATCTTGATTTCATCGAAGATAAAGTCGAGTTCTTCGAAGCTAGTGAACTTTCAAAACTGGAAGCGATTATCCAAGAAAAAATCGAACAGAACAAAGCCTTGTTACTTCGAATCCATCATGTATCACACCAGGTGAACATCGATCCTTCAAGTGGCAAGCGTTTATATTCAGCCGTCGTTCATTTCAGATACAAAGGCTGAATAGTGATTAGGGGTCGACATAAACATGTCGGCTCCTTTTTTCTACGTCTCAAGTCTTATTTTTAAATAATGCCGAGGTTCGTTGTTCCATTTACGTAACTCTCTTAATCTATAAACAATAAATAAATTGACAATCATCAATGAAAGTAGGTTTTATTATGAAAATGCTATTTGCAATATTAATCATCGTAATAGGAGTGTATCTTTTATTTACCGAAACGAAATTCACATGGTTCGGTTTTGCTAATGACAAGACCTTTTCGGAAAAAGTGGAAAATACAGAGCTGATCGATATCGATGTGTCTGGTGTAAATACAGAAATCGTACCCGAAAAGCGAGATGACTTAAAGGTAGAGCTGAAAGGTAAAGGAAAAGTAGCTGTTGATAGACGCAGAGATGATATCAATGTAAAAGTAAGAAGAGGCTGGTTTCATTGGTTTGGATTTGATCGCTCCAAATTGACTATTTACGTACCTGAAAATTACGATCAAAAAATGAATCTGGATAACGGTTCGGGGAATCTCGCATTTGTGGGCCCCTCCAATCCCATGAAATTGACATCGTTAGAAATCGATATGAATTCAGGTAATCTTAATCTTAAAAATATCCATACAGGAAAGTTTTCACATGATGGCTCCTCTGGAAATGTAGATATCAGCAATATGAAGACTGAATCAGCTTCTTTCGATAGCAGCTCTGGAAATGTAAAGATCAAGAAATATTCTGGCGCATTGACTGCTGATCTGTCATCAGGGAATTTAAACGTACAGATGGATGAATTGACCGGGGATATCGAGGTCGAGATCAATTCAGGTTCTGCAAATCTGGACCTGCCGAAAGATGCAGACTTTAAGTTGAAAGGAAAAACGAGCAGCGGTTCCATCCATTGTAACTTTCCTTTGAAAAACCAGTCATCGGATCGAAAAGGTATTGAAGGCACATACGGTTCAGGCGAACATCTCATTGATCTTTCGGTTTCAAGCGGGAATATTAAGGTGCATTAGCACATTTATTATAAAGGCTTTGTAAAATTCATTGTTGAAATATGCAAAAATCACTCCCTTTCCGCGGGCGAACCGTGAGCCGCCTCGCTGCGGGGTCTCACCTGGCTCGCTTTTCCTGCTGGAGTATAGCGAATTCGCTTTAGAAAATTTCAGCAAAAATCAACAATACTATTTAACAAAGCCATTATTTAAAAATGACCCAAAGGAATCCATCCTTTGGGTCATTCTTTTCTTATCCATTAGTTTGCCGCTCCAGGCTCGCGTGTGACAGAAGTCGGCTTCCAGCCTTCTCCTTCCACCCATTCCAGCATGACAACATAAGGATTGTCTTTCTCTTCAGCCGTACTTACGATACCTTTTGCAGTCGTCGGCGATCCACCGTTTCCGATCCACCAGTATTCGATTTCATCAGGTGATAAACCAGTCGCATATTGAAGTGCTTTTTCTTTTTCGTTCCAATCGGTTGTCCCTTTTTCAAAACTGGATTGATGTTCGCCTTCCTGGACTGTTCCTACCGGTTGCCAATCTCCATCTGGTCCAGCGGTTTCATCTTCATATGTTTTATAGCCTTCACTATCTTCGTTACTTGAATCAGATGAATCCTCTTCTTTTACGGATGTTTCATCTTCCTTGGATTCGCTGTCAGTGTTTTCTTCATTCTCCTTACTCTCTTCATCCACTGATGCTTGTTCGTCTGCGTTTTCGTCATTGCTTGATTCGTCAGACTGTTCATTTGAATCTGATACAGAAGCAGTATTTTCATTATTTGATTGTTTTTCAGTTGCGGATTCATTATCACCTAAAAGCATAGAAGCTCCGACGGCAAGGATCCCGATGAAGACGATACCGATCAATATATTCAATATAAGCGTTTGCTTTTTATTTTTTTGTGTTCGCTCATATCTCGAGCTGGGTGAAAAATTATCTTTCATGGTCTCCCCTCCAATTCTACATATTATTCTACCACTCTACATAGATTCGATGAAGTATTAATTTTTGTACCGTACAAGAAAATTTTGCATAAATAATTATGTGAATATTTGTAATTTTAAAACTAATTTTGTCGTTAAAGAGGATTTTCGTCACATCATGACCAATATAAATAATAAGGAGGGGTATGTATGCAGTTTACAACTTTTCATTCAGAAGAATGGAATCTTAAGACGTTTCATACGATTGGCTATCAAAAAGATACGCAAACGTTACATGTCTGTTTACATGATGGTTCCACACTTGAAGTACATGATGTATCTGAACAAAGGCTCTTTGAATTCATCCTGGCGCCTTACAAAGAACAACATCTTCAGGACCATGTTCTCCCCAACCATGAAGTGAAAGTCGTCCAAACCAAAGCATAACATATACTTGATCAGTCTGGTTGTTGTTGCCTTTCATACAGCTGTTGGACAATCTGCACAAATGTCTTGTTCGTAGCAGTTTCTGTTTCTACTGCATCCAAGTCAACAACGACCAGCACATACTTTGGAGCATCAGCCGGAAAATAACCTGCAAACCACTTGTTGTATACTTTCTGATCCTTGTCCCCTTTTTCAGCTGTCCCGGATTTCCCTGCTACAGTCCAGGGTAATTGGTCAAATGATGCATGTCCTGTGCCATTTGGATCCGTAACGACTCCTTTTAATAACTCCTGGAGTTTTTTGACGGTATAGCGAGATAAAGTTTCACCATCCATTTCTTTTTCCTCGAAATCGGCAAGTGTCGTCCCGTTCTTATATAAAACAGAATGGGCTGAGCGCACTTGTTTTTTTGTGCCTCCTCTTGCTATTGTAGCCATCATATTTGCAACAGAGAGAGGGGAAACACGCACATTCAATTGTCCGATGGCGGTTTGGGCAATTGCACGAGAAACATGTTTGTCCTTTTCGTTATCCCATATTTCAGTTCGGTGCTCCCCGGGAAAGTGGGTGAAGTCCTCCATATGGAACACATCGCCTTTCCATCCAGCATAATCCGCAATTCCTAATTTTCCTACATATTCTTCTACAATGTCCTGATCCTGTTCCATCATTTCGGTAAGCAACGTTGCAAATGTGTTGTTGCAACTCTGGAAAAAGCTCTCTTCGAAAGAGAGATTGCCTAAATCACGTTGCCCTTCACCGTCATTATACGTGTTTTGACTACAATCGAAGGTTCGGTCCGGATCGTTTACAAGATGTTCCTCTTCAATCGCCGCTGCTGCTGTAACTATTTTAAAAACAGAGCCTGGAAAATGGGGGGAGAGCATCTGATTTTCCGTTCCTTCAGCAAGCGGATTGTGTTTAGGCGGTAACGGTCGGCTTACCATGGCCAAGACGTCACTTGACTCTACATCTAACAAAACGGCGCCGCCTTTCGTGATCCTGGATTGATCGATTGCATTTTCAAGAATTTGCTGCGCCACCGGGTCCAATGTAGTCTTTAAAGATACCGGATAAAACGGATTCGAGGGCGCGGTATATTTAACGTCAAATCCAAAGAGCGGTTTTCCAGATTGTTCAACATGGTAAATAAGCTTCGATTCCCCTTCTGAAATCAAGAAAGGATCGAAGGCTTCCTGTACACCATTGACACCGACTTTAGTTGATTGGCTTATCAGTCCTTTCTCAACTCGTTCAGGGTACTTTTTTCGTATTGTTTCAGGACTCTCTCGAATAGAACCGATAAAATGCCTCGCAAACGTACTCTCCTCATTTGTTGAAAGCATTTGGCCGAAAGCACCCTGGATCATCAATTCATTAACTTCATCAACTATTTCGCCAGTTATGTCTTTATTTTTTATTACAAGGGGATCTTTTCGGTTCTCCAATTTGCTTTTCAATTCAAAGGTGGATCGATTAATAATCTCACCAATCTTCTTAAGGGCTTCCTCATCCTCTTTTAAAAATGGAAAAAGGATGATGGAAGGCTCATGTACTTCCACTAAAAGATTCCCGTAGCGGTCCTCCATCTTCCCTCTTCCATCGTCTAAAGCGATTGAGTGAATCCGTTGCTCCACACTTTCTTCAACCAGGTTTACCTGGTGTTTTGAAAAAGAGTGTGTATCAATCAATTGGATATAAGCAAGCCTGCCGATCAAGACCATTAATGAAATATTACATAAAATCAAAATATGATAAAGCCGTTTTGGATTGTTCATATGAGTTCCACCTCATCAACATTTTCACCCTAAACAGCTTTTTTAAAACAAGTTTTATTTTGTGATTGGATTATTCACTGATGTTCATTTCAATAATCCGCTATTTGTATTTTAGATGCCCATTTCCAATGATTTATGGGTATATAAATTCTCTGGTGTCCACTAAAATCATGGAAATGGTATTTTTCGATGTAATAAGGTCTCTGGTGTCCGCTAACGTTTTTAAGTCAGAGCCCCTCTTTTTAATGCTGAATTCATTATAAAACCCGTTCATCTAACGATAAACGGGTCAATCAATTATTAGCTTACTTCTACGATACGTACGTTCATTTCTCCGCCTGGCGTTTGGACGGCTACTTCATCGCCGACTGTACGGCCTAACAGGCTTTTAGCCATTGGCGAATCATTAGAGATTTTTCCATCGAATGGATCCGCTTCTGCACTGCCGACAATGGTATAAGATTCTTCTTCCCCGTCAGGTAATTCGATGAACTTCACTGACTTACCAATAGAGACGACGTTAGGGTTTTGATTTTGCTCTTCAATGATTTCTGCATTACGGATCATCTTTTCAAGCTGTTGGATACGCGCTTCTACGAAAGCCTGTTCATCTTTAGCTGCATCGTACTCGGAGTTCTCTGATAAATCTCCGAAACTTCTCGCGACTTTAATTCGTTCAACAACCTCTTTACGTTTTTCTGTTTTTAAGTACTCTAATTCGTTTTCGATTTTCAGCTTTCCCTCTTCTGTCATATAGTGTTTCTTTTCTTCTGCCATTATGTGCTCACTCCTCTAAAACCTTCTCGTTACCGACTAGTATATGCATATAAACTAAAGACGTATTAATAAAAAATGTAAGCGTAAACATTGTACAATACGATATGAAGATCTTCACCTCATATATTGAAAACAGAGGTAATCTTACCCCCTGTCACGGTTTTAATATTTCTTTAGTCTCCAGAATAGTATTGATTTTCGTCACCATCAGATCGATCGCTACTCTATTTTGACCACCCTCAGGAATAATGATATCAGCATAACGCTTCGTCGGTTCAATGAATTGATTATGCATCGGACGAACTACCGTTGTATATTGATCGATTACAGAGTCGATGGTACGTCCCCGTTCGTTGATATCTCGAAGTAGACGTCTAATGATCCGGACGTCTGCATCAGTATCAACGAACAATTTAATATCCATCAAATCGCGTAACCGCTCGTCCTCTAAAATAAGGATACCTTCTAATATGATAACATCTTTTGGTTCAATTGGGATTATTTTATCACTTCTTGTGTGTGCTGTATAGTCATAAACCGGTTTTTCAATGGACTGTTTGTTTCTAAGCTGTTCGATATTCTTGATCAACAAATCATTATCGAATGCAAGCGGATGATCGTAATTTGTTTCAAATCTCTCTTCCATTGATTTATCGGATTGATCCTTATAGTATGCATCTTGTTCAAGGATTAATATCGATTGATCAGCGAACTGTCTGAAAATCTCTTTTGCTACTGTCGTCTTTCCAGAGCCTGAACCTCCGGCAACACCTATTACAACTGGTTTCTTACCCATGCTTCTTCCCCTTTATCTTATTTCTTTTCTTTATCTTTCATAATACTAACCGCCATTCCGTCACCAACTGGAAGGATTGTTGTATGGAAGTTAGATTGATCCATCAAAAATTCATTGTAGTTCCGAATTTTATCAGTCAACTTCCGAAATCTTCTCGACTTGATTTCCTCATTTCCTTTCGTGACGAAACCTCTGAACAATACATTATCGCTTACAATGACCCCGCCAGGGACAAGCATGTTCTCAAACTCCTGGAAAAAACGTTGGTACTGCCCTTTTGCAGCATCTATAAAAATAAAATCATATGGTCCTGCCTCTTCAATTTCCGAGATCTTTTCAAGTGCATCTCCTTCAATTACATGTATTGAATCTTGTAATCCCATTCCAGTTGTGTTGTCCATGGCTTGACTAAACCGCTCTGGATCACGTTCAACTGTAATGACTCGGCTGTCCGGGACGGCTTGTACCATTCGGATTGCCGAATAGCCGATCGCAGTGCCGATTTCTAAAATTCGTTTTGGTTTATGAAGTCGAATGACTTGTAAAAGAGCTTCCATTCCGATCAAATCCATGATTGGAACGTTCCCTTCCTGAGCCTGTTGCTCCATATGTAGAATTTCTTGTTGTCTATCAGGGATCAGTCCCTCTAAATAAAGTTTCATTTCTTCAGAAATCATGTGGAAGCCTCCTCTTAACCCGGTCTATTTTAACATAAGAAAAGAGGGAATGCGAGTCAATCCCATCCCCTCTAATTTCCAATATTATTCTTTATCTTTATTTGCCAGGTCACGCCACTCCTGGATATACTTTTCCTTAATCTTATTATGTTCATCCAACGTTTTTGCGTAAAGGACTTCGCCATTCGGCCGTGCAAAGAAGTAGTAATTCGGATTCGGCTCCGGGTTAACCGCGGCATTGATCGCTGATTCTCCAGGTGCGGAAATCGGTCCGATAGGTAAACCGGACTCATGATACGTATTATATGGTGATTCGAATTCTGTATCCTTGTAGGTAACTGTGATTTTTGATTGTTGTTGTGCGTAAGTTACCGTTACATCGGATTGGAGAGGCATCCCTTCTGCGAGTCGGTTATAGAAGACCCCTGACACTTTAAAACGGTCTTCCTTTTCTTTTGCCTCTTCCTCAATGATTGACGCCAAGGTCAGGATCTGATGGGTGTTATACCCTGAATCTTGAATGTCTGCCTGGTAGGACATGACGATTTTATTCATCTTTTGGACCATGGATTCAATGATAAATTCCAATGATGGGTCTTTTTCATAAAATTCATAGGTTGCTGGGAAGAGATACCCTTCAAGCGGCCAGATCACTTTCTCTTCCAATATTTTTTCATTCAAGATTGGATATTTCTTCATCAATGATTCTATGAATTCTTTGTCTTTCATTTTTTCTTGGACTTCTTCTTCTGTGTAATCCGTTTGTGCGGCAATTCTTTCTGCCACTTCGTTTATACGTAATCCTTCTGGAATCCGGACAGTCATTTCAGCTTGTTTATATACTTTTCCGTCCTTCAAGGAATTGATGATATCTTTCATTTCCATAGATTGGGTCAATTCATAATTCCCAGCTTGAAAATCATCTTCATTTTTATATTTGACATAATACTTGAATACTAGGGCACTTTTGATGACGCCGCTCTCTTCTAATTTTTTTGCGATTGCCTCTGTTGAAGTTCCGATCGGTATTTCTACTTCTACTGGTTTATCATTGGAAGCATCCACTGGTTCCAAAGCACCATTAATATATACATAGCCACCGATCCCAACGCCTACGACCGAAAAAACAAGAAGCGTGAGCACGATGAAGACAACACGTCTTACAATCTTTGCTTCCTGATTGCGGCGAACGATCGTTTCTTGATCAAGATTTGGTTGAAGCACCTAAATATCCCCCCTTAATACATCTGTTCTATTATACTATAAGTTAGTACTAATTCGGCTTAAATTCGTCAATTTTTTTAGAATTTGTCAAAATAAGGGTATGGGTTAAAGGTCATGTTCTGTGTAAAAAGAAATCTCTGTTATTCTTCATTGTGGATTTCAGCGAAATTCACTCCCTTTCCGCGGGCTTAAGAAAAAACGGAAGCGACACGTATAGTCACGTAAGTCATTGGAAGACTGACGAGGAGGCTCGAACCAAACAAAGTTTGTTTCTACGTGGGCTCACACATAAGATGTTAAATCAGTGTGTTACCGCCGCAGGAAAGTGATCCAAGTGACTGGTCGCTGAGCTAGACATTACTTCTCTGAATTAGCCTAATTCCGCAAGCCTCGTTCACTTGCACAGGATCTCAACACAAAAATGAAATCATTTCCGTGTCTGCGATGAGAATTCTTAGAAGCTTTCCTTATGCTAACTTCGATGTTCACCACAAGACCACGGACATAAATTCCACCCTTGTAGTTTTGCGCCGAGTGAGTAACCGCAGGCGCAGGACGTACTTGTACAGGATGTACTGACTTCGACGTTCACCATAGGACGTGGTGGTTTTTAGTCGAAGATCCTCTAAAGCGCGGGGTCTCACCTGGCTCGGTTTTCCCGCAGGAGTGTCACGAATTTCGCTAAAAGAATTTTATCTCAACATTTAAATTTAACAAAGCCAAAAGAAAAAAAGACCGACCACATTTGTGGTCAGCCCTGTTATCGTTTTGTTTATAATTCTTCGGATTCTTGGAAAGTGTTCAACATTTCTTCAACCATATCCCATTCTTGATCGGTTTCGATCGGAAAGAGCTCAATATCGTCATCTTTTTCGCCTTTATCCTCATATCGGAAAGCGAAAACTTCAACATCCTCTTCATTCTCACCAGTTTCCGCTGGAACAAGTACCATATAGGAGTGTTCTGTTTCGTCGACATCAAATGTAAAGAGAACTTCAAATAAGTGTTCTTCTCCATTTTCATCTGGGATAATGATACGCTCTTTTTCTTCCTCTGGCATTTTTAGCACCTCTTTCTTAGTTAGCGGCTGGACTGTCTAGAAAGCTCTGTAATATGAGCACAGCTGCCATTTTGTCAATGACCCCTTTTCGCTTTTTACGACTGACATCTGCTTCAATAAGCATCCGTTCCGCCGCAGCCGTGGTCAACCGTTCATCCCACAGCACAGTGGATATTTTTAATGTGTCCTCAATATGCCTTGCGAATTCTTGACACATTTCTCCACTTGGGCCAATTGTTCCATTCATATTCTTCGGAAGACCAACCACGATTGTATCGACTTCATATTTTTCTGCCAGTTGCTTCAAATACTGCATCTCCTGGTCGATGTCTCCCGTCCGCCGGTATGTTTCGATTCCTTGTGCCGTCCATCCTAACGCATCGCTTACCGCAATGCCGATTGTTTTTGTACCGACGTCTAATCCTAATTTTCGCATAAGCTGTAATTATCGCTCACTTTCTTGGTGTTGTGCCAAATAGGATTTTACGAGTTCCTCAATCAATTCATCTCGTTCAAGTTTTCGGATTTTACTTCTAGCATCATTATGACGAGGAATATAAGCTGGATCACCTGATAAAAGGTACCCTACGATCTGGTTGATCGGATTGTATCCTTTTTCTTGCAATGAGTCGTAAACTGATAACAACACATGCTTGACGTTGGCATCCATCGAGTCGTCTTGAAAATTGAACTTTACCGTCTTGTCAAATGAGCTCATCTTGACACCTCTCTTTAGCGTTTGATTGGGAAACCCCCGCTTTTTCTACCTTCATTGTACAATACACATACAGGTTTAGGAAATGGATTTGACGAATTCGTAAACATAATTTAATGCGTCATCGAGTTTTTCGGGTTGTTTTCCGCCAGCTTGAGCCATGTCTGGACGTCCACCTCCACCGCCTCCACATCGGGTAGCGACTTCCTTTACGATTTTACCTGCATGATAGCCTTCTTTCGTTAAATTATCCGTAACTCCTGCAACAATATTCACTTTTTCATTTTGAGCCGATCCAAGAACGACAACGCCACTACCGATCTTGTTCTTTAAATCATCTACGATTGAACGGAGATTATTCATATCACTTGCGGAAACTTTTCTAGCCAATACTTTTACCCCATTGATTTCTTCAGCATGATCGATCAATGAGCCTGCTTCAATGTTCGCGAGTTTACCTTTCAGTGATTCATTTTCCCGCTGCAGCTCTTTGATTTGTGATTGCATTGCCCCGACTTTTGCTGGTACATCATTCAAGTTGGCTTTTAAAGCTTCAGCTGTATCCTTCAGTATTTGAACTTGTCCTGTCATATGGCGGTATGCACCTTCACTTGTGACTGCTTCGATCCTGCGTGTCCCAGCACCGATGCCTGATTCGGCTACGATTTTGAACAACCCGATTTCTGCAGTATTTGCAACGTGGCAACCCCCACAAAGCTCAAGACTGTAATCTCCTACTTTTACGACACGTACTTCACTACCGTATTTTTCACCGAAAAGTGCCATAGCACCCATCGCTTTAGCTTCTTCAATAGGCTTGATCATTTTTTCTACAGGAATTGTACTCCAGATTTTTTCATTGACGATTGATTCGATCTTTTCCAATTCCTCTGGACTGATCTGATTGAAGTGTGAGAAGTCGAACCGCAAACGATTCGGTGTTACCAGCGAACCAGCTTGATTTACATGCTTACCTAGGACATCTTTAAGAGCCTGGTGAAGCAGGTGAGTTGCGGTATGGTTTTTGATGACACCGGCACGGCTTATTTCATTGACTTTTGATTCAACCGTATCATCCAATTTCAATTCACCTTTTTCAATATAGACCGTATGGAGGTTTTGCCCATTCGGTGCTTTTTGGACATCTTTCACGACAGCAAACACATTGTCATTTTCCAACGTTCCTTTATCAGCGATCTGTCCACCGCTCTCTGCATAAAACGGCGTATGATCAAGAATGACAAGAACTTCTTCACCAGCTTTGGCTTCACTGGCTACATCGCTTCCTTTGACAATTACACTGACCTTAGAGACTCCATGAAGTTGATCATAACCGATGAATTCACTCGCTGTTTTGATATCACTTAGAACCCCTGTCTGTACTTGCATGGATCCTGTGTCTTGACGAGCCGAACGTGCCCGCTCCCGCTGAGCTTCCATTTCCACCTCGAATTGTTCTCGATTGACTGTCAAACCTTCTTCTTCTACATATTCTTCAGTCAATTCGAAAGGAAATCCATACGTATCATATAGTTTGAATGCATCTGATCCTGAAAGTTCATTCCTCCCGCTCTCTTTTGCTTGTTTCATCATTTGGGATAAAATCGCTAAGCCTTCGTTGATGGTTTCATGGAACCGTTCTTCCTCATTCTTAACAACTTTTTGGATGAAATCGGAGTTTTCAAGAACATTCGGATAGAAATCCTTCATGACTTCTGCCACAACAGGTACAAGCTCAAACATGAACGGCTTACTGATGTTCAACTGTTTAGCGAAGCGGATCGCTCTGCGGATAAGACGGCGTAATACATAGCCCCGTCCTTCATTTGAAGGTAATGCCCCGTCTGCTACTGCAAATGTGACTGTACGGATATGGTCAGCAATCACTTTGAAGGCAGTATCAATCTCTGGATTCTTCCCATAATCGATGCCTGAAATTTTTTCTGTCGCTTCAATCATTGGCATGAACAGATCTGTTTCATAGTTTGTCGGAGCGTCCTGTAAGGCACAAATGACGCGTTCAAGCCCCATTCCAGTATCGATGTTTTTCTTAGGCAGCGGTGTATAGCTTCCATCAGGATTATGGTTATATTGGGAAAATACAAGGTTCCAGATTTCTAAGTGACGTTCGTTTTCACCACCTGGAAAAAGTTCAGGATCATTTGGATCATTTCCATATTTCTCACCGCGATCATAAAAGATTTCCGTATTCGGTCCACTCGGTCCTTCACCGATATCCCAGAAATTTTCCTCTAAACGGATGATCTTTTCCTTCGGAAGGCCAATTTCGTTATGCCAGATGTCATGTGCTTCATCGTCTTCAGGGTGAATCGTGACTGCAAGTTTTTCAGCATCGATCCCGAGCCATTTATCGTCGGTTAAGAATTCCCAAGCCCAATGGATCGCTTCTTTTTTGAAATAATCCCCGATTGAAAAGTTTCCGAGCATTTCAAAGAAGGTGTGATGCCGGGCAGTTTTCCCTACATTCTCGATATCATTCGTACGGATTGATTTTTGTGCATTAACGATACGTGGATTTTCTGGCACCACACGACCGTCGAAGTATTTCTTCAAGGTTGCAACCCCGCTGTTGATCCATAGTAGTGTAGGATCTTCATGTGGCACAAGGGATGCACTTGGTTCGACCTTATGACCTTTTTCTTTGAAAAAATCCAAATACATTTGTCTTACATCAGCTGAAGTAAGTGTTTTCATCATTGATTCCCTCCTATTTTCGTTTATTGAGATCCAATAAGTTTTTTTAGCAAACAAAAAAACTCTCATCCTCAAAACAGGGACGAGAGTTATCACGCGGTACCACCCTGGTTATGAATACAAACGCGCATTCATCACCTCGACACATTAACGGTGTGCGCCGGCAGGGTTTGCCTGCATTCCGGATCAGCGTTCAGTCAATCTTCATCCAGAACCTCTTTCAGCCAGGGAGGTTCTTCTCTGAAAGGAAGGGCTTTGACTTACTCATTCCATCATCATTTTACATATTCATGTTCTGCTGTCGTTAATTATAGACTTTAATTTTCAGCATTGTCAACATTTCAGAAATACTCTCTTGCATTTTGTAAGATGACTTTCCCTATTGCGAACAAAGGTACAGCAAGCAATAACCCGACGATCCCTCCGATTTCCCCCCCGATCAATAGTGCAAATATGATTCCAATAGGATGAATGTGCAATGTTTTTCCGACGATCAACGGCCCAAGGATATTTCCTTCGATAAATTGAAGGACAATTACTATTCCTATGACGATCAATAGTTTATTTACTGATATCGTAGCGGCAATCAAGGCAACTGGGACCGCCCCAAGAATCGGCCCGAAATAGGGTATGAAATCAGTGACACCGATGATGATACCGAGAATTATTGGATAAGGTATTCCTGCTATCCAGAACGCGGCGATTGCAAGGACAGCCAATACACAAGCCACTGTCAACTGGCCTCGTATATAGTTACCCAGCGATACATCAATATCATCAATGATCTTCTTTCCCGGCTCCTGCCACTTTTTCGGCGTGATGTTCCACATACCCCTCATAATTCTTTTAAAATCCTTAAGCATATAAAAAACGAGGAATGGAATAACGACCCATGCAAATAGATTACGCCAAAACCCTTTTATAGTCCCGAGAATACCAGCAATCAACCCTTTCAAGTACTTTTCAACCGAGTTCAGCGTCTTTTCAAACTCTATATGAACTGCTTCCGGAAGATTGTCGGTATGTTCGTAAAATTCCCTGACCCATGTGCTATAGGTTTCAGATAAATAAGGTAATTGGTCACTCAGATCTTTCAGTTGGGAGATCAGATACGGGACACTTTTAACAATCAGGTATCCTGTACCGCCGAAAAAGGTAAGATAGATGATAAGTATAGCGATCGAACGCGGAATCCCCCTCCTATGAATCCACTCTACAATTGGATGTAAGAGATATGTGATGAAGATCGCAACGAAAAAAGGCAGGAATACTGCCATGAGCGTATCAAGGATCGGATCCCAAAACGGTTTCAGTTTCATAAGAACGAAGGCACATAATAAAGTCAATAAGACCATACCAAGCCTTACCAGTGCTTCAATTGTAAATAGTTTTTTCATAAGCGCCACCGGTTCTCTTCACATTTTCTCGTATCTTTAACGTGTGCTTAAACAGACCGGCTATTCATTTCTTTTTGAATAGCTTTATCATACTTAACCGTTGGTTTTTGCGAAAATCACTCCCTTTCCGCGGGCTTAAGAAAAGCGGAAGCGACCACGCTTAGTCACATAGGTCACTGGAAGACTGACGAGGAGGCTCGAACCAAACAAAGTTCGGTTCTGCGTGGGCTCACACATAAGATGTTAAATCAGTGTGTTACCGCCGCAGGAAAGTGATCCAAGTGACTGGTCGCTGAGCTAGACATTACTTCTCTGAATTAGCCTAATTCCGCAAGCCTCGGTCACTTGCACAGGATCACAACACAAAAATGAAATCATTTCCGTGTCTGAGTTGAGAATTCTTAGAAGCTTTCCTTATGCTGGCTTCAACGTTCACCACAAGACCACAGCGGACTTAAATTTCATCCTTGTAGTTTTGCGCCGAGTAACCGCAGGCGCAGGACGTGGTGGTATTTAGTCGAAGTTCATTATTACACTCGAAGATCCTTAGGTCGATGTAGGGTCTCGCCTGGATCGATTTTTCCGCAGGAGTGTCGTGATTTTCGCTTAAAGTAATGTTCTATAAAAATCCTGCATTAAAATTTAACAAAACCTTCTGAATAACTAGCAGGTTGTCGTAAAAAGCAAAAGAACTGACATTCACATGAACGTCAGTCCTGATCAAGAAATCGCTTTTGCAATTCTTTTGCGAATCCGTTTCATTCTCTTACCCGAAAACAAACGATTTCGCCTCATATCTTTTCCGTATAAAGATTTGATAAGATAGGCACCGGCACAGGTCGTTGCTATAGTCATGATAGTACGATTCATATTTAACACCATCCCAGTTTGAAGTTACATTGAAATACTTAGATCGTCATCATCGAACAAATCATCCAAAGAAGTCAAACTGCCATCTTCCTCTACTTGATTGAGAGCCAGTTTGCCATCAACAGCCGTCAGTTCGATGAAACATCCCCAACAGTAATATTGGTCAACCCCGATTTTGCCAAGATCTTTGCATTGGCAGTTGGGACATCTCATGTTCGTTCCTCCTCTTGAATAAATCAAAAAGTGCTACGAATAGGATGTCCCGTTTCCTCTTAGTTTATACGCTCTCACTTTTAGTCCCGTTTATAAGGGAGGTTTCAACTGTATCTCTTAGTTTTCTACTGAGATGGGAGTTGCGAGTCCCTGAATCATTTTGCTGCACCGCTCTTTCCAGCGCATCCATTTCGCCGCAAAGAATCAAATACTCTTTGCTTCTCGTTACTGCAGTGTAAATCAAATTACGGCGCAGCATCCGATAATATCCTTTTACAATCGGTAATACGACAATCGGAAACTCGCTTCCTTGCGATTTATGGATGGAACAGCAATAAGCATGGGTGATCTGGTTGAGATCTGTCTTTTTGAAGGTCACTTCAATTCCGTCAAAGGAAACCACAATCTGTTCTTCTTTATCGGCCGTTTCTTTTGCATAGATGATCGAAACGATTTCTCCTATATCCCCATTGAAGATCTGCTCTTCTGGTACATTGACTAGCTGGAGAACTTTATCACCTACACGGTAGACCGTTTGAAAATACTCGATTTCTTTCTTTTGGTCATGAGAAGGATTGAACATTGACTGCAATTCTTTGTTAAGTTCATCTATTCCAGCGCGTCCGCGGTACATCGGTGCTAAAACTTGGACATCCCTGGCTGTATATCCTTTTGTCATGGCACTTTTACAAACTTGAAGGACCGCTTTTGTAACTTGATCTTGCGAACATGGAAAAAAACGGCGATCGTGTTGAGGATCCTTGAGATCCTGTGGCAAACCGCCTTTTTTCATTTCATGAGCCAACTGTACAATGGTCGACCCTTTTGCTTGTCGATAAATTTCATCAAGCCGCACGGTCGGTATTACTTTTGAACTGATAAAATCCTTCAAGACCTGTCCTGGGCTTACAGATGGAAGCTGATCTTCATCTCCTACCATAATCACCTGGATCTCTTCAGGTAAAGCATCAAATAAACGATAAGCAAGTCGTACATCGACCATGGACATTTCATCAATGATCAGAAGCCGCCCGGCAATCGGATTTTCTTCATGATATTCAAATCCACTGCCACCTTTCCAGCCGAGCAAGCGATGTATCGTTACTGCTGGAAGTCCGGTAGATTCACTCATCCGTTTGGCGGCACGACCGGTCGGCGCGACGAGTAAGAATGGGAAATCGTCATCCTTGTAATTATGGATATCCAACGAAAGCCCATGAATTTCGGCGTACGTTTCAATGATTCCTTTGATGACTGTGGTTTTCCCAGTACCAGGACCCCCTGTCAAAATCATCATAGGGGAAGTGAGCGCCTTATAGATTGCATCCTTCTGGGCCTCAGCATATTCGATTCCCTGGGTTTCTTCAAGCGTCCCGAGTGCATTGTAGAAGTCAGACAGTTCTATCCGGTCATATTCGTCTTGTTTCAATAAACGTTCAAGCTTTTGGAGAAGACCATATTCAGCAAAATAAAGAGAAGGCAGATACGCGTTTTCATCCTTGATGATCACTTTCCCGGCACCGTGTAAGGAGACGATCTCGCTGTAAAAATCCATTTCAAAGTCCAGCGGCTTGGTAAAGAGCAGTTCTTTTGTTTCTTCAATCAGTTCATCAACTTCTATATATGTATGTCCGTGCTGGTTGCAGAGTTCTTTCAGGTTATAAAGAAGACCTGCTTGAACACGCTCGGATGATGTTTCCTCAATCCCTAAAGCATTTCCGAGCTCATCCGCTCTGCGAAAACCGATCCCGTCAATATCATAAATCAGTTGATATGGATTCGACTGGATGATAGAAATGGCTTCGTCTTTATAAGACTGGTAGATTTTCATCGCAATGGCAGGCCCGATCCCGTATCGATGCAAGGTACTCAAAAGCTGTTCAAGACCTTGGTGTTCCATCAACGTTTCATAAATGGTCCTTGCGCGTTCTTCCGACAAATCCTTGACCTCATTCAAAACATCGGGATCTTCGATGATTTTTGAAAAAGCATCTTCACCAAGTGTACGAATGACCTTTTCCGCCGTCTTTTTCCCAATTCCGTTGAACAAATCACTGGAAAGGTATTGAACCATGCCATCTTCAGTCCGAGGGAGATCTTTTCTGTAAAATTCCACGACAAACTGTTTCCCGTATTTTGGATGGTCTTTCACATCCCCCCAGAAAATATACGTCTCTTCTTCCATCAACACAGGGAATGTGCCTACCATGATCATTTCTTTTTCTATTCCGGCTAAATTGGATTCTTTTGTGGATACCTTCAATACAGAATAAAAGGTTTCATTATTTTGATAGATGACATGAAGAACTGAACCTTTCACATATCGTTTTTCATCTGTTTTTAAATCAAAATGGCTTTGTAACTCCATTATTTCGCCCCGCTACTCTTTGGTTTCAGTGGACTCTTGTAATTCATTGATTTTCTTGATCCCATTATGTGCAAGTAAATGATCGTTTTGACATTCAATCGCTTTGTTGAACATCCCTTTTGCTTTACGGAGATTTCCTTTGTACAAATACGCAACACCAAGGTTATAGTAAGCGTCTGCATGGGTTGCATCGAGCTCGATGACATTCTCCAATGCTGTGATAGCTTGTTCGAACAAATTCAGCTTCCCTAGTGTCATTCCATATTGGAACCATGCCTCGGCGTCATGTTTGTTCTTCTCAGCTGCTGATTGGAAGTGAGGAAGTGCACGCTTGATGTCTCCCAATTGTGAGAAACTCATCCCTAGCATGAAGTGTGAATCTCCATCGGAAAGACCTCTCTTGATGGCCTCCTGGAAAAGGTCAAGAGCATCATCATACTGCTCAAGCTTATAAAAAACGACACCTGCCCCATAATAGGCGGTAGCCATTGTCTCATCCAGAGAGATTGCTTTATCGAAAAAGCCCATCGCTTTTTCATATTCTCCTACAATTTCCAACAAGTTTCCAAAGTTCACATAAATGACTGGATCGTCCGGCTGTTCTTCAAGAGCACTATGGAAAGCCTTCGCTGCTTCTTCGTATTTTCCTTCTTTCATCAATTCAATTCCGATTTTATTCTTATCAGACATCGTAAGCCTCCTTTTAAAAATGGCTCAGAACTATTATATCAAAAGACAAATGGAAAGGACCTTTCAAACATTCATTTGAAAAGGTCCACTTCTGTCCATGTACATTTTACAAGTATGATATTGCTTCCTCTTTTTTATAGACTTTATCGATTGTGCCTCCGCCAAGGCATACATCTCCATCATAAAAGACGACAGCTTGGCCAGGTGTGATCGCACGTTGTGGTTCATCAAAAATCACATCATACGTCCCGTCTTCAGTCTTACGGACAGTCACATCACGATCCGGTTGACGGTAACGAAACTTCGCCGTGCACTTGATTTCGTCTGGCATCTCTTTTCCAGTCATCCAGCTAACCTTCGTTGCATTTAGCTTATCCGAGTAAAGGAGCTCATTATGGAACCCTTGTTCAACAAACAACACATTCCTCTCTAAATCTTTTCCGACAACGAACCAAGGGTCACCATCCCCGCCTATACCAAGTCCATGTCGCTGACCGATCGTATAATACATGAGGCCGTCATGCTTCCCTTTCACTTCACCAGATAACGTCTGCATCTCACCAGGCTGAGCTGGAAGATATTGACTGAGGAATTCCTTGAAGTTCCGCTCTCCGATAAAGCAGATGCCTGTGCTGTCTTTTTTCTTCGCGGTCGCCAGGTTCGCTTTTTGAGCCATTTCCCTGATTTCCGGCTTTTTATATTCACCTATCGGGAACATCACTTTTGAAATTTGATCCTGGCTGAGTTGATTCAAGAAATACGTTTGATCTTTGTTTTCATCTACACCACGTAGCATAACCTTCTCACCATTACGTTCTCCAATTCTCGCATAATGCCCAGTTGCAACATAATCAGCTCCAAGGCTCATCGCATGATCGAGGAAAGCCTTGAACTTGATTTCTTTGTTACACATGACATCAGGGTTCGGTGTACGGCCTGCTTTATATTCTTCCAGGAAATACGAGAATACCTTATCCCAATATTGCTTTTCGAAGTTAACCGCATAGTAAGGAATGTCGAGTTGGTTACAGACCCGGATAACATCTTCATAATCCTCAGTAGCCGTACATACTCCATTTTCATCCGTGTCGTCCCAGTTTTTCATAAAAATCCCGATCACATCATACCGTTGTTCTTTTAAAAGCAATGCCGCTACTGAAGAGTCGACACCACCTGACATACCAACAACGACACGTGTATCTTCAGGTCTTTTATCCATCTTTCTCACCTCTATCTCACATTGATGTCAATCTATTGACGATACGGATCGTCTCTTTTGCTGCCCGTTCGATTTCATCCATCGTATTCCCATAACCGAAGCTGAAACGGATTGCAGAGGTCATGCGCTCATGATCATCAAACATGGCCGCCAGTACATGGGAGGGCTCGATCGAACCTGCTGTACAGGCAGACCCGCTAGATGCAGCGATTCCACCTAAATCAAGGTTGACGAGCATAGCTTCAACATTCGTTCCAGGAAAACTCACATTCAATACATGAGGAAGCGAATTACTGATTGATCCGTTCAGCACATATTCAATGTCTTCCTCTTTAAAAATTCCAAGCATCCTCTTTTTCATATTTAGAAGCTGCTCATGACGATCGACCTTCTCTGCCTGAATCAATTCCACCGCTTTTTTCATGCCCATGATGCCCGGGACATTTTCTGTACCCGCTCTTCTTTTGCGTTCCTGCTCGCCCCCGAACGCTCTCGGCTCCAGCCATAGACCTTCACGGGCATATAAGAAGCCATTCCCTTTAGGGCCATTGATTTTATGGGCAGATACAGATAAAAGATCAATCTCCATATGCTTCACATCAATCACGACACTCCCATATGCCTGAACCGCATCCGTATGGAAGAGTACTTCTTTTTCACTCGTAATCTTTCCGATCTCTTGAATTGGTTGAAGGGTACCCACTTCGTTATTTCCATACATGATCGTAACGAGGATCGTGTCTTCACGGATAGCATCCTCAACTTGCTGAGGTTCGATTCTCCCCTCTTCATCGACAGGCAGATACGTCACCTCAAATCCTTTCTCTTCTAAATATTGAACTGCGTGTAAAACGGCATGATGTTCAACCTTCGATGTAATGATATGCTTGCCTTTCTCTTGAAGCGCGAAAGCAGCTCCGAGGATCGCCATGTTATCGGATTCGGTACCACCGCTTGTAAAGATTATTTCCTTGAAGTTGGCATTGATGCTCGAAGCGATCACTCTTCTTGCTTCATCTAACGCTTGTCTCGTATTCCGGCCGAATTGATGGATGCTCGAAGGGTTCCCATATTGTGTTGTAAAGTATGGAATCATTGCCTCAACGACTTCCTCACGCGTTGGAGAAGTTGCAGCATGATCCAAATAAATCCCACTCATAAAATCACCTTTATTGAATTGTCCAACCCTTGTTGAACATTTTTTATTTTAATTAGTTGGTTTTTGCGAAATTTAAAATACCTGCCCCGAAAATTCGTAGTTTTTTATTCAAGCATATCTAATTCTAATCAATTCAAAATGAACGATTCAGAAACGAGTAATTCAATGCACGAAAGCTTTGAGACCGGATAATGACACCGGCTAAAACCGTCACGTCCTGTGACAACGCCGATCCTGGTACATCCTGTACGTCGGAGGACCGCTAAAACTGAACAACGCAACGAGCACAACATGCATAAAGCTACGAGTTGTACCGAGGAAGCTTTCTTCAAAGGTACACTTGTAGACGCATGTACATGGACTTTTAAATGTAGAACATGTAAGACTCTTGATCATCCTCACCACCACTATAAGAAGCCAACTCCTCAAGAGTGGTGCTATCAAGGACTTCTTTCACAGCATCGCGGATTTTGATCCAGAGGTCTCTTTTTGCTGGTTCTTCGTCGTCCATGATTTCAACTGGGGTGATCGGACCCTCGAGTACACGGATGATATCTCCTGCTGTTATATTTTCCGGATTACGGGCCAAAGTATACCCGCCGTATGCTCCACGTACACTTTTAACTAACCCTGCATTACGGAGCGGACCTACCAACTGTTCGAGATAGTGCTCGGATAATTCGTGGTCTTTTGCGATTGATTTCAGAGAGATTGGTCCTTCACCATGTTTTTTTGCCAATGCCATCATGATGGTCAATCCGTAACGTCCCTTGGTTGAAATTTTCATAATATCCTCCTCAATTGACAACTCAACTACACCTAAAAGATCTATTATAACTAATATCATATCCTATACTTCCATTATTTAACTTAAGCTGTTTCGGTTTCTTCTTATCTGAATTTTTTACCTATGACATTATAGCACGAAAAAGGTTCTTCTTGCATTGAATCGAGTCGTATAGTATCGTTCAGTTGAATTGATACAATATTTAGAAGAGATTGTCCCTGAAAGGACGTGGAAATATGGATCTATTCGATATGTCGATGGAGGATGGACCAAAAGGGAAACCTCTCGCAGACCGGATGAGGCCAAGGAATCTGGATGAGTTCATCGGGCAGGAGCATATTGTCGGAAAAGGGAAGCTGCTCCGGCGGGCAATTGAAGCCGATCAGTTATCAGCAATGATTTTTTTCGGACCCCCTGGGACCGGGAAAACAACCCTTTCAAAAATCATAGCCAATACGACAGCAGCCCATTTTGAACAAATCAACGCGGTCACCTCTGGCGTAGCAGACATCCGTACCATAACGACCCAGGCAAGTGAACGTCTGAAGATGGAAGACCAAAAAACCTTATTATTCATAGATGAAATCCACCGATTCAACAAGAGTCAACAAGATGCCCTTTTACCGTATGTGGAGGATGGAACGATCATTCTGATTGGTGCGACGACAGAAAGTCCAATGTTCGAGATCAATAGGGCTCTATTATCCCGTTCAAGATTGTTCCGTTTCGAACCATTGACAGAAGAGCACACGAAAAAAGTATTAGAAACAGCGATCAAGGATCCTGATAGAGGGTTCGGAAATCATTCGATCCAGGCGGACGAAGACGCACTTGACCATTTGGTTGATGTGGCGGGCGGGGATGCGCGTACAGCATTGAATGCCCTTGAACTCGCTGTTCTCACGACGCCACCAGATTCTGAAGGTGTCATCCACATTTCCTTAGAAATTGCGGAAGAATCGATTCAACAGCGTGTCCTGCAATATGATAAACAAGGTGATAACCATTATGATACGATTTCAGCCTTTATCAAAAGCATCCGGGGTTCGGATCCTGATGCTACTCTCTACTGGCTGGCAAAAATGATCTATGCAGGGGAAGATCCGAAGTTCATCGCACGAAGGCTTTATGTACATGCGGCAGAAGATGTCGGGTTAGCAGACCCGAATGCATTGCTCATCGCTCAAGCTGCCGCCCAAGCAGTTGATTTCATCGGAATGCCTGAAGCCCGTATCCCACTAGCTGAGGCAGCTCTATATATCGCAACTGCGCCTAAAAGCAATGCGGTGATCACAGGGATCGATCGAGCATTGAACACGGTGAAAAATGAAAAAGCCGGGCAAGTGCCGACCCATTTAAGAGATGCCCACTACAGCGGCGCAAAGGAATTAGGGTCAGGAGTAGGGTATAAATATCCCCATGATTACAAAGATGGTTACGTGCCGCAACAGTATCTTCCAGACCACCTCAAGCATAAATCGTTCTACCATCCGAGTGAACGAGGGTATGAAAAGACGGTTACCAGAAGGCTTGATTATTATAAAGGGCGCGATGAAAAAGGTGAATAACCTATCAATCAATCTTTTATCACAAAAATAATATAGTAATCTTGTATAGTTTCTCTCTTTTTTGTCCAAGATAAGGCTAAAAACCTTCTGGGATAAAAAGGAGAGAATTTTTCATGTCAAATCAGAGACAAGATGCATGGTCAGAAGAAGATGATCTATTATTGGCCGAAACGGTGTTAAGACACGTTCGGGAAGGAAGTACTCAACTGCAAGCGTTTGAAGAGGTCGGAGACAAACTGGACCGCACATCCGCTGCTGTCGGTTTCAGATGGAATGCCATCGTACGAAAAAAATATGAGCAAGCACTGAAAATCGCTCGTAGACAACGTAAAGAACGTAAACGTGCAGTAGCTTCGAGCAATTCACAAAAAACGAAACAACCGGAAAAAACGACTACTTATCAAACTCGCTTTGATGATACTATGGATTTTGAAAACTATCATCCTCTTTCTGAACGTAAGCATAGAAACTATACAGCCGAAGAAAAACCAGAAATGACTCCGGCGCAGCCCATAACACCAGAGCAACCTGTATACAAGCAACAGGATGGACCACAATCAGTCGATCTTGATGCAGTTATTCAATTCCTGAATCAATTGAAGAACGACAATACTGGTTCTCAATCGGTAAAAGAAAGAAATGAGCGTTTAGAACAAGAATGTGAAATGCTCAAAAAGCAAAATAAAGAGTATGAGGCTGAATTGAAAGAACTGAAGGATAACTTCGCATCATTGAAAGATGATTATCAGGCACTCCTTCAAATCATGGATCGTGCAAGGCGTATGGTCCTGCTTCAAGACCAAGAAGAAATTTCAGCATCCAAATTCAAAATGGATAAAAACGGAAACCTGGAAAAAGTAGCAAAGTAAATACCAATAGACGCAGACAGAAGAGCTTGAAATTCAAGCTCTTTTTCTGCTTCTTATTGAAGTGGACAACAGAAACCTTATTAACTCAAAAATCACAAAAAAGAACCCTTCAACTTGGTACTTTGAAACCATAATAAAAAAGTGCAGTCCCTTTACGGTCCGCACTTTCCACATTCCGAATCTTCATCTGATCCGTTCTATTTCAATGTTATTTTTGTCCAGGAGGCTATTGATTACATGCCCTGCCATCAGCAATCCTGAAATCGATGGAACAAAAGCGTTTGATGAAGGCGGCATTTTCGCTTTACGGATTTTTGCATTTTCATCAGGAACAATGCTTTTACGGATCTCCTCACGGATTTGTACGGGTTTTTCATCAGAATAGACAACATCGATTCCTTTATGGATGCCCTCCTTCCGTAAACGTGTACGAATGACTTTAGCTATCGGATCGTAGCTGGTTTTCGAAATATCTTCGATTCGCAGGCGTGTCGGATCCATCTTATTCGCTACACCCATACTTGAGATGATCGGGATTTCCCGTCTTAAGCACTCCTTCATCAAATGGATTTTATAAGAAATCGTATCAGAGGCATCGATCACGAAATCAAGCGGATAACTGAAGAACTGCTCGTATGTTTCTTCTGTATAGAACATCTTGAGCGCTTCTATTTTACAGTCTGGATTGATGTCTGCAATACGATCTTTCATCAGATCAACCTTTGGCTGACCGACTGTAGATAATAATGCATGAAGCTGTCTGTTGACGTTTGTTATATCTACATCATCTTTATCGACCAGGATCAGCCGCCCGACACCTGATCGAGCCAGCGCTTCTGCTGAAAAGGAGCCAACGCCCCCAACTCCCAATACTGCAACGGTTGAACCTCTAAGTACATCCAACCCTTCTTTTCCTATTGCTAATTCATTACGTGAAAACTGATGTAACATGTTGTATATTCCTCCAGTACTCCAAACAAATGTCCATAATAGCATATACGATTGCTTATCTTGATTGCAATAGCTCAAGGCAAATTAAAAAGCAACCAGTTTCACCTGATTGCTCCAGTGGTTGAACTTTGTAAGAGTCCCATATGTGCCGTCGAAATCCTTCTGTGTTGAACCTGCCTGAAAAGGTGGGTGTCCTGTTACAATTTTTATGCGTCCTTTCACTGAAGGCTTGCACGCAAATCATAAACTCAGACTCCCATTTAAAAAGTGTTGGCTCAAACGTTCGGCAGAAACGTACACCCCAGGACTCTTTTATTATAGTTATAGAATAGCATAGAAATTTTCCGCTTTCAATTCATTTATCATTGTTTTCTAATAAATCAGACTTCTTTACTAAGTAGTGTGCTGATGTGTTAAACGGCTTCAGTTTCTCAGGTTTACCTCGCCATGACTAGGAAGCCATATAATGATATTCCATCAAAAAAGCCACCCTCCAAAAGGAAGGTGACCATGGACTCATGATTTGTTACTTGTTGTCTTTTCTTGTACTTTCAGTTGGAGTTCCTCAAGCTGTTGGTCACTGACTTTGTTTGGTGCATTCGTCAACAAGTCGCTGGCGCTTGCTGTCTTCGGAAAAGCAATCGTATCCCGGAGATTGTTTCGGCCTGCAATCAACATGACGAGACGGTCGAGGCCAAGCGCGATTCCACCATGTGGAGGTGTGCCATATTCGAATGCTTCTAACAGAAATCCGAACTCTTCATAAGCTTGCTCTAATGAAAATCCAAGCGCTTTAAACATCCGTTCTTGAACCTCTTTCTGATAGATACGCTGCGATCCGCCCCCGACTTCATAACCGTTCAACACCAAGTCATATGCTTGTGCCTTAACCCTCACCGGGTCTTCTTCGAGTAAATGTAGGTCTTCTACTTTCGGCATGGTGAATGGATGGTGTGCTGCAACATAACGATTAGCATCTTCATCAAATTCCAAGAGCGGGAAGTCCACAACCCACAAGAAATTAAATTTTTCTTTATCGATTAAATCTAATTCTTTTCCAAGCTTCAAACGCAAAGCGCCTAAGCTTTCCGCAACCACCTTTGGCTTATCGGCTACAAACAGCAGCAAGTCACCAGCTTTTGCACCGAATGCCCCGATCATTTCTTTTTGCAATTCTTCACCAAAGAATTTAGCGATTGGTCCTTTAAGACTTTCCTCTTCGACCTTCAACCATGCAAGACCTTTTGCACCATATACTTTTACGAAGTCAGTCAGTTGATCGATATCTTTTCTTGAAAATTGGTCAGCTTGACCACTTACATTGATCCCTTTTACAAATCCGCCTCTTTCAACAGTGGAGGCAAATACTTTGAAGTCTGATCCTTCTACTAGGGATGAAACATTTACAAGTTCCATTCCAAAACGTGTGTCAGGTTTATCAGAACCATATCGATCCATCGCTTCATCATATGTCATTCGTGGAATCGGAGTTTCAAGCGCAATTCCTTTCGTCTCCTGCATGATTTTACTCATCATTTCTTCGGTCATCTTGAAAAGGTCCTCTTTATCCATGAATGAAGTTTCGATATCCACCTGTGTAAATTCTGGCTGTCGGTCTGCACGAAGGTCTTCATCCCTGAAACAGCGGACAATTTGGAAATAACGTTCGAACCCAGATACCATCAACAGCTGCTTGAAAATTTGTGGTGACTGTGGCAACGCATAAAAATGACCTGGATGGACCCGGCTTGGCACGAGATAGTCACGTGCTCCTTCCGGTGTACTCTTCGTTAGCATCGGGGTTTCCATCTCAAGGAATTCATAACTGTCAAGGAAGTTCCGGATTTCTTTCGTCACTTTACTTCTGATCTTGAGTGTCTCCTGCATGAGCGGACGACGGAGATCCAGATAACGATACCTCAATCGAACATCTTCAGTTATTTCTACCTTATCTGAAATGACAAAAGGTGGGGTCTTAGCAGCATTGAGAATCTCCACTTTTTCCGCACGGATTTCAATTTTACCCGTCGCGATATTATCGTTGATCGTCGCTTCATCACGTGCTACTACTGTACCTTTGACATCAAGTACATATTCGTTACGGACACGTTCTGCTAGTTCAGCCGCTTCCTTGGAGTTTTCAGGATTGAAAACGACCTGTACAATACCAGATCGATCACGAAGGTCGATGAAGATAAGGCCCCCTAAGTCTCTTCGCTTTTGGACCCATCCTTTCAACTGTACTTCTGATCCGATTTCTTGTTCTGTCAGTTTCCCGCAATGATGTGTTCTTCCAATCATGACTGTGATCCTCCCTCAAGTTGTTTCAATATATAGTCTTTTGCTTCTGTAATTTGTACTTCTATTTGTTCGCCAGTGGCCATATCTTTTACATTGATGATCCCTTTGTCGAGTTCATCATCTCCTAAAATAAGGACGTATTTGGCATTCAAGCGATCTGCTGCTTTAAACTGCGCCTTCATCTTCTTGTCTAAGAAATCTTTGTCCGCTGTCAATCCGGCACTTCGAAGTTCATTCAGGATTGACATACTGCGTTTTTTCGGTGCTTCTCCTAATGACACAAGATAGCAGTCAATTCCTTTTTGAACAGGCAATTCGATTTGTTCAGCTTCTAATGCGACCAGAAAACGCTCCAGGCTCATCGCAAAACCGATACCTGGTGTTTCAGGACCACCGATTTCTTCGACTAGACCATTGTAACGTCCTCCACCGCTTAACGTCGTGATTGCCCCGAAACCTGGTGCCTCGCTCATGATTTCAAAAGCAGTGTGGTTATAATAATCCAATCCTCTAACCAATGTCGGGTCCACTTCATACTGGACACCTAGTTCATCCAGATAAGCTTTCACATGTTCAAAATATGTCCGGGATGAATCATTCAAATAATCGAGGATGGAAGGTGCTGTCTGCATTTTCGGATGATTACGATCTTTTTTACAATCCAAGATCCGGAGCGGATTCGTATTGATCCGATTCTGACAGTCTCCACAAAGTTCCTCCACTACCGGTTTGAAGTGATCTACCAGCGCTTCCCTGTGAGCTGTACGGCTGTTGTTATCACCAAGTGAATTGATGATCAGCTTGAGATGTTTCAAACCAAGCTCCTGATAAAGCTCCATCGCTAGCGCCATTACTTCTGCGTCAATCGCTGGATCATTACTTCCCAACGCTTCGATTCCGAACTGTACAAATTGTCTTGTACGCCCTTTCTGAGGCCGCTCATAACGGAACATCGGGCCGATGTAATAAAGTTTCGTCGGTTGCTGGGCTTCGCCGAATAGTTTGTTTTGTACAAAAGAACGGACAACGGAAGCCGTACCTTCTGGACGTAACGTCAAACTGCGGTCTCCCCGATCCTTGAACGTATACATCTCCTTCTGCACAATATCAGTCGTATCTCCAACACCACGTTGAAACAGCTCCGTATATTCGAAAATCGGTGTGCGAATTTCATGGTAATTATATTTCCGGCAAAGCTCTTTCGCTTTTTCTTCGATCAGCTGCCATTTCTCAACTTCCCCTGGTAAAATATCCTGGGTTCCTCTAGGAATTTGAAAACTCATCCCATTTCACTCCTCATGTTTTTTGAAACGATTCAAAATCTGTTACGGTTCTTTAGTTAAAAATTAAAAAACTCCCGCCCCTAATAAATAAATTAGAAGGGACGAGAGTATTTACCCGTGGTACCACCCTAGTTGAAGCAAAGTACGCTTCCACTCAAGCTGCAGTTAACGCCTGCCTACGTTTGATCCCTACTGCAAGAGTATGTATGGTTCGGGATAAAACCTACGGAGTGTCTTTCATCCAGGCTCTCTGTAGAAATGCTTTCAGCCAACGGCATTTCCTCTCTAAACATGAGTTTCTGAAGTACTTTTCTCCATCAATGGTTGTTTTCGTATCATTTGAATTGATTACTATCATACGGACCTTTATTCCTGATGTCAAGCCTATTTTTCATTTTTAATAATCCTTACCTTAAACCCATTTAAAACAGCGGTTATCTGTTCAATCGCTGCTTTAACTTTTTAACAGCTTCCAGACTGACACCGAACTCGTCGGCTAACTCGTAATTGGTCATCATATGTTCTTTTTCAATGAATTTATGAAAATCCATACCGAACAATGTATTTGAACGATGATCCAGCGCATCATGTTTTAAACTTTTTCTCATCCTCTTCGGCCACCTGATTTTTATATTTACTAACTATCATTGCCTTTTTACCTGAATTTTTTACATATTGGAAAGGTATTTTCATGAAATTGGAGAAACCCATATATCAAAACCACCGATAAAAGAAATAGAGATCAAGTCATGGAGGTGTATAGGTGAAAAGGTTTGGGAATGTTTTTATCATAAGTTTGCTCGTTTTCACAGCCGCAATCCCTGCTACTAGTTCAGTATCGGCAGCAAATCAGGGATATGCAAAAATCAACGTCGATACATTGAATGTACGGTCAGGTCCGGGGCTCGGAAACTCTATTGTCGCCCAAGTACATAGGAATAGGGAATACCCGATTCTTTCCGAAAAAGGAGATTGGCTGCAAATCCAGATTGGCAGCGAAAAAAGGCTGGATTGCCGGGTGGTTTGCGATAAAAATCAGTAAATCCTCCAATGGCTCCACTGGTAGCTCAAGCAGTCCAACAGGTCAGTGGGTCTCGTCAAAAGTCGATGGATTGAATGTACGTTCTGGTCCTGACACTTCCTTTTCGATACTTGGACAGATTTATCCCCATGAAAAGTTCCAAACAATTGAGGCCAAAGAATCGTGGATAAAAATCAATTACAAAAATTCAACTGGTTGGCTGGATTCATGGCTGATCGAATCTACAAGTAAACCTTCAAGCAGTCAAAATCCAACTTCGACAGAACGTTCTGTCGTCAATGCAACAAGCCTTAACGTACGGAGTGGTCCTGGAACAAATTACAATGTAATTGGATCGGTCAGTAAAGGTGATGTTGTAGAAATAATGAATATACAGAACAGCTGGTATGAGATCAACCTGAAACAAGGGAAAGGATGGGTTGCCGGCAAATATGTAACAAAGGGTCAGAACTCAGACAGTTCTTCAGGGATACCCTCTGCTTTATCACCAACTGTCAAAGCAAAAGTGACTGCCTCGATTTTGACTGTAAGAGATAAAGGATCCCTGAATGGAAAAGTAATCGGTCAGCTGACGAAAAATTCCCAAGTCAATATCGTAAAAAAAGAAAACGATTGGGCATACATTGAGAATGGAAAAACGAAGGGCTAGGCAGCGGCGTGGTATCTAGAAGAGATTAAATTATCAACAACACCCCCTGGAGCTGATGATAATTTATCAAATGAACCTTCGATATCATTACTTTATGATGGTACTAACCTTAGGAGCGGACCATCGACAAGTCATAAAGTCGTGGCTCGCGGAAATAAAAGAGATCAGTTTCCGATTCTCTCCAAACAAGGCGATTGGTATAAAATTAAGCTTTCAAACCAGAAAGAAGCTTATGTTGCCGGATGGATCGTTTCGTTGAACGGGGCTTCACTGCCTGAAGTGACTCACCCGAGTGTAGGGGATCACCTGACAGGGAAAACCATAGTCGTTGATGCAGGTCATGGCGGACATTACGGAGGAGCAGTAGGTACTACATACGGAACAATTGAAAGAGATTTGAATTTAAGTGTTGCTAAAACGGTATCTTCAAAATTACAAGCAGCAGGTGCAAAAGTGGTTTTGACCAGAAATGATAATCAATATGTAAGTTTGCCTTATAGAGTTTATTTGACTTATTCGAATAGTGCAGATGCGTTCATCAGCTTACATTTCAATTCATCCATTTTCCCAAGCGCGAAAGGTATCAATTCGTTTTATTATTCAAAATCGAAAGATGCACGACTTGCAAGTTCTTTACAGGACGAGCTTGTAAGACAGACCGGATTATCGAATCGTGGAATCGCATACGGGGGTTTCCATGTATTGAGGAGTAATCGTCAGCCTGCAGCACTATTGGAGCTTGGCTTCCTAACCAACTCACAGGAAGAACATTATATACGAACCGCGAACTATAAAGATAAAGCTGGACATGCGATTTACAGGGGTCTTGCAAAGTATTTTTCAACTAAATAATATATTTTTGTGAACGAGCTTGTTGATCAAGTTCGTTTTTTACTGGATTTTCTTTTATATAAACAACTTTCAAATTATATTGACATCATTTCGATTTATTGAACATTATACAGATTATATGGACATCTTTCTTGATTTACCAACATTCGACAATGTTCGGTACCTTTGGAAAACAACTTAAAAAAGCATGTGACCTTCCTCCTAAGGCTACATGCTTTTTCCTGATTATTTCTTCATTTCATCAGTATCTAAAATCAAGGTGACCGGTCCATCGTTGTGGATCCGGACATCCATCATGGTACCGAACTTACCTGTTTCAACCTGGATACCTTTATCTCGTATCCTTTTATTGAATTCTTCATAATGTTCTTCAGCTTTATCCGGTTTAGCCGCACTCATGAAATTTGGCCGTCTCCCTTTCCTGCAATCCCCGTAAAGTGTGAATTGCGAAACAGAAAGGATCGACCCTCCAATATCAAATAGGGAGAGATTCATCTTTCCTTCTCCATCTTCAAAAATCCGCAGGTTTGGTATTTTTTCAGCTAAGAATTCAACATCCTCTGTTGTATCCTTATGTGTAACACCAACAAGCAGGACAAGTCCCTGTTCAATTTGACCGACTGTTTGGTCTTTCACAAGGACCTCTCCGCTCGTCACCCGCTGTATGACTACTCGCATTACGTGTAACCTCCTACTGCATGACTCTTCGAACAGCGTATACATCAGGAATACGCTTGATCCTTTCGACTACCTTTTGTAGATGACTGACATTATGAATTGAGATCGTCATATTGATTGTGGCCATCTTATTCCTGTCTGAACGCCCCGAGACTGCACTGATGTTGGTTTTTGTTTCAGCAACAGCCTGGAGCACTTCATTCAATAAACCTCTACGATCAAATCCATTGATTTCAATATCCACGCTATAATTTTTCGATAAGTCCGTATTGCCTTCCCATTCAACTGGTAAGAAACGGCTCTCATCGTCTTCAATGCGGATATTCGGGCAATCTTTACGATGAATCGAAACACCTCGCCCTTTTGTTATATAGCCGACAATGTCATCACCTGGCACTGGATTACAGCATTTTGATAGACGGATCAGAAGGTTGTCAATTCCTTTGACCTGGACGCCGACCTCCGTTTTCCTTTTTGGCGGAGGACTCTTCGTTTCATTGATCGAATGGAGCAGGCTTTCGGTTTCTTGATCCTTCTTCTTTCGTATTTTATCGGCAAGACGGGTTGCAATCTGTGAAGCAGTAATCCCGCTATATCCGACTGCTGCGTACATATCTTCAATGTTTGAAAAATTATACTTTTGGGCGACCCTGTTCAAGTTTTCTTGCGTAAGGACCTCTTTCAATTCATAGCCATCGTTTTTGATCTCTTTTTCGACCAAGTCTTTCCCTTTGGCTACATTCTCATCCCTTTTTTCTTTCTTGAACCATTGGCGGATCTTATTTTTAGCATGCGAACTTTGTGTCAACTTCAACCAATCCTGGCTCGGACCATAGGAATGCTTGGATGTTAACACTTCGACGATATCTCCGGTTTTCAGCTTATAATCAAGAGGTACCATTTTTCCATTGATTTTCGCTCCGATACATTTGTTCCCGATTTCTGTGTGAATCCGGTATGCAAAATCAAGCGGTACAGACCCTGAAGGAAGTTCGATGACATCTCCTTTAGGTGTAAAGACGAAAACCATATCGGAGAAAAGATCGACTTTGAGGGATTCCATGAATTCTTCAGCATCTGTCGCATCATTCTGCCATTCAAGAATTTCACGGAACCAGGTAAGCTTTTCTTCAAATGTTTGGTTCCGATTGTTAATACCTTCTTTATACGCCCAGTGCGCTGCAATCCCATATTCTGCAACCCGATGCATCTCCTCTGTGCGGATTTGTACTTCCAACGGGTCACCTTTTGGTCCGATGACGGTCGTATGCAAGGATTGATACATATTGGCTTTAGGCATCGCGATATAGTCTTTGAATCGGCCAGGCATCGGTTTCCAGCATGTATGGATGATTCCGAGGACGGCATAACAATCTCGGATATTATCGACAATCACACGTACAGCAAGCAAATCATAGATTTCGTTGAATTGCTTATTCTGTTTCGTCATTTTGCGATAGATGCTGTAAATATGCTTGGGTCTTCCCCAAATATCCGCATCTATGTTCACTTCACTCAATTTGGCCTGGATATCATCTATGACTTCTTGGACGTACTGCTCCCGCTCATTCCGTTTCTGCTTCATCAAGTTTACGATCCGATAATATTGCTGCGGATTCAAATACCGTAACGCAACATCTTCAAGCTCCCACTTGATTGTTGAAATACCCAGTCGATGGGCAAGCGGTGCAAATATTTCAAGTGTTTCATTAGCCTTTTGGATTTGTTTCTCCTTCGGCATATGCTTTAACGTACGCATATTATGAAGACGGTCTGCAAGCTTGATCAGGATACAACGGATATCCTGAGCCATCGCGACAAACATCTTGCGGTGATTTTCAGCTTGTTGTTCTTCTTTTGATTTGAATTTGATTTTCTTAAGCTTTGTGACTCCATCGACCAACATGGCGACTTCTTCTGTAAAAGCTTCAGTCAGTTCTTCAAGGGTGACGTCTGTATCCTCCACGACATCATGAAGAAACCCTGCTGCAATCGTAGGGGCATCCATCTCCAGGTTCACAAGGATGTACGCTACTTCAACAGGATGGTCAATATAAGGGTCGCCCGATTTCCGAAATTGCCCTTCATGAGCATCTCTGGCAAACTCGTACGCCCTCTGCAAAAAATCTATATCTTCTTTCGGCAAATAGGTTGCCGCTTTATTAATTACATCTTGAATGGCCATGCAATCACCTATCATATGTTGATTGGTATATAAATTCTATTATCGTTAAAATTTAACTTCCTGTAAAGCGAAAAGAGAAATTTGTCGAATCATTTCTTCTGTCAATTTTTTCTAACGACTGTAAAAATCCTTCTTAAAGGTTTTCAATGCATTCCAAAAAATAGGCTCTGATTTCTGCGAAATTCACTCCCTCGCGTTCTATAAGCCAAAAAAGAAGTACAAAAAACGAGCCCGTCTTAGAGCTCGTTTAAATTTCCATTAATATTGCATCAGTGTAAAGATATCATACCCATCCAACTTATCGCGACCGTTCAGATATGTCAGTTCTATCATGAATGCGATTCCAACTACGATCCCTCCAAGCTTTTCTACTAACTGGATCGTTGCTTCAATCGTCCCGCCTGTTGCAAGGAGATCATCTGTAATCAAAACACGTTGGCCTGGTTTGATCGCATCCTTATGGATCGTCAATACATCTTTTCCGTACTCTTTCCCGTAGTCGACTTTAACAACTTCACGGGGTAATTTTCCTTCTTTACGAATCGGTACGAATCCGACTTCCATCGCATAAGCAACTGGACATCCCACGATGAATCCGCGTGCCTCAGGTCCGACGACCACATCAATTTGCTTTTCCTTTGCGTATGTAACGATATCATCCATCGCTTTTTTGTAGATTTGACCTTCTTGCATAAGCGTAGATATATCCTTGAAACGAATTCCTTTGTGAGGGAAATCTTCTACAACTTCGATATATTGTTTGTAATCCATCTTTCTAGTAAGCCTCCTCAAATCGAACAGCATCTTTTTCGTTCTCAAAAAACCAACGCTTTAAATCACGATAGGAGGAGTAACATAAGTCGTTCTCTAGACTTGCCTGCTCTTGCTTTCTCCTATACGTCATAGATTCAGTAAGCGGTCGTTTCATTGGTTGATCTGTTACTGAAATAACACCATTGTCTATTGTAACAAATTCAAGTTCAAAAAACACCTGTGACATAAAATAGACAGACTCTTTCTGCCAACCTTTATAAGCTGCTAGTTCCTCTGCACGTCTCTTATAGTCAAACGTACCTTGCTTCTTCAAAAAGGCATAATACCATTTGAAAGAATCCCTTGTCGGAATCGGATTGAAATAATGATCTTCTTCATGGTGGAAAACCGTATAAACACGTTCTGCTGATGAACCATAGGACATTAGTTGCTTCAATTGATCCTTACTTGAAGGCAAGTCCAGAATAATCAAATATCGGCCACCAAGTTCAAGGGTTTCAAGCGAAACATCCTCTGAAATTCGTATTATATGATCCTCCCAATCCTTCAAGCTTAATGACCTTATCGTTTCTTCTTTAAAAGAAAGCAACTGGACCTTGCTCCGATTAAGGAGCTCCAATCTACTCGCAAGATTTTTGATTCCACGGTAGTCAAAAAGCTGCTTTTCTTTGACCGCGATATCTTGAAGCATCAATTGAGGCTTTCTAAATCCATTCCATTCATTGATCGACAGCTCGCCTACGACTGAAATTGAAGCGTTCGGTGTGATTTCTTCGAACACCTCTCCGAAATGAAAACCGATCACATCCAGATTAGAACGTTCCCCTAAAAGCGTTAGTTTCAAGTGCTTGGAATCACTCCCTATCCTACGAATCTCTTTTAACCGACATTGGTCGATGAGAAATCTGGGCTTAGGATTGTCAACGCCGAATGGCTCCAATGCTTGAAGTTCTTCAATGACATCAAGTGAGATGTCATCAACAGAACATCGAAGATCTATGGAGGTTATCGGAGAAAAATCTTCCTCTGTCAATTTTTCTTCCGCCTGTCGATTGAGCCTTTCCCTCAACGTATCAAGGTATTGAAGCTGTAGTGTCATACCTGCTGCCATTGGATGTCCGCCAAAATGCGGTAAAATATCACGGCATTCTGATAAATTCTCAAACATATCAAATCCAGCGATACTTCGAGCGGAACCCTTTGCGACACCTTTTTCCGGATCGATACTCAAAATGATCGTAGGCCGATAGAATTTTTCTACGATACGAGATGCGACTATGCCAATCACACCAGGATTCCAACCCTCCTTCGCAATGACCAATACGGAATTTTTTTCAGGTGGATATTTGCTTTCTACAATTTCCACGGCTTCTTTCGTAATTCCATTGACCAAGCTTTGCCTTTCTTTATTCATTGCATCAATTTCTTGAGCTATCATCTCGGCTTTCTCTGGATCGGAGGTCGTAAACAAATCAACAGCAGGATCAGCGGAGTCCAGTCTTCCAGCTGCATTGACACGTGGACCGATTCCAAATCCGATGTGTTCAGATGAAAGTTGTTTTTCTTCTAATCCACAGACTTTCAATAAGGCTTGTAAACCAGGCTTTGAAGTCGTTTCTAGTTTTTCGATCCCGATTTTTACAATCAATCGGTTCTCATCTACCAGTGGGACTAGATCGGCAATCGTTCCGATACAAGCAATATCAAGCAAATGCAGCGGAGCCTCTCCTAAAAGCGCATGAGATACCTTGATCGCCACACCTACCCCTGCTAGTCCTTTAAATGGATAAGGACATCCAGGTTTCTTCGGATTGATCGTTGCAAATGTATTCGGCAGCTCGGGCTGAGGCTCATGATGATCCGTTATGATTAGATCAATCCCAATTTCCTTTGCTACTTCTGCCTCATGAATGGCAGAAATGCCTGTATCTACCGTAACGATCAACGTATATCCTTGCTCCTGTGCCCATCTGAAAGCGGCTTCGTTAGGACCATATCCTTCAGTGAAACGATTAGGAATATAGTAGTCAAATTCTGCTCCAAGTTCGCGTAAGGTATAAATCATGACCGATGTACTGCTTACACCATCTGCATCATAATCTCCAAAAATCAAGATTTTTTCTTGTTGCTTAATTGCTTTCTTAATCCGTTCAACCGCTGAATCCATTCCATCCATCAGGAAAGGGTCGTGAAAATCAACATTCTCCGTATGTAAAAAGTTCTTCACTTCATCTATGTCTTGCTTACCTCTATTGACTAACAATCCCGCTACAAGCGGTGATAGACCAAGGCTGTTCACCAGTTCATCCGTTTTTGACTGGTCTACTTCCGTGACACACCAACGTGTCCTCGAATTCAACATAAAACCACCTCTTAACTCACTCATTATACAAGAGTGCTTCAAGAGGTGGCAAATTGTAATTTTGATTATGACATTGAATTATCGGCAGAATTTGTAGGCTGAGCCGTATTCTTTTTTGATACACGGTCTTTTTTAGTTTTGTTGTCAGTACTTCTATGATTATTGATCAAATGTTCATTCCTTTTACGTAAGGACCTTATTTCTTTTTTCATGGAATATAGTCGTGCTGATCCAGCAAAGCCGACAGTCAATGCACCTAACAGAGCAGACCCCAATATTACAAGGACTAATGGCCACTGAGCTGTTCCGAATAAATAATCCACTTCCACAGCATCTACATTTATGACAGCGAATACAGCGACAATAATTGAAAAGAGCAAAACAATGATGAAGCTCCATTCTCTTCTCACCTTCACTCACCATCCTTTTCTTCTTGATACGGATTAATATGAACAAAAACGTCCCGGACAAACGGTTGTTCAATTAGCCGTCGTTTCACCTCTTTCCCGATGTCATGTCCCCGTTGCACTGAAATCTCAGGATCCACCGCGATTTTAATATCAATGATGACATAGTACCCATGTTCCCTGGCTAGAAATTCATCGAGGTTCAAGACACCTTCAACACTTTCAACGATCTCTTTCATTTCTACTGTGTCTTCGTCGTGCAGAACATGGTCAAGCGTATTATGGATCGATTCTGCTCCAAGCTTCCATGCAATCCGTAGGACAAGAAGAGAAACAGCTAATCCAGCTATCGGATCGGCATATTCCAGCCAACTGATGCCTAAATTTCCTCCGAGGACAGCTGCGCCGATACCAATAAGTGCGGCTATGGAAGAAAAGACATCAGACCGATGTTCATATGCATTTGTAATGATAGCATCACTTTTTATTCTTTTACCCAGACGATACTTATATTGAAACATCAATTCTTTTGATATGATCGAGAATATGACTGCATAAATCGCCCAGATCTTAGGTGCTTCAATCGGGTGGAAGAAGGATTCCACGGATGAATACCCTATTTCAAGACCGACGATGAATAAAAGGACAGCTACGATTATTGCAGCGATGGATTCAGCTTTCCCGTGTCCATATGGATGATCACGGTCAGGAGGAAGCTTAGCAGCCCTTAGGCCCAGCAATACCGCAAATGACCCTGCCACATCCGAGGCAGAATGCACAGCATCAGCAATCAATGCACGACTGTTCGAGATAAAACCGACCACACCTTTTATGACTGCCAAGACAAGATTTCCGACAATGCCTACCCAGGCAGCGAATTCTCCTTGCCGGAACCGTTCTTTGTTCTGATTGTCCATGATATCCACTCCAAACAACAATCTCCATAATAAGTTACGCTACCGTAATTGTTTTTAAACATATATTAATTCACGAAAAAAGCCATATTTTTATTTGTTGATTTTTGCGAAATTTCTATATGAAAACACCATTAAAATTTTACTAAATCCACCAAAACACAAAGCCTTTTGGAAATAAAAAGGTTGACCGAAGAGTTCAATCTGGTCAACCTTTTATCATTTAATCAGTAGATTGCGCTGGTTTCACGCGTTTCTTTTTCAGTTGCTTCCCTTTTAAAACCAGCCAAATTTGAGCGGCAATGAAAAGAGAAGAATAAGTACCTGCAATCAATCCGATCAATAAGGCAAATGAGAAATTCGTGATTGCCGGGCTTCCGAAAATCATAAGGGCTAAAGCTGCAAAAACCGTACTGAGAACCGTATTGATTGATCGTCCAAAGGTTTGCACGAGACTGACGTTTACAATCTTAGATAAGTCATCGAACGTCTTAACCTTACCATATTTCATATTTTCTCTGATCCTGTCGAAGGTAACGATCGTATCGTTGATCGAGTAACCGACGATGGTCAATACAGCAGCTATGAAAGGAAGATCCACCTCAAGCCTCAATAGGCTGAAGACTGCTACGATGAAAAATGCATCATGTAACAATGCAATGATCGACGATAATGCCATCAACCATTCGAAACGGATCGTCACATAGATGATGATCCCAATTGAGGCAATCGCAATTGCATAAAGGGCATTCTTTGCTAGTTCCCTTCCGACTGTAGGGTCGACTGTACTTACGTTCGGTTCTTGCCCATATTTTTCATTGTAGTATGACTTCAATTCACCAATTTGATCTTGTTTCAAAACACCTACGTATCTTGCTACGGCAATATTTTGATTTTCCCCTGAAATGATGACTTCTTCTGCCTCTAAACCTAAAGAGGCGAGCTGATCATCAATCGTTTCTTTATCAAGAGCCTCATCAGCAGTGATTTCAACACGGCTTCCACTCTCAAAATCAATGCCCAGGTTCAGCTGGAAGATGACAAGGGACAGCAAACCAAGTCCGAGCAATACGCCTGATAGTGTAAAGAATTTCTTGCGATGCTTTACAAAATTGATGTTCTTGAACTTGTTTTTAGAAATATCAAGACGGTCCGTATCATCCAGATCACTGATTTGCTCTTCTTTAACTCCGAACAGTCTCGGCTTCTTATTGAGGATACGGCTGTTCACCCATAAACCAAGGAAAAGTCGTGATCCATATACAGCAGTCAAAAAGCTCGTCAAGATACTTATGATCAACACAAGGGCAAATCCTTTGACTGCACTGGTTCCAAAAATGAACAGGACAGTTGCTGCTAATATGGTTGTAATGTTCGCATCAAGAATCGTCGATAAGGAACGTTTATTTCCTGCCTTGAATGCAGACATGACCGACTTCCCTGAACGTAATTCTTCTTTGATCCGTTCATATGTGATGATGTTCGCATCTACTGCCATACCGACGCCGAGAATCAAGGCTGCAATACCAGGGAGTGTGAGCACACCCTCCATCCATTCAAAAATGAGCAGGATCAGATAGACATAGGTGGATAAAGTGACAACTGCAATGATTCCTGGCACCCGATAGAATAAAATCATGAACAGGAAGATGATCGCGATACCAATTGCACCTGCAGTCACTGTCTTATCAAGAGAGTCTTGTCCAAATTTCGCACCTACTGAAGTCGAATAGACTTCTGTCAATTTGACTGGAAGTGAACCAGCGTTCAGAAGATCAGCTAAGTTTTGTGCTTCTTCAACAGATTCGATCCCTTCGATTTGAACATTTTTTGTCGATAATGTTCTAGTGACGGAAGGAGCGGAGATATATTTCGGATCTTCCCCGCTATTTTCTTTCTTCACTTCTTCTTTGAAAGAATCGCCTTCTTCATAATCGAGCCAGATGACAAGACGGTTTTCACCTGGGGGCATCTGGGAAATGTCACGAGTGACTTCCGCAAATTTATTTGCATCATTCAATGTGAGAGAGACGACAGGCTGGTTCGTCTGTTGCATGAATTCTACCTTAGCGCCGCCTTCTTTCAGATCCGATCCTTTTAGACGCACTTTATCATTCACATCACGGAAAGTGAGCTCCGCTTGTGTAGACAATAATTCACGTGCTTTATTCTGATCGTCAACACCTGCTAGCTGTACACGGATCCGTTCACCTTCGATTTGAATGTTAGGTTCAGAGACCCCGAGTACGTTCACCCTCTTATTCAATGCACTTACTGTATTATTCAATAATTGCTTGTCTACTTCTTGACCTTCATTTGTTGGTTCGACATCATACAGAACTTCGAATCCACCTTGTAAATCAAGACCAAGTTTGACGTCCTTGACGATGTCCTTCGTCGTCCCCCCGATCGCTCCAGCAATCAAGATGACAAGAAGGAAAAAGGCGACGATCCGTCCTCTTTTAACCATATGTATTTTCCTCCCCTTATGCCGACAATCTGGATGTCCGTCCTTATGTTATGTAATGACAATACATCCTATTATATCCATCGGATGAAATGTGTGTCAATTTTCCTTCAGAGTATCAAATGAATACCATTTATCATCGGTGACTGCTTGTACAGTCAGCCAGTTCATAAAATCATTCGTCGATAGTGTCAAAATTTTGTTGACCACCTGGTGGATCATCCACTCATCATCTTTCATTTTTTTTGCTCGGGAGATAACGCATTTCCAGATCTCTTCCTCTGTCACACTCTCATACCCCATGAAATGTATCTCTTCTTTTTTGCTGACAAGGGCAGGCTTTACTTCTGGGAGCCAATCTTCAAGTATCCTTATCTCACCTGTTGCTTCGGTCATACTGATCTATCTCCTTTCTGTTTAGGGTTATAAGTGAATCAGATTTTTTAATCTTTAAAAAATAGAATAAATGGCGAGACCGACTCCTAATCCAGCGATCAAAACACCTGTCGCCACTGCTAGAAACGCATAATGGAAACGAATGTTGAAAAGTGCAGCGGCTACACAAGCACTATATGCTCCGGTTGTAGGAAGAGGTACGGCCGTAAATAGGATCAAGCCGATCGCACCGAATCGCTCGACGTTTTTGCTGTTTTTCAATGTTCGTTCATATAACCAATCATAAAATCGTTTATACCATCGATATCGCATTAAAAATGTACTTAAAGGGCGGAATAGAATCAATAATGGGATAATCGGCAGCAAATTGCCAAGTATCGCCAAGCCGAAAGCCGTCCAAAAATCAAACCCGAAACCATAGGCAAGCGGGAGTCCGCCACGTAATTCCAAGATAGGCATCGCAGATACAATGACCACAATCAATTCATTCGGCAGAAAACTGAGATTCTCTACCAAAAACTGCTTGATATCTTCCTTCAATGTCTACACCTCAAAAATTTATACTTGTCATGCTTGGCCTACTTTTCTGCATATACATGAAAAAGAAAGTATGAATCAGTCATCATTTACCACTATGTATTTAATATGCAGTAAAAGAAGGCAGGGGCGAATTCATGTCAAAACAAACGTTCATACAAGGGACAGTGATATTGATTGTTGCTGGATTGATTACGAAAGTGTTGGGATTCATCAATCGAATCGTCATCGCCCGGATCATGGGCCCTGAAGGCGTAGGATTATACATGATGGCAGTCCCCACCTTGTTGCTTACGATCGCTCTTACCCGTCTTGGTCTTCCTGTGGCGATTTCGAAATTAGTAGCTGAAGCGGAAGCCCAAAAGAATCCAAAAAAAATCAAACAAATCCTTGTCGTTTCGTTAACGATAACAGGAATTCTAAGTATTATCTTTACCATAGCGCTGATTGCACTTGCACCTATTTTATCACGAACCTTATTAACTGACCACAGAACTTATTACCCGCTGATCGCGATTGCACCGGTCGTGCCTATTGTCGCCCTTTCATCTGTCTTACGGGGGTACTTCCAAGGAAGACAGAACATGAAGCCTTCAGCATATTCCCAAGTGATCGAACAAGTGGTACGAATAACGCTTGTAGCTTTGCTGACAAGTGCATTGCTGCCATATGGCGTTGAATATGCAGCGGCAGGCGCAATGATATCAGTCGTCATCGGTGAGCTGGCATCCCTTCTTTATATGTTTTCGGCATTCAAACTCCAAAAGCGTATCCGTATACGAAAAGGATTTTTCAATTATGTGACAAAAGGGAAAGAAACGTTCAATCAATTGATGAGAATTTCATTGCCTACCACAGCCAGTCAATTGGTCGGATCTGTTTCCTATTTTTTTGAACCGATTGTCGTAGCAAACAGTTTGCTTCTAGCTGGTATAAGTGTAACCCTAGCTACGCAGCAGTATGGAGCTTTGGCCGGGTATGTCATTCCATTTTTAACACTACCGATGTTCATCACCTATTCTTTATCCGTCTCCCTCGTACCGGCCATTAGTGAAGCTGCTGCACAACATAAGCATCACGTCGTCGAATACAGGCTTAACCAGGCACTAAGGATATCCATGCTTTCGGGTGGTGTGTCAGTCGTCATCACATATGTTCTAGCTGCCCCCTTAATGGATTTGATGTATAACACACCTGAAGTTGCAGTTTATGTTAAATTGATGGCCCCATTTTTCTTCTTCCTCTATTTTCAGGGGCCTCTTCAAGCTGTTCTCCAGGCCCTGGATTTAGCAAAAGCGGCAATGATCAACAGTATCATCGGAGCTATCATCAAAATGGTAGCCATCTTCCTCCTCGCCTCAAGGCCTGATTTAGGGATAATAGGTGTCGCGCTTGCCATTGTCATCAATGTCGTTCTTGTGACCATGCTCCATTTCGCTACGATCGTGAAAGCAATCAGTTACACGATTGTCGTCAAAGATTATTTGAAGGGAATCCTGGCTATTGCAATCACGGCTGTAGCCGTTACAGGTTTTTATCAAATGTTGGACCAGGGCTTGCTTCTCCGGACATTACTGTCAATTGCTTTTACTCTTTTATTGTACTTGATCCTTGTGATCGGCCTTAAATTAGTCAAAAAGGAGGATGTCCAGTACATCCCAATTTTGAAGAAAATCGTACGATAAACGTCCAATAAAAAATCAACCCGATTTTGATTCCAGGGTTGATTTTTTCAATCGTTATCCCCGAGGTCGATGAAAAAGATTCCATCGGACTCTAATGAACAGAATGAAATCTTTTTTAAATCTCGGAAACCTAATTTTTTAAGCTCTTGACGTAACCAAAATTCGGTTTTACCTAACCTCTTCAAATGATCTTCCTGTATTTTTCCATCCATAATCAATGGTAGTGGAAAGAGATTGCTGCCAGGGTCTTCCTCTTTTTCTTCTTCTTCCTTTTTGATTACTGAAAGTTTGCCCGTCGGCTCAAGAATCGCAAACTCGACATCGGAAACTTTATTGACTCCATTTTCGCGCAATTGTATTAATAAATCATCGAAGTTGTATCGTTGTTTTTTCATTTGTGTCTCATCAATCTGGCCGCGATCGATGATCACTGAAGGCTTCCCATCGATAATATGTCTCAGCCTTTCACTTTTTAAGGACACATAGGCAAAAAACACCTGTAGAATCAACAAGACGCCGATTCCGAGCAGTGAATGCATCATCGGTTTTTCCGGACTTTCAATCGATATGACCGCCATTTCCGCAATCATGATGGAGACGACAAAGTCTACAATCGAAAGCTGTCCGATTTCACGCTTCCCCATAAAACGGAAAACAACGATGATGATAAGATAAATGAATAGGGTCCGAAACATTATAATCCCGATTTCCATGGAAGTCTTCTCCTTTCATTACATAGTCTCACCGACTAAGGAGAAGATATGAAAAGTTCTAAATGGTAAAATTTTAGAAGTAAGCCAGCAAATAACGTAAAACTAAATAGATCGTAGAAATGATCAATGAAACGATCACAACTGGAAATCCGATCAATAAGAAATGTATAAAACTGAACGACTGTTTAGACTTTGAGGCTAATCCTGCAACGATGACATTCGCTGAAGCACCGATCAATGTTGCATTTCCACCTAAACACGAACCTAATGCAAGGGCCCACCAGAGCGGGTCCAGATTTTGAATCCCGTATTCCTCGAACTCCATGATGACAGGTATCATAGCCGCGACAAACGGGATATTATCGACAAAACCAGAAAGCAAGCCAGATCCCCAAAGGATGATGATCGCTGTCTTAGGAATATCCCCTTCTGTCCAAGACAATATCCCTCTGGCCATTTCATCGATGATTCCCACTTCGATCAAACCGCCCACCAGGATGAACAATCCTATAAAGAAAAAGAGCGTTACCCATTCAATTGAACGAAAAACCTCTTCGATTTCTTGTTCTTTCGTTGTTATCAGTAATAATAATAACGCACCGCTCATGGCTACAGTCGTCAAATCCAGATGAAGGATAGGGTGAAGCAGAAAACCGAAAATCGTCAATAACAGGACAGAGACTGACTTATAAAGCATCGGTCCTTTCTTCAAAAATTCCTTTGGGTCGAGCTGCATCAACTGTAATCGTTTTTCACTAGAAATAAACAATGTGCGCCGATAAAAGAGAGAGATTCCTCCGATGACAATGATGTAGATAAGAAAGACTACTGGTCCAAGGTTCAATATAAAATCATTGAAATCCAAATGATCAACAGCCTGGCCAATCATAATGTTTGGAGGGTCACCAATCAACGTCGCTGTCCCCCCGATATTCGCAAATAATATTGCACTGATCAGATAGGGGGTACTTGAAACATTCAGCATATTCGTCAATGTAATGATGATTGGTACTAACAGCAAGACTGTTGTTACATTATCTAAAAACGCAGAGCCGATAGCCGTAATCGTGGACATGACGATCAATAACGGTATCGGTTTTCCTTTAACTTGTTGTGCCAACAAGATGGCTATGTATTCAAAAACTCCATTCTGACTCGTAATTGAGACAAGAATCATCATTGAGAATAACAATGCGATCGTGTTCCAATCGACATGCTCGAAAAAAGCCTGCTCGACCTCTAGAAGACCTAGAATAAGCATTATCACGCCACCTGCGCAGGCTACAAGCGCACGATTGATTTTTTCGGTCATAATTCCGATATAACTAGCTAAAAAAATGATAAACGCTAAAGTTACGCTCACATTTCCCATCCTCTACTTGTCCGTAATAGTACATGGTATGTCAGAGATTAGGTAAACATGTTCGACTTCTAATTTATCTTGAGGCTGAATAAGTTGTACTAAAGAATATACATGCCTATAAGGGGTGAGGAAATGTGTCCAGACGTATGATTTCAGCAATGGGGTTCGGGCTTATAGTCGTATTAGCGATCATCATGTCCAGCAGCTTCATACTTTCAATGATCCTTCGGTTTTCCAGTTTGACGGAACAATCTTTTACATGGGTGATTCTTGGACTTTCGATCATAGCTTTATTCATAGGAGGGATTGTATCAGGAAAAAAAGGCAAGGAAAAAGGCTGGCTGCTTGGGGCTGGTACAGGACTGCTGTTCACGATTGTAGTCTTTCTTGTCCAATACCTTGGATATCAGATCAAATTCGATCCTCAGCAATACCTTCATCATCTCGGTTATTTGCTTGCATCCGCTTTAGGGGGGATGATGGGAGTAAATCTCTCATCTCATAAACATTAAGGAGCTTTACCGAAAAATGCAATAAAAAAAGAGACTGATTCATCGTGTGCCTGGCTTCAGACATACGTTCTGTTTCAGCCTCTTTTTAGATTACTGATTGTTATCGATCACTTCACGAATTGCAGAGCGATCGTATGTAAGTTTCGATCCATCTCCTGCACGAAGGACGACTGAGTTGTTTTCCTCATCAATCGCTTCGATCGTAGCGTGAAATCCACCAATCGTAATGACGCGGTTTCCCTTCTCGAGACTCGCCTGCATTTGAGCCGTCTTTTTCTGACGCTTTTGTTGAGGTCTGATCAAGATGAAGTAGAAAATCACAAACATTAGAATAATTGGTATTAATCCACCTAAACCTTCCATTTGTTGTTCACCCCTTTCAAGTCATAATGTATCTTAAAAGTTTTTTGCATCCGGTTTATTGAAACCATATTGTTCAAAAAACTCTTCCCGGAAATCAAGCAATCGATCCTCTCGTATCGCCTGTCTGACCCGCTCCATCAATTTTAACAGAAAATAAAGATTATGATAAGTCGTGAGACGGAAGCCGAATGTTTCACTGCTTTTCACCAGATGCCGGATATAAGCTCTGGAATAGTTACGGCATGTGTAACAGTCGCAATTTTCATCCAGAGGACGGAAATCCCGACTATATTTCGCATTCCGGACAACCAATCTTCCTTCGCTAGTCATACATGTTCCATTACGTGCGATCCTCGTAGGGAGCACACAATCAAACATGTCTATGCCCCTTACCGCCCCATCGATCAGAGAATCAGGCGACCCGACCCCCATCAAATATCTTGGCTTATCATCTGGAAGCCACGGTGTTGTAAATTCCAATACCCGATTCATGACATCCTTCGGTTCACCGACAGACAATCCGCCGACTGCATATCCAGGGAAGTCAAGCGATACAAGGTCTTTCGCACTTTGTTTTCGAAGTTCTTCATATTCTCCACCTTGGACGATTCCGAACAAGCCTTGTTCTCCGGGTCTTTGATGGGCTTCCAGGCATCGCCCTGCCCAGCGGCTTGTCCGCTCTACGGACTGCTTCATATAAGAGTATTCTGCTGGATATGGCGGACATTCATCGAATGCCATCATTATATCTGAGCCAAGAGCATTTTGAATATCCATTGCACCTTCTGGGGTAAGGAACAATTTTTCCCCGCTGAGATGGTTCCTGAAGTGGACGCCTTCTTCAGTAATTTTTCTTAAATCACTTAAGCTGAATACTTGGAATCCGCCGGAGTCAGTAAGAATAGCACCGTCCCAATTCATGAATTTATGAAGGCCGCCCGCCTCTCTGACTATATCGTGTCCTGGCCTTAGCCATAAATGATACGTATTACTGAGAATGATGCCAGCACCCATTTCATCAAGTTCCTCAGGACTCATCGTTTTGACAGTCGCCAGGGTCCCGACTGGCATGAATACAGGTGTTTCAAACATACCATGCGGCGTATGGACCTTCCCTAGCCGTGCTCCCGATTGTTTACATGTTTTGATATGTTCATAGCGTATTGCACTCATCGATGACTGATACTCCCTTCTAGAATGAGCATCGCATCCCCGAAGCTGAAGAAACGGTACTCAGCATTCACAGCTTCTTTATAAGCCCTCATGATTAAATCTTTTCCTGCGAATGCACTAACTAACATGATCAATGTCGATTGTGGCAGATGGAAGTTTGTAATCAGTCCATCAATCCCCTTAAATTCATATCCGGGATAAATGAAAATATCTGTCCAACCTGATTGCTCTTCAAATCCTTTAGGGCTATTATTGGCTACAGTTTCAAGAGTCCGGGCAGATGTGGTGCCGACCCCAATGATACGACCGCCATCTTCCCTTACTTGATTCAATAAATTCGCTGTGCCTTTGGAAATTTGATAGTATTCCCCGTGCATTTCGTGTTCTTCTACCGTCTCCACTGAAACTGGCCGAAACGTTCCCAACCCAACATGTAAGGTAATATAAGCAACATGGATCCCTTGGTTTTGAAGCTTCTCAAGCAACTCTTCTGTAAAATGAAGACCAGCAGTCGGTGCAGCCACTGATCCGATGTGCTTAGAGAAGACCGTCTGATACCGTTCTTTATCATTCAACTGCTCCCTGATATAAGGTGGGAGAGGCATTTCCCCGAGTTGGTCGAGGATTTCATAAAAGGTACCACCCTCATAAGCAAAGCTTAGTAAACGCTCCCCTTGATCACCTACTTCAAGACAGGTTGCTTTCAACCGGCCTTCTCCGAAGGAAAGACTGGTTCCAGATTTTACACGTTTGGCTGGTTTTACAAGGGTTTTCCATGTATCGTTTTCTTCTTCTTTCAGAAGTAATACCTCAACCTTTGCTCCAGTCTCAGTTTTCACACCATACAATCGTGCCGGTAAAACACGTGTATCATTCAAGACCAGGCAATCTCCAGGCTCCAAATACTTCTGAATATCACTGAATGCGTTATGTTCAATACCGCCTGATCCCGGGTCTACGACCAACATCCTTGATTTCGTTCGATCCTTAAGCGGTGTCTGCGCAATCAAATGCTCCGGCAGATCAAAGTCAAATTCATTTACTTTCATATTCCTTCACCTTATTTATCAGCTTTTTTGTTTTTCATAGTTGTTAAGAGAGAGAACTATCTGAATCGTCCGATCAAATAAAAGATCAACGAAAGGACAATGCTCACGACGATCGAGGTAACAATCGGAAAATAAAAGGTCGTATTCCCTTTTTTGAAAACGATGTCTCCTGGCAGTTTACCGATGAAACTACCGATGATACCAAAAAGAATAAATACGATCCCTATTACGATGAAAATTTTACTCATGGTCTTTTCGGTTCCTCCAAGTCAAAATGCTTGTAGGCAAGTCCCGTGGTCATACGTCCCCTTGGAGTACGTTGAATGAATCCAATTTGAAGCAAGTAAGGTTCATATACATCCTCAATGGTCTGAGGCTCTTCCCCTATTGTTGCAGCGATGGTATTCAAACCGACAGGACCGCCTTTGTAATTTTCAATGATCCCTCTTAACAATTTATAGTCAATGTTGTCCAATCCTAAACGGTCCACCTGCAGTCTTTCGAGTGCTTGGACCGCAATATCCTTTGTTATGATCCCGTCACCTTGTACCTGTGCGAAATCACGGACCCTTTTCAGAAGTCGGTTTACAATACGCGGTGTTCCTCTTGCCCTTCGCCCTAACTCTTCGGCAGCATCGGGCTTTACTTGTATCTCGAAGAAATCCCCTGTACGGATGACGATTTCCGTCAAATCTTCCAATTCATAATAATCAAGCCTGCTATGGACACCAAAACGGTCGCGAAGAGGCGCTGATAATAGTCCAGCACGGGTAGTCGCACCTACCAATGTAAACGGTGGGAGGTCCAAGCGTACAGATCTTGCAGTTTCACCTTTTCCAATGACAATGTCAAGGCAAAAATCTTCCATTGCGGGATATAACACTTCTTCTACGGAACGATGAAGTCTATGAATTTCATCAATAAAAAGGACATCGCCAGGTTCTAGTGCAGTCAAAATCGCTGCTAGATCACCCGGCCGCTCAATGGCAGGACCGCTGGTCGTCCGTATACTCACACCCATTTCATTCGCGATGATACAGGAGAGAGTCGTCTTTCCCAATCCAGGTGGCCCATATAGAAGCACGTGATCGAGCGGTTCATTGCGCATTTTCGCAGCTTCTATGAATACTTGAAGATTCTCCTTCACTTTTTGTTGTCCGATATATTGCTGGAGATACTGCGGCCGCAGACTGAATTCCAGTGGTCCATCTTCCTGATTGAGTTCATTCGATATAATACGTTCTTCCATCTCACACCCACCTCAGGTTAATTCAATAATAATTGTAAAGCTTTCTTGATGTATTGATCGGTTGTCAATTCACCTTCACCTTCTAGCTGAGGTCCAATCTTTTTGATTTCTTTTTGACCATATCCAAGGGCCTCAAGCGCTTCAAATGCATCTTGTAAACCGTCTTGAGACACTTCTATCCTTGGTTTTTCTTCTATCTTCACTTCAGTCCAGTTCGTCAATTTCCCTTTTAAATCTAAAATCATCTGTCTAGCTGTCTTTTTTCCGACTCCAGGAAAACGTGTCAAGAACTTTTCATCCTCAGTTTCAATCGCAGAAACAACTTGATCCGGCTTACCTGAAGCTAAAATGGCAAGTGCTCCCTTTGGACCGATTCCAGAAACTTGGATCAATTTCATGAAAAGATCGCGTTCATCCAAATTTTCAAAGCCATATAACGCAAGAATATCTTCGCGGACATGCTGATATGTATAAATTGTTGTGGTGTTTCCGATTTGCCTTTGATAAACGAAAGGATTGGGACAATTTATTTTATAACCGATGTTTCCGCATTCAATTACGACATGATCTGTATGTATGTATTTTACTGGACCAGTAATATAATCAATCAATTGTAGTAACCTTCTCCCATATATGTATTGCGTACGATCTCTATATTATTGAAAATACGAACGTTTCTTCTTATTTTTTTATTGTAGCATATCAGTTGAAGAAAAGTCGATGGAATATAGACCTGGGTGAAGGTGGATTCTCTTGAGTAGATATAGCTGTGAATGTATAGGTTATCGCGCATATCAATTGATTCATCGCTCGTATCCTGCTGTTTTCGATCATATCCAATAGTTTATAGATTTACGAACATGGTCCCATTGAAGTTAAAAAGACCTACTGCGAAGAGGCAGTAGGTCACTATCCAGCTGATAGACCATTTATTTTTTGATGGCATAAGGTTTATATTGATTGATCACTTCTTGATAATTCGTTTTTGTCTCAACTCGTATACCTTCTTTTAATTTTTTCAGAAGATTGCTTTCAAGCTTCTGAACGTCGATTTGGTAAAACGATTGGATGACTTGGTCCTCATGAGGTCTCCCGTTGAAGATTGTAAGGATACCATCTTCACTCAATCCGAAATATCCGTTCACTTTCAAGAGTGGGGAAATATCGTCTATTTCCTGTTCAAATATGATACGACTCAAGTCTTGGTCAACCAATTGCCAGTCTGCATATGCTGCCCAAAAATCATCCATTGACCAAATTGTTTCATAGATGACTTCTTGACTGCTTTCCCCGTCTAAATAAGTTCGCTGCAGAAGAACTTCGACAGTGAGTGGACCAGAAACAGTTTGTGCTTCTGGACTTTCTGTCTGAACCTGTGAAGGTAGATTTGCTTTTACCTCATCCTCAAACGAATGAAACAAGAGCACATAAACTGCCCCTAATACGGTCACAACTAATGGAAACATCCATGCTGTTTTCATGGGGAAGGCTTTCACCAACTATCACCTCTCGTTGTCCTCTTCAGACAATTATACATTCAGTAATAGTTTTACCGTATTAGGATAATTTATCCATCCTCTGATCAAGATAAGTGCGCCTCGTATTCTTCTTCATCTATTTCCAGGTTATGATATACCTCTTGTACATCATCAAGATCCTCTAACGCATCAATCAAATTGAACATCCTTTTAGCATCATCACTTTCAAGCTTTGTAAGTGTTTGAGGGATCATCGTAATTTCTGTAGTAGTTGGTGTATAACCTTTTGCCAGCAGTTCTTCTTTTACACTGGTAAAGTTCTCTGCATCCGTATAAATCTCATAGGCGCCTTCATTTACTTCATACTCTTCTGCACCCACTTCAATGATTTCCAGCATGAATTCATCTTCGGATAAGGAAACATCTTCTTGAGGGATGATGATCAATCCTTTTCGATCAAACATGAAAGCGACACATCCGGATTCTCCAAGGTTTCCTCCATTTTTAGAAAACGCATGTCTCACTTCAGCTGCTGTCCGGTTTTTATTATCAGTCAACACTTCTACCATCACTGCTGTTCCACCGACACCATATCCTATTTCTTCGTAATTGGCACCCTCTAAATTGCCAGTAGCCTTGTTAATGGCTCGGCCGATGTTTTCATAAGGCATATTAGCTGATTTGGCTTTATCAACAGCTATTCGCAGGGATGGGTTCGTTTCCGGATCGCCGCCTCCCTCTTTTGCTGCTATGAAAATTTCTTTTGCAAGCTTCATGAATACTTTTCCGCGTTTTGCATCCTGTGCATTTTTCCGTCGTTGTATATTTTTCCATTTAGAATGTCCTGCCATAATGTTTCTCCCCTTTTCAAGCACTTCTATTTCAAAATAGCACATATCAATTCCAGTAAAAAGAAAATGGGAGCTGACACATTGGTGCCAACCCCCCAGTTTGATTAACCATTATTTTCAAAAGGACGTCGCCTTGCATCTCCAAGATCGTTCATAATTTCATTGACATCTGAACGTACCTCCGCGAAACCATTACCTTCCCTTAAATCATCATCGACATTTCTGATTCTTGTAAACATATCTTCGTCCGTGGTGACACGAACATTTTTATCTGTCATTTTTTGCACAGTGTTTTTGACTTTTTCTCTGATCGCTTGATCATTACGATCGTTAGTATCGATACCTACCAGAACAGTATCACCATTTACGACGACGCGTGCATCTTCAACGTTTTTCATCCCTTTGACTCTATCACGGATTCGCGTTGCGAGATCTCCACCGTTATAATCATCTGCATAATTGATTTCCGTTCTATCCAAGTCATTACGGTTACGGTCACGATCAGCCATCTCAGTTAGAGGTCCTTCACCATCAGCGTTATTAGAGTAGTACCCGATTGGCCTTGTGTCATTGTTGTACCGGGTATCCATTGTCTCATTACCATCTGCGTTACATGCTGCCAGCGTACTTGTCAGCATTAGTGCCGAAGTCAATATCATTAATTTTTTCATAAATAAACCTCCTTTCACCATTTAGAATGGCAATCAGAGGTTAAAAATAATCTCAATTAACATGGAAATGATTAACTATTTTTCCTTAGACTCTTTTTTCTTTTCTTTCCGTGGCTGCATCTGGATGTCGATGTCCCAATAGGGATCTCTCCCCGTAGTTTGCCCCATATATGGAAGCTGACCCGTTCCGCCTTGGTCTTGCTGCATCCAAGGTAACTGGCCTGCTCCTGCTTGATCTTGACCCATCATCGGGAGCTGACCCATCCCTGCTTGCCCTTGCTGCATCCATGGCATTTGGCCTGCTCCTGCTTGATCTTGACCCATCATCGGGAGCTGACCCATCCCTGCTTGCCCTTGCTGCATCCATGGCATTTGGCCTGCTCCTGCTTGATCTTGACCCATCATCGGGAGCTGACCCATCCCTGCTTGACCTTGCTGCATCCATGGTATTTGGCCTGCTCCTGCTTGTTCTTGACCCATCATCGGGAGCTGACCCATCCCTGCTTGACCTTGCTGCATCCATGGTATTTGGCCTGCTCCTGCTTGTTCTTGACCCATCATCGGGAGCTGACCCATCCCTGCTTGACCTTGCTGCATCCATGGCATTTGGCCTGCTCCTGCTTGATCTTGACCCATCCCTGCTTGCCCTTGCTGCATCCATGGCATTTGGCCTGAGCCTTGCTGGCCTTGACCCATCATCGGTAGTTGACCCATGCCGGCTTGGTCCTGGCTTAACCAAGGATTTTGCGCTTCATTATTTTGCCCTTGTTGCATCCACGGCATCTGGCCCATTCCCTCTTGCCCTTGTTGCATCCACGGCATCTGACCCATTCCTTCTTGGCCCTGTTGCATCCACGGCATCTGGCCCATTCCCTCTTGCCCCTGTTGCATCCACGGCATCTGGCCCATCCCCTCTTGGCCCTGTTGCATCCAAGGCATTTGGCCCATTCCGCCTTGATCTTGACTCATCCATTGATAATCATCTGAATCCATTTCTTCCATGCCATACATTCCTTGATGCGACATATAATCCATAGGCATTTCCCCATAATGACCCATATGACCATACATAGAATATCCACCCATTTGATGTGGGGTATATCCGTATGGTTGCATCATCGGGTCACAACAAGGATCCATCATGTTGTATGAACCGTAGTATCCCCATGGACCTGCACAAGGATCTGGCGTGCAACAATCGTCATATGGAACACATTCAACTGGAGGACAAGGCTCTATAGGTTTTGGTTTAGGCATTTCATATGTGGTCGTTTTTTCTTCTTGTTGGATCCCTAATGTAATTTGAAACTCTTCCTCTGTGATTGGTGCTTTAGGCTTTTTAGGAACCGGTTTCTCTTTTACGATCGGTTTTTCCTTCACAATCGGCTTTTCCTTAATCGGTTTTTCTTTTATTGGCATCTCTTTTTTAATCGGCATTTGAATAGGCATCTCTTTTTTCGGTTTAGGTTTCGGCATTTCTTTTTTCGGTTTAGGTTTCGGCATTTCTTTTGCAATTGGCTTTTCTTTCATTTTCATATTCATGTGAGGCTTTATCTGGTTATTCGGAGTACCTGTTTTTCCGTGCGGATTACTTGTCGGCACTTTAACTTTAGCACCTGGATAAATGGTATCAGGTGTCTTGATTTGGGGATTTGCTTTGATGACATCTTGTAACTCAACACCGTACATTTTAGATATTTTCCAAAGTGTATCCCCTTTTTTCACAATGTGTATTTTCAAAACGATCTCCTCCCTGCCTAATTCATTACACAGTATATGAGAGATTGGGCATCTTGCTACAATTTTACAAACGCGCTGATCACCATAATAAATATATGATGCACTTAAAATACATATTCATTTTGCCTGCGAAAGGCTCGTGATTCCTATTAGAGTTATGGTATCCTAAAAACGAAACTGTTGTTCTAGGAGGATATGTACGATGAAAGAAAGAGGAGACAAGGTCTTAGGAGAAGAACGGAGGGACCTTTTGCTTCAATGGCTGAAACAAAGTGCTTCTCCGCTGACCGGGAGTTATCTAGCAAAGAAGACAAATGTGAGCAGGCAAGTGATCGTTCAAGATATCTCGTTGTTGAAGGCTAGAAATGAACCAATTATGGCAACTGCACATGGATACCTATACTTTCAAACAGTTCCTTCAAATAAAAAATATTCAAGAATCATCGCATGCCAGCATTCTTCTGAAGAAACAATAGATGAACTGAATACAATCGTAGATTTTGGTGTAACTGTAAAAGATGTGACGATTGAACATCCTGTTTATGGAGATTTGACAGGAGCGATCATGCTCAAAAATCGTCATGATGTTGAACAATTCAAAAATAAGGTACAGGAGACGAACGCTTCGTATCTGCTTGAACTGACCGATGGAGTCCACTTGCACACTATAGAAGCAGATTCAGAAGTTCAGCTTGATCAAGTATGCCTCGCATTAGAAAATAAAGGCTATTTGTTGCCTCGTTCATAATTTCTCCATGAATAAAGGGGTGTTTCCAACGGACAAATGTCCAATTGAATCACCCCTAAGCTCCGGATCCGATTATACTGACTTGTCTCACATGTTCCAGCTTCTCAAGCGATTTAAGAATACCATTTATGTCTTCCTTGGAAGAGGCTGTTTCAATCGACATGGTGACATTCGCTCTTCCTTGCAGAGGAATGGTCTGGTGAATCGTCAATATATTACAACCTAACCCAGCAAGGATCCTCAATAAGGACGACAATGACCCAGAACGGTCTTCTAAGTGAATGGAAATCGATACGATTTTCTTTTGGACCATCGTTTCAAAAGGAAAAATCCGGTCACGATATTTATAGAATGCACTTCTGCTTAAATCTACAGCTCGCACCGCTTCATTGATTGTACTTACTTTCCCCGTTTCCAATAGCATTTTCGCTTCAAGAGTTTTAGTCATGGCTTCTGAGAGGACATCTTCCCTTACCAGATAAAAACGTTCACCCTTATGATCCATCTTAAAGCCTCCTGTTAGGAATTATTAACTCAGTATATAAGGATTAGCATTCGTTAGCAAATGTATAGTATTACAAGGTTAAAAAAAGACTGTCATTGCGACAGCCTATTCGATAAATTCAAATTCATAATCCATTATCCGGACTGTGTCCCCATCCTCTGCACCGCGTTTTCTGAGCGCTTCATCAATTCCCATCCTTCTCATTTGTTGAGCAAATCGTCGAACCGATTCATCTCTGGAGAAATCTGTCATTTTGAAGAGACGTTCAATTTTCGGACCGGAGATGACAAAAGTTCCATCATCCTCTCTCGAAAGTTCAAACGGCTGCTCTTCACGTTGATGCTTGTAAAGGACTCTTTCATCCTCTTCTTCCTCATCCTCAATCAATGGAAACTCTGGAGTCGTTTCTAACTTATTCGCAATTTCAAATAACAGATCCCTGACCCCATCCTTTGTAATAGCAGAGATTGGGAAGACCGGGTATTCATCACCAACCTGCTCTTTGAACAATTCCAGGTTTTCTTGTGCATCCGGCATGTCCATTTTGTTTGAAACAATAAGCTGCGGCCGTTCGGTCAACCGTAAATTATATTGTCTAAGCTCTTCATTGATTTTCAAAAAGTCTTCGTAAGGATCTCTACCTTCCATCCCAGACATATCAAGGACATGTACGATGACTCGTGTCCTCTCAATATGCCTTAAAAATTGATGTCCCAGGCCTACCCCTTCGTGTGCACCTTCAATCAATCCTGGCAAATCAGCCATGACAAAGCTCCGGTTATCATCTGTTTCAACAACACCGAGATTCGGGCTCAAAGTTGTAAAATGATACTCTGCTATCTTGGGTTTAGCTGCTGAAACAACGGATAAAAACGTGGATTTTCCAACACTCGGAAAGCCTACAAGCCCGACGTCTGCAAGCAGTTTCAATTCTAACGTGACTTCTCTTTCTTCACCTGGCTCACCATTTTCAGCCAATTCTGGGGCTGGGTTTTTAGGTGTTGCAAAGCGTGTATTGCCACGACCTCCACGACCGCCTTTTGCAATTACTGCTTGTTGGCCATGATCGACGAGATCAGCAATAACCTTTCCCGTCTTAGCTTCAGTTACGACTGTTCCTGGGGGAACTTTAACAATCATATTCTCTGCATTGCGGCCATGCATGTTTTTAGACATCCCATTTTCACCACGAGGAGCTTTGAAATGACGATTGTAACGAAAATCCATCAATGTCCTTAATCCTTCTTCAACTTGGAAAATGACATCTCCGCCTTTTCCCCCGTCTCCACCAGCCGGACCACCATCTGGTACATATTTCTCTCTTCGGAAAGCGACCATTCCATTACCGCCGTCCCCAGATTTTATAAAAACCGTTACCTGATCGACAAACATGATATTTCTCACCTCACCTTTTTATCCTAGCTCTAGGATATACAACAGTTCATTTTCCTGACAGTAGCTTTCGACGATTCTGATTGAATTATGTAAAGTATTCAGTGAATCTAACGTCTTACCATGTTCCAGATTGATCTTTCCAGCGAAATCATATGTAATTCTTGTTCGGTCATGGACCAATTGGATTGTAATCATCAAATGGGGTTCTCTGTCAGCATCCACCAAATTGTCGAGATGCCTTATGAATTCTTTTGTCCAATCATATATGGCATCGTCAAGCAAGGAAAGATCCTTTTCTTCACCAATCACTTCATAATCAATTCGATAAGTATTTTGCTGCCAATTATATGTCAATAAAAATTCGGCCATTTTGGGCATTCGAAGATTAGAAACTTTCGCTGCGTTTTTCGCTTCACGGACAACCTTTTCAATTATTTCTTTAGCTCGGTCAGTACGGTCCAGTGCCAAGTTCCCTTTTATCAATTGAAGATGGTTCAGCCAATCATGCCGAGCATGACGTAATAGACTTACAGGATCCCATTTTTCCTTCATATCAGCACTCCCAAACATTATAGTTTCCCAACCGGTCTTTGAAAGTCATGCTGTGTAAATCAATAAACTAACAAGCTTCATGATCAAAAACTGTGTAAGAAGAAAAAAACTCTAACCAGTCCGGTTAGAGTTTAAGTGTTACGCTTCTTTGGCTACTGGGTAAACACTTACTTGCTTACGGTTACGGCCAAGACGTTCAAAACGAACGACACCGTCTACCTTAGCGAATAAAGTGTCATCTCCGCCGCGGCCAACGTTCTTACCAGGGTAGATCTTTGTTCCGCGTTGACGGAAAAGAATTGACCCACCAGTAACAGTTTGTCCGTCAGCTCTCTTAGCTCCTAGACGCTTAGAGATTGAGTCACGACCGTTCTTTGTACTACCAACACCCTTTTTGGATGCAAAATATTGCAGGTTTAATTTAAGCATGAGATGCACCTCCTTAAAACCTAATTGATTTTGATATATTGTCCATATTCACGTTCGATTGACTTCAATGCAACCAGCATACCTTCAAGTAAAAGCTGTATTTTCTCTGATGTTTGTTCACTTACAGAGGAAGGTGTTTTAAATGTAAAATAGCCGCCATCCTCACGAGTCTCCACTTCAGGTTCAACCTCGCAGAGCTCTTCAATTGCATTAACGGCTCCAAAGGAAACAGCTGTAACAGCTGCGCAGACTAGATCATGGCCATATGGACCAGATTCTGCATGCCCCGTTATGCTGAACGACACGATTTTACGCTGATCACGATTAATATTGACCCTTAACATGATTATACGTTAATTTTGTCAATAACAACTTTTGTGTATGGTTGGCGATGTCCTTGTTTACGTCGATAATTCTTTTTAGGCTTGAACTTATAAACAACGATTTTTTTTGCACGGCCTTGCTTGTCGACTTTAGCCGTTACAGTCGCTCCGTCAACTAGTGGGCTTCCGACTTTAACGTCATCTCCACCTACCATCAATACACGGTCGAATGTAATTGTGTCGCCTGCTTCTGCATTCACTTTCTCAATGTAAAGCTCTTGTCCTTCTTGCACACGGGTTTGTTTTCCGCCAGCTTCAATAATTGCGTACATCATATGCACCTCCTGTTTTACTCAGACTCGCCATTGCAGGTGCTTCTGAATGAATAAAGCCGCCGTATTTCTTCGTTGCGTCGTTACTGCGGTCCTCAAATAGGAATTCCTATTATCCGGTCCTCATAAACTTCCGCGCCTAGAACTACTCGACTCTATTGCTTCAACTTTCACATAAATTGAGCAGCGAATTGCTCCTTTTATCTGAATCTAAGCTTGAAAACCTGCTTTGTGCGGTTGGAGCATGAGGCTCCAAAAACTAACGAAAAAATCATACCATAAAATTAAAGGTATTGTCAACGCTATTCCTTATTTATACGTGTTTCAATCTCCTCGTATCGGCCAATTTGACGAAGGTTGAAATAAGGATGCTCCACATCAGTTTTTTCCGTTATATACAGTTTAGCAGATACCAGGCTCGAGAGTCTATCTTCCCAGCTTTCTTCTGGATCTTTAATAAAAAGCAGTAATGGTTTCGATACTTCGACCCAAATTCCTTCCTCATCTGTATTTCGATATTGGAATAATTCCCGTTCAAAAGCATAATAGACTGATTCCGTCGACAGTTGTCTATGGCTTGCTTTACAAAGAGCACACTTTTCGGTCATCAGTGCTGAGAGGCTGTCTTTCACCTTCTGCCGGGTGAGTTCCAATAAGCCGAGTGCTGTAAATCCATGTATTCTAGTTCGAATTGGATCTTGTATAAGCCGATCTTCAAGACGTTGAAGGACTTTCATTTGATGTTCCTTATTGTTCATCCGGATGAAATCGATGACGATCATCCCGCTGATATTACGAAGCCTCAACTGTTTCGCGGCCTCTTCAGCTGCGTAAAGATTCGTCTCCAATATTGATTGGCTGCGGTCTTGTTTACCGGTGTATTTTCCAGTGTTCACATCTATTACAGTTAAAGCTTCTGTCGGATCGATGTTGATATGCCCGCCATTTTTCAGCCAGACAACTGACTGCAGTGCTTTATGTATCGACTGCTCGATATTATGATGATTAAAGATGTTTTCCGAACCTTTATATAGATGAGTCTGTTTTGAGAAGTCTGGATAACTTCGTTTAAAGGATTGATACTGGTTGAAATCATCAAAGATATACTCCGCCTGCTCGTTCGATGTATGTGCTAAAGCGCGCTCAATCAGCGTATTACCTTCAAACAGCAGCGAGATCCGTTTCAAATTTTCCGCTTTTCCTGACAATGAGGCCCATTGCCCCCTGAGTCTCGATACTTCTTGCTCCAAAATGTCAAAAGATGCTTCTGTGCTTGATGTCCGCATAATCACCCCTTCTTGACCGGTTAGAAGACTTGTTCCAACGTCTTTCATACGCTTTGTCTCTTCAACTGAGAGCTTTTTAGAAACCGCTGTGTAGTTTCCAAACGGCAAATAAACAAGGTTGTCCCCAGGCAGTGTGAGGTTTTCCGTAAGGAGAGGTCCCTTGCTTTTTGAAGCTTCCTTTTTAACTTGCACAATGATCCATTGCCCTTCATGAATCTTTTCAGAAATAGAGTTATTTTTCTTTTCTTTATTATTATCAACCAGATCAGTGTCATGGATGAATCCATTTTGCTCAAAACCAACATCTATAAATGCCGCTTGTATGCCAGGCAATACTTTTACGACACGGCCCAAATAAATATTCCCGGCTTTCGGATAGGTATTTGGCCGTTCAAAGATCACTTCAATCAATTTGCCATCCTCGACAATCGCAGCTCTCTTTTCAGATGTTGTTACATTAAATAAAATCTGCATCAATTTGCTTCCTCACTTCTTAATGTCAACCATTAGTTGAAATATGAACCTCCCTATATTTTAACGAAAAAGATCCTTGATTGCACATGTACCAGCACTCTGCTTGAAGTAAGCCGTCAATATATCCTTTTCTTTGCACATGTAAGGAGGAGCAGATTTTATTAATATATCATGATTGCAGCCTTTATATAATCCGGACAGCACATTCTCGACAGTTGTTGTCGGCTGTACGGTGATAATCTTGTTTCGCTTGGCTTTTTCCTTACCAGTCATCCGTTCAAGCAAAAAGCGGATATACATATACGGCTGGTGTTTCCATTCAACATAATGGGCATAAAGCAAGAAGGATAAAATGATGAGCAGGTTCAAGTGAACAGAAAACCAAATAAAAGATACCACTGCAAAAATAAGAAGAAATCCACAAGAGAGCATCAACATGGATTTCTTTGCTTTTTTATAAGGGGAAAACAAGGTAAGCAATAGAAATAGGAGCTTCCCGCCATCCAGCGGCCAGATCGGAAGAAGGTTGAATAATAATATCATCCAATTCATCGCTATAATAAGTTCAAGTAAATAAGGATCGCCTATACCAGATGACAAACCGGTAATACCTAAAGCGATCATCCAGACATGCTGGATTGGACCTGCTACTGTGACAATGACCTCCTCATGATAAGGACGATTTCCGTATTCGTCCATTTCTGCTACCCCGCCAAAGGGTAGCAATTCGACTTTAACTAATCGCCACTTAAAAAAGATCGCTGCTAAAGCGTGGCCGAGCTCGTGAATGAGAATTACGAGAAAAAAGATGAGGAATTCACGAAAGTGACCGGTTACGACGCCAATCAAGGCAATCAGCCATAGAAGCGGGTTTATTCGAATTAAAGTGAAAACCTTCATCATTACTCGGTAGACAGTACTTTCAAGGGATCTACAAATCCACCATCATCTTTGATTGCAAAATAAAACATACCCGCCTCTGATCCTTCTTCCTTTGTTACTTTTCCGAGATTCGCGCCTAAGTCGATGTAATTATAAAGTTTGATGCCATCATCAATCCTATCGAGCTTTCCATACCACGATTCACTGCCGTCAAAATGCTGGACAACAACAGTTTTACCTAATTGATCCTTTTCTCCAACAAAAATGACAAAGCCTTCCTTAATGGCCGAGACATGGGATTGATTCCCTGTCTCCAACAATATACCTTGTCCGTTGTCTTCAAACGTTTGAAGGACTTTCGTGTTTGCTGGCAATGCATAATCTTGCATCTTCTTACTCGTATTGGCCACATCCTTATCCTTACTTTCAGTCGGGAACAATGCAATCGGTTTACCGAATTTATCTTCGTACCATCCGGCAATAGAAGCAAATTGAAATTCCTGCTCAAATGAATTATGGACAAAAGTACGTAAAGGATCAAGGTTATCGGATGGGTTCTTAAACACAATTCCTACAATCAAAAATAAGCAAACGGCTGCCATCATTCGAAAAAGGAACCCTTGAGAAGAAAATAAAGGATGTTCCCCGTTATTTGGACCTTTGTCATATTTTGGAAAGGAATGATCGGAACCAGGCTTTTGGCTTTTTATATGGTTGTGATACCTTTTCCGTATCTCATCTGCTCTGCTTTTCATAAACACCCATCCTCTACATCAAGTTTGTACATGTTTATGACTTGTCCTGAGTGTTTATGACAGGTTAAGTAGACAATATCGTTCAGGACAGAATAAGGCTCCAACCTAATCCAAAACAATTATCAATATTTAGTAGGGGTTGATTTTTAGCTGTAAATTACTTTGGCAAGCTCATTCTTTTGTTTTTCATATGGAAAACCTCTCAAACCGCTTTAAAGTAATGGCCACAAAGCTTAATTTGCACCATTGGGTATACTGTTCATCTTCCCCTTCAAAAAAGCAAATGAAGATGAAAGCAAAGTAGCCTCTGATGACACAAAATACAAAAAGCCGAATCCAACAGGTTATCCTGAAGGATCCGGCTTCGGTTTATGCTCTCATTCCGAAGAATTGCTTCACTTTTTTCAATAGACCTTTATCTTCCTCTAATGACATTAACGGTACGGATTCCCCAAGAATCCTGCGTGCGATGTTCCGGTAGGCCTGTGAGGCTTTCGTATCAGGATTCAACGCAATCGGTTCACCGCGGTTTGAAGCACGAATGACAAGTTCATCATCCGTTACGATTCCCAACAATTCCACTGCTAAAATCGATACGATTTCATCGACATCCAAGGAGTCACCGCTTTCCATCATATGTGCCTTCAATCGGTTGACGATCAGCTTAGGAGGTTCGATATCTTCCTGTTCCAATAGACCAATGATTCGATCAGCATCCCGGACTGAAGAGGTTTCAGGATTTGTCACGACAATTGACTTATCAGCGCCCGCAATTGCATTCTTGAATCCCTGTTCAATACCTGCAGGACAATCGATGATGACATAATCATAATCCTGCTTAAGTTCCGTTACCATTTTCTTCATTTGCTCAGGTTTGACGGCACTTTTATCCTTTGTCTGAGCTGCCGGTAATAGGTACAGACACTCAAATCTCTTATCTTTTATTAAAGCTTGATGTAACTTACAACGGTCATGGGCAACATCTACCAAATCGTAGATAATACGATTTTCAAGGCCCATGATCACATCCAGGTTTCGAAGGCCGATGTCTGTATCGATCAAACAAACCTTCTTTCCAAGAAGTGCAAGTGATGTCCCAATGTTGGCTGTGGTTGTGGTTTTTCCAACTCCGCCTTTTCCAGATGTAATAACGATAGCTTCACCCACAAAACATTCCCCTTTCCCTACAATCGGTTTAAACCGGGTCTAATCTGGTGTAGTATGTGCATACGATCGAATTTGATGGTATTGTCTTCTTCATCTAAATAAGCACACTCACCAGAATACGCTTGTTCATTTTCTTCATCATTTATAAATTGATCTGCTATACGAATTAAGGTTGGATTCAATACAGAGGCTGCTACAACGGCTGATTTACGTCCTTCACAGCCTGCATGTACATTTCCTTTCAAGGTTCCCATCACGAATATATTTCCAGTAGCTGCGACGGTACCACCAGGATTCACATCACCCACTAATAGTAAGTCGCCCTGGACCTTCAATATCTGACCAGAGCGTATCATTCGGCTTACAGAAGTGATTTCATTCTCTTTTTTCATGAACTCTGCTTCTTCACGCGTAATGACATCTGATTCAATCATATCGACGATCAGGTTCTTCTTTTGATAAATGATATTTCTCAAGATCTCTTCTTGAGTTTCATTCAAATATCGTTTACCTACTTTCACTTTCACCGTAATTTTCGGGCTCTCTGAAGAATCCTCGGTTCCAGGATGGATCAGCTTCGTTTCGAGCTCTTCCAAAAGTTGATCAAAGGAGCAAGTATCATCGAGATGAAGAATAAGTCCTTCTTTCGTCCCCTTTATTGTTACGTAATGAGTATTTGATTTTTTTTGTCTTTGTTTCTGTGCCATTACCCTGTTCACCTCAACATACACAAATTCGACAATGTCAAATGGGATTCCTTTTTTCCACTCTATTTTTCTTGCAGTTCCATGGCTATATCAAGCAGCCATTTCCGGAGTGGGTAATAGACCAAAACGACGAATACACCATTTAGGATCAAGGTCGGAAGATAACGCTGATAGATAAAGGTTTCCAACATAACTTTCGATACACCTATTAAGCTATATAAACCATAAATCAAAAATTCAAATGCAGAAAGGCCTATAATCATGATGAATAATGTCACAAATATGTTTGTATGAAAGTACCTGGCTATGAAAGCCGTCACATATGCCGTCAATCCCATTGAAAACATATACACACCAATCAAATCAGTGAAAATCACATCGTATAACAGTCCGAAAGCAATCCCATAAACAACACCCCGAATTGGTGAAATATACATGGCACTAAAGCAAACCATGACCACGACGAAACGCGGTATAAGAATTGTTTCATTATCACTATGCTGTGGGGTGAACACTTGCATGATCGTACTTTCGCTTATAAAAACAAGGTATGTAACAAAAGGAAGAAGAAATCGGATCATGGCGTTTCTTCCTCCTCTATTTGATCGGAATCATCAAGTTCTACATCCACTTCTTCCATCTTCCGCTTGACGACCATCACATGATCGATATCATATAGATCTGCAGCAGGCTCTATGTAGGCAGTTTGCGTAGGTTCCACCTTATCAGGTATAACTTCGACGACCTTCCCGATCTCCAGGCCTTTTGGAAAGATACCTCCAAGACCAGATGTTGTCACAGTTTGTCCTTCTTTCAATTCCTTATCGATCGGAATCATCTTCATCAAAAGAACTTTCTTCTTATCATCAAACCCTTGGATAAGACCGTGTACTCTCCCTTTTTCACCATTCACAACCGCCGAGATACGGCTATTAGGATCATGGCTGCTTACCAATTCGACACTTGAATGGAAGGCTGAAACCTTATCAATCTTGCCAATCAACCCTTTTGAAGTGATTACAGGCATATCCGGTTCAATTCCAGCTTTCTTCCCTTTATTGATATTGACGGATTGATACCATCTCTCTGGTGACCTTCCGACAATTGTGGCCTGCCAAATTGTATAATCTGTCAGGCTGTCTTCTTTCTTTATTGTATCTCTTAAAGTTTCATTTTCTTTCTTCAAATCCTTCACACGACTTGCGAGGTTATCATACTCATTCAACTGTAACTTCAGGACTCTGTTTTGTTCATAGATTTCTTTCATCTCTACTACATTCCCAAAGAAACCCGCTACAAAGTGTGCGGGTTTATAAAAGACAGATTGGGTCCATCCAACGGTATCATGCAAAAATTGTTCCGGCCATGAAATGTTTTCCCTTTCTTTCATCGAAAAACCGATCATAGCCACTAGAACAATCATACTTACTAGTAGAATAATCAATCGTTTATTAGAGAAAAACTGCGGCACGACTCACACCTCTTACGATTTTGATTTAGATCGGCCGCCGCCAAATCCTGGTTTACTGCTGATTTGTTGGTAGTTTTCGATTGCGCGACCAGTACCAATCGCAACGCAGTCCAAAGCATTTTCAGCTACGATGACAGGCATTTTTGTTTCTTCACTGATGACGCGGTCAAGGTTACGAAGAAGTGCACCTCCACCAGTCAACACAATTCCACGATCCATGATATCGGCAGCAAGCTCAGGTGGAGTCTTTTCCAGTGCCAGCTTGACCGCATCCATGATCGTATCGACTGTATCCTTCAATGCCCCTGCTACTTCTTCTCCAGAAATCGTAATCGTCTTCGGCAATCCTGTTAAGAGATCACGTCCACGGATGTCCATTTCTTCAATACCATCAGAAACATCTGCAGAGCCGATGTCCAGTTTGATCGTTTCGGCTGTACGTTCACCGATGATGACATTATATGTCTTTTTGATGTACTGGATGATGGCGTCATCCATTTCGTCACCAGCAACACGGATCGATTGCTTTTCGACGATCCCACCGAGTGAGATGATTGCGACTTCCGTTGTTCCTCCACCGATATCTACCACCATACTTCCAGTAGGCTCCCAAACTGGCAGATCAGCGCCGATAGCAGCTGCAAGAGGTTCTTCGATGGTTTCGACCTCACGAGCTCCTGCTTGCTTTGTCGCTTCTTTTACCGCGCGCTCTTCCACATGAGTGATTCCAGATGGTACACAAACCATGACGAATGGCTTTCTTGAAAAGACCGAACGATTCCTCTGGGCTTGTTGAATATAGTACTTCATCATTGTTGCAGTCGTGTCATAATCTGCAATGACACCGTCTTTCATCGGACGCCTAGCAACGATGTTTCCAGGTGTACGTCCAATCATGTTCTTTGCAGCATTACCAACAGCTTCAATGTCCCCACTTTTCGTGTTGATTGCAACAACGGAAGGTTCACGTACGACTACACCCTTCCCTTTCACATATACAAGCGTATTCGCTGTACCTAAATCAATTCCCATATCTCTTGAAAATCCACCAAACATTTATGTAAATCTCCCTTCATTACAAGCAAAACTCATAACTTTGATTATACTCCAAACAGTAAAGCTTGAACAGTCTAAACGTAGCCTTTTTCTTTAAGACTTACGAATTTTTGATCACCGATGATGATATGGTCCAATAAATCGATTCCGATGATTTTCCCGCACTCTGACAATCGCTGAGTCACTTCAATATCTTCACGACTTGGATTCGGATCACCGCTCGGATGGTTATGGAAGCAGATGATTGAAGCCGCTGAACGGCGCATCGCTTCTTTAAATACTTCTCTCGGGTGTACAATCGATGCATTCAAACTTCCGATAAAAACTGTTTGTTTATGCAGCACTTGATTCTTCGTGTTCAAATAAATACATATAAAATGCTTTTGTGACAAGAAACGCATTTCATCCATTACATACTTGGCTCCATCATCAGGTGAACGAATGATATATCGATCATCTATCTGAAGCCTGTTCACTCGTTTTCCAAGTTCAAGGGACGCCAGAATTTCTACCGCTTTCGCATTTCCTATGCCTTAGACGGCAATAAGTTCATCGATCGTGGCATCCTTTAAAAGGTTCAATCCTTCAAACTGGTGGATCAATCTATGTGAGAGTTGAAGAACAGATACTTCTTTTGTTCCTGAACGTAATATGATAGCGAGCAGCTCTTGATTGGAGAGGACGCTGGCCCCTTCTTTCAACATACGCTCTCTTGGCCTTTCATTCAATGGAAAATCACGGATTGTAAGGGGTTTGATTCCCAAATATACATCCTCCTTAGGATTTATTCCGTGACTGACTAAGATCATTGGTTATTCCGAATTTTTTCAATTCACGCACTGTCCGTGCTAATGGCAAACCGACTACATTGTAATAATCTCCCTTGATTTCTTTGACCAAGGTTGAACCATAGCCTTGAATCCCATATGCTCCTGCCTTATCCGAGCTTTCTCCAGTACTTACGTATTCTTCTATTTCCTCAGAAGTAAGATTCCAAAACTTCACTTCGGTTACTCCATGAAAAATTTCCTCTTTTTCTTCACAAATAATCGCAGTGCCAGTGAATACATAATGCAATTGGCCTGATAACATTGTCAGCATGTCGAAAGCCTCTTTGTCGTTTTCAGGTTTCCCTAAAATCTGATTATTGAACACGACAACAGTATCCGCCCCTAATACAACCTGAGACGAGTTTTTCCTGTAGATGTCTTGAGCTTTATGTAGAGCTAGTTGTTCGACAAATTGTGCCGGAGAGAAGTCGCCGCTTATGTTTTCGGATACAGAACTTTTTTGGACAGTAAAAGATAGGTGGGCAATTTCGAGTAATTCTTTACGTCGAGGTGAGCCTGAGGCTAAGATGAGGCTTTTCATGCAATCACCCTTTACGTCTAGAGTAGAGGTTATGATTGTCATTCCACTACTTTTGAAGGGATTATTTACAGAATATCAAATCCCTTCCAGTAAGACAACCAAAAATAGTCATTTCCCTCCTTTAGTATGATTCGTAAAGGAGGGTCGCTTTATGACTATATTTTTGTCGAATTATAGAAAAAATTTGGAGGTAATATTTCACAGTGCATTGAAGTTCTTTTTTGAGGATTCTATTATGGTGATTTTCGCGAAATTCACTCCCTTTCCGCGGGCGATCCGCAAGCCTCCTCGCTCACTTGCACAGGATGTACTGGCTTCGACGTTCACCACAGGACGTGGTGGTATTTAGTCGAAGTTCATTATTATGGTCGAAGTGCATTATTATACTCGAAGATCCTTAAATCGCTGCGGGGTATCGCCTGGCTCGCTTTTCCCGTAGGAGTGGCGTGAATATCGCTTAAAGAATCTCTAAAGAAAACCTGGCAAAGCAATACTTTGGCGAAGGCAGAAACATAGGTCCTCGAGAAACAAATGCACCCCTTGGTGTTGAGTGTTTCTTTCGAAGCCACCAGCTTCTACACTTATATACAGGAAGTAGTTATACTAATTTTGAGGGTAAACAAACCTATTAAAAGCTGTTTATCAATGATTTGTAATGGATCACAGCATCCAGCTTCGCCTGCTGTAAATCCCATTTGTCATCCGTATTTTCAGATATTGTCGAAAGAGCGTTGATGAATGCTACGGACTTTTCCTGTTGTTCCGTTGAGAGGACAGAAACGGAACCGAGAGATTCGTTCTTCCACCCTAGCATTTCAGACTGCATGCCATTGATTTCTTCCGCATCGGCTGCCAACACTTTTTCAAATAATACCTTTCCTGACTCAACCCATTGAAGCTGATTTTCGTCATTCACAACTATCTCTTCTCCAGAAACCGTCCATCCTTTCGAATACGCATCAGATATGATGGTCTGATAATCAGGAAGGAGGGCACTTAAATCTTCAGAATTACCTACCCCAAGGAGAACACGGTTGTCCCCCGGATCGAATACAGCTGCAAATCCTCCAGCTTTCACTTGGTCGACGACTTCTTGAGCACTTTCGCTGGACGTAAAGACGCCACCTTGGATGATATTCGTTTCAATCGAAACATCAATAGAAGCCGCTTCACTAGCTGTACCAGTCGATTCTGCCGTTGGTCCTGCAGGACTTTCCTGAACGATCCCTGCTGATTGTGATTCTGATTGCGATTGGAACCCTTCTCCAGTGAAAATCATCAAAACGACCAATCCGATCATACATCCGATGATAACCGCCCCCCCAATCGGAAGCAGCATGCGCTTCGGAAATTGGAAAGGCACTTTCGGAGTCGGAAGCTGCCCTTTAAAAGACATACGCTGTTTCTTTCTATGAATCGGCAGACCTGGTTTACGGTCATAGGAAATCGGCACGTAATCTTCCAATTGCTTTTCACTACGGTTTTGATGAAAAAAATAAGCATTCGAGGATTGTTTATCCTTTGGGAGAACCCATTCAAATGGAGTATCAATGGATTCTCGATCAATTGCTGCTGCTACTTCCGGCTCGTCCTTTATCTCGGTCACTGGCCTATCCTTCCCGTTCACTTTGATCGATATTTTGTTCGGATCATTCTGCATCCCTATCAACTCCTTCTATACTCAATGTATTCTATGTACAAAGGTCCCCTGTTAGAACCCGAATGGTAGAGTAGTAGGGTGAATATACCATAACGGAACTAAAAAAGAACAAGACCTCTGTCGTCTTGTCCTTGAAAGCGTTCGAGTTATTTTGACAAATATTATTTTTGATAGTAAGTTCTAATTTCCATTTGATAGGTCAACGGTTTAGCATCCTCTTCCCCACTCGTAGTCTCCATAGATAGAATTTTGTAGAACCGCTCCGATTGTTCAAATGTATCAATAAACGTTTTAATAGAATCTACGTTTGGGGACTTTACAAGGACAGAAAACGTATACGATTGTAATACCGATAAAAGTTCTTGTCCGTCACCACTGACATTATCACTTGATTCATTGTTTTCTTGTTGCATGAGGACTTCTTGGATTTCGCTTTTAGATTCAGCTTCCGCTTTCCTGAGATCAAGGACAATCTGATCTGTTTTTTTGCCCTCTGGAGCTGTATGTTGGCTTACTTCTTCATGATCGTCATTTTGTTCGTTTGTCTTTTTTTCAGCGGTTTCAATAAAGGTTTTTTCATCCTCAATCCGGATTTCAACGTATTGATCGGGTCGAGAGAAGGATAGACGATGAATAGGTAGCCTGCAAGCAGAAGCAGAACAGCAATGATGGATAAAAGAGTCGTCAACCTTTTTGGTGAAGGAACGTTCTGCATCATTCTCCCCCTCCTTTTCCAGTGAATATCTCTCGCTGGAAAGAAACTTGGAGGTCAGCAAAAAATTCTTTGCCAGCTTCAGGCGTTTCTTGATTTTGCTCAGAGTCGCGATCGATCACCTCCGCGATTCGCTCATTTTTTGAAACCCGAGCGATTGCCACCTCTGTAATTCCATCAGATTCTAGCAAATCACGTTGATAGGCTGCAATCTAATCTAATTGAGAAAACTTTGTCACGATGGTCAATACACCATTTTCGTTATAGCTGATACTCATAACTGATCCATTTTTCATTGGTCCTATCATTTCATCAATCACTTCAGTTGTAGCAACCCTAGTCGAGATGAGCTGATTCAGTTCCTTGGCCATCTCACGGTTATCTTCGGAACTTGGGTTTTGTTACGCTTCAATCTTGCTGCGGTCGTCTTGAAGTGCCTCCACTTGTTTTTCCACTTCAGAGATTTCCAAAATTGCCAGGACTTTTGAAGTCGTAATACCCACAATTCCTGCAAGGAATATAGCGAGTAGCATACATCATTTTCCGACCTATGGAATCGGAAGTCTTTTTTTACGGGAGTAGATTGATATCAACTTGCATGCCCATCATATCCCTTTCAACCCGAGTCCGACGGTTGTATGAAACATTCTTGGAACCTGGAGGCCTCTCTCAAGAACCACTTTTTCCTCCGGAATTTCAATAAGAGCTTACCAAAATAAGAAGTCGATTGCTTTGAAAATTGTTCCCCTTGAGGATGGTCACCCGTTATGATGAACGCATCGAACGTATTAGACTCTTCAGATAATGAAAATTGATAAAAACTCATGACCCGGTCGATCTCCGTCACAAGTTCATTCCATCTCTCCTCAATATCGAAAGGTGGTGTCATCACACGGTCGATGGAAGCTTCATCAGCAGCTGCAGGTGATAACATCGGGATGTACCGTGTGAAAAGAGGCACATGTCGATGAAAAGCGGTCGCGTTGATCCCCATTCGGTTCAGATGAAGGCATAGATAATGATGATGGTCATCAACCAAATCCAGCTCGTAAAAAAGACGGTAACTTGAGAGTGAGGCTAGTTCGACTTCTACAGGCTTCAACTTCACCTCTTCCAACACGGTTACATACTCTTTCATTACATCCTCTTGAGCTGCAAAAAGGAGATACTCAACCTTTTCTTCCTTTCTCTGAAGCTTATGTACATCGAATATCGGCTTTTCAAATGGTATGTGAATCGATGCTCCAAGCTCTACCTGGATATATCCCTTCAATTCATCGTCCGGGATTGTAGAGGAACAGGTACCTTACGAATAACGGAAATCGAATCAGGTATCACGATCCTGACTTTCTTGCCTTTGATTTTCCATTCCTGTACACACTTGTTAAGCAGTTGGATAAGGAGCTCCGGATTCACAATCTTCCCTTCTTGTATGACCCCGGATGGGATGATTTTCTCCCCAACCTTCTGGACGATCAATGGAGCGGCTTTTCAATTTTACATATCGAATACAATCATCCTGGAATACAAGAAAGATCGGGTATTTCTTTTTAAAAGGTAACCATGTCATGATGAATAAACTCCTTTAGCCTAAATACCAACGTAAAATCGGTTCTCCCCAAAACAACGTCACGATTGCTGCAGCTACAATGAACGGACCGAACGGGATATGCTGTTTCCGTTTGACCTTCTTCGTCGCGAAAAGGCTGATGCCAACGATTGAACCGAAAAGCGATGCCAGAAATAATACGAGCAATATGCTTTTCCAACCGAACATCAAACCCAATAGCGCAAATAGTTTGATGTCACCGCCGCCCATACCGCCCTTACTGATGACAGCAATCAAAAATAACAGGCTGAATCCTATTAAACTACCTATCCAAGCATCCCACCACGGGTCAGTCGGAATCCATACCCGATATAGAATAATGAAAGGTGCAAAAAATAGCAGGATCTTATTCGGAATCAGCATAAAAAAGAGATCACTGACAAAAATGATCAACAAAAGTGAAAGTAAAATGAGACTTCCGAACAGCATCGATGACAAGCCGAATTGATGGTAACTGAACATAAACAGAAGTCCAGTAGTCAATTCGATAACTGGATAGATGACAGAGACCTGTTTTTTGCAATAACGGCATCTCCCTCGTGTGAAGAGATAAGATAAAAGAGGGACTAGATCGATCGGTTTCAACGGTTTAAGACAATGGACACAATGCGAGCCAGGCTGGACGATCGATTTCTTTTTCGGGACCCTCAGGCCGACAACGTTAAAGAATGACCCCATAACTAATCCTAAAATAAAAAAACATATGTACATTTGAATCTACTCCGTTAATGGGATTAACCCTCTCAGACAGAGAGGGTTATGTTCACAATTCTTCACTTATAATTTATTCGGTACTTAAGTTGTCTTCTGCAGTCTCATTAAATTATGGAGTGCCAGTAGAATCATATAGCGTAATGAGAGAAATGTAATTACCTCCATTATTTTCTACTTTCATAAAACTATTACCCTTATACTTCTTATCTTTTCCTGGCTCTTTTGGTACTGCTTTTAAATAGCCATTTGATACTAACTGATTTAGTTTTATCTCCCCATTGCTGGGAGCGCCTTCAGATAACACCATTAATCTAGTTGATTCTATAATTTGCTGAGCTTTGCAACGTGAGCATCTTGTTTTGTATTTTCAATCAGCTTCCCGATCGATGGTACTGCGATCGCAGCATTGATCCCCAGGATGCCGATGGTTGCTAGTAATTCGACTAGCGTAAATCCTCTCTCTGACTTTACCATACTTTCTTTCATTTCATGTCTCTCCCCTTAAAAATTGATATTATCGTACAGATCAAACATCGGTAACACGACTGACAACACAATGACACCAACAACGACGGACAGGATCAAAATTAATATTGGCTCGAGTAACGTTCGAAGACGATCCGTGATATGTTCAACCTCTGCTTCATAGAAACTAGCAATCTTATGCAGCATTTCATCGAGGTTACCCGTTTGTTCTCCGATAGAAATCATATGTAGGACTAAAGGCGGGAATACCCAGCTGTTCTGTATTAGAACCGTCATCGACTTTCCTTCTTCTACAGCATCGATCCGATGCATCCACTATTTTTTATAGACTGTGTTGTTAAGGACATTCTTGGTGATGGACATGGATTGCAGGATGGGGACTGAACTGGTGAATAAGGAACTGAGTGTTCTAGCGTACTCGATAATTAACGTTTTTTGTTAAATCGAGCCTATTATTGGTACTTTCATGTCCAATACCGTTGCTGGTGCAATGTCCGTTCTCACCGCTGTTTCCGTTATCACCATCAGCCATATTATATGTATGTCAGAAATCTTGGAATAACATCCACAGTGTCTCTCCATCCCTTTTTTCAATCAGTACTTCGCCATTCGCGACGGTTTCTTCTGATGTCATCTTATGTTCATAAAAGTAGGGTTCATTGGAGTTTTTCTTTTGGTCTTGATTAAGATCGCCTGCAATCGCTTTAATGACGACCGTATATCCCCCCGTATGATTTTCCAATTGTTCACGAGTCAATTGATTTCCTTCGCTATCTTCTACGTATTGATACAGATCCAGCTTGTTGTCACTAACGTCCATAGTTAATGGGTTATCAAGCGTGTATCGATTCTTAGTGAGATACTCCACTTTTGATAAGTTATCCTGTCGCTTGAAAGTTTCCATGGCACTCACTGATAAATTGACTGCTTGCTTCTGATGGAGGATACGGTTCTCATTCAGAAATAACTTGTTGTACCAACTATAACCGGCAGGAACTAGAATTCCTAGAACCATGATCACCATCAGTACAATTACAAGCGTACTTCCATTATTAGATTTCAAAATCCGATACATATGACCACCCTTAACATCCAAAGCTATGAAAAAAGCATCCGTTTGTTCGAATGCTTTTTCCTATCCGATATAGCTTGCGACTTTATTTCTTCCTTGTTGCTTTGCCCCTGTATACATCGCTCTGTCAGCATTTCTGATCAATGTTAATGGATCTTCCCCTTGTAAAGGAGCAGTCGATACACCAATGCTGACCGTTAGACGGATCCGTTTATTACGCAGGTCTCCAAGGTCATTTTTAATGGTGAAAGGTGTTGTTGAAATGTCTTCCCTGATGGCCTCGGCCAAGTCCAGGCTCTCTGCATGATCCATATTAGGCAGGACGATGACAAATTCCTCTCCTCCATACCTGGCAACAGTACCGTGTTTACCTATGATTTCAACAAGCCTGTCCGCCACCTTGCATAACACGATGTTTCCTGACTGGTGGCCATACGTATCATTGACACGTTTGAAATGATCGATATCCAGCAATATGAGTGAAAAGGGTTTATGTGACTTTTCATAATTCAAGTACATTTTAGATAGAATGTCTTCAAAATATCGGTAATTGTATATATTTGTCAGGTGACACCGCTCACTTTTATTTTTTGTTGCTTCATAATTCTTTGCCTTGTCGATCGCGACTGCAAGATAGTTTGATAATATTTCAAGTATCATAGCATGAGCTTTGTCATAAGCCTTCTTTTGATTCGAAGCAAACGTGATGACACCTACGACCTTATGATTACGGATCATCGGTACGGACAACACTGATTGAGAAGTTATGGGAAGGAACCCTTTTGAATATTTCCGCCATTGATGACGCGCAGTAAACCGTAGACTGTGACCGCTCTCCCGTACCTTCCCGCTTATTCCCTCACCTTTGAACAAGTAAGGAAGATTTAGATTTTGTGCTTTCTTCGACTCATACTTACGAATGACCCTAAGCTGTGTAGTATCCTTGATACCCAAAATGTAAGCATAATCCACTTTCAACATTCTTGTAATCCGATTCAAATAGATATCCAGTATTTCATCCACTTGTAAACTTTCCGTCAATTCTTGACCGATTTTACTTGTAAACTTCAACAGATGATTGATTTTTTGGCTAGAATGATACATATTCATGAATAGTGATATAATGACAAATGGGATACCGACGAATAGAATTGCAGTTGTACCAAGCTGTGAATAAAGAATATAGAAGGTGATCCCTACAGGAAGGATGAAAGATTCCATGAACATTTCCCAGAGGAAATCTTTATCAAACAATGAACTCGATTCTTTGTATATGTATCTTCGTAATAAATAAAGAATGATATGATTAGTAAGGATGGCAGTAAGTGAGTAACCGATAACCGGCAAAATTTTGGGATACTCGTTCATACCCAGTCCGCCGACCTCTCCACCAAGCAAGTAATAAACCAATGCAGCAGACGCAGAGACCATCATGAACATGATGGAACTTGTTCCAATCCGATAAAGAGGATATTTAAGTCGGATCATCGAAGCAACAATCGTAACCTGTACGAGGACTAATTCAACTAATAATCCGAAATGCAGGAATACGGCGAGGGAAATTCCTTGTATCAAGGATATGTTTGTCCCCTTCACATGGATCTGGAACAAAGCGACGACGACCATCATGATCAACATGCCGATGATATCTAACCAATAACCTTCCAACGAAGGTACCGAGAAGGAAAAGAATGACCAAAGTACAATGACCCACGCTAACGTACAGACTATAATGAGAACTTGTTTTGCACCTTTCGCCATGCTTATCCCCCCTTCGCCTTAATCCCATACATCCCACTTGAGTCTAACGTACTATTTAACCTTAATCATATTTTATCAAAAGTTCTCTGGAAATGTAATTAAAATATTCTATTTATTTCATATTTTTCAAAATTTCCCTTGCCATTGATATGAAATACAAGGAACCGGTTATGATCAGGACGTCCTTCCTTTCCATTCGGTCCATTTCTTTCCACAATGCGGTTTCAAAATCTTCCTCTAGGTCTTTCGAATCATAAAGGCATTTATCATATAAAGTTGATGCAGAACTTGCGCGCGGAAAGTCGAACGAGGTAAACATGATGTGATCGATACAATCGTAAAGTTCTGAGAGCATCTCATTGACCGGTTTGTCTGATAATGCACTGAAGATGATTCTTTTTCTACGTTCAGGGTAATGGCTGATCAAGGTTTGCCTCAAACTTGCAATCCCTTCTTTATTGTGAGCGCCATCCAATATGATCAATGGACAATCATACACCTTTTCGAATCGACCTGGCCATTCGGCTTGAAGCAAACCCTCATAAATATGTTTGTGGTGGATTTCAAAGTTTGACTGTTCTTTCAGTACCTCGATCATGGCGATCGCCATTGCTGCATTTTTAACTTGATGGAAGCCGTTCATTTTGATGTGGAGATCTTCATAGGTCCGATTTTGGGTCAAAAGCGTAAACGATTCCCCCTCTTCCAACACCTCATGTCCTTTTATGAAATAATCCTTATTTAGCATGGTGACAGGGATATCTTTCTCCTTCGCCTTTTCTTCAACGACTTGAATTACTTCCGTTTGATCGACACCTGTCACTAAAGGGGCGCCCTTTTTGATGATGCCGCTTTTCTCGTACGCGATTTCTGTTAATGTATTTCCTAAAATCGCTGTGTGGTCATACCCTACATTTGTGATTCCTGTTAGAATCGGTTGGATCACATTTGTCGAGTCTAACCTGCCTCCAAGTCCTGTTTCGAATAGGATGATATCCGCTTTCCGATACCTAGCGAAATAAACGATCGAGAGGATGGTGACTACTTCGAATTCCGTTGGTGTCCCTAAATCAGTAGCAGCTAGCTTTTCCGCTACCGGCCTGACTTCATTGGAAACCATAACAAGTTCTTCATCTGTCATCGGTTCACCGTTATAAGAAATCCGTTCATTGAATCGCTCGATATAAGGGGAGGTGAACGTGCCCACTATATATCCAGACTCTTGTAATATACATCTCAGGTAGGTAAGGGTAGATCCTTTTCCATTGGTCCCTGCAAGATGGATGGACGTCAGTTCTTTTTCCGGATGGCCAAGTTCTTTCAGCATCCATTCCATTCTCAACAGCCCCGGTTTCATACCGAATGCCAGGAGTTCATGAATCCAATGCAATGTCTCTTCATATGTTTTCATTTCCGTTTCTCCTTGTAACTATGAAGAAGACGAATCAATATGATCCGCCTCCCTCACTCGATTAGTTCTTCAATTCTTTGATCCGTTCTTCAACCTTTTGTCGATTATCGAGATACGTTTTTTCTTTTTGCCGTTCTTCTTCAACGACTTTTTCAGGTGCTTTTTTGATGAATCCTTCATTACTCAATTTTTTCTGTACACGCTGAACTTCTGAATCCCATTTCTTATATTCATTTTCCAACCGCTTGATTTCTTCTTCAATATCGATCAATCCTTCTAGCGGCAAGAAGATTTCTACGCCACTTACGATAGAGGTCATAGCCTTTTCTGGAGCCTCAAGTCCAAGTCCCATAGTCAATGGCTCTGGGTTACAGAAACGATCCAGATATAAACGATTTTTCTCAAGCTGATTGAGAACTTCCTCGTTATGGGGCTTCAGCTGGATTTCGATCGGTTTGCTTGGTGGTACGTTCATTTCTGAACGCGTATTACGAACCGAACGGATGATTTCAGTAAGAATCTTCATTTCTTTCGCTGATTCTTCAAAGTGAAGATCTTCACGTATTTCCGGCCAAGATGCGACTGTAATTGAATCGCCCTTATGCGGAATATGCTGCCATATTTCTTCTGTGATGAATGGCATGAATGGGTGAAGCAAACGCAAAGTCTGATCGAGGACATAAGCAAGAACAGATCTGGTCGTTTTCTTTCTTCCTTCATCTTCACCATACAGCGGAAGCTTTGCCATTTCGATATACCAATCACAGAAATCATCCCAGATGAAGTTGTACAGTACTCTGCCAACTTCTCCGAACTCGTACGCATCAATCAATTGCGTAACGGAGTCGATGGTTTCATTCAGACGGGTCAGGATCCATTCATCAGCAAGTGATTTTTCGCCACTCAAATCAATTTCATCCGCTGTCATCCCGTCCATGTTCATCAATGCAAATCGGGAGGCGTTCCAAATCTTGTTCCCGAAATTCCAAGTCGACTCAACCTTCTCCCAGTAAAATCGAAGATCATTTCCTGGTGAACTTCCTGTAGAAAGGAAGAAACGTAATGAGTCAGCACCATATTTATCAATGACATCCATCGGATCAACACCGTTACCGAGTGATTTACTCATCTTGCGTCCTTCAGAATCCCGGACCAATCCGTGGATCAAAACATCTTTAAATGGACGCTCTCCAGTGAATTCAAGACCTTGGAAAATCATGCGCGCAACCCAGAAGAAGATGATATCGTAACCTGTCACTAATACATCTGTTGAATAATAACGTTTGAAATCAGCAGCGTTTTCATCCGGCCAACCCATCGTCGAAAATGGCCAAAGGGCTGAACTGAACCATGTATCAAGTACATCTTCATCTTGATCCCAGTTTTCCAGATCATCAGGTGCTGTACAACCAACGTAAATTTCACCAGTTTCCTTATGGTACCAGGCTGGAATTCGATGTCCCCACCATAATTGACGACTGATACACCAATCACGGATATTTTCAATCCAATGCATATAGGTCTTTTCAAAGCGATTCGGAACGAAATGAACCTTGTTTTCTTCCTTCTGAAGCTGGATTGCTTGATCAGCTAATGGTTGCATTTTTACAAACCATTGTGTTGATAGATAAGGTTCTACAACAGCTCCACTTCTCTCCGAATGTCCTACGGAATGCATGTGCTCTTCAATTTTGAACAGGACTCCTTGATCTTGAAGGTCCTTGACGATCTGCTTTCGACATTCAAAGCGATCCAACCCTTGATAAGGTCCTGCTTCTTCATTCATCGTGCCCCCTTCATCCATGACAAGGATTCTTTGAAGGTTATGTCGGTTTCCGATTTCGAAGTCGTTCGGGTCATGGGCTGGCGTAATTTTGACAGCCCCAGAACCGAATTCCATATCAACATAATCATCCGCTACAATCTCGATTTCACGGTTCGTAATCGGAAGTTTGACCTTTTTACCGATCAAGTCCTTGTATCGTCCATCATTAGGATGGACAGCTACAGCGGTATCTCCAAGCATCGTTTCTGGACGGGTAGTCGCTACCTCAATATGCCCGCTCCCATCCGCTAGTGGGTATTTCATGTGGTAAAGAGCGCCTTGTACGTCCTTGTAAATAACCTCGATGTCTGATAAAGCTGTCTTTGTTTTAGGATCCCAGTTGATGATGTACTCGCCACGGTAAATAAGATCCTTTTCGTACAGAGAAACGAAAACCTCTTTAACCGCGTCCGATAATCCTTCATCAAGCGTGAAACGTTCGCGGGAATAATCGAGGGACAGCCCTAATTTCGACCATTGCATACGGATGAAATCAGCATATTCATGCTTCCATTCCCAAGATACTTCCATGAATTTTTCACGCCCGAGTTCGTATCTGGAAGTGCCTTCTTCCTTCAGTTTTCCTTCTACCTTCGCCTGCGTTGCGATCCCGGCATGATCCATCCCAGGCAACCATAATGCATCGTAGCCCTGCATACGCTTGGTACGGATCATGATATCTTGTAGTGTCGTATCCCAGGCATGCCCTAGGTGTAGTTTACCTGTTACGTTCGGGGGTGGAATTACAATGGTGTACGGCTTCTTGTCCTCACCGCCCTTAGCTTCGAAAAACTTTCCATCCAACCAATACTGATACCATTTTTCTTCAGTCCTTTGTGGATCATATTTGGTCGGCATCGATATTTCTTGTTCTTGCTTAGCCATTTCTTACTCCTCCTTAAAACGTTTTATACATTGCTCCGTTAATAACTTTTTTTGGATAGATTTGTTTATGGACAACTAATTTATCAGTGATATAAAATAAAAAAACCTCTTTCGCATCCTCAAAGGACGAAAGAAGTTCGCGGTACCACCTTTGTTTGCAGCACAAATCACATCAGGCTGCACACCTCAAATCGATAACGGTTTCAAATCCGACTCCTCTTACTTGAATTGGTTCAGAGAAGTTGCTCAAGGGCGACGTTCGACTGCTACCTCCTGAGAAATCTTTCAGCTGATGATTTCCCTCTCTTTAGGTTTCACAATTTACTCTTCCCTATCGAAGCTTATTATTCATATAGGACCTATTAGTAGTATATAGTTTACCTTTTGAATTGTCTTATCGTCAATAGGCTTTCCACAAATTTTCTGTTTTAAACGAAAATGGGTACGGAAAATGGGTACGTGTCATACCATATAGTATACCACTAACAGAGAAAGGAGCACTCTCATGAGGAAACGTCGCGGATTTAACAAATATCGTTTTCAATATCATCTACGACAGTTCCGGAGCATTTGTGAACAATTTGTCTTTCCATTATTGATTTTTCAGGCGATCCGGACCCTCTTATTTCCTTCTGCATTCGATATCATCCTTGTGGTTATCCTTCTAGCGCTCCATTTGGCGATTTATTATGAATTCTGGTGATAGGCACTTAATTTGTCCATAGCGGAATTCCTTTTATTAAACATGTTCTCGGATTTATGGACAAAAAACCGATTTTACATTTTTTTGATGTTATGAACATCTTTTTTTTCAACATTCGGCACGTTCCGACAAACTTATTTATCTTTATAGACACCAAAAAACCCTGCTATAAGCAGAGTTATTAATTTGGTATCGTATGAAGAAATTGATCGGTAAAACGATCGAGTGACTTCATCACATTTAGTTTCCGATCCAATTTGCGGACAAGTTCAAGCTGGGAGATGTCAGAAGAACCTTGGTACATCTGGATTGTCGAGAATACTGGTTCAGGGAACTTCAAATAACTTGCAAGTAAGATCTTTTCTTCCGGCAGCAGGGGGAGATGGGATTCATAACGCCCCAGCCACTCCAATGCCATATGCTCACTCCATTCAGGGTACTGTGCTGCGGTCCTGAAAAAATACGCCAAGTCCCTAACCGGAGTATCCAATATCGCCCGCTCAAAATTTATGAGGCTTCCCTCGCCAAGTTGGTCCTGGACGACATGCCCTCGGAACGGACGGCCATGGCATAAGACGCTTCGATAGCGTTTATGCTCTTCACAGCCTTTATACCATTCTGAGACCTTTTGTTTCGCCTCTTCGGCAATCCGCATCATTTTATGGAACTGAGAAAGATATCGAAGTTCAAACGGAGAAATATACGTTTGCCGCTCGGCTAGTTCCGTGAACCTCTCCATTTCAAGCTGCCGTTGTTCAAAACGTTTTGCTAGTCCGTTGAATGAATCCTTGATCACTTCTTCAGAAAATGACTGTGCTTTTACCGTATTGGCATGTAGTTTTCCGAGCTCATCAATAATGAAATCCTCATACGGGAAGTTCGACCGTGAGTCATTTTCATACCACTTGGTCACATAAAAATAGCGGTTCTTCGCAATTACATATGGGTCACCATATTTGGTCATGGTCAATGGGACGACATGGTCGTATCCAATCTCATTAAGACGATCCATACAATGCAAAAACCAATCCATTTGCTCTTTGTTCATTGCCGTTTCTTTGAGAGCGAAAGTCCCCCGTTTTGTCGTGATACGCTGAACTCGACCATAAGACTCGATCTTTTCAGGGAACAGATCATAATAATATAGGATGATGCCGTCTACTGACATTGATGCCGCCTTCATCGTACCACCTTCTTTGCCCTGTGTTCTATCCAGCGACAAACTTCTTCAACGAGGGTCCGATTCGATTCCCATTCCCTTTCAAACTGATCCAAAATTTCACTAGCAGATTGACCATCTGTGGATTCGAGCCGTTGCACACACCTCTGGACTTCTCGCGGTGCAATTAGATCAGCAGCCAACAATTGGTCATAGCCGCCTTCAAGAGGGAAGTGATCATGAATGGCATCCAATAATTTATACATAGATTGTGTATCAGTGGCTAATCGCCAATCTGAAAGAAAATCGCATAGACCGTGCATGCTGCGTTCAGGAGGTTCATTACCACCTTGCCAAAACAACCTTCCATGGACACGCTTCCCCTGATAAGTCAGGATAGAAGGCTCCAAGGATGGGATTTTCAAATGTCTATATCGATTTCTGATCGTTTCAACGGTCCTGAGTCGTCTCTTCGCCTCAGGTAAGCTTCGGTTAAGGATCGGCATGTTCAGGTCTGAGCGATCCAGACCATATTGCTGCACCATTTGCTCCCTTGTTTCAGAAAAATCCTCGTTTTCATACACGGGGTGTTCAATACCCTGGGCCAATAATTTCCCAAGTAACATGCCCCATGTTTGTTCATGGTTATGCTTCGGATAAGGTTCATACCGCTCATCATGGAGGGTCAGGAATTGGTCTTCAAAAGGGAGGAACCAGTTCGCATCCAATGTCCGTATCATACGGTCTGTCAACACTGTATTGCTCTCCAGTCGCTCCCTCCAATTAAAATGCCAGGTCATTGTCCTCTCATCTGTCCAAACACGAACTCTTTTCGTACCAGCATCAGTTTCAAGAACTTCATTCTTATGTTTCCAATGTAATGGCTTTAATGGGTAGTGTTTTTCGATGAGCTCCAATATATCCATGCTCATAACGACACCATCCTATCGTGCGGAGACTGGTATATATAAAATTTGTCCTTCTTCAATCTCTTCGGTCTCTAGACGATTGACCCGCATAAGTTGACTTGCCGGGACATCATATCTTCCAGCGATTGAATCCAATGAATCTCCTGCTTGGATGATACACATTTTCATTTTCGTAAGCTCTTCATCATCCCTTGTCAGCATTTTTGTTAAATAAAGAGCGTTCTCTTCACGCGGCGGACGGTTGGAGGTGCTCTCTACTTCCCCTTGTTCTTCATATTCTTCTTCAGATTCTTCCTCGTGGTAATACGCATCGTCATTTTCTTCATACTCATACTCTTCCGTGCGATAAAGTTCTTCCTCTTCGTACTCATCCTCGTAATCAGCAGTATCCGAGTTCCGCATATCACTGAGGTGGCCATATGCGTCAGAATCGTAACGCTCTTCATTTCTGCTTAAAAATTCTACTTGAGGCTCTCTTCTTATGGCCTTATACTCCGTTTCTTCTTCGTGATCGTAATTTTCAGGAGATCGGCGTGATTCGAACTCTAAAATTGGAAATGGATTCGATCCACCTTCATATAATTCATGATCGTCCTTGTCATCTTCTTCACGAGTCACATAAACTTCATCATTCTGGTAAACTAATTCTTGTTCCTCGAACTCTTCACTGGCAGATCCTTGATTTTCATAAACACCCGATACACTGATGGCAGCAGAAACTTCAAGACACGAAGGAGTCGGCATTTCATAATCAAAATTATCAACGGTGACGAAAAGGTCATCCTTATTAAGAACGCGATTTTTTGGCAGGGTGATATCAACCGGGAAACGGTGGTCCAATTTCACTACATCATCGGAAACATCATTCAATTGGGAAAATGAACGATAACCAAGGAAGGTAGATTCCTCTGAAGTATTCTCTTCCTCAGATTGATCCGCACACCTGTATTCACCCGTTAAGCAGAGATGGCCTTTGATACAAATCTGATCATCCACCTCTTCAACCGTAACTTCCGGATTCAAATCTACCGTGTAAAATTCCTCAACCTCCTGTCCCTTATTGAGCCATACTGATTCCTCTATTGAAAACTCTAACTTAGACTGATTGCGCTCCGTCAAAGCAAGCTCCCCCTCTCAACACAATTATTCCTATACAATACAGGTGTATGTCTGAGCCAAGATTTTATACCTAAAAATGAAATGGAGAAGCGTGATTGGAAAGATTTGTCCCTTTGATTTTTCAATTAAGTGAATAGGTGAAAAAGGAGGAACTCATGAGAGCTTAAGAAACCCTTGATTGCTAGTCTCTTAAATCTATTGACATGGACAGGAATGCGAAAATTCCAGGGGAAAAAAGCAGGCAAGATATCACGGATATCCTGCCTGCTGTATTTTTAGTATTTACTTTTTCAGAAATTCCGCGACTGCTTTAAAGGCATTTTCGCTTGCTTGAATCGTACGTTCGATATCTTTATCTGAGTGTTTTGTAGATAAGAATAAACCCTCATACTGCGAAGGAGGAATCGAGATACCTTGATTGATCATCGACTTAAAGTAGACGGTGAATGCTTCAAGATCCGATGAACTAGCTGTTTCATAGTTGATGACTTCATTGTCAGTGAAGAACAGTCCTATCATTGAACCAGCACGGTTGATATGATGTGGAATTCCGTATTTTTTTGCAGTTTCTGAAAGACCCTGTTCTAGACGATCTGCTTTTTTTCCAAATTCGGTATAAGAGTCTTCTGTCAATTGACGTAGAGTTTCGTAGCCGGCAGTCATCGCCAATGGATTTCCTGATAGCGTTCCAGCCTGGTAGATCGGTCCGCTGGGTGCAATTTGATCCATAATTTCTTTTTTACCTCCATACGCTCCAACTGGAAGACCGCCACCAATTACCTTTCCGAGGCAGGTCAAATCAGGTGTCACATCAAAATGGCCTTGCGCACATTGATAACCGACACGGAATCCAGTCATCACTTCATCAAAAATCAATAGGGTTCCGTGGTCCGTGGTGATTTCTCGTAAGAATTCCAAGAAACCATCTTTAGGAGGAACAACGCCCATATTCCCTGCTACAGGTTCAACGATAACCCCAGCGATATCATCACCGTATTGCTCAAAAGCATATCTTACGCTTTCTTGATCATTGTAAGGGACTGTAATCGTATTCTGTGCAATCGACTCAGGTACACCCGGGCTATCCGGCAATCCGAGTGTTGCTACTCCAGAGCCAGCCTTGATGAGGAGGGAATCTCCATGGCCATGGTAACAGCCTTCAAATTTCAAAATTTTATTTCGACCTGTATAGCCGCGTGCAAGACGTAGGGCACTCATCGTCGCTTCGGTTCCTGAGTTCACCATTCTTACTACGTCAATAGATGGAACCCGTTCAATCACCAATTCAGCCAATTTCGTCTCCATTTCATGTGGAGCACCGAAGCTCGTTCCTAACTCAGTCGCTTTTTTCAATGCTTCCACAACATGATCGTCGGCATGACCGAGGATCAAAGGTCCCCAGCTCAACACATAATCGATGTATTCATTATCATCCAAGTCATAGATTTTCGAACCTTTTCCGCGTTTCATATAAATTGGATCCATATCAACAGACTTGAAGGCACGAACCGGACTGTTCACTCCTCCTGGCATAAGTGGTGTCGCTTTAGAAAATGCTTCCTTTGATTTTTCGAATGTACGATTATTCATCTTAACACCCTTCCTATCAATTATCTTTCATCAATGTATCGCGCTGCGTCTTTTGCAAAATAGGTGATGATCAAGTCTGCGCCTGCCCGCTTCATTCCTGTAAGTTTTTCAAGTACAATTTCTTTTTCATCGATCCAGCCATTTTGTGAAGCTGCTTTGATCATCGAGTACTCACCGCTGACATTGTAAGCTACAAGAGGAAGCGGGAAACGATCCTTCAATTCTCTTAGAATATCGAGATATGCGAGGGCTGGCTTGACCATTAAAAAGTCTGCCCCTTCTTCATAATCCGATTGAGCTTCGCGTATCGCTTCGAGACGATTAGACGGGTCCATCTGATAGGTTTTACGGTCACCGAACTGTGGTGAACTATGTGCAGCATCACGGAATGGACCGTAGAATGAAGACGCATATTTGACTGCATAGGACATGATCGGGATATCTTCAAAGCCGGCTTCATCTAGTCCTGCACGTATGGCTGCCACGAAACCATCCATCATATTGGAGGGTGCAATGATATCCGCTCCAGCCCTGGCTTGTGAAATCGCTGTCTGTGTCAACAATTCTAACGACTGGTCATTCAATACATCACCCTCATGGATGACACCGCAATGGCCGTGATCTGTGTACTGACAGAGGCATGTATCTGCAATCACTGTCAATGAAGGACCGTTTTCCTTGATAAAAGCGATGGAGCGTTGTACGATTCCATTTGCTTCGTAAGCAGAAGTACCACGTTCATCTTTGTGCTTTGGTACCCCGAAAACGATAACGGATTGAAGACCCACGCCTGTAATCTCATCGAGTTCTTCGTGGAGACGATCCAAGGAATAATGGAAAACGCCAGGCATTGAACTGACCTCTTCTTTCACCCCTTCACCTTCTACAATAAATAGCGGGTAAATCATATCTTCTTTTCGTAAAAATGTTTCGCGTACAAGTGAACGCATACTTGCTGTCCTTCTTAATCGGCGATGTCGTTGAAAAGCATTGTTCATCGTCGTTCCTCCTTTTCCAAATAAGACTCGATCGAAGCAACCAAGCCTTCAGTTGTATATTCGTCTGCGACAATATCTGCAGTTACTCCATATCCTTTAAGTGTTTCAGCTGTAATCGGTCCGATACAAGCCCATATCCAATCCTTCAGGATGACCTTTTCTTCTGCCAATCGAAAGAAAAAATGAACGGTTGATGAACTAGTGAAAGTAAGTATATCAATATCATTACTTCTTAACGTCTGTTGTAAATCTTCTCGAATATCAAAATTCGGCACGGTTTCATAGGCGATGACGGCTTCGACGTTCCTTCCCGCTTCACCCAGTTTATCAATAATGATGCTTCGAGCTAGATTCCCATGTGGAAGCAAGATTCGGTCCTCATTTTTCGTATGATTGATGAATTCATCTATAAAAATCTCTGCTACAAATTTTGAAGGAACAAAGTCGACCTCTATGCCGAACCTTTCTAAAAGCTCCACGGTTTTCTTCCCTATCGCCGCTATTTTCAGTGTGTGCAGAAGATCAAACGAACGTCCTTCTTTCTCAATTTGATTCATGAAAAACCGGACCGTGTTCTGACTTGTAAAAACGACCCACTGGAATTGTTCAATCTCGTGGATCGCTCTTCTTAATGCTGTATTATCATCTGGAGTCTGAAAAGTAAGAAGGGGAATCACGACAGCCTCCCCTCCTCTTTGTTCAATTGAATGGACAAGCGGAAGAGCCTGTTCTTCAGATCTTGTTATCAATATTTTATGACCTGAATACGGCAATGCTTTATCCATTACTGATCAAGCTCCTTTTTTACTTGATCTAAAATATCCTTGGCACCCCGTTCACCGAGTCTCTTAGCTAGGTCGACGCCGATTTCTTCCGGATTGATGCCTTGAATGGTATCTTTAATGATCGTTTTTCCCTCTGGTGTTGAAACGAACCCTGTCAGGGTAATGGCTCTTGAGTCCTGTTCCAGTTCTGCAAGTCCGCCGATCGGTACCTGGCATCCACCTTCAAGTGTACGTAAGAACGCTCTCTCAGCACGAACTGTATCGAAGGTATCAGGACAATTGATTTTTTCCAACCAATCTTTCAATTCGTGATCACTTTCTCGGCATTCGATGGCAAGAGAACCTTGCCCGACAGCAGGGATACAAACATCCTTTTCCAAATATTCAGTGACCACGTCATCTGACCATCCCATACGCTTCAACCCAGCAGCTGCTAACACAATGGCATCGTAATCTTCATTCTGAAGCTTCGCAAGCCTTGTATCAATGTTTCCACGTATCCATTTTATAGACAGATCCGGACGTTTCGCAAGCAATTGTGCTCCTCTTCTCAAACTGCTCGTTCCTACGATTGCACCCTCTGGTAATTTTTCAAAAGGAACATGATTCTCTGAAATGAGAGCATCGCGATAATCCTCCCTCGGTGGCGTGCAAGCTAATTCAAGTCCTTCCGGAAGAACGGATGGCATGTCTTTCATACTGTGGACAGCGAAATCAATCTCTTTATCCATCATCGCTTGTTCAATTTCCTTGACGAATAGACCTTTCCCTCCGACTTTTGAAAGGGTGACGTTCAAGATCTGATCTCCCTTTGTTACAATCTCTTTGATTTTAAACTCGAATGGTGCCCCCGCTTTTTTCAATTGATCGATTACCCAACGTGTTTGGGTGAGAGCAAGTTTACTTCTTCGAGAACCGATGACGATCTTGCGCATAATTGACCTCCAGACATAGATTCAAATTTCTGACGGTGCCAGGCATGGCAGTTTGGCCCTTGTGCATCAAGCGTTTCAGAAAAGTGTCAGGCACTTTTCTAGTACCATAGATGAAACTCCGTAAGCGTGGCAGCTAAAAAGTAATTGATAAGGATGATGAGAAGACCGGCGACATTCCAATAGGCCAGCTGCCTCCCGTACGCCTCTTTCCCTACCTTCAGATACAAATAGATTCCGTATACGGATAAAACAATAAACGAACTGATCACTTTTGCATCGACTAAGATCGCTAGTGTCATGTATACTTTATACCCATAAATCAAGCCTAATACCAGGCTAAGAAATAGGATCGGGACACCGATCATATTCAATATGAAAGGCAACCTTTCAAGACGTGTAAGACTTTCGAAACGCCATAACCGTTTCCCCACTTTTTTCTTTTTCAACATGTTGTATTGCACCAGATACATGATCGATAGAATACTTGAAACCGTGAAAGCGCCATACGCTATGAATGCCATTGTAATATGTATGATCGCTAATTCGTTGATCAGTTGATTTGAAAATGCTTCAGAAACCTGATTGTTCGGAGCAAACCAACTGACAGCCATGAGAATGAATCCGATGATATTCGTAAAAAACACGAAGAAATGTACTCTGAAAAACCAGTTGATCAAAAGTGAAAGCGTTACAATAACCCAGGAATAAAAAAATAACCCTTCCGTAGGCGTGAGTATCGGAAAACGGTTGGCTTCAAAAATCCGTAATATTAAAACGAATGATTGCAATACCCAGACAATAGAAAGCAACCAGAAGGCAATTCGGTTCGCCTTCCGGTTGTTTTGCAGGAAATCCATGAAATATCCTAATACACTGAGTGCGTATAAAATGATTGTTATATCGTAAACCCACCTGATACTACTCACGATACAACTCCTCTCCTGGGAGCAAGACTAATTTGTCGCTGGGTTGGAGATAGTTTGAAATGACTTCTCTCCTTCTGCCTCAGGCAACTTTTGTTCGCGAGCAAGACGCTCCTCTTTTAATACATGTTCCAACTCTTCTTCAATTCCGAACAGCTGTGTGAAAAGCTCCAGTTGCTTATTGGAATCAGGTTCAGCTGCCAACTCTTTCACGCGCGTGATCGGATCACGAAGCAGTTGGTTGATGATGCTTTTTGTATGTTTACTTAGTACTTTCCGTTCACGATCCGTGAGATCAGGCATTTTGCGTTCGATGCTTTTCATCGTTTCAGCCTGAATGGAAAGTGCCTTTTGTCTTAATGCCGTGATGACAGGAACTACTCCGAGGGTATTGATCCAGTTTAAAAATGCAAGCAGTTCTTCTTCAATAAGGACACGGATCTTAGCAGCTTCTTCTTGTCGCTCAGCTAAGTTCGCCTCGACGATTCCTTCTAGGTCATCAATGTCATATAAGAAGACACCTTCAAGGTCTTGCAAATCTGGAGATAGGTCTCTAGGTACCGCGATGTCCATCATGAACAACGGTCTCCCTTTACGTTTCTTCAAAACTGGTGCAACGTTGGCCTTCGAAAGTACGAACTCAGTTGAACCAGTAGAACTGATCACAATATCCGCTTTCTTCAACGAAGATTCCAGCTCTTCCATAGTAGAAGCTTGTCCATTAAAACGGGCTGCTACTTCCTGAGCTTTTGAATATGTCCGATTAAGAACGGTAATTTGATCGACTCCGTTACTGCATAGGTGTTTTGCAGTTAGTTCACCCATCTTTCCGGCACCGATGATCAATACATTCTTTCCCTCAAGTCCATCGAATATTTTTTTAGCTAGTTCGACTGCAGCATAGCTCACAGAAACTGCATTCTCTCCGATTTCAGTTTCGGAATGAGAGCGCTTTGCCAATGTGATCGCCTTTTTGAACAGCTCGTTGAACACAGTACCAGTTGTCCCGATTTGTTGTGCAGTGAAAAAGCTTGAACGCACTTGTCCAAGGATTTGGGTTTCACCTAGAATCATCGAGTCCAGTCCGCAAACAACCTTGAATAGATGCTCGATGGCATCCTCACGTTCACGAATTTGTAAATATGGGTTCAACAAGTCCTTATCTAATGAAAACCAATTCGCTAAGAATGATTTAATATAATATCGCCCTGTATGCAACTGATCAGCGACGGCGTAAATTTCAGTACGGTTGCAGGTCGATACGATTACACATTCCAGTATGCTTTTCGTGTTTCTAAGTGACTGCAAAGCCAGCTCCATTTCGCCAGGTTGAAAAGATACCTTTTCACGTATTTCAACCGGAGCTGTCTTATGATTCAGCCCAACTTTTAAAATGTGCATCGTTCGTCACCCCCTGTATTTATGTAAATAGAGATAAATAAATTCCCAATAGCATTATAGCATGTACAGTCCAGCATTATTCGAAACAAATGTGAACAGTGTTTGAAAGTCTTATGGTATGATTTTTAGTAGATAAAATTAGTATACCCTTAAAACCAAAATTTAGTATTTCATAGTATTATCAAGGCTTCGTACACATCTAATGTACCAAATTTCCAAGATTTTCGCAAAAGAACAGCAAGATGTAAGCTCTGTGAGGAGGAGATTATGAAACAAGGTATTTTTCCAGGAACATTGATCGCAGGTTTGGGTGTCTATTTTTTATCAAAGCAATGGTCTGTTCCATTTATTAGTGAAGTTGATGCCTTACCTGCATTCTTATTGATCATCGGAATAGGGTTCCTTTTACAAAAGAATGAACCTTACGCTCTGTTTTCCGGTGTGGTCATTTGCGGGATCGCAGTCCATTACTATGCAAGCGGGAATATCACAAATTGGCCAGCTTTATGGATCGTCTATTTCCTTAGTATCGGCATAGGATTTTTACTACAATATAACAGAACAAAGCAGAGCGGGTTATGGATCGGTGCAGCCTTGACTATCCTTTCCCTGATTGCACTGTTTTCAACCAATACAACTGGAATTATCAGTACGATCGTCAATTATACTGAACAATTTTGGGCAGTAATCCTCATTGTGATCGGGTTTTATTTGATGAAACGAAACAAGTGAGTATTAATTAAAAAAAGGTGTGACCTCTCTTCGGGTCACACCTTTTGCTTTAGAGTATGGAACTTAAGAAATCTTTTGTACGCTGTTCTTTTGGATTGTTGAAAAGTTCTTGTGGATGGCCGCGTTCCACGATTCGTCCATCATGCATATAAAAGACCCAGTCACCTACTTCACGTGCGAAGCCCATTTCATGGGTGACGACGACCATCGTCATTCCTTCCCTCGCCAATTGTTTCATTGTTGATAAAACTTCCCCGACAAGTTCAGGGTCTAATGCAGACGTAGGCTCATCGAACAGCATGATGTCTGGCTTCATCGCTAATGCCCTTGCAATGGCGACCCGTTGTTTCTGCCCGCCAGAAAGCTTTGATGGATAGACATCCGCTTTTTCAGCCAGCCCTACTTTTTCGAGTAATTCTTTCGCTTCATTCTCAGCTTGGGATCTGTTCATCCCTTTCACCATGAGTGGTGCTTCCATGACGTTTTCAAGCACTGTTTTATGAGGAAACAGATTGAAGTGCTGGAATACCATCCCGATTCGTTCACGAACTTTATTCAAATTATCTTTATTAGGGTCAATTTCTTTTCCTTCTACGATAATTTTCCCACCGTTTTTGATTTCTAAGAAATTCAGGCATCTGAGCAGGGTACTTTTCCCTGATCCACTTGCCCCTATTAAAACGACAACGTCATTTTCTTGGACTTCCATATCAATATCTTTCAGTACATGCAGATCACCGAAACTCTTGTTCAGCTTTTCTATTTTGATCATTTCTCGTTTTTCACTCAATATTATTCACTCCCTTAATCACTTGCAGATAGCTTTTTCTCCATCAAGCTGACAATAGCTGTTAGTAAGAAGACAAGAATCAGATAGTAAACAGCTACGATCAATAAATAGGTCATAGAATCGAAGTTATTCGAACCAGCTGTTGTAGCAACATTGAATAACTCATACATACCGATGAAGGCTGCTAATGAGGAGTCTTTCAATCCAATGATGAACTGATTACCGAGTGGAGGCAACGCTCTTCGGAACGCTTGTGGAAGAATGATTCTACGCATCGTCAGAGCAGTCGTCATACCTAATGAACGCCCGGCTTCCATTTGACCTTTGTCGATCGATTGAATCGTACCTCGAAAGATTTCTGCTATATAGGCACCGTTGTGAAAGGCGAGTGCTAATGTTGCCGACCAGAACCCTGAAATATTATACTCTGATAGCCCGAAATAAAAAATGAAGATTTGGACGATCAGCGGTGTTCCGCGGACAATATAAATATAAACATTTGCAATTGCTTCTAATACTTTGATCTTAGAAATCTTCAATAATGCAAAGAAAAGACCTATGAATATTGCAATTAAAATAGAAACCGCCGTTACTTGAAGGGTTAGAAGCATCCCTTTGAGAAAGACAGGATAACTATCAATGAACGTTTCAAAAAAATGCGGAAAACTTGGCAAGGTGTATCATCTCCTTAAAGCACCGATATCAAGTTGATATGATTAATGGATTATGGCCTTTGGAAAAGTTATGCAATAGGAAATATAAGAAACAAATGTGCGCAATGGTGCGCACATTCGTCATTTTCTTTCCAATAAATTTATTCACCTTCAGGATCCGATGTAATGTCATCCCCAAAGTATTTTTCACTTAGCTTTTTCAATGTACCATCTTCTCTAAGCTTCTCTAAAGCTGCATTGATATCTTCAAGAAGTATTTCATTATCTTTTGCAACAGCGATTGCTTGCTCACTTCGTCCTATAAGTTCTTTACCTTCGATATTGAAATCATTCCCGATTGCTTCTTTACCAGTTACGAAGTCAGTGATGACCGCATCGTGCTTCCCTTCACTCAAGGCTTCTAGTGCTGTCACGTCACTGTCATAGATTTTGATATTATCCGTCACTTCTTCCGCTGATTTTGCATATGTTGAACCTTTTGAAACTGCAATTTCCTTATCTTTCAAATCATCTTTTGTTTCGATATCACTATCTGGCCGAGTGAAAATTTGGGGACCGGAATAATAATATGGAATCGAGAAATCTACATGCTCAGCACGTTCAGGTGTGATTGTATGACTCGCCACCGCAGCATCGAACCGACCTGTCTTTACCCCTTCAACGATACTCGCGAACTTGAATTTCTGTGGACTAGGTTCCAATCCTAATTCTTTAGCAACTGCTTCAGCTACTTCGATATCAAATCCAGACATTTCACCATTTGCATCGGTTGAACTGAAAGGCTTGAATTCACCCGAGGAAGCGAAAGTAAACTTGCCATCTTCCTTGAGATCGTATTCCCCATTTGCTCCCCCTCCATCTTCTGAACCGCCTCCACAGGCTGCCAGAAGCATAGAAAACGATAAGATCATGACTGCCCATAAGCCAACTTTTCTCATTCTGTTTTGACCCTCTTTCTGTAGAATTTTTGGATACTACTTACGAGAGAAACATACAGTGGTAAACAGTCCATAAAACGATCCCATTCTTTTTCTAAGAGTATGAAGATGAGACATTCTATCTATCAGCCTACTCCACATACCCTACATTTCTCTCCACCACTGTATATTCCCCTTAACTATAACGAACTAAACAGTATCAATGTCATGTTATATTTAAAAGTATCCACAGTATATCTTCTACATAAAAACAAAAAAACCTCCCTGTTTTTTAAAACAAGGAGAGTTTTGTCACTTTATAAAAGGCTTTCAATTGTAGACCAGACTTTTTCTTTCCCGAATGAAGTTTCTGCAGAAAAAGGGAGTACAGACTCACCTTTATCCATCTGAAGGGTTTCACGGATTTGTTTGATATGCTGCTGATGCTTGCCTTTTGGAATCTTATCCGCTTTTGTCGCAACGACAATTACAGGGATTTCAAAGTGCTTCAACCAATCATACATCAATTGATCATCCTTGGAGGGAGCATGGCGCAGATCGACTAACAAAACAACTGCCCTCAATTGCTCGCTTTCCATCAAATATGTCTCAATCATCCGCCCCCAAGCATCACGTTCTTTTTTGGAGACTTTCGCAAAACCATACCCTGGAACATCGACAAAGTACATTTCTTCATTCAAAAGGTAAAAATTCAATGTTTGTGTCTTACCTGGTTTTGAAGATGTCCTTGCTAGAGCTTTACGATTGATCATTTTATTGATGAAAGATGATTTACCTACATTCGAACGGCCAGCGAGTGCGATTTCCGGCTTCAGATCATTCGGGTATTGCTCCTTCTTTACGGCGCTGATAATCAGTTCGGCTGTATTTACTTTCATTTTTGTCCACCTATCAATGCTTCCTTTAACACTTCATCTAAATGAGAAACTGGAATGAAGGTGAGATCTTTCTTCACACTATCAGGAATATCATCCAAGTCTTTTTCATTTTCTTTAGGGAAAATGATTCTCTCAAGGCCTGCTCGATGGGCACTCAGTGTCTTTTCTTTCAATCCGCCAATAGGCAGTACACGTCCCCGAAGGGTTATTTCTCCGGTCATGCCGACTTCTTTTCGGACAGGACGGTTTGTCAGTGCTGAAATGAGGGCTGTGGCCATCGTAATTCCTGCAGAAGGACCATCCTTAGGTGTTGCGCCTTCCGGGACATGGATATGGATATCATTTTTCTCGGAAAACTCCGGATCGATATTCAACTCTTCAGCACGTGAACGAATATAACTGAAAGCTGCTTGTGCCGATTCTTTCATCACATCGCCAAGTTTCCCAGTCAAGATCAACTTGCCTTTACCTGATGAAACCGAGACTTCAATCGAAAGTGTATCACCGCCAGTCGTAGTATAAGCCAGACCTGTAGCAGCTCCGATTTGATCTTCCACTTCAGCTTGGCCATATCTGAATTTAGGTCTGCCCAGATAATCTCCCAGCGTTTTCTCTGTAATGATGACACGCTTTTTATCGCCGGCCACGATTTCTTTAGCCGCTTTTCGGCATAAGGAAGCTATTTGACGTTCTAAATTACGCACGCCTGCCTCACGTGTATAGCGACGGATGACTTGTATCAGTGCTTCATCACGAATCTGAAGTTTACCTTTGGTGAGACCATGTGCCTCGGTTTGCTTCTTTACAAGATATTGATTCGCTATATGAAGCTTTTCCACTTCAGTATATCCAGCGATTTGGATCAATTCCATACGATCCAACAGTGGGCCAGGTATGGTTGAAATGTTATTTGCAGTCGTTACAAATAAAACCTTTGATAGATCATATGGCTCCTCAATGAAGTGATCGCTGAACGTATTGTTCTGCTCAGGATCAAGCACCTCTAGTAAAGCGGATGCAGGATCTCCACGAAAATCATTAGACATTTTATCTATTTCGTCAAGTAAAAACACAGGGTTCACGGAACCTGCTTTTTTCATCCCTTGGATGAGTCGGCCCGGCATCGCACCTACATATGTACGGCGATGACCGCGAATTTCCGCTTCATCACGTACGCCCCCAAGTGAAATCCTGACGAAATTCCGTCCGAGAGTGCGGGCGATCGACCTGGCAAGGGAGGTTTTACCGACCCCAGGAGGTCCGACTAAACATAAAATAGGTCCTTTTAAAGAATTTGTAAGCTGTTGGACTGCAAGGTATTCAAGAACCCTTTCCTTCACTTTTTCAAGTCCATAATGGTCTTCATTCAAGATTTTTTCGGCATGATTGATATCAAGGTTATCTTCTGTCTCTTTCATCCATGGTATATTGAGGAGCCAATCGATATAATTTCGGATCACACCGCTTTCAGCAGAGCTTTGTGGCATCTTTTCATACCTGTCCAATTCCTTAAGTGCAGTTTTCTGGACATTTTCAGGCATTTGAGACTCTTCAATTTTTTCTTTTAATGATGTGACTTCCCCAGCTTTACCTTCCTTGTCACCGAGTTCCTTTTGGATCGCCTTCATTTGTTCACGAAGGTAATATTCTTTCTGAGTCCGTTCCATCGACTTTTTGACGCGCTGCCCGATTTTCTTCTCAAGACCGAGGACTTCCTTCTCATTATTCAATATCTTAATGATTTTATTAAGGCGTTCTTTGATTTCGAGTGTTTCTAAAATTTCTTGTTTTTGTTTTATTTTTAACGGTAAATGTGATGAAACGATATCGGCTAATCTGCCGGGCTCTTCAATGTCTTGAACAGAAGCAAGGGTCTCAGCTGTCACTTTCTTTGAGAGGCTTATGTATTGTTCAAAATGGTGCAGCAAAGTACGCATCAAAGCCATTTCTTCAGCATCTGCCTCGTTGCGTTCTTCGATCAAATTCACATTCACTTCAATATAACCGACTTCTTCATCGTCTTTATAGGAAGTGATCTCCCCCCGTTGTACACCTTCAACAAGTACCCTGATCGTTCCATTCGGGAGCTTCAGCATTTGATTGACTTTTACAATCGTGCCTAATTTATAAATTTCATCTTCCGTTGGTTCTTCTATGGCCACTTCTTTTTGAGTGGATAAAAATATATGTTGGTCATCCATCATTACTTTTTCAAGGGCTTGAACAGACTTCTTGCGTCCTACATCCAAGTGGAGAACCATTCCTGGGTATACAAGTAGTCCTCTAAGTGGCAACAATGGTATTGTTCTCGTTTGAGCCATAGAAACACACCTCCAAATTCTATTTGACAAACTGACTTCAAACACTTTCCTAACACTGATCGCTTCGAAATATTTTTCAATAATACAGCGATGGGAGTGGGTTAAAATCAGCTTGATTATCATGAGTTAAAATAGGTATTTCATCTTATCAATTCTACCCGTAAATCCTATCTTTGTCTAATAAGTACCATCCCTTTCAGCCCTTATTTTAGATGATATTGAGAATATTTCAATGTTCGGGAAAAAATCCGTTTTTCATAATCCAATCGTGACAAAGAATGATTCATGTCATCCGGATATGAAAAAAGAAACCCCCGCCTCAAACTACCTTTGGCGAGGACTCTTGCACAGTAATGCTATCGACTCTTTCTTTATTATACTTTTCCTTAAAGACATGTTCGAAAACCTCATCTAAGTGATCGACATAAATAATTTCGATCCCTTGGATTTCTTTTAAAATCGATTGTTGATTTTCTTTAGGGACAAATACGGTCTGAACCCCTGCCTGGCTTGCAGCTGTAACTTTTGCAAATACGCCTCCAACAGGCTTGACACTTCCATGTATACTGATTTCACCTGTCATGGCAATTTGGTTGTCGACTTTGATACCTTTTATTGCTGAATAAATGGCTGTTGCGATCGCTATCCCCGCAGAAGGACCATCGACTGGAGCGCCCCCAGGGAAATTGATATGAATATCATAGTTGTTAGAAGGAACACCCATTCTTCTAAGAACTGTAAGCACATTTTCGACTGAGCTTTTTGCCAGGCTTTTGCGCCTTATTGATTTTGATTGACTGCCGATACTCTCCTCTTCCACGATACCTGTGATCATGATCGAGCCATTTTCTTTCGAAGGGATCACCGTAGCTTCAATTTCGAGTAATGCACCTGTATTGGGCCCATAAACAGCTAAACCATTGATATAACCAATTCGAGGCACTGGGTGGATCTTTGATTCCATCCTAGGGGACAGCTGGCTGGAGTGGAGAACCCATTCGATATCACTTTTCGTTAAATGGTTGCGATCCTCCGTGATTGCTAACCCTGCAGCAATCTGTATACTATTTACAGCTTCCCGGCCATTTCGCGCATATCGGGAAAGGAGGGCCAAAGCATTCTCTTCAATTGTAAAGCTGATTTTCTCCACTGATCTTTTTGCAATTCGGATGATATCTTCGGCGGTCAGCTCTTTAAAGAAAATTTCAAGACATCGTGAACGAATTGCTGGTGGAATCTCATCAGGTGTACGAGTAGTTGCACCAATCAAGCGGAAATCAGCAGGTAATCCATTTCGGAAAATATCATGGATATGCTGCGGAATCTGAGTGTTTTCTTCACTATAATAAGCACTTTCCAAGAAGACTTTACGATCTTCAAGAACCTTCAGAAGCTTGTTCATCTGGATCGGATGAAGTTCACCGATTTCATCAATGAACAGCACACCCCCGTGCGCATTCGTGACTGCCCCTTGTTTCGGCTGCGGAATTCCTGCTTGCCCCATCGCTCCAGCGCCTTGATAGATCGGATCATGCACAGAACCGATGAGGGGATCTGCAATACCTCTTTCATCAAAACGGGCTGTCGTTGCATCCAGTTCAACAAAAACAGCTGTCGGCTTAAATGGTGACCGTATATTTTTCTTGGCTTCTTCCAGTACGATTCTCGCAGCAGCTGTCTTCCCTACTCCTGGTGGCCCATAAATGATGACGTGTTGCGGATTCGGACCACATAACGCAGCTTGTAAAGCACGTATTCCTTCTGCTTGACCAATGATTTCATCAAAGCGTGAAGGACGGACCTTTTCTGATAATGGTTCGCTTAATGAAATATTTCTCAGCCTCCGAAGCTGATCCATTTCCTTTCGTGATTCCTTATCTATCGAGACTTTCTGTGTACGTTGGTTTCGTAATAAATTCCAAAAGTAGAGACCGATGATGATTCCGAAGAACAGCTGGATGATCAATGCTATTCCTGTCCAACTCATACTTTCCCCTCCAATATGTATGTTTTCGTATCCATTAGTATCTCCGAGCATGTGTTGGACTAAACGTTATTTTAAGAATTGAATAGAGGAATTTGGAATTGTCAGTTTAACAGTAGAAGATGGTGTTGGTGTGGATTTTTGAACAGATTTGCGGAAAGCTGTTGGATAAATAACATGAATTACAGAAAGTTATACTATCCTATAAGTACCAAGAGCTGCTGAAGCTCCATAATCATATTAAAAAAACACTCCGCATTCAGCGGAGTGTTTCATCGCAATATTAATCAAGCACTTTCTTTTGGTTTCTTTTCATCGACAACCGTTCCATCTTCAAGAACAAGTTGTGGCGGTACTTTTTCCGTAACCGTTTCAGCTGTGATGATACATTTATTGATATCTTCCCGTGAAGGAAGGTCAAACATGACATCAAGCATGATTCCTTCAATTATGGAACGCAGACCACGTGCTCCTGTTTTACGTTCAATCGCTTGTTTTGAGATTTCGCTCAACGCGTCTTCAGTAAATTCAAGCTCTACTTCATCAAGCTGCAACAGCTTCTTGTATTGTTTCACAAGAGCGTTCTTCGGCTTTGTGAGGATCTCTACCAATGCTTCTTCATCCAGTGGCGTTAAACTTGCCGTTACTGGCAAACGACCGATGAATTCTGGAATAAGTCCAAAACGAAGCAGGTCTTCAGGCAATACTTTTGATAGGTATTCACCTTGTTTAAGGTCAGCTTTTTCGGTAGTCTCGGTTCCGAATCCGATGACCTTTTTACCTAGACGACGTTTGACGATCTGTTCAATTCCATCGAATGCTCCACCACAGATGAATAAGATGTTGGTTGTATCGATCTGGATGAATTCCTGATGTGGATGCTTACGTCCGCCTTGAGGAGGAACGCTTGCAACAGTTCCTTCCAGAATCTTCAGTAAGGCTTGTTGTACACCTTCACCAGATACATCACGAGTAATGGATGGGTTCTCAGATTTACGTGCAATCTTATCGATTTCATCAATGTAAATGATGCCGCGCTCTGCTTTTTCCACATCGTAATCTGCAGACTGGATCAGTTTAAGTAAGATGTTTTCCACATCTTCACCGACGTAACCTGCTTCAGTTAATGATGTAGCATCAGCAATTGCGAACGGTACATTGAGGATACGTGCCAAAGTTTGAGCCAGCAATGTTTTACCGCTACCTGTCGGTCCGATCATTGCAATATTACTTTTTGCCAACTCGACATCGTCCGACTTCTTAGATGCGTTGATACGCTTGTAATGATTATAGACCGCAACGGAAAGCGATTTTTTCGCTTGATCCTGGCCAATGACATAATCATCAAGAATCTTCCGGATTTCCTGAGGCTTCGGTACGTCTTTAAATTCTACATCCTCTTCTGTACCGAGTTCCTCTTCTACGATTTCTGTACACAATTCAATACATTCATCACAAATATAGACACCTGGTCCGGCAACCAGTTTACGTACTTGATCTTGTGTTTTACCACAGAAAGAACACTTCAATTGTCCTTTTTCTTCGTTAAATTTAAACATTGAATCACCCCTAAGAATGGTTTGGATGAATTGTTACTTTTAGTTATTTGTCATCGAGTGTATTTTACACATTGAAAGATTTCCAATAGTTTTCAGAGTAACAAATCTGTCGATGGATTCCATTTTAATTATGTACATACGATTTTATCATGAAGAGCCGTAAAACAAAAATAATAACGCTTTGATATGTAAAATTCAAGTGCTGATATGTATCAGTATAGTCATAATTCAGTTGTGCGATTCCTATTAAAACTATATTTTTTGGATTAGCTCTCTGGAAAATCTTATACATATAAATAAAGCTTTTTTGTACAAAACAAGGCACGAAAGTTCGCGCCTTGTTTCATATCCTACTTTATATTATGCAACAGTTTTGCTATTCTCTACAAGAAAATCAATTGCCTTACGAACTTTCAAGTCACCCTTCAATAGATCAGGTCCACCTTGCATCGCAAGCATTTGCTTCATTTTATCAACTTCCATTTGGTACATTTCAGCCATCTTCTTGATTTCTTCATCTACTTCTTCTTCTGAGACTTCAATGTTTTCAGCTTCAGCGATCGCTTCAAGAGTCAAGTTTGTACGAACACGCTTTTCTGCATCTTCTTTCATTTGCTCTTTCAACTGATCTTCAGAAGTGCCTGAGAACTGAGAGTACATATCCAAGTTCATACCTTGCATTTGAAGGCGTTGATCGAATTCCTTCATCATACGATCAAGTTCGGAATTGACCATTGCTTCAGGAACATCTATCTCTGCGTTTTCAGAAGCTTTTTGAACAAGTTGATCTTTCATTTCATTTTCAGCTTGTGTCGCTTTGTCATTTTGAAGACGCTCTTTAATTTGAGATTTCAACTCATCAAGTGTTTCCACTTCTTCATTTGCGTCCTTAGCAAACTCGTCATCCAGCTCAGGAAGTTCCAGTTGTTTGATTTCATGGATTTTCACTTTAAACGTAGCTGGTTTTCCGGCAAGCTCTTCAGCATGGTATTCCTCAGGGAATGTTACTTCGACGTCCTTTTCAGCACCTGCTTCTTCACCTTCAAGCTGCTCTTCGAAACCAGGAATGAATGATCCCGATCCGATTTCAAGAGAATAGTTCTCAGCAGTTCCGCCTTCGAAAGCTTCCCCGTCAACATATCCAGCAAAGTCGATTATAACTGTATCGCCTTTTTCAACTTTACCTTCTTCTTTCACAGCCAATTCAGCATGCTTCTTTTGAAGAGCTGTCAATTCTTCTTGGACATCTTCATCTGTAACTTCACTATCTTGTTTTTCTACTTCAAGGCCTTTATATTCACCTAGTTTGACTTCAGGCTTGACTGTAACAGTTGCTTTGAAAACAAGGTTTTTACCTTTTTCCATTTGCTCGATATCAACATCAGGCTGGTCGACCGGCTCGATTCCTGTTTCCTCAACTGCTTGAGTATATGCGCTAGGAAGCAGGATATCTAAAGCGTCCTGGTAAAGTGCTTCCACTCCGAAACGCTTTTCAAACATTGAACGCGGGACTTTCCCCTTACGGAATCCTGGTACGTTCACTTTTTTTACGACCTTTTTGAACGCTTGATCCAATGCTTCGTTGACACGTTCAGCATCTACATCAATGGTTAATACACCTAGATTGCCTTCTTGCTTTTCCCATTTTGCACTCATGACTATAATTCCCTCCAACATTTATCTTCTTATAACTACATTAACGTACGAATGAGTTTGCAACCACTACATTATAACACATGAACATTGGTTTTCAACTAGTTCGACTAGTCATCAGAGAGACCGACTTCTTTCATTGATAATCGTTCAATTTCTATGATCTTTCCAACAACATCCTCAAGTAACTCTTCATCTAATGAAAAAGCAACCTGCAGATCATCCCCATCAAAATCTATACCGTTCAGCCTATGAGCTACTTCAAGAACGGCGACGGCCCATAATTGTTCATTAAGGGGCTCTGGTTGGAACGGGTAAATCATAAATAAGTAATGGTCCCAGATTTGTTCAGCCATTTCTAACAATGTCGGATTCTGTTGTTCCAATTGATGCTCGATGATGGTTTTAACCAGTCTATAAAATTGTCCGTCTGGTATGTCATGAAGTTGGTCAGGACTTACCGTCATCGTCTTCCCAAATTTATGTATACTGATGGTTTCTGACGCGTCTCCCTCTTTCAGCATTTGCAGAACAATTGTTTTTAAAGATGGATTGGCATCGGGATATGTAAGAAAATTCTTCAACTCATTACGTACTGCTGGTTGATCAGGTTTTTCAATCGATTGTACTGCTTGCCATTGTTTCTTAGAGTCCGGTGATCTCAATTGTGTTGCAAGATGTTCTACCTCTTGATCCGAAAATTTCGTTTCAAAAACAAAGTTATCACTCGGTTCATCCTCAGCCATTTTTCGACTGAAATATAAAAGCTGATAGAAGTTTTCAGCCATTTGCGGCGGCAGGCTTTGCTCTTGGATGACTGCTTCGAGAATTTCCACAACTTCTTCATAATCGCCTAATTGGATGAGGATGGATATGTAAATTTGCAGGACATCATAATACTCACCGATGTCTTTTTTAAGAATCGTATCACACTTTTCCTTTGCTTCTCTCAATTCACCAAGTTCAACCAGACTTAAGACAACGCCAACGTTACCTTGTGGATGATCCGGTTCCATCTCGATAAGCTGTTGGAAATAATTCAGCGATTCTTTGAATTTCTTTTGTTTTAGGGCTGACATTCCCTTATTCACAAGCTTTGCAGTAAGGTTTGGGAAGTAAACGATTTTACTTTCACGCGGCCCTTTATGGTCTTTTTCCAAAACAATCTCCCCGCTTTTTATCAATCGTTTAAAGCAAGTTTAGCAGTTTAACTTCTTAAAAACAAATTCTAACATATTAAGTCTATATTACACTTGTCTTGACATCAACATTCATGTATGTATGGATGAAGGACGGAGTAAGCAACCAGTTAATGGGATTTTTACTCTTGAAGGATTTTATAAAGTCTTTATGAGTACCTTACAGTCGGTTTTACCCACTCAAAGGGTATCAGGAAGCTCCAACGACTAAGGTTATCATCAACTATAAGAAAAAACGCTCCCTGCTTTTATGCAATAGAAGCGTTTGTATGTATTAAGTATGGCGTCCCAGGAGCGATTCGAACGCCCGACCGACAGCTTAGAAGGCTGTTGCTCTATCCAGCTGAGCTACTGGGACATGTTAATAAATGGAGCGGGTGATGGGAATCGAACCCACGACCAGAGCTTGGAAGGCTCTTGTTTTACCACTAAACTACACCCGCATCAATCAGCGACAATAATTAATATATCGAATTACGAGGGAAATGTCAATGGTTTTTTTAATGATCGTGAGTTCTTTTTCTTTTATAATTGATATTCAGTTGATAAATCTGTCAGTTCTTCCCCATCAAATTCAAAAAAACGTACCCGTATTTTATGACGATCCTTACATTCACAAATTGCATAAGACCTTTCTTTCCGCCCTCTAGGCAAACGGAGACTTCCCGGGTTAACAAAAACCATACCATTTTCTTCGAATGATTCTGCTGTATGAGAGTGCCCGAAGAAAACCAGGTCCGCTCCTTTTTCTTCAGCTTTATAGGCTAAATTCATGTAGGACATTTTCACATTGTATAAGTGTCCATGTGTGACAAACAGGCGGTAGTCTTGTTCTTCAATTAATGTTTCATTCGGGAAATCATGATGGCCGAGATCCATATTTCCTTGAACATTGTAAAATGGCCGCAGCATCGGATCATCCGAAGGAAGTTCAGAATCCCCACAATGGATCATTACATCGAGCTGATTTTTATGCAGATCAACGACTTCCTTCAGTTCCTTTGTCAGTCCATGACTATCACTTACGACTAAAACATTCATTGAAAGGTCCTCCTTTAAAAAGCTAAAGTAAACTTCGCAAAGCAAAACTCTTGGTGAAGGCTGTGCTTTGACCCTCGAAAAAGCTAACGCTTTTTCTTCATGCGGCGTTAAGCTTCCGGAGTTACCAGCTTGTGAAAACATACTGAGGAAAGCTTTACTTTCTTCAAGTGTAAAAGATTTCAGACCAATGATTGCGTAATTCTCTCAAAGCCTTTGCACGGTGACTGATTTTGTTCTTTTCCCCTGGTTCCAATTGAGCTAACGTTTTCCCCATAGCAGGAAGATAGAAAATCGGATCATAGCCAAAACCGTGATCTCCTCTTTTTTCATGAAGAATGATTCCTTCACACTTACCTTCAACACTACTTGTTTCTTTCCCTGGTCGTGCAATCGCTAAAACACAGATAAATCGAGCAGAACGATCCTTTTCTGGCACATGTTCCATTTCCGCTAGTACCTTCTTCAGGTTGGCTTCATCGTCTTTTTCTTCCCCTGCATAGCGCGCTGAATAGATTCCAGGCCTGCCATCCAGTGCATCAATTTCAAGTCCGGAATCATCAGCAATGACAGGTTCTTGGAAATGGTTTGCGATTGTTTCTGCTTTAATACTGGCGTTTTCTTTGAAAGTTGAACCATTCTCTTCGATTTCCTCGTGAAAATCCAGGTCTCTCAAAGAAACCACCTTTAACCCAAACTCTTTAAACATTTCCCGGAATTCCTTGACTTTACCCTCATTATGGGACGCGATGATGACCTTTTTCATGAATAAACACCTACTTTTCACCGATGAGCCGGTGAATATCTCCTAGTGCTTCTTTTTGATATTCTATAAGTTCAGTAATCCCTTTATCTGCAAGGTTAAGCATTGCTTGCAATTGATTGTATGAGAATGTTGCCTCTTCACCTGTACCTTGCAGTTCTACAAATTCTTTCCCACCAGTCATGATGACATTCATATCGACATGGGCTTTAGAATCCTCTTCGTAGCACAGGTCTAAGATCTCCCCGTTTTCTGGCACTACCCCAACGGACGTAGCAGCTAAAAATTCTTTTATCGGCATTTTCTTGATGACATCTTGCTCAATGAGTCTGTTGAAAGCCATAGTCATAGCTACAAATGCACCAGTGATACTTGCAGTACGGGTTCCTCCATCCGCCTGTATGACATCGCAATCGATCCAGCAGGTACGCTCTCCGAATTTATCCAGCTCTACTACTGACCGGAGTGCGCGACCAATCAATCGTTGAATCTCCATCGTTCGCCCAGACACTTTCCCTTTACTGGATTCACGGATGTTCCGCTGCTCTGTAGCACGTGGAAGCATTGAATACTCCGCTGCAATCCAACCTTTCCCTTGGTTTCTCATAAAAGGTGGAACGCGATCTTCAATACTAGCTGTACAAATGACTTTTGTATCCCCCACTGAAATCAAAACAGAGCCTTCCGGGTGTTTAATATAATTCGTTTCGATATGTATTTTTCTTAACTGATCATTCATTCTACCGTCTGTTCTCATCCGAAATTCCTCCTTTATAACTTACATTATTGATTAGTATGACCATCACGATCCATAAAGTATGCCGGTGATCACACGTCTTTGGCAAAAGAAAAAGGCGGTTGTTAACCGCCTACTCTTTTATCGTAACACATTTACTTCCTCTATTCATTTTAAAATTCTACAGTATTCACATTCACAGGTCTTGAAACAGGCTCAGTCAATAATTTTCCATCTTGGTTAACGACTTCACTCGTACCATTCACTTTGATCTGTACCTTTTCGATACCCGTAAGTTCAGTCAATGATAATACCAGTGAGTTCAGAACAGCCTCAGATATAGCTGTATTTTTCTGTTCACTGAGGAGCGCCTCATTGAAGTCTAATGTTACGACCCCATCCTCTTCAACTGGGGCACTTACAAGTTCAACTTCATTTCTCATATCCGTCAACAGACCGGATTGAATGGATGGTCCGCTTAACAATTCATCAACAGTGGCTTTTACCATGTTTTCATTCGAATTCACTTTTCTTGTGACCGGAACATAATAGAAGTCATCATCACCATTTTGGCCTATGAAGTAAACCGTTACGGTCTTGCTTCCTGTCACATCGACAACTCCATTGGTCTCAATATTGATGCCATCTGCCCGTGTCATGTTTTCGCCAATCGGTGTCTGGTTGACCGGCATGACTTTCTGGTCTTCTCCGTTAATCTTGATCTTGACTGCGTGTACATTATCGAATTGTGTAAGCGTATACGTCAAAGATTGTAATATACGAAGTTCATCTTCAGCTGCATACTCTTTAAACTCCTCTGAAAAGTCGACCGTTGCTGTTCCTTGGTCTATGTTCAAGCCTAAAACCTCAGTTCCTGCAGGTAAAACGGCTCGCATACCATTTGGAATATAGTTGGACGCTTTTCCATCATTCACTAAGTACTCGACGACTTGCTTTGCTGGATCTTCCTCACTCGGCATTTTCATCGTTTGGGGAACAACCAGCCCGTTTTCATCAATTAAGTATACTTGCAATTGGTGCGATTCTGTAGCACCTGCTGGGGCATCCTTCCCATCTGCCAGAGCATCTGTGTCTTCACCAGTCTCCTCTAAAGACTCGCCATCATCCAGAAAATTGACTTCTTGGGGTGGATCGATTTCATTATTTGTTTTTTCTGTTAACAAGCCACACCCAGACATAAGCAGTAATAGACCTGTTAAAAGAGAAACAAAGATTAATCTCCTCTGCTTCTTCCTCATTCCATTCCCTCCTACAATGGTTTGTACTACTATATATACGAGCCATCCGTCCAATTAGACCATCGTTCTATAATTTTAGGGAAATGGAAGGAAAGGATTTAATTGTTAATTTTCACGAAGTTCAATCCCTTTCAGCGGGCGATCCGCAAGCCTCCTCGCTCACTTGCACAGGATGTGCTGGCTTCGACGTTCACCACAGGACGTGGTGGTTGTTAGTCGAAGATCCTTAAATCCCTGCGGGGTCTTGCCTGGCTCGCTTTTCTCGGAGGAGTGTCGCAAATTTCAGCTAAAAGCAATTTTCTATAAAAATCTCGTATAACAGGTCTGAAAAACAAGAAAAGCGGCACAAAAAATGATGTGCCACTTATAATTCGATATGCTCAATATGTTTTACATTTTGATCAAACCATTCACTGGTGAGACGATTGAAGATTTGACTGGAACCTGTTGTAAAAAAACGATGTTCAGGTGTTTGATTGCCCGTGTATAGACGATTACTGTAATATAGAAGCGTACTTACTTCCCGCGCAGTTTCCGCTCCAGATGAAATGATCCGGACATTACTCCCCATCACTTTATCAATAACGGGTGCTAGAATCGGGTAATGTGTACAGCCGAGAATCAAAGTATCGATCGGTAAATCGCTCAATGGGGCGAGCCTTTCATAAACCACTTGCAAAGTTTCTTGGGTGTCGATCATCCCACTTTCAACCAAGGGGACAAATTCAGGGCACGCGAGACTATGAACATTTACATTATTATCAATATTTTGTAAAGCCTTTACATAAGCCCGGCTGTTGATTGTTCCCTCTGTTCCGATTACGCCAATTTCACGGTTCAAGGTGTTTTTTATAGCCGCTCGTGCTCCTGGATGAATGACCCCTACTACAGGAATCGGAAGTTTTTCCTGCGCCTCTTCCAAAACTGCAGCAGTAGCTGTATTACAGGCAATCACAAGTAACTTGATGTTTTTCTCTAAAAAGTAATGGATCATTCTCCAAGTGTACGTTCGGACTTCTTCTAAAGGTCTCGGACCATATGGACAACGTAATGTATCTCCTAAATAATAAATTTTTTCTTTAGGAAGCTGCCTCATGACTTCCCGAGCTACAGTCATCCCCCCGACACCAGAATCAATAATTCCTATAGGACTATTCAAATAAACCCCTCAATTTCTCTGTCAAGTCTAGTTGGTAGTATGTGAATTCATTTTGTCATAAAGGAGATGCAAGCTTTGGTGAAGATTTTCAATTTCTTCATCGGAAAATTGCTCAGTCAGATCCTTAAGATAATTCTGTCTCCGTTTAATGACCTCTTCTATTATTTCGTAGCCCTTATCAAGTTTCTGGATGCGGACCACACGACGATCTTTCGGATCCCGAATTCTTTTTACTAGTCCATTTTTTTCCATGCGGTCGATCAAATCCGTAGTCGTGCTGTATGCAAGGTACATTTTGTTTGAAAGGTCTCCGATTGTCATTTCATTTTGTTCAAATAACCATTGCAACGCCACAAATTGCGGCGGTGTAATAGAGAAATCATTCAAGATTTCCCTACCCTTTTGTTTTATATGTGCTGAAATCATTCTTAGTGCTTTTTCCATATCATTGATTTTTTCTTGTTTAGCTAGCTCCAACTATGTAACCTCCTGAACAAACTGTTATTTCTATTTTGCGTTGTTTAGTGGTTTTTTTCAACTACATTTCCTGATAATGTGCAATATTTTGTCATTAAAGGTATTAAAAAGACTGAATTTTCCCTCTAAAAATGATACAGAACCCTGAGTATGTGCAGACTATGTCTAAACACAATGACTAAAAGTCTAAATATGTTTACATAAGTCTAACAAGAATACCCATAAAAGAAATGACCCAAAAGGGATATTTACATCCTTATGGGTCAAATCGTTTCCTTTATTTCAAGAAATGTTGTTGAACATATTGCTTTACAGCTTCATCTGTATCTAGTTGCAGGACATCCTCCATATGCGTCGCAATTTCATCCTGACTCAATTTCCGAATCTGGCTTCGAGCAGGCAGGATCGACGTTGCGCTCATACTGAACTCATCCAGTCCTAATCCAAGCAGGATAGGAATAGCGATTTCATCTCCAGCCATTTCTCCACACATGCCGGCCCATTTGCCTTCATTATGAGCAGCATCGATTACATTCTTGATCAGTCTTAAAATAGCTGGGTTATATGGTTGGTATAGATAAGATACTTGTTCATTCATACGGTCAGCTGCCATAGTATACTGAATCAAATCATTCGTGCCAATACTGAAGAAATCTACTTCTTTAGCAAATATATCCGCCATTACTGCGGTTGACGGAATTTCCACCATCATTCCGATTTCAATTGAATCAGATACTTCTACCCCATCTTGCTCAAGCTTTTCCTTTTCTTCTAAAAGAATCGCTTTCGCTTGACGGAATTCCTCCAGCATCGCGATCATCGGGAACATCACTTTCAAGTTACCAAAAGCACTTGCACGTAACAACGCCTTAAGTTGGGTCCTGAAAATCGTCTGCTGATCGAGGCAGAGACGGATTGCTCGATAGCCTAAGAATGGATTCAGTTCCTTCGGAAGGTTCAAGTATGGTAATTCTTTGTCTCCCCCTACATCCAATGTACGGATGACGACAGGTTTACCTTCCATTTTAGAAAGGACTTCTTTATAAGCCTCGAACTGTTCCTCTTCAGTTGGTAATTGATCCCGATTCATGTAAAGGAATTCCGTCCGGTACAATCCGATTCCTTCTGCCCCGTTGTTCAATACGCCAGGGAGATCTTTTGGTGTGCCGATATTCGCAGCAAGTTCAACATGTTTGTCATCTGCTGATTTGGTCGATTCATCGACTAGCTTCGCCCATTCTTTCTTCTGCTCTTCATAGCGTACTCGTTTTTGCTCATAGGATGCCTTTTCATCTTCTGTTGGATCGATGATTACAACTCCATCTATACCATCGATAATAACATTCGTGCCATTTTCCACAGAACCGGTAATTTCTTTCGTTCCGACTACAGACGGAATTTCCATTGAGCGAGCCATGATTGCTGAATGGGATGTTCTTCCTCCGATATCTGTCGCGAAACCTTTTACATAGTTTCTGTTCAATTGGGCTGTGTCTGAAGGCGTCAAGTCATCAGCAATGATAATGACTTCGTCAGTAATCATACTTGGAGTATTGAATTCAACATTCATCAAGTGAGCTAGCACCCTTTTTCGAACATCACGGATGTCTGCTGCTCTTTCCTTCATATATTCATTGTCCATATTTTCGAACATTGAAATGAACATGCCTGAAACTTCGTCCAAAGCACTTTCTGCATTGGTCTTTTCCTCATTAATCTTACTAGTTACATTATCGATCAATTCAGGGTCTTGCAGAACAAGAAGATGGGCAGCAAATATTGCTGCCTTGTCTTCTCCTAGCTCTTTTTCTGCGTGGTCTTTGATGACTTCAAGTTCATTTTTCGATTGGTGGATCGCTTCTTTAAACCGCTCTATTTCTTGGTCAGGATTTTCTATCGTCGTTTTTTCTACTTCAAGGGCAGGATTTTCAAGCTTGAAAACTTTTGCGATTGCAATTCCTGCAGAAGCTCCAATCCCTATGATGCGTTTGCTCATTACTCAGCAAGTCCTTCTTGTTTTAGTACATCTGTCAAAGCAGAAAGTGCATCATCCGCATCGTTTCCATTTGCCTTGATTGTAATTTCAGAGCCTTGTTGGATTCCTAAAGACATGACACCCATGATCGATTTCAGATTGACTGTTTTTCCTTTGTGCTCAAGCTCAATATCAGAACTGAATTGTCCTGCCTTATTAACTAATGTTGTTGCTGGTCGTGCATGTATTCCTGATTCACTCGTTACTGTAAAAGTCTTTTCTGCCATTTTTCATCTTCCTTCCTATTTTTCGATTGAGATAATGTCTTGTTCTTTGTGATCAACTGAGCCAGACTTCTCGATTTTTACTTTTTCTCCTTCTTGGAGGTTTGTAAACACAATTGGAGTAATGATTGATGCTGCATGTTTTGAAATGTAATCAAGATCTGCCTTCATCAATGTTTGACCTTTTTTCACTTCGTCACCTTGCTCAACCATTATTTCGAAACCTTCACCTTTCAAGTTGACGGTATCAATTCCAAAATGGATTAAAATTTCGCGACCGCCAGCTGTTTCTAATCCGATCGCATGCTTTGTCGGAAATACATTGACCACTCTACCATCAACTGGAGATACTACGGTTCCATCCACTGGTTTAATCGCAAAGCCATCACCCATCATCCTGCCTGAGAAGACCTGATCTGGTACTTCTGTAATTTCAAGAATTTCCCCTTTGATTGGTGATACAATCATTTCCTTGTCCTCCTCAACTTCATTTTTCAAAGCACCAGGAGTCACATCTTCTATTTGTTCTTGAACTTCCTCATCCGTATCTGTTTCGATTTTCCGAGGCCGTTTTCCTTTCATGATGTCTTGCATTTGAGATTTAATGGAATCAGACTTTGGGCCAAAAATCGCTTGAATGTTGTTCCCTACTTCCAGCACACCTGAAGCTCCTAATTTCTTTAATCTTGCTTTGTCCACCTTTTTCACATCATTTACAGATACACGGAGACGAGTGATACATGCATCTAAATGAGAGATGTTATCTTGTCCACCAAGTCCTTCTAAGATGTTATAAGGCAACTCGGAAGTACTGGATTGTGTCGTATCTTCTTCATCTTCAGCTACATCTTCCCGTCCTGGTGTCATTAGGTTGAATTTGCGGATCGCAAAGCGGAATCCGAAATAATAGATAACCGCAAATACAAGCCCAACTGGAATTACAAGCCACCAGTTTGTTTGAGGGTTTATGACGCCGAACAGAATGTAGTCGATCAGTCCTCCAGAGAAAGTCATACCGATTTTAACATCCAGCAAGTGCATTGTCATGAATGATAATCCAGCAAAAATCGTATGGATTCCAAACAATATAGGAGCTACAAACAAGAATGAGAACTCAATTGGTTCTGTGATACCCGTCAAGAACGATGTCAGGGCTGCTGAAGCCATTATACCAGCCACAACTTTTTTTCGCTCAGGACGTGCTTCATGATAGATGGCGAGTGCTGCTGCAGGTAGTCCGAACATCATGAATGGGAATTTACCAGTCATGAAAGTCCCGGCAGTCAAGTTCTGAACACCATCCTTAATTTGTTCAAAGAAAATACGCTGGTCTCCCCGTACGAGATTACCTGCTTCATTAGTATATGAACCGAATTCAAACCAGAATGGAGCGTAAAAGATATGGTGAAGTCCAAACGGGATCAATGCACGTTCAATGACACCGAATACAAACGCAGATAAGGTCAAATTCGCATGCACCATGTTCTCAGAGAAAGCGTTCAAACCAGCCTGTACTGGCGGCCAGATGAATGTGAGGATGACACCGAGAATAACTGCACTCGCTGCTGTCGCAATCGGGACAAATCGTTTCCCAGCAAAGAATCCTAAGTACGATGGTAAATCAATGTTATAAAACTTATTGTACATGTAAGCGGCCACTATACCGAGTATGATCCCTCCAAACACACCTGTTTGCAAGGTAGGGATTCCCAATACGAGTGCAAATGCCGGGTCAGCGTTCTCACCTGTTACATCTGCAATCTCAAGTCCTTGGATAACGCTCATTGTTGCATTCATGATCAAGAATCCGACAGTCGCCGCAAGTCCAGCAACACCGTCACCGCCTGCTAAACCTATAGCGACCCCAACAGCAAAGAGCAATGCGAGGTTATCAAATATGATTCCCCCGGCTTTTTCCATGACTGCTGCGATCATTTCGATCACTGCATTATCCAGGAAAGGTGCCAATTCCAATAATGTAGGGTTCTGCAATGCATTACCGAACGCAAGTAATAGACCTGCAGCTGGTAAAATTGCAACCGGTAGCATTAATGCTTTACCGACTTTTTGTAAAGTACCAAAAGCCTTTTGCATTTTTTATACCTCCATTGATATTGTTGTCCACAATAGCTTAAGAATACGGTTACAGAAAGAAAAAAGACATGAGTAAAAAAGACCAAAATGCATCTAAGGTATATACTACCCCTATTTTCTGCATTTCAATAATCTTCTTTACTCATGCCTGATCGTATCAGTAACACGTAAAGTTTTTGATTCTTATTCTATTGTGGTGAAAGCCTTTGCAAATGCATTGTCAAGTATACTGCTTCCGCATCGGAAACATTCTTGCCTACCTTTTGCTGCATGACTTTCATCAGCTTCCATGCTAGATTGTAGCATACTGGGTATTCTTCTTTCAATACTTTTGCAAGTCTATCTTGCTTACCAACTTGTTCCTCTCTTTCAATTCTGTCGATTCCATGCCGTAAATGCTGAATAAGTCTCAAGTAATCAATACTTGAACGATCAATCGAAATATCCAATTGCTGCTCAATGATCTGAATCAGTGAATTGATCAATTGGGAATAACTATTCAATTTAGAAATCGATCGATTGGTTGCTGCACTATGAAGATGGAGAGCAATGAATCCAATCTCACCTTCCGGAAGATGGATACCCGTTTCTTCCTCAATCAGTTTAACGACATCTTCTGCTACTGCATATTCTTTCGGATAGAGGAGTTCTGTTTCTTTAGAAAAAGGGTTAGTAATATCGATACCTTGCTGGATACGTTTAAGAGCAAAAGCGATGTGATCGGTCAATGCGATATGAATATGTTCGTTAAACTTCACTCCTAATTGATTCTCACTGTAGAAGATCACCTCATTCATGACAAGGATGAAAGATTCATCGACTTGTGAGAGCAACTGCTTGTATTGTTGCTGTTCCTCCGCATCATTCAAGATATAGAGCTTGTCCACACTTGGTCCATCAAGGATATCATTGCATTTTTTCGAGAATCCGATGCCATTGCCAATCAACACGACTTCTTGAAGAGAGGAATCACGTGCAATGACGACGTTGTTATTCAATACTTTTAAAATCGTATAATGCCTATCCATGCACTGCCATCCCTTCACCTTTTCCATGTTTCAAACGACAACATCATACCTAATCATACAGATACCGTCAATAGTTATTATTATACCAATACATCGGGAATGTTCCAGCCCTAGTCTACTATCGAAACCCCGATGATTTTTAATAGAGCGAAATTTACGACTCTCAAAAGCAAGCCAGATGAAACCCCGCAGCGATTTAAGGATCTTCGACTAACAACCACCACGTCCATGTGGTGCGTCGAAGTCAGTACATCCTGTACAAAGTGCGTCCTGCGCCTGCGGTTACTCGGCGCAAAACTATAAGGATGGAATTCAAGTCCATGGTCTTGTGGTGAACGTCGAAGCCAGCATAAGGAAAGCTTCTAAGAATTCTCATCGCAGACACGAAAATGATTTCATTTTTGTGTTGAGATCCTGTGCAAGTGAGGAGGCTTGCGGATCGCCCGCGGAAAGGGAGTGAATTTCGAATAAACCAAAAATGATAAAATAAAAAAAAGCGGCTTTCATCATGTTGAAAGCCGCAAACCTCTAAATTTCCAACTCGCCAAGCCGCAATAGCTCGACGACGGCCTGGGAGCGCCCCTTGACACCTAGTTTCTGCATCGTATTGGAAATGTGATTCCGAACAGTTTTTTCACTTATAAAAAGTTGTTCAGCAATCTCCCTGGTCGTCTTGTCTTGAACAAGAAGTTCGAATACTTCTCTCTCCCTTTTTGTAAGTAGAGGCTTCGGTCGGTAGTGTTTATCTTTCAATGAATTTCACCCCTCCTTGCATGGGCTAACGAGCTGCGGTTCATGCAAAAAAGATATTTAGTCAACATATCATATGAAGGGATGAAATTGGTCGTGACTTGATACATTGAAAATAATTGAGAAACTTGATTTACTTCATCATTCTTTCCATGCGTTCGATCATATCCCCTGTCCATTTTTCTGGGACGCCCTGGTGTTTATCAATATGAACAATACGACCCCTGCCTAACAGGGCAGGCTCTCCTTCCGAGTTCTCTGCCATATAGTGCAGATCAATGGAAGTTTTTCCGATATGAGCGATTTTCACATAGATTTTCAACGTTTCATCAAAAAACACTTGTTTCAGATAATTGCATTGAAGGTCTGCTACAACTGGAATCGTCTTGCTGCCTGGCATGTTCCACTCTTTCATGAACCCGAGTTCTTTGAATAGCTGGATACGTGCATCTTCAAAATAGACAAATGGAATCGTATTATTCAAATGGTTGAATAAATCGACTTCAGAAAACCGGACATCTACCGTGGTATAAAAGTTAAAACCTGCCCTCCAGCTCTTCCAGTCTTGTATGTAATCTATCCCTTTCATGTTCCCCTCCGGACCAATGTTTTTTTAATGAATAGTCATTCATTTTTAGTGACAAACGAGGACTGACACTTTATCAGGCCAGTCCTCGGAACATTATCATGATCAGCTATTATTGGGCATCCGATCCGAAGAAATTCCGGAAAGATTGCAATGATGTATCACGGTTAAGTGCAGCAATCGATGTCGTCAAAGGAATCCCTTTCGGACATGACTGAACACAGTTTTGAGAGTTTCCGCATGAAGCAAGTCCACCGTCGCCCATAAGCGCAGTCAAACGTTCGGCTTTGTTCATTTCTCCAGTTGGATGTGCGTTGAACAAACGAACTTGCGAGAGTGCAGCAGGGCCGATAAAGTCAGAATTATCATTGACGTTAGGGCATGCTTCTAAACACACACCACATGTCATACATTTAGATAATTCATAAGCCCATTGACGCTTGCTTTCTGGCATACGAGGTCCAGGACCGAGATCGTATGTGCCGTCGATCGGAATCCATGCCTTTACTTTTTTCAAAGCATCGAACATGCGGCTGCGATCGACTTGAAGGTCACGTACAACTGGGAAAGTCGCCATCGGTTCTAGTCGGATCGGTTGTTCTAGCTGATCAACCAATGCCGTACAAGATTGACGAGGTTTTCCGTTGATCAACATCGAGCAAGCTCCGCAAACCTCTTCCAGGCAATTCATTTCCCATGTGACTGGAGTCGTAGCCTCGCCTTTACTATTTACAGGATTTCGACGGATTTCCATCAAAGCCGAAATCACATTCATGTTCGGACGGTAAGGGATCTCAAATTTTTCATCATAAGCTGCAGAATCAGGGTTATCTTGACGTTTGATTATGAATTGGATCACTTTATTTTCTTCAGCCATGACTATTATTTCTCTCCCTTCTTCTTAGAGTAGTCACGCTTACGTGGTTTGATGAGAGAAGTGTCGACTGGCTCATATTCAAAGTCTGGACCGTTCTTCTCTGAATTGAAAATGGCTTTAGTTGTCTTCAACCATTCTTCATCGTTACGATCAGGAAAGTCTGGCTTGAAGTGTGCACCACGACTTTCGTTACGATTCAGTGCACCAAGTGTGATTACACGTGCTAATTGTAACATATGCCAAAGTTGACGAGTGAACGAAACACCTTGGTTGCTCCATTTTGATGTATCGTTGATGTTGATGTCCTTGTAACGTTCCATCAATTCAACGATCTTGTCGTCCGTTTCTTTCAACTTATCGTTGTAACGAACAACCGTTACGTTATCAGTCATCCACTCACCAAGCTCTTTATGAAGTTGGTAAGCATTTTCCGTACCATCCATCTTCATGATTTCAGCAAGGTGATCTTCTTCTATTTTCACTTGACGCTCGTAAATTTCCTCAGGCATATCCTCGATTGTTTTTTCGAGGCCGCTCACATATTCTGCTGCCTTAGGACCCGCTACCATACCACCGAAGATTGAAGATAATAACGAGTTTGCTCCTAAGCGGTTTGCTCCGTGTTGAGAATAGTCACATTCACCTGCAGCAAAAAGGCCAGGAATATTCGTCATTTGATCGTAATCAACCCACATACCACCCATTGAATAGTGGACAGCAGGGAAAATCTTCATTGGTACCTTACGAGGGTCATCCCCCATGAACTTTTCATAAATCTCGATGATACCACCAAGTTTGATATCAAGCTCTTTCGGGTCTTTATGCGAAAGATCAAGGTAAACCATGTTTTCACCGTTGATACCGAGCTTTTGTCTTACACAGACGTCAAAGATTTCACGTGTTGCGATATCACGCGGCACTAGGTTTCCATACGCCGGATATTTTTCCTCTAGGAAGTACCAAGGTTTTCCGTCTTTATATGTCCATACACGTCCGCCTTCACCACGAGCAGATTCGCTCATGAGACGCAGCTTATCGTCACCCGGTATTGCGGTCGGATGAATTTGGATAAATTCACCATTTGCATAGTGAACACCTTGTTGATAAAGGGCAGAAGCTGCTGAACCCGTGTTGATGACGGAATTCGTGGACTTACCGAAAATCACACCAGGACCACCCGTAGCCATAATGACTGCATCAGCTTTGAAACTTTTGATTTCAGAAGTTTTCAAATACTGTGCAACGATTCCGCGACATACATTGTCTTCGTCAAGAACTGCTGACTGGAAATCCCATCCTTCATACTTTGTGACAAGTCCTTGCACTTCATAACGTCGGACCTGCTCATCAAGAGCATAAAGTAATTGTTGACCTGTAGTAGCCCCGGCAAATGCTGTACGATGGTGCTGTGTTCCGCCAAATCGACGGAAATCTAATAATCCTTCTGGTGTACGGTTAAACATGACACCCATACGATCCAATAAATGTATGACGCCAGGTGCGGCATCACACATTGCTTTAACAGGAGGTTGGTTTGCAAGAAAGTCCCCACCATATACTGTGTCATCAAAATGTTCCCAAGGAGAGTCTCCCTCACCTTTTGTGTTAACTGCTCCGTTTATTCCGCCTTGTGCACAAACGGAGTGAGAACGTTTTACAGGCACGAGTGAGAACAAGTCAACATGTGTTCCTGCTTCAGCGGATTTGATGGCAGCCATCAAGCCGGCTAGTCCTCCGCCTACAATTATGATATTTCCTTTGCTCATCGTGACTCACTCCTTATAAGATTGGTAGGTTTGATGCAAAAGCAAACCATTCAGGATTTACAAATGCAAAAATGGCTCTCATGCCAACGATTGAAACTGCGAAGAAGATTCCAACAGTTACATACGTTGCGATCCTTTGAGAGCGTGGTGATTGAACAATTCCCCACGTTACTAGGAACGACCATAGTCCGTTCGAGAAGTGGAAGATTGTGGAGAGTACACCAACAACATAAAATCCAATCATGAAAGGATTATCTAAAATCTCTTCCATCATGGTGAAGTTGACTTTCGCCCCAAATGCGGCTTGTATACGTGTTTCCCATACGTGCCATGAAATGAAGATAAGCGTGATGATCCCTGTTACCCGTTGTAATAGGAACATCCAGTTACGGAAGTAACCATAACGGCTTACATTATTGCGAGCTTGAAATGTTATGTACAATCCGAAAACAGCATGGAAAATGATCGGTAAAAAGATGACGAAAATTTCTAGGAAATAGCGGTATGGAAGTGTCTCCATAAAATGTGCTGCAGCATCAAATGACTCACGACCCCTAGTCGCAAAATGGTTTACTGTCAAGTGTTGGATCAGATATAAACCAATTGGTATAACACCAAGTAACGAATGTAGTCTTCTCAAAGCAAATTCTCTTGTGTCTGCCATGTCTGTGCCCCCTTCTAGATAAGTGTTGCCGCTGCAATTTACAAAATGTTATAAATCCGATCATGCGTTCAGAATACTGTTTACCGAAGACAAGCTCCGACAAGAATTGATAACATGTCTATTGTACTCCCATCATTTAGGACCGTCAAGAAAACGAATACATCGGATTTCAGAAATTTCTTGAAGGTGAAACCCCTTTCACTCCTTGAATAATCAGCATGATTGATCTCTAGGCCCAGCCTGCGCTTTCTTTTAATCTGTTAACGTATTAGAGACAGTTTGACCTTTGTCATTCATCCCAAAGATAGTATAATGAGATAATGATGAGCGAAGGAGAGGGGAATGCATATGAAAAAAGACAATGATATCCTTCCACAACCGACGAGCGAAAATGAGGGTTACTTATTCGGCTACGAATTGATGAGAGATGTATTGCTGCCTGAACTGTTAGGCAAAGAAGATCATAGTCTTCTATATTGGGCTGGGAGGACCCTTGCGCGCAAATATCCTATGGATACGACAGAAGAACTCATCCAATTCTTTGCAGCTGCCAACTTCGGAGAGTTGCTTCTTAAAGAAGAAACTTCCAAAACGATAACCTTCGAGTTGACTTCTGACCGGATCTCTGACTTGCTTAGTAAAAGAAAGCACGAGGGATTTCAATTGGAAGCTGGCTTCTTGGCTGAGCATATCCAAAGGCAAAAAGATAGAGTTACAGAATCGTTTGAAGAAATTAAGCGGGGCAAGGAAGACAAAATTATTTTCACCGTACAATGGGATCGTAAAGATGAAATTTCAGACCCGAATGTATCTGAAGTTTGATTGGTTTTACATAGGAGATGCTCCGAAGAATGAAATTTCTTTAGGAGCTTCTTTTGTTGTACTTTGGATTATGGCAAGATTTTCAGCTTATACCAGAGCCCTTATTTGCTTAATAACCCTATGTTTTATAAAAATAGAGGACACCAGAACCCTTATTTGATGAAAAGCATTGAAAAACAGCTTCCTTATGCTCAAATAACGGATCAGATGTCCACCAATTACTAGAATTACCCCTTTTTATCACAAATAGCGGATCGTATGATCTCTGATAACAGGTTATTGAACAGAGTGTCTTGACTGGCGAAAAAAACTTATGAAGAAAGTAAAAAACGCAAGTGATTTCTAATGGGAAATCGCTTACGCTTTCCTATACCAATCATTCAGATTCAGTCTCTTTCTTTTCCTGTTCAGTAAAATAAGAGACAATACTTTCTGCAACTGATGTAGGGATTTGCGCCTCTCTCAAATCATCAACGGACGCCTGCTTGATTTTTTTAAAAGAACCAAAGTGACGCAGCAAGGCTTTACGGCGTTTTTCACCGATTCCAGGGATTTTATCGAGGCTTGATTGGACCATCCCCTTTTCACGGATCTTACGATGAAAGGTAATGGCAAAACGATGGACCTCATCTTGTATTCGTTGCAGCAGGTAGAATTCCTGACTATTCCTTGCAAGGGGAACTGTTTCAGGCGGATCGCCCATCATCAATTGTGCTGTATTATGTTTTTCATCTTTCACCAGCCCGCAAACCGGGATCGATAAGCCCAACTCATTTTCGAGGACATCGATGGCTGCACTGATCTGACCCTTTCCTCCATCAATGATAATAAGATCGGGAAGCGGCAAGTCTTCTTTTAAGACACGGGAATACCTTCTTCGCGTAACTTCTTTCATCGATGCATAATCATCCGGGCCTTCTACAGTCTTGATTTTATACTTCCGGTATTGTTTCTTATTCGGTTTCCCGTCAGTAAACACGACCATTGCAGAAACGGGATTGGTTCCTTGGATATTAGAGTTATCAAATGCTTCAATTAAATGTGGTGTTGCAATCCTCAGCTTTTTCCCAAGCCCCTCAACCGCATTGATCGTCCGTTCCTCGTCCCTCTGGATCAGTTCGAATTTTTCGCTTAAAGCGATCTGGGCATTTTTCGTTGCAAGATTAACCAGGTCTTTCTTTTTACCTCGTTGGGGTTGAGTTACTGGAATCTCAAGCAGTTCCTCCAACAAATGATGCTCAACATGCTTCGGTACGAAAATTTCTTTTGGCATGATATGATCCTTTTGCAAATAAAATTGTCCGACAAAAGAAAGGAATTCTTCCTCAGGGTCACCGTAAACTGGGAAAAGTGAAACATCACGTTCAATCAGCTTTCCCTGGCGAACAAAGAATACTTGGATACACATCCAGCCTTTATCAACATGATATCCGAAAACATCACGGTCCTTCTGATCGGTATGAACCATCTTTTGCTGTTCCATGACTGACTCGATATGCCTGATTTGATCTCTAAGTTCTTTCGCCCTTTCAAATTCAAGTTTTTCAGCAGCCTCTTCCATTTTCCGTTGCAGATCACGTTTAACCTCTTTATGGCCGCCGTTAAGAAAACGGTAAATTCCTTCAATCATTTCCCGGTTCTGCTCATTGCTTACTTCATAGACACATGGAGCAAGGCATTGTCCCATATGATAATATAGACAAACCCGATCAGGAAGCGTTTTGCATTTCCTCAGTGGATAGATCCGATCGAGTAACTTTTTCGTCTCATTGGCTGCATACACATTCGGATACGGTCCAAAATACCTACCTGTTCCTTTTTTCACTTTTCGGGTTGTAATCAATCTAGGGTGTTTTTCATTCGTAACCTTGATATATGGGTAGCTTTTATCATCTTTCAACATTACATTGTAGCGGGGATCATGCTTTTTAATCAGATTCATCTCAAGGACAAGTGCTTCTAAATCCGATGTAGTGACGATATATTCAAAATCCTGTATTTCCAGGACGAGCCGCTGTGTCTTCCCATCATGGGATCCGGAAAAATAAGAACGGACTCGATTACGCAGATTTTTGGCTTTCCCGACATATATGATAGTCCCATTCCGATCCTTCATAAGATAACAGCCAGGCTGGTCTGGCAGGACGGACAGCTTTTGCTTCAACTGTTGATTCATCTTTCAACCTCCTTAAGGAGTGACATTTCTTTTTTATATGGTTTTGCTATACCAAATTGCTGATTACGAAATTTCAACAAATCCTTTTATGTATTAATCACGAATCCTATCGTTGATTTGATTGTATCATCCTCGAACATTTAATGGAAAAAAGACAAACTGCAACCTGAAAAAGAGGCTGGTTCCTTGTAAGGAATCAGCCCCATTTGGTTGATTACATGGATTATTGGTGTTTGTTGATCAGGTCGACTAGTGCTTCTTTCGGTTGGAAACCGACCACTTGATCGACGACTTCACCATTTTTGAAAAGCATCAGTGTAGGAATACTCATTACTCCGAACTTCCCTGCTGTCTCCTGGTTTTCATCTACATCAAGTTTAACGATTTTAACACTATCGCTCATTTCACTATCAATCTCTTCCAATACTGGTGCAATCATTTTACAAGGTCCGCACCATGGAGCCCAAAAATCAGCTAATACAAGGCCTTCACTTGTTTCTGATGTGAAATTTTGGTCTGTTGCTTTCACGATTGCCATATTAATGCCTCCTCATCATTTCGCTTACAATGCAAAGTATATCACCTTACAAAAAAACTTCCCACTAATTTGTTTTTACTTGTAGCATACCCGATTTCGCCTAACTCACACACTATTTTAACTTCGGATATTAAACCGCAGATCAAAGAAAAGGACCGGCTCATCTGTATCTGTTACTCCATCTTATACATTCCGAGGAACGTTGTGAGGAGAACTTTTTTGAGCCAATCCATGTTAGTGATATAATCATTTCTTTTTTTAACCAGACCGAATTAGACGAGTACTTTCTTGAATTCTTCTGTAAGCTTCGGAACGACTTCAAAAAGATCTCCCACGATTCCGTAATCCGCTACATTGAAGATGTTCGCTTCAGGGTCTTTGTTGATTGCCACGATGACCTTCGAGTTGGACATACCGGCCAAGTGCTGGATGGCTCCAGAAATACCGCAAGCGATATAAAGGTCCGGTGTAACGACTTTACCGGTCTGACCGATTTGCAGGCCATAGTCGCAATACTCCGCGTCACACGCACCGCGTGATGCTCCGACTGCCGCTCCAAGAACTTCTGCAAGCTCTTCCAATGGGCCGAATCCGTCAGCAGACTTCACACCGCGCCCACCTGCAACAATGATTTTCGCTTCTGAAAGATCGACACCATCCGACGTCTTCCGAACAATCTCTTTAATAATCATACGGAGATCCTTGATCGTCACATCAACATTCGTGACATCCCCCGAACGACTTTCATCTTTCTCAGGAGCCGCAATGTTGTTCGGACGAATCGTCACAAACGAAATCCCATCTGTGATGATTTTCTTTTCGAACGCTTTCCCGGAGTAGATTGGGCGAGTATAGATCAGGTTTCCACCTGTATTCTCAATATCAGTGACATCTGAAACCAGACCGGATCCGAGTTTAGCTGCAATACGCGGTGAAAGGTCTTTCCCCATTGCCGTGTGACCGAAGACGATTCCTTCAGGGTTTTCCTGATCGATCACTTGCATCAACGCTTGAGAATAACCATCTGTTGTATACGTTTTCAAATTTTCGTCTTCCACAACCAATACGCGGTCTGCTCCATAGTGGATCAAGTTACTCGCTAGTCCGCTTACAGATTCACCGCATAGGACACCGACGATTTCTCCGCCTTCAGAGATTTCTTTTGCTGCAGCAATCGCTTCATATGATACATTACGTAATTCTCCGTCTCTGACTTCTCCTAAAACTAATACTTTTTTAGCCATGGTTTCTCTCCCCTTCTATATCACTTTTGCTTCTGAGCGTAACAATGACACTAGTTCTTTTACTTGATCGTCAACTTCCCCTTCAAGGACCTTACCTGCTTGCTTTTCAGGCGGCAAGTATACTTCTAGTGTTCTTGTCTTTCCTTCCACATCATCTTCATCTAGGTCGAGATCATCAAGTTCCAGCTCTTCAAGGGGTTTCTTCTTTGCTTTCATGATCCCTGGAAGGGAAGGATAACGCGGATCGTTCAACCCTTGCTGTGCAGTAACGAGGACTGGTAAAGAAGTTTCAATCACTTCCACGTCCCCTTCTACATCCCGCTCAATCTTTACGGTCGAGCCGTCAATTTCCAATTTCGTAATCGTCGTAACATGTGGAATGTCCAATAATTCTGCAAGACGTGGACCGACTTGTCCAGATGCGCCGTCAATCGCCACGTTACCTCCAAGGATGATATCCACTTCTTTATCTTCGAAGTATGCCGCAAGGATTTTTGCAGTTGAGAATTGGTCTCCATCCTCTACATCTTCATCGTCGATTAATGCGGCTTTATCAGCACCCATCGCCAGGGCTGTACGAAGCTGCTTATCACTTTCCTCTTCTCCGACAGTGACGACCGTAACCTCTCCGCCATGCTCATCACGTAATTTGATGGCTTCCTCTACGGCATATTCATCGTACGGATTGATGATGAATTCCACACCATCTTCACTGATTTTGCCGTTTTCGATTGCAATCTTCTCTTCCGTATCGAATGTACGTTTTAAAATCACATAAATATTCATTACTTTTCCCCTCCAATATTAACGGTCTTTAAAATCTGGTTTTCGTTTTTCTATGAAAGCTTGAATACCTTCTTGCCCATCATAGGACGCAAAGGCTTTCCCGAAAAATTCAGTTTCTTTTTTAGCTCCTGCTTCATATTCACCTTTTCGAGCATAGTCTACTAGTTTCAAAGCCAAGCCCACCGCTACAGAACTTTTAGCTGCTGCTTTACCAGCAAGTCCATAAGCCTTATCGAGCAGTTCATCTTCTGAAACGACGTGGTTCGCTAACCCTAATCGATGTGCTTCAGTACCAGAAATCGGCTCACTGGTCAAAAGCATTTCAGTCGCTTTTGCTGCACCGACATAGTGCGGAAGACGTTGAGATCCAGCAAACCCGGGCACCAAACCAAGCTGAAGCTCTGGCAAGCCAAGCTTCGTATTATCCGTCACTATCCTCATGTGACATGACATGGCTAGTTCAAGTCCCCCACCAAGCGCCGCACCGTGTACTGCTGCTATGACAGGTTTTGAAATTTGTTCGATCCGATCAAACACCTGTTGTCCGAAGGCACCGAGTTCAGAGAATCCATCCGCATCATTGACGGTTGTAAATTCTTTTATATCTGCACCCGCTGAGAAGAATCTTCCTTCTCCACGAATGACAATCGCCTTTATCTCTGTATCATTCTCCACTTCATCGAATACTGAATTCAGCTCTTTGATCATCGGGGAACAGAGGGCATTCGCAGGCGCGTGTTGCAATAGAATCGTACAAATGTTGTTTTCTTTTGAATAGGATAAGTACTCCAAAATTTCTCCTCCTCTAACTTGGTCTATAACGGAAGCCATTAATCAATAAATCGTGGACTGGTTTTGCAAGCGCTATCAAATCAAAACGATGATCATTCATTACCCAGCTCGTAGTCGTCTCATCTATAGTGCCGAAAATCATTTGCCGGACAATTCGGATATCAAGGTCTGGATGGAAAACCTTTTGATCGATGCCTTCAAGGATGATCGAATCGACCAATTCCAGATATCGCTTCAGCACTTCTCCTATTTTTGCCCGTAATTCCCGATTCGTCTGACGGAGCTCCAACTGGGTGACGATTGCAAGTTCATGGTCCACTGATAGCTGCTTGAAGTGCATTTCAATCAACGTTAACAGCTTATCTTCAACAGATTGCTTATGTTCGATTTCATCGATTGTCGTGTCGATAAAACGTCCCATCTTTTCACGAAACAAAGAGATGAGAAGATCCTCCTTGTTTTTGAAATATAGATAGATGGTTCCATCAGCCACACCAGCTTCACGTGCGATCTTGGAAATCTGAGATTGGTGATAGCCGTATTTTGCTATGACCGTTACAGCTGCATCGATTATTTTTTCATATTTGGGGCCTTTACGTTTTACGGTCATCTGTTTTACCTCCACAGTAAAGAAAACTTGGCTCGGCTAAGCCTTTGGTGTAGGCAGAGCCAAAGTTACCCTTATACTGAAGAAAGTATTTTATACTTTCTTCAAGTGTCAAAAAATGAATGAACATTCACTCGGGTTAATTGTACTGTAGTTGAAGGTAAAAAGTCAATGAATCTTTCGTATTTTTCAGAACTTTACGCATCCTGTTTTTAAGTATAACGTCAACAGTTTGACATAGCAATTGTTAATCATCTGGACTGGATTTAGCACAATTTTTTATAGTTTAGATCGTACACTCTCTACAACTACAAAATCATCTCTACAACTAAATGGGTTCCACGAAGAAAGACCCCACCTATGTGAGGTCTCCATCATACATCATGCATTTTGTTTTTGTTTCTGCTTTTCTTTTTCTTCCTCAACAAGTACTCTTCGAAGCACTTTACCTACCATAGTCTTCGGAAGTTCGTCTCGGAATTCATAAAGGCGCGGTACTTTAAATGAAGCCAGGTGCTTTCTGCAATGTTCATCCAGTTCTTGTTCGGTACATTTGGTATTATCCTTCAGTACGACGAAAGCTTTCACCGTTTCTCCACGATATGGGTCAGGAACACCGATGACGGTCGCTTCCCTTACCTTCGGATGCTCATACAGGATCTCCTCGATCTCACGCGGATAAATATTAAACCCACCAGCAATGATCATATCCTTTTTCCGATCGACGATATAAAAGTATCCATTCTCATCCATATAACCCATATCACCGGTCAAAAGCCAGCCTTCGTGGAAGGTTGAAGCAGTTTCTTCGGGCTGATTCCAGTAGCCTTTCATCACTTGTGGACCTTTGATCATCAGTTCGCCTACTTCATTGACACCAGCTATTGCACCAGTCTCTGCAGACAAAACGGCTGCTTCGGTATTCGGCCAAGGTACACCGATACTTCCTTTCATACGATTATCATACAAGAAGTTAGCATGCGTAACAGGTGAGGCTTCAGTCAATCCGTATCCTTCTACGAGATTTCCTCCTGTCATGGATTCAAAATTCTCTTGAACCTCCACAGGCAGTGGTGCTGATCCACTGATACAACTTGCAATCGAAGATAGGTCATAAGACTTGATACTCGGCTCATTCAACAAGGCAATATACATCGTCGGCGCGCCAGGGAACATCGTCGGTTTGTGCTTTCCGATCGCTTTCAATACTTGTTTTGGATCAAACCTAGGGAGAATGATCATTTCTGACAAGTACATGATCGAAAAGTTCATGACACAAGTCATTCCATAAACATGAAAGAAAGGCAGTGCTCCAAGGATCTTCTCTTCCCCATATTTCGCCTTATACATCCACGATCGGCATTGCATCGTATTCGCTACAAGGTTGTAATGAGTCAGCATGACCCCCTTTGCTGGCCCTGTCGTCCCGCCTGTATATTGCAGTAGTGCGAGATCTTCCATCGGGGCGATATCAAGCTCGATAGGGTTTGAAGAGCCTTCATCGATCATTTTTTTAAAAGCATGGACCTTATCGTTATAATTGATATTGACGACGATATTGGTCTGTCTTTTTTGGATAAAAGGATAGATGAGATTCTTCGGAAACGGAAGATAATCCTTTACCCCTGTCACAATCACGTTCGTTAATTCTGTTCGGCTTTTGACAGCTTCTACTCTCGGGAACAACAAATCCAAGCAGATGATGATTTTTGATCCTGAGTCGATCAGTTGATGCTCCAACTCCCGCTCTGTATATAACGGGTTCGTCTGTACAACAATCCCGCCAGCCATCAATACACCATAGTAACTGATGACGGATTGCGGGGAATTCGGCAGCATGATCGCTACTCTGTCACCTTTCTGTATGCCGAGTGAACGCAGTTGATTCGCCATTTTAAGAGAACTTTCGTATACCTCACCATACGTTATCCTTTTGCCTAAAAACTCCAAAGCAGGTTTGCCAGGATGCTTGCTTGCTGTATCCTCCAGATAAAATTGCAACGGCTTCTCGTCAATTTCGACTTCTTGAGGGATCTCTTCGGGATATTGCTGTAACCATCTTTTCTCCACTTAATCTCCTCCTTTTATACCGCTCCTTTCCATTAAAAACTCACTCTCTATCACCATTATAATGAAAACGGATTCAATTTTACATATTTTTTGAATATTTTTTCATTTAAAGATTTTACCATTTCCCTTTTACAGAGCGATATAGCAAGCATTACTTCTAATTCAAATATATGAAAATGTCGATAAAAAAGACCTTACCAAGCCAAAATCCTCAGTAAGGTCTTCTCAGAAAATTATAAGTTATCATTTGTTATGTTTATAATACTTCTTTTAAAAAAGCCCATTTTTACGAAATTCACTCCCTTTCCGCGGGCGATCCGCAAGCCTCTCGCTCACTTGCACAGGGATCTCAACACAAAAATGAAATCATTTTCGTGTCTGCGATAAGAATCCATAGAAGCTTTCCTTATGCTGGCTTCGTCGTTCACCACAAGAACCACGGAATTAATTTACATCCTTGTAGTTTTGCGCCGAGTAACCGCAGGCTCAGGACGTACTTGTACAGGATGTACTGACTTCGACGTTCACCACAGGACGTGGTGGTATTTAGTCGAAGTTCATTATTATACTCAGAGATCCTTAAATCGCTGCGGGGTCTCGCCTGGCTCGCTTTTCCCGCTGGAGTGTCGTAAATTTCGCTTAAAGTGATCACTTTGTAAAAAGTCACGTCCAATACGACGGTATATCATTTGTTGGGTTTTTAAACTTCCTCTAAAAAAAGAGGTAGATCACCCCTGCCAGAATGAACAACCCGCAACAAACCAACAGGACCTTCCATAATGTTTCCATATCTTTTCACCTATCCGATTCCACTGCCAATCACAAATGATAATCCAATCGAAATGATCATGGAAATCAGACCGACAGCTCTATTATCCTTTTGAATTTCATCATCAATACGAAAGCGGGGCGTAAGAAATTCGAATATGAAATATCCGATCAACATCAATAAAAATCCATATGCACCCCAGACCATCATATCAACGATTGTATCGTTATGCTCAATCGAGTAGCGGAATATGTTGGCTATCCCGAATATTTTTCCTCCAGTAGCCATTGCAACTGAGAGATTCCCTTTACTGATCTCTTCCCAGTTTTTATACTTTGTTACGACCTCAAAAACAGCTAAGAATACAACTAAACTTAAAACTACTACACTATAATTTGCTACGGTTTCAATGTAAGGATTCGTCAACCAACTACCCATTTCCGCCCCCACTTTCTATTTCAACCCAACAATCGTTACACCGCTTCCGCCTTCACCTGCAGAACCTAATCGAGTCGATTTCACATTCGGATGCTCCTTGAGCAAGGATTGGACCCCTTTCCTTAGAGCTCCGGTCCCTTTCCCGTGGATGATTGAAACCTGTGGATATCCAGCCAACAGAGATTCATCCAAAAATTTATCAACTGTACGAAGTGCGTTTTCATAACGTTCGCCTCGTAAGTCCAATTCTGGTTTTGTTACAGATGAGCCTTCTACTTTTACGAATGGTTTAGGTTCACGTTTCTTTTCTGTTTTGATCGGCTCCAGCTCGTTCGCTTTAACCGTCATTTTCATGATCCCGATTTGGACTTGATATTCATCAGTGCCGACTTTTTCAACAATATGGCCTTTCTGATTCACACTCAACACTTTCACTTCTTGGCCAGGTATAAGGTTGTCCAGTGTTTTCTTCGTTGGCCTTACTTGCTTTTTCGTTTTCGAATCGAAGTCCGGTATCGCTTCGTCTAAACGTTTTTGTGCTTCAATCAACTTGTGCTCTTTCACATTACCATATTCTTTCTGGTAAGCTCGGAGCTCTTTTAAAATAGCATCGGCTTCTTTACGTGCTTTTTCCACCGATTGCTGAGCTTCTTGTTCAGCTTTTGTAAACAGCTTTTCTTTGAAATGTTCGAATTCATCTAACTTTTTCTCTAAATCCTTTTTCAATGCTTCAGCTTCATCGTGGAGATCTGTTGCTATCGACCGTTCACGTTCTGCTTTTTTCTGAGCATCTTCCAAGGATGCGATCATAACATCGATTTTATTGTTGTCTGCACTGATATGGCCACGAGCATTCTCAATAATCTTCTCATCCAACCCGATTCGTCTCGAAATCTCAAAAGCATTACTCCGTCCCGGTACGCCGATCAATAAACGATACGTTGGGCGTAATGTCTCCACATCAAATTCAACGCTCGCATTCATCACACCAGTCCGGTTGTATGCATAGGCTTTCAACTCACTATAGTGGGTAGTGGCGACAACTTTTGCCCCGCGTTCATTCACATAATCCAGTATAGAGATGGCGAGGGCAGCTCCCTCTGTAGGATCCGTTCCTGCTCCTAATTCATCAAAAAGAACAAGGGACTTGAAATTCACTTTGTCCAAAATGTTTACAATGTTGGTCATATGTGAAGAGAACGTACTCAAGCTTTGTTCAATCGATTGTTCGTCCCCGATATCTGCATAGATCGCCTCGAAGACCGTTACCTCAGATTCTTCTTCTGTCGGTATTTGTAAGCCGGATTGAACCATCAATGACAGAAGGCCGATCGTCTTAATTGTTACCGTCTTCCCGCCGGTGTTGGGACCGGTGATCACAAGAGCGTTATACTCACCGCCTAATTCAACATCGATCGGCACAACTTCTTCAGCTGGAATGAGAGGATGGCGTGCATGTTTCAAGCGGATATACTCTTTGTCATTCAAAATCGGCTTCGTCGCTTTGATTGAATGTCCATAACGAGCTTTTGCAATGATGAAGTCAATCTCAGCAAGGACGTTAACATTATGAGTAAGGAAGGTTGATACTTCAGCAACCGTTTCTGTCAAAGCTTTTAAAATCCGTTGGATCTCTTGATACTCCTTACTCTTTGCTTCTTTCAACTGGTTGTTGATCGTCACAACTGCCTGTGGCTCGATGAACAATGTGGCTCCTGAAGCGGATTGATCGTGGACCATTCCACCGAATGCTGAACGGTACTCTTGTTTGACTGGGATGACATAGCGGTCATTCCTGATTGTCACGATTGCATCAGATAGCATCTTTTGGGACTTTGAAGAACGGATGATCGATTCCAATTTTTCGCGGATTCGAGACTCATAGCTTCTTAACTGCTGACGGATCGTCCTTAGGGCTGGACTTGCAGAATCCATTACATACCCCTGATCGTCAATGCAATCTTTGATTTTAGTTTCGACCTCCATCAAGGGGTCGATCTGCTCAACAAGGTCTTGCAAGATCGGCAGTTCGATTTCCTCATCAAGAATGCTTTCTATAAATCGTTTGAACCTTCTTCCCCCATAAATGGTTGTTGAAATATCAACCAATTCTTCTGGATTGAGTATACCCCCGATCTCACTTCGTTTGACAGAAGCACGTATGTCACGTATTCCTCCTAACGGCACATTCCCTTTCAACCGAAGAACCTGTACACCTTCATCTGTACTGCTTTGTTGATGAGCTACATCTTCAAAATTCGTCCATGGTACCAATTCGCTGATCTTTTCTTTTCCTAAGGAGGAGGAGACATGCTCGAGTAGTTGCTCTTTAATCTTTGTATATTCTAAAACTCTTAATATTCGTTCGTTCACTTGAAAGCCTCCTGTTAACAGTTCACTTACTTATGCCGGTCTAAGAAAGTACGAAACTCTTCCAAACTATAAGCGTTCAAGACATTCTCTTTCCGCAATAACGCTTGTTGACCGACACAGACACCGATATCCATATGTTCAAGGGTCTCCCTGACATGGGCATCTGTATTGATTGACAGCTTTACACCTTGTTCCTCGGCTTTTTCCAACCATTTCGGTGCCAAATCCAACCGGTTAGGGTTTGCATTCAATTCTAACGCTGTGTTCGTTTCTGCTGCCATTTCAATTAATCGTTCAAAATCCACTGCATAACCTTTACGGCGTCCAATGATTCTTCCAGTAGGATGAGCAATCAGATCGACATGCGGATTATTGAATGCCGTTTCGAAACGTTTCATAATTTTCTCTTCACTTTGCGAAAAAGATGAATGGATCGACGCAATAACAAAGTCAAGTTCGGCTAAAACCGCATCTTCATAATCTAAAGATCCATCAGGTAAAATATCCATCTCTATCCCGGATAAAATCGTAAAGTCATCCCACTTTTCATTCACTCGTCTGATTTCTGCTTGTTGTTCTTTGATTCGCTCTGGCGTCAAGCCATTCGCAACACGTAAAAATTGAGAATGGTCCGTTATGACAATATAGCTATATCCTCTACTTCGTGCAGCCTCAGCCATCTCTACAATCGAATTCGCACCATCACTCCACGTCGTATGCATGTGGAGATCACTCTTTATATCTTCTTGCTTCAGATAGTCGACTTTGTTTTTAAAAAGTTCAAGCTCATTTCTCCCTTGCCGAACTTGTGGAGGGATGAATTCCAACCCAAAATGGTTAAAAAACGCTTCCTCGCTTTCAAAAGTCTTGATCTCTCCAGACTCTGTGTCTTCTACACCATATTCACTTAATTTTTCAGATCGTTCCTTTGCGAGCTGGCGCATCTTGATGTTGTGTTCTTTGGAACCTGTAAAATAATGCAGTGCACTCGCAAACGCTTCAGGTTTCACAAGACGGAAGTCGACTGAAATATCATAATCATACGTGATGACGACAGACACTTTTGTCGATCCTGATGCAATGACCTGTGTCACGTTTTCAAGCTTTTCGAGCTCCGGAGCGATTTTATCAGGGGTATTTGTGCCAATAAGGAAATCGATATCCTTGATCGTCTCGCTAAAACGCCGTAAACTTCCTGCCCGTGAATAACGCTCGATGCCATCAAGTGTGGAGAGTTGTTCTTCTATTCTTTCAGCGATCGGCAACATCATCGCAATCGGTAGACGTTCAGGTCGTTTTCCGAAGTCTTCAATAGCTGCAAGGATCTTTTCCTCTGTTTTCTTCCCGAACCCCTGCATTTTTTGGACTCGATTCTGTTCACATACTTTTTTTAAGGATTGAATATCCGTGACTCCAAGTTCATGGTAAAGCTTTGCAATCTTCTTGCCTCCTAGGCCTGGCAAGTGGACCAAGCTAAGCAAGCCTGCTGGCAATTCTTCCTTCAACTCTTCCAAAAGGGATGATTCACCGGTTTCCAAGATCTCTTCAATCACCGATAAAGTGCCTTTTCCAATGCCTTTGATTTTCGAAAGGTCGTCCATTTCAGAGATCGTCCTTGAATCACTTTCCAACGCCTGGGCGGCTCTTCGATAGGCTGATACTTTAAAACTATTTTCCCCTTTTATTTCCATATAAAGAGCAATCTGCTCCAATATCCTGACAATTTGCTTTTTATTCACCAGATGACCCCTCCTTTGCTTGATTTATCAAAGGCTGTTTTCTAAAAGTTTGTTCCTAATGAATACTGATAAGGAGATGAATGAAAGTCTATAGAAATGGAAATATGCGAGACTCCTGCGGGATAGCAAGCTAAGCGAGACCCCGCACTCTTTAAAAAGGATCTTCGACTAAAAACCACCTGTGGTGACGTCGAAGCCAGCATAAGGAAAGCTTCTTAGAAATCTCATCGCAGACACGAAAATGATTTCATTTTTGTGTTGACATCCGTGTGCAAGTGAGGGAGGCTTGCAAATTGTCCGCGGAAAGCGAATATATTTCCAATTTGTAAAAAACAACAATCTATACGAATACAGCCTTACAAAAAAGCTGGAATGTAGAAAAAGGGCGTGACTCAAAGTGTCAGCCCCTTTACTCTTAGTTAAATCTTTGTATTGATTTCAGCAATCCACATGCTTTTTATTTTTTCAGAAAAAACTGGCGTGTGTTCTACCATTGCTTTAGCAACGACAGAATCTCCCATGGCTGTTTGTATCGATGTGAGCGGAACAAGAGCAGCAATGTACAAGAAAAGGAAGATGACCAAATATACCTCCACAAAGCCAAGGACGCCTCCTAACCAGCCATTGATCGTCCTCAATATAGGAAGATCTGCAAGGAAGTCTAACATCGATCCTAGAATTTGCAGAATTATTTTCGTTGCAAAGAACAGCATTGCAAATGCAATTGCCCGATAATACGCATCTTCTAAAAATCCAGCATTCATGAATATTGCAAGGCTGCTTTCCTCTGATACTGTTGGATAAGGAATCCATAGCCTTAATTTAGGAGCCAACTCATCGAAATAAAGATAAGCAACGATAAAAGCAGCGATGAACCCAGTCAAGTGAACAAGCTGCAGAATCAATCCCCTTCTTAACCCGACGAGAAAGCCGACCACCAATACCCCTATTAAAATCAAATCAATCATTTGTTATTCCTCTTTCTGTTTCTCTAATTGTCTGACACGTTCCTGTAATTTCAAATAGTCGCTCGTAATATTTACGGATGTAAGAACAGCTAATTGTTTAGCATCGAGATTATTGCTTTGATGTCGAATCTCTCTCATTTTTTTATCGACAATTGATGCTACTCTATTGACATGTCCTGGGTCCTCTTCACCAACAATAGTGTATTGCTGACCATAAATATGTACAATTGTTCGATTACCGTTAGACACCCACAAGCCTCCTAACTCGAAAATAACTATTCATTATATTAACACGAACTACTGAGAATGGGAATAATGAGACTCCACGGTTTTACATATTATTACAAACGATAATCCTTCCATTTTATTTTACTGAATATGTGAATATGATTTCAACCTATTTTCTATTCGCGTGCCCCGGCTGCCTCCGTTATAATTGTGTTAGACTAATCTATCTGTTACATTGATGTATGTTTTATAATTTTATAGGAACGAAGGTGAACCATACAATGTCTCATGCTGTACTGAAATTGAATCAAGCACAAATCAATAAAATTAAAAATGAATATCAACCCTACATACAATCGAACGTTCCCCAAGGCGGATTATTCGTTGCAAAAGTGGAAGGCTGTACGATTACCGCCTACAAGTCAGGAAAAATCCTTTTCCAGGGACCGGCTGCCGAGCAAGAATCCTCTCGTTGGGGTAAAGAAGAAACAAGTTCAAGCGTTCCAGGAAAAGCCAAGGGGCGAAAAAAACACGCATACCTACCACCTGAAAATGTCGGCTCAATGTCCCTGATCGGTTCAGATGAGGTTGGTACAGGGGATTTCTTCGGACCGATTACAGTCGTAGCTGCTTTTGTATCAAAGGAACAACTTACGCTTGTAAAAGAACTGGGTGTAAAGGATTCGAAGCTTTTGAAGGATCCACAAATCATCGAAATCGCAAAAGACCTGATTCAATGCATTCCTTATAGTCTATTGGTGCTCGATAATCCCAAATACAATGAACTGCAGAGTAAAGGGATGTCTCAAGGAAAGATGAAGGCAATGCTCCATCAGAAGGCGATCGGTAACGTACTTTCAAAAGTATCAAATTCTGCTGCTGTGGAAGGTGTTTTGATCGATCAATTTTGCGAGCCTCCTGTTTATTTCAAACATACGAATTCACAGCCGGGTATAAATCCACCATTCTTTTTCGAAACAAAAGCGGAAGCGCTCCACCTCTCTGTCGCAGCAGCTTCCATCATCGCCCGTTATGCTTTCCTTAACAAAATGGATGAGTTATCCGATTCTATCGGATTTCCACTACCCAAAGGAGCCGGTCCTCTTGTTGATGAAGCCGCTGCCAGGGTCATTTTCAAACACGGAGTGGAAGGATTGAAAAAAGTGAGTAAAGCCCATTTCGCCAATACCCAAAAAGCGAAGAGACTTGCGCAACAGAAGCGGAAAGGCTGAATTGAGAGCTTTACCATAGGTGTTCTTTGAAAGGTATTATCTATTATCTTTAAAAAAACGACTCCCATAAAAAATAAATCAGGGTAGACGCCATCTGGTGTCTACCCTTTTTCATATCAGCCTCTCATGGTTGCTTTGAACTTTTCTTTTACATAGCTGAGGACTTTGCTATGGACTTTTTCCACATCTTCATCTGTAAGTGTTTTTTCTGGATTGTAGTAGGTCAGAGAGTATGCGACTGACTTTTTCCCTGCATCCATATGTTCTCCTTCATACAAGTCGAAGATCGATACTTCTTTCAATAATTCGCCGCCGGCAGCTTTAATGCCAGATTGGACGTCTCCTGCACGCACATCCTGATCAAGGATCAAAGCGATGTCACGTGAAATCGATGGATATCGTGGTAAAGCAGAATACACCACTGGATCCACATCAGTCTCGAACACTACATCGAGGTTAAGTTCGAACAGGTATGTTTCCTTGATGTCCCATTCTTTTTGATCTGCAGGGTGCAATTGTCCGACAACCCCGATCTGTTTCCCATCAAGCAACACGATTGCGGTACGGCCTGGATGGAACCCTTCACGTTTCACTTGTTGATACTCGATTCGTTCGCTAACTCCAAGCTTTTTGAACAAACCGCCCAGCACACCTTTTACGACATAAAAGTCTACAGGTTTCTTTTCCTGCTGCCATGGGTGGAAGTGCCATAGCCCTGAGAATGCGCCGGCTAACTTTTGATGTTCGTTCGGCAGGTTTGCCAAGTTTGTTTCCTCTGTCAAATAGGTGGAACCGACTTCGAAAACTGCAACATCGTTCAACTGGCGATTTTGGTTGTACTGAACTACTTCTAAAAGTTGTGGCAATAACGTACGGCGCAAAACTGCACGTTCTTCACTCATCGGCATTGAGACAGAAATATAAGCTGGGTCATCCTCTGTAGCTAGGCCATGATAGGCGTTAGCTTTCTCTTTCGTCGTCAGTGAGTAAGTTAGTGCCTGATAAAGACCTACGCTTTCCAGATAGCGGCGGACTTTACGTCTTTTCGTTTGAGCAGGAGTCAGTCCTCCTGTTGTAGTTGAGCCTTCTGGTAATGTTGTAGGAATTTTATCATAGCCATAAATACGACCGATTTCTTCAATCAAATCCTCTTCCAGGGTAATGTCAGGTCGTCTAGCTGGCACCTCAACCGTGAATTCATCATTGTCATGTTCATACGAAAACCCGAGTCGTTCCAAGATTTCGTGAATCTCTTTCGATTCAATATTTGTTCCTAATACTTTATTGGCCCGCTCACCGCGTACTATAACTTTTTCTGGGTCTACGAATCTTGGGCCCGCTTCCACAATCCCTTCAAGAACCTCGCCTCCCGCTAATTCTGCCATCAATTCAGCAGCACGGTTGGCGGCCTCATAAATACGGTTGCGGTCGATCCCTTTTTCGAAGCGTGTAGACGATTCACTTCGAAGTCCGAGGTCTTTGGAAGCTTGGCGGACAATAGAAGGGTTGAAGTAGGCAGCTTCAAGTAAAATCGTCGTCGTCTCACCTGAAACTTCTGAATCTGCGCCACCCATCACACCTGCTACAGCTACCGGTTTCGTTCCGTTCGTGATGACGAGATGATGCGCTTCAAGCTTTCTTTTTTCGTCATCTAACGTCATGATTTCTTCTCCTGCTTCCGCTCGTCTGACGAGAACATCCTTTGATCCGAATCGGTCATAGTCGAAAGCATGAAGAGGTTGACCATATTCAAGCAGCACATAGTTTGTAATATCAACCACGTTGTTGATCGGCCGGATCCCTGCTGATATCAAGCGGTTTTGCATCCATTCAGGAGATGGTCCCACTTTAATGTTACGGATCACTTTTGCACCATAATACGGATTATCCTCGTAGTCATCCACCTTGACTGAGATATAGTCAGAAGCCGATTCATTGCTTTCATTCAATGACGGCTTTGGTAACATCAATTTTCTTTCAAAGACAGCAGCTGTTTCATAAGCCACCCCGATCATATTCAAGCAATCAGCTCGGTTCGGGGTAAGCCCCAATTCTAAAATGTGATCGTCCAGGTTGAGGTAAGAAAGTGCGTTCTTCCCGACTTCAGCTTCCTCCTGCATGACATAAATGCCATCCGCAAATTCCTTTGGTATCATTTTCGCATCAACACCAAGTTCTTCTAAGGAACAGATCATACCGTTTGAAACTTCTCCACGGAGTTTCGCTTTTTTGATTTTGAAATTACCTGGAAGAACCGCCCCGACTGTTGCAACTGGAACTTTTTGGCCAGCCCCGACGTTTGGAGCTCCACAGATGATTTGGACCGGGTCACCTTCCCCGATATTCACCTGGCATACATTCAATTTATCAGCATCAGGGTGTTGTTCGCACTTTTCAACATGGCCGACAACAACGCCGGATATACCCTGGCTCAAAGATTCGACGCCCTCAACCTCAATGCCGCTTTTCGTGATCCGATCAGCAAGCTCATCTGGTTGAATACCATCGAGATCCACATATTCTTTTAACCAATTATAGGATACTAACATAATTTACACTCCCCGTATATATTTGTTCAAATAAGTCACCTAAGGGAGGACCACCAGCTGACTAACATCTGTTAGCCTCCGCACTTTTGACTTCATTACTTTTAGGCACGTTTGAATTGTTCAAGGAACCGAAGATCATTCGCATAAAAGTGACGGATATCGTCAATTCCGTACTTCAGCATTGCGATCCGTTCAGGTCCCATACCAAACGCAAAGCCTGTGTACTCTTTCGAATCGAATCCTGCCATTTCAAGTACATTCGGGTGGACCATTCCAGCTCCTAAAATTTCAATCCAACCAGTCCTCTTACAGATCGAGCATCCTGCACCGTTACATTTAAAACAAGATACATCGACTTCAACAGATGGTTCAGTGAATGGGAAGAAACTTGGACGAAGTCGGATTTCCCGTTCTTCTCCAAACAATTTCTGCGCAAACAGTGTCAGTGTTCCTTTCAAATCACTCATCCGGATATTTTTATCAACTAGAAGACCCTCAATCTGCATGAACTGATGAGAGTGTGTCGCATCATCCGTATCACGGCGATAGACCTTACCAGGGCTGATAATTTTGACAGGACCTTTCCCTTTATGTTTTTCCATCGTACGTGCTTGCACGGGTGACGTCTGCGTACGTAAGAGGAGGTCTTCGGTGATGAAGAAAGAATCCTGCATATCTCTGGCAGGGTGGTTCTTCGGAAGATTCAACGCCTCAAAATTATAGTAGTCTGTTTCAACCTCTGGACCCTCAGCAACTGAAAAACCCATACCAATGAAAAGATCTTCAATTTCTTCGATTACTGCTGTAAGGGGATGTGCGTTCCCTTGGCGGATCGGCCGTCCAGGCAAAGTTACATCAATCGTTTCATTACTCAGTTGGCGATCAAGTTCTTCCCTTTCAAGTTTCTCCTGTTTGGATTCAACTTTTGTCGTGATGACTTCTCTTACTTCATTTGCTAACTGGCCCATCTTTGGTCTTTCTTCAGCTGGTAGTTTCCCCATACCTCTTAATACTTCAGTGATTGGACCTTTCTTACCTAAATATTCAACTCGAATATCCTGCAATTCCTTTAATGAAGAAGCCTGTTCGATTTTTTCAACAGCTTCCTCCTGCAGGGTCATCAAACGTTCTTTCATAACTTATTCCTCCCTTATCTTCGTAAACTTACCCTGTAAAAAGTTAAAAAATTTCCTATCCAAGTTATTGCGCAAGCAATGGGGCTCTGGAGAGTCAAGGGTGTCATGCTTGCATGTAAAACCTTACCGACACGGAAGAGCCAGGATAGGGAGCAAAAATGCCATAAAAACAAAAAACCTTCATCCCAGAAAGGGACGAAGGCATCGCGTTACCACCCTAATTAACAGCAAAAAAACAAAAAAGGCTGTTCACTTCATTATGTAACGGTTTCCCGGCACAATCTTAGCTCATCAAAAATCCGATCAGTGTCGAAAGGCAACTCCGGAGTGAATTCCATCATCTCTACCATAAGCACGCTCCCAGTCTATGGCGTCCTCTCCCTGAATGGCGACCTATAATGTACTACTTTCCATCATCGTCATTTTTCAATATATTTTATTAGTTAACTATACTGTATTATAAGGAATCAAAAAAGTTCCTGCAACTATTATCGCCTTATTTATGCACTTTTAGACCATATAACAAAATTCCCGTAGCTACTGCCACATTAAGTGATTCTGCCTGTCCATAAATCGGTACGAAAAGATTCTGATCCGTGGATGCCAGAAGATCTTCATGCACACCGTTCGCTTCATTCCCTAAAAGCAGAGCATAACCGCTCGTTTTTTGGGATGAGGTATAGGGTATGCCGCCCTTGAGAGAAGTACCGAACACCTGGATCCCTTTCTCCTTCATTCGCGGAATCAATTCAAGCAAATTTCCTTTTACGATAGGCAAGTGAAAGAGTGATCCTTGCGTCGATCTAATGACCTTACTGTTGTATAGATCCACCGTTCCGTTTCCGAGGACTACACCGTTAGCCCCCGCGCTGTCTGCGGTCCGGATAATCGTCCCTAAATTTCCTGGGTCCTGGATCCCGTCAAGTAAAAGGTAGGTACCATCAGAACTGAGCTCCATTTCCTTGTCTGTCACTTGAACAATCGCTACCACACCTTGGGGAGTCTCTGTATCTGCAAGTTCCCCGATCACAGAGGGTGCTGCAACCCAGGTCGTCACATTTCCTGTATGCCAATTAGATGGAATACGGAACGATTCATCGATGATCAAGTCGGTTACTTCAGCATTATGCTTTAAAGCCTCCTCAATCAAATGCGGACCTTCAATAATGAAAGCACCAGCTTTGTCTCTGCCCTTTTTTCTTTTTAACTTGTTCCATTCCTTAACACGTCCATTTTTAGGTGAAGTAATTCGATTCATCGTTTTTCATTCCTTAATCCAAAATAATAATGCTATTATACGTGATAATCATACATAATCCAATCCGACTGGATAAAAACTATCAATATACAAATGCTATGCACATCATTCTTAAACGAAAAATAAGAGGTGAAAAGAGTATGGATCTAAATCTAAGAAAAGCAGTTTTAGCGAATGTTTCTGGAAATAGCCACGAAGAGCTTGAAAGCACGATTGTTGAAGCGATCAACAGCGGAGAAGAAAAGATGCTGCCTGGTCTCGGAGTACTTTTTGAGATCATCTGGCAGAACTCTGATGAATCAGAGAAAACCGAAATACTTGAAATTCTTGCAGAAGGTCTTCAATAACCAGAATTAGAAAGACATGAAAAATAGGACTCCACATTAAGGGGTCCTCTTCTTCATTTCAGGATTGTTTGATTTGGTGTACCATTTTCTCATCAAGGCCTTTAATAAGCTCTACCATCAGCCGTACAGTCTGTTCATAATCATCTCGATGTATGATAGAGGCATTCGTATGCAGGTAGCGGGTGGCGATCGTTATCGAAATCGCTGGAACTCCTTCATGACTGATATGGATATTCCCTGCATCTGTACCTCCTCCAGCTGTAGTATCGATCTGGTAAGGGATTTTATTTCTTTCTGCTGTTTCGATGACAAAGTCCCGTAACCCTTTATGAGAAATCGTCCTCGCGTCATAAATGATGATCTGAGGTCCTTCACCAAGCTTAGATAAAGCGTCCCGGTCCGTCACTCCTGGAGTATCACCTGGAATCCCCGTGTCAATGGCGAATGCAATATCCGGTTGGATCATATGTGCTGCTGTCTTAGCACCACGTAATCCTACTTCTTCCTGGACAGTGCCTACACCAAAAATGGTATTCTGATGCTTGATTTTTTTCAGCTGCCTCAACGTATCAATTACAATTGCGCACCCAATACGATTGTCGAAGGCTTTAGCAAGCAGCATTTTCGGATTGCTCATGACCGTAAACTCAAAGTACGGAATGACGGAATCACCTTGCCGTACTCCAAATTCCAAGGCATTGTCCTTATCGGAAGCACCGATATCTATATACATATCCTTAATCGGTACAGGCTTCTTCCTCGCCTCAGGTGAAAGGATATGTGGCGGCTTAGAACCGATGACGCCTACTACGTCTCCCTTTTTCGTTTTGACAGTGACACGTTGGGCGAGCAAAACTTGTTCCCACCAGCCTCCAACAGGTTGAAAGCGCAGGAAACCTTTATCATCGATTCTTGTCACCATGAATCCGACTTCATCCAGGTGGCCTGCCAGCATAATGCTCGGGCCGTCTTTGGAACCTTTTTTCTTAGCAATCAAACTGCCGAGATTATCGTAAAATACCTCATCAGCATAGGGCTCGATATATTTTTTCATAACCTCTCTTGGTTCTGATTCGTCGCCTGAGATTCCTTTTGCATCTGTCAATTCCTTGAGCATGGTAAGTGTTTCATCTGAATTTTTCATGAAGAACCTCCTGATGTCTAATCGTGGTGTATTAATACCCCTGATCTTGACGTGCGTGGTTCACCTGATTCTTCGATAAATAAGCTTTTTGTATCTCTTCAGTGGTAAAACCTAAAATCCGTCCGATCATCAGATAGTCTTCCATTAATTGATTGTAATTATTGACGTCATCTCGATTGTTTTCGAATATAGTCACGCTCTCATAGACCTTCAAGAAAGCACGGACAGGATTCTCGTTGGTAACTTCTGGTAAACGCGCATACTCCGGAACATCATAAGGGAGAATCAACCCAATCGAAAGCAAAAAGTGAATACCATCCACGTACTCTTCCAGAATGACTTCTTTAGTTGAAGGCGGCTTCGAGCTCCAAAATTTGAAACACCGTGTTTCATTTGCAAGTTCACCAATTTCGACGAGCAATGCAAGGATTTTTTCATTCAATAAATCTTCCCTTTCCAATCCTCTTTCGGATTCAATACGGCGATCTAATTCATTTTGCATCTTATACATTTGTTGTAATTCCAGGTCCATCGTATTTCCCCTCTCCTAATGCTTTCTCCAGTATAACAAGGAACATCATGGACCTTAAGGATTTCTTCTCATTAAAAATGCCGGAACCCCCTTTTAAAGAGCATACCGGCATTTATGAGTATGATGGTATCTTAAATCAACGTGCATCCGCAAAGAAATCCTGCCATTTGTAAACCCATTCTTTACGCCTTAGTACGTAAAATAACACTGCTAAGATACAAAGGATGCTGATCATCCAATGTAGCGTCAATTGGTTCAGCCAGCTTCCAAACGATGTATAGACAATAGCTAAAGGTACATTTGTAAATAAGGATAGCTTGGTGTAGTCTTTAAAATTTCTTGCAATCTCAATGATACAGAGTGAGATGAGATGAAAATGAAGAAATGGGACCAACCTTAAAATGGTGATTTGTCCGATTGAGAGTTCTGAACGTTTTCCAAACCATTTTTCTTTCATATTCATGACTTTGCTGAAGGATTTCGGTAAGGATTTTACAATTGCATAAAAATAGACACTGACTAATGTCACACCGATGATGGAATAGATCGTCCCGAAAACTACTCCGAAAACTAAACCACCAAGAATACAAATGAATCCGACTGGAATAAATAAAAATTGCCGTAATATGTGCAAGAAAATAAATAGGACTGGGGCAAATGCACCGCTTTCACCGAGCCAATGGATGAGTTGCATTGCATGCTGTTCCATCTCCATCCCCCCCATAAACAATTTATGAGAGGGGGAACGTACTTAGACCTTGCCTGTTGGCAGACAAGTATAGGTAAATACTGATCTGAAGAATGATCAAAACCGGAACCCCTATTCGAAAGGATGTGTGCTTCGTCTTATGACGGAATAGCTGCATGCCAGCAAGAATCCCGATCGCACCCCCTATAATGGAAACGATCCACAGATGTGTCTCAGAGATCCTCCATTGCTGTCTTTTTGCTTTTTGTTTATCCATGAACATGATGATTAGACCATAAAAATTAATTACAACCAATATGTAAATGATCATCGTTTACGCTTCCTTTTCTTCTTATTGGATTTTTTTAGTTTCCGGGATGGTGCTTGCAGGCTGTTTTCTGATCCACTTTATGTATTTGCTCGCTCGTACGAAGGGATTTCAAATCTGGATATAAAGTCGACAGCTCTTCATTCGTAAAGAGAGCAAGAACCTGTTTATGGCACGGAATGCAGAGATCAGCCGTTTCACCGAATGTCCCTCCGTACTCATGGGACCATGTATGGTCATTTGTCTTGACGCCTTACCAGCCGTAGTTCACATAATGATGTTATAGAATCCATAAATCATCTCCAAACTTCCTGCCGAGTTAGGACGCCTACTTTGAGGACCTCGTTTTCCGATTTTTGCATTTTCAGGGTGTCAAAACCCTTCTTTGAGGACCCCGTTTTCTGGATTTCGCATTTTCAGGGTGTCAAAACCCTTCTTCGTTTTCAGGATTTCGCATTTTCAGGGTGTCAAAACCCTTCTTTGAGTACCTCGTTTTCCGATTTTCGTATTTTCAAGTACTCAAAAACCTTCTCTTGAGTAGGCAACAGCGCCTACAACTTCAATCTTTGTGAAAACTGGCTCTAGAACCATTAATACCCAACGATATATAAAAAGAGGCTGACCACATTTAGTCAACCCCTTGTTATTTACGCCTTAAGGCTATCTTTAGCTTTGTTTGCAAGTTCAGCAAAAGCTTTTTCATCGTTTACAGCAAGCTCAGCCAGCATCTTACGGTTAACGTCGATTCCAGCTTGCTTCAATCCGTGCATCATGCGGCTGTATGAAATTCCGTTCACACGAGCAGCAGCGTTGATACGTGTGATCCATAATTTACGGAAATCACGCTTCTTCTGACGACGGTCACGGTACGCATAGCGTAGTGATTTGAATACTTGTTGTTGAGCAACTTTAAATAATTTATGTTTCGCACCAAAATAACCTTTAGCAAGTTTTAAGACGCGCTTACGACGACGACGTGTTACATAGCCACCTTTTACTCTTGGCATTGTAATCCCTCCTGTATTTTTCAGTAATTGATAAGTTCAATACGGGTTCAAAAGTCGACGAATCAGAAACAAGAAGTTCAAGGTATGAAGGTTTTGAGGAAGGCTACTAACTTGAAAGTCATTGCTGCCTTGCACCGAGGAAGCTTTCTTCGGCAGGATTACCATGCAGACGCAGGTGCACAATGTTTATTCTTCGCAGTATCGTAGCTTCTAGTCCTACATGAGGACCGGAAAAACCAAGTAACGCCGAAATTCGTAGTTTATCATTCGTGATCTTTTGAACATCCAATTTAGATCATGTCTTTAATGCGCTTGTAGTCTCCACTAGATACAAGTGCAGATTTACGTAGCTTACGCTTTTGCTTTTGAGACTTGTTACGGAACATGTGGCTAGTGAATGCGTGTGAACGCTTCAATTTGCCACTACCAGTTTTCTTGAATCGCTTAGCAGTCCCTTTATGAGTTTTCATTTTAGGCATAGTAAAGTTCCTCCTTTGGTTACTTGTTCGAAGAAATTCCGTTCAAGATCCCCTTCCAATGTTGAAAGTTATTTACTTTCGATTGGAGCAAGAATCAAAAACATACTGCGGCCTTCCATTTTAGGCTTGGATTCAATCGTTCCAAGATCCTCACATTCCTTTGCCATACGCATGAGCACGTCACGTCCTAATTCGGAGTGAGTGATCGCACGTCCTCGGAAACGGATGGACGCTTTAACTTTGTTCCCTTTTTCAAGGAACTTTCTCGCATTACGAAGCTTTGTGTTGAAATCGTGTTCTTCAATATTCGGGCTAAGACGAACTTCCTTCGTCGTAATCGTCTTTTGATTTTTACGCGCTTCTTTTTCTTTTTTCTGTTGCTCATAACGATACTTACCATAGTCCATAATTCGGCACACTGGCGGTTTCGCATTAGGTGCAACAAGAACAAGATCCAGATTTGCATTTGCTGCAATTTCAAGTGCTTCTTGACGAGATTTTACGCCAATTTGATCTCCATTGGCGCCAATCAGGCGAACTTCGCGAGCGCGAATGCCATCGTTGACCATCATGTCCTTACTAATAATGAGCCACCTCCATCGATTTTTACAACCTAATCTTTTCTTGTAAAGTAAAGCAAATCTACTTCAATGTTTATTACAAAACAAATAGAAAAAGCGTCGGCGCATACCACACCCACACTGAAAGGTTCCGATCATTATCGAAAGCTGAATCATTTGTACCTGCCAGCTGTACGATCGTACGCCAATCAGGTGAGAAGCGGGTGCTTCTGCTTGTTTACAAGAATATACGATTATATTTTCACATTAGAATCATATCATCGATGTCATACTGCTGTCAAGCCAACACTATGGCTTCGTTTCAACCTATATAGCGTAATTGATTTCAGGAAAAAAATCAAGGGGTAATATAAAGGCACTGTTATTCTTCATTGTTGATTTCTGCGAAATTCCTTCCTTTCCGCGGGCGATCCGTGAGCCTCCTCACTTGCACATGGATCTCAACATAAAAATGAAATTATTTTCGTATCTGCGATGAGAATTCTTAGAAGCTTTCCTTATGCTGGCTTCGCCGTCACCACAAGACCACGGACTTACATTCCATCCTTGTAGTTTTGCGCCGAGTAACCGCAGGCGCAGGACGTACTTGTACAGGATGTACTGACTTCGACATTCACCACAGGACGTGGTGGTATTTAGTCGAAGTTCATTATTATACTCGAAGATCCTTAAATCGCTGCGGGATCTCGCCCGTCTCGCTTTTCCCGCTTGAGTGTCGAGAATTTCGAATGAAGCAAGTTGTATCAATATCAACATTCACAATGCCCTCATAGAAAAAAGAGATGACCGATTCAGTACAGTCATCTCTCTCTTAATTTAACTATGCTCTATTTCTGCTTTAAGACTTTCTTTGAAGCTCTCAAGTGAAACAGTTTCGGAATCCTGCTCGCCGTACTTCCGTACATTGACAGCGTTGGACTCGATTTCCTGGTCCCCGACTACGAGCATATAAGGGACTTTCTGCATTTGTGCTTCACGGATCTTATAGCCGATCTTCTCTTCACGGGAATCGACCTCGACACGGAAACCGTTCGACTTCAGTTCTTCCTGCACTTTATAGGCATAGTCCATATGCACCCCAGAAACAGGGATGATTTTCGCTTGGACTGGCGTTAACCAAGTAGGAAGCGCACCTTTGTATTCTTCAATCAAGAAGGCGACAAAGCGTTCCATTGTTGAAACGACACCTCTATGGATGACAACCGGACGATGGTCTTGGCCGTCGCTGCCTTTGTAAATAAGATCAAAACGTTCTGGCAAGTGGAAGTCAAGCTGTACGGTGGAGAGCGTTTCCTCTTTTCCAAGGGCAGTTCTTACTTGGACATCAAGCTTCGGTCCGTAGAAGGCTGCTTCGCCTTCCGCTTCCACATAATTCAGGTCCATGTCTTCCATTGTCTCTTTCAAGAGGGCTTGTGCTTTTTCCCACATTTCATCATTATCGACATACTTCTCTTTATCTTCAGGGTCACGATAGGAAAGACGGAATTTGTAGTCAGTGATTCCGAAATCCTTGTAAACTTTCTGAATAAGTTGCACGACTCGGATGAATTCTTCTTTCAACTGATCAGGTCTTACGAAAATGTGTGCATCATTCAATGTCATGGAGCGCACACGTTGTAACCCTGCAAGTGCTCCAGACATTTCATGGCGGTGCATGGTGCCGAGCTCAGCAATACGAACAGGTAGATCACGGTAGCTGTGCAATGCGTTTTTATAAATCATCATATGGTGCGGGCAGTTCATCGGACGGAGAACAAGCTGTTCGTTATCCATTTCGATTGCAGGATACATATCCTCCTGGTAATGGTCCCAGTGACCGGAAGTCTTGTAAAGCTCTACACTGCCAAGATGGGGTGTATATACGTGATCATAGCCAAGCTTTACTTCAGTATCGACGATATAACGTTCGATGACTCTGCGGATTGTTGCGCCTTTAGGAAGCCAGATCGGCAGTCCTTGACCGACCTTTTGTGATATTGTAAAAATCTCTAATTCCTTTCCTAGTTTACGGTGGTCACGTTCCTTCGCTTCCTCAAGGAAATACAGATGCTCTTCAAGCTCTGATTTTTTATTGAACGCTGTACCGTAAACACGTTGAAGCATTTGATTATCGCTATCACCTCTCCAGTATGCCCCAGAGATGTTCATCAACTTGAAAATCTTTAGTTTGCTTGTTTGCGGGACATGGACACCTCGGCAAAGATCGAAAAATTCTCCCTGCTGATAGAATGTGATCTTTTCTCCTTCTGGAATCGCCTCGACCAACTCGACTTTAAGTTCGTCTCCGAGCTCTTCATATCGACGGATTGCCTCTTCCCGACTCACTTCCTCACGAGTGATTTCAAGGTTTTCATCCACAATTTTCTTCATTTCTTTTTCAATCTTAGGGAAATCTTCTTCAGTGAGGCGGTGCTCCATATCAATATCATAGTAGAACCCGTTTTCAATAGTCGGCCCTACACCAAGCTTTACTTTCTGATCTGAAAACACACGCTTGATTGCTTGTGCCATCAAATGAGCTGTGCTGTGACGGATGATTTCAAGCCCTTCTTCAGAGTCAGGCATGACGATTGTAATCGTACCGTCCTGTTCAATCGGTTGCCGTAGATCGAGCAACTGATCATCAAGTTTTCCAGCGATGGCTTTCTTTTTCAAGCCTGGGCTGATTGATGCGGCGATCTCTTCTGTTGTAACGCCTTTATCAAACTCCTTGACTGCTCCATCCGGAAAAGTAATTTTCACCTTAGACATGGTCGTTCACACTCCTACATTATTTAATACAACGTTAGTCAACTAGCTTTGCGCAAACTAGAAAAACACTTTTTCCGTCAAATAAAATGGAATTAAAAAAACACCCATCCCTGGAAAAGGGACGAGTGTTTGCTCGCGGTTCCACCCTCGTTCCGACAACATTACATGTCGGCGCTTGGTATCATTTAACGGTCATTTACCGTCAACGGTTACTTATAATTTCTCCGTTGAAGTTCAGAGGTGGTAAGTACTTTTTACTTGGTGAAGAGATTTCAGCTGATTCTCTTCTCTCTGGAAACCAGTATCAAAAGACTCATATCCTCGTCATTACTTTGGTATTGTTGATTGTTATGTAGTATTATATGCAGTCTACCAAAGAAAATCAAGCCTAAAAATACCAAATATAAAATTTTGCTAGTTAACTGAAAACTTACGGTTAGGAAGGATACGGACACGTTCCTGGAAGACATTCTGAATGGTACGGTTCATCGAGTCATCTTCAACATCGGTATACAGATAAATTCTTTCTGGAGCTATTTCGATCAATATTTTCAGCAAATCCGAAGCTATGGACTGCAAATGGGCTTTCCCTTTACCCTTCGTAAGCTGTTCAATATCTTGTTTAGTCAACTCATAGTAATGTTCATTATAAATCCTGAACTGATTACGCTCATGCTTAAGATGAACAGTCGAAAACAAAGAAACCCTTGATTTGACGAATTGACGCAATTGATTGATAAAATCCTGGTACTCCTGTTCGTACTTGAATTCATCTATCGCACATTCAATATATTTTGTTAATAGTTCCCGATATGGTTTCAAGCGGAATTGCAAAAAAGATTCATAGGAAAAGATCATTTCAGAGTCAAAAAAGTCCTCCAATGCATCGACGATCATATCTTCTCTTGATGGGAACTTACTGACTAAGGGGATGTTTTCAGAATTTCCTTCGATAAGAGACTGAGCAATGGATAGGATCTGAAGTTGTTCATCTATATCCGTAAAATAAAAGTTGTTCTCCAGGATTCTTAATATCCAGGCATCTTCCCTCGTTCGTATGATATGCTTCGCTAAGAAAAGTAAAATCGTCGGCTTCAACATGTCACTGACCGGATCACGGTGATCTAAATCGATCTCCAATGTGTTTTCATCTGTATATTGAAGCCTTATTGGAGTCGACCGGTTGGATATGTTTTGGTTATTGAGTAATTTATTGATTCGTTTATACAAATAATGTCCTTCCTTTTCATCCAAAAAGTGAATCGTAACCAACCTTAATCCTCCTTGTCCACAATCATTGTTACAATATATGAACATCAAGAAAGATTATTCTAACGAAAGCTGTCAAAAGGAAAAGACTCTGTCCTATAAGTATGACAGAGCCTGTTCCATTTATTTTTGACGTCGATTTTCTCCACCGAGCGATATTGGAGTTGTAAAATGTTTGATCCGTTCCATAATACGCTTCGCCTTCAATTGTTCAATCCCGCCTTTTTGAGAATAGGCGAGATGACCTTCAAGTTCCTCATAATCGTAATTTGACGTATAGCATGTCGGGAGTTTCTCCATCATGCGATGCTGTAATATCGAACCTAATACTTCATCTCGTATCCAGCTAGACATCGTTTCAGCACCGATATCATCGAGGACTAATACTGGTGCTTTTTTGATCACATTCAACTTTTCATCTACTGTCTGATCCCCAATTGATGATTTCATTTCTCTAAAAAAGTCAGGAGTATACACAAGTATCGTTTGGATGTTCTTTTTAGCCAGGGCGTTTGCCATTGCCCCCATGAGGAAGGTCTTTCCTACGCCGAACTCTCCGTGTACATAGAGACCTTGAGACGAGCCTTCAGGACTAGAGACTGCTTTTACAAACTCTGCAGCATTCAATGTCGCTTGATACCTCTCTTTGTCCTTTTTATCAAATTGATCAAACGTGGCAGCAAGGATATCCTTCGGGATGAAATAACTTTTGATCAACGATTGTAAACTTTCCATCTCATCGTTAGCTACTTTACTAGGACAGCGATTGTAAGTTACATCGATGATCTGACCGTTTATGAACAACTGGGGCTCGTATCCTTTGATCATGTTTCGACAACTCTTCAGATCCATACATCCTTTACAATTCCTGGTTCCTTCTATAAACTCCACTAATCTCGGAAGACTCTTGTTGATCATTTCTATCGTCACTTCTGGATTTGCTCGATGAAACGCCTTCCAGTCGGGATGCGACAACACCTTTTTCTTCACTTCGATTAATTCTCTTTCTACATTTGAACGTTCGGTAAAACTTTTCATCGATTCTGATATGGATTTCACGTTGTGCACCCCCTATAGACCTTTCAAATATTCTTCAAGCCATTTTTCATCGTTTTCTGAAACCTGTTGTTTTTCTTTATCTGGTTTAGGTGAATCCATCCATTTAGGAAGTTTGTCCTTTCTGACATTCTTCTGTTGAGCCGGCCTGCTCGGTTTTGATTTTTGTTGATAGGCTTGATAACTTTTATGCTCTGCTTTAGCCAGTTCCATCGCTTCTTTGACAGAGGATATTTTTTTACGCTTCCACTGGCTTGCGATTTTTTCAACATGACCGTGGATCAATTTCATATCGTTTGTATTCAATACATAATCGATCAGTACGTTGATGACGCCTGCTGAAAGCTTCTGATCGAACATGATGGAATCGATCAGCTTAAGGTCGGCACTAGCAGCACGGCCTCCCTCACTGTATTTTTCAAGCAATGCACGTGGTGAAATCGTCTCGAAGGTCTTTATCATCATTTCCTCGGGTGATAAATCTCCCTTATTCTTTTGAATCGGGGTATTCGTTTGACTTCGTTCACTTAATCGTGGCAATTGCCCTGGCTTTTCAATCTTATACCAACGCTGTACCTCTTGTCTTAAAGAGTACGGGGTAAGTTGCTCATCCCGGAAATAAGCCTGCTGGACGATACTACTCATATCAAGCGGAGATATTTGATAAATGAACGCAAGGCGATGAATGGATTCACGAATACCATCTGTCAAAACTTCTGAAGGAATAATGAAGCTGCTCAAGTCCCGTTCAAGTACATTGAAATCGAAATCGTCTTCGGAAAAGTTCGGAGCACTGCCTGTAAGATCTCCAGTTTGATCATTAGAATTAGAAATGGACTGGTGGATTTCGGAGTCTGTCGCTGCTCTGATCTCCGATGCATGTAATGATGAGAATACATCATTAAAGCTAGCCGTAATATCATCGAATTCGTCATGCTGTTCTGTTTTCATGACGAACCGGTTCCTTACTTCAAGATATCTTTGCTTACCCAAACGTCCATATAAATAGACACTTAACACATCGTCCTTGAAAAATTGCTCCGGTTGTAGTATCGGTTGTAGTTCATATATGAAAATCCGGTCCTCGTCAATTCGTTTACGATATGTCTTTAAAAGTCCAATTGCCTCAAGTTTTTTTCGTTCTTCAAAAATCTGCTGCATATTCATTTGCGTCTGGTTCATCAATGTATGGTGAGAAGTCATTCCATTTAGGTTTTCACTGAAAAGAGTCATATATAGACTATATGCTTTTGCACCTACCAATGGTTGATATAACAGGGTGACCATCTTCAATTCTTCAGCTTGTATCCTTCCCCTGCTATATACTTGAAAGCGATCGACAGGAAGTAATTCTTTCCAATGATTTTGCATAAGCTTCACCTTTATCATTCAATAATCGAGTTAATAGAGCATAGTTGCGCTATTCTGAAGAAAGGATTTTATACTTTCTTTAATTGTAAGTGAAAAAAGAGCTTATGTATATGTAAGCTCTTTACTCGTTCTCTCGTTTTAATAGATCTTTCAGTTCATCGATAAATACGTTGATATCCTTGAATTGTCTATAAACAGACGCAAATCGGACATAAGCTACTTCGTCAATCTTTGCTAAATGGTCCATTACACGTTCACCAATTTCTTTACTTTGGATTTCCGAAGAGCCATCATTTCGTAAATCTTTTTCGACAGTATTTACGACTTCCTCTAAAACTTCAAGCGGTACCGGACGTTTTTCACAAGCTTTGATCAAACCACGTAACAGCTTGTCCCGGTTAAATTCTTCTCTGGTACCCTCTTTTTTTACAACCACAAGAGGAATCTCTTCCACTGTTTCAAAAGTGGTGAACCGATAATTACATTTTTCACACTCTCTGCGTCTGCGAATCGAACGCCCGCCATGGACCGGGCGAGAATCCAACACTCTGGTGCCATTATTTTGACAATTTGGACAACGCATTTAACCAACCCCATATCGATAAACTTCGCTTTATATAATGTCATGTTTAGTCGAATTGTAAAATTATCCTTAGATATAATGATAGTAGAAAGGTGTCCCCGTGACAAGATATTTTCAAATCAACTCGGGTCCTCCTAAATTTTCCATATGGCTCTATTAAATGTAATTGTATATTTTTGCGAAACTCACCTCCCTTTCCGCGAAGAGTAGTTGCCCTTATGTCATGAGGTATAAAGAAAACTTGGCAAGACCTTGATGAAAGCTGAGCCTTAGTTACTCGAAAAAGCAAATGCTTTTCCTTCGTGCGGAATGTTGCTTCCGAAGTGACCAGCTTGTACGCTTATACTGAAGAAAGTATTAAACCCTTTCTTAAAGTTAAATTTAAAATTCAACAAATTCTTCCATTTAAAAAAGGTGTGCAGCTGCACACCTTGTTAGTTTTTTTGTCATTATTAATATGCTGAGACCTTCTTCTGGCCAACTTTAACTGGACCCATACCTCTTGGAAGTTCTACATTTTCTTTGGAAGAAGCACCAAGTGCCTCTGCGATATAATCTGCAGCGACATTAGGATCAAGATCACCACATGTATAAACATCAATGCTTGCATAACCATGCTCTGGAAAACTGTGAATTGTTAAGTGTGATTCAGAAATGATCACGACTCCACTTACTCCATGAGGTGCAAATTTATGAAAAGCAACTTCTCTTACCTCTGCACCTGATTTAAGCGCCGCTTCTACAAAAAGTTGTTCAATATAAGGCATATTGTTCAACTTCTCAACATCACAACCCCATAACTCAGCAATCACATGACGTCCCATTGTATCCATCTGCATAGTCCCCCTTTAAGATTAATCATGCCTTCAAAAGCATGCGGAAATGGAATGTTACCACGGGGGAAAGTTAGTCCAAAGAGGTCCTAACCCTTTAAGTAGTATCCAGTTCCTAAATTGCTTATAACTTGAAGTTCACGATGAACAGTATACTGCTTTTCTATATTTTTTGCAAGTTAATTTTTTAAATTTTTCACCTCCATAAAATGCACCTTGTACTTGCTCATACCACATATGAAATATATAAAAACATGCGATTCATCACACTGGTTAAAAGCCGACAAAACAGGAGTTTTACACTATGTAAAAAACGGAGTTGACCATAAAGGTCTACCCCGCTCTACTTTTAAATTATAATTATTGTTATGCAGTTCCAGACAAGCGCTTGTTGGATAGTGCACCAAGTGTTTCTCCAACTTTCTCAGCAAGATCTACCACTCTGCAAGAATATCCCCATTCGTTGTCATACCAAGCAAGAACTTTAACTTTTCGATCTTCGATCACCATTGTAGACAATCCATCAATGATTGAAGAATTTTCATTTCCATTGAAGTCGATTGATACTAGCGGATCTTTTGTATAACCTAAGATTCCTTGCAAAGTTCCTTTGGACGCGGTTTCGAGGGCTGCGTTAACAGTTTCAACCGTCACATCACGTTTTACATCAACTACAAGGTCGACTAGAGATACGTTCGGTGTCGGAACTCGAAGTGCCATCCCGTGAAGTTTCCCTTCCAATTGAGGCATGACCTTCGCGATTGCTTTCGCTGCGCCGGTAGAGGTTGGAATGATCGATTGTCCGCACGCACGAGCACGTCTTAAGTCTTTGTGAGGATTATCGATATTCTTCTGATCATTTGTATATGCGTGAACGGTTGTCATCACACCATTCTCAATTCCAAATTGTTCTTCAAGTACTTTGACGACAGGTGCAAGACAGTTTGTCGTACATGAAGCATTAGAAAGAACGTGGTGCTCTTCCGGAATGTAAGCGTCATCATTTACACCCATTACAACTGTAAGATCTTCATCCTTACCAGGAGCAGTGATGATGACCTTCTTCGCACCAGCTTCTAGATGATAGCCAGCAGTCTCTTTAGATTTGAACTTGCCTGTGGCTTCAATGACGATATCGATGTTCAATTGTCCCCAAGGCAATTGCTTAGGATCTCTATTGTTGATCAACTTGATCTCTTTACCATCTACGACCAGAGAATTCTCCTTCGCTTCAACCTTAAGTTCGTAAGTACCATGAATGCTATCGTACTTGATAAGATGAGCCAATGTCTCAGAAGGATAACTTGCATTTATCGCAACAACATCTAATTGTTGGTTTTTCATCGCTTTACGGAATACCATTCGCCCAATTCGGCCAAATCCATTAATTGCTACTCTAGCTTTCATGTTGAAATCCCTCCACTATATAAAGTGCTATACTTTTTTCTAAAAATCTAAAATTAGTATAACATATTATATGTAAAAGGGAACACTAAATTTATCAATAATCTAAAAAGAGGCCTGCGCCCGGCCTCCTAATGTTCAATGAATCGACAAAACATTACATATTAAATGTCGTCTTACGAGGACAACATCCATATTATCTCGTCTCTATTGTCGAAAAATCTGCAATATCTATTTACAAACTAAAGTATATCCCATTTCGTGAAAATATGTATCAATTGCTGACGGCTCTCTTCAACCGTACCATTATTATCGATGATTTCATCTGCCCATTTTTTCTTGTCGTCCAATGTGATTTGTGAACGAATCCGGGATAATGCCTCCTCAGATGAAGATTGATCACGTTTCATCAATCTTTCCAATTGCGTTTTTTTATCCACATAGACTAGTAAAGTACGATCCACCATATGGGTTAATTTACTCTCATACAATAACGGGATGTCCATTACGACTGACTTATGCACTTCTAGCAATTCGTCCTTGTACGCAAGCATTCGTTCTCGAACAGCTGGATGGACAAAGCTGTTCAACTTTAGACGATTCTCTTTATCATTGAAAATGAGCGTACCTAACTTTTTGCGGTTGATATTACGATCTTCTTCCAAAATATCTTCACCAAAGAAATCAACAATTTGCGAATATGCTGCTTCGCCCGGCAATACCACTTCCCGGGCGATTTTATCAGCATCTATGACAGGGATATTCAGCTCTTGTATCATAGCCGAAATGGTACTCTTCCCACTTCCGATCCCACCAGTCAAACCAACAATCAATTGTAACACCTCACAGTTTGAAAATACCTAACACAATCAACATGACACCTGGCAAAAAGCTGACCAACCTCATGGAAGGAATGGTAGATAATACTCTTCCAAGCTTCATACCTGTCACAAGAAACAGCACGCTCATACCTGCAACGAATACAGCCGTCTGTAAATGCGGAAAACCGAGTAGTGAGGCACCCAGTCCGGCAGCGAATGAATCTAACGATAAAGCCAAACCGAGCAACAATGCTTCTAGCCCTGTAATTGTTCCAGAACGGTCGATATCTGCGGCTGCAGGGGTCCGTAAAATTTGAATGACAATCCCTAACGACCGGATTTCCATGTTCCAGATGTATTCTGATTCATGCTTTTTGTTTGAGGCCTCTTCAGGCTTATCGCTGCTTTTAAAGAATTGCCATAAGACATACATACCTAGGCTGATCAACAAAATTCCACCCAACTTGCCGGCAAAACTCGGAGAAATGAATGTACTGATGATTGTTCCTACGTTCATAGCGGCAAGTAACATCAAAGCAGAACATATTGCAATCAGAATTATGGAGAAGTAAGTGATTTTCATTCGTCGTACACCGTATGTTACACCAACCCCGAAGCTGTCCATGCTTACAGCAATCGTTAGAGTCAGTAGGGCTATCCATCCTGTCACTTCTACACATCCTCCTTGCTTCAACGCTAGGATAGTATATGGATAGTGCCCATCCGACGTACGGCTTTTTCATGAAATTCTTATGTTACTTTTGGCAGTTTGGACATATATGAGTGCCCCTCCCCCCTACCACAATACGCTCGATTTCTGAGCCACAATTGAGACAAGGCTCACCTTTTCGAGCGTAAACAGCAAGCTTTTGCTGAAACATCCCCAAATCACCTTGGGAATTTACATAAGAACGGATCGTGCTTCCACCTTGATCAACGGCTTCCATCAATGTTTCGACAATGGCTTGGTACAACTCTTCCACTTGCTTTTTAGATAAAGCTCTCGCTTCAGCTTCTGGGTTGAGCCCGACTTTGAAGAGGGCTTCATCCACATAAATGTTGCCGAGTCCAACCAATATCGTCTGATCCAATAGAACAGGCTTGATTTTACGAGTCGTCTTTTGAAGCTTTTTCCAAAGTTCGAGTGGATTAAAAGCCGGATCGAATGGTTCCGGACCCAATTGGGATAAAGGTAAATGTTCCTCTTCCTTGCCTATCGGATAAACATGCATCGTTCCAAACTTGCGGACGTCACGATAGCGTAATTCCGATCCGTCTGTAAAAGCGAAGATCACATGAGTATGCTTATCAGCTTCTTCGCCGTCTTCCACATAAATATATCGTCCTTCCATCCGCAGATGTGAAACAAGGACTACATCGTCGAGGATTATTTTCAGGAATTTTCCTCTTCTCCCGATAGAGCGGATCGTTTGCCCGATCAATAAAGAATTAAACTCTCCCAAATCATCCGGATGTTTAATGATTTTCGCCCACTTCACCGTTACCTTTTCTATCGTTTTACCAAGCACTAAATTTTCTAAAGTACGTCTGACAGTTTCAACTTCTGGTAATTCTGGCATTTCTGATCTCCCTATCTCTTAAAAAGAAAACTTAGGAAAGCTAAGCCCGCAATTGGCCAGACTTAGCTTTTATCCTTGTATTTCACTTATCTGCTATTTCGCATCATACCATGTGTCCCCATAAGAATAATCGACTTTCAAAGGGACATCCAGTTGTACAGCATGCTCCATAACATCCGGTACAATCTCCTCGAGTTTTTCAAGCTCGTCTTTCGGGGCTTCGAAAATCAATTCGTCATGCACCTGTAAGAGCATTCTTGTCTCCAGCTTTTCTTTCTCTAAACGTTTGCACATCTCGACCATAGCTTTCTTGATAATATCTGCCGCTGAACCTTGTATAGGTGTATTCATCGCCGTACGTTCAGCGAAACTTCTCAAGTTGAAATTACGGCTAGTGATTTCAGGAAGATACCTCCGACGGTTCAACATTGTCGTCACATATCCTTCCTGCTTCGCCTGTTGGACAATATCATCCATGTACTGTTTGACACCTGGGAAGCTTTCAAGATATCGCTCGATGAATAGTCCGGCTTCCTTCCGGCTAATACCAAGACTTTGTGACAGTCCATAATCACTGATTCCATAAACGATTCCGAAGTTGACAGCTTTCGCTTGTCTTCTCATATCCGACGTCACTTCATCTTTTTCCACGTGGAAGACATCCATTGCTGTTTTCGTGTGGATATCCATTTCATTATTGAAGGCATCAATCAATTTATCATCCTGGGCGATATGCGCAAGGACACGAAGCTCGATTTGTGAATAATCCGCAGCAAACACGACCCAATCTTTTTCTGATGGTATGAAGGCCTGGCGGATTTTCCTTCCCGCCTCCAGACGGATCGGGATGTTTTGGAGGTTCGGATCGATTGAACTCAAACGTCCAGTCTGTGCTAGCGCTTGATTGAAACGTGTATGGATCTTCTCCGTATCACGGTTCACCACTTTCAGAAGTCCCTCTACATAAGTGGATTTGAGTTTGCCGAGCTGGCGATAGTATAGGATTTCCTCAACAATTTCATGCTTATCTTTCAGTTTTTCCAATACATCCGCTGACGTAGAGTATCCTGTCTTCGTCTTTTTGATGACAGGGAGCTGCATTTTCTCAAATAAAATTTCACCAAGCTGTTTTGGAGAATTTATATTGAACTCGGTTCCAGCCAGCTCGAAAATTTTCGCTTCGATCTTATCCAATTGGTCATTCAGTTCTGAACCCATCTCCTCCAGACGTTTCACATCGACCTGGACACCCTGCTGCTCCATTTTACCGAGGACTATGGAGAGCGGCATTTCCAAATCATAGAACAACTGGTGCTGTTCATTCTTTTTAAGGCTCTCTTCAAGATGGGGGACGATTTGAAGAAGCATATTCGCTTTACGCACAATATGTTCACTTAAAACCTTTTCTTCCGGAACTTTCTGCTTTGCCCCTTTTCCATAAACCGTTTCATTGCTAGATACCCCCTTCAATCCAAGCCGGCTTGCAATGGATGCGATATCGTGTGAGGAATCGGAAGGATTCAGCAGGTAGGAAGCGATAAGGGCATCAAATTTGACCCCTTTCAAGTTGATGCCCTTCCAAGCGAGCGATACGGTCACTTGTTTTGCATCAGCGGCATACTTTTCTACCTCTTCATCCTCTAGCCAATTAATGAAGGCTTCCGACTTTAAAGCCACGTTAGTTGAAATGAAGTATTTCCCTTTATCACTGACAATACCGACCCCTAAAATATCTCCATGATGATAGTTTTCAGCTAAGCATTCGATGACCACTGCAGCTTTTGAACCGAAATCTGCCTCGGATACCTTTTCTAAAATCTCGTAATCAATCTCTTCGGTCGGTGTATCCACTTCTTCAGCTACCCCGCTATCCACTCTGTCGAGAAGTGAATTGAACCCTAACTCTTTAAACAGTTTGATGACTTTATCAGAGATTTCATTCTCATACTCACAGCTGTCTAACATGACCTCAACTGGGGCTTTTATTTCAATCGTTGCAAGCTTTTTGCTCATTTCAGCTTGTTCTTTATTTTCTTCAAGCCTTTCCTTTAGCTTTTTACCAGAAACTTTGTCAATTGAATCTAACACTTTTTCAATCGTTCCGAATTCCTTCAGCAGCTTGATCGCAGTCTTTTCACCAACCCCAGGGACTCCAGGGATGTTGTCAGAACTGTCTCCCATAAGCCCTTTCATGTCAATGATCTGATCTGGCGTCAGTCCATAACGCTCCTCGACAAGCTTCATGTCGTATGTATCCACATCTGTTATGCCCTTTTTTGTCAATGCAACATGGACATGCTCGTCAACTAACTGAAGCAGGTCCTTATCTCCAGTGATGACTTTGACATCCCATTCTCTGGGATCTGCTTGCTTGGATAATGTACCGATGATATCATCCGCTTCATATTGCTCCAATTCATACCGATTGATACCGAATGCATCCAGCAATTCACGGATCAACGGTAATTGTTCTGAAAGCTCTGGCGGCGTCTTTTGTCGTCCTCCTTTATATTCATCAAAGGTTTTGTGACGGAATGTGGTCTTTCCGGCATCAAATGCAACCAGCATATGACTTGGCGCTTCCTCTTCAAGCACCTTCAATAACATCGTTGTAAACCCGTACACTGCATTCGTGTATACACCTTTTTCGTTGTTCAAAAGGGGTAACGCAAAAAATGCACGGTATGCAATACTGTTCCCATCTACTAAAACGAGTTTCTTTTTGCTCATTCGATTTCCTCCTCGTTCAACACTAGCTTCATTTTATCATGTTTGGATTTAGAAGGGAAAAGGGGAGGCGCAGAGGAGTGATTCACCCCCCCATGCTGAAACTTTCAAATTCTTTGGGCTGAGGCGTGGAAACCAAAGTCAAGCAACTTTTAAGCTTAGTCGGGTAACTTCCGGGGGGCGTGCAACATTAGATCTTTGTCGAGCAACTTAGTAAAAAAGACTTACCCTTCTTAAGAAACTCAAAAAAAAGACGAGAGTCGTAGGAGCACTCTCGCCATCAATAAGGGGATCCTTTAAAAAGGATTTTCAAATTCAGTCTAGCAATGGATTATGAAGTATGAATATCACCGGTGTTAACGTTGTGTAAATTTTCAGTCTTGTCTCTTTTTGAAAAATGTCAGTGTAAACGTTGTGCCGACATCCCTCTTGCTAGTCACCTTGACCTGTCCTTTATGGGCTTCTACCAAGTGTTTGACAATAGCAAGACCAAGCCCAGTTCCACCGGAGTTACGGGTCCGGGCCTTATCGACTCTGTAAAATCGTTCGAAAACACGAGGAATTTCATCTTCATTGATGCCGATCCCCGTATCTTTCACTTCAAGGTAAACCTTTTCATGATCATCTCTTCCAGTAATCCACACCGTGCCGCCATTAGGAGTATATGATAAAGCATTGTTCAATAAATTGATCAAGATTTGCTTAATACGCGCAGAGTCCCCTTCTATCCTAAGTTCCCCTTCCAACTCGACGGAAACCTTGATCTGTTTCTCCTCCGCACGCGGTTCGAGCAATGTCACCGTGTCATTGACGATCGTCTCCAGATTGATCGTCTGCCAGTTCAATTGAAAGTTTGATTGCTCCATTTTCGTAAATTCAAGCAGATCCTGAATCAAATTTTGAAGACGATCGCTTTCTTTCCAGATGATGGTTAAAAATTTCTCCCTCAACTCTTTGCTTTCCATCGCTCCATCCAATAGGGTTTCAGCAAACCCTTTCAGGGAAGTGACTGGTGTACGTAACTCATGGGACACATTTGCCACAAAATCTTTCCGCATTTGCTCAAGATTCTTAAGCTCCGTGATATCATGGAAAACAAGAACGATCCCTTTGATTTTATCCTTGTGTCCAAGGATCGGCACACAGGTGATATGAAAATGTTTGCGGTCAATCCCGATTGACAATGTCACCTGTTTTCTGACAGTTGATTCTGTAAGGAACGTTTCATCCACCAGATCAATGACATCTTGATTCGGCATGATTTCATGATACAACTTGTCATTCCATACATCTGAATCAATCCCAAAAATGGTTTTGTATGCCCTGTTCATCAAATTGATATAACCTTTGGAATCAATCAATAATAACCCACTATCCATATTTTCGATAACCGTTGACATCCGTTCTTGTTCCGATTCCCTCAGTTCCGTGATCTGCTCTAAATTGCGGGCAAGGATATTAAGGGAGTGATTCAATTCACCGGTCTCTTTCAACTGATATTCATGCGTCCTGGCTTTGAAATTACCACGAGCGAGTTCTTTCGCCACCCGCATTGCATCATCGACTGGTTTTGCAAGCTTTCCAGTCAATCGGAACGTAACAGCGATCAACAATGCATAGCTCAACAGAATGGTCAATAAAATCGGTATCCAATAACGACGGACTTCATTCGTCAATTTCCGCTTTTCAGTGGAAATGACCAGATAATCAGATGTTGGTTGTCCAGGTAAAAGGGTCAGAATAAAATCTACCCTGTCATCCCTCTCAATTTTTTCCACACCATCAGAGGGACTGAATATGTCTTGATTAGTGAAAGGAGGCTCTTCAAAAGTAGTGGCTGAAACCTCTCCATTATGTGTTATGTAAGAAATCTCTCCATCAACGCTTTCCTTGTATCGACCTAATGCGGACTGCAGCTGTTCAGTTTCAGGATCAACGGCACGAGAAACGAGTTCTAGCTGCTTGGCATAGGAATCAAACTGCTCTCGCTCCATTGCTCCTATAGAAAGATTGGCAATCGCAAAACTCAGCAATAAAAATATGCCGCTTGAAAAAATAATGAAAGAATTTAAGATCCTTCCGCGAAAATTAACCATTTATTGTGGCCCGTCCAATTTATACCCTAACCCGCGAATTGTTTTTATATAAATTGGCTTTCTTGTGTTATGTTCAATCTTTTCACGTAAATGGCTGATATGCACATCGACGATCCTCGTATCCCCGACAAAATCATAATCCCAGATCGCATTCAGCAATTGTTCACGTGACAGTACCCGACCACGATTTTTCACCAGATAGACGAGAAGTTCGAATTCTTTTGGTGTGAGTTCAAGCGGCACTCCCTCAAAAAAGGCTTCATAATTGTCAGGAAACACTTTCAAATCCCCGACTTTCATTGACTCAAGGTCATCCCGGTTTTGGTTTTGAGAAGAAACGTATTGACTTCTTCTTAAAATCGCTTTTACTCGTGCAACAACTTCACGAGGACTGAATGGCTTGGTCAAGTAATCATCCGCACCAAGCTCCAAACCTAAAACCTTATCGAACTCATCATCTTTTGCAGTTAGCATTAGGATAGGAATTAGATGCCGTGATTGACGGAGATTTTTACAAACATCCAAACCATCCATTTCTGGAAGCATTAAGTCCAATACGATCAAATCAGGGTGTTCTTCTCGAGCCAGTTCCAGTCCGGTAACCCCATCCATAGCTGTGATCACTTCGAAACCTGCTTGTTCGAGATTGAACTGTAATAAAGTATTGATTGACTCCTCATCTTCGATAACTAGTATTTTCTCTCTCATCTTAAGCTCCACCTCATATTGGACATAATTTTGATTTTATTTTTACACATTAGAGTAAAAAAAAAAACAAAAAAGACGAAAACGTCTCTTTTGTTACTGAATTTTTACAATGGCTTAAAAATTTTCGAAGGTTCTTGATGTAATCGAGCGCGGTGCGTATGGCGGACATACTTCAAGTTCTCCATCTATGACAAGCGTTTCATCTTCATCGTAACCTTTAATCATAACAGTCACAAGGTGTTTCTCCGAATCTACATTCGTGATTTCGAACTTAAGCATAATCGTTGCATAATGATAGACAGGCTTCGGAAATGAAATCGTCTGTTTTAAAATCGAACTCCCCGGGCCTGGAAGATATTTACTCACAGCAGAGGTTATAAAACCGGTAAGCATGATTTGCGGGACGACAGGTTTTTTAAAAGGTGTCAGCGAAGCATAATCATGTTGGATATATAACGGGTTGTTGTCATCCGTCAATCCAAGATAGAGGAGAAGATCTTTATCATGAATCGTTTCTGTGATTTCTAGTTTTTCCCCCACATTTATTTCATCAATTTTTCTTCCAAGCTTTCGTTTTTTGCCTAGTAGCATGCAGTTCCCTCCTCGTGAAGTAAGCGTTTACACCATTTTAAAAAAGAAATGCCAGATCAATAGAAACATTCTGACATTATGGTGTAAAAGAAATTTGGCTATACTGTACCAAATGGCTTCAGACAAGCCGAAACATGATGAATTGTAGACTCAGTTAAACTTTAAAGTTGATTTTCAAATAACATTCATGACACTCCTGCGGGAACAGCGAGCCAGGCGAGACCCCGCACTCTTTAAACAGGATCTTCGACTAACAACCACCACGAATTCTCATCGCAGACACGAAAATAATTTCATTTTTGTGTTGACATCCTGTGCAAGTGAGTGAGGAGGCTTGCGGATCGCCCGCGGAAAGGGAGTGAATGTCGTAAAAATCAACAAAAAGAGTAACAAAGCCATGTGTAAAGAAAGAATTCGAGAAAAAATCCCGAATTCCTCCTTTTCATTGTTCCATTATTAAGCTAAAACATTCATGACGTTACGCACAGAGTCTGCTGATTTATCCAATTGAGCTTTTTCATCTTCTGTAAGTTCAAGCTCAATGACTTCTTCCAGGCCATTTCCACCAAGAATTATTGGAACCCCTAAGCAGATTCCTTCGTATCCATACTCACCTTCTAGAAAAGCAATTGCAGGAAGTACACGTCGTTGGTCTTTGAGGATCGCTTCAACCATCTCAACTAGGGAAGCAGCAGGTGCATAATATGCACTACCATTACCTAACAGTTGTACGATTTCTCCTCCACCTTTACGTGTACGCTCAATGATTGCGTCCAGGCGGTCTTTGCTGATCAACTTGTCTAATGGGATTCCCCCAGCATTGGAGTAACGGATCAACGGAACCATGTCGTCCCCATGGCCGCCAAGTACGAATCCGCGAATATCTTTTACTGAAAGGTTCAGTTCTTCTGCAACGAAAGTACAGAAACGAGCAGTATCCAGAATACCAGACTGACCGATCACTCGGTGTTTAGGGAAACCGGATTCTTTAAGTACTGTGTAAGTCATAGCGTCAACTGGGTTCGTTAATACGATGATTGTACAATCAGGAGAATGTTTTACAACTTCCTGTGTTACACTCTTCATGATTTTAGCATTCGTATTTACGAGGTCATCACGGCTCATACCAGGCTTACGAGCAATACCTGCAGTGATCACGACGATATCAGAACCGGCCGTATCTTCATAGTTTGCAGTTCCTGTAATTTTCGCGTCAAATCCTTGAACAGGACTTGATTCAAGCATATCAAGCGCTTTACCCTTCGTAGGGTTCTCCATATCTGGAATATCTACAAGAACAACATCACCAAGTTCTTTTTGTCCAGCGATGAATGCTGTCGTGGCTCCAGTGAAGCCACCACCAATTACGGAAATTTTATTACGTCTGATTGCCATGGATATCTCCCCTTACGCCATATTTTTGATCAGTTCATTACCGAATTCAGAAGTCTTCACCTCAGTAGCACCATCCATAAGACGTGCGAAGTCGTATGTGACGACTTTACTTGCAATCGTCTTCTCCATTGATCCCATTACCAATTCAGCTGCCTCAGTCCAACCAATGTGTTCTAATAATAAAACGCCTGAAAGGATGACTGAAGATGGATTAACCTTATCTAAACCAGCATATTTTGGAGCTGTTCCATGTGTCGCTTCAAAGATTGCATGCCCAGTTTCATAGTTGATGTTAGCTCCCGGAGCAATACCGATTCCGCCGACTTGAGCAGCAAGGGCATCAGACACATAGTCACCGTTCAAGTTCATTGTCGCGACAACATCGAATTCTGCAGGGCGTGTAAGGATTTGTTGAAGGAAAATATCCGCAATCGCATCCTTGATGATGATCTTTCCTTCAGCTTCAGCGTCGGATTGTGCTTTGTTTGCAGCATCCTTACCATCAGCTTCTACGATACGATCATATTCAGCCCATGTGAATACTTTATCTCCAAATTCTTGTTCAGCAACTTCATAACCCCAGTTCTTGAAAGCACCTTCCGTGAACTTCATGATATTACCTTTATGGACAAGTGTTACGCTCTTGCGTCCTTCATTCAATGCATACTCGATTGCAGCGCGTACAAGACGTTTTGTCCCTTCTTCAGATACCGGCTTGATCCCGATTCCAGAAGTTTCAGGGAACCGGATTTTGTTTGCACCCATTTCTTCTTGAAGGAATTTGATGACTTTCTTGACTTCATCCGTTCCTTTTGCAAACTCAATTCCAGCATAAATATCCTCAGTGTTTTCACGGAAAATGACCATGTCAGTATCTTCAGGCTTTTTAAGTGGGGATGGTACTCCTGTGAAATAACGAACCGGGCGTAAACACGTGAATAGATCCAATTCTTGGCGTAGTGCGACATTCAACGAACGGATACCGCCACCAATAGGAGTCGTCAATGGTCCTTTGATCGCGAGTATGTATTCACGAATTACATCAAGTGTTTCTGCAGGTAGCCATTCACCAGTTTGGTCATAGGCTTTCTGTCCTGCAAGAACTTCCTTCCATACAATTTCTTTTTCCCCGTTATATGCTTTGTCAACAGCTGCTTCTAATACTTTAGATGCTGCAGCCCAAATGTCTGGTCCAATTCCGTCTCCTTCGATAAAAGGAATGATCGGATTGTTCGGTACATTCAGTACCCCATTATCAACTGTAATACGTTCTCCGTTTGACAAGTTAATTACCTCCTGATCAGAAATCTTATTTTCGTTTATTATCGTAACAAAAATTCTTGGGAATGACTCATAAAAAGAGTCTGATGAAGTCAACTGACATGCTGAATCTCATCCGACACTTTTAAAGTGGAACCGATATGTCCATTCCAATTAGCGATTTTCGATTGAAACATACTTTTGCTTTGATGGTCCTGTGTACTCAGCACGCGGACGGATTAGACGGTTGTTTTCATATTGTTCAAGGATGTGTGCAAGCCAGCCTGAAACCCTGCTCATTGCAAAAATAGGTGTAAAAAGATCATGTTTGAGACCTAGACTGTGATAGACTGATGCTGAATAGAAATCGACATTAGGTAGTAAGCCCTTTTCATTCGTCATCAATTTATCGAGTTTCACAGACATATCATACCACTTCGTTTCACCAGTGATGCTAGTCAATTGTTTAGACATTTCGCGTAGGTGTTTTGCACGAGGGTCTCCATTCTTATATACACGATGGCCGAACCCCATAATTTTTTCTTTACGCTCAAGCGCTTGTTTCAAATAGGATTCTACGTTTTCCGGGTTACCGATTTCCGTAAGCATCTTCATGACCCTTTCGTTAGCGCCGCCGTGAAGAGGTCCTTTCAATGCACCGATTGCAGCAGTGACACCTGAATACATATCAGATAATGTAGCCACACAAACACGGGCTGTAAATGTAGAAGCGTTGAGCTCATGATCAGCATGGAGTACTAATGCTTTATTGACAGCTTTTTCCGAAATCCCATCAGGCTCTTTTCCGTTAAGCATGTACAAAAAGTTTGCAGCATAGCTAAGTTTTTCATTTGGTTGGATGACTTCTTGTCCATCACGCAAGCGGGAAAATGCAGCGACGATAGATGCAAGCTTCGCTTGAAGACGAATCGCTTTCGTGAAATTGGCTTCTTTACTCATTTCATCAGCTTCGCTATCATATAATCCTAGCGCTGATATTGCAGTTCTCACTGCAGCCATTGGATGGATTTCATCAAGCGGAAAGCTTTTCATCATATCCAATACTTGTTCTGGCAAAGCATAGTGTTTGGATAACTCAGCATTGAAATCATCCAATTCCTTTTGGTTAGGCAATTTACCGTACCAAAGTAAGTAAACAACCTCTTCAAAGCTTGCATAGTCTGCAAGGTCATCAATATTGTAGCCGCGGTACGTCAGTACACCGTCGATGATGGAACTTACCGAAGATGTAGTCGCTACAATGCCTTCTAAACCTCTAGTGGTGGTCATGGCTCTCTCTCCTTTTAATAGATTGAATTCTCTGTTCTCTTAATACAATAAAGCACGTGTCCAAAAAGTGACGAACTTTTTGTATCAAAGAAAATGTTTACACTATAGTAAACACATTAATTAAGGAAGGATAAAACGCATACATTTCAATTATAAACAAGTTTTTAAACTTTGTGAACGCCTACGACTCGAAAACCTTAATCTATCAACAAAATTCTCTTTTCAAACTCATTGGCTTTGTTAATCTTATATTGGTGATTTCCGCTTAATTCACTCCCTTTCCGCGGGCGAACCGCAAGCCTCCTCGCTCACTTGCAAAGGATGTCAACACAAAAATGAAATCATTTTCGTGTCTGCGATGAGAATTAGAAGCTTTCCTTATGCTGGCTTCGACGTTCACCACAAGACCACGGACTTTACATTTCATCCTTTTAGTTTTGCGCCGAGTAACCGCAGACGCAGGACGTGGTGGTTGTTAGTCGAAGATCCTTAAATCACTGCGGGGTCTCGCCTGGCTCGCTATTCCCCTCAGGAGTGTCGTAAATTTCGTTTATCAACACTTTAACAAAGTCATAATGAAATGTAGTGTACGACTTTCATGACCAAGTATGCAATCCCTGCTCCAATCAACGGACCAACTGCTATTCCATTAAATAAACTTACTGCTAAAATTGTACCAAAAACCAGTGCTGTCGTAATGTGAGGATCTTCAGCGAGGAGCTTGATCCCGCTTGAAGCTATTAATGCAACGGCAATACCAGACCCGAGGGCGATCCATGCATAGGATGATTTCAGGGCTTCTCCCAACTGTTTGAACCCGATATCCCCAGTGGCAATTGGAACCAGGACAGCTATCGTAATAATGGTGACCCCCCATTCAATCCCTTTTTTTTGAAAGGTGGGAAAAACCTTGTCACCAAGACCTGCCCATTTGATAACTAGTAAAAAAACGACAGCGATCAATAATGACTTATTCTTAGCCCAAAGAGCAATTCCTAATAATATCAATAGGAATAAAGATGGCTGGTTGAACATTCTTTTTTCTTCCTCTCTAGATAACATTGAATCTTCGTGCTAACAATTGTAAAATAATACTATTCCACAGGGTGGAAGCCCTGGTGAAAGGATCGAGGCCATTGAACCTTCATTATGTATATAGCTTTCTAAGATTTTTATTAATCATCGCAATCATCATCTTCTCTTTCTATGCCTTATTACTTACGGCAAAGGTTACATATCCTTTCATCATCGCATTTTTCTTAGCTTTGATGATCAATCCGATTGTAAATCTTCTAGAGCGGAAAGGTAAGATGCCTAGAGGTATTGCTGTCATGATCGTTTTAATTCTATTGCTCGGGTTGATTGCCGGATTTCTGACTTTGTTGATCAGTGAGATGATTTCCGGATTCGGGTATTTGGCAGAAGTGATTCCACAGCATACGCAGACGCTCGTTCATTTTGGGCAAGCCTATTTCACCCAGCAGATTTTACCGATCTATTATGACCTGCTTGCTATGTTCAAAAACCTGGACCCGACCCAGCGTGAAACGGTCATCGGCAATATCCAAACGATTGGTGAAAACATAACCGATAATGTCAAAGGATTTGTGCAATCTGTATTGATCGGATTACAGAACTTTTTACTTAGTTTGCCTAATGTCGTCACCGTTATGATTTTTTCTTTACTTGCAACGTTTTTCATCAGTAAGGATTGGTATCGTTTCAAAGGATGGTTGGAGAAAAAGACCCCTGAACGGACTGTTGAGAGCGGCCGAAGTGTCTATAATGAGCTTCGTAAAGCGCTTGTCGGCTTCCTCAAAGCACAATTGACGCTCATTTCAATTACTGCAGCGATTGTCCTAGTCGGGCTTCTGATTTTGCGAGTAGACTATGCAATAACCATAGCTATCCTGATCGGTATCGTCGATCTCTTACCTTACCTTGGCACTGGTGCTGTATTTGTACCCTGGATCATCTACTCGTTCGTCATGGAAGAATTCACGTTGACGATCGGATTGTCGATTTTATATGGGGTCGTAATCGTACAGCGTCAAATCATGGAACCTAAGATCCTATCGTCCAGTATCGGTTTGGACCCACTTGCTACATTAATCTCTTTATTTGTAGGATTCAAGTTATTCGGTTTCCTTGGCCTGATCATTGGTCCTGTTACTCTGGTTGTCATTCGTGCGTTGAGTCAAGCCAATGTCTTTGAGGATCTCTGGCGTTTCATAATCGGTAAAAAAGCAGCATGATAAAGAAAGATTTAAAGCTCCTTTCAGCTCCATTTTCTGAACCGGCTGAATCAAGCTAGCTTGATTACCCGGTTCAAGAATGAAGCTACCTTTCAATTTTGTTGAAAGGCGTGTGAAATGAACTTTTACATGAATGAGCTGAAAATCTTCGAAAATTAAAACTGGACTGACTTAGTGTCAGCCCAGTTTTTTTAGTTAACGCCTGATTGTGAATGTAAATTGTCCTGAGTCAATCTTCTTTTTTATGAATCGTCTCATACCGATCTTCACAAAAGTTCTGGTATAAGGGATCAGCAACAAGAAGCCTACTGTATCCGTAATGAATCCTGGCGTTAGCAACAATGTACCGCCTACCAGAATACAGATTCCATCTAATAGGACGTCACTCGGTATTTGAGCATTTTGTAATTGGATCTGTACCAATCTCAGCGCTTGTATGCCTTCTTTTTTTGCCAGCCATGCACCGATGATCCCTGTTATGATAATCAGAAGAATTGTGACAGGTACGCCGAATGTATTACCAGACCAAATTAATATCCCAATTTCCATTGCAGGTATGATGATAAGCAATAATAAAAGAATTCGAAACATAGGCTCGCTCCTTAGGACGGGGTTACTACAATTATAGCCCAAAAAGCGGCTTATAGCACACTTGTCTTCCCGCTGTATACAACACCGCGCGAACCATCTACAGTAATATCTTGACCATCCTCCAAGATTTTCGTAGCATTCTCAATCCCAACTATGACAGGAATCCCCAGACTCAAACCAACCACAGCTGCATGGCTAGTCAGTCCACCTTCTTCTGTAATGATTGCTGAGGCTTTTTTCAAAGCAGGCATCATTTCTCGATCTGTTCCAATCGTAACAAGGATATCTCCTTCATTAATTTTCGTAGTCGCATCCTCTGCATTGTTTGCTACAACTACTTTTCCTGCAACTGAGCTTTGACCGATTCCTTGACCTTTGGCAATTACATCGCCGACAACGTGAACCTTCATGAGATTGGTAGTGCCCGTTTCTCCAACAGGTACACCTGCAGTGATAAGGACGAGGTCCCCGTGATTAACAATGCCGGACTTAAGGGAAGCATCTACGGCAATTTCCAACAGTTCATCAGTCGATCGTGCTTGCTCACTAAGCTGAGGTGTCACGCCCCATACAAGGGACATCCTTCTGCAAACCACTTCAGAACTTGTCACCGCAATGATTGCTGCCTCTGGGCGGTATTTTGAAATCATACGTGCAGTATGGCCGCTTTCTGTTGGGGCAATGATAGCAGATATATTCAAGTTGTATGCTGTGTGAGACACAGATTGGCTGATCGCATCCGTCACTGTCAGCTTACTTGATTTGCTTCTGGAATGAAGGATATCAGCATGGTTCATCGCCGTTTCTGCCTTCAGGGCAATCTTATGCATCGTTTGTACAGCCTCAACTGGATATAGCCCTGCTGCCGTTTCTCCTGAAAGCATAATTGCGTCTGTGCCATCAAAAATCGCATTTGCCACGTCACTTGCTTCAGCACGCGTAGGACGCGGATTACGCTGCATGGAATCTAGCATTTGAGTTGCTGTAATGACAGGCTTCCCTTTGTCGTTACACTTACGGATCAATTCTTTTTGGACAAGGGGGACTTCCACAGCTGGAATTTCAACACCGAGGTCTCCACGGGCAACCATCAAACCATCTGAAACTTCGAGGATTTCATTGATATTATCAACGCCTTCCTGATTTTCGATCTTCGGTATGATTTGGATATGTTCTGCATTCTGTCGTTCCAGAATTTCACGGATTTCTAATACATCGGAGGCCCTACGTACAAAAGAAGCAGCGATAAAATCAACACCTTGACGAATACCAAACTCGATATCACGTGCATCCTTGTCTGTAATACCCGGAAGATTGACGGACACGTTCGGGACGTTCACTCCTTTTTTGTTTTTCAATGTCCCACTATTCAATACACGTGTATGAAGCTGTTTATCCTCTACTTTTGTCACTTCCAGTTCAAACAGACCATCATCGAGCAGGATTTTCGAACCAACCTTGACATCATTCACTAGTCCAGGATACGTAACAGAGATCTTGGTCTCGTCTCCTATAACTTCTTCCATGGATACGATCAGGTCTTGTCCAGCCTTCAATTCCACTTCTCCATTCTCCAATGTTCCAGTACGGATTTCCGGACCCTTCGTATCAAGGAGAATCGCGACCGTTTTCCCTGTCTTCTCTGCCGCTTGCCGGATGTTCGTGATCCGGGCACCATGCTCTTCAAAATCCCCATGTGAAAAATTCAGTCTTGCAACATTCATCCCTGCATTAATCAATGATGTCAATGTTTCTACAGTTTCACTTGCTGGTCCTATTGTACAAACAATCTTGGTATTTCTCATCATGTTCCTCCTTGAAATTAACTCTTCTATAAAATGCATTGGAGAAGGCCATAAGCCGTCCTATCAAAGCATCTTTATATGGATAGCTCTTGAGAGAGCTTGTACATCTCATTATCGATTTTGTGGGGGTGAGACAGGACCTCGTTTATGTCATGTGTAACGATTTGGTTATTTTGAATCCCAACTGCTTTACCAGCTTCTCCGGCGATTAGCATCTGGACCGCTCGTGCTCCTAGGCGGCTAGCTAACACACGGTCAAATGCTGTGGGAGAACCACCGCGTTGGATATGGCCCAGAACGGTGACCCTTGTCTCATAATTGGTGGATTCTTTAATTTGGTTGGCAATATCCACACCACTGCCTACGCCCTCTGCAACGACGATGATACTATGCTTTTTCCCTCTTTCATGTCCACGGCGTAATCGGTCAGTGATCTCTTCCATTTTAAAGTCTTCCTCAGGAATCAGAATTGATTCAGCTCCTCCAGCTAGTCCTGACCAAAGGGCGATATCCCCGGCATTCCTTCCCATCACCTCGATCACATAAGTTCTTTCGTGAGAAGTTGCTGTATCCCGGATCTTATCGATTGCATCGATCACTGTATTCAAGGCAGTGTCGAACCCGATTGTATAATCAGTCCCGGAAATATCATTATCGATTGTCCCTGGTAAAGTGATAGTCGGGAACCCATGTTCCGTCAGTTTTTGGGCACCTCGATAGGAGCCGTCACCACCGATGACGACCAGTCCCTCAATACCGAATTTCTTCAGCTGCTGAACTCCTTTCATTTGCCCCTCGTGAGTTTTAAACTCTTCACATCGAGCTGAATACAACATCGTTCCGCCCCTATGGATGATATCACCTACAGAGCCGAGCTCCATCTTTTCGATATGCCCATTAATGAGACCTGCATATCCATGATAAATCCCGTATACTTCTATTTCCTGATATATAGCTTCACGTACGACAGCTCTTACAGCTGCATTCATACCTGGGCTGTCTCCTCCACTAGTTAATACTCCAATCCGCTTCATATCTTTCACCTCGACCAATAGTTGTGTTAGTTGTGTTCTTAAAATATCATGTTCCAAAATGGAAGACAATAGACAAACATCCAACAGAAAAAGTGCTTTCCCATTGCGGGAAAAGCACTTTCTTTTATTTTACGCCAATGGAATCGTTTTCAAAGGTGTATTGTCCGATTTTTTTGTATTTTTCATATCGATGCGCTACAAGTTCATCACTAGTCATTTTTGATAGCTCGTCTAGTGATGATTTAAGTACAGTTTCTATAAGGGATGCTTGCTTTAGAAGATCGCGATGAGCCCCGCCTTCCACCTCTGGAATCATTTGATCGATAATACCCATATCAAGCAAGTCAGGGGCCGTGATTTTCATAGTGTCGGCAGCTCTTTTTGCCTGTGTGGAATCCTTCCACAACAAAGCCGCAGCACCCTCAGGCGAAATCACAGAATACCACGAGTTTTCCAGCATGTGAACATGGTTTCCTACACCAATTGCGAGAGCTCCGCCACTAGCACCTTCACCGATTACAATACATATGACAGGCACCGTTAAACCTGCCATTTCCACAAGATTGCGAGCGATTGCTTCACTTTGCCCACGTTCCTCAGCTGACATACCAGGATAAGCACCCTTTGTATCAAGAAGACATACGATCGGTCTGTTGAACTTCTCTGCTTGTTTCATCAATCGTAGAGCTTTTCTATATCCCTCAGGATGGGGCATACCAAAATTCCTGCGTAGGTTCTCCTTCGTATCCTTACCTCGCTGATGACCGATCACAGTCACTGGTTTGCCATGGAATTTTGCGATTCCGCCAACAATCGCTTCATCATCCCCATAAAGACGATCACCATGCAACTCAAGGAAATCGGTGAAGAGAGTGGTGATATAATCCAGGGTTGTCGGTCTTTCAGGATGTCGAGCCAATTGGACACGGTCCCATGGGGTCATGTTGCCGTAAATTTCTTTTTCAACCTTTTCAAGCCGTTCTTCTAATCGTTGAAGTTCGTCAGTCAGATCGATTCCTTTTTCATCCATAAATCTTTTAAGTTCAGCAATTTTACTGCGTAACTCCTTTGCAGGACGTTCAAACTCTAAATCTCCTACCATTACTCTTCACCTCCTTCGTGAATATCCAACACATTCGATAGTGTCGCCTTCATTTTCGTTCGATGGATCACATCATCCAACTGGCCGTGTTTCAGTAAAAATTCCGCTGTTTGAAAGTCCTCCGGCAGCTCTTGCCTTATCGTCTGTTCAATGATCCGGCGCCCGGCAAATCCAATCAATGCTTGCGGTTCAGCAAAATTATAATCTCCTACAGACGCAAAGCTTGCTGAAACTCCCCCTGTTGTAGGATGAGTCATTACAGAAATAAACAATAATCCTTCTTCATGGTGACGTTTCAATGCAACACTTGTTTTTGCCATTTGCATCAGACTCAGAACGCCTTCTTGCATTCTAGCCCCACCAGATGCAGTAAAAATGATGAAGGGCTTTCGTTCTTCTGTTGCAACTTCTATTGCCCGAGTAATCTTTTCACCGACAACAGAACCCATGCTTCCCATTCTGAAGTGTGCGTCCATCACGGCGAAAACGATCGAATGCCCATCAATATCGCCTCTTCCAGTCACAACAGCTTCAGTTATTCCTGTCTTCTTTTGATCTTTTTCAATTGTTTCCAAGTAGTTTGGAAAGTGCAGTGGGTTTTCAGTCTGCATTTCTTTGTTGATTTCGTTAAACGTACCCTGATCGATGATAAGGTTGATGCGCTCTTTTGCTGTCATGCGGAAATGATGATCGCAAGAAAGACACACTTTATTAGCCTTATTCAGTTCCTTTGTCGTCATGATTGTCTTACAAACCGGGCATTTGGTCATCAATCCTTCAGGAACCTCTTGCTTAACTCGATCAGAAGGTATCGTCGCATATTTTCTTTTCTTGGCAAACAAGTCTTTTAACAAGTTGTTGCACCTCCATAAATCACTAAATAAAAAAGCACAAGCGCCAGGCTTAGCCTCAACAGACCATGGACAGTCCGTTGAAGCAGGTTGAAGCGAACGGGTTGACGATGGCGCTGAGCCAGGTATATTTCTAATCTACTTATTGCTGATACCTTTGTATGGAAGATAACTGATTTTCTTCCATTCCTGCTTGGATCAACGATGTTATATTTTTGTAATCGGATAATTTATAAGAGTATTTTTTCTTAGAACAAGTATCATCATATTCATTCAATTCAATCCACAGTCTGTACAGTAAAAAGTTCTGTGCGGCGTCAAAAACGATCTTGAAAAAATCCCATTCCATAGCAGACGACATTTTATCGGCACTGGCCTCTTCCATCCGAGAAAGCAAATCCTTCAATTTTGAAATCTGTTCCTCTGTTCTTCTCTCAGAAGCAAGCATGATGGCGTTTTTCTCAATAAGATTTCTTGTTTCCGCCAGCTCCTCTTTAGCTGTGGTATCGTTCAAAATAAAGGAAGCAAGCACCTCGACAAGGCGATGCTTCTTAGGTTCTTTTATAAATGTTCCCTCGCCTCTTCGTGTTTCGATCAACCCTAACAATTCCATAGCCCTCAATGCTTCACGAACAGAGGATCTGCCGACATTCAGCCTTTCTGACAATTCCCTTTCAGACGGAAGTTTGTCTCCTGGCTGCAGTTGATCATCAAACATGATTGTCTTCAGCTTGTTTAAAATTTCTACAAACATCTTTTCACGAGGTTTGGTTGTCATTTATACGCCACCCACTTTTTCAGAAGCTTTTCTATTCTTCATCGATAAGGGCAAGTCGGCGGGTTTTCTCTGCAATATCCTCAGGATTGACCTCGATTCTGGCAACGCCAGTTTCCATTGCTGCTTTTGCAACAGATGCCGCCACCGCTGGAGCAACTCGAGGATCGAACGGTGCAGGTATGACATAATCGTCCGAAAGTTCGGTCGTTTGGATCAGGTTTGCTATTGCATAAACAGCTGCAATCTTCATTTCTTCATTGATGTGGGTAGCACGTGTATCAAGTGCTCCACGGAAAATCCCTGGGAATGCAAGGACATTATTGACTTGATTCGCGAAGTCAGAGCGTCCTGTCCCGATCACTTTAGCACCGGCTGCCTTTGCTTCATCAGGCATGATTTCAGGAACCGGGTTCGCCATTGCAAAAATAATCGGATCTTCGTTCATACTTTTTACCATATCAGGTGTCAAAGCACCTTCTACAGAAACCCCGATGAAGACGTCCATTCCTTTTACTGCCTCTTCTAGTGATCCTTCTATTTGTTGTCGGTTCGTAAAGTGTGCAACTTCTGCCTTTACTCGATTCATTCCATAAGGTCGGCCTTCATAAATCGCACCCTTTGAGTCGCACATGATGATGTCTTTCACACCGAATCTGTTCAAAAGTTTGATGATGGCAATCCCGGCAGAACCCGCACCATTCACAACAACTTTGATGGAAGACATCGACTTACGAGTCAATTTAAGCGCATTGACCAACCCGGCAACCGTTACGATCGCTGTGCCATGTTGATCATCATGGAAAATCGGAATGTTCGTTTCTTTCTTCAACCGCTCTTCAATGATGAAACAATTAGGAGCGGCGATATCTTCGAGGTTTACACCGCCAAATGTCGGTTCCAGCAATTTGACCGTTTGGACAATCTGATCCACATCACTCGTATTCAGACAGATAGGAAAAGCATCTACACCTGCGAAGCTCTTGAAAAGGACCGCTTTGCCTTCCATGACAGGAAGTGCCGCTTCTGGCCCGATATTACCAAGGCCTAGAACTGCTGTGCCATCTGAAACTACAGCAACAGTATTCCCTTTCATTGTGTATTCATAGACTCTGTTTTTATCTTCGTATATATCCTTACATGGTTCTGCGACGCCAGGAGAATAAGCAAGACTTAGGTCAGTCGCATTTCTAACTGGTACTTTTGCTTTGGATTCTAGTTTACCTTGATTGATTCTATGCATGTGCAGTGCTTCTTCTCGAGAAACAGACATAAGTTCATCTCCCTTATTCTTATAATATATAGGCTCCGATAATAAAATAATTTGTTGGCTTGGCTAAAGGATTGAGCCAACACTCAAGCTATGTCTATGGAGAGTAAAATGTGTTTTAAATAAACAGAATTGTTGTACACTGCCTAGACTATAATTTTCGCCTGTTGTAGTACATATTAGATAAATCAAGGTGGTCTGACCACCTATCGACCTATTCATTATAACAAACTGGGTCAACCTGTAAAGAAAATTACGGTTTATTTTAAAACAACATTTTTCGTTCCAAGCAACGACTCAAACTTTACAATACATTCATGAGTAGGGTCAATATTAAACTCGTTAGATAATCTTACAGTCTTTCTATCTTGTTCATAGTATAAAATGACGTCTGTGTTTCCCGGGTATTGCAGGACAATTTTTTTGATATGGTGCAGAACTCCACTTTCCTGTTGAGATGGGTCCACCTTGAGAAATAGACTTCGATTCTTCTTTTCATCTGGATTCGGCAGTGTCTGTAAGTCAGCAGCTTTGTCAATGATGATCTTTAAGCCTTCAGAAGTTTCTATATTTCCTTCAACAAGCAGGAGTTTCCCCTCCTGATACAGGTCAGGAGTTTTTTGATACGTCTTTGGGAAGACAATCCCCTCAATTTCACCAGTTTCGTCACTCAATTGGACAAACGCCATCCAATCTCCCTTTTTCGTTTTGATAAGCTTTGCTTTAGTGATCATGACTCCTAGCCGAATAGATTGTTCATTATTATCAATCTCTCCAACTTGCTTACGGTTATAAACATCAAGGATTGAATTAAATTCTTCTAAAGGATGTCCGGTCAAATAAAAGCCAAGTACTTCATATTCGAACTGAAGATTTTCTTTATCCTGAAAAGGTGGTACATCTTCCATGACAGGCTTATCTGAATGATTATCATCCTCGAAAAAGTCAATTTGGCCTTCCTCTTCAGCCTTTTGAATTTTAGACCCATGATCGATTGCCATATCAAGATTAGCCAAAAGCTGGGCCCGGTTGTTTGAAAATTCATCTAAGCAACCTGCGAGTATCAACGATTCTAACGATCGTTTATTCAACGTTTTTAGAGATACTCTTCTGCACAAATCGAAAACATCCTGATATGGACCCTTTCTTCGCTCTTTTAAAATGGCTTCGATGGCACGTAAACCTACGTTCTTGATGACAAGAAAACCCATCCGTAAGCCTTGATTTTCGACTGTGAATCCAGCGTCACTTGAATTGATGGAAGGCGGGAACACTTCAATCCCTTTTTGACGGGCTTCGCTTAGATAAGCTGCTGTCTTTCCTTGATTTCCTACCGTACTGCTGAGAAGTTCAGCTAAGAAATATAATGGATAGTTCGCTTTCAAGTAAGCCAGTTGATATGCGATCACACTATAAGCTACGGCATGGGAACGATTGAATCCATAGTTGGCGAACCGGACAATCAAATCATAAATGTCGTTTGCTGAGTCGGAATCATAGCCTTTACGGATTGCCCCGTTCACAAAGAATTCCCTCTGTTCATGGAGCACTTCTGCTTTTTTCTTACTTACAGCTCGTCTAAGCAAATCGGCTTCACCTAGAGAGAATCCTGCCATGGTTGAAGCAATCTGCATGATTTGTTCCTGATAAACGATAACCCCATAAGTCTTGCCTAAAATCGGCTCTAGAGCAGAATGTGGATACTGTACTTGAGTCTTCTTGTGTTTCCGCTCAATGTAGGTCGGAATGTTTTCCATCGGGCCTGGTCTATACAAGGCATTAACTGCGACGATATCCTCGAATTCAGTAGGTTTCAGCTTTCGTAAAACCTTTCGCATCCCATCGGATTCAAGTTGGAAAATCCCAGTCGTATCACCCTGGCTTAACAGTTTATATGTTTTGTAATCATCGAACGGCAATTCGTCTAGAGAAATCTCTTCTCCTGTACTTTTCTTTATTGAAGCTTTAATGTTCTCTAACAAAGTTAAATTACGAAGACCTAGAAAGTCCATTTTGAGAAGGCCGATCTCCTCTAAACCATCCATCGTATATTGGGTCAGATCCAAGAATTCGCTTCCCGATTGAGTGGGCACGACCTCATGAAGAGGATCTCTGCTGATGATGATACCCGCTGCATGAGTTGAAGAATGCCGCGGCAGTCCTTCAATTGTTTTTGAAATATTCCATAAGGTTTGGGTTTCTTGTGATTGATCTAGTGTTTTTTTGAGTAACGGCGATTCATTGATAGCCTTTTCTAATGTGATTCCTGGCCGTGAAGGAATCTGTTTTGCTACTTTATCTACCAAGCGGTTATCGAGATTCAACACACGGCCGACATCCCTTACAGCCGCCTTTGCTGCCAATGTTCCAAACGTAATGATTTGGGCAACCCGATCTTTCCCATATTTATTCGAAACATATTCAATGACTGCGTCTCTCCGTGTGTCGGGAAAATCAATGTCAATATCAGGCATTGATACTCTCTCCGGGTTTAAGAACCGCTCGAAAAGTAATTCTTTTTCGATTGGATCCACCTGGGTGATGTACAACACGTAAGCAACGAGTGAACCCGCTGCTGAACCCCGTCCAGGACCTGTCATAATCCTGTTTTCTCGAGCATATTTCATAAAATCCCAGACAATTAAGAAGTAATCATTGAAGCCCATTTCCTCAATGATCTTTAATTCATATTCCAGACGGTCGTCTACCTTGGAAGACGGAGCACCATACCGTTCTTGTACGCCTTTTTCACAAAGTTTTCTTAAGAAAGAACCACTGGTCTCTACAGGAGGTAAAGGATATTGGGGTAAGATTGGATTGCCAAACCCCAATGTAACATTACACTTTCCAGCAATTTCTATGGTATTTTGAATCGCTTCAGGAATATGTGCGAAACGGTTCTCCATTTCTGAACTCGGTTTGAAATAATGCTCATCTGTCGGGTAACGTTCATGATCACCATCATTCAATTTCGTGCCAAGCTTGATCGCTCGTAACGCTTCAAAAGCGTTCGCGTCGACCTTATCTATGTAATGGATATTATTTGTAGCCACTACCGGAACATCGGTTTGTTTGGATAGTTGGCTGATGTTCAGGTTAAGTTCTTTTTCCCTTCCGAGCCCGTGATCTTCTATTCCTAAATAAAAATCCCTTCCGAACGACTGCTTCATTTTCCTGCACATCTGCTCAGCAATCTGCCTGTCAGTCTGAAGAAAACGCTGAATGATCCCATTTAAACCTGTAGAAATTATGAGAAGACCTTCCCTGAACTTGTGGATATCCGAAAGACCAAGAGCTGGTTGCTGTTTGCCTTCATATGTCTGGAGCATGGAACTAAGTTTGATCAACTGACGGTAACCGGTCTGATCTTTGGCGTATAAAAGAAGTTTCGCAGGTAATGATCCTGCATCCGAACTAAAGTGAAGATCTGCTTCGAGACCAAGGATCGGTTTTATACCTTTCTCTACACAAGATTTATAGAACGGGAGTATGCCATACATGACATTTCGATCGGTAATTGCTAACGCCTGCATTCCATCTTCTCTTGCACGCTCGGTTAGTCGATCGATTCTGCAAGCACTTTCTAACAATGAATACTCACTATGTACGTGCAAATGAACAAATCCCATTTGAGTCACTCCCTTCCTTTTATCCTAATCTCATTATATACAAGACTGTAACAACATGAAATCAAGCATACTTATTTGCGGTTGTCCATACTTATAAATTGAGAGAGTTTATCAGATTCTCAGGTAAAGGTGGGGTCTGTTTGGTCAGAGAATTTGTTTCGACGACAATTATCTATTTCTGTATTGCATTTGGAATCATATTAGGGGGGTGTTTAGTCGGGGCGATCGGAATGATGTTGACAGGAAAGCCACCGTTCCTTTCTATGACACAATTATCCAAAAGCTTGAAAATATGGGCGATTGTTGCTGCAATCGGCGGTACCTTCGATACTATCGATAATTTCGAAAGAGGGTTTGAAAGCGAAGCTTGGATTGAAGTCATCAAGCAAATCCTTTATATCGTCTCGGCTTTGCTTGGTGCGAATTCAGGCGGAGCAATCATACAATGGATTACCCAGGAGGATTAGAAGATGCGGATTCCTCCTCTCTATCGTCGTAAAGGTTACCAACGTTTTTTTGCCGGAATCGTGATTGGCTTCATATGCGGATGGTTCTTTTTCCTGCTAAGTTTCGGTAGTCTACAGGAATTTTATATGACAGAGATCGATCGAAGGGATGAAGAGATCAAAGACCTGAATGAGAAATTCAAACATTTTAGAGAAGATTATGAAGAAAAAAATAAAGAAAATGAAAAAAAGCTCCGTATCCAAGAAATTAAAGTCAGTTTTTTGAACCGAGAACAAGTAGGGCTGAAAGGGCTCCCATTGATCGAGCTTGAAAATGCCGTGAAATCGCAATTAAATGACGTCTTGACAAAAGACATTGAATCAGTAGGCCAAAACTCAAATTTATTGATCCGTACTCTTGAAAACAAGAACTTCTTCATCGGTAAAGAAACGTATAATGTGAATGTCTATCAGATGCATCTTTATACAACTTTACGATTATATTTAAAAGTAGAACGAGTAAACTAGGCTTGTTTTTTGACATTTGTGAGACATTTGGGTTTCATTGTTAGCAAAGTACATGCACATCGTATACAATATAAATAGGAAAAAACATGAAAGGGGGATTGTGAATGATCATCAGCCGAAAAGAAATGGCGAGGGCGAAAGTCGAAAAGCTTAAAAACGGTTATTCCGCGTTCGCTGAAACAAAAGAGGTCGCGGAACTGATTAAGAAGCAAGCTACCGCACTAAACATCGAATTTATAGAGGACGTGACAGAAATTGGATCCTGGTTCATCCCAGCCAAACAATAATTTACTGAAAACATAGCCCCAGCCTTTTCATAAAAAGGAATTGGGGCTTTTATTTTTTGTAATGGATGTTTATATATAATGTGGAGTAAGAGAATCTTTTTAATCGAAATTTGCGACACTCCTGCGGGAAAAGCGAGCCAAGCGAGACCCCGCAGCGAGGAACGAGCGAGGAGGCTTGCGGATCGCCCGCGGAAAGGGAGTAAATTTCGCAAAAAAGATAAAAAGCTTTTTTTGAAAATCATTTGTAAGCCTTACAAGCATCCACAAGATCCTGAATGATCTGCTCAGTCTCCTCCATTGTGTATACTGTAGCACCGGATGCCATAGGATGACCTCCGCCATTGTATTTTGCCGCGATCGTATTGACAATCGGCCCTTTAGAGCGAAGACGTACACGAATTTGGCCAGGTTCTTCTACAAAGAAAACCCACGACAAAAGACCTTCAACATTAGAAAAGGAATTGACAAGCAAGGAAGATTCATTTGGCGTTGTATTGAATTTCTCCATTACTTCTTGTGTCAAGTAAATATAGCCTACACCTGGCTCGATGTATTTGAAATTAGTTAATACATAACCATTTAAGCGGGTTAAATTCAATTTCACTTTATACATTTCATTATAGACGGATGAGATATCGAAATCGTAATTCCGTAATTCCCCTGCATATTTCATCGTCTTCTCTGTCGTATTTGGAAACAAGAAACGTCCTGTATCTCCGACAATCCCTGCATATAGGAGTCCAGCCCCTTTATCAGACAGCTTGAATTTATGGTTTTCTTTCCCATATAAAAAGAACTCATAGATCATTTCACTGACACTGCTTGCATCTGTATCAACCCAAATCAAATCACCGTAACGGTCTTCATTTGGATGGTGATCGATTTTTATAATGAAGTCTCCAGATGAGTAGCGTTCGTCACTGATCCGAGCTTGATTAGCTGTATCACATATAATAACAAGTGCATCCTTGTATACCTCGTCTGAAATCTGATCCATTTCAATCAAGAATTTCAATGATGCTTCTTCTTCCCCGACAACATGGATCGTTTTTTGTGGAAAGCTTGCTTTTAAGATTTCAGCCAAACCTCCTTGTGATCCGAGGGCATCCGGATCTGGACGTACATGCCGGTGAATGATGATTTTTTCATATTCTTTAATCTTCTGTATAATATGTTCTTTCATTCTGGACTCCTTTAACTGTAACCTAATGTTCACTTTAGAATAGTACAATCTATGGAATTTATATACGTTTTTCTATACAATGGAACTCGAAAGATCAATGACATTGGAGGTTTGTTATGCCTGTTTTCATCATATTTATCGTATTATCAATAAGCCTTTATATATTTTATAAAATAAAGGAATTTCGCGTAAAGGCTCCTTATGAGAAGAGATGGACGAAATCCAAAGCTAATATAGCGCTAGGTGTTTTCATTGGAATGTTCGGGCTTAATCGCTTGGTTATCAATGAGTCTACATATGATTTGGTAATCGGTGGTGTATTTTTGATATTGGGCTTGATCAATGTTTTTATGGGTTATAAAGCTTATAAGTATTTTCTACCGCTTGCTGTTGAGGAGAATCAACAGTCTAAGTCGTAGAATATTTTGGACCGATATTTTTTAGTCTGGCCCCTTTTTAATTACATTCTTGCTCCCTACGGGATCTCAATCATTTAAAGAGTCTTTTATTTCAACATGACGCCTCTTTTGTGATTTGAGATCCCGTTTCGTTTCGCTCAAAAAATATATCCATATTTTTTAGGGAGCAAGGGGGATTACTCATATCGGAGGTATTTTCGGGTATATTCTAAGTGAACTACTTATTCGAGACTTCCTCTAAGATTAAATTGTAGGAATTTTGGGTATGTTCCTTGTTGAAAGGCTCTTGTTGGATCAACTCAGAAATTTATAAGCTGATTCGGAACTGATATAAGCGGATTTTTTGATTCTTAAGCCGATTATGAATTATATGAGTCGAGTTCAACTTTTTATAAGCCAATTCCATAAATATATCCGTCGACTCCCTCGGTCTTCCCTTTTAGAGGTGGCGTTCGATAAGTTGTGCCATCATCAGTGCTTTGCCGACGACGTCTCCCTCATGGTAGATCTCGACATCGACTTTCCCATACCGTCTGCTTAGTTCAAGAATCTTTGGACGGATGGTAATTTTACTATCGATTTGCACAGGTTTTAAGAAGTATAGAGTGATATTTTCTACGACGAGGTCACCCTTTTTCTGCTTTCGCAACGCCCTGCTGCCAACCTCAGATACCAGTGTCGTCATTACACCATAAGATAGAGTCCCCAAATAACTCGTCATCTGTGGAGTGACTTCACAGGTGAAGAACACATCCTGTTCATTTTCATTATCTCGAACGTGGCTTGTTATCAGATCATCGAATGTTTCTCCAATCTGCGGCTGCTTTTGAATCATTTGAAGAGCTTTCAACACATCTTGTCTGCTGATGATACCATGTAGTGTTTGCTGTGAATCGACGACAGGTAAAAGCTCAATGCCTTCCCAAATCATCATGTGGGCTGCGTTCGCAACGGAGGTAGTACCACTGACAGTGATTGGATTTTTGGTCATCACTTTCTCAATCGTCAATTCGTTGTCCTTTCCTATAATGTCTTTGGAAGTCACGACCCCAACAATTCGCTTCTTTCTATCTACAACAGGATAACGGCTGTGATTCGTCTCCCTGTTCAACTCGTACCATTTAGAGACCTTTTCTTCGTTCACCAGATAATTTGTTTGTTCGATTGGGATCGTAATGTCACTGACAAGGACGATTTCCTTTTTGATCAACTGGTCATAAATGGCTCGGTTGATCATTGTCGCAACGGTAAACGTATCATAACTCGTTGAAATGACTGGAAGCTCTAATTCGTCTGCCAGCTTCATCACCGTTTCATCGGTATCAAAGCCACCTGTTATGAGGACCGCTGCCCCCGCTTTTAATCCAAGCGCATGTGCTTTTGTTCTGTTTCCGACGATCAACAAGCTGTCCGGGTCCACATAGCGCATCATTGCCTCAAGCTTCATGGCACCGATAACGAACTTGTTGAGAGTCTTATGCAGCCCTTTTTTTCCACCAAGGACTTGTCCATCAACAACATTGACAACCTCAGCAAATGTAAGCTTCTCGATGTTTTCTTTACGTTTCTTTTCTATACGGATCGTACCTACACGCTCAATCGTACTGACCGTCCCTTGATTTTCTGCATCTTTTATAGCCCTGTAAGCAGTACCCTCACTAACGGAAAGAGCTTTTGCAATTTGTCTGACAGAAATTTTGCTTCCGATTTCTAATGTTTCGATATACTCTAATATTTGTTCATGTTTTGTAGACATCTTTTCACCAAGCTTTCTAAAACCGATCTCCCAAATTGCTAAGTCTTTCCTATTATACTAAGGGTGACTCGTTACATCAATATTGTCTGACTCTCTTTCGTTCCTTATCTGGACGTTTGAGAGATGTGCTTTCGGTGGTTTGCTGTGGATATCTCCGGAAAAGCAATACTGAAAAATTCCCGCCGATCACAAGTAGAGCAAAGAATAACCAGATGGCAGAAAACCATCCACCCAGCCCTGTCCCGATTTCAGGTAGATACGGAACAGCAAAGTATACAAGTGCCAGGGCACCTAGTAAGGATAAAATCAGTCTATTTTTCATAAAGTCATTCTCCTTTCCCTTTGCATAGGGGATGTCCTTTTTACTCAATGTATGCAAATACCCTCTTAGAAAGAAGAATGAGCCTTGTTAAAGTTCGATGGATTCTCCAGATTTTAATGCGCGTCCTTTTTTACCTTCCAGCTGATTTACAAACGCGTCAGGATCTTGCTCGATAACAGGGAACGTATTGTAATGGATCGGTACTACATAATTTGCTTTCAGCCAGCTTGCAGCAATCGAAGCATCTTCAGGTCCCATCGTAAAGTTATCACCGATTGGCAAGAAAGCGAGGTTGATATAGTTCTGGTCACCAATCAATTTCATATCGGAAAACAATGCTGTATCACCGGCATGGTAAACTGTTTTGTCCTCAGCTATGAATAGAATTCCTGCTGGCATCCCAGTGTAAACGATAGTTCCATCCTCTTCAGTATAGCTTGAACCATGGAAAGCCTGGGTCAACTTCACTTTCCCGAAATCAAACTGGTATGCACCACCGATATGCATCGCATGGATCTCAACACCTTTAGAACCTAGGTAATTTGCTAATTCAAATGGCGCGACAACCAAAGCATCGTTCTTTTTCGCAATATCTACCGTATCTCCAACATGGTCGTTGTGGCCATGGGTAAGTAGAATCACATCTGCCTTTACATCATCTGCTTTAATGTGACATTGTTCATTTCCTGTAATGAAAGGATCAATCCAAATTGATTTTCCATTTGTTTCGATAGCGACTACTGAATGGCCATAATACGTTACTTTCATTTAAGATCTCTCCTCTTTCAAATTAATTTCTGTGTAATTCCTTCTCCTAAAGTATTTCGGTTTCCTTCTACTAGTAGAAACAAAACACAAGATACATACCATCCTTGTACCCGTTTCACCCTTCATTTTACACATCAGAATGGAATTTAAAAAATAATTTGGGGTGAATAGACTCTGGGTAAAATTCAATCCCTTTCCGAACGATCCGCAAGCCTCCTCGCTCACTTGCACAGGATCTCAGCACAAAAACGAAATCATTTTCGTGTCTACGATGAGAATTCTTAGAAGCTTTCCTTATGTTGGCTTCGACGTTCACCACAAGATCACGGACTCATATCCCATCCTTGTAGTTTTGCGCCGAGTAACCGCATAGTCGAAGTTCATTATTATACTCGAAGATCCTTAAATCGCTGCGGGATCTCACCTGGATTGCCTTTTCAACTGGAGTGTTACGAATTCCGTTTCAAAAAATTCCTTGCAAAAATCAACACTATTTAACAAAGCCGTTGAATAAAAAAAGAGACTGAGCACATCCGTGTCAGTCTCTGTTCCATCGGCATTTATATTTTATTTGAGAGCATTTCCTTTACATCATTGTACTCTATACCATGTGCCTCAGAAACTGCTTCATATGTCACGTAGCCATCAAGTGTGTTGATTCCTTTTAGTAGAGCATCATTATCACTGCAAGCTTTGACGTAACCTTTATTGGCAATTTCCAAAGCATAAGGGACGGTGACATTTGTCAAAGCAATCGTAGAGGTACGCGGAACCGCACCTGGCATGTTTGCAACAGCATAGTGGACTACTCCATGTTTTTCATACGTCGGGTTATCATGAGTGGTAATGCGATCAGTCGTTTCAAAAATACCGCCCTGATCGATTGCAACATCAACGAGGACAGATCCTTTTCTCATTTTCTGGATCATTTCCTCAGTAACAAGCTTAGGCGCTTTCGCACCTGGAATCAGTACAGCACCGATGACAAGATCAGAATCTACTACAGCTTCAGCAATATTCAGTGGATTAGACATTAACGTATTGATATCAGAACCGAAAATATCATCCAACTGGCGAAGCCGCTCTGGATTCAAGTCGATGACCGTCACACTTGCACCTAAACCAACAGCGATTTTCGCTGCATTTGTACCCGCTACACCCCCGCCGATGACAGTAACTTTACCTCTGTGCACTCCAGGAACGCCTCCAAGCAGGATCCCCATTCCGCCATGAGGTTTTTCGAGGAATGAAGCACCGATCTGTGTAGCCATTCTACCTGCCACCTCACTCATTGGTGTCAACAATGGAAGACTGCGATTAGGTAGCTGTACTGTTTCGTAAGCAATACCGACAACTTTATTTTCAATCAACGCTTTTGTCAATTCCGGTTCTGCAGCCAAATGTAAATATGTAAATAAAATTAGTCCTTCGCGGAAATATTGGTATTCTTCCGGCAATGGTTCTTTAACCTTCATTACCATTTCCATGCTCCAAGCTTCTGCTGCAGAATCGACGATCTCAGCCCCAGCTTCTTGGTATTGTTCATTCGTAAAACCTGATCCGAGTCCAGCATCTCTTTCAATGAAAACCTCATGCCCCGATGTTTTCAGATTAACTACACCAGCTGGCGTCATTGCGATACGATTTTCATTATTCTTAATTTCTCTTGGTACACCAATACGCATTTTTACAACCTCCTAAATCAACAAATCTTCAATAACTACCACGTCGTCGATCTTGTCCAAATTGACTGCCATTTAAAGATAACACCAATTGACAAAAAGAAAAAGGGAAAAATCGTTGTATATACTGAAATGAGCGTATTTTTCACACTTTTCCATACGTTGCCATCATAACACAAAATAATAAAGGAAGTAGCCTATAATCATAAGGTTTGTTTTATTGGGTGATTTTATTTATCTTTTTGGCTTGTTGAATAGTCATGTTGATTTTTGTATGAAATTTTCTAGAACAAAATTCGCGCCACTTCAGTGGGAAGGGAGTGAATTTTGCATATATCAACAATAAACTTTAACAGAGCCATTTTTTGAAGACCTCTTCTTTTTAAATGTTTCGAAAAGGTCTTCACTGGAACTTATCTCAATTGATTCTGTCTTCCATCCTCTTGGTGTGGAGCCTCAATATGATTCGGGCCTGCTTGACCGACAACACCGCTTTGATAGGATTGCAAGATTTGGTTTTGTACTTCTATTTCACCTTCTGTTTCAAATTGATATTTTTTGTTTTTATTAGGTTGTTTCTCCATGATCTGCGCCTCCTTGTCCTATAAGATTCAATTTTAGTATGTGAAATAGACCACCTCATTATTTGAACCAATATGAGCCAAAGTACGTCATGTCGATAGCCGAAATCGACCATTTTATGTACAATGTGTGTTAGTAGGAGGAATGGATGGATGATATATACATTTACAAATGATGAACGCTTAGGGATCAAGCTTCCGTTATTAGAGCAATCTTGGAATAACTATACGAAAGAAACTCAAGAATTGATATTAGCAGAATGGGAAACGATTCGAGGAAAAATTCCCGATCGAATCAAGGAATTGGAAAATGAAATCAACGACAGACAAAGCCAACTCTATCAAGAGGAAGACTTCGAACGTTCATGTGAGTTGAATTCTGAGATATCTGAATTAGCCTCCATTATCAATGATTTGTGGATCTGGTATCGAGCTAACAATCACATCACTCAAAAAGGACATTACTAACATTTGTTGGCTTCGTTAAATAGTAATGTTGATTTTTGGCAAGAAGTTTCCTGAAGCCAAATTCGCGACACTCCTGCAAGAAAAGCGAGCCAGGCGAGACCCCACAGCGAGGATCCAGAGAAGTGATGTCCAGCTCAGCGACCAGTCACTTGGATCACTTCAAACTTCCTGCGGCTGCCTCCTCGTCAGTTCTCCAGTGATCTATGTGACTATGCGGGTCGCTTCCGCTTTTCATCAGCCCCCGGAAAGGGAGTGAATTTTGCCTATATCTAACACTCATTGCAAAATGAGTTTTTTCTTTTGATTAAAAATAAAAGACGACCCAATTTAATTGAGCCATCTCTTACAAATCTTTTTTGATTTCACGGACGACATGATTGATTTCAGGAAGGATCAGTTTACTCATAGCCAGCTTTACTGCACCGGTCGATCCTGGTACCGAAAAAATCACTGTATCATTATAGACACCTGCAATTGCCCTGCTTAGTATTGCGGCTGAACCGATATCCTCTGTATAACTTAACATTCTGAAAAGTTCTCCAAAGCCGGGGATTTCTTTATCCAAAAGTTCTGATACTACTTCTACAGAAACATCCCGCTTAGCAATGCCTGTCCCACCATTCATGATGATCGCATCCGTTCCGGAGTCACTTGCTCCGCTCCTTAATATCTCTTGAAGAACGATCGACTCATCTTTTACGATTTTGTATGAAGAAATCGTGTGGCCGTTATCTTCAAGTGCTGCTAAAATATACTTTCCGCTCTTATCCGTTTCCTTTGTCCGTGTATCACTGACTGTTATGACCATTACTCGTACATGGTTTGGCGCTTCCTTTTTGTGTTCTTCCACACTCATCACCTATCACCCTTAGTTCCGTTTTTCTAGTAGCCAACGTTTCTGATAAAACTGGTTTGCAAAATCTGTGATCTGCCTTGAAAGCTGATAATTAGCTGTTGCTCCATATACCATCCCCATCAACGGAATTCCTTGGATCAGGCGTTTTCGCAACATGAAAAGAACCATTCCTTTACCGACTAAACTTACCAGGTGCCGCATCCATTGACTGTCAGCAACCAGCTCGTCTGATTCGAAAAAGTATGGATTGATTTCTTGGTCCAAAACCTCGCTCATCAACTGCTCCCATGCTTCATGCTGATGCTGCTTCGGCAATGTAGCGGCATGAAATAATTTCAGTGATAACATGGTTTCATAAGGTTGGTTGATCGAATATCCATATGAAAGGGAAAGTACTTGGATTGATCTCAAATGCGCTGCAATGCTTGCAGGTATATCAATCCCTAAAAACAAAATACCGCCTGCTCCTGATAAACCGCCTTGTGCAAAAGAAAGGAGCCTATGTTTCGCTACTTGATGCTGCGCTATGTATCTAAGCTGTTCAATCCGGCAATCCTGGACATCTTCCCAAACTTCCACATCTTTGTTCATTGATTGAGCTGACAGCAGCACTCTCTGCTTTGTATCTTGTTGGAATTGTGAATTCAAAATGATTGAATGCAAATGGAAAAGCAGGTTGTCGATTGTTTGAAGTGCTTTCCCCCTAATCCTCGAAGAAATCCTGCTGAAGACATCCTCAAATGTTTTTTCATACGCTCTATTGAAGTCAGTCGGAACATATGTAAAATATTCTTGCTCCCATTTTTCAATGGAAGACCAAACTTGCTTTTCATTTTGAGACCATTCCATACCGTCCACCTCCAAGAATCACTTTTCATCCATTATAACAAAACTGACACGATTAAAATATGAGGGTTAAAAAGAACTCCACCAGAGAGTAGGTGGAGTTCTTTATGAAAGGATGTTTTCTAAAATGCTGTAGAATTTTACTCGCTTTCCGCGGGCGATCCACGAGCCCCTCGCTCACTTGCACAGGATCTCAACACAAAAATGAAATCATTTTCGTGTCTGCGATGAGAATTCTTAGAAGCTTTCCTTATGCTGGCTTCGACGTTCACCATAGGACGTGGTGGTATTTAGTCGAAGTTCATTATTATACTCGAAGATCCTTCGATCGCTTCCGGGGTCTCGCCTGGCTCGCTTTTCCCGCAGGAGTCTCGTATATATTTCCTCTAACGATTGAATTGTTAAAAAACCACAATCTTTACAAAAGGAGCCTTATCGAATATTCTATTGAGCTAATCGGACTGTGTCTCTTGCAATCATCACTTCTTCGTTCGTTGGGATGATCAATACTTTTACAGGGGAATGCGGATAATTCAAGAATGCTTCTTTTCCGCGGACTTTGTTCAAAGCCGGGTCCCAATACACACCCATGAATTCAAGTCCTTTAAGGACTCGTTCACGGATGATATCACTATTTTCACCTATACCTGCTGTGAAGATGATCGCATCTATTCCGTGCATTTTTGATGCATAGGAGCCGATATATTTATGGATCCGTCCTCCGAATACTTCTAGTGCTAACTCAGCTCTTTCATTCCCTGTTTCAGCTTGTTGTTCGATATCACGCAAGTCACTAGAAAATCCAGAAACGCCAAGGAGTCCACTTTCCTTATTCAAAACGTTCATCACTTCTTCAGCAGTTTTCCCTGTCTTCTCCATGATATAGGGAATAAGCGCAGGGTCGATGTTCCCTGAACGAGTTCCCATCGTTACCCCAGCAAGCGGCGTAAAGCCCATGGATGTATCGATGGATTTTCCACCTTCAATCGCAGCGATACTAGCACCGTTTCCAAGATGGCAAGAAATCAATCGTAATTGTTCAATCGGTCTTCCTAATAATTCAGCACAACGCTGGGACACGTATTTATGGCTTGTTCCATGGAAGCCATATTTCCGGATTCCATATTCTTTGTAGTAATCATAAGGGAGGCTGTATAAATAAGATTGCTCCGGCATCGTTTGATGGAATGCTGTGTCAAACACTGCTACAGCAGGCACATCTGGCAGAATTTCTTTAAATGCCCGGATTCCGACGATGTTAGCAGGATTATGAAGTGGTGCCAAATCGGACACATCTTCAATCTCTTTGATGATCTCCTCATTTATAAGCACTGAATCGTTGAATTTTTCACCACCGTGTACAACACGATGCCCGATCCCTTCGATTTCATCATAAGACTCGATAATATGGTGAGACATGAGTTTATCCAGCAGCATCTTCACAGCAACAGCATGATTTTCGATGTCTGTCACTTCTTTTACTTTTTCACCATTCACTTCAATTATAAAAACACTTTCAGGAATCCCGATGCGTTCCACCAGGCCTTTTGTGATGACTTCTTCTTCCGGCATCTTCAATAATTGAAATTTCAGCGATGAACTTCCCGCATTAATGGCGAGTACCTTTCGCATATATCGACAACTCCTTCGTTGTTCAAGTTCATTTACCCAAAAACCAATTACCATTAAACCACCGGTTTGGGGTTCCTGCAAGGAAGGAAAGCGTTTTCCGTCAATATTCGTTATTTTCAGATTTGAATCCGATTTCATTCAGCTCTTCCGGAACTTCCTTTGTATGTTTAAGTTAACCAGTAAACGATGTCTTAAACCAAGTATCGATTTTCTCCATGATCGATTGCAAAGCCTTAGGATCTGAAAAACTTGGAAGTTCTGCCATCAATGCTTCCTTAGGCGCTGCCACCCCTTCACCTTTTTTCTGTATGAAAAAGATGCTTTTCGCCTGCTCTTCTTTTTTAAACATCGTCAAAGGCAACTGGAGAAGTCCATGGATGACCGCTTCTTCTTTAAGATATTTATTCAATTTCTGTGCTTCATCACCGGCAAAAAGGAAGTTCGGAATCAAGAAGAAGAGAAATCCGCCTTCCTTCGTATGGTTAAGTGCCTGCTCGATCATCAAATAGTGTGAAAATGAATGGCCTGAATCTGCCTTTAAACGGTATTTTGCTGCCATATCATCGTTCGGGTAATAACCGACTGGCAAATCCGTGATCACGAGGTCAACAGGATCGATCATCAATGATTGTAAGCTGTCCTGATGATAAAGCTGGATATCGTGCTCTTGCGCATTCATATTGACATACGCTAGCTTTATCAATGTTTCATCAACTTCTGAACCATAACTGAAGACTTTCTTTTTCGTCTGGTTGAGAACTGCTGATACGAGATTTCCTGTCCCAATTGCAGGATCCAAGAGGGTGACTCTCCCTTTTTTACTCATCGTCTTATCGACTAGATAGCCAATGAATAACGCTACTGCATCTGGCGTCATCGCATGCTGGGACTGCACCCCATCCTGCATTCCTTTTAGGATCGCTAACTGATATCCTTTCCGGATTTCTTCCTTGGATAATTCATCTAACGGAAGTGACTCATATTTATAGATGAGATCATTTTTCGTCTGTTCATCATATTTATCCGCCAGACCACCCTGTACAAGGTTTTGTCCCGTCATGATCAGACCATCCAAGTATGAAGTCTGTTCCTTTTCAGAAAGGATAGTAGCCGTTTCATGTAATAATCTATAGAATGATTCAACGTTCTTAAAATCAGCCATGCATAATTCCTCCTATCTTACACTAGACCCATTGTAACAAACACATGTAAAATCACCGAATGAAAACATTATTCCCAAAAAGGAAGACATATAAAGCCAAGCCTTTTGTGTAGGCTGAGCCTTAGTTGCCCATATATTGAAGAAAGTATTTTATACTTTCTTGAAATGTAAAAAGAGGTTAACCTCCCAGGAGACATTTTCAAGATGCCCCTCTCAGCGGTTAACCCCTTCTTAACTAAATTTAAATATTAAAGTTCAAAAAGTTGCGAATCAGAAGTTCGCAGTTGAACAACCTTACTGGGCAGACTTAGCCGCTTCGATCGCCGCCTCATAATCCGGATGATCTGTCGCTTCGCTTACATACTCAACATATGTAACTTTATCGTTGCTATCTACAACGAATACTGCACGAGTCAAAAGACGTAGTTCTTCAATTGCTACCCCATATGCTTTTCCAAATGAAAGATCTCTGTGGTCTGAAAGAGTTTGAAGGTTTTCAACTCCTGCAGCAGCACACCATCTCTTCTGTGCCATCGGAAGGTCAACGCTTACCGTCAACACTTTTACATTATCAAGCTTTGCGGCTTCTTCGTTAAAACGACGCGTTTGCTGGTCACATACGCCAGTATCGATAGATGGGACAACACTAATAAGCCTTACAGAACCTTTTGTGTCTTGTAAAGTTACAGGAGACATGTCGTTTGCTAATACTTTGAAGTCAGGAGATGTATCCCCTACTCTCACTTCATTTCCTAATAATGTTACAGGCTTTTGTTTAAATGTTACTGCTGCCATTTTTTAAACAACTCCTTATAAAAGTATTCTCACATCGTTAATGTTAAACTTTCTGAAATTTGTAATCAAGTAAAATGTGCAAAAACAAAAAAGCTGGCCAAGTACATCGGCCAAGCGATGTCAGAGCCAGCTCTTTACATTCAAAGTATTAAAAATCAAGGTCTTGCTTTTGACGCCTTTCAGATTGCTGCTGCATCTGTGAATTGTTGTTCGATTGTTGATTGTTTTTATTAGAATTCGATTTCATCTGGAAGCCGCTGTTGTTCATCATTTTCTGTACCCTGTCCACTACTTGTGGTGCTAAATCCAGCAGCCGCTCATACAAGTGAGTGCTGTTGTCAAGGTGGATCGTCTTCACTCCAGAAGAATTGACGATCAAAAAAGCAATTGGTGTGATTGAAACTCCACCACCACTACCACCTCCGAAAGGATGGGATTCTCCCTCTGAGGAATCTCGTCTTGATTGACCATTTCCTCCTGATAGACCACTGAACTGGCTACCTCCAGCAGCAAAGCCGAATCCAACCTTTGAAACTGTCAGGATCACACTTCCATCCGGTGTTTCTACTGGATCACCGATAATTGTATTCACATCAATCATTTCTTTAATATTTTCCATTGCTGTTTGCATCAAGCCCTGAATTGGATGTTCTGACATGCTGTTTCCTTCCCTTCCAATTTTTTACGATCAGATATGCTGCGAGCATAGCTTGCCCGATTCTGAAAGAAAACATACATAATAAATCCGTTTGAACCACTGGTGTTTGAAAAGAAGGGGTAACCTCGAGGACCGGTGGTTTGATCATATTTGTCGCAAAGCTTAAAAATCCAGTTACACTTCCTTTGATCGTCCATAATAAACCTGCAAATATTCCAGTTGATGCTGCATCTCCGGTACCGATCGTACTGACCCATTCGAATTCTTCTACTGTCATTTTCCTTAAAAATCTCCTGACGATCCTGCTTAGTTGGTACACAGAGTCTAGCAATTCCTTTGTTTCTTGAGCTCGGTTAATCAACGATTCAGCCTCGAATGTCGATTCTTTCGTTTCATGCTGCTTCTGATTTCCGATTTCCATATCAGTTTCATATTGCATATGCATAAGACCATCTTTTTCAAGCTCTATTTTATTCAAAGGGATTTCCCAGGCATAGTCGAATAACCCTTTAAAAAAATGGGCTTGGACCAAAACCGTATCGCTTTTTGCTTGATGAACGTATTTGATAGTAACCCTTACTCGACTGATCATAATGATGAAGACCACTAAACAGAAAAAGAGCAGGATTCCAATAATCCAATACATCATGAGGACCACCTCAGTATCTAGAAAACTCGGCAAAGCGCTTCTCACTGAACCTATGTTTCATACAAGGGCTTTGTTAGATCCTAATGCTGATTATCTTCAGGCCAAATTCCGACACTCCTGCGGGAAAAGCGAGCCAGGCGAGACCCCGCAGCGATTTAAGGATCTTCGACTAACAACCACCACGTCCTGCGCCTGCGATTACTCGGCGCAAAACTACAAGGATGAAATGTAAAGTCCGTGGTCTTGTGGTGAACGTCGAAGCCAGCACATCCTGTGCAAGTGAGCGAGGAGGCTTGCGGATCGCCCGCGGAAAGGGAGTGAATTTCGAAAAAACCAACAAGGAAGAGTAACAGAGTCCTATACAAAAAATAAGACCTATCAGCATTATGTACTGACAGGCCTATAACAATACCTATTTTCGGGTGTGGACGACTCTAGTGTCCGCGAATATGTCGTGCAACGATTGCTTTTCATTTGTAAATGCAGTCACGATATAACCGATCAATAATATGGTCTTACTGATGAACCGCCCGATCACTTCCCGAAATAGCAGTGTTGACCACGGCAGTTTATCATTCAGATCCTTTGTCACCACTTTTATCGCGAAAAGCATTTTTCCTATGGTTTGGCCGAAAAAGCGTGTCATCAATACAAAATAACCATAAAAGATGATTGTCGCTAGGATCGCTCTTAGTGAAAACATTCCCCCTTCGTCTAGAGGCAGATTCAACAAGACGAGCAATGGTTTCACTATGAGACTGTTCAAACTCCAAATGACAATGAGATCTAATAGATACGCCCAAAACCGCATCCAAAATCCTGCATAGGAAGGAGGAGCAGTTGGTGCCATAGGTTGGGTTGGTTCTGCAACCTGTTCTCCACCTGATAAAGTATGGTCCATTCCAATCCCTCCTATTCTGTATACAAGTACTTGATTTGAGGTGTATTCGTTTGACTCATCAATTCATGAATTCCTAACAAATCTTTATTCGGTTGGAATAATTTTTGCGCTGTCATGTTCAAGAAGGAATTCAATCCAAGGCGGCTTTCATACTTGATGACATTCAGATGCGAATTACCGAGATCTTTTTTCATAGCTTTTATCGTATCATCCAGGTTTCCAAGTTCATCGACAAGATCCGTTTCTTTCGCCTGTTGACCATCATATACCCGTCCATCAGCTAATTCTCTCACCCTGTTTTCAGGTAGGTCACGGCCTGAAGCGATCACATCGACAAATTGATTATAAGAATTATCAACGATCGATTGTAAGATATCCCTTTCTTCATCTGTCATTTCGCGTGTTGGGGAAAGGATGTCTTTATGAGCGCCACTCTTGATCGTTTCCCATTTCACACCTAGTTTGTCAGCAAGCTCCCCATAGTTCATAGATTGGATGATGACACCAAGTGAACCCGTCAATGTTGAAGAGTGGGCGAAGATTTTATCTGCTGGGGCTGAAATGTAATAACCGCCAGATGCAGCCATATTCCCCATCGATATGTATATTGGTTTTTTATGATCCTTTTGGATGGTGGTAATTGCGTCATGGATCTCTGCACTTTCAACGACACCGCCACCTGGACTATTCACGCGGATGATGATCCCTTCCACATTCCTGTCTTCACCAGCGTGTTTCAACATATCTAAGAATCTCTGGTGATTGTATCCTGGTGATTGAAAGAATGAGGTTGCATCTCCTGTATCCTGGATGACACCTTCAACGTCCAGCAGGACGATATTCTGCTTATCGCTCCCTTTTTCAACGACTTTCTCGACGAAAGGGTCTTCATCTAAAAATCCGCTGTTCTGTAATCCTGATAAATTGTTGGATGCAGCCGACGATAATACATTCATCATAATAGAACCTATGAACAATACTGCTGCAATTCCTAGTGCAATCCAACGTTTCCCGTTCATATAAAGCCTCCTAGCACATCTTCATTTGGTAATAATGTCCAGCACTTGTAAGAATATCATATTTTCATCTTGGAATGATGCTCATTTGACAAAAACTTTGTGAAAAACGAAGATAAAATTAGCATGTACAATTTTAGTAACGAAATAATCAGGGTAAAACTAAATACAACAGCAACTCATAGGAGGTTTGTAATGGCTGACCGTAAGAATATCCATTTTTTCTACAAAAAAGACAGTCAATTTGAAGAACAAATACTAACGCTGAAAAATTTAGCGATCGATAATGGATTTACATTGGTTGAAAATCCAGACGATGCCAACATCGTTGCAAGTATCGGGGGAGATGGAACCTTCCTCCAAGCCGTCCGTCAAACTGGTTTTCGGGATAATGCGCTCTACGTCGGTGTAAGTACAGGGCAATTAGGGTTTTATTGTGATTTCGATATAGAAGATCTTGCTGGCATGATCGATGCAATGATGAATGAACAAGTCGAGGTCCGCAGATACCCGACCATTCTGGTCAGCATGGAGAATGATGCTTCTTTTCATTGTTTGAATGAATGTTCAATCCGCTCTAGTATCATTAAAACCTTGTCCATGGATTTGTATATTGATGACTTGTTTTTTGAACGATTTAAAGGAGACGGTATGATCATATCGACGCCGACTGGAAGTACCGCTTACAACAAGTCATTGAATGGAGCGATCGTTGACCCGAAGCTCCCATGTATGCAGATCAGTGAAGTAGCGTCCATCAATAATAATCATTACCGCACACTCGGAACGTCGTTCATATTAAATGAATCAAGAGCACTTGAAATTCAAATCGTCAATGAAGGGAACAACTTCCCGATCATCGGCATGGATAATGAAGCACTAAGTATACGTGAACCCGGAGCGATCCGCATCCAACTGTCCGACAAAAGAATCAAGACCGTCAAGCTGAAGGACAATTCCTTCTGGCACAAGGTCAAAAGAAGTTTTTTGTAAAGACAAGCAATGTGCAAGCCCTCGACAGCCAAGAAGGTCAATAGTAGTCCTGGTGGCGGCTTTGCCGCCGCAGGAGGGCTGAATGAACAACTTTTAGCGGACATAGGAGACCTTATTTTCTCAAAAACCCCATTTTTTACATAATCAGAGGACACCAGAGACCTTATTTGCTTAAAATCATTGAATTTCAGTCTAGTTTACCCAAATAGGGGAACGGATGTCCTCTATTTTTTCAAATCACCACTTTTTGTCACAAATAACAGAAGAGATGTCCTCTAAAATTTTTCATTGCTTTTAGCTTGATAAACAGTCGAGTTGTTCACAACGGTTTTCACTACTTTAATATTCGGAATTTCTTCTGGGTCCATATGGAACAAGTCTCCATTCAAAATCGTGAAATCAGCACTATATCCTTTTTCGATCATCCCATTTTCGTTTTCTTTTCCGATGGCATAGGCGCTTCCCCTGGTATATAATTCAACAGCTTCAAATACAGACAATTTTTGTTCTGGATAAAAGCCTTCGTGTTTATCTCCATGCTTTTTACGCATGACTGCTGCATAGATCGTCAATAACGGATCAGCCGTCTCGATCGGCGCATCTGAACCAGCGGCACATGGAATCCCTTCTTTTAATAACGTTTTCCAGGCAAAACTGTACTTCATACGAGCTTCCCCTAAGCGTTCGATCACCCATGGGAAATCAGATGCAACAAAGTGAGGCTGGATATCAATGATTACAGGGACCTTTTTCAAGCGTTCCAACAAATCCGGACGAACAACCTGACCATGGACGAAACGATCTCTTAACCCTTCTGGAGGCGGATGTTCTTCAACCGCATAAAGTGCAAATTCCAAAGCGAGATCCCCAATCGTATGGATTGCAACTGGCATTTGATAATGACGCGCCTTTTTGACCAGCTCCTTCAGCTCGGTTAATGAATGGATCGCTACCCCATATGTTTCTGGCATATCATTATAAGGTTTACTCAAATAAGCCGTACGTCCGCCAAGGGCTCCATCCGCAAAAATCTTCATCGCCCCGAGCTCGACCAGCCCATTCGAATGCCCGAACTTCAAGCCTTCCTCATGCATATCCTTCACTACTTCATGATGAACCAAAAGATTTGCTTTGAACTGAAGCTGATCAGGATTGAGTATATCCAGGAAGGCCTGGTGTGTTCGTTTAAACCCACCATAATAATTGAGATCCTCAGTGTGTCCGCCAACAAGTCCAAGACGGGTGAGATCCTGGACTGAAGTCCTAAGAGCACGATGCAAATAGTCCTCCGTCACTTGTGGAAGGGCATCTTTCACCAATTCCTGAGCTTTATCCAGTAAAAACCCGGTTGGGGTACCATTGGAATCCCTGACGATGACACCTCCCGGTGGGTCCTCAGTTTCCTCGGTGATCCCTGCAATCTCCAAAGCCTTTGAATTTGCAAGCAAAGCATGGCGACAGATCCGGGTCAGCATCATCGGATGATGAGGCGCGATTTCATCTAGTTCCAACCGGTGGAATATTTTTCGATCCATAAAGTTATTTTCATTCCAGCCTTCACCGATAATCCAATCCCTAATAGAGGTTGTATACACTTTCTCTCTTAAGGTGGTTTTCATTTCTTCAGCTGACATCACTTCAGAGAGGTCCAAACGTAATAGTTTTTCTCCATGGCCAATCATATGTAAATGGCTATCGACAAAGCCTGGATACATGATTGCTCCTTGTAAATCCTCGATATGGTCGATTTTATATTCCTCTTCAAGCCGGAAACGGTCACCCCGATCAATAATTTTATCCTCTTCAACCAAAACAGCTTCGACTTTATCAAATTCATGCTTCATCGTATAAATTGTGCCGTTTGTCCACAACGTTTTCATCTTTACACCTCAATTACAGTCCTCATTTGTATCAGCATACCTAAGATTTTCTAGGAAATCTAGAGAAACGGAAAGAGGATTGTATGGTCCCGCCCTTATGTAAAATAAATGTGGGGAACAAATCAGCACCTTTTCACAGATTATTTTAAAAAGGTAAACTTCACTAAACACGTATAGTAATGCAAAAAGTTCACAACATTTTACTGCTATACTATCTTTGATCAAATTTTTTCGGAGGTAGGAATTATGACTAATAAATTAAAGAATACATTCGGGATGCCTATTGGTTTCCTTTCTCTTCTGGCTCTACTTGGTGTTCCACGTGTCATCGCCCATTATTTGAAATGGATAGAACCTGGTAGTTTAGCGAATATGCTGTTGGCAATCATTCCACCAATCATCTGGATCTTTGTTGTTGTATGGAAAAAAGAAGAAAGCCCTTTTAAAACATTATTATGGATAGGAATATTCTACGGAATCTTATTAGGTATTACACACCAAATTTTTTGGCATAGATCCTTTGAGGAACCTCCAGTATTAGGTGGCAATTTATCAAACATACCTCCTTTTCTAAACGAGTTGATCACAAGGACTTTCGGTTTTTTCAGCAGTGTGATCACAGGAAGTATTTTGGGAGTGATTTTAGGTCTTATCGGTTCTTTGATAAATCGTTTCCGTTCATCACCTTGTTCCTAAGCAGTGACCACCTTTCACGTTTTATATGGAAGTCTTACAATGAAACTTGTTCCTTTATTCAGCATGCTCTCCACATCAATTTTTCCATTGTGGGCAAGCACATATTCCTTTGCAATGGCCAAGCCTAGTCCACTACCGCCACTGTTGCGCTGACGTGCCTGATCAGTACGGTAAAAACGATTGAAAAGATTAGGTATGTGTTTAGGATCAATACCCATCCCTGTATCTGTTATGAGAATTTTTAAGAAATCCTCCTCTCCAGGAGAATTTCCTTATCGATACTGACAGTCACAGTTCCTCCAGCAGGAGTATAACGAATTGCATTGGTAAGCAGGTTCAAGAAAACCTGCATGATTCGGTTCGGGTCGACGACAATGGTGGTATTATCTGTAAAAGATGACAAACTTACCAGAATACCTTTATCTTCTGTATCCTGTTCAATACGGTCTATAATTCTCTGGAATATCCATACAATATCAGTAGGAGTGGGATTAAGTGGAAGTTTTTTAGCTTCGGCTAGTGAAAGGGATCGTAGGTCTTCCACAAGCCGAGTCAATCGGATCAATTCGTCCTGCAAGGGCAATAGGGATTTAGGACGGATCGACTGACCGGATTGCTGCAGATAATCAAGCTTTCCACTTATGATGGTTAAGGGGGTCCTTAGTTCGTGAGCGATATCAGCGGTCATATTCTTACGTACAATTTCAGCATCCTTTAGCTGTTTAGACATTTGATTGAAGGCTTTAGTCACAGTTGCATATTCATCTTTCGTGACAACAGGTGCTTCAACGCCATAATCACCCTTACCCAATTGTTCAATTGATGAAATGATACTGTAAAGCGGTTTAGTCAGCTTTTTAGATAACCAATGAGCTCCCAAAATAGCAATAAGGACGAAAAGAAAGGAAGATAGCAATAGTAAAAAGCTTACAGAACTACTTATTCCTATACGTATTTTGGATATGCTGGCTATCTCGGGATCGTGATAGTATAGGTGTGCTATCGTTTCTTCATCCAGCTGTATCCGTTTATAATATCCCAGACGTCTAATCTCTTTACCTTCAGCATTTCCATAGGAGTATATATCGGCGTCTTCTGGAGATGACAATAGGACACTGATATTCTTTTTACCATTCAACCTTTCATCAAGTTGAATCTGGTTTATACCTTTCCATGAATAATCATTGTTTTGATAATAACTGATGAACAAGCTGTTCAATTCCTTCATTTCCTTGCTTCTATCAACTTCTAACATTCTTTCAATGATCGGTTTTACGACCAAATGAGTCGTAGCTACAAACATCCCCCCCATAGCAATGATTATAGAAGTCATTGCTAAAAAGAGCTTTCGTCTTACATTCATGATAACTGATCACCAAACCGGTAACCGAACCCATATACTGTTTCTATGTAAATCGGGCTAGATGGGTCATCTTCAACTTTCCTTCGAAGACGGCTGATATGAGCATCAACTGTTCTTTCATCATTAAGGATATCTTCTTCAAGTGCAGTTTGAAGAAGTTGTAACCGGCTGTACACAATGCCTGGTTTAGTGGCCAGGGTATGAAGCAGCCTGAATTCAGTTGGTGTCAACAATATTTCTTCTCCCCGTTTCCATACACGGTATTGGGATTCGGAGATTGTAAGTTCACCTCTCTCTATGTTTTGTTCCATAGTTTCTTCTTCTGAAACCCTACGTAATACAGAGCGGATCCTTGCTGTAAGTTCACGTAAAGAAAAAGGTTTTGTGATGTAATCATCTGCTCCGACTTCTAAACCGATAACCTTATCTATCTCATCTGTACGAGCAGTAACCATTATTACCCCGATTCTACTCATTTTTCTAAGTTGCTGGCATACTTCAATCCCACTCATCTCCGGCATCATCCAATCCAGGACTGCAATAGATGGTTTAGATTTACGTGCTTTTTCTAATGCCTCCAATCCATTTTTCGCAGTTATGATGTCAAAACCTTCTTGGCGTAAAAAGGGTTCGATAAACTCAAGTACTTGGTCTTCATCATCAGCAAGCAATACAGTATGAGCCATTTATAACACGTCCTTTCTTCTGTATTTTCTCATAATATGACGAAGGAGCATTGGATTTTTGATAATTTCATGGATACCGTAATAATTCGTCAAACAATCACAACATTTCATTGATATATTCTTTCTTAGGATGGTGGACGCGATGTGTTTGTTGTCTGATGTTCGGCAAAACTTCCTTACCAAATGATTGGAAGAAGGAGATGATTATATATGAAACAAAAAATAGCTTTTTTATCAATCTTATCCCATTTATGGGTTCAACTGATTCTTTTGGGCAGTATTTTGCTAGATACATTTATGGTTTATCCTAATATTTTTCATGACATTCCTGAATCGTTTGAAACAGCTTTAGATTTTATGGCGGTGGCAAGTCCACATACTTACTTTCCACCACTTGGTCTGTTAAGCTATATAACTGGTTTGTTAGCTGTATCCTTAGGCTGGAATGTTAAATCCGCCCGTTACTGGATCTTGGGAAGTGTTTTCATGATAGTATGTGAAGGGGCATCTTCCATTATTTTTGAATGGCCGCGTAACGAAATCATGTTCATTGAGGGAGTGGATGTTCATTCTGTCGATTTTTTGAAGAAGACTGCTAAGGAATTCCTTATCGTTCATGGCTTTCGTGTAGCTTTCAATGTCATTGGTTCGGTACTAATTTTTACAGGATTTATGAAGTTTTATAAGCACATTCTTCTTTCTAGACAAGTGGATTAAAGATTTATCCAGGTTCAGAGGTCTTGGTTTGATATCCAAAAAGGCTATCCCATAAATTGTAATGGGATAACCTTTTTAAGTTTAGAATAAACACTTTTTATCGTGTTAATTTACTGTCGTTTTGTTTTCTTTCATCCTCAACTCGACCCGCCGAATCTTACCCGAAGTCGTTTTCGGGAGTTCCTCGATAAATTCGATTTTACGCGGATATTTATAAGGTGCGGTAAGTTTTTTCACATGGTCTTGCAGAGCTGGTATCAACTCCTCCGATGAAGCTTCTGACGGGTTTTTCAACACAATGAAGGCTTTTACTATATGTCCACGGACCTCATCGGGACTTCCAACAACCGCACATTCTTTTACTGAAGGATGCTTGACGAGTGCATCTTCAACTTCGAATGGTCCTATCGTATAGCCTGAACTGATGATGATATCATCTCCTCTGCCCTCGAACCAGAAGTATCCGTCTTCATCTTTTTTCGCTTTGTCACCTGTCAGATAATAATCACCACGGAAGGCCATCCTTGTCCGTTCTTGATCTTTGTAATATTCTTTGAACAGAGCCGGTGCATCTCGATGGACAGCGATATCTCCTACCTCACCGACATTAACGGGCTTTCCTTCGTCATCGATGATTTCAACACGGTTTCCAGGCGTCGGTTTGCCCATTGATCCAGGGCGGACTTCCATTCCTTCCACAATACCGACTAGCAATGTATTCTCTGTCTGGCCATAACCATCCCGGACAGTAATATTGAAATAGTTGCGGAAAATGTCGATGACTTTACGGTTCAATGGTTCTCCGGCTGAGACAGCACTTCTCAAACTTGAAAGATTGTAATCCTTCAAGTTATCTACTTTAGCCATCAACCTGTACTCAGTCGGTGTACAGCAAAGGACGTTGATCTGTTCCTTCTCCAACAACTCCAAATACGTATTGGGGTCGAATTTGCCGTTGTAGACAAACCCTGTCGAACCAGTACCGAGAACAGATACGAATGGACTCCAAATCCACTTTTGCCATCCTGGACCAGCAGTCGCCCATACAATATCTCCTTCTTTAATGTTCAGCCAAGATTTAGATGCAGTCCGAATATGTGCATAAGTCCATCCATGTGTGTGGACGACACCTTTTGGCTGACCTGTCGTTCCGGATGTATACGATAGAAAGGCTATATCGTCGCTGTTGGTCGTCGGCAGTTCAACAGATCGATCTAGCGATTGGATCACTTCCTCGATCATCGACCATCCATCAACGTTTCCTCCAACTGAAATTTTATGTTCCAAGCTTTCTATAGGATCTTCAATTCCATCAATAAGAGAAGTCAATGGTTCATAAGCGATGACCGCCTTCACTTCCCCGTGATTGATCCGATAACTTAAATCTTTAGGCCTGAGCATCTCAGAACAAGGAATGACAACGAGACCTGATTTCAAAATTGCAAGGTACACTTTATACGTGTCAATCAAGCGCGGCATCATGACGAGAACGCGGTCACCTTTGCCCAATCCTAAAGTTAGGAGAGCCTTTGCTAAATCATTTGCTTGATGAAATAACTCTTTGTACGTTATTTCATCTACTGCACCCTTTTCGCTACGACACTTGATTACTATACGTGATGGGTCGCTCGCAAACTTTTCCATTTCTTCAGCTGCATTGTACTGTTGAGGAGCAATTAATGTTTGGTTGTTCAAAGCGGACGCCTCCTTATGTATTCATTTACACTCTCTATTATACATAATTTTTAGAATATTTCCATTTTGTGTGATGAAGTATGAAGAAAGGCCAGCATCATGTGCTGACCTGTATTCCATCAATATAAGATTTGTAGAGCTGTGAGTTACTTTTGAGGTTGTTGACCTTGAGCCATAGCAACTAGACGCTTAGTGATTTCTCCACCAACAGATCCGTTAGCGCGCGATGGTGAGTCAGGACCAAGTTGTACTCCGAATTCAGAAGCAATCTCAGTTTTCATAGCGTTAAGAGCTTGTTCAGCTCCCGGTACTACTAATTTGTTTGATTGACGAGCCATGATATTCACCTCCTTTGTTACCCATAGGTTACGGAGGTACAGTTGAATTCATACTCGCTTAAGAGTGGTAAATCTTGAAAGGACAGGTTGGTTAAAACAAGTCCTCATACGCATCATGATGAGTTTCTGCGTCTTCTTTAAAATAAGCTGTTTCGGTATTCGCCACAGCTTCGTTTACAAGCGCATCGATTTCCATATATTGTTCAAATCGATTCGCCTTTTCGCGTCTTGGTTTTGTTTTGGGAGCAGATGGCAAGAACACTGTACAACAATCCTCGTATGGGCGGATAGAAATATCGTAGGTTCCGATTTTTCTGGAGATCCCCATGATTTCAATTTTATCCATCGTGATCAATGGCCGGATAATTGGCAAATTCGTCACCTCATTGATCGTATTCATGCTGGATAAGGTTTGACTTGCTACCTGTCCCAGGCTTTCGCCTGTGGCGATTGCCAGAGCATCATTTTTTGCGGCTAATTGCTCTGTAATCCGAAGCATATACCGACGCATGATGGTCATGCTGTAATTATCGGGAATTTGTTTTTTTATCGCTTTCTGGATGTCTGTAAAAGGAACTACATGCATTTTGATCGTTCCACCGAATTTCGTAAGAACTTGTGTCAGATCCTCGACCTTTTGTCTTGCTCTTTCACTTGTAAAAGGAGGACTGTGAAAATGAACCATTTCCAGACGGATTCCCCGTTTCATTGTCAGGTATCCAGCTACAGGACTATCAATGCCACCAGATAACATCAGCATGACTTTACCGCTGCTACCGATCGGCAATCCCCCAGCACCGGGATAATCGATGCAACTGATATAAGTTGCTTCCGGTTTGATCTCCACTTTTATTTCTACATCAGGATGATGAACATCTACTGTAATGTTTTCGGAATTTTTAAGAACATAACCACCGATCAAATGATTCAACTCCTGTGAATCATGCGGATACTGTTTATAATTACGTTTGGTGGAAACCTTGAATGTCTTTACAGAAGGACCTGCTTCTCTTAAAGCTTCAAGTGCTGTCTTTTGGATGTTTTCCAATTCAAGATCAGTTTTAACGGCAAGGGTTAATCCTTGGATTCCGAATATTTCTTGCAATTTTTCTACGATCGGTTCATGATTTTCACCGTTCAACTCAATGTACATACGATCAAACGCTTTTTTTACTGTAACACCTTCAAAAGGCTTAAATTTTCTTCGGATCGTATCCCTTAGTTGGTTTACAAAATGGTGTCTGTTTTTCCCTTTAAGTGACAACTCACCGTATTTGACTATGATATGGTCGTAAATCATATTATTACCTCATTACTTTCGTTAAATTGTGCAGAACTTCCTCAAGGATGGTAATGAAACGCTCTCCTTCACTTTCTGTATTATCAAAGCTCAGGCTTACTCGGATGGCGCTGCTGGCCCGTTCTAGCTCATGGCCTGTAGCTTCCAATACCCTGCTGACTTCTGTTGACTTCGAGGAGCAAGCAGATTTCGTTGAGACAAAAACATCTTTTTCTTCTAAAGCATGGATTAGTACTTCTGGTTTGATACCCGGAACGGAAAAATTGATGATATGGGGGGCACTTTTCTCTTCAGGTGTATTTAGGACAACCCCTTCAATCTCCGATAATTTCGAACGTAATAAACGATTCAATCTCAGAAGCCCCTCCATCTGATCTTTTGATTTCTCCATCGTCAATCGAAGAGCTTTTGCCATCGCGATGATTCCAGGTATGTTCTCTGTGCCAGCCCGGTGTTTATACTCCTGTAAGCCACCGTGAAGGAGTGGGGATATCTTTATACCATTACGGACATATAGGATTCCAACACCTTTTGGACCATGGAATTTATGGCTCGATAAGGAACATAAATCAACCCCGGATTGCTCATACTGAAGAGGGACTTTTCCTATACCCTGGACGTGATCGACATGGAAAAAGATCTTCGGATGTTTCTTAAGGAATTGACCGATTTCCTGAATTGGTTGAATCGTTCCCAATTCATTATTGACATGCATGACTGAAACAAGAATCGTATCATGTCTGATGGCGTTATGGAGGTTTTGTATTGAGACATGTCCATTCCTATCGACTGGTAGAAATGTAACGTCAAATCCGAGTTGCTCCAGCTGTCTGAATGATTCATAACAGGAAGCATGTTCAATTTCAGTTGTGATCAGATGTTTCCCGCGTGTCTGATGTTCAATCGCAATCCCTTTTATCGCCAAGTTATTCGCTTCTGTTCCACCTGAAGTAAATATAATCTCGGCAGGCTTTACTCGTAGAAGACCAGCAATTTGATTTCGAGCAGTGCTGATCAACTTTTCCACTTCTCCTCCCAATCGGTGAATCGAAGAAGGATTCGCGAAGTAATTCTCGGAGACCGTCATATATGTCTTCAGAGCTTCAGGATAAGGTTTTGTTGTTGCACTATTATCGAAATAAATCATTGTTACTTTACCCCTTTGAATATCGTATTACTGCATCATTTAATAATAGCATATATAGGCTTGATTCCAAACCACAGAATTAAAACACCATTGTTCGACATGATGTGACAAGAAAACTTTTCTTCTTATAGACGTTTCACTTACTATTTTCAGAAGAAAAACGTTATATATGCAAGAAATATAGAGATGTTAAAACATTATGAATCAATACAATTTTTCAACTTTTTTCTAAAGTGTCTATTTTATATAAAGATTATGTTAAGCTTTAACCGATTTTAGAAAACTCAATGATTTCAGTCGATAATTGTCACGGAGGTTTTACAGCATGAAAGCAACAAATTCACTTTCTTTTAGAGAGACATTTACTATTGGACTAATGATGTTCGCTCTGTTCCTCGGAGCGGGCAATATGATATTCCCTCCTCTGCTTGGTCAAACTGCAGGAACCAATGTGTGGACGGCCATTTTCGGCTTTCTGGTCACTGGTGTCGGCTTACCGCTTGTAGGTATAGTTGCAGTAGGACTTACAGGTGGAACATTGAGGGATTTAGCTGGTCGGGTCCATCCTGCTTTTTCCATTATTTTTTCAACGTTTATCTATTTGGCGATAGGTCCATTTTTCGCAGTTCCAAGAACAGGTACAGTTGCATTTGAGATCGGTGCTGTTCCTTTTTTACCTGAAACAATGAATCCTAATGGTTTGCCATTATTGATCTATACTGTCATCTTTTTCGCGATTACATTTTGGTTTGCCCTGAATCCAACTAAACTTGTGGATCGGATCGGCAAGATCTTGACTCCGATTCTTATCTTTGTGATCGGGTTGATCGTCATCAAAGGGATCTTCAGCCCTATCGGCAGTTTTTCAGCTCCGACAGGTGAGTACGAAGCGAATCCATTTTTCAACGGCTTCATCAATGGATATTTAACTATGGACGCGCTTGCCGCACTCGTTTTCGGGATTGTGGTCATCAATGCTGTGAAATCCAGAGGGGTTACCGATAAAAAAGAGATTGCCAAAGCTACGACGAAAGCCGGCTTTATCGCTGTAAGCGGCCTAGCATTGGTTTATCTCTCACTTGCCTATATCGGGGCAACAAGTCGAAATGTTTTAGGAGAGAGTGATAACGGGGGAGCGATCCTTACTGGAGCTGCAGATCTGTTATTCGGGCAATTCGGAATTGTTCTGCTTGCTGTAGCGATTACATTTGCCTGTCTTACGACTTCAATCGGCCTAGTAACTGCATGCGGCGAATACTTCAAAGGAATCATGCCGAATGTATCCTATAAATTGATCATCGCTGTATTATGTGTGTTCAGTGCAGCTGTCGCAAATGTAGGTCTTACCCAGTTGATCAATCTGACATTGCCGGTATTGATCGGCATTTATCCACTTGCTATTGCATTGGTTGCCTATTCTTTTTTCCACCGCCAATTTGGGGGCTATCGTGAAGTATATATAGGCGGGCTATTAGGGGCAGGAGTGATCAGTATTTTTGACGCATTGAATCAGATGAATGTAAATATTACTGCTGTGAACGATGTCCTGAGTGCCTATCTTCCGCTATATGTGCAAGGTGTAGGCTGGATTATTCCTTCATTAATCGGAGCTATCATAGGGTATATCATCGGCCGATCAAAAACCCGCGTCGTAGCACCCAATAAAGCATAAAGAACCAGCCACTGTGGCTGGTTCTTTTTCGGGTTTATAGGATCATCGCCCTAAGTTGGGATAAATATCAGGTTGTTGAGATAATTATCCAGCTTTTAAGGGATAAAGGGCTCCCGAAAGACTTTTGACCGCAGAACTGGATAAAGACTCTTTTAGAAACAGAAAAAAGCGGATCCGGGATACGGTCCGCTTTACTTTAATGTACTTTTTCCATCTCTTGTTGATAGCTTTCTTCCAGGTCTCTTATTATTTGTGGATTGACCGTTTGTATAGCTTCTGCTGCGTGCTCCATGGCCTCTTCATAATCATACATACGGAAGGCTTGTTCAGCTTCTGAAAGCTTTACAGCTACTGTCACATATTGTCTTCGGTATCGGTTTCCGTGCTGTATCAGCCGCTCCGCCCAAATTGCTCGATCAATCAGCTTGTAGGTCTTAACATGTACTTCGTCGATGGCTTCTTCCGCTTCGATCAACCTGTGTAGGACTTCAGCCATTTGTAATGGTTTATCATTCAATTTCATTGAGACCGTCTGCAATTTGCTCTCAGCATCATGAAGGGATGCATAATATTGTTCCGGCAGACCTGGTAAATTGTTTCGATGTATTTCTTTCTTGGCCTCGATCAGCTTTTTTCGGAATTCATGAATCTTTTCAACAGCTTCTAATTCGTCTTTACGAAGGTTGTGTATTTTCTCTTGATATACTTCTGTCATGACTCGTAAATCTTCCAGTTGTTTCGTGACGCTTTCCAGCATCTCTTTAACGGATGTGTAGGTCTGGTTATTTTCCTCTACTGAATGGAAAATCGTTCCTACCCGCTTTTCTAATTTTTCAAAAGAAGTTTCTAACCGTTCTTGCAAATCAATGTTTTCTTGCTCGATTTGATAGCTTAAACGTACGACATTCGTTTCTTCTTTCATCTTGTTGATTTCTTCACCAAGCTCTTCAACTTCAGCCTTTACTTCTTTTCCATCTGTCATCACATATTGCTTAGCTAAGACTTCCGCTTCGAGACGGTCATAAAGCTCTTCGATTTTCTTATTCATCTGATCTATTTCTTCTTGAGCATCTTCAATGTTTACGGCATTTACTTTTTCTTTGACGATTTGATAAGCGTAATCAATCACTTCAAGTTCTTTTTCGACACCAAGTTGTTCAACCCGGAAGCCCTGATCAGACATTTGCTTCAGACCTTCCTTCAACTGCTTAAGCGTCTCAGGAATTTCAGATTGCAACTGATATTGAAGCTCCGGAACGACTTCTAATTCATATTGTAAGCGGCGGACTTTCTCATCAAGCTGTATGATATAGGTGCGAGCTGCAATATGATTTCCGTTTTCCGTCTCTTCATTATAGCTTGCGAAATCTTCTGAGATGTTCTCCAGACGCTTTTCGAATGTCTCTACCAGCGTTCCAAGTGCTCGATAATGCGTAAGAAGATGTTTCCGGAGTTCTTTGTGGCTCTCTTTAAGCTCACCGATTTCTTTTCGATTCAATTCTTCGCTTTCCACAAATTCATTGATTTCTGAGGAGATTTCATCAATCTTCTCTTCTATCGAAAAAAGTGTTTTTCTCGTGTCACTCAGAATACCTCTTGCTTTCTTGAACCGGTATTTATCTGCTGCATCTTCTGCATCAAATAGATTCTCTTCTAGGCCAGGAAGTTGGACTGTTACGATGTCGTCCCATTCTTCGCGCCATACTTCAAACTTTTTTTCGGTCTCCCCGATCATCTCAAGTGCTTTCACTTTTGCAATCTCATCGGATAAAGGCTTATTCATGATATTGACTTTCTGTGTTTCAAGATGATCGATTTGATCATAAATTTTCTTTCGAGTATATGTACCGTACGCAATAAATACTGAGAGCAATACTATCAGCGCAATAAAAATATAAATCACAGGGACCATCCTTTCTTCCCTTTTTCAATTATGTATATTAGACTTATATAGAATATCGACATATTCGATCAATTTTCGCCGAATTTCATCCAGTTTCGGCGTTCATCGTAACTACTATAATACCATGTATACTACTTTTAGAACTACATTTTTTCGAAAATTTGATAAAAAATTGCTTTTTTCTTACAAAAGTACCAATTTAGGAGGAGGATCATGAACATTTATGACGGTCACATCCATACCCCATATTGCCCCCATGGAACTAAAGACTCATTCCATCAATACATCGAACGTGCAATCAAACTAGGGTATCAGGCCATGACATTTACTGAGCACGCTCCGTTGCCTCAAGGCTTTGAAGACCCTACTCCAGATAAAGACAGCGGTATGCAACTAGAAAACCTTGAAAACTATATTGAACAAATTACTCAACTTAAAAAAGAATATAGTGAAGATATCCTCATTCATACTGGTTTAGAGATTGATTATATTGAAGGATTCGAGAATGAAACTACTGCATTTTTAGACCGCTATGGTCCATATCTTGATGATTCGATCTTGTCCGTCCATTTTTTAAAAACAAAAAGCGGGTACCATTGCATGGATTACAGCCCTGATGTATTCGGTAAAATACTTGAAGAATGTAATTCCATCCAAGATTTATATTCCTTGTATTATAATACGGTTAAAAAATCTGTTAACGCAGACCTTGGGGCATATAAACCTAGAAGGATCGGACATATCAGCCTCGTTATGAAGTTTAAAAATAAATATCCGAATGTTGATATTAACAAGAACGAGATTTTAGAAACGATCGATTTGATCGCCCGACAAAAAATACAGTTAGACTATAATGGTTCGGGTGTAAATAAACCTTTATGTCGGGAACCTTATCCACCGGATTGGATTATTTCCGAGGCCTTGAAAAGAAACATCCCTCTGGTTTATGGCTCAGATGCTCATAGGGCTGGTGAGCTTGGCCAGGGTTTTGGGGAGTTAAAGCAAGAAGCACCGCTGACCCACCCAATTTAAATGGTAGCAAGCGGTGCTTTTTCTTTTGAAAGTAAGGATAAATTTCTGGCTCATCCTGTGCCAAGGCTTGATTTTGCTATGTTTTCTTTATCTTTTCCCGAAATAGATTCGGAATCATATTGGATGCATAACGTCTCATTCACCCAATCTTGTAACACGTTTAAATATTTGGATGTGAAATAACGATCGTGTACAGAGAATTGATAGATCTCCCTGACATATTGCGGATATAGAAATGGCATGAACAACATGCTTCTCAATTGCATCGTCACCATGTTTTTTGAACAAGGCTTGAACTCCTTCTGTTTCACGCCTTGCTCAAGGATCGTATTCAGATAGAATTTCTCTTTCATCAGGTAGGTAGTCATGATTTCGCGGACCAGTGTTGTATCTATGCTGATTTCACGATGAACCAACCTTGCAGCTTGTGATCGGTTTTGTTGATATAGGATGACTTCTTCAATCAAAAGGATTAGACAATTCCTAGCGGAGTCTTTTTCGAGTCGATCGTAAGCGCCTTGCAATACATGAAGATACCCTTCCAGAAATGACGACATCAAAAATTCCAACAGTCCTCTTTTTCCGCCAAAATAGTAGGAGATCAGAGAAACATTCACTCCAGCTTTTTCAGCGATATCACGAACAGAAGTTCCGGAATAACCATTGTTATTGAAAAGGGAGGCGGCTGATTCTGCGACTTTTTCTTTGGTGATGGATAAAGCCTTCTTCATGGCAAATCACCTCAATATACAATCATTACTATACATCTTTCTTCTTTTTTTATGGAAATCCTTTGAAAACACCTCGACATATCTAATGAAACTTTCAACAAATTCTGATATCATAAGACTAATTTCTAAGGATTGCGAGGGGAAGGAACGTGTTTCACGTCGAATCATATACAGGAAATCGCGAAGAAAATTATGAATTACTGAACAAACAGTTGAAAGCATTATTGGAAGGTGAAACGAATCAAATTGCAAACCTTGCAAATGCCTCTGCACTTTTAAATCAATTCCTTAACGAAGTCAATTGGGTCGGTTTCTACCTGATGGAAAATGGTGAGCTTGTTTTAGGACCGTTCCAAGGACTTCCAGCTTGTGTCAGGATTCCAGTTGGGAGAGGGGTCTGTGGGACAGCTGTCAAAGATAAGAAAACGATGCTTGTTGAGGATGTGCATCAATTCCCTGGACACATCGCCTGTGACGCAGCAACCCGATCTGAAATCGTTGTTCCGATTTTGAAAAACCAGGAAGTGATCGGTGTCCTTGATATTGATAGTCCTGTCACATCACGTTTTGATGAAATCGACAAAAAACATCTTGAACGATTCGTACAAACATTAACGGAAAACCTTTAGGGAAATCAGGAAACCTTTTTCCAGTCATCTCCTATGCATAAGAACGAGGCTCCCATCATGGAAGCCTCGTTCTTTTTTCCAACACTATACAGTTTCTGTTTTCCTTAGATGTTGTTGTAATGCTTGCTCGAGATCTTCCCAAATATCTTCCTTTGCCTCTAGCCCGACAGACAAACGGATGAGGTTATCGGAGATGCCCATCCGATCTCTCGCTTCCTTCGGTACAACTGCATGAGTCATTGTAGCCGGATGCTGAATCAACGTTTCTGCATCACCAAGACTTACAGCAATTTTCAATAACTTCATCGAGTTGATGAAATTCTGCGCGTCTTTCTTATCCCCTTTGATCTTAAAGGAAATCAGGCCGCCTGAACGCGCCATCTGTTTTTGAGCAATCGTATAATCTGCAAATTCCGGATCACCTGGAAAGTAGACCGCTTCCACTGAGGGATGCTTCCTTAGCTTTTTTGAGATATACATTGCATTATCGCAATGGCGGTCCATGCGGACAGGGAGTGTTTTCAGACCACGAAGTAATAGCCATGCATCAAAAGGGGACATGATTCCCCCGATATCCTTCTGGGTCGTGGCAGCCAAAAGATCGATCGTTTCCTTATCACCTACGACAAGTCCTGCTACAACATCACCATGACCACCGATATATTTCGTCGCGCTATGGATGACTAAATGACAACCATGTTCTAAAGGTCTTTGCAGGTAAGGTGTACAGAAAGTATTGTCTACCACAACCTTGATTTTATATTTAGCAGCGATCAGTCCTATCATTTTAAGATCCACGAGTGCCATCGTCGGGTTGATTGGTGTCTCTATGAAAATGACTTTCGTATTCGGGCGAATGTAAGCCTCTATTACATCAGGATGAGACATCGCGATAAGATCGTGTTCCACATTATATTTATCCCGAAGCATTTGGAGAAGTCCGAATGTACAACCATAAACTCCTTGAGAACATAAAATGTGATCCTCTGATTTCGTCAATCCCATTAGAACTGCAGACACTGCGGCCATTCCTGAAGCGAATGCCAATCCTTGGTCTCCCCCCTCTAAAACAGCGATACGCTCTTCAAGCATTTTCACCGTAGGATTGCCGAGCCTTGAATAGATGTATCCTTCTTGTTCGCCAGCAAATCGATGTTCTCCCGTTTCTGCATCCGGAAAGACGAAGGTGGAAGTCGGAAAGATCGGAGGTGCCAACGCGCCATGATGCTGATCAGACGAATAGCCCGAATGGATAACCTTTGTCTCGAACCTGTTGTCTTTTTTCACTCCTGAACACTCCTTTTCTCTATATATGGATGTAAGCGCTTTTATGCTAATCGTAACACAATCCCTTGTAATTTTGTGTTAAATTATTTTTGTGTGTGTCATAAGGGAAGGTGTTTAAAAGAAATTCGCGACACTCTTGCGGGAAAAGCGAGCCAGGCGAGACCCCGTAACGATTTAAGGACCTTCGAGTATAATAATGAACTTCGACTAAATACCACCGCGTCCTGCGCCTGCGGTTAAAACTATAAGGTTGGAATGTAAGTCCGTGGTCTTGTGGTGAACGTCGAAGCCAGCATAAAGAAATCTTCTAAGAATTCTCATCGCAGACACCCTTGACTTTTATTCCTAAACGTTATACACTGTTCTTTGTGTAAATTAAGACAGCCATGTGAATTCATGTGAGCCCTCTCATTATGTTCCTTGTAATAGCGGCTGATTAAATATTCAAGGTGCATCGCGTAGCTTCATGCTGTCGAAGTGAAGGTGTATGAAAACATAATGAACACATGAACGATCACACCGGCACTGTTTTTTTTACAACAAAAAAATGGTGAAGGAGGAGCTATTTATGGCTCGTTATACAGGACCAAAATGGAAATTATCTCGTCGCTTAGGAATCTCCCTTAGTGGAACAGGAAAGGAACTTGAAAAGCGTCCGTACGCTCCAGGACAACACGGTCCAAACCAGCGTAAGAAAATCTCAGAATTCGGATTGCAACTTCAAGAAAAGCAAAAGCTTCGTCATATGTATGGAGTTAACGAACGTCAATTCCGTCGTTTGTTTGACCAAGCAGGAAAAATGAGTGGTATCCACGGTGAAAACTTCATGATTCTTCTTGAATCTCGTTTAGATAACCTTGTTTACCGTTTAGGACTTGCACGTACACGTCGTCAAGCTCGTCAATTGGTTGGACACGGACACATTACTGTTAATGGTAAGCGTGTAGATATCCCATCTTACCGTGTAGCTCCAGGACAAGTGATCGGTTTACGTGAAAAATCCAGCAACCTTGACATCGTTAAGGAAGCGCTAGAAGTAAACAACTTCGTACCTGAATACCTTACATTTGATGAAAACAAGCTTGAAGGAACGTACACTCGTTACCCTGAGCGTTCTGAACTTCCTGCAGAAATCACAGAAGCACTTATCGTCGAGTTCTACTCACGTTAATAGTAGCTTACACAACCCTTGGGCATTTGGTCCAAGGGTTTTTTATTACCTATTTTCAGCATGTAAATCTAAATAGTAGATCCGTTCTTTTGTGTTCCCCCTATAATCAAGGTTCAAAGATTTCAGTATGTAATTCGCGACTGCTTCTGAATCTATATGCAGAAACTTTCTTAATTCTTTATTGGTGATAGTCGGGTTAATCAATAGAGCATAATCATGTAGAGCTTGGAAGTGGGCGTTTTTAGAGGTCGCCCTGCAAATGGGGCAAATCCATTTCCCATGAATTCTTTTCATTGGACGTCGAGAACACCCAGGGCAAACTACTCCTGTTAAAAGGTCTTCCCTATTCAGTTTAAGCAAATTGAGTAGTTCCGGGTCGCTCGGAATGTGTTTTTTGATGTGGAGCTCCTGAAGGTTTCGGAGGTCATAATTGGTGAAGGAAGCTTCTTTATGGGTATTATGAAGGGATATCACGGTATATAATATCTTTGTATCCCGAATCACTTTTTTGCTGATCAGGCTACCATTGTTTTTTGGTTCTATTTTGGCATTTTCATTCACTATCACTACGAAAGAAAAGATCGGGATCTTATCATTGAATCTATACCGTTCCAACTAATTTTCAAACTGAAAATGCTGGTGGTTTACCTGTTGGATTGGATCCTTGTAGTAATCCTCCCGTTCATCTTGTTGGCGTATAAGCTGATTGTATTCAGTATCAAAGATCAATTTACCGGATAAATTTTTCACTTCGGGATTACGAAAAAATTAGGATGGGTCAATAGGATATCGATTTGGAAATGAAATTTGCCACTGGATAAGCGTAAGCCTTGAAAGATGCCGTGACCATAGTCTTCTAGGAAACTTAAATGATAATCTAGTGACCGCTCTCCTGCTTTACTTGTAGCTAACCTCTTTTCAGTTCTTGATTTTGCAGGGTGATTTGAGTCGATTCTCCTTATTAAGGCTTCCAGTTTTTCGATTTTATATGATTTAAAATAGATTTTAAGGCTCAAAAAATCCCTCCACGTTTTATAGGTAGATATAACTTCAACACTTGATTCAGAAATCCTTCCAGCGAGGTGTGAAGGCTTGGTGTATGGGTTGGTTGAAAGAATTCAAGAAATTTTGGACATAATCCTAGAAATTTAAGAGGGAATCCTAGAAAAAAACGGATAATTCCAGAAAAATAAAGCTCAATCCCAGAAATCAGTAAAATCGAATTACAAAAATATAACCCTCACATAGAAAAGAGCCGTCCACCGACGGCTCTTGCTTATCTATTTTACAATCTTAACGAATTTTCGCTTTCCAACTTGGACGATCATGCCGTCTTCCACTGCAACCTGCTGCTGAACATCATCGACTTTCTCTTGATTGATCTTCACACCGCCATTTTGGATCATGCGGCGTGCTTCCCCTTTTGAATTCAATAGCCCAAGGTCTACAATCATATCGACGATCCAAATATCATCTTCACCCTTCCAGGCATGTTCTGGAATATCGTCAGGCAAGGCGCCTTTTGAGAAAACGGTTCGGAAATGCTTTTCAGCAAGCTCTGCTTCATCCTTCCCATGGTACATCTCCACAAATATTTTTGCGAGTTTAATTTTCATATCTCTTGGATGCAGTTCCCCGCTTTGGATGCCTTCTTCAATCGCTCTGATTTCGTTCATCGGAAGCGGTGTGGCAAGCTCAAAATATTTGATCATCAAGTCATCCGGTATCGACATCGATTTCCCGAAGATTTCATTCGGGTGCTCATCAATCCCGATGTAGTTGTTGAGGGATTTAGACATCTTACGGACCCCATCCAACCCTTCGATCAACGGTACTGTCATCATTAATTGCTTCTCTTTCCCGTATTCTTCTTGAAGTTGACGGCCCATCAACAGGTTGAATTTCTGGTCCGTACCACCAAGTTCGATATCACTTTCAAGCGCAACGGAGTCATAGCCTTGCATCAGTGGATAGAAGAATTCATGGATCGAAATCGGCTGGTTCGCTTTATAACGTTTCTCGAAATCGTCACGCTCGAGCATACGTGCTACCGTAACCTTGCCTGCTAACTCGAGTACATCGGCGAAATTCAATGTTGACAACCATTTGGAATTGAAGTGGACCTCTGTTTTATCCATATCGATGATCTTGCCGAATTGTTCCACATAGGTTTTTGCATTTTCTTTGATTTCATAATCCGTCAGCTGTTTTCTTGTTTCGGATTTGCCTGTTGGATCCCCGATTCGACCGGTAAAGTCACCAATCAGCAACTGGATTTCATGCCCGAATTCCTGGAATTGACGAAGCTTATGTAAAACGACTGTATGGCCGACATGCACGTCAGGTGCCGATGGGTCGAGTCCAAGCTTCACATTCAATGGCTTGCCAGTAGCAACCGACTTTTCAAGCTTCTTTTTCAAATCCTCTTCAGGAACGATTTCAACGGTTCCCCTTTTTAAAATCGTAAGCTGTTTTTCAACTTCTTCCTGCTGTGCAGCTGTGAGCGCATATTCTTTTCCCACTTTCCTTCATCCTTCCCTTTTTATCTATCTTTTTAAAATTTAATCCTTTGTTAACAAAGAAAACTTGGCGCAGCCAACCCTGTAGCGTAGGCTGCGCCTTGTTGCCCTCATATTGCAGAATATAAAAAAACACGTCCCTTTCGTATGAAAGGAACGTGATATACGCGGTACCATCCTTCTTGAAGCATATGCTGCTTCCACTTCGTTCAGATAACGGCTAAGGTTGCCGCCTTTTGCTACTATTTTTCACAAAAGGTGCTCGAGGAGGTAATTCACAGCGTTCCTTTGTTCTGGTTTTCACCGGCCACCAGCTCTCTGCTTACAGTGAGGAAACTGCTACTTATTCCTGTCTATGCTTCATCAGTATGTACAATTATGTAAAAAAGTATAATCATTTTGTATCACATTCATAAATGGAATGTCAAATTTACTTCCCTATAAATCGACATGAAAGGTATTCCATATGTTGTCTATGTGCTATAATGAAAGTTGGAAATTTAGGGGGGTATGACCATGAATCACCTATCATCCTTCATCGTTAAAGTGAAACATTTCATGAAGGTTTTAGATGATAAGAACATATTTAAAATCAGTCGGATTACAGGAAAAGTAGTATGGAACCTGTTTTTAGTCTTGTTGGTCTTAGCTCTTGCCGGCGGCTTTTTCGCAACTGGCGTTGGAGCTGGTTACTTTGCTTCACTTGTGAAAGACGAAGAAATAAGAACATATGACAATATGAGAGATGAGATCTACAACTATACAGAAACTAGTAAAATATATTTTACTGACGGTACCTTACTAGGCAATCTCCGTTCTGATATCGTTCGACAAGAAATAGATATCAAGGAAGTTTCACCTCATTTGATCGATGCAGTCATTGCGACGGAAGATGAATATTTCAAAGAGCATGAAGGTATCGTGCCCAAAGCGATTGCCCGTGCAATTTTCCAAGAAGTGACCGGTGCTGCTGTTCAAACCGGTGGTAGTACATTGACCCAGCAGCTTGTGAAAAACCAGATGCTTACAAGAGAAGTCTCTTTCGATCGTAAAGCTAAAGAAATGCTTCTCGCTTTAAGATTAGAACGTTTCTTTGAAAAAGAAGAAATTTTAGAAGCATACCTAAACATCGTACCGTTCGGACGTAATGCTTCAGGGCATAACATTGCTGGTATCGAGGCCGCAGCCCAAGGGATTTTCGGGGTGGATGCTAAAAATCTCAGCTTACCCCAGGCCGCTTACATCGCAGGAATGCCACAAAGTCCATTCGGATATACGCCATTCACGAATGATGGAAAAGTCAAAGAGAACTTAGATCCTGGGCTAAACAGGATGAAGACGGTGCTGTCAAGAATGCTTTCTGGTGGTTACATAACCAAAGAGCAATATAACAAAGCTCTGGCACATGACGTTACAAAGGAATTCACTAAAAACTCTCCAAGCCCATTTGAAAATTATCCACATTTGACAATGGAAATCGAACGCAGGGCAGTCGATGTCATGAAGGTAAAATTAGCAGAGCAGGACGGTAAGAAATATTCCGAATTGACTCCAACTGAAAAAAGCAGCTACCAAAAAGCAGCTGACCTTGAATTAAGGAAAAATGGTTACAAAATTGATATTACAATCGATAAAGAGATTTATGATGCATGGCAAAAAGCCAAAAATGAAGTGCCTTATGGTCCTGATACCACAAACCCTGTAACAGGGGAAAAAGAACTTGAAGATGTAGGTGCGATGCTGATTAAGAATGACACAGGGGAAATTCTGAGCTTCGTCGGTGGACGTGATTATGAACAGGAAAACTTGAATCACGCGACCCAATCGTATCGACCGAATGGTTCAACGATGAAACCGATACTCGTATATGCGCCTGCAATGGAAATGGGATTGGTCCAGCCAGGATCGATCATTCCGGATACGAAGTTCACTTTCCCAAATGCAAAAGGATGGTCTCCGAATAACTACGACGGTGGTTATCATGGCCTTGTTACTGCACGTAAAGCTTTACAATTTTCCTATAACATACCCGCTGCACGGACGTATGCAAAAATGGACCGTTTAAAAGCAACGGAATATCTTTACAAAATGGGCTTCACGACTTTAAGTGAAGAGGAACGATATTACCCTTCCCTTTCCCTTGGAGGTATGACGACCGGGGTTACAGTGGAAGAAGCGACGAATGCGTATACTACTTTCAGTAATCAAGGAAAGTTTGTGGACGCATATATGATCAAATCGATCAAGTCCAAAGATGGCGAAGTCGTATATGAACATGAGTCGAAGAAAACAGACGTTTTTTCTCCACAAACTGCTTATTTGACATTAGATATAATGCGGGATGTTGTAAGAAGCGGTACTGCTGCCGGAATACCAAGCATGCTTAAACATCCGTCAGTGGATTGGGCTGGGAAAACAGGGACAACCCAAGATTTCCATGATGCCTGGTTCATCGCTACCAACCCAACCTTAACGATGGGATTAAGACTCGGTTATGATACACCTAAAAGGGTTTCGACAGGGTACGGACATAGAAGCCAACGGATCTGGGCAGCTCTGATGAATGCGGCATATGATGTAAGGCCAGAATTGTTGACGACAGAAAAACATAAACGGCCAAGCGGAATTACGACCGCTTCCTTCTGTGGAATTTCTGGTAAACTTCCGTCTAAGTTGTGTAAAGAGGCTGGTCTTGTGAAGACGGATCTGTTCAATGTGAAATATTTGCCTAAAGAGGAAGACGATAGCTTGCAACAAGTGAAATATGTTGTTAATTCAGAAGGTAAGAAATTCAAAGCAGCAGGGAATACACCTGGAGGCTTCACTGCTGACGGTGTCATGATCAACAAGGACTATTTTGATGATATCAACTTAGATAATATCATCAAAGATGATTGGGATAATATCATCGGAGACGATAAGTTGAAGGATAATGGAAAAGCACCTGAAGCAGTTTCGGTGAAACACAGTGGCTCGACACTTACCTGGAATGCTTCAGGGGAGAAGGATGTCATCGGTTATCGAATTTTCCGTGCAGCCAATGGAAGCGATTCTTATTCTGCGATCGGTGAAGTTAAAGGCGGAAATGAAACGAGCTTCAAGATTTCAGGCGGAAACTTCACCTATATTGTTCGTGCAGTTGATATATCAGGAAATGAATCGAAAAACAGCAATACGGTGAAATTTGGAGAAGATCCTTCACCACCTAAAGAAGATAAACCGAAAGATCCACCGCCGCCGAAAGATGATGATAAACCTAAGCCTCCACCACCACCTGAAGATCCTGAAGGCGATTCGGAAAATGATCCAGAAAATCAAAACGGTTGAGACAACAAATGAAAGGACCTCATCAAGTAATGAATACTTGGTGAGATCCTTTTTTTGTAGCTCCTATTTACTCATAAAACGGATGGATTTCAAATCTTCTAAAGCGCTATTTGGAAAAGGTTTTTGATTCCCCAGGAAGAAGACAGGTTTGGTAAACATCCTTTTTCCATCCTCTAAATTGAGCTTTGTATTGATTTCCAGAAACATGACTTCCTTGTTGATATATGAACTCATACGAGAGTCAATCGAATCGGTTATGACCTGCAGCAGACCTTCATGCTCATCGGAGCCGAATACGACACTCTTTGTGATCCTCATTTGCTGCTCCCCTTTTCCACCATAGATTTTCTTCCATTCGCCATCTGCATTCTGGAAGTGCCCCCAGCTATGTTCAAAATTCGAACTAGGGTTGAAGAAACAATTCGTATCCCAATTTTTCATATCGATATAATAACCTGTGCTTTGAATGATTTCAGTTGTCTGACAAAGGACAGGCGTACCTGGTAAAAGTAAGTAGTATTGGTGATATTCGACGCCTTTATATTTCTCGTTCTCCTCAAGTCGGACGACAACCTTGAGTCCTTGCCACTTGTTTTCTTTGGAATCCTCCAACGAAACGAATTCGGCATGCCGCTTCTCCTTTAATAAGGATCTTTGACTCACATCGCGCAGTCTATTCTCCACTCCGCCTGACCAAGGATTCCACCATGACTTTGGTTTCACTTCAGGAAAAGAAGAATCCAGCCATTCTTGATTGTTCCATTTTAATGAATAGAGTCCTGGATAGAAGTCAGGAGCTACTGATATCTCCATTAAACCATTACCGCATTTGAAGACTCCCATACTTTCCTTTACCCCTGTCGCAAAACGGACTCCTTCTTTTCCAATCTTGACATAAAGGGACGGTTTCTCCGTTTTGATTGCATCTAGTTTCAGATTCGCTGTCAATATTCCTGTTTGCGGCAACTCACTCAATGTCACTTTAAAGTCCTTCATCTTGATCGCTTCAACTGACTGTACCTTTTCCTTTGTCAGTACTTGATCACCTGAAAGAAATTCCACAACACCATTCAGATAAGAAGCTTTGTAATCTGACACCTTTACTTCAATCGATTCCTCGGTAATGAACGGATTATGGTCATTCATATTGATTTCAAGGTGTTCTGTCAAAGACCCATGATCAGGCGATTTTTGGGTTACGAATTCTCTGAAGGATTGCCAATTTTGAAAAGCTCCGATAGAAAGATAGACCGGTTCCGTTTTCACAATTTCATTCGCTTTCAACCTACCAATTCTATTTTCAAAATAGACGAACCAGCCACCAAAGTTAATTTTCTCCTGTTTTGACCAACTAAGCCCCCTTGGATTCTCGTCATCCCTTGAAAACAGCCAATTTTCGGTGACGGAACCACCCTTCCAGTATTCATGGTAGGAACCGATCGAATCCTTCATTTCTATCATTCTGTTTTCATAAGGGATTACTGCTCTTTCAAGCGTATGATAAACCCGATTGTTGAGCCATAGCACGTCATCCAATGTATTGGAGTTCGCGTTTTCTACTTCGTAATGATGTTCAATCAATCCTTCGGAAAATAATTTAGCGATCGCATGTAATTTTACACCTGGATAGGACTTGGAGCAATATGTTGCCCTGTACCCTATTGAACTATCATCTTCTAAAAACTCAACCTTTTCAGCTCTTCCCTTTGAAAATTCTTCAGAGAAAGGTTTTCCTAGGCGAGGATACATGAACGCAGAATCCTGATCCTTCGTCTGCTTTCTCCCTGGAATCAGCCAGTTATCGAATTTCTGAAGCCACATATGGTACTGTCCATTATAGACATGGTAGGTCTCTTCACTTTCACCAAAGAACCTGGTTCCGATCCCTTTGAATGCAACACCAATTTTCCTCGTAAAAGTAACCTGAGAGCCATCAGCTTTCGTAGCAGTGATCTCAACTTCAGGAGAATAAAATCCGTGCTTTTTAAGCGTACTCGATAGGAACCGAGCACCTTGACTTTGGTGGCAGGGATACATCCACCTCACTTTGCATTGGACTGAATAACTCACTACCAGGCAACACGAATGAAAATTTCACGGTTTCTTTATAGTTGTTTTCAATATCAACATATAAGTTGGAAGACTGTCCGATAAAGGAGAGGTTCCGAGGTGTGTGGCAACTCACATTCGCTGGAAATTTAGGCAGTACTCCGACTTGGAATTTTGCCATTTTTCCGTTTATCAATACATCCGTGTCGACGGTAGGGTGTGTCCTCCAAACACTCTGTTCTTCTTTAATACGATCTACGAAAAATGGCGCTTCAATGACATCTTCATCCTTCACTGTAATGTAATCTTTTTCAAAAGAAAAATGGATGTTCTTGTTCTCATTTCCACGGAGGGAAATCGTCAAAGGGTTTCCTGTCTTATTACTGATGTGATAACGCACGATATACTGTGAACCGAAAACCAACTTGAAGTCCTCTACTGTGGCAGAGATTTTATAATCATCCGTCTCGATGGAGCGGAGCCCGCGTCCAAAACGCTCGAATTGCATCTTCAGCATTTCTCCGCGTTTGTCCCATGAGTACTCATAATAATGGAAATCATTCTCTGTTATGCCGTCAGGCTTTACTTCAATCAATCTTGTACTCGCCTCATACCAATTCAAGTCCTTAAAGTATTCCTGGACCGCTTCCGTATGTAATACAGTCGGCATGAAGTTCATCAGATGCGTGGCATCGTCTCTTTCTTCCCAGAAAAATCCACATTTTTTGTATAACGGGACTGCTTTCGTATTCCCAGGCCAAGTATATAGATCAAGACGCGGCCATTTCAGTTCGATTACCCGTTCTAATGCTTTCAGTACGAGCTTCTTCCCGATTTTTTTACCGTGATAATCACTTCGTACGTTCAGTAGCGGAATGTATAAAGCACCCTCATCCTCCCTATATTCACCTAGACTGCAATATCCTACGACCTTTTCACCTTCTAAAGCTAGGTATAGGTGGAGATTGGTCGAATTTGCTTCTTCCTTGAGGATTTGTTCTTCTGTTTTTACAGTATTCCCGCCTCCCCAGCCATCCTGGCTATGGTTCCACATTTCTGCAACCGCTGCTGCATAACTTGGTTCATATTCTACGATTTTGATTTGATCGACTGTTTGAGTCATTTCCCAACCCCCATTCCTCACGTATAATCAACTTAACATATTTTTACAATTCTATGCTCAAAAAAAGAAAAAAGCATGTGAAGTCATTATGAAATCACATGCTTATGCTTTATTCTGAACTATATTATGTTCTTTCCCGGTTATTATTAATCTTCCATTGTAGACAAATCGCCTGTTGGGAGGTCTAGTTCCCATGCTTTCAAAACTCGGCGCATGATTTTACCGCTTCTTGTCTTCGGAAGCTTATCTTTGAATTCGATTTCTCTTGGCGCGGCATGTGCAGCCAATCCTTTTTTCACGAAGCTACGGATCTCTTCTTTAAGTTCATCATTAGCATCATAACCTGTTCGTAGGGCAATGAAAGCTTTGATGATTTCTCCGCGTACTGGGTCAGGCTTCCCGATGACACCCGCTTCGGCAATGGCCGGATGCTCGACAAGCTTACTTTCGACTTCGAACGGACCGACACGTTCACCGGAGGTCATGATGACATCATCGATACGGCCCTGGAACCAGAAATATCCGTCTTCATCCATATAAGCGGAGTCACCAGAAATATACCAATCCTCTGACGTGAAATAGGATTCATATTTCTCAGGCCGGTTCCAGATCGCTCTCATCATAGAAGGCCAACCTTTTTTAATCGCAAGGTTCCCCATTCTGAATGGTGGAAGTTCATTTCCTTGATCGTCGATGATCGCTGCCTTCACTCCTGGGATCGGTTTACCCATCGATCCAGGTTTGATTTCCATGGAAGGGAAGTTACTGATCAATTGAGCGCCTGTTTCAGTCATCCACCAGTTGTCATGAATCCGAAGTCCGAACACTTTAGATCCCCAGCGGACAACTTCAGGATTCAGCGGTTCACCTACACTAAGTATATGACGCAAGCTTGAGAGATTATATTGCTTAACGACCTCATCGCCTGCCCCCATCAACATACGGAAAGCCGTTGGAGCACTGTACCAGACAGTCACCCCATATTTTTCAATGGTCGCATACCAATCTTCTGGACTGAAACGGCCCCCACGAATGACGTTCGATGCACCATTCAACCATGGAGAAAAGACACCATATGAGGTACCAGTCACCCAACCAGGGTCTGCAGTGCACCAATACACATCTTCATCTTTCAAATCAAGGACCCATTTCCCTGTTTGATAATGCTGAAGCATTGCATTATGCACGTGCAGGACACCCTTTGGTTTTCCAGTAGAACCTGAAGTATAGTGGAGAATCATACCATCTTCACGGTCAACCCATTCGATTTCCAGGTCTTTGCTTGCATTCTCCATACGCTTATAGTAATCCGCGTATGTGTCATCTTCTTGTACGTTTTCCCCAACGAGGATTACGTGCTTAAGTGCAGGTAATTTATCAACTGGAACCCGATCAAGAAGAGCTGGTGTCGTCACAAGGACCTTCGCTTCACTGTCTTCAAGACGGTCAGTCACTGCCCCTTCCATAAAGGCTTCAAACAATGGACCAACAATGGCTCCAACTTTCAGTGCCCCGAGAAATAAGAAATAGAGTTCGGGTGAACGCGGCATAAAGATGAATACACGGTCCCCTTTTTCTACATCCAAATCTCTCAGCACATTACCCGCTTTATTGGAGTAATCCTTCATTTCTTTGAACGTATATTTTTCATCTCGTTTTTGGTCTGAAAAATAAAGGGCTACCTGATTTTTCTTTACTGATTCAGCGTGACGGTCGATCGCCTCGTAAGCCATATTGACTCGGCCTGTTGACGACCAGGAGAAATTCTTCTCAACCTCTGACCAATCAAAAGAATTATAGGTAGTTTCATAATCTTGTAGGTTGTATTCGCCATTGATAACCGGAAGCGCTTCCACTTTCATTATTCGATCTCCCCTTTATTTAAGATTTGGCTCTGTTATACTTCTTTGATTTTCGCGAAATTCACTCCCTTTCCGCGGGCGATCCGCAAGCATCCTCACTTACACACGGATGTGCTGGCTTCGACGTTCACCACAGGACGTGGTGGTTTTTAGTCGAAGATCCTTTTTAAAGAGTGCGGGGTCTTGTCTGACTCGCTTTTCCCGCAGGAGTGTCACAAATTTCACTTAAGGCAATTTTCTGTATGAAATCAACTAAGAAATTTTAACAAAGCCTTAGATTTAGATTCAGTATATCAATATTTTCGATTATTCTCAATTTTAATACTGTTCCTAGTATTTCAGTTTGAAAACGCTTACTCGTTGTGATTTCATGTATAATAAGTAATAGAGTATGAATACAGGTGGTGAAACTGAGTTTGAAGCACACAAAAATTTATAATGCAAAAACCATGAATACACCTAAGGGGAAATTGATTTTAGAAGGACCGATCAAGCCAACAACTCTTGCAAGCTATGAATTCCATGAAGACCTCACTGCGTTTCGTCCTCCTGCTGAACAGCATAAAGCCCTGATCGAAATAGCAGGACTGCCTGAGGGACGAATTATTATCGCACGCTATCATAATACTATTGTAGGATACGTCACATATGTGTATCCCGATCCTCTTGAACGCTGGTCACAAGGCAATATGGAGAATTTGATAGAGCTTGGAGCAATTGAAATCATTCCGGAATTCCGTAACTATAAAATCGGTAAAAATCTATTGAAAGTATCGATGATGGATGATGCAATGGAAGACTTCATCATCATTACGACTGAGTACTACTGGCATTGGGATTTGAAAGGTACCGGGTTATCCGTTTGGGACTACCGGAAAGTCATGGAAAAAATGATGAATGCAGGCGGCCTGGAATGGTATGCAACGGATGATCCTGAAATCAGTTCTCACCCAGCCAATTGTTTGATGGCCAGGATCGGAAGCCGTGTTGATCACGAATCCATCCAGAAATTCGATCAGCTCCGTTTCCAAAATCGGTTTATGTATTAGGAGGTCCATAGATGAAAGTCGAAGCTATGATGAAAACGGAAATCATTTCCGTCCGGGAAAATGTCAGTATAGAAGAAGCTAAGAAACTGATGGAAAGCCATCGGATACGCCATCTTCCTATTGTCGATGATCAAAAACATCTGGTGGGGATCGTTTCTGATAGAGATTTGGTTTTGGACCGGATTCCCAACCAACATTCTCCTAGCGATACAGAAGTACAATCGGTAATGACTAAAGATGTGATTACATGTCACCCATACGATTTTGTAGAAGAATTACTTTCGATTTTTTATGAAGAACGCATCGGATGTATCCCCGTTGTGAAAAACAATGAAGTCGTCGGAATGATTACTGAACGGGACATGCTTTATACATTGATCCAACTGACTGGTGCACATCAGCCAAGCTCACAGTTTGAAATTAAAGTGGAAAACGTATCTGGCAAGTTAGCGGATGTAACGGCTGTGATCAGGAACCATAACGTCAATATCAACAGTGTTCTCGTCTACCCTGGAGAAACAAATGCGACCAAGGTACTTGTACTGCGAGTACAGACAATGAATCCTCTGCCTATCATCAATCATTTGAAATCGGAGGGATACAACGTATTATGGCCGGACACATCAGGAGAATTCGTATGACCAAGCCGATCTTCGTCTTTTCAGATCAGCTTTTAAGCTATAAGTTCAGTAACCATCACCCGTTCAATCCGCTTCGATTCCAAATGACATTCGAACTATTGAAAGATGCAGGGATTCTTTCGGAAGATCAGATCGTCCAGCCGCGTAAAGCGACTGATGAAGAAATCCTGCTTGTGCACAGCGAAGATTACATGAATGCCATTAAGAAAGCAGGTCAAGGCCAGCTACCTAAGTCGCTGCGATCAAGTTTCGGGTTGGATACAGATGATACGCCGGTTTTTAAAGACATGCATGAAGCAAGCGCTTGGCTGGTCGGAGCAACATTGACCGCTACAGAGCAAGTTTTTGAAGGGAAAACAAACAAGGCGCTGAGTTTAGGCGGCGGATTACATCATGGCTTCAGGGGGAGAGCATCTGGATTTTGCATTTATAATGATAGTTCTATTGCAATTGAATACATGAAACAAAAATACCACGCACGTATCATGTATATCGATACGGATGCCCATCATGGCGACGGTGTTCAGTGGGCTTTCTACGATGACCCGGATGTATGCACGTTTTCGATTCATGAGACTGGTCGTTATCTATTCCCTGGTACTGGTAACGTTTCAGAAAAAGGAGCCGGTAAAGGCTACGGTTATGCCTTCAACCTTCCTGTAGACGCCTTTACAGAGGATGATTCTTGGATACCAATACTTGAGGAAGCGATTGATGAAATCGTGAAGTTCTTCAAACCAGACATCATCATCAGTCAAAATGGTGTTGATGCTCACTATTGGGACCCTTTGACCCACCTCTCACTCACGATGAAGTCCTACCGTAAAATCCCTGAATTAGTCAATCGTGCTGCGGACCGTTACACAGAAGGACGCTGGATTGCCGTCGGCGGTGGAGGTTACGATATTTGGCGAGTTGTACCGAGGGCATGGTCTCTCATTTGGGCAGAAATGAATGGAATTGAACTTCAAGGTTCACTTCCTGAGGCATGGTTGAAAAAATGGCAGGAAAAAGCCCCTGTCGACCTTCCGACGTTCTGGGATGATGAAGCGGATCTTTATCCAAGCATTCCAAGAAAGCAAGAAATCTGTGACAAAAACCAAGTCATGCTGCAAAGAGCCCTCCAACATATCAGGAACGAAAAAAGTCAGTGTAACCAAAATCTTACTGTGAATTTTAGAAAATAACGACCTAAAGCGCTTGGCAAGCCGAGCGCTTTGGGTTCTTTTTTTACGAAGGACTATTAACTTTTAAAAAAAGTTAAGTGATCTGGGTACCAAATGAAATGTAAAAAAACTCCATTTGTAAGGAGGTATTTTTATAGTGAAGAAAGTCAAGTTTTAGTTGGACCACAGCTTGTCCGGATCAGGTCAAAAAGCGATTTTTTCGGACTCGCTTGATTTGTCCCCGGATTTCGCCTGCCGGGTTTTGTTCGGTATGAGCATTGACATAAGTGAGTCCCTCAGACATAAGTGTGATCAGATCCCCCACATTTCTAACGCCAATATCATTATTTTCGATATCTTCATTGGTTATGATGCCTGTGACCGTCCCGCGGTTGGTGGTGATGCCATGTTGTTCTTCAAGCGTGGCAAGGTCTGCCCCGAATAAGAAAACGAGTACCGGACCATTCTGACCACGAGCACCAAAGTGGATATGGGCTTGTACAAGATTCCGTATATCCTTCACTTGCAAAATGAACCTGATCTGCTCCCGTCTTGAATTGGTAACGAATTTTGCAACACCGAAAGCTTCCGTATCGACTGGAGGTACTTCGTTTTCACCTTTCAATCTAGCAATAAATTCACCCATTCTATCACCTCCTTTGAAAAAGCTATAGTATAGTATTCAGGGTGATGGATTCGTGTATAGATGGAAGTCCCTATTTCTGTATAATGGGTCTGCACGTCTACTATGGCAAATAAAATAAAAGCTAGAGTAAATCCCCTAGCTTTGAGAATCCTTGACTTCTATTTATTTGAACGTGCAAAAACCATTGATGACCAAACTAGCCTGATTTTTTCCCTATCTTATCAACTTAAGGGTGGGTAGATTTTTTATACTTCAAAAGTAAGATTATAGATGTGGTTATCAGTGGCAATTTTATCTAGAACCTCGTTTTGTTAGAAAGTACTTTATTCTTTATCCTCTCTATGAACTATGGCTAGTTTTATACCAGGGCTAAAGAAAAGCCCTTCAAAGAGTAGAAGGACTGTTTTACTGCAATTATAAAGCTGTCTTGTGTTGCTCATTGTATTCACGTTTCACTTTTGAACTTGATCCCAACAAGCTTACCACAACGAAGACGATTGTTGATAATGGCAGGGCATAGAAGAGAGGATCGACATGTGTCCAAGGAAACGCAAGTAATGTTTCTTTTCCGAAAATCGCTTTTGAGATTCCAAAAGCTGCTGCCTCTTTTTGATGGAAAAAGATAAATCCGAAAATACTGACTGCAAATCCTGTTATAATACTGTAGGTCGCTCCAGCTCTTGTCGCGCCTTTCCAAAATAGAGCCCCCATCAATGCAGGCAAGAATGCTGCCCCGCATATACCAAACCAGAATGCTGTCGATGTCGCTATGACTCCTGCTGGAAGGATGTAACCGAGAATAACCGCAGCGATAACACCAAGGATGACACCAATACGTGACAAATCCATTTTCATACCGAAGAAACTATTCACACCAAGTGTTTTTAATATATCCTGACCAAAAGCTGTCGCTTGAACATGGATTAAAGAAGAAACAGTTGATATCGTCGCGGATAACAGCGTCAGTGTAAATAAGTAAATGAACCAATCTGGCATAAGAGCATTGATGAACTTCGGAATGATCAAATCAGCATTCCCCCCAGCTACCGTCAATGCAATTTCACCAGAGTTATTATAGAAATACAAGTTACTTAATGGACCGATTACAAAAGCGGCACCTGTCATAAAGAAAATGAAAATCCCGCCAACAAGCACAGAACGGTAAAGGGCACGATCATTCTTCACCGTCATACATCTCATTGCCAGCTGTGGCTGAGCAAGCACCCCGATTCCAACACCCATGATAATCGTACTTACTACCGTCCACCATAATGGTGACCCGAGTGCAGGCATACTTGTCCAGCCAAGGTGCCCTCCCTCAACCAATGGTGGAGGAACTAGATCCTTCATTGCCGTTAGTCCACTATGGCCTTCAACCAAACCTCCGACAGCTTGATAGGTAACGAATAGGAAAATCGCCATACCTACAAGCATGATGACTGCCCCGAAGGCATCCGTATACATGACGGCCTTGATTCCTCCACTGACTACGTAAAGTGCGATAATCAACGCGAGGATCAATAAGGCAATATTAAAGTTCATCGCAAGAGATTCCTGCAGGAAACGCGCGCCTCCAATCAATACAATGCTCGTATACGCTGGCATCAATACGAAAATCATCGCTCCAGCAAAAACCGTAATGAAATTCGACTCATATCGTCTACCTAAAAGAGTCGGGAAGGTTGATGCATCAAGCTTGAGTGACAACCTTCTGATTCTGGTTCCGAATACCGCAAATGCAACGAAAATTCCAAGGACGATATTTAGAAATGCCAGCCATAACAATCCCATACCGAACACACCAGCAGCTCCGCCAAATCCGACAATAGCAGAGGTACTAATGAAAGTCGCTCCGTAAGAAAGGGCCATGACAGCAGGGTGAATGTTCCGTCCACCTACAAGGTAATCCGCTTCTGTGGTTGTCTTTTTATAACCATAGTAGGCAAGACCAGACATGATCCCGATATAGACAATGATGATTGGAATCAATACTGCTAAATTCATTGCTCATCTCCCCCACGGTTCCACATTACAGTTCCAAAAACAATACATCCGATTGTTGCAAGTACAGTTGCAATCCATACAAAAGCAACTCCGACATCTTCCATACCTAACACCTTTACCGCCTCCTATGTATGTGCTTTTTCCATCCCTTTCACAGCGATAAACGCATTGTAAGCGTATTCATTTTCAGGCAAAACAACGAGTATTGCAATTTTGAAAGGAAGGTTCTCGTTATACTTTTCCTCTTAAAAAGACAAAATCCTTCCGATCATATATGATTTTTCAAAATTTTATGAACTTTCCATTCAAGGAGGAAGGGTTCTCCTATTCAACTATAGGAAAACCCTTCAAATTTTATTGATAGAGAGATCTGATATCGTTTAAATCTTGTATGAACTGATTGATTTCGTATTGGTTCAAACGGATCAGCATTTGATCGTATAACGTAAGCACCAAGCCATCAGCCTCATCCTTATTCTTATACAGAAAATCATACAAATTATTCAATTGTGTTTCTTTAAGAGTTGATTCTGTGGAGAAATGTTTGACCTTTTCCAACATGAACTCATTATTCAATTGATCGAAGTCTCCAGATATGATGCTTCCATTTAATTTCATGCCCTCACTCCCTGGTGTTTACAGTAGTTTACCCAAGGTTGTCATTGTTATCGATATTAACTCTATTTATTTTTGGGATTTCGTTTCGATTGTACTCTCAATATCTACCTTTTTTAATGCTTGAGAGGCCAATTGATCCGCTTCCCTGTTCTCTTTTCGGGAAATTAATTCATATTCTGGTTGGATACCTAATTCCTTTAGTTTAGTTTCAATCCGATCAGCCCATTTTGATAATTCTCGTTCCATGCAAGCCCATTCACCATTCAATTGATTGATGACGACTTGTGAATCACCAATGAATTTAACAGGCAAATGATGAACTTCTAGTTGCTCCAATTCCATAAGGCTAAGATGAAGTGCTGCATATTCTGCCTCATTATTTGTGTTAAGCTCTTCTACCAAAGCGTTTTTCCGAAGGCGCAAGGATTTTCCATTCTGATCATAATAAATCGCACAACCCAGGCCAGATTTTCTTGTTTCAAGATCAAAACCACCATCAAAAAAAACCATTATATTATGGGGTTCAGTTTCAATCCCCTTCATAAATTCCTTCAGTTCCTTCAAGGACCACGTATTTTCAAGATTATCGATAAACTTTAAATTTTTTGTACGTCCCGTTCTTTCAAGATCCTCAGCGATTTTTATCCCTTGCTCAGCGTCCATAACCTCTGAATTTAATAACGTTGTTAGACCTTTTGGCGTTTTATATGTGATTTCAATTCTGATTTTCATGTTTGATACCATCCTTGATTTCGTATTGAAGACTATTTATATATTCGTATCTTACCAATAATACAAGTTACTAAACCAGGGCCTATACATAAAGTGTAAAAAGTGTTGAAGTGTTTTTATGCTAAATTTCCATACGCTTTTCAAACGGATAAAATTCGTGATCATTGCTTTAACCTAGAATTCTTATGATTACCATTATTTCCTCTTAGTTATTATTTGATTGCCTCTAAAACAAAAGAAGAAGCCCCTCAATACCAATCGTATCAAGGGTCTGGATAAAGAAAGAATTGAAATGGGATTCAAGTTCAAGTTCCTAATGGCGCTGTTATTGCATAGAAGCTGAAATTTCTTTCATTTTTTGTAACACTAAGGGATAAAAATTACTTTTAGCGCTGGTTGTAGAATTTCCTCTGAAAAAACCTGTCCCTGGGCAGGTTTTTTCAGCATGTCCCTCACTGTGATCCAACACTCTTTCTCCCGTATTGATATCCCAACAATGATGGTAGGTGATACTATCAATGGAAGGAGTCAAGCCATATTTCAGCATTAACAAGACTGTGACAGTAATTATGGTGCCCCTTTGTTCCGCGGTCATTTGATTCTTACCTTTATCAAAGTTCCCGACATTTTCAATTGCTAACGAATCAGCTTCAATAGCATGCATCGCAGATTCATTCTGTAACCCTAACGAACCTTCAGGGGGTGTATCGAATGGTCTACCAACTGCTACTTTTCCGTCTGGAAATGTGGTTAATTGTTGACTTATAGTACTCTATCCCATTTCCTTTACATGATACTCCTCCATTCCCTTCAACAAAGGAAAATGATTGGAACCATTGAATTGCTGATAGGATGGTTGGTACGTGTGATGTTGTTGGATTTTACCTATTTTTCTAATGAAATGATGATTATTGAATAACCAATCCTTGAATTCCTCTCTTGTCATAAGTACATACTGTCCTTGCATGGTCAATCTTTTAGGGGGAATCTTTAATTTTTGTCCGATATAGATCATGTTCGATGTAAGACCATTCGATGTTTTATCAACTGGACTGTAGAATTGAATGATTGTGAAAGTTTTCATAGGGTATCCCCAGGAACAACTTCGTACATGATGGGGACCCTTAATTTCTGGCCGACAAATACTACATCGGATTGCAGTCCGTTGATCAGTTTCAGGTCTTTTACAGTAGTCCCATACGTATTAGCAATTTTCCAAAGATAATCCCCTGATTTCACCTCATATATATTTCTCGGGTTATTAGTTGCATGAACAGGAGATAGAACCATCTGCAGCACGATCAGCAAACCTAATGTAAGTACAAAAATTTCTTCATCTTATTATCCTTCCAATGTGGTATTACAAAACAAAAAGATATTTCTTTATTATTTTGTAATCCAGCAATGGAAATATTCTAATTAATTCTTAAAAATTGTACAGGGTCTTGCCTGGCTATCTTTTCCCGCAGGAGTATCGTGAATTTCGTTTAAAATAATTGCTATTAAAAATCAACAAAAGGATTTACCAGTATCTATCACCCGTGATTACAGGTACAGGCTGCCGAATTTTTCTCGACAGCCTGCGTATATCTTTTTGGAAAAGATAAGTTTTTTTGTTATTCTACCAACCTTTTGGTTTTACTTCATATACACCTCGTCCGAATGTTGCCGCGTACAGTACACCGGATGGCTCATGGTATTTCAAGTCAGTGACCGGAACGACCGGGATTCCATTTCCGAGGCTATACCATTTCTTCCCGCTGTTCAGTGAAACAAATACACCGACATCACTAGCTGCATAAAGAACATTTCGTTTTTGAGGATGGACGACCAGATCGTTCAGAGGAACATCAGGAAGATTCCCGCTTATATCACTCCAGCTTTCACCCCCGTCTTTGCTTTTCAAGACATGAGCAGCATTATCGCCAGATCGGAAACCAGAAAATGTTGCATAAACGATGTTTTCATCTTTCGGATCGACAGCTAATCGCGTCACCCAACGGTCCGGTAATTTAGGATCCTTAATTTCGTTCCAATTCTCACCTAAATCCTTTGTAGACCACACTCTTCCATCGTCTGTTCCAGCGTATAGGACGTCAGCATTCGATTTCGATACGGCAATCGTCGTGATCGTTCCGAACGGATATTGGTCTTGACTTTCAGCATCTGAAAGACTAGGACTGATCGCTTCCCATGTCTTACCGGCATCTGTGGAACGATTGACTATATTCCCCCCGTAATACATGACAGAAGGATTGTTCGGATCGAATACGACTGGTGTCATCCAGTTCCTGCGCTCAGATACGGTTTTATTAGTAAAATAGGTCATCGTTTCTCCGCCATCTTCAGAACGGGCACAATTTCCATACTGGTAACAAGCATACACAATGTCTTGGTCTTCATAATTGATCAGGTTGACCAGACCATCACCATAGTAATAATTGTTCCACCCTGCTTCTCCCTCTCCCCATGAACGGATTGATCCGTTATCCTGGGTGCCACCGGATAACCGGGAACGATCCTGACGGCTTACATCAAGCGTATAAAATTGTGTAAAAGGTTCATATTCTGCTTTCACCCATTCTGATGATACGGACCCATTATCTTCAGATCTGTATACTCCTCCATCGTTTCCAAGATAGACACGTCCTTGTGATTTTGGATCCCATGCCATCGTATGCTGATCGGCGTGGATGCTTCCTCTAGATCGATTCCAGGTCTCGCCGCCATCAGTTGATTCCATCAGCTGCACACCTGATACAAATATGTGATCCCCGTCATTCGGGTCAACATAATTACGTCCGAACCACCAGCCGAACGAAGATTGCGAGTTTGCAAGTTGATCATTACGTGGTTGTTTTTCCCAAGAATCACCTCCATCACTTGAAATATAAAATCCTTCAAAATAGCCATCTGTTTTAATGACGGTTGCATAGACCTTTTCAGTATTAGAGGTAGAAACCACAAGGCCAATCCGACCAACTTCCTCTCCTGATGGCAGTCCATCTTTCAACTGGGTCCATGTAGCTCCCCCATCATCGGAACGATATATCCCTGATCCTGCTCCACCGTATTTACGCTCATTCGGATAACGGATACGATCCCACATTGCGACAAAAATACGTTCCGGATTTTCAGGATCAATTGCTATGTCGACCGCTCCAGTAGTCTTATTTGCCCCCTCAAGTGAAAGCTCCCAAGTATCACCTCCATCTTCGGTTACATATAAACCACGCTCTCCGCCATCGTGGAATAATGGGCCTGATGCTGCTACCCATACTTTATCAGGGTTGGAAGGATCAACGAGGATACGCCCGATCGCATTGCTGTCTTTCAAACCGATATATTCCCAATCTTCTCCACCATTCGAAGATTTATAGACTCCAGTACCTCCATATACAATACTTCCTCCGCCAGGATTCGCTTCACCTGTCCCTACATAGAGTGTTCCATCTGGTGTAATGCCGATCGCACCGATCGATTGGACAAGATCATCTTCCCATACTGATTCGAAGGTTTTCCCAGCATCCGTACTTTTCCAAACTCCTCCAGAGGCAGCTGCTATGTAGATGGTATCTTCGTTGTTCGGATCAACCACGAGGTCCACAACACGTCCACCGATGTTGCTTGGTGCATTGAATTCCCATTTCTGACTTAGAGCCCCCGGGGCTTCCTTTGCAGTCGTTGCACGGATTTGTTTCGTTTGTTCAAATGCTTTCTGAAAGGCATTTCGCGGGATGTCTTCCTCCTCAAAACCTTTCTGCGTCATAAACCAATCATCACGTTTTCCAGGTCCCTTTTCAGCAAAATCCGCTTCAACCCTTTCATCGACTGTTTCTTCTGCTCCTTTTGTTTCTTCCATAGTTGATGTTGGTTCCGAGGTTTGGAAATAGATGATCGAAGCTACAAAGATCAAGGCTACTAAAACACTAGAAAATAAGTAGATTTTCTTTTTCATCAATGCACTCATCCTTTCTTTTTATATAAGAGGTGATGCAAACTGTGTTGTTTCTTGATGAACAATCGTATGACTCATGGCCTAATTAATCTTCTACCTCCTTCAGTAAAATAGTTTCAAGATACAAGGATTCTAATGATTGGAGAAAATATTGTCAATATAATTGGAATATTTTGATATTTTATTCCTATCTTGTCTGATATAGCTATTTCTCAAGAACTATTTAGAGTCCCGAAATAATTCAGTCCATATGACCTTCAATAATTTGGTAGATTCCTATAAGGTTGATGTAAATCTAGTTTTTTATATGAAACTAAATAGTTTAGGAGGGTTTCTATGTTCAGGAGAAAATCAGGTTCAAGAATAGCTTTGACTTTATCCCTTGTTTTAGCCTCTTCTCTAGCCTTTGAAACTGTTACATATGCAACTACTGCTGAAAAATCAGTAGATTACAATTTACCATCTGAAAATGTTTCACAACCAATCTACGATTATGAAGATTCAATCAAGCAAACGGTATATGTTGAAACGGCATTAGACAGTGATCGAGATGGGGAGCTTGATCTGATAGCTGCAGATATCATTCGACCAAAAGAAACACAAAACGGATTGCTTGTGCCAGTTATAATGGATGCCAGCCCTTATTATGAACGTCTTGGACGGGGAAACGAATCAGAAATAAAAGATCCTGATGGTGACGGCATTAATGAAAAGTTCCCACTCTTTTATGATAATTATTTTGTTCCAAGAGGCTATGCTATTGTACAAGTTGATATGGTTGGTACAAACAATTCAGAAGGCTGTCCGACTACAGGTGGGTATGAAGAAACTGAAGGAATCAAAGCCGTCATCGACTGGTTAAATGGACGAACAAATGCTTGGAATAAAGATGGGCAAGAGGTTTCTGCTGATTGGTCAACCGGTAAAGTTGGTATGATTGGAAAATCGTATGATGGTACCCTAGCGAATGGTGTTGCCGCAACTGGAGTTGAGGGGCTGGAGACGATTGTCCCGATTGCCGCCATCAGCAGCTGGTATGATTACTACCGTTATGGAGGAATCACATTTTACAATGGCGGTCCTTCCTATCTATCAAGAGTGGTGACAGATAGTGAAAGTGTGGAGGAGTGTGCTCCAATCAGGGAAGAGTTGGCAGATGGAGCCGATGATGAATCTGGAGACTATAACTCTTTTTGGGATGAGCGTAATTTTGTGAAGGATGCTATGAATATAAAGGCGAGTGTATTCGTTGTTCATGGATTGAATGACTATAATGTAAAAGCCAATCATTTCTCCAATTGGTGGGAAGAGCTATCCCGGCACAATGTCCCAAGAAAGTTATGGCTGACACAAACCGGTCACGTCGATCCGTTCGACTTCAGACGAGAAGAATGGGTGAATACACTACATCGATGGTTCGATTATTGGTTACTCGATATGGATAATGGAATCATGGATGAGCCGATGGTTGACATAGAACGTGTTGCAGACGAATGGGAAACCTACTCATCATGGCCAGATACTGATTCTGAACCAGTGAAAATCAGATTTGGCCATGAAGACGGAGAGTTACCTGGTATTTTGACTACAGGACCAGTAAAAGGCAACCATTCACAATCTTTCACTGACGACCCGAACCAAACCAATAATGAAATGGTCGAAGATGAGTTTACGAATAAAGATAACCGTTTGATTTTCTTGTCCCCTGAACTCACAAATACCATACGCATCAGCGGAGTTCCTGGATTAGATATCAGAGCAAAGATTGGTGAAAACGATACAAATCTCACAGCTTTGATCGTCGATTACGGAGCAGATACACGTGTCAATCATCGCAGCAGAGGGGAAGGCATACAGACGCTGGATGAGGAAAATTGCTGGGGACAAAGCTCTAACGTAGATAAGGCATGTTATAAAGTCACTGAAAAAACAACTCACGAAGCACCTTATGAAATCGTAACTCACGGTTGGCTTGATGTACAGAACTGGAGGTCCCTTGGTAGTACTGACCTATTGAAACCTGGAAAGAGCTATCGATTCCAGTGGGATACCCTTCCTGAAGATTATGTGTTCAAGCCAGGTCACCGTATAGGGATCATCATTGCTGGAAGTGATGATCGCTGGACTATTCCTGAAGAAAATAATGCAAATATCGAGGTTTCTCTTGGACAAAGCCATGTGATACTACCCATTGTAGGTGGGAAAAAATCGATTGAGTTTTAAAATTGAAAAGAGAAGAAACCCATCACCTCAGTAAGTATCCGCCCGTAAAACGGGCGGTTTTAGTTTCACCCTATAAGAGCACTTTACCAACAAACCCCTAAAGGGGCCTTTTGAATTGACCGTCAACCGTTTATCTCTCTACCTATTTCTTGAATGGGTCTACATATTCTCGTTTAGTCATGTTGTCCCGCAAACGGTCTTCAGCTTCTTGTTCTCGAATATATTTCGCTACTGTTTTTTGATTGAGTCCAACTGTACTCACATAGTATCTTTTAGCCCAAAACGTCCGATTTCCATGATTATATTTGAGGTTTGCATGTCGGTCATGTATCATCAAAGAGCTTTTTCCTTTTAAGCATCCCATGAAGTAAGATACTGACATTTTGGGTGGTATTCTGACCAACATGTGTATATGGTCTGGCATTGCATGAGCTTCAATGATCTCAACATCTTTCATATCGCATAATCTTCTTAGAATCGCACCAATGTCTTTTCTCAATTTCCCAAATATGATCTTCCTTCTATACTTTGGGATAAACACAATGTGATACTTACAATTCCATCGGGTATGTGATAAACTGTTGTCGCTCGACATGAGCAGATCTCCTCTCGTTAATTGAAATTGGTTTGACGGCCAGTTTCTATTATAATGAGAGGAGATTTTTCTGTTACAACCCTTAAAGGTTAATTTTCACACGGGCATAGCCTGTGGTTTAAAAAGATTTAATAAAAAGCATGCGTTTCAGTAGAACCGCATGCTTTTCTTTGTCCTATTCTAATGTAGAATCTCTGAGTTGAATTCTGTGTGGGAGGATGACGGTTCGATCTTCCACCTTTTCATTGTTCATGAATTTCGTCAATAATCTCATCGCTACGGCCCCGATATCGTACATCGGCTGGACTACTGTAGTCAGGGTTGGACGAACCATTGAGGCCAGACGTGTATTATCAAAGCCGATCACTTCCATATCCTTTGGAATGTTCAATCCATTATCTTGAGCACCGTGGATGACCCCTAGAGCCATTTCATCTGTACCGACAAAAACTGCACTAGGCCTGTCTTCTAAACTGATGAATTTTTCAGCGGCTTCTAATCCTGAATCATAGGTGTAATCACCAACGTGGACATGGTCCTCAATAAGTGAAAGGCCTGATTCCTCCAACGCTCTTCTATATCCTATAAATTTATACTCACCATTGATCGGATCTTCAAGTGGTCCAGATACCATTGCAATTTTTTCATTTCCTCTTTCAACCAACAGCTTGATAGCATCATAAACCGCTTCCTGATAATCGATATTCACGGTTGGAATCTCATTATCAGAGGAGACTGTAGCGGCTAGCACGATCGGAACCGGAGAACGTTTGAACTCCTCAACATGTTCCTCTGTAATCGTACCACCCATGAAGACGATGCCGTCAACTTGTTTTCCTAATAAAGTATTGAGTAGATGTATTTCTTTTTCTTTGTTTTGGTCTGAGTTACAAAGAATGATATTGTAATTGTACATCGTAGCAATGTCTTCGATTCCTCTTGCTAATTCTGCGAAGAAGATGCTAGAAATATCCGGGATGATAACCCCGACAGTTGTCGTTTTTTTACTAGCTAAACCCCGAGCTACCGCATTTGGACGATACCCTAGGTTTTCAATTGCATCCAACACTTTTTTACGAGTTGCAGGTTTGACGTTTGGATTCCCGTTGACAACACGTGAAACGGTTGCCATTGATACTCCGGCTTCTCTTGCAACATCATAAATCGTAATATTACTGTTATTCATAACGGCCTCCTTTTGCACGTAATTGTATCCAAACGGATTGTTAGTATTATTCTTCCTAATAATAATACTTTTTACTCTAATTGCTAATATTGTACAACATTAATTCACTAAACGGTCAAATCAATTTGGGATTCGTCTCTTTTAAAGCGGAAGCGAATTCATTGAATTGATGGAGGTCCATTTGCTGGGCCGAATCCGATAGTGCCACTGCAGGATCTGGATGGACTTCAGCCATGATGCCATCTGCACCGATCGCTAAGGCTGCTTTTGCAACTGGAAGCAGAATATCCCTCCTGCCAGTTGAATGAGTCACATCTACGAGTACCGGCAAGTGGGTTTCTTGTTTGAGAATCGGTACTGCAGAAATATCCAGTGTATTCCTTGTAGCCTTTTCATAAGTCCGGATACCCCGTTCACATAAAATGATATTGCCATTCCCTTTTGACATGATGTATTCTGCTGCATTCATAAATTCAGATATCGTTGCTGCCAATCCGCGTTTCAATAAAACGGGCTTAGAGGTCCTTCCTGCTTCCTTCAAAAGCTCGAAATTATGCATGTTCCGAGCACCGATTTGAATGACATCAATATATTCAAGAGCCTCTTCAAGATCCGCTGGGTTCACGATTTCACTGACTACTGCAAGATTGTGCTTCCTTGCAACCTTATTCAAGATTTTAAGCCCTTCCATTCCAAGTCCTTGGAAGTCATAAGGGGAAGTACGCGGCTTGAACGCTCCGCCTCTCAGAAGTTTGATTCCATGTTTCTTGACGGCTGCCGCTACAGCATCCACTTGTTCATAGGATTCAACGGCACAAGGTCCAGCAACAATCCTCTGCTGTCCGTCCCCTATTTTTTCGCCCATCACATCTACAATTGAATTTTCAGGTTGATTTTTTCTTGAAACCAGGAGTGTTTGGCTATGATCATCCTCTTGAAGCTCAAGAGCCGCTTTGAAAATCTGTTTGAAAATATGTTGTAATGTTGAAGTTTCAAACGGTCCCAGATTATGTTCAGCGATTTTATCTAACATATTTCTTTCTCGGACAGGATCAAATCGATTAACGCCTTGTTTCTTTTTAACATGCCCGATATCTTGTACAATTTCAGCACGTTTATTCATCAACTCTACTAACTGTAGATTGATTAGATCAATTTGATCTCTTAAATAATCCAATTCTTGATTGCTCATCATTTCACTTCCTACTGCATGTATATAACTAAAATGTATACCTCTTAGTTTAGTCTAATGATCAGTTTCCGTCTAGCATAGTGTATTTTTGACACCGTTTCTCCCAGTTCATGAAACATGTTTCTTCGCCTGATCCATTAAAGCACTATAAGTAATGCTCCAGTGGGTGTCATGGTAAAGAACTTTATTATTAGAAAACATGAAGATCTGAGGTGATTCGTGTTTTATATTGAATTCATCCGCAATTTGGTTGGATAGAGGTCTAGATTCCTGTACATTCAGAAAGTAAAAAGGCATGTCAGGATGATCTTCTGCAAATTTCTCTGCTTCTTCATATGCAGATTGACTGATCGGGCATGTCGTACTGTTCTTTAAGAAGTAGAAAGGATTGGCAGTATCTATCGATTTAAATTCTTCCCAGGAATGGATTTTATTCATAGTGGTGATACCTCTCTTTAATATAAAAATTAAGGGGCTGACCCCCAAGTGTCTGACACTTTGTTGTCGGGTCAACCCCTCTCCAAAATCGAATTATTTATTTGTTGAGCTTGGGTGTTTTTCTTCATAGTTTGTCTCAATGTCGTTCAATTGGCTGTTCGGTGTTTGCATAGCATCTTCTATTGCATCTGCTTTGCCTTCGTTGTATTCCTCTTCAAGCTGCGTCATCTCGTTATCTTTGTTTCTCCATTTGTTGATGTTATCACGGGCAGAAGTCGAGATTTCCCTTACTTTGTTTGCTGCCTGAGAAGTTTGGTTGCTTACGTTTTGTGCCAAAGTAGAAGACTTCTCTCTAGCCATTGTAGCAACCTCCGTACTCTTGCCCTTCAATTGAGTAGCTTGATCATTCAGGTCCGTACGTAATTCTTTACCGGATTTAGGTGCAAGTAGAAGAGCCGTAGTAGCACCGACGATTCCACCGATCAAAGATCCGATGAGAAAATCCTTCGTGTCAATTGTTGAAGATTGGTTTTGAACATTTTTGTCTGTCGTTTGCATATGAACATCCTCCTCTATTTTGGTTCTGTCGTTCTACCATATTTTTTAGTTCTTAATTGCCATTTTTCCCAAACATCTAAAGCCGCATTACTCCATTGCACCACCTGAGAAACTGTATCCGACCTTCGTTCCCCTTCTCTTGCAATACGAGTAGACACGTTTTTAACAGAATGACTCACATTTGATAGACTGTCTCCAATTTCTCGTACACCATGGAATACGGAGTTCAAAGATTCAGACTTATGCTGGATATCGTCTGCTAAACGGTTGGTTTTATGTAACAAATCCGTTGTTTCTCTCGATACTCCATCTAGTTGGTTTTCTAATCCGTCCAACGTTTTTGCAACATTCGTCAAAGTTTGTTGAAGGGATTTCAATGTCTTAGAAATAAAAACGACTAACACTGTAAACGCTACTGCAATTAAAGCTACACTTAAATACAAGATTATTTCCATATCGCATACCACCTCCTGTTTAGTATTACATTTCCCAATACACGTATTCATTAAACTTTAGCCTTGTTATATTTTAATTTTGATTTCTAATAGAAAATGCTATTAGCTGAATTCGCTCCCTTTCCGCGGGTGATCCGCAAGCCTCCTAACTTGCACATGGATGTCAACACAAAAATGAAATCATTTTCGTGTCTGCGATGAGAATTCTTAGAAGCTTCTGGCTTCGACGTTCACCACAAGACCACGGACTTACATTCCATCCTTGTAGTTTTGCGCCGAGTAACCGCAGGCGCAGGACGTGGTGGTATTTAGTCGAAGTTCATTATTATACTCGAAGATCCTTTTATAGCGTGGGTCTCGCCTGGCGCGATTTCCCGCAGGAATGTCGCGAATTTCGCAAAAATCAACAATCAAGTATAACAGAGCCTAAACTTTAAACCTTTTTATCAAATTCGCTGTCTAGAATCAACAATCCTCCTATCTTTTTTCTAATCTTAAAATAAAGTACAATAGTAGGTGGGAAATAACAAATTCTATAAAAAGGAGAGGCAATTTCAGATGAGAGATCCAAGAATACAGGCTTTGGCGAACAACATCATTACATACTCGGTAGATCTTCAGCCAGGCGAAAAAGTATTGATTGAAAATACGGGTTATCAACAGGAACTCGTCAATGCCCTGGTAGAAGAAGCTTATAAAGCGGGAGGCTTCCCTTTTGTAACCATCAAGGATGAAACAACTCAACGCGCTTTGCTTATGGAAGCAAAAGAAGAGCAGTTAGAATTGCAAGGCAAATTTGAAGAAACGATTATGAAGGAAATGGATGCTTATGTTGCGATCCGCTCTGGCGATAACATTTCAGAACTTTCTGATGTTCCTTCTGAAAAAATGGCGCTGTATCAAAGGAAAGTTTACAAGTCTGTCCATCATGGACTCAGAATCCCGAAAACCAAGTGGTGTGTACTCCGTTACCCGACACCATCCATGTCCCAGCTTGCTGATATGAGTACATACGCGTTTGAAAACCTGTTCTTCAATGTATGTAACCTCGACTACAGCAAAATGCTTGAAGCGATGGGACCGCTTGAAGAGCTGATGAACCGTACAGATCGGGTACATATCAAGGGACCAGGAACAGACCTGACTTTTTCCATTAAAAATATCCCATCTGTCACATCTGCTGGCCATAAAAACTTGCCTGATGGTGAAGTATACACTGCACCAGTCCGTGACTCTGTGAATGGAACAATTACATTCAACTCTCCGTCCCCATATCAAGGGTTCGTCTTCCACAATGTCAGTTTCACATTCAAAGGCGGGAAGATCATCGACGCTAGATCAAATGATACAGAACGATTGAACAAGATTCTTGATACAGACGATGGTGCACGTTATATTGGTGAGTTCGCAATCGGGGTAAACCCATATATCCAAACACCAATGCAGGATATTCTTTTTGACGAGAAGATTGATGGAAGCTTCCACTTTACACCAGGCCAATGCTATAAGGAAGCGTTCAACGGGAATGACTCTAATATCCACTGGGATCTGGTGAACATCCAACGTCCTGATTATGGTGGGGGAGAAATCTATTTCGACGGCGTCCTTGTCAGAAAAGACGGCCGTTTCGTATTACCAGAACTTGAACCGCTCAATCCAGAGAATTTGAAGTGAAAGGATAAGGGCTGAATCTGATCGATCAAAATTCGCCCTTTTTTATATTGATGTTTTTAAACTTTGAGTAAGTCGTTTTGATGGTCTCATCACCCTTCTATAAGTACCTCGTTTTCCGTTTTTCTCATTTTCAGGGTGTCAAAGCCCTCCTTTGAGTACCCCGTTTTCTGTTTTTCTCATTTTCAGGCCCTTGATTCATATTTTTTCATACCAGATAACGCCTTTACGTTTATCCCAAATCTTTTAAAACAAGAAAAGCGACCTCAAAAGACTGGATTTCCGTCTCTTAGGTCGCTTTCCTTATGAAGCTAATTGACTTTCATATGCTCTTTGATATTTTTGTATGTCACCTGCACCCATGAATAGGAGTACACTATTGGCATGCTGTGATAAAAGATCGATTGTATCTTCCCCTATGATATTTGAATTCGGTATCCGTTCTTGCAGGTTTTCAATCTTCAAATCACCTGAGTTTTCCCTTGCAGAACCGAATATATCACACAGATACACTGCGTCAGCCTGATTCAAGCTATCCGCAAATTCAGTCAAGAACGTCTGAGTCCTTGTGTACGTATGTGGTTGGAAGATCGCAACTACTTCTTTGTCAGGATATTTCTGTTTTGCAGATTCGATTGTAGCTTTGATTTCCGTTGGGTGATGGGCATAATCATCAATCAGAACCTGTTGACCGATCTTCTTTTCTGTAAACCGTCTTTTCACACCTTTAAAAGTAGCAAGCTGCTCTTTCAAAATATTGACATTCACTTGTTCATAGTGGCAAAGGGCGATAACAGACAAGGCATTAAGTACATGGTGTGTCCCATATCCTGGAATCGAGAAAGTTTCATAATATGAATTCCTTACAAACACATCAAATGTGGTTCCTTTCTCATTTACCTGGATATTCCCTGCTTGGAAATCGTTGTTTTCATTCATGCCATAGAACATGACGGGTACTTTAGCTTGCATTTGTTGTAAATATGGATCATCCCCGCAGGCAATGATTCCTTTCTGAACCTGCAGTGCCATCGATTGGAATGCATCGAATACATCATTTACATCTTTAAAATAGTCTGGATGATCAAAATCTATATTTGTCATGATCGCATAAGATGGTTCATATGAAAGAAAGTGGCGTCGATATTCACATGCTTCAAAAACGAAGTACTCACTATCTTCTTTACCCCTTCCAGATCCATCACCGATCAAATACGACGTAGGTTTTGCTGCTCCTAAAACATGTGCTAACAACCCGGTCGTAGAAGTTTTACCATGTGAACCGGTAACCGCCACACTGATGAATTTCTTGATGAACTCACCGAGAAAGTGGTGATAACGGTAAACAGGAACTCCTAATTCAGTTGCTTTAGCTACTTCTTCATGGTCATTCGGAAATGCATTACCTGCAATAACCACTTGGTCGGATTTTACGTTATCCGCTCCAAACGGTAACACTGGGATATCTCGTTCTTCTAATGCTTGTTGGGTAAAGATGTATTGTTCAATGTCAGATCCTTGGATGTCATACTTCATGTCATGAAGAATCTGTGCCAATGGACTCATACCAGTCCCTTTAATCCCAACAAAATGATAAGTTGTCATAAAACGAACCTCCAACTAATCTGGAATCGTTACTAATTTTCTATCGTTATTATATGCCTAAACCAGTTAAATGGGGCTAGTTCCCCTCTTAGGCATAAAACCCATTTTAACATTATATCAAAAACATACTCTTTAGACCAATATATCATTATATTAGCCTATTCTACTTTCTCAAGTCTTGGATTCGGACGGTGCTTACGTCCTTTCTTTGCTTCCCTTTTTCCATTTAATAAAACATTGTCCCCAGTAAAACCGATGTGGATCTTCAATAAAGAACTTCCTACACCATAAATGTCCACCGGTACTTGACGTTCTTCGAATTCCCTTATACGATCCTCAGTGAATCCACCGCTTACAACGATTTTCACATGGTGGAATCTTTCCTCATCCAAAGCTTTTCTCAATGCGAAAATCAATTCAGGATTGACACCCCTTGGGTCAAATGTCCCAAGCTCATCTTGATTTCTCCAGAAATATTGATCTACCAGTGTCCTGGAAGTATCAATACGTACACCCTTCAATAGGCTGCCGAACTCTCTAGCCACTTTCAAAGAATCCGTGACGACATCATTATTATAATCAACCAATGTAATCAATTCGTCCTCGGGATACTGTTCATGGTAAGCATGGGTAGCTGCTACCACGTCTCCTTCGAATAACTGTATGAGCGCATGCGGCATTGTACCCATTCCGCGTTTCCCCCACCATTCATTCATTGCGTGTGTCGCTTGCGCTGTTGAACCTCCGATGTAAGCAGCATAACCATCACCAGCTTGCTGTGTAAAGTGATCATCTCGGTCACCCATGAAAATGACCGGCTTTTGAACCCCTGATGTGCTGCTCGCTTTAACCACGTTATACACATTCGTAGACACTGAAGTTCTTCTGGCAAGCATTCCGTCAATAAGCCCTTCCAGGAACCCGAAATTTTGGTAAGGGCCTTCTATCGTCAAGACGGTTTCATATGGTTCGATTTTGTCACCGTCTTTAAGTGAGTAGATCTCTAAATCTTCCGGATTTTTTGCAAATGTCTTGATCAATGCAATTGCTTCGTCCGTTCCACAGAGTACTGCATGCTTCTTCTGGAAGAACTGCATTTTCACAATATTATCCGATCGCTGTGCTTCCGCGATTTCACATGTTTTCAAGAAGTATACAGCCGAAAACCATCCTTCAGCGACACGTTCATCGAACTTGAAGGTGTTGTTCGTCAGTCTTTTGATTTTTCCTTGCATTTTCAATTCGATTTCTTTCATATCCATACGATTGCACCTATTCCTTTATGTACTTCCAATACCTATAAGATAACCATTAGTTTATCATATAAAACGACTACCAGTAACTCAAGACTATCTTGAATCCGGAAAGATTGCTGATAAAATCATGTTACCGGTAGTCTTTTTGGATTAGAATCACTTACTAACTTGATCATAAAATTCTTGCTTTGATACTAATACATTACGCGGTTTACTTCCCATCGCTTCTGAAACGATGCCGCGAGACTCCATCATATCGACTAACCTGGCTGCTCGATTATAACCGATACGGAACCTTCTCTGTAAGGCGGAAGAAGAAGCAGCACCTTGCTCAAACACAAATTCGCACGCCTCATCAAATAACTCATCATTTTGTTCAAAAGCCATCGTATTTTGTACCAGTTCTTCTTTTTCAAATAAATAATCTGGCTCCCGTTGGCCTTTGACATGCTCAGTGATCCGCTCGATTTCCTCATCAGATACAAAATTCCCCTGTACTCGGACAGGTTTCGATACACCATTGCCAAGAAAGAGCATATCTCCTTTTCCGAGCAGCTTATCTGCACCATTTGTATCGATGATCGTTCTTGAGTCCACGGATGAAGATACAGAGAATGCGATCCGTGTCGGGATGTTCGCTTTGATCAGTCCGGTTATGACATCGACGGAAGGCCTCTGAGTTGCTAATAGTAGATGGATTCCACAAGCGCGGGCTTTTTGTGCGATCCGGCAAATCGAATCTTCCACTTCTTGTGGGGAGACCATCATAAGGTCTGCCAACTCATCAATGACTACGACTACATATGGGAGTTTTTGATCAGGCTCCCCTTTTTCTTTCACTAGTTTGTTGAAGCGTTCCATATCCCTTACACCGGTTTTCGCAAACAATTCGTATCGACGTTCCATTTCATCGACTGCCCACTTCAGACCTAGCGTCGCTTCCTTTGCATCCGTTATGACTGGCGTTACCAGGTGAGGTAAGTGATTGTACGGTGCAAGCTCAACCATTTTAGGGTCGATCAACATCAATCTTACGTCGTCTGGATGTGCCTTATATAAAATACTGATCAGCAACGAATTGATGCATACACTTTTACCGGATCCAGTAGCACCAGCAATTAATCCATGCGGCATTTTCTGGAGATCCGTCACGACCGGATTCCCTGATATATCAAGTCCCAATGCTACAGAAAGCGGGGATGAGCTTTTTGCAAAATTAGGATGAGCGATAATTTCCCGGAGAGTCACCGATTTGCTAACTTTATTCGGTACCTCGATTCCGATTGCATTCCTGCCAGGGATTGGTGCCTCCATCCTTATATCCTTCGCTGCAAGGCTCAACTTGATATCATCAGAAAGATTCGTAATCTTATTCACTTTTACGCCCGGTGCAGGCTGAACTTCAATCCTTGTTACTGAAGGACCTTTCGTCGCTCCAACGACAGTCGCTTTCACATTGAAGTTATGAAGAGTAGACTGCAATAATTTAATTTGATCATTTAGCCACGTTTCATCATCATCATTAATCTCCTGAATTTCACGATCTAACAGACTCGCAGATGGAAATATATATTCGCTACTTACTGCTTGTTCAGGTTTTATGGAACTGAAATCAGAATCCTTTTCCTTTGGAGGAGTTCTCCTTGATTGTCTATCGCGCTGCAACATCATAACATTGAATGGTATCGGGCTCTTCTTCTTTTCTTGTATCTCCGACCGTTCCATCTGGAGATTTGAATCTTCAAATCCATTTTCATTGTTTTCCGGAGTTTCCTGTGTACTATTCGTTTTATTGTCATATGTATGGATTGATTCAGTGTGATTTGTTAATTCTTCTGGTTCTCCGACTGACTCTTCATTACTTTCTTGTTGTATATCTGTTTCATTGAAAGTAATGTGAGCTGGTTCCATTACTTCTTCTGCTGCAAGATTGGTTTGTTCTTCTGTGCTTTCAGACTGCCATTCTGATTCCTCAGCTTGTTCATTGTCCGATTTTGATTCTTGCTTGAAATCCCAACCTAGAATTGGTGTTGCTTGCTTTTCTGATTCAATAGGATCAGTTTCATTTAAAAATCGGGCTTGTCTCATTTCAGAAATCACCTGAAATGCTTCATAACCTGGTTCATGCATTGATTCTGTATTTTGTTTTTTACTAGAAATGCTGCCGGCACTTTCCGGGCCAATTTCCGGTGGAAATATTTCAGGTCGGCTTCCAAATCCATAAATTGGAGAAGGAATTTCAGTAGGTTTAAAATTTTCTCCAGTAAACTTTGGTCTCTCTCCCGCTTGTTTAACCCTGCTATCGCTTCGTCTATGGCTATGCTGCCTTTTTTCCTTTCGTTGTTGTTCGGCCTCATTATTATTCAATTGTTTCTCTAGTTGATCTTGCGACTTTACTCTCTCGTTTCTATTCAGACCATTATAGGAATCCTTCCTATCCTTTTCGTCGGGTATGACTGGAAAACGGAAATTGCCATCTTTAGGATATTGGTGTCTCATTTTAGGTTCAAACGAGCCCTTAGCCGTTGTGATTCGGCCGACTGACTTCCCTATCCTTTTAAATTCAGAAGTTGTTTTGGAAGCTCTCCTTTTGTCCGGCTTATCTCCCTCAATGTCTTCTTCCTCATCGAATATCAAATCCATCATTTTTTTCAACCATTTAGACATTTTATACATTCACCTTTTTTAAAAATTTCTTTTATATTCCTAAATAATTCGAGCTTAAAAGGTACTATAAGATTATTCCCTCATCTATTAAAGGGGGATCGTCAAGAATAAAACATATTCCTTATCCTTCTTCCTTAAAAAAGGTAAATAAGTAGTAGAAAACAACCAGGAGGAATTCTGGTTGCTCTCTGCTTTATTTACTAGTTTTGCCTGAAAAAATCTTCGCCAACTTGATAGTCCCCGCTTAATACGAGTATCCCTTTTTCTTGGGGTGCGTCTGGAAGATCCAATTCTTTGGCCGAACAAATCATACCAGAGGATTGGACACCGCGAAGTTCAGCATCTTTAATCAGCATACCACTAGGCATTACAGCACCGACACGTGCTACAACCACCTTCTGATCCTTATTAACATTAGGCGCTCCGCATACGATCTGCAAGACTTCATCACCGATGTTCACTTTACAAATGCTCAGCTTATCTGCATCAGGATGCTTTTCTTTTGAATCCACATGCCCGACAATGAAATCAGGACGTGCATCATATTCAATCGTTTCTTCTACACCATTCTTCCTTAAAAACTGGTTGATTTCATTGACAAGTGTTTCAGTTACTTCGATTTTCCCATCTCCAGAAAGTGCAAAGTGGTGAGAGGCATTAAAAATATTATAGCCAAGTGTACGGCCGTTATTTTTATCAAATAATCTTATTACTTCCCCATTTTTATTATAATCGCGTTCTGAAACTGTACCTGCATCTACAGAAACGAGTAATACATCCCCAACTCCATTTTGATTATAATGTACATTCACCATTCGGGTTTTCCCCTTTCATCAATATCTATTCGGATTTTTCCGGCTTCGTTTTTGCGAGTATGAATATTGGTTCAAATTCTCCATTTTCATAAAGGAAAGGTAATGCAGTAACAGGGACTCTTCCATTTGAAAAGAAATGCATGGACATTTGACCGAGAATATCGTATCCCTGTTCATTTTTGATATCGGCAAAAATCAGCACATCTTGATGCGGAACAGTCACAGCTAGCGTCCCATCCACTTTTTTCTGCATGCTGTCAAGGAGTTGTTGATTCAAGATACGGCTTGCATCATATCCATCATTGTGATTGATGAAGTAGAATGTATTTCCTGCTACTTGGTCTTCCTTCATTGAACAATCAAGTGACCGTAGGTTGAACCTTCCGATTTCTCTCAGTTGTTGCAAATTCCATCCTTCACCTTCAAGCATTTTTTCTGTCAACAATCGATATGAATTCCCCAGATCTTGTGCATAAAAAATCCGGGTTTCAGCTGTGTGCTCTTCAAACACCAGCGGCTCTCCATTATGTTCAGTCGGGAAAGATGTCGATCGGATCACTGGAAATATCGCTTTCTGATTCCCGTCTAACGATTGATTTTGATTCATGACTGAAAATAGTTCATCAACGTGATAGATGATTTCGTCGATCGCATCATCTTTACGCTCTTCGTATTTTGCTGTCAATCCAGGAAGCGACAGTGTAATCCCTTTACCTGTTCCCTTTTCCTCAATTCGCAATGTTTTTTCCTTTGCATTGTAGATGAACGAACGATCATCGGTACCTAATTTCTTCTCAAGTATACGTTTCAATTCAATTGGTTCCATCCGACATCCTCCTTTCTAGGCGGAATCCTCGCTCTTTTTAGTATTATTTTTGGTTAATAGAATTTTTTTAAGCGAAATTCCCGACACTCCTGCGGGAAAAGCGGGCCAGGCGAGACCCCACAGCTTGGATGCAGAGTGGTGTTGTCCAGCTCCAACGCCCAACCACTCGGATCACTTCAGACCTCCTGCGGCGGCAACACATTGATTCACATCTTATGTGTAAGCCCACGCAGAACCGAACTTTGTTTGGTTCGAGCCTCCTCGTCGGACTTCCAGTGACCTTCGTGGCTGATCAGGCGTTTAAACTTTTCTTTAGCCCGCGTAAAGGGAGTGAATTTTGCAAAATCAACTAATCCTTTTTGAAAAACAGAAAAAGGGATTGACCAAAGCGAAGTGTCAGGCACTTATGGATCAACCCCCTGGGTTACACTTAGGGCTCGACCCCAGAGTTATTTGTTATCTTTTTTATATTCTGCTACGACTTCAGTTCCTAATCCACCACGTGCATTCCAGATCGCAGTTATTTTCATTTCTTTTGGATCAAGTAATTGTACAAGATCATCAAGAATACGATTTGTAGCATGCTCCTGATAGATTCCAACATTTCGGTAAGAAGTGAGGTAATACTTCAAGGATTTCATTTCTACGAGTTTTTCATTCGGAATATAGCTAATGTGAAACTCTGCGAAATCCGGAAGTCCAGACCAAGGACAAACAGATGTGAATTCTGTTGTCGGGATCGTCACTAAAGTATCCTTCCCTACATATTCATATGGAATGGTTTCTAGTATATCTACAAGGATGACATCCTCATTTTCTATATCGAACCGAATACCTGCGTATTTACTGTGGTCAACCTCTACTTTTGCCACAACGTTCACCCTTTCTAAATGACAATTAAGACATGAATCTCTAATAGTAAATTGTAACACCAGAAAGGGGAAAAGTCACTTTTTATCCGATGGATTGGAGGAAATCCTCAATTTGCTCTTTGGATTTACGTTGCTTGTCCACATAGCGGCCGACCTCTTTTCCATTTCGATAGGCAAGAAAACTCGGAATCCCGAAAATATCTAGCTCCTGGCATAATTCAATATGTTCATCACGGTCTACATAAAAATAATCAAACTCATCATACTCTTCCTCTATCTCTCGCATAATCGGTTGTACAATCACACAATCAGGACACCAGACAGCAGAAAACATGATGATTGCATTATCAGATTGTATGGCAGCATTCCAGTCATCGTTTGTTTTGATTGTTTTCAATTAAATAACCTCCAATGTTAATACTCGATTTTCATATCTCCATCTTGGATGATCCCTTTTTTTCTCATCCATTCTGATATTACAAGAGAGATGACGGCTGGTCCAATAAAGTGCAAGAACAAAACAATGAGTAAAGTTTCAAAAGTAAAGCCCATCGTACGGAAGGTCATGATCTGGCCAACAAACCCACTTGTCCCCATACCCGCACCTTCAGCAATATTGGATGTTACCCATACTACCGTTCCGAATGGTGCCAGGACCATTCCAGCAATTGTGGGCGGAATAAGGATAGCTGGCTTTTTAACAATGTTTGCAACCTGCAGCATAGAGGTTCCGATACCTTGAGCGATCCATCCTCCCCATCCATTCTCCCGGAAGCTTGCTGTCGCAAAACCGATCATTTGAGCAGCACAACCTATTGTTGCTGCTCCTGCTGCAAGTCCATCGAGACCAAGCATGATCGCAATCGCCGCGCTGGATATCGGAGCTGTCAAGGCTAGTCCCATCAAGGTGGCGACAAGGATTCCCATTACAAGAGGTCTTTGTTCTGTCGCCCACATGATGAGATCTCCAAAGTTTTGCATGGCACTGGATATTTGAGGTCCGATGAACTTGGCTACGAGATAACCGATGGTCACAGTCACAAATGGGGTGACAATGATGTCCACTTTCGTTTCCTTCGAGACCATTTTTCCAAACTCTACTGCAAATAGGGCTGCCACATAACTTCCTGCCGGACCTCCCCCTAAGGCACTCCCAGCAGCCCCTGCAATAACAGTTGAAAATAAAACAAGTGGAGGGGCATTCAGACCGTATGCAATTGCAACCCCGATTGCAGGTCCCATCAAACTCATCGTCAAACTCCCCATCTCCATGAAGAACGAGGAACCAGATAACTCACCCGCTGTTTGTAAAATAAGTCCGATGATCAGAGAGGAGAAGAGTCCTAATGCCATATAGCTAAGCGCTGTCACAAAATACGTATGTAATGATAGAGATACCCCTTTTTTCCTTAAAAATGATTTCAAAAGACTTACCTCCGTTTTTTTTTTGAATCCTGGCTTTTGATCGACAGGTTTCTTTAATGCTTGTGTTTACAAAATTCTATCGTAAAAAGTATTAAGATTTTTTAACATTCTACGATAATAAAAGTAAGGAAAATAAATGAGCTATTTCTAAACTCTATCTCTATTATATACAAAGTCGTTTCAATCCATAAAGTAGAGCGGTGAATAGCTAGTGCAGAGGAACCAAGGGGGAGAAAGCATGCTGCAATTGCTCAAGGATAACCTTCAGCTGTCAATCAAGAATAAAGTTCGGCTCATGTTAATTATGGCTGTCGTAGGAATTGTAATTTTATTTGTGTTTTCAATGTTTTACGTTTTCATGACTCAAAGCATGAATGATAAGCAACAACGACTACAACAACTTTCTACGGACACCATCTCAGTCAACAGTGAATTTTCGTATATCAGAAAACTTGAACAAGAGTTTTTACGGACAACTTATGAAGCCTCAGCTCAAGAGATCACTGCGAAACTTTCCGAACTTCTACAACATATCAACAAGATACAAGAAGATAACAACCAATTTTCAGCCTCTTTTAAAGAAATCGCTGATGAAGTAGGTAGAAATGAGTCTTCCTTCGTCGACTCCTCAAAGCTTGTTTCAGATATAGACAGTATGCAAGCCATTCTTAATGAAAAAGCAGATGCCATGAGTAAGCTGCTTGGATCCATCAATCCGGTATTATTGAATGAATTCTATGAGCTTCGTATTTTAGAGAAACAATACTTTTTAACAGGGACATCTACGGATGAAAACCGATATAATGATCAACTTGAATCTTTGAAGAAAGCAGCCGTTCCGCAGATTTAGAACCGAAGCAAACATCAGGGTTCAATTCTAATCTTTTAGCTTATACCAGTGCCATGGACACCGTAAAGGTTACGAGGGTCAAATCCAACAAACTGTCGTTGATTTTGAAGAGATTGGTATGAACCTCCAAAAAACGATTGAAAATGTTGAAAAAGAGGTCATTGCTGAAAACCAAAGCTTAAGTGCTGATCAGAAACGATTGGGGACAATCCTTTTATGGATTTTGATCATCCTGAGTTTAATCATTTTAGCGGCAAGCGGGTCATTAGGATTCTGGCTGACCAGGACGATCACTTCTTCGATCACCGGCCTAAAAGAAGGGGCAACAGTCATTGGTGAAGGCCATCTTGGTCATCGTGTCAACGTTGAACAGAAAGATGAGATGGGAGAGCTTGCAAGTACATTCAACTTGATGGCTGAAATGGTGCAGAAAGCGATGCAAGAAGTTAACACCGCTTCTGTGCAGCTTTCTTCTTCATCTCAGCACCTAGCTGCTATTTCTGAAGAAACAACCGCACAAACAGAAGAAGTCAATGAAGCAATCCAACAGGTTTCTGCTGGTGCTCAAGTCCAAGCTGACCATTTACATGAGAGTACTGAGTTGATTTCCCGGGTGACCTCTTCAATTGATGAAACAGCTAAATACAGCCTTCAAATCAGTCAAGATTCTCAAGCAACTGAAGAAGAAGGAAAAGAGGCCTTAAGATTGTTGAGAACCTTGGTAAGAGCTCTGATGAATTCCTTGGGCTTGCAAACCATTTGATTCACCAGGTACAAGAGGCAAACCAGCATTCCCAACAAATCGGTTCCATTGTCGATACCATCAAAGGTATTGCAGGCAGCACCGACCTGCTTGCTTTGAATGCAGCAATCGAATCAGCAAGAGCTGGGGATGCAGGCAGAGGGTTCGCAGTGGTAGCTCAAGAGGTCCGAAAGCTTGCAGAACGTTCGAAATCAGAAGCCCAGAATATTTATAAGCTTATTACTTTAATGTCCGAGCAAATGGAAAAGCGCTCAAATGAGGCTGAACAATTCGACTATTACCGTACTGAGCAGCAGACTTCAGTTGATCGTACGAAGCAAGCGTTCACGAAAATCGCGGATAATGTAACAGGTATCAATGCTCGTATCCAGCAAGTGCGTGAAGCGATCAGTGAAGTCCAAGGCTCGAATACAGCATTATCTGAAAAACTTCAAGAAGTAAGCGCGATTTCACAAGAATCTGTTGCTGCTTCTGAACAAGTAAGTGCATCAAGTATCCATCAGAAAGAAGCAATCAATGAAGTTAACAATGCTGCAAACGAACTTCAAAATATAGCCATGCTTCTTCAAGACGAAGTTGGACAATTCAATTTGATCAGCGAAAATCTAGACCCTGTAGGTTCATTTGATTATGAATCCGACGGGATGACTACTGAAGAGCATGAAAGAGAACACGATTATAAAGCTGAAGCCGCTGTTGCAGAGGATTCAGCTTTAGAAGAAGTTACTTAGGAAGAGGATCACTCGAAAAGGAATGAGGATCAAACTAACAAGAACATAAAAGATAAATAGAGAAAGTTCAAGGGCTCACCACAATTCTTTGGGGTGTGCCCTTTTCTTTTAGGCTTTGTATGTTGATTTTTTATAGCGAAATTCTCGACACTCCGCAGCGATTTAAGGATCTTCGACTATCAACCACCACGTCCTGTGGTGAACGTCGAAGCCAGCACATCCTGTGCAAGTGAGCTGAGGAGGCTTGCAGATTGCCCGCGGAAAGCGAGTATATTTCCCAATTTTAAAAAACAACAATCTATACAAAACAGCCTTAAAAATGGATTAAAAACTCACACGGAAAGTGAGTTTTTTCATCTTCACGTTCCAGAACGTGTTCCTGGGAACTCCACTGAAGATTTGAATTTGATGAGTACTTGATTATCTACAAAAATAAGGGGGTAAACGCAAAAAATCGAAATTATCTACAAAACGATTCTATCAACAGCAAAATGAACCAACTCCCACCTACCAATTCCCTTTATGATCGGTATGTTGTTGATGTTCCTTAAACGTCTTCGAAAAATGGTGTTCACCCGATCCATCCGCTTTTACAACAAAAAAGTAATAATCATGCTTTTTCGAATTCAAACTGGCTTCCAGCGATTTTTTCCCCGGATTCCCGATCGGTCCTGGAGGAAGTCCATCATTAATGTATGTATTATACGGACTTTCCACTTCCAGGTCTTTATATAGAAGGCGTTCTTTCGGTTTATCAAGAACATATTGGACCGTGGCACATGATTGCAATTTCCAGTCATCCTCCAAACGGTTCTGGAATACTCCGGCAATCAAGTCTCTCTCTTTATCGACGACAGCCTCTTTTTCAACGATGGACGCCAGTGTCACCCATTTCTCCAACTGTTGACTTGAATCAGGATCGAGCTCATTACGTACCTGTTCAAAACGATCCAGCATTTTTTCAATAATCTCACTTGGAATGACGCCTTTTTGAAAGTAGTAGGTATCCGGGAACAAGTAGCCCTCTAATTTGTATTGGATATCTTTGTCATCCTTAAGCTTCTGTACGATTGGGTGGTTGACTCTCTCACCGGATTCTGCAAGTTTTAAAAATTCTGTTTTGGTCACTAGACCGTGTTTTTCAAGCCGGGCTGCAATCTGTTCAATTGTGAAGCCTTCCGGAAAAGTCACTTCAATCCCTTTTTCAACCGGGGATTTCAAAAACTCATTATATATAGATGGGATGGATTGCGTGCTCGAAACCTGATGTTTTCCTGCCTTTACCTGCCCATCGAAGTCATTTAGCTTCCCATACAACAAGAAAAACATTTTGTTTTTGATCACTTTTTCCGATTCCAGTTGTTCTGCTACCTTTTGTAGAGAATCGCCTTCCTTGACTGTGATGACTTTTTGCTTTTCATGCCAAAATGGAGTAGCTTCATAAACTACCCAAATGCAAATTACAGATACAATTAGGATTGATAAAATAATTAAATAACGCTTTTTCATAAAAATTACCCCAGTTTCTAGTCTCAGCCATCATCATCCCCTTAATATCCTATGAACATACAAGACGAATTACAGGAATTTTTCAAAATGTTCATGTTACTATAGTTATAGATCAATAAAGGAGTGATACAGTGAATCTAACGGTATATCTAGCAGGACAAATCCATGATAATTGGCGAGATGAAGTAAAACAGAAAGCTGAAAAGATGAATCTTCCGATCACTTTTGTTAATCCGATGACTAACCACAGCCGATCAGATGACATCGGTGAAGAGATCTTAGGGGAACAACCAAATAAGATCATTAAAGATGATAAAGCCTCTGACTTCAATAATTTAAGGACCGAGATTTTGCTTTCCAAGTCAGATGTTGTTCTCGCGTTTTTTGGTGATAGCTACAAGCAATGGAATACGGCGATGGATGCTTCCACTGCGCTTGCATTGAATAAACCACTTATCCTGGTCAGAGATGGATCCCTCCATCACGCATTAAAAGAATTATCGAATAAAGCGACGGCAACTGTGGAAAACTTCGATCAAGCGTTACAAGCGTTATCTTATGTATTTGAAGAAGAATAAAAGGAAGGGGATGACCCCAAAAAAAGTGTCAGACACTTATGGGTCAGCCCCTTTTTTATGTTCACTTTTTATAAAATTGATACTGACCGAACAAGAGGCGAACGATATGGGCGAACATTTCTTCACGGGTGATCCAGCCATCGGTAAAAATCCCGATTGCACCTTCCTTCTTCCGTACATCTCTTTGTTTCGTGTAATCAGCCATGACATCACCTAGTTCTATGCCAGAGCGAACCGGGTCGCTGATTTCCTTAGGAAGAAGAATCTTCGCCCCGCTAGCAACATATGTACCAAGCTCTTCGGTTACAAGTGCTCCCCAATTACACAAAAAGAGACCATCTTCAGAATCCACCACGCCGCCTTCAAGTCCTAAACCGAGTTTGTACCCTTTATCGATGCAAGCTTTCGCCCGATTGATCGCCCCTTTTCTCGTTTCTGAATCTGAAAATGGCTGTGACGAGGCAAGCGACGGAACATCCAGCCCTTCTACCTGCCCTTCGAGAGACTCGACGATCGATCGGACCGCTTGAATTTTCGCCGGATTCTTTGACCCAACCGCTACAATCACTATAAACACACTCCAATCCTAAATGTTTAAACTTCAGAAGTGCCAGGTACAAAAATGAAACCCTGGTGCGTCAACGGTTTACAAACAGTGCCAGGCACCGATTAAAGGTCCGATTAAAGGCACCGATCAAAAATCGGTGCCTGTTACAGTTATTAATCATAGATGATTTGGTCGACGGTTGATTTGTCAGACGACTTGACCAATTTGACAAGCAATTCTTTTGCTGCAGCGTAATCATCTATGTGGATAATCGAAGCTGAGGTATGGATATAACGGGAACAAATCCCAACTACTGCAGATGGTACGCCTTCGTGCGAAATATGTACACTGCCTGCATCTGTTCCACCCTGGGAAATAAAGTACTGATACGGAATATCATTTGATTCAGCCGTATCAAGGATGAAATCGCGAATGCCTTTATGTGTCACCATCGTACGGTCTAGAATACGTAGCAATGCGCCTTTACCTAATTGTCCAAACGCTTCCTTATCACCGTTAGCATCGTTCGCCGGGCTTGCATCCAATGCGTAGAAGATGTCTGGTTGGATGAGGTTTGCTGCTGTTTTCGATCCACGTAATCCGACCTCTTCTTGGACCGTAGCACCAGAGTAAAGCGTATTCGGTAGTTCCTCACCTTGGAGTTCCTTCATCAATTCAATGGCAAGACCTACTCCATAACGATTATCCCAGGCTTTTGCTAAAATCTTTTTCTTGTTCGCCATTGGTGTAAATGGGCAGATCGGTACGATTTGTTGTCCTGGTCGAACACCAATCGCTTCTGCATCTTCCCTGTCATCCGCACCGATATCGATATACATATGCTTCAATGGCATTGGTCTGGAACGCTGAGATTCTTCAAGCAAATGTGGTGGAATCGAGCCAACCACTCCGATAACCGGTCCATTATCGGTCATGACCTGCATCCGCTGAGCCAACAAGACCTGGCTCCACCAGCCGCCTAACGTCTCGAATTTCAGCATACCGTTCTTTGTAATCTTCGTCACCATGAATCCGACTTCATCCATGTGTCCAGCTACCATGATTTTCGGTCCGTCTTCTTTCCCTTTTTTCACGCCAAAGATACTTCCAAGCTTGTCCTGGATGATTTCATCCGAAACAGGCTCAAGCTGACTGCGTACAAACTTCCTCACATCATGCTCGAATCCTGGAGCACCTTGTAATTCTGTTAAAGTTTGAAATAATTGTAAGGTTTCTTCCTTCATGATTTCTCCCTTCCATTGCCAGAAAATTATCAACACCACTTATTGTAACGCAACTTTAAAAGGGCCGCTACACGCGAGGCTTTTTAGCATATGGAATAGGGTCTTCAGCTCCTGCTTCCTCAAAACCTTTCAAGCGTAATAAGCAGCTGTCACATTCTCCGCAAGCTACTTCTTCTCCTAAATAACAAGAAGTCGTCAATTCATATGGAACCCCTAAGCGAAGGCCTTCCTCAATCGTTTCCTTCTTCGTCATTCGGATCAATGGGGCTTCAATCTTAAACTGTCCCCCAGTCGCGCCTGTTTTTGTCGCTAGATTCACCGTTTCATTCATACTTGATATGAACTCGGGCCGGCAGTCAGGGTATCCACTATAATCGACTGCTGAAACACCGATATAGATTGCATCTGCTCCAATCACTTCCGCATAAGCACTAGCAAGCGCAAGGAAAATCATATTACGGGCAGGTACATAGGTTGACGGTATATCTTCTTCTACACCGCCTTGCCTTACCTCAATGGTTTCATCCGTCAATGCACTACCACCAATCCGCTGTAAAAAGCTTACATCGACAATCCGATGTTCAGGCGAATCAAAATAAGTAGCCACTTTTTCAGCCTGCTCTACTTCCCGGTTATGGCGTTGACCGTAATGGAATGTAATCGGATAGAGCTCAAAGCCCTTCTCTTTTGCTATTCCCATGCAGGTCGTACTGTCCAACCCTCCACTTAAAACAACCACTGCTTTTTTCATCGTTAAACTCCTCTCTGGTCCGGATGCCAGATGACTTTGTGCATCTGTAAGCTCAACTTCACTTCCGGTAGCGGCTCTGCAAGTATTTTTTCAACAAGTTTTTGCGGGGGCATTGTTTCCCATACAGGACTATACAAAACTTGCCCTGAACGATGATACTTTTTGACTACAGATGTTGCAACCTCAAAATCCCCATCATTACCGATTACGAACTTGATTTCATCCTGCGGTTTCAGAATATCGAAATTGCTGTAAATCATACGCTCCATTTCACCTGAATCCGGGAGCTTGAAGTCCATAATGAACCGTGCTTTTTTTCCGACGGCTTCATTCTCAGCTCGAAGTTTTTCAAATGGCTCTAAATCAATTGCCCCGTTTGTTTCAATATGAACGTCAACAATTTGGTCCAACTCACACATCGCCAACAGAAGAGCTGCTGATTTTTTTCCATGGATCAAAGGCTCTCCACCTGTAAAACAAATTCGATGACTGGAGAAACTTTTGACCTTTTCCACGATTTCCTCGATTGTCGCTTTGTACTCTTTCTTCGCAGGTGCATAGCTGTAAGTCGTATCACACCACGTACAGCGAAGATTACAGTGGAAGACGCGGACGAAAATCGTCGGGAATCCAGCCATACTCCCTTCACCCTCCACTGTTTCGAATATTTCAACCATCGGAAGCTCCCACTGCATATATTCTGTTTTATCCGGAAATACCATTTGTTTAGTCATTTTTCATCCACTCTCGTTTCAATGTTGCATAACTTGTTGGAGTTTCATATAACTTCAACTCCTCAATTCTTGTTCCACGTTCCTTATAGTGCGATGCCTGAAGGCGATTCTCCAATTGCTCCCAGATCCACACGATCATATTTTCAGCAGTTGTATTCATATTCGGTAAGACTTCGTTCAAATAACGATGGTCCAATTTCGCATCGATTTCTTCTTTAAAAATTTGCTTGATTTCCCCAAAGTCGATGGTCAGCCCTATATCATCTACAAATCCACTGATCGTAATGACTAGTTTATACGTATGCCCATGAAGACTCTTGCATTTCCCTTCATAGCAATGCAAGTGGTGGGCTGCATCGAATGTGAATTCCTTTGTAACGGCAATTCGCTTATCATGATACTTCAACTCGTGGTGTTGTATATCTTCATCAATTCGTTCCACTTTCTTTGGAATCTGAAAATCCATATCATCAAGCCTCCTTTTCTGAGTTGTTGTTTTAGGATCAACGTTATTCCTCTTTAACTAAAACACTGTTGATTGTTTGAGCGAAATTTGTGCCACTCCTACGGGGACAGCGAGACAGGCGAGACCCACGATATAAAAGGATCTTCGACTAACATAATGAACTTCGACGTACAATCAAGTATAATAGAGCTTAAACTAAAAACTTGGCTATATCAGGTCCTTTACAAAATAAAAAAACTCCGCTTCAAAACAAGCGGAGTGTGAATGAACAGCTTTTAGGTTCACGCTCCCTAGTTTTGTTTTATGAGGGGTGGGAATTGCGAACCCTCGACATGAATTTTATAATGAATCAATTAAAGTCTGTTATACTATAGAATAAATGAAATGAACATTGTTGGAAAGGGGTATCTCTTTTGAAAACATCTGCCATCCTCGGCACGGTCATTGGATTTGTAGCCGGTGCATTGCTTACAAAACAATTAAGCTCCCGTCCGATCACACCTGAATCAGCATTGAAATCGCTTAAACAGAAAGTGCCGTCGAAGGTGGACGGGTCTTGGATTTATACCGCAAAGGAATCTGCAGAACTGAACGGACTATCCTATAATGTATACAAAGGCGGATTCACCAAATCAACTTCCTCAGGTGAGGAACATTTCCTGTTCACTGTAGATGCAGATACGGGATCTGTATTAGAAATTGCTAATACAAATATATAACCAGCAAGGCCAACATATACATGAACATTCAAAAGGGGCGACTCGAACGTGAGTCAGCCCCATTTTTATTCATTAGTTAAATGTGTGCTTTTGGCCGTATAAGTTGTTTTCAATCTTGAAACGTGAAGATGAATACACTTGGTTCCCCCAAACGAACATCAAGTATGCCGGAATAAGTAGAATAAGTGCATGTAATGACATGATCCAACCTAGGTTCATCTTCTTTCCAAGGTGCTCGAATTGCTCTTTGTAATTTGTCAGCGTATCATTCTGAAATGCGCCAACTTCTGTAGCGGTCAACATTTTCCCATTTGTTGCATCGAAATAGACAGTCTCTTTACGATCAAAAGTAAAGATGTTATCGCGTACAGTTTGGAATTCAGCAAGAGCCGCAACCACTGTGATCGGACCAGATGCCTCTTCTCCCTCAGGAGTTACTTCCACCTCAGTGAAATTGGACAGTTCAAGTGTCCCGTTTTTGTAATCATAATATTCATCAGCTAGAAGTTTCTTTGTGGTTTCTTCCATTCCTTTGGGAGCGTCTTCAGCCGCTAGTACGCCTGCTCCCCCAGATACTAAAAGCGTCAAAGCCATCATAATGGCTGTAAGTTGCTTAAGCATATCTATAGTTCCCTCCTAAACGTCTATATGAGCCAATTAATATATTACACTATTATTAATTCAAAAATCTATGTTAATTGTAACAGGTTTCTGTAAAAAATGTGACGTTTTTCTACAACCATTTTCTTACAAACCTTGCAAATGTGACAATTTATTGATTATTTCTCCCGTTTAACAGCATCAATGATTTCACCTTCATCATTGAACTTCACCGCACGATAAATGGCATCATGATAAAACGTGAACCATGCATTCTCTGCCATCCCTTTGCCGATCCATTCCTGTTTTTCCCCGATAGAGGTTATAGGATAGTCATCATACGCCAAAACCCAAAGAGGATTCTTATGTGCATGGGTAGGCATCAAATCCGCCATGTGGAATAGCTTGTATTCTCCCAGTTCAAAATATAGGATGGAATGTCCATCACTATGACCGCCAGTGTGGATCATATGAAGGCCCGGAAGGACTTCGATTCGATCTTTATAGGTTTTGACCTGATCCTCGATCCCTTTCCAGTTCAATTCCCAGTATGTATTTTTTGAACGAATGTTCGGGTTTCTCATTTCATTCCATTCTATTTCCGAAGTATAGATCTTTGCGTTTTTAAAAGTAGAAACGAGTCGGTCGTCTTGCATTTTCGTCAGACCGCATGCGTGATCGAAGTGCATATGGGTCATGAGAACAAGATCAATATCATCTGTGGTAAGATTAAACTCCGCTAATTCACTATCAATGTGCGATTCTTCATTGACACCGTAATTTCTTTTCTGTTTATCCGAAAGTTTGTCGTTCCCCATCCCAGATTCGATCAGGATGTTTTTTCCTTCATATTGAAAGAAAATCGGATCTGTCCGAAGCTCAATCTGATTCTTTTCATTAACTGGATACTTCTTGCTCCATAACGGTTTCGGAACAACACCAAACATTGCTCCGCCATCCATATTCGTTACTCCGCCATTCAGCCAGTGTAATTTTACCTCTCCAAATTGCAGCGTTTCCATGTTTGTTCACTCCTCCTACTCTATCTACTTTTCATTGTAGCATATCATCTATCTAGAAAGAGTCATTTCGAATCGCTATTTTGTACGATAAACAGCTTCACATCGATAGATCCGATTACCCATCGCAGAAAATTTCTCTTCATATTCAGTCATCACATTTCCTTCAAAATCACTTCGATGTAAATCCAGACTCACATTACTCAAGATCATTCCGTATTTCGAAAAGCTATGAAGAGAGTATTCGAACAATCCTTGATTATCTGTTTTTAAATGGACTTCTCCGCCAGGAATCAACACTTCTTCATATGCTTTCAAGAACGATTCGTAGGTCAACCGGCGTTTTTCATGACGTTTTTTCGGCCAAGGATCTGAAAAGTTCAAGTAGATCCGATCGACTTCCCCAGCATCGAAATATTGGATAAGATCCATCGCATTGACATTGATCATACGAAGATTTTTCTGCCCTGATTCATTGATTTTATCCATTGCGGATACGACAATGCTTTTCTGTCTCTCAATCCCGATAAAGTTCGCATTCGGGTGACGTTTCGCCATTTCCGTAATGAACTGTCCTTTCCCAGTCCCGACCTCTATGCAAATCGGATAATCATTGTTGAATAGTTCATGCCACTTGCCTTTCCAATTTTCTGGATCAGGTACAACGATTTGTGGATTGTCATCGATTTTTTCCTGAGCCCACGGTTTATTTCTTAGACGCATTCATTCAAACCCTTTCTAATTACGTTATCCTCGGATATTTTACCATGAAAGTCATCCAAAAATGAACATCGTATGAAGTATTTTATCGTCATTAGTATGTGGAAGAGAATTGGGGAGTATTTTGAAGTAATTTTTATCATCGTAGACGTGAATGACAACGACATTACGAGAGCGCATCATATCATGTCATATACCAATTATAGTCATTAGGGAAGAAAACGCTTTCAAAGGTAAGATAATAAATGTTGTTACAAGGAACGTAAAAATACACTATAGGAGTGGTTTAACGAATTCATGTCTATTCTTAAAAAGACCTTGACGAAGACAGCAGAAGTAACAGTATTAACTATGTTCAGCGGACTATTCGCAGGCTATGCATTAGCTGTTTATCCATTTGAACGTATCGCTTATAAACAATCGATCCGTGCACAAAAAGTTAAAATCAAGTACGCTTCTCAGTACTGATAATAAATGTTGGAAGATCTTGCTTTGGCCACGCTGCTGGTCTGATGCAGGATCTTTTTTCTTAGGCTCATTAAAATCCTAATGTTGTTTTAGAAAGTTTTCAGCCCATCTACTGAAAGACCTTTCATACGCCAATCCGATGATTGGTTTATTGTAAGTGCTTTTTGTGAATTATTGACAATATACAAAACATTACTTTTGATTAGATGAAAATAACGGGGATACCAAGTACAATTATAAAAAAAGGTGAGGATTACATGCAGAATTTTTTAATTTTTTGGGCTCCACCGCTTGTCCTGATCATCGCAATCATCGGTCTTTTCATTTGGGGCGCGAAAAAATAATCGGATAAAAAGCATTCATATTGACACATCCTAAGGGCAAACCGACTCGAAAGGATGCGTAATAATGCCATTACAAGTCAATGATCAAATTTCATTACTTGCGGATATTTTAAGAAGTCATCAGTTGGATCAATGTGGTTCGGATTCAGAGTGTCAACAGTTGGAGAGGCTGACGAATTCTCTACTTCAAAATCCCCAGACCCCTATAGAACTCCGTGACACCTTGATGGCCATTCAAACTTACAGTCAAAATGGCGGGCAAGCCCAGTCGCTGGAACAGCATATCATCCAATCAAACGGAGATTTAAACCAATGGATGAATCTGATCGACCATATGTAAGGGTTTGTTTTACTTACTTATAGAATTTCAAAAAGATGAGCCTTCATAAGAGAGTCCTGCAAAATAGGGCGAAAAAATCTTTAATAGAGAAAAATCCACCAGTTAGAAAAGTTGATCTTAACTTTCTGGTGGATTTTTACATGTTTCAAGAAGTATGGGCTGATATTACACATTTCCCAGCTCATTTTGTGGTAATAATTTTGTCATTCTTTTAATGTTTACAGCGAACACCGAGAGATAGGTTTGTATTTTCATACCTAATAAACCACGGTATTTCGCCCTGGTTAACCCATGGAATCTTTTTAATTCCGCATTCTTATGCTCTATAGATGGACGTACCTTTTTCCGTTCTTGATACTCTTCCGAGTCTAAGTACTTCATTTGTTGTTGATGTTCTTCAGAAATGATCCGAATGGAGTATGTTTTTGATTTTTTCCCCTCTTTATAACACCCTTCTTTTAACGGACATTCTTTACATATATCAACGTCAAAATAAAAAGTGTTCATTTGGTTTGTTCCAGTATCTTTTTTACCCGTTCGAGCTTTTCGAATACTATGGTGTCCTGCTGGACAAATCACTTGATCTCTTTCTTTATCATATTGAAAGTTGTCCTCTTCTCGTGCTCCATAAACAGATGGATTGAGTGGGATGGATGCTGTGATTAAATTTTGTTGTAAGTAGGATAAATTATGCTTAGATGAGTAAGCCGTATCAGCGAGAATTTCGTTAACTTCCATTCCACCAGCTTTAGATTGGTTCACTAATTCTTTTAATTGCTTACCGTCATCTACATTTCCTGGAGTGACCTGAACACCCGTAATAATTTCTTCTTCGGTCATCGCAAGATGATTCTTATAACCATAAAAGGATTTTGTAGTAGACTTCCATCCAAAACGCGCATCCGGGTCTACTGCTGACAGAATCCCTTTCTTCGAAAGAAGCCTTTCGTCTTCGACAATTCTCTTTGCGGTCTCCAGCTTATCCTTTATCGCGCCTTCCGCATCTGGAAGAGCCTGTTCGATTTGTTCACCTAAATGGGCTAAATACCGAAGCATTTCTTTAGCTTGTTCTTCCTCTGGAATATCATTAAGCTTTGGAGCTTTAGGTAATTTTTTATGTAGTTTGGTATGTTGTTTTTTAACGGCTCTGGAGAGCCTTGAAGCTGCTTTTGTTAGCACTTGTAGAGGCGAACGCTTACTTGCGTTTGCTTGGGCATGTGTAGAATCTAAAATGAGTGCTTTCGATTGGATGATCCCTTTTTCCTGGCACTGCTTGACGAGTTCTTCCAATACTTCCTCTACACGATTAGCTCCTAATCGATGGTTTCGAAATCGACTTAATTGTGTAGGATGGGGTAAAGAACTTTCGGGATTCAATCGTAAAAACCACTTATAAGCTAAATGTAAATTGGCATCTTGAATGACTTGATCATCGGATAAATCATATAAGGTCTGGATGAGAAGAATTCGAAGTAGTAACTCTGGTTCAGTCGCTGGTCGTCCGTAATACATACAATATGATTCCTTCGTAAGGTCATATATAAATGAAAAATCAACCACCTTATCGATTTTCTTTAATAGGTGATCTTCTGGTATTAAATTGTACAACTCGGCATGAAAGGAAAGAGTTTCCTGATATTGATCTTTTAACATTTATCCAATTCCTTTGCATTTTTCTTTCATCATATCAAAAAACGCCCCGAAGGGCGCTTTTTCCAGTTACTGTATTCGTTTTGCAGGACTCTCTCATAAGGACTCATCTTTTTTATTTCAATGATATATTTGTTTATCTAATTGATCGAGGTAATTCATCCAATATTTTGCTTGTTCCTCTTGCCCGCGTTCATAATGCCAAAAAATCGACTCTATCGTTTGAGCTACAATATACCAATGCATTCTTATTTTTAATGAATGTGTCAACGGAATGCCGTACGAACGTAACCACTGTTCCCATTCGTCATCAGGGACATACCAATACAGCAGCATTGCCAGATCCAATGCAGGATCCGCGATCATCGCTCCATCCCAGTCGATCAGAAACAATCTATTTTCCTCAGAAATGAGCCAATTATTATGATTCACATCGCCATGACAAACGACATATTGGTCTGTTTGGACCTCATGTATATGTGTAGATAAATAATCCAGATAAGGCTGAAGCTCTTGCTGGTATTGATAATTTTTTTGTGTTCGACGAAATAATTCATCTAACACAGCTTCAGGGGTTAACGGTTGTTTCCCTATTCTGCGTAACATTGAAAGCAATTCTTGTGAACGATGAATTTTGGAAAGCAGTTTAGCAACTAACTGTTGGTTCATTTCTGCAGCTTTAAGCTCTCTACCGTTCAACCAGTGCTGAGCAGTTATAACGTCTCCATTCTCCAACCGCTTGGTCCATAAAAGCTTTGGAACGATCCCCTCTGCCGATAATACAGCAAGGAATGGTGACGAGTTTCTTTTCAAGAAGATTTTCTCTTCTCCATATTGTGCGATATAGGCTTCACCGGTAGCACCACCCGCAGGCTTGACCTGCCAGCCGCTTCCTAATATGTGTTTCAATACGTTCACCTTCGATTTCATCATTCTATCTTTATTATCGGCTTAAACAAATCATTTCAAAGTGTACAAACACGATAAATCTGTACAGATATAATATTTTAACATATAAATGCCTGTTCAAAAAGACACGAATTCCAGCCCGGTCCACCAAATCATTTCACCAAAAACCGTTTTGAATGGATTTTGATATGGACCGGAGTGGAGCCGATCAACTCTCCATCAGCATGCATCGTTGCTGGTATGGTTGTATCGACTTCAATCTCTTTCCCTTTCAATAACGTGACTTCTTTCAATTTGGCATGTAACCCTAAAAAAACAGTTCCAAATAGAAACAACAGCTTTTTCCGAGAAAGGTTGTGGACAATACAAAGGTTCAATAGTCCATCGTCTGGTAGAGCATCCGGACAGATCTTCATTCCACCACCATAATATTTTATATTGGTCGTCGCGATCAACCAGACATCACTGAATTCATGTTCCTTACCATCCACCTTTAATTTCAACTGGAATGGTTCGTAAGTCATTGCTAATTTCAAAACTGTGATTATGTAAGAGAAAGACCCTATACCTATTTTATTAAGTATCCCTTTATATCTCGATTCGTTTGTGCGTCTCGCTACTTCTCCGTCAAAACCGATGCCGAGTGAGCTTGTAAAAAAGTTGATTTTATGTTTCCGATTGCGAAGCCGATACTCACCTATATCATATCGTCTTATTCGTCCCTTCTTTGAAGTGATATGATGAAGGGCTTGTGCGGTAGCCCTGGGGATTTTAAAGCCTCTTGCAAAGTCGTTACCCGATCCGGCAGAGATAAAAGAAACTGGTATTGCCGGGTGATGGCTTAATCCATTGATCACCTCATGCATTGTCCCGTCGCCCCCGACAGTGACAATCCCCTTCAAATGTTCATGGTGGATATAGGCCATTTGTTGAGCAATGTCTTTCCCATGACCTGGCCTTTGGGTAAAAAAGCTTCGGTATGGAACGTTTTGTTCTTGTAAATCACGTTTTACTTTTTTCCAGACCTTTTTGCCTTTACCGTTTCCAGCTTTAGGATTGATGATGAATATGTAGAACTTTTCCATTTATAAGCCACTCTCTTTCGATGGTCTTATTCTTTTTTCAACAAAATGTCCCATTTTCCCTCTTTACACAGACAAAAAATGTCAAATGATGCCTATGATAGGGACAATAGTACTATCGCGTCCAAAGCAATTAAAAAAGGAGATTGTTTTAGGAAATCAATCGGAGTTAATATTGCTCTGGATTATTTCATTGGAAAATTTCAAGCAGATCCAGTGCACCTACCAATGTTACTCTGAACTAGTCTGATCCCACTGATTTTCATCAACATCCCACTCCGGTCTTGTATAAGCTGAAGTTACACAATTCGTCAATAATATTTGGGCGGCTTTCAGTTGCTTGAATTTGTTCGGGCTCGGCTGCCTTTTCAACATCTTTTTCCACTTATCGAAGTTGGTCTGATCGACAACTTGGATATAAGATGGTATATTGTTGCGATTCACATATGCATTTTGTGCGAGTATGACATATGAAATTTTCAGTTCAATGGTTTTCGTATCGATGACCGACTGTATAAAATAATTCATTCTCTGGACAGCGGAGGTAGGATTGATGATCTTCCGGGTATCTTCTTGCCTTTCAGATTCCCAGAAACGATTTTTGTGATGCGTGAACGACTTCACCTTTTCTTGTTTCTAAAAGAACAATCGCGTTGATCGAATCAGGTCCAATCAAAAGCACATCCAATTGGGTTTGAGCTTTTTTCAATTGAATGACTGGTCTGTAGAGCACCAGGTAGTTATCTGGCAATTCTTTTATGAGGCAGCGCAGGCTTTTATCCCGTTTAAGCGATGAACTGATTGTGGAAGTTTCTCTTATTGTAGAACTTGCCCACTTCAATTGAAATTGAAACAATTCTTCTCGGAAATCTTCTTTAACTTCAGATAAACTCCGTTGATCAACCCTGACATTACCAGCTTCGATTACTTCATTGTCTAGATTGTTCCGTTTTCTTTTCCACCACTTTTTCTCAGAAGGATGCTGCTCTTTACCCTGTATATCTTCTTTCACCTGGTTGATCTCCCAATTCGCTTTTTCCCTATACCAACGATCGCGTTTCAATCTCGTATATTGTCCTGTATAACGAAAAACGTCTTGTTCATACCGTGAGACGCAATCTTCCAATTTGATCAGTTGTGCCAATCTTTTTCACCTGCCTTTTAAATCCATGAAGCAATGATTGGGATGATGATGGATGCAACCAACGCTGAAATCGTCATCGCTACTGAGCTTATCGCTGCCGCTTGGCTGCCATATTCCAGCGCTTTTGAAGTCCCGATAGCATGTGAAGCAGCTCCCAAACCCAGCCCTCTCGACATATCACTCTTTATTTTGAACCATTTAAACAAGTAGGGTGCTGTGATTACACCGCCTATTCCGGCAACCATGGCGAACACGACGACTATTGAGGGCATACCTCCTGAAACTCTCGTAATCTCCATTGCCACAGGAGTTGTAACCGATTTTGGTAAAAGAGACAAAATTACATTCAACGATGTTCCAATCATCTGGGCGAAGAACAACCCTGAAAATACACCTACACAAACTCCCGTAACAATGCATATAAGAAGCGGGAACGTATATTGAACCAACAAGCCACGGTGGATATATAGCGGATAGGCCAGAGCGACAACTGCGGGTCCTAATAGTTTATCAATCCAGACTACACCTGACATGTATGTATCATAAGAAAAGTCGAAAATGATCAAAAAACAAATGATAGTAGTTACAGCTGTCAAAATAGGCGTCAGGAAAGGATTTTTCCACCTTCTATAAAATTTGAGGCTTACGAGGTATAAGCCTATCGTAAGTGCTAAGAATGCAATCTCTATCAAACTATGTTTCATTTGATCCCTTCTTTAGACGCTTTGACATAAGAAAATCCAACATTTTACCAGAGATGACGATCACGAGAATTGTACTGGCAAGGACGGCAGGGATAAGGAGCAACCCTTTCCCTTTGAAGACATGACCAAATTGCATGACGCCAACCGTCACAGGAATGAAAAAGAGCGTTAGATGTACAAGCAGGAATCGGCTTCCTTCTTGTATCCATTTTAGCGGAATGATCTTTGTCACAAGAAGACAAAAGAGAAGGAACATGCCTACGATACTTCCCGGAATCATAAGATTTAAAGCATTCTGAATCCAGGTTCCCACTAGATATATAGCATAAAGAACCAGAACTTGTATAATGACAAGGTTGACTTTTCGTATCACTCCGCCAACTCTCCGATCTTGAAACGTTGATATGGAGCATACATTGGATCTTTGCCAGGGTGGATTTCATATAAAATGATTTCATTGACTTCCCAGCTGCATCCATCTAATTCTGTTGGTAAGGTAAAGCTTTCAGTTGATACACCTTTTGAGTCACCGTCCCAACGTTTTCCAAGTGTAATGTGTGGCCGATACGGCCTGGCCTCTACCTCGAAACCGGCCGTAAGGCTTCTCTCTTTCGTCTGTTCTCGAAGCTGGTTCAGTTTTTCAGAATGATTGATCCCTAACCAAAACACACGGGGGATTTTGGGATTCCCAAAATAACCGGTTTTATTTATTGATAATCGAAAGGATGGTGCCTCGATCTTTTTCATTTCTTCAATCAGAGGGTCCACCTTTCCCTCAGAAGTTGCTCCTAGAAATTGAAGCGTAATATGGTAATCACCCAAACTGGTCCATTTCTTCAAGGGAAGCAAGGGCTTGACTTTTTCTGCATAGCTGTGGATTTTGGATTGGATTTCTTCTGGAATCGGTACTGCTAAGAAAGTGTGCCTGACCATTTTGTTAACCTCCGCATTAAAGTTATCATAAGTCTAACAAAAACAGGGTATGACTGGAATATTAATGAATTCCCTTTAAATCATTAAATTAGAGTGGTTTACTTGGATTTGTTATAATAAGCTAGAATCTTGAAGTGCAAAGGACGTGTTTTTAATGCGTGTTGTTAATAGTATAGCTGATTTGATAGGAGATACACCATTCGTCAAATTGAATCGTCTGCCAGACCCGAACGGTGCAGATGTTTATGTAAAATTGGAAGCATTCAATCCAAGTGGCAGCATCAAAGACCGTGCAGCCTATAACATGCTTACTGAAGCAGAGAACAAGAACCTTTTAAAAGAAGGTTCGACAATCATCGAACCGACCTCTGGAAATACCGGGATCGGGCTTGCGATGAACGCAGCTGCAAAGGGTTATAAAGCGATCATTGTGATGCCGGATACGATGACCCAGGAGCGCATAAACCTTTTGAAAGCCTATGGAGCAAAAGTTGTTCTGACCCCAGGGGATGATAAAATGCCAGGCGCGATTGCAAAAGCGAAAGAACTTGCAGATGAGATCCCGAACAGTTACATGCCCATGCAATTCGAAAACCCTGCAAACCCAGATGCCCATCGTACGACCACAGCAATCGAAATCCTTGAGGCAGTCAAGCATATCGGTAAGAAATTCTCCACCTTCGTGGCACCAGCCGGTACAGGTGGAACGATAACAGGAACAGGTGAAAGTTTGAAAGAGCATGTACCAGGTCTCGAAATTAAAGTCGTCGAACCAGAAGGCTCTCCCGTACTGTCAGGCGGAAAGCCAGGTAAGCATAAACTAGTCGGCACAAGCCCAGGTTTCATTCCGCCGATATTGAACCAAAACGTTTATGATGAAATAATACGCATTAAAGATGAAGAGGCGATTGAGACAACCCGTAAACTAGCAAGCGAAGAAGGAATTCTTGTCGGACCTTCCTCAGGCGCTTCGGTATATGCTGCGCTTCAAGCAGCCAAGAATCTCAGCCCCGAAGAAGTGGTCATAGCCATCACTTGCGACTCGGGTGAACGTTACCTATCAAGCGACATTTTTGATTTTGGTATCGAATAAATAGGATCAATAAGCCAAACTAAAAGAGGCTGTTCACAATTATGGAACAGCCTCTTTTTCATTGTATTAAGAAAAAAATATGCTGATCAAAAGGACACAGATTCTCTAGACATTTTTAGCGGACATCAGAGACCATATATCCTTGAAAAACACCATTTACTCGGATTAAATGTCCGCTAACTAATAATATCACCCTTGTTTGTCACAAATAGCGGAACATATGTCCGAAAAGGTTTGATAGCTCAAAAACTCAGGCTATTTCTCCATCATATTAGGCTGCTACTTTATGGGGCAACAGCTTCAGATTGACGACAAGAAGCAATAGACCGATCGTGGTCATTGTACCGAAGAAAAGATACATCGCAAATAAAGAAAATGCATCATAAATAATTCCACCGAGAAACGTACTGAACCAGCTGCCGAGTCCATTTCCCATCGAGCTGTATAAAGCCACTGCTGTCGCTTTCACATCACTTGGAGCAATTTCCCGGACGTATTGAAGTGCAGCAGGAATGAACAATCCAATTGAAAAGCCCTGGGCGATGGTTGTTGCATACACTGCCATAAGACTAGGCTCAATAAAATAATAAAACCATCTTAGTGCTGAAATAAGTGCTGCAGCAATCAGGATCTTCTCAATCCCTACCTTGCGGATCCAATTACCAGAGAACTTCATGAACGGAGCTTCACTTCCTGCAGCAAGCAAAAATGCAATCCCGACACCTGCTAGTGTTCCGCCGATCTCTTGAATATACAGTCCGAAATAAAAGTTGTTTGATTGAATTGGACCAAAAACACAGAACGTGGTCAACATAAATAAGACGAACTTCGGTAATTTGAATAGTGTTACGAATCCTGTCCTCAAATCAACCTTTAAAGGATTGCTCTCTTTCGGCATCGCTGATACAAAAATGATACAAATAAATAAGGCTGCTGCAAAACAGTAAAAAATCAAACTAAGTCCTAAGGTTTCTGCAAGGTTACCCATAACATAGACAGCAACGGCAAAACCAAGAGCCCCCCATAGACGTAAGTTTCCATACTCTTTATTTTTGGCCATCACATAGTTCAGAGTGATACTGTCGGAAACAGGTACGATCGCACTCTGGAATGTGGCAAGCATAATGGATATCGCAATAAGACTGATATAGCTTTCCATCAACACGAATGGTAGAGCGATCAAACCGCTCATTGCCAATGTGAAGATGAGGACCGCCCTCGGTTTTCTAGTATAATCGCAAATGATACCCCATATCGGCTGCGCTATGATCATGACAACTGGACTGACCGACATGATTGCTCCGATTTGGGTGCCAGTCAACTGAACCTCTTGCTTCAAGTAAACACTTAACAGAGGAAAAAGGGTACCATAACCGAAAAACATGAAAAAATAAAATAAGCTGAAATTCACAGAGGTCTTTTCAAAACTATGTTGCATTTTAGCTCTCCTGACTAATCCTTCATTATGTATCAACCTCTGTTGATTGTATCGCAACTTCTTAAAAATTCAATCAGGATGTTTAAAAAAGTTTATTAAAATGTGTCATCTTTCTACTCCATTTAAAATTTTGGTAAAATCTTCGAACTGTCTGTCTTCGAGTTTCCAGCTTTCATATTTGAGATCTTTTAGCCTTTCACCGTATATTTTTAGACATAATGAAAAAGCAGGGTGGTTCCGTCTCTTTTCATGGCTTCGTAAATTTAAAAACTCACCAAACAAGAAGTTTTTTCACTTTTCCAGTCAAAAAAGACAAGCACAACAATAAGTTGGCTTGCCTCTATCGAATAATATGTTTACTTGGCCAATTCGTAGATTGCCTGGGCATAGATGGCGGTTGCTTTCAGCAGATTCTCGATATTAGCGTATTCATTCTTTTGGTGGGCAATTTCCTCGTCACCTGGAAATTGTGCACCGAATGCGACTCCTGCATCTAAAGAGCGTGCGTAAGTACCTCCCCCTATTGAAATCAAGTACCCTTCTTCGCCTGTATGTTGCTCGTACACACTCATCAACTTCCTGATCAATTCATGGTCCTTCGGCACGTGATGAGGGGTGAGATGCTCGATTTCATGCAATTCATAACCGAATTTATCCCCAACTTCTTTTAAAATCGAATTCATACGTTCAAAATAATGGGAAACTGGATAGCGCAGATTCAATCCGAACCTGCCTCCCTCTTTCGAAGTATAGCTCATGATTCCTGCATTCAATGTCAATGGGCCAGTGATATCATCAGAGTCCCTGACACCTAATTTTGCACCTTCTGTATCATTGGTCAGATAGTCATTGGCTAAGCGTATGAATTTTTGTGCTTCTTCATCAAAAGAGTATCTGGATAAAAAGGATGCTAAGTACAAGCCAGCATTCTTCCCCTTTTCAGGTTTACTTCCATGGTACGATAATCCTTCTAAAAGCAGCTTATATTGTCCATTTTCCTCTTGGACGGTACCATTCAATTGTTTGTCTACTATAAACGAATTGAAATCTACTTCTAAGGAATCAAGGCTGTTTCCTTCTAGAACGGCATGAGCATAATCTGGAACCATGTTCAATCGTCTGCCAGATTCAAAGGAAACAAGCTGGACATCGCCACTTTCAGATGAGCCTTGTTCTTTTTGTTTCCATTCACAGTCGTACAATCCTTTTTCTGCATTGATGATCGGAAAACTGGCATCAGGCGCAAATCCCATTGTCGGCATTTCTTCGTGTTTGAAATAATGCTTCACACAGCGCCAATTGCTTTCTTCATCTGTTCCAATGATCATCCGTACCCTTCTGTTCAATTCGATCCCTAAATCTTTGATGATTTTCATCGCATAGTAGGCTGCCATGGTAGGGCCTTTATCATCAATCGCTCCTCTTGCAAATATTTTTCCATCTCTTAATTCTGCAGCAAAAGGATCCGAGCTCCATCCGTCTCCCGCAGGAACAACATCAATATGACAAAGGATACCGATTAGCTCCTCACCTTTTCCAAATTCCAGATGGCCGGCATAACCGTCAAGATTTTTACTCGAAAACCCATCGGATTCCCCTTTTTCCAATAGATGGATCAATGTACGATGAATGCCTTCCCCGAATGGGGCACCTTCTTTTGCCGTTCCAGGATCAAGTATACTTTCAAAACGCAGCAAAGCTTGCAAATCTTTTATGAAATCGTCTTTCCGCTGTTCAACTTCATTTTTCCAATCTATCATGCGTCATCTCCTCCACTCATTCTAAAGTCTGGATTCTCTCGTACGTTTTTTTGTCGCAGATGACGAACAACCTTGCATGTCTTGGAATGATTTCATCCATTCGGCGATTGATATCCATCTTATCTCCGTCAGCGATCAAGGTTGCTCCTACATCTATCAAATCCTCAAAAGCTTGTTTATATGTCTGCCAATGCGGCTTTTTGTCGATTTCATAAAGATTATCTCCAATGCCTCGGCTCATCAGCTGGCTGTAAATTTTTGAAATACCATTAGTGAGCGCTGTACGTACAGCGAGCCGAGAAATCGTCTCATTCGATAAGATAAACTCGTCCACTTTAACATGTCGGAAATTCTGAATATGGCTTTCGTTTAAAATCTCTACTGTGCTATGAATTTCTGGTGAAAGCCTTTCGATCGTTGTCACAATCAAAAGTGTTTTTCCATCTGTAAGCAGAGGATCCTTGATGGTATCGTCTGCAAAAAGTAATAGTGACTTTGCACCTGGCAGATTTGCCTGTAGAAGTACCTCTTCCTGGGTTGCATCTCCCTGTATGTAATGAACTTTTTCATGCAAATAAGGTGTCTTAGGTAATTGATCAATAATGACAACCTCATTGATTGATTCTGATTGTAAAATCTCCTCTATAGCAAAACGTGCTTTTTGCGACCAGCCAATGATTACAATATGGCCTTCATCTTTATAGCCCAACAATCCTTCCTCCTTCCGGCGCCTGATCATTCCAAAACCATCTACCACTTTTCCGATGACAACGCCAATCAATCCGATTCCGATTATGTAAAGAAATATCGCATAAATCCTACCACCGATTGAACTTGGGTAGAAATCACCATATCCTACAGTCGTTACGGTGGTCATCACCCACCAGAATGCATCAAATGGATTGGAAAACGTTTCAGGCTCGATTACCCCCATTATCATCGTACTCCCCAGGATCAAGACCAGGCTTGATAAAAATATGAACCAAGTATTCAACTTGATTACCTGCACCCAAAATCGTTTTATTAAATACACAAGCTTCCTCCTTCCCTTTTGACAATAATATACAAATTTTACATATACACTTTGAATTATTCACAGAATTATTATACAATATTTCTAACTAGGAGGTGGGGTAGACGTTTATCCGATATCCACTCGAAAATAAGAAGTACAGTGGAATTAGACGGAAGTCTGAAATGGAAGGACAGTAAGTCACATCTCTTATTCTTCAGTTTCCCTAGTAAGCGGTATTGTCATGTGTATTTATGGTTAATTTTTCGAATATTTCAATAAAACCTTAATATTCATTTAATAATTAGCCGATACACTGTATTTGTTAGTGTAAAAAAGGTAAGGAGTGGTTGTTTGAGTCCTTCGACTGAACGTATGTTGAACCGTGTAAAAGCAATCTATATGTTTATTCACGAAAGTGGTACGGTCACAACACAACAGCTTGTCGACGAATTTGGTACGACCCAAAGAACGATTCAGCGAGATTTAAACGTGCTAACGTATAATAACCTTGTGTCAAGCCCTACAAGAGGAAAATGGAAAACAACATCTAAAAAAGTGAAATTAGCATAATTGCAAAAGAAACGGGTCTTCAACCGATGATGGCCCGTTTTCCATTTATAAAAAACAAAGGGGCTGTCCCAAAACAATAGTGTCAGCCCCTGATTTCATTCACACTATCTACAAGATGATCCTTAAAGTGGTTTGGCACAATGATTTCTTCTGGTCCCCAGTCCATCGTTTCTTCGAGACACAGGAACCTGTTTTCCTCAGATACAAGCTTCGCCCAAAATCCATCTGCAAGCGCTAACCCTACGACTCTGCGGTTATCCCAATCAATCACGACGTCGATTACTTTTCCTAATGTCTCATCGCTATCTGTTTTAACTTTTTTTCCGATGATCGCTGAAGTGGCGATCGAATCGACAGGATCATGCAGCTGTTGGTCAACACCGCTTATTTTTACATAACGCTCCGTCAGCTCTGTGACATCGTTGATAGAGACATAACGTGTTTTTTTATCATAACTTTTGGAAATAGTATCTTCAGCCGTGACCGGAGGGGTATTCATAGCAGTCTGACCCCCTGAACTATTGACGACATTATCCAATGATGTCTCGACTCGGTTCTGGTCATCATACTTTTCAGGGTTCTTTTCGACAAAAAGCAGGTAATCTAAATCGTACGTTTTCTTATTGAGAAGCAGGTCGTCCACTTTTGTTTTTGACTCTTCATTATCAGCGGTTATGATTTTCTGATTCAGGATATCTTTACCAAATATAAGCATTTTAGATTCTCCTTTTTTACAAGTATGTTTAGATTAATACCCTTCTGTAGCGGGTATAAAACTCTCAGGGGCTTGGAGAATCTTTTTCTAGCTGTTCAATCTCCTGTGAGGTCAATGATCGGAATTGACCAGGGGAAAGGGATGGGTCTAATTTCAATGATCCCATTTGAAGCCTTTTTAAATAAAGGACTTTTTTACCGACAGCTTCGAACATCCGTTTCACCTGATGGAATTTTCCTTCTGTGATGGCTAATTCAATTTCAGATTGGACACCGCTTTTGAGTATGGTCAGCTCTGCAGGCTTTGTAACGTATCCATCGTCGAGCTTCACACCTTTTTCCAACATCATACGCTCTTTTTCCGTGACCTTTCCATCGATTTTGGCATAATACGTTTTCGGCACATGTTTTTTCGGAGCAAGCAGCCGATGGGATAGCTGGCCATCGTTAGTCAAAATCAACAATCCTTCTGTATCTTTGTCCAGCCTCCCAACAGGAAATGGTTTATGGGAAGCATATTCCTCACCCAATAGGTCAACGACCGTCATATGTATATTATCCTCAGTAGCAGAAATGACACCAGCCGGTTTATTCATCATGACATACACATTTTTCACATAATCGACGACTTCACCATTCACAGTAACAGTATCCAATTCAGGTTCAACGTGAGACTTTCCATCTTTCAGGATTTCACCGTTTACTTCAACAAGACCATTCTTCAGGAGTTTCTTGACCTCTTTTCGACTTCCATAGTTCATATTTGCTAATAATTTATCAATTCTCACGTAAAAACCTCCCAACAATTGTAAATATGTAGCTTATTTTTTTCATTTGAGTGTATAATAAGGTAAAAATAGTCCAAAAGGAGGGGTACCTTTGAAACAATCAATCGGATTGCTCGCTACAGGGAGAAAAAAATTGGACCATCCTGCACCTGTTCTTGAATTTTATACAAGCCCATTGTTCCAAAAATCTGTGCAATATGCAAAAGAACATTACGATCGTTTTTACTTTTATAATGCGAAGGACGGGCTTCTTTTACCTGATCAAAAGTTAGAACCTTATGACCTATCCATTAAGACATTTTCAATTATGGAGAAAAAAGTTTGGGCTCGAAATGTGATCGAAACGTTCATGCAGTATGAATCACCGGAGGATGTGGTCGTCTATCTTCATGGTGGAAAAGTATATCGTGACCATCTGGAACCGCAGCTCGAGCAGAAAGGGTATGAATACAAGATTCCAATGAAAGGACTTGGAATCGGCCAACAGCTTGCATGGTTTGATGAACAGCTAAGCAGCTCGGATTCTAAGAAATGAATTTCCGATATTTTTAAGACAAAAGAAGAAGGCCTTGGAAAAAGGCCTTAATTTGAACGTGCTTTCTTACGTTTGAACAATCGGTCGATCCGATCCCCGAATATGTGTTGTAGGAGCCCTGAGAAGTGGCTCATATACAAATAAACTCCTGCTCCTGCTAGAACACTTATCGTCAATACCGATAGTGAAGTGAATGTACTATTGTAATTTGTACCTACGATCGCTTCGACTCCCCATTTGACAAGTATGACTGCAATGACCATCAGTCCGATGAACATTCCAATCAAAATAGAACGTTTATAAACTGGTCTGAATCGATATCTTGCATATCGCTTGATAATCAACACATTGATCACAATCGATAAAAGATAGCCTAAGTTTGTTCCGATGATGGCACCAACAATACCGATGTTCGCAACCAATAAATAGTTCAAACTTACCTTCACAAAAATACCCATCATCAGACTATAGACTGCAAAACGCTGTCTATTGATTCCTTGGAGGATGGCGGCCGTCACCGTGAATAGCGCAAACACGATTGCCGTTGGCGCATACCATGAAAGGACCATACCACCGATCTCAATGTTGTTTGAAAACAATAACGAGTAAGCTGGTAATCCGAGTAAAGCCAGCCCAATACCCGCTGGAACAGTCAAGAACAAGACAATTTCAAATATTTTCGTGATTTGACTTTGCAGTACAGGAAAGTCTTTTTTTGTATACAGTGTCGTTATCAATGGAATGACCGTCAAGGCAAGTCCAGTCGCTAAGGAGACCGGAATCATGATTAATTTCTGAGAATAGGTCTGCAATACAGCATAAAACGATTCCGCTTTCGCCTGATCATATCCGAATCCGCTTTGCAGAGCCTTATTAATCGTCACCATATCGATCACTTGGTAGAGTGGTATTGCCAATCCAACTGCAACGAATGGAATCGCATACTGGATCAATTCCTTATACATTTTCGGTAACGAAATTTTGTGGTCCACACTATTTTTCAACAATTTATTCAAATTGGGCTTCCGTCTTTTCCAGTACCATAAAAGCACTATTAATGACGCCATCGCCCCGATGAATGCAGCGAACGTAGCAAAACCTACTGCTGTACTCACTTCTCCTTTGAATACGATCATGACTAAAAACGCACTGATCAGGATGAACCCGATCCTCACGACTTGCTCGACAACCTGCGAAAGTCCCGTAGGCCCCATTGACTGGAATCCCTGGAAATATCCTCTGATCAAGCTCATGATCGGAACAATGATAAGAGCTGTAGAAACTAATCGAATCACCATCGTTACATCTTCTAATGAGTTTCCGTTACTTCCTCCTCTACTTACCATCAAGGTCGCAATCCATTCAGCTAAGGAAAACAGGATCAGAAATGCAAAAAAACCGCTGATTGACATGACGACGAGCCCAGACTTTAGCAGTCGCCTTCCGGTAACATAATCCCCTAATGCATTGTATTTGGATACGAATTTCGAAACAGCTAATGGCAACCCTAATGTCGAGATGCTCAAGAAAACGGTATAGGGCGTGTAAGCATAACTATAAAGCGCCCCACCGGAAGCTTCATCCGTTTCGACTAACCATTCGAACGGGATGACGAAAATCAATCCCAAAAATTTAGAAAAGAAAGTAGCCGCTGTAAGAATCAACGTGCCACGTATCAACTTTGACATAAAACGTTCCAACTCCCAATGCCATGTCATATAATCCTATGTATTTTACCATAGTATGATAGCTTTCGCTAAAGCTTTTCTTAAGGTAACGGTCTTGGAGTGAACTCCACGTTTGGAAGCCATAATAAATATGTATCGTCGTCAATCTCATCCAACTTGGTTGATGCCACTGCAATATGGAACAACTCTTGTGCTTCTTCCTTTTGAAGGAGTCTTCCGGCATGTTCATGTTTGAATAGGATGGCTCGCTCTTCACCACTATCCAGTTTAAAACAGAAGATATGACCATCCATCTCCTCATCGTATAACCAAACATAAGAGTAGCCTTTGTTTTCTATTTGAACGAGTTGATCAAATCGTGGAATGGATATCAATAATACATTTGTTTCCTTATAGGAAGTCCATCCGCCATCATCAGGTATGTATGCTTCTGTAACAGATGGTTTGAATTGATTCTCCAATGCTATAGGCCTCCTTGCTTAATCTGTCATAGATTTTGAACACGTATTATAATCATGGTATCTTACAGTGTAGGTAAAGAAAAGTAGGTGTACATATGAAATATGACGTCATTATCATCGGCGGTGGCCCGTCAGGTTTGATGGCAGCTGTTGCGAGTGCTTCTAACGGTGCCTCAGTCTTACTAGTTGATAAAGGGAATAAATTGGGCAGAAAGCTTGCCATTTCCGGCGGTGGCCGCTGTAACGTTACGAACCGTCTACCAATTGAAGAAATCATCAAGCATGTTCCTGGAAACGGAAAATTCCTCTACAGCGCCTTCAATATTTTCAATAATGAAGATATCATCGCCTTTTTTGAAGGCCTGGGCATCCGTTTGAAAGAGGAAGACCACGGCCGGATGTTTCCTATGAACGATAAAGCCCAGTCTGTCGTTGCTGCGATGCTAAAAAAAATCAATGAGCTCGGAGTCGACATCCGTACCAATACCGAAGTCCAGAAAGTGATTTATGAAAACCAGCACGCTAAAGGAATTCAATTGAAAAACGGCGAAAAAATGTTTTCAAGGGCTGTAATTATTGCAGTTGGGGGGAAGTCAGTTCCTCATACCGGTTCGACGGGGGATGGCTATGCCTGGGCGAAAGATGCCGGACATACGATTACAGAACTTTATCCGACAGAAGTTCCCCTCACCTCTGACGAAACGTTCATAAAAGAAAAAACGCTTCAGGGGTTGTCCTTGCGCGATGTCGCCTTGAGTGTCTTAAAACCGAATGGAAAGCCGATCATCACCCATCGGATGGACATGATTTTCACACATCTCGGGATTTCCGGTCCGGCAGTACTCCGCTGTAGTCAATTTGTCGTCAAAGCTCTGAAGAAAAGCAAAGACGGCTATGTGACAATGAAAATTGACCTTATGCCGGATAAGAATGTAGAAGAAATTTATCAAGAATTAATGGCATTATTGAAGGATGAACCGAAAAAAGCCATCAAAAATGCATTGAAAGGATGGATTCCAGAGCGCTATCTTCACTTTTTACTTGAGCAGGCAGATATCCGCTTGGATACGGTTTATAACCAGCTACCACACGCTTCGTTACGGGATGTTGCAAAACTTGTTAAAGGCTTTACTTTTAAAGTAAATGGAACTCTTCCGATTGAAAAAGCCTTTGTAACTGGCGGCGGAGTTTCAACAAAGGAAGTTGAACCGAATACAATGCGTTCTAAATTTGTTGAAAATTTATATTTCTGTGGTGAAATACTGGATATTCACGGATACACCGGAGGTTACAACATTACTTGTGCGTTTGTGACTGGTCATCTAGCTGGAACGAATGCAGCAAAAGATTAACCGAGGGGAGACGATTAAATGGGCTACAAGTATAAAGACGAGTACATTCTTACCATGGATCGCGATGAGTTGGATATTCCGTACATCCACCGGTACTTAAGCGAAGACTCTTATTGGGCGCAAGGGATTGATTTTGACACAGTTGAAAAATCAATACGAAACTCCCTTTGTGTCGGACTGTTTTACGAACAAAACCAAGTCGGTTTTGCCAGAGTGATTACAGACTACGCCACATTCGGTTATTTGGCGGACGTTTTTGTAGATGAACACCACAGAGGTAAAGGACTTTCTAAATGGATGATGACAGAAGTCATGGCTCATCCCGATCTACTGAAGTTAAGAAGGATCATGCTGGCCACGGAAGATGCACATGGTTTGTATAAGAAATTCGGTTTCGAAGTTTACGATAACAATGACAAGAAATTGATGGGGATCCGACGGAAAGCTGAAGAAATGTACAACAGGGGCTGACTTTAACGAGTCAGTCCCATTTCTTTGACTTGTTCCAAACGGCCATTTCGGTAAATACATAGAAAGTCACAAGGCTCATCATTTTTAAGCATTTCCGGAAGGAAGTATCGGATATTGCTGACGACTCCTAGATTGTCTTTTTCCAGTACCCAAGATAATCCTTTCCAATCCAGAATCCCTTCATCCATTTTAACAGGGGTCGGATACCTGTTTTGTTCTGTCAGATGTACGAAGAAAACATGCATCCCGCCGATCTCCTTGTCGTCAACTTCCCATCGGACAATTCCTCCGTACCGTGGAGATGTGATACAATAACCGGTCTCCTCCTGAACCTCCCGGATCACACTTTGCTCAGGGGTTTCATCAGGCTCGAGCTTCCCCCCGACGCCATTCCATAGGCCTTTGTTCGGTGCTTTATCCCGGTTAAGCATCAGTACTTCCTGGCCTTTTATCATAAAACAAATGCAATATCGAATCATATCCTCACACCTAAACCCTTTTCCTACTAGTCTATCATTTTTTCTTTTATCATACCCGATAAAGGACCATCGCTGAAAAACTATAGAGAGATTCGAAGTCTTCTGTATCTTCATCAATTGCCATAGAGACTTGATATTTGATTTCGATGAATTTGGATTCATGCAGTCGTGAAAGGAAATCATTGACCTCCTCTTCAAGATCTTCTTCGTGTTGAGCCTCAAAGAGTTTGATTTGCAACAAAAAAACACCCCCTGAATCGTACGTTTATCACGTAAAATTCACCTGGGGGTGCTGGAAATCCTTTGACGAAAGACTTCTACTTTTGTCAGGTAACCGTTACATAATATATAAATTTGTCCGTTTTCCGTTTTAAAATCCGTGCTGCCATTGCCGCTCCGTATTTTGATTCTGCGATCACAACAATATCCCGGTCGCAAATTTCTTCTTCCTTCGTCGTTCTAGACAAATAGGATAAAGGAATATTCTTCGTCATGACCGGAAATGGATCACGATAAGATGATTGATAATCACGGACATCAATCATGCAATACAAATTTTGGTCTACAGCCTCTTGTTGAAATGCCTTCAATTTCAAATAAGGAAGTAGATAGGAGAAGAAGATGTAAACAGCTACCACAAACAGGATGATTCCCCAAATCATCTCTCCGTTTCCCCTTTCTTTCTGGTTATTATTTTGTTTCGCCTTCCCATTCAAGCATTCCGCCGACCATATTTTTCACTTTAAAGCCTTGCTCTTGTAAAAAATAACCGGCATTTTCACTACGTCTTCCTGAGCGGCAAACCATGATGTGTTCCTCGTCTTTTTCGATCTCATTCAATCGATCCGGAATTTCCATCAAACGAATATGCTTCGCTTCTGGAATTTTCCCAGCTTCTACCTCTTCATTTTCACGAACATCTATGATGGAAATTTTCTCGCCTTCTTTTAAAAGCTTTTCAACCTCCGCTGGTGTGATTGTTTTAAGTTCATTCTCCATACTCAACACCCTTTCGATATCTATAATCAAGTCATGTCATTTTTATTGTTTCGCCACTTATTTTACGAAGTTCACTAACAAAAGTAAAGGGATTGATTCAGTAGAGGGAGTTTTTTTTCGGGGGAGTAATGGTTTAATGACGAAGTTAAGTGATTGAACGACGAAGTGGGGTAATTTAACGATCAATCTACTTTTTCCACCAAATGAAAGGACCAGCCACTAATGCAGCAGGTCCTTGGAATTCAACGGATCATCGAGCGACTTTTACGATTTTCCTTTCGTGCAGGTGCTGTGTCGTATAACCTCTGTTCTTCTGGGGTTTCAGGGATGACCTTCGGAACAGGGACAGGTTTCCCTGAAGAATCTACAGCGACCATCGTAAGAAAAGATTCGGTCGTCAATGTTTTTTCATCAGTCAATAGATTGGAAGAGAACACTTTAACGTAAACTTCCATCGATGTCCTGCCGGTATATGTGACAAAAGCTTCGAGCCCCAGTGCATCACCAACTTTAGCAGATGACAAGAAATCTACTGAATCGATCGATGCTGTGACAACTACACTTTTCGAATGCTTCATCGCTGACAGTGCAGCGATTTCATCAATATACGATAAAACGATACCACCGAAGATCGTCTGTAAATGGTTCGTGTCTGGTGGTAAAACCAGCTTGGTTTGAATAATTCTTGAACGCCCTATTGGATATGCTTGTTCCATCTCTTCCCCTCCGATTTTTTTAAAAATAGGCTCTGTTAAATCTTGTTATTGACTTTTAATAGAATTTTCTTTAAGCGAACTTCACGACACTCCTGCGGGAAAAGTGAGCCTGGCGAGACCCCGCAGCTTACAACTAAAAGGATCTTCGAGTAACAACCACCACGTCTCCCGGAAATTAACAAGAAAGAATAACAGAGCCAAAAAATAAAAAACACCCTCATAAAGAAGATGCCAGGCTAAGATCGAAGAGGTTCATAACGAGATATGTCATGATAGATTCCAATCGTTTTTGCACGTAACACCCTCCTATCTCCCGTAGGAATTTCTGTGTCCTTCCTTATGGCAGGTCTCCTGGCTCGGCTTCATCAGTCCCAAAACCCCTTCCCATTTCTTAATGAAACAGTGGCATGTTCAAGAACCTCAACCTCACAGTGGCGGGACCGCGCCGGACTCTCACCGGCTTCCCTTTCAAGGACTGATCAGAAACATCAGTCCACCATAAAGCAACATATGAAATTATACTCCATCATTATAGCACATCAATTATAAAGAAAAGCGCAAGCGCCCTGGTTAGCCACGAAGGCCACTGGAAGTCCGACGAGGAGTCTCAAACCAAACAAAGACTTGGTTTTGCATTGGTTACTACTTAAGCAGTAATTCAATGTGTCGACCGCTGCAGGAGGTCTGAAGCGATCCAAATGGTTTGGCGATGGAGCTAGACATTATTTCACTGCACCAAAATTTTTATCTTTCTTATCATTTGGCGCTGTTAAAGGTTAATGTTGATTTCTTTTATATATTGCTTTCAGCGAAATTCGCGACACTCTTTCGGGAAAAGCGAGCCAGGCGAGACCCCGCAGCGGACAACAATTAAGGATCATCGAGTATAATAATGAACTTCGCGAGTATAATAATGAAATTCGACTAAATACCCCCACGTCCTGCGCCTGCGGTTACTCGGCGCAAAACTACAAGGATGGAATGTAAGTGGTCTTGTGGTGAACGTCTAATCCAGCATAAGGAAAGCTTCTAAGAATTCTCATCGCAGACACGAAAATGGTTTCATTTTTGTGTTGAGATCCATGTGCAAGTGAGGAGGGGTGCGGATCGCTCGCGGAAAGGGAATGAATTTCGTATATCAACAATGAAGTATAACAGAGCCTATCATTTAAAAAAGGATTGACCTCTAAACCGAAGCCAATCCTTCTCATTTTGATTAATTTGCGACGATGTTGACCAATTTTCCGGGTACTGCGATGACTTTACGTACCGTTTTACCATCGATGTTCTCTTTCACTTTACCGTCGGACAAAGCAATCTCTTCCAATTGTCCTTTATCAGCATCCGTCGGAACCATCAACTTCGCTCTAACTTTACCGTTGATTTGAACGACGATCTCCACTTCATTTTCCGTCAACTTCGATTCATCGAACGTCGGCCATCCAGAATACGTAATTGTTTCTGTATGACCGAGCTTCTCCCAAATCTCCTCGGCAATATGCGGAGCGACTGGTGATAACAATTGGATGAATCCTTCCATCAACGTCTTCGGCAATACATCTTGCTTATACGCTTCGTTGATGAAGACCATCATTTGTGAGATACCGACATTGAAGCGCAATTCTGCGAAGTCCTCAGAAACTTTTTTTACCGTCTGATGATACACTCGTTCGAACTGTTCATTCGGCTCGACATCCTGGATTTTACCCGAAATCGTTCCATCCTCTTCAACATACAGACGCCATATACGGTCCAAGAAACGACGTGAGCCATCCAATCCATTTTCGGACCAGGCGATGCTCGCATCAAGCGGTCCCATGAACATTTCATATAGACGTAATGTATCCCCGCCGTGGGTCTTTACTACTTCGTCCGGATTGACGACATTCCCTTTCGATTTACTCATCTTCTCATTGTTTTCTCCAAGAATCATACCTTGATTGTAAAGACGCTGGAACGGTTCCTTTGTCGGCACTACACCAACATCATACAAGACTTTATGCCAGAAACGTGCGTACAACAAGTGAAGGACTGCGTGTTCCGCTCCACCGATATAAAGGTCGACTGGAAGCCAGTGCTTCAACTTTTCTTCTGAAGCAAGCTGTTCGTTGTTATCTGGATCGATGTAACGAAGGTAATACCAGCAGCTTCCCGCCCATTGCGGCATTGTATTCGTTTCACGTCGACCTTTTTTACCCGTTTCAGGATCGACGACATTCACCCATTTCTCAATATTTGCTAGCGGCGACTCACCTGTTCCCGAAGGTTTGATGTTGTCTGTTTTCGGGAGTGTCAATGGAAGCTCTTCTTCTGGTACAGCACTGCTTGTGCCGTCTTCCCAATGGATGATCGGGATCGGCTCACCCCAATAACGCTGACGGCTGAACAACCAATCGCGAAGACGGTAGGTGATTTTCCTCTCACCTTTACCATTCTCTTCAAGCCATTGGATCATTTTCGTGATCGCTTCTTCTTTGTTCAAACCATTTAGGAAGTCTGAGTTCACAAGCTCTCCGTCTTCCGTATAAGCTTCCTTCGAAACATCTCCGCCTTTGACGACTTCAACGATTGGAAGCTCGAATTTTGCAGCGAATTCATAGTCACGTTCGTCATGTGCAGGAACCGCCATAATCGCACCGGTTCCATAGCTTGCTAATACGTAATCCGCAATCCAGACAGGAATTTTTTCGCCATTCACTGGATTGATCGCATAGGCTCCAGTGAAGACACCGGTCTTTTCCTTGGCAAGCTCCGTACGTTCCAAGTCACTCTTCGTCTCGATTTCTTTTTTATAAGCTTCAACTGCCGACTTCTGCTCAGCAGTTGTGATCTCTTCAACATAAGCATGTTCTGGTGCCAATACCATATATGTTGCACCGAACAATGTGTCAGGACGGGTCGTGAAGACGGTCACTGCTTTATCATGACCATCAAAATCAAACGTGATTTCCGCACCTTCTGAACGGCCGATCCAGTTGCGTTGCATCTCCTTCAAGCTCTCAGGCCAATCAAGGTCCTCAAGATCCTCCAACAAACGATCCGCATACGCTGTTATCTTCAACATCCACTGTTTCATCGGCTTACGGATGACTGGATGCCCGCCACGTTCACTCTTACCATCGATGACTTCCTCGTTCGCAAGGACCGTTCCCAGTGCTGGACACCAGTTGACCGGTACCTCATCGATATAGGCAAGACCATTTTTATAAAGCTGTAAAAAGATCCATTGCGTCCACTTGTAGTAGTTTGGATCCGTCGTATTCACTTCGCGGTCCCAATCATAAGAAAATCCAAGCTCTTTGATTTGTCTGCGGAAAGTGTTAATGTTTTTTTCTGTGAATTCAGCAGGATCATTACCGGTATCCAACGCATATTGCTCAGCCGGAAGACCGAATGCGTCCCAACCGATCGGATGGAGGACATTGTATCCTTGCATCCGCTTCATACGTGCGACGATATCGGTCGCGGTGTAACCTTCAGGGTGCCCTACATGCAGGCCAGCGCCTGACGGATACGGAAACATATCCAATGCGTAAAACTTCTTCTTTCCAAGTTCAAATTCAGTTTTGAACGTTTTATTTTCTTCCCAATAGGATTGCCACTTACGTTCAATTTGCGTATGGTCAAAAGCCATGACTGCCACTCCCATTCCTTTATTTGATTTTATGGATGATTTCTCTGTAGTATTTGAAGGGCGACAAGCACCCAATTACACTTTTTCGTTAAAATTGTCTAAAGACGATTTTTATACCCTTACGTTTTATTGTGCAACTTCTTCGTGGGGTCGGGCAACTTTTAAGTTATATTGAGCAACTTTTGGCGTTGATCGAGCAACTCCAGATTTGTCAATTAGCCTTCCTTTTAACCTCAGCTCCACAGCTATTATCTCAAAAACACCTGGTGAGTGAAAAGCGAGAAGTTCAAGGCAGCGCAGTGTCGAGACTCGGAGCTTAGTGGAACCTAAGTGAGAATCGTAGACACAAGCTAACGCAGAAATTCGATGCTTATCGGTCACCAGAAAATAATAAAACCTCCCGCCACTGATTTTGTAAAACATCAGGGACGAGAGGTTGGATACACATAACCTTCCCGCGGTACCACCCGCATTAGTGCAATGTTTGCACTCACTCTAGCTCCTTATCGCGGAGGGACGATAAACGTTACTTTGGTTCACGTTTATGGCTCTGAGGCGAGTTCAAATAGCTTCCGGGTTGGCTTTTCACCTGCCGCCAACTCTCTTGGACCGAGTACTATTTTACTAATCCTCTTCTTCGCCTTGAATTTGTGAAGAATTTAATTTGTATTGTATGCAGATTTTCATAAATTGTCAAGGTAATTTGAGAAATTAGGTTTATATCATGATGGACTTTTTTACTGATTTTTATACTTGTTCGAAAAATCGATCCACCATCTTTTTGTACATGTAGAAGAATTCAGGTATTTCTTCCCGCCCTAGACCTTCTAATGCATTGGTCGCGACACTTCGGTAATACCAGCTTTGTTTCTGTTTATCACCCTTGAATTTTTCCCATATGTCTTCACCATCTTGCTCAAAAGATTCCCTCAAGCTTTTAAAATTATCGAGTTTATCAGCAATGATCAAAGCTTTTACTTCCAAAGGGGCTTTCCGTATAACCTCGACTGTATGCTGCTTCCGTTCTGCCCATGTTTTCGTCTTATCTTCGGTATTTGCTTTTACAAGATCCGCAACACTTTTTCCAAAAGCTTTTTCTATATCTTCAATTTCCATTTCTGTATCCTCAACCGTATCATGCAGAAAACCTGCAATGATAACGTCTTCTGGAAACCCTGACTCTTTTAAAATATTCGCTACTGCTATTGGATGGATTATGTACGGTTCTCCAGATAATTTACGGACCTGGCCTTTATGAGCTTGAATAGCAAGCTGTTCTGCTATCTTAATCATGTCCATCTTTCATCCCCCTGTCTCATTCTCTCGCTTAATCGTCATAACTTTCAAGAATACTAATGTAAGGATAAGCCAAATTCCCCCAGCCGAAAAGCCCGCTATTACATCACTCGGAAAGTGGACACCTAAGTAAACACGACTGAAACCGATCAGGAAAACAAGTGTCCATGCACCCACAAGGATATATCCCGCCTGCCTTCCTTTCTTACTTAGGTAAGTCCAGAGCAGATAACCTAGAAAACATATGAATGCAGCAGAGTTCATAGCATGCCCGCTGGGAAAACTTAAACCGCCAACATCAAGAAGGGGATTTTCATCTGGTCGCGTCCGATTAAAACCATTTTTCAATAAACGGTTCATTGCCCGTACCCCAACCAGATTAAAGATGAGTACCAGAGCCAGCTTGATTTTCTTGTTCACTAAAAAATACGTACCTAATACGATCAGAAGCGGAATTGATACGTAGGCAGAACCTACATACGTTATGAAAATAAAGAAGGCATTCAACCAGTCTGAACGTATTCCCCAAACATATTTCATGACCTGAATATCAAACGGTGTCAATGTTTTATGAAGGAATCCTAGCGTAATAAAAAGAACGAGTAATATAAGTGCAATCCATGAGATATAGCTGTTCCATCTATACGTATTACCAATCGAGCTTTTCTCCAATACATGCTCACTCCTCTCTCCACTTCTTATTGTATTTCACGTTTTGGACAAATATTATGCATGAAAATAAGGAAAAAGCCGTACTAAGACGGCTTTTCAACAACAATCGATACTCGGTTTTCAATTTTACGATCATAGACGATTGAAATACCCAGACTGATGAATAACAAGAAAAAGATGACAAGGAACATGGCGTTTATACCCGATAAATCGACAATCAATCCACCAATGATCGGTCCAAACATCCTGCCTCCGGTAGCAGTACTGTTAACCACACCCTGATAAAATCCTTCCCGGCCCTTTGAGGCTAATTCCCCTGCGATCGTCGGTACTGTAGGCCAAACGAGCATTTCTCCAATAGTCAAGATAATCATTGCTGTCATCAGACCTAAGAAGAAGCTTGCCTGTGAAGCGATCAAATAGGAAACCATGAAAAATAAAAATTCCCACGATGATCTGCAGTTTCGGAAACTTAACCCAATGCTTCCGGTATCCCCCTATCTTATCGAACAAATAGCCGCCGATCAGATTGCCGATGACCCCAGCCCCTGCATTCCCCATCAATACGAGTCCAACCAACGTCAAGGACTTCCCTAGATGATCATGTATATATACCGTATTAAGGGGCCATAAGAACGAAGCACCTGTGACATTGATCATCATACCCACTATCAACAGCCAAAGATGCTTAGGCATCCTCTGTACCTCTGTTTTACAATCCGTACCTTATTAGGAAGGAACTGAATTTCCATACCAAAAAGATTGTATTCCTTTTTACTAATCATGGCAATTGTTTTTTCTCGATGTAATCAGTCTTCGAAATCCCAATTGGCGGAGACTGATCCAACATGCTAAAATGCTGGTAGTATAAAATATGAATCATGGAAAGGGAATATTATGTCTACGAAAATAACTGTTCCTCCGCATTTTGGGGATAAACGTTACTATACTTGGAATAAACATCTTAAAGAATATTTTGGTGAAAAAATCATCAAGATTCCGATCGACGGTGGTTTCGACTGCCCGAACCGTGATGGTAAAGTTGCTTCCGGCGGGTGTACATTCTGTTCACAAAGTGGGTCCGGTGATTTTGCGGGAAACCGTCGGGACGATCTTGTCAAGCAGTTCAACACTGTTAAGGAACGTATGCATAAAAAATGGAAAAAAGGTAAATATCTCGGTTATTTCCAAGCCTTTTCGAATACATATGCCCCTGTGGAAGAACTTCGGGAAAAATTCGAAGTCATTTTAGAACAGGAAGGTGTTGTCGGCCTTGCAATCGCGACGAGGCCCGATTGCCTGCCGGATGAGGTTGTAGACTATTTGGCAGAGCTGAATGAGCGGACCTACCTCTGGGTAGAGCTTGGCCTTCAAACTGTACATGAAGAAACGGCTGAGCTTATCAACCGTGCACACGATTATCAGTGTTATGTGAATGGTGTGAAAAAACTGCGAAACCACGGAATACGGGTATGCTGTCACATCATTGACGGACTGCCTCAAGAAACGCCTGAAATGATGATGGAAACCGCCCGAGAGGTGTCAAAACTAGATGTCCAGGGCATCAAGATCCATCTTTTACACTTATTGAAAAAGACACCGATGGTAAAGCAATACGAAAATGGTTTGGTAGAATTCTTGGATTTCGACACTTATGTAAAACTCGTTTGTGACCAATTGGAAGTCCTTCCTCCTGATATGATGATCCATCGACTGACAGGTGACGGTCCTGCCGAGCTATTGATCGGACCGATGTGGAGCATGAACAAATGGAACGTACTCAACTCGATCGAAACGGAATTAGAAAGGCGGGACAGCTACCAGGGAAAATTCTATCAGCAATGCGAGGTTCAAGCCCCATGATTCTAAACCGGGTATTACCATTTGCAAAAGAACTATTGGAAAAGGTAGTTGAGTCTGGTGGGGTTGCAATAGATGCTACTGTGGGGAACGGATACGATACGCAATTCTTAGCGGAGCTGGTGGGCATTAACGGAATTGTGTATGGATTCGATATTCAGGAAGAAGCGATTGAAGCAACTAGAAAGAGATTACGGGAAAATGGGTTGGAAGATAATGTTCGCTTATTTCAGGAAAGTCACGCCCATGTGAAAGAATACGTCGATTCATCTTACCATGGTTTAGTCCAGGCAGCCGTTTTCAACCTCGGCTACTTACCCGGAAGTGATAAGTCAGTAATTACGAAACCTGATTCAACTCTTACAGCTATCGAGGGATTGCTGGAGATTTTGATGCCAGGCGGACTCATTGTCCTTGTGGTTTATTATGGACATGAAGGCGGACAGATTGAAAAAGATACGTTGATGGAGTATCTGCAGGGTATGGACCAATCAAAGGCACATGTCCTTCAATATCAATTTCTCAATCAAAAGAACAACCCGCCATTTGTGATCGCGATTGAAAAGAAGTGACATCGATAGATCCTCCGATTCTGGGAAATTGTGGTTTTTATTCAAGATAATCTAGATGGTGGAATATAGGAGATGTACAAGAAATTCAGCGGACAGCTGGTCCATTATTTGGGTGAAAGGTAGCTGATATTCAATGGTTTTGAACAATTAAGGTCTCTGGTGTCCTCTGTTTTTGTAAATTATGGTAAGACCCCTTTATGGATCCCTCCATATGCTACTTCCCCATAAGGTAACCCTGAAGCGAGCAACAGATGAAATAAAGATATTGCCAGAAAAGATACAGCACTGATCATAGTTGCAATTTGGATGGATGCTTCTCCCATCCTAAATCCCCCCTTGTAATTTCTAATAAACTATTTCATGATTCCCTATAAGATTCCCAATTCCTTTTTTGAGGAGGTTGGATTATCTTTAAAAATTGGCACTTAACCTTTAAAAATTCTTATTTATGAATCAATTTCATAAATCCCTACCTTACGGTCCCAAGGGTTTTGAAACAACAAAAAAAGGAGTACCTCCCCAATTATCTAAAAAGAGTAAGTAACCACACAAACTCTCGAAACAAAAGGAGGTCTCCTATGTCTATTATACGACAAGAAAGTCTGTTTGACATGCAGGAATTATATGATTTGGAACCTACCCAACGATATGATGAGATTTTTTCTGCGGTTTGTATGGATTCAATCGTCAGTGTGGTGGCGAAACAATCCAATCGTGGAAGACCTGTTGAGTTGAACTATCCTGCGATGATCCAATCGCTTATCGTTCGAGTGGTAGAACGTATTCCGGAAATTCAACTCTTGGTTAAACGTCTAAAATATGACATACAATTCAAGTTGGATTGTGGGTTCCTTGTATCGGACTCTGTGCCTTCTGAAGCTTCTTTTTCACGTATGATTTCAAAGATTGTAGAAACGAATGTCCTTCAAGGCGCTAATCATCAAATTATCCGCGATGCCTTTACAGAGGGATTCATCGAAGATGACCCCAATGTAGCGATCGATGCCGGCCATTTCACATTTAGAGATAAAGCCTTCATCGCAAAAGAGAAAAAGCCAAAGCCTAAATTAAAAAAACGTGGAAGAAAAACAAACAAAGAGCGTGAACAATGGCGGAAAGAAAAAGAGGCTTACGAAGCCTCCTTACCGATCTACGAGAAAACAATCGAAGACCAACTTGATGTACCCTACCAAGTTCTTCGAGATGAGATGCCGATTAATCCCAATTGGGGCTATAAGAAAAATAGCGAAGGAAGAAACGGATATTGGTATGGGTACAAAGGTCACTTTGCGGTCGATACGAAAAACCAATTTATCCTGCATTCCATGATGTCCTCTGCCAAATTAAATGATGGAAAGGCAGCAATCCCTGTACAAGGGATTCAAGAAGTGGTGCCGAATTTGAAAATCGGTTACGTGATATTAGATAAAGGGTATGATTTCAACGCCATCTACCAATACATCACCAAATGAAAAGCTATTCGATTATTGCCCACAGGGCGAAGAAAGAGACCGAATTTGATGGGTTTGATGAAAATTTCGCTCCAACCTGTGTACGCGAACATTCCTATCGTTATGACAGTTTTGACAAGAAGTATCAAACCCTTAAATATACGCGTCCCAAAGAATGTTCCAGTTGTCCATTAGCTCATGATTCCTTGTGTCAAAAGGTTTTTAAAGTGAAGCTTGAGACCAACTTACAAAGTTATAGTGCGCCAGCCCGAGGCTCAAAAGCTTGGGATGAACGCTACAAAGAAAGGATCGCTGTCGAACGAGTTATCGCTTATTTAAAAGAATTTTTTCAGTTAGACAATGTACGATATCGATCTGGAAAACGAGCAAAAATCCATTTTAATTTCGTTACCCTGGTTTACAATGCGATGAAATTAGCTAACGTAAGGATTAAAGAACAATCAACCACATTAAACAAAGCTGCTTAAAAAACGATATATTTATATTCTGACTCTTTATCCATTTTGAAAAAGATGAATTATGAAATTGATTCTTTATCTTTAAAAATTCTTATTTATCTTTAAAAAACCAGTTTTATCTTAAAAACTCGTGGAATTATCTTTAATTTGAACAAAAAATCAATAAAAAACCACACCAGCCTTAGCCTTACCTGATGTGGTTTCATATCTCTATCTCCTCATGCTTTCACTTTTCGATATACCCAGCTGTTCCAATAAAAGTAGTAGGCTGACATTCCCCCTGCTCGCATCAGCTTTTTCAGGACATTCTGGACATCCCGTTGTCTTTTCACCTTCGCATCTGTCGAATAGATTCCCAACAGTCCTCTTGTAATTAAGGTGTGGAATTTGGAATGTGGCAGGTCTTTTGCTGATCGGTCCGCCATTTTAAAAAAGTGCAATAGACGATCGATCATCCGATCCTGACTTTCATAGTAGAAACAGAAATTGAGATCGCCGCCATCCTTGTCTTCCTCTTGATCGATCAAATAATCCATCATGATATGGAGGCCCTGGATCCAAGGAAAATATCCCTCTTTTACTTTATGGACTACTTCAGGGTCCACTTCCCCATTGGAAGCATACGAAACAAGACAAAAAATCCCTAATGTCGATCCGGCACAAGCGGAGAACTCATACCAGCTCATGGCTGGAAGCTCCTTTTTATTTTCAGAAAACCACCGCTGTAAACGCGGAACTCTTTCTTCATGGATGACATGTTTATGTATTTGCAGATTACAATAATGTTCTGCTAACTCGATAAGTCCAGAATGGATTTGTGGAAAACCGGGCAGTTTTTCAAGTACTTTCTGGCACGTAAGCACAAGATCATGCAAATACCCGCCATCATCCTGTTCCTCCCGAAGTCTATAATATTTCTCAAGTGTCACACCCGGCGTCAATGCATGTCTCATGGAATCGTGTAGCAAACTGAAATCTTCAGGATCCAAAGAAGTGCTTCTGTCACACAAATTATCGAGATAATCACTGATCGTCTGATAGGCGACAATGAATTCGATTATTTCTTTCCGCCTGTCTGGATACATTGCGAGCAAGGCATAAATCGACCCGCCCTCACAATGGAACGTCTTCGAATTGATGCTCGCGATCGCTTGAGTCCTTAACTCTTCATTCGGTATATGTTCAGCTTTTTCCCTCCATAAATCCAACTCCCGGTGGACATTCGGGATGATTTCTTTATAAATCCGCATCATTAATGACCAAGGCTGTGAAGGGACATCGTTCATACTTTCACTCCTTTTGAAGATTCTCTTCGAAGGTTAATAATAAGTTGACAAATTGTGATACATATTGGAATACTTGATCTCGTTCTGGATCATTGAGAATCTCATGGTAAAGCTCGGGCCACTCTTTATAGGATTTTTCCATCAAATTCAACTTATTGAACCAGTTCCTTACGCTCTCTTTATCGACGATCAAGTCATTTCCAGCTTGCAGGACCAAAAGGGGTACATCTGGAAATTGATCGACTGACCGATGGGCGATTTTGATGGAACTCATCAACTCCCTATACCAGCGTATCGACACCTTCTTAACATAGAAAATATCCTCCATATCCTTTTCAATCCGTTCTTTCGATCTTGTCGCTTTTCCGAACCCTCTGTGCGAGCTTAACCGTAAAGTAGGGTAAACACGATTGATCACTCTCGATAAAGCATCTACAGGTTTCGGGGGTTGATAGACAATACCTAAACACGGTGAAGAAAGAATCACAGCGTTTACAGGCAGTTCTTTCTCTGTAAGGGCGCGAATGACTGCAAGACCGCCCATACTATGACCGAATAAAAATACAGGCAGCTCGAATTGGTTTGCAGATCCGACCCATTTTTCAATCGTTTCTATATATTCGTTAAACGAATAGATATGTCCTCTGTTCCTACGGGTAGCTCCTTGCCCCGGGAGATCACCCATGACGACATGAAAACCATTTGCTACCCATTGTGAACAAAGCCACTTATATCTTCCATGATGCTCTCCTGCACCATGGACCATCACGATTACTGCTTTTGCATGTTCAGCTTCCCATATCCACATAGACAACTCCCCCTTTTCTTCTACTCTATAATTTGCTAAACTGCAAGTGATTTCATACAAATATCTATTCATGTTAAATTTAATGTTGATAGGAAAATTACTTTAAGCGAATTTTACGACACTCCTGCGGGAAAAGCGAGCCAGTCGAGACCCCACAGCAATCGAAGGATCTTCGAGTATAATAATGAACTTCGACTATAATAATGAACTTCGACTAAATACCACCACGTCCTGTAGTGAACGTCGAAGCCAGCATAAGGAAAGCTTCTAAGAATTCTCATCGCAGACACGAAAATGAATTCATTTTTGTGTTGACTTCCTGTGCAAGTGAGCGAAGAGGCTTGCGCATCGCCCGCGGAAAAGAAGTGGATGTCGTAAATCAACAATTTATAATTATAAAAGAAAGAGGATGATACTTTGATTTACCCCTATAAAGGAACTGACCCCAAAATCGATCAAACAGTATTCATTGGAGAGGGTGTTGTCATTTCAGGTGATGTGACGATCCAAGAACAGTCCTCCATTTGGTTCAACACAGTCATACGGAGCGATGTAGCGCCAACCTTCATCGGAAAACGTGTCAATGTCCAAGACCTTTCCATGCTTCACCAGAGTCCAAACAATCCATTGGTCCTCGAGGATGATGTCACAGTCGGTCATCAAGTCACATTACATAGCTGTACCATCCGGAAGAATGCCTTGATTGGAATGGGGTCTCTCGTACTTGATGGGGCAGAAATAGGTGAGGGTGCCTTTATCGGTGCCGGCAGCCTTGTCCCTCCTGGTAAAAAAATTCCGCCCAACTCACTCGCTTTCGGGCGACCAGCAAAAGTAGTAAGGGAATTGAATGAAGCAGATTTGAATGATATGGAAAGGATCCGCACTGAATATGTAGAGCGGGGGCAATATTATAAACAGATGCAAGAAAAACCTAAACGTTGAATTCTATGGTGTTGCCGTCTGGATCCTGTACAAACACTTGATGCCAGCCAGTTTTACTGGTTGGCTTATTCAAATAACAATAACCCGCTTTTTCAAGACGGTCGAGAATATCATCAATCGAATCCACCCTGACTGCAAAATGACGGGCACGGCTATTTAATGGTGCTTTTTTTTCTTCATCCATTCCTTCATTCACAATCAGATGAAGCTGTGTATGTCCGATTTGGTACCATATGCCATCAAAATCGAAGTCCGGCCGATCCGGACTAACTTGAAAACCGACCACTTTTTCATAAAAAGCCCTTGCTCTCTTCAGCTTCTTCACCTCAAGTGAAACATGATGAATTCCATTATACATCTATATCCCTCCGTCCTTTCAACTATTCTATTTATACCCACTTTCACAATTTTATCATCCTCTGAAATGAAAGTATAATGTCTGACTTGAGGCATATCTCTACAAAAAATTAACACTCTATTGATATTTGCCTAATATTGGAACGGTATGATGAACTAAATCCTACTAAAAGGGGAGAGAAAAGTTGGCTAAAGTTATTGACTGGCTTCATGAGAGGGAGTGTACTGTCTTCCAATGGGTGAACAGCAAATGTCAACAATCAGCCTTAAGCAGGTATTTCATGACCGTGACGCATTTAGGAGGGGCGACGGGATCAATTGGCATTTGTATATTGCTATTCGCGTTAGGTTCTGGAGAATTACGTCTTATCGCTTTACAAAGCCTGCTAGCTCTTGCAATCAGCCATATTCCTGTTCAAATCAGCAAAAAAATATACCCTCGGAAACGCCCTTACATGGTTTTGTCTGATACCATCACCATTTCAAGATTGTTGAAGGATCATTCGTTTCCATCTGGGCATACCACCGCAACCTTTTCGGTCCTCACACCAATCCTATGTTGGAATCCGATTCTTGCACTTATTTTATTACCAATCTCCCTTTCGGTTGCCATCTCAAGAATTTATCTTGGAATGCATTATCCTTCAGATGTAATCGGTGGCATATTAATAGGAGTGGGAACAGGTTGGCTTCTGTATTCCTTTTCTATTCCATTTTAGGAGGAATGTATTGGTGAATATCGCCCTCTTTTCGGATACTTATCATCCCCAAATCAATGGTGTAGCAAACACACTCCAACAATTGGTCAATTATTGGGAAAAAACCGGAGTGCAGTGTAAAGTCATCGCCCCAATGATGGATCCTGACAACCTCTTTTCGCTTAATACTCACCTGCTGCCCAGCATGCGCTTTTTGCTTTATAAGGAATATCGTGTAGCCATACCTTACAACCGCAAGATCACTCAAGAACTTTTGGCTTTTCAGCCAGATTTGATTCATGTAGCAACTCCGTTTTCCACTGGTTTATACGGATTAAATTTTGGTCGTAAACATGATATTACAATGGTTGCTTCATACCACACGAACTTTGATCATTATTTGTCCTATTATCATCTGCAATGGGCTACTGATTGGTGGTGGAAATACTTATCTTGGTTTCATCGTTACTTTGAAAAGACGTATGTACCCTCACAAGAAACACTTCATCATCTAAGCTCTAAGGGTTTTGAACGCTTAGGAATTTGGGGGCGAGGAGTAGATACCTCCATTTATCATCCTTACCATAATACAAGTAGTTTCCGAGTGAAATACAAAATCCCGCATGACAAAATCGTATTAAGCTATATCGGCAGACTCGCACCTGAAAAAGATATCCAAACCTTGATTGAAATCATTAGGAAATTCCCTCAAAAGTGGCAAGATAAAGTATGTTGGTTGATTGTAGGAGAAGGACCTAGTGAAGTTGATTTAAAAAGCGCACTGAAAACTTTCCACAATGTCCTGTTTACAGGGTACTTGCGAAGTAAAGAGCTATCAATGGCATATAGCATTTCAGATTTATTTATATTTCCTTCTCCAACTGAAACATTTGGAAATGTCGTATTGGAATCGATGGCATGTGCAACACCGGTAATCGGTACGGATAGTGGGGGCATTCGTAATATTGTCATTGATGGCCATAACGGATATCTTGTCAAACCATATGAACCCCAAGCATTCATAGATAGAATCATTTTCTTCCTGACACACCCTAATCTTTCGGCGCAAATTTCAACAAATGCAAGAGCTTATGCAAAAAGCCAATCTTGGGAAGTAATATCCAGTAAGCTTACAAGTGAATATACCGAACTCATAGAAAGTAAGCAAAAGATTCATCCTGCCTCATAAACTCAAACTTTCCTGAACTCAAAAAAACCCTGAGCGGCAAAGTGCCTCTTAGGGTTTAACTTTCTATGCGTTGTTTTTAAGTATTTCTGCTTTATCCGTTTGTTCCCATGGCAATTCGATATCCGTACGACCGAAGTGCCCATAAGCTGCTGTCTGCTTATAGATCGGACGGCGAAGATCCAGCATCTTGATGATTCCTGCCGGGCGAAGATCGAAGTTGTCTCGAACTAGATCAACTAGCTTCTCTTCAGATACTGTACCAGTACCAAATGTATCAATAGAAATGGATACAGGTTGGGCGACCCCGATTGCATAGGCGAGTTGAACCTCACACTTTTCCGCTAGTCCAGCTGCTACGATATTTTTCGCCACATAACGCGCTGCATAGGCTGCAGAACGGTCAACTTTTGTCGGATCCTTACCTGAGAACGCGCCACCGCCATGACGTGCATAACCACCATACGTATCAACAATGATTTTGCGTCCTGTCAATCCAGCATCCCCTTGAGGACCACCAATGACAAAACGTCCAGTCGGGTTGATGAAATATTTCGTATTCTCGTCAATCAACTCGACAGGCACAACAGGGTTGATGACATGCTCTTTCAGGTCACGCTTGATTTGATCAAGAGTAACCTCAGGGTGATGCTGAGTGGAGATGACGATCGTATCCACGTGTACTGGCTTATCATTTTCATCATACTCAATTGTCACTTGAGTTTTTCCATCTGGTCGTAGATATGGAACAACCTCATTTTTACGAACTTCAGCCAACCGACGACTGAGCTTGTGGGATAATGAAATCGGCAGCGGCATCAACTCTTTGGTTTCATTACATGCAAACCCGAACATCAAACCTTGGTCACCAGCACCAATCGCCTCGATTTCTTCTTCTGTCATCAATCCTTCTCTTGCTTCAAGGGCCTGGTTGACACCTTGAGCAATATCAGCAGATTGTTCATCAATAGAAGTGAGAACTGCACAAGTTTCATAGTCGAAACCGTACTTCGCACGTGTATAACCGATGCCCTTCACCGTTTCACGCACGATTTTCGGTATGTCTACGTAAGTAGAAGTCGTAATTTCCCCTGCAACAAGGACGAGCCCAGTGTTTACAGAAGTTTCACACGCTACGCGTGCATTTGGATCACTTGCTAAAATTTCGTCTAAAATCGCATCGGAAATCTGATCACAAATCTTGTCCGGATGACCTTCTGTGACCGATTCTGATGTAAAAAGACGTCTGCTTTTTGCCATAACGGAACCTCCTCGACGATCTTCAAAGTATCGCTTTTAATTGATACGGTACTCATTTCCTTATGAGAAAGTGCAACAATAGTTTATAACATCTGAAACTGATGCATGAAACATCTTATTTATTCTCAAGCTTTTTTTAAAAAAAAGGATGGATTCTCCTATTGAACGAAAAAAAACCTTTCCTGTTCAGAGGAAAGGTGGATCGTTGTATACCTTTCACCCTCTTATTTTTCAGGTTAGCACCTTTTCACCTTAAGTTAAGGTGTCGGTTGCTGGGTTTCATTGGGCCTGTCCCTCCACCTACTCGGAATAAGAGTAGCCGTTCTCGCAATATCATAACGCAGTACCTATATTATGTCAACGAAATTCAAAAGCCAAATGATGGGCTTTCAACCAAAAACACTTTCAGGTTCCGATTTAAATAACTACTCTAAAAAAGCTGAAAATTCCAATATTGGTTCCATGGCCTATTTATATCCTAATTAAGGTTTAACATGTCACAAAAACGGAAAAATAGTATACATTATTAAAATAAATATGTTATACTAATTCCCAGTTAAGCAAGTATTGGTTTAAACTTTATGTGAAAAAGGATGGGTTTATATGAATACAGCACAATTTACCTCTCTAACAGATGAGTTATTAAGTAAAGCATCTACAAACAAAAATTTATCGACTCCAAGATTAGTAGAAAGAGCAATCGCCAGAAGCGAGGGTGTACTTACATCGACAGGTGCTCTGCAAGTTGAAACCGGTAAATATACAGGGCGTTCTCCTAAAGATAAGTTCATTGTCATGGAGTCATCTGTAAAAGATAAAATTGATTGGGGATCCGTGAACCAACCGATTGATGAAGAAAAATTCAATAACCTATATAAGAAAGTAATCGAATACTTAACCAACAAAGACGAAACATTCGTATTTCAAGGATTTGCTGGTGCCGATAAAGCATTCCAGCTCCCTCTTCAAGTCATCAATGAATACGCATGGCATAATTTATTTGCCCGCCAACTTTTCATCCGACCGAATGAAAGCGATTTAAATAGCTTCACACCGGAGTTCCAGGTTATTTCAGCACCTGGGTTCAATGCTGATCCAGAAGTAGATGGCACAAATTCCGAAACATTCATTATCATATCATTTGAAAAGCGTATTGTGCTGATCGGAGGTACTGAGTACGCCGGTGAAATTAAAAAATCCATCTTTTCAGTGATGAACTACATGCTTCCTGAAAAAGATATCCTTTCTATGCACTGTTCAGCAAACGTTGGCGTAGAAGGTGATGTCGCATTATTCTTCGGTCTGAGCGGAACTGGAAAGACGACTTTATCCGCTGATCCTAACCGCCGTCTCATCGGTGACGATGAACATGGTTGGGCGAACAATGGAATTTTCAATATTGAGGGAGGCTGCTACGCAAAGTGTGTGAACCTCTCCCAGGAAAAAGAGCCACAAATCTGGAATGCGATCCGTTTCGGGACAGTACTTGAAAATGTTGTCTCTGATGAGGATTCACGAATGGTCGATTACAACAACACGTCATTGACTGAAAATACACGAGCAGCTTATCCGATTGACGCAATTCCGAATATCATCACTCCGAGTGTTGCCGGGAATCCGAACACGATCATTTTCTTGACAGCAGATGCTTTCGGCGTATTGCCCCCAATCAGTAAACTTACAAAAGAACAAGCGATGTACCATTTCTTATCAGGATATACGAGTAAACTAGCAGGGACAGAACGCGGCGTCACATCGCCACAAGCGACATTCTCGACATGCTTTGGCTCCCCATTCCTGCCATTGCATGCTGAAAGATATGCAAAAATGCTTGGCGAAAAGATCGCTCAACATGATGTTGATGTGTACTTGGTCAACACAGGCTGGTCCGGCGGTGAATACGGTGTAGGGAAGAGAATGGATCTGACTCATACAAGGGCAATGGTCCAAGCAGCTTTAGAAGGCGAATTGCGTTCAGCAGATACGGTGACTGACCCTGTCTTCGGACTTCACATCCCGACAAGCTGTCCTGGAGTACCAGGGGAAATATTGCAACCAAAGAAAACATGGGATAATCCAGAAGCATATGATCAAAAAGCTAAAGAACTTGCAATGAAGTTCAAAGAGAATTTCACTAAGTTTGAAAATGCAACCGAAGAAATCAAAGCTGCGGGACCAACCGTATAATAAACCATACTGGAGTGCCCCTTTGAAGGGCACTTCTTTTTTGTTTGTAGGGGTGGAGGTTGTTATACAGGGCCATACTCAAGCACTGTAATATCGTATTTGTTGGTTAGCAAGACATTGGTGGACACAGGAGACCTTATTTGTTTAAAAACAAAACACCAAAGCCCTTATTTACTGAAAACGATGTAAATCAGCTTTGTTTTACCTAAATAACGGATTAGATGTCCGCTAATTATTAGAAAAAACCTTTTCTGTCACAGATAAAGGAACAGTTGTCCACTAAAAAACGGCCGACGTCATGGTAAATGGGTCATTCATACCCCCAAATATCATTTATTGTCTTTTCATCCATTCGAGAAGATCATGGGTCACTTTACGCTTCTTTGCGGGAGCAAAGTGGTGATCGTCTTCAAAATACCAGGTTTCATAGGATTTTGTATGTCGGATCAGTTCTTTTTCCAGAAGATATGCATGTTCAATTGAGACGTTTTTATCATAAACGCCATGAATGATCAAAATAGGTGCAACAATGTCACCGACGATAGAAAGCGGGGTCCTCTTTTCATATCGTTCAGGATATTTATAAACTGAGCCTCCGATGGCCCGTTTCAGCATTTTACGAAGACTTCTCCTCTCCTCATACGTCAGTTTCATATCCGTCACACCACCCCATACGACAACCGTTTTGACCAGCTCAGGATGATAAGCGGCAGTGAACAAGGCCATCGCTCCTCCTCTGGAAAAGCCGAATAGATGGAGCGATCCGGCATCCGTTGAAGGAAGGGTCTCCAATACTTTCAACGCTTCAAAAGCGTCGTACCGATCATCTCCACAAAAGTCCTCTTTTCCTTCCCCACCTTCATTCCCTCTGTAAAAAGGGGCGAAAACGACAAAACCTCGATAGGCAAATTGAATGATTCGTGCGATTCTAACTTTCCCGACTTGTTTGATGCCCCCACGTAAATATAAGATACCCGGCAGCGCCTTATCGACTTTCGGTTCCACCAACAATCCCTTGATTTGTAAACCTTGACTCCAGTAAGTCACAACAGACAACTTGATATTTGGATTTGGTGATGGGAACCGCTGAATTTTTTCAATTCGGTTTGAATGATTCATATTGTCACCTCTATACAAAATTGGGCGAACACAAATTGCCAATTCCCTTCATACACTATTGCATCTAAGTCTGTGGAGGGGATACAAATGCTTAAAGGGATCAAACGACATATCATAGGAGCTGCTTCTGTACTCTTTGCTTTCAGCCTGGTTACTGCTGGCTGTTCCGACGGGTCAACCAATGATAAAGTACGAGTCGCTGAAGTTACACGCTCGATTTTTTATGCTCCGCAATATGTTGCCATAGAAAAAGGATATTTTGAAGAAGAAGGGATTGATATTGAACTTACCACAACTTGGGGCGGAGATAAAACGATGACAACTCTCTTGTCTGACGGAGCTGATGTCGCCCTGGTCGGTTCAGAAACATCGATTTACGTATATGCACAAGGGACAACGGATCCAGTCATCAATTTTGCACAATTGACGCAAACAGATGGGACGTTCCTTGTAGCCCGTGAAAAACCTGATACCTTTAATTGGGATCAGCTGAAGGGCAGCACATTCCTCGGGCAACGAAAAGGCGGAATGCCACAGATGGCTGGGGAATTTGGATTAAAAAAACACGGAATCGATCCTCATAAGGATATGAATCTAATTCAGAATGTGGATTTTGGTAACATTCCAAACGCCTTCGCCTCTGGTACTGGGGATTATGTACAATTATTCGAACCTACTGCCAGCTTGTTCGAAAAAGAAGGAATCGGTTATGTCATAGCCTCTTTCGGTAAGGAATCTGGTAAACTCCCTTACACAACTTTCATGTCAAAAGAAAGCTACATCAAAAACAACAAAGATGTTATGGAGAGATTCACGAAAGCTTTATACAAAGCACAGCAATGGGTCGACAGCCATAGTGCAAAGGATATCGCCTCTGTAATCGAACCATACTTCGAAGACACACCGATCGATCTGATTGAATCATCAACAGAACGATACAAAGAACAACATAGTTTCGCCACGAACCCAATCCTTGATGTGGAGGAGTGGAACAACTTGCAAAATATCATGGATGAAGCAGGCGAGCTTCCTAAACAAGTCGATCATGGCATCTTGGTCAACACAGAAATTGCCGAAAGTGTAGCAAAATAACGGGAGGAGATTGGTTTGGCGTTTCTATCAGTAAATCAACTCACCCACGCTTACTTTTCGACAGACTCCGTAACAACGGCGTTACAAGATATCTCCATTGAAGTCCAGGAAGGTGAATTCGTCTCCTTCCTTGGACCAAGCGGCTGTGGAAAAACGACCCTTTTATCATTAGTTGCTGGTCTGTTCCAACCAGTCATTGGAACGATCCGTATACGGAATGAACCAGTCAAACATGCTCATGAGCAAATCGGATACATGTTCCAGCAAGATTATTTACTACCATGGAAAACGATTGAGGAAAATATTCTTCTCGGATTGAAAATCCAAGGCAACATGAATGATATGAGCAGGGCTATTACATTCGAATTGCTGAATCATATGAATCTAGGGGATACAAAGAAAAAATATCCACACGAGCTATCTGGCGGAATGAGGCAGCGTATTGCCCTGGTAAGGACGCTAGCGACCAATCCGCAGCTTCTATTGCTGGATGAACCCTTCTCAGCACTAGACTACCAGACGAAACTAAAGCTTGAAAATCTCGTATTCACGACTTTAAAAGAGCACAAAAAAACAGCCTTACTTGTAACACATGATATTGGAGAGGCAATCGCTATGTCTGATCGTGTTATTGTCTTTTCAGCAAACCCTGGTAGGATCAAGTCGGAATATACTATACCGGAGCATTTAGCTAAGATGGAGCCTTTTGACGTAAGAAATCATGAGGATTTTAAAGACATCTTCCAGATGATCTGGGAGGAGTTGAATGAGCTTGAAGACGAACATTGACTTGGCATATGAAAGGTTTAAGCAACGTGAACGCAAAACAAAAAAACAGGTGTTCATCACACAGCTGTTCGTGTTGTTCACCTTCCTCGGCCTTTGGGAAATCGCCTCGAATAAAACGTGGATCGACCCATTATTATTCAGTTCACCAAGCAAAATTTCAAACCTTTTTTATATCAAAATCATGGATGGGAGCTTGATGATACACAGCGTGGTAACGTTCGGTGAAACCATAGCCAGTTTCGTCATTGCCACGATTCTCGGAACAGCTGTTGCTGCTATTCTTTGGTGGATCCCATTTATTTCAAAAGTATCAGATCCTTATCTCGTCGTTCTTAACGCCATGCCGAAAGTTGCGCTGGGTCCTATTCTTATCGTCGCACTTGGTCCAGGATATCTATCCATCATCGCGATGGGTGTTCTGATCTCTTTCATCATAACGACTTTAGTTGTTTACACAGCTTTCCATGAAACGGATGATAATTATATCAAGGTCATCCAAACCTTCGGCGGGAATAAGAAACAGGTTTTTAACGAGGTCATATTCCCGTCGGCTATCCCAACGATCATTTCAACTTTGAAAGTGAATGTGGGTTTATCATGGGTAGGTGTCATCGTTGGTGAATTCCTTGTTTCCAAACAAGGTTTAGGTTATCTGATCATATATGGATTCCAGGTATTCAACTTCACGCTTGTTTTGCTCAGCCTACTCATCATCGCCGTGATGGCAACCATCATGTACACTGGGGTCGGCATGCTTGAAAACCTTCTTCGTAGGCGTCAGAGCTGAAGAATTTTGTTTTTGAAAATGTATTCCATACTGCGTGCAAGTACTCCGTCTTTCATCATGAAACTAAATTTATCATTGTCTTTTAACGATTCAGGAAGGTGTTTCATAAGGATGGGTCCATTAGTTTCAAAATAATGGGCCTTTAATTTTATTTTATCGATGGTTGCAAAGTAAACGTTCTTGATGATGGTACCGCCTTTCCCTTTAACACGATATTGACCAAGGTAAGTCAATGCATCAACTGTGGCCCCAGTCTCTTCAAAGACTTCCCGGACAGCGGCTTTTTCAGCGGATTCTCCCTTTTCTACTTTGCCACCTGGGAATTCAATACCCCGTCGCGGATGTTCAGTCAAAAGCCATTGACCCTTGAATCTGCAAATAACCCATACATGTTTAGGTGTTAATGAATATGGATGATTCGTGAAGGATAGTTCCACTGTATTTTTATAAAAATCTTCAAAAGTATAGTCACTCATTGTCAAAACTCCAATTTATTCTTAGCCATCGACTTTGCCCTTATTAAGGATTTATCCAATCCTTATGTAAGTCGTATGATTATTCTACCGTATCTTGGACAAAAAAACATTCATCTTAATTATCAATTACGAAACAAAAGACTGATCTTATGAAGGAGTAGACTTTCTCCTCCTAGATCAGCCCTTGATGAGTTGGTTATCCACATTACTGGACATCAACAGATTCAATGATCCAGTCGTCACCCGTTTTCTTGAAGTTCAATTTTATAACATAGTCACCATATAGGTCACTGCTATTTTTCTGTTCTAATTGGTAATGGCCTTCGTCTATTTTGTTCATAGTAGACGGCTCACCCTTTACAATCCAAGGGGGTAACTCAGTAGGTATGATATAAAGTCCGTCCTGTTCCTCTTGGTAAAGACCATCTACATAATATTTCGCGACTTTTTCTGAAACATACTGGTTTAAGTATTCGATCAGTCCTTTTTTCGTATCAAAATCCTCAACTTTATAATTTTCATCTGTAGGTTGTACAACCTCTTGCATGAATGTATCTGCAATTTGTACGAAATCACCTTTGTTTGGTGCTTCAGTATTTGTATTTGTTACAGTAGATGTTGTTTTAACCTTTTCTACTTCATTTACATATTCTAAATTGGCATTCACAGCTACTGGCTCATTTTGTACTTCAACATGACTTTTAGAGAATGATTTTTTAGGAAGTTCAGATCCACCATCAATTTGGAAAGACGTAGAGCCCGTTGGATGACCTACCCAAAAAAGAGCAAATGCCATAAACATGCCGATGATCAATGGTGCTAAACTCTTCTTCATTTCCTAACTCCCCTTTTTGTTTATATTCATAATGCACATCTTTACTATTCTGAACTAGTTTCATTATTACTATACCTTTTCCAGAACATGATAAAACATTATGTATCGTCTTATAACTTCCATATGAAAAATCAATAACCCTCTTCATTTTTTCTGAATTATGCCAATATGACTAGAAGAAACGTTCGGCATTTTTTTCACCAATCTGAGAGTTTTGTTGAATGATATTCATTTTTAAAGAATAATGAACGGTATTGTGGAAATGAGTCGTCTAATACCTTTGGCGGTTATGTAAAAAATCATTACCTCCTGGAAACAGGTAATGATTTCCTTACGTCTTGAGTTCGTCTATGATCGTTTCATATTTTTCAGTAAACTTATAAAAGCCAAGACGATCCACTCTGAAGATCGGCGATTCCAGCTTAGCATGCGCATCTATGATTTCAATCTGCTGATAAACTTTAAATAATTCATCTGCCAATACGGGATCCAATTTCGCTATTTCGTACTTCACCTTATTCCATTCATCCAGTTTGAAACGATAAACGTCTTTCCAAATCTTCTCACTGCCCTGGATTTCAACATTTCCTAGCTCTAAAAAGTCCTGAAGGCTGGCTCCATTCCGAGTCTCTTTCCGTAGATACAGTTTCAAATTATCTTGTAACTCTTGTAACAGGACCGTTTTTGCTAGTTCCTTGGCAGTCTCTTGGTTCTGCTGTTTTTCTAACTTGATTTTGATTTTTTGTCTCAAATATACGGCAGCTAAGGTCGTTAGGACACTGACCACCATGGAGACGGTAAAATATGTCCAACTCATTTAAATATACCTCCAGCTTGTACTCCCCCTAAAATATTATATGAAACAGCAGCTGAAGGAACTCAGCTAATCCATAATTGATGTGCCCATTTTAAAGGAAACTAGCAAATTCTGGTCTATCTTCGTCGGTGCCGTACACGGTATTTTCCCACCTCATACAATCCTGTTGCAGCGAGACCAGCCATACCTCCAGCCCACACTCTTAAGGTCCAATCGAGATCAGTCAGGGGAAAAGCCGCCATTCCGATCAAAAGACCGATGATCAGGCTGATGAGTGATATGAACCTTTTTGAAATTTTAAAAGTATGTTTTGCTACTTCAGTCAAACCTGTGACAATCGGAGCTAAGACAGAGGCAAATATCAATACTTGTTCCATCATGAGCACACTCCTCCTATCAAAATTGTCATAGTAATAAATTCAATAAGAAGTTGAACAACGCCTTTTTTCAAACGATAAATAGGCTTTTCGGAGCAGTTATTTAAAAAATCCATCATTTGTACACTTTATGAGTTTCAAACCATATAGATGTTCTTGTAGCTCATTGTATTTTTCAATTTTATGAATATGAATCGCTCATAAAAGACAGAATGTAATTTAAAGAAGAATTTATAGGAGTGTAAGACAAAAATGAAAAGAGAATACGATCACTATCTAATCCTCTTAGAAAACCAAGAAATGAATTGGTGGGGTTATGCTCGTAGGGTTCCTACTGAATTTCGTCCTCCTAACTACACAAATTATTGGTCGTATTTGCGAACCCGCAATACAGCTTCAAAACGATATATTAAAGAAGCTGAATGGCGGATGGAAGCACGACGAAAAGGTTTATTGGACAATTAGGTCAACGTTTTTTGCATTGGACGAACAAAGTAAAAAAGAGACTGCCCCAGAAGAAAAGTGTAAACACTTTGGGTCAGTCTCTTTTTATGGTTAATAACTAAACACCAGCTTTATGTAATCTCACTAGTAAGTTATTCAATTGTTTGAGTCGAGTCTCCTCGCATTTTTTCTGTCCTGTCTCTATATCTGTGATCTCACAGCTGACTAGTTCGGATGCATATCGTTGTTCCAACATCACATCCAATAATAAAGCTTGCTCCTCTTCTGATAACCTTAACATGGTTAATGTCGCCATATAACCATCCCCCTTTTAAAGTTGTTACTAATTATTATAAACGTATAAAAATCACGCGGAAAGGGGTTTAGTGAAATTCGTAGAGCATCTAATTTATGGAAACATACGAAGTTATTGATATATGAAGGCTCAGCCTAATTTACAGAGGTAATAAACTTGCAAAAAAAAATTAATGCCATAAATCCCTATCGGTTTAACATTATTTCAAGAAAACAAAAAGTCGACAAAATTCATCTAACTTGAATTAATGGATAAATTTAAAAAATATCATATTTACTTAGCAAGTACACCCAAAAGATTGCACCAAAAATGATGCCCACATTAAATAAAACATTCATCCAGCGATCAGACATTCCCTTGATAACAGTGGTAATGATGAATAAGACAAATGTGTAAATCAGAATGAATGATGACATAGGCAGTAAGATTTGATAAAAGGCCATACCCTTCACACACCTTAATCGGACCTATCTCATAAATCGATGATAAATGATGAATCGTTTCGGCAACTGGCTGACATATTGTTTAAAAACTTAGTCCCTATAGTTTTGCGTCCCCACTTTTCAATGAGTTTGCCTTTATCTACGATTTATAAGACATGAACTATTTTTCAGAATCTTACGTCTATTATACATCATCACTCGAAAAATGTCATTATTTAGTAGGTATTTTTGCCTCTTTTTTTGGTATAAGAGTGAAATATCGCATTATCTGTCGAATTTTCTGATGTGTGCAGGATCGGTTTGTGCACAGGTGCCTTCCACCGACCGATATCTTCACCATTGACCGAAAAGATTGAACCTGTTTCAGGCCTTTGTTCTAAGATAGCAGATACTAATAAGGCAACATCATCTGGTGAACCCATATTCCATTCAATTGGCAATGGCTTTCCTTGTTTATCCGCTTCCTTTTGCAACATTTCAATGACAGGTCGGGTCATATCCGTTTCAGCTACCGGTGCAATTGCATATACATCAATACCAATACGCTGAAGTTCTTTAGCTAATGTTCTCGTTAAGCCATTGATACCAGCTTTTGCAGCACTGTAGTTCAATTGTCCTGCTAAACCTTCCATTCCCGATTTAGAAGACATGTTGATGATCGTTCCTTTTGTTTCTGACTCTCGCATGCTGAGTACAGCATATTTTGTGCAGGCGAACGTTCCGCGTAAATGCGTTTCAATGACCTCGTCCCACTCTTGAATCGTCATCTTATACGAAATACGGTCCCTGGTGACCCCTGCATTATTAATCAGTACATCGATCCGGCCAAATGAATCGATCGCTTTCTCAATGATTCGTTTACAGTCTTCCTCAGACGTTACAGAAGCTGGCACACCGATAACACGATCATGTATTCGCTTTAATTCCTCTACAACACCATCTACTTTATCAGGATTCCTTCCATTGACGACGATGGATGCCCCTTCTTGAGCTAACCTTTGTGCGATGCTTTTCCCTATCCCCTTTGTCGATCCAGTTATAACTGTTACTTTATTATTCATGATGAGCCTCCTCTCGTGAGGAAAGTACTGCCTTTCCCTTTAATACTGGTGTACCATCTTCAGAATAAAGGTGAAAGGATAATTCCTGTTCAGTGAACTTGACCTCCAGCTGGTTTTGACTGTCTAGATAAACCGGTGCTTGAAATCGCATACTATAATCTTTAACGAGAGCCACACTTCCATATTGGGTCCGAATTATGCCCCCAACCCGACCCATGACGAGCATCCCATGCACCACGCATGTTTTAAAGCCCATTTGCTGCGCCTCTCTTTCTGATAAATGAATAGGGTTATAGTCTCCGCTTGCCGTAGCATAATCCTGGATATCTTTTTTTGAAAAAATAAGACGATGGGATTTTTTCATGCTTTTTCCCCCAGTTCTGGCCTGAACATTGCTTTGGTGATCCCTTTAAAAACTAGATGTTCCCTATGTGGATCTTTATAGCCATACATTTCATGTAACAGCCAAACAACTTTTCCAGCCTTTCCTTCCTTCTCTGTTACACCAACTAATTTGATTTCACCATAATAGGTATGGTCTGTAAGTATCATTTCCTCATAGGAAAAGGATTGTTCACCGTGCACAAGATAGCTAATATTTTTTAACCATGGAAGTTCAGCCTTCTGCCAAAATACGATTGGATAGGTCGTGGGTACAATTTGTTTGTCCCAGTCGTTTTTGCTAGAGGCAGATCGTTGAGAACCTCAGCGAATTTTTCCGCTTCATTTACCGTCACTTTCATTTCAAAAAGCCCCGTTTGCTGACCGCTTATGATCATGTTCATTCCTCCGACCTTTTTTCCACAAGTGTTGCCAAGCCAAGCCCTCCTCCTATTCCGAGCGTCAGCAGTCCTCTCCTTGCGTTACTGTTTTGCATTTCGTGAAACATCCTCGTCATTAAGATCGCACCGGACGCCCCATAGGGATGACCAAGTGCAATCGCTCCTCCTCCTAAGTTAACGATTTCCTCTGGTATCCCGAGTGACCTTATAGATGCCAAAACTTGAGAGGCAAAGGCTTCATTGAATTCTACTAAATCAAGATCTCTCACGGTCAAGCTTCGTCTCGCCAACAATTTTTTTACCGCTGGGATCGGCCCAATACCGAGTAGATTCGGATCAACCCCAGCTACACACGCATCAACAAAGCGCAGAGAGTGTTTTATCCCTAGCTCTAGACATTTCTTTTCAGTTGCCAACACGACAATCGAGGCGCCATCATTGACCGGACATGCGTTTCCCGCTGTTACAGTCCCGCCTTTTTTGAAAACAGGTTGTAAATGGCTCAGTTTTTCATAGGATGTATTCTCGCGAGGACATTCATCTACTCGAATTTTTCCATTTTTTAAAGGGATGATTTCATAGTCAAATCGTCCTTCCTTTTGGGCAGCGATAGCTTTTTGGTGACTTTGTAAGGCGTAGCGGTCCTGGTCCTCACGTGAGATTTTGAATTGATCAGCCACATTTTCTGCAGCTTCCCCCATTTCGGGATCACCAATTTCCTCAGGTGAAAACCTTGCTCTATTATAAAAAGAAGGACCACCGAGATCGTAAAGACTGGAAGGCTTTTCAATCTTCCATGGCGCAAGGCTTGTACTCTCTACCCCACCTGCCAAAACAAGCTCCGCACCACCCGATTGGAGCAATCTTGCGGCTTGATTGATTGCTTCCAATCCTGAACCGCATTGGCGATCGACCGTAATACCTGGTACCTCAACCGGTAAACCTGCAGTCAAGCTAGCCAGCCTGGCAATATTTCCACCAGGCCCTACCACATTACCTAAAATTATATCGTCGATTTCCCGTGGAGCAATGTCCAGTCCCTTTACGAGTGACCGGATCAGTTCAGCAGCCATTTCCGCTGGTGGATAGTCCTTCAACTGTCCACCTAACTTACCAATAGGTGTACGTTTTGCTTCTAAAATATAAACATCATTCATGATTCATACAGCCCTCCGGATAAAGATGGATCAATTCGTTTCGCGCTATTTTTTGACTGACGGTGTAAGGAAACTCATCTACCGTGATGAATTCTTTCGGACATTTATATTTGGGCAGATGGACAAGACAGGTTTCTGTTAAAAGACTTTCATCCTTATTACCATGCCTCCATTTGATGAAGGCGACGACTTTTTCACCCCAATACGTATCCGGCACCCCTATGACAGCACACTCTTCTACTTCAGGAACAGAATGGAGAACTTGTTCGACTTCCTCTGGATAGATATTTAGTCCGCCACTGATGATCATTTGGTTTGCTCTTCCGATAAGGTAAATAAAGCCTTCATCATCAACTCGGGCCAAATCCCCTGCTGTCGCCCATCCATTTCGGAAAACCTCCTCTGTTTGCTGAGGAAGATTATGATATTCCTTGAAGACCATCTTGCTTTTAACATAAAGGATACCGATTTCTCCACAAGGTACCTCCTGAAACTGTTTGTCTCGTACCGACACTTCCACTCCAGTAAAAGGACGGCCGACAGAATCCACTTTCTCATCTGCTGCACTCTGGTGAAGAATCGAGACGAAACTCAACTCGGAAGCCCCGTAAAACTCAATGCACTCCGCATGAGGAAAAGTTTCTTCAACACATTTTCGCCGATCAATATTCCATTTGGAGCCTGAAGATATGATAAGGTTGATGCCTCCCCATTGCGGATATGGCTGAATCAAGAGCGATTCCAGCATGGTAGGAACGACATAAAGGATTGTTTTCTTGTGATAAGAGACACGATGTGCAATGGTTTCAGCATTGAAATGCTCTAGAAGTTCCACGGTTGCTCCAGTCGATAAGGCATGTAACGTCCCATACAAGAATAGAGAATGGACGAGGGAACCTGGGATAAGTACATGATCTCCAGCTTTAAGTTTGTATTCATATTCAGTGTTTCGGAAGCTTTCCGTCCACGACTCTTGAGTACGGACAAATCCCTTCGGATTTCCTGACGTTCCAGAAGTATATCCTAAGTAAAAAATGGATTCCGGTGTCGCTTTCGGTAAGTTTTTATTTATTAAAGTAGAAGAGTATTCATTATCCGCAATGATCATACCTCCATCCCACCATTGAGGAGAAGAGTCAGTGATGAGCACGTCCGTTTCGCTGTCCTGAAGGATCATTCTTACTTTCTCCACAGGTAATTTCGGATCTACTGGTACTGCTTTCCATCCTATAGAGGATGCTGCCAGAAAATAAATGATGAATTCCATGCGATTCTTCTGAAAATAGATTGCTATTGTTCCGTTTTTTATTGGTTTCTTTTCATACAAGTGAGAAGCCGCAATTCCTATCTTATCCATCAATTGTTTATAAGTGAGTCTTACCGATTCTGTCCTGACCGCAATCTTTTCTGGATGTAAATCTGCTTGTTCTTTAATAAAATGGATAATCATCTTTTTTACCTGCCTAATCTATTTCTGAATTGTCAATAACGGAAAGAAAGAGGTTTCGTCAATAGACCAACCTCTTTCATAAGCGTATCATATCCAATTTATGCAGCAAGATTTTTCTTTTTATTTGAAAGAACAGGGTTACTCTTCTTCATTTTCACTACGATAAATGTAGCAATCAGCGCTTTAGCAAGATCACCAGGAATATAAGCGAGTGCAGATATGGCCGCTGCCGTAAGCGGAAGATCCAACACGAACGCCGTTACTGGAATTCCAGCTGCATACACAAGGATGATTCCACCAAAAATATTGATTAAAATGACCTTCCACATCTTCAGGTTCTTCCAGGATTTTTCAACAAGATAGCCGATGATAAAAGCTGAAAGCGGCCAACTTAAAATATACCCTGCACTAGGTCCGACAAGCTCGTCGATTCCGCCTCTCATACCTGAAAGGACAGGTGCGCCTGAGATGATGAGAGCGATAAAAACGAGTAAGCTCAATCCGCCCAGACGTGCTCCGAGAAGGCCTCCTGCTAGCATGACACCTAGTGTTTGTGCTGTAATAGGAACAGGTGACCCTGGAACCGGGATTGGCGGCACTAAACCTAGAGCCGCAATGACAGCTGCAAACATCGCTGCGAATACAAGTGCATAAGTTTTCTTCATTCTCTTTCACATCCATTCTAGTTGTTTGCGAATTTATGCTCATGACTATTATGTAAGAAGGGGGAAAATGTGTCAACTCGAAAATAATAAAGGTTTACGAAAGACCGGTGATGTTATTTGGATAACATGAAGGCAATTTTTAATAAGGAAACATTGGAGCTGGCTAAAGAACTTTTAGGGATGGAGCTAGTACATGACACAGCTTACGGAGAATTGGCGGGTAAAATCGTTGAAGTCGAAGCTTACAAAGGACCAGAAGACAAAGCAGCGCACTCTTTCGGTGGCAGAAGGACAACCAGGACAGAAGTGATGTACGGTGAACCAGGTCATGTCTATATGTTCTTAATTTATGGAATGCATCACTGCTTCAATGTAGTGAGTGGCCCGATTGGAAAACCCGAAGCCATTTTAGTACGAGCCATAGAACCTACGAATGGGATTGCTCAAATGCTGCTTAACCGCTATGGGGAGAGGTCGAAATACACAAAAGTACACCATAGAAACCTTACCAATGGTCCAGGGAAGCTTTGTAGAGCACTGGGGTTGAACATGGGCCATTACGGTCTCCCGATCAATCAATCGGAAATACAGATCCGTCCATATGAAAACCTTAAAGAATCAAACATCGTAGCTGGTCCTCGGGTCAATATCGATTATGCGGAAGAGCACGTCGACCTTCCGTGGAGATTTTCGATCCGGGGTAATCCTTATGTATCATAAAGTGAACCTGGCAAAGACATGCATATAGCGTGGCCGAGCATTAGTTTCCTATTGAAGAAAGTACTTATGCTTTCTTTAAATGAAAAAAAGGAGAAGGCAATGGCCAGCTCCTTTTATTATTTAATGCGATGGGTTCAGTTCCTTCAACTGTAGTTCATCTTCCGATTGTTGTATTTTTTCTTTATTGCTAGTAGCAATAAGACCGATCAGTTGTGCTACTTTTTTCTTGCGGTTCGTATATCGGAATAGTGTAATCAAATACCAAAAGGCGATAATGGTTGTTGTTTTCAAGACAACTTCAAAGTTCCATGTCAACGTTTCAAACTCGATCACATCCAGAATATAAGCTGCGCCAATCCCGAAAAGGAAAGCAACTACCCAGACGCCAGGTCTTAAATCACGGTAGCCTCTATGGATTGTATGTATAAAAGAGGCAAGAAGCTTCAATTCTTTTTCATTATACTGGTGAAGTCGATTCTTAACATATTTCAAATCGGGAACGATACCATTAGAACGTTTTTTGTTGGTCAACTCTTTAAAGAACAATTCGAAATCTACAAAACTAGTAAGACTATTTTCGACCTTACGATGCATGTAATTATGATACATATACCAGAAATAGACCTTTTCGGATATACGCAGAACAGCATATAATAAGATCGTTACAAGCGCAAATTGCACCCAAAAATTTTCTGAGAAGTACTGGATGAAAGCCCAGACTGCCATACCCAGGGTTTTCAATTTGGTTATGAACAATGTGGTGAAAAGCAATATGAGGTCGATAACGTTTTCCACAAGTAGAGCCCCCTGATTTTCTGTTAGCTACATCATATCATTTTTTCCGAGGGAGCATGACAAACTTTTTACAAAAAAACGTAAATTTTCTCTTAAAAGGACGGTAAAAACACCCCCTATCTTCGTATAGGGGCGGCGAAAACTATAGTTAGAAAAAAGTTCTAATTTTGGAGGTTGGACATATGAGGATTGTCTTTTTTGAAAAGGGAGAGTTAATGATTATCGTAGGTTCTTCAAAGCTTAAAGGAGAACTCACTATAGAGCAGATCAAGTCTGAAAGTGAAAAGAAATCTAAAGAGCTGTCTCAGTTACTAGGACGTGAAATCGGGTTCATGATCGATATGAACAGTAAGCTGAATTCTGACATGCCGATGAAATAAGAATACTTATTAAAAAGATGATCCAAGGTGAAGTGACCCCTGTCAAGTAGACAGGAATTAAAAAGCATTTTTTAAGCAGCCTGAGCTCTATATTTATAGGGACTCAGGTTGTTTAATTTCTTTTGAAATCTTTGATAGTTGTAAAAACGTATATTGGTGGGCGGCAAACATAACCTCTTCAGAGGTTTGGAAAGAGTATAAATAAAAACATTCGGCCTTAAAATGGCTGAAAAAGTTCTCCATACAAGCATTGTCCCAACAGTTCCCTTTTCGAGACATACTCGCTTTTATTTTGTATTTTTCAAATAACCGGTTATATTGTTTTGATGTGTACTGAAATCCCTGCTCACTGTGAAGAATAATTCCATTTACCCTCCGTTTTCTTCTTGCCTTTTTCAACGTATCCATAACAATTTAAGATCGTTCCTTCGACTGATTTCATAGGCGATAATCTCGTTATTATATAAGTCTTTAATGGCGGATAGATACAATCTTTGTCCATTAAAAATTAAGTAGGTAATGTCTGTTACCCATTTTTCATTCGGTTTAGAGGCGTTAAAGTCCCGATTCAAATGGTTTTCTGAGATGACATAGGCTTCTTTCTTCCCGTAGTAAGGGCGTTTTCTTCTGATGATGGCTTTAATGCCTAAAACACCCATCAAGCGTTGAACCCGTTTATGATTCATATGTAGATTGTGCACTGACTGAAGCCAGACTTGTACCCTTCTATAACCATAAATCCCTCTTAGCTTTGTGTGACACTCCATGATCAATTTCTTGATTTTATTATCCCCTACCTGCTTAAGAGAGGGGGATTCTTGGCGTTTTACCCACTTGTAATATCCGTCCCTTGATACACCTGCAAGTTCGCATAAAAGTTGAACGGTGTATTTCTTAGACATCTCTTGAATAATTACTTCGTACCTGTAGGTACGGATTCCATACCCCCTTTTACTTTCCCAAGAGCTTTTTAACATTTCATTCTCAGCTTTTATTTTTTCTTCAGGATCCTCAGGACGAGTCCTTGGTCTTCCAGTTCCAGGTCCTTTTGCTTTCCCACGTTTCTCCTCAAGACCCTTTATTCCTTCTGCTTCAAAGTGATTAATCCAACGTCTTACTATCGAATATCCAATACCTAATTTTTTGGCTATTGCTTCGTAACCCATGCCTTCCTTATAGTGCAAATTGATAACTTTTTTCTTAAACTCAGTATCATATGTTTTCCTAATTTTCCCCATAGAAAAATCCCCTCCATATTAGACAGAGTAAAGTGCTTTCTTTTTTTGTCTACTGTGAAGGGATCATATCAAGGCGGATCATCTTTTTTATTATTTTCCCTGTTAAAATAACTCTTTTGATTCAGAGCAAGGGTTTACTTCTAATTGATCAAACCTTTTTGTTTCATCTCATCCATTACTCGATTCGCAATAAGCTCGTAACCTTTTGGATTTGGATGGATGATATCATTGAAATAGCGAGTTTTTTCTTTATCAAGGAAAAGATCGATAGTCGAGACGTAATGGATGTTCGGATATTGATCGACCATCCCCTCTGTCACGAGATTCCATTCCCTCAAAATTTCATTCAGTTGGTCATGGTTCACAAGATTCGTGTATGGATCATACATCCCGATGAGAATCAAGGGAGCATATTGATTATCAGTCCGAATTTGTGTAATGAGTTTGGCCAGATTTTCTTCAAAAACTGGGCGCATCCTTTCCATTTCCTCGGCATTGATGGAATTAAAATCCCGTCTTGCTGCTTGAATGAAATCATTCGTTCCTATGAACAAGAAAATATAGTTTGCTTGATTGATTTTCTGTTTTGTTTCGATATTTTGAATATGGATCATGATTTGATCCGTACGATACCCTCTTACTCCATACTGATGTAAAACAACTTGGCTTCCGAAACTGTTTGTCATTTGTTGTTGAACACGTCCGATATAGCCGACTTTCTCAGGATCGCCGCTACCATAAGTCAATGAGTCTCCGATCGCTACGATCTGCATCGAATTGCTGTCTTGGGCAATCGGAGGCGACATAAGGTCATCAATATAATTTATCCCAATAATGCAGCCAATCACCAGGGTTAACCAGAGTAAGTTCTTGAATATTTTCCATTGCACGTGAAATTCCTCAATTTCCTGTATGAATTACCCTGTTAACTTACTGAAAAGATCTCAAAAAAAGGATTGTTTTTTCATAAAGGTTTTGTTTTTAACAGAGCTTTCAGAATATGTGATAGTCTTCTTTCGTATGTCCATACTCTTCCCATAAATGATAGATGTCATAATCGGTAGTGTCAATCTTTATAAAACGTTGTAAAAGGCCACATACCCCTACCGTCCCAAGCGAAAACGCCATAAAAGAAAGCAAAAAATAAGTCATCTTGCTCCGCCCCTCTCTTATCCTTTTTACTAAGTTTATTGATAAGGAAGGACTGATAGAACCAGGTCTGCTCCTATTATGAATAGCGTATCCCGTATCGTTTTTCAGCAAAATTTCGATCATTTGCGAGTAAAATAGGGGATTCCAGAAACTTTTTACATATTTATCCTTTATTTTGTAAAGAATATAGTTGATCAAGTTGGGCATAAGGAGTGTGACAAAATGAAAAAGATCATGTTATCGATCTTCGCATCATTGTTAGCAGTGGCTAGTTTGACTGCTTGCGGAGTACAGGAGAATGGAAAGGATTCAAATGCGACACAACCAGGTGCTGTTGAAGTGAACAGCTCCAAGGTTAAAAGCGAGGATTCACGTCTTTTCAAAATGGTAGATATTTATAATTCGAAAAAGGAAAAAATCGGACAAGCACAACTAGCTGAATCCGATGAAGGTGTAATGATCAAATTGAAAGCGGCCAAATTGCCACCAGGTCCGCATGCATTTCATATTCATGAAATAGGAAAATGTGTAGCTCCCGATTTTAAAAGTGCAGGGGAACATTACAACCCGACGGGAAAAGAGCATGGCTTTGAAAATCCAAAAGGGTTCCATGCAGGTGACTTGCCGAATATAAACATACGTAAAGACGGAACCGTATCTGTCAGCGTTGTTTCAAAGAACGTTACTCTTCGAAAAGGAAAACCGCACACCCTTCTTGATGAAGACGGCAGTGCTCTCGTTATCCATGAAAAAGCGGATGATTACAAAACAGACCCAGCAGGCAACGCAGGCGACCGCATCGCATGCGGAGAAATCAAGTAATCCTCTTCTTTAATGTACCAGGCACCTTTTCAAAAGCCATGGTAACACTGAGTTTTCGATCGGTGCCTGGTACAGTCTTGAAAAAGTTATCAAAAAAAGGAGCGCTGATCAGCTCCTTTTTTTCCTTTTTCATTTTTAAGATAATTTCTGTTTTTTAAAGATAATTTTCAAATTTTCAAAATAGGACGGCGATTTTTAAAGATACCTCGATCCAGGATTGGATTCATGCGAATTTGAAGGTCTCAACCGTATACTTTTTCAATTGTTCGCGGTTCACGTCATATCCGATCCCTGGTTTGTCTGGGATCATGACTTTTCCATTGATGAGCTCGATTTCTGGTTGGATGATGTCTTTTTCCCAATACCTGGAGGATGCTGTGATATCACCCGGAAATTCAAATCCATCAAGCGTTGCCAGGGCGATGTTATGTGCCTTTCCGATCCCCGATTCGATCATCCCGCCAGCCCAAACCTTCATATGATGTTTTTTACAATAATCATGGATTTTCATCGCTTGGGTCAACCCACCTACTCGGCTGTGCTTGATTGCAATGATATCACAACTGCCAAGTGCGATAGCGGTCTTTGCATCGTGAAAGGATGTAATGCTTTCATCTAGGCAGATCGCCGTCGAAAGAGTCTTCTGCAACTTCGCATGTTCCACAAAATCTCCCACACCTAAGGGTTGTTCGATCATCACCAAATTGAACTGATCCTGTTCCTTCAAGCGTTCCATATCGTCCAATACGTAACTCGAATTGGCGTCGGTCATCAATGGGGCATCAGGAAATCGTGATCGGACAGCGGCCAGTACACTCACATCTTCACCGGGCTTCACCTTCAATTTAATCCTCTTGTAACCACTCTCCAAGGCTTCCTCGATTTTGAAAAGGAGAGCATCCGTATCATCTTTCATCCCAATTGCGATCCCGACCTCAATTTCGCATCTTCTCCCACCTAAAACTTCAGCCAATGGTGTTCCTAGAGATTTTGCATAAGCATCCCAGAACGCAGTCTCAAGACAAGCCTTCGCCATATGATGACCTTTATAACGATTAAAAATAGGTGCTAAGTCATCGGGATGGCCAACCTCTTCCACTTCTAAAAGGTCTGGGATGAGTAATTCCTTCATCATATAAAGGCATGTCTCGGTGCTTTCCTCTGTGTACCACGGAGTTTCGAATGCTGAACATTCCCCCCAGCCGACAATTCCATCTGCCAACTCTATCTCCGCAATCAATAGTGACCGCTTATTTACAGAAGTGATTGCTGTCACAAACGGCTCCTTCAAGGGCATCTCAATTTTATATATCGTTATGTGTTCAATCCGCATTTTCATCGCCTACTTCAAGCAAACTGTACAAGTCTTTCCTTAAAATTTTATTAGAAGCGTTCCTAGGCAAAACTTCTATGAATTGAACAACCTTCGGCACTTTGTAGCCGGCTAAACGCTCTTTACAGTATTGGATCAAGACTTCCTTAGAGACATCGGAATCTTCTAGAACTACAAAAGCAGCCGGCACTTTTCCCCAGACAACGTCATCAATACCGATCACACCCGCTTCTGACACAGCATTATGACCAAGAAGACAAGCCTCTATTTCAGCTGGATAGACATTTTCACCGCCAGATACGAACATATCCTTACGACGATCAAGTACAAATAGGAAGCCTTCGTCATCAAAATAACCGACATCCCCTGTAGCGAGCCAGCCGTCTTTGATTTTTTCTTCGTTGATTGAAGGCTTTTTAAAATAGCCTTGCGTCACGTTCGGTCCCTTTACAAATATTTCCCCCTCGCGGATACTCGCATTCTCATCTTCAGGTATTATTTTAACCTGAGCTGGGAAAAGCGGTTTTCCAGCTGAACCAAGTTTACGAATGCTGTCTTCAGGGGCCAAAGTTACAATCTGGGAAGCTGACTCTGATAACCCATAAGTTTGAAAGATGGGAATGGCATTAGTTTCACATCTTTTTAATAGTGGAAGAGGAGCTGGACCACCGCCCAAAAGCATACAGCGGAATACGCTTGGGTATGGATGGAAGTTTTCTGCACCCAGTGCTTTACTTAACATGAGGCTTACTACAGAAGCGATCGTGACTCCGTCCTTATAGATGGATTCATTGAAAGCAACCGGCTCAAAGTTTCGGTGCAAGACCATCGGAATACCGTAAATCACGCTCCGCATCATAATCGATAGACCGCTGACATGAAAAAGTGGAACCGCGCATAACCAACAGTCGTCATCACGGATACCGAGGTTGAAAGCAGAGCCAGTAGCACTCCACCAATGATTGCCGTATGTTAACATGACGCCTTTCGGATAACCCGTTGTACCTGATGTGAAAATAATCGAATGGAGGTCATCCAAATGGATGACCTCATCCAATTTGACATTTGTTTCGTTTACCGCCTTAATTTCCATCATAGTCACGATCTTCTCAAATCGTAATCCTTGTGCTTTTTTCTGATGAATCTCATCGACAATCAACCAATCTACTTCTGCATGGTCCAATTGATAGTCCAGTTCAGACACTGATAATCGTTTATTTAAAGGGACGGCTACCACATGTATCAGATGAAAAGCATGGAGGAGAATGATTGTATCCGGGTGATTTTCCATCAAAAAACCTACGTGTTGGCCTCTCTCCAAACCACTCTTTAATAGTTTCTGAGCCATGCTCTTAACTGATTCGTTCAACTCTCGATATGTCCATTTTTTATTTTCAAATGTAAGGGCTGTCCGACCAGGGGTCAAATAAGCCCGTTGACTAAGCCAGTTTTTCATTTCAATTTCTGCCATACGTACCAATCACTCCATATTAAAACTCTAACCTGATAATGCTGAAAAAGAGGATGCTGGTCCAACAGCATCCTCCCTGGCATATTCTTATGGGAAACGAGGGAATTGTTTAAAGTCCGGCTTACGCTTTTCTTTAAACGAGTCGCGCCCTTCTTTCGCTTCATCAGTCGTGTAGTATAGTAATGTTGCGTCTCCACCCAATTGCTGTAAACCAGCAAGTCCATCTGTATCTGCATTGAAAGAAGCTTTCAAGAAACGAAGCGCTGTCGGCGATTTCTCAAGCATTTCTTCACACCATTGCATAGTTTCTTCTTCCAATTTTTCAAGAGGTACGACTGTATTGACAAGCCCCATCTCTTTCGCTTCTTCAGCATTATACTGACGGCATAAGTACCAGATTTCACGAGCCTTCTTATGACCCACGATACGTGCAAGATAGCCTGCTCCGTACCCAGCGTCAAAGCTCCCTACTTTCGGTCCAGTTTGGCCAAAGATCGCGTTGTCTGCAGCGATTGTCAAATCACACACAACATGGAGGACATGGCCACCACCGATTGCGTAACCTGAAACCATCGCTACCACCGGCTTTGGAATGACACGGATCAAGCGTTGCAAATCAAGGACATTCAATCGCGGGATCTGATCATCGCCAACGTAGCCACCATGTCCACGTACTTTCTGGTCTCCTCCTGCACAGAATGCTTTGTCTCCTGCACCTGCAAGGACGATTACACCGATATCAGAGTCATCACGCGCGTAAGCGAAAGCATCGATCAATTCATGGACCGTTTTCGGACGGAATGAATTATGGACTTCAGGCCGGTTGATCGTAATTTTTGCGATTCCATTGTATGTTTCATAAATAATATCATCGTATTTTCTTTCAGCTACCCATTCTACTGCTGCCATTCTAAACATCCTTTCTATTATGTAGTTCATCCACTACTATTTTAGCAAATTGTGCTGGCTTCTCAAGGTGTACGGTATGGCCTGCTTTTTCTACCACCACTATTTTACCATTCGGAAGCTTTTGCAACATGTCTTCCGCAATCCTGCAGAACTTATGATCAAGCGCCCCGACGATTAGAGTAGTTGGGATTTTAAAAGCAGCTAACTTGTCCCACCAGGATGGCTGCACCCCTGTTCCCATTCCACGCAAACTATTCGCCAATCCGACTTGTGAATTATCGAGCCTTTTTTGATGTAAAGCCTTTTGAGTTTCCTTAGATAAGTGGTTCTGCTGGGTTTGGAATAACGGAATTGATTCCCAAAATTCAACGAAAGATTCTATTCCTTCCTTTTCAATTCGGTCAGCCAGTCTCTCATCGTTTTCCTTCCGGGCTAATCTTTCCTCTGCAGTCCGTAATCCGGGAGAACTGCTTTCCAACAACAGATGTTTCACACGTTCCGGATATATCATCGCGAATGTTAGCGCAACTCTTCCACCTAGAGAATACCCCAAAACGTAGGCGCTTTCAATCTTCAACTCTGTGAGTATGTAGGCTATAGCTTTCGCAGTTTGCTCCATCGAGTATTTTTCTACTTTTTCAATGTGATCCGTTTTCCCATGTCCGATCAAATCGACCATGATTAGTTGGAAGTCGTCCATCCAATTTCGTTTAAATGGAACCCAATCAGCTCCAGACCCGGTAAAGCCATGAAGGAGGAGTAAAGGCTTCCCCTCCCCATACTTTTCTACATGATAACGGATTCCGTGTACCTCAATGAACATTGTTATCCGCCCACTTTTTGATCGCACTATCCACATTCTTCCAATATCCCTTATGGAGCTGCACATTTTGCTCGCGATTGGTCTGTATTTCAATAACATCCAAACCACCTGATTCAAAACTCACAACACATGCTTCATCAAACGTTTCCCATGTTCCAACGCGCTTGTAGTTTCCGCCATACGTGGTCGTTGCATCTCTGAAGGAAATACCGATCGGCGTCCCGAACAGGTCCTCGAAATGATCGGGATGATTCGCTTGTGGCAGGAAGGAGAAGATTCCTCCCCCACTGTTATTGACCAGTATGATCGTCATATTGAGTTCATGCAGCTTGGCGGCAAGCAAACCGTTCATATCGTGGTAGAACGAAAGATCTCCAATGACAAGCACAGTTCTTCGCCCGGCAGCCGCGACACCGAAAGCCGTCGAGATGACCCCGTCGATTCCATTTGCACCACGGTTGGCAAGTCCCAGGATCTCCTTATCTGTTTTTCCGAAAAAGCTGTCAAAATCCCTGATCGGCATGCTGTTGCCGACAAATAGGGCAGTCTCATCAGGTAAAAGATGATTGAGCTGCGAAAAAACCTTCCCCTCAAACAGCTCATCCGTTTGTAAATACGAGACTTTTTCCTGGACAGCAATCGTATTTACTTCATACCACTTTTTATACCATCGTGTTCCGCTTCGTCCATCGATTCTTGACGTCATTAGGCGTGAAAAGTTAACAGGATCTGCATAAATCATCCTGCCGCCTGAATGAGTCGGGTCGCGCCATCCCTCCCCTTCATCAATGGTCCAGTATGTACACTCCTTCTGTTTTTGAACATACTGTAAAAATGATTTCGAAACTGGCATCGCACCGAACCGAATGATGATATCAGGCTTCCATTCCCTTACGACTTCACTCTTCAAGAAAGCATCATAATTCTCAATGATATTCTTCTTAGGATGATCACCAGCCCGTAACGGGGACAAAGGATCCGCTAAAACAGGGAACTGTAATGTATCTCCCAGTTCTATTATTGCGGACACGGCATCGTCATATCGACCCGGCCCACAAACTATCAGACCATTTTTATACCTCTGTAATTCATCGATCAAGATTTGATAGTCAGCTTCAGCCAGGTTCCGTTCTCCTGCCGTAAAAGATAAATAGGAACCATCCTTTTTCCCTGCTTCAAAAGCATTCGCCAACTGGTAACTCGGAACGAGAGGTTCACGGAATGGAAAATTCAAATGTACCGGCCCACGTTTACCATTCATAGCGGTGGCAACACAACGTGAAGCATTGGTTCGAACATACTTGAACAACATAGGATCATTTTCTGGAAGTCCCATTTCGTGAAACCATTTTACATATTTTCCATACATCCCGATTTGATCGATCGCTTGTGGTGCTCCGACATCTCTCAGTTCATGCGGACGATCAGCGGTCAAAACCAATAAAGGCACACGTGATTCATACGCTTCTACAATGGCAGGAAAGTAATTTGCAGCAGCCGTTCCGGACGTGCAAACAAGTGCGACTGGCTTCTCTTTCACCTTCGCGATCCCGAGGGCAAAAAAAGCCGCTGAGCGCTCATCAACGCTCAGCCAAACTTTTATGTCAGGATGCTGTGCGAACATAAGTGCCAGCGGTGTAGAACGGGAACCTGGGCTTATGACCACATCCTGGACCTTTGCTCTGCTCAATTCATCTACAAAAGCTCCAACATAAGCTGTTAACGGATCTAAAGTCATGCAATTGATCCTCCTAGAGCAGAAAGCATTGGTTTCAGTTTGATAAGTGTTTCTTCGTACTCACTTTCAGGATCAGAATCTCCAACAATCCCGCATCCGGCGAATAAAGATGCGTAATTATCGGAAATCAGACCAGAACGGATAGCAACCGCAAACTCACCTTGATCAAAAAGGTCGACCCATCCAATAGGAGCAGAATACCATCCCCTATCGAGCTTTTCATGCTCTCTTATGATTTCCACAGAACGCAGCTGAGGTAACCCTCCTAAAGCAGGAGTAGGATGAAGGCGCTCGACTACATCCAACAACGGAACTTCCGTCGCTTCTTTTACTTCTACAGGTGTATATAGGTGCTGGATGTCACGTCCCTTATAAAGTGAAGGTTGCTCGGGAACTTCAACCGAACCCGCTACTTCTTCCAAAGCACCACGGATCATCTGCACCACATAATCATGTTCTTCGCGGTTTTTTTCGTCTGTAAGGAGAAGTCTGCCTAATCGCTCATCTTCCTCATAATAGGAACCTCTCTTGATCGAACCTGCCAAACAAGTCGATAACAGCCGATCATTCTGTTTCTGTACAAGACGTTCTGGCGAGGCTCCTACAAAGCACTTATGTCCTCTCTCAAAAGCGAAAATGAAGCTGTTCGGCTGCTGATTTCTCAGATTGACAAGCGTTTCGAATGCAGAGATTCCTGAGTCTGACTGTGCAATGACTTCTCTTGCTAAAACAACTTTATATAATTGCCCTTCATTAATCATGGAAGTCGTTTTGACTACAATTTCTTTCCATTGTTCAGGATCGATTTCAGTTAAAGAAAAAGAACGCTTCTGAGCTGTATCCAACGCAGCTTTCTTCAGTAGTCCTGCATTTTCCCGGACTCCTTTTTCAAAAAGCATATGGATATCCGAATCAGGATTTACGAACAAATTAGTCGTCAAATACGCTTTCTCCCCGATTTTTGAATACAAATGAACAGGTAATACAAAGCTGGCATCCGAATAATTTGTCCATAATGGAGTCTTATCCTTTTTCGTATCAAATGAAAAGCCGCCTAAAAGCAAAGGGCCTGTACCATAAACATAGGTTGTATCATAATCCTCAAGCTGATTGTCGATAATCGCTTTCCACTGCCTTTTTATTTCTGGAAAACGAGCCTCTCCATCGACATCAAAGCGGAGTGCTTCACCGATTCCGACAAGGCTTGTATTATTGGAATCCGACCAAAACGATCGTTGGCCTTTATATAAAGAACTTCCATTATTAAAAACGACGAGCGGGTCAATCGTATCAACTTGAATCCTATGACTGACGAGAATTTCCTTTTGAGTCAGCTGTGCTTTTTGCTTGGCACGTTCCAATCTCACTAGCAATTCATGTTGTTTAACAACTGCCACTGCTATCCCCTCCAACATCCTACGACGTCTATATCTATATAAATGAAACTTGATAATATGCTCTGTTCTGTCAAAGCTTACACTAAAAAAGACATTCTCATGTCGATACTATTATATAGGAAAAAGGCTTGTTTTTCCATTGTGCGCCATTCACAACGGTTTCCAGCCAATGTTGTTGACACCTAAACTGTCATTGCATACACTTAAAATGGTTTAAAATACGGTTGGAATAGCTTTATTTTAGGCAGGAGCCTCATAAAAGCATTCTTAAAGATAAAGGTGAACAATTCATTATGGAACAATATTTTACAGACCCATCCAATCAAAAAGAGATGCCTTCTATCATCGAGTCCAAATGGAAAATCTGGTATCGACAGCTCCGCCCGCACACATTGACAGCATCATTCATACCTGTATTTATCGGTGCAGCTCTCGCTAATTTCTATACATCGATAAATTGGTTATTGCTTATTGCCATGCTTGTTGCCTCGATGTTGATTCAGGCCGCTACTAATCTATTCAACGAATATTATGATTTTAAACGTGGTCTCGATACTTCAGATTCCGTGGGAATCGGAGGCGGCATCGTACGGGACGGTATATCACCGAAAACCGTCCTGAATGTGGGACTCGCTTTCTTTCTGCTCGCCATTTTGCTCGGGGTCTATATCAGTGCAACGACTTCCTGGTGGATCGCCATCATTGGTTCAGTCTCAATGGCGGCTGGTTATTTTTATACTGGTGGGCCTTATCCGATCGCCTATACGCCGCTTGGTGAAGTGGTCGCGGGATTTTTCATGGGATTTGTTATCATACTTATCTCCTTTTATATTCAAACTGGATTTGTGACGACGAATAGCATGCTCATTTCCATTCCGATCTCCATTTTGATCGGTGCTATCCTGATGGCGAACAACATTCGTGATTTGGAAGGAGATAAAGAAAGAGGAAGGAAAACTTTAGCGATTTTACTTGGTCATAAGAGAGCGGTTCAATTTCTTGGAGGAATGTTCGCCTTTTCGTTTGCTTGGATTCTTACGATGATATTCATAGGACAGGCTTCCTTTTGGCTTCTGATCGTCCTTATCAGCATTCCAAAGGCGGTTAACGCAGTGAAACTGTTCAAGGGAAAACGAGAACCATCAAAAATGATGCCTGCGATGATTGCAACTGCCCAAACGAACACAGTATTCGGTTTTGCGTTGACTGTCGGCCTGATCGTCAGCTACCTTATCCAATATTAAAATGGGACCTTGTAGGTCATCTACTTGAAGGAGTGCTTGTATGGACTTATCAAAAACGCTTGTAAATGCTCTAGGAATGGAAGTTGTCGAAGCGAATAAGGATTGTGTAAAAATTACGATGCCTGTCGATGAACGGACGAAGCAGCCGATGGGATACTTGCATGGGGGTGCATCCGTTGCTCTGGCAGAAACTGCTGCTAGTATCGGTGGAGCATTGAACGTCGATTTAGAGAACCATAATGTTTTCGGGATTGAAATCAATGCGAATCACATTAAAAGTAAACGTGATGGTGTGGTGACAGGTACAGCACTTCCTGTCCATAAAGGCAGAACGACAATGGTCTGGGAAATCAAAGTGACCGATGAAAAAGAAGACTTGATCTGTATATCCAGATGTACAATAGGTGTTGTAGAGAAGAAGAAATAAAGATGAAAGAGGCTGTTCCTGAACAGCCTCTTTTTTTGGTTGCTGGGTTGCGCACCGAATAGGGCGTTTTATGTCGTTTTCTATCGTCTCGTCGATAAATACTTCATTTCCGCCGATATGTTTAAGTTTCCGCTGATAAATCCCAATTTTCCACGATAGGAGATTTTCAAATAGAAAGGAACAACCTAAACCGTAGGTAGTTCATTCAAATTAAACTTCCCTTCTCATCGCCTTTAACACATCGACTTTTGTTGCCCTTCTAGCTGGTCTGAGGCCTGAAATGATAGTCACTAATAAACAGATGCCGATACAGATCAATGGCAGGCTTAAAGGGATATGTGAAAACTTGAAGTCGCTTGGTATGGGTTCACCAAATGCATTACTTAAAATGACCGGTAACAGCCAATTGACTCCAAAGGTGATGACATAAGCCACAATTGTACCGAAAATTGCTCCAAGCATTCCGATATAACTGCTTTCAATTAAAAAAATCCGCTTGATCGTGGAAGGATTTGCCCCGATCGCTTTCATGATGCCAATATCCGGGGCCCTCTCTGTGACAGCCATGGTCATGGTGTTATATATACCAATGGAAGCGATGATGATTGCAATCGTTCCGATAAATATCAGTCCGCTCTTAACAATCAAAAACACCGTGTTGATCTGTTCCATTTCATCGACAACTGAATAGGCAAAATAGTTCTCATCCTTGATGGTTTCCGAAATCGTTTTGACATTTTCGACATCATCTGCATAAATCGATACCTGGCTATAAAATCTTTCCTTCCTCTGTTCCATCAATTCTCTTTCCTCTACTGGTAAGCTTGGAGGAACGATAGTACCATTTGGTGTACCCGTAAACGCTTCGATATCGGTCAATACCTTTTCGGAGATATAGATGTTTGGATCCCACTCCCAATCTTTTGTGATACCGACAATCTTAAGATTGAACGTTTTAGACTTTTCTTCTTCCCCTTCAAATTTTTTGACGCCCAGGTCGAGTTGTTCACCTACCAACTCCCCTTTGTATTTAAATTCTTCTTTTACCGTGCCATCTTCATTTATTGGGGCAGCTTCCTTTCCGTCCCACTTTGCGAGACTCTTAGCAAAATCATAACCAATCACGACCTCGTTATCAGCCTCAGGTAAACGGCCTTCCGAAAGTTCAAATCCAGCTTTCGTTTCCGACGGAAAATCGACGACAACAGCGTTCCCTTCAGCTCGATATTCTCCAACTCGGAAATCCCCTTGTTGGTCAACCATTTGTCTTCTTGTCACAGCCTTCACATGGTCAAGTCCCTCGAAATAGGTAATGTCATCAATTGTGATACCCGCGTTCTTTTCGCTTTCTTTTCCGTGGACTTGTATCTCAGTCATCAATCGATCTTGTGTAATCTCCTGGACTATTGATTTTTGAAGACCGAATCCGACTGATGAAAGGACGATCAAGAACGCACATCCCATGGCGGTGGCAAGAACCGTCATGAATATCCTGGTCTTGTTCTTTTTCATGTTTTTACGTACGAATCTAAACTGATCTTTGAATCTCATGATGCATATGCCTCCTCATCCAATGCCCCATCCACAATTTCGATGATACGATCTCCTATTTTTGCAACCTTTTCATCATGGGTAATGATCAAAAAGGTGATGCCCATTTCATGATTAAGTTGCTTTATGAAATCCAGCAGTTCCTCTTCAGTATCACTGTCCAAACTGCCTGTCGGTTCATCTGCAAGAATGATAGGCGGATGCAAAATCAGCGCTCTCGCAATGCTTACTCGTTGCTGCTGGCCGCCTGATAATTCACTAGGATAGTGGTCCATGAATTTTTCCAGGCCAACCTTTTTGAAGATTTTTTCTGTTCGCGCTTTTCTTTCCTTTTCATGGACACCCTTTAATGTGAGCGCCAGTTCAACATTCTCATAAGCTGTAATACTAGGAATGAGCTGAAAGCTTTGAAAGATGAATCCTAGATTGTGAAGACGGAAATCGGCCCATTTACTTTCATTACATGACGTGACATTCTGATTATCAATGAAGATTTCACCTTCGGTTGGTTGGATGTAACCGCTGATCAAGTTAAGCAATGTCGATTTCCCTGAGCCGCTTCGACCAACAACGGTCACGATTTCCCCAGTCTCCACTTTTAAATTTATATCCTCTAAAACGGGAATTACAGTTTCTTTACCTTTCTTTCCAATCTTGAATTGATGGCTAAGCCCATTGACTTCAATCATTGATTTCCCCCCTGATTTCTATAACGCTTATACATAATAAAGACGAAAATATTAAAAAATAGTTCAAAAAAAGAAACTGACCTGTCTAAGGCCAGTTTCTTTTTTTGAAACTATTTCTTATTGGACTGTCGGGAAACCGAATCCAGAAGCGATATCATCTCCGCTTCCAGCATATTGTCCGCTCAGAATATCATTAGCTTTTGCTCGGTTTTGAAGTTCACTTCTGATGTCGTCATTCGATAATGAAGGGGTCTCAGCCCATATTTTCGCCGCTAATCCAGAAACGTGAGGTGTTGCCATAGAGGTACCACTGATCGTATTATATGCGCCATCTTTCCAAGCCGATTCGATTGCACGGCCAGGTGCGGATACTTCTACATCTCTTTCTTGGATGACATAATCTCCATCTGTATCAGGATTTCCACGTGAAGAGAAATCAGCTACACGATACGTACCGTTTTCTTGTACATTTTCAAGAGCTGCAACTGCTACAGCATCTGCAAGTCCACCTGGGTAACCGATCGTATCAGGGTTTGGTCCGTCATTCCCTGCAGCAGCAATGACTAACGCACCATTATTCATAGCGTAGGTAACTGCATCTGCAATAAGGCTATCTTTCGAGCTTGACCCTAGCGACATCGAAATAACAACATTCACACCTAAACTGTTACCTTGATCAGCCGCGTGCTTGATTGCATACGCAATATCATCGGAATAACCAAATCCGCTGTTTCCTAAAACTTTGTATGCCCAAAGCTTTGATTCTGGAGCAACACCATAAACACCTTGGCCATCAGCTCCTCCGTTCGCTAAAACCGTACCGGCCACATGCGTACCATGACCGTTTTTATCATCACATTTCCCATCAATTATCGGCGATCGGTTAGAACTGAAGTCTTTACATTGTTCAACATTTTCAACAAGATCGACGTGTTCAGTATAAGTTCCAGTATCCAACACCGCTACACGGACACCATCTCCGCCACTCGTAGCAGTCAGGCTGGAATCATTATAAATCGCTTCCATTCCCCAAGGAGTTTGGTCGGAAGGAGTTGCAGTTCGTGATGCAGCTTGACTTACTTTATCCAAATAAACTTTATTCACAAGAGAAACCTTAAGATTTTTGTTCTTTTTAAGTCCCTCATATTGTTTTTCAGTAACATTCGTCGTAAATCCTTTTTCGTTGAAATCCCATCGTTTAACGTAGTTTTCTTCAGCAGATTTCAGGGCGTTCTCATTTGTAGATGAAATCAAAACTCTCAACTTCTCATTTGATTGGTTTTCATTCTGACCCGCAGCAAACACTCCAGATGCGAAGATCGAAACCATCAAAATCACAGCTGACAATACTGACAATAATCGTTTCACAATCCATCTCTCCCTTATTTTCTAATCATTTCTGTTATGAAGAATTCTAGGTGTATGTATTGATTACAAGAATTATAGTTGTTGTTAAAAACTTTAAATTGAAATTATTAACAACAACTTTTTTGCAAATATGTCACCTCCTGTCATTTTTTGAATTTTCAATCAATAATTTAACGATATCACAAATATGGGGGTTGTGGTATTGGGAAATAGAGCGTCAAAACGATTAAGTATTGACATAAATTAATACATGATTTTCCCAATGAGTAATACTTTGGGAATATGCTTTTTTCAAGAAAAATAGGCCCTGAGTATTAAAATCAAGGCTCTATTTAACAACCTCAAAATCAAAAAAAGCGCCTTTCAGCGCTTTTTCCAGTCTTTATCCTGTTATATAACGGTTGTATAATGTTTTCGCTTTATTAATGTCTTTCGTACCATGGACCAGGACCCGGTTATCTCTGAAAATAACCATCCGTGTATCTTCAATTTCTACTTGCAGCAAGTAATCATTGCTTCGAATGTTTGGAGATAGGTGAGAAAGTTTCTGTTTAAGAGTCTCCATATCGAATGACATGTCTGGCATCGGTCTGATTTGAACGGTATCTCTTCCACATAAAACAGCGGTTTTCGTACTCACCTGCTGATCAAGATATGGATAATTAGCTTCCAGCCCACAGCTGTTACATTGTGGATTTTTAAGATTACCTACTTTCAGAAAGGTATGCTGGTTACTCCATAAATCAAAGTAGACAACCTTTTTTCGGAGAGCCTGAAAATCTTCAACTAATATTTTGAAAGACTCCGCCATCTGATAAGCCGTCACCATTTGTACGGCTGGAGAAATGATGCCAACAGTGTCACACGTTTCACCACCTGATGGAATCTTGCCTAATAAACAAGCAAAACAGGGTGTGTCACCAGGTAAAATCGTATAGGTCAACCCGTGACTTCCTGTACAGGCTCCGTAAATCCATGGGATTTGCCATTTTTGTGCCGCATCATTTATAAGCATCCGCGTTTCAAAATTATCAGTTGCGTCTATGATCAGATCTACGCCCTCAATTTGATCCTCAATCGTCATCGTGTTCGCTTCTTCTATTCGGGCATCAATCATGACTTCACGATTGATATCCGATAGCCGGTCTTTTGCTGCGACTGCTTTTGGCAGTTGATTTTCTGCATCCGATTCTGTATATAATTGCTGCCTCTGAAGATTACTCCATTCGACATAGTCCCGGTCAATGATAGTCAATTTGCCTATACCTGCTCGGACCAACATCTCGGCACAGCTTGTCCCAAGGGCTCCTGCACCTATTAAAAGGACGTGCTTTTGTCTGATTTTTTCCTGTCCAGTCGGACCGATTTTAGAAAACCTTGTCTGTCTGGAATAACGTTCATGCATCATATTCATCTACCTTTTGTAAAACCTATTTTCAATCCCATCTTACCATACAATAGTAGTAGACAAACTAATACAAGAATTACGTGAGTGCATAAATCGGTGAAAATGATCAAAACTAGAAAAAGTTACCTAAAAGGAGTGTGGAATAAGATGAACGCAGGCAGAGCAAAACAAATCTTAGAATCACCAAATGAAATTACTGTCCATTATCGTGGTAATCCGATTTGGATCCAACAAGTCGATGAAGCAGGCAATACAGCTCGGGTGTATACCAGAGATAATCCAGACGATGAAATGACAGTGAACGTGGCTAACTTAGAGGAAATGTAGAAGGATATATAAAAGGCCGATCCAAGACACTGAACTATTTCGATGTCCCGGATCGGTTTTCTATGTAAAATTGATTTTTGCTATAATTAATCTTTATTTTGTGGTAAATAATTGTACTTTTCTAAAGATTATCTGTATATCTGTTTAAATAAACTTCAGTTTCGTTGTAATAATTTTTATTTATCAAGATTCCATAATTTGTGCTTTCTACCTCCCCTGTAATCAATTGGAGAGGTTGTGTCGATTAGCGTAGATTGCTGCTTGTGTACGGTCTGAGACATCCAGTTTACTCAGGATGTTGCTGACGTGGGTTTTGACTGTTTTGATCCCAATAAATAACGTATCCCCGATTTCTTGATTGGTTTTCCCTTCACCAATCAACGAAAGCACTTCAAGCTCTCTTTTCGTCAATTCATGGTGTGGGAAAGACTCCTTCGATCGAAACCTATTCATCATTTTCTGAGCGACCTTGGATTCGATCACTGATTCACCAGCATAAGCTTTCTTGATCGTTTCGGTAATTTCTTCAGCTGAAGCTGTTTTTAAAACATAGCTGAATGCACCAGCTTCAATAGCAGGAAAGACTTGTTCGTCATCATAAAAACTTGTCAAAATGATGATTTTACAATTCGGGTGGATCTTTACTACTTCTTTCGTAGCCTCGATTCCGTTTCCATTTTCCATGATCAGATCCATCAGGACGATATCTGGTTCAAGTCCTTTTAGCTTTTTAACCGCTTCATTGCCACTTGATGCTTCACCGATGATTTCGAATGATGGATCTGTCATCAAATAAGAGCTTAAACCTCGTCTTACCATTTCGTGATCATCTACTAGAAAAAGTTTAATTTGAATGGCCAACATATTCATCTCCTTTACCAATTGGAACTCTTACGTCAATGGCAGTCCCTTGCCCCTTAGCTGTGGTAATTGAGAAAGTTCCGCCTATTTCATCACAACGCTCCTGCATCGTTTTCAATCCGTAAGAAACCTTTTTCTTTTGCTTCAAATCGAAACCAACCCCGTTATCACGTAAATGTATACGGATATGCTTCTGATTACTATCTAGTTTGATTGTTATTTTACTTGCTTGAGAGTGTCGCAGAGCATTCGCAAGGCCTTCTTGCATCAACCTGAATAAATGATCTTCGATTCCTCTTGATACATCCGGGATCTCATCGATTTCTGAATAGATTTCAATCCCTGACTTTTGCTGAAGTTCATTCACCAGTTCCCGGATTCCACTATGTAATTTTTCTCCTGAAAGGTCGATTGGCCTTAAATGAAGAAGCAACGCCCTCATCTCACCTTGGGCTTTGTTGGCCATTTCAACAACTTGTTCCAGCTGACTTTTTGCCCTATCGGGGTGGCATTTAAATAACTTCAATGCTGCTGATGACATCATATTCAAAGCAAACAACTGCTGACTGACAGCATCATGTAAATCCCGCGCCAGTCGTTGTCGCTCTTCAATCGTTGCAGCCGTGTGGGCTTTTTCAGCATACTCAGCCTTTTCATTAGCGAGCTTTTGTAAAGAGTAAACTTGTTTCTTGATCTTCTCAGATAGCTGATTGATATCTGCAGAAATGATCCCTACTTCATCATCCTCTCCATCACTTATCCGATAATCATAATTTCCGCGGGATAGTTTGGTGATACCTACTGAAATCTCATTCAATCGATTAATCAGGTTTTGCCCTTTACGAAAACTGAAGTAGATCCCTAACATGAAAGAAAGGACAAAAACAGCAATTGAGACCAAAAGGCTGACCACAATCCGATCAGCCGCTGGGTATAATATATAGAGGATCTGAAAAAGGAAGAAGATTAAGACGGTCGTATAGACAGAGTTTAATAGATGTGTTCTATAAAAGAGTCTTCTGATTCCATTTTGGTTTTGGCTCATTACGATCGTCTCCCTAGACTCGGTTTATCTTTAAATCCAACACTTGGAACCTGAAGTCAAAAGTAATCTTCCTCGTTGCTTCGTCATAACCTTCTGTATTATACTTCGCTTCTTTCATCAGGCCGTCCTTTTTATAATTACCGATCTTGATATCCCCTACCTTTGTGTTAGAGGTGACACAAAATTCGACATCCTCTGGAATCAAGATCTTTATATCACCAACCCAACCTGATAATTGAATGATCGTTTCTTTATCTGGTATGAAGGCTCTGGTATAATCAAAATCAAAATCAGCTACACCATTCCATTCATCCATATCTTGAACTTGCCAATTATCATCCTTCATGGAGACATCGGTGACGAAATTACTCTTCGAATGTTTCCTTTTCGCATTTACTGTTATTCTCGGCCCTCTTCCCCAGAGCATTCGGATTCCGATATACACCAGTAATAAAGGCCATAGATTAATGATCTGTTCAAACCGGAATTCCATGAATCCTAAGCGATCGCTAACAAGCAATCCACCGATAACAGATAGAAACAAGCCCATAAACCAGCTGCCACGACGCCCTTTTGATATAATTGCTTCGGATAACCATTTTAATCCTAGCAACAGTATGACAAATGGATATAAAAACAAAAATGCTTCATCAATATCCATTGAAATGATTCCCAAATTGACAAGCAGCAACATGACCCCTATTAACACGAAGATCACCGCTACTACAAATTGGCCTCCAGACCTCAGTTTCATCCGACCACACACCTTTAGCATCATCTTTTTATGAAAGGTCACCTCTAAAAATTAGACATATGCAGGTTTTCCCTTCTTTTTCTACTGTTAATATAAGAATACCTTGCATACAAGAAGGCTGGAACAATCCAGAGAATGTATCGACCTCCGCCTCAAGGCGGAGATTCAAAAAAAGATGGCCTTAAAAAGTGCCATCTTTGAACATCAATTTTTTAATTTGTTAAATCAAGTAAAAAGAACAATCCAAAAAACAATGAATCCTAAGTTCAACCCGAGCCATGCCCAAAACCATACTCTTGAAACAGTGTTCCGGTCTTTATTTACATATAAAAACATACCTGGTGTGACAATCCAAATAACAAAAAGAAAGAGACCTAAGAAGAACTGGAAGATGGATGTAAAATTAAATTGATCAAAAGCAGTAATCAATAAGTATGTTGGGACAAACAGTATAAACGGTACAAAAACACTCCAGATCCAAGCCCTTGTTCGATACATTTCAAAATACTTTCGATTGGTTTCCAAATATTTCTTTGTATCACTGCGTATGTCACTGAACGATACAGATACTTTACTTGATAACTCCAATGAATTCGCCCCCTCACTTATAATAAATATGTTAGGAAAAGAACAACTAATAACCCTTTTACATCGTTATCTGGAACATAGGAACTATATTATTAGGCAAAATTGGGTATAATAGAAGTACTAAGATAAAGAGGGTGGAAGCAATGGCATTTTTCTCAAAGAATCAACAAGAACCAATCCCAGAAGTTGAAACAAAAGTTTGGAGTTGCACGAGCCAGAATTGTTCTGGATGGATGAGAGAAGGGTTGACGTTTGATTCTGAACCAGCTTGTCCACTCTGTAATGCACCTATGGAACCGGAAGTGCGAATATTACCGGAACTATCATAATCTCATTTTCAGGAAGGACGATCTCTTATTATAGGATCAGCCTTCCTTTGTTTTTGATCTTAGGGATAAAAAAAATTTTAAAAAATTGATGTATATATAATTTTAATCCGGTAAGAATGGTAGATACATAATGTTTTATTGAACAATATCCAAGGAGGAATAAACGTGAACAAACGTGATTTAATCCAACAAGTTGCTGAACAAACCGGTTTATCCAAAAAACACTCTACAACAGCTGTCAATGCAGTTATTGATGCAATTACTCAAAGACTTACGAATGGTGAAAATGTACAATTGATCGGGTTTGGTAGTTTTGAAGTTCGGGAACGCCAAGCAAGAAAAGGACGCAATCCTCAAACTGGTCAAGTCATTCAAATTCCAGCTACTCGTACACCTGCCTTCAAGCCTGGTAAACAGCTGAAAGAAGCAGTAAGAGCATAGCTTAATGTTTTTAAGAATCGCTGAAGGGACTACCAAATGGTAAGTCCCTTTACTTTTTCTTCATCGCATTACACTTCCACCAGAAATTTTAACTGACTCCCCAATAATGTTCGGTGCAGCATCAGTGAGTAAGTACGCAATCGTATTAGCTACTTCCTCTGGTTGAATCAATTTCCCTGAAGGATATTGATCTTCAATCCTTTTCAACTGGTCCTCGAAAGATATTCCGTTTCGTTGTGCCCTTTTTTTAATGGCTTTAATGCCCATTGGTGTATTCACATATCCTGGGCAAACCGCATTGACCCTTACTCCGTTTTCAATCGCTTCAAGCGCAAATGAATGCGTGAAACCAATCAGGGCGAATTTAGAACCAGTATATGCTGTATTCCCATATGTTCCTCTCAACCCTGATAAAGAGGAGACATTGACGATAACCCCTCGTTGCTGTTGCTTCATACTTTGATAGACTAGTTTTGTCAACATCACAGCGGAGGTATAATTCAGATCCATGATGAATTCAAGCTCTTCTTTCGACGTTTCATCAATGATCCCACCACCGCTAATTCCTGCACAGTTAACTAATGCATAGACAGATCCAAGCTTGTCCATTGCTTTTTTTACAAGGTTCTTTTGTTCTTCTTCACTTGTTAAATCGGCAGTATGTACATACACATTTTCAGCAGGGGTATATTCGACTATTTCTTGTTTCAGAAGCTCCAATTTCTTTTCGTCTCTTGCTGTGATAGTCACTTTACCACCCATTTTAACCACTGCTTTTGCTGTTTCGCTCCCAATCCCTCCGCTTGCACCAGTAACAATGACATGCCGGTTTTCAAGTGCATCAATGGAAAAAACGTTCATCGCGACCACTCCTTTACCTTTTAAGAACTAAATATTTTTTCTTTTAATATAAAAATCGGATTGACTCATCAAAAAAAGACAGACACCTCGTTTCGGAAAGTCTCGACGTTCGTTATGTGATTCATTTCGAATAACGATTTTCTGTTTGATATATACAGTTGGATTAGTTTTTATTTCGGAGAGAGTCTGCTTCTTGATAAGCCAATCCCTTTTAGGGTGTAATACTTCAATGTGACATTGCTGGTATTTATAACAATATAAATTTACCCTTAGTTAAATCCAAATAAACCAATCTTTAGCCATTTTATTAGAAATGTTCATATTTCCTTAAATAAAGTTTACATTTCATTAAAAGGACATTTTTGAATTAAACTTAAAAGGTTATTTCTAAGCAAAAAAAGGGTGCAAGCTACAAGAGCTTGCACCAAAAAGGTATGGGCGGTGTCAGAGTTTTAAGGGGATTGTCTACTTTAGTATAACACGGTACTAAAGTGTTTGTTATTGGGAAAACAAACGAAAATCACCCGAAAAAAACGTGGTTTCCCAATAAATATTTTCCCAACTTTCCTACCCACAAAAAACAGTGCAAACACTTCTTCTCTTGTAGTCATTTAGTATTAATGCGGACATTTCGATGTTAACTTGCTACTCTCTCTTTATTTTTCTGTCGCAGTTTTTTAATATCGGCCCGGATAAGGATGGATACGATCAGTGCCACTAAAAAAGCTGCTGCAAAAATATAAAGGGTCAATGTATAGCTTTGGGTAGTCTCACGTAGCCATGAAACAAGAATCGGTCCCACAAGACCAGCTGCAGCCCATGCAGTCAGGATATAACCGTGGATGGCTCCGAGTTGTTTCGTACCAAACAGGTCTCCGATGTAAGCTGGTATGGAAGCAAAACCTCCGCCATAACAAGATAGGATGATAAAAATGGAAAGTTGGAATAACAGGGAAGCAGTAGTGATTGGTAACAGAATGAACAAAACTATCTGGATACCAAAAAAAGCAGTATACACATTCGGTCTTCCAATGTAATCGGACAATGATGCCCAGCCAATACGACCTAATCCGTTGAACAGCCCCATGATTCCGACCATCGTTGCCGCTGCTGCCGCACTTAAACCAGCTATTTCTTGGGCCATTGGTGAAGCGACCGAAATGATGGCAATTCCGCAAGTAACATTGATGAACAACATCAACCATAAGTACCAGAAACGCCTTGTTTTCGCTGCCTCATTGGCTGTAAGCTGCGAAAGATCCTGCGATTTATTATTTCTTTTTTCCATGTTCTCTTCATAACCCTTTGGTTTCCACCCTGCAGGTGGAGGTGCCAGGTAAGAAGATGACAGGAGCATGATAGCCAAATAGACAATTCCTAAAATATAGAACGTCCCAGCAATTCCGACTAGATTAATCAGGGAATTGATCACAGGGCTGGCAATTAAAGATGCAAAACCAAAGCCCATGATTGCAAGTCCTGTCGCAAGTCCTCTCCGGTCCGGAAACCATTTAACCAACGTAGATACAGGGGCGATATACCCTATTCCTAGTCCTATTCCTCCTAACACACCATATGTAACATATAGAAAGATCAGAGATTCAACATTGATGGCTAGACCGGAACCTAAAAGACCGATTCCAAAAAATAATGCTGCAATGATCCCTGATTTCCTTGGACCATGCTTTTCAACAAAATGGCCCATAAAAGCAGCTGCAAGGCCTAAAAAGAGAATGGCAATACTGAATGTCCAAGAGACACCGCTTAAACTCCAGCCGTATTCATTCATCAATGGCTTTGTAAAAACACTCCAAGAGTATACTGAACCGATAGATAAATGAATCCCGACTCCACAAGCAGCAATCAACCAACGATTTTTCACCTTATCCGACACGTTATCTCTCCTCACGTTATTTATTTGAGAAGCGAGTCTTGGTGTCTTTGCTTGTTGTCAAACTAAAGATGATTTTTTGAAATAATATCATGAAAGCGCATACACAAACAAACAATACGATTGATTAATACAAAAAAAGAGTGCAAGCAACAAGTGCTTGCACCAAAAAAGGTATGGGCGGTGTCAGAGTATTAAGGGGATTGTCTACTTCAGTATAACACGGTATCCATGTCTTAGTTATTGGGAAAATTCAACTTTTTATCCTTTAAAAATTGATAGGATATTAGAATAATTTTCCCAATGTAATCATTTTCCGTATCCACCTTAAGCACTTAACAACATGAAACCTGAAAATGAGATATAATGAGTGAAAGTTAATTTGAAGTTCGGAATGAGGGATACGATGGAAGAGTTCATCAAAACGAAAAGAAAAATTATATCCTACTTGGATGGGAAAGTATCAGAAACAGAGGATATAATTGTCACTGAGTTTCCTCTCACCATTATGCTGAATGGCAATGAGTTTGCTACAATGGTATGTACACCAACACACATCGAGGAAATGGTAATCGGCTTTCTCGCATCAGAAGGGATAATCCGGTTTTTTAAACGGGACATTTCTTCGATTTCCATAGATAAAGATAAAGGGTTTGCTTATATCGAAACTGTAACGAAAATTACGTCTTCTATTCATGACCATACAAAACGATTTATAGGATCATGTTGCGGAAAAAGCCGACAATCTTTTTATTTTCAGAACGATGTGAAAACGGCTAAATCATCCATGTCGAAAGTCCAGATCACGTATGAACAATGCATTAAGCTGATGAGTGACTTGCAATCTTCAAGTGGTACGTTTAGAGAAACTGGCGGCGTTCATAATGCCGCGCTCTGTACTCCTGATGCCATTATCGTTTCCCGTACCGATATCGGGCGGCATAATGCACTTGATAAACTTTATGGACATTGCTTGATGAACAACATCAAAGTTCAGGATAAGATCCTTGTTTTCAGCGGTCGAATTTCTTCGGAAATTCTTTTGAAAGCTTCGAAAATCGGAGTTGGCATATTGCTTTCAAAATCTGCACCGACTGAACTGGCCCTTCAAGCTGCTGAAGACTTGAATATTACAACCGCAGGCTTTATTCGCGGAAATAAGATGAATATTTACACACACGCAGAACGTATTGTATGATTACTAACCTTTCAAGGAGGTGGCCGATCGGTTATGAACGTCTCTGACCAACTACAACGTCCGCTCAGAGATTTACGGATTTCTGTAACAGACCGTTGTAATTTCCGGTGTCATTATTGCATGCCTGCTGACATATTCGGACCAGATTATGAATTTCTAAAAAAGAATATGCTGTTGAGCTTTGAAGAGATTACAAGATTGGCTCAATTGTTCCAAAAAACTTCTGGAATCAAAAAAATCCGGCTTACAGGCGGAGAACCGCTGATGAGAAGGGATTTGCCGGATTTAGTCCAGTTACTCTCTAAAATTGATCATATTGAAGATATTGCTATGACAACTAATGGTTCACTCCTGCCAAAATATGCAGAACAATTGAAAGCTGCCGGGCTCCACCGTGTGACGATCAGCTTGGATACTCTTGAGGACGAACGTTTCAAGAAAATTAACGGACGGGATGTATCTGTTTCTACTGTTTTAAAAGGAGTACAAGCAGCCAGGGAAGCAGGTTTAGGAATCAAGATGAATATGGTAGTCCAGAAGGGCGTCAATGATCAAGACATCCTGCCGATGGCCAGATATTTCCGTAAACAAGGGATCATCATCCGTTTTATCGAATATATGGACGTAGGGAATACGAATGGCTGGAAGATGGATGATGTCTTTCCAAAAAAGGCGATTATTGAGCGGATTCATGAAGAAATGCCGATTGAACCGATAGAGCCGAATTATAAAGGTGAAGTTGCAACAAGGTACCGATACAAAGGTTCTGATGAAGAGATCGGGATCATCTCATCTGTAACTGACGCTTTCTGTTCGACATGTAATCGGGCTAGACTTTCAGCAGAAGGAAAACTGTTCACTTGTTTATTCTCTTCGAAAGGGCATGATTTGCGAGGTCCTATGCGTAATGGCGCTGACGACGATGAAATGAAGGAAATCATCGAGGGGATTTGGATAAATCGGAACGACCGCTATTCACAGGAACGGACCGCAAACACAAAAAGAACTTCCAAAGTCGAAATGTCTCATATCGGAGGATGACTGTATCGATCAGTCATCCTTTTTTGTTCCGTACGAAACAAAAAGAGAGCGACTTCCTTAAGCCACTCTCTACAGCCTATATCTTTATTATATTGCTTTGGTATTCAGCTTTACATCAACATTATTCCGTGTGGCTTTGGAATACGGGCAAAATTCATGAGCCTTCTTCACCAACTCTTCAGCATCTTCCTGATTGACACCATTCACTTCTACATTCAGTGTCACACCTATTTTAAAACCATTATCACTTGAATCCTTCATAAAGCTCACATCTGCTGTGACACTTGATTCGATTTCTTTTTTCTGTTTGGAAGCCATCAAGTTTAGAGCCCCATCAAAGCATGCTGAATATCCAGCTGCAAATAACTCTTCAGGGTTTGTCCCTTCTTTGTCCGTATCATCAGTAGGCATTACTAGATCATGATCGATTTGCCCAGTTTTTGATTTTACATGACCTTTCCTTCCACCTTTTGCTGTTGCATGTGCAGTAAACAATACATCACTCATCTTTAACTCCTCCTTCACCTTCAAGTTTTCAAACTTACACTTATGTAGTTCCTGAAATTCCATGTTTTAAAACTTCTGTTCGAGGCAGTATTCATGCATACTCTAAATCTCAGACTGTTCCTTGGAATACATATGGGACGGAATTTTCCAAGAAGAGATCAATTCCTTTCGAGTGATAAGGCATCCATTCATTGGCTGTACGAATATCCATCCACTGTACATCTGAGATGGTGTCCGTATCTTGAATAGAAATCTCCCCGCTGAGGATCCGCGCTTTGAAGGTAATGAAAACAGCGTGGTGCCCATTTTCTTTCATGAATACTTCATTTACGGATACCAAGTTTTGGACTTCTATCGTCAATCCTGTCTCTTCTCTAGCTTCACGGATGGCTGCTTCCATCAAAGTCTCTCCTTCTTCTACTACTCCTCCAGGCATTGACCAATTATCATATTTCGTATTATGTACCATCAACACCTTATCGGTTTTCTCATCATAAATAAGTGAATACACTACATCGACTCTTTTCATTACATACGCTCCTTTGATAGTAAGCTGAAGTGCCTCGTATCGTCTATTTTTGTCTTCATTTGTATTCTATCTTCAGGCTTTTTATAATGCTCTCTGATGAAACGTATTCGTGCCGATAGACCTCTTGAAGCATTTCTTGCAACCAACGGAATCTTCCTACCGTAAGCCCATCTGCAAGCGGATAACTTTCTGAGTAATTGATTGCTATTCTAGAAGGGGAAAACTTTTTAACCATCGTTTTCAAGACTTCATCCAGATCTCCTTGATTGTACGTTCTCACTTCATCAAACAAACCACATCCTTCGATATCCTGCGCATCTATTGTACTGCATACCGCTAGTTTTCTGTGATCCCTTGTAATAAGGAATGCCCCAGGTCCGACTGTCTTCATTCCGGTTACAAAAGGGAGACACGGATCACTGCCTTCGCTTGTGAAAATGATCCATAAGTCGATTTGCTGTTCGTTTATAATCTCGATTGATCTTCTAATATTTTCCTTTTGAAGGCCATAGTCCATTTATTTCACCCCTTTGTATGGGGTTGTGATCAAATCAAGCTGGCGTTTACTTAATACTTCAGGTCCTTCATCTGTAACGAGAACATTCTCTTCAACCAATATGCAAGGAAGTCCACAATCTTGAATGATAGTCGGTTCGATGGCGTAAATCTCTCCAGATTGGATGAGCCCTTCAACCTGTGGTCGAGGCGGCGTTTTTCTAGGACCGAGAATTGTTCCTCCATCATGTGTCGCCCTTCCGACCTGATGGCCGACAGAATGCTTGATTGTTGGATACCCATGTGCTTCAATACAAGCACGGCCAACTGCATCTACTTCATAACCCTTTTTCCCAGGCCGCAACGCTTCGATTGATTGTGTAATTGCATCTACAACAGCATCAAATGCCTTCTGCACATCTTCAGGAGGCTCAAATTCCCCTTCTTTTAAAAAGTAACAGGTCCGAGCAATGTCCGAAACATATCCTTTACACCGCAAACTGAAATCAATGATCACGATGTCCCCGGGTACCACTATATGATCACCAGGGTTCCGATGGGCTAGGCCACATCTTACGATACAGACTAGCGGTAAATCATAAGGCTTGCCTAACCCGTTCGTAACGCCCCTCATTTTCATTCTATCTACAAAGAGCTGTCCGATCTCTTTTTCCGTCATTCCGATCTCCATTTTGCCGAAAACTTCCTCAAATATATCTGTTGTATGGGAGATCGCTTTCTTTACCACTTCAATTTCAGCTTTTGATTTTACACATCTCAATTGTTTTAAAATAGGTTCACTCGTCACTTCTATTTCCCTTAACTTGTTCGATCCGATTAACCGCTCTAGCCAATGGTAAAGGCCTAAAGATAAACCATCATATAAATGGTCATAAAGTGAAATATTCAATGCCAACTTTTTGGGATTGAGAATATGAAATACTTTCAAAAAAACCTCATCCATATAGGTATCATAAGTGATTACATCGGAGAAGACTTCTGTCTGTTTGAATGTTTCATAGTCTTCTTTCGATACGATTGCCTGGTGGGAACCACTTTTATTGATGAGAATAGCGGTCGTATCCTGTGTTTCTATATCTATAACGAACGGCAAACTAGGATCATAGCCTTCCCTCGTTAAAATAAGCCATGTATCTACGTTATGTACTTCAAGTAACTTGACTGCCGCTTCCAATTTTTCATGTACTATTTGTGCCCCAGCAATTGTCATACCAATCCCCCCTATAATACGTTTAATTAGATATGAATGGGTCATACTCCTGCATCTGAGTTCAGAATGAAGATTTATATACCCTAAATTGCCTCTCTGAACGATAAAAAGATGAACGTCTGATAACGTTCATCCTACTTTGTTTGAAGTAATTCTATCACTTCCCCGCTGGGCCCCATGATAAAAGCTGATTGCCAGCCATTTTCAAAAGTGTATGGCCCTTCATATAAAGTAAACTCTGGATGGCAATCAAGCATCTCTTCTAGGTTTTCCACTTCAAAGGCAATATGTTTATTAGTGGTCAACTTCAGATTTTCCGCTACCAAAACAAGCTCAAGTCGAAACCCCTTCAATTTCATGAAAATGATCTTTTCCCCTAACAACTCGATTTCAGAATCATATAGAAAACCAAGTTTTTCATAGAATTGCACCGCTCGTTCCAATCGATTCGTCTCAATTGCGACATGGTGAAAAATCATTCTAATTCCCCCGTTAAGATAAGATTCATATCCCCAAATTCATGCCACAAGTACTTTTCCTGAATCGCATCATGATAAGCGTTCTTTAAAAGTATCGGAGAGACGAATGCAGATAACATATCCAAATGACTCGCTTCCGGTTCATGGAAACCAGTGATCAATCCATCCACGACTTTCAAGGAAAACTCTTCATGGATGTGCAGACTGGTCCAGCCTTTTTTCGATACAGGAATGCCTTGTTGATCAACCGCAGATTCAAGCGCACGGACAACTGTAGTTCCCACAGCAACCACTTTGCCACCGGCCTGTTTTGTTGCTTGAATTTTACGGATTGTTTCGCTTGGCACCTCATATTCTTCAAGACTATCAGCTGGACCAACTTTCCATTGATCATTCAAGAAATAACTCAACCCTGTATGGAGGGTGATCCTTGCAATCTGCACCCCTTTTTTCTTCAACCGAATCAGCATCTCCCAACTGAATGCCCTTCCTGCGGAAACCATTTCAACAGATCCAGGGACAGTTCCGTAAACGGTTTGATAGTGTTCGAGGCCCCAATTCTCGTTAATGTATTCATAACGGATCGGCTCGCCCAGCCTATATAACTGGTCATATAGCTCATTTCCCCTTGCAGAAAAGCAGACTGTCACAAGCGGTTCATTACGATTCGTCGCCCTTACAAAGCCTGTCAAGCTCGGTGAAAAAAGAAGGACATCGCTTTGTTGAACCTTTGCATCTACTATTAGGGCCTTCCAAACTGAATTGCTCTTCCTTTGCGCAAGGCGGATTTCGACGTTCTCTTGAATGATGTTACCGCCTCTTCTTATTTTCACTTTAAAAGAAGCGGGAAGAGTCCGACTTACATTCAAAACAAGAAGATCGCCCTTATTCAAATAATATTCCAGGTTATTAAACTGATCGTGCTTTGTTTTTCCATTAGCACGGTCCAGTACCATCATCCTGACATGATCACGCCTTATCCCTCTTGCCTCTGGCGGGTTGGAAGCGTTCAATTCATTTGGCAAATAGAACTTCATCGGTTTTTTAGCTGCTAATCCCATCTTATTCACCTCTTCTCTTTAACAAAGCTTTGTGCTTCAAGTCGTTTCCCGTTTACATGCTTGGAATCATCTGAAGCTAGGTAAAGGAATACATCTGTCAGTTCCTCTGGTTCAGCAAGCTCATAATCACAATCTGGAACAGCAAGCTCATGCATTTCCGTATTCATCTCACCAGGGTCCACCATGTTGATCCGGACGCCGGTATCTTCCATTTCATCCGCCCAAATCTCCGTCAAGCCTTCCAATGCGAACTTGGAAATACCGTATGCACCCCAACCGGCATACCCGACATTACCTGCTTCAGATGTCACATTAATGATCGAACCAGACTCACGTTGCAACATGCCTGGTAAGACTCGTTTGGTCAGCCTGAAAGGTCCATCCGCATTGACACGTAAAACATCGAGGAAATCTTCACTTGGATAGTCTGCCAGATAAGGCATCGGACTTGGACCAAGTCGGGAGGCGTTATTGATCAACACATCGATTTTTCCAAAATTCGATTCGGCCAAGGATACGAAGCGCTCAATATCCCTCGGATCCGATGCGTCCGCTGTGACAGCCAGAACCTCTGTACCAAGCGCCTCTAATTCTTTTGCAACCTCTTTCAATTTCATCTCGCCACGTGCGCAGATAGCAAGGTTCGCTCCTTTCCTGGCAAATGCTCTCGCAACCGCTCTTCCTAATCCCTTTGAAGCTCCTGTAATCATGACCACTTGTTTTTCCTTCATCTATAACAACTCCTTAATTGTTTGATTTCTTAGTTTCAGTTTATTTAATAAGGAGTTTCTTTTCGTCAGAACGAAGATTGAATTTCCCATACCTAAATGGACCGATTATAAATCTACGACCAATCTAAGACCTTGGATGTAGATTCATAAAAAAATGGCTCTAGATTTAATCTAGAACCATAATTTCATCACTATAACCAATCGTTTTTTTCCATCGCTACCGAAACGTCATAGTCAAGAATATCGAGCTCAAGTGGTTGACCGAGAGCAAGTTTCGCAAGTTCAGATCCCAGATATGGTCCACTTGTAAGTCCTGAAGCACCGAGACCATTTGCGATCAGCAACCCTTCTACGTCTGGTACCGGGCCGATGATCGGGAGAAATCCAGGGGTGAACGGTCGAAAGCCGACTTTTATTTCATGGATGGTACTATCGTGTAACCCAGGTGCAATTTGCAGTGCCTTATCTAAAATCTCATGAACGGCACCTGCTGTCACTCGGTAATCAAACCCTACATCATCTTCATGTGTCGCACCAACGACAACTCTTCCTCCTTCAAAACTAAGTAGGTATTGGTTATTCGGCGGCATGACGACCGGCCATTCACTCGTATCTACGTCCAGGATTTCAAGGTGAATGATCTGGGCTCGTTGGGAAGAGAGTTTGAATTCCCACCCTAGAGGTTGTAGAAGTTCTTTCGACCATGCACCTGTCGTAAGAATCACTTGATCTGCTTCGATCGAATTATCATTGTATTTTACCCCGGTTACACGGTTCCCTTGATGAACAAGCCCTGCATCTCCTTCTAGAAAATCCACCCCATTCTTTTTGGCAGAATTGATCAGCGCCTTCCGTAATGCCCTTCCATTCACACGGGCTGCCCCACTGACATGGACGGAGGCAAAATCTTCGGATAATGGAGGAAAAAGGGCTTTTGTTTCTCCAGCAGACAAACGTGTCACTTCTCCGATTTCAGGAGCATCCTTCCGGCGTTTCATGGCACGTTCGACCATCTTTTCCAGCTTCTTCTCATCCGTATGTAAACTGATCGCTCCAACACGTCTATACCCCGTATTCGTCTCTCCGGCTGCTTCCAGTTTTTTGATCAGCGAAGGATAATATCTTGCCCCTCCTTTAACCAGGGTGTACCATGCCTTATTGCGGCGCTGAGAAAGCCAGGGGCAGACAATTCCTGCTGCAGCCTTAGTCGCTTGACCATTGTCTTTCCGGTCCAATAAAGTAACCTCTGCCCCGGCTTCAGACAAATGATAAGCTGTAGATGCACCGAGAATTCCCGCACCTACCACGATAAATTTTTCCATCAATAACACCTATTTTCAATCGTTTTATAGCTATTTTACATGACTGATTATACCGATACAATTTGTAGTAAACTTCCCAATTACAAATTGATTACCCATCCCCCAATGATCATCTAATTTCCATTTGAATAGCGGGAAGAAATCAAGTATTGAAGCAGCACACAAATATCCTGACAGAAACTACCTAGGAAATAGGCTTTAATCCTGATAGAATGGTGCATATGTAAAAATAAAAAGTAGGTGTGACAATGAAAGAAATCGAAGTACAATTGTTAAAATTAATTGAGAAGAACGCTAATTTGGAAGTAAAAAAAATTGCGAAGTTAATGGATAAAAGGATAGATGAAATCCGTGAACTGATTGAGGAGCTTGAGAAGAAGAAAGTCATCCTCGGCTATTCCACGCTTATTGACTGGGCAAAAGTTTTGGATGAGGAAGAGGTTACGGCAATGGTAGATGTAAAAGTGACCCCTGCTCGTGGCGTTGGTTTTGATAAAGTGGCGGAGCGTATTTATCGTTTTCCAGAGGTTAAAGCCGTTTATTTAATGTCCGGTGCTTATGATTTGTCGGTATCAGTGAGAGGAAACACGATGATGGAAATTGGACATTTCATTTCTGAAAAATTGTCTACGCTCGATTCCGTAATATCAACCACGACCCATTTTGTTTTGAAAAGATATAAGCATGATGGCATCATATTACAGGATGCGGACGATGATGATAAAAGAATTGTGGTATCACCATGATGCAATCCTCTTATCTATCCAAGAAGGTCGTGGATTTAAAACCATCGGGCATTCGCCGTTTTTTTGATTTAGCGGCTCAGATGAAAGATGTCATTTCCCTCGGAGTAGGTGAGCCTGATTTCGTAACGCCTTGGAATTTCATCGAACAAAGCTTTCATGCCCTTGAACAGGGATACACCTCCTATACTGAAAATGCGGGCATGATCGAGCTACGTAGGGAAATCAGTGCATATTTAAGCAGAAATTATCGCTTAAGTTATGATCCAAGTGACCAGGTGATTGTTTCTGTTGGAGCAAGTCAGGCTATTGACCTTGCTCTCCGTGCGGTGATCGATCCTGGAGATGAAGTCATCGTTGTAGAACCGAGCTTTGTTGCTTATATGCCAACCGTTACGCTGGCTGGAGGAACACCGGTTATGATCCAAACCAAAGCGGAAGATGAATTTAAACTGAAACCGGAACAAATTGAAGCCGCCATTACGCCAAATACAAAAGCGATCATACTATGTAATCCGAATAACCCGACCGGAACCTTTTTATCGCAAGAAGAATTAGAGCAACTGGCGACAGTTATCGAAAAGCATGACCTGCTCGTTCTATCTGATGAAATATACGCCGAACTCACTTATGACGATGACTACACAAGTTTCCCCTACATCACTGGAATGAAGGAGCGAACGATCCTGATCAGCGGGTTCTCCAAGGCATTTGCCATGACGGGCTGGCGACTTGGCTATGCAGCAGGACCAGCTCCATTAATCTCCGCTATGGTGAAAATTCATCAGTATACGATGATGTGTGCACCTACGATGGCACAGCACGCCGCCTTAGAAGCCCTGAAAAATGGAAGGCAGAGTGTCAATGACATGATTGAAAGCTATAAACAGAGAAGGAATTTTATCGTCAGCAGCTTGAATGAAATAAGATTGGAATGTCCAAATCCGGGGGGAGCGTTCTATGCCTTTCCATCGATTGAAGCTACCGGATTAACCTCAACTGAATTCGCTGAGCAGCTGTTGCAAGAAGAACAAGTTGCTGTCGTACCAGGTAATGTATTCGGCGCAAATGGCGAGGGTTACATCCGCTGTTCCTATGCAACATCCATCAAACAGCTTGATGAAGCTATGAAACGCATGAAAAGATTTGTGGAGAAACGAATTTAGCTTTGCGCCCTATAGTTTTAAAGATAATAAAAATAGGCTTTTTTAAATATTAATGTTGATTTTTCACTTTTTTTAATACTTTCTTCAGTATAAACGCACAAGCTGGTCACTTCGGACGTAACACTCCTGCGGGAAAAGCGAGCCAGGCAAGACCTACACGCTATAAAAATAAAATAAAAAATAGGAAATTCCTCCATTGTGGAATTTCCTATTTTTTATTCCCATGAAATCACCTATTATGTTCTCTCCCATAAAATTAACACGATTAATATGTCGGAAAATTCAGTCCTAATCCCATTCCGCGCAACCTTATTATACTTTCCCCATCAATGTTATTCCTATATATGAACAGTGATCCAAATGTAAGATTATTCGCGGATACGAATAAAACTATGTTAGAAAATCTTACATAACTTTTGGCATCTTCAAAAAACAAGTGTATAATTACGTAATAAGCAAACACTCCATGTAAATAAATTTAACATATTTGCTTTTGTTTAGTTAAAAGATAAGATTTTTCTATTCAAAAGAGGTGAACATATGTCAACTGACAAAAAATCTTATAAAAATAAAAAAGTGATGTCCATTGGAATTATCAGTAAAATAACAGGATTATCGGAACGTAAAATTCGGTATTATGAAGAAAGAAAATTAATATTCCCAGAACGGACAGAGCGAGGTACGCGAAAATATTCATTTTCTGATGTTGAAATACTGATGGAAATCGCAAATCAAATTGAAGATGGGGTTCAGACCTATGAAATAAAAAAAGAAATGTCTAAAAAACGAAAACAAACAAAAGATGACATCAACAAAATGATTCGCGGTCAATTAAATGCACATTTTCATTTGAGAAAATAGAATAACTGGAACCAAACCTGGCGCCAGTTATTCTTTCTGTGTATACGTCAAAATTTATGAGAAAGCCTTTCATACAAATCGTGCAAGGTTTTGTATCCGAGATCCTGAATTCTGTTCAGATATATACTCCATAATTGCGCAGTCAATTTTGCATCCCCTAATGCATGATGACGTTCGATTACAGGAATCCCACAATATTCACAGCAGTCTTCCAATCGGACCAGGTTGATATTCGGTTCTGCAATTTTAAATAAAAACGACGTATCGACAATTCGGTGTTTGAATTGCGATCGGAACAGTTTCCGGTTTGTATGCTGGAGGAAATTTTTTTCATGGTTAGAATGATGCGCCACAAGCACATTCCCTCTTACAAAATTATAAAACTCGATAAGCACTTGTTGCAGATCGGGAGCATTTTTCAAATCCTCGTTTTTTATTCCTGTCAACTCTATTATTTCAGCGGGAAGCGTTCGATCGCAACGTACAAGCGAATAATAGGTTTCATTATGTTGAATGTTGCTCCCCTTCACTTTTATCGCACCTATCGAGATGATTTCATCACCTTGATCAGGATAGAAACCCGTTGTCTCTAAATCGAATACAACGACGTTCAAATCTTTTAAAGGAACGGATAAACTTTCTCCTGCTTTCATTTCTTTTTCCAATCGTCTTAAAAAGGCAAGATGCTGGGGATTCGTTTGTCCTTGTAACGGTGCATAAATACTTGAACCCACCTTACCTTGTACCTGTTTCATAAACTGAATGATCGGATCAATTTTCATGATCCAACATCCTTTTGATGACGGTTCCGGTATAATCCTGTAGCTTTTTACCATTCCTCAAGACTTGTTTGATTTCATTTCTTTCATATTTGTCGAGTTTTTTCACATTAAGATAATGAACATCATCATATACTTCTGAAACTTCATGATGTTGCAGTCGGAAATGCAACAACTTTTCAAAATCAACTTTGTAGCACTCTAACTTCTTATATTCAGGAAATTCACAAAGCTTCACAAGCCTTACCAATGTAGATGGTTCGACTATATTTTCTTTGATCGCCAATAAACGGATCGCATTGATATAAGGAAAGAATCCTGAATGTTTCATATCAATGTACCCCGCATGTGATCCGTGTGACTCGGTTAGGATTTGACGAAATACACCAACCGCTTTCTTAACATGCCTGGTATTTTCGAACAGGCGGTATAAAAAATGAGGCCTTTTCTCAATATATTGGTGCAACTGCTGCTTAAAACGGGTAATATCATCTTTTTCCCCAACTAGAACCCTAGCATCATAAAAGATCAACAAAAAACGAATCGATTCAAAGCTTTCTTCTTCCAACCACTGTCCAATTTGCTTTTCCCACTCTTGTTCCGATTTACACCATAACGGATTTGAACTCATCACATCTCCATCGCAATATGGATATCCAATTTCATACAAGCCTAAAGAGATTTCTCTGCCCAACTCTCTGAAATACTCCCTCGATTTCTCGTTTGATACCTGAAAAACCAAACCATGATCCTGATCGCTAACAATCGCTTGTTCAAATCTACCCGCACTGCCCATGACAAACCATGAAAATCGACAAGGCGGAGGCCCTAATTTTTCCTCAACTACACTTAAAGCTATATCAAAAAGTCTCTGCATGACGATGTCATGAAAATGATTTAACTCACTATTACTCGTCTGATGCTTTTCAATATGGGAGTCATGCCAAGTTTTCAGTGTTTCATACGGTCTATGAAGATCAGTTTCATTCATTCAAGCACTCCCTTCAACTTTTAAAGGAGGTGACCTTTTGAGTCTACCTCCTTGTTCTACCAAAGATTAGCTGCTGATTTTTTTCTGTTCTTTTGTCAAAAAGGCTTCTGGATACCCGTAGGATCCATGTTCACTTAAGTCTAAGCCCATAATTTCTTCCTCTTCCGTGACACGCAATCCTTTCATTGTTTTTTTCATGATATACAAAAGTACAAATGATACCGCAAAGGCGTAAGCACCCGACACCGCGACACCCATAGCTTGCACGCCTAGTTGCGTGAATCCACCACCATAAAATAAACCAGGCAATCCAACAGCCGCCAATTCGGGAGTAGCAAACAATCCGGTAGACAACGTTCCCCATATCCCGGCAGCTCCGTGAACGGACAGTGCAAAGATCGGATCATCTACCTTAAGTTTTTCGAAAAGCTTCATACTGTAGAAGACAATTACACCTGCAACTAAACCGATGATCACTGCAGCCCACGTCTCAACAAAAGCACAAGATGCTGTTATGGCAACAAGTCCTGCCAGTGCACCATTCAACATGGTCGGAATGTCCGATTTCCCAAGAACCATCCACGAAATGATCAAAGCGGAAACCGCCCCAGCACCAGCCGCTAAATTTGTATTCAACGCTACAAATCCGAAAAATCCATCATCGACGACAAATGTACTACCGGCATTAAAACCGAACCAGCCGATCCATAAAACGAGAACACCTAAAGCGGTGAAAACTTGATTGTGGCCATGTAAATTGTTAGCAGTTCCATTTTTATTGAACTTTCCCAACCTCGGTTTCAAAAGAATAGTGGCAGCGAAAGCAGCCATTGCTCCTGTCAAATGGACTACGGTAGAACCTGCAAAATCCTGCTTTCCATGTTCTCCTAACCAGCCTCCTCCCCAAATCCAATGTGCCACTACAGGATAAACGAGAGCAGAGAACAGGATGGCGAATACAACATAGACAGAAAGTTTCGCTCGCTCCGCAAATCCTCCAAACGCAATCGTCAACGAAATACCGGCAAACGCAAGCTGGAACATGAAGTAAGCCGCTGTCGAATAACTCATCCCTTCTATTTCATAACCAGAATAGAAAAAATCAGACAACCCGACCAAAAAGTTTCCATTTTCTCCAAAAATGAATCCGTATCCCAATGCCCAAAACACAATAGAGGAAATGCCAAACGTAAAAATTGTTTTTCCTGCAATATGACCTGCATTTTTCATGCGGGTCGACCCTGCTTCGAGTAAAATAAACCCGCCTTGCATAAAGATTACTAAAATAGCGCCTAGAATCAACCAAACACTATTTAATGAAAACATGATGTCTTCCATGAATAATCCCCCTATGTCAGATTTGTTGTCGTATGATGTTATAAAATCTAACATCAACCTTGTTGTGTATATTTTATACTCTTAAATATGACAATCAACTTCTATGTAAGATAATCTGACATAGTTTTCTCGTTCTTATGGATTTTCCTTATGAAAACATAAGAAAAACGCAGGGCTTCATTGGAAATCACCTGCGTTTTTAGTTTGTGAATCAATTGTGTCAAATAAATATTTCATAGAATTGATGAATCTGTTAACCTATATTCCTATAGTCAGCAGCTATCTTCACATCTTTAACCTGCGTAATTGCACTGACGACGATGACGATTAGGACGTTGCAGATCAGCCCTAGAATTCCAGCATGGATATCAAAAGGTGTCGACGGGGCTACAAGCTGATAGTAGTAGTTGACGACAGTACCGACAATTAATCCAGTGATGATAGCAGGGGCTGTAACACGTTTCGAATATAATGCCCCATATACACCAGGAGCGAATTGGACGATTGAGCCGTAAGCTCCTAGAAGTAAAGCAATCAGTCCCTGTCCTCCAAATACGGTTATGAAGTATGCGAGTGCACCGATGACAAATACGCCGATCCGCATGATCAAAAGCGTACTTCTATCAGAGATATCAGTCTTTACGTTCTTGATGACACCGTCAGTGAACTCCAGGGAAGCACTGTGGGTGATGGCATCAGCTGTTGACATGGCGGCAGCTAGAGCACCTGCACCAACAAGACCATAAATCCAACCAGGAAGACTTAGTGCTGTCGTAATCAAATAAGGAAGAATTTCATCCGGTGACCCAAGGTCAGAAGAATTGACCACATTAACGGCTGCAAATCCAACAAGCAATAGTGGAACCAAAAACAGGGCGAATACGGGATAGATCAAAACCGTTTTTTTGATCGTCCGGGCGTTTGAAGCATAGGATTTCGAAAACAGGTGCGGCCACATCAAGAAACCGATCAATGAAACGAGGATTGTCGTCGTATAAGCTGTTGGGGACATGGTCGAACCTGCATTTCCGATTTCAAGAAATCCTGGATTCGATTCAATGATTTCCGTAAACATACCAGAGACACTATTATGAAGCTGTTTGACGATAGCTAGTCCAACTACCCATGAGATGATGATCATCAAGAGACCCTGGAAAACATCAGACCAAGCAGCAGCTCTCAGTCCTCCCGTAGCCACATATATGACAACGATTCCATACGATAATAAAGCTCCTAGCCAAAATGGAATACGACCTTCCGTCATGATGTTGAAGATATAGGCCATCCCTTTCATCTGGGTAGCAAGGTACTGGATCGAGGCAAGCAGTGCAATCAATCCGATTAAAATCGGAAGTAATCTTCCCCCGAATCTTTTTTTCAAAAACCCTGATACAGTATAAATGTTATACTTCCTTCCAATCTTCCCGATTTTCGGACCGATGATATACCACGGAAGGATTGCAAATGCAGTATAAGTCAAAATATATAGGGCAGGAGCACCTTGTGAATATGCCCAGCCTGGCGCACCCAGAAATGAAAAAGCACTGAATACCGCTCCACCCATCAGGAACCACATGACGATGAGGCCGAGTTTCCCACCGGCTACAGCAAACTCATCCAATGATCCTTTGTCTTGTCCCCTACCGGCCAACACACCGATTATAAGTGCAATGACTAAATAACCAATCATCAAAACCATTGCAATTTGCCAGTCTGCCATCTAGTTCCCCTCCCTTTCATCTTTATCTGGGTCGATTCTATATAAAACTAAGACAATCAAGAAAGCGATGATAATCCATAAAATCACCCAAAACACGGAAAAGGGAAGCCCCATGACCATCGGAGTGGCACGATTTCCTACTGAAAACAATGGAAAGAGCAAGAGTAATAACGGAATAAGAAGTGATAGACAGTATATCGTAGTGAATTTCTTTTTACTCATCGAACAGCCTCCCTGGAAGATTTGGACACGACGATTTCACCATCAAGTACAGTCATTTCAACTTTCAAATCTTTTAATCGATCGGTTTCACATTCTAGTATCGAATCACTCAAAACGACAAAGTCAGCAAGCTTCCCTACTTCGATGCTGCCTTTGATGTGATCTTCATTACTGGCATAAGCGCCATACCAGGTGTAGGCCTTGATCGCTTCTTGAACGGTGATCTTCTGTGTATCACCGACCAGGCTCCCGGATTTACTCTGTCGATTGACGGCAGCATGGATACCATAGAGGGGATTAACTGTCGTAATGGGACTATCAGACCCTATTGCAAATGGAATCCCATGGTCAGCAAAGCTTTTCAGCGGGAATATCGTATGGATTCGTTCTCCATAATCTTTGATATAGCCATCACCGAATTCATATACGAATGCAGGATTCGGAATGGGGACGACTTCCAAGGCTTTTATTTTCTCCACTAAATCCGGGGGAGTCATACCGGCATGCTCGATCCGGTGCCGGTGGTTTGATCTTGGATACTGTTCAAGCGCTCTATGGATCGACCCGATCATCATCTCCACTGCTTGGTCGCCAATCGCGTGTGCAGTGATCTGCCAGCCCTTTTCGTGCGCTTTTCCAAGAATGGAATCAAGTTCTTCCTGGTTGAGATATAAAATACCGGAATCCTTTGGATTACTTGTATAAGGAGCTCTAGTTTTCGCAGTTGGGCCGCTACTGCTACCATCAATGAAAACTTTGGCTGGGCCAATCTTGAACCACTCGTCACCAAGACCTGTCATCATCCCGCTCTCAAGACCTTTTTCCACCATCCCCGGAGAATCCTTGAGAGAACCGTAAAGAGCATAGACACGCTGTTTGACCTTTTTATCCTGTACAGCCCTTTGAAGATAGCGAATATGATCCGGTCCGTATCCGCCCGCATCATGCACGCTCGTAATCCCCATTGCAAGATAGTCTTGTGAGGCAAGTTCCAATCCCTTCAAGATTTCCGATTCTGAATAATTGGCCAAAAGGAACATATTCATGTGGGCTGCTTCCAGAAGCAGTCCTGTTAATTCATCGTTTTCCCTGACATATTTCCCTCCAGGAGGATCTGCCGTACTGTTACTGATCTCAGCCATATCAAGGGCTTTTGAATTTACACATGAAATATGACCGCAAGTCCGGACGACGATGATCGGATGTTCAGTAGAAACTTCATCAAGGTCCCAGCGGGTCAGATGTCTTCCATCAGCTAAATTGTTCTGGTTATATCCCCAGCCGCGTATCCATTCTCCCCGAGGAGTCGATTGAGCGGCTTCCTCCAGTTTTTGCTGAAGTTCACGAATGTCTTCAACCTCTTTTCCATTCACACCTAACAGACTCGTCCCATAGAGTTCAAGATGGGCATGAGCATCAATGAAACCGGGTAATAAGCTTTTACCTTTCAAGTCGATGATCTCCGTATTTTCATCGGTAGTGGCCAGAATCTTTTCATTCGTCCCCACAGAAAGGATATGGTTTTCATATACGGCTACAGCTTCATGTACCGCGAATTGAGCATCTACGGCAATGACTTCTCCATTAAAAAATGCCTTCGTTGCTTTCAAAAAGATCACTCCCGATCATTAGGACTGTGAAATACGTAAAGTTGTCTGATACAATAATTCGACTCCTTTTTCAATATCAGCCATTTCGGCAAACTCCAATGGATTGTGACTGATCCCTTTTTCACACCGTACAAAGATCATGCCGTAATCACTGATATAGGACATGAAAAGCGCATCATGGAATGGCCCGCTCATCAAAACAGGTGAATCAAATCCTAGCTTTGCGTCTTCCTCTTTCATAATGTCCTTGATCCAGTCGGCGCAGTATCTTGGATCACTTCGTGTATCTTCGCTTATATTGACTTCCAGGTTTTTTTCAGAAGCTGTCTTTTCAATGATTTGATACAGTTGTTTTTCAATTGCCGAACGCCTTTCAAGATCAATATCCCGGAGATCGATCGTAAACGTGACTCTTTCCGGTATGATATTTCGTGAATTCGGGAAAACGTTCAAATTCCCCACTGTGCCCACGGTTGTCTCTACTCCTTCTTTATTCACAAGGTCATTGAATTGTCGAATGATTTCTGCAGCCCCGACCAAAGCATCCTGCCGTAAGTTCATCGGTACTGATCCAGCATGACCTGCAAAGCCTTCGAGGGTAACCGTCAGCCAAATCGGACCAGAAATACCTGACACGATCCCTACAGGTTTACCTTGAGCTTCGAGGACTGGTCCTTGCTCTATATGCAATTCAATGAAAGCCTCGATATCCCCTTTTTGATAGACAGGGCTTGCTGAATTGTCAGGTTCGACACCGAATTCTTTCAAAGCTTCACGTCTTGTCATACCGTTCTGATCTTTCCGATCGAGCTCTCCTTCTTCCAGTAAGCCTGTCAATGCCCGTACCCCAAAGACACCCTTGTTGAATCGACAGCCCTCTTCATCTGAGAAACAAATGACTTCTATCGTCCGCTCAGGAATGATTCTGTTATCTTTCATCGTATGTACAACTTCAATCGCACCAAGTGATCCGGCAGTACCGTCAAAACGTCCACCATAAGGTTGTGAATCGATGTGGGAACCTAAAATAAGGATCGGCTTCTCTTTATCTCGTCCCTCTATTCGTCCGATCAAGTTGCCAAATCCATCAATCCTGGTCGCCAATCCTGCCTCTTCCATCCATCCTTTCACAACCTCGACTGCTTGCCGATCTTCTTTGGAATGTGCCAACCGGCATACACCAGTTTCACCGATTTTCCCTATTTCAGCTAGTTTGTTGAGATGGCTGCTTAAACGTTCACGATTAATCGACATACCTTCACCCCTTCAATCATTTGAAAAACCGACAAATATACTGAATTTTCATTATTTTCATTAATCATACCTGACCTTTTCAAGAAGTTCTATATTACTTTTGTGTATAAACAAAAAATAAGAGTTTCTTAGCATGAAGAAACTCTTACACAAGTAATCTTTTATAGTAAAAAGGAATGGGTTAACTAGCTCTCTAAGTCCCATCCTTAACTTTTTTACCCCTTGGGTTCCAGGTGATTCCAGGAAATATCAGTATAATTCTATAAATTTATGATTAATCCAAGAAAATCACGATGTTATCCTAAAAATTTCGACAATTATTCTAGAAAACAGTAAGAAAGATTATTAAAAAAGAGGACCTGAACGACTCAGGTACCTCTTAAAGGGTTAGTTGCCTGTATTCTGTACAGGAATGTCCGATGCCACGTTTGCTGTCACTTCCTTTTCTGTGACAGGTTTCTTGGACCAGAAGGTAGCGAGGATCGGCCCGGATATATTGTGCCAGACTGCTGCGATGACGTTTGGAAGTGCTGCCAGCGGCCCGAAGTGAGCCGTAGCTAAAGCGACACCGAGTCCTGAATTTTGCATCCCGACTTCGATTGAAATCGCACGCCTCTTACTTTCATCCAACCTCATAGCCCATGCTGTTGTGTATCCGAGCATCAAACCTAGTAAATTATGAAGCATGACGGCTGAAAAGATAATCAGGCCAGAAGTTGCTATACTTTCAACATTTGCAGAAACAACCGCTGAAACGATGATGATGATCGCTACCACTGAAATCAACGGGATGATTGTTGCACTTTTTTGAACCGTAGTTGGAAAAATCTTTCGGATAAGGATACCAAGTGTGATTGGTAGGATAATTACCTGAACGATTGAAATGAACATCGCAACTGGGTCGACCGGTAACCATTGTCCTGCAAGTCCCAAAAGGATAAGCGGAGTAAGAATTGGGGCTAGCATCGTAGACAAGGAGGTCATCGCTACAGAGAGTGCCAAATTCCCTTTTGCCAAGTAAACCATCACATTCGAGGCTGTCCCGCCAGGAACGGAGCCAAGCAATACCAAGCCTGCTGCCAATTCTGCCGGAAGATTCATTGCATAAGCAAGCCCCAAAGCAATCAACGGCATGATGATGAATTGAGCCGCTACACCTATGATGACTGGAACCGGCTTTTTTAGAACTAATTTGAAATCGACCGGTTTCAAGGTCAGTCCCATCCCGAACATGACAACGCCTAATAAGATTGTGATATAACTTCCTAATCCTAAAAACGGAGTTGGAATGAAATAAGCGATCAAGGCAATGGCGATCACCCAGATGGCAAAATATTTTCCTGCTAGACTACTGATCGATTCTAGTAATTTCATAGGCCCCTCCTCTTCGTATGCACAAGTTTATTCGGGTTCATAAGTTCATGTGGGTCAAGTGCTAATTTGATCTTTTCCATGACATGGAAGGCTTTCCCGTGTTCACGTTGCTGGTATTTCATTTTACCAATGCCGACACCATGTTCACCTGTACACGTGCCTCCGCGTTGAAGTGCATATTCAACGATTTCCTCATTGAATTGCTCTGCCTTTTTCACTTCTTCCGGATCTTCCATATCAATCATCAGTGAAGTATGGTAATTCCCGTCACCGACATGACCAAGGATTCCTCCTTGAAGGCCTAACTCCTCAATTCGTTTTCTCGCAAATTTGATTGCGCTTGCCAGCTCCGTAATCGGCACGCAAACATCTGTAACCATATGTTTTTTGCTAGGATTCAAATGCATATAAGCATAAGCAAGATTGTGCCTTGCTTCCCACAGTTTATTGCGAGCAGCATTGTCCTCTTCAAAATGGACTTCCTCACAACCATGGTCATCCACGATCTCTTTTGTAAATTCAACATCATGATTAAGTCCTGGTTTATTTCCATGAAATTCTAAAAATAAAGTTGGTTTTTCTTTGTAATCTGTTTCACTGTAGCGGTTGACTTGTCTGATTGAGGGTTCATCTACAAGCTCTACGCGCGCAATAGGGATGCCTGCTTGCAAAATCGATACGACTGCTTCAACCGCATCATCGACAGTGGGAAATGCCGCTCTTGCAGCCACAATATGCTCAGGTATACCGTACACTCGCATCGTCAATTCGGTAATACACCCTAAAGTACCTTCTGAACCGACAAAAAGGCTGTTCAAGTTATAACCTGAGGAGGATTTTTGCGCTAAATTGCCTGTATGAATGATTTCCCCGTCTGGCAGGACGACTTCCAAGTCACGGACTTGATCACGCATGACTCCATACTTTACCGAGGTCGTACCACTGGCATTTGTAGCTGCCATACCACCTAGAGTTGCATCTGCGCCTGGGTCCACAGAAAAGAATAATCCGTATTTTTTCAGTTCTTTATTCAAGTGGTTACGTGTTACGCCAGGCTGTACTTTTACGAGAAAGTCCTTCTCCCTCACTTCAAGTACTTTATTCATGAGGGAAAAATCGATTGTAATCCCTTTATCATAAGGGATCACATGTCCTTCCAAGCTGGATCCTATCCCAAATGGAACGATGGGTTTTCCATGCTTGTCCGCCACTTTGACAACCGCACTCACCTGATCGGCTGTTTCAGGGAATACGACGATGTCCGGAGAGCTTGGTGTATGATAGGATTCATCCTTGCTGTGCTGCTCTAGTATCGTTTCATTCATCGAAACCTGGTGGTCCCCCAGAAAAACTCTAAGTTCCTCATAAACAGTATCAATTGTTGTCTTCAAATGTATCTCTCCCCGTCCACTTTTGATTATAAGAATAAACTATTGAATCGAATTATACATAATACTCAGAATTTTTCAACCGTAATATTTCCCATTAAGAAAAGTGATAACACCCTGATCAGCCACGAAGGTCACAGAAAGTCCGACGAGGAGGCTCGAACCAAACAAAGATTTGGTTGTGCGTGGGTTGGGTCCAATGGATGTTATTCAATGTGTCGCTGCCGCAGGAGGACTGAAGTGATCCAAGTGATTGGCGTTGGAGCCAGACATTAAACTCGTCGGAAAAATTTTATACTTACATTAAAAAAGCGTAACTCTATATAGAATCACGCCCACTTGGTATCAGCATTTCATTCGATTTTCACTCTGATCTTTTCGATCGCATTATACCCGTATCCTTTCCGATTCCAGAAAGGGGTATCCGGCTGGACTCTTTTAGTAGAGTCGGTCGCTTTCGCTAAGATCGTATATTCTCCTTTTTTCGTTACCGGCCATTGATAAACCCACTTGACCCCCCCATAGCCATTTTCAGTATCACCTGAGATTTTCGCTTTCGACCAGGTTTTCCCATCATCCGTACTGATTTCTACTTTCGTGATGTGCCCTTCCCCTGTCCAGGAAATGCCTTCAATTTTATGCTCACCAGTATCCAGAACTTCCATATCCAAAGGTTTTTGAATCGTCGAATTCACATTCATGGTTGTGACTGGATAAGCTCCTTCATCGTTTTCTTTATTTGGGTAATAAACATAATCAGTAGTCTAGAACGGACCTTCAAAGCTAGATTCTATCACTCGAATTTGTCTGATCCATTTTACCGATGCCATAGCGTACCATTTTGGAACGATCAATCTTAATGGGAAACCGTGTTTAAAAGGGATCGGCCTTCCGTTGTACTCATAGGCAACAATCGTATCCGGATGGAGGGCCTTATCTATTGGCAAGCTTCTTATAAAAGAATGAATCGAATCGGTGTCTGTCCTCTTTCCAAAATCATGGCCCTCACAAACAACCTCTTTAGCACCTTCTTGCATGCCTGCCTGTTCTAAAAGTATCCTTAAAGGTACACCTTTCCAATAACCCTGGCTGATCGCCCCTTTACTCCATTGTTCGCCAAAGGTTTTCGGCTCGAACAAACTCCTCTTATTTCCCGCGCATTCAAGTACTACTTCGACCGATTTTGATGGCATTCTCGTAATATCTTGAATGGAAAACCATTGTGGTATGTCTACCAGCCCGTTTATAGTAAGCCTATAGTTCTTAGTTGACAAGGGAGGATATCTAAAGTGATTTCGTCTGTAAAATAAATGGGTATTCAGAAAATTTGGGTGAACAAAGTGAATGGGGGTTTCTTGATTCTCAGGGTATAAACTAAGGGTCGTTAAATATGGCCTTACAAAAGGATAGAATGGAAATAACATAATTTCCTCCAAAGAGATGGCATTATTAAAATCTATGTTTTATCTCCAAAATTTAATCCATGATTAAAAGCACCCTCTCAAGGAGCTAGGTGCTGAAATGTCGATCATATGAGATTTCCAGCTTTAATAAACCGGTGTACAATATCCTAAATAGCCTTGATTACTTCCTCGGACAATCTGGTCATACCTTGAGCGGATTTCTCTAGTAATCCCCCCTTCCCGGCCTGTGCCGATGATTCTGCGGTCAATTTGAATGATAGGTTTTATCCCGATCGCTGTCCCTGTAAAAAAAACCTCGTCAGCTGAATATAGCTCCGTTCTTGCTAAGCTTCTCTCAATTACAGATAAATTCAATTCCTTTTGGGCTATTTGCATAACTGTATCACGTGTTATTCCGGAGAGAATATCGTCTGAAACAGGAGGAGTGCATAACTGTTTATTTTTGATGATGAAAATATTTTCACCTGGTCCTTCGCTAACCTTTCCTTCTTTTGTCAGCAATATAGCTTCATCGAAACCATTCAATCTAGCTTCAGATGTGGCTAATCCTGAATTCAAATACCCGCCTATCGGTTTGGTTTGAGGTGGTATCATATTGCTGCCTATACGTGTCCATGAAGAAACGCATACGTGCAAAGCAGGTTTGGGAATGTAGTCGAGCCGGGTGAGATAAATGAATAGCCTATTATAAGGACTTAATAAATCAGGTCGTAAAGTATCTTCACCTTTGATGCAAATGGGACGAATATAAACATCTTCTCGTACAGCATTTATTTTAACCAATTGTATTGTCCACTGGATTAATTGGTCTGTAGTATATGGGATATTAAGGTGCAATGATTTTCCTGACTCCCGGAATCGCTCATAATGATCGAATAGGCGAAATAAATATAACTGGTTCTGACTTGAATTCCAAAAGGCCCTTATTCCTTCGAAGCATCCTAAACCATAATTCAATCCTTTATTTCTAACACTCACAGACACTTCGGGTTCACGAAGAAACCGTCCTTGATCAAAAATATACACAAGCCCGCCCCCAAAAACTGCAGTTTACTTATATGTATAATCGAGTATCAACGTTTATTCGGTAAAAATGGAGTAATCGACTACAGAACCAGTTCAAAAGAGTCCTTTGATATATTACGGATTAGGAATGCTTTTCACCAAACTTCTGACTTCATAGGAACAATACCTTTAAGTTTACTAAAAAACTTAAAACATTCATTTTTCCCCTATCAATCTGTTATAGCACGCAGGAATAAATTACCGGTTTCATTGTTTCCTAGAATTTGTAATACTTTTTATATGAAAGCGTTCATGAAGATTTGCCTCACTCTTTTGTTGTCTGTCACTCTAGTCACGGGATTTAATTCAGAAGCTTCTGCTTCTACTTCGCATACTGTTCAATACGGAGATACGATGTGGAAAATCGCTATGCGTTATAAGATTGGCACCTCCGAAATTATCAACGCAAATCCCCAAGTGGACAATCCCAATTGGATTTATCCAGGGCAACGGTTGAACATCCCAACGATCAATACGGTAAAATCTGTCGAAGCTCAAGTTGTTGATCTCGTCAATCAAGAACGGGCAAAGCGTGGCTTGCATCCGTTAAAAGCGAATTGGGAATTGTCACGTGTTGCAAGATATAAATCGAAGGATATGCTCCAAAACAATTATTTCAGCCACACATCTCCAACATACGGAAGTCCTTTTACCATGATCAGGAATTTCGGTATCTCCTATCGAACAGCAGGTGAAAATATCGCAGCAGGACAGACGACTGCACAAGCAGTCATGAAAGCGTGGATGAACAGTGACGGCCACCGTAAAAACATTCTTTCTAGTAACTATAAAGAAATCGGGGTCGGATATACTAAAGGAGGGAACTACGGCCACTACTGGACTCAAATGTTCATCACCCGCTAAATTTAAAAGAGCTGATCTTCATAAATAATGAAGGGTCAGCTCTTTTTTGTGTTTTAGTTTAAAGCGATTCCTAATGACTTCACAACAATCTTTAGTGGAAACCAGAGACGTCACCATAAATTTAGCGGACACAGGAGACCTTATTTGATCAAAAACGCTATGTTTTACAAAATAGAGGACACCAGAGACCTTTCTGAAAATCATTGAAAATCAACTGCTTTTTACCCGGATAATGGAATTTCTCAAGTGTTGTTAAGGTGGAGAGATTCAGACTTCCTTTGCCCATTTTTCCAGCGTTTCATCCTTCGGTAGTAGCATTGTAAACAATCCTAGCAAGGGCAAAAAGCTCACTGCTAACATCGTGAATGAGATGCTTGTGACATCTGCCATTTTACCAAGCAAGACTGAACCCAAAGCGCCCATTCCAAAAGCTAAACCGACAATGAGTCCAGAGACCATACCGATCCGCCCTGGCACCAATTCCTGGGCATAGACGACTGTTACTGAAAAGCTCGTGTTAAGGATGAAACCGATCAAGAAGAAAAGCGGTATGACAAGCAATAATTCGACATGCGGCAGAATCAATGCAAGCGGCGCTGTCCCTGCCAATGACCAAAAAATCATATTCCGTTTACCAAGTCTGTCAGCTAATGGTCCGCCGAAAAACGTTCCTAAGACACCCGCCACCAAGAAAATGAACAGGTAGATTTGTGCCTGCCTGATCGACAAACCGTAATCCTCAATCAAATAAAATTGATAATAGTTCCCGATGCCTGAAAAATACCAGGAACGTGCAAAAACTAAGAATATCAAGACGATCATCGCAAAAATGACCTTCTTTTTCCTAGTGACCGTCACATTTTTCTTTTGTTTCACTTTTGGTACACGCGGAAAATTCACCAGCTGTCTGCTGTACCATCCAGATACATACAACAATACAAAGATGGCGATCGCAGCAAATGAGGTGAACCAAACCGCACCGAATTGTCCAAGTGGAACAAAGACCAGGGCTGTCATGATCGGAGCGAGAGACGTCCCAGTATTTCCTCCAACTTGATAGATTGATTGTGCAAGACCTCTTCTATTCCCTGCAGCCATATAAGCGACCCGTGAACCTTCCGGATGGAAAACAGCCGAACCAAGTCCGATGCCGATTACGGACAAAATAATATAAGGGAACGAATCAGCAAATGCGATTCCAAGCATTCCAACCAAGCTTGCGCACATCCCCAGTGGTAAGAGATATGGTGAAGTCGATCGATCCGTGTACCATCCGACCACCGGCTGCATGATGGATGAAGTCATATTCAGTGTGAATGCGATCCATCCCAACTGTGTAAACGAGAGCCCCATCGACCGCTCCAGTATGGGGAAGATTGCTGGAATGACCGCTTGCATCGAATCGTTCAACAAGTGGACAAATCCGATCATGAAAAGTATCGAATACATGGTCGCTGCGGGCTTTTGTGCAGAAACCTTAGTTGTTCCAACCGCCATATGCTTTCCTTCTTTCTGATGTTATCCATATGAAAAATTAGCATACCACTTTTTTGCAGCGATTGGTAAAGAAAACTTAGCAAAGCCAAACCTTTGGTGAAGGCTGAGCTATAGTTCCTCGAAAAAGCAAATACTTTTCCTTCGTGCGATGTTCTGCTTCCGAAGTAACCAGCTTGTGCACTTATACTGAAGAAAGTATCTATACTTTCTTTAAGTGTTAAAGAAAGTCTCAATTATTACTAATCGATAGTTGAATAGGCTTTATGGGCTGTCCAGAGTTATAATTGACCTGTTCATCAAGGTGCTGCAATTGCATTTTCAAATCTTCTTCATCAAAAGGAAAGTCATCAATTTCGTCTAATTGCTGGAGAAAGGTTTTATGGAGTTTATTGTACCCAGCCCATTTCTTTTTATCAGCTTGCTCTACTAGTGCAGAAAGGGTAGCCAGACATTTCGCCAGCGGCTTGTTGTCACCTTCAATCAACATTTCCCTGCTGATATGATGACACTCAACATAATTCATCTTTTCATTGAAAGTCTTCATATAATCATGGATTCTGACTTGTTGTTCTCTGTTCTTCATCTAGGTCCCCTCCGTTTGTACGTCGAAATTCTCTTCTATACAAGATTCTATTTCTTAGATACAAGCTTGAGTAGTATAAATGTACCATTTGGTCGTATTTTCTAAACCTGAACACTTATGAGCAACTTCCGAAAGGAGAAAAGCTGGCCGAAATGCCGTCGACCAGCTCCTTTATTGGACATTACTGTTCTCTTTTTATACTCTCATGATATTCGCGTTCTTCATCCCAGATTTCTGTGTTCTTCAATCCGATCGTTCTTGGATTAAAAATTGGGTTCACACCAGTTCGTTTTTGCGAAACATAATCTTGTAGAGCATTGAATGCAATCTTACCTAGCATAGCAATGGCAATCAAGTTGACAAGTGCCATAGTTGCCATGAAGAGATCAGCGAGACTCCATACAATCGCAAGTTGGGCTACGGAACCGAACATGACCATTCCTACCACCGCTAAACGATAGATGAAGATCCAGCTTCTTTTCTCAGGATTGATGAATTCGATATTCGTTTCTCCATAATAATAATTTCCGACGACTGAACTGAAGGCGAACAAGAAAATGAAGACTGCAACCATGAAGCCAGCCCAATCACCCACGTGGTAGGTCAGAGCTTGCTGGGTCAGCTGAATTCCATCCTCTGAACCAGTATATTGACCAGAAAGGATGATCATCATCGCTGTTGCGGTACAGATCAATATCGTATCTGTGAATACACTCAACGTTTGGATCAGACCTTGCTTTACAGGATGCGATACGTTAGCGGTAGCTGCTGCGTTCGGTGCACTACCCATACCAGCTTCGTTCGAGAATAATCCACGTTTGATTCCATTCATTAAAGCAGCCCCAAGTCCGCCTCCGATTGCTTCTTCCAACCCGAAGGCACTTTTGACAATCAAAGCAACCACTGATGGGAGTTCAGTGATGTTAACGACTAATACATAAAGAGCTAAAAGTAAGTATAAAACCGCCATCACTGGTACAATCGCTTCAGCCACACGTGCAATCCGCTTGATTCCGCCAAAGATGATGATGGCAACGATTGTACTTAACGCTATTCCAAATACAACCCTGTTAACGCCGAAGGAATTTTCCAATGCCAATGAGATCGTATTAGCTTGTACGGAATTAAATACTAAGCCGAATGTAAATGTAATGAGAACTGCAAACAGAATCCCCATCCAGCGTTTATTAAGCCCTTTTTCCATATAATATGCGGGTCCGCCACGGAAGCCGAATTCATCTTTCACTTTATAGATCTGGGCGAGCGTACTTTCTACAAAAGCAGTCGCTGCACCGATCAATGCAATGATCCACATCCAGAAGACCGCTCCAGGACCACCTAATGAAATCGCTAAGGCTACACCTGCCAGGTTCCCTGTACCGACACGTGAAGCTGTACTGATACTGAAAGCCTGGAAGGAGGATACGCCCCTTTTCTTCTTATCCTTTGAAACAGTCGCTCCTTCACCTAAAAGCTTGACCATGTCTTTTAACATGGTGAATTGTACAAATTTGGTCCGGATGGAGAAATAAACACCTAAAATAAGTAAGAGTGCAATCAAGACATACGTCCATAAAATATCATTTCCCCACCCGACGATGGTTTCTAACCAAGACAAAAGTATCACCTCTTATGTATTTATTAAGCATACCGTTCCCTATTGTATTACACCCGAGACATCCTGTCATTGGATGTAGATGGTAATACAAGAAGACATGCTACATTTTGGTAAGGAAAAGTTCCTGACATTTCTATCTTATAGAAAATTGTATTTAGCAAAATTTTCGACATTCCTGCAGGAAAAGCAAGCCAGACGAGACCCCGCAGCGAGGAAAGAGCGGGGAGGCTTGCGTCGCCCGCGTTAAGGGAGTGAATTTCGCGTAAATCAATAATTAAGTATATCAGAGCTATTTGTTTAAAAAAGCTTGAATACGCCTTTGGTGTTCCGGCGTTTTTCTCATTTTACCTTGAGCCTCATTTTCCATGTCCAACGTATTGTTCAGTTCATGCACATTCAGTGAGCTGAAAATCAATTTTGTTTCAATTAAAGCTTCAATCGGCTGATTAAGAAATTGTTTTGCGATCTCCTCCGCGTGGGTGAACGGTTGGTCGGCGACAACTTTGTCGATGAGACCGAGCTGAAAGGCTTCTTCTGCATTAAACGTCCTGCCATTCCAAATCGCCTGCTTTGCCATCTGGTCCCCGAGCTTGTTTTTCAAAAGATAATGACAACCTCCATCCGCGACAAGCCCTACTTTGATGAAATTCAATCCGAAACTCGCATCCTCTGATGCAACAATGTAATCAGAAGCGAGGGCAAGGCTGAAGCCAAGGCCTGCAGCCGGCCCATGGACGGATGAGATTACGATCTTAGGCAAGGTGTAAACTTTTACAATCATTTCCTTTACCTGATCCATGATTTCAGTGAAACGCGCTTCTGAAATATCCTCTTTCATAGAAGAGATATCGCCACCGGAAGAAAACCCAGCTCCTGCCCCGGATACAAGGATAACTTTCGCCTCATGATCGATAACTGAGTCCAGCTTTTCAATCAATTGTTCGATCAATTCAACATTCATAGCATTCAATACGTGCGGCCGGTTCAATTCGATATGAATGATCTGATCTTTAACCTCAATTCGTATTGGTTCACTAGAACTTGTTGCCTTCATATAGGAGCTCCTCTCCATACTAAAAGCTAACCTTTAAAGTTTTCAACGTCAGGCTAATGCTTCCCTGGAAATCATAGCCTTTCAATGATGGCAGCGGTCGCCATGCCATGTCCGATACATATCGTCAACAAGCCGTATTTACCGTCAATCCGTTCGAGTTCATGGAGCAAGGTCGTGATTAGTTTAGCTCCAGTGGCACCTAAAGGGTGACCGAGTGCGATCGCCCCACCATTCACATTTACCCGCTCAAGCGAACCGCCGATTTCTTTTTCCCAGGCTAAGACAACCGGGGCAAAAGCTTCGTTGATTTCTATGCGATCGATGTCCTCGATAGAAAGTCCTGCTCTATCCAACACTTTTCTTGTTGCAGGAATGACACCATCGAGCATCAGCGTCGGGTCAGAACCGACGACAACCCTCTCGACAATACGTGCGCGTGGTTTCATCCCCAACGATTCGGCTCTCTTTCTATCCATTAAAAGGACAGCAGCCGCACCATCACTCATCTGGCTCGCATTCCCAGCGGTGACCACACCATCCGGCTTGAAGACAGGCTTTAAACTTGCGAGGGCTTCTAAAGATGTATCTTTTCGGGGCCCTTCATCTTTAGACACTGAAATCGTATTCCCTTCAGCATCTTCACCATTCACCGAGAGGATTTCACGATCGAAGTGCCCTTCCTTTTGTGCATTCAATGCCCTTTGGTGGCTTTCAAAGGCATACCGATCTAAATCCTCCCTTGTCATGTTGTATTTATCAGCGATCAGTTCTGCAGAAACACCTTGATGGACAAAATTATATTTTTCCTTCAACGAGTTTGGAATCGTCCGTTCATTCCCATCACTTAAGATCGGAACCATCGTCATGTTCTCAACACCTGCGGCAATGGTGATGTCCATATCGCCTGCTAAAATTTCTTGCGCAGCAAAATGCAAGGCTTGCTGACCCGAACCGCACATCCTGTTGATTTGCACAGATGGGACTTCAACTGGAAATCCTGAATCGAGCGCTGCAAGCCGTCCAATATTAAACCCTTGCTCTGAATGTGGGGTAACGCACCCCATCACGATATCTTCAATCAGATCCTTTTCAATGTTCGCTCTTTTCGTCAGTTCATCTAGAACCGCTCCTGCCAAGTGCACGGGATGAGTATTCCTGAAAACCCCTTTCCGTTTGCCAACTGCTGTACGTACTGCTTCTACAATCACAACTTCCCTGTTCATGTATATTCCCTCCATCCTGTCCCCTGATTGTTTATTTATCGTAAGTGTAAAATCCACGTCCCGTTTTGACGCCAAAATGTCCTGCTTCAACCAGCTTCCTTAAGATCTGCGGTGGGCGGAAGCGGTCCCCGTACGCATCAAGCATACCTTCACTTGCGAACAACATCGTATCCAAACCGACGTAGTCAGCGAGTTCCAATGGCCCCATCGGGTAATTCAATCCGAGCCGGATCGCTTTATCGACGTCTTCGATGGATGCAACACCTTCTTCATAGATGCGCATACACTCAAGCATATGAGCAGACAGAGCGCGTGTCGTCACGAATCCTTGGGCATCTTTTACAAGTACCGTTTCTTTACCGATTTCTTCAGAAACCTGTTCAATGGCTCGAACCGTTTCATTAGACGTCTCGATTCCTTTCACGATTTCAATCAGCCTCATGATTGGTGCCGGGTTGAACCAATGCATACCGATCACTCTACTTGGCCGTTCAGTGGCAGATGCGATTGCTGTGATACTAAGCTCAGATGTATTGGTTGCGAGAATTGCATCTTTCGGAGCTAACTGATCAAGTTGATTAAGAACCCGCTTTTTCAATTCCAGATTCTCAGGAACAGCTTCGATCACAAGCTCACTTTTCGTACATGCTGTAGGCAGATCAAGTGTAGTCGAAATATTGGCAATGGTAGTCTCTACGTCATCGGTAGAGAGATGACCTGCTTTCTGGAGCCGCCCCAGACTTTTTTGGATTTTTTCCATTCCTTTCTTTAAAGCATCCTCTGTAATATCCTGCATGATGACCTTTTTGCCTTTCATGGCCATCGCCTGGGCAATTCCATTTCCCATCAGCCCTGCGCCTATGACCCCCACTTTTTTGATCATATCAGCCATTTCCCCTTTTTATTTTGATGTCGTTTCCAAATAATCTTTCAACTGATCCCGTAATGCGCGTTTTAAGAACTTACCAACTGAGGTTTTCGGATTTCATCAAGGAAGGCGATATCATCTGGAAGCCACCATTTTGCAAATTTTGGTCTTAAAAACGCCATTAATTCTTCTTTTGTGACTTTATCTTTCATGTCATCCTTGAGAACAACACAGGCCAGTGGTCTTTCCTGCCATTCACGATTTGGTACTGCAATGACCGCAGCTTCGAATACCGCATCATGAGCCATCAAAGCATTCTCCAAATCAACAGAGGAAATCCACTCTCCGCCACTCTTGATCAAATCCTTTGTACGGTCAATGATCTTGACGTTCCCTTCTCGATCGACTGTAACAACATCCCCTGTATGCAACCAGCCATCTCTGAACGCTTCATTTGTACGTTCATCTTGGTAATATTCATTAGCGACCCAGTTACCCCTGAGTAACAGTTCACCCATTTCCTTACCGTCCCATTTCACCTCGCCGTCTTTACCGATTACCTTCATCTCGACACCTGGAACAATGTACCCCTGCTTACTCCGGATATCAAGACGATCATCTTCAGGATAGGATTCCTGATAGCTTTTCAAGCGGGACAATGTTACGAGAGGACTGGTTTCTGTCATACCATAGGCATGGATGAATGGAATTCGGTATTTTTCTTCAAAGGTATGGATCATCGACTTAGGTGCTGCAGATCCTCCACATAAAATCGCTCTCAGGCTGCTCATATCATAATTTCCATTTTCCAACTCTTTCAAGAGGGCGATCCAAATGGTTGGCACGCCAGCCGCCAGTGTAACACGGTGTTTTTCAATCAAATCTGCTAAAATTGCTGGGGTCGGCATCGGCCCTGGAAGTACTTGTGAGGCTCCGAACCAAACCGAGGCGAAAGGCAATCCCCATGCATTCACATGAAACATTGGCACCACAGGCATCGTAACGTCAGATTCAGAAATCGCTGCACTATCCGCAAGACCGAGAGCCATACTGTGAAGAACAGTGCCGCGATGGGAATAGACGACTCCCTTCGGATTGCCTGTCGTGGCCGAAGTGAAACACATACCTGCCGGATCATTCTCATCGATATCCTTAACAAATTCATAGTCTATTTCGCCCTCATTAAGGAAATTTTCATAATGATAGACGTTTCGCAAAGTCGTTTCACCCAATGTATCTTCATCCGTCATGATGATATATGCTTGTACAGTCTTCAGTTTGTGCTGGATTTTTTCAATGAGCGGGACTAATTCGGTATCTAAAAGTAAGGCCTTGTCTTCTGCATGGTTGATGATATATGAAATATGTTCTGCGGAAAGACGGATGTTGATCGTATGCAAGACACCACCCATACCTGGGATTCCGAAGTAGGCTTCAAGGTGACGGTGATGGTTCCATGCGAAAGTACCTACCCGATCCCCTTTCCTTAAGCCTAACTTCTTTAAAGCACTTGACAGCCTTCTAGTACGCTCTGCAATTTCACTATACGTAAGAGTACAGACCTTTGTCGCATTCCTTGATGTTACTTTTTTTTGAGGAAAATACGTTTCTGCGTGCTCCAACATAGATGGTACAGTCATGGGAATGTTCATCATTTTAAAATCCTCCCTTGTCTTAAACTTGCTTCATAATCCCATTTCCTTTGCAATGATCGTTTTCATGATTTCATTCGTGCCTGCATAAATGGAAGCGACAGGGATATCCCGGTATCTTCTTGCAATCTCGTATTCTTCCATATAGCCATAGCCGCCATGGAGCTGCATACATTGCGTAGCGATGTTCCGAGCCATGTCCGTCGTCCAATATTTAGCCATTGATACTTTCTTGACTACATTCTTTTTTTGGATATGCTGATCGATAAGATCGTCTAAGAATGTCCTGCCAATCTCTACCTCAGTGGCCATTTCCGCTAAACGGAACTGGACGGTTTGAAAATCACTGATCTTCTTTCCAAATGCATTCCGGTTTTTCACGTAATCGATCGTTTGTTTGAGCATTTCTTCTGCTGCTGTCACCGCAACGATCGCTACAACAAGGCGCTCCTGCTGAAGCTGTTGCATGAGATAGTAGAAACCTTTCCCTTCCTCTCCAATCAAGTTAGCTGACGAAACCTTTACATCTTCAAAAATCAATTCAGCAGTATCCTGACTGTGAAGACCTACTTTGTCGAGCTTTTTCCCACGCTTGAACCCAGCCGTATCCCCTTCAACAACGATCAGGCTTATCCCCTTGTGTGCCGGCTTTATTTTTGTATCGGTTTTACATACAACTACGATGAGATCAGCATGGATACCATTGGTGATAAACGTTTTTTCTCCATTTAAAAGGTAATGGTCGCCATCTTTCCGCGCTGTCATCCTGATACCTGCAAGATCCGATCCCGCTCCTGGCTCCGTCATGGCGATCGCTGTTATGATTTCACCCGTAATACACTTGGGCAACCAACGCTTTTTTTGTTCTTCGGTCCCGTATTCTTCGAGGTAAGGAATGACGATATCATTATGCAAACCAATTCCGACCAGGCTTGAACCTACCCGTTCCAATTCCTCTAAAATGACAACGGAATATGCAAAATCAGCATTCAAACCACCGTATGCCTCGTCCACCCCTGGACAGAGGAAACCGTTCTCCCCCATCTTCTCCCAAAAGCTCCTCGGGATGAGACGATCTTTTTCCCAAACGTCATAAAAAGGGTACGCCTCTTTCTGAAGAAATTTCCGGAAAGCTTCCCGGAATATATGATGTTCTTCTTGCAAATATCGTGCTGTCATTCAAATCTCCCTTTCCACTGTTTTAAGGCATTTGTGTTTCAGCATCCCGTTTATATTGCTTTCTCAGCAGGAATTTTTGAATCTTACCGCTCGCATTCCGAGGCAATTCTTTTACGAAAATGTAGTTTCTCGGGCGTTTGAAGTCAGCGAGGGCCGTACTTGATTTACAGAATTGCTCGAGCTCATCCTCTGTCAGACTTTCATCTTTTTTCACTATGACAGCGGTTACATTTTCGCCCCACTTTTCATCTGGAGTACCAAGTACAGCTACATCCAGAACGCCTTCATGTTCATACAGCACATCTTCTACTTCTCTCGGATAGACATTCTCGCCACCTGTGATGATCATGTCATCTACTCGGTCGGCTACATAAAGATAACCATCATCGTCCATATAACCTAAGTCGCCAGAATGGTACCATCCTTTATACATCGCCTTTTCTGTCGCTTCTTCCCGATTGAAGTATCCAACCATCATACTTGGTCCTCTGACGATGATTTCACCGACTTCACCAGGTGGAAGGATATCTTCAGGTTCTGAGGGACCATGCTCATTCGGACGGACAACGCGGACTTCGTGATTCAAACAAGCTCTTCCCGCTGAACCTGCTTTTAGAATCTGCTCATCATCCGATAAGAACGTTATGGCTGGTCCCATCTCCGTCATTCCATATGCTTGGATGAGATCGACCCCTAATTTCTCTTTACATGCTCTGACGAGAGCAGGGGCCATAGGAGCAGCACCATATAAACCGAGACGCAAACTGATGATGTCATAGGAAGTAAGGTCTTGTTGAAGTATCATATTCCACATGGTAGGGGCACCAAAAAATACTGAGATCTTTTCTTGATTGATGACTTGAAGGACTTGTTGAGGGTCGAAATGATGGATAATGACATTTGTTGCCCCGACATGGACTCTAGGTAGGAAGCAACAATGAAGCTCTGCACAATGGAACATCGGAGCTGCCACCAATCCTCGATCATTTTCGGTCAATTGCTTCACTGCAGCACAGGCAATACTTTGCTCAACCATGTCGCGATGTCGGTGCATGACTCCTTTTGGTCGCCCTGTCGTTCCGCTCGTGTACATGATTGCATATAGGTCATTTTCCCCAACTTCCACTTTCGGAGCTTTTGTCGAATATTCACGTACTCTGTCATGATAATTAACAGCATAGGTCGGACAATTTTTACTGACACACCAAAAAGAGGTTTCTGGTGTTTGTTTATGTATTGCCGCAATATGAGGTTCAAGCATTTCTTCGAACAAGAATACAGTCGGCTTTGCATCTTCAATTATATAGGCTACTTCTTGTGCTTTTAGACGGAAGTTGATCGGATTCAGGATAGCTCCGATTTTAGCGCATGCGAAAAGTACTGTTGCAAGCTCAGTTGTATTGAATAAGAAGGTAGAAACACGATCGCCCTTGCCTACACCCGATTCAATCAAAGCGTTTGAAAGTCGATTGACGTTTTCATTCCATTCCTGATACGTCCAACGTTGATTGGTTGCAGCATCCACAAGTGCCTCTTTGTTCGGAAACTTTTGTACAGTCAACTCGAATAATTTCCCAATCGTTACATACATAAACGTTCCTCCTCTTATTAAATTACATTGGATCACTGACAATCATCATCCTTATGCACAGATGTAAACCCGCCGACTTACCTCCTTTTCATACTTACTTCGTTCCTTATATTCATTTCGTTATTTTCAAGCTATTTCCTACTGTTTTTTGAATTTTCACATAACATAATGGAAAAAAATAATTAAAAAAGGATTAATTGTCGAATGAACGGGGTAATAACTTTATAAACAAAGCACTAAATAGTCTATAACTCTTTAAAAAAGGTCGGCTTCTGTACTACAAAAAAATAAACCATATAAATTAACTTATGGATAGGAGGAATCTGAAATGAGTAGCCTAAAGCTACCTATTTTCCACAATGGAGATTGGGTTAAGGGGAAAACGATCAATGATGAGATGATTCAAGGATTTATTCATTCGATTCATCCTGCAAACGGGACAGTAAAAATCACAGTTACTCAATCTGACAATAAGCAAATCCAAGGAAAAAATATCGAAACATTCATTCACCGAATCACTCCGTTGACAGAGAAAATCGATGATCAAGAGGTATTCCTTGAAAACCTCATTGACGTTGCCCTATTAACGAAAGATAGAGAATGGTTCATGGAAATATGGGATAGACTTGATGAACTCCGTAAGAACAAAGAACAAACGATGCCATGCTAAAAAAGACAGACAGTCTTTAAGGAAAGGCTGTCTGTTTTTTTGATGTTTTAAATCCAAGAAAAGATAAAAAGGTAATGATAAAAAAATAGCCAACAAGTTTGTTGACTACTTTTCCACTTTATTTATATTTCGGCCTCGAAATCCTAAACGACTCCCCAAGATAACAATACCCAGGCCCAGCCAATCGTCCAATTGGATTTAACTTTTCAATATTAATCTTTCCATCATAATAAATGTCATCCTCTATATAAAAACACTTAACTTCACCTAGAACCATATCAAAATTCACATTTCCATTTTTATTTTGCAACTCGATATGCTGATGAAGCACACATTCCATCGCGATTTTACTTTCCACAATTCGAGGAACAGATACACTTTCCCCAGGAATCGTCGTTAAGCTTGCCAATTCAACCTCACTCACACCCTTAGGTGCATCAATAGCCGTGTGGTTGGCTTGCTCAAGATTTTCCTGATCTACAACATGAACGACAAATTCTTTATTCTCGATTATATTCGTAACCGTATGCTTCATCTTCCCCCCTTTTTCACGTCCTGCTGAAAACATGACGATAGGAGGATCATTGCTCACAATATTATAGAAGCTAAATGGTGCCGCATTAATAACACCATCTTCATTTATACTTGTAACAAATGCAATCGGCCTTGGGACCACGCTTCCCATTAATAACTTGTAGTTTTCTTGAACTGATTGTTGATCCGAATAAATATACATAAATAAACTCCCTTTAGATAAAATCAATCATATCTACTAAGAAGATAAAGATTCTAAAATGCTGAGCTTCCAATAGTACCCCCGATAAATCCAATGAATACTAGAATTGGATATGCCAAGCTTCAAGCTCTTTCATAAATGAAAAAATCCCAATTCGATATGAATCGATCTATACAAACAAAGGAATGACTTTGTCCGCTCTCCAACAAAGGAACACTTCATCCCCAGAATTTAGACTGTTGATGTCATGCTTTTCTGAAGGGACTTCCACGACCATGGATTCTCCATTTTCAAAGGTTGTATCCATTTCAATAAAGGTCCCTTTATAAATGACTTGATTAATCTTAACCTTGAATTGATTGCTATAGTCAGATACTTCAGATGGATTGAGCACTACCATGTTTGGCCGAATGCCAATATGCTTAATGCCCTCTTCTGTACTACTCAGGTTCACCTTTAACCCTTGATCGGTCACAAAGTAACCATCTTCTATTTTTCCACCATAAATGTTTCTCACTCCAACAAAGTCAGCTGTAAAGTAGGATTTCGGAGAGTCAAAAATCTCACTCGGAGTACCAATTTGGCGGATATTTCCTTCGTCCATAACCACAATTTTATCAGACAATACCAATGCTTCTTCCTGGTCATGGGTTACGAAAATACAGGTTAAATCTAGTCTTTTTTGCAACGAAAGAATTTCATTTCTCATTTCATCTCTAAGCTTTGCATCTAAGTTACTTAAAGGTTCATCTAAAAGTAAAACTCTTGGGTTTACAATAATTGCACGGGCAAGCGCAATTCTTTGCTGCTGTCCACCGGATAGTTGACCTGGATAACGATCCTCGAACTGGTCAAGATGAACCATTTTCAATGTTTCGCTCACTCTGGTTTTGATTTCACTTTTCGGTACCTTTCTCATTTTCAACCCATATGCTACGTTGTCGGCAACAGTCATATGAGGAAATAAAGCATAGTTTTGGAACACAAGTGCCGTATCTCTTTTATTAGGTGGTATGTGAGTAACAACAGAATCATTAATCTTAATTTCTCCTTCATCAGGTTCTAAAAAACCTGAAATAAGACGAAGTGTTGTACTCTTTCCACACCCACTTGGTCCAAGTAAGGAAACCAATTCGCCTTTCTTGATTGATAGACTTATATTTTTGACGACAACGTTATCTCCAAATTTTTTCTTGACTTGGTTTAGAACTAGTTCCTCCATTAAATACGCTCCTTACGTTCGAAATATATTTAAACTAAGCGCCCTCTTGGATTCCAGAAGAATTCCCTTCAATAACCTGCAGCTCCTTAGGGTATTGAGTTAACAGCTTATAACCGTCCTTGGTGACTAAAACCTCATCCTCAATTCGAACACCGCCGATTTCTGGAATATAAATACCTGGTTCAATTGTAAAGGTCATTCCTTCCCGTAAAATGTTGTCGTTGTCTTGATGTAGAGATGGATATTCGTGACCTTCAAGACCGATTCCATGACCCACGCGGTGCGGATAATAATCATCATACCCCGCTTCTGTAATCACTCTTCTCGAAATCCGGTCAATTTCTCCAATCGTCATGCCAGGCTTACAGCTTTCAATTGCTTGACGATTAGCCTCTAATACTGTTTCATAAATTTCTCTTTTTTGCTCTGATACGCTATCAAAAACAAAGGTTCTCGTAATGTCTGAACAATACCCATCTAAAATGACACCAAGATCAAACATCACAAGGTCCCCTTTTTCTAACTTCCGAACCCCCGACTTTCCATGTGGATGCCCACTGTTTTTACCAAATAACACCATGGGCGGTGCAGCCATATGCCGAACACCTTTTTTCTTTTGTTCATATTCGATATGAGCAACCAATTCAATTTCTGTAATTCCTTCACGTAAAGCCTGAATACCGGCTTCCATCCCATACTCAGCAATCTTGGCGGATTTAATCATTGCTTCAATTTCTTGTTCACTTTTAATCAACCGATTTTGGTTCATCACTTCATCAGCCGGCACGATGGAAGCGGAGGCAAATAATCCTTGAAGCTTTTGGCTTCGTTCATAAGATAAAACCGATTCCTCAATGGCATAGGTTTTCGGAGTTAATCGTTGCCGAGCAAAGAACTCCTGAATCATTTCCCACGGATTCTCATTATCCTGATAGCTAATGATCCTATAGGTCCAGCCTGTTTGGATAACTTGTTCTTCCTCAAGTTTGGGGCAAATGATGATTGGATCGGCTTCTGAAAACACCAATAATCCAACTAAGCGTTCATAAGGTTTACATGTAAACCCTGTATAATAGTAAATATTCGTTACCGAATTAATAAACACAAATTCTACTTTTTCGTCCTTAAGCCAATTTGATAGTTTTGCTAACCTATTCTCCATAAAAACCCCCAGCTATCTAATATGTTTTATTGATTAAAATACTTTCCCGATACTAATAAACTTGTTGGCAATCCACATTAAGATACCAATTAATATAATTTGAACTGTTGAAACGGCAGCGATTAATGGATCTACCTTCCAGAATACATAGTTTAGGATCTCAATTGGTAACGTTAACTCTCCGGGTCTTACTAACATCAAACTGATCTCTAAGTTGTTAAATGAATGAATAAAGGATAGAATCGCAGCAGCAATTATTGAAGGTCTTAAGTTGGGTAGAACAATTTTTACGAATGCTTGGGTTCTTGTTGAACCTAAGTCGATTGCAGCTTCTTCTAAGGATGGATTAATACTTAAGAGTCCTGCAGAAATTAAACGTACGGTCCACGGGATACAAATGATGACATGGGCCGTAACGAGCGCCCATAGGTTTGGCACCATGTCAATCCCAATTAATCGTTCCGCATTAAATAAGAAAATATAGATTCCGATACCTGTAATTATTGTAGGAACAATTAACGGAGATAAAAATAAAAGCTCTAAGATTTTCCTTCCTTTAAAGTCATATCGAATTAGGGCAATTGAACCGAGTAATCCCAACACTAATGAGATAATCATCGCAAAAAAGGACACCTTCAAACTTAATAAGAAAGAACTCATAAACTCTTGGTGATGTAAAAGCTCCACAAACCATTTAAATGAATATCCCTTAGGAGGAAAGGTAATTAAAGAAGTTGAGAAAAAGGATATCCATACGACCATAAACACGGGCAGTACAATAAAACCAAAGATTAAAAAGATCGGAATCCATTTCAAAAAGGTTAACCATTTGGATTGTTGCATCATCCTTTCACCTCCGTTGTGGTTGTATTATTGCTACCAGATGTAGTTCGTTCGATTACTCTTAAGTACAGAATGGATGAAAGAAGTGTGATGATAATCAGGATAATCGCCATTGCAGATCCCATTGGCCAATTGGATACTTCTGTGATTTGGGCATATAATGCAGGGGCCATCATTTGAACTTTTGTTCCACCAATAACGAGAGGTGTAGTGTAAGCATTCATAGAAAGAATAAATACAAAAAGTGTTCCGGCTAGAATACCTGGCGTCGCAATCGGTATCACAACCGTACGAATCACTTTCCATCGAGATGCACCTAAATCTATCGCAGCCTCTTCTAACGCTGGATTGATTCGTTCTATAACAGCTTGAATGGATAAAATCATATACGGCAGTACCACATTCGCAATCGCAATAATAACGGCTGGTGGTGTCTCCAAAAATTGAACAGGACCATCTGTAAGTCCTATTTGCGTCAAAATTCTATTCACTAGACCATTTTCACTGAAAAAAGCAATCCAACCAATATCTCGGACAATGTTCCCGACCAAAAGCGGAAAGACAACGAGCGCGATTAATACCCTTTTCCATTTAGACGTCATTCTAGCTAAAATATAGGCGACCGGAAATGCCATCACAAACGTGAGGATGGTTGCTGCTATAGAAATATAGATGGTATTCCATAGAATTTTTAGGAAATACGGGTCCGTGAAAAATCCAATGTAATTCTCAATGGTCCAGGCGGACTCCATGAATCCGCCTAGTATATTTTGATTGAAGCTGACTCTTAAAAAATAAATCAGAGGTAGCAGGAACATAATCGTAATTAGGATGGTTGTAGGAGCAATTAGCGTTCCTATTTCAAATCTGCTTCGTTTTCTGTTTTGGGACACAAAATTCCCCCTCCCGATTCTTTTTTATTATTTACTTGCAATCTCTCGATCAAATTTATCTTTCCATGCTGCATAATTTTCAGATACATAGCCAAAGTCAATAGACTTTACAAGTTCCGTTTCTTCTTCAGAAAAACCTACATTTTCGATTAATTCTTCTGACATTTTGGCATTGACTACCGTTGTGTCATATCCCATATTTGCCGCAAATTCTACTTGGGATTCCGGCTCTAGCATAGCATTTAAATAATCATAAGCTGCATCTACATTTTGAGCGTTAGCTGGAATTCCGCCACCATAAATTCTTGGGTATGTTCCCTCTTGAGGAATCACATTACCAATTGGGTCTCCACCTGCTTCATTCCATTGTACGGCACGGGACTTCCAACCAATAGTTAATGCAATTTCCCCTGTTTGCAAGGCTGTACCCAAAGCTTCTTGAGACGTGTAAAACTTAGGATCATTTTCTGTTATAGAGATAAACTTGTCCCAGCTCTTATCCCACTCCATAGATTCCGCGTTTCCTTCTAGAGTAGCAGCAGCATACAACCATCTATCAAATACGTCTACATAAATGCCAACTTTCCCTTTATACTTTGGATCCCACAACACTTCCCATGAAGTAGGCTCTTCTTCTACTATATTTTCGTTGTAAAGAAGAACTCCAGCACTATAGATATGTGGAACAAAATAAGGATTCTCTAAGTTTGGTTTAATATGTTTAGAATTAGTAATTTTACTATAATCCAATTCCATCATAATACCCTCATCAATCATTTCTTGAATCGTATCGTACGACAACTGAACCACATCAAAGGTTCCATCTCCTTCTTTTTCAACACGAAGCTTCGTCAAACGTGAAGGTGCATCCTCAGGTACATACACGACTTCTGTATCACTATTCACTTCTTCAAATCCCGGATTTACAAAATCTGTCATGAACTGCTGATAGTCACCGCCCCATGCTCCAACAACAAGCTCAGAGTTGGTTTCACTTGATGTGGCATTATCTCCCCCACAGGCTGCCAACATAACTAACAGAACCGTCATAGATAGAAAAAAACTAAACTTTTTCACAAGTTTTCATCCTCTCTCATTTTTTATATAAATTTGTAATTCTACTGAATGATCAATGACTCTAAATCCCTAGGATAATATGTTAAAAATTCAAACCCTTCCTCTGTGATTAGAATGGTATCCGAATTTCGGAACCCTCCAATATGTTTAACATATAATGCCGGCTCAACAGTAGCTACCATACCAGGCTGCATAATCCTTTCATCTCCTAGATCAAAGAAAGGAGCTTCATGATTAAGTAAACCGATGTTATGACCAGTATGATGTAGAGTCAGATGTTCCACATTATTCTCTTTATAGAAATCCCTTACGTTTTTCTCCACATAGCTAAATGGCTGTCCTGGCTTAATACTGTCTACTGCAATTTTTTGAGCTTGTTGAACTAAACGATAATATTTTTCTTGCTCTTTACTCACTTCGCCAACAAACATCGTTCTCTCCAACTCACTTCTGTAGCCCCAAACGGTAGATTCGGACTGAGAAACAACATTGTCTCTCTCTTTTAAGATTAAATTCTGTGTCTGTGAGTGTGGAAAATAGGAATGTTGTCCAATTTGACCGCGATAAAAAGCATGAGTAGGTTCGCCGTGAGGTAGAAACTCTTTACCTAGTGTTTCAATCATCGTTGTAGTGGCTTCAAGTGTGGCTCGCCCCGAAATTTCAATTTCGCTTAAACCTACTTTACTGTATTTATGAAGTAGTCGATGAGCTAAATTTCCCCATCGACAGGATTCTTTTATTAACTCTATCTCATTAATCGACTTAATCTGTCGAAGTTCCTCTATCCAACCCTTTATAGATATAAATTGTTGTCCGTCAATCAGGTCTGTTACATTACTGCCTTTATAGCCTTTTGGCGAGCTGTACCCTTCTGTATCTAGTCCAATCACTTTATTTTGAAAACCCGCATCTATTAAACTTTTTTTCATATAATCCATTGGATGTCGTACACCTGGGTACTCAGGGTAATAATGAACGTTTTGAACGTAAGCATATTCTTCGGCATGCTCTTTTTCTAAATGCGGAATTAGTAGGTGTGTGTTTTCTTGAGGGTCTATGAAAAAAGCAATCGGTCGTTCGGATGGGCGAAAATTAAAACCTGTTAAATAGAAAATATCCGTCGCACTAAATAAAATCGCGGCATCAATACCTTTTTCCTGTAGGGAAGAAAATAATTTACTTTGTCTAGATTTGATCTCGCTTTCTGGTATAGAGAGTCGCATCCATTCACATCCTTTATATAAAATTTTGTCAAAATATAATGAATTATCTAAATTTCATCTTATCATTAGCGGAGTAATTGGTATAATATATTATTATCTATTATTGATATCTAGAAAATATCATTCAGGATGTGATTCGGTGGAACTTCGTCATTTGAAATATTTTACAATGATTGCAGAAGAACTACATTTTGGACGAGCAGCCAAAAAGTTAAACATCTCCCAGCCGCCTCTAAGTCAACAACTTAAACAGCTTGAAAACGAGTTACAGGTAAAGCTATTTCACCGCACGAACAGATCAGTAGAACTTACAGAAGCTGGTAAGTTGTTTCTAGAAAAAGTCTATAATATTTTCAACTACCTAGATTACGCTTGTGAGGAGACAAGAAGTATAGATCGAGGAGAAATTGGGGAATTGACACTAGGGTATAGTGGTTCAGCCGTGTTTGACTTACTTCCTACCATTATACATTCTTGCAATCAACACTTCCCAAGTCTAACCTTAGACTTGAAGCAGCTCACAACATCTGAACAAATTAAAGCTTTAGAAGAAAGAAAAATTCAGGTTGGATTACTAGTCCCTCCAATTGAAAGCCCCAATCTCATTACTGAAACGATACGGGAGGAAAAACTGGTGGTTTGCCTTCCCAAGAATCATCTCCTAGCCCAAGGGCGAACACAAATTGATGCTAGAGAATTAGCGATGGAAAACTTCATTATGCCACCTAAACAAGAAGGGCATGGCTATTATGATGCGATTAAGAATATATTTGAGGACGCAAGTTTCACCCCCAACATTGTTCAGACGGCAAAAGAGCAGCATACAATGGTATCGTTGGTGGCAGCCGGGATCGGCATTGTCATTGTGCCTGAGTATACTCAGTTTATTAAACTGGATGATGTGGTTTATTTACCATTCAATAAGCACTATCCGAAGATCACAGCGATGACATGGCATAAGGAGAATAAACAGCCAGTTGTGAACCGATTTATTCGGGTAGTTCAGGAGCAGGTGATACCGAGGTTTAATTAATAGTTTCCAATCTTATTAGGGAGCCAGAAATTTATCTCTGGCAGTTGTCCACAAGAGCGTAGCATAGAATAATGAAAACTAAATGGATTGGTAGATATATCTAAAAATGTCGTAACACATACATGAATTCCGATAAAAAGGATACCACAAGTGATAGGGTTAAACCTTTTATCGCTCATGATTTTCTTTGATTTTTTTACTAAGTTATCAATTTCTCCATTATTAGTAGACCTACTATCCGGCTAGTATTATTCCTTCTATCTCTTAATCCTCTGGCATATCGGCCACTAAGCCTTCAAGCTGTTGTTCCGCCTCCATTTTTAACGTTTGAATCTTGTCAAAAACGGTAAAAAAGAATAGTAGATTCAATACTTAGATTGGAGGCTTTGATCAATGAGATTCTCCGAAAAACTAAAAGAATTACAGCAAAAGAGAACAGCCGGATCACAAAAGATCCTATCCTTGTATTTGAATACAGACCGAAGCAGTGCCGACCAACAAGGCGGGGAATGGAAAATCAAACTGAAAAACGGTCTTAACAAATTTGAAGAATACATCGATGAAATGAGAAATGACCACGATGAACTGAAAGGCTATAGAGAATTGAAGGATAAGATTTATAAACGAATCACCGGTAGAGAGCGTGAGCTGAAAAGAAGCCTAGTTCTGTTTGCGACCCCAGATGAAACATTATGGGTGATGGAAGATTTACAGGTACCGATTGAAACGTCATTCCACTGGGAAGAGAAACCAGTACTCGATCAGCTTGAAGACTTGCAGAACAACTATCCTTACAGCGGTATTGTTGTCATCAATAAAGAGGATGCAACAGTATTGGAGACCGAAATGGGCGTTCTAATCGATGAATTCCATTACACGTTCGATCCGGATACAGAGGATTGGCGGGAACATCAAGGTCCATTTGATGCCGCAATTTCAGGTGCTAATACGAATAAAAGGGACGAATTCCAAGAACGTTTTGAAGCAAACCAGCATCGTTGGCTGAAGAACTTAAGCAATAAAATCGAAAAGAAAGCGAAAAAGAATAAGTGGCAGGAAACTTACTTAATGGGTGAAAAAGGCTACCTCAATGAATTTGAAAGCCATTTATCGATTAAAGAAACGAAGAAAACAGGTAAGAATCCAAGTAAAATAGAACCGACGAAAATCATCAATCAAGTGATTGCTGGTTAAGCTCCATACTGACTTCCCCCTTAAAGTATAGAGCTTAAAATAAAATGGGCTGACCCATATGAAGTGACCCCTGTCAAGTAGACAGAAATTAAAAAGCATTTTTAAGCAGCCTGAGCTCTATAATTATAGGGACTCAGGTTGTTTAATTTCTTTTGAAATCTCTGGTGATTATAAAATCGTATGTATTGGTGGACGGCAAACTTAACCTCTTCAGAGGTTCGGAAAGAGTATAAGTGAAAACATTCTGTTTTAAAATGGCTAAAAAAGTTCTCCATACAAGCATTATCCCAACAGTTTCCTTTTCGAGACATACTCGCTTTCATTTTGTATTTTTTAAGCAGTTGGTTATATTGTTTTGAGGTGTACTGGAATCCCTGATCGCTATGAAGGATAATTCCTTTTACACTCCGTTTTCTTCTTGCCTTTTTTACTGTATCCATTACTAGTTGAAGGTCGTTTCTTTGACTGATTTTATATGCGATGATTTCGTTATTGTATAAGTCTTTAATAGCCGATAAATACAATCTTTGTCCATTAAAAATTAAGTATGTAATGTCTGTTACCCATTTTTCATTTGGCTTAGAGGCTTTAAAATCTCGGTTCAAATGGTTTTCTGAGATGGCATAAGCTTCCTTCTTTCCGTAGTAGGGCCGTTTTCTTCTTATGATGGCTTTTATTCCCAATTCACCCATCAAGCGTTGAACCCGTTTATGATTCATATGTAAATTGTGTACCGACTTAAGCCAGACATGTATCCTTCTATAACCATAAATCCCCTTGAGCTTTGTGTGACACTTTATGATTAACTTCTTGATTTTATCATCCTCTAACTGTTTAGAAGAGGGGGCTTCCTGACGCTTTAACCACTTGTAATATCCGCCCCTTGATACCCCTGCAAGTTCACATAGAAGTTGGACAGGGTATTGTTTCTTGGACATATCTTGAATCACTTTATACTTAGTACCTGTTGATACGGCTTCCATACCCCCTTTTACTTCCCTAAGAACTTTTTTAACATTTCATTCTCGGCTTCTAATCGTTTGATTTTCTCTTCTGGATCCTCAGGACGGGTTCTTGGTCTGCCTTTCCCAGGTCCTTTTGCTTTCCCGCGCTTTTCCTCGAGACCCTTTATTCCTTCTGCCTCAAAGTGTTGAACCCAACGACGTACAACTGAACTAGAAATACCTACTTCCTTCGCAACCGTATCGTAGCCCATACCATCTTTAATATATAGATCCACTACTTTTTTCTTAAATGCAACATCATATGATTGTCTCATTTTCCCCATAGAAAAATCCCCTCCATAATAGACAGATTAATGTGCTTTCTTTTTTCTGTCTACTATGTGGGGATCATATCAATAAGTGTCAGCCCATTTTAATTATGGATCCAGACATTTGTACCAATCGGCACTAATCTGGACAATTCATTCACATCTTTGTTATACATCCTGATACAGCCTTTCGAAACATCCTTCCCAATCGATGATGGATCGTTTGTACCATGAATACCATAACCTGGCCTCGACAACCCCATCCACATCGTACCGTATGGACCCCCTGGGTTTGGCTGTTTATTGATGATCGTATATTCGCCCGTCGGAGTTGGGGTCAGCATCTTTCCAACTGCAATGGGATATGACTTGATGAGTTTACTAGCATCGAATAACTTCAACTGATGTTTTTTTAACGCAACATCTATCCAGTAAACCATATGTGCCCCTCCTGTTTTTTCTATCTATATGCATGGAAAGGAGAATTATTTGTGTTGGAGGCCTTAATAACTTCGTCTTACTGAAATAACATACGTGAAAATTTGAATGAGAGGCATGACCAATATGATAAGCATTGGGTAGTAAGGCAACGTATCCGAGACAAATGGATAAAATAACATCAAAGCTGTTATGAGCGGGGTTCCGAACCACATGGCAAAATAGGAATTACGGCAAGCTTGCCCGGTGATATACTGTTCACGCTCATCTGCTTCTTCAAGTTCAGGAGGCAATAACAATGCCTTCTTCCATGATTGGTATTTCTTTTTATTTACCTTATAAGAAACAAACGTCAGAATCCCACCTATGACAATTACTGCAAGGATCGGGATTGCAGAAATAGTGACTTCCCAGGGCGGTTCAGGATTTTTCACAATCTCCGCAAACTGTATCTGAGCCTCATATAAAACGATCATCCCCCACCCGAACAAAATGATGACTATGGTTGTCATGATTGCATTCCGCCAAATGTTCATTCATCTTCCTCCTCAAAAAAGATCTCTTCAATTGGTTGGTTAAAATACTTCGAGATTTGCATGGCTAAAAGTAACGAAGGAATATAACTTCCTTTTTCCAATGCAGCAATCGTCTGTCTGGTGACACCGACCGCTTCCGCTAAATCCGACTGTGTTGTGTTGAACCTTGCTCTAAGCTCCTTCACTCGATTTGAAATTGTCATTTTAAACCATCTTTTCTTTTATTTGATAAAAATATTGTAAGGTTGACTTAACATTAAGAGTATGGGTAATTTAAAAATCACCGATTTATTCCAAATTCGCACCGAATTAAATTTAAATTGCACCGAAATATTCTACACTTGCTACGATATATTTCAAAATTGCACCGAAATCCCTTCTCCCCTTCCACCATACAAAAAAGCATGCAATCCACATTGGATCGCATGCTCTCGCAAACTTTATTACAACTCTGTCCGGATGTCCCAAAGTTCTGGGAAGAAACGGTGGTCCAGTACTTTTTTCAAATAAGACACTCCAGATGACCCACCTGTCCCTATTTTATGACCGATGATTCGTTCTACCGTTTTCATATGACGGAATCGCCACTGCTGAAGCCAATCTTCAATATCGACCAATTTTTCTGCTAATTGATAAAGATCCCAATATTGATCTACATTACGGTACACCTCAACCCATGCGGCTTTCACCGAAGGATCTCCTTCGTAGGTCACAGAATAATCCCTCTTCAATAATTCTGGATTGATATCAAACCCGGCTTTTGAGAGTTCTTGGATTGCAACATCATAAATGCTCGGTGCTTCATATGCTTCCTTCAAACGTGCATGGAGCTCTGGATCCTTCTGATAAATCCGCAGTACATGCGGCGTTTTGTATCCAAGTGCAAACTCGATCATACGGTACTGGTAAGATTGGAATCCAGACGCTTGCCCAAGCTTGTCACGGAACTCTAGATATTCGCTAGGCGTAAGCGTTGATAGTACATCCCATGCCTGGATGATCTGCGACTGTACTTTTGATACGCGTGCGAGCATTTTAAAGGCAGGTTGTAACTCTCCTTCACGAATAGAATCAATCGCTGAATTCAGTTCATGTAAAATCATTTTCATCCATAACTCACTGACCTGGTGGATGACAATGAACAGCATTTCGTCATGATGACCGGATAAACTTGTTTGGCTGGATAAAAGGCGATCGAGCTGCAAGTACTCCCCATAGGTCATATTGTTATCAAAATCAGTATGGATCCCCTTTTCGGTTACGTATTTCCCTTTTCCCTCTTCATGGTTGTTCCTCATTTTCACCACTCACTTTCTCCTCAGATACATTTATGCAACGACACCGCGTTTATTTTCAAACTGTTTGTATTCTTCGTCATCCATGATCCTCTTCAACGCCTGGATGGCATTCCACACTTCTTCAAAGGTGTTGTATAGTGCGGCAGGTGTTAATCGGATGCCATTCGGATTGCGGAAATCGGGCATCACTTTATTCACTTTCAATGCTTTGCATATTCGGGCAGCTTCTGGATGCTCCAGATAGATATGACCACCTCTTCGATGATCTTCTAATGGATTCCCGATTAAAAACCCATGATCAGCTAATTCGTGTGCGATAAGCTCCATCATGTACTGTGTCAATCGCAGTGATTTTTTACGCAGCCGTTCGATTCCAGCTTCCTGAAAAATTTCCAAAGACCCCAGCAATGGTACCAAACTCAACATATGCGGCGTTCCGATTTGGAATGCTCCTGCCGATTGGGCTGGCGTCAATTGATGGTCCATATCAAACTGCTTGTCTTTATCCGAGCTGAACCATCCAGCGAGTCCAGGTGTTTTCCCGATATGTTTTTCGTTTACATAAATTCCAGCGACACTTCCAGGACCAGCATTGACATATTTATAATTGCACCAGAACGCAAAATCTGCTCCCCAATCATTTAAAGCGTGAGGGATAGCACCGATTGAATGGCATAAGTCGAACCCAATGATGATACCGCGTTTATGTGATTCTTCTGTCAAACGCTTCATATCAAGCACTTGTCCGCTTCGATACATGACGCTCGGCAGCATGATTAATGCTACTTCATCTGTCATTGCTTCGATGATGTCGTCTTCTTCTACTATTCTTCCATCACGGCTTTTTACACGTATCAGATGGTCAGCGGGATCATACCCCTTCAGTTTCAATTGACTTTGGAGTGCGAAGATGTCTGAAGGGAACGTCAATTCATCCGCCAAAATTTTCGTCTTTTTCCCAGATGGACAATAAAACGTTGAAACCAGCTGATGGAGGTTGACCGTCGTGGAGCCTGTTGCAATCACTTCTTCAGGCTTTGCACCGACAAGCGGAGCCGACATTTCCCCTAACTTTTCAGACATGTAAAACCATGGTTGCTCCCCTTCGGTCCAACCATCAATCCCATATTCCTTCCAAGACTCAAGGGTTTCAGATAATGCTTTTTCTGAACGCTTGGATAAAAGGCCTAGTGAATTTCCAATCAAATAAATCGTATCTTCTTTTACATAAAATTCATCACGAAAGGATGAGAGGTCATCCTGCTGATCAAGCTTTTTTGCATAATTTAGAGAGGTATCAAAAGACTGATTACCCATAGGATATCGACTCCTTTAACAGATTGTTATTTTAACTATACCTTCCTTACTGACAAAGTGTCAATGACATGATGTCATTGACAACTTCTCCCCCTCATGCTTAAAATAAAAGGCACATTGATAAAAGGGATGAAATCGTATGAATTCAAAGAACCAAGAGCTCACAAGCCGACAACAACGGTCGGTCAAAACACGTAAAAATCTACTGAAAGCTGCAGAACTCATATTCATCGACCAGGGCTTTCAGAAGACAACCGTCACCCAAATCATTAGAAAAGCAGATACTGGCTACGGTACCGCATATGTACATTTCAAAAACAAAGATGACATTCTGATTGAGCTTATGGAAGACGTCATGCAGAAGTTTCATGACATTGCAGAGCTTCCTTTCAAACCGGAAACTGTGGAAGAAGCAGAACAACTCATTCAAAAGCAAACAGGTATGTTTTTAGAAATGGCTCAAAAGGAGGATCAGATTTTGAAGGTGGTAGAAGAAGCGATGGGCGCATCACTTCCTGTTCAAAACAAATGGAAAAAAATCCGGGAGCGTTTCATCAAAGGGATTACTAATGATATTACGTTTACACAACAAAAGGGGTTAACCCGGAAAGATGTAGATGCACACCTGGTAGCAAGAGGTTGGTTCTTTTCAAATGAGATGTATTTATGGGAAATCGTCCGCGGTGAACTTCAAGCATCAGTAAAAGATATTGTTCATAACCTTACAAGGATGTATATCAGAGGATTATATATTAAAAGCTAAGAAAGAGCTCGGAATTGAACTTCCAAGCTCTTTTTTTCTAATTCTATCCTTTTTTAAACAGCATGTTTTAAGGACAATTAATCAGGTAATAGTACTTCAACGAATACCCCTGATCAATTCAGCATAATCATACTACTTGTTATAAAAGGAGACGAACCATGCTTAAAAAAGAGACGGCCTACCTGCTAACTAAGGAAGTTATAGAACAGGGGAACAATCTCCCGGATTGGTTTCAAAATGAATATAATACCTTCAGTCAAATTGTAAATGACCCAACCTTCCCTTGTTTTTTCGGAAGGAACGGACAGCGAAAAGGCGAACTACGTTATACTTATATTGAACATGATAAACGGGATCACTTACCAGCGACAGTGGAGAGTTTCCTAAGCCTATTCGATGAACCTGAAGCGAAAAGACACGGACTATTCATTTTCGTAGAACCAGAAAAAACTGAGAAATCCCTTGAGTACTATCGCTCTTACTTCTGGGACATTCTTCAGTATTTGCATGATAATGATCGTTTTCCATGGCCGCATGAAGCCCCAAAAGACCCTGAACACTTCCTGTGGGATTTCCATTTTGCCGGTGAACCAATTTTCACCTTTGGAAACGCACCGGCATATAAGCAGCGAAAAACGAGGAATTTGGGGAACAGTTTGATTTTAGGATTTCAACCTCGTGTCATTTTTCAAGGACTCGAAGGAACAGAAAAAGGTGGCATCATGTCCCGTGAAAAAGTAAGAGTACGTGTGGAAAAATGGGACGGGCTCCCTACCCACCCTGATATCAGCCATTATGGTGACCCGGATCACAATGAATGGAAACAATCGTTTATTGGGGATGACATTAATCCAATAGAAGGTAAATGCCCTTTTCACCATAAAGACAGTTGCACTGGTGAAATGTAAATAAGGTAATCTTTAGGGTTTTACGGTATTGCGCACAGGGAAATGTAAAATATCGTCGAGACGGAGGTTATGGATATGAAGGGAATGGCAGTAGGCAGCAGCATTCATTGTAATACAGAATACACAGCTCTCAAAAAAGTGCTTATGGTAAAACCTACCTTTATGAAGATTACAAAAGCGATCAATGAAACTCAAAAACACTATAAAGAAACGAACATCGATACTTCACTTGCCTTAAAACAACATGAGGCGTTTGTAGATGTACTGAAGGAGCATGATGTTGAAGTCAACGAACTTCCTCCAAACCCCAGGTTACACGAGCAGGTATTTACAAGGGACATTGCTTTTACGATTCATGATCAGCTATTCATCAGCTCGATGGGTGAACAGGTTCGAAAGGATGAAACAGCTATTCTTAAAGCCTGGTTACAAGAAAACTCATTACCATATCAAGAAGGTCTTCCTCATTCCATCGAAGGTGGCGATGTCGTAATCGATGGCTCAACCATCTGGATTGGAAAGAGTGGACGAACGTCATTTCGGGCAATTGGAAATCTTCAAAACCGTCTTCCTTCCTACCGCATTGAACCCATAACACTTAGGAAGGATACCCTCCACCTGGATTGTGTATTCAACATCATCAGTGAACACACAGCACTCGTTTATCCTCCGGCTTTTACAGAAAAGGATTTGAGAAAAATCAAATCCCATTTCGATGTAATTCCTATATCGAAGGAAGAGAAGTTTCACATGGGTCCGAACGTTCTTTCCATCGGTAACAAAAAAGTCATCAGTCTTCTTCAGAATGATAGGTTGAACCAAGTGATGGAATCAAAAGGGTATCTGATTCTTCCAGTTGATTTCTCTGAGATTATTAAATCAGGTGGATCCTTTAGATGCTGTACCCTTCCACTAGAAAGAGAACAATGAACCAAAAAGGCTCTCCCTAGATTATGATTTGGGAGAGTCTTTTTTATGTTAGAGATAGATTTTTTCTATATACAACTTTTAAGTATATAAACTAAACTCCTTTTAGTCATCTTGACTTTTATGGTTGAATTGATATATTTGTTTTATGAAAATGATAAAAACAATTTCAAGGCCTGCACTACGAGATCAGGTATATAATTCTTTAAAGAAAGCGATTATCACACTGGAACTAGAACCCGGTCAGCGGATTAAGGATAAAGATTTAGCAACCAAATTTGGCGTTAGCCGCACACCTGTTAGAGAAGCACTCAAAAGACTGGAAGACGAACGTCTAGTCGAATCACTTCCCGGCTCACAAACACGGATTACCGAAATCAATTTAGAGGAGGCTAAAAAATCCTTTACGGTGGTAGCGACTTTACAAGGTTTAGCTGCACGTCTGGCTGCTCCATTATTATCTAAAGAAGATATTGTACGAATGAAAGAAAAAAATGAACTGTTACGTAAAGCTATAGAAGAAAAAGAAGTACTAGGCGCAGTTGAAGCAGATGATCAATTTCATCAAATCATTTTGGATGCTTCAGATAACCAGGAAATCGAATTGGCTTTAGAGCGTGTTCTCCCAAAAGTCCGGAGATTGGAATTCTCAAAGTTCAGTACGATTGATGGGTTTAAATCTGTGGAGCAGCATGATGAAATCATTTCAGCTTGTATGTCGAAGGATAGCAGTTTGGCATGTTCATTAGTAGAGGAAAACTGGCTTAGCCTGGGAAGAGTCTTGATTGATACAGAACCCCAAAAATAACCAAGTGTTTAGTTGATCAGCCTTCACGAGTATAACATTTTGTTATACTCGTTTTTTTCAGGAACTATTATCAGAAAAAATGGAATAGTTTTAAAACTTATTGACCCGTTGGTTGATGTGCGATATATTGGTTTTAATATATGGCTTTGAGAGATTAAAATCATTAGGAAGACACTTAATGGTGTTGAGTTAAGTCACCGGATGGAAGTACTTTTAAAAAATGATAACCTGGGAGGGGTTACCTTGGTTTCAAAAATTACTACAACAAATGAAAATTATGAAGTTCACGATCCAAAAGTGTTAGACTGGGCAAAAGATATCATTGAAAACAGTTCTTCTCCACGATTGATTCAGAAAGAAATTGTTGATGCTGTTGATCGAAATGCTATATGGAGAGGAGAAGAATGTCTCAACTTATTAGCTCCTGAAGCTCCTACAAGCCCTACCGTCCGGCAATTATTAGCATCTGAAGTAGGAACCAGAGCGGCTGAAGGCCATATCGGACCGACACAAAGATGGTTTTCAGGCACAAAATATATCGACGAAATTGAATCACTATGTGTAGAACTATTAAAGAAGGTTTTTAAGAGCAATTATGCCGATCATCGCCTTGTCGCAAGTATGATAGGAAATATGACAGTCTATGCAAGTTTAACAAAGCCAGGAGATAATATCTTATCCATCGCACAACCGTTCGGCGGTCATTCTAGTAACCGCCATGATGGACCGGCTGGTATTCGTGGATTGAATATTTATGATGTTCCGGTTGATCCAATTGAATTGGTAGTCGATTTAGATGAGTTTACAAAGGTAGCAAGACAAGTAAAACCTCAGCTGGTTACACTCGGTGCTTCAATGACATTATTTCCGTTCCCAATTAAAGAAATGTCTGAAATCGTCAGTGAGTGGGGAGGAAAAATATTCTTTGATGGAGCTCACCAACTTGGACTAATTGGTGGTGGTCAATTCCAAGATCCATTAAATGAAGGAGCTTGTATCATGACAGGATCAGCAGGCAAAACGTTCAGTGGCCCTCAGAGCGGTATCATTGTTTGGAATGATCCAGAACTTACACAATCAATTAGTGATACGATCTTCCCTGCCCTTGCAGCTACACATCAAGTAAACCGTGTTGCTGCTTTAGCTGCATCTGCCGCAGAATTCCTGGCATACGGAAAAGAATATATGGCACAAATTGTGGCGAATTCAAAAGCTTTGGCCAAAGCCTTACATGAAAGAGAAATAACTGTACTCGGTTCACATAAAGGTTTTACCGAAACCCACCAAGTGATCCTCGACGTCAAGCGTTTTGGCGGTGGATTAGAAGTGGCCCGAAAATTAGCGAATGCGAATATCATTACAAATAAAAACTTAATTCCAGGCGACAAACCTGAGGATTGGGATTACCCAAGTGGGTTACGCATCGGAACGATTGAAATCACACGTCTAGGCATGAAGGAAGCTGAAATGGAAACCATTGCAGACTACATTGTGAGTGTTTTGGAAGGAAGAGAAACAATTGATTCTATCCGAAAGCGTGTCATCGAAATGCGATCGGCCTATCAAAAAATACATTATTGCTTTGATTGATCATTCAAGTAAACCAATTTAAAATCGCAAAAAATCTGTTTAAATCAAGCTAAAAACTGCTAACCCAATTATGGAATAGCAGTTTTTTCTATTTATAAAGGCAATGCAATTTAGACTTTGTAGGTCTTGAAGGAAAATAAGCTCCCTCCTATCATCATTGAAAAGAGGACAAACAAGTAAACGATTATAAAAAAGAGGAGTAAACCGAGGATGCCTGCAACGACTAAAATAGCTAGTTTCTTCGCCTTTTTATCGATCATATAAGCAAATTTAACAAAACAATACTAAAATTCCATATCCGATGGTTACAAACAACTTACTGCTTTACATCACCTTCCAAAACTTGAATGAATCTAACTGAATTCAATGCATAGATTCAAAAAAAGTCGGGTAGACAGAAAGAAGATAACTCGATAACTCAATTTCCTAAAGGCAGGTGTGTACGTAAATTGAAATTACCCGAATCTATGATGAAATACAAAAAGATGTCTAAAAGGCAACGATGGCAGGAATTAAGATCGACTATGTGGTACACACCAGGAATCTATATTTTCCTATCGATGGGTTTAGCAATCTTCACCCTCTATCTGGATCTTGAACTTGACATCAGCCAACACATTCCTATCAAATTCAGTTCGAAAGCTGCGCTGACCAGAATACTTGTCAGCACGTTGATCGGTGGAATTCTTACACTCAGCGCTTTTACCTTCAACTCTCTTTTAGTTGTACTGACAACTTTCAGTGGGCAATTTTCACCTAGAATGTTATTGAATTTCGTTGCAGATAAGAAAACCCAACACGTATTAGGGATTTTCAATGGAAGTTTCGTTTATGTCTTACTCGTTTTCTTATTCATAAGTAATAACGATAATGAATTATATCTGGCCATCCCCATCACAACGGTCATTTTAGCCTTTTTTACTGCTGTTACATTCATTTACTTCATCAATCATGCGACAACCTGGATGCAAGTCCATAACATTACTGATAATATGAAAAAGATTTCAAAAAGGATCATCACTTTCTCTCTATTAAAAGATATAGAGCCTTACAGAATCACTGAAAATACGAAATTAAATGATAAAGAGTATCCTAAAGATGGCCATATGATCGTATCAAAGGAATCAGGCTATATTCAACTCGTCGATTATCCTAAATTGATCAAGCTGGCAACAAACGATAATGTAGTTATGCGCTTTGAATATAGTGTCGGCGAGTATGTGTTGACAGGCACTCCGATCCTGACTTACTGGAAGGAAAAAGATATTACTATCAACGAACATGATTACTTGATGACCATTGAAATCGGACACAAACAAACAGAAATTCAAGACCTTGAATTCGGTGTGAATAAATTGTCCGAGATCGCCATTAAGGCGCTCGGTAATAATGATCCTAAAACAGCTGCAAATACGATCCACCAAATGTCTGAATTACTACAGATCATAGCGAAGCTTACTCACTTCTCTCCTTTTTTAGTTGACGATGAAAAAAATATACGGGTCATTTTGAAAGAAGAAGATTTCGAATTCTACTTATATAAAGGATTCGGATATATCCGGCATTATGCCAATGAAAACTGGGTCATCATTACTGATATCATCGCTTCTCTAACGACAATGGCAAAATCGATGGACGAACAATTCCATGATGATTTATGGAATTTTGCTGTACAAACGGCTAAAGGAGTCGCAAAAAATGAAATCTACCGTCTCGATCGGAAATTCCTATTTGATCACTTGTCCAACCTTGCGACAGCAACCAATCGAGAATCTGAGTATAAGAAAGTAGAACAAGAATATTTACGGGAAACATAAAGAAAACTTGGCAAAGCCAAGCCTTGGCGAAGGCTGATCCTTAGCTGCACTTATACTTAGTTCGTAAACTTTTCTACTACGCCGGTTAGCTACATCGCTGAAAAGTTATACTTTCTTAACGTGTTAAAAAAGTGCAGCCTATCAACAGCTACACTCTTTCTAATTATTTACGCTCTAATATCCAAACTATCCATTATTTCTTGCCGAAATTTCACAAAATGTGCACTATTACGGTCTCGAGGACGCGGCATGTCATTCTGGATTTCCTTTACAACTTTTCCGGGTCTTGAACTCAGTACGAAAACTCTATCTGCTAAATACAAAGCTTCATCAATATCATGGGTGATCAGCACCATTGTTTGGTTAGAACCTTGCCATAATCTGATCAACTCATTTTGCATGGTCAGCCTGGTGATGGCATCTAATGCACCGTATGGTTCATCCAGTAAAAGAACTTCAGGATCCAAGACAAGCGCTCTTGCGATTGAAGCCCGTTGTTTCATCCCGCCGGAGAGTTGATGGGGGTAATACGTCTTGAAGTTCTCCAAGCCCACTTTCTCAAGTACTTTATGGATTCGTCCGCGACGTTCTTTTTTGGAAACGTTGGCCAGTTCTAAACCAAGCCCGACATTATCTTCGATTGTTCGCCAGGGATATAGGGCATGTTCTTGAAAAATCATGACCCGGTTCGAATTAGGCTCTTTAATTGAAGTCCCATTTGCTGATACTTCCCCTGTTGTAGGTTGTTCAAGACCAGCCAACATCCGGAGGGCTGTACTTTTCCCACAACCTGATGGACCGACGATCGCAGCAAACTCTCCTTTTTCAACGTCTAAGCTAAGATCCTCAAGAACTGTCAAGTTTCCATATGTTTTATTCACATTCCTCAACTGTAAGGTTTTCATTATTTCTCATCCCCGCCTGCATAACGCCATTTCAGCAATTTGCGCTTGATTCCATTCAATACGACATGATCCAGGATGATGGCGATTGTTCCGATCGTGACGATACTAGCCAGCACACCTTCCATATCCGCAATCTCACCTGCATAACTGATCGACCAACCGAGTCCGGCTGAAGCTCCGCCAACCATTTCCGCAGCAATCAATGACCGCCATGCATTACCAAATGCTACCTGTGCACCGGTAACGAAAGCCGGTAAAGTTTCCGGTGCATATACTTTTGTAATCAATTGCCGGTTTTTCGCACCCATCACCCTTGCAAGTTCAAGATGTGTCTGGTTCACTCCTTCGGTAGCATTTAAAACAGAAAGAGCCATCGGGAAGAAACTCGCGATTGTGATCACAAAAATGATCGGCAGGTCTCCAAACCCGATCAATACGACGAAAAATGGGACCCATGTAATCGGCGGAATCGATTGTAAAATCGAAATGACACTTTTCAAATAAACAGAGAATGTCTTTGAGACACCTCCCAATAAACCAAGAATCGCCCCTAACAGGCATGCAACCGGATATCCCCATGCCAGCCTATATAAACTGCTCTGTAATCCTTTTATAAAATCAGGATTTGAAAAGTTCCCGATGAATCTTTGCAAACCTTTGATCACATCCGGCATTAAAAATTCCGGTAAAATCCAGGCAGCTATTTGCCAGATCAACAACAAGCTGCCGACTGCCGCAAGATAGGGCAGCGTATTTCCAAATGGCTGTAGAGGGATGGTTGGTTTTCCTTTGTTCTTCACACTAAGGCCAGATTTCACAGCAACTCCCCCTGCATGTTACTTATTTTTCTTTTGCCAGGACAAGTCAATGATCTCATCTACATTAAACTTACTGTCCATGACGCGTTGTTCCACCATCAGATCGGAAACCTCTTGAATTTGTTTAACATTTTCAGGCGTCAGCTCCCAGTTGAATGTCTGGGCTTCAATCGCTTCTTCTATGACATCAACAGCAGAGACTTCTCCTTCAGCCGATTGGAATGTTTCCCCTTCAGCAAATCGTTTATAAATATACTCAGCTGATTTTCCCGGGTCATTTTCAAGCATTTCAATCGCTTCTTTTTGAGCGTCCAGCACTTTGTAAATGCTTTCCTGATCATCCTCCATTATTTCCCCAGAGGTGATGACGACCATGCATGGGAACGGCCATACTTCTCCGATTTCATAGATTTCTTCTACATCTCCCTGTAACCTTGCAATACGATCATAAGGTTCAAAAAGGAAAGCAGCGTCCACTTTTCCAGATTGTAACGATTGGACTGCAACTGCAGGGGAGACATAGTTCATGTTTACATCACTTCGCTTCAAGCCCGCCTCTTTAAAGGTGACACCATTCAAGACAATATCAGCTGTGCTTCCTTGCTTTTGAGATGCCAGGCTTTTCCCATTTAAATCTTCGACTGATTTGATTCCACTGTTTTTACGGGCCAGGATACTGTGATACCCCATTTGCGCGCCGCCGACAATTTTAAGGTCTGCCCCTTTTGCCGCCCAGGACACAGCATTCGTTGCCCCTAAAACCCCGGCATCCAGTTCACCATTGACTATTCCCTTGATCAAGTCTGTCCCACTTCCAAATAGCTTTAATTCTACATCCAGACCATGTTTTTCATATAAACCAGCATCCTCTGCCAACATAGCGGGTGCATCGTCCATGACATTGACATAACCAATCGTTAATTTTCCAGAGCTGCCATCACCGCTGCTTGGTTTGCTGTTCCCGCAAGCTGCAACAGTCAGTAATAGGAAACCTACTGTAAAGCCTGTAAACACCTTTTTTATGTTCACCTTTATTCCTCCCCCATTTAATCCCGAGTAAGTAGATAGGGATATTATATGTTTAAGAAGAGTTGAAGTCAACGATTATGCAAAAATAAAAAAGCTCAATAATCTTCGACAAAACTATTGCGCCTTTTAAACAAATTTCATGTTTCTTCTTGATGTGGGTAAGATAAATTGTGAGGTGATAACTATGAGTCGGGAAAATCGAGTAATGTGGTTTGGTTCCATTTTTGGGGCATTGATCTTCTTTTTATTCAGTGCGATTGGGATCAACCAATTTTATAATAATATTGATACGAAAAAAGACAAGGAAGAAGACTCCAGGGATAATGCCAAAAGATAAACGATTGTATCATGGGAAGAGTAAAACACTTACTTTCCCATTTTTTGTTTTAACATTTTAATTTCTTCTTCATGAGAAATCCCGTAATCCGATGGTGTTTCCAAAATGAACGGTACATCTGACAAATGAGAAGTCTTGATCAATTGTTTGATATACTTTTCTTCTATATGACCTCCTTTAAAAATATTCGCGTGGCGATCTTTTCCCGAACTTAAAGGATATTTGGAATTGTTCAAATGAATCACTTCGATATGTTGTATATATCCCAGTTCACTTCCCTTTTCCCAAAGTTCGTCATTGTTTTCACCGCTCCACAGACCGCATGAAAATGCATGGCAAGTGTCGAAGCAAAACCCGATCTTCTCAGAATACTTGGCAAGATTTTTGACTTGTGCAAGTTCTTCTAACGTCGTGCCCATTGCACCTGGTTTTCCTGCATTATTTTCAAGGAGAATTTTACAATCTCCCTCCCACTGTTCAAGAATATTGTTCAACATTTCAATCATCAATTGATAACTAGCCAGAGGGTCAGACTGGCTGATCCGGCTGCCAAAATGTACGACAACACCTACTGATCCACATGCATCAGCGATTTCCAGGTCATTTAATATCGATTCGATGATAAGTTCTTTCTTTTCAGCTGGAGGTGTCAAGCTTGTTGGATAAGGTGTATGGGCAACGGAAATAAGATCATGTTCACGACAAAAATCCTTACATCGTTTAGCGTCTTCCCGATTAAAATCTTTAATAGACAAACTTCTAGGATTTTTAGGGAAATATTGATAAGCTTGACCGCCGATTTTTAAAGCCTGTTTTGCAGCGCCGGTGTACCCTTCCCTAATACTTACATGACAGCCGAATTTCATAACGTTCCTTTGCTCCTTTATAGGATTTGTCAATGTAGATTTTTAAACAAACCTTCTCTTAGTTTTGTTCCTTAACCAAATTCGATAAACAAAGAAAACGATAAGAAGGAAAAGGACATAAACAATTACTCCAGCCAAAAGATTTTGTAAAGATGAAAAAATCTGATCTCCACCGTAAGCAAAAATGAACATAGGCGGTATCTTCCCTAATGCAGAAGCTAAAAGATAGGTCAAAAAAGAAATCTTGGTAAAACCTGAATAGATATTGACGACTGGTGGAGGAATGACAGGTACCAGCCGTGCAAAAAGAATAGCGATAAAGGCATTTTTTTCGATCATTGAATTAAATTTATTGATGCCCTGAAAACGTTGAATGTATTTTTTAAAGAAGTCAGAAAAGAGGTAACGTGCTGCTAAGAAGTAAATGACTGAAGCCGATACTCCTCCCCACCAATTGATGATAAGGCCTATCATAATTCCATATTTCGCACCCATAATACCTGCAAACAATGTGAACGGTACCACTGGAAAAGTGGCGATGAAAGTAGAAAGGACAAACATGACAGGCAAATGGGATGGATCACTTTCATGAATCCATTCCAATAATATCTCTTTATTAAAAAATACAATCGTCACCATTATGAGATAAACAAGGATCAACCATTTTTTCATAACTTGAGCTCCATTACTGTTTTTATCTAGTGACCTTTCCTTATCGAAATTCAGGAATAGTTTACCCGAAGGTCAGTCATCATAAGTAGCAAGGAGATGATGGACATGCCAAGGAATACCCAAGATCACCGAAAATTAACTTCCCATCCTGACGGCGAAAAAGAAAGCATCATTAATGATTCCACTGCAACGAAAGGTGGACAAATGGGGATCTATGTAGATCAACAAAATGAGTTGGACAATCGAAACCCCAATCCCTTTCACCTTTCACAGTCTCAACCTAATGAGAACATGAAAAATTTTGAAAAATTGATGCGAGGCAATAAAGCCGATACTTCAAAATGAGAGTTGTTCATAACCCTCAAAGTTACAAAATGGATCGTCCTCCATATAAGAAAGGGCGATCCAATACTGCTATTTGATTAAGAATTATTGAATGTCTGGGAAATTTCCTTTTCGGCAAAATATTCATTGGAGGATTCAAATTCTTTATGTTCATCAACAGAATCACCATGAAATCTTTCTTCGGGGTCTAACGGCCGATTAGATTCCAGACCTGATCGGATACTGATCGTGTCGATGCCATTTTCCAGGGATTTCTTTTTAGGCTCTTGTTTCATTTTCTTCACCTCAATCCTAGCTTGTGTATAACTGTTTTTTTAATTCTCAAATACAGGTTAAGATTTAGGAAAGATAGTTGTTTATTTTTTATAAGCCTTTATACAGACGGCAGATATTGGCTTGAATTTTTTACTTCAAAGGAAACCTCACTAAAACCTATCTTCTCTAATAATACTGTCAACTCTTCAGCATCGATCGCATCCTTTTCTGTAGCTCCTTTAAACATGGGCTGATAAGTTGTTGCGATGACCCCTCCTGGCTTTAAGTGGGAAAATAACTTCTCAAACTCTGTAACTCTGTCTTCCCAAAACATTACTGAGTTGACGGAATAGATTTTATGGAAGTAATCCTTAGGGATTTCTAAACTTTCAACTGTGCCAACTTTCAATTCCACTTTTCCACTTTCGATAAATGGACGATTTCTCCGGCTTGCTTGCTCTTTCATAGTTGTAGAGATATCGATGCCGATTACCTTACCGCTTTGAATGTTGTTGGCACATTTGTAAATCCCGATTCCTGGACCAAAACCGATTTCAAGCACATGATCATCCGGCTCAATATTCAGCTTTGATAAGGTCCAATCATTTCTTGATCCTGTTGTTAAAGCGAGTATATGGCCAGTCACTTTCCCCCAAAAACCTCTCGGATGTCGAAATTGCATTGAAAAATCTTCAAGGAATCCCATAAACGTTTACTCCTTTACTTTTTCTAATTTTTGACGGATTTCTTTCAAAGATTCAGCTAGCTCTAACAGATGCGCTTCATCAAACTCTCCCCTGAAATCATTTAATAAATGGTATCCTTCACCCCTGATTTGCTCCATTTGTGCCTTCCCCTCATCGGTAAGCTGAATAAAGAAGGAACGCTTATGCGCTGAATTTTCCAACCTCTCTACCTGCCTTTTATTCGTCAATCCGGTAACTACTTTTTGGACATATTGTCTGGAAAATGGAGACCGTTCAACTAATTGTGGAATAGTCAATCGTCCGTCGGACAAACAAAGTAAAATCCCCAACTCATTGGTTGTTAGCTGCTTTCCGGTATTTGTATTTTCAATAATTGACCTAAAACAATGGTACATAGCCACTGTTTCCTGGATCAGGACTTCAAATGCTTTCTTTTGCATATCTTCTTTTGAATCCATAAGTAAAGTCTCCCCTTCTTTTTTCACTTATATCTTATTAAATTGTCAATAAAGTAGTCAAATAGAGGATTAACCTGGAATTACTTTATATAAAGCTCTTTTATTTTTCATTGCCGAGATGGCTTTAGAAAATTTCCTGCAAAAGTCAACATAACTATTTATCAAAATAAAAAAAGCACCAAACCTATGTCTTGGACAAAAGAATGGTGCCTTTTCTTATTTTTTTTCGAGCTTGTCGACATCAAAGTTCTGGAAGACATGCTTCTCATACATCGGGAATACTTCTTTCCCTGTCAGATGATTGATGATGACTTTATTCCGATGGACTGCGAGGCCCAAATTCGTTGATCCGACTCCATGGGAATGGGAGATACCGCTATGGACATATATTTGATTAGGAATATTGACACGTAGACGATAATCCGCTTCTACTTTATATCTCCCTTGATCATCCCAGGAAATGTAAGGTTTCAAACCATTTATGAAGTCTGGTACATTAGGGCGATACCCGGTTCCGATAATGACTACCTCACTCTCAAGCTTGAAATCCTTCCCTTGCTGCCACTGATGACATTGCAGCTCATATTTCCCGTCTTTTTCTTGAATATCTTTCACCTCTGTCATAGCCTGTAAACCGACCTTCATCTTCCTGCGGGATACGGTATTTTCATAAAGCAAATTATAAATATCGGTAACCGTATGAGAGCTGATTCCCTTGTACAAGAGATCTTGAGTCCCGAAGATTTCATCTTTCTTTTCTTGAGGAAAGTCGTAGAAATAATTCACGTAATCAGGAGAAAATTGCTCTACACTCAATTTTGATTCTTCCATTGTTAAAAAGCTTTGTGATCGTGTAATCCAATTCAAACGATATTCATGCTCCATATGGTCTTTCAATAACTCCCTGAAAACCTCTGCTGCACTTTGTCCTGAACCGATCACCGTAATGGAATTCGCTTCTCTACACCGGTCTTGTCGACTAAGATACTCAGCCGTATGGAAAACATCCTCCCCAGGAAATCCGCGGAACGTTTTAGGTATCGCAGGAACCCCGCCAGTTCCAAGAACAAGATTTTTACTTTTGTAGATTAAGGTCTCTTCTGTATGTACATCAAATACAGTAACAAAATATAGTTCTTCAGCTTCATTGAATTCTAATTCGACGACCCTTTTTCCGAATCGGCAACTTTCCAATTCATTCGCAACCCATTGACAATAATCATTATATTCCCTTCTCGGAATGTCCAACCGTTGTAAAAAGTAGAATGGGTATAAGCGATTCTCTTTTGATAGATAATTCAGAAAGCTGTATCTGCTCGTCGGATCGGCCAGTGTAACCAGATCTGCCATAAACGGAACTTGAAGTCTTGTCCCGACAATCAACATTCCAGGATGCCAATCAAACTGCGGCTTTTGATCAAAAAACAGTGCATCGATCTCAGTGCGATCTTCTATCAACGCTGCAAGACTTAAATCAAAAGGCCCTATCCCTACTCCTAATAAATCATATACATGATCATTCATGATATTACCACCTCTATTTAAAATCTTGTTCTATTATACGGGAAAAAGAAAAAGAATACACTAATGATCCTATTGGTGTTCTATAAAATTAAAATGCTCAATACACTTCTATTCTAAACAAAAAAGCCTGACCTTAAAGGGTACCCTTTAAGGTCAGGTCTTTGGCTGGCTTAACATTATTTTGTGATTTTATTCAACGCATTCGTCAGTGTCTCGACGATGAAGTCCAAGTCGCTTTCTTCAAGGCTCAAAGGTGGTGACAAGCTCAACACGTTGTTGTAGCCTGCTACTGTCACGCCATTTTTGCCGATAAGCAGTTTATCCTTTTTACAAGTTGCCATCACGTCATTCAACTTATTGGTATCAAGAGGTTTTTTCGTTTCCTTATCTTCCACAAGCTCAATACCGATCAAAAGGCCTTTCCCTCTTACGTCACCGACGAACGGATGATTTTGAAGTCGAGTCTGCAATTCATTTTTCAGACGATCGCCTAATTCCTGCGAGCGATCGAAGAGCTTTTCATTTTCCATGATTTCAAGGTTCTTCAATGCGACAGCACAAGAGGCAGGATTTCCACCAAAGGTATTGACATGACGGAAGAAATCATATTCCTCACTACCTTTGAAAGCTTCATATATCTCTTTTTTGACAGCTGTTGCAGAAAGAGGCAAATATGCAGATGTGATACCTTTGGCCATCGTAATGATGTCAGGTTGCACATCATAATTCTGGAATCCGAACGGTTTCCCGGTTCTGCCAAACCCACAGATTACTTCGTCAACGATCATCAAGGCACCGTGCTTTTCACAAATTTCTTTGACGGCTTTCATATATCCATCCGGCGGCATGAGAATTCCGCCTCCAGTGATGATCGGCTCCATGATCATCGCTGCGATTGTTTCGCTCAACTCCCAAGTCATCGTTCGATCGATTTCCTGAACACACGCCATTTCATGCGCATTTTCAAGATCCGCATCTGGCATCCGGTACGTATCTGGAGGGGTTACGTGGAGGAAGCCCTGGGCTAACGGTTCGTATCTGTATTTCCGTTGTGCTTGGCCTGTGGCAGATAGGGAGCCCATTGTATTCCCATGATATGCTCTGTACCGGGATACGATTTTATGTCGATTATGGTCACCTTTTTGCTGGTGGTATTGCCTTGCTATTTTAAAGGCGGTTTCATTTGCTTCCGAACCACTGTTGGAAAAGAAAATCACATAATCGCCACCGAGCATTTCATTAAGCTTCTCAGCAAGTTTGATTGCAGGGGCATGGCTATGTGTCAAAGGAAAGTAAGCCATTTCCTTCAACTGTTCATAAGCAGCATCCGCAAGTTCTGTCCTCCCATAGCCGACATTTACGCACCATAATCCAGCCATGGCATCCAAATACTTTTCTCCGTTTATATCGGTGACCCATGCTCCTTTTGAACTTGAGACGACCATCGTTGCATTCGGATTATAAGGCTTCATCGAATGCCATACGTATTGATCATCTTTTTTCAGGATATCTTGTGATTGATCAACTTGATGGACCATTATTCTTCCCCCCTTTTTAGTAGTCAAACCGTGAAGTGATCATCTTTTTCCGTGTATAAAAGTTGATTCCGTCTTTTCCATTTACATGAAGATCCCCATAGAAGGAATCCTTCCATCCAGAGAACGGGAAGAAGGCCATTGTGGCTGGAACACCTACATTGATACCGAGCATTCCTGCATCTGCTTCTTCTCTGAATTGACGGACTGCCTGAGCGTTTTTCGTATACAGCGTCGCTCCATTTCCATATCGGGATCTTCTGATATATTGAAGTGCTTCGTCTAAATCTTCCGCTCGAAACAAACTCAGCACAGGTGCAAAGATCTCATCTTTAGCTATTGTCATTTCAGGGGTTACATGGTCAAAGATCGTCGCTCCCAAGAAGTTCCCGCCTTCCATATCTGACATTTCACGTCTGCCATCACGAATCAGATCTGCACCTTCTTCAATCCCTTTTTCAATATAACCGAGTACTTTTTCGCGATGAGCCTCTCGTATCACTGGGGTTAAAAGGACCTCTTCATCCAAGCCGTTACCGATTGTCAGCTCATCTGCTTTTTTCCGGAGCGCTTCCACAAACTGATCATTATCACCGATGACAACGACTGCACTACATGCCATACAACGTTGGCCAGCGCTACCGAACGTGGAACTGATGACGTTTTGTACTGCTTTTTCCATATCCGCATCCTGCATTACGACATGGTGGTTTTTCGCTCCCGACAATGCTTGGACACGCTTACCGTTTTGGGCAGCTTTTTCATACACATATTTTGCTACAGGCTGAGAACCAACGAACGAGATCGCTTTGACATCCTGGTGCTCAAGCAGACCATTTACGACATCATGAGCACCATGTACAATATTGAAAACGCCCTCAGGTAGTCCTGCTTCAGTCAATAGTTCAGCTAACCGGTTCGCTAAAATCGGTGTACGTTCCGATGGCTTCAGTACAAACGTATTCCCGCACACGATCGCCAGCGGGAACATCCATAACGGGACCATCATCGGGAAGTTGAACGGGGTAATTCCTCCGACAACACCTAATGGATAGCGGAACATTTCTGAATCGATATCTTCCGCAATGTTCGAGAGCGTTTCACCCATCAAATGAGTAGGAGCCCCTGCTGCAAATTCTATACATTCTATTCCGCGCTGGATTTCGCCATATGCTTCTTTAAATGCTTTACCATTCTCTTGAACAACTAATTTAGCAAGTTCTTCATGATTCTCTGTTACAAGATGATGAAATTTGTACATGACACGTGCACGTTTTGGAACGGGTACATTTTTCCACGTTTGAAAAGCGGTGTGGGCAGCCTCAACCGCCTTTTCCAAATCTTCTTTCGTTGAAATCGGTACACGTGCGAGCACTTCATTAGTAGCGGGGTTAGGTACCTCCAAGTCTTCCGTGCTGTTCGAGGCAATCCATTGTCCATTGATATAATTCTTCAGTAATTTCGTATCACTCTTTGTTACTGTCATCTAGAAAGCGCCTCCTTAATATTAGTTGCTCCCCTCATATTATCTATGATTCTATATGGTGTTACATTAGACAGAATGTCAAAAAATCCTCCCTTTCCATCCCTTACATTTATATGATTTACGTTAAAACATGCTTGTCCGATTTTACGTTTTGCATGTTGTCTTGAGTATTCAAGTAGTTATGGGCGAAAAGCATGAACTCGATCGCCATACGTTTTTCAGAATTGGACATGAAATCTTCTCCTAACAGCTTCACTAATTTTTCAAGGCGGTAATATAGTGTCTGGCGCACGATGAATAACTGTTCTGCCGTTTCTTTTTTAGAACCGTTGCAGGCTAAATAAGTCTTCAAGGTGTGCAATAATTTACCGTTGAATTGTTCGTCATACTCAATGACAGGGCTCAAGTATTCCTTGATCATGTTCTGGAACTCTTTTTGTGACTTGACAAGGCTGATTACCCGGTACATATGTAAGTCTTCATAAAATCTGCAAAATAGATCTGTCGGAATGTTCTTTTGTAACTTTAGGGTCTCCACGGCTGTTTCATAGCTTCGACCGATATCACTTAACGTTTCGATATATTGCCCAACAGCTATACTTTTAATCTTACAGGCATGTTTTTTCAGGAATTCTGTATGAACTACCCTTTCCATTCCTTTCTTCAACCGTTGCTTCCAAGAACTCATCCCGCGTTTATTAAGTAAAATATAGACGGTGTCCCCATGCCTTTCTGTCGTAATCAAATGAAATCCTTGTTGTTCAAAAATAGCCCGGATGAACAAATTCAGGTAAGTGATGTCTGAGCTTGAGGTGGTTTGCGGCAGCTTACAAATCGCTACAGTCCCTCCAAGAACATTCATCTTCCCTTCATAATAGATAAGATTGTCTGATGTTTCTTGTTCATTGTGTTTTCCATCCAGCCAGTTATTGATCCACTCATTCTTCTCTGTCCGACGCCTTTCTTCAACATACATTTCCCGTAAAAAAAGCTGGGCAAGCAAAGTAGCCGTCCGATCAAGGATCAGCAGATCGAATTCATTGATTTCACGTTCTTTGGATACAATGAAAATTTCACCATATTCCTGCTCCATAAGCGGTACAGGCTTGTGGCTCATAAACGGGGAATCACCTGCCTGATCAAGGTATGAAAGAAGGTCATCCCTTTTTTCATCACTCAATTCAGGCACGTAAATATCCTCAGAATTCGATGTTTTCATCAACACCTGTAATCCAGTATATTCGTTCATCAATTTCAGCATTTCTTCACTGTTTTCTATAGCCAATAATTTTTGGTTCAATTTTTGTGAATATTCCTCAAGATCCTGGATCATTTGATAATGTTGATTAATCAGTTGAACATGGATGTCCTGGGTAATATTGACGAATTGGACCTCTTCTAAAAAAAGGATGATCGGGAAACAATAGTGGTCGGCCAGCTTAATGACCTCATCCGGAATAGAATCCGTATAGGTCCCGATTTCAATACAAAGACCAGCCGCTCCACAATCAATCAATTGCTCAAGGAAATCAACAAGCAAAGCATGATTATCTTTCCAGACGACACCCGTCGATAGAATGAGTTCATTGCCGTTCAACAGCTTCCTGATATTCGGAACTTCTACGACATGGACCCACTTCACTTGCCGAGTCAATCCTTCAGCCCCAGCAATCACTTCTGTTTTCTCAAAGTGCTTCCTGCTCAAAATATCTTTTACAGCTAAACTCGAATGATGTTGCAAGTTTGGACACTCCGATCTATGAACATCGTTAACTCAGTGGCAATTCAAACCTTGACCCAGTACCTTATGATCTCTTCATCGGCAAGTACTTCTCCAATATCCGAAGCATATTCTGGTATGATTCTTGTTCATCAAAGTCATCTGAACGCCAATTCCTGAATACCCAGACTGCCAATTCTTGAGGCGTGTTGAAGAATTCGCCGCTAGAATCGGCTTTTCTGAGCATATAACGTCCGTTGTCCTCATCAATCGTCACTTCACATGGAAACATGCTCTCTTTACACTTCAGTGAAAATTCCATCGAAGATCTCCTTTCTTTTTTAACTCTGTTATTGTTAATAGTTGATTTCTGCAGGATTCATTCCTTTTCCGCGGGGGATCCGCAAGCCTCCTTAGTCGTTCCTCGCTACGGGGTATCGCCTGGTTCGCTTTTCCTGCAGTGTCGCGAATTTCGCTTAAAGAAAATTTTCTATAATAACTCAACGTGACAATTCAACAGAGCCTCTTTGTTAAAAGGATCAAACGTTTTGACGTTGCTGTAAAATAAGGTTGGAAAAATACTTTCTTGCATCAGCTGTCTTGATATGGAGTGTTTCAGTTTCGGTACCAGGCTTTTCAAACTTCAGTAAAGCCCCACTCAAATTCTCTTGCACATCTTTGATGAAATACCCTTTTTCAAACATTCGGTGGATTTGTTCGCGTTCTAAAAGGTACTCCTGGTAATCAGACATATAGAATCTCCTCCATTCCCTTCCGTTTTCGGGAATATCCATAAGATCATTTAGCGTCCCTAAATTCAACATCTGCATATTCATCCTCAAGGTTCCAATCCCTGCCGACTGTAATACCAAGAAACTTCTCATCACTTGGATCTTCGATTTCGGCCTGCGTGTACTTCTGAAAGTACCAGTACTTACAGAGTAAATAGTAACATGCTGCACCTAACACAAAACCGATTAAGAATGAATAACTCGGAAAGAAATAAGAAACGACAGCGCCAACAATCCAAGAGATGAATCCTGCTACGTTCACACCGCCAGCATACTTGAATTGTCCATCTCCTTTATACAGGTCATAAACATTTACACGCCGTTTCCTCAATAAATAGTAATCAGCAAATAGAATACCTACGATAGCTGAAAGAATGCCCCCTACGATGAGCAATACTGGGATGATGATCCCGAACAAGCTCCACGGTTGGACGATTGTACCAACGACCCCAGCAGCAAAGACCCCAGCCCAAAACGGGAATTTAGGTCCCCCGACATTGGAGAAGATCGTTGCAGCAGGAACGATATTCGCTGAAATATTCGTCGACCATTGTGCAAGGACGATCATGAGTAAAAGGATACCTAGTACAACCCCGGTGGCTGTTTCCTGGAGGGCAAGAACCGGATCATAGTTTTGAACTGCGATATAAGCGACTGCCCCGATAATGATCATAAAGGTCTGTGTCAGGGGTAATGCGATCAGACTGCCGACAATGGCGCCTTTATTTCGTTTGAACCAGTTTCGTTCGAACTTCGGAGCTTTAATGAATCTTGAAATGGAAGGAATATCTGCAGAAAGTGTTGCCCAGAAGCCCATGTTACTGAAGATGACGACTAAGAATGCAGTAAACGCTGCCCCACCAGTCACTGGGTTTTCAGTCCATGTCCATACATTACGACCTTCGGCGGCTGCTGTACCGGATAGCTCAAGGTACATCCAGATTGAAATGAGGATGATCGTCGGCGCTGCCATATCGGCAAACCGTTCGACCGCTTTGATCCCTAAAGCCGTGTTCAACAACTGTACGAAAGCGAAAATAAAGAAACAAACGAGCCAGCTGTCGAATCCCCATAACATATTCAATATACCGTTCATTGCTGTTGCTCCGAAATAGGTGTTGATTCCAAACCACATTGATGCAGCTACTCCACGTACAATGGAAGGGATATGTGTTCCAATCGTTCCGAATGGAGCTCGCATATAGACTGGAAACGAGACCCCGTGTTCAATCCCGATATCTGCAATCAACGAAATGAAAAGGCCGATTGCAACAGAACCGATGATCGTTGCCAATACGACGAGAGGTAAAGGCAGCGACATGACCCCTGCTCCACCAATTGCAAATGTCGCGAGTACAACAACCATACCAACCCACATGAAGGAAAAACCCAGTGTTGTAATCTTTCTCCCTTCCTGACTGATCGGCAGCAGGTCAGGAGACTTCAAATAATTTTTCTGTTTTTTCATTACAATCACTCCTCATACCCTGTAAAATGCAATTGGTGTGAATCATGGTGGTTTAATAATATGCAGTCTATTATCCTCGTTAGCACAACCTGCTAAAAAAAACCATTGTCCCCATAGTTATGTGAAAAAGTGCGAACAAAGAGAACAATGGTTCTGAATCTAGATAGTCATTTTTTCATCAACTGGCTTCAATAATTGATTATATCGAGCGCGTTTCAGATAATTCCCTGTTCCTGGCTTACCGACAAACTTTTTATCTCGGATGACGAAATCCCCACGTGAAAGAACGGATACTGCTTCCCCTGTAACCTTCATTCCTTCAAAAGCATTGTAGTCTACCGCCATATGGTGGGTTTTTGCTGAAATCGTCCGTTCTACGTTTGGATCGAATATTACAATATCAGCGTCTGCACCGACTGTTATCGTCCCTTTCTTAGGGAATAATCCAAACAGCTTTGCAATTCGTGTCGACATGATATCAACGAACTGATTCAATGTAATACGGCCTTTCTTGACTCCCTCAGAGAAAAGAATGCTCAAACGATCTTCAATCATCGGACCGCCATTCGGGATCTTAGAAAAATCACCTTTTCCTAAATCTTTTTGACCAACAAAATCAAACGAACATTGATCAGAACCTAATGTCTGCAGCTGTCCGTTTTTCAAAGCATTCCAAAGGACTTCCTGGTTCCACTTTTCCCGTAACGGTGGGGACCAGACATACTTTGCACCTTCAAAATCAGGCTTTTCAAGGTATGTTTGATCAAGCGCCAAGTATTGCGGACACGTCTCCCCCCATACGTCGAACCCTTTGTTTCGTGCTTCTGAAATCTTCTCGACAGCTTCCGCACAAGAAACATGTACGACATACAACTGGGACTTCGCCAAACCAGTCAGCTGGGCTGCCCTCCCCGTTGCTTCACCTTCCACTTCTGGCGGTCGAGTCAACGCATGGTAGATTGGATCAGTTTGTCCCTTTTCTAAGGCTTCTTTCACAAGGTAATCGATGACATCTCCGTTTTCTGCATGGACCATGACAAGACCACCTTGTTCTTTTGCCATGACGAGTGTTCTGAACAGGGTTTCATCATCCGCTTGGAATACATTTTTATAGGCCATGAAGACCTTGAAAGAAGTGATTCCTTCTTTGTCCATGATTGGAGGGAGTTGATTTAGCACGTCCTCGTTCAATTCCGAAATCATCAAATGGAAGCTGTAATCAATTACTGCTTTGTCCTTCGATTTTGCATGCCATACATCGATTGCCTTTTGGAGGGGCTCGCCTTTATTCGTCAAGCAAAAATCGATGACTGTCGTCGTCCCGCCGAACGCTGCGGCGATTGTCCCTGTTTCAAAATCATCCTTCGATACCGTTCCGCCGAAAGGCATTTCCAAATGGGTATGGGGATCGATTCCACCGGGGAATACAAAGCAGCCCTTTGCATCGATTTTTTCCGCACCCTGTTCATCCAGGTTTTCCCCAATTGCGACAATACGCTCGTTCTCAATTAAAATATCAGCACTATACTTATCCGAAGCTGTGACAATGGTTCCATTTTGAATGATTTTTTTCACGATCAAATCACCTTCCAGATTTTATTATTTAGTTCTGTTATTTTTCATTGTTGAATGCTGCGAAATTCACTCCCTTTCTGCGGACTGAAGAAAAGCAGAAGCGACCCGCTTAGTCACGTAGGTCACTGGAAGACTGGCGAGGAGGCTCGAACCAAACTCAGTTCGGTTCTGCGTGGGTAACACTCCGATCTATATCAATGTGTCGACCGCCGCAGGAAGTTTGAAGTGATCTAAGTGACTGGTCGCTGAGCTAGACATCACGTCTCTGCATCCAAACTTTTTACAGGCTTAGCCTCATTCCACAAGCCTCCTCGCTCACTTGAACAGGATGTCAACACAAAAATGAAATCATTTTCGTGTCTGCGATGAGAATTCTTAGAAGCTTTCCTTATGCTGGCTTCGACTATCACCCACAAGACCACGGACTTACATTCCATCCTTGTAGTTTTGTGCCGAGTAACCGCAGGCGCAGGACGCATTTGTACAGGATGTACTGACTTCGACGTTACCAATAGGACGTGGTGATTTTTACTCGAAGATCCTTAAATCGATGCGGGGTCTCGCTTGGCTCGCTGATCCCGCAGGAGTCTCGCGAATTTCGCTTAAAGTTTTAAAAAAATCAACAACAAAAATACGCAACGCTTATTATTTTATAGGGTCCGCACTCGGATTCTGTAGAGCAGCCATAGCAGCTTGACGGTCATTCCATGTCATCGGCGGGTGTTCACTTGTGACTTCGACCATATCGATGGCCCCATCAACAGGACAAACAATCGAGCAAAGGTTACAACCGACACAATCTTCTTCCCGAACCTCCAAATAAGAATTGCCATGGCCATCCTTCAACATGTCGATACATTGATGGGATGTATCCTCACAAGCAATATGGCACTTGTTACAATTGATACACACTTCATTATTGATCCTGGCAACGATTTTATAATTGAGATCAAGGTTGCCCCAATCTGAATACTTCGGCACTGATTTCCCGACGATATCCTGTACGGATGCAATCCCTTTTTCATCCAAATAGTTGTTCAGACCATCGATCATATCCTCGACAATCCGGAAGCCATGATGCATGGCGGCTGTACAGACTTGGACATTAGACGCTCCCATCAGCATGAATTCAACCGCATTCTGCCAATTCGAAACGCCACCCATCCCAGAGATCGGGACATTGATTCTTGGACTCCGTGCACATTCTCCGATCATGTTGAGTGCGATCGGTTTTACTGCAGGTCCGCAATAACCTCCATGTGCCCCTTTCCCTCCAACGTGAGGAATGGTGTTCCAGGAGTCCAGGTCCACACCAGCTAAACTATTGATCGTATTGATCATACTGATGGCATCCGCTCCACCTTGGGCTGCTGCTTCAGCCGTAGCTGTTATATCCGTTATGTTAGGTGTCAGCTTTACGATGACCGGCGTTTGAGCTGCTTCTTTTACCCAATAAGTCTGTTTTTCTACCAGTTCAGGAACCTGTCCTGAAGCCGATCCCATTCCTCGTTCAGCCATACCGTGGGGACATCCGAAATTCAATTCAAGCCCATCAACACCGACTTCTTCGACTCTTTTTACAATTTCATGCCACTTCTCTTGTTGCGGTTCGACCATCAAGGAAGCGACTACTGTATGATTCGGAAATTTTTTTTTCGTTTCATAGATTTCCTGTAGATTGACTTCGAGCGGTCGGTCAGTGATCAGCTCGATGTTGTTGAAACCAGCTACCCTTTGACCGTTGAAGCTAACAGCTGCAAAGCGTGAAGAAACGTTCAAGATCGGGTCTCCGAGTGTTTTCCAAACTGCTCCTCCCCATCCTGCTTCAAACGCTCTTTGTACCTGGTAACCAGAATTGGTTGGAGGTGCAGAGGCAAGCCAAAATGGGTTCGGCGATTCGATCCCAGCCAAATTAGTCCTTAAATCTGCCATTCTATTACTCCCCTTTCTTCTGTGTTTCCTAGCCTGCTTCCATTAAGCCGTCACTGTTTCCTCTATATATTGCGAATGGATTGCGTAAGCTGCTTGTTTCCCCTGTTGGGCAGCAGTCACGACCATGGCTTCCCCTTTTCCTTTTCCAAAAACGATATCCCCACAGGCAAACACTTTTGGATTGGAGGTAAGGTAGGTCTCTGAGATTTGCACGACCCCATCAATATGTTCAAGATTGAATTGATCGATCAGACTTTGGTGCCTCGTCTGGCCGATCGCTTTGATGACAGCGTCGACAGGCAAGGTGAAATTTGACCCTTCAACTGGTACAGGACGCCTTCTGCCATCTGCTCCTGGTTCACCAAGCTCCATTTTGATACATTCGATCGCTTTGACCCTGCCGTTTTTATCTCCATGGATTTTGACCGGCTGAGTCAACCATCGGAATTCCACACCATCCTGCTTGGCAAATTCGTACTCGAAATCATAAGCACTCATCTCTTCTTGTGTACGTCGATAAAGGATTTTCACATTTCCAGCACCTAAGCGGACAGAACAAGTCGCACCGTCGATCGCCGTGTTACCCGCACCAATGACGACCACGTTCTTTCCGACAAGATCATTGGATAACGGTTTCGTTTTCGTATCCTTGACGAACTCGATTGCATCGTACACGCCATCGAGTTCCTCTCCGTCAATGCCTAAATCCGGAACCTGGCCCATTCCTGCAGCTAATACGACATGATCGAAAGAATCTAACAGCTCGTCTGCTGAAACATCCTTTCCCACTGCTGTATTGGTCCGGATTCTTACATCAAGTCTCTTCACCTGGTCGACTTCCCAATAGGAAATTTCTTGTGGAAGACGGAAAGATACGATACCGAATGTGTTCAATCCTCCTGCTGTAGGCGATGCTTCAAAAATCGTCACGTCATAACCAAGAAGCGCCAGCTCCCGGGCGGCCGATAGACCTGCAGGACCTCCGCCTACAATGGCGACGGATTTACCATTGCTTTGCCCTTTTCGAAACAAAACTTGGTCGTTCTTGATCGCCCAATCAGTCGCATAACGTTGCAGGTCGCCGATCATGATCGGCTTAGTTGAATGGTTGAGAACACACGCCCCTTCGCATAATTCTTCTGTAGGACAGACACGTGCACAACTGGCACCGACTGGATTTGCAGTCATGATCGTCCTGGCGGATCCTTTTACATTTCCAGAAGCGATTTTTTTAATAAACGTTGGAATGTCAATGCCGGTTGGACATGCCTGGATACAGGGCGCATCATAGCAATAGAGACACCGATTCGCTTCTTCAACAGCTTCCCGGTCGGATAATGCAGGATGGACTTCTTGAAAGTTTTTTGGAAGTTTTGTCAATGAAATATGCAGCTTTTCAGATTTTCCCACATCAAAGCCCCCTTTTGGAGTTGGTAGATTAGCTTGATAAGCAGCTCAATAAAGGTGACCTGATAATAAGTGGACATTAGTCACCCTTAGTTACTGATTACGGTAGTAACGAAGTCATTTCGCCATAGGTTTCTGGTCTTCGGTCACGGTAGAATTGCCATACATCCCTTACTTCACGGATCATTTTCTTATTCATCTCGCCAATGATCACTTCATCTTGATCACGGCTCCCCATCGCAACAAAGTTTCCTCGAGGGTCCACTAAGTAGGATTGGCCATAAAATTCACCCATGTTCCACGGCCCTTCTGTCCCTACCCGGTTGATCGCTCCCAAATAGTAGCCATTCGCGACAGCATGTGCAGGCTGCTCTAATTTCCATAGGTATTCCGAAAGTCCAGCGACGGTTGCGGAAGGATTGAAGACGACTTCAGCACTCCTCAGCCCTAATAATCTAGCACCCTCTGGGAAGTGACGGTCATAACAGATATATACACCTACCTTCGCAAAGGCCGTATCAAATACTGGATAGCCTAAATTACCAGGCTTGAAATAATACTTCTCCCAAAAGCCGCACCCTTCATCTCCAACCTTTACATGAGGAATATGCTGTTTACGGTATTTCCCTAGATAGGAACCATCCGCATCGATCACCGCTGCAGTATTATAGTAGGTTGCAATCCCTTCCCGCTCATAGATTGGTAGAATGATAACGACACCTAGTTCGAGAGCGAGTGCCTGAAATTGCGACGTGGTAGGTCCATTCGGAATTTCTTCAGCAGAGTCATACCATTTGGAATCTTGCTCTGCACAAAAATAAGGTCCATAGAATATTTCCTGTAAACAAATAATCTGTGCACCCTTCTCTGCTGCTTCTCTAACAAGCTTTACATGCTTTTCAATTGATTTTTCCTTATGGACAGCTACTGGCTCGTTCCCATCCACTTCATGAATAGCTTGGATCAATCCAATTTTAACTAGATCAGACATTCACATTTCCTCCTTCAATTCTTTTAATCTTGTATGTAGAGAACAAAAGTAACACATCTCCAATGAAATTTGACTGAATTATTTGAATCTTAAGTTTATTTTACGATGTCGAAAGAAGGTTTGCATTTTACAAAATGTAAAAACATCAGACTTCAATTTTGTTCAAAGTGTAAAGTTGTGAGGTGATCGTGGGGTTGGATCTTTCAATTAATCAGGTGGAACTTCATCTCGGTTCACTTATTTTTAAGGTTATTCTGAGGAAAAATATGAGTTGGATTGACAATCATTTTTCAGAAAAAATTCAGCCACTCCTTTAAGCATATTTTAAAAACAAGCTGTTAGAGTAAAAACATATCATATGTTTTTTGAGAAGATTGTAGAATGAGAGGAGAAAAAATATATTTTTTTGTCGTTTTTCCAATTTTCTTAAAATTTATTATGAACCATTTTACTTTATGTTAAAGTTTAGATTATAAGTGTCCAATATACCCTTCGCAAAGAAGGTATTTTTTGCGCTCAATTTTTTTAAGAAAAGGCTCTTTTAAAGTTCATTGTTCGATATATGCGATATTCACTCCCTTTCCGCGGGCGATCCGCAAGCCTTCTCACTTGCACAGGATGTGCTGGCTTCGACGTTCACCACAGGACGTGGTGGTTGTTAGTCGGAGTTCCTTAAATTGTAGGTCGCTAGGGTCTCGCTTGGTTCGCTTTTCCCGCTGGAGTGTCGCGAATTTCGCTTCAGAAAATTTCCTGCAGAATCAACATTACTTTAACAAATCATAAGAAAAAGGTGTTGTGTGATGAATTTGATTATGGTAACTATTGTGTTCATCGGTGGAATTGCAGTCGCAATCCAAGCTGGCGTAAATGGAGGGCTTGGAAAACAAGTCGGAGTCATAGAAGGGGCTTTTCTCTCTTTTCTTATTGGCACAGTCACCCTGTTCCTTATGATGATCTTTTTTGGGAACGGAAACATCCTGCAAGCAGCGGCTGTTCCTAGATGGCAACTGCTCGGTGGAGTACTAGGCGCTTTTTATGTATTTGCTATGGTCCTGGCAGTTCCGAAAATCGGTGTTGCTGCTTCGCTCATTTCCCTCATTGCAGCCCAGCTCATTACAAGCTCTGTCATCGATCACTTCGGCTGGCTTGGTATGAAACAGATTCCGATTGACGGTAAAAGGATTCTGGGGTTTTGTTTCCTGATTGCAGCGCTATTTTTGTTTACAAGAAGGTAGCTTAAATGAAAGGATCATCTGTCTTTAAAAATCAAGGGTTTAGTCTATCTAAAAAACGGGTAAAGAATTAAGCCCGACATCTATCCCAGTGTCGGACTACACAGGATTCCCCTGCTTTCTATTACATAATAGATTGTGGGGGAAACTTTTTTATTATTCCTTTTTTATTTCCCTTAACCTTTTCAATTTCTTTTTATATAGCAAAACAATTATCATGAAAATTGGTGGATTTAAAAACTTTTCCTATGTTACAAAGGTATTACATATGAGAAAGAAAAAAGGGGAGATCCCAGTTGGATAAAAAAACGATAAAAAAGATAAAAAAAGGCGACAAAAAAGCGTTTCGCGCCTTATATGACGAGTATTATCAAGCAGCAATGAGAGCTTCGATTTCTATGTTGAAAAACGAATCCGATGCATCGGATGCAGTGCAAGAAACATTCATCCGTGTATATAAAGGCATTCATACTTATAATGATTCTAAACCTTTTAAACCCTGGTTCTATCGCATCCTGACAAACGAAGTCAGACGCTTGATCAGTAAACGTAAGCCTGAAACCGATATTGATCAGGTCCCTCAAAGTGCTTATCAGGACGAGTCGACTCAACCTGCTACTGATAACGAAATCCTCGATGAGGCAATGGAAAGATTGAAGGAGGACCATCGTGAAGCACTCGTATTGAAGTATGTAGAAGGTTTGAGCGAAAAGGAAATGTCATCAGTCCTTGAAATCAGTGTCGGTGCAGTAAAATCGAGGCTGTTTCAGGCACGAAAGCTGCTGAGAGAAGAATTAAGGGGAGATTACCATGGACAAGAACAAGTTTGATGATATGTTGGAGACTAAATTGAAGCAGGAATATGAAGTAAATGAACTTCAAAAAGAAAAAACATGGAAAGCGATTGAAAATGAACTGGAATTCGTCCAGCCAAAAAAGAAAAAACCGAAATGGATCGGCTTCGCGGCGACTTTAGCTGCGGCTGTATTACTCGCAATCGGCCTTCTGAATACAACACCAGGGTACGCCATCGTAGATAAAGTGAAAGAATGGTTTGCACCTGAAAAAGAAGTGGAACTCCCGATTGAAGGTACCGAGGAGGAAGGAACATCCTACCTGAACGATCAAACCAAACATGGCTATGTTATATATGTAGATGAAGAACGCTATAAAATGGAAGAACATGAGGATTATGATATTATTACTACAAAAGAGCCTCTACCAGAGCAATATCCTGAAGTGTTCATGAAAATCATCAGGGAAAAAGACCAGTCTGTTGAAGAGACGATCAGCCAATTGGAAGCAGAACATAGCGTCACTTTTGAGCAGACCGACTATCCAATCAATGCCCAAACAGCTCGCACACTAGACGGTAGTAATTGGGATAGCGTGATCAACCGTTACTATGTCATACCAGATGAAGACGGCGGCTCCTACATCTTCCACCAACGCTTCTTCCTAGAAGCTGAAGAAGGACACGGTGTAAGACTAGATGCTATGATGAAAGATTTTGAAATCGTAGAAGAAGAATAAAGACTTAAAAGAAGCTTGGCGTCCAAGCTTCTTTTGGTTTTTCACTTTTTATAGAAATCTTTTATATAGATTTCAGCTTTTCCATTACTTCTTTAGTTAACGCAACATCTTTTAAATTTTGCATGTATTCATTGACTGTTGGTGCCATGGAAACAGTATCTTGTGCAAATAATACAAACCCCCTGACTTTTTCTTTTCTCAGAATGTTGATTTGTTCTGCTAAACCTTCAGGATCGTTTTTGAAGTACCAAGCACCTAGTCCTACGACAACTCTTCCTGGATCTGTCACTTGTAGAGCATCTGTGGTATCTTTCCAAACTGTAGCATTGCTCGGACTATAAGACATAGGCATTACAAAATCAAGCACCCCGATCTACATCCACTTACGCCAATCTTGAAACACTCTTCCTAACCCTAAATCCCAGGCTGCTAGTACAGAAGCTGATACCTCTACTTCAGATCTACGTTCCTTTGTTCCATGATAAATCCTTGAAACGATATCCGTAATCTGGTCTGCACGCCATTGATCCCAGGCTTTACTATATTGTTCTGGTTCCAAGCCAGTTTCTTCTCTAAATCTTGAAACGGAAACTTCATTATATCCTACTCCAGGAGTATCAGGTCCCATTCTTGCTGGATATCTGATAAAGTCAAAGTGAATGCCATCAACATCATATTTTTCTATAACCTCCATATAGACGTCGCACAGGTGATCTTTCACTTCAGGATGACCTGGTGACAAAAAATAAGGTCCTTCCACCACACTATTTACTGGATCAGTTGAGGGATCAGGATAAGCAATCTTTCCTGTTGAATCTCTCATAAGCCATTCAGGGTGTTTATTGAAAATATGTTCGGGGTCTTTTGGAGAACTTGTTCCACTCCCCGAAGCAATCATCGCATTTAACCAAGCATGGACTTCCAAACCATGCTCATGACCCTTTTTAATCGCATAAGCAAGAGGATCGAAGCTTTCATCTTGTCCTTCTAACAACTCTGATCTAGATACAAAATCAGAATCATAAAGGGCATCTCCTCTTTGGCGAACTTGCACAAAAACTGTATTGAAGTTTGCATACGCTGCTTCTTTTATAAATTGGTCTATTTTTTCGGGGCTAGTCATTTGTCGATTAATTAAAATAATTTTTCAAAATTTAACAAATTCCGAAAGAATTCCCCTTCCTCAAGCCTGTGAAGGGCGTAGCCCAAGGATAGGGAGGGGATGAATTTCGGTAGGTTCAAACCGAAACACTTGTTCCCATCGCCTCTTCTTGGTATAATTATCCACATAAACAATTGGAGGTGGTGACAATGTTACTAAATCAAAAATATGAAGTCCATCCAACAGAAGAACAAAAAGAAATACTAGAACGTTGGTTACAATATTGTCGTCAAACCTACAATTCTGCTCTTTTAGATAAAGAACGAAAATATAAGCAAAACAAAGAAAATTACAGTCGTTATGATATGCAAAACCAACAAACACTAGATAAAAAGAAATATCCTTTTCTAAAAGAAGTACCTTCCCAGCCTTTACAGGAAGTCTTTGTTCGTCTACAAAAAGCGTTTGAAAGCTTGCTTCTTTCGTAAAGATGCAAAATATCCAAAACAGAAAAAGTATAAAGATTATAATAGTATGACTTTCCCTCAATTCGGTTTCAAACCAAATGGAATACATCGTTATGCTATGTCCTTTTCTGATATGGGTAAGTTATACAATAAAAAGCTAGGTGAAATAGATATCTTGCTTCATAGACCATTAGAAGGAACAATTAAACAACTTATTATCAAACGACAAGGAAAGAAATGGTATGCGATTTTTTGTGTCGAAAGACAAGCATTACCACCTTCTATTGATACGAATCGTGCAATAGGCATTGACTTGGACTTAATAAGTATGCGGTTCTTTCTAATGGGTTAGAGATTAAAAACCCAAGATTTCTTCGTAAGAAAGAGAAACAACTAAAGAAGGCACAGCGTACTCTTTCTAAGAAGAAAAAAGGCTCTCTCAACTACATCAAACAAGTACAAAAGGTTCGTTCTTTACACGAGAAAGTCGCAAACCAGCGCAGAGATTTTCTTCACAAGCTAAGTTACAACCTGTCAAAAGATTATTCTGTTGTCGCTGTAGAAAATCTAAATATCTGCGGCATGATCAGAAATAGAAAGTTATCGAAATCCATTTCGGATGCAGGTTGGGGAATGTTCCGAAACATGCTTTTGTATAAATGCGAAAAGCATGGAGGACTACTGAAAAAAGTGGAACCAAAATACACTTCTCAAGACTGTTCCTATTGTGGGAATCGTGTAAAGAAGTCACTTTCTATTCGTACTCATATTTGTACAAAATGCGGAACAGTGTTGGATAGAGACCAAAACGCAGCATTAAACATCCTACAAAAAGCATTAGAAGAATTACTTGTGACAAACTGAATCATACGAACTGTAGGGCAAGGTTGTGTCCGAACAGTATAATCTACGCCTGTGGAGATTATGTAAGACGTAGTGGGAAACCCCTCTACGCAACGGTCTGCGAAACAGGAAGCCCCTTCTTCAAACATCCCGAAAGGGTGTTAAGGAGGGGTCATTCACTTTCAAAAGTTTATATAAGTTGTAAAATTGAAAAATATTTCACAATACTACTTTCGGGTTATAGGGATAGTACGATGTACGTGATTATCTGAGAGGGACTAGAAACTTTCGTTTTTTTAGAATATTATGATTATTAACAAAAAATGAATGGGTACTCATTCATTTTTATGGAAGCGTTTACTATACATTGGAGGTATCGGAATGAATATTTTCAAATTACTTTCCGCTGAGTTTTCGAATATTGCTGCCCACAAAGGAATTCTAGTCTCCGTCATTGCTGCTTTACTGGTTCCTGTCGTATATGGAGGTATTCTTCTATCGGCTACTTGGGGTCCTTATGATAACCTCAATAATTTACCTGTTGCTGTAGTCAATAATGATCAGGGCGCTATCTCTGATAATGAACCCATCAACGTAGGAAATGAATTGGTAGCGAATATGAAACAAGGAAAAGACTTAGGCTGGGAATTTGTCAATTCAACCGATGCCATGAGAGGGCTTCAGAAGAATGATTACTATATGGCAATCATCATCCCTGAGGACTTTTCCCAACGTGTAACCACAGTCATGGAACCGAATCCACAAAAACTGGAGCTTGAATACATCCAGAATGAAGGGATGAACTTTCTTGCTTCTAAAGTTACAGAAACTGCAACACAACGTATCCGGGAGCAACTCGCCAATACGATTACGCAAAATTACACCTCAAAAGTTTTTACAAGTTTAGATGACGTTTCCGATGGGTTCGGAAGAGCAGCTGATGGGTCTGCCCGGTTATCAGACGGAACCACACAGCTACATAATGGCACCCAGGAACTTTTGAACTCTGTCACTTCCAAACAATCGGATATTACGAAACTAGCAAATGGAACACAAGAATTGAAGGACGGGACAGGCCTCCTATTAAGCAAACTTGAAGGAAAATCCGGAGACATCACAAAACTCGCTAACGGTTCACAAGAATTGCACGATGGAACTGTAAGACTTAAAGATGGTACCGGACAGATTTTAGCAGGATTGCAAAAAGCTGAAACCGGAAGTGAAGAACTAAAGAACGGTGTAGCGAATAATTTGGCACCGGGCGCAAGAGGCGTTGCTGATGGGACGATCCGTTTAAAAGATGGCTCTGCCAAACTGGCGGATGGCGCAAACCGATTGCTCGCAGGGTTGAAAGAATTCCGCGAAGCGAACCCATCCACCAATTTACCGCCATATAAGGACCCATACCAACAGATCATCGACGGAGCTCAGAACTTAGCCGATGGATTGAACAGCTTATCGACCAAATCGGTTAAGTTAAGTGACGGTGCGGTCAAGGTTGCAGATGGCATTGATAATAAAATTTTTCCTGGAACAGCCAAGCTCCATGATGGGTTGAATCAACTGGTTGCTGGACAAAAGAAAGTAGATTCAGGTGCCGCTCAATTGGAAGATGGAGCAAGCCGAATTGCAGATGGAAATGCTCAAGTCGACAATGGCTGGCAAGAACTCATCACCGGCGTTTCAAAACTTGATAATGGGGCTGAACGTATAGCAGAAGGTAATGCTGCTGTCGATGAAGGGTGGAAAAAGTTAGCTAATGGTGCGTCCAGATTGGAAGACGGGGCTGGAAAAGTCGATGATGGCAGTGAACAACTTGCTTCTGGTTTAAAGGAAGGCGCTGATAAAACGAGCGGGCTGAACACTGGTGAACAAAACGCCCAGATGTTCTCCTCCCCAGTCGAACTTGCAAGTGATACGGTCAATGATTATGAGTATTACCGTGACTCGACCGCGCCATATGTTCTTACATTAGGTCTATTTGTCGGAATCCTGATCATGTCGATGTTCATCAATTTCAAAAGACCTGCAGATGTTTCAAGCATCAGTTGGTTCGCCGTCAAGTTCATGAATCTGACAATCTTGTCACTTTTTCAAGCTGTTTTACTGCTGATGACTGTGTTTTTCATACTAAAATTGAATGTTGCTAATCCGCTTGGACTCGTATTGTTCACCGTTGTCGTCAGCATCGTCTTTTCAGCCATCGTCCTATTCCTGGCAGCCGCTGCCGGTAACATCGGACGATTCATCGCTTTGGCTTTCGTGATTCTGCAGCTTTCAATCACAGGAGCGAATTTACCAAGAGAAATGCTGCCCGAAAATCTGCGGGCATTGAGTGAATTCTTACCGTTCACTTACTCGATTGCCGGTTTCAAATCGGTCATTACATTGGGTGATTGGGGAGCAGCGGTGACAAATATGTCGGTCCTGCTGGCTTATCTGATCCTCTTTGCCCTCTTATCAGTGACGGTCTTCATCTTCATGAAAAAATCACAAAAACAAAAACATGAATTTGAAGCTGCTATGTAAGACAAAAAGTGGGACAGATACCTTTGATGGTTCTGTCCCTTTATCCTGATGGTTGGATATAGATAAGTTGGGGGAAAGATGGCCGCCTAACTTTAGACAATATCAATAAAACAGCCCCCTCAAAGAGAGAGCTGCTTTGAAATAAAATTAAACAGTTGCTTCTTTTTTTACATTCAAGAGTTTAAAGAACTCTTTCATAAACCCGGGAAGGTCTGGCCATGCGTGGCCGGATACGATGTTCCCATCAACATGAAGATGATTTTCAATGTAAGTTGCCCCAGCTGCTTCTACTTCTGGCCGGCAAGCCGTGTAGGCTGTCATCTCTCTGCCCTGAACATATTTTCTTACCGTGGTTAGAACTAGCATGCCATGGCAGATCACCCCAACAGGCTTGTCATTTTCAAGGAAGTGGGCAGTAATTTCTTGAGCCTTTTTGTTCATTCTTACATACTCAGGTGCCCTGCCTCCTGGAATAATTAAACCATCATAGTCTGCGGGATTGATATCATCCAATGAGGCGTGCGAATCGATCATATAGGCCTGCTTTTCAGTAAACGTTTCCATTTCTAAGAAATCATGGCACACTGTCTGCAATCTCTTTTTGGTAGGGGATGCAATCGTGCATTCGATGTCTTCTTCTAAACAACGATAGTAAGGATAAAACACTTCAAGAGCCTCAACAGCATCTCCGGTAACAATCAATACTTTTTTACTCATTCGTTCCTCCACCTCTTATTAAACATAATTTTATTTTTCCTCTTCGACAAGCAAATATCGTGTTTGCAACAATCAACTGCAATAATTCGTGTTGAATTCCATACTTGATCTTGTCCGTCTTGCTCCCATTACCGTAATCATTGAATTTTCGAGAGTCAGGGAATGGCCGTCCGGGTCCAGGAATGCCGCTCCATTTTTTTATCACCTTGAAGTATTTAAGCGGTAACAAAAGAGGTCATCTCATCCATTGAAAGTGAACAGCTATCCCTCCTTTAATTTGTTAAACTATTAAAAATCATCTAATAACTATATTAAATTTATGGTAATCTTTTTAGTAAGTGCAATCAATGTACAAACCTATAGAAATTATCGGTTTCCCAATTCTATTTTTTGTGTGTTTGTCTAATTAATTAGCCTTCCTAAATAAAAATCGCGGGGTGTTGCTAATGAAACTGGTAAATGAACTGGCACAGAAAATCGTTGATGAAACACGCAGGGTTTTGAAGGAAGAAGTGATTGTGGTTGATACAAAAGGGACCATCATTGCATCGGTAGATCCTAAAAGAGTAGGGTACTATCATGAAGGGGCTACCATTTCTTTGAAGACAAAGGAAAAGTTATATATTACACAAGACATGGCCAAAACCCTTAAGGGAGTGAAACCGGGAATTAACATGCCCATTTTATTTAGGAAGCAAGTCATTGGAGTGATCGGCATTAAAGGGAACCCATATGAAGTGGAACCATTTGCGGACTTGATCAGAAGGTTTACCGAACTATTAATAGAGGAATTCCAACATAGGGCACAGCTGGAGTGGAAAACAAGAGGAATCGAAGCTTTCTTTTATGATTGGGTACACAATCAGGACATTAATTCCGATTTTATTGATCGTGGGAAGATACTTGGGATCGAGATTTCGGAAGGTTACTATTGCACTCTATTTTATTTTGTTGAAACCCCTCCTGCTGCTGGGTTTGATGTGATCGGATCAGAAATGGAAGACTGGTTTCATCATTACTTTTACAAACGAGAGAATGATTACTTTATCCGCTGGGGCCATGAACACTTTTTATTAGTTTCAAACTCACCGAATGAATCGATGTTCATTACAAAGATAAAAAAATGGCAGCGATACTTTAAGCGACATCATAACTGCAGTTTTGCAGTTGGAATTGGGAGAAAGGCAGAAAGCAATATGATCCATTCTTCCTATAATGAAGCAAAAAAAGCCTTGAAGGCAGCCCTCCGCCAGAAAAGCATCGTTTTATATCATCATCTGCTATTAGAACTGATCTTACAGGACGTCTCTCCTTCAAATCAAAATGAATTTTCTCATCGTGTCCTTTATTCCATTTTAAATGATGAAAGTCTGCTTGAGACGCTGTCAAGCTATTTATCGCATGACCAAAGTATTTCAGAAACGGCAGAACACCTGCATATTCACATTAACACCTTACATTACCGTTTAAAACAAATTAAGCAATTAACCGGCATCGACCCCAAAAAAACAGAAGGAGCAGTTCACTTTTATATTGCCTTATCTTTTTTGTCTGAATACACTTCAGACCTTTTATACCAATACAATAAAAATGCATAGTTTCGCAAGTTCAAAAAATTTTACATAATAAAAGGAAAAGAGCCTGATTGCCGAGTATTTCAATACCAGGAATCAGGCTTTTTTCTTATTCTCGACCTCGCTAGAATGGACTAACGTTTAACCAAATTAATCTTTTGTTTCGAGTACCTGGATCGGGCCCAGCGGTCCGCTATATAGGCCACCGCCACCACGTGCATCGAATACTCGTACGCTGATGACATTTTTCTCCCCGTAATTGATTGCTTCTGACGGAATTTCATATTCTCGGTCCCAATCCCACGCAGAGATCATGCCTTCTTCCCCTTCCCCGGTCGGGAATTCACCAGATTGGGCGATCTTTTGGCCATTGAAATAGGTGGCATCGACATCATCGATTTTACCTAGGTTCACTTTCAAGGAATGACCTTCCCATTCGGCTGGGATATCGATGGTCTTTCGGTACCAGCCGTAGACATAATCTTCGTGATAATTGGAGTGATCTTCCCAACTTGATGGAAGCGTAACTTCTTGCCACTGGTTGTCGTCAAAGGCTGGATCTTTCCAGCTTAGGTCGTCTCCTTTTTCGAATAACCAGGTTCCGGCCATTTCAATGACTGGCAATGCAATAGATTTGGGTTCAGAGTAACCTATAGCTGTTTGATAGATCCCTGCCTCTTCCGTTACTTCATACGTAAAGGTTACTTCCTTCGTACCGCCCCCAGGTGCTGCAGGGACCTCTATTTGCTGTTTGTCTACTACCTCGCCATTTACGATGAGGGGAACATCAGCTGTCCCTTCATAGCTGCCATAGTTCGTCACGGCAGCTTTCGCCGTAATTGTTTGATCAGCTGCTTCGACTTCCAGCCCACTATAAGCATAGGTCGGTTCTTTTTCGGTCACGGTGATGGTCTTATCATCAAGACCCTCGATTCCAACTTCATGGTCTCCGGTTTCAAACAATCGATCATAACCCAAGGTGGCCTCCTTCGTATTTCCTGGTCCTACACGGATCGATTCTTCAGCTACAGTTTCACCGTCAACCTTCAGCGCTAGCTGTTTACCAACTGTAAGATTGCCTTGATTGGTTACATCCACTTTTACTTCGAACTCATCATTCGATTGGATTGTTTCCGGAACTTCTGTATAATCCATCGTTATCGCTGGCGCTTCATAATCAGGAATCTCTTTGACTTCCTCTTTGTCAGCTGGATAGAGTCTTACAGCATGTCCTCCCCCTGCTGCCATCGAAGCTACCAGCGTATCTTTCGAATCCACGAGGACTCTATCAATTGAAACTGATGTAGGATTCGTCTCCAAATCCGCCTCCTGTCCATCTGAGTAGATTTCCGCAACATATTTCTTTCCATTATCCAAGAAATCAAGGGGTACATCGAGGTCTCTCGCTTTTTCATCAGTTACACTTCCGATATACCATTCTTCTCCACTGCGTCGAACAATCGTAGCATAATCTCCAATTTCAGCATTCGGAACCCTAATATCATCCCATGTTACTGGCACGTCTTTAATAAACTTGAATTCTGGTAAGATATTGCCATCTTCATCCTTATAATTTTCTGGTAAATCCGCAACCATTTGAGTTCCAGTTGAAATGGTGACATACAGTGCTAGTTGTTTGGCACGTGTGGAATGTACTCGGGTGTCCGCATGAGAAATTTCCACATCAAATATACCTGGAGTAAAATCGATCGGTCCAGCCATCATTCTAGTAAATGGCAGAATCGTATCATGTTCTGGCGGATTGTTTTGATCTCCAAAAGCCGCATATTCCATTCCCATTACACCTTCACGGCTCATCCAGTTCGGATAAGTACGTTCAAGACCTGTAGATTTAATGGGTTCATGTGTATCAATCATAATTTGGTAGTCGGCAGCTTTCTTAACTGCATTATTATAGTGATTCACCATATATTGTCCGTGGTGTTTCTGGCCCTCCGGATTATGCATGCCATGATCAGCAACGTACCCACTCTTTATCGCTTTGCATATTGAACAACTTCATCTAAATCATAGTCAGGGGCAAAATCGATATACCTTTTAGCATTTTCTGTTGTTGCCCCATGCTTTTCTCCTGATGACCAAGTTGATTTGCCACTGATCATCTCCCACCAGACACCCACATATTTCATCGGCTCGATCCAGGATGTATCCTCTATCGCAGATGGTTCATTAAGGTTTAGGATCATATCCGATTCAACAAGATCGCCGGCATCCTCACCGATTTCGATTGTCCTCCATGGTGTTTCAACAGGTAAGTCGTCTTTCTTTACTTTTACATCACTGTTCGGCCATGGCGCAAAATGACTTTTTAAAGTATTTTCTTCTCCATCCACTGCCTTCAGTGCCATGCCTGCATAATCGATCAATGCTGCTTCATGTATTGTAAGGTGGACTCCATCAGGTGTTTTCATGGTGAACGGTGTGCTTACTTCGTCTACTTCACTTAAAGGAGTTTTAGTATAGTTATACTCATAGCTGTCCCAGTCATTTGGGATCCACCAGGAAGTATTATTGTCTGAAAAACGGAATTCTGTATCCTCAGAAGTGATTTGAAGGTTTTGATCCAGGTTTTGTTGTTCTGGCAGTACATAACGGAAGCCGACACCATCATCAAATACTCTGAATTCGATGTTCATTTTCCTGTTTGGTTCGTCTTTCTCCTGGAGATGAACGGTCAATTGTTTATAATGGTTTTTAATTTGTTTCTTTTCTCCCCATACGGGCTTCCAAATCTCGTTGAAAGTTTTCACTGAAGTATTTACAATTTCGAAGTTGTTTTTCATTGGAGCCTGCTCTTTAAACTGGAATCCTAATGAAGATGGTTCAATCAAGTTATGATTGCCATAAGAAACCTCATATTGCGGCTCGCCCTCATCTGTAAGATGGAAATCAAGGTTGACCTTTCCGTCAGGTGAACTTACGGATGTTTTCATCACCTTATGAGTATCCCCTGATATTTCCGGAGAGTTAGCCCAAACCATTGATACGGAAAGTGAAAACATCATACACAACATAAACAACCAAATGAAACTTTTTTTGATAGCCATTTTCTCCTCCCAATGATAATGAAATAGATTAACCGGATTACAAAATAAACCTCCTTCCTCACCAATTGATTACGCTTTCATGCATTTTATCATGGTAAGAAGGAGGATAAGTTCCTAACTTTCTTCATTTTTTTGCCCTAAGGTGCATTATTTTGTCATCACGTTTTATAGGTATATACGATTACTTTTTTTTTACTTTTTCTTAATAAGGATACCTGTTAATAAAATGATTTGATCAAAAATTTCTTTTCTTTTGTCTTCTGGGAGATTTTTTTGAAACTCCTTGATCAAGCTTCTTATCTCTTTTATTAAATCTGCCTCTCTATCCATTGCCCCTCCCTATGTTTCTAATGATCATTTTTATTTCTTGCAAGAATTTGTAAATAATGCGAAGTTAGTTCTATATGTAATTCGGGAAAATAGTCACTGTATCCATGCGGATAAGGGAATTGCCTTTGAAAAGAAAAAAGTGCCGATTTCTGGCACTTAGGAATCAAATATTCATATACCTTGTATCTATACGCGATTTGGAGGAGAGTCTTTGATGATTCCATCGTGTGCTAGTAGGTTCACAGAGTCTTTAATGATCCCATCATGTGCTAGTAAGGTCACAGAGTCTTTAATGATCCCATCGTGTGCAAGCTTCGTAGATGAATCCTTGATGATTCCATCGTGTGCTAATTGGTCCACGGAATCCTTAATGATCCCGTCATGTGCTACCTTTGCAGGTGAATCCTTGATGATTCCATCGTGTGCTTCACTTGTGTTGAGGAACATTGGCAAAATAACGACAGACAGTGACAACATCAACAAGACAACCACTTTCTTCATCCAAAATCCTCCTTAACTTAATTTGTTTTTGGCGTGGATGACCAGTTTGTAATACTTCATGGCCTCTTCGATGTTTCTCTCTTGTTCATAATATTTCGCCAATTCCTGACTAAATTCCTCTAAATTTCCCCAATATTTTTTGTCGAGAAACGAAGAAATTTCTTCTCTTAGTATATACATGTAATCCTGAAGGTTTAATGTATGCTTTGCTTTTAGTATATTCAGCTTTCCAAGATATTCAGAGTCCTGGGTGTGTCGACAAACGTCATAGCATTGGGTTACCCAGTACATTGCATGATCAACTTGTCTAAGTCTAAAATACTCTTTTGCCATTATGTACATGGTTTTTACTTGGTAATGATATTGATTATTCTCCACCATCCATGTAAGGCTATTTTCTAAATACTCAATTGCTTTATTCGATTCCCCCATTTTTGAGTACATCCATCCCAGGTTCTGCAAGGACACCGATTCAGTTTCTAAACATTTTAAAAGTTGAGCATATTTTAAAGCCTTATTCAAATAATATTCAGCGCGTTTATAGTTCCCGAGGAGAATATAATTTGTTCCTAGTAAGTTTTTACAATCGGCTGTACGTGAATGATAATGTTCGTCTGTTTGAAATATTTCTAGACCCTTGAATGTATGCTGGATCGAATTTAAAATATTCATGTGCTGTGAATAAACCGATGCTAATTTATAATGGAATTCTGCTGTCTCAATAGGGTCAGGTATAGAAGTCAGCTTTTTTTCTGCATAATGAAAGTGGGCTAGGGCATCTTCATAATTCTTTTGTTTATATAAGTAGATACCTTTGAAAAAATGATAGTAATATTCAAGCATATCGTCCATCTCATTTTTTCCTTGATCGATTTCAAACATTAGTAGATCTGCGTCTTGCATAGTTTTGGAATGGATCAGATTGTACCGAAAAGTTAAAAGCGAGTAGTAAAGAAGCAGATTCTGATTCTCCTCCATATTGTTAATCTTTTCATCAATCTCTTCCTTTAATTTAAATGCTTTTTCGACATTACGATCACGAATCATTACGTACCAGGAATTCAAAAGGTTAGTCATCTCACTTGAACTTACCATGACTTTCATTTTAATTATCATCTCCTTTTAATAATACGAATGACGTCTATTTACACAGTTTTTCGACTTTCTTCTAAAAAAACCTTTCTATTATTGATAGATAGTCCATTTACACTATGAAAAATGAAGAATGGCAAAAAAGCCCTAAATTTGTATTATTGTAGAACATTGAAATCAAAACCACCAGTGTGAACTGGTGGTTTGCTCTGCGGCTGAAAGCCTTTGTTACCGGCCTAGGCCTCAAAGGCCACCGAAAGGGTTTCCCTCCTGCACCACACTCACTCACGAATTCTAAAGAATTTCTTTATTTCTTCCGATTTTTCTCTCCTGTAAATGGGTCATACTCTTCAAATAATGTTAGCTGATCGGCCATATAGTCTTCTTTCAGCTGATTTCTAATATAGTCTTGTTTTTGTTTCTTATTTCTTCCCACTGTATCAACGTAGAACCCTCGGAACCAGAATTTTCGATTCCCATATCGATATTTTAAATTGGCATGCCGATCAAATATCATGAGACTACTCTTCCCTTTTAAATAGCCCATAAATTGAGACACACTTAATTTTGTTGGGATGCTTACCAACTTATGAATGTGATCTGGACAAGCATTTGCTTCGTGGATGATTACACCTTTCCGTTCACTTAAGTCCCTGATAATTTCGCCTATACTCTTTTTGTATTTTCCATAAATAATTTGTCTTCTGTATTTCGGGGCAAATACAACATGCTACTTACAATTCCATGTTGTGTGTGCTAAACTGTTCATGTCCTTCACAGGGCACTCCTCCTTCTATGGTGAGATGAAGTGGTCGGGAAACCAGCTTTATCCTACCATGAAGTGAGGTTTTTTTATTACCACGCTATAAGCTCCCTGGAACCCCCGGCATAGCCAGGGGTTTTCTAAACCATTAAAAAGACGCCGTACTTTAAAGCGGCGCCCATAATGAAGGATTTCGTTTTAGAAAGTTATTTTTTTATCATTCATCATTCTTCCGATTTCGAATATAGCAGCAAACTCAAGATTCTGTACTGGGGCAATTACACTATTATCCTCAGTTCTATAAAAGTTAAGCCCATCACAAGAGACATGATCATAGATTTCACTTATGTCATCTACATTCGATGTATTGATCACCCCTTCACCTCTTATTATTCCTGAGGCAATTGAATGACTTCCGCCATGAACCCATACGATTCCCATCGGCATCCAGACTTCAACTTTATGATTGAGATCATCCTGTGTCCACGGTCCCCAATCTCGATCAAAGCCGATTTTTGTTAAACTTTGGACCAATCTGGATCGCTGCCAAGGTAAAGGTAAAATCAAATCCCGTTTCAACTTGATCGTTCTTTCTAAGTTCACTTTCTTTTTAAAATCGTTAAGTTTCCTTCCATCTGGGGTTATCGGTACAGTATGGGAAAATAACAATCTTTCCAGCGGAGGCGCTGATGTCAATGTCTCATTGCATTGAAGTAAATCTGAAATCATTTCAGATTGGGTTTTTCTTCCTAGAAGACAAATGACGTCAATGATGGGATGTTTCGATTTAAAGTTCACCTCCCCTTTCTGTATGACCGATTCAGCGAAATTCAAAATATGTTGAAATCTCTTCCGTCGTTCCATCTCAAGGTCTCTGCCCACCATCTTGACCATCAGTTTTTTAAACAAAAAACCAACTCCTTCAGTTTATGAAATTATATGAGGAGTTGGGCGTAACCTATTACACAGTATGGTTTTTGGGAAATGACAATATTGTTAAATAAAGGTAATTAAAAAGCCCTTGAACCAAGGACTTGTTGTGATCTGTTATGGTGGAGCATAGCGGGCTCGAACCGCTGACCTTTTGGCTGCCAGCCAAACGCTCTCCCAGCTGAGCTAATGCCCCTTATCTATTGATGGGTAATGCAAAATAGGTCACATCTTGTATTGTACTTCGTTCAAGTGAATACGTCAATTGGATGATTGACGATCCGTTACTTTTTCGTTTACAAAATACAAAAGAAAAAAGTCGATCTTAGCACGGAGATGATCGACAATCCATGTCAACGCACGGTATTTAGGGGCTGTTGATGCCGGTTACCAAATTCCATATCCTCCATGGATATCATTCGTCCATTTTGATCCTTGTAAATGATATGATCCCTTGTAAATTTAGTCGGCGTTTCAATTCCAACAGAAGCTGCAAGATGGAAGAGCCCTTCCCGTAAAGATAAAATGTAGTTGCATACCCTGTAAGACTTCTCTTCTATAATCAATGCTTTCTGCAGCTTAGGATCTGTGGTGGCGACTCCCACTGGACAATTATTCGTATGACATACTTGCGCTTGGATACATCCAACCGAAAACATCAGTCCTCTGGCGATATTAACAAAGTCAGCTCCTAGACCTAACGCTACAGCCACTTTGTCAGGAGTCAGAAGCTTACCAGATGCAAAAATCTTCACTTTCTCACGGATACCGTATCTTTCCAATGTATCGTGAACGAAGGGGAGAGCCGTCTTAATCGGAATCCCAGTCGAATCAGCAAGTTCTTGGTAGGATGCCCCTGTTCCGCCCTCGCCTCCATCAACCGTGATGAAGTCAGGGTGTTTCCCTGTTTCAGACATATATGCTACCAGATTCTCAAAATCATTTGTATTTCCTACTACCATTTTGATACCAACCGGTTTACCACCTACATCTCTCAATTCGTTTATGAAGTCTAACATCTCCTCATTATTCCCGAATTCCTTGAACCGGTTAGGGCTGTCAATGGATTGCCAAGGTTCTACGGTACGGATTTCAGCGATTTCAGGAGTAACTTTGGAGCCATCAACATGTCCTCCCCTGGTTTTCCCACCTTGGGCCAATTTCAATTCAAATGCTTTCACTTCTTTATGGTCACTCTTCTTTTTGAATTCTTCCCAGGAAAACTTTCCGTCTTTGGTACGTACCCCAAAGAGTCCTGGTCCTATTTGGCAAATGATATCTACCCCGCCTTTTAAATGATATTCAGAAAGCCCTCCTTCCCCCGTGTTCATCCATGTGCCTCGGGCTCGGGACAGGCCTATGGATAAGGCAGTAAGTGCCCGATCACCAAGCGAGCCGAAACTCATAGCGGATTGACCTACCAGACCTCTTACTTTAAAAGGATGGCGGGAAGTCCTTTCACCGATGATAGGTGAATCCTCTTCGTTCAATAAGAAGGGATCAGCCTGGATATCTTCCCTATGTTCTTTACGTAAAAATAAATTATCCTTATCAATCTGATAAATTTTAGTTTTCACCTTATCGTCATTGTCTACCCCTAGTTCATTCCTCTGAACGGGGAACATGGTATTCCGGATATAAAAACCCTCTTTTGAAAAGTCGCGTTCTGAACCGAAACCGAGCATCCTGGATTTGTATTTCCCGGCTATCACTGTATTCTTGAATTCCCTTCTTGAGAATGGCGTTCCTTCATTATCATTCAGATACAAATATTGTCTGAGTTCAGGACCCATTTTTTCTAATATATACCTCAACTTCCCGAGGATAGGAAAGTTCCGTAACACAGCATGTTCCTTTTGCTTCTGATCGGTCCACCACAAATACAGGACAAGGGAACATGGCGCAACAAAGAAGAATAAGAGAATCACGATAAGGAATACGAGTATGAAGATATTCAGATCCATATGAACCACCTCCCTATACCAAAAAATCAATAAATACAATGGAAAGAACGGTATGAACCCAAAAGCCCTTCACCAGTTATATGTTCCTTTTATCGAAGTAGTAAGGCGTTAAAATAAGCGTTTCAGTACCTTTTTTAGTGGAGGCATATCCATTTCATGTTCCTTGGAGAATTTTTTCATGACATGCTTCGAGTAACCTGCAGCCTGGCCGTATGTGATCTTACCAGGTAAAGGTGGCTGATCCTCGATTATCACATCGATGATGATGGGCTTCTTCTCTTGGGAAGCCTTTTTAAAGGTGGGACTCAACTCTCGATGGTCTGCCACAGTATATCCTTCACCCCCGCACGCTTTTGCAAATGCTGCAAAGTCGATATTTTTGAGGTCCGTTCCATATTCCAGATGACCTTGTTCTTCCTGTTCGTATTTGATCATCCCGATCTTTTGATTATTCATGATTACCACAATAATTGGCAAGTCGTATTTGACAGCTGTGACAAAATCATGCATGACCATCGAAAAACCTCCGTCCCCACAAACGGTTACCACTTGCCGTTCAGGATAAGCAAGACTACCGGCAATCGCCCCTGGTAGTCCACAACCCATTGTCGCCATCCAGCTTGAGATAAGGAATTTTTGATGGGTGATCTTGAAATGTCTTGCCATCCACACTGTCACATTTCCGACGTCTACAGATACGATCGCATCATCATCAACGACTTCTAGTAGCTTTGGGATGACTTCTTGCGGTTTGATTGGAGAGGATACTTGATTTTCTTCCTTTTCGATATGTCTCCACCAATTCGCCATATTTTCTTGACATTTTTTCAAGAAGGACCTCTCTTCGGTCATTTGCAGTTGATCGTTCCATTTCTGGAGCGCGATGGCTGCGTCTCCTACAATGCCTACCTTCACTGGATATCGCTTGCCTATCTGACTTGGATCAAGATCGATCTGAACAGCCGGAGCTTTATCGGGCAGAAAATCTCTGTAAGGAAAAGAGGTGCCGACCATGATAAGCAGATCGGTTTCTTCCATGGCCTCATAGGCTGGTTTGGTTCCGATCTGTCCGAGCTGACCAAGGTTGTAGGGATGTTTATCAGGTAAAGTTCCTTTCGCCGGTAAAGTGAAAATGATCGGTGCGGCAATTTTTTCTGCAAACCTTACCAGTTCTTCCCTGGCCGATTTCGTTCCTGTACCTGCGAGGATGACTGGCTTTTTGGCTTCTTTTATGTATTTCAAGCCAGCATCCAGGTCCTCGGCAGAAGGAATGTGCTTTGAAACAGAGTTCGTCTCCGTCAGGCTCGGTGTATAACCTTCGATTTTTTCCATGGGAATATCGTCAGGAATGACCAAGACGGATACCCCTTTTTCAGCATACGCTTTACGTATTGCTTGGTCGAGCAATGAAGGAAAAGATTCTGGAGATGAAACCCTTTGGCTGAATACCGATACATTTTCAAACATTTTCTCAAGATCAACCTCTTGAAAAGCATCATGGCCTACTTTATCCGTAGGGACTTGTCCAGCTAAGACCAATACAGGGGCATTGTCTGCTTTGGCATCATATAAACCATTGAGTAAATGGATCGCACCGGGACCCCCGATCGAGAGACAGACTCCGATCTTACCTGTTAATTTCGAATAAGAAGCAGCAGCTAACGCACCTACTTCCTCATGTCTTATTTGAATGAATTCAATGCTTTCTTTTTCTCCTCTGAGATGTTCAACAAAGTTGTTGATCGAATCACCTGGTAATCCAAAAATATGGTTGATACCCCAATGTTCAAGAACTCCAGCTGCTGCCTTACCTGCAGTATGCTTCATTTCAGTTCCCTCCAAATGCTTGTTTCTAATTCGTTACCACAAAGCATCGGGAGTGAAACAAATCAGTGTCGTAAAAACTGTAACCTCAAGTCCTAAAGTACTTAGGAGCCCTTGCTGAGTACCTTACATCTGTTTTTTTATGATAAGACAAATCGCTTGTTTAAATTTGTCTTGATCAAGATCTCCAGTTCTTCTGCTCTCTTTTCGCAATAAGAGGAACCGTTTATCAGTTCTTGGTCGATATATCCGGGGTGGCACATGACCTCGACACTAGAAACATCTTTTACCCTTATGTGTAACGTAGAAAAATAGGCTTCAGTAACATTTTCCCAGATAAAGTCACTATAGAAAACATCGGTCAACAGTTTCATACCGTGGACCTTTTCGCTAAAAACATTGCGTACTGGCAAATCATATTTTTGGGATAACCTTTTTACGATTGGAAGCAGTTCGGGGTGTTTGTGCATATGATGATGACTGTCAAAGTGTGTGGGTTCGAGTCCCATCCTGAGGAAGTGTTCAATCTGTGCTTCCCATTCTATATCGATGTCCTTAAGCTTTGAGGATAGGTCCTGTTGAAGATCACTCGACAGGATGAATTGACCGTCATCGTTCGTCAGTGAAGGGACATTTGGGGAAATAGCGTTTCCGCACGTCAGGGTCAGATGAATACCGACACGTAAGCCGGGATTGTTTTTCGCTAACTCAACTGCATGCTCTGTTCCTGGCATATTCACAAGCATCGTGGTTGAATTCACGATCCCATATTTATAAGCATCGATGATTCCATGGTTTACTCCTCTGGAATAGCCGAAGTCATCTGCATTTATAATCAATTTTATCATGAAAAAAAACCGCCCCATCCTTCTTTTCTTTCATTGTAGTTGGAGCAAGTGGTTTAATAAAGTAACCTGTATCATTTATTTCCCGAGTTCAGCATCAGGATGAATTGGACGAGGAAATAGGATAAGATTGCATAAACGATCAATGCAAAAATACTCGTCAGTTCCAATTCATACCGCCCTTGAATGACAGGCGTAGGAAAGATATTTTGAAAAGGTGATAATAGCGGAATCGTCAAATTATAGACCCATTGGACAAACGGTGTATAGGGATTTGCACCGAAAAGCTTCAGGACAATACGCAATAAAATGAGTGCTTCGATAATACCCATGAACAAGTTGATCAAATAAATACCAAATGGCCTCCGTTTCATCTTCATTCCTCCTTTCTATAAGTTTCTAACAATTAAGATATGGTTATACTGCTGATAATGACTCTACTTGACCATAGGTGAATGGAATGAAAACAATCACTTTGCAATATTTACGTCTTCCGCCTATCGTGCGGTTGATCATCATCGTATTTTCTGTAATTTTTATTTTTGGAATGACAATCCATTTTATTGAACCAACCAATTTTGGGTCCATCTTTGATGGGGTCTATTGGGCGATCGTGACTGCAGCCACAGTGGGTTATGGCGATTTTGTTCCAAAGTCAGGTTTGGGAAAGCTGATGGCGATTTTGTTGATACTGATCGGAACCACTTTTATTACTTACTTTTTTGTACAGGTAGCTGGATATACAATCAAGCGTCAATCTGGACTCATCAAAGGTGATGTCGCGTTTGAGAAAAGCGGGCAAATCGTCATCATTGGTTGGAATGAAAGAGCGAAAGACTTGATCGAGCAGATCCACAATCGAAATCCTGAACAAAAAATCGTCCTGATCGATCGGACACTTCCCCAGAATCCTTACCAGTATGGTAATATCCATTTCATCCATGGAAAACCATTTGAAGATCTGACCCTGCAGAAAGCCAATGTCCAGGAAGCAAAAACAGCCATTTTGACTGCTAACAATCAGGTCAGTGAAGAACAATCCGATATGGATGCTATCCTCACTTTATTAGCAGTAAAAGGAATTTGTCCAGTAACGTATACGATCGTTGAGATTTTGACGCCTGCACAATATGAAAATGCGAAACGTGCAGGTGCGGATCATATCATCCACACATCGAATATTGTAAGTCTAGCCTTTTTTGAAAACCTCCGTTAATTGAGGAGCTGTTCCTCTAAATCCCGAACCATCTCTTCACTGACTTGGATCCATTTATCGTCGATGGAGCCATCTGGGTCCTGAGGTTCTGAAAACTGGTTGATGGAGGCGGCGGGATTACCGACATTCGCGTTGTCGTCCAGACCTCTCTGATAGACATGATGCAGGAGATAAGGGGTTCGGATACTGACGATACAGTCATTTTTGTCAAGCTCTCCCTTAATCGCCTGAAAAGGAATCCGGAGATACATATAACCTTGTTCGTCATCAAGCTTATAATCGAATGAACCGTGATCGTAATCCCAGCCCCCGCCGATGTCATACCCTATTGGTTTGAGCGTATATTCCAGTTCATTCAATTCAAACTGCTCTCCATCTAATTTCGATTTTATTTGAATCATATTCGTTTCTCCCTTCAGAAATCTATATCTTTATCGTAACCACTCTCATCTGTTTTCATTAAAGAAAACTTGGCAAAGCCAAGACCTAGATGTAGGCTGAGCTATAGTTGCACTTATAACTGAAGAAAGGATTTTATACTTTCTTAAGTGTAAAAAAGGACTGACTCTTTGAGAAGTCAGCCCTAGTTTGCATCCATTTATTTCAATCGATGTTCTAATTCTTCTTTCAATTCTTCAAATCCTGGTTTCCCAAGCAATGCGAACATGTTTTTCTTGTAAGCTTCGACACCTGGTTGATCGAACGGGTTCACACCTAAGAGGTATCCACTGATTGCACATGCTTTTTCAAAGAAATAGACCAAATAACCGAAGTTGTATGCGTTAAGTTCCGGAATGTTTACGACAAGGTTCGGCACTCCGCCATCTGTATGGGCAAGCAATGTTCCTTGGTATGCTTTCGTATTAACGAAGTCCATCGTTTTGCCAGCCAGGTAGTTGAGTTTATCAAGATTCCCTTCGTCCTCTTCGATTGTCACTTCTTTTCTAGGCTTTTCAACGTTCAAAATTGTTTCAAACAAGTCACGGCGTCCTTCTTGTACGTATTGACCAAGTGAATGAAGGTCTGTAGAAAAGTCAGCAGCCGCTGGGAAAATCCCTTTGTAGTCCTTCCCTTCACTTTCACCGTAAAGCTGTTTCCACCACTCTGCTACATAATGAAGCGCAGGCTCATAATTGACCATCAATTCTGTCGTTTTTCCTTTGTTGTAAAGGGCATTCCTTACAGCCGCATATTGATAGGCTTCATTTTCAGCCAAGTTCGGATTGTTGTATTTGTTACATGCGTCTGCTGCACCTTTCATCATCTCATCAATATCGATTCCAGTAGCTGCAATCGGAAGAAGACCAACTGCAGTCAATACGGAATAACGACCACCAACATCGTCAGGAATGATGAAGCTTTCATAACCTTCTTGATCAGCGAGAGTTTTCAGGGCCCCTTTTTCGCGATCGGTTGTTGCATAAATACGCTTGCGTGCTTCCTCTTTTCCATACTTCTCTTCTAAAAAACTGCGGAAAATACGGAAGGCGATTGCTGGTTCTGTCGTTGTTCCAGACTTCGAGATGACATTGATCGAAACGTCCTTGTCTTTCAATACATCAAAAAGGTCCTGCACATACGTAGAACTGATATGATGCCCGACAAATATGACCTGCGGCGTGTTGCGCTCTTCTTGATTCAACATGTTGTAGAACGAATGGTTCAGCATTTCAATTGCGGCTCTCGCACCAAGGTAAGACCCACCAATTCCGATCACGAGAAGGACTTGCGAATCGGATTTGATTTTTTCAGCCGCTTTTTGGATACGGGAAAACTCTTCTCGATCGTAATTTTCCGGTAGGTCGACCCAGCCAAGAAAATCGTTTCCGGCCCCAGTCCCGTTATGTAACGCCTCATGCGCTGTTTTCACTTGATCTGTCAAATGGTCAATCTCATGTTGACCGATAAATGACAATGCTGTTGTATAATCAAAACGAATTAAAGATGTCATAATACCCCTCCGTCTTCTAGTACTACTTCATAAATCACTTTATCGGAATAAAAAATCGAACGCAACCACTTCCCTTAATGTAAACGATTACACCCTCAATTATTTCAGATCTTTTAATTTTGGCAGGAAAATAACAACGATCAGGAGTAAAAAACTGGTACTTATGATCCCGGTCCAGGCGAAGTGATCCCAAAGTTTCCCGACTGCTGTACTTCCGATTGCTACGCCGACATAGTAATTGATCAGGTAAAAGCTAGATGCACCGCTTTTATGATGTGTCGCTGTCCTGCTGACAAGGGCCGCAGCCATCGAATGAGCGATGAAAAACCCTGTACAGATCATTCCGAGTCCTATTAGGATGAGCGGAGTATAGTGGATTGCTGTCAGCCAAGTTCCGAGCGCCAGCAAGCTGAGCCCACCGAACAAAACCCGTGAAAGGCCGACTCTAGGCGTAATACGGCCAGCCATTGGAGGGGCTAGCACACCTAGAGCATAGGCAAAGTAAGTGAATGAAATCATTTTCAAAGTCCAGTTGAAAGGTTCGCTATGTAAATAGAATGGCAGGTAGGTCCAGATGGCTGTGAACATCGTTTGCAGAAAAAGCCCCATGATGAACAAGGGAATGAGACGTGTATCCGTCAAATGCACAAACATACCTCTTAAATCTGAAACAAGGGTAGCTGGTTTTTTCTTAAAAAGGCGTTCTTCCGGCAATAAAAAGAGAAAGAGCAGAATGACGACGACTCCGAAACCGGATAGGCTCAGAAGTGTCGTCTGCCAGCTGAAAAGATCTGTGAAATAACCCGCAAAAACTCGACCGCCCATTCCTCCAAGTGCATTGCTTGCAATGTAAAAAGTCATCGCCAGGTTCAAATGATGATTATCGATTTCGTCTGCTAAGTAACCCATGGCGGCTGCTGGAACTCCTGCAATGAAAAAACCTTGCAAAAACCGCAAAGCGACGATGAGTGAAAAGCTTTCTGCAAAGGGCATTGCAAATAGAGTAGCGACTGTTATGATGAGCGATAGGTTCATGATTGTCCTGCGGCTATATCGGTCAGCCAGGAAACCGAGCACGAAGAGTCCGATGATCATCGTTATGACTGATGATGACACCAATAAACTTGAGTACGTCGGGGTTATGTCAAATTCTTTTACAAACACAGGCAGCAATGGTTGGAAGATGTATAATGTCGAGAAAATAAGTAGGGATGCCACTGCCAGCGCAAGTATGATACGCCAGAACTTAGGACTTTGCTTCGTATATGGCAATGTTTTTTCATGTTGAACATCCATTGTCTTCATCCTTTTGTAATCCGAGTTCATTTGCGGAAATTCAAATTTATCGGCGATAATTCAATTTTATCGGCGGATTTAGGCGTTTTATCGGCGATAATTCAGTTTTATCGGCGATTTTTAAATATTTATCGGCGAAACGACATCAGACGACAATAAACGAACCCTAGTTATAAAATAAAAAGAAGAAAGGCATAGGAAGCCTTTCCTCACGCCTTTCAAAATAGTTATTTTCTAAATGTCTCCGGGAAGCTTGTGATGTCGATTCCCCAAACAGCTGGTAAGTATAAATAAATCGCTATTGTAATGATAACAACTGATAAGAGATTCAGCCACAATCCTGCCCGAGCCATATCTGGGATGCGCAGATATCCTGAACCGAACACGACTGCGTTCGGAGGAGTCGCAACGGGAAGCATGAACGCACAGCTTGCCGCTAAGCCTGCACCAATCATCAACGCATACGGATGAACTGACAATGCAGCAGCAAGTGATGCCATGATCGGGAACATCATTGTAGCAGTTGCAGTATTTGAGGTGATCTCAGTCAAGAAGATGACCATGGCTGTTACAATTACAATGATCAGAATCAGATTGACGCCTTCAAGAACTGCCAATTGAGTACCGAACCACTCTGCAAGCCCTGACTCCTGGAAACCAGCAGCAATCGCCAATCCACCTCCGAATAAGAGCAGGATGCCCCAAGGCACACCTTTTGCCGTTTCCCAATCGAGTAGGAACTCTCCCCTTTTCGTAGCTGATGGGATCATAAATAACACAATTGCTGCTATCATCGCAATAATTGTATCGTTGATGTTATCATTCAGTTCAACCAAAACAAAAGATCTAGAAATCCAAGCAAGAGCGGTCAATGTAAAAACAGCCAGGATGATTTTCTCTTCCGGCCCCATTAAACCAAGTGACCTTTTTTCCTTCTGGATCACTTCTTTTCCACCAGGAAGCTCGCGAATTTTCATTGGAAATGCAAATTTCACCAGGTAATACCATGTGATGGCCAACAGCACGATGACAATCGGTACGCCGAACATCATCCATAACGCAAAGGAAATTTCGATTCCGTATGTGTTTTGGACAACCCCTGCAAAAATGGTATTCGGAGGCGTCCCGATCAAGGTTGCAAGCCCCCCGATTGAAGCGGAGTAGGCAATTCCAAGCATGATCGCTTTTCCGAAATTGAAATTCTTTACATCGGTATTTTCATGTCCTTCCTTCTTCAACTGTTCAGATACTTGATAGATGACGGCCATGCCGATCGGGACCATCATCATGGCAGTAGCTGTATTTGAAATCCACATGGAAAGGAAACCAGTTGCAACCATGAAACCGAGGATAATCCGTTCAGTACTCGTACCGATTGCAGATATGATAAAGAGGGCAATCCGTTTATGAAGATTCCATTTTTGCATCGCTAAAGCGATCAGGAATCCACCTAAGAATAGGAAAATCGTGTTGTCTCCATAAGATGAGGCGGTGATATCACCGCTCAATCCACCGGTCAGCGGGAAGAGAATCAACGGTAGTAAAGAGGTGGCAGGTATCGGAATCGCTTCTGTAATCCACCAGGTTGCAATCCAGATTGTGCTTGCCAAAATCGCCAATCCTTCAGAAGAAAGGCCTTCTGGTTGGAAAAACATGAGTGTTGCCAAGAAAAGCAATGGACCCAAAATAAGGCCAATTCCTTTCCGCCTACCGTATGCAGGTCCAGGGCCGGATCCAGATGAATTTGCAGCATGATTATTCGTGTTTGATTGAGTGTTAGACGACGATCCATTATGTGGAGAAGAAAGTTTCAATAATTCCTTTGCCTGATCGTGCCAGTTCCACAAAGTTGTCCAAATGTTACGTAATGATTGTTGCATCATTTTCCCTCCTGTTCCCTTCATATTATTCCTTTTTCACTTACCCTTCAGAAATCATGATAAAACGCTTTCATTTCAACATAAAAGAGTAAATGAATGGAGATGAGTCGGTAAAATGGAAAAGAGGGTGACCCAAATTTCATCTCCTTGAGCGGACTTACTTTTGGGCCATCCCATTGTTTTTTTACAATGACATTTCTAAGATTTTCTCTACATCCACTTTATTTTGCGGTCTGAAGTTCCCGAACTCTCCTCGTGCCATTGCCCGATCTGCCATCAAGTCAATTTTCGAGTCATCAATATCGTAGTCTGCTAAGCGGGTTGGCGCACCCAGAGAGGTCCAAAATTCTTGAATATTCTCAATTGCCGTTAAGGCAAGTTCGCGATCCGATTTAGGCGATGGATCTACATTGAACACACGTACAGCCAATTGTTTCAATTTACGCTCTGCATTATCGATATTATGTTTCATCCAATTCGGGAATAGAATAGCTAAACCGCCTGCATGCGGTATATCATACACGGCTGAAACAGCGTGCTCAATATTGTGTGTTGCCCAGTCTCCGCGGGCACCCATCTGTAAAATACCGTTCAATGCCATCGTACCGCTGTACAAAATGGTTTCACGATGTTCATAACTTTCAAGGTTTTCAAGCAGTTTTGGTGCGGTTTCGATTACTGTCAGCAATATCGCCTCAGCCATCCGTTCTTGCAGCTTCGTATTCGTAGCTGGATGGAAATAGGACTCCAGTACGTGTGACATCATGTCGACAATACCATAAACTGTTTGATCTTGTGGAACGGTAATTGTATTGACTGGATCAAGGATAGAGAATTTAGGGAAGTTCAAAGGGCTTCCCCATCCATATTTCTCGTTCGTCTCCCAATTGGTTATGACTGAACCTGAATTCATTTCTGAACCAGTGGCAGCTAATGTCAAAACAGTACCGAATGGAAGAGTTTCTTTCACTTCAGCTTTTTTGGTTATGAGGTCCCAAACATCTCCGTCGTATTTTGCTCCAGCGGCAATCGCTTTCGTACAATCAATGACACTTCCTCCACCGACTGCCAACAAGAAGTCAACATTATTTTCGCGGACAAGTTCAACCCCTTTACGAACAGTAGTCAATCTCGGGTTCGGTTCAACTCCGGATAATTCTGTTACCCCAGCTCCTATAGTTGAGAACCGTTTCATAACCTGGTCGTACAAACCGTTCCGCTTAATGCTTCCTCCACCGTATACTACCATTACATTTTTACCGTATTGAGGGACTTCTTTTTCCAGGGCCTCTACTTGACCTTTACCAAAGATCAATTTGGTCGGATTTCGAAATTCAAAAGATTCCATCATACTCCTCCTCTTTATTTATTAGGACTCTGTAGACGAGCGATAATTTTTTGAAGTACGTTAATATTATCTCGAATTCAATCTTTTTAAGTAAAGTAATTTGTTTCACATAACGAAGCGAATAAGAAATGTATAAAAAACGTCTATTTTTTCCAAAATAAGAGATAAGTAAATTCTTCCACATTGAAGGAGGTATAGCACAATATGAATGGACTTCAACGCACAGCGTTAACATTAGCAATTATTGGTGCCATCAACTGGGGACTTATCGGCTTTTTCCAATTCGACTTAGTGGCAGCGATATTCGGCGGACAAGATTCTGTTCTATCACGTATCATTTATGGATTGGTAGGTCTTAGCGGACTGTATTGCCTAACCTTGTTGTTCAGGCCTTCTGAGGAGTTTGAACGCGAAAACAGAACTGAAATGACATAACAGAAAAAGCAGCTAACGGAAATGTAGCTGCTTTTTTGCTTATTTTTTCAAACGCTTATTCAATTGTGCTTGGCGGTCGTTGGATTCTTTCAGCCAAACCTTGAGTTTATCTTCAAGAGTGTTAAACCCTTGAGCGTTATCGTTTTGAGCTGGGCGCTTACGACGAGGGCGCTGTTGCTGCTTAGGCTCAGGCGCAGCCTGAGTTTTACGGATTGAGAGGGAGATCTTCCCGCTATCTTCTTCTACGTTCATAACCTTCACCTCTACTGCATCTCCGACAGATAGGTGATCATTTATATCTTTCACGTAATCGTGAGAAACCTCTGAAATATGAACGAGACCTTGATGCTGGTCATCTAGGGCAACAAACGCACCGAACGGTTTGATCCCAGTGACTTTCCCCTCTACTATGCTTCCAACTTCGTATTTCATACAAGTAACAACTCCTACAAATTTTTTAACTTTAACAGTATAACACACAACACGGGTTTATACAAAAGCGATGTGCGTTCAAAAAAGGAAGAAACCACTGGAATGACAATGGTTTCCTTTTAAACCCTAATGAAATTTTCATCCATGCTTCTATTCAGATATATTAGCTCGATAAGGCGTTTTTCTCTGTGAAAGCTTCGTCCTCAAGCAAATGACCTTGGAAGTCATAAAGGTTTTCCACATAAATTTGGTGCCAGACCATGAATATAAGGACAGTCCATAGTTTACGGCTGTAATCGAGCTTTCCAGTACGATGTTCATCCAGTAGACGCAAGACGATTTTTTTATCCAAATAACGTTCTGTCTTACTTTCTCTAATCAATCTCCTCGCCCAATCATACAATTCATTTTTCAGCCAATGACGGATCGGTACCGGGAATCCTAACTTTCTGCGGTAAAGGACCGAGTCTGGTACAATCCCTTTCATCGCTTCACGGAAAGCGTATTTCGTCGTTCCGTTAGTCACCGTATCTGTCGGCGCGATTTGAGACGCAACCTTGAAGACTTCTTTATCAAGAAACGGCACACGCAGCTCTAGAGAATTAGCCATCGTCATTTTATCTGCTTTTACAAGGATATCTCCTCTTAACCATGTATGCATATCCACATATTGCATTTTGTGGATGTCATGGTAGGATTTCGCGTTCTCGTAAATGGAAGCTGTGACTTTCTTGTAATTCCAATCTTTGTTGTACGATTTGAGCAGATATTCTTTTTCTGGCTCACTGAACATTTTCGCGTTACCGATATAACGCTCTTCCATTGACATACTGCCGCGTTCGATGAAGCTCTTCCCTTTTGTCCCCTCAGGCAATAGATCGGATAGTTGTTTCAACCACTTACGCAAGACTAAAGGTAACGATTGATAGTTTCTTAATGAGTTCGGTTCATTGTAGATCGTATACCCGCCGAACAATTCATCTGCTCCTTCACCGGAGAGTACGACTTTCACGTGCTTACTCGCTTCTCGGGAAACGAAATATAAAGGGATGGCCGCTGGATCTGCAACAGGATCATCCATATGCCAAATTATCTTAGGTAATTCACTTATGAATTCCTCTGGTCTGACGATATAATGAATGTTCTCAACATTCAAGGCAGCCGCAGTGGAGACTGCAACGTCAATTTCGCTGTACCCTTTCCGCTCAAAACCAACTGTAAATGTCTTGATCTTAGGATTGATTTCACTGGCTAAAGCAACGATCGCACTTGAATCGATGCCACCAGACAAGAAACTGCCCACCGGTACATCACTACGCATATGTACCTTCACGGAATCTCTTAAAACATTTCGGATTTCTTCTATGGTTCGATTAATCGGTGCATGTTTTACATTAAACGTCGGCAACCAGTAGGACTGGATTTTCATTTTTTGTCCGGGTTGCTTTAGGAAGTAGTGGCCCGGCATCAACTTCTGTATGTTTACTGACATCGTATCTGGTTCTGGAACGAACTGATAAGTCAGATAGTGATGAAGTGATTCTAAATTGACTTCATCCTCTCTCTTTAAAGCTAGCAAGGTTTTCTTTTCGGATGCACAATAAAGATGTCCATCCTCTTCCAAGTAAAAGAACGGCTTGATTCCAAAAGGATCGCGTCCACCAAACAATTCTTTCTTCTCTTTATCCCAGATCAGAAAACTGAACATGCCGCGAAGATCCTTGATCGATTCTGGACCTTTACATACATAGTTAGCTAAAATGACCTCAGTATCAGAATGGGTTTCAAATTCATACCCATCCTTAAGCAGAGAATCACGAAGTTCGATATAATTATATATTTCACCGTTAAAGATGATCCAATATCGGTCGTTTTCATAAGATAATGGCTGATGACCGCTTTCTAAATCTATGATACTTAATCTGCGGAAACCGAACCTGACATGACCATCATAAAAAAACCCTTCATCATCCGGACCTCTATGAGTGATAAGGTTGGTCATCCCTTTTAATTGTCTTGTTTCACATGCATCGATTTCTTGTTGTTGGTCAAAGACATAACCGACAAATCCACACATCTGACTTGCCTCCTTCAATTCATTTCTAAAAATACCCATACTTTTACATTATAATCCTGTCCTTTATATTAGACGAGTGACTATGGTCTATGTTTCAAGAATAAAACTATATTTTTTCCAATTTCACTTATATTACCCATATAATTCACAAAAAGTTTGTCGTAAATACAGTTTTTTGAAAATTTTTTTAGAAAAGTAATTCTGAGGGGTGTTTTAGCTTTTAAAAAGCCTATGTTTAAGTTCCTTGTTGATATATGCAAATTTACAGCAAAAATCAACATAACTGTTTAACAAAGGCTATAAAAAGGAAAAAGACAGACTGGTGTCTGCCTTAAGAAGTATGCAAGCATATTATAGAAGAGGAAGTTTTTAAACAAGATTTTCTGGATCGAGAAGTTCTACTGCTTCTTTTTCAGACATTATTCCTTTTTCAAGGATGACTTCCCGAACAGTCTTTCCTGAACGAAAGCTTTCCTTAGCGATTTCCGCTGCTTTCTCATAGCCGATTTTCGGGTTCAATGCAGTGGCCAGCGCGAGGCTGTTTTCCATCAGTTCACTCATTCTGCCTTCATTCGGTTCGATCCCTTTTATGCAACGTTCAGTGAATGTTTCCATACCAGTCGACAAGATCGTGATCGATTGCAGGACATTATAGCCAATGATCGGCATCATCGGATTGATTTCCAGCTGGCTTCCTATACCAGCTGTTGATACACAGGTGTCATTCCCTATGACTTGTGAACAGATCATATAAAGGTTTTCAGGGATGACCGGATTCACTTTCCCTGGCATGATGGATGACCCTGGTTGGACTGCAGGCAGATTCAACTCGGCGATTCCTGTTCTTGGCCCGGAACTTAAGAGACGGAAATCACTTGAAACCTTAATCAAGTGGATCGCGATTTCTTTCAGTGCATGGCTGACGCGAATGGCTGCGCCAGTATTTTGCATGAAACTGAAACGGTTCTTCGGCTGCTTAAAATCCAAGCCTGTGATTTCTGCCACCGCTTCAATCGCCCTGTCACTATATTCAGGATGTGAGTTGATCCCGGTTCCGACAGCATTGCCTCCAAGGCCGATCTCATATAAGAACGGTTCGGACATTATTACAGCGTCATAGGCATTCCGAATACTTTGTACGTAACCTTCAAAGGATTGTCCCAATCGCATCGGGACAGCATCCTGCAAGTGGGTGCGACCTGATTTGATATACGGGTGGAATTCTTCAGCCTTCTCTTCCAATGCTTGGATCGTTTTTTTTAGTGCCGGATACAACTGACGATGAAGTTCTTCGGCGACAGCGATATTGATGGCAACATGAATGGTATCATTCGTCGATTGTGCCATGTTGACGTCATCATTCGGGTGGACCTTTGTCCAATCTCCACGTTCTCCACCTAAAATTTCACTCGCCCTTGAAGCGATGACTTCATTCGCGTTCATGTTTTGGGATGTTCCAGCACCAGCTTGGTAGGCATCGACCACGAATTGATCATCGAGCTTCCCTTCCATCACTTCTTCAGCAGCCTGGATGATGGCATTCGCCTTCTGTTCTTCAATTTGACCTGTATCACGGTTTGCAACCGCGGCCGATCGTTTAATGATCGCTTGTGCCCTGATAAAAGCTCTCGGCAAGCGGAGCCCGCTGATTGGGAAGTTTTCGACAGCTCTTTGGGTTTGTGCTCCATAATAGGCATCTTTCGGAACTTTGATTTTTCCTAATGTATCTTTTGCAATACGATAATTTTCCAAATTTACAGCTCCCATCCATGATAATCTGCTATTGTGTTATGTTCCACTTCTTCAGCTTTTTAAACCCATTTAATTTCCAGATCCTGGTTGGTCATCTCCATCTCATTCTCGGGTAGTATGGAAAACATCTACTGTCTTGAGGAGGGAACTGATAGACCTTTGCAACTGGCTTGTTGATTTTACGATACTCTGTCCGGTACCCTGCTCTTGCTCTTTCATAGAACGTTCTCTCTGAAATCGGACGCGGGGCTGACCATTCCAATGATTTCGGGTTCATCCAAGAATCATGGGTGATCAGTTCCCTTTTATAGTAATAACGGTTGCCGCTTGGATATTCTTCACAAATGTAAATGACTGTTTGACGTGAATGCATGGTATACCTCCAAAAATTATCGAATTATGTAACAGTTTACCCAACTATCAGGAATTACAACGATCAAGGCTATCGCCCGCTTGTACGAATTTAAACTGACCTAAAGAAAAGAGCTTGAGTTTCGCCAAGCCCTTTCTTTAATGTCAGATCGTCTAACGCCAACCTCCGAACCACCACCAGAATCCACAGATGATGAGCAGGATTACCACTATGACAATTACAGCCCACACCCATGCATAACCATACCCGAATCCTCCGAATCCTCCGATTCCTGGATAAAAAGGATATGGATAAGATGGGGCTCCGCCATAAGGTGCTTGCGCACCTGCTACCAATCCGTTAGATTGTACACCTGCGACTAAATTATTAGCACCAACAGGGACACATAACAGCGGGCTCTGCGCCGGTGCCTGTACTCCAGCTACCTGTTGCGGCTGCTGCGGCTGCTGCGGTGGACAAGGCGGTGGGCAATATGGTTTCGGATAACAACCTGGACGTTCATCCGATACATTTGATTCGAAATCGTATTCATCGTTATCGTAATACTGAGGCATTCCCCTAAACCTCCTTCTATTTCTTCATAATAAAATATGTACTTGAACCAAAAAACGGAAGGCTTATATGCACGAAAAAGAGCCCTTTTTTCAGACGTTTGTCCAAGTGCACGGCTAAATTTATTGTCATTTTTTTACCTACATGACCTTTGGAAGGATGGAAAACCTAATTAAAAAAGGGGAAGTTGGAGGGTAGTAAAATGGAGATGATGGTATCTACAGCTGAGGAAACAAACCCAGCAAAACAGATGCGGCTTCAGGATATCAATATATATTATGAACATTATCCTCATGGGAAACCGGATGCTCCTGTCTTAATTATGATTCATGGCTTCTTAAGTTCCTGTTTCAGTTTCCGACGGCTCATTCCGATCTTGAAAGAACATTTTCATATTTATGCCATCGACCTGCCTGGTTTTGGAAAAAGCGAAAAATCCAGAAAGTTCATGTATTCGTTAAAGAATTACGGTCAGCTAATCGCTGATTTCATTGAAAGTTTAAAGATAGAAAATGTTTATGTCATTGGTCACTCTATGGGTGGGCAGGTTGCGATGCATGCTTCCAAAACTGCACCGGATAAAATCGAAAAACTGATTTTGATCGGTTGCTCTGGTTATTTGAAGCGGCCAAGCCGCTTTATCGTCCAATGCTCTTATTTGCCCTTTTTTGTTTCTGTAATCAAGCATTGGATCGGTAAAAAAGGAGTGCGGGAAAACCTTCTAACCGTCGTCCATAACCCATCTTTGATTGATGATGAATTGATAAATGGATATGCTCAACCCTTTAACGATCAAGAAACATTCCATGCGCTCATCCGAGTGTTGAGGCACCGTGAAGGGGATATGCAGCCAGAAGAATTGCAAGAAGTGAATCATCCTGTCCTTTTACTGTGGGGAAAACACGATCAGGTCATCCCCTTGCCTGTTGGCGAGCGGATGGTCAATGATTTACCGAATGCCAAATTGAAGGTATATGAAAACGCTGGTCATTTATTGCCTGAAGAAATCCCCGAGGAGATCAGTGAAGAAATCTGCGGGTTTTTAGATATCGTAAAACTGAAGCAGATGTAGAAGGAGACTGGCACAAATGGCGGAGCAGATGCCTCTAAAAACCAATTAGGACTGTCCAACAAATTAATGTATGGGCAGCCCTTTTTTTGTTTATTTATAGCAGTTTTTTGTCCTTCAACAGAGTGATCAGCTGCTCTTTTTCCAAATCTGTCAGCTTATATTCCGAGTCGCAGCCTTCATTCAATAGAACGATTTCCATCACAGTATCCCCGTCAGCTACAACTAAGAGCGAAGGGTCAGTCAGTCCTTCAGGTATCTCTCCTTTTTTCAAATCAAACGAAAGATGAAGGTTCTTCCACCTGTCTTCTTCCATCAAGTCCACATGAACATCCGAAAACACCCAAGGTGAATATTCTCCTAAACCATATTGAATCATAATGTAAGTACTCCTTGTTATGAAATTCTTTATTTAAGTCTAAAGTTCGACTCTTTTCGCCAAAAACAGTCATAGCTTGTATTAATTAATAAGCTAAAATAGAAGTAAGGGGGTTGATTTATGAAAAAAGTCACGGCTATCTCATTATTTGTCGTTTCCTTCAGTCTGTTTTTTGTGTTGTTATTGAATCTGGGTCCTTTTTCAGAAACAGCAACTAAAAAGAATGGTGCTCAAAGGGGAGAATCCACACATGCAGAAGCAACTGAGCCTAATGTTCCTGAAGCGGAACCTGAAGAGATCATCACCACCGCGTCCTTAATGGCAGTCGGTGATATTTTAATACATGATTACGTGTATAATCAAGCTGCGACCGGCAATGGAAAATATGATTTCAACCCTATGTTCCGACTTGTAAAACCATACCTTGAAAGCGCTGATATAACGATGGCAAACCAAGAAACGATGATCGGCGGGACTGAGATCGGGGTTTCGACCTATCCATCATTCAACAGTCCCTATGAGATTGGCACCACTTTGAAAAACTCTGGTGTAGACCTTGTTACGATTGCTAACAATCATACCCTTGATCGTGGTGAAAAAGCAATCATGAATGCGCTTGATCATTGGGATAGAATCGATATGGCTTATACCGGGGCTTATCGCTCTGAAGACGATCAGGCAGACATCCGACTCATTGAACGAAATGATATTAATTTTACATTCCTAAGTTATACGTATGGTACAAATGGCATACCTGTCCCAGAGTCAAAACCCTATCTTGTCAACCTGATTGATATTGATTTGATCAAAAGTGAAGTTAAGGAAGCAAAACGTGTATCAGATGTCGTCGTTTTGAGCCTTCATTTCGGTAATGAATATGAAAGGATGCCGAACGAGCAACAAAAGCTTCTTGCTAGTGAAGCGGCAGAAGCTGGAGCAGACATCATTATCGGCCATCATCCACATGTCCTCCAGCCAGCTGAATGGATCGAAAACGCTGACGGCAGCCGTACTTTCGTCGTTTACTCCTTAGGAAATTTCCTATCAGGCCAGAGAAGGGATTATAAAGATATTGGCGGTATTGTGCAAGTTACCGCAAAAAAGGTCGTTAAGGGGGACGAAGTGGCCGTTTCTCTAGAAGATCCAGCATTCCTGCCAACTTGGGTCGATCGCCAATATACCATTCAACCGATGTTCCAGCTTACTGAACAACAACAAACCTATAACGAGATCAAGCAACATATGTCACAATGGATTCCTGATATGCAATTCATAGAAGACTGACATCCATAATTAAAGGTGGCACCTTTCCTTAGAGAGGTTGGCCACCTTTTTTCACATTATTATTCAGCTTGTTCAGGTCTTTTCCCAGATTCAACATATTCTTTAAGGAACTTTCCAAGCAGTTCTTGCCAGCCGCCTTCATGCATCTCTTTCCATTGGGGGTCTAATAATCCACTCGCATGGTGGGAAAGCTTCAAGATCGTTTGGTCGCCTTTTTCCTCTAAAAGAAATGTATAAGCACTATTCACAGCGCCTCTCATGCCTAAGAGCCCATTCAACCGGATTTCTTCTGGTGCTTTAACATACGTAACGCTACCCCAAAGTGCCCCTTCATCTTTGTTCCACGTTTCTAAGAAACGGCCACCTACTTTCGGTTCAAGTGTCAATGTAGACTTCGCTATCCCGCTAAGCCGATATGCCCACCATTGATCGATATCTTCTGTTAGAGCCTTATAAACCTGGCCCCTTGGTGCCTCGATTGTGATTTCTTGTTCAATTTGAAACGTATCTTGCTTGAGTCCGTTATCCAATTCAACATCCCTCTCCTTGGTTTGTTCGATTTGTTCTTTTAACCCTAACATTAAACTTGCATCTTGATTTTCGTACTTATTTACCCAACGATTGTAAATTTTTCGCAACGGAACTGCGTTCAAATAATTTAAACGTACTCTGCCCACCCTTCTGATTGTGATCAGATTTGCACTTTCCAACATATCAAGATGTTTCATGACAGTGTATCGGGTCACATCCGGGAATTTCTCATCCAGATCTCCAGTCGATAATGGTCCATTATTGAGAAAATCTAGAATTTGCCGCCTGATCGGATGACCTAACGCTTTGAATGTAATTGAAAGTTCATCAAACTTTTCATTGATTTTCAACACCTTCTTTTATATGTGATAAAAAGGTAACATTAATAATGTGACCTAATAGTAACATTACGGATTTATCGATCTCAAGTCTCGTTTCTTATAACCGGACCCTCATGGTTTTTAAATGGGAGGTAGACTTTTGTCGTTGTAAGTTATCTGATAACATCGACCTATTTTTCCACTATAAAATAGATTAAATATTGAGAATATTCATCCGCTATATTACAATATGGCTGAAGGTCCAGAACGCCTATTTTGATGACTGTTCATCCATCCGATGGACATCTCTCATTATACCCGCGTTTTGCCTTAGGAGGATCAGCATGTATAGTGAAAACACGATTTACATAATTGGAGATGCCAAAACCAGTTCCAATAATCCGATCACCCAAAAGTTCAACGCGTTCTTCATCGGACTTGTCATCGATAAAGGCAGCGGTCTGATTGTAGATGCTGATTGTTCTTCGACCATCCAACTTACAGAGAAATTCGTCAAATCACTGTTCCTCGGAAAATCGATCATGGATACTGAAAAAGTATCCAGGGAGATCGAGACGCGCTATTTTGGTTCCTCCCAAAAAGCGTTGGTTGTCGCTTTTAAGAATGCAAGTATCAAATTCCAGCAAATAACTGAAGAATAGTTGCTTCTTCTAGCCACTTAGAGGAAATCCAGCTAATCGGACGTCTCCGTCTATTAGCTGTTTTTTTATTCAATCAAATTTTGAAGGGAGTTGAATGAATTTGATTCAGGATGGGATCATGTATGTCAGTGTCTTACTGGTCATCACCGCCATCATCGCTATTGCCGAAAAAAGAAGCCGTTCGAAGTTCTTCAAGTATGTTCCCGGAATCGTCTTGATTTATCTTGTATGTGCTTTGTTGCAGACATTCGGTGTTTTCGGTGCGACCGAATCCAATGATACCGCCTATGGGACCGTAAGAGGTGTCCTGCTGCCGGCGATGTTGATGCTTATGCTCCTCCATTGCGATTTACGTAAGATCATCCGACTGGGACCGAAAATGCTGGGTGCATTCTTTGCCGCCTCAATAAGCATCGTTGCTGCCTTCACGATTACATACATCTTGTTGAAAGGTTTCTATGCAGCTGACACATGGAAAGCCTTTGCGGCATTGAGCGCAAGTTGGACAGGCGGATCGGCGAACATGGTGATTCTCCAGGACATCCTCACTGTGCCAGAAAACATATTCGGTTACGCATTGATCATGGATACGGTAAACTATTCGTTCTGGGTGATGTTCATGTTTTGGCTCGTACCATTTGCCGATAAATTCAATCGATGGACCAAGACGAATACGACGTACCTCGATCAGGTTTCCGCAGAGATTTCAGCATCGAACGAGGAAAATGAAGGTGTGGGGTTCGGGTTCGTGGAGATGCTCAGCCTGCTTGCTCTTGCCATCTTTGTGTCAGCACTAGGTACAAAGCTTGGGAACAGTCTCCCTGAACTTGGCACAGCTGTTAATAGTACGACCTGGACGATCACTTTCGCTTCAGTTGTCGGAATTGTGCTTGCGATGACAAGAGTGGCAAAGATACCAGGCTCATTGGAGATTTCTAAAGTGATGTTGTATATCGTCATTGCTTTGATCGCATCACACGCAGATTTTTCACAGCTTTTCCAGGCGCCTGTCTATATCATTTCGGGCTTCATGATTTTGTTTTTCCATGGTGTCTTCATGTTCCTCCTAGCTAAACTGTTCAAGCTTGACCTCTTTACAATGGGTGTCGCGTCCCTTGCCAACATTGGAGGAGTTGCATCCGCTCCGATCTTAGCTGGTGCCTTCCATCGTTCTTTGATTCCCATCGGAATATTGATGGCGGTGCTTGGAAGCCTGCTAGGAACTTACTTTGGGATTTTGACAGCAAACATATTGTCTGCCCTTTAATATTCAAAAACGAAAGGAGAATCATTTTATGGGGAAGTTACGGAAATGGATGATCGGATTTCTTTCGGTCATGTTGGTTACTTTTTTCTCAATGGATATGGTCAGCGCAAAAAATTCAGCTGAAACTGGGTCAGAAACAGCTTATGTCGATGTCGCTGCTGCAACGCTTTGGGTCGCGCCGGGCCTACTACGTCCTGTTGATGAGCCGTCAGCATCAAACCCAGTCGATCTTCGTGCATGGACGAGTTCAATGTCATACGAGGAGAAGCTTTGGCTTGTCGGAAACTTGGAAACCCAAGCTTTGCTCGGTTCAAAAGTTACCATCTTAGAAAAGCAAGGAGACTGGGTGAAAGTAGCAGCCCATGAACAGCCTACCCCTCGAAACGATGAAGGCTACCCTGGATGGATGCCAAAAGATCAATTAACTGACGGGAAAGGGTTCGAGAAGATGGTCGATCGTAAGTCGGTAGCTCTGGTAAATGAACCGACTACTTGGTTATATGAAGATATGGAAAAGACATCTGAATACATGGAAATCAGCATGAACACCAGACTTCCTGTGTTAAAAGAAGTCGGCAGCATGTTATTGGTGATGACCCCGAGTGACGGTGCTAAATGGTTATCAGTTCAAGATGTGAATGTTTATGAATCTAAAAGCGATATTCCTGCGCCGACTGCAGATGATGTGATTGAAACGGCTGAAAAATTTCTAGGACTCCCCTATTTATGGGCTGGAATGTCAGGGTTTGGATTTGATTGCTCAGGGTTCACCCATACTGTCTATAAAACAAACGGGATCACGATTCCACGTGACTCCTCTGTACAAGCTACACATGGCACACCAGTCGCCCGGGAAGATCTACAAAAAGGTGACTTGATCTTCTTCGCTTATAATAATGGTCAAGGCCGTGTCCACCATGTCGGTATGTACATCGGCGATGGTAAGATGATTCATTCACCAAACTCAAGCACTACTGTGAAAATTGATGATTACGACGCACCAGGATACGGAGAAGAATACGCAGGCGCAAGAAGATACCTCGATTGATGACCGTACCAGGCACCGGAGAAAGCAATAGAAAAGAGCAACCTAAGAGTTTTATTTTCCCTCAGGTTGCTCTTACCAATATTTAAACGACGTTTACCTTTAACATACATACCAATATTTTCAGGCTGTTACCAATAAAATCAGGGTATTTACAAATATTCAGTGTATTTTTGCCCTTTTTCATCCGCTTAAACCACTTAAATTATCTAACTATCCTTCAAGCACGCTTTCTATTGAACTTATGTAACTCAGTCTTGTCCATAATTACTCTGCGATCAATCCCAACTGAACCTTTCTTCCTTCCATGGACGCCCTTGCATATGATACCCATTCCGTTCCCAGAATCCTGGCTTATTTTCAGCTGTAAATTCAATCCCACGGATCCACTTGGCACTTTTCCAAAAATAAAGATGTGGAATGACGGCACGGAGAGGGAATCCATGTTCAGGGGTCAACGACTTCCCATCATGCGTATGAGCAAGAAGGCTTGTCTCTTTTAAAAAGTCTTCGAGAGGTAGGTTCGTTGTCCAATCTTCTTCAGCATGAATCAATACATAATTCGCTTCAGGAAGGAGTTTAATCTTCTTTACAATTTCCTTCGTTGATATTCCTTCCCATTGGTTATCAAGCCGCGACCAACCTGTTACACAGTGGATATCGTTTTTCAACCGTGTAGACGGCATTTCCATCACCTCATCAAACGTCAAATGGACTGCTTGTTCGACAAGACCAAACAGTTTGAGATCCCATTCGCTAAGATCATTATAATAAGGTACATTCCCGTAATGCAGTACTGGCCATTTTTTTGTAACGACTTGATTAGGCGGCACCCGCTCGTCTTTTTCCGATTCCTCTTTTCCGAAATACATCATTAAACACCTCTTCCAGTTGAAATATCGTGAGAATTGTTGGTGCGATAATTTTACGTTCTTTCGCGATTTCTGATCTATTCTCAGGCTCCCCAAACTACTCTACGTTACTCTCACAATTCTTCATCAATAGAAAAAGACCTCCCATAAAGAGAGTCCTGCAAAATAGGGCGAAAAAATCTTTAATAGAGAAAAATCCACCAGTTAGAAAAGTTGACCTTAACTTTCTGGTGGATTTTTACATTGTTTCAAGAAGTATGGGCTGATATTACACATTTCCCAGCTCATTTTGTGGTAATAATTTTGTCATTCTTTTAATGTTTACAGCGAACACCGAGAGATAGGTTTGTATTTTCATACCTAATAAACCACGGTATTTCGCCCTGGTTAACCCATGGAATCTTTTTAATTCCGCATTCTTATGCTCTATAGATGGACGTACCTTTTTCCGTTCTTGATACTCTTCCGAGTCTAAGTACTTCATTTGTTGTTGATGTTCTTCAGAAATGATCCGAATGGAGTATGTTTTTGATTTTTTCCCCTCTTTATAACACCCTTCTTTTAACGGACATTCTTTACATATATCAACGTCAAAATAAAAAGTGTTCATTTGGTTTGTTCCAGTATCTTTTTTACCCGTTCGAGCTTTTCGAATACTATGGTGTCCTGCTGGACAAATCACTTGATCTCTTTCTTTATCATATTGAAAGTTGTCCTCTTCTCGTGCTCCATAAACAGATGGATTGAGTGGGATGGATGCTGTGATTAAATTTTGTTGTAAGTAGGATAAATTATGCTTAGATGAGTAAGCCGTATCAGCGAGAATTTCGTTAACTTCCATTCCACCAGCTTTAGATTGGTTCACTAATTCTTTTAATTGCTTACCGTCATCTACATTTCCTGGAGTGACCTGAACACCCGTAATAATTTCTTCTTCGGTCATCGCAAGATGATTCTTATAACCATAAAAGGATTTTGTAGTAGACTTCCATCCAAAACGCGCATCCGGGTCTACTGCTGACAGAATCCCTTTCTTCGAAAGAAGCCTTTCGTCTTCGACAATTCTCTTTGCGGTCTCCAGCTTATCCTTTATCGCGCCTTCCGCATCTGGAAGAGCCTGTTCGATTTGTTCACCTAAATGGGCTAAATACCGAAGCATTTCTTTAGCTTGTTCTTCCTCTGGAATATCATTAAGCTTTGGAGCTTTAGGTAATTTTTTATGTAGTTTGGTATGTTGTTTTTTAACGGCTCTGGAGAGCCTTGAAGCTGCTTTTGTTAGCACTTGTAGAGGCGAACGCTTACTTGCGTTTGCTTGGGCATGTGTAGAATCTAAAATGAGTGCTTTCGATTGGATGATCCCTTTTTCCTGGCACTGCTTGACGAGTTCTTCCAATACTTCCTCTACACGATTAGCTCCTAATCGATGGTTTCGAAATCGACTTAATTGTGTAGGATGGGGTAAAGAACTTTCGGGATTCAATCGTAAAAACCACTTATAAGCTAAATGTAAATTGGCATCTTGAATGACTTGATCATCGGATAAATCATATAAGGTCTGGATGAGAAGAATTCGAAGTAGTAACTCTGGTTCAGTCGCTGGTCGTCCGTAATACATACAATATGATTCCTTCGTAAGGTCATATATAAATGAAAAATCAACCACCTTATCGATTTTCTTTAATAGGTGATCTTCTGGTATTAAATTGTACAACTCGGCATGAAAGGAAAGAGTTTCCTGATATTGATCTTTTAACATTTATCCAATTCCTTTGCATTTTTCTTTCATCATATCAAAAAACGCCCCGAAGGGCGCTTTTTCCAGTTACTGTATTCGTTTTGCAGGTCTCACCATAAAGGAAGGTCTTATCATTCCTATTTTAAAAGATGATGGCAGCAATCCATCCAAATAACACAAGCGGAATATTATAGTGCAGGAATGTCGGCACACAGGTATCCCAAATGTGATTGTGTTGGCCATCGGCATTAAGTCCGGCTGTAGGACCTAGTGTACTGTCAGATGCGGGAGAACCTGCATCACCAAGTGCGCCTGCTGTTCCTACCAGCGCAACGATCGCTAAAGGACTGAAGCCTAACTCCTGGGCGAATGGAACAAAGATCGTAGCGATGATCGGAATAGTTGCAAAGGATGAACCGATTCCCATCGTGACGAGCAATCCGACAAGAAGCATGACAAGCGCTGCAAGAACTTGATTTCCTGCAAACACTGCTGAAGCATTTTCTACGAGTCGTTCAATATGCCCGGTTTCACGCATAACTTCAGCAAATCCAGCGGCTGTAATCATGACGAACCCAATGAAAGCCATCATTTTCATCCCATCTGTAAAAATGACGTCGGATTCACGGATTGAGAATGAACCGCTGAATAATAGGATGATGATTCCAGTCAAGGCACCCATGATCATCGATTCCGTCAGAATTTGTATCGCGACCGTCGCTACAATCGCAATGATGGCAAACGTGATTGATCGAATAGAATAGGTCGCCTTGATGCCTTCACTCTCACTTGCGATGTCCCTACTTTCATAATTACGCGGTTTTCTGTATGAGACGAATAAGGCGAACAGCAAACCGATCACCATTCCGATGACAGGCAGACTCATCGCTTTCGGAATCGTCGCCATGTCAACAGCCAAGCCGCTTTTCTCCATTTCTTCCTGAATGATCTGGTGAAATATCAGCCCAAAGCCGACCGGCAACAGAATGTACGGTGCCGTCAATCCGAATGTAATAGAAGAAGCCAATGCTCTCCTGTCCATTTTCAGCTCATTGAAAATCATCAACAACGGCGGGATTAAAATCGGAATAAAAGCGATATGGATTGGTATGAGGTTTTGTGAAAAGATGGAGATGGTCACGATAATCAAAAGCAATAGTGCTTTTGATAAAGCTTTTTTTCTTGTATCCCCTTGCTTTTGTGTAACTTTCAATACTCCAGAAACAAGCACCTCTGGCAATCCTGTCTTCGATAAGCCTAAAGCAAATGCTCCTAATAGTGCATAACTTAGTGCAATTACAGCATTGTTGCCTAGCCCCTCTGTAAAAACAGTGATCGTCTCGGTTATCCCCAGTCCCCCGACGATTCCACCTGTAAACGCACCGATGGCAAGTGCTAATACAACCTGTACACGCATCAAGCTCAAGATAAGCATGACCAGCACAGCAATTAAGACTGCATTCATGATGTTGACCTCCAAATATCCTTTATCTCGATAAATCACTAATGTATTAAAACCTTACACAATCTAACATGAATTTTTGGGAGTGTCAACACATCCGGTTCCTGCATCCGGTATTATGCCATAAAGAAATCTTGGCAAAGCCAAGCCTTTAGCGTAGTCTGATATTTAATGAAAAATCCTCTCCAGCATGTTCACTGAAGAGGTATCAAATGAAATTATGATTGCGTTTCGAATTTTTCAATCAGTTTTAAAATAGACCGTGTCATGACACCAGTTGCGCCCTTAGGCCCCAGATCGCTCGTCTTGTTGCTGTAGGCTGTTCCCGCAATATCAAGGTGCAGCCAAGGTGTTTCACCAACGAATTCAGAAAGGAAGACACCCCCTTGGATCGGATGAGCAAGTCTTCCGGCTGAGTTGACGAAATCAGCAACATCGCTGGTTTTTAAAATCTTTTTATATGGATCCAACATAGGAAGCCTCCAAGCATACTCGCCTGCTTCTTCTGCAGATCTTTCAAACTTCTCGAAGAAATCTTCATCATTCGTCATGACACCTGAGGCGATGTCTCCCAATGCCACAACGACACCACCAGTCAGAGTAGCAAGATCTACGAGATAAGATGCACCAAGCTCTTTTGCATACGTAAGCGCATCTGCTAAGATCAGACGACCCTCAGCATCGGTGTTCGTCACTTCAATTGTTTTCCCGCTCATGGATGTAATTACGTCACCTGGTTTCATCGCAGAACCGTTGATCAGATTTTCACTCGAAGGGATGACAAACATGATATTCACGTCTGGCTTAAGTCGTCCAACCGCTTCCATCGCACCAAGAACAGCAGCACTGCCACCCATATCGGATTTCATTTCATGCATGTTAAGCGCTGGCTTGATGGAATATCCGCCTGCATCGAAAGTAAGACCCTTCCCGACAAACGTGAGCACGTCATTCCAATCCTTTTTCGCCTTATATTTGACGACAATCATTTTCGGATCTTGTTCAGACCCCTGGCTTACCGCTAACAAGGCGCCCATGCCAAGCTCCTTCATATCTTCACGCTCAAGAACGTCGTATTCGAAGTCGTATTTTTTCGCGATGCTGACCGCTTGCTCGGCAAGATCCGTCGGTGTAAGCATGTTTCCTGGCGTGTTAACCAAATCACGTGCGACATTTGTACCTGCAGCATACGCTTCACCAATTTTTAAAGCGTTATTGACCGTTGTCTCATCTTCTTCAGAAAAGACAGAGATCGATTTCAACTCATAGCGTTTATCGTTCTTCTTCTCTTTATAATCTTCGAATTTATATGTGGCAAGGATGAACGCTTCCGCTAATGCATGTGCCGTTTGAGTAATTTCAATCTCTGAACTGAATGAATCAAGGGCAATAGCGATTTCTTCCTGCTTACTGTTCTTAAGCTCCTTGGCAGCCTTTCCGAAAGCACCACGTACAGTACGGTATGTAAGGCCCTTTTTCTTGCCGAGTCCAACAAAATAGATACATTTGACGCCGAGTCCCCCTAAAGTGTGGACCCGTGTCACTTTTTTCAATTTTGCTGAAAGCTCGTCACTTTTGAAAAGTTCGGTGATATGACCATTGAGCGCATCATCGATTTCTTTCGTAATACCTGTTGGTCTCTTGTCGTCAGAGCATACTCCAACGACTAAAGTATGTAAGTCTTCTTTAAGGTCGATACCATTTTTAATTGTAAACATCTAATTCCCCCTATTGTCCTCATTATACCTATTATATCGAAATACTTCGCTGACCTAAACATCTTCTTCTAAATACAAATATATTCGAGGTAATTCCGGCAATGTCTTGACTTCATCAAATGGAACCGATTCAAGTGGAGGTATCCGTTCGAGGCATTCATTTACAAAAGCGGATAGGTCCTTAGTATTCAATCCCCAATAGTACGTCGGATACGCCTCGAAACATTCAATGGCTCGCTCGAACATTGATCTTGCTCCTTTTACATTGCCATACTCGTAATGGTAAATCGCGACTGACATCTGCAGCAACCCTTTTAAAAACAGATTCTGCTTGTCTGTCATCCAGATTTCCTCAAGAAGATCGTGACATGTGTAATAATCACCTTCATTGAATTTTATGAAGAATTGATAATATTCCATCGGATAATCCATGTCATCTCCTCCCCTTTCCATCATACCATGTGCATACCTGGAGCAAAATGCGGGTAATCAATACAAAGAGGATATGGTAAACTTAAAAATAATCAGTTTTATAGAAAGGACGTTGCTTTTCTTGGACGCACTTATCACTAACTTTCCATTGTGGTGTTCGATTTTCGCAATATTATTTGCACAAGCGATCAAAATTCCGATCATGTATATTTCCACTCGAAAGATTGAATGGAATTTATTTTTCAGTACGGGAGGAATGCCCAGTTCACACTCAAGCGGTGTCACGAGTTTAGCTACCTCAGTCGGACTACTTGAAGGAGTCAGCTCAACGATGTTTGCTATTACGGTGGTTTTCAGTGTCATCGTCATGTATGATGCTAAAGGTGTTCGTTGGCAAGCTGGAGAACAGGCAATCGTGCTGAATCAATTAGTACGTGATTTTCAGCATCTCACCACAGAAATTAAGAACTGGCCTAACAAGAACGAAGAAGAAAAGCGTAGGGAATTGAAAGAATTGCTCGGCCATCGCCCGAGTGAGGTCTTTTTCGGGGCAATCCTTGGTATTGGGTTAAGTCTTGGTATTTATTACGGTTTTATTCACTAGGGGGCGTTTAAAATCCGCATTGTATCGATTTGTCCAAGCAATACAGAATTAGCAACCTATCTAGGGCTGGCCTCTTCTCTTGTCGGCGTGGATGATTTCTCAGATTGGCCCAAAGAAATTGATGAATTACCTCGTTTAGGTCCTGACCTTGATATTGATATCAATAAAGTCGAGGCCTTGCAGCCAGACCTCGTACTCGCCTCGTTAAGTGTGCCGGGTATGGAGAAAAATATTGAGAAACTAAAGGAACGAAACATCCCTTTTCATGTATTTAATCCAAACTCGTTGGATGAAATCGCTGTTGATCTTCTCACTTTAGGGAAGTTGACAGGTATTAAGGATCGTGCTGAGACGATTGTGGAGCAATTTCGTTCGATGATAGAGATGTATCGCGGAATAGCTGTAAAAATTGATGAAAAACCTGAGCTGTATTGGGAATGGTGGCCAAAGCCCGTTTTCACACCTGGAGGTATCAATTGGCTTACGGAAATCAGTGAGCTGGCCGGTGCTGTCAACTGCTTTGCAGAGGAGGATACAGCGAGTTTTCAGACAGATTGGGAAACAGTACGAAAGAAGGAACCAGACCATATCTGTCTCGTTTGGGTAGGTGTCCGAACCGAGAAAGTAAAACCAGTTGTTTTACAAAAGCGCCCTGGTTGGAATGAAATGAAAGCGATGAGAACCAAAAATGTGCATGTGCTGGAAGAACCCTACTTTTGCAGACCATCACCCCGTTTAATGATCGGGTTGCAGAAAATCGCCTCGCTCATTCATCCGGATCACTACCCTGCTTTTAATGAAAGACAAGGAGATCCGTTGTTGAAGTTGATTTGAAATCAGCTGGTTTTAAGATAAATTTGCGGAATTAAAGATAATATTAGATTTTTAAAGATAATCCCAAAAATTTAATGATAGAATGCCAATTTTTAAAGATATCGAGAGACAGGTTTTCGGTAGCTGGGGAAGCGATTATACTAGTTAATAAGTGAAGAGGACTGAGGCCTTTATCCATAGCAATCATGGATTTTCCAGGTCAGTCCTCTTTTTATATGGGGTTCTTATTAAGTATCTTTTGGTGGAAACAGCTGCTGACGGAATACTTGCATGGATTCTTGCTCATTCAATTCGTTCAACTCTTGTTCTGTCAGAGCGCCATTACCCTTTTTTATGATATATACTTCTAAGGTTTTCTTTCCCCACTGTTCGAATACATCTTTCACTTCCTCGTAATAAAGATCAATCTTCTTATTTTTAATGGCCGATCCTGTATCAGCAACCACGCCGTATCCATAACCAGGGATAAATAGAATACTGCCAATCGGGAAAACAGATATATCAGCTGCGATGGTAGAATATAAATCGCGACGTACTTTAACACCTGATTTTGTTATTCCAAAAGCTGGGTGTGCCTCCGTCTTGCCTGTCGATTCAGCACCCGCAGTATACCCAGTCGCAACGACCTCCACTTTAGGGTATCGATCTGTATCTACCATTGCTTCTAGTGAACTTTCTTTAGCAATCGCATCTGATGCGAGTAATAAAGGTGTCTTCTTGTTGAATAACGACTTGAACATCATAGCTGTTCTCTTCTTCATATGTTCCATTGCTTCTAAGTTGATAGAGATTTCTTTTTGATTTGTCCAACCCATTAATCCTGAAGCCTCTACTCCGGAGAGCTTACCGATTGTCATGAATAGGGCAAGGATGAACAAGCAACACATAAGAGAGCGTTTCAGGATTGTTTTTGTAAACTGCATCTCTTCACTCCTCTCATGCCTAATACTTTCCATAATCACCAGAAAGTATTCATGAGAGGAACGATTTGTCTGAATATTCACTTTAAATCATCGTGAGTTGTGGTACCAGGTACCGAAGGAGAATCCATTAGTACCAACGCTTCCAAATCGGTGCCTGGTACACTTTCAAACCCCTTGTCCTACAAGGCTTCTTTGAAGGTGCCTGGCACAGCCTTTCCATAAAAAGAAGGGACTCACCCAAACATCCGCTGTGTGGATGATGCTTTGGGTCAGTCCCTTGTTTACACTATAAGAAAGAGTTTTCTTTATGAATTTATGACATTCTAGAACATTTGATAGCCTCTGACTCTGAGCATTTTGATCGAGACTCCAGAGAGAATAGCGCCAAGTAAACCGAATAATAGAACTAATATATCAGAAAAGTGCAATTGAACAATGCTATTCGTCAGTTCTGGAAACGAAGAAGCTGGTGCAGTGATATACTCTGTCAAGTTTATATCATCGACGATCATGATGACGACAATCGGGTAAATGACTGCCATCACCCAGGTCATTCTCAGAAGCATATTGAGTAGAAAGCCGATTCCAAAAAACAAAATCATAAACAAAAGCATGGAAATGATCAGCGTTGGAATAGTTAACGGCATAATGGTCACCCCTTTATATCCATTGACTAGTTTACTTTATTTAAACCTATAGAGTCAATGCTAGCGAAAGGGGTCCATTAAATAAAAATCACTCGTGTTCAAAAACCTGTCATAACTATTAATTGTTTTTTCTTCCACTACCGCCGCAATGGTCACAAGTTTCAGATCCACCAAGCAGTAATTGGAAATATCCCATTCCCTTGCAATATTGGCATACAGATTGAGGATTTCGATTCTTTTGTTCTTTTTTCATGGTTGTCACCTCTTTTTTAAATTTTCAGATAATATATCATCCGAGGAGTTTTTTGAAAAATCTGATATCGGTCTATATGCCTCCATGTAAACGTATACAACGGTTTTTTACTCTTCCTTTTTATGTTTTTCAGACTTTTTTAACGTAAATTGAAAATTTTATAATTTGTGTATCCAAATTGTGTTCCTGGGTTCAAATCATGTGTCGAGAAGCCGCTTAAATCGTTGCTTTTCCCTAGAAAAAAGTGAATCATGAGGGACGAATCCGGGTCGTTCAACAACTCGGTTTGGGACCGGAAAGCTACTTCTCCGATTTCACTTTCTTGAGCCTTGAGCTCCCCACCTTTTGCCTCCAATTGAAAGATGATCATGTTATCGCTGATTTGTTCCTTGATGACGCCAGAACGGATTCCAAGAACCCCAGTAATCTCCGCTTCAATCCCGGTTTCTTCTAAAATCTCACGCTTAACCGCTTCGTCCACTGTTTCGCCTTCATCAACAAATCCAGCAGGAAAGGACCACTTACCAGTCAAACCACCATATTTCTTTTTTACCACTAACCATCGATCATCATGTTTAACGATCCCTGCAACTGCCAGCCAAACATTCTCTCTTTTCCTTTTCACAAAATTCCTCCCCTTTCCCTTTTTATGTGTATTTAAAATGCTATTTGCGAATTCGAAAAAATACTATCTTAATTTGAGCCAATAAACGCTCGTGAATCTGCTCCTTTGTTCCCCCAAACGATATTTTAACCGCAGCCATTAAAAGGCAAATGGAAAATGAAGTTGTCATGATTGATAGACAAAACTAAAAAAGGGTGAAGCCGATTCAACCAGCTTCACCCTTTATTGTATCAAATATTAGAATAACTTAAGTTTACCTTTTTTCACAACAAGTGGGATTCCGCCTAATAAGAACAAGTAGCGGTTGTCGATGATCTTTTTCATCGCAGCAGCTGTTGCACCATAAAGCTTCTTATTCCCAACTTTACCGATTGCTTCCCCTTTACCTAATGAAGCAACTGTACCTTTGATTTCCGGTACGAAAGTCTCTGTCTTGGTACCATTAATCAGTGCTTTCAAGTTACGAGCAACCGTGAACGCTTGTTGGATAGCAATCTGTGCAGTTGGCGGGTACGGGCGATTGATCTCTTCATTGATGATCAATGCACAGTCACCGACGATGAAGACATGATCTTTACCAGGCGCACGAAGGTCACCTTCAACCTTGATCCGGCCGCGCATCGTTTCAAAACCAGAGTTCTCAACGATGGAGTTTCCACGGATTCCAGTCGTCCAAACAATCGTATCAGCTTTGATTTCCTCTTCTTCTAATACAACACCGTCTGCTGTCACTTCTTTAATTGGTGTGCCGAGCATAAACTCTACACCTTTGCTTTCAAGAAGGTTGACTGCGTACTCTACAAGCTCTTCATCAAAGCCCGGAAGTACTGTCGGTGCCGCTTCAGCACAGATCAAACGTACTCTTTCACGCGGAACATCAAATTCAGCGCAAAGCTCAGGAATACGATCTGCCATTTCCCCAATGAATTCGATTCCAGTGAATCCAGCACCTGCTACTACGATTGTAAGCATGCTGTCAGACGGATTCGGCTCATTATTGTAGCTTGCGAATAGATATTCGATGTGTTCTCGGATTTTCCGAACAGTGTTTACGCTTCGGATATTGAATGCATAGTCCTTAACACCAGGGATTCCGAATGTTTCAGACTCGAAGCCAAGTCCTATGACGAGATAATCGTAAGCAAGTTCCCCGTTTTCCAATTTAACGGTCTTTGTGTTGTCATCGATAGAAACAACAGTATCTTGGACGAAATTGATACGATTCGTGTCGATGACGTCTTTGATCGGCATACGTGTACGATCGTGGTGCAATGTTCCTGCAGCAGGCTCATGCAACCAAGTTGTTTGGTAGTGGTAATTATGTTTGTTGACTAGCGTGATTTCCGCTTCGTTCATCCCAAGTTCTTTTGTGAGACGAGTTGCTGTCATTATTCCGCCATATCCGGCGCCAAGAATGACGATTTTTGGTCTGCTCATTTCTCTCCACCTCTTCTAGTGTGTTATTCTGGACAATCATACTATTTTATAGATGTTCCCCGAAAGTTTGTTACACATTTCACGTACTATTGCGTAATATGTCATAATTTAGACGCATTTGTCCCATGGTCAATCTTAGACCTTTTTTGAATTTTTTTCAACCCATAGCCCGGAACTTTTTTACGAACAAATCTATTACTTAGTTTTCCCCTTTTCTAAATTGATTATTAAAGGTTATAATGGGTACAAACAGATAACTGGGGGTGTAGAATGATATGACCGAGCAACACGATGTCTTTGACGTGACGATCATAGGTGGAGGGCCGACAGGGTTATTCACCGCATTTTACGGAGGCATGAGACAGCTAAAGGTAAAAATCATCGAAAGTATGCCTCAGTTGGGAGGCCAATTATCGGCGCTTTATCCTGAAAAATACATATATGATGTGGCAGGATTTCCGAAGGTTCTCGCACAAGATCTCGTCAATAACTTGAAAGAGCAAGCATTTCAGTTCAATCCAACAGTTGCCTTGGAGCAATCTGTCCAAAAGGTAGAAAGAATGGACGATAATAACTTCAAGCTTACAACTGACAAAGAGGTCCATTATACAAAAGCTGTCATCATCACAGCAGGAGTCGGTGCTTTCCAACCAAGACGCTTGGAGCATGACAATGCGAAAAGCTATGAAGGGAAAAACTTACACTACTTCGTAAATGATCTGAATGCATTCGCTGGTCAGAAGGTTGTTGTTTGCGGTGGTGGAGATTCCGCTGTAGACTGGGCTAACATGCTCGAACCAATCGCTCAAGAGGTAACATTGACTCACCGTCGTGATAAGTTCAGAGCGCATGAGCATAGTGTCGAACAACTAATGAATTCCAAAATCAATATCAAGACGCCTTATCAAATCAAAGAAATCATTGGCGATGATAATGGTGTCAACAAAGTGGTTTTAAAAGAAAGTAAAGGTGAAAATGAAGAAGTGATCGAATGTGATTCACTTATCGTAAACTATGGTTTCATCTCTTCACTTGGACCCATCAAAGAATGGGGCCTTGAAATCCAAAAGAATTCCATCGTCGTAAACTCCCGTATGGAAACGAATGTACCTGGCATCTATGCAGCTGGTGATATTTGTACTTATGATGGAAAAGTCAAATTGATCGCGACGGGCTTCGGTGAAGCACCAACCGCCATTAACAACGCGAAAGCTTACATTGATCCGAACGCTAAAGTACAACCAATGCACAGCACAAGCTTATTTTAAAAAAAGACTTCGGCAACCAGGCCGAAGTCTTTTTCATCTGTTTGGGTGCCAGGCACATTTTGAAAGCCTTGCTACGCTTGACTTCTTTGAATGTACCTGGCACCGATGTTACATCAAGTAGTACATCAAATAAATTAATAATCCCAGAACCGGGATACCTAATATGACTGCATATACCATATAGTTGGCGTTCATGATTTTCCGATCGCGTGTCGACTTGTCATCTGTCCTTTCTGCCACTGTTCCAGTCATCTCCTTTTTCTGTTAGTATGACCGAAACCGCCTGATTTTTATTACGGATTCAGAAACCGAGTGATCTTCAATCACTACACTCGAAAATCTTCCCTTTAAACAAAAAAAAGCTGACACCATAATGGTACCAGCTCGTTATCCTCATAATCAGCATTCTTCCGGAGTTCCTTCATTCGTTGCGGTTTTGAATGATGAACCACATCCGCATGAAGCGATCGCATTCGGGTTGTCGATCGTGAAACCGCCACCCATCATGTTTTGTTTATAATCGATGGTCGTACCTTCCAAAGCCTTCTTACTATCAGAATCGACCACTACACCTATGCCATGTTGTTCGAATGTCGTATCCGTGTCTTGAACTTCACTATCAAATCCCATGCCATATGAAAGGCCACTACAACCTCCGCCTTGAATTCCAACACGCAGAAATAGGTTATCTCCTTCTTCAGCAGCCATCATCTGCTTGATTTGATTTACAGCAGCTTCTGTAATTGTAATCATCAGGGATCACTCCTTTCATATCTCTATACATTAGTATACAGCGGTATCCATCGAACCTCAACCATCCAGGCTCGTAATGCCATCTTCCTTTAATCGGTTCAAATCATTATGACGTCGATCTATTTCTTGACTATAATACAATACTTTCGGGTGATTCAAACCTAATACTCGAGCGGTGCGGATCATTTCACTACGTAGGCACTCAATTTGCTCATTATATTTTTTGAACAATATCGATTTCGATGTCTGAATCATACGCCACCACTCCTATACTCTACACTGGAACAAACAGGTGTACTTTACGGTTATTGTACTGTCCTATTGTTTTTTGAAGTCCGTACTTTCATAATAGTATGTTCCTTCACAAATGGTGACGGCCGGCCCAGTCATCAATACATCACCACTTTCAGTCCACGTTATGCGTAAATCCCCACCCGATAAATGGACAATCACTTCTTCATCCCGTTTCGCCTTATCGTTCAAGACAGCAGCAACAACAGCTGCGCAGGCTCCTGTTCCACAGGCCTGAGTTACACCAGAGCCTCTTTCCCATACGCGAAAGTGCATTTCCTTTTCATCAATCATTTCGACAAACTCTACATTAACACCTTCTGGAAAATTTTCCGACTTTTCCAAAACAGGCCCGACAGTAAGGACAGGAGCTGTTTCAATGTCTTCAATAAAAAAGATGGCATGTGGATTTCCCATCGATACGCCTGTAAGCTCGAGGTGATAGTCCATAACATCCATTTTTTCTCGCAAAACATGATCATCAGGATTTCCCGTACCGACCATAGGAAGGTCCGAGCGTTTAAACCGTGGTTTTCCCATGTTGATCGTAATCTGATGAACCTTTTCCCCTTCTGGAAGAACCTGAGCTTGTACAATACCTCCGAGAGTTTCAATCGTAAAATGTTCTTCCTCGACGAGGTTGTGTTCATAGACATATTTAGCGACACAGCGTAATCCGTTTCCGCAATTCTTCGCTTCAGAGCCATCGTTATTAAAAATGCGCATAAGTACATCTGCACGATCAGAGGGAGCTATCAAAATGAGTCCATCAGAGCCGATCCCTGTATTCTGATTTGAAACAGAAACTGCGATTGAAGATAGCTGGTCTTCCCGAAGTGATTCTTCAAACATATTTACATAGATGTAATTATTCCCCAGTCCGTGCATTTTAGTGAAATTAAATTGAGCCATTATGCTTCCTCCATCATCGCAATTGTTCTGTCGTCCAGAAGTAATCTTCATCTGCCTTAAGAATCGTCATTTTCGAGTGGCAACAAGGCATTATCAAATATGTTCGAAAGCCTTCTTTTGCATTTTGAAGGTCTTCTTCTTTTAAATTTGTCAATATATTTTCCTTGCCGCAATAAGGACACTGCTGGATATATATATCTTTCATCATCCGTTCATACGGCCATGTGTACCTGAAAGAAGACATGCTTTTCCCCCTGCTCTTTCTCTTTGTTTTATTAGTATAATCAGCTTTTCGTGGATTGACAATGGATACTTCCTACCGTTACAACAACATTACATCTTACTACAAAAATGTCTAAAGCAGTCAGCGACTGATGTTTGAAAATCCGCTTAGTACGATAGGTACATTTTACCAAAATGCAGGTCCAAATCCATACATTGTAAGGAATAAGGATAAAAATTCGTGTTTAAGGTAAAAATCTGACTTATTAGTCTAAAAAATCCACTTATGTCTAAAACCGTACGATTAAGTGAAATACGGCATGGACACAATGGAAAATAGCCCCCCGCCTGTGACGAGGAGCTACTTAGCTTAAAGAGTTCTTATAATCAGATCAACATACCAGCGATTGCTGCACTCAACATGTTCGCAAGTGAACCAGCAATAATGGCTTTTATACCGAGTCTTGCAATGTCTGGACGACGGTTTGGCGCAATACCACCAAGGCCACCAAGTAGAATTGCAAGAGATGATAAGTTTGCAAATCCACAAAGCGCAAAACTGACAACTGCTACCGTCTTGGCACTTAGTTCAGGAATCTCAGGAGCGAATGCAGAGTATGCAACGAATTCATTCAGTACAAGCTTTTGTCCAATGAAGTTTCCTGCACGAACTGCCTCTTCCCAAGGGACACCGACGATGAATGCAAAAGGTGCGAAAACATATCCAAGAACCAATTCAAGGGATAGTTGTCCATATCCGAACAATTCACCGATCCAACCTAGGAGACCGTTCAACATAGCAATCAATGCGATGAATGCAAGCAACATCGCCCCTACATTCAAGGCAAGCTTCAATCCATCAGAAGCCCCTCGTGCTGCAGCATCGATCACGTTGACTGCTTCAATATCTTTTTCCATTTTGATTTCATCTGTTGTTTCAGATACTTCTGTTTCAGGCAAAATAATTTTCGCCATGACTAATCCGGCTGGTGCCGCCATGAAACTTGCAGCTAACAAGTATTCGAGTGGTACACCCAGCAAGCTGTAACCAATCAATACAGATCCAGCAACCGAAGCAAGTCCACCGACCATGACAGCAAAAAGCTCAGATTGTGTCATTCGTGGTAAGTAAGGGCGAATAACCAATGGTGCTTCAGTTTGACCTACGAAAATGTTTGCAGTTGCTGAAAGGGATTCTGCTTTACTTGTACCTAGTAGGGCAGAAATAGCTCCACCAATCAAACGGATGATCCATTGCATGACTCCGAGATAATAGAGTACGGCGATTAAAGATGAGAAGAAGATAATGATCGTCAATACTTGGAACGCAAAAATGAATCCAAGACCACTATCTTCAGCAACAAGTCCTCCGAACAGGAACTCAATACCTTCGTTTGCATTGTTCACGATGTTTTGAACAACCATGGAAACCTTTTGTAATGCGGCTTTACCAGCATTCCATTTCATAACAATCAGCGCAAACCCAATCTGGATTGCTAGACCGCCTAACACTGTTCTTAGTCGAATTTTCCTTTTGTTATTCGACACAAGAAACGCAATGAGTAAGATCGTTATAATACCGACGATCCCCCATAAATATTGCATAATGTTCACTCCCCTAATATATTGTAATGAAACCGAAAACGCTTTCTTTTCGCGTCAAGGTATGTTGTCTGACATCTAACGTTTCACAAATAATAATGTAACAGAATTCGACAAAATTACAAGAGGTAATTTTGTTTTCACTATTGTTCCTCATACACCAACGTTTTCCTATTACCCTAAATAACAAAGCATTTAACTATCTTTTTTGTTGCAAAATTTTTTCAAGTATGGATAGGTTTACGGTTATATTCCCCTTCTTGTCCATATATATCCATCTTAATTCAATAAACTCAGCCGCTTAAAGTCTTGATTTCTTAGGTTTTGCAGGAAAATTCTCTAAAGTGAAATTTATGACACTCCTGCGGGAAAAGCGAGCCAGAAGTGATGTCTAGCTCAGCGACCAGTCACTTGGATCACTTCAAACTTCCTGCGGCGGTCGACACATTGATTTACATCTTATGTGTGAGCCCACACATTACCGAACTTTGTTTGGTTCGAGCCTCCTCGTCAGTTTTCCAGTGACCTACGTGACTAAGCGGGGCGCTTCCGCTTTTCTTTATCCCTCGAAAGGGAGTGAATTTCGTATATGAACTTTCACAGAACTTGGATAAAAAAGAACAGACCTCTTCCATTTGAAAGAGATCTGTTCCGAAATCTATTTACACCCTTTAAAACATCGGGTTTTCTTCTAAATATTGATAAATATTGTCGACAAGTTCCTCTGGTGTTTCACCAGGAACGTATTCACCGTTCACTAATGCGTACGGTGATCGAAAGCATTGTCCACAGTTTCCGAGACAACCATATTCAATAACATCGAGGTTCGGATCACGTTCAAGTACTTCTCTTGCACTTTGAGATCCGTTAGCCAGATTACTTACACAAAATTCGATGATTGGCCTCATTTTCAACCACCTTTCTTTCCATCCTTATCCTACATCCTTACACTGATTTCCGTCAACATACGGGGCTTATCAACATATTTTTTACAGATGATTGTTGTAGATTTGTCACAATTTCGTTATACTACAGATGACCACGGTCATTTACTTGGAAAACGGGGTGTTAATTCCCTATTTCATACAGGTATGATCTATTTCTTTTTTAACACGTAAAGGAGATGCGGCTTAAAGTGAACCGCAACAAAAAAAGGAATTTTACAGAAGATAACATTGTGAAAGCTGCATTGGAACTTTTCTATGAAAAAGGATATGCCCATACAAGCGTCAAGGAAATTACCGAAAGAGCTAATATTGCAAAAGGTACGTTTTTCAATTATTTCCCTACAAAAGAGGATTTAATGCAGCATTTTGCTGAAGAGCGCCTCGATACATTGAGTATTTTCCTGGAAAAAGGGTATATTCTTTCACAACCCTTCCAAAAGCAAATGGAAGTGTTAGTCCGTCATCTATTAACGTATTATGATCTTGATTCGGATTTCACGAAAGATCTCTGGGCAACTGTTATAAAAGAAAAAAGCCCTCTAATCAAGCATTGGAGGACGATTTTAAATAGAGGAAGCATTAGAGGTGAATTAAGTTCACACATCGACTTGACTTCTTGTGCTCATGTTTGTAACAGCCATTTCCATTATGTTTTGTCGACATCTCACACCGACGATACGAAAGAATCTCTGATTCAACGTGTCATGACATTATTGGAAGTCAGCATACAAGGATTTTATGAAAAAAGGGGAAATGACAGAATGAAAAAGCTTGTCATCTTAGGTGCTGGATACGGTGGTATGAAGATCATCCACGGATTGCTTGATTCCGAGCTTCCAGAAGACATACAAATCACATTAGTAGATCGTCTACCGTACCATTGTTTGAAAACAGAGTACTACGCTCTTGCAGCGGGTACAGTTTCAGATCATCACATCCGGGTCAGCTTTCCAGAAGACCCTCGTGTCATAGTCAAGTATGGAGAGGTCACCAACATTGACCTGAACAATAAGGAAATTGAGTTCGAAGATGATGAATCGCTTGAATATGATGATCTCATCATCGGTTTAGGATGTGAAGACAAATATCACGGAGTGCCTGGTGCCCCTGAGCATACGTTAAGCATCCAGACAATTGATAAATCACGGGAAACCTATCAAAAACTGAACAACCTTTCGCCTAAAGCTGTTGTTGGTGTAGTGGGTGCAGGATTAAGCGGTGTTGAACTTGCCAGTGAACTTCGTGAAAGCCGCCCGGATTTGTCGATCAAGCTATTTGACCGCGGTGAAACGATCCTATCTACTTTTCCTAAGCGCCTGAGCAATTATGTCCAGAAATGGTTCATCGATCATGGTGTAGAGGTCGTCAACAGATCCAACATAACACGTGTTGAACCGAACATCTTATATAACAATGACCAAGAAATTCCTTGTGATGCAATTGTTTGGACAGCTGGAATCCAACCGAACCGTCTTGTTCGAGAACTTGATGTAGAAAAAGATGATTCCGGGCGCGTTGTCTTGTCACCGCATCACCATCTTCCCGATGATCAACATGTATTCGTTGTAGGCGATTGCGCAAGCTTACCTCACGCGCCAAGCGCCCAGCTCGCTGAAGGCCAAGGAGATCAAATCGTGGAAGTCCTGCTGAAGCTTTGGAAAGATGAACCGCTTGAGGATCTTCCTAAAATCAAGCTTAAAGGTGTCCTAGGTTCACTTGGTAAAAAGCACGGTTTCGGTATGATGAAAGGTACGGCTCTAACTGGCCGGGTCCCAAGGCTTCTGAAATCAGGCATCCTCTGGATGTACAAATACCACACAAATTAAACCTTATATCGGGGTTGTCCCAAAAACAATCGTGTTAGACACTGTTATGGGGCAGTCCTTTAACTTTACCAAATTTTTCATACATATTATCTAGGTTATTATTATTTAGGTAAAGGTAATTGAGAAAAAGGCAGTACCTTGAGGAAACTTTCAAAATCCTTCAAACGGCTTATTTCAACCGCTTTTTGGATGTGATAAGATAAAAAATGAGGATAAACAGCTTTTAACAATAGCATTTTTTCATGAAAATGATTATAATAAGGATTAAGAAAGGGGTAGATATTTATGCGTGAACAAGTCGAAGAGGTACTTGATAAATTACGACCTTTCCTGCTTCGTGATGGTGGAGACGTTGAACTGGTAGATATCGAAGACGGAATCGTCAAAGTTCGATTGATGGGAGCATGCGGAAGCTGCCCAAGTTCAACCATTACATTAAAAGCGGGTATCGAGCGTGCATTACTTGAAGAGGTACCTGGTGTAACGGAATTAGAACAAGTATTTTAAAATCAACCTGGCAAAGTATGCTTAGAGCAGGCTTTATAAACGGAAGAGCGGACCCGAATGGAGATCCGCTCTTTTTTCTTTCACTTATTCCAATTCACCGCTGCTTCAGGCTTTTCACCACGCAGTACCGCCCTGATATTCCGGGAGGTCAAACTACACATTGCTTTCCTTGTTTCAACACTCGCACTCCCTATGTGCGGCAGGCAGACGACATTCGGAAATTTCATCAATGGATGATCTTCTGGAATCGGTTCTTTTTCAAAAACGTCTAAACCAGCCCCGGCTATCTCACCATTTTCTATTGCTGCAACCAAATCTTCTTCTACGACTGCTCCCCCTCTACCTACATTCAGGAAAATCGCATTCTTATTCATCTTGCTGAAAACATCTCGGTTGAACATGCCTTCTGTTTCTGGTGTCAACGGGGTCAAGTTAAGAACATAATCCGCAGTATCTAAAAGTTCATCGAAGGAAACATAAGCAGCACCAAACTCTTTTTCCGCTTTTTCATTCCGTGAACGATTGTGATACAAAATATTCATCTCAAAACCAGTTGCCCTTTTCGCTACTGTTTCCCCGATCCGTCCCATACCGACGATTCCGAGGGTTTTATGGTGAACATCTTGCCCTGCTAATAATAAAGGACTCCAGTTATCCCATTTTCCATCTTTTATATATTGTTGGGCTTCTGGAATCCGGCGCGCTGCCGCCATCAGAAGAGCGAAAGCCAAATCTGCTGTCGTATCGGTCAATACATCTGGAGTGTTACAAACGATAACGCCATGTTCTGTCGCCGCTTCTACGTCCACATTGTCATAACCCACAGCAAGGTTCCCGACAACTTTCAAATTCTTTGCTCTCTCTAATAATTCCCGGTCTATTTTATCGGAAAGGATTGAGTAAATAGCTGTTGCAGTTTCGGCTTCTTTCAACAAAACCTCTCTCGGCACAGGGGTATCTTCGTAATCCCACATTTTTACGTCTGCTACCTCTCTTATCGGTGCAATCGTATCTTCAGGAACTTTCCTTGTGATGAATACATAAGGGTTGTCCATTTTTGTTTCACACTCCTCGTTCGTAGTTTTTGTTATATATGTATAGGAAGGAGTGCATAAGTGTCTGGCTTCTTACAAGCATACCACTTGTCAAAAGACGCCTGACGCCCAGCAGAAACCCCCTCCTGGCACTATGACTTTGTCAACCATCCTACAGGCTCAATCTGAACGACATCCTTTGGAAGCGCACTGATTTTGAAGAAGTTTTTCATAAAGGACTCATGGTTTTCCTCTAATGATAACACGTACTTCAAATGATCCACTAAGCCGTCTCTCTGATGAGCTCTTGTCGCATTGTAATACGTCTCCACCACATCAAAATACGTAGCAGGATACAATAACCGCCCATATAAAAGACGCCATCCTCCTCTTGTCAAAGGCTTTTCTTCGGTATAATCATTGAGGAATTCCGAGATCACATCTCCTTTGGCTTGCTGTGTGACCAGATAGCGAACATATTCTGCAACATCCCGGACTGGGTGGTCGATAACCAAATTAAGAGGTAATTTCATAAATAGGTTATCATCTTGTTTGATCGGAATCCATGATCCTGAATGGAATCGTTCATGCGTAATCGTATAACTGCCTTCCTCTTTCCCATTACGATCCCACTCATAATCGACAATATATTGGATCGCATTCTCCGTCAAACCCTCATAATAAGGGAACGATTCATAGAAAAGAAGCTCGAACTCACTTGAGGGTCCGCTTTGACTGATGGCATCGTAACTCTCTTTGAGTTGATCAAGTCGTGATGTCCATAGTTCAACCCACTTGTTGTAACGAATCAGATCTTCATTCATCACCGGAAACTGTTCCCCAGCTTTATGGAATTTACCCAACTGTTTGCCGATCGACCCTCGCTCCGATCGTTCAAACCTCGGAAGTTCAAAGAGAATCATATCCTGTCCTTCAACTCTGGAAACCACTCTTCCTCTTTGGTTCGTCACCCAGGCAGGCAGATCTTTTTCTCCTTTTTCATATAAATATGACATTAGGGTCTGCATATCCTGCAGCATTAAATAATTCCCATCCATCATTGGCACCAACACATAATAACGATCATGTGCACGAAATCCCTCATATCCCCCAATACGAGTTCGATGATCGACATATAAGTTATAGTGGTGATATATTTCGCGCTCTAACAAATGCTTTCACTCCCCTCCCATGTATAAGTAGTTTATGAAACAGATGGGTGGAGTGTTTATCATTTGCACGCAATTTTTGATTTTGTTCATAACATAACCTAAACACCATATACTAAGAAAACTTAAACCAGAGCCTGAACTTCGGAGGAATCAGACATAGGGGAATACCAGCGAGCGTACCGTCCCTTCCTAAGTGACTAGCTCGTTAGCTGAAAATCTTTAGAAATCAACAATAGGCTTTAATGGAACCAATGATTAAATTGAAAAGATTGGGGATCAGACTATGACAGAAAACCATTCAGATAAACAAGATCAACTCGAGATCAAAGCTCGCCAATGGCTTAGGGATCGTGGAGTAACGGAAAATGATATAGCGGAACTCGTGTATCTTTTACAATGCCAGTACCATACAGATCTCGATATTGAGACTTGTAAATATAATGTTGATCGGGTACTCGCCAAGCGTGAAGTGCAAAATGCAATCTTAACGGGAATCCAAATCGATATATTAGCTGAAAACAACAAGATTGAAGAGCCTTTACTTCATATTTTGAAAAAGGATGAAGGGCTATATGGCGTGGATGAAGTAATCGCCCTTTCCATTGTCAACATTTATGGATCGATCGGATTTACGAATTACGGATATATTGATAAACAAAAGCCAGGAATCTTAAAGGTTTTGAATGACAAAACCTCAGGAAAATGCCATACGTTTTTAGACGATATCGTAGGTGCCATAGCGGCCGCTGCGTCAAGCAGACTGGCACATAGAGCCGCTAACACAGAGTAGAGTTGATTTCCTATTCGGCTCTGCTTTCCTCCTCTTTAGAGTTGGATATCCCATAAATCTAATGAATCAATTGAATAGGTCGGTCTTTCTTCGAGTGGAATGTCTTCAAGTGTGGTGGTGACTCCAGTAAAGACAAGGAGTGTGTCGATTCCAGCCCTTATACCTGCCAAAATATCCGTTAGATAGTTGTCACCTATCATGAGAACTTTCTCCTTAGGCAAGCCCATTTTTGTCATTGCCAAATCCATGATGATCGGCTCAGGCTTGCCGACAAAAGTCGGATCCGTACCTGTGGAAACTGCTACGACAGAAGTCAATGCCCCATTACCTGGTACCAATCCCCGGTCAGTAGGAAATGCCACATCTTTATTTGTAGAAAGGAAACGTGCACCCTTCCGTACTTCCAAACAAGCTTTCTCCAATTTTTGATAGGTAAGGCTCCGGTCGATACCCATGACGACATAATCGGCATCCTCTTCTACAATTTCAAATCCATTACTTTCAATTGCTTCTCGAAGACCTACTTCGCCTATCATGAAAACACGCTTCCCTAGCTTTTCTTGCTTCATATATTCGGCAATCGCCATTGATGATGTAAACACATGCTCCGGTGATACGGGAACATCGAAGTTCTGAAGCCTTTCAGTCACTTGTTGACGTGTATTTGCTGAATTGTTTGTGATGAATAGGTAGGATAAACCCTCTTTTTGTAGCTTCTTTACAAACTCAACTGCTTCTTCTATTCGTTCCTTTCCTTTATACATCGTACCGTCCAGATCAATCAAATAACCTTCATATTTCATTTCTCTCCACTTCCTCAAATACGTTGAATTTATTTTATCTTATTTATTGTAGGATACCACGGAACATTGGGAAAAATGTTGTATAAAGGTTTGAGAATAGGTTTTTAGGATAGATTTGTATTAAAGTTCTTTCTACAATAAAAAAGCCACCCATTACAGGCGGCTGTACGTGTGTATTACAAGTGATCATCGGGCAAAAACGCTGACACTGGACCCAATTCCTCTGTCAAATACCTTCGTACTTGGCTCGGAAAGTTCTTCAAAGGCTCCAAATTGGCTCTTAAAACGTGTTCAACTTCCTTATGATCAACTTCTGTGTAATTTTGTACAAGCATTTTGCGCAATGAAATGACTTGTTTCAAGCTTTCGGCATCTTCACTAGAGACTACCTTTTCATCTTCCAAAATGTCTATGATGTCTTCATAACTTCCGGGGTCACGCATGATGAAGCCATCGATCATCTTGTTTCCAACATCTATGATCGTTTCAATCACCATATGACCGATCCGCTCAAGGAACAACTGATCATTCATCTTTTCCCCAAACTCTTCAGATTCAAAGGCATCAAGCCGATGGTTCATGAAACGCAACAGTTCCTCAATTTTTTTCCGGTCGACAAAATACATATTATCACCTGATTTCTAAAAGCTTTATCCTGCTGTTGGAGTGGGGATTAACCTTGGGCGTGCGTAAAAGAAGCCTTGTACCATATGAACCCCATTACGTTTCATGACCGATGCTTCTTCCGCTGTCTTAATACCCTCTACTACAATCTGCGCGTTCGCCTCCCGCGCAATATGGATCAACCCTTGCAGCATTGACTCCTTCAGCTTGTTCCCATTGATATTTTCGATTAAGGAACGATCCACTTTAATAATATCAGGGCGCAAGAAAGAAATCGAGTTTAAACTCGCATAGCCTGCTCCTGTATCATCTAAAGCAATCTTTATCTTCCGCTTTCGGAGGTCTTTGATCGTCTTTGACAGATGACTATAACGCTGCACCGATTCACTTTCTGTTATTTCAAAAAAATTTGCGAAGGGTTGATATGCACATGATTTTGTAGAATTTCATCTACATCATCGATAAAATGTTTATGGGCGATCGTTTGAGGTGTGACATTTATGAAAATTGCATCTTGGCCCCTCATTTTTTGCAGGTTTTTTTTGATCACCAGTAATTCCAATGTATAAAGCATATTCGTCTGCCTGGCCATACTGAAAAGCTGTAATGGATGCTCATAGACGGTATGTTCAGGACCTCTTGTCAAAACTTCCCACGCCATTACATCTAATTCATGGACATTGACGATGGGTTGTGAGTATAAGGAAAAGTTTTCTTTTTCGATGATTTCCTTAATCTCGTGGACCATTTGGTTGTACTTTGACCCGACACCCTTTTTCGCCATGACAAGAGCTTTTTGATAGGTAATCAAAATTGACTGGAAAGGGTGATCGGTATAGGCGTCCATCACTATATAACCGGTTTGAAAGCTTTCTTCATCTTCTTTATCATAAGCGAAGAAATGCTCATTGATATTGGCTTTAATATTTTCTATGTATTTCTCAATCATATGGATGACATTACTTTCTTGCGGTAATGACAGGAGAAGTACAGTATCGTCACCCCAATATTGATGTAAAAACAATATCTCTTCGTCTTTTACTGTCTCGCAAACGACCTTTTGAACAACCTGCGTACATCGTTTTCAAATTGTTGGACATAGGTCATACCGAATTGTTCAATCTGATGCTTATAGGTATGGACATCAAAAACGACTACAACATGCGTTCGGTTGCAACGATATGATTTTTTTAAAATCGGTGTAACAGGATTACGCAACCAGAAGTGAGGCGGGAAAAACCGCAGACTTTGGTTAGGAGCAAACAGCTGCTTCCAGAAATGGAGCCAATACTTTTGTTGATTCTGCAAATTATATCACCTCAGAGGTTGAACCATAGTCCATTAAGTGTACCATAAATATTTGAAAATTCTTACTATCAATGAAATATTTTTCTATTCGACAATTACTTGTTATCATAATAAGAGTAACATGTCATACGAATGTTTGTTTTAGGGGATTTAGTATAGAACATTAATATAAAAGAACTAGGGGGCATACAATGGATCGCGAATTAGCTTTAGAAATTGTACGAGTAACAGAATCTGCCGCAATCGCTTCAGCACAATGGATGGGCAGAGGATTGAAAAATGAAGCGGATCATGCTGCTACCACGGCCATGAGAGCTATGTTTGATTCAGTCAACTTGAAAGGTACTGTCGTAATCGGGGAAGGTGAACTCGATGAAGCACCTATGCTGTATATCGGTGAAGAAGTTGGTACCGGCCATGGACCGGAAGTCGATATCGCTGTTGATCCGTTGGAAGGCACGAATATAGTAGCAAAAGGACATCCGAATGCCATGGCTGTCATTGCTATAGGTGATCGAGGAAGTTTATTGCACGCACCTGATATGTACATGGAAAAGCTTGTGGTCGGGAAAGCGGCTGCAGGGAAAGTAAGTTTGTCAGACCCGATTGAAAAAATGATCGATATTGTTGCTGAGGCCAATGATAAGCGCCTGCATGATCTTACTGTGATCATTCAAGAACGACCTAGACATGATGAGTTGGTTGAACGTATCCGTAAAAAAGGAGCCCGTGTTAAACTATTTGGAGACGGGGATGTTGGCGCTGCTATTGCCGCAGCACTTCCGAACACTGGTATTGATTTGTTCATTGGAACAGGCGGCGCACCAGAAGGCGTAATCTCAGCTGCTGCGATCAAATGTCTGGGTGGAGATATGCAGGCACGTTTAGTTCCACACAATGATGATGAACGTGAACGTTGCATCCGTATGGGATTAGAAGATCCAACACAGCTCTTACAATTAGACGACCTTATCCGTGGGGATGATGCCATCTTTGCAGCAACTGGAGTAAGTAGCGGGGAACTATTGGAAGGTGTGCGTTTCCTATCTGGTGATTATGTCGAAACAGATTCCCTCGTCATGAGAGCAAAGACAAAGACAATCCGATCGATAAAAGCACAACATCATTTGGAGCACAAACCGAACTTAGTAATGGAATAGGAGTTGAGATAAAGGTGACAGAACGATTCTTTTTATACGACGATGTTGAAGAAACGAAAACACGATTCGTAAGTTTCATGGGAGAAAATCAACGCTTCGATCTCGCGATTACGAAAACAGATCGGCATTACGGAAAAACACTCATTTTGGATATACAAGGCGGCCGCTTTGGGATTATCGGCCGTGATGACTTGGATGAGCCAGGTTATTTAGAACATGCCTTCAATTTGAACGAAGAAGATGCGCAAGAGCTTCGAGAATTTTTAGAAGAAGAGGTGCTTTCTTAGAAGGAGCTGCTTTCATGGATTTAATGACATTTGAGACCTTATTTGCCAAAAACCACTGTTATAAAAAATAGAGGACACCAGAGACCTTTTTTACGTAAAATCAAAGGAGATCAACTGCCGTTTATCCAAATAACGGAAAGATGGCCACTAGACCAACAAAAAATGCTGGAAAATGACAATTATAATGTAAGCTTTTAACTTCAGTAATAACCTACTCCACAGGGCAATATAATAAAGGATAGAAGTCCCCTATCCTAAAGCCTAGAAGGAGTGGTGTCCTTTGGCAAGAAGAAGAGGTTTCCGAAAAGAGAATGAAAAGTACACTGATTTCTCGAATGTAGAGACGATGCATAAATTCGTCTTACCTGAGGACTTACCTGAGGGTCCTTACGGCTCTCCGATCAATGCTAAGTTAGGAAAAACGACTCCGTTTGATGAAGACCAGCGTTATTACAGTGCTTTCAACTATGAGAACAAAACGCTTCATCAGGACATTCCGCGGCAATTCCCAGGTGCACACCCCGTGCATAGTGATCCAGATCGGGAAACAGAGCCGCCATATCAGGATTATTAAAATCAACTAAAGAAAAAGGGACTGACATCAAGTCAGCTCCCTTTTTCTGCTTTACTCATCTCTTTTTTGTTCGAGGGTTTACTTGATTCTTTTTTTGGGTCATTCGTTTTGACTTTTTTTACAATGAAATAAGGACAACCGAAATTACAAAACTCCAACAGATATTCAGGCACTGTACTGAATTTCGTTTCATAATTCGCTTTATCGCTATTGTCCTCAAAAAAGCCGCGTAACCGAAGCTGATTATAACCCCAATCACCAACGATATAATCGTATTTATGTAAAATTTCGCTATATCTGGATGTAAATTCTTCCTCGTTCCATCCATTTCGAAACTCCTCTATAACTTCATAATTGATTCCATTTACGCAAACCAATTTCATCACTCCATTCACATTTCTATTTTATCACGATTTATGGGTAGATGTACAAGTTCTGGCAGTATAGCCATAAAAGTTGCAGCAAAATCTATAGGTAGGAGGTGACAGTAAATGAAAAAATTCATGATAGCTGGATTAACATGTACAATGCTTATCTTACCAGCTTGCGGGATGGATAAAGGTGATTATGATGGTGCAAACGGAAATGGATTGAATCCTACCATCGATGTTAAAGATCGGGCGGGTACCCCAGGCAAAACGCCGCCGGAGGCAATGGATGACTTCGGCTATACTCGGATCCAAAGTCCGAGCAATGATCGTCGTAGCTTCGGCAGCGCACCACAAATTGATAAGAAAATCCTTTCAGACACTATTTCGAGGATGGTCATGCAGAATCGAATAATCAGAGATTCGGCTACCCTCGTAACAAGTGATAAAGTACTTATTGTTTATGATGCCAAAACTGATGATCGGGATCGAGCTGCTGATATCGTAAAAAGATCCGCAATGTCAGTGGTGCCACGCTGGTTCCATGTATATGTGTCCGACGATACGACCCTTTTCGAATACATTGAACGATATAAAAATATGGATGAAACTTCGGCTAACGTGAAGCGCAGTATTGATGGTCTGGTTAAAGAAATGAAAAAATCCCCTCAAGGTTACACAGATCCAGATAAAGATGGTGAAATGGAAGGCGATGGAAGATCTGAGGGAGGACAATGAGTGAGGGGTCGTCTTTCTTCGTCTGAGCATTTCTATTTCATTAGTTGTCGAGATATTTTGGCTTTTAAAAAGACGAAAACAAGAAAAGAGGCTTATACCGTTCCCTTTTTCGGACGGTTCAGCCTCTTTCTCTTTCCAATTAAACTTATTTTGCTTCTTGTTGGCGTTGTTTAGATGCTGAATTTACTTGTTCGTCAGCATGGTATGATGAACGTACTAACGGTCCTGATTCACAATGGCTGAAACCTTTTGACATGGCGATTTCTTTAAGCTCCGCAAATTCATCCGGGTGATAATATTTCTGGACTTTCAGATGTTTCTTAGTTGGTTGGAGATATTGCCCGATTGTCATGATGTCAACATTGTTAGCACGAAGGTCGTCCATCGTCTGGATGATCTCCTCCTTCGTTTCGCCAAGACCAACCATAATACTTGATTTTGTCGGGATATCCGGCTGCATCTCTTTTGCACGACGCAAGAATTCCAGTGAGCGTTCATATGTTGCGCGGGCACGGACTCTCGGTGTCAATCTTTCAACAGTCTCAATATTGTGGTTCAGGATGTCTGGACGGGCATCCATCAATGTCTTCAAGTTTTCGTATTTTCCCATCATATCTGATGGCAGTACTTCTACTGTGCAGAAAGGATTTGCTCGGCGTACAGCACGTACTGTTTCAGCATACACACCTGCCCCGCCGTCTTTCAAATCATCCCTTGCGACTGCTGTGATGACCGCATGCTTAAGTCCCATCAATTTTACAGAATCAGCAACACGTTCAGGTTCTTGTAGATCTAATTCATTTGGTAAACCAGTCTTTACAGCACAAAAGCGGCATGCACGCGTACATACATCGCCAAGGATCATGAAGGTAGCCGTTTTACGGACTGCCCAGCATTCGTGGATATTCGGACAACGGGCTTCTTCACATACCGTATGTAAGTTTTTCTCGCGCATCATTTTTTTCAGACCAGTGTAGTTTTCGTTTGTATTTAATTTGATCTTAAGCCATTCGGGCTTACGAATATATTCTTCTTTTTTCGCCATCTAACTCACTCCAATATTGGATTAGTTTAAGATTCCGGCATTGAGTGACACTACTCTGATGCGTTGATCTAATACCTTTCTACTGTATCATATTGTTCGATGAAGTTCCATTATCCAAGCATACGACCTGTTTTCCAACATTTGATAATCATTATTTACCTTTTTCAATACAAACTAACATTATGAAAAGATACAGGAAAGGACTGAACTCCCTGTATGAAAAAAATTGTAGTGTTACTCATTTTCATAATAGGTCTAAGCATATGTACAACTGAAAAAGCTGAAGCGAAGAAAGCGTATCAAAAAGAAGATGTTGAGCGTTATGCCCTCTATCATAAGATGGAGGCTCTCACATCGATCCCATGGTATTACCTGGCAGCGGTTGATCAATATGAACGATCGATCCGGCGTGCTCAAAAAGACCTTCCTGAAGAAGAAGGCTTGATCGGGATCTATTATTCGCCCATACAATGGGTTGGGCCTTTGAATCCTAATTTGGACGACTCGGATGCATCGACTATTTCACTGTTTGGTGGTAATGGCCTTGACGGCAACAATGATGGAAAAGCGGATCGAAACAATGATGAGGATTTACTTTACACGTTCGCCAATTACCTTCAAGCTTACGGTTTTGATGAAGAAAATATTAAAATCGGTTTGTGGGATTACTACCACCGAGATAAAACAGTCGATATCATCCTCGGCATTGCGAAAGTCTTCCGGGAGTACCAGACACTAAGTCTCCATGATCGAGCATTTCCTGTACCAATAAGGTCAAATTACAGTTTTAAAAATACTTGGGGTGATCGACGGGGATTCGGTGGGCTGCGGATCCATGAAGGGACCGATATTTTTGCTGATTATGGTGTACCTGTCAGAGCAACAACGTATGGCATTGTAGAAATAGCGGGTTGGAACCGTTTTGGAGGATGGCGTGTGGGAATTCGTGATTTGAACAACGTTTACCATTATTACGCCCATCTAAATGGATTTGAGAAGGGTATCGGTAAAGGCTCGGTTGTCAAACCAGGGCAAACAATCGGGTTTGTAGGGAGCTCAGGGTACGGGCCACCGGGGACCGCAGGAAAATTTCCTCCGCATTTACATTATGGAATGTACCGTGACAATGGTTACAACGAGTGGTCATTCGATCCTTATCCATATCTGAAAGCATGGGAACGGCAAGACCGTATTAAAAACCGGAAAAGATAAAAAAGACCCATTAAACAGAAAAAAGGATGAGCTTGGTTAGAACCAGCTCATCCACTTTTTTATTTTTGTTTAGAAGTTTTAACCGCGTTAGCAATGCTTGCAGCTAAACCTCCCCAAAGGACAACCATTCCGATGACCATCATAGTAATTGCTCCACCAGACATTTAGTTAACCTCCTTTTCGGACTCAAGAGAAGTATTACTATTCCACTTCTTTAAAGAGAAGAGGATTCCGACTACTACAGCTCCGATTGCAACAGCCCATCCGGAATAGAAAATGAAGAAGTCTGAATAACCTTCATAGTTTCCAGTCTCCGTTGGAAATTGTCTCATCAGATTCTGCTTGAAAAGTTGGAACATCATGTATCCTAAGATGAGTGGTGTAATGATGCCTAAACATATCTTCCACCAGCCACCAAGGCGGATATCCGAAATTTCATTCGAATGCCCTTGGAAATCGGTAAGTTTCTTCAAGAACCATGCTACTGCGATTACTTCGACTAATCCTACAAGGGCGATACCGAATTGGTTGATGAAGTAGTCTGCAGCATCAAGGAAGAACAAGCCGCCTTGTGTAGCAAATAGGATTGAGACTAGTGCTGCAAGTCCCCCACCCACAAATACAGCTTTTGTACGTGAAGTTCCGAATTTCTCTGAGAAACCAGCCACGTACGTTTCCACAATCGAAATCAGTGATGATAGACCTGCAAGGACTAGTGTTGCAAAGAATAAGAACCCGAATAATTCATTAAGCGCTGGAAACTGGTTGATGATCTGAGGGAAGACGACGAATGCAAGGCCGACTCCACCTGTAACAACTTCATCCACAGGCACGTTAGCTGCCACTGCCATGAATCCAAGAGCACTGAAGACTCCGATACCTGCCAAAAGTTCAAATCCTGAGTTACTGAATCCGGTGATGAATGCATTGTTTGTAATATCAGATTTTTTCGGCAGATAACTCGAATAGGTGATCATGATCGCGAATGCAATCGATAAACTGAAGAAAATCTGGCCATAAGCTGCTACCCAGACCTTTCCATCCCAAATCGCATCAAAGTTCGGTTTGAAGAAAGCATCAAGACCTGCCGCCGCTCCTGGTAATGTAATTGCACGTATGACAATGATCAAGAATAATACCACTAGTGCAGGAATGAAGATCTTGTTAGCTGCTTCAATCCCTTTCTTGACCCCTTTGAATAATACGCCCAATGTGATGACCCAAACAATTAATAATGGAATGAATACCCCTGGTACCAAGCTTCCTACTTCACCTGGCGCACTTAAATTCAAATATTCCGAGAACAAGAATCCTTCTGTGTCATCACCCCACTTAAGATTTAATGCGAAAATGGAATAAGATATCGCCCAAGCGATGATGACGGCATAATAAGTTGAGATTACAAAAGAAATAAATACTTGCCACCACCCAATCCACTCGTACTTTTTATTCATACGGTGGTAAGTAAGCGGTGCAGATCCCCGGTACTTGTGGCCCATAGTGAACTCCATGACCAATAGTGGGATTCCGGCTGTCAATAACGCGATTAGATAAGGAATAAAAAAGGCCCCTCCGCCGTTGTCATAGGCTACTGCCGGAAAACGCCAGATGTTTCCGAGACCGATTGCAGACCCGACAGCAGCTAATATAAAGCCAGCTCTCGTGCCCCATTGTGCTCGATTTTCCATACATTCTCCCCCATTCTGATGTGTTTTTCCTGACTAAAGTCCCTTTTTAAAAAACTTCCGTTTTTTCTGACTTTTTCGATTATAGTATATCTATTACGCTTGACCATGTCAAAGAATTCTTAAAATTTTTAGTGATTTCTATCCAAATTTTGCAAACGTTATTATAGTATAAAGCTACTGCATAAATACAAAAAACTGACACTAAATAAAAGTGCCAGTTCTTTATTCGAAGACTGTGTTATTTTTCATCATTGATTTCTGCGAAATTCACTCCATTCCCGGACGATCCGCGAGCTTCTTCACTCACTTGCACAGGATCTCAACACAAAAATGAAATCATTTTCGTGTCTGCGATGAGAATTCTTAGAAGCTTTCCTTATGTTGGATTCGACGTTCACCACAAGACCACGGACTCATATTCTATCCTTGTAGTTTTGCGCCGAGTAACCGCAGGCGCAGGACGTGGTGGTATTTAGTCGAAGATCCTTAAATCGCTGTGGGGTTTCGCCTGGCTCGCTGTTCCCGCAGGAGTGTCGCAAATTTCGCTAAAAGAAAATTCGCAATTGAAAAAATCAACACCAGGATTTAATAGAGCTTTATCGAAAATTATCATTCAAGCCTTTTCAGGTTAGTTTTTTTCAATACTTGTTAAGCTCATCTTTCTTAATATGAATGCGATGATAATCATCAGTGCAAGCGATACTAACAATGCCAATGTGATGCTTTGCGTAAATCCTAGAATGAGGAAGCCAATGGAGCTGACAACAGCTGCTAAAATGGCATATGGCAATTGTGTCATCACATGATCGATATGGTTGCTTCCTGCTCCAGTCGAAGAAAGAATCGTCGTATCGGAAATAGGTGAACAATGGTCCCCGAATACGGAGCCCGCAAGGACTGCAGCAAGTACCGGCAAGATATAACTGATATCTGTCGCGGCTGCTATTTCACCAGCGATCGGAAGCATTACACCGAACGTTCCCCATGATGTCCCAGTCGCAAAAGCCATGATTCCAGAAATCACGAACAATAATACGGGCAAGAATGCGATATTGATGTTATCATCTACAATTCCAGCCAAATACTTTCCAGTTCCGATTTCATCAATGATAGCAATGATCGCCCATGCAAAAATCAAGATATAGATGGCAGGGAGCATGGATTGGATTCCTTTCCAAATCCCTGTACCGAAATGCTTCCCAGGCAGTTTCTTCGTCAAGAAAAGGAGGATGGTTACTGCTAAGCCGAATAGTCCTCCATACACAAGTGATTTTGCTACATCGGTATTTTCAAACATCGATAGCAGGGTGACATTTCCTTCAGTTGCTTGTGCACCAGTATAAAGCATTGCTCCTACAGTCCCGATAATCAACGCGATGATCGGCCAGATCAAATCCCCTACCTTCCCTTTATCACTTTCTGGCAATCCACTTTGTTGTCCAGGTACTGCTTTGTTTTCCGGGTCCAACACTTGACCTTCATTGATAGCTCTCTCTTCATGTGTCTTCATCGAGAAAAGGTTGATGTTCCATAGCGCTGTCGCAAATACAAGTAACAAGGCGGATAATGCATAAATGTTCATCGGAATCATTTTTACAAAGGCTTCTAAAGCCCCGATTCCTGCTACTTCATGAGTGGCAAGAATACCACCGATCAAACCAATGATATAAGCCCCCCAGCTCGAAACTGGTGAAATGACACATACGGGGGCAGCAGTGGAATCAATATAGTATGCAAGCTTTGCTCTTGAGATACGGTGGCGGTCCGTCAGGGGACGGCTTACATTACCTACTGCAAGAGAATTGAAGTAATCATCAATGAAGATGATAATCCCGAGGACAATCGTTAGAATTTGAGCTCCAACACGCGTTTTCACCTTTTTGATCGCCCATTCACCGAAAGCACGGCTTCCACCCGCAATCGCAATCATGGACGTCATTATTCCGAGAATCAATAAAAATAATAAGATGAATACGTTCCAGGTGTTCACTTCCCATGCACCTGCATCGTTCTGTGTGACAAAGAGGTCCCGTACAATTTCGAAAATCTGGGTAAGGCTTGCTAGAATATTAAAATTATTAAGCATGAATGCTCCGACAAGAATCCCTGTGCCAAGAGACAACAGCACTTTTCTCGTCAATGCCACCATCAGCAATGCCAGCAGCGGCGGAATCAAAGAATAAATTGTATTTTCCATATGAATTTATTTACCTCCTAGAAATTTTTAAAACGGGCTCTGTTATACTTAATTGCTGATTTTCGCGAAATTCAATCCCTTTCCGCGGGATAAAGAAAAGCGGAATCGCCCCGCTTAGTAGGTCACTGGAAAACTGACGAGGAGGCTCGAACCAAACAAAGTTCGGTGACCAAAAATCAATGTGTCCCCCGCCGCAGGAAGTTTGAAGTGATCCAAGTGACTGGTCGCTGAGCTAGACATCACTTCTGGCTCGCTTTCCCGCAGGACGCATTTCACTTAAAGCATTTATCTGTTAGAAATCAACAGAAAATTTTACAAAGCCAAAAAATAAAAAAGGCAACGATAGATAGAAAATAACCTATCGTTACCTTTTAAGTAACAGTTATCCCCCATCGATCACGTAGTTCTCCACTAATTCAATCTTCCCGAATAGTGACAGTGCTACACCTATTTGATGCAGCCCCAACAGTAAACCTTTCGACAAAAGTAAACTGTTTCGGCAAATAACCCTTTCCAGTGATGGTCATCGATGTCTTTCTCGCACCAAAGTACTGATATTATTTGCTCCACTACCTCATCTGATGATAAGGTCTCTATGAATTTTACGACACAATGGATTATAACGGATAACCTGTCAAAAAACAAGCATATCTCTGTTTTTATTCATTATTTCTAATAATTACTAGTTGTTGCTTTCATTTTCTTTTTTCTCGATTGGTAATGTCGGTTGCAGTGTACCATTCCCGCCATTGTTATAGTAATCCGGAACTTCACCATTAATGAACATATTCACAAGGGGTATATTGGTTACGATCCTCGATTTCTTCGTTTCGAATGGAACGACGATCTGTACATCCACTATGACACTGATCCATACTTTATAAACCTGGTTATTGATCCCTGATTGTATCAGTTCCTCTTTTACATCCGTTTCGACTGCTCCTGTCAAACGGAACCCCACAGGGATTTTCGGCCCCAAGTTTGCCAATAACGTGTTATGCGTAGCACGCCCCATAGGGATTTCGGTGAAAATCCCCCGGTTCCCTTCACTTTCGCGTTTCACCTCTACATCCGAAAACTCAGCATGGTCCGGCACATTCCCCGCTTCGATCTGTTCAAGATAAAATTGTACATTCGTTGTTGCAAGCTGGAGGATTTCATTGGCAACCTTAGGGTTGGTATTTACCGAAGAAACTTTCCCATTATTGTCCCTAGTCACGTCAATGATGTTTTCAATGCTGTCCGATTCAACGATCCGTTTTTTAATTGCGCTTTGTATAGCAAGCTGGGCGTACTTCTTTGTTTCGTTTTCCGCAATTTCCATCAGAGTAGGCTGTAAGCCCTTATCGACGAGCCATAATGCCTGTGCTGTCAATAAGATGAAGATAATGAACGATATGATGAAGACATATTGGAATGGAAGAGGACGTTCTCGGGGACGCCTCCGGATTCTCCACATAAAGATACCCCCTATCTATTGCTATATGTATGCAATGATCGGGGGTTGTATCGCTATTAATTTGTACATGATTATCATCGAGCCATTTTAAGAAGAGCTTCACGTCCACTGGTGCCTTTGGTGATCCCCATGGCTTCCGCTTCTAATGTAACGGACTCTAAAGGAGCATCCAAGAGCTGATCCAATGTTCGTACACCCACAGCTCGACCAGCGATAATTTTTCGCTCAGCCAATTTCTCATTCAGTAATGCAACATCAAGTGCCCCGCACATGATATATCCTTTATCATTACTGATCGACATGAAATTCGTTTTCGGTAACGCAACTGTTACGCCTGTAAATAGATGCCCATCGATTTCGATTGGAGTGACCGTAATCATCTTTCCTCACGCTCCTTTTCCCTACTATCAATATGACATAGTAGTACAAAGCGTGTTGGCGTAGTGCCTATCTTTCAAAGGTTTTTAACTTCCATGCAAGGACATCCCTCAACATTTCCGGCAAGTAATAAATCTTTTCCGCTGCATAATGGACTGATGGAAGTAAACGTCCGAAAGTAAACATGTCAATTGCTCCAACCGAATAAATTCTTTCAGGGACTATCGGTTCCCCATTAATTGAAATCTCCTGAACATGATATTCGCCATCCTCCATCTCTTCACCTTTGATCTCTACACCATCGAAAACCATTCGTCCCATCACTTTTCCGCGGAAACCGAGGCCTTTGACTTCAAGGTTTTCCAATTCCTTTGTCATGGCGTGGTGGATCAACTCTTTTAAATACTCGCCCTTGAGCATGATTCTACACGGATTGATCGGATGGGGACAAACACGGTGGAGATCACCTTTTGTAACAGGCCCTTTCTTTAACGGTTCAAGCAATAAGCCCGCATTGACCATGCTGATTTCGGATTCGCACCATTCTCTGATCGCTTCAGCTAATAAAGTTGTAAAAGGAGAAGAACCAAACCACTCCAAATCAAGAGGATGGTCCAAATCAGCCACGACTTCATGTAAATTTTCATTGGCTTGTTCAGATAATCGAGAAAGAAGTTGTTCGCTTGCTTCGTCAATTTCATACTCCTGGAGATCAATACAAGTAGCTTTCACATGTTCAATTCTACACAGTTTTTCATCCCATTCGATTTCAATATGACCAATGTAAACACCGAACTTTCCAGCCTGCCCGATTGTCGTATCATTGGCGTGTAGTCCGTTTGGAAGCACATGATGTGTATGAGCCCCTAGTATGATATCAATATCACTCATTTCGGAAGAAATCTGTTTATCAGCTTCCAGTCCAAGATGAGAGAGCAGAATGAGAATATCGACTTGACTGCGGATTTGTTTTGTCGTCATTTCAATCGCTCCATACGGATCCTCTACTTCCCAACCAAGCTGTTGGTAATAGGCTTTATATGGAGCTGTCACCCCAATCACACCGACCTTCAATCCATTTGCCAGTGTGTGGATATCATAAGGTTTCGCCCATTTTGGCAAGCAGCCATCTTTTTCTTTAAGATTCGCCACCAATACTTGAAAATTCGCTTCATCGTATAGGTGATCCAACTGATCTTTAGAAAATGTGATTCCTTCATTATTCCCAATGGTGGCATTAAGTAAATCAGCTTCATTCATCAATTGGACATTGCCCTTTCCTGATGTCCCTTCTGTTATCGGATGGAAGCGATCGGCATGGTCTCCAATATCAAAACGAATGAAAGTTTCATTATTCTCGTCATGTAATCGTTGTCGATCTTTTAAAAATGCCATGATCTTCGGCCACTGTTCCAGGTGGCTATGCAGATCATTGATATGATACAGATGGAGCATTTGTCTGCTCATTGTATCATCTCCTGTCTAGTAGTAATCTTTTTGTCGGTAAAATCAGAAGAAATCGAGCTGTCGAGGCGCAAGTCCTTCGTAATCGATTCCCAGGAGCGCGACCATTTGCCTTGCATTATCTGCTGCATCTCCACCGGAATTATTATTAAAAAGAGCCGTTACCTCATGTCCCGGTTTTTCAAGCTTCAAGAGGTTATCCTTCCATTCTAAGAGCTCTTCCTCATTGTACCGATATAAATACCGCACATCACGCCAGTTAGGATTCCCTTTTTTCTGCCAGCCATGAACATTACGGCCATGAAAACGAACCAGCGTGTGATCCGGATGCGTCGGTTCCAGAACAGTCGGTATCGAGCCTGTTCCTGATTGAGGCTCGTCACAAATGCTATGGATCCAGCCTTCTTCTTTCATAAAATCCAATGTACGTTCCTTAAAGGCAGGATGGAACCAAGACTCATGCCGGAACTCAAGCGCGACAGGGATATCGCCCATCCTTTCCTTCGTACGTCTTAATAAATCGACGTTCTCGCGATTGCAATCAAACCAAGGTGGATACTGGAAAAGAACCATCTTTAGCTTATTGGAAGCTTCTAGTGGTCTGATAGACTCTTTATATAGCCGGTACATCTCCTCTTCACTTGAGAAAGGAATATCCCCTCTTGAATGGCCAGTCATCCCCTGGTATGCCTTGACCACGTATGAAAAACGATCCGGGGTTTCTTTCACCCATTTTTCATAGTTTTTCACCGGTTGGACAGCGTAAAAAGCTGAATCGATTTCTACGGTCGGAAAAAAACTGCTGTAGGTCTGCAATTTTTCATTTGATTTGATATCTGCTGGGTAAAGTGAATCGTGGTCACCCCAACCAGTCAGTCCAATCTCAATCATGTCACTGAATCCTTTCCTATGAATATCGATAATAGATACCTTATATTTTGAGTCGTCTCAATGAAAAGTGCAAGTATTTAATGCGTTATCAGGAACCAAGTATAATCACGCCGATCGGTGCTTTTATACCACTAAAAAAAGAGCCCTTTATCGAGAGCTCTTCTTGTATATTATTCAAACATTGAAAGGTCTACAGTCTCAGCCATTACCTCATATCCAGCGTCATTCGGATGCAGATGATCTCCCGCATCATATTTAGGAAGATAGCGTTCAGGGTCTTCTGGATCCCTCAGTGCTTTGTCAAAGTCGATGACACCATCAAACTCTCCACTTGTCCTGATCCAGTCATTGACCTCCTTACGGGTTTTTTCCTTTTCCGGTGTGTACATTCCTGATCCTTTGAAAGGGGTTAAGGTCCCGCCATAAATTTTAAGCCCCTTGTCATGAGAAGCATCGATGATATCCTTCATTCTTTCAATGATTTTTTCCGAATCATACTCAGGATGATGCCTTATATCATTCAACCCTTGATTGAGGATCACTGCCTTTACCCCTGTTTGGCTGAAAACATCCTGCTCTAGTCTTGCCAGGGCATTCTCACCTTTGTCGGGTAGACTGTTGATCAAATGATTAGCAGAAACGCCAGCATTCAATACAGACATTTTGGTGTCTGTTTCCTGATTGAACCGTTCTGCTAAAAAGTCAGTCCATCGATGGTTGGCATTCTGCTCCGAATGATTTCCATTGGCAATTGAACTTCCCAAGACAACAATCGAGCCTTTTACAGTAGAATCTGGGATGACGTCCACCCCATCCAGCCAAAACCAAGCTTCTTCTTTTGTTTTAAATGCAGAAGCATCAGAGTCTGTAACATGATCTCCTGTTGAAATATATGTTGTTTGCATCGAACGGGGATGCCAGGTTGCAGGTCCGGTTTTATCACGGACATAAACACTGACCGCGAGGTTTTTGGCATTCTTGACCTTAAAGGACATCGGATCACTGAATTCTTTTCCCCCTGCAGGGATTGTGACTTTTTGATCACCTCCGAATGTAACCTTGCGATTTGTCCCCGGAATGATTTCAGCTCCTTTTTTTGAAACAGCAACATTTATCTTGTCGATTGTTAACGGTTCTGAACCGAATGTATTAGAAAGACGTATGCGCATTTTTTCACCATCGGTATGAGGATGAATGATGAAACGAATCGTTTGGTTTTCAAATCCTCTTTGGGATACCCCGTCTTCAAAAGGGGCTTGCATACTTGCAGACCAAGCGCCTACCCAGTTTCCTTCATCCTGTCCTTTTTCGGTTGAAGATCCTATATCTCCATAAGCAGCCATGCATACAGAAAGTAAAATGATAATCCCGCTTGCGAGAACAAAATACTGTAAACGTAACATAAATTCCTTGCCCTTCATATCTTGTCAATTTTCTCTCCTAAGAGAGTTTATTCGACAATTATAAACCCTTTCTTGGGGTAAAACCAAGGAAAGGGTATTTGAGCTGGACACCATTACTACATGCCGCAAGCGACCGAACCATTCTTTTGTAAATACTTTTGATGATCCTCTTCTGCATCATAGAAGATCGAAGCTTCTTGGATTTCGGTTACAATCGGAAGCTTAAAGACAGCTTTTTCTTCCAATTCCTTGATTTTTTCTGCGGCTAGATATTGTTGATTTGCATCTGTATAAAAAATGACTGAACGATATTGATGACCAATATCCAGGCCCTGTCTATTTCGTGTGGTAGGGTCATGGACTTCAAAGAAAGTGTTGAGCAATTCGGAATAGGAGATCACGGCAGGATCATATTGGATCTTGACTGCCTCCGCATGGCCTGTTTCTCCAGTCTTCACATGCTCATATGTTGGATTCTCGACATGACCGCCTGTAAAACCTACACGTGTCGAGATAACCCCTTCAAATTTTTCAAAGAATGCTTCAACTCCCCAGAAGCATCCAGCTCCAAAAATAGCTGTTTTCACTTATCATCTTTCCTTTCATAATAACGAAACTTCTATCGAGAGCTTTTCGTATATGCACGAAAAAACCCTTTTCTTATCCAGTAAGAAAAGGGTTCGTAAATATCTTTAACGATCCTCTCATCTTCTAGGATGTTTGATCATCCTACAGGAATTGGCACCGTTCTCCTCAATCTATGGATTGATTCGATGGTTGCCGGGCATCAAAGGGCCAGTCCCTCCGCCTCTCTGGATAAGAAGTTTTCATTATTCATTTTAGTTTGATTATCATCTTACCACGTTTAAGCAACGAAGTAAAGAATGATTTATGATTAAACCATTTTACTTTAGTTTCCGTTGACTATAGTTTATGATATGACCTCGCATTTGGTGAATGGATTTTTCAAAGAGACCAAAAATTGGTCTCTTATTTAGAAAGCAATGTTATTGCTTCGGTTTATTGCTTAGTTGCTGTTCAGCCATTCCGACTAGACGTTTGGTCATCTGTCCGCCAACAGCACCATTTGCTCGTGAGGTAGTATTTGCACCAGGTTGAACACCCATCTCATTAGCAGTTTCTTGCTTCATCTGATTCAATGAATTCTCTGCATTAGGTACCAAAGGTTTATTTCTTGCCACGATACATCACTCCACACGGTTATTCGAGTAATGAAAAATTACTCAACTTTAATTTAACCTAAAGGATATGTTTTAATTAGATGAAATCTTTCCTAAATCTTTATATACTGGTAATCGATCAAAATGTTTTATCGTTTTTCAATCTCAATCGGTACAAAATCGGGGGCGTTTTTTTACTTTATAACAATTGCTTGTCCTCTTCACTACGATCTTTTTGAAAGGGGTAACACATATAATAGATGATAAGGAAGAAATTGATAATTATTTATTAGAAATCTGTGTTGATAAAAGAAAGGAGAGTTATAACACAGTTTCTTTTGGTATCATGTAGTTCTCTTTCCTTCAAATATCGGTTATAATAAAATCAGATAAGATGGAATACAGTATAAAAGACCGTAGGTGCTGGTAACACCAACGGTCATGCAATAGACGGTTCCCTGCAAGGGGATCGACTAAGGGTAGAATAATCCACCTGAGCCGACTAACTCAAGGGTGGATTATTTTTTATGATTAAACGACAGTACTACAACAATTAAAGTTGTAAACGCGCAAGTGAACATCAACGCTTCAAATACCGTCATGCAGCACCACCCCCTTCCGATTGGGAGTGTGCCGACCACCCTTGAGAAATCCTATTCTATTGCTGATTTATTATAACATAGAAAAGCGCTAACAATCAGTCGGTGTTCAAGAGACTAGATTTTTGCGATCATTTAAACTGAGACAAACCTTTTTTAATATTCACTTCCTTTTCGATACAACTAAGTGATGTCCAGTCCAACACCCTAAACGAACAAAAGTCCAGTCCTTTCACCTATTTTCACATTTAGCAGAAATATAACCTAAAATAGCTCCTAAAATTGCACCACCAAGAACCTCGATCGGTTGATGTCCTAACATCTCCTTCAGTTCCTTATCCCTTTGAACAAACTCAAAGCTCGGAAAATCACCTGAAAATGCAGCGAATTCATCCTCCAAATCGTTCACAAGTTGAGCAATTTCACCTGTGTGACGACGGATCCCTTGGGCATCATACATGACGAGCATACCAAAAATGGTTGCCAGTGCTGTTTCCGTGTGACGCGACCCTTTATTGGTTGCTATATAAGTAGCCAGTGATGATACGCCCGCTGAATGGGAGCTTGGCATCCCACCTGTCGTAACCACCTGTTTAATATCCCACTTACCCGTCAACCTCTTATGCGTCAGGATCTTCAGGCCTTGTGCAATTCCAATCGCCGAAAGCGCGGTCAATATCCCTCTGTTCATCTTCTGCATAAACTTAGGCCCTCCATTATAAAATCATCTTTGTTACAGAACTTGTCTCCTCTTATTTTCTTTCCTTAAATGGAGTTTTTATGCGACTGAACGAAAAGACGTTTTTTTAAGATCACCTGCGCAAAATGTTATGAAAATCTGTATCGATTAATACCGCTTAGTCTCACCTAATAATCAGCTTGAATGTATTTTATTGTTGGTGGCTATCGTTTCGTATTTATGATCCCTTTTCCAGAGAACTGAAAAATGGAGACAGTACTTAGTCTCCATCAATTCTTATTTTTTGTTAAAAGTGGCTCGCTTACATTTTCTACCCCGACCAAACCAAGTATGGTTAAAAAGATTTTTTGTACGCCATAAAAAGCGTCAGTCGGATCATAAAACTCACACAGGGTGTGGCAGCCGCCAAATACCCCTCCTCCACCAAGGGTAATCGCCGGGATTCCCAGACTGATGGGAACATTCGAGTCAGTACTGCTCGGCCCATCCAGAACGGGGGCAAATCCGAGTGCATCAGCAGACGCCAAAGCAGCCTGAACAATCATACTTTCCTCCGATTGGGTGCCAGCTGGCCTGTCGCCGACAAGTTTGATATCAACTTGTATCTCATTGGTTTCCCATCGCCTATTTTCGTCTTCAGCTGCACTTTTTAATACATCAACCACTTTTTCTTCTAACTCTGTCAATGTATCAGATGAAACCGAACGTAAATCAATCACCATACCAGCACTGGCTGCTATCGTATTGACGGATGTCCCACCATTTATTTTACCTACATTGAATGTTGTTTTCGGATTTTTCGGTGTTTCAAGTTCACTTATCCTTGAAATGGCTCTTCCCAATGCATGAATAGCACTAGGCTTTCCAAAATCTCCAAAACTATGGCCGCCAGGTCCTGTATAGGTAACACTATACCTGCGGCTCCCTGTTCCGAGGTAGGTGATGCGGTCTGGACTACCAGGCTCTATCGAAATAAAACCGTCGATTTCCCGGTTGTTTTCGAAAAATGCTTTGACTCCGTTTAGATCCCCTAATCCTTCTTCACCGACAGTAGCACCAAAAATGATATCTCCAGTTGTATGTATATCCGCTTCTCCAAATGCCCTTAGTAGAGTAAGGACGGAAGACAGCCCCCTACCATCATCGGCAATACCTGGTGCATGTATCCTGCCATCCTGTTCTTTCACCTTTACATCAGTATCCTTGGGAAATACGGTATCAAGGTGGGCGGAAACAACCAATTTTGGTCCATTCCCTATACCTGGCCTGATTCCAAACACGTTGCCATGATTGTCAACTTCTACATTTTGAAGTTCGTATTCGATCAACCTCTTTTTATAATCCAAACCACGTTCTAGCTCTTGAAACGTCGGGGCAGGAATTTCTGTAATTGCGATCTGCTCAAGGGTCGTATATTCGTTATCCCTTTCAAGAAAATCAAGCCCTGCTTTTATTTTCAGATCCTTTGTCAAAACTTCATAAACGGTTTTTGTCTGTTTTGAAATTAATTTTAAACCATTACCGGTAACCATACGATTCCCCATTTTTCTTTCCCCCGATCGGTAGATTTTTCTAACGACTCTCCAATTTAAGTATATTATAGCAGAATACAAGATGGTTCCTTTTTTGAAAACGACTATAATACCATGAATTCCCAAATAACCTCCCACAATCTCTCGATCTGGCTAAAGACAAAATAAACCACCCGTGTTGTTAGCGGGTGATTTTTATTTATGTTGTATTTAAGCGTTGATCAGATTAGTAGGGATTATTAACATTTAATTGAGGGTTTTGCAAAATGAGTCTTTGAGGATCATATTCAAAAAAATTTAAACAGGACGTCGGGTTAGGATATTCAAGCATTCGTATACAATTATAAACATGGCATTTACTACGGTAATTCACTGTTCTTCTTTCGATTCCAGAAAAGAATCGATTGATTCATCTAATAACCTTTCCCGATTTGGGTCTTCATTGACATCTGTATCTACTTCCATTTCTTCTTTAAATATGCCGTATGTATCCTCTGCTTTATTTAATCGATTAACCTGATTATTATATGTGGCTCGTTTAGTCTGTTTGTTTTTTTGATGTGTCATATTTTCTCCTTCTTTAACAGGTATTTTAATTTAGTATGGACGATTGACTCAAAAGAATCCAATACGATTTTAAAAGGTTTATCATTTAAGTTCGAATTTCACTTTATTATTTTTGATTAATTTTTCGTATGATAGGATTTTTTCTTTGCTCTCCATCCGCTCTTATTTTCACTCGTTAAGATAGTCCATACACACTTCTTTTAATCCTTCCAATTTGGTAATAAGTCCATCAATATCATACGTATGTATTGTATCAACCACAACGTTATCTTCTTCAGTCATTGAATGTATGTGTATTTCCATAGATCCATCCCATCTGACATTGGCATCGAATGTGCCATCCTCATCCTGCAATTCTAATCCAATAATCTTCTCTTCCCCATTCAAATGCTTTGATTTGATGACCCACTTCATTTTTTACCCCACCTTAGATAATTAAGAGTTTATTTTTATTTTATCCCTTTTTACAGATGGCCATTATTAATTCGTGGAATTCTTTCAGAAACCCAGCAGTGTACTCGTTACTCTGCCAATCTTCGTCTTTGCCCCAATGTGGCGCTGGAATAGAACTGAACCACCCAATGAATGACCGATGGGAATCACTTCACCGTCAAACGTAGCGAGTTCATTTTCAAGCTTAACTTTTAAAAAATAAGTGTGCAAATAGAGATATAAGTCACAGAAAAAAGCGAAACCCTTTTTCTTCTCAAGGATTTCGCTTATGTTTAATAAATTAACAAAATAAACAGGTTAAGCATACGGAAACCATTCTTGTTTTGAATGACAAGGAATTCAAAAGTCATTTCTACACGTTTGTCATTCAAACGGTTAGACAAACGATAACCTCTATTATCAAAAAGAATTAATGTACTGATTTAGCACCAATCAGCGCTTCTTGGTACCTAGGATAACTTTTTGCCATTTCTACCGCAGCTTTCGCTTGAATGTAACCTGGTTGAACACCAGACAAGGGCTGTGCTGTCGTCACCAAAATACTTTTCACATCATTAGGACTGAGATAGGGGTTGGCTTCCAACATTAGTGCAACGACTCCAGCGGTAATTGGAGTGGCCATGGACGTCCCGGACAGGCGAATATAATATTCCCCCACGAGTTGTTCGGGTAATTCCTTCTCTAGGGGGGAACCCGGCACGGTAAGAGAAGTGATATCGGTCCCTGGCGAATAAATATCGGGCTTCATCCTTAAATCAATTGTCGGTCCTCGGCTGGAATACCGAGCAACCTCATCATCCTCACGTGTAAGCGTATTCTCGTCATCCATAGCTCCAACGGTGATAATGAGCGGATCAATACCAGGCGTACTAATGGTAAATGGATAAGGCCCACTGTTTCCAGCTGCCGCACAAACAGTAATCCCATTATGCCAAGCTTTTTCAACAGCTTGTGCCAAAGGATCATCCCGATACGATTCAAAGGCCGGTGCACCCAAAGACATGGAGATCACTCGAATATTCAAATCGTCCTTTTGTTGTATACACCAGCTGATTGCTTCGATAATGGTCGATAACTGTCCACTTCCGTCTTTATCCAAAACCTTCACACCAACCAATGAGGCTTCCGAAGCGGGTCCAATAAAACGGCCTTCCGAACGATTACCGTTACCCGCTGCATCACCTGAACAATGAGTACCGTGCCCCTGATCATCGTAAGGCTCTTCTTGATTGTTTATAAAATCTTTAAAAGCAATAATTCGATTATTCGGTTTGGTTAAATCATCGTGGGGATAAATCCCGGTATCAATAACAGCAATCGTTACCCCTTTCCCGGTGTACCCTAGATTCTTTTGTACATCTACTGCCCCAATTTCCCTCGTAGCCACGTCAAGCAACGCAGTAACCTTACGGTCGTAGAAGATGCGATTCACTGCATCGTAATCTTTGATTTGACGAATCATTTCTGGATGGAGATGCCCGTGTACAGCACCGATGATGTCCAGTTGACCTTCTATCGAACTGTGGGGGTCTTTCTGACAGGTTTGCAATAGGTGGTTCTTGTGTTCATCCTTAATATTATCCTGGAGAGAAACAATCACTGGGATCAGCGTTTGATCAATAGGATCTGTCTTACGTAGTCGCCTTAGTTCCTCAACTAAACCCGGGTCTAGTACCCCGCCTGCTTCTTCGAACCATACTCGTTTTCCTTGACTCATGTCGCAAAGACCTCCTTGAATCTTTTAGAGGGAACTTGATAAACATTCTGAGAAAAAGGAAAAATAGGATTGGGCGCTTCATAAAGGAAATGGTATACTACACTAATAGATACAAGCCCCTCTTGATCAAGCATAGCGGATTTCAAATATACGAACAATAGTTCGAAATTATCATTTTTATCGAAACACCTATTCTTTGTTTTGAATTGAACACTTCGGAATGTCATAAGGTTCTTCAGGAAATTCATGAAATTAAAAATACTGGCGTATCTAAAGACGTTGAAGAATTTGCATGTCTTGTGGTAAATAAACTAATGAAAAAAGGTTTAATATAATCAATATTGTTTTCTTTTTTAATTGTATCGGATATAATAAAGATAGTTGACATATATTAAAAAAGACCGTTGGTGCTGGTAACACCGACGGTCATGCTATAGCAGGTTCCCTCAAAGGGGGATCAGCAGATATAACGGACACTAAAACCGCCAGAGCCAGCTAAAACTCAAGGGCGGTTTTAGTTTTTTTATATTATCAAACATTACCTTTTCGGTTACGCCCCCGAAGTATTCAAAAGCATTCGTCAGGCAGTGTAATAGGTGTTCTCGATTTTGTCTTTCGGCGAAACAAGCATAACTCATTCGTGAGTAGGAAAGAGTAGCGACAAAGATCATTAGTGGTATGACTTCACCGTCAATCTGGTAATGGCCAGCTTCTTTCCAATCGACTTGCATCCGTTCTCCAGGTTCGGTTTCATACAGTCGGGTATGACTTTCTTTAAATGCCTTACGATATGGCTGCACAAACTCTTTTAATATCGTACTGCCACCTGAATAACCTCTTTGTTTAATCTCCTGAATGAGCTTTTCACAATTGAAAACATAGTCTTCTTGAATTCGCTTTTAAGCAGGTAATCTTTATATGGATCTAACTTCGATTCTCTTTTTGAACGTTTCTGTACATGATTTTTCTCTCTCACATAAAGCTTTCACGGTATACCTATGTATCCCCAACTTCTTCGCGATATCTGATTGAGACATACCTCGTTCCAATAATTCTTTCACTTTTAGTCGCTCTCCCTCCAACTTCATAAATCAAATCTCCTCCTCTTAGGATTCAATCTAATTATGAAGTTTGTCGAAATTGAAGGTGACGATTTTGTATATTTTTAGCCGGCTATATTGTCCATTTTAAATGTGACTCTATCAAAGTACGGATGAGATTGTGAAAAATTATACTTAAGCTAACGAAGCAGTAAAGTTAAATAAATAATTTAACAAAAAAACAGCAGAAGAAAAATCCCGCTGCTATTTGCGAGATTTCAAAAGGGTAATCATTACCCATTTCAATATAATGGCTGCATACATAATTAAGGAAAAAAAGAATTCCATTGAATATATTGATAAATATTTAACCAACGAAATACAATTTCAATCACAAATGCTAAAAATGCTCCTTTTATCACATTAGCGATAAAAAATGATTTCCAACAAGTTGAGAAAAATTGATAAAGCAACATATAAATAACTGGTAATATGATATAAGTTGATGATGTAAAGAATGGTGATGATATAGAGCTGGTTGGGTATGCAGTTAATAAATTTTATTCTTTTTTTTAAAAAAAAGGTTAATTAATGTATCAGATGGGATACTAAGCCTAAAAGTATTTTAAAGGAGGATTCATAAATTTGAAACCTCAGGAAAAACCAACAAATATAGAACTGACATGTACCGAAATCGGTGGTCTTTGGGGCGTTTTTATTCAAGAGAGTATGAGCGTTTGTTTCCTTACATATTTTTTGCACCATCTTCAAGATAAAGAAACCATACCGCTAACAAAAGAAGCATTGAAAATATCTCAAGGGCGATTAGACAAAATAAAAAGTATCTTTCTTAAAGAAAATTTCCCGATTCCCGCAGCTTTTTTCAGAAGGTGATATCAATTTATCTTCACCTCCATTATTTCATGATGGATTTACCCTGAGTTTTATTTACATGATGAATCGGTTGAACATGATTAATTTTAGTTATACAGCCTCCAACAACGTTCGACTTGATGTACTTGATTTTTTTAACGAATGTATTCATACATCTACAGAGATGTTTGGTAAAGCAGTCAAAATGATGTTGTCAAAAGGTATTTATGACCGTCCACCTAAAATAGAATACCCAAAGGAAATCGAGTTTGTTCAAAAAAAATCGTTTGTTTCAGGTATAATCGGTAAAAAGCGTCCGTTGAATGCAATTGAATTATCAGAGATATTCTTTAACATTGAGCGAAATTACTTCTCAGTTCTAATTATGCAGGGATTTGCTCAAGTAATAAAGGACAAGAAACTGAAAAATCACGTTATTAGAGGAAAAACTATCAGTGAAAAACAAATCTCATTTTTCAACAATTTATTAATGGAAGAAGACCTTCTCGGTACGGTGACAGTGAGTATGGAAGTAACTGACTCTACTGTATCACCATTTTCAGATAAACTTATCTTGTCTATGATAAATGTATTGAATTCTGTAGACATAAACTTAATTTCACACGCCTTATCAGTGTCCATGAGAACAGACCTTACAGCTCAATATAGTAAAATTATTACAGAGGTAATGGTGTACGCGAAAGACACATTTGATTTAGTAGTTGAAAAAAAATGGCTAGAACAGCCTCCGCTTGCCACAAATAGGAAAAAGTTGATAAACACAGAGAAATAAAGCTAACTACATTAAGAAACAAAAAGATCTTTCGGCGAAGATCCTTTTTCAGTACCAATCTTGTTTAACAATCGGGCGAGAGCTGAAGATCAAAATTCTTCAGCTTTTCCTTTAATCAAATAAATCTTAGGAGACTTCAATATGGTAAAAATAGTATTATGGTCTTTCTTTATAATTCCCTGGATCTCCTTATTCGTTTTACATAAATTAAATAAAGATGCTGTTCGTAGATACATGCCTTTGCCTTGCTTGCAACGGTTATAAACACAATCATATATCAAATTGCTTGGACATATGATTGGTGGAAGTATAAAGAAACCCTTTTTGCATGGCAGAGCTATAAATCATTAATTAAATATAAGGTATTAAATCCATTATAGAGTTCAATTAATATATATTTTCTTCTTTGTAATTAAAATCGACTCCTATTCCAAAACCTTTAATTCCCATGTTTATTGCTAATTATACATCTACTGTTGAGTCACCAATCATAAAGGACTCCTCCAAATTAATTTCAGGATATTTATGAATTACTTGTGATCATTCCAATTTTGGGCTTGAAACAAGTACATCCTTCATCTTTACCATGTGGACAATAAAAGACATCAAGCAGTTCAATACCTTGACGAGTTAACTCACATTTAAATTGATTATTTATATCATGGTATTGGTCAATCGTAATGTATCCTTCGTTAATAATGTATTGATTGGCCCCATTCGTAAAATACGTTAAGGACTATCCCTAATTATAGTCTTGGTTTTGTCACGGTTGCTGATTCTACCCCTACTTCAATAGACTCATTATTAAATCACTCAGCGGCTTGTAAATTGTTGCTATCCAATCGAGAGGATTTGGAATATTTAAATCTAAACTCTCTGCAATACTTAACCCGACCCCAAAAAGAAGCAGCAGGGAAAACACCCATAATTCCTTCTTCTGTTTTTTCTTCCAAAGTGGTGGCACTTCTAGAACAATGATCAAAATTGCTACGAGAAGTATTCCCGCAATCACCATATCGAATTACCCCTTTAATTTTTCTAGGAAGGAATTCCAACAATCGAAACCCCTTGCCCAATCGTTCTTGGAATTTGAACACCAGCTTCCCGCAAAATTTCAAAAGTGACTTCCATCATGAGCGCTTCAATGAAGGCGGGAAAGGGAACCCCTTCTCGCTGAGCAGCCAGGTTAATGAGCAACGAAGTCGGCAATATTTCTTAATGAAACGTCGTGATGGCGATGTTAGGAAGTAAAGGCAACGTTAACATCTTGATGTTTGTTGTAGCTCCCGGGACCTACTCATCTGAAAGAAAGAGGAGACTGGTAAGGAAGAGTAAAGAGGAAATAATCACTACTTTCACTGAGGGAGCATTTTTTCTAAATTATTTTCCGTAATTTAGCCACTGCTATCAATAATAAAGGTAAAAATAAACCGTAACTGAAGGTAAACGCCCACCATATGGATAAAAGAAAGTCACCAATATACGTTATATTCGGCGCTATTATAAGGGCAAGGACATATACAATGACAGCTAAAGGAAATGTCAACACTTTATAATCTTTTATTTTTAAAATTTGTCCAAAGCCTGCTGCTGCCGCATAAAAACAGATTGTCAGTTTGAAATAAACCGTCAAAATCCATATAAAAGCTAAAACAGCTTCTACTCGTTGGAAAAAATCACCTATGTTTATTTTTCTGGCTAATACATAAGTTGGATAAATGTTGTTTGATGTTAAATGAGTTCCAAAGACTAAAATACTTAAAAGTATAACGATAAGTAGAAAACTACTTCCAATGATCATTCCGATAACATAGCCTTTTTTGATTCTCTTTACCTGATTGACATAAGGTAAAACCATTAAAAGAATAACCGACTCCAAATAAAAGCCAATAAGCGGGAGAGAACCGCCCAGTACGGGTTTCACGCCGTCCTCTAATATAGGCTGGATATTCTCAGGCTTAATTTCACGGGAAACCGATATAACCAAAATCAAAAAAAGCAGGATAACTATCGGAAAATAAATTTCCGCTGCACGAGCTAATGGTTCCAGCCCGATTTTTATTCCGATAATGACAATACTTAAAAAAAGAATAAGAATGGCATTAATTGGAGTTTCCGGCATGATTTGAGTCGTCATGAAATCCCCCAAGTCCCAAAGGATACCCCCTGAATCAATTAAAAAGAAAAAAACAAATAGAACCCCAATGATTTTTCCAACCCATAAACCAAAAACTTTCTCACCAATGGAAATAATATTCATGGAAGGAAATCGCTTCCCAAGAAAGCTGTATAAAGTAACTAAAAAGATTCCAAAGAAACCTGCAAATATCGCTGAGAGCCAAGCATCCTGCTTCCCTAGAGACGTAACATATGAAGGAACGAATATTATCGTATCTCCGATCACAAATAAAGTGACTAAACATGTAAATTGCCGGAGGCTTATCTTATTGTCATCAATCATTAATATCATCTTTTCTTTGTTAGAAAATAATAGTTAATATCTTTTATTTCCTTCAGTTGGCAGTAATATTCCCAGGACTCTGACCTTTGTTTAACACTTTAATGCAAGGAAGGCCTCTTCATTGTTAACATAACTGCAGTTTTTGGAAAATAAAACCCCATGATCTGTCAGTCATGACGCATGCAGGAGTATTGACGGGATGGTTTCGGGAAACATGGTTCTGTCATACCCATCCTCCGTTGTACAGTTAGGATTGATCATGAATAACCCTCTGTATTTCACGCTTTTAAAAAAAGCTTATAACAGAACTTGTTGAGCGGCGCCCGATTGTTGAATATTGAACATCGTTTTTAGACTGTCTGTATAGCTTATTGCAGCAAAGCCCCATAATCTTGAGTAAACAAACAGCTTTATTAAGATCATCCGTTATTTGCAATAATCAAAATAACTCATAATCTTTCCTTCTTTCTGTTTTTGGTATTCCTTCTCCCATTTGTCTTCGCCAAGGTGTAGTTTTATTAATATATTGGTACCATCAGTTTTCTTATAAATTAAATAACCTGCAATATCACTACTATATTTTGTATTAGTTTCCCCTCCAAAAATATAAAGTTTTCTTTGGGTTATACTCTGGCCTTCAAAATAACTCAATAGAGATTCTAAATGTTTGTCTTTCTTTCCTATCACTAATTGCATTTTAAGTAAGTCATTTACTTCGTATTCTTGAGCATTTTTTTCTTCTAATATCCTAAGTTCAGGAAAGCTCTTCTTAATATCTTTAAATACTTCAGGTTCAAGTTTTTTTCTTTTACATTCATCATCAAAATTTGTTTTAGGATGTACAGTTTTCGTTTCAGCAATGTTATTAACTATTAAATTAATAATGAAGGTTTTTGGTCAAAAGTAAAGTGGTGTTTTATTCAACCTCTTACTCAATTAAATGGCCCTAAACATGAAGAAAGAGCACAATTCTTGTTTCAGAATTGCGCCCGATTGCGGAAAATCGTTTTACTGTATGTTGGCTGTACTTTTATTCCTGAAAAGCCCCCGTTTGTTCAATAAGAAATAAGAGGCTTAATATTAATTTAGGAGGATAGAAAAATAATATATAGGATTAGTTTAACTTTATTACTATAAATCCAAAACACCGTCCAACAATGAACGGTGTATGAATTACTTTGTTATTTTTTCATTGTGGTTTACTTTTTTTCCATGACTGCAAAGTAATTTTCTTCATTATCGGCAAAGTTAAATACCCTACCAGAAGGCATATTTACAATTTCACCGACTTTGATATTTTTATTAGATAAATCGGTATATAATTCATCAAAGTTTCCCGAGAAAAACATTAACGAAGGTGTACCAAGATTTAATCCAGGTGACATTTTAGCAACAAATTCCTTATTGTGCAGAATGATGCTTGTTTCTGTGTCCTTTGTTGGAGCCATTTCAATCCATCTCATTCCTTGACCGTTATCTTCATCAGAAATTACGCTAAACCCTACTTTTTTTGTCCAAAAATTCACTGCCTCATCTTGGTTATTTACATACAACATAATTTGACCGACTTTACTAATCATTGATTTTTCCACTCCCTTGTATAAGTAATTGCCAAACTCCATGCTCCTAATCATTACTATAGATACTGGTTTCTTTACTGAACCGGCCTGCCGTACGCGTGGTATTTCCTTACTTCAGGTGCTGAAGAACTTCTTCCAGGCGGTCCCAAGTTTCGGTGATTCCTTGCATCATGCCCATGTCAGTGACGGTCTTGAGGGTCTCTGCCGACGCATATTCAGCACGGTTGATCAGCTTCGTCTTGCCGCCGCCTAAATCGATGAATTCCAATGTAACATCAGACGATGGCATGGCATCATTCGTATTGCCTTCGGCATCCGAGAAGAAATCGACGTAGATGATCTTTTCAGGCTCGATAATCTCCTTATAAACCCCTTTTTCCCAAGATTCCATACCGAAAAATTCACCTTGGTTTTGATCGACGCACTTCATGCAGTAGTGCCAAACGCCGCCCGACCGAAAATCCACGTTGCATACAGGAAGCTCCCAGCCTCTGGGCCCCCACCAGCGTTTGAGATGCTCGGGGTCTTTAAACATATTGAACACGAGGTCGCGCGTAAACGGCATTTCGTTTTTTATGGTAAAAAACATAGGACCCTGCAATCAAAATGTACCCAATAATGAAAAATTCCCAAGGATCGCCCACTGCTATAATTGAGTACATGGCACCCGTCAAATCGATGACAAATCCGGCATAAGCCCATTCCTTAATTCGCGGAAAGCCAGGCATCAGAATCGCTATTACACCTAACAATTTGGCAACGCCAATAAAGGGAAGAAGGTATGCAGGGTACCCTAAATGTTTGAATAAAGCAACTGCTTCAGGGGCAGACATTATATCAGGAATAGAACCTAAAAGCATTAATGCTATCAAAAGCCCCGTAAAAAACCAGTATCCGATTGTTATTTTCTTCAGAGATACCTTATTTCCTTCATTGGTTTGGTCATTTCTAATGAGTTTCCGATCTTCTACAGACGTCAAAAGGTTTTCCATGATCTCATTCCTCCAATATCGTTTTTTTAATCTTTGGCAGGACTCCTACTTATCGTCATGGTTCAATCCTTTCTTTGTAGGTCCTGCAGGTAATCGTCAAGGCGGTCAAATCTCTCGTTCCAAATGTTGCGGTAGGACTCTAACCAAGAATCAAGCTCTTTGAACGGCTCGGCCCTCAGCTTGTAGATCCGTCGATTGGCGATTGCATTTACCTCGACGAGTCCTGCATTACTAAGTACACGAAGATGTTTGGAAGCTTGAGGCTGGTTTAGCCCAAGTCGGTCAGCAATTTCCCCTACAGTGAGAGGGCCGTCACGCAAGAGTTCTACAATGTGTAGCCGGTTGGGCTCAGCAAGAGCATTCAAAGTTGTTTTCATGAATTTAATATACCTTAAAAGGAATATTCCTGTCAAGGAATATTAAAAATATTTTTTAGCAACGGTTTTCTGATGCTCGATAAAAAAGGATAGAGGACATTAACACCAGGAATTAATGGTTCTAATGTCCTCTAATAAAAAAAGATTTTATTATTTCCGCTAAGGTTTAAATGTAGAGATTACAGATATCTTGGGGTTATCCGTTATTCAAGAATATGGCCCTATACATGAAGAAAGAGCGCAATTCACTACTTCAGAATCGCGTCCGCTTCAGGAATAACTTGCATGCTGGGTTTATTTAATTCCTATTTTCGTGGATTGACTCTAAGGATCGTTCCACAGGGATCCGAAATCCAGTAACCCTCTGAGTTCTCGTGTACCTCCACTTCGTCTCTTCTATTAATGTGATTCTTATGTAAATACTCTGCTGCTATCTTCACATTGTCTGTCTGAATCTCCAGCCATACATCTTGTTGAGAATAATTTTCCATACAATCCAACCACAGTGTGGCGTCACCAAACTGAAAGGCATGTGATTCAGACATGAAGCCTAAATATGGTAGCTTTATCACTTCCTTATAAAAATGCACCGTCTCGCTGTATTTGAATTTAGGAATCTTTAGAGCAATGTTATTTCCACCTTTGAATTCTCCCCTTGTCATTTCCAAACAGACTACCTCCTTTATTTTTATCTTTACTATACCATCTGCTACTTTTTTCCGTTTCTTCCAGATTGCTTTTTTTCTTGTCGATCTTCATACAGATAGGTAAGGGTTTGAAGTTATCGCTCCCTTTTCCCCCTGTTCACACCGTATAGGAAACTTTCGAATCATACGGCGTTCCAACTAATCCAATTCAATCTAACCATAACACTTTTGAGATCGAGACTATCTCCCTGTGTTTCAATTCTTCCGTTTCAATAAGTCGGTGCCTCCCTTGGGAGGTGACCCTCTTTTAGTCTTACGAGAACCTTATTAACCGATAAAGATTTGCCCTACATGATTAAATGATTCTTCATTAGGTCTAGTGGCTATCCCTCCATGTTGATTAGACACTTCATTGGTACTGTGCCACCACTTTCACTGATACAAAGATAAGTTATACAATAGCTATTTCCACTATTGGTTTCCTTGTCACCGTTTCTTAGGGAGTAAGCCCTCCACGTTATCAGCTTACAACGTTGAATTATATCTATTATGGAATAAACTTAGGTGCCTCCTGTAGGCCTGTTAGCCATTCATATGCCTGTAACATATCATGGATTTTCATAATTGTTATTCTTACTCATCCACAGCTAACTTCACATTAGGTGATATACACATTTCTATGTATTGCCAGTTTAGACCCGTACATTCGGAAGTTCGTCAGGTTAACCTTTTACTTTAGGTTCTTTTGCATTCTCACCCTATTCATTCAACTCAAGCTTCATGATTTACACCACCCCTGCGGGTAGGCTTTCGTCAGCCGAACCTGTTTCGGTAAATTCTTACACCTTTTTGCCGAGCTTATAACTTTTTCATTCTTACTAAATCAAGTGCTATTCGACTAAGAGAGAGCCCTTTAGGACGTTACTCCTTCATTTGACTCTTCGATATAATCCTTCAGTTCCAATGGAACTGTCTAACCTTTACCTGAGAGATGTGACCATCCTCAATTTAAGCTAGAAACATTTCGCACAACAATCTGGCCCGTTCGTATTATAAGGTCAATCAGATTTCTTTTCTGGTTGGCCATTTTTAATGGTTTAATGAGAGTAGCCGGGGTAGGACAATCTGGCCCGTGGGACTTGATCCCGTCCGCAATACTGTCCGCCCCCTATTTGTAGAAACATGTTTGAGGCTGGTTGGGACTTGGATCCCGTATAACAAGCGAAGCTATGACACTGCAAGATAGTTAGGGGCTGCCGGTGAAAACAACATAAAGAAGTCGTGATAACCAATGGATCCAGTGATTGGCCTGGATGTCGCAAAAGGAAACAGCCAAGTTCAAGCCTTTTTACAGAAGAAATTAATGTTTTGTTTCTGCACTTCAGTAAACGTAAAATGCACTTTAAATATCTTTTTATTTATTTAGAGCCTAATAAATAGCTAATAAGGCTCTTAATTTTTTACTCGTTGGATTTATAAATTGTTCCATTTAAATGTCCAAGGTCATTTTCTAGCTTTTTGTACTGCCTAATGATTAGAATACAGTTTAAGACATTTATACATTTGTTTTCTACTCAATCATTTACTACGAAAGCTCATCCGCTACTTTTGCAATGATACTTCTAGGCAGAACCACCGGCAAATTACTCGTGTTTCTTACTATAGCTTTCTGTTGCTGCGTATATCCCATGCAATCCAACACAATAAGATCCACTCCCCTTTCCTTCAATCGCTTAGAGGGTAATTCAAAATCCTCAGAGCCATATGGGGAAACGGCAGCATATTCGATCCCTAACGAGGCGCCTTCCCATTTTTTCCGTAAGTATCCCTCTTGTTCTGATAAAGGGCCCAACACACCTAGGGTTCCGTTTGTTAATAGGTTCTTGATCAATCCGTTCATCAGTTTATCCGGGAAAAATATCAACTTTTCATGAGAAAACGTTGGAAATTTTCCGGTACATGCTAGAATCGTAGAGGACACCCCTGATCGTTCCAGATTATGGATTTTTTCCTGAATATAGGGAAGCAAGCGACGTTTAGATAACGTACAGGAAGTCCCATCTTTTAACCGTGTAATATAGGTCGCTTCATTACGGCTCGGTTGTAATCCTCGTAATTCGCTTTGCGTCAGCGCATCGATTGCTCCCATTTCTACAAGTTCCGATTCTTCTCCTAGAAAACAGTTTATTTCAGGAGTCAAATCTATCCGCGGTGTCTGTCCAATTGTCAATAGGCCGATTTTCCGCTTCATTGGGATACTTTGCTCCCCAGGGTCTGAAATTTCATCATGGATCCGTACAGGGATGTCAACGTTTCAAACTCATCCTCATCATAAAAACTCGTTACCCCATTGGTGAATTCTTTTGCAACTTCAATCGAGTATCGCGATGCCATAGCAATGTCCGTTTCATGGCTCGCGCCTGTCCCGCATCCGGGAACAATAGATTCCGCTGTAATCGCGAGACCAACTACAGGAGCAGATGTAGCAGCCACGGGTTGTAGAATACTATTGATATGATACAAACCATTTCCATAAGGCGTGATATCCTGCATGGTGATTGGATAGGTGACTGGTAATCTTCCTGTTGTCATTTCCATCAATCGGAGGAGATCCTCACTCACTCTTAGTATATAACCTTCCTTTATTGTCGGAGAAATCGCAATTCCTTTGTGGTTGATGATCCGGTTTCCTTTGGTCGTATCAATGGAAAGGATCGCATCCATTTCCGGTAGGACCTCATACTCATTCAACGTGGACATGTCAACAGGGGAACCCATGAATTCCACCGGTTCATGGGGAATCGTCGGTGCAAAGGGACAGATTTGGGTGGTGATGATGACATCCCCTTCGAGTCGATCGCTCCTTTCACTCATTTCGGCTAATTTCAGCGCAGCCGATAAAGCAGCCACGGCGCCATCCGCATCTGAAACTATACCGATCCGTTTTGGTCTAGCCCCGATTCCTCCCAGCCTACCGATGATTCCAAATGTAGGTGCATCCCCATTAACCAGCTTCCCGTTCGTACCTTTTATGCTTATTCGGACGAAATCGATAGAACCTTCCGCTCCCTTTACGGTCGAATAGGATGCTTTCACCAATGCAAAATCCTTGAATAATGTTACTACTTCGTTACCTGTTATCTGGGTGCAGTCAAGCAGATCACTAATCGTGATTGTTTGTTTTAACGTCATACTCGTCCCTCCTGTGATAACAATGACAAACTGGCTATCCCCTGCGCCTCTACTAAATCGATGATGGGTACTTTAAAACATTTCCTTGCTTCCGCTGCCAATTCGATCGTCGAAAAACCTGTACATGCGAACAGAATGGCTTTTGCCCCTTTATCGAGCAGTTTCTGAATGGATTGGCATGCGCGTTGAACGGAATTAGATTGGAAGAGATCATTCGTACGAGTAACTCCTTCAATACTTTCGTATCCAACCAAATGACGGCCGACTATGTTTTTAATGGAAATAGGTGCTTCCTTTGTAATCCCGATAATGCCGACATTTTTGGAAAACATAAGAGCGTTGAAGGCTCCTGTTGAACCTGCACCGATGACAGGTACAGATACAGCCTTTCTTACTTCCGCTAATCCAGGATCTGCCGCACAGCTGATAGCAATGACCGATACTTTATCCTTTTCTACCAAATGTCGAGCAAGCTGGATAATCTTCGGGATTGCAGTTTTCTCCGTTTCATCATCATGAATGCCATTTGGCTGATCAGGTATACAGGCTGAAATTGTTTTGATTTGAAATTTATCCTCAATCTGTTTCCCGTGTTCATGTAAAAGGATAGGATCCGTTGTGGTCAACACCCTGATAATTCCTAACGTACTCACATCACAGCCCCTTTCATCAAACAAATGGAAAAGTTTCCTGATCTTTGACATGTCTGATTCGTATGTCTTATACAACAACCTGTTTTTTCAAGCTGCCCGCTGCTTTCACTCTTATCCTTGTTGCATTTCCAGGAAGGTAGGCGAGCGGTACATCTTCCATATCGACGATGGCGATATCTTCTTGATCTGCCCCTGCCTTAATTGCTTCTTCAATCGCTATACGTTTTGCAAGCTCTAAAGTCTTTTCACGGCCAAGTTCATCAAGGGAAAAGACTCGCTCCACTTGTCCGCTCACCTGGGCAATGGCAGCACCGATCGCATTCGCAACACCGAAGCTTTCCGGCTTGATGACATGTGATGCACCTTTCAGATGATCGGGTAACAGAATGCTTCCTCCACCTACGACTATGACAGGTACGGGTTCAGAGCTCGTTTTCATTTTGTCAATCGCAATCTCAACATGTTCTATGATCTTTGCATATATGTTTTCTAACAACTCAAGGTCAAGATGAGATACTTTTGACGGGTCACCGATATGTGCTTTCCCTAATGCAACCACCACATCTGTGGTTGTCACAGTATCGCCACCGAAAATAAGCGCTTTTTCCGTAAGCCGGTATCCGACACTGTCTGGACCGACTGTAAAGTCGCCATTTTCTCCCACCCGGATGATCGTGCCACCGCCTAAACCGATCGATACCAAGTCTGGCATCCGGAAATTGGTCCGTGCCCCGCCGATTTCAACCGCAAGCGACGATTCTCTTGGAAAAGAACCAATTAAAACCCCGACATCCGTTGTTGTACCACCGACATCGACAACGAGTGCATCTGAATGACCCGTTAAAAAGGAGGCACCTCTAAGACTGTTCGTAGGTCCGCAAGCAATCGTCAATATCGGATAACGGATCGCATAATCGACCGCCATCAACGTTCCATCGTTTTGCGAGTAATCCTACGCTCCCTATTTCACTTGACAAAGAAAGGGGTACATCATCACCTAGGACTTCTTTCAAAATTTCTGCCGCTCGTGTTTCATGATCCTTCGATACCGATGAAAAAACAGATGTAATCGCGACAGAGTCAACCGACCCTTTAATTTTATGTGCAATTTTGTACAGTTCGGTTTCATCGAGATCGACGATTTCCCTACCGTCAAATTCATGTCCACCCCGGATAATATAGGTATGTTTTCCTAAAATAGACCGGAGATCTTCAGGAACACCAATCAGCGGTTTTACTGCAAGTGTTGCAGGTGCACCAATCCTGATCGCTGCAATCGAATTTAGTCGTTTTCGTTCAACAATAGCGTTCGTACAATGAGTCGTCCCTAACATTGCGTATTTAATTTTTTCAGGCTCGACCTTGGATTTTGAAAGCACTTCCCTCATCGCTTTAAATATTCCGGAACTGACATCCTCGGTCGTAGGGGATTTCGTATCTACGACCACCTTGTAATCTTCATCCAAAATCACGGCATCCGTATGTGTTCCTCCAACATCAATCCCGATTCTGTATAGACTCATTTGGCTTCAACCCCTTTTCTAACTAATTCTTCCACAGGTGTGTAATCTATGTCATAGCCGAAATAAGCGGGTCCACATGTTTCAATCCCTTTTTCGGTCCGCCATTTCGGGTTACATGGGATGCCGATCACCACACAGCGCGATCCGTAACGAAGTCCTTCTGTCGTAATCGGAAGGCCTGTCTCAGAATCCAACACCGCAATCAGATCCGGTGTTATGCAGATAGGGCGATCATTGGTCATAGCAAGCAAATGCTCATTTTGAAACCGCAGTTCAAGTGTTTGGCCACTATAGGTATCAAAACCTTCGATTATCGCCGTCCCTCTCGCAAATCCTGTTTCCGTTTTCCGATTCACATCGATGACTTTGCCTCTAAACAACTGGAACCCCCCCGGTAAGTTTGAGGACTTCCTCGATTGCGTTGAGATTCTCTTGTTTTGCAATACGTATAGATCGGCCGATCTCCTCTTCAAGCTTCAAAATGTTATGGATACCACTTTCTTTAATGTTCTTGCCTGTCATCGGATAAATCGCCATCATAACGGAGCCGCCTTTTTGGATGGTAGCGTTCCTTGCAATCCGTTCCGCCCAAACATTGTCAATCGTATTGAGTAAAGAGCTGTTCCCTTTTTCATCCGCAATAACCATTGGTGTTGCTGAAATACCGTCGAGATAGAAAGTTACCATTTGCAATTCTGGGAATGCCCTTCCCATCCCGTCTACATCTACAACAGGAAGATCAAGTCTCGCAGCTAGCGCGAGTGGTAACAGCGAATTGATACCACCAGCTTCGATCGGCATCGTGGCGAAGATTTTTTTCCCTAAATAGTTTTCAAGGGATTTGAAGGCACCGATAGCTTCTTCACCATTCGGTGCTTTTTCAATCATGACAGTCGGTGCCCCCATCATCCCTGAAGGGACGACCAATGCATCATCTGAAACCTCATCGATAGATAATAAGCGGATAGGACCGAATTCTTCAATTGCCTGTAATGCCATGAGTTTCCCTATATAAGGATCGCCTCCGGTTCCAAGCAACGCTGCACCGACTGCGATGTCTTCGATTTCTTGTTTTCCTATTAATCTCATCCCGATTCCCTCCATAAACAGTTAAGATAATTTTTTATGCTATTTTTGTTTTCTTCTCGGAACTGTTGTTTGTATTGAATACTTTCACTAAAATCACTTGTAAGACGAATGCAACAATGAAAGCATCTAATCCTGAAGCATTTGTAAATGTAAAGAGTCCAAAACCATTGGGCTGGGGTGTTGTCATAAACGCAAACAATGCGGATATCGCCCACGTCGAAACCCCGATTGGATTGACGTTTTGCATCTTATCCAAATTCTGAAACTGATACTTTTTCTTATCGAGCAGATAATCCGCGACATAGAGACCCCCTATTGGCGGAATAAACGCACTTAGAAACGTCAAAAACGGAATAAAGTTATCGTAAATCCCTGCGATTGCCATGATGGTCCCGACTGTACCCGCAATAATCGTAAGCTGGTATTTTGGCATCTTTTTGAAAATGACAGAAAATCCTAGTGCAGCCGAATAAAGGTTGTTATCATTGGTTGTCCATTGAGCAAGTATCAAAATCAACATTGCGAATGTGCCCCATCCGATGCCAAGCATGATTTGGACAATGTCGACTTCGCTTGTCGCCTTGGCAAGCAATGCTGCAATGATCAACACTGCACTGAAGCCAATTAAAAAACCGGAAAAAGAAGCGAACACAGCATCTTTTGGACTTTTTGCATATCTTGAAATATCCGGTCCGATCACGGCACCAATCGCCAGTGAACCAATGACAAGTGAAATGGCAATCCCTAGAGGCAATGGTTCTCCAAACAAAGGTGCATTTGAGATTTCTTCAAAGTCACGGCCTTCAAGTACTTTCCATAAGGACGCGAGGAGCAATAAGGACATGAGTGGTACAGCTAAAATGCTTAACTTTTCAATCGCCTGATAACCGAACACCGCTGTAGAGGTCATCATTATACCCCCTAGAATAACGAGGAACGTTACATTTACTTCTAGGCCAAATGTGTTTTTCAATACATTTTGAAAACTTGAGCCAAACAGCGCTAATTGTACGCCAAACCAACCGAATAAAGCGATTGCTATAACAACCGAAACGGCGTAGGACCCAAATTTTCCTAGTGCAAACCTGGAAACAAGTCCAGTAGAAAGACCAGTTTTCGCTCCAACCATACTGCAAAAGGCGCTGACAACTGCTAGTACGAAAGAACCGATTAATGCAGCCAGGATTGCCTGGGACAAGGTCAATCCGCCACCTAGCGTTCCGCCTAGCACCGTTGCTGAAAGTGCGATAGCAATTCCCAGCCATACCAACGATAAATGCAACCAACCTTTTCTCATATGTTTAGGTACCGGTTCTCTTTCAAAATCATTCTCTTTCTTCCTGTCGAATCGATCCGCCATTATTATCGACACCCCAATCTCTATCAGATCTGTCTAATACTATGGTTTCGTTAACAAATCAACAAATATCTTTTTCTATGAACCACCGGTTATTTTGCCTTGAACACCGAATTAAAGAATGAAAACAAGGCATCCCCGGCAATGAAACCCGCAGCAGTCGTATACATTGCAGACTCAGCTTTTTTGCCGAATACCTTCAATATCGACGCTCGAATCGCAATACCAACAAGTACAGCCCAACCCGCAATCGGGAAATTGATCAATAAACCTGTTGCCCCTAATACACCCATTTGCCGCTTAGGACCTCCGATCAATTGTAGAATTGCGCCTGGGATCGCCCATATCAACAGGCTTTTCGCAATATCGGTTGAGACTCCGGCTTCAATTGTGGCTACATATACCCGATCGACTGGTGGAACGAGATCCTGTTGGAAATAATAATTGAACGTTAGTAATACGACGATAGAGGCAATCACAAAGCCAAACATTCCAACTTTGAATTGCTGTTTACGACCGAACAGTTCCGCCTCCCGGTCTTTCCCATTACCTCGTAGAATATATCCAGTCTTAAAGTCATATGCCATATCTGCGAAAGCAGGACCGGTAGCAGCACTGAACCCAACTAATAAAGCCAGTGCGACAGGAGGGAATCCGGCCAAGATACCAACCACCAATGTGATCAACGCAACGGCGAATGCGGGAAACCATCCAGAATGCATTGCTGCTACACCGACGATGATTTCATGGATGAAAGCAGCAAATGCGGCAAACAACAAATAAGCAATGAACATTCCGAACGACATGTCCGTTAGTACTCCACCCAATACGGCAAGTACGAGGGCAACACCTAAATAAGCCAGAAATCCGTAACCGAACGCTTTGGACATATCCTTCTCTGAACGGGTATACGTTTCATCCGATTCGGGAGCCCCGTCAATTTCATCTTGCATATGTTGGGCTGCCGCAGCTACCTCCGCAGGCGGTGTCGGCGGATTGTTCTTTTTGCGTCCTTTTATGACAATATAGATCATCTGGAATAATGCGACGAGCCCTGCTCCCACCATGAATCCATGTGGGATATAAAGCGCATCGATATTGATGCCGAAAAGTGGTTCGGTATAACCACGAACCAACAACCCGATACCAAACATGGTTAAGGCTACGATATTACCGATGAATGCGACACCGAATGCCGACATCGGAACACCTAACCATGCGCCGAAAATACCTCCGGCTATACCTGCTCCAAGTAATCCAGCTTTCTTACCACCTTCATCTCCAGCTTTAATTGATTCTGCTGTTGCAATCCCTGGGGGCCAGACACCAGAAGCGGGAAAGATTTTCGAATCAAAAAACCGGTAAAGTAAAACTGCGTCTACCACTAAGGCAAGGAACGCACCGATGAACATAGGAATGATCAAATCTGGTCTTCCGAGCAGAAAAGGAATTCCAATCGGAATTAAAAGACTGTTCGCTGCACCGAATGTTGCTGCTGAGATCGAAGTCTGGAGCAGATTTTGGGTATGGATCGATTTGAATTTGAAAAATAACGTAATGGGGATACGTGCGATTATGATAGCAAGTAAGGCACCAATGATCGATGTATTTGCAGATATACCCAGTGAAGTGATGAGCTGTACACCAATAACAGCCCCGAATATCGATACTACCAGGATCGTGATCAAAAAGATTGGAGAAAATAAGGACGGAGTTTCTTTTTCCAACTGCTCTTTCTTCATCGACTCACCTCTTTAATGGATTGATTGAAACATTTTTAAACGCTGAAAGAGAACGTGGATAAAAAAATCAATGTACTGGTTCAAACCTTCAAAAGGTCGAAACTTTTTTGGATAGTTGGAAGGTTCGTAATTGCCGTTCAATTTCACGACTCGCCTCCTGAAGAAGTGCCAATAACGTTTCTTCCTTTTCCCTTGTTATCCGATAGGATGGTGCAGCAATCGTCAAAGAGGCGACCACCTCATTGTTATGATCGAATAAGGGAATCCCTAACCCCCAGACCTCATCTGAATATTCACCAACAGAAGAGCACCAACCCTGTTCCCGGATCGCTTGTAGATCTTCCTTAAGCTTTATCGGATCCGTGATGGTATTTTTTGTTCTGGCAATTAACCCTGTTTCGATTATTTCCTGTTGTGATTCTTCAGAAAGGAAAGCCATGATCGCTTTACAGGATGCACCTGCGTACAAAGGAGTCCGAGTTCCTATCGATACTGCGAATTTGATACTGTTGCTGCTTTCCGCAATGGACAGGCACAATCCTTCTGTTCCATCCACCCAGGTCAAAAAAACAGTTTCATTGGAACGAGCAGCCAATTCCTTCATTACCGGATCGATAAAATCATGAATTTTGAGCTGATCCTGTACCAAGATTCCATATTCAAAGAATGCTAGCCCAAGTTCATATTTTTTCGTATCTGGATTTTGTCTTAAAAATCCATGGTTTTCGAACGTCGTCAAAACGCGAAATACGATCGAATGGCTTTTTCCTAACTCCTTGGCTAATTCACGTACGCCCCATGATGGATGTTCCTTTGTAAAATACTTTAAAATTTCTAATGAATGCTCCAGAGTTTTTAATGACATACCAATTCCCCCTCATCCAACCTGTCTCTATATAAGAACCAGTGTTCTGATTTTATTTTTTATAATGCTACCTTATCTTCTTTTTACTTGCAACAATTTTCTAAATATTTTGCTATTATATTATCTTTTTATTGAAAATCTTCCGGTAATTCTGTACAATCCTTTTAACAAATGAGAAACAACGGTTCTCATTTAGGTACAATTTTGCTCATTTATATTAAAAAAGTCGAAGGGAGTAATCGCTATGAGAGTTGCGACGGATATTGGTGGTACTTTTACAGATCTGGTATATGTTGATGAAAAAGGAAAAGTGGGTTTGGCTAAAAGTCATACTACCCCACCTCATTATGAAGAAGGGGTTATGAATGTTTTAAAAGCAAGTGGAATCGAATCCCATTCGATCGATACATTCATTCATGGGACTACCGTAGTCATTAATACTCTGACAGAACGGAAAGGTGTAAAGACTGGATTAATCACAACAAAAGGATTTCGAGATGTCATTGAAATTGCTAGAGGGAATCGGCCAGATTTATATAATGTGCGATATCAAAAGCCCTCACCTTTTGTCGATAGGTATTTGCGTTGTGAAGCAGAAGAACGCCTGAACAATAAAGGTGAAGTAATTACGTCACTGAATCGTAAACAGGTCAAGGAAATTGTGGAATATTTCAAGAAGGAAAATGTTAAAGCAATTGCTATCGCCTACTTACATTCGTATATAAACCCCATACATGAACAACAAACGAAGCAAATCATCAGGGAATTATGGCCGGAAGTTTCCGTCACCGCTTCCCATGAAATTACGAAAGAATGGCGAGAGTACGAGCGGACCACTACGACGGTATTAAACTCCTATGTAAAACCAATTGCGTCATCCTATGTGAACAAACTAGAGACCAGACTTGAAGGAACGGAAACAGGTTCACACAAATACATCATGCAATCAAACGGGGGTGTAACTACCTTCCATCATGCTAAACAAACTCCAATAAACCTAGTTGAATCAGGACCTGTTGCGGGAATATACGGTGCGAGTATCCTGGGTGAAATCTTAGGTGAGGATAACATCATCGCTTTTGATATTGGAGGCACGACCGCTAAATGTTCCTTGATCAATAAAGGGGAAGTTAAAATAACCACGGATTACTATATCGAAAAGACAGAACGAAATGCTGGTTATCCAATCAAAGTACCTGTTGTGGATATTGTCGAAATAGGTAATGGGGGTGGATCAATCGCCTGGATCGATGAAGCAGGCTCACTAAACGTAGGTCCTCGATCAGCCGGGGCGATACCCGGACCTGTTGCTTATGGCCAAGGCGGGACAGATCCGACAACAACCGATGCTAACCTAGTGACTGGCCGTCTCTCAATAGAAAACTTCGATTATAAAGTAGACCTTGATAATGTTCGAGATGTGATCAATAAAAAAATAGCGACATATTACGGAACCTCAATCGAAGAAGCAGCACTTGGTATTATCCGTATAGCCAACTCCAATATGTTGAACGCATTAAAACTGATATCTGTACGTAAAGGACATAATCCAAGGGATTTCACCTTGGTTGCATTCGGTGGTGGCGGGTCCATGCATGCACCGGCATTAGCAAAAGAACTTGGCGTCAAAAAAGTGATCGTGCCCCTCGCCTCCTCTGTTTTTTCGGCATGGGGCATGTTGATGACCGACTTACGCCACGATTTTATCAAAACAAGAATTGAACGAGTAGATATCCTTGATTTATCAGCATTCAATGAACAGTGGAAGAAGTTGGAGGAAAATGCGGTTTCACAGTATAAAGCTGAAGGAGTAGTTGAAGATCGAGTGGTTTTTGCTCGGTTTGTAGATATGCGTTACCTTGGACAGGAACATACGGTAAAGGTGCCTGTTCGGAATGGAGCGATCACAAAGGAATCTTTAACTGAACTAAACGAAAGATTCCATCTTCTCCATGAAAGGAATTATACATTTAAATTAGTGGATTCGCCAACCGAAATCGTCAATTTCCATTTGACTGCTTTTGGTAAAGTGGACAAACCGGAATTGGAGAAGCTTGCACCCCAGAGGAATGATCTAGTTTTAAAAGACAGACGTAAAGTCTATTTCGAGGAAGAAGGATGGGTAGAAACGGTCGTCTATCAACGAAGTTCATTAGTTCCTAGAATGGAAGTCTATGGACCAGCCATCATTGAAGAATCCTCCGCTTCTACTGTCCTATATCCAGACCAGTCTCTTGTCGTAGATGAGTATGGCAATCTTGTCATTGATACTGGCGTTGAATTAAAAAAACATGTGAGAGGGGATGTATCAAGTGAAGGTGAAAACAGTCGATCCATTCACGCTTGAAATCATAAAAGATTCTCTCTTGGCTATCGGAGACGAAATGTTCCATGCTTTGGCCCGGACCTCGATGAGCCCAATCGTTTATGAGGTTCTTGATTACGCAACAGGGTTGACCGATGCAAAGGGGCAGCTTTTGACACAAGGAAATGGAGTCACCAGCTTCATCGGTATGTTAAGTTCGATGGTACAAGAAGTCATGAAGAAATTCGATGATGGAAAAGACCTGCAACCCGGAGATATCATTATCATTAATGACCCGTATGTAGGCGGAGGTTCACATTTATCCGATGTAGGTCTAGTCATGCCGATTTTCTTTAATGGCAAATTAGTTGCATTTTCGGTTAACAAAGCTCACTGGACAGAGGTTGGTGGAAAAGATCCAGGATCGTTTACAAGTGATTCAACTGAAATCTACCAGGAAGGATTGCAATTTCCAGGTGTGAAACTATTCTCTAAAGGTGAGTTGAATAAAGCGATTGTGGATATCATCAAAGCTAATGTACGTTTCCCTAACTTATCAATTGGTGATATGTGGGCTCAAGTTGCTGCACTACGTACAGGTGCAAAACGGTTCATTGAACTTTGCGAGAAACATGACGAACATCAAATGTTGAGTGCAATCGAACATCTCCTGAACCATGGTGAAAAGTTGACCAGGATTGAATTGAAGAAATTACCGAATGGAACCTATCGAACTGAAAACTTTATTGATGATGATGGTTTTGGAAATGGTCCTTTTAAAATCAAGGTGGAGGTAACGATTACAGATGATGAGTTTGTTTGTGATTTCCGAGGTAGCCATCCCCAGGTTACAGGACCTGTCAACTGTTCGTATTATGCTTTGATGGCTGGTGTACGAGCGATTTTCCTTGCAATCATCAATCCGTCACAAAACGTTAACGATGGTATTTTCCGACCCTTACGGGTTATCACCGATGAAGGGACGATTCTATCTGCAAAACGCCCGGCACCCGTTTCAATCAACTGGGAAAGTCGGTTAGGAGGAGCTGATTTAATTTGGAAGGCGCTGGCTCCTGTCTTACCTGAACGTCTAACAGCTGGACATCTTTTATCGGTTTGCTCGGTTGTCTTATCTGGTGATCATCCTGAAACGAAGGAACCCTTCCTTATCGTTGAACCTTCTGTCGGCGGCTGGGGTGCTGGTGCCGGTTTAGATGGAGAAAAGGGTCAATTTTGCGTCGGAGATGGCGAGACATATAATGTTCCCGTCGAAGTCGCTGAATCACGATATGGTGTGTTAGTAGATGAATATCGTCTCCGTTGTGATGGTGCTGGAGCAGGGGAATATATCGGAGGATCAGGAGTAGTACGTTCTTATCGGGCGTTAAGTGATAAACAAAAATTATCCGTCATGTTCGGGCGTCATAAATTTTCTCCATGGGGATTGAATGGCGGTGAAGATGGATCTCCTAACAAAGTTTATATCAATAAAAAGGATGGATCGGTTGAAGGTCCATTCGGAATAACGGCTCGTTACGTGTTAAATGAAGGGGATGTCGTCCGACTGGTCACCGCAACAGGCGGCGGGTACGGAAACCCTACAAACCGTAATCCTGATCAGGTTGCATACGACGTTAAGAATGGATACATTTCCATTGAGCAGGCAAAAGAAAAATTCGGAGTTGCGGTAGACTCGGAAACTTTCGAAATTATAGACTCTGCAAAATAATCATGAGGCTACTTGCTGTACGGAAATACCTCTTGAGGGATCAAGTCACGGAAATCATAGGGAAGACTGGGATTACTTCAGTGTTCTGTTAAAATTACAGTGGGCTTAATTTAAAGGGTTTTTCCATTAAAATAGCATTGAGTACAACAATAACGACTCGTCGATTGACGAGTCGTTTGTCTTTCCAGGAGCTTGATCATCCGTTATTTCATTAATCCCCTATTTCAATAGGAAATAGAAGAATAATTACCATGATGTTTATCTATAAATGTGAGTTATGATCCATTCCCATTTTAGAAATGTAAAGGGGCGATAAAAGTGAATCCTTTTCTGGTATTCTGGTATGACTTAGGTATTCAATATCTTTAGTTTATAACCCTTTTCACTCGACGATTTCGATTTACATAATAAGTTTTTCATTTTTTGTACTGCATAAAAAAAACGAACTAAGAGTTCGACTCAAATAAAAATAAAATTTGAGTTGGCACAAATTTGGCACGGCTTAAATTCATAAAAATAACCCTTGGCATAAACGTTGTTATACCAAGGGTCATTAGATGTTATCCGATTGAACCTTCCATTTCGAACTTGATTAGACGGTTCATTTCTACCGCATATTCCATTGGAAGTTCTTTCGTGAATGGCTCGATGAAGCCCATTACAATCATTTCTGTCGCTTCTTCTTCTGAAATTCCACGGCTCATGAGATAGAAAAGCTGCTCCTCAGATACCTTCGAAACCTTCGCCTCGTGCTCGAGTGAAATGTTTTCGTTCAGGATTTCATTGTATGGGATTGTATCAGAAGTCGATTCGTTATCCATGATTAATGTGTCACACTCGACATTCGCGCGTGCACCAGATGCTTTACGTCCGAAGTGGACGATACCACGATACGTTACCTTACCTCCACCTTTAGAGATGGACTTGGAAACGATCGTCGATGATGTGTTTGGAGCTAAGTGAATCATTTTCGCTCCAGCATCCTGGTGCTGTCCTTTACCAGCAAGTGCAATCGATAGTGTCATACCACGAGCGCCTTCACCTTTTAGGATGACAGCCGGATATTTCATCGTCAACTTGGAACCGATGTTACCATCGATCCATTCCATTGTCGCGTTCTCTTCGGCTACCGCACGCTTCGTTACTAGATTGAATACGTTGTTCGCCCAGTTCTGGATCGTCGTATAACGGCAATTCGCGTTTTTCTTAACGACAATTTCAACAACTGCACTGTGCAGTGAGTTTGTTGTATAAACAGGTGCTGTACAACCTTCAACATAGTGTACAGAAGAATCTTCGTCCGCAATGATCAACGTACGCTCAAATTGTCCCATGTTTTCAGAGTTGATACGGAAATACGCTTGTAACGGCGTATCACACTTGATTCCTTTTGGTACATAGATGAACGAGCCACCAGACCATACTGCAGAGTTCAATGCAGCGAATTTGTTATCTGTCGGCGGAATTGTTTTTCCGAAGTGCTCTTTGAAGATGTCTTCATTTTCTTTAAGCGCTGTATCTGTGTCCTTGAAGATGATCCCCATATCTTCGAGGTCTTCCTGCATGTTGTGGTAAACAACTTCAGATTCGTATTGGGCAGATACACCCGCTAGATATTTTTGCTCCGCTTCCGGGATACCAAGCTTATCAAACGTACGCTTGATTTCTTCTGGCACTTCATCCCATGAACGCTCGGACTTTTCCGATGGTTTTACGTAATACGTAATGTCATCGAAGTTCAATTCTTTCAGATTGCCGCCCCATTGAGGCATTGGCATGCTATAGAAATGTTCTAGTGATTTTAAACGGAAATCAAGCATCCATTTAGGTTCGTCTTTCATACGCGAAATCTCTTCAACGATTTCCTTCGTCAAACCACGCTTGGATCTGAAGATCGAGACGTCCTTATCTCTAAAACCGTATTTATATTCGCCGATCTCTGGCATTTTCTTAGCCATCGTTTAATCCCTCCTTAAAGGATACATACACAATAAAACCGAAACGAGTGTCTAATGAATCTATACTACTATTGTAAAACGGATTAGTGCATCTGACAACCAAGCAGAATTTACTCCTCTTCTTTTTGGTTTACTCCCTTTTCCAATGCTTTCCATGCAAGTGTTGCACATTTGATACGTGCCGGGAACTTCGAAACACCTTGAAGGGCTTCTAGATCTCCAAGGTCCAAGTCGCCTTCATCGTAATCTTTTCCAAGCATCATTTCCGAAAAGATGTTTGAAAGCTTAAGGGCATCTTCCACTGGAAGACCTTTGATGGTTTCGGTCATCATGGATGCTGAAGCGAGACTGATCGAACAGCCTTCACCTTCGAACTTGGCATCTTTGATTTTCCCATCTTCGATTTCCATAGACACTTTGATCCGGTCTCCACATGTCGGGTTATTCAAGTTGAAGGTCAATGCACCATCATCAAGCTCCCCCTTGTTACGGGGATTCTTATAATGGTCCATGATGACCTGCCGATATAGTTGATCCAAATTAGAAGACATGACCAAAATACTCCTTTGTAGTCTTTAGTCCATCGACCAATGCATCTACATCCTCTTTCGTATTATAAATGTAAAAGCTTGCTCTGGCAGTTGCTGTCACATTCAACCATTTCATCAATGGTTGCGCACAATGGTGCCCGGCACGAACAGCAACTCCCTCAGCATCCAGTACTGTAGCTACGTCATGAGGATGTACGTCATCAATGTTGAATGTAACCAATCCTGCTCGTTTTTTCGGCCCGAAGATCTTCAAGCCTTCAACAGCTGACATACGTTCCATCGCATATTCAACAAGTTCATGTTCGATTTTCTCGATTTCATCCCGGCCGATTTGCTCTAAGAAATCAATTGCTGCTCCCATACCGATGGCTCCGGCGATGATTGGAGTTCCGCCTTCAAACTTCCAGGGAAGGTCCTTCCAAGTGGATTCATACAAACCGACGAAGTCGATCATTTCTCCACCGAATTCTACAGGTTCCATGTTTTCTAAAAGCTTCTTTTTGCCATACATTACTCCGATCCCGGTCGGCCCACACATTTTATGGGCAGAGAAAGCATAGAAATCACAGTCTAGATCACGGACATCAACATGCATGTGCGGTGCCGCCTGCGCACCATCCACAACCATGACTGCTCCGTTTTTGTGTGCAATCTTGGCAATTTCCTTGATCGGATTGATCGTACCAAGAACATTTGAAACGTGCATGATCGATACAATTTTAGTATGTTCTGTAATTGTATTTTCAACATCACTTAAATCAATTGTTCCGTCCTCTTGAAGAGGAATATACTTTAACGTCGCACCAGTCTGTTTTGCAAGCTGTTGCCATGGAATGATGTTGCTGTGGTGTTCCATCGGTGTAATGACGATTTCGTCGCCTTCACCCACATTCACCTTACCATAGCTTGACGCAATCGTATTGATCGCAGTCGTCGTACCTCGGAGAAAAACTACTTCTTCAGTAGACGAAGCGTTGATGAAACGACGGACTTTTTCACGAGCCCCTTCATAACTGTCGGTAGCCCGTGTTCCTAACGTATGCACACCACGATGTACGTTCGAATTATCGTTTTTATAATAGTGGTCGAGGGTTTCAATCACCGAAATCGGTTTTTGAGATGTCGCTGCGCTATCCAGGTAGACGAGTGGCTTTCCATTTACTTCTTGATCAAGTATAGGGAACTGTTTGCGAATCTCTTTTGAAATCATTTAGTGACTTTCCCTTCGATTACTTCTGTCAACATCATCTTGACACCCTCGATCGGAAGCTCATTAACGACAGGTGCAAGGAATCCGTGGATGACAAGGCGTTCTGCTTCTTGCTTAGAGATACCGCGGCTCATCAAGTAGAACATTTGGATCGGATCCATCCGTCCTACTGAAGCAGCGTGTCCAGCTGTAACATCATCTTCATCGATGAGAAGAATCGGGTTTGCATCACCACGAGCTTTTTCACTAAGCATGAGAACTCGTTCAGTTTGCTCGCTGTTCGCTTTTGTTGCACCATGTTCAATCTTAGCGATTCCGTTGAATATTGAGCTGGCACTGTCCTTCATGACTGCGTGTGCAAGAAGTTGGGCATCCGATTGTTTACCCCATTGGTTTACACGGATCACAAAGTTTTGTTTTTGATTTCCACGTCCGATGGATACAGTTTTTGTATCTGCAACTGAACCATCACCAACAAGGTTTGTCGTGTTATCTGAGATCGTATTGCCATCGTTCATCTGGCCTAGCGCCCACTCGATTTTACCATCACGCTCGACGTGCCCCCGACGATTCACGTAAGTCGTCATTCCTTTGGCAAAATTATCGACTGCACCGAATTGTACACGAGCGTTTGGTCCAGCATAAACTTCAGCTACGATGTTCGCTACAGATTCTTCTTCTGTCCCATGAGAAAGATAGTTTTCTACATATGTGACAGAACTGTTATCTTCTGCAACTACTAAAACGTGATTGAATAGGGATGCTTCCGCATCTTCTTGCCAGAAAACAGACTGTAATGGAACGTCGATTTCAACGTTTTTAGGAACGTAGACGAAGACTCCGCCGTTAAGCAGTGCAGCATGCAGTGCCGTCAAGCGATGTTCATCAATTGGCACGACTTTATCCATGAAATACTTTTCAACTAGCTCGCTATGTTCGAGGACTGCTGTAGCGATATCTGTGAAAATGACTCCTTTATCTTTCAAATCCTGAGAAAGTTGCTTGAAAGCAGGAGTCGAATTTCGTTGGACAATAAAATTATCTGTGCGATCCTCTTTCCCGATCAGGTCTAAAATATAATCTGGAAGGTCATCTGCCTTCTCGATTTCAGCAGCCTTCACTTCATGTTGGAAGGTTGTGAAATTCCAGTTATCGATTTTGGTTTTTTCCGGCTTCGGCATCGGTAGGCTTTCAGCCAGTTCCAATCCACGAAGACGAAGGTTTTTCAGCCATTCTGGTTCATTTCGTTGTTTGGAAAAGTCACTTACATATGATTGATCGAAGGCAATCTTCGTTTCGTTCATCTCCACTGACATATAAATCCTCCTTCAAAGCCTATGCTTGTTCTGCTTGGACAGTTTCGTCTTCAATTCCGAGTTCATCTTTAATCCAGTCATATCCTTCTGCTTCAAGACGTTGAGCAAGTTCAGGACCACCGGACTTCACGATACGGCCTTGCATAATGACGTGGACTTTATCTGGTGTGATGTAGTTCAACAAACGTTGGTAGTGTGTAATGATCAGTCCGCCGAATTCTGGATTGCGCATATCATTTACACCCTTAGAAACGACTTTCAAGGCATCGATATCAAGACCAGAATCGATCTCGTCAAGGATTGCAATTTTTGGCTCCAACATTAATAATTGAAGAATTTCGTTACGCTTTTTCTCACCGCCGGAAAATCCCTCGTTCAGGTAACGCTGTGAGAAAGATTCATCCATATCGAGAAGCTCCATTTTGCTGTCCATTTTACGAATGAATTTCATTAATGAAATTTCTTTACCTTCTTCACGTCGAGCATTGATTGAAGAACGCAGGAAGTCAGCATTCGTTACACCGCTGATTTCACTTGGGTATTGCATTGCAAGGAATAGACCTGCTTTTGCACGTTCATCGACTTCCATCTCTAGAACGTTTTCACCGTCTAGGGTGACTGACCCTTCTGTGATTTCGTACTTCGGATGGCCCATCAGAGCAGATGCAAGTGTTGATTTACCTGTTCCGTTCGGACCCATTACTGCATGTATTTCTCCACCGTTTATCTCAAGGCTGAGGCCTTTAATGATCTCTTTTCCTTCAATAGAAACGTGTAGATTCTCAATCTTTAAATTTGGTGCAGTCATGACTATAACCCTCCAATTTCATATTTCTTATCACTACTCCATTTTACATTGTAACGAAAAACAACCTAAAATGAAATAATCGTGATTATTATAATTTAGTATCATTCTAATTTTATAACAAATTAAAATAATTCTCAATATCGATCTAGAAAATATCGGTGATTTCAAATGCTAATTGAGAATAAAGCTTTCTTATTGAAATCAAACCTTCCTTCAACTGCTCTCTATGGGTGCTTATATACAATGAAAGGACCTTATCAGTATTCGATAAGGTCCTTGTTATATACACGTATATCTTCTTATTACAATGTTTCTTGATTGTTGTTCATTAAGACTTATTGACTTTACCCGTAAATTCGTTGAGCATTTGTTGGCTTTCCTTGTACTCCTGCTCTCTCTTACGCTCGATTTTTAGACGTTTTTCTAGACTACGATCATATTCTGCATAGCCTATACCATGTGCCTGATGCATGGCTTTTTCCATTTCACCAGTATGGTTCGTGTCAATAGGGTGGATAATGAATCAATCCTTTCAAGTTTTATAAAATTTCACTACACTCTATACCCTATCAATATGAAGCTAAAACGCCAAATATGATATAGAATGATTATTACTCTTATGCCACTTTAAACTGTGATGGGGTTATATTAGGGGCTATATTTATATATATCCACTTCATATATCCCATTTTCTCGATATTCTGAGGAATCTGACTTTTTAGTGCTTCATTTGTTTCAAATCGGTCATCGCTTCCTGGACAAGTGTGACAGACTGGCTCATAGCTGCACCGCCACCGAAAGCTGCACATACACCAACTGTTTCTAAAATTTCTTGTTCAGAACAGCCTTGATCAAGACATCCTTTTGTATGATAGATGATGCAATATTCATCCTGGGAGTAGATACTGATTCCTAGCGCTATCAATTGCTTTTCTTTTTTTCCCAGCTTCCCTGCTTTGAAACAGGATTCAGTAAAAGCATTGTACTTTCTTGCGAGGTCTGGCATCTTTTCAGTGAAGATTCCTAAACCATGTTTGTAATCCATTAAAGCCGCTTCTGTAGGGCTTCCTGGTTGTCCTTGTTGTATTTCATTCTGATTCACTTTGATCACTCCTCATACGATAAAATCATCATTAGTTAGTATGATTCTTCTGTCAGAAAGATATCCGCGAGAAATAATCTCCAGATGAAGGCTTTTTTAATAATGTCATGAAACACTTTCACACTGTTTTTCGCATTCAAAGTGTCTTATGAAGCTTTTATGGAGCACTTACTTCCTGTTTTTCAAGCGCGAAGTGTCTCATAAAGCTTTTATGAAGTACTAAGCTTAAGCTGAAACCTCAAACTCAATTTCGCGTTTGAAGGTCTCACAAACCAAACGAAGTGTTGTCTTGTAATCATATCTGAACTCGGGCAATCGAAGTGGTTAACATCATATAAAAAGAGTGCCGATAAAGTCAGCACTCTTTTTTAGGAAATTATTCTTTTACAGGAACGACTGCACCATTGTATTCTTCATTGATGAAGTCTTGGATTTCTTTAGATTGAAGTACTTCAACAAGTGTTTTGATCGCCTCGTCGTCTTTGTGTCCTTTATTGACGGCTACGATGTTCACATATTCAGAATCGGAGCCCTCAAGAGCGATGGCATCCTTCTGTGGATCTAGACCTGCATCGATCGCATAGTTGGTATTAATGACAACAGCTTCCCCTTCACCGTTTTTATAGATTTTCGGAAGCAACCCGGCTTCTACATCTGTCTTGAACTTGATGTTTTTCGGGTTCTCCGCGATATCTTTAACAGTAGCATCGGTTTTGGCTACGTCTTCCTTCAATTTGATCAGACCTTCTTTTTCAAGCAAGCTTAGAATACGGCCGTGTTCACCGACAGAGTTACTCATGATGACAGTGCCGCCCTCAGGTAGTTCATCCAAGCTTTTATAATCTTGGGAATAGACTCCCATTGGTTCAATGTGGACGCCACCGGCATTTTCAAAATCGTAGCTCTTGTTGTCTTCCATTTGGGATTCCATGTACGGTACGTGTTGGAAGAAGTTCGCATCTAATTCTCCTGCAGCAAGCATTTTGTTAGGTGTTACGTAGTCCTGGAGCTTTTCAATTTCCAGTTTGATCCCTTTTTCCTCAAGTAACGGCTGTGCTTCTTCCAAGATTTCAGCATGTGGAACGTTCGAAGCTCCCACCACAAGTTCCTTCTCATCTCCGCCTGAACCGCCATTACCGCAAGCTGCGAGTACAGAAATGATGAAGACAGTTGTTAAAAGTGTAATGATTTTTTTCATGATGTATTCCCTCCATGTTTATCGTTTATCTGTTTTTTGTGTTAAGAAATCGCCTATCCACTGGATTATAAAGACAATGATTAAAATGATCACGGTTGCGACGAACGTCACGTCATTCTGGTATCTCTGGAATCCATCCAGGTAAGCCAGGGTTCCCAACCCACCAGCTCCGACTACACCAGCCATTGCGATATACGAAATTAGCGCAATGGCTGTAACAGTAATCCCGGAGATCAAGGCTGGCAATGATTCAGGTAAAAGGACTTTATAGATGATTTGTGCATCTGTAGCCCCCATTGATTTCGCTGCTTCAATGACACCTTTGTCGATTTCTCGCAGTGCTATCTCGACCATTCTTGCATAGAATGGGGCTGCCCCGATAATCAGTGCTGGCAATGCTGCATTTGCCCCAAGCATCGTTCCTACCAGCCAGGTTGTAAAAGGCACTAAAAGAATGATCAAAATGATGAACGGAATCGATCTGAAAATATTCACGACTGCAGCAATCACCAATTGGATCGGCCTATTCTGCCACAGGTTGCCTCTTTCAGTAAGGAACAATAATAAACCTAATATGATTCCAAGCAGGAAGGTTGCACTTACCGAAATCCCTGTCATATACAGTGTTTCAAGTGTCGCTTCCCACATATCTTCCCAATCCACGTTAGGAAACAGTGTTATCAACATTTGTGATCACCTCGACTTCCACTTCCTGCTGTTGAATATGATAGATGGTTTCTTTTACAGTCTCAGGCTGACCATCAATTTGCACGAACAGTGTTCCGTATGCCCCATCTCTTGTTTGAGAAATCTTTCCCTGGAGAATATTGACGTTGACCTCAAACTTTCTGATCAGATCACTTATGAGTGGGCGTTCAGCTGTTCCACCTACAAAAGTCAGTTTGACGATTTGAGAGTTATCACCTTTTTGTATAAGGTGTTGAATCGTCTCCTCTGTTTCCTCAGGCTCTGTAACTTGTTTTACAAAATCCTGCGTAATTGTCTGCTTCGGTGTTTTGAACACCTCAAGAACAGGTCCTTCTTCGACAACTCGTCCATCTTCCATCACTGCTACCCGGTTACAGATCTTTCGGATGACATGCATTTCATGCGTAATCAGTACGATTGTCAATCCGAGCTTTTGATTGATGTCTACAAGAAGATTCAAAATGGAATCTGTGGTTTTCGGATCCAGAGCTGAAGTTGCTTCATCACAGAGCAAGACATCTGGATTATTAGCAAGGGCTCTTGCTATCCCTACACGTTGCTTTTGCCCTCCACTCAACTGTGAGGGATAAGAATCTCCTCTTCCGGATAAGCCGACGAGATCGATCAATTCGTTGACTCTCTTGTTCCGTTCCTCTTTTTTGACCCCTGCGATCTCCAAAGGGAAGGATATATTTTCACGTACAGTGCGAGACCACAGTAAGTTGAAATGTTGAAAGATCATTCCAATATTTTGTCTCGCAATACGGAGCTGCTTATTATTGAAGCTTGTAAGGGGATCGCCATTTATGTCGACTGAGCCTTCAGTCGGTTTTTCCAGCATGTTCAACATTCGGATCAACGTACTCTTGCCGGCCCCGCTGTATCCGATCACACCGTATATTTCTCCCTTTTTAATATTCAAATTGACTCCGTCGACTGCATTGACCACACCATCTTTTGTATGGAAAACTTTTTTGATATTTTTTAACGTAATCATGATGTTCAGCCCTTTCTGTCTCTTATCTTCTGCTAAAGTCTGTTTTCTAAATACTAAAGAAAGCGTGATGGAGCAATCTAAATATAGAAAGCTATAAATTTTCTTTAGAAACTAAAAAACCTTTCTGCCCTGAAAACGAGCAGAAAGGCTGAAAAGTTCAGTCTCTCCATCTCATCTTCCAAAGCATTACACTTTGCAGGATTTGGCACCTTCGCATAACCAAAGTCGGTTTGCTGGTTGCCGGGCTTCACAGGGCCAGTCCCTCCGCCGCTCTCGATAAGATTCTTTATATATCAAAAAATGTTTTACCGCTTTACTTTATTTAAACATGAATGCATTGTAGCATGGGATATTTTTAAGTGTCAATAATTAAAATAGTAATCTTCCTGCTCAAAAAGGTCACAATGTGACAAATTTGTGTCGCGGGTTAAGATATTGTTGGTAGTTACACATATCATTATGGTACGTTCAACATAGACAATCATTCGAATAAGGGATAAGGAGTTAAAAAGTCATATGGATAAAGCCATTTCCTTCAGCCTTAAGGAGTATAAAACAGAGCGTACGATTAGCCTTTCAGATTTTAAAGATAAGCCTGTGATCATCCAATTTTGGGTAGCCTGGTGTCCAGATTGCATGAGAGAGTTACCACTTCTTGACCAGTTTAATAAATCGATGAAAAACACGGAAATTGCTATATTGTCGATCAATGTAACAGGTAGGGAGGGTTCACTTGAACAGAGGGACCAATTTATCGAAAAGAGTAATATCACCGTGCCAGTTCTTCTGGATGAAGGAACCAAAATATACGATCAGTTCCGCTGCCAATCTGTACCGACTACAATTTTATTAGATAAACATCATAGGGTTCAATTCCGCTACACTGATCAAGATTCGTTTCAGGACATTTTAACCGGCATCCCTCGACTGCTTCCTCATTAGGTAGAAGATGGATTCCAGCTTTAAAATCGTTCTATAAGTAGCGTCTGTTTCAATCTTGCCTTGAGAGATCAAATCAGTTAATTTCATTTCACCTTCCACGAGGGATTTGAGTGCGTTCAATCCGCCATATATAAGAATGACTTCTTGGTCTATCTCATCTTTCATGATAACTTTACATGAACGCTTACGTAAATGGATGGAGACGCATTCCTCCTCATTGGAAAGGGAAACAAAATAATCATTCAATCGAAAAAAAGGGGACAAGTAAGATTGTTCTTCAAATCTTTTTGAAAAAAAATGAATAAGGCTATTGATCCGCATTTTCTTCTCCCTCACTTTTAAAAAAGTTCCAAAAGATGAAGTTAGTCCAATTGTTGTCCAATTAAATAGACGGTTGTATATGTAGATAATTTCTATGGATAAACCGATTGTCCTTTTATAATCCTTCGACAGTTTCTCTCGCACTTTTCGATAATTTCAGCTAGAAACTCACTCCAATCTCTTATATGTAAGCGTCCTGTACTTTTAATGGATACAAAAAATGCCAGACTCCATCAATAATTGGGTTTGTCTGGCACTGCACCTATTCAACTATTATGTATATAAAACACTACAAAGCGTCATGGCCTTTTACCATGACTTTCTTTTTTATGTTTATCTTCTTGAGGATGTATTCTATTCTTTTCCGATTTTCCATTGCCATGTGATTTACCATCAGCATTGAATATGTTGATTTGCAGGCTTTCAATTAACCTTAATTCCCGGGGAGATAACTCATCTTTATCCAATCCCTGGAGATCTAATTTAATTTTCACCTGCAAATCATCTTCATCGTCGTTATTTTTTGACGTTTTCCCTTTGTTTGAATCGCTCCGGCTTTCTTTCTCGTTTTCTTTTTCAACTTCTTTTTTAGCCGGACCTGATACCGGATTTTTCGGGTCAGTTACAGGGTCTTCTGCCAACGTAGCATTTTCTTTTTCGTTTTCTACACTTTCTAGCTTCGTGTCATCTGTAGAATCCTTATTTTCTGCCACATCTGCAGCTGCTGATCCTGGTTTTTCAGGTGTATCAGATGTCTTTTCAGGTTTATTAACGAGGCCATTGTTTGCTTTATCTGTCTTGGTATGATTGGTTTGATATAAACGGTCATCTGGTACTGTTTCCGGCAAGGCTTGCTCTTTATCTTCATCAACTTCTTCATCTTTCGCCATCATCAACTTTTTCAGTTCAGAATAAGGAGTTGAACTGACCTGTTGGATGGTGAGTGTTTTATCTTTTGCCAAAGCATCTTGAAAAACAAGGTATTTCCCCATGGATAAACCATTTTCATTCGCAACATTTCTGTTAGCTTCTGTAGTTTCCAATACGGATAGAATAACACCTGTATTTTCGATATATTTGCTGGATTTAAGTTTCTCGATGGAATCTTCTAATCGCTTACGCATTTCAGGTGATACGTAGTCCTCATCTAAGGATGACGCGATCAATAGATCATCATAAGTATCGAAGTATCCATATTCTTTCAGAGTTTCAAATAATGAATCAGAAAATAACAATAAAGACGCGTTTTCATAGTCAGTTGAACCATCAAGCAGGTTTTCAGCATCTTCATTCAATGCTCGAACCTTGATGACATTCAATTCCTTATCAACTGCCACTTCTATACTTGGATTGATATCGAAACTCACGTATGCGGCTGCCGATGCCTTATTTTGTTGGAAGGGCATTCCGCCAGCGAATAACATGAATACGATGATTGCTACTAAAGAAAGAGAGAAGGAAGGTAATAACTTCCTATTAGGCTGAAAAAACGCATCAGAAACTTCGGGTGGACATATATATTCCTGTCCAACCTCAGGCTTTTCTCCTTTTTTCAACCGGACACGCTCGAAGCTGCCATCTTTTGTCAAAATTACAGCTTTTCGCTTGGAAACTTCCATAATCAAGCCGCGTTTCACTCATTGGTCCCTCCCTTCTGTAGGATGTCAGGAGGGCTCAATGTAAGATCTAAGCGCTGTGTACCCTCCAATATAAATCAATGCAATCGCTATTATATACTTTCGATTCCGTTCAATCGTTTTACGACTGCAAGAGACCATATTTAATAAATCTTTTATCGGGAGTTGCTTCTTCTCCGTTAAATATCCTGCCAATTTTTCGTTTTCCGCTAAAAGTTGGGCGATTTGTTTTGCATTTTCACGAGCATCAATATGCTTAGGACAGTTCTTGCTCAAGACTTTGAAAGTAATGCCATAATCTTTGAGCAGTTCTTGATACTCTTCGATTTCATACACACGATTCTCTACTTGCAATTGCTGATCATAGTGGCTGATCGCGGCTTGCTGTTCTGCAAAGCTGTCTTCTATACGACCTTCTTCATCGGTTTCCTCAGGCTCGAGAAAAATATACCTGTTTTGTCGAGCTTCTTTACGGATAAAATCAATCACACGTCTGCGGATGACCATATCGGCGAATGTGAGAAACCTGCTGCCTTGTCCTTCTTGATATTGATTAATTGCTTCGTTGAAAGCTGTCAATCCAATACTGTATTCGTCACGAGATTGATCAATATACTGGTTACAAACTTTTGACGTCACTTTTTTGATGAATGGTTGATAATCTTCAAGCAATTCATTACGCAGGTCTTCATCACCGCGTGCAATTCTTTTCACCTTATCTTCTATCGTAACTGTTCTGTTTGTCACTGCTTTATTGAATTTTGGTTTGATTAGTAAATTCATGTTCATTGATGTCATTATTGTATCCACCTCACTACGGACAAGTATTTTACACTTTTTTGTTTGAGGATATCCAAACGGAATATATATAAAAAGTTAGAATTTTTTATGCAAAGGACAAGAAATCCATAACTCATTTATATCATTATTTCAGCGGTTTGGAGGATACAATTTGATAACAATGTTACAAGCTCTTTAACAATTGTAACATAATTTTATTCTGACTGAATTGACTAAATTTTCAAACTTTTTCAAGTTTGGTGCGGTTTATTCGACAAACGTCTGCATCATTAGAGTGTAAGCGTTTTCCATGTGTTTCTTACTAGAAAAAACTTATCTCCCGCATTCAGAGATAAGTTTAGATTTGAAATATAAAAGGAAATATTATACATCAAAAATTAGTGTTATTTATAAAATTTTTTTATTAGATGATAAATATGGTCCACAGAACGGAACGAATAGAGCTTCTTAACCACTTTTCCATCATCCAGAAATGCCAGGCAAGGAACGCTTTGTATCTTCAGTTGCTTCGCTGCAGCTGGCATTTGATTGATATTTCCAAATAGGATGTCTGGTTTTTCTTGAACAGGAAAAACAGCTAAGGCAACTTCTAACATTTGATTGGCTAGTTTGCATGTTCCACACAAAGGGGTGTAGAAATAAATGACCGTCCGCTCCCTTTTAAAAATACGTTCAATCAATTGATGATGGTTCACTTCTTGTATCAAATCAAGCTTTCCTTCCTTTTAGGCTCTGTTGTACCTTATCATTGATTTTTGATTTTTCGAACGAAATTCAATCCCTTTCCGCGGGCTTAAGAAAAGCGGAAGCGACCACGCTTAGTCACGTAGGTCACTGGAAGACTGACGAGAAGACTGTTGCCGCCGCAGGAATTCTGAAGTGATCCAAGTGACTGGTCGCTGAGCTAGACATTACTTCTCTGAATTAGCCTAATTCAGTAAGCCTCCTCACTTGCACAGGATCTCAACACAAAAATGAAATCATTTTCGTGTCTGCGATGAGAATTCTTAGAAGCTGGCTTCGACGTTCATCAAAGGACGTGGTGTTATTTAGTCGAAGTTCATTATTATACTCGAAGATCCTTTAAAAGCGTGGGGTCTCGCCTGGCTCGCTTTTCCTGCCGGAGTTTCGCGAATTTCGCTAAAAACAAATAAAGAAACCAACATTAAGCTTTAACAACGTCTTTTTTGAAATCACTCTTTAAGCTGGAATTTTAATAACCGATCGTCTTCAGGAGTTGGATTGCCTCTTCCATCTCGATTGTTAGTAATGGCATATAAGGACCCATTTACGATTTCTACATCTCTCATCCTGCCATATCCTGCTGTAAAGGTTTGGCTTTTCTTTTCATCTAGATCAAATTCCCTGATCTGCTGGCCTGCTAGAAATGCCGCGTAAATCTTTGAACCTGATATTGCTATACCAGAAGGGGCCCAAGTATCCTCACCAGAATGAAATAAAGGCTCTATCATCCCTTCCTGTTCTTCATCACCTTGGATGACCGGCCATCCATAATTTCCTCCAGACACAATTTCATTGATTTCATCATGACCGGTAGAGCCATGTTCGGAGCTGTACATTTTTCCATCTTCCGTCCAGTCTATCCCTTGCGGATTCCTATGTCCATAAGAGTAGACGGGAGAGCCAGCAAATGGGTTGTCATCCGGTATGGATCCGTCCAAATTCAGGCGTAATATCTTACCTGCTAAACTCGATCGATCTTGTGCAAGCCCTGACTCACCTGCATCACCTGTTGTTATATATAGGTTTTCGTCAGGTCCGACAGCTAAGCGACCACCATTATGGATCGGCCCACCTGGGATCCCTTCCATCAGGATATCGGTTTCCTTCCAAGTCGATCCTTCCTGTTTAACTTTTACTACACGATTAAGAAGCCTTCCTCTGTCTTCATATGTATGATATAAATAAGCTTCTAACGGCTCTTGACTCCCGTCTATAATATGAAATCCCAGTAATCCACTTTCCGTTTCTGAGACAACGCCCTTAGTAAGGTCGACAGTCTGGCTTTCTTTAGCAGCATCCTGGATCTTTATGATTTCGCCTGGACGCCCAGACAAATAATAGACAGTATCTTCAACGATATTGATTTGCCAGGGGACATCCAGTTGTGTAGCCAACGTTTCAACCACTCGGCTTTGGTTGACAGGTTGAGATGAGGGATCAGATGGTGTCTTGTCATCAGGTGATGTCGAGTCGTTATCGGTACAGCTAAACAACATTAGTATCGATAAGACCGGTATCAATAATTTCATGTGGCACCTCCATTCAAAAGATAGCCGCGGTTTATTTCAAAATCAGCATTCATTAATATTTGGGCAAGGTACATATACGGGGTCTCTGCCACCTCCTTGTAAATACTCTGGGTATAAAGATGCCTCGCATTCGGAAGTTCTCTTTTCAAAATTTTTCTCAGCTTATGCCCCGCATCATCTTCATCCACAAGTATATAAATATCTCTATCCTCAATGGATTCGATAAGCTCTTCTAGTTTATCGAAACTTATCGTCCCATGTGTACAGATGATTTCAACAGGTTCATCCAAGAGTTTCCTTACTTTTTCACGGTCCGTTTTCCCCTCGACGATCAATACTTTCTTATCTATATCCATTTATCGTTCCCACCTGTTTCCTTATCGTTAGAAATTCGTTTGATAAAAGGCTCTGCTAAGTATAAATGCTTTTATAAGTGCAAAAGGTGGTGGTTTCGGAAGTGACACCCTGCACAACAGAAAAGCAGTTACTTTTTGGATGTACCATGGCTCAGCCTACGCCAAGGCTTGGCTTTCCCAACTTTTCTTTATGAAAAATTTCAAAGTGAAATTCACGACACTCCTGCGGGAATAGCGAGCCAGGCGAGACCCCGCAGCGATTCAAGGATCTTCGATTAACAACCACCACGTCCTGTGGTGAACGTCGAAGCCAGCATAAGGAAAGCTTCTAAGAATTCTCATCGCAGACACGAAAATGATTTCATTTTTGTGTTGAGATCCTGTACAAGTGAGCGAGGAGGCTCGCGGATCGCCCGCGGAAAGGGAGTGAATTTCGTAGAAATTAATAATAAAGAAAAACAATGCTAAAAAGAAAAAAGCAGCGGCTCACACTGGACCGCTGCTTAGCACCAACCAAATTCACAATCATCAACAAGCTGTTGATTTCGAGCAGGCGGGTTCGAATCATGTCGATAGAACTTGTCCGAGTCAAACTCGAAACCTTCTCCCATCTCATACAGATTGCCTTGATTAGTGAAAGTGATTTTACCTATCTTATCCTTGTTCAAGTACAGAGACATAGAACCCTGGTCCATTTTTCCATAAACCTTATCCGTAATATCTGTTCTACGAATATCTTGGCTCATATAGATCACACCCTTCTAAAATTTGTAGAAGTCATGCATCATTGTTATGTTCTGTCACTGTTGAAAAACTTATTCTTCACTTACCATCTTTTGATAATCATCTGCAGACATCAACTTCTCAAGCTCTGATTCATTAGAAAGCTCAACAACGATCATCCATGCTTTTTCATATGGTGATTCATTGACAAACTCAGGATTATCCTCAAGATCTTCGTTAACCTCTAAAACTTTTCCGCTGACTGGTGCATATAATTCAGATACAGTCTTTACAGATTCAACACTTCCAAATGGCTCGTCCACTTCGATATCGTCATCTACTTCAGGAAGCTCAACGAATACGATATCTCCAAGCTCATCTTGTGCAAATGCTGTAATTCCAATATAAGCTTTGTTTCCTTCAACTCTTACCCATTCATGTTCTTCTGAATAACGTAATTCCTTTGGATATTCCATTCTTATCCCTCCATAAATTTCATATATTGTTTAAATTCTAAAATGATTCTAATGTAATAGTAATATAAAACAGTACGCTCACGCAATCTGTTCTATTTCCAAGTTTGTTCGAACTGATCTTCTTTATAACCCACTGTAACCTTTTCGCCGTCTGTCACAATCGGGCGCTTGATCAACATTCCATCTGAAGCAAGCAATTCCAACAATTCTTCCTCTGTAGCAGTCTTCATCCGGTCCTTCATTCCGAGTTCACGATATTTCTTCCCGCTCGTGTTGAAGAACTTCTTCAACTCTAGTCCGCTTTTTTGATATAAAGTTCTCAATTCCTCTTTTGAAGGGGTGTTCTCCACAATATGTACATCTTCGTAAGAAACACCATTTGCATCCAGCCATTTCTTTGCTTTCTTGCATGTTGAACAGCTTGGATATTCATAAACTGTTAGCGTCAATAGGGACACTCCTTACTCATCAATTTCTGTATTTTTTGAAGAGCTCAATTCTATTCTATCACAAGTCATTTGCGGACAAACGTATAAAGGCTTAATTTTAACAAACTGGCGTTGAGGATTTTGGGTTAGCTTAATCGGCTGGATTTTGGTGTAATTAATCGACGCACAAATAATTTTTCTGGTGCAATAAATCCATCTATGGTTTGGTGCTATTGTATAGAATAGGCCTGTAAATTCGCGAATTCTTACTGATTTTTTTGAATCCTGACATCTTTTCACTGTTCTATCGGCATTTATCGTCTCATTTAATAGTAAAAGACAAGCTTTTTGAAGGAGAATGCCGATGTTCTCTACTATTTCTGGTTTCATCCTATTAGGTCTTTCAATCGCAGCTCCAATTGGTCCAATCAATATCGAAATTATCAAAAGGGGGCTCCAGTATGGATTTTGGTCAGCTTTTCTCGTGGGAGCAGGCGGGATTTCATCTGATTTTGCACTAATGGGTCTGATGTTTTTTGGGCTTTCCCATATCATGACTCTTACATGGATAAAAATCAGTCTGACTCTATTAGGTTGTTTCATCCTTTTGCATTCTGGTTGGACAAATCTCAGGATGGCATCCCTGACAATAGAACCTTCGAATCCTTCCGAGTCCATTCCCAGTGATATTGGTGTCCGCTCCTATTTGACCGGCATGACCATCGCGGCATCAAATCCAATGAATTTACTGTTTTGGCTCGGAATTTATGGCTCCGTCCTCAGCAGTTCACTACAAAAGAGCAACCATCTTCAATCTTTCTTTTTATGCAGCCTCCTTTTCATTGGAATAGGTTTATGGAACTTGAATCTCGCATTTACTGTTCATTTTGGAAGACTTTTGATGAATACCCTTGTGAAGAAGTGTCTCAATACTTTTGCAAGTCTCATATTGATCGGTTATGGCCTGAAGTTCGGTTTTATAGGAATCAGCGAATTGCTACATATAATTATTTCTTGAAGTCTCAACTCTTTTCCTCCTACAATCCATGGTATATGTAAAAGAGGTCCCCATCAGCATTGAGGACCTCTTTTGAGAGAGTGTGTTTTTATCTGGAAAAGAGAGTTTTGATTAAAGAACATGACCGAACCTAATTAGATTCAAATAGTCGATAAATAATTGATGTGAACCTCCTATCTAAACGACGTACTTTTCTTCTTTCAACAAGACACCTGTAACTTCACGCTTCTTTTTGACAACATTGATCGGTGTGTAACGGGTCAATTTCTTAAGAGCTGAAAGCATCATTCGAAGCTGATCCCCGTCTTCGATCGCGACGATGGACTCTTTTGCATGTGACTCAATACGCTCGAATGCTTCCTGACAATAAATTTCCGTCAAACGGATCTTTTGGGCAGCTTTTTCTGCACCTTGTTTTTGGATTGCCTTTTCTGTTCTCAAGACGACAGATTCAATTGCATATGCTTCACTTACGATATCCGCAACATTCGAAAGGATTTCTTGTTCATGTTCAAGCTTTTCTCCGTATTTCTGGACTGCAAGACCAGCAATCATCAAGAATATTTTCTTCGCATTTTTCACAAATTGCTTTTCCTGTTCAAGCGGCTCATCACTAAGCTCTTCCGGCATCAGCATCATCAGCTCGTTTTGCAGCTCTGTCGCTTTTTGAAGAAGAGGCAATTCACCTTTCATCGCTTTCCGGAGAAGCGTGCCTGGCACTAACAAACGGTTGATTTCATTCGTTCCTTCAAATATCCGGTTGATCCTTGAATCACGATACATGTTTTCAACTTCGTACTCGGACATGAAGCCATATCCACCATGGATTTGTACAGCCTCATCGACTACATGATCCAGCACTTCAGAAGCGAACACTTTATTCAGTGAGCACTCAATGGCATATTCTGCAATCCCTTTTGCAAGGAGTGAGCCATCTTTTTGCTCTTCTGGCGATAAGACACCTAAACGATATTCATACATTCCGACTGTACGATAGACGGAGCTCTCGGAAGCATACGTTTTAGCTGCCATCGTTGCAAGCTTCTCCTGGATGAGTGTGAAGCGCGAAATCGGCTGCTTGAACTGTTGGCGTTCATTTGCATATTTGATCGATACTTCAAGCGCACGTTTAGCTGCCCCTACACAGCCTACCGCAAGCTTGTATCGGCCAATATTCAAAATGTTGAACGCAATGACATGCCCTCGTCCGGCTTCACCTAATAGATTTTCTTTCGGCACTAAGGCATCCTCAAGGATAAGGGTTCGTGTAGATGAGCCTTTGATCCCCATCTTCTTTTCCTCTGGCCCGGTAGATACACCTTCGAAATCACGTTCTACGATGAACGCAGAAAATTGTTCGCCATCAATTTTGGCATAAACTACGAAAACATCAGCAAAAGCAGAGTTCGTGATCCATTGTTTTTCACCATTCAAAACATAGTGAGTTCCAGCGTCATTCAGCTTAGCGACCGTTTTCGCCCCTAACGCATCCGAACCTGATCCTGGTTCAGTCAGCGCGTAGGCTGCAATACGTTTTCCTGTAGCAAGGTCAGGTAAATACTGCTGCTTCTGATCTTCATTCCCGAACAAGACGATCGGCAATGAACCAATCCCGACATGGGCACCATAGCTTAATGAAAATGATCGTGCTCTTGAAAACTTCTCTGTGATGAGAGAGGAACTGATCTTATCGAGAGCAATACCTCCGTATTCCTCAGGAACATCGGCCCCTAGAAGCCCTAACTCACCTGCTTTCGTCAGTAAGTCTCTCGAAATGTCAAACTGATGGTTTTCAATTTTCTCAAGCTGTGGAACGACTTCTTTAACGACGAATTCTTCTGTTGTTTTCCCCATTAAAATCTGTTCATCGTTGAAATCCTCTGGTGTAAATACACTCTGCGCTTCAACTTCTTCTATAAGGAAGCTTCCACCTTTTGCTGCTTTCTTTTCAACACTGCTAGACATACCTTTTACCTCCTTTTTTATGATTGGATCAATTCGAATACTCCAGCGGCTCCCATACCCCCGCCGATACACATCGTGACAACTCCGAACTGCTCATTTCTTCGTATCATCTCGTGCATTAGCGTCAATGTCAGTTTCGCACCACTGCATCCAAGTGGATGGCCTAATGCGATCGCTCCGCCGTTAACGTTGACTTTCTCCTCATCAAGACTTAGCTGACGGATGACCTGCAGGGATTGTGATGCGAATGCTTCATTCAGTTCGAACAATCCAATGTCAGATTGCTCAAGTCCCGCAAGCTTCAATGCTTTTGGTATGGCTTCTACCGGACCGACACCCATGATTTCAGGTGCAACCCCAGCAACAGCGAAAGAACGGAACTTCAAAATCGGCTTAAGTCCTTCTGCTTCAGCCTTATCACGATTCATGACGAGCACTGATGCTGCCCCGTCACTCATCTGTGAGGAGTTGCCTGCTGTAACGCTTCCCCTTGCAGAGAATGCCGGCCTCAGTTTACCGAGCACATCAAGTGATGTATCTGCTCGTACTCCTTCATCCGTAGTGAAGTTAGTCGTTGTTTCTTGTAATTTATTGTTTTCATCAACCCAGCGATTCGTTACTTCCACTGGTACGGTTTCATCATCAAATTTACCTTCTTGGATCGCACTAGCCGCTTTCTGGTGGCTTCGTAACGCAAATTGATCCTGCTCTTCTCTTGTAATTCCGAATCGGTTAGCTACTTCTTCTGCCGTATAGCCCATCCCCATGTAGTATTCGGGTCTGGAATCCAGAAGAGCTGCATTCGGCTTGACGACATGCCCGGGAACAGGTACGAGACTCATTGATTCTGCTCCACCCGCAATGATCGCTTCAGCATGACCGAGCATGATCCGCTCAGCGCCATATGCGATACTTTGCAGTCCAGATGAACAATACCGGTTAATCGTGATAGCTGGAACATTATCTGGAAGTCCAGCAAGACCACCGATCAAGCGGGCCATGTTCATCCCCTGTTCCGCCTCTGGAATCGAACATCCGATGATCAGATCATCAATCGGTCCTTCATAGCCTCCTGCACGCTTCAAGGTCTCTTTCACCGTCAATGCTCCAAGGTCATCTGGTCTTACATTAGCGAGAGTCCCTTTTTTTGCTTTTCCGACAGGTGTTCTTGCACCTGCTACAATTACAGCTTCTTGCATCTTCACCCCTCCTTAGTTGCGTAGTGGTTTTCCTTTGACGAGCATATGCTGCATACGTTGTTGTGTCAGCGGTTCACCTGCAAGGCTCAAGAATGCTTCACGTTCAAGATCCAACAGGTATTGTTCATCAACGAGTGAACCTTCAGGTACTTTACCACCAGCAATGACATACGCTAATTTTTTAGCAATTTTCAAATCGTGGTCCGAAATCATGTTACCGAATTTCATCGTCTGAGCCCCGAGAAGCATCGTCGCATAACCCGCTTCCCCTGCTACAGGGATCTTTTTACGTTGAGGCGGTCGATATCCTCGGTTATATAAAGATAATACTTGTTGTTTTGCATCATAGATGAGATGGTCCGCATTCACACTGATACCATCCTGCGGTCGTAAAAATCCTGATTCCTCCGCCTCATGGGCTGATGTTGAAACCTTTGCCATCGCAATCGATTCGAATGTTTGGATAGCGAGCTTCTGAAGATCAGGTTTGATATCTTTCGGCACTTGTTCCAAGAGGCGAGTGTATAATTCTTTGTTACCGCCACCGCCAGGGATGATGCCGACCCCGACTTCAACAAGGCCCATATAAGTTTCAAAGGATGCCTGAAGACCTGCTGCAGGTAACGATACCTCTGTCCCGCCGCCAAGCGTCATATTGAAAGGAGCGGCGACGACTGGCTTCGCACTATAACGTACTCGTGCCATCGTTTGTTGGAATTGACGGACCATGAAATCAAGCTCGAAGAAATTATCATCCTGTGCTTCCATCATGATCAGCATCAAGTTGGCACCGACACAGAAGTTCTTTCCCTGGTTACCGATGACGAGACCTTTGTAGTTATTCTCCACTTCGTCAATTGCATAATGGATCATTTGGATGATATCCGGCCCGATTGCATTGTTTTGTGAGTGGAATTCGAGCAAGGCAACCTCATCACCCAAATCTATGAGGCTCGCACCAGTATTTTTCTTGATAACACGATTTTCATTTTTAAGTCGACTTAGACGGATGATTTTATCATTCTCAATAGCTTGTTTGTACTCACCCTTGTTATAGAATTCAAGAGTCGTACCTTTTTGCTGATAAAATTCCTTCTTGCCTGATTCAAGCATTTCAATAACCCATGCAGGAATCGTTTCACCTTCTGCTTTCATGCGCTCAACCGACTTTTCAACGCCGATTGCATCCCATGTTTCAAAAGGGCCTAACTCCCAGCCGAATCCCCATTTCATTGCGTCATCGATCGCTTTGATGTCTTCTGCAATCTCATGGGTTTTTTCCGCTGAATATAAAAGGACTGGTTTCAATATCGACCAGATGAGCTGCCCTGCACGATCATCCGCATATACAAGCGCTTTCATTTTATCCGGTAATGTTTTTGCTTGTTTACTAGTTTCGGTCGATGTTGTTTTCAACTTCTTACGCGGCCCGTATTCGAGTGTTTCAGGATCCAGCTCAAGAATCTCGCTTTTTCCATCGACTTTCTTCTTCAAATAGAAACCTTGACCACTCTTGCTTCCAATCCACCCTTTTTCATTCATTTTCTCCATGAAAGCTGGAACCTCAAAGACTTTCTTTTCTTCGCCTTCAACCAGTTCATGCACATTGTTAGCGACATGTATGAAGGTATCGAGACCGACTACATCCAATGTACGGAAGGTGGCACTTTTCGGTCTCCCGATCGCTGGTCCAGTTACACTATCAACCTCTCCGATTGAATAGCCGTTTTTCAACATTTCTTGCACCGTTACCAACAATCCATAGGTTCCGATCCGGTTTGCGATGAAGTTTGGCGTATCTTTAGCTTCAACGACTCCTTTTCCAAGTACATCTTCACCGAATTGATTGATGAACTCGAGCACTTCAGGTTTCGTCTTGTTGGTCGGGATAACTTCCAGCAGCTTTAAATAACGCGGCGGGTTGAAAAAATGCGTTCCAAGGAAATGTGCTTTGAACTCCTCGCTTCTTCCTTCTGCCATTGCATTGATTGAAATCCCTGATGTGTTTGAACTTACAATCGTTCCTGGCTTCCGATATTTTTCAACCTGTTCGAATACTTTCTTTTTGATATTCAAGTTTTCTACGACGACCTCGATGATCCAATCAACTTCACCTAATTTCTCAAGATCATCCTCTAAATTCCCCACCTCGATCATTTCCAGGTGATCCTTAGAGCTTAGCGGAGCTGGCTTGTGCTTTAATAGTTTCTGTTTTGCGGTTTCTGCCAATTTGTTTCTCACAAGCGGATGCTCAAGAGTGAGCCCCTTTGCTTTTTCCTGTTCAGTAAGTTCTCTTGGGACGATATCCAGTAACACACTCGGAATTCCAACGTTAGCTAAATGAGCGGCAATACCTAAACCCATGACCCCAGAGCCGATTACTGCTGCCTTACGAATCTGATACGACATGATGAACCTCCTTCACATGAATGAATACTCATTCATTTTTTAAGCAAAAAATAGAGTCTAACCAAAAAGTTTGTTAAAAATGAACTCCTCTATAAATACTATAAGAAATTTTCAGGCAAACCGCAACACAAATTTCAGAAAATTTTTATGATTTTGTCTTATATTTTACTCTGCTTGCTTTATGCTGATGGACGATTCATTTTTATTATTTCTTTGATTTGATCAATGTGTCTTCGCTCGTGATAACCGATAAATTCAATCCACTGCGATAATTTCATAGGTCCGAAAATCGGATGAGAAAATGCCCTTTTTTCAAGTAATGAAGGGTCTTCAATATCCTCTAAAACCTGAGTAAGTTTATTTCTTGATTGCTGTAAAGCGATTTTTGCTTCATCTTTCGATTGATACCGTCCGATCGGGCGTACATACTCCGGAGCTTCTACAACCGGGTACCTTTTTGCGGAACGATAAACTGGATGATCGGGTGTTTCTGTATCGACTCCCTGACAGATTAAGTGTTCACATTGTTTGGTAATGACTTTCTCGATTAAAACAAGGTGCTCCAGTACTTCAAGAACAGACCAAGAATTCACTGATATACGGGATTGAACCTGATCTTCTGGAATTTCATCAATGACTCCCATTAATTCTTTCCTGCCTTCTTGAAAAACGGACACTCCCATCCCTCCTCAAAAAACTTTAATGTCCACGATACCAATCTTCGACAAACACCTGGTAAAATCCCTTTATTTTTTATCATAATATGCTCGTATGTCCGGTAAAGGTGTTAATTTTTTCTCATTGATTAATAGCCAAGAAACTAAAAAAGAAACAGACGTTACATGCCTGTTCCTTTTTTATGATCTATTTACTTTCCAAATACACCTTTTAGTACGAAAGCTACGTTAGCAGGTCGTTCAGCAAGGCGTCGCATGAAGTAACCATACCAATCATTTCCGTAAGGTACATAAACACGCATTTTATAACCTTCATCACGAAGCTGACGTTGTCGGTCAATTCGAATCCCGAACAGCATCTGGAACTCAAATTGGTCATACGAGATATTGTGCTCTTTCACAAGCTCTTTCGTATATGAAATGATATCATCATCATGAGTAGCGATTGCCGTATAATTACCATTCAATAAATGCATTTTAATGATTTTTTTGAAGTTCTCATCCACATCTTTTTTCTCTGGAAAAGCAACAGAAGGTGATTCCTTATAAGCCCCCTTCACCAATCGCAAATTCGGATTAAGGGAGTCGAGATCCTGAATATCCTCAACAGTTCGATACAAATAAGCTTGCAAAACTGTACCGATATTTTCGTATTCTGATTTCAGTTCCTTAAATATATCTATGGTAGCCTGACAGCGTGCTTCGTCCTCCATATCAATGGTAACGAAGACCTCATTCTTATCTGCTGCTTCCATAATACGTTTCATATTATCTATTACTAATTCTCTGCTGATATCCAGCCCCATTGAAGTCAATTTCAACGAAAGCTGAGAGTTCAATTTTTCTTTTGCTATCGATTCGATCGCTTCAATACAGTGATCGGCCATCTCTTTAGCCTCACGCTCGTTATCGACAAACTCTCCAAGGTGATCGATCGTAACGTAAAGCTCTTCCTCATTCAACTTTTTAATGGCTTCTATTGAACTTTCTAACGATGCCCCAGCAACAAAGCGCCCTGCACCAAAGCGGAGGCCGTACCTCTTCGCCATCTCAGTTGCTACCTTATTTTTTCCCATGAATAAAAAGAAATTTTTCAGAATCTTTTCCATAAAAAATCCCCCTATACTAAAAACGAATACAAAAGGTTGTTAGACTATATGTGAACGAAAACTAAATTTCTTAAACTCCAACAGTATTTTAACATTTTTTCGACAACATTTTTACTTTTTTCAAAATTTAATTTTTTCTACTTTAAAATTGTAATGATTCTTATAAAAGTGTAAAATTACACAAAAGCATTTAAGGGAGAAATTCGTAATGAATATGAATCAGATGATTGAAATTGTTTCCTCAAAATTGAAATTAATCCGAATTGAACATGGTTACACCCAGGATAAAATGGCGTACACATTGGGAATCTCTAAGAAAACACTTTTACAGATCGAAAAGCAAAGAACGCAAGCGAACTGGACGACGGTAGCAGCAGTAGCAGCTTTGTTCCGTAATAGCGAAATATTGAGAACAGCATTGGGCGGAGATCCGGTGGAACTTGTTGAAATCCTTGCCCACCATGGAATCGAACGGCCAAAAGAACAAACATTAGGCGGAAAGGTATGGTGGAAGGATATGAAGCAAGAGAATGGATTCCGCCTTCAACAAAATTTGATCAGCAAACATTATAGGATTCTTGATGCCGATAATCACCGCTGGTACAGTTCGTTTGATGTAGACGAAGCTTACGAACGTTTAAATGAATTAGTAAACTCTTGATGCTGCTAGTTTGTATAACATTCGGGCATTGTGGAAACCTAACCTCGATATTAGGAAAAGATAAGAGGAGGGAACTCAATGCAACAACAGCCACAACAAACACCTCAGAATCAACAAGGCTATATGCCACAACCTCCACGTGTCATGACTGGAAAGGATCATCTATATGTTACCGACATGATGGACTGGAACCTGCTGGCAGCAAAAAAGTGCAGTTATTTTGCTAAACAGTGCAAGGATCAACAAGTTAAAGCAGCGATCGAACAAGCAGCACAAATGCATGCTCGTCACTATGACCAAATCTTGCAACATCTTCAAAGCCATTTGGGAGATCAAATTCAAAACCAGAACATGACGCAATAAGGAGGGTTAAGATGAAAATTCAAAATCCAGAAACAAACATACCGAAAACACCAGAAATGAATGACCGTGATTTCATCAATGACGTATTAGCAACAGAAAAATATTTGACAGATGCATACTCGACCGCATTGAACGAAGCAAGCCATCAAGCGCTTTACCAGGACATTTCGTCTATAGCAAAAGAAACGCAAGATTGCCAGCGTAACGTGTTAAATGTAATGTTCCAAAAGGGCTGGTACACATTTGAACAAGCGCAGCCCCAAAAACTGCAACAAGCTTACCAACAATTTTCCGGCTATAAGAATCAACTCCCCAACGGAGGAACACCAATGCAATAAGGTTGAAAACTTGGCCATATTCGGTAGCGAAATTTGCGACACACTCCTGCGGGAATAGCGAGCCAGGCGAGAACCTGCAGTTTGGATGCAGAAGTGATGTCCAGCTCAGCGACTAGTCACTTGGATCACTTCAAACTTCCTGCGGCGGCAACACACTGATTTTACATCTTATGTGTGAGCCCACGCAGAACCGAACTTTGTTTGGTTCGAGCTCTCGTCAGTTTTCCAGTGACCTACGTAACTAAGCCGGTCGCTTCCGCTTTTCTTCTGTCCGCGGAAAGGGAGTGAATTTCGCGATACAATCAACTTTAACAGTGCTAAGTGTGAAAAAAAGGCTTGGTTTGTGGACCAAGCCTCATCCTTTTACAATCTGTAAATTATTTCTTCTGCTCATTCCGATATAGTTCATTCTGCTCGCGAATCTCCTGGATGAGTTCTTTCATCCCTTCTTTTGCATCAGGGTACTGGTCGTTCCAGTGTTTGACAAGAGGCGGCATCGACTTTGACATGTACGTGTAGAGCGCCCACATCTGCACTTTCTCTTTCAACTCGTCGTCTGACTCTCCTAATAACAGCTCTGTATATTTGGTAAGTAATCCATCGAACTGTTCCCTTAGTTTTTGATCCATCAAATCACCGTCCTCCATATTTGTTGTCATTCTATCATAGGAAATCTCTTAATAAAAACAGCTCAAGCATCGAACCATTTATTCTTCATCGCTAAAATCGCAGCTTGGGTACGATCGTGTAATCCTAACTTTCCAAGTATGTTGCTGACATGGGTTTTAACCGTCTTTTCTGTAATGAAAAGCTCACTGGATATTTCCTTATTGTTTCGTCCAAGGGTGATCTGACGGAGGACATCTTTTTCTCTAGCAGTCAATTGGTTGAAGCTTTGTTCGGCTTCTGTCGTTTTTGTGCCATTCGAAACATGGCTCAACAGTTGAGAGGTCGCTGTCGGGTGGAGATGGGTTTGACCGGAATAAACAGCTTTGATTGATTTTACCAGTTCATCAGGCTCGATATCCTTCAATTGATAACCATCTGCTCCTGACTGTAATGCAGGGACGACATGATCCTGGTCTGAAAAGCTCGTAAGGACGATGATTTTCATTTCGGGATGTTCGTTTTTTATACGTTTTGTGGCCTCGATTCCGTCCATGACAGGCATGGTCAAATCCATCAAAACAACGTCAGGCTGTAAATCTCTTACTTGTTGGATCGCTTCCTCCCCGTTCGAGGCTTCCCCTACCAAGTCGATATCAGTCTGAGTGCCGAGAAAGAACCTAAGCCCTTTTAAAACCATCAGATGGTCATCCACTAACAATACTTTAATCCCCATCGAAACTCCCTCTTTCCTGCTTGATTTGAAATCTTACTTCTACTGTCGTTCCCATACCTAGCTCGCTTTCGATTTTCATCTGCCCCCCCATGATTTCTGTACGTTCTTTCATACTTGAAAGACCGAACGACCAACTATTACCATCCCTGAGAGTGAAGCCACATCCCTCGTCCTGAATATGTAAGACGACTTCATCTTTTTTCCGGCTTAAAAACAGGTGAACCTCGTTTATACGTGAATGCTTATGGACATTATTCAACGCTTCCTGGCCGACACGCCACAACGTTTCTTCAACTAATCTAGGAATATTCCCTACTCCTTCAATCTGTTCGTTGACATTCAATCCTAAAGATTCACCATATTTTTTCAGGGAAACGATGACCCCTTCTTCCAATCCTGCAGGCTTTAATTGCCAGATCATCGCTCTCATTTCACCAACGACCTCTTGGGACAAAGCCTGCAATTCGGTTAACGATTCTACAATCATTTCATTTTCCGGTAATTGTTTCACGTATTCCTTGAGGCCCCGTGCAGTCAAGCTTAATGAAAAAAGCTTTTGGTTCACAGAGTCATGTAAATCACGGGCTAGACGATTCCGTTCCTCAATCAGTGCAAGCTCTCGACTCCTCTCGAACAGGCGCGCCTTTTCCAGTACAAGCGCTAGATGATCCCCTAACGCCTTGAGAACATCATTATCAATATCGTTCGAGTTTTCCGCTTCTAGATTTCCGATCAGACAACCGATCCACTCTTCTCCGATCAATAAAGGTACGTTGAAGGACTTTCCGACGGTTAATTCATAGTTGTTCAACTCTTGTTGGATTTTAGGATTGTGAAGAGAGCCTTCTAGATCACCATCAGGAGAAATCGGATATCGCTTATGTACTTTTTGTGAAGCTCCTTGAAAATAGGTCGCTCGTAAAGCGAGGATATTTTCCTCTTTAATAAATAAGGCCAGTGAACCCAAGTCGAATAAGCGACCGATATTTTCAACCGCATATTGAGGCAGATGATGGATATCATCCATTTTCCAGATAGAGCGGCTGAATTCGTCCAGCTTCGCATATTGTTCCGCTTTTTTCTGTTGGGTTTCAAACAATTTTGTCCGCTTGATCGCCGTGCCAATTTGATAAGAGACTGATTGCAGCAGGTCCAGTTCGTCTTCCGTAAACTCGTTTTTCCCAGGTTCTGCTACATTCAACAGGCCGAATTTCTCGCCGCCAGCAATAAGGGGAACTGTCGCATGATGAGTAATCCCTTTCGTATCACCCCAATCATACTCGATCGCATCTTCAATACGCTTGCAATTGATGATGTTGACGGCCTTTTGCAAACGGCCATCCCAAATCTTATCTAAACACCAGCAACCACCCTGGCACATCGGTTTCTTCTCATCCCAGGACAAGGCTGGAGGCAGGTTCACATCCGCAACGAAAGTATAATTAGGTTCTTTACTTGTCAAAAAAATCCAACCAGTGGACAAACCAGTCACTTCCAGCAGCTTTTCCAACACAGACTGGAGCATCTCTTTCAAATCATTAGATTGATTCAACGTCTCAGCGATCACTTTCAACGTATGAACTCTAGACATGCCACCCACCCGCTTTCTCTTTATCTAAAAGTTTTTACTGCAAATTATACATGAAAATCCGCCAATCTATGTCCTCACATAAAAAGACGGATTACATAATAACTATTTTGCTATCGAACGTTCTGTTCCTGCTTAACACCAAGTTTTTCTGTCAAATCGACAAGCAGGTCCGTGATCACTTGCAAACGTTCTACTGATTCACGATCGACCAGATCATAATTTTCATCGTAACATTCAGGGTCAGAAACGAATTGATCAGGCAACACGAAAGCATATAGACCTCTCAGCACTGTCCTCATATTGTTCAACGCGTTGATGCCGCCTTTACTGCCACCAGAGGCTGCTGCAATGGCCGCTGGTTTATGCTTGAAATGAGTACCTCCAAGGAAATCCAATGCATTTTTCAAAACCCCGCTCATTCCATTATGATACTCAGGTGAAGTGATGAAGAATCCATCAGCCTCTTTCGCTTCTTTATAGAGCTTTTGAAGGGAATCATTTTCTTTATTATCTTCATCCCCAGGAAAAAGCGGTAATTTTTCTATTCCAAGGTCATAGTAGGCCACCATGACACCTTTCTCTTCCAATAGTTCTTTCACAAGCTTTGCAATGCCACGTGTCCTCGATTTTTCCATCGGACTACCATTGATCACTAGGATGTTCACCAAAAACCACACCTTTTTCTGTATTATTTATCATCAGTGTAACCAAAACGGCATGTTCAGACATCCGGTAAAGGATTGAAAAACCAATCATCAAATGGTTGTATAAATTCACACGATTCCTACGACTAAAGTTGTAGAGATTAGACAACACCCGACATTAATGAAAAATAAAATAAAGCAGAGGTAATTAGACCAAGTCCCACACTGATGACAACAGGAAACTGTTTGATAAGACTGAACAATGTCACCATTATCATAACGATTCCTCCAACTCCCCATAGCAACGTTTCCTTGGTCAAGATAAAGGATATCACTGATTGAGAATCGATTTTCCCGTCAAAAAAGTACATGAATAAAGGTGAAGGAGGTTCTTGCTGAATCGTCCGCCACACTTCATGAGGAGGAACCTGCTGGGACAGAAATGCGGTAACCGAAAAAACAAAAAGAACAAGGATTGTTTCCCCCTGGAGCGACCTTTTTACATGCTTGTTCCCATTTCTTTGAATCGATTTTTTCAAATAAAACCCGTGGATACAAGCATAAAGAAGTACCGGTATCAATAACAGGTGCTTAATCACTAAAGCTTGACCGTATGATAAAACCCATGAATCAACATATTGCGGCGCTACGATTTCGTTGATCAACAGGCCGCCTCCGGTCAATATGAGAACAGCACCGATTGAAAATGGCGTATACCACTTCAAGAACGGAATCCAATCCGAATTACGTGCGGAACCCCATGCCACGTATAAAAGTATACCGATCCATCCTGCTATCGCGATCACATGTAAGAAATGCGCGAGAAATCCGACTACAGGGTAGAGTGAGGCAGGGTGACTTGCAAATGAGAATGAACTGATCAAAATGACACTTAAAAATACACCGAGCCTGGCATAGAACGTCGTTTTATCCAAATCATTCTTATAGACAAGGAAAAATAAAACACCAGCAATCAAAAGGCTCGCAAACCATGCTTTCCCGACATTGAAAGAAAACAACACCGAGGTAAAGGTATCCCAGTAACCGATGCTCTTAGATAGGTACTGGATGATCTGCAAGAGCTGGACGAACATAAGGATCGGAATTGAAACAATGATCCATAATAACAGTTCCTTAGGAACAGCCACTTTCGGTTTATGTTTTTCAGGGATTGACTGAAGCAGTAAACCACCTAAGAGTAAAGAGAATGCTAAATACAAGATCCCTTTGAACAATATGATCATTCTGCAGCCTTCTTCCGTAGAAGCCACCAGATTAGACCTATACCAGCAAGTACAGCAATAGAAGCGATCCCGATAACGACTGGAGATAATCCATCTTCTACTTTACCTTGATTGTTTTCTCCTGTTGCGGAATCCTGATTTTTTTCAGATGGTTGTTCCACTTGATCCTCATCTGTATTTTGATTTTCCTCAGAATCATCCGATTCATTTCCAGATCCTTCTGTTTCACCTGTGTCTACTGAAAACGTAAATTCGCCCTCAACAACGTGGGAGTCCTCTGAAATAATCTCATATGAAACAGTATAAGCCCCGGTTTGCAAAGGTTCCGATAACTGGCCAAGCATTACATCATTCTGAATGTCTACTGACTCTACTTCTCTAGACACTCCACCCTGATCTGTGACCGTGAATTTACTGCCCTCTTTGATTTTCGAATTGAACTTGAAAGTAATGATATCTAGAGAATGCTTCACAACTTCTCCATCTTCAGGCGATGTACCTTGCAGAGACGAATGCGCATTTGAAGATATAGGATTGCTCATCATCGTAAAAATGATTATAAAACAGATGATCAAATATTTATGCATAAGATGTTCGATCCTTTCTTTTCAACTATCGAATCCATCTTACCACCTGTGCATTCCCGTTTCTACTTTGTTCACATATCTTTAACTATTTGGCGTTGCTATCATTCTAAAAATGCCCGGATGGCAAGTTGGAATCTCTCTTGTTCTTCCAGGAAAGGATAGTGATTACTGTATTGGAATCGTAAAAAGGTCGACTCACCATCATGTATTTCTTCCGAGCATTCGATCGGACACTGGACATCTTGTTCTCCGCATATTATCAATGTTGGAGTTGAGATATCTCCCAATTTACCCCTCAGATCGAAATTCGGAAAATCATACTCTCCGAAGTAATCCAATCGTATTGTTGCCATCTTTTTAAAAACATCTGCAGAAAAATAACGTTCATAATTTTCAGGATCTTGTAATGACCATTTCGTCCGTTCACGTGAAAGCAGCTTACGTTCATCAGGGTGTAGACAATTTGACTTCAGGCGATTGATCAATTCTTGCATTCTATTGAACTGTGGATGATCTTGGTGATAGATACTGTCTTTCTTTGACGCATACTCCCCACTTACTGCACTTCCTACTAAAACCAACCGGTTTAAGGAGTCTGGAAATTCCAGGGCATAAAGGAGACCAAGCATCCCTCCTGTTGAATGTCCTGCAAACGCCCATTCTTTTAGGCCTAATGCTTTCCTCAGGGCTTCCAGGTCCTTTACAGTTTCGAACATCGATAATTCCTCGATGTTTTCATATTTGTGAATATATTTGCAAAATGGTCCCCAGTTTCATTGAATTCTGAATATAGATGTGTGATACATACTGGGATCCCATCTCCTTTAGTAAAAATCTCGAACGTTCCCCGCCCTGTTTCAATCAACTGCGTTTTCCACGTACTCAATCCACCACTCTCCTTATCTCTAACTATTTTATAGGAAGAAATTTCCCTTTTATTATGATCCAAAACCTCTGATTTTTCGTTGGCTTTTTGAGTCTCTTTGAAAGTTTACTCAACCGTGTAAATGTTCTTATCCTGAATCCTAGATAGCGATGCAGTTTTTGCTTTGTAACTTAATTTGTATACAAATTATATTTACACATATTATTATTTCCTTTATACTGGTTGTATTGGCAGGAGGTGTTCTGGTATGGGTATGACAAAAGATAAAGCGATTGGATCAGCTACTGTAAGGCTTAGCAAAAAGTTAACACGCATCGTCAATGTTTATCTGAAACCCTATCATATTACGACTGAACAATGGAGTGTACTCCGGACATTGAACGAAGCGGATCATATTTCACAGAAGCAATTATCAAAGAGATCGGACAAGGACCAGGCGACTCTTACAAAGATATTGGATCTTTTGGAAAAAAATGAATACATCGATCGGATACCTAATCCGAGTGATCGACGTTCATTTCTTATCAAGATAACGGATAAAGGAATCACACTGACTGAAAAAATACTTCCATACTTAGAAGAAATTTATTTGGAGATCATTTTGGGGATAGATGAGGACGACTTGCAAATTTATCAGGATGTATTGCTTTCATTAGAAGATAACATTGATACACTGCTTGAAAACCGAACAACTAGAAAGTAGGCATATTATGAAACATACACACAAATTATGGACACTACAGTTCACAGCCATTGTACTGATGGCTTTTTTATTTTTTCTATCGTTACAGTTGCTGACCGCGGGATATCCTGCCTATATAACAGATTTGACGAACAACCCCGCCCGAGGGGGAATGATGACGACTGTTTTCATGATCGCGGCAATACTAACCCGACCATTCATCAGTCCGATCATGCTTCATGTCAACCTGAAAAAACTTAGCCTTTTGTCACTTATTTTCATTTCAATTACCATCTCTCTAGGATATGGACAGGAATCGGTATTTCAATTGTTTGTGCTACGATTCCTCCATGGGGTGGGATTTGGAATCATTTCAACCATATTATCCACTGTTGCCACTATGATCATTCCAAGAAAGCGTATTGGTGAAGGAATCGGATACTATGGATTGGCTACAAGTGTCGGAACCAGCCTAGCTCCTATGTTAGCTGTATCTATTCTCCAATTTTTTTCTTATAATCTCATGATTATCATAACTGTGTTGTTAACAATCGCCACGGTGATACTCAGCTTCTACATGCAAGTACCTGCTTCCCCTGCACAAAACAATGCACAACGGACTTTCAAAGATTACGTCTTCGATAAAAGTGCTCTAGTCCCCTGTCTGTTAGTAACCCTCTTCACTGTCTCTTTAGGCGGGGTCCTCAGTTTTTTGAACGAGTTAGGTAAGGAAGCTGGCATTATGGAATCGGTCCCTTTATTTTTCTTGATCATTGCAATCATCATGACGCTGGTTCGCCCAATCTCTGGCCGAGTTTTCGACTCTTACGGGCATAAAGTGATCATCATTCCTGCAACATTGAGCGGAATAATCGGGTTATTTCTGTTGGCAATTACCCATAGCACCCTCACCTTACTCATGGCTGGTTTCTTTTACGGACTTGCATATGGGGTCATGACACCGACGCTCCAAGCTCTCGCAGTAAGTTCAGTATCATTGGAAAAACAAGGAACTGCAAATGCCATGTTCTTTTCATCAATGGACTTAGGGATTGCCCTCGGTTCCGCCAGCCTTGGTCTGTTGGCAACTTTCAGCGGGTATCACTTCATTTATGGCATATCGATTTTAAGTTTAGTGGCGCTTCTTTTCACTTATACAGTTGTATTCTTCAAGGGTAAAAAACAATCGGAATTGGCTGGAGAAGCTTCATGATTATCTGTTTATAAAAAGGCTACGTTATACTTCATTGTTGATATATGCGAAATTCACTCCCTTTCTGCGGCGATCCGCAAGCCTCCCCGCTCGCCTCGCTGCGGGGTCTTGCCTGGCTCACAATAGAGCCTATAAAAAAGGACTGGGCCTGACATCGATCCGATGTTTTAGCCCAGTCCTTTTTCAATTCCTTTTTATTTTCGCATACATGGTCAAATCGATGAACCCTTTACCACTAAACGCATAATCCTTTAACACGCCTTCCCTTTCAAATCCTAATCTCTCAATCAAACTAGTGGAAGCTCTATTATGGGGCGAGATAAGTGCCCCTACCCGGTGGAGGTCCAGATGCTCGAATCCAAATTCGATAATGGCTTCAATCGCTTCCTTCATATAGGCATTGCCCCAATATTCCGGCGAAAGTTCATATCCGATTTCGGCTCTATAATAACGATGGTTCCAATTATGGAAACCGCATGTCCCGATCAGTCTTCCATTGGACTTCAAGAAAATCCCCCATCGTACGACCGTATTATGCTTTAAGCCAACACGAAATTTCCGAATCAGTTCCTCAGCTTCAGAAATGTCAGTCATTGGGTCCGAACCGTAATACTTAAGGACGTCTTTATTCGTAAAAAGATCATATAGTATTTCAGCGTGTTCATCTTTAATTTCTTTCAAATGAAGTCGATTCGTGCTCAATTCAGGAAATGATTCCATGTTATCCATTCACCTTTCTGCGCACTGTCCATCGATTCAAGATAGTCAGGGCATATATACAAGTCAAAAGCCAGACTCCTCCTGCTGAATAACCTGCTATCACATCGCTCGGATAGTGGACATGTAAATATATTCGCGATAATCCGATCAGAAAAATCCATACACTTACCAGCAGAACGATAGGCCAATATCGCTTGCCATTCCTTCGTAAATACCGGACATACAAATAGCCCATGATTCCATAAGCAGCGATCGAAACCATTGCATGACCACTTGGAAAGCTGTATCCCCCAACCTCGACTAGATGTTCAAGATCCGGTCTTGCCCTTTGGAAAGATCCTTTGAGCACTGTATTCAATCCCCACGCCCCAAGTACTGAAATGAGCAGGATAAGAGCTTCCCATTTCAGTTGTATTCTTAAGAGAAGGATGAGTATGATCAAAACCACAATAACGTATGTATACGTATCACCTGCATGTGTTATGAAAATCATGAAGTTTGTCAGCCAGGGTGTTTGCAAGCTATAAATAACATTCGAAATGAACATATCGAATCCCTGCAATTCATTTTCCAGAAGCTCATCAGACAACTTGGAGAAGAGACCTAATAAAGCCAATGCAGCGATAATGCCTAATATCAATTCAAGACTGATTTTTTCTAATGCTTTTTTTGTTCTTGAAGTATTGAGACCAACCATCAAACCCTCCCTTTCATGCCCTATGAATCCTATTTGATTTTATTTAGAAAATGAGCCGAAATTCATATTAAGGAGCCTATTTAAATGTAAATTTGCATAAGAGGATATGCCACTAAATAATAGTATTTTATCACGAAAATCTACTTGCTATGGTATACAGAAAAGATTTTCCAAATTAAATATTTAAGAAGGGATTTTAAAAATCCATCAAGAAATAACAACATCACAGAAATATAGTTTAAAACTTTGGGGTGGTTACGTGAAGAGGTTAATGGTAAAGCCGCGCAAACGGATTATAGTAAAACCGACTAGAGATGTTGAGTATAAGCTTGTCTTCATCGGAAGCCTGATCGGGTTCTTCTCCTCGTGCCTCTATTTCGTGTTATTCGAGCATATCTTCGGTACTGTAAATGACATGAATTTTGCGATCATCGGAAGCTTCTCAGGCGTCATCGCTTCATTTGTAGCCTATATGTGTCTGAAACTTGTAGATTATCAAACACGGAAATTCGCCATATGTATTGCCATCTGTTCAATATGGGGGTTGGTCAGTGTCAGTTACTTTTATACAATCCCTGCTCTGTTGTTATTATCGTCAACTTTCCTTTGCTTTTGGAGGAAAAACAGGGAAATACGTATCATTAAGTAAAATAAAAAGAAAAAAAGGGGTGACATGATCGCCAGCCCCTTCATTATTCCTTTACACGGTCGAACGTCTTTTTTCTTCTAACGAAATGATATCTTCCTCATCTTCATCTTCCTGATTCGAGGTCTTCAATCTTACTTCTTTTAAAAATACGGCCAGGATCACTGCCAAAATCATTGTAAATACCCCAATAAGGAATGCGCCGCTAAGGGCATCACTCAACGAATTTCTCATCGCGCTGATTACCTGACTCATTAAATCAACCTGTTCTGCAGGAACTTTTTCTTTAAAAGCCTGAAGTTGCTCAGGATCCATAAGAATTTTAGGATCCGCTGCTCCTTCAATGTTTCCTGCAGAACCAGCCATGTCTGTATTTTTCATATTAGAACTCATGATCATATTCATGATAGCACCCATTATCGATACCCCGATCGTACCCCCTAGCTGTCTAAACAATTGTACAGATGAGGTAGCAACACCAAGGTATTTATAAGCGACCGAATTTTGGATGGTTATCGTGAAAATCGGAAAACTGCAGCCCAGTCCAAGGCCGATGATCACCAATCGGTAAATTGTATCAAGGTTCGTACTGTTGATGTTTAACGTAGTCAATGAGAAGATCCCGATCCCCATCGTCGTTAAGCCGAGTATAGCCATTTTTTTATATTTTCCAGTCTTTGTGATCAACTGACCGACAATCGTACTTGATACGACCATGCTCAGCATCATCGACATCATGATGAAGCCAGTTTTCGTTGCAGATGTTCCGATTACGCCCTGGATGAAGAACGGCATATACATAATGGCACCGAACATGGCCATGCCAATCAATAATCCGATAAGGTTGGATATCGTAAAGACGCTATTCTTAAAAAGATCCAATGGCAGGACCGGATTAGAGACCTTCCGTTCGGCATATAAGAATGCCATTAAAGCTATGATAGATATGGCAAACAGGCTGTTCACCTGCAAAGAGCCCCACGCATACTGGTTCCCTGCCCATGAAAAGGCAAGCAACAACGGAATGATCGTACCTGCAAGAAAGAGGGAGCCGAAATAATCGATTCTTCCATGGTCTTTACGCGGTACACTAGGAAATAAACGCATTATCAAAATGAACGCGACAAATCCGACGGGGAGAAAGATCCAGAAAATCCACTTCCACGAAAAGTGATCGACAATGTACCCACCTAGGGTCGGGCCGAACACACTTGAGAGACCGAATACTGCAGCCATCAATCCCTGCCAGCGGCCTCTCTCGCGTGGAGAAAACAAATCACCAATCGACGCAAAAGATGTTGAAAAGATCATCCCGCCAGCTAAACCTTGGAAGCCTCTATAAAGAATGAGCATTGTCATTGTATCGGCCGTTCCACATAAAAAGCTCGCAATGATGAATAAACCTAATCCGAGCAGTATGAATGGTTTACGGCCATACATGTCAGACAATTTGCCGACTAAAATCGCTGTGACACTTGAGGCAAGCATATAGATCGTAAAGATCCAGCTAAAGTAATTCATCCCCCCGAGTTCGGATACGATTTTCGGCAGAGCCGTTCCAATGATTGTTTGGTTTAACGCGGCAAATAACATAGACGCTAACACCGCAACCATAATCGTGATTTTTTTCTTCATAGGTAAATGTTCCATATTTCGCATCTCCTAACTTTCATCCTATGAATAGTTCACTATGTGAATTAATAAACAAAAGTCAATGTTATACATCATTGTTGATATTTTCGAAATTCACTCCCTTTCCGCGGGCGATCCGCAAGCCTCCTCGCTCACTAGCACAGGACGTGGTGGTGTTAGTCGGAGATCCTTAAATCACCGCGGGGTCTCGCCTGCTCGCTTTTCCCGCAAGAGTGTCGCGAATTTCACTAAAAATTTTTCGGTAATAAATCAACATTAACCTTTAACAACGCCTAACAAAAAAGAAAACTTTGGGATTCACCAATGTTTTCATTCTTTTTTTAACTAAATTACATACCTCTTTGTTTATTTATGCTTAGAGGAATCAGTGATTTTCGAAAAAAGCTTCACAAGAGTTTGCATCTCATCATCGGAAAGGTTTTGGAACTTTCCTTCCATATAGTGATGCTTTTTTACCTCAAGTGAATTCACTAGCTCGCGTCCTTTTTCGGTAATACAAAGATAGATCACTCTTCGATCATTTTCTGCTCTTTTCCTTGTGACGAACCCTCGCTTGACCAGTCGATCAGTCACCGCTGTGATATGACTAGTAGCCACATTGAATTCTTGGGAAAGCATCGAAGTCATTACCTCTTCTTTTTCCATGATGAATTTCATATAAGTAAATTCAGTCGAGGTACATTCATCTTCAAAAAGGTTGTTGATTTCCTTCCTAAACATCCTGAATGTTATTCGGAAGCTTTTTTCCAACTTCCATATTAATTGCTGTCGATTATTCATTACACTACACCTAACAATCCTTACATTTAGTTAACCTAGTTAAGTATATCAGATAATTGGTGATATTAAAACCACTGGACTTGTTTACAATAGTAAAAAAGGAATTGTAACCATCTGCAAGGCAAGAATATTTATGCATATTTTATTAAAAGTATAGCTTCACATTATCAATTTTGATGAATTTATACTATACTGTTAGTGGAGTTTTGTTTGAAAGGAAGAGTCATATGAATATTGGCTTTTACTTACTACCAAAGAGTGAAGTGAAATACTTGAATCCTGAATCGACCATCCGGCAAGCGTTGGAAAAGATGTCTTACCATAAATATACGTCTGTTCCACTTGTCGATGACGAGGGTAAATATTCAGGAACCTTGACAGAGGGCGACCTTCTATGGAAATTGAAAGAAGACCTTGATGCAGAAGAAGATTATGATGAAATCCAAAGAATCAAATTAAAGGATGTGCCAAGACGGGTAAAGAACATTCCGATATCCATTAACGCCAATATGGAAGACCTCATTACACTGGCCACGGACCAGAACTTCATTCCAATTACGGATGATAATGGACATTTTATCGGAATCATCCGACGAAGGGATATCATCAAGTATTGTGCAAGTGTTATTTGGGAAAAAAACGAAGCATAAAGAAAACTTGGCAAAGCCAAGCCGCAGGCGTAGGCTTGAGCTATAGTTGCACTTATACTGAAGAAAGTACTTTATACTTTCTTTAAGTGTAAATGAAAGGGCGGAGCTGACAAAATGATCGGCTCCGCTTTTTATATTTGGCTCTGGTGAAAAATTCAGGTTGAATCTTACGATTTTCATCTCATTGGTTGTTCTATTTCTAAAACGTGGGAACAACCTCGCTTTCTCCTGTCGGTTCATTAAATGGAACAGAAATCAGCAAAAAATCAACAAGTTATTTAACAGAGCCCCATGACTGAATTTCTTTAATTTGTAAATTTTATTTTTATTGTACAATTAATCCTGGTTTCGTTCTATCGAATTTTCACCCCTCGTTTTTCCAGGTATTTTTAGGGGTAATATAAAGAGTAGTCAATCTGAGAGGATAATGTGGATGAAACGTATCAGACAGTTTTTTCTATGCTTGATTATGATCCTGTGCGTTGGAATCATCATTTCTGCACAACATTCGCCAGATCTTAAAATACTTGCAGGGATCATCTATCTTAGTATTGCATTATCGGTTTGTTATGTATTGATGCTTGAAAACCGTTCACCATATAAAACACTTTTATGGATGTATGCCATATTATTCATTCCGATACTGGGCTACATCTTTTTCATCTATTCTGGCCAGTTGGAAGTAAAAGGCCATTTATTTAAAGCAAAAAGGATGGATAACTATAGAAAAGCACAAGAAATGCAGCTTGAAAACAAACCTTCTGAAAGATGGACACACCTAAATGATACTGAGCGGGAATATTCGAGTTTGATTACGACTCTTAGTGATCAGACCATCAGTTTCCATTCTTATACGGAGGTCTTACGTAATGGCGATCAAAAATTCCCTCGGTTGCTATCTCAATTGAAAATTGCAAAAGACTATATCCATATGGAATATTACATTTTCCGTTCAGATGATATCGGTCGAGAAATCATAGATGTCTTGTGCGAAAAAGCGGCAGAAGGTGTCGAGGTTCGTTTCATTTATGACGCGATTGGAAGTTTGAAACTTTCAGACCGTGATGTATCGAGAATGAAAGAAGCAGGTGTCCAGGTTCATAGTTTTCTCCCAATACGGAAAGGATTTTTCAATCAAAAATTCAATTTCAGGAACCACCGCAAAATTGTCGTGATCGATAATAGGATTGGTTTTGTAGGGGGATTGAATGTCGGCAATGAATATCTGGGTAAAGACAAGAAATTCGGCTATTGGCGGGATACCCATCTCATTGTAAAAGGAGAGGCTTTACGGGATTTGCAACGCGTGTTTTTACTCGATTGGAGTTATGTCAACAATGAGACCTTATTTTTAGAACGATATCTATCGATGGAGCCAAGTGAGGAAAGCGGAGGTGTCCAGGTCGTGCCAAGTGGACCGGACACTTCCCAAGGCGTCATGAGCTATTTATATTACAGTATGATCACTTCCGCCAAAAAATCGGTATGGATTACAACGCCTTATTTCATACCGAGCAAAGAGATCCGTACGGCACTGCTTATCGCCGCTGTTAAAGGGATCGATGTAAGACTAATGGTCCCTGAAACGAATGATGGTTTTTTAACGCAATATGCCACCCGCTCCTATTTCAGTGAACTGTTGCGTTATGGAGTGAAGATCTACCTGTATCAGAAGGGGTTCCATCACCAAAAAACGATTATCGTAGATGGAAGTTATGCTACCCTTGGTACAGCAAATGTAGATTTACGAAGCTTCCATCTTAACTTTGAGGTGAACGTATTCATGTTCCGAACCCCAACAATCGAAACTTTGATTACGCAATATCAAGAGGACCTGGAAGACAGTTTGGAGATTGAAATGGAAAACCATCAAAAACGAGGGCTGTTCCTACGGACAAAAGAATCATTCTGTCGATTATTTTCTCCGGTGTTATAAATTGATGAACTTAAAATTTTGAATAGCTGCCAACAAACTTAGAAGCCTTCGCTGAGTACCTTACACCCAGTTTTTCGACCCGTAAAGTACTTAGAGGCCTTCCTTGAGTATTTTACATCTAGTTTTTCGTACAGCGAGGCACGAGAAAGCTTTTTTGAGAAGGAATGAATTCCACAAAAGCCTATGAAAAATTAACTCCAATCCGCGCATACTAAACGAAAGATGATTGCATAGGAGGATGTATGGATATGGGATGGATTTTTCCGATTGGTTTTTGGCTTATCGGCACACTTGTGGCAGCTAGCCCAGGAGTGCTTTTCCGCCTAGTTGAGAAGGAGAAGGAAACATTAAGGGAGGAAGCAGATGAAACGAGGTTCCGTGATCATTTAGCTTCTGTTTTCTTCACAGTCGAAGAGAAGTTGATGAGTTCGATACCCTGGTGGTCTTTCACATTAATGTGCTCTATCTTAGCTATTTTTTTGTTTACATTTGGTTTCGTCGCATTAAGCTTTGTGCTTGTCTGGTAATTGCTTAATCATCTTCTTTAAGCAATTTATCAAAATCCACCGTCCAGCGACTAGTCAAGCTATCTCTTTCCAACCGAATGACGGCATTATGCTTATCCAGCCCTCTTCTATTGCTTGTTATGACTTCTACTGAATATTCGGTAACAAGTAATGTAGAGGGTTCTTTGTCTGATAATGGCTTATTTGGATGGACAAAGAAAAGTTTATTCAGCATCCTTTTTTGAATTGGATGGCTGACTAACTTGTTGATGATCGTGTAGTCCTCCTGATTGACAGCATGGATGAAGATACTGGCCAATTCATCACTTGTCGCCTTTTCGATATAGTCATCCAACTTGCCCGAGGCCTTCAGGATCATCAATTGATGAGATGGGTCCTCTTTGTTCGTTTTATGGGTAGTGCTGTTCGGTAGATGAATGCAGAAGTGGCCCGGAAAGTTATTGGCTAATGCACCAGCACCATGAGGCATTCCGTGCATAGAGGCTGGGATCATCTCAGATCCATTCCGTATGAATATCGCTCTCCGCTTCCAGCTCCATCTCCCGTCATAAATCTCTTTCATGATTGCCGTATCGGTCTTAGTAAGAGGCTGTACATCGGCATGATGTGCCCCTGCCCTTCTTTGGACAGTAAAAAATAAACCTGTCTCAATATCAACAACTTCAAAGGTGCTTTTTCTCGGAAAAATCACATCGGTTTCTTCCCATGTCTTCCATTCGATTCGTTGCGGTACATGGGTACCATCATCAAAAATGGAAGGCAAATATTCAACTTTGATATTTTGGGCTACAGCTTCTTCTATTGAGGAAAGATTTGTTGAAAGCCCACAACAAACCACCAGGAGCGACACAAGGGGTCTTCTCATTTCAACTTCTCCGTTCCGCAGTTATTTCTTCTCCTCTATAGTGTTGCATTTGAACATTCCACACTATAACAGGTAATTTTTGTACCAAAAGACTTCCATTTACCAGTATCGGCAAGACCATATAACAGGGAATGCTATTCAAGTGAGGAGGGAAAATAATGAAAAGAAAAAAGAACCGATTGGTTGAAATCGAACATCCCCATATACGGGAAGTCGAAGAACACACCGTTCACCCAGGGGTAGATGAAGAACGTAATGGAGACCTTGTGCAAAATACGGCTCATGAAGAAGACTACCAAGCAGAACAAGCCCAGGGTTAAGCAGATACTGTAATAAAGAAAACTTGGCAAAGCCAGCCTTTAACGTACGCTGAGCCTTGGTTCCTTCTTATATTCAAGAAAGTATTTTATACTTTCTTCTGCAAAAAAAGGTTGATCCGAATCGGGTCAACCTATAATCTCGTCTCTTATGTTTTATCACCAAGTCTAATACGCGGATCGATCAATCCATAAGCAAAATCAATAATCAATATCATTGCTACCAACAAGAATGAATAGAATAACGTTGTGCCTATGATAACCGGGTAGTCATTGGTGGTAATTGAAAGCACGAACTGTTCCCCAGTCCAGGGACAGAGAAGATGCGTTCAATGACTAGAGTTCCTGTCATTATGCCGACCAACATTGGTCCCAATACGGTTATCAGTGGAATCAACGCATTTCGTACAGCATGGTAGAGGATGACATTTGCCGAACTGACCCCTTTTGCTTTCGCTACAACTATATACTCTTGATTCAAAACTTCCAAAAGTTCCGTCCTGATGAATCTGGCTGTAACGGCCATCGGGAAAATCATCATTGCGATCATAGGTAAAATGGTATATTCAAAACCTTCCCAAAATGCTACAGGAAGCCACTTCAGTTTTACACCTCCATAATATTGAAGCAACCCAGCAAAAACAAAACTTGGAACTGAGATACCGATTACCTAAACTAAAGTAGAGGAGTAATCTAAATAAGAATTTTGTCTTACAGCAGCTATAATTCCTAGAATCACCCAAACAAACTTCCAAAAACCATCGACTGAAATCCAAGTTGGGCTGAAGGACCAATCCTTTGCAAAATCAAATCAGTTACTTTCCGCCCCTCAAATTGGAAAGATATCCCCAAATCCCCTTGTACAAGGTTCGTCATATCTTTAACATATTGCAATGGGAGGTCCCGTAATGAAATATAGAACTTATTATTTACAGCTATGCGACCTTTTCTCGGCTGAAGAGTTTGTGGAAGTCCCGTTGAAACGCCTGGCAGATGAATGGGAAATCACTACACGGTATGCAAAAAAAATCATCCAAGAATTGCATCGACAAAAGTTCATTGAATGGAAGCCAGGAATCGGGCGCGGAAACCTTTCAAAATTACGGCTCTTATACAGTAAAAACGAAGTCGTTATACAATTGGCGAAAGAGCACATCAGGAAGTAAAAGATTCAAGAAGCCTTCACTGTCATACATACGCATGCTCCAGAGGTCAAAGAAAATTTTGTTGATTGGCTTTCTGATCCATCATTATAAAATAAAAAAGACTCATATGTTCGGAAGGAACAAATTGAGTCAGCTCTATTTCAACAATTTCTTCATGATTTTCAATCCATTTTTATTTGATGGGTATCGGAAATCGATGTCAAACCGGTTCGTCTGTCTGACAATACTTTTTTGATGTGAAAAAGCATCAAAACTCGCTTTCCCATGATAACTCCCGGTACCACTTTCCCCAACACCACCGAACGGTAAATAAGGTGAAGCAACATGAAGCAGGGTGTCGTTAATACAACCTCCTCCGAAAGACAAGCTCTCAACCACATATTTTTGCTGTCCTTTTGATTCAGAGAACAAATAAAGAGCGAGTGGTTTAGGGTATTTCCGTACTGTACTGATGACTTCTTCAATCGACTCGTATTCCAATACAGGCAAGATCGGTCCAAAGATTTCTTCCTGCATGACCGTGTCCGTCCAACTGACTTGATCGATCAATGTCGGTTCAATGGTCAGTGAATCTTCATTTTTCATTCCACCTGTTATGATCCGTCCTTCGGCAAGGTATCGGCTGAGCCTTCGGAAATGTTTTTCATTGACGATATTCGTCATCTCAGGGTTTTCGAGCGGTGTTTTCCCATAAAATTGATGGATATACTTTTTGATCTTATTGACGAGTTCTGTTTTTACTTTTTTGTGTACATATAAATAATCTGGAGCAATGCATGTTTGACCTGCATTCGTAAATTTCCCCCATACGATCCTTTTGGCAGCAAGTTCCAGATTTGCACTTTCATCGACAATCGTCGGACTTTTTCCACCAAGCTCAAGGGTTAACGGAATCAACCTTTTAGAAGCGGCTTCCATTACGATTTTTCCAACATTAACACTGCCCGTGAAGAAAATTTTATCGAAGTCTTGTTCCAGAAGTTCCTGACTAACTTCTACTCCACCTTCTACCACGGCAACATACCGTTCTTCATAGATTCCTCTAATGAGTTTTGCAATGACCTTGGAAACGGTCGGTGTCAGTTCTGAAGGCTTGATGACTGCACAGTTCCCGGCTGCGATCGCCCCTACCAATGGAGAGATTTGAAGCTGGAAAGGATAATTCCAAGGAGCAATGATTAGACATACCCCATAGGGCTCTGAATAAATATAACTTTTAGACCCGAAATGAGTAAGAGCAGTTTTCACACGCTCAGGTTCTGCCCATCTTTTTAGATGCTTCAGGGTAAAGCGGATATCTTTGAGTAAAATGCCTACCTCTGAAGAATAGGCTTCAAATTCCGATTTGTTGAGATCCTTTTTTAACGCGCTCAGGATTTCAGCCTCGTTTTCACTAATTGCATCCTTTAATGTTTCAAGCTGGTGGATCCGGAAGTTAACTGACTTCGTTTCACCTGAGAAAAAATAAGTTCGTTGCTGCCGAAGGGTTTCTTGGATTGTTGGCATATTTATTCGAACCTCCATGGTCTATTCACTCAAACACTTAAACAAAATGTATATCAGCTGCCACCTTCCGTCAATGAATAGGTAGATCCTTTGGATGAACGTGGGGTTTCGTATAAAAGTTGGTGTTCTTGGAAAAGTCCTTTAAACTATGGATAATACATAATTGTATGGAGGAGATTTCTTATGCACCCTTTATTGAAAAAGATGAATTATAAAAACCAGCCCGAAATCTGGGTGATCAAAGCACCAGCAGAATTCGAAGCTGTCATGAATGAAATGGCTGATGAAGTAACGATCATGGAAGATCTGAAAGCTGGAAACAAAATCGATTTTGTCATCATGTTTGCTTACAAACAAGCTGATGTCGCTCCTTTCGTGGATGAACTGCTGCCACAGCTTGAGGAAGATGCTTTCGTCTGGTTCGCCTACCCGAAGAAATCGTCCAAGCGGTATAAATCTAATCTATCAAGGGATACTGGGTGGCAGCCGATAGGAGATTCTGGTTTCGAGGGAGTCAGGCAAATTGCAATCAATGATGATTGGTCCGCGCTACGTTTCAGGCACGTGGATTATATCAAAACGTTAACACGCAGTAAGAAATTAGCAATAAGCGAGCAAGGTAAGAAGAGAGAGATCTAGTCGTTGAATGATAAATGTCAAAATAATTTGTGGTTTTGTCAAAATAGATGGTGACTTTGTTAAAAACAATGGAACAACAATGGGGATAGTCCACTCGGACCATCCCCTCTTTTTATTTCTCGCTTTTTACGTATTCATTTTCTTTACTGTTTTCCTTTTGGTTGGCTGGAAAACCTTCTCTTGTTCGTGTGATTTCTCTTGTCAATTCATCGACGCTAGAGCGGACATTCCCTTTTCCAGAGAAATTCTCGATTAGTTCCTTAACATCTAAACCAGAAGAAGCTTTCAATGACTCCTGCAACGTCGACATCAGATTTGTTGCATATCCTGTAACCTTGTTGGCTCCTCCACCTTCACCGCTTCCAGTATCGACGACTGTGATTTTATCAATGTTGGACAGCGGGCTTGCAACTTCTTTTGCATAAGAAGGCAGCATGTTAATGATCATATCGAGCATTGCAGCCTGGCCGTACTGTTCAAATGCTTCTGCAATTTTCTCTTTCGCTTCTGCTTCAGCAAGACCTTTCAGACGGATGACTTCAGCTGCAGATTCACCTTGAGCTCTTTCTGCATCAGCTTTCGCAACACCGTCGATTCGGATTTTCTCAGCTTCTGCTCTCGCCATTGATTCAATGCGATATTGTTCAGCATCTGCTGAAGCGATTTGTTTACGCTTATCAGCTTCTGCAGATTGTTCAACAGCATAACGATCAGCATCCGCTTTTTTCTTGACCTCTGAATCATATTGCTTCTCACGACGAGCGATTTCTTTTTCTTCAAGTTCAATTTGCTTTTGACGCTCAATGATCTTGATTTGCATCTGATGCTCTGTAACCTCTTGCATCGAGCGTGCTTCTTCAAGATGGTAAGCCTGGTCTGCACGCGCTTTTGCCCGGTCTTGTTCTTCCCTATATTCTGCGATTTTCAACTGATTGGTCTTTTCTGCTTCCGCTACTTCGGTGGCCCGCTCAAGCTCGGATTTTTTCGCATCTTTATCCGCTTCTGCACGTTTGATGCGAGTTTCTTTTTCAGCTTCTGCAGTTGCAATATCAGCATCACGTTTCACTTGAGCGATCCTCGGCTTACCGAGTGACTCTAAGTATCCGTTTTTATCACGAACATCTTTAATTGTGAAAGAGACGATATTCAGACCCATTTTGGCAAGGTCCTGGGAAGCGACACGTTGTACTTCTTGAGAGAATTTTTCGCGGTTTTTGTAAATCTCTTCGACTGTCATCGACCCGAGGATGGATCGCAGGTGCCCTTCTAGAACTTCACGTGCTTCATTCTCTCGATCACTTTTTGTCTTTCCTAAAAACTGCTCAGCAGCAGTAGCGATTTCTCCGATTGAACCTCCGATTTTGATGATAGCCGTCCCATCAGCCATGACTGGTACGCCTTGCTCTGTGTATACTTCTGGTGTTTGCACATCGATTTTACTGGACAAAAGGCTCAACGATTCAGCCTGTTGGAATACGGGAAGCACGAAAGTACCGCCCCCGTGTACGATTTTGATTCGGTTACCGCCTTCATCGATGTTGACATTCCTTGAGCCCAGGTAACTGCCTGTGACGATCAAGGCTTCATCAGGACCAGCTGTACGATATTTTGAAACGAACACACCGATTAATGCAATTAATAAAAATGCTACGATTCCAATTACAATGAAAAGTGGACTTAGACTCATGTTACCCTCCTGAAAATCTGTAATATTACACGTTGAAAGGTGATGACTCATATGGAGTAACGTGCAGAACTCCATCTTTAGTCTCTATGACCAAAATCTCTGAACCCGCCTTTATCGGCTGGTCATCAAGACTAACAGCAGACTTTGCGATATTTCCACTGTTCCCGCTGATCAATACCTCACCATAACCATCAGAAGGAATGGAAGTAATGACTTGGCCGATCCGACCTTGTAAGTCTTCAATTGCATACGTATTTGATTCCTCCGCTGAAGAGAGTGGAATCAAAACAAAAATATTTAACAGCGTGACTGAAAGGAAGGCTAAAAGTACTGAAACGATCAAGATCAGCCAGCTGTTCATGCCAGTCATGATTTCAAATAAGTACCCGCACGCACTGAATATCGTGATGAAAGACAGGATCAATGTCGGATTGAAGAAGGTCTCTGACAAGACTTCAAAAATCCCTTCCAAAATATCGCTCATCAAAATGTAAATGAGCGTCAAGCACCCTCCTATGATGAGTCCATAGAGATAGATCGTCTCCATGGAAAAGCCAAACAGTTCCATATGAATCCCCTACTCGTTCGTTACATTCGATTGGTTTGCTATTCTTTCTTTCAGTAAGCGTAATTCTTCATCTACAGTGCTTTTTTTCTCCATTTCTTTCAATTCATCGTCTAATGTTCTGCTGGAAACATTCAAATCCTCACTCGTTTCCGCTTCAGCCTCGTACCGAAGCACCTTTTCTTCCATACGTTTAAATCCCTTTTTCGAGCCTTCACTGTTATGCATTGACATGGAACGATTGATGTTCGTACGAGCTTTAGCAGACTGGGAACGGGATTTTAATGTCGCTTTCTTCATCTCCATATCACGGTATTCCGATTTCATTTCTGTCAGCTTTTCCTTCAGATCAGCTGCAGTTTTGGACGCCTCAACAAATAATTGCTCCAATTGATCAGCTTCTTGTTGAAGACGCCCTTTATCTTCCAATGCTCTTTTCGCTAGATCTTCGTTGTTTTCTTGAAGAGCGTGGATCGCCTGTTCTTCCCGTTTTTCAACCATGGATTGCGCTTCTTCCCACTTCATCTTCAGCAGCTTTTCTTCTGCCATGATTTTCGCTGTCGCTTTCTCAGCTTCCTGGATGTCCGATGCCATCTCGCGCAAGTATTGCTCGACCATCTTGATCGGATCTTCCGCTTTATCGATCAGACTGTTCAATTCCGAATTGACTACCGTCTTCACCCGTTTAAAAAGCTCAAACATTAAAATCCCTCCATTAGCCTGAATATTATTGATACATTCAACTTCTACTCATTGTTTTATTACGGTTAATTGTGTAAAAAGTTTCATATATTTGTAAAATAATTTTAATGATGATTTTTTATTGGAAAGCGTTCCAAGTGAGACCGACGCAGCGAAGAATGAGCGAGGAGGCTTGCGGATCGCCTGCGGAAAGGGAGTGAATTTCGTAAAAATAAACAATTACGTATAACAGTGCCAAAAAAATAAACAACCTTTTCAGGCTGTTATTAATTAGTCGGAAGTTTGATCATGAAGGTGGTCCCTTCTCCAAGCTCACTTTCCACCTTGATCGTTCCTTTATGATTTTGTATGATTCGATAACTAACCATCAGACCTAGCCCTGTTCCTTTACTCTTCGTCGTGTAAAAAGGTTCTCCAAGCCTTTCAATGATTTCAGGAGAAATTCCACAGCCCTCATCTTTTATCGTAATGGATACGGAGTCCGTGTTTCCCCTCGCTACTTTTACCCATAAGTTGCCTCCACTTTCCATGCATTCGATTCCATTTTTGATCAAATTGATGAATACTTGTTTCAATTGGTTTTTTTCACATAAGACGTTTGGTAAATTCTCCTCTATCAATATCCGGAGGGATACATTCTTCAACTTGGCTTGTGGAGCCATGAATGTAATTGTGTTTTTCATGATTGTACTTATATCCTCTTGGGAAATGTGGTGAGCTTGAGATTTTGAGAGAATCATAAACTCGGAAATGATCTTGTCGATGCGATCGAATTCATTCAATATGACATCATGGTAGTCAAGATTACAAGGGTCTTCTTTCAAGAGCTGGATGAAACCTTTGATTGCGGTGATCGGATTTCTGATTTCGTGGCCGATCCCTGCAGCCAATTCTCCAACTACTTGCAGGGTTTCGGATTTCCTTAAAGATTCCTCTAATTCTTTTTTATCGGTAATATCCCTTAAAATGGTGAGGTGGACACCCTGGAGGATATTTGCCTTTGCTACAAAATCGACATGGGGTTCCGCCCGTCCATTCTTTTGAGAACTGTTTCCCCTTTTATGCTTTCATCCGTTTTTAACTTTTCCAGTGACCTGTTGAGATGTTCCATCAAATCAGCTGGATATTCTCCCTCCTTAATATTTTCAATTGAAATTCCAAACAACTTGCTGGCTGCATGGTTCGATTCGATAGGTACTCCTTCGTCATTGAAGAAAATGATCGCATCCTGTGCCTCATTAAAAATCGCTGTGAACTTCCCCTTTTCGCTGTTTATTTTTTGCTCTGTAATATCAATAGCTGTTCCAACTACTTCAATCGTTTTTCCGTTATCAATAATTGGGGACAATATGGCCAAATAGTAGTGATCTTTAAAGAAGATCTCGAAAGTGACAAGCTCGCCTTGATATGCCAATTCATAATTTTCGTTTAAGATCGACGCGGCATCTGGCGGAAACATTTCCTCAACCGAGTGTCCTACCAGTGAAGCGCTGTGCAGTTGGTTCTGCTTCGATAATATGTCATTTGAAAAAGTATAGATGAATTTCCCCTCACCACGTTTAATAAATTTAAAAAGAACACAAAACAAATTGTTAAAGATGTTTTCATAGTTTTTTAATTCTTGTCGTAAATTTGAATTAATTTCCCTCAACTCAGCTAATTCTGAAAAGCCTATGCCTGCCTCAACTCTTTTCATTACTTTTCCACCTTTATAATAAAAATTCATTTAGGATGTATGTTTTTCTTTTAAAAATTATTATTCTCTTTTTCATAGGCTCATTCCTCTCTTTAATCTAAAGTTTGTAGTACTATTTACTCAACACTAATTATATTGATGAGGTGATTGTATGCGTAGTTCTAATCCTAGTTTAAATGATAAAACATTCCGTAGATTCCAAGGAACAGCTTCTGAAGGTAATGCCATGACAATCGGTGGTGCCGTAAATCGAACCTTCATCCTTCTTGTCGTGTTAATGGGAAGTGCCTTCTATTCCTGGAATCAGTACTTTTCAGGAGATACGGTTCAGCATCTGTTGTGGATTGGCATTCTTGGCGGACTAATAATGGCTTTAGTTACAGCATTCATTCCTAAAGTCTCCCCTATAACAGCTCCGGCCTATGCTTTACTTAAGGGATTGGCGATTGGTTCCCTTTCTGCGATCTATGAATCTCAATACAGCGGCATCACTTTACAGGCCGCTCTACTGACGATCAGTACTCTACTGGCGATGCTTTTGTTATATAAGACTGGGGCAATCAAAGTTACGAAGAATTTCAGAATCGGAGTCATATCTGCTACTATGGGGATTTTCTTCGTGTATTTGATTAATATCATCCTGAGGTTTTTCGGAATGAACGTTCCTTTTCTCCATGACACAGGATTGGTTGGAATCATCATTTCTTTGGTCATCGTTACTGTAGCCGCACTGAATTTAGTCTTGGATTTCGATTTCATTGAATCAGGTGCCAGACAACAAGTACCGAAATATATGGAATGGTATGCCGGATTTGGATTATTGGTAACACTCGTTTGGTTGTATATTGAAATGTTAAGGCTGTTGGCTAAGATCAGAAGAAATTGATATGGGGGCATCGGAATGAGCAAATTGAGGGTGGAGCATGCGAAGTCTTGGTTTCATGACGTTTTTGGGAGAGGTGACCTGGATCGGTTAGATGAAATTACTATTGGTGAGGTAAAAATAGAAACTGCAGGCCGTCATTCAGTCGGATATTGGATTCCTTGATTGGTACCGTTCGACTTTCACAAACAGTGAGTGGGAATTAGATGATCTCATTACAGGGGATGAAAAGGTTGTTATCCGCTATACTGGAACAAGTACGTATGCGGATGGCTTGGATTACCTGCACGGGAAGAGCCGGTAAAGGAAACGGGAGTATTGATTTTTGCTTATGATGGGGATCTGATCAGCAAAGTATGGTGTGAATTAAGCGACCTGGAAGTATTTAGTGACTTAGGCGGGCTAGCACATACCAAAAAAAGCTGAAAGCTGAGAATGTCAGAAAAACTCTGTTATACCCAGGGTTTTGAACCCAAACATAAGGGTTGATCCGAAATCATCGGGTCAACCCCTATTCAGGCCGTAACTCCTACGAATAAAACAACAGTCCCATAAAATGATACACATTTGTCGGATGAAACAGAGAACCATTCCATATATAATAAAGTCAGTGGACTTCGGTACCTGATACGGTTGAGAGTAAGCACCTTTTTTGGTGCCTGGTACCGTAGCATTTAATAAAGGATGATGTAGATGAAGCGTATTTTATTAACGGGGGGCGGCTCGACCGGTCATGTTGCTGTCAATCTTGCTTTGATCCCTCACTTGAAACGTAACAATTGGGAAATCCATTATATAGGCTCACACAATGGGATTGAACGTGAATTGATCGAACATATACCTGAAGTAACCTATTATCCGATTTCCACCGGGAAGCTGCGAAGATACTTTGACATTAATAACTTTAAGGACCCGTTCCGTGTCATTAAAGGGATCGGCCAGGCTTTTCGGATCATCCGGAAGGTAAAGCCGAGTATCGTCTTCTCCAAAGGCGGATTCGTGTCGGTTCCAGTCATTCTTGCTTCTCGACTTACGAAAACACCTGTCATTTCTCACGAGTCAGACATGAGTCCTGGGCTTGCGAATAAAATTTCAATGCCTTTTGCTTCAAAGGTTTGTGTGACTTTCCCTGAAACACTCAAACATCTCCCTGAAGATAAAGGGATTTTACTAGGGTCAATTGTTCGTGAAGAACTGAGGACAGGCTCGAAGCGAAAAGGACTCCATTTATGCGATTTCACTGAATCCAAGCCAGTCATCCTCGTGATGGGTGGAAGCCAGGGAGCGAAGAGAATCAATGAAGCGATCAGAAGCCTGGTACCTACATTGACGAAAAAATACCAGATCGTTCATCTTTGTGGAAAAGGGAAAGTCGATAAAACAATAAACGTCCATGGATATAAACAATTTGAATATATAAAAGATGAGTTGCCGGACATTCTAGCCATGACAGATTTAGTCGTCACACGAGCGGGTTCAAACTCGATCTATGAATTTCTCGATTTACAAATCCCGATGATTCTTGTCCCGCTCCCACTCAGCCAGAGCCGGGGCGATCAAATCCAGAACGCTGAATCTTTTAAAAAGCAAGGCTTCGCTGAAGTGATACAGGAAGAAGATGTCACGGACGAATCCCTTCATCAGTTGATCGAAAAAACATTCAATGAACGAGACAAGTATAAAGGAAGCATGCAGCGGAGCGAGCAAAGCAACCCACTTGAAAAGCTGTACGGATTACTTGAAAAGTACAGCAAATACTAGTTATCATTTGATTTTCTATTCAACTATCATTAAACTATAAACAAGAAAACTTCATAGGCTCATTCCTTAAAGGGGAGTAGCTTACCACAACAAGGTCGTCATTACAGGAATCTATTCCTCGGCTTTGTTGGCAACATCTTGTTGTTAGCGAGACCTTTACCAGTTGTTCGAATTTCTGGTGGTCTCTTTTAAATAGACGTGATCACCGGATAAGGTGGTCACGTTTTTTCATTCCTATGAAAGGAGAGGAGAAAATGGCAATTAAAAAACTGATCAAAGCATTCATCCTGAAGAAGGGATACAGTGTTGCAAAGAATCATATCATCCCTATGGCAAAGAGAGAATTTAAGAAACGTCGTAAAAGATAAATTTTAGCGAAGAACTAAAACAAGTTAAAAGGAGAAATGACATGAAAAAATGGTTGCTTTCCAGTGTGATGGTGTTAATTTCGATCATGATCCTAAGCGGATGCTCCCTACTTCAAGGAGTCAATAATACACTTGAATATGTAAACGAGGCTACGAACTATATCAATACTGCAAGCACCTTTGCCGATGAAGTCCCTGCACTTGCTGAACAAGCGGTCTCTGATAAGAATGCGCGCGTCGAGCTGGAGGAAAGACTCAATCAGATGAAGTCAGATATTACAGCATTCAATGAGTTGGATCCACCAGGAGTGGCTGAAGGCGTTCATGAGAAAATAGAAGGTTACAATGACACCCTCGAGCAAGGTATTGACGGTTATTTAAGTAAGGTTGAAAATGGAGAAGTAGACCCGAAGATGCTTGAAGACTACGAAATCCTTCAAACAATCAATCAATTGACGAATATAAAGAACCAGCTTGAACAGCTGGGTTCATGATATATATGAAAAAGGACTGCCCCGTTTCCTAAACGAAGACTCTGGCCAGTCCTTTTTTTATTATTGAATTATCTCTGCACTTCAAAGTGCTTTATTTGAATGACATCAGCAGCGACGTAATGTTCATTTCCGATGTTGATCAAATGTGGTGGATACGGTGACAATGGAGGGACTTCTATTTTCTCCTGGGTAACGACCCTTTGTGTAGGATCATTTCTTGGAATGGATGAGAGCAGGGCCTTTGTATAAGGATGTACTGGATTTCTGTATATCTCTTCTTTCCCGGCAATTTCTAACATATGCCCTCCATTCAAGATGCCCACTCGGTCGCTCATATGATGGACGACACTTAAATCATGAGATATGAAAAGTGTTGTCAGATTGAATTCTTTTTTTAAATCTTTCAACAAATTCAATATTTGAGCCTGTACAGAAACATCCAAGGCTGAAACTGGTTCATCAGCAATAATCAGTCTGGGATTCATGACCAGGGCACGGGCTATTGCAACCCGCTGCCTTTGTCCCCCAGAGAAGTCGTGGATCGTCTTATGATAGGTACTTTTCGCCAACCCGACATTTTCAAGCATCCGGTAAGCTTTTTGTGTTCTTTCTTCAGGAGAAAACATTTTCTGTATGACCATTGGCTCTCTAGAATTTCCCCTACTCTTAGACGTGGGCTGAGAGACTCATAAGGATTTTGAAAAATCATTTGGAAATCCCTTCTCATTTCCCTCATTTTATTTCCAGTTAACTTGGAGATGTCTGCTCCATCAAACTTTAGGAGTCCATAGTCAGGCAGCAATAGGCGTAAAATTGTCCTAGCCAGCGTTGTTTTTCCAGAACCTGATTCTCCAACAATACCTAAAGTCTCCCCTTCGTATACACTAAAAGTAACCCCTTCAATCGCTTTTTTTATATTCACACCATCATGAAAGGATGTAGATAGATTTTGCACTTCAACCAGCTTATTCATATATTCGACACCTCAGGGCTTTCAGTAAAAAACCTGACATGATGCCCAGGTTCCACTTCAATCAAGGTTGAGGGGGAATGATATACTTTTTCATCTGCTGAGAACGTTTCAGGAGCAAAAATTCTTCCTTCATAGGCCGCTTCTTCACTTACGGCATCTCTTATCGTCAGGAGATGATCCCTTGGCTCTTCAATTTTCGGGATGCTATTCATCAATCCCTTCGTATAGGGGTGAACCGGATTTTTAAATAGCGTAAATACATCAGCAGTTTCAACGATTTTCCCTCCAAACATCACAATTACCCGATCGGCATACTCTGCAACTAATCCGAAATCATGTGTAATAAATAGAATGGAAGTACCCGTCGTTTGCTTGTAGTCATTCATAAGGTCCAAAATTTGTTTTTGTGTAGTAACATCAAGTGCTGTTGTCGGCTCATCAGCAATAATTAATTGAGGGTTACATGAAATAGCCATCGCAATGAGGGCACGTTGTTTCATCCCTCCAGAAAGCTGGCCAGGGTATTGATTGAAAACTTCTGTTGGCTTATGAAATCCAACTTTCGTTAATAGGCGCAGAGCTTCACATTTAAGCTCTTCACGATTCATCATCCGATGATAAGCCAAACCTTCCGTAATCTGTTTTCCGATTTTCATAGACGGATTCAAGGAAATTGAAGCATCTTGAAAAATCATTGAGATTTTTTTACCGCGAATTTGCTGTAATTCTTTTTGGTCCAGTAATAATAAGTCTTTATCTTCGTAAAAAACATGCCCGCCAATAACCTGTCCGTTTCTGGGCAACAGTCCTAACATAGACAGCGATGTTATACTTTTTCCAGATCCAGATTCTCCAATCAACGCAACGGTTTCACGTTTATCAATCGAAAAACTGACATCATCAATTGCGATAAACTCTTCTTTTTCCGACTTGAAAGCGACTTTAAGATTTCGAACCTCTAATAGTATCATGACCCGCTCCCCCTGTCTGTCTGTTTCATCGTATTCTGCATTCCATTGATTATGAGATTCATAGAAAATATCGTCAATGAAAAGAAGGCTAACGGAATAAGAATTACATGCGGGTTATGTACGATCTCTTGAAAATTGTTGCCTATCAGACCTGACCATTCCCCGGTAAGCGAAACGAACACTTCATGTGTGCTCAAAAGATCCCCGTCCAAGATTGTTTTTACACCACCAAGAAAAATCAACAAAACGCCAAGATGAGCGAGCAAAATCAAAACTTGGATGATTTGTTGAGCGATCACCAATAAAAAACGACTAGCCATCTCCGGTAATACGTGTTTGATATATACATAGCGATGCTTTGCCCCCAAAGAAAATGTACTGACAATGTGCTCCTTTCTTGAAATTCTTGCGATATCCTTTGAAAAAATAGAGATAAGGGGTGGGACTCCTATAAGAATCAATATGATGCACTGAATCGTCACAATCTCAAGAAAACCGCTCCCCTTCTCTGCTTGTTTTACCGCTAAAGGTGCCATTAACAAATAGGCCAATATGGAAGCAGGTACAAAGATGGTAGACTCGATGATGTCCTCTAACAAAGGCTTAAGTTTTGCATTGTATTGATGATAAACAATTGCAAACAGACCTGAAAAGACAACTCGGAATACAGCAATCACAATAGCAACAAGCAATGTATATTTAGCCCCATTGATGAGGAGGATCAATAAATTCCTTCCAAATTTGTCCGTTCCAAATGGAGGGACTTGTGAAGGCGAAAATGGTGCTACATCAACCAGTCTCCCATCTTCGTATAAATATTTGACTTCCTCAGGATGGTCAAAAAACAAGAGGTACATGAAACTCAACATGATTAATGAAATGATGATGAAGCTTCCAATCAGGAACTGTGGTTGTTTCCATATGGTATGTCTCATGCTGCCTGCTCCTCCTTATTTCCAGTAGATTTATCGATCATCGATTGTGCTAGTTCAAATAAGAATAAGAAAGGGATCGTTATCATGATGGAACTGACGATAAATACGAAGATATTCGGGCTGAGCATGATTCTCATCAAACCATGAATATTGAACACATATTCCATAATAAAAAGATTTGAAAGCATAAATACAAAAATCGTTTTGAAATATAGAAATAAATTGAACAACACGTTTCTGAAAACATGTCGGATTAAAATGTAATAATCCCCCATACCCATTGATTTCGCTACGTTTACGTATGGTTTATTCCTCTCTTCTTCAAGTAGGAGAAAGGTTATTTTGAAGAGTTGGATTGTCGGCAGGACAGATAGGACCAATATTGGAAGCAAATAGATTTTATCATCATAAACGACAGTAACATTACTGATAAGCCAGCCTGTCTTTTGATATATGTAAACAATCAACAGTTGCAAAGATATTACGATGAACAAATCAGGTATGGATTCGAGTAATGTCAGCATCCCGTAAACCATTTTCTTAACAAAACGAGGCAATAACGCGGTGCAGAATGTAAACATGATCGCTAAAAATAAACCGAGTAATAATGCCCCGAAGAAAATCGTCATGGAATAAGCATATTTATCAAAAATACCTGGAAAGAAATCATACGTTTTTCCATTGAATGTATAGGATTGTAAGTTGATTGTCTGGTCGAAGCCATATAGAAGGCTTGGCAAAAAACCGATAAAAATAATTCCGATTATAATTGATTTTAGTCTTTTAAAATAACCGCCCAGCGACACCTTTACTCCCCCTCTTTCGTTCGATGAAGTCTTCTCTAAACCTGTTAATGGTTATTGAATATTCTGAAATAATCGTAACAATGAAAACAAATTATGTAAACAAATTCCATATTGTGTAAAGGGGGCTTAACAAATCGGGGACTTCCGTTGATGTGTTTTCTATTTCTGGGTATATGAAAAGGCGACCGATACGGCCGCCTTTTCATTCCTAGTTTTTATTCTTTTTTTTCTTATAGATGACAAACCAAACAATCAACAGGATCGCAACGATACCTAGGATGATATAGATCGTTTTGGAGTACAGCTTTACATATTGTATGATCTCCGTCCAATTTTCACCTAGTGCCGCACCAATGCTTACGAGGAGGATGTTCCATATGATCGTACCAAGGGTTGTGAGAACGATGAAAAAAAGAAAAGGCATATTTGACATACCTGCCGGGATAGAGATGACGCTCCTTAAAAATGGCATCATCCTTCCAAAAAACACGGTCCATTTCCCATAACGATCAAACCACTCATCGGCTCTATGTACGTCATTCTTTTTTAATCGAATGATACGCCCCCAACGATCGATGATTCTCTCGAGGTTTTCCACATCCAATAACAGCCCCACACCATAAAGGACGATCGCCCCAAAAACGGAGCCCGCAGTGGAGGCGATGATGACACCAATGATATGAAGATCCGTTGTTGTCGTAACGAATCCACTGAAAGGCAGCACCACTTCAGAAGGAATCGGTGGAAATAGATTTTCTAGAGCCATAATGAAGAAGATTCCAAAATAGCCATATTGCTCGATGATCGCTGTATACCAACTTTCCATTACATGCTCCTTTTAACAGATTCAAACGCTATGATCTTCCTATAATACTTCCCAATCCTCAAAAATTTGAAACGGTCCTGGTACCAATCTAAAAGCCTTCTCCCCCAAGGGATGCGAAACGGTGTCAGGTACATAAAATGAACCGTTGCTACAGATGGGTTCTGAAAGTGTACCTGGCACCGTTTAAATGATATCAGGCACCGTCTCGAAATGACAGTGCCTGAAGAATTATTAATTATTCAATTCTTCACGAGTTTGAATTTGATATCTTTGGTATTTTTGTCGATTGCGCCTACGTCGTTGTTGAAGATGTCCGATTTGTTTTCTTCTGTAGGTTCGATGTGGATATCAAACACATTTTCGCCATCAGCAAGAATGACCTCGTGGCTCCACGACATATCGTCATTAATTGTTACAGCTTCACCATTGATCGTAAGTACACCTTCTTTAATCGCATTTCCGCTCAAAACGACCTTGTCATCTGATATAGACTGTCCATTGGCGTGTGAGGTAATGACAATCGGTTGATCGATCCAGCGCAGGATCGTATCCTCAACAACCATTTTATTATTACCCTGGTTTTCAACGACCACCTTCATATCTGTGCCAGGTGCGCCATACCCATAATAACTGATATCGTCATCAGTCGAGTCATATGGTGTGTGATCAGCCAATCCTTCTTGATCCCAAGAATTACCCTTCACATATTTGTACGTCAAAACTTCACCGACCTGCATATCAACTGTATACTCCCAATCTGGTGTTACCGCTCCATTACGGCTCATTTCCCAGGCACTTGTATTCCAGCCGTTCAAGCTGTTCGGCATCGTAATTTTCGTATCAAGCGGGGTGTAATCCGGTGCATTCACCTTGAACGTCACTTCTACCATGACAATGTCTGGCTTTACAGCAACGGAATTGGAATCGACATAATTTCCATAACGATCATAGACACGTACCACATAGGTATACTCCTTGCCGTTTTCCACACTCAAATCTCGATAGCTGGTCGCATTAGGATCCCAAATTTTATCGATCACTACGCCGTCACGAACAATCGCAATCATATAAGGATCATCCGGGTTTTCCAGACTCCAATCCAAGTTGACCTGCCCAGACTCCTGGATCGGTTCCTCTAAAATAACCGAGTCTACCGGCAGTGTTTCATCTTCAGATTTTGTGATCGCAACTGTCTGTGTTTCCGAAAAAACCCAATTGCGGCCAAGATCTGTCGTAAACGCGTAACGGTATTGATAGTCCCCGGTTTCTAATGGTAAAAATTCTGCAGAAAACGTATTCGCACCATCTTTTTGCCCTTTATATCCGGTATTAACCGTTTCCCACTTATTAGAACCAGGAGAGAGTACTTGCAGGTTCGCCTCCAATCCTTCAACCAGCTCTTCAGCCGAATGGTCTCCAACTGAAATGGTTGCTTCTACTGTTTTCGACTCAGCCAAATCCAGAACAGAAGATTCAAGTTCCGTTACGCCTTCGATCGAGTACGATCCCTCTTTCAACGGAATGTGCGGGATTACTTGTTCAGTAGCGTTTTTTGCCGATTCATTCCCATATCGATCGACAGCAACCACCGCAAAATAATACTTCCGACCATTATCTAGTTCGTCGACTTTTATAGTAGTGCCCTCTGTCGTTTCTACCTTTTTATAAAGTGACCCTTCGATATTCGTCATGTAGACATTGTATTTTTCTGCCTTATTTCCATTCCATGAAAGGGTCACTTCTCCGATACCTTCCTCAGCTTTTAAATCTTTGACGGCTGAAGGTGCGTTGATATTCGCATTTTTTGCGATGAACATCTGACCGCTCATCGCAGGAATCGTCAGTGTTACTTTTCCATCCTCCACTTTCACATCATTCTTTTCAGATAGCTGACCTTTGAATTCAACCCCATTAAGGGCGAAACCTTTAACATCTAATTCCACTGTTTTCTTTTCACTTCCACGGTTAATCGCCACAAGGCCATGCTTTTTATCCAAACTACGACCATAGACGAATACATCACCATCCGCATGAAGATTCTCCAGATCACCATGTGCAAAAAGGTCTTGATATTGCGCACGTATCTTGCCAAGCTTCTGATAATGCTTGATCAGCTTTTCATTTTCTTCTCCCCATGGATATGTCCGTCTATCATCCGGATCCTTCGAACCTGTAAGGCCAGCTTCATCCCCGTAATAGACCGTCGGAGCACCTGGGTAACCGAACTGGAAGATCGCTGCCAGCTTCAATCGTTTTAAACCAAGCTCATGGTCATAATTTTGATCGAATTCCGCCCGTTCGGCATTTTCAGATCCATTTCCAAGTAAAAAAACCGCTCGGGCTGTATCATGGGAACCCAGCAAGTTCATCAAGTTGTAGAATGCTTCGTCTGGATAGTCCTCCTGGATGGCGGTCAGTTGTTCAGCAGCACCGTGTGCATTCCCGTTTCGTAAATAATCGAGCATCGCACCACGGAACCGGTAGTTCATCACTGAATCATAAAGATCCCCAAGGAAGTATTTGGACGCATCATCCCAAATTTCTCCGAGAATCAATGGATCGTCATTCGTCTCTGTTTTGGTACCTTTGATTTCTGTACGGAATTCTCTCCAAAACTCTGGATCTACTTCATTAGCCACATCCAGTCGCCAGCCCGATCCTCCGTGTTTCAACCACGATTTTGAAACGGAATCCTTATCGTACATGATATAATCCGCAAATTCCTCATTGTTCAACTCTGAATCATAAGGAACTGCCTCACCAGGAACCGAGGCGATTTCTGGTAAACTGTCAAATCCCCACCAGGCCTGGTAATCATAGCGCTCATTCGGTGTACCTTCTTCGACCTTATTATTCTCTATGTTAAACCAGTTGTGGAAACCGTATTCACTGAACACTTGTCCTTCTGCTAGAAATTCTTCCTCAGCTTTAGCCTTTGCGTCTTTCTCGGACAAACCTTGCTCATTCATATAATCGTAGATTCGCGCCCAATACTCGTAAGCTCCTACTGTTTCATATTTTCCATAACGGTCAAAATAAATCGAGTCGTCTCCTACATGATTGAACACACCATCCAATATGAGGTGCATATTCCGTTTTTTCAACTCTTGTGTAAACTTCTTGAACTCCTTCGGTGAACCGAACATCGGGTCGACCGCTTTGAAGTCAGTTGCATCATATTTGTGGTTTGATGCAGCATGGGCTACTGGGTTAAGATAAATGGTGTTTACACCTAGTGACTGGATGTAATCAAGCTTTTCATGGACACCTTTTATATCTCCTCCAAAGAAGTCATTGCTCCAGATCCCATCTCCCTCGTAACCTGAGGTAGTTTCGAGCCTTGGATTATCAGGAAGCTCACTCCATTCCTGATGTTCGATCGGCTCGATACCACGCGCATTCTCTTTCGAATCATCGTTTTCCGGGTTACCATTATTAAAACGATCAGGGAAGATTTGATAAACAACCGATTCCTTCATCCAATCAGGAGTTTTGTATTCTGGTTCGTACACTGTAAGCTGGAATAAATCAAGCACCGTATCACCAGTACGGCCAGATTTTCCTTGTGTCGTATCCTCCCCGTATTCTTTAACTGTTTTACCATCTAAAGCTATGAATTTATAGCCATAGACTCCTTTTTCTTCAGGTGTGAACTTCGCTTCCCAGTATTCACGTTCTCCTTTTCCATCAACATCAGTCCATCCGACCTTCTCCATTTTGATCAACTTGGAATTTCCAGAGGTTTGGTTCTTTAAAAGAAGGTTAGCGCCCGTCAAGTCGCTTTTTTCAGCCTCCAACCGCAGTTTCACTTCTTCTCCGGTTTTAATCGCACCAAATGGTTTACGGTAGACTTCATTCCACGAATCGTGAAATAGCTTGTCTGCTTTTATACTGCCATCAGGTCCAGAACCTTCGTTACTTGTCGTCACTTCCTTTGTTTCGTGATTAAAGTAGAATGTCACCTCTTGATCTTTAATTACGTCAAATTTCGCATTTTCGCCTGGATACTCTTCACCCCAACCATTTCCAAGGACAACCTTGAATTCATACTCGCCCTTTGGAATATTTGCTGTGTATTCGTAAATGTTATCGTGATTTCCATCTTCTAAAATGGCTGTCGATGTCCCTGGTGACCAGGCATCACCTGCACCGATGGGAGGTTGCAGGGATCCAGCTAGACGCGGTGCTTGGTCCTCAGTCATAGTCGTCGTTACATGTGTCTCGTCATTGTAGACGAAGAGTACTTCCTTTTCCTCATCCAAGTTGAGAATCATGTTTTGACCACCCGCTTCACCGTTTTCACCGTAATTTTCATCCCAGCTTCCATTGATTGCGATTTTAAATTCATAATTCCCAGGTGGTAATGTCTTTTTTAAATAAAATTTCCCACTCTCTGCTTCCGTCATCTTGAAATCATCCGATGCGGGGTTCCAGTATGTAGAGTCACCCTCTTCCCCAAAACTACCGACCACACGAACTGCCCTTTCTTCTGCATCAGCTTTTGACGTTTGCACACCGGAAAACATCTGCAACGTCAACAGAAAAACCATGACCAACAAAAAAATCTTCGAACCTCGTATTCTCACACGATTACTCCTTTCAGGCTTTGGATTTAATACGTTCACACAGTTTGAATGAAAGTTGCGAAAACGTTTGCACAAATGTAAAAAAAGAATGGCTGCGATAGTCGAGATAACTCGTGCAACCGTTTTCATATTATTATACAGAATGTTCTAAATACTTCATATGGGACTTTTTGCATAAATAAGTAAAAGGGCATCTTTTTAAGATGCCCTTTCATTACGTTTTCTTTAGCAACATCCCTGGTCATTATCACTGCCACAGCATGAATCTGCATCATCACTTCCGCAGCAAGAATCATTTTTCTCTTCTTGTACTTCCTTGATCTCAACACCACAACAATCACTGTTCCTTTGCCCTTTTCCAGATACTTTTTTGATCAATTGGATCATCTTCTTCATCTCCTTAAAATGTTTGTTTTTATTACATCAATTATTTTTGATTATATAGTTAAAAAATTTAGCAGGTGCACTGGCATTCATACTTTGTCTGGGAATCTACAGTTGCCTTCGGAGTTGCGAATTTTGCATACAGTTCCCTCAACTTGAACCAAACTGTATTTTGGTCGTTGGTTTCGACCTTTGGTAAAGCTTTGTTCATTTGCTCTTTGCGATACTCGATCTCTGTTTCCATTGAATAAAAGTTTAGCATTTGAAATTCCTTAAATCAAATTTTATTGATTAATTAGATTATATTCTTCCGGATTCCATTTTGCAACTATAAAATCAAATTTTTTTGATTTATTAATTGCATTTCAATTCTTCCCATAATATACTGTGGTTAATCAAACATTTTTGATCGAGGTGATTGAAATGAAAGAAATTGAACTTGTTGACGAATCCCTTCCTCGTACTTTTGAAAAATATGAAACGAAATTCAAAGCAATCGCCGATAAGAAAAGGCTCCAGTTGATGTATCTTCTCACTCAGAAAGGTGAAGTCTGTGTATGCGATCTCGTTGATATGATGGAAATGCCGCAGTCTAAGCTCTCTTACCATCTTAAGATACTACTGGATGCAGGCCTTATCACAAGAGAAACACGCGGAACATGGAGTTACTACAGATTGAATCAAGACGAAGTGAATCACTTGTTATCTGCTGAGCTTTGCTGCTTATTCAGACCTTCTTGCTGACAGAAGGTTTTCTTTTCACCTAATTAATCAATTTTGTTTGATTAATAAAAACAAAATATGAAAAGGATGATCCATATGTGGATGGAAACATTGGAAAACTTTTTATGGATTGCATTAGAATTAACAGTTCTTTTCGTCGGTATTTCATTTGTGATCAGCCTGCTCCAAGGCTACATCCCTTATGAAAAAATCGAAAAGAAACTCGTTGGTAAAAACAAACTGTTTGCTGCATTTTTCGCTCTATTCTTTGCGTTTATTACGCCTTTTTGCTCATGCTCGACAATACCGGTCGTCGTCAATATGCTTAAGAAAAAACTTCCCCTCAACATTGTAATGATTTTTCTATTTGCTTCACCAGTGCTTGATCCTACAATTCTAACAATCATGGGTGTCATACTCGGCTGGAAAGTAACGATCATTTATACCGTTCTGACATCAACATTCTCCGTCATAATTGGATTTACTCTCGGCGCTCTAGGATTCGAAAGGGCGATCAAAAATGTAGTCATGTCGGGTTACAATGAGAAAAGCCAAAAATTCAATTTTAAGTTGGCGTTCAAAGAAACCTGGGATCTGATGAAAAGCGTCTATCCGTATTTACTGCTCGGGGCGGCTATCGGTGCGATCATTCACGGAACCGTACCTACAGAATGGATTTCAAACGCTTTTGGAAAAGACGCCTGGTGGCTCATTCCTTTAGCTGCCATTATCGGGGTTCCGCTTTATATTAGATTATCCAGTATGATTCCGATTTCTCAAATATTGATTGCAAAAGGGATGGCTCTCGGACCTGTCATGGCCATGATGATCAGTTCAGCCGGAGCAAGCCTTCCAGAAGTCATTCTGCTGAAATCGATCTTCAAAAAGGAACTCGTCATCACTTTCGTTCTCTCTGTCATTACGATGTCGACGATCTCCGGATTCGTGTTTTACCTGATTTAAGTTTGAAATCTTAACTTGGAGTCTTGTCGAGTAACTTGGTGCTCTGGTCATGCATCTATGAGCTCTGGTCGTGCAACTTGGAGCTCTGGTCGTGCATCTTACAAACTTGGTCATGCATTCTAGGCTTCCATAGGGGAATTCTGTACCTTAGAACATAGATGAGGACCGCTTTCACATTGAGAAGCGGTCCTCTATCTTCTTATTAACAGCATTCGTCCTGACCAAGGAATACCAGCCCGGCTCCTTGAGGTGTTTGCTGAAAATCTACCGTAATACCCTCAGTCACTGAAACAATTCGTTCGTCGATAGATACACGGATACCATTCAATTCCTTAACTTCATCATTCTCTTGAGGCTCATCCAGAGCCATTCCCAATTTGGGACCGCCTCAGCCCATGCCCGCAAAATAGATACGGATTCCTTTTGCATCATGCTGATGGAGGATGCCCTCGATTGCTTGCTTTGCACTATCTGTAATTTGCATCAAACTCTTCCTTCCAATTAAAGCATTTCATACCTTAGTTTAGAGTATTCCTGTACCATACTCAACCGTTACTGTTTACTTTTTAGGTGATGTCATTTCAATAGTAATCGGTTGTGGTTGTGGCGGTGCACAGCATAAGGAAAGATCACGTGCGTCACCAGCGGATTCGAATTCGGAATCCTCTTTCGTATAAAAGATCTCCCATGCATTTCCATCTGGATCATATACCCAAACCTTATCCTGGACTGCATAGCAGCAAGTCGTATCCATTTCATCGATTAATAGCAATCCGGACTCACGAAGGCGTTCGCCCATTTTCAACACGTCATCTGTATTGTTCACTTGGAAGCCTAGGTGGTTCAATACGCCTTCCTTGTTGAAATCACGGACATTTAATGAAAAATGCAATGCTGGTTCTTCAAGTTCGAACTTCGCATAATTGTCTTTTACTTTCGTAGGCACAGCACCAAAAAAGCTTTTATAGAATTCAAGAGACTTTTCCAAATCGCTGCAATTCACAGCTACATGCATTCGGTTGATCATGAAAACCTCTCCTTTTCATTTGATAGGCTCGGTTATTCTTGTTGATGTCTGCAAAATTCACTCTCTTTCCGCGGGTGATCCACAAGCCTCCTCTCTGGGGTCTCGCCTGGCTCACTTTTCCCGCTGGAGTGTCGTGAATTTCGCTTATACTCCAAGAGCGCCTTTAAAAATCACTTTTCCTCTTTTGCAAACTTCTGGATCCGTTCACTGATTTCATCACGTACACGTTGGAAAAATGCCCACTTTTCTTCTTCTGTGCCTTCAGCTTTTGCAGGGTCGTCGAATCCCCAATGGTCCCGTTTTACATGAGGGGGTGTCATCGGGCACTTATCGTTTGCATCTCCACATAGCGTAACGACAAAATCCGCTTTGTTCAACAATTCCGGATCAATGATATCAGATGTTTGATCGGTGATATCGATATCGGCTTCTTCCATTGCTTTCACTGCATTCGGATTCAAGCCGTGCGCTTCTATTCCGGCTGAATGAACCTCAAATCGGTCCCCAAGATATTTTTTTCCGAACCCTTCAGCCATCTGACTGCGGCATGAGTTTCCGGTACATAGGAAATAGATGATTGGTTTAGACATTTTACATAACTCCTTTTAAATGTTTTTTAGATTCGGGTCTTGTTATTCTTGATTGTTGATTTTTGCGAAAGTCACTCCCTTTCCGCGGGCGATCCGCAAGCCTCCTCACTCACTTGCACAGGATGTACTGACTTCGACGTTCACCATAGGACGTGGTGGTACTTAGTCGAAGTTCATTATTATACTCGAAGATCCTTAAATCGCTGTGGGGTCTCGCCTGGCTCGCTTTTCCCGCAGGAGTGTCGCGACTTTCGTTCAAAATGTCATCTTCATATTTAACAATGCCTAAGATATGATCAACAACCAGATGTATAGTCCGGTCAGGGTGATGAACAATGTCGGTATTGTAAGGATTATACCGATTTTGAAATAATAACCCCAGGAGATTTTGACTCCTTTCAACGAAAGAACATGAAGCCATAACAATGTTGCCAGTGAACCGATCGGTGTTATTTTTGGTCCTAAATCGGATCCGATGACATTGGCATAAATCAACGCTTCACGAATTGTACCTGATGTCGTTGTGTCTTGAATGGCCAGGGCATCAATCATGACAGTCGGCATATTGTTCATAATCGATGAAAGAATCGCAGCAATGAATCCCATGGAAATGGTTGCAACGAATAAGCCTTGATCAGCTGCTGCTTCAATGACAGCCGCCAATACATCCGTCAAACCTTCATTCCGCAAACCGTAAACGACGACATACATACCGATTGAGAAAAAGACGATTGCCCATGGCGCTCCTTTTATCACTTTCCTTGTTGCGACAGCCGGACTCTTTTGTGCCATAAACAGGAAGAAGATAGCTACGACACCTGCAATGATCGACACTGGAATCCCGAAAAATTCACTCACAAAATAGCCAATCAAGAGTATTGCTAGTATCAGCCAGGAAAGATGGAACATCTTATGATCCTTGATCGCTTCCACTGGTTTTTTCAGTTGACTTAAGTCATAATTAGCTGGAATGTCTTTTTTGAAATACAGATACAAGACCAGAATGCTTGCCCCGATTGCGAAAAAGTTCGGCACGATCATGCGGGAAGCATATTCCACAAATCCGATGTCAAACACATCTGCCGATACAATATTCACCAGATTACTTACAATCAAAGGTAAGGATGTCGTATCTGCAATGAAACCGCTGGCCATGATGAACGGCAATATCATCCGTTCTTTAAAATTGAGGGCTCTTACCATCGCAAGGACAATCGGAGTCAGGATCAATGCTGCGCCATCATTGGCGAAGAATGCGGCCACAATCGACCCGAGAATCGTCACATAGACGAACATCTTCAGCCCGTTTCCTTGCGCGATCCTAGCCATATGCAATGCTGACCACTCGAAAAAACCGATTTCATCTAGAATCAAGGAAATAATGATGATTGCAATGAAGGCGAGTGTCGCATTCCAAACGATATCGGTAACGGCTATCACATCACCAAAATCTACGACTCCTACAAGTAGGGCTAGAATGGCACCCCCGCAGGCTGACCAGCCGATCCCCAATCCTTTCGGCTGCCAAATGACGAGAACTAATGTAACGATAAATATGAATAATGCTAAAATGACCGATAACAATTCAAAACCTCCAATTTTCGTAAAGAAAACTTGGCGAAATCAAGCTTTAGCTTAGATTTCGCCTTAGTTGCACTTATACTGAAGAAAAGTATAGATACTTTCTTCAAGTGCAACGAATACGAAGCCCTGCTTTTTCAAGTGCCTCGAAATGATGGGCACCATCAGGGACATGTTTTAAAATTTCTTTAATCATAGAATAACCTTCAAACTCTTTGTTAATGGAATAAAAGATCCATTGCCCTCTTCGTTGTTCCTTTACCAATCCAGTATCCCTTAATTTTCTGAGGTGTTGGCTGATTGCTGGTTGACTCATTTTTAAAATCTCGACGAATTCACAAACACAACAGTCCTGCTCATTGACTAGAGCGATCATCGTAAGACGGGTTTTATCGCCTAGCAATTTTAAAATTTGAGCAGCCTTCTCCGTTTCAAGCATCGTGGTCTCCATTCGGATTCACCTCCAACCTTAAATCATTATATAAGTATATACTTATATACGCAACAGTTAATTACTGAAATTCCACACATTATGATACATTAAGGTTAGTATTTTACAAAAGTCCTTCATAAGTGAATGAGGTGCACGAATTTGAATCTCTTACTTGTTATGATCGGAGGATTTCTCGGTTCGATCAGCAGATATATGTTAGGTGAATGGTTGTATATGGAGAACGGCTTTCCGATCGGTACTTTATCGGTCAACTTGATCGGGTGTCTTTTTCTTGGCTGGTTCACCGCATTCATAATAAAAAGAAAAAAAATATGGCCAGAAATCCCTTTACTGGTTGGAACCGGTTTTACCGGGTCTTTCACCACGTTTTCTACATTTTCTGTTGAGACAATCCAACTACTAGAACAGCAGATGATTATGACAGCAATTACATATATTCTGATAAGCGTCTTTGCCGGTATTGGATTGGCGTACATCGGCTATAAACTTGCTGGCTACAAGAAAGAGAAAGGTGGTAGCCTCCGATGATCGCATTGATTGGTATTGGTGGAGCACTAGGTGCAGCCACAAGATTCTGGATTGGCATGGCCTTACCCAAACACAGAATTATCAACGGAATTTGGATCGCTAACATAACAGGCTCTTTTATCCTTGGTATCCTTGCGAATCTTTTCTTTTCTCAACAACTTTCTGAATGGGTCTGGGCTTTTTTTGGTATCGGATTTTGCGGAGCGTACACGACGTTTTCAACCTTCAGTATAGAAGCTCTTGAAATGATACAGGCACAACAGGTGAGACGTGCTGTTATTTATGTCGTATCATCCGTAATAGTTAGTGTTACGTTTGCCGCCATCGGATTTTTCATGTGAAAGAAGGTGACCATTTAGGCCACCTTTTTTAAGGGAATTGTTCACTTCTTCTTGATCGTAAATTGATCTTCCAGCATCGTCCAGTTTTCTGGGAAGTCTTCTCCAAGAACCCAATAAGCAATGCCTCGGAGTTTGTACTCCTTCACCAAATTGAACTTCGCTTGCATGCTCTGTTCATTTTCGAACCAAACTTCATGCTTTTTTCCTTGGTCGTCTTTATAGTTGAAATGTGGTGCCTGGGATTTGTTATCAAATTGGACTTCAACATTTTCCTTAATAGCTAGATCTGCAGCCTCTTTTGGAGATAAGCGTTTTGCAAACTTACCGCCCTTTTTATAAGGTAGTGTCCAATCATAGCCATAGAGTGGTGCCCCCATAACAATTTTTTCAGGTGGAATTTTTGATAAGGCATATTCGACTACTTGTCTCATCTGAGGAATCGGGGAAACCGCCATCGGAGGACCACCCGACCAGCCCCATTCATAAGTCATCAGAATGACATAGTCCGCTAGCTCTCCGTGACGCTTATAATCATGCGCCCCATGCCATGGACCCGCTTGTTCATCACTTGTTTTTGGAGCGAGTGCAGTAGAAACTGTGTAACCTGCTTTTCTTACTTGTGGGAGAATCGTGTCGAGAAATCCGTTATACAGCTTGCGATCCTTTTCACGGATATGCTCAAAGTCAATGTTCAACGCTTCATATCCCTTTTCTTTCATCGTATTCAACACGTTTTGGATCAGCGCTTTATTCGCTTTTTTGTCTGTAAAAATCGAGTGGGCAACATCCGGGGAGAAATTTCCCTCTGTAAAGTTGGTAAGTACCATCATCGGAGTACCGCCAGCCTTCTTCACTTCCGCAATCGCAGCTTCGTCCTTGATAGGGGTAAGACTACCGTCAGCTTTGACCTGATAGCTGAAGAAAGCGACATTGGATAAATGTTTCCCTACCTCTTTGACCTCATTGACTGCTTTATTAGGATCAATCGGCTCAAGGAATCCAATTGTTTCAATTTGCATCTTCCCATGTTGGGTATCTTTCGGATCCACCTTTTGGATCTTAGCATCCGATTCAGGTTTTGGATGCGGATTCGCTTCCGAGTTTTGCTGAGTCTCATTCGCGCCAGGGTTATTATTGTTATTTCCAGCGCAAGCCGTCAAGGCAAGTGAAAGCGAAAATAATACGATCATCAATTTCTTCATCATAGAACAGCTCCTCTAACATTTCATAGTCATAGGTTTTGTAGCCGTTAGAAGAGTTATGCAAATAAAGAAAACTTGGCGAAATCAAGCTTTAGCGTAGATTAAGCCTTAGTTGCGCTTATGCCACGAGGTGTAAAGAAAACTTAGCGAGGCCAAGCCTTGTGAACGTCGAGCCTTAGTTCCTCGAAAAAGCAAATACTTTTCCTTCGTGCGATGCGTTGCTTTCGAAGCTATAAACTTGTGCGCTTATATTGAAGAAAGTATTTTATACTTTCTTTAAATGTAAAAAAGACGCTAATAAGGATTAACGTCTCTGATCATTCAGTCATTTCTTTTGCACGGAATGGCAAAATCACTTTTTTATAATAAAAGGCCACAAGTTCAATGATCAACTTCGGTATTTTTTTCAAGAAAATCTTTTTATAATAACGGTAGTATCCACGTTTCAGATCATCCCATTGCCGACATTTCTTCTTTTGGGTGAATCGGACGACATCAATGACTTTCACCTTACCTTCATTTGTCAATATAAGGTTTCGCAGATGGATATCCGATGGATTCAAGCCCATTGAGCGTGCAAAATCCAGCGCTTCATCTACTTTCTCTATCATTTCGTCGGTAATCGGAATGCCTTTTTGCAAGCATTCATAAAACGTATTTCCTTCTATATACTCCATTACAATATAATTCGGTCCTACTTCATGAATCGTTGGGAAGTACGAACATTCCTCTAGCTTTTTATAAATATCGCCTTCCTGCTGTGCTAAATCTGCAAATTGATCGAAAAATACTTTTACAGCGTGTTCACTTCTTTCATCCTTGAAAACGAACGCACTTCTCCCTTTTCCGATCATTGTATACTCAGTTGGCTTTCGAATTAATCGGTCTGACTTCGTGACCACCTGACCCGCCAGATTTGGAGATGTGATTTGCATGGCAAAACCTCTCTCTTTTTTGATATCTTCATTTGAAAAGATATGAAATGGATAGATGACATAGAATTCGTTATAGTGCCGTATTTTAGGACTATTTTAATACTGTTCAATCTTAGAAGCTTGGGGAGTAGTAGCCCTTTAGATAGAAATGAGAGGCTTATGACCAATTTTCAATGCGCTCGTCCAATTACCCAAACAAGCCTTATTGTACAAGCATAGGATAGTACTATCTTATGGTAATAAGGAGGTTTTTTCATGAGTGATTTAGTTGGAGGTATCGATTCAAGAAAATTGGCGGTTCTGATCATCATACTGTTCATCCTTCTTGTCATAGTAGGAGCAGCATTTCCTATAAGAAGAAGAAGACGCCGCTTCGGCTTTTGTAGTGGTGGCTTGGGCTGTTGGTAAGATAGAGGGGTATATGTCTACCCCTTTATTTTATATTTATATACATACTGAACAATGTGAAACTACTTCACAATCATGACGGGACACTGCGCTCTTTTTGCAACTTTATGGCTGACACTCCCCAGCACCATTTCCTGGAACGTATTCAGTCCTCTGCTGCCGATAACAACCAGATTAAACAAATTTTCGTTTGCATATTTTACAATCGATGGTCCTGGTTCGCCCTTAAGGACCTTTATTTCGTATGGGACATTATTGTTTATCAAGATTTCTTCAGTGTTTTGTAGCCTTCTTTTGCGTTTTTCTTCGATCGCTTCCTTGCTTCCCTCAGATAAAACATCTGTTTTTGAAGTTGCACCATCAATTACATAGACAACTGTCACCTTTGCCGTTTCGTCACACTGTGCGATGAAACTCGCTTTTTCTGCTGCCCTCATTGCATGATCAGATCCATCGGATGCAAGTAGAATTTTGGTAAACATGATCTCCTCCTAACAAAAAGCGATTTATGATATATTAATTTTCTCACTTTTTATATAAATTTACAATTTTCTAACTTTAACTTTCACACAAATTTTTAATATAACCCTTTTAATCGAAGTATTTGCTCGATAATCGAAGTATTGAAGAGAAGAATGCGTTTTCTCGGGATTAACGTTCCTATATGAAACGATGTTATAATCCATATGTTCACAACGGCTCCGACTTTCATGAGAGTTGAAAGTCATTAATATTAAAAATATACAAATAGAGAGGTGTATTAAGTCTTTGAACGTACAAAAATTACAACAAGAATGGTTTAGCAACGTCCGAGGAGATGTTCTTGCCGGTATTGTCGTTGCACTCGCTTTGATTCCTGAAGCGATCGCCTTTTCAATCATAGCTGGGGTAGATCCGATGGTCGGTCTATATGCATCGTTTTGTATCTCAGTTGTCATTGCTTTTATGGGTGGTAGACCAGGAATGATCTCTGCTGCTACAGGTGCAATGGCTTTGCTTATGGTGACACTAGTTGCCGACCATGGATTGCAATATTTACTGGCTGCAACCGTATTGACTGGTATCATACAGGTTTTGATGGGCGTATTGAAACTTGGAAAAATGATGAAATTTATTCCTAAATCCGTCATGGTAGGTTTCGTCAATGCTCTGGCGATTTTGATTTTCATGGCTCAGCTCCCACATTTTATAGGTGAAACTTGGATCATGTATGCAATGGTCGCAGGTGCTTTAGCCATCATTTATATTTTACCGAAGTTTACGAAGGCTGTTCCGTCGCCACTTATCGCAATCATCGTCATGACAGTAATTGCGGTCACGTCAGGTGTAGGTGTACGAACAGTTGGAGATATGGGACAGCTGACGCAAGCCTTGCCTATGTTCTTGATTCCTGAAATTCCGCTTAACTTTGAAACGCTGAAAATCATTTTCCCTTATTCATTCGCATTGGCAATCGTAGGGTTGCTTGAATCCCTGTTGACAGCTCAGATCGTCGATGATATGACAGATACGGAAAGTGATAAGAATAAAGAAGCGAAAGGCCAGGGAGCAGCGAACATCGTTGCTGGATTTTTCGGTGGTATGGCTGGATGTGCGATGATCGGACAATCCGTCATCAACGTCAAATCTGGTGGTCGAGGCAGACTATCGACTCTCGTTGCAGGAATTGTACTCATGTTATTGATTCTTGTATTCAACAATGTACTCGTGCAAATTCCGATGGCTGCATTGGTCGGCGTCATGATTATGGTTTCGATCGGAACATTCGATTGGTCATCATTGACAAAATTGCATGTTATGCCGAAAACAGATGCAGCAGTTATGATCGTGACCGTTGTGACAGTCGTAGTGACTCACGATCTTTCTAAAGGAGTGCTTGCAGGGGTTATCCTGAGCGCAATCTTCTTTGCTGCTAAGATTTCGAAAGTACATGTCGATACGAAAATCGAACAACACTTGAATACGAAAACGTACGAAGTTAGAGGACAACTATTCTTTGCCTCTGTTACAGATTTCGTATCCAAGTTTGATTTTAAAGATGAAGTGGAAACTGTAATCGTCGACTTTTCATATGCTCATTGCTGGGATGATTCCGCAGTTGGAGCTATCGATAAAATCGTATTGAAATACAAACAAAATGGCACAAAAGTGGAAATCATCGGGTTGAATGCAGATAGCCATAAATTGATCGAGCAATTAGCTGTCTACAATAAAGCCGGTGCTAAAATGGCAAACCACTAAGAAGAAGGTGTTGGACTGAATGTCCAGCACCTTTTTTGTATGGTAAAAAGCAATTTATGTACATCTTTTCAGTTTTATTGAACATTTCCGATGATGTATGTACAACTATCCCGATTTATTGAACATTTAGGATGACATATGTACATCTTTTCAAATACGTTGAACAAAACCTAAACGGGGATAGCATCCAAATAGTCTAGCCTAACTTTCCAGATCAAAAATGAAGTTATATCATTTACAGAAGAAAAGAATATTGTTATCATGATATAGATTTTCGATTTCGATTATCGATATTGATATTCGATTTTTGGAGGTGGTAGTTAGATATGACCGATAAAGTGTTACGGAAACTGTTCTTAGGTTTCATTCAGATCCATATTTTACACCATGCGAAAGAGCATCCGATATACGGAGCCTGGATGGTCGAAGAGTTGCAGGAGCATGGTTATGATATCAGCGCAGGAACGTTGTATCCTATACTTCATTCGATGGAGAAAGATGGCTTGTTAGTGAAGGAAGATCGCAATGTGGAAGGTAAAATCAGAAAGTATTACACCACGACTGAAGCAGGTGAAACTGTTCTGGATGAAGCAAGAAATCGTGCTTATGAATTGTTTAAAGAGATCTACGACTAAGAAGGGAGCTTGAATCATGAAAACATTATTGGAGATTTTCCTCATATCCTTGCGTTTAGGTGTTTCCTCATTCGGCGGCCCTATAGCGCATTTAGGCTATTTTCACGAAGAATATGTACGGAGGCGAAGATGGATTGACGAACGCACTTATGCCGATCTTGTTGCCTTGTGTCAGTTCCTCCCGGGACCTGCGAGCAGCCAGGTCGGAATCGGAATTGGTGTCGCCCGGGGAGGCGCGCTCGGTGGATTTATTGCATTTCTAGGATTCACCATGCCTTCTGTCATCGCCCTGATTTTGTTTGCACTCCTTTTAAAAGAACTGGATATTGCAGACGCAGGTTGGATTCAAGGATTGAAACTAGTGGCCGTTGCAGTAGTCGCTCATGCGATTATCGGAATGGCATCGAAACTTACACCAGATATCAGTCGGAAAACCATTGCCTTGCTTGCAGTCATCATTACACTTATTTGGCAAACCACGTTTACGCAAGTAGGTATCATAGTAGCTGCTGCAATTGTCGGCTTGTTCCTATTCAATAAAAAAAGCGAAGAGGACACCGAACATTTTGGACTACCGTTATCAAAACGATTTGCGACTGTTTGTATTATTCTTTTCTTTGGACTCTTAGCTTTACTTCCATTTTTAAGGGAAATTACCGGTGCTGATTGGATTGCCATGTTTGACAGTTTTTATAGATCAGGTGCGCTAGTGTTTGGCGGTGGACATGTCGTTTTACCTCTATTGGAACGCGAATTCGTGCCGACTGGATGGTTGAGTGAGCAAGAATTCCTTGCGGGTTATGGTGCAGCCCAGGCTGTTCCCGGACCACTCTTTACGTTCGCAGCTTATCTAGGAGCTGTGATCAATGGTTGGAAAGGCGGGTTGCTCGCCACTGTGGCAATCTTCCTGCCAGCATTCCTTTTGATTTTCGGAGCACTTCCATTCTGGGACAGCTTAAGGAAAAATCGAAAAATGAAAGGTGCATTACTTGGTGTAAATGCTGCTGTGGTAGGAATTCTGATTGCTGCCTTTTATCAGCCGATTTGGACGAGTTCAGTAACCTCATCCATCGATTTTGCATTTGCAGCTGTTTTGTTCAGCATGCTGGTTTACTACAAGCTCCCGCCATGGGTTGTAGTAGTGACAGGGGCACTAGGCGGGATAATATTAGGATATATGTAATTAAAAAGTGCCAAGCGCTCTCTTTAAAGAGAGACTTGACACTTCAACTTTACTGCTGAGTGAACATCTGTGTCCAATACTCACCATGTTGACCGCCATCTGTATGTCCAACTCCAATGTGTGTCAGCTTGGCATCCATGATGTTCCGTCGGTGACTAGGACTGTTCATCCATTGTCGAACAACTTCTTCAGGTGATTGTTGTCCTGCTGCAATGTTCTCAGCTGCAGATTGATAATCGACACCATTCTGCTTCATCATCTGGAAAGGTGATCCGTAGGTCGGTGAGTTGTGGGAGAAGTATCCTTTGTTTGCCATATCATTTGACTTTTTCTGAGCGACTTGAGCAATTTCTCTATCACCTTTTAACGCAGGCAAGCCATTCTTCGCTCTTTCTTGGTTCGTCAATTCAATGACTTTCTTTTCAACTTCGCTCATTGTTCCAGCACCAGTTTGTTGACCCGTATCGCCAGGCTGTTGAGCGGTATCACCAGGCTGCTGAGTACCAGGTTGCTGGATATCTGGCCGCGCGCTTTGGAACCCACCGCCATATTGCTGGCCATAAGGACCTTGAGTATTTGGTGTATAGTACTGGAAACCTCGATCGTTCCCCCAAATCGGTGTGAAACGATTATTCTGACGGACTCTCGCCCCGTCATCTGTACGATCATACCTTACCGTGTTGTATTGCATACCTTCTTCGTTTTCTTGACCTGTGTCATCCATATTACATCCAGCTAGCATCCCAGCTGATAGAAATGCTGTAAGACCCAGGGTTAGGATACGTTTTTTCATGCATCTATCTCCTTTATTGAAGGTTTTATGCCTTCTTAATGTTTGCATATCCGTATCATTTAACCCTGAGTAACACTTGGTGCAGTGGGAAAATATCGGTAAAAATGATTTTCCTTTTCTTGAGTTAGAATAAGCCTGATCGAGAATGATTCCGTCTAAACTGAAAGCTCGTGCGTGTTCGTCCGTTCTTTTTTACTATGTCTGAAAAAGAACACCTCATAGAGGACTGGTATTAAAATCAATGTCAATAAAGTAGAAGAAGTCAAACCACCAATTACCGTCAAGGCCAATCCTTTTGAAATGAACGTACCGGTTGATGTTGTGAAAGCAAGCGGGGTCAAAGCCGCAATCGTTGCTAAAGCAGTCATTAAAATCGGTCTTAGACGAGTTTTTCCAGCTTCAATCAATGCTTCACGGACACTCATGCCTTTTTCATCACGATTCCTTGTGATTCTGTCAGTCAAAACAATCGCATTGGTTACAACAATGCCGATCAACATCAAGAATCCGATCATAACACTGATTGATAGAGGTTCTTTTGCGAAATACAAAGCTGTAAAAGAACCGATCGGCACGAAAATAAGCGACGATAAGATGATAACAGGGATTCGCGCTTTTCCAAATGTAATGAGCATCGTCAAATAAACAAGTCCCATAGCAGCTATCATTGCAATCCCCATTTGCTGGAACTCCCCTGCCGTCTCTTCACTTCCACCACCGCTTTCAAAAGAAACGCCATCTGGAAGCTCAATTTCCGTTTTTACGCCGTTGACTACTTCATTCGTAACAGCCTGGACATCGTTCCCTTTCACATGACCGGTTACACGAGCAAAGACTTTTCCATCCAGTTTTTGAATCGCTGTGTAACTGTCCGTTTCCTTAATGTCAGCAATCTCATTCAATTTCACCGTACCTTGTGGACTGTAGACTTCCATCTCTTCTAGAGCTTCAGCAGTCAAGGTGTCTTCATAAGATAATTGAACAGTTTTGTTTTCATCATTTAAGTTCAATTCACCAATCTGGACGGGTCTGGTCTGATCTGTAATCATTCCTAGTATCTGCATGCCTGCAATCCCTTTTTCACTAGCCTGTTCAGAATCAATCTCGACGAGGTATTGCTTCTGTTTTTCAGAAAAATTGTTGGTAATGTCTTTAAGGTCGTCGTTACCATTCATATAGGATTCAACTTCTAGCGCTGCGGTTTGTAATTTATCTAGATCAGTGGAATAAAGATCGATCGACACAGCATTGTTTGTTGGCGGTCCGCTTGCTGTGAATTCCATTACATTGAATTCACCTTCTTCCGCTTCAGCATCCATGATCACTTCCATATCCGTGCGAATCTCTTCAAGAAATTCAGTAACATCAGTGTCGTCCCTCAACGTCAAATAGTAGGTTGCTTTGTTTTCTTTCTTCAAACCTGTGAAGAAATCTTTACTTCCTACGGCTGCGGTTACATTTCCAATTTCTCTTTTATCGATGAACATCTCTTCCATTTGAAGCGATACTTCATTCGTCCGTTCCATTGATGTGGTTGCTGGAAGTTCGATCGTCGCATTCAATATCTTTTGTTCCTCATTCGGGATGAACGTGAATCCAAGCGATGGCACAAGGGAAAATGAGCCGCCTAAAAGTAAAAATGAAAGCAGGATTGCGGTCACTTTATGGTTAAGGGAACGTTCGATCACTTTTCCATACATCCTTTGCAATGTCCCTTCCTTTTCTTCCTTCGGTGCTTTTTTGAACGAATATTTCGCCAGGATAGGTACAAGTGTGATCGAGATCAAGAGCGAAGCGATGAGTGCAAATGTTATTGCCAGGGCAAACGGCAGGAAAAATCCTCCTGTATCCCCTTCAACTAAACCAAGCGGTAAAAAGACTACGATTGTGGTTAGGGTTGAAGAGACGATCGCTTTGAAAATCTCTTTCGTCGAATCTGTGATGATTTCATTGGTGATTTTTTTGTCAGGCGATTTTCGAACACGCCTGAAAATGTTTTCGATTACGACAATGCTGTCATCAACGACCCTCCCGACTGCTACAGCCATACCACCTAACGTCATCATGTTCAACGATATTCCCAGCTGCAATAGGAAGATGGATGAAAACAGCAATGAGAACGGGATGGATATAATGGCGATGATTGTCGCCCTGATGTTCCTTAAGAAAAGCAATACGGCGAGCGATGCAAATAATGCTCCCAGTAACCCTTCACGTATAAGGGTGTGTACAGAATCCTTAACACCTTTTGCAGTATCAAACCCTATATAATAATCAATTTTCTTTTCATGTTCTTTTAAAACCTCCGTCACTTGATCAGCGACTTCAACAGTGTTCGCGTCCTGTTTTTTCGTAATCATCATAGATAACGAATCCATCAGATTATACCTCGTCATCTCAGCCTGATCAGTCACTTCCTCGATAGAGGCGATATCTTTCAATAAAATCGGGTTGGGATTAGCTTGTTGCTGATCCAGTTGGGTAGCCAGCTGCAGATTTTCAAGTTCTTCGGTCGTTTCAATTTCCTGCTCAACACGGACCGGTATCTGGAACTCATCGGCTTTCACTTGACCCGCAGGATATGAAAAGTATTTTTCATTGATTTGTTTTTGGATACTATCCAGCGTCAGACCATTCAGTAAAGCTTTTTCCTGATCAACGGTGATTTGGACAAGGCGATCCTTTTGACCAGAAACCTCAACATCATTTATCCCTGATATTTTTTTGATATCAGGAATGATTTCATTTTCGAGATAAGCATCCAGGTCAGTATCCCCCTTAGCAAAAATAGAGATATCATAAATCGGAATCATATCCATGGAAAAGCGTTTGACATCCGTTTGAACGGAATCTTCTAAATTCGCTTCCTCAATCAATTTGTTTATTTGCTGTTCTTTTTTATCAAGGTCAGTATTATGCGGAAAATTCAATGAGAGCAGTGCAAAGCTTTCATATGATGAACTTTCTAATGTCTTCAATCCTTCCAGCGAATTGAACTGTTCCTCAAGTTTGCCCGTGACATTTCTGTTCACATCGTCTGGCGATGCTCCTGGATACACAACTTCTACCGTCAACGTCGGATCTTCAATATCCGGAAACATTTCGATACGGAGGTTGGTTATTGCATAAAGGCCTCCGAGAATGATTAAAAAAGTAATGATTAAAATAGCTGCAACATTTTTGAGACTGAATCTGATCAATGAATTCATGTCCTCTCCCCTTTCTTCGTTTTCATTAAGCTGCACCGTTAATTGTAACCACTGGAAAAGGAGACAGTAACTGGCTCTGGAAGGGGATTCCAATACGGCTTAAGGCTTAGAGAATTGGAAGGCTGGAGGCTTATGAAGTGGCTGTTTTTTGTAGAATCACTTTAAAGAAAGAATTTTGAAATGAAATGAGATTATTTCTACAAATGCTCTCCTTAATAAAAATTATCTCTATACCAAAAAAGGGATAGTTCCTTTTCGGGCCATCCCTTTTCGTTCGATTCATAAATCAATCCTTTTGAAGGTCTAGTTGACAATCCTCACATACAACTAGTATTTCATAGCTGGATTCTTCTGTTTCTTCTTTTTCTACTCGTCCGCAAACTTCACACGTTCTTGGCAACTAAATCATCCTTCCTTGGGTCACTCTTTTTTCACGATGTCAATGGGATTTTCAATTTCAAAACCGGCATCAACGACCGCTTGTTGAAAATCTTCAAAGGAGGCAGCATTTTCATTGTACGATACAGTCGCCTCTTGCGTATCTAAATTCACTTCGACTTGTCGTACACCCCAAACATCATGTAAAACTTTACTTATTGTGTCTGCATCCGTTTTTGTATTCATCTGTTTGAATGCAATTGATTTGGTTTTCAATTGGAACCCCCCCTTAGATATCTTGTTCTAATGCAAGGTTTTTTTCTCGATTGCCTGTCCCATGCCTACCATAAAATTCATCATGAAGGTGAGGGACCGCTGGACATCTGGATCACGCATTAGTTTCGTCAGCCTCAATAAACTAACATTTTCTTTCTTATCCATATTTTCAGCCGACTTCTTAAGTCCTTCATTAATCCCATTCAACATGATTTTTAGTTGCTCTGGATCAAGTTCGGCTAAAAATTCGACCGCATTGATTCCGTTTTTGATGATCCGGTGCATACCAGGCTGGTTTAGTTCTCCGATAGCAAGGACTCCAATTTGGTCTCTTGTTTTCAGGAACCCTTTTATCATGTCGAGAATTTCCGATTGATGCAGTTCTTGAAGGATTTCCAGAAGACTTCCTAATGCTTCTCGGTTTTTAGCAGTCATTTCCATTAAACTGTTGAGCGCCTGTGTGCTTTCTTCCACCGTATTGGAGTTGTTTTTTTCAATTTGCTTGATCGCTTTCGCCATCGATGATAACCTCCTTTTCAATCATCTTGGAAACCGGAACATAATCAGATCGGTTCCATTTCTTTTCTATCTCGACACCTATGTGAGGTTGACGATTTCCAAAACGATGATTCTCTTTAGGCAGAGGTGATTCGCCGACTTGATCGAGGATCTCCATTTTGACCTGCATTTCTTTATAATTCGGCGTATGGGTAGTTACGTCGTGATAACTGCTGGTCAACTTGTTTACGGCTTCTAATTCTTCTCTCGAATTCATCGTCAAATACAATTCATTTCCTTTTACATGTTCTGTAACCCAGACCCTGACGTTGACTTCACCGTATGGAGAAACGAGCCGAACAAACGCCCCCGTTTTTATATTCCGTTCGTTTGCAAGTTCAGGAGAAACTTCCAGCCATGGATTTGGCACTTTATGAGTGATCCCCTTCGACTTATAGGTCATGTTGCCTTCGTGAAAGTGTTCAAGCAAACGTCCATTGTTCAGGTGCAAGTCATACTCTTTACCCGCTTTAAAAGGCTCCCTCCACTCTGCCGGAATCAATCTTGCTTTTCCGTCCGGAAATCCGAATGTATCCGTATATAACAGAGGTGTATCGCTCCCATCTGGCGCTACAGGCCAAACCTGGCTGTTCCACCCTCCCAGACGATCATAGCTCACACCTGCAAACATTGTTGCAAGACTGGCTGCTTCATCCATTATTTCTCCGGGATTCTTATAGTTCCAATCAGCCCCTAGGCGATTCGCAACTTCCTGAAAGATCAACCAATCAGGTTTGCAGTCTCCACGAGGATCAAATACTTGATAAAACCGTTGGATCCTGCGCTCTGTATTGGTGAACGTTCCATCTTTTTCAAGGCTTGGAGCAGCAGGTAAAACTACATCGGCAAACTGGGCTGTTTTGGAGAAAAAGATATCCTGGACCACAAAAAACTCCAACTTTTCCAACGCTTCATGGACGTAATTGATGTTCGAGTCGACCAATCCCATTTCTTCTCCAAACAGGTACATACCCTTGACTTTACCATCTTGTATGGCCTCGACAATCTGATGGTTGTCTAATCCTGGGTTCTTTGGTAACGTAACATCCCAAGCTTTCTCGTATCGAGCTCTCACTAGATCGTTTTCTACCGGCTCATAGCCCGGGAACCAGGCTGGCATTGTACCGAAATCGCAAGCACCCTGTACATTGTTGTGGCCACGTAACGGATAAGCGCCAGTTCCCGGTCTGCCATAATTCCCGGTAATCAACAACAAATTTGAAATGGCTGTGCTTGTTTCAGTCCCACCCATGTGTTGCGTCACTCCCATTGCCCACAGGATACAAACACTGTCAGCTTCATGGATATACGTTGCCAGTTTGATGATATCGTCTTTCGTTATTCCGGTAACTTCTTCTGCGTAATCAAGCGTGTATTTTTCAAGAGTTTTGACATAGTCTACATAACCGTTCACCCGGTTTTCCAAAAATCCTTTGTCTTCCCAGCCCTGGTCAATTATATATTTCGTTACTGCAGATATCAGCACTAAATCGGTCCCTGGGTTTGGATGGAAGTAATGATCTGCTAGTTGAGCCAGGTCATTTTTTCTTAAATCAGCAACAATCAGTTTCTGGCCAAAAAGCTTATGTGCACGCTTCACTCTGGTGGCGAGGACTGGATGGGATTCTCCCAGGTTGGCTCCAATGACGAACACCAATTCTGCGGTGGCAATATCACGAATTGTACCTGAATCTCCACCGAGTCCGACAGTCCTCATCAGGCCTGCTGTAGCAGGTGATTGGCAGTAACGCGAACAATTATCCACGTTATTGGTGCCAAAAACGGCTCGTGAAAGTTTCTGAAATAGATAATTTTCTTCGTTCGAACATTTTGATGAAGCGATGAATCCAAGAGCATCAGGTCCATGTTCATCCTTTATTTCGGAAAGTTTCGACGCAATGAGGCTAAGCGCTTCCTCCCAGCTCGCTTCTACAAAAGTATCCCCTTTCCGGATCAAAGGTTTCGTCAATCTATCCTCACTGTTCACAAAATCCCATCCGAATTTTCCTTTGACACACGTAGAAATGCCATTTACCGGTGCTTCCGGCTCAGGTTGTACCTTTAGGATGTCGCGGCCTTTTGACCAAATCTCGAAGCTGCACCCGACACCGCAATATGTGCATACCGTTTTTGTCCGTTTTATACGGTCTTTACGCATTGTTGCTTCTATATTGGAAATCGTGAAAATTTGCTTATAGCTGGGCTCTACTTCTTTGGTCAAATCAATCATAGGCTCAAGAATGTCTTTGGGAATCGACGTCATGTAACCGGCTTCTCCAAGCATCGACTTTTCCATCAATGCATTACAAGGACAGACAGTGACACAATGTCCGCAGGATACACATGAGGAATCATCGATCGGTACATCGTCATCCCAAATGACACGAGGTTCTTTACGCTCCCAATCGATGCTTAACACTTCACTCACTTGTAAATCCTGGCAGGCTTCTACACATAAGCCGCATAATATACATTGGTCAGGTTCATATCGATAAAAGGGATGAGAATTATCAGGTGGATATGGCTTCGGGGTAAATTCATATTTTTGATGTTCGATCCCTAGATGTTCCGCTGTATTGTGGACTTCACAATTACCATTGTTGTTGTCACACACAGTGCAGTATAATTCGTGGTTTTTTAAGATTCGTTGCATCCCCTCTAATTGTGCAGCTTTCGCCCGATCAGACAACGTAGATACCTTCATCTCTGATTCTACCTTAGTCGCACATGCCCGCACGATTTCACCATCAACATCGACCATACACGTATCACAAGTTTGAATGACACCGATACCTAGATCAGGTTGATAGGAACATATACCCGGAATGTAAAGGTCACTTTGTGATTTAGCGACTTCAAATATGGATTGACCCTCTTTTGCATTAAATTCTTTTCCGTCTATTTGGATGGCCAACATTTTCTCTTCCATTTCTTACACCACCTGAATGTAATTATTCATCCCGCCTTTTCACTGCACACTAGTATTACCTTCGATAGTGTAAATATACTATCAAGCATGGGTGTAAAGCTGACAGTGAAAAGGCGAAATCTACTACATGCATGGATATGAACGCAGGGCAGTCTAGAAAAAAAGAAAACGCATCTAAAATGCGTTTTCAACTAGTCATATAACCTTATTCTAAAAGAAAAAAGAGAGAATGACTCAACATCATTCTCTCTCGAATTATTTTCTTTCCCTAATTGATTCTCTTTCTATCAGCTCGGTTGACAGCTTGTAATATGGCTCTACTTTTTCCTTGGACAGCTGCTGGAAAATCAAGTGCACCGCAAGCGCACCTGCTTCGTATTTCGGCTGCCGGATCGTCGTCAATGGGGGCGAAACGAACTCGGACAACTGAATGTCATCAAAACCGACGATCGAAACATCTTCGGGCACCCGTATGCCTTTTTCCTTGAATGCCTGCAGTCCACCGATCGCCATTTCATCGTTTGCATAAAAGATTCCCTCAGGTAAATCATTCTGCGCAATCAACATTTTTGTCGCCCGATAACCGCTCTCACGTGTGAAATCACCGGAGATTTTCCATTTAGGGGCATACGGCAGGCCGTGCTTTTCTATGGCGGCCTCATATCCACGGAATCTCAGCGAATTGTCATGAGAATTGCTAGGACCACTGATGAACGCAATCTTACGGTGTCCTTTTTCAATCAAATGTTCCGTAGCTAAGAACCCGCCCTGCCAGTTGTCGACTTCGACCTGCAATACATGGTTATGATTCAAGTGCCGATCCAATACGACAATCGGAAATCCTTCACGCGCAGATTCTAAAATCGTTTCGTCACTGATGTTATGGGCTAAAATGATGACACCATCGACCCGTTTTTCTTTTAAAAACTTGACTGCCGTGGATTGTGTGTCCCCCATTGAATTACAGGCTATCAAGTCATAACCGTTTGTCATCGCGACGGTTTGAACCCCATTGATCAGCTCAGAATAATAAGGACCTGACAAATCGCTCAAAATCAAAGCGATCGTGTTCGTCTTCGTCCTTTTCAAGTCTGATGCGATGCCGTTCTTCTGATAGTTCAGCTCTTTGGCTGCTTCGATCACTTTCCTCTTCGTATCGGGACTGATTTTATCGATATTGTTCAGTGCATAAGAAGCTGTCGATACCGCCACTCCTGCACGTTTTGCTACATCTTTAATCGTTGCCATAACCTTCACATCCTACCGCTTGCTAATTATCTATCTCTTGAAAAACAACTCCAACACTCTCTGAATGTGCTGATCCCAATAACCCCATTCATGATTCCCAGGGAACTCTTCATACATGATATCCAATACAATCCCTTTACAATGATCGCGAAAACGAAGGTTCGATGCATAAAGATGATCTTCCGCTTCGCAATTTAAATATATAAATGGTTTGGGTGATTCACTCTGCGCCAATTGCGTTGCTAAATGAAACAGGTCGTCGTCACTGCCTTCAACAGGCCTGTCACCGAAAATCGCTGCAAAATCCTTTGGGAAATCAGGTAGTCTTTCCAGTATATCCACCGCACCTGAAAGACTTGCAGCTGCTCGGAATTTTTCCGGATGACGCATTGCCGTTTTCAATGCGCCATAGCCGCCCATGGAAAGCCCTGCAATATAGTTGTCTTTTCTTGCCGAAGACAATGGAAACATCGATCGCGCCGCCTTAGGAAGCTCATGACTGATGAAAGTGAAATAATCATGTCCATATTCCATATCCGTATAAAAGCTTCTGCCTACAGCAGGCATGACAACCGCAATCCCATAAGATTCCGCATAACGTTCTATGGAAGTGCGCCTGCTCCAGACCGTATGGTCATCCGAGAGCCCATGTAACAGATAGAGTGTCGGGTATATTTTCCCCTGAACAGCTTCATCCGGATCCAGCAACCCCACCGGCTGTGGTAAAATCACATGTATTGAAGTGGAACACTGCAAAGCTTCCGAATAAAAGTCACATTGAATGAATGCCATGAACGTTCACCTGCAATCTTTCAGCAAATAGACGACGGCTTCATACGGTCTTAACTTAAGAGCATCTGGAGATTCCGCTGAGTCGTCATAGTTACTTATTACTAATTCCGCATCAATAGCTGAAAACCCTGCTGGTAACGTGAACTTCGGTGTGCCTTCGTTAAAATTCGCAACGACAAGGAGAGATTCACCGTCAAGACGCCTGACATAAGCGAAAATTTCCTCATGATCTGCTTCAATCAGTTCGAAATTGCCATAGACGATGATCTCATGTTCTTTTCTTAACTGGATCAGCTTTTTATAATGGTAAAAAATCGATTTCTTATTATTTAGAGCATTCGACACATTGATTACACGATAATTCGGGTTCACTTTGATCCAGGGCTCTCCGGTCGTAAAACCGGCATGCTTCGAATCGTCCCACTGGATTGGCGTGCGTGCATTATCCCGGCCCTTCGTAAAAATCGATTCCATGATCTCATCATGTGGAGTGCCTTGTTCCGTTTTTTCCTGATAAATGTTAAGTGTTTCTATATCCCGGTAATCTTCAAGGTCATCGAATCGGATATTCGTCATCCCGATCTCTTCCCCTTGATAAATGTACGGTGTACCTTGCATCATGTGTAATAGGGTCGCAAGCATTTTTGCTGATTCGACGCGATATTCATCATCATCTCCCCAGCGCGAAACGATTCGAGGCTGATCGTGGTTATTCCAGTATAAACTGTTCCAGCCACGCCCATGAAGCTCTGTCTGCCACTTGCTCAAAAACGACTTCAAGTCCTTAAGCTCCAGCTGCTTTAAAGCCCATTTCCCTTGACCCTCAACCTCGTCAAGTGACATGTGCTCGAATGTGAACACCATATCAAGTTCTTTACGTTCGGGTGCTGTATAAAGTTTCGCTGTATCAGTCGTAGCTGAAGGTGTTTCCCCGACCGTCATCACGTCATACTTAGATAAGACCTTGTCATTCAGTTCCTTCAAGTATGGATGAAGCATCGTTCCATCGGTAAGGACACCCTGGTCGACTTCTTTTCCGATCAAATCGATGACATCCATCCGGAAACCGCTGATTCCTTTTTCGAGCCAAAAGTCCATCATCTTATGGATCTCGGCCCGAACCCTCTCATTATGCAGGTTCAAATCGGGTTGCTTCTTGCTGAACAAATGGAAATAGTATTGGTCTGTCTGCTCATCATATTCCCATGCTGGACCGCTGAAAACTGAGCGGATATCACTCGGTGGGCCACTTTCTCCATCCCGCCAAATGTAAAAGTCTCGATACGGATTTTCCTTCGATTTCAGTGATTCAATAAACCATGGATGTTCATCAGACGTATGATTGATCACGAGATCCATGATAATCCGGATATTTCGTGTTTTCGCTTCCATGATAAGTTCATCCATATCTTCCATTGTTCCAAACTCATCCATGATTCCGTAGTAATCACTGATATCATAACCGTTATCATCATTCGGAGACTTATAGACAGGACTGAGCCAGATCACATCGATTCCGAGTTCACCAAGATAATCCAGCTTCTGGATGATCCCTGGGATATCTCCAATTCCATCCCCATCACTATCATTGAAGCTCCTCGGGTATATTTGATATACCGTTGATGAATGCCACCATTTTTTATCCATAACATCCTCCAAAAAAATCATTAGTTAAAATTCAAAAGAGGAGGCAACTGTTCGTCATCCTCCACTTTTTATATCCTATTACTTATTTAAGTCCCGACATCGTAAACCCTTCCACAATATATTTCTGGAAGAATGAAAAGATGATGATGATCGGTACGACCATGAACGCAGCCCCAGCCATCTGCAAACCGTAGTTGCTCGCATATTGGCCTTGCAGCAACGATAATCCGACCGACAATGTATAGAGGCTTTCATCATTTGCAATGATCAACGGCCACAAAAAACTATTCCAGGCACCGATGAACGTAAGGATCCCCTGGACAGCGAAAATAGGTTTCGCGATCGGAATGATCAGCTTGAAAAAGATATAGAATTCTCCCGCTCCATCCAACCGAGCCGCTTCGATCAGGTCTGTCGGAATCGTTGTCATGAACTGCCTGAATAAGAAGATACTGAAGGCAGCAGCAAGTCCGGGCAATACGATACCAGTCATCGTATTGGTCAGACCCATTTCATTCAAAATCAAATAGACAGGGATCATTGTAACTTGGGCAGGAATCATCATTGTAGCCAATACGAGGTAAAAGATCGGTTCCCGCCCTTTGAATTTGAATTTTGCGAACCCATATCCCGCCATCGCATTGAATAGTAGACCTACAAATGACATCACGACAATGATGATCGTATTTTTCAAATAAACACCGAAATTGAGCCGCTCGAACAAATTGATATAATTTTCAAGAGTCGGGTTCTCAGGGAACAGCGTCGGTGGAAACAACAGCACTTCTCCGTTCGGTTTGAAAGAACTCGTAATCATCCATATGAAGGGGATGGAAACGAGGATTCCTCCAACGATAAGGAGGATACTGACGATTGTTTTTTCGAATTTATTGTTGATTGTATTTGATTCCATATGATCAACCCCGATCTAGTACTCTGTATCAGATTTCCGGATTTTGAACTGGACGAGTGTAACGACGATGATGAATACGAACAACATGAATGATCCAGCTGCTGCATATCCGAATTCGCTGTATTGGAAGCCTTTCTGATAAATGAACAAAGCCATCGAAATCGTACCGTTCAATGGACCTCCCTGGGTCATGACGAATGGTTCCTCGAAAAATTGCAGCCAACCGATCAATGTGGTGATCGTTACGAAGAACGTAGCATAACGCAAGAGTGGAATCGTGATTTGGAAAAGCATTTGAAAACGGTTCGCTCCGTCGATTTTCGCCGCTTCATAATAAGAATGCGGAATTCCCTGTAATGCAGCAAGGAAAATGATCATATTGATTCCGATCCCCTTCCAGACCGCAAGAACGATCAAGGAAAGCTTTGCAATCGTCGGTTCCTCGAGCCAAGGGATTTTGTCTGCATCCAATAATGACAAGATATAGTTGAATAGACCGTATTCCGTGTTGTATAAATAACCCCAGATGACTGCGACTGCAATGATGTTCGTAATGGAAGGCATATAATAGACTCCTCGGAAAAACCTGAACAACAAGTTTGAACCATAATTGAGGAGCAATGCGATTCCTAAAGAACAAACAATGACAAGAGGCACACCGATGATCGCATAGAATAACGTGTTATAGATTGATTTATGAAAAACTTCATCCGAGAAGAGTTCTTTGTAATTTTCAAGTCCGATATAGTTGATATTCGACCAGTTCGCAAGACCCTTCAAATCCAGGTCTGTAAAACTGATGAAAAAGGCTACAAAAATCGGAACGATGCTGAAGACCAATAAAATAAGGACTGCTGGCCCGATAAACATGAAGGGATGTCTATCCTGATATAACCGTTTGAATCCATTGCCCATAATACCCCACCTAACTGAACTATACTCCCGTCTATCGATTGATTCAGACTATCCTGTTTCGTAAAAATGGAGTTCAGGCATGCTCATTGATGCCTGTAACTCCACTATTGTCCTAATCAAATATCATCACTCTTCATTCGACTCAATGACTTTCTGACGATAAGCGTCTAATTCCTTATCGACGTCCGCACCACCGACAGTGATTTTTTCAATCGCATTAAGTAGCTCTTGACCGACAACTTCCCAGTTCTGGATTTGCGGAGAAGCTTTTGCCGTTTCTAACTGTTCACCGAACACCGCCAGCTTTTCATCTTCCTTCAGAGTTGGATCTTCCCAAGCTTCAACTCTTGAAGGCAACGTATTGGAAGTCTTGAACCATTCGATTTGAGTATCCACTTCGTTCATATAGGAGATGAACTTCAAAGATTCTTCCACTTTTTCCGAACTGCTGAAAATGGAGAAGTTCGATCCACCGATACTAGAAGCGACTTGTTCCTTTTTCGGCATTGTAGCAATCGCCCATTTCCCTTCGAGATCCGGTGCTTGATCATTCAAGATGTTCACCATCCAAGGACCACTGAAGAACATCGGCTTCACGCCATCTTTGAATGCTTGTACAATGTCCATCCCCTCTGCTGTCGTGCTGATTCCCTCTTCAAAATAGCTGGTATAATAGTTGATTGCTTCATCAAACGCCGGGCTGTCTAAGTTAAGGTTCTCTTTATCCGTATCGAATTCGAAACCATTTTGCCAAGCGAAAATGAAAGGCATGATTTGATCGTTACGGTCGATGTCCAGTCCGTAATACTTGTCTCCACGATCTGCCAGCTTACCTGCAGCATCTTTCAATTCATCCCAAGTTGCTGGCGGCTCCTCATAACCCACTTCTTTCAAAAGATCTGTGCGGTAATAAAGCACTCTTGTTTCGACATACCAAGGAATGCCGACAACCTGATCGTCATATGTCATTGTTTGTGCGGCACCTTCAAAGTAATTTTCAGGTTTGAATTCAGGGTAATCTTCCATATACTCAGATAAATCAAGAAGTGCACCTGCATCGGCAAATTCAGATACCCATGTCGTTCCTAATTGGACAACGTCAGGACCCTTTTGAGAGGCAACTGCCGTCAAAAGTTTGTCATGGGCATTCTCCCAGGGAATAGCTTGTACATTGACATTTATATCCGGGTTTTCTTCTTCAAATTTCTTTGCAATCTCGCCTAGCTTCTTACCTTCTTCCCCCATAGCCCAGACTGAGATGGTGTTATCATCTTCTCCAGAGCCGTTGGAACAACCTCCTAACAAAGCAGAAACAGCCAAGAGACAAACCATGAAAAGCATTACGACTTTTTTACTCATTCTTAAACATTCTCCCTTCTATTACTATTTTCGACTGAAAAATGATTTTAAACAAATATCGACATCTTAAAAATTATGAAGTTTATCAAACCTTGTCATTGAAACGTTTCGATAACTCGATTATAATCAAAGGTGTATCCGCTTTCAATACTTTTTTGAAAAAAATCAGAAATTTTTATCATTAAAAGCTTTCTATGAGTCTGGATAACTTGCCAATTTGCATATATAAAGAGTTTTCGATTCGTTTCTTTCTGATTGACTCTTTATAAGAAAGCGCTTATAATCCATGGTAACTAAAAATTGAAACGTTTCGATAAATACGCACATAAAATAATAATTCTAGAACCCAGGAGGATAAATATGAGCGACCAGAATTTATCTACACTTTTACATGAGATGACATTGGACGAAAAAATTGCTCAGCTGACACAGTTGGCCACCCCATTCTTCAAAGGGGCTTCTGATCAGGGACAGATTACTGGACCTATGGCTGAATTGGGAATAACCGAGGATGTCGTACAAAATAGTGGTTCTGTACTTGGAGCTTCCGGAGCGAAAGTGACGAAGAACATCCAACAAGCTCATTTAAAAGAAAACCGATTGGGCATACCTCTATTATTCATGTCCGATATCATTCATGGTTACAAAACCATTTTCCCAGTACCTTTAGCGATCGGCTGTTCATGGGACTTGGATCTAGCAGAGCAAAGTGCAGCCATTGCCGCAAAAGAAGCAGCTGTTTCAGGGGTGCATGTGACGTTTTCTCCAATGGTGGATCTCGTTCGCGATCCTCGCTGGGGCAGGGTGATGGAGTCTACAGGCGAAGACCCATTTCTGAACAGTGAATTTGCAAGAGCATTTGTACGAGGCTACCAGGGTGATGACCTCTCAAATGACCATGTTCGGGTTGCGGCCTGTGTAAAGCATTTCGCTGCATATGGTGCTGCAGAAGGCGGACGGGACTATAACACAGTCGATATGTCAGAAAGACAGCTTCGTGAGTACTATTTGCCAGCCTATAAAGCAGCGTTAGATGAAGGCTGCGAAATGGTCATGACCGCATTCAATATTTTGGACGGCATCCCGGCGACGGGTAACAAGAAACTTATGCGTGACCTTTTACGTGACGAGTGGAATTTTGACGGCGTCCTTATTTCGGATTGGGGTGCGGTGAAAGAATTGATTCCGCATGGTGTTGCAGCTGATGAAAAAGAAGCTGCGCATCAAGCTTTCTCGGCTGGTGTGGACATTGAAATGATGACACCTTGTTATGTACACAATGGCAAAGCGCTCATTGAAGAAAATATTCTTGATGAAGCGTTGGTCGATGAAGCTGTATTACGGATTTTGGAATTGAAGCAAAAGCTGGGACTATTCGACAATCCGTATCGCGGTGCAGATGAAGAGCTTGAAAAAGAAATCGTCTTCTCTTCCTCCCATCGCCATGCTGCTCGGGAGTTAGCTGCTAAATCTTCTGTGCTGCTGAAGAACGATGGAATTCTCCCGCTTAAAAAAGAACAGAATGTCGCACTTATCGGCCCTTTTGCTGAACATGACGACCTTCTCGGCCCATGGTCTTGGAAAGGCTCAAAAGAAGATGCTGTAAAAATAAGTGTAGGGTTATTGGAAAAAATCGGGTCAGCTCAACTATCTGTTACAAAAGGAAGTGATGTGAAAACCACTTCACAAGCACAAATCGATGAAGCGATGGAAGCTGCAGAGAATGCTGATGTCATCGTCCTTGCGCTTGGTGAACATTCAGAAATGAGCGGGGAAGCAGGTTCCCGGGCCGATATCCGCTTGCCACAAGCCCAGCTTGATTTGATAAAAGCTTTGAAATCTTTGGAAAAGCCGATGGTTGCAGTTCTTTTCAATGGACGGCCGCTTGATCTTCACGGCGTTGTCGATCAGACAAATGCGGTGCTCGAAGCCTGGTATCCAGGTTCTGAAGCAGGATCCGCTGTTGCTGATCTCTTGTACGGTGATTCAAATCCATCAGGACGATTGACGATGTCCTTCCCTTATTCGATCGGACAGGTTCCAGTCTATTACAACCATTACAATACAGGACGCCCAAAGGATGCGCCTGATGCCCAAGTACGGTATGTCTCTCAATATTTGGACATTCCGAATGAACCGCTCTTTCCGTTTGGATTCGGCTTAAGCTATACCACTTTTTCATATAGTGATGTAACCCTGTCGGACAATGTTTTAAAAGAAGATGAACCGATCACACTGACAGTGGACGTAACGAATACCGGTGAAATGAAGGGTGAAGAAGTCGTCCAGCTCTATGTACGTGATGTAGCGGGTGAAGTCGTCCGGCCAATGAAAGAGCTGAAGGGATTCGAGAAAGTATCACTAGAGCCTGGAGAAACGAAGCAAGTCACATTCACTTTGAATGAAGAACAACTTCGATACTATCATTCCGATTTAAGTTTCAAGAGTGATACAGGAGAATTCATCGCTTATATCGGACCTAACAGCCGAGACGTCAGTGCACATCCATTCAAACTAGAGAAATAGAGGTGGCTTCCATGAGTATAGATCTACAAAAAGACAGCAAGATCGAAATCAAAACAGGAAACTTACAGTTCTCATTTTTAAGTACCGGTGACCTGTTTGGAATCTTCCATCAATCCGCGATGATCAATCAGGTCCTTGCAAACCCGATCGACGGGTCATTGAACAATATCTACCTCCGTGTTTTTAAAGGTAAAGAGATCATGGCTGCACCGCTTATCGGTATGCATTCCGATAATGAAATGGCAGTCTCTGATTCCAAAATCAAATGGTCCGGAACCTTTGAAGGGATCCAGTATGAGGTTATATTTCATTTAGCGGACAATGGTGCGTGGTTCTGGGATGTGAATTTGGAAGGGGCCGATGTCGAGTTCGACTTGATCTGTGGCCAAGACCTCGGCTTGGCTGACAAGGGTGCGGTCCGTTCAAACGAAGCGTATATGTCCCAGTATATCGACCACTCTGTCTACGAGGATGCAAATCGAGGGTACGTCGTTTGCTCCCGTCAAAACCAGCAGACGCAATCCGGATTCCCTTATATCCAGCAAGGTTCCTTGAATAAAGTAAAGAGCTATTCAACAGACGGCTACCAATTTTTCGGGACATCTTTCCGGGATACGAATGAATCAGAAGCGTTATCGAAAGAATCACTCGCAAATGAAATCTATCAGTATGAGTTTGCATACATCGCACTACAGACTGAGCGTAAAACGCTAAGAGGAGAGGAAAGGATCGTTTTCTACGGGCTTTATAAGGAAGACCATCCGGAAGCAGTCGCCTCCTTAGAGTACGAGGATGAAGTTTTTGCTGCCTGGAAGCAGGTCGATCAAGCTGAAGAAACTGAATTCCGTTCACTCGATAAGGTTTCGATTTCTTCAAAGTTTGCTGCACCTTTAAAAACCGTAGAAATGACAGAAGATGAAATCAATCAACTCTTCCCTGCTAAAAAACATAAAGAATACCAGGACGAAAAGTTACTTTCATTTTTTACAGACACACACGAACATATCGTTTTAAAAGAAAAAGAACGACTTGTCGAGCGTCCGCACGGGCATATTCTTATGTCCGGCCATAACGACCGATTGGCCGAGAACGTCATCACGACAACTTCCTATATGACTGGGGTGTTCAATTCCCAACTCGTTGTCGGAAATACCTCGTTCAACAAAATGCTTACGAATACACGTAACGCATTGAACGTCATGAAAACATCCGGACAGCGTCTCTATATTGAACGCAACGGGACGTATCATCTACTAGGTATGCCTTCCCTGTTCGAAATCGGGTTCAATTACGTCCGCTGGCATTATAAAACGGAAGATGACCTGATCATCGTCACGAATCATACGACCGTGGACACTCCTGAGGTCCGGTTGAACGTACGATCTGAAAACGGAAAAACCTATCGCTTCTTGTTGACGAATCAGGAGACGATGAACAACAACGAATACGAGATTGCTTTCAACGTTGATAAAACCGGAGAAACAATCGTTTATACTGCTGGTGAAAAAGCAGACAGTGCGAAGACATTCCCTGAATTAAGCTACCGTATGAGAGTAGATGGAGCTGAAGCTCAATTGACAGATGAGCAGGTCTTCTCTCCTGCCCTTGATGCGAAATCAGCTTCCCTTTCCGTATTGGAAATCAGTTCATCTGATGATTGGACCGTGACGATCCAGGGCTTGCTTCATGGCGAAGAAATGGCTTTCACTGAAAAAGACGTGAAGGAAGAGATTGAAAAGTACCGGCGATATTTTGTTGACGTGATGAATGGGTTCAAACTCTCTTCGACTCGTTCTGCATCTCAACAGATCGATAAGTTGAACACCCTTTCCTGGTGGTATACGCATAATATGCTTGTCCATTTCTCCGTGCCGCATGGCCTTGAACAATACGGCGGTGCCGCCTGGGGAACACGTGATGTCTGCCAGGGGCCGACGGAATATTTCCTAGCAACACAGAACTATGAATCAGTCCGTGAAATCATCCAGACGGTATATTCTCATCAATATGGTGATGACGGCAGCTGGCCGCAATGGTTCATGTTCGACAAGTACTACAAGATTCAAACGGACGAAAGCCATGGTGATGTGATCGTCTGGCCGTTGAAGGTCCTCAGCGATTACATCCGTGCAACAGGAGACTTTGATATTTTACAAGAAGAAATCCCTTATACGTTACGCGATGGCTTTGATTTCAGCCAGGATAAGGCGACACTTTTCGATCATGTCAAAAAGCAAATTGGTTATATCAAAAACAACTTTTTATACGGCACGTTCTTGTCTTCTTACGACGATGGAGATTGGGATGATACCCTCCAACCGGCGAACCAGCAACTGAAAAAGTACATGGTCAGCAGCTGGACGGTAGCTCTCACGTATCAAGTGATCCATCAGCTTTCAAAAGTATTGGAAAAAGTCGATCATCAAGAAGCGATCGAGCTGAAAACGCTGGCTTTCGGAATCAAAGAGGACTTTAACCGATATATGCTCAAAACTGATGTGCTGCCAGGATTCCTTTACATGGAAAACATAGCGCAGCCAGAGTTGATGATCCATCCGACAGATACAAAAACTGGCATCGATTACCGTTTGATCCCGATGAATCGGAGCATCATCAGTGAACTCTTCACACCGGAACAAGCTCAGTCGCATTATAAGCTGATCAAAGAGCACCTCTACTGTCCTGATGGTGTCCGTTTGATGAATCGCCCAGCCAATTACGAAGGCGGGGTCAGCACTCACTTCAAACGCGCAGAGCAAGCTGCAAACTTCGGACGGGAAATCGGCTTGCAATACGTACATGCCCACATTCGGTTCGTCGAGGCGATGGCAAAGCTTGGTCGTGGTGATGAGGTCTGGAAAGGCCTTGAAATCATCAATCCGATCTGCCTGAAAGATGTCGTACCGAATGCAGAATTACGCCAAAGCAACACGTATTTCAGTAGCTCGGATGGAAAGTTCAATACCCGTTATGAAGCTCAGGAACGGTTTGAAGAACTTCGTAAAGGTACCGTCCCTGTCAAAGGTGGATGGCGCATCTATTCGAGCGGCCCAGGAATCTATATGAATCAACTGATTTCGAATGCCCTTGGAATCCGTCAGGAAGATGGCAAGCTGGTCATCGATCCTGTTCTATCTGAGGAACTGGATGGCTTGCAGTTCGAGTTTAAGATCCAGGGTCGGCCAGTAACATTTGTTTATCATATTAAAAATGAAGAAAAACAAGTGAATGTGAACGGTGAAACAGTCGAATCAACTGCCGTTTCTAACCGATATCGCACAGGCGGATTTGCGATTCAACTGGAAGAACTTAAGAACCGCCTCAAGACAGACGACAATCTAATCGAAATCAACTTGTAGACATAAGGAGTGCTGGAGAATTAGCTTCTGGCACTCTTTCATATTTGGGTCAAACGGGTTGCAAGTGTTTAACGGACATACAAGCCCTTATTCGGCATAAGCTTTCGGAAATGGGCGGTTGTTCACAAATAAGGTCGCTGATGTCCGTCAACCTAACAAAATATCCAAAAAACGACCACAGTAAAAATCCTGTGGTCGTCTTATCTTTTTCATTGCTTCAAACTTTTCAAGGCATTCGGAAAATGGTCATTATAGATTTGCAGTGTTTCTTTCGCTTTCTCATATGTTATCTGGAACATGATCATGAGAATAGCAGTACGGGCATCTCCATTAGCGGAATGACTATATTTCAATGCTGTTTTTTCATCTACTCCTGTCACTTCTTTGATGATATGCACAACTCGATGTCTCAGTTTTTCATTCGTCGCTTGGACATTCACCATCAGATTGCCATACACTTTTCCAAGCTTGATCATCACCGCAGTGGAAATCATATTCAACACCATCTTCTGAGCAGTGCCTGACTTCAATCTGGTCGAGCCTGTTATCACTTCCGGACCGACCAGAATCTCGATCAAATACTGAACATACTGGCTTAAATCTGCATTCGGGTTGCAAGATACAGCTACGGTCAACGCTCCGATGTTAGATGCCTTCCTGACTCCCCCGATGACATAAGGTGTCCTGCCGCTTGAGGTGATTCCTACTACAGCATCTTGGTCGGAAACAAGAGACATGACATCTTTCTCACCCGCTGCCATGTCATCTTCAGCATTTTCGATTGCCGTCTTTATCGCACGGTCTCCCCCAGCAATGATTCCATTTACCAAATCATAATCTACACCGAATGTAGGCGGACATTCGGATGCATCAAGAATTCCTAGACGGCCGCTCGTTCCAGCTCCGAGATAAAATAATTTACCGCCTCTTTCCATCACATCGACAATCGCTTCAATCGCTTTTGTAATCTGAGGTATGCTTTTCTCAACAGAGTAAGCAACCGTTTTATCCTCTCGATTCATGACTTGGATGATTTGATGGACTGAAAAAGTATCCAACTTTTCTGATTCCTTATTCCGCTGTTCTGTCATCATGTTTTTGTTGATCATAAATGCCCTCCTGGTCATCCTATCCAATTTTTCTTCATTTCCGGGCTTTTATCTCTTCACCTGGAAAGAAAACAGCTGAAATAATCCCCGTCCTCTTTTATTTGACCGCCCCGGCCGTCAAGCCTTCCATGAATTGTTTCGATGCAATGAAAAACAAAACGATCATCGGCAATGAAGATAACGTCAAGCCAGCAAAGAGCGCTCCCCAGTCCGCCGAATATTCTCCGAACAAAGAAAGCATCCCCACGGGTATCGTTTTCTTCATTTCATTTGTAATGAATACTAACGGGAAAAAGAAATCATTCCAGGATTGTATGAAATTGATGATCATGACAGTCCCTAAGGCTGGCCTCATGATCGGCAGCAATACATGCCAGAATACCTTGATATCCGTCGCACCATCAATCCTTGCTGCTTCTTCGAGCTCTTTTGGCATCGTCCTGAAAAATCCCGTCAAAATCAAGATGGATAACGGAATCCCTGTGGCCGTATAGATAAAAACGAGGGACCAAAGAGAATTGATGAGACTCAAATCTTTCATAAGCATGAATAATGGGACGATTCCTAGTTTGATAGGAATCATCATCCCGATCAAAAAGAAGAAGAAGAGATAGTTGTTCCACCAGAACGTATATCTGGCGATGTAAAATGCGGCAAGCGAACCGAATAATAAAATGAAAATGACAGACACTGCACTAACAAACACACTGTTCCAGAAAAAGGTGAAAAACGGTATTTGATCAAGCAGTTTTTGATAAGGTTCAAGACTGAAGGTTTTAGGGATTGATAACGGATCTTTGAAAATTTCCGCATTGGTCTTGAAGGAAGAATAGATCATCAAAAGGATCGGATATATGCTGATGACAGCAAATATGAAGGCGATTAAATAATAGATGGACCTGGATGCGATATGATCTTTCATATTCTTCCCTCCTAGTAAAGTAGTAGATTTGTCAGAACCGAGAGATTCGAGGAAGCAAGTGAACGATCACCGGAGTGTACTTTTAGGTACATGAGGATGAGAGCGAACACAGCTGACAACGAAGCTCGATGGTTATCACAAATCTGCCTTATAGTTGGACTTCACGCCTACGCAACACGAATAAGAATAGTGCTGATATGCTTGCGATGATCATGAACAGGACGACTGCTAATGCTGACCCTAAACCGATGGCTGCAGAGTTTGCACCGCCGGAGCCGAATGCGAGCCTGTAGAAATAGACCGCCAATGTATCAGTAGAATAATAAGGTTCTCCCATCGAGCCCTGCATTGCATAAACAAGTTCAAATGCCTCAAATGCATGGATGAAGGTCAACACCGTCATGATGGTGATCGATGGAATCATCAGTGGCAGAATGATCTTCCTGATCAGTTTGAACCCATTTGCCCCATCCAACCGTGCAGCTTCTATTAAGTCATGAGGAATCCCTTGTAAACCGGCAAGGAAGATCAATACCGCAAAACCGAGACCGAACCAGGAATTCACGAGGATGATCGCAATCAAAGCCGTATCCGGATCACCAAGCCACGCCTTTGCCCAGCTTTCTAGCCCAAGCTTTTCCAAAAAGACATTCAGGGCACCGAAATTGGGATTGAGGATAAGCTTCCATAAAAACCCTACGATAATGACTGAAAGTAACCGGGGCAAAAAATAAGCTGCCTTGAAAAACTCTGCAAATCTGATTTTTTTATAAATGATATAGGCAAGCCCGAATGCAATTCCGTTCTGAACGACCATTTCCAACAGGAAGTAGATGACGTTGTTTTCGAAAGCATTCCAAAACATACTATTGAAGGGTTCTCTCGTGAACAGCGCTATGAAATTTTCGATTCCGATGAACGCCCCTCTCCGGATGCCTTGCCAATCAAAGAGACTGTAAGAAAAGGCAGCAAAAAGCGGATAGATGATGAAAGTGACATATATGGCGAGGGCAGGAATCGGAAAAAGATGGATCGCCATCTTCCGCCAATTCCTCTTGTTCTTCTGCTTTGCTGGTATGTGGGTTTTCGTTTCAAGCTCCATCAATTCCTCGCCACCTTTTTACAATCATTGATTATTGAAATGGTTCGAAGTAGGTTACGGCATTTCCTTGCAGTTTTTCGGCAACACCTTTAGGTGTCTGTTTACCGAGATACATTCCTTGAAGTTCCGTTTCTAGCGTTGCCTTCGTTGTCGGGTTTCCTCTATTGAAATGGACGAGCATCATGTAAGAGGTGGAATATTCGTTGGACGCCTCAGCCATCGCAGTGACGAGCTCATCCTCTGTTTTTACACCTGGAACCGCAGGGATCCGTGCCAATTCATCTGAAAACAGCTTCGCAAATTTTTCAGTCGTCATGAATTCAAGGAATTTCTTCGCCTCCTCTTTATTTGTTGAGTTCGCATTAATTCCATATGAACCGTCCACCCATGTCGTCATCGTCGGATCCTTTCCTTCAGCTGACGGCATCGGGAAGAATCCGATCTCGAGGTCAGGGCTCATTTCACGGAGCACTTCAATTTCCCAGCTTCCTAACGGGAACATTGCAGCCTCTTCGGTAAAGAAGAGGGTACGGATATCTTCCATCCCGAGTCCTTCATAATTTTCCGGGAAGTATTGTTTCAGCTCATCCATTGCATCAAGGGAAGAAACGAATTCCTCACTAGTGAATGTTTTATCACCTTCAGTGATCTGATCCACGAACTCATTCGCACCATAATGTGCCGGGCCGACAATCGCATGAGCTAACGATAGCAACCAGCCTTCTTTCGTTCCAAGTGCGATCGGAGTGACACCTTCTTCCTTCAGTTTCTCATTCAATTCAATGAATTCATCCCACGTCTTAGGCTCTTCCAATCCAAGGTCATTGAAAATTTTCTTGTTATAGAACATCTGTGCAGAGTTAAGTGATAGAGGGACACCGTAGACTTTTCCGTCCTCAGATGTCGCAGCAGAAAGAGTTTCCTCAGTAAATACATCGATTCCGTCCAGATCATCAATCGGCTCGAGATAACCTGCTTTTGCTAGCTCCATTCCAGGAGCATACGGACGGAGTTGGATAATGTCAGGACCTTCTCCACTTTGTAAGGCGGTGTTGAGAATCGTATCGTATTCTGTGTTCTTCGATGGCTTGAACTCGACTTTGATATCTGGATGCTCTTCATTGAAAGCCTCGATGATTTTATCGTAAGCAGCTTTATCCTCTGTTCTCCAGCTCCCGATCGTCAAAACTTCACCATCGCCGTCTTCCCCATCACCTTCAGTGTCGCTGCCTGAATTACTGCATCCAGCAAGAGCAAGGGACAGGACCAGCAATACCCCTAGAAACAAACTCAACATCCGTTTCATAACATTGAACCCCTCCTGTGTTTTCATAAGTTTTATTACTCCTCATATACGAGGGAAAAAACTACCTTCAATCTATTTCTTTTGAAACCTGTACGGCCTTTCTTGTCCGTTCAAGAGCGTCAATACTTTTATCGTAATGACGGCTTGTAATCCCGATATACAAGATATCGATTACATTCAACTGCGAAATCCGTGAGCTCATCGCTCCGCTTCGGATGCTTTTTTCTAACGAGCTTGTGAACAGATTGATATCAGCCAGATCAGCTACTGGATTTCTTCCGAATTTTGTAAGCGAAATGGTCTCCGCTCCATTTTCTTTGGCAATCTTCAATGATTCGATGACATCCTTTGTACGTCCAGAGTAAGAAATGCCGAAAGCAACATCTTTTTCGGTCAGATTCGCACTGATCGTGCCTTGTGTATCAAAATCATAAGCAGCCTCACACCACCGATTGACCCTTGTCAGTTTCTGTTTGAAATCTTGGGCGATGACTGCAGAAGCACCGATACCGAAGACGGCGATTTTTCTTGCATTGCTCATAACCGATACAGTCTTTTCCACTTGTTCAGGTGAAAGAACGGATATTGTATCATTGATCGATTGGATATTGTTATGGGATATCGATGTAATGATGGATGATACCGAACCATCTGTCGGTATTTCTTGATAGGAATGATTGTTGTTATTGAACTGCGCCAGATCACCAGCGATCCGTAACTTCAATTCTTGAAATCCTTTATAACTTAGTGTCCTTGAAAGCCTTATGATCGTCGCTTCACTTACTTTCGTCTTTTTAGCCAGCTTTTGGACGGACAGATTGACAACCTCACCAGGATTCATCAAGATGTACTCCGCCACTTTACGTTCCGAAGGCTTAAGTGAAGGCATAGACTCCTGAATGCTGATCAAACCACCATTTAACATAGTCAAATCTCCTAATTTATCCTTATATTGATATTAAGTGCAGAAAATAATATTACATAAATCAATACTATTAACGAAATATTATTACTAAACTGAATTTTCAGAATGAAGGAGTCCGACAATAAAACATATTTTCAGATCCATAGAATTGTATCCTTGGAATTCAGGGGCTGACACAAAGCACCATTTTGTATCAAAAACACGATTTTTCAAAATGTTGTTAAGTACGGAGAGACTAAGACGCTTATGGTCAGCCCCGTGATAACCATTCTAGTAGATCAAGTATTGTTCTCGTGTTTCTTTGAATTGATCAAGTCCTTCCTGCCACTGGGCTTGAATTTCCTCAACAGGTTGGCCGTCTTCAATCGCATCTCGGACCCATCCGTTCCCGATCAACAGATCAAAGAAAGAAACACCTGCACTGTTTTCTGCACGGAATTGGAACTCTTCAGGATACAAATCATGGATGGTTTTTACGAGATGTAATCCTGTTTCAACAGGTGAGAACGCCTTTTTATCCGTTACATGAAGCTGTACACCATGACTCAATTTTCCGCTATGCTTCGAGAAGGTCGGCGTAAATGAAGCTGCCCTGAAGGTGACCCCTTTCAGATCCAATGCATTGAGTTCTGCTGCAAGTTCTGTACTGTTGATGAAGGGTGCTCCGATCAATTCAAACGGCTTCGTCGTCCCTCTTCCTTCCGACACATTTGTCCCTTCAATCAACGCTGCACCTGGATAGACGAGAGCTGTTTCCAGTGTAGGCATGTTCGGTGAAGGGAGGACGAATTCAAGCGGTGTTTCATCGTAATACATATTCCGTTTCCAGCCTTCCATCTTGACGACGGTCAGATTTGCGCCGATATCGAATTCGTCATTGAACAATTGCGCCAGCTCTCCGACTGTCATCCCATGACGGAGCGGAATCGGATACATGCCTACAAATGAACTGTAATTAGAATCAAGCACTGGCCCTTCTACTTTCGTTCCGCTGATCGGATTAGGGCGGTCCAGGACGATGAACGGGATATCGTTTTCAGCTGCTGCTTCCATCGCATAAGCCATCGTGTAAATATACGTGTAAAAACGTGTACCCACATCCTGAATATCAAACAGGAGCACATCTATGTTTTCCAGCATCTCGGGCGTCGGTTTTCTAGTTGATCCATAGAGGCTGTAAACAGGTAGTCCTGTCTCTTCATCAATGTAAAATTCGACATATTCACCTGCTTGAGCGCTTCCACGAACACCGTGCTCGGGACCATAGAGTGTAGTGAGATTCACATCAGGATCATCATGGAGCAAATCTACAATACTATTAAGCTCCTGATCGACTCCAGTAGGATTCGTGATCAACCCTACTCTCTGTCCTTCAATCAGGTCCTTCTGTTCATCCAGCAACACTTCTACGCCGAGCTTGAACTCCTTATGTTTTTCTTTTCCGTGACCCTTACCGTTGTTGTCATGAGCGAGCGCGACTGTAAGTGACGATAGTGCGAGAATGGATGTAAGCACCATGACCAACCATTTTTTCACGTCAATCCCTCCAATTTTTCAGATTTTGATTCCTAAAAACATCCAAAGCCTAGGTTAGGATTAAAACCTGCGCTGGTACCATCCTACTCCGGACCATTCAGGTTTCAACACCGTTCCATCTAGTAGTGTGAGTTTTAAGTTATCCAGATACCAACCTCTTCCATTCGTATAGGAATCTGTTTTATAGTTGAACCTTATGTGTTTCGTTTTGGCAGGAACCTGGACTGCTATCCCGCTCCAATCCTTGCTACCGGTCAACGGCTCATGGATCCGGGTCCAATTTTCACCATCCTCAGAGACTTCGATGTGTCCAAAATCATAATCTGATTCAAGCCTGTACCAAGTGTCAAAAGTCAATGTTGCAGATTCCTCTAAATCCACTTGTGCAGCAAGTGGACGTTCCAGGGTGTCTCCATAACCAGAAAACCATGCTGGACTCTTATCATTCATGGGAACTGGTATTGAATCGGCTACTTTTCTAGCGAATGCACGCCGTGCTACATTAGTAGATACGGTATTTCTCGTTGGATGTACACGGTTTGTCAGCAGGATGGCTATTGTAGCATTATTCAGGTCGACAACGACAGAGGTACCAGTATATCCGGTATGGCCGACAGTCGATTCAGAAGAAAGAGCATCCATGAACCATCCTTGCTGGATCTCCCAGCCTAACCCATGATCATCTCCAGGAAACTCCGGAATCTGGTTTTCTACGAGTAGTTTCACAGTATCTGGATGAAGGATCTGCTCATCTCCATATCTGCCTTCATTTACATACATATGGGCAAGTTTGGCGAGATCCTTAGCAGTAGAGAATACGCCTGCATGACCTGCTACTCCATCCAAGGACCAGGCATTTTCATCATGGACTGTTCCCCAGACGAGACCTCGGCCTGTCCATGGCTGATATTCCGTTGCAGCAATTCTTTCTTTTAAAGTGGAAGGCGGATTATACATCGTATCCTCCATCCCCAACGGATCTGTGATATTCTCTTTTACATATTGATCCAATCGTTTTCCTGAAAGACGTTCTACTAGTGCACCGAGCGTGATCATGTTCAAATCGCTGTATGTATAAGCCTTGCCCGGTTCATTTTTTAGTGGATGGGCGAATACGATCTGTAATCGATCCTCCCTGTTTTCTCCTTGCGTATAGAGTGGAATCCATGCGGTAAATCCTGAGGTGTGGGTCATCAGTTGTCTGATAGTCACTTCTTCTTTTCCATTTTGGGCAAATTCCGGGATATAGTCTGCAACCGGGTCGTCCAGATTAAAGGCGCCGTTTTCGTAGAGTTTCATTGCAGCTGTAGTCGTGAAGATCTTACTGATCGAGGCAAGGTCGAAAATGGTATTTTCTTGCATCCTGACTGGGTTTTCCATTTCATTTTTGCTGTCATCGGAATATCGTGCCGCATATCCATATGCTTCTTCTTTGACGACATGGCCTCTCCTGGCAACAAAGGTGACGGCACCTGGCATAACTTCATCTTCAATCATCGTCTCCATGACTCCATCGATTTCATGCAAAGGCGCTTCTCTCATTCCTGCTGCTTTCGCGGATCCTGGATGGAGGACTGGTGATATCGGTCCGGGTTCTCCCCACGAAAACTCAGGGTGTGCGTTATTCATTGCAGTTTTGCTTTGATGCTTTTCAATCGACTGTTTGATGGGGTGTTGTCCTTCTGCATTCGAAACATGACCACTCACAAATAAACTTGTACCTCCTAACAATACGGCCAAAGCAATCGGTAAGGATTTCTTTTCCATAGCTCCTCCTTGTCAAGTTTGTGATAGAAACTCACGGAACCCTCCCTCCCTGAATTTGTAAGTGTTATCAAAATGTAGTTTAAGAGTACCTAAGCTCCAAACGGGTTGTCTATACCACTTAAGTCCCTGACCACCGATTTATCGTCCGTTAATCGTGACATTGGAATTGGGTAGATTTCTTTATTTTTGAAATATTATGACATATTATAACTGGAGATTAGAAGTATTGTTTCGCAAGATGGAAAAGGTTGAGGACAAATATTCCACTATTTGTGACAAACAGGGGTTGGAGGACATCTGGTCCTTTATTTGGGTAAAACGCCGCTGATTTTAAATGATTTTTCGCAAATAAGGTCTGTGGTGGCCGCTATAAAAATACCATGTGGATCAATTTATAAAAGTGGAAAGGAGCTGACCCATAAGTGTCTGAGTCCCTCCGTACTTAACAACATTTTGAGAAAAATCGTGTTTTGATACAAAATGTTGTCTTGGAGGTGTCGGACACTTATCTTTTGGGTCAGCCCCTTTTTACATGATTATGAATCAATATTTATGATCCCGTGTTCTCCTCGTAGAACCTTGCCCGTTTTCTTTAAGACTACCTTTTCGTTTTCTTCTAAGTTGGTGAATACGATCGGAGTTACGACCGAGCGAGCGTTCTTCATCAGGTAATCGAGATCCAGCTCGATCAAATTCTGCCCTTGTTTCACCTCATCGCCAGCTTTAATATACGTTTTGAAGCCTTGACCATTCAGTTCTACTGTATCTAGACCGATATGGATCAGAATCTCATAACCTTGTCTGGATTCGATTCCGATTGCATGCTTGGTAGGGAATATATTGGCGATCTTCCCGTCGACAGGTGAAGTCACTAGATTGCCAGTTGGTTCAATGGCGAATCCATCTCCCATCATTTTTTCCGCAAAGGTAGGGTCATCCACTTCTTCAATCGGTATCACGTTTCCATCGATTGGAACTGTAAAATCACGAGCACCCATGTTCGTTTTCTTGCTTTGCTTCACCTCACTATGAGATGGACTGGAAGCTTCTTCGTATGATCCCCCGGCCATTTGCCGTTGCATGGAAGTCGCGACGAACTCGACATTCGTACCGACGATGACCTGGAGATTGGTCCGGTCCATTTTCATGACGCCTCTTGCACCATGCTTTTTCAACCCTTTTTCGTCGACCGAATCCATGTCAGCAACCTTTAAACGTAAACGGGTCGCACAGCTGTCAAGTGCTTGAATGTTTTGTTTGCCACCAAGTGCTTGGAGGAAATGATGAGCCATCACATCATGTTTATTGCCACTAGGTGTTCCGGATTCTGGTCCTTCACTTTCTTCTTCATTATCATCTTCGCGCCCCGGCGTCTTTAAATCCAGCGCTTTGATAAGGAAATAGAAAACGACAAAATAGATTGCCGCATATACCAGACCCACACCGAATAGCAGCCACTCACCTTTAGCAATACCAAGGTTCAGGAAGAAGTCGATTGCTCCAGCCGAAAAACCGAATCCATGATGGATATCCAGAACATAGGCTACTACCATTGCGCTTCCAGTAAGAAAAGCATGTACACCATACAAGATAGGTGATAAAAACATGAATGAGAACTCGATCGGCTCTGTAATTCCTGTCAAGAAGGAAGTGAAAGCCAATCCGATCAACATCCCTGTTACAGCTTTCTTCTTTTCCTTCTTAGCTGCCGCAATCATCGCAAAACATGCAGCAGGAAGTCCAAACATCATGATCGGGAAAAACCCAGCCATAAAGATACCGGCTTCAGGATCACCGGCGAAGAAACGATGCAGATCTCCAGTAGCGCCATTATATTCGCCAAATACGAACCAGACAAGACTATTGAGCACATGATGCAGACCGATCGGAATCAGCAGGCGGTTCATGAAACCATAGATTCCTACTCCAGCTGCTCCAGCATCGATGATCCATTGACCGACTGCATTGATACCGTCTTGGATCGGTGGCCAGATGAAGCCAAAAATCGCCGCTAGTACAACCATCGCCCCAGCCGTTATGATCGGAACGAAACGTCTGCCGCCAAAAAAACCAAGATAATCAGGAAGTTCAATGTCATAAAAGCGGTTATAAAGTAATCCCGCCACTACACCGGACAATATCCCGCCAAGGAAGGCCATATTGATGTCTTCATTTATAGCCTGTGTCCCCTGGGTCAAGATAAAAAATGCCACCGCACCAGCTAACCCTGCTGCTCCATTCGAATCTTTTGCCAAACCGATAGCCACCCCGATTGCGAAAAGCAATGGAAGATGGTCAAAGATGGCCGCACCTGCAGCTGCAATGAATGGAATACCCATTAGATCATCTTGTCCTAACCGTAAGAGCAATGCAGCTGCAGGCATGATTGCAATCGGGAGCATCAAAGCTCTCCCAATACGTTGCAAAAATCCTAACATAATCAATCCTCCTTTTACTATTAGAAATATTCAGAAAATAATACCTAACATACATAGATATATCAAAAAAACCTCAAAAATAGTTTTAAAATTTCATAAATAGGATAAAAGTACGAAATATAATTCCCAGATTTCTTTTAAGAGAAATATATGAAGCCTTCATAAGGACATTTCATCCGCTTTATGGCAATGGACTTGTCTTATGACACCTTCATACGCCATAGAAAGGGAATGAATTTTGCAAAAATCAAATCAGCCATCCTCCTCTAAAAAAGTGAGAGCACAAAAAAAGGTTGAGAAATCCCTTCTATAGCTAGAAGCAACTTTATACATCCCTTTCGCTCACCTTCTTCATCCTAATAATACTCCGACCCGGCTGAAAAAAGGTGTGCAAAGACACACAATATCCATTAAATGTTACGGTAAATGAAATTTATAGTTTGAATTGATTAGATATCCTTTAAAAAGAAAAGCGTAGTGATGATCTTCAGCTTTCAACGTTAAATGTTCTGCCTTTCCGTCATCTCCCCTTTTGAATAAGAGCCTGCCTGATGGTTTTTCAAAACTTATTTCGGCTGCATTTTCTCTCGGACAAGAATTAAGCGAATCGACTATCTCTTTTATTTCATCTGAATCCTCCGTAGTGAAATAGGAATTTTTCAGATTTACCTCGATCGAGCTGACTTCATATGTAATCAATTCTTTTCGGAATATGTTTTTACAGGATTGATCATAAAGCATGGAGGAAATGAAAATGACAAGAGTCAGAATCGTTCCAATAATAAGGATCAAAATTTTTTTCATATGGGGACCTTACTTTTCATGACTAGAAAATATTGGATATATTTAAGGTTTCCTTATTCATATCAGAATCCCTTTTATAAAAGAAAAAAATGATCGGCTATTATCAGCTAATCATTTTTACTTCGTCTATTTTGTTGGTGTTTTGTGGCAGATTTAACGTCCACTTCCATCCTGTCTATTCTTTTTTCGATAGCAGCTTCAATCATTCTCAGGGTGTTACGATCTTTTGAAGCAATGAAGGTGATCGCCATTCCTTTTTCCCCAGCTCGCCCAGTCCTGCCGATCCGATGGATATAACTCTCCGTATCCTGTGGTACATCATAATTGAAAATGTGTGAAACCCCTTCGATATCAAGTCCCCTCGAGGCTACATCGGTCGCAATCAACATATGGATTTCGCCATTTCGGAAACGTTTCATGACATCCTCACGCTTTGCTTGAGACAGCCCGCCATGCAGCTCATCTGTCAAATATCCTTTTTCTGATAAAGCATTATGCAGTTTACTTACCCGCCGCTGCGTCCGGCAAAAAATGATCGCTAGAAACGGCTGTGTCTCTTTGACCACTTTCAATAATGCATTCTTCTTTTGGCGGTCCGTCGTTTCTACCACATACTGTTTGATTTCTTGAACGGTTTTGGTCGTCGTTTTTACTTTTATTTGTTTAGGAGAACGCATATAACGGTTAGCGAGCTGCCGGATGTCATTCGGCATCGTTGCAGAAAAAAGCGCTGTTTGCCTCGATTCATGAGTATGATTGATGATTGCTTCGACATCCTCTAGAAAACCGATATAAAGCATTTGGTCTGCTTCATCCAGAACAAGCATCGAAACATTTGAAAAGTCGATTGTCCCTCTTCGGATATGATCCAAAATCCTGCCTGGTGTCCCGATTACGATATGTACACTATTTTCAAGCTTTCGGATTTGTTGAAGTACATCCTGACCACCATAAACCGCTAGAACTTTGATTTTCTCATCATCTGTCAACTTGTATAGCTCATTTGTCACTTGCAGCGCCAGTTCTCTTGTCGGCATGATGATCAAGCCCTGGATGACATTTTGATCGGGACGGATTTTCTCCAGCATCGGGAGGAGGAAGGCATAGGTTTTGCCTGAACCTGTCTGAGCCTGGGCAACGATATCTTCCCCTTTTTTTAAAAGAGGAATTGATTGTACCTGTATTTTAGTAGGATGGGTGATACTCTGATCCGCCAATTTTTTCATATACTTTTGTGATAATCCTAATGTTTTAAAGTCTGTCATATATGTCACCTGTTCTTCCCATGATCTTAAACAATTATTAAATGTTTGTTGGTATTTTTTCAATAAAGAAAGCCAACTTATCTCTTAATCATGATTTAAAAAGTATACTTCCGGTTTCAAAATTTGTATATAGACTAGCTAGATAAACTTCTCCATAGATAAAATACAGCGTAAGCTTCCCAATTCTCCCAACTGGAAAAAAGCTGGCGGATTTCTTCAGGAGCAGGCTTTGTTTCCCTCCCAAGGAGTTTTTTCAAAGCATTCTGCAATCCAGCATCACCGATCGGAAAAGCAGAGGGATCCCGCAAGCATCGCATCATAACATAATGGGCGGACCAGGGACCTATTCCGCGGATGGATAACAGCTTTTGTTCAGCATTTTGTAAATCTTCCATAAGCGATTCCTTCGTCAACGAACCATTTGCCATCATCTCCGCGATGCCGATGATATATTCCGCTTTCCTAGCTGTAAACTGGAGCTCTTTTAAATCTTCACTCATTAAACAAGTTATTTTTTGAGGTTCTGGGAATAGCCAGAATATTTGTCCATTATACTCTACACTTTTCCCAAAAGCTTCAACAAATCGTCTTTTTACCGTATAAGCAAACGGCAAATTCACCTGTTGGCCGATCACTGACCAACAAAGAGCTTCAAACAAATCAGGTACACCGATCACTCGGAGTCCATAGAAGTTTTTTGTCAAACCGCTTAATAACGTGTCCTGTCCAGCAATTTCATAAAATGGCTGCAAGTCCGTTTTAAGATCGAACCATTCTATAATATAATTTGTGACATTCCTATAAACAGATTCAGTGCTTGGAGGGCCTGTCACAAAATCCACCTGGATCATGCCTTCCTCGTTTTCTTTGATTTCAATGATCGTTGTACAGTCTTCAACCATCAGAAGTTTATAGACCTTCTCTTCCTTAATCGAATGCATGCATTCCAGAGGAGATCTTTTCAGATAATGAAGGGTTTCAGCAAAACTGAATTCATGTGGAGACCTGATTTTAATGCATTTTAAACTTGAATCAAAATTGAAAGCGGGCGTGTCCCTGTTTCGAGTAATCATGAAATCCCTCCAGTTGAAGCAATTTTTCTTTCGTTTGCAACCCGCCTCTGAACCCCGTCAGTGCAGCATTTTTTCCGATGACACGGTGACAAGGAGTGATGATCGGAACCGGGTTTGCACCGTTAGCTGTTCCAACTGCCCGGACTGCCTTCGGATTCCCTAAGGCATCCGCAATCTCTGAATAGCTACGGATTTGACCATAAGGAATATTCGTCAATTGTCTCCATACAGACGTTTGAAAGGTGGTACCTCTGAAATCGAGCGGAACATCGAACTCCTTCCGTTCTCCATTCAAATATTCCTTCAATTGAAGGATATATGGTGCAAGGTACTCATCGTCTTCTACAAGGATGGTGTCTGGAATCCGCTTTTCCACCCATGTTTTCAAAGTATCAAACGTTTCAGAAGGCCAGGTTATCCGGCATAAGCCTTTTTTTGTGGCCGCGATAAAAAGTGGATCATTTTGGAACATCGGATGTGTAAAGGTGCTCCAATAGACAGTCGTCATCATTTTTCCCTCCTAGTTACAGATTGATTATTTATTCGATATTCGATGGGGGTACACCCTGTCGTCTTTTTAAAGACAGAGGAGAAGTGCGAAACACTGTTGAATCCTACAAGTGGAGAAATTTCCGCAATCGGTATCTCCCTTTTTAAAAGTAAACCTTTTGCTGCTTCCATTCGTTTCTGCAATAATTTTTTCGAAGGCGTCATACCCGTCATCCGTTTATAGACACGTTGCAAATGATATGGGCTCATATTCAGCTCTGTAGCCATATGGGAAAGCGTCAAGCTCTGCGGGTATTTGTGTTGGATCATCTTATTTATTGACTTCACAACTTCTGCATCGGGGCCATGTTTACTCGGATTTTCCGGACGACATCGCTTGCATGGCCGGAACCCTGCCTCTCTAGCTTCTTCAATACTTTTGAACACCTTGACGTTTTCTGGTTTCGGGGTTCTTGAACGACAGGACGGTCTACAGAAAATCCCAGTGGTAACAATTCCGACATAGTACTGTCCATCATAACGTGTATCACGAGATAAAATCGTTTCATAGACTGATTTGAAGACTTGTTCTGAATCCATTCACTTCTCCCTCCTTATCTACTCAAATTATAAACCAACCAATCATCCGTGATAACACTTCAGGAATAGGACAGCAAAAAATCGACAGTGGAGCAATTCATTCGTTTTTTTGAATAGTTTGGTATACAATTTTTAACATACATTTGATAAGGAGAATGAAAAGATGATTGTACAGAAAGCGGCTTTGGAACATGTTGAAGGAATTTCGAGATACATATAAAGAAACCCACTCAGCAGAATATATTGAAAGAGTCATGTACGATTACAACTGGCAACGGAAAAATATGACCAACCATTGTGAGGACACCATCTATTCTGATCCTCTGGCACAAGATTACTGGGGTGTCGACTTGAACCGCAACCACTCTGTAGGTTCTGTTTATGATGGTTATATCGGTGCATCAACTGATTGTACGAGTGCGGTCTACGCTGGTCCGGAAGAAGGTTCAGAGCCTGAGGCGCAAAATCTGATCTGGCTCGCAGAACAGAATCCGAATATCAAATTCGGTATGAACATTCATAGCTACGGTGGTTACTTCATGTGGCCTCCAGGTGCTTATACGGAAGATCGTACGACGTTACCACGACCGACTGCTGGTGAAGAAGCGTATTTCTGGCAAGCCTCTGAAGTGATTCTCGATGAAATCAAAGACCACCGCGGTACAGTCATTTTACCAAGCCGTACTGGCCCGATCCCTGATGTACTATACTCTGCAGCAGGAAATTCCGCTGATGCTCTCTGGTACGATTATGGCATCTATGCCTGGGACTTCAAGGTAGGTGCAGACATCTGGAACGAAGGACAAGGCCGCTGGCAGGCTGTCGGTTTCCAGCCTCCTTTTGAAGAAGGCCATGAAGAAGCGATGGAATTTGCGAATGGTATGAACGGCTTGTTCAATGTAGCCTATCAATATGCAAAAGATAAGAAACCGCCTACCTCCAAAATTGAGCCAGGGAAAGAAAAATATGAGGATCCTGTCGAGATATCCTTCGAAACGAGTGAACCTGCAACCATCTACTACACACTCGATGGTTCGAGAACGACCTTTGAATCTGATAAAATCCAGATCAAGGATACAAGGGAAGGTGCTGAATCATTGTTGATCGAGGAAACGAGGACCATCCACTGGTTCGCAATGGATGCAGCGGGGAATATCGAAAAGAGTTACAAGCCAGACGGCAAAGGAAAGAACTACAATAAAGCGAAGATTACAATAAAATAGTTGTTATGTGAGGCTGCCGATATTTGTAGGCGGCCTTATTTACATTCTGGCGTAGAGTTTTGTAATGATACATAATCTCTGGAATAAATAAATTTACATATTCTTGTTGACTCTAACGTTACGTGATACCTTAAAGTAATCATTAAAGGGAGGTTGTAAAGCCATGAAAGTGAAAGAAGTAGCTGACCTGGTCGGCATCAGTGTGCGCACACTGCATCATTATGATGAAATCGGATTATTGAAGCCGGATGAGACGACAGAAGCTGGGTATCGCCTTTATTCGGATGATAATCTTGAAACCTTGCAACAGATCCTATTTTTTAAAGAGCTTGGCTTCCCTTTGAAAAAGATAAAGGAAATCATCAACAGTCCATCCTTCGATCGGCAGGAGGCATTGAAACTCCATCGGAAGATGTTAGTTGAAAAACGTACCCGCCTCGACAAGATGATTTCCACGATCGACAAAACGATTGAACACAAGAAAGGAGCAATTCAAATGACGAATAAAGAGAAATTCGAAGGATTCGATTTCAGTCAAAATCCTTATGAAAAAGAAGCGCGTGAACGCTGGGGTGATGAAGCTGTCGATAAATCGAACGCTAAACTGGCGAGCATGACAGAAGAAGAACGGAAAACATTAGGTGATAAGATGAACGAGATTTATCGTAACCTCGCCGATCTTCGGGACACATCGCCTGAATCAGAAGAAGCACAAGCTGCCATCAAAGAATGGTACGTTTTCTTGAACAGCAACTTCGACCATTATTACACACTTGAAGCCTTCAAAGGATTGGGCCAAATGTATGTGGATGATGCACGGTTCACCAAAAACATCGACCAATTCGGTGAAGGACTGGCGAGATTCATGCGGGATGCAATGGCAGTCTACGCAGACAAAAACAAAGAGTGATTTTTTTGGATGCGGGGCTGATGAGAAAACCTATGGAGAAGATGAGAATCTCCATGGGTTTTTGTTCGTGCTGTTTCCGTTTCCAGCATAAAATCTTCATCCATAAACGACTTAATGTGGACCCCTCCTCTAATCTGCTTTTGATTGTTCAACTTCATCAGTGATATGGATCGCATCCCGTTGCGCAATCAGGCACAATTCCGCTGCCTTGAATGTATGGGATTGTTTCATAGCATTCTCAGTACCGTTGATACAATCCAAAATCAGTTCCCCAAAGTACGGAAACCCTACTTTCCCACTCAATGAGAAATGCTTTTCTCCGTGATCGTTCACCAGATAAAGATGATCGCCATCCTCTTCCCTAGCAATGTCAATATACTTCCGCATCTCTATATATCCCTCGGTACCAAGGATGAGTGTTCGGCCATCTCCCCATGTTCGGAGTCCATCTGGCGTCAACCAATCGACCCGAAAGTAATTCGTAGTACCATTATCAGCTATCAAACTTGCATCCCCAAAATCCTCGAGCTCTGGATGATCCTTATGCTTGTAGTTTCCGACTTTGCTATGGACGACTTTTGCATCTTTCGCATCAACATAGTAAAGGAATTGCTCAATCTGATGACTGCCGATGTCACAGAGGATTCCGCCGTACTCCTCTTTTTTGAAAAACCAGTCCGGTCTGCTCTCGACACTGATCCTATGAGGTCCTGATCCCTGTACCTGGACAACTTTGCCGATCGCCCCTTGTTCGATAAGCTGACCTGCAAATACAGCACTTTTAACATGCAGCCGCTCGCTATAATAGACCGCCCAGATCAGGCCGGTTTGGAATGTTTTTTTACGGGCCGCTTCTAATTGCTCTAAGGTTGTGAATGGGGTTTTGTCGGTGAAGTAATGCTTCCATGGTCCATCACCTTCAAGCCTAAGTCACACCGTCGGGAAGGGATGGCAGCTCCGGCTACCAGTCTGATAGACGGGTCATTTAAAATCTCTTCCTCAGATGAAGCAACCTTGACTTGAGGGTAGACATTGCAGAAGTCCTGTACTTTTTCAGAATCCGGATCATAGACCCATTTCAATGTCGCCCCCGCTTCTGTCAACCCATTGCACATACCATATATATGACCATGATCCAACGCCATGGCAGCAAACTGGAATTCCCCTTCGTTGACGACAGGCTCACTTTTTCCTTCTGGCGCATAATTCATACCGTCTGCTTTTTGCATCCTATAACCTCCTTAATGATCCACATCCGCTACACAGCGGAATCCGATATTTCCAGTCGAACTATCTGGAGAGTTCGAGCTTCTCGCTGCCACCCGGTAGCGATTGCAATAGGATTTATGACAAAGGTAGGAACCGCCTCTCATCGACTTCACTTGACCTGAAACAGGTCCTGTCGGATTTGTGTTTGTACTTTCAAGGTGGTAACGAGGGCTGAACCAGTCGGAGCACCACTCCCATACATTCCCGCATACGTTATACAGGCCAAAGCCATTCGGGTCATAGGCATCGACTGGCGCCGTCCCTTTGTATCCATCCCTTGCAGTGTTTTTATTCGGAAATTCACCTTGCCAGATATTACATTGATGCTTCCCGTTCACAATCAGATCATCACCCCATGCGTAGGTTTTTTGCTCCAACCCGCCACGGGCAGCATATTCCCACTCTGCTTCTGTAGGCAGTCTCTTTCCAGCCCACTCACAATACGCTTGAGCATCATTCCAGGAAACATGGACGACAGGATGAGCCAACCAATCCTCTACTGTCGAGCCTGGCCCTTCCGGCTGTCTCCAGTCAGCTCCCTCAACTGCTATCCACCAGGGAATATTCGGGACTCTTTGTGGTTTCTTGGCCCACACCTTTTCAGCTATAAAATGATGGAATACGAAGGACCAGCCGAACTTTTCTGCTTCCGTCACATAACCAGTTGAATCGATGAACGCTTTGAACTGTCTGTTTGTAACTGCATGAATGTCGACATAGAAAGGGTTCAAACTGACTTCTCTTGCTGGACCTTCTCCATCTTTCAGAAAGCCTCCTCTACTGTCCGTCCCCATAATGAAGGTTCCACCGTCAAGAAAAACCATTCCCTCCTTGGAAAGGTCTTTCTTCTCGATGGTTTTCGTTCCTTTTTCCATTCTTTGATGGTCTTGGTTTCTTCTTGGTGCACAACAATTCTTCATTTTTCTCCTCCCACTACCAATGTTTGTTACATTATGTTCCCTCAAAATTTTAATGTGGTGATGACGGGATAATGGTCTGACGGATAAGCACCGTTAACTTCACTGTTATCAATCTCGCTTTTCACTACCTCGACATCTCGTGTCGTAAAAATATAGTCAATCGGTCCCCCTTCCTTTCCACCTTGAAAGCCGTGGAAAGTCTTTCGGAATGTACCTTCCAGTTTGATAAATGAGTCCTGTAAGTTTGCAGATCTGTCAAAAAGCTCTGCTTCTCCCCGTAAAAAGCGGACGACTGGATCATCAGGTTCACTGTTAAAATCCCCAGTCAAAATCACAGGGAGCTTCTTTTTCCGATGCTGTTCATTTAATTTTTCTGAAATCAAGTGGATTCCATGTTCCCTCGCAGACTGGCTTATATGATCAAGATGGGTGTTATAATGGATGAATTCCTGGTAGGGTTCTTTCTTGAATCGGAAATGCCCCCACGTACACACCCTTGGAAAATCACTTTCCCAGCTTATACTGTTTGGTACATCCGGCTTTTCAGACAACCAGAATTGGGCTGATTCAACTACTTCCAATTTCCTATGATCATAGAAGATCGCACAAAACTCATCCGTCATACCTCCGCTTCTTCCTTCGCCTATCCAGTGATAATCAGGCCAATCCTTACGTAAAGCTTCAATCATATAAAGCAGACCTTCTTGAGTACCCATTACAATAGGTTGATGTTTCTTTATGATAGAAGATACTTTTTTTATTCGATGAGGCCATGAATTCGCACCATCCTGAGGAAGATCTACCCTTAAGTTAAACGTCATCACTTTCATATCCATTTAATTTCCTTCCTTAATCAAAAATACGTGAAATTGCTTCGTATTCCTTTAAATGTGAAAAAAGGATCAACCATAGTAGTAGCTGATCCTTGTTTTTTAATTTTGTTCAATTTCGCATTCCTGCTTACAAGTCATTTTGTTTGAGAGACCGGGCTGTTATCCGTCAACCGTTCTGTAAAAAATGACATCCCCCGTTTGAATGCAGTCAATCCATACAACATGGAACTCCAATCAATCAAGGTGATTTTAGTCGGATACCATCGATCTTTTCGTTCCAGATGCCACCAGGAATAGCGGTGCAACCCGAAATGGTATGAAGCTCGAAACTTTTTTTCATCCTCTGGATCATCAGGGTTCGTATAAACATCATAAGGAAAATGGAGTTGATAAAGAGCGTATAGATCGTGAATCCCTGCAGGATAGACAGGCAAGAACCCTGCTACGATATAAGCAGACGCGATGTCACCCGGTGCATTATTGACTTTATCTGCATGATAACCCCCGTGCAGTCCATCATTCGGTCCAGCACCATACCCCCATACAAAGGATGGCACATCATCAAGCTCTTTCCATTTCAGACGGTCAACGTGACATGCATTGGTGTAGAAGTCTTTATACACCTCGCTTTTAGCGTATTCCTGCACGAGATAATAAGGAAATTGATGTACAAATGATGACAGGAAGGCGTTTTGATCATTATCTGTCAATACCGGGATATCACGATACTTGGCTTTTGGAAGCTCGGTCAATTTCTGTTCAGTAAAATTACTGTACCATAGTGTTTGGATATCTTCATTTTCCGGGTTGCCCAACAAGGCAAGATGAGCAACCAGCGCATATTCGTTGAAAGCAGGCAACGGAGCTGTTCCAGCACCGTCATTCACGATCATGTTGATGACACCATTTTCCTTATCAGCGACCACTACACTCCATTCGATCTGCTGCAACAGTTTTACAGCCATTTCTTCTATCTGTGGGGCAGTCTCCTTGAAATGTTTTCCTGCGAAGAGCGCCCCTGCTACCAATAAGGAAGTATCGATCGTCGATATCTCCGAATTGAGGTTTTCACCTGTCTCCATATCGACGAAATGGGCATAAAATCCTGTCGCAGCATCACGGGCTGGTTGACAACCTACTATTTCACCCATCACACACTTCAAGGTAACAAGTGCCTTTTCAGCAGCTTCTGCATCCCAACCTTCCATGTCTGCGACACATAAACCGATCAAGCCGACGCCAGTAGCTGCAATCGAGCATCTGTAATCAGGATTTTCGCCGAATGTCATGTAGGCATCAGCATACAAACCTGTCCGTGGATTACGTGAAGCATCCAGCAATGCATAGGAATCTTGATATTGGCGATCGAAAAAGGTTTTGACATCGGGAGGCAAGTATTGATAAAAATCCGTCAAATCGCTCATCTTCATAACCCCTTCCTAAACTTTATTGTAAATCCTATCGAATTTTTCATGGCGGCCTTCTAGACGTTCGGCTGCTTCATGCCGCTCTTCTTCCCGAAGTTTATTTACGTGTTGCGGGAATTCGCCTCTGGTATGGTAAGGTCCGCCTTCGTGGATGACATTCCACATCGGATCGATCGGATAATCGGAAGTTACCATCTGCTCTGCGACCCATTCGTCGAGGAGCCTCAATCCCTGCCCGACGATATCGGGACGTTCTTCAACTAGATTGTTTGTTTCATGTGGATCATTTTCGATATCGAACAACATCAGATCAGGAAAGTCTTTCAGCCCATCATGATATGTCCGGATCAGCATCCAATTATCGAACCTTACTGAACGTTGACAACTCCAAGCAGCCTGACTGACCACAAGATAAGGCCTTCCCGCCGATTGCCCATCCGTAAGTGCCGGCAGAAAGCTTTTACCGTCCCATTTTTTACGAGGTTCAGCCCCAGCCATTTCCGTCAGAGTCGGTCCAAGGTCGACTTGATAATGGAAATCTTCATCAACTTGTCCTTGACGTATTTCTGGACCAGCCATGATCAGAGGGATTCGGCTCGTTATATGATCCGCTGTCTGGTGGTCACCATACACATTCAGTTCACCCTGGTTTTCACCATGGTCAGCAGAGATGATGATGATCGTTTCCTCGAGCAATCCTTCCTCTTCTAAAGCATGGAGAATCATCCCGACATGATCGTCAACATGACGGATGGCTGTATCATATCCGTCGATCCATCTCTTGAAATCTTCACGAGAATGGATTTCCTGCGGCAGATCTGGCCATTGATTACCAGCAGGGACGTTCCTTGCACTCATCGGTCCGAAACTCTCCTGATGCTTGGCGATGATCTCGTCTGTCAACCATTCTGGAGCTGGATCGTTTTTGAAAGGGTTTCCATAAGATTCCGGGGTTCGATATGGTGTATGAGGATCCCAAAAATTGAGATACAACAACCAGTCTTGTTTTTCTGTCCCACGCCCCTTGATCCATCTTAGAGCTTCTTCTGTAACTTCTCCTGCTGTTTCTCCAGCATGCTTGCCAGTATCAATCATCTCAAGAAACCCTTCCACTACATCCCAGTTCGCATGTCGGCTAGGAAATGGACTGATCATAGCGGTATGATGACCTTTGAATCTCATCACATCCACCCATGCTTGATATGGGGAATGGTGATAATTGAATGGCCTCTCTGAACCGATTGGACGGTTATCTGCTTCAAGGCCGCCATGATTTACAGCACCAGTATGGATGCCGAAACGAGATTTGAACATCGCATTTCGTGAAGGAGCACATGGGGCATCAGATGCATAATAATTCGTAAAGGATGTACCTCTTTCTGCAATTCTATCAATATTAGGTGAGGTATTCCTATGATAGCCATAGCACCCTAGATGATCAGGACGTAATGAATCGATATCAATATATAGGATACGCATGATAATCTTCCTTTCTTTCATGTTTTCGATTTGTACAATTCATAGAATCAATTGATTTTTTTGATCAATGGCAGGATTGAATGATTTCAGCACTAATCCTAGATATTACATAGTCCCTCCTTTTCGTTTATAATAAAAGAAAAGACTCTGACTGAACATAAACAAAATTTATATGTTTGTACAATTCATAAATTTATTTATCCGGAGTGGTAAACGATGTTGAAAATCTATGGAGTTTATCATGATGTGGACCCTACCTGGCGTACCGAGAAATCCCGCGGTTTGAATACCCTCGTATACGTTACGGAAGGAAAAGTCCATTACTTTATTGAGGATGAGCAATTTGAATTGGAAAAAGGCGATCTATTATATATCCCTTTCAATCTGTACCGAGCATGGAAAAACCATCCGAATGAAACTCATAAAAAATATACGATCGTTTTTTCCTGGGAGGATCAAGCACAAGAAGAACTTCCGATTTTTACTGAAAGGAACCGGTTATTGAATTTCAAGCCGAGAAATTCCGCCTATTTCGAACAGCGTTTTGCGTTTCTGTTTGTACAATGGTTAGGCCAAAGGTCTTTCTATGAGCGATTGTGCCATAACGTCATGTCGGAACTTCTACTGCTGCTCTCACAAGAGAAAACGGAGAGGAATGCATCTCCTGCCAAAGAACAGATCGTAAGAAGGATGCAAGAGTATATCCTTTATAACTTCCGGCGGAATATAACCATCGATGAGTTGGCTTCAATAGTGGATGTGACACCTAATTATGTCACCATCCTATTTAAAGAAGTCATCGGCGTCACACCGATTCAATATCTGCACCAGATCCGTATCAATACAGCATGGGATCTGATGACAGATACAGACATGACGATCAGAGAGGTCGCAGAATATCTTGGATACTGCGACCAATCTTATTTCAATCGCATGTTCAAAAAATGGATGGGTACTGCACCTTCACGAATGAAGTCTTAGAAGTGATGATGTTGGTAATCTACCATTTACCAACATAAATTCATTGTTTACCAATAAAATAAACAACTTAACCAACAATTTCTGGCACTTTACCAACAAAATCATGTCCTTACCAATATTTCGTGTAAAAATACACTTGACTAAAATATAATCTATTAAACGGTTACTACACTTGACTTGGATAGGTTACGGACTTCATCTGCCGTTACTTCTCTTCCAAGATGGTCGGATAAATAGATACCTTCACTGATTAACATGGTATCCAGGGCAATCTGTGGTGTCGGAAGAAGATCCACACGGCCTTGAAGGGCTGCAATCCAGTGATGTTGTGAAGAATCATAAGCGTCTGTGTTTTCCCTTAATTGATGCCATCGGTAATCAGATTGGTCTCCGGGAAAAACAGTGTCCACATCCAAGTCACACATCGTAGTATGGTAACTTAACGGCGTCCTTTTTCCATTATGAACCCCGCGTATGCGGATTCCACCTTTAGACCCGACAATGCTGCTTCCATCGAATTCATTCAGATGGATCGCCCAGCTCTCCAGAATATCAAGGGAAACCCCATCCTTAAACCTGACATAGCCTGTTGCCACTTCCTCAGTATCGAATCTGCAGATCTCCCTTCTTTTCGGGTCCATATCCATTTCTTGATAGACATTTCCGGTGATTGTAGACACCTCTGGCATATCCATCAAGTACAAGAGCTCGGATATATGATAAACACCCATATCGAATAATGCTCCGCCGCCTGCGGTTTCTTTTCTCGTAAAGAACTCTGTGCCAAACCCATCTACGTATGGTCTACCTCTCCTTCTATAGCCAGCTGAACGTGCATGAAAGATTTTACCGAGCTTGCCCTCTTCAATGAGCACTTTGGCTGCTTTCGTTTCTCTCAAATAAAGATTACTCAGTTGGATATGAAGCTTTTTCCCACATTGCTGGGCCATTTGAAGCATATCACTTCCATCAAGATAAGATCCTGCGATCGGCTTTTCACAATAGACATGTTTACCCGCCTGTAACGCTTCTATTGTGACAGGTGCATGATAGTTATTATGAAGGCATACATCAACTGCATCCAGATCATCCCGTTCAAGCATTTTACGAAAATCGGTATACTTGTTCGCTATGTTGTATTTTTCAGCAACACGATCCAGCTCTTTCTCATTGATATCGGAAGCAGCGATCACCTCAACTCCAGGGATTTTCGAATAAAACTCCAAATGTTGTTTTCCTATTATACCGACGCCGATAATGCCAACTTTGATCGTTTCCAAATTGAATTCTCCTCTCTTGGCCCTTTAGAGTGATAGGACAGGTGATCGGTGTTTCAATGCTCGTCTGACAGAAGCAAGCTGCCACTCGACTTCTATATACTCATTTACGCCGGAATGGTGTTCAACGCCCAGACAACCTTCATATCCGGAATCAAATAAAATATCGATCTTCTCATCACACTGAGGAATCGTCCATGCAGCCATATGTGTATGGAACGTATAAGGGGCACAAAGCCGATCACCATTTTCTTTATCAACATCCCAATTGTCAAAATGGAGCAGGATGCCGAATGCCGGATCATTGACTGCGTCAAACACTTTTTTGATATTGGCTGGAACTCTGGATGTACCCCAATGGTTTTCAGGGCCCACTTTATAACCACCTTCTCTTGCTCTTGAAGCATATTCTTTATACCGATTGACCGTATACTCAAATTGTTCCTCACTCATATCGATGTCATGGCCCCCCATATCGATCCGTATTGTTTCAGCTCCAAGGACTTCCGCAGCCCGAAGATTTTTCAAGGCGTTCTGATAGTTTTGCTCTCTTTTTTCAGGATTTTCTTCCCATAGATGAGCGCCATCCACGCATAGGTTGGCAAGAGTCAGACCTTTTTCATCCATTGCTTCTCGCACTTTTTTTAAATAATCTTCATCCGTGTTGAGTAACATACCATTCCAAATGTCGGCTTTGTTTAAGTGATAGCGGTACTTGATACTTTCCAAATAGCCGAACACATCCATTTTTCCTTCTTGTAAAAGTCCATGAAAAGCGAATGATGCAATCGAAATGTTCATGTACATATCCTCCGATTCTATTTTTCATTAAACTCTACTAAAAAACGGCTTACTCCTTTATATCCCTATTCCTTCACGCTTCCAACACCTCCTTAAAGAAAACATAGAAAACCCAAGCTTTTAGCGGTGGCTGTACCTTTGATGCAGCTCTAGATGCATGATTGTCTTTAAGTAAAAAAAAACAGAGCACACCCATAATGCTTTTGATGTCTCTGCTTCTAGTTGAATTTTATGGAATTTATGATAGAACTATAGATTCACTTAAAGGAAACTGTTAAATGGTCATCAACTTTCGCATGTTTTTTTGAAACAACATACGCTACATCTCCATTCAACTCCACAACGTAATCATCACTTTCCGCAATTTCACGATCAGTATCAAATGCGATGATATCTTCGCTCTGTGTGAGACGGAAATCTATCCGATCGTCCTCTACATTTTGGATTTCTGCTGTAGAGTAAAGGATTTTCACATCCCCAAAGGAAACATCAACAGGAAGCATGACCCCGTCTTTGCTTTGCAACTCCAGTAAACGACCATCAAAAAGCTTTGTTTCATCCTCATAAAGATGCAGTTCCTTATCAAACCCATCAAGGTTCAAAAGATGGATGAAGCGTTCCCTCTCCTTCGTTGCGGTAGAAGTCGTGAATATCCCATGATACTTGCAATCATGTTGGAGTGCAGGTTTCGCACCAAGCTTTTCTAATGCTTCTTTATAAAAACCGATATTACAATTGTAATTGGTTGATATCACGATCGCCCTTCCATCACCCACTCTCGTATCGAAACCGCATACTTCATCGGTTCCATATACGCGGATGATAGGTGCTGCCTCTCCAGAATCAAAAACCTGGGCAATATGGGTCCTGATTTCAGGACGGGTTTCAGCCCAGTTATCCCCATAAACGGATAATGCGTAGTGTTGGGATGCTTGTCGAAAGCCAGTCGGCTTCACACCAAGAGCTTCAGCAAATATGGTGCATGGTTCACCTTCCAAATCATATGTTGGTACTTGTCCGTAAAGAAGTATATTTCCACCATCGCTCAGATAGTCAGCAAGTTTTTGCTGTAGTCCCTCATCCATATATAGAGCGGAAGCTAAAACTAGTACAGGTGTCGATTTTGGATCGATCGTCCTATTCTGTACATCGATAGAACCGAACCGGTAACCAGCAAGCAGCATCGCCCGAGCCATGTTATCCCATGCCGCCGAAGCACGATTAGCTTCGATATTCTGGTACATTTCTTTGATCTTCTCACTATTCGGGTAACGTGATTCTGTCATGAAGTAGTCCGGAATGAAGGCGAATGAAACATCATCATGTTCCTCTTCCATTACAGCAAGTTTATCGGCAACTGCCATCATCGTTTTTGTAGCACGTGCCATCCTCAGAAACGTATAATTCAGTTCTCCTTCTGGACTTATAGGAGCCGCGAATCCATGCCGCTCTCCGGTATGAGCGATTCTGTCATTTCCATCGTCAAATTTCTGATCAAGGCGATAGTTTCTTCCACCCGTGAACAGGTAATAGTTGATAAGGCGGTTGCCTTGTGCGATACACATACGCAACTTGAAATCTGCAGCAGATGGATCGTACCGGCTGCTAAGGGTTTCCCCGAAATTCCCATCCCCGCAATTAAATTCGACCGAGGTCAGAGGCTGGTCTGGATTGTGTACAGCATCCATGAATCCATTGATCAAATAGAGATCCTGGAAAGTACTCATATCCAAATCGCCGAAATAGATATCGGAACCAGAAATGTAGCCTTGTGCTTGTGTGTAAGACTCATAAAGTTGACTGATCCCGATCGGGTATGTCAATGTGCGGCCTCCCCCTGTGCCATGTATGTTGATGACAAACGGCACATCTTTTACCCCGAATTCTTCTGCATATGAGCGAAGGGTTGTGACATACCTGGCAAAACGGTTCCTCATATAACAGCCGAGATCGTGATGAAGGGAAGGAGAATAATCTTCCTTCGGAGAGCGGATGGAATCATTCCGTATCACTTCATTCTCCATTTCGAACGGATAACGGTGTCTCAATTCTTTAGGATCATAACGTTCCTTCAACCATGCAGTGAAATCATCTAGGACATGATCGGTGAGGTCCGGGCTGTTGCTGACCCAAGAAAGCATCCCTATTTCATTGTCGAGCTGCACCCCGATGATGTTCCCTCCTTTTGTGTATAACCTTGGGGCAATGACGTCCATGACCGCTTCATACCATTTCTTCGTTTCTTGTAAAAATGCTGCGGCGAGATAATCGAGCGTCTTAGTCGCAACCTGCTTTCCGTCCCAAGTGATTGGTACGACTTCCGGGTGTTTCTCTATCACCCAATAAGGAATCCCTTCATTTTTCATCTCAGCCATTATAAATGGTCCTGGACGGACGAAGAAATAAAGGTCATTCTCTGCACATAAATCGATGAATCCTTTCAAATCCAGTTCGTGGCGCGACTTTCCTTCCAAATCGAACTCCCCTTCAACCGGTTCATGACAAAGCCATGGGACATAAGAGGCGACAGCATTACAACCTGATGCTTTCAGCTTATCAAGACGGTCTTGCCATTCTTCCCGATCCAAGCGGTAATAATGGATTTCACCACACATGATGATTTTGGCTTCCCCATCTATGAGAATCTGCTTGTTTTTGATATCGATCATTTTATACCCTCCAATTTCCTCTCTACTTGTCATCCATTTTCAAACCTTCCTCTTGTCTTTCATCAATTTTCCTAAACATCATTTGTGCAACCCATGTGAGGAACAGCGCACTAAGACTTCCACCGAAAAAAGGGAAAAGGGTCGGAAGAAGAAACATGACGAAACCGATGAATGTTATCCCAGAAATCGCCGTAAGACTCTTCAAGGGATGCAACATCGCAATGAAGATCGTATTCCTGAACAGATGGATAAGCGTCAATTTATAATGAGCGAATACTGGGAAAATCATCACCAGGATCAAACCATAAACGAACAGGAGCATGATGGTGAACGATTTCAAAAGAAAAAAGAGCGTCGTATCCGAGGATGAGAAGAATATATAATCCAAATATAAAATAATCCCCAATCCAGCCATGATCCATCCGAAAGCATTGGCCTTCCAAAAATCGTTCTTATACGTTTTCCAAAACAAAGAGAATACGGAAAAGTCATCCTCCCCTCTTACCCAGCGACGAATCAAAACGAACATGGCTGACGTTGCCGGGAAAAGGCCGAGGATCACCAGCCCAAGTACGGTGAACACGATCCACAATACGTTTACATAGGCCATCCTCGTGATCCATTCAAATAATACAAACAACTTACCTTTGAAATTGGTACCTTTCAACACATCAATCCGCTCCATTATTGTATTTGGCACTGTCAGTCTTCTTTGTTGTTCTTCGAAATTCGCCTGGCTCGCTGTTCCCGCAGGAGTTTCGTGCATTTCGCTAAAATTTAACAGCCTAATTTAAAAATTGAACCGCCCGACGATTGCTTCAACCCGTTACGGATTCTCTCAATCGTTTGATGACGACCGTTTTCGGCTCACTGATCTCTTTGAATATGATCGTGTCTTTATCTGAAGAATCATCCGAATCTGCCATCCAGCTGTCATCGCACCTTAATTTCACAGACCCTTCAGGTCCGACCGGATGCAGGGTCATTTCGATTTGATCATTGTCTTCCGCCAAACGAGTCAGTTCTACTGTCGCAAACTCGATCGTCAAACCGTCGGTAACTTCATAGTTTCTGAGATAGATTGCCGAAGATCTTGGCGGCAGGACAACCTCTTCCTCATCAAACAACGGTTGACCATTTTCATAGATGACAGCAGATCGTTCCACTTCATCATAATTTCCGACAAAAAGGAACGATTCAACTCCGTTCTTCCGTTCTACGAGCGATAGGTCAGGATCCGTAGACTGCAAATGTGTATTGATCTCCATTCTGTCTGCAATTTTCTTGATGACATCCAATTGATAACTGTAATCATGCCCGATCGCAATTCCTAACACGAGGACATGTCCTTTTCCGTAAGGTTTCTTATAAGCCGCAACCTCATTTCCTCCTGATCGGGTGAATGCCGCGATGGGTTCACCATCAAAGAAAGTGAAGCGCAGCCGTTGTTTGATATTGACGGAATCAATATCTAATACATCTACATAATCCGTACCTCCGACGACCTGCCATTCCCCAAGGTCGAGTTCATCAGCTAGTATTTTACACGTGTTCCCTGAGAGATCTTTTGTCGGAATCTCCGGATAAAGGATGAGATTCCCTCCTTGTTTTACATACTCAGCAAGGCGTCTCTGCAGCTTTCCATCCATCCTTTTGCTTGAAAACACCCATAAGGAAGGAACGTCTTCGACCGGGATGTCTTTCAAAAGATCAAGGGCTTCGAATTGGATATTCGTGCTGACCAACAATCGGAGTATTCCATCATAGGAAACGTGATCCCGTTTTCCGATTGAATCGCCGAGCATTCCTCTGTCACGGTCCTCAACCACTTCTGTCATATAATCATCCGGATTGAAACCGACGTAGGTATGTACTTTTTTCTGTGAATTTATCAATCTCGTACCGATCGTTTTGAAAACATTCCCTAAATGTTGCGCTTTATGGTAGTTGGGGCGTAATCCGCCTTTTGAATCGATCGGTGCTTGCCACTCATGCCTTCTTCCGAAAAGTCCGAGATTTTCATAGTTTTCTCCTGCCACAAACATATAGTAGTTTAATGCGTTCATCCCATGCGCGACGCAAGTACGTGTGTTCAAATCCAAGTCCTGCGGGTATAACCTTGGCCGATCCGCCAATCGTCCAGATTGGAATTCTGCTGAGAAAACAGGCTGGTCCTGCTGTGATATCGCTCTTGTGAAAGTGGTTGATAATACGAGATCATGATAGTTGTCGTAGCCGATCCTACCAGGATAGAAATCTCCGGCAATGGCGACATCATCAAATTTAGCCGTGCGATACAATTGGGATAACCCGATCGGATAGTGGATCCCCCTGCTGTAAATCGAAAAATCAGTGAATCCGTGCACATTGATGATGAACGGAACGGTTATTCCTGTATCCTTCGCAAATTGCCGCAGATCCCCCGTATAATCCCTGATGTATTCCCTTCTGAATTCGCCCCATTCATAATGGAAGGAAGGGTAATCTGCAGGCAGCTCCTTCTTATAGGTTTCAAGGAAACTTGTAAAAGACTGTTCTTCAACTTGGTAGTGTGAGTTGAACTTGTCGATCGTGCCATATTTAGTTTCGAGATAGTCACCAAATTTCCCAAGCGTATCCGGGTTGTAATCAGAACTGTTGCTTACCCAATGGAACATGCCGATCTCATTGCATAATTGATACATGATGATCGGCCCGTCTTGTTCGATTTGCTGCGGGGTGATCAGTTCGTTCACTGCTTCATACCACTTTTTCGTCTTTTCCAAAAATACGGGATGCCTGTATGAAACGACCCGGGTTCCATGTTCGTCTCCATTACGTTTTCGTGAAATCACCTCTGGGTATGAGTCCAGAAGCCAATCGGGAATGCCATGGAATCGGACTTCGGCCATTACATATGGGCCTGGTCGGACAATACAATAGAGACCGTATTCTTTTACGAATTCCAAGAAAGATTTCAGATCTCTTTCGGCTCTAGTTTCACCTGTAAAGTCATAAACGCCTTCCTCGATTTCATGCCACACCCATGGGACATACGAACTGACCAGGTTACACCCAGCCTTTTTCAATTTGTTGAGGCGATCCTTCCATTCGCTTTTAGGAACACGATAGTAGTGTAATTCTCCACCATAGAGTAACTCTTCTTTTCCGTCGATGATAAATTTCTTCTGCTTCATTCCAACTGTCATGAATTGTTTCCTCCTTGGAATTCCTCTCCCATTAATTTGTTTTGATCAGTTGCTCTGCCAGTTCATTCAAATTGTCATAACTGATTTGCAAGCTGTCCATCGGATCACCTGGGCACTCATCCTGCTCGACTGCATACCATTCGACACCATTTCCTTCTCCCCAGGCCAGAATCGGCTTGAAATCGATTGACCCTGTACCGATCTCAGCATATGTCTGGTTATCGTCAAGCGTCATATCTTTAAGGTGGATGATCGGCATCCGATGAGCATATTGTCTGATGAAATCTAATGGGTCATGCCCTGTTTTCTTGACCCAATACGTATCGATTTCCGCCAATATGTGATTATCTTCGACAGGATCAAGCATAAATTCTAACGCTGATTTCCCGCCGATCATCGTCTTAAATTCAAAATCATGGTTATGGTAGCTGATCCTGTATCCTTTCCCTTCAAGTTTTCGCGCGATCCCATTCAAGTCCCATTTTATAGCTTCATAGCTTTCAATAGTCCTAAGTGCTTCTTGTACATAAGGACAGACGATGTCTTTCGTATGGAAAGCTTCCGCTTCTTCCACCACTGCCTGCAAATCCTCCCGCAATCGCTCAATACCAACATGCATACCTGCAGCTTTTAGACCGGTTTCTTGCAAAACAGCCGAAATTTCTTCCTTCGAATAACCGAAAAGTCCGCTGATTTGGACTCCAGACCAACCCATATCCTTCAATTCTCTCAATACACCTGGAAAATCATCCTTGAGCAAATTTCTCACTGTATACAATTGAGCTGCAAATTTGTGCTTCATAATAAAAAACTCCTCATCCAAGTTTTTAAAATGTTCCTTTGACATCAAGCGTCTTATTTTCAACCTTTTCTTCATCATAAGCCGACTGATCAATCCTGTCCTTTAACATTCCATAGAAGCGATCTTCATCAAGTGGAAGATCAATCCATGCATTTGTCCAGGTTGATAAATGCATCGCATTGGATAATGTCAGTCCTTTGATCCCTTCTTCACCCGGAGCAATCAACGGACTACCGTGAAGAATCGCCTCGACCCAATTGGCAATGATCCCTTCATGTCCTGTTTCGATCCCGTGTACCGGTATCTCGCACCTCCAATTTTCTGGTAGGCCGAAACCGCCTTTCCACTCCTGATTGAACTGTGTTTCTGAAACCCGGTTCCGCCAAAAAGTGATCTTATTATCTTCGACGACCATTTTGCCTCGATCCCCATAGATCTCAAACCGATTCGTCTCCGGAGCCATCCCGGTAGAGGTGACGAACAAGCCGGTCGCTCCGTTTTTATATTCCACATAAGCTGTCACATCATCTTCCACTTCAACATTTCGATATTTCCCAAAATTGCAGAACGCCCGTACTCGTTTCGGCATCATGTTGATCGACCACTGCCATAAGTCAAGCTGATGGGGACACTGGTTGATCAGCACTCCGCCGCCTTCTCCAGCCCAGGTAGCCCGCCATGATCCGGAGTCATAATAGCTTTGGGAACGATACCAATCGATGATCCAGATTGTCCGTCTGATTTCACCCAGCTCTCCGGAAACGACAAGGTCCCTGACTTTTTGGAATACCGGGTTCGTTCGCTGGTTGTACATGATCGAGAAGACTTTATCTGCCTTCGCCGCCGCTTCGTTCATCTCCCTGACTTGTTTGGTATAGACACCCGCTGGTTTCTCACAAAGGACATGAAGGTTTTTTCCGAAAGATTTCATGGCGATTTCTGAATGTTGGTAATGAGGGGTAGCAATGATCACACCATCGACTCGAGCAGAAGAAATCAATTCATCCGGGGTTTGATAGACCTCCACATCCTCCCCCAGGTTTTCATTTGCCCATTTCCGCCTTTCTTCACTTGGATCACAGACAGCCGTCAATTCAGCTCCTTTGATCCGATGATTCAAAATCATTACTGAATGGGCTGTTCCCATATTTCCGATTCCGATGATACCTATTCGAACGTTTTGCATATTCTCACACTCCAAATAACCTTTTACTCTATTTAACGGCTTAGTTTTTGTTCGAAACGTTTCAATAAAGTTGTAAAAATTTTTATCCACTGCAGAAAACATCAGATCTTTTAAACAATTTCTTACTCACCAGTGATACCGGTTTTATCAAGTACTTCAACAAACCATTTCTGTGCAAACATATAGAGGACCAATAATGGAAGGATGACTAAGACTGTTCCGGCAAATTTGATCGATTCATTGATATCAGCACCGTTACCTTCACCACCAGCTGATGAATAAAGGGCTTTGAACGAATCATTGAACTCCTTCAGCTTCAATGGCAGTGTCGACATGCTATCCCCTAAATAGAGGGAAGCCGTATATGTCTCATTCCAATGCCATACCAAAGAAAACAAGAAAACCACTACCAGGGCCGGAATGGAGATCGGCAGTATGATTCTGAAAAAGATGGTCAGGTAATTCGCTCCATCCAATTGTGCAGACTCATCAAGAACTTGCGGTATAGATTTAAAAAATTGCGTGTAGATCAGGATGAACAGCGCACTCTTGATCCCTCCTGCGAAAATAGCCGGTAAGATGAATGGCAATGATGTACCCAGCATTCCATATTGCTCGAACATAAGGAACATCGGGATCATGACAATCTGTGTCGGGATAATAAAAGTAAGGAGCATCAGTCCAAAAAGTATAGTTTTTCCTGGAAACCGGAACCTTGCAAATCCGAACCCCACAATCGCACACGATACCATTTGTGCAATCGCCGGCAAGACAGAATTCATAAGGGATGTCAGAAATGTTTTCGGAAACTCGAGGACATTCCACGCCTTTACAAAATTATCAATATACAATTCTCTCGGAATCCATAAAACCGTTGGATCCAGCAAATCTTTTAAACTTTTGAAGCTTTGTGAAACCATATATAGGATTGGATACAAATAAATGAATCCTACACTGATCAACAGGGTATAGATGAAGGCTTTGAAAACCAAGCCGTCATTTCCCTGCATTCCCAATAATAGCTTCTTCATGCGAGTTCCGATCGTATTCACTTTCTTAAAAAATGTTTTATTTGTGGCGTATTCAAGTTTCATAAGGTGTCCACATCCTACTTGGTTAAGATTTTTTGAATTCCAATCTTTCCTTCCTTGTGAACAGGAAAATCGAGATAAGCAAAATGACGAAGATGACCATGAAATAGATCCACGACAGTGCAGTCGCATAGCCGAATCCTGTCTCCACTTTAAACATGTTTTCTTTGATCAGCACGATGACGTTATTCAACGAATTCGTTGAAAGATCGACTGTTGTATAGATGATATTGACAAGGATGAATGGCTTGATGCTCGGCAAAGTGATCTTCCAAAAGATTTCCCATGGCGTCGCCCCATCGATCGCTGCCGCCTCATAAATCTGTTTATTCACTTTCTGTAAGCCGGCCAGAAAAATCAAAATTTGAACACCCGAATACCAAAGGATGATGATGAGCTGCTCTATGACATTGATGATCGGCGCGGCCCATGAAGGACTTAAATTGGCATCTAAAAAGTCGATAATTCCGTATCTTTCTATGATTGGAATGGTTGTAGCTCCTTGTGCAAACAGTTCATTGACGACCTCCCCACTGGTTATGATGACGGGAAGGAAAAAAATTGCTCTGAAGAATCCTTTCATCCGTATCGGTTGATTGATCATCAAAGCGACAATGAGCGAAAAGACGATGACAATCGGAATCAGCAGCACGACAGACTTCAGGAACATGATCAACTCTTCTAAAAAATGAGGGTCTGATAGAAAAGCGAATTTGTAGTTTTCCCATTTCAAAAAAGTTGTCTTGATACCGGAAGCTGTCACATACACCTTATTGAAACTCATGAAGAGGGAGTAGAAGAGCGGATACGCCATGAAAAGCACGAACCCGATCAACCATGGGAGTATGAACATATATCCCGTAAAATATTCTCTGGTTTTACGATTGAACGATGGCATATTCATCTATTCCCCTCCCTCGATCAATTTGAAATCAAGCGCTTCGATTTGATGATCATCGGCCTTCATCTTTTTTGTGTTGTAGTTGACGATGATCTTCACATCATTGGAGTACGTGACTTCGACAACCCCGAGTCCAATGACCTTTCGATTTTCAATCGTTGCGTTCTGTACTTTCTTCAGAGCTTCATTGACCATTTTATACTGGCTGACGACGTCTTCGCTCCAATCCTCATATGAAGATGTAAAAAGATCCTTAGACGGTGTGTTTTGCAGTTTCCAAGACGATTCATGGGTCAAATAAAAGGATGGATAGGCGCCATACTCAATCATTCTTAAGAGTTGTTTCTTTGGATCTGCATGATAATTTGAAAACGTCGTATAATAATTGATGTATCCATGCATGACGATTTGAAGGAATGGAACAGTGTCTGTTTCATACACGTATCGTGATGAGGTCATAGGAATACTGAAGATTTCATCACTGTATTTGAATAAATAGTCATTAGGTTGATAGAATGATAGCCTTTTTAATTGATCCGATAATGTATCAGCCAGTTCTTTATATTTTGAAGCTGATTCTCCTCTGGAAAGCCTGCTTTCAGAATGATGGTCTGAAAACAAGATCGATCCGGTGTCATCGATCGATATTGCATTTATTCCCAATTTGTCAAAATGCTTTATATCTTCCTTTACAATTTCCAAAGCTTTCTCAGGATTCATATAATTGATTTTCAGATCAGAAAATTTTTCATCTACCAGGTTGTTGGAAAATGAATATTCCAGGATTCTATTGCTGATCCGTCTTACGCCATCCACTTCAACGTCAAAATTATCCTGATCTCCATATGCTTTCGTATAATTCGTATAAAGGTGGAGAGGGATCCCTTTCTTATCCAGGTGACTCTTCAGTTCTTCAAGTTTTTTTTCACCGCCCAGGTCATCCTCGACCGGGAATTTCACAGGATTTCCTCCAGTCAATCCTCCCTTATTCCATCCTCGGAATACAGCGGTCATCTCCTTGACACCTGATCTGGTCAGGTCATCGATTATCCTTTTAGCTTGATCGAACGTCGTCATCGATACAAGGTTTTGGCCAATCAGTCCAGGCTCCATTTCTCCGCCAAGGAACTCGATTCTCACAGGGACATCCCCTTTTTGATCCTTACTGCCCTGAACCTTTATCTGATCATTCTTGTCCAAATAATTCCGATAGGTTTTAGCCATGCCTACGTAGTCGGATTCATTTTCTGATAAGAATACGTATCGGATTTCTTTGTCTTCATGCAGCCTCTTTTTTTGGAAGGTATTGATTCCTCCCATACTCTTACTTGTAGGCTGGAAATACGGATACCGGACAATGAATCTCGGAGATAGCCAGTTGAAATCCGTATTGACTCCACTTGGATAAGCGACAATTTCAGAATTGAATTGCCCCTTTTCAATGATGCCGAGGAAGCCATTTTTCTGAACACCATGCACCATGCCAAAGACCGGTATGGAAATCGGCTGTGGCTTGACCTCCAAGTCACCATGCGATTCTACTGCTTCATCCTTTCCGTAGATTTTTCCTATGAAAGGACTATCATATAGAGGATGTTCATCTTGATAGCGAATTAGTGCGCCGCTTCCGTCAGGAATGAACATATATCCTGGAATATCTTCCTTTTTCACTGCTCCTAGAAAAGGGAACAGCTGGACAGAAGCGATTTTTTGTTCCCCATTTTCTTTGAAAGCCTCATCAGGCATCCGAACAACTACTGAATCATCTTCCAAAACAACTTCAATAGACATGTCAACGTTTACTGTTTCTAGATTAAAGTCAGCTTCAAATCCATCTTTAGTATGTTCAAAGCGACCGACTGAGCCTTTAAGAGATACATAGCTTCCGGATTTAAGCATTTTATCTTTATTGAAGTATTGGACAACGATCGGTGACATGACGGTTGCTGCCCATTCGTTATTCAATCGAGTATCTTCTAGCGCTGCCTCATCAGGTACAGAGCTCCAAACGTAACCTGTCCTTTTATTTTTAATCATGATGTTCAAGGTTTGTTGAGAAACATAGAGTTCGAGCCTCTCATTTTGGGCTGCTAAGGCGTATCCTTCTGGTATTTCCTTGTTCGGCAAGTCGATTTCCTTTTCTTTCTCAGGTTGGGTGAATTCGTTCCCTTTGAATTGAAATGTACTATGGGTGACTTCTTCATTTTTAATATCCACCTTATTCTTCTTGGTTTCTTCACTGTATCCAATTTGATAGGTTATGAGGATCATCAGGATGATGCTTCCGAGCAAGATGACCATTTTCTTTTTATTAGACACGAAGCTTCACCTCTTGAAAGATAGAGTACATAAAGTCAATCACCTGATTGGAGAGTCCAAATAGGATAAATGAAATAATCCCCAATACGAGCATGCCGGCAACGCTGAGCACCATATTTTTAATCGTCTGGCCGATTTCATAGGAATGAATTTCTTTTACCATCATGAAAAGGAGAAATCCACTCCACAGGATTATCGCTTTTTTAGAGAAGTCATAAATGACAACCTCCATATTCGTCAGCCCTTTTGACATTAATGTGAGGGGGATGGAGAACACAAGATAAGGACTCAATGCATATACCGTTCCGATATATACATTCTTGAGTTTCCCGATTCCATCGTTGATCGTACTGATCAAATAATTACAAATTACCCAGGCAAACAAAGGAATATAGACTTTATAAAGTTCTGTCAGAAGGTTGACTCTTTTCGAATCGACATCACTGAATAATGCATTGGTTTCAAAAATGGCGAACACATGGACGACGAACAGAAACAGCAATAATAGAGTGGCCGAAAATACGGAAGCCCTTTCGTTCGTTTTCAACTCATAATATCCGTCGATTGGATGCCGTAACATACGGAATATGTGTAGCAAGTGGGAGATGATCTCGATTTTCTTGAACTTGTGCCAAAATTCTACCACTTGGCTGCCATATCCATATTTCCTGTAAAGCCGCTTTGCAAGGAAAATCGAAAATGCCAATAAAACGATTCCGACCAATACCCAGGAAACATACTTCATCAACCAATTTCTCCTGATTTCCCAATAGGCTTCTGAAAAACTGTCTTCGTTCCCTGCAAGTCTGAATTCTTCAAGAGCTTTTTCATAATTTCCTTTTTTGAAAGCTGCCTTCCCAATCCCGTTATGAGCGAGGGAAAACATACTATTCCGTTTCAAAACTTCGTTCCAATAGTTTTCACTTTCCAGATACTTCCCATCTGAATTAAGCGAAATGGCTTTATGGATCAGATTGGTGAATTCTGTTGGTTTCAATATTTGAATATTGCTTTGTTTCTTATCAAGAATGAACAGTTTCCGGTCAGAAGAAACAGCTATTCCTGAAGGGGCTTTGAATAAACCCAGCCTTTGGTTACCGGTGTTGAGCCCGCCGAATACGAATAATAGATTTCCGTCTGGATCATATTCGAAGATATACCCTAGATTGGAATCCACTGCAAAGATATTTTTATCCTGATCAACAGTTATATCTGCAATGCTATTTGATGCAGTGACATCTGGCAGAAGATTTTCTCCAGCTACATTTAGTTTTTTGATCGTTTCTGTTTTCAAACCTGCTGTACTTGTATAAATCAGCCCCTCGTCATCAACTGCGACATTCGTCGCAGATGGAGGGAATTTTTTCATCAATTGACTATACTGTTTGTCCGTATAAAGTAGTTTTTGCATCTGATGGATGAAATCGAAACTTGTACGATTCCCACCGTAATACCCCAGAAACTCTCCTTCAGGACCAAACTGGATCAATCCTTGCGTTGATCCATCCCCGACCATGTAGACATTTTTCTGTTTATCTATGATGACTTTGGTTGGATTGAAGGGACTCTTCTTTCCATAAATGACGGAATCCGGTTTTTCATATTCAAAAGCGACCGAACCATCTTTTTGGAATTTGAAAACCTTCTTTTTTTGATAATCCGCAACATATATGGACCCGTCATCATCAACGAACACACCTGTAGGTTTTGAAAGGATGTCCTTACCGACAGTACGCTGGAAATTCCCGAATGAGTCGAAAATGACAACCCTGGAATTACCTGTATCCGCAACATAGATCATGTCATCCTTGTCAATAAATATGTCCTCCGGTTGGAATAAAGGATCACTTTCTCCCGCAACAGGATCCGAATCGTCGGTTTGGATATCAAAGCCATCGATGGTGCCAATCGGCTGATAGGCTGTCTGGGTATAGATCGGGTAGCCGTCTTTATCAAATGTATAGGTGATGTAAGGTGCTTCTGCAGATGCCGTTGATGTACTTGAAAGGACAACAGCAACGGTCAAAAGCAATAGGATCTTAAGCCGCGCCATTTTTTACCTCCTCTGCTACTTCAGTCCTGAATGAGCCATCGTATCAATCACTTTACTTTGCATCAATAAGAAGATGATGAGGTTCGGCAAGAACATGAGTGCAGCTGCAGCTGCCGCCATTCCCTGACCAGCAACCTGATTATCGTTCCCCATATTTCCTGCTAACGTACTCATGTAAAAGGCGAATGTTTTCAGGCTCTCATTATTCATATAAATCTCTGAGGTTTCTGTATTGTTCCATGCCATTTGAAAAGCAAGTATAGATACAGTAGCAATCGCAGGAGTGACCATCGGAACGATGATCTTCCGGAAAATATAGAAGTTGCTTGCTCCATCTACTCGAGCTGCTTCAATTAATGCATCCGGAATCTGATCAATGAACTGTTTGATCAGGAAAAGACCGACTGGCATGGCTAAAACCGGCAGGATATGTCCGAACATGTTATCGGTCAGACCGATCCTGTCAATGATGAAATACCTTGGAATCGCAACTGCTGCAGGGACGAACATCAACGCGATGATATTCGCCTCAAAGATCACTTTCTTCAATTTAAAATCCAATTTCGATAAAGCGAAGCCAGCCATTGCACTTATGAAGACACTTGCAAACACGATCCCGACGGAAATGATGATACTGTTGAACAGATACCTTGTCATCGGAATGACGGTAACGCTTGTCTCCTTAAACAGATCACCGAAGTTTTGTAATGTCGGTTTTTCAACCAAAAACCTTGGCGGGTACAGGAAGAGCTCGTCGATCGGCTTCAACGCCTGTGAAAATATGAAAATGATCGGCAGCGCCATAAAAATCGATAGCGGGATTAGAAATGCGAAAAACTTGGTCTGAGTAAAACTTAATTTACTTGGGTCGATCTTGGATCCTTGAAAAGAAGCCATGAAATTTTCCCCTTTTCTTCAATGATGAGGCTCTTTCAATCACAAAGTTCATGGTGAGCCTTACGTTTAGTTAGCTCTGTGATTCTTCTCTGTTGATTTCCTGGAAATTCGCTCCCTTTCCACGGGCGATTTGCAGGAGTGTCGTGAATTTCGCTTAAATAAAATCTTTATTAAAAATCAACAACAAGATTTAACAGCGCCTCTTATTTAGCATCGAGTGTCACGGACGGAAATTATCCATCCTGACCTTCCGTTTTATCGTATTGTCTTAATCATCCCTTTCGCCAAACAGGCGCCAGCAGAATCTTGATACGCCATAGACGAAGATGAGTAGGACAAGCGATATTGCAGAAGCATATCCCATATCAAAACGAATGAAACCATGGTCCGCAATATGGGTCAGGATCAATTGCCCTGAATATTGCGGAGTCGGATTCGAGCCCGACAGCTGAACAGCGATATCCCCTGCCTGGAAGGTCTGTACGACCGCCATGACTGCACCGAACAGCATTTGCGGCTTCATGGACGGTATCGTGATATACCAGATTTCTTGGAAACGGTTCTTCAAACCATCGATATATGCCGCTTCATAAAGCTCTCGGTTAACGTTCAAGATTCCTGCCAGCATGGCCAAAAATCCAACACCCATGCTGTTCCAGAGTGAAACGAGAATCATGATGGTCATAAGGTGGGCAGGTGATTGCAGCCATTGGATCGGTTCATTGATGAACCCGATCTGGAGCAGGATGCTGTTCAAATAACCTGCCCGGTCTCCACTGAATAAAATGAGCCATACAACCGACATTGCTATACCAGCAGTCATCGAAGGTGAATAGATCGCTAATGTCAGGATCGTTCTCGGTTTTTTCGGAATTTGTGCCAACATCCAAGCCAATAAGAAAGCAAGGACATACCCACCGACACCGACAATCAAAGCGAATTGGAATGTATTAGGAAGCACATGCATCATGAATACATTGTCTTGTGTAATCAAATTCACAAAGTTCTTAAGTCCGATGAACTTTGGGGGCTGGATGGTATTGAAGTAAGTAAAGGCAAAGTAAGCAGCAACAATCACAGGAACAACGATGAATAGCGTAAAGACGATTAAAAATGGGGCGACGAACCCAAGAGCGCCAAGTTCTTTTTTGACAGCATCAATCCAAACCGCTTTCCGACTGCTCGTCCTTGTTTTAATGTTGACGTTCTGCTCTATATTCGTAGCTGGTTTCACCGGCCTCCCCCTTTGACTTGATTTTTTCTACAGTAGGTACTTCAAGCTCTTTTACAACTTTTCCATTCTTGATAAAACCGAATTCTTCCAGTTTCTTTCTCATTTCCCTATTCGTTGTGATGACGGCGTCTTCTATGGCTTTCCGTTCATTTTCACCTTCGAAAACGACTTCATTCCAGGCATTGCTTATTTCACGCTCGAGCATGTAATCACCAGGTACATGCGGAATGTCTCTCAACCATTCCCATTGTTCTTTGATGACTTTCAAATCTTCATCTGGCCATGGCAATTCACTAAGAGCCTCCACGTTGGATGTGTTCCAACGGAATTCCGTGCCATAGATCGTTTCAATCAAATTACCGAATTCAGATTGTGTATCCTTTGAAGTCCACCATTTGATAAATTCCCAGGCATCATCCTTTTTATCACTGCTATCGAACATGATGACGCCTTTACCAGTTCCAGGTGCCCAGCGGACTACTTCACCATCATCATTCTTCACCCCGGGATATGGTGCGACCCCCCACCAACCTTGGAGCTCCGGAGCTGCTGCGGTTATTTTGACATAATTATCAAAATCAGCGATACCGATCGGGAGGTCACCTTGTCTGAAATGGCTGTAGAAATTCGGTACCTGTAACGGCATACTGTAGATGGTGAACAGATTCGTCATCTGTTTGAACCCTTTCAATGCGGCGTTACTGCCTATTGCAGTACTCATCCCATCTTCATTGAAAAGCTCTCCACCATTCTGGTAGATGTAAGGTACGGTTACAGGTGATTCTTTAAGGCCACCCATTCCGGCGATCGGCACATAGAAATTCATTCCGAATCTTTGCAATTTCGGAAGCATTTTTCGTACATCCTCCCACGTGTCCGGAACTGACATGTTGAGAGCTTGCAGGATATCTTTCCTGTAGAAAAGAACATAAAATTCTTGGGTTTCCGGCAAGGCATAGGTCCCCTCATCGTATATGAACGGAAGAAGTGCACCTGGTGAAAAGCGTTTAGCCACCTGGTCATAATCCGGAAACTTGCTTAAGTCCGCCAACGCCTGCCTCACAGAAAGTTCAAACGGAAATTTTTGAGTAACGCCCAAAGCCAGATCAGGCGATTCGTTCGATGCATTTGCCAAAATCAATTTCTCTTCAGATGGCATCAAGCTTAAATTGACCTTGATTCCTGTTTCCTTCGTAAAGTCTTCATTGGCCATTTGCTGCATCAACATGACATATTGACGTGGTCTGTTCACCCAGATTTCGATTGAATCTTCATCCGTTGAACTGACTTGATTGTAGTCTTTAGTAAACGAGGAAAAGAAATTGACGGCCATGGAGCTCGCTTTTTGCAAGAGATTCGCCTTGGCATCGGGAAGTTTCTTATCTGAATAAACATAAAATTTATCAAATTGCAAAGGTTGATTGGGCAGTAATAAGAGAAGATCTCCAAGCTTCTGGGTCACGGATCCCGAACTTTGCGACAGTTCCTTAAAGCGTACAGGTATTTTGGCGGGTTCATCCGCAATATCTTCCATTTGTTTAGCACTGATCATCAGATTCCTTGCTTGATCGGGTTTGCTGTCACTCAATTTCTCAAGATATTCATATTTTTCTCGAAGCTCCCCTGCCAGCCGGTTCAAACGGGGAACGATATCCGGAATCTGTTCCTCAATATCCCAATCTCGATAAATGTCACTGGATTTTCCAGTCGCCATTTGGATTTCCAAAGATAGGTCATTCACTTCTTTCATGACATCTTTTATCGTGCTGATGACAGGCTGATAAGGTGATGGATTGGATATCAGTGTAAGTTCGTGCTCCCCTTTTGTAAGAAAGAATTGATACGGTTTCCCATTTGCATCTGAAAGGGTTTCATTTCTCCATTCCGTTGTGTAGTCGAATGGATATTTCAACATTTCGCCGAAAGGAACTTCACCATCGATTTTGATTGTCCGATACACAGGGACATTCACATTGAAATATTGATTGTACTTGAAAGCTAATTGATAGAAACCTGTTTCATCCACTTGGATCTTCCATGTGACGGCTTGTCCGCCTGCTTGCCAGGTGTCTCCACCGAATGCATTGAGGGATAGCTTGCTTCCACGGTTCGGTGTCACATTCGGTTCGCCATTGGATAGCGCCCTTATGGAAGAATCAGACTTTGAGTATGGATGCTCTGCTTCAATTTCCAGCAGCCCTTTTGTTTGTTCCTCATCATCATGTTTTTGCAAGTACTCTTTATAAGAGGCGTGCTTTTCAGGTGACTTGACGGTCACTTGCCCCAATAACATCGGCTCGCGAATGTTCAACAGTGAAATCGTGTTTTCCCCTTTTTTAAGATGGAACTTCAGAGGACGATCGTATAAGTAGCTCGCATCCATGAATGGCCTGTTTTGCCAAGTATGGATTTCTTCTTGTTTCGGGTACACCTGATTGCCGAGCCTATCTTCTTCAAATTTCTTGACGGTATCCTTCCATAACCTTGGAAGGACAATCCTTCTGGATTCATAATATTGAAATTCTCCATTTACCTTGATACCACGTTCTATCGGTATGATTTTACCTGGTAAGGCATAGTAATCCACTTCAATTGTATAAAGACCTTCTTTAGGAACATTGATGGATAATTGCAATTCTTTTGTTTGTTCTTCCCACCGGAATACGCTACCGCCGTCGTATTCCTCATGGGAAGTCAATTCCACTTCTTTTTTGGGAATCGTAAACTCTTCTGGTAGAATGACCTTCTCGAATCCCTTTGTATCTTCGATGCCTTTTTTGTCCCATTCTGCTAATTTATCTTTGTAATCAGCCTCGATGACTCTTGTTTCGAACCGTTCTTTCTTGTCTTTTTTCTTCTTGTCATCCTTGGACTTTTCAGAATCTCTCTTGTCTTTATCGAAAAGATCGTCCAATAAATCACCGGTATCTGTTTTTTTATCCGTGTTCGCAAAACTGACATTCGATGGTTGATCACTTATGAATGATACTGTGGATAGGATTAACAATCCGATCAAAATGATGGTAATGGTTTTTCTGCGCATAGGATTTCTCCTTTTCGAAAGTGCGTGTTCAGCTTTCGAAGTTACAAGCTTGTGCACTTATACTGAGGAAATATTTATTCTTACTTTTATTGAAATAAATTTTGGATGGGGAAAACTAAACCCCATCCATTTTTGTTTGTGGTTTATCATTCACCAATCACTTCGTTCAATTTCTCCTTGGCCTTTTCATAGGTTGCATTGGTTTTCTGGTCCATTTCAGCACCTACATCACTTGGTTTGGCTTCACCCTTATCGAACTTTTCATTCATTGGTCCGATGATATTGAGTGCTTCCGTATAGCCAGGGTGTGCTTTAAGAGGATCGACCGTACCATTCGGGATTTCTTTGATGATTTCTTCCATCTCTGCAGGCACGGCTTCGTCACTTAGATAAGCCTCCCATATCTCTTCATCATTGATGAGCGGGATACTTCTTGCTACTGGTACTCCTGCATCTTTACGGTCAAACCACCCTTCTTTGGAGAAGGTCAACCATTTCAAGAATTCATACGCAGCTTCTTTATGTTTCGAACTTTTAGAAATCCCTACGTAATCAGCAACTAAAGGAACTCTATGTCCGTCAATGCCAGGAATCGGGAGCACAGTCCAGTTGAATTTGTTGTTTTCCGTATTTCCAGTCAAGCCCCACGTCCCATCATAACGGATCCCCACCTTTCCAAGTGTCCATGGATCCTTGTCCTTTCCGTACCACTTATCTCTTTCTTCTTGTGTATAAACGGATGGACTGACTTTATCTTCATTCCATAACGTATTGATATAATTTTGTGAATCTACGTAGGCTGCAGAACTGAAATTGTACTGCTCCCCATCCCAAGTTCCCCATTCAAGTGAATTATCGAATTGAACAGGCAGTACTTCACGGTAAGCTCTAGGATTCAGAAAACCGAATTGGTGTTCATTATAATTGGTCAATTGGACAGATGATTTCCTTAAATCATCTAAAGTCCAGCTGCTATCCGGTACAGGAACATTCTCTTTTTCAAATAAATCCGTATTAAGAAGCATCACGATTGCATGCATCGAATGTGGCATCGCGTATTGATGCCCATCATAATTAGCGGTTTGGAGGATACTTTCAAACGTTTTCTCAGGATCGTAGTTATCATCTTTTTCTAAATATGGTGTCAAATCTTCAAGCCATCCGTTTGTAACTGCTGTCGGCACACCAAAGGTCCAAAATACATCCGGTAATTTACCTGCAGCCGCAGCAGCAGAGAGTTTTTCATTCCAAGGCCATCCAAGTGATTTATCTTTCTTTACCTTAATATTTGGATGTGAAGCTTCAAATGCTTTGATAACCTGATCGACTTCTTTATCCTCCTGCCATGTTCCATATGTAATCGTTATTTTTTCATCGGAATCAGTAGCAGACTCGTCCTTCTCGGAATTTCCATTTGAATTTTCAGTTTCAGAATTTGCTCCTTCATTGCTGGAGCATCCTGCCAACCCCGCAACTAGGATAAGCAATACAACTAATAAGCATTGGAATAGCGGTTTAACCTTCAATCTAATCCCTCACTTTTTGTTTTTTTTGTACCAGGCACGTGTAACCAGTTATTAAAAACTACAGCCCCCCTTTTATCTCAGCTTTGGATTGCCCATTTCAGAACCTGACGACAAATTGAAACGTATCGATAAAAACTAATATTTTTACCCTCTCAGAAAAGGGGAAAATAATGAAATTAATATTCTTTTTAAGTGAGTACAAAAGTGGATTCTTATGGCTCATGGTGGAAATACCCCATCATAACAATAGTTACTGCTACTATTATCCTAGTTTTTATGATCTTTTATATTGATCTTCTTCACCTTTAAATAATGGATAATAAAATCTCAATACCCATCAATTTTTGAAATCAAGCATGTATTTCGTCGAAACGTTTCGATAACCTTATATTAAAAATTATCATGAAAGCCTTTTCAATTCAATAGTTTTTTGAAAATTTTCTAAATTTTTAATTCAATGAATTCTCGCGTTTTGATCTGGAAAGCCTTTTACACAGTTTTTGAATACAGGTAATACCTAGTTTTTCAATCGGTTAAAAGGGCTTAAAAAGCTTTTAGTTTTTCTTTAAAAAGGGTTGAAGTTTCCTGCGTTTTGTTGTAAATTTAATGAAATTTAAAAATTCTGTTTCTTATCCAGAGAGGTTGAGGGAATGGCCCTATGAAACCTCAGCAACCATCAGTGTTCCGAACATTGAAAAGGTGCTAATTCCAACAAGTGGTTTTCCGCTTGTGAAGATAAGAAGAACGACACGTCGATACTAAAGTCTTCTTCTTATAGAAGGCTTTTTTCTTTTTGAAAAATCAGCCAGGCTACGAAATTACAAATATTTCAGGGGGATTCAGATGGGAATTTTAGATGAATTAAAGCACGATAAAATATTGATCGGTGATGGAGCGATGGGGACGCTGCTCCATTCATATGGATCGGACCGATGTTTTGAAGAGCTGAACCTTTCACAATCAGAACAAATCTTTAATATTCACCGTGCTTATATCGATGCTGGTGCTGGTATCATCCAGACGAATACTTATGCCGCCAACTACATTAAGCTCGAGCGATACGGCTTGCAGGATCAAGTGAAAGAGATCAACACAGCTGCCGTTCGATTGGCGAAGAAAGCTGCCGATGATGACGCATATGTCGTGGGTACGATCGGAGGGATCCGAGGCATCAAACCTCACACGATCAACATGGAGGAAATCAAACGTACCTTTCGAGAGCAATTATATTGCCTCCTTTCGGAAAATGTAGATGGTCTTTTACTAGAAACCTTTTATGATCTAAATGAATTAGAAACGGTCCTAACCATCGCCCGTAAAGAGACGTCATTACCAATTATTGCGCAAGTCTCATTGGAAGAGACCGGTTATATGCAAAATCGGACACACATCACAGAAGCTTTCGAAAAACTGGAAACACACGGAGCCGATATAATCGGAATCAACTGCCGGCTCGGTCCTTATCATATGCTATCGACTTTGGAAGAAGTCCCTCTTCCGAAGCATGCTTACCTGTCAGCCTATCCGAATGCAAGCCTGCCTTCCTATGTGGATGGAAAGCTCCAGTATGAAAGTGATGCGGATTACTTTAAAGAATGTGCCCGTTCCTTCCGTGAACAAGGAATACGATTATTAGGAGGATGCTGTGGTACGACTCCTGCTCATATACAGGCTTTCTCTAATGAGCTTGAATCATTGTCACCTGTAAAAGAAAAAGAAGTCAAACCGAGACAGACTGTTAAAACTGCAGTACAACCACCCGCACAGCCAGGACCTCCACCGCTGCATGAAAAAGTGAAAGACGGGCAATCGATCATTGTTGAATTGGATTCACCAAGAAAATTGGATACTACGCGTTATATGGAAGGAGCAAGAGCACTAAAGGAAGCGGGGATCGATGCGATTACACTTGCTGATAACTCCTTAGCATCTCCCCGTATTTGCAACACTGCCGTCGGATCCATCGTGAAGGAACAGATCGGGCTGCGTCCTCTTATCCACATCACTTGCCGGGATCGGAACTTGATCGGCTTGCAGTCACACATTATGGGGCTTCATACACTCGGCATACGTGACGTACTTGCGGTGACTGGTGATCCGACAAAAGTAGGGGATTTTCCAGGCGCATCTTCTGTCTATGATGTAACCTCATTCGAGCTGATCAAAATCATTAAACAGTTCAACCAGGGGATTTCGTTATCAGGAAAAGAACTTGATCAAAGAACGAACTTTTCTATCGGGGCTGCGTTTAACCCGAATGTCCGCTACATCGATAAAGCTGTCGAGCGCTTGGAAAAGAAAATAGAGTGCGGGGCAGATTATTTCATCAGCCAGCCCGTCTTTTCAAAGGAAAAACTGCTGGAAATCCATGAGGCTGTCAAACATTTGGATGTTCCAATATATATCGGAATCATGCCGCTCACAAGCAGTAAGAATGCGGATTTCCTCCATCATGAAGTGCCTGGTATCAAGCTATCATCGGAGGTTCGAGAACGTATGGCGAGATACAAGGATGATCGTAAACGCGCTAGTCAGGAGGGCGTTAAAATCGCCAAATCCCTTCTCGATACCGCAATCGGATTATTCAACGGCATTTACCTTGTTACGCCGTTCATGCGATACTCAATGACAGTAGAGCTTGCCCGCTACGCACACGAACATCATCTTAACCAGTCATCTAGGAGGCTACAAAATGTCTAATCAACAATTTGAACAACAATTACAAAAAAGAATCCTGATCATGGATGGTGCGATGGGGACGATGCTGCAACAAGCCCAGTTGACCCCTGACGATTTTGGCGGGGAATTTTATGATGGATGTAATGAATACTTGAACATCACTACGCCAGACCTGATCGAATCCATCCATACGACCTATCTCGAAGCGGGTGCAGATATCATCGAAACAAATACATTCGGTGGCACAAGCCTCGTGTTGGATGAATACGAACTCGGATACAGAGCCTATGAAATCAATAAAATAGGAGCCGAAATCGCCAAAAAGGCTGCCAAGAAAGCTTCAACCCCAGATCGGCCGAGGTTCGTAGCTGGAGCTCTCGGACCGACTACGAAAACGCTAAGTGTCACAGGTGGAACGACCTTTGACGCACTGACGGATTCATACGCTGAACAAGCGAGAGGTCTTTTAGATGGGGATGTTGACCTGCTTCTTCTCGAAACGAGTCAGGATATGCTCAACGTAAAAGCTGGTTTTTCAGGCATCCAGAAAGCTTTTGAGGAGACGGGGCGGACCGTTCCATTGATCGTTTCCGGTACGATTGAGCCGATGGGGACCACCCTTGCTGGCCAGACGATTGAATCGTTCTATATCTCGCTGAAACATATGAACCCGATCGCTGTCGGCTTGAACTGCGCCACCGGACCAGAATTCATGCAGGATCATGTACGTGCCCTTTCTGATTTATCAACGTCAGCAATCAGCTGCTACCCTAACGCAGGACTTCCTGATGAAGAAGGCCAGTATCATGAAACCCCAGAGTCCCTGGCAACAAAGCTTGCTGGTTTTGCAGAAAAGGGGTGGCTCAATATTGTAGGCGGATGCTGTGGCACTACACCTGAACATATCAAGGCAATCGCCGCAAAGCTTGCCGTTTACAAACCGCGTGAACTACCTGAAAAAGAACTTCACATGGTCTCCGGGATCGAGCCATTTTTATATGACAGTCCAGATTTGCGACCGATCATGGTTGGCGAAAGAACAAACGTTATCGGCTCCCGGAAATTCAAACGGTTGATCGCAGAAAAGAAGTTTGAAGAAGCTGCTGAAATTGCAAGAGCTCAAGTCAAAAGAGGTGCACACGTAATCGATATTTGTCTGGCGGATCCTGACAGTGACGAACAAGAGGATATGGAAGCGTTCATCCAAGAGGTCGTCAAGAAAGTGAAGGTTCCTCTCGTCATCGACTCTACAGACGAAGATGTGATCGAAACCGCTCTGAAATATTCCCAAGGTAAGTCCATCATCAATTCGATCAACCTTGAAGATGGTGAAGAGCGATTCGAAAGTGTCGTCCCCCTCCTTCATAAATACGGGGGTGCAGTAGTCGTCGGGACGATTGATGAAAAAGGCATGGGTGTTTCGGTTGAACGGAAGCTTGAAATCGCAAAACGTTCTTATGACCTTTTAGTCAATAAATACAAGCTTTCCCCTACCGATATCATTTTCGATCCATTAGTGTTTCCTGTCGGAACCGGGGATGAACAATATATAGGGTCAGCAAAAGAAACCGTCGAGGGGATCCGTCTCATCAAAGAACAATTCCCAGATTGCCTGACGATTTTAGGCGTAAGCAATGTCTCATTCGGCTTGCCTCCTGTCGGAAGAGAAGTTTTGAATGCTGTGTATCTGTATCACTGTACCCAAGCTGGATTGGACTATGCCATCGTCAATACGGAGAAGCTCGAACGATTCGCTTCGATTCCTCAGGAAGAGATCCGGATGGCTGAAGACCTGCTTTTCAACACTACGGATGAAGTGCTAGCCAAATTCACTGAATTTTATAGAGGGAAAAAGAAAGAAGTTAAATCGTTGCTTCCTAAAATGACGCTGGAAGAAAGAATTTCGTTTTATGTTGTCGAGGGTACGAAGGAAGGTCTCATACCAGATCTCGAGAAAGCGTTGGAAAAATACGATAAACCGTTGGACATCATCAATGGGCCGTTGATGGACGGCATGAAGGAAGTCGGCCGTCTTTTCAACGACAATCAACTCATCGTTGCCGAGGTGCTTCAAAGCGCGGAAGTGATGAAAGCATCTGTCGCCTTTTTAGAACCTTATATGGAAAAGGAAGATACCGCGTCTTCAAAAGGAAAGATTATTCTGGCCACCGTCAAGGGTGATGTTCATGATATTGGGAAAAACCTGGTGGATATCATCCTCAGTAACAACGGCTTTGATGTCGTTGATTTAGGGATCAAAGTCACCCCTGTTGACTTGATCGAAGCAGTGAGAAAAGAAAAACCGGATATCATCGGCCTTTCTGGACTGTTGGTAAAATCTGCGCAGCAGATGGTGATCACCGCTAGTGACATGAAGCAAGCCGACATTTCAACACCTATCATGGTCGGCGGTGCTGCGTTATCTAGGAAATTTACAGATACGAAAATTTCAAACGGATATGATGGGCTCGTCTTGTATGCAAAGGATGCGATGACAGGACTTTCCCTTGCAAACCAGATCCAAACACCAGCCGAATTCGAAGAGCTTATCGGTGCTCATGAAGAGAAGAAAAGGAACACCGCAGAGCCAGTTCTTCAAACAGATTCCGGAGGCGGTACCGGCGTGGCTGTAAAAGTCCGATCTAAAGTCTCGAGAGAAGTTCAAGTCTTCATACCGAGGGATACGAAGAGACATGTCTTGAAGAATCATTCAATCTCCCATATCGAACCGTACATCAACTGGCAAATGCTATTGGGACATCACCTCGGAGTGAAAGGCAAGGTTTCGAGGTTACTAGAAGAAAAAGACAAGAGAGCACTTAACGTCAAAGAAGTCGTTGATCAACTCCTGCTTAAGGCAAAGGAGAAAGATCTGATTAAGCCAGCTGCAGTCTATCAGTTTTTCCCGGCTCAAGCCGACGATGAAACGGTCTTGATCTATGATCCGGAAGATCATACGAGAGTCATCGAACAATTCGAGTTTCCAAGACAGCCTAAAGAGCCGCATTTATGCTTGGCTGATTATTTGAAAACGAAGGAAAGCGGAATCATGGACTATGTCTCCTTCTTTTCCGTCACTGCAGGAAGAGGGATCCGGCAACTCGCCACTCAGATGAAAGACGCTGGCCGATACTTGGAAAGCCATGCACTCCAAGCCCTGGCACTGGAAACCGCCGAAGGATTTGCAGAACTTATCCATCAGCAGATCCGTGACCAATGGGGGTTCCCGGATCCAGTCGATTTTACGATGAGAGAGCGGTTTTCAGCTCGGTATCAAGGCCAGCGCTTCTCATTCGGATATCCTGCTTGTCCAGAATTGGAGGATCAGAAGAAGTTGTTCAAACTGATCAGGCCTGAAGAAATTGGAATAGAGTTGACAGACGGCTGTATGATGGAACCAGAAGCTTCTGTCTCAGCAATCGTATTCGCGCATCCAGAAGCACGCTATTTCAATGTGATGAATGGAGACTGAAAACTTTTAAGAAAGAACGTGTCTCTCGCCTTTCCAGGCCAAACTGGTTGCTGCTGAGAAGGATCAAAGGTTTGCATTCCTAACGGACATACAGGCTCTTATCTGTGACAAACCCGTTTTCCATGAATTCATATAAATAAGGTCTCTGGCGTCCGTTAACCCTTTGAAAATATGGAGTTGTTCACATATAAGGTCTCTAGTGTACGCTAAATTTCTGTCAATTAGCGACACTCCTAAAAAACGATCACAATTAAAAGTCCCCCGTAGAGCTAAATGTAAGGATGATCCCGGCCATGTTCAGGTCGGGATCATTTTTATTCCTCTATCGACTGGATTCAGTGTTCGTATATCATTTTTCTTGTCATACCGCCGTCGATGACGAGGTTTACCCCGGTTACGAAGTCATTCTTTTCATCAGTCAAGTATAAACAAGCGCTGGCAATATCCTCCGGCCTTCCGACACGCTTGGATAGATGCTGTTCGTGATCGATTTCTCTCAGATTTTCATAGTTTCCGGTTTCGATCCACCCAGGAGAAATGGCATTGACCGTAATCTTGTCTGTTGTAAAAGAAGCAGCGAGCGCATGGGTGATCGAGACGATTCCGCCCTTTGATGCGGCATAAGCTTCAGAGTTCGGCTCAGACATGCTTGCACGAGTAGATGCAATATTGATGATCGCCCCACCCTTTTCATTCTCCCGTATATGTTTGGCTGCTTCGCGCGAACAAAGGAAGATACTTCTCAAATTGGTATTGAGGACATCATCCCATTCTTCTATCGTGAGTTCGTAAGGCGATTTGAATTCTGAAACCCCTGCATTATTGATCAGTATATCGATTCTTCCTGCTTCACTCTTCGTCTGATTGATCAGGCTGATCACATCGGTCTCCTTCCTTACATCCGTTTTGAGGAAATATGCTTCTCCCTCTTGTTGGGCGATCTCTTCAACCACTCGTTTCCCGTTCGATTCATCAAGATCGGCACCTATAACCTTTGCCCCGTTTGCAGCATATTCTTTTGCTATCGCCTTTCCGATCCCAATAGCAGCGCCCGTTACAATGACCACCTTGTTTTTGAATGACACCATTCATGCTCCTCTCTATTCGAAACTGTTAGTTTAAGTTTTTCAAATCACGATTTAAACAACAACTGAAATGCTTGATTTAATTTTTAAAATAAACGTTCTCTACGTATTCTAATTCATATCCTTTATTGTTGCCGGATTTTTTCAAGTCCATTGCAGTCAATAGTTTGGATTCTATATCTCTCGAAGGAATTGGAGGAAATTTCGAAATTCACGATTCGTTATGTATGGGTTTATAAGAAGAACGTAATCTCATACATGGAATATGTGTGTGCTTCAAAATCAACATACTCGCAATTCGTACAAATCCATTTTCCGAATTGCCTTTTCATCGATATAGTGGAGCAATTCTTACAAAAAACCCCTTTTATTTAACGCTTCTAGAGAAATCTTAAACCTTTTAAGGATATCTGCATCAAATGGTTGATTATCCTTTAATAGAAGCCTAGAAAGTTTTTTCATGTCTTTATAAGCCGATTTTTTATTTTATAAGCGGATTTTCAAATTTATAAGCCAATTACACAAATATATGCGTAATCATGAAAAATCCCGCCATCAAAGGCGGGATTCATCCTTTCTAATCAACATCCAGATGATTCTTTCTCATATCCTGCATCAATTGCATCCTTTTCTTTTAAAAAGAAGACACGGTGTTCAATAGGGATACTCTCCCATTTTTCCGGGTCAACATATCGTTTCGTTTCATAATGCCCTACAAATTTATTCGGTCCGCCCCGTTTGTTGAATCGGAATTCGTAAGGAAGTTCATCGATCGGTCGGTCAGGATTCCATATACCTTTCCCTGCTTCTTTTGCTCTGACAACAGCATCGCCATATTCTTCTAAGTTGTCCAAATTCGGATAGATGAAATACGGAACTGCCATGCCGATTCTAATCATTTCCATATTAATGTTCTGTTCGTCTTTCCGAACAATCGCGAGTAGCCGTCCATATTGATCGAAGGCTTCATCACCAACTCGGATTGATACGTCTTCCCCTTCAGGTAAAAGGTTTTGAAGCTGTCTAGTTGCTTCTTCTGCATAATAACCCTGGGAATCACCTTGATAGTTTGTTTCAGGAGTGTCTATAGATACAAAACGGACCTTCGTCGTACCTAATACAGGAGTTTCCAGATGGATCGTGTCGCCATCTACAACCTTTTTTACCGAGGATGAAAATTGTCGTGAGTAAGAAGGAGTTTCCAACTGAGTTCTAAATTTACTTACATCTGCATCGGAGGTGACATGCAATTCTTGCTGGTGAGTATGATCCAGTTTCCCGCTTACGTGGAACCATTGGCCAGACTCAAGATTTTCAAGCTTGTTTCTCGATTTGACGAGTATCCCATTCAAATCCTGATCAATGAAAGGATAGTTGTATCCATCATCAAGCGACTCATCGGGCTTTCCAGCAAGGTATCCTTTTACAGTGATATCTTGTCCTTTCAAATCTCTGTTTTCAAGATCAACCAAATCTGCAATTCTCACTTCAAGATTATTTGTCAATCATCTCACCCTCTTTCATGTATTACCTCCAGTTTAAATCATAATAAGCAAATTAACTTCAATCTCTCAAAAAACAATTCTAAGGTACTTATTTATAGCTATCCAGAAAGCATGACTAAAGACCTTCAAATGAATAACCTGCCGCCATTCTTTTCTGACTCTTGCTTTGGGGTTCCATCCACGTTATGAAATCACGATTTGTTTTTCTTTCGTTTCTTCAAATAAACGATGAGGAGCAGTAAAAGCGGAAACAGAATTTGGAACGGAAAATGTAAAATGATCGGTACGATGACCAGTCCTTCTTTAATATGCTCAGAGATATTGCTAGCAATCGAATTCGATAATAGTAGAACGACTAGTCCGAGAGGATAGATCAATTGTTTGACTTTAGTTACCTTGAATAGATCCCCCATTCCAATTACTGCAGCATAGAAGAATATCGATATTTTAATGAATATACCGATAATAAGGGCAAGCATGAAGAAAACATCTAACCGCTCTAAAAAATCCGCTATTTGTATACTTTGTATTGTCGTAAGCAAAGGAAATTGGGAACGCTTCGTAAGGTTGACACCTAAAACCGATATATTCATGACCATTACAATCATAAGATTGATTCCACTAAGGCATAAAGCGAAGATTCCGACCTTTTTCGCCTTTTTCGGATTGTTCAAGTAAGGAAGAATTACAGAAAAAGCGATCGCTTCCCCAAAAGGGACATAAATGGTTTGTGTAATCGCTACTTTTACAATTGGAAGGAACCCATCCTCCAAGACTGGCTTTAAGTTGCTTAAATCGATCAGTCCGGAACTTACAATTAAAATGAACCCGGAAACGGCAAGTACATACAATATGACGAATAGTAATTCACCTGTCCTAGCCATCACTTCGATACCTTGATAAACGGTATAAATAATGAGCAAAATCAACAACAGATTGACTATGAAATGCGGGGTCTCATGATAAGCGACTGTCAACAGCATTGATCCAAAATCCCTCAACACCCTTGCGGACAGGTATAAAAAGTACATGCAGTAAGCAAACCCCAGCAACCATCCTAAATATTTCCCGATTATTTTTCGCATATATTGAGTCGGCAATGAATCTGGATAGTTTTGATACAAAGCATGATAGATTAAAAACATAAGGATGCCGCCTGCCAGCCCAAAAAAGATGGCAATCCATGCATCCTCCTCTGCTTCAATCGCTAGAGGAACCAGCAATGCACTTCCCAATTCAAAAAGAAAGATCAAAATGAACAGCTGGATCGCATCTATCTTCGCTTTTTCCACTTAAAATCCACACTTTCCATCATTTAGTATCTATTAGATAAGGTTTATTCCTTAAACCTGTCCGGCGGATGAACGATTCTACTTTGATATTGGCTTTCAGCTCAGGGAAATAGGTATCGTTCCACTCTTTTTCCATCCTTCTCCATTGTTCAGGATAGGTGCTATGGAATGACTCGCCAAATCCAAATATATCTGTCTTGTTTTCCTTTGCTTTTTCTATTGCTTTTGACAGTTCGCCTTTGATTTCCTTATTAACCTCTTGCTCAATACGTTTCAATGTAGCAGGATTGGTTAAATCCATTGCAACCTGGACCTCGCCTATTTTCCCCTCTGCTTTGACATGCACGTCAATCTCGGGCTTGCCGTTTTTAATCACCGGCTTCACATTCGTGCTTTGCCTGATCATATTGTATACGACCGCCTCCTCATTTCCATTCCAATCAATGCTGATGGCAGTTTGCTTCACTTTATTCAAGAGAAAAACGATGCCACGTGCAGTCTCTTCCCTTGCCCAATCGACCAGCTTATCGTTTTTGAATAATGCAATTCCTCCTGCCTGGATAACAGACTCTGGTTCAGTTTGCTGTATACTTGTTAATTTTTCTCCACCGTCTTCTCCAGTTACTTCAACACCTGTTATGACAGGTTCTTTCCCTTTCGTCGCAATTGCATCTATCACATGTCTAGTCTTGGCGTCAATGTTCTTTCCTGACATCATTTCACTAGTCTTCAGCATTTTGATCACTTTATCCGCAGGGATTTGATCAATAGGTGTCAGGGTATTGATTACATCCACGGCCTTGGTTTTTTTGGCGATAATGATGGTAGTCGTCGTACGGAAGTTCGGGTCACGATCGAGAGCATCCAGCAGGTTGTTGATCCCCTCTTCTCTAGCCAGTTCCTCTCCAATCACTACGACACTCGTATGTGCATAATAAAGTCTTCTAGAAACTTTTGCCGAGATATCACGACTGAGCCCGACAAGATTCTTGTCTGTTGAGGTATAGACGGAAACAGGAGGACCGGCGCTCCCCTGGCCAATCTTGCTTCCAGCCACACTTCCAGGGTTGATGATTTGCAATGAACCTACATATTCTCCCTCTTCGTTCTTATCGATCCCGATCGCAGAAACCAGCGCCAGTTCATTCAATTCTATTTTGCTCCAGCATGCCGTTAACAAAACAATAGAAAAGGCCGGTATAAGAACCAATCGGAGTTTTCGAATCATGGTTGATCACCCTGGTCATTTTTGGTTTTCAGCGATCGGCTTGTAGGAGGTCCTGGTTTTTGATTACCTCCTTGCCTTTGATTGTTCTGATTTCCGATCAAACGGGGTCGCTGTTTAAAAGACCATAACGGAGCACGGACGATAGTATCCCCCAAGTTTGACAGAGTCAACGGGGCCAGCGGTGACATATATGGAACTCCAAATGACCTCAAACTACATAAATGGACGAGCATGAAGATGAACAATAATGCTATTCCATAAAACCCGAATGTAGCTGCCGACAACATGAAGATAAAACGGATCAATCTGGCAGAAATCGCAATCGCATAAGATGGAGTAGAAAAGCTGGCAATAGCCGTGATTGATACGATGATGACCATTGCAGGTGAAACGATACCTGCTTCTACCGCTGCCTGTCCGATGACAAGAGCACCAACAATGGATACGGTCGACCCGATTGCCTTCGGCAGACGTATGCCCGCCTCTCTGAGAATCTCGAAGGTCACTTCCATCAATAGCGCTTCCACAACGGCTGGAAAGGGTACGGCTTCTCTCTGGGCAGCAAGGGCAATGATGAGCCTTGTCGGGACCATTTCCTGATGGAAGGTAGTCACCGCAATATATAACGCCGGTGCAATAAGAGATATAACAAAGGTCAATACTCTTAAAAAGCGGATGGAGGTCGAAATATCAAATCGAGCATAATAGTCCTCAACTGCTTGGAAAAATTGGATGAATACAGCAGGTGCAAGTAAAACGAAGGGTGTTCCATCCACAAGGATCGCTATTCTTCCCTCAAGGACATTACCTGCAACAGTATCTGGCCTTTCTGTATGATACAGTGTCGGAAAAGTCGTCAATGTCTGATCTTCTATCAATTGTTCGATGTAACCCGATTCCAGAATGCTGTCAACATCTATTTTTTTTAATCGGGCTCTCACCTCATTGACGATTTCTTCATTCGCGATCCCATTCAAATACATGATCGAGACACTCGTTTGGGTCATACTTCCGATTTTCATCGTTTCAACCCATAGGTTAGGATTTTGAATTCTACGTCTTATCAAGGATATATTTGTTTGAATCGATTCGGTAAAGCCATCTCTCGGTCCACGAATGGATACTTCAGTAGGCGGCTCTTCAACATTCCTTTTTTTACCCCCTCTTGTATCGATCACCATAACCTTGGCAACGTCATCAACAAACAAGATTGTGTTACCAGCCATCAACAGCAGAAAAACTTCCTTCCAATTGGAAAGCTGTTTCACTTCCCCTATGGAGACGACCTCAGCAAAAATTCTTTCAAATAGTCCTTGCTTATCCTTTTTACCTTCTGGCTGCGGATCTATATTCTGGAAAACGGAATCGACTACAAATTTATTTACTGTAGGATTGTCTACTAGACCATCAATATAAACGGCAGTCATGTTAACAATATCATTCCCTTTCAAGGGACGAATGATAAGGTCGGAACTATTGCCTGTGATTGTTCGTATCTGCTCGATATTTTCTTTCAGATTCTCACTGATTTCATCGTCTGGAAGATTGAACGTGCGAATTTCCTTTTCGGCTTGTGATTTCTTTTGTTTGCGTTTTATTTTCCGGCGTATTTTGATTGGCATGATGAAAAACCTCGTTGTTTTTAGTCATTCATTATTTTTAAACAATAGTTGGGCGAATCTTCTCGAAGTAATTCAAAAGGATTTGGAAAAGCTAAAAAGAGGAGTGATGCGAAATGAAGCCAACCTGGATTGCAGTCCTTACAATAGGAATATTGCTGGGCTTTTCAATATGTATGGATATTTTTCTAGGTGTAGCAGTTAAAGAAGCTGTAGATAATGCGATCAATCCATTCAGGGTCATGGAATTTGTAGAAGTTTCTATATTGATCCTGCTGACAGCTGTGCTTTTTTTAAAACCACTCGCACAATGGATTTTAAAAAAATACAAACCTTCTTATACAAATAAATAAAAAACAGATCTGCCCATCTCCTTTGTCAAAGGAAGAATGGGCTCTCCTGTTGTTCTATTCCAATGTCCGGTTGTTCTCATCTACTTGAAAAAGGTGATCTGGTTCCGGTCTTTCTCCAGAAGTGAAAATGCCGTCACCACCACATACTGTACAGCTGTATTGCCAGTTTTCATCATCTGCCAGGAGGCCGCTTCCGTCACAAGCTTTACATAATTGGTTCCGATCAACCATGGATTTCATTCCTTTCTCAAATTCCTTTTATTTTGGCTTTGTAAAAGAGTGATGTTGATTTTTTCCGAGACACTCCTACGGGAAAAGCGAGCCAGGCAAGACCCCGCAGCTTGGATGCAGAGAAGTGATGTCCAGCTCAGCGACCAGTCACTTGGATCACATCAAACTTCCTGCGGCGGCAACACACTGATTTTACATCTTATGTGTGAGCCCACGCAGAACCGAACTTTGTTTGGTTCGAGCCTCCACGTCAGTTTTCCAGTGACCTACGTGACTAAGCGAGTCGCTTCCGCTTTTCTTCAGCCCGCGGAAAGAGGGTGAATTTTGCATATATCAACAATGAGCTTTAACAGAGCCTTTATTTTAATGTTGTCGGTCTCTCTCCCAGTTGATCAGTCCACCTTTCAGCATGATATCAACTTGACGTGCTGACATGGTATGGACAGCTCTTACTTCCTTTTCTTTCTCTTTTAAAGTCAAGGTAAGTTCTTTTCCTTCCTTAAGTTGTGTCCTCAGATTTTTCAGTTGGATGATGTCGTCTTCCTCTAACAGATCATAATCTGCTTCATTTTTGAACGTAAGCGGCAGCACACCGAAGTTCACGAGGTTTTGCCAATGAATCCGCGCAAAGTCTTTGACTAATGCAACTCGTAATCCTAGGAACCTTGGTGCAAGGGCAGCGTGTTCCCGGCTTGAACCTTGTCCGTAGTTGAAGCCGCCTACAATCGCATGGCCACCAAGCTTCTGGATTTCCATTGCGCGGTTATAGTAGGTTTCATCAATGATTTCAAAAGTGAATTTACTGATTTCGGGCAGATTGCTTCGGTAAGGAAGGACCCTGGCACCACCAGCTAAAATTTCATCCGTAGAGATGTTATCTTTCATTTTCAGCAAAATTGGAAGCTCCATCTCATCAGGCAGTTTATCCATTTCAGGAATCGATGCAATATTCGGGCCTTTCACAAGTTCGACCTTCTTAGCTTCTTCAGGTGGAAGTGGTTTATTCAATAACGCATCATCTACCGTCGGATGGTCAGGGTCTTTCACTTTTGGATACTTCATATCCAATGTCCTTGGGTCAGTGATTTTCCCTGTCAATGCTGAAGCGGCTGCTGTTTCTGGGCTGCATAAGAACACGCTGTCCTCTCTCGTCCCGGAACGTCCTGGAAAATTACGCGGTGTCGTCCGTAAACTATTCCGGCCGGTAGCAGGGGCCTGCCCCATTCCGATACAACCGTTACATCCAGCTTGATGCAACCTTCCTCCAGCAGTCAGAAGACTTCCAATATAACCATCGTCGACAAGGTCAGTCAGCATTTGCCGTGACGTCGGATTGATGTCGAATGAAACCCCATCTGCAACCTTTCTTCCTTTCATCATTTCGGCAACAATGGCAAAATCACGATAACCAGGATTAGCAGATGATCCGATATAGGATTGATAAATCGGTTCTCCTGCTACTTCCCTGACAGGTACAACATTACCGGGGCTGGATGGTTTTGCAATCATCGGCTCAAGTTCTGATAGATCGATTTCCTCTTGAATATCATACTCTGCGTCCTTATCAGCTAAAAGCTCCACCCAATCATTATCCCTGTTTTGGCTCTTCAAAAACCGCTTCACTTCATCATCAGATGGAAAAACGGTTGTCGTTGCACCAAGCTCAGCACCCATGTTGGCGATGACGTGACGGTCCATCGTACTTAAATCCTTAAGCCCAGGACCATAGTACTCGATGATTTTTCCAACTCCGCCTTTTACATCATGACGGCGGAGCAGTTCAAGAATGACATCCTTAGCGCTCACCCAATCGGGGAGTTTTCCAGACAATCTGATCCCCCAGATTTGAGGCATTTTGATATAGATCGGTTCTCCTGCAATCGCCATCGCTACATCAATTCCACCAGCTCCCATGGCAAGCATGCCCATACAACCGTTCGCGCACGTATGGCTGTCAGACCCTAATAAGGTTTTACCTGGTATAGCTAGCCGCTGCATATGAACCGGATGACTGACTCCATTACCAGGGCGGCTGTAAAATAAACCGAAGCGCTTTGTCGCACTTTGTAAGAACAAATGATCATCCGGATTTTTGCTATCCTCCTGAATGATATTGTGATCGACATATTGCGCTGACACTTCCGTTTTTGCACGATCGAGTTTCATTGCTTCAAGTTCAAGCATCACCATAGTACCGGTTGCATCCTGGGTAAGTGTTTGATCGATTTTCAGACCGATTTCGTTACCCGGTTTCATCTCGCCTGATATCAAGTGATCTTTAATTAATTTTTGGGAAACGTTCAAAGCCATTTTTCTCCCCCCGTTCAAGATTTAGGTTAATTGATCCATATGTACCTAAATGTTAAGTTCTGTTATTTTGCGGAAAATATTCATTCAAAATCAATCAACCTTCTTACTTATGCAGTACCCCATTTAATTCCATTTCAACCGTTCATATTCCAGTAATAAAGCCATCCTCTATTGGTTGTGAGAATGGCTTATTGATCCATTTTTTGTATTTATATATTTCAGGCTTTCAAGCGTGGTTTTGTCGGATCGCATTTTGGTTGGGATAGATCAGATACTTCGGCTAGTTTCGTTAAATAATAACACTCCTCCCTCATCATATGATCTGCCATCAAGGGAGCAAAGGTACCCAGTGCTTTTTTGCTTAACTCCATTTCTTCGATTTCTTTAAGAAAATTCATGAACAGCTTCATTTCGAGAGAAACGTCATCATTGAACTTCTCCAATGCTGGGAAAGTAGAAAGGTTTGTCCTCAAGAATCCGGCCAATTCAACCGCTTTCAAATAGAACGCCTCAAAGTCTTTTGTAAAACTGGCACTCTTCTCTTTGATTTTCTTTTCGATCAGATCCATATTATCAGAAATGGCACCAGCATGACCTACCGCATCCAACAGCCATATCAGGTGATGATGAAGCTCGTGGAGTGTCGGTGGAATTTCCCCTTTTTTCAGATAACGTAAAATCCGTAAATACTCTTCTAACTCATTGACCATGTGATTCAAGAAAGCCGGACCTAATCCGATTTTGATTTTACCGACCAAATGCCGCTTAATCAGATCAAGCTTAAACTCCCTTAATTTATTGCCCTCTTCTTCAGCTTGTTTGCTCAATGCAATCATATCTCCATCCTTGACTCTGTTTAACAATTGATCGAAGGTCTTTATGAAGTTATTCGCTTGAGCGATCTCTTGTGTCTGATCCGGGGCCAGTGAGTCATGGATGAAGCGGGCGTGATCACCAAGTATCTGCAACCAGAAACTGTGTTCGAATTTCGCGGTTTTAGCAAAATCAGCCATGCAACGTCCTCCCTTTAGATCCTCATAAAATCATATCAATGAAGGATGGAATTTATGACGACTATAAAAAAATGACTCCAGCTGCGAAGCCGAAATCATTTTTCTAGATCCTATCTGGTTAAACCAGTAATCTTTTTATCTCTTTCAATCCTTTCCTCTTGAGGAGCTAAATCGTATTTTTTCAGTAAATGGAATAACTCATTCAATTCTTCTTGAGTTGGATTACTATTCAGGAAGTTTACACTGCTCATGTATAATTCGCCTGGTAAAAATGCCGATTGGGATTCCAATTTCTTCGTAACATCCTCTAAGGAATGGTCAATATTACATGCCATTAAGTTTTCTCCTTTCTTCTCAGTTAATAATTTTTGTGTTTTTCACAATAGCAATCTTCCTTTAAAAATACAATAAATAAAAATTTAATATTGAAATAAATTTACAGAACATGCTATTATTTAATAAAGTTCATAGATCTGTAACATTTTTGATACGAGATAGCGACCCTGTCATCGGTTAAAAATAGTACATAGTTTTGAAAGCGATTTACTGTTGGTCTGATAGTAGCGGAACCTGCTAAATACTAACTGTCGATCTCCCTAATGGAGAATACCTTAATGGGATTCTCTGTTGGTAGATGGGCAGTTTTTATTTTGTCTTCGAATTTTTACGATTTTCGGCGTTCAGGTGGAGTGCTATTACGGAATTGACCAAAACAACAAAGAACATTTAAAACGTAGACTTTGTTAAATAGTCATGTTGATAATTTTCTATAGCGAAATTCGCGACACTACAACGGGAAAAACGAGTAAGGTGACCCAGCGACCTACAATTTAAGGATCTTCGACTAACACCCACCACGTCCTTTGGTGAACGTCGAAGCCAGCATAAGGAAAGCTTCTAAGAAATCTCATCGCAGACACGAAAATGATTTCATTTTTGTGTTGAGGTCCAAGTGCAAGTGAGGAGGCTTGCGTATCGCCCGCGGAAAGGGAGTTAATTTCCAAAAAATCAACAGTGAAATTTAACAGAGCCAAAAAGTAAAGGGGATGAATGTGATGAAAAAGACGAAAAACAGATGGCTCATTGCTGCTTCAGCTGTTGGTATACATATTTCCATCGGTTCTGTGTATGCTTGGAGCAATTTTACGAATCCGTTGATCAATGAGTTTGGGTGGTCAGCAAAACAAGTACAATTTACATTTAGTCTAGCCATTTTATTCTTAGGATTATCTGCAGCCTTTCTTGGGCATTTTGTGGAAAAGCATGGACCTAAAAAAGCGGGTCTACTTGCCTCGATCTTTTTCGGAGTTGGGATCTTCGGCTCTGGATTTGCGGTCAATATCGGTTCCCTCCCACTGTTATATTTATTTTATGGTGTCCTTGGTGGAATCGGTTTAGGTGTGGGTTATATCGCTCCGGTCTCAACCCTTGTCAAATGGTTTCCGGATCGCCGAGGAATGGCAACAGGTCTTGCGATCATGGGCTTTGGATTTGCAGCGGCAATCTCTAGTCCAGTTATGGATACATTGATCAAATCTGTGGGGACAGCAAATACATTCTTTATTTTGGGTGTCTCCTATTTTATCGTTATGGCAGCTTCATCTTTATATCTAGAAAAACCTGCTGTAGATTGGGAGCCGGAAGGATTCAAGGAAAAGATCAAATCAGGAAAAACCAAAATTGCACAAGATATTTCTCAATTGACGGCTAATGAAGCGATCAAGACACCTCGATTCTATTATTTATGGGTGATGTTATTCATCAATGTTACATGTGGGATCGCGATCTTATCTGCAGCTAAACCTTTAGCTGAGGAAAGTGTCGGTTTATCAACTGTTGAAGCAGCTGCTCTGGTGGGTGTACTGGGGTTATTCAATGGATTAGGTCGTATCGGTTGGGCTTCTATTTCAGACTATATCGGACGCCCGAATACGTATACAACATTCTTCGTCTTACAAATCATGCTTTTCGCACTATTACCGCATACATCGTCAGTGATATTGTTCCAAGTGATGCTGGCCATCGTCTATACGTGCTATGGGGGAGGATTCGCATCGATCCCTGCATTTATCGGAGATTTGTTTGGCACTAAACAGCTTGGTGCTATCCATGGGTATATTTTAACAGCATGGGCCGCAGCTGGTTTAGCAGGTCCGATGTTCGCAGCATGGATGAAAGATACTACCCAAAGCTACGCAACAAGCTTGACGTTTTTTGCAGGTCTGTTTGTTATTGCCCTGATCGTTTCTCTAGTCGTAAGGAAAGATATCCGTAATGTCCGTGAAAGAAACGGGCTAGAAACTGGAAACAAAATCGCGGGCTAAATTCTTTCATAAGCTGAGAGCGTGTGGTAAAATACGCTACATGTTAAAAACATTAAGGAAGTAGGAGCCAATGAATAAGTACGAAGCGGAATTCAGTAATCTTGTTCGCTCTTTCAGAAAAAAGCATATGGGTAAAGGACCAAGTAAAATAACAACTACTTTTTGTAAGAACTGGGCAATTTGTGAGATGGAGGGTAATCTTTCACCTGTAGAAAAGTTCATTGCAAGTGCGAATGATGGAAAACAAATGCTTCGCGCTGCTCGAACGGAAATGGTTAAAGAAATGTACCGGAATAATCCTCCAGTTGAAATGGAAGAATTTTTACAATGCAAATTGATAGATTTATTCGTAGATATTGATATCGATCGTGATTTCGGCATGTCGATCTTTGTTTTTGAAGATGATATACAAGATAGATTCTCATAAAAGGTTAGGCACTTGGCAGCGAACCTGTTAAAGACTCAACCACCGTTAAGTTTCTTTTGTTATTAACGAAAGGACACAGCGGTGGTTTTTAATGGTCAAAATTTACATCAGGAGTGATGAGTATATGGGTGTATCCAGACATCAGGGACCTATAAAAGCAACAAAAACACCTCAACCGAAGCATTGGGTCAGTCCGATTCCCTTTGGCATAGGTAAGGTTAAACCACAACATTTCCGGGACACAATGAAAATTGCTTGGGAAAATAAAGATAATCTCGGCTATGCGTCACGTATCATCACAGAAGGTGTTTGTGATGGCTGCGCATTAGGCGTATCTGGACTTTATGATCAAACCTTGAAAGGCCCTCATGTGTGTACTACCAGGTTGAACGTTCTCCGCCTGAACACAATGCCTGCATTGAAAGAAGAGATCGTTCATGCTGATATTGATCAGTTACGTAAATACAGCAGTACTGAATTGAGGAAATTAGGGCGCATCCCCTATCCCCTTATCCGTCGTAAAGGGGCAAGAAAGTTCTCACGTATTTCGTGGGATGACGCTATGGATATAATCGCTGATAAAATGAAGGCATTGGATCCGAAGCAGTATGCATTTTATTTAACATCAAGAGGAATCACGAACGAATCCTATTACACCGCAGGGAAAGTAACCCGCTTCTTAGGGACGAATCATATCGATAATGCATCCCGTATATGTCATTCACCGAGTAAGACAGCATTGAAGCGTTCAATCGGTGTTGGTGCTTCCACTGCCAATTATCAGGATTGGTTCGGGACAGATGTATTGATGTTCTGGGGAAGTGTCGCTTCAAACAGTTCACCCGTTTCAACGAAATATATGTTGGAAGCGAAAAAAAGAGGGACTAAAATCATCGTTGTAAATCCATACAGAGAACCTGCAATGGACAAATATTGGATTCCATCAAATACTGAATCTGCCTTATTCGGAACAAAAATTGCAGACGATTTCTATCAAGTGAATGTTGGCGGGGACATTGCCTTCATGCAGGGTATCATGAAGCATTGGTTTGAAATGGAAGAAACCGAACATGGTTCAGCGATCAATCACCTTTTTGTCAAAGAACATGTCAATGGATATGATGAACTTAAAACACAGGTGCAAGAGCAATCATGGGAGGAAATCATCAAATCTTCAGGAATTTCAAAAGAGCGGATCATTCAATTATCCGTCCTGCTGGCAAAAAGTAAAAATGCTGTATTTGCATGGGCGCTGGGATTGACGATGCATTCCTTTGCAACAGACAACATTTCCCAGGTAGCGAATCTTGCCCTTTTACGCGGATTTTTAGGCCGTAAAAACAACGGTCTAATGCCATTCCGTGGTCATTCTTCTGTACAAGGTTCTGGTGAAATGGGAGCGGATCCATTTGTATTACCGGGAAGTGGTTTCGATCCCGAAAACATCAAACGTATGGAACAGATTTGGGGCTTCGAGATACCGAAATGGCAGGGTGACATCGTAGGCGTTACACTTGAAAATATCGTCCTTCCAGATGACCATGAACGGAAAATCAAGCTGTACTATCTATCAGGCGGAAACTTCCTGGAGACGATGCCCGATCCTGATTTTGTCGAGAAAGCATTATCGGAATTGGATATCCGTGTACACCAGGATATCATACTGAACACGTCGACTTTGGTTGATGCGAAAGAAGCTGTAATCGTACTTCCCGCGAAAACAAGGTATGAACAAGACGGCGGCGGAACGTCTACATCTACTGAGCGTATGGTCTACTTCTCTCCAGAAATCAAAGGAAATAAAAATCTGATTGAAGAAGCACGTTCCGAATGGAAAATCTACATCGATCTTGCGAAACGTATAAAGCCTGAAACAGCTCACTTAGTTGATTTTAAGACAGGTCAAGAAATACGGGATGAAATTGCGATCGCTAACAAGGACTACGACGGAATTCAACACCTGAAGAAAAAAGGTGATGTATTTCAATGGGGGGGTGCCTGGTTATGCGAAGGCGGAATCTGCCCTACTCCAGATGGAAGAGGGAACTTGATTCCTGTCAACATTCCGGATCTAGAGAATAAAGAAGGACAATTCGTCGTCACCTCCCGACGAGGCAAACAGTTCAACTCCATGGTCTATAAAGAAACAGATCCATTCAATAAAGCTGAGCGTTATGACGTATTGATGAATGCTGAAGACGCTAATGATTTGAGTATCGCTGAGGGTGAAGGAATCGTCGTTTATAATGGTTTCGGCGTCTTCCAAGGCAGAGCGAAATTCGTGGATATCGCAAGGGGGAATTTAGAAGTTCATTTCCCCGAAGGAAACTTCTTATTACCTAGAGGTAGATATGAGAAATTCGCCGGAATCCCAGACTATAATATAACCGTCACAGTAGAAAAAGCGGAACGTTATAATGCCCGTAAAGATATACAATACCAAGAAAAAGTCATTGAAGACCTGGAAGTGGATGCCCCAAGTTAAAAATATAAAGAAAACTTGGCTGAGCCAACCTTAGTTGCCCTTATACTGAAGAAAGCCCTAGTTTCTTTAGTGTGAATGAAAGCCCCTGCTTAAAGGGGCTTTTTATTTTTTATCTCGATTTATCTTAAAAAGGTCTAAACGACAAAATTAGAAATCATCTGCAAAAATCGAGAAATAATCTACAAAATAAAAGATTACTACCTAACGCTTCAGATATCCACTAAATTCCAACAACAAGATGGAAAAAGAGCACTAACTGAATGGTGCCCTATAACTTGGGGTTAATATGGTTTTGTAGCATTATCGATTTCATCAAGATGCATAAGCCTTTGCAACGGCTTGGAAAGTACAAGCAAGACTAGACCAAGTACGATTGCTGCAATTCCGAGATACATGAAAATTTCAAGGTAACCGAACTCCGTTGTCAAGGATGCAATGTAACCTGCCATATAATTCGCAGCAGCGTTACTTAAGAACCATACACCCATCAATAATGAAGCGATTTTGATCGGCGCCATCTTACTTACCAGCGACAAACCGATCGGTGATAACGATAATTCACCCAGCGTATGAAGCAAGTAAGTCACGATCATGAACATCATTGTTACTTTGATCGGATCCGCTTCATTGCTTCCAGACATCATGACTGCGGGGACCATCACCATGAAGCCTGCTCCGAGTAAAATCAAACCAAATGCCATTTTTGTCGGTATCGCAAAATCTCCACGTTTCGTTCTGGATAATTTAAGCCAGAAAGCCGAAACGATTGGTGCCAATAATAAAATGAATAATGGGTTCAGTGACTGGAAGAACGATACAGGCACTTCAAACCCGAAGATCGTACGGTCCACAAAGTCCCGTGTATAAAGTGTAAACGATGCACCTGCTTGTTCAAATCCAGCCCAGAACATGACAGTGAAACATGCAAGGATCAAGATGACTGCTGTTCGATGCTTCTCGTGACGAGACAATGGCTTTGGTTTTGCCGTTTCGTCAAGAGAAGGTTTCGCTTTTGCAGACGCAGGTTTCGTTCCGATGTCTCCCAAGTATTTCTTGGATAATGCGTTGAATGTCACCTGGCCGATGATCATACCGATCGAAGAAGCCAAGAACGCATATTTGAAACCGAATACTTCCACTCCGCCTGTATTCGAGTAGAACCAGTTCGCATAGATCAATCCAGCGACAAGCGGTGAGAAGAATGCCCCAAGGTTGATCCCCATATAGAAGATCGTGAAAGCTGAGTCTTTTCTAGGGTCATTCTTAGAGTACAGTTCTCCAACCAGAGTGGATATGTTCGGCTTGAAGAAACCGTTTCCAATAATCAATAATAGAAGTCCGAGATATAAGCCCCATTGAGCTTGTACTGCGAATAATGTGAAATCCCCAAGCGCCATGGTGATCCCACCGATTGTGATCGCTGTCCTCAGACCCATCATTTTGTCAGTCAAATAACCACCAATTAAAGGTGTGAAATAAACTAATCCTGTATAAAGTCCGTATAGCTGCAGGGCCGAACTCTTGTCCATCCCCAGGCCGCCGCTGAACAATTCAGCTGTCAAGTAAAGTACGAGAATGGAACGCATTCCATAGAAACTGTAGCGTTCCCACATTTCTGTAATGAACAATAAAAAAAGACCTTTCGGATGTTTTTGCTTCTTTTTCGTTGCCACATCCGAATTTTCGTTGATCGTTCTCTCCATGATGTTCCTCCTAGCTGTAAAAGTTTGTCCATTAGTTAATATTTCCAATTAACTACAGATGATCACTTTTAGTGTTTCGATAAAAAATGGTTGAAAGTAGGAGTAAGGAAAAAAGTAAAAATTTAGAGAAAAGTTTGCCATTTTTCCGAACCATATTAATTATGGAGCAATCTCAATGTCGTGGATAAAGGTAAATGATCCGAAGCCTTACTGTTCGTTTCTACTACTTTGGCCTCTAATACTTCAAAAAAATCATTCATGAAAATATAATCCAATTTCATTCTGGGCCGCCTTGATGGAAAGGTGTAACCTGACCCTCCATTTCCTTGTTGTTCCTCCCAGGTATCCTTCAATTGCTCCGTAACCAATTTCCAACTGCTTGAATAAGGTTTCATATTCCAATCTCCCATAATGACGGAGGGTTTCACATCTTGCGTAACACGTTCCAGGATGAATTCCGTTTGTTTCGAATGCAAAAACGGAGCGAAACTTAAATGTGTGATATAGATGGCTACCTCCCGTTTTTCTATCTCTACGATCACTTTGAGCAGCGACCTGTCTTCAACGATCCGAGGCAAAAAATCAAATGGATAATTATCAGACGTTATGATTGGAAACCGGGTAAGGATTGCACTGCCATATTGGCGAATATCCCCTTCTTTCTTCCCCCTCCTCGTTATGGATGGACCAAACACATACCCCATATTGAGGTCTTTTGCAATCCATTCCGCTTGATCGACAAACTCACTTCTCTTCGAAAATTCTTTATCCACTTCATTCAAGCCGATAATATCAGCTTTTGAGTTCTTCAATACCTGACTGATCCTTTGTAAATTATGATTCTTGTCCATTCCTTTTCCATGCCGGATATTAAAGGTCATTATTTTTAATTCCATTGAAATCACCCATTTAGACTTATTAAATCTATTTATTTTGAAACAATAAGAACAATGTACGTAAAATAAAAAGGATGGTAACTTTATGTCAAGCTCAGCAACCGGAAATTCTCAAAATAAACCAATCATCATGCTTATCGTTGATACTTTGATGGATGAAACCTTGCAAAAAGCGATTGAAAATGATAAAGCCCCTGCCTTTCAATTCTTTATGGAGAAAGGCCAATACTTTCCCGATCTCGTCAGCCCTTTCCCTACAATGTCCGTAACTGTAGATACAAGTTTGCTGACCGGGACATATCCAGATCAGCACAACCTTCCGGGATTAGTATGGTTCGACAAACAGGAGAATCGGCTCATCAATTATGGAAGCTCTTTTCAGGAATGTCGTAAACTCGGCATTCATCAAACCCTGGAAGACGCATTCTTCAATATGAATAACAAGCATATCAATCAGGATGTTGAAACCATTCATGAAACACTGTGGGAACAAGAACTCGAATCAACCTCGATCAATGCGCTCGTTTTCAGAGGAAATACCAACCATTATTACAAGTTCCCTCTGCTGGTGAAGTGGTTTGCACGTATGAACGACAATCTTGCTGTAAAAGCTTCAGAAGGTTTCACTTACGGAAGGTTCTCAAAATACATACCTTCTAACCAAAATCAACATTTCTGGCAACGATTCGGCTTCAACAATACGTTTTCTACCCAAGAACTGCTCCATCTTATCGAAAGGGACAAGGTTTCTCCTTTTACAATTGTATATTTGCCAGATTTGGATAAATGGATTCATAAACATGGACGTATGTATACAAAAGGGATCGAAAAGGTAGATCACCAATTGCAGAATGTGTTGAATTCCTTTGATTCATGGGAAGAAGCACTAGAAAAATACACTTGGATCCTCCTGGGTGATAACGGCCAAGCTTGGATCGATTCGGATAAACAAAAAGCATTGGTTGATTTGAGAAACATGTTCAATGACTATAAAATCATGAAATTGAATAAAGGAGTCATGCCAGAGGACCAGATCATTCTGGGAGTAAACGAGAGAATGACGTTCATTTATACGTTGGATTCCAAGAATCTCCCTGTTTCGGATTTCGTGCCGTACTTGGAAAAAGACGAGCGGATCGATATGATCGCCTGGAAAAATAGTGATTGGATCGAAATCAGATCCGGTACACAAAAAGGAAAGCTGAAATTCCGTCCGGATGGGGATTATAAGGATGATTATGACCAGGAATGGTCAATTGAAGGAGATCCGGCGTTATTGGATATTGACTTGGGTGATAAACATATCAAATATGGCGAATATCCCGACACATTGGCTCGTATTGCCAGCTGCTTGAACTCCCACGAAGGGGATTATCTTATTGCAAGTGTCAAACCAGGATATGAATTTATTGGAGAAGGTTCACCAACCCATGTAGGAGGCGCAAGCCATGGGGGGCTGCATCGACAAGACTCACTGATTCCGATGATCGTGACAGGGACGGATTCCAGTCCAGAATATCTACGGATGATCGATTTGAAAAAATGGATATTATCGATGTTAGTAAAACAATAACCTAATTGCGATACGTATAGGTCTTTAACACAAAACAAATATTATTATTATTGGAAACCAAAAGGAGGTGGCCTATAAATGGACGCACGCCGTGCTCAAGAAATCACATCATCACCTGCCATGATCGATGTAACTTATAATGGACAACATGTGTACATCGAACATGTTGATCAATCAAACGGAAAAGCTACGATCCATCCTCTTGATAATCCGGACAAAAAAGAAAGCGTTTCTGTAGACAGCTTAATGGAACAATAGGACATCCATGATCCTCCCCACTCAAAAGTGGGGTTTTTGTTTTCCAAAAGCAACGTATAAGACTATACCGTTAAGTTTGAAAAATAAGCTAAAGGGGAAAACATTACAAAAGGAGGAGTTTCATCATGTGATTTGAACTCGGATCTAAAGACAGGAGGTGAACCCCTAAGGCCGTATGTTAGTACACGTACATCCTGTCCCCTCAATACCTGAATTCAAATATGCAAGCGAACTTTTGAGAGGAAGGAAAGGAGAATGGACATGAAGTACTATAATATCCTGATTCCGATTGATGGCTCTGATGGAAGTAAGAAGGCCTTAGAAACAGGTGCAGAGATTGCAAAAATGTCCAATGGTGAACTGACTTTGGTTTATGTAGACGAAGATCTTGCACTCGCTCCTTATGGTGTAGGCCATACCCTAAGCGGCGATAATACGGCGGTTTTACGTGATAACCTGAGAGAAGTCGATACCAGCGTGGAACGGAATGAACAAAAATTGAAAGAAGCGAAAGAATATGTTGAACCGCTCTACAACAATGTGAAAATCGAATTACTTGCAGGTGAACCGGCAAAATCGATCTGTGAATATGCTGAAGACCAAAAAACCGATCTTATCGTGATTGGAAGTCGCGGTCTAAGCGGATTGAAGAAATTAATGTTAGGCAGCGTCAGCCAAAAGGTCGTATCTGAAGCTGATTGCCATGTACTAGTTGCGAAGTGACTGTCTCATAAAAACAAATAGCCTCTCGCTATTTCGTGAGAGGCTTTAGTTATACCTTAATGACGAAATAAAGTAAGGTCGATCGCATCAGCCATTGCTTGGTAACCAGCATCATTTGGATGCAAATGATCTCCCGCATCATATTCCGCTCGTAGTTTTTCAGGATTTTCTGGATCCTGCATCACTTTGTCAAAATCAATGACACCATCAAATACTCCACTTGTGCGGATCCATTCATTCACTTCTTGTCTTACTAACTCTCCCTCTTCAGTAAAATACCCTTTAATCGTTGTATCTCTAAATGGTAAAAGTGTTCCTGCATAAATCCTTAACCCCTTTGAATGGACTTGAGATGCAATCTGTTCCATACCTGCGATAATTTTTTCTGAATCAAGAGTATGGGGTATATGGCCAATATCGTTGATTCCTTCAAGCAGGATCACATCAGTTGCACCAGTTTGGGACAATACATCACGATTAAGGCGTGCCAATGCATTCACTCCATATACTGGTGAATCTCTTAAAATCTTATTTCCTGATATGCCTGCATTTAGAACAGAGAAGTTTTTGTTAGGATATTCCTCATCAAGACGATCATCGAGAATATCCGGCCAACGTAGGTTTGCATCAATCGTGGAACTATGACCATCTGTAATGGAATCTCCCAATGTTACAATAACCCGGCCATGATTCTTTTTCGTCAGCACATCTACTCCCGAGAGCCAAAACCAGGAAACATCGGTATCAGTAAATGCTGATTCGTCTATTGCCTCAGTATGATCGCCGCTTCCCGAAATGTAGGAAGTTTGTCTCGAAAGATTATGCCATGTTGTAGGACCACTCGCTTCCGGTATGTATACACTGACTACGAGATTTTGGTCATCTATTACTTCAAAATCCAGGGGATCACTAATAACCTCTGCACCAGGCGGAATAGTAATGCTGTCCTCTCCAGAGAAAGTCACATGTTCTTGTGAGTCTGGTATCGTTTCAGCCCCACTCTTTGAAAGCGCAATGCTTACTTTTCCAAAGGTCAAAGGCTGGGAATTGAACGCATTAGAAAATCGAAGGCGAACTTGCTCTCCAGAAGCATGCGGGTGGACGATCATCCTGACGGTTTGATTTTCAAATCCCTCTTGGGAAATACCGTTTTCATAAGGTGGTTGTGGACTCGTTGACCATGCCCCGATCCAATTTAGTTGATTTTCACTTTTGTTCGTGATTTTCGTCTCTCTTTCGTCCTTTTGTACCGAAGAAGAATTAGTAGGATTCGCAAATGCTGCCGTAACACCGAGAAGTAAACTTGCTACTACGATCAAAATCAACATTTTCAAGCGTAACAAAATAATACCCTCCTTAAAATTTCATAATTTATGAAATAAACTTTATCATAAAAAAAGGATATTATATGTGTTTTTCTAATAATCAGGATGATAGATAGAGGCATGTCCATCCAATAGAACTACTCTTTTAATGTTGATAAATCATTCAAGGACTTTTTGCCTTTAATTTTTCCCAAGGGATTTCAAGATGAAGATGAATTCATTCGCAATTTTAATTTGAGGTTTTTAAAAAAGATTCTTTTTCTCCAGACACTAAAAAACCGTGGTTTAAGTCCCACAGTTTTTAGTCAATCTGTTCGCTATAAATCTTTATTTTATTGTTTATATTCCGCATTATAGGAATTTTCGCCTGAATGGACAGATAAAAGGGTATCAGCATATCCGACAAGACGATTGACGATTTCATCTGATACTGCATAAACAAGACTATGTAAATCTGCCTTATGCAATGCAGGGTCATCAAATATGATCGTCGTATTGATAAAGAAATGTTTGGTATCATATAGATTATAATGAATGATTGTTTTACCGGCCGCTCCCCCTGTGACGATGTCTTTATAACCAGGCAAAAACACATACCATTCTTCTGCAGTCGGAGATCTGAAATTTTTGGTGAATTTAAGCCCGCTGATTTCCTCTTCAATCTGTTTTTTTGAATCTTCATCCATCATGTCGATAAGGTTATCCATTTCACTTCCTTCTTTCTGGCACCTTAATCTGCTGGATTCGCATCCACAGCGATTTCATATGCATTAAGAATCATTTCTTTTTTATCAGGGTCTTCGATGCTTATAAGATATTGCCCATCTTCCTCATTTTTCACCTGCATCACGAGCGTCTCGTTCATATCCTCTTCCGATTTCAATAATGCGTAACTTGAGTCCTCCATATCAAATAAAGCCTCAACGGCAAATTGTTTTTGTTCTCCATTTTCGTCTTCTACGGTAATATGGTCTCTTTCTTGGCCATTAGTCATAATTAAAACCTCCATTCCTTTTATGGGTATTGTCCCCTCAAAGCTGTGATAATAAAAATTGTGCCTACATTTTTTTGTAACGAACAAAAGCAATCCCCATACAATATTAAAGGCGAAACGCCCATATTTTCCAAATAGAAGTAGGTGTTGTTTTTTGAGACAAAATGAAATGTGGCAACCTGTCATATTAGAGCTGCGACGTAGCTTGTTCAGTGAAGAGATGGTTTGCTCCATGAGCACGCAGCTGTTCCATATTCCTGAAACAAAAGATTTGAAAGGGAATGCAGAAATACATGAAAGTCTTGTTCCCGCTTCCTATCATCGTGTGACGGCAAATGGCTCTGTATATAGGCTGGCAAACGGGGAACAACAAATGTCAATCGTTCAAACCTTGATCTCTTGCATACAAAATGCCCAAAAAGAAGATCGCGACGTTCGTAATGGATTGAATATTATGAGGGAAGCAGCACCCACCTCATACAAGCCATTTATTGAAAACATCATTCGTTGGCAGGACTATGCTGAAAGACACCTTCAAAACGCGAAACAATATACGATGCAGATAACCGGCAATATTGCTTTACAGGATCAACCCCCTTATAGGGAATCATAGAAATGAACCTAATTCATTTGGAACATCAAGATGGAAGGTCCCTTATTCGGTAAGTGGATCTTCATTTTACATAAAAGAATATCATTTGTATTTTTAGTGATCGGAATCTTCCTGAAAGTGTTCATTCAAATAAGAATTTTCAGTTGTGGCGAAATTGACTGACTGGAGGCTTTCGCCTGAATCAACCCCATAAAGTTCATCTTCAGAGTTCTTCTTATCGTTTCTGTGTTGTTTTTTCTTACCAGTTTCCTTGTCCATTTTCTTCTCCTTTTCAACTAAAGATGGGTGACTCTGTCCTATTATCATCTCCAGACGTCCCTCTAAAGCTTCATCAAATATATCTATTGTTATAAATTTCAAAATAAAAATCCCTCTGGTGACTTGCACAAGAGGGATAATCTATTATAAGTATGGACTTTCATGCTTCGCCTTCAGCTGCTTCCAACGGCGCTCCACTTCATCTTCAAACATTTGCAACATTTCATTGCTGTCCTCTTTCAGCAAATGCTTTGTTTTCCCCATCAGTTTCAGCCACTCAGTTACGTCGATCCGTTTATTTTTCCCCTCTGGGTCATAGGTGACCTTCGTATTTCCTCGTTCAACTTCATAAAGCGGGAAAAAGCAGGAGTTGACTGCGGCTTCAACAATCGTTTGGCCCAGTTCATCTTTTGATTTCCAGTTAAGCGGGCAGGTGATCAAGATCTTTCCGTAAACCAATCCTTCATTATTGGCATACCATTGTGCTTTTGCAGCTTTCTTCAATAAGTCACGGTCAAAGGCTTCTGTTCCAGTGAATACGTAGGGAATATGCGTTGCTGCCATGATCTGAGGTGTATCTTTGTGATGGAACGGCTTTCCGTTTTGGAAGCTGCCGACATTCGATGTACTTGTCATATGTCCCATCGGTGTCGAATACGATAGCTGACTTCCTGTATTCATATAGCCTTCATTATCATATTCAAGGATGATCATTTTATGGTTGCGGAGGGCTGTTCCGATCGCAGGACCCATCCCAATATCCATTCCGCCGTCACCTGTCACCATTACAAATGTAAAGTCATCACTCAATCCCAGTTCATCCAGCTCACCGCGTCTTTTCCGTTCATGGAACATTTCAACCAGTCCAGATAGAGTCGCAGATCCATTTTGGAACAGGTTATGAATGTAGGTGGCCTTATGGGAGCTGTACGGGTAACCAGTGGTAACGACCATCGCACAGCCAGTATGGAACAACGCGACAATATCGCCTTCAATCCCTTTGAAGAAAAGCTCAAGTCCTGAAAAGATCCCGCAACCCGGACATGCGCCATGCCCGGAAGCCAGCCGTTTGGGCTTTTTCGTCAAGTTGCGCAGCGGTGGGATTTTCACCTTCAGTTCACCAGTTTTTTCATCAGGTGTAACGGTGACCAAGCCCGTTTTCAAGTCTTCCTTTTTCATCGGATTCAAGACCCTTTGCGGCTCACTTTCCTCTTTTCCAGGTGTATGTCCGAAATAATCAAACGGCTTTTCGACATGACCTTCGTGTGCTGCATCCTGTGCCAATTGGAAGAAATGCTCCGCTTCATCCGCATAAAAATCTTTTCCACCTAATCCATAAATCCGGTTGATGACCTGTGTTTTCATATTCCCATAACGATGAAGCGTCGCCCTTAGTTCAATCGCCATGTTCCCCCCATGGCCGCCATAAGAATCTGCGCGATCCCCGATGGTCACAGCTTTGACGCTTTTAAGTGCATCCGCCAGCTTCTTTTGTGGAAATGGACGGATCATATTCGGAGAGATGACGCCGGCTTTTATTCCTTTTGAACGGAGCTTGTCAGCCACATCCTTACACACCTCTGCTGCTGAATTCAGCATGAATACAGCCACTTCCGCGTCATCCATACGGTAAAGATCAAGAACTGGATATTCCCTCCCTGTCAGTTCCGCATACTCTTTCGAAATTCGCTCAAACACACTTTCTGCATTGTACATCGCTTCAGACTGCTGGTAACAGTTGTTGATGTAATCCGGTTCATTCATATAAGGTCCGATGGTGACCGGATTTTCACGGTCCAAGGCGTGAGGGAAGTTGGTCGGTGGAGTTCCAATGAATTTATGCACGTCATCCTTGGACCTTATGACCTGGACCCGCCGCTTTTGATGTGAGGTAAAGTAACCATCGAATGACACGATAACCGGGAGTCGGACTTCAGGGTCCTCCGCCAGCTTGATCGCAATAAGGTTCATATCGTAGACAATCTGCGGATCACGGGCCATCAGAATCGGCCATCCTGTATTCAATGCAAAGTATAAATCTGAATGATCACCATGGATGTTCAATGGACCTGAAACAGAACGGTTCACCAGGTTCAATACCATGGGGAAACGGGTTCCGGATTGGACTGGAAGCTGTTCCAGCATATACAGGAAACCATTGGCGCTCGTCGCGTTAAAGACTCGTCCGCCACCGGTCGCTGCTCCATAACAAATACCAGCTGATCCATGTTCGCCGTCGGCCGGAATCAAAACGATCTCATGCTCCCCTTTTGCTTTCATGCCATCCAAGAACTGGGCCACTTCCGTTGAAGGAGAAATAGGGTAATACCCCATGACATGATAATTGATTTGGTGTGCGGCATATGCTGCCATTTCATTGCCCGATTCAAAAACGACGCTTTGTTCGATTGTACCGTTTGGAGTTATACTTCTTTCCTGGTTTAAATCGATCGACATTCATTTCCCGCCTTTCTTTAATTTTGGTTCACCAGATCAAATAAATGAGGCACCCTATTACGGTCAGCATAGCCGTCATTATGTTCCCTTTCCCTAGTAAGCGCTTCCACAGGACAGGCTTGGACACACTTGAGGCATCCTTTGCAATATTGATAGTCGATCCCTTTCAGGAACATTTGCGGTCGGCCCCGTTTGTCTTCTTTTTCTTCCCAAACAAAACAAAAATCAGGACAGGCTGTATCACAGGCTGCGCAATTGATACATTTATCATCATGGAAGTGTGGCAGCATTCCGGCTCGTGAAATACTTAAATCTTTGAGAATGCTGTTTCCGGGGTTGGTAACCGTGCCGCCAATCGGCTGTGTTTGATAGCCAAGGGCAGGCTCAAGTCTTTTGAAAGGTCTCGGTTCCAATCCTTCTTCAGGCTCAAATGTCTTGAATTCTATTTCATGATACCCCCTGTCAAAAGTCCTGATATTCGGCTCAACAAAATGTGGATATTTCTTTTCGAACGTTCGGCGGATCGTATCTTTCATTGAATCCGGATCAAGGAAGTCGAGGATTCGGTAAAGCGCACCCAGCATGGCGGTATTCACTTTCGTCTGTTCCTCCAGAGCAATCTCGGTGGCGTTAACAACGGCTATTGTCCCGCCATCAATTTTCATTAATTCTTTCAATTCTTCAGGAGATCTTTGTGAGTTGACAAGGATGGTACTATCGGGATAAATCCCGCTTGCGCAATCGGTGGTTTTAAGCAGGGCATCATGGAAAATTCCTACTACATGAGGGCGTTCTATAGGTGTAGTATCGCGAATGTTTGTGTCTGGATCGCAGAAACGAATATAAGCTTTTACAGGGGAGCCTTTTTTTTCAGAACCGTATGAAGAGAATCCGACTCCATTCAATCCATTACCAACAACTCCGTCTTCGGAGAGCATTTTTCCAGCCAGGTTTGCTCCAAGGCCGCCAATGGATTCAAGGCGTATCTCAAAGAAACCTAACTCATTGACTTTCGGTAATTTTGCCAAAAGTATTCCTCCAATCTGTTTAAAGGTTTCCGAGAAGAGAGTGTGAATATTAATAATTTTCTAATAATTATTCAAAATTTATTGTAACAAGATGTTAAAAAGAATACAACACATATTTTTTAGAATCCAAAAATCTTGTACACAAAGGGTCCAGTTGTTGATTTTATAGGGTTGCAGGGAGCATTCATACCTGATTTTTGATATATAACAGATTTAATTTTGTATTATAACAGTCTTATTCATCGTTCAAAATGGATGATAACAGTACTATAAGTGGATTGTATAATTGTCAAAAGATAAGCCATATTAATTGAAAAAGTGGTGATAGGATGTTTTATACAAGAACAAACCGTATACTATTATGCAGTACGATCTTATCGAGCGTTCTCAGTGCGTCCATTATCGCATTGACGATTTACCATCACTTTACTGTTCAAAAGAAACTTGATGACTTAAAGGGTAAATGACTTTACGAAAGAATGAGATTAGCATGTCCCCCATTTCCCCATCAATATTTAGACCGATTGCTATTAACTCTGGAACCGTACTTAACCAAAACTGCAGAGTAATTTCCTATGTCTCATATTAGAAAGACTCCTTCAGAAATACTATCAAACCCTGTCAATGCTTGCTCCATTGTGAATATAAAGTGTCAGACACCTCCAACACCACATTTTGTTTCAAAAACACGCTTTTTCTCAAAATGTTGTTAAGTTCGGAGAGGCTCAGACACTTATTGGACAGCCACGATTAGTAGTAAAATTTTATTTTGAGTTATTCCCCGTAATCATGAGGTTCTAATAATGGTAAAAAAATGATTCAGTTCTATATTGTTGTTATTTTATAAAATGGTATAATTATACAAAATGATTATTACAACTAAAAATCTTAGGAGTAATATTATGGAAAAATATGAGGCTGCTTATTTAGCGGGTATAATTGATGGCGAAGGCAGTATAACTCTAACAAGAATGCATGAAAAAGAGCACAGAAGACCATGCATAACTATTTCTTCTACCGACTTAGAATTACTGACCTATATTCAAACTCTAACTAATGGGACGATAAGCAGTAAAAAGAATTACAGACCAGGCATACATAAAAACTCGTTTACTCTGAACATAAAGAAAAAGAAAGATGTATTTTTTGTTCTGAAAAATATAGTACCTTATTTAAGAATAGAGAAGAAGAAAATGAGAGCATTATGGATAATAGAATATTATGATGATGTTACGCCAAGGAACGGAAAATATAATAAGGATCTTTTAATGAAAAAAATTAAGTTTGAAAATGATTTTTTCGTTCTCTAGGATATAAAAAAACCACCATAGTTATGTATGGTGGAGACGGTGGGACATGTTGTTCCATGCTTTCGTCATGGCACTGACTATATCTTGAACCTGTTTATCAGGTCCTCCGGCGTATTATACGAAATGTAATTTTGCTTATGCTCCATAAGCAGGATTACGTATCCTAGTACTACCTAGAAGGCAGCCTATGAGTCGATACACGGCTGTTGGATTGCTCCACATACCGCTCGATATTACCCTATCGCATTAGTGGCTGTTTAAAATAAATCCAAATGATAACAGTCGAATTTATAATTTTAAACTTCTATTTTTCGCGACTTAGGTTTCATCGATTAAGCCGGATTTTCACTTTTGTGTTACCACAAAAGGCGACTATTTACTAATCGAACCCACGTCCAGAAATATCGGCACTTAAGCTTCTACGAGCGTAGTCGATATATTGGCATTTCGCCAGCACTTCAGCCTATCGACAGGCATCCGTGTGGCTAGCCTGGTTATTCTCTTCCTTCATCCTCAGGCGGTGGAATCCGGCGTAGCCCACTTAAGTTGAGTCCCTTACCCTAGCACATGGGCGATGCAGGGAGGAACCGCAAAGCTACTGTTACGCAGCTACTGCGAAGTTGTTGTTTTCTTTGCCAGTTATAGGCGTTGGCGTTTTTACGAGGCCGACCCCCTCGGCTCGCAACTTAAGCTCGACCTATCCCTGTCGAATCCGTAACGTCCCCATATAAAATATGAGTGTTACTGAAAGTTGCATTTAAGCATTTCCTTACTGGCAACAACTTCTATTATAACATAATTGATGTTTTTTGTTAATGGACTTGCAAAAACTTACATCTTCTGGCGTTCACGGAAAGCTTTTTCGATTTCGCGCTTTGCCGTCTTGCGCTTCAAGTCCTCACGCTTATCGTATTTCTTCTTCCCTTTTCCGACTCCGAGCAAGATCTTCGCAAACCCGTTTTTGATATAAAGCTTCAATGGAACGAGTGCATATCCTGATTCTTTAGATACGCCGATCAACTTGCTGATTTCTTTTTTGTGTAAAAGCAGTTTGCGTGTTCGCAAAGGGTCATGGTTGTATCGGTTTCCTTGTTCATAATGGCTGATATGCATATTATGAAGGAAAACTTCACCGTTCTGGACACGTGCGAAAGAATCCTTCAAATTGACTCTTCGTGCACGGATCGCTTTGATTTCAGTTCCTTGCAGGACGATCCCAGCTTCAAACGTATCTTCGATGGTATAGTCGTGTCTTGCCTTTTTGTTTTGTGCGATCAATAATCCTTCATGACGTGCCATAACTTCGTTCCCCTTTCAAACTGCATGATACATTTTAACAACATAGGTCAAGGAAAGTCAAGAATATCGCCACTTATAAAAGCAGAACCCCATCCAGCTATTGAATGAGGTTCAACATGATTATCGACGCTTCTTCTTTTTCCCTTTTTTCTTTTTCTGAGCATCCTTATAAAAGGGTTTGTTGCCTTTCTTTTTACGGGGTGATCCATCTTGACCTTTGTCATTGCGTTTTTTTTCTTTTGTAGGACTCTTACCGCCGCTCGTAATCACGCGAGCACGGTCTCTACGTTTCCGTTGAGCAGGTGCTTTCATACCGACGATTTCAAAGTCGATCGCGCGTTCATCAACGTTGACAGCCAATACACGGATTTGAAGCTCATCACCTATTCGGAACACTTTTCCGGTACGTTCACCGATCATTGCATATTGCTGCTCATTGAAATGATAATAATCATCAGTCAAGTAGCTGACATGGACAAGGCCTTCAATCGTGTTCGGCAGCTCGACGAACAAACCGAAGTTCGTCACACCGCTGATGACTCCTTCAAATTCCTCACCAATCTTATCTTGCATGAATTCTGCTTTTTTCAGATCATCAGTCTCACGCTCTGCATCGACCGCACGGCGTTCTCGTTCAGAAGCATGCTGGGTGATTTCAGGCAGACGTTCACCCCAATGATTTTTCGTCTTTTCGTCCACTTTTCTTTTAATCAAATAAGTACGAATGAGGCGATGAACAATCAAGTCAGGATAACGGCGGATCGGCGACGTGAAGTGGGTATAAAATTCAGTTGATAACCCATAATGCCCATGGTTTTCCGGTTCATAGCGCGCTTGTTTCATCGAACGCAGCATGACTTTGCTGATGACCGCTTCCTCAGGCTCACCTTGCACCTCTTCTAAAATCTGTTGAAGGGCACGAGGATGTATTGAATTCGCAGAACCGCGGACCACATAGCCGAAGTTCGTAATGAACTCAAGGAAGTTCGTCAGCTTTTCCTCATCAGGATCTTCGTGGATCCGGTACATGAACGGAACATTCATCCAGTGGAAATGCTCTGCTACTGTTTCGTTTGCCGCTAGCATGAATTCCTCAATCAATTTTTCAGCTACCGTCCTATCACGCAATACCACATCTACTGGCTTGGATTCTTCATCGACGAGGACACGCGCTTCGCTGAAGTCAAAATCGATTGCACCGCGGTCAAAACGTTTTTTACGAAGAATATCAGCAAGCTCACCCATGAGGTCAAAGAATGGCACAAGCTCTTTATAACGGTCTAGCACCTCTTCGTCTTCCCGCAATAAGATTTTTCGGACATCCGTATAGGTCATCCGTTCATTCGTACGAATCACACTTTGGAAAATCTCATGGTTTACGACTTCTCCATTCGGTGTGATTTCCATTTCACAAGATAGCGTCAAACGGTCAACTCTCGGATTCAAACTGCAAATTCCGTTTGAAAGGCGATGCGGGATCATCGGTATGACACGGTCGACAAGGTAAACGGACGTACCGCGCTCGAGGGCTTCCTGATCGATTGGAGAACCTTCAGTAACATAATGGCTGACATCTGCAATATGAACACCCAGTTTATAGTTTCCGTTGTCGAGCTTCACAACGTTAACCGCATCATCCAAGTCTTTTGCGTCTGCCCCGTCGATCGTCACGATCGTTTCGTCGCGTAAATCGCGGCGGTCAGTGAGATCAGCAACATCGATCTCATCAGGGATAGAGTTTGCGTGATCCAACGCTTCCTTAGGGAATTCCCTCGGAAGCCCATGCTTATAAATGATCGACAGGATATCGACTCCAGGGTCATTCTTGTGCCCTAAAATTTCGATGACTTCACCTGTCGCACTTGATCTTCCCTCAGGATAGTTTGTTATTTTCACAAGGACCTTATGGCCATCGACAGCATTGTTGATCGCTTCTTTCGGAATGAAGATGTCATTCGGAATCCGCTTGTCATCTGCTTCGACAAACCCGAAGCTTTTACTATCAATGAATGTACCGACCACCTCGGTCACACCACGTTCGATGATCCGAATCACCGTGCCCTCAGGCTTTGCATCTCCTGGGCGGGAGGAGATTCTGACAAGGACTGTGTCCCCGCTCATCGCACCATTCAGGTCGGAAGGTGAGATGAATACATCTTTTTCACCTTTTTGTTCCGGAAGCAGGAATGCGAATCCTTTCGCGTGTCCTTGAAGCTTCCCTTTGATCAGGTTCATTCGCTCCGGCACACCATATCGATTGCTTCGGGTCCGGACGATGTCCCCTCTTTCCTCCATCTCGTTTAAGGTGATGACGAGTTCTTTAAATTCCTCTACGTCATCCAGGTTTAGCTCTTGCTCGAGTTCCTGGACAGTCAGCGGTTTATAGGCTTCTTCTTTCATAAATGATAATATTCTTTCTTGATCCATTTTGCTTGTTTCCCTCCTTCGTAGTAAGCTAAGTATTTTTGTATAAGTATAGGGCCAAGATTTCTCGTTTACGACCAGTCAAGACTGTTGAGGAAGGCAAGGACATCCTCATGGAGCTGCTCTTTTTCCTTATCCAATGTAATGACGTGGCCGGATTCCTCATACCATTTCAAGTCTTTCTGATCGGATTCTATGGAGTCGTAAATGATATTCGCACTGTCCGTATTGATCATTTCATCGTGCCTCGCCTGTACCACAAAAGTCGGCGTATAAATCATATCGATGTTATCGCGGACATCTGCAATCAAGCCCTGCAGAGCCTTCAGAGTTTTCATCGGTGTTTTTTTGAAATCTTCCATCTCTTCTTCAATTTGTGAATCTGATTTGCCCTCATATTTCTTATACTCTCTTGCGTAATCCAGCACACCTTCATACATGACTTCTTCACTTTTTATATACATAGGTGCACACATTGGGACGATGCCTTTTACAGTTAATGTATACCCAAGTTTCAGAGAAAAAACGCCTCCAAGGGAAAGACCAGCTACAGCAATTTCCTCATAACCTTTTTCTTTCAGCTCGTTGTAACCCTTCATGACGTCCTGCCACCAATCATCCGGGCCGGTATGGACCAGTTCTTCTGGCGGAACGCCGTGTCCTTTATATTGCGGTGCTAAACAGGAATATCCCTCTTTTTGTAGGAATCGTCCAAGCATACGAACGTCTGCTGAATTCCCGGTGAAACCATGCAGTAGTAATACTCCCCGGTCTCCACCTTCAAAGAAAAATGGTTTTGGTGAAACGATTTTCATGATGTCACCTCTCCTTTTGCTTCATCTATTTCTGTGTCTGTTAGAAATCTATAAACATGCCGGATAACGTCTTCTTGTTCGACATCATGGCATACAATATGTTTTGACTGAGGTAGTAGGATGATTTCTTTATTCTTGGAGCGAATGGTGTTGTAAATATAATGAGCACTTTTTTTCGGTACTACACCGTCACATTCCCCCTGGATGATGAGTGTCGGGGTGATGATTTTCTTTAAATAAGGTCGCAGAGAACGGATGAGGCTTCGAAATTGAAAAGTCATCGACAACGGGGTTCCCTTGAATTTTCGTAAGTACCGCTGAAACATCTCGTTTTCGTATAAATTACCTTTGAAGAGGTCTTGAAGCATGGATTTGATGTCTTGTACTAATCGGGACGGGCTGACGTAATGAGCTGCTGCACTTAAGAGCACCAGCCGATCGATTTGGTTTGAAGCAGCAAGATAACCTGCAATGATCCCGCCCATAGAAAAACCGACTACATAGATTTTGTTACATTTTTCTTGTAAAGCCCTAAGCTCCATTTCAGCCGTATGGATCCACTCTTGATACGTGACACGCTCCATTCTGCCATCTTTTGTATCATGACCCGGAAAAGTCGGTGAAACGACAATCCAATTCGTATTTTCTTTTAAAAAAGTGACGAGCGGTTCGACCTCATAAGGGCTTCCGGTAAAACCGTGAAGACATAGACAACCAATCATGCTAGTACTCCTTCATTTCTTTCTTATAGTTTGCCCCTTGTAAGAATCATTAAAACGTATGTACCTCAATCTGATTGGGGAAATATTGTAAGACTTCTTCATACGGACACTTCATCCAGTTTTTCGTGCCAGACTTGTCTTATGAAGCCTTCATACGGACATTTCATCCGTTTTTTCGTGCCAGACTTGTCTCCTCATGAAGCCTTCATGCGGACACTTCATCCGGTTTTTTGTGCCAGACTTGTCTCTGAAGCCTTCATACGGACACTTCATCCGGTTTTTTGTACCAGACTTGTCTTATGACTTTAGAAGACCCTCATCCGCCTTATTTTTCTCATACCATAAATAAAACAGCAAGCTTTTACACTTGCTGTTCACGAGAACAAATTAATATACGTATGCTAACAAAATGGTAAGGATAAAGAATAATACCGCTAGTACGATCGTCAACTTTTGGAACACGGCATCGATTCCGCGAGCTTTTTGTTTACCGAAAAGCTGCTCTGCTCCACCTGTAATCGCACCGGATAATCCAGCACTCTTACCAGATTGAAGTAATACGATAGTTATAATTCCAAGCGCATCAATAATCAATAACACCATTAAGAATGTTTCCAACTCATCCACCTCCAACGACACAATCCAGTACTATAAATGTATCACAATGAAGATGGAAGATTCAACAAAAATCGCTAATGAAGACATAGTTCCTGAGCATTTGTTTAATCAGCAAAGTACCAGGCACCATTTCAGATCCCTTGGAGCGCAAGGGTTTCATTTTGGTGCCTGGCACCGTTTGAAACCTCTTGTGCGTAAGGCCTTTGTTTTGGTGCCTGGTACATCTGTTATTTGATGTAAAAGCTCGCGCCATCGTTGATTTCGATATTTTCGTATTGTTTTATGTCATCCATAAGTTTGAATAAAGCTTCGTCTTTTCGTTTCGCTTCAATCATACAGTCGATTTGATCCACACTTCCTTTAATTTCGTTCAGGAAATCCATGAACATCTTAACATCCACAAAATCATTGTGCGCCCTGAACTGCTTTTCGCTTTTCGGGCTGGAAATGTGCATTTTGATTGGAAGGTGTGAAGCCGACCACGATTTTAAAATCCGGTCCCACTGATCTTCCCAATGCTTATTTTTGTGATGCGCGATGTGGTGGTGATAATCGAAGACCAGTGGAATACCTAGCTTCTCACACAAATACAAGGTATCATCCAGGTGAAACAACTTATCGTCATTTTCTAAAATGATCATGTCTTGAATACCTGTTGGGACGAGCATCCAGTTATGAATGAACCGTTCTAATGCAAGCTCTCGATCCCCATAAACACCTCCAACATGGAGGACACATCGATGCTTCGGGTCGATACCCATTCCCTCCAGAAGCCGTTTATGCAAAATCAACGTTTTCACCGTCATTTTCAGCACTTCTTTTTTCGGTGAATTGATCAATACAAAATGGTCAGGGTGAAAGTCGACTCTCATTTCTCTTTCCACAACAAACATTCCAACCTCTTTAAGGCTGTCCTCGATCGCCGCCATGTAATCCCAATCAGGAAGCCCTTCGAAAGTCGCTAAAGGTACCAATCTAGATGTCATCCGGTAGAACTGGATATCGTTTGCCGCATTATGACGAAGAATCCTTAAGGTGTTGTGAAGATTGGACCGTGTAATCCGTTCAAGCTTCAAGATTGCTGCACCTTTATTCTGGATTTTCTTAAAATTTGTTATCGTCATCGTTTGAGAGGGTGATGAGTTCGGAACCTTAAGGCTCATGGCCACGTAACCAAGACGTACGAATGTCATTGAATGTTCCTCCGTTCAACCTGTTACGAGTAGTATTTCAAAAGTCATGGAAAATGATGAGTAACATATTTTCACTTTACGCCACCCATATTAAAATCATGGAGGTGTTTACGCGATGCGAAGAAAAGAACGAGAACACAAGAAAGAACTTCCGACCGCAACCGACATGAACCCAGCATTTACGGTTCAAAGTGATGCCTTCCAACCACTCGACCTACTCATTAATCAGGCGGACAATGGGCTGGAACAAGAACGAAGCGACGTTCACGCCGACAACGAAGACATGTAGCTTTTCGGGTGCCTGGCACTTTTCAGTAACCGTTGGGAGAGTAAGGCGAATTTATCGTGCCTGGTACAGATATAAAAAAACCCCGAGGGCCGCAATGAGCGGCTTTCGGGGTTCTTCCATCTTCACACTAAAATGTGCTCTCAGGCTATTGCTTACTTCTTTACGTTGTAGAATGCGTCTTTCCCTGCGTAGATCGCTGTGTAGTCGAGTTCGTCTTCGATGCGTAGCAGCTGGTTGTACTTCGCTACACGGTCTGTACGGGATGGCGCACCTGTCTTGATCTGACCAGCATTTGTTGCAACCGCGATGTCTGCAATCGTGCTATCTTCCGTTTCACCAGAACGGTGGGAAATGACTGCAGTATATCCTGCACGTTTTGCCATTTCGATTGCATCGAATGTTTCACTCAATGTACCGATTTGGTTTACTTTGATCAGGATGGAGTTACCGACTTTACGCTGGATCCCTTCAGAAAGCTTCGCTGTATTTGTAACGAACAAGTCGTCACCTACCAGCTGTACGCGGTCACCAATTGCAGCGGTAAGCTTCTCCCACCCCTCCCAGTCGTTTTCGTCAAGTCCGTCTTCGATTGAGATGATCGGATATTTAGAGGTCAATTCTTCATACCAGGCAACCATTTCTTCAGAAGTCTTCGTTACACCTTCACCGGATAGGTGATACTTGCCATCTTTATATAGCTCTGAGGATGCAACGTCCAATGCAAGCTTAACTTCCGCATCAGGCTTGTATCCAGCTTTTTCAATCGCTTCGATGATCGTTGAAATCGCTTCTTCATTCGACGATAGGTTAGGTGCGAATCCACCCTCATCACCAACCGCCGTATTCAAACCTTTGTCCTTCAATACTTTTTTCAATGTGTGGAAAATTTCTGCTCCGACACGAAGTGCTTCACGGAATGATTCAGCTCCGACTGGCATGACCATGAACTCCTGGATGTCCACGTTGTTGTCAGCGTGCTCTCCACCGTTCAAGATATTCATCATCGGTGTCGGAAGAGTTTTAGCGTTGAATCCACCAAGGTAGTTGTAAAGAGAAACATCAAGGTGATCTGCAGCAGCATGTGCAACAGCCATGGATACACCTAGAATGGCGTTAGCGCCAAGCTTTCCTTTGTTTTCTGTGCCGTCAAGCTCTAGTAACTGCTTGTCAATAGCAACCTGATCAAGCGCATCGAAAAATACGAGTTCAGGCGCGATCACTTCGTTGACGTTGTTTACTGCGTTCAAAACACCTTTTCCTAAGTAACGGTCTTTGTCACCATCACGAAGTTCCACTGCTTCGTATTCACCTGTTGAAGCTCCACTCGGTACAAGCGCGCGTCCACGAGCTCCTGATTCTAACCAGACTTCAACCTCTACAGTTGGGTTCCCACGAGAGTCTAAAACTTCACGTGCAAAAATATTGACGATATTCGATGTCATAACTTTTCATCTCCTTGGTTTTTAAGTTTTATTTTGTTAACTACTATCCCTTAATCAAGGTTTTCCCTGTCATTTCCTTCGGCTGATTCCCACCTAACAAATCCAGCACAGTCGGCGATAAGTCGGCTAAAATTCCGTCATTCCGGAGGTGCACACCTTTTTTCGTAACGATGACCGGGACGGGGTTGGTCGTATGGGCCGTCATCGGCTTATCATTAGTCGTAATGACCTCGTCTGAATTTCCATGGTCTGCCGTGATGATCGCGGTACCATCTTTTTCTAAAATCAAGTCGACGATTTTTCCGAGACATTCATCGACTGCCTCAATCGCTTTGATCGTAGGTTCAAGCTTACCAGAATGTCCGACCATATCCGGATTCGCGAAGTTCAAGATGATTACATCGTGCTTGTCTGCATTCAGTTCATCAAGCAACGCATCTGTCACTTCATAAGCACTCATTTCAGGCTTCAAATCATATGTTGCTACTTTCGGTGAATCGATGAGAATCCGTTCTTCTCCAGGGAATTCATCTTCCCGGCCACCACTGAAAAAGAAAGTGACATGCGGGTATTTCTCAGTTTCTGCAATACGTAGCTGCTTATAATCCTGCTGTGATAAAACTTCACCAAGTGTATTGTCCAAGTTCGTTGGCTTGAATGCAACCTCACCATCCACTGATTCACTGAAATGGGTTAGGCAGACGAAGTGTAGATCCTTCGGCAGTTTTTCACCCCGATCGAACCCTCGGAAGTCCTCATTCGTAAAGACTTGTGAAATCTGAATCGCGCGGTCAGGACGGAAGTTGAAGAAGATGATCGCATCATCGTCCTCGATCGTCGCAACCGGAGAACCGTCTTCTTTCGTAAGAACAGACGGCAGGACGAACTCATCATGAATTTCATTTTCATAGGAATCATCCACAAGTTCGATTGGATCTTTATATGACGGACCTTCACCATAGGTCATCGCACGATAGGAGCGTTCCACGCGATCCCAGCGCTTATCCCGGTCCATTGAATAATAACGTCCTGATAATGTTGCGATTTCTCCAACGCCATACTCATCCATTTTTTCTTGAAGGGCTTTGATATATGTCTTAGCTGTTTGCGGTCCGACATCACGGCCATCCAGGAAGCCATGGATATACACCTTTTCGACATTCTCTTTCGCAGCTAGTTTCAATAGCGCGTAAAGGTGATCGATATGACTGTGGATGCCTCCATCTGACAGCAGTCCGAAGATATGGAGCGCTGAGCCTTTCTTTTTCACATGGTTCATGGCATCCAAGAAGGTTTGTTTTTCGTAAAACTCGCCTTCTTTGATCGATAGATTGACGCGCGTCAAACTCTGATATACGACCCTGCCAGCCCCGATGTTCAAGTGGCCGACCTCAGAGTTCCCCATCTGTCCTTCAGGAAGGCCGACCGCTTCTCCGGAAGCCTGTAACTGGGAGTGCGGAAACTCGCTCCAATAACGGTCGAAGTTCGGTTTTTTCGCCTGAGCGACAGCATTTCCTTTTGTTTCATCCCGTAACGCAAACCCATCAAGAATGATGAGTGCGACTGGTTTTTCAGCCATTATTTACAACCTCCAACAACTGTAAGAAAGACTGAGGCTTCAAGCTGGCCCCACCCACAAGTGCACCATCGATATCGGATTGGCTCATTAATTCATCGATCGTTTCCGGCTTCACACTTCCGCCGTATTGGATGCGCACTTGTTCAGCAATATCTTTCGAAAACTTCTCAACAATGACACTTCGGATGTATGCACAAACTTCATTCGCATCTTCAGCAGTCGCTGATTTACCTGTTCCAATCGCCCAGATCGGCTCATAAGCAATGACAGCCTTTGCAACTTGCTCTTCGGAAAGTCCGCTTAGCGCTTGCTCGACTTGCGTTTTGACATGTGATTTGGTTTCATTGTTCTCACGTTGTTCGAGAGATTCACCGACACAAACAATCGGCACAAGATCATGCTTAAAGGCAGCGTGTACTTTCTTGTTGACAGAGCTATTCGTTTCATTAAACATTTCGCGGCGCTCAGAATGTCCGATAATGACATACTCAACTTTCAAATCTTTTAGTGCTCCTGGGCTGATTTCGCCTGTAAATGCTCCGCTTTCTTCGAAATGCATGTTTTGTGCTCCAATATGAAGCTTCGTATCAGCTGTTTCGTTCACCAGAGCATTCAAAAAGAGTGCAGGGGCACAAATGACAGAATCGATTTTATTTTCATCCGGCACCAGACCTGATATCTCTTTTACAAAGCTCTTGGATTCCTCCAATGTTTTATGCATTTTCCAATTTCCTGCGATGATCGGTTTACGCATCCTTCAAGGGCCACCTTTCATTTAGTTTGGCTCTGTTATTCTTCATTATTTATTTTCACGAAATCCACTCTCTTTCCGCGGGCGATCCGCAAGCCTCCTCGCTCACTTGCACAGGATCTCAACACAAAAATGAAATCATTTTCGTGTCTGCGATGAGAATTCTTAGAAGCTTTCCTTATGCTGGCTTCGACGTTCACCACAAGACTACAGACTTAAATTCCATCCTTGTAGTATTGCGCCGAGTAACCGCAGCGCAGGACTTGGTGGTTGTTTGTCGAAGATCCTTAAATCGCTGCGGGGTCTCGCTTGGCTCGCTTTTCCCGCAGGAGTGTCGTGAATTTCACCTAAACCATTTGAAATCAACATAAAAATTTAACAAAGCCTTTAGCCATTCAATTATTTTTAGTGCTTCTTATCATTCGGTTTTGTTTTTAAATGTCCTCTTATTTGTCTTTTAACGCTGCGACGCCCGGCAAAACCTTCCCCTCCATAAATTCAAGAGAAGCACCTCCGCCAGTAGAAATGTGATCCATTGCATCTGCCAGTCCGAATTTCTCGACGGCAGCTGCAGAATCTCCACCACCAATGACACTGTACGTATCTTTAGCGTCTGCCAAAGCTTTAGCGATCGTCATCGTACCGTTTGAAAAGGCATCGAGTTCGAATACACCCATTGGTCCATTCCATATTACAAGCTTCGAGCCTTCAATGACGGTTCTGTACTCATCGCGAGTACCTGGTCCAATATCTAATGCTTCCCAATCTGAAGGGATTTCATCAATTGTAACGACTTTCGTATTCGCATCATTTGAAAAATCATCTGCAACGACGACATCTTTAGGAAGATACATTTTGACGCCTTTTTGCTCAGCCTTTTCCATGAATTGCTTCGCCAAGTCAATTTTATCCTCTTCTAAAAGAGATTTCCCGATGTCATAGCCGAGCGCTTTTACAAATGTATAAGCAAGACCTCCGCCGATGATCAGGTTGTCCACTTTATCTAAAAGGTTATCAATGACACCGATCTTATCCTTTACTTTTGCACCACCGATGACCGCCGTAAATGGGCGCTCTGGCGTTGATAGTGCTTTTCCAAGAACCTCGAGCTCTTTTTCCATTAAAAGTCCCGATACACCCGGAAGATGATGTGCTATACCTTCTGTTGAAGCATGTGCACGGTGAGCAGCTCCGAATGCATCATTAACATACAAGTCTGCGAGATCAGCAAAAGCTTTTGCCAGCTCAGGATCGTTCTTTTCTTCACCAGGTTCAAATCGAACGTTTTCTATCAGTAAGACTTCTCCATTATTCAGGCTAGAGATTGCTTTGTCGACTTCTTCACCATAAACTTCATCGGTCTTTGTAACGGTCTGGTTCAAGAGTTCACTTAGTCGTTTTGCGACTGGATCAAGACGTAAATCATCAACGACTTGTCCCTTCGGACGCCCTAAGTGGCTTGCTAGAATTACTTTTGCTCCGTTTTCTATTAAATATTGAATGGTTGGTAATGCGGCACGGATTCGAGTTTCGTCATTCACTTCGCCATCCTTCATCGGCACATTGAAGTCCACACGACAGAATACTCTCTTCCCTTCAACATTCACATCGCGCAACGATTGTTTTTGCATGGAAAAGCCTCCTTCGTTTTAATTAAATTGCTTTCAGGTGAATCATAAGTTACCTTCAATTTGATTAAACATTTTTGCTCCTAGACTCTCGTAGTTGGAATTAAGAGGCGCCATGGTTATATGTAAGACTCTTTTTGCAACAGAGAGTCAGGGGATGATTAATCTTAACTTCTTCAAAAGTACATGTGAAAAGAGGAGTAAAAATACCCCTCCCCCACATTCTATATAAACTTATGAAAATGGTACAGTTTTTTCATGTTGAAAAACTGTTCCTGTTGATTTTTGACTTCCTCTTAAAGTCCTTTAGAAGCGATGAACGCCGCAAGGTCAACAACACGGTGAGAATATCCGCTCTCATTGTCGTACCAGGAAATTGCTTTTACCATGTTGCCTTCCATGACCATTGTAGAAAGCGCATCAATTGTAGAAGAGTCAGGGCTTCCATTATAGTCACGAGATACTAGTGGTTCCTCACTGTATCCGAGGATTCCTTTCAAGTTTGTTTCAGAAGCTTCTTTCAATACTGCATTCACTTCCTCAACTGTTACATCTTTATCAAGCTCGGCTACAAGATCGACTAATGATACATTTGGTGTCGGTACACGCATTGCCATACCGTTCAGCTTACCTTCAAGCTCTGGAAGGACAAGAGATACCGCTTTTGCTGCGCCAGTTGTCGTCGGAATGATGTTTTCACTTGCTGCACGCGCACGACGATAGTCTTTGTGCGGCAGGTCAAGGATTTGCTGATCGTTCGTGTAAGAGTGAACAGTTGTCATCATTCCACGCTTGATACCGAACTTATCGTTCAATACTTTAGCAAGCGGTGCAAGACAGTTTGTCGTACAAGATGCGTTAGATATGACATTGTGGCTAGCGGCATCATACTTGTCTTCGTTTACACCAAGGACAACCGTGATGTCTTCGTTTTTCGCCGGAGCAGAAATGATGACTTTCTTCGCGCCTGCTTCAAGGTGTTTAGCTGCATCGTCACGTTGAGTGAAACGACCAGTCGATTCAACGACGATTTCTACTCCAAGGTCTCCCCAACCTAATTGAGCCGGATCGCGTTCAGAAAGAACTTTTATTTCTTTTCCATCTACAACAAGGTTTTCACCGTTCACTTCAACTTTTGCATCCAGGGTTCCATGAACAGTGTCATATTGTAGTAGATGAGCGAGCATCTCAGCGTCTGTAAGGTCATTGACTGCAACAACCTCAACATCGTTGTTCTTCAATGCTGCACGGAAAACGTTACGTCCAATACGTCCAAAACCGTTGATACCAATCTTTGTAGCCATTATAAAACTCCTCCTTGGATTTAATAAACATATTTTATTATTTAGTAAGTGCCTGGCACCGTTTTGAAACCCTTATCAGTCCTGGCTTCTTAAAAGGTGCCTGGCACCGAAGCACTTATTCCATCAGTTTTTTTGCGGCGCCTTCATCGGTGATGAGGATTTGGTGCGGGCCGCGTTTCATGTATGCTGCAATTGCTCTTGCTTTACTGCTCCCGCCTGCCACCGCCAAAATCGTTTTGTCGTTTGTCAGGTCATCTAGCTGTAAGCCTACTGTTTTCACTTTGTGGACGATTTTGCCATCCTTGTCGAAATAGTATCCAAAGGCTTCAGCTACTGCTTCATGTTCTTCAATCTGCTGATAGACTTCAGGGGAAGATTTTCTTCTTTCAGCCATCGTTATTGCTTCTCCAATACCATGGATGACAATTTCTGCTGAACGGATCACCTCGAGTACATCCTTCACACCAGGCTCACCAATTAAACTTTGATAGGCTTCATTGCTTAATTGATCCGGAACATGAAGCAACCGGTACTCACCGTTCGCTTTTTGAGCCATCGTTGCGCAGATTGTGTTCGCTTGATTTTCAACTTGTTCACCAAGCCCGCCTCTGGCAGGTACGATCAACGGCTGCCGCTTTTTTGACAGAGGCGTCATCATATCCGCAACTGCAGCCAGCGATGTTCCCCCAGTGACTGCGATCGTCTTTTGAGTCTTTAAAAGCGGTAAAAGCCTCTTGATTGCAGCTTTCCCCATTTCTTTTTTCACCCAAGAATCTCGGTCACTATCACCTGGGACAATAATAACTTCCGCCAAGTTTAAGTTTTCCCGCAATTGCCCTTCTAAAACATGAAGACCTGAAACTTGTTTCATGATATTTTCAAGCTCTAGAAGAATATGATTACCTTCATCGGTCAAAGTCATACCTGAAGAAGTAATCTTCAGAAGACCTTGTTCATTCAAGAACTCAACCTCTGCTCGGAGTACCCGTTCCGTTTGTTGGAGATTGGCAGCTAAACTTCTTCTGCCGATCGGTTGCAAGTACCGGACATTCTGTAGGATCCGATAACGATTCTGCATAACATCCAGCAAGTCTGGTAATAATTTTCGTTGTATATCGATTAACGGCTCCATCGCAACTCCCCTTTTAAAATAGGGTTAGTTAGGGACTTTTTTCGTCCCGCTTAGTCATAATATGTCCCAATAAGTGTAAAAAAAATACGACTTGCTCCTCCATCTATTATATTAGCAAGTCCGTAAAAAGGTTTCAACAAAAATTACTTATAAAATGTAAGTAAGCGTTTTCTTAATGAATTCCCATCAATAATGCCATATTGAAGGTCCTCTCCATTCACCTGTACGACAGGGATCATCACCCCGTATGCCTCCAACCATTCATCATTCTGGTAAATGTCCCGTTCTTCGATTGTAAACCCAAGTTCTTCCTGCAGCTCCTCAAGTATTAAAAGTGCTTTGTCGCACAGTGGACAATTCGTTTTCGTATAAAAATAGACTGTCAACATGATTTTTGCTCCTTTTTAATGAGGCTCTGTTAATTCTTAATTGTTTACGAAATTCACTCCCTTTCCGCGGGCGATCCGCAAGCCTCCTCGCTGCGGAGTCTCGCCTGGCTCGCTTTTCCCGCAGGAGTGTCGCGATTTCGCTTGAAAAAAATCTTCTATAAAAAATAAATATTAAAACTAATAAAGACTTTTATGATGAATTGAAAACGATGGAACTGTGTCTGTTCCACCGTTATACGACAATGCTTTTTCTTTTTGATGAAGATGGAATCCGTAATTCTTCTCGATATTTTGCAACCGTTCTTCTTGAAATATCAATGCCTTCTTCTTTAAGAGAGTTGGCGATTTTTTGATCAGAAAGCGGCTTATCCTTCGGTTCCTCTTCCACCATCCGCTGTATCTGTATTTTTACTTGAGCAGAAGATGTTTCCTCCATTTGATTGGTTTTATCCAGCTTTGAAGTAAACAAAGACTTCAACGGGACAGTACCTCTTGGTGTTTGGATCGTCTTATTTTTCACAGCCCTGCTTATTGTCGATTCATGGACATCGATATGCATCGCAACTTCCTTTAATGTCATCGGGCGCAATGCTTCATATCCATGATCGAAGAAAGCGCGTTGGGCCTCCAGCAAATATTCGCCAAGCTGCTGAAGCGTTTGCCTTCGTTGATCAAGACTTCGTTTCAGCCACCCGAATTTCTGAAGCTGGTTTTCTAGATATGCCTTTACATCACTATGCTGCTTCATAATCCGGAAATACCGTTCATTCAATGACACTTCTGGCACCAAGTCTTCATTCATCCTTATATATAACTCACCCTGTTTATTCTGTTCGATAAAGAACTCAGGGTCGATCCATTCAGTTCGGCTTTTTTCAAAACCTGAACAAGGTCTCGGATTCAGTGAACGAATGAAATCATCCGCTTCCTTCAACTCTTTCATCGAAATATTCAAGGTCTTAGATAGATAGGAATACTTCTTATCCGCAAAGGCATCGAGATGGTGTTCGATGATCGCCCTAACCTCTGGCATGCGACAATCCATCGCTTTCAACTGAAGTAACAGACATTCTGAAAGTGATCTCGCACCTACGCCAATCGGGTCAAGCTGCTGGATTTCATCCAAGATCCGTTCAATTTTTTCATATGGGACTCCGAGCTCTTTCTGCAGACATTCAAGGCTGCAATCCAAATACCCGTTTTCGTCCAAACAATAAATCATATATTCTGCAATTGCTTTATCTTCATCAGTAAGTTCAAGCCATGTCAACTGCTCAAGAAGATGTGCCTGTAAAGAATCATCTTCTGATTTTATAAAATTGACTGGGTTAAAATCATTCTCATCATCATAAAACCAGGAATCCTGATCACTTCCGGTTGTTGAATTCTGATCCTGCTGGATATCAACTGGTTTTTCCTCCAGGTCGATCAATGGGTTTTCCATCGCCTGCTGGTGTAAAAATTGAGAAAGTTCGAGTGTAGGATATTGTAAAATCGTTATCGCTTGCCGTAACTCTTGGGTCATGACAAGTTTCATCGATTGTGTCTGATATAAGCCTAACTCCATAACAATCCCTCCTACCAACATCATATCAAAAATGTATGCGCTTTAGCACCTTGAAATATTTTGAAAATGGTTGGCAGATAGTGGTTGTCATCAAATCATGAATAATAAAAAGGAGATTGTAGCAAGGCTTGCGACCGTACTGACAAACATCGCACTGGAAACATATTCTGACTTCAACTCGAATTTCGTAGCCAGTAAAGTTGTTGTGGCTGCTGTCGGTGTAGCTGAGGAAAGGATGAGCACTTTTGCCCAAAGTGAATCCAATGGATAAAAGAATCCGATGATCAGAAAAGCAATCGCCGGATAAACGATCAACTTGAAAGTCGTCGCCATACTGATGAAGGACATCGCACTCTTCACATTGATGTTGGAAAGGTTGATTCCAAGCAACGTCAGTAGAGCCGGAATGGCGGCATTCCCCAATAGTTCAATCGGGTTCGACAGTGCAGCTGGAACCTGGATACCTGCTAATTTCAGAAAGATCGCCAAAAGGATCGCAACGAATGCGGGCATTTTGAAAATGTTCGAAAAAGCTTGGCTAAACCCTGTCTCTTCATTTCTCGATGCATAATAGATTCCTGCAGAGTTCATGAGCAGGGATTGGATGACGGCAAATATGATCCCGATCGTCACGCCTGTTTCCCCGAAAGCAAACATAAGGATCGGAAGCCCATAGTTCCCTGCGTTCGGGAACGCGCTCGCAAGCATCATCGCATTTTTATAAGAAGGTTCCCATTTGAAAAAGAAACTGATCAAATTCATCAAAACGGCAAATAAAACAAACAACGATACTCCGAAAAGGGCAATTTTCCCTAGATCCGAAAAATTCAAGGATGAAGTAGTTACTGAATAAAAGAACAGGGCAGGACTAAAAACGTAGATACATAAATCAGAGACTGGTTTCGGGTTCACACCTAGATACCTGCCGACGATAAAACCGATCAATATGATAAAAAATACGGGGAATACAATATTGAGCAAATCAATTATGAACATAACTTTCACCTGACTAATCTATTTTTCTATATGAACAGGAAAAACAAATGAGGAGTCCCCCTCCCCATTTGTTCTATTAGGCTCTGTTAAGGTTTCTTGTTGATATATGCAGAATTAACTCCCTTTCAGCGGGCTAAAGAAAAGCGGAAACGACCTGTTTAGTCACGTAGGTCCCTGGAAGACTGACGAGGAGGCTGTGCCGCCGCAGGAAGTTTGAAGTGATCCAAGTGACTGGTCGCTGAGCTAGACATCACATCTCTGCAGGACGTACTTGTACAGGATGTACTGACTTCGATGTTCACCATAGGACGTGGTGGTATTTAGTCGAAGTTCATTATTATAGTCGAAGATCCTTTTAGTTATTAACTGCGGGTCTCGCCTGGTTCGCTTTTCCCGCTGGAGTGTCGCGAATTTCGCTTTAGGAAATTTCTTACAAAATTCAACATTACTATTTAACAAAGCTATTAAAATAGTATTGGAATTAACACACCTGCTAACAGCAAGATCAGTGCTCCACCCAGTCTGGATGAAATCTGTGCGAATGGCATAAGTTCCATTCTTCTTGAGGCTGATAGGACTGCAACGTCTCCGGTACCGCCCATATTCGCCATACACAGTCCGGCTGTAATCGCTGATTCGATCGGGTAGAAACCGACAAGACGACCAACCAGGCCTGAACCGATCGTAGCACCAAGCACGACAGCGAGGACAATCGCAATATATTGAAGGCTCAGCGCATCAATAACCGCACCTAAATCCGTATAAGCGATCCCGATCCCAATCAGTAAAGCAAACGTCCAGTTCTTAGCGACGAATTGGTACCATTGACTCGCACCTTCTTCCACACTATTTGGAATGAGGTTGAAGATCTTACATACCGCAACGACAATGATCATGAGAGCATAGGCATGCAATGGAATAAAACCTGCAAGGACTTGACCCAAAACGAAAAATGCTAAAGCGGCAAGTAGTCCTGCACCCATTTTTCCAATATTCAAAGTCGTTTCTTCTTTTTCATATTTGAAACCTTTCATCAACTGTCCATTGCCGGAAAGTGACGGTTTCTTCTTACCGATCATATTGAGGACACTTGCAATGACGATCGCGAATACGTTCCCTAATGCCAGGGCTGGAACAAGAATTGAAATATAATAGCTTGGATCATTCCCCAGTAACTCAGAGTAGATTTGGGACATTGGGACTGCACCAGCACCCATTCCACCACCCATGATCGGAAGGGTTATGACAAGTATAGCATCCAATACATCAAAACCTACAATATAGCCGACCAAACCTGCAAGGATGACCGCACCGATCACTGCTGAAAGAAGGGGCAATGCAAAACGTGCTCCGGCCTTGATCAGGATTTTAGAATTCATCCCTAGTATGCTACCTGTAATCAAGGCTGCAATATAAAAGTTCAAGAATTGTCCATCTTTCATGAAGTCGGTGATCATGGTGACACTTTGTTCTGGCAGTAAATTTCCATAAACGAGAAAAGAAGCTCCGAAGATGGCAACAATCGCTCCCCCGCCTAAATATGTCTTTACAATCGGGGTGTGATCACCTAACCAGCCGAATAATTCGCCTAAGATGATCATGATGATCAAGCTGCCGATCATCCCGCCTGGCATTGTATCCGTGTAAAGCGCCGTCAGCATGACAGCTCCAAAGATGACAAACCATATGATAGGGGTGTTGAATAATGTCATTTTTTTCGGCGGTTCTTCTTGGATCTGTGACCGTTCTTCGAATTTCTCTTCTTCCTTGTACGCTAGATTACTCATATTCTCATCTCCTCACATGTGTTCTCCTAGGTTGCAAACGGTTTCAATTATCCGTGCACCTATTTGACGTAGAAATTAGTCTTATTTCGCATTGTAAAAGAATGTGAGCAATCAATTAAGGTTTCGTTAATTTTAAAAGAGTTTTGTAAATAAAGAAAGCAGGGCAGGTGAAAGGCTGATTCGCTGTTCACAAATAGTTGTTGATGATATTTTCACTTAGCGGGACTCGGTGGTATCGCGTCTGCGGTCTGCCGACAGACCCATATACGGTTTGGGATTCGAGCACTCCGATCTCCGTAAGAAAAGATAAATATTTACGTGTGGAGACGCGCGAAATACCTACATTGAAGGTGAGATCATCAGTAGAAAAATCATTGTCCAAACCTATGATTTCATTCCACACCATGCTCAGCGTCTCCCTCGTCAACCCCTTCGGTAATTCATTCCCTCCAGCAACGTCCTGTTCATCTTTACGGAAAAGCAGCTCATCCAGCTCCTCTTGACTGGATTCCTTATTCCGATCAAAGTAGAATTTCTTGCTCTTATATCTATTCAACGATGATTCAAACCTTTCGAATTCAAAAGGTTTGATCAAATAATCCACCGCCCCAAGCCGAATTGCTTTATTGATATTCACCTTATCGTTTGCCGCAGATATGACGATCACATCGACCGCTGCCTCTTTCGCACGCACCTCAGATAAAAATTCAAGGCCATTTAGCTTCGGCATGAAAATATCAAGCAAAATCAAATCAACCTTTTCCTGCTCGAGCACCTGGAAGGCTTCGGCCCCATCGTCAGAAACAGATACAAGATTGAATCCTTCCATTTGCTCTAAGTATCTTTTATTGAATTCTGCCACCATAGGATCATCTTCTATGATCAATACGTTAATCATCTTTTTCATCCTTGCTTTTATAAGGGATTCGCACTTCAAAAATCGTTCCTTTATCTGGCTCAGAGGTGACCACGACTTCCCCATCCAATCTCTGTATACTTTCATGGACAAGATGAAGTCCGTACCCTCTCTCTGCATCTTTCGTCGAGTATCCTTTGCGGAAGACTTGTCTTAATTTTTCATCGCTCATGCCTGTGCCTTTGTCTTTGACTTCAAGTGTAAGGGATTCCTCTTCTTCATCAAAGACAAAACTGATCAATATCTTTTTGTCATTTGCATTTTTGACAGCTTCCAATGCATTGTCGATCAAATTTCCGACGATCGTGATGATTTCATGAATGATTTCCTGTTCTTGAGGCAATGGAACGAATGTGTCTTCTGATAAGGAAACATTCATGCTTTGTTCACGTGCGTAGCTCATTTTAGCAAGGACAAAACCAGCTAAAATCGGGTCCTTGATCCTTTTTACGATAAAACCGATTTCTTCTTGATAATGGTTTGTAATGTGGTTGATGTAGGCTGGGAGCTGATCATAGGATTTCATATGGACCATTCCTAAGATCACATGCAACTTATTTTTGAATTCATGCGCTTGTGCCCTGAGCGCTTCTGCATACATCCGTACGCCTGTGAGCTCTTTAGCAAGACGTTTGATTTCCGTCAAATCCCTGAATGTGGATATTGCTCCAACCACCTTTTCATCAACCTTGATAGGTACGATATTCGCCAACAGGGTGATGCCATTCAAGCTGGCCTCTTGATCAAGCTCTGGAATTCCAGTTTGAATCACTTTCTTGAGTTTGGAATCATGGAGATAAGAATCGATATTCTCTCCCAACAAATCCCCTTTTAAACCTGCTTGCCTGAAAATTTGTTTAGCCTTATCATTTGCCAGCGTAATCGTGCCTTTTTTATCAATTGTCAGTATACCCTCTACCGTCGACTGAAGCATCTTGTTCCGTTCTTCAAACACTTTCGCGATCTGGGAAGGTTCAAGACCAAACAGGATTTTCCGGACCCTCTTGCCTAAAAAGATTGCACCGATAACGCCTATTACTGCCCCGAAGAGGATCCCTATGTAAATGATGTATCTGCTTTTATTGACAGCCTCTTCAATACTGCTTAACGAAATTCCAACCGCAACAGCACCAATCTGTTCACTGTCATCCGAGTTATAGATCGGTGTGAAGGACCTCAATGACATCCCTAACGTGCCTTTGGCGATTGAGACATGCTCATTCCCTTTTAAAACTTCAGCCTCATCCCCACCGACAAAAGACTTCCCGATCTTCTCTTCATCAGGATGGGATTTACGAATGCTATTCATATCAAAAACAACGACATAGTCTACATTCGTCACCTCTCGAATGTCTTCAGCAAACGTTTGGATCTCCTGCTCAGGCAAATCACCTTCCATCCCATTGATCACAACAGGAGAATTGGCGACCATCCTTGATATATTCGTCGCTTTTTCCTCTAAATGCAGATACGTCCGCTTCGAAACCTCTTCACCTATAAGAAGGTATGTAACCAGCAGGGCGAGGATCACGACGCTGCAAACGAGTAATATGATTGTTGTCTGTAACCGTAAATTCGGCATTTTCAGTTTCACCAAAAGAGCCCCCAAATTGAATCATTTCATTGCGATTGAAAATTGTGATTGCATCAACGTCCAGTCTCTACTATAATATCCATGCATATGTTTTTTCTATGTCCTATTATAGAGTCATCTATAATCATTTACCATTTTGCGCTCGTAGCTCAGTTGGATAGAGCAATGGTTTCCGGTGCCATGAGTCGGGGGTTCGAATCCCTCCGAGCGCGCTAACGAAGAAAGACCGTCCTGCGGGGCGGTCTTTTTTCGTTATCATCGAGTGTTTTAGGTCAGGGCAATTAAGGCAAATTCGCAACACTCCTGCGGGAAAAGCGATCCAGGCGAGACCCCCGCAGCGAAAGGATCTTCGACTAACAACCACCACGTCCTGTGCAAGTGAGCGAGGAGGCTTGCGGATCGCCCGCGGAAAGGGAGTGAATTTCGCAAATTATCAATAAAAAATCTAGACACCCTTCACCATCTCCAAAATTTTTCCTTACCTTAAAAAGGACCTGAAAAGGCCATTTCAAGCCCTCAGGTCCCTCTTCCACTTTATTGAATTGGTACAATTCCTGCATAATCGGTCAAGTATCCGTCCGCAGGATAGGCCGGGATGTCATTCCAATGATCCGGATCGACTTCATGGATCTTGTTCGATGCGATCCCCATCAACAATTCTTTTAAGGCTAAATAGTTTTGCTTGGTCAAATATCCGTTTGATTTCTGACCTAGGTTTCCTTCACGGGTATTTCCTTTCGTTTCAAAAAAGATCGCAGGGTTGCTGTGTCCATCAGGGTTCAAATTATTGTAGTTCAACCCGAGCATCATCGCAGAAACCACTCCGCCTTTGATGTCTATATAATATTTCGCGTCGTCACCACCGACCTGATATTGATCGATGTGCGTGTATCCATAGCCGGTAAGCCTGTCATACACATATGCTTGCATTTGTTTTGTGACCTTATTGTAGTAACCGTCTTGCAATCCAGGGAGTGTAGGCCCATCTGGTGCCAACGAAATACCGAGTGAAAAACTGGTTGATTCATTTGTTCCATAGACGGTCTTAAAGCCTTGATGATGCAGATCGATCGCGAAATCCGGTTTAACATCTGTCCAATAGGAATAGACGGCTTCAGACTCCCTTGCTTCAAAACCATCCAGCGTCCAATCCCGATTGAGGTCTACATAAGCAGAGTCACTAACAGGTTCACTGTTCTCATCCATCAGCTGTGTTCCTCTAGTATTCATGATGCTTCCATCAGGATTGTACATCGGAATCACGTAAAGGGTAAGTTCATCCAGTAACGTTTTCACGTCTGGATTCCCTGAGCTACCTAATGTTTTTAAAAGTTGCATGACAGCCTCTGTCGTCAACTTCTCATCCCCATGGATCTGCGCTTGAACCCAGACTTTCGTATCTCCATTGCCGACTTTGGCAACGTAAATGCTCCGGTCTTGCTCTGATTTCCCGTATTCATCCAGTGTAGCTACTTCAATTTTTCCGTTGCTCTTCTGTTCGAGATGATAGAGCTGATCGACCATCTCTTCATAGGTCATGATGCTGCTGATATTATCGTTGCCATTTGTTGAGGGGCCGCCAGGTTGGGTGTTTCCGGCTGCATAAACGCCGCTAGTACCTAGTACTAACCCGAAAATGGACAGTAACGTAATGAATTTCATCAACTTTTGCACGTAATGAAAACCTCCTATATTATCCGCTGAAGTAGTTACCTAATATTGCTCCTATCTGGAATCAGTGTTTATTCCCCTTTCCAGCCGCTTTCAGGCAACGTATCCCAGAAAGATGTATCCGCTGTTTCGATCGAACCATCGGCAATCGCCTTCAAAGCAGCTTCCATGGCCACTACAGCTTGCTGAATCAAGTATCCGTTACTCTTTTGCCCTAATACGTATGGCTCATAATAATGATCAGCCATCCCTCTCATTTCCATTAGAAGTGTAGACACTCCGTATTCGAGGGCAATTCCATTTCTACCGATCGTCGGGGCTGTACCGCCTACATACTTAGAGAGTGTTCCGTACCCCTTAGCTTCGACTGCTTCATAGACCACTGAGCCGAGTTGTTTAGACTTTTCCACCACTTCAGGTGAAACATTCTCATTCGTAGGGTAAAGGATGGATCCAGATACAAGTTCGTCACTATCTCCTAATGTCGTTTGGGTACCCTGATGATGGAGATCGATCATGTAATCAGGTTGGTATTTTTGCAGGACATTTTCGTGGAACGCTTGTGTTTCCGGCTGTTCTTTTGCAACATGATCACGATTTAAATCCACTTCGTTAGCGTTATAACGCGTGTGTGTTCCTGATACATAATCTTCAAGTGAAAAATTGACGTCGCCTTCTGCACCATCAACGTTCAGGCGAGGGGCAACAAGCACATTCACGTTTGCGAGGATGTTCTGTACATCCTTCCCGTTCGATGTGAGGTGCTGAATCAATTTCAGTGCACCTTCTGTCGTCAAGGTTTCGTTTCCATGCTGTTGGGTTAAAAATAAAATAGTTGGATTATCAGGATTGCCCATGAATTTGGCGAGGTACAGATCTCTGTTTTTCACAGATTTTCCATATGATTCGACAGACAATGCTTCGGATTTCTTATCTTGCTTCTCCAAGAAATCAACCATTTCCTCATAATTGTGGAGCCTTTCATTTTTGATCGTCTCATTTCCATTGTAATTAGGACCCTCTCCTCCTGCATTTACATTACCGACAGGAAAGCTGAAAAGCATCCCAGCACTAAGTGCAACACTCGACAAAACAGTCATCGTTTTCTTCATCATTTTTTCCCTTCCTTTCGAAAATCGAAATATATATACATGATTCTTTTAAAGCTGACAAATTACCTTCAATATGAAAATAATCAGGAAGGAATAGCTAAAATTTCGACAAACTCGTTCATATTTTGACAAAATGAAGGTCTGAAGAACTAGGCTTATATGCTCGATTATCTTTTGGGGACCAGTGATAGCAGTTGCTCGACCGATTCGACATTCTTCCAGGTTATCATTTCTTGATCTTCTGAAACTCTCACGCTTTTAAATCGTCTATATATGAGGAGGTATTTTAAGGTAATCCTGTCATTGCGATGTGGGGTTTGACAAAATATGATATAATTTTGCAAAATGTAAACTTCATTATTACCGACTACTGATGGTGGTGAATATAGATATGGCTTCTCGAATGGAGCAGAAAAAGAAAAAACGCAAGAAGGGAAGTTTTCTGAAGAAGACTTTGTTGGTTTTGGTGATTCTTTTTATCGCAGTAGTAGGTTATGCAGCGATCCAATACTATCAAGGTCTGCAACAGGCAAAACCTTCTGCAGAGATGGAAAGTGATTATGAATTCAATCCCCCTGAGGAAGAAATCGAGGGGAAATATAATGTGCTTTTATTAGGAGTCGACGCTCGAGGAGAAGAGGACTCGAGAACGGATACGATCATGATTGCACAATACGATACCAATACCGAGGAAACAAAACTTGTTTCCTTAATGCGGGATTCTTACGTCGAAATACCTGGTTATAGTAAAAACAAGATCAATGCTGCCTTTTTCCATGGCGGCCCTGAGCTTTTACGAAAAACGATCAAGCATAACTTCGGTATAGACATCCATTACTATGCTTTGGTCGATTTCAAAGGGTTTGAGCATGTAGTAGATACGGTCGCACCGGATGGTATCGAGATGGATGTCGAAAAACGGATGTCCCAAAATATCGGTGTTACTCTGGAACCTGGTGTCCAGAATCTGAATGGGAAGGAATTACTCGGGTATGCAAGGTTCCGACATGATGCTGAAGGAGACTTCGGCCGGGTAAAACGTCAACAAAAAGTGATTACGGCAGTTAAAGATGAGTTCACAAGCCTGTATGGGATTTCCAAGCTTCCGAAGGTTATGGGGACGATCCAACCTTATATTGACACGAACATGAAAATGTTAACTGCTATAGGCCTTGCAAAAGATGTCATGTTGAATAAGAGTGAGATCGAGACGATGAAAATCCCGATCGATAACACGTGGAATGATCCAACCTACCAGGGTGTTGGCCAAGTGCTTGAAATGGATATGGAAGCAAACAAACAAGCATTGCAAGACTTCCTAGGAATTGATCCCAACTCAAGCAACATGACTACACAATCCGATGATGAAGAACCCGAATCATAAATAAAATTTGGCGAAGGCTGAGCCTAACTGAAGAAAGCAATTTATATTTTCTTTAAGTGAAGAGAAAAGCTGCCTCGAACATCTATGTAAGATGTTTAGGAGGCAGCTTTTTTTGGTGCTTTTTTCGTGCCAGGCACCGATTCAGCCCCCTTGGTGCGCCTGCGTTTCGAAAAGGTGCCTGGCACCATCTGAAAACCCTTGGGCCCCAACACTTCTAAAAGGGTGCCTGGTACACAACGTTTGGTTTATTCCTCTTTGCCCATCCCTCTGAGGAAGGCGAGGATAACGCGTATGGATCGGTTCACCTCGGGATCTTTCAAGGCTTTGATAAGTTGGAACATGCTGATCATGTCATCTTTTTCTTCCTCGACATCGGCTTCTAACATACCTTTATTGATTTTTTCCATGAATGGTTGCATATTTTTGAATTCGATCGTTCCCAAAAATCCGATGAAATCGACGACATTACGTGCGAACTTCGCATTATGTGGCCGGTTGATTTCCCGGAAGAAAGCGGAAGTCGCCAGGTCACGGTGGTTCACCAACGCATTGATCAATGGCAGCAGATCGCTTTCGTGCAGCCGGTCTACCAGGTGGATCAGCTCGATAATCGCGTCCTTACGCTCAGCTAATGCCTGTTCGATCTCCTCCATCCCTTTTTCACGGAATTCATCCTTGGATGGTACCAGAGGTTCTACTTTACGGGTAGGCTCAGCCATTACTTATTCACTTCCTTCTTGCGAATGACATTCCCTGGAAACACGTAATCATCGCGCTTCCATTTTTCCTCGATTTTAATCCCGATCTGCGGCTGCCGGTTACCGAATCGATGGTTGTTATGCGGAAGCGGCCTCTCACCTTCGAAGTTCAACAATTCCATCCTGACCGAAGTATCTTTATAAGCTGGTGTATCGGTATCCTTATCGACCTCGCTTGACGTCAATTTGTTCACTGCAAGATCACCATTGTCATTAAGAGGAATATAAAGCTCCTTCCCTTTCACTCGCTCTGTAACAACGACTCTGCCTTTGACTGACCCCGTCCTAGACGTCAGCCTTACTGTAGAACCGTCTTTCAGTCCGCGCTCTTTTGCCAGATCAGGAGATACTTCAATGAAACAGAATGGCGTTTTCCGGGTAATCCCTTCCGATTTGTAGGTCATATTCCCTTCATGGAAGTGCTCAAGCAATCGTCCGCTATTGACGTGAAGGTCGTATTCCCCGTCGGTACCCGTTGGCTCTGTCCAATCGACGAAATACAATCTAGCTTTTCCATCATCAAAATGGAATTTCTCTTCATAAAGCATAGGCATGTCAATCCCCTCTTCATCGACAGGCCAGACAAGACTTTTATATCCTTCCAACCGTTCATAGGATACACCTGCAAACATCGGCGTCAGCTTAGCGATTTCATCCATGATCTCTGCTGGGCCTTGATAATCCCAACCCGCTCCAAGTTCATTCGCGATCATTTGCGTGATTTCCCAATCCGGTTTTGTATCTCCAAGTGTTGGAAGTGCAGGATAGATACGCTGGATTCGACGTTCCATATTCACGAAAGTTCCTTCTTTTTCAAGACTCGGTACTGCCGGTAAAATGACATCCGCAAATTCAGATGTCCTTGATAAAAACAAGTCCTGGACAACGAAGAAATCTAGTTGTCCAAAACCGCGCTGGACGTAATTTGCGTTTGCATCCACAATTCCCATATCCTCACCTTGAAGATAAAGGGCACGTAAAGACCCTTCATGAATGGCATCGACCATCCCGTGGTTGGTCAGTCCAGGTTCACCTGGTAAATCAACTCCCCACGTATCTTCGAACTTTTTACGGATCTCATCATCCTGCACATCCTGGTATCCAGGGAATGTGTTTGGCATGCTGCCGAAATCGCTGCAACCTTGTACGTTGTTATGCCCTCTCAGCGGATAAGCTCCCGTACCATGACGTCCGTAGTTGCCAGTTACGATCAACAAATTAGAGATCGCTGTGCTGGTATCACTTCCGCCTCTTTGCTGCGTAATACCCATCGCCCAGCAAATCACAGTCGAACCAGATCTGTGGATTTCCTCTGCAATTTTGATCATCGTCTCCTTCGAAAGCCCTGTTACCTCTTCAGCATAATCGAGGGTGAACTTCTTAATCTTTTCAAAATATTCTCCGACATTGATCACTCGTTTTTTCAAAAATTCCTCGTCATGCCAGCCTTGTTCGATAATATAATTCGTTACTGCTGACAGCCAGACAAGGTCTGAGCCTGGTTTCGGCTTGATGAATAAGTCCGCACGTTCTGCCATCTCATGTTCACGGATATCAGCAACAATCATCCTCTGGCCGAACAGTTTTTGTGCTTTTTTGATCCTTGATGCCAAAACAGGATGTGATTCCGCAGTGTTTGAACCAACCGTGATCACAAGGTCTGCAGTCGCAATATCGTCGATCGAACCGGCATCCCCGCCATAACCGACAGTCCGGAACAAGCCTTTTGTTGCAGGAGACTGACAGTACCTTGAACAATTATCGACATTGTTCGTACCAAAGACCTGTCGGGAAAGCTTTTGCATCAAGTAGGACTCTTCGTTCGTCGCTTTGGAGGAAGCGATGAATCCAAGCGCATCCGGACCGCTTTCGGCATGGATCTCTTTCAATCTTTTTGCTATATACGAAATCGCCTCATCCCATTCCACTTCCTTGAACGCATCCCCGTGCCGGATAAGAGGCTTTGTCAACCGCTCTTCACTATTTACGTAATCCCAGCCGAATTTCCCTTTCACGCAGGTCGAAATCCCGTTGGCTGGCGCTTCAGGCTGTGGCTGGATTTTTAAAATATGCCGGCCCTTCGTCCAAACATCAAAACTGCAGCCCACTCCACAATACGTACAAACCGTTTTCGTTTTCTCAATACGATCCTCCCGCATTTCCGCTTCGGTATCTGAAATCGCGAACAATGGACCGAATCCAGACTCCACATTTTTCGTAAAATCAATCATCGACCTCAACGTGCCTTGTTCAACGTCTGTCAGATATCCTGCTTCTTTGATCATTGATTTTTCCATGAGCGCGTTACACGGACAGACGGTTACACATTGACCACAGTTGACACAAGAAGATTCATCAATCGGTACATCGTTATCCCAGAGAACGCGTGGCTGCTCCCGTTCCCAATCGATCGTCAGCGTTTCATTGACCTCGACATCCTGGCAAACCTCGACACAACGACCGCATAATATGCATTGGTTCGGATCATACCGGTAGAACGAACCTGAATCATCAATGTCGTATCCCTTCTCTTTGAAAGGAAGCTGTTGGTGTTCCTTCTGCATCTCAGCCACCGTGTTATGGATATTGCATCGTCCATTATTGTAATCACAAACCGTACAATACAATTCATGCTTGTGTAAAATCTGGTCCATTGCTAGATCCTGAGCTTTATGTACATCTTCGTGCTGCGTACTGATTTCCATATCCGCTTCAAGTTTCGTCCCGCAAGCCCTCTTCAGTTTCCCATTCACTTCCACGATGCACGTATCACAACTCTGGATCGGACCTAGGCTTTCGTGAAAACAGATGGCTGGTACACTGACATCTTCTACTTCTAAAAATTGCAATACGTTCTGCCCCTCTGATGTCTGATACTCCACCCCATTGACATTGACTCGAACCATTTCCTCAGACACAGTTGAAACCTCCTCATTTTTCTCAATCACAAATAGAGCAAGCGATCATTGATGGAATTTCGCTGCTCTCAAAATACCTTATCTAGTACTCTGTTTCCCGTTCAATCTTGCTGTAAACCATCTATCAATATTCCAGCGAGCCTCTTCCACTTTCATTTCTTTCAAACAATTGAATGTTTAAAACCGATAAGAACGGGAAAAATGATATGATGTATACATAGATTCTTACATAAGGGTTATAGGTTCATTTTAAAAGTTTTCTTAAATTCAAATGTTGATTTTTTCAGATAAAGCATAAAGCGAAATTTGCGACTCTCCTGCGGGAAAAGCGAGCCAGGCAAGACCCTGCATCGATTTAAGGATCTTCGAGTATAATAATGAACTTCGACTAAATACCACCACGTCCCTATGGTGAACGTCGAAGCCAGCATAAGGAAAGCTTCTAAGAATTCTCATCGCAGACACGAAAATGATTTCATTTTTGTGTTGAGATCCATGTGCAAGTGAGGAGGCTTGCGGTTCGCCAGCGGAAAGGGAGTGAATTTCGCGAAAAGCAACAAGTGAAAATAACAGAGCTTTTGAAAAAGGAAAAAAAACGTCGAACGAAAAAACCGATGGTAAGAGCCTAAAAGTTTGACCTATATTGACCTATTGAGTAAGATGAAGTAAAGCCATAAAGATACTTATGGAAAGAGGAGGATTTCTGAAATGAACTTGATCCCAACAGTTATTGAACAGACGAACCGCGGGGAACGTGCCTATGATATTTACTCCCGCCTTCTAAAAGATCGTATCATCATGTTAGGAAGCGCGATCGATGACAATGTTGCAAACTCGATTGTAGCGCAATTATTATTCTTAGCTGCTGAAGATCCTGACAAAGACATTTCGCTTTATATCAACAGTCCTGGAGGATCCATCACTTCAGGTATGGCGATTTATGATACGATGCAATTCATCAAGCCGAAAGTCAGCACAATCTGTATCGGTATGGCAGCATCAATGGGGGCATTCTTACTTACAGCTGGAGAACCTGGAAAGCGTTTCGCACTTCCGAACAGTGAAGTGATGATCCACCAACCACTAGGCGGAACACAAGGTCAAGCGGCTGACATTGAAATCCATGCTCGTCGAATCATCGAAATGCGTGAAAAACTAAACAAAATCATCGCAGAACGTTCAGGGCAACCACTAGAAGTTGTTGAACGTGACACAGATCGAGATAAGTTCATGAGTGCTCTTGCAGCGAAAGAATACGGTCTGATTGACGAGGTCATCGAAAAACCGGTAACCCAAGATAGTAAATAATCGTTCAAGAGACTGGCTCCGATTAAATCGGGGTCAGTTTTTTGTTGCCAAATGCTAGTGATCATAAACACACATTCTAATGGTTTTACCGAAGCTTTGCCTGGCAATACGGACAATACTTCGGTAACCGATTGAAGGTCAAGCCAGGCGGCTTGAATGCTTTTCTGCACACTTGGCAATTTGAACGGTAAGATTGATTGGTGCGCCCAATCCTGATCCGCAAATAGAAAAACAGGGCGAGGATCAGAAAAAAACCGATCCATACAAGGTTGAGCATCTTGGATCTCTCCCCTCTTCTCTATTAATCCTGTACCTCGGTTCAATGTATATTTTAAGAATACCAGAAATAGTAATGAGGGAGGACAAAATTTCGGGGTGATCACTTGAAAGAACTCGATGGTCGACTTAATGTTGAAGATCTGGAAACATGTAACTTACCATTTTGTGGACAAACGACAGAGGAGGCACCTCACTTTAATGCTGAAGCTTACAACAACGTTGAAAAGAAAATCATCGATGTATCACTTAAAACATATAAAGGGAAATGGGTCATCCTCTTTTTCTATGGAAGTGATTTTACTTTCGTTTGACCGACTGAATTAGCGGCGGTCGCTGCTATTTTATCCTAAGCTGCGTTCATTGAATGCAGAAGTGTTGGCAATCAGCACAGACAGTGTACACGCACATAAAGTATTCACCGAAACCTCTCCTTCGGCTTCAAAAGTCAATTTTCCGTTGGTCAGCGATCGGAACCAGGTGATCACCCGTGCCTATCGTGTACTGGATGAAAAGAAAGGAGCGGCGCTTCGGGCTACTGTGATTATCGATCCTGACGGAGTGATCGTTTCCAAACTGGTCAATCCTCTTGAGGTTGGGCGGAACATTTTTGAAATTTTAAGATTGCTTCAGGGAATCCAGCATGGACGGAAAACAGGCGAAGGCGTCCCAGCCAACTGGTTACCCGGCCAACCAGGCATAAAGAGGAATTCGATTATGATCGGGAAAATCTGACATCGCCTTCTAGATAATCAAAAAGCGAATTATGAAGATGATTTCGGTATTTCCTTGGCCGGAGTCTTTTTGCTGATATTTCCGAAATTCACTCCTGAACAGTGATCTGAAAGAAAAGTGGAAGCGACCCGATTAGTCACTGGAAAGCTGACGAGGAGGCTCGAACTAAACAAAGTTCGGTTGTGCGTTGGTAAGCACTTCAACCTAAAATAATGGCATCCTTTTCAAAGATGTACATGAATTTTTAGTGGAAATCTATTCTGTTGATATGTACAAAACTGTCACGACCCCTTTCTTTGTTTTTCTATGTGCTCTCCAGCCGCCTTAGTTGGAAAACATAATTTTTAAAAAACAGTGTTTGACTCTTTTTGACGGCCATGCTAGTATTCTTTTATTAATCCAATTTATAAATCTCTTATTCAGAGTGGTGGAGGGACTGGCCCTATGAAACCCGGCAACCGACCAAACGATGGAGCTTGGTGCCAATTCCAGCAAAGCGAATGCTTTGAGAAATGAGAGAGGTCTTTCAAATCGAAACCTCTCCTCCGAGAGGTTTTTTTGTGATTGACAGTCAAATATCGACGTTCCACAGGTGCTGGACCTCTATGCAGTTCCAGCTTAAAAGGGAAGTCCGGTGAGATTCCGGCACGGTCCCGCCACTGTATTTGGGAGCAGCCTGCAAGCATGTCACTATCTCAGTATGGGAAGGCGCAGGTTTGTGAAGAGCATAAGTCAGGAGACCTGCCTATGGAACCCTACACTACGACCTACGAGGAATAGGCAGGTGTTGGCATCTTACGGGATTCGTCTGTCTTCTTCGACAGCTTTTTCCCTATGCCGCTCCGCCGTCTCTCTTCTAGGAAAGAGGGATTTTTTTATTGGATTGAAAAAAGAAACATGGAGGAATGGCAATGCAAAAAGCAAAAAGTTCAACCATCGGTTACCCGAGAATCGGTGAAAAACGTGAATGGAAGAAAGCACTTGAACAGTTTTGGAAAGGAAAGCGGACCGAAAAGGGATTGCTTGAGGAAATGGAACAGCTTCGCTTGCAGGACTTAAAGAAGCAAAAGGATCTTGGCGTCGACTGGATCCCAACCGGGGACTTCAGCTATTATGATCATGTGCTTGATACAGCAGTCATGTTCGGATTCATCCCGCAGCGTTTCCAGTCATCAGGGGAAGAATCGCTGCTTCAAACGTATTTTGATATCGCCCGCGGGAACAAGGTAGCAGTCGCGTCCGAAATGACCAAATGGTTCAATACCAATTACCACTATATCGTCCCTGAAATTGAAAACGATGCAAAACCTTACCTGACAGAAAATCGCCCGCTTTCCTATTTCCTTGAAGCGAAAGAAAAGCTAGGCATTATTAGTAAGCCAGTTCTTCTCGGCCCGATCACCTTTTTAAAACTTGCGAAAGGGTATGAAAAGGAAACGTTTGGAAATCTTCTGGAAGCACTTGTTCCTCTATACATACAAGTGCTGCAGGAACTGAAAAAGGAAGGCGCAGAATGGGTCCAGATCGATGAACCGATTTTATGCACGGGCCTGGACAAAGAAGAGCTTGCCTATTTTAAAGAAGTCTATGGTAACATTCGACTGGAACTTCCTGAATTGAAAGTCCTTCTGCAAACGTATTTTGAATCGATCAATCACTATGAAGAAGTCCTGTCTCTCCCTGTCGACGGCATCGGAATCGATTTCATCCATGATGATGGAGAAAACCTTGCCGCTCTGAAAAAACATGGCTTCCCTGCTGACAAAACCCTTGCCGCAGGTCTCATCGATGGCCGGAACGTATGGCGCAGTGATTTGGAGAAAACATGGCAGCAAATTGAAGTGATACGTAAGCATGTCAATGATGAACAATTGGTCATCCAGCCATCCTGCAGCCTGCTGCACGTACCGGTTACGACCGATTCAGAAGAACGATTAGATGATGAACTGAAGCACGCTTTGGCCTTTGCTGACCAGAAATTACAGGAGACCGTCCTTTTGACCAAAGGTGTAAACGATGGAAAAGACAGTATCGCTGCTGAGGTAGAGAAGCAGATGAGCCGTCTTGATCAGTTTTGGAATTCAACGGAACGCAACAACCCGGACGTTCAGGAGGAAGTGGAAAAATGGAAAGGAAAAGAGCCAGCCCGTGCCCTCCCTTTCATCGAACGCCAGGCTTTGCAGCAGGACGTTTTCCAGCTACCTTTACTGCCTACCACAACCATCGGAAGCCTTCCGCAAACGACGGAAATCAGGCAGGCACGCTCCCGTTTCCGTAAAGGGAAATGGTCAACAGAAGCTTACGAAACCTTCGTTAAAGAAAAAACATCCGAATGGATTGATCTCCAAGAAGAAATTGGACTCGATGTTCTCGTTCATGGAGAATTCGAACGGAACGATATGGTCGAATACTTTGGTGAAAAGCTCAAAGGATTCGCCTTTACAGATTATGCGTGGGTTCAATCTTACGGTTCCCGTTGTGTGAAGCCGCCGATCATTTTTGGTGATGTAGCTTTACCAGAGCCGATGACCGTCAAGGAAATCATCTATGCCCAGTCACTCACGAAGAAACCGGTCAAAGGAATGCTTACAGGACCGATCACGATTCTGAACTGGTCCTTCGTCAGAGATGACATAAAACCGTCCGAGGTCACAAAACAAATCGCCCTGGCATTGCAAAAAGAAATCAAGTATTTGGAAGACAACGGCATCGGCATGATTCAGGTTGATGAACCTGCACTCCGCGAAGGCTTGCCGCTGAAAAAAGACAAACAGCAAGCGTATCTTAATGAAGCTATCTATGCGTTCAGAATCGCTACTTCATCGGTGAAAAATGAAACACAAATCCATACTCATATGTGTTACTCCGAATTCGGGGAAATCATCGATACGATCGACCAACTGGATGCAGACGTCATTTCGATTGAGGCTGCCCGTAGTCACGGCGAATTAATTGAAGACTTTGAGAAAATCGGGTACGACAAAGAAATCGGACTTGGCGTGTACGATATTCATAGTCCTCGCGTCCCAAGTATCGAAGAAATGGAAAAAAGCATTCTCCGTGCTTTGCAGGTCCTTGACCCCCGCCAATTCTGGGTCAACCCTGATTGCGGCTTGAAGACCCGCGGTATCGAAGAATCCATCGCCGCCCTGAAAAATATGCAGGAAGCAGCCCTTCGTGTACGAGAAAAGCAGACAACTTCGGTACAAGGATAATCGAAGACTGTTGTGATCGCATTTTTGATCAAGCTCCCCTTTTTCTTTCAAAGATAGATAAATAAATGTTAAATGCCTGTCCCATCGGTGGGACAGGCACTTTTTTCATTGTTATTTTTGTCTTGATAAGAATTCGCCAATAACTCTTTTACCTGATTACGACAAACCGGATTGTGCATTTTTTCGTTTCACTTCATCTATAATCGTTCCTGAACTGGCAAACAATGTTGTTAAGTACAGAGAGACCCAGACACTTATGGGTCATCCCCATCTTATTAAATGACAAGGTTGATGCGATTTCCGGAAGGATCCTCCGACCAGAGAACGCCGTCTACTTTTTCCACAATAAAACCTAGTGAAGTTAATCGTTCAACAGTCTCCTTCAATCTTTGATGATTTGGAAAGTTGATCGTATACCACTTCATCCCGACTACATTTACAGGCGGCCGCTGTGCACCTGTTCCATTCCAGGTGTTCAATCCGACATGATGATGATAACCGCCAGAAGCCACAAATAAAGCCTGGTGACGGAATGGTACCGTTATTTCGAAACCTAGCCCATCAGTATAAAAACGCTTCGCTTCTTGAAGATCATTGACATGGAGGTGTATATGCCCCATCACTGTTTCAGCAGGAAGTCCTCCCCATGCTTTTCCGTCAGCTTCCTTCAGCAAGCCTTCCATATCAAGCGGATCACTGACAAACGGCAGTTCACCATTCTCCCAAGTCCATTTCTCGGCTGGACGATCCGTGTAGATTTCAATACCATTCCCATCTGGGTCAGCTAAGTATAGCGCTTCACTGAACAAATGATCCGCTCCGCCTTGGAGAGGATATCCCTTTTCTATAAGCCTTGTTAATGATGCACCAAGGTTTTCCCTTGTCGGTACCAGGATCGCAAAATGGTACAGTCCGGTCGATCTTGTTCGTTTCGGTTGAGCATCCCTATTCTCTTCTAACGTGATAAGAGCTTTTGTACCATCAACTGTCAGCGATGCCGCTCCCTCTTGTTTCTCTAAAACTGAAAAGCCTAAGACATCCGTATAAAAATCGAGAGAACGATCAAGATCAGAAACAACCAGATGCACAAGACCCACATATATGTTTGAATGACCGTGAAATTTCATTTTCAATTCCTCCTACTTACTTTTAATAAGTTGTTGACTTTAGTATACCACACTTCTTGTTACTTACAATAAGTAAGTTGATAATTATAAAATCCTCCTAAATCAGCGGACAGATTATGGAATTTACCTGATTAACCCTATTTTTTACTAGACGAACCTTAGTTTTGGTTACATTAAAAAATCCGATTCACAAAAAAACACCGCTCCTTCTGATTCAGGAGCAGTGTTTATGTACTTATTCAGCTGTTGTAATGTATTTTTCTAATGCATTGAGTGCCTCTTCTTCATCTCTACCGTCTGTCACGATCGTTACTTGCGAACCTGATCCTACAGCCAGGCTCATAATTCCCATGATGCTTTTCGCATTCACTTTCTTTCCGTCTTTCTCTAAAAATACATCTGCTGAAAAACGATTCGCTTCTTGAACGAAGAGCGCTGCTGGACGAGCCTGCAAGCCGGTTTTCAATTCAACCGTCAACTTTTTTTCTAACAATGGATCATTCCTCCTTGTACATTCCTATATATGATTTATATATCGATTTTTTATAATAATGCACGGTTATTCTTCATTGTGCGATTTTTGCGAAATTCACTCCCTTTCCGCGGGCTAAAGAAAAGCGGAAGCGATCTGCTTAGTCACGTAGGTCACTGGAAGACTGACCAGGAGGCTGTGCCTTAGCTGAACTTATACTGAAGAAAGTATTTAATACTTTCTTCAAATGTAAATAATCAAACTACTTAATTTAACAGCGCCTAAAATAAATGTAAAAAAGTTACGCTAAGCTTCTTTGCAACTTGAAAGGCAGACAGGCTGTTCCCTTGCTGGCCTATATGTAAGCGTTAACTTAACTTTGAAAAAAAAACGCCTGCTTTACATTTTTCCCAGGCGTATTTTATTGGCCATTTCATCAAGCTTACGTAGTCGATGATTGATGCCAGATTTACTGATTGGACCAGAAGTGACGAGTTCTCCAAGCTCTTGTAGTGTAACATCCTGATATTTTACGCGCAGTTCGGCGATTTCCCTCAGTTTGTCAGGCAGTTTCTCCAATCCGAGTTCACGTTCGATCAAACGGATGTTCTCGACTTGGCGCAAGGAGGCTCCGACGGTTTTATTCAGATTCGCTGTTTCGCAGTTCACGAGACGGTTCACTGAATTACGCATGTCCTTCATGATCCGGACATCTTCAAAATACAGCAGAGCATTATGAGCGCCAATCAAAGTCAGAAATTCAGAGATCTTTTCTCCTTCTTTCAAGTAGATGATAAATCCTTTTTTTCTCTCTAACATTTTTGCATTCAGGTCGAAAGTATTCATCAGTTCCAACAGAGATTGGGTATGCTCTTCATACATCGAGAATATTTCCAGATGATATGAAGTTTCCGGATGGTTCAGGGATCCACCTGCAAGGAAAGCGCCTCTTAAATATGATCGTTTACAACAGTTTTTCTTGGTGATCTCTTTTGAAACGTCCCTCTTGAAGGAAAAGCCTTCGCCCATTATATCCAGTTCGTTCAATAACGCCTGCGAATTTTGCTTGATTCGGACAATGTAGACGTTATTCTTTTTCAATCTCATTTTCTTCCTGACGAGCAGTTCAGCTGGGTAACTGTACAACTGCTTGATCAATGTATAAATCCTACGTGCAATTGCAGCATTTTCGGTAGGAATATCAAGTATGATTTCCCTGTTCGCTAATGAAATCGAACCGTTCATTCGAATCAGGGCCGACAGCTCAGCCTTCGAACAGCACTTTTTCAACTCAAGCTTCGTCAGTTCTTTTTTCGTATCTGAAGCAAAGGACACCACGTACACCCCCTCTTCATTTCCTGTACCGGGGTCTAATAATCTGACACTAAATCTAAAATGATTTCTGAAACACGCTTCGCATCATGTCTGATAAGCGAATCATTATATTGAACTATTTTATCACTGATTACCTCAAAGCCAAAGGATTTTAGCCTCTTCTCATCATATTCGACAGGCTCTCCACCTTCTGCTTCATATTTCGTCAACACATCTTCAGGTACTTTATCATTATTGACAATAATCGTATCAATTATCTGCTGGCCAATATGAGAGACGAGTATATTCACATGATCAGAAGCGGTGAAGTGGTCGGTCTCGCCCGGCTGTGTCATCACATTGCAAATATAGACTTTCTTGGCAGCAGAATTCTTGATCTCTTCAGTAATTCCTGGTACGAGTAAGCTTGGAAGTATGCTCGTATATAAGCTTCCCGGTCCGATCAGGATCAGATCAGCGTCCCGGATCGCCCGTAAACTTTCATCAAGCGGCTTTACAGTATCTGGTGTCAGGAAGACCCGGACGATCTTTTTACCGGTATGCGGTATTTTCGACTCACCTGATACGATTGACCCATCATTCATCTGGGCATTCAAGATGACACGATGGTCGGAAGCAGGCAATACTTTTCCGCGTACGTTCAAAACCTTTGACAATTCCCGGATTCCCGTCACGAAATTACCGGTGATGTCTGACATAGCAGCCAACAATAGATTTCCTAGCGAGTGTCCTGATAAGCCATTTCCATTGGTAAAACGATGCTGGAACAATTGCTCGACAAGCGGCTCAACTTCTGAAAGGGCAGCTAATACATTTCGGATGTCTCCCGGAGGAATGATATCGAGCTCTTCCCTCAATCTCCCCGAACTCCCGCCATCATCAGCAACCGTAACGATTGCTGTAATATCAACGGGGAATTTCTTCAACCCTCTCAACAGGACCGACAATCCTGTTCCCCCGCCGAAGACGGCTACTTTAGGCCTTCGTTTCAATCTCTGGTACCTTTTTATCTTTCTTGATATCACGGTGGCTGCTATGAACGTGATATTCTTTTCTTAAATAATCCTTCAAGTGTTCAGCAAGGGTGACTGAACGATGCTTTCCGCCTGTACAACCGACCGCAATCACAAGCTGGCTTTTTCCTTCCCGTTTGTAATGGGGAATGATGAAGTCCAGTAGAGCGGTAAGCTTTTCGATGAATTTCTGCGTCTCAGACCACTTGAGTACATATGAAGATACTTCTTCCTCTAAGCCGGTTTTTGGACGCATATGCTCGACATAATGAGGGTTCGGCAAGAAACGGACATCGAACACGAGGTCGGCATCAATCGGCATACCGTATTTAAAGCCGAAAGACACCACATTGATCGTGAACGGATGGGATTCATTCGTCTTATACCGATCAATGATCGTTTCCCGGAGCTGCTTCGGTTTCATATCAGTCGTATTTAAAATTTTTTGGGCTCTTCCTTTCAGCTCTTCAAGCAATTCTCTTTCATTTTTGATTCCATCAAGCGGCAAACCATCAGGAGCAAGTGGATGTGAACGCCGAGTCTCTTTATAGCGTTGCACCAGTGTTGCATCCTCTGCATCCAAAAAGAGAATATGCGGTTTTACAATTGAGGAATCTGTCAGTTCATCGATCGTTTCAAACAGCTGATCGAAAAACTCCCTTCCGCGCAAATCCATGACAAGGGCTACTTTCGTCAGCTTGCCAGTGGAATCTTCCATCAGCTCGACGAACTTCGGAAGGAGCGCTGGCGGCAGGTTATCGACACAGAAATAGCCAAGGTCCTCGAAGCTTTGCATCGCTACCGTTTTTCCTGCTCCGGACATTCCGGTGATGATGACCATCTTGAATTCTTGTTGTTCCATCTATACCCCGCCTTTCTTATTAACCTTCATAGTAATACAGGCCTGATCTAACCCCAAATGTTGATAAACATTCACCTGTTTTTTTCGACACCTTTTTTAAGATGGATCTAAACGATAACTGAGCAATTTGAAGTCAGGTGTATACGTAAACGTCCCGATGATCATTCCGTTTCCGGTCATCATATAATCGAGGATATGATGATCCCCTGGTGCCATCGGCAAACTTGAAATTTCTTCTTTCGGTTTCCAGGCTAATTTGCCTTCCTCTGATTCGGAAAGCACTTCACCTTCGAAATCAGTTGTATAGAAGGTGAACATCATCCATTCTTCTACAATCTGCTCATCTTGTTTAATGATAAAATTAAAAACACCTTTTAATTTTGGATTGAGTAGGTAAAGGCCCGTTTCTTCGCGATACTCTCTGATAACCGCATCTTTAATCGTCTCTTCAGACTCCATTTTTCCACCGGGTGCTACCCACCACCCACGACGAGGTTTTTGCAGCACTAAGATTTGATTATCTTTTTCGAGTACACAATTCGTCACTCGTTGCACATTATTCACCTCTTTCCTTGATTATACTATGTTTTCGAGCACTCCAACAATTCTATTACCTAGTTTATGTAATCTGATAGGCATTTTAACAATCAATTGATGAATGTACATAAATTCAATTTTCCTGTTTCTTTTATTTTCGGCGGGACAAGCCGCGATTCCTTTCAGATTCCATATTTACATGTTACATGGCGGGAATGGATCGGTGACACTCCGGCGGAAAAAGCATCTGGATTTTTTGCGCTCGACTGGCCGTATAAACCGACCATAGAGTATAATAGAGCTAAAAAAAACGGGGCGATTCCTCTTATACCCTTGTTTCCAGAAAATAACCTGGATAGGCTAACATATACCTCTGGAGGTAGAGCAATACGCGTTTTAAAAACACAAAAAAAGAGCACGGAACCATATGTCCCGTGCACAAAAATAAGAAATTTATTAAAAGGGGGTCAATTTCTTAATTTTATAATACCCCACCAATATTTCACAGTTGTTACAAAATGGTTAAGACGGAATTACTTTTTCCGACTAAAGAAAAATTCAACCTGTTTTTTACGAATTAACACTTAATTTTTCCATGAGTTCCTCGACATAATGCTGTGCACTTTGTGCCGCGATACTTCCATCACCAGTCGCTGTTACAATCTGGCGCAATGTTTTTTCACGGATATCTCCCGCTGCAAAAATGCCAGGAATTTTCGTTTCCATTTCTGAGTTCGTTTCAACGTAACCATTTTCATTCGTGATTCCAAGATCTTTGATCGCTTCGTTCAATGGAATCATGCCGATATAGATGAAAACACCATCTGTCTTAAATTCGCGTTCTTCACCGTTTTCAGTGCTTACAAGCGTCACACTGCCAACTTTGTTATTATCTGCGTTGATTTCTTTTACAGTATGGTTCCAGATGAAATCGATCTTTTCATTATCAAATGCACGGTTTTGTAAAATTTTTTGGGCGCGAAGCTTATCACGACGGTGGACGATGGTCACCTTTGAAGCGAAGCGAGTCAAGTAGACGCCCTCTTCAACCGCAGAGTCTCCTCCGCCTACGACGACTAGTTCTTTATTTTTGAAGAATGCGCCGTCACAGACCGCACAGTAGGAAACACCACGTCCGCTTAGTTCTTTTTCCCCAGGAATACCAAGTTTCTTGTATTCGGCACCTGTACCGATGATGATCGAGCGGGCTTTATATTCCTTACCGCCGCCAGCTTTGACCGTTTTATATTCTTCTCCATCGATGATTTGTTTCACATCACCATAAGCATATTCAGCACCGAATTTCTTTGCGTGCTCGAACATTTTATTCGATAGATCTGGCCCTAGAATATGATCGTATCCAGGGTAGTTCTCGACATCTTCTGTGTTTGCCATCTGACCGCCTGGAATTCCGCGTTCAATCATCAATGTGCTTAAATTCGCACGAGATGTATATACAGCAGCTGTAAGCCCAGCAGGACCTGCACCTGCAATGATCACATCATAAATCTTTTCCTCAGACATGCTCTCCACTCCTTTTCGAAAACCAACTTAAAGTTAGTTTGAACGAATGTTTACCTTCTTATTAGTATCGTATTAAATGCCCCGATGCTACGTCTAATAAAATGCTCAAATCGTCCTAAGTATGTGCTTCGGTGACCTGCGGCGGTACCAGGCACCAAAGCTCAGCCATACTCTCCCAAGGAATTGTGAATGGTGCCTGGCACCCAGCTATTGCTTTAGTTTGGTTTCATTGTTTGTCGGTGGTGGAGTATTTTGAGCGTTTTGATATATTTCTGGATTGTCGAAGCTGATATCCCGAATTGTTCAGCGACACTTTTTTGGGTTGTCTGTTTCTCTTGAAGATAGTCTGACATATAGGCTATTGCTGCCGCCCACCCTTTTGAATTTGCGATCGACAATGATCCATCCCTCGCCTCATTGATCAAGAGGTGCCACAGGAATGCCGAATTGGAATCAAATTCTTCTCGCATGGCTAGCACTTGTTCAAGAATTGCCAATCCCTTTTCCATATCTTCTGATGGCTGATTGAGGTGCTCGATACCGCTATCCTTTTGGATTTGTACCGATTCATAGCCGCGTTCGAACAAGATCGTCGCAGCCAGCTCCTTCATGATAACGGACTCATTCTTTTCTGCACAGAATGCTTCCAAGGTAGCCGTCGTTTCTTCATCATTCCATTTCCGAATCAACAACAAATGAGACAGCTTGTTTTTATGGATCGTACTTCTCAGCTTTTTGATCCGTTCTGACAAATCATTTGGATCCTGCAGATTATTCAAAGGGATAGTATATTGATATTCAGCTTTCTCTGAATCGAGAGTATTATCTCGCAACTTTTCCAAATAGTACGTTGCAACTGTGCTCTCCTCATCCAGATCAAGCACTTTTTCCCATGCTTTTTCAGCAGATTGGACCCGCCCCGTCTTTAAAGAAGCGACAGCCAACCAATGGAAAAACGTCACATTCCAAGCGTATCCATGCGATCTCACCGAATTCAACCACATGAAAGCAAGCTCGTCCTCTTCTAAAAGCGCGAACGTGCTCCCAAGCTTATACCGGTGTTCCGGAATGATCGGATGGATCACCTTCAGGCAGTTTATAAAGCGATCAAGTTCTTTCTGCAGATGCAGCTGCTTATAAAAAAGGGAAGCATTACATAGTGCATGAAGATTCCCAGGGTTTTTACCGAGGACATCATCAAGCACCAAAAAGGCTTCATCATATTCACCGAGATAAAAGTGCGCGAGTGCCAGATTATTATACGCCGCCCAAAATTCAGGATGTGTCAGGACCATCTCTTTCAGCAAATTCCGCGCACCAGAAAAATCACCTTTTTCAAGGCTGCGGCGTGCTTTTTCATGTTTAACAATCAGCTTCTCTTCGGACGAACGCTTTTCTAAATCTTCCCCAAATTCGGTATGTATCAGATCGAGCAATTCCTCAGAATCCTCATAGAATTCACCGTTAGGATCATTTTCCATATAGCGCACTGCTTCACTTTCGGCTTCCCGGAACATGCCTAAATGGGCGTAATTATTCGCCATGAAGTAATAGCATTCCGAAATGTCTGAGTCAATTTCGCTTACGATATATTCAAGCAAGTCGTTCGATTCGATGAAATCTCCTAGTTCAGCTAGTGTAGCTGCAAGTTGACACAAGTAAGTCGGTTCCTTCGGTTCGACATCGACCGCTTTTTTAAATAGCTGTTTCGCTTTTACAAGGTCTTTCTTTTGATACGATTTAAGACCACGCTGAAAATAATACTCCCCGCTTCTCGCAAAGGGAACGACATTACCCCTTGCTTTCACCGGAGTGTTCTGATTTACCTTCATTTAATTCAATCACCCGTTCTCTAAAACTATCCATCGAAAGTATAACACACCCGTTCCCTGACGAACATAACAAATCAAGAGTTTTCAATTCACGGAAAATTATAGGAATTACCAAAGTGTTACTTGTGAATACACACTTTCCTGTAATAAACCCCAACATATAGGTGAATAGCTTTAAATGATCGGTAACTCGAACATAAATATGGAATTTCAATTTCCGACGTAGTTTTCGGGTCCATTGTTAGTAAGAGGCAGATACATATATATAAAAGAACACACAAACTAAATTCCTCAAATTTGTGTGTTCTTTCTTAAATACTTGTTATTTTAGAAGATCAGCTAACTCTGTCAAAAGATTGCTATTTTCTTCAGTAATAGATTTTCCCTTCTGAGAAGCCAGTTTGTTTTGGTAAGCGTTAAGCTGGCCATTCGCCGTCTTATCATTACCCTTTTCAGCTGATTTTTCTGCTGCTTGCAGCGATTTGACCAGTGAGTTGGCAACTCCTTTATTTGTTACAAACTCCTCTGTCAGACGGCTTAAGCTATCAAAATCGACTGTCACTGTAAACTGGATTTTCGCTTCCGCCGTGTTTCCAGCATGGTCAGTCGCCGTGGCAGTTACGGAGTTTTCCCCGATATCAAAGCTGTAGGCTTGTCCTTCGACAACCGAACATTCTTTAAAAGCAACACCAGATACCTCGTCGGTTACACTGCAAGTGATTACAATAGCGGCATCTACGGAATAGGGTTCTTCATTACCGCTAAACTCAATCACAGGAGCGTTTGTATCAAGGGTTATTGATTGTCGGTACGTTTCACTGGTATTTCCGGCATTATCATTAAACTGGACATATACCGTTTTTCCGCCATCGCCGGCCGGTAAAGTAAATGGCTTGGAAGCCTCGTACGCTCCCCACTCTGTCCATTCTTCTGTGTCTGTAGAGAAACGAACCTGATTCACTCCGCTCTCTTCATCGGTCGCTTCGAGCTCAAGCGTTATTTGCCGATCATTCGTAAATTCATCTCCGTTATTAATCGTAAACTTGCCTTCAGGTCCTTCGGTATCATTCCCGGAATCGATGAATACCGGTTCCGTGATGCCTTCTAAAGTCGGCTGGACTTGTTTGATTGTACCGTCTTTATTAAACTCCATCTTATCGATCATCACTTCACGGTTATACCCGTTACCGCCAGGAATTGCGTGTCGGTGATAAACCATGTAGTAATCATCGGTATTGGGAACATTTAACACAGTGTGGTGTCCAGTCGCCTTGATTCCATGCGATAAGTCTTTACTTAAAATCACACCCTGCTTTGTCCAAGGTCCCATCGGTGAGTCACCTGTTGCATAAGCAACCTGGTAATTTTCGTCACGTGTATCGTTTTCTGACCACATGAGATAATACGTATCATTGCGCTTAAAAACAACAACGCCTTCTCTAAAGTTAGGTGGGGTCATTTCAACGGGGTCTTCTGCAAAGGAAACCATATCCGCATTCAACTTGGCACCAAATAAGTGCCCATTGCCCCAATAGAAGTAAGACTCTCCGTCATCATCTGTAAACACATACGGATCAATAGCCTGTCCCGGATGTTGGCCTGCCGGTATTAAAGGTTCTCCTAAAGCATCTACAAAGGGACCGGTCGGAGAGGAGGATTTTGCTACGCCGATGTTCGTGTCTGCTGAGAAGTAATAATAGTAGTTACCATCCCTTTCCGCAATCGCAGGCGCCCACGCGCGGTTATCAGCCCATGTAACATCATCAGTCGCCAGATCCAATATTACCCCTTGGTCCTCCCAGTTCAATAAATCTTTGGAAGAGAACACTTTGAATTGAGAACCGGACCATCCTTCAAATCCATCGGTTGTCGGGTACAAGTAGTAAGTGTCCCCGAACACAGCGATATGCGGGTCCGCATAAAGTCCAGGCAATGTCGATTTTGGATGGACCTTGACACGGACCGTCCATTTCTCTGTATTGCCATCTTCATCGGTCACCGTGTACGTAACAGGATTCGTAAAATCTTGCGCTTCACCGGATGCAGGGCTTACAGTAGAATCAGATAATACCGTAATCTTCGGAGTTAGATTGGTAATGTCAACACCTTCCCCGTCCTTTACATGAACGGTGATCGTGTTGGAATCTTTATCGATTTCCGATCGACTCTTTTGGCCAGGGACTTCGAAATTACCGATATCTGTGGCGTCAAGGTTAGATTCCAAGACTTCTGTTTCGTTAAGAGCACGGTTATATACTTTTACATTGTCGAAATACCCTTCAAAGTACTGGTCTCCGGAGTAAAAGGACTTCCCTAAATACGCCAGCAAGTCTGCCCCCAGGTCTGACATCGACAAGGTAACATCATTGTTTTCATCAACAAGCACGCCGTCTTTGTACATCTTCATGCTCGTAGGTTCAATCACCAAGGTGATATTCATCCACTTGCCCTGGATCGGATCGGTACTCGTTTTCACATCCTGTTCATTTGACCAACTGCCTGTCGTGATGGCGTTTCTAATTTCATTGTTCCGGGTTCTCAGGAACATATATCTCTGATTATCTTTTCCAACCGTAAAGGTGAAAAAGTTTCCGGAAACAGTTTCCGCTTTAATATCCATGGAGACGGTCACGGTATCTCTTCCTTCGAAGAACCCTATCGGGAAGGAAGCAAACGTTTCGTTTGTTCCATCTAAATACAGCGCTTGTGAATCTTTTTCTTCATCTGTCACATACGTGGCATTTCCATGCAAAGTACCAGTGTAGCTATTGCCGGAAATGTCTTGAATGGTATCGCCAGAAGCCATTTCGTCAAAATTGTACGTAAGCACAGGCTCTTCCTGTTCTTCTTCGTCAGGTGTTTCCACTTCGACTGCCCATTTTTCCATTACGGTATCATACTCTTCCTGGGTGATATTCAGCACAGAACCATGTCTTTTTTTGTTTGAGCCTAATGAATACTCGGAAGTAGACAATTTTTCAAAGTCTCCGCTTGCCAGATCAGTCGTCAGTAGTGGAAGATATCCTTTGCTGGTTGCATACTGATCGACCATCAGGTTCCATTCTTCACGATCATTGAACTTAAAGATGAGCGGTCCTTCCACATCACTTCCGGTTAAGCCCAGCGGTTCAAGGTTGCCAACCTTTGACCATTCGCCAAGGATTTCCTCGCTTTTTTCAATCGTTAACTGGCCGTCCCCCGAGTAGCGGTAATACAAGCCATCGTCTTCGATGATGGTTGTATCGATAATATGTTGATCGCCCGGGCGGTCGATATACACCTGTGGTTCGGTGAACGTATGGAAGTCTCTTGTCTTTGCATAGTAGATATCGTGCGGTTGAAAATCTTCTTCACCAGGCATCCTTGAAGCCCAGAACACGACATACTCACCGGTTTTCTCATCATAAAAAGTTTCCGGTGCCCACGCATTGCCCGCCTGTTCCGGTGCGACTTCTACCATTCTGGGTTCCGACCAGTTCACGAGATCAGTAGATTCCCAAACTATAATCGACCGGCTGCCTGCCCTTTGTGCCGCATTCCAGCCTTTTCCATTGGCAATCCGTAAATCCGTGGCGATCATGTAAAATTTATCACCTTCCTGAGAACGGAAAAGATACGGATCACGTACACCTTTTTCACCTACATCGGATGTCAGTACCGGATTACCGTCATTTAAGTCTTTCCAATTCAATCCGTCGGTACTACTGGCGAAATAGATCTGTTCACCGGTAGAATGTTCACCGGTAAAATGGGTCATTAAGTATGCGTCGTATTCCTTTTCCTCTGGTTTTGCTTTTACAGTGAGCGGAATTTCTTTTGTCGCGCTTGCTTCCCCGTATGTGATTGTTGCCGTTAAGGTTACTTCTGTATCGGTTTCCTGCCTTGTAACAACACCTGAAGGAATGTCATCATAGTTTTCATTTACCTGTTCGTTGACATTGACCACATCCGTTTTATCTGTTTCCCAAGTGATTGCGGCTCCTTCCATACTGCTTGATGGTAAGGTGATATTGCCGCGAATGTCGTCTGCGTTCGGAATGACAAGATCAGCTTTTGCTTCCTCAACTAATTCTTCGTCTGTTGATTCCTCCGCTTGCACAGCTTGTATTGGAAGTAGTGAAAATAACAGGGTGATCGTTAAAAATATGGAGAGATACTTTTTACCCTTCAACCTTTTTACCTCCTTAATGAACTCCTGACGCTCTTCGTCCAAACAATCCCCAGCAATGCTCCGGTCAGAAGAAAAATTATGGCTGTCTCCGTGTTAGTCTCTTTTTAGGCCGTAATTACGGGAAACTCGCCAATCATTTCTTCGGTCCACACCAGAACGCCTAGCAACGTGTTTAATAAAATCCGGCTAAAGCAGGAGGGGTAACCCTCCTGCTCACCAGTAAACCTATTGATTGAAACCGTTCTCGATCAAAAGCTCCGCCCGCTTACTTAACTCTTGTTTGGCCTCTTCTGTAACATGGGCATCTTTTGCTTTGTCGAGGTGTTTCAAGAAGATTTCAAGATGTTTCACTGCTTGGCTATCATGGCCTTTATCCTGGTGTTGGATGACTTCCTCCAAGCTGTTTTCCAGTTTGTTCACCAACGGACCGTTGACGTTGCCATTTTCCACATACTGTGCAAGCCGGTCTTCCAGATGCTCGATGCTAGTTGTCGTGGCGGCAGCTACCGCTTCACTTGCATCCGACACATTACCGGCATCATCAACAGCTGTAACGATGTATTCATAGGTGGTCGCATCGGTTAATCCGGTGTCCTTGAAAGTAGTCGAGGTGGTTGATCCGACTTCTTCCCCGTCACGGAAAATCCTATAACCGGTTACTTCAACATTATCTTCCGAAGCTTCCCAGCTCAGCTCCACTTCACTTGCTGAAACAGTCTTTGCTTCGACGTTTGCCGGAGCAGCCGGTGCTGTTTCATCTGCCTCCTCTATCTCTGCCAGCTTGAATGTTGCTCTTCTTTCCTCATCCTCTGAGTCGACCATACGAACCCCAAGTGTCTGGTCATCTTTCTGATACAAGTACCGGCCATCCTTGTATGCCTGGAACGATGTCCAGCCTTCATCTGCCAAGCCTGGCGTTACTTTAAATGTAGCCAGTTCTTTAAATTTTTGTGACCCGTCATGTTTGGCTAATTTAATGTCACTGCCATCCCTGATCAAATAGAATCCTGGGTTGTTCTCCGATTGGAAGGATACGTACTCTTCCTTATCGTTTGCCAGCCCGGCTACTTTGTGCCATTGAAAATCATACGTAGCATTTTCCATCTGATCTAAATGGATGTCCCTATCTGTATGACGTACATACTCGTCTTGATTATCGAATCCTTGCAGTACATAAGGAGAATAATGGACTCCTGAAGCTGTCGGAACAACTTTCTGGATCGAGCCGTTCGGATTGTAGATCAGTTCTTCAATAGCAACCGAACGTCTGTATTCTCCGCCAGTCGGCAATGCGGCATTATGATAAATAAGATACGATTTCCCTTCAAATTCGATGACGGCTGGATGGCTTGTCGGGCTGTTATAGACGGTCTCCATCAGCTTACCGCCATAAACCCATGGTCCTTCCGGTTTGTGGCTGGTTGCATATGCAAGCTCTTCCGGATAGTTCATCGCGAAAGTCAGGTAGTATGTCCCATCCTTTTCATGGATGTGTGGACCTTCGGTAAATGTTCCTGGCAACCCTTCAATGTCCACCTCATGAATTTCTCCATCAAATTCTATCATGTTGTCTTTTAACTTCGCATAGTAAAGTTTGGTGTTACCCCAGTACAGATAGGCTTGCCCTTCGTCATCGATAAAGACGGTTGGGTCAATGTCATCCCATGAGTTGTTGCCCATGAAATCAGGATTTTCGGTATCGGTGCTTTTCACAAGCGGGCCGCCGATGGCATCTTTCCAGCCAGTGACGGGATCATCCGATTCTGCTACACCGATCGCCATTCCTGGTGCATTACTGTCACTGTCATCTACAGTCACATACCAGTAGAATTTTCCGTCTTTTTCAATCGTTTCAGAAGCCCAGGCACTGTTACCGGTTGCCCACTCGAAAGTGGTTCTAGGCATGGAACCTTCCAACTCCCAGTTTTCCATGTCACTGGAAGAATAGATATCCCACTCCCTCATATCAAAGAAATTACCATTAATGGAAGCTTGATCATGCCCTGCATACAAATAGACTTTACCATCATGTTCGATTGCAGCCGGGTCCGCGCTGAAACGATTCTTTATGATCGGGTTGCCGACGATATCATTCGGCTTCGGTTGTGTTGGAATGTCGTCTTCTTCCGCGTGCGGTATGTTGTTTTGCAGTCTTTCAAACTCTTCCTGGGTAATGCTCAACACATCGCCGTGGCGCGGTCTGGCCGGCAGGTTGATATCCTCGGAAAGCTTCCAGTCTGCCGAGTCGATATCGTTTGTTTCGAATAAGGTGTAGCCTCTGCCTCCGCCGTATTCGTCGATTAACAGATAAAACTTATCTTCTTCTGTGTTCGATTTGAAGATTTCAGCACCTTCGCCATGGTCGAGCACATCCATGCCGATCCCTTCTTTTACCAATTCAAAATCGCCAAAGAAAGAGTCGCCTGCTTCCTGGAAAACGTGCTCTCTGATTTCTTCGCCGGCCCATTCTTTCTCAGAATAATACGTCCCTTTGGTAATCCGATAGATTTTATCGTTGTGTTCGATCGCTACCGTATCCAAGATGTCATGGCCTAAGTCCAACAACGTTTTAGGCTCTGTGAACGTGTGGAAATCTCTTGTTTTGGCATACATGATCCGGTTATGACTTTCGCCATCACCGTATCGGTCTGCTACGCTGTCATAGACAAAAGAGGACCAGTAGACGATATATTCTCCGGTAGAGTCATCATAAAAAACCTCTGGCGCCCAGGTGTTCCCTGTTTCCGGTGTCGTGATTTCTACCATTCTTTGCTTCGACCAATTTACAAGGTCCGTAGATTCCCAGATCATTAAAGAATTGCTTCCCTCTCTAACGGTTCTGGCCCAGTTGCCGCCAGTTCCATACACTTTCAGATCTGTCGCAAGTAAATAAAACTTGTCCCCTTCAGGAGAACGGATGATCGACGGATCCCGCAGTCCATTTTCTCCGAGATGGCTTGTGATGACCGGCTCACCATTGTTGATTTCATTCCACTGGGTTACATCATTGCCATCACTTAATGCGAAGCGGATTTGCTCGCCATCCTCATAAGCTTCGCCGGTGAAGTAAGTCATCATATAGGCCTTGTTATCTTCCACTTTTTCCGGCAGTTCTTTCACGATCGTAGTGAATTCTTTTACAGCTGTTTCGTTGTTCAAAGTCAGTGTCGCCGTCAGATGAACGGTTACATCCCCTTCGCCATAGGTCGGGCGGGAAACTTCACCAGTTGTCGTGATAACGGATGTGTCGGATGATTCCCATCTGATCGATGAACCCTTTTCCCCTTCTGTAGGTAAATTCAGGTTTCCGCGGACATCGTCCTGGTTATAGACGAATAAGGTATCGGTATCCGCTTCGATTGTATCAGCATCTTTCATTTTTCTTACCACGTTTAAGGTAAATTCTTTCGTAACAGAGTCTGTTCCGTCAGAAATCGTTGCGGTAAGGATAACGGGTTTGTCCCCTTCTTCATAAGCAGGCCTGTTCACCTTTCCGTCATTTGAAATGACATCTGGGTTACTGGATTTCCAAGTGATGGTTGTGTCGTAAGCTCCGGAATCAGGAAAATCCAGGTCTGATGTAATTTGCTCAGCATCGTCGTTATATCTGAGGAAGTTAAGAAGCTTAAGTTCCTCAGCAGCTTTATCTACATAGTAGCCGCTTAAGCCGCCGATGTCCTCCACTTTTGCCACTGCTTCTTCATATAAAGTACCAACTTCTTCTGCTGTTAAAGCATCTTTGTAAACTTCAAAATCGGCTACCATTCCTTCAAAATATGGATCAGCCGCATAGAATGACTTTCCTATGTAACCACTGAGTCCATCCGTATTCTTAATATCAGCCAACGATATACCGTTGGTTGAGCCAGTTGCTACCAACTCTCCATCAACATACGTTTCCAATGTTTCTTCCGGTCCGTTGATGACATTCGTGACAAGTTTCCACTCGCCCGAAGCTAATCTTGGGGAAGCTGCATACGTTTCATTACGCCATCCGTTCGTCGCTATGCCGACCCGATCAGCCGAACCACCTATATAAGCCGGAGTATAGTACACATAGTGAGTTTCACCCTGGCCAAAGCCATAGACCCACTGTGCTCCTCCGGTTCCGGCCCAGTTAACGAGGGAAGATACGGTTATACTTTCCACCCCGTTCAAAACCCCGTTAGGAATTTCAATAAAGGAATCCGTCTGGCCGCCTTTAAAATTGACAACACTGGTGTTGGTGTCATCGTTCGTGATCCACTCAGCGTTTTCCGGGTTGACGAATGTTCCATCAAAGTTGCCAGTACTGTCTTTAACGGTAGTGCCATTGACATTGCTCATGTCATAGTCCAAAATTTCCTTATCCTCTACTGCCGCAGAAGCATCGGTAGCTCCAAAGGTGAAAAATGATGAGGTTACCAAAGCTGCAGTAAGGGCAAAAGCTATTCCTCTCTTTTTAAACATGTCATTTCTCCTTCCTGTTTTAAATACTTTTTAATAAACTAACTAAGAGAAATACAGGTCTATGGTGATATTATTGTGTAGGGGGATACGCTCTAATTTGTTCATACTGCCAACCAGAATGCTAAAGTTTGCATGACAACAATAGGGTCAACCGCCCCTCTATAAACAGGAACGGCTTTCCCTAAGATCAATTCCAACCATTATTCTGCAAAAGGTTCACCTGCTTGCTTAAAATAGCTTTTGCACCTTCAGATAGGTGTACGGCTTTTGCTCTTTCCAAGTGTTTGAGGTAGTTTTCCAAGTGTTTTATAGCCTGAGCCTCATGTCCATTTTTCTGGTGGTGGATGACCTGTTTTAGGCTGTTAGTCAGTTTTGGTACCAACGGACCGGATATATCCCCGTTTTCCACGTATTGTTCAGTTAGTTCCTGGAGATCAGCAATGCTCGTTTTCGGGGTCACGTTAACTTTTGTCGTATCGATATATCCACCTTCGACAGTGGTTACTGTAATCACAGCACTACCCTCTTGAAGTGCAGTTACGGTCCCATTTTCGTCGACGACAGCTACTTCCTCATTATTGCTGGACCATAAGACGTTTTGATCATCCGTTTCTGCTGGTACAATTGTTGAAGTTAAATGGATCTTTTCTCCCTCTGTCAGCTCAATAGCTTCCTGGTCAAGAGTCACGCCTGTTACCGGATTTTCCGATACAGGTGCTTCCACTTCTACTGGTACGTTTTCCAGAAGTGCGTCATATTCCGCTTGGGTAACCGGTAAAACGGTCCCATGACGAGGGCGGTCCGGCAAATCATAATCTTCCGGAATCGTCCATTCCCCGGAATCAAGGTCTGTTGTTTCAAATGGCACATAACCTCTTCCGCCGAACTCATCGATAAACATGTACCATTTTTCTTCGGTGTTTGATTTAAATACCAAAGGTCCCTCTCCTTGGCTTATATCGCCTTTACCAATGCCTTCCCGGATTAGTTCAAAGTCCGGGTCAAGCACTGAATCGCCGACTTCCTGAAAAATGAATTTGCCGTTTGGCGTAGAGGAAGTATTGCCTCTTTCATCTTTCATGAATCGATAGATTTTGCCGTCATGTTCAATCATGGTTGTATCAATGATCGAATAGCCATAGTCCATATAAACTTTTGGTCCACTGAATGAGTGGAAGTCTCTTGTTGTGGTGTACATCATGCGCTGGTAACTGTTTCCGGTGCTTCGATCGTCTTCATTTTCATAAAGTTTGGAAGCCCAGAAGATGACATATTCACCGATTTTTTCATCATAGAAAATCTCCGGTGCCCATGTGTTGCCTGCTTCCGGCGGGGCAACTTCTACCATTCTTTGTTCCGACCAGTTTACGAGATCACTAGATTCCCAGACCATGATTGATCGGCTGCCGTTAGTTTGGGCTCTACCCCAGTCGCCGCTTCCATGCATTTTTAAATCGGTGGCAATCATGTAAAACTTATCGCCTTCAGGAGAACGGATGATAAATGGATCTCTCAAGCCTTCTTCACCCAGCTCTGAAGTGAACACAGGCTCTCCATTATTTAGTTGCTGCCAGTGCAGCGGGTCATTTCCTTCACTCAAACCAAAATAAATTTGCTCGCCATTGGCATAGCCTTCCCCAGAGAAGTAACTAAATAAGTATCCTTTATAATCCTCATTTTTTGGCATTTCTTTAACATGTGCCAAGAAAGCCTTGGTTATGGATTCATCATTTAGCATGATTGTCGCTTTAAGCTTAACGGTTACATCTCCCTCACCATAGGCAGGTCGGTTAACTTCCCCGGTCGGAGTGATGATTGACTCATCCTCGGAATTCCAGGAGATGGTTGTGTTATACTCTCCTTCTATCGGAAGAGTAATGTTGCCACGAACATCGTTGATATTGTAAACAGTTAGTTCTTCGGCTGCGATTTTCACAGCAACAGAGTCTTCGGGGTTATGGATTACGGTCACGGTGAATTCTTTTGCAAGAGAATTTGTGCCGTCCGAGATAGTTGCTGTCAGCACTACTTCCTGGCTTCCATCTTCGTAAGAAGGACGGGTAACGGAACCATCGTTACCGATGACTTCCTGGTTGCTGGATTCCCAAGTAATCGTCGTTCCATTGGCACCATTTTTGGGGAACGATAAGTCTGTTTTCACTTCCTCTTTGCTGGCATTTTCATTCAACAAATCGTCGTAATCCAACTGGGTTGCAGCTGAGTCCAGCAGTAATGTTTCCATGTTTGCAATTTCCTCATCCGCAGCTGTTGTTAATTCTTTTATTTCATCTGCATTCAAAGCTCCCTCATAAACTTCAAAGTCTGCAATCATTCCGTTGAAGTTTGGATCAGCACCATAAAAGGATTTACCTAGGTAACCACTGATTCCATCAGTATTATTGACGTCTTCTAATGTGAAGTTTGTAGAACCACTACCAGACAATTCTCCGTCAATATATAATTCCAGCGTTCCTCCAGAAATGACTGTGGTTACTAGTTTCCACTCGTTCTTGGGTAAAGTGGATGTTTTTGTGGAAACTTCATTTCTCCATCCATCAGTCGCAATTCCGAATCTTGCCGTACCGTCACTAGGATAGCTTGGAGTGAAATAGACGTATCTTCTGTCGTTCTGGCCGAACGTGTAGAGCCATTCCGCTCTGTTTTTTCCGCTCCAGTTTACTAAAGCGGACACGGTTAAGCTATCTTTGCCATCCAAAACACCTTCTGGAATGGAAATATTGGCGTTGTTTCCGCTAAAACTCACCACGCCTACATTGTCTGTCGATATCAATTGCGCATCTTCTGGGTTCACCAATATCCCATCAAAATTACCAGTACTGTCTTTTATGAGAGTCCCTTCTGTCCCATTCATCTCATAATCCAGGATTTTCTCGGCATTTATGGCTGCAGACGGTTCGGAAGATCCGATACCCAAAAACACTGCCAAAGTCATGACTGCTACTGCAATAAATGTGAAAAATCCCTTACTGCAATATGGCATCCAACTATTCCTCCCTATTTATAGAAATCTATCTTTACAGTGAGTTACCTGCATTTTAATTTTTTTCGGGCTCCTTCATAGTGGTGACATGTTGTGCCGTAATAGAAACTGTCGTCTCACAAAGATAGTGATCGGGGCAGCGGCTCCTGATTCAGAAGCCGACACCCCTTCGCTATCCCTGCTGCTTATTCAGGGCTCATCATCTCTATCAATAGATTCGCCCGCTTGCTTAACGCTGCTTTTGCGTCTTCCGAGATTTGGTCTGTTTGTGCTTTGTCAAGGTGTTTCACGTAATTTTCAAGTTGTATTACGGCTTGTGTGTCTTCGTCTTTTTCCTGGTGGTGGAGGGCTTGTTTCAAGATGTTGGTCAATTTTTTCACTAATGGACCGTTCACTTCACCGTTTTCTACATAGTGGTCTGTTCTTTCTTGAAGGAGTGTGAGGCTCGTCGTGGTAGTAACACTTACTGCTTCACTTGCTTTCGACACGTTGCCGGCAGAGTCTGAAGCTGTGATCGTGTATTCGTAAGTGGTAGCATCCGTTAAGCCAGTGTCTTTGTAAATGGTCGATGTAGTAGTCGCAACTTCTTCACCATCACGATATACAGTGTAACTCGTTACACCGACATTGTCGGTAGATGCTTCCCAATTTAGTTCGATTTCATAATCGGACACTGCAGCTGCATCTATATTTTCCGGAGTAGTCGGTGCTATTCCGTCGGCCGGTTCTACCAATTCAGCAATCTCTTCTGAAGAAAGGGCACGGTTATAAACCCTGAAGTCATCGAACTTCCCATCAAATAGATTGTGGGCATTGCTTCTGGACTTGCCCAACGTATTCAATGTTGTTTCCAACAGCATCCTCGGTTCCATGTTAAAAACAGAACTGCTTGCCACTTCTTCCCCATCTACATATAATCTGGCATCAAAGTCGTTCATGGTGACAGCTACATGGTGCCATTCACTTGTAGACATGCTTGGTGCCCGAAGTGAATATTTGTAGTTGGCTCCAAGCTTGGATGATTCATTTCTGAACTTTTCGGTAAACGGTGTCACAATAGCGAACTCGAGGTTGCTTGTATCACCCTTTGTGCTCAGGTACATTGTATTTCGGTTGGCAACTCTTCCCGTTTCAGAGGAGAAGTCAAAAATCCGCTGGTCAGCCTGATCGTTATCGATTTGCACCCAGGTTGACATGGTCATGTTTTCCAAATTCAAGTCTTGAATCAAGTTTCCCGGCATTTCCACATAACCAGTAGATCCGTCCAAGTCGACAGCATCGGCATCAATTGCTGCTCCGCCGACTAGCTGGGCATCATGGCCATTGCCTGATACGTCCTTGACAGTCGTTCCATCAACATCGTCACCGTCGAATGTGTAGTGTAGAACTGGCTCTTCTACAGGTTCTGGTGAATCAAGGCCGTACTTTTCTTGAAGTGCGCTATATTCCTCATTTGTGATCGGAATAACCGTACCATGGCGCGGTCCCGGCGGCAATGCATACTCTGATTCTGGCAATACGTTATTGACTAATTGTTCACCATCAGATAAATCAGTCGTCCAGCGGACATGATATGGCCACGAATCCAGGAACAAGTACCATTTGTCCTCATGGATATCTTTAAAGACTGTCTGACCTTCATTGTTTCCTCCATGACCGATTAAACCGAGATTGCCATCTTTTGTCCCTTTAACTGGTTCGAATTGGAATCCATTTTCTTCAATCCCATCCAAGTCATCAAAAATATTGGTTGCTTTTTCATAGTAAACTTTGTAGTTCACTTCTGATTTCGTGAACCTATATAGTGTTTCACCGTCTTGAATAAAGGTCGTATCGATAGTCGGGAAGGAATCATCAATCATCACTTTCGGCTCCGAGAATTCATGGAAATCCCTTGTGGTTGCATAGTACATAACATTGTACTGGCCACTCGGTCTGCCGTGCGGATAATCGCCATACGTTTCTTCGTTCGGGATAGAAGATGCCCAGAATACGACATATTCACCGGTTTTTTCATTATAAAAGGCTTCTGGTGCCCAAGTATTACCGCCATTTTCCGGTGCCACTTCCACCATTCTTTGCTCGCTCCAGTTAACAAGGTCCTCGGATTCCCAAACCATGATTGAATGACTTCCGGTGATCTGGGCTTGGTCAAAGTTGGTGCTTTCTCCCATTTTCAAGTCAGTTGCGATCATGTAAAATTTATCGCCTTCAGGAGAGCGGATCACAAATGGGTCACGCAATCCTTTTTCACCCATTGTCGACTGGATGACAGACCGGCCGTTGTTCAGTGTTTCCCAATGCAATGGGTCTTTAGCTGTGGCAAACGAAATCTCTTCTCCACCTTCATACTCCCCGGTAAAATAGGAGAAGAAGTAGGCATCGTATTCTTTTTCGCCTGGATCGGCGATAACCGTTACGTCAAAAGTCTTTTCGATTTCGGCTTCGCCGTTCGAGATGGTTGCTATTAAAGACACCTCTGTATCTTTTTCCGGCCGGTCAACTACGCCAAGTTCTTTAGGATCGTCGCCAGTTTCGGCAGTGCCTTTGATGATCACAGGATGGGAAGATTCCCAAGTAATCGTCGAGTCGTTTTCACCGATTGTCGCTAAATGTAAGTTGCCTTTCACATTATCCTGGTTATATACGACTATATCAGCGGTATCGAGTTCCGCTTTTTGTTGATCGGTATATTCACTTATCACAATGACATGGAACGTCTTCGTGGTTTCCAGACCTTCATAGGAAAGAGTTGCAGTAAGCTCGACCTCACCTGCTGGTTCTCCTACCGCTGGGCGTGTTACGATCCCGCCATTGGTAATGATGTTCGTATCGCTGGAAGACCAAGCAATAGCTACTCCATGCTTTCCGTGATCCGGAAGCGATAAATCTTTAGTAATTTCTTCCGTGCTAGCATCACCTTCAGCCAAGTAATCGGAAATATCCAGGGATTGTGCTGCATCTTCAAGGACAAGCTGATTGATTTGGTCGACCTTTTCAGCTGTTTTGTTGGATAAAGCAACTACTTGCTCAGGGCTCAAAGCTTTGTTGTAAACACGGAAGTCACCGATCATCCCCTTAAAGTAAGAATCATTCTGGAAGATCGATTTTCCGATGAACCCGGAAAAATCAGCTGAGGAATCAATAATATTCGCTAATTTTTTGCCTTGGGCAGAGCCTGTTGCAACCTCTTCCCCGTTCACATATAGAGTCAAAGTGTCATCGGATCCCGAAAAGACCGTGGTCACGACTTGCCAGTTTTCAGATTCCAATCCTTTATCTCCTCTGATCAGCGCTTCATTTCTCCAGCCTGCTTCTGAAATTCCTGCCGCGGAGGTATTGTTGCTTCCATGCCTTGGGGTTGCAAAAAAGTAGCTGTTGCCATTTTCAATGTCGCTCGAAACTTTTCCGAATCCGTAAATCCAGCGGTTGGCGCCATCATTCGTCCAATTGACGAGGGCGGAGACAGTCACATCTTCCAGCCCGTTTAATAAGTCTGCGCCATCTTCATCTTTCGGAATTTCAATATAACTGCTGTCCGAATTGGAGCCTCCGCCATCAAAGGCAACGTATCCGGATTTCCCGTTTGTCATCAGCTGACCGTTGTCCGGATTTTTAAATGTACCGTCAAATTCCCCTTCACTTGCGACATTTGGAATAATAATTTCGTCGCCGTTTTCCTTGATGACGGCATTCATATCGTAGTGTAATATCAGATCGTCTGCTTCCGCCGCCGCAACGTAATGTACAAATTCCTTAGGAATGGTACTAAGTACGAGAAGAACACTTAAAAAAATGTACAAACTGGATTTTCTTCGTTTCATTATGTTCCCCTTTCATGATTAGAGATTTTGACGTGTCAGCTTTTTCTCCTCAACTATTTTCACCACCTCCCTTCCTGAAAAGGATTGTCAATGCCCGGAAATCGGTTGGGTTTTACTTCGCCCTCTAACTGAACTCAAACGTTGGAAGACAATGAATAAAAGGAGCAAAACGCCGATCGCTATTTTTGTCCACCAGGAGCTCAGTGTTCCTTCAAATACAATAAGTGTCTGGATCACTCCTAATATCAAGACACCGATGACACTGCCGGCTACATAGCCGATTCCGCCTGTTAACAACGTGCCGCCAATCACGACAGCTGCAATGGCGTCCAACTCCAATCCATTGGCATGCAGTCCATAGCCTGATAGCATGTAAAAGGTGAACACAAGCCCTGCAAGTGAAGAACAGAACCCGCTCAACGTATAGATAAGGATTTTCGTTTTTCCAACGGGCAGTCCCATCAACAAGGCAGACTGCTCATTCCCGCCGATCGCGTAGACATATCTTCCAAATTTGGTATAGTGGGCTAAAAAGATGGCGGCTGCCACTATAGCGAGGGCAATCAGTACACTGATGGAAATATGAAAATTACCGAGGTGAATTTTGGTATTGGCCATAAATTGAAAAAATGGATGGGTGATCGAAATCGATTCAACACTGATCACATAGCTCAGCCCTCGTGCCAAAAACATCCCTGCCAATGTGACAATAAACGGCTGGAGATTGTAAAAATGGATGAGACTGCCCATGATCACCCCAAGTATGGGTCCGATCAGCAATGCAATCGGGATGACAATGATCGGTGAAACGTCAGCCTGAAGCATGCTTGCCGTCACCATACTCGTCAAGGCGATGACGGATCCTACGGACAGGTCGATTCCCCCGGACAAAATCACAAAAGTCATTCCAACTGCTACAATGATCAGAAAGGCGTTATCAATAAACAGGTTCAACACGACTTGCAGTGAAGCAAAGCCGGTATAATTGATCGAACCATACAAAAACATGAGAATAAATAAACCAAACGTGACTAAGAGCGGGTAATATTTTTTGTTGAGCTGCCAGGACATCACGAGATTTTCACCTCTTGTTCATTAATGCTGTCTCCCGTTTCCTTTTTAAGCGTTTTTTTGGTACGAGGCCACCGCACTTTCTGCCTGAATTCCGGTGATTGCAGTAAACATACGATGATGACCACGATCGCTTTTACTAAAAGGTTTGTTTCCGGCGGGATCCCGATCGAGTATATGGTCGTTGTCAGACTTTGAATGATCAAGGCGCCAATCACAGAACCCGTCAAGAAGAACCTTCCACCCATCAACGATGTGCCTCCGATAACGACGGCCAGGATGGCATCAAGTTCAAACCACAATCCGGCGTTGTTCCCATCGGCGCTTGACACGTTCGAGCTCAGGATCAAGCCGCCGACTCCGGCACAGAACCCAGAGAATAAATAGACCAATAGAATAATATTTTTCGAATTGATCCCTGCCAGCCGAGTCGCTTCCGGGTTGGCGCCGACGGATTGGATAAACAGTCCCAGCGCCGTCTTTTTTGTCATAAACAACGCAATACCAAACACTGCAGCCACTAAATAGACAGAAAAAGGAATCGTAAGCAAATAGCCACCGCCAATAAAGGAATAAGGCTCATAATAAATGGTCGTTATTTGCCCATTCGTGATCAATTGCGCAATCCCGCGCCCTGCCACCATTAAGATCAAAGTGGCGACAATTGGCTGGATCCCGATCCGTGATACCAGCAGCCCGTTCAAAAGTCCGGCAGCCAAAGACAAACCGAGTGCAGCTGCGATTGCCATAATCAACGGCGTTAGACTCGTATCGGGTGCCATTCCCTGAACAACCGTCATAGCAGCAATCGACCCGGACATGGCAATCACCGATCCAACCCCAAGGTCAATCCCTTTGGTTGCAATGACAAGCGTCATACCGATTGAAATCAGCATTAGCGGCGCCCCGCGGTTGACAATATCGACGAGACTTCCGGTCAGGTGGCCATTTTTGACTTCAATCTTAAAAAAGCCCGGGTCAAAAAATAAGTTGATTGCAAGGATGAAAAGCAGAATGATGACTGGCCAAAACAATCGTGATTTCAACATTTCAACCCACCCCTCCCGCAATTTCCCTCATAATATCCTGCTGGGTCATGTGCTCCCGGTTTTCCAGTTCCGACACCTTTTCACGCTCCCGTAAAACGGAAATCCGCTTGCATGTACGCAAAATTTCTTCCAGCTCGGAAGAAATGAATAAAATCGACATGCCCTTTTCACTTAACGACACCATCAGCTTCTGGATCTCCGCCTTTGCCCCGATATCGATTCCGCGCGTCGGCTCATCCAAAATCAGTAAATCCGGATCAGTCAGCAGCCACCTAGCCAGAAGCACCTTCTGCTGGTTGCCGCCACTCAAGTTTTTGATCAACTGCTCGGGATTAGGAGGATTGATGTTCAACAGTTTGATATATTCATCGACGATTTCTTCTTGTTGCTTTCTCGGAATATAGTTAAACCAGCCCTGTCTTCCCTGCAACGCCAGAATCATATTTTCACGTATCGACAAATCGCCGATAATTCCTTCTGATTTCCGGTTTTCTGATGAAAAAGCAATGTTGTGGGCAATCGCCTGTTTCGGGGAATTTAAATGTACCTTTTTCCCTTTGACTTTAATCGTACCGCTGTCTGCTTTATCTGCACCGAACAGAAGCCGGGCCAGCTCCGACCTTCCTGAACCAAGCAGTCCGGCAAGACCCATGATTTCCCCTTTACGAAGTTCCAGGTTAAACGGCTGAATGTTACCGGCTTTAGCAAGCTGTGCCGCTTCCATCACCGTTTCCGATACGCCTTTATTCTTTGCCTCCGGATTTTCGTTAATCGATGTACTATCGATAAACTCCTTGCCGATCATCTTCGAAATCAATTCGTACCTTGGCAGAGACTGCGTTTTGTATTCGCCAATCAATTCACCGTTCCGCAAAACGGTCAAACGATCGGTAATTTCATAGATTTGATCAAGAAAATGACTGATAAACACGATGCAAAGGCCATCGTTCTTCAGTTTCCTGATGGCAGAAAACAACTGCTGAACCTCCTTCAAATCAAGACTCGAAGTCGGTTCATCTAAAATCAGCACCTTTGCCTTCACATTCAAGGCACGGACAATTGCAACCATTTGCTGGATGGCGACGGAATAAGAGCCGAGTGCTTTCGAAACATCAATATCCAGGTTAAGCTTCGTCAACAGCTCCTCCGCTTTCCGGTTCATTTCTTTCCAATCGATCCGGCCTCTTTTCATGATTTCGCGTCCAATAAATATATTTTCAACAACGGACAGGTTCGAACACAGGTTGACTTCCTGATAAACAGTACTGATTCCCAGGTTCTGGGCTTTAAGGGGAGTCGAAACTTCGACAGGATTGCCGTCCAGCGTGACTGTCCCTCCGTCTTTCGTATAAACCCCGGTCAGCACTTTAATCAAGGTGGATTTCCCTGCTCCATTTTCCCCCATTAAGGCATGTACCTCTCCCGGGAATAAGCGCAAGCTTACATTTGCTAACGCTTTAACCCCGGGAAAGGTTTTGGTTATTCCCTTCATCTCTAGTTTCGGAAAGAGCTTCTCCAAGTTGATACCTCCCTATTTGACATCCTTGTAAAGAAAACTTGACAAAGCCAAGGCTTTAACGCAGGCTGAGCCTTAGTTGCGCTTTTATTGAAGAAAGTATTTTATACTTTCTTCAAATGTAAGAAAAACAGCCGCTCAAAATTTGATTTAAGCGGCTTAGCCATTGTTTTTTTAGTATTTACGAGTTGGAAGAAGCTCTTCGGCTTGATCCATTGTGTAAATGCCTTCTTCTACAGAAATCCGCTTATCAAGCGTTTCTCCTGCAAAGTGAGCTTCGATCAGCTCGACAAGCTGCGGGCCAAACAATGGGTTACATTCAACGGTAACGTTCATCTTGCCGGCTGCCATCGCTTCAAATGCACCTTTTACAGCGTCCACACCGATGATTTTGATGTCTTCACCCGGTTTCAAGCCGTATTCTTCAATGGCCTGGATGGCACCAATCGCCATATCGTCGTTGTGGGAGTAAAGCACATCGATGTTTTCCCCATCGGATTTTAAGAATGCTTCCATGACTTCCTTCCCTTTGGCACGGGTAAAGTCACCGGATTGGGATTTGATGATTCTGAAGTTCGGATGTTCAGCCATTACTTCTTCAAAACCTTCTTTACGGTCGATAGCCGGCGCGGATCCGACTGTTCCTTGAAGCTCCACGATATTGATATCGCCTTCGACGCCTTCCATATCTTCCACAAGCCAGTTGGCAGCTTTTCTTCCTTCTTCGACGAAGTCGGAACCAAGGAATGTCACCCACAAAGAGTCATCCTCGATATCCACCGCTCTGTCAACAAGGAATACTGGGATTCCAGCGTCCTTCGCTTCCTTAAGTACGGTTTCAAAACCAGTTTCTACTACTGGAGAGAACACGATCGCATCGACTTTTTGTGCGATAAAAGAACGGATCGCTTTGATTTGGTTTTCCTGTTTTTGCTGGGCATCGGAGAATTTCAACTCATGGCCAGCATCGGTGATTGCGCTCTTGACGGATTTGGTGTTTGCTGTTCTCCATTCACTCTCAGCACCTACCTGGGAAAAACCAATCACAAGCTTATCGCTAGAGGACCCGCCTCCTTCTCCACCACTACTCTCGTTTCCTTCTGTATTAGCGGATGAGCATGCAGCCAATACAAGGATCAATGACATGAGAAATACTAATCTGAACTTTTTTAACTGTCTTGCCATTAACCAAGTCCCCCTTATCTTCTTTGAATCTTTTGCTAACGAGCGTGTTGTTTTCATCAGCTTGGTTCAATTGTAAAGCGTTTTCAAAATCAACTGAATAGAATCATTTATCAGAAAAATAGAAATATTTTAACACATAGAGAGCAGGCAAACAAAAAAGTGGAAAAATTTTAGGGAAAGTGTAATTTTTTTAAATCGACACTGTTTGCAGTGAGCGATAGATATTTTTATACAGAAATCAACTTCGGGAATGCGGAAAGGGTACAGCAGCTTACATACTTTTTGAATAGGATTATATATTTAAAAAATTTATAAAAGTAACAAATTGCAACTATTTTCAGAAAAGTGTATTTTTTACCTAAGAATTGTGATTTAATGTTATTAAATAATTTGTCGAACTAAGCCATAATATAAATCCACTCGGGAACCTCTTTTCAACTTCACTAATTGTAACCGCTTACTAAAGATTTGGGATTTCATTTGCAAGGGGAAAAATTTATGAAACTGAAAAAATGGTTGGTTTCCAGTCTGCGGACAAAGCTCTTAGTCATGTTTATCCTGTTAACAGTGATACCGCTTATCATCATCGGAATGGTTTCATATATAAAATCAATCCATATCATTTCTCATAATGCCCGTACGTCAGCCCAGCTTCAGGCTAATCAGGCCAGCCAGGCTATTAACGTCATTTTCGAAGATGTCCAACGGTTTACCGAGATTGGGAACCAGGAAAGCACCGTTCAATTCCTGCTCAGCCCGGAAAACACCAATGAGGATGCGAAAAACATCTTAAACATGTTTGCTTTTTACCGTGAAATATATCCGTACAGCGAAAATATCCGCAATATAAAAATCTTTAATCTCGATGGCAGGGTGATCAGTGAGAGGGACGGGGTCCATCAATTAGAGAAAAGTCCTAAAAACGACCCGGAATATACGAACCTGCTGCAACGGGAGGAACATTCGATGATCGTCCCGACAACAATCAATGATACACCAGTTATCTCGATCACCAACTCTGTCATATCGGAAATTACAGGTGAAGTAATCGGTTTTATCAATATGGTTGTAGACGCTACTGCCATTGAACAAATCCTCAATCAAACATCTTTGGGAGACTCCGGCATTTTTTTTATCGAAACAGAGTTGGGTGAGTCGATATTTTTCCCAACTGAAAATAAAAAAGGCCGGGCTTTTATTGCCAATAGGGAATTGATCCGGAAAAGAAAATCAGGAGTGATCATGAACCAATCCGGAACGACCGTCACTGTTTTCGACACAGTAGCTTCCACCGGTTGGAAGGTCATCGGCCAAGCTCCAGTCAAAGAGATTATGAGTGAATCCAATGAAATCCGGACACTAATTTTTGTTACAGTCGCCTGCAGTATCATCTTTACGATTACACTCTATTATTTCATCTCCTTGAGACTGATCAGACCAATCCGCCATCTAAAGGAAAAAATGAAACATGCTTCCGATGGAGATTTGGATGTAAAGGTATATAGCGAAAGCGTGGATGAAATCGCCGATCTCAGTAACAGCTTTAATATCATGATTTCGAAAATCAAGTCACTGCTAAAACAAAGCGTGGAAGAACAAAAGCAACTGACCAATGCAGAATTCCGCGCGCTGCAAAACCAAATCAATCCACACTTTTTATACAACACGCTGGATAATATCATCTGGATGGTCGAAAGCAAGAAAAGCAACGAGGTTATTGAGATGACAACAGCATTATCCCGCTTTTTCCGTATCACTTTAAGTGGCGGCAAAGATTGGATTACCATTGAGGACGAGTTGGAACATATTCGTAGCTATCTCGTTATCCAAAAAATCCGTTACCGGGATATTCTGGACGTTTCCTTCCATATAAATGAAGAGATTCTTTCACATAAAATCTTGAAATTGACTTTGCAGCCGTTGATTGAAAATGCCATCTATCATGGGATAAAAAATCAACGCGGAAAAGGATTGATTATCATTAAGGGTGATTTCAATTTTGACGGCAACATCCGGATCGAGATCATTGACAACGGAAAAGGCATAAAAGAAGAACGATTGCTTGAAATTCAGGAGCGGTTGGCCCGCGGCCTGCCGATGCGTGGCGGAAACAGCGGTATCGGCATGTACAATGTCCAGCAACGGATTCAGCTCTTTTTCGGAAAGCAGTATGGCCTTGCGGTGAACAGCCAATACGGCGAAGGCACGATTATTACATTGACCATCCCAACGGAAGGTGAAACTAATGAAAAAAGTATTTCTGTTAGATGATGAGGTGCAAGTTCGTGAAGGAATCAAGAACAGGATTGACTGGAGAAAAGAAGGTTTTGACTTTTGCGGGGATGCTCCTGACGGCGAGGTTGCCCTTCCTTTAATCCAAAAACTTCAGCCCGATATCGTAATTACCGATATAAAGATGCCGTTTATGGATGGTTTGGAATTAAGCAGGATCCTCCGGGAAGAAATGCCGGATATCAAAATTATCATATTAAGTGGGCACGATGAATTTGAATATGCCCGGAAAGCGATGCGGATACAAATTGCTGAATATTGCTTAAAACCGATCAGTGCAGACGAACTGCTGAAAACCCTCCAAAAAGTATCTGCTCAAATTGACCTGGAGGAATTGGAAAAGAAGAAAATGGACGATCTAAGAAGTGAAGCCACAAAAAATAGATTGATGTCGCAGGAAGTTTTTTTAAGCGAGATCTGTAATGGTTCTTTTTCGCCTTCCGAAGCGTTGAAAAAAGCTGCCGAACTGAATATAGACTTAATTGCGAGTTTTTATTTTGTACTCATTTTGGAAACAGAAACATCAACACCGGTCAATTTGATTCATACGGAATATAATTGCCTCTCTTTTAAGAGCAATAAGAAAGAAATGGTATTTATTATGAAAGGCGAAACAGAAAGGCTGCTTGAGGATGAGGTGAACAAACTCAAGGAAAGGTTAGCAGAGAGGAACAAGCAGAATACCGAGAGGCCGATCGTATATGGATTTGGAAAAGTAGAAAGCCGGATGCAGGGTATTGCCGTCTCCTACGCTCAGGCAGTAGAAGACAAGAGCTACAACAAAATGGTTCAAAAAAATAAAGCCCATGACAGTCAAGAAGATATCCTGAACAATGATGAACTGTTCATTAAGAATCGGAATAAGTTAATCTCGTTTCTTAAAGACGGTGACGCGGCTAAGATACCTGCTTTTGCCGAAAACTACACATCATTTTTAAAAGCCTCGAATAACAGCGCACCGTTTTTCATCTATTATTCCTTGATCGATTTCACACTGACCATTAAGCAATTTATGAAGGAACAGAAGATCGAGGATGTCGGACTGCTGAAGGAAATGGCCAACCGCGAAGTGCGGGCAGGCTGGATCCGGGAATACTCGGAAGTCGAAGCATACATTGCCGATATGCTGAAGGTTGTCATGGAATCCGAGATTTTTTCATCCGTGAAGGTTAACCCGCTGATTCTTAAAGCCCAAGAGTATATACATGAGCATTTTTATGAATCGGAATTATCCTTGCAAAGGATCGCAGATATGGTCAATGTCAGTCCTTCCTATTTCAGCCGGATGTTCAGCCAGGAAACCGGTAAAACCTTGGTTGAGTATATTACGACTATCCGGATGGAGCACGCCAAAAAACTGCTGAAATCGACAAATGACAAAACCTATGAGATTGCCCAAAAGGTCGGGTACAGTGACTCCCATTACTTTTGCAACCTTTTCAAAAAAGTGACTGGGATGACAACTAGGGAATATAAGACGCGCGGTTAATAGAACGGAAGCAGCTTTCTGAAGCATTTGATATTCGCCATAGCGAAGGGACGCCTACCATTGCCTTAGCCAAAATAAATTAGATAATTAGCAATATTATTTCATGCAGCTGGAAACGAAAAAGCCTCTCAAAAGCTTCAGTGTACTCATGAGGGGCTAATTAAATTTATATTGTTTTCCCTCCAAGTATATGCTCCAGTCCCGAACTTAAAGATTGTTCGTCTATGGTAGGGCTTGTCGGGAGTAAGGACAATATCGGGAAACCCTGTTTCATGTAAGGATGCTGGGGAACTTTGCGTTTCTATACATATCCCTGAGTGTGTCATGGTTTTTCCTTCAGACAAGTTTCTCCCTTCTTGAAGGTTGTTAGAAGTATAGATGACAATGCCTGGTTGATCCGTTTCCACCTCGAGCGTACGTCCTGACTCTCCGTCTTCCAGTCGGATTGCTGGCTTCCCTTCACCATCCAGTAGGAAGAAATGATCGATACCACCATTTGCAGCTCTTTGTTGAGCAGTTTCATAGGAAAAGCTGGATCTCAGCTTTCTATTTTGACGGAAATCAAACGGTGTATCTGTTACATCTATCCATTCTCCTGTCGGAATGAGCTGATTATCTAACTTGGCAAAACGTGAACTGTTTAAAAATAATGAATGATTATGAACGGTATGATCAGCCTTTCCACTTAAATTAAAATAAGAATGATTGGTCAATGTTAGAACTGTTTTCCGATCCGTTTCTGCTAAATAATCGATGATCAACTGATTGTCGTTAGTAAGTGTGTAGGTGACCTCGACGTGAATGGTCCCAGGATATCCTCCTTCACCTTCTAGACTTTTGTGTGAAAGCTTTACACCTATTTCCCTATCCCTCTCAAATGGAGAAGCTTTCCAGAGACGTTGATGAAAGCCCCGCTTTCCTCCGTGGAGATGGTGTTCCCCTTCATTCGCTTCCACTTCATACTCCCTTCCTTCTATTTGAAAACAGGAATTTTTGATGCGGCCAGCTACCCTGCCGATCAACGCCCCTAGGAAGCCTGGATTTTTAACGTAATCCTCGAAATCTTCATAGCTAAGCACTACATTCTTAGAATTCCCATTTCGATCGGGGACAGAAATATTCGTGATGATCCCTCCGAAGTTCAGAAAATGGACACTCATGCCCTGGTCATTTTCCAGTTGAAATAATGTCCAAGTTCTTTGACCAGGAACTTGAACCTCATGCGTTTCCATGATCATGAAATACCTCTTCCTTCCCAACGACTGCCCTGAGGATAAGAACAGCCTTTATAAGATGACTTAGCCCTGTATTGAACTACAGGCAAGCTATTTTAGATATGGACCGATTTTCCTAATGGATCCTTGTTCAACCACTATCTTGGTAATTCCTCTTTATCTATATTTAGTTTTTCAGCTAAATGCTCAACACTCATTCTCTCCATCTTTCCTATCCATAAAAAAAGTTAAGGCAAGCTCATTACCAACAAAAGCAATAACTTGCCTTAAGATCACTATTTATTTTTGTTCAATACGTCAAAGGCGACTGCTGCCAATAGGACCAGTCCCTTAATAGCTTGTTGCCAGTCAATACCAATCCCCATGAGAGACATACCGTTGTTTAATACTCCCATGACTAAAGCTCCGATTACAGCTCCGAATATGGTTCCAATCCCTCCTGTAAATGATGCACCACCGATTACAGCTGCTGCAATTGCATCCAATTCGAACAAATTACCAGCTTGAGGAATTGCAGCATTCAAACGACCAGCAAAAATCATTCCACTCAAAGCAGCTAAAATACCCATATTCATAAAAACGAGAAACTTCATCCGTTTCGTTTTAACACCAGACAATTTAGCCGCATTTGCATTCCCGCCGACTGCATAAATGTGACGACCTAGTACTGTCTTATTCATTATAAATGTGTACCCGAGGACGAGAGCTACTAATATAAGCAATACATAAGGAAGACCTTCATACTGAGCCAGCACATATGTAAATAAGTTGATTACAACTGAAAAAAGGATGATCTTCAACATTAATAAAGGCATGGATAACGTCTTGAATCCATATTTAATATCGTTTTTACGTATGGAAAATTCACTGACAATATAAATTACAGTAAAAATAAGGCCGATAAGGATCGTAAATAATTGTAACTCCCCATTGCCAAATAAATCTGGAATGAATGCTGAACTCAAGCTTCTAAAGCTGTCAGGAAAAGGTGCAATGGTCTGACCTTGCAACACGACCAGGGTTAATCCTCTGAAAATCAACATCCCCGCTAAAGTAACAATGAATGAAGGTATATTTACATAAGCCACCCAATACCCTTGCCATGCACCAATAAGAGCTCCGAGAGCCAAACATATGATAATACCAAGGAATACAGGTAAGTCCCAGCTGACGAGTAAAACACCAGAAACTGCTCCTACGAAAGCTGCAACTGATCCTACAGACAAATCTATTTCACCCGTAATGATGACCAGCATCATTCCTATAGCTAATACAATGATATAGCTGTTTTGCATAATAATATTCGTTACATTCAATGGTGTTAATAAGATCCCTTGGGTCAATATCTGGAATAGAATGATTATTCCTATCAATGCGATTATCATGGTAAACCTACGGATATTACTAGCAACTAATTGTTTGATACCCACCATTTTAAGACCTCCAACTTTGTGTCATATATGTCATCAACGTTTCTTGATCAGCTTCTTCAATGTCCACATCAGCAGTGATTTCCCCTTCACAAAGCGTATAGATCCGATCGCACATCCCCAGTAGTTCCGGGAGCTCTGACGAAATCATGATGATACTTTTACCTTGCTCTGCTAATTCATTAATAATCTTGTAGATTTCGAATTTCGCACCTACATCTATTCCTCGGGACGGTTCATCCAGTATTAATAGATCCGGATCAGTAAAAATCCATTTTCCGAGTACTACCTTTTGTTGATTTCCCCCACTCAGATGATTCGTTACTTGTTCAATGGTCGGTGCTTTGATATTCATTTTTGTTTTTATGGATTCAGCTTCAACAATTTCATCATTCATATTGAGGATGCTTTTATGGGAAACCTTTTTTAAATTCGATAAAGTCAAGTTTTTACGAACACTATCAATAAGTACTAAACCATAATCCTTACGATTTTCTGATACGTATGCAATTTTGTGCTTAATGGCTTCACTTACATCATTTAATTTAATTGTTTGACCATCTTTATAAAGTTCACCGGATATCTTTTTACCATAGGATTTACCGAATATACTCATTGCGAGTTCCGTACGCCCCGCTCCCATCAACCCGGCGATCCCTATGATTTCACCTTTTTTCACCTTAAGATTGACATTGTGCAATAGTTGCTTATTTGGATCCAACGGATGATATACAGACCAGTTTTTCACTTCAAACACAACTTCATTTCCTATTACTTTTTTTCTTTCTGGATAGAGGTTGGTCAAGTCTCTACCCACCATATCTTTAATAATGGTGCTTTCCGTAATTTTTTGACTACTGATATGATAGGTTTGAATGGTTTGGCCATCTCGAAGTACTGTAAGACTATCAGAAACCTTCAAAAGTTCTTTTAACTTGTGGGAGATTAAGATCGAAGTCATCCCTTGTTCTTTAAGCTCTACTAATAGATTCAACAGATTCTCACTATCTTCTTCGTTAAGTGCAGCTGTGGGCTCATCTAAAATAAGCAACCTGACATCTTTTGATAACGCTTTAGCTATTTCTACCAGCTGTTGTTGGCCAACCCCAATATTTTTTATTTTTTCTTCAGGGTCTACTTTCAGGCCTACTTTTTTCAGTAGTTCTATCGTTCTTACTAAGGTTTCACTCCAATTGATCACACCATTTCTTTGTTGTTCATTACCAAGAAAGATATTTTCAGCTATTGACAGCTCTGGTATTAAAGCGAGTTCCTGGTGGATGATGACGATCCCTAGCTCTTCACTCTCATTAATATTTTTAAATTCACAAAGGTTACCATTAAAAATAATCTCACCTTCATAGGTTCCATAAGCGTGTACTCCGCTTAGAACTTTCATAAGTGTGGATTTTCCAGCACCATTCTCACCGATTAGTGCATGAATCTCCCCTTGTTGAACATTCAAGTTTACATTGTCTAAAGCTTTAACTCCTGGAAACCTCTTCGTGATACTTTTCATCTCTAGAATTGGACTAACCACGGACATCACACCCTTGATTGAAAGTAAGGAAGATGATTTAGCGAGAAGCAAATGCTAGATCATCTTACTCAAACAGTTATTTAAGCTGGTCTTCAGAGTAATAACCAGATTCAACAAGTACCTCCTTGTAATTGTCAATATCCACAGGAATCGGTTCAAGCAAGTAAGCTGGCACCACTTTTGAACCGTTATCATAGGTTTCTTTATCATTGACCTCAGGTTCTTCACCTTTAAGAACAGCATCAGCCATTTGTACCGCTTTATCTGCTAAACTTCTTGTATCTTTGAAAATGGTTTGCGTTTGCTCGCCTACGATAATAGACTTGATGGAGGCCAATTCAGCATCCTGACCGGTTACAATCGGCATCGGTTGGTTGCCGGAACCATAGCCGACCGCTTTTAATGAAGAAATAACTCCCCGGCTGATCCCATCAAACGGCGAATAGATCACATCCAATTGTTTACCTGAATAATGGGCACTCAAGATATTATCCATTCTTTCTTGGGCTTTACTTCCACTCCACCGCAACGTAGCAGCTTGACCGAACTTTGTTTGCCCACTTTGAACAACTAATTGCCCTTCGTCGATATAGGGTTGCAAGATTGACATTGCTCCGTCCCAGAAGAAATAAGCATTGTTATCATCCGGGGAGCCAGCAAATAACTCGATATTAAATGGGCCTTTTCCATCTTTTAGACCTAATTCTTTTTCAATATATTCACCTTGTTGGACACCAACTTGAAAGTTATCAAAAGTTGCATAATAACTTACATGATCAGAGTTCATGATCAGCCGATCATAAGCAATGACAGGTATTTCCTGATTTTTTGCTTGGTTCAAGACGTCAGTCAATGCTTCCCCATCAATAGAAGCGATAACTAAAATGTCTACACCTTTCGTAATCATATTTTCTATTTGAGATATTTGATTTTCTACAACGTCTTCTGCATACTGAAGGTCAACTTTATATCCCAATTCTTCAAATTCAGCAGCCATGTTCTCCCCGTCTTTCACCCAACGTTCGGAAGACTTCGTCGGCATCGCTATTCCCACGCTTTTCTTACCCTCTCCGCTTGCTCCTTCCGAATTCCCACATGCTGACATCAAGGATAAGATTACAATAGATAATAAAACTAACATCTTCTTCATTAGCTTGTCCCCCTATAAAATTTATTGAGCCTTTCCGACTAAACAATGACACCGTTTTCAAAACAGAGTAATATATACGTATATTTGTTAGGCACACCTCCTTTTATTCGATCTCAAAATTTGACATATTCTTAGCAATCCAACACTTAATCTATAAAACTTTAAAAAGCGTTTAAACTTTCCTGATTTCATCCATTTGTTTGAGTTCATTCCTTAAATTCCGTATATTGGTTGATTGATCGATGATGACGCATTCAATTCCTGTCATATCAGCGAAATCATATAACTGCTCTAAAGTGACTTCCGTTGAAAAAACGGTATGATGTGCTCCTCCAGCATAGATCCACGACTCAGTAGCTTCACTTAAGGTAGGCTGAGGTTTCCAAAGAACTTTAGCAACTGGTAAGTGCGGGGTTTTTTCTTTTATATTTACTGCCTCTACTTCATTCACTACTAAACGGAAACGCCCCCCCAATTCTATTAAGGAAGCATTGACTGCTTTTCCCTCGGTTCCATTAAAAACTAGACGTGCCGGATCATCCTTCCCTCCGATATCAAGCGGAGAGACCACGATTTCTGGCTTTTCACTAGACAGGGTAGGGCAAATTTCCAACATATGTGAGCCAAGGACCATTTCATTTTCCGGATCTAAATGGTACGTATAATCCTCCATGAAAGAGGTTCCTTTATTATGTGAAATAATTTTCATCATTCGTAAAAGAGCAGCTGTTCTCCAGTCCCCTTCGCCTGCAAAACCGTACCCCTCTGCCATTAAGCGTTGAACAGCTAAACCAGGTAACTGCTTCATCCCATGCAAATCTTCAAAATTGGTCGTAAACGCATTATATTTTCTTGAAGATAGGAAAGATTTCAAGCCAAGTTCGATACGAGCCTGCTCCTTAATAGATGCTTGAACCTCCTCTGAATTTCCATCAAGCAGATCATATAATTCCGTATACGTATGATATAGATCTTCTACTTCCTGTTCTGTAACTTTCTCTATTTCCTCTACCAAATCACCTATTCCATAATAATCAACTGTCCATCCGAATTTGATCTGGGCTTCCACCTTATCTCCATCGGTTACGGCTACATTACGCATGTTATCCCCAAAACGCGCTACACGAATGTTGCTACCTTCTGTATGAGCAACGGCCGTATTCATCCATCCGGCTATTTTTCCAACAACTTCAACATCCTTCCAGTGACCCACCACAACTTTTCTCGCGATATTCAGGCGAGATACCATGAATCCATACTCACGGTCCCCATGGGCGGATTGGTTCAAGTTCATAAAATCCATATCTATGGAGTTCCATGGAACATCCCGATTATATTGGGTATGAAGATGAAGCAAAGGCTTCTGCAGGGCCTTTAAGCCAGCAATCCACATTTTTGCCGGGGAAAAGGTATGCATCCACGTCAGCAGTCCTGCACAATGATCATCCGCATTCGCTTCAACCATGACTTTATGAATATCGTCTGAAGATGTCAGGACGGATTTGAACACGATCCGAAATGGCAAGTCTTGCTTTTCATTCAACTGATCCACGATTTCTTCTGAATGAGCCTGGACTTCTTCTAATGCTTCATTTCCGTATAAATGCTGGCTTCCTGTAACAAACCAGAATTCATAAGGTCTGATTCTTAACATAATAACTGCCCCTTCCTTGCATTTGCTGGACTTCTAAGCGCTTTCAATTTTTTCATCACCTGATTTTCTCCTCTTCCAAAATAGTCATGAAGGGTAGAATATTCCTTGTATAGCTCTTCATAGATTTCAACATGAGCAGGGATCGGCTCGATCGTTTCTTCTTTTATCCTTGCCATCTTCTCAGCGGCCTCGACGACATTATCAAACCCGCCTCGTTCGCTGCCAGCCGCTATGGCACCGAACATCGCAGCTCCCAGGGCTGGGGTTTGTTTTGAGTCAGCAATATTTATCCTGCGGTTGGTAACGTCCGCATAAATCTGCATGAGCAATTTGTTCCTTTGAGGCAGACCTCCGCAAACATAAAGTTCTTCCACAGGTACCCCATTGTGATGGAACGCCTCGACGATTTTCCTTGTCCCGAATGCTGTAGATTCAATGAGGGCCCTGTAGATTTCTTCAGGCTTCGTTTGCAGAGTGGCTCCAATCAGAAGCCCGCTTAATTCGGTGTCAACGAGTACGGAACGATTTCCATTCCACCAATCTAATACTAGAAGTCCTGTTTCACCTGGGAGATACTCCGAAGCTTTTTGTTCTAAATATTGATGCACATCCAGTCCTTGTTTGTTCGCAGCATAGTTGACGTAAGAAGGTACACCGTGAGCAATGTACCAGGCGAAAATATCCCCTACAGCCGACTGCCCCGCTTCATATCCGTACAACCCTGGGATGATCCCATCTTCTACGACTCCGCACATGCCCTCTATATATTTTTCTTCATCTCCAAGCAATAAATGACAGATGGACGTGCCCATAGTCATGATCATTTTTCCAGGTGATGTCACTCCAAGAGCGGCTACAGACGCATGAGCATCTACATTTCCCACTGCTACCGGAGTCCCTTCGTACAATCCGATCCTCTTCGCCATTTCCTTCGTTATTCCACCAGCTTTGGTTCCTAAAGGGACAACTTCACCTCTTAACTTCGTATCTGTCAAATCTTCTAATCTAGGATCCAAGGATCGAAAAAAGTCTTTGCTTGGATAGCCGTTTTTTTTATGCCAAATTGATTTATACCCAGCCGTACAGCTGTTTCTCAAAAGGTTGCCCGTCAGCTGGGAGATCACCCAATCTGTAGCTTCTATGAATTGATCGGCAGCATCATAGATTTCAGGTGCCTCTTCGAGGATTTGCCATATTTTCGCAATCATCCATTCGGAAGAGATTTTACCACCGTACCGTTTCAAAAATTCTTCCCCACGCTGTTCGGCGATTCTATTCAGTTGATTCGCTTTATCCTGAGCAGCATGATGCTTCCATAGCTTCACCCATCCATGCGGGTTATTACTCCACAAGTCACTGAAAGAAAGCGGGGAACCTGCCTCATCGATCGGAAGCATCGTACAGGCTGTGAAGTCGATCCCTAGGCCAATGATATCCTCAGCATCAACGCCAGAAGCATCTATGACAGAAGGGATAGATTCCTCCAGAACTTCTATATAATCACCCGGGTGTTGCAGCGCCCATTCATGTCCCAACTTAACGTCTGTTCCCGGCAGCCGCTTATCAATCACTCCATGACGATAAGGTGTGACGTGGTCCGCAACTTCTTCCCCATTGGTTAGAGACACTAATACCGCTCGCCCGGATTCTGTCCCATAATCCACTCCAATTGCATACTTTGTTGACATAACGTTCCTCCTCAGTAATCATTGACCGTAATAAGCATTCGCTCCATGCTTTCGTAAATAATGCTTATCCAATAACGTTTGGTCCATGTCGGGGGTATCAGGATTTATTTGATACGTATGAAAGGCCATTCTCGCTATCTCTTCTAAGACAACGGCATTATGTAAAGCATCCTTGGGATTACGTCCCCAATTAAACGGTGCATGACTATGAACAAGTACACCAGGAACTTGACCAGGGTGAAGGCCCCTTTTCTCAAAGGTTTCTACGATGACGTTTCCAGTTTGTTCTTCATAATCTGCATGAATTTCACCATTGGTCATCTTACGCGTACATGGAATCTCTCCGTAAAAGTAATCTGCTTGCGTCGTTCCTAAACAGGGAATACCTTTTCCTGCCTGTGCCCAGCTGGTCGCCCAGGGAGAATGGGTATGTACGACGCCTCCAAGATACGGAAATTTTCGATATAGGACTAAGTGTGTCGGTGTGTCAGATGATGGTTTTAAGTTTCCTTCAACAACATTCCCCAGAAGATCCACCACAACTAAATCTTTTGTCGTAAGCTCCTCATAAGGAACTCCGCTCGGTTTAATCACCATTGCCTGTTTTTCTTGATTGAAACCGCTTACATTCCCCCATGTAAATGTGACAAGATTAAGTTTAGGGAGAGCTTTGTTCGCCTCAAGCACTTGCTGTTTTAAACCCTCCAGCATAGCCATCCACCTTCCTCTCAACTTATACGTATAACTTTTCCTTTCTGTTTAATCTTAAAACAATTTGTACGTACATTCAAGAGAAAAAATGACAGAAAATAAATAATTTTTATTTTTTATGGGAAACTCCCTTCATAACAACGATCTGGGGTTCTCAAGTTATGAAAAATTTAAAAAAGTATTTTATACTTTCTTTAAATATAAAAAAGAGCACTATTCGTTATATAGTACTCCTTTGTATTCTTTACGTTGCATCCCGAAGACTTTTACTTGAAGCGTTTATATTTTTAGTAGACTGACGTAGGACCAGTTCAGGGGAATAGATCACGCTTTTCACTTCTTCAGTACCATCTTGGCTCATTTGTTTACGTTTGATCAAGTTTAATATTAATTTTCCAGCAGTCTTTCCTAAATCAGATTTCGGATGTTCAACGGACGTTAACTTTACTTCTGACATTTCCGCCAAAAACGAGTTATCGAAACCGATAATGGATAAATCATCAGGAACACGAAGATGTTTCTCTCGAATGACATCCAGCAGTTTCATTGCCAGTTCATCGTTATAACATACAATAGCTGTAGGATGAGGCCCTTGCTGGCTTAAGAAGGTTTTCAGCTCTTCAATCGGTTTCGTATGTTTTTCAGATGTATTATAAGGAATAATATGCTTAGGATTGATCGGTACCCCATACTCTCGATGAGATTTTAAGTATCCCTTCATCCTAAGGGTTCCTTGCATATCATCGGTTTTGAAAAACCCAAGGATCTCCTTATGGCCATTTTTAATCAAGTGCTCTGTCTGCAGGTACGCGCCCCGTTCATCATCAACGATAACTCTTACTGGCTCTAATGCATCATAATAGGCGTTAATCATGATATATGGAATATTCAAGCGTTCAAGGTTCAAGTAATAATCAATATTCGGGTTGGAATAAGCACTCTGGGTCGGCTCAATGATGGCTCCATCAAACCCTTGAGATATAATCTTTTCTAAATAATTTCGTTCTTTTTCATGATCATTGTTTGTGTTGAATAAAGTGACATGATATCCCTGATCACTCAAATAGCCTTCAGCACCACGAATGATCGAGGGAAAGATATAGTCAGAAATGTAAGTCGTAACAATAGCTATATTTTTCCTTGAACCTGAATCTTTTCTGGACTGCTCCGTACGATCCGCACAAAAAGTACCTGCCCCTTGCTCTCTATAGAGCCACCCTTCGCTCACAAGCTCTCCAATCGCTAACCTGACCGTATGTCGACTCACATTGAATTGACGCATCATCTCACTTTCTGATGAGATTTTTTCATGTGGCTTATACGTACCATCTAAAATTTTAGATTTAATAGACTTTTTGACGATCCTATATTTGGTTTCCATTCATTCACCCCATTACAACATATTCGTATAAGTTAGCTTACCATACTTTATCACTTAACAAAAAAGAATTATTTTAAGATATATATTAAGGTTAACAATACATACCCAATGCACCTTGGCATTTTCTTGTACGGACATTTTTAATGCCTAATCTTGTTGAAATAAAAAAATGACTTTCACCACTTGATAAATCGAAGCTCAAAATAGACCTTTGCAAAAGAAAACGATATTATTCTAACGTTTCCCTTTTCACCTCTGAAGTCATTTCATGTTAAAATAACACTTTTATGTACACATATCTGTGACACAATTCCTTTAAAAGTTTCTTCCAGCCTATGCAATGGTTCTTGTACCATACTAAGGTTTTTTTCCCCATAAAAAATCCCCTCCAATAAACAGTACAGTAACTTTCTTTCTACTGTCTACTTCAAGGGGATAATAACACAGAGAGTTTTTTTATTTAAGACACAGTTTAGGCGATTATTCCTTTCCGTTCTTCTTTGTATGTCGTTCTTTTAAAACAGATAAAACATCGTTGAGCGGCAGAGCCTGTTCCCTGAGTAGTACGAGCAAGTGGTAGAGCAAGTCGGCAGATTCCCATGATAACTCGTCCTTATCGCGGTTTTTTGCCGCGATAATCACTTCTGAAGCCTCTTCACCGACTTTTTTAAGTATTTTATCTACCCCTTCTTCAAACAGGTATGTCGTGTAGGAACCTTCCGGACGGCTGCGCTCCCGTTCAGCGATCAATTGCTCAAGCTCGGTGAGGATCGCCAAATTTCCGTCAGACCCACCTGTCTGGATCTCCTCTTCGCTAAGAAGTGAATCATTAAAGCAACTGAACGTCCCTTTGTGACAAGCAGGCCCCTTCGGATTCACTAGCACGACGAGGGCATCCTGATCACAATCATAACGGATATCGGTTATCGTCTGCGTGTTTCCGGATGTCTCCCCTTTATGCCATAGCTCCTGCCTTGACCGGCTGTAGAACCATGTTTCCTTCGATTCGAGGGACTTTTGCAAGGATTCCTCGTTCATATAGGCGAGCGTCAGCACTTCCTTACTCTCGACATCCTGGACGATCGCTGGAAGCAATCCTTTTTCATCAAAACGTAGCTCACTGATCTTCATCGGACGTTCACCCCTTGCTGTTTCAAATAATCTTTTACTGCTGCTATCGAGGTTTCTTTGTAATGAAAAATAGAAGCCGCTAATGCCGCGTCCGCATCCGCTTCAGAAAAAACCTCATGGAAATGCTCGGCCGATCCTGCACCACCCGAAGCGATTACAGGGACTGTCACCGCATCACGGACCGCTTTCGTCAGTTCGATATGAAAGCCCGATTTCTCACCATCACGGTCCATGCTCGTAAGCAGCAGCTCTCCGGCTCCTCTTTTTACAGCTTCCTTCGCCCAATCGATCACTTCCCACTCTGTAGAGCGTTGCCCGCCATTTGTATAGACCCGCCATGAGCCGAGATCTTCATCATAGCGGGCATCAATCGCGACGACGATGCATTGTGAGCCGAAATATTCCGATCCGAGCGTGATCAGATCCGGATTTTTAACCGCTGCTGTATTCAAGGAAACTTTGTCAGCTCCTGCTCGCAGTACACTCTTGATATCTTCCAAAGAGTTGATACCACCGCCGACAGTAAATGGGATTGCAAGTGTTGCCGCTACCTGCTCCACCAAGTCGATGATCACATTACGTCGTTCATTCGAAGCTGAAATATCGAGGAAAATCAGCTCATCGGCTCCTTGTTCGTCATACGCTTGAGCAAGTTCGACTGGATCTCCTGCATCTATGATATTGACAAATTGAATGCCTTTGACAACCCGTCCATCCTTCACGTCCAGACAGGGTATGATTCGTTTCGTTAACATCTACTGACCTACCTTTTCTAGTGCTTCAGAGAGAGTGAAGCGCTCCGTGTACAGCGCCTTCCCTATGATCGCACCTTCGATTCCATCCTGCTGTCGTCCTGCTAATACTTGTAGATCCTCCATGGAGCTTACTCCGCCTGAAGCTATCACCTCAGCACCTGATTCCCTGGCAAGCTCCGCGATCGCTTCGACATTAGGGCCTTCAAGCGTTCCGTCACGTGAAATATCGGTAAAAATGAAGTGGCTGGCGCCAGCCTCTGCAAGTTCCTTCGCAAGCTCGACAGCTTTCACCTTCGAGTTATCAAGCCAGCCTTCCGTTGCGACATACCCATCACGAGCATCAAGTCCGATCGCAATCTTCCCTTTATACTTATCGAGCATCTCCTTCGTGAAAGCAGGATTTTTAACGGCCACACTTCCTAAAATGACGCGATCCACACCATTTTTCAAATAAAAATCGATATCCTCTTCTGTTCGGATGCCACCGCCGATCTGCACCTTCACATCAAGTTCAGAGGCAACTTGAAGGACATGTTTGTGATTCACTTTCTCAGCAGTTTTCGCACCATCCAAGTCCACCATATGTATCCATTGGGCACCTTGATCTGCAAAAAGCTTCGCCATTTCAAACGGGGAATCACCGTAAATAGTCTCCTGGTCATAATCCCCTTGAAATAGCCGGACGCATTTACCGCCGCGCATATCAATGGCCGGATACAGTTCAAATCGTTTCACCCTGCTGCCTCCTCTCTACATAAGCACCGAAGTTTTTCAGGATTTCCATGCCTGCATCACTGCTCTTTTCCGGGTGGAATTGAGCGCCGAAAATATGGTCGCGCCCTACAACAGCCGGTACTTCCTCAAAATAATCAGCCGTTGCCAGCAGTACATCCCTGTCTTCTGTCTGTACAAGATAGGAATGGACAAAATAGACGAAGTCTGTGCTCAGGTTCTGCAGTAAAGGCGTGTCAGGCTTCTGGATGTTCATCCGATTCCAACCCATATGCGGCACTTTATATGTCGTACCATCTGACGTAATCCCTGGAAAGCGTACGACCCGTCCTGGTAAAAGCCCAAGGCCCTTCGTCAATCCGTTCTCTTCACTTTCCTCGAACAATAGCTGCATCCCGAGGCAGATTCCAAGAAGCGGCTTTCCAGATTGAACGGATTCAACGATGAATTCGTCCATGCCGTCTTTTTTCAATGCATGCATAGCATCTTTAAAAGCACCTACACCAGGCAGCAGCAATACATCTGCTTTTGCCAGCTCCTCTTTTTTCTCTGAAAGGAAATGATCGATTTTAAGACGTCTGAGCGCATTTTGTACCGAGTGAAGGTTACCCATTCCGTAATCGACAATCCCGATCATTTACAGCATTCCTTTCGTCGAGGGAACACCTTTTACCCTCGGATCGATTTGCGTCGCTTCATCCAACGCCCGACCAAGTGCCTTGAAAATCGCTTCGATGATATGGTGGGTGTTCGTTCCATGATGGATGATCACATGCAGGTTCATCCTCGCTTCAATCGCAAGCTTCCATAAAAACTCGTGCACAAGCTCTGTGTCAAAGGTTCCGACTTTTTCAGAAGGGAGCTCTGCCTTCAATTCAAGATGCGGACGGTTGCTGAGATCGATAACAACCTGGGCCAATGCTTCATCCATCGGAACGATTGCATTTCCGTACCTGCGGATCCCGCGTTTATCACCAAGAGCTTCAATTAAAGCCTGTCCGAGACAGATCCCGATATCTTCTGTCGTATGATGATCATCAATCTCTGTATCCCCTTCCGCTTGGACGTTCAAATCAAACAGTCCATGCCGGGTCCAAAGATCGAGCATATGGTTCAAAAACGGCACTGGAGATTGGATATTCGACTGACCTTCTCCGTCAATCTGGAGGCTCAGTTGGATGGCCGTTTCGTTCGTTTTCCGTGTAATCGTTGCTGTCCGTTCTGTCATGTTTTACTCTTCCTCCAATCGATAATCGATCGCTCGCGCATGGGCTTCCAAACCTTCAAGACGAGCGAGTTTACTGATTTTTCGGCCGTTTTCAAATAAAGCGTCGGTGCCATACGAAATGATGCTTGATTTTTTCGTGTAATCATCAACACTCAAGGGGCTTGAAAAACGGGCTGTACCATTTGTCGGGAGCACGTGGTTCGGGCCTGCGAAATAGTCACCGATCGGCTCCGCACTATTTTTACCGAGAAAAATTGCACCTGCATGCTTGATCTGACCAAGTAACTCGAAGGGATCATAAGCCACCACCTCAAGATGCTCCGGGGCAAGCTCGTTTACCGCAGCGATCGCCTCTTCCTCCGTATTCGCCACATAGATGACACCGTTGCCGATGACAGAGGCTTCAGCAATCTCTTTTCTCGGAAGGCTCTCAAGCTGGCGGATCACTTCCTTCGACGTTTCTTCCGCCACTTCAACCGAGGTCGTTATGAGAATTGCCGATGCCATCTGATCATGTTCTGCCTGTGATAAAAGGTCTGCAGCCAAATAGACAGGATTCGCTGTATCATCGGCATAAATCAAGATTTCACTCGGTCCTGCAATCATATCGATCCCAACGAGACCGAAAACTTCCCGTTTCGCCAGCGCGACGTAAATGTTTCCTGGGCCGACGATTTTATCCACTGGCGCAACTGAGTCGGTTCCGAAAGCTAATGCTCCGATTGCCTGTGCGCCTCCTACTTTATATATCTCATCAACCCCGCTCTCATATGCGGCAACCAATACACTTGCAGGGATCGTTCCATCCGAGCGAGGAGGTGTCGTAATCGCGATCCTGCCTACCCCAGCTACCTTTGCCGGAATAGCACCCATCAGGACGGAAGAAGGGTATTCAGCCGTTCCTCCTGGTACATAAATCCCTACTGAATCAAGCGGTGTGATTTTCTGTCCTAATACGGTTCCATCTTCCTCTGTCATCATCCATGATTGACGAACTTGCTTTTTATGATAAACCCTTATGTTATGGGCAGCCTCCTGGATGATTTCGATCACTTCTTCATCAAGTGATTCGTAGGCTTTTTCGATTTCGACCTTCTTGACCTTCAATGCTTCAAGTTCTGCTCCATCAAATTTCTTCGTCAAATCGAATAAAGCAAGATCTCCATCTGATTTTACCTGTTCAAGAATCTCAAGGACAGCCTGCCTCTGTTCTTCAGTTCCCTGATTCAACTGTTTACGAAGCTTAGCTCCCTTCAATTGCTGTACTTTCATCGCGCGATCTCCTTCCCTTCAATGACCTTTTCCAATCGATGCACCATCTCATCGATTGCGTCCGCTTTGATCCGGTAACTGACCGGGTTTACGATGAACCGCGATGTAATATCGATGATTTTTTCCGTTTCAACAAGCCCGTTCTCTTTTAACGTCCGACCAGTCGAGACGATATCGACAATCCGATCTGCCAGTCCTATCAGCGGAGCCAACTCGATCGACCCGTTCAGCTTGATAATCTCGACCTGCTTGCCCTGGCTTCTGAAATAATTCGAAGCGACCTTCGGATATTTCGTTGCGATTTTCGGCGCTACTGTATCAAGTTCTGTACCCGGGATTCCGGCAACCGCGAGATGACAACGCGAAATCCCAAGATCCATCACCTCATATACATCCCGTTTTTCTTCAAGCATGACGTCCTTCCCTGCGATTCCGACATCCGCAACACCATGCTCTACATAGGTCGGAACATCCATCGGTTTCGCCAATATGAAGCGTAAATTCGCCTCCTTAATTTCAAGGATCAATTTACGTGAATCTTCAAACTCAGGCGGAAGAGTGTAATCAGCTCCCCGAAGCAATTGGACAGCTTCCTCGAAAATCCGTCCTTTCGGCATCGCGATCGTCAGTGTTGAACTCACTTCTCTCCCCCCTCTTCTTTTCCGAGATAATACGTTACATTCGAAAATTGTTCTGTAAAAGTGTCAAGGCTCCCGATACCCCTGATGTCCTGGACCACAGCTGTCTCGCCTTGATCCCTCAGCTTCTTTCCGAAAGCATACGCTTCTTCCCGCTGCCCTTCAGAAAAAATGACGCAATGCGTGAATGGCTTCTTTTCCACTGGTTCGATCGCTTCCATCAAATAATCGAGATGGATGCCAAAACCGGTCGCTTTCGCTTCATTATCAAATTTCGCAAGAAGCTCATCATAACGGCCGCCATTACTGATTGGTGAACCGAGTTCAGGTGCATAACCTTCAAAAACGACACCCGTGTAGTAGGTCATATGGCTGACCAATGTAAGATCAAGTGTTGTCAGCTCATTAACTCCGAAGGCTTTCAAACATTCCCGTAAAGCGTGAAGCTCTTCGATCGCTTCATATCCCCTTGTTGAGGCGATCAACTTCTCGGCATCTTCTAACTTGTTCTCTCCTCTCAAGTGAAGGAAATCCAGAAGGCGTTTCTGATCGATCGAGGATAATGGGAGCTTCTTCACATGCTGCTTGTATCCGACATAGTTTTTCTCATATAAAAAGCGCTTCAACTTCTCGACACGCTCATCCGTTCCGAGAATCTCCTTGAACAGTGCATCCACATAGCCAAGGTGGCCGACAGCAACCTGGAAGTTTTGTAGTCCGACATGTTCAAACGTCTCGATCATTAACGCAATCACTTCACCATCTGCACTTGTCGAGCCATCACCGATCAATTCCACCCCGAATTGTTCAAATTCAGCAGGACGCCCTCCTTCCTGCTGCTGGGCACGGAATACATTCGCCGAATAAGCGATCCGCATCGGCTGTGATTCACCTTGTAGCGTGGACGCCGCTACACGCGCAATCGGTGCTGTCATATCCGGTCTCAGAACAAGGATTTTCCCCTCTTGATCAAGCAGTTTGAAAAGCTGCTTCTCCAGAGTCGCCGAAGCTTCACCTACCGTATCGTAATATTCGACAGTCGGGGTCTGCATGAAACGATAGCCCCACTTCTGGACAGCTTGCTCCATCGCCGAGCGGCTCATCGATTTGATTTCATACAGGTTAGGCAGCGTATCCCGCATACCTAAAGGTTTTTCAAAGACTAATGGTTTCGTCACAACTCTCACTCTCCGAATCGATCTATTTGAAATCATAATTACCCGGTTTACTTTGATTGGGTCTCTTGTTCCCTCTTAATGGAACAATATTGTTATCAGAGTCCTTTTTGCCTATTGTATTCACTCCAATTTGAATCCGCTTCTTTGTCCCCTTAAAAAATTGATAAATTTTGAGCGAAGCGTCCAATGTCTCATGTAAAAGAAGGCGTTTTGTCTAGCAAATAAGCCGCTTTTTCCATTGAGACAGTGTAAGGGGCAATGATGTTTAAAGCGAAATCCTTTAGTTCGCTAATTAACTAACAAGATAAAGGTATAATAAGTAGTCTAACTTTCTTCCAAAAACACGTCAACCCAAAACTTTTACCTCTGACGTTTATCTTTACCCTATTTTTTTCTTCTTAAATAACTGTTGAACAAAATCTTAAATATTAATTAACATGAATCGTTCTTATATTTCAGAGTAAGTTAAGATAAAATGAAAATATTAATAACATATCCTTATTTATTCCCGTGCACCTGGTAAATTACATATTGGAATTTTTCCGAAAAGCTTGGTAAGTAAAAAATACGCCATGAAAGAAGGTTTCATATGTTTAACAAAATATTTCTTCTTGCGATATTGATCGGTGTGCCGCTATCAGTTGCTGGCAACATGCTCCATTGGCCAGAGGCAATCATGTTCATCGTATACTGTCTGACCATCGTAGCCCTAGCCGCTTATATGGGACGGGCGACAGAAAGCCTAGCCATCCATTCCGGACCCCGAATCGGCGGACTTTTGAACGCCACATTCGGAAATGCCGTAGAACTCATCATTTCGATTTTTGCTTTGAAAGCTGGTTACATCTCGATCGTACTTGCCTCTTTGACCGGTTCCGTACTAGGGAACTTGCTGCTGGTCGGTGGCCTCTCCTTTTTCGTCGGTGGCCTGCGTTTTAAAAGACAACGGTTCAATGTCCACGATGCCAGGCATAATTCCGCCTTGCTCATGTTCGGGGTTGTCGTAGCCTTCGTCTTTCCTGAAATATTTGCAATGAATTTGAATGAGGCTGAAGCCTTGACACTAAGCATTTGGGTTTCCGGAATATTGATCGTCCTGTACTTAGGCGCCCTTTTCTTTAAACTGGTGACACACCGAGGTGTGTATAGCACGGAAGGCGGAGATGAGGAACCCCACGAAGAAGAAGCGGAATGGTCCGGAAAGAAGGCATTGATCATCCTCGCTTTGGCAACTGCTGCTGTCGCTTATGTAAGTGAAGCGCTTGTCCATACTTTCGAAACCGTCGGGGAACAATTCGGCTGGAGTGAAGTCTTCATCGGGGTCATCATTGTTGCGATTGTGGGTAATGCTGCAGAACATGCCTCTGCAATCATCATGGCATACAAAGATAAAATGGATATAGCAGTCGAAATTGCAGTCGGTTCAACACTGCAAATAGCGATGTTCGTTGCACCGGTACTCGTTTTGCTTTCTCTGATTTTCCCTACACCGATGGCTCTCGTCTTTACGATACCTGAGCTGGTCAGCATGGTGCTCGCCGTCCTCTTAACGAATACGATCGCAAACGACGGCGATACGAACTGGTTCGAAGGCGCCACCCTGCTCGCCGCCTACTTCATCATGGGCGTCGGCTTCTATTTGTTATAAAAAAACTAGACAAAGCCAATTTTTTTCGAAGAATGTCCCTTAGTTGCGCTGATACTGAATTCTTAGTGTAAAAAGAAACTACTGGTTCGCTAGTGGTTTTTCATTTGAATAATTAATAATCGGATATTGGCCTGGCTAGACTATCTTCTTCCTCGACACAGAATAGCTGACAATACAAATAGGGCCCCATTCTGAAGGAATCGGTAAAGATTCGCTCAGAATGAGGCTCGCAACATCAAAGTCTCAGTTTATTTATAAACATGGTTCACATATCGATGGACGAAACGGCGTACTTCCCGCTCTTGAACATGGAAATGGAACTGGCATCTATGGACATTTTTGAAATAACTGAAGTCTGTCTGAAGATATTTTTCAAGTTGATTTCGATGGATATGGACTACCAGCTCGCTCGATTGGTATGGCACAGCAATCTTAAGCATCGAAATGTACGGAAGTTCCTTAAATAAATAGACTAAGTTATCCAGTAGCAGTTTACCGATCTTCATTTTAGAGGAAAAATAATGATCATAATCATCTAGATATTCCGGGCTGACATGGTCGCTATTTTCGAAACGGATGACCGCTTCATTACCATTCCAATAAGCATCACGGATATAATCGCTACCTCTTAGACGGGAAACGGCAGACAAAAAGAAGAAACGGTCCTGTTGCTCTGTTTCCTGTTTTGTTTTCTTCTGGATCACTGGCCGAACCCAAGCATCGCTTATTTGGAACTCACCATTCATATAAATCAACGACATTCTCTTCTTTTGCTCCATTTGACACCCACCTTTAATCTATATATCGTCAATATCCGACAATTGTTTATGTTTGCCCATCTCTTCTTTTGTATAAATGAGCCCCATCGGATTTCCACCTACGAAGGAGCCGGGTTCAACATCCCTATGTACCAGTGTGCCTGCTGAAACGACGGCACCATCACCAATCGTCACACCGGGCAGGATTGTACTGTTTGCCCCGATCATCACTTCGTCTCCAATATTTACATTACCAAGACGATACTCTTTTATCAAATATTCATGCGTTAAAATTGTCGTATTGTATCCTATAATGACGTTTCGACCGACCGAAATCCGTTCAGGGAACATGATATCGACCATCACCATCAATGCAAAGGCTGTCTGCTCGCCCACTTTCATACCTAGAAAAGTGCGATACAACCAATTTTTCACTGGGATGATGGGTGTATACCTGGCAAGCTGTATGACTACAAAATTTTTAAGCACCTTGAGAAATGGAACCGTCTTGTAGATTTGCCAGAGCGCATTGCTTCCCTTCACAGGATAACGCTCAGTCTTCCGCATTATACATTCACCTCTAAAACTTTTAATAGATCCGGCATTTCTTCCAGCATGAAATCAGGCTCAGAAAGTTCAAGTGCTTCTTTCCCTTTGATCGTCCAGGCAACTGCCGCGGTCAATGTGCCCGCATTTTTACCAGCCTCTATATCATATTGGCTGTCCCCGACCAGGATTGCAGAAGCTGTGTCGGACTGCAGCTTGTCCAACGCACGGACCACTGGCTGGGGATCTGGTTTCGCTCTGTCGACATCATCCAAAGTCACAATCGTTGTAAAATATTCACCTAAACCAGTAATCTCTAATCCAAGCTCCACAGCATCCCTCATCTTCGTCGTCACGATCCCAAGCTTGAATCCTTTCTCATGTAAGGTTTTCACAGTATATGCTACACCTTCATAAGCATTTACATATTCTTCATGATGGGCAAGATTATGCTCTTTATACGTACGAACCATCTCGGCAACCGACGTTTCATCAACCCTTGTAAAAGAATCCACCAAAGGCTCTCCGATAAAAGAAATGATGTCTTCACGGGAGTATTGCTTAGGCTTGTACTGCTCCAATGTGTGTGTAAATGAAGCGATAATCAAATCATTCGTGTCAATCAGTGTTCCATCTAAATCAAAAAGGATCGTATCAATTTTCATAGTTCGCTTCCTTTCTATGTCTATAAACGTTCTTTCCTTCAACACGGTTCCAAACAAAAGCGACCACCATCGTCAATAAGATCGCGACGACAAGCCGGATGGCGAGCAACGGCCATACCGGTATGCCGAGCGGTATGAAAATCAAAGTATCTTCAATGACAGCGTGACAGGATACGAGAAAGATAAATGCGAGATAGAGATCCTTCTTTTCTACGCCATCTTCCTTGACTGCCTGCATCATCACTCCAGCACCATATGCAAGGCCGATAAGTATCCCTGCTGCTAGAGTCGTAGACGTATTCGGCTTCATACCTAGTGATCTTGTAATCGGCGACATCCAGCGTGAAAACACCGCCAGCCAATTCAAATCCTTCATGATCTGAATGAAAATCATGAGCGGAATGACGATTGCTGCAAGCTGAACGATTCCAAGGAACCCTTTTTCCAATCCGTGCCATAAAATGTTCCAAAACCCATTAACCTGTTCTTCTGTTCCTGAAATGAATCCATAGACCGCTTTCTCTGAGCCGCCTTTCCACAAAACTGAAATGAAGAAGGCGGAAATCAAAGCAAGCCCAATCCGGACCACAAGCACAATCCACATCTTGATTCCGACCTTTGTGGCTACGGAGGATTCGATTAATAGATTGTGTGAAAACGAAAGCATGACTGCAAGGATGAACACTTCTTTTACAGTAAGATCAAGACTCAGGATCGCTCCTATACCTGCATATAAGTTAAGAAAGTTACCGATGACAAGCGGCAAGGCAGCTTCGCCTGATAGGCCGATCCAGTTCATCAGAGGCTCTGCAAGCTTCACAAGCCAATCCATCAGAGGAGTTTGCCCAAGAATAGTAACAAGAAGTGTGATCGGGAAGATGATTTTTCCTAGCACCCACGTTGTATTCAAGCCTACCTTCAAGCCGTTTTTCAATGTATTCATCATTTCCCCGTTCTCCCTTTCTCTATGCTGCTACAATTCGTTATATCGTTTATCCGCCAATCCAGTCTTGCGACGATAAATGATGACGGCGATGCTGATGACGATCAACACGATGGAAATCACCTGAGCGATTCGCAAGTATTCCGTCAGCATCAAGCTGTCCGTGCGCATCCCCTCTACAAAGAATCGTCCGATCGAATAATAGATCACATACGTTAAAAATAGCTCGCCGCGGCGTAAATTGACGCGTCGCAAACCGATCAGCAGGGCAAAACCGACGATATTCCAAATCGATTCATATAAGAACGTCGGATGATAGTACGCCCCATCTATGTACATTTGGTTGATGATCCAATCCGGCAGGTATAAGCCTTCTAAAAATTCACGTGTCACTTCACCGCCATGGGCTTCCTGGTTCATGAAGTTACCCCAGCGCCCGATTGCCTGGCCGAGGATGATGCTTGGTGCTGCAATGTCGGCAAGCTTCCAGAACGATAAATCTTTCACTTTTGAAAACACGTAAACTGTCAAAAACGACCCGATCAGCGCTCCATGGATCGCGATGCCGCCTTCCCAAATTTTGAAAACTTCCCCAAGATGATCTTTATAATAATGCCACTCAAACGCGACATAATAGATTCGAGCACAAATGATCGCCACAGGAACGGCGATCATAACTAGATCAACAAATGTCTCAGAATTGATGCCTAAACGCTTCGATTCCCGGACTGCAATATATAGTCCGAGTAAAGCTCCAAATCCTATAATAATCCCATACCAGTATATGGTCAATGGCCCGATTTCAAGTGCCACCCGGTCCAACGGCTGAATATTTGCAACCATACTTTCTTACCTCCTAAAAGTCATCGTAATCTGGTGTATCGATGACATTGTTAAGCTTATCCGAAAACTGTTGAGCTGCGTTCACACCCATTCTTTTTAATCGGAAATTCATCGCAGCCACCTCGATGATGACAGCAAGGTTCCGTCCAGGGCGTACGGGAACCGTCAACTTCGGAAGCTCACAATCGATGATTTTCATCATTTCTTCATCAAGACCAAGCCGGTCATATATTTTCTTCTGATCCCATGTCTCCAGGTGGATCGTTAAAGCAATCTTTTTAAAATTACGAATAGCACCCGCGCCGAAAAGGGTCATGACGTTGATGATCCCGAGTCCACGGATTTCCAATAGATGCTGAATCAGATCAGGAGAACTTCCAACTAAAGTCTTTTCGTCCTCTTGCCGGATCTCGACTGAATCATCCGCAACCAACCTGTGCCCCCTTTTTACGAGTTCAAGTGCGGTTTCACTTTTTCCGACACCGCTTGCCCCTGTGATGAGGACTCCGATCCCATATATATCGACCAGGACACCATGGACGGCTGTCGTTGGTGCCAGCTTACTTTCCAAATAGTTCGTCAACCGGCTGCTGAGACGGGTCGTCGTCAATTGTGACCGTAAAATCGGGAGGCCCATTTTTTCTGCAGCTTCCCCTAATTCTGGAGGGATATCCCATCCTCTTGAGATGATGATTCCAGGTGTTTCCTCTCTACAAAGCTTCCGAAGCCTCTCTCGTCGGATCCGCTCATCAAGGCCATTCACGAAAGACAGCTCAGTCTTTCCTAACAACTGCAGGCGGTCGGCTGGATAATAGGCAAAATACCCAGCCATCTCAAGGCCAGGACGGGAAATATCACTTGTCGAAATCGTTCGATGGATTCCGCTTTCGCCATGCACGAGCTCCAGCTGGAATTCATCGATCAAATCTTTTATATGTATGTTCGCCATGAAGGTCACTCCCACTTTCTAGCGTTTCTAATACACTATATTTTAGCATTCTTTTGCAATTCATGCCGAATCTACACATAGTTTTCCATAAATAGGATGAAAAATTATGATGCGTCTGAAGTAAATCACCGAATTATTCTAGATTTGCTACGAATAATTTTAAGTTTGCTACGATAAATTTCAGATTTGCACCAAAAAATATTTTGGATTTGCTACGATAAAATTGGAGTTTACCCCGAATTGTCCAAATCAGCACTTTGCCTCACCAGGATCAACAACAGTTTTGAAGCGGAACTCATTCAATTTTACGACATTACGCCATTAAATGAATCCATCAAAACGATCAAAAATTGTGGAGAAACCCTTATGGATAGGAATCGGAGAGGTGTTCGGGTCTGGAATCGCTTACATGTACGAAAACACAGAATTTTACGTCAGGGGGATGACATGTTCATCTAAAGAAATCCGTGAAGAGGAAGAGGAGGGGTAGTAAGAAAGTACTGATTATAAAATTCGAAAAAGACTGACCATGAATCGAATTTTGAGTTCCAGGTCAGTCTTTACTTTATTTAACGTTCTTTCAACGGTTTGACAATCAAATTGTTGATCAGCAGGTTCAATATCGATATGATAATTGCCGCGAGCAGCGCCATACCGAATCCAGAAATCATGAATGCGTCGCCCATCAATGCCTGGGTGAGCATCAGCGTAATCGCATTGATTACGAACAAGAACAGCCCCAGACTTAATATCGTTACCGGCAATGTCAAAATTACTAAAATCGGTTTGACGATCACATTCATGATCGCTAACAAAATACTTGCGATGATGGCGGCTCCGATTCCAGATAAATAGAATGATTGACTGAAAAATCCAGAGACAACCATCAAAACGATTGTATTGACGATTAATGAAACAATCCATCCTCTCACAATCCTACCTCCTTACCGCTTCGCAATCGTAATCGAACCGGTCTTCGCGATCGCTTCAACTTCATAGGTTGTCGGCGCCCCTTCGTTAGCTATGAACTCCATTCGCTTGAGCACTACATCCTTTGTCTCCTTTTTAATATCAACATTTTCAAGGAAACAATTCAAACTTCCGATTGTAGCTTTCATATTTCCATTAACACGTAGACTGTCCGGTACAAGGATTTCGATCTTTCCTGCGACTGTTTTGAAAGAAGCTTTCCCTGGCATGACCTCATCCAGTGTAAATGTAATTGATCCATTCAAGGTTTCCGCCTCGACGTCTTCGTACTTGCCATTCAAACGAATCGCCCCGTTAAGCGTCTCGAGATCAAGCTTTTTCCAACCGCTGTTCTCTAATCTGATTTTTCCATTTGATGTCGAAGCATTCAAAGATCCACCATCTACCCGGTTCAACGTGACAGCGCCATTTGTCGTGCGTACGATCATCCGTTTTGTCTGTAATTCATCAAGTGAGATCGCGCCATTCCCTGTTCGCAGTTGGATTTCCTCATACACTTTTGTCGGCACATACATATGCGCTTGCACTTTCAAGCGGTTTTCATCCACCAAGAACTGGAGCTCGCCTGCCTCTGTTGCAAAGTGGGTATTTTTCAAAAAATATGCCTTCGCTTCTTCGGTCGACTGGGTCCTGTAAACAGAAGCACGGCACTCCATCCGGATACTCTGTTCTTCCCAGGGCTGTAACTGTATACCGCCATTGGTCACATGGACCTTCAATCGGTTGAAATCCACATCATTTTCCTGGAAAATATGATCGACTTCAATTGCCTGACCAAAATTGAAATCAAAATCAGTATCTTTTAGTTTCGTCACTACCCGGTCGATCAAGCTGGAAAACTTACTGATCGTAGACTGTTCGGATTTTTTCTCATTCGTGCTGGAATCGCGCCTCTCCTGGTTTTTCTCATCGTTCGATTTTTGTTTTTGCTGGGTGTGGCTGACTGTGGCCGTATTGGGAGTCTGGGCCTGTTTATTGTCGGGATCGTTTTCTCCTACTGCCTTCAGTAACTCGACCGCCTCAGCTGATGTAATCTTCCCTTCATCTAGCATTTTCAAGATCATCTTACGTTCTTCCATTTCGAATCCCCCTTCTTGTTAAAGGCTTTGTTAAATTTTCATCTTGATTTTTGCAGAAAATGGCTTCAATCGAAATTCACGACACTCCTGCGGGGAAAGCGAGCCAGGCGAGACCCTATAGCGATTTAAGGATCTTCGACTAAATACCACCACGTCCTGCGCTTGCGATTACTCGGCGCAAAACTACAAGGATGGAATTTAAGTACGTGTCTTGTGGTGAAGCATAAGGAAAGCTTCTAAGAATTCTCATCGCAGACACGAAAATGATTTCATTATTGTGTTGAGATCCCTGTGCAAGTGAGCGAGGAAGCTTGCGGAATTAGGCTAATTCAGAGAAGTAATGTCTAGCTCAGCGACCAGTCACTTGGATCACTTCAGATTTCCTGCGGCGGCAAAAGCCTCCTCGTCAGTCTTCCAGTGACCTACGTGACAAAGCGTGTCGCTTCTGCTTTTCTTAAGCCCGTGGAAAGGGAGTGAATTTCGTAAAAATAAACAATGACGTATAACAGAGCCTTGTTGTAAGTTATTCGGATACATACGGAAAGCTACTTCTGTTGTAAAACACGAATGCCCTTCATAAGGTTCCAGATGGCAGCGGTCACTGCAATTCCGCCGAATAGGATCATACTGAGAATCGTAAAATGATTCAGGATCTGGCCTGATTCAAAAAATAAAATCGACAAGGTTGCTAAGGCAATCAATGGGATTAAATGAGAAGTGGATGCAAGCCTAGCATGCTGCCTTACATCTAAATCATCAATAAGTAGAAAAATGATTGCTGGTACGATAAAAGGCGCGAAAAATATGCTCATGTAACTTAATGATTTAAACAACTTTCCCGATGATAACACCCTTGTTCTCCTCCATTCAAGACATGAATATGAAAATTTGAAACACTTATTATATGTATGAGATTCGGCTGTCTGACATTCAGCACTCTATTGATTCGACATAAATAAGAAAAAGCCTTCTAAGAGTAAGCATCTTAGAAGACTTTACGATTTTATTTCGCCATGGTTTCAGTTTTCTTGATTTTTGCTTCCATACGTTTTCGGTCACGTTTCAAAATAGGCGCTAAATACTTTCCAGTATAGGATTCTTTATTCTCAGCGATTTCCTCGGGTGTTCCAGTACCAACGATCATACCGCCTTTGTCCCCGCCTTCTGGACCGAGGTCGATGATATGGTCAACCGCCTTGATGACATCAAGGTTATGCTCGATGACAAGAACCGAATCTCCGTTATCAACAAGACGCTGGAGGACAGTCAACAAGCGCGAAATATCATGCACATGCAAGCCTGTTGTTGGTTCATCCAGAATATAAAATGTTTTTCCTGTTGAACGCTTGTGCAGCTGGGACGCAAGCTTCACACGTTGCGCTTCCCCGCCGGATATCGTTGTCGAGGATTGTCCGAGCTTGATGTAGCCAAGTCCAACGTCCATCATCGTCTGGACTTTCCGGTTGATCTTAGGGATATTCGCGAAAAACTCAACCGCTTCCTCAACGGTCATGTCGAGAATATCAGCGATGTTCTTCCCTTTATATTTCACCTCGAGGGTTTCTCGGTTATATCGCTTTCCATGACAAACCTCGCAAGGAACATACACATCCGGTAGGAAATGCATCTCGATTTTGATGATCCCATCCCCGCGGCACGCTTCACAACGGCCCCCCTTGACGTTGAAAGAGAAACGGCCTTTCTTGTATCCTCTCACCTTCGCTTCGTTCGTTTGTGCAAAAACATCTCGGATATCATCAAAGACACCGATGTAAGTAGCTGGATTCGAGCGTGGTGTACGGCCGATCGGAGACTGGTCGATATCAATGACTTTGTCAATGTGATCGAGTCCTTCGATCTTCTTGTGTTCACCCGGTTTTTCTTTCGCGCGATGCAGTTTTTGCGCAAGAGACTTATAAAGGATCTCATTGATCAAGGTACTTTTACCAGAACCTGAAACTCCTGTAACACCCGTAAATACTCCGAGCGGGATATCGACGTTCACTTTTTTCAAGTTGTTTTCGGTAGCATTTTTAATCGTCAGCTTCCTGCCGTCCGATTTCCTTCTCTCATTTGGAAGTGGAATGAATCGTTTCCCGGACAAGTAATTACCGGTCAGCGATTTTTCATCCTCCATGATTTCCTGCGGCGACCCCTGAGCGGTGATCTGTCCGCCATGTGCCCCAGCTCCAGGTCCGATATCGATGATGTAATCAGCTGCTAGCATCGTATCTTCATCGTGCTCGACGACAATCAACGTATTGCCAAGGCTGCGCATCTCTTCAAGGGTGTTGATCAATCGGTCGTTGTCACGTTGATGTAATCCGATTGACGGTTCATCAAGGATATAAAGGACACCAGTCAACCGCGAGCCGACCTGGGTTGCAAGACGGATACGCTGTGCTTCCCCGCCTGATAATGTCCCTGCAGAACGGCTTAATGTCAGGTAATCGAGTCCGACATTCACGAGGAAACCAAGACGGTCATTGATTTCGCGTAAAATCAAACGTCCGATCTGTTCTTCCTTTTTCGTCAACTCAAGATTTCTGAAAAACTTGTCCGCATCCTTTACAGACATGTCAGTGATGTTACCGATATGATGATTTCTGATCCGGACCGCCAGTGCTTCAGGCTTCAGCCGGTGCCCATTACAGCTTGGACAAGGCTTTTGCGCCATATATCCTTCCATCTGTTCACGGATATAATCAGAGCTTGTCTCATGATACCGGCGCTTGATATTGTTCACTACACCTTCAAAATAGATCTTGTTTTCCCTTACTTGGCCGAAATCATTCTGATAGCGGAAATAAATTTTATCCCTTCCGCTGCCATATAAAATCTTATCCATTTGAGACTTGATCAGGTTTTTGACCGGAACATCCATATCAATCCCGTAATGGTCGCATACGCTCTTCAAAAGCTGTGGGTAGTATTGTGAGCTCTGAGGTTCCCAGGGGGCGATCGCATGGTCCTTCAACGTACGGTCCCAATCCGGAATGATCAGGTCCAGATCCACTTCAAGCTTCGTCCCTAATCCGTCACAGGATGAACAAGCGCCGAACGGACTATTGAAAGAGAACAGGCGAGGTTCAAGTTCACCGATTGAAAAACCACAGTAAGGACATGCATGATGCTGACTGAACAACAGCTCCTCTTCGCCGATAACGTCGACGATCACTTTTCCATCAGCAATGTTCAATGCCGTTTCAAGTGAATCAGCAAGCCGTGTTTCTACACCCTCTTTAACGACGATCCGGTCAACGACGATTTCGATCGAGTGCTTTTTATTTTTTTCAAGTTTGATCTCTTCACTGACGTCCGTGATCTCACCATCTACGCGGACACGCACGTATCCTTCCTTCTTGATATTCTCAAGGACTTTCACGTGCTCTCCTTTACGTCCAGATACGACCGGTGCAAGGATCTGGAGTTTCGTCCGCTCAGGATATTCGATGATACGGTCGACCATCTGCTGGATCGTTTGGGAAGTGATCGGAACATCATGATTCGGGCAGATCGGCATACCGATCCGCGCAAACAATAGACGCAGGTAATCATAGATTTCCGTAACCGTACCTACCGTTGAACGAGGGTTTTTACTTGTCGTCTTCTGGTCGATGGAAATCGCTGGGGACAGTCCTTCGATTGAATCGACATCAGGCTTGTCCATTTGTCCTAAAAATTGGCGCGCATACGCAGAAAGCGACTCTACGTAACGGCGCTGACCTTCTGCGTAAATCGTATCGAAAGCCAGAGAAGACTTTCCTGAACCGGATAAACCAGTCATGACGACCAGCTTATTCCGCGGGATCGTGACATCAATCCCTTTCAGGTTGTGCTCCCTCGCTCCTTTTATCGTTATATATTCATTTGCCATTGGAGTCATCCTTCCGCTTTTAGCTCTAATACCATGTCACGAAGCTCTGCTGCACGTTCGAAATCGAGATCCTTCGCAGCCTGCTTCATTTCTTTTTCCATCCGCTCGATCATTTTTTCGCGTTCCTTCTTATCCATCTTCTTGACAGCTTTCGCCTGTCCGGCTCCTGCCTCATCCTCAGATGCAACCGTCGCACGTATCAAGTCCGGGATCGCCTTTTGGATCGTCTGCGGTGTTATACCGTGTTCTTCATTATAAGCAATCTGCTTCTCACGGCGACGTTCTGTCTCGTCGATCGCAATCCGCATCGAATTTGTAATTTTATCAGCATACATGATGACGTGTCCATTCGCGTTACGAGCCGCACGTCCGATTGTCTGGATCAAGGAACGCTCCGCTCTCAAGAAGCCTTCCTTATCCGCATCCAATATCGTCACGAGCGAGACTTCAGGAATATCCAGACCTTCACGAAGAAGGTTGATACCGACAAGGACATCGAACACGCCCCGCCGCAGATCACGGATGATTTCGATCCGCTCGAGGGTCTTGATTTCAGAGTGCAGGTAACGCACCTTCACGCCGTTTTCATGCAGGTAATCGGTCAAGTCTTCTGACATCTTTTTCGTCAAGGTCGTGACAAGGACTCTCTCATTCTTACTCACCCGTTCCTGGATCTGGTCCATCAAGTCATCAATTTGACCCTCGATCGGTTTCACTTCGATTGTAGGGTCAAGAAGGCCTGTCGGACGGATGATCTGCTCGACCATCTCTGGAGAGTGTTCTAACTCATACGGACCAGGCGTCGCGGAGACATAGACAGCCTGGCTGACTTTCTCTTCGAATTCCTCGAACATGAGCGGCCTGTTGTCTTTTGCTGACGGCAACCGGAAGCCATGCTCGACAAGGACTTGTTTCCGTGCCTGGTCACCGTTATACATTCCACGGACCTGTGGAAGCGTCACGTGGGACTCATCAACCATCAATAAAAAGTCCTTCGGGAAGTAATCCATCAGTGTATAAGGTGTCGAGCCGGCTGGTCGAAGGGTCAGGTGTCGGGAATAGTTTTCGATCCCGGAACAAAAGCCCATCTCCTGCATCATTTCGATATCATAACGTGTACGCTGTTCAATCCGCTGCGCTTCAAGAAGTTTATCGTGTTCCTTCAACTCTTTGAGACGTTCCTCAAGTTCAACCTGGATCCGTTCGATCGCAATCTTCATCTTCTCTTCTCGGGTTACGAAGTGGGAAGCAGGGAAAATCGCGACATGACTCCGTTCACCGAGAATCTCGCCTGTCAGGGCATTGACCTCAGTGATCCGATCGATCTCGTCACCAAAAAATTCGACCCGGATACAATGCTCATCTCGTGACGCAGGAAAAATCTCAACGACATCCCCGCGGACACGGAACGTACCGCGAGTGAAATTCACATCGTTCCTCGCATACTGGATGTCAACAAGGTCTCGAAGCAGCTGATCCCGATCCTTCTCCATGTCCGTACGGAGGGATACGACGAGTTCACGGTATTCTTCAGGATTACCCAAACCGTAGATGCAGGATACACTTGCCACGATAATGACATCGTTTCGTTCAAAAAGAGCTGATGTCGCAGAGTGACGCAGCTTATCGATTTCATCATTGATGCTCGCATCTTTTTCTATGAAAGTATCGGACTGAGGTATGTACGCCTCAGGTTGGTAATAGTCATAATAACTGACGAAATACTCTACCGCATTATTCGGGAAGAGTTCTTTGAATTCACTATACAACTGGCCTGCAAGCGTCTTGTTATGCGCAATGACAAGTGTCGGCTTATTGACCTGCCGGATCACATTCGACATCGTAAACGTCTTTCCAGTGCCTGTAGCTCCGAGCAACGTCTGATGCCTTTTACCAGCCTTGATCCCTTCAACCAATTTCTTGACCGCGGTGGGCTGATCCCCTTCAGGCTGGTATTTCGACACTAATTCGAACTGCTTCTCACTCATGCGACGAACCCTCCGTTTCTTAAATCTCACTATCAAACATTATAGCACAGGATTAGGAAAAAATAACAAGAAAAACGAACTTACATTCGCCTTTTTTGTTCCTGGTAATTTTTTCTCACCTGGATGAAACAGTAGACATGCTTTTCCCGTCTATATAGATAAGGAAACTTGAATTCCCGCATCACTGATTTGGAGGAACAGCTATGAAGAGATGTTTTTTCTATGGGGCTGTATTGATTGTTTGCATGTTTCTTTTCGCTAATTTCGCCATTATTCCTAACTTGCCTGGAAACGCAAATATGCCTGAAGAGGATTTATGGGAACAGCCGATCACTGGCTATATTGTCGATAAAGAAGAAGGACGTATTCTTGTTTTAGAAGGAATTGAAAAAGAGCAATTAAAAGGTTTTGACCCGAAAGAGATCCATGAGTACCCGGTTGGGGGAGCCTATTGGTTCCATGTAGATTCACCCGAATCCTATAAGGTCGGCCAGAAAGTCGAGGTATGGCCAAAAGGGGCAGTCGCCGAATCCTATCCTGCCCAGGGAGCAGCTGGAAAAGTTAAGATTTTAGAAGATATAGAATAAAAGGAACTGGGTATCGGGATGGCGAATTGAACTGATAGACTATGAAAAAATGCAGGTGATATGATGGCTAAGTATTCAATTGAAGAGTTTGTCAGACAAACATCCCAGGAGGACAAAGGCGAAGGCCTTTTCGAACTGGAGACGCCCCGAATCCTGGAGGTCAACCTCGACGGCAACATATGGGCTAAAATGGGTTCGATGGTCACTTACCATGGGAATATCAAATTTGTCAGGGAAGGGATCCTGGAGCATGGACTCGGTAAAATGTTCAAAAAAGCGTTGACCGGTGAAGGAGCCGCCCTCATGAAAGCGAACGGTTCAGGGAAGCTCTACCTCGCTGACCAGGGAAAGAAGATTACGGTCCTCCAATTACAAAATGATTCAATTTATGTGAACGGAAATGACTTGCTCGCATTCGAACCGTCCATCGATTGGGATATCAAATTGATGAGGCGAATTACGGGAATGATGGCCGGAGGGCTGTTCAACATCCATTGTCAGGGAACAGGGATGATCGCCATCACCTCACATTATGAACCGCTGACCATCCAGGTCAATCCGGGACGACCAGTCTATACCGATCCGAATGCCACCGTAGCATGGTCCGGCTCCCTCTCTCCAGATTTCCAGACGGACGTCTCATTGAAAACGTTCTTCGGACGAGGAAGCGGTGAGTCGATCCAGATGAAATTCGAAGGGAACGGATTCGTGGTCGTGCAGCCATATGAGGAAATTTACATGCAGCAAAACAGTGGAAACTAAATATTTTCCAAACTGGAAAGTGGCCTTGTGCCACTTTTTCTTATTTAGAGGGAATGAACCAGGTGGAACTCTTGAACGGTTTACTGTAACATAGACAGAGTGGAAATTGCTTTTTTTAAAAAGGAGAACTTATGGAATTACTATATATCATTCTTGGTTTCGCTGTCGGGATCTTATCCGGTTATTTCGGAATCGGCGGCGGATTCATTTTGACCCCTGTGTTGTTGTTGATGGGCTATGCCCCTGTGGTCGCCATCACGACAAGCCTGTTATACGCAATCGGCTCGTCGATTTCGGGAGTTTGGGCACATTTTAAAATGAATAATGTCGCATGGAAGACAGCAGTTGTGCTGGGCCTAAGCGGAGTTGTTGCAACTCAATTCGCGAAACCATTCGTGCTGTGGCTGGATCGGAAAGGCTATGATGAAACGATCATTCCGATTCTCTATGCGTTGATCATCGGCTATTTCGCGTATTCTCTCCTAAAGAAACCTGATAAGAAAATAACGGTTAAAACGGCAGAATCGGGAATTTTCAAAACAGTGATCATTGGTTTCATCGGTGGATTGATGTCCGCGACTTTAGGCGTAGGCGGAGGATTTGTCATGGTACCGCTCATGATCTCCATCATGGGCTTTGAATCTCGAAAAGCAGTTGGAACAAGTCTTGTCAGTGTGTTGATGATCGTTACGGCAGGATTCATCTCTTATGCAGTCACGATTGACATCAACTATTTGCTTGGATTTTTGTTGGTTGCTGGAGCCTTATTCGGTAGCCAGGTCGGCGCAAAGTTGACCTCATTCTACTCGAACGACCAGATCAAAAAATACTTCGGCCTTCTTTACATCACAACTCTCGTCAGCATTTTGTTCGAGCTGATGAATCTAGACATCGCCGGTATTTCAGCCCTGGGCCTTTACATGATCGTCCTGCTTGGTAAGTTCACTAAGGACTTGATCCAGCGTAGACATGAAAAATCACTATCTTGAGTTATACCAAAAAAGAGCTTGGCGTGGATATGTCAGTCCAGTCCACATCCCAAGCTCTTTTTTATACTATAACCGAGCTCCTTTCAGTCAAAGCACGGTTACTGAATAGACTTTTTAATGTTGTTAATAATCTTCTATTCTTTAAATACGCACACACATCTTTACTGTGTCTCCAGCCATTATGATCAAAGGTAGCAAAAGCAATAATTCCACCTATTAAAACTGCATTCAGGATCGATACTTTACCTTTCTTCAATCCTGGTAATCCCTCCTTATATTTTTCCCACCGTAATCATCAACTTTATTCAATACCCATTATTTTAAATCAGAGAGTTCATATCAATGTTTAATTTTTGACAACTGAGGCCACTTTTGCTTATTGCCATTCCCTGTATATATAGCTCCGGCAAGGAGACAATGATAACAATGATCATTTTTAGGAAGGGACCTCAAATGATGGATCAATTCTTAACAAAGCTGAAAGATAAGTTCAGGAACAGCGATGATTTGTTTCTTCAGGAGGAAGAAATCCTTGATGTTCCCGTTCTACTGATAGGTTTCAAGACGTTGATTGATTTTACAAAAACCAAAATGATCCTTCAAAAGTACATTGATAACGCAATTACCTCCAAAAAAACGATAGGTGAACTATTGAATGAGATAGGTGAAGTAACAGAGAAAGATGTAGAAAGAGCAGTTTCATCGATCATGACAGGCAAATTGCTTATCGTCATCAAAAATCATAAAAAATTCGTAGCCATGGAACCTGTTCCCAAAATGTTGAATCGGGCAATTGAACCGCCTACAAACGAAAATGTGCTACAAGGTCCATTAGCTTCATTCAATGAAGATATCGAAACCAACATTGGCCTGATCAGAAAGCAAATCAATTCAAGCAACATACGGGCGGAATCCTTTTCACTCGGTCCTGAACAGAAAACGAAGCTCTCAATGCTCTATTTTGATGGCCAAGTAGATAAAAAGCTCGTAGAGGAAATCAGGGCATCAATTGAAAAGAATCAAGCCCGAGAAATAAACAACTTGCAAGATTTAGCGAAAGTGTTAGGCTTTTCGGGTTGGTCTATCGTTTCCAGACTTACTACGACCGAGCTTCCTTCAGAAACGGTTCCTTTCTTAAGAAGAGGAAGAGTTGCATTATTTATTGATCGTTATCCATTCGCGCTCATTCTTCCATGTTTTTTATGGGATATGTTTGTGCTGGAAAACGATCGGAATTATCCTATTCCCTTAATGGCTTCAATACGTATGGTACGCATCATCGGCATTCTGGTCACTTTAATTCTACCTGCTTTATATGTCGCCCTTGTAGCCGTCAATCCTGAAGTTTTACGAATAGAGCTCGCGTTGAGCATTGCCCAAAGCCGGGAAGCTATTCCATATCCAGCATTAATCGAGATCTTATTGATGCTCGTGGTATTGGAATTGATCATAGAGGCGACGGTCAGGCTTCCAAGTACCATCGGTCCGACAATCACAATGGTCGGCGGGATCATACTTGGGCAAGCTGTAGTAGAGGCTAAGCTGGTGAGCACCCTGCTGATTATCATACTTGCAGCTACTACAGTTGCCAATTCAACATTGGTAGGGATACAAAATTCCTTAGCAGTACGTTTTTTTAAGTATGTGATGGTCATTTTGGCATCTATCTATGGCGTTTTGGGAATATTGGGAGGCATCGTATTGATCAGTGCGTATCTCGCCAGTATTGAAACATTCGGAATATCATATCTCCACATGAATTATGAAAAGGAAGGAACCAAATATGGATAGGAGTTTTCATGTCGTTCTAATGTATATTCTGATACATTTAGGACTCATATTCTTTTTATACCCGAACGATATCATCAGCAGCTCGGATAAAGGACAATGGATGCCGATCATGATCGGGCTCATTGTTCATTTTGTCTTTGTTTGGATTTATATGAAAGGATTGAGTTTTTTCCCAAATAAGAACATCATCCATATTTATTCAGAAATGGGCAAAGGCTTTGCAACAGTCTTTCTCTTTCCGGTTTTTATTTATTTGCTGTTGGTGAATATCATCGGGGTTCGCGCTTATTCTGAAATCATAACCATCATCTTTTTATCCAATACTCCCTCCTGGGCCATCATCGTATTGTTCCTCTTCATTTCAGCCTATTTAGCTGTTAAAGGAGTGGAAGTGATTTTCCGCACTGGGATCATTTTAGCGCTTTTGTTTTTTCCAATCATCTTGTTCGTATTGATCGCTTCCTTTCAAAACGTTGATTGGCGATATGTATTTCCGCTCATCGATGATGATTTCCATTTTATTACGTCCCCTTCTTATTTGGAAAGTTTTTCTACCTTTATAGGAGGTTTTCTGTTTCTTGGATTTGTAGCACCATATCTTACATATAATCGTAAAAAAGTACTGACTGCAGCAGCGATCCTAATTCCATTTTTCGTTTTGGCTGTTTATATTCCCGTTCTCACTTTTGGTCGTAATACTGCTTCAACGTTTATGTTTCCATATATCTTAACCATCGACTCGACTTATATCAATTGGCTGATGTTCGATCGGGTCACGATGTTCTTCATCTTATGTTTGGTTACGTTTCTCATGCTGCTTGTTTCGCTGTTATTGTGGATGGCTAATCAGATTCTGAATCACTGGATCCCGCACAAACCTGTTTATAGTGTTATTGGATTAGTCATAATCATCTTCATTACGTCATTGATGATCATTGATTGGAAAGCGGTTGAACAACTGTTATGGTTGAATTCTTTTTTACGGTTTTACGTGATATTGACAGTTCCATTATCGATCTATTTTATAGGACGACGAAGGAAGGGACGAGCATGAGAACAAATTGTATCAAAATATTAATCGCTCTATGTGCTGTATTTCTATTAAGCGGATGTTGGGACACCAAAGATATCAATCATCGTTCATTGCCGATCGTAATGGGTGTATCCACGGTAGATGACCAATATAAAATCCACCTCCAGATTCCAGATCCTGATCCGAATACGATACAAGTAAGAATTGTTTCAGAAATGGGGGAGACTGTAAGCAAAGCAGTGGATAAACTTAGTGCCAATATGGAAAGCAGAATTGATCTGCTGCATGTGAAAGTGATTGTGATCGACAAAGAATTGGCGAAAAAAGGGGGCAAAGATCTTATTTCTGGATTCATGAGAGCACGTGAGGTTTCACCAAAAGCTTTGGTCATAGTCAGCGATGAAGAGATTGAGCCGTTCTTTTCTAACTTGAAAAATACGACAGATCCTCAAGGCACCACCCTCTTTGATTTTTTTGATAAAGACGCAGGGTGGAATCCAGAAATTGCGCTCACAAGAGTGTGGCAGGTTTATCGTAGTATTCATTCCTATACGAGGGACGTTGTTGTGCCCATTGTGAAGTCCGGGGAGAGTACAACAATTAAACACCTAGGGTCAGCAGTCATTAAGAATGGCAAGATGGTTGAACGTATCGGGACAGACGAAACGCTGCTTGTTAATACATTCTATGAGGAAAGCACATATGGGAGAATCGAGGTCATGGATGAAGCGACAGTTATGATCGTTGACACTTCGATGGATCATAAAAGTCAGTACATTGATCAAATTCCATATTTGAACAGTCAACTTCATTTGAAGGTTGTCCTCTTAGAGACCAAAGGAAAACCTACTACAAAAGAAATACGGACTTCCCTGGAAACAATGCTTACAAATCGCTTCAATGAGATGTTCACTAAAATACAAGAAAGTGAAGCTGACATTTTAGGGCTTGGCCAATACTTCCGGACCAAAATACCCAGGGAAAAACTGAGAAATTGGCGATCTGAACAATATCCCAATTTAAAGATGGACCTTCAAGTCCATGTGGTTATCCAAAATGAAGGACAACTGAAATTAGGGGCAGATTAATACTCTGTGAAAGTTATTAAGTATTGTTTTGATAATCATTTTTCATTTTGATCGCAATTCGATAAGTTTAGAATATTCGCCAATGAAAACCAAAACTGCTCCTATGACAAGAATACCAGTGCCTAGTGCAATTAAGGTTTGGGTAGCAACACTTTCCATACCGTACCTCCCAATTTTTATATTCTATAAATATGACGATGAATTTTATATGGTGTCCGAATATTGACAGGAGTAATAAAAGGCTTAGTAATTCCATAAAAATAAACAATTATGTATAACAGAGTCTAATAAAAAAGAGGCCTACCCTTATAACGGATAAGCCCCTTGAATAGAACGTAGATACTTTAATCAGATCTGGTTGATCTAAAAAAACTTCCTTGGATTAATGGCATTGGACTTGCTTGAATTCCATTGTCCTTTGTGGATTTCAAAGTGTAAATGCTGTCCAGTTGATCGACCTGTATTCCCCATAATTCCAATACTCTTTCCTTTTTTGACAGAGGCACCATTTCCAACGTGTCGTTCTCTTAAATGAGCATAAACCGTTGTATAGGTTTGTCCATTGAGATAGTGGGCAATAAAGATTACATTTCCGTAACTGCTAGAGTAATAAGATTTAATGACTGTCCCAGATGCAGATGCTACGACAGGAACCGTTCCACCACGAGCAATGTCAATTCCAGGGTGCATTCTTCCCCATCGTTGGCCGAACCCAGATGTAAAATAGCCATCAGATGGTTTGAGGAACATGCCGCCATTAGGAGATGGCGACTGAGACTTCACACTGCTCTTACTACCAGTGTTTGAAGATTTTTTCTTCTTAGTTTCTTTTGCAGTGGTGCTTTTTTCAGCCGCGCGTTTTTCAGCAGCCCTTTTTTCGGCTGCTCGTTTTTCGGCCGCTTGTTTTTCGGCTGCGCGTTTTGCGGCTAAACGCGCCTCCTCTTCTTGACGGCGCTTTTCAGCTTCAAACGCTACTTGCTGTTTGTTGAGTAGATCTGCTTCATCTTCCAAATTACCGAGTTCTTCATGCATATGCTCTTCTTCTTCTTTCAACTCACTTAATAACGCATTTTTACGTTCTACTTTTTGTTTCAAGCTTGCTTTCAAGCTCTCCAATTCTTGCATCTGCTTTTTCAAAACTTCAAGCTTTTCTTCAACCTTCTTCTTAGTCTCTTCAAGTTTCTTTTTGTCAGCTTTATGTGCTTCAAGGATTTCTTTGTCCTGTTCTGCAATTTCATTTAATGCGAATACACGATCAAGGAAATCACCAAAACTTCTTGAGCCGAGTAATACTTCTATGTATTGAACAGAACCGCCATTTTCATACATCGCTGTTACGCGGTCCTTCAGCATTTTATCACGCTCATCGATCCGCTTTACCAATACATCAATTTCAGATTTCAGCTTTTCGATTTCTTCCTTTGTTTTTGAAATTTCTTTTTCTTTGGCATCGATTTTGTTTTCAGCTTCCGACACTTGTTGATCAAGTTTTTTTATTTCTACGTCAAGTAAGTCTTGATTGTGCTTTATTTTTTCAATCTCATCTTTCACCTTATCTTGAGTAGTTTTATTTTCTTCCCGTTTCTCTTTAACTTCATTAATCTTATCCTTCAATGACTCCGCGTGAGCATCTTGTTCCCCTAAATAACTGAATCCACCGAATAACAAACTAGCAGATGTTATGACGGCAATAGTATTTTTTTTCAATTTTTTTATCCCCCAAATACTCAAAGACTATGTAAAGTAAGTTAATAGACTGCTAAATGAAAATCCACCTGTATACTATACTAGAAAATTTTTAACAAAAAAATAGTCTATAAGTCCAGGGGGATTCCAGATTCAGTAATCAATTTTTCCTAAATCGCCATCTTCAAGCACTCTATGGCGGGCTTTATAGTAACTCTCATTTAACGTTAAATTATTGGGAATGGTCTTAGGATACCACACTTTCCATTAAACCTTTTGATTCCCCCTTTTTAGTTCTATCGGCTTGGTCTCCTTCATGTTTAATAGTTGGATGTAGTGGATAAAAGAAAATAGTTAGAGTCCACAAGGAGGGTTCACCATGAAAAAATTTTCTTTCCTACTCTTTGTTGTTTCAGTCATCTTCTTACTGGCTGCTTGCGCTGATTCAACTTCGACTACCTCAGAGAATAAGGAAAAGAAACCTGAAGCCGAACAAAGACATAATACCGCAGAAAAGTCCAAGGATTATGACAAAAAAGACACCGAGCCAGTCAAGCCTTATGAAGCTTTAAAACCTTCTGATGATGCGAAGCACCTGAAAGAAAACCTGTCTGAAGAAGAACTAGAGAAGATGCCAGCGGCAGAAGCATATGGGGACGAGCGTCGTACAAGATCGGTTCCCGTTGGACAAACCCTTGTGAATGGAACAAAAGATGAAAGTAATGGCCCTTTGAAAAACAACCGAATCGTTACCTTTTATGGCCATCCTAACTCTACTAATATGGGGATTCTTGGTGAACTGGAACCTGATGTATTGATGAAAAAATTAAAAGAACAGACAAAGTCTTATTCACATGCTGATCCATCTAAACCAGCTATTCCGGCTATTGAGCTGATTACCACAGTCGCTCAACGCAACCCCGGTCCGGAGGGGAAATACTATCGAATGACACCTGAGGATGATATTGAGGAATATGCAAAGCTTGCCAAAGAAAACAACGCCTTGCTCCTGCTGGATGTGCAGCTCGGTAAGGACTCTGTTATGAATCAAGTCCAGTTGATAGAAAAATGGCTTAATCGCCCTTATGTCCATCTTGCCATCGATACGGAATTCCATGTGGGTGAAGGAGAACTCCTGGGGTGGACCTTGGCCAAGTAGACGGGGCTGAAGTCCAAAAAGCGGTGGAATATCTATCAAAACTCGTGGAGGAAAAGAACTTACCGGATAAATTTGTACTTGTCCACCAATTCACAGATAAAGCCATCACAAACAAAGAGGCAATCAAGCCTACCAAAAATGTGGAAGTGGTGCTTAATTACGATGGATGGGGTCCATCCTCGGCTAAACAGTCACTTTATCGGAAATTTGTCAGTAATGAGAGCTCCCAGTATGGGGGATTTAAAGTCTTTTTCAAAAAAGATGAACCTGTCATGAAACCACTGGACGTCATAAAACTTGACCCGAGTCCAGCGATCATTAATTATCAATAGAAAAAGGGGCCCTGTACTGCCATAACCATGTAGAAATCCGGTCTTTTGATCAGGGTAATCGAGGTCATTTAAGCTTATTGGCTTCTTAAACTCATTTTTTTTGGATCGACCGAAAAAACGCAAGCAAAAACTGCCCACGTTTTTCTATTTGTCTATTAAACTGAAACTTTCATTCCGCTTCACCGGTATCTATAGATTAAAGAGGTTTGGAATCCACAACACCGCATCCTCCCAATACGTAATTACAAATAGGATTAAAATTCCCATGATCAAGAACGGCATTGTCGATTTCACCAACCGTTCGAATTTCACCTCTGCAATCGAAGATACGATGAACAACCCTGTACCTACCGGCGGCGTCAACAAGCCGATCGTCAGATTGATACAGATGATCACCCCGAAATGGATCGGATCGATCTGAAAAGCGGTCAGAAGCGGCATGAGAACCGGTACGAGTATAATCAGTGCTGCGATCCCGTCCAACACTGCCCCTAACAACAATAAGAAAAGGTTGATGAGGAGCAGAAACACGATTGGGCTGTCAGACAGCGTCAGCATTGAATTCAGAAGCAGCTGCGGTATCTGCTCGAACGCGATCATCCAGCCGAAGATGTTTGCCATCGCAATCAAAAACGTAACCGTAGCCGTACTGATGACAGTGCTCAAAAAGATCTTCGGAAGTTTCCTTATTTTCAGCTCTTTATAGAAAAATGCACCGACAAGATAAGCGATCAAACAAGCAATCGCTGCTGATTCTGTTGCTGTGAATGCTCCGCTCAAGATACCGAATATGATGATGAATGGAACGAGCAAAGCCGGCAGTACATTCAACGTACTCTCTAAAATATCTGCCCCGGATGCCCTTTCATGTTTCGGAAAGTTATATTTATAACCTATAAACGCGATCAATGAAATGAACCCGATTCCGTACAAAAAGCCTGGTATGATTCCAGCCATGAACAATCCACCGATCGATGTACCGGATAATGTACCATAAATAATGAAAATCATGCTCGGCGGAATGATCGGCGCAACGATTGAAGAAGCCAACGTGAGGGCTGATGAAAACTCTCTCTTATAGCCCTCCTGCTCCATTTCAGGGACCATGACCTTACTCATCATCGCTGCCTGTGCATTGGCAGACCCCAGTATTGAAGCTAAAAACATGTTCGCAATGACAGTCACGTAAGCCAATCCGCCACGGACATGACCAAACAGCACCTTAGCAAACCGAACCAGACGAGTCGTTATTCCGCCGCCATTCATCAGCTCACCTGCAAGCATGAACAATGGAATCGCTAGTAACCCGAAATTATCCAGTCCGGAAAAAAGCCGCATCGGTGTCGATTCCAACAGCATTGTGTTCCCAACAGTAAAAAAATACAGAATCGTGGTCATGCCAAGGACGAGTGAGACCGGAATCCCCATGAATAAAAACACGAAGAACATCAAGATAACCAGAACCGTCATTATGCAACATCCTCTCTGATGACTTCAAGCAAATTCGCAATCAGATGGATAGACGCAAACGTCAGCCCCAAAGGAACAGCTAAATAAGGGATCCACATCGGCAATAAAAGTGACGTTGATTTTTGGAAAGCGACACTCGGTGACAGAATCCATTGATAGCTATAATAAAGGATCAGTAACAGGAACACGAGCATAAAAATATGCCCGATCACAAGCACTACCTTTTTCACCTTAGGAGGCAGATACTCGATGATGATCGAAACAGCGGCCTGGGACCTATATTTAAGCCCCAGGCTGCCACCAATGAAACTTACCCAGATCAATAAAAAGATAGAGACTTCACCAGCCCATGACAAAGGTGAATTGAATACATATCGGAATGCGACAGCCAACGTAACGATCACTGCCATCGAAAACATCAGAACAATGGATATATATTTTTCAATGGTGGAGATGCCATTGCTCAAAGCTTTCATTTGTGAACCCCCCTTTAGATTACTTAGTCACGGAATGCATCGATGAATTCTTGAATGAGAGGGTCTTGTTTTCCGTACTTCTCATCAAATTTTTGCTTATACGGATCGAAAAGTGAAGGATCTATCTCATAAATGTCCATACCTTCATCCTTAAGTGTCTTTTTGAATTCCTCTTCCTGATCCGCTCTTGTCATTGCTGAGAACTCAGCAGCTGCAGCAATCGCCTCGCGGATGATTTTCTGGTCAGCTTCTGGCATTCCCTCAAACGTCTTTTTGTTCACGATTGCTACTGCAGGCCAGACCATGTGATTCGTCACCGCACCATAATTGACGACTTCGAAATATTTGTTCGTGATCGTCGCATCCAAATCCATGTCCATTCCATCAATGACACCGGTCTGTACAGCTGAATAAACCTCAGGTAACGGCAGTCCTTCTGTCGATGCGCCAGTGGATGTATAGAAATCTTGCATCGGCGGACTCGGTGTTACACGCAGTTTAAGGCCCTTCATGTCCTCAGGCTTTTCTACTTTTTTATCTTTGAACAACATGACACGTTGGCCAGCAAAGAAGTAATCCAGCCCGACCATGCCTTGCTCATCTAATGTACCGAGGATTTTTTTTGCGATTTCGCTGTCACGTGCCTCATTTGCTTCATGAAGGTCTTTGAAAGCATACGGTGTGAACCAGGCTGCGAAGGATGGAGAACGGGAGCTCATATAAGCTGCCGTGATGAATCCGAAATCAACTGAACCAGCGGAAATTTGCTCGACCATATCTGCTTCTGTTCCAAGCTGGCTGGATGGATAGATTTCAAGCTGCATCCGGCCATCCGAACGCTTGTCCAGTTCTTCTGCAAATTTTTCCGCTGCTTTATGCCACATGTGATCAGGGGGTGTAATATGCGCCAATTTGAATTGGTAGGTTTCCTTTGAAGCGCCATCAGCCGATTCAGCGGTCCCATCATTCCCCTTACATGCAGCCGTGAAAATGAGCAATAGTGCCATTGCAAAAAACGAGAGACCTTTCACAAACTTCCTCATTTCATACCCCTCCATTTTTAAAAATTCCAAGTCGATATGAGCCAAACTTATGTATATCTCAGGAGCAGTACAATCAATATCATCTGTTTTCCAATTTCTCCTCAGCTTTTGTTACCCCGCCAGCTGCCCAATTTTCTTCCGCGATTTCATACAACAGCACCCGGATCCGGTCATGATCCGCTCCGGTACTCCGGTAGATCGCTTCTGTCACTTCTTTTATCAGGGACCGTTTTTGTTCTTTGCTACGCCCTTCCAGTATGTGAATTTGTGCGATCGGCATTCAAGTTCCTCCCTACCCCTCGACACGGAGGTTCAAGGATCCTAATTGATCGTAGCGTACTTCGATCTGGTCGCCATCGCTGACATCCACAGCCTCTGTAAAACCTCCGACAAGGACGACCATTCCAGGTTGAATCGTCTTCCCTTCCCGACTGAGCATTTTCGCAAGCATCGCTACAGACCTTACCGGATGTCCGAGAACAGCTGCACCGGTACCTGAATGGACCAATTCACCATTTCGAAACATTGCTACGCCCATCTCATCCCATGCGGTGTGGTATGGTGAAAAAGCCTGGTCACCAAGAATGAACTTCGTGGATGAAGCATTATCAGCTATGACATCGACAAGGGTGAAAGAAAAGTTTTTATAGCGGCTATCGATCACTTCAATCGCCGGAAAGATACATTCGGTCGCCATCCACACGTCACGTGGGGTAACATCCTCTCCACCAAGTTCTTTTTTCAATACGAAAGCGATTTCCGGTTCGACACGCGGATGGATCAAGTTCTTAATCTGAAGCACAGGCTCTGTCAATTCCATCGATCGCGTCAATCTACCGTATATCGGTTCATCGACTCCGACAGAGACTTGCTTCGCTTTGCTCGTCAGCCCCATCTTCCAGCCGACCATCCGATCCCCGCGTTCCTCCTTGTAATCGATGCACATCTTCTGGATTTCATATGCCTCCTCCACAGTGAGTGAAGGATGCTCAATCGTCACTTTTTCCATGTCTTGACCGGCAGTCTGATGAGATTCGATCTTTTCAGCCAGATGCTTCAAATCAACTTGTTTCACTTCCATTGGTATTCCTCCCTATCCTACAGGTTCTCGTTTCTTTGATAGTTCACTCGCTACATCAATGATCATGTCCTCTTGGCCACCGATGACGCGGCGGTTCCCAAGTTCGACAAGTATGTCGCGAGCATCGATCCCGAACCTTTCTGCTGCCCGGTTCGCGTGCAAGAGGAAACTCGAGTAAACACCAGCGTATCCAAGCACAAGGCTTCCTTTCGTAATTTCCTGAGGTTTCGGCAATATCGGGGCCACCGTCTCTTCTGCAAGGTCCATCATCTTATAGATGTCAATCCCGGTCTCTATACCGAGTCGATCGAGAACGGATACGAGCACTTCCGTCTGTGTGTTCCCGGCACCAGCCCCGAGGCATCGCACACTTCCATCGATCCATGTGGCACCTTCTTCAATTGCAACGATGGAATTGGCCATCGCAAGCGAAAGGTTGTTATGCCCATGGAACCCGATGTTGATCGACAACTGATCTTTCAACGCCCGGATCCGTTCTTTGACCTGGTGGGGAAGCAGCGCCCCTGCCGAATCGACGACATAGACGGTATCCGCCCCATAGCTTTCCATCAGTTTGGCTTGCGCGACGAGTTTTTCGGCCGGAACCATATGCGCCATCATCAAAAAGCCTATCGTCTCCAGCCCGAGCTCCTTTGCCTGATTGATATGCTGGCGTGATACATCCGCTTCGGTCACGTGGGTCGCCACCCGTACCATACGTGCTCCTAAGTTGGCTGTTTCTTTCAGTTCTGTTACGGTTCCGATCCCTGGTAAAAGCAGCACCCCGACCTTCGCCTGTTTGCAAACAGAAACGGCCGCCTCAATCAATTCCATCTCATCCGTAGCAGACCGCCCATATTGTAACGACGAACCACCGATTCCATCTCCGTGCGAGACTTCGATGTAAGGAACATTTGCGTCATCTAGTTTCCGGGCTACCGCTGTCACTTGAGCGACGGTAAACTGATGGCCGATCGCATGGCTTCCATCCCTGAGGGCAACTTCTACTACCGTTACATCCCGTTTAATCATAAAACTTCTCCTTCCTCACGCATTCTGAACCAGTCGATTTTTCGCCAATTCTTCAGCTACCTTCACAGCTGAAGCGGTCATGATATCGAGATTTCCAGAGTAGTTGGGGAGATAATCCCCTGTTCCTTCGACTTCAAGGAAAACCGTCACTTGATTGCCTTCGAAAATCGGCTCTGACCGAACGCTGTAACCAGGCACATACTCCTGGACGGCTTTGACCATGTTCATAATCGAAGAAGTGATTTTCTCTTGATCACACTGGCCTTCCTTGACGAGGCAATAAACCGTGTTCCGCATGATGATCGGAGGTTCAGCAGGGTTCAGGATAATGATCGCCTTTCCTTCGTCCGCGCCACCGATCTCCTCAATGCCCTTCGCAGTCGTAATCGTGAATTCATCGATATTCGCTCTCGTCCCAGGCCCAGCGCTTTTGCTGGCGATCGTTGCGACAATCTCTGCATACTCCACATTACTCACCTGGTTGACTGCATGGACAATCGGGATCGTCGCCTGTCCCCCGCACGTGATCATATTGACATCAGGAGCATTGAGATGGACACCCAGGTTTACCGGTGGTACGACAAACGGACCGACGGCCGCAGGAGTCAAGTCGAGAACCTGCTTTCCAATCGAATTTAATAGTTCCGAGTGGTGTTGATGTGCCTTAGCAGAGGTTGCATCGAAGAGAATGTCCGCAAGTTCAGGCTTTTCCATGAATCCATCAATGCCGTTCTCGATCACTTCATAGCCGAATTGCCGTGCCATCCGCATTCCATCTGAATTTGCATCGATTCCAATCATCGTCGTCATTTCAAGGGTCTTTGAGCGGCGGAGTTTCAACATCAGGTCCGTGCCAATGTTCCCTGAGCCGATGATCCCTACTTTTACCTTGGACATATCATCACTTCCTTTCGTTAGTTCAGTCCTTACCGCTAGCTTTTTTTACTCCCTAAACCGAACCGAGACTTCCCCTAATGCGTGAAATGTCGCTCGGAATGTATCGCCGGGCTTTGCATCCACTGCTGCTGATAAAGCTCCTGACAAAATGACCTCTCCAGCATTAAGCGAAACGCCGTAATCTGAAAGCTTATTCGCAAGCCAGGCGACACAATTCGCTGGATTTTCGAGAACTGCCGTACCTGTTCCCGAATTGATGTGTTCTTCATTTTTATACAGATCCATCTTGATGGCCGGCAGATCGACAGCCCGGATCGGCACCTTATTTTCACCTATAACATACAGGCCGGATGATGCGTTATCCGCGATCGTATCCGGTAGTTTGATTTTCCAGTTAGCTACACGGCTATCGACGATTTCAAGGGCTGGTACGACATAAGCCGTCGCTTCATATACCTCGGAAGCTGTTACATTCGGTCCATGCAGATCCTTTCTTAAAACGAATGCGATTTCTGCTTCCACTTTCGGTTGGAGTACAAGATCAGCCGGAATCTCTCCACCATTGTTGATCTCCATATTGTCTAGAAGATGCCCGTAATCCGGTTCGCCGACCCCTAAAAGTTCTTGCATCGCTTTTGAAGTAAGGCCGATTTTTTTCCCGACGACCCGTTGTCCAGATTCTGTTTTCCGTTTAATTGTGGAAAGCTGGACTTGGTACGCTTCAGCTATACTCAAATCAGGGTAAACCTCGGTAAGCGGTTGTACTCCTCTACGATTTTGTTCTGCAGTCACTAAATGTTTGGAAAGCTCCTTCACTCTCTCAGTCATCAATATGCCTCCTGGTTTTTTTCATCTCTGTTTATAGTTTTATCGTGATGTTGGATAGTTCACTGTAAAAGTCAAAGCTGTGTATACCGCCTTCACGTCCGATGCCGCTTTGTTTCATACCTCCGAACGGAGTCCGCAGATCCCGCAGATACCACGTATTCACCCAGATGATTCCCGCCTCGATCTGATGTGCGACACGGTGGGCACGTCGAAGATCATTCGTCCAGATTGTCGTCCCTAACCCGTAATGGGTATCATTCGCCTGTTCTATGACTTCCTCTTCGGTATCGAATGGCAGGACAGTGACGACAGGACCAAAAATCTCTTCTCTTACACATCGAGCATGAGGTCCTAGCCCGGTAATGATCGTCGGCAAAATGTAAAATCCTTTGTCTATTCCCTCAGGTCGAGTTCCTCCAGTAAGGATATCCCCGCCTTCTTCTCTCGCAAGCTCTATGTAGCTATTAACCCGGGTGTAATGCTCCTTACTGATGACAGCACCGACCTTCGTATCCTCCTCAAATGGATCGCCGACTTTAAGCTTTTTTGTTTCAGCGACGAATTTATCGAGGAATACCTCATAAACTGCGCACTCGACATAAATCCTTGACCCGCAAAGACAGACTTCCCCCTGATTCATGAAACTTGACTTCAGTGTCGTTTCAATCACTTCATCCAAGTCGGAATCTGCGAAGATGATGTTCGGGTTCTTCCCGCCTAGCTCATAAGACAATTTTTTCAATGTAGGTGCAGCAGCTTTCATGATCGCAGAGCCTGTCTTCGTTTCTCCGGTAAAGGTGACGGCATCGACATCCGGGTGTTCTGTAATCGCAGAACCGGCTGAATCTGGCCCGAAACCATGAACAAGATTGATGACGCCATCTGGAACACCTGCCTCCTTACAGATTTCAGCAAGGACCGTCGCTGTCATCGGAGTCCATTCTGCTGGTTTCATAACCGCAGTATTTCCTGCTGCCAGGCAAGGTGCCAGCTTCCACGTCAATAACAGCAATGGTAGATTCCATGGATTGATCATCCCTACGACTCCGAGCGGTCTTCGGATTGAATAATGGATAGCGGTCTGGTCCTGCTGATAGGCCTCTGTACCCATTGAAGTAAGGTAATCCGCGAAAAAGTGGAAGTTATAGGCTGCCCGAGTAATATCAATTTCAAGCGCCATTTGATACGGTTTTCCAGTATCCATCGCCTCTAATGCCGCCAACTCTTCGACTCTCTCAAGGATCAAGTCGCCGATTCGCCGCAAAATCCCTGACCGTTCTCTTATAGAGAGGTCTTTCCATGGACCTTTCAAGGCATTCTTAGCGGCAGCGACGGCAAGGTCGACTTCTTCTTTTCCTCCTTCCGCTACCTGCCCCATGACTTCTTCGGTTGCCGGATTGATATTATCAAAGGTTTTCAGATTGATAGAATCCACATATTTGCCATCGATGAAGTGGCGACAGTTGATCGGTTGGACTTTTTGCAGGATCTTCTCTTTCACTTTCATTTCCTCAACCTCCTATCCTGTTGGGTTTATTTTTGGCTTTGTTATTCCTAATTATTTATTTATACGAAATTTACTCCCTTTCCGCGGGCGATCCGCAGGAGTGTCGCTATTTAGGTTGAAGTCATTTTTTAAAGGGAATTGGTGACACGACGGCCACCATTTTAGCTGTAAAAATCCGGCCAGCCATCCTCTTTTGATCACCGATCACTGGGCTGGTTCAATCCTCCACTTCAACGATCATCTCGATTTCGACTGAAGTGTTGTTCGGCAACTGAGCCATACCCAATGCAGAGCGGGCGTGCCTACCTCGTTCTCCGAACACCTTAACGAGAAGATCGGATGCACCGTTGATAACTTTCGGATGATCGGTGAAATCCTCCGTGGAATTCACAAACCCTAACAATTTGACGATCCGTTTCACTTTGTTAAGGTTTCCCAGCTCATATTTGATGACGCTAAGAAGATTCAGCATCGATTGCTGGGCCGCGTCATAACCTTCCTCCAACGTCAGCTCCTTTCCGAGCTTTCCATGGAATTCATCAACGCCTTGTCCGGCAGTGAAAATCAGATTCCCGACACGGACATGACTTACATAGTTCCCTGCAGCTGGCCGGACTTGTTTAAGTTGAAATCCTAGACTTTGCAGCTTCTCCTCTGGTGTCATGACTTTCTGCTCCATTTGCCCGCCCCTTTTCTTTTACATTTAAAAATCGTAATGCATTTTCACCAAGAATCATTTCCTTTTGTACTTCTGTCAGATCGGTCGCTTGATCAATTACTTTTCCAGGCGGGATTTCCCTTAACAAGAATGGATAATCCGAGCCCATCAAGACACGTTCATGACCAAAACGATCGATGAGATATTTTACATTCAAAGGATCATAATTTAATGAATCGAAATAAAAATTCTTCACATAATGGCTCGGTGGATTCGTCGTCAAACGCAGGTGCGGCCATACTTTCCATCCTTGGTCCAACCTTGGCAAGATATACGGGAATGATCCTCCACCATGCGCAAAACAAATCTTCAGCCCTGGGAACTTTTCGATCACGCCACTCCAGACAAGGCTTGCAGCAGCAAGGGCTGTCTCACTCGGCATCCCGACTGTGTACATGAAATTATGCCGCGGTGTACGATCCTTCGCGAGCGTCTCCCACGGGTGGATGAACAATGGAACATTCCATTCCTCTGCCATTCGGAAGAACTCAAGGAATTCTGGAGCATCTAGGTTTTCCCCATTCACGTTCGTCCCGATTTCGATTCCATATAAATTCAAATCCGTCATACAACGCTCCATTTCCTTGATGGCTGCTGCACAGTCCTGCATCGGAACCGTCCCCAGGCCGATGAAACGATCCGGTCTTTCTTTTACCGTTTCTGAAATGAAATCGTTCTGGATCCGTGCCATATCAAGTGCTGCCTCAACCGGTGCCCAATAGGAAAATGTCACCGGAATCGGGGAGAGCACCTGAATGTCGACCCCTTCCCGATCCATGTCCTGAATACGCTTTTCGGCGCTCCACACCTGGTCGGTCACTTCACGGAACATCTTTTCTCCCACCATGATGTTCGCTCCACAAGCACAAGTCTGATGAAGGATCGGCCAACGTTCTTGACCGTATTTTTCAGTAAAATCAGGCAGGTCATGCGGGATGATATGTGTATGGAAATCTACTCTCATTTCCACTCATCTGCTTCTTCAGGCATCATATAGCCGCAATTGTCACACTGCCTCAATTCAGGACTGCTGTTGAACTGTTCAATCGCACCTTTCACTTGAGTTTCGATATTCGTCAACTGGACCGTTACCCGGTGCATCTCATGGTCGCATTTATCGCAGAACCAGACAAAGTCTTCTAGTTCTCCTTCTCCTCGTTTCCGTTCAAGGACGATTCCGTAAGAGTTTGCTGTCCGGTGTGGTGAATGAGGAACCATCGCCGGGAGCATGAATATATCTCCCTCACCGACCGTTACCACTTCACGTTCTCCTTTACCGTTGATACATTCCACATAACAGTTTCCTTTCACCTGATAAAAGAACTCATCAGACGGATCAACATGGAAATCCCGGCGTTTGTTCGGCCCGCCGATCAACATCGCGATGAACTCAGAATCCTCCCAAAGGACTTTGTTATTGACTGGAGGCTTCAAAAGGTCCTTATTATCCTCAATGATTTTCATAAGATTTCCCACTCTATCATTCAACATGCTTGTTCCAGATTTAATAGCCATGGTATTCCTCCTCATATTTTTTTGCGAAATTCACTCCGTTTGTGAGGGCAATCCGCAAGCCTCTCATCGCTCGCTGCGGGATCTCGCCTGGCTTGCTGTTCCTACAGGAGTGTCATGAAATTCCGCTTCATTTCCTCGAAAAATCAACAATACTTATATTGCAAACCCAAGTGTAAGCGCTCTCACAAAACATTGATATAACCCAATTCATTGGAGATTGACTGTGCTGTACGGACGACGCTTTGGATGATCGTCCTGCTTTCGCTGCCCTGCATATAAGAAATCGGACCGACCATATTGAGCGCAGCCACTGTTTGGCCAGTATAAGTCTGTATTGGCGCCGCCACAGCGTACATCCCGTGTTCATTTTCATTATTGGAAATCGAATAACCCTGTTGGCGGATCTGCTTCAATTCCACCATGAGCTTATCAACACACGTGATCGTATTCGGAGCCCGTTGCATCAATCCTTTCGAAATCGTCGGTTGGATGAACGAAGGATTATATGCGAGCAATACCTTCCCCGTACTTGTACAATACGCCGGCTTTTTTGCCCCGACAAAGGTCGGAACCGATATTGAATCTTTGGCAGCGACTTTCAGCACGAACCGTACCTCACCAGCATCGAACATCCCTATATGGACCGTCCCCTGGTATTTTCTTATAAGACTTTCGACGATCGGGATCGCTTCGCTATAAATATCCTGTTGATACATGACATGATTGCTCCACTCTAACAACTTCCATCCGAGGCGGTACTTTTTCCGACTATCCTGAATGAGGATCCCTTCCTGGCACAATGTCCGGATGAGATGATGTGTTGTACTCGGATTCATCTCTAACTTCCGCGCAATTTCCAGATTGCCAAGAGCTGGTTCTTCATTCGTAAAACAATTTAGAATTTTCGTAATTTTATTGATAGACGAAATCACATGCCCACTCTCCTTTTAGCATCAAGCATAGGTATTCGAGCGAATGACCGATAAAATCACTCCAGATAGAATATTAGATAAGTGGAGGGTGTTTCCTTTATTTTTATATTGCTAGTTTTTAATGAGTTGTTTTTTATGCATATCAGATGCGCCGTCCAGTGCATCTTTTACCATCGCAAAATCATGCTTGCGCTTGAATCCGTCATAGAACCAGCCTAATCTTCTCAACGGATCTCCGGAATAATAGCGTTCATATTGAAGCAAGCGTTGGCCGAATGCTTCTCCAGATAGATCCCATGCCAGTTTGAACAAATGGACACGATCTTCAGAAGATACACCTTCACGTCCGACATAATACTTGTCGACGATCGGCTTCAGTTCCGGTGAGTCGAAATCAGCACCCATCGGAGACATCAACAGACCACCCGCGCCAATCGTTTGGATGATTTCGACAGCACGTGGATAAAGCTTCGGCAGCATTCCTCTGATCGTTTCAAGCGGAGCCGCTGCAGGTCGTATTTCTCCTTGTGTTGTCGTTTCATACTCATACTCGGAAACTCTCAAAAGGGCTCTTATCGCTTCGACCGATTGGATCAGCTCTCCCAATTGTGTTTTTACATTGAGATAGCCGTCGACACCGATGGAATCTGCAAGTTTACAAGCGACTTCCATCGCAAATGATAGTTTCACAAGACCTCTGACCCCTGATTGATGCGCTGGCTGGATCCCGATCCCCGTCTTCGGATATAAAAGATTCGCCGCTTCAACATTCTGATTGATGAACACCCGGTTCCACGGAACGAACACATCCTCAAACACAAGAAGTGCATCCATCTCTTCGAATCTCGAAGCAAGCGGATGATCGAACAACGAACGTTTGCCGTCTTGCGCTGGTTCACGGCACATGATTTTAAGACCAGGTGTGTCAATCGGTAACGCGAACGCAATTGCATGCTTTTCGTCTCCAGGCTTGAATCCAGGAAACGAATATATAATGACCTCATCTGTAATCGGTGCGAGCGTCGCAAGCATCTTCGCTCCTCTTACGACCAGTCCGTCCGGCTTCTCTTCCACGACCCCTAAATGAGTGAACGCATCTTCCTGCTCATGGGATGCCTTGCTTCTATCGTTTTGTGGATTGATGATCGCATGGGTCAAAAAGACATCATTGTCCCGGACATGCTTATAATAACTGATCATATTTTCGCCCCATTGAGGGTTATATTGATTCAAGAACCACGTGTTGCTTGCCATCGAGGTTATCGTCACGTTCAAGAAATCCGGTGTACGCCCCATCGTTCCAAACGTAGCTTTAGACCAGACTTCATACAAATCGCTTCTTGCTTTCAAATGCTCGAATGTTTTTGGTACAAGAAACGCATTGTTGACACGCTCGCCGGTTTCCTCACAAATATGGGTGATCCTATTCTGGTATGTAAGGTCATGCTGCATGTCATAAAGCTTCGCAATCTCGTGGATCGGTTGTCTGAATACATCTTCTTCATAGACGTCATCGATTTTACGACCGCCTAACCACACCTCAGGTTTTCTTGACCGCAATCCTTTGATATACTGCTCACCTGTTCTGATCCCCATCGAATCTCCTCCTTGTTTGTAATTACTTTTTTACATAGTTGCCGATTTCTTCATTATGAGAGAATTTCCCCTGATAAAAAGTCAGTGCATCTCCCTCCGTATAAGAGAAATCCTGTACTTTCCCCAAATATAAAACATGATCGCCGCCATCGTATTCTTTCCATGCTGAACATTCAATCGAGGCAAGTGTATCCTTGATTTTAGGTCCAATGAGCGTTTCTTCCCATTCGATCTCCAGTCCCTGCTGCTCCCTGCCTGCGAATTGCCAGGCGATCGCTTCTTGACCAGAACCAAGAATGTTGACGATAAAAGATTGATTCTTCAACCGTTCGCATGCCTTCGCTTTCTTGTCGATTGAGACGAGTACAAGCGGCGGATCCAATGAAACGGATGTAAAGGAATTGACCGTGATGCCGTGTTTCACTTTATCTTCCCCTGACCATGTCACGACTGTAACTCCAGTCGTAAACCTACCGAAACAATTCCGCAACTCACGAATATCCATTCAGTCACCTCCATAAAAAGTAAAATCTGTTATTACTATATTGTGAATGACATAATTGAACAATCGAGTTATTTCACATTATGAAATTCAAACCAGATTTTTTCGAAAAATCTGATTTATTCGTCCCGTAGTCGACAAATTTTGTTTTTCTCCGAAAAAAATAGCGTCTATCTCTTGATGAAATAGGCGCTAGCTCCACTTTTTATCCACTTTATTTCCGACACGGAATGAAAAAAATCCTCCGATCAGTGTCCCGATGATTCCCGTTACGACCGTCCAGTAAGATTCAAAATTCATAAACATGACGATCATGATCACAATACTCAGACCGATGGCTACCCATCGATTGTATGTAACCCGCACAAAAAAAGGTATAAGTATAATAGGCAAAATCAATGCCCCAAAAATTTCAATCATTATATAGAAAGACGCCCCCTCAAAACAGTGACTCAATAAAATTTGGAATTCATGATTGCAAGTCCATTATACGCCTTAAAATACTCCAAATTCAACGTGTAAAATATGGACCACAATCCTCTAATAAGACCCCAGGATTCTACGTCTTTATATAGACCGTTATCCGTTTTTTATCATCCCGATATCTGGATATAACGTATTCTATTAAATGTGAATAAAGAAGAACTTTTAAACGTTGTGTCTTTATATAGGGTATTAATCTTTTTTAAAAAGGAGTTTCACTAAAAAGCCTGAAATTCTGACTAAGTTTTGAATTTAATTGAAAGGAGTGTAATTATGAGATTAGATCATTTTTTCGTAATTCTCTGTTGTTTCCTCTTGTTATTCGCATTTTCTTTACCGAATTCTCCACCCCAGGCACTTGCAGATGAGACTGAAGAATGGAAAGAACTTGAAGTTATTAACGGTGATTTTGAAAAGCCTTACAACAATGGTCAAGTTCCAGAATGGAGTTTTTGGAGCGGGGGGATGCAAGAGGGTATGTCGATATCTGAAACAACCGTTTTTGAGGGCAGCCAGAGTCTTGAAGTGATCAATTCCGGGGTCACGGGATTGACTTCCAGGTCAATAGGTGTAAAGGAAGGAGTCCGCTATAGGGTAAACGCCCGATTATACCCTGAAGAATTGGAAGGGAATCCAGGCATCTGGTTACGGTGGTTAAATGAAAATAATGAAATCATAGGAAACTCCCCTAAATACTTTGAAAATTTAACATTGAATAAATGGAATCACGTTACCGTCGAAGATAATGCACCTGTAGGGGCTACATCTGTGACAATTTTTATATACCAGTCTTCGACTGCGCAGATGAAAGGCTTTTATGATGATATAAAAATTTTTAAGAAATTGGACTCAGATTCTATACAAATTGAGAATTCAAGTTTTGAGAAGCCTCTTCAAGCAGGGGAAATTCCTGACTGGGATACATATCCGACCACACTAAGACCAGATACATCGATCGAAATCGTAGATACAGAGTCAGCCGATGGAGAAAAGAGTGTCCGCATCGTAGATGAGACAAACAAAAGTTCAGTGGGATTATATAGTTCTTCCTTTCAGGTCGATTCAAAGAAAGTTTATGAAGTAAGCGGAAAAGCTAAGATCACTGCTGGAAATGCCAGTCTATATATAAAGTTTTATGATGACGGCGGTAATGAGATTGATAGCTTCAGAAGTGGATATGAAGCCCTTCAAGATCAATGGATTGATATCCTGGTCGAAGGAAAGGCGCCTAAAAACGCAAAGTCGGCGAAAATATTCTTATACTCGGGAGTTACTGGGAAAAGTAATGTCTCTTACGATGCATTCACTGCCGAAATAAAACAACAATTAGACCTTCCATTTGAATTTGGTGATCCAATCAATCTAGGACCTGCAGCATTGGCCTCCAAAGCTCAGGGTGTCGCAATTGGAAATGGTGAAATCTATTTTGCTACAAACGGATCTCCTTCCACGTTCTATGCTGTGGATGCCTTTACGGGCGAGGTAAAGTTTTCCCAATCCATTCCTGGGAATGACGTCGTGTGGGCGGTAGCTGTTGCTGCAGATGGTAATATCTACTTTTCTGGAACATATAATGGCATCCTTTACCGTTACTCTCCCGAACAAAAAGTGATTGAGAGCATGGGTACAAATCCATCAGATAATTGGGTTTGGGAACTTGAATCCTCATCAGATGGGAAGATTTACGGAGCGACCTATCCTAATTCGAAGGTTTTCGAATATGACACTGAATCTGGTCAATTCAGGGACATCGGTCAAATCAAAGAAGGAGAAAAATATGCCCGTGGGCTAGGTGTAACCGATGATGCCGTGTATGTTGGAATCGGGACAACGGCTTACCTCTATCGGATCGATCGGGAAACAGGTGAAAAGACTGAAATCGATCTACCGATTACCGGAGAACAAACCACCATCTCAAATATATGGGAATTCAATGGACAATTGTTTGTCGTTTATGGTACCTCCATGATCATTATGGATCTGGAAACATCAGAAATTTTGAAACAAATCGACTGGCAAGATGAACACACATTTGATGGAATGATATCGCCTCCTTCCCCTTATGATGAGAACATCGTCTATTATCGTGATAAACGTACAAGTGAATTATGGACCTATAATATGGAAACGTTCGAAACGAATCCCGTCGAACCAAGGGTCAAGCTTCCAGGTTCATCTGCAAAAGGATATGAGTGGATTACGAATGAGGATGGTACACAGGTATTGGCCATCTTGCATAACCAGATTGAGTATACTCGTTACAATCCAACAACGAATGAATTGGAAGTACTTTATCCTGAGGTTGATCTGCAAGGCCTAGCCATACAGAGTCTTGAAATCGGTGAAGATCAAAACATCTATATGGGGGGATATCAGGGTTCCTTTGGTATATACGATACATCTGAAGAAAAATACACCCTACATGAACGTGACCCCCATCAAATTGAGGGAATCGGTTTCCTGAATGACGATGTGTTTCTTGGTACCTATGGTGGAGCAAGAATATACAAATATGACCCAGAACAACCTTATCAATTTAATGAGGGTTCTGATGATAATCCTAAAATGGTCTATGACATACCAGATGCCCAGAGCCGCCCATTTACGTTCACATCAGGTGATGATAAATTGTTCACTGGAACGATTTCAGATTACGGAACCCTGGGTGGAGCTTTATCTATTTATGATAAGGCAACAGATGAATGGGGCACGATTCGAAATATCGTAGAAAACCAAAGTATCATAGGGTTAGCATTTAAAAACGGGAAAGTGTTCGGCGGTTCGACCATTGCTGGTGGTCTTGGCATAGATCCTGTGGCAAATGAAGCCAAAATGTTCGAGTATGATGTGGTTACAAAGCAAAGTGAAACTTTCGATTTGAATGTCGAAGGTCTCGAAACACCTGAAATGATTGGAGAATTATCTTTTGGACCAGACGGAAACCTTTGGGGGACAGCATACGGTTATAAGTCAGATGGAATTGGCACCTATGCCATATTTGCAATGGACCCGACTAATCGTGAGATCGCGAAAAGCATGCTGTTGTATGAAGGAGTTTCTAGGGGTAGTCAATGGAGACCGTTTTTCATGAGATGGGACAACAATGGTTACCTATATACAACCGCAGCTAGGAAATTGACGGTGATCGATCCTGAAACCATGCAGTGGAAACAATTACTTGGTGATACGATCAATCTGATGGATATTGACCAGGAAGGAAACATTTACTTTGCGGAAGGTGAAGACCTTATCAAACTTCCATTAACAATTGAATCAGTCAATTTGACCACAGCTCAGTTGACTGTTCTACAAGGAGAAGAAGTGCCGCTTGAACTCAGAATACTTTTAAGCAATGGAAATGAAGCTGATTTACATGGAGCTGAGATTGAATGGTCTGTTTCAGATACACATATTGCAGAAGTGGCCGATGGAAAACTTCAAGCTAAAAATGGTGGTTCGGTCAATATTTCTGCTACGGTGGCCTATAATGGTGAAACTGTCACGACAAACCAATTGACTCTTACAGTTCAAGTTACTCCCGGCTCTTTAGAAGTCCAGATAGAAGGCTTCGAAAGTGAAAGTAAATTTAGCCATGCAACTGCTATGAAATTGAAGAACCATTTAAGACAAGCCCAACATCATTACGACAAAGGGAACATCAAAGAAGCTCAGAAACACATAGAAAAATTCAAATGGAATCTAGAACGCAGTCATGCTTCTGAAGAAGTCAAAGTTACTCTCAAGAGCAATGTGGAACGGTTGTTTCAATAAGTATTATTCCTGCAGTGAGACAAATTGAAGGGAGCATTTGTTGTGGCTACTATAAAAAAAATCAAGAACATTGGTTTATGGTTTTGTCTTTCATTTATGACCTTGGGATTGTTTGTCGGAATACCTAGGCCTGCTTCAGCAGATATTGAAAAAACATTCAGCCAACCAGAAGATTTAGGACCTGTTGTCACTTCAGTGGCAGCTATGGATAGTACGTATGGTGTTGAAAATGGACATGATGTCATGTATACGACGGTGAAAGGAAATCCAGGGGTTTTCCAAGTAGTGGATTTAGACACCTATGAGTTACTTAGAACATACGAATTGGATGGTTTAGGAGGTTCGTGGACACACGCTGTAGATCATGATGGGAATGTGTATATAGGTGGATCAGGTAAACTTTTCAAATACTCCCCCTCTTCACAAACGATGACAGACTTAGGTACCGTCGTACCTGGAGCCCGTGAAGTATATGGACTATCAATTGATGAGGAAGGACATGTGTATGGTGGCACATATCCAGATGCACATGTATTCCGATATGATCCAGAAACCGATGAAATCCACGACTATGGATCAGTAAAACCAGATCAAGATTATGTAAGGTCGATGACTTATGCAAATGGTACTGTTTATGCCGGTATAGGAATTAAAGGGAGCATCGTAACCATTGATACGGCAACTGGTGAAACAGGCACTTTATCTCTACCTGATCGACCAGAATATTATGATGTCGATAATCTAAGCACCATTTGGGCTTTGGACATCGTCGATCACTACCTCTTTGTACATTTATCAGCTGGACCATTTCTCGTCTATGACCTTGAAGAAGGAGTATGGCTTCCTGAAACGATTACAGGGTCAAAAGGCCTTGCAATGACGCCTGAACACGATGGCAAAACCTATTTTGTTGCCAATAACAAAGTAATGTCTTTTGATTTAACAAATGAAACGATTGAAGATACTGGGTTGACCTATGGATCCTACATACGTAATGCAGGATGGGTTACACTAGACGACCCTGAATTCCCAGGTACAAGTTTAGTTACGATAAGTTTTAATGGTAGTGTTGTATTATTCAATTTTCAATCCGGGACAAGAAAAACACTACCACCAATTGTTGAAGGACAACCGACAACGATCCAAACTATGGAAAAAGGTCCAGATGGAAACATCTATTTTAGTGGATATATGGGTACTTTCGGTGCAAGATACAATACATCCAACGATAAGATTAAATTGTTCAACCTTGGACAAGCCGAGGGTATGACTTCATTAGGAGATAAAATGTATATGGGAACTTATCCCGGAGCAAATATCTTCGAGTATGATACCTCTTTGGAACCTGAAAAAGGAAGCAATCCACATGAAATTTTCAGTTTATCATCAGAAGGACAGGATCGGCCATTTGCAATGTCCTCAGGAGACGGGAAACTATTTATCGGTACAATCCCTACCTATGGACAGTTAGGAGGAGCATTAACAATATACGATCCAAATGACATGGGAAATGATCCTCAAACATATCGTCATGTTGTAGAGGACCAAAGTATCATTGGACTTGCTTATCGTGATGGAAAAATTTATGGTTCGACTTCTGTCTGGGGTGGTCTTGGCATCGATCCTACTGCTGAAGAAGCAAAAATGTTTGTTTGGGACGTGAACGCTGGTGAAAAGCTTACTGAGTTTACACCTGACCTCCCTGGTGAGGTAACTCCAAAAGCGATTGGAGGACTTTCCTTCGGTCCTGACGGTCTGCTTTGGGGCGCTTCATACGGAACGATTTTTGCGATGGATCCAGAAACATTGGAAATCGTCAAAAGCAAAGAAATCGTTCCAACCAATTGGAACTTTAACCACTATTGGCGTCCTGTCCATTTACGATGGGCTGATGATGGCTTACTCTATACAACCCTTGCAGGACAAATAACTGTCATTGATCCAGAATCATTGGAGTATGTTCAACTAGAAAGAAGTCCATTAATGACACTCGGTGACGACGGTAACATTTATTATGCCGATGCTGGAAACTTAAAGAAAATAACCGTCAGAGACGGCCTTCCTCCAGAAAAAATCGAAATCGATGTAGATTTGGAGAATGCCGGATTTGAATCCCCGCTTATGGAGGGTGTGATCCCAGGTTGGTCAGAAAATTGGTCATCAGAAAAAGCAATCTTCAATGTATCGGATGAACGAAGTTACTCAGGTGAATACAGTTTAAAGTTACAAGATACATCGACAACAGAAACGGTTGCTGTCCTATCTGATTCCATAGGTGTTATTCCTGGAAAGAAGTATACTGCTAGAAGCCAGGTTTATCTAGATGAAGGACGTACGTTATTCATGATGAGGTTCTTCGATTCAAACGGTAACGAACTTCATTCTGAAGCATCCTATATCACTTCAGGTCATGATCAATGGCAGGAAACAATAGTAAGTGAATATGCTCCTGATAATGCCGCATCAGTCAGAGTTTATGCATTCGTGACCCAGTATTGGATGGCAACTGCATACTACGATGACATCTCCCTTTCCTATGAAATTGATGAAACTGAGTTACCGGGTTTAGAACTGATCAGCCCTGAAAGCGGATGGATTACAAACGATATTACACCAGATGTAATCGTCCATACGAAGAACAATTCAAATGTAAGGATTATGGAAGGTGAACAAGTTATCGGTGAATCCAATGTTATTGCAGACGAGGAAACTACCATTACGTTGGATGGATTGTCTGATGGAACCCATGACCTAGTCGTTATTGCTGAAACTGAACAAGGCGTACCTGGGGACCCTGTTTCATTCACCATTCATGTTGATACCGTTTCGCCTGATACTCCAATCATTGTGTCACCTGAAAAACCGATGTCAACTAATGATCGTACACCTGAAGTGAAAATAAAAGCCGAAGCCGGTGCGACAATCCAGATTTTTGGCAAAGGTGAAATAGTCGGCACAGGCACTGGATCAGGGGATGAAGAGGTTACAATTGAATTGGATAAGCTGGACCAGGGAATCCACAAGTTAAAGGCTATAGCAATTGATGAAGCTGGCAACGAAAGCAATTCAGCTGACCTCCCGCACATTATCATTAACAATGCAAATGGTCACTAAAAAAGTCCATGAAAATGTCAGAGGGCTGATCCGTTATTGGATCAGCCCTCTTTTTTATACTGATGTCAGTTTAAGCCACTGAAGCTCGACTCCTTGTCGAGTAAGAAGTTCTTGAAAGCTTTGTAGGTATCCTTCATTATTTCTTACACTTGTGGGTTTCGTTCTCTTATCAATACAATAGGAAACTAAAAACCCTGCTGCCTCACCAATGCCCCACTCTACAGGGTGGAGTCGGTAGCATCCATTCGATAAATGGGTCGTTCCAATATTTTTGCTTGCTGGAATCAAGTTTTTCATCCTTACAGGGATCAAGCACCCCAATGGAATTTGAAATGGGTATGCATAATGATCAATGTAATTATCTCCACCTGTTGAAGGATGAAGGTCCAAACGATAACACCCTATCCCCACAGTGTCTTTGAAATCAGTCGACCATGATTTCCCTTCTATTTCTGCTGAAATATGCTGTTCTAATATCGTAAACTCTGCCTTAATACGCCTTGACTCTCGGATATAAGGATACATGGCTAATCCATCCGTAGTGCCAACAATATCCTTCCGCAACCGTAATCCGGGATAGCCATTTCCCCCATCTGGTCTAGGGGCTTCTGTCTGCATCCAATATAACAGTGAAAGGCTTAATTGTTTGGCATTCTCCAGATGTTTTCTCTTTTCATTTTCGTTCACGTCGATAATAGGTCCGATCCAGTAATCATTTGCCGGCCAATTGACTAAACTTATGTCACTTTTATAGAAACCTTCTTCAAATTGAGTATGGTCAATAAGCCTACGATACTTCCATAAGGAGAACGTCCCCTCTTGTTCAAATAAAGAGTAGGTTACAGGTTTCATGGTCGGCGGATGAATGCCACTCCAGCTCAATTGACGGTCTGGCCAAAAGTCAGCTTGATAGTTTTTCCAGAAATCGTATCGATCGGGTTTTTCAATGACATGGTTTTCACCTTCTAAATGATCCATCGCAAAACAATATGTAAAGGCTTGCATATTCATCGGCTGTGGAGGACCATCCACTGCATGCGGTTCTTCAGTCTCCATTTTGGATTCTGCTCCCGTTACATATTCAACATTAGCTAATGGCAACACATCACCTAATTCTGTCGCATCAATAAAATAGGAAGCTGTAAGAATCTGTGATTGATCAAGTAACGATTCAACAGTAACTGATATTACCCTATCCCCATCTGTTTCAGCTTCTACAATCTTATGTTTTGTTAATATGACAAGTCGTCTGCTATGAAGGTAAGGAGACAATAGTTCATTTAAGACATGTAATGCGACTTTCGGCTCATGGCTGATCCGACTCACAATGGCATTCCCTGGATTAAATTTATCTCCAAGTGGTTCTCGTAATGGGTAATTCCGGTAATAATAATCTCTTATTCTATTTCGAAGCTCTCGATAAGAAGAAGACGAACCGAATTTTTCAATCCAGGGATGCTCATCTGGCGGAACAGCTTGATTGGTTAGTTGACCTCCAATCCATGCTGTCTCTTCAGTCAAAATCACTTTCTTTCCAGTCTTCAATGCTGCTAAAGCTGCGGAGCATCCCCCTAAACTTCCACCAATAATAACGATATCAGCATGAAGGTTATGTTTGACCATATCTTGTCTAATCCTCCTTAAGAAATACATTTTTTCCGCCAATGAAAGTGGAATGTACGTTAAGATTTCTATCTAACAGGACCACATCCGCATCATATCCAACCCTGATTTCACCTTTATTGGATAGGTTGATTGACAGTGCAGGATTAGTACTTGCGCCATAAATTATGTTTTCCAGTTTGATATGCAGAGTTTTATTAAGAAAACGAACCGCATCCAAAAGGGTTATCGCACTTCCAGCGATTGTCTGCCCCTTTTCAAGTAATACCAAACGGTTCTTTTTGACTAATGATTTTCCACCAAGATAATAGGTACCGTCCTCCAATCCTGTTGCTGCACTTGAATCAGAGACAAGAATCAGTCTTTCTAACGGTTTTTGTTTTATCAACATTCGAATCATGAGGGGATGTACATGTATACCATCTGCGATTATTTCACAATAGATGTTATCATTTAACATGGCGGGGGCCATAATTCCTGGTAAGCGATGGTTTAAGCCTCGCATAGCATTAAAACTGTGGGTTACTCGGGTTATCCCTTGCTCATATGCTAGCTTAAACTCTTCGACTCCAGCATCTGTGTGTCCGGCAGATACTTGGACCCCTTTTTGCCGGAAAAAGCGAATGATTTTCTCCATTCCTTTTACTTCCGGTGCCAATGTAACCACTTTCAGCAGGTCTCCAGTAATCGCATAGATCGCCTTAGCATCCTCGAGTTTAGGAGCTTGTATGTGTTCAATCTTTTGAGCACCCCGATATTCGGGATTTAACCATGGACCTTCCAGATGGATACCGAGCATTTGAGCGGCAAGGTTATCCTCATGATTAACACTATGATATTCTACTAACTTTTTTAATACCGTTTTAATTAGATCCATGGATTCAGCTCTTGTAGTAGCTAAAAATCCGGTTACACCAAATTTGACGAGATTCCGTGCAATATGTTCATAGGAAGATAGATTTGCATCCATGAAATCCTTACCCTTTAATCCATGAATATGAGTATCTATCATTCCCGGAATAATTATATTCGTATCTTTCGCACCTTTTTGTTTACTAATGGATTGTATCCTTCCATGACTACATTGGATGGTAACGTCTCTTAATGATAAAAGATTACCTTGGATTTCCATAGGCTTTCTCACCGCTTAAACCATATTAATTACTGGTTGAATAAAGATTGACAGGCTGATGAGACATCCCGGATTCATACGCTGCAAGTGCCGCTTCCATAGCACGTAAACCATCTAATCCTGAGATAGAGGGCTCTCGATCATGCCTGATACACTCTATAAAATCCTCAATCAATGCTGAATCCATGTCTTTACCGAAAAGGATATGTCGATATGGTTTATTTTTTACCGAATAAAAATGTAAGTTCTCTCCAAAGGCATCAGCGTATGCACGGCCTTTGGAACCGACGATTTCAATTGTAGCATCGCCCCATGTAAGATAGGAAGAATTTCTAGACCAACTAGGATCATGACTTGCTATAATGCCGTTATCAAATTCGATAGATAACAATCCACAGTCATCAATATGGATATCTGTAAATAAGGTA